>NZ_CP109426.1:0-5141736 GCF_045040275.1 Nocardia sp. NBC_01499 | reverse complement strand
GGGCGGCGGTTGCCGAGATGGTCGAGGCCGACCAGGGTGAGCATGCGTTCGGCATCGGTGGTGCGCTGATTACGCGGCACGCCACGGACCTTCGGGCCGAACTCGACGTTCTGGCGGACCGAGAGCCAGGGGTAGAGGTTGGGTTGCTGGAAGACCACGCCGCGGTCGGGATCGGGTCCGGTGATCGGGTGCCCACCCACCCGCACCGTGCCTTCGGTCGGCTCCAGGAATCCGGCAAGGATGTTCAGCAGCGTCGACTTCCCGCAGCCGGAAGGGCCTACGACGCAGACGAATTCGCCACTCTCGATGGTCAGCTCGGTCGGCGCGAGCACCTGTGTCGGACCGTCGTCCCCGGGGTAGCTCTTGCTCACCCCGGCGAGGGTGACCCGGAGCTCGCTCACGAGCTCGCCCCCTTGGCCGCATCAGCGTAAATGCCGGTGCGATAGGCGGATTCATCGCCGACCGCGTCGATTCCGCCCTGGCCCAACAGGAATTCGGCCGTCTTGTGCAGATCGCCGCCGAACCCACCGCCGAGGTACTTCGCGTCGGCCTGCTCGGCCGCGCCGAGGTAGGTGTACCCGGCCAACTGCGGCCCGACCAGCTTGGGCTCGATGCCGAGCTGCGCGCCGATCGAGACGGCCGCGTCCTCGGGCTTGGTCCGCAGCTGCGTCACCGCGTAGTCCTGCAGCTTCGCCCAGACCACCGCGAACCGCGCGTTCTCGTCAAGGAACTTCTTGCTCGCCACCGCCAGATCGAAGGTCGGCGCGCCGGCCGCCGCGGTATCGGCGCTGGAAGTGACGATGTGGCCGCCGGATTCGGCGAGCTTCGACAGGGTCGGATCCCACACCCAGGCCGCGTCGATCTGATCGCCGTTCCAGGCACCGGGAATCGCGTCGGGCGTCATATTGATCAACTGCACGTCACCGGCCAGCCCGGCCTTGCCGAGCGCGGCGAGCAGGCTGTAATGCGCGGTGCTGCCGAACGGCGTGGCGACGCGCTTACCGCGCAGCCCGGCCAGCGAGGTGATCGACTTGTCCTTGGCGATCAGCGATTCCGACTTGCCGATCACATCGTGGATCCACAGCACCCGCACCGGCAGGTTCAGCGGCGCGGACAGTGCCTTGGTCGCCGGACTCGACCCCATCGTGCCGATGTCGAGGCTGCCGGCACCGAACGCCTGGACCACATCCGCACCCGAGGAGAACTGGCTCCACGCGACTTTCGCGTTCGGCAGGCAGGCGGCGAGCAGTCCGCGATCCTTGACGAACAGATCGGCATTGGGGATCGCCTGGAACCCGAGCCGCGCCTGCGTGGTGACACCGGGATCCGCGGCGAACGGGCAGACAGCCTGCGCCCCCGCGCTTGCGGTATCGCCGCGGCCGGATTCGACGCATCCCGCGGTCGTCGCGACAACGGCCGTCACGGCCAGACCGGCCGTGACCATCCGGCGGACTGCGGATTTCATACTTTGCCTTTCCACGGAACTGCTTTGGCACCAATGAATTTGATGACCGAGTCGAGCACGAGTGCGGCACAGCCGATCACGATGATGCATGCGATGGTCAGCGGCGTATTCAGCTGCGTGCCAGAGATATACGCGAGGCCGCCGATGCCGGGGATGCCGTTGTTGAGCTCGGCGGCGACCACGGTGGTCCAGGCGAACGCGGTGGCGATCCGGATGCCGCCGATCACCTCGGGCAGCGTCGCAGGCAGCACAACGAGCGAAATGACCTTGGCGCGACCGGCGCCAAGCGAGCGGGCGGCATTGAGGTAGTCCTGCTTGACGCCGGTGACACCGCTCAGCGTGGCGATGGCGATGGGCGGGAACGCGGCGAGGAACAGCAGCCAGATCTTCGACATGTCGCCGATGCCGAACCAGACGATCAGCAGCCCGATATAGCCGAGCGGCGGCAGCGACCGCAGGAAGTTCAGGATCGGCTCGGTGACCAGCCGCACCGGGGTGAGCATGCCCATCACGAACCCGACCAGCGGGCCGACCACGATCGCGAGGCCGACCCCTGCGCCGATCCGCTGCAGGCTGGCCAGCAGATGCTCCCACAGGTAATAGTTCTGCTCACCGATCACCGTGCGATCGACGCCCGCCGCGATCTGATGCCGGGAGTTGGCCCGCACGAACGCATCCCACACCGCGTGCGGGGATGGCAGATACAGCGGATCGACCAGCCCGGCCGCCGTGATCACCGCCCACAGGCCGAGTACGAGCGCCAGCGCGCCGACACGCGTCAGCGCCGGGCCGAGCAGGCGGCGATAGTTCCGGCTACGCCGCGGTGCGCCGGCGGGCGCGTCCGCACCGAGTGCCGGTGCGTCCGGCGTGGTGGTCGCGGTCATTCGGCGCTCGGTAGCAATCCACGCCGATGCAGGCCCACGTCGGACACGGCACTCTCCTCAAAACTCGGCAAACCTCGACGCTATCCGCGGCGAGGCGGCCGAGGGGAGAGTTAGAAACGCCGTGAACTTAATTGGTCGCGGCCGCGCCGATCACCCTATTCCGTTGACACTTCCGTTCATGCCGACGTGCTCGCCGATGTTGCCGGCAAGCCACTGGTTCTGCGCCAATGTCTCGAAAACACAGATCAGCAACAGCTTTCGACTGCGCCTGCTGACCGAGTACTCCAGATCGGGCGCGGTTTCCGGACCGCGCAGCGCGCTGCTGATGCCCTTGCGCAGGTTCGGCTCCGACAGCAGCCAGAACAATTCCGGCCCGATCAACACCGATTGCCCGCCGGTCTCGTGGAACCAGCGACCGGCGAATTCGATCAACAGGTCGGTGAACGCGTCCCCGCTTTCCACCGACTCGGTGAGTTGGCTCAGCGCGCCCGATCGGTCGACACTGCTCTGGATCACCGAGGCGAGCCTGCTCGCTACTTCACGAAACTGATCGACGTCCTGGTCCTGCCAGACTGTGAGAGACACGTGTTTTCTCCATCGAAGTAGTCGAGCGTGGGTGAGTTATCGCCTGGACGTCGCCGCGGGATTATCGGTGGTTGACCAGCTTTCGGCCGTCGGCGTCGAAGGTGTTGAAGCGCATGGGGGTATTCGGTCCGGTGGCGAAGGGCACCGCTGCCGCCGGACCTGTCTTGACGAGATCGTGTCCGTTCGCCGGTACTTGCCCGTTGAGCTGCGGCGATGTCACCATCTCCGGCACCTCCTCGGCCATGACGAGTTGTTCGGGTTCCGCGACGACAACGGCAGCGACGGGTCGTTGCGCGGTGCTGCGCGCCAGCAGAATCAGCGTGAGGTGCACCGCGAACAGCAGGGTCAACGGCATTCCGGCGTAGATGATCACCGACACCGTTCCGCCGCCGATCTCACGTGCGTATTCGATATTCCCGGCCACCGAAACCAGCGTCGAAATGACGAAAAGCCCCGTCGCGTACCACCATCCCGCACTGCGTTTCGGGAATGACGCGGTGGCGACGATGGAGCCGACAACGAGGCCGTCGATGGCGATCGGCACATTCGACGCCAGATCGGCTTCCACCAGGTTGCGCACGGCCAGATGGTGTAGTGCGGCAAAAGACATCTCGAACGCCTTGAGCGCGACTACCGAGGAAACGATGAGCGATAGATACAACGGACGCGGCCGCAGGATGCTGCGCCAGCGAGTCCAGATCGGTGGACGGCGTGGCATTACCGGTTGCGCCATTGATTCGGCAGGCAACCCCGGCGTGATCGTCGTCATAGCGGCGAGCGTAGCGTGCCGATAGCTCAGCACCACGGAGCCGGTCGGTCGAGTCGCGTTTGTGAATCAAATACGAACGCGACCTCGCATTGTGTTATCTGGTGCCGGAGTACCTACGCGCGCAGACGTTCACGGCGGAGTTGCTCGACTTCCGGCATCGGCAGCGGCGCCAATTCGGTGACGCCGAGTGCCCGCGCGAGCAGCAGGTCGGCGAGTTCCGGATTGCGGGCCAGCGCGGGGCCGTGCATGTAGGTGCCGATCACCGAACCCTGCACCACGCCTTCGAGACCGTCGCCGACGCCGTTGCCGACACCGCGGGTGACCCGGGCCAGTCCGGTCGCCTCGCCGCCGAGTTTCGTGCCGCCACGGTGGTTTTCGAATCCGGTCAGCGCCGCGGTGAGCCCGGCGAGCAGCGGAGCGGTGGTCACCTCGCCGATCGCGCGCTTCGGCTGCGGCGAGGTGGTGACGTCGATCATGCCGACGCCGTCGACACGCTCGCCCGACGATGTCTCATACCATTGGCCGAGCACCTGGATGGCGGCGCAGATGGCAAGCACCGGAGTGCCTTTCGAGGCGGCCTGCTGCAGGCCGGGGTAGCGCTGCAGATGCCGGGTTGCCAGTCGTTGCGCCGAATCCTCGGCGCCGCCAAGGGTGTAGATGTCGAGCGAGTCGGGAACCGGATCGGCCAGGGTGATTTCGACGACCTCGGCGTCGTAGCCGCGCAGCCGCAAGCGCTGCCGCAGCACCAGCGCGTTGCCGCCGTCGCCGTAGGTGCCCATCACATCGGGCAGTACCAGCCCGATGCGGACGGTCGATTCAGTCATCACTTGGCCTCGAGGTCGCGGTTGAGATCCCGGAATGCGGTGTAGTTTGCCAGCACCTCGACGTGGCCCGCCGGGCAGGAGGCGATGGCGCGCAACGGGTTCGGCACCGTCGTGTGCTCGACTCCTGCGTAGGTGAGGCGCACGGCGAGATCGGTGGCTCGCTCACCGGCGGCGACCACCTGGACGCCTTCGAAATGCTCGAACCGCACGTCCCACAGCCAGGACAGATCCTCGCCGTCGGGCACCTGCCCGTTCACCGCGATCACCAGTCCGGCCGAGCCGGGTTCGATCATCGACAGCGCTTCCTGCCAGCCCGCCGGGTTCTTCGCGAGCAGCAGCCGCGCGGCGTGCTCACCGACCTGCACCGTCCGGTAGCGGCCCGCGATCTCGCGCACCGTGCCCGTCGCGGTGACGGCGGCGGCCGGATCCGCGCCGAGCGCGATCGCCGCGGCGACCGCCTGCGCGGCATTGCCACGGTTGGCCCGGCCGGGCAGCGCAAGTTTCAGCGGGAACCGCTGGTTGTCGGGGCCGACGAGATCTTCCCCGTCCAGCCACCAATTCGGTTCCGGCCGTTCGAAATCCGTGCCGGTGCTGCGCCAGTGCTCACCCTCCCACAGGATCGGCTCGCCGCTGCGCGGGCAGCTGGTCGCGTCCATCGCCCAGCCGCTGCCCGCGGCCACCCACACCACGTTCGGGTGGTTGTAGGCGATCGAGGTGACCAGCACGTCGTCGCAGTTGGCGATCACCACGGTGTCGGGGTGGCTGGCCAGGCCGGCGCGCAGCTTGCGCTCGATCATGTTGATCTCGCCGACCCGGTCGAGCTGGTCGCGGCTCAGGTTGAGCAGCACGACGGCGGCGGGGTTCAGCGCGTCGGTGACGTGCGGCAGGTGCAGCTCGTCCACCTCGATCGCGGCGATCCGCGCGGCACGGTTGGCGCTGAGCGCGGCCACGATGCCCGCGTCCATATTGGCGCCGTCGGCCTGGGTGGCGACCTCGCCGAGCGTGCTGAGCGCCGCGGTGGTCATCCTGGTCGTGGTCGACTTGCCGTTGGTGCCGGTCACCAGCACCGTGCGCCGACCGCGGCCGAGCTGGTCCATGATCGTCTTATCGATCTGCAGCGCGATGAGCCCGCCGATCATCGATCCCTTGCCGCGTCCCGCCCGCTGCGAGGCCCACGACGCTGCCGCCGCGGCCCGCAGTGCGATTCGCCCACGCACCGAAATGTCTGCCACGCCGCGAGTCTATGTTCGACGCGCGGCGGCGGCGCGGTCCGGTCCAGTGGCGTAGCCCACTTGCCCGGACTCAGCCCCTGGTAGAGCTTGGCGTTCGAGTTCTGGCTGCGGCCAGGGAGGACGAACAGCAGGCCGATGTGTGGATCGCGGGGAGATCGGTCACATCAGATCTGGACGTCGAACATGTTGGGCTGGCCTGCCGCGTAGCGACCCGCGTCGATCTGGCGCAGTGGTTCGAGTTCGGGCGCGCGATACAGGGTGAACGTCCGGCAGCGCTCCGCGTTCGAGCCCGCCACGTCGAGCAGCGCGTTCACGGCCGTTCGCGCGGATTCGTTGGCGCCCTCCATGGTGGCGAGGTCGATGTTGGTGCGCACGTAATCGCCTGCCAGGAACAGGTTTTCGAGCGCGCCGTGCGATTCCGGCCGGAAGTCCCACGAGCCGGCGGTATTGATGAGCAATGGGTCGGCGTTGGCGTTGCGGTGCTGGCTGTCCTGCCAGGTGATGCCGGGGTCGAGGAACCACGAGTGCAGGTCGGCGTCGTGCAGCACGTCGCCGCGGTCGTTGAGATGCGCGGCGATCTGCGCCCAGACCTCGCGGGCGATCTCCTCGTGGGTGCACTCCTTCGCCGGCTTGCCGTACAGCATGCCCGGCGAGTTCCAGTCGGAGATATCGACCGAAAGACAGTCCTGCACGGTGCCGTCGCCGAACTCGGTGAATTTGCGCGCCCACATCTGGTTCTGGTCGATCGAGGTGAGCGCCCACGGCGCGTCGATATAGGCGGTGTGGCCCTTGGAGATCTCGGCTGGCCTGCGCAGATAGAACTGGATGCCGTTCATCCAGTCGCTGAAAAGCCGGTTCATCGTGGCCAATTCGGGGCGAACGGCCAGCACGTCGGGCGACCACAGGGCGTTGGCCTGTGCGGCGGGCACGGCGACAACGAAGTAGTCGGCCTCGATGGTGCGTTGTGCTCCGGCGGAATCGACGACGCGGGCCGCGGTGATCCGGCGGTCGCGCATGTCGAGCCCGCGCACCTCGGTGCCGAGCTCGAACTGCACGCCGAGATCGCGCATCCGCTGCAGCCACGGCTCGATCCAGACGGCGTTGGTCGGCCCGTTCAGCACTCGGTCGAGGCCGCCGTCGTTGCCGATCTCGGCCGGGTTGCCGAGGAACTGTTCGCCCATGGTGCCGATGGTGCGGACGCTGGCGACGTCCTCCTTCGCGGCGACCATGATGCTGGTCAGCGTGCGGGACAGCAGGGCGCGGAACTCGTGTGAGCGCGCGTTGCCGCCGACGTAGTCGCGCCAGGAGGTGTGCTCCCACTGGCCGAGGCGGCGGGCATCGCAGCTGCTGTTGAACACCAGCAGCCGATCGGCGAAGTAAACGCCTTCGTTGGCAGGCATATTCAGCGTGGTCGCGAGCGCGGCGCCCATGGTCTCGCGGAAGCTGTCCGGGGTGAACGCCATTCGGGATCGGGGGCCGAGCGGCAGCCGGAAGTCGTCGCCGTCGCGCCGGGCGAAGCGCGCCTCCGACACCGTGACCAGGTTGTTCCACACGCCATTGGGGTTGTCCGCGAAGGGAATTCGGCGCATGGTGTCCGGCACGTGTTGGTAGAAGCCGGGGAAGAAGCGGAAGCCGTGCTCGCCGGGCAGATCCGGCCTGCCGCCGGAACCGGTGCCTGGCACCGGCACGCTGCGTGCCTTGCCGCCCCAGGCGCGGCGCTCGAAAATCGTTACCTGGAAGCCACGTTCGATCAGCTCGTGTGCCGCGGTCAAGCCCGCGACGCCACCGCCGAGTACCGCGACCCGCCTGCCGTTCGGACTACCCGCGGCAGGCCCCGATCTCAGCACGCCAGCTGTCAGTGCCCCCGCTGCCGCTACCCCCGCCACAGCCGTTCCGCGAAGCATTGTCCTCCGCGATACGGTCCACCGATTTTCTGCCATGCGCCGCTCTGTGCCTAGCCTCGGGACCTTTATTACACGTTGTCACTACTGTAAAGCGGCAGGTCCGCACCGGCGTACCCGCCCCGCGCCTGGCCCGAGGTGAAGGCTGATTCGGACGGCGATGTGAGCATAGCGATATCGGTGATCGGATAGGCAAACCTGTGACGACGGTTTCTCGAACCTTTTGGCACACATAAATATCCGTGCCACGCGACCCCACGCCGCGAACCGCGGTGCGGGGCCGCGCGCTCAGGCCTCGACCAGTTGCGGTGTGCCGGGTCGGCGCCCGGCGGCCGCGTCGAACTCGACGGCTTGATCCTCGGCGACCACCGGGCGCTTGCCCGAGGTCGCGGCGAACGCGCCCGCGATGACGATCACGCCGCCGACCAGCGACAGCGGTGTCGGGGTCTCGTCGAGGAAGGCCCAGGCGGCGGCGATGCCGATGATCGGGACAAGCAGGGTGAGCGGGGCGACGATGCCGGCGGGGTAGCGGCTCATCAGGTACGTCCACAGGCCGCTGCCGACGACGGTCGCGAGCACGGCGGTGTAGGCGAGCGCGACCAGCGCGGGCCACCCGGTGCTGGAGAAGGAATCGGCCAGTGCGCGCAGGCCGGTGGTCGGTCCCTCGGTGGCGGCGGACAGCAGGAACATCGGCAGCGGCGGGACAACGGCGATCCACAGCGTCAGGTGCAAGGTGTTGAGGCCGGGGGATTCCAGGGTGGCCCGACGCGCACCGATATTGCCGAAGGCCCAGCCGAGCCCGGCCGCCAGCGTCAGCAGCACCGGCAGCACCGAGGCGTGTTCGAGGCGGTCCCAGCTGATCACCGCCATGCCGGTCATCGCAACCGCGATACCGGCGACCTGCACCGGCCGGATCCGCTCGCGCAGGAACAGGGTGCCGAGCAGCACGGTGAACGGCGCGGAGGATTGCAGCACAAGAGAGGCGAGCCCGGTCGGCATACCGGCGCGCATCGCGGTGAACAGGAACGCGAACTGGAGGATGCCGAAACCGGTGCCGTACAGCAGCAGCCAGCGCATCCGCACCTTCGGGCGCGGGACGAACACCAGCACCGGTACCGCGATGACCGCGAAGCGCAGCGCGGCGAAGAAGAAGGGCGGGAAGTGGTCGACCCCCACTCGGAGGGCGAGGAAGTTCAACCCCCAGAGCAGGACGACGGTCAGTCCGAGCAGGCGGTCACGAGGGGTCATGTCCCCTATCGTGACGTTTGCGAATCATCAGGACTATCTAATTAATATGCACTATTGATGTAGTTTTACTTCATGATTTCAGCGGCGTCCTCCGCCCGGCAAAACCGTGATTGACCAGCAAGGGCCGCCCATGTCCGTCGAGCGACTCCGGGTGCTGCGCGAGTTCGCCGATCGCGGCACCATCGCCGCCGTCGCGGCCGCGCTCTCGATGACGCCCTCCGCCGTCTCCCAGCAGCTCAAGGTGCTCGCCAAGGAAGCGGGCGTCGCCCTGCTCGAACCCGACGGCCGCCGGGTCCGCCTCACCGACGCGGGCAACGCGCTGGTGATCCGCGCGGACGAGGTGCTCGCCGCGATGGATCGGGCGGTGGCGGAGATGGCGCACTATCGCGGTTCGCCGCGCGGGCGAGTTCGGGTCGCGGTGTTCCCGTCCGGCGGCGCGCTACTGCTGCCGGTGGTGTTGCCCGCCATGCTGGACAGCGGCGTCGACATCGTCGCGAGCGATGTGGACCTGCCGCCGAGCGAGGTGTCGCGGCTGCTCGCCGACTTCGATGTGGTGCTCACCCATCGCGACGAGCGGGCCGCGCCGATCGCCGACCCGCGTATCGCGGTGCGCGTGCTGATGCGCGAACCCATCGATGTCGTTGTCGCGCCGACCCATCGGCTCGCCGACCACGCCGCGGTGACGCCAGAGGAGCTGGCCGACGAAACCTGGCTGAGCGTGCGCGGCGGCTACCCGGTCGACGACGTGCTCCGTTCGATCGCCACCCTGACCGGCGTGCAGCCGCGAATAGCGCAGCGGCTCAACGACTTCCGTGTCATCGAAACGTTGGTCGCCAGTGGCTACGGCGTCGCGCTGATGCCGCGCTACTCGGTCGCGCACCCCGATCTGTCGGTGCTGCGGCTCACCGGCGTCCGCGCCGCCCGCATGTTCGAACTGGCCACCCGGCCGCGTGCCGAAAGCAGCCCGGCCATCGCCGCCGTGCTCGCGGCCTTCCGTGCCGCGGCGGCGAGCGTCACCGCCGAATAGCCGCGCGGCCTACCACCCGGTGCGGCAACTGATTTCGCCGAGGGGGCGGTTGTCGGCTTTCAACAGGCGATCTCGCCGCGATCGGCGGAGTATGTTGAGAAGGCGCTGGTACAGCCGTCAGCGCGGAGAGCTTAGGTGGCCGACCTCCGTTGCGTCGTTGGCACATTCCAACAACTCCGGGGTGTTTCCTGTGAGAGTTCCGTACATGTCGCGACCATGAGCCCGCCAAATAGATTGCAGGACAGGCCTTCCGACCCGGCATGCGGTGGGCGGCCTGCTGCCGAGGCAGTGCGCCTGCACCGGATGCGGCGCCGGTCTCGCGGCATTTCAGCGGTGCGGCTCTAGGAAAGGACACGCGACAGCAATGCGTGATATCACCGAGTTCTCCACTCGCGACGGTGGATTCCGAAGCGTGGTGGTGACCGCGGTAGAGGTCTCCTCCGCGCTCGGCGCGGATACGGCGTCCACCTGGAAGGGTCTGTTGGCGGGCGAGAGCGGTGTCCGGGTCCTCGATGATCCGGAGGTCGAGAGCAGGCAACTGCCGATCAATATCGGCGCGAAGTTCAGGAGCGACCCGACCGCCGAGCTCGATCGGGTCAAGAAGCGTCGCATGTCCTACGTCCAGCAGGTCGCCTACGTGATGGGCAAGCGAATCTGGGACACCCTCGGCACGCCCGAGGTGGACAACGACCGGCTCGGCATCTCGATCGGGACCGGCATCGGCGGCGTCGAGGTCGTCGTCGACTCGAATGACCTGCTGCGCGATCAGGGTTATCGCAAGGTCTCGCCGTTCGCGATACCGATGGCCATGCCGAACGGCCCCGCCGCGGTGCTCGGACTCGAACTCGGCGCGCGGGCCAGCGTGGTCACGCCGGTGTCGGCGTGTTCGTCGGGGTGTGAGGCACTGGTGCACGCCTGGCGCTCGATCATCCTCGGCGAGGCCGACATCATCGTCGCCGGTGGCGTCGAGTGCCGGATCAATGCCCTTGCGCTGTCGGGTTTTACGAATATGCGCGCACTGAGCTCGCGGGTCGATGAGCCCGAACGCGCGTCGCGTCCGTTCGACCGGGACCGGGACGGTTTCGTCTTCGGCGAGGCCGCGGCCTTGCTCGTGCTCGAGTCCGAAGAGCACGCGCTGGCGCGCGGTGCTCGACCGCTGGCCCGGCTGCTCGGGGCGGGCCTGACCGCGGACGGCTACCACCTGGTCGCGCCGGATCCGGAGGGTCGGGGCAATGCCCGCGCCATGCGTCGCGCGCTGCAGACCGCGGGTGTCGACGGGGCGGATGTCGACCACGTCAACGCGCACGCGACCGGAACGCCGTTCGGAGATCTGGCCGAGGCCAAGGGAATTGCCGCCGCGATCGGTAAGCATCCGGCGATCTACGCACCCAAATCGGCGCTCGGTCATTCGGTCGGCGCGGTGGGTGCGCTGGAGGCGGCGATCTCGGTGCTCAGCCTGCGCGACGGCGTGATTCCGCCGACCCTGAACCTGGACAACCAGGATGTCGACATCGATCTCGATATCGTCAGCGGTGCGGCGCGATACACCGATGTTCGGTACGTGATGAACAATTCGTACGGCTTCGGCGGCCACAATGCCGCGGTCCTGTTCGGCAAGTACTAGCGTCGAAATACAGTGCGGCCCGGCGCGAAATGCGCCGGGCCGCAACAGTTTTCGAATCTCTAGTGCCCCATCGGGCCGGGGTGCTGGTACTGCTGCGCGCCGACGTAACCGAAGTCGTCGGCGACCATCGCGGCCAGTTCGAGCAGGGCGCGCCTGGTCGGCTTGCTGACCAGTTCCAGGTCGATTTCCGCGCCTTCGGCGAGGTGGTCGTCGAAGGGCACCACCTGGACCGCGCGGGTGCGGTCGAGGAAGAGCTTGCGCAGCTGGTCGAGGTCGACGGTTGAGGCGCCGCGGCGGGAGGCGTTGACCACCACGACGGTGCGTTCGACGAGCTTGCCGTAGCCGTGGTGGTCGAGCCAGTCCAGGGTGGCCGAGGCGCTGCGGGCGCCGTCGATGGCTGGCGAGGTGACCAGCACGAGCGAGCTGGCCATATCGAGGACCCCGGCCATGGCCGAGTGCATCAGGCCGGTGCCGCAGTCGGTCAGGATGATGTTGTAGAACGACTGCAGGATGCCGATGGCCTTGCGGTAGTCGGCCTCGCTGAATGCCTCGGAGACCGCCGGATCCTGTTCGCTGGCAAGCACTTCCAGGCGGCTCGGCGCCTGTGAGGTGTGTGCCCGCACGTCGGAGTACCTGCTGATGTGCTGGTCCTCTAGCAGATTGCGCACGGTGGAGCGGGTCTGGCGCGGCACCCGGTGCGCGAGCGTGCCGAGGTCGGGGTTGGCGTCGATCGCGATGACGCGGTCACCGCGCAGCGACGCGAACGTCGAGCCGAGACCGACCGTGGTGGTGGTCTTGCCGACGCCGCCCTTGAGCGAAAGGATCGCGATCCGATAGTCGCCGCGCACCGGCTGATTCACCCGGTCGACGAGGTCGCGGTAGACGACGTCGGCCGCGGACTCGCCGGGGTTGAGCACGCCGCCGGTGGCCTTGTGCACCGCGCGCCGCCAACCGCTGCGCGGCGCGCGGCGGGCGCGCTTGAGCAGGTTCAGATCGTTGACCGAGTGGCCAGGCTGTCCCGGCGCTGGCACATGCTGCGGCTGGAACGGCTGCGACGGCTGGTGCGGATTCGGGCCGCCCTGCCAGCTCGGCGGTGGCACCTGCCCCATCATCGGCGGCTGCTGTCCCAACGGCGGGGGCGGCGGCTGATACGCGGGCGGCGGGGGCGGCTGGTGGGTCACCGGCGGTGGCGGCGGCGCCCAGCTGTAGATCGGCCCGCTCGGCTGATCCGCTTGCGGCGCACCGGCTTCGGCATGTTCCTGCGGCACCCGGCGGACCAGGCCGTCGGGGCCGATCTCCTGCCGGTATTCGCCGTAGCCCTGGTTCTGCTGCGGCTCGGGCGCGACCTGGTGGCTACCGCTGTGCGCGGCCACCGGCTGGTACTGGCCGGTCTGATACGGCTCATATGCGCCGGGTGGCGCGAACGGTCCGGCATTGGGCGGCGCGTAGCCGCCGTATTGCTCGGGCGGGCCGGTCGGCGCGAAACCCTCGGGCGGACCGTAGGACTGCTGCGGCATCGCCGCGTGCGGGTAGGACACGGTCTGGTCCGTCGAGCCGCTGAAGTCGGGCTCGGCCGATTCCTGCTCCGGCTTGTCCGGCTTCTCGGCTGCCTCGGACTCTTTCACTTCCACGTCGCCGGGCTGCTCTGCCGACGAATCGGCGGCCTGCTCCGACTCGGTGCCGTCGGCCGTGTCCACCGATTGACTCTGCAGCCAGGGCGGTGAGGTCGGGTTGTGGTCGTTTGTTGTCACAGTTCCCCCATCTGCTCGGGACTACGAGCAGAGAGCTCGGCGCTTGAGTGCGAAACCAACGCTAGCACGGGGTTCGCGGGCTCGCGTCGCGGTGTGCGGCCTCGAACGAGCACTCTCGCGGCCGCGAGCGATTCGCTCTCGCACGCTCTATGGATGGCGGACGCGCCCGGATGACACGCCGCCGATATCTGGTCTCCGACAGCAAGATCGAGAGCCGGGCGCTGGATCGATCAACGACCACCACGCCCGGCTCTACCGTACTCGACCTGCGTTATCAGCGTGCTCGGTTGGCCGAGGAGACCACCACACGGTCGCTGTCAGTGTGCGCGGTTCACCGCGGAGACCACGGCACGCAACGACGCGGTGGTAATCGATGTCGCGATGCCGACGCCCCACACCACCTTGTCGCCGATCGCGCACTCGACGTAGGCGGCGGCCTGCGCGTCGTCACCCGCGGACATGGCGTGCTCGGAGTAGTCAAGCACCCGCACGTCGAAGCCGACGGCGGCGATCGCGTCGATGAACGCGGCCAGCGGGCCGTTGCCGGTGCCGGTGATCTCCTGCTCTACACCGTCGACCTTCACCACCACCGCGATGGTGTCGGTGCCGCCGTCGGTCTCGGACGCGGTGACCTTCTGCCTGATCCGCTCCAGCGGCCGGATCGGGCTCAGGTACTCGTCGGCGAAGACGTCCCATATCTCCTTCGGGGTGACCTCGCCGCCCTCGCCGTCGGTGATCCGCTGGACCGCCTGGGAGAACTCGATCTGCAACCGGCGCGGCAGCGCCAGCCCGTGATCGGTCTTCATGATGTAGGCGACGCCGCCCTTGCCGGACTGCGAGTTGACCCGGATAACGGCCTCGTAGGTGCGGCCGACGTCCTTCGGGTCGATCGGCAGATACGGTACCGCCCAGATCATGTCGTCCACGTCGGCGTCCGCGTCGTCGGCCGAGACCTTCATCGCGTCAAGGCCCTTGTTGATGGCGTCCTGGTGGCTGCCGGAGAACGCGGTGTAGACCAGATCGCCGCCGTACGGGTGGCGTTCGGCGACCGCCAGCTGGTTGCAGTACTCGACGGTGCGGCGGATCTCGTCGATATCGGAGAAGTTGATCTGCGGGTCGACGCCGCGGGAGAACAGGTTCATGCCAAGGGTGACCAGGCAGACGTTGCCGGTGCGCTCGCCGTTGCCGAACAGGCAGCCCTCGATCCGGTCGGCACCGGCCTGGTAGCCCAGTTCGGCGGCGGCGACGGCGGTGCCTCGGTCGTTGTGCGGGTGCAGCGACAGCACGATCGATTCGCGGCGGGCCAGGTTGCGGCTCATCCACTCGATCGAGTCGGCGTAGACGTTCGGCGTCGCCATCTCGACGGTGGCGGGCAGGTTGATGATCAGCGGCTTGGCCGGGGTCGGCGCGATGATCGCGGAGACCGCGTCGCAGACCTCCTTGGCGTATTCCAGCTCGGTGCCGGTGTAGGACTCCGGGCTGTATTCATAGCGCCAGTTGGTGTCGGGGTAGCGCTGCTCGATGTCCAGGCACAGCGTCGCCGCGTCGGTGGCGATCTTCTTGACCGCCGCGCGGTCGGCCCGGAACACCACCTTGCGCTGCAGGATCGAGGTGGAGTTGTAGAAGTGCACGATCACGTTCTGCGCGCCGGCGCAGGCCTCGAAGGTGCGCTCGATCAGCTCGGCGCGACACTGGGTCAGCACCTGGATGGAGACGTCGTCGGGGATCGCGCCGTCCTCGATGATCTCGCGGACGAAGTCGAAGTCGGTCTGGCTGGCCGACGGGAAGCCGACCTCGATCTCCTTGTAACCCATCCGCACCAGCAGGTCGAACATGCGGCGCTTGCGGGCCGGGCTCATCGGGTCGATCAGGGCCTGATTGCCGTCGCGCAGGTCGACGGCGCACCAGCCGGGCGCGACATCGATGATCTTGTCCGGCCAGGTGCGGTCGGGCACCGTGATCGGCTCGACCTCCTCGGCGAAGGGCCGGTACCGGAAGGTCGGCATCGAGGAGTTCTTCTGCGCGTTCCAGGCGGCCTGGTCGGCGGGGGCCGGCTTGGACGGCGGCGTGATGGTGCGCGAGCCGGATACGAAGGAGTCAGCAGGGGACATGGCGATTTCTCCGATGGTGTGGTGTTTCCCAAAGGGTGGGTCGACCGGCGCGGCGAAACCCCGCGACGGGAGCCGGTCCGATCAGACCCCGTCGCGGCGGCCGAGAAGAAGTGCCCGCTGCATGATGTCGGCGAGTTTACCGTGTGGCAATACACCTGCGAAACCCCGGTCCCGTGGTCGAGTCATCCGACGTTGCGGCTAGCGTTCGGCCAAGAAGCAAACGCTTGTACGGACCTCAGGTCCGACGGGACGTCGAACGGATTTAGTTATGACTTGGCTGGAAATGCTGGCCGTCTTCGCCGCGGGTATCGCGGCGGGCGGCATCAATGCGATCGTCGGTTCTGGCACGTTGATCACCTTCCCGGTATTGCTCGCCTTCGGGCTGCCGCCGGTGACCGCGAATGTCTCCAACACGATCGGTCTAGTGCCCGGCGCGATCAGCGGTGTGCACGGTTATCGAAGGGAACTGGCCGGACAACGAGAACGATTGCTGCGCTTCGGCACCGCGTCGCTGCTCGGCGGCATCACCGGCGCGATACTGCTGCTCACGTTGCCCGCCAATGCGTTCAAGGCGATCGTGCCGGTGCTGATCATCGCGGCGCTGGTGCTCGTCGTCGTGCAACCGAGGCTGTCGCGCTGGGTCAAGCAGCGGCGCGAGAACGGTGACAGCCCCGCGCCGAAGCACGGTGGCCCGATCCTGCTCGTGCTGATCTACGCGGCCGGTGTCTACGGCGGCTACTTCGGCGCGGCGCAGGGTGTGTTGTTGATGGGGATGCTCGGTGTGTTCGTGCACGAGGACATGCAGCGACTCAACGGCATCAAGAACGTGCTGTCGATGCTGGTGAACGCGGTGGCCGCGCTGATCTTCATGGTGATCGCCGATGTCGACTGGCGTGCGGTGCTGTTGATCGCGCTCGGCTCCATCATCGGCGGACAGCTCGGTGCGAAGATGGGCAGGCGGATGCCGCCGACGGCGTTGCGCGCGGTCATCGTCGTGGTCGGCCTCATCGCGGTGGTCCGATTGTTGATGACTTAGGAGGTGGCGGGTGCGGTTGGTGTCCTCGGGGTCGACGCAACCTGAGATCTCAGGGTGCGGTTCATCCTTGGGGAGGACGACGGCCGTGTCGTTGCGGCACAAGATGATCGGTATGCGTGGGTGGAGGATCGTCGTCGTCGCGCTGGGCGCGACGCTGGCGCTGAGCGGCTGTGGCGCACCGAAGAAGCATGAGCAGGCCGTTGCCGACCTGGTCGCCCAGGCCGATGCCGCGCCGACACCACGGCTCGACTGGGCGCCCTGCCAAGAGAAAGCCCTGAGCCGACTGCAGTGCGCGACCGCGACGGTCCCGATCGACTACGCGCAGCCGGACGGTCCGACGCTCGGGCTCGCACTCGTTCGCCAACCCGCGACCGATCAGTCGCGCCGCATCGGCACCCTCTTCTCCCCGGCCGGCGGGCCAGGCAGTTCCGGCGTGCGGTGGGCCGGTCGCGGGGAGATGTTCGCCGGCGAGATCGCCCGCCGCTTCGATGTGGTGACCTTCGATCAGCGCGGCGTCGGACGCAGTTCGCAGGTGCGTTGTTTCGCCGATCCCCAAGCGGAGCAACGATTCTGGTCCGGGTCACGGATCCCGCCGGTGAATGCCGAACAGGAGGCCGAGCAGGCGCGCTTCAGCCGGGATCTCTCGGCGGGCTGCGCCGCGAACAGTCCGGCCCTGCTCGCGCATCTCACCACCGTCGACGCGGCCCGCGATCTGGATCTGCTGCGCCGCGCCGTCGGTGACAAGCGGCTGACCTACGAAGGTGGTTCGTACGCAAGCTATCTCGGCGAGGTGTACGGCGCGGTCTTCGGCGATCGCGTGCGTGCGCTCAGCCTGAGTTCGATGGTCGATCCGGACGCCTACACCTCCGACACCCGCACCGAGGTCGCCACCGCGGCCGCTGGCACCGACGAGGTGCTTTCGGAGTTCTTCCGGCTGTGTGCCCAGGCTGGTCAGCCGCGCTGCGCCTTCGCGGGCACCGGCAAGCCGCCCGGCGACCCGATCGGGCAGCTTCGCAATGACCAAAAGGCAAGCGGCGGTGACGATTTACAGGCCCGCGACGCCGCACTGCTCGACCGGCTCCGGCAGGATCCAGTGCTGGTCGGTGCCGGGGAACGCGCCCGCACGGTCACCTACGCCGACGTCATCGTGCCGCACACGCTGCTGCTGTACGACCCCGAGGACGGCTGGCCCGCACTGGCTCAACTCCTCGCCGAAGTCGAGCGCGGGGCCACCGGCAACCCCGATATCGTGCGCACGATCCTCGACGCGAGCGCGCCGTCGCCCGATTTCCTCGACTCCTACATCGCGATCTCCTGCGCGGACAACACCTTTCCCCGCGAGCCGGACCAATGGCCGGCGATGGCGACGGAATTGGGCGCGGACGGATCAACCTTCAGCTCGTTCTGGCTGTACCTGCGCCAGCCGTGCGCGTCATGGCCGACCCCGCAGGGCGGCTATCCGCAGCGCTACGCCGGTCCGTGGATCCTGCGCTCGGACGTGCCAGCGCTGCTGTTCAACAACCGGTTCGATCCGGTCACGCCGCTGTCTGCCGCGCGCAAGGCGCAGCAGGCCCTCGTCAACGCGCGACTCGTTGTCGTCGACGGCGGCTACGGCCACGACACCACCGTCGACTGCACCAGGCGACTGCAGGAGCGTTACCTCATCGACCAGCAACTCCCCGCGCCCGGCGCGACCTGCAAACCCGATGGGGCACCGTTCGCGGACTGAACCGCCGACCCCTGCTGTCCACCTGCCGCTGGCCTGGCGTGGCTTGCTCGTCACTGTGCCGTTCCCCGCACCGGGCGCGGGCGCTGGCCCATCCGGCGGGACAATGGAAGGGAGACAACGGATGACGGTCAGGCAACGACTGTTCAGCTAGCGGATATACCGGTAATCTGCGCTCGGCCATGCATGATGAGGGAGGTGGCTGAGTGCGCAGACGCGCCTTCTTCAAAGCTGCGGGTGCAGCCGCACTGTTCGGTGCCACGGCGGGAACGCTGTCGGTCGCACCTGCGTCAGCGGACCCCGTGTGGAACCTGCTGTTCCAGACGTGGGTGCCGGAGATCTTCGCCCCGCTACCCGACCCACCCGAGCATTCGCCCGCGATCGTGATCGGCTCCGGCTTCGGCGCCGCGGTCACCGCGCTGCGGCTTGCCGAGGCCGGGATCGCCAACACGGTGCTGGAGCGCGGGTCGCGCTGGCCCAACGATCCGTGGCGGGAGATCTTCACCGGCGACGACCTGCCGGACGGTCGCGGCTTCTGGCATCGCACCAACTTCACCGGTGTCAGCAAGGTGCCGATGTCGTTCGCCAGCTTCGGCGGCGTCCTCGACTGCACCACCTATCCGGGCATCGATGTGTGGCGCGCGGCCGCGGTCGGCGGCGGATCGGTGGTCTTCACCGGCGCGATGGTCGCGCCGGAACGCCGGTTCTTCGACCACCTCTTCGGCGGCACGGTCGACTACGGCGAGCTGGACAGCGTCTACTACCCGAGGGTGCGCGAGATGCTTCGGTTGAACGCGATGCCGGGAGACATCTACGCCGCCAAGCCGTTCGCGCATTCCAGGGCGTGGGACGACCAGGTGCGCAAGGCCGGCTACCAGCCGACGCCCAACGACTCGATCTTCAACTGGGACATCCTGCGCGCCGAGCTGGCCGGCACCAGCCGAGCGTCGGCCACCGCCGCGCGCAGCAATCTCGGCAACTCCAACGGCGCCAAGTTCGACCTCAATCAGAACTACCTGAAGTACGCCGAAGGCACCGGCCGCTCCGCGATCTTCCCCGGCCACCAGGTGGAGTCCATCGCACAGGAGCCGGGCGGCCGGTTCACGGTCCAGGTGACCAAGCTCGCGCCGACCGGCGAGGTGCTCGGCACCCGCACCCTGACCTGCGACCAGCTTTTCCTCGGCGCGGGCTCGGTCGGCACCTCGGAGCTGCTTGTCCGCGCCCAGGCGACCGGGGCACTGCCGAACCTCAACGAGCACGTCGGCGATGGCTGGGGCACCAATGGCGACGTTGTCCTCGGCCGCGGTGCGAGCGCGCTGGCCGGTTTCGGGCAGGGCGTGCCGAGCGCGAGCCGGATCTTCGACGAGTCGGGCCTGCCGCTCAGCTTGGAAAGCTGGTACATCCCCGGCATCCCGTTCGAGACGGGCGCGCTCGCCTCGCTCGGCATGGTCCTCGATCCGGCCCGCGCGCGATTCGGCTACGACGCGGCCGCGAACCGGGTCGGGCTGTCCTGGCCGAGCCAGAACCGCGACGAGATGGTGGCCGCGGCCCGCGCGGTCGACCACCGGATCGCCGAACGCGCCGACGCCGTCCTCGAATACGGCGCCCTCGGCTACGACGCCAACGCGCTGTTCACCGCGCACCCGCTTGGCGGTGCGGTGCTCGGTAAGGCCACCGACGGCTACGGCAGGGTGCACGGGCACCCCGGCCTGTATGTGATGGACGGCGCGGCCATTCCGGGCAGCACCGGCACGGTCAATCCGTCGCTCACCATCGCCGCGCTCGCGGAGCGCAATATCGAGGCCATCATCCGCACCGGGAAGTAGCGAGCGGTCCTGCCGTGACGCGGTCGTGCCGACTACTGTCGGCACGACCGTTCGGCGTTGAAGGGACACCCACAGGTGACAGCTGCGAGCACCACTCCGGTCAGCGAGGAACTCCCGGAGGGCGACTACCCGCGTAAGCCGCCTGCGTTGTGGACCGACTTCTTCATGTTGGCGCTGGCCATCGTGTCGGTGGCGCTTGTCGTGTGGATCACCTTCTTCGACGTTTCCGCGCACACCCATCACACGATCGTCATCGTCGACTGGACGATCTGTGGCGTGTTCGCCGTCGAGTTCCTGTGGCGCTGGCGCAGGGCGGGCTGGACCTGGACGTTCCCGTTCATCTACTGGTACGAGATCGTCGGCATGATCCCGGTGACCAGCCCGTTCTTCCGCGGCTTCCGGTTGCTGCGGATCGTGGTGATCGTGGTCCGGCTCGGTCGCGTCGCCGACCGGGTGTTCGGCGACCGGATCACCGCCGCGGTGGTCAACCGGTTCGTGCTGACCATCGTCGACACCATCAAGCGGCCGATGACCATCGCGGTGATGGACGAGGTGGCCTCGGTGATGCGCACCGGCCACTACACCCGCAATATCGCGGCGGCGCTACAGGAGAACCGCGCCGAGATGGACGCGATGATCCTCGAGCTGATCAAGAAGGATCCGCAGGCGGGCCGGGTGCGCTACATCCCGTTCCACGACGACATCATCCGGCTGATCGCCGACACCACCTTCCGCATCCTGTTCCAGGTGCTCGAGGATCCGCGCACCGACGAACTGGTCTCGGATGTGTTGCGCGAGAACATCGATCAGATCCGGCTCGCGGTGAAACACGATGTCCGGGTGCCGCCGTCCGCGTACGGGCCGACGCCCGCCGAACACAGCGTGCGCCATCACCTCAGTCAGATACCCCGTGCCTGATCGCTTCTCGCGGTTGTGCGAATTGGATTGTTTCCCACACGATCAGCACGACGAGCACCGCGCACAGGATGGCGAGTGAGGCAAGCGCGGGCAGTGCGGCCGCCAGTGGGATCAGCGCGAGCAGCAGCACGATGACGACCACCCGGGGCATGCTGACCGCGCCTGTCGCATAGCGTTTCGCGCCGACCAATGCGATGAGATACAGCACAACTCCGCCGTACAACGCGAACAACGGAATTCCGTACAGCGCGTCTTTCAGTGTGTGGTGTGCAGAGTCGCCGACATAGTAGAGAATTTTCTTCAAACCCAGTGAGAGCGCGATGATTCCGACGATCATCGGGAAATGCCAAAAGGTGTAGGCGCCTCGCGCGATCTTGATCTGCCGCGCACCGTCGGCATGCTTCAGCTCGTGTTCGATCGACAGCGCCGCGACGTCGAAATACGTCCACCAGAGCAGTCCGGATACCGCGAGCCCGAGCAGCGCGCCCACCGCGATCGGCCACGAGATAGGCAGTCCGGCCACGCCGATACCGATCGAAACGATCGATTCGCCGAGCGCGACGATAATGATCAGTCCGTATCGCTCCGCGAAGTGGCTCGCCGAATTCAATCGCCAGTCGTTGCCCGCGAACAGCGTCCACAGATAGTCACCCGCGATGGCGGCGATCCACAGCCCAATCTGCACCGCGCCGGAGGTCATCGCCGCGATCACGAGCAGCGTGGTGCCGAGGGTGATCGAGCCGAGCGACCAGCGCAGCACCTGACCGCGCAGCTGCGCGTCGTCGGCGCTGGCCAGCCAGAACATGCCGACGTGCACCAACCGCACGATCAGATACGCGATCGCGAAGACGAGGGGCCCGTACCAGCCACCCGGCAGATCGTGGAACGCCTCGGGAATGGCGAGCGCGGCGAGGAACGCACCGCCCATCGCGGTGAACATCGCGACCCTGGCGAATCCCTCGTCGGCGCGAACCACATTGCCGAGCCAGGAGTAGGCGATCCACAACCACCACATCACGGCGAGCACGAGAAACGCGCGCACGATGTTCTTGACGCTGGTCTCTTCCGCCGCCAGGTCGGTGACCATGGTGAACGCGAAGACGAGTACCAGGTCGAAGAACAGCTCGAGCTGCGTTACCGACTCACCCTCGGCGACTGGCCGCAGCCGAATCCGTTTGGCATCGCTCATGGTGCACATCGTCGCATCTCGACCCAGTCGCCGGGTGCTTGCTGCGCTGCGCGTCGCTCGATTTCGCTGTACGCGTGCCTCGATGCCGGTTATTCGTTATAGCTATACGGCTTCATGGTTTCCGCCTCCGGAAATCCCTCGGCGAACTCGATGAAATTCTGCACCGCGATCTCGTGCTGCTTGCGCACGGTGCGCTTGAGTAGTAGCCCCGGCACCGGGATGGGTAGGTAGACCTCCGCGTGGAACCAGACGTCGGTGCCGTCCGCGCCGTGCGAGAGCTCGAACCAGCCGCCGCCCTTCGCGCCCCGCGTGCTGTCGGTGACCTGCCAGGACGATCGGTTGGCTGTCCAATCGTATTCCAGCACTTGCATGTCCGAGCTGCCCAAGAGTTCGGTCTTGACGAAAACTCGAACCGGCCTTCCCGCGTCGTCGCGCGAGGCGACTCTGGCATCGGTATATCCAGGCGACCATTCCGGGAGCATTTCGACAGCGGCCAGCGCATCCATCACTTGCGCGGAATCGGCGTCGACGACGAATCGAATATCGGTTCTCGTGCGCATGCAAAACCTTCCGACCCCCGATGGACAACTGGGCCCGATTCTCTCTATCGGTTATCTGATTCGTCAACCTCGTCGCCGCGGTTGATAGTCCATGGGCGCGGCCTACATGGCCTTTTGGGTCCAAAAGCGGACATTGGTAAGCATCTGAACAAGTTCCATGCGGAAGATTTGGGACATCTCCAAGACCGTGTTCGGCACGGATGGCGCCGAAAGGCTATGCGCGGACCTCGTCGCCGAATCGCCGTGCGGGTGCCGGCGCGTCGGAGCGCGACGTTGGCACGCCCTGGCTCAGGTGGCCGGTGCGACTATCGCGTCGGGTCCGGGGTAGACCAGCGACTCGTGCCCGTCGGCGTAGCGCACGAGGTAGGGCGGCGCGCCTTCCGGTCCGCGCACCTCGATGATCTCCCCTTGGCGATCACCTTGGCCCACAACGTGTCCGTGCACGAGCAGTCGGTCTCCGACCTTCGCCATCATCGACTCATTATCGGGTGCCGGTGATGTGGGTCACAAGGATTCGGCACATGAAGACCACGCGGTCTTCATGTGCCGATGAGGCGATCGACCGCGGCCTCGATCAGCTCCTGGCTCTGCTCCTCGGTGAACACGCCGGGCAGGGTAAGTCGGTCGACGATCAACCAGTTCAGTGCCAAATAGAGCAGCAGCACGGACTTCTCGTCGCCCGGCAGTCCGGCATCGAGGTGGTTGCGCACGTTGAATTCGACGTCCGCGCGCACCCGATCGGTCAGCACGGCCCGCAGTTCCGGCCGCCGCGGCGCCTATGAGCCTGGCCTGTCCGCCGGTTATCCCAGCCCGTACGCGCACCTGCGTCAGTACGTGGTGTCGAGCACCTACGGCCGAATCGATGACCCGGCCGTCGAACTGGTCGATGCCGACCCGGTCGGCCTGGTGCAACGGCTCAAAAAGGAAGCGGGCCTTGACATCTGGCTCTGCGGCGGCGGCAATCTCGCCGCTCAGCTGCTCGGTGAGATCGACGAGATGATCATCAAGAGCCACCCGGTCGTCGCGGGTGGCGGCATCTCGGCCTTCGCCGGTGCGTTCCGGCCGACCCTGTTCACGCCGACCGCACGCAAGGAGTTCGGCAACGGCGCGCAGGTCACCTGGTTCACCCGCGCCTGATCGACCCGCACGAAAGAGGTTCTGCCATGCGAAAACTCGTCTACTTCGTCGGGATGTCGCTCGACGGCTACATCGCCGGACCCGATGGCGATATCGGCTTCTACCCGCTGCCCGAGGACTTCGTCGGATGGCTGGGTCAGCAATACCCGGAAACCCTGCCTACCCACGTGCGTACGCATCTCGGGCTGGCGGCCGATGCGCCGAATCGGAAGTTCGACACGCTGGTGATGGGCCGGGGGACCTACGAGCCCGCCCTGTCCGCCGGGCTGACCAGCCCGTACTCCCATATGCGGCAGTACGTGGTGTCGAGCACGCTCGGCCGGATCGACGACCCGACCGTGCAGCTGGACGAGCGGGACCCGGTCACCCTGGTGCGGCAGCTCAAACAGGAAGCGGGACTGGACATCTGGTTGGCAGGTGGCGGGAAGCTCGCCGCCGCCCTGCTCGGCGAGATCGATGAACTGGTGATCAAGAGTTACCCCGTCGTCGCGGGCACCGGCATCCCCGGCTTCGCCGGTGCGTTCCGGCCGACGCTCTTCGCGCCGACCACACGCAAGGAATTCAGCAACGGCAATCAGGTCACCTGGTTCACCCGCGCCTGACCCGATCATGCGACGGCCCAGCGGACGGCCCCGGTTAGTCACTGAGGAACGACAGCCGCACCTGACGCTCCGGGTTGTCGACATTGAGATCGACGAACGCGACGGACTGCCAGGTCCCCAACGCCATCGCCCCACCGATCACCGGAATCGTCGCGTAGGGCGCGATCAACGCGGGCATCACATGCGAACGCCCGTGCCCGCGCGACCCGTGCGCGTGCCGCCACCGATCATCGGCAGGCAGCAACTCGCCCAGCGCCGCAAGCAGGTCATCATCGCTACGCGCCCCCAACTCCATCACCGCGACCCCGGCCGTCGCATGCGGCACGAACACATTCAACAACCCGTCACCCCCACCAGAGGCCTCGCGCACAAACGCCACACACTCCCCGGTGATGTCCTGCACAACCTCGGCCCGCCCAGTCCGCACCATCAATACCGTGCTCTTCATCACCCCATCCTGCGTCATTCACCCACCTTCGTCGGCGCGCAGCGCGTCGCGTTTCCTCGCCGCCGATGTCGCGCTGGCGCACAAGCCCGACCAGCGCGACACCTCCGTCGCGGCCGTCGGCTGAGGAGGCAGGGGTGGTCGGCTGGACGGCGGCCGGTACGCTGGGTGGCTGTTAGCAGCTGGTAGTCGATCTTGGAGGACCCTGTCGTGGCTCTCGTTGTTCAGAAGTACGGAGGATCCTCGGTGGCTACCGCCGAGCGCATCCGGCGCGTCGCTGAACGGATCGTCGAGACCAAGAAGGCAGGCCACGACGTGGTGGTCGTCTGCTCGGCCATGGGCGATACCACCGACGAACTGCTCGACCTCGCCCAGCAGGTGGCGCCAGCGCCACCGGCGAGGGAAATGGACATGCTGCTCACCTCGGGTGAGCGCATCTCGAACGCGCTGGTCGCGATGGCCATTCACTCACTCGGTGCCGAGGCGCGTTCGTTCACCGGCTCGCAGGCGGGTGTGATCACCACCGGCGCGCACGGCAACGCGAAGATCATCGACGTCACCCCTGGCCGCCTGCGCCAGGCGCTCGACGACGGGCAGATCGTGCTCGTCGCCGGTTTCCAGGGCGTCAGCCAGGACAACAAGGACGTCACCACGCTTGGTCGCGGCGGCTCCGACACCACCGCGGTCGCGCTGGCCGCGGCGCTGGAGGCCGACGTCTGCGAGATCTACACCGACGTGGACGGCGTGTTCACCGCCGACCCGCGGATCGTGCCGGACGCACAGCGGCTCGATCAGGTCTCCTACGAGGAGATGCTGGAACTCGCGGCCTGCGGCGCGAAGGTGCTGATGCTGCGCTGCGTCGAATACGCGCGCCGGTACAACGTGCCTGTGCATGTTCGCTCGTCCTATACCGACAAGCCGGGCACCTACGTTTACGGATCGATGGAGGACATCCCCTTGGAGCAAGCAATCCTCACGGGCGTCGCGCACGATCGCAGCGAGGCCAAGGTCACCGTGGTCGGGCTGCCCGACGTCCCCGGCTACGCCGCCAAGGTGTTCCGCGCGGTCGCCGACGCCGAGATCAATATCGACATGGTGCTGCAGAACGTCTCCAAGATCGATACCGGCAAGACCGACATCACCTTCACCCTGCCCAAGACCGACGGCGCGCGTGCCGTCGAGATGCTGACCAAGCAGCAGGACGAGATCGGCTTCTCGCAGGTGCTCTACGACGACCACATCGGCAAGGTGTCGCTGGTCGGCGCGGGCATGAAGAGCCACCCCGGCGTCACCGCCACGTTCTGTGAGGCGCTGGCCGACGCGGGCGTGAACATCGATCTGATCTCCACCTCCGAGATCCGGATCTCGGTGCTGGTCAGGGACGTCGAACTGGACGAGGCCGTCCAGGTGCTGCACCGGGCCTTCAATCTCGGCGGCGACGAGGTCGCCGTGGTGCACGCGGGAACGGGGCGCTGACCCGATCGGGTCAAGCGCGGAGGCGGTAGCGCAGCGTAACCACGCAGCGCTCCCGATCAGGTCGAAAGGGACATTGCCATGGGCATTCGAGTAGGCGTTGTCGGCGCGACCGGACAGGTCGGCGCCGTCATGCGAAAACTGCTGGAGGAGCGCAACTTCCCGGCCGACGAGGTGCGTTTCTTCGCGTCGTCGCGCTCGGCGGGCACCAAGCTGCCGTGGCGCGGCGGCGAGATCGTCGTCGAGGATACCGAGCTCGCCGATCCGGCCGGGCTGGATATCGCGCTGTTCTCGGCCGGTGCCACCATGTCTCGCGTGCAGGCCCCGCGCTTCGCCGCGGCGGGTGTCACCGTGATCGACAACTCGTCCGCGTGGCGCAAGGACCCCGACGTACCGCTCGTGGTCAGCGAGGTCAATCCCGAGCAGACCCGCAACCTGGTCAAGGGCATCATCGCCAACCCGAACTGCACCACCATGGCTGCCATGCCGGTGCTGAAGCCGCTGCACGACCTCGCCGGTCTGCGCCGCCTCATCGTGTCCAGCTACCAGGCGGTGTCCGGTAGCGGCCTGGCCGGTGTGGAAGAGCTTGCGACACAATCGCGTGCGGTGATCGACGATATCGAGAAGCTCACCCACGACGGCAGCGCCGTCGACTTCCCCGCGCCGAACAAGTACGTCGCGCCCATCGCGTTCAACGTGCTGCCGCTGGCCGGTTCGCTGGTCGACGACGGCTCCGGCGAGACCGACGAGGATCAGAAGCTGCGCAACGAGAGCCGCAAGATTCTCGGCCTGCCCGAGCTTCTGGTGAGCGGCACCTGCGTGCGCGTCCCGGTCTTCACCGGCCACTCGCTGTCGGTGAACGCCGAATTCGACCAGCCGCTCTCGGTCGAACAGGCCAAGGAGATCCTGGCCAAGGCCCCGGGCGTCAAGCTCGTCGACGTACCGACCCCGCTGCAGGCCGCGGGCGCCGACGACTCGCTCGTCGGCCGCATCCGTCAAGACCCCGGCGTCCCCGACGGTCGAGGCCTGGCCCTGTTCATCTCCGGCGACAACCTCCGAAAAGGCGCCGCCCTCAACACCATTCAGATCGCCGAGGTTCTCCTCAGCAACCGCTGATACCGACATCCGACGCGGCCGTGGATCCAGTGTGGATCCACGGCCGCCGTCGTTTACTCCGCTTCGTAGTGGGTTGTCAGGCGGCGATCGGTGAATGAATGGGCCGCGTGGATTTCGTATGAGCCGGGTACCGAGCGCCACGTGTTCTCGTCCCAGATCTCGAAGGCGCGGTGCGGGATCGGGATCTCAGCGGTGACCAGCTCGCCTGGATCCGCTTCGACACGGGCGAAACCTGCCAGCCAGCGGGTTGGGCGGAGCACCGAATCCGCAACGGGGGCAAGGTATATCTGGACGACTTCAGCGCCTCGGCGGGTGCCGGTGTTGCGCAGGCGAACGGTCACCGTCGTGTCTTCGTTGGTGACCGACTCGTAATCCCATGTGGTGTAACCCGATCCGTGCCCGAACGGGTACGCGGGGGTAGTGCCCGCCCGCTCCCACGCGCGGTAGCCGATGAACAGGTCCTCCCGGTAGACGAGCTCACCGTCGGTCGGGGTGACCTGCGAGACCGGACAGTCGGCCAGCGTGGCGGGCCAGGTGGTCGGCAGTCGGCCGCCTGGCTCCGTGTTGCCGAGCAGCACGTCGGCCAGCGCCGCGCCGCCCTGCTGGCCGGGGAACCAGCTCAACAGGATCGCGGCGACCTCGTCGCGCCACGGCATCTCCACCGGCGATCCGGCGTTCACGACCACGACGGTATTCGGGTTGGCCGCGGTCACCCGGCTGACCAATTCGTCTTGGCGGCCGGGCAGTTTCAGGCTGGTGCGATCGAAGCCCTCGGATTCGACCTGTTCGGTGGTGGCGACGACGACCACCGCGACGTCGGCCGCCCGCGCCGCCTCGACGGCCTCGGCGATCAGCTCGTCCGGATCGCGGCGCGGATCGCTGTGCGCGAGGGTGCACAAGATCGCCTGGATCGGCATGTCCGCCATCTTCATCGGCGTATGGGTCATGGTCACCTCGACCGTCGTCCCCGCCGTGAGTTCGACCGTGCCGCGTTCGGTCGGCGTGCCGAAGAACGCCTCGAAAGGGTCGGCGCCGGTGAGTGTTTGGGCGCCGTCGAACAGCACGGTGTCACCGACGACGAGCCGGAAATCGCCGACTCCTTTGGTGCCGAACACGTGCGCGCCGGTTTCCGCCGGTGTGAAGGTGCCGCGCACCTCGACGGTGTGCAGCGCGTCGTAGTCGATGCCCTCGGGCAGTTTGCCGAGCCAGTTGACCATGCCGTTGGGCAGCGAACTTTCCCCGAGCAGGGCGCCGTCGGCGTCGAAAACGCGGGCGTGCAAATCGAATCCGCGATCCGCGGCGCCGAGAGCGTCGCTCGGGGCGGCGCCGATCGCGTAGCTCAGCGCGCCGTCCGGCAGCGCGGCGGTCAGCCCGTCGAGCGGGGACACCACGGACTCGGGGAAGACGGTGGCCGAGCCGCCGCCGAGAATGCGGGCGTCCCTGGCGGCGAGACCGATCAGCGCGACCTTGGTCCGACTCGCGTCGAGGGGGAGGGCTTGGCGCTCGCCGACCGTCCCATTGCGTACCAGAACGAAAGCGCGAGAGGCGATCTCGCGTGCCAATGCGATCCCGTCGAATCGCGCGGGCGGCGTGGTCACCGCGGGCTCGGCGCCGTCGAGCAGGCCGACGCGGGCCGCGAGCCGCAGCACATTGCGCACCGCCGCGTCGACCACGGACTCGTCCACCTCGCCATTGCGCACCGCCGCGACGAGCGCCTCCCCGTAAACCCCGCGTGGGCCCGGCATCGCGACATCAAGCCCGGCGGTGATCGCCGCGACCGTCGACCTCGCGGCCATCCAGTCGGAGACAACGATGCCGTCGAAACCCCATTCCCCGCGCAGTGTTTCGTTCAGCAACTCGCCGTGCTCGGTCATCGTCGTGCCGTTGACCTGGTTGTAGGCGGCCATGACACCCCACGCCCCCGCGTCACGGACGATCGCCTCGAAAGGCGCGAGATACAGCTCGCGCAACGCGCGCTGCGATACCACGTTGTTCACCGTAAAGCGTTCGGTCTCAGCATCATTGGCGACGAAATGCTTGACGGTGGTGCCGATGCCGCCGTCCTGCACACCGCTCACATAGCCGGTTCCGATGCGGCCCGTGAGGTACGGGTCCTCCGAGTAACTCTCGAAGTGCCGCCCGCCGAGCGGTGACCGATGCAGGTTGACGGTCGGCGCGAGCAGCACATGCACGCCCTTGCGTCGGGCCTCCTGCGCGAGCAGCCGACCGGCCCGCCTGGCCAGCTCCGGATCCCAGGTCGCGGCAAGCGCGGTCGGCGAGGGCAGCGCGATGGACGGATCGTCGGCGGTCCAGCGCACCCCGCGCACTCCGATCGGACCGTCGGACATCACCAGCGACTGCAACCCGATCTCGGGCAGCGCGGGCAGCGACCACATGTCCTGGCCCATCAGCAGCCGGGCTTTGGCCGGGAGATCGAGCTTCCCGAGGGCCGCCGTCACGGCTTCCTCGCGGGCGATGTCGGCTGGACTCATGATGAACTCCTTTGTCTACCAAGGTCATTGCGGGCGGGTCGACGGGTGCGAGTAGCGGGCGTCCGCAGCTCCGCCACACCTACCTAATCAATGGTAGGCGTTGTTATCTGCTCGTTATCTAACCGTCCGCTACCCGGCGGCGTCGTCAGCCCGCCCGAGCAAAGCCACGAAATCCCGAAACGCGGCACTCATATCGACCGCCTCCGGATCGAGCAGCCACTGCGTCTGCAACCCGTCCAGCACCGCGATCAGCAGCGGCGCCACCTGTTCCGGCGTCCGCCCACCCGCCAGCCGATCCCCGAACTCCGCCCGAAGCAACTCGGCCAACCGCACCCTGGCCTGCGCATAACGCTCGACGAAGTACTCCCGCGCCGGATGCCCCCCGGTCACACTCTCCCCAGCCAACGCCGTGAACGTCTGCACAACCCCCGGCCGCGTCGCGTTGTACTCGACCAGCTGCTCGAGATGCGACAACCGCCAACTACCCGACCCCCCACCCAGAAACGCCGCCGTATCCCAGCGATCCCGCTCCTCCAGCACCGCGACCAGCAAATGCTCTTTACTCGGAAAATAATGCAAAACCCCAGGCTGAGTAAGCCCAACCCGCTCCGCGACCGCCCCCAACGACGCCCCCCGATACCCCCGCTCAGCAATAACCTCCCGAGCCGCCTCGAGAATCGCCGCCCGCCGCTCGGCCCCCTGCACCGCCCGCCCACCCCGCCGCTCCTGAGTCACGCGATCGAGCGTAACGCTGCGTAATCCATCGACGGCGACGGTGAAGGTGTGGTGGCCCGAAATGCGGTCGCTCGATCCGGGCCGTGACTGTTAGCCTCCGCCGATGGCAAACCCCTATCCCCATGTGTATCTAGGTGACCGGATTGTTGCGGCCGAGGCGGCTACGGTCAGCGTCGCATCGTCGGCGGTGTTGTACGGGCTCAGCGTCTATACCGTTTTCCCGGTTCATGTGGCGGGGGCGGCGCGGACGGCGTTTCGGCTGGACGATCACTTTCGGCGGCTCGCGGAGTCCTGCAAGATCATCGGGATGGATCGGTTCGTGGCGGAGTGGGATTACGAACGGTTCTATGCCGCCGTCGTCGAGTTGGTCGGTAGCAATGCCCCGGCCGAGGATGTATTCGTCCGTGCCACAGTGCATGTCGTCGAGTCGATTCCCGGTACCAGGGTGCGCGGCTGCGCGATTCAGGTCAGCATGTTCGTCTATGACGCGGTGCCGATCGTCCCGCAGGACGGCATGCGCCTGAAATCGAGTCCGTGGCGGCGCATTCCGGATAACGCGATCCCGTCTCGTGCGAAAGTCAATGGCGCGTACGTGAATTCGGTGCTTGCCAAGCAGGACGCGATCGACAGCGGCTACGACGACTGCGTCTTCCTCGACGGCAACGGCCATGTCTGCGAGCTCAGCGCGGCCAACATCTTCCTCGTCCGCAACGGCACCCTGATCACCCCCGACGTGTCCTGCGACATCCTCGACGGCATCAACCGCAGAACCGTGCTCACCCTGGCGGCCGAGGACGGCATCCCGGTCATCGAGCGCACCGTCGACCTGACCGAGCTCTACATCGCCGACGAGGTCTTCGTCACCGGCACCTCCGCGGGCGCCGCCCCGGTCTTCGAGGTCGACGGCCGCACCGTGGCCAACGGGCAACCAGGCCCGATCTCCCAGGCCCTGCGCAAACGCCACGCGGCCGCACTGCGCACCGACGACCTGCACGGCTGGATCACCCCGCTGAACTGACCACCCGCGAGCGCCGGGCTAGGTGCGTGTTTGCGCCATCTGCTCGGCCTGGCGCTCGGGTGCCCGGTCGATGACGTCCGGCCGGATGCGTTCGGACAGTTTCCCGCCGAAGTAGGCGGCCAGCGGGGCGAAGAACCAGATGAACCAGATCCAGGGCGTCACCCACACCAGTCCGGCCGTCACGGCGAAGACCACGGTGACCGAGACGGACGCGCCGGCACTCATCCGGATCTTCGACCGATCGACGCCGGGCTTCAATATCGCACGCCGCCAAGCGAATTCCTTCATAACAGCCTCGCACCCGAACAGCGCCGCCGCCGTCGCGGCGAACAGGCAGGCGGCGAGCTTGTTATCGGGTGCGTGACCGAATATCGCGGTCGGAAACGGCAGGAAGGCGGCGAGCAAGAGCAGCGGCGCGTGCGAGGCGGCGGTCGCCCGGTCGAGTCGGTCGACCTCGTCGATGAGCGTGTGGTGCCTGCGCCAGACCGACCACAGCAGGAAGAACGCCAGCACGAACGCCACGAACGACGCTTTCTCGTGCCAGAGGAATTCGGCGAGGGCGTGCGGGCTGGCCAGATCTTCGCCCTCGGGCCGTTTGATCTCGATGACGAGTAGCGTGATCGCGATCGCGAGTACCGCGTCGGCGAAGGCTCCCATCCGGTGGGCGCTGAAATCCTCGTCCCTAGGCGAGGGTGGTACGCGATCGGTCACTGCTCCGAGCTCCTAACGGCGACGCGGTAAATCGGTTGAACCGTAGCCGATCCCCGGCCGGTCCCGCCGCGTGTAGCCGTATCGATCACAGTCGTTCGACGGCAGCGATGGTCGCCAGGAACAGTTCGACATTGTCGTGGATGAACTTGTCCCGAGGATAGGGCAGCGACTGCTGGATCCACGCGGTAGTGGTCTCGCCGAAGCCGCCCACCAGGAATCGGGCGGCGAGATCGATGGCCGGGTCGTCTGGTGTGCGGTCGGCGAGCAGCCCGTGCAATAGGGCGCCGTAGGTCCGCGACACGTCCTCGGACCGCGCGAGCCTGCGGGCCGCCACGGCGGGGTGACCATAAGCCTTGGTGGACAACAGTTTTCCCTTGGCCGGTGCGTTCAGGAAGAAGTCGGCGAGTGCCTCGACCAGCGCGCTCACCTTGTCGCGGCGGTCCGGCCCGGTCGCCGCGACCGCCGTGTCTACGGTCGCCGCCATCTGCCGGAAGGCCAGCTCGAACGCCGCGACCACCAGATCGTCGAGATCGGTGAAGCTCTCGTAGACGAAGCGGGTGGACAATCCCGCCTGTTTAGCGACGGTCCGGATGGTCAGCCCGCCGAGACCGTCCAGCGCCATCACCTCGAATGCCGCCTCGAGCAGCTGCTCGCGCCGAGTGGCGCGGCGTTGATCGGCGGAGACCCCGCCGTAGGTCCGTGCTTGTTTCACCACCTCGCGATCTTGACACAAATGTTTCCTAAATCTAGCTTCATTCAGGAGACAGCTGATTCCTGATCAAGGGGTGCACATGACCGGACTTGCCGAAGCGGCCGACCGCGCCGCAGCGAGCGTGCCGCGACCGGCGAGCGGCCAGCAGCGCGACGGCGCGGCATCCGCGCACGGCGACAACTGTTTCGGCTGCGGACCGCGCAATCGCGCCGGTGTCGCGCTGGTGTCGGAACTGGTGGACGGTCACCTCGTCGGCAGCTGCGTTTTCGACGAAAAGCACCAGGGCGCACCGGGTTTGGCGCACGGCGGGGTAGTCGCCGCGGTGCTGGACGAGGCATCGGGGAGCGTCCCGACCAGGAGTGGGATTCCCGCGGTGACCGCCAAACTCACCGTGAACTACGTCAAGCCGGCGCCGCTGCATCGCCCGATGACGGTATCCGCGTACCTGGAGCGCCGCGACGGCGACCGCAAACTGCACATCTACGCGCGACTCGAGCTCGACGGCGAACTCATCGCCGAGGCGGACGCGCTGTTCATCGTCGTCTCGCCGGATCACTTCCGCGCACACGGTGCCAAGGACGGCGAGTTGCCCTTCCTCGGCGGGTGATTCAGTGGATGCCCGGCGCGTCGGGGCCGAGGCAGATCATGATCACGCAGCCCGGCGCGGTGTCCGCGAAAGGCGGCGCCAGGGGGTATTTCAGGCAGGAGAGGACATCGCAGCCCGGGTAGGCGAACGGTCCGGCACCGAACACGGCGAGCACGAAGTTCAGGTCGACGAACTGGCTCGGATTCAGCCGCACCGGCGGTTCGACATAGGGGCCGGGGTCGGGAATGTGCTTGTCCTGGAATGACGCGAACAGCCTGCGGAAGAACTCGTACGGCAGTTCATCGATGTTCTGGATGGTGCCGTTCAGTCCGTACTGGCTGACATCGCCGAAGAATCCGGTCCACACCACCACCAGGTCCAGGCTCGGCATGACGAAGACGTTCTGTAGGCCGAGCCCGGCCATCATGTACACGTCGGCGGGCAGGTTGCTCGCTTGTTCCGCGCACCCGGGCCCCACCCAGAACAGATAGCCGTAGCACTTGTTGGCCTGCGACGGCTGCCGCGCCTTGCGCAGATACTCGGTCGAGACGATTTGTTTTGTGCCCCAACGTCCGTCGTTGCTCACCAGCAGGCCGAGTTTGGCGAAGTCGTTCGGCGGGATCATCAGGTGCGCGTAGCCGTAGGTGTGCCCGGCGCGATCGCGTGCCCAGTAGTAGTCGCCGCGTGCGATGCCGAGCGGATCGAAGAGTTCACGTTGCGCGAATTGCTGCAGTGGTTCGCCGATGGCCAATTCGATGACGTACGAGAGTAAGTCGACGTTGCGCTGGCTGTAGCTGAACACCGTGCCAGGCGGATGGTCCAGCGGCACACCGAGAGCCTGCACCGCGCTGTTCGGCTCGATCGGAATGACACCGGTGGCGCCCTCGGCCAGCACGCCGACCTTCATCCCCGATGACTCGGTGAGCAGGTTCGCCACGGTGATCGAGCGATGCTCGGCATCGCCGAGCCCCGGCGGCAGATACCGATCGATCGGGGCGGATATGTCCAGTTTGCCCTGATCCCAGGCGATTCCGGCGAGCACCGAGACAACACTCTTGGTCGCGCTCCAGATATTCCACGCCACATTGTCGGTCTGTGCGTTCGTCGGACCCTCGCCGATCAGGCAGTTGTGCCGAAATACCTTGATATTGACCCGGTTTCGACCAGCGGCGAAAGACAGTGCGTCCGCGAGTCGTGCGCTGTCGAGGTCGACCTGCTCCGGCAGCGCGCGCGCCAACTCGCGACCGGAACTCACCGCGCAGCTCGCCGGATCGGCGGACGCCGGTGCACTGCCGGTGAATACGTTCCCAGCGATCAGTGACAACACAGCGAACCCAACAAGGAACCCACCGAATCGCCCCATGCGCACGAGGTTATCGCGCCAGCCAGCCGGCTACGGGCGAATGGCGTGTTGTGGTACGCCCGAGACTCAATGGATGCCAGGGGCATCGGGGCCGAGGCAGGCCAGAATCGCACAACCGGGCGCGGTGTCCCAAAATGGCGGGGCCAGCGGATAGTCCAGGCAGGAGAAGACATTGCAGCCCGGATAGGCGTCGGGGCCGATGCCGAACACCGCGAGCAGGATGTTCGGGTCGACATACTTTCGCGGGTCCAGTTGGACCGGTGGCTCGACAAACGGGCCAGGGTCGGGCAGCGGCCTGTTATAGAACGCCGCGAACAGTTTACGGAAGAACTCGTACGGCAATTCCGCCTGATTCTGCAGGGTGCCGGTCAGGCCCTTGTCGCTGCGATTCCCGAAGAACCCGGTCCAGACGACCGTGAGGTCGAGGCTCGGAATACCGAAAACATTCTGCATGCCGAGCCCGTCCATCATGAACACGTCGGGCGGCACGTTGTAGAGCGGTGCCGCGCACTCGGGACCGAGCCAGAACAGGTACCCGTAGCATTCGTTGCCTGCGGACGGATGAAGTGCTTGCCGCAGATAGTTGGTCGAGACGATTTGTTTTGTGCCCCAACGTCCGTCGTTGCTCACCAGCAGGCCGAGTTTGGCGAAGTCGTTCGGCGGGATCATCAGGTGCGCGTAGCCGTAGGTGTGCCCGGCTCGATCGCGTGCCCAGTAGTAGTCGCCGCGTGCGATGCCGAGCGGATCGAAGAGTTCACGTTGCGCGAATTGCTGCAGTGGTTCGCCGATGGCCAACTCGAGGACATAGGTGAGTAGGTCGACGTTGCGCTGGCTATAGCTGAATACCGTGCCCGGCGGATTCTCCAGCGGCATGCCCAATGCCTGCACGGCGCTGTTCGGGTCGATCGGGACCACCCCGGAGATCCCCTCGGTGAGCGCGCCGACCGCCAATCCCGATGACTCGGTGAGCAGATTCGCCACGGTGATCGAGCGATGCTCCGCGTCGCCGAGTTCGGCGGGCAGGTACCGGCCGATCGGGGCGGAGATATCGAGCTTTCCCTGATCCCACGCGATGCCGGCGAGTATCGAGACGATGCTCTTGGTCGAACTCCAGATGTTCCACGCCACGTTTCCGGTCTGTGCGTTCGTCGGCCCCTCACCGATCAGGCAGTTGTGCCGGAACACCTGTACGTTCAACCGGTTTCGGGTGGCGGCGAAGGTCAGCGCGTCCGCGAGCCGCGCGGAGTCGAGGCCGACCTGCTCCGGCTTCGCCCGCGCGAACTCGCGCCCTGACTGCGGCGTGCACCGCACCTCGCCGGAAACGCGAGTCGGCGCCGCGTGCGCGCTGCCGGTGAAGATATTGCCCGCCACCAGCGATAACGCAGCGAACACGACGAGAAACCCACCGAATCGCCCCATGGGCACGAGGCTATCGCGCAGCCCCGCCTCGACCTGGCCTTCGCGGCGGCGAGCCGGGCCGGAAAACACAAACGCCGCCAGGTCGCAAAACCTGGCGGCGCTGAGTCGCCGGACGCCACGCCAGCGTCACGACTCCAAGTCGACGTCCCACAAGCGCCTCTCGGCGGGTGGTCGCTCGTAGCGACAAATGGGGTGAGGCCCGGGGCTGTCCGGACGCCGACAGTGGTGATCAACGACCACCTGCCCAGAAGTATTCCGCGCTCTCGAATGTGATCCGCGCCACGAAAGCGCATCCTCCTTTTCTTGACTAATTCCAGAAAAGGAGGAGTATCGAAGACATGCACACCAACCACACCGATCCGCAAGCGCAGTTGCGTGCGGCGGGCCTGCGGGTCACCGCCCCGCGGGTCGCGGTGTTGAACGCGGTCGCCGCCTCGCCGCATGCCGATGCGGATCGGGTGGCCGCCACCGTTCGCGAGGCCCTGGGTTCGGTGTCGACGCAGGCTGTCTACGACGTATTGCGCGCCTGCGTGCACGCCGGAATCCTGCGGCGCATCGAGCCCGCCGGTTCGGCCGCGCTGTATGAGACCAGGGCCGGGGACAACCACCACCACCTGGTGTGCCGTAGCTGCGGCACGGTCGTCGACGTCGACTGTGTCGTGGGCGCAGCGCCCTGTCTTGAACCCGCTGACGCGCACGGGTTCGCGGTCGACGAGGCCGAGGTCGTCTTCTGGGGACTGTGCCCGACCTGCCGTTCCACACAGCGGCAGCCATCCTGATCGGCCCGGGTCAGCCCACCCGGGACGTCGTCCATCAGCCGAGGAGGCTTCGAGAATGACCAAGCCGACAACCACCAACACCGGAACCCCGGTGGAAAGCGACAACGAATCGCTCACCGCCGGTACCCAGGGCCCGATCCTGCTGCACGACCACTACCTCATCGAGAAGCTCGCCCAATTCAACCGCGAGCGGGTGCCGGAGCGGATCGTGCACGCCAAGGGCGCTGGCGCCTACGGCGAGCTGGTGGTAACCAACGACGTCAGCCGCTACACCAAGGCCAAGCTGTTCCAGCCGGGTGCGCGGACCGAGTCGCTTGTCCGGTTCTCCACCGTCGCCGGCGAGCAGGGCAGCCCCGACACCTGGCGCGACCCACGGGGTTTCGCGGTGAAGTTCTACACCGAGGACGGCAACTACGACCTCGTCGGCAACAACACCCCGGTCTTCTTCATCAAGGACCCGATCAAGTTCCCCGACTTCATCCGATCGCAGAAGCGCCTGCCTGGCAACGGACTTCGCGATCACAACATGCAGTGGGACTTCTGGACCCTGCGCCCGGAGACGGCGCACCAGGTGACCTGGCTGATGGGCGATCGAGGCATCCCGAAGACCTACCGGCACATGAACGGCTACGGCTCGCACACCTACCAGTGGATCAACGCGGCGGGCGAACGCTTCTGGGTGAAGTACCACTTCAAGACCGACCAGGGCGTCGACTACCTCACCCAGGCCGACGCGGACCGGATCGCGGGCGAGAACGCCGACTACCACCGCAAGGATCTGTGGGACGCGATCGAGCGCGGCGAGTTCCCGAGCTGGACGTTGCACGTGCAGGTGATGCCGGACGCCGACGCCGAGGGCTATCGGTTCAACCCGTTCGACCTGACCAAGGTGTGGTCGCACAAGGACTACCCGCTCATCGAGGTCGGCAAGTGGACGCTGAACCGCAACCCCGGCAACTACTTCGTCGATATCGAGCAGGCCGCCTTCGAGCCGTCGAATGTCGTTCCCGGCATTGGCTTTTCGCCGGACAAGATGCTGCTCGGCCGGGTGTTCGCCTACGCGGACGCGCACCGCTACCGGATCGGCACCAACTACGCGCAGCTGCCGCCGAACCTGCCGAGGGCCGCCGAGGTGAACTCCTACTCCAAGGAGGGCGCCATGCGGTACACCTACAACGACGCGAGCGTGCCGGTGTACGCGCCGAACTCCTTCGGCGGCCCGCACGCCGACCCGGCACAGGCGCCCGACGGCGGTCTGTGGGAATTCGATCCGACGATGGTGCGCGCGGGCTACGTCCAGCACGCCGAGGACGGCGACTTCACCCAGGCCGGCACCATGGTTCGCGAGGTGTTCAACGATGAGCAACGCGACCGGCTGGTGAACAACATCGTCGGGCACGTGCTCGGCGGTGTGCGAGAGCCGGTGCTGAGCCGGGTCTTCGAGTACTGGACGAATGTGGACCCCGATCTCGGCAAGCGCGTCGAGGAGGGCGTTCTGGCCGGTCTCGACGGCGGTTCGACGCCGCCGCCTGCGCAGGGCTGAGCGGCGACGTAGTTCGACATCGAGGCAGGTGTGCACCGTTTTCGGTGCACACCTGCCCTGGCTTCAGCACGTTCAGGGGACCGAAGTCCGTTTGCCCGGTGGTGGCTCGCCTGCAACAGTGATGGGATGTTTCGGCTGACGCGTGATTCCCGGGTGGCCCTGGCCACCGCCGCTCTCGTTCTCCCGTTGCTTGCCGCTTGCGGCACCGATACCCCTGCGGCGCATACCGACCCGCCGAGCGCCAGCGCGCAGGCCGACAGTTCCGCCGCCGCCGAGCTGGCGGCGCTGGAGAAGCAGTACGGCGCGCAGCTCGGCGTGTTCGCGGTCGATACCGGCAGCGGCAAGACCCTCGTAGCGGGCGGGGACCAGCGCTTCCCGTTCCTGTCCACCTTCAAGGGTCTGGCCGCCGCAGCCTTGCTCAAGGCACATCCGCTCGACACCGGCTACTTCGATCAGGTCATCCACTACACCCAAGCCGATCTGCTCAGCTACTCGCCGGTGACCAGCACCAAGGTGGCCGAGGGCATGACGGTCGCCCAACTGGCCGACGCCGCGATCACGCAGAGCGACAACACCGCCGGCAACCTGCTGCTGCGCGAACTCGGCGGCCCCCAAGCGCTTACGGACTTTCTGCGCACCCTCGGCGATCAGGTGAGCCACCTCGACCGCTGGGAACCGGACCTCAATACCGCGATCCCCGGCGACGAGCGCGACACCACCACCCCGGCCGCGCTCGCCGCCGACTACCGCGCGGTCGTTGTCGGCGATGCCCTCGGCGCCCCCGAGCGCGATCGGCTTACCGGCTGGCTGAAGGCGAACACCACCGGCGACAAGCGAATTCGCGCTGGGGTGCCCGCAGGCTGGACCACCGGCGACAAGACCGGCACCGGTGATTACGGCTGCGCCAACGATGTGGCGGTCACCTGGCCCGACGGTGCCGGTGCGCCACTGGTCATCGCGATCCAGTCCCGCAAGCCGGCCAAGGATGCCGAGCCGAGCAACGACCTGGTCGCCGACGCCACCAAGGTTGTCGTCAAGACGCTGCACTGACCTTGCCGCCGCTGTCCGCCATTCCTGTTGGCGGACAGCGGATTCCGGCATTCGTCGGGTAGCGTCACGCGGTCCGGCGATGCCGATGACCGCGGCCCATCGGTCAACATCACCGCGATGGTGATGGCCGCGAATCGCGCTGTGCCGTGCGCTATTACGGTGCTGGAAATGGGTGTGCATGTCGCGCCGTCACTGCTGAACTACGGCGCAAATCTACGACAGAGTGTAGTAGACCTGGTCGGCTTCGACCAGGTTCCTGTCAACGGTTACAGCAGGCCCCACCAATACAGCAGGCAGGCCAGTGCCCAGACCACCACGGTTTCCATCGTTGCTCCCACTCTCCTTGGCGCTCCTGCCTCCATCATCCGCTATCCGGGACCGGGTGGTACAAACTCGGTACATTCCGCGCCCAGATGGCCGGATAACCTGCGATTTCGCGCCTGCAAGGTGTTCTTAAGTCCGTGCTAAGCCCGCGCGTGCATTGTTTGTGTCAACACCGAACGCCTCGGGCGGGGAGGTTCCGGGGCGTTCGGTGTTGCGGCCACCGCCGGGGGTGGGGAACGGGGCGCGACCTGTCTTCGAGGGGTTGACAGGTCGGGCCTCGGGGGAAGGGTGCTTGCCGGGCCGGTCCACGAGGGGTGACCGGCCTGGCAGGCCACTCGGGATACCTGACACGCTTTTCGCTGGCTCTTCCGGGAGCTGACCGGCAACGAGCACCGTGTTGCCACTGCTGAGGTAACCGCGGGCGCGGCGACGGTCCCGACGCGGAGGGTGGCCGGACCGGTTTCGGAGGGTAATCGGCCCGGCGCCATCGAATAGAACTTGTTCTAGACACAATTGTGGATTTGTCTTACCGTCACTACATGTTGATCGATGCGTATCGGCCCGCTCCCGTCTTCGAGCTCCGCTCCGGCGCCACCTGGACGTCGCCGTGGGAGATGTATGCCGCACTGCGCGAACAGGATCCGGTGCATCACGTGGTGCCGCCGACGCGTCCCGACAACGACTACTGGGTGCTCACCCGGCACGAGGACGTGTACGCGGCGGCCCGCGACAGCGAGACCTACTCCTCGCGCGACGGGCTGACCGTGGAGTACGGCGAGCTGGAACAGATCGGGCTCGCCGACAATCCGCCGCTGGTGATGCAGGATCCGCCGGAGCACACCGACTTTCGCAGACTCGTCGCCCGCGGGTTCACCCCGCGCCAGGTCACCGAGGTGGAACCGGTGGTGCGCCGGTTCGTCCGCGACCGCCTCGACCGGATCGCCGAGGACGGCGGCGGCGACATCGTCAAGCAGGTGTTCAAGCCGCTGCCGAGCATGGTGGTCGCCTACTACCTCGGGGTGCCCGCCGAGGATCGGGCCCGGTTCGATGGCTGGACCGACGCGGTGGTCGCGGGCAGCATCGATCGCGCGCAGACCCAAGCCCTGCCCGCTTCGATGGCGATGATGGGCTACTTCGCCGAACTCATCAAGCGGCGCCGGACCGATCCGGGGGAGGATACGGTGTCACTGCTCGTGCAGGCTGGCATGGCGGCGGACGACCTGGATGTCCGTGGCCTGGTGCAGATCCTGGCCTACACCTGGACGATGGTCGCCGGCGGCAACGACACCACGACGGGGTTGCTCGGCGGCGCTGTGCAACTGCTGCAACAACATCCGGACCAGCGGGCCGCGCTGGCCGCGGACAAGAACCAAATCCGCGCGGCCGTAGAGGAATTCGCCAGGCTGACCGCGCCGGTGCAGGGTCTGGCACGCACGACCACGCGCGCAGTCGAGTTGCACGGCAAGACGATTCCCGTTGGTCGCAAGGTATTACTGGTGTTCGGCTCCGCCAACCGGGACGAACGGGCGTTCGGCGCCGACGCGGCAGTCCTCGACATCGATCGGAATCCGCAGCGAATCCTCACTTTCGGGCATGGCCCGCACCACTGCCTCGGCGCGGCCGCGGCTCGGATGCAGGCACGGGTGGCATTGGAGGAACTGCTCGATCGCTTCCCGAACTTCGCGGTGGATATCGACGCGGTCGAATACGCACCGGGGCCCTATGTCCGGCGCCCGACCACCGTCCCGTTCCGGTGCGCCGCGTGACCGGCGACTGGCTGGCGGACGGCCGGGCTGAGCTGGCCAGCGAGCGCATCCTGGACGCGGTCCGCGCGCTGTTCATCGACAAGGGGGTCAGCGGCGTCGGCATGGCCGAAGTCGCTGAGGCCGCAGGCTGTTCCAGAGCGACGCTCTACCGCTACTTCGACAACCGTCAGGCGCTGTACGTCGCCTTCGCCGGCCGCGAGGCGCGTCAGGTGATCGAGCGCGTGTGGCGGGCCCCGGTCGTCACCGCGGCCACCGATCCCGGCGAACAACTGCTCGACGGTTTGACCGCGTTGATCGCCGAGGTCCGCAAAACACCGCACCTGGCAGTGTGGTTCGCGCCGGCCAACGCGGGAATCGTTGCCCAGCTGTCGAATTCATCGGAGGTGGTGGACACTCTCGCGACCGACTTCGTCAGCGGCTTCCGTCCGGATCTGTCCGCGCCCGCCGCACGCAGGCTCGGCCAATGGTTCGTCCGCGTCATGGTGTCCCTGCTGACTCTGCCGGGCGCGACCGAAGACGAAGAGCGCGCGATGCTTCGCGACTTCGCCCTCCCGTTCCTCCTCGACCCGCGAACGACGGTCGAGTAGCCGCATACGACAGTGACCGGATCCGCGCTGGACGGTTCCGGTCGTTGTGGTTCGGGCTACTGGCTGACGGTCTGCGCGGAGTAGTCGGGCAGGTCGTAGGACTCGGTCTTGGTGAGCATCTTCATCATGACCGGCTTCATCACCTTCGAGGTCATCAGCTTGCTGACGGTCTGGCCCGCGCGAATGGCGAAGGCGGTCTTGGGGGTGATGGCCTTCAGCCCGCCCGGCTGGAGCTCCTGCGCCTTCGCGACGAACGGGCGAAGCACCTCCTCGTAGCGGGCCAGCGCCTGCTCGGGATCGCCCGCGTGCGCGGCGATTTCACCGGCGAGCACGTAGGCGCCGATCAATGCCATCGCGGTGCCGTTGCCGCTGAGTGGCGAACCGCAGTATCCGGCGTCGCCGAGCAGCACGACCCGGCCCTTCGACCAGGTCGGCATGTCGATCCTGGCCAGCTCGTCGAAGTAGAAGTCGGTGGCCGCGCTCATGGCGTCGGTGATCGTGGCCGCCTCCCAGCCGCCACCGGCCAGCCGCTGCCGGATCAGCTCCTGCTGAGCCGAAACATCGCGGCGCAGTGCGGGATCGGCGTCGGTACGGATGGTGACCAATGCCTTGGCGGTCGCCGGATCGAGGTCGGGGCGCAGGCCGATATTGGTCGCGCCGACCAACGAGTGCAGCGTGAACCAGTTGTTCTCCACGTCCTCCGGTGACGGCATGGTGAAGAAGGACATGTACCCGCCCAGATACGTCGAGAACTGCTCGGTCGGGCCGAACACCATGCGGCGGGTGCCGGAATGCAGTCCGTCCGCACCGATTACGAGATCGAAACGCTGCGCCGAGCCAGCGGCGAAGGTGACGTCGACGCCCGTCTCGTCCTGTTGGATGTCGGTGATCCATTCGCCGTAGCGGTAGTCGACGCCGCCAGCCTCGGCCAGCGCGTCGAGCAGCACCTGGTTGAAATCGCCACGGGTGAGCTCGATTTCGGCGACACCGCCCTTGCCGTCGAACATCTCGGTCGGCATCCGCAAGACCTCGCGGCCCGCGGCGTCAACGAACTTCATGCCGCGCTCGTCGAGCTGGTACTTGCGGATCCCCGGCATCAGGCCCATCCGCTCGGCCACCTCGCAGCTCGGCCCGCGCAGGTCGACGGCCTGTCCGCCCGGCCGCGGCGCTTCGGCCCGCTCCACCACGGTGGCCCGGATGCCTGCCCGAAGCAGTTGCAGCGCAACCGCATTGCCGCCGATGCCGCCGCCGGCGATCAGGATGCGGGTCGCTGTGGAGTGGTTGCTGCTCATGGTCTGTTCCCTCGCTTGGGTCGAATGTCTTAGACGTATGTCTACACCGCACTTGCACGATTGTCTAGCACAAATGTGTAAGACATCCGTACATTGGAGCCATGGGAAACAGACAAGCGCTGCTCGCGGCCGCCCGCACCTGCGTCTACCTGCGTGGATTCGCGGGCACGACGGCACGCGACATCGCCACCGAGGCGGGGGTGAGCCTGGCCGCGATCGGCTATCACTTCGGCACGAAGGACCGCCTACTCACCGAGGCCTTCACGGAAGCGGCCGGTCATTTGATGGGCGACGAGCTCGCGGAGCGCATCCGCGCCGCGGCCCGTGCCCGATCACGGGCTGCGGCCTTCGCCGACACGTGGACCGGCATCGGGGACCTGTTCACCCGGCACCGCGACGCGATCGTCGCGAGCGCCGAGAACCTGATCCGCGGCCATCGCTCGACCACCGCGGATCAGCGCCACATGGCGACGGTCCATGAAGACGCGGTCGCCGAATTCGCCGCGCTGGTCGGCGACACGCTGCCGACGCTGTCCGAGGCGCAGGCCCGCGCGATCGGCAAGCTGTACTTCGTCCTCATCAACGGGCTGGCCATGCAATGGATCAGCGACCCGATCAGCCCACTGCCGACCGGCGAAGAACTCGCCACCGCGGTAGTGGCACTAGCTCACTAGTGGCCATGGCGGCGGCTAGGCGCGAGAAGGCACTCAGGGCACGGCGCGCTCGAGGTAGGACTTCCAGCCGCCGAAGGAGGTGATGTCGGTGGCTGTGCTCGCCGCGTCGTAGGTGCAGGCGAAGCCGATTACCGAACGGCCATCGGACAATTCGATGCTGGTCAGCGCCATCGGAGCAGGGAGGGCGGCGAGGAAGCTGCCGAGTCCGGCCTCGGAAACGCGGAAGAGTTCACCGCCGATGGGGGCGCCGAGGCCGTCGCCGTGGCGAACGAGTCCGGGCTTCGGGGGCGTGGTGTCCAGGGCGGTCAGGCGGTAGGCGTCAGTGGTGTGGATTTCTCCGGTGCAGCGGGCACCGATCTGTTCGAGCTGCCAGTGCAGCGGCTGGCCGCGCAGGTGCGCGCCGAAGACGGCCAGTTCGACACCGCGTTCGACCAGCAGCGGGGTGGGTTCGGCACCGAGCATGCGGGCGGCGAGATCGACGGCGACCTGGTCGGTGAAGGCGGGCGTCACCAGCATGACGCCGAAAGGCGGGCCGTCGGCGGTGGGTTCGCCGGGGATGGCGAGTGCCGCCATGTCGAGGAGGTTGCAGAAGTTGGTGTAGGTGCCGAGGCGTCTGTTGATGCCTATCGGATCCGCTTGTACCGCAGCGATACTCGGGTGTTCGGTGGTCGTCGGCAGTAGCAGTGCGTCGAAGCCGTTGAGCAGTTCGGCGGCTGCCGCGCGGGTACGGGCCAGTGTGTCGAGGTCAGCGGCGAACGCGGGACCTGTTGTGGTACCCGCTGATTCGATGATCGCGGCGACGGTGGGATCGGCACCGGCGGGCGCCGTGGTCAGGAAGGCGCCGACCGCCGCGTAGCGTTCGGCGACGATCGCGCCGTCGTAGAGCAGCAGCGCGGCATCGAGCAGGCCGGAGATGTCGACCTCCTCGATCTTCGCGCCGGAATCCGCGACGGCGGCCGCGGTCCGCGCGAAGGCGTCCCGATACGGCCCGCTCAGCGCGGCGAGGTCCGCGGCGCGCGGGATCGCGATGCGCGGGGCCAGCGGCGCGGCGAGCCGGACATCGGCGGGCCAGTCGCGGCTGCGCGGATCCCGCGGTTCGGGTCCGGACATGACCGCGGCGGCGGACACCGCGGCCGCGAGGTCGGCGGCGAACACGGTGACGGCGTCGTAGTCCGCGCAGGCAGGCACGACACCGTGCACCGGGATGATGCCCAAAGTGGCCTTGATGCCGACGATTCCGTGGAAGGCAGCCGGAACGCGTCCGGAACCCGCTGTGTCGGTGCCGATTCCGATATCGGCGATACCGAGCGCGACCGCAACGGCCGAACCCGAACTGGAGCCACCGGAGATCAGCGCGGGATCGTGCGCGTTACGCACGGCGCCATAGGGGCTGCGCGTGCCGACCAGCCCCGTGGCGAACTGGTCGAGGTTGGTCTTACCGAGCACGATTGCGCCCGCCGCGACCAGCCGCTCGATCGCGGCGGCGGTCGCCTCGGCGGTGTAGGCGAATTCGGGGCAGGCCGCGGTCGTCGGCAGCCCGGCGACATCGATATTGTCCTTGACCGCAACCAGCACACCGGCCAACGCCAGCGAATCACCGTCGGCGAGGCGCTGTTCGACCGCCGCTGCGTCGGCGGCGACCTCGCTCTCCTGGCGCAGGGTTATCCACACCTCGGGCCGATCCACCTCGGCGATCCGCCGATACGCGGCGGCCACCCGTTCGGTGGGTAGTGCGCCGTTGCCTAGGGGGACGGCAGTCGGCGGGGTGGGTAGGGACGGCTCGCCAGCGGCCATTCAGTCGACTCCGATCACTGCCAGTGGGGTTCCCGGTTCTACCTTGGCACCTGGCGTCGCCAGTACCTTCAAAACGGTGCCGGTGCCCGGGCTGTGCACTGGCAGTTCGAGTTTCATCGCTTCCAGCACGGCGATCGGTGTTCCTGCCGTGAGTCGTTGTCCCGCTTCGACTTCGATCCGCCAGACATTGCCGATCATCGGCGCCGTCACCACCGTCGCGCCAGGGGGCATGCCGTCCAGTGGGTCGTCGATGGGCTCGGTGACCGGCGCGGTCGTTGTCGGCCGGTCGAATTCGCCCGCCGCCCGCCATGCGGTCTTCTCCGCCTTGAACGCCGCGGCCTGCTTGGCCTCGAATGCGGCGATGGCTTCGGCGTTTTCGCTGAGCAGTCGCAGGTGGTCGGCCAGCGCGAAGGTGCCGTCGCTGACCTCGGCGTCGAACCGGCCAGCCTTGGCGGCCTCGCGGTAGTCGAGGAGTTGTTCGGGACTCACCGGCTCCCAGACAATGCGGTCGAAGAACCGGAACAGCCAGGGTGTGCCCGGCTCGAATGGAGCGGACTGCCGGTAGCTTGACCAGATCGGCACGGTCCGTCCGATCAGTTGATATCCGCCGGGCGAGGCCATGCCGTATACGCAGAGGTACTTGCCGCCGATGCCGACCGCGTCCGAGGGGGTCCAGGTGCGGGCCGGGTTGTATTTGGTGGTGACGAGGCGGTGTCGTGGATCGAGCGGAACCGCAAGCGGCGCACCGAGATACACGTCGCCGAGGCCGAGCACGAGGTATTCGGCGTCGAACACGGTGGCGCGCACGTCATCGACGCTGTCGAGTCCGTTGACGCGGCGGATGAATTCGGTGTTGGACGGCAGCCACGGCGCGGTGTCGCGAACTCCGCTGCGGTAGCGGTCGATCGCCTCGGCGATGGACGGGTCGTCGAACGAGAGCGGCAGCCGGATGGTGCGGCTCGGCACCACCAGGTCGGTGGTCGCTGGCAGGGCGAGTTCGAGCTCGTGCAGCATGCCGAGCAGGCGATATTGCGGCAGCACTCGGGGATCGAAGTGGATGTGCAGAGAGCGGACGCCGGGGGTGACGTCGAGGACGCCGGGTAGGCCGGTGTCCGCGAGCGCCTCGGCCAGTGCGTGTACGCGCATGCGGAGGCCGAGATCAAGGACCATGTCGCCGTATTCGACCAGGATGTTGTCGTCGCCGCCGCGCAGATAGGCAACCTTCGGTCGATCGCCGTCAGCGTCGAGCGAGCCGAGAATGCCACGATCACGCAGTGCGGCAACGGGATTCGCGGCAATGTCGTGTGCGCGAGCGGTGTTCGATCCGCGTAATGCGACCGCTTCGTCGTCGGTGACTGGTACGAATCGGAGGGTGTCGCCGGGACGCAGCTGGCCGAGTTTCCACCGGTGTGCCGAGACGACGGTCAGCGGGCAGGCGAAACCGCCGAGGCTCGGGCCGTCGGGGCCGAGCAGGATCGGGGTGTCGCCGGAGACGTTCAATGTGCCGACGCTGTACGGGTTGTCGTGCAGGTTGGACGGATGCAGCCCGGCGTCGCCGCCGTCGGTGCGCGACCAGGTCGGTTTCGGTCCTTCGAGGCGGATGCCGGTGCGGTTGGCGTGGCTGCCGACTTGCCAAGGGTGCGTGTAGAACTGGGTCATATCGGCGTCGGTGAAATAGGCGGGCGAGGTCTGCGGTCCCTCGCCGACGGCGAGCTGCCAGTCGTGAGTGAAGTCGGGGCGCTCGTGCGTTGGCACCTCGGTCGGAGTGCCGAGAGTTGCCTCTGGTGTCGGCGCTATGCCCAGAACATCGCCTGTCACAACGGCTTTGCCGGTCACGCCGCCGAAGCCGCCGAGAGTGAAGGTGGCGGCGCTACCGTGATAGAGCGGTGCGTCGATGCCGCCGCGCACTGCCAGGTAGGTGCGCAGGCCCGCGTCGGCCGGTGTGCCGATGTCCAGGACCGAACCGGCGGGCACGGTGATCGGCTGCCACATGTCCACGGGTTGATCGTCGACGGCGACCGGAGTGGATGCGCCGGTCACGCACACCACCGTGGTGTCGGAGACGCGCAGCCGCGGGCCCTGCAACGTGCATTCCAGCGCGGGTACGCCGACCGGATTGCCGACCGCGGTATTGGCGAGGGTGAACGACAGGTCGTCCATCGGGCCGGAAGGTGGAATCCCGACCTGCCACAAGCCGATTCGGCCCGGATAGTCCTGCACCGTCGTCATGGTGCCGCCGCGCAGCACGTCGATGCGGCGGCCGACCGGACGGATATCGGCCAGGGTGGTCGTGACGTGTTCCGCGTTCAGCACGCGCGGGTCGCGTGCCGCCTGGCGTAGTTGCGGGAGGTTCGTCTGCACACCATAGATTCGGGAGTCGGCGAGTGCGTCGGTGAGGCGGGCGAAGGCGTGGTCGCGGCTGTCGCCGGCCGCGATCACCTTGGCCAGCAACGGGTCGTAATGCGGGCTGACCTCGGTGCCGGTGCCGACCCAGGTGTCGACGCGGATGCCGTCCGGCTCGGTCCGGTGCGCGGTTTCGGCGCCGGTGTCGGTGTCGAGCGGGAAGGTGGCGGCCGTGACCAACCCGGCGCTCGGGCGGTAGTCGTGGCCGGGATCTTCCGCGTAGACCCTGGCTTCCACGGCCCAGCCGGTGATCGGCGGCCCGCTCTCCGGCTGTTCGTCCACCATCGAGGTATCGCCACCGGCCAGGCGCAGCATCCACGCGACGAGGTCGATGCCGGTCACCGCCTCCGTCACCGGATGTTCCACTTGCAGGCGGGTATTCATCTCGAGGAACGATGCGGTGCCGTGTTCGGTGTCGTAGACGAACTCGACCGTCCCGGCAGAGCGATAGCCTACCGATCGCGCGAGTTCCCTTGATGCCGAAAGCAATTGGTCGGTCAGCGCGGAGTCGAGGCCGGGTGCGGGCGCTTCCTCGACCACCTTCTGATTGCGCCGCTGCAGCGAACAATCTCTGGTGCCGAGGCTCACCACGCGGCCGTGGCCGTCGCCGAACAACTGCACTTCCACGTGCCTTGCTCGTGCGACGAAGCGCTCGAGGAAGACGCCGGTCGAGGCGAAGTTAGTGGCCGCCAGACGCTGTACGCGCTGGTAGGCCGCGCGCAGCTGGTCCGAGCTGAAGCAGGCCTGCATGCCGATGCCGCCACCGCCGCCGACCGCCTTGAGCATCACCGGGTAGCCGATCCGATCGGCCTCCGCCGCCGCGTGCTCGGCCGAATCGAGCAGTCCGCTGCCGGGAATGAGCGGTACACCCACCGCTCGCGCCGCCTCCCGTGCGGTGTGCTTGTCGCCGAAGACGCGCAGCTGCTCCGGGGTCGGGCCGACGAACCGCACACCCGATGCAGCCACCGTCGAGGCGAAATCGGCGTTTTCCGAAAGGAATCCGTAGCCGGGATGGATGGCGCCTGCGCCGGTGGCCAGCGCCGCTTCGATCACCCGATCCGCGCGCAGGTAGGACTCGGCCGCCGGGCCAGGGCCGAGACGCACTGCGACATCGGCGGTTTCGACATGGGCCGCGCCGGTGTCGGCGTCGGAGTAGACGGCGACCGTCTTCAGGCCCAATGCCTTCGCGGATCGGATGATCCGGCAGGCGATCTCGCCACGATTGGCGACGAGCACCGTATCGAATTCCAGCCTCACGTGCTTGCCCCTATTCAGTTGAGTTATTCGGCGGCCATCGCGGCGATGGCCCTGGTGACCCGTTCGAGCACCACGTCGAGCGATTCGCCGATGTGCGTGTGCAGCAGCCGGTAGGCGAGGGAAAGATCCTCGGCCAGCACGGCTTCCAGGATGCCGAGGTGCTCGGCGATGGTGGTCTCGATGCGGTTGTTGACCATGAAGTCGTACATCCGGACGTGCCGGATCCGTGAGTTCACCGCCGTCAACGCCCGCACCATTTCGGCGTTACCCGCCGCGGTGAGCAGGGTGACGTGGAATTCCTCGTCGCGCACCACGAATCCCGGCTCCTGCACGGGTGGGTCGGCGCGCAACTCCAGCCACGCGTCGCGCTCGACCTCGAGCAGTGCGCGGTCGTGCGTCACCGCCGGATTGGTCATCGCACGCTGTATGCCACCGAGCTCCACCGTGATTCGCAGCTCATACAGGTCACGGATCAGCGGAATACTCGGCCGCACCGGGCTGAACCCATACTCCTCGCGCTGCAACAGCCCATCGGAGCACAGCACCGTCAACGCTTCCCGAATCGGCGTCCGCGAAATCCCGAACCGAGCCGACAACTTAGGCTCGGTAAGCCGCTCCCCGAACTTGATATCCCCATTCATCAACTCACTACGCAACGCCGCATAAACCACGTCCCGCAGCGGCCTCCCCGCCGCATCTTCCACTGTGGCCAACCGTGTCGACATGCCTGTATACGCTAAGAACCTCGCGTTTCGCCGATGTGACGGCAGGTTATCAAGGCGTAAGCGTCTGCTCACCGCTTGTAGAGAGCGGCAGCCGTATTCGCTCAGAGCGCCCCACGCCGCACTGACGCTGCTGTCTAGTTGCCTGTGGCTGCCGGCGATGTCCTGATGTCTCTATTCTTAGGACAAAGTCGGATTTCTGGCTCAAGTTTAGAGACATCAGGACATACCGACCTGCGGGAATGTGGTGCGGTTAGCTCGGTGGGGTGAGGTGGGGGTGGGTTAGGACGGTTTGCCAGGCGCGGTGCCAGGGGAAGTGGGGGATGTGGGCTTCGCCGGTGCCCGGTTCGTGGGGTTCGCCGACGTCGGTGCCGCCGATGATGATGACGCCCCATTCGGCGAGCTTTCTGACGGCGTCTTGGATGGCGGGGAATTCGAAGAGTGCGCGGTTGACGAAGGGCACGGCGACTACCGGCATGCCCTTGCCGACGGCTTCGACGAGCAGGCCGAGGGGGAGGGTGTCGGAGATTCCGGCGGCCCATTTCGCGAGGGAGTTCGAGGTGATCGGTGCCACGATCATGGCGTCGGCCGGTGGACACGGGTCCGGCGTGCCAGGGGCCTTGTACTGGCTCCGCACGGGGTAGCCGGTCTTCGTCGCGAGCGCGTCCGCATCAATGAACTTGCACCCATCTGGCGACGCGATCACACACACCTGCCATCCATCACCCAGCGCTAGGTCGACGAGTTTGTCGATGTCGCGCGCCGCGCCCGCGCCGGTGACAAGGGCGTACAGCACAGGATTTCCCTGCTCATCCATCTATGCATCCTGTCATTGTCAAAGCGTGACGCCGACCCAGCGGGCGAAGGCGCCGAGGCTGTCGCTGCGCCGCCGCTCGGCTGCGGCAATGCCGTGCAACGTTTCGCGAACGTCTGGGTGGAGCTTCGTCTGCTGCGGGGCAATTCGGCGTGCCGTGGTCAACGACTTCAAGGCTTTGTCGGGTTGGCCGACAATCAGCCATGCGCGGGCGGTGTCCTGCCAATGATGGCCTGCCCGTGGTGCCGCGATGTCTTTCGGCAGTACCAGCAATGAGCCTTCGCGGGCGGCTTTGCCGGGATCGCCTGCTTCGAGTTCGACTGAGCAAGCATGGATTTCGACGTTACCTGGACCGAACAGCGTGCCGTACAAGTCACTTTCGCGATCCATCGGCCGGGCTATCAGCCGCGCTTCGCGAATGTGGCTCTGCGCCAGGTCGAGTCGGCGCCCACGTGCGGCGACGATCGCGCCGCGTAGATGACCGTAGCCGCGCAGGACGCGTTCGGGTTCGCGGTCGTTCGAGATCATGCCAAGGCCCTCTTCGACCAGCGACATGGCGGAATCAGTCGAGTCATAAGACATGAGAAGGCGGGCGCGTTTCATCAGACTGCGCACTTTGAATAGCGGATCGTTTGTTTGCGTCGCCGCCGAATCGAGTCGATCGAGCACCAGGGTGGTTAGCGAGAGATAGCCAAGGCGACAGCAGGCACCTTCTGCGGCAACATATGCCGAGCACAGCAGTGAATGCAGCCGCTCGCGTTCACTGTCGTCGCGTGCCGCACGCAGCGCGCCGTGGATTTGGCGAATAAGTATCGGCAGTTGTGCCAACGCGAGTCTGGTTTTGTCGTTCCGGATAGCGGAATCCACGATCGCCAGCTTTGTTTCGAGTTCGGCCAGCGCAGGTGGTTCGACCGCGGTGATGAATGTGCCCTCTGCCAGGAGCGCTCGTAACTCGACCAGCCCTTCGAGTGGTCCGTCCTCTTCGAGAGTGCGGCGATAAGGGGTGCCGGTCAGCTGTTCTGGTTCGACGCCGAGCGCCTTTGCGACGGCGGCGACGAAACCCGGCGAAGCAGGCTCTCGTCCTTGTTCGACGGCGCGGACCATGCTCGCGCTGTAACCCGCTCGGTGCCCGAGCTGGACCTGGGTCAGTGCGGCAAGTTTGCGTTCTGCGCTGACCCGGTCGCCGATGCTCGTCGTTGTCACTCGTTAGCTCCCAGCTACGTGTGCAGCCCTTCGTGGCTTCGAGCGTATCGACTCCGGCTTGTTCGTGGCAGCTACTGGTAGTCGTCTGTCAGTCCACTGCCTGCGTCGAGGGGATTCTCAACTGGTTCTGGTTGTCGGATTGCTGGGGGTGGTGGTTGCTGCGATTTGGTGGCCGACGCCGAAGGGGCCCAGTGTGGCGGAGACCAAGGCTTGGATCGACGGGGAGGATGAATAAACAGACCGATTGGTTTTAAATCGTTGAGTAGGGCGCTGCTGACGCACAGTCCGCCGTCAAAGGGGTTTCGTGACGGTCTTGGGGACGTCGGATATCTGATTATCGAGTGCGCCGATCGCGTTGTCGGCCAACACCCTTGGTAAAAACCCGGAACGGGAGCACACTTTAGGCAGATCAGTGTTCGAAGTGAGAACGGGGGGCTGATGAGGATCCAGCCGCGACAGCAGCTTTTGGAAGTGTGGCGGTCGCTGCTTTCCGCTTGCTATGACAAAGGGACTTGGCATTGGGGTGGGCGCGACGGGGCGAACTCCATTAGTGATACCGAGCAGTTGCTTTGTTTGTTGTATCCGGCCACCGAGATCGGGGCGTTCGCGCTGGATCAGCCCGATGATATGTCCGATGACATTCGCGCTGTCCTTATTCCACTCGGTGAGGAGACGCGGATCGGGGGTGCGCTGGTCGGGGTCCTCGAGGACTATATCGCCCGCTACACCACCCCCGACGGGGAACCGATCTTCGCGGCGGGTAGCTATCTGCGCACGGCGGACGGTCGCGAACCGAGCGCCGAGCAGTACGGGCTGGAAGTTGTTGACGCGTACTCGATGTCGCTCACGCTGTGCATCGCCTCGCTGCGCTTCCTGCGGGTCTTCCAGCGGTTCGTCGACAAGGAGGTGCGGCGCGAGGCCAGGGAACTCTCGGCCCGCATCCGAGTACTGATGCCGCAGATCAGTATTCGGCTGACCGCCGCGATGACCGGTCTGGTACGCAGCTTCGTTGTGCATACCCCGAGCCCGAAATCCGCGCAGGGGCAAGCGATCCTGGGGATGCTCAACCAGATCGGCGCGCCGGAGGGCACGGTGATCGACGGTATCGCCCGCCGACTCGACCGGGTGCGGGTGCAGATGGCCAACGACGTTAAACTGGGGCAGACCCCGGACATCGATCTCGAGGACGACCTGCTGCTGTTCGAGTGCGGCTGGACCTGGGGGATCGACAAGAAAGCCACGTCGATCGACTTCGTGCCGATGCGAATCGGCGACCAGCCCGGTTACGCGGATTCCCGCCCTGACCTGTACTTCACCATCGTGGCCCTGGACGGCATCGACGATCTGACCTGGCGGCGCACCCGGGAAATGGACCTGCTCAACGACGAGCAGCGGCAACTGGCCGACGCGCTGGAACTGCGCTGGGACCTGACCCAGCGCTACTGGTCCACCGCCGCGCGATACGGCCCAGGCCGCTGGCCGCTCGAGGACATCCCGTGGCGCACCTCGGACGGCGAGGAGTCCGACTACTACACCCTCGCGGTCGCGACCATGGTGCTGAAGGACTTCGTCAACCGGCAGGCAACCGACGAATTGCCCCAGCTGGTAGCCGTTTTCGACCAGCTGGCCAGGCGCGGACGGATCATCAGCAGGCTCACCGCTGGCGATCCCGCTGCGGCACTGCACTATCCGGGCGTGCAGATCCCGATGCCGGGCAGCGAGGGCATCGGCGACGGCCCACCGCTGGTGTGGGTGGTGCCGGACTTCGCGACCCTGCTGCTGAAGCGGTCGCTGCAGGCCTGGCAGCTGTCCGGCGACGTCGCCATGCGCGACCGGCTGATGTCGATGGCCGAACTCACGATGGATCACCTGGTCAGGCGCCAGATCACCACCGGCCCGGCGGCCGGACTCTGGGACGACGCGGAGCGGGTGTCGGGTAGCCAATGGCCCGGCGCCGCGGCGACATCGACCGGCGAGGAGCTGAAAGATGGTGCGGCGCAACCCTCGTGGTATCTGACCGAACGCGTGGCCGAATGCTTGGTCTCGGCGGACCGCAACTTCCGTGAGCCCCCGCTGGCCATGCCGTCGATGATCAGTCGCGCCATCGAAATGCGCAGCGAGGCAGAACATCTGCTGAATCAGGAAATGCTGGAGGTCGGCGATCCCGACGTATCCCAGGCCATGCTCGCGCGGATCGAACAGCAACTCGACGAGGCACGGCGGCTGCTGAGCGAGCAGCCCGCCACCGCGTTCATCCTGGCCGGGCAGGCGCTGCTGCAGTTGTACGAGCTGGCCTACGCGCGACGCGACGCGACGAGGGCCTGACTCATGCTGGTGTTCTCGACTTCGGACAAAGGCGGCACCGGACGCTCGGTGACCAGCTGTAATCTCGCGTATCGACTATGCGTCGGCGGCCGCAACGTCGCCTACGTCGACTTCGATTTCGGTTCGCCGACCGCGGGTGCGCTATTCGAAATCAGTGCCGTGGAACGCGGAACCCCCCACCAGGACGGCGTGCATTCCTATCTACTCGGCGAGACCGGCGTCGCCGCCAGGGTGGACGTGCGGGCGGCCTCGGATCGACCGGCGTTGCGGCGGATGGGACCCCGTGCGGGCAAGCTCCTGCTGTACCCGGGCGACGAGGGCGGCGCCGAATTCCTCACCGCCGACGACGCGGTCGTCGCGCGATGCGCGGAACTGCTACTCGCACTGGAGCAGGAGTTCAAGGTGGTCCTCATCGACTTGAGCGCCGGACGCTCGGTCGCACTGGAATTGGTGTTGAAGGCGACCGCATTGCCGCAGCTGCGCTCGTTCACCGTGCGCTGGTTGATCTTTCATCGGTGGACCCGCCAGCACATTCTGGCGGCGAGCGGGCTGGTGCACGGACCGCACGGGTTGACGCAGACCGGCAAGGAGTGCGGCCACGATCCGCTGGAACTGCTGGAATCGGTCCGCTACGTCCGCACCGCGGTGCCGGCGGCGACCCTGCCCGGCGCGGTGGACCGGCCGGCGCAGGCCGCCTGGCTGATGGAACAGAACGCCGCGCTCAAGCGGCTGGCCTCGGCGAACCAGCTCGGCGCGAGCTCGCTGCTCGGCGAGACGCCGATGGAGCCGGTGCTGCAGTGGCGCGAGCAGGTGGTGATGGACATGGATGTGGACGCGAAGATCGCCAATCCGGCTACCACGGCCGCGTATACCGACCTGGCCAGGCGACTGCTCGACGCCGCGACCTGGGAGAGGTTCTGACCGCCGTGAGGGACGCCGTGGGTTACAGCGAAGAGACCGAACGGGCGCGGATCGACCAGGTGCCGCTGTCGCACCTGTCGATCGAGGTCGGTCACTTCTACATGAACGAGATCGCCAACGACATGGATCAGGTGGTCCGCGAATTCCGCCGGATCGTGCCGCTGGTCGAGGCCTTCATCGCCTCGGCCCGCGTGCAGTTCGGCCCGAGGGCGCGGGTGAGCACCTGCTATCTGATCGACGACTACTTCCAGCCGGATACCGATCCGCGCGAGATTCTCGGCAAGCTGCTCACCGCGGCGGACGAAACCGGTTTGCGCATCGACTATTTGGCGCGTGAGTCGGGCTGCTGGGAGGCGGATCCGTTCGTCGACGGGGTGCCGTTGGACGAGCCGATCCGGCTTGCCGAGATGGTGGCGGCCAGAATCGTTGCCGAGCCGGAGATTTCGTCATCGACCGGCCGCAGGCCGCCGACCGCCGAATCCGGATGGTTGTGCAACGGGCGGCGTTCGTCGCTGGACGAGCCGGGGCAGGCCATGCGGGTGCAGCAGTATCGGCCGCCGGAGGAGTTCGGCAGGCGCGAGCATTCGATCTTCCTCGACGTGCAGCTGTGGAGTAAACGACCCGAGATGGTGGACGGGCACAACGAGATTCGCACCAGGTGGTCGTGCGCGTTCCTCGCCTCGGTCTGGCATCTGCTCCGGCTCGGCATGCTGCGCAACGACGGCGCGGCCGTGGTGGTGCCCCAGCCGTGGCACGCCGGTGACGGCTGGCCGAGCCGGTGGCGCGAGATTCCCGCTGTGCTGCAACTGAATCCGAACGCCACCCCGTTCGCGGCCTATCGGACACTGTCGATGCTGCCGAAACGCTATCTCGGGATCGAACATTCGGTGCGGCTCATCCTCGACCACATCGACCTCGACGGCGACGTTGTCGATCAGATCATCGCCCTCGGCACCTATGACGAGGTCCCGGTGACAGTGTCGCGCAAGGTCACCGAGCGACTATCCCACCTATTGCTCGACGGATCCTGACCGATGGGGCCGTCGACCACTCCGTTGATCGCCCTCGGCGAGGTGCGCACCTGCCTGGTCCCCGCGTCCGCCACCCTGCACCGCGCCGAAGCGAGCGAGCTGCTCGCCCTGGTGCCTGGACGACGGGTGCTGTGGCGGCAACGGCCGGGGACGCTCGCCGTCTCGCCCGCCACGCCGGTCGGCGTCGACTGCGATCTGGTGCTGCCCGGTGCCGCCCCGGTTCGGGTGGTCGGCACGGTCGCCGGTCGCGCGGTCGTGACCGGCGGACGGATACTGCAGAGTTCGGTGCGCACCCAGGTGATCAGGGCCGCCGAGCGGCGCCGCCAGACCTGGTCGCACTATCTGAGCCGGGTCGGGGTGACCGAGGTGATCAGCAGGATCGGCGATCGGGCGGAAACCTCCGACGCGCTGATCGACGGCTACCTGGACGAACGGCCCTCGCCGGAAACCCTCGACCTGGCCTCGATCAGTGAGCGGCTGCTCGCCCGGCTGCGCACCGACCCGAAGCTCGATCAGAAGGCGCCGATGCAATCGGTGACCACCCGGCTGCGCTGGACCGCGAAAATCGGCGGCACGGTGGGGCCGAAGGTGAGTCTTCGCCTGGACGACGAGTTGGTGCGCTCCGCTTGGGTTACCGTGCGCACCGAGGCGGATCTCGATGCGGCACAACGTTTCTGCGAGGACCTGGCCGCGCACGACTGGTTGCTGACTGTCGGCGACGCGGCGATCGAGGAGGCGGACCGGTTCCCTGCGTCCAGCCGCGAACAGCTGGAGATCCTGGCGGCGGTGCTGGAACACCTTGCGCACCTGTGGATGCCGGGCGCGCACACGCCGCCCGAACTGCGCGGCCTGTGGAAGGATCTGCAGTCCGAGCCCGGCTTCTCCCGGCAGTGGAACGCGCTGACCGGACAGGTGCGCGATCGGCTCCGGGTCGCGCAATGGGATCTGTCGCGCCGTCTCGGCGTCAGCACCACTGAGTGGTGATCGAAACCCGCTGCGCTACAACCGGAACCAGCGCCGGACCAGCAGCGCGAAGAACACCGATAGCGAAACCGTGCCCGTCCACGCCTCGATGACAAGCAGCGCTTGACCACCCTGGCGCAGGTCACGAGTATCGCTGAGCCCCATGGGATTCAGATAGTTGGTGATGCTCAGATAGAGCGTGTCGCTGACCGGCCCGTCGGCCAGCAGCAGGAACGCGATACTGAACAGGGCCAGCTGCACCGCGATCCAGCCGAGCAGCCGAAATGGCAGGTAGCCGTAGCCACACGAGTAGTCCGAGAAGTAGGGGCCGATCCGTCGCCAGCCCGACGCCTTCGTCTGGCGACGGGCGCGCGCCTGCGCCAGCCCGCACCGGTCCATCGCGTCCACGTCCTCGTTCAGCCGGTGCAGGTAGGCCGCCCGCCCGAACGACTGCATCGCGTGTACGGGCAGCCCGACCGAGCACAATCGGGGGCCGAGCCGCTCGTACACCTGCGCGAGCAGGGCATTCTGGGTGCGGCTGAGGCGCAGCGGTCCGCGAAACTCGACCTCGGCCGCCAGCAGCGCGACGGCCAGTTCCACCAGTGCGCGGCCCTCGTCGTCGACCGGTAAAGGGGCGTCGTCGACATCGGCGTAGAGGTGCGCGAACACCAGGCTGTCACCGCGGCGCCACGCGCTCGGCGGATCGTAGGTGTCGAGTACCGCCTCGACATTGATGTTGAGCGAATCGAGCAGCACCTGCTCGGCCGGTGTGCCGATCCGGCGACCGGGCGGTCGATAGGCGTCCTCGGCGTATTTGGCTGCCCGGCGCACGATTCGGATGGAGGTCGATTCCACGAAATCCGAGCGCGGCTCGCGCGGTTCGTGTTCCGTCATGATCAGCTTCCCCGAGTAGGGCGCCGCAGCTTGGCGCGCCTAGTCAAGGCTACCGACGTCGAGGACGTCGGTCAGGCGTTGGCCAGCTTGTACTCGAGCACATCCCGCGGTTCGCCGACGCCGAAGTAGCGCTCTTCGTGATGGCCGGTCCACTGGAAGCCGATGCGCCGGTAGAGGTTGTATGCCGACTGGTTGGTCGGGCGCACGGTGATGAGCACGCTGCGCATCGCATGCCGCCTGCACAGGTTGATCGCTTCTTCGAGCAGGTCTGATCCGTAACCGCGACCGCAACTGTCCGCGCTGACCGCGAGGCTGAGCAGCCACGCGCGCCGATCGGGAGTGAGCGCCACCAGTACGTGGCCGAGGACGGTGCCATCGACCTCCGCGATCAGCCAGTTGGCGCCGTGCAGGTCGAAGAGCTGGCGCAGTGCGAAGTACGGGTACGACTGATCGCCGAAGCGCTCGGTCTCGATCGCCGCGACGTCATCGAGGTCGGACAGCGCAGCAATCCGATACACGGGCGTCGGTGACGTCGTCGCGATGTCCAATGTGCTCCCTTGCGCGGTAACACGGGTCATAAAGCACAGCGTAAGCGTTTGCTCGGCGGGTCGAGGCGAACCAGGTGTGCATGATCCGAATCGAGGTATTTTAAGCCGTGCCGCGCAGTCTCGCCGCGCGGACGGCATGGCGTTCTGAGATCGTCCTACCCGGAATCGGCGCGGCTACCCACGTTGCCTGAGATTCGCCGTCGGTTTGCAACAGCGGCAAGCGCTTTCAGGCGGTACCGTCGCCGACCCGGATATGCCGCGCCGTCACCGCTGCGGCGTCGTCACTTGCCAGGAAGGCCACCACCTCGGTGATCTCGGTCGCGCCGGCGATCCGGCCGAGCGCGGTCGTTTCCGTTCCGTAACTCGATTCATGCTCGTTCTTGTCCGAACTGTCGCTCTTGTCCGGCCTTTCCGTGTCCGCCGGGCCTGGGCTGACCGCGTTGACGGTGACACGGCGGGCCGCGAAGTCGGTGGCGAGCGCGCGGGTGAACTCCGCGATGGCGCCCGTCGCCGCGTTGTCGACGGCGTTGCCGGGCGTGGTCGACCTCGTGACGGTGATGATGCGGCCACCGTCGGACAGGTGCGCCGCGGCGAGCTGCATGCCGTGCAGGACGGCCTTGGCCGGAGCCGCGTAGCCGAGATCGAACTCGTCGTCGGAGATCTCTCGCAGCGGTGCGGTGATCGCGGTCGCCGTGGTGTGCACCAGCACATCCCAGTGTCCGCATTCCGCCAGTAGGGCCTGGATCAGCTCCTCGTATTCGGCGCGATCGCCGATGTCGGCCGCGAGTGCCAGCGCCGAGCCACCGGCTCCGGTGATCTCCTTGACCACGTCGGCGGCCGATTCCGGCGAGTGCGGATGCTGGATCACCACCTGCGCACCCTGTCCGGCAAGAGTTTTGGCGATGGATTTGCCGATCCCGGCGTCCGCGCCGGTGATCAGGGCCGTTTTTCCGGCAAGCGGGCCGGTCATGGTCATGGCCTTGCCTTTCGCAGTCGCCGCTGGGTGCCCAGCAGAGCCAGTATGCAGTCCGGCCTGGCTGTGCGTCGGTCGAAGGATCGCGGCGGTGAGTTGGTCCGGAAACGGGTCCGCCCCCGGCCGGTGAGGGCAGGGGGCGGACCGTTCGTCTCAACCACGAGTCGGGGTGACAGGATTTGAACCTGCGACCTCTTCGTCCCGAACGAAGCGCGCTACCAAGCTGCGCCACACCCCGTGAATCGAACCTGGACTACCTTACAACAAGGACGGCGTAGACGTTAAACCACCAGGTCAGAGGGGGTAATGACGGAGCGATTTCGGGGCGGATGATCAGCCGTCGTGCGGGCGGATGCTGGTGAAGATGCGCTTGGCGGTATCGGCGTCGAGTGCGTTGGGGACGCCGGTGTCGGCGGCGATCACCATGACGAAGCTGCCGTTATCGGTGGGGAAGGCGACGGTGTAGATGGAGTACGCGGTGGCGCAGCCCGGCTTGGCCTGCGTGACGGTGCCCTTGGTCTCCACGAACATGCCGTGCTGTGAACCGTCCAGCGATTGGAGCGGGACGGGCGGGGCCGGGTGGGGGTCGGCTGTTGCGGTGTAGGCGAGTTTGGCTGTTCTGGTGCCGAGATCGGTTGCGGCGGCCGCCTGATCGGGGTCCTTGGAGCCGGTGAGGAAGGACGAGGTGCGGGTCGATCCAGGGCAGTAGCCCTTGCCGTCGCTGGCGTAGCCCTTGCCCGCCACCGCGTTAGGCGGCTCACCGAACCCGCCGATGGCGGTCTCCGGCGCGATGATCCAGCCTGCTGGCACGTCGTAGGCGGCGCCGCGGTCGGGGGCGACGACCACCTGGTAGCCGGGGATGACCGGGGGCTCGTTGCGGCCCGCGCTGCTCGGCGTCGGTTGCGCCGTTGTGGTTTTCGTCGGTGTCGGTTGCGCGCTCGCGCTGGTGGTGAGCGCGCTCACCATGGAAGGCGAGTTGCGTTGGGAGTCGGCGTTATTCGATCCGCGCTTGCTGAGTACCACCGCGGTCACCGCGCCGGCCGCGACAAGCAGCACAACCAGTCCGATCAGCAGGATCGCCTTCCCGCGCCCGCTCGGCGGTGGCCCGCTGGCGCCGTGGCCGGGCGGCAGGTGATGCGGTGGTCCGCCGAATCCGCTCTGCGGCGCGTACGCACCGGCTACCGGTTGTCCGTACTGCGGTGCGGCATAGGTCGGCGTCGGCGGCGCAGGCTGCCATTGCAGCGTGGGATCGGGCTGGCCTAGTCGAGTGGCGTTGGGATATCCGAGCATGGTCGGAGCCGCTTCGCCCGGCGCGTTCTGGCTCGGCTCCGGGGTGCCGAGGCTCGGCTGCCACAGACCGACCGGCTCATTGCCACTGCGAGACTGCTGCTGCGCCAACAGGGTTGGGTCGGCTTGGCCTGGCGTGGCGGGTGCTTGCCACTGTGGGGCCTGGCCGCCGGATACCGGTTGTGCCATGAGGGTTGGGTCGGCTTGGCCTGGTGTAGCGGGTGTTTGCCATTGCGGGGCCTGGCCGCCGGATACCGGTTGTGCCATGAGGGTTGGGTCGGCTTGGCCTGGTGTAGCGGGTGCTTGCCACTGCTGGGGCTGACCACCAGATACGGGCTGCGCCATGAGGGTTGGGTCGGCTCGTGCGGATCCAGACGTGGGAGCCTGCCACTGTTGGGCGTGACTGCCGCCCTGTGCGTTGGGCGTAGGACTACCACCGCTTGGCTGCCACTGCGGGTTCGAGGCCGAGCCGCCGTTACCCGGCTGCCGCTGTGGTGTGGAACCGCCGCTGCTTGGCTGCCACTGCGGGTTGGTGGCGGGGGCAGCACCTGGCTGCCACTGGGCGGGCTGCCCTTGCCCGCTAGGACTCGGCTGCCACTGATAGTTGGGTGTCTGCCCCGGCTGCCACTGCGGTGCGGCATCGGGCGCTGTCGAGCCGCCCGGCGCGGTCGCTCCCGGCTGCCACTGGACCGTCGGATCCGGTTGCCCGGCGGCCGGTGCCTGCGGTGGCCATTGCACTTGCTCGTGAAAGCCCGAATCCCGCTTCCACGGTCGCGCGGGTGCTGGCTGCTCGGCGGTCTCGTCCGCCGACCCGGCCGGGTCGAATCGGTCTGCGCCGTATGACTGTTGCTGGTATGGGTGCGCCGCACCGGGCTGGCCCAGAACGGTCGGGTCGTTGCGCCGGTCGTCGAATCCACTCACAGTTGTCCCCTGCCTGACACACGTCTCGGCACGCGACCTTAGCGGGCGACGGCCTCCGATGTGGACACGCCCTGGCCTGTGTCGGCCGACGGCCGCTTCGGCGGGGCGGCGACCAGCGTCAACAGGGTGGCCTCGGGGCGGCAGCAGAAGCGGTACGGCGCCCATGGCGAGGTGCCGACGCCCGCGGAGACGTGCAGCTGGGTGTGCTCGCCCCACTTGGACGCGCCCTTGACCCTCGACCGGTCGATGCCGCAGTTGGTGACCAGCGCGCCGTACCCGGGCAGGCACAGCTGACCGCCGTGCGTGTGCCCGGCCATGACCAGGTCGTAGCCGTCCTCGGCGAAACGATCGAGCACCCGTGGCTCGGGGGAGTGGGTCAGGCCGATGCGTAAGTCGGCCAACGGGTTCGGGGCACCGGCCACGGTGTCGTAGCGGTCGCGGTTCAGGTGCGGGTCGTCGACGCCGGCGGTGGCGATCCGGATACCGGAGACCTCGAGGTCGCGCCGGATGTGGGTCAGATCGAGCCAGCCGCGCTCGGTGAAGGCCGCGCGCAGGTCCTTCCACGGCAGCGGGGCGCCGTAGACGCGACGGTGGTCCTTCTTGAAGTACTTCATCGGGTTCTTCGCCACCGGCGCGAAGTAGTCGTTGCTCCCGAAAACGAAAAGCCCCGGGCGGGAAAGCAATCCGCCGAGGGCCTGGACTACCGCGGGTACCGACTTCTGGTGCGAGAGGTTGTCACCGGTGTTGATGACCAGGTCCGGCTCCAGCCGATCCAGTTCCCGCAGCCACTGCTGCTTGCGCTGCTGGCCGGGAGTCATGTGCAGATCGCTGATGTGTAGCACCCGCAGCGACGACGAGCCAGGCGCGAGCACCGGCATCGTTGTCTCCCGCAGAACGAAGGCGTTGCGTTCGACCAGCGAGGCGTAGCCGATTCCGGCCACGGCCGCCCCGGCGGCTCCCAACGCGGTCGTGCGGACAGCAGAGGTCGAGATTACGGGCATTTGCCCAGCATAGGTGACCCCGTTGCGGAACGCCGAGTGTGTTTACGCACAAACGCTTGCGCACAGCCCGCTGACCACCCGGTAAAACAGCGCCGCGATTCGCCGCAGCTGGGCAAATGTGGTGGGCGGGTTGCGAAGGACCGGCTACCGTGAGCCTCATGTCGGAACTCAAAGCGCAACTGCGGACGGACATGACCGCCGCGATGAAAGCCAAGGACACGCTGCGTCTTGCCACGTTGCGGATGCTGCTCGCCGCCATCCAGACGGCCGAGACCGCAGGCTCCGAGGCGCGCGAACTCTCCGATGCCGACGTGATCGCCGTGCTGCAGAAAGAGGCGAAGAAGCGCAGCGAGTCGGCCGAGATCTACACCCAGAACGGGCGCGGTGAGCTCGCCGCCAACGAGCACGCCGAGGCGCGGATCATCGACGAGTACCTGCCGACCCAGCTGAGCGAGGCGGAGGTCGCCGACGTCGCCGACACCGCGATCGCGCAGGTCGCCGAGGAGCTCGGCGAGCGGCCGGGCATGCGCCAGATGGGCCAGGTCATGAAGGTCGCCACCGCGCTCGCCGAGGGCAAGGCCGACGGCTCCAGGCTCTCGGCCGCGGTGAAATCCCGCCTCTGACATAGCTGCTGAACGCAAAGGGCCGCGAACCTGGATCAGGTTCGCGGCCCTTTTTCTCAGCGTGGGATGGGGATCGGAATCGGGATGGGCGGCAACAGCGGTGGCGGTGGCAGCCCTGGGATTCCCGGTGGCCCTGGTGGCGGGCCCGGTGGTGGCGCGGCGCGCTGGGTGCCGTCACTGATGTAGAGGGTGATCACCGAACCGGGGATCGCGGACCCGTTGGGCGCGGTCCCCATCACGGTGCCCTTGGCTTGGCCGCCGGGACCGGTTACCGGAGTCACCTGGAATCCCGCGCCGACCAGTGCCGCGGTCGCCTGACCCTGCGTCATCCCGACCACGTCGGGCACCTGCGCGTTGTTCGACCCTCGGACGTACTTGTCGTCCAGTGGCGGCAGACCGGGCGGTGGGAAGCGGTTGAGGACCGGCTTGACGGAGTTGAACCAGGTGCGCGCGGGTTCGTTACCGCCGAACAGGTTTCCGTCGCCACAGTTGCGCAGCGGGAACGAGCAGATCTCGCCGGGCGTCGGGCTGTCGCCATAGATGTAGGTGGCGGCGGCCAGCGAGTTGGTGAAACCGAGGAAGGCCGAGGAGCGGTGGGTCTCGGTGGTGCCGGTCTTGCTCGACACCGGCGCGTTCCACCCGCTCGATTGAGCGGCGCCGGCCGCGGTACCGCTGACGTCGTCCTTGCTCATCGCGTTGGCGAGGGTGTTGGCCAGGCCGGGCTCGATGACCTGCTCGCAGGCCTGCTGGGTGAGCGGTACCTGCTTGCCCGACCGGTCGACGACCTCCTTGATCGGATTCGGCGGGCACCACTTGCCGCCGGAGCCGAGCGTGGCGGCGACGTTGGACAGCTCGAGCGGGTTGATCGCGACCGGGCCGAGGGTGAACGAACCGAGGTTCTGTTCCTTCATCATGTCCGCGAGGCTCTGGTTGCCGTGGCCCGAGCTGCCCGCCTCGGTGTAGGAGCGCATGCCGAGGCGGACCGCCATGTCGACGGTCGGCGTCACGCCGACGGCCTGAATGAGCTTGACGAAGGCGGTGTTCGGCGAGGTGGCCAGCGCCTCGGTCACCGACATCGGTGACTTGTACTTGCCCGCGTTCTCCACGCAGTAGGTGGCGACCGGGCAGCCGCGGGCACCACCGTTACCCATGCCCTTGGCCTCGAAGCGGGTCGGCACGTCGAGCTGGGCGTTGATGCCGAGGCCCTTCTCCATGGCCGCGGCGGTAGTGAAGATCTTGAAGATCGAGCCGGCGCCGTCACCGACCATCGAATACGGCTGCGGCTGCACGGTTTCGTTCGCGTCGCGATTCAGGCCGTAGGTGCGGCTGCTCGCCATCGCGATCAGCGGGTGCGAGTCCTGGCCGGGCGCGACGACGGACATCACTTGCGCGATGTTGTCGAGGTTCGGATTGGCCGAGTCCGTCACCGACCGCTTCACCGAGTCCTGCACCGCGGGGTCGAGCGTCGTCTTGATCAGGTAGCCGCCCTTGTCGATCTGCTCCTTGCTGATCCCCGCGTTGGCCAGGTACTGCATGGCGTAGTCGCAGAAGAAGCCGCGGTCGTTGGCGGCGATGCAGCCGCGCGGCAGGCCCTTGGGTTCGGGCAGCACGCCGAGCGGCTTGGTCTTGGCGTCGCGGAACTCGTCGGCGCGACTGGGGATGTTCTGGATCATCGTGTCCAGCACCGTGTTGCGCCGGGCAAGCACGCCCTCGGTGTTGGTGTACGGATTCAGCTTCGAGGAGCTCTGCACCATGCCGGCCAGCATCGCCGCCTGCGACACGTTCAGCTCGGAGGCGTCGACGCCGAAGTAGGTCTGCGCCGCGTCCTGGATGCCGTAGGAGGAGTTACCGAACGGGACCAGGTTCAGGTACCTGGTGAGGATCTCGTCCTTGGTGAGCTGGCGGTCCAGCGTGAGCGCCATCCGGATCTCGCGGATCTTGCGCGCGGGGGTCGTCTCGATGGCGGCGCGGCGCTCGGCATCGGTCTTGGCGACGACGAGCAGCTGGAAGTTCTTCACGTACTGCTGGTCCAGCGTCGACGCGCCCTGCTGCACTTCACCGCTGGAGGTGTTGGTGAGGAACGCGCGCAACGTGCCCTGCCAGTCCACACCCTCGTGTTCGGCGAAGCGCCGGTCCTCGATGGAGACGATCGCCAGCTTCATGTCGTTGGAGATCTTGTCGCTTGGGACTTCGAAGCGGCGCTGCTCGTATAGCCAGGCTATCGGTGTTCCACTCGCGTCGACCATGGTCGAGACGGCGGGTGCCGTGCCCTCCACCAGTTCCGAGGACACGTTGTCGACGGCGTCGGCGGCTCGGTTCGAAACGAATCCGAAGCCACCTGCGAGCGGGAACATCAACCCGGCGACGAGCACGGCGGCCAGCGCACAGCTGCCGGCCAGCCTCGCGAGCGTTTGTGTGATCGGCACGATCCCCAGCCTACGGGGTGGGGTTCGAACGCTCTTCCGTGCGTTTACCCGAGGGCGATTCGCACGGGCGATTGGGCGTGTCGCGGGGGCGAGTCTGGCGTGTCGCGGGACGGCGCGCCGCGAATGTGCCGGACCCGCCGCCGCTCGCGGCATTTTGCAGGGACGGACGTACCAAAAATTCCGGGGGCGGTCTTGCGCTGGGGCCATACCTTTACCTAGATTGAGAACCCAGTGTGATAGAGCTAACACTCAAAGTGGAATGTGGTGCAGAGCGCAGCGGGGTTTGGGTTGCTGCGACGCTGACACGCGATTCTGGAGCGCCGTTGACCCGGTGTTCGGACTGCAAAGGGGCACACCAAATGCACATGACAACCCCCATCGCTCGATTGGACGTGGAGCAGGCCGAAGCAAGGATTGCCTGGGTAGCCCAGGCCCGATGCAAGGAAGTGGATCCCGATCAGTTGTTCGTCCGCGGCGCCGCACAGCGCAAAGCCGCGACGATCTGCAGGCACTGCCCGGTGCTGATGCAGTGTGGTGCCGACGCGCTCGATAATCGAGTGGAGTTCGGTGTGTGGGGCGGTATGACCGAGCGGCAGCGTCGCGCGCTGCTCAAGCAGCATCCCGAGGTGACTTCATGGGCCGACTTCTTCCAGGCCCAGCGCCAGCATCAGGTGGCAATGTAGCCCCGGCATACATTCGGAACTGAGCCTGCGAAAGCGGGCTCAGTCCCGTTTGGGGGTAAATACTTCCGTTTGGACCAATAGCCGATGCGTCTATGTATCAAGCTGACGCGCGGTGGCCGGTGAGCTGATCACCGACGGCGCGCAGCGCCTCCAGATCCGACACTTCGTACGGCAACGCGGTCACCGCCACGATCGGTACCCGCGGATGCGCGCCGGTAAACCGGTGCAGCAGATGCTGTTCGCGCTTGTCGGTGGCGACCCGCCTGGCGTGAATGCGCAACACGGCCGAGGTGAGCGGATCGGTGTCGGCCAGTTGCTCGGCCGCGGTCAGCGCGTGATCGCCCGACAGCGCACTCAGCGCCGGATGCGTCCGGTTGAGGATCAGTCCGGCCAGCGGCATCCGCTCGGTGGAGAGCCGGTCGACGAAGAACGACGCCTCGCGCAACGCGTCCGGCTCGGCGGCGGCGACCACCAGGAAGTGGGTGCCCGGCTTGGACAGCATCGCGTAGGTGCGGTCCGCCCGATCCTGGAAGCCGCCGAACAGCGAGTCCAGCGACTGCAGGAAGTTCGACGCGTCCTTGAGCATCTGCCCGCCGACGATGGTGGACACCCCGCGCACCGCGAGGCTCATCGCGCCGGTGACCAGTCGGGTGACGCCGCGCCCCGGCGCCATGATGACCCGAATCATCCTGCCGTTCAAGAAGTTTCCGAGCCGCTTCGGCGCATCGAGGAAGTCGAGCGCGTTGCGCGACGGTGGCGTGTCGACCACGATCAGGTCCCACTCCTTGCGCCCGGCCAGCTGGCCGAGCTTCTCCATCGCCATGTACTCCTGCGTTCCACCGAACGAGGAGGCGACGGTTTGATAGAAGGGGTTGGCGAAGATCTGCTCGGCCTTGTCCGGGCTGGTGTGCTCGAGCACCATGTCGTCGAAGGTGCGCCGCATGTTCAGCATCATCGCGTGCAGCTCGCCCTTGGCCTCCGGGCCGAGCGGCACCCGCTGCGGGGTGTTGCCGAGGTCGGCAACACCGAGTGACTGGGCCAGTCGGCGCGCCGGATCGATGGTGAGCACGACCACCTTGCGGCCCCGCTCCGCCGCGCGCAACGCGATGGCGGCCGCGGTGGTCGTCTTCCCGACACCGCCGGAGCCGCAGCAGACGACCACCTTCGCCGACCGATCCTCGATGATGTCCGAAATATCCAGTGGCGCAGCCACAATCGGCGTACTCATGGCTAGCGGACCCCTTGCGTACTGAGATGTTCGGCCAGTTCGTAGAGGCCGCCCAGGTCCATGCCGTCGGGCAGGGCGGGCAGGTACAAGCGGGACACGTCGACCTTGCCGAGCTCGGCGGCGCTGTCGTCCTGCGCCTGCAAAGTGGCGGCGTGCTCGATGGTTTCGGTGATCAAGCCCTGGAAGTCGTTGTCCGGCAGGGTAATACCCACCTCGGCCAGGCCCGCCCGGACGGCGTCGGTGTCGACATCGCCCTGCGCGGCCTTGGCCCGCAGCTCGGGCGGCAGCTGGCCCTCGGTGGCGCGATTCACGATCACCGTGCCGATGCGCAGATCCGCCGCCTTCAATTCCGCGACGGCGTCGGCGGTCTCCTGCACCGGCAGCGCCTCGAGCAGCGTGACCAGGTGGATCATCGTCTGGTCCGAGTGCAGCAGCCGGGAAACGCCCTCGGCCTGCGAGGCGATCGGCCCGCCCTTGGCCACCTCGAGCATGGCCTGGGTGACGTCGAGGAAGCTGGCGATCCGGCCGGTCGGTGGGGCGTCGACCACGATCTCGTCGTAGACCCGCTTGCCCGACTTGTCGGTCCGGACCGCGGTCTCCTTGATCTTGCCGGTCAGGATGACATCACGCAGACCAGGTGCGATGGTGGTGACGAACTCGATGGCGCCCATCCGGCGCATCGCCCGGCCCGCGAAGCCGAGGTTGTAGAACATGTCCAGGTATTCGAGGAACGCGTGCTCGATGTCGAGCGCGAGCGCGACCACCTCGCCGCCACCGTCGGCGGTGGCGATCCTGGTCTCGGTGGGCGGCAGCGGCGGCAGATCGAACAGCTGCGCGATGGACTGCCTGCTCTCCACCTCCACCAACAGCACCCGGCGCCCGCCAGCGGCCAATGCCAGCGCGAGCGCGGCGGCCACCGTGGACTTGCCCGTGCCTCCCTTTCCGGAGACATAGTGCAAGCGGGCCTTTTCCGCGCGCTTCGGCCACCCTGTTTCCAGTCCCGGCTCCGCCGAAAGAGGCACTGCTGTTGGTACTCCCACGTTCGCGAGCCTATAACCCGTTCTGAGATCGCGCCCGAGGGATCCGCCTAGTGCCTGGTCCAGGGCGTGTGTCTGTACCAGACAGCAGGCTGGTTGCGTCCTGGGCAACACCGACGGTTCAGCTTCTGCCGCTGCCGAATCTGGCACCGAACCCCTCGGTAGACCGCCGGTTTCGAGCGCAGCGAGATCGAGCATGTTCGTTCGCGGCCCGTCTCGCGTCCGAGTGGCCGCAGCGCATGCGACGAAGTCGCTAGTCGTGGCCGCTCGGACGCGAGACACCCGGGGGCCGCGAACACGCGGTGCCGCAGGCGCCGCAAATTAGACAGAGCTACGCTCACCCACATGAGTGAAGCGAGCTTGTGGGAGTACGCGACCGTGCCGCTGTTAACGCACGCGACCAAGCAGATTCTCGATCAGTGGGGCGCCGACGGCTGGGAGCTGGTGACCGTGCTGCCAGGGCCGACCGGCGAGCAGCACGTCGCCTACCTCAAGCGCCCGAAGTAAAGGAGAAGGGGATGACCGCAGTGACCGAGTGGGAGAGCAATCTCGCGAAGCTCGAAGTGACCCTGCCTCCGGTCGTGGCGCCCGTCGCCGCGTACATCCCGGCGATCCGAACCGGTTCGCTGGTCTACACCTCCGGCCAGCTGCCGATGGCGGATGGCCAGTTGACGGTGGCGGGCAAGGTCGGCGCCGAGGTGAGCACCGAGCAGGCGAAGGAAGCCGCGCGACTGTGCGCGCTCAACGCGCTGGCGGCGGTGCACGATCTGGTCGGACTCGACGCCGTGGTGCGTGTCGTGAAGGTGGTCGGATTCGTCGCCTCCGCACCGGGATTCAACGATCAGCCGATTGTGATCAACGGCGCGTCGGAGTTCCTCGGCGAGGTGTTCGGTGACGCGGGCGTGCACGCGCGGTCCGCCGTCGGCGTGTCGGAATTGCCGAAGAACACCCCGGTCGAGGTAGAGATCATCGTCGAGGTGCAATAAACGTAAGGTCCCGGACTGGGATTCGATCGACTGAGGTACATCGATGACGCTGACTCATCCCGCTTACGGACAACTACGCCAGGTCACCCCGACGGCAGCGGTGCTGCTCGCGGACAACCCGGGCCAGATGACCTTGGAGGGAACCAACACCTGGATCCTGCGGGCACCCGGCCGGTCCGATTGTGTGGTGATCGATCCCGGTCCGAAGGACAAGGCGCACGGCGCCGCGATCGCCGAGGTCACCGGGGGCGATATCGCCCTGACGCTGATCACCCATCGGCATCACGATCACACCGGTGGCATCGACCACCTCGTCAAGCTGACCGGAACCCGGGTGCGCGCCAAGGAAACCGAGTTCCTGCGCGGTTCGGACACGCCGCTGTTCGACGGCGAGGTGATCGAGGCCGCCGGCTTGCGGATTACCGTCCTGGCCACGCCTGGCCACACCGGTGATTCGCTGAGTTTCGTGCTCGACGACGCGGTGCTGACCGGCGACACCATTCTCGGCAGCGGAACCACCGTGCTCGATTCGACCGACGGAACCCTGGCGGACTATCTGTCCTCGCTGGACAAGCTGGTCGAGATCGGCGCGGGCAAGGCGCTGCTGCCCGCGCACGGCCCGGATCATCCCGATCTGGCGCCGGTGGCCCGGTACTACATCACGCACCGCCAGCAACGCCTCGATCAGGTGCGTGAGGCCTTGCGGGTGCTCGGACCGAACGCGGGCGCGATGGCGGTGGTCCGGCGCGTCTACGCCGATGTCGACAAACGCCTGTGGCTGGCCGCCCGCAGCTCGGTGCAGGCGCAGCTGGAGTACCTGCGCGCCGAGGGCTAACGCCCGGCTAGCTCCGAACACGACAACACGCTGGGCTCTAGGAGCTCTGAACCCAGCGTGTTGTTCGGTCGGATCGATGCGGCGTCAGCGCGCGCGGCGCGCCAGACGCTCCGAGTCGGAGATGAGCACGCTCTTGCCCTCCAGCCGCAGCCAACCGCGGTGCGCGAAGTCGGCAAGCGCCTTGTTCACGGTCTCGCGGGAGGCGCCGACCAGCTGGGCGATCTCCTCCTGGGTCAGGTCGTGGGTGACCCGAAGCGCACCGGCCTCCTGGGTGCCGAACCGCTGTGCGAGCTGCAGCAGCGCCTTGGCGACCCGGCCGGGAACGTCGGTGAAGATGAGGTCGGCCAGGTTGTTGTTGGTGCGACGCAGGCGACGGGCGAGCACGCGGAGCAACTGCTCGGCGATCTCGGGCCGCTGGTCGATCCAGGACTTCAGGGCATCGCGGTCCATGGTGACGGCGCGGACCTCGGTCACCGTGGTTGCCGTAGAGGTACGCGGGCCCGGATCGAAGATCGACAGCTCGCCGAACATGTCCGACGGGCCCATGATGGTCAGCAGGTTCTCCCGGCCGTCCGGCGATCTGCGCCCGATCTTCACCTTGCCCGAGGTAATGATGTAGAGCCGGTCTCCCGGCTCACCCTCATTGAAGATGACGTGGCCGCGCGGAAAATCCACCGGCTGCAATTGCTTGGCGAGGGCGGCCACCGCAGTGGGCTCGACGCCCTGGAAGATGCCTGCTCTGGCGAGGGCCTCGTCCACTTATGTGCTCCTTATGGGAAATGGCTCCGAACTGGACCGAAAGCGACTCGGCCAACAGCGCAGTCTACGCGGCATGATGACAGCGTAGTGACAGACACCACGTAACGTGTGGATTGCGTGGCGCAGCGAAGAACCGTACCAGTTTCTGATCTTGGCATTCGCGGGCACCTACGTGCTCGAGCTCCAGTCGCCAGGTCTGTCGGTCACGCGTCAGCTTGCCCGGGCCACGTCCAGCTCTTCGCCGCGCGTTCGGCGCTTGCGCATCCGGGCGACGGCGGCCGGCAGGCCGAGCCTCGTCAGCTCTTTCACTTCTGCGTTGCTTGCCTTGTCCAGGTACTGCTGAACCTCTTCGTCGGGTTCGAGAAGTTTGCGGAGCCGGTTCTCGACCCGCTCCATACCCAGTGCGAACAGCATCAACAGCACTGGGAAGAGCACCACAGCGAGTCCTTGCATACGGAGGAGTAAACACGGTCTAGGTCTCAGATGGAACACGGCAACCGAACTGGACGGGCAACGTTCGCCGATGGTTCCGTATGGTGGACAGGTGCGTGTCACCCCCTCCACAGCCGCCGGGACCGGGCGTGCGTCCGCCCCCGAGGCGACCGACGCGCAACCCGCAACGGTCGCCGCTCCGAAACGGAAATCCCGCGCGCGACAGGCGGAAACCCAACTCGGACTAGTACGCCGGGCACGCCGCATGAATCGCACATTGGCGGCCGCTTTCCCGGATGCGCATTGTGAGCTGGACTTCACGACTCCGCTTGAATTGGCGGTCGCGACAATACTTTCCGCACAGTCCACGGATGTGCGGGTGAATCTCACCACGCCAGCCCTGTTCGCCAAGTACCGCGACGCCCGCGATTACGCCGAGGCCAACCGTGCCGAGCTGGAGGAATACATCCGCTCGACCGGTTTCTTTCGCAACAAGGCGAGCTCGCTGATCGGCCTCGGTCAGGCGCTGCTCGAGCATCATGACGGTGAATTGCCTCACACCATGGACGAACTCGTGCGATTGCCCGGGATCGGCCGCAAGACCGCCAACGTCATTCTCGGCAACGCGTTCGGCGTGCCAGGCATCACCGTCGACACGCATTTCGGTCGGCTGGTGCGGCGCTGGGGGTGGACCACCGAGGAAGACCCTGTGAAGGTCGAGCACATCATCGGCGAGCTCATCGAGCGCAAAGACTGGACGATGCTGTCGCACCGGGTGATCTTCCACGGCCGCCGGGTGTGCCATGCCCGCAAACCGGCCTGCGGTGTGTGCGTGCTCGCCAAGGACTGCCCGTCGTTCGGGGCCGGCCCCACCGACCCGGACACCGCCGCCGAGCTGGTGAAGGGGCCGGAGAAGGAGCATCTGCTCGAGCTGGTGGGCCGGTGAGACAACTCCCGGTCGCCTGGCGATGGGCGCTTGCGGGATTGATCGCGGTGATCGCACTGGCCTTTGCCCTGTGGCCGAGGGGACGGGACACCGAAACCACGGCGGACAACGGCCAGCAGGCGCGCATGAGTGCGGGGGTATCCGAACAGCAACGCGTCGCGGCGAATCTCGCGGCCTGTCCGCAGCCTGCCCCTGGCGCCAAGGGTTCCGGACCGCTGGCAGGCCTCACGGTCGGCTGTCTTGCCGACGGCGGGTCCGTCGACCTGGCCGCCGCGCTGGCGGGTAAGCCCGCGCTGCTGAACCTCTGGGCATACTGGTGTGCACCGTGTGCGCAAGAATTGCCGTATTTGCAGCACTTCGCCCAACGCGCCGGAAACGCGATTACCGTGCTGACCGTGCACAGCGACCCCGATGAGGCCAAGGCGATTTCACGGCTGACTGGACTGAACGTGAAACTGCCCGGTGTGCTCGATGCCGACGCGCGGGTGCGCACGGCCGTCGGCGCCCCCTCGGTGCTGCCGATCTCGGTGCTGTTGCGGGCCGACGGTTCGGTCGCGCGGGTGGCGGTGCGCGCGTTCACCGGAGTGGACGACATCGCGAACGCCGTCGCGCGGGATCTGGGCGTGGCCGCATGACAATCCCTGTGCCCCAAGACATTCCGAAGTGGCTCAGCAAAGCCATCGAGCCCGCCGCTGACACCTCGGACACCCTCACGCTGGCGCGCACGCTGCGCCGCGCCATGGCCATCACCTCGACCCCGCGACAGGCGGCGGTCCTTGTCCTGTTCGGCGGCACACCCGAGGCCGACTCCGACGCGCCGGGCGGACTACCCGCCGACGCGGAGGTGCTGCTGACCCAACGCGCCGCCACCCTGCGGCAGCACCGCGGTCAGGTCGCGTTCCCCGGCGGCGCGGTCGATCCCGGCGACACCGGACCGGTCGATACCGCGTTGCGGGAGGCTTGCGAGGAGACGGGGCTCGATCGTTCCGGCGTGGAACCCCTTGCGGTACTACCGAAGTTGTTCGTGCCGCCGTCGCGTTTCGACGTGACACCGGTCGTCGCCTACTGGCGCACTCCCAGCGCGGTCGGGGTGGTCGACCAGAGCGAGACCGAACGGGTGGCGCGCGTGCCGGTGGCCACGCTGCTCGATCCGGCGAACCGCTTCCTGGTCCGCGGCAGCCTCGGCTACCAGAGTCCAGCCTTCCAGGTGGACGGCATGCTGGTGTGGGGGCTGACCGGCGGTATCCTCGCTGGAATCTTCAAAGCCGCTGGCTGGGAACAAGATTGGGACCATCAAGACGTTCGTGACCTGGAGACCGCGCTGGCCGATGTGGGAATGACCTTATGAGTACATCGGCATGGCTCGATATCGCGGTCGTGCTGCTCGCGCTGCTCGCCGCCTCCTCCGGGTGGCGGCAGGGCGCGGTCGCGTCCGCCCTGGCGTTCCTCGGCGTGGTACTCGGCGCCGTCGCTGGCATCCTGATCGCTCCGCACATCCTGATCCACGTCAGCGAGGGCCGCGCCAGGGTGCTCACCGGCGTGCTGCTGATCGTGCTGCTGGTGATCGTCGGCGAGGTCGCGGGCATGGTGCTCGGCCGGGCCGCGCGCGGCGGCATGCGGCATCCGTTCACCCGCAGTGTGGACAGCGTGATCGGCGCCGTGCTGCAGGCGGTGGCCGTGCTGGTCACCGCGTGGCTGCTCGCGCTGCCGCTGGCCACTTCGTCGCAGCCGTCGATCGCCACCGCGATCAACGGTTCGCGGGTGCTCACCGACGTCAACGATGTCGCGCCGAACTGGTTGCGCCGCCTGCCCAACGAATTCTCCAAGCTGCTCAACACCTCCGGCCTGCCGGACGTGATCGGCCCCTTCGGCCGCGCCCCGATCGCCGCCGTCGAGCCGCCCGACCCGAGCGTGCTGTCCAGTCCCGTCGCCGCCTCGCTGCAGGGCAGCGTGTTGCGCATCCGCGGCGTCGCGCCGAGTTGCCAGCGGGCGCTGGAGGGTTCGGGCTTCGTGATCGCGCCCGAGCGGATTATGACCAACGCGCACGTGGTCGCCGGCACCACCAGCGTCCAGGTGGACACCGTGCGCGGTCCGTTGGACGCGAACGTGGTGCTGTTCGACCCGTCCAAGGACGTCGCGGTGCTCGCCGTACCCGGGCTGACCGCCCCGGTGGTGCCGCAGGCGCCGACGGCCGCGCGCCCCGGCGACAGCGCCATCGTGCTCGGCTACCCCGGCGGTGGTCCGTACACGGCGAGCGCGGCCCGCGTCCGCGAGACGCTGGATCTCACCGGTCCGACGATCTATCGCGACGGGACCGTCGAGCGTGAGGTCTACACCGTGCGCGGCCGGGTTCGCGCTGGCAACTCCGGTGGGCCGCTGGTCGATACCGATGGTGAGGTGCTCGGCGTCGTCTTCGGCGCCGCGGTGACCGACGACGACACCGGCTATGTGCTCACGTTGTCCGAGATCCGCGCCCAACTCGATGCCGCGGCCGGGTCGAATGTCCCGGTGGGCACCGGGGCCTGCGTGCTCAGCTGAGTTCTGGTCCCGGGTCGGATTCTTCGGATGCGACCCGGGACCGGGCAGGACTCATCATCCGGACTTGATCAGGGTGGCACCGGAGAGTTCGCCGACCCCGGAGAGTCCGGTTACGCGAGTAGCTTCGCCAGCTCCGCGGTCACCATGTCCGGGTTCTCTTGGTGCGCATAGTGACCCGCGGCGGGAATGGTGGCCAGGCGGCGATCCGGGGACAGGTGCTGGCCACGACGGAACGTACTGGTGAGCACGTAGGGGTCGAGGTCGCCGCGCATGGCGAGCACCGGGATGCGGATCGGCGCCCGCATGGTGGCCATGAAACGGCGACCGTCCGGCCGCCACTGGCTACGGAAGGCCCAGCGCTGATATTCCAGCGCACAGTGCGCGGCCCCTGGAATCTGGATGGCCGAACGCATCCGCCGCGCGGTATCGACGAATTCGGTGGTGCCCGACCACGATCCACTCACCCGCTGCCGCAGCATCCGCTCGACCTCGAAGCCGTCGCCGGTGGTCAGCAGCCGCTCGCCGTAGCGGGGCAGCTGGTAGCGCAGGAAGTTGGGCAGCCAGGTCGCGCGCTGGTGGCGGTTGCGCAGCACCGCGCTCTTGAGCGCCGCCGGATGCGGTGAGCTCACCACCGCGATGGAACGGACCAGCCGAGGGTGCAGCACCGCGGTCGCCCAGCACACCAGGCCGCCGTCGGCATGCCCGACCAGCGTCGCGTCGGTGTAGCCGAGCGCGCGGATGAGCCCGGCGATATCGCCGGCCAGGGTCCAGCCGTCGTAGCCGCGCGGCGGTTTGTCGCTGTCACCGTACCCGCGCAGGTCGACGGCGACCGCGCGGTAACCGAGGTCGGCGAGCCCGGTCAGCTGATGCCGCCAGGACCACCAGAAGTCGGCGAAGCCATGCAACAGCACGACCAGTGGTGCGTCGGTGCGGTCGGGCGCGGCATCGACAACGTGGAATCGAATGCCGTTGGCATGAACGTCCCGATGCGCCCACGGGCCGTCGAAACGGACGCTGGACGGATCCGGAATGAAATGCGACGACACGCCGAGGCAGCCTAGTAGTTCGGGGTATCCGCGCGCGAGCGAGCGGTTACGAAGCGGGTTTTTCCAGCGAGCGGGGCTCGTCGTTGGCGGCGGCGCCGAGTCCGTGCGGCAGCACCGCGCGGGCCTGCTTGAGCGAGTCGATCGTCTTCTCCGGCGCCCGCAGCTTCTTCACCCGCAGATAGCCGAGCAGGGCGAGCACCGCGGTCGTGACGATCATCAGCAGGAACACGATGAGGAACGCCGCCCAGCGGGCCAGCCACACGTCGAGCAGTTCGCCGAGGAAGAAGAAAAAGAAGAACGTGCTGAACAGCAGGACGGTCAGCGCGAGGATGAAGTAGACGCTGCCCTGCAGGCCTTTCTTGATCTCGCCGGTGACCTCGGCCTTGGCCAGCGCGACCTCGGCGCGGACCAGGGTCGACATCTGCTCGGTGGCGTCGCGCACCAGCGTGCCGAAGCTGGCGCTGCCGCTGGGATTGGCGTCGGACAGGGGAATGGAGGTCACCGTACGACCGCGCTGTGCGTCGTTCCCGTTACCGCCGTTTGTGACACTCACTTGGTAGACCCTTCTCCCTGTCCAGGCACTGCTTCGACTCCGTTCGATCTGCGGCGTTCCCGGGGCCCTTCGTGGTCACGCAAGCTACCGCCTCCGGGCCCGTAGCTCACGCCGCGTCCTCTTCTCGTTGTAGCGCACGGGCATCCCGCCGCGCCTGGTGGACACGCCCACGCCGCAACAGTAGCGCCGAACCGGCGAGTGACGCCGCCATTGATGTGACCAACACAGCGGCCTTCGCCAATTCGACAGCGGAGCCGTCTCCGACGTCGGCAAGCGCGAGTTCTGCCACAAGAAGGCTAACGGTGAACCCGATCGCGCCGAGCACCGACAGGGCGAACATGTCGCGATAGCCGAGTCCGGCCGGGCGCTTCGCCACGCCGAACCGGATTGCGAGCCAGCTGATCCCGAAGATTCCGAGGGTCTTGCCGAGCAGTAACCCGAGAATGACGGCCAGCGCCAGCCTGTCGCTGAACAGCTCACCGAATACCTTGCCGTCCAACGGAACTCCGGAGGCGAACAACGCGAACAGCGGCACGCACAGCCCGGCCGAGATCGGCTGGATCAGGTGCTCCAGCCGGGTGGCTGGCGCCTCCGCCTCACCGGGGTCGGTCCGCACCCTGGTGAGCAGTCCGAGCGCCACGCCCGCCAGCGTCGGATGGATGCCAGCTTCGTGCAGCGCGTACCAGGACACCAGCGCCAGTGGGACGTAGAGCCACGGCGTGCTGATCCGTTTGTGCTGGGCCAGCACCCACCCCGCTAAGCAGGCCGCGGCGGCAAGCAGCCACAGCAGCGCCAGCGTCGTGGTGAACAGCACGGCGATCAAGATGATGGCGATCAGATCGTCGACGACGGCGAGGCTGAGCAGGAACACCCGCGCGCTCGCCGGGATGCGCGAACCGGTCATCGCGAGCACGGCAAGCGCGAACGCGATATCGGTCGCCACCGGAATGGCCCAGCCGCGATCCATCCCCGGCACGCCGAGGCCGACCACCAGGGCGATCAGCGCCGGGGTGACCACACCGCCGATCGCGGCGATGATCGGCAGCGCGGCCCGTTTCGGGTCGGCCAGCTCACCGACGACGAGTTCGCGTTTGAGCTCTAGCCCGGCGACGAAGAAGAAGATGGCGAGCAGACCGTCCTCGGTCCATTGGGCCAGCGTGAGATCCAGGTGCAGCGGCGGGATGGCGAGCACCGTGTCGGTCATGGTCACGTAGCTGTCGCCCCATGGCGAGTTCACCCACAGCAACGCCGCGGCGGCCGCGATGAGAAGGATTGCACCGCCGACTGTTTCGGTGCGGAGATAGCGGGACAGTTCCGAGCGCACTTGCGTGATCACGGGGAACCTTTCGGCAGGGTCGGTCAACGCTGCGACCACGCCATCCACCGATTCGGCTGTCAGGTACGTGATCGCATGCCGACCAGACTTCCCGGCACACCTTACGCAATCCTAACGGGTAGGGCCGGTGACGAAACACGCCACCGGCCCTAAACTGCCCTGCCTATCGCTTCGACTATGCCTTCGTCGCCCGAATCGCCTCGAAGACATCGGGGTCGACCAGCGTCGAGGTGTCGCCGAGTTCCCTGCCCTCGGCGACGTCGCGCAGCAACCGGCGCATGATCTTGCCGCTGCGTGTCTTGGGCAGCTCGGGCACCACGTGGATCTCCCTCGGCCGCGCGATCGGGCTGATCTCGCGCGACACCTCCGCCTTCAGCTCGTCGACCAGCGCCGCGCCGGTGTCCTTGGCCTCTGCGGTCAGGATGACGAACGCGACGATGCCCTGACCGGTGGTCTCGTCACTGGCGCCGACCACCGCGGCCTCCGCGACGCCGGAATGTCCGACCAGCGCCGACTCCACCTCGGCGGTGGAGATCCGGTGGCCGGACACGTTCATCACGTCGTCGACCCGGCCGAGCACCCACAGGTCGCCGTCCGCGTCGAGCTTGGCGCCGTCACCGGCGAAGTACCAGCCCTGCTCGGCGTAGCGCTCCCAGTAGGTGGCCCGGTAGCGATCCATATCGCCCCAGATGCCGCGCAGCATCGACGGCCACGGCTGGTCGAGCACAAGGTAGCCGTTGGCCTCGGTCTCGCCGCGCTGCACCGGCTTGCCCTCCTCGTCGACGACCAGCGCCGAGATGCCTGGCAGCGCGGCCATCGCCGCACCCGGCTTGGTCGCGGTGACGCCGGGCAACGGCGAGATCATGATCGAGCCGGTCTCGGTCTGCCACCAGGTGTCCACGATCGGAGTGTGGTTGCCGCCGATGACTTCTCGATACCAGCGCCATGCCTCCGGATTGATCGGCTCACCCACCGAGCCGAGCAGCCGGATGCTGGACAGGTCGTGCGCGGCGGGGATCTCCCTGCCCCACTTCATGAACGTGCGCACCAGCGTCGGCGCCGTGTAATAGATACTGACGCCGTACTTTTCGACGATCTGCCAGTGCCGGTGCTCGTCCGGGAAGTTCGGCGTGCCCTCGTAGACCACCTGGGTGGCGCGGTTGGACAGCGGACCGTAGACGATGTAGCTGTGTCCGGTGACCCAGCCGATATCGGCGGTGCACCAGTAAACGTCCTGTCCCGCTTTGTGATCGAAGACGGTGTGGTGGGTGTAGGACGTCTGGGTCAGGTATCCGCCCGAGGTGTGCAGGATGCCCTTCGGCTTTCCGGTGGTGCCGGAGGTGTAGAGGATGAACAGCGGATGCTCGGCATCGAACGGCTGTGCCTCGTGTTCCGGGGACGCCTGCGCGACCGTCTCGTGCCACCACACGTCGCGGCCGTCGGTCCACGGCACCTCGATCTCGGTGCGCCGCACCACGAGTACGTGTTCAACGCTGTGCGGCACATCGCCGTTCGCGTACAGCGCCTCGTCCACCGCCTCCTTCAGCGGTGCCGCCTTGCCGCGCCGCCACTGCCCGTCGGTGGTGATGATCAGCCGGGCGCTCGCGTCGTCGACGCGCTGGCGCAGTGCGGTGGGGGAGAAGCCGGCGAACACCACCGAGTGGGTGAGGCCGAGCCGGGCACAGGCCAGCATCGCGACGATGGCCTCGGGCACCATCGGCATGTAGATGGCGACCCGGTCGCCCGCCTCTAGTCCGAGTTCGGTGAAGTAGTTTGCGGCACGGCTGACTTCGGCGAGCAACTCGCGGTAGGTGATCGCACGCGAGTCGCCCGGCTCGCCCTCCCAGTGGATGGCGACCTGGTCGCCGTGGCCGTCGAGCACGTGCCGGTCGACGCAGTTGTAGGCGACGTTGAGCTTGCCGCCGTCGAACCACTTCGCCACCGGCGCGTCGCTCCAGTCCAGCACCTGACGCCACGGCTGATGCCAGTGCAACCGACTCGCCTGCTCGGCCCAGAACGCGTCGCGATCGGCCGACGCCTGCTCGTAGAGCCCGGCATCGGCGTTCGCCGCGGCCGCGAACTCCGCGCTCGGCGGGTACGAGTCCCTGTGGTCGGCGGTTTCGGTCATCTCGTTTCTTCTTTCCACGTAGCCTGAGCGCACGATTCAAACGCAGCAAGTTCGACAGTAATCAACTGTGACCTACGCCGCGTCCGATGTTTCCACCGGGTTTCCTTCCCGACACGCCGTCGCGCGATCCGCAACGGAGTGGGTGGATCCAGGAGACACCGGACGGTCTCTATGGAGGCAATGTTCCGGTCGATAGGTCATTTTCGCGTGATGTTTTCCGTGTTTCGTCCGTGTTGCCGGATTGGTAACAAGTAGAACGAACTGGAACGAACCTTGGTCAATCCGATGACAGAGTCCGATGTTGTGGATAATCTGCGAGGCACCCAAGGCGGTTTGTGCCGGCATGCGCCTGGTGACCTCATGCGCGTGCCACGGATTCCGCCCTTCTCGAAATCGGGAGAACGCGTTGAGATTCAACAGAGCAATGGCGCTGACTGCGGCAGTACTGCTGGCTACGAGCCTCGGTCTGTCCGCATGCTCGTCGGACGACAGTGCCGATGCGAGCATCGTCACCACGAACGGTGGTGAGCCGCAGAACCCGTTGGTACCCACCAACACCAACGAGAACTATGGTGGCCGCGTCGTTGACCGATTGTTCGCCGGCTTGAAGTACTACGACGCCAACGGCGTCGCGCACGACGAGATGGCGCAGAAGATCGAGACGACGGACCGGAAGAACTACACGATCACCATCAAGCCGGACTGGAAGTTCTCCGACGGCACCCCGGTGACCGCGAAGTCGTTCGTCGACGCGTGGAACTACGGCGCCCTCGGCACCAACGCTCAGTTGCAGAGCTACGTGTTCACCCCGATCGTCGGGTTCGACGAGGTGTCGGCTGAGAAGCCGACGGCACAGACGATGTCGGGCCTGAAGGTGGTCGATGACAAGACCTTCACCGTCGCGCTCAAGTCGCCGTCCATCGACTTCGAGACCGAGCTCGGTTACGCGCCGTTCTACCCGCTGCCCGACGCCGCGTACAAGGACATCAAGGCCTTCGGTGAGAACCCGATCGGCAACGGCCCGTACAAGTTCGCGCACACTGGCGCGTGGCAGCACAACGTCCAGATCGACCTGGTACCCAACCCGGATTACCACGGTGGCCGCGTGCCCAAGAACAAGGGCCTGCGCTTCGTGATGTACCAGTCCTTCGACACGGCTTACGCCGATCTGATCGCTGGCAACCTGGATAGCCTCGACACCATCCCGGACAGCGCGATCACCTCGTACAAGAAGGACCTCGGCGATCGGGCCATCACCAAGCCGACCGCGCAGAACCAGCACGTCGGCATCCAGACCAATGTGCCGCACTTCTCGGGCGAAGAAGGCGTGCTGCGCCGCAAGGCGCTCTCGATGGCGATCAACCGAGACCAGATCTGCGAGAACATCTTCCACGGCACCCGGCTGCCCGCGCGTGACTTCACCTCCGCCTCGCTGCCCGGCTTCGACGGAAACCTGCCCGGCTCCGAGTTCCTGAAGTACAACCCCGACGAGGCCAAGAAGCTGTGGGCCCAGGCCAACACCATGTCCCCGTGGTCGGGTCGTTTCGAGATCGCCTACAACTCCGACGGCGGTCACCAGGCCTGGATCGAAGCCGTTGCGAACAGCATCAAGAACACCCTCGGCATCGATTCCATCGGCACGCCGTACCCGACCTTCAAGAACATCCGCGATGAGGTGAACGCCCACACCATCGGCAAGGCGTTCCGCTACGGCTGGCAGGGCGACTACCCGACCATGCTGCAGTTCCTCACCTCGCAGTACTACAGCTACTCCGCTACCAACAACGTCGACTGGAAGAACCCGGACTTCGACAAGCTGCTCGACGCCGCGCTCGCCGCGCCGACCTTGGACGCGTCCTACAAGATCGTCGCGCAGGCGCAGACCCTGATGCTGAACCAAATGGCCGATATCCCGGTGCTGGACTACATCGCCGCCGCTGGTCGGTCGGACAAGGTGAAGTCCGCCGCACTGGCCTGGAACGGCCTGTTCGACTTCGAGAACATCGAAAAGTAGCCGCTGACGAGCCTCGCCGCCCCGTGCGGCGCGGCTCGTCACTGACCCAGGAGGCGAAATGGCCTGGTATATCGTGCGGCGTCTGCTTCAGATGATCCCCGTATTCCTCGGGGCGACGTTGCTCATCTATGCCCTGGTATTCCTCGTCCCCGGCGACCCGATTCACGCACTCGCCGGTGACAAACCGATGACCCCCGCGGTGGAGGCCCAACTCCGCGCGCGGTACCACCTCGACCAGCCCTTCTTCATGCAGTACCTGCTGTATCTGAAGGGCATCGTCACGTTCGACTTCGGCACCGCCTTCTCCGGCAGGCCGGTGCGCGCGGAGTTGGCTCGCGCCTTCCCGATCACGATCAAGCTCGCCTCCATGGCGGTGGTCATCGAGGCCGTGTTCGGCGTGGCGTTCGGCCTGATCGCCGGCCTGCGCAAGGGCAAGCTGTTCGACTCGACGATGCTGGTCGTCAGCCTGATCGTGATCGCAGTGCCGATCTTCGTGGTCGGCTTCCTCGCGCAGTTCCTGCTCGGCGTGAAGTGGGGGATCGCGCCGGTGACCGTCACCGGCAAGGCGAGTTTCGGCGAGTTGCTTGTCCCGGCGTTCGTGCTCGGGTCGCTGTCGTTCGCCTACGTGCTGCGGCTGACCCGGAACTCGGTGGCGGAGAACATGTCCGCCGACTATGTACGCACCGCGACCGCGAAGGGGTTGAGCAGGCGCCGCGTGGTAACCGTGCACATCCTGCGCAACTCGATGATCCCGGTGATCACCTTCCTCGGCGCCGAACTCGGCTCGTTGATGGGCGGTGCCATCGTCACCGAAGGCATCTTCAATATCCCCGGTGTCGGCGGCACGCTGTACCAGGCGATCACCCGAGGCGAACCGCCGACGGTCGTCTCGTTCGTCACGGTGCTGATCATCATCTTCTTGGTCTCGAACCTGATCGTCGACCTCCTCTACGCCGCACTCGACCCGAGGATCCGCTATGCCTGACCTCGACAAAGGACAAGGAATCGACCTCGCGGAGAGCGCGGCTCGTGGTAGGCAGGTCTACTTCGTCGCGCCGCCCGACGAGGTCGAGGTGCTCGCGACCGACATGGTCGTCGACGGCGGCTCGCCGACCAGCATCTGGTACGACGCGTGGCGTCAGCTGCGGCGCAACCCGATCTTCATCGTCGCGGCGTTGATGATCCTGTTCGTCCTCGTCGTCGTGATCTGGCCCGGCCTGTTCACCAGCCAGGATCCCCGTTATTGCAACGGCGATTTCAGCATGAGTCCGCGCGGGGCAGGTCACCCGTTCGGCTTCGACAAGCAGGGTTGCGACATCTACGCCAGGACCGTGTACGGCGCACGGGCTTCGGTGATGGCCGGTGTCGGCTCCACCATCGCCTTCGTGCTGATCGGTGGCATCCTCGGCGCGCTGGCGGGCTTCTACGGTGGGCTCCTCGACTCGGTCGTGTCCCGCGTCGCCGAGATCTTCTACGCGATCCCGCTGATGCTGGCCGCGATTGTGATCATGCAGCTGCTCGATTCGCGGACCATCTGGACCGTGATCATCATCCTCGCCGGATTCACCTGGCCGCAGGCGGCCCGGATCGCACGCAGCGCGGTGATCCAGGCGAAGAACAGTGATTACGTCACGGCGGCAAAGGCATTGGGCGTTTCCCGAATACGCACGCTGATTCGGCACGTACTGCCGAACGCGGCGGGCCCGCTGATCGTGGTCACCACGATCTGGCTCGGCGTCTTCATCGTCACCGAGGCGACGTTGTCCTACCTCGGCGTCGGGTTGCCGCGCACCATCGTGTCGTGGGGCGCCGATATCGCCTCCGGGCAGAAGGAGATTCGCACCTCCGCGATCCTGTTCTATCCCTCGGCGGCCTTGGCGCTCACCGTGCTGAGCTTCATCATGCTGGGTGACGCCGTGCGCGACGCCCTCGACCCGAAGGCGAGGAAGCGATGAGCGAGTCTCGCAGCGCACAGTCGCCACTGCTCGAAATCAAGGACCTCAACGTCTGTTTCAGCTCGGAGGGCAAGAAGATACCCGCCGTCCGCGATGTGAACCTTTCGGTCTATCCGGGCCAGACGGTCGCGATCGTCGGCGAATCCGGCTCCGGCAAGTCGACAACGGCGCACGCGATCATCGACCTGTTGCCCGGCACGGGACAGGTGACCTCCGGCTCCATCCTGTTCGACGGCAAGGATCTCGCGAAGGCGTCCAAGAAGGACATCGTCGCGGTGCGTGGCAACGGGATCGGCCTGGTCCCGCAGGACCCGATGTCGAACCTGAACCCGGTGTGGAAGATCGGTTTCCAGATCCGGGAAACGTTGGAGGCCAACGGGATCGCCAAAGGCAAGGCCGCCAAGCAGCGGGCCATCGAACTGCTGCACGAGGCGGGCATGTCCGACGCCGAGCGTCGGGTCAACCAGTATCCGCACGAGTTCTCCGGCGGTATGCGTCAGCGCGCGCTCATCGCCATCGGATTGGCTTGCCGCCCTAAGCTGTTGATCGCGGACGAGCCGACCTCGGCGCTGGACGTCACCGTGCAGCGGCAGATCCTCGATCACCTCGACGGCCTCACCAACGAGCTCGGCACCGCGGTACTGCTGATCACGCACGATCTCGGTCTCGCCGCCGAACGCGCGGAGCATCTGGTGGTGATGTATCGCGGCAAGGTGGTGGAATCCGGTCCGGCCCTGCAGATTCTGCGCGAACCGCAGCACCTCTACACCAAGCGGCTGGTGAACTCGGCGCCCTCGCTGGCCTCGCAGCGACTGTCTTCGGTGAAGCAGCGCATCGAGATTCGCGAGCAGGCGGTGCAGGTGGCCGAGCAGATCGCGGCCGCCGACACCGAGCTGACCGCCGCCCAGGACGACGTGGTCGTTGTCGAGAACCTCACCAAAGCCTTCAAGATCCGCGGCAACGCGCCGTGGAAATCGACGGACTTCATTGCGGTGCAGGATGTCTCGTTCCGGCTGCGACGCGGCACCACGACCGCCATCGTCGGCGAATCGGGTTCGGGTAAATCGACTGTCGCGCAGATGATTCTCGGTCTGCTCGAGCCAACCTCGGGCAAGGTCGTGTTCGACGGCAAGGAAGTCGCCAAACTGGATCGCAAGAGCGCCTTCGCGTTCCGGCGCCGGGTGCAGCCGATCTTCCAGGACCCGTACGGCTCGCTCGACCCGATGTACTCGATCTACCGCACCATCGAGGAGCCGTTGCGCACGCACAACATCGGCTCGCCGAAGGAGCGGGAGGCCGTGGTTCGTGACCTGCTCGACAAGGTGTCGCTGCCGTCCACCGTGATGCGCAGGTACCCGAACGAGTTGTCCGGTGGTCAGCGTCAGCGCGTCGCCGTTGCCCGCGCCCTCGCGCTCTCGCCCGAGGTCGTGGTCTGCGACGAGGCGGTGTCCGCGCTCGACGTGCTGGTGCAGGCGCAGATTCTGCGGCTGCTGAACGATCTGCAGGCCGAGCTCGGCCTGTCGTATGTGTTCATCACCCACGACCTGGCCGTTGTCCGGCAGATCGCGGATGACGTGCTGGTCATGCAGACCGGCAAGGTGGTCGAGGCGGCCTCGACCGAGGAGGTTTTCGACAGTCCTCGGGAGGCGTACACCAGGCGGCTGCTCGATGCCATTCCTGGCCGAGATCTGTTGGTGAGCTGAGGAAGCCGGCTCGTCGGCAATCGAAGAGTACGGCGCTCGCCCCGACCCAACCTGGTCGGGGCGAGTCGCGTTTCCACGAAGATCGGGCCGGTGCGAAGGCAACGTGCGGCGGGCTCCTGAGCGGGCTGGGTCCGGGGGCCGAACGCGCGCAAGTAGCCTCGTAACCCGTGACCGATCCGCTACAGCCTCTCGTCGATCTGCCCGGTGTCCGCGCCGCCGCCGACCGTGCCCGCGACGCGCTCGCCGAGGTGCATCGGCACAAGGCGAATCGGCGCGGCTGGCCGACCACGGCCGCCGAGGCCGCCGTGCGCGCGGCCAGGTCCTCCGCCGCCATCGACGGCGGCAGCACCGAACTCCCCGCCGACGGGCAGGTCGGCGATCCGATTCTGGCCGGTTCGCTGCGGGTCGGACAGGCGTTGGACGGTGACGCGCTGCGCAACTTGGTCGGCACCTGGCAGCGGGCGCCGCTGCAGGCGCTGGCCCGGCTGCATCTGCTCGCCGCGGCCGACCTGGTCGCCGACGAGGAGTCACTCGGCAGGCCGCGCGCGGATGCCGGTGTGGCGCAGCGGCTCGATCTGCTGGTGCAGGCGGTGCTCGGGTCGGGTGCGCCCGCACCGGTGATCGCGGCGGTGGTGCACGGGGAGCTGCTCACGTTGCGGCCGTTCGGTACCGCCGATGGTGTGGTGGCGCGTGCTGCCGCGCGGCTGGTGGCGGTGTCGAGCGGGCTGGACCCACACAGTTTGGGGGTGCCCGAGGTTTTCTGGCTGCGGCGTCGACAGGCCTATCTCGATGCCGCGGCGGCGTTCGGGAGTGGCGCGGCGGACGCTGTCGGCAGCTGGGTGATCCTGTGCTGCGGTGCGCTGGAAGATGGCGCACGGGAAGCCACATCGATCGCCGATTCGGCGTCGGGATAGGCCACTGATCGAGCCCGCACATCAAAACGGGCGGCGTTGTCGTTGTCGACCTCGCCGCCCGCGTAGCACGGACTACCCGGTTACCAAGCGTGCTGGGTGGGTTGTGTTCTTGCGGCCTCGGCGATAGTCCGAACTCCGGCGGTTCATCCCCGCAACCTGTGCGAGGCCCTCGCCGACGAAGACCCGGATTTCGCAGGCCCACAACGCTTCTGCCCTTGTCGCGGCGCGCTCCGCGTGGGTGCCTGGTGCCCGTGCTGGGAAGGGTAGTTGGGAGACTGAACCTTCTCTTCCGGTCCTGCCTTGGCCTTCCGACCTTCCGTAGTTACCTTTCTACCCTGTGACCGCCCTCACATCAATAGCTGGGAACACATTCAATATTCGGCGTGTCGACCGGCGTTTCGTGGTTCAATGCCTGGTCGCGCGTGCCTTGACATTCCGTCGGCAAACCCCTCCGGCAAGTGTCCGGCTTCCCCTCGAGCAGCGGTCTCCGCCACTCGGTGAGTGGTGGCAAAGGCTCAGCTGCGGCGGCGCAGCAATCGATAGCTGATCGCCCCGGCGAGCACCGCGCTCAAGCCGACCACCGCGGTCGCGGCAAGGGTGGTGGACGATGGCGCCTGGAAGCGGGCCCACAACGACACCGGATTCGAAAACGTCAGGATCGGCCAACCTTTGGCGACCGCCTCGCGGCGCAGGTTGCGATCCGGATTGACCGCCGTCGGATGGCCGACCGCGGTCAGCATCGGCAGATCGGTGACCGAATCGGAGTACGCGTAACAGCGCGAAAGATCGTAACCCTCACTGGCGGCGAGCTTTTCGATTGCGGCGACCTTGCCCTCGCCGTAGCAGTAGAAGTCGACCTCGCCGGTGTACTTGCCGTCCGCGACGACCATGCGGGTCGCCGCGGTGTGTGAGGCGCCGAGCACCTCCGCGATCGGGCCGACGATCTCCTCGCCGGAAGCCGACACGATCACCACATCGTGGCCCCGGATCTTGTGGTCGGCAATGAGATCGGCAGCCTCGGCGTAGATCAGCGGATCCACCAGCTCGTGAAGTGTCTCTGCCACAATGGATTTCACCTGCTCCACGTCCCACCCGGCACACATGTTGGTGAGATGGGCGCGCATCCGCTCCATTTGGTCGTGGTCGGCGCCGGAGAGCATGAACAGGAAGTGGGCGTAGCTGCTTTCGAGCACGTCGCGGCGATTCAACAGGCCTTGCGCGTAGAAGGGCTTGCTGAAAACGAACGTGCTCGATTTCGCGATCACGGTCTTGTCGAGATCGAAGAAGGCGGCGACGCGTCCGTCCGCGGTGGGTGAGTCCACTCGACCAGCATAGGCGTAGGTCCGCATCGGCTCGAGCCGTGCGCGGGCTCGGTCCGGCACGCGCTGTCTGCTGGCTGGGACTGGGGATCGACTGGGGACCGCGCCGGGGTCGATGATGATGGCTTCCTTGCCGCGTCCACGGGCCGCGAGCGGGGAGTTTGCCCCGCGCCCACAGGGCAGGTATTCGCCGCAAAGTTCTACCGCGACAGACTTGCGTTGTGGGCGGGGCTTGGGTGTAGTATTGCTGGCACCTGGACATGGTCCAGGCGCGTTCAGCCCGACCCCCCGGGGCTGAACCCGACGGCCCCAGCCTCCTCCCCCCCCGGCTGGGGCCGTCCTCTATTTCGGGGACGGTTCGCGCCCCGGTTCACCGCACTCGGATACCGATTCGCAGCACTCAAAAGTTCTGCACACCCCCGAGTTATCCACAATCGGCACATCGCCCCTTCTGCCGTCGCACGATTTCGGCAACGCTCAGCCGCATGAATCTTGAAGTGGCGCCGGACAACAGCAGCCCGCCACCGGCACTCGTGCTCCTCGACGACCCCCGGCTGCGCGACGAAGTACGGCGCGTCGCCGCCGCGGCCGAACGCGGCCTCGACGAACGCGCACTGCCCATCGGCAGACACGCGTGGACCGGTACGCCATTGGTGATCCTGGACACAGCCACGGCGCGAGCAGCCGCCGAAGCCGGGTATCTGCGCCGGGTCGGCGTCGTTCTGGTCACCGAAGGCGAACCAGGATTGCTCGACTGGCAAGCCGCTGCGGCCATCGGCGCCGAGCGCGTTATCGCGCTGCCCGGCGCCGCCGAAGGACTTATCGAGATGTTTGCTGAGTACGGCGAACACCGCACAGGAGACGGGGTTGTCGTCGCGGTAGCCGGCGCGGCCGGGGGCGCGGGAGCGTCGACGCTCGCCGCCGCGCTCGCGCTGCGATCCGCCGCCGAAGGGTTCCGCCGCGACACCGTCCTTGTCGACGGCGCACCACTCGGCGGCGGTCTCGACCTGCTGCTCGGCATCGAAACAACCGCCGGACTGCGCTGGCCGGACCTGGTCGTCGAGGACGGCAGAGTCTCTGCGGCGGCACTGCATTCGGCGCTGCCGACCGCGGCGCCCGGCTTGGCGGTGCTTGCCTGCGGGCGCTGTGGTGCGGGCCGGTTGCCACGCGAAATCGGACCGGCCGCCGTTCGCGCCGTGATCGAAGCGGGCCGTGCCGCAGGCGATTTGGTGGTTTGCGACATCTCCGGTGAACGCGGCCCGCACGCCGATCAAATGCTCGACTCCGCCGACCTCGTCGTGCTGGTCGTCCCGGCCCGATTGCGCGCGGTCGCCGCCGCCGAGGTGGTCTCCGCGCACATCGGACGCCGAAATCCCAACCAGGGCTTGATAGTCCGTGGCCCAGCCCCCGGCGGCCTGCGCGGCCCCGAGGTCGCCGAGGTCCTCGACCTCCCGCTGCTCGCCGCCGTCCGCGCCCAATCCGGCCTGGCCGCCCGCCTCGAACGCGGCGGGCTGACCGTGCACCGTCGCGGACCACTGCGCGACGCGGCCGACGCGGTACTCGGCGTGCTGAGCGCACCCGCTGGACAGCGGCGATGAGTGCCGCATGGATGGGTCAGCACGGTGACCGGTGCGATAGTGCGACTGACCGCCGATCGGTAATGGTGCGGCGCGGTTGCCGAGTGTGGCTGGGGGACAGGGCTTCGCACCTTGTCAGCCGGACTCCGGCTGATCGGCGGCGGCGATGAGTGCGCTGGTCACGTCGGAGCTACTGGATCGGGTGCGGGAGCGGTTGTCCGGCGGGTCAGGGGATCCGGACCCGGCACAGGTTGCCGCCGCTATCCGGGCAGAGGCGGGCGGGGTGCTCGGGGATACGGATCTGCTGCGGGCGCTGCGGTTGCTACAGACCGAGATGACCGGGGCCGGGGTGCTCGAGCCGCTGTTGCACGATCCCCGGGTCGCCGATGTGCTGGTGACCGGACCGGACGCGGTGTGGATAGATCGTGGGCACGGTTTGGAGAAGACGTCGATCACCTTCCCGGACGAGGCGGCGGTGCGCAGGCTCGCGCAACGCCTCGCCCTCTCGGCCGGTCGGCGGCTCGACGACGCGCAGCCGTGGGTGGACGGCAGACTGTCCGGAACCGGAGCGGCGCTTGGTGATTCGTTCGGCGTGCGACTGCACGCCGTGCTCGCGCCGGTCGCGCACGGCGGCACCTGCCTATCCCTGCGCGTGCTGCGGCCCGCCACCCAGGGACTGGACGCATTGGCGGCCGCCGGTGCGGTACCCGCCGACGCGAAGCGGCTGCTGGAGCGGATCATTCAGGCGCGCCTGGCGTTCCTGGTGGTCGGCGGCACCGGCGCGGGCAAAACGACACTGCTCTCCGGTCTGCTCGCCAAGGTCGGGCCGAGCGAGCGGATCGTGTGCGTCGAGGACGCCGCCGAACTCGCGCCGCCACACCCGCATGTGGTGCGACTCGTCGCGCGGACCGCGAACGTCGAGGGTGTCGGTGCGGTGACCGTCCGTGACCTGGTGCGGCAGGCATTGCGGATGCGGCCGGACCGCATTGTTGTCGGCGAGGTCAGAGGAGCCGAGGTCGTCGACCTGCTGACCGCGCTGAACACCGGCCACGATGGCGGTGCCGGCACGGTCCACGCGAACTCCCCGCAGGAGGTACCCGCCCGCCTGGAAGCGCTTGCGGCCCTTGGCGGCATGGACCGCGCCGCCCTGCACAGCCAGCTCGCGGCCGCCGTCCAGGTCATCCTGCACGTCCACCGCCGAACGGACGGCACCCGAGGCCTGCGCGAAATCGGCCTCGTCCACCGAAACGACAACGGCCGCGTCCATATCGCACCCGCCTGGCACGCCTGCGCCCCGGCTCCCGCCGCCAGCGACCTGACCCGACTCCTCGACGAAAGGCTCGACCGATGATCGCCGCACGGACGGCCGTGGCGCCGACGTCGACACCGTTGGGCGATGTAGTCGAACCGCACGATTTCGGTCGGCTGGTCGCACCAGTGCGCCACGGGCCAGCGCGGATACCGGGGCGTCCGGCTTCGGAGAACTGTGCGCTGCCCGGCGGATGGGGCAGCCGATGAGCGTGGCGTTGGCGTGTCTCGCGCTCGCGTTGCTCGCGGCGCCGGTGTCCATTTCGCGTCGTCGATTCGAGGGACTGTTCGCCGATCCGGTGGTTGCTCGAAAGGTGCGGCACGACACGGTGATCCGGCTCGCTGCCGGTGGCGGGGTTGTTGCCGCGCTGGTGTTCGGGCTCGGTCCGTTTCTTGCGGCGGCGATGGTGGTCGCGACGGTGGGGTTTCGGGTTCGTCGAGCGGGACGGGATCGGCGCAGAAACGCCGAATGTGCCTATCTGCTCGACGCGTTGGAGGCGGTGATCGGGGAGTTGCGGGTCGGCGCGCATCCGAGTGCGGCGGCCGAGGTCGCGGCGGGTGAGGCGCGGGGCGAATCCGCCAAAGCCTTCGCGGTGAGTGCTGGGCGCAGCAGGCTGGGCGGTTCCGCGGCCGAGGGGCTGCGGCATCCGGATTCCATCGTGGCCGGGGAGCTGTCGCGCATCGCCGACGCGTGGCAGGTGGCGGAGCGGCACGGCCTAGCACTCGCCGAGCTGTTGGCCGCGGCACGCACGGACCTGGTGGGGCGCATCCGTTTTCACGGCCGCACCGCCGCCGCCCTTGCGGGTGCTCGCGCGTCCGCCGCCGTGCTGGCCGGGCTACCACTGCTCGGCATCGGCCTCGGCCAACTGATGGGTGCCGCCCCATTGCACGTTCTCTTCGCCTCGTCGGCGGGCACGGTCCTGCTTCCACTAGGCGCCGCCTTCGCCTGCTCGGGCCTGCTGTGGACCGACGCCATCACCCGAAAGGTGCTCGTATGAAACAACTTCGCCGCCTAACGTACGACGGTTTCATCGCGAGGCAAGCGGATTCGGTGCGCAACTCATACCCGGCCGACACGAACTGCCCTGTGCGCGCGGCCTATTCGTGCACCGAGATGTGTGAGGAGACTCAGCGTGGAACTGGCCGTGGGATATCCGGCATTGCCGACCGTGTTGCTGGCGGCCGCGCTGATCCTGTTGCCCGGCCGCGTCGCGGTGAACCGTCGGCTGCGGGCCCTTCGACAGCCGGAGCAGACGCACGCCGTCGTGCCCGCGTCGAAGCAGAAGCTCGACCCGTTGGCCTCGGCGTCGGTGTTCGACCTGTTGGCCGCGTGCCTGCGGGCCGGACTGCCGATGGCGGGCGCGGCGCGGGCCGTGGCGCCCGGTGCACCGGAACTGTTGGGAGAGGCACTGCGGCGGGCCGCGGATCTGCTCGCGCTCGGTGCCGATGCCGCGACAGCATGGGAGCGGGTGGTGGCGGACGGGGCAGGACGGGCGGGTGCCGAAGAAGTCGAGTCGTTGGCGCGGCTGGCCCGGCGATCCGCGCGGTCGGGCGCCTCGCTGGCGGTCGCGGTAGGGGAGCTGGCCGAACAACGCCGGGGTGCGGTCGAGGATGCCGCTGCGGCGCGGGCCGAGCGGGCCGGGGTGTTGATCGGCGGTCCACTCGGCCTCTGCTTCCTGCCCGCCTTCGTCTGCCTCGGCATCGTGCCGGTGGTGATCGGCCTGGCAGGCCGGGTGCTCGGCGGTGGACTGGTGTGAACACACGGACTACTCGGCCCATCGGAACATGCCTGCGCGGATCGGCCGCGCTGGATGAAGTGAGAGGGGAATCAGGTGCGAATCGAGCGAGTGACAAGCCACGCGATCCACGGGTTGGGGGCTGTATATATGGAGCTGCGTTCGCGAATCCTGCACGCGGCGGTCGCCGACGACGGGATGAGCACGGCGGAGTACGCGATCGGCACCATCGCCGCTGCGGCGTTCGGTGCGGTTCTGTACGGGGTGGTGACCGGCGACAGCATTGTGAACGCGCTGACGAAGATCATCGATCGGGCCCTCAACACCGCCGTGTAGCAGGCCGGTTTCGCCGGATAAACCGTTGTGGCACAGCAACTCTCGGTGATGATCGAGGTTCGGTGACGGTGGAGGCGGCGATCGCGCTCGGCACCCTCGTCGTCGCGGTCGTGCTGTGCATCGGAGCATTGCTCGCGGCGTCGGCGCAGGTGCGCTGTGTCGACGCCGCCCGCGAGGCGGCCCGCCTGTCCGCCCGCGGCGACGAAGCGAACGCGATCTCGGCGGCCCGCGGAGTAGCACCTCCTGCCGCGGACATCTCGGTGCACAACGAGGGCAACCGCGTGATCGCACGGGTCACCGCCCGAGCGCCACTCCTGCCCTTGCTGACCCTGCACGCGGATGCCCTCGCGTCTCGCGAGCCGGGGGCGGCACCGTGAGTGCGGTGAGCGGGTGGAACCGCCAGCCGCCCGCACGCGCGGACACGCTGAGGTCGCTGCCAAGGAGTGAACCGCATCGCCGGTGGCAGGGCATGCGCAGGGTGATCGACCTTCGAGCCGATGACGGAACGGCGACGGTGTTCGCGTGTCTCGCACTGGCCGGACTCATCGCGGCGACGCTGATGATCGGACAGGTTGGTGTGGTGGTCGTCACTCGGCATCGGGCGCAGGCGGCCGCGGATTTAGCGGCACTCGCGGCGGCCGGCGCATTGGCCGAAGGAGCCGATGCGGGATGTGCCGAAGCCGAGGAGGTTGCGCGACGGATGGGGACTCGGATGCAAGGGTGCGAAGTCGCGGAGTGGGACGCCATTGTGATTGTTAACAGGAATGTACCAATGGGTCTGTTAGGTGTCCGCATGGTGCGTGCGGTCGCACGGGCTGGACCCGTAGAAGACTGAGAGAAACCTAAGCGCGAACGCGCACTCTCTTGGTTGTCGCGAGTAGCGGAAATCGGTAAATGCCCTGGCCAAATAATTTCGGACGGCATAATTTCCGCAGGGGCGCGGATAAAGAATCGAATGAATGCGCATGTACGCAGGCGGCGATGTGGCAATAGCGCAGTTAACCTGAATACATTCCTCTTTATTCGGCCGCGTGCCCGGACCACGGTCCGCAAGGGCGGCACCGGGCTGTCACGACGATCGAGCAGGTCAGGTGGACATTCGATCACGCCCGAGGCTCGGCGCCGTTACGAACCGAGCTCGGCATCGTCACCGGACCGACAACTCGGCCAACACCGCGGTGAGTAGGCGTGCGGCGCAGGCCTTGTCGAGCGGATGGTTGCCGTTTCCGCACTTGGGCGACTGCACACAGGACGGGCAGCCCGCGGCGCAGGCACAGGACTCGATGACGGCGAGGGTCGCCGAGAGCCAGCGTCGCAGCTGGGCGAACCCGCGCTCGGCGAAGCCTGCCCCGCCCGGTTGACCGTCATAGACGAATACCGTCGGCAGCCCGGTATCCGGATGCTCGGCGGTGGAGACCCCGCCGATATCCCACCGGTCGCAGGTCGCCACCAGCGGCAACAGCCCGATCGCCGCGTGCTCGGCGGCATGCAGCGCACCGGGCACGTCCGCCGTGTCGATGCCTGCCAGCGCCAACAACTCCGGACTGACCGTGTACAGCACCGCCCTGGTGGGCAGCGTGTGTTCGGGCATGTCGAGTTCGACCATGTCGAGCACCTCGCCGGTGACCAGGGTGCGCAGATACCCGACCACCTGACTGGTCACCCTGACCTGCGCCAACGCCGCCATCACGTGGCCGTGCCGACGCTCGTCGGTCATCGCGTCGATGGCGATCGAGGTGACCGAACGGGCGCTGGTCGTCCACCCCGGTTCGGCGGCGTGCACGAACGCGACACCGTCCTCGAGATCCAGCTCGTCGACCACATAGGTATCGCCTTGATGCAGGTGAACGGCGCCCTGATGCAGCGTCGCTGGCGCCCGCCCGGCATCGGCCGTGCCGAGCAATCTGCCGGTCTCCCCGTCGACGATGGCCACCGGCGCGCCGATCCCGCCGCGCACATCGACGGCGTCGTGCGGCTGTGTCTCCGCGGTGACGTACCAGCGCCCGCGATCCTCGGCACCCGCGCGCCGCCTGATCAGCCCCTTCTCGGCCAGATCGGTGAGCACCTCGCTGGCACCGAACTCGTCCACCTCGGCATCGGTGAGCGGCAGTTCCAATGCGGCACAGAGCAACTGCGGACCAAGTACATAAGGGTTGCGCGGGTCGGTGATGGTGGCCTCGACCGGCTTGTCCAGCAGCGCTTCCGGATGGTGCACGAGATAGGTATCCAGCGGATCGTCCCTGGCCACGAGCAGTACCAACGACCCCTGGGTGCGTCGACCCGCCCGCCCGGCCTGCTGCCAGAACGACGCGACGGTCCCGGGAAAACCACAGATGACCACGGCATCGAGCCCCGCGATGTCGACCCCGAGTTCGAGCGCGTTGGTGGTCGCCACGCCGAGCAGCGAACCGTCCGACAATGCCGTCTCCAGGTCGCGCCGATCCTCCGCGAGATACCCGGCCCGATAGGCGGCGACGCGCTCGGCCAGGCTCGGATCGACCTCGCTCAGCAGCCGTCGCGTGTCCATCGCGGTGAGCTCGGCGGCTCGGCGCGAGCGCACGAAGGTCAGCGTCCGCGCGCCCTCGACGACCAGGTCGGCCATGATCCGCGCGGCCTCCGTGGTGGCCGCCCGGCGCACCGGTGCGCCGTTTTCCCCGGTCACCGCGGTAAGCAGGGGCGGCTCCCACAGCGCGACGGTGCGCGCCCCCTGCGGCGACCCGTCCTCGGTGACCGCGACGCACGGCGCCCCGATCAGTCGGGAGGCGGCGGCCGCTGGCTCGGCCGTGGTCGCCGAGCACAGCACGAATACCGGGTCGGCGCCGTAGCGCGCGGCGATCCGCCGCAGCCTGCGCAGCACCAACGCCACGTGCGAGCCGAAAACACCACGGTAGGCATGGCATTCGTCGACCACCACGTACCGCAGTCTGCGCAGCACCCTGGCCCAGCGCTGATGCGAGCGCAGGATGCCGAGATGCAGCATGTCGGGGTTGGTGAAAACCCAGCGTGCGTTCGCGCGCACCCACTGCCTGATCTCGGCCGGAGTATCGCCGTCATAGGTCGCCGGATGAATATCGCGCAGCGGCCCCTCATGGGTCAGCGCGCCGACGGCACGCAGCTGATCGGCGCCGAGTGCTTTGGTCGGTGCCAGATAAATAGCGGTGGCCCGTGCGTCTTCGCGCAACGCGGTCAATACCGGCAGCTGATATCCCATCGACTTGCCGGATGCCGTGCCGGTGCTGACCACCACGTTGGCGCCGCCGAAGGCGAGGTCCGCGGTACGGGTCTGATGGCTCCACGGCGCGGCGACCCCGGTGTCCTGTAATGCCGAGATCACTTCCGGCGATGTCCAATCAGGCCAGGTGGTGACCTCGGCGGCGCGTGCAGGTAGCTCGACGACATGGGTTAACCGAGGGTCGTCGGAGGGTGTTCTGGCCAGGACACGATTCAGCAACGATGTCCCGTAGCTGAGGTCGTCTTGGAGCGCCGCACGGGCGGTCGAGTTCGTCGGATTCATGCGGCGCGCGCCGCGACACGCTGAGAAAGTGTGAAACGTGCGCGGTTAGGAAGCCCTACCTGCCAATTCGATACCAAATAGCGACCTGGGTCACAGGCTGTTTGCCATACGCTCACTCGGTTATCGGGAGGCAAACGAACCTCAAGTCTGGATTCTGGCATTGTGTCCCTCACCTGCGCATTCGCAAGATCAACTTTTTTGCAAATTGTCGGTAACTCGACTGTTGAATTGCTCGAAGACATGGTTCACTGGTTCCTGGTCGCAAGCTTCTGTGTTCGAGGGTCGGATCCAAAGTCCAAACCGTCAGCAGGATCGATGTTGCGAACGGTGTGCTTGGTGCTTTCCTGCAGGGGGAACCAACAGTACAGCGGTCGGAACGGGCCCGGTGGACGAACCCAGTTGTCCGCCGTTCCGGTAAGAAAAGAGAAGGAACAGAATGGCACAGGGAACTGTGAAGTGGTTCAACGCGGAGAAGGGGTTCGGCTTCATCGCGCCCGAGGACGGCTCCGCTGACGTCTTCGTCCACTACTCCGAAATTCAGGGGTCGGGCTTCCGCACCCTCGAAGAGAACCAGAAGGTCGAGTTCGAGGTCGGCCAGGGCACCAAGGGCCCGCAGGCCACCGGAGTTCGCGCGCTCAGCTGAGCGACGCCATCCAACACTCGTCCCTCACCGCCGGTAACCCGGAGGTGGGGGACGAGCTATATCTAGGGCAAAGACACACCCATGCGACTCAGGTCAGGGCACTGTGAACACGCCGTGGCGCAGCCGGGGCCTGAACACAAGGCATACTGAGTCGCAGTGACGCGCGTACGCTCTGTGGTTCAAGTCGCAAGCACTCGACCACACGTAGCGTCAAGGTATAAACGTGTCTGGTGGCGACGCCCAGCCGTCGTCCCCGCTTGCCCCAGCCGCGCACAGCGCCGAAAAGCGCCAACGCGGGTCGACAGGAAAGGTGTATTCGCCGGTGGCAACACGAGACCGCGGTGCAGCCGACCAGGGCCGTCCCCTGCGTCGTCTCGTGATCGTCGAGTCCCCAACCAAGGCCCGAAAGATAGCGCCCTACCTAGGCCGTAACTACACGGTCGAGGCCTCGGTGGGACATATTCGGGACCTGCCACGTGGGGCGGCGGACGTTCCCGCCAAATACAAGGGTGAGTCCTGGGCGCGCCTCGGCGTCGACGTCGACCATGACTTCGAGGCCATCTATGTGGTGAGCCCCGATAAGAAGGCCAAGGTCGCCGAGCTCAAGAGCCTGCTCAAGGACGCCGACGAGCTCTATCTCGCCACCGACCCCGACCGCGAGGGCGAGGCGATCGCCTGGCACCTGCTGGAGACCCTCAAGCCCAAGATCCCGGTCCGGCGGATGGTGTTCCACGAGGTCACCGAGCCCGCCGTGCAGGCGGCCGCGGCCGACACGCGAGACCTGGACAACGACCTGGTCGACGCGCAGGAGACGCGCCGCATCCTGGACCGGCTGTACGGCTACGAAGTCAGTCCGGTGCTGTGGAAGAAGGTCATGCCTCGGCTGTCGGCCGGCCGGGTGCAGTCGGTCGCCACCAGGGTGATCGTCCAGCGCGAGCGCGAGCGGATGGCGTTCCGTTCCGCCGAGTACTGGGATATCGCCGCGAAACTCGACGCGGGCCCTGGTGAAGACGGCGACGCCACCAACCCGAGGACCTTCGGGGCGCGGCTGGTGAGTGTCGCCGGTGCGCGCGTCGCGTCCGGTCGCGACTTCAGCTCGGACGGTCAGCTCAAGACCGCCTCCGGCGTCGTCGTGCTCGACGAGGGTTACGCACGCCGCCTTGCCCAGGCGCTCGACAACGCCGACCTGGTGGTTTCCTCCGCGGAGGCCAAGCCCTACAGCCGCAAGCCGTATCCGCCGTTCATGACCTCGACGCTGCAGCAGGAGGCGGGGCGCAAGCTGCGCTTCAACTCCGAGCGCACGATGCGGGTCGCGCAGCGGCTGTACGAAAACGGCTACATCACCTATATGCGTACCGACTCGACCACGCTGTCGGAATCGGCCATCGCTGCGGCCCGGTCGCAGGCGACCCAGCTGTACGGCGCCGAGTACGTGCATCCGACGCCGCGCCAGTACACCCGCAAGGTGAAGAACGCGCAGGAGGCACACGAGGCGATCCGCCCCGCCGGTGACACCTTCGCCACGCCGGGCCAGTTGCATGCGCGGCTGGACAACGACGAGTTCCGGCTCTACGAGATGATCTGGCAGCGCACCGTCGCGTCGCAGATGGCCGACGCCAGGGGCACCACGCTGACGTTGCGCATCACCGGTGTCGCGACCACCGGCGAGGAATGTGTGTTCTCCGCCTCGGGTCGCACCATCACCTTCGCCGGCTTCCTCAAGGCCTACGTGGAGAGCGTGGACGAGGAGGCGGGCGGTCAATCCGACGACGCCGAGTCCAGGCTGCCCGCGCTCGATGAGGGCCAGGGCGTCACCGCGGTCGAGCTGAATCCCGATGGGCACAGCACGAATCCGCCGGCCAGATACACCGAAGCGTCGCTCATCAAGACGCTCGAAGAGCTCGGCATCGGCCGTCCTTCGACATACGCGTCGATCATCAAGACGATTCTCGACCGCGGCTATGTCTACAAGCGCGGCAGCGCGCTGGTGCCGTCCTGGGTGGCATTCGCCGTAATCGGCCTGCTGGAAGAGCATTTCGGCCGACTGGTCGACTTCGACTTCACCGCGGGGATGGAAGACGACCTCGACGCCATCGCGGGTGGCCGCGAGCAGCGCGGAAGTTGGTTGTCCAGCTTCTATTTCGGCGGCGAGACCGGCGCCGAGGGGTCGGTCGCGCGCTCGGGCGGGCTGAAGAAGATGGTCGGCGAGCGACTCGACGACATCGACGCGCGAGAAATCAACTCCATCAAGCTCTTTGCCGACGACGAGGGCCGCGACGTGGTCGTCCGGGTCGGCCGGTATGGGCCGTACCTGGAGCGAATGGTCATCAATCCTGATGACCCCGAAGGCAATTCGATCTCGCAGCGGGCCAACCTGCCCGACGATCTGCCGCCGGACGAGCTGACCATAGAGGTCGCCGAGAAGCTGTTCTCGACGCCGCAGGAAGGTCGCTCACTCGGTATTGATCCGACATCCGGACACGAAATCGTCGCCAAGGAAGGACGTTTCGGCCCGTACGTCACCGAGGTGCTGCCCGAACCGGCCGCCGAGGAGACCCCGGCGCCCGCCAAGAAGACGGCGAAGAAGGCGGCCGCGCCCAAGCCGCGCACCGGGTCGCTGTTCAAGTCGATGGAACTGGCGAGCGTCACGCTCGATGACGCACTCAAGCTGCTGTCGTTGCCGCGCGTGGTCGGCGCCGACCCGGCCTCCGGCGAGGAGATCACCGCGCAGAACGGCCGTTACGGCCCATATCTGAAGAAGGGCACCGATTCTCGCTCGCTCACCAGTGAGGATCAGATCTTCGACGTCACGCTCGACGAGGCGCTGAAGATCTACGCCGAGCCGAAGCGGCGCGGACGGCAGGCCTCGGCCACGGCGCCGTTGCGCGAGCTCGGCAACGACTCCGCCTCCGGTCAGCCGATGGTGATCAAGGACGGACGTTTCGGTCCGTACGTCACCGACGGCGAGACCAACGCCACGCTGCGCAAGGGCGACGAGATCGAGTCCATCACCCCGGAGCGGGCGATGGAGCTGCTCGCGGATCGACGGGCGCGCGGACCGGTGAAGAAGAAGGCGGCGGCCAAGAAGGCGCCCGCGAAGAAGACCGCGGCCAAGAAAACCGCCGCTAAGAAGGCGACGGCCAGTAAATCGACGACCACCAAGACGGTTGCCAAGAAGACCGCCGCGCAGAAGTCGGCCGTGAAGAAGACCGGCGTCGGGAAATCCTGAGCTCGCGGGTCGGGCGTAGGTATGCGCACGACCCGCGAACGGCGCTATGTGCCTAGCACCCTGAGGAATTCACGCATCCAGGCCGGATGGTCTGGCCAGGCGCGGCCGGTGACGATGTTCTCGTCGACGTAGGCCTCGCTGTCCACGAACTTGGCACCGGCCGCCTCGATATCCGGGGCAAGAGCGGGGTACGCGCTGCACGCGCGGCCGACCAAAACGCCTGCGGCAGCGAGGATCAGCGGTCCGTGGCACAGCGCGGCGATGGGCTTGCCCGCCTCCGCGAAGTGCCGCGCCAGGCGCAGGCAGTCCGGGTTGTTACGCAGGTACTCCGGCGCACGGCCGCCGGGCACGACCAACGCGTCGTAGGTGGCCGGATCGACGTCGGCGAACGCGACGTCGGCGGGCCAACTGTGCCCGAGCTTCTCGGTGTAGGTGTCGAAGCCGTCGACGAAGTCGTGCACCACGAACTGCAGCTTCTTGACGGCAGGGGCCGCGATATCCACCTCGTGGCCCTCTTCGAGCAGGCGCTGATACGGGTACATGACCTCGAGGTCTTCGGCCGCATCGCCGGTGATCAACAGAATCCGCACGGTGATTCCACCTCCCTCTCGAGGATCCGCCCGGCCGACGGCATGGTCAATACCGGTACGCGCGTCGCACGAAGCTGACCGGGCGATCCGTGTCGGTGCGGGCGGCTAGGGTGTACGGCGTGGCAGGTGTCTTCGATCGATTGGTCGGCCAGGATGCGGTCGAGTCCGCGCTCACGACTGCCTCGGTCGCGGCCCGTGCGGATGTCGTCCAAGGGGCGATGACGCACTCGTGGCTGTTCACCGGGCCGCCCGGATCGGGCAGATCCGTTGCGGCGCTGTGCTTCGCGGCCGCGCTGCAATGCACCGACCCCGGCACGCCAGGGTGCGGTCGTTGCCACGCTTGCACCACCACCATGGCGGGCACACATGGTGACGTGCGCCGGGTGATCCCGGAGGGGCTGAGCATCAGCACCAAGGAGATGCGCGAGATCGTGCAGATCGCCGCGCGCAGGCCGAGCACCGGACGGTGGCAGGTGGTCGTCATCGAGGACGCCGACCGGTTGACCGAGGCCGCGGGCAACGTGCTGCTGAAGGTGGTCGAGGAGCCGCCGGACCGGACGGTGTTCCTGCTGTGCGCGCCGTCGGTCGACCCCGAGGACATCTCGGTGACCCTGCGCTCCCGCTGCAGGCACGTGCACCTGGTGACGCCCTCGGTGCCCGCCATCGCGCGGGTGCTGCGGGAACGCGACAAGCTCGACGAGAAGACCGCGAACTGGGCCGCCTCGATCAGCGGCGGACACGTCGGCCGGGCCAGGCGCCTGGCCACCGACGAGGAGGCGCGCGCCCGCAGGCAACGGGCGCTGGCCCTGGTCGCCGCCGCCTCGAAACCCGGTGCCGCCTATGCCGCCGCCGACGAGCTGGTCAAGGCCGCCGACGACGAAGCCAAACAGATGAGCGCGGGCCGCGACGACCGCGAGCGCGAGGAACTGGCCACCGCGATGGGCGCTGGCGGCACCGGCAAGGGCGCCGCGGGCGCTACCCGTGGTTCCGCCGGTGTGCTGAAAGACCTTGAGCGACGGCAGAAGTCGCGCGCCACCCGCACCGGCCGCGACTCCCTCGACCGCGCCCTCATCGACGTGGCCGGTGTCTACCGCGACGCCCTCGCCGTGCGCTTCGGTGCCGCCCGCAACGGTTCCGGCGTCACCCTCACCCACCCCGACATGTCCGACCAGATCCACGACCTGGCCGACCGCGTCCGCCCCGAGGGCCTGCTCAAATCCATCGACGCTGTCCTCGCCTGCCGCGAAGCCCTCGACGTCAACGTCAAACCCCGCTTCGCCCTAGCCGCCCTAGCCGCCGCCCTGATAGCCGCCCAAACCACCTGACAGCCCCCCGATCCGCCCCGGTGACCACCCGTTTTCGCGATCCACCCCCCGAGACGATAGACTCGCCACGCCGAAAGGCACGCCGCCTTAGCTCAGTCGGTAGAGCGCTTCACTCGTAATGAAAAGGTCGCGAGTTCGATTCTCGCAGGCGGCTCCATACTCCCAGGCAAGGGTCGATTTCGGCCGCACCGGAGTTCAACCTGTCTGGCTGAACTCCCAACTAGGTCCCAACAAAGACGGTCGCCGCGCTTGTTGATGACTGAATCCGCTGCGCCTGTGCGCTCACCACTGGCTGCTTCCCTGATGGCAGATCGCCTACGTGGTAGGCGCTCGTCGGTGACGGTGTATTTCTTGGTGGGGGTGTGCGGGTGTTGCTCCTGGGCCGGGCGCCGTTGATCGGCCAAGGAGAACGGTTGGGAATCAGCCTGCGGCCGCGGTGCGGAGGTTGGCCTGCTGGGCGACCTGCTCGAGTTCCGCGTTGAAGCGGTCGGCGGCCTCGACATTGCCGAGGTGGCCGGTCGGCCAGCTGTGGTAGGCGGCGAGGTGGCCGGTGCGGGACAGGGTGTCGGCGATCCGGCGGGCCATCCGTTCCGGCAGCAGGCGGTCTTGGCTGCCGGAGATGACCGTGGTGGGGATGGTGAGATGGGCCGCGCCGTCGCTGACGTCGAGGTCGGCCAGGGCGGCGGCGTGCCTGCCTCGGGTCAGCGGTCGACAGGAGCGGACGATGCCGAGGGAGAAGTTCACCTCGTCGGCGGTGGGCCGCTTGCCCATCACGCGGTCCTTGAACACCGCGCCGACCAGCCAACCGCCGGGCAGCGGGACCGGGCTGGTCAGCACCGTCTCGGAGACGAAGGTCGGCAGGCGGACCGGGGCGCCGAGCAGCGTCACCGGCTTGTTCTGCACGGTGAGCTGTTTGTTCAGCAGCGGGAGCAGGTCGGTGTCGTAGCGGATATTGCCCGAGGTGGTGTTCAGCAGGATGGCCGCCGAGGCGCGGCGAGCGACCTGCTCGGGATAGCGAGCCGCCCACGCCTGCACGGTTATTCCGCCCATGCTGTGCCCGGCGAGCACGGCGCGCTGGCCGGGGCGCAGGGTGGCGTCGAGCACGGCGGACAGGTCGTCGGCGAGGGTATCCCGGCTCGGCATGACGGTGCCGAGCTCGCTGGCGCCGTGCCCGCGCTGGTCGTAGCAGACCACCCGATACCGGTCGGCGAAGGCATTGATCTGAGGGTTCCAGTACTCGATGCTGCAGCTCCAGCCGTGGATCAGCACGATGACGTCGCCGTCGGCGGGGCCGTAGGCGTGCACCCGCAGGCGGGCGCCGTCCACGGTGGTGACCGGGATGACCTCGAGGGGAGCGGTGGGAGCGTTCAACGACGCCGTCCGGTAGGTGCGTGATCGCAATCCGGCACGATAAGCGGCGGTCAGGGCGCCGTTACGCGCGTCCGCCAAAGTCTTCATCGACTTCACCAGCATCGGGCACTCCTTTGTGTCTGCCGCCACAGTACAGTGCAAGCTAAGTGCTTGCTAGTGCAAGCGCGCCGCAGCGGAACTTTCTGGCTCGTTGGGTTGGATACCCGGAATTCGGTGCAGTGACACTGTCTCTCTTCACAAAAAAACCGTGCCGAAAATGGCCTCTGCTGAGTTCATCGCACGACCAGGCAGGCGTCGTTAGCCCGCGAAAGTGGCGATCCAGTAACGGTTTTGCGCGACAGCCGGTCAGTCGGTGGCGTAGAGCGCGGTGATGTCGGGGAGCACAAGGCACACCTGGTCGTCCGGGTGGAAGTCGTCGGGCACGTCGCGGCGATTGGGCGCGTGCACGAAGACCACGACCGAGGAGCCGTCGCCCGGATCGACCTCGACCGCGACCATCCGGTCGCCGTTGTCGTCGTCGAGATCGCGATGCCTGGGTGCGGACCAGTGCCCCACATGCCCGAAGTCGAGCTTGCGAGTCGCGCTGACCGCGAAACCGTCGAGCCGGGTAAAACCAGCGGCATCCACAGTGGAAATCATACTCTACCTGCGGAAATAGCAAATACATTCGATCATGTCGTACCCCGGTGCGATGATCGTCGGCGTGGCTTCCGACGAGATCGGCTTCGCAGCACCCATCCCGATATTGCGCATGTTCGACGTGGCCAAGGCCTACGAGTTCTATTGCGACTACCTGGGTTTCACCGTCGACTGGGAACACCGATACGGCGACGACTTCCCGCTGTACGCGCAGCTCTCCCGGGCTTCGGCGAAACTCCACCTCAGCGAGCACCACGGTGACGGCACACCGGGCTCCGCCGTGTGGATCGCCGTGGACGATATCCAGGCGTGGTACACCGAGCTAGCGGGCAAGCAGTACCGCTACGCCAAGCCGGGGCCACCCGAGGACGGCGCGGGCGGTCCCGGACTCGAATTGACCGACCCGTCCGGCAACACCCTGCGCTTCGCCCAACCCGACTAGGACGCATCCTGTGGCGGTGACCGGCGGCCCACAGTTACCGTTGGTGCTGTGGACAGCACGCACGTGGCACCGGAACCGGCGGCGCAGCAGCAACCAGCGCACCCGACCAGGTCCGGTTGGCGGGGTGCGGCAGTGCCGCTGCTGGTCGCGGGCGCCGGCATCGGAGTCGGTGTGCTGTTGCACGTGCGCGACCCGCACGTCGACGGCTCCTACGGCATCTGCCCGGTCTACGCGCTGACCGGATGGTGGTGCCCGGGCTGCGGCGGCATGCGGGCGGTGCACAACCTGACCGATGGGCACGTCCTGGATTCGTTGCACAGCAACGTACTTGCGGTTCCGCTGGTCCTCGCGTTCGTGCTGTGGGTCGGTGACTGGAGCGTGCGCGCCTGGCGCGGCCAGCGCGTGCGCCTGCCCTCGATCAACCGCGCGACGACGTGGAGCTTCTTCGCGCTACTCGCGATCTACACCGTGCTGCGCAATACGCCGTGGGGAACCTGGTTCACCCCGGTCTAGCCCGATCCGGCGAGCCAGCGCGGTTCACCGACCGCCGACCGGGCAAGCTGCAACCATGAGTGATTCATTGAAGGACCGTGTCCGCGCGAAGCTCCTACGCCAGCTCGCCGAGGACGGCGCACCGGACACCGAACAGGATGATCCCCGCCAGCTCTCGGTCGAATCCGACCTCGAAGCACTCAACGGTGTCCCCGACAACGACCCCCTCGTCGAAGAACTCGCCTCGCGATACCTGGTGTTCTGACCGAACTACGCCGCCGAAGGCGGAAGCTGCGGCAGCGGCTTCTCGATCAACCAGCTGTCCCACAGCGGCCGCAGCGGAATCGGGCTGTAATGCCCGGCCAGATCGGTGAACTCCTCGGTACTCACCGAGGCGTGGCGATAACGAATCGTCCACTCCCGCAACAGATCGTAGAAGGCCAGATCGCCGAGCTCGAGGCGCAACGCGTGCAGCGTGAGCGCGCCGCGCTTGTAGACCCGATCGTCGAACATGTGCTGCGGCCCCGGGTCGCCGACGGCGATGTCCTGCGGCTGCCTGGCCAGATTGTGCCTGGCCGCACGCGCGAGCTGGTCCGCGGTCGGGCCGCCCGCCGCCTCGGACCAGATCCATTCGGCGTAACAGGCGAAGCCCTCGTGTAGCCAGATGTCGCGCCACTGCCGGATGGTCAGGCTGTTGCCGAACCACTGGTGCGCCAGCTCGTGCGCGACCAGCCGTTCCGCGCCGCGCCTGCCGTCGCAGTGGTTGGCGCCGAAGATGGAGATGCCCTGCGCCTCGATCGGGATCTCCAGCTCGTCATCGGTGACGACGACGGTGTACTGCTCGAACGGATAGGGCCCGAACCGTTCGGTGAAGATGTCCATCATCTGCGGCTGGCGGGCGAAGTCGTGGTCGAAGTTGGCGCGCAGCCTGGCCGGGGCGACGGCATGCATGGGCACCGCGTTGGCCGGTGCGACGATGCGGTGCTTCTGATACGGCCCGACCTGGATGGTCGCCAGATAGGTCGACATCGGTTCGGCCTGCTCGTAGACCCAGGTGGTCTGGCTCGCCTTGACCTGCTTGCGCAGCAGTGTGCCGTTGGCCAGCGCGTAGTACGGACTGTCGGTGGTGATCGAAATCCGGTAGCTGGCTTTGGAACTCGGATGATCGTCACACGGGAACCAGGACGCCGCGCCGTTCGGCTGGCTGGCAACCAGCGCGCCCTCGGTGAGCTCTTCCCAGCCGACCGCGCCCCACGGTCCGCGCACCGGCCGAGGCACACCGGCGTACTGGACGACCAGCGAGAGCACCCCGCCCGCCGGAATCCGCTGCTGCGGCGTGATCACCAATTTGCCGCGCTGGTGGGTGTATTTCGCGGCCTTGGCACCGTTGACGAACACCTTCGACACGGTGAGGGCCTGGGATAGATCGAGCGAGAAGCGCGGCTGCACAGCGGTACTCACCGCGGTGATCTCGGCGCGGCCGGCCAACCGGTTGCTCGACACCTTGTAGGTGAGGTCGAGCTCGTACCGCGATACCCGGTAGCCCCGATTTCCGTTCTGCGGCAGGTATTCGTCGATGGGCGCCTCGTAGAACTTGTCCGGCATCAGCGGGCCGCTCCCGGGTCGCCTCCGAACCAGGGCGCGATCGGGTTGCCCCACCAGCGAGTCGACGGGGGAACGGTGTCGCCGCGCATGACCAGCGAGGCGGGGCCGATGGTCGCGCCCTCGCCGATGGTCGAGGCGGGCAGCGCGACGCAGTGCGGGCCGAGCGTGGCACCCGCGCCGAGGGTCACCGTGTCCATGGACATGATGCGATCGTGGAAGAGGTGGGTCTGCACGACGCAGCCGCGTTCAACGGTCGCGCCGTCACCGAGTGTCACCAGGTCCGCCTCCGGTAGCCAATAGGACTCGCACCATACCCCGCGGCCGATCTTGGCACCGAGTCCGCGCAGCCACAGGTTCAGCACCGGTGTACCCGTCGCGGCGCGCGCGAACCACGGCGCGGCAACGGTTTCCACGAAGGTGTCGGAAACCTCGTTGCGCCACACGAACGAACTCCACAGCGGATGTTCCTCGGTGCGAATCCGGCCGACCAGCAACCACTTCGCGGCCACCGACACCGCACCGGCCAGCGCGCCCGCGCTCAGCAGCACCAGTCCGCTGAGCAGCGCGGTGGCCAAATGGCCGAGGTGCTGCGCGAGCCAGGCGAGGGTGAACAGCACGCCGAGCCCGATGGCGAAGGTGACCAGCACCGGCACCAGGCGGCAGGTTTCCACGATGCCGCGCGCGATCCGCAGCTTCGGCGGCGGATCGAAAGTGCGTGCGGTGTCCGAGCTTTCCGGTGCGCGGCGCAGCCGCACCGGCGGGCTGCCAAGCCAGGACGAGCCGGCCTTCGACTTGGACGGTGCGGCCGAAAGGACCGCGACCAGACCGTTTTTCGGCACCCGACGACCCGGTGCGGTCATGCCCGAGTTGCCGAGGAAGGCCCGCTTGCCGACCTTCGCCTCGCCGATGCGCAGCCAGCCGCCGCCGAGTTCGTAGCTGGCGATCATGGTGTCGTCGGCCAGGAACGCGCCGTCGGCGACGGTGGTGAACTTGGGCAGCAGTAGCACCGTGGACGCCTCGACGCCCTGGCCGATCTTCGCGCCGAGCAGGCGCAGCCAGATCGGCGTGAGCAGGCTCGCGTACAGCGGGAACAGGAAGGTGCGCGCGGAATCGAGCAGTCGTTCGGTGGACCACACCTGCCAGCCGGTCCGGCTGCGCACCGGGTGATAGCCCTCGCGCAACCGGAAGCTGAGCAGTCGTACCAGGATGATGGTGATCGCCGCGTACACCGCGAGGCTGAGCAGCGTCGCGACCGGCAGGATCGCGAAGGCGCGGCCCAAACCGCCCGCGAGGGTGCGGGTGTCGCGGATGAACCAGGCGATGAAGAGGCCACCGGCGCCGATGCCGAGGATGGGTACCGCGGCCAACGCCATCGAGGTGATGCCGAAGATCGCCACCCAGTGTGCCGCGCGATCGGGCGTGTGCCCCGGCCAGCGATGATGTGCTTTACCGATTTTCGCGGCAGGCGAGCCCGCCCACTCCTGCTCGGCCTTGACCTTGCCGGATACCGCGGAGCCCGGCGAGATCTCGGCGTTCTTACCGATTCTGGTGCCGGGCAGCAGGATCGATCTGGCGCCGACCACCGCACCCGGTCCGATGGCGATCGGGCCGAGGTGCACGACGTCGCCGTCGATCCAGTAGCCGGACAGATCGACCTCGGGTTCAACGCTGCAGCCGTCGCCCAGTTCGAGCATGCCGGTCACCGGCGGGAGGGTGTGCAGGTCGACGCCCTTGCCGATCTTGGCGCCGAGCGCACGCGCGAACGGCACCATCCACGGTGCGCCCGAGAGGTTTTCGGCACCGCTCGCCTCGGACAGGCGCACCGCGGCCCACAGCCGCAGGTGCACCGAGCCGCCGCGCGGGTATCGACCGGGTTCGACGCCGCGCAGCAGCAGTCGAGCGCCGACAACGCAGATCCCCATCCGGCCTGGGGGCGAGATGAAGAGCAGGAACGCCACCAGCGTCCACCACCAGGACAGCTGCGGCAGCCACGGCAGCGAGCCGGACCAGGCCGCGATATTGCCGACGATGGCAAGCCAGGTGAGCCACTGCAGGCCGGTGAGTGTGGTGAGTGGAATGGTGGCGAGCACCTGCGCCCACTGGGCGGGCCGCGGTGTCGGGCGCACCACGCGCTCCTCGACGGCGACGGCCGGTGTGCTCTGTTCCAGCAGTTCCACCAGTGCGCCGAGGCGGGGGTGGTCGTAGAGGTCGGCGACGGTGATCTGTGGATAACGCGCGCGCAGCGCGGTGACCATCTGGGCCGCCGCCAGCGAGCCGCCGCCAAGGTCGAAGAAGTCGGCGTCGAGGTCGGTGACCTCGCCGCCGAGCACCGAATCCCACAGTCCGGCAACCCATTGCGCGGTGCCGGTCAGATCGCTGTCGTCGTCATCGGTGTTGTTCGGCAGCGGCCAGGGCAGCGCGTTGCGGTCGACCTTGCCCGAGGTGCGGGTCGGCAGTTCGTCGACCACCGCGAGCCGGGGGACCAGCGGCGCCGGAAGTTGTTCGGCGAGTTGGGCTCTGGCCGCCTTGCTGTCGAAATCGGGGCCGGTTCCGGTGAGGTAGCCGACCAGGATCTTGTTGCCCGCCTTGGTCGTTCGGATCGCGGCGGCGGCGCCGGTGACGCCTGGCAGGTGTTGCAGCGCGTTGTCGATCTCGCCGAGTTCGATGCGGCGGCCGCCGAGCTTGATCTGGTCGTCGGCACGGCCGAGGAAGACCAGACCCGCGCTGTCGTTGCGGACCAGGTCGCCGCTGCGGTAGGCGCGCTCCCAGCCGACCGAGGGCAGCGGCGCGTACTTCTCGGCGTCCTTCGCGGGATCGAGGTAGCGGGCCAGGCCGACGCCGCCGATCACCAGCTCGCCGGATTCGCCCTCGCCGACCGGGTTTCCGGCCGCGTCGATGACGACGAGGTCCCAGCCGTCGAGCGGCAGCCCGATCCGGATGGGCCACGTGCCGTCGAGCAGCGCGGTGCAGGCGACCACTGTTGCCTCGGTGGGGCCGTAGGTATTCCAGACCTCGCGATCCGTATCGCCGTTGCCGGCAAGACGTTCCGCGAGTTCGGGCGGAACGGCCTCGCCGCCGAAGATCAACAGCCGGACCGCGTCCAGCGCCTCGGCGGGCCAGGTCGCGGCCAGTGTCGGCACGGTCGAGACGATGCTGATTTCCCGGCGAACCAGCCACGGGCCGAGATCGGCGCCGGTGCGGACCAGGTCGCGCGGGGCAGGCACGAGGCAGGCGCCGTTGCGCCAGGCCAGCCACATTTCCTCGCAGGAGGCGTCGAAGGCGACCGAGAGTCCGGCGAGCACACGGTCGCCTGGGCCGATCGGGGCGTCCGGCAGGAAGAGCCTGGCCTCGGCGTCAACGAACGCGGCGGCGTTGCGATGGGTCACCGCAACACCTTTCGGCGTTCCGGTGGAGCCGGAGGTGAAGATGATCCAGGCGTCGTCGGCGGGGGTCGGCAGGGTGCTGGTTCGCGCGTCGGCCGGATTGTCTTCGGCCGCACGGATTCCCGCCGCTGTGGTCGCGATGCCAGCCGCCGTCACGATCGCGGTGACCTGCGCCTCGCCGAAGACCAGCTGGGCCCGCTCGTCCGGGTCGTCGGCGTCGACCGGCACATAGGCGGCGCCGGAGTACAGGACGGCGAGGATGGTCAGGTAGAGCTGGCGAGAACCCGACGGCATCCGCACGCCGACCCGGTCGCCGGGTCGCACGCCCGCGGTGGCGAGCCTGGCCAAGGTCTTCTCGATCTCGACGACGAGCTCGAGGTAGCTGAGCACCACGTCGCCGTCGTCGATGGCGGGTGCGTCGGGATGGGTCAGCGCGGTCGCGGTCAGGATGTCGACGAGGGTCCGGGCCGGTGGCGTGTGCGCGGTCCGTAATAGGGGATCAACCGTCACATCAACCTGTGGCTGGAGCATGACGCCCTGCCCACCTCCCATTCGACCTGCCTCGCACTTCCCTGGTGTTGTTTGTGTCATAGCTGGGTTACCAGTGGGCAAACACCACGGTGACCAGTTGTCCACGGTACTCGGGGTTGTCGACGTTTGTTGTTCACCGGCGCTGTTCCAGGTTCCCTGGCCGCGGGCGGGGTTGTTGCAGGTCGTGGCGATTTCCGTCGGGCGCGCCGAAGCAATGCCTGGTGGGCGGGTTACCGGGCGAGTTCGCCAGAAGGTCGCTGTGCGCGCCGATGTGATTCCCCTCATCGGCCCGGTGATCTTGCAGCTCAGGGCGTTTCGGACCGGATCGATCAGGCCGCGGAGACGACAGCCGCGGTGAATGCCGAGCGAACGGACACGGCAGTCCGGACACGCGGCGCCGATGGCCTTGGAGATCAGAAACAGTTGACAGCTCGGGGGCGGATCTGCCAATCTCGGGTCAGGTCATGAGTACCAGCGTTCAGCCCCGGCTTGCTGGTCGGCAACCCTCCTCCGCGGTGGGGTGCTCCGGGTGACGACCAGGCCGACGCCCGACCGGGTGCGGCAAGCGCGGACTCGATGAATCTTCTGATGACGAGTCCCAGAGTCGACGGGATTTTCGTGATGACTGCTGTGGTTGCTCAGAACTGTGCCCCCCTCGCCCGGGTTTCCGGTGACGACCTCCAGGTGCCGCTCGTTCAGGGCGGGACGACCACCTACGCCAACTTCGACTATGCCGCGAGCGCACCGGCATTGGCCCAGGTCACCGACCGGGTGCAGCAGCTGCTGCCGTTCTACGCGAGCGTGCACCGCGGTGCCGGTTACGCCTCGCGGATCTCCACCGAGTGCTACGAGGCCGCCCGCGGTTCGGTGAGCCGGTTCCTCGACGCGGCCGACGATCAAGTGGTGGTGTTCACCCGCAACACCACCGACTCGCTGAACCTGCTCGCGTCCTGCGTGCCCGGCGACACCGTGGTGCTCGACATCGAGCATCACGCCAACTTCCTGCCGTGGACCAGGCACGGCCGTCGCGTTGTGCAGGCCGCGGCCACCGTCGAGGAGACCATCGGACGGCTGGTCGCCGAGCTGTGCAGCAAGCCGGCCGCGCTGCTCGCGGTGACCGGCGCCTCCAATGTCACCGGCGAGGTGCTGCCGCTCGAACGCCTTGCCACCATCGCTCACCAGTGCGGCGCCCGCATCATCGTCGATGCCGCACAGCTCGCGCCGCACCGGCGAATCAGCCTGCGCGACACCGGCATCGACTACCTCGCGTTCTCCGGCCACAAGCTGTACGCGCCGTTCGGCGCCGGCGTGCTCGTCGGCCGCCGCGACTGGCTCGACAACGCCGAGCCCTACCTCGCCGGTGGCGGCGCGGTCCGCGAGGTCACCACCACCGGCGCCGAATGGGCACCGGCCCCGCAGCGACACGAGGGCGGTTCGCCCAACGTGCTCGGCGCCGCCGCGCTCGCCGCCGCCTGTGATGCCCTCTGTGAGATCGACGCCGAAACCCTCGCGGCCAACGAACATCAGCTCGCCGACCGGCTGCGCGACGGCCTCGCCGCCATCCCCGGCGTCAACCTGCTGCGCATCTGGACCGACGCCCCCGACACCGTCGGCATCGTCGCCTTCACCCTGGACGGTTTCGTCCCCGGCCACGTCGCCGCCTACCTCTCCGCCGAGCACGGCATCGGCGTCCGCGACGGCCGCTTCTGCGCCCACCCGCTGCTCGCCCGCCTCGACCTCGACGGAGCCCTGCGCGCCAGCGTCGGCCTCGGCACCACCCCCGCCGACGTGGACCGTCTCATCCAAGCCATCGCCACCCTCGTGCACACCGGCCCATCCTGGAACTACGCCACCACCCAGGGCCTCTGGAACCCCGCCCCCGAAACCCGCCCCTTCACCTCGCAGGCCCCCACCGGCGCCGCCCCCTGCCTCGTCGGCTAGCGGCCGCGTACTTTCAGTCGCCGAGTTTGGTTGGACGGTGGTAGCGGCCGTTGTAGTAGAGGAGGGGGGCGGCGGAGGGGGATTCGTTGGTGTTGTCGTGGACTCGGGTTACCAGGCCGACGACGAGAGTGTGGTCGCCGAGGGGGATCAGTTGGTGGATGGTGGCGCGGAGCCAGATGGGGGTGCCGTGCAGGACCGGTTCGCCGGTGTCGAGGGTGGTCCACAGGGAGCGGTCGGTGAAGCGGTCCTCGGCGGTGCGGGCGAAGCGCTGGGCCAGTTCGTGCTGGTGTTCGCCGAGGAAATGGATGACGACGGAGTCGGCGTCGAGCAGCGCGGTGAGGCTGGACGAGGTGTGCGCGATATTGAAGGAGACGAGCGGCGGCGCCAGCGACAGGGACGCGAAGGAGGTCGCGGTGAAACCGATCGGACCCTTCGGTGAATTCAGCGTGACGACGGTGACGCCAGCGGGATAGTGGCGCATCGAGGCGCGGAACTGCTCGGCGGTGATCCCGCTCAGATCGTCGGGGATCTGGAAATCCGTGGCGGGCCGTTCTGCTTCGGTCACCCGTCCAAAACTACGCTCCCCCGCCTCTCCGGGTATTCAGGCCAGATCTAGGTGCGGGGAGGGTGGCGTTGGCGACCGGCGGGATTGGGGTGGGGGAGTTGGCCCGTGCCCGGTGAGTTACCCATGTGCTGGCGAGATCAGTGGGCAAAAGATCAGCTGGCACGGAACTGGCAGTCAGTCGATATCTATGGGGAGGCCTGCGGTGATGCGGACCAGTTCGTGAAAAGAGGTGCGGAACACGGTGTTCGGGTGGCCGCCTGCGGCCCATACCTCGCGGTGCTGGGACAGGGCGGTGTCTACCCAGGTGGGGAGGTTGGTGGGGTGGCCTACCGGTGCGACGCCGCCGATCGGTTGTCCGGTCACCTCGCGCACCATGTCGACCGGTGCCCGGGTGAGCGTTCCCTCCAGGCGCTTTCCGGTGGACTCTAGATCTACCTCGTGCGCGCCGGAAACCAGCAGCAGCACCGGATCCTCGTCCAACAGGAACACCAGCGCGCTGGTGATGGCGCCCACCTCGACGCCGAGCGTTCGCGCGGCATCGGCGACGGTGGGGGTTGGTGCCGGCTGGGTCACGATGACACCGTGATGGCCTCGGGCGATGAGGGTGTCCGCGACTCGGCAGGCGATCGGTGGCAATGTCGACCTGCGCATGCCACCAGAGTAGAGCGATTGCGGATGGTGCGCCGGGCTACTTCGTGAATGCGTCAGTATTCCGGATACCCCTCGCTCGGTCCGAGCATCAGCGCTATACGCGCACGCGTGATCCGCGCGAGCTCGGTCACGCTGCCGCCCGAGACATGTTCGTGCACAACTACTTCGAGCGCCGCATCGAGATCCCGCTGGGACAGCGCGAGCAACTCGACATCGGCCTTGGCCAGCAGGGCGTCCCGATCCGGATAGGGCCTGGCATCGGCGAGCTTGGCGGCCCAGGTGACATTGCAACAACAGGAGAAGAGCGCGTGTATCGCACGGGCCCGGGAGATTTCGTTGAACCGGTCGAGGCCGATTCCTTGATGCATCAGCATGATGGCCTCCAAATAGGTGATTGAGGTTTGCTGACTCGCCTCCATGATCCGCTCAACAGCGAGGTGGGACCTAGTGCGCCGCACCGATTTTGCGCAGGGTTTACATGTGTTGTTGGCCGCGTGGCCGCGGCGTGTTCGTGGCCCCGGGTGTCTCGCGTCCGAGCGGTCGAGACTCGCGCCTTCGGCGCATGCGCTTCGACCACTCGGACGCGAGACGGGCCACGAACGGCGCTCGCAAAACTCGCGCTGTGGTGGCTGAGTGTGCTTCGACGGCACCACCTGGTGTTTACCGCCGATTTCCGGATGCAGAGTTTCGGTCTGTCACTTGCTCGATACGCTGTAAGAATGACTGACTGGCAGGCTTTTACCGTAGAAACGAAGGATCACGTCGCGCAGGTGACGCTGACGGGTCCAGGCAAGGGCAACGCGATGGGCCCGGATTTCTGGCGTGAACTGCCGGAGATCTTCCAGGCGCTCGACGCCGATCCCGAGGTGCGCGCGATCGTGCTCACCGGTTCGGGCAAGCACTTCTCCTACGGCCTCGATCTGCCCGCGATGAGCGGCACGTTCGGCCCGCTGATGGCCGACAAGGCGCAGGCCGCGCCGCGCACCGAGTTCCTGATCGAGGTCCGCAAGATGCAGGCGGCGGTGACCGCGGTGGCGGACAGCCGCAAGCCGGTGGTCGCCGCGATCTCCGGCTGGTGCATCGGCGGCGGGCTCGACCTGATCGCCGCCGCCGACATCCGCTACGCGAGCGCGGACGCGAAGTTCAGCCTGCGCGAGGCGAAGGTCGCCATCGTCGCCGACATCGGCTCACTGCACCGGCTGCCCGCCATCATCGGCGAGGGTCACCTGCGCGAGCTCGCCTACACCGCCAAGGACATCGACGCGGCGCGGGCGGAAAAGATCGGCCTGGTCAACGATGTTTTCGCCGATCAGGACGCGGTACTGGACGCGGCACACGCCACCGCACGCGAAATCGCCACGAACCCGCCGCTGGTGGTGCAGGGTGTGAAGGACGTGCTGGATCAGCGGAACAAGGACGAGGTGGCCGCGGGGCTGCGCTACGTGTCCGCGTGGAACGCCGCGTTCCTGCCGTCGCAAGACCTCGCCGAGGCGCTCCAAGCGGTGTTCGAGAAGCGGGCACCGGAGTTCAAGGGCAAGTAAAGCTCTGTATATCGCTTGCCCCAGTGGCAAGCTCGTCCGCATACTTGCATCGCGCAACTAATTGATTGATGCAAGCAAAGGTATAGGGTTTGGACGAGCAAACGATCGACACGATCGCGATGCAGCTCACCCGATTGCAGCGGATCCGCGACCGCACTGCGGCCCAGATCAGCACGTGGACCAAGGACGGACTCGATCCCGCCGCATTCGGCGCGCTGATTCGGCTGTGCAATGACGGGCCGATGCGGTCGGGCGCACTGGCCGGCGCGTTGCACTCGGACGCGTCGACGGTCAGCCGTCAGGTGGCTCAGCTGGTCGGCAAGCAATTGGTCGAGCGGCAGGCCGACCCGGCGGACGGCCGGGCCACCGTGCTCGTCGTCACCGATCGTGGCCGTGCCGTCGCCGAAGAGATCCGCAGGCGTCGAAACGAGAACCTGACCCGGGTGATGGCCGATTGGGCGCCGCAATCCCGGGCCGACTTCGCCGAGCTGCTCCTGCGGTTCGTCGACGACTTCGAGCGCACCAGACCCGAGATGATCGCAGCGATGCGCCGCAATTGGGATCAGACCTTTAGTGGGACGGAGAACGATACGTGAGCGAGCTACGCGAGCGAACCAAACACACAGCCGCTGTCGGCACTACGGAACCGAGCGGCAGCGAGGCGCGGTCGTGACGACGGCGGAGAAGGTGCAGGCGCCACCGGCATTCACCCATCGCCAAATCCTGGTGATCTTGAGCGGCTTGATGCTCGGGATGCTGCTCGCGGCGTTGGATCAGACGATCGTGTCCACCGCGATCCGCACCATCGCCGACGACCTCAACGGCTACTCCTTGCAGGCGTGGGCGACCACCGCCTACCTGATCACCGCGACGCTGGCGACGCCGCTGTACGGCAAGTTGTCTGACATGTTCGGCCGCAAGCAGTTCTTCATGCTCGCGATCGCGATCTTCATCGTCGGCTCGCTGCTGTGCACGATCTCGCAGTCGATGTATGAGCTTGCGGCGTTCCGCGCCGTGCAGGGCATCGGCGCTGGCGGGCTGATGTCGCTGGCGCTGACCATCCTCGGCGATATCGTCGGGCCGCGCGAACGCGCCAAGTACCAGGGTTACTTCCTCGCGGTGTTCGGTACCTCGAGCGTGATCGGCCCCGTTCTCGGCGGCGTGCTCGCCGGGCAGGACACGATCCTCGGGGTCAGCGGCTGGCGCTGGGTGTTCCTGGTGAACGTGCCGATCGGCCTGATCGCGCTCGCGGTGGTGTACCGGGTGCTGAAGCTGCCGAAGCGGCCGCATTCCACCGACCGGGTTGACTGGTGGGGCGTGTTCGTCCTCGCGGTCGGCATGGTGCCGCTGCTCATCGTCGCCGAGCAGGGCCGCGAATGGGGTTGGGCCAGTGGCCGTTCCATCGCCTGCTACGTGATCGGTGTGCTCGGCATCATCGGCTTCGTGCTGGTTGAGAAGGCGCTGCGCGATGCCGCGCTGATCCCGCTGCGGATCTTCAAGAACAAGACCTTCGCGCTCGGCGTGGTGATCTCGTTCGTGGTCGGTGCCGGCATGTTCGGCGGCATCTCGCTGCTGCCGCAGTATTTGCAGGTGGTGCGCGGGGCCTCGCCGACGCTGGCGGGTCTGCAGATGCTGCCCATGGTGCTCGGCCTGATGACCGGTTCCATCGTGTCCGGCCAGCTGATCTCGCGGACCGGCCGCTACCGCAGCTTCACCATCATCGGCGCGACAATGCTGACGCTCGGCCTGTTCCTGCTGCACTTCCTGACCGCCGATACCCCCTTGTGGCTCGCGATGATCTTCATGGCGTGCACCGGATTCGGCCTCGGCAACCTGATGCAGCCGCTCACGCTGGCGCTGCAGAACGCGTTGCCGCCCAAGGACATGGGCGTGTCCACCGCGGCCGCGACCTTCTTTCGGCAGATCGGCGGCACGCTCGGTGTCGCGGTGTTCCTTTCCATCCTGTTCTCGCAGTTGACCCCGAACATCTCCGATGAGATGCGCAGTGCGGCAACCGATCCGCAGTTCCAGCACGCGGTGGTCGAGGGCGCGCAGAGTAGCAACCCGGCCGATGCCGCATTGGCGAAAGGCTTGCTCGCGCAGGACACTTCGGCCGCCGGTCAGGTGCTGAAGGACAGCTCGGTCATCCAGCAGCTGAGCCCGGATCTGGCCCGTCCGTTCAAGGTCGGCTTCGCGGAATCCATGTCGACGGTGTTCCTGTCGGCGACCGGTATCGCGTTGCTCGCGCTGATCCTCGTGCTGTTCTGGCGGGAGGTGCCGTTGCGAATGGTCGGCGGCATCCAGGCGGCTGCGGCGGCGGCCGCCGAGTCGGAGTCGGCGATCGACACCGAGGGACGCGTTGTCGATCAGGCCGGGCTGCTGCTCGGCGGCGGCGAGGCGGTGAGTCCACCGGTGAACGGCAGTGCCCGGGGTCATCGGGACGGCGTCGCCGGTAGATCGTCGGACGGTTCCGGCTCGGCGTGACCGAGACCGGTCCCACCGTGCTCGGGGCGATGAGGGCCTCGGGCACGGTGGCGACCGCGCGGCAGCCGCCGCGCCAAGCTCTGACAGCATGACCAGGGTGATGGTTGCCCTGCGCGCGACGCGTGACCGATTGTGGCGACTGCCAGGTGCGATCGGGTACCTGGTGGTCGGCGGTGTGACGTCGGTGCTCGCGATGTTCGCGGTGATCGGCCTGCTGATCGTCGCCGGATTCTGCCTGATCGGTGTCGGGATACCCGCCTTGCCGGATGCGGTCCGGGTGGTCCGGCCGCTGTTGTCGTTCGAACGACGCAGGGCCGCGAGGAAACTCGGCGAGCCGATCGTCGAGGTCTATCAGCCCATCACGGGTGGGCTTTGGCAGCGGCTTGCGACGGTGTTCACCGATCCGGCCAATCGCCGCGACTTCGCCTGGATGGTCGCGCAGACGGTGACCGGAATGTTTGTCGCGCTCTTCGCCGTCGCGTTGCCCATCAGCACGCTCGTTCAGCTGGCGACCCCGGCGATTTGGCAGCACGTTCCCCCTGGGGAGCTGACCAGTTACGGATTCGAGGTCGACTCGTGGCCGACGGCGGGGGTCGCCTTCCTCATCGCGTTCCCCGTCGGGCTCGTGGCGCTGCAGATTCCGGTCGTGGCGCGCTGGCAGGCGCTGCTTGCCAGCGCCCTACTCGGACCCGGCGAGGGCGTCGTGCTGGCGGACCGGGTCGCCGCGCTGACCGCGACCAGGGCCGCCGCGCTCGACGCGCACGGTGCCGAGCTGCGCCGGATCGAGCGCGACCTGCACGACGGCGCACAGGCCAGGATCGCGGCCGTGATCATGCAGCTCGGCCTGGCCGACCAGCTGCGCGAACAGGATCCAGAGGCGGCGCAGGGCCTGGTCCGTAAGGCGCAGGACACCGCGACGGCCGCGCTCGCCGAACTGCGTGACGTGGTGCGCAACGTGTATCCGCCGGTGCTCTCCGATCGTGGGCTGGCGAGCGCGATCTCGGCGATCGCCGCGCGTAGTCCGATCCCGTGTGTGCTCGACTCGAGCGAGGTGGGCAGGCGGCCGGCCGCGGTCGAGGCGGCGGCCTACTTCGTCATCACCGAGGCGCTCACCAATGCCACCAAACATTCTGGCGCCGAAGGTATTTCCCTGATGCTCGGCGGTCCGCCCGAGCTGCTGCGGATCGAGATCAGCGATGACGGCGTCGGCGGTGCCGTCGAGACCTACGGCGGCGGTCTGGCCGGCATCCGGCGCAGGGCCGAGGCGCTCGACGGCAGCATGGTGCTGACCAGTCCGCCCGGTGGCCCTACTGTGTTGCGGGTGGAGTTGCCGTGCGGGTCATGATCGCCGAGGACGACGCCCTCCTGCGGGAGGGTCTGGTGCTGTTGCTGAGCACCGCGGGCATCGAGGTGGTCGCCGCCGTGGACAACGCCGACGATTTCCTCGCCGCGGTGGCCGAGGATCGGCCGGACGCGGTGGTCGTCGATATCCGGTTGCCGCCGACGTTCACCGACGACGGCCTGCGCGCGGCGGTCAGCGCCCGCAAGCTGCATCCCGGCCTGCCGGTGCTGGTGCTGTCGTCCTGGGTGGAGGACAGCTATGCCGCCGAACTGCTCGGCGACGGCGCGGGCGGGGTCGGCTATCTGCTCAAGGAACGGGTCGGCAAGGTCGATCGCTTCCTCGATTCGTTGCGCCGGGTCGCCGCGGGTGGCACCGCCATGGACCCCGAGGTGATCTCGCAACTGCTGGTGCGGCGAAAGTCCGATGACCCCCTTGCCGCGCTGACCGCCCGCGAGCGCGAGGTGCTCGCGCTGATGGCAGAGGGGCACAACAACGGCACCATCGCCGAGCGCTTAGTCGTCACCGAAGGCGCTGTGCACAAACACATTCGGAGCATCTTCGCCAAACTCGGGCTGTCCACCGAGGAGGTCGGCCACCGCAGGGTGCTTGCCGTACTGGCCTACCTGAACGCGTAAAGCCCCGAACCGGTTGGGGTTCAGGGCGTTACGCGTTCAGGGTCAGTCCTTGTCGCAGGTGACGTCGGCGGCGGGCAGGGTGCCGTCGCGGAAGTAGGTGTTCACCGCCGAGTAGGTGCACGCGTTCTGGTAGCGCCCGAAGATCCAGTGGATCGGCACATCTCGCAGGGTGACCATGCGGGAGGCGCTCAGGTCGTTGTGCATCGCGACCGCACCCGCGTAGGCGGTCCTGGTGTCACCGGTGGACTGCACGATCAGGCTCGGCACCGAATTGCGCACTGCCGTAGCCGGTTCGGCGGGTGGAGCCCAGAACGCACACGGCGTGATGTTGTTGGTGAACGGGCCGAACACCGGTTGCGTCGGCCTGGCCGCCTCAATGTTGCGCAGATAGAATCCCGGATCCCGCGGCGCGGCGACGTCGCCGCACAGGATGGCCATTTGGGACGAATTGTCTTCCGGCCGTGCCCGCAACGCGAACCCGAGGGTGGTGTCCAGCTTCTCGTCGAGCTGGACGGGCTTGCCGTCGGCGGCATCGGCGATGGTGCGGATCTGACCGGCCAGCATCTCGTACTGGTCGGGGCTGTCCAGCCCGACGAACAACACCAGCGGCAGCCAGTGATCGTCGATCGTGTACTCGCCCAGCCGGATCGGCTTGTCCGCCGACCGCCGGATCAGCTCCTGCACGGCGCCGCGGACCTGGGCCCGGCTGGTGCCGAAGTGATACTCGCCGTCGCGCGCCGCGACCCAATCCGCCCACAGGTCGAGTGCGGCCTCGTTGGCCGGACCCATCGCCTGCATCATGCCGACCGTCCCGTAGTTGTCCGGATCGGCCGCGCTGTCCAGCACGATTCGGTCGCTGCGCTCGGGGAACATCTGGGTGAACACCGCGCCGAGGTAGGTGCCGTACGAGGTGCCGTAGTAGCTGATCCGGTCGACGCCGAAGATACCGCGGATCACGTCCATGTCCCGCGCGGTGTTGCGGGTGGTGATGTAGGGCAGTCGGGCCGCTTCCGTCGCCGCACAGCGCGCGGCCAGATCCGCTTGCGTCGCCACCGATTCCGCGAAGCTCGCCGCGTCGACCCCCGCCGACTGCAGCCCGATACCGATCGGCCAATGGCACCGCACCGGGGAAGACCGCCCGACGCCGCGCGGATCCATGCCGATCAGGTCGTAGCGAGCACGCACATCGGGGGTCATCGCCTTGCCGACGTCCACCATGAAGTCCAGGCCCGCGCCGCCGGGCCCGCCGGAGTTGGACAGCATGACGCCGTGCTTCTGCGCCGGATCGGTGGCCGCGATCCGCGAGATCGCCACCGTGAGGGTAGGGCCCTGCGGCTCAGCGTAATTGAGCGGCACGGTGACGTCGGCGCACTGCGCCTTCGCCTCGTCCAACCTGGTATCGCCGCAGGCCTTCCAGTCGAGCCGCTGGCTGTAAAAGCGGTCCGGCGCGGGGGTTTCCGGCTGTGCCTCGGCCTCGGGTCCGGCGCAGCCGATCAGACCGGCACAGGCAACCAGGCCGGTGACGGCGGCCAAGACGGCTGTCAGGCCCTTTGTGCGTTTCACTGATGCTCCTCGGAAGTCGTTCGGCCGCAACCGGTATCGGAGCGGCAGAGCTGAATGGTCTGGCCGATCACGAGGCACACAGGGCGGCATCGAGCACGCCTTCGACCGCGTTCGCGGTCTCCTCGGTGGTCGGCAGCTGGTTCACGGTGACGGTCACCGCGGTGCCGTCGGCCGTCACGCCGTTGCGCGTCTCGAAGCCGGGAATGCTGCCGCCGTGGCCCCACACCTGTTTGCCGCACGGCGTGGTCCGGTGGATGAGGGCGAGTCCGTACTCGGCGCCGGGCATGCGGTCGAACGGCACCGTGCGCTGCATCTCGGCCAATTGTGCTTGCGGCAACAGCTTTCCGGCGAGCAGCGCGATGAAGAACCGGTTGAGGTCGGTCGCGGTGGCGACCATATCGCCCGCAGTGCCGCCCCAGGACGGGTCGAGGTCGGTGAAATCGACTTGCTTGCCGCCCACTACGTGATAGCCCTCGGCGTGCGAGCCACGGATGGTCGTCTCTCGGGCGGCGGGCACGTAGGTGTCGCGCAGGCCGAGCGGTTCGATGATCCGCCGGGTGATCTCGTCGGCGGCCGGATGGCCGGTCACCCGCTCGATCAGCAGACCAGCCACCAGGTAGTTGGTGTTGGTGTAGACCGCTTTCGCGCCGGGTTCGAAGTTCGGCGGCGCCGTCATCGCGATGCGGACCAGCTCGGCCATCTCGAAGTGCTGCCACCGGAGGGCCTCGTCGTCCGGGTTCAGCTGTTCGGAACGGTCTCGCTTGATGCCCTCGCTCGAGCCGTGGCCGAGGTAGTCCGGAATGCCGCTGGTGTGCTGCAGGATCTGGCGCACCGTGATCCGGTTGCCGTCGTTGCCATTGCCCTGCACCACGCCGGGCAGGTAGCGCTCGATCGGCGCGTCCAGCTCGACCTTGCCCTCCGCGACCAGCTGCAGAACCACCGTCGAGACGAATGTCTTTGTGTTGCTGCCGATTCGGACGCGCGCGTCATCCGGGAACGGTGCGCGGGTGTTCAGGTCGCCGACGCCAGCGGTGAAGGTGTGATGCCCGCCGGGTCCGTCGATCACCACCTGCACGCCCGGAAATCCGCTGCGCACCACGGTATCCATCGCGGCGGCGACGGCGGGTGGCGTCTTCGCCGAATCGTCCTGCTTACCCACCGACGTCGCACCGCTACACGCCGACGCGGCGAGCGCCGCGCCGACCACAACGGCCGAAAGTACGGCCTTACCGGAGTTGCGCCGAAATGGGTTCATGAGCAGTGATTTCCTCCTGTTGGAGCCGGAAGGCATTGGTGCGTCCCCGACGTTTTCGAGCCTAGGAATCAGCGGGCCGCGCGCCCATGCCACGCGCACCCGAATGCCGGGTATCGCCAGCTGGGGTCGCCTGGTCGTGCTAGCACCACCATCCGGCGGCACTTCGCCGAGATCCGGTGGCTACCACGGGGAGTGCGTGCGAATGTGAGGTGGCCGGAATCTGTACATCCGCTACCGATCCGACCTGCCGAAACGCGATCCGGGGCGCATATCAGCCCCGGATCAGTTGTTCGTCAGGAAAAACTCATGAAAGCATTGGTTGGATGTCTGAACGATGACGCCAGATCCACAGTGGCTCATCGGTGACTTCACTACCGCACGGTTGCCGAAGACGTCGGACGATTGTCTACGTTCAAAGGTGAACGTTCGACGGTCAGAGAGAGGACCGAATGCTGAAGTTCGCTGTACTCGGCGAGGTGCGTGCGTGGCGCGATGAGCTGGAGCTCGATCTTGGCTCCAAACAGCGCCGAGCCTTGCTGGCGGCGTTGTTGCTGCGCAGCGGACGTTCGGCGACGGTGCCGGAACTCATCGACGGCGTCTGGGGCGAGCATCCGACGCCGAGCGCGATCGGCGCGCTGCGCAACCACATCCTGCACCTGCGCCGGGCACTGGAGCCGGAGCGCGCGCCAGGCACGCCCGCCACGGTGCTCGTCGGCTTCGGCGGCGGTTACGCGCTGCGGCTTGCCCCCGGTGCGGTCGACGTGGAGATGGTCGAGGACATGTTGCTCGAGGTCCATCCGGACCGGGTCGGCACCGAGCCGTCGCACGCGGTCGAGCTGGTCCGCGAACGGCTCGACGCCGCGCTGCGGCTGTGGTCGGGCACGCCGCTGGCCGGGCTGCCCGGTCCCTTCGCGGATCGGCAGCGCACCCAGCTGATCGAACGGCGGGTCGCGCTGCTGGAACAGCGCATCGAGCTCGATCTGCGCCTCGGGCGCTATCCGGAGGTGATCGCCGAGCTGACGCCGCTGTGCGGCGAGCACCCGATGCGCGAGCAGATCCGCGGCCTGCTGATGACCGCGCTGTACCACGCAGGCAGGCAGGCCGAGGCGCTCGCGGTGTACGCCGACACCCGCAAGGTGCTCATCGAACGGCTCGGCATCGAACCTGGCCAGCAGCTCGCCGAACTGCACCAGCGCATCCTGCGGGCGGATCTGCGTGCGCCACAACGCGATACCGATAACGCGGCGGTCATCGTGCGACCGCCGCGCCGCATGGTAGGCCGGGTCGCCCAGCTGCCCGCCGATGTCGTCGACTTCACCGGCCGCACCGACACGATCCGCAAGATCAGCGAATGGCTCACCCGCGCAGACGGTTTCGCGGTGCCGGTGTGCGTGATCGGCGGCATGGGCGGGATCGGCAAGAGCGCGCTCGCGGTGCACGTCGGCCATCGCGTGCGCGACCAATTCCCCGACGGTCAGCTGCATGTCGATCTGCACGGCTTCGCGCAGGCCCGCGGCCCGGCCGGGCGGTCGGGCACCCCGGCCGCGGACACACTCGGCGATTTCCTGCGCGCGCTCGGCATTCCGGAGGGGGAGATCGCGCCGACGCTCGCCGAGCGCTCGGCCCAGTTCCGCAGCTTCCTCGACGGCAAGCGGGTGCTCATCGTGCTGGACAACGCGCGCGATATCGACCAGGTCGCCGCGCTGATCCCCGGCACGCCCGGCTCGGCGGTGTTGATCACCAGCCGCTCATCGATGCCCGAATTGCCGTGCGTTGTCGGCGTTCTCGGGGTGCGGCTCGATGTGCTCGCCCGCGGCGAGGCGCGCACGCTGCTCGCCGGGATCGCGGGTTTGCGGCGGGTCGCCGCCGAGCCCGCCGCGGTGGACAGCGTGCTCGCCGCGTGCGGCGGGCTACCGCTGGCCGTCCGGATCGTCGGTGCGCGATTGGCGGCCAGGCCGAGCTGGACCATCAGCAGCCTCGCCGAGCGGCTGGCGGACGAGAAACAGCGGCTCGGCACCCTGCGCAGCGGCGACCTCGCGGTCGAGGCGGCGTTCCGGCTCAGCTACGACCAGCTCGATTGCGCTCAGGCCAGGGCCTTTCGGACGTTGGCCATACCGGAGGTCGCGGAGATCTCGCTGGACGGCGCGGCCGCGATCCTCGGCTCGGATCGGATGCTCGTCGAGGAACTCTGTGAGTCCCTTGTCGATCTGAACCTGATGGAGACCAGCGCGTCCGGGCGCTACACCTATCACGACCTACCGCGCTTGTTCGCGCGCGAACTGCACCTCGGCCCCGATGTCACCGAACCGGTGTCCGGTGCGCTGGTCCGCCTGCTCGACTTCTCGCTGGCCACCATGAAAAGCCTGATGGTGGTGTGCAATCCGGGCTCGCGACTACCCGAACATCTGGCGCCGACCTCGGCCGCCGGACTGTCCTTCCCGGACAGCATCGCCGCGCAGTACTGGTTGGATATCGAGCGACCGAACCTGATCTCACTCTATGAGCAGGTCGCGCGGGTCGGTGGTCCCTCGCTCGCGCTCGCCGCCGATATCGCTTGGGCCACCGCGGAATTGATCGACGGCGGCCCGCACTGTCAGGAGCTGTCGCGGTCGCTGAACAAACTGCTCGACGCGGCGTTGCGGGCAGGCGACCGACGCGTCGAATGCCGGATCAGGGTGACGCTTGGCACCATCTACAGCTACTCGCTCGGCACACTGCGCGAAGGCCGCGATCACGTGCGCATCGCGCTGTCCCTGCCACCGACCTCGGCCAGTGATGTGCGGCTCACCGCGTTCGCCGGGCAGCTGCTCGCCTCCTCGACCAGGATGGGCACCGAGACGGCCGCCTCGATCGCGCACGCCGAACGCGCGATCCGGCTGGCGCGCCGCGTCGAGGATCCCGCGGTCGAATGCGCCAGCCTGGTGCACATGGCCAAAACCCTGTCCGACGCGGGGCGATACGCCGACGCCCAGGAGCGGGCGACCGAGGCGAAGACCCTGGCCGCCAAGGTCGGCAATGCCGCGCTTGAGGCGATGGCGACCCACGAGCTCGGCGCGAGTCGCGGTTATCAGGGCGACCACGCGCACGCGGTCGAGCTGTGCCGCGAGTCGGTCCAGCTGGCTCGGCTCAGCGGGGTGGAACTGCGGGAAGGCTGGGCGCTGGCCCGGCTGGCGCACGTGCACATGATGGCAGGGGATCTGGTGGCGGCCGAGCCGATCGCCGATGCGGCCATCCGGATGCTCAACCGCGCGATCGGGCCGCTGTCGCGGGCCCGCGTGCTGGTGATGCACGGGCTCATCCTGCAGGCGGTCGGCCGGACCCATCAGGCGTATTGCGTATACCGTTCGGCGGCAGAGGCTTTCGCGCTGATGGAGGACGCGCACTTCGCCCACGAACGGCTCAACAGCGAGGTGGAGGCGCCGATCCTCGCGCTGCTGCGTGAGCACCTCGACCAGGTGATCGCCGAACGCAAGCAGCGGCGTGACCGCGACAACGGCCCGGAGTAGACACGAAAAGCGGGAAGCCCGAAGGACTTCCCGCTTTTCGCCCGCGGCCGGTTCAGTGGCCGCCGTTGTCCTTCAGCCGCTGGATCGAGGCCTCGACCTCGGCCTCGGCGTCGGCGCGGCCGACCCACTCCGAGCCCTTGACGAACTTGCCAGGCTCGAGATCCTTGTAGCGCTCGAAGAAGTGCTTGATCGCGGCCAGCTCGAACTCGGGGACATCCTTCAGGTCCTGGATGTGCTCCCAGCGCGGGTCGCCCGCTGGCACGCACAGCACCTTGTCGTCGCCGCCCGCCTCGTCGACCATCTTGTACATCGCCACCGGGCGCACCTCGATGAGGCAGCCGGGGAACACCGACTCGGGCAGCAGGACCAGCGCGTCGAGCGGGTCACCGTCCTCGCCGAGGGTGTTCTCGATGTAGCCGTAGTCGGCGGGGTAGACCATGGACGTGTAGAGGTGCCGATCGAGCCGGACCCGTCCGGTCTCGTGATCGACCTCGTACTTGTTCCGAGAGCCCTTGGGGATCTCGATGGTGACGTCGAACTCCACGCCATCTCCTTCGGTGCATCTATGAGCATGAGCAGTCACGACTGCCGACTCGCCAGGTTGTTCGGGGGAACGGTTGCGCAACGAGGATAGTGTGGTCGGCGGGGACATGGGTGCGGCAGGCGGCTGCTGCGGAAATCAGTCGAGGAGAGCTGCGGGCTGTGGTTGGTAAGAACATCGGTGGCTTGGCTGCCCGGCGGCGCCGCAATATCTGGATCGGACTCGGTGTCACGCTCGCCGTGGTGCTCGCGGCCGGCGGTGGCGTGCTGCTCACGATCAAGCCGTGGACCGACGAATTCCGGCACGGCGGGCTGAGTACGGCCGCGCCGCCCGCGCCGGTCCGTCCGTACCCACAGGTCGTTCCGGCGCCGTCGAACGCGCCGGCGCCGAGCCCGGCCGGTGTTGCCGCCGCGCTCGCTCCGGTCATCGGCAATCCCGACCTCGGGGCGTTCGCGGGGGTGGTCACCGACGCCGACAGCGCGACGGTGCTGTGGAGCGGTGATCCGACCAGGCCGATGATTCCGTCGTCGACCGCGAAGATCCTGACCACGGCCGCCGCGCTGCTCACGCTGCCGGACGACCACCGGCTGATCACCAAGGTGGTCGCTGGCGCGGCGCCGAACGAGCTGGTGCTGGTCGGCGGCGGCGATCCGACGCTCACCGCCGAACCGGAGGGCAAGGGGTACTACCCGGACTCCGCGCGGGTGTCCGATCTGGTCACCCAGATCAAGAACTCGGGCCGGGCCGTCGACACGATCGTGGTCGACACCTCGGCCTACACCGGGGCGAGCATGGCCAAGGGCTGGGACCCGGTCGACATCCATGACGGCTCGATCGCGCCGATGGAATCGGTGATGATCGACGGCGGCAGGCTGCAACCGCAGGTCGAGTACTCACCGCGCACCCCGACCCCGGCGCTCGACGCCGGACGCAGGCTGGCCACCGAGCTCGGCCTCGACCCGGCCCGCGTGCGCGGCGGCGTCGCGACGCCAGGTGCCGCCGAGGTGGCGAGCGTGCAGTCGGCGCCGCTGCGCGACCGGCTGCGCGACATGATGGTCTACTCCGACAACATCCTCGCCGAGGCGGTCGGGCGCGAGATCTCCGTCTCGATGGGCGGCGAGGCCTCGTTCAGCGGCGCGGTCACCGCGGTGCGCGCCGCACTCGGCAAGGCGGGCTTCGACCTGGCCGGGCTGGACATGCAGGACAACAGCGGGTTGTCGGTGGACGACCGCGTTCCGGCCAAGCTGCTCGATCGGGTCATCGCGACCGCGGCCAAGCCGAACGCGGCGACGGCGGTGCAACCGGCCGACACCATGGCGCGGCCCGAAAACGACCGGCTCGCATCGACATTGGCGCCGCTGCTGGACGACCTGCCGATCGCGGGCGCGACCGGCTCGTTGACCAGCCGCTATGTCGAGCACAACCGGCAGGGCGCCGGCTTCGTCCGGGCCAAGACCGGAACTCTGTCGGTGTCCAGCGCGTTGGTCGGGTATGTGCTCGACGCCGATGGGCGGGTGCTGACCTTCGCGTTGATGTCGAACGATCGACCGCCGGAGGTGAGCAGGCCCGCCTTGGACGCGATCGCGGGCACGCTACGCAACTGTGGATGCTCGTGACGGGTGGTTGACAATGCACGGAGAAAGTTCCGACCCAGCTGATTCCGGCACGGCCGGTGCGGTCGAGCCCGCCGCCGAGGGTGCGGTCGAGAAGTCCAAGGGCCGCTCGGGGTTCTCCGGTGCCGTCGACTGGAAGCTGGCCGCGAAGACCGGCGCCGCCCTGGTGCCGTCCGGCCCGCGAACCTCGCGCTTCTCGGCCGAACAGGTCGTCGCCGAACTGGCCGCCGCGTCCGAGCGCGCCGAAGGACCGGTCCGGGAAGTGAGCGGGCTGCTCGACGACCAGCCGGTGCCCGCCGCCCGGATCGTCGACCGGCCCGGCTGGATCGAGGCAGCCGCCGATTCGATGGGTCAGCTCACCGGCACCGGCGGGGACACCGGCGAGCGCGGGCTGCTGCAAGGCAAACCGGCTGGGGTGCAGGCGGGCGCGATGCTCGCCTTCCTGTCCACCGCGATCCTCGGCCAGTACGACCCGTTCACCGGGCCGGACGGCACGCTGCTGCTTGTCGCGCCGAACATCGTCGCGGTGGAACGCGCACTCGGCGTCTCACCGAGCGACTTCCGGCTCTGGGTCTGCCTGCACGAGGTGACCCACCGCGTGCAGTTCTCCTCCGCACCCTGGCTGGCCGACTACATGCGCGCCAATGTCGAGGTGCTCGGCGATGTCGGCGACGAACCGCTCAACGAGATGCTGTCCCGACTGGTCGAGGAGGTACGCGACCGCCGCCGCGGCACCGCCCCCGACGACCCGGCCGCCCGCGGCGTGGTCGGACTGCTGCGCGCGACCCAGGCGCCGCCGCAACGCGAGGCGCTCGACCGGTTGCTCATGCTCGGCACGCTGCTCGAAGGTCATGCCGATCACGTGATGGATGCCGTCGGTCCCGCCGTTGTGCCCTCGGTCGAACAGATCAGGTCCGCGTTCGACCAGCGTCGCAAGCGCCCGGCCAATCCGCTGCAACGGATCATGCGCGCGTTGCTTGGTGTGGACGCGAAGGTCGCGCAGTACGTGCGCGGCAAGGCATTCGTGGACGACGTTGTCGGCCGAGTTGGCATGGAACGGTTCAACACCATCTGGACCAACGCCGAAACCCTGCCCCGCACAGACGAAATCGAGCACCCGGAGCGCTGGGTCGCCCGCGTCCTCGGCTAGTCGCAGGTCCGCACCCCGCTGGACGTCCGGTGCGGATCCCGAGTATGCGTGCGGATTCGGTAGCTCGCCTGGGTAAGAGGCCAGTACGTGACTGTGGGAGTTCTGCCGAGCGGGGCGTCGGAGTGGGGTCGGTACGCTCCGGATATGGGTTCGCGTGGGCCGGTGGCTGAGCCGCGCCGGTTGCCGGAGACGGCAGCGGTGCTGGCGGTGCGGCGTGCCGTCCGGGACTGGGTTGGGGCGTATGCACCGGGCGGGGATGTCGCGGTCGCGCTCTCCGGCGGGGCGGATTCGCTTGCCCTTACTGCCGCGGCCGTGGTCGAAGTTGGCGCGGTCGACGCGCTAGTGGTCGACCATCAATTACAGCCGGGCTCCGACGTGGTCGCGGCCGATGCCGCGGCGGCGGCGCTCACGCTTGGGTGCCGGTCGGCCCGGGTCGTCGCGGTGGACGTCGGGGGCGACGGGGGAATGGAGGCGGCCGCGCGGCGGGCTCGGTACGCGGCGTTGGACGAGGCACGCGGTGGGTTGCCGGTATTGCTCGGGCACACCCTCGACGATCAGGCGGAAACCGTATTGCTCGGGTTGGCGCGCGGGTCCGGCGGGCGCTCGATCCAGGGGATGGCCGAGTGGGCCGAGCCGTGGGGTCGACCACTGCTCGGGGTGCGGCGGGCGGTGACGCGGCAGTTGTGTGCGGATGTGGCACTGACGCCGCACGAGGATCCGCACAACGTGGCACCGGAGTTCACCAGGGTTCGATTGCGTACCGAGGTGTTGCCGTTACTGGAAGAAGTGCTCGGCGGTGGCGCCGCCGCGGCGCTCGCGCGCACGGCCGAACAGTTGCGCGAGGACGGCGCGGTGCTCGACGCGCTCGCGGGTGAGCTGCTGCACACCGCGAGTGATGGGGAGACGTTGTCGATCGAGACGCTCGCCACTGCGCCCGCCGCGCTGCGCCGCAGGGCGATCCGGGCCTGGCTGCTCGCCGGCGGGGCGAAAGCGCTGACCGGCAAGCATTTACACGCGGTGGACGAACTGGTCACCGACTGGCGCGGGCAGGGCGGGGTCGCGGTCGGCGGCGGGCGCGCGGGGAGCAGGTTGGTCGCGGCGCGCGAACATGGCAGGCTGACACTGCGTCTGCGCAGCGGCCGATGACACATAATGGGTCGGCCGTCCGGGAGCGAAAACCAGAAGGGAACAGCTGACGTGTACGGGGACGACATCGCGTCTGTTCTGATCACCCAGGAAGAGATCGCCGCCAAGACCAATGAGCTGGCCGAACTCATCGCCAAGCGCTATCCCGCCGACGCCCCCGAGGGCGACCTGCTGCTGGTAGGCGTGCTCAAGGGCGCGATCTTCTTCATGACCGACCTGGCCAAGGCGTTGCCGATCCCGACCCAGATGGAGTTCATGGCCGTCTCGTCGTACGGGTCGTCCACCTCGTCCTCCGGCGTGGTCCGCATCATGAAAGACCTGGACAAGGACATCGCGGGCCGCAATGTGCTGATCGTCGAGGACATCATCGACTCGGGCCTGACGCTGTCCTGGCTCAAGCGCAACCTATCCACGCGCAACCCGGCCTCGCTCGAGGTGGTCACCTTGCTGCGCAAGCCGGACGCGCTACGCACCCACGTCGACGTCGCACACGTCGGCTTCGACATCCCGAACGAATTCGTCGTCGGCTACGGCCTCGACTACGCGGAGCGCTACCGCGACCTGCCCTACATCGGCACCCTGCACCCCAAGGTCTACTCCTAGCCACCGTTCGTCAGCGGTCGGGCAGGATGCCGAAAATCGTTGCCGGCGAACCGGAGCCGCGTCGGTAGAGGGGACTGCCGACCAGGATCCAGGCGCCGGTGGCGGGGATGGCGGCCAGATTGGCCAGACACTCCAGGCTGATCCGGTGCTCGCCGTAGAGCAGCTTGGATACCGCGTAGGTGTGGTCGGTGCCGAGATCGGGGCCGAAGGTATCGATGCCGAGGGCGCCGCGATGGCCGAGCCGTCCGGTGCGCAACAGCCACTCGATCGTCTCGACCGCGAAACCCGGTTGGTGGTCGGCGAATTCGGCGGTGCCGATGAATTCCGGGTTGCCCCACTTGGTGTCCCAGCCCGTCCAGGCGATCACCGCGGCGCCGTTCGGGATGCGCCCGTGCCGTCCCTCCCACTGCTTCAGATCGGCGACGGTGATCGCGTAATCGCGGTCGCGCTCGCACCGCTCGCGGACATCGATCTTCACCGCTGGCAGCAGCAGATCGTCCAGGTCGAGCTGGTCGGCGCCGAGACCGTCGGCGTGGAAGTGAATCGGTGCGCCCCAATGGGTTCCGGTGTGCTCGCCCTGCTGGATGTAGCGCAGGTAGTAGCCGTCGTTGGCGACCGTCGCGACGATGTCGGTGCGGAACTCAGGATCGTCCGGATACAGCGGCGTGGTGGCCGGGTCGTGCACATGCGACAGGCTCACCAGCCGCCCGACCGGGCGCGGCGAGGTCATCGCTTCCGCTGTGGGATGGCCCGCGCGAGCGCGAGCAGATCTGCCTCTAGCCAGCGGAACAACCGGTAGGTAACCACGAAAGCCAGGATGCCACCCACGCTGAGCAAGCGGACCGGAACGATCACCAACTCCAGATCCCCGGCGTCGACGAAGGTCGCGCCCGCCACCCCGAGCAGCGGCACCGACGCCGCGACACCGAGGTAGAAGTTGCCGCGCCGAGCCAGATTTCGCAGCTGGCGCTCGTCGCCGGGGCCGATTCCGCCGCGCACCAACAACTGTGGATACACCGAGCGAACCGCGTAGACCATGATCGGAAAGAACGGATAGGCCAGCGCGATGGCAGCGCAAACCACCTGTGCCGCAAAGAAATGCAGGAACGTCTTCGGTGGTAGATCGACACCGGTGAAGGCCAGGCCGAGCGGCCAGATCACACCGGCGGCGAGCCAGAAGCCGAACGGAACCAACACCGCCCAGTCGCCCATCAGCAAGGTGTCGCGGCGCGCCTTCGCCAGCGTGCGCGCGGAATACTCGCGGCCGCGGGCCAAGCGGAATCCGATGGTCAGCGGCCTGCGGGTGAGGAAGATCAGCAGCAGCGCCGCGACCGGGAAGGCGATCAGATTGTTGATCAGGCCGACGGTGGCGAACTTGTGCTGGTCGGTCTCCGACATTCGATCGATGATCAGCGACTGGTTCAGCTGGATGTTGTACCAACTCGCGAGCACGTTCGGCACACCGACGCACAGTGCGGCGAACGGGATCAGCCAGCCGCGAGCGCGATAGGCCAGGCTGGTCGGCGGCGGGTCGGCCAGGTTGCGCGCGCGGGCGTCGAGGCACAGGTCGAGCTGACCGGCCAGCTCGGAGCCGTTGCGCCAGCGCCGTTTCGGGTCGGCGTGCAGGCAGTCCAGTAGCACTCGGCGCAGGGCCGCCGGTGTGTCCGCGGGCAGTGCCGCCAGTGCGGCAGCGGACACGCCGTCGCGGCGCACGGCAAGCATCCGCGCGTAGGTCTCGGCCGGCGAATCACTTGCCTGCGGTGCGTCATCGAATGGGCTTGCGCCCGTGAGTAGTTCCCACAGCAATACACCGAGGGAGTAGAGGTCACTGCGGGTGCCAGGCGCGGGTGCGGCCGGGTCGAGGAAGCGGGCCAGCTGCTCCGGTGACCGGTACGGCAGCGAATCCTCCACGTACTGAGCCGGATTCATCGCGGCCGGGCGCGGGCCCGACTCACTCAGCGCGAAGTCGGCCAGCTTTGGAATGCCCTCCGCGGTGAACAGCACGTTCGCGGGTTTGATGTCGTGGTGCAGCACACCGTGGTGCTCCGCGTAATCCAGCGCATCGGCCAGCCGCCTGCCCACCCAGGCCACCGTCTCCGGCCAGCTCAGTCCCGCTATCTCGGCCCGAACACTCGAATCCGTCGGCCGTATCTCGCCTTTCGCCTCCATCGCCGCGTCGATGGCGCGCAGCAGCAGCGCGCCACCGCCGGACGCTTGGCCGGTGCGTCGCTGGTCGAGTACGCCGACCGCGGTGCCACCGGGGAGGTACTGCATGTAGACGAGGCGGGGCGCGGCCGCGCCGAGCAGGGGGCGGCCGGTGTCCACTGGTGCGCCGCTGTTCCGTGCGATGTGTGCGCCGGGAAACGTGGCGTCGGTTCGCGTAGGTCGCGGGAAATCAGTGCTGCGGCCGCGCGGGGAGGCGACCGTCGCGTTGTCGGCGTGGGCAAGCGGATTACCGCTGATCGCGGTGGGATCGGTGTCGGGTTGGCTGACGTCGGGGATGGTGGTGTCGTCCGCGCCCCGGCGTTGTGCGCTGTGGAATTCGGGCCGTTTCGGGCGGGTGGACGGGTCGCCGGTGGCGCGGGCGGAATCTTCTGTCTCCCAGCCGAAAGGGTCGTCGAAGCCGAGGTCCTCGGCGGGCCCGGTGCTCAGCAGCCGCTGGTCGAAGACTCGGACGATGTGGGCGTGGTCGAGTTGCGCCATGGTGTGCGGTGCGCTGGCCCGGCCCGCCGAAAGGCGCACGGCGACAAGGCGTTGCATGGATCGTTGCCTGGCCAGGAAGACCCGGCCGAGGAGGCCGGTGCCGAGGTCGGTGATCAGGTCGAAGTCGTCGATGTGCCGACCGGGGGCCAGATCGGCCAGTGCGGCAATGGCTTCGGTCGATTCGGCCGTGCCGAAGTCGGCGGTGCTGTCATCGATGTCGAAGGCGGCGAGGCGTTCTCGCACCTCGTCGGCGAGCTCCGGGTACTCGGTGAGGAATTCGTTGATGGTGAGCGGCGCATGGCGGCGCCGCGCGAGGAATTCCTCGCACAGCAGGTCCGCCAACTCGGGGCTGTGCTCGACCTCCGGAAATTCCTTGCGGTACTCGGCAATCCGCTTGCCGAGATCGGCGGCTCTCGCCCAGCGTTCGCGCAGGTCGATGCGCAGCAGATCGGCAAGCACCGCAAGCCGCACCTGGGTGCCGTCGGGCACGTAGTCCGCGATCCGCGGTGGCGCGAACGGGTCGGCGCGCAGGCTGCGTTGCCACTGCGCGGCGAACCGGGCGACGGCGTCGGCGCGCGCGGAGCTCACGTGCGCGTCTCCAGCGGTCCGCTCTCATCGATGTCAGCCACTGCCACAACGGTATTCGACCCGGTCGATTTGGGCGCGACGACCCGCTCCAGCGCGCGCAGATCGGCTTCCAGCGCGCGGAACAGCAGGTAGGAGCCGATGAACGCGAGGATGCCGCCAGCGCACAGCACCCGGACCGCGAAGATCACCAGCGGAATATCGGACGGCGGCAGGAAGGTCACCCCGGCCACCGCGAGCAACGGCACCGACGCCGCGACCGCCAGATAGCCATTGCAGCGCCGGTCGAGCCCGCGCAACCAGATCGCGTCCTCGGGACTGATATCGCCGTGCCGGAGGAACAGCGGATAGATGCAGCGCACCATGTAGAAGGTCAGCAGGAAGAACGGATACGCCACCGCGATGGCGCCGCACACCACCAATGACGCGAGGAAGTGCACGATCGCCTGCGCCGGCAGGTCGCCGGTCACCAGTTGCAGCGTCAGCGGGAAGGTGATGCCGGACAGCACCCACAGCGAAAACGCCACGGCCACTGCGCGATCGCCGAGCAGCAGTGCGTCGCGTCTGGCATGGCGCAGCGTCTCCGGGTCGTAGCGCCGTCCCTTGCGTAGCCCGCGCGGCACCGTCAGCAGCGACCGGGACATGTACACCACGATCGCGATGCCGGTGGGGAAGAACACCCCGTTCACCACGCCGGTGATGATCACGAAGCTGTGCTGGGCTTCCTCGGTCAGCCTGCTGATGATCAGGTGCTGGTTGTGCTGGATGTTGTACAGCGAGGCAAGCACATTCGGCAGCCCGACCGACAGCAGCGTGACAAGCACCAGCCATGGCCGCAGCCGCAGCCGCCAGCTGTTCGGCGCCGGATCGACGAGCTCGCGTGCCCGCGCGTCCAAGCACAGCTCCAACTGCCTGGCCAGCACCGACCCGTTCGCCCACCGCATCGTGCGCTCCGGCGAAAGGCAACTCAGCAGCACCCGGCGCAGCGCCGCCGGGCAATCGGCCGGAACCTGTTGCAACGCAGCCGCGTCCACTCCGGCGCTGCGCCGCTCCAGCATGGCCTCCAGCGTCGTGTCGTCGCCGGGGTTATCGGCGCCCGCGGTGCTGTCGTCGAACGGTTTCGCCCCGGTGAGCAGTTCCCACAGCACCACCCCGAGCGAGTAGATGTCCGCGCGGGTATCCAGATCCGAGGCGCTGCGGCCGAATCCGGGATGACAGGCCTCGAGCTGCTCCGGCGACATGTACGCCAGCGAGCCGCCGAAGTAGGCCACCGGACTGGTGCCCTCCACATTGCGGCTGAAGCTGATGTTGAAGTCGGCGAGCTTGGGCACCGCCTCGGCGGTCAGCAGCACATTGGCCGGCTTCACGTCGCGGTGCAGCACGCCGTGCGCGGAGGCGTAGTCGAGCGCCTCGGCCAGCCTGCGGCCGAGCCAGGCCACCGTCTCCGGCCAGCTGAGCGCGGCGATCTCGGCGCGCACACTCGAATCCGTCGGCCGGATCTCGCCCTTCTCCTCCATCGCCGCGTCGACCGCGTCGAGCAGCAGTTGACCGCTGCGTTCGGCGGGTGGGGTTGCCCGCACCCAGCGCAGCACGCCGAGCAGTGTGCCGCCGGGCAGGAACTGCATGTAGAGCAGCCGCAGTCGGCGCGCGGGACCGGCGTCGTCGAGCACCCGCTGGTCGAAGACCCGCACGATGTAGTCGTGGTCGAGCTGGGCAAGCGTCTGCGGCTCGGTGCCGTGATCGGTGGAGATCTTCACCGCGACCAGCCGCTGCAGCGAGCGCTGCCTGGCCAGGAAGACGCGCGCGAACGCGCCGCTGCCAAGGCCGGTGAGCAGGTCGAAATCATCGATCCGCTGGCCGATCTCGATGCGGTCGAGCGCGTCGAGGCGGCCAGGCCCGGTGCCGATCGTGGTGGGAATGGCTGTCGCCGTTCCCGTCAGATCAGTTGTGCTCGCTCGGGTCACTTCTGAACCACGAGTCTGCTCGGTGGTTCGGTTCAATTCGTTATCGACGAAGGCGGCTCTGGTTCGGGTGAGCGCGGTCCGTGTTGAATCCTCCAGCGCCGCCCGCCTGGTGCTCTGATCGACATCGTCGGCGTTCAGCAGCGCGCGCAGTTCGGTCGCCTGGTGTGGATATTCGCGCAGACATTCGCGCGGATCCACCCGTTCGCCGCTGTGCCTGCGGATGACGAACTCCTCGTACACCAGACCGGCCGGGATACTTCGTGGTTCGAGTTCGGGAAATTCGGTGCAGTATTCGGCGAGACGTTTTCGGGTCCTCGGCTCCGGCGTGCTGGTCATGGTCCTGCGCACCCAGCGATGCCGCAGGTCGACGCGGATCAGCTCGAGCAGCGCCTCGGTGCGCAGGGTGAGCGCGTCGGGCAGATACTCGGCAATCTCGGGTGGGCGTTCGGCGGATTCGACGGCAGCGTCTTCCCATGCCGCGGCGAAGGCTTCGACGGCGCTCAATTCGGTACGTAGCCGCTGGCCATAACCCGCGTCCGCGTCGAAACCCGCGGCGGAATCGGAACTTCTATCGGAGTTGGCACTCATTCTCGGACCTAGTGGCTCGGCGGACACCGGAGAATCCGCACTGGTCGGTCGGTGGATGTAGCGGAGAAATTCCCGCCACACCCGACGCCATCATCCCCCGAGCAGTATTCGGAATGATAACTTGCGGCTGAAGAGCGATCACCCGAATTCGACAACGATGCGACGGGGGACGACCAGCACATGCAGATCAAGGCCACAGCGGTGGCGGACGCTTCGGCGAAAGCCGAAACCTCCGGCACGGAAACAGCCGCGCAGAAACCGACCAAGCAGTCGGCGGTCGCGCAGGCTACCCACAAACAACAGGCGGTCATCGCGCCTACCCGAGCTGGAGCCGAGGCGAGTGCGCCCGCTCAAGATAGTCCGCTAGGCGCGAACGACCAAATCCTCGCCGACAAGGACATCGCGCGCGGCCCGGCCGCCGTCATCGCGGCCGGTGTCCGCGACGGTTCGCTGACCGCGTCCGAGGTGGTCGAAACCACCCTGGCCCGGATTGTCGCCGAACACCGGAACACCAATGCCTTCAGCGTTATTCGCACCGAGAAGGCCAGGTCCGAGGCGGCCTCGCTCGACCAGCGCGCCGACCTCGACGTGCTGCCGCTGGCCGGGGTGCCGATCGCGATCAAACACAACATCGCGGTGGCGGGCGAGACGATGCGGGTCGGCTCGGCGGCCACCGACGCAAGGCCGGTCGCCGACGATCATTCGGTGGTGCGCAGGCTGCGCGCCGCGGGCGCGGTGATCGTCGGACTCACCACGGTGCCGGAGCTCGGGCTGTGGGGCACCACCGACACCCCGGACCGGATCACCAGCAATCCATGGAATGTCGCGCGCAGCGCGGGCGGCTCGTCCGGCGGTGCGGCCGCGGCGGTCGCCGCCGGGCTTGTCCCGATCGCGCACGGCAACGACGGGCTCGGTTCGATCCGCATTCCCGCGGCCTGCTGCGGTGTGTTCGGCATCAAGCCCGGCCGCTACACGGTGCCGGCCGAGGTCGGCGTCGACGCGTGGTCGGGCATGGTCGAAAACGGTGTGCTCGCAACGACAGTCGGCGACGCGGCGCTCGCGCTGTCGGTGCTTGCCGCCCGACCGGACCTAGCCGAGGTGGAGCCGCCCGGCCGACTACGCATCGGTCTAGCCGTGGCTCCGCCGTATCGCTGCTTTCCCGCCGACCGGCACTGGACCAATGCCGCGCGCACCGCGGCCTCGGTCGCCGCGGCGGCCGGACATCTCGTCGAGCCGACCACGTTGCCCTACGGCGACGCGATGTTGTCGATCTTCTTGCGCTGGTTGGCCGTTGGCTCCAGGGACGCCGCCGCGCTACCCCATCCCGAGCGCCTGCAACCGCGCACCCGCCGCCACCTTGCGCTCGGCCGCCTTGTCCAGCGACTACGCCTGGTTCGCCCGGCCCAGGTCGACCGGGTCGAGGCGCGACTGCTCGAATACTTCGAACGCTACGACGTGGTGATCACTCCCACGCTCGCCTGCCCGCCGCCAAAGGCGCGGGCCTGGCACAGCCGGGGCTGGCTGGCCAATGTGCTTGCCAGCTCGCGGTTTTCCCCCTTCACCCCGCTGTGGAACCTGGTCGGCTGGCCCGCCGCGTCCATCCCGATGGGCATGCACCCCGATGTCGGGACGCCGGTGGCCGCTCAGCTGGCCGGCCCGCCGGGGAGCGAGTCAACCCTGCTGCGGTTGTCCGCGCAACTGGAATCGCTGCACCCCTGGCGGCGCACCATCAACTGATCAGGCGCTGACGGCGGGTTGTGGCTGCTGCACCGAGAACCCGCCGTCCACCGCGCGTCCGGCGAATTCGAGGATCGTCGGTCGCGTGTCGTCGGCCCGCCATGCGACGGCGAGCTCGCACGGCGCGAGACCGGCCACCGGTCGCGCGGTGAGGCCGGGCCAGCGGTACATCGGCACGTTGTTCTCGGCGAGCAGGCAGACGCCGAGGCCGAGGCTCACGGCCTCCAGCTTGTCCTCTGGTGTCGCCGCCTCGGCGCCGATCTTCGGCTGACGGCCGTTGCGCGCGTCGTTGCCGAGCCAGAAGTCGCGCACCGCACCGGCTTCGGTGGGCAGCGCGATGAACGGCTCATCGAGCAGGTCGGTGAAATCGATGCTCTCCCGATCGGCCAGCGGGTGGTTCTCCGGGAGCAGCACCCAGCGCGGCTCGGTGCGCAGTACCTGCCAGCGGTAGCGGTTCGAGTCCGGCAGCGGCAGCCACACCAGCGACAGGTCGGCCTGCCGACCGGACAGACCGCTGGACGGGTCGGTCCACGAGGCCGCGTGCAGGGCGAGCCGGTGCCCGCTGGCGCTTTCCAGGTCGTTGAGCAGTCCGCGGCCGAGCGCGGACTGGATGCCGACGCGCAGCACCTCACCCGCCTCCTGCAGCGAGACGTTGGTGACTTCCCACAGCTCCAGGATCTTGCGAGCGCCCTCGAGGAGCTCTTTGCCTGCCACGGTCAGGGCGACGCTGCGCTGGTTGCGGTCGAACAGGACCACGTCGAGCTGACGTTCCAGCTGCCGGATCTGACGCGACAGGGTGGGTTGAGCGATGTGCAGCCGCTGAGCGGCGTTGGTGAAGTGCAGTTCCTCAGCGACGGCGACGAAATACCGCAGGTCGCGCAAATGCGGGTCCATAGCCCCTTGCTATCAGAATCAGTCCTGAATTTCCAGCCTTATCAGGCCAGAAAGTTCGGATACGGGTACCAAAACATTCGACAGGTTTGTTAGGGACAGCATATTGCTTGTGATGGTGGGGCGCACCATCGCCTCCGCGAATTCTCGGCATGCGGCCGCCGTTTCCGGTGATAGATCACAGTTGGGCGGTTGACCAGCAATGATGATCCCGCGATGACGGCGGGCGGGGTTGGAACTGGCGGTCTGCGCGATTGCTGTTCGTCCGCTAGACACCCCCTTCTGGCCGACCTGCGGTCATTTGCCCCCTCTATAGTGATTTTCGTCACAATTTGGTTTGTATTGCTGTTTGGCCCGCCTCGCGGCACCGCCCCGAAGACGCGAAAAGGCGCCGCGGCCGGGAGGTTTCCCCGACCGCAGCGCCGCTGCGAGGCAATGATTCAGACGCTGCGCGCCCGGTCCTCGTACGCCTTGCGCTTGTCCGCGTCGACGTCGTCGAGGAACGCGTGACCCGAGCCGAGCACCCGGCCGAGGCCGTCGCCGATCGCCTCCGGCAGCAATCCGACCAACTGCGAGACGATGCCGGCCACCGCGGTCACCCGCACCTTCGACTTCGGCGCGACGATCAGCCCCACGATGGCGGCGGCGATCTCCTCCGGCTCGGCCGGACGCAACAGCTTCGGCGCGGTAACGCCCGCGCCGAGTTCGGTGTTGGTCAGCGTCGGCAGCACCGAGGAGAAGCGAACGCCTGAATCCCGGTACTCCTCGCGCAGCGTGTCGGTGAAGCCGAGCACTGCGTGCTTGCTCGCGTTGTAGGTGGCCAGGCCGGGGATGTGCGTCTCGCCGGCGAGCGAGGCGATATTGATGACGTGGCCGCTCTTGCGCGGCAGCATCCTGGCCAGGCCGAGCTTGGAGCCGAGAATTACACCGTAGACATTGATGTCGAGGATTCGCCGGGTGATCTGATCCGGCTCGTCGACCAGTTTGCCGGTCGGCATGATGCCCGCGTTGTTGACGAGCACATCGATCGGGCCGACGGTGCGCTCGACCTCGTCGAGGAAGCTCTCGAAGGAGGCCGGATCGGTGACGTCGAGCCTGCCGTAGAGCTCGAAGCCGCGGGCGGTGCCTGACTCCTTGACGGTGGCCTCGTCGATATCGCCGATCGCGATCTTGGCGCCGAGCGCCTGCAGCGCGGTGGCGGTAGCCAGTCCGATGCCGCGGGCGCCGCCGGTGATAACGACGACTTTGCCGCGAATCTTCGACGTGTCTGTCACTTGTTGTCTCCCTTGAGCTTCAGAACGGCGGGCAGGTCGATGCGGCGCAGGCCGCGGGCACCGGCCGCGCGCATGGCGCCGAGTGCGAAGAGCAGCTTCGGCATCGAGTACGGGTACCAGAACAGTTCCTTGTCCTGGGTCGGCAGCATCGGCGCGGTGATCGCCTGCTGACGGCAGTACTTGCGGACGCCGTTGGCGCCGCCCCAGCGCGCGCCGACGCCGGACTGGCCCCAGCCGCCCATCGGCAGCGCGAAGTTGAACAGGTTGCTGAAGACGTCGTTGATGTTCACTGCGCCCGCGTTGAGCTGCCTGGCGACCCGCTCGCCCCGGTCCTTGTCGCCGGTCCACACCGACGCGGACAGCCCGTAGATCGAATCATTGGCCAGCCGAACGGCTTCCGCCTCGTCGGCAACCTTCATCACCGGCAGGGTCGGCCCGAAGGTCTCCTCGGTGACGCAGGACATGGTGTGGTCGACGTCGACGAGCACGGTCGGCTCGAACGCGGTGCCGAACCCGGCCCGCTTGCCGCCGGTGAGCACCCTCGCCCCGGCCGCGACGGCCTCATCGACGTGGCGCTGCACGATGTTCGTCTGGTTCTCGTTGGCCAGCGCGCCGACGTCGTGCTTGGACTCGCGACCGTCGATGCCCTGGCGCAGCGCCTGCACGTTCGCGGTCAGCTTGGCCACGAACTCGTCGTAGACCGGCGCCTCGACGTACACCCGCTCCACCGAGATACACACCTGCCCGGAGTTGAACATGCCGCCGAACGCGATGCCGTGCGCGGCACGATCCAGGTCGGCGTCGGCAAGCACGATCGCCGGATCCTTGCCGCCGAGTTCCAGGCTGTACGGGACCATCCGCTCGGCGCAGGCGACGGCAATCTTGCGGCCGGTCGCGGTCGAGCCGGTGAATTGGATGTAGTCGGCGTTCCCGACGACCGCGCCGCCGGTCGCGCCGGCGCCGGTGACCACCGCGAAGACCGGCGGTGCGCCGATTTCGGCCCAGCCCCTTGCCATTTCGAGCGCGGAAAGCGGCGTCACCTCGGACGGCTTGAGAATGACCGCGGCACCGGCGGCCAGCGCGGGGAACACGTCGAGCGCTGGCATGGCGACAGGGAAGTTCCACGGGGTGATCACGCCGACGACCGGATAGGGCTTGTAGGCGGTGGTCAGCTTCTTCACCCTGGCCAGCGGGCTGTGCGGCGACGGGTGGTCGTCGGCGAGGAACTTGGCGGCGCGGCGTGCGTAGTAGCCGATCAGGTCGGTCGCGAACGCGGGATCGATGAGCGAGTCGACGCGCGGCTTGCCCGTCTCGGACTGCACCACGTCGGCGACGGTGTCGGTGTTGTCGATCAGCCAGTCCTGGAACTTCAGCAGCCATTCCTTGCGGCCGTTCGGGCCGATGGCCTCCCACTCCGGCTGGTACAGCCGCAGCTCGCGGACCTTGGCCGCGACCTCGTCGGCGCTGGCCACCGGCACCGTTCCGACGATCGCGCCGGTGCCTGGATTGCGCACCTCGATGACGGCGGGACCTTCGGCCACCGGCTCCGGGCGCACCGGCGCCGCTGCCTTTTTCGCGGCCGTCTTCCGCGGCGGTGTCTTCTTGGTCGCGCCGGGCGCTGGGTCGGTATTGGTCACGCTGTTCTCCCACTGACGTTGTGCTGTGAACCGCATGGGCTGACGGATGTGAATCAGGCCACTGAACTATGATCGTGACACAATGTGAGGGGAGTTTCTTGGCCCAGTTTGTCAATCGGGCTGAGCAAATTTGTGCTCAAAGAACAAATCGGAGGAGTTGTGACCGCCGCATCACCCGAACGTGTCGGACCCAACAGCGAAGTGGTCCGCGACTGGCTGGCCGAGTACGTCTACGAGACGATGCGGACCGAGACGCTCGAGCAGATCGTTGACCGGCTCGACAGCGCGATCATCGCCAGCGTCCCTGAACTCGCCGACCGTGACGTTCGCCGCGATCTCGCCGCGAGCACGCGCGCGCACGCCAGGGTCATGTTGAGCGGAATCACCAGCGACACTTTCGATTTCGCGCTGCCGGAAGAGGCGCATACCTTCGCTCGCACGATCGCGCGGCGCGGATTCGAACTGCGCATGCTGCTGCGGACATATCACGTCGGCATGGAAGCGGTGCTCGACTACATGACCGAGGCCATCGATCAGCGGCAAGCCCCGCAGGAGATCGAGCGGGCGGTGCTGCTGCGGATGTTCGAGCGGGCGACGAAGTGGGTCAGCATGTCGGTCGAATTGCTCACCGACACCTACATGGCCGAGCGCGAGCGAGTCCTGCGGGCGGCGCTCAACCGGCGCACCGAGACCATCCGCGCGCTGCTGGCCGGTGACGAACTCGACCTCGACCAGGCCTCGGCCCGGCTCGGCTACCGGCTCACGCAGCGGCACATCGCCTTCGTGTTGTGGACCGACGAGAGCGAATCGGGCAGCGGGGACGGTGAAGTCGGCGGACTGCTCGAGCGAGTCGCCACCCGGGTGGCAACCGAGATCGGCAACGGCCGAGTGCTCACCGCGGCGTCCGGGTCGAGCGGCATGTGGGCATGGGCCGGACTCGATGACCTACCCGGCGCCGATCCTGCCCGCATCGAGCAGGAGCCCGGCGCGTTGGAGCGGGTCGCCGCCGGGTTGGTCGAATCGCCGGTCCGGATCGCCTTCGGCGTGCCGGCGGGGCAGGTCGCCGGATTCCGGCAGAGCCATCGCGAGGCGGTGGCCGCCAGGCAGGTCGCCGAGCGCGGCCCGGCGGGATCGGCACGTGTCATCGGCTATCGCGAGGTGGAGATCGCCTATCTGGCCGGTGCCGACGACACGGCGATGCGCGGCCTGATCGGCCGGGAATTGCGCACACTGTCCGGATCGGATCCGAACGCGGCGCGGCTGCGCGAGACGCTGCACGCTTATCTGAAAAGCCATCGCAGCCCCGAGGCCACGGCGAAACTGCTTGGGGTGCACAAGAATACGGTTCGCTACCGGATCCAGCGCATCGAGGAACTACTCGGTCACCCGATCGAGCAGCGCAGCTTGGCATTGGAGGTAGCGCTTGCCTGCGTCGCCGCCTACGGGGTAGCCGCGCTGCCCTGAATTCAGGCAGTGATCAGTCGGTCGTCGTCTCGCCAGCGGCGACGCGGCGCAACGGCGGTTCCGTCGGCGCGGCGACCGGGCGATCGGGTAGGTCCGCGAGCAGCTGCGTGGTGGCCGCGGCGATGGCCGTGACGGCCTTGTCGACGGCGACCTTGGTGGTGGAACTCAGGCCGGACACACCACCGACCGTGCGCACGTACTGCAGTGCGGCAGCATAGATTTCCTGCTCGGTAGGGGCAGGTTCCAGGCCGCGAAGGAGGGTGATGTTACTGCTCATGCGAGCACAGTAGCTCTCGCGCACGGTATGCGGCAGGGCAAGAAAGCTCCCGGTATGAAATTCGCTTCGCGCCGACAGCGCGCGCGACGGTCCCGGCATTCGCGAATAGGGGACGAGCAAATCCGGCGCGCCAGCGGGGACACGCAGAATTCGCCTCATTACACAGGCTCTTCCAAGATCTATGGGGAACACTGGTGGCATGCCTGCCCGCGGTGTACCCACGTTGACGACCTTCCCGTACGAGGAGCTGGATCAGCGCGAAGAGGACCACTGGTCCGGCGCCGCGGTCGCCGATGACGAATTACGGGCGCTCGCTCTCGGCGCCTTCTACTCCGCGCGCTGGGACGCCTTTCACGATGCGCTGCTGCTCGGCCCGGAGCGCGAGCATCCGCTCGGCGACCGCCGCGAGCTCGCCATCGACACGCTCACCGGTGCGTGGGGCATCACCGACGCGACCGAGGCGCAGGCCTCGATGGAGCAGTTGCTGGACGGCATGCACGCGCCGCTGTACGCACTGGTCCACCCGTTGGTGATGGCCTCGATCAATGCCAGCGAGCGGGACCGGTTCGGCGAGCGCGCCGATCGGCACCGGGCGTTCCTGCGGCAGGTCGGCTCGTTCCGCGGCATGGACAACCCGGAGGCGCTGGTCCGCGACTACGACATCTGGTCCCAGGCCATCAAGATCGGCTTCACCGATCACCTCGCCCGCCCGCTGCCCAGCGATATCCACGCGTGGGACCTGGCCCGCGTTGTCGCCGTCGCGCGGATGGCGTTCACCGCCGGATATCTGGACGCCGACCTGGCCTGGGACTATCTGGCCAGGGCACTGCCCATCGCACAGGCCAAGTACCGCAACTGGCGTCAGTTCGGCGACGCCTACCTGACCGGCTGGACCTACTGGCAGGCGTGCGAAGACCTCGCCGAACTGAAGAACGGCGGCGTCGACCGCCGGATGGAACTGCTGCGCCTGTGGACGCGCCCGACCAGCCCGTGGCGGCGGATCAGCCTGACCGTGCCGCCGGTGGTGCAGGCCTGATCGGCTAGCCGCCGTCGGGCAGGGAGCGCAGGATGCCGCGGCCGTAGCGCTGGAACTGGGCGTCGTCGACCATGCCGAGCGAGTGCCGCTCGACCAGCAGCTCCCACTCCGAATACAGCTGGGCCACACCGGGATCGGCCGGACCGGCACCGCCGTCGGCGGAATCGCGGCGCACGGCGAAATTCACCGCGAGGGTGACGCGCTCGGTGTCGGCTCGATCGCTGCCGGTGAAATGCAGCGTGATGTTGCCGTCGTGCACATCCATCCCGGTCTCGCCGCGGGTCGCGCCGATCTCACCGGCCACCACCGGCGTGCCGTCGGTATTGCGGGCCCACAGCACGGCGGGGATGGGAAATTCGTGCGCGTAGCGGTCGCCGGTGCCGATCGAGATGAACAGCAGCCGCCCGGTGGTCGCGGCGAGCAGGCCGGGGCCGCTACCCGCTGGCTTGTGCGCGACGGCGATCGCGGTTTCCAGGACGTATTCGTCCGGTGTGACGTATCGGTGCAGCGCGGCGATGGCCGACTTCGCCTCGCGGTGCGGCGCCATCCGGCGCACGGCGCGGTCGACGTCGGCGCGGGTCGGGCCGGACTTGCCCCAGGTCGGAGCGGGCGGGTTCAGATCGGGGGCGGCCACGTCGATGCGCTGGGTCGCCAGGATCTGGCCGTTGATCCGGTCGACGATCTCGGTCGCCGCGGGCACGTCGTGTTCGGCGATGAGGACGGGCAGGGGAGTGCGGTCAGCGGGCACACCGGTCAGCACGGGCGTTGGGTATCTCAGGTATATCTCGATGACAACGGCGTCGTCGGCGCGGCGATTCAACCGGACCTTCAGTAAGTCCGAGATCGGTACGTCGAGCACCCGTTCGCCATCGGAGCCAGGTCGAAGGACGATCAATCGTCCGCGGCCGTGACGCACTATCGCTGTGGGTGTCCGTAGCTCAACTATGTCCATACCCCCTGCGCTCTGTTGGGTTTACGGTGCTCGCGGTGAACTACTACGTGGTTACGCAAGCTACCGCCTTCGGGCCCGTCGCTCGCACCGCGGTGTTGTGTCGTCGCTCACGATAGGCCGAACATGCCATGATTGTGACCACTTGGAGTAACCCGGACCGGGGTCTTCGGGAACCACCGAGGTCCCTTGGCCGTTTACCCCTTTAACTGCACCTGCAGCCGAACTGCGCGATGTATCGACTAGACCGTACGCGGTAACGTGGCATGTCCGCATCCGAACCCTCCCGGAGCCGGACGCGCCCGACGCATCGCTAGCAAGAACCCGGAGACACCGGAAAGGACTGGCCGGACCGGCCGACGCTCTATGAACCGCAAGACTGTGTTTCGCACCCTGGCCATAGTCTCGGGCATCTTGCTCGTGATCTATGCGTTCAGCTACTTCGGCAACGACACGCGCGGCTGGAAGAACGTCGATACGTCCGTCGCGTTGAGCCAGCTGAACGACAAAGCCAACGTCAAGAATGTTCAGATCGATGATCGTGAACAGCAACTGCGCATCGAGCTGAAGAACGGCAACGACGCGACCGGTGGTCAGAGCAAGATCATCGCGAAGTACCCCGGTGGCAGTGAGACTTCCAGCAAGGTCTTCCAGGCCGTGGAGAATTCCGGCGCCTCCTACAACACCGTGGTCAAACAGGACAGCTGGCTCACCCAGATCCTGCTGTTCGTGCTGCCGATGATCGTCCTGTTGGGCCTGTTCGTCTTCGTCATGGCCCGCATGCAGGGCGGTGGTCGCGGCGGCATGATGGGCTTCGGTAAGTCCAAGGCCAAACAGCTGTCCAAGGACATGCCCAAGACCACGTTCGGTGATGTGGCCGGTGCCGACGAGGCGGTCGAAGAGCTCTACGAGATCAAGGACTTCCTGCAGAACCCGGTCCGCTACCAGGCCCTCGGCGCGAAGATCCCGAAGGGCGTTCTGCTGTACGGCCCGCCGGGAACCGGTAAGACGCTGCTCGCGCGTGCGGTCGCCGGCGAGGCGGGCGTGCCGTTCTTCACGATCTCCGGTTCGGACTTCGTCGAGATGTTCGTCGGTGTCGGCGCGTCCCGCGTGCGTGACCTGTTCGAACAGGCCAAGCAGAACAGCCCGTGCATCATCTTCGTCGACGAGATCGACGCGGTCGGCCGCCAGCGCGGCGCTGGCCTCGGCGGCGGGCACGACGAGCGTGAGCAGACGTTGAACCAGCTGCTCGTCGAGATGGACGGCTTCGGCGATCGCACCGGCGTCATCCTGATCGCGGCGACCAACCGCCCCGACATCCTCGACCCCGCGCTGCTGCGCCCTGGCCGGTTCGACCGGCAGATCCCGGTCGGCAACCCTGACCTGGCCGGCCGCCGCGCCATCCTGCGGGTGCACTCGCAGGGCAAGCCGATCTCGCCCGACGCCGACCTCGACGGTCTGGCCAAGCGCACCGTCGGCATGTCCGGCGCCGACCTGGCCAACGTGATCAACGAGGCCGCGCTGCTCACCGCACGCGAGAACGGCGCCGTCATCACCGGCGACTCGCTCGAGGAGTCGGTGGACCGCGTCGTCGGTGGCCCGCGCCGCAAGAGCCGGATCATCAGCGAGCACGAGAAGAAGATCACCGCGTACCACGAGGGCGGCCACACCCTGGCCGCCTGGGCGATGCCGGATATCGAGCCCGTCTACAAGGTGACCATCCTGGCCCGCGGCCGCACCGGCGGCCACGCCATGACGGTGCCCGAGGACGACAAGGGCCTGATGACCCGCTCGGAGATGATCGCCCGCCTGGTGATGGCGATGGGCGGCCGCGCGGCCGAGGAACTGGTGTTCCACGAGCCGACCACCGGCGCGTCCTCCGATATCGACCAGGCCACCAAGATCGCTCGCGCGATGGTGACCGAATACGGCATGAGCTCGCGCCTCGGCGCGGTGCGCTACGGCCAGGAGGCCGGTGATCCGTTCCTCGGTCGCTCGATGGGCCAGGCCTCCGATTACTCGCACGAGGTCGCCGGTGCCATCGACGAGGAGGTGCGCAACCTGATCGAGGCCGCGCACACCGAGGCGTGGGCCATCCTCAACGAGTACCGCGACGTGCTCGACGTACTGGCGACGGCGCTGCTTGAGAAAGAGACTTTGCACCGCAAGGAACTCGAAACCCTGCTCGCCGCGGTGCAGAAGCGGCCGAGGATCACCGCGTTCAACGACTTCGGCGATCGCGTGCCCTCGAACAAGCCGCCGGTGAAGACCCCGGGCGAGCTGGCGCTCGAGCGCGGCGAGCCGTGGCCGCCGCCGGAGCAGATCCCGGCACCGCTGCCGGCCGGGGTGGCTCAGCCCGCCAACGGTTATCCGGAGGAGGGCGGCTACACCGCGTCGCCGCAATACGGTTACCCGGCACCGCCCGCGACCGGTTACCCGGTGCCGCAGGGACCAGCGCAGGGCAACTACCCGCAGCGCGGTGGCACGCACGGCTCGCGGCCGGACTACGGCGCTCCTGCCGGTTGGTCGGCCCCGGGCTGGCCGCCGCGCGACGAGCAGCAGCAGCCGGGTCAGCCGAGTGGCTGGACCGAGCCGCAGCAGCGCCAGGGCTACCAACCCCCGTGGGGTCCGCAACAGGGTGGCCCGCAGGACGGCGGCTACGAACGCGGCAACTACGGCGACCGCCCCGGCTACGACGAGCAGGGCCGCCCCAACCCGAACGGCGAGGGCGACAACAGCGAGTGGGATGGACCGAACAACGGTCGGCACTGAAGCAGGGCGGCGCTCGCGCGACCTTCCCGGTCGTGCGAGCCGCCGCCTCCGGGCCTATTGCTCGCGCCGCGAGCGGTGACGATTAGGCTCGACCATCGGGGTGCCGAGTAATTGCCGGGACCCGAGATTTTGGAGGTGTCCTCGATTGTCGGCCAACAATCACCTCGGCGGCCACACGCTCGCCGATTCGGACGGTGTTGACGAGAACGGTTCCGGCAACGGCGTGACCAGGCAGGAGCTCATCGCTCTCGAAACTGGTCAACCGTTCGACCAGGCTAGGGCCGAAGCCGCGGTTCGCGAGTTGCTGCTCGCTGTCGGCGAAAATCCCGACCGCCCCGGTTTACTCGATACGCCCGCCCGCGTCGCCCGCGCCTACCGGGAAATGTTCGCCGGGCTCTACGTCGAGCCGGACGCGGTGCTGAACACCACCTTCGACGAGGGGCACCAGGAACTGGTGGTGGTCCGCGATATCCCGATGTACTCCACCTGTGAACACCATCTGGTGTCGTTCCACGGTGTCGCGCACGTCGGCTACATCCCCGGCAAGCATGGCCGGGTCACCGGGCTGTCCAAGCTGGCCCGTGTCGTCGATCTGTACGCCAAGCGCCCGCAGGTGCAGGAGCGACTGACCAGCCAGATCGCCGACGCGGTGATGCGCAAGCTCGACCCGCGCGGCGCCATCGTCGTGATCGAGGCCGAGCACCTGTGCATGGCCATGCGCGGCATCCGCAAGCCGGGCGCGAGCACCACCACCTCGGCGGTGCGCGGCCTGCTCCAGTCAAGTCCGTCCTCGCGCTCCGAGGCTCTCGATCTCATTCTCCGGAAGTGAACGAGGACCAGATGATCGCAGGTGGGCGCAGCTTCGCGCGTGGCGGTCGCTCCTGTGTGGTGATGGGCGTCGTCAACGTCACCAGTGATTCGTTCTCCGACGGCGGCCGCTACCTCGATCCCGACCTCGCCATCGCGCACGGCGTCGAGTTGTACGCGGCAGGCGCCGACCTCATCGACATCGGCGGCGAGTCGACCAGGCCGGGCGCGGCGCGGATCGACCCGGAAACCGAGGCGCGGCGGGTCGTTCCGGTGATCAGCGGATTGGTCGCGGCAGGCGTGCCGACCAGCGTCGACACCATGCGGGCCAGCGTGGCCGAGGCCGCGCTCGCGGCGGGAGTCTCGGTGGTGAACGACGTGTCCGGCGGCCGCGCCGATCCGGACATGGTGAAAGTCGTTGCCGCCGCGGATGTCCCGTGGATCCTCATGCACTGGCGGGCGGGCGCGGACTACCGCCACACCGGCCCGGCCGACCACTATGACGACGTGGTCGCCGAGGTGCTCGCCGAGCTGACCGCCCAGGTTGACCTGGCCGTCGCCGCGGGCGTCGACCCCGCTCGGCTGATTCTCGATCCAGGCCTCGGCTTCGCCAAGAACGCCGAGCACAACTGGGCGTTGCTCGGCGCGCTGCCCGAACTGGTCGACAACGGACTGCCGATCCTGATCGGCGCCTCCCGCAAACGCTTCCTCGGCGCGTTACTCGCCGACGACTCGGGCCCGCGCCCGCCCGACGGCAGGGAGACCGCCACCGCGACCGTCTCGGCGCTGGCCGCCATGCACCGCGCCTGGGGCGTGCGCGTGCACGATGTGCGCGCCTCGCTGGACGCCATCACCGTTACCGACGCCTGGCAGGCCGCCGCCAGGTCCAACCAGCCGAGCTCGCAAGGAGCCCATCGATGAGTGCAATCCCGGCCAACGCCGAGCAGGTTGCGCCGCAGCAGGATTCGTCGATCCAGCGCGGCGCCGACCGGATCGAGCTACGCGGGCTGCGGGCGTTCGGTCATCACGGGGTGTTCGATCACGAACGCCGCGACGGCCAGGAATTCGTCGTCGACCTGACCGTGTGGGTCGACTTCGCCGCCGCCGCTGCCTCCGACGACCTGGTCGCCACCGTGCATTACGGCGAACTCGCCGAGAACGCCGTGCGGATCATCGAGGGCCAACCGCGCGACCTCATCGAGACCGTGGCCTCGGAGATCGCCGACGACGTGATGACCGATCCGCGCATCACCTCGGTCGAGGTGGTCGTGCACAAGCCGTCCGCGCCGATCCCGCACGCCTTCGCCGACGTCCGAGTGGTCACCTCGCGGCACCGCGGGGAGCCCGCGTGAGTAAGCGAGCCATCCGTGCGGCGGCCCGAGGAGCGCGGTCGTGAGCCGCGCCGTGCTGTCCATCGGTTCCAACATGGGCGACCGGCTCGCGCATCTGCGCAGCGTGGTCGCCGGTTTCGGTGATCGGGTCGTCGCCGTGTCACCGGTGTACTCGACCCCGCCGTGGGGCGGCGTCGAACAGGACGACTACCTCAATGCCATTGTCGTGGTCGAGGATCCGGAGCTTGGCGCGCTCGACTGGCTGCGCCACGGCCAGCGGCTCGAGCGGGCCGCCGATCGGGTCCGCGAAGTGCGCTGGGGCGCACGGACACTCGATGTCGACGTGATCTGGTGCGCCGAGCGCGTGCACGGCGAGCTGGTACCCGTCCGCAGCACGGACCCGGAACTGACCTTGCCGCATCCGCAGGCGCATCATCGCGCGTTCGTCCTGGTCCCGTGGCTGGACGTGGCACAGGACGCGATGCTCGAGGTCGACGGCAGCGTGCGGGCGGTCACGGACCTGCTCGACGAGCTGTCCGCCGCCGAACGCGCGGGTGTGCGGCGGACCGAGCTATCGCTGGCACCCGCCGCCGAAGGATCGGCCCCGTGCAGCTGAAACCGACGCGAATCCTGGACCTGGTGGCGAACGTGGTGATCGCCGCCATCGTCGCGTGGGTCGCGACGCGGATGGCCTACAACAGCTTTCCGCCGATCTCGACCTACGCGGGCGCGTCGCTGTATCCGGTCGCGGCCATCGAGGCGGTGCTCGGGTTCGTGATCCGGGCCAGGGTCAACGACAACGAGCTCGGCAACGGCAGGCATCAGTTGCATCCGATCACCGCGGCCCGCGCGGTCGCGCTGGCCAAGGCGTCGCTGCAGGTCGGTTCGATCGCCGCTGGTGTGTGGCTCGGGTTCCTCTGCTGGGTCTTCCCGCAGCGGGGCACCCTCGGCGCGGCCGCCGCGGACAGTCCAGGCGCGATCGTCGGGATGCTGGCGGGGGTGGCTTTGGTTGCTGCGGCCCTGTGGCTCGAGTATTGCTGCCGGGCTCCCGAGGACCCGACCGACGATCCGGCTACTACATAGCAAATATCGGACTCGGAATTGCCGCGCGGAGTTGTGGGCGTGACGAGTCGATCAAGCTACCCTGGCGAGCATGGTTTCACCCTCCCGTACCAGCACTTCCCGTCGACGGCGGGACGACGCGGGAAAACTGTTCATCGGCGTATTGATTCTGCTCGGGCTGGTTGCCAGCGTTTTCCTGGTCTTCAGCAACAGCTTGCAGTTCGTGCGGATCGGCTTGGTCGCCGCGCTCTGGGCGGCGGTCATCGGGGCGTTAGCTGCGACTAGGTATCGCAAGGAAGCGACGATCGACAAGGCCAAGGTTCGCGACCTGCAGACCGTTTACGAGTTGCAGCTAGAGCGCGAGGTCACCGCCCGGCGCGAATTCGAGCTCGGCATCGAGGCCAGAGTACGCGAGGAAGTCGGCGCCGACGCCACCGAATTGGCCGCGCTGCGCGCCGAGCTCACCGTGCTCCGGACCAGTCTGCAGCGGCTTTTCGACGGCGAGCTGCCGATGGATCGACCCGCGCTGCGCGCCGACGCGACCCGGATTCAAGAGCTGCCCAGCGCGGTCGGCGAACCGGCGAACAATAGCTCCGCGAATGCCGGACCCTGGTCCGTACCGTCGAATCAGCAAACGCGCAGCACAGTGACCCCGGTGTTCGTTCCCGAGCATCCCGAGCCGCCGCTGTTCGCCAGTCCCTTCGATGACCCGGTCACCGCCGAGACCGCCGCGGTCTCCCTCGAACACGACGAGGACGAGGCCGAAGCCGCCGAGACCGACGACAGTCGCGACGACGATGCGGAGCAGTCCGCGTCCGGTTGGGCCGACGCCTTCACCGAGGGACCGGTCATCCAGCCCGCGCCCGCACCGAAGTTCGCGCCCAAGCCGACGCCGAAGCCCGCCCCGTCATATCAGGCGGCCCGGCCGACGGCCTGGCCGACGACGGAGAGCCCGACGGTCGGCACCGCGAGTTCGCGCAGGCGCCGTCGCGCCGAGGCCGACCCGGACTCCGATATGCCCGAGCGTCGGCTTTCGGTCGCCGAGATCATGGCCAACCTGCAATCGGAGGAGAAGAGCCGCGACCGGCGGTGATTGGACACTGCGGTGTGAGCGACGGGCCCGGAGGCGGTAGCGGAGCGTGACCACGTAGGGACCCGTGAACGCCGCCAATTGGACACTGCGGTGTAAATCACTGCCCGGGGCAATGGCACTGGCAAACATCGGGCCGATATTCTCGATGACGTACGTCTGGTACCCGCACGGCGGGACTGGAACGAAATCGAGAGGACACTGTTGACCTCGAGCAGCGTGAATCCTGACGACGCGTCTTCGGGCTACCCCGCTTCGAGCGACCCGCAATCGGTCGTCGGCGACCTCGCGCCCGCACGCCTGACGGTAGGCATCGTCTCGGCGGGACGCGTCGGCTCCGCATTGGGCGTCGCACTCGAACGCGCCGGACACGTGGTGTTCGGCGTCGCCGCGATCTCCGAGGCCTCGGTGCGCCGCGCGCAGAACCGGCTGCCCGATTCCCAGATCCTGCCGGTCGAGGACGTCGCCGCGCGCAGCGAGCTGTTGCTGCTCGCCGTGCCCGATACCGAGCTCGCCGGTTTGGCACGCGGCCTGGCCAGCGCGAAGGTGGTCCGGCCAGGCACGATCGTCGCGCACACCTCCGGTGCCAACGGAGTCGGCGTGCTCGCCCCGCTCGCCGACATCGGTGCCATGCCGCTGGCCATTCACCCCGCGATGACCTTCACCGGCCACGACGAGGACATAATCCGCTTGGGCAACGCGTGTTTCGGCATCACCGCCGCCGACGAGATCGGCTATGCCATCGCGCAGGCGCTGGTGATCGAAATGGGCGGCGAGCCGGTCCGGGTGCAGGAGCACAACCGCGCGCTCTACCACGCCGCCCTCGCGCACGGCAGCAATCACCTGGTCACGGTGATCGTGGATGCCCTTGCCGCACTTCGTATCTCGCTGGAGGGGCCGGGATTGCTCGGCCAGCAGATCGTCGACGATCAGCCCAACGGGCTTGCCGAACGGCTGCTCGCGCCGCTCGCCTCCGCCGCGCTGGACAACGCGCTACGGCGCGGGCAGTCCGCGCTCACCGGCCCGGTGGCCCGCGGCGACGCGGACGCCGTCGCCGCGCACCTGACCGCACTGGAATCCGTCGACCCGCGCCTGGCCGAGGGCTATCGCGCGATGTCGCTGCGGACCGCCGAGCGGGCCGGCACCAACCCCGCCGTCATCGAGCTGCTGAAAGGGCGCTGATGTTCGATCCGAAATTGCGTGGCGCCTATAAGCCCGGTGAACTCACCGTGCACCACGACCCCGCCGTGATTACCCAGGTGTCCAACGCTTTGCGCAGCGTCGGCCGCACCGTCGCGCTGGTGCCGACGATGGGCGCGCTGCACGAGGGCCATCTGGAAATCGTGCGGCTGGCCAAGCGGAACAACCAGGTCGTCATCGTCTCGATCTTCGTGAATCCCTTGCAGTTCGGCGCGAACGAGGACCTGGACAGTTACCCGCGCACCCTGGACGCCGATGTCGCGCTGCTGCGCGAGGAGGGCGTCGGGCTGGTCTTCGCGCCGAGTGTCGCCGACATGTATCCGGACGGCCCGCGCACCACCGTGCACCCTGGCCCGATCGGTGCCGAGCTCGAAGGTGCAAGCAGGCCAACGCATTTCGCGGGCATGCTGACCGTGGTCGCCAAGCTGCTGCAGATCGCGCGGCCGACCGAGGCGTACTTCGGCGAGAAGGACTACCAGCAGCTCACGCTGATCAGGCAGCTGGTCCGGGACCTGAACTTCGATGTCGCCATCAAGCCGGTGGCCACCGTGCGCGAGCACGACGGCCTGGCCATGTCCTCGCGTAACCGGTATCTCGATGCGGCACAGCGCGAATCGGCGCTCGGCCTGTCCGCGGCGCTGGCCGCAGGTAAGCACGCGGGCGGCCTCGGCTCCGAAGCGGTGGTCGCCGCGGCCAACCAGGTGCTCGCCGCGGTGCCCGGCGTCGAGGTCGACTACCTCGAATTGCGTTCCACCACTCTCGGCCCCGCTCCCGAGACCGGCAATGCCCGGCTGCTCGTGGCCGCCAGGATTGGCCAGACCCGGCTGATCGACAACGCCGCCGTCACCCTCGGCGCGCCGATCGACGGCCACCCCGACGCCTCCGCCGAGCGGACCTCCCAGCCTGCCTAGGCGACGAACCAACGAAAGGGCGACGCGATGTTGCGCACCATGATGAAGTCGAAGATCCACCGCGCCACGGTGACCCACGCCGATCTGCACTATGTCGGCTCGGTGACGGTGGACCAGGATCTGCTCGATGCCGCCGATCTGCTCGAGGGCGAGCAGGTCTGCATCGTCGACATCGACAACGGCGCCCGCCTGGAGACCTATGTCATCGCGGGCGAACGCGGATCCGGCGTGATCGGCATCAACGGCGCCGCAGCCCATCTGGTCCACCCCGGCGATTTGGTCATCCTTATTGCCTATGGCCAGTTGAACGAGCAGGAAATCGCGGAATACGACCCGAAGGTCGTTTTCGTGGACGAGCGCAATCGCCCGGTCGAACTCGGCTCCGATCCGGCGCACGCGCCCGAAGGTTCCGGGCTGACCTCGCCGCGTTCCCTGTCGTTCGCCTGACCGCCGAGCCGGACATGCTGCTGACAATCGACGTCCGCAATACCAGTATCGTGCTCGGCCTTTTCTCGGGCAGCGGCGAGCATTCGAAACTGGTGCGGCACTGGCGGATCCATACCAATCCGCTGCTTACCGCCGACGAATTCGCCATGCAGGTGCGCGGCCTGATCGGCGCCGAACTCGATCAGGTGATCGGAGTTTCGGCGCTGTCGACGGTGCCGCCGGTGCTGCGTGAACTGCGCACCATGCTGACCCAGTATTGGGGCCACGTGCCGCACGTACTGGTCGAGCCCGGCGTGCGCACCGGCATTCCGCTGCTGGTGGATAACCCGAAAGAGGTTGGCGCGGACCGGATCGTGAACTGCCTCGCCGCCTATCAGCGTTATTCCTCGCCCGCCATCGTCGTGGATTTCGCGACCGCGATCTGTGTCGACCTGGTCTCGGCGAAAGGCGAGTTCCTCGGCGGGGTGATCGCGCCGGGGGTGGAGATTTCGATGGAAGCCGTGGTGGAACGGACCGCGCTGCGCCGGGCCGAGCTGACCAGGCCGCGTTCGGTGCTCGGTAAGAACAGTATGGAATGCATGCAGTCCGGCGCGGTTTTCGGTTTCGCCGGGATGGTGGACGGGCTGATCGATCGGATTCGCGACGAGTTCGAGGCATTTGCCGGTGATGATGTCGCGGTGGTCGCGACCGGCCCGAGCGCGGCGCTGATCGTGCCGGAATCGGAGACCATCGACGAGCACGACCCGTACCTCACGCTGACCGGCTTGCGCCTTGTATACGAGCGAAACCAGCGCCGCAAGGGCGCTGTCTGATTCTCGCGGTGTCGGATTTGTCGCACCGGGCGATGGTTGCCGATACCGCGCGGGATGCTGATACACTCACCACCGTGTATTTCCGCGTGCGCACCCAGGAGTGTTGTCGAGGCTGACCTGGCCTCGACCGATCGAGGCTGACCACCGCCCTCGACCGTTCGCAACCTCCTGGAGATTCGCTCATGCGTTCTTCCGTTCTCTCCCTTTCTTCCGCCCGGGACAGCTATTCGGCTACCCCGCCGCTGGAACGTGCCGTCGCCTCCGCATTGCCGACCCGCCTTCGTCCCGCCGATTTACTGCGGTTGACCGATGAAGGCGCCGAGGACGTTCTGGCCGGGCGCTACGACCACCTGCTTCCGTCCGATGGCATTTGGCCCTCCGACGAACGGTGGGCGGCGCGCCTGCTCACCGATGACGAAGTGGATGTCTGGCTGATCAGCTGGACGCCGGGCAAATCGACCGAACTGCACGACCACGCCGGCTCGCTCGGCGCATTGACCGTGCTCAGCGGCGCGCTCTCGGAATTCCGCTGGAATGGCACCGAGCTACGCCGCCGCATACTCGCCGCGGGCGATCAAGCGTCATTTCCGATCGGCTGGGTGCACGATGTGATGCGTGCCCCTGCGCAGTCCGTGGCAGGCAGCACCCCAGCGTCGTCGATCGACCAAGCACTGCTCGAACCAACGCTCAGCGTGCACGCCTATTCTCCGCCGCTCACCGCCATGTCCTATTACGAGGTCACCGGCCACGGCACCCTGCGGCGCACCCGAACCGTTCTCACCGACCAGCCCGAAGGTGATATGTAATGAGTCGATTGACCATCGATCAGATGCTCGACAACGCGCGGGCCCAGCTGAACCGGATCTATGCCTTCGAATTGCCGCAGGCGCTCGCCAGAGGCGCGATTCTGGTCGACATCAGGCCGCAGGCGCAGCGCGTGCGCGAAGGCGCGTTGCCCGGCGCCCTGGTGATCGAGCGGAATGTGCTGGAATGGCGGCTCGATCCGACCAGTTCGGCCCGCTTGGCACTGGCCACCGATCACGACGTGGAATGGATCGTCGCCTGCTCCGAGGGCTATACCTCCAGCCTTGCCGCGTTCGCGCTGCAGCAACTCGGGCTGCACAGGGCGACCGATCTGGTCGGCGGCTTCCACGCATTGAAGGCGGCGGGGCTACTACACATCGGAATCAGGGCACCGCACTTCGCGCGCGAGGTCGACTCGCTCGCCTCCCTGTAATTACCACATCGCTTCCATCTCGAAACATCCGGGCGCACAAGCGTTTTCGTGCGCCGATCGATGCATGTCCGCTATTTCGCGGCATAACGGACGTGGTAAATCCGGTGTACAACACGGGCCTGGGCCGAGACCGATTCGTTACTCCGTGAAGTAGGCCGGGCGGCCCGCAAAACGTTTTCCGGTGCCCGCTAGGGTTGTTGGATGTGAGCACCAGCAACACTCCCTCGTCCAGCGATCCCGCATCGGATTCGCGGCCTGCCGTGGCGACCGACGCCGACGACGCCCCCGAACAGATACGGATTCGCAAGGAGAAGCGGGAGCGGTTGCTCGCGGACGGCGGTGACGCGTATCCCGTGGTCGTGCCGCGCACGCATACCCTCGCCGAAATTCGCGCCGCATATCCGGATCTGGAGTCCGACACCAAGACGGGGCTGCAGGCCGGTGTCGCCGGACGCGTCATATTCATGCGTAATACCGGCAAGCTGTGTTTCGCGACGCTGCAGGAGGGTGACGGCACCAAGCTGCAGGCGATGATCAGCCTCAACGGTGTCGGCGCCGACGCGCTCGCGGCCTGGAAGACCGATGTCGACCTCGGTGACTTCGTTTTCGTGCACGGCGAGGTGATCTCGTCGCGAACCGGTGAATTGAGCGTCATGGCCGATTCCTGGTTCATGGCAGCCAAGTCGCTTCGTCCGTTGCCGGTGGCGCACAAGGAGATGAACGAGGAGTCGCGGGTCAGGCAGCGCTATGTCGATCTGATCGTGCGTCCTGAGGCCAGGGAAATGGCGCGAACGCGGATCGCGGTGGTGCGCGCGCTGCGCAATGCGCTGGAACGCCGCGGCTTCCTCGAGGTGGAGACGCCGATGCTGCAGACGCTGCACGGCGGCGCGGCGGCCCGGCCGTTCGTCACCCATTCCAATGCCCTCGATATCGATCTCTACCTGCGTATCGCGCCGGAACTGTTCCTGAAGCGCTGCGTGGTCGGCGGGCTGGAGCAGGTCTTCGAGATCAACCGGAACTTCCGCAACGAGGGTTCGGACTCCACCCATTCCCCTGAGTTCGCGATGCTGGAAACGTACGAGGCGTACGGCACCTACGACGACTCGGCCAGGATGACCCGGGAATTGATCCAGGAAGTCGCCCAGCAGGTGTTCGGAACCCAGGTGGTCACCCTCGCCGATGGCACCGAATACGACCTACGCGGCGAGTGGACGACCGTCGAGATGTACCCGTCTCTCTCAGACGCCCTCGGCGTCTCCGTGACACCGGAAACGTCGATCGCCGAATTACGCGAGCTCGCCGATCGGGTCGGTCTGGAAATTCCCGAAGGCAAGGGCTACGGGCACGGCAAACTCGTCGAGGAACTGTGGGAACACCAGTACGGCGACAAGCTGTACGCGCCGACTTTCGTGCGTGACTTCCCGGTGGAGACCTCACCGCTCACCAGGCAACATCGAACCAAGGCCGGGGTCACCGAGAAGTGGGACCTCTATGTCCGTGGCTTCGAGTTGGCAACTGGCTATTCGGAGTTGGTCGATCCGGTGATCCAGCGCGAGCGCTTCGTGGATCAGGCGCGACTTGCCGCGCAGGGTGACGACGAGGCGATGGCGTTGGACGAGGACTTCCTTGCCGCGATGGAGCACGGCATGCCGCCGACCACCGGTACAGGTATGGGAATCGATCGTCTGTTGATGGCGCTGACGGGTCTCGGAATCCGGGAAACAATACTGTTCCCAATTGTGCGACCGGTCACTCGATGACCAGCTGATTGCAAAATCTCCGCCCCGTCTTGGAAAATTTGGAATTCGAGGTATTCTTGCCTCGGGTAATCGGCCTAGTATGCGGGTCGCACGATTTCGAGAGGACGTTCATCTCATGGCAAAGAAGGTCACCGTTAGCCTGATCGACGATGTCGATGGTGAGTCCATCGCGGACGAGACCATCGAGTTTGCGATCGACGGTGTTTCGTACGAGATCGACCTGTCGTCGGCAAATGCCGCGAAGCTGCGCGACGGGCTGGAGGAGTGGGTTTCGAGCGCGCGTCGAGTCAGTGGCCGTCGTCGGGTCAAGGCCGCCGCGACCGCGACGGGTGCCCCGAAGAGCAGGGTCTCGATCGACCGGGAACAAAGTGCAGCAATTCGCGATTGGGCTCGTCGGAATGGACACAAGGTGTCCGCGCGGGGACGTATCTCCGCCGACATCACCGACGCGTACAACAAGGCCGCGAAGGGTTAGTTTCATATTTTTCAGCCGCCGTCCCAGCGAATCGTGCGACGCCGGGGCGGCGGTTTTCTCTTTGTCTGGCGCCTCATAGGCTGCTGGTATAACCGCGCGACGCGATGACACGCTGCATGAGGTGGCGCGCGGATCGATCTTGCTCGTGGTTCCAGGACGCGGCACCATGGAAACGTGCGACGGTCACTGGCGGTATGGAGAGGCGAGGTATCGGCGCAGTGACTGGATTCGTCGGATCATTTTTGCGGTTCCAGGATGACACGGGTCGCCAGCAGGAACTCATGCTCAGCGCCGACCGCGAGCGCGTGACGATCGGGCGCTCACCGCAGGCCGACCTCGCCCTGCCCTGGGACGCCGAGGTGTCGAGGCTGCACGCGGCGATCGAATATCTCGGTGCCCAGTGGACCATCGTCGACGACGGGCTTTCCCGCAACGGCACTTTCGTCAACGGCGACCGACTGGTCGGTCGCCGCAGGCTGATGGCGGGCGACGTCATCCGCGTCGGCACCTCACGGGTGTCCTTCCACGATTTCGGCGGCGTCGCCGACGACATCACCCGCGTCTCCAGCGGGACGGTCCCGCCAAGCTTTCGTCAGCTCACCGAAACTCAGCGTTCGGTGCTGATCGCGCTGTGCCGCCCGTACAAGAACGGCGCCGCCTTCGCCACGCCCGCGTCCAATCAGCAGATCGCCGAGGAATTGTTCCTCAGCGTCGACGCGATCAAGACGCACCTGCGCGCGCTGTTCGCCAAGTTCGGCGTCGAGGACCTGCCGCAGAACGCGAAGCGGGTCCGGCTCGCCTTCCTGGCGATCCAAAGCGGGCTCATCTCCGACCGTGACCTGTGATCCCCGTAGACGATCGCTTAGTCGGCCGAGCGTCTCGGCCATGGAGAGCTGTCTGGAAACCGGCTTGACTTAGCTCCATCAACCGGAGCGATGAGGGCTCCGGCGGGGTTTCCATTCAGGAGGAATTATGACCGCCGCACGTATCGCCGCCTTGGTCGCGGCCACCCTGGCCACCGGCCTGATCGCCGGTCTTTTCTACGGCTACGCGAACTCGGTGATGCCGGCGCTGAATCAGACCGACGACCGCACGATGATCGACGTGATGCAGAAGATCAACGTGGTCATCATCAACCCGGTGTTCATGATCGGTTTCATCGGCACCGTCGGCTTCTCGATTCTTGCGGCGGCGCTGCACCTCGGAAAGGACCAGCGCACCACGCTGATCTGGATCGGAGTGGGCCTTGCCATCAATATCATCGCGTTCGCGGTCACCTCCGGGCTGAATGTGCCGCTGAACGACCAGCTGGCCGCCGCGGGCGATCCGTCGCAGATCGGCGACCTCGCCGCGGTCCGCGCCGACTTCGAATCCACTTGGGTGCGTTGGAATATCGTCCGGGCCGTGCTGCACACGCTGGCCTTCCTTGTGCTGTGCGGCGCGCTGTTCGTCTCGGGTATCCAGCAGGGCAAGGCGACCGCGGCGGCGCCGGGTCCGCAGGTGGCGCATGGGCAATTCCCCGGTCAGTCGGGTGCCCCGGCCAACTGGCAGGGCTAGACACCAACCGCCACAACCAGTTTCGCGACTCGACCCCGCCTGGGCGCACCGCACGGTAGCTTTCTGGAACACGTTCCAGATTTTGGAGGCTACCGTGCGGCGTGTTCCAGGCTTTTCTTTTCTCGTCGTCCTCTTCGCCGCGCTGTGCACCATCGCCGCGAGTCCCGCGCAGGCCGAGCCGTACCCGGTCGACTACAACTTCTTCGGCGGCATCCCCAACGAGCTGCTGCATCCAGGCGGCTCGCTGCCCGGCACCAACGACTGGTCCTGTCGCCCGAGTGCCGCGCATCCGAATCCGGTGGTGCTCGCGCACGGCACCGGCGGTGGGGCACAAACGAATTGGGGGGTATACGCGCCGCTGCTGGCCAACGAGGGCTACTGCGTGTACTCGATGACCTACGGCGCCTACGACCTGCCGTGGCCGATCTCGGCCATCGGCGGCATGCTCCCGATGGAGCAGAGCGCCCCGCAGTTCGCCGCCTTCGTGGACCGGGTGCTCGCCGCGACCGGCGCGCGACGGGTCGACATCGTCGGTCACTCGCAGGGCAATTTCATCGGCAACTACTTCATCAAACGGCTCGGCGGCGCGGCCAAAGTGGACAAAGTGGACAAACTGGTCGCACTCGCGCCGCCATGGCTGGGTTCCGATGTCGCGGGCGCCGGCGAAATCGCGGCCTTCAGCCAGCGTCTCGGCGCGGGTCCCGCCTTCGACGCCATCACCGGATCGCTGTGCCAGGCCTGCCGCCAGGTGCTCGCCGGCTCGGATTTCGTGCGGGCACTGAACGCGGACGGCGTCTACGACCCCGCCGTCACCTACACCAATATCTCGACCAGGCTCGACGAGCTGGTCGTGCCCTACACCTCGGGTCAGGTACCCGGCCCGAACGTCACGAACATCGTGGTCCAGGATGGTTGTGCGCAGGACTTTTCCGAACACGCTGGCATCGCGGGCAGTCCGCGAGCCGCGGCGTACGTGCTCAACGCGCTAGACCCGGCCAACCCGCACGAGGTGCCATGCGGTTTCATCCCGCCGTTCACGGGGTAGCACCCGGGCGAACGGTCATTTCGGACCACGCTCTGTTCGCTGAGGGCAAAACCCGATTCGGAAACGAATCATGCAACGCTCACGTTATGAGTGAATGACCGTGCTGACGCTGGTCGCCAATAGGGTGGACTGGCGGCGGCAGTATCCCCCGCCAACTAGAGTGGAGGCGGGGGCCACGACCCCCGGGCTTCATGGCAGGCTGACGCCCACGGTTGTTACACAGCACACTGCGGCGTCTGTTGCCAGAATGTCGGAAGCAGGAGAGTGAGGGAGCGATGTTCGAGAGGTTCACCGACCGCGCGAGGCGTGTCGTTGTCCTGGCCCAGGAAGAGGCCCGGATGCTCAACCACAACTACATCGGCACCGAGCACATCCTGCTGGGGCTGATTCACGAGGGTGAGGGTGTCGCGGCCAAGTCGCTGGAATCGCTCGGCATTTCGCTGGAGGGCGTGCGCAGCCAGGTCGAGGAGATCATCGGGCAGGGCCAGCAGGCTCCGTCCGGTCACATCCCCTTTACCCCTAGGGCCAAAAAAGTCTTGGAGCTGAGCCTGCGCGAAGCGCTGCAGCTCGGCCACAACTACATCGGTACCGAGCACATCCTGCTCGGTCTCATCCGTGAGGGTGAGGGCGTCGCCGCGCAGGTGCTCGTCAAACTGGGCGCCGATCTCAACCGGGTGCGGCAGCAGGTCATCCAGCTGCTGTCCGGATACCAGGGCAAGGAGCCGGTCGAATCCGGTTCCCGCGGTGAGGCGGGCACGCCGTCCACCTCGCTGGTGCTCGACCAGTTCGGCCGGAACCTGACCCAGGCCGCGCTCGAGGGCAAGCTCGACCCCGTCATCGGCCGCTCGAAGGAAATCGAGCGCGTCATGCAGGTGCTGAGCCGGCGCACCAAGAACAACCCGGTGCTGATCGGTGAGCCAGGTGTCGGTAAGACCGCCGTCGTCGAGGGCCTCGCGCAGGCCATCGTCAATGGCGAGGTTCCCGAGACGCTCAAGGACAAGCAGCTCTACACCCTCGACCTTGGTTCCCTGGTCGCGGGCAGCCGCTACCGCGGTGACTTCGAAGAGCGCCTCAAGAAGGTGCTCAAGGAGATCAACACCCGCGGCGACATCATCCTGTTCATCGACGAGCTGCACACGCTCGTCGGCGCGGGTGCTGCCGAAGGCGCCATCGACGCGGCCTCGATCCTGAAGCCGAAGCTGGCCCGTGGCGAGCTGCAGACCATCGGCGCGACCACCCTCGACGAGTACCGCAAGTACATCGAGAAGGATGCCGCGCTGGAGCGCCGGTTCCAGCCGGTCCAGGTCGGCGAGCCGACGGTCGAGCACACCATCAACATTCTCAAGGGCCTTCGTGACCGCTACGAGGCACACCACCGGGTTTCCATCACCGATGGCGCGCTGGTGGCCGCGGCGACCCTGGCCGACCGCTACATCAACGACCGGTTCCTGCCGGACAAGGCGATCGACCTGATCGACGAGGCCGGTGCGCGCATGCGCATCCGTCGCATGACCGCCCCGCCGGACCTGCGCGAATTCGACGACAAGATCGCCGATGCGCGCCGGGAGAAGGAAAGCGCTATCGACGCGCAGGACTTCGAGAAGGCGGCGCGACTGCGCGACAAGGAAAAGCAGCTGGTCGCCAAGCGCGCCGAGCGGGAAAAGCAGTGGCGCTCCGGTGATCTCGACGTGGTTGCCGAGGTCGACGACGAGCAGATCGCGGAGGTGCTTGCCAACTGGACCGGCATCCCCGTCTTCAAGCTCACCGAGGAGGAGACCACCCGTCTGCTCCGCATGGAGGACGAGCTGCACAAGCGGATCATCGGCCAGGAGGATGCCGTCAAGGCCGTCTCCAAGGCGATCCGCCGCACTCGCGCCGGCCTGAAGGATCCGAAGCGTCCGTCCGGTTCGTTCATCTTCGCCGGTCCGTCCGGTGTCGGTAAGACCGAGCTTGCCAAGTCGCTGGCGAACTTCCTGTTCGGCGACGACGACGCGCTCATCCAGATCGACATGGGCGAGTTCCACGATCGCTTCACCGCATCGCGGCTGTTCGGTGCCCCTCCCGGGTACGTCGGCTACGAAGAGGGCGGCCAGCTCACCGAGAAGGTGCGCCGCAAGCCGTTCTCCGTGGTTTTGTTCGACGAGATCGAAAAGGCACACCAGGAGATCTACAACACCCTGTTGCAGGTCCTCGAGGACGGTCGTCTCACCGACGGCCAGGGACGCACGGTCGACTTCAAGAACACCGTGCTGATCTTCACCTCCAACCTGGGCACCTCGGACATCTCCAAGGCGGTTGGTCTCGGCTTCACCCAGTCCAACATCCAGGGCTCGAACTACGAGCGGATGAAGCTCAAGGTCAACGACGAGCTGAAGAAGCACTTCCGGCCCGAGTTCCTCAACCGCATCGACGATGTCATCGTCTTCCACCAGCTCACGACCGATCAGATCGTGCAGATGGTTGACCTGATGATCGGCCGCGTCGGCGTCCAGTTGAAGAACAAGGACATGTCGATGGAGCTGTCCGAGCAGGGCAAGGCGCTGCTCGCCAAGCGTGGCTTCGACCCCGTGCTCGGTGCCAGGCCGCTGCGCCGGACCATCCAGCGCGAGATCGAGGACCAGCTGTCGGAGAAGATCCTCTTCGGCGAGATCGGCCCCGGCCAGACCGTCTTCGTCGACGTCGAAGGCTGGGACGGCGAAGGCTCCGGCGAGGACGCCAAGTTCACCTTCACCGGCAAGGCGAAGCTGACCAAGGCGGACAAGGGCGAGGAGAAGCCCGAGGTCGTGCTGACCGGTGCCGCTGAAGGCGCCGCGGAAGCCTCCGGCGAGTAAAAGCACTACGAGAAAGGCCCGCTTCCCCTTGGGAGGCGGGCCTTTTCCGTTGTCAGCGCATGGGGAGTTCGCGGGGGAGCGTGCCCAACCCGAAGCGGAAGGCGGGCTTCAGGAGAACGGCTACCCATTGGGTGGGTAGCCAGCCGATATAGCGGGGGCGGACCGCCAACGTCCAGTTCAGGCGTGTGCGGCCACCGTCGAGCGATTCGATCGCATACTCCTCACACCACGAGCCGAAGAACGGCAGCGTGGCATCGGTGGCGGTGTAGACGATGCGGCTGCCCTTGTCCCAGTGCAGGATCCGCTCGTGCTGGGCGTAGACCAGCCAGCGGTCCAGATACATCTGGAAGTCGCGCACGGTGCCTGGTCCCGGCGTCTCGCCGTCCGGATATCGGCAGCCCCACACCGTGGGCAGCCAGGACCACATGCGCGGCCCGGAGATCACCGACCACACGTCCTCGGGCGTTGCGTTGTAGTCGTATCGGAGGCGGCTCACGAAAGGGGCGGTGGCGAAGAAGACCGGGTAGGTATCGCCATCGATCGGGGATGCCTTGAAGCGCATGCTGTTTCGTCCCTCTAGACCGTGGCGGCCGTGGCGTGCTCGGTGCCGAAACTGTTCGCCACCACCGCGGGCAGCCTGTCGTAGGTGTAGTCGTCGAGCGGATAGGTGACGCCCTCGCGCCGGCTCTGCAGCAGACTGCTCGGCCGGACGTACGGCGAATCACCGTGGGAATTCACGAAATAGGTGTTCGAACCGGCGCAGTGCACCGAGAAGTAGTACGCGAGGTTCCGGCCGCGCCGCATCTGCATGGCGTGATAACGCTGCTGTGCTTCCCCGCGGACCTCGGTTTTGGTCGCGCCGCGGATGCGGGCGGTATCGATGGCCCGGTTGATATTGCGCATGGCGTTTTCCAGGATGTAGTGGAAAGCGGTCCCGGTCCACGAGTACGGTCCGACCATCATCCAGCGGTTCGGCAGGCCCGCCACCGCCGTGCTGTGATACGCCTGCAGCCCTTCGGTATTGAAGAATGTGCCGAGGTCGAAGCCGTTCGCGCCGACCACCGTGCCCTCGCGGTAGCTCTCCGGATCGGAGAACACCTCGTACCCGGTCGCCAGCACGAGCGCGTCTATCGGGCGGTGCGTTCCGTCGACCGTCACTATCGCGTCCTCGGTGATCCGCGCGATGGAGTCGGTGACCAACTCGACGTTGCGGCGGTTGAAGATCGGCAGATAGTCACCGCCGAGAGTGCCACGCGTACAACCGGGGCCGTAGCCGGGCACCAGTTTGGCGCGCACCCGCGGATCACGCACCTTGTACCGCAGCCACCCCCGATACAGCGCACGCGCACCGCTGTCCACGGGCCAGGAACCGGCGCGGAACAGCCGATTCGGCGTGTACACCAGGCCGCGCAGGCCCACCTCGATGCCTGCCAGCGCCACACCGTGCAGCAGCGCGGAGAGCCCGGGAACCCGCAGCGCCTGCTGCATCCACCGGGCCATCGGGAAGTCCGGCTTCGGGAAGTACCACTGCGTAGTGCGCTGGTACACATCGAGATTCGCCACCTCAGCGGCGATGGCCGGTGCGATCTGCGCGGTGCTGGAGCCGACGCCGACGATCGCGACCCGCTTGCCGGTGAAGTCGTAGTCGTGATTCCACCGGGACGGAATCATCACCTCGCCGCGGAACTCGTCGAGACCCGGTATCGCGGGCCGATCCTTCGGCCGCAGATACGCGCCGACCGCGCTGATCACGAAGCGGGCGGTGAGCTGGCCGCCAGCCGAGATATGCAGCCGCCACAGGTGATTCGCCTCGTCCCACTCCTCCGTGACGATGTCGGTGTTGAACATCGTCTTTCCCGGCAGGCCCGCACGGTGTGCCAGCCCGACGTGGTAATCCTGAATCTCCTTGCCGTCGGCGAAGAATCGCTTCCAGTCGTGCTTACGCGCGAAGGAGAACTGATAGGCCAGCGTCGGCAGATCGGCCCCGACACCCGGATAGGTGTTGAACAGCCAGGTGCCGCCGAAGTCCGCGGCCCGGTCGACCAGCACGATATCGGTGATGCCGATCTCGGCGAGCTTGATGCCCGCGCAGATCCCGCCCGCCCCCGCGCCGATGATCGCCACCTCGAACTGTGGTTTTTCCTGGCCTGGCGCGAAAGGTTCCGGCATAACGGCTCCTGAAGTGTCTGAGACAGTACTTCATGATTGAAGCCGTTGCCGAGTAGATACGTCAAGGCATAGTGGTAATCGAGGTTTTTCTGTCTGGGCCCCGATGACGAAGCGTTCGGTACCGGGGCGCCGCCTATTGCTCGCCGATCGTCGCCGTGTAGCGCGCGAGCACCGGGGCGAAGGCGTCGGACAACTCACCGGGGATGAGCACCTCGTCGATTCCGTACTTCTCCCTTCGGGTTTCGAGCATGTCAGCGGCGGCGGCCGGGTCGGCATCGAGGACACCCGCCGCGCCGGCCGCCCGTAGCACGTCCGCGCTGAGGCCGAGGCGGGTGCTCGTCCAGTACGGCAGCCGGTCGCCGATCCCGATCAGCTGATGGCTGAACGGAATCGCCCGATCGGTGTGGTCGCGCACGATGCGGACCATATCGGCCAGCTCCGCCTCGGTGACCTGTGGACCGGCGGCGAGCAGGATGCGATCGGCGAATTCCGCTGCCGCGGCTAGCATTCGCGGCCCGCTGGCGGCAACGACGACCAGCGGCGCCGGGTCAACCTGTGCGCGGACCGCCGCGATGGTGTCGGCAAGCTGCGCGCGGCGTTCGGCCGCCGAACCCCATGGCATGCCGAGGCGTTCGGCCTCCGCCCTGGCGTCCGGTCGGCCGGAGCCGATGCCCAGCTCGAACCGACCGTCCGAAAGCAGTTGCAGCGCAGCGGTTTCCCGGATAGTCGCGGCCGCGGTGCGCAGCGGCACCGCGAGCACGTTGGGGCGCAGGCGGATCGTGCTGGTCACCGCCGCCGCCGCGGCCAGCGCCGGGAAGGGTGATGGGGTATTCAACGTGTCCGGCAGCAGGATCGTCCGGTAGCCCTGCCGCTCGGCATCCCTTGTGACGGTGGCCCATTCGGAGCCCGAGCCCGGGACGATGACAATGCCGAATGTCATGCTCATGGTGGTCTCCCGTCAGCTCTTGGCCTGGCGCTTCGGCTCGCGCAATACGGCGAGGCGGCTGCGGTACTGGTCCTCGGTGATCTCGCCGCGCGCGAACGCGGTACGCAGCGCGCCGACCCCGCTTTCGCGGCCGATGAACCGGCGCCGCGCGAAGAACGCCAGCGTGATGAAGGTGATCCAGAACAGCAGCGGGAAGATCCAGAAGAACGGCCATGGGTGCCAGCCGCCGTCATGGTGATCGGCGAGGAAGGTCATGACCTCGGGTTGTGTCGAAATGTTCATGCCAAAAGCCTGCGCCGCAGACCCACCCGGCGGCATCGGTCGCGCGGCGCTGCTCGCCGTACGCCGCGGCGCGTATGCCGGGGTACGTTGGATGGGGTTCGTAGAACCGATCCGGGGGTGCTGAATGACAAATCCAGATCTGACACTGATCGCCGTCCTGCTCGACCGTTCCGGGTCGATGCAGTCGATCAAATCCGACACCGAGGGCGGATTCGCCGCCTTCATCGACGAGCAGCGCACGGTGCCGAAGACGATCGAGGTGACCCTGGCGCGGTTCGACACCGAATACGAATGCGTCTACGCGAACCGTCCGCTCGCGCAGGTACCGCCGCTGGATCTGCAGCCGCGCGGGATGACCGCGCTGTACGACGCGGTGGGCAGGCTGGTCACCGACGTCGGCGCGGAACTCGCGAAACGGTCCGAACAGGACCGGCCTGGCACGGTCATTGTCGTCGTGCTCACCGACGGTCACGAGAATTCGAGCAAGGAGTGGTCGCACACCGCGGTGAAATCGCTGATCACCCAGCAGCAGGACGTCTACGACTGGAATTTCCTGTTCCTCGGCGCGAATATGGACGCGGTCGCGATCGGCGCCCAGATGGGGTTCGACCCGGGCAACTCGATCACCTATGCCGCTGCCCCGCAGGGAGTTTCGGGGGTGTTCCGGGCGGCGTCGGCCAGCTCGGCCCGGCTGCAGACCGCACCGCGCGAGGCGAAGCGCGGCGGGTTCACCGATGCGGAGCGCGAACAGTCGAATCCCGGTAGCGGGTAGTTACTGCCAGCCCGGGCGTACCACGCCCGATTCATAAGCCATGACGACCAATTGGGTGCGGTCGCGGGCACCGAGCTTCATCAGAATTCGGCTGACGTGCGTGCGGGCGGTGGCAGGGCTCATGAACAGTCGCTCGCCGATTTCGGCATTGGTGAGGCCCTCGGCGACCAGCACCATCACCTCGCGCTCGCGTTCGGTGAGTTCGGAAAGCGTTGCGGGCGGCGGTGTCTTGGCGTGCGCGGAGAATTCGGCGATCAGGCGGCGGGTGACGCCGGGGGAGAGCAGCGCGTCACCGGCCGCGACCACCCGGACGGCCCGCACCAGATCGGCCGGTTCGGTGTGCTTGACCAGGAAACCCGTTGCGCCCGAACGCATCGCCTCGAAGACGTATTCGTCGAGCTCGAAGGTGGTCAGCACGACCACCCGCACCTCGGCCAGCGCGGGATCCTCGGCGATCATCCTGGTGGCAGCGAGGCCATCGAGGATGGGCATCCTGATGTCCATCAGCACCACGTCCGGGACGAGGCTGCGGGTCATCCGCACCGCCTGTTCGCCGTTGTCCGCCTCGCCGACCACCTCGATGCCGTCCTGCGCTTCCAGCAGCGCGACGAAGCCGCCGCGCACCAGCGCCTGATCATCGGCGACCAAGACCCGAATGCTCACGATCGCGCCTCGATGACGCCCGGCCTCGTCGTGCGCTGCCGCTCGCTCACGACTGCTGCGCCTTCTCATCCGGCCTGATCGGCCGCACGTTGTCGGGGCGGACCGTGTCGTCGGACGGCGGCGGCACCGGCCTGCGCTCGCTCGGCGCCATCGGACGCAACGGCAGTCGCGCCGCGACCCTGAACCCGCCGCTCGGGCGCGGGCCAGCGGTGAGTGCGCCGCCGAGGGCATGGGTGCGTTCGCGCATGCCGATGATCCCGTTGCCGCCGCCGGTCCCCGACCGCTGCGCCGGTGCGGTCGGGCGGGCGTTGTCGACGGTGATATCGACCGATTGCGCCGCGTAGCGCACCGTCACCGACGCCTCCGCGCCCGGCGCGTGCCGCACCACATTGGTCAGCGACTCCTGGATGATCCGCGCGGCGGCCACGTCGATCACGCTCGGCAGCTGCTGCGGCTCACCGATGATCTTGGTACCCACCGACAATCCGGCCGCGCGGGCGCGCTGCAGCAGGGTGTCCAGCTCGGCGATGCTCGGCGCTGGCGTTCGCGGTGCGGCCGGGCGCGCCTCGGCCTCGGCGGATTCGGCACCGGCCCTGTCCGATTGCTCGTCGTCGGCCGAAACACGGTCGGTATCAACAGAATTGCGGCCGCTCCAGCCGCGTGGGCGGCGTCGGCTCGGCGCACTGCGCTCGACATCGGCGAATTCGGCTTCGTCGCCGTCGGATTCGCCCGCGACGGCGCCACCGGTGCGGATCGAATGCAGCAGTGTGTGCACCTCGGCGAGCGCGTCCCTGCTTGCCGTCTTGATCGCGTCCAGCGCGGTGGCGGCCTGCTCGGGCTTCTTGTCGAACAGTTCGAGTGCCACCGACGACTGCACGTTGATCAGCGAAAGGCTGTGCGCCAGTACGTCGTGCAGTTCGCGGGCGATGGCGAGCCGCTCGTCGCTGGCCCGCCGTTCCCGCTGCGCCTCCTCGTCGCGGCGCGCTGCCTCGGCCCGCTGCCTGCGCGCCACCAGCACCGCATTGCGCTGCCGAATGCCCTCCACCACGCACAACAGCACGACGAGCCACGCCATCAGCGCGAAGATCTGCCACCCATTGGCACCGCGCCCGAGCATCGCGGGCAGCGGCCAGACCAGCACGAGGTAGCCGACCGGCACGAGTGGGTAAGTCCACCAGCGTGATCCGGCGCTCGCGGCGGTCAGGAACGCGATGACCAGCGAGAGGAAGATCGGCCCGTATCCATAGCCGAGCGCCAGGTAGGCGATGCAGGCACCGAGCGCGACCAGCAACACCGGCACCGGCCTGGCCCGTCGCCAGATCAACGCGACCGGACCGGCAAGTAATAGCAGGTAACCGAGGACGTCGAGGGAATTCTCGCCCATCCTCATATTCGCGAATGTGCCCCCGACGATCTGGAGCGCGGCCACCACAAGCGCCACGCCCCAATCCCATCCAAGCGAGCCTCGACTCGTTATGCTCATCCGCCTCTCCGCGTATTCAGGCCAGACATAGGTGCCGAGCCAGTGGCGTCGGCGGCTGGCGGTTACGTGCCTGGCGAGTGAGCCTGTGCCCGGCGAGTTACCCATGTACTTGCGAAATCAGTTGTTGCGTTCACAGACAGTAGCGTCTTGGACGCGCTCGCGGCCGCTGTCGTGCCGCGCCTGTTCCGACCCTACGACTGCTCGAGGTATCGGTCGTCGTCCGCAGTACGTATGTCGACCATCGCCGCGCGACGGATGTGGGGGGCATGGGCGGGGGCGGATTCTCGGTGCATGACAGATTCGATCGTGGTCACCCGAGGGTTGACCAAACGCTATGGCACGCATGCCGTCGTCGACGGTGTGAGCATGAGTGTCGCGGCCGGTGAGATCTATGGGTTCCTCGGGCCGAATGGCGCGGGTAAGACGACAACGCTGCGGATGCTGGTCGGGCTGATCCGGCCAAGTGCTGGTTCCGCGATGGTGGCCGGGCACGCACCGGGTGATCCTGCGGTGGTTCGCCGGATCGGCGTCCTCATCGAGGGGCCTGGTTTCTATCCGTACCTGTCCGGCCGGGACAACCTGCGGGTTCTCGCGAAATACCGCGGTATCGGCAATTCCGAGGTCGAGCAGGCCTTGGACCGGGTGGGCCTGGCGAACCGCGCCGATGACAAGTTTCGCACCTACTCGCTCGGCATGAAGCAGCGTCTCGGCGTCGGCGCCGCCCTGCTCGGCGGGCCCGATCTGCTGATTCTGGACGAGCCGACGAACGGTCTCGACCCGAAGGGCATGGCCGAAATGCGGGAGCTGATCACCACTCTCGCCGCCGACGGGCACACGGTGCTGCTGTCGAGTCACATGCTCAGCGAGGTGCAGGAGATCTGCGATCGGGTGGGCGTGATCTCGCAGGGCAAGCTGCTCGCCGAGTCCACCGTCACCGAATTGCGCGGCGCCTCATCGCTTTTGCTGCGCGCCGAACCGTTGGAGGTGGCGTTCCCTGCCGTGCGCGGGGTGGTCGGTGAGCGTGCCGCGATGCTCACCTCGAGCGGTATCCGGATCGAGGCGGGTAACGGCACCGCACCCGCCGTGGCGCGGGCGGTGGTCGCGGCCGGTGCCGATCTGCTCGAACTGCGGATCGACGAGAAGTCCCTGGAAGAAGTGTTTTTCGAAATGACTCAGCTGGAAGTGGCGAAATGACCGTTCAAGACCTGTTGGCGAGCACGAAGGCGGAGGCGCTGCGGCTGCGGAAGTGGCCGGCGTTCTGGATCATCCTCGGCACCTGGATTCTGCTGAACCTCACCTTCGCGTACCTGTTCAACTATCTGGCCTACACCTCGGGCGAGTCGGGCCGGATGTCGAACGGTCTGCCGAAAGACGCGCTGCTGCACCAGATGCTGCCCGCCGCGGTGCCTGAGGTGTTCACCCAGGGCATGGCGATGTTCGGCGGCGCGCTGATGCTGGTGCTCGGCGCGCTGACCACCGGAAGCGGATATGGCTGGGGCACTTGGAAAACCGTGTTCACCCAGGGGCCGTCGCGGATCAGCGCGGTCGGTGGCGTGCTGGTGAGCCTGGTTGTCGTGGTGGTCGGGCTGGTGCTCACCGCCTTCGTCGTGGACACCGAGGTGGCGGCGCTGATCGGCGCGACCAAGTCGCAGCCGCTCGTGCTGCCGTCGCTGCAGCAGTCGGCGCTCGGAATCCTCACGGGCATCGCGATTTTGGGCATGTGGACGTTGGCGGGCGCACTGATCGGCACGATCGCGCGCGGTCCAGCGCTGGCCGTCGGCCTCGGCCTGGTGTGGGTGCTGGTGGTGGAGAACCTGCTGCGCGGTGTCGCGGGCATCTTCTCGCCGATCGCGTTCATCACCGATCACCTGCCAGGTACCGCGGCCGGTTCCATGGCGGGTGCGATGCGGACGGTCGGCGCCGGGACGCCCGGCGTGCTCGACATCCTTTCGCGCACCGAATCGCTGCTCATGCTCGGGATCTATATCGCGGTCTTCGTTGCCGGGACCATGTGGCTGATGCGCAGGCGCGACCTGGTGTGAGAAATCAGTCGAAAGCCGTTGGCGGACAACCGTCAACGGCTTTCAGCCGTGCGTAAGCACCGAGTGGGCGAGGTGTCGTAGCGCGTCGGCGATCTGTGCCGGGGTCAGGCCTCGGCTGCGTTGCTGTTGGTACACCTCGGCCGCCAGGGGGGCCAGCAACGGATCGATGAGTGCGTCCGGCTCGCGAATCTTGCCCGCCAGCAACAGGGCTCGCACATGGGCGTACCAGAACCCGTACGAGCCCGTCGCGAATCGTGCACCGCCGGTTTCCGCGCCGAGCACCAAATCCGCGTGAGCGTCCAGCAATTCGACCATCGCGGTGTAGAACGCGGCCAGCCGTTCCGCGGGCGGCGCACCAGGGCCGAGCGGTGGCAGGCCGCCGATCAGCTGCTCCTGCAGCGCTCGTTCGTGTTCGTCGAGCAGGGCGACGGCGATCGAATTCGTATCCGGGTAGCGGCGATACAGCGTGCCGCGGCCGACGCCCGCCGCCTTGGCGATGTCGTCCATCGTCACGGTGCGTGGATCGCGGGAGGCGAACAGCTCGGCGGCCGCGGCGAGCACCTTGGCCCGGTTGCGCGCCGCGTCCGCGCGCTCGGGCGGGGTGGCCGCTCGCCCGGTGAGCAGATCCGTCTGGCTGGTCATGTCGCTGACTGTACCCGTTTCCGGAATAAGTGGACGATGCGTCCAGTTGTCGGTATGGCCGGTTTCGGCACCAAGTGGACAAGGTGGTCGCGCTCGCGCTGATCATCGGCGGAATCGTGTTGGCCAGGGTCACCGATCCCGAATAGCGAATGGCGCCAATGTTGCTCGTACAGCGCTCTAGTCCGACCTCGAGACGTGGGGAGGTGGGCTGGCTAAGCTCGGTGCGCATCCACATCATCAGCGAAAGGACCGTGATGCCTACTCGTACCGCGCGTACTGCTTGGACCGGCACTCTGCAGGAGGGGTCGGGACAGGTCGAGCTGGCCAGTTCCGGGGTCGGCAAGTACGACGTGTCGTTCCCGAAGCGTTCCGCCGAGGACGCCGACGGCACCACCAGCCCGGAGGAGCTCATCGCGGCGGCGCACTCGTCCTGCTACGCGATGGCGCTGTCGGCGCAGATCGGCAATGCGGGCGGCACCCCGGAGAGCCTGGATGTCAGCGCCGACGTCACCCTCGGCCCCGACCCGGCCGGTGGCTTCCGGATCAGCGGCATCAAGCTGACCGTGCGCGGCAAGGTCTCCGGCATCGACGCGGAGGCCTTCGCCGCCGCGGCCGAGGCCGCCAAGGCGGGCTGCCCGGTCAGCAAGGCGCTTGCTGGCGTCGACCACATCGTCCTCGACGCAGCCCTGGCGTAACCAAGCACAAACAACTGCCCGGTTCGCGTACCCCTCGTGCGCGAACCGGGCAGTTGCGTTATCCGGCAAGTAATTTCGTGTCTGGCCTTAAAGGCTCGGAGCGGCGGGAGAGAAGTAGCGGCGGGCTGCCGGGTGGTACATCGCGGGAATCGCGATCAGCACCGCGACGATGTGGATCGTGCGGAACAGGGCCACCAGCGCGCCGTCGAGGGTGATGGTGGCGAACAGGTCGCCGAACTTGTCGGCGGACAGCAGCGCCGCGAGCGGTTCGATGATCAGGGAGAGCAGGCCGATCACGCCGATACCGAAGGTCAGCAGCAGGCGGGCCCAGCGGGCGCCGTGCGCCATTCGGACGGCGACCAAGAGCACGACCAGGTAGATCCCGAGCCGCACGGCGAGCCCGGTGGCCAGGCCCGGCACGTCGATGTGGTTGCCCGCCAACGTCACCGCGGTCTGTTCGATGGCCTCGGCCACTCCGGCAAGCAGGGCGACGACGAGGCCGCCGAACGCGACGCGCACGGCGCGCGGTGGTTGTGCGGGTGCGCCCGAACGCGGTGGTGCGGGCCAAACGGAAAGGGCAGTGCCGGTCATGACACCGACACTGCCCGTCGAATTCCGGATCTGGATCAGCCCGCGGTAGCGATCGACTCTCGTACCGGAGTACTACTGCGCGTGGCGAATTCGGTGAGCGCGGCGAAGCCGAGGGCAAGGCAGGCCCACAGCGTCGCGGTCTCGGCCAGCGAGGACGCCCGGAACTGCCACAGCAGCGCGGCCGGGAAGTCCGCCTTCACCTCGTTGATGCCGGGCAGCACGATGTAGCCGACCGCCGTCACGAGGACGAACGTCGCGAGACCGCCGATCAGCCGCACCGTGCTCAGCTGGTCGCGCAGCAGCTTGTAGACGTACCCGCTCGCGCCGACGGCCACCAGGCCGAGCAGCACGGCGGCCACCCAGAGCAGGGTGCGCTCGTTGATCGTCGCCGGATCACCGACCGCGGGCGGGTTCGCCGGGTACTTGAAGAACGGCACCGCGACGATCGCGGCCCAGCCGCCGAGCCCGATCCCCAGCGCGAGTTTCGGCCCGGAGAGCGTGCTGTGGCGGCGCGCGAAGTGGGCGACCGAGGCGAAGATCGCGCCGAGCGCGAGACCGGCAAGGCCGAGCGCGAGGAACTGTCCTGCCTTCTGGCCGGTGCGGCTGACCAGTGGTTCTTCCTCGTCGCCGTGCGAATGCCCTTCGGGCGCCGCCGATTCCGCGTCGTGCGAATGCGCCGCGGTGCCGGCTTCCTCGATGGCGATGGCGGCGTCGACCTTCGGCTCGCCGATGAAGTAGCCCACCGACGCGGCGAGCAGGCCCGCGATGAGCCCGGCGAGCAGGCCGCGCAGCAGCAGGGTCTTCAGCGAACCGATCAGGGGGACGGCAGTGGGTGAGTTCAATGGCACGGGAGCCCCAGCAGGTGGCGTCCGTCGTGCATCAGCTCGTGCAGGTACATCCCGCTGCGCGAGATGACGCCCTGATCGAAGCCGACCAGGTACAGCGTGAGCAGTGCCAGCAGCACGACACCGACCGTGACGAGCACAGTGGCCAGTGAGTCGGTTGCCCGGCTCGGCGAATGCGCGATTGCCATGCGAGTCCTCCTAGGGATACGCGAGGTCGGACCTTCGTCCTCCCCAGCGCTTTCAGCGTCCCGTCGAATGGGTGCGAGGGTGCCGGTGTCTGGCTATCCGGCACCCACGGACTCGGTGCATGGAACACAGTGGCGCGACCGCTCCGGAATTACACCGGATTACCGCATCACCCTCGCGTTTTGTCATGCGCACTGTGGCACCTGAGGGCACCCGACGTCAACACGACCAGCGGAGTCGTGCTCTGACGCCGGGCAGGTCAGCCCGTCAGGGTCAGTCGGCAGGCTTCGCGGCCACGTCGATGACGACCTCGAATTCCAACAGCGACGCACCCGTGGATACCGGCTTCTGCCGCTCGCCAGCGTGCGCCTCGCGCGCTGGCCCGTCCCGCCACGCCGCGAACGCCTCTTCCGAATCCCACTGGGTGACAACGAAGTACCGCTTGTCCCCGGCGATCGGCCGGAGCAACTGGAAGCCGAGGAACCCCGGCGAGCCCTCGACCGCGTGCGCGCGGTGGGCGAACCGCTTCTCCAACTCGGGGCCAGCGCCCTCGGGAACCTCGATCGCGTTGATCTTCACAACAGCCATGGGCTCGACAATACGACCCGCGAGCGTCCGTCCGGTATGGGCCATATCGGGGGTAGCGCGCACGGCGCGCGCGGGCCCGGCAGAATCAGCGGGGTGTTGCACGACGAAGGCGGAGCGGGCGTCCCGATCCTGCTGCTGCACGGACTGATGGGCAGTGCCAGGACCTGGCACGATCAACTGGACTGGCTGCGCGACTACGGCCACGTCTACACCTTCGACGCCGCCGGGCACGGCAGGCCGGCACCGGACGAGCTGACCACCGAGGCCTTCGTCGCCGATCTGGCCGCGGCGACCGCCGGCATCACCGAACCCATGGTGGTGATCGGGCATTCGATGGGCGCGCTGCACGGCTGGGTGTTCGCCGCGACGCACCCCGAGCGGGTGCACGCGCTGGTTGTCGAGGACATCGCCCCGGATTTCACCGGCCGGACGGCGGCGGACTGGGCGGCGATGATCGAGGCGTGGCCGCAGCCGTTTCCGAACGCTGATGCCGTGCTGAAGTTCTTCGGGCCGGTCGCCGGGCGGTATTTCCTGAACTCGTTCGAGCACGGCCCGGATGGTTACCGGCTGCACGGCTCGGTCGCGACGTTCCGCGATATCTCGCAGGAGTGGGGCAGCCGCGACTTCTGGCCGCAGTGGCACGCCATCCGCGTGCCCGCGCTGCTGCTAGAGGGCGAACACACCATCACCCCGCCCGGCCAGATGCGGCAGATGGCCGAGACCCACCCCGACGCCGAACACGTACTCGTCTCCGGCGCAGCCCATCTCGTGCACGACGACCAACCAGACCAGTACCGCACCGCCGTCGAACGCTTCCTCCGCCGCGTGCTGAGCCCCGAGGCGCACACCTCCTGACTTCCCGCACACAAGAGGTGGGTCAGCGCGCGTTGCCGCCTTCGCCGGCGAGCGCGAAGAGGCCGTCGACGGTCTGCTCGATCAGTCCGTCGACCAGTAGCGAGTCCAGGGCGCGGGCGCGTTGACCGGGGTCGCGCGGCCAGGCGAGGTCGAGGCGAACGCGCTCGACCGGGCCGGTCGAGTCGCGCAGGACATCGAGCAGCCTGCCGCGGGCTTGCCGATCGGTGCCCTCGTATTTCTGTGTGCGGCGGACGATTTCGGAGACGGGGCGACCCGCCGCGACCCACGCGCAGCTCGGCAACGGACAGCGCGAACAGTCCGGTGTGCGCGCGGTGCATACCGTCGCGCCCAGTTCCATCAGCGCGGCCGAGAACACCGCGGCGCGGTCGATCTGTCGCGGCAGCAGGGCTTCGGTCTCCGGCAGATCGCGCGAGGACGGATTGCCCGCCTCCGCGCGACCGTGCACGGCGCGGGCGACGACTCGGCGAACATTGGTGTCGACCACCGGAACCCGTTGCCCGTAGGCGAAACACGCGACCGCGCGCGCCGTGTACGCCCCGATGCCAGGCAGGCTCAGCAGCACGTCAACGTCGGTCGGCACCTCGTCACCGTGCTCGGCGGCGAGCACCCGCGCGCATTCGTGCAGCCGCAGCGCGCGGCGCGGGTAACCGAGCTTGCCCCACGCGCGCAGCACCTCGGCCTGCGAGGACGCCGCCATCGCCGACGGCACCGGCCAGCGCGCCACCCATTCCCGCCAGATCGGCTCGACCCGGACCACCGGCGTCTGCTGCAGCATGATCTCGCTCATCAGGATCTGCCACGCGGTGACATCGCCTCGGCGCCACGGCAGGTCACGCGCGGTCTCCTCGTACCAGTCGAGCAATACGTCGGCATCGATGCTGTTCGGAGCTTTCCTCACGGTTCCTGTCCTACTGCCGCGGGCCGGTATTTGCCGACCCGTAACCAAACGAACTGGCTGGTAACACAAGCCTTGTGCACAATGGTCGGTATGCCTGATTCAAATCCGGTCAGTGCCTGGAAATCTTTGCGCGAAGGCAACGACCGTTTCGTCACCGGTGCGCTGGAGCATCCTAGCCAGGGCGCCGTCGACCGAGCCAAACTTGTCAGCGGCCAGCACCCGTCCGCGATCCTCTTCGGCTGCGGTGACTCCAGGGTCGCCGCCGAGTTGATCTTCGACCAGGGGCTCGGCGACATGTTCGTGGTGCGCACCGCTGGCCACGTCGTCGACAGCTCGGTGCTCGGCTCGATCGAGTACGGCGTGCAGGTGCTCAACGTTCCGCTGATCGTGGTGCTCGGGCACGACAGCTGCGGCGCGGTGAAGGCCACCATCGACGCGCTCGACGGCGGCGAGGTGCCTGGCGGATTCATCCGCAGCGTGGTCGAGCGGGTCACGCCGTCCATTCTGATCGGTCGCAGGGAGGGCCTGTCCACCGTCGACGAGATGGAGGCAAGGCACGTGGTCGAGACGAGCAGGCTGCTCATGCAGCGGTCGATGATCATCTCCCAGCGCGTCGCGACCGGCGAATGCGCGATCGCCTGTGTCACATACAAGCTCGCCGACGGACGGGTGAAGCTGCAGCGTGTCGTCGGCAACATCGGCGAGCTCGCCTGAGTCGGAGTCGTCGGCGTTTGCCCAGCGTGCGGGCCAGAATTCCGTCGCCACGATCGCGTAATCCGGACCGACACGCCGTGCGCATGAGTCACTGCGCCCGACCGTGCCCTTACCGTTGAGGCGTGCTGGAACCGAATGGACCGCTGCCACCGGAGATCTATTGGCGTCGTCGCGCATTGGCGATCGGCGCACTGGTCGTCGCGTTGGCGCTGGTCATCTGGCTCGTACTGACGGTATCCCGCGGCGGTGACTCGCCGAGCGATTCGAAGCAGGCCGCGGCCGGTGCGTCGTCCTCGGCGACGACGAGCAAGCCCGCCGATGTCTCGACGACAAAGGCCGCTGGTTCGAGCGAATCCGGCGCGCCCGCAACATCGAGCGGCGCTCCGTCGGCGTCGAACGAGGCCGCCGCGGGAGCGCCGCAGTGCTCCGATCAGTCGCTGGCGATCAAGATCAGCGTGGATCAGCCGACCTATCGGGTCGGCGAGCAGCCGAACTTCCGGATCGTCATCACCAACATCTCCAGCGCGCTGTGCCAGCGGGATATGAATCTGGCGCAGATCCAGGCGTCGGTGTCGTCGCTGGACGGCCAGCGCCGATTCTGGACGAGCTCGGACTGTTCGCCCGTCGACGAGTCGAACGTGCGGAATCTGAAACCCGGTGAGCAGGCGCTGTTCACGGTGCGCTGGTCGGGCACGACCTCGCAGCAGGGCTGCGTCGGCGAGCGGGTGCCGGTGCCGGCGGGCGCCTATCAGGTCACCGCGCAATTCGGCTCGCTGCACAGCTCGCCGGAGCCGTTCAATCTGACCCCCGCCTGAGTAACGCCGGATTCGGTTGCGTCCGTTAGAAATCGGGCGCAACCTCCGTCGCCTCCTTCGGTGCGCGCCGCTTGCGGGTACCGGTGATGCGGATGGCCGAGCGCACGTCGGCGACCTCGTGGATCTTCATGCCGCCACGCTTGAGCGGCGTGAAACCCGGCGGCACCAGCGCGGTGGTGAAGCCGAGCCGTTCGGCCTCGGCCAGCCTGCGTTCCAGTCCGGTCACCTTGCGCACCTCACCGGCAAGGCCGACCTCGCCGAGGATCACCCAGCCCGCCGGAATCGCCACCTCCGAATTGGCGCTGGCGATGGCGAGCGTGATGGCAAGGTCGGCGGCGGGCTCCAGCAGGCGCATACCGCCGACCGTCGCGGCGTACACGTCGGACTTGCCGAGAAACACCTTTCCTCGGCTCTGCAGCACGGCGAGCACCATCGCGACCCGGTTGTAGTCGAGGCCGCTGACCGCGCGGCGCGGATTCGGAATCTCGGTCTCCACCGTCAGCCCCTGCACCTCGGCGACGAGCGGCCGTTTGCCGTCCATCGCGACGGTGACCGCGGTGCCGGGCACCGAATCGGTGCGGTGGTGCAGGAACAGCCCGGACGGGTCGTCGACGCAGGCGATGCCGTCCTCGTGCAGCTCGAAACAGCCGACCTCGTCGGCGCTGCCGAAGCGGTTCTTGATGCCGCGCACCATCCGCAGCGCCGAGTTCTTGTCGCCCTCGAACTGCAGCACCACGTCGACGAGGTGTTCCAGGGTGCGCGGGCCCGCGACATTGCCGTCCTTGGTGACGTGCCCGACCAGCAGCACCGCGATCCCGCTCGCCTTGGCCAGCGAGGTCAGCGCCGAGGTCACCGCGCGCACCTGGGTGACGCCGCCGATCACGCCGTCCACCTCGGGCGCGAGCATGGTCTGCACCGAGTCGACAACCAGCAGCGTCGGCTGCACCTGCTCGACATGCCCGAGCACGATCGAAAGATCGGATTCCGCGGCCAGATAGACCCGTTCGTGCACCGCGCCGGTGCGGTCGGCGCGCAGCCGCACCTGTCCCGCCGACTCCTCCGCGGTGACGTAGAGCGATTTCGCGTCGTGCTGCCGTGCCCAGCGGTGCGCGACCTCGAGCAGCAGCGTCGACTTGCCGACGCCAGGCTCACCGGAGAGCAGCACAACCGAGCCGGGGACAACGCCACCGCCGAGCACCCGGTCCAGTTCGCTGACCCCGGTCGGCTTCGCCCTGGTGATCTGGGAGTCGATGGTGGAGATCGGCGCGGCGGCGGTGCTCGGCAGCATCGCGCGCCGCGCCGGTGCGCCAGCACCCGTCGCCGCGAGGACTACCTCGTCGACGGTGCCCCACGCACCGCAGTCGGGGCACTTGCCCACCCACTTGGCGACCTCGTGCGTGCAGGCGGAGCACTTGAAGATCGACCTGGTCTTTGCCACACGCGCACCTTACGTACCGCGTCCGACAACATGGCCGACCTCGGCCGGATAAACGAACGGCTGCCGCACCAAGGGGGTGCGACAGCCTATTTCGTAAGGGGGCTAGATGGTCAGTGTCCGCCGGTGTGCTCGGCCTCGGCCGCGCCGGACTTGTCCGACTCGTGCCGCTCGGTGGTCGCGCCCGCGTCGACCGGCACCTGGACCTGCACGGTGCCGTTCTGCTTGAAGTTGAACGCGACGTTGTAGGTGAGGCCAGGGGTGATGTCCCTGGTCAGGCCGGTGATCTCGATCAGGATCGGATGCGCCTCCGGGTCTTCGGCGGCCGCGGACTCGGCGCCGCCGGTGGTCTCGGGCTTGGCCGAGGTCGGTGCCGCGGAGGTCGGCGTCGCGCCGTGCATGTCGCCCATGGACGTGGCGGGCTTGTCCGGCTTGGTCGCCGCGACGACGGTCCGCTGCGGGGCAAGCTCCACCGTCGACTTGCCGGTGGCCGGGGTGATCTTCACGGTGCCGAGGTCGGTGGTGAGGCTGGTCAGCTCGTCGGGCACGGACGGGCTGTTGTTGATGATCGACAGCGCGATGACCGCCTTGCCGCCCTTGGTGTTGTTGTAGTCGGTGCCCTGGGCGGGGAAGACGATGTGCACGTTGCGCAGCGCGACCTTGCCGATATCGGCGTGGTTGCCATTGATCGCGGCGACCTGGTCCGCGGTCTGCGAGATCTGGCCCGAGCTACAGCCGGTCAGCACGATCGCCGCACCTGCGGCGAGTGCGGCAACCGGCACCATGCGACGTCGCGCCTTTTTCAGGGCGGTCACAGCTTTCAGGGCAGTCACGGGTTGTCCCTCCATGTCGACCGGGTCACTCCGCAAGGGAGAGTAATAACTAGGCAGCGTAGTAGTTCCCGCTACGGACCGGGAGCCGGGGCTCGCGACTCGCGGGTCGTTGATAACAGATCGGTCGAGCATCGACGGATCGCGGACGCACTGCCAGCTCAGGTCGGGGGGCCGGGACGGGGGCAGTGCGGGGAGGTAACCCGTTCTGGCACAACATAATGCACACCAGGCGGGCGTTGTCAAGCCCCACCGCTGCCTCGTTGTGGCCCTGACCTGCACAGTTGATCGCGCCGTTACCGAGTCGCATGTTAAACTGTGAACATCGAAAGGGGCACGGGACACATGATTTTTAAGGTCGGAGACACCGTCGTTTACCCCCACCACGGAGCGGCGCTGATCGAAGCTATCGAGACTCGCACCATCAAGGGTGAGCAAAAAGAGTATCTGGTCCTGAAGGTCGCCCAAGGCGATCTGACTGTTCGGGTTCCCGCAGAGAATGCTGAATACGTCGGCGTACGTGATGTCGTCGGCCAGGAGGGTCTCGATCGAGTCTTCCAGGTCCTGCGCGCGCCACACACGGAGGAGCCGACCAACTGGTCCCGCCGTTACAAGGCCAACCTGGAGAAGCTCGCCTCCGGCGATGTGAACAAGGTGGCCGAGGTCGTCCGCGACCTGTGGCGTCGTGAGCAGGATCGCGGCCTGTCCGCCGGTGAAAAGCGAATGCTTGCCAAGGCCCGTCAGATTCTCGTCGGTGAGCTCGCGCTCGCCGAGGGTACCGATGACGGCAAGGCCGAGACGCTGCTGGACGAGGTCCTCGCCGCGGCTTCCTGACCGTGAACACACTCGACAACGGTGCTCGTCTCACCGACGGAACCGTCGTTGCTTTGGTGCCTGCCGCCGGTCGCGGCGTCCGCCTGGGTGAAGCCACGCCCAAGGCGTTCGTCCCGATCGGCGGCAGCCCTATGGTCCGGCTCGCCGTCGAAGGCCTGATCGCCTCCGGGGCGGTCGACCGGATCATTGTTATGGTTCCCGCCGAATTCGTCGAGAGCGCCGTTGCCCTGCTGCCGCCCTCGGATTCGGTACACGTGGTCGTCGGCGGCGCCGAACGCATCGACTCGGTGCGGGCAGGCATCGCCGCCGCACCCGAGGCCGCCTACTACCTCGTGCACGACGCCGCGCGCGCCCTTACCCCACCCGAGCTCATCGCCAGGGTCGCCGCCGAGTTGCGCGCCGGACGACTCGCCGTGGTCCCCGCGCTTCCGGTCGCCGACACCATCAAGTCCGTCGACGCCGCGGGCGCGGTCACCGGCACCCCGGACCGCGCGCGACTGCGCGCCATCCAGACCCCGCAGGGTTTCGCGGCCGAACTGCTGCGCTCGGCCTACCTGTCCGAGGGCGTGCAAGCCACCGACGACGCCGGACTGGTCGAGCTGCTCGGCAACCAGGTGCACACCATCCCTGGCGACCCGCTGGCCTTCAAGATCACCACCCCGCTCGACCTGCTGCTCGCCAACGCCGTGCTCGACGGCGCCGACCTGCGCCGGGCGGTGGCGCGGTGAATATGCGAGTCGGCATCGGCAGCGACGTGCACCCCATCGAGCCGGGCCGCCCGTGCTGGATGGCGGGACTGCTCTTCGACGGCGACGACGGCTGCGCAGGACACTCCGACGGCGATGTCGCCGCGCACGCACTCTGCGACGCACTGCTGTCCGCGGCCGGACTCGGCGACGTCGGCGCGGTCTTCGGCACCGGACGCCCGGAATGGGCCGGCGTCTCCGGCGCCGCCATGCTGAAGGAAGTGCGCAGGCTGCTCGATGAGGCAGGCTTCGACATCGTCAACGCGGCGGTCCAGGTGATCGGCAATCGACCCAAGATCGGACCGCGCCGCGACGAGGCCCAGCAGCTGCTCGGCGAACTGCTCGGCGCCCCGGTCTCGGTCTCCGGCACCACCACCGACGGCCTCGGCCTCACCGGCCGCGGCGAGGGCATCGCGGCCATGGCGACCGCCCTGCTACAAGCCTGTCGCTGACCCCGCTCCGGCGGACCTGAGCCGGGTCCGTGAACAGGCTTATCTACCAGCTAGGATCGACTGCCGTGACGCTGCGCCTCTTTGACACCGACACGCGGACCATGCGCGAGTTCGCGCCCCTGGTCCCCGGCCGTGCCTCGGTGTACCTGTGTGGCGCGACCGTGCAGGGCGCGCCACACATCGGCCACGTGCGCAGCGGCGTCGCCTTCGACGTGCTGCGCCGCTGGCTGCTCGCCCACGACTACGACGTGTGGTTCATCCGCAACGTCACCGACATCGAGGACAAGATCCTCAACAAGGCCGCCGAGGCGGGCCGGCCGTGGTGGGAGTGGGCGGCCACCTACGAGCGCGCCTTCGACAACGCCTACGAGACCCTCGGCGTGCTGCCGCCGTCCGTGGAACCACGGGCCACCGGCCACATCACGCAGATGGTCGACATGATGCAACGGCTGATCGAGCGCGGGCACGCCTACGCCTCCGCGGGCAACGTCTACTTCGACGTGGTCAGCTACCCCGACTACGGAAGCCTGTCCGGCCACCGGCTCGACGACGTGCACCAGGGCGAGAGCGCGGGTGAGGGCAAGCGCGACCCGCGCGACTTCACCCTGTGGAAGGCCGCTAAGCCCGGCGAGCCGACCTGGCCGTCGCCGTGGGGCCCCGGCCGCCCCGGCTGGCACCTGGAATGCTCCGCGATGGCCGAGTTCTACCTCGGCCCCGAGTTCGACATCCATTGCGGCGGTATGGATCTGGTGTTCCCGCACCACGAGAACGAGATCGCCCAGTCCAAGGCGGCCGGCGACGGCTTCGCTCAGTACTGGCTGCACAACGGCTGGGTGACCATGGGCGGGGAGAAGATGTCCAAGTCGCTCGGCAATGTGCTGTCCGTGCCGAACGTGCTCAACAACGTTCGCGCCGTTGAACTCCGGTTCTACCTCGGCAGCGCGCACTACCGTTCGATGCTGGAGTACTCGGACAAGGCACTCAACGACGCGGCCCAGTCCTACCAGCGCATCGAGGCCTTCGTGCACCGGACCGCGGACCGCGCGGGCGAGATCCCGGTCGGCAAGTGGACCGATGCGTTCGCCGCGGCCATCGATGACGACCTCGCCGTGCCGAAGGCGCTCGCCGAGATCCACCGCGTCGTACACGAAGGCAATAAGGCGCTCGAGGCCGGTGCGATCGACAGTGCGCGGGACCTGGCCGGACAGCTCCGAGCCATGCTCGGTATCCTCGGTGTCGACCCGCTGGATCCGCACTGGTTCACCCCACGCGACTCATCGGCGGCACTGGGCGCGCTCGACGTGCTGGTGCGCGCCGAGCTCGACCGCCGTCAACAGGCGCGAGCAGACAAGGATTGGGCGAGCGCCGATGCCGCCCGCGATCGATTGCAGGCAGCCGGAATCGAGGTCACCGACACGCAAAATGGTCCCGAATGGGCCCTTGGCGCTGCGCCGCAGACGGTGCCGGACGCGCTACAACCTGGAAAGGCCAAGTAATGGCAGGCAATTCGCAGCGTCGTGGTGCGATCCGCAAGGGCGGGACCAAGAAGGGCGCCGTCGTCGGCTCCGGCGGTAAGCGCAGGCGCGGACTGGAGGGTCGCGGCGCGACCCCGCCCGCCGAGGCACGCACCAAGCATCCCGCCGCCAAGCGGGCCGCCGCGGCGGCGAAGGCCGCGGCCAAGGGCGGCAGCGGCCCCCGCGGCAGCTCGGGCCGTGCGGCCGGGCGCAAGGACGACGACAGCCCGGAAATGGTGCTCGGCCGCAACCCGGTGGTCGAATGCCTGCGCGCTGGCGTGCCGGCCACCGCGCTGTACGTCGCGCTCGGTGCCGAGAACGACGAACGGCTCTCCGAAAGCGTGCAGATGGCCGCCGACGCGGGCATCTCCATTCTCGAGGTGCCGCGCGGCGACCTGGACCGGTTGAGCGCCAACGGTTTGCACCAGGGCGTCGCCCTGCAGGTGCCGCCGTACCGCTACGCCCACCCGGACGACCTGCTCGCCGAGGTCCGCGATTCGCCGGAACCCGCGCTGCTCGTCGCACTGGACAACATCACCGATCCGCGCAACCTCGGCGCCGTGATCCGCTCGGTCGCCGCCTTCGGTGGCCAGGGCGTGCTGATCCCGCAGCGGCGCAGCGCGAGCGTCAGCGCGGTCGCCTGGCGAACCAGCGCGGGTGCCGCCGCTCGGCTGCCCGTCGCCCGCGCCACCAATCTGACTCGCACGCTGAAGGATTGGGCTTCTCAGGGCATCCAGGTGGTCGGCCTCGACGCGGGCGGCGACACCACCCTCGACGACTTCGACGGCCGCGAACCCACCGTCATCGTGGTCGGCTCGGAAGGCAAGGGCCTGTCCCGGCTGGTCAGGGAGAACTGCGACTCGATCCTCGGCATCCCGATGGCGGGCCCGGTCGAATCCCTCAACGCCTCGGTCGCCGCCGGCGTGGTCCTCGCCGAAATCGCCCGCCAACGCCGCTCTTGAGCTAGCCCGCCGCTGGCGCGTATTCCGGCCGGACCGGGTGCCGCACGAAACCAGTCGTCACGAAACGTGATTCAACGAAACGTGATTCGGGTTGTGCTCCCGTAGAATTCGGGCGGTGGTGATACCCAACCAGCCCATCGGGAATCCGGTCGAGCACCCGAACGCGACGGCGGTGCTGTGGCTCGGTGCGGCGAGTGTGCTGTGCTGCGGTGTGCTCGGGCCGGTGGCGTGGGCGATGGGTAAGCGCGCGCTCGATCAGATCGAGGAATCCCACGGCGCCTACGGCGGGCGCGTTCAGGTGGTGGTCGGGTACGTCCTCGGCATCATCGGCACCATCTTGATGATCATCTTCGCGCTGCTGTACCTGATGATCCTGATCGGCGGCAACGCTTAATCGAGGCTCGGTCGCCGCTGGTCGTCCTTGTCGTCCCAGGCCGGCCATTCCGCGCTGACGCTGCCGGTCCAGTTGGGTTGCCTGCGTTCCTTGAACGCCGCCATCGCCTCGCCGCCGTCGATGCTCTTGCTGACGTGCTCGTTGAGGTCGGTCTCCAGCTGCCCGACCATGGTCGGGCTCATCCCGAGCCCCTCCCACAGCAGCCGCTTGGACATCGCCACCGGCAGCGGCGCGGAGCCGTTGGCGATATCGTGCGCGATGGCGAGCGCCATCGGCAGCACCTCGCCGCCGGGCATGCAGCCGTTGGCAAGGCCCATCGCCTTGGCCTCGTCGCCGTCGAAGGTGCGACCGGTCAGCATGATGTCGGCGGCATTGGCCATGCCGACCAGGCGCGGCAGCGTCCAGTGCGCGTAGCCGTCGGCCAGCACGCCGCGCCGAACCTGGTTGAGCCCGTAGACCGCGTCGCGCGCCATGTACCGCAGATCGCACTGCAGCGCGAGGGCGAGGCCGATGCCGACCGCGTGCCCGTTCACCGCGGCGATCACCGGCTTGCGCACCCGCCACGGCGCCGGTTCGATGGTTGCGCTGACATCGCCGACCCGGCTGGATAGATCCGCGCCTGCGCAGAACGCGGGCGGGGTGCCGGTGATCACGACGACCCTGATGTTGTCCTCGTCATCGCAGCGCTGCAACGCGGCGCTCAGTTCGGCGGCCATCGTCGGGGTGAAGGCGTTCTGCTGAGCGGGCCGATTGAGCGTGAGCACGGCGATGCCCGCGGCGACATCGACGTGCAGTTCCGAACTCATGCCAGCGATGTTAGTCCAGGAGCCGCCGCGGTGACTCCGGCCCGAAAAACCTCGCTCAACCACGCAGTACTTTGCGCCCGATCGCGTACTTGTGCACCTCGGTCGGTCCGTCGTAGAGGCGGAACGCGCGGATGTCGCGGAAGATCATCTCGACCACCGTCTCGTCGCTGATGCCGATGCCGCCGAGCACCTGCACGCACCGGTCGGCCACCTTGAACAGCTCCTCGGAGACATACGATTTCGCGATCGAGCTCTCGTGCCGCGCCTTCTCGCCCTGATCCATCAGCCAGCAGGCGTGCCAGATGGTCAGGCGGCACTGGTGCAGCGCGATCTCGTTGTCCGCCAACATGAACGACACGCCCTCGTGCTCGCCGATCGGCTTGCCGAACGCGGTGCGGGTGCGCGCGTGCTCGACCGCGATGCGCTGCGCGCGCTCGGCCGCACCCAGCCAGCGCATGCAGTGCGTGAGCCGGGCCGGGGCCAGGCGCAGCTGGGCGTAGCGCAGCGCCTGGCCCGTGTCGCCGAGCAGCGCGGACTGCGGCAGCGTGAGGTCGTCGAACCGGACAACACCGTGTCCGGCCACGTAGTTGCGGTCCATCGTGTTCATGGTGCGTTCGATGACGATGCCTGGCTGATCGCCGTCGGTGAGGAACAGTGTCGGACCGGCGGGCAGGTGCGGGTTGTCCGCGAGCCGCGCCATGATGATCCACGTCTTGGCGCCGTTGGCCCCGGTGATCAGCCACTTGCGGCCGTTGATGGTGAAGTTCTCGCCGTCGAAGGTGGCGGTGGTGGCCAGCTGGGCCGGATCCGAACCCGCGCCGTCCGGTTCGGTCATCGCGAAGACCGAGCGGTGCTGCCCGGCGACCATCGGCGCGAGGTGGCGCTCGACCTGTTCCTGGTTCGCCACCTTGGACAGCAGGAACATATTGCCCTCGTCGGGCGCCGCGCAGTTCATCGCGATCGGGCCGAGGGTCGACCAGCCCGCCGCCTCATAGATCACCGCCTGCTCGATATGGGACAGTCCGCGCCCGCCGAGCGACTCCGGCGCCTGCACGGTGAGCAGCTTCTCCGCCCGCGCGAGCTCGACCAGTTCCTGGCGAAGTTCGTCGGTCGGCCCGTGCGCGGTGAGCCGCGGATCCCGCTCGAACGGAACGACCTTGTCGATAACGAACTGACGTACTCGATCGCGTTCGGCGGCGAGCTCGGCGGGCATCGAGAAGTCGATCATCGGTGGTCACCAATCGTTCGGGGGTGCGTGCGTCGAGCATACGAAACCGAGGCCGAGCGACTGAAGGCACCCGCCCTCAGCGCTGTCGTCGGCCGTTCCGAACGTTATTCACAGGGTGGCGAAGGTACGTAGAGATCCGCGGCCATGTTTTCGATCGCCCGAATCGGTCGGCTCAGATGTCCGGAACGGAGTAGATCCGATTGTCGGGGTCCACCGACATCCTGATCTCTCGAAGGCGGTTCAGATTGCCCGCGAAGTACCGCTGGCCGGTGCCCGACGGCTCGGCGTAATTGAAGTAAGCGCCTGCCGAATGCCCGGCGACTCGCTCGTGCGCCCGGTCGATCCAATTCCGTGCCGAGACATAGTCGGTCAGTTTGTATTCCGCCCACTGCACGACCGCGGTGTGCCTGCGCCACGGGAAAGCGGTGGCGTCGCTCGAAACGTCCTGTACCGCGCCGTCGAGCGGGCTGACGTGCAGGTTGCCCGGCCTGCCGGACCGGGACCGCTCGACGATGGCGCCAACGATCGCGTCGGCGACTTCGGCCGAGATCTCTTCCAGGATGTCCGATCCTGCGGCGAAGGCGGTGCGCCCCGGGGTCATGCCGCCCTCGCCCGCGAGATCGATCACCCTGTCCAGGAGGCCGACCCGGCGATTGCTCGAGGTGAGCGGTTCGACGCCGAAACTCCGCACTAGCGCGGCCGCCGCTGACTTCCCCGCACCGTCCGCGCCGACCAACCATGTCCGGCAGGTCAGCGCGCCGCCGTCGGTGTTCAATTCGACCCTGCCCCAGGTGTCCCGGTCCGCCGTGCGTAACCACTGTGCCCAACCGGCCAGTACCCGCGCTGCCGATTCTCCCGGAAAGGTCATGCGCACAATATCTTTGGTGACCGCCGGAATCGTCGACATGGTCAGCGAGGTGACTATGCCGACTCGGGCCCCGCCACCGCGCAGCGCCCAGAACAACTCCGGCCGGTCGGTCGCCGATGTCTCGACGACACTGCCGTCGGCGAGCACGACCTGCGCTGAAACGATGCGGTCGCAGGTGAGTCCGTAGGCGCGCGACTCCACGCCGATGCCGCCGCCGAGCGTGAGCCCGGTCAGCCCGACACCCGGGCAGAGCGCGGCTGGCAGCGACTGATCGGAACGCGCCAGCGTTTCGTACACCGTCGACGTCAACGCTCCGGCACCGATTTTCGCCTGACCGGAGTCGTAGCGCACATCGTTGAGTTGCCGCAGATCCAGCACGACGATTCCGTCGGCGGCCGAGGCCCCGACATACGAATGCCCGCCATTGCGTGCGGTGACCCGCAGGCGGTGTTCCCTGGCGAACGTGACCGCCGCCTGCACGTCCTCGACGGAAGCCACCTGGATGACCGCCGCGGGGAGGGCGCTATCGAATCGGGTGTTCGGCAACAGCTTCGCCGAAAGGTACTCGCTTTCCCAGGGCAGCAGCACACGGCCGCGCAGTTGCCGACGCAGCGGTTCCCAATCGACACCCGCCAGCGGCGGCTGCGCGGCGGCATTGCCGGATAGCGTCAAGCCGGAGCCGACCAACGCGGCGGCTCCGGCACCCAGTGCACCCAGCAGGAACGTCGCGCGTGACAGACCTCCGTCGGTGAGCATGAGCCGGGAGTTTAGCCAAGGCCCTGACTCGAATATGACCAGGCACGCAGGGGCTATCGCGCCGCGCGGGCGATTTCGTGCCAATCGGTCACTTGCTCGCCATGGGCCGTCCGGCAGCTGTCGCCGACCGCCTCATTCGCTACCGGAGCGCGTGCATCGTCAGCGAGCGCGGGTGAGTTGGCGACGCCGGGAGCCGACCACCCGGGAGACGAGGTAGATCAGGAACGAGATCGTGGTGACGAACGTCGATACCGGGACGCCGGGCGCCAGTGACAGCAGAATGCCGCCCACTGCGGCGATTTCGGCGAAGACCACGGCAAGTACGGTGGCGCGCACCGGATTCGCGGTCAGCTGCGCGGCAGCGGCGGCGGGGGTGATCAACAGCGCGAGCACCAGCAGCGCGCCGACGATCTGTACCCCGAAGGCCGCCGTGATGCCGAGCAGTACCGCGAACACGATCGAGAGGGCCCGCACCGGAACCCCGCGCGCCACCGCCACTTCCGGGTCGGAGCTGGCGAACAGCAACGGCCGGTAGACGATCGCGAGCACCGCGAGCACGCCGACGGTGCAGGCCGCGAGCAGCGTGATCCCGTTGTTGCCGACGCTGACAACCTGCCCGGTCAGCAGCGAGAACTTCGATCCCGCCCGGTCCGGGCCGAGCCACAGGAACAGCACGGACAATCCGAGCCCGAACGACAGCACCACCGCGATCACCGAATCACGTTCTCTGGCGCGCGTTCCCAGCAGCCCGAACAGCACCGCCGCGACCACCGACCCCGCGATGGCGCCGACGCCGACACCGATACCGGCGAGCAGCGCCGCGGCCGCACCGGTCAGCGACAGCTCGCTGGTGCCGTGCACCGCGAACGACATCTGCCTGCTGATGATCAGTGGACCGATCACCCCGGACAGCAGTCCGAGCAGCGCGGCGGCGAGCACCGCCTGCTGCACGAAGTCGTAGGAGAGCAGGCTGGCGGTGGTGTTGAAGTCGAACATCTTGCCGAGCACGCCGGATAGCTTGTCGATCACGAGCGGACCCCGCTCGAATCGGGTTCGGCCCCAGCGACTTCCGCGCCGCCGGGTGCCCCAGCCGTGCCGAGCGCGTCCATCGTGTCGCCGGTCCCGACGACCACCAGCCGCCCGCGCACCCGCAGCACATCGACCTTGGTCTGATACAGCTCCGACAGCACTTCGGAGGTCATCACCTGATCCGGCGTGCCGATCCGGAACTTCCCGTCGACCAGGTACAGCACCCGATCCACCAGCGGCAGAATCGGATTGATCTCGTGCGTTACGAAAAGCACTGCGGTGTCGCTGGTTCGCCGTCGCTTGTCGATCAGCTCCGCGACCAGTCGCTGGTTCGCCAGGTCGAGGCTGAGCAGCGGTTCGTCGCAGAGCAGCACCTTCGGATCGCCGACAAGCGCCTGTGCCACCCGAAGCCGCTGCTGCTCGCCGCCGGACATGGTCTCCAACGGCGCGTGCGCGAACCGCTGTGCGCCGACGGCGGCGATGGCGGCCGCGACCCTGCGTTTGCGCTCGGCCCGCGCCCGAAGCCCGAGCCCCCAGCGGTGACCGTCATAGCCCAACCCGACCAGGTCGACGCCGCGCAGCTGCACCCCGGCGTCGATCGTCTTCTGTTGCGGCACATAGCCGATATCGGGGTTGCCGGTGCGCGCGGGCGCACCCGCGATCCTGGCCGTACCCGCGCTCAGCCCGAGCTGGCCGAGCAACACCTTCAGCAGCGAGGTCTTGCCGGATCCATTGGGTCCGAGCACCGCGACGAATTCGCCCTGTGCCACCTCGAGATCCAAGTCCTGCCACAGCGTGCGCTCGCCGAACGACAACCGGCCGCCATCGAGCCGAACCGCCGAGGCCGTGCTCGAAAGTGCTTGCGGCGGCTGCTCGGTCAGCGCGATTTCGGAGTTCATCACGGTGTCTGTCAACGTAACGCCGCACTGAGAGCTTGCACGTTCTTGGTCTGCCACTGCACGAAATCGACTCCGGCGGGCAGGGTTTCGGTCACCTCGACGACGGATATCCCGCTCGACTGCGCCACCGAACGCAGGTCCTTGGTGACCTTGTCCTGGGTCTGCACGTTGTAGACCAGCGTGTGAACCTGCTTGCCGGTCAACAACTCCCGGGTCGCGGCGACCGCGGCAGGCGCAGGATCGGTCTCCTGCTCGATCGCCTCCTGGAACTCGTGCGGCGTCCGGTCCTCGACGCCGGCGGCGAGCAGCAGGTAGTGCGCGAGCGGTTCGGTCTGCAGCACCGGCGTTTTCGGGTGCTCGGTGGCGATCTGGCCCGCGATCGCGGTGATCCCGGCCAGTCCGCTCTTGAAGGTGGCGGCACGCTCGGTGAACGCGCCGGCGGCACCGGGGGCCAGCGCGCCGAGGCTGGCCGCGATGCGGTCCGCGACCGCGGCGACGGTGCTCATGTCGTAGAAGACGTGCTCGTTCTGGTCGGCCTTGTTCGGCCGGGATTCGAACGCGTCCACCGTGCGCTTGTTCCGCCCCGCGACGGCCTTCTCGGCGAACTCGTCGTAGCCGCCGCCGTTGTAGACGACCAGGTCCGCGTCGCGCAGCTTGGCGGACTCGACGGCGGAGGTCTCGTGCGAGTGCGGGTCGGCGGACGGATCGCTGATGATCGACTCGACCGTGGCATCCGGTCCCGCGATCGTCGCGGCGATATCGCCCCAGACGTTGGTCGAGGCGATGACGGTCGGCTTACCCGAATCCTTCGAGCCGCTGCCGCAGGCGGTGAGCGAGAGCGCGGCGACAACCCCCACAGCGACACCGGCGAACCGTATGGCAATGCTTGTCTTCACGCGGGGGTACTCCTGTGACGCTGAACAGCTGGTGACGCACTCGAGCGGGTGACACAACACAGCTTAATGGAAATGGTTTCTGTTTTACTTTAGCAACTGTTCGCCGCCGAGACGAGTCCGGGCCCGCCGACCGGGACGCGCGTGTGCGCGGCCGTCGACGGGCCCGGGAGTACTGCGATGGAGCCGGTTAGACGAGCACCTCCACCGACTGGCCGAGCAGCTGCGCGCAGCGAAGCAGGCCGAGGTGGCTGTAGGCCTGCGGATGATTGCCGAGCGAGCGTTCGGCCACCGGGTCGTACTCCTCGCTGAGCAGTCCGGTCGGCCCCGCCACGTCGACCAGCTGGGCGAACAGCGCCTCGGCATCCGAACGCTTGCCGATCAGCAGGTACGCCTCGACCAGCCAGGCCGCGCAGAGGTGGAAGCCACCCTCGCCGCCGGGCAGGCCGTCGTCGTGGTGGTACCGGTACACCGTTGAGCCGCTGCGCAATTCGGCCTCGGTCGCGACGACGGTCGCGGCGAAGCGCGGATCGGACGGATCGATGAGCCCGCTCAACCCGATGTGCAGGGTCGCCGCGTCCAAATCGGTGCCGTCGTAGGCCGCGGTGAACGACTGGACCTCGTCGTTCCAGCCCTTGGACTTCACCTCGTCGGCGATGGTGTCGCGCAGCACCGCCCAGGCCGGGTCGACCTCGCGCGCGAACCGCTGCGCCAGGGTGAGCGCCCGGTCGACGGTGAGCCAGCCCATCACCTTCGAGTAGACGTGGTGGCGCGGGTTGCCGCGAATCTCCCAGATGCCGTGGTCGGGTTCCTGCCAGCGTCGCTGCACCGCGGAAACCATGGCGCGCACCAGTTCCCAGTCCGCGTCCGGCAGTGCCTCGGCCGGATCGGTGATGCCCTGCACCTCCCGCGCGTGCGACAGGCTCGCGATGAGATCGACGATCGGACCGAACACGTCGAGCTGCACCTGCATGTTGGCCGCGTTGCCGACCCGGACCGGGCGCGAACCCGCGTAACCGGGCAGCTGATCGATCACGGCCTCGGGCGGCAGCGTCTCGCCGTACAGCGTGTACAGCGGGTGCAGGCGCTCGGGGCCGGGCAGCGTCTCGAGTACCCGGTGCACCCAGCCGAGGAAGTGTTCGGCCTCGCCGAGCGAACCGAGCGAAACCAGCGCCTGCGCGGTGAGCGACGCGTCGCGCAGCCAGCAGTAGCGGTAGTCCCAGTTGCGCACGCCGCCAATGTCTTCCGGCAGCGACGTGGTCGCCGCGGCCAGGATGGAACCGGACGGCGCGTGCACGAGCCCGCGCAGGGTGAGCGCCGAACGCTTCATCAGATCCGGCTTCAGCGGCGGCAGCTGCAACTTGCCGGCCCACTGCGACCAGTAGCTCTCCGCGGTCCGTCGCCGCTCCAGCTCGTCGGTCTTGGCTGGCTTGAGATCGGAGGTGCCGCAACGCATTTCCAGCACGATCGGACCCTTCGACGGGTCGACGATGGCGCGTGCCGAATCATGCGTGCCGTCGCTGAGGATCTCCCAGGTCAGGCCGGGGGAGCGCAACACCATCGGATCGTTGGTGCCGAGCACTCGAAGGCCGTGCTCCGACGCCTCGATGCTCACCGGCACCTGGCCGAATTCCGGGCGCGGCGCGAAGGTGACGACGGCCTTGGCGTCGCCGGTGATCACCCGGGTCAGGTCGGTGCGCGTCGCGGGCACGTCGTGCGGCAGGTAGTCGACCACTTGCAGCTTGGCCCAACGGGTTTCGACCGTCATGGTGCTGTCGATGTAGCGCTGCGACAGCGGCAGACCCGGCCGCTCCGGCTCGATGGTGAAGTGCCCGGCCTGCGGTCCGCCGAGCAGATGCGCGAACACCGCGGCCGAATCCGGCTCCGGGTGACAGAACCAGGTGACCGTCGCGTCGGGGGTGAGCAGCGCCACCGAGCGCGGGCTGGCCAGCATGGTCAGCCGCTCGATCCGGGGCGCGCTCGCGCCGGCCAGCCAGGTGCGCCGCTCCTCGAGCAGGAAGGCAAGTGCGCAGGACACGGCCTCGGTGCTGTCGACCCGGTGCCTGGCCTGGCTGTCGCCCTCGCCGACCTTGATGCCGAGGTCGGGGCCGGACAGCACGCGGAAGGCCTTCTCGTCGGTCACGTCGTCACCGAAGAACACCGCGGCCGACGCGGCGGCCTGATGCCGGATGGTGTCGAGCGCGGTGCCCTTGTCGGTCTGCACCACGGCGAGCTCGATGACGGCCTTGCCCTCGGTCACCTGCACGCCGAACCACAGCGCCGGACCCTGCCGGACCTGGGTCAAGGCCCGATGCCCGATTTCCGGGCTCGCGTTGCGCACATGCAGTGCGACGCTGGCCGGTTTGATTTCGACGGTGACGCCCGGGTTTTCCGAGGCGACCTGGGTCAGCGCGGTCTGCACCTCTTGGAGCAGTTGTTTCGCGTCATTGTCGATGGCGTGCACGAAACCCACATCGAATTCCGAGCCATGGCTACCGATCAGTTGTACCTCGACCGGAAGTCGCGACAATGCGGCGAGGTCTCGCAGTGCGCGGCCGGAAATGACCGCGGCGGTGGTACCGGTGAGCCCGGCGAGCGCACGTAACGCGCTCACCGATTCCCGGTGTGGAAAGGCCTTCGCCGGGTCGGACACGATGGGCGCGAGCGTCCCGTCATAGTCCGAGGCCACCAACAGTCTCGGCACGCGCGCGACCGTTGACAGTGCACGACGAAGTTCCAGTGGCAGATCCTGTGCGCTCACGCATCCAACCTAGTGATCGGAGGAGTTTTTTCATGGGCGGGCAGAACAATACTGGGTTAGATTTGCCGCACCGACGCCCGCCGCTATGCGTGCGCTGTGTCTGATTTTCCGCCTCTTCGAACCGGAGTGCGCGCCGAGCGCCCGAACTCGGGTCGGAGCGGCCACGACTGGTCACTTCACCGCGTGCGCTGCGATCATGCCGACACGCGGCGGGTCACCAACGCCGCTCGCAAAACTCGCGCTACCCGGCAGCGCCGAGCGGCGGGCCGTCGGCCCGAATTCCGGTGCCGGGCCCGCCGTCGGCGTGAATGTGATTTTCCGCACGAACCCGGCGCTCGGCCCGAATTTGCCGGTTATGCGCTGGCCGTCCGAATGCTAGGCGCGGTCGCCGAGCAGAAGGTCGACGGTCAATTCCAGGCGTTCGGTCACATCGGTCGCGGAGGCGCGCCGGGTCAGCCAGGCGACCAGGTTCGACAGCCACACATCGCTGATCACCCTGGCGATGGCGAGCTGGCGTTCGGTGGGTTCGCCGTCGTTCATGGCGCGGGCGAATACCCGATCCATCACCTTGCCGACCCGATCGACCTCGGCCGCGGCTGAGGCGTCGGCGAACATGAACGCCCGCGTCATGGCCTCGGTGAGCAGCGGGTCGCGCTGCATCATCCGGGTGATCTGAGTGAGCAACAGGTGCATGCGCTCGCGCGGCGACTGTCCGGCAAGCGGCTTGCGCTTGCCTTCGATCTGCTCGAATTCCCGGGACAGCGCGGAGACGAGCAGGTGCACTTTCGAGGGGAAATACCGGTACAACGTCCCGACTGCGACATCGGCGCGTTCGGCCACGGCGCGCATCTGCACCGCGTCGTACCCGCCCTTGGAGGCCAGCGCCAGCGTCGCGTCGAGGATCCGCTTACGCCGTTCCCGCTGCGCGGCCGAACTCAGCTCGTCCTCGCTGAGTGTCGTGACCGTCGCGGTAGCCGGTGCCGCGTTGGAGTCGGCCGGCTGCGATCGGGAGGGACTGGCCATCGGTGAGAGTCCTTTCCGGAGACGTCGTTGGTTGTATCTGGCCCGAGTATCGGCTCGCGGTCGTCTCTTGACTTCCGCACAGCTAGGATATTAGAACATGTTCTAGGTGTGGGAGTCACGCCGGGAAGGCGGTACGGAGTGTGACCATCGCCACCACTGACGAGCATAAAGCCGTCCAGGAGTCGATGCGCGGATGGGCAGCGTCGGTGCGTCCAATTGCAACAATGCGGACCGATCCGAGCGCCTTCTGGCGCGCGTACTGGCCCGGTCTTGCCGATCTCGGCATCTTCCGGGTCGCCGTTGCCGAGGATTCGGGCGGGGCTGGCGGCACGGTGGCCGACCTCGCCGTGCTGGTCGAACAGGCCGCGCACGATCTGGTCGGTGGGCCGGTGCTGGCAACGGCATTGGCCAATCTGATCACCGAGGGACAGATCGACGAGCGGTTGCCGTGCGGCGTCGCGCTCGACTTCGTCGTCGGCGCGGAGGTCAGAGTACCGGCCGCCGAAGGCGACTTGTCGCTCACCGGTTCTTGGGATTCGGTTCTCGGCGCGGCACCGGAAACCGCTGTGCTGCTTCCGGTTTCCGCACCGCGCGGGCAGCGCTGGGTGCTGATTCCGCCGGATGCCGAAGGGCTTCGGGTCGAACCGCTTTCGCCGCTCGATCTGAGCACGCCGCTCGCTCGGGTGCACTGCGCCGACGTGCGAGTGCCTGCCGATCAGATCTTCGTGTCGCCACACGCGGTCGAGGATCTGGTCGTGGTCTTGGCCGCGGCCGAGCTGGCCGGGCTTGCGGGCTGGTGCCTGGAAACCGCGGTCGAATACGCGAAGGTCCGTGAGCAATTCGGCCACAAGATCGGCTCGTTCCAGGCCGTCAAGCACATCTGTGCCTGGATGCTGTGCCGGGCCGAACTGATCCGAGCCGTCGCGGCCGACACCGCGGCCGCCGTGGACGAGGGCGGCGCGGAACTGCCCATCGCGGCCGCCATCGCCGCGGCCATCGCATTGGACGCCGCGGTCGATACCGCGAAGGACTGCGTTCAGGTGCTCGGCGGCATCGGCTTCACCTGGGAGCACGACGCGCACCTGTACCTGCGCCGGGCGGTGGCGTTGCGTCAACTGCTCGGCGGGTCGACGCGCTGGCGGGCCAGGGTGACCGAACTGACCCGTGCGGGTCGGCGGCGCACCACCGGCGCCGATCGGATCATCGCCGCAGACGGCGTCGCGGCCGTTGCTGGCGGCAGCGTCGACGAGTTGGCGGCGGAAGTGGCCCGGATCGCCGCGCTGCCCGCCGACCAGCAGCGGGTGGCGTTGGTCGAGGCGGGTCTGGCCATGCCGCACTGGCCGCGGCCGTACGGTCGCGGCGCGGATCCGATGACGGGCCTGTTGATCTCGGAGGAATTGCGGCGCACCGGACTCGTCGCGCCGGAGCTGGCCATCGGCGGCTGGGCCATCCCCACGCTGCTGCAGCACGGCACCGAGGAGCAGGTCGAGCGCTTCGCCTGGCCGACGCTGCGCGGCGAGGTCGTCTGGTGTCAGCTGTTCAGCGAGCCGGAGGCCGGGTCCGACCTCGCCGCGTTGCGCACCACCGCCAAGAAGGTGGATGGCGGCTGGGTGTTGCGCGGCCAGAAGGTGTGGACCTCGTTGGGCGACAAGGCGAATTGGGCGATCTGCCTGGCCCGCACCGAGCCCGATGTGCCGAAACACCGTGGCATCAGCTACTTCCTCGTCGACATGCACAGCCCGGGGCTCGAAGTGCGTCCGCTGGTGCAGATCACGGGCGAGGCGCGGTTCAGCGAGGTGTTCCTCGATGACGTCTTCGTGCCGGACGACGGAGTGGTCGGCGCACTGAACAACGGCTGGAAGATCGCTCGGTCGACGCTGTCGACCGAGCGAGTAGCCATGGGCGGCAACGGCATCGGGCCGGTGCTCGAAGAGCTGATCGCGAAATCGCCTGCCACCGGACCGGGTTCGGAATTGGTGAACGATCGGCTCGGCGGATTCGTCGCCGAGGCGATCGCCGGTCTCCTGCTCGAGCAGCGCGCTGCCGTCAAAATGCTGGCGGGTGCGGACCCTGGCGCGCAGAGCAGCGTGCGCAAACTCGTCGGCGTCCGGCATCGCCAGGCGGTCGCGGAATTCGCCGTCGAGACGGCAGGTCCCGCCGCCGCGCAGGACCTGGAAGTGGTAAAAGAATTCCTGCTCACACGCTGTTTATCGATTGCAGGCGGCACCGAACAAATCTTGCTGACCGTTGCCGGTGAGCGGATTCTCGGGCTACCCCGCGACGCGGACAGCTAGCGACGAGTCGACTGGGAGTACATATGGATTTCACCAGAGACGAGGGCCAGGACGCGGTGGCCGAGGTCGTCGTGAGTTTATTGGAGCGGGAACCGGCCCGTGATATCGCGTTGTGGCCGAGCCTGGTCGAGACCGGGCTGCTTTCGGTGGCACTGCCGGAACGCTTCGGCGGTGACGGAATGGGCCTGCCCGAGATATCGGTATTGCTGACCGAGCTGGCGATGGACGCCGTCGCGGTGCCCGCGCTGCCGACGCTCGGCTTCGGGCTGCTTCCGCTGTTGTCGCTGCTGCCGGACAGTGTCGCCGAACGGGTGTATCCCGAGGTGGCCAAGGGTGCGGTGCTCACCGCGGCACTCAGCGAACCGGCCGCACCGTTCGCGGTCAAGCCGGAGACGGCGGCCGTCGTCGACGGCGATTCGGTGCGGGTCACCGGCCACAAGATCGCCGTGCCCTACGCGGAGCAGGCCCGTTGGCTGCTTGTCCCGACCAATTCCGGTCTCGCGCTGATTGATTCGGACGCCAAAGGAGTGATCAAGGTACCGTCGCCGGTCTCCGGCGCTGTCCCCGAATGCACCGTCCGGCTCGACCGGGTGCGGATCCCGGCCGAGCAACTACTACCCGGCGGCCTAGCTGACCTGCACCGACTAGCCCTGGCATCGATCGGCGCCGTCGCGGACGGGCTGCTGAAGGGCGCGCTCGTGCTGACCGCCGAGCACCTGCGGACCAGGCGCCAATTCGGCAGACCGCTCGCCGAATTTCAGGCCGTCGCCCAGCAGATCGCCGATCTGTACGTCGTCTCGCGCACCCTGCATGTTGCCGCGGTATCGGCGAATTGGGCACTGGCACAGGATGATTCCAGTCCGGAGCATCAGGCGCGGATCGACGACGACCTCGACGTCCTCGCCTACAGCGTGGCCGCCGACCTACCGGCCGCCATGCAGAAGTGCCATCACCTGCACGGCGGTCTCGGCGTTGACATCACCCACCCGATGCACCGCTACTACGCACAAGCCAAGGACATCGCGCGCTGGCTCGGCGGCGCGTCGTTCCGACTAGATCGTTTGGGGGCCAGATGTTCATCGACCTGACCGCCGAGCAGCGCAAGCTGCGCGGCGAATTGCGTTCGTATTTCGCTGATCTCGTCACACCGGACGAGGAAGCCGCGATGGCGGTGAACCGGCACGGCGACGCCTACCGCGACGTGGTGCGCCGGATGGGGCGCGACGGCTGGCTCGGCGTCGGCTGGCCCAAGCAGTACGGCGGGCAGGGTTTCGGCGCGGTCGAACAGCAGATCTTCTACAACGAGGCGGTGCGCGCCGATGTGCCGCTGCCGCTGGTCACCCTGTTGACGGTCGGCCCGACGCTGCAGCAGTTCGGCACCGACGCGCAGAAGAAGAAGTTCCTGCCCGGAATCCTCACCGGCGACGTCCATTTCGCGATCGGCTACTCCGAACCGGAGGCGGGCACCGACCTGGCGTCACTGCGCACCTCGGCAGTGCGCGACGAATCTGGCGACTGGGTTGTCAACGGGCAGAAGGTCTTCACCACCGGCGGGCACGAGGCCGACTTCGTCTGGCTTGCCTGCCGCACCGGCTCGGTCGAGTCGCGCCACCGCGGCATCACCATCCTGATCGTGGACACCACCGATCCCGGCTACTCCTGGACGCCGATCATCACCTGCGACGGTGCGCATCACACCAACGCGACCTACTACGACGACGTCAGGGTGCCCGCCGACATGCTGGTCGGTGAGGAGAACGCGGGCTGGCGGCTGATCACCACCCAGCTCAACCACGAGCGGGTCGGCCTCGGTCCGTCCGGCAAGATCGAGCAGCTCTACGAACGGGTGCGCGATTGGGCGCAGCCGCGCGGCGTGCTCGGCGAGATCGATGTGCGCCGCTCGCTCGGGCGCATGCACGCCATGGTCCGGTTGAACGAACTGTTGAACTGGCAGGTGGCCGCGACCGTTGACGGCGACCCGTCCAGCGTGATCGCCGACGCGTCGGCCACCAAGGTCTTCTCCACCGAGGCGTTGCAGGAAGCGGGCCGACTCGCCGAGGAGATCGTCGGCCGCTACGGCGATCCCGCCGAGGCGGGCACCGCCGAGCTGCTCACCTGGCTGGACCGGCGGACCAAACAGAACCTGACGGTGACCTTCGGCGGCGGCATCAACGAGGTGATGCGCGAACTGGTCGCCACGGCCGGGCTGAAGCTGCCGCGAGTACCCAGATAGCCATAGCCAGTGCTAGACGAGAAGGAGCCGCGCGTGCCGGAAACCACCAGTCCGGAAGCGATTGTCGCCGAGGCAGAACGAATCAAGGCGGCCGGTGATTGCACGCCGCGTCTCGCGCGTGACCCGGTGAACCAGCCGATGATCAACAACTGGGTCGAGGCGCTCGGCGATACCAATCCCATCTACGTCGACGAGGCGGCCGCCAAGGCGGCGGGGCATCCGGGCATCGTCGCGCCGCCCGCCATGGCCCAGGTCTGGACCATGTTCGGGCTCAACGGCATTCGCCCACTGGATGATCCGATGGGCGAGGCGACCGAGCTGCTCGACGCCGCCGGGTACACCTCGGTCGTCGCCACCGATTGCCAGCAGACCTACCACCGCTATCTCAATGTCGGCGAGCAGGTCTCGGCGACAAGCAGGTTGTCCGATATCCGCGGTCCGAAGCGGACGGCTCTGGGGGATGGCTGGTTCGTCACCTTCCTGACCAGCTGGCACGTCGGTGACGAGTTGGTCGCCGAGATGCTGTTCCGCCTACTGAAGTTCGCGCCGGGCACGGCGCCGAAAGCGCCTGCGGGCGAACGGGTCAAGCCGCTGGTCTCCTTGGACACCGAGTTCTTCTGGGCGGGCACGAAAGCGGGCGAGCTGCGGATCCAAAAGCTGCCCGACGGTTCGCTGCGGCATCCGCCGATCCCGGCCCTGTGGAAGGACAGGTCGGAGCAGACCGACTACGTCGTCGCCTCGGGGCGCGGCACGGTATTCAGCTACGTCGTGCACCACGCGCCGAAAGTGCCTGGGCGGCAACTGCCGTTCGTGGTCGCGCTGGTCGAATTGGAGGAAGGGGTGCGCATGCTCGGGGAATTACGCGGTATCGAACCCGCCGAAGTACAGGTCGGGCTCCCCGTTCGGGTGGAGTTCGAGAAGCTCGACGACGAGGCGACACTGCCGGTATGGCAGGTGATTTCATGACCGCCACCGTCGAGCCGACCTCGGTACAGGTCGGTACCACGCTGCCGGAGCTGGTGATCACCGCCGATCCGACCTTCGTGGTCAGTACGGCCTTGGCCACCAGGGACTTTCAGGATGTGCACCACGACAGGGACAAGGCGGTCGCCCGCGGTTCCAAGGACATCTTCGTCAACATCCTCACCGACACCGGCATAGTGCAGCGCTTCGTCACCGACTGGGCCGGGCCGCGCGCCGTGGTGAAGTCGATCTCGCTGCGCCTCGGCGTGCCGCTGTACGCCGGTGACATGCTCACCCTGACCGGCACCGTGACCGCCATCGACGGCGCGGACATCCACATCGACGTGGTCGGCAAGGACAGTCTCGGCGACCACATCACGGCGAAAGCCGTTATCGCTTACCGGAGTTCGCATGAGTGAGCCGGCCCGCCCGTCGCCCGACCGCCACCCCTCAGCGAATCGCTCCGCGATGCCGAGTATCTCGGGCCGCGCGGCCATCGTCGGCATCGGCGCGACCGATTTCTCCAAGGACTCCGGCCGCAGCGAGTTGCGCTTGGCCGCAGAGGCGGTCACCGCGGCGCTGGCCGACGCGGGCCTGACACCGAATGACGTCGACGGCCTGACCACCTTCACCATGGACACCAACACCCAGGCCGCCGTCGCCCGCGCTGTCGGTATCCCGCAGCTGACGTTCTTCAGCCACATCGGCTATGGCGGCGGCGCGGCCTGCGCCACCATCCAGCAGGCCGCCATGGCGGTGGCCACCGGCGTCGCCGATGTGGTTGTGGCCTACCGCGCCTTCAACGAGCGCTCGGTGTCGCGGTTCGGTCAGTTCTCCACCGCGCTCGCGTCCGCCCCCACCTCGTCGGGGATCGACGCGGGCTGGTCCTACCCGCAGGGTCTCGGCACCCCGGCCGCGCAGGTGGCCATGGTCGCCAGGCGCTATATGCACGTATATGGCGCTACCAGTACGGATTTCGGCCGCGTCGCGGTGGCCGACCGCAAGCACGCCGCGGTCAACCCGGCCGCGTTCTTCTACGGCAAGCCGATCACCCTGGCAGACCACCAGAATTCGCGGTGGATCGCCGAACCGCTGCACCTGCTCGACTGCTGCCAGGAGTCCGACGGCGGTGTCGCCATCGTGGTCACCAGTGCCGAACGCGCCCGCGACCTACCGCAGCGTCCGGCCGTAATCGCCGCCGCCGCACAGGGTTCCGGCGCCGACCAGTACGTCATGACCAGCTACTACCGGGACGCGATGTCCGGTCTGCCGGAGATGGGCTTGGTCGGCGATCAGCTCTGGGCCCAAAGTGGTTTGCGCCCTGACGATATGCAGGCCGCCATCCTCTACGACCACTTCACCCCGTTCGTCCTGATGCAGCTGGAGGAACTCGGTTTCTGTGGCCGCGGCGAGGCGAAGGACTTCATCGCCGACGGTGCCATCGAGGTCGGCGGCAGGCTCCCGCTGAACACGCACGGCGGACAGCTCGGTGAGGCCTACATCCACGGCATGAACGGAATCGCCGAGGCGGTACGCCAGATTCGCGGCACCTCGGTGAACCCGGTGGACAACGTGGCGAACATCGTGGTCACCGCGGGCACCGGCGTACCGACCTCGGGACTGGTACTCAGCGCCGACTAACGCGGCGGCGCGCCCGGCTGATCGTGGGTCGAGCAGTGGATGCCACCGCCGCCCGCCGCGATCTCGTCGATCGGCACCGCGACGATATCGCGGCCGGGCAGGTGGTCGCGCAGGATGCCCTGCGCCCGATCGTCGGCCTGCCGGTCGCCGAATTCGGGCAGGAACACCGCGCCGTTGGCGATGTAGAAGTTCGCGTAGCTGGACACGAATTCATCGCCGTGGCCGGTGATCAGGTCCGGATCGGGCTGCGGCAGGTCGATCACCGCCAGCTTGCGACCGCGCGCGTCGGTGGCCTGCGTGAGCACCTGCCGTGCCTGCTCGCTCGATCGTGACCAGGAGTCGGCGGGCGAGCCGGGAAACGCGTTGTCCAGCAGGACAACTCCGGGTGCCACGTAGCGCACCAGGCAGTCGATATGCGCGTCGGTGATGTCCTCGCCGCGCACGCCCGCGCACCAGATCACCTTCTCGATGCCGAGCGTCTGCTTCAACTCGGCGTCGAGCTGGTCGCGGTTCTTACCCGGATTGCGGTTGTCGTTGACGATCGAGCTCTCGGTGACGAGCAGGGTGCCCTCGCCGTCGGTCTCCAGCGCGCCACCCTCGGCGATGAACGGGGCCTGGTATCGGGGAATCCGGTAGCGCGACAGCAGCTTCCGGCCGAGCGGGCCGTCGTTGTCGTGTCGCTGCTTGTTGCCCCAGCCGTTGAAGTTGAGGTCGACACCGACGACCTTGCCGGACTGTTCGACGAAGACAGGGATGGTGTCGCGCGCCCAAAGGTCGTCCACCGCAAGCGAAATCACCTCGACGCCGCTGCCGCACGCCCGCTGCGCCTCGTCGCGCTGGTCGTCCCTTGCCAGCATCACCACCTGCTCGTACTCCGCGATCTCACGGGCCAGGCCCGCGATATCTTCACGGACGTCGCCGAGGTATGACCCCCAGATCGCGGCCTGGGCGGGCCACGACATGTAGGTGCGCGCATGGCTCTCCCACTCCGCGCCGAACCGGCCGCCGGGCCCCGCCGGTTCGGGCGTGCCGGAGCCGCTGGGTTCGGCCGGATTGGCCGGCTCGGATGAGCCGCATGCCGAGACGCCTGCGGCGAGCAGGCCGGTGAGGACGCTGAAGGCAGATCGGCGGGACATGTGGTTCTCCATCACGGGCTCCGATAGTCGATGATCCTGGCTAAAGATCCTGACTGAAATTTCAGTCAGGAATGCACGGTACCATTGACCGCATGTCTCGTCGCGATTCGATCCTGGAGTCCGCCGCCCGCGTGGTCGCGCAGCGCGGTATCCGTGGCCTACGGGTGGAGGAGCTGGCCGAAGCGGCTGGCGTGTCCACCTCGCTGATCTACTACCACTTCAAGGATCGCGCGGGCCTGCTCGCACAGACCCTGGACTTCATCAGCACCAGGGCCGAGCGCTACACCGAATCCGGCATCGACGCCGCCGCCGACCCGATCGGTCACCTCGAACAACTGCTGCTGCTCGAGCTGCAGGACGCGCCGCTGGTCGTGGAGAACAGCACCGCGTGGGGCGAGTCCCGCGCCACCGCCGTCTTCCAGCCGGAGCTACGCGCGCAACTCCGCAGTGCCACCGTCCGCTGGAGCGACTGCCTGAGCGCGCTGATTCGTAGCGCCCAGGATCGGGGCACTGTCCCCGCCGATGTCGTGGCGGCCGATGTCGCCGAACGGCTCACCGCGCTGGTCGAGGGCGTGAGTATGCGCTGGCTCAGCGGCACCCTCGAACTTGCCAGGGCCCGCGAATTGGTGCGCGGCGCAATCGCTCTCGAACTGGGGTCGCGGTCCTGAGCCCACGCGCGGAGCTGCCCGGTCGTGTCCGCCGGTAAGTTTGAAACGCCCGCGATCGCCGCACGTGAGGAGCCCCATGACCGCTCGGCACCTTGTCGATGTCCACGTCCTGCTCATCCGCGACGGCCGCCTGCTGCTCAGCAAGCGCCGCAGCGACGACGAATTCGACGGCCTCTGGCACCTGCCCGCAGGCAAGCTCGAGGCAGGCGAATCCGCCACCGCCGGTGCGGCCCGCGAGGCGAACGAGGAGACCGGCGTCCGCATCGACCCGGCCGAACTCCGCCACATCCACACCTCCCACGTGGTCGGCTCCGGCCACGAACCCCGCCTCGGCCTCTTCTTCGAAGCCCGCCACTGGACCGGCAACCCAACCAACCGCGAACCCGACCGGTCCTACGAACTCCGCTGGTTCCCGCTCGACGCCCTCCCCGACGCCATCATCGCCTACCCAGCCGCGGGCATTCGCGCCCACTTCACCGGCGCAACCTACAGCGAACGCGGCTGGTACGCGGCCACGGCGGCCGATCCGCTCGCCTTGCCCGAGGGCGAGGACATCGAGCTGGACCTGCCTGATCGGAGCGAGCACGCTCAGGGCGCGGACCTCGACTGAGGCTGCCGACCTAAGTTCCGATCCCGCGGAAGTAGATCGTCAGCAGTGTGGTGAGTTGCCGGAGGCTGTCCGGGGTGCCCGGCGCGAGTTTCGCACGGCTACCCGCGAATCGGTCGAAGACCACGCCCTCGAGCAGGGCGATGAAGTCGGCGGCGGCCGTCGTGGAATCGGGAATACCCATGGCGCGGAACAGTTCTCGGGCGCGTTCGGCGGAGAACAGGCTGCGCGCCAAGCTGGTGTGCAGTTCGGTGTCCGACAGCAGGTCGAGGATGAGGGCATGCCTGGCGATCAGGTGATTGCGGCGTTCGGCGAGTAGGCGATCGAGCCAGGTGGCGATTCCGCGCGCGGTGGCATCGGGATCGACGGGCCCGGCCGTGGTGAGTTGAGCGGCTATGAAGTCCGCGCGGGAGCGCGTCGTGATCCGGTCGACGATCGCCTCGATGAGTGCGCGTTTCGTGCGGAAGTAGTACGACGCCGAGCCGGCGGGGAGGTCGAGCGCGGTGTCGAGGGCTCGGTGGGTGAGTGCTCGAATGCCCTGGGTGGCAATCAGATCGATCGCGGCGTCAACGATCAGCGCGCGCCGGTCGGTTGTGGACATCATCACCTTTCCTGGCCCCGCTGCCACGGGGACTCTACAAATGTAGAGGACGAGGAGGTGTCATGGAAATCGACGGTGAAACTTCGGGGATCGTCCTGGACGCGGATCAGGTGCGGGCGGCGGCGCGGCTGGGGGACCTGGTAGATCGGCGGGGTAGGCCGATCAAGCGGCGCCGGGGGATCTATCTGCATGGCAGGCCGGGGCGGGGTAAGACGATGGTGATGGATCGGTTCTTTGCCGGGGTTGCCTCGGATCGTAAGCGGCGCTTTCATTTTCATCAGTTCTTTGTCCGGCTGCATGCCGCTGTTCATGCCTCGGGCTCGATCGACGCGGGCGTTGCCGCGCTGCTCGGCGATGCGCGTTTGGTCTGCTTCGACGAGTTCCATGTGCATGACATCGGGGACGCGATGCTGATCGCTCGGATGCTCGACGTTTTGTTCGTGCGCCGGGTGACGCTGGTGGTGACGTCGAATTACCCACCCGAGCGGTTGCTGCCGAATCCGCTGTTCCATGAGCGGTTTCTGCCGACGATCGCGCGTATCACCGCGAATCTGGACGTGGTCTCGGTCGACGGACCGTCGGACTATCGCACCCGATCACTCACCTGCCGAACAGGTTTCGCCGCGGGTGAGTATCGGATCGAGCCCGCCGACGCAGCGGCCCTCGGCGCCGACAACGCGCGAGCGGACGCGGTCTCCGTGCCGGTCGGCACCCGCCAACTGCGCGCAAGGTCCGTCGCCGATGCCACGCTCACCATCGAATTCGCCGCGCTGTGCGGCACTCCCACCGCCACCGCCGACTATGTCGAACTGGCCCAACGCTTTCAGCGCTGGATCATCTGCGATGTGCCGCCGCTGCGCGACGCGCCAGCGGACTGGGTGATGCGTTTCGTCAATGTGGTCGACGTGCTTTACGACGCGGATCGAGAACTTACCGTGCGTGCTCGGGTTCCCTTGGTGGACTTGGTCGACGACATACGCGGCGTCCCGGATATCGGGCGAATCGCCAGTCGTTTTTGTGAACTATCCCAAGTGGCACCTTCGCGTATCGGATAGTTGTGCAAGAGGCGGACGACCTGGGCCGGAGCAGCGCAGTGCACGGTTAAAGAGGAGGGATTCCGAAGTATTCGATTCCATCCCGAGCGGACCGCCCGGCATGTAACTATGTGGCTGTTTTGTGCAGTACTCAGATTTGGTGGTAATCAGTGGCCGGGGCGCGAGCGCCGATAATGCGCGTGATCGTGCTGATCACGCTGCTCGCCCTTGCCGCAATAACCTTGCACGGATTCATCCCAGGAGTGACCGAATCCCGCGATAACCGTTCCGCGCCTTCGGCATTGTCGGTGGCGCTGATGCCGGTGCTGCTCACCGTGTCCATGGTGATCCTGCTCGCCGGGGTGATCGCCAGCCAGCACCGCCTGCCGCTCGCCATGCCCGAGCCCGACCGCGACACCGGCCGCCAGCAGTGGCGACTCGGCCGCATCGGCCTGCTCGTGTTGGCGGGGCTCGCGGTTCTGGCCCTCATGCTCGCCGCCGCGTCCGCGGTGATCTTCGTCGGCGGCGGACGTGCAAGCACGCCCCCACCAACGGCGGCGGCCCCGACCACCGGCCAGCAGCCCGACGAGTTCGCCACCGCCACGCCGGACCCCGGCACCACCCCCACCGAACTGACCGGCACCGCGCTGCTGCTCACCGCCATCGCTGCCATCGCACTGCTCGGCGTTGCCATCGCCGGGCTGGTCGTGGTCACCGTTGCAGCCAGGCGCCACCCTGCCCCCGCGCCGCTGCCGCTGGTCCCGGTCGCGCCCACCGCGGTGGACTCGCTGGCCAGAGCCGCCGAAATGGGCTTGGCCGCAATGAATGTGCCGGGTCAGGAGCCGCGCGCCGCGATCATCGCCTGCTACGTCGCCATGGAACGCGGGCTCGCCTTCGACCGGGCCGCCGCGCCGCTGGCCTCGGACACCCCGATGGAGGTGCTCGCCCGCGCCTTCGAGCGCGGCGCGCTGCACGACGCGTCCGCGCGGGAGCTGGTCGCGCTGTTCGAGGAGGCCAGGTTCAGCCCGCACGCGATGCTCGAGTGGCAGCGGATGCGGGCCGAGCAGCTGTTGCGAATCGTCTTGGCGGACTTGCAAGGAGAGGCGGCAGCTTGAATCGAACGGCCATCGTCGTCAGTGCCGCGATCGTCGTCGTGCTGATCGAGCTCATCACCCTCGACCGAGCGCGCGAGGTGATGCTGCTCGTCGCCGCGGTCCCGGTGACGGTGGCACTGGCCTGGCTCGTCTGGTCGCTGCTGGAACGCGCGGAGCCGCGCGGCTACGCGGACATCGACGAGATCGAGAACGGTCCCGCCGAGATGCTGCACCGCTGGCACGCCAGGGCGCAGATGCTCGCCGACCGCGCCGAGGGCACCCGCGCCGACTGGGATCGGCACCTGCGTCCGTTGCTGGCCAAGGAGTTCGAGCTGTCCAGCGGGCAGCGGGTCACCAAGAACCGCAGGGCGACCGAGGCCGCCGGTATTCATCTGTTCGGACCGGAACTGTGGCGCTGGGTGGATCCGGCCAACTCGGCATTGCGTGATCAGACCACTAGGGCACCGGGACGGGCGGCGCTGGACGAGATCCTGAGCCGCCTGCAAAGAATGTGAAATGGGTTGAGGCAAGTGCGGGTACACACATGACGATGCCGATGGATGCCACCGTCCAGCGCAACGATGCCGTGCTCAGGGAGCTATCCCGGGTCATTGTCGGCAAGCAGGAAGAGATGCGGCTGATCATGATCGCGGTGCTGGCTGGTGGCCACGTCCTGATCGAGGATCTGCCCGGTCTCGGCAAGACCTTGATCGCCAGATCATTCGCCGCGGCGCTCGGCCTGCAATTCACCCGCGTGCAGTTCACCCCCGACCTGCTACCCGCCGATCTGCTCGGCTCGACCATCTACGACATGTCTTCGGGCCGCTTCACCTTTCGGCGCGGGCCGGTGTTCACCAATGTGCTGCTCGCGGACGAGATCAACCGGACGCCGCCGAAAACCCAAGCCGCGCTGCTCGAGTCGATGGCCGAGGGGCAGGTCAGCATCGACGGCGAAACCTTCCAGCTGCCACAGCCTTTCATCGTGCTCGCGACGGACAACCCGATCGAGTACGAGGGCACCTATCCGCTGCCGGAGGCCCAGCTCGACCGGTTCGCCATCCAGCTCAGGCTCGGCTACCTGTCCGAACAGGACGAGAAGCAGATGATCCGGCGCAGGCTGGAGCGAGGTTCGACGACGCCGCAGGTCACCCAGGTGGTGGACGCGAACGGGCTGATGGAGATGCGCCAATCGGTCGAATACGTCACGGTGCATCCTGATGTGGTGAGCTACGTGGTCGCGCTCGCCACGGCCACCAGGGCGCACCCGCAGGTGGAGGTCGGCGCGAGTCCGCGCGCGGAGCTGGACCTGGTGCAGATGTCGCGGGCCCGCGCGCTGCTGCTCGGTCGCGACTACGTGATTCCGGAAGACGTCAAGGCGCTGGCGATTCCGGCGATGGCGCACCGGATCACGCTGCGCCCGGAGATGTGGGTGCGCCGGATCCGCGGCGAGGACGTGATCAGCGAACTGCTGCGCCGCCTGCCTGTTCCGCGCGCCACCGTGACATGAGCGGTGAGCGAACCATGTGCCAGCGCGCTATGCCCATGACGGAGACACAGTCATGAGGCATCGCGACGCGAGCACCGCGGTCGAGGCCGAATTGCGGTGGCGCCCGGCACCGTTGGTCTTCATGCTGGCGATCTGTGCCGCGGCGGCGCTGGTGCTCGCGGTCGTGCTCGGGCGCTGGCAGCTCGTCGTGTTCGCCGCGCCGCTGCTCGGTGTGCTCGCCACCGCGCCGTGGCAGCAGTCCTCGACGAGGATCCAGGTGGACGGCGGTGGGACGCTGCGCTGCTTCGAATCCGAAGAGGTGGTGCTGACCGTCGCCGCCTTCGTCGAGCGGGGGCACGCGCTGCTGCGGCTGCGGCCGGAAAAGGTTGCCGCACTTGGTGTCGAGGTCGAGCAGGCCAGCGATTCCGGCGTCGCGCCCGCCGGTCTTCGCCTCGCGCTGTCGGCGGATCGTTGGGGCCGTTATCCGGTGTCGGTGCGGGTGTCCGCGCTCAGCCCGGCGGGCCTCGCGGTCGCGAACGTCGTGCTGCCCGCTGGACAACTGTTCGTCTATCCGATCACCGACCCGCAGCGAATGCGCTTGCCGCGCACCGAACTTCCCGAACGTCTCGGCACCCACCTGACCCGTCGGCACGGACCGGGCGTCGAGTACGCCGACATCCGCGCCTACGCGCCCGGCGACCAGCTGCGCATCGTGAACTGGCCGGTGAGTGCGCGGCGCGGCAGGTTGTACGTCACCGAGCGGCTGACCAACCGTTCGGCGGATGTCGTTGTGCTGGTGGATACCTCGCAGCAGGCGCCGGGCCCGGCCACCGATTCCCTCGAACTGTCCGTGCGCGGTGCGGCACAGGTGGTGCAGTCCACCTTGCAGGCCGGTGACCGTACCGCCGTCGTTTGCCTCGGGCAGCGGCCGCGCTGGTTGCGGCCGGATATCGGGCGTCGTCAGTTCTATCGGATCGTCGACACCGTGCTGGACGTCGGCGACGAGTACATCCCGACCACCGGCACCCTGGCGCCGCACTCGGCCGTGCCGCTCGGGGCCATCGTGGTCGCCTTCTCCACGCTGCTCGACACCCAGTTCGCGCTGGCGCTGATCGATCTGCGCAAGCGCGGGCATGTCGTTGTGGTGGTGGATGTTCTGCGCGGCACCCCATTTCGTGGACTTCTCGATCCGACGCTTGCCAAGATGTGGCAGCTGGAGCGGGCCTCGATGTACCGCGATATGGGCACCGTCGGCGTCGATATCGTGGCCTGGCCCGCGGACACCCGGCTCGATCAGATCATGCGCGTGCTGCCGGAACACCGCCGCACCGTCCGGGTGCGCCGATGACCCGATTCCTCGCCGTCCTGTCGGGCGTACTGCTGGTGACGTCGGTGGCGCTGCTCGAGCCGTGGGCGGCCGTGCCTGCCCTCGTCGTGGTCGCCCTCGGCTGGTGGTTCCGCCCCGCTGCCGTCGCCGCTGTCCTATTGGCGGTTGGCGTGCTCGCCGTCGCGAACTCCGGCGTACTCGCTGCCGCCGCAATGGGATTGGTCGCCACCACGTACCTGCTCAACGCCGCCACCGTCACCGCCCCGCGCGGCGTGGTGCCGACCACGGTCCCCTCGGTGACCGGCGCGGTCGGCTTCGCCGCAGTCGGCGTCGGTGCCGCCCTGCTTCCGCTGCGCCTGGCCTGGGCCCCGCTCGCCGCCCCGGTTCTGGTGATCCTGTTGTACGCCTTGGTAGTCCACGGAGCCGCCGTCCGCCGCGCCCGCAACGCCGACCCCCGCCCGCCGGGCTCCGCTCAAACGCAGCCGCACCATATCTGATTTCCCGCACTTGGAATCGCATGCGGGCTGTTGCGAAATGAGGGGTGGGTGTTGTCTGGCCGCGTAGTGGCCGGACAACATGTTTGGTGGGTTGGTGGGTGTGTCGGGGGTTGGTGATCGATGATGTGTTGGTGGCCAAGGGTTATCGACCGGTGGAACGTGATCAACAGTTTTTGATGCCGCCGGATATGCGGGAGTGGTTGGCTGATTCGGATCCGGTGTGGCTGGTGATCGAGGCGGTGGCGGGGTTGGATACTTCCCGGTTGCATGCCAAACGCCGCACTGGTGGTGTGGGTCGTGCCGGGTATGACCCGGAGATGTTGCTGACACTGTTGATCTGGGCGTGGGCTCAGGGGCAGCGGTCCTCGCGCAAGATCGAGTGGTTGTGCTCGCGTGATGTGGCGTTTCGGGTGATCTGTGCCGGGGATGTGCCTGATCATGTGACGATCGCCCGGTTCCGTGCCGAGTTGGCTGATGTGGTGGAGGAGTTGTTCTCCCAGGTGCTGGTGTTGTGCGCACGGCTGGGTTTGGGCCGGTTGGGGGTGGTGGCGATCGATTCGGTGAAGATCGCCTCGAACGCGTCGTTGAGCGCGAACCGCACCGGGAAGGGATTGCGGGCCGCGGCCGCTGAGCAGGCCGGCACTGATGCCGCGCGGGCCGCCGCGCGGGCCGCGGCGCGGGCCGCGGCCGCTGAACACGCCGCGACAGACGCCGCCGAGGATGAACAGTTCGGGCCCGGTGAACGCGGTGGCGGGATGCCCGCGGAATTGGTCGAGCCCTCGGCGCGGGCGGCGCGGATCGCTCGGGCGTTGGCCGAGCTCGAGGCCGAGACCACCGAGCGGGCCGCGGGTCGTGCGGCGCGGATCAGCGACTATCAGCGTCGTCGTGACGAGCAAGGTCAGCGGGTCGGGACCCCGCCAGCCGAGATCCGGGTGCAGATATTGACCCGGAACTGGGAACAAGCCCGCGCCGCACAGCAGCAGAAAGTCCAGGACTACCACGCCGGTGGGTCCCGGCGTGGTCGCCGGCCCGTACCGGTGGACGAAGCGTTCGCGGTGCGACGGGTCCGCAAGGCCCTGGACCGGGCCATCGCCGCCGCCACCCGCGAGCAGGCCCGGCCCGAGCGAAAGACTCAGCGCAACATCACCGATCCCGAATCCCGGCCGATGCCGCTGCGGGGTGGGGGCTGGTTGCAAGGGTTCAACTGTCACACCGTCACCAGCAGCGACGGACTGATCATCACCACCCACCTCACCAGCAACCCCAGCGACACCGCCGGTTTCACCGACATCATGGCCAAAACCCACACCGCCGCCGACCTCATTACTAGCCATCAACCCGCAGGAACCGTCGAAAATCCTTCCATGGCAATGCTTCTCGATGAATACCTCACCGCAACAACCCAGACCGAAGCTACCGCGGCATCGCTGGGCGAACCGTCGGCGACCGGAATCGGGATACTGCTCGCCGATACCGGCTACCTGTCCACCGACAACCTCACCACCGCCGGACCCGAGCGGCTCATCGCCGTCGGTAAACGCCGTGACCTGGCCACCATCGCAGCCACCACCGGGCCCCCGCCCGCCGATGCCACCGCGATCCAGAAGATGACTCACCTGCTGGCCACCTCCCAAGGCGCGGCTCTCTACCGCCACCGCGGCCACATCGCCGAAACCCCCTTCGCTCACGCCAAACACAACCTCGGGTTCCGCCGCTTCACCAGCCGCGGCCACTACCGCGCCACCACCGAATTCAGCTTCCACGCCCTGGTCCACAACCTGTTCAAAGCCATCAGCACCGGGCATCTCACCCCCACTCCCTGCTGACAAGCACCCGGTGGTGGCCGGCCGCGAAGCGGCCGGCCACCACCGAAGCCCATTTCTCATTCCGCAACAGCCCGCATGCGATCCCCGGTGCGGGAAATCAAGAGTCGTGCGGGAACGTCAGCGGAACCGCAGGGTTACATCGGCGAGGACGGGGGCGTCCTCGCGGTCGACCACCGTTGCGGCGATGGTCAATTCGTTGTCCTGCCGCCAGATGCGAGTGCGGATCGTCTCACCCGGATACAGCACCCCCGCGAACCGGGCGCGGAACCCGGTGATGCGGCTCGTATCCGAGCCGAGCACGGTGTCGGTGGCCGTCTTGCAGACGATGCCGTAGGTGCACAGTCCGTGCAGAATGGGCGCGGGAAACCCAGCGGCACGGGCGAATTCAGGATCCGAGTGCAGTGGGTTACGGTCGCCGCACATGCGATAGAGCAGCGCCTGCTGCGGCAGCGTCGGCGTGGTCACGTCGAAATCCGGTGCCCGATCGGGCAGTTCGGACTTGGTGCTCGGCCCACGCTCGCCGCCGAAACCGCCCTCACCACGCGCGAAGATCGAGGAACGCGCGGTCCACAGCGGCTCACCGTCGGAACCGGTGACGGTCTGCTCCTGCACGACCACCGCCGCGGAACCCTTATCCCACAGCTCGGCGATCCGTCCCGTGCTGGTCGCCTTGCCCGCAGCGGGGATCGGGCGATGCACCTCCACCTCCTGATGGCCGTGCACCACCTTCGCCAGGTCGATGTCGATGCCGGGGAACTTGACTCGCGGCGGCTCGGTCTCGTGCAGGGTCGGCGCGACGGTCGCGAACGTCGGCAGCACCTGGGGCGCACGGTCATCGAGATAGCGCAGCTCGGCCAAATCGGTCAACCGCGTGCCCGCGCCGAGGCCGAGCTGATACAGCTGCACGTCGGACGGTGTCCACGCGAACTCGCGGCTCGGCAGTTCCGCCCCGAGCGCGACTTTCGGATCGATGGGCATCAAGACTCCTTGCTGGACGGCAGCGGTCGGGTCGGCTGGTTCGCCCGCTTCTCGACAATGTCGAGCACAGCCAGGTAGCCGAAGGTGAGCGCGGGCCCGATGGTGGCGCCGGGGCCCGCGTAGGTGTGGCCCATCACCGGCGTCGAGCTGTTGCCCGCGGCGTAGAGGCCTTCGATCGGGCTCCCGTCCTCGCGCAGCACCCGGCCCGAGGTGTCGGCGACCAGGCCGCCCTTGGTGCCGAGATCGCCGGGCACGATCTTGGCGGCATAGAACGGGCCTTGGACCAGCGCGGCCAGGCACGGGTTCGGTTTCACCGTCGGGTCGCCGTAGTACCGGTCGTAGTGGCTGTCGCCGCGGCCGAAGTCCGCGTCCTTCCCGGTCTCGGCGAAGGTGTTGAAGCGGGCGACGGTGGCGGCGAGATCGGCCGAGGGGACACCGATCTTGCCGGCCAGCTCCTCCAGGGTGTCCGCCTTGACGATGTTGTCGTTCTCCAGCCAGCGCGACGGGAAACGCTGGCCAGGCTGCAGGCCGGCGAAGATGTAGCGGTTGCGGTAGCGCTGGTCGAAGACGAGCCAGGCCGGGATGTTCTCGCCGGGCCCCTCGCCCTGCCCGTACTCGCCGCCGTACATGGTGTGCACGGCCTCGACGTAGGGCGCCGACTCGTTGCCGAAGCGCTTGCCCTCGGCGTTGACCATGATGGTGCCCGGCAGATTGCGCTCGGCCAGCGCGAACCACGGCCGTCCGCCCTTGAAGATGGTCGGGCCCCACCAGGAGTCCTCCATGAAGCCGACGTCGCCGCCCGCCGCCATGCCGGCGACGATGCCGTCGCCGGTATTGGCGGCCGCGCCGGTGGTCCACTCGGTGGTGATGGGCTGGCGCTGGTATTTGGTGCGCAGTTCGGCGTTGTGCTCGAAGCCGCCGCTGCCGAGCACGACGCCGTAGCGCGCGGTGAAGGTGACGGGTTCGCCCTCGTGCTCGGCCTCGACCCCGGTGACCACGCCGTCCTTCAGCACGAGCCCGGTGAGCGGAGTGTTCAGCAGCACCGGCACATTCGCGTCGAGCAGCCCCTTGCGCATGGCGGCGATGATCGCCTGGCCCATGCCGAGGATGTGTTTGCCGGTGGCCTTGGCCAAGTAGGTGCGCGCGCCGACGCGCAGTGCGCGCGCGATGCCCTTCGGATGTCTGCGGATGAGGTTGAGCCGGACGAAATCGGCCTGCATGACGACGACGTTCAGCGGCGCCTTCGCGTACGGCGGTTCCAGGTTGGCCAGTTCCGCGCCGAGCACCTTGCCGTTGAACGGGGCCGGTTCGCAGGAGCGTCCCTCGCCGAGCCCGCCGGGTGCCTCCGGGTAGTAGTCGGAGTAGCCGGGCACCCACTTCATCTTCAGCGGGGTGTGGTCGAGCACGAAGTCGAAGGCCTCCGCGCCACGGTCGATGTAGGTGTCTATCCGGTCCTTGGGCACCACGTCGCCGATGATGCTGTGCAGGTAGGTGCGTGCCGCCTCGCGGTCGTCAGGTCGGCCGGACGCGCGAAGCGCCTTGTTGCCGGGGATCCAGACGCCACCGCCGGAGCGTGCGGTGGACCCGCCGTAGTGCGCGGCCTTCTCGATGAGCACCACGCTTAGCCCGTGGTGGGCGGCGGTGAGGGCGGCGGTCATGCCCGCAGCGCCGCTGCCGACGACCACCACATCGTATTCCCGATCAATCATGTAGAACACGTTATAGAATGATGCCGCCATTGGTCTATGTTGTGTGGCAGAAGACTTACCCGGCTTTTCATCTGTTGAGAAACTCGTTTCAGTTTCAGACCGGAGTGACGTACATGGGGTTCGATTGGGACCTGGTAGCCGACGTGGTCGTCGTCGGATACGGCGCGGCGGGCGCCAGCGCGGCGCTGGCGGCGGCGGCCGACGGCGCCCAGGTGCTCGTGCTGGAGCGGTTCGCCGGTGGCGGGGCGTCGGCGTTGTCCGGCGGCATCATCTACGCGGGCGGCGGGACATCGGTGCAGCAGGAGGCCGGTGTCGCGGATACGCCAGCGGCGATGCTCGCGTATCTGGAGCGCGAGGTCGGCGGCGCGGTGTCGCCCGAGACATTGCGTCGTTTCGTGGACGGCAGCCCGGCGATGATCGAGTGGCTGAAGGGCCATGGCGTTCCGTTCGAGGCGTCGCTGTGCCCGTACAAGACGTCGTACCCGAACGACAGCTACTACCTGTACTACTCGGGCAGTGAGATCTCCGGCGCGTTCCGGGACATCCCGGCGGCGCAGCGTGGGCATCGGGTCAAGGGCAAGGGTACCTCCGGCAAGCAGCTGACGGGTCCGCTCGCGGCCGCCGCCTCCCGGCTCGGCGTTCGAGTCGAAACCCTCACGCAGGCAACCCAACTGATCGTCGATGACGCGGGAACGGTGATCGGGGTCGAGTGCCGGACGCTGCGTGACGCGCCGGGCCGGATCCGCGACCGGTACACGCGGATGGCGCAGGTCGCGGCCAAGCCCGGCATCTACTATCCGCCGCTGCGTGCCGCGTTGGAGAAGCGGCTGGCTCGGTTGGATCGCCAGTACGGCACCACGATTCGCGTGCTCGCGCGTCGCGGGGTGGTGCTCAGTGCCGGTGGTTTCATCGCCAATCGGACGATGCTGCGCGAACACGCGCCGGACTATCGCGGCGGGCTCGCGCTCGGCACCACCGGTGACGATGGCAGCGGCATCCTGCTCGCGCAACGGGTCGGCGCGGCCACCGATCGGATGGGCAATGTTTCCGCGTGGCGATTCCTGTTGCCGCCAAGCGCTTTTACCGGCGCGGTGCTGGTCGATGCCGCGGGCCGCCGGGTCATCGACGAGACCAGATACGGCGCGGCGGTCGGCCACAAGCTCATCACCGAACACGGCGGCAAGGGCTGGCTGCTCGCCGACGATGAGTTGATGCGGACCGCGATCGGCCAGATCGGTAAGCAGGGCGCCTGGTTCCAGCGCGGGCAGTTCGAGGCGATGCGGCGCACCGCGATTCGCGGCGCCACCTTGGCAGTCGTTGCGGCGAAGGCAGGCATCGACGTGGTCGGGCTGCGGGCGACGGTGGACGCGCACAATGCCGCGATCGAGCACGGCACCCCTGATCCGGTGGGTAAGCCCGCCGAGTTCACCACACCGCTGAGTACCGGGCCGTTCTGGTTGTTGGACGTCGGCATCAAACCGAGCCTGGCCAATCCGTGTCCGATGCTCACCCTCGGCGGTGTCGTTGTCGACGAGCACACGGGCGCGGTGAAATCGACTGCCGGAACGGATATTCCGGGGCTCTTCGCGGCGGGTAGGACGGCCGTCGGCATCTGCTCGGAGTCCTACGTCAGCGGATTGTCGCTGTCGGACTGCGTCTTCTCCGGCCGCCGGGCCGGTCGGTCCGCGGCCGGGCTTTCCGAACAACCCGACGCACTCGATCAAGCAATAGTGGAAGGAAAATAGCGTGCTGTCCGATGCGGTACGAACCGAATTGGCCGATGAGCTCGAGCTTGCCGAACGGGATCGGGTGGCGATCGATCCACTGATCGCCCGGCATCCGGACATCGATGTGGTCGATGCCTACGAGATCCAGCTGATCAATATCCGGCGCAGGCTCGATACCGGCGCCAAGGTGGTCGGGCACAAGGTCGGCCTGTCGTCCAAGGCCATGCAGCAGATGATGGGTGTCGACGAGCCCGACTACGGTCATCTGCTCGCGGAAATGGAAGTCTACGAGGATGTTCCGGTCGAAGCGGGACGCTATCTGTTCCCGCGCGTCGAGGTGGAGGTCGGCTTCGTACTCGGCGCCGACCTGCCAGGCGCGGACTGCACCGAGGCCGACGTGCTCGCCGCGACAGTCGCTTTCGCGCCTGCCATCGAGCTGATCGACTCGCGGATCAAGGACTGGAAGATCGGTTTGACCGACACCATCTCCGACAACGCGTCCTCCGCCGGTTACGTGCTCGGCCCGGAACGGGTGGCGCCCAAGGACATCGACATCAAGGCGATCGACGCGGTGCTCACCCGCAACGGCGAGGTGGTGGCCGAGGGCCGCAGCGACGCCGTGCTCGGTGACCCGGTGATCGCGGTGGCCTGGCTGGCTCGCAAGGTCGCGAGCTTCGGGGTGCGGTTGAAGGCGGGCGACATCGTGCTGCCCGGCTCGTGCACCCGCGCCATCGACGCTAGGCCGGGCGACAAGTTTCATGCCGAGTTCGCTGGGCTCGGTTCTGTCCGTTTGCAATTCATCTAGGAGGCTTGTGGTGTCCGACAACGGGACCGTCACCGCCGCGATCGTCGGGTCCGGCAATATCAGTACCGATCTGCTCTACAAACTGCTGCGCTCCGCAGCGATCGAGCCGCGGTGGATGATCGGGATCGATCCCGACAGTGAGGGTTTGAAGCGGGCCAGGGGGCTGGGGCTGGAGACCTCGGCCGAGGGGGTGGATTGGCTGTTGGGCCAATCCGAGCTGCCCGACCTGATTTTCGAGGCGACCTCGGCGTATGTGCATCGCGCGGCCGCGCCGAAGTACGCCGAAGCCGGTATCCGCGCGGTGGATCTCACCCCGGCCGCCGTCGGGCCCGCCGTGGTGCCGCCGGTGAATCTCGGTGCCAATCTGGATGCGCCGAACGTCAACATGATCACCTGCGGTGGTCAGGCAACCATCCCGATCGTCGCCGCCGTATCTCGCGTGGTTCCGGTGGTTTACGCGGAGATCGTCGCCTCGGTGTCCTCGGTATCGGCGGGTCCTGGTACTCGCGCCAATATCGACGAGTTCACCAAGACCACCAGCCGTGGTGTCGAAACCATCGGCGGCGCACAGCGTGGCAAGGCGATCATCATTCTGAACCCGGCCGAGCCGCCGATGATCATGCGCGACACCATCTTCTGTGCCATCCCCGAGGATGCCGACACCGATGCCATCACCGACTCCATCCACCGGATGGTCGCCGACATCCAGAAGTATGTACCCGGTTACCGCCTGTTGAACGATCCGCAGTACGACCTGCCGTCGGTGATATCCGGTGGTATGGCGAAGGTTTCGGTGTTCGTCGAGGTCGAAGGCGCTGGCGATTTCCTGCCGCCTTATGCGGGCAACCTCGACATCATGACCGCCGCCGCGACGCAGGTCGGCGAGGTCATCGCGGGTCAGATCGTCTCGGCACGGGTGTAAGGGAGCGAAAATATGGCTTACTCAACAGAACTCGACATCCGCGTCACCGACACCTCGCTGCGCGACGGATCGCATCACAAGCGTCACCAGTTCACCGCCACCGAGGTCCGCGATATCGTCGCCGCGCTCGACGGCGCGCGGGTGCCCGTCATCGAGGTGACCCACGGCGACGGGCTCGGCGGATCCTCGTTCAACTACGGCTTCTCCAAAACCCCTGAGCAGGAACTGATCAAGATCGCCGCCGAGACGGCGATCCAGGCCAAGATCGCGGTCCTGATGCTGCCCGGTGTCGGGGTCAAAGAGGACATCAAGATCTCCCAGGACAACGGCGCCTCGATCTGCCGCATCGCCACCCACTGCACCGAGGCCGACGTCTCCATCCAGCACTTCGGCCTGGCCCGCGAGCTCGGCCTGGAAACCGTTGGCTTCCTGATGATGTCGCACAGCCAGCCCCCGGAGGTGCTGGCCAAACAGGCTCGCATCATGGCCGACGCCGGCTGCCAGTGCGTCTACGTCGTCGACTCCGCCGGAGCCCTCGTGCTCGACCAGGTCACCGACCGCGTCGCCGCCCTCGTCGCCGAACTCGGTACCGACGCCCAAGTCGGCTTCCACGGCCACGAGAACCTCGACCTCGCCGTCGCCAACTCCATCTACGCCATCCGCGCGGGCGCAACCCAAATCGACGGTAGCGCAAGACGTTTCGGTGCCGGAGCAGGCAACACCCCCGTCGAGGCCCTGGTCGGCGTCTGCGACAAACTCGACATCAAAACCGGCATCGATTTCTACGCCATCGCCGACGCCGCCGAAGACGTAGTCCGCCCCGCCATGCCCCAGGAATGCCTCCTCGACCGATCCTCCCTCATGATGGGCTACGCGGGCGTCTACTCCAGCTTCCTCAAGCACGCCGAACGCCAAGCCGACCGCTACGGCGTCTCCGCCGCCGAAATGCTCGTCCGCGCAGGCAAACGCAAACTAGTCGGCGGCCAGGAAGACCAACTCATCGACATCGCCCTAGAACTCCAGCGCGAAAAAGAAACCGTCCCCACCCCCTGACGCGCGAATGGCTGATGTCGCGGTACCCCACCGCGACATCAGGGGCTGGTCTCCTTGCCGTCAGAGGGGGGATCGTCATGGGCGGTCAACCGATCTCTGCCCAGCTCTACGACCGCGCTTTTCTCCAGCAGGCAGATGATTTGATCCAGATGCTCGTTGAAGAGCCGTAGCAGCGCGACATTGGTGATGTTGCCAGTTGCGACGATCAGCAGCGATCGTGGGCAACGGTCGAGCACATGCCCAATCCAGAAGTCGCGGTCTTTAGATACGACTACACGGTTTTCGCGGTCCGCACGCTTGGCAATATCCGCATCCGTAGTGCGGTTCCCTTGCAGTAGCTCGGAGGTATGCACCGCGTCGTGCCCCTTGGTGCACAGGAACTCCGCGACCTTGCGGGGGAGCTGTGCGTCGACGAGGAATTTCACGCAGCGTTGAACGGGATCGTGGTCCGCTGGGCAGTCACGATCGCAGCGTACTCGAGCGCTGCCAGAATGTCGTCGACTTCCAGGTCTGGATAGTCGGCAAGGATCTCGTCCATGCTCATCCCTGCCGCAAGGAGCTCGAGCAGCATCTCTACCGGGTAGCGCATACCCCGCACGACAGGTTTGCCGTGACAGATTGTCGGGTCCGCGGTGATGCGATCGAGTCGGGACATAGTCACTACTCTACGGTTTAACGCTCAGAAGTAAGCGTTAAACCAGGTCGTCGGAGTGACCTGCGGCCGCTCGGCGGGCAGTGAGTGAGTCACAACCAGGTGTCGAGGGTGGTTGTGGTGAGGAAGTGTTCGAGGTCGGCGCGCCAGGGGGCGGGGGTGGTTTTGTCGGGTTCTATGGCGGTGTATTGGCCGCGGTAGAAGAGGAGGGGGCGGCCGGTGGTGGTGGATTCGGTGAGGGCTTGGACTCGGCCGATGACTATGTGGTGGTCGCCGCCGTCTACCACGCTGTCCACCGTGCATTCGATGGTGGCGAGGGCGTCGTCGAGGACGGGAAGGGTAAGGGGGGAGGTGTGCCAGGAGGCGTCGGCGAACTTGTCGGGTTCGCGGGAGCCGAAGCGGGCGCAGAGCTCGCGTTGTTCTTCGGCGAGGACGTTGACGCAGAAGCGGCCGGATTGTTCGATGGCCGCCCAGGAGCGCGAGGTCTTGGTGGGGCAGAACAGGATCAGGGGTGGGTCGAGGGAGAGGGCGGCGAAGGACTGGCAGGCGAACCCGATCGGCGCGTCGGCATCGTCGAAGGTGGTGATGACGGTGATGCCGGTGCAGAACTGGCCGAGCACATTGCGGAAGGCCCGTGCGTCGATCTCGGGTTCGGTCATCGTTTCGCTCGCCCTCTCAGTCACTGCGTGCGCTGCCCGACCGTGAAGTCGTGACCCCACAGGCTCACGGCGGTGGATTCGCGGGCAATCCAATCATTGTCGTCGACTTCGAGTCCCTCGCAGCCGAATTCGACATCGAATCCGCCCGGCGTCTTCATATAGAAGGAGAGCATCTTGTCGTTGACGTGACGGCCGAGGGTGGCCGACATGCGAACCTTTTTGCGCAGCGCGCGATCAAGGCACAGCCCGACATCGTCGGCGTCCTCCACCTCGAGCATCAGGTGCACGATGCCGCTCTGCGTCGGCATGGGCAGGAACGCGAGCGAGTGGTGCCGCGGGTTGCAGCCGAAGAAGCGCAGCCAGGCGGGTTCGCCGTCGGCCGGGCGCCCGACCATCTGCGGCGGCAGCCGCATCGAGTCGCGCAGCCGGAAGCCGAGCACGTCCCGGTAGAACTCCAGCGCGGCCTTGTCGTCCTTGGTGCTGAGCACCACGTGCCCGAGCCCCTGCTCCTCGGTGACGAACCGGTGCCCGTAGGGGCTCACCAGCCGCCGATGTTCCAGTGCCGCACCGTGAAACGCCTCGAGGGTGTTTCCGGAGGGGTCATCGAAGCGGATCAGCTCGTGCACGCGCCGATCGGCGAGTTCGGCAGCCGTGCCCTCCTTGTAGGGCACTCCGGCGCCGTCGAGTCGAGTCCGAATATCCTGCAGCTCTTCGGCATTGGCGGTTTCCCAGCCCGAGATCTGCAGTTCGTCCTTCTCGCCGGGCACGATCACCAGCCGAGCAGGGAACTCATCCATCCGCAGATACAGCGCGTCCGGATTCCCGCCCTTGCCTTCGACCATGCCGAGCACCTTGAGGCCGTACTCGCGCCAGGCGGCCATATCGGTCGCCTCGATGCGCAGGTACGCCAGTGATCGAATCCCCATCACTTCTCCTTGGAACCGGCGAGGAAATCGATGGTCAGCCGGTTGAATTCGTGGAACTTCTCCAACTGTGCCCAGTGCCCGCACCCGCCGAACACGTGCAGCTGCACCCGCGGGATCACCTTGGTCGCGATGAGCGCCCCGTCGAGCGGGTTGACCCGGTCCTCACGTCCCCAGATCAGCAGCACCGGCTGACGCAACTTGTAGGCGTCACGCCAGAGCATGCCCTTCTCGAAATCCGCACCGGCGAACGACTTTCCCATCGCCCTGGCCGCGGCGAGCGACTCGGGCGTGCTCGCCATGGCGAACCGTTCGTCGATCAGCTCGTCGGTGATCAGCGACTGATCGAAGACCATGATCCGCAGGAACGCCTCCAGATTGTCCCTGGTCGGCTCGTAGCTGAACTTGCCGAGCAGCTTCACACCCTCGGTCGGGTCCGGCGCGAACAGGTTGGTGCTCAACCCGCCAGGACCCATCAGCACCAGCTTTCCGGCCTGGTCCGGGTAGTCCAGCGCGAACCGAACGGCCGTGCCGCCGCCGAGCGAATTGCCGAGCAGATGCACCCGCGAGGTGATCTGCAGATGATCGAGCAGATCCTTCAGCGCCGACGCGCTGTGCACGAAGTACTGCGGGTGCTCGGTCGGCTTGTCCGAGCGGCCGTACCCGGGCTGATCCACGGCGAGCACATGAAAGCTCTGCGCGAGCACCGCGATATTGCGGGAGAAGTTCGACCACGAGGAGGCGCCGGGCCCGCCGCCGTGCAGCAGCACGATCGTCGGCCCGTTGCCGATGCCCGCCTCGTGATAGTGCAGCCGCAGATCCGGGCGCACCTGCGCGTAGCGGGAGGTCGATTCGGCGGTGAGTTCCACGGTAGAGGTCATGGCAGCTCCTACACCATCGCGTCGGTGACGGGCAGCCCGAACTCGTGCTGGCCGTACATCTGGTATGCCCGTTCGGGATCGTTGGCCGCGTGCACCCGGCCCGCGTGCGCGTCGCGCCAGAAGCGTTGCAGCGGAGTGCCATTGGCTAACGCGGTGGCACCGGAGCTCTCGAAGAGCTTATCGATCGCGGCGATCGAACGCCCGGTGGCCCTGACCTGGTCGCGACGTGCCCGCACCCGCAGGTCGAACGGAATCTCCTTGCCCGCCAACAGTAGTGCGTATTCGTCGGCGACATTGCCGGACAACTGCCGCCAGGCCGCGTCGATATCGCTGGACGCCTCCGCGACGCGCACCTTGGCGAACGGATCGTCCTTGGCCTTCTCGCCCGCGTAGGCCGCGCGGATCCGCTTGCCCTGGTGCTCGACGTGCGCGTCGTACGCGCCGTAGGCCATGCCGACGATCGGTGTCGCGATGGTCGTGGGATGGATTGTGCCCCAGGGCATCTTGTACACCGGGTCGGTGTTCTGCGCCAGGCCGGGCGATTTCTGTTCGCTCATCTTGCGGAAGCTGAGGAATCGGTGTGTCGGGACGAAAACGTCTTTCACCACAACGGTATTGGATCCGGTACCGCGCAGCCCGACGACGTTCCAGACGTCATCGATCTGATAGTCGTCGCGCGGGATGAGGAAGCTGCCGAAGTCGACCGGCTTGCCGTCCTTGATCACCGGGCCGCCGAGCACCGCCCAGGTGGCGTGGTCCGAACCCGACGACCAGGCCCACGAGCCGTTGACGAGGTAGCCGCCCTCGGTCACCACGCCGGCGCCCATCGGCGCGTACGACGAGGAGATCCGCACCTCGGTGTCCTCGCCCCAGACGTCTTGCTGTGCCTGCTGGTCGAACAGCGCCAGATGCCAATTGTGTACGCCGACAATGCCTGCCACCCAGCCGGTGGATCCGCACGCACTCGCCAGCTTGCGCACCGTGTCGTAGAAGACCACCGGGTCGGCCGCGTGACCGCCCCACTGCTTGGGCTGCAGCAGCCGGAAGAACCCGGTCTCCTGCAACGCCTTGATGGATTCGTCGGGGATGCGCCGCAGGTCCTCGGCCTCCTGCGCGCGCTCGCGCAGGGTCGGCAACAGCGCGTCGACCCGTTCGGTCACTTCTTGCGTCATCTCGGGACCTGCTCCTGCCTGGTCAATTGGATAACCGGTACTCATTTGCCTCTGAGACTAGAACAGGTTCTTATTTCTGTCGAGAACCGGTGTCGATTGTGCGTCATGGATGGACATGTGCAGGAAGTGACCGGAATCGCTGGCGTGGAACGCCACATTTTTGTAACGTGTTCTAGTACAGAAGGAGGAGGATTCGCGATGGCAGTTAGCCCACAGGGGAGCGGTGCGAAGGTCCGGGAGCTCGATGTCGGTACCGTGCCCACCCGCTATGCGAGGGGATGGCATTGCCTCGGTCTGGCCAAGTCGTTCCGCGACGGCAAGCCGCACGCGGTGAATGTGTTCGGTACCAAGCTCGTGATCTGGGCCGACAGCGGCGACGAGCTGCGCGTGCTCGATGCCTACTGCAGGCATATGGGCGGCGATCTGAGCATGGGCGAGGTCAAGGGTGACGACATCGCCTGCCCGTTCCACGACTGGCGCTGGTCCGGCACGAACGGCAAATGCACCGCGATTCCCTATGGCAAGCGCGTGCCGCCATTGGCGCGCACCCGCAAATGGACCACGCTGGAGCGCAACGGCCAGCTGTTCGTCTGGCACGACGTCGAGGGCAGCCAGCCACCGCCGGAGGTGACAATCCCCCATATCAAGGGCCCTTACACCGATGCGGACGGCAACCCGGTCGAGCAGCTCGACAGCGGCTGGACCGACTGGACCTGGAATTCCATGCTGATCGAGGGCGCCAACTGCCGCGAGATCATCGACAACGTGGTCGACATGGCGCACTTCTTCTACATCCACTTCGCCTTCCCGACCTTCTTCAAGAACATCTTCGAGGGGCATATCGCCACTCAGTACTTGAATACCAAGGGCAGGCCGGACATCGGGATGGCGTCGAAATACGGCGGCGACACCACGCTGACCTCGGAGGCCTCGTACTTCGGGCCGTCCTACATGATCAATCCGCTTGTCAATCTCTACACCGGCTACGAGGTCAAGAGCGTCCTGATCAACTGCCACTACCCGGTGACCCAGGACTCCTTCGTGCTGCAATGGGGCATCACGCTGGAAAAGCCGAAGGGCGTCGAGGGCGAGATGGCGGACAAGCTGGCGGCCAAGATGACCGAGGGCATCAGCGTCGGCTTCCTACAGGATGTCGAGATCTGGAAGCACAAGTCCAAGGTCGAGAATCCGCTGCTCTGTGAGGAAGACGGCCCGGTCTACCAGTTGCGTCGCTGGTACGACCAGTTCTATGTCGACCTCGCCGACGTCACCGACAAGATGACCCAGCGCTTCGAGTTCGAGGTGGACACCACCAAGGCCAACGAGGTGTGGGAGGCCGAGGTCGCGGAGAATCTGCGCCGCAAGCGGGAGGTCGACGCGGCCGCCGCCGACCAGGCGGAGGCCGGGGTCTGATGGCCACCTGGGCGAAAGCACCCGACTTCGCCGACCAACCGGCGCGGCAGGCCGAAGTGCGCGCCCAGACCGTGGTCGACAAGCAGCACTATCTGGAGCAGGGCCTGACACCGCTGCGGTGTCAGGCATGCCAGAGTCAGGTCATGGTGCGCAAGAGCAGTTCGCACCAGACCTCGGTGCAGTGGACCGAGCCGCCGCAGACGCACTGCCCTGTCTTCGCGGAGCTCAGCAGGAACGGGGCCGGTCTCGGCCGCCCCGACTCCTGCCCGCAGCTGGAGAAGACGATCAAGTGGGCCGTGGACGAGGGCGTGGTCGAAGTTCCGGAGTAGTCGCCGGATTCGGCCGCGTGACAACGTCGGCGGCGATCGTATGGGCAGTTCGCCAAGGCGCACCTGAGCGTTTTCCCCTGCCGCGTCGGCTGCTCTATTGTCCGGACGGAACTGTTCCGGAGATAGGGGGCGCGCGATGGGCGTGACTGGGTTCGCCGCACTCGCGGCACGGTTGACGATTCCGTTGATCGCCGCGCCGATGTTCCAGGTCTCCGGGCCGGAGCTGGTGATCGCGGCCTGCCGGGCCGGCGTGATCGGCGCCTTTCCGACGGTGAATGCCCGTACAACGGAACAACTCTCGCAGTGGTTGTCGGAGATCGATGCCGCCCTGGCAGCCGGTGATGGACCGCGGCCCGCCCCGGTCGCGGCGAATCTGATTGTGCACCCGGGGAATGCGCGGCTGCTGCCGGATCTGCGGGTGCTGTGTGCGCAGCCGACGGAGATCGTGATCACCTCGGTCGGGACGCCGCGCGATGTGGTCGGCCCGCTGCACGAGGTCGGCTCGCTTGTCCTCGCGGACGTGGCCTCGGTGCATCACGCGCGACGTGCGATCGAGTGCGGGGTCGATGGGTTGATCCTGCTCACCGCCGGTGCGGGCGGCCAAACGGGGTGGGCCAATCCCTTCGCGTTCGTCCGTGCCGTGCGCGAATTCTTCGATGGGCCAGTCGTTTTGGCCGGTGGTGTGTCCGATGGTGTCGCCCTGCGCGCGGCGATCACCCTGGGTGCGGACCTGGCCTACATGGGCACCAAGTTCCTCGCCACGGCCGAGAGTATGGCCGCGCCCGCGCACAAGGATCTGGTGGCCGCCTCGACCCTCGATGACGTGGTGCTGACCTCCGCGTTCACCGGTCTACCGACCAACATGCTGGCAGGTTCGATGCAGTCGGTCGGCATCGATGTCGCCGCCCTTCGAGCTGGAACCTTCGACACCGCAGCACATTTCACAGGCTCCGCCGCACCGAAGAACTGGTCGGACATCTGGAGTGCCGGCCACGCCGCGTCCGGTGTCACCGAGGTGCTCGGCGTCGCCGAACTCGTCGACCGGACGCGCCGCGAATACGCCGGAGCGTGAAGTCAGTCCATCTGGAAGTCGGCGAAGTCGAAGCCGGGGGAGACGAAGCAGCTCACCAGTACGTATTCGTCGCCTGCCGGTCGGGCGGCTTGGCTGGTCCCGCCCGGTATCACGGCCTGTAGCACCTGACCGTGCTCGACATCGGGTCCGAGGGTGATCTCCTCGCCGCCGATATTCAGGGTCAGCGGGCCGCCGCGATGCCAAAGCCACAGCTCATCGGAGCGGACGGTGTGCGGTGCGGACTGTTCGCCGGGCAGCAGCAGGAAGTAGATCGCGGTTGCGCTTGACCGCGCGCCGTCATAGCCTTCCGGCTTGAATTCCACGGCGCTGCGCCAGGTTTCGCGGAACCAGCCCCCCTCGGGGTGTGGTGCCAGGTCGAGGGCGGCGGCGAGTTCGGGTCGGTTGTCGGTCATCATTCGACTATGCCTGATTCGTGCACGGTGGTGCCGGACACCCAGGTGAAAAACCAGGTGACCGGAGCTGAACTGTCGCGCTACCTTGGCTGAACACTATGGTGGGTGTAGCTCAGCTGGTCAGAGCGCCTGGTTGTGATCCAGGAGGTCGCGGGTTCGAACCCCGTCACTCACCCCGAAGAGGCGGCATGGTGCAGGGGTGGACATTCTCAGCGAGACCATCGCCACCATCCGCACCGGCAGCCCGACCTCCGGCATGTTCATCCGGCACGCACCGTGGGGTCGCGGCTATCCTGTGGTCCCCGGCGCCGGTTTCCATGTCGTGTTGCAGGGCTCCTGCTGGCTGGTGCCGCCGAACGGGGCACCGATGGCGCTCGGCGTCGGCGACGTGGTTTTCATGCCGCGCGGCACCGTCGACCTGCTCGCCGCCGACCTCGCCGAACCGCGTCAGGGTAGCGACGCCGCAGTTCCGGCATTGCTCGAGACGATGCTGCTGTTCATCCTGCGCGCCTGGCTCGACGAACAGTCCACCGCGCAAACTACCGGCTGGGCAGGCGCTTTCGCCGATCCGGCGGTCGCCGCCGCGCTGCGTGCCGTACACGAGGAACCCGCCCGATCCTGGACCGTCCCTGACCTCAGCCACATCGCGGGCGTCTCCCGAGCCACCCTCGCGCGCCGCTTCACCGCCACCGTCGGCGAACCACCCCTCACCTACGTCACCCGCTGGCGTATGCTCACCGCCGCCCGCCTACTCCGCGACACCGACGCCCCGCTCGCCGCAGTGGCCAGAAAAGTCGGCTACACCTCCGAATTCGCCTTCGCGAAGGCATTCAAGCGCGAATACGGTCTTCCCCCAGGCCAATACCGCCGCGCCGAAGACAAGCCCCCGCTCATCGCCGTCTAACGCAGCCGCGCACCTTCTGATTTCCCGCACCGGGAATCGCATGAGACGGCCCGGACGCAGACTGCCTGGTGACGACCAAGGTCGCAGGTGCTCCACTGGATGAGGAGTTGCTAGCGTGTACGCAGTCATGTGTACACTGTGAATATGAGTGAGATCAGCACCCGCGAACTACGCACCAACCTGGCGAAATACATCGATGCCGCCGAGTCTGGTGAGCAGGTGATCATTCTCCGCGACGGCACCCCGGCCGCTGCGCTGGTTCCCCTGTCCGTGGTGGAAGCGGTCGATGACGCCGAAGACGAAATGTTGGCACGGGAGGCCGCCGCCCGCCTCGCCGCCGGTGAGAAGACCTCTAGCATGGCCGAAGTGCTCGCCGACATTTTCGAGGCGCGTAGGTGAAATATGCGTTTCAGTTCCTCGAGTCGGCCCGGCGTGAACTGCGAGACCTGGAACAACGAGACGCGATGCGCATTCTCACCGCGCTCACTGTCCTTGGCGACGATCCGTACGCCGAGGGGTTGGCCATCCGAAAGTTGGTGAACGTGGATGCCTACCGCCTGCGGGTCGGCCGCTTCCGAGTCGTCTATCAAGTGCAAGACGATGTGCTGGTGATCCTGGTTGTGAAGGTCGGGTGGCGTCGGGACGCGTACCGCGATCTCTGACCGGCTACCGCTAGCTCAGCTGAACGGCGACTTCGGACGCTCCTGCAACTCCCCGTCGACGTAGGTGTCGACCTTCTCGTTGTAGAAGCAGACCAGGCCAGCGACCTTCTGGCTTTCCGGTAGCGGCGTGCGGTAGCCCCACACGTAGTCCTGGTATTCGTTGTCGCCGACCCGCACGGTCCAGTAGTCGGCGGTGCCCTTGTACGGGCAGCTGGTGTGGGTGTCGGACGGGTGCAGCAGGTCCATTCGGACGTCGGTCATCGGGAGGTAATACCTTGCGGGAAGGCCGGTTTCGAACAGGATGCGCGGGGAGTGCGAGTCCGCGACGGTGACGCCGTCGATCTCGACGCGCACGTGCCGGGAACTGCCGAGGATGTCGACCCGGGAGTAGGGGTCGCGGGGATGGACGTAGATCGGCTCGTCCTCCTCGAACCACTCGTCCATCTTGTTCCACTCGAGCCGCACCAGGTCGTTCAGCTCGGTCAGCGGTGAATCGTGGTAGCGCAGTGCGGCTGCGGCGGCGGTCGTGCCGTCGACGACCACGTCGTACTCCGTCGCGTCGCCCCGACTGGGGGAATGGTGCGACTTACCGGTCGCCTCGAGTTTCGCCTGCAGATCGGCGGCGGGGATGTAGTAGGTCGGATAGTGCGGACCCTCCCACACCAGCACGGGCCGGGCCGTATCGGCCACCACCCGTCCACCGAGATATACCCGCACTCGCTTCTGGCTGGTCTCGATCTTTACCCGGCCTCGTTGCGCATCGCCCATACCACCCGACGGTACTCCCGCCGCATGATCGAGCAAGGGCGCTCGCACACCAAACACAGCTGCCCGGACCGATGTGGTCCAGGCAGCTGTGCGGGGTGGTTCAGTCGCCGACGGTGATCGCTTCCGCCTCGGCGACACTGTGCGGCGCCGGGTCGTGGTCGTCGATGTGCGCGAGTGCCGAGCGACCGGCAAGCAGCACGAGCACCGCGCCAGCGGTGCAGACCGCGCCGACCCAGAACGGCAGCGCGACGCTGTGCTCGCCGAGCTTGCCGGCGAGGTACGGCGCGGCCGCGCCACCGGCGAAGCGGACGAAGCTGTAGGCCGCCGAGGCGGTCGACCGCTCGACCGGCGCTGAGATCATCACGGCCTCGGTGATCAGGGTGTTGTTCACCCCGAGGAACAGTCCGGCCAGCACGGTCCCGATGATCAGCACCGGCTTGTGCTCGGCGAACGCCGCCATCACCGCGAGGTCCGCGGCGAACAGCGCGATCGACAGGCCCATCATCGGCAGCGAACCGAACCGCCGCTGCAACCGCGGTGCGAGGAACACCGACGAGAGCGCGAGCAGGATGCCCCAGCCGCAGAAGATGAAACCGATCGCGTAGGTGCCCATGTCCAGCGGGAACGGTGTGTAGGCGAGCAGCGTGAAGAAGCCGAAGTTGTAGAGCAGCGCGGTGAGGCTGACGGTCAGCAGGCCGCGGTGCCGCAGCGCGAGGAACGGGGCGGCGATCGAGGTGTGATGCGTCGGCTTCGGGCCCTCCGGCAGCAGCACGACGATGCTGACCAAGGCAACGGCCATCAAGACCGATACGCCGAAAAACGGTCCACGCCAACTGATTCCGCCGAGCACGCCGCCGAGCAGCGGTCCGGTGGCGATGCCGATGCCGAGCGCGGCCTCGTAGAGGATGATCGCGCGGGCGACGCCGCCGCTGGCCGCGCCGACAATGGTGGCGAGTGCGGTGGCGATGAACAGCGCGTTGCCAAGGCCCCAGCCCGCACGGAAGCCGACGATCTGGGTGACGGTGTCGGACAACCCCGCCAGCGCCGCGAACACGATGATGATGGCAAGACCGGCCACCAGGGTCTTCTTCGCGCCGAACCGGCTTGACACCACGCCCGTGATCAACATGGCGACGCCGGTCACGAGCATATAGCTGGTGAACAGCAGTGACACCTGCGATGGCGAGGCGTGCAGTTGTTCGCCGATGGGTTTCAGAATGGGGTCTACCAGCCCGATCCCCATGAAGGCGATCACACTCGCGAACGCGACGGCCCACACGGCTTTCGGTTGACGGTTGCTCGCACTGGTGTCCGCGCCGACGGCGCGCTGAGGAGCCAAGGTGCTCATCGATGTATCCCTCTATATCGGATGGTGCTGCGGCGTAGCCGTTTTCAGGGCCTCCAGCAGTTCGTTCAAATCGGTGTCCATGCGGGCGAGGCGTTCGATGTCGAAGCCGTCGAGGCGCGTGGTGAGCGCGGCGGCGAAGGCCTGCCGCGCCTGGGTGAGCCGGTTGCGTCCGGCTGGGGTGAGTTCGACGACAACGGCCCTGGAATCGGCCGTGTCCTTGCGCCTGGTCGCGAAGCCATCCGCGACCAGCCTGCCGATCAGCGTCGTTGCCGCCGGCTGAGAACAACGGTCGATCCTGGCGAACTCGCTGACCCGCACGGCGCCGTGCTCATCGAGCACCGCCAGTGCCCGCATCACGGCCCGCGGCAGCTCGTCGCCGCTGATCACCCCGGCCAGCCGAGTGAGCCTGCCCGCGGTTACGAGTAGATCGACGACAATGTCATCCGCTGTGTTCACCTGAGCATGCTGCACTCAAATATTATTACATAAGCTAACTATGTATGTCGCGTGAACTCGATCACGAATACGACAAAACCCCGGCACACGACGGTACCGGGGGTTTGACCTGGACTTTCAGGAGCTACGGCAGCAAAGCGAACGCCCGCACATGGGCAGGGCGAACCACGCCGAAGTGTTTGCGGTCGAGAGTGGCGACCCTGTCGGTGTCGAACCGCTCGGCGACGGCGATGACGGATGCGTCGACCGAACCCAGGGGGAAGTCGGCATATTGACGCACCAACTCGGCGATCCGACCGACGTCCGGTTTCGTGAACGAGACCAGTTCGAAGACATCCTCTTCGACTCTGTCGAGAAAGGCGGCCTCAATATCGGGTCGTTCCTCCAGTAGCCAGCAGGCCTCGATCATTACCGATGCGGGCAACAAGAGTCTGCCTCGCAGGGTTGCGAAGAACTGGGCGCATTCGGCGTGCCGGTTGTCACTGCGGTCCATCAGAGCTACCAGCGGACCGGTGTCCAGCACGGTGGTAGTTACTGCCATTCGTCGCGCCGCTGACGCAGGCGTTCACGGATGTAGTCATCGTGGCGCTCGGCGATGTCGGTCTTGCCGGAATCCCAGATGCCGGTGAGGGATCGTAAGCCCTCGGACACGCCCCGATCTTCTTCGTCGTCCTGCGCCGGAGCGGTTGTGGACAACTCGGGGTCCTCCGACACGAGCAGGCGGAGATGCCGTGCCTGGGCCGGAGTCAGCCGGTCTACCAGGTGGTGTAGCTCCTCGTAGTCGTGTGCGGAGGTCATAGCCGTCAGTTTAGGGACTGTCGGGTCCGACTTGCTAGGCCAGGTCATCCTCCATATCGATGCCCGCGACCCGGAGAACTACAAGGGGTGTTTATGACGGTATGGCGACCGGGCGGCGGGGTGCGCCGAACAGTTGGGCATTGCCGTGGGCGCGTTTGAAGAAGAGGTGGGCGTCGTGTTCCCAGGTGATGGCTATGCCGCCGTGTAGTTGGACGGTTTCGGCGACGATGGTGCTGAGGGCTTGGGTGCAGTGGGTGCGGGCTACCCAGATGTCTTCGGTGGCGGTTGCGGTTTGTTCCGCTACCGCGAGGGTGGCGGCGATGGAGGCGGACTTGGCTGATTCGAGCAGGACGTACATGTCGGCCATGCGGTGTTTGAGGGCTTGGAAGCTGCCGATGGGGCGGCCGAATTGGACTCGGGATTTGGTGTAGTCGACCGTCATGTGCAGGCAGTGTTCGGCGGCGCCGACCTGTTCGGCGGCGAGTGCGGCCCAGGCGATTTCGCGTAGGCGGGTGATCGCTGGTGCGGGGTCGCCGGTGCCGAGGGGGCGGGCTTCGGCTGCGGTGAAGGTGATTTCGGCTAGTTTGCGGGTGGGGTCCATGGTCGGTGTGGTGTGGCGTATGACGCCGGTCGCGGTGGGATCTACCTCGAAGAAGCCGGTCGAGGTGACCACGATCAGGGTGTCGGCGGTGGTGCCGTCGAGCACGTAATGGGCTGTGCCGGTGAGTGTTCCGTCCGATTCACGGACTCCTGTTTCGTCCCAACCACTTTCGGCCGCCCAGCACACCGCGAGTGTCCGCGTGCCCTCCGCGACCGCCGGGAGCAGCCGGGCGCACGCCTCCTCGTCGGCCGACAGCAATACGGCCTGTGCGCCGAGGACGGCGGAGCCGAGCATCGGCACACCGGCGAGGGTGCGGCCGAGTTCGCCGACCACGAGCAGGGATTCGACCAGGCTCGCGCCGAAACCACCGTATTCCTCGGGGATGGCCAGCGCCGCCACCCCGATCTGCTCGCACAGCAGCCGCCACAGCGCCGGGTCGTAGCCGAGCTCGGTGTCCATCGCGGCACGCACCGCGGCGGACCCGGCATGCTTGGTGAGTAGAGCGCGCACCGATGCGGTGAGCTCCTGATGTTCGGTGCTCGTCATGCCGTCCCTCGAAGTTCGCGATCCCGTGCCGCCTCGTCGCGGAGCGCACGGGCGATCCGGGCCCGGTGCAGATCCGGTGTGCCCCAAGCGGAACGAAGCGCGGTGACCTTGGTCAACCACAGTGACAGGTCGTATTCGGCGGTGTAGCCGATTGCCCCGTGCACCTGCAGCGCCGCTCTGGCCGCCCGGTAAGCCGCGTCGCCGCAGGCGATCACGGCGGCCGACACATCGCGGCCGCGCGTCGCGTCACCCATGGTGAGGGCGGCGCGATAGAGCAGCGGTTCGGCCAGATCCAGGCCGATCAGTACATCGGCGAGCTTCTGTTTGACGGCCTGGAATTCGCCGATCGGCCTGCCGAACTGCTTGCGCTGCTTGGCATATCCGGTGGTGGAGTCGAGCAGCGCGCGCCCGGCGCCGAGCAGCTGTGCCGCGCAGGCCAGCGCGCCGGTGTCGAACGCCGTGGCAATGGCGTCGGCAACGCCCTCGGCAACCGACTCGTCGGCGGCCACGGCGAACAGGCGACGAGCGGGATCGATCGACCGCACCAGCCCGGTCCGATGCGCGGTGGACAACTGCCCGTCGTCCGCGATCAACACCACGTCGGCGCTATCGGCGTCGAGCGCCACACCGCTATGGTCCGGTGACGCGAAGGCAATGGTGCCTGTCTCGGTACCGTCGGCGAAACCGGGCAGCCAGCGTCCGGCCAGGCTCTTGTCCGGAAGCGCTTGCAGCAGTGCGGGTATCGCGGCCGCCGTTTCCACCAGCGGCCCCGGCGCGGCGGCGCGACCGAGCTCGATGAACGCCACCACCAGATCGATCGGCTCGGCACCGACACCACCGTGCTCGTCATCGATGGCAAGACCGAGCACGCCCGCACCGGCCAGCTGCCGAATCAGCCCGCGTCCGGGCCGCGGATCCCCGGTCGCCCAGGCGCGCACCGCGGCGGGCGTACGGCCCGCGTCGAGCAGCTTGCGCACGCTGGTGCCGAAGTCGAGTTGTTCGGGACTGAGCGCGAATCTCATCGGCTGCTCCCTCTGCGCTTACCCACCCCGCCGGCTTCGCCGGCTGCCGATCCCCTAGGTAGTCCGAGCAGCCGCTCGGCGATGATATTGCGCTGAATCTCGTTGGTGCCCGCGTAGATCGGGCCGGACAGCGAGAACAGATAACCGTCGGTCCACGGCCCGGACCGTTCGGCGCTCGCGCCGAGCACCGCCAGGGCGGTCTCGTGCATGGCGATATCGAGCTCGGACCAGAACACCTTGGTGATCGAGGATTCCGCGCCGAGCTTGCCGCCCTCGTTCAGCCTGGTCACCGTGCCGAATGTGTGCAGCCGGTACGCCTCGCTACCGATCCAGGCGTCCACCACGGCATCTCGCTGCCCGGTGTTGGCCTGGTCGCCGGTGTCGAGCCACAGATCGATCAACCGCTGGGCCGTCGCGCTGAATCGTCCAGGGCTGCGCAGCGACAGGCCGCGCTCGTTGCTCGACGTGCTCATCGCCACCCGCCAGCCCTCGCCTGGCGCGCCGATCACATCGCGATCGGGCACGAAAACCTCGTCGAGGAAGATCTCGGCGAAACCGGGCTCGCCGTCCAACTGCGGAATCGGGCGCACCGCAACACCATCCGCGGACAGCGGGAACATCACGTAGGTCAGTCCCTTGTGCCGCTCCGCCTCCGGATCGCTGCGGAACAGGCCGAATGCCCAGTCCGCGAATGCCGCTCGCGAACTCCACGTCTTCTGGCCGCTCAACAGCCAGCCGCCATTGGTACGTCGCGCGGTCGAGCGGATACCAGCGAGGTCACTACCCGCCTCCGGCTCCGACCAGGCCTGCGCCCAGATGTCTTCGCCGCGCGCCATCCTCGGCATGATCCGGTCGAGCTGCTCGGGCGTACCGTGCTCGAAAAGTGTTGGCGCCAACAGGAAGATGCCGTTCTGGCTCACCCGTCCCGGCGCGCCGGCGGCGTAGTACTCCTGCTCGAACAGCACCCACTCCAGCAGCGACACATCACGCCCGCCGTACTCCGCTGGCCAGGCGACGACGGAGAGCCGAGCATCGGCGAGCGTGCGCTCCCAGGCTCGATGTGCCTCGAACCCGGTCTTGGTGTCCATCGATGGCAGCGGCTGCGCGGGCTTGTTGGTGGCCAGGAACTCGCGGACCTCGGTCTGGAATTCCTCTGTCGTCTGGTCGATATCGAGATCCACTTAGCTCGCCCCGTTCTCGCCGGACGAACTCGCCTGCGCCTTCATCGTTTTGGCGTTCATGCCGCCCAGCGAGTCGGCGCCGACCTCGGCATTGTGCGCGTGCGCGAAGTGATGCAGCCCGAACACCGAATCCATCCCGTTACGCATGCCCATCTGATCCTCGGCCTGATTCACCGCCTTCTTGGTCAGCGCGAGGCCGAATTGCGGCATGGTGGCGATCTTTTCGGCCAGCGCGAGCGTCTCGGCCTCCAGCTCGGCGCGCGGCACCACGCGGTTGACCATGCCCCACTCCTTGGCCTGCGCCGCACCGAACCGGTCGCCGGTGAACAGGAACTCCTTCGCCGCGCGCGGCCCCATCACCCACGGGTGCGCGAAGTACTCGACCCCCGGAATGCCCATCCGCACAACGGGATCGGAGAAGAACGCGTCGTCGGCGGCGACGATCAGATCGCACACCCAGGCCAACATGAGCCCGCCCGCGATGCAGGCTCCCTGCACCATGGCGATGGTCGGCTTGGGAATCTCCCGCCAGCGACGGCACATGCCGAGGTAGACCTCGAGCTCGCGCGCGAAACGCTGATCGCCGCCGACCTTGTCGACGTGGTCCCACCACAGCGCGGCCTTGTTCGGGTAGCGAATGTGATGATCTCGCCCCGGTGTGCCGATGTCGTGCCCGGCGCTGAAGTGTTTGCCGTTGCCCGCCAACACGATCACGCCGACCTCGGGGTCCTCGACGGCGCGCTCGAAGGCGGCGTCGAGCGCGTAGGTCATCACCGAGTTCTGCGCGTTGCGGTAGTCCGGCCGGTTCAGCGTGACGATCGCCGTGCGACCACGCACCTCATACGTGACGACGTCACCCTCGTCCGGGATCGGTTCCGACATTACGAAATCTCCTCACGTAGTTGACGCTTGAGCACTTTCCCGGCGGCGCTGTAGGGCAGCTGGTCGCGGAATTCGATGAACCGAGGCACCTTGAAATTGGCAAGCACGGTGGTGGCGTGGGCAAGCACCTGGTCCTCGGTGAGCTGCGCGCCCGCCCTGCGGACCACGAAAGCCTTGCCCACCTCACCCATTCGGGTATCCGGCACCCCGATCACCGCGGATTCGGCGATACCGTCCAGCCGCGCGAGCGCCTGCTCGATCTCGGCCGGATACACGTTGAACCCGCCGGAGATGTACATGTCCTTGAGTCGGTCGGTGATCTTCAGATAGCCGCGCTCGTCGACCGTGCCGACGTCACCGGTGTGCAGCCAGCCGTCGGAATCGACGGTCTCCGAAGTACTTTCGGGATCGTCGAGATACCCGAGCATCACGTTCGGCCCGCGCAGCAGCACCTCGCCGTTCGGCGCGAGCCGCAATTCGAAGTCGGCGATCGGGCGCCCGCAGGTGCCAGCGATGGTCTCGGCGTCGTCGTCGGCGCGGCACATGGTGCCGAATCCCGACGCCTCGGAGAGCCCGTAACCGGTGATGACGACATCGAAGTCGAGTTCCGAGCGCATCCGCTCGACCAGCACCACCGGCACGGTCGCCGCCCCGGTCACCGCGACCCGCAGAGTGCTGAGGTCGAAATCGGCGCGGTCCGGGTAGTCGAGAATCGTCTGATAGATCGTCGGCGGCCCGGGCAGCACCGTGATCTTCTCCTCGCTCACCAGCCGCATGGTGGCCGGCACGTCGAATACCGCCTGCGGGATGATCGCGGCCCCGGTGACCAGGCAGGCGAGGATGCCTGCCTTGTAGCCGAAGTTGTGGAAGAACGGGCTCACCACCAGATACCGGTCGTCGCCGTTGAGCGTCGTGCACTCGGCCCAGGCCCGCACCACCGACAGCGCCTGCCGATGCGCGACCACGGTGCCCTTGCTGCGGCCGGTGGTGCCGGAGGTGAACAGGATGTCGGCGGTGTCCTCGGGGCTTACCGCCGCCGCGCGTTCCTCCGCTTCGGCGAGCGTGGCCTTCTCAGCGACCCCCGCGAGTTCGGACCAGTCGAACGCGGTCTCATCGCTGGTCCCGGTGCCGGGCTCGACCGGGATGACGACCACCGTCTCGATATCGAGTTCCGGTGCGGTCGCGCGTAACTCGGCGAGCCGGTCGCGGCCGAGGAACGTTCCGGCGATGAACAGCGCACGCGCGTCGACCCGGACGAGCACGTCGGCCGCCTCGTCGGCGACATAGCGGGTGTTCAACGGCACCAGCGACGCGCCGACGTAGTGCGCGGCGAGCGCGGCGACCACCCAGTGGTGGGTGTTGGGCGCCCACATCGCCACCCGGTCGCCCGATTGCACGCCGCGCGCGATGAGCGCCCGCGCCACCTGCTGAACCGCGTCGAGCAGCTGCGTCCAGTCCAGCCGGACTGCGCCGTCGGCGAGGGCGGGGGCGGCGCCGAACGTGCGCGCGGCATGGTGCAGCGCCAGCGGTGTGGTGAGTGCAGGGGTTGTCACGGTTGTCCTTACCGTCCGTGTCGGGGCACTTATGCAAGCGCCCTACAAAGCAAGTGCTTGGTAGGTTATCCTACCGGCGTGGGTGCGATCCAGACCTCAGAATCCGACACCGCCGCGCAGGGCGGGCGGTTTTCCGCGACGCAAGACGCGCGATTCGCCGCCGACGTGCGCGAGTGGCTGGCGGAAAACCTCAACGGCGAATTCCGCGACCTGCGCGGGCTCGGCGGTCCCGGCCGGGAACACGAGGCATTCGACGAGCGCCTCGCTTGGGATCGGCACCTGGCCGCCGCCGGGTGGACCTGCCTCGGCTGGCCCAAGGAGTACGGCGGCCGCGAGGCGACCGTGCGCCAGCAGGTGATCTTCCACGAGGAGTATGCGAAAGCGAACGCGCCATCGCGGGTTTCGCACGTCGGCGAGGAACTGCTCGGGCCGACCGTGCTCGCCTTCGGTACCCCGGCGCAGAAGCAACGCTTCCTGCCGGGCATCCGCACGGTGACCGAGCTGTGGTGCCAGGGCTACTCCGAGCCGGGCGCCGGTTCGGACCTGGCCGCGATCACCACCGCGGCGCGGCTCGACGGCGACGAATGGTCGATCAACGGCCAGAAGATCTGGACCTCGCTGGCCCACCTCGCCGACTGGTGCTTCGTGATCGCGCGCACCGAGCGCGGCTCGGTCCGTCACAAGGGCCTGTCCTACCTGCTTGTTCCGATGAATCAGCCCGGCATAGACGTGCGCCCGATCAAACAGTTGACCGGCACCTCGGAGTTCAACGAGGTGTTCTTCGACAACGCGCGCACCGCCGCGGATCTGGTGGTCGGCGAGCCCGGCGAGGGCTGGCACATCGCCATGGGCACACTGACCGTCGAGCGCGGCATCTCCACCCTCGGCCAGCAGATCAGGTTCGCCAGGGAACTCGCCAATGTCGAGGCGCTGGCCCGCCGCACCGGAGCGGCCGATGACCCGCTCATTGCCGATCGGATCGACCAGGCCTGGGTCGGGCTGCGGGTGCTGCGCGCCCACGCCATCCGCACGATGGAAGGCGCGGGCGTCGACGATGGGGGACAGGCCTCGGTCGCGAAACTGTTGTGGGCCAACTGGCATCGCGGCCTCGGCGAACTCGCGATGGCCGTGCTCGGCCCCTCGGGCATGGTGGCCGACGAGGACGATCTGAACGAATGGCAGCGGCTGTATCTGTTCACCCGCGCCGACACGATCTACGGAGGTTCGAACGAAGTGCAGCGCAACATCATTGCCGAGCGCGTGCTCGGCCTGCCGCGGGAGGCACGCCCGTGACTGATCTTTCCGTTGCGCCACAGTCGATTCCAGGCCACGGCCTGCTGACCGGACGTGCCGCAGTTATCACCGCAGCGGCGGGCACCGGCATCGGCTCGGCCACCGCGCGCAGGCTGCTGGCCGAGGGCGCCGATGTGGTCGTCTCCGATTGGCACGAGCGACGTTTGGCCGAGACGGCGAGCGAACTCGCGGCCGAGTTTCCCGACCGCAAGGTCGCCTCGATCGCCTGCGATGTGCAGAGCACCGAACAGGTCAACGCGCTGGTGCGCGGCGCGGCCGAGGCGCTCGGGCGGATCGACATCATGGTCAACAATGCCGGACTCGGCGGCGAGACCCCGGTGGTCGACATGACCGACGAGCAGTGGGACCGCGTCCTCGACATCACCCTCAACGGCACCTTCCGCTGCACCCGCGCCGCGCTCGGCTACTTCCGCGACGCGGGCCACGGCGGCGTGATCGTCAACAACGCCAGCGTGCTCGGCTGGCGCGCGCAGCACGGCCAGGCGCACTACGCCGCGGCCAAGGCGGGCGTGATGGCGCTGACCAGATGTAGCGCCGTCGAGGCCGCCGAACTCGGCGTGCGGATCAACGCGGTCGCCCCGAGCATCGCCAGGCACGCCTTCCTTGACAAGGTCAGCTCGACCGAGCTGCTCGACCGGCTGTCCGAGCGGGAAGCCTTCGGCCGGGCCGCCGAGCCGTGGGAGGTCGCGGCCACCATCGCCATGCTTGCCAGCGACTACACCTCGTATCTGACCGGCGAGGTCGTCTCGGTCAGCAGTCAACGCGCCTGAGCCGCTTCGGTTTACAGATCCGGCATGATCCACCGGCCGTGCGCGGTCGCGGGGACCGACGCGGCGTCCATCGTGAACGTCACCTCGACGTGGCCGGGCCCCGGGTACAACGGGGGCTCGGCACCGTAGTGGTGATAGCCCGGCCCGGTGATCTCCTGGGTGACCGATCCGCCGCGCCCGTTGTCGGTGTTGTTCCAGTTGGCGGTGATCGTCACCCGGCAGTCGCCGACGCCCCACAGCGTGGCCTGGACGTTGATCAGGGCGCCGCCGTTCGCCAGGCCGCCGTAGCCGACGCTCGGGTCGATCCGTCCGACGCAGAGTCCCGATCGGGCCACGGTGTAAATCGTGTCCCAGGATTCCCCAGCCGGTGCGGCCGCGGCCGGAACCGCGGTGCCGAGCAGCGGCGCCGCGGCCAATGCGGCGACCGCGAGCAGCCGTGGTGTGGTGGCAATACGCATGAATATCCCTTCGTGACGAACTCGTCCGCGGGGGTGTTTCGACGGCGTCGAACACGCACCGCGATGGTTGGGTGATTCTCCGCGATTTTCGCGCGAAACCGGTCCCGCGCACGCGAAATTCCGGCGATCTGTCGTAGCTCGCAACATCTTTCGCTATCGGTAGAGTCAATCACGATCGCGTTGCCCGTCGTTGGCTGCGCCGGGCGGGTCGCCGGGCGCGACAGACTGGACGGACGCCGTGCTGCGCCAGAGTGCGATCGCCTTCCAGCATCCGGCGCACATCGGGCAAATGGGCGGCTGATCAGGTAGAAAAGGTCGCGCCAGATGTCCCCGGGGTGTGCGATGCTGGTTGAGATCGGATCCCGCACTCTCCAAAGGGGCGATGGCTATGGGCCTGGATAGCCCAGCTGCCCGCGAACAACTGGAACTCGAATTGGTGCGCGAAGTGGTGCTCGCCCGGCGCAGGCTGGACAGCATGGTGCTCGCCGCGCTAACACTCGGCGCCGAACTGATGGAGCACACCTCCGAATGTGCGACCGCTATGCGCGCCGCACAGATTCTCGAGCGGTACGCCATCGACGAGCGCGAGGTCACCCGCGACCCGAGGGCCGCGCTGCGCGCCGATATGGCCCGAGATCGGGAGCGGGCCAAGCAGATCGGGCTCGGTACCGACCCGGCGGAGTCCGAGCGGGACCGGCGCAGGCACCGGCAGTCCGCGCTGCTGTGCGAGGTACGCGCGGACCTACTCGACGTGGTGGCGAAGTGCCGCAAGTTCCGGTTCGATCGCGTCGCCTTCGACGAGGAGATCTCACAGGGGTTGTGCGCCGCCACCGACAAGCTGGTTGTCGGCGCGGACATGGACACCTATCAGGCCTGGCAGCGCGGCATGGTGCTCAAGCTGATCGAAGAGCCGATGGCCTACGGTCCGCCGCGCGTGATGGCGACCGTGGACGCCGGGCCCGGTCGCGGACAGCTCACCGTCGAATGGGACAGCTGCGAACGCAGACTCGCGTTAGTCGCCAGGATGGCCAGGGCGGGCATCGCGCCCGTGGTGATCTGCGACCGACTACTTGCCGATCTATCGGTGTCCTCACCGCTGCGATATTCGGTGCGCTGAGCAGGCGGCTCGCGTATTCGCGCGCCACCCTGTACCAAGCAAATGCTTGGTTGTATTATGGCCGATGTGACCGCACCCGACGCTACGAAATCAGCACGGCGCAATGAACTGCTCACGCTGGCGGCCGAACTGTTCGCCGAGCGCGGCCTGCGCGCCACCACCGTGCGCGATATCGCCGACGCGGCCGGAATTCTATCGGGGAGCCTCTACCACCACTTCGATTCCAAGGAGTCGATGGTCGACGAGATCCTGCGCGGGTTCCTCGACGACCTGTTCGGGCACTACCGCGAGATCGTCGGCGCCGGACTCAGCCCGCGAGACACCTTGGAAGCCTTGGTGATCGCGTCCTACCAGTCATTCGATCGGCATCACGCCGCGGTCGCGATCTACCAGGCCGAGGCCAAGCGGCTGCGCACCGCCGAGCGGTTCACCTACATCGCCGACTACAACCGCGAATTCCGCGAGCTCTGGCACCGGGTACTGACCAACGGCGTGACGGACGGCAGCTTCCGGCCCGAAATCGACGTCGAACTGGCCTACCGATTCCTGCGCGACACCGTGTGGGTCGCGGTGCGCTGGTACCAGCCGGGCGGACCCATCACCGTCGACAACCTCGCCAAGCAGTACCTGACCATCGTGCTCGACGGGCTCACCCTGGCCGAGCACAACACGTAGGAGTTCTTCAGATGTCAGCATCATCCGCACCCCGCCGCCCCTACGCCCCGCTGCGCGACGCCTACGTGATCGACGCGGTGCGCACCCCGGTCGGCAAGCGCGGCGGCGCGCTTGCCGCCGTGCACCCCGCCGATCTCGGCGCGGCCGCGTTGCGAGGTCTGTTGGACCGCAACACGATCGACCCAGGCAATGTCGACGACGTGATCGTCGGCTGTGTCGACAATGTCGGCCCGCAGGCCGGAAACGTCGGCCGCACCGCATGGTTGGCCGCTGGCTACCCGGAGGAGGTGCCAGGCGTCACCGTCGACCGCCAGTGCGGGTCGAGCCAGCAGGCCATCAATTTCGGCGCGCAGGCCATCATGAGCGGCACCGCCGAGGTGATCGTCGCGGGCGGGCTGCAGAACATGAGCGCCATCCCGATCTCGGCCGCCATGTACGCGGGCAAGGAGTACGGGTTCGACTCGCCGTTCGTCGGCTCCGCGGGGTGGGACCACCGCTACGGCACCGCCGAGGTCACCCAGTTCCGCGCGGCCCAGCTGATCGCCGAGAAGTGGAACATCAGCCGAGAAGACATGGAGCGCTGGGCTTTACGCAGCCATGAGCGGGCGCGCGATGCCATCAAGAACGGCCGCTTCGATCGGGAGATCGTGCCGGTCGGCGACTTCTGGATCGATCAGGGCCCGCGCGAGACCAGCCTCGAGAAGATGGCCTCGCTGCCGCCGCTCGCCGAAGGCAGCCCGCTGACGGCGGCCGTCGCCAGCCAGATCTCCGACGGCGCGAGCGCCACCCTGCTCGCCTCCGAATGGGCCGTCGAGGCATACGGTTTGACGCCGAGGGCGCGCATCCATCACGTCAGCGCACGCGGCGCCGACCCGATCTTCATGCTCACCGCGCCGATCCCGGCGACCAAGTTGGCACTGGAAAAGACCGGCCTCACCATCGATGACATGGACGTCGTCGAAATCAACGAGGCCTTCGCCCCGGTCGTGCTCGCCTGGCTGCAGGAAACCGGTGCCGACCCGGAACGAGTCAACGTCAACGGCGGCGCCATCGCCCTCGGCCACCCCCTCGGTGCTACCGGCGCAAAGCTTTTCGCGTCCCTGCTCAACGAACTCGAGCGCGTCAACGGCCGCTACGGCCTGCTCACCATTTGCGAGGGCGGCGGCACCGCCAACGTCACCATCATCGAGCGTCTCGGCAGCTAACCCGGTAGGCGGGCGGTGAGTTCGGCGGCGAGCCGGGCGAACCGCTCGTCGCCGGTGCGCCAGAGTAGGACGGTGGTTACGTCGAGGTTCAGGTCTTCGACGGGGAGGAAGCGGAATTCGGTTCGGTCGACGGCGTGCAGGCCTTCGGAATCGAAGGGCGCGATGATGAAACCGGGGGTTTGGCGGAGCATCATGAGCATGCCGTCGAGGGTTTTGAAGCGGCCGCGGCCCGCGCTGATGCCTGCGCCGGAGAGCGCGGTTTTGGTCCGGTCGCCGAGGGTGAGTTCCCAGTGTTTGGGGCCTTGGATGTGAGTGAAGCCGCGTAAGTCGGCTACTCGCACCGAGGTTCGGCCCTCGAACCGGGTGGATTCGACCAGGACGCCGATCGGTTCGGTAGCGATGACCACGGATTCGAGGCCCGAGCCGGGCGACGGGATGTGCGACAAGGCGAGGTCGATGTGGTGACTGCGCAGGCTGGCCCCGATATCGGCGGAGCGCATCTGCTCCAGCGCGAAGGTGTATTCGGGTGCGAGCTCGGTCATCGCGGTGGTGAGCCGGTGGCTGATGTCGGCGCCGAGCAGTTCGGGGATGGCGAGGCGTACGTCGGTCGGCCGATCGTCCGGGGTGGATAGTCGCTCGCGTAGCGCGTCGAAGTCGGTGACGATGGCGAAGGCCAGTGGCACCAGCCGTTCGCCGGTCGGGGTCAGCCGGACGTGCCGGGTCGTCCGTTCGAACAGTGCCGCGCCGAGTTCGGTTTCGAGTGCTTTGATGCGCTGGCTGAGCGGTGGGACCGACATCTGCAACGCCTGCGCCGCCTTGGTGAAATTGAGTTCTCTGGCGACGGTCAGGAAGTAGCGCAGATGGTAGATCTCCATTTGCGACATGGTAACTATCTGACCTGGTCGTGGTTCGGTTGGCTGCCTCGGGCATTTCCGGCAATTCGATCACTGCGATAAAGTCGCAGCTAGACGTTGGTTTTGATTGTTATCAGCGTGGACATAATCACACTGTGGAACATGGTAATTCCATTAGCTGATCTATCGAATTAGCGTGGAAGTCGACCCGCTCGAGCAGGCGGCCACACCATGGAGGTGCCCCGTGTTCCAGGCGTTATTGGTGCTCAACACCGCGCACAGCAGCATCGACCGTATTGATCTGAGCGACGGATCCGTCACGACGCTTGTCCGCGAGGCAGGCCCGGTTCCCGACGGCATCGTCTACGACCGAGACGCTGGACGCATCTACTGGACCACCATGGGCACACCCGATTTCGATCCGGCCCGTCCGCTCGACGACGACAACGTCGACTTCTCGGCGAAGAACGGTTCGATCGAGTCCGTCGCACTCGACGGCACCGATCGCAGGCAGGTGCTTCCGGTCGGCGCGCTGACCACCGGCAAACAACTCGCCGCTGATTTCGTTGCCGGACAACTCTATTGGAGTGACCGCGAAGGTCGCCGAGTAAGCCGGGTAGGCGTCGACGGCACCGGACTCACCGATCTGGTGATCAACCCCGCGACCGGAGACAAGGCCGAGGAGTGCGTCGGCAGCACCGTCGACCCGGCCGCGAACGCGCTGTACTGGACCCAGAAAGGTCCCGCCAAGGGTGGCCGCGGACGCATCTTCCGCGCGAATCTCGTTATGCCAGAAGGACAGACGGCGGCATCCCGCACCGATATCGAGGTGCTGTGGGACCACCTCCCCGAGCCGATCGACCTCTGGCTCGACACCACCGATCACTACCTCTACTGGACCGACCGCGGTGCGGAGCCCGCGGGCAACACACTCAATCGCGCACCGATCCCAGCGCCCGGTGAGCCCGGCGGGAAGCCAGAAATCCTGGCCCGAGGTTTCGCCGAAGCCATCGGCCTCGCCGTCGATCTCGAGGCCGGTCTCGCCTATGTCACCGACCTCGGCGGCAGCGTTCGCGCCGTCGCGCTGGACGGCTCCTCCGACAGCGTCATCGCGAAATTCGAGGGTCAGTCACTGACCGGAATCGTAGGTGTCCAATGAACACTCAGCAGTCGCGCACCATGGCCGTGGTCGGCGCGGGCGTCATCGGGCTGTCCTGGGCCCGGCTGGCCCACCGGCACGGCTGGCGGGTGACGATCACCGACCCGCGTCCCGACCTCGGCGAGCTCATCGAGTCCGAGTTCGGCACGGACGATCGCGTGTCCTGGACGGCAGACCTGGCCGAGGCTGTGCGAGACGCCGATCTGGTCCAGGAGAACGGCCCCGAGCGGCTGCCGGTCAAGCAACAGATCTTCGCCGAGATCCTGCGTGCCGCACCCGCCGACGCGGTGCTTGCCACCTCCAGCTCGTCGATCACCGCGTCCTTGATCGCGGCCGACCTGGACAACGCTGGGCGCATCGTGGTCGGACACCCCTTCAACCCGCCGGAGCTCATGCCCCTCGTAGAGGTGTTGCCCGGCAAGAAGACCGACGAATCGACGGTCACCCGCGCCGTCGCGCTCTACACCGAGCTCGACCGCGTGCCGGTCGTGATCCGCAAGGAACTCCCCGGATTCGTGGCGAACCGACTGCAGAAGGTGCTGAGCAGCGAGGCGACCTATCTGGTGCAGTCCGGCGTGGTCAGCGTCGAGGATCTCGACACCATCCTGCAGAACTCCATCGGCCTGCGCTGGGCCACCATCGGCCTCTTCGAGGGCAACGTCCTCGGTGGCGGGCCCGGTGGGGCGAGGCATCTGTTCGCCGGAGTCGGCGCGGAGGTCGGCAAGATCGAGGCGGGCAAGCCGTCTTCGGAACCAGAGGCGATGGCGGAGCTCATCGAAAACATCGAGGCCACATACGGTTCCGGCGAACAGAACTACGAGCGCCTGGTAGCCAAGCGCGATCGCCGCACGAACGCGGTACTCGAAGCACTGGCGAAGGTCGACGATCGACCGGCCGTCTACCCGAGCCCGAGCGTCTGAGAGGACAGCCATGCTCACTCAACGTCTGAAGAACGCGCTGCACAACAAGAACCAGCCGGTCGACCCGCACGCCGAATTGCAGGAGGTACTCGGCGGTGTCGGCCTCGCCGCCGAGGATTCGGGCGGCGAGATCAGTTTCGTCGGTGCCGACCCGATCGTGTCGAGCACGCTGAGCCTGGCCGCCGCGCCTGGTATTGCGCTGGTCGGCAAATCGGTCGCCATGGCCAAGCTGTGGCAGCTGCGCGGCGGCCCAGGCCAGGACATCAGCATGGACCTGCGGAAGGCGCCGCACCGGCTGTGCCCCTTCTACGACGGCAAATGGGAAAAGCTCAACGGCATGTTGCCGCCGACCGCGGACCGGGCGGCGGTGGCCATGCCGCGGTTCTACCGCACCGCCGACGACCGTCACCTGATGGCGGTGCCGATCTATCCGAAGCTGAAGTCCGACCTGCTTGATCTGCTCGGCGCCACCGACAGCGTCGAATCCGTTGCCCGCCAGGTAGGTACTTGGAATTCCACCGAACTGGAGGAGGCTGCCGCCGCCGCGGGCGTAGTGCTGACCAAAGCGCTCGGCCTGGAAGAGCTGATGGCCGAACGGCAGTTCACCGAGGTGCTGGCGGAAATGCCGCTGGTCGTGGTGGAGAAGATCGGTGACAGCGAGCCAGAGCCGCTGCCGCCCGGTGGCACCGCGCCGCTGGATGGTCTGCGAGCGCTCGGCCACGCGCACATCATCGCCGGCGCGGGGATCGGTCGCACGCTCGCGCTGCACGGAGCCGATGTGCTCAATATCTGGCGGGCCAGGGAAACGGAACTCGACCTGCTCTATCAGACCGCCAATGTCGGTGTGCGCTCCTCGTTCCTCGACTTCGATACCGCCGACGACGCGGGCAGGATGCGAGAACTGTTGCGGGGAGCCGATATTTTCTACGCCAACCGCCGGGTGGGATACCTCGACCGGCACGGGCTCTCGCCCGCCGACGCCGCCGAGATACGGCCAGGCATCATCCACGTCAGCAATTCGCTCTTCGGCCAGACCGGGCCGTGGGCCGATCGCGTCGGGTTCGACCAGAACGCCGGAGTCGCGACCGGGATGACCATCCTGGAGGGCAGTTTCGACGCACCACAGCTGCCGATCCTCGGGGTGGTGAACGACTGGATCATGCCCTGGCTGTCGACCATCGGCATCGCCGCCGCGTTGCGCCGTCGCGCCGAGGAGGGCGGCAGCTATCGGGTGCACGTGTCCCTGTCCCGCGTCGCGCTGTGGACGTTGAGCCTGGGCATCTTCGACAAGGAGTACGTGGCGGCCACGCTCGACTCCGACGAGAACCACCGCTACCTCGACCCGGACATCTTCACCATGGACGGACCCGCTGGGATGTACCAGGGCGTCACCGAGCAGGTGCGGATGTCACGAACCCCAGGCCGCTACCCCTTCGGTCTCATGCCACGCGGCTCCGACCGCCCGGAATGGTGCTACTCGAAGTAACGCCGCAATACCCCGAGACGTACTTGCGATCCATCGATCGCGAGTACGTCTCTCACTTGTCGGCAGGCCTGAGCAGCACCGCCGTGCCGTAGGCGGCGACCTCGCTCATGGTGTTGGCGATCTCGTTGCAGTCGAAGCGCATGGCGAGGACACCGTTGGCGCCGAAAGACATGGCGTGCTGGCACATTCGCATGATCGCCTCGTGCCGGGACTGGTAGAGCAGCTGGGTGTATTCGGTGATCTCACCGCCGCCGAGCGAGCGGAAACCCGCGGCGAGGTTGGAGCCGAGGCCGCGGCTGCGCACCGTCAGGCCCGCGACCTCGCCGAAGACCTGGACTACTTGGTGTCCCGGTACGTCGTTCATCGTGGACACGAGGATCGGGAACTGCGGGCCTGGCTGCTGTGGTGGCTGTTGCTTGTACCCCTGTTGCGGTGGCTGCTGGTATCCGGGTTGCTGCTGCGGATAGTGCGGCTGCTGCGGGGGCATCGGCTGGTTCATGAGCGGATCGTACGGGTACGGCGACCTGCGTGGCGACCGCAGTTCGCTGAGTGAAATGCCCCGCTCCCGCCGCAGGTGCGGGGCATTTCGCGGTGCAGAATCAGCGGGATTTCTGCAGCGCTTCGATCCGTGCGATCGCGTCCGCGACGATGCGATCGATGAGTTCCCGGCAGGTCGGCAGGTCCTCGATGATCCCGGTGACCTGACCGGCGGCCAGCACGCCAGCCTGGGTATTGCCCTCGACCAGACCGGCGCGCAACAACATCGGCGTATTGGCGGCCATGACGACCTGAGACCAGGTGAGGTCCTTGGTTTTTCGCATGCTCAGCCCGTCGCGGACCAGGGTGGACCACTTCATGCCGGTCATGTTCTTGAACTTGGCGGCATTGGTCACCGCGGCGGCGAGTCCGCGGGTGCGGCCCGAATGTTCCAGGCGCTGCACCAGTTCGGTGTTCAGCACCCGGTGCGGCATGCCGTCGACTTTGGTGGAGACCACGGTGTCCTGCAGCTGCCTGCGCAGGTACTCCTGTTTGACGGCCTCTGGCACGGTGCTCTCTTGGGTGAGCAGGAAGCGGGTGCCCATCGCGACGCCCGCCGCGCCGTAGGCCAGCGCAGCGGCCAGGCCGCGGCCGTCGAAGAAGCCGCCGGCGGCGACCACCGGGATGTCGACCGCGTCGAGCACCGACGGCAGCAGCAGGGTGGTGGCCACCGGGCCGGTGTGCCCGCCGCCCTCGCCGCCCTGCACGATCACCGCGTCGGCACCCCAGGACGCGACCTTCACCGCGTGCTTGGCCGCGCCGATCGACGGAATCACCACCACGCCAGCGTCTTTCAACTTGGCGATGAGATCCTGCTTCGGCGCGAGCGCGAACGACGCGACGGCTACCCGCTCGCGGATCAGCAGATCGATGCGTTCCGGCGCGTCCGAGGCGTCGGCGCGGATGTTCACGCCGAACGGTTTCGCGGTGTGCGCCTTGGTTTTCGCGATCGCCGCCGTGAGCTCCTGGTAGGTCATGGTGGCCGAGGCGAGGATGCCGAGCCCGCCCGCCTCGGCGGTGGCCGCGACCAGGCTCGGTCCCGCCACCCAGCCCATGCCGGTCTGCACGATGGGATGTTCGACGCCGACCAGATCGGTCAGCGCGGTCCGCAGTCGACCGGTCACGACGGCACCTCGGTGTCCCGAATCTTCTTGGGATCGAGCACGTCCCGGATCAGTCGCAGTTCCTCGGCCGTCGGCAGCCGGGTTTCCCCGGCATCGGCCAGTCCGTGCATCTCGAACGAGGTGTTCTCGGCGACCTCGGCGGCGGTGACGCCGGGGTGCAGGCTGCGGGCCCGCATGGTGTGGTCGGGTCCCTCGAAATCGAAGACGCCCAGGTTGGTGACCACCCGGTGCAGGTGATGGAACCGGAAGGCCGGGTTGGCCGGGTCGATCTTGTCGTAACCGACGCCGGACACGATGTCGACCTGATCGGTGAACACCCGGTTGGTGTGCCGCGAAACCCAGTAACTGGTCGCGTGATTGATCGTGTTGCCCGGCGCGCCGCGGACGCCGAACATCTGCCGGGTCGGTTGCTGCAGCGCACCGAACGCGGACAGGTTCTGATTGCCGTACCGGTCGATCTGGTTGGCGCCCATCACCACGTGCCGCCGACCGGAGGCCACCACATCGAACACGCGCCGGAACGGAATCCAGCCCTCGATCGGTGCCTTGCCGCCCAGCGGGGGAGTGTCGGCGAACAGCAGGGCCTCGCCGTCGGAGAGCAGCAGGTCGGGTTCGGTGGTCAGCTTGGCGAGGCGGGCACCGATGATCGACATCGGCGACATCGGGCTGGCCATGATTTCGCCTGCGCCGCTGAAGATTTCCGCGCAGGCGACCGCGCACACCTCGGCGCGGGTAATGGTTTCAATACTTGTCATCGCGAACCCTCCTCTGCGAACTCGCGAACGGCGGCCTGGTATTCGTCCTCGGAGACGGCCAGATACTTGTCGACGAACTGCTGCCACGCCTCGGGTGTCTTCGCCGATTGCACGTAGTGCTTCTGGAACTTCTCGTCCCGGCCATAGCTGTCACCGGCCAGGGTGAAGTGCGCGCCGTTGGGCGCCTCGACGACGCCGTCGACCATCATCCGATTGAGCAGCAGCGATTGCAGCGGAACGGTTTTCACCAGTTCCTCGGTCTCGACGATCCGCTCGACCGAGACATACCGGCGCTCGGCGGCCAGGCAGTACAGGTCATCGAAGTACGGGTCGACACCGGTGTAGGCGGCATTGCCGAGCCAGTCGCCCAGGTTCAGATGCACAAGTGCCGCATCGAGATTCAGCGCTGGCATCGCGGTCAAGGTCTCGGTCCGCCCGCCGGTATCGGGATAGGGCGAAGCGACCGTGCGCAATTCGCCGTCCCAGAAGTTCGGCACATCCGAGCCGAGTCCCGCCCGGATCGGCAGGAACGGCAACCGCGCCGCGGCCGCCTCCAGCCCGCACTTGAGCATGCCCTCGTCCATCTCGCGCGCCACCAGCGCGCCCGAGGTCCTGGCGTGCGCGAACCACGGGTCATAGAACGGCGCCGAATCCAGTGAGACGAAGCCGTAGTACGCCTTGCGCACCTTGCCCGCCGAACACAACAGCCCCAGATCCGGTCCGCCGTAACTGACCACCGTCAGATCGGTGACATCCGACCGCAGGATGGCCCGCACCAGCGCCATCGGCTTGCGCCGCGACCCCCAGCCGCCGATCCCGATGGTCATTCCGCTGCGCAACTCGCCGACGACCTCGTCGAGCGACATTCGCTTGTCTCGCATGACTTTCCGATCCCTTACTGCTCGGCCTTGCGCGCGGCCAGATCGTCGTCGAACCGGGCGCGGATCTCGTCGGCGACACCGGCGAGATTGAGTTCGAAGGTGAATCCCTGCTCGTACCGGTAGCTGCGGTGCACGTCCTGCGGGTCGATGCCGTTGAGCGCCCGCTTCGCCGCGCGGATCACCCGGCCGTCCTTGGCCGCGATGTTCTTGGCGACTTCCATTGCCGCGGCGTCGAGTTCGGCGCGCGGTACCACCTGGTACACCGACCCGAAGTGCTGCAACTGCTGCGCGGTGATGGTGCTCGCGGTGTAGAACAGCGCCCGCATCAGATGTTGCGGCACCAGCCGGGACAGGTGGGTGGCCGCGCCGAGCGCGCCGCGATCGACCTCGGGCAGGCCGAAAGTGGCGTCGTCCGAGGCGATCACCACGTCCGCGTTGCCGACCAGGCCGATCCCGCCGCCGAGGCAGAAGCCCTGCACCACCGCGATCACCGGCACCGGGCAGTCGTAGACCGCCGCAAACGCCTCGAAGCAGCCATGATTCGCGTCGATCAGCGCCTGATGGCCCGGCTTGCTCTGGATCTCCTTGATATCGACACCGGCGTTGAAACCGCGATTCTCGGCGCGCAGCACCACGACTCGCGTCTCTTTGTCGCGCCCCGCCTCGCGCAGCGCGTCGGCGATGTCGAACCAGCCGTCCGTCGGTATCGCGTTGACCGGCGGATAGTCGACCGTGACCACGGTGATGCCGGTTGATTCGGAGTGACGGTTGATCCCCATCGCCTATCCCTTTCGTGAAGGCCGCGGCCCGTCGCGATCGACCTGGCTCGGCCTGAGCCCACCATTGGCAAAGCAAGCAGTTGCTTGGTAGGTTAGCACGGTGGCACTCGAAATCGATCTGGCCGATCGCGTCGTTCTGGTGACCGGCGGCGTCCGCGGCGTCGGTGCCGGTGTGAGCAGGGCGTTTCTCGCCGCGGGCGCGACCGTGATCGCCTGCGCCCGGCGGCCCGCCGACGTGCCGATCGAGGCCGACGGCCGCGCCATCGAATTCCTGTCCTGTGATATTCGCGACGCGGACGCGGTGCGTGCGCTGATCGATACCGTCATCGAGCGGCACGGCCGCCTCGATCACCTGGTCAATAACGCGGGCGGCGCACCGTTCGCGCTAGCCGCCACCGCGAGCAAGAACTTCCACGCCAAGATCGTCGAGCTGAATCTGCTTGCACCGCTGCTTGTTTCGCAGGCCGCGAACTCGGTGATGCAGCGGCAGCCGGACGGCGGCTCGATCGTCAACATCTCCAGTGTCAGCGGCCACCGTCCCTCGCCGGGCACCGCCGCCTACGGCGCGGCCAAGGCGGGTATAGACAGCCTGACCTCGTCGCTCGCCGTCGAATGGGCGCCGAAGGTGCGGGTCAACTCCCTGGTCGTCGGCCCGGTCGTCACCGAGCTGAGCGAACTGCACTACGGCGACCAGGACGGCATCGACGCCGTGGGCGAGACCATTCCGCTCGGCCGGCTGGCCGGGCCGGACGACGTCGGCCGCTGCGCCGCCTTCCTCGCCTCCCCGCTGGCCTCTTACGTCAGCGGCGCATCCCTGCTGGTGCACGGCGGTGGCGAGCGCCCGGCCTTCTTGGCCGCGTCCACCGCGGCCGCCGGTCAGCAGTCCTGATTACACCCACGAAGAGGACATAGGTATGGACACCGAGCAGATCTGCGCAGGCCGCACCGTCATCGTCACCGGCGCGGGCCGCGGCATCGGCCGCGCGCACGCGCTCGCCTTCGCCGCCGCCGGGGCGCGCGTGGTGGTCAACGATCTCGGCTCCGCGCTCGACGGCGCAGCGACCGGCGAGACCCCCGCCGAACAGGTCGTCGCGGAGATCGCGGCGCTCGGCGGCAACGCCGTGGCCAACGGCGACGACATCGCGGATTGGCAAGGCGGCCAACGGCTTATCCGGCAGGCGATCGACACCTTCGGCGGGCTGGACGTGCTGGTCAACAACGCCGGTTTCGTGCGCGACCGGATGCTGGTCAACCTCGGCGAGGACGAATGGGACGCGGTGATCCGTGTCCACCTCAAGGGCCACTTCGTCACCATGCGCCATGCCATCGAGTACTGGCGCGGTGAGTCCAAGGCGGGTCGCCCGGTCGACGGCCGGATCATCAACACCAGCTCCGGCGCCGGACTGCAGGGCAGCGTCGGTCAGGGCAACTACGGCGCGGCCAAGGCGGGCATCGCCGGCCTCACGCTGACCGCGTCCGCCGAGTTCGCGCGCTACGGCGTCACTGTGAATTCCATCGCACCCGCGGCGCGGACGCGGATGACCGAAACCGTATTTGCCGACACCATGGCGCGACCGGAGGACGGCTTCGACGCGATGGCTCCGGAGAACATTTCCCCGCTGGTCGTCTGGCTCGGCAGCACGGAATCCGCAGCGGTCACCGGACGCATGTTCGAGGTAGAGGGCGGGAAAGTGGCGCTGGCCGACGGCTGGCGGCACGGCGTCGCGGTCGATCGCGGTGCCCGCTGGACGCCCGCCGAATTGGGCCAGGTGGTAGCTGACCTGATTGCCAAGGGGATGCCGCCCGAACCGGTGTACGGGGCGTAACCAGCATCTGACCTTCTTCCTGCGCACGTAACGATAGGGGTTTACTATGGCCCCCATCCGTTAAAAGTCCCGTGTGAGAGTCGCGACCGGGTGAGATCTGCGCTTTACGAATGAGGGGAAGGCTCGGCGCATGGCCGTTGGTCGCACGTTCCGTGTGGTTGCAGTAGCTGGGATCGTGGCCGGCTTTGCGCTACTCGGCCCGGTGGCGGCCGAAGCACAGCCCACTGAGCGTTGTCCAGGCTGCGCTGCCGACCCCCCGCCGCCGCCCTATGACACCGGAGATGCCTGGCACCCACTGTCGGTGCCCGGTGAGCCGTCAGATGTCAGTGCCGTGCCAACGAATCCGGCGATCGGTTCGGGTTCGGCCGCCGGTTCCGCCGCCGCCGGTTCGGCCGCCGCCGGTTCGGCCGCTGCCGGTGGATCCGCCGCGGGGGGTTCGGCCGCTGCCGGTGGATCGGCCGCGGCAGGCGCCGCTGGCTCCGCCGGGCTCGGCGCGGTACTCGGCACCGGTTCCGCCGGACTCGGCTTGACGCTCGGTTCCGGCTCGGCCGGGCTCGCCGCCGTCCTCGGCACCGGCTCAGCCGGACTCGGTATCACCGGTTCCGCGGGAGTCGGCGCGTTGGCAACTGGTTCCGCCGCGCTGGGTTCGGCCGGAATCGGTGCTGGCGCAACAGGTTCGGCGGCGGTCGGCTCCGCAGGCGTTGGTTCGGCCGGTGTCGGTTCCGCGGGTGTTGGTTCGGCCGGCGTCGGCTCCGCCGGTGTCGGTTCGGCCGCAACCGGTTCTGCCGCAGTCGGTTCCGCTGCTGTCGGCTCCGCGGCGGTCGGTTCGGCCGCCCCGCTGCTGCTGCTCTTGATCCCGATACCGACGCCGCCCACTCCGCCGTCACTTCCGCCGATCGCGGTCCCGCCGGTGCCTGCCCCCGTCCTGCCCGGCATCCCCGGGCTCCCCGCGCTCGCACCCGCCCCCGCGGCCGCTCCGGTCGCGGTGCCACCGCCGCCTCAGCCAGCACCGCCCGCGCCGGTGCAGGCGGCACCCGCGAAGCCCAACCCCGACGTGCGCCCGACGAGCGCCAACGACGGGCTGCCGAAACCCAAACTGCTGTCGGTGGTCGGCGGCCTGCTCGCCCTCGGTTTGGCCGGAGCAGGTTCCGGCGCAGTCAGTTTCCAGGGTGCCTCGGCCGCACAGGCCAGAGTCGACGCCGCCCGTGCCATGTTCTTCCCGAGGCCGTGAGGGGTGCTGGCATGAGTGAGCGAAGCGAACGAATCGTGATACAGCGTGCTTCGCGCATGCCGGAGCCGAGCGCTAGCGAGGTGGAGGCATGAGCGAGAGCAAGACTCAAAACACCTCGCGGTCTTACCGACGGGTCGCGGCCGCGGTGGACGCGGTGTGTGCCGTCGCGGCGGACTCCGACGCCACCACCCTCGACGAGGTGGTGCTCGCCATCGCGAGCGAGCGGCATCGCGAAATCGAAATCGCCAGTGCGCAATTGGGGCCTGGCGTGTGCGGTCAGCGGAGGCTCTTCCCCGATCGTGACGTGATCGTGCTCGCCGAGTCGCTGCCGAGCCGGGAGCACACCCTCGCACATGAGTTGGGGCACATCGTGTTCAACCACGAGGGCGCACCCGCAACCGAAGTGACCCTGGAAGCCAGCGACGACCTGATCGCCTACATGCTGAGCCAGCGGGCACACCAGCAGATCGTCGACGACGGCGCGGACGAACTCGCCGAGTGGGAGGCCGAGACCTTCGCCGCCATGCTGATGACCCGACTCCGCGTGTTCAACAGCCGTGGCGCAGGCGTCTCGGTCCTTCGATTCGATGAGGCTCTGGGATGACCCTCTGGTTGACGGCTCTGCTGGTCTGGATGGCGGCAGGCGCCCGGGTAGGACGCGTGCTCGTCAAACCCGCGACGACGGCCAGGGTGGCCATCGTGGTCGCGGTCGCCGCCGTCGCGCTGGCCGCCACCGTCGCGGTCCCCGAGATCGCGGTGGCGATCGACAACCTGCTTCCGCACGGCGTGCACGCGGGCTGGCTGTCCGACGGTGTCGTGGTTTCGGCCTGGATCACCTTCGTGACGGCCACCTCGGTGGTCGCGTCGGCGGCCTGGCCGGTCGTCTCCCGGCAGAACCTGCGTCAGGTGGCCACGGCGATCTACAGCATCGGTCTGGTCGCTGTGGCCGCGACCATCGCCTGGTCGTTCACCTTCGGCTGGGAAGTCGTCGCGCTCGGCGCGGTGTTCATCGTCGTCACCGGCCTGCGCAACCTCGACTGGACCACGCTCGGTCGCGGCATCGCGATCTACACCACAGGTTCGGCGTTGGTCGCGGTGCTCGCGGTACTCGAGATCCGGCGCGCGTTCGGCGACGCGGCACCGGTGGCACCTGGCCAACCGAACTGGGCGTGGCAGGCATGGGAAGTGGCCGGCCTGCTGATCGCGTTCGGCGCGGTGTGGATCGTGGTGGAGCTGTGGGTGCGAGCGCGGGTGCTACTGCGCCAGATTCGGCTGCTGCACCGCATCATGGTCGGTCGCTTCCCCGAGGTGGTCGCGCACGACCAGACCGGCACCTCCACTCAGCTGAAGGCGTCCGACCAAGTGGCGCAGATCATGGACGCCCTCTATCTGCAGTCCGGCGGTGGTGTGGTGCTCGCCTCAGTGGCCCCGCCGCCACGGTCGATCGTCGAGCGCGCGGACACCGTCGCGCAGTGGGCGAGAAACCCATTGGGCGATGTGACGGTCGACGCGCGATGGATTGCTCCGCCGGAGGGGATTAGTCCCCGAGGCTGGGTCCAGGCCATCGCGAGAGCGTATGACGCGACATCTCTGGAGCACGTCCGAAATTGAGCTCGCGGGGGTCTGCGCGTATTCAACGCACTAGTGCGTGCCACCCGATCCGCGTTGCCGTCTAGCGGTCGCGCGGGCGGCTGAGTTCTGGATGTACACGATGAGTTACCCGGATAGTCACGAAATCAGTTGTCCGAGGAAAACTTGCGGCTGAACTAGTACCAAGATTGTCGAATGTGCTTGCATCGCCCGGGCGCTCGAACTTCGTCAGAGGCCTTGACAGGGCACGCCCCTATTTCCACGGGCATGCCCTGTCCCGCGCTGCTCATTGGACGCACACATAACACAGCACAGTGCGACCCGAAGGTCGCACTGTGCTTGACGTGCAAGCGAACCTATTCGGTGCCATCCGGAGGAATTTCGGGCAAGCCTTCACTTGCCCGCAACTTCTCCGCCATGGACGTGAGGAGGTTCTGAGATTCTTCGGACAGGTCGAACGCTCTACTCGACAGCCGTCGCAGTCCGTAGCCCTGCAGCTGGGACAGCAACTCCAGATCGTGATCGATCTTGGCGGCATAGATGTCGTTGAAGAAGTAGTCCGGCTTGACCTTGAAGAACTTCGCCAGGGCGGCCACCGTCTCATCGGACGGGTTCGTCCGTTGTCCCGACCGCAACTGCGACAGGTACGGTTTCGAGATCGGATGTCCGGAGGCCGTCAGCGCAGCCGCAACCTCCGCGTTGGTGTGCGGCTTACGCCCCGGGGGATGCACGGTTTCGAACAGCTTGTTCAGCCGCGCCGCGAAATCAGCCATTGTGAGCCGCCCAATTCCCTTCGCTGTACTAACAGTCGTTATCTCGGATACGTATCATTGATATTAGCGGCTCAGTAACTGAAAACCTACGCCTGATTCCGGATTTCCTTGAAGCTTCTAGGTGCCGCTCCGGCGAAGGTACTGCGACCGTTGCGTTTGCGGGTCACCCCAACGGCTCTCGAGAAGCCGAGGTACGGACCGGTTCTGGCCCGTCGCGGAGGTCTTCCCCGATACGGTCCTGATAGCGGAAAGATAGCTGACGTCTCATCTAGTTGCAAGTCGAAGACATCATGTGGCGTACGACACGTTTCCGGCCCTGGGGGATGAACGTTCAACAATCCGGTTTTCGGGGGTAGAAGGCCCTAAATCCGTTCGATGATGGTCCCTGTCGCCAATGCGCCACCGGCACACATCAGCACCATGGCGGTGCTGCGGCCGGTTCGCTCCAGCTCGTGCAAAGCCGTTGTGATGAGGCGTGATCCGGTCGAGCCGACCGGATGGCCGATCGCGATCGCGCCGCCGTTGACGTTCACCCGGTCCATGTCCGGCTGGTGCACCGAGGCCCACGACAACGCCACCGAGGCGAACGCCTCATTGATTTCGAAGAGGTCGATGTCCGAAATGGTCATACCCGATCGCTCCAAGAGGCGCGAGCAGGCCTGAACCGGGCCGTCCAGATGGAACTCCGGCTCCGAACCGACCAGCGCCTGGGTGACGATCCGCGCGCGCGGCCGCAATCCGGCTCGCTGCGCGGCCTTTTCGTCCATCAGCAGCACGGCGGCGGCACCGTCGGAGATCTGCGACGAACTCCCCGCGGTGTGGATGCCGCCCTCCAGCACCGGCTTCAGCTTGGCCAGCCCCTCGGCGGTCGTCTCGCGCAGGCCTTGGTCCCGTGACACGTCCAGCTTCTCGCCGGTCGGCTTGCCCTCCTTGTCGACGACCGGCGCGGTCACGGTGAGCACCTCGCGCTCGAAGCGTCCTTCGGCCCAGGCCTGTCCGGCCAGCCGCTGCGAGCGGGCGCCGAACGCGTCGACGTCGGCGCGAGTGATGCCGCGCCGCTTGGCAATCCGCTCGGCCGCCTCGAACTGATTGGGCAGGTCGATGTTCCAGGACGCGGGCCTGCGCGGCCCGGCGTGCTCGCCGACATTGGCGCCCAACGGAACTCGGCTCATCGCCTCGACGCCGCAGGCGACGCCGATGTCGATCGCGCCGGTCGCGATGAGCCCGGCGATGAGGTGGTTGGCCTGCTGCGCCGAGCCGCACTGCGCGTCGATGGTGGTCGCGCCGACCTGCCAGGGCAGCCCGGCATGCAGCCACGCGACTCGGGTCACGTTGTTGGACTGCTCGCCCGCCTGGGTGACGCAGCCGCCGATGACCTGTTCGACCTGTGCCGGATCCAGGTGCGCGCGCTCGAGCAGTCCGCGCTGTGCGAGGCCGAGTAGCTCGGCCGCGTGCAGGCCGGACAGCCAGCCGCCGCGTTTGCCGATGGGGGTGCGAGCGGCCTCGACGATAACGGGTGTGCCCATATCCAACCTTTCGTTCGGGACAGAAACTGAAACGAGTTCATATAGGCAACTGGCGGTTCTGTCCGGTTTCTTTCCTGATCCTGCCGCCTATGCTTCAATGATTATAGAACGTGTTTCAGTTTGTCGAAGGAGACATCTGGTGGTAGACCCTCGGAATGTCCGGCCGAATCTGCCGGACGGATTCGACGTCACAGACCCCGACATCTACGCGGAACGGGTGCCGGTCGAGGAGTTCGCCGAGCTGCGCCGCACCGCCCCGGTCTGGTGGAATCCGCAGCCGGTCGAGGTCAGTGGCTTCCATGACGAGGGCTTCTGGGTGGTCAGCAAGCACGCCGACGTCAAAGAGGTGTCGCGCCGCGGCGAGGTGTTCTCCACCTTCGAGAACACCGCCATCCCGCGCTTCAACGACGACATCACCCGCGAGCAGATCGAACTGCAGCGGTTCATCCTGCTCAACAAGGACGCTCCGGAACACACGAAGCTGCGCAAAATCATCTCGCGCGGCTTCACCCCGCGCGCGATCAACGGTCTGCGCGAGCGACTTTCGGCGCGTGCCAACGAGATCGTCCAGGCCGCAGCCGAATCCGACTCCGGTGACTTCGTCGCCAAGGTCGCGTGCGAGCTGCCGCTGCAGGCCATCGCTGAGCTGATCGGCATCCCGGATGAGGACCGGATGAAGGTCTTCACCTGGTCGAACGAGATGACCGGCTATGACGACCCGGATATCGACGTTGACCCGGTGGCCTCGTCCGCCGAAATCCTCGGCTACGCATACCAAATGGCGGCCGATCGCAAGGCCTGCCCGGCCGACGACATCGTCACCAAGCTGGTCGAGGCCGACGTCGACGGCGATCAGCTGACGCCGGAGGAGTTCGGTTTCTTCGTGATCCTGCTCGCGGTAGCGGGCAATGAGACAACGCGCAATGCGATCACCCACGGCATGATGGCCTTCCTGGACAACCCGGATCAGTGGGAGTTGTTCAAGAAGGAGCGCCCGGCGACCGCCGTCGACGAGATCATCCGATGGGCCTCCCCGATCATCTCGTTCCAGCGGACCGCACTGGAGGACACCGAACTCGGTGGGATGCAGATCAAGAAGGGACAGCGGCTGGTGATGCTGTACCGGTCGGCCAACTTCGACGACGAGGTGTTCGAGAACCCGGAGAAGTTCGACATCATGCGAAAGGACAACCCGCACGTGTCCTTCGGCGGTACCGGCGCGCACTTCTGTGTCGGCGCGAACCTGGCTCGGCTGGAGGTCGATCTGATCTTCAACGCCATCGCCGATCATCTGCCGGATATCACCAAGATCGGTGACGCGAGGCGGCTGCGGTCCGGTTGGCTCAACGGGATCAAGGAATTCCCGGTCGATTTCAAGGGCTGTCCGGTCGCGCACTGACATGACCAAAAGGGCCCTCGTACCGGAAGTCCCCACTCCGGTTCGAGGGCCCTTCGCCCGTTGGTACTTCGCTCAGCCGATCTTCTTCGCGGTGGCCATCGCGCGGTCGACCTCCCAGAAGGCGCGCAGCGCGGCGATTTTGCCCGTGTCGTCCACCCGGTAGGTGAAGACGCCGTCGGCGTCGATCTGATGGCCGCCGAGGGTGCTGCGGATGGTGCCGGTGAACGCGATCTCGTTCCCGCACGCGAACGAGTCGCCGAACAGGAACTCGATCAGCTCGGTCTTCGCGATCGCCTTGTCCCAGAACGCCGCGATCGCCGCCTTGCCGCGATGGCCCTTGCCCTCGGGGTCGAAACCCGAAGGGCCGATGGGATCTTCGACGATGCCGTCCTCGGCGAACAGCGCGACCCACGCCGCCTTGTCCCTGGCCCGTACCGCGGCCTGGGACGCGAGCCCGGCGGTCCGGGCCGGATGGTCGACGGTCATACCGATGCCTCCGCGACGATCGGGTCTGCGATGTTCGCCGCGGCGAATCGGCGCAGCGAGTCCTGTTTGGCGGCGAGTTCGCCGTCGAAGCCGATGCCGTCGAAGAGCCAGGGGACCACGATCGCGTCGGTCACGCCCGCGTTCGCCAGATCTTGATAGCCCGAACGGCCGAACCGGTCGATGCACACCGCCTGGATCTCGAACGGCTCATCACCGCGGCCTGATTCGGCCCGCAGCGCGTCGAGCTTGCCGATGGTGCGGCACAGCTCGTCGTAGGTCATCATGGCCGAGGTCCAGCCGTCGCCGACCCTGGCCGCGCGCCGCAGCGCCACCTCGGTGTGCCCGCCGACGTAGAACGGCACCGGCTCGGTCGGCGCCGGGCTGACCTGCAGCGGATCGAAATCGAAGAACTCGCCGTGGAATTCGACCATGCCGCCGCCGAGCACCAGCTTGATGACCTCGATCATCTCGTCGACCCGCGCGCCGCGCCGCGCGTACGGCACGCCGCACCATTCGAATTCCTCGGGCGCCCAGCCGATTCCGACGCCGAAGCCGAAGCGGTTGCCGGACAGGTTGGCCACCGACCCGACCTGGCGGGCCAGCAGCAAAGGATTGCGCGAACCCAGCTTGAGCACGTTGGTGTAAAACCGGATCCGGCTGGTCACCATGGCCATGGCGGTCGCCCCGATGAGCGGGTCGACCCAGGGCGTCTCCGGCCCCCAGAACCGGCTGCCGTCGGCGGTATACGGATACTTCGCCGCCGCGGACTTCATATAGAACAGCGAGTCCGGCAGCGCGATCGACGAGAAGCCGCACTCCTCAGCGGTTTTCGCCAGTTCAGGCAGCTGGTCGAGTGGGCTCAGCGCGATACCGAGGGAGAACTGCAGCGGGCTCATGGCTTATCCGACCCGACAACCCACATCGAGAAGTACTGGGACCCACCGCCGTACGCGTGCCCGAGGGCCTTGCGCGCACCGTCGACCTGGCATGCCCCGGCTCGGCCCATGACCTGCTTGGCGGCCTCGGCGAATCGGATGAGCCCGGAAGCGCCGATCGGGTTGGAGGAGAGCACGCCGCCGGACGGGTTGACCGGCAGAATGCCGCCGATCTCGGTTTCGCCCTTGTCGGTCAGTTTCCAGCCGTCACCCTGCGGCACGAAGCCGAGGTTTTCCAGCCACATCGGCTCGAACCAGGAGAACGGCACGTAGATCTCGGCCACGTCGATCTCGTTGAGCGGGTCGGTGATTCCGGCGGCCTGCCACAGCGCGGCCGCCGCGTCCTGGCCAGCCTGCGGGTTGACCTGGTCGCGTCCGGCGAAGGTGGTCGGCTCGGTGCGCATCGCGGTGCCGTGCACCCACGCGACCTTCTTGCCGGTGGCCTCGACCGCGGTCGCTGCTTCTTCGTCGCCGATCACCACGGCGCACGCGCCATCGGAGGACGGGCAGGTCTCGTCGAAACGGATGGGGTCCCACAGCATTTGCGAGGCGAGCACCGATTCCAGCGTGATGTCGGGCTGTTTCAGGTGCGCGAGCGGGTTCTTGGCGCCGTTGCGGCGATCCTTGACCGCGACCATCGCGCCGATGTGGCTCGGCGCGTTGGAGCGTCGGATGTAGGAACGCACGTGCGGCGCGAAGTAGCCGCCCGCGCCCGCGCCGACCGGCATGGTGAACGGCACCGGAATCGACAACGCCCACATGGCATTCGACTCCGACTGCTTCTCCCAGGCGATCGCGAGCACCCGCTTGTGCACCCCGGCCTGCACCAGATTGGCGGCGACCACGCCGGTGGAACCGCCGACCGAACCGGCGGTGTGCACCCGAAGCAGCGGTTTTCCGGTGGCGCCCAAGGCATCCGCCAGATACAGCTCGGGCATCATGACGCCCTCGAACAGGTCCGGCGCCTTGCCGACGACTACCGCGTCGATATCGGCGATGGTGAGACCGGCGTCATCGAGTGCGCGATCGATGGCTTCGCGGCACATGCCCGCCATCGATACATCGGTTCTTTTCGTCACGTGATGGGTTTGTCCGGTGCCGAGCACCGCGGCCGGGACACTCATCGGCTCGCCTCCGAATCAAGAACTGTCACAAGGTTTTGCTGCAAAGCGGGGCCGCTGGTCGCATGGGCGAGGGCGCGATTCGCCGAACCGCCCATGATCGCCTTGGCCGCGAAGCCGATTCGCTCCAGGCCGGCGGCGAACATCGGATTCGCGGCGAGCGCGCCACCCGACGGATTCACCTTGGTGCCGTTCTTCAGGCCGATCGCCTCGGCGAGGATCAGCTGCTGGTGGCTGAACGGCGCGTGCAGTTCGGCAATGTCGAAGTTGGTGTCGCCGCCGGTAACCGCCTGTGCGGCAGCCGAAGTGGAGGGCGAGACGGTGAGATCGCGCGCGCCGAGCATCGGGGTGTCCACCCGGTGTGCCATTCCGGTGATCCAGGCCGGGCGTTCGCAGAGTTCGCGGGCGCGGTCGCCGATCGCGAGCACGATGGCGGCAGCGCCGTCGGTGATCGGGGCGATGTCGTGGGCGCGCAGCGGATCGGCGATATACGGTGCGCCGAGCAGATTTTCGACGTCGCCGCCGTCGCCCGCGGCTACCGCCGCCATATCGCGTTCGGTCCAGCGGCCCGCGTCGAGCCCGGCCCTGGCCTGCAGGCCCGCGATGGACCAGGCATCCGGCCACAGCGGCGTCACCAGGTACGGATCGAGCTGCATGGTGAGGACCTGGCGCAGCGTGCCCGCCGACGACTTGCCGAAGCCGTACACCAGCGCTGTCTTCGCCTGTCCCGAGCGCAGTTTCACCCACGCCTCGTACAGCGCCCAGGCGGCGTCCATCTCCACGTGTGATTCGTTGATCGGCGGTACCGCGCCGATCGCGTCGATCGCCGAGATGAACGAAAAGGCCCGTCCGGCAAGGTAATCCGAGGAGCCGGAGCACCAGAAGTCGATATCGGACTTGGTGATGCCGAGCTGGCTGTAGAGCTGCTGGAAGCATGGCACCAGCATCTCCACACCATTGGTGGTGCCGAAGGTCTCCGGCACGTGCGGCGCGTGGGCGAAACCCACGACCGCGATGTCGGTGGCGTTGTCAGTCAACTTGCGCCTCTCTCAGAGGTGATGCTTGTAGGTGTCGTACTCGGCATCCGGCTCGCCGGTGGGGCGGAAGTGGTCCACGTTCTCCAGCCCGAAGCCCCACTCCTCGCGCGGCTTCCACACGGCTTCCACCCGCATGCCCATCCGCACTTCGCTTGCCTCGCAACCGAGTACGAGGTGCAGCACCGGGATGTCCGCGCCGTCAAGCAGCACGTAGGCGGCGACGTACGGCGGCTTGATCCGCTGACCGAGGAACGGCACGTTCACGATGCAGAACGTGGTAACCGTGCCGTGGTCGGGCAGTTCGACGACCTCGTCGGTGGGCCTGCCGTCGGTCGGGTTGGCGCCGCGTGGCGGGAAGTACACCTTGCCCGCGGCGTCGGTGCGGCCGCCGAGCAGCTTGCCCTCGGCGAGTCCGCGCAGGTAGACGGTCTCCTGCGGGGAGGCCGTGTGGTTGTAGTCGAGGGCGACCGGGGTGGTGATCACGGTGACCGGGTCGCCGTCGGCGGCGGCTTCGACCGGCGCGTCGGCCTTTTCGCCGGGCACGAAGCAGGCGATGTCATGGATGCTGCCGGTGGTTTCCTCGGCCCACTTGACGGTTACCCGCAGGCCGGTCTGGATATCGTCCGGCGCGGCGACGTCGACGGCGTGCAGCAGTGCGGTGTCCGCGCCGTCGAGGCGGATCAGCGCCCAGGCGAATGGCCGGTCGAACGGCTGGCCGGGCAGCGGCTCGCGCACCCAGGTCCATGATTCGACGGTGCCGGTGGCGGCGACGTCGACGAAATCGGTGAGTGGCGCCGCGGTGCGCGGATCGTATTCCGGCGGCGGCACGAGCACCCGCCCGTCCGAGCCCCGCACGCCGACGATCTTGCGGTCGCGCAGGTTGGTCAGAAAGTTGCCGATCGTCGGTCCGACGGACCGCGTGTAGTCGAATCGCACCCGAAGGGGCGCGCTGAGCACATCGGGCACGGTATTTGTGTTCAAATCCGACCCTCTCTCATCCGCGATTACGCCGGATGCAGTATTCCCCTGAGTCACAATGTCGAGTAGAACAGGTTCTTATTCTGCTGGCAAGCAGTTGTCTCGGAAAGGGTGGCGCATGAAGTTCGGATTGCAACTCGGGTACTGGATGGCGCAGCCGCCGCAGCACGCGGGGGAGTTGGTGGTGGCGGCCGAGGACGCCGGGTTCGACGCGGTATTCGCCGCGGAATCGTGGGGATCGGACGCGTTCGGACCGCTGACCTGGTGGGGATCGTCGACGGAGCGGGTCAGGCTCGGCACGTCGGTCGTGCAGATGTCGGCTCGAACGCCCGCCGCGACCGCGATGCACGCGCTCACGCTGGATCATCTCAGCGGCGGCCGGGCGATCCTCGGGCTCGGTGTTTCCGGGCCGCAGGTGGTGGAGGGCTGGTACGGGCAGCCGTTCGCCAAGCCGTTGCAGCGCACCCGCGAATACGTCGGGATCATTCGGCGCATCCTCGAGCGGCAGGGGCCGGTCACCAATGACGGGCCGAACTATCCGCTGCCCTACCGCGGGCCTGGGTCGACCGGACTCGGCAAGCCGCTCAAGCCGATCGTGCATCCGCTACGTGCGGATTTGCCGATCTGGCTCGGCGCGGAGGGCCCGAAGAATGTGGCGCTCACGGCGGAGATCGCCGACGGGTGGCTGGCGATCTACTACGCGCCGCGGCTGGCGAACATGTACAACGACTGGCTGGACGAGGGTTTCGCCAGGGCCGGCGCGCGCCGCTCGCGCGAGGACTTCGAGATCGCCGCGAGCTGTCAGGTGGTGATCACCGACGACGCGGCGAGCGAGCTGGAGAAGATGCGCTGGATCATGTCGCTCTACATCGGCGGCATGGGTGCGCCGGAACAGAATTTCCACGCGCAGGTCTATCGGCGGATGGGCTATGAGCGTGAGGTCGACGAGATCGGCAAGCTGTTCATGGCGGGCAAGAAGGCCGAGGCGGCGGCCGTGGTGCCGGACGAGATGATTCTGGATACCGCGATCATCGGCGACGAGGAGCATGTTCGTAAGCAACTCGGGGTCTGGTCGGCGGCCGGTGTCACCATGCTGTTGGTGTCGGCTCCCGATGTCGAGCAATTACGTCGGCTCGCACCCCTTGTCGATATGTAGAACACGTTCTAGATTCAATACTGTGAATGCCTCACCCACCCCGTCGGCTCCGCCTCCTCACCATCCCCAAGGGCAGGAGTCAGTAAAAGTTCTCGGTCTGTGGAACATCGCCGAAGCCGAACCCGATCGGATCGCCCTGGTCGATCCGGCGGGCCGGGAGGTGACGTATCGCGAATTGGCCACGCTGGCCAACCGATATGCCACCGGCCTGCGCGGGCTCGGCCTGGAAACCGGCGATGTGCTGGTGAGCATGGTGCACAACTGCGTCGAGGCGATCGCCGCCTACTTCGCGGCGTACCAGGCCGGGCTGTACATCGTCGCGGTGAACTGGCATCTCACCGGTCCAGAGGTCGCCTACATCTTGCAGGACAGCGAGGCGAAGGCGTTCCTGGTCAGCGATCGTTTCGCCGCGACCGCGAAGGCGGCGGCCGACGAGGCGGGATTGCCTGCCGCGGCGCGCTTTTCGGTGGGCGAGATCGAGGGCTTCAAGTCGGTGGCCTGGCTCGGCGCCGCGGATACCGGGCGACCGTCCGACCGAAGCACCGGCGCGCCGATGCTCTACACCTCCGGAACCACGGGGCGGCCCAAGGGTGTTCGCCGCCCGCTCACCGGCGCCGACCCGGATGTCGTTCCGCCGCATACCAACGCGTTCTTCGGCCTGTTCGAGCTGGCGCCCTACGACGATCACGTGCACATCTGTGGCTCGCCGCTCTATCACACCGCGGTGCTGAACTTCGCGACCATCTCGATTCAGTTGGGGCACACGCTTGTTCTGATGGATCGCTGGGACGCCGAGGAAATGCTGCGGCTGATCGACAAGTACCGGGTGACGCACAGCCACATGGTGCCGACCCAGTTCCATCGCCTGCTCGCCCTGCCCGAAGCGGTGCGCGCCAAGTACGACGTGTCCTCGCTGCGCAGCATGGTGCACGGTGCCGCGCCGTGTCCGCAGGAGACCAAGCGGAAGATGCTGGAGTGGTGGGGACCGACGGTCACCGAGTACTACGCGGCCACCGAGGGCGGCGGTACGGTGATCAACGGGACCGATTGGCTGCGCAAGCCCGGCTCGGTCGGCAAGGCCTGGCCGTGGTCGGTGATCAAGGTGCTCAGCGAGGAGGACGGCACCGAGGTGCCCGCCGGTGAGCCCGGCCTGGTCTACATGCGCATGGGCGCTTCGAGTTTCGAATACCACCACGACAAGGCCAAGACCGAGGATTCACGGGTCGGCGACCTGTTCACCGTCGGCGACATCGGCCACCTCGACGAGGACGGCTACCTGTACTTGCACGACCGCCGCTCCGACCTGATCCTGTCCGGCGGCGTGAACATCTACCCGGCCGAGATCGAAAACGTCCTGGTCACCCACCCGAAGGTCGCCGACGTAGCCGTCTTCGGCATCCCGCACCCCGATTGGGGCGCCGAGGTCAAGGCCGTAGTCCAGCCCGCCGAGGGCATCGAAGGCACCGACACCCTCACCGCCGAGCTATTGGCTTTCGCCGCAACCCAATTGGCGAAATACAAGATGCCGAAGTCGGTCGACTACCTCCCCGAACTCCCCCGCGACCCCAACGGCAAGCTCTACAAGCGCAAACTTCGCGACCGCTACGTCCCCGCGCCCTAACCCCAAATCCGCACTCGGACTCGGAATCCGCACTCGAAATAGGGCCCTATTCTCGGTGCGGCTCCCGAGTCAGAGTGCGGATCCGCGGCTTGGCCGCCGAGGCGACAGGCTCAGGCCGGTTCGCGTAGCTCCGGGGCGAGGCCGAAGAGCGGGAACAACTTCTCCGTGTCGAGGAAGAAGCACATCCCCGAGATGGCATTGCCGTCCAGCTCGAGCACGATGACCGACCACGGGATCCACACGCCCGGCTCGTCGCCGGGCTTGTACTGACCGAAGGCCGGTTCGCCGTTGGCACCTTCCAGGCGGATCATGCGGGAGTCGCGGCAGGCGCTGCCGTGGCCGAGCATGAACGCGGCCACGTTCGCCGGGCCGGAGACCCAGAATTCGAGCGGCGGCATGGACAGGGACACGTCGGTTTTGAGCAGCGTGGTGAGGGTGTCCATGTCGTAGGCCTCGAACGCCTTGACGAAGCTGTCGACCAGTTTGCGCTGGTCCTCGTTCGATTCGTCGTAGGTGTCGGTGACGGTCGGCTGCACTTTCGACATGGTGGCTCGTGCGCGTTGCAGCGCGCTGTTCACCGACGCGGGGGACATGGTGAGGGCCTCGGCGGTCTCGTTGGCGGAGAAGCGAAGCACCTCCCGCATGATCAGGATTGCGCGCTGGGTGGCCGGCAGGTGCTGACAGGCCGCGACGAAGGCCAGGCGCAGCGTGTCCTTGGCCGAGGCGTGGTCGGCCGGATCGGCGCCGAACGCCAAGGCGTTCGGGATCGGCTCGATCCAGACGTAGTCCGGCTGCGGGGCGGGTAGTTGTGCGTCCGGTCGCGAGGGGCCGGACAGGTCCATCGGCCGAGCCCGCCGCTGCGGGCCGTCGAGCATGTCGAGGCAGACGTTCGTGGCGATTCGATACAGCCAGGAGCGCAGGCTCGCTCGGCCCTCGAAGGAGTCGTAGGACTTCCACGCGCGGGTGAAGGTCTCCTGGACGGCGTCCTCGGCTTCGAAGGATGAGCCGAGCATGCGGTAGGTGTATGCGCACAGTTCCCTGCGGTGCTTCTCGAAGGATTCGAGCACGTCGGGAGCGAGGCCGGCGGTGTGGCCGGACAAGTCGTTCATGGGTGTCACCCTGCCACAGCCCACCGACACATCCCAGACCCAAAGACCTGCTACCAGCGCGATCAAGATCATCGGACGTGCTGCCGCAGTGGGGGCTGTCACATCGTCTGGGCGAGCGATGAGTTCCGCTCCCAGGATTCGTCTCTATTGGTGCGCAACTAAACAGGCGGACTACGAAAAGGTGCCCGAGACATGACCAGCCGGATGATTTTCCTCAACCTCCCCGTCGCCGAGCTGAATCGGTCGAAGAGTTTCTACGAGGCGCTCGGCTGGAAGGTCAATCAGGAGTTCTCCGACGACGCCGCTGCCTGCATCGTGATCGACGACAACATCTGCGTCATGCTGCTGACCAGACAGTTCTTCGCCACCTTCAGCAAGCGTCAGGTCGCGGACACCGCCGAGAAGATCAGCGCCACTTATGGATTGGCGTTGAGCAGCGCCGCAGAGGTGGACGCGCTCACAGCGGCCGCGCTGGCCGCGGGCGGTACCGAGGAGATCAGCGAGGACAAGCGGTCGCAAGAGGAGAAGGTCGGCATGTACAGCCGCAGCTTCCTCGATCCGGACGGTCACCAGTGGGAGCCGTTCTGGATGGGCCATGCGGGATGTTGAGCCCGACGAGGGGGCGCCCCCGGTGCCGAAAGGTGCCGAGGGCGGCCTCGCGCAGTCGCGCTCGCAAGCGCTCCGTGCGTTGCCTTTTCAGCTACCGGTGAACGACGGCTTGCGCTTCTCCGCGAAGGCCTTCGGGCCCTCCTTGGCGTCGGTCGAGCGGAAGACGGCGGTGCCGAGCTTCGCGTCGATCTGGAACGCCTCCTCCTCGTGCATGCCCTCGGTATCGCGGATGGTGCGCAGGATGGCCTGCACCGCGAGCGGGCCGTTGGCGGCGATCAGCGCGGCCAGTTCGAGTGCCTTGTCGAGCGCGCCGCCATCGGGCACCACGTGTCCGATGAGCCCGATCTCCTTGGCCTCGGTCGCGGTGATGTGCCTGCCGGTCAGCAGGATGTCCGCGGCGACGGTGTAGGGGATCTGGCGGACCAGGCGCACCGCGGACCCGCCGAGCGGGAAGAGTCCCCATCGTGCTTCGGACACACCGAATTTCGCGCTTTCCCCGGCCACCCTGATGTCGGTGCCCTGCAGGATCTCGGTGCCGCCCGCGATGGCCGCGCCCTCGACCGCCGCGATCAGCGGCTTGGTGAGTCTGCGGCCCTTGAGCAGCGCCTCGATCTTCGACAGGTCCCAGCCGCCGCCCGCGAACGAATCGCCGGGGTGCTGGGTGGTCATCGCCTTCAGGTCAGCGCCCGCGCAGAACGCGCCGCCGGCGCCGGTCAGGATCGCCACCCGGATGTCAGGATCGCTGTCCACCTGGTCCCAGGCGTCGCGCATGATCGCCATCATCTCGCCGGACAGCGCGTTGCGCGCCTCCGGGCGATTCATCGTGACGATGAGGACGTGGTCGCGTTTCTCGACGAGGCAGTGTGGCATTGGCGAATCTCCTGACGTTCCAGGGGGACGGCAGCCGACGAAGTCGGCGGGGCGGGTGAATTCAGCCTTGCCAGGAACAGTAACACGTTCTATTTTTAGCCTTGTGAGCTACAACATAGCGGACCTTGTCGAACATTCCATCGACCTGATGCCCGACCGCGTCGCGCTCGCTGACGACGGCCGCGAGGTCACCTACGCACAGCTGGAGGAGCGCGCCAATAAACTGGCTCACTACCTGCTCGAACATGGTGTTCGGCCGGGTGACAAGGTCGGCATCTACTCGCGGAACACGATCGAGGCCGTCGAGGCGATGGTCGCGGTGTTCAAGGCGCGCGCGGTGATGATCAACGTCAACTTCCGCTACGTCGAGAACGAGTTGCAGTATATTTTCGATAATTCGGACATGGTCGCGCTGATCCACGAGCGCCGGTACAGCGACCGGGTGGCCGGGGTCCGGCCGAATACCCCGCAGCTGAAGACGGTTCTCGTCGTCGACGACGATACGACCGGAACCATCGCGACCGCAGCGGATTCCGTCGAATACGAGGCGGCGCTCGCGGCTTCGTCGGGGGAGCGGGACTTCGGCGAGCGTTCGCCCGACGACATCTTCATGCTCTACACCGGCGGCACCACCGGCCTGCCGAAGGGCGTGATGTGGCGGCACGAGGACTGGTGGCGGGTGCTCGGTGGTGGCATCAACTTCATCACCGGTGAGCCCATCGAGGACGAATGGCAGCAGTCCAAGGTCGGTGCGGCCAACAATCCGAGTATGGTCCGGTTCCCGATTCCGCCGATGATCCACGGCGGATCGCAGACGGCCACCTTCCACAGCTTGTTCGACGGTGGCAAGGCGGTGATGCTGCCCGAGTTCAGCGGGCACGGAGTGTGGCAGGCGATCGACCGGCACAAGATCAACCTGATCTTCATCACCGGTGACGCGATGGCGCGGCCGATGCTCGACGCGCTGATCGAGGGCAATCCGGAAACCGGTCAGCCCTATGACCTTTCGAGCCTCTACGTGATGGCCAGCAGTGCGGCGCTGTTCTCGCCCGCGCTCAAGGACCAGTTCCTCGAGCTGCTGCCGAACCGGATGATCTCCGATTCCATCGGCTCCTCGGAGACGGGTTTCGGTGGTCTGTCGATCGTCGCGAAGGGTGTCAACCACACCGGCGGGCCACGGGTGAAGATCGACGGTTCCACCGAGGTGCTCGACGAAGAAGGCAACCCGGTCCAGCCCGGCTCGGGCGTGGTCGGAATTCTGGCCCGCCGCGGGCACATTCCACTCGGCTATTACAAGGACGAGGCGAAGACCGCGGCAACCTTCAAGGAGTACAACGGGATTCGCTACGCCATCCCCGGCGACTTCGCCAGGGTCGAGGAGGACGGCACCGTCACCATGCTCGGCCGCGGTTCGGTCAGCATCAACAGCGGCGGCGAGAAGATCTACCCGGAGGAGGTCGAGGGCGCCCTCAAGACCCACCCGGAGATCTTCGACGCCCTCGTCGTCGGCGTCGACGACCAGCGCTGGGGCCAGCGCGTCGTCGCGGTGGTGCAATGTCGCGGCGACAACCGCCCGACCGTCGAAGACCTGCGCCCCTTCCTCACCAAAGAGATCGCCCCCTACAAGCATCCCCGCAGCCTCTGGTTCGTCGACGAGATCAAACGTTCCCCCGCGGGCAAACCCGACTACCGCTGGGCCAAATCCCACACCGAGACCCGCGCCGCCGACGAACACTCCGAGCCGACCACGAAGTAGACCCATTCACACCACCGGGCCGTCGCGAACACCGCGGCGGCCGTTGGTCTTTAGGAGCTTCATGTGTCACCGCCGGGGCGGACCACCTCGGTGAAATCGCCGGGCTCGAAGGTGCCGGTGAGGTGCCGAGCCAGTTCCGGCTGGGCGTAGATCTCGGCGGTGTGCTGCCACGCGACCAGGTCGCGGGCGAACGGGGTGAACAAGCCGGTGTCGGCACCGGCGATCAGGTGATCGAGGAGTTCGTTGACGGCCTCGGTGCGGCCGGTCTCCGGTAGCCACTTCAACCAGGGCAGCTCTTCGGAAAACACCTCCTCCGCCAGGCTCCGGTTCGTCTTGGCGATGATGGCGATGGTCCGCGCGAGCAGGCGGATCGCGGTTTCTTTCGCTTCGAATCGCTCGGACCGCGACAGCACCAGATTCTCGGCGTCGCGGCGCTCCAGGATCACGTCGGCGTCATCGAGGGCAGGAAACACCGAGGTCTGCTTGCGAATCAGGTCACTGAACGGGAAGGTCTTCGAGCTCATGCAACCCATGCTACGGGAAGTTCTGAATTAGTTCAGTGATCAGCTCGCCTGAGGCCCTCGGCGAGGGCGATCGCCGTGGTCAGTCCGGCTACCGCACTGTGGTTACCGCTCGACGCAGACAGTGAACGCCCCCGCCGGTTTCGGCAGGGGCGTTCGGCAATGCGATCGATCAGGAGTGGTTGGCGGCCAGGAGGGCGCCGAGGGCGCGGAGGTGGTCGGTGCTGGCGCCGAGGGCGAATTCGTGGTGTTTGGCGGCGGTGAAGTAGTTGTGCACGATGTGGTCGCGGTCGATGCCTACGCCGCCGTGGACGTGGATGACGGTGTGGGATACGCGGTGGCCCGCGTCGGCGGCCCAGAACTTGGCGGTGTGCACGGCTTCGGCGCTCGGGAGGTCTTCGGAGAGTTGCCAGGCGGCCTGGGTGACCGCTAGGCGCAGGCCTTGAACGTCGATGTAGGCGTCGGAGAGGCGCTGGGCCACGGCCTGGAAACTGCCGACGGCCTTGCCGAATTGTTCGCGCTCGCGGGCATATTCGGCGACGAGCTCGAGTGCGCGTTCCAGGGTGCCGAGTTGCAGGGCGCTGAGACCGAGCCAGGCGCGGGTGAGCAGCCAGTCGAGGATCTCGGCGCCGGTCTCGACGGTGCCGAGCAATTCGGCGGGGGTGTCGGTGAGGTCGACGGCGTACTCGGGGGTGTGGTCGACCACCTGCTGCGCGGTCACCGTCGCCGCCGACGGATCGACCAGGAATACCGCGGCAGTGCCGGATACCGTGGCCGGGACCAGGATTCGGTCGGCCCGGTTGGCGAAGGGCACCGTGGTTTTGTTGCCGGTGAGCCGCCAGCCGCCGTCCGCCTCGACGGCGGTGGTGGTCGGCCGGGTGGGCTCCCAGTTGTTCTCCTCGGCGAGCGCGGCGGTCAGGATGACGCGACCCGCACCGGCCCGCGTCGCCCGGTCCTGTTGCGCCGCATCGCCGAACCGCGCGAGCGCACCGGCGCCGAGCACGATCGACCACAGATACGGCACCGCGGCGACGTGCCTGCCGAGCTCACGCAGGACGGCGGTCTGCTCGAGCACGCCGAAGTCGTTGCCGCCAACGGCTTCCGGCAGCGCCGCCGCGAGCACTCCGGTCTCGGCGAGCGAGTTCCACAGCGCCTCGTCGAATCGCTCGGCCGCGGTGTCGAGTTCGCGCAGCCGGTCGGCGGTGACGAGCTTGCCGCACACCTCGCCGGTCAGTCGGCCGAGGTCGAGTTGGGCTTCGGTGGGAGTGAAATCCATGTCTGCTACCTGCTTTCCGACTCAGCGCGCCGACGCGGGCTGCTTGAGCGCCGTCATGGCGATGATGTCGCGTTGCACCTCGTTGGTGCCGCCGCCGAAGGTGAGAATCAGCGCGGACCGGTGCATCCGTTCGAGCCGTCCACGCAATGCCTCGCCGTGCGAGTCCTGGCGCAGATAGGCCTGCGGGCCAAGGACTTCCATGAGTAGACGGTAGGCCTCGGTGGCCAGTTCGGTGCCGTACACCTTGCAGGTGGAGGCGTCCCACGGCCGTGGCGCCGCGTCACCGCCCGCGTCGGCGCGGCTGGCGATCTCCCAGTTCAGCAGCTTCAGGTACTCGACCTTGGCATACACCCGAGCCAGGTTGAGCCGCACCCATTCCTGGTCGATGACGCGAGAACCGTCGCCTGCCTTGGTATTGCGGGCCCAGTCGACGGTCTGGTTCACCGCGAGGCCAAGCGGTCCCGCGGAGGTCAGCGCGACGCGCTCGTGGTTGAGCTGATTGGTGATCAGCGACCAGCCGCCATTCTCCTTGCCGACCAGCGCGCTCGCCGGCACCCGAACGTCCTGGTAATAGGTCGCGCTGGTGTCCGGCCCCGCCATCGTGTGCACCGGGGTCCAGGAGAAGCCCTCGGCCGTGGTCGGCACGATGAGCATGCTGATGCCCTTGTGCTTCTTGGCATTCGGATCGGTGCGCACCGCGAGCCAGACATAGTCCGCGTACGCGATCAGGCTTGTCCACATCTTCTGGCCGTTGATCACGTAGTCGTCGCCGTCGCGCACCGCGTTGGTGCGCAGGCTGGCCAGGTCGGTGCCGGCGCCTGGCTCGGAGTAGCCGATGGAGAAGTGCAGCTCGCCCGCCGCGATCTTGGGCAGGAAGAAGCGCTTCTGCTCCTCGCTGCCGTAGTGCATGATCGTCGGCGCGACCGAGTTGATGGTCAGGAACGGCACCGGCGCGCCCGCGATCGCCGCCTCGTCGGTGAAGATCAGCTGATCCATCGTCGACCGATCCTGGCCGCCGAATTCCTTCGGCCAGGCCAGCGTGAGCCAGCCGTCGCGGCCCATCTCCTGCACGACTTCGCGATAGACGTTGCCCTGGCCGTACTCGCCGGTCTGCGCGCTCAGCGCGGCCCTGCGCTCGGGTGTGATGAGTCGCGCGAAGTAGTCGCGCAGCTCCGCGCGTAGCTCCTCCTGCTGCGGCGTGTACGCAATGCGCATGGCAAATACCTCAGGCCTTCTTCGATGTGGGTTCACTCGATCATTGCATATCGACTGAAACATGTTCCAGTATTGAGGGTGAATCGGGCCGATGGCGCCGCGTCCGGCGGCATCGGCTTGTTAGGCTTCGGCAGGATCGCGGTAAAGGAGTTCTCATGAAGGTCAGCGTCGATCTGGATCAGTGTGAAGCGAACGGAATCTGCGTCGGAATCGCCCCCGACGTGTTCGAACTCGACGATGAAGACCAGCTGCACATCCTGGCTGCCGACGTGCAGGCGGACCGTGTGGCCGACGTCGAGGACGCGGTGGCGCAGTGCCCGAAAGCGGCGCTGCGGCTCCAATGAGACCGACCCTTGCCATAGATTGGAACACGTTCTAGGGTCGGGCTCGTGAGTGAGCGCAGCGAACGAACCATGGACACAGCGTCCACAGGAACGGCGGAGCCGAGCGTCAGCGAGGTGCAGCCGTGAGTGATGATGTGAGTCTTGCTGGCCGGGTGGCGATCGTTACTGGAGCTGGGGCGGGGCTGGGGCGGGCAGAGGCGCTCGCCTTGGCAGGGGCCGGTGCTTCGGTGGTGGTCAACGATCTCTCGGAGTCCGACGCGGTGACAGACACCCTGTCCGAGATCCGCGCGCTCGGCGCCAAGGCCGAATTCGTCGCGGGCAGTATCGCTGAACGAGCGACCGCGGACGCGTTGATCCGCACCGCGGACGAGGCCTTCGGCAGCGTCGACATCGTGGTGAACAACGCGGGCATCACCAGGGACCGGATGCTGTTCAACATGTCCGACGAGGACTTCGACGCCGTTGTCGCGGTCCACCTGCGCGGGCATTTCCTGTTGTCCCGCAACGCCGCAACGTACTGGCGCGGCAAGTCCAAAGCGGCAGGCGCGCCGATCTACGGCAGGCTGATCAACACCTCCTCCGAGGCGGGTCTGCTCGGACCGGAGGGTCAAGCCAACTACGGCGCCGCCAAGGCTGGCATCACCGCGCTGACCCTGTCGGCCGCGCGGGCGCTTTCCCGATATGGCGTGCGCGCCAACGCGATCGCGCCGCGCGCGCGGACCGCGATGACCGAGGCCGTGTTCAGCGCGGCGCCCGAGGGCGAGGTGGACCCGCTCTCGCCCGACCATGTGGCAAGGCTGGTCGCCTACCTCGCCTCGCCCGCCGCCGACACGGTGAGCGGCCAGCTGTTCGTGGTCTACGGGGGGATGGTTGCGCTGATGGCGGCACCCGTCGTCGAGCATCGCTTCGACGCGACCGGCGGGCAATGGTCCGCCGATGATCTCGCCGCCACGCTCGGCGGCTATTTCGCCGAACGCCCTGCCGGGCAAACATTCTCGGCGTCGAGCCTGATGGATCTGAACTGAGTTCGGACCGGCGCGTCCTGGCTGAGCGAATCAAGCTAATCGGGGGTCGACATCTGCAAGACCCGCCGACAAAGAACTGCTGATCGGCCGTCCAACTGTTGATCAAGGGTCGGGCACTTGGTAGACATTGGAGTGCGAGATGTGTGCCGCCTCACAAAGGCGGTACCTATCTCCTGACACTCGTTCCAAATACAAATGCCGATGCAAAGAAAAAGTGCAGTTCAAAAGTGGCAAACATCTTCCGGCAGCGCAGTGAACGTGTTCTAATCGTTGAGGCGGTGCGGCCTCGGTGAAGAATCGTGCCGTGAGCAACCCGTGGTTTTTCAGCAAGGAGGTTCATCGATGAACGAGGTCCTTGCTGTGCCATTGCGGGCAGTCGGCGGGTTCTTCGAACTGACGGCCGAAGTCGCGCGTTCCAGTGTGCGCAGGCCATTTCAAGGACGCGAGTTCATCGACCAGTCCTGGTTCATCGCGCGCGTCTCGATCGTGCCGACGCTGTTGGTCGCGATTCCATTCACCGTTTTGGTCAGCTTCACGCTGAACATCCTGTTGCGCGAGATCGGCGCGGCCGACCTCAGCGGCGCAGGCGCGGCATTCGGCGCGGTCACCCAGGTCGGCCCGATCGTCACCGTGCTGATCGTCGCGGGGGCCGGTGCCACCGCCATCTGCGCTGACCTGGGCGCACGCACGATTCGCGAGGAAATCGACGCGATGCGGGTGCTCGGCATCAACCCGGTACAGCGGCTCGTCGTGCCACGCGTGCTCGCGTCGATGTTCGTCGCGCTGATGCTCAACAGCCTGGTGTGCACCATCGGCATCGTCGGTGGATTTCTGTTCTCGGTATTTCTGCAGGACGTGAACCCCGGCGCGTTCGTCAACGGCATCACGCTGCTGACCCATTTGCCCGAATTGGTCATCTCGGAGGTGAAGGCCGGATTGTTCGGGCTGATCGCCGGGCTGGTGGCCTGTTATCTGGGTCTGAATGTCAAGGGTGGTCCCAAGAGTGTCGGTGATGCGGTGAATCAGACCGTTGTCTTCGCGTTTATGGCTTTGTTCGTGGTGAACGTCGTGGTCACCGCCGTTGGTATCAAGTTCACGGCGCGGTGACCGCATGGCCTTCGTGATCGAATCCCGCTTCCCGCGTACCGTGCGACGAGTGCGTCGGATGTCGGACTCGCTCGATTCTGTTGGTAAACATGCTGTGTTCTATGCACAGGCCCTGGGGGCAATTCCGCGTGCCTTGACGCACTATCGGACCGAAACCATTCGGCTGATCGCCGAAATCAGCATGGGCAGCGGTGCTTTGGCGGTGATCGGCGGCACCGTGGTGATCGTCGGCTTCCTCACGCTGTTCGCGGGCGGCACCATCGCCGTGCAGGGGTACAGCTCGCTCGGCAATATCGGCGTCGAGGCGCTCACCGGCTTCTTCGCGGCATTCATCAATGTCCGCATCGCGGCACCGGTGATTTCCGGTATCGGACTCGCCGCGACCATCGGGGCGGGGTCGACCGCGCAGCTCGGCGCCATGCGGGTGGCCGAGGAGATCGATGCGCTGGAGTCGATGGCGATCCGGCCGGTGCCGTATCTGGTCGGCACCAGGGTGCTCGCCGGGATGATCGCGATCGTGCCGCTGTACGCGCTCGCGGTGATCGCGTCGTTCCTGGCGAGCCGGTTCGCGACGGTGGTCATCTACGGGCAGTCGGCGGGTGTGTACGACCACTACTTCTCCACCTTCCTGATCCCGAGCGACATCCTCTGGTCGTTCGCGCAGGCGATCTTCATGGCGCTGGCGGTCATGCTGATCCACACCTATTACGGCTTCCATGCCTCGGGCGGACCGGTCGGGGTCGGCGTCGCGGTCGGCAACGCGGTGCGGGCCTCGCTGGTCGCGGTGGTCACGGTGACCCTGCTGATCTCGCTGGCCATCTACGGCACCTCCGGCAACTTTCACCTCTCCGGGTAAAGCGATATGGCGGATTCGAACAAAGTGCGCGCTGCAGTGGGTTACAAGTTGGCCGGTGCCGCGATGGTGCTCGCATTGGTCGCGATCGTCGCCGTCGCGTTGGTGATGTTCGTCGGCGGGTTCACCTCAACGGCCACCGTGACGATCGACGCGCCACGCAGCGGGCTCGTGCTCGACCCCGACGCGAAGGTGAAGGTGCGCGGGGTGGAGATCGGCCGGGTGGTCTCGATCGATCAGACCGCCGACGGTGCAAGCCTGAAGTTGGCGCTCAATCCCGAACAGCTGAAGCTTGTTCCGGCCAACGCGGGCGTTGATATCCGCTCCACCACCATTTTCGGCGCCAAGTACGTGAACTTCACCGTGCCGCAACAACCTTCGTCGGCCTCACTGCAACCGGGCGCGCGGGTGACCGCGCAGCACGTGACCGTCGAATTCAACACGCTGTTCCAGCACCTGTCCGACGTGCTGGCCAAGGTGCAGCCGGAGAAGCTGAACGCGACGCTGTCCGCGCTCGGCACGGCGCTGCAGGGACGCGGCCAGAAGCTCGGCGATCTGCTCGCCCGCAGCGACGCCTACCTGCGCGATATCAACCCGACTTTGCCGACGCTGCAACAGGATATGGTGCGCACGGGCGAGGTCACCGACCTATACGCCGACACCGCGCCCGACCTGTTGCGCACGCTCGACAACGCCACCGTCACCAGCAAGACGCTGGTCGACGAGGAGCAGAGCCTCGACGACGTGCTCGCCAACCTGACCGGTCTCGCCGACACCACCGGCTCGGTATTGCGGGAGAACGAGGCCAACTTCAGCACCGCGCTCGATCTGCTGCGGCCGACGACGAGCCTGCTCTTCGAGTACGCCCCGGCGCTCAGCTGCATCATCAACGGGCTCGGCCCGATGATGCCGCTGGCCGAGGACGTGTTCGGCGGCAAGCTGCCCGGCATCGGGATGAACACCAACTTCATGTTCGGCGCTCAGCCCTACAAGTATCCGGACGACCTGCCGAAGGTGAACGCGACCGGCGGCCCGCACTGCGAGGGCGTGGTGGACCGGGTGCCGGACAGCCATTCGAACTACGTCGTCACCGACACGAATCAGGGAGCGCCTTACGTGCCGAGCACGGGTTTCACCAGGCCCAACGAAGCGCCGAAGGTGTTCCAGCTGTTGTTCGCCGGGCTACCGGGGGTTGGTGCGCTGTGAAGAACACCGCGACGACCGTCAAGCTGGTCATCTTCACGCTGGTGATGGCACTGGTGTTCGCCGGGCTGGTGATCGTGTTCAGTCAGATGCGTTTCGCGAGGGAGTACGGCTACCACGCCGTGTTCACCAGCTCGTCCGGCATGCTGCCCGGCTCGAAGGTGCGCATCGCCGGTGTTCCGGTCGGCTCGGTCTCCTCGGTGAAGGTCGGCAAGGACAATCTCGCGCACGTCGACTTCGATGTCGACCGTAAGTACCGGCTGCTGACCAGCACCCGCGCCACCGTCCGCTACGAAAACCTGGTCGGTGACCGGTATCTGGAGCTGCTGGAGGGGCCTGGCACGACCGACGCGCTGCCCGACGGCGGCACCATCGACAAGGACAAGACCGCACCAGCGCTGGACCTGGACATGCTGCTCGGCGGGTTCCGCCCGCTGCTGCGCGGCCTGGACCCCACACAGGTGAACGACCTGACCAGCGCGCTGCTGCAGATCTTCCAGGGCCAGGGCGGCACCCTGGTGTCGCTGCTCAACAGCGGCGGCTCGTTCGCGAAGACCCTCGCCGACCGCGACGAGTTGATCGGCAGCGTGATCAACAACCTGAACACGGTGCTGGCGACCATCGATCAACGCGGCGACCAGTTCGCCACCACCCTCGACGAATTGCAGCGCCTGGTCAGCGGTTTGGCCGCCGACCGGGACCCGATCGGCAATGCGCTGCCGCGCATCGCGGGCGCCACTCGCGACCTGACCGGTCTGCTGCAGACGGCTCGGCCGGATCTGCGGTCAACCATCGAGCAGACCGGGCGGTTGTCCACCAACCTCGACAACGGCTCGGACACGCTGCAGTGGGTGCTCGACAAGTTGCCAGAGACCTACAAGAAGCTGATCCGCATCGGCGCCTACGGCTCGTTCCTGCAGCTCTACATCTGCGGGACCAACCTGGTCGTCGACGGCCCGAACGGGCAGCCGATGCAAGTGAACCTGCCGGGTAAGCAGACGACCGGAAGGTGTACGCCCTGATGAACGAGCGATCACGGGTCGTCACCCTCGGTATCGTCGGCCTGGTCGTCGCGGCGTGTGTCGCGCTGTCGGCGCTGCAGTTCGAGCGGCTGCCGTTCATTCGAGGTGGCGCGGCCTACACCGCGTACTTCGCCGACGCGGGCGGGCTGATTCCCGGCGACCCGGTCCAGGTGGCCGGTGTGCGGTCGGGCCAGGTGGACGACGTGCACCTCGACGGCGCCAAGGTGCTGGTTCGCTTCACCCTCGACGAGTCGATCGTGCTCGGCGAGAAGACGTCCGCGGCGATCAAGACCAATACCGTGCTCGGCCGCAAGTCGCTTGAGCTGACCCCGACCGGATCGGGCGCGCTGCGGCGCACCGACACGATTCCGTTGGACCGCACCACTTCTCCGTACTCGCTCAACGACGCACTCGGCGACCTCGGCCGCACGGTGCAGGGCCTGGACATGGATCAGGTCGACAAGACCCTCGACACGCTCTCGGCGACCTTCGCTGACACACCGGCCCCGTTGCGGTCGGCGCTGGACGGCGTTACCGCGTTGTCGCGCAGCATCAACGCACGCGATCAGGCCCTGTCCGACCTGCTGACCAGGGCGCAGCACGTCACCAAGATCCTGGCGGACCGCAGCGACCAGATCAACGCGCTGCTGCTCGACGGCAACAACCTGCTCGGCGAGCTCGACCGGCGCCGCGCCGCGATCGGGCAGCTGATCGTGTACGTGAACGAGGTGGCCAAGCAGCTGTCCGGCCTGGTCTCCGACAACGAGCCGATACTGAAACCCGCGCTGGACAAACTGAATTCGGTGCTCGGCCTGCTGCAACGCAACAAGCAGAACATCTCTGACGCGCTCGACAACCTCGGCCCGTACGCCGCGGCGCTCGGCGAGCAGGTCGGCAACGGCCCGTGGTTCAACGCCTACGTCGTCAACGCGACGAGCACCGAGTTGCAGCCGCTGGTCGACGCGCTGGTGTGGCCGCAGCATCTGCCCGAGGACCTGCGCAATATCTTCACCAACCCGGCACCGCCGTCGATCGGGCCCGCCCTTCAGGAGCCACCGCGATGAACATGCTGGAAAGAGCCCGCAAGCTGCCGCGCTGGGTGCTGATGGTGGCCGCAGCGCTGGTCGCCGTGCTCGTGGTCGCCGGTGTGTACAGCGGCGTGAGCCGGATCGGAAAGACCACGATCACCGCGTATTTCCCGTCGACCTCGGGGCTGTACAAGGGCGACGAGGTTCGGGTACTCGGCGTGAATGTCGGCCGCATCGACTCGATCGAGCCCGGTAAGGATCGGGTGCAGGTCAAGATGACCTTGGATCGCGGGATCGACATTCCCGTCGACGCACGCGCGGTGATCATTTCGCCGTCGCTGGTCTCGGCGCGGTTCATCCAGGTGGCGCCCGCCTACGTCGGTGGCCCGAAAATGGGTGACGGCGCGGAGATTCCGCTCGAGCACACGGCGGTGCCGGTGGAGTGGGACGACATCAAGGCCGAACTCTCCAAGCTGGCAACGACTCTCGGTCCGGTCGGTGATGACAAGCAGGGCTCGTTCGGCCGCTTCGTCAACACCGCCGCCGACAATATGGACGGCAACGGGCAGAAGCTGCGCGACACGTTGCGCGAACTGTCCGCGACCCTGAATACGTTGTCGGACGGGCGAACCGATCTTTTCGGCACCATCCGCAACCTGCAGAAGTTCGTCGACGTGCTGTCGGCGAGCAACGAACAGATCGTGCAGTTCGGCGGCAGGCTCGCGTCGGTGTCCTCGGTGCTGGCCGGTACCTCCGCCGAACTCGGTGCGGGACTGGACAATCTGGATACCGCGCTCGGCGATGTGAAGCGATTCCTGGACGGCAGCGGCGCCGAGCTCACCGAAGGCGTGCAGCGGCTTGCCGATGTCACCCAGCAGCTGGTGGACAAGCGCCCCGAGCTGGAGCGGGTGCTGCACTCGGGGCCGACGGCGCTGGTGAACTTCTACCAGATCTACAAGCCCGCCCAGGGCACCCTGGCCGGTGCGGTCTCGCTCAACAACACCGCCGACCCGCTCAGCTTCCTCTGCGGCTCGGTGCGGGCGCTGGAGACCAACGATTCGGATCGTTCCGCAGATCTGTGCGCACAGTACCTGGCGCCGGTCATCAGTTCGCTCGCCATGAATTACGCGCCGATCATGCTGAATCCGGCCACCGGCGTGCACGCGTTCCCGAACCAGCTGACGTTCAGCCCGCCGAGCCTGGCCGGCGAGGCCGCACCCCCTGGGCCGGCGCCCGGACCGGCACCGGTGACCGTGCCGAATGACATCACCGGACTGGCGATCCCGGGAGGAGGTCGATGATGCGGCCTCGCGCATTCGCGACTCGCAAGCGCTCCCTGCCTCCTCGTCGGATGGCCATGCTGGTGGTGGGTCTCGCGATGGCGCTCGGCGTCTCGGGCTGCGAGTGGGACGGACTGAACTCGCTGCCGATGCCGGGCACCGAGGGAACTATGGCCGGCGCGTACAAAGTGCGCATCCAAATGCCGAATGTGACCACCCTGACCAGGAATTCACCGGTACGCGTCGACGATGTCACCGTCGGGACGGTGTCTGGCATCGAGGTGGAGGGCTGGCACGCGCTGGTCACCGTCACGCTGAATCCGAGCGTGCACCTGCCGGCCAATGCCGTCGCCAAGATCGGCCAGACCAGTCTGCTCGGCAGCAACCACGTCGAGCTGGCCGCGCCGAGTGATGTTGCGCCGCAAGGACAGTTGAAGGACGGCGACGTCATTCCGCTGGAGCGGGCCGGGGCCTACCCGACGACCGAGCAGGTGCTCTCGTCGCTGTCGGTGGTGCTCAACGGCGGCGGCATCTCGCAGCTGGAAACCATTACCCGCGAACTGAATTCCGCGCTGAACGGGCGGGCCGACGACATCCGCGATCTGCTGCCCCAGCTCAACGAGCTGACCACCAACCTGGACAAGCAGCGCAACGACATCATCGCGGCGATGAGCGGATTGGACCGGCTCAGCGGCCAGTTGGTGCAGCAGCGCGACGTGGTCGCCGCCGCCATCGAGCGCATCCATCCCGCGCTCACCGTGCTCGCCGACCGCACGAAGAACATCACCGCGACGATCAACGCGCTCGGTGACCTCAGCGACGTCACCGATCGCCTGATCGCGAGCAGCGGCGACAATCTCAAGGCGAACCTGCACAGCCTCGCGCCGGTGCTGCAGACGCTGGCCGATACCGGGAACAATCTCATCGAGGCGATGAAGATCATTCCGACCTTCCCGTTCCCGATGAAGAACCTCGACAAAGCGATCTTGGGCGACTACTTGAACCTGTTCATCACGGTCGACCTGACCGGAAAGCGCCTGGACAGCAACTGGTTGACCGGCAGCCCGCTCGGCGGCCGATTCGGCGGCGTCGAGGGCGTCGTCGGCAGTTTCGCCCCCGATACCGCGACACAGAGCGGCAACCCGGCGACCGGCCCGCTGCAACCGGCGCCCGCCGCCGGCGCGCAACCGCCGCCGACCATTCCGGGCCTGCCGCCGATTCCCGGCCTGCCCGCCATTCCCGGGCTGACCGTGCCGCTGCCGGGAGACACCGCGCCACAAGGGGGTCCTGGCCGATGACGCTCACCCGATTCGTCCGCGTCCAGCTGTCGATCTTCGCCGTGCTGACGGTGATCGGCCTGGTGATCATGGGCGGGGTGTACGTGAAGGTGCCCGCGATGTTCGGCATCGGCAGGTACGACGTCACGGTGCAGCTCGAGGCGACGGGCGGTCTCTATCCGACCGCCAACGTCGCCTTCCGTGGCACGAATATCGGTGTGGTGCGCGATGTTCGGCTCACCTCGAGCGGAGTCGAGGCGAAGCTGTCCATCGACAGCGACTACAAGATCCCCTCGGATGTGAATGCCTGGGTACGCAGCGTCTCCGCGATCGGCGAGCAGTACGTCGATCTGATTCCGGCGGATCACCCGGTCGGCGGAAACCTGGCCGACGGCGCGGTGATTCCAGTGGGGCGCACCAAACTTCCGCAGGACGTCGGCTCGCTGCTCGATCAGTCCGACCGGCTGCTGTCCAGCATCGCCGACACCAGGCTGCGGCAGGTGATCGACGAGGCGTTCAAGGCGTTCAACGGCGCGGGCCCGGATCTGCAGCGGTTCATCGACTCGGCGTCGCTGCTGGTGCAGGAGGCGCAGAACAGCGCGGAACCGACGAAGAAACTGATCGAGCAGATCGGACCGCTGCTCGACACCCAGGTCCAGTCCGACGCGGCCATCCGGTCGTGGACCAGCGACCTGGCCACGGTGACCGACCAGCTGCGTGCGCACGATCCCTCGCTGCGCAACGTGCTGCGCGACGGACCGTCGGCGATGCAGCGGGTCACCGCACAGTTCGAATCGCTGCGCCCGACGCTGCCGCTGCTGCTGACGAACCTGGTCAGCACCGGGCAGGTCGGCGTCACGTATCACGCTGGGCTGGAACAACTCCTGGTGGTCTTCCCGCCGCTGATCGCGGCGCTGCGCACGATCATCCGAGGTCCGGCGGAATACGGTGCCATGGTCGACTTCATGGTGGTGGTCAACGACCCGCCCGCCTGCACGACCGGGTTCCTGCCGCCGAACGAGCGGCGCTCGCCGAGCGAAGTGGATTCGGTGCAGTCCCCGCCGGGCCTGTATTGCAAAGTGCCGCAGGATTCGCCGGTCGAGGTGCGCGGCATCCGCAACACGCCATGCGCGGAATTCCCCGGTGTGCGCGCGCCGACCCCGGAACTCTGCCGGACCGGCTATGTTCCCGAAGGCGACAATCCCGCGTTCGGCCCGCCGCGACCGGTAGCACCCGCGGCCGCGCCGACCGCACCGGGCACGACACAGGTGGCACCAGCCGCGTACGGCACCGGCACGCCCGCTGCCGCGAGATCCTATGACCCGTCCACCGGCCAGTACATCGGCCCGGACGGCCGCACCTACCGACAGGGCGATATCGGACCGGGCGGTTCGGGCACGGTACCGTCGAGCTGGCAGGCGATGCTCGAGGAGCAGCAACGATGAACGAAAGCAACGGAGATCAGCACCGCACGCGGCGACGCGCGGTGCGCTCGGTGGGTCCGCCGGCCGAGGAGACGGCCAGCCCCTCGGTGACGTCGGTGCCGGCCGCGCAGGCGACCACCGCCGCGTTCGAGGCTCGGGTCGCGGCGCTGGGTAGCCAGCAGCCGGGCGACGCCAAGAGTTCCGCGCCGTCGGATGTCGAAAAGGCCGCTGCGGCCACGGCTTCCGCGCCGGAGACGGACGCGACCAGCGCGACGCCGACCGACCCGGCCGATGGCACGTCCGTCGACATCGCGAAGGCGCCGACCGACTCAGCCGAGAGCACGTCCGTCGACCTCGCGAAGGCGCCGACCGTGTCGGACGAGACGCCGGACACCGATACCGAGCCGGCCCGCCGCGGCATATGGCGCACCATCGCCGTCGCGGCGGCCGCGGTCCTGGTGCTCGCGCTGCTGATCGGCGCGGGCTTCGCCGGCATGAAGGTACGTTCGATCGACGCCCGCGATGCGCGCCGCACCGAATACCAGCAGACCGCACGCCAAGCCATCCTGAACCTGACCACCATCCGCGCCGACTCCGCCAAGGCCGACATCGACCGGATCCTCTCGGTGGCCTCCGGCCAGTTCAAGAACGAATTCGACGGGCGGGTCGACCCGTTCATGAATATCGTGCAGCAGGCCAAGGTCGTCTCCAACGGCGAGATCATCGACGCGGCGCTGCAAAGCGACGACGAGAACTCCGCGACGGTCCTTGTCGCCGCCAAGCAGACGCTCACCAACGCCGGCCAGCAGGGCGAGCAGACCAGGTACTACCGCTTCCGAGTCACCGTGAGTCGCGGCGATTCCGGGATGACGGTGTCCAAAGTGGAGTTTGTGGGATGAGAACGCGCGGCAAGATTCTCCTGGCTGCATTGAGCGTGCTCGCCCTCGCGGCGGCGGTCGTGCTCGGTGTCAGCGGATTCAAGATCTGGAACGACCACCAGACCGAGCAGGCCCGCACGGACGCGGTGGCGGCCGCGAGCCGAACGGTCTCGGCCATGTTCACCTATGACTTCCAGACGGTGGACAAGGAACTCCCGAAGACGGCCGACAACCTCTCGCCGAAGTTCCGCGCGGACTACCTGAAGCTGATCGAACAGGCAATCGCGCCAGGCGCCAAGGAAAAACAGCTCAACGTGAAGGCGACCACCCAGGCGGGCGGCGTCGTCTCCGCCGACAAGTCGCACGTGGTCGTGCTGCTGTTTCTGAATCAGGTGACGACGAGCAAGGATTCGCCGGAGGGCACGACCACCGGCAGCCGGGTCCGCGCCACGGTGGACAAGGACGGCGACCGCTGGCTGGTCGATCAGGTCACGCCGGTCTGATCGAAACGGTTGCCGCGCAACGGTTTTAGCGGGGCAGCCGGACGGTGAAGGTGCTGCCGACGCCCTCGGTGCTTCGCACGTCGACCGTGCCGCCGTGCGCGGTGACCAGCGCCTGGACAATGGACAGGCCGAGGCCCGTGCCCCCGCTGGTGCGGGCGCGGGAGTTGTCGGTGCGGTAGAAGCGTTCGAAGATACGGTTGGCCTCGTCGGCGGGTAGGCCGGGACCTGTGTCGGCCACCTCCAGGAGGACCTGGTCGGCGGTCGGGGTCAGGCGGACCGCCACCGAGGCGTCCGGCGGGGTGTGCGTGAGCGCGTTGTTGAGCAGGTTGGCAAGCACCTGCCGCAGCCTGGTCTCGTCGCCGACGACTTCCAAAGTGCCTTCACCGGTTTCGATTTCGAGTTCGATGCGGCGGCTCGGGCCGTCCGGATCCTCGGCGGCGGCCATCGCACGCGCGCTGTGCACGGCGTCGCTTGCCACGGCGAGCAGATCCACCTGGCCCTGTTCCAGCGGGCGCTGGGCGTCGAGGCGGGCCAGCATCAGCAGGTCCTCGACGAGGATGCCCATCCGCTGGGATTCGCGTTCGATGCGGTCCATGAAGAGGTCGGGATCGGTGGTCGCGCCCTGCCGGTAGAGCTCGGCGAAGCCGCGGATGGTGGTGAGCGGGGTGCGTAGCTCGTGGCTCGCGTCGGCGACGAACTGACGCATCTTCGCCTCGGAACGCTTCGCGGCCTCCTCCGACGCCTCGGTTTTCGCGAACGCCTGCTGGATCTGGGTGAGCATGCCGTTGAGCGAGCGGGACAGCCGGTCGACCTCGGTGTTGCTGCCGCGCACCGGAACTCGGCGATACAGGTCGCCGCGCGCGATGGCGGCGGCGGTGTTCTCCACCCGCAGCAGCGGACGCAGGCTGCGCCGGATCACGAAATACGCGGCGAAGGCCAGCGCGGTCAGCACGATCAGCCCGACCACCAGTTCCAGCATCACCAGGCGTTGCACGATGTCGAAGGTCTGGTTGAGCGGCAGCGCCACCGTGGTGGTGCCGTCCGGCCCTCGGACGGTCAACGACCGCCATTCGATCGGCCCGCCGTCGGTAGAGCCGACCGTCATCGGCCCGATCTGCGGCGAATCCGGCAGGGCGGGTTCGACATCGAGGCCGAACGCCTTGATCACGAAGACCCGTCCGTCGTCCTGGATCGAGCGGACGTAGAACTGGCTGGTGTGGCGCGGGTCGCCGGGCAGGCTCGGCGGCGGGGGCACCCGGCGGCGCGACCATTCGATCGCGCCGTTGCGCAGCTGCTGGTCGGTGCGGTCGGTCAGCGAGCGTTCCAGACCCGAGGTGACCACCATGCCGGAGATGAGCAGCCCGAGTCCCGCCGTGGCTACCAGAATCAGCATGAGCGTCACCCGCAGCGGGATCGCCGAAAGCACACCGGAGGTCTTGGCGCGCAGCGCCGCGATCCGGCCCTCGGTCATTTCCCAGCCGACCGGCTGCGGCTCGGCGCGCGCATCACATAGCCGACCCCGCGCAGGGTGTGGATGAGGCGTTCGTCGCCGGTGTCGACCTTCTTGCGCAGATACGACACGTAGGTCTCGACCACGCCGACCTCGCCGCCGAAGTCGTAGCGCCACACGTGATCGAGGATGCGCGGCTTGCTCAGCACCGTGCCCGCGTTGACCATGAAGTAGCGCAGCAGCGTGAACTCGGTGGGGGACAGGGCGACCGGCTCGCCTGCCTTCCACACCTCGTGGGTGTCGTCGTCGAGTTCGATGTCCTCGAACCGCAGCCGGGAACTCTCCCGCTGCGGTGCGTGGTGGCCCGCGCGGCGCAGGATCACCCGCAGTCGGGCGACCACTTCCTCCAGGCTGAACGGCTTGGTGACGTAGTCGTCGGCGCCGAGGGTGAGTCCGGTGATCTTGTCCTGCACCTCGTCGCGCGCGGTCAGGAACAGCACGGGGGAGTCGATGCCGTCCGCGCGCAGTCGGCGCAGCAGGCCGAAGCCGTCCATGCCGGGCATCATCACGTCGACGATCAGCGCCTGCGGCCGGAAGCTGCGCGCCTTGTCCAGCGCCTGCGCCCCGTCAACGGCGGTGTCGACGGCGAAGCCCTGATAACGCAGGCTCACCGCGAGCAACTCAACGATCATCGGCTCATCGTCGACCACAAGCACCCGAGCCTCGGATGCCTGCTCCGCAGGCGCACCACTCATGGATTCATAGTCCGGCATCCCCCTGCGAACTTGCTGGACCAAACCTGGGTGATTCCTGTGAAGGGTTTGCTACCGAGATGGCTGCCGTTCCTCCGGGTAGGTGTCGTCGTCGGTCAGCAGGGCGCTGCCCGCGACCTGGCCCTGGGCGAGCGCTTCGAGGAAGGCGCGGGCCCAGCGGTCGACGTCGTGGGCGAGGACCTGGCGGCGCAGCGAGCGCATGCGGCGGCGTTTGGTGTCGCGATCGTCCTCTATCGCGGAGACGATGGCGTCCTTGACGCTGTCCAGGTCGTGCGGGTTGCACAGGTAGGACTGGCGCAATTCGGCTGCGGCGCCGGTGAATTCGCTGAGCACCAGGGCGCCGTTGAGGCCGCTGTGGCAGGCGACGTACTCCTTGGCGACCAGGTTCATGCCGTCGCGCAACGGCGTCACCAGCATCACGTCGGCGGCCACGAAGAAGGCGATCAGCTCGTCGCGCGGGATGGGCCGGTGCAGATAATGCACCACCGGGTAGCCGACCTGGGCGAACTCGCCGTTGATCCGGCCGACCTGACGCTCGATATCGCCGCGCATCTGGATGTAGCTCTCCACCCGCTCGCGGCTGGGCGTGGCCAGCTGGACCATGACGGTCTCGGACGGATCGATCCGCTTTTCCAGCAGCAGCTCTTCGAGCGCGTTGAGCCGGATGTCGATGCCCTTGGTGTAGTCGAGGCGGTCGACGCCGAGCAGGATGTTCTTCGGATTGCCAAGTTCGGCACGGATTTTCGCGGCCCGCTCGCGGATCGACCGGCGCCGGGAGTGCTCGTCGAGTTCGGCCGAGGAGATCGAGATCGGGAACGCGCCGACCCGCACGGTTCGGAACCCGACCTGCACGACGCCGAGCTTGGAACGTACGCCGACGGTGCCGCGCGAGGTCGGCTGTCCGGCCAGCCTGCGCGCCAGATACAGGAAGTTCTGCGCGCCGCCGGGCAGGTGGAAGCCGATCAGGTCGGCGCCGAGCAGGCCCTCCACGATCTCGGTGCGCCACGGCATCTGCATGAACAGCTCGACCGGCGGGAACGGGATGTGCAGGAAGAAACCGATGGTCAGATCGGGTCGCAGCATCCGGAGCATCTTCGGCACCAGCTGCAGCTGGTAGTCCTGCACCCACACGGTGGCGCCCTCGGCGGCCACCTTCGCGGTCGCCTCGGCGAAGCGCCGGTTCACCGTGACGTAGGCGGCCCACCACTTGCGGTCGTAGACCGGACGCACGATCACGTCGTGGTACAGCGGCCACAGCGTGCCGTTGGAGAAGCCCTCGTAGTAGTCGGCTACCTCCTGCGCCGTCAGCGGCACCGGATGCAGTTCGAGGCCGTCCTCGATGATCGGATCGACGTCCGCGTCGGGCACCCCCGCCCAACCGACCCAGGCGCCTTTGTTGTTGCGCAGCACCGGTTCCAGCGCCGTGACCAGTCCGCCCGGACTGCGTTTCCACCTGGTCGTGCCGTCGGGCAGTCGCTCGAGATCGACCGGGAGCCGGTTGGCCACGACAACGAAACCGGAACCGGATTCGGCCGGGCCGGTGATCGCTGCGGTGCTCTCGTCAGGTGGTGTGTCTAGGGCGGGGTCGGAGTCGTCGGACGAAGTCATCTGGTCCACTCACGCATCCTTTGCGCGTCGCTGGGTCCCCCGGGGAGTCCGGTGCGTCGACGTCGCCGTTGGCGTCGAAAGGCTGGGCTTATTCTGCCCGGGCGCTCGGTGCGATGCCGAGCATCGACAACAGCATCCGGCACTCGTCGGCGTCCTCGGCGTAGGCCGCGACAACGCGCTGTGCCTGACGTGCGGTTTCGTCGGCAAGTGGTTCCAGATCGTCGTCCGCGATGTCGTTCGCGCTGCCCTTCGCGGCCATCTTCAAGTCCTCCCGGTTCACTACGCTCGTACGTGCGAATAGTCAATGGTATCTGTCCTCAGCAGGCGCGGGTGGCACCCGCGTCAGACCGGCCCCCGGCCGGTGTGCCGACTCCAGCCGTCCCTATACCGTGGGACGGAGCATCAACTCCACGAAAGGGTCGATATGCCGCTGGCCACGGTGAACGGAATTTCCCTCAACTACCAGGTCAAAGGTGACCGCGCGCGGGGTACCGATGTCAAGGGTTCCGGGCCGCTTGTGGTCATGATCATGGGCACCGGGAGTCCGGGGCGGGTGTGGGAACTGCATCAGGTGCCCGCGCTGGTCGCGGCCGGGTATCGGGTGTGCACCTTTGACAACCGCGGGATCGCGCCCTCCTTCGAGGCCGCGTCCGGGATGACCATCGACCAGCTGGTCGCCGATACCGCCGGACTGATCGAGTTCCTCGACGAGGGCCCCGCGCTGGTGGTCGGCACCTCGATGGGTGCGCGAGTCGCGCAGGAACTCGCGCTTGCCCGCCCCGAACTGGTGCGCAAGGCCGTCTTCATGGCGGGCCACGGACGCCTCGACCAGTTCCAGAAGACGCTCTCACTCGGCGAGCACGACCTCGACGCCAGCGGGGTGAAGCTGCCGGAGAAGTACGAGGCAGCGGTGACCGCGGCGATGAACCTGTCGCCAGCGACGCTCGCCGAACCGAACTCGGCCCGCGACTGGCTCGACCTGTTCGAATTCACCGGCGGCCCGGTGACCCCCGGCATCCGCGCGCAACGTCGGATGGATCACGATTTCGACCGGGTGCAGGCCTACCGCGCGATCACGGTGCCGTGCTTGGCCGTTGGCTTCGCCGACGACCGGATGATCCCGCCCTACCTGTCCAGGGAGATCGCCGAGGTCATCCCCGGTGCGCGCTACCAGGAAGTTCCCGACGCCGGTCACTTCGGCTACCTGGAACGCCCCGAGACGGTGAACAAGATTCTGCTGGACTTTTTCGCGAGCTGAGATTCCCCGGCCAGAGGTAACCGCCCAGGCGTAACGTCTCCCTTGCTAGGGTCGAAACAACGCTCGGGACTCCAACGGCGCGCAAGTCCGCGGTACCCCTCGGTTCGTCGGACCCGGCGCCGGAGGATCCGAGAGCGATCCCGTACACAGCGCCAGTATCCAGTGAGGTGAAATTGAGCACCAACCCCTTCGATGACGAAGACGGCCGCTTCTTCGTCCTGGTCAACGACGAAGAACAGCATTCCCTGTGGCCTGCCTTCGCGGAGGTCCCGGCCGGATGGCGCGTCGTGTTCGGTGAGGACAGCCGGGCTGCCTGCGTCGAGTACGTCGAAAAGAACTGGACCGATATGCGTCCGAAGAGCCTGCGCGACGCGATGGCCGCCGATGACGCGGCCCGTCAGGGCGCCCAGTCCTGATCCCGCGGTAGCTGAAATACTGCGCCGGGACACTCGCCGACTGCGTGATGCCGTAAAGCCGGTGTCACGCAGTCGGTGTGCCCGGCTATGATGGCAACCGCTTTCCGAAAGCACCCCGCCTCCTTAGCTCAGTGGTAGAGCACCGCTCTTGTAAAGCGAAGGTCGTCAGTTCAATCCTGACAGGGGGCTCATTCAAAAAGGGTGGTCAGACCGAGTTTCGGTCCGGCCACCCTTTTGCTTTGAGCTGGAACGACGTTCAGCCGGGGATGGTCGATCGGCGGCATGAAGCCGCCATCGAACGCATCCTCAGCTTTCAGCCCTGTGACAGGGCGAAGGCGAGCGTTGCGGTGGAGGTGAAGTCGATCGAGGGTTCCACACTCTGCCATGCGCCGACATCGTCGAGGAAACGGGCTTTGTGCCCGTCGAAATCGGTCCAGGGTGTACCGGGATCGGCGGAGCAAAGTTTCATGGTCGGGAAAGCGTTGAGTTCGTCGAGTTTGTCTGCGGCGTTCGGGCCGTTCACGACGGCGCCGCGCAGGATGTGGCCGTTGCCGTCGAGGCTGCCGGCGAGGTTGGCCACCTGGTGTTCGGGGCAGCGCGGGTAGACCTCGCCCGCACCGATGAGGAAGGTGCTGCCCCAGGAGTTCGCACCAAGGGCCCAACTGCGCTGTTGCGTACCGAAGGCGTCGTAATGGTGGTCACCGGTGGCTTTGCGGTACAGCTGTGCGGTGGTGACGAGGCCGAAAGTATGTGGCACCGAGTCGAAGTCGGTGTACACCGCCCCTGCTCGGAAGGGGTCTTCGGCGGCTCGGTTCATGCCGTCGTCCAACTGTCGGCGCAGGTCTTTTCTCAGGTTCTCACCGTTCTCGTTGCCTGCCTGCAGGAGTGTGAGGAGGTCGGCGTGGGCGAGCGCGCTGACGTCGGCGACGCCGAGGGTGCCTTTGGTGTCGGCGGAAATGTACTGTGCCGCCCAGTGGATGGCCTGCTGCTTCCAGTCGGCGGCGCGGGTGTCACCCAATGCTGTAGCGGCCAGGCTCATTTCGGTGGCGCCGAACTCCATGTCGTCTTGCCAGGAGTTCTCGGGGTAGAAGTTGTGCGGGAACGCGGTGATCAACGCGTCGCCGGGTTCGGTATTCGCCTTGGCGTAGACAGCAGCCGCTTTGCCCAGCCAGGATTTGGCGGCAGCGGGGTCGTCGTTGGCGCTGTTCTGCGCAGCGAGCGCGAAGACCGCGGCTACCCGCCCGGCCAGGTTGGGGCTGATCGGTGCGCCCGGCTCGTTGGCCCGCAACACCGGCCGGTTCTTGATCAGGTAGTCGGGGTCGCCTGGTTGCACGTTCAGGTCGTCGTCGGTCTCGGGTAGCCGCCAGATGTCGTGGTCGGTGTGGACGTTGTCGTTGCCCGCGCCGATGCCGACTTGGGCATAGAGGGTGCCGCTCTTGCCGTCCCACATCTTGTCCAACCAGGACACGCCATGGTCGACCTCCTGCGCCAGGCCCGCGGCGTGCGGCGCGATGCGCAGCGCCAGCAGGAGGTCGGCCGTGCTGTAGGCGGTGGTGTGGGTGAATTTCAGGAAGTCACCCGCGTCGAACCAACCGCCGGACACGTCGACGGGGCCGCCGATCGGGGTCAGCGCCGCGTCGAGCAGTTCGTTGCCTTCCTCGTTGTATCGGGGAGTGGCGTACACAGTGGCCCGGCGATCCGCCAGGTGTGCGGGCTTGCGGTGCAGCACATTCGGAAGCACGTCCGCGCCGTCGCGCTGGGCCTGGAAGAAACGGACGTTGTCCTCGATAAGGGGGGTGAGCAGCTGCGCGGCGGGCGCGATGCGGAACATCGGAGAGCTGCCCGACGCCGTGCCGGTGAGCTCGACGTGGTAATTGCCGGGAGTGTCGAGACCGGAGAGGTCCACGAGGTGGACTGCGGGGTACTTGCTGCTCCAACTGCCGGTGCGGGCGCCGACCCGGCCGGTGGTCACGGTGGTGCCGTGTTCGTCTACCACCCGGTAGCCGGCCCTACTCAGTTCCGAGCCCATGACGAAGGCTTGTTTGGCTTCTCCGACGGCGTAGCCGGCCTGGTTGACCCGGATCGCGGGCGGGCGGGTGCTCGACGGGCCTTCGTCGGCAGGACTGGTCCCGCCCGCAGGCAGCGTGCAGGCGGTGATCGCGAGGGTGAGAGCTGCCAGCAGAGTGGTGGAGCGCAGGCTCCAGGCGCGGCCGAGTCGGAAAGTGGACATGAGCAGCACCCTGCCCGGTGCTAGATGAGATGAAGATGAGGAAGGCTGTGCAGTTCAGCGGCTTGTGCGTGCGGGTAGCAGCAGCTGCGCCAACGCCCCGCCGCCGGGAGCCTGCGACATGCGGGCGGTGCCGCCATGCAGCTCGGCCACCCAAGCGACGATCGCCAGACCGGTGCCGGTGCTTGCGGCACCGGTGACGCGTCGCTCGAATATCCGGATCCGGTCGTTTGGGGGTACACCGGGACCGTGGTCGCGTACCTCGATCCGGGTGGCGGTGACCGTCACTTCGACCGCCGTGCCACCGCCGTGGCGTAGCGCGTTTTCCACGAGGTTTCGGACCGCTTGCGCCAGTAGCTCGGGATCCCCGTCGACGATGACGGGCTCGCTGGTGACGGTGACACCGGTGGGATCGGGTAGTTCCCGGATGGTCTGCTGGACCAGTTGGTCCAGGCGTAGCGGGGTGAGTTCGGCCGCCTGGGTCCCGGCTTCCACGCGGGCGCGGGCCAGCAACCCGGTGACGAGCCGGCCCAACCGGTCGACCAACCCCAATGCCTCGTCCAGTGCCGCGGGTGCGCGTTCCGGTGAGCCGCTGCCGTGCTCCACCACCAGGCGCAGGGTGGCCAGCGGTGTGCGCAGTTCGTGGGCTGCTTCGGCGAGGAACTGCTCCTGCTGCTCGAGTCCCTGTAAAGCGGGCCGCATCGCGCGTCCGCTCAGCAGGTGACCCACGGCGGCCGCCGCCAGTACGAGTGCCACGCAGCCAAGAGCCAGCCACTCGATCAGCCGTCGGTGGGCGGCCTGGCTGCGGGCCGGGTCGGCACCGACCAGCACGGTGGCGCCGATACTGTCCTGGTCCCAGACCGGGGCCGCGGCCCACCGATACTCGCTCCCATCGGCGGCTGCAGTGGTGACCAGGACCGTCTCCTGATCGTCTTGGACTTCCTGCCAGATCTCCTGGAGTGCCGCCTGCGCGGGGAGGGCCGCCGGGGACGGGTAAGCGGAGCGGATCTGCGGTCCAGAACTCGGGGATGCCTGCAGGATGGCGAGCATCTCGGCGCTGCGGGCGAGCTCGTCCTCGGGCAGTGAGTCCAGCCGCAGCGTGCCTTGTGCGTCATAGAACAAGGTGCGGGCCAGGCCGTCGGCGCGGTGACTGACCGCATTGTCGAGGTCGTTGGTGCGCGAATGGCTGTCGGTGCGCACGGCGATGGTGGCCAGCACCAGCAGACACAGTGCGGTCGTCGCCGCGAACAGCAGAGTCATCACCCACCGGGCGCGATGCAGCCGCGCGAGTGCGGGAGCCCGCGACGTCACTGGTCGGTGGCCGGGTCGGTGATGCGGTATCCCACGCCGCGCATCGTCACGATGAGCTCCGGTGGGCCCAGCTGGCGGCGCAGTTGCCCGATGAGGACATCGACGACGTTCGACAGTGGCTCGGTCTGTTCGTCCCAGCAGCTTTCAATGAGTTCACTGCGAGTGACCACCTCGCCCGCACGCATCATCAGCACCTCCAGGACCGCGAACTCCTTTGCGGTCAAAGCCAGCAGCACGCCGCCTCGCCGCACCCGGCGGCGTGGATGATCCAGCTCCAGGTCACCGACCCGCAACTGCGGTGGCCGAGCAGGTTGGCCGCGGCGGCACAGCGCGCGCACCCTGGCGTTGAGCTCGGCGAACGCGAACGGTTTGACGAGGTAGTCGTCCGCGCCGTGCTCGAAGCCGGTCACGCGGTCGGTGACCGCGTCCAATGCGGTGAGCAGCAGGACCGGGAGGGTGGATCCTGCGGTGCGCTGGGCGGCCAGCAGGGTCAGTGCGTCACCGTCGGGCAGCATGCGGTCCGCGATCAAGCAGTCGTAGGTGTTGACGGCGAGTTTGAAGTCGGCGTCGGCCAGATCGACCGCGACATCGACCGCGAAGCCCGCCTCACGCAGCCCTCGGGCGATTGCCGGGCCGAGCTCGGAGTCGTCCTCGAGGACCAGTAGGCGCATGAGGAGCGACGCTACTGGCCAGGTCGTCAGTTCAATCCTGACAGGGGGCTCATCCGAAAAGGGTGGTCAGACCGAGTTTCGGTCCGACCACCCTTTTGCTTTGGGCTGGAACGACGTTCAGTCCGGGACGTTGGCTCCATAGCCGAGATCGCGCAGCGCCTGCTTGATCTTGGCCTGGGCCTCGTCCATCGACTCGGGGCTCGGATCGGTGTCGGCACCGGAGATGTCGAAGTCGCCCATGGTGAAGGCGGGGAAGACGTGCACGTGCAGGTGCGGCACCTCCAGACCGGCGATCAGCAGACCAGCGCGCGGTGCGTCCCACGCGGCGCGCACGGCCTGGCCGATCTTCTGCGCGACGACGTTCAGGCGGGCGAAGGTGTCCGCGTCGACGTCCTGCCACTGATCGATCTCCTTGCGCGGCACCACGAGGGTGTGCCCAGGGGTGACCGGAGCGATGGTGAGGAAACCGACGAATTCGTCGTCCTCCCAAACGAATCGACCTGGAAGCTGACCGGCGATGATCGCGCTGAAGACAGAAGCCATGCCCCGCAGGCTACGCCGAGGTGAAATGCGACAGGATGCCCTGCACCTCATAGATGTCGACCTGTCGGTTGAACCGCTTCTGCAGCGGCTCGTTGCTGCCGGAGATCCAGAGGCAGAGCTCGGCGTCCAGGTCGAAGGTGCCCGCGGTCTCCACCGAGAAATGGGTGATCGCGCGGTAGAGGATGCTGTGATAGCTGACCTTGCGGCCGGTCACGCCCTGCTTGTCGACCAGGATCAGGCGCCGGTCGGTGAACAGGATGGCGTCGCGCACCAGCAGATACGCGGCGTAGATCTGTTCACCTTCCCCCATGAGTTTCGCGTACTCCTGTTGTGCCCGGCCGGGATCGATCCGCCCGGCATTGCCCATCAGTCCGTCGATCAGACCCATCGTGTGCACATCCTTCGCGCGGTGTGGGTGGCGTGGTCCGGCTGCGGTATGCCTGAACCATCCCTTTCCATCATCCATGTCGCGAGACCGATATTCGATGGTCGACCGCTGTTCATGAGTGAGCGCAGGCCGCCGGGGGCCTTCACCTAAGCTGTCTGCCGTGCGCGTACTCGTCATCGGTTCCGGAGCCCGTGAACATGCCCTCGTCCTTGCGCTGCGCCGCGACCCCTCGGTCAGCGCGATCGTCGCCGCGCCGGGCAACGCGGGTATCGCGCAGCACGCGACGACCCGGCCGGTGGATCCGTGCGCCGCGGCTGCGGTGGTCGCGCTGGCCACCGAGTCGGCGGCCGATCTGGTGGTGATCGGGCCCGAGGTGCCGCTGGTGCTCGGCGTCGCCGACGCGGTGCGCGCGGCCGGATTCGCCTGCTTCGGACCGTCCGCCGCGGCCGCGCGGATCGAGGGCTCGAAGGCCTTCGCCAAGGACGTGATGGCGGCGGCGGGGGTGCGCACCGCGCACAGCGAGATCGTGGACACCCCGGCCGACCTCGATGCCGCGCTGAGCCGGTTCGGGCCGACCTGGGTGGTGAAGGACGACGGCCTCGCCGCCGGCAAGGGTGTGGTTGTCACCGCCGACCGTTCCGCGGCCCGCGATCACGGCGCCGAACTGCTGGAGCAGGGACACCCGGTGCTGCTGGAGTCGTTCCTGGACGGGCCGGAGGTTTCGCTGTTCTGCCTGGTCGACGGTGAGACGGTGGTGCCGCTGCTGCCCGCGCAGGATCACAAGCGGGTCGGCGACGGGGACACCGGCCCGAACACCGGCGGCATGGGCGCGTACACGCCGCTGCCATGGCTGTCCGACGAAGCGGTTACCGCCATCGTCGACGACGTGGTGAAACCCGTTGCGGCCGAATTGGTTCGCCGCGACAGCGCCTTTTCCGGGCTGCTCTACGCCGGTCTCGCGATGGGCGCCGCCGGACCGGCGGTCGTCGAATTCAATTGCCGCTTCGGCGATCCCGAAACCCAGGCCGTGCTCGCCCTGCTGGAAAGCCCGCTTGGCGAGCTGCTCAACGCGACCGCCACCGGCACGCTCGCCGAGGTGGATCCGCCGCGCTGGCGCGACGGCGCCGCGATCACCGTGGTGGTCGCCGCCGAGAACTACCCGGGCCGCCCGCGCATCGGCGACGTCATCACCGGCGCGGGCGACGGCGCCATCGACGACGCCGCCGCGGTGCTGCACGCCGGAACCGCGCTGCGCGAGGACGGTGCCCTGGTCTCGGCCGGTGGCCGCGTGCTCAATGTGGTCGGCGTCGGCGCCGATCTCGCCGAGGCCCGCGCGCATGCCTACGAGCGCATCACCTCGATCAAACTGCCGGGCAGCCACTACCGCACCGACATCGGCCTCGCCGCCGTCGAAGGCCGCATCGCCGTGCTTCCCCGCCTCTCCGCGAATTCAGGCCAGACTCAGGAGCCGTGACAGCGGCGTCGTGAAATCAGTCGCTGCGTCGGGCCAAGCACTAACCAACGGTGAGCCCGTGTAGGGCCAGCCACGGCTGCGGGTCGACGTGCTGGCCGCCGATGATGACCTCGAAGTGCAGGTGCGGGCCGGTGGAGTCGCCGCGGTTGCCGACGCGGGCGATCTGCATCCCGGCCGGGACGCGTTCGCCGCGGGAGACGAAGAAGTCGTACATGTGGCCGTACACGGTGATGGTGCCGTCGTCGTGGCGGATGCGCACCCAGAGCCCGAAGCCCTCGGCCGGGCCCGCGTCGATGACGGTGCCGTCGGCGACCGCGTAGATCGGGGTGCCGATCGGGGCCGCGATATCGATGCCAGCGTGGAAAGTGCCCCAGCGGGAACCGAATCCGGAGGTGAAGGTGCCGTGCGCGGGCAGGAAGAACCCGCCGATGCCGGGCAGGGTCGCGCCGGGCATCGGCGTCGCACCGCCGCCGCCCATCCACGGCTGCCATTGGCCCGCTGCCGCGGCGGCGGCCTCGGCCTTGGCGCGTTCCAGGGTGGCGCGCGCGGCGGCCGCGACGACGGCCTGTTCGCGCAGGCGTTCACCGTTGTCGATGGCGTTCAGTAACCGGCGCACCGACGACGGGGTCGACTGCACCTGCAGGGGATAGGCCACGGCGACGCGTTGCGCGTGCTCCTGGTCCGGGGTGCGATCGGTGATCGTGCCGGCGAGGGAGGCGTCGCCCGCGGCGAATACGGCGATCGCGACGAGCCAGGCAAGCAGCACCCGATGCTCGCGCAGCAGTGCGAGCAGCTTGTCGCGGTCGGGTCGCTTGTCCCACTTGGCGCGCAGCTCGGCGCGCCGCCGCCACAGGTCCCGCGGATCGGGCCGTCGTCGCAGCAGCTCCTTGACGTCGCGCCGATCGAGCAGGACCCGAGGGCCGCGCGCTGGTCGTTGCTGGAGCTTGGCACGCCAGTCCGGCGGAATGACCCCGATGCCACCCACTCCGCGTACCCGGTCGAGCCCAGCTCGTCGAGCATTCTCGAGCATCAAGCCGACCATAACCCCGGCGGCAGGGCAGCGCACGACCGGCGCCGGGCGGGTCGGGCCGAGCCTTGGTCGGTGGGGCACGACGCAAGCCGGGCGTTAGCGAGGTGTCGTCGTGCGACACCGTCTACCGTTTGACGGGTGTCCAGAGAATCTCGCCGGTCGACCATTCCACCTTTCTACGTGATGGATGTCTGGAAAGCTGCGGCGCAACGGGCCAGGAGCCACGGGGATGTGCTCGTGCTCGCCGCCGGTCAGCCGTCGACGCCGGCGCCCGCCCCGGTGTTGCGCGCGACCAAGGCCGCGATCGATTCCGAATTGCTCGGCTACACCGAAACTTTCGGCATCCTGCCGCTGCGCGAGGCGATCGCCGCGCACCACACCGAGACCTACGGCTACGCCGTAGACCCGGACGACGTTGTCGTCACGACCGGTTCGTCGGGCGCGTTCTCGCTGATCTTCCTTGCCGCCTTCGACCCGGGCGACACCGTGGTGGTGGCCCGCCCCGGCTATCCCGCCTACCGCAACACGCTCACCGCGCTCGGCTGCCGCGTGGTGGAACTGGATTGCGGCGCGGAAACCAGGTTCCAGCCGACGGTCGCCATGCTGGACGCGCTGCCCGAGGCACCGGCGGGGCTGGTCGTCGCGAGCCCGGCCAACCCGACCGGCACCATGATCGCCCCCGCCGAATTGGCCGCGCTGGCCCGCTGGTGCGACGCGCACGGCACGCTGCTCATCTCCGACGAGATCTATCACGGGATCACTTACGACAGTTCGGATACCGGAACGTCCTCGTCCTGGGAGACCTCCCGCGAATCGGTCGTCATCGGCTCGGTGTCCAAGTACTTCTCGATGACCGGCTGGCGGCTCGGCTGGATGCTCGCGCCCACCGGATTGCGTCCCGCCCTGCAGCGGCTCGCCTCCAATCTCACCGTTTGCCCGCCCGCGATCTCGCAGTACGCGGCGCTGCACGCGTTCGGCGCCGAGGCCAAGGCCGAGCTCGACGGGCACGTGCGCCGCTACGCGATCAACCGGCAACTGCTGCTCGACGGCCTGCCGAAGATCGGCATCACCGACCTGGCCCCGGCCGACGGCGCCTTCTACGCCTACGCCGATATCGGCCATCTCACCGGTGATGCGCGCAAGTGGTGTGCCGACGTACTCGACCACACCGGCGTCGCGCTCGCGCCTGGCATCGACTTCGATACCGTGCACGGAAATCGGACAGTTCGCTTCTCCTTCGCGGGCGCCACCGCCGACATCGAGCAGGCCCTGGTTCGTCTAGGGCACTATCTAGGTGTTTGATCGTCGTGTCCGGCAACAACTTTCCGCAGTTCGGCACCGTGGCCGCGCGGATACGGTAGAACATCGATGGTTGCTTTTCCTCGCTGATTTCCCCTGGAAGAACTGATGACGACTGGCACGATGGCACGGTGATCACCGCGACGACCCCGAAAGGCGAACGGCGTCGCCAGGCTTTGGTAGCTGCCGCCGCCGAGTTGTTGCTCGAAGGCGGGTTCGAGGCGGTGCGGCACCGTTCGGTCGCGACGCGCGCCGACCTTCCGTTGGCGTCGACCACCTACTACTTCGAATCGTTGGAAGATCTGATCGCGCGGGCGGTCGAGTTCAGCGGCAACGTCGAACTCGACGCGATGCGCCGCCGGGTCGGCGAGGTGAGTCACCGCCGCCGCGGCGCCGAGGCGACCGTCGATCTGGTGCTCGATCTGCTGGTCGGCGCCGACGGGCACTGGCACGACGAGGGCGCGCGCGGGCAGTTGATCGCCCGGTACGAGCGGTCGGTGGCGTCCGCGCGGCACCCCGAGTTACGCGAAGTGCAGCTGCGGCTCAGAGCTCAGCTCGATGAGCTGCTCGCCGATGTGCTGCGCCGCTCCGACCGATTGGTGCGTCCGGAACAACTGCGCAGGTTGGTCGCGGTGGTCGACGGCGCGGTGGTCGCGGCACTGACCGAAATGGAGCCCGAACCGCGCCGAATGGCCCGTGGCGCGCTGCTTGAGGTGATCGACATCGTCGCACCGGCGACGCCCCAGCAAGTGGATCGTTTCCGCGCATTAGACTGACGAGACGTGAGCGAGCGCAGCGAGGGAACCATAGACACAGTGCCCAGGGGCACGACGGAGCCGAGCGTCAGCGAGGTGGAGTCGTGAGCATTGTTCCGAACGTCCTCGCCACTCGATACGCCAGTCCCGAACTGGTTCAGCTGTGGTCGCCCGAGCACAAAATCGTGCTCGAGCGGCGGCTCTGGCTCGAGGTGTTGCGGGCGCAGTCGGAACTCGGCATCGAACTGCCCGCAGGCGTGCTCGACGATTACGAGCGGGTGATCGACCAGGTCGACCTGGCCTCGATCGCCGAGCGCGAGCGGGTCACCCGGCACGACGTCAAGGCGCGCATCGAGGAATTCAACGCGCTCGCCGGACACGAGCACGTGCACAAGGGCATGACCAGCCGCGACCTCACCGAAAACGTGGAGCAGCTGCAGATCCGGCTCTCGCTCGAGCATGTGCACGCGCACGGCGTCGCGATCGCGGCCAGGCTCACCGAGCGGGCCGCCGAATATCAGACGCTGGTGATGGCGGGGCGTTCGCACAATGTCGCCGCGCAGGCCACCACGCTCGGCAAGCGGTTCGCCTCCGCCGCCGACGAGCTGCTGATCGCGCTGACCAGGGTGCGTGAGCTGATCGACCGTTATCCGCTGCGCGGCATCAAGGGCCCGATGGGCACCGCACAGGACATGCTCGATCTGCTCGGCGGCGACCCGGCCAAGTTGTCGAAGCTGGAGCAGCAGGTTGCCAGGCATCTCGGCTTCGCGACCGTGCTCACCAGCGTCGGCCAGGTGTACCCGCGCTCGCTCGACCACGACGTGCTCTCCGCGCTGGTCCAGGTGGGCGCAGGCCCGTCGTCGTTCGCGCACACCATCCGGCTGATGGCCGGAAACGAGCTGGTCACCGAGGGCTTCCAGCCCGGCCAGGTGGGCAGCTCGGCGATGCCGCACAAGATGAACACCCGCTCGTGCGAGCGCGTCAACGGACTGCAGGTGGTGCTGCGCGGCTACGCCTCGATGGCCGCCGAGCTCGCCGGTGCGCAATGGAACGAGGGCGATGTCTTCTGCTCGGTGGTGCGCCGCGTCGCGCTGCCGGACGCCTTCTTCGCCATCGACGGCATGATGGAAACCTTCCTCACCGTGCTCGCCGAATTCGGCGCCTACCCCGCCGTCATCGCCCGCGAACTCGACCGCTACCTGCCCTTCCTCGCCACCACCCGCATCCTGATGGCCGCCGTCCGCGCCGGTGTCGGCCGCGAAACCGCGCACGAGGTCATCAAGGAACACGCGGTAGCCGTTGCCCTCGCGATGCGCGAACAAGGCCGCGAACCCGACCTCCTCGACCGCCTCGCCGCCGACCCCCGCCTCCCCCTCGACCGCGCCGCCCTCGACACCGCCCTGGCCGACAAGTCCGCCTTCATCGGCGCCGCCGAAGCCCAAGTCTCCGACGTCATAGCCGCCGTCCAAAAACTCGTCGACAAGAACCCAGCAGCCGCCAACTACACCCCCTCCCCAATCCTGTAGCGGGAGCAGCGGTTTCGCCGCGAATTCGCTAGCGTGGCCCAATTCTTGGCAGCCGTTCGAGGTGGGCCGGGAAGCTCCGGCTGGCGCGGAACCCGACTGCTGGACATCCATCCAGGAGCCGGGGCCACTTCCTCCGGCTACAGCCGGAAGCGAGGCGCGGAACCCGGCTTTCCACCGTCCGGTGACGAGCCGGGCCCACTTCTCCCAGCTAGTGCCAGGAGCTGTTGTCAGTATTGTCCTGTCGAAAGGGCTGGCGGTACCGGTTTTTCGACAGACGGTGCGGTCGGGCGGGTTAGGGTTTCGGCGTGAATCCGTACACGGTTTTTGGGGAGATCATTGCTGGGCGGGCGGCGGCCAGTCGGGTGTATGAGGACGATGATGTGGTGGCGTTCATGGATATTCGGCCGATGACGCCGGGGCATGTACTGGTGGTGCCGAAGGTGGTGGCGCGCAGTCTCGCGGAGTTGGATCCGGTGGTCGGCGGGAAGTTGTTTCAGGTGGGGCAGCGGTTGGCGGCGGCGTTGCGGGACAGTGAGGTGGGGTGTGATGGGGTGAATTTCTTTCTGGCCGATGGGGTGACGGCGGGGCAGGAGGTATTCCATGTGCATCTGCATGTGATTCCGCGGACGCCGGGGGATGGGTTCGGGTTGCGGGGGCGGCCGACGAGTCCGCAGCGGGCCGATCTGGATTATCTGGCCGGGTCGATTCGTGGTGCGTTGAGTAGCTGAGAGGTCAACTACCAGGTACGCACGGCCCCGTTTGCTGAGTGCACGCCAGAGATCTACATCACTTCCGCGATAACCCATGGTGAGCTACCTTTAAAAGCCGTTGTCATGCGGTGATGGAGGTGTGACCATGCGTCGAACACCAGTTGCTGTGACAGTGCTGACCTGCGCGCTCGGCTTGATCGGCCCGGCATCCATCGGGCCGGCGACGGCCTCGGCCGCGCAGATCGACCGCGTCGACATCCTGAGCCCGACGCGTGCCGCGGTATTCATCAACTCACCCGCCATGGGACGAACCGTCCAGGTGCAGGTGCTGCATCCGGCAGGCGGCGGCCAACGCCCCGCGTACTACCTGCTGGATGGTCTCGATCCCGGCACAACCCAGAGCACCTGGACCAACGCCACCGACGCGGAACGGTTCTTCGCTGGCGCGAACGTCAACGTCGTCCTGCCGGTCGGCGGCGAGGCCAGCTACTACACCGACTGGCAGCAGGACGATCCACAACTCGGCCACTACCGGTGGGAAACGTTCCTGACCGAGGAACTGCCACCGCTGATCAACGCCCGATTCAACGGCAGCGGCGTCAACGCGATCGGCGGCCTCTCGATGGGCGGCAACGCGGCCTTCATCCTGGCCGCCCGCAACCCATGGCTGTACCGCGCTGTCGCGGGCTACAGCGCCTGCCCCGACACCGGATTGGCGACGGGCGCGGTGATGTTCTCCATCGCCAACCGCGGTGGCAACCCGCTCAACATGTGGGGCGCCCCCGGCAGCCCGGCCTGGGCCGAGCACGATCCCGCGCAGCTGGCAGAACGCTTGCGCGGCAAGACTATCTACCTGTCCAGCGGCACCGGCATTCCCGGCCCGCACGAGACGGAGATCAAACCCCAACTGGCCGAGAACATCTTCCTCGGCGGCCCGGTGGAGGTCGGCGTCAACGTGTGCGTCGTCTCGTTCGAGCAGCGCCTGCGTGCCCTCGGCATCCCGGCCCGAATCGACTACAGCCCCACCGGAACTCACTCGTGGTCCTACTGGCAGGACGCGCTGCACGCATCTTGGCCGACCATCGCGTCGGCCATCGGCGCCTGAGTTCTATACGGGCACAGCGGCTTTCCTAGTCGCGTCCGCCGGCATTGAGCACGACGATCGCGATCTGCACCCGGTTTTCGGCATCGAGTTTGCTGAGCAGCCTGCTGGTATACGACTTCACCGTCGCGACACTCAGGTGCAGCTCCTTGGCGATATCGGAGTTGGATAGGCCGCGGCCGATGGCCTCGGCGATATCGCGTTCGCGCTCGGTCAGCGAGGTGAGGGCGGCGCGGGCCCGTTGGCGTGCGGTGTCGTCCTCGCTCGATCCGGCCGTGGCGACCGAGATCAGTTGCGCGGTAACGCTCGGCGAGAGCATCGGCCGGCCCGCCGCCACCTGTTTGACCGCGGCGACGATATCCGCGGGCGGGGTGTCCTTGAGCAGGAAACCGTGTGCCCCGATCCGCAGCGCCCGCAACACCATGTCGTCGGCGTCGAACGTGGTCAGCACCAGCACCCGGGGCGGGTCGGCCCGGCTCAGCAGTTCCCGGGTGGCGTCGAGCCCGTCGCGCACCGGCATCCGGATATCCATCAGCACGACATCGGGCGCCTGCTCGCGGACCACCGCGAGCGCCTGTTCGCCGTCGGCGGCCTCACCGACCAGCTCGAGCTCCGGATCGCCGCCGAGGATCAGCGTCAGCGCCGAGCGGGCCAGCGGCTCGTCGTCGACGACGACCACGCGGATCCGTGCGTTCATCTGTTGCTCTTCGCGATGAGCGCGGGCCACGGCAGCACGGCGCGCAGCCGGAAGCCGCCGGTCGCGTCGGGGCCGTAAGCCAGTGTGCCGCCGACGAGTTCGGCCCGTTCGGCGAGCCCGAGCAGGCCGTAGCCGGAGGACGGCAGTGCGAGCCCGAGGTGCCGCGGCGCGGAGTTGCCGACGTCGACGATCAAATCCTGGCCAGGCCCGCCGTCGATGCGCACCAGGACCGCGGCACCGGGAGAATGCTTGCGCGCGTTGGTCAGTCCCTCCTGGGCGATGCGATACGCCGTGCGCGCGCTGGTCGCCGGGAGGTCGGCCGTCGTGGTGTCGGTGATCGACACGTCCATGCCCGCCGAGCGGGCCTCGTCGACCAGGCGGGCGAGATCGGCGAGGGTGGGCTGCGGCGGTTCCGGGGTATCGGTGAGCGCGTCGTCGCTCGTGCGCAGCACGCCGAGCACCTCGCGCAACTCCTGCAACGCCAGATGTGCGTTCTCGGCAATGGTTTTCGCCGTCGAGGCGGTCTGCTCCCTGGTCAGGTCGGTGCGGAAGCCGAGCGCACCGGCGTGCATCGCGACCACCGAAATCCGGTGCGCCAGTACGTCATGCATCTCCCGCGCGATGCGGTGGCGTTCAAGCAGGCGCGCCTCGGCGGCTCTGGCGTGCTGTTCCCGCTCGGCGGTCTCGGCGCGAGAGCGCAACGACCACACCAGATCTCGCCGCGCGCCGACAGCGAAGCCGATCGCGACAACGGCGGCGATGCAGGCCGTGATCACCAACGGCTCATACCAATACGGTTGCAGGTCAGGGCGTTTCGGGTAGATCATGCTGTCGGTGATGAAGCCGGTCCCGATGCTGACCACCGCAAGCGAGATCGTCTCGGCGTAGCGCCGCCGGGTGGCCAGCGAACACAGCACCAGCGCCGCCGCGCCATTGGCGGTGACCGACGCGGTGGACGCCACCGTCACGATGGCAGCGACGGTCACCGGATACCGCCGCCGCAGCAGCGTGAGCAGCAGGCACGCGAGGCCGAGCAGTGGATCCCCGATCTGGAACCAGGCAAGCAACGCGCCGTCGATCGGCGCCATCTCCGACTGGGTGCTCGACCACGCCATCAGGCCGATGAGGGTGACCACCGTCAGCCGCCAGGCATGTGACCACGGCCGAAGCGGCGGCGCCGACGACAGAGGTGCGGTGGACATGACGCGACTGTAGGTGGCGCCAGCACGCCCGCGCATCGGCCTGCAGGGCGAATTCGGATCGACCAAAGGATGAGCCGTCCGTCGACCGATGGCCGATGTGCGATGACCTGCCTCGGGGCAACCATGGGATGCGTCGCCACCAGCCAACGGAGAAACGGAGCGTGTGATGGGCAAAAACGTTTGGGTCGGACTGCAGATCGTCGGCATGGTCTTGACGGTCGCGTCGGCCCAGGCCGTCATCCGACTGCTCATCGATCACCGCAAATCCCAGGTGTGGGGCCTGCTTGACTGGGTGCCGGGCGGCTGGGGCGGTCAACTCGCGGTGCTCGTCGTGATCGCCGCGGGCGGAGCCGTCCTCGCCGATCGCGCGAACAACAAGGTGAAGCTGCTCGAAGCCTGAACTACTGCGGGTAAACCCTGAGGCCGCGCCCGAGATTTCCTGCCGCGCACAGAAACATCGGCCGATGCTGTGCGCGGCAGGATAACTCGTGCGCATCGGGTCAGCGGGCCGGAACCTCGGCGGGCTGCCAGTGCGGGTAGTCGCTGTAGCCGTCGGCGGTGCGGCCGTAGAGCAGGTTTTCGCGGATCGCCGCGAGGGGAAGCTCGTTGGCGATGCGATGTACCAGGTCGGGGTTCGCGATGAAGGATCGGCCGAACGACACCAGGTCGGCGAGGCCCGCGCGCAGCACATCCTCAGCGGCCTCGACCGTTGTCGGCGCACGGTTTTCACCGACATTGGCGATGAGCGTGCCGCGCCAGCGTGGCCGAAGATCGGCTAGCGCCGAGTAGTTGTCGTTGTCGGTCAGGTGCAGGTAGGCGAGGCCGCGCCGGTCGAGTTCGGTGACAAGCGTGCGATAGAGCGGTGCCGGGTCGAGCTCGACCATATTGAACTGCGGGTTACCCGGCGACAGGCGGATGCCGGTGCGGTCAGCGCCGATCTCGGCCGCCACCGCGTCGACGACGGCCAACGGCAGGCGCAGCCGATTCTCGATCGACCCGCCGAATTCGTCGGTGCGCAGATTGGTGTTGTCGGCCAGGAACTGATGCACGAGATAGCTGTTGGCGCCGTGGATTTCGACGCCGTCGAAGCCGGCGGCGATGGCGTTGCGCGCCGCGACGGCGTGCTGCTCGACGAGTGCGTCGATGCCGGCGCGATCGAGCTCCGCCGGTGTGATCGGCTCACCCTTGCCGCCGTTGATCAGGTGCACATGATCGTCGTCGAGCACTGCGGACGGACCGGCGGGCCAGGAGCCGTCGACCCGGGCCAGCGGATGGCCTTTGCGGCCACCGTGCATCAGCTGCGCGAAGATGCGTCCCCCGTTCGCCTGCACGGCCTCGGTGACCCGCCGCCACGCCTCGACGTGGCGCTGCGTCTGCAACCCTGGCACCCACGCCTCGCTCTGTCCGGTCGAATGCGGCCAGATGCCCTCGGTCACGATGAGCCCGGCCGCCGCCCGCTGGGCGTAGTAGTCGGCGACATCGCTGGTCGGCGAGCCGTCGGGCAGCGAGCGCAGCCGGGTCATCGGCGACATGACGATCCGATTGGGCAGTGGGCGAACGGGATTGCGGTATTCGGTCAGCAGCAACATTCCTGTACCGTAAAACCTGACATCAATGTCAGGTCAAGGAGAGAGTGTGCGCATCGGTGAACTGGCCGAGCGGACCGGGGTCAGCGTCCGGTCGCTGCGGTACTACGAAACCAAGGGACTGCTCGGCTCGGAGCGGACCTCCGGCGGCCAGCGCGAGTACGCGGACTGGGCCGTCGACCGGGTCCGGCGCATTCAGGAGATGTTCGCCGCAGGCTTACACAGCGACACCATCGGCGAACTGCTGCCCTGCATCCACGACGTGGACGGCACGCCGAACGCGGCCGCCACTCCGTTCCTGGTGCGGAAGCTCACCGGGGAGCGCGAGCGGATCGAACAGGCCTTGCGTGACCTGGACCGCACCCGCGAGGTGCTGGACAGCGTCATCGAGGCCGCGTCCGGCGCAACGCGGCACAGCGCCGGATAGATCACGAATCCCGCACCGCGACAGCTCGAGCAGGGCGGTTGCCGGGTCCTGGCGGGACGGGCGAGGTCCGCGCCGCTACGGTGGAACCCATGGCTCTCGACAGCGGTACCGGAACGATCTCAGACCTCGACGGGGTGACGGCACCGATCGCCAAGACGGTGCCCACCGAACGCGTCCATCACGGCGACGTGTTCATCGACGAGTACGAGTGGCTGCGGGACAAGGAGAACCCCGAGGTCATCTCCCACCTCGAGGCGGAGAACGCCTACACCGAGGCGCAGACCGCGCACCTGGCCGACCTGCGTGACTCGATCTTCGACGAGATCAAGGGCCGCACCCAGGAGACGGACCTGTCCGTGCCGACCAGGATGGGCGACTACTGGTACTACTCGCGCAGCTTCGAGGGCAAGCAGTACGGCGTGCACTGCCGGTGTCCGATCGCGGCCGATGCCGAGGGCATCGATGCCTGGACCCCGCCGCAGCTGGAGGCAGGCACCGAGGTACCCGGCGAACAGATCCTGCTGGACAGCAACGTGGTCGCCGAGGGACACGACTTCTTCGCGCTCGGCGCGTTCTCGCTCAGCCACGACGGCAACCTGCTCGCCTACTCCGTAGACACCGTCGGTGACGAACGGTATGTGCTGCGCTTCAAGGACCTGCGCACCGGCGAGATGCTGTCCGACGCCATCGCGGAGACGGCGCCCGGCGCGACCTGGTCGCTGGACGGCACGCACGTCTTCTACCAAACCGTCGACGAGTCCTGGCGCCCCGACACCGTGTGGCGGCATCGGCTCGGCAGCCCGACGGTCACCGATGTGAAGGTGTTCCACGAGCCCGACGAGCGCTACTGGGTGAGCATCACCTCGACCCGCTCGGAGAAGTACCTGATGATCTGGGTCGGCTCCAAGATCACCACCGAGGGTTGGGTGCTCGACTCCGACGATCCAGAGGGCGAATTCCGGGTCATCCTGCCGCGCCGCGAGGGCGTCGAGTACTCGGCCGAGCACGCGGTGGTCGGCGGCGAGGACCGCTTCCTGATCCTGCACAACGACGTGGTGGACGGCGTGAAGGCGGAGAACTTCGTGCTCGCCGACGCACCGGTCGCCGATCCGTCGGACCTGACATTGCTGATCGAGCACCGCGACGACGTGCGGCTCGAGGATGTCGACGCCTACGCCGATCACCTGGTGCTCAGCTACCGGCGCGAGGCGCTGACCAGGGTCGCGGTCTGGCCGCTGACCGATAGCGGGTACGGCGAGCGGCGCGAGCTCGAATTCGATCTGGAACTCTTCGCGGTCGGCGCGGGCGCGAACCCGGAGTGGGCGCAGCCGACCCTGCGCATCGGCCTGACCTCGTTCATCACGCCGGTGCAGGTGTTCGATTACGTGCCAGCCACCGGCGACCTGCTGTTGCGCAAGGAGCAGCCGGTGCTCGGCGGGTACGACGCCAACGAGTATGAGCAGCACCGGGATTGGGCGATCGCCGAGGACGGCACCCGCATTCCGATCTCGCTGGTGTGGAAGAAGGGTCTCACGGTGGACTCGCCGAAGCCCTTGCTGCTCTACGGTTACGGCTCCTACGAGGCGAGCATGGATCCCTCCTTCTCCGTCTCGCGGCTGTCGCTGCTTGATCGCGGCATGGTGTTCGCGGTCGCGCACGTGCGCGGCGGCGGCGAGATGGGTCGCCTCTGGTACGAGCACGGCAAGACGCTCACCAAGAAGAACACCTTCACCGATTTCGTCTCGTGCGCACGGCATTTGATCGATACCGGCAAGACCGTGGCGGATCGGCTGATCGCCGACGGTGGTAGCGCGGGTGGCCTGCTGATGGGCGCGGTGGCGAACCTGGCCCCGGAGCTGTTCACGGGCATTCTGGCGAATGTTCCGTTCGTCGATCCGCTCACCTCGATCCTTGATCCGTCGCTGCCGCTGACCGTCATCGAATGGGACGAGTGGGGTAACCCGTTGGCGGACAAGGACGTCTACGACTACATGAAGTCCTACGCCCCCTACGAGAACGTCGAGGCCAAGGACTACCCGGCCATTCTGGCCATCACCAGCCTCAACGACACCCGTGTGCTGTATGTCGAACCCGCCAAGTGGGTCGCGAAACTCCGCGCCACCAAGACCGGCGACGCGCAGCTGCTGCTGAAGACCGAGATGAGCGCGGGCCATGGCGGCGTCAGCGGTCGGTATGAGAAGTGGAAGGAAGTCGCCTTCGAGTACGCCTGGGTGCTGGATCGGGTGGGTCTGGCCGACGCATAGTCCGGTGACGGGAGGCCGGTTCCGTGCACCGGCCCCTTCCTCCTGCGTCGCCTACCGCATCGGGATTTCGGGCGAGAACGTGTGTCACGGTGTTCGTCGCCCGGTCATCCCACCTGCACGCCAAGTACATCTGCCCCTGGCACCGTATATTCATGAACGCTGAGCTGGTCGTATCCGTTTCTGGGATCAGGGACACCACTCGGGACGCGGCGATCGAGTTCGCCGCCGAGATGGATCAGCGCGGGGTGCCGCTGTCACTGCTCGTGGCGCCCCGATTGAAGGGCAAATACAAGCTGGTCGAGGATCCCGCGACGCAGGCGTGGTTGCGCGGCCGCCGGGCCCGCGGCGACGCGATCGTGCTGCACGGCTACGACCAGGCGGCGACCAAGCGCCGCAGGGCCGAATTCGCCACGCTGCCAAGGCATGAGGCGCGACTGCGGCTCACCGCGGCGGACCGGGTGATGGAGCGGGTCGAGTTGCGCACCCGGCTGTTCGCCGCGCCGCGCTGGGACGTCTCCGCCGGTGCCATCGAGGCGCTGCCCGACGTCGGCTTCCGGGTCGCACTCGGCCTCACCTCGATCCTCGACCTGGAACGCAATGTGGCACAGAAGGTTCGGGTGTACGGCATCGGCGAGGGCTTCCGCGCCGAACCGTGGTGGTGCCGGGCCCTGGTGATGGGTGCGGCACGGACCGCGCGCCGCGGCGGCATGCTGCGCCTCGCGGTATCGGCCGCACAGCTGGAACGTTCCGGCCCGCGCCAGGCCATGCTCGACGCCGTCGACCTTGCCCTGTTCCACGGCGCTACCGGCGCCGTCTACCGCTGGGAGCCGCCCGCCATCGCGCGGGCCGCCTGAAAAAGACGCCGCGGCGTGGTGTGGTCGGGCATCGCGGCTCCGTGGTTATCGGTAACGCCGAGCGTGCCGATCGGCGCCGCCGCTCGTAAATGGCGTAAATCGGGCGGCGGCGCTCCAGGTCGCACAGGCGCGATCAAGCAGGATCGATCTTCTTGTTCGGTACCGCCGCCGTCGCGGTGTGCGTGAAGCCGCCGGCCTCCTGCCGGGTGAGCGGGGTCGAAAACGGATGCTGCGCCAGCTGTTTCACGCACCGCTCGAAGTCGGCCAGCAGTAGCTCGGCCATATCGACGGTGAAGCCGTGCCGGATCACCGCGCGCATGATCGTCTCGTCCTCCCGGTCCGCGGGCAGCGGATAAGCCGCGATCAGCCAGCCCCTGCTGCGCAAGCGATCCGACAGGTCGTACAGGTTGAATCCGGGATCACCGGTCAGCCGCCACGCCACCGCGGTGATGCCACGGTGCGGATCGCCGTCGTGCAGCATCTCGAATATCCCGAACTCGCGCAGGCCCGTCGCCAGCCGCCCGGCCGCGCGGTAGATGGCCGACTGCACGCGGGTGTATCCGATGTGACCGAGCCGAATGAACTCGTAGTACTGCGTGATCGCCTGCCCGCCCGGCCGCGAGAAGTTGAGGTTGAAGGTGCCGACGCTGCCGCCGAGGTAGTCGACGTCGAAGATCAGCTCGGCGGGCAGGTCGGCCGCCTCGCGCCAGATCGCCCAGCCGACGCCGAGCGGCGCGAGCCCCGTCTTGTGGCCGGAGGCGTTGATCGACTTCACCCGAGGCAGCCGGAAATCCCATACCAGCTCGGGCGCGGTGAACGGGGCGAGGAAGCCGCCGCTTGCCGCGTCGACGTGGATCGGGATATCCAAGCCGCTTGTTTCCTGCAGCTGGTCGAGGGTGCTGCTGATTCCGGCGACGTCCTCGAAGAGTCCGGTGAAGGTCTGCCCGAATGTCGCGACCACCATGATGGTTCGCTCGTCGCAGTAGGCGGCCACGTCGTCCGGGTGCATGGTCAGTCGGTCGCCGCGCAGCGGAATCTGACGGATCTCGACGTCGAAGTAGCGCGCGAACTTCTCCCAGCACACCTGGACCGGCCCGCACACGAAATTGGGTGTGCCGGTGCCGCCGCGCTGCCGCCAGCGGAACTTGGCCGCCAGCCCACCGAGCATCGCGGCCTCGCTCGATCCGGTGGTCGAGGTGCCCTGCGTCGCGGCCGGATCGGGGCAGTGCCACAGGTCGGCGATCATCCGGACGCAGCGGCGCTCCAACTCGGCGGTCTGCGGGTATTCGTCCTTGTCGACGACGTTCTTGTCCAGCGACTCGATCATCACCTTGCGGGCCTGCTCGTCCACCCAGGTGCTGCAGAAGGTGGCCAGATTCATCCGGGAGACGCCGTCGAGCATGAGTTCGTCGTGCACGATCTCATAGGCGACCTCGGCGAACAGGCCGTGCTGCGGGAAACCGGCTTTGGGGGCGGCCCGGCTCATGCCAGGCATGGCGAACAGGTCGTCGGAGTCTGCGCTGTGTGACATCGGATGGCCTCCGGAGAGTCGGCTCGCGTGCTGGTACCGAACTGCGGTCACCCAACACAATCACACGTGGCCGGTCGAGTAGTCGATGCCGTCGCCGGAAGTCGGGCGACACGGACTGCTCGGTCGACTACATTTCAACCTTTGTACCGGTCGGTTCGTGTCAGAGTGGGGGCAGCGGCGCTGTCGGCCGCCGCGGCCCGGACCGTCTCGGCATCCGGGGCGCGACACGGAGCGCGACGACACGAAGAAGTGAGGCGCTGGCAATGACCGACGATTCCCGCACCGCCGAGCTGCGCGCGAAGGTAGCCGCGCTCATGCCGCAGGCGAAAACCGATCTGACGCAGCTTGTTTCGTTCAAGTCGGTGGCCGATCCGCGCCAGTTCCCGCCGGAGGAATGCGACCGCGCCGCGCACTGGGTCGCCGACGCCTTTGTCGCGGCGGGGCTGACCAGGGTCGGGCTGCACGAAACGCCGGACGGCAGCAAGGCCGTCATCGCCGCCCGGCCCGCGCCGCCCGGTGCGCCGACGGTGCTGCTGTACTGCCACTACGACGTGCAGCCGCCGCTGGACAGCGCGGCATGGCGCACTCCGGTCTGGGAACTGACCGAGAAGAACGGCCGCTGGTACGGCCGAGGCAGCGCTGACTGCAAGGGCAATATCGTGATGCACCTGACCGCGTTGCGCGCGCTTGGTCCCGACCTGCCGCTCGGCGTCATGCTGGTCGCCGAGGGTTCCGAGGAGCAGGGCACCGGCGGGCTGGAGCGTTTCGTCGAGGCCAACCCCGACCTGTTGCGGGCCGACGCGATCCTGATCGGCGACTGCGGAAACTTCGCCGCGGGCGTTCCGACGCTGACGGAAACGTTGCGCGGCAGCGTGAATGTTGTCATTACCGTCCGAACTCTCACCGGCCCTTTGCATTCCGGCATGTTCGGCGGACCGGCACCGGACGCGCTCGCCGCGCTGATCCACGTGCTCGCCACGCTGCGCGACGAGCACGGCAACACCACGGTGGCCGGTCTGCCGAATGATCAGCGCTGGTCCGGCGTGCAGTACCCGGAGGATCAGTTCCGCATCGACGCCGGCGTGCTGCGCGGGGTCGAGCTGGTCGGTGACGGCACCATCGCCGACATGCTCTGGGCGCGACCGGCTTTGACGGTGCTCGGGATCGACGCCCCGCCGGTCGTCGGCTCGGCCGGTGCCATCCAGCCGTCGGCGCGCGCCAGGCTCAATCTGCGCATCCCGCCCGGCACCGACCCGGATCAGGCGCACAAGGCGCTCGTCGCGCACCTCGAGGCGAACACCCCGTGGAACGCCGAACTCACCATCGAACTCGAGGGCAGCGGCGCGCCGTTCCGCTCCGGCAACGGCGGCCCGGCCCGCGAGGCGATGGAGGCGGCGCTGGCGGCCTCCTACGGCCGCGCCGCAACCACGCAGGGGCAGGGCGGATCGATCCCGCTGTGCAACGTCTTCGCCGACACCTACCCGGAGGCCGAGATCATGCTGATCGGGGTCGAGGAGCCGACGTGTCTGATCCACGCGCCCAACGAGAGCGTCGACCCGTCCGAAATCGAGCACATGGCACTGGCCGAGGCGCTGTTCCTGCTGAACTACGCCGACCAGCCCGGGTAGCCGCGAGCTAGAACTCGCGCTGGTCCTCCGGCTCCACCACGGTGAATTCGGTGTCGGCAGGACCCATTTCGGCCAACCTGCCGAAGTAGATGCCCTGTGCCGCCTGCTCGATGATGCCGTAGTGGATGGGCAGCGCGGTGCGCGGCGCGACCGCGCGCAGGTAGTCGACGGCCTCGCTGAGCTTCATCCACGGCGCGGCCGCCGGGAGTGCGAGCACGCCGACCGGCACCGGCGGCACCCACAGCGAGTCACCGGGATGCACGAGCTGGGCCGGATCGTCCGGGGTGCCAAGCTGGAACACGGTGTTGTCGACGACCGGAATCTCCGGGTGGATCACCGCGTGCCTGCCGCCGCCCCCGGTGATCCGCAGGTCGCCGAGCTCGAGCACGTTGCCTGCGTGCACCGCCTCCCACCGTTCGCCGCGCTGGTGCGCGGTCTGCGGATCGGAAAGCAGCCGGGCGCCGGGATTGGCGTCGACCAGTGCCTCGATCCGGTTCGGATCGATGTGGTCCGGATGCTGATGGGTGATCGCGATGACGTCCAGATCGGTGAGCCCCTCGAAGCCGTGCGAGAAGGTGCCCGGATCGAACAGCACCTTCTTTCCGTGTAGCTCGACGAGCAGACAGGAGTGGCCGAAGTGAGCTATGCGCATCCCGCCATGCTATTGCCCGATCGGGAGCAGGGCACCCGCGGCGATTTTGGCCGACCCCGAGGATGCCGCGGGCAGCAACCACAACTACGCTGCTCAGGTAACCCCCCACCACCACATGAGGAGCAACGCGTGGCACGAGTCGTGGTCGAGGTGATGCCGAAGGCAGAGATCCTGGACCCCCAGGGACAAGCCATCGTCGGTGCGCTCCCGCGCCTGGGATTCGAGGGCATCTCGGATGTACGGCAGGGCAAGCGATTCGAACTCGACGTCGATGACAACGTCGGGGACGCCGAGCTCGAACAGATCGCGGAATCGCTGCTGTGCAACACCGTGATCGAGGAGTGGAAAGTAACCCGGCTGTCATGAGCGCACGCATCGGAGTCATCACGTTTCCGGGCACGCTCGACGATGTCGACGCGGCCAGGGCGGTACGCCTGGCCGGTGCCGAGGCGGTCAGCCTCTGGCATGCCGACGCCGATCTGAAGCAGGTCGACGCGGTCATCGTGCCCGGCGGCTTCTCCTACGGTGACTACCTGCGCGCCGGTGCCATCGCCCGGTTCGCGCCGGTGATGGGCGAGGTCGTGCGCGCCGCGAAGACCGGCCTGCCGGTGCTCGGCATCTGCAACGGCTTCCAGGTGCTGTGCGAGGCCGGACTGCTGCCAGGCGCGCTGACCCGCAACGACGGGCTGCACTTCATCTGCCGCGACGAGTGGCTCCGGGTGGAATCGGCGTCGACCGTGTGGACCTCGCGCTACGAGGCCGGTGCCCAGATCCTGATCCCGCTGAAGTCCGGCGAGGGCCGCTTCCAGGCCTCGACCGCCGTGCTCGATGAGCTGGAGGGTGAGGGCCGGGTGGTCTTCCGCTACGCGGGCGATAACCCGAACGGCTCGCAGCGCGGCATCGCAGGCATCGCCTCGGCCGACGGCCGCATTGTCGGCCTGATGCCGCACCCCGAACATGCGACCGAGGCACTGACCGGCCCGAGCGACGACGGCCTAGGCCTGTTCTTGTCGGTGCTCGACACCCTGGTCTCCGCCTGATCGATCGATCGGGCGATTCGCAACCACGACAGCGCGAGTTTTGCGAACACGCGGCGCCGCAGGCGCCGCAAATTAGACAGAGCTCAGGTGATTCTGGCGACGATGTCGAAGACGACGCCGTTCGCGCGGGCGATATAGCCGTGCTGGATGGCCTGGTTGCCTTGAAAGGCGCGTTGCCCGCCCGGCGTCTCCAGCAGTACGCCGTGGTCGATCGCGCCCAGCACGTCGGGTACCCGCAGAGAACCCACCGCGTGCGCGAGCCCGGCGAGGGTGTGAATGGCCTCGTAGGTCATATTGCTGAAACTGGTCAGCGCGGGCGCGAACTCGCCGTGCAGCTTGCGATAGCGGTCGACCCGGTCCCGCCCGTCCGGTGTGCGCTGGTCGATGAAGAAGCTGGACGCGACATAGAAGTTGTGGTTGGCCCCCGCACCGCCTGCCAGTAACACGTTCTCGTCGGCGGCGGGGCTGATCCGCAGCTGCTCGGCGGCGCGTCCGGTCGCGGCGAACTGCCGATTGAACCGGGACACATCCGCGCCGACCATCAGGATCACCACGCCGTCGGCCTGGTCCAGTGCCGGGTCGGCGAGGAAGTCGCCGAAATCGGGTGCGCCGAGCGGCACGAACTGTTCGAGCACGACGTCACCGGGGTCGGCCAGGCTGTTGCGGATCGCCTTGGCCGACTCACGCGGCCAGATGTAGTCGTTGCCGATGATGGCCCATCGGCGCACGCCGTGCTCGCGCGCGAGCCAGCGCAGGGCGGGCAGCGTCTGCCCCGCCGGGTGCTCGCCGAGCATCAGCACACCGGGTAGCTCGTCCGGCAGCCCCTCGTGCCCGGTGGCGAATAAATAGGGCACCCGGCTGGCGGTTGCCTTGGCCACCACCCGCCGCACCGCTGAGGTGTGCCAGCCGGTGATCGCGTCCACCATGCCGGTGGCGAGTAGCGCGGAAACCTCGCTCGCCACCTCGTGCGGCGGCCGCCCTCCATCGATATTCGTAGTACGAATTTCGCGCCCGAGAATTCCTGTGCCCCGGTTGATTTCGTCCACCGCAAGGGAAATCGCCGCGTCGCAGGAGGGGGCCACGATACCGCCAGGTCCCTGCATCGGGACTATGTTCAGGATCTCGATTGTGCCCTCTGGGCTCTCGCCGAACGCTGGCATTCGGTACTCTTCTTCTCGTTAGAGCGAAATTCATGGCAGGCAGGAATAACAATGACGACCATTGTAAGCGGATATTCGACGCTGCATGGTGCGCTGCGTGCCGCGGAACGCGGTTGGCTGCGTCACTTGGACGCCGCACTGTGTGCCAGGCAGCTAACACCCGACCAGTGGTCGATGTTGTCGAATCTCTCCAGTGAGACCGGCATCACCATGAGCGAGCTCGCGGCCAGGTCGCAGCTTGCGCCGTCCTCGGCGACCAGGCACGCGGACTACCTGGCCGAGCGTGGTCTGATCTTCCGGCTTGCGGCGCAGGACGACCGTCGGCGGATCCTGATCGGGCTGAGCCGACTCGGTGCGGAACTGGTCGCGTCGGTGCGAGCCGAGGAGTCGCGGGCGGAACAGGAACTGCGGTCCCGGATCGGCGCGCGCCGCTATGCCGAACTGATGCGATTACTGGAACTGGTTTCCGCGAACCCCGAGTAGCGCTGTCGCCGGACGAATGTCCCGAAAGTCCGATCCGGCCGTGCCGGCCCCGATCGGCGGCACAGTCGTTAATTCTGCGTGGAATTGATTGACCGCGAACGATTCGCTGAATCAGAAGCGCAAATCTTTCTGATTGTGCGTTCTCGGCGCTCGGAGTCCATGTGATTGCGGTGTTCGGTTGGCGCAACGAGGTGTCGTTCGCGTCTCTCGCTGCGCGCTGCGGAGACCTTTTGCCGACTATTGGACTATCTGTTCTCCTGTGCTTTTGCGCGTGACGCGTAGAAGGTGGTATGGGGGATTGTGCGGTGGGGTCGTGTTCGATGGATTTGCTTGCGCCGGTTGGGCATTCGGCTGGCCGGACGATCGTCCAATTCGATTATTGAGCATTGGCGTCCAATTAAATTCGCCGCCCACAAGGGGGGTGTGTCGGCGAATTTCCCGACACGCCGGGTCGGTTCGAGGTTTGTTCCTTGACAGTTGGCATGATCACGATCGCTAAGTCATCCATGGATCGACCTACTATCAGGAGGAACAATGCTGCTGCCCGTGGTTGGAAGTATGGCCGGTGCCGCTGTTGCCGCGCTGACCGTCATTCTCGGCATCATCATCGCGGTCGTCTAACTTTCCAACCGACCGAGTTCGTCAAACGCCTCCGATGTGAGGCAATGTCGGCTACTTTCTGATATGTCGAGGAAGTCGACAGTCTGAAATCGGCGGTGACATACCGTCACCGATCGACCAAATGGGTTCGACCTACTATCAGGAGGAACAATGCTGCTCCCCGTCGTTGGAAGTATGGCCGGTGCCGCTGTTGCCGCTCTGACCGTGATTCTCGGCATCATCATCGCGGTCGTCTAGCTTTCCGAGCTGACCGAGATCACGAAGCCGTCTCCTGAGCGAGGCGGTCTCGGCTGATTTTCTTATCGGCCGTGGATGTTCTACAGTCTCCAATCGGCAGTTGGCGTCATCGCTACTGCACGATCACATCGATCCACCGACAAACAGGAGAAAAAATGCTGCTCCCCGGTGTTGGTAGTTTCCTCGGTGCTGCTGTCGCGGCCCTCGGCGTGATTCTGGCGATCATCATCGCCGCCGTCTAGTCAGCTGCTCTTCAGCTAACTGAGTTCGTGAAATGCCGCCTCTAGAGGCAAACCTCGGCTTCTTTCTCGCGGCCGAGGCAGCTCGACACTCTGATCAGTGAGCTCGACCGACAAACAGGAGGAACTGTGCTTCTGCCCGGTGTTGGTAGTTTTCTTGGTGCCGCCGTTGCGGCCCTCGGCGTGATTCTCGCAATCATCCTCGCCGTCGTTTAGCTAGAAACTGTCCGGCCAGCTGAGATCGAGATCGTGTCGGACGCCCTGCACAGTAGGCGTCCAACGTGCAGTCTCCGAGCAGGCCGAGATCGTGAACGCCTCCGCAGTGAGGCAGTTCGACATTCACATGCCAAATCGGCAATGACCGCTGCGCATCGCAGCGCAGCGGATCAATCCCTAAACAGGAGGAACAAAGAATGCTGCTCCCCGGTGTTGGTAGTTTTCTCGGTGCTGCCGTTGCGGCCCTCGGCGTGATTCTGGCGATCATCGTCGCGGTCGTCTAGTTTTTCCCCCGCCCGGCTGGGCCCCTGCCTAGCCGGACAGATCGAGATCGTGCCGGACGCACTGCAGGCGTCCGGCACGATCTCGTTTTCGGGTATAGGTCGTGCGTTGAATAGGTAACCGCGCCCGCGTGACTCTCGATGTCGTAGCTCAGAGCACCCGGCGGCGCCTGCCCGCACGAAACGGTCGCGGATCTATCGCGCCACTCGACTACTCCGAATGCGTGCCACCACCGCCGGAGTTCCTTACCCACGCTTTCGGACGCCTGCTGTCCCAGTGCACAGCCTTGTCGCACAGTCTGGTTGTCCCGCACGGCAACTCGCACCCGTAAACGCAAGGAGGACCGGGCGGCCCGTATACAGGCCGTACCCGGTCCTCCTGGACCGTCTTGAAACCGTCTAGACGTGTTAGGCGGGCAGGCCCATGCCGTGCGCGAGCACCGGCCAGGACGACTTGAGCTCGTCCTGCCAGTAGCCCCACGAATGCGTACCCGAATCACGCAGCGCGTAGGTGGCGGGGATGCCCAGCTCGGTCAGCTTGGCCTGCAGATTCTGCGCGCAGTGGTAGGTGGCTGCCTCGATCATGCCGCCGATGAGGATCTGGTTGGCCAGCCCGCTCACGCCGGGCTGGGCGTGCGGGCCGTCCAAGGTGTCGTAACGACCCGGCAGGCCGTTGCCAGAGGAGATGTACAGCTCCGTGCCGCGCAGCCCCTCGGCGTGCAGATACGGATCGTTGGCGAGCCAATCGGGCGATCCCGTCGGCCCCCACATGTTTTCGTGGTTGGCATTGCCGTATCCGTCGACCACGAATTTCACGAAGCGCGAACCGAGCGGGTCGCTGGTCTGGGCGCAGCCGCTATAGGCCGCGGCGGCTTTGTAGAGACCCGGCTTGGCGATGGGCAGCGCGAGCACGGTGGTTGCCGAGGTGGAGATGCCCGCGATGGAATTCAGGCCATTGGTGCCGAGCGCCGCGTCGATGATGGGCGGCAGTTCCTCGGTCAGGTAGGTCTTCCACTTGTTGCGCCCGAGTACCGGGTCATCCTTGATCCAGTCGGTGTAATAACTGAACATGCCACCGATCGGCAGCACCAGGTTGACGTTCTTGTCCGCCATGAACTGGCGGGCGTCGCTTTGCGCCTGCCACGAGGCGATGTCGATCCCGCCGCCCGCACCGCTCAGCAGATACAGGGCCGGCCTCGGCACCGAAGTATCGGCGGGCCGCTGGATCTCGACCGGAAAAGTCTTATCCATTGCGGCGGAATAAACCTGAAGTCGGATATTGCGATCGTCGATGGACTCCGTGTCGGTTATCCGGGAGCCGTCCGGCGAACTTGCCGTGGAAGTCACGAGTTTCGCATCGGCGGCCGGATCGGCCGAAGCCGGCGGCACACCCAGTGTTGTCAAAGCGCAGGCGATCAGTCCGGACGCCGCGAGGGTGGCTACGGAACGTGATCTGCGGGAGTTGTGCGCTTCTGCGTTTACGCTCCAATTCATAGGACAAGCTTTTAGCACGTCGCTACACCTGTTCGTGCGGCGACACGATGTAGTGTCCGAATTACGTAGAATGGCTTACGAACTGGTCAGTTGTTATGCGTCGGGTTAGGGTTCCCGCCATGGGGCGCAACGATGTTCGACGCGCCAACCATCTTCGACCGGTCCGCGTCGAGATATTCCGTGCGATTCGCCCATGTCCGGCAGGTAAATGACGCTCGGCCAATCCGGCGTAAACGTGCGCTGACCGGACTGGGTAGCTGACCCACCGAATTCCTTGGGTACCATCACCGCCGGGGTATTCAGCCCCGAACATCCGATCGAGCTCTCCGAAGGGTGAATTCATGAAGATGCTCAACCCGCGATACGCCTTGGCCACTCTCGCCATCAGCGGGATCGCCGCAGGTGCTTCGTTGTTCGGCACGGGAATTGCCAGCGCGGATATGATCGACGATCTGAGCCCGCTGCTCGGATCCACCTGCTCGTTCAAGCAAATCGACGCCGCAATGCACGTCTCGGCGCCCGATATGGCCGCGCGCCTCGACTCTTCGCCGGTCCAGAAGGGCGTGCTGGAAATGGCATACAACGTGCCGATGGAGACGCGAACCAAGGCGTTCCAGGAATTCTCCGCGCAGAAGCAGAAGAACGGCATGGAGACCGCGCTCGCCGCCAGCCCCGAGCTTGGCCAGCGGATGGGCGACGTAGCCAAGACCTGCGCGAACTTCAACGTCTAGTCCGTCCCCGCGAGGGGACTATCGGGTAGCAGCGCGACTTAGCAACTAGCGCGACTTAGCGGATAGTAGGTGGGCAGGTCGGCGTTCACGCCTGGCGAGAACGCCACCGGCCCTGCCTTGATCAGCATTTCCGGTACCCAAGATCACCGGACCCTAGGATCGCAGGCATGCCCGTTTCCACCACCGCCGCCACCGCCCCCGGGTTGTGCGCGTTCATCGATGAGTCACCCTCGCCCTTCCACGTCGTTCGGACGGCGGCCCGCGAACTGGACGCGAACGGCTTCACCCGCCTCGACGAAGCCGCGCCGTGGCCGTCGGACGGCCCGAGCAAGCACTACGTGGTGCGCGGCGGCTCGCTGATCGCGTGGGCGAGCGCGGATGCCGCGGGGGTGACACCGTTCCGGGTGGTCGGCGCGCACACCGACAGCCCGAACCTGCGCGTCAAACAGCATCCCGATCTGGCCTCGGCCGGATGGCAGCTGGTCGGCCTCGAGCCCTACGGCGGTGCGTTGCTCAATTCCTGGCTCGATCGCGAGCTCGGCATCTCAGGTCGGCTCAGCGTGCGCGACGGAGACGCGGTGCGCGAGCGGCTTGTTCGCATCGACGAGCCGATCCTGCGCGTTCCCCAGCTGGCCATTCACCTGTCCGAGGACCGCAAGGGCGTCACGCTGGATCCGCAGCGGCACGTCAACGCGGTGTGGGGCGTCGGCCGCGAGCCGAGGTCGTTCCTGGCGTTCGTCGCCGAGCACGCGGGGGTCGACCCGGCCACGCTGCTCGGCTGGGAGCTGATGACGCACGATCTGGCGCCGAGCCGGATCATCGGCCGCGACCAGGATCTGGTCAGTGCGCCGAGGCTGGACAACCAGGGCACCTGCTACGCGGGCCTGCGGGCCTTTCTCGCCGCGTCCGAGGAGCCGGGCGCGGCCATTCCGGTGTTCGCCACCTTCGACCACGAGGAGGTCGGCAGCCAGTCCGATCGCGGTGCCCAGTCCGATCTGCTGCCGACGGTGCTGGAGCGGATCGTGCTGTCGCGCGGCGGCGACCGGTCCGAATTCTTTGCCGCCGTTGCCGGTTCGGTCTGTGCCTCCGGTGATATGGCGCACGCGACGCACCCGAACTACGCCGAGCGGCACGAGCCCGCGCACCGGATCCAGGTGAACGGCGGACCGGTGCTCAAGGTCAACCAGAATCTGCGTTACGCCACCGACGCCGTCGGCGCCGGCGCGTTCGCGCTGGCCTGCGCGCAGGCGGGAGTTCCGTTGCAGCGCTATGTCCATCGCGCGGATCTGCCGTGCGGATCGACCATCGGTCCGATGACGGCCGCTGGCACCGGCATGACGACGGTCGACGTCGGCGCGGCCCAGCTCGCCATGCATTCGGCGCGCGAAATGATGGGCGCCGCCGATGTCGCGGCCTACGCCGCGGCGCTGGCCGCTTTCCTCACACCGGCCGTCACCGGGCGATAGGTCGCCACCGCGATGACGAACACGGCGAGGGTGGCGAGGACGTAACTGCTGCCGATGAGCTGCTGCCACCAGGCCCAGCCGAGTTCCTTGTCCTCGGAGTGCGGCAGCAGCCACTGCGGCCCGATGATGAACATGACGGTGAGCACGCCGACGGAGCCGAGGAACAGCGGGCCGCGCCGGCCGCGCACGATCGCGTCCGCCGTCACCACCAGCGCGGGCGCGATCCAGACCCAGTGGTGTGACCAGGAGATCGGCGAAACCAGCAGCACCACCGCGGCATTCACCATCAGCGCGGCAACGGTCGCGCCCGCCTCGATCAGCCTGCGCATCCAGACTGCGGCCAGCGCGACCGCCACCAGCGACAGCGCGATCCACAGCGCGGTGGCCACCGAGTCGGCGAGGCCGAGCCGGAACACCATGCCCTTGATCGACTGGTTGCCCGCGAAGTACGGCGGCCCGATCCGGCCGGTATCGGCGAGCGTATGGAACCAGTACTCGGCCGAATCACTCGGGAACAGCAGGAAACCGAGGCCGACCGCCGCGATCGCCGAGACGACCAGCGTGCCCGCCGCCTTCCAGTCCTTGCGCAGCAGGAAGTACAGCAGGTACCCGCCGGGAATCAGCTTCACCGACACCGCGATGCCGATCAGCATGCCGCGCGGCCAGAATGGCTTGCGCACCAGGCAGTCCAGCGTGATCGCGGCCATCAGGACCAGGTTGATCTGGCCGAAGCCGAAGGTCTGGCGCAGCGGTTCGAAGGTCTGCAGCAGCGCCACCGCGCCGATGACGATCGTCAGCGCGGTGGTCTTGGACAGCTCGGGCCGGATGCGCGCGAGCACCACCCACAGCGTGGCGCCCAGGCTCGCCAGCGAGGTGACCAGCACCAGCACCTCGGCCACCGGCAACGGAATCAGTGCGAGCGGCGCGAAGAACAGCGCGGCGAGCGGGGGATAGGTGAACGGCAGCCCGATTCCGGCGACCGGCGGCATCGGCCCATATAGCTCGCCGTTGTCGAGCCAGACCCTGGCGCCGTTGCGATAGACCTGCAGATCGATGTATCCGGACCACCAGTGCACCAGCAGCGACAGGACCGCCGACGCGGCGAACAGCCCGACCGCGATCAGCAGCCAGCGCCGCTGTTCCCGCGACAGTGGGACGCGCGCGGCGCTGGTCGGTTCGGCGGACGCGGCGCCGCTGCAGTTTTTCGAGGCAACCGGCTCAGCGGAATCCGCAACCCCCGATCGTTCGTTCACGGGCCAAGAGTATCTGTGACCGGTGGTGTGACCCGCGTCGGCGCGCACGGTGCCGGTCGCGTCCTGTGACCTGGCGCACAGGAATCCGGCGAACCGGGCGGGATGCCTATGCGGCCCGGTGCCCAGCGATGGTCACGGCTAAACTTCCAGGCAATTCCCCAGCTTCGCGCACCCGGCCCGAGTTAAGGACCCCTGACATGTTCGGGTCGAGCGCGGAGCAGGTAGCGCAGCGTAACCACGCAGCGCGCCCGATCATGTCGAAAGGACGCTGTACCCCGTGACTTCGCAGGTCGACACCGTCAGCGCAGCCGCAGCAACTCCCGACGTGCCGCAACCCTATAAAGAGCTGGGTCTGAAGGACGACGAGTACGCCCGCATCAAGGAGATCCTCGGCCGTCGGCCGACCGACGCCGAACTGGCGATGTACTCGGTGATGTGGAGCGAGCACTGCTCCTACAAGTCGTCGAAGGTGCACCTGCGCTACTTCGGCCAGACCACCACCGAGGAGATGCGCTCCTCGATGCTCGCTGGCATCGGGGAGAACGCGGGCGTCGTCGACGTCGGCGACGGCTGGGCCGTCACCTTCAAGGTGGAGAGCCACAACCACCCGTCCTACGTCGAGCCGTATCAGGGCGCGGCGACCGGCGTCGGCGGCATCGTGCGCGACATCATGGCGATGGGCGCCAGGCCGATCGCGGTGATGGATCAGCTGCGCTTCGGCGCAGCGGACGCGGCCGACACCAGGCGCGTGGTCGACGGTGTGGTGCGCGGCGTCGGCGGTTACGGCAACTCGCTCGGCCTGCCGAACATCGGCGGCGAGACCGTGTTCGACCCGTCCTATCAGGGCAATCCGCTGGTGAACGCGCTGTGTGCCGGTGTCATGCGGGTCGAGGACCTGCACCTGGCCTTCGCCTCCGGCACCGGTAACAAGATCATTCTGTTCGGCGCGCGCACCGGCCTGGACGGCATCGGCGGCGTCTCCGTGCTCGCCTCGGACACCTTCTCCGGCGACGAGTCGGGCACCGGCCGCAAGAAGCTGCCGAGCGTGCAGGTCGGCGACCCGTTCACCGAGAAGGTGCTCATCGAGTGCTGCCTCGAGCTGTACGCGGCCAAGCTGGTTGTCGGCATCCAGGACCTCGGCGGCGCCGGGTTGTCCTGCGCCACTTCCGAACTCGCGGCCGCTGGTGACGGTGGCATGCACATCGACCTTGACCAGGTGCCGATGCGCGCGACCGGCATGTCCCCGGCCGAGGTGCTCTCCAGCGAATCGCAGGAGCGCATGTGCGCGGTGGTCACCCCGGAGAACGTGGACGCGTTCATGGCGGTGTGCCGCAAGTGGGACACCCTGGCCACGGTGATCGGCGAGGTCACCGACGGTGACCGCCTCGTCATCACCTGGCACGGCGAGACCGTTGTCGACGTGCCGCCGCGCACCGTCGCGCACGAAGGCCCGGTCTACGAGCGCCCGGTGCGGCGTCCCGACGAGCAGGACGCACTGATCGCTGACAGCACCGACAAGCTGACCCGCCCGAAGACCGGCGACGAACTGCGCGCGACGCTGCTGCGGATGCTGGCCAGCCCGCAGCTGTGCAGCCGCAAGTGGATCACCGAGCAGTACGACCGCTACGTGCGCGGCAACACGGTGCTCGCCGAGCACGCCGACGCGGGCGTCATCCGGATCGACGAGGAGACCGGGCTCGGCATCGCGCTGGCCACCGACGCGTCCGGCCGCTACACCAAGCTTGACCCGTACACCGGCGCGCAGCTCGCGCTGGCCGAGGCCTACCGCAATGTGGCAACCACCGGCGCCACCCCGAAGGCCGTCACCAACTGCCTCAACTTCGGTTCGCCCGAGGATCCCGGCGTGATGTGGCAGTTCCAGCAGGCCGTCCGCGGTCTCGCGGACGGCTGTGTGGCGCTTGGCATTCCGGTCACCGGCGGCAACGTCAGCTTCTACAACCAGACCGGTCAGACGGCCATTCTGCCGACCCCCGTTGTCGGCGTGCTCGGCGTCATCGACGACGTGCACCGGCGCATCCCGACCGGGCTCGGCCTCGAGCCGGGGGAGACGCTGATCCTGCTCGGCGACACCCGCGACGAATTCGGCGGCTCGATCTGGTCCCAGGTCGTGCACGACCACCTCGGCGGCGTGCCGCCGGTGGTCGACTTCGCGCGCGAGCAGCTGCTCGCCGAGGTGCTCACCGCGGGTTCGCGCGACGGCATGATCAGTGCCGCGCACGACCTTTCGGAGGGCGGGCTGATCCAGACCGTCGTCGAGGCCGCGCTGGCGGGCGAAACCGGTTGCCGCGTCCTGCTTCCCGAGGGCGCCGACCCGTTCGTGACGCTGTTCTCCGAATCGGCGGGCCGCGTGCTCGTCGCGGTGCCGCGCTCGGAGGAGACCAGGTTCACCAAGATGTGCACCGCCCGCGAATTGCCGTGGGTGCGCATCGGTGTGGTCGACCAGGGCACGGATTCGGTTGAGGTACAAGGGCAGTTCACCGTCCCCATGGACGAGCTGCGTGCCGCGCACGAAGGCACGCTGCCGAAGTTGTTCGGGGCAAGCGCGATCTGATGGCGACTGAGGCTGAAGCGGTCTCAGTGCGTCTGGCCGGTGGTGCCGGCGACATCGTCGGCACCGTCGAGCGTTTCTTCCGCCCGAACTACGTCGGGGTTGTCGTTGCCACGCTGTTCTTCTCGTTGTCGCTGACTCCCTCGCTGCTGCCGAGGGATTGGCTGTTCGAGGGGCTCATCGGCGGGGTCAACGCGGCCATCGGCTACGGCGTCGGCTGTCTGCTGGAGTGGGCGTTCCGCGGCTGGGTCCGGCCGCGGCTACCCGCTTCCGTGACAAGGGTTTTCGTCGGCCTGCCCCCGTGGGTACCCGGGGTGATCAAGGCGGTCACGGTGGTCGCCTGCGTGGTGGTCGCGATCGTGATGCTGGTGCAATCGGCGCGGTGGCAGCGCGAGATCACCGAGCTGATGGGCATGACCGACACCACGACCACCGGCTTCCTGCGCACCGGTGCGTTGAGTGTCGTCGTGATCGCGCTGGTGATCGGGGTGTTCCGCGCCGTCCGATGGCTGGTCAGGTGGGTTGCGGGTGAGCTGACCGAGTGGGTGCACATCCCTGGCAAGTTCGCGCTGCCCATCGGCTTCCTGATCGTCACCATCGTCGCCGTGACGCTGTTCAACGGCGTGCTGGCCAAAGGCTTTTTCGCGGTGGCGAATTCGGCGTTCAGCGTGCGCAACAGCCACACCTCGGCCAATGCCACGCAGCCGCAACTGCCGGAACGGTCAGGCAGCCCGAACTCGCTGGCGAAGTGGGAGACGCTCGGCTCGGAGGGCCGCTGGTTCGTCTCCTACGTGCCGACCGCCGCCGACATCACCAGGGTCACCGGCAAACCCGCGCGCGAGCCGATCCGGGTGTACACCGGTCTGCAATCGGCGAACGGCCCGGAGGCACAGGCCGAGCTGGCCGCCGCCGAACTCGAGCGCACCGGCGCCTTCGACCGCAAAGCCCTGGTCGTGGTGACCACGACGGGCACCGGCTGGGTCGACTCGACCAGCGCCGAATCCGTCGAGATGATGTACGGCGGCGACACCGCGATCGTCGCCACCCAGTATTCGTATCTGCCAAGCGTGCTGTCGTTCCTTTCGGACAAGGCGAAGGCGACGCGGATGGGAAAGCTGGTGTTCGACAAGGTGTATGAGCACTGGTCGGCGCGTCCGGCGCAGGCGCGGCCGAAGCTGCTCGTCTACGGCGAGAGCCTCGGCTCGCAAGGCTCGGAGGGCGCGTTCAACGGCCTGTCCGACCTGCGCACCAAGGCCGACGGGGTGCTGTGGGTCGGGCCGCCCAACTCGAACCGGCTGTGGGGCGAATTCGTCGCCCGCCGCGATCCCGGCTCACCCGAGGTGCTGCCGACCTACGCGGACGGACTGGTGGTGCGCTTCGCCGACGGACGGGGCGATCTCTGGCAGCCGTCGAGCACCTGGCTCACGCCGCGCATCGCCTATCTGCAGCACGCGTCCGATCCGGTGGTCTGGTGGTCGCCGGATCTGCTGTTCACCGAACCGGATTGGCTACGCGAGCCGCGCGGATCCGATGTGTCGCCGACCATGGCGTGGTATCCGATCGTCACGTTCTGGCAGGTCGCCGCCGACCTGCCGAACGCGCAGGGCGTCACCGACGGGCACGGCCATCGCTACGGCACGCTGGTGCTCGATGCCTGGGCCGCGCTCGCCGAACCGCCGGACTGGTCGGCGGATCTGTCGGATCGGATCCGAAACTACTTGGAACAGTCCGCGGTTCGGGAGCGCTCGCTCAAGTAGGTAACGCGAGCGGCTTTTCCAACCGTGCCCGATCGATGCGACCGGGTACGGTCGTGGCCTCGTGCCGGTCGACTATGTGATCTGTGTCGGCGCCACCGCGTGGCGGCGCGGGCAAGCGCCCGCCGACGGTACCTGCCCGCCATACTGTTCGAGTGATGATCGCTAAGGACCCGCCGCCAGCGCCTGACCTGCGCACGCGCTGAGTTCTCGTGCTCGAGACCGCCTCAACCCTGACGAAGCTGCGTGTGCGCGGCATCGTCGTCGTGCGGCGCGCGGAAGACATCATCGATCTGAACTATGTCGGGCTCGTCGTTGCGACGGTGTTCTTCGCGCTGTCCGTGACGCCCTCGCTGCTGCCGCGTGACTGGCTGTTCCAGGGACTGATCAGCGGGATCAACGCCGCACTCGGTTACGGCGTCGGCTGTGTGCTCGAGTGGTTGTTCCGGCTCTGGGTGCGGCCGCGGCTGACGAAGATTCCGCCGCCGCCAACCTGGGTGCGCTACGCGGTGAAGTCCGCGATCCTGATCACCGCCGCGCTCAGTGCGGCACTGATGCTCGTCCAGTCGGCGCGCTGGCAACGCGAGATCACCGCGTTGATGGGGATGGCGGGCACCACGACGCCCGCCTACCTGCGCACCGGGTTACTGAGTCTGGCAGTCGGCATGGCGGTCGTCGCGGTGTATCGGACGGTGCGTGAGACGATCCGATTCCTGGCGCGCGTGCTCAACACGTGGGTGCGGGTGCCGCGCGAATTGGCGCCTGCCGCAGGGTTTTTGGTGCTCGTCATCCTGGCGGTGACCATCTTCAACGGTGTCGCCTCGCGTGCCTTCTTCGCCGTCGCGAACTCGGCGTTCAGCGTGCGCAACGACCACACCTCGGAGAACGCGATCCAGCCGGTGCAGGCCGAACGCTCCGGCAGCCCGGCCTCGCTGGCGAAATGGGAAACCCTCGGCTACGAGGGACGCTGGTTCGTCTCGCACGGGCCGACCGCCAGCAAGATCAGCGAGGTGACCGGTAAGCCGGCCCGCGAGCCGATCCGCGCCTACGTCGGCCTGGAATCGGCCGCGCCCGAACAGGATCCGGCGGAATTGGCCGCCGCTGAGCTGGAGCGCACCGGCGCGTTCGACCGGAAGGTGCTCGTCGTGGTGACCACCACCGGCACCGGCTGGGTGAATGCCGAGGCGGCCGGCGCGATCGAGTACATGTACGGCGGCGACAGCGCGATCGTCGCCTCGCAGTATTCGTATCTGCCCAGTGTGCTGTCGTTCCTCGCCGACCGCGGCAAGGCGATGACCGCGGGGCGGGCGATGTTCGACGCGATCTACCGGCACTGGAGCGCGCGGCCACGGGATCAGCGGCCGAAGCTGCTCGTCTACGGGGAGAGCCTCGGCTCGCAGGGCTCCGAGGCCGCCTTCGACGGGCTTGCCGACCTGCGCACGAAGGTGGACGGCGCGCTGTGGGTCGGTCCGCCGAACTCGAATCGACTGTGGGAGCAGTTCGTTTCGCGGCGTGACCCAGGCTCGCGGGAGATCGAGCCGGTGTACGCCGACGGGCTGGTCGTGCGATTCGCCTCGGACAGTGCCGATCTCGCGCGGCCGTCCACCGAGTGGCGGCCGCCGCGGATCGCCTACCTGCAGCACGCGTCGGACCCGATCGTCTGGTGGTCGACGGATCTCATCTTCTCCCAACCGGATTGGCTGTCCGAGCCGCGCGGCGCGGACGTGTCCTCGCAGATGCGCTGGTGGCCGTTCGTCACCTTCTGGCAGGTGGCCGCCGATCTCACCAACGCGCAGGGTGTCACCGATGGACATGGGCACCGCTACGGCAGTCTCGTGCTCGACGGCTGGGCGGCCATTGCGGCACCGCCGGATTGGACTGCGGCGTTGTCCGACCGGATCAGGACCGAGATCGAGGCGGCCGAGGATTTCGAGCGGAAGATCAAGTGAGTAGAGTTGCGGAAACCGTTGCTGCCATTGGTATTCCGTTGGCATGGAGTAACTGGGCGCTACCGGCACTCGGGCTCGGTATCCGCGGCAGGACCGTCGCCAATGCGGGCTTCGCTACCGGCTTCGCCACCGTCTGCCATGCGACGCCGAATTGGTTCTCCGCGAAGGGGTTTCGGTACGGCATCGTCGCCGCCTCGCTCGTTGCCACCGGTTACGGTGTGGCCCTGACGATTCCGTCGGTGCGGAGAGGGTTGTCCGAGTTCGAGGGTCGCGCGCCGGAGGTATCGCCCGCCGAGTGGATCGCGGTGCACATCCCGATCAGCACGGTCTACAGCGAAGAGATGATCTTCCGTGCTGCGCTGGACCCGTTGCTGGACAACGCATTCGGGTCCCGTGCCGGATCAGTGCTCGGTGCGCTGACATTCGGCCTCTGGCATGTTCACCCGGCTCGTGCCGCGGGTGACAGCGTTCCGGCCTCGATCGCTGCCACGGCCGCGGGCGGGGTCGCGCTCGGCTGGCTGCGGCGGCGGACCGGTAGCGTCACCGCCCCGGCCCTGCTCCATCTCGCCATCAATGCGGGTGGCGCTCTCGCGCCTCGTATCGCCCGGCTGATCGGGACTCCCCGTACATAGACCGCGCTTGGTCCGCAGATATGTCCGCGGTAGCTCCATTTTCTAGTAGTGCCGCGCCCGGCTTCGTCGATCTGACGTTCTGAGACCCCCTCCTATCAGGCAAAACAGCGAAGTACGCCATGCGCACTTGCGCACAACGTTCCACTATGCGTACATTGTTCGCAGCAGGAGAACGGCGTACGCGCCGAGGATTCGGATCAGGAGAAGAACATGTCGAACAACGTGAGCTGGAGCGCCAAGGGTGACTGGAAGGTCCAGGGCGACTGGGGTACCACCGATTCCACCGGCCGGAAGTTCTCGCCCGCGCACTGGCAGCAGCGGCTCGACGAGCTCCGCGTCGCCAACCACGTGCCAGGCGCCTCGCTGGCCATCCTGGTCGACGGCAAGGTGTACGAAATCGCCAGCGGCGTCCTGCATCGCGGCACCGGCGTCGAGGTCACCACCGACTCGGTGTTCCTGTGCGGCTCGATCGCCAAGACCTACACCGCCACGATGATCATGCGGCTGGTCGACCAGGGCAAGCTCGATCTCGACGCGCCCGTCGTCGACGTGCTGCCCGAGTTCGCGACGCCGGACGAGCAGGCGACCAAGGAGATCACCGTCCGGCAGCTGCTCAGCCACACCGGCGGCGTGACCAACGACTTCAACTTCGACGGCGGCCGCGGCGATAACTGCCTGGCCGAATACGTCAGGGCCGCACGGGAAGTCGCGCTGGACTGCAAGCCGGGCACGGCGATGTCCTACGGCGGCCTCGGCTACATGGTGCTCGGCCGCGTCATCGAGGTGCTGACCGGCCAGACCTGGGACCAGGCCGTGCAGGACCTGCTCGCCACGCCGCTCGGCCTCGACCACCTGGTGACGCTGCCGGAGCAGGCGCTGAAGTTCCGCACCGCGATGAGCCACCTCGGTGCGCCGGGGCAGTACCCGGATCCGGCGCCGGAGTGGGATCTCATGCCGCGCTCCGTCGCACCCGCTGGCCGGGTCATCACCTCGGCCGGCGACATGGTCCGGTTCGCCCGCATGCACCTCGACGGTGGTCGCGCCGCCGACGGAACCACCGTGCTCTCGACCGAAGCCGTTGCGGCGATGCAGAATTGGGAGGTCGACGTGCCCGACCGCTGGAGCGTCAGCGCGGACGGCTGGGGCCTCGGCTGGACCCTCTACGACTGGAACGGCATCAGGGGCTTCGGCCACGACGGCGCCGCGATCGGCCAGTACGCCTACCTGCGGGCCATCCCCGAGGCCGGGGTCGCCGTCGCCCTGCTCACCAATGGCGGTGGCGCGCGCCAGCTGTACGCCGCGCTGTTCCGCGAACTGCTCGCCGAGCTCGCCGGGGTACAGATGCCCGATCCCTTCGGGCCAACCGATCCGCCGGTCCAGGTGGCCATCGATCCGTTCGTCGGCACCTACCGCCGCGCGGGCGTCGTGATCACGGTCAGCAAGCGCGACGACGGCTCCGCGCACATGCTGTACGAATTCGTCGACGAGATGAAGGACATGTCGCCGCCGCTGAGCATGGACCTCACCCCGGTCTCGGCAACGGTTTTCGCCGCCTCCGGCGCGGGGCCGTCGTTCAGCGAGGACTACATGCCCGTCGTGTTCGCCACCCTCACCGACGGCACCGAAGCCTGCTACGTCGGCATGCGCGCCACGCCGAAGGATGCCGCGACCGCCAACTGAACAACGAAAGCCACAGGGCCGGGCCACAACCCGGCCTTTCGGCATGCGCGCAGGCACCGTCCGCGCGATCGAGGCTACGGCCGAACTGATCGCCCGACGACCCGTCGCGGGTCCGATCGGAGTTGTCGGCCGAACGCGCGGCGGCGTGCGTCAAGGCCTGCCCGAAGCCGGTAACCTCGGCCAGGTGGCGCGACAATCGGTGAGTCCGGCCGAGCTGCGGTCGGCGGTGGATGCGGTGAGTGAGTGGCTGCGCGACGGGTCGGTGGACGCGCCGGCGCGCACCGAACTCGCGGCGGCGGTGCGCACGACCGCGCGCACCCTCGCGGCCTCGGCCCCCGGGCATTCGGTGGAGGTACGGGTGCCCCCGTTCGTCGCGGTGCAGTGCATCGAGGGTCCGCGGCACACCAGAGGCACCCCGCCCAACGTCGTCGAAACCGATCCGCGCACCTGGCTGCTGCTGGCCACCGGCCTGCTCGACTTCGCGAGCGCACTCGACTCCGGCGCCCTCACCGCCTCCGGCAGCCGCGCCGCCGAAGTCGCGCACTGGCTCCCGATCGCGCGCCCGGCCGAAGACTGAGCCGGCGCCCGCCCGATCGCGTGGCGGTTGCCGAAATCGAAACCGGAACCGGACCGTCCGTTATGAAGCGGAGGTCAGCTGTTCAGACGGCGGACAACCGGGGGGACGAGGATGGGTCTCGAGCGGATTTTCGGCTACCGCTCGAGCCTTGGGGGCCGACATGGACGATATCGACGGACAGCACAAGTACACGATGCGGATCAGTCGACTCACCATCGACAAACTCGGTATCCGCCTCTACGACCGCGTATCCGCGGTCCTCGCCGAACTGATCGCCAACTCCTACGACGCCGACGCCACCACGGTGGAGGTGACGCTGCCCTGGGGCGTGATGCTGGCGGGCACCTTGCACGCGGCCGAACACGAACCGTATCGAATTGTGGTGCGGGACAACGGCCATGGCATGACAGCAGCCGAGATCAACGAACACTACCTTCGGGTCGGTTCGGATCGCCGGATGCGGGTCGGCTCCGACCTGTCCCGGCGGCTGGAGCGACCGGTCATGGGGCGCAAGGGCATCGGCAAACTCGCGCCGTTCGGGATCTGCCGCACCATCGAGGTGATCTCGGTGGGCGGCGCGGACAGCGAGCGCACACCGGCGGGCTGGCCGGTGGCGAACATCGTGATGAGCCTCGACGACATGGTGTCCGACACCGAACGCGACTACCACCCACGGCCCGGTCCGCGCGACGGCACCTTCGGCACCGTGCGCGGTACCACCGTGATCCTGCGCGACTTCCTGCGCAAGCGAGTCGGCACCGGCCCCGAACTCAGCCGCCAGCTCGCCGCCCGGTTCGGGCTCGAGCGCAGCGACTGGCAGGTGCAGGTGCACAACAGCATCGCCGAACGCGGTGTGCCGCAACGGTTCGTGCTGCGCGATCTGCCCATCGAACTGCTTGCCGAGACCAGGATCGAGGTGGCCAAGCGCCCGGTCCGGTTCGGCGACAGCTTCCTGCCGGTCACCGGCTGGGCCGCCTACTCCAAGCAGCCCTATCGGGACGACGCGATGGCGGGCGTGCGGATCTACGCGCGCGGCAAACTGGTCGCGCAGACCCGCGACTTCGGCATCACCGAAGGCTTCACCGGGGAATACAAGCTGCGCTCCTACCTGGTCGGCGCGGTGCATGTGGACTGGCTCGACGACGAGGAGGATCTGGTCCGCTCCGACCGTCAGGACATCATGTGGAATTCCGAACGCGGCGAGGCGCTTTCGGTATGGGGACGCAACCTGGTTCGCGAACTCGGCAGGCTCGGTGAGCATTCGGTGAAGCGCAGGGTGTGGGAGGAATTCGTGGCGAAGTCCGGTATCCATGCGACCCTGCAGGCGATCGCGCCGCAGGACCGGATGTTCCGCAAGTCGGTGATGGACGCGGCACGAATCCTGGTGAACAACAAGGACCGTGCCGCGCTGGAGGACAAGGCCCACATCGACAGCATTGTGCGGCTTGCCCTTTCGCTCGGCCCGCAGCGCAGCCTGCTCGAGACGCTGAAAGAGGTCGCCGAGGACACCGACAATCAGCTCGATGTGGTTGTCGCGCTGTTCGAAACGGCCAGGGTCGCCGAGGTCTACTCGCTCGGCCAGATCGCCTCCGAACGCGTCGCGGTGGTGCACCGGCTGCAGACCCTGATCGATGACCGGCACTCGCTGGAGCGACCGTTCCAGGAGCTGATCGAGCGGGCACCGTGGCTGCTCGCGCCGGAGTGGACCCCGCTCGGCATGAACGAATCGCTGAAGCGGGTTCGGGCCAGCTTCGAGCGGTGGTACCGGCAGAAGTTCGGCGCCACCCTGCTCACCACCGCGATCGGCAGCGAGAAGCGCGAACCGGATTTCGTGCTGCTGCACGACGCGGGAGAGTTGTGGATCGTCGAGATCAAGCGGATGGACTATCACCTCACCGACGAGGAGTACAACCGCGCGATCAACTATCTGTACTCGCTCGACACCTTCCTGAACGAAAACCCGCGCATCGGTGAGCAATTCCCGCGGCGCAGGCTCACCTTCATCGTTGATCACGTCGACCGGCTGCGCCCGACCTCGCTGTCCTCGTTGGCCAGCGACCGCCGCGTCGACCGGCGCACCTGGCGCGAGCTGCTCGACGCCACCCTGCGCGCGCACCGCGACTTCCTCGATCGCGTCTACGCCATGCGCGTCGGCGAACAGTCGGAGGCCGAAGTCAGCACCGGGTGAGCATCAGGCCGCGACGCGGTTGCCGCGGTGCAGGCCCTTGCGGTCGTAGAAGCGGGTGATGATCGCGCCGAAGGCCAGGCCGATCGCGAGGCCGAGCACGGCCATCCAGACGCCGCGGCTGAGACCGGCCTCGAAGCTGGCGTCGAAGTAGAGGATGGCGCGGATGCCGAGGAACACCTGGTGCATCGGTTCGAAGGAGGCCAGCCAGCCGAAGTACTGCGGGGTTGCCTCGATCGGGACGGTGCCGCCGGAGGAGGGCAGGCCGAGAATGATGAACAGGATCAGGTTCACCAGCAGGCCCGCGGAGCCGATGGCGGCGAGGCTGGACAGGCCGGTGACGCCGACGGCGATGATGGCGAGCGCGCTGTAGAGGAACAGGGCAAGCGGATGATCGATCGGCATATCCAGGATCTTGCCGACGATCAGGAAGACCGCCGAGACGATATTCGCGGTCACCACCAGCACACCCCACTTGATCAGCAGGGTGCGGAAGCGGGAGATCGGCGTCGGCGGGTAATGCACGAACCACGGCCCGTATTCGGTCGGGATGAAGCCGAGTTGGGCGTCGATCATCGTGTGGATCACCATCGCGCCGACCACACCGGCGAGCAGCAACAGCAGCGCGTAGAAGAACGCGCTCAGTCCTTGCCCGGTGCCATCGGGCAGCGGGTGATACTGCTGGACAACGACTTTCACCGGATCGGCGAGCGCGACCCGGGCCGCGCCGGACAGCTCGGGTGCGGGCGGCGCGCCGGGTTGCGGTTTCAGCTGCTCGGTCACCTGATCGGTGAGCTGCTTGCCGACCTGCTTGTTCACCTCGGTCAGCGCCTGATTACCGACCCTGAGCACGATCTGGGTGCCGAACGCGCCGGTGCGCGGATTGGTCTGCATGGTGATGATCGGGCGTTCCATGTCGCCGGGAATCACGCTGCCGACGCCGAGGATGCCGAGGCGCTTACTGAAATCGCCGGGTATGACGATCGTGCCGTAGACCTCGCCGGACTTCATCTGCTGCTCGGCCTCGCTGATGCTGATCACCCGCAGGTCGACCTTGTCCGACGGCACGCCCTTCGCCAGCGCGTCGGTGATCTGGTTACCGAAATTCACCTGCTGCTGACGATCCGCCGTTTTGATGACATCGCCCACATCTTGGTTCACCAGCGCGATGGGGAAATCGTGCAGATTCTTCTCCGGATCGACGACGTAATCCAGATACATGATGCCGAGCAGCGCCGTCAGCAGCGTGAGCACCGCGATCGGGAAAAGCACCATTCGAGCCCATGGCCTGCGCTGCGGCGACGTCGCGCCGGTGGTCGATCCCGCTCCGCTGCCTGAATCCGCGCTGTCGGTAGTCGTCACGGCTGGCACCGTAACAGCTGCCGACGCCGGAATACCGGCTCGTGCGCCGCGCCGATTGCTGCTCGTATGCGGTGGCGGTGATCGCGATCGAGGATTCACCCGTAGACTGAACCTTGCCCCCAGCCCGCCCGAACAGGGAGCAAACGGTGACCAAGGCCGAACTGCCGGTTGACGCTATTTCCGCCACCCCCGATCAGGTCGAGAACGAGCCGCGCGAAGAGTGCGGCGTGTTCGGAGTCTGGGCGCCGAGCGAGGACGTGGCGAAGCTCACGTACTACGGCTTGTACGCGCTGCAACACCGCGGGCAGGAGGCGGCGGGCATCGCGGTATCCGACGGTTCGCAGATCTTGGTCTTCAAGGATCTCGGTCTGGTCAGTCAGGTATTCGACGAACAGACCCTCGCGGCCATGCCGGGCCACATCGCGATCGGACACTGCCGCTACTCCACCACCGGCGGCGTGACCTGGGAAAATGCCCAGCCGATCTTCCGAACCACCTCGGTCGGTTCCGGACTTGCGTTGGGCCACAACGGCAATCTGGTCAATACTGCTGAATTGGCAAGCCGCGCAAGGGAACTCGGACTCATCGGCGCGACGGTGGCCAACGGCCGCCCGCAGCCGATCGCCGCGACCTCCGACTCCGATGTGATGACCGCGCTGCTTGCGCACGCCTCCGCCGACTCCAGCATCGAGCAGGCGGCGATGAAGCTGCTTCCGACGCTGCAGGGCGCGTTCTGCCTGACCTTCATGGACGAGCACACGCTCTACGCCGCCCGTGATCCGCACGGTGTCCGCCCGCTGTGCCTCGGCAGGCTGGACCGTGGCTGGGTTGTTGCCAGCGAAACCGCCGCACTCGACATCGTCGGCGCCGCGTTCGTCCGCGAGATCGAGCCGGGCGAACTGCTGGCGATCGACGCCGACGGTGTGCGTTCGATGCGCTTCGCCAATCCCGAGCCCAAGGGCTGTGTCTTCGAGTTCGTCTACCTGGCCAGGCCGGACAGCACCATCTCCGGCCGCTCGGTGCACGCGACCAGGGTCGAGATCGGGCGGCTGCTCGCCAAGGAGCATCCGGTCGACGCGGACCTGGTGATCCCGGTGCCCGAATCCGGCACCCCGGCCGCCGTCGGCTACGCGCAGGGATCCGGCGTGCCCTATGGCCAGGGCCTGATGAAGAACGCCTACGTCGGGCGCACCTTCATCCAGCCGAGCCAGACCATTCGCCAGCTCGGCATCCGACTCAAGCTCAACCCGCTGCGCGAGGTCATCCGAGGCAAGCGGCTCATCGTGGTCGACGATTCGATCGTGCGCGGCAACACCCAGCGCGCGCTGATCCGCATGCTGCGCGAGGCCGGTGCGCTGGAGATCCACGTCCGGATCGCGTCGCCGCCGGTGAAGTGGCCGTGCTTCTACGGCATCGACTTCGCCTCGCCCGCCGAGCTGATCGCCAACGGTTCCGGGGCCGAAGGCAGCTTCGACGAGATGGTGGAGGGCGTGCGCCGCTCGATCGGCGCCGACACCCTCGGCTACATCTCCACCGAGGGCATGATCGCCGCCACCGAGCAGCCGCGCTCGCGGCTGTGCTGCGCCTGCTTCGACGGCACCTATCCGATCGCGCTGCCGACCGAGGCTGCCATCGGCAAGAACGTGCTCGAGGGCATGCTCACCGGGCAGTCGGAGGCGCTGCTGTTGGGCGAGAACGCGAATGCGAGTGCGCTGAGCCGTCCTTGAGCCGCGCTTGTCCGACCCGCGCACCGCGCTGTCGACCCTTGGCGTTGGCGCCGTTCTTGATTGGGCCGTGATTCGTCGGCCGTGCGTCGAGTGCCGGTAACCGCGACACATCGCCGTCTCGATTTCGAGCGGATTCTTTTCATTGATGAACACCATCCATCGCGCTGAGTCGCGTCCGAAACACGCCCATGCGCACGGCGGGTCGGGTACGCGCGTCGCGGCTATCAATCGGTTTTTGTCCATTGGCGTGCCATGGCGTCCTCGCGACACGCCAGACGACGATCCGGTGCGTTCCTGGACATTCGTCCGGTGATCTGGCCCCTTCGGTGCACTATATGCAACGCGGGCTAACACCCCGGCAATTTTTTCTGTGAAAACGCAATGTGCCGGAAATGGTTCGTGGGTACGGTGCCCGTCAGATCGGAAGTTCATTGTGTCCGCACCTGTCCTGTGACCCAGGACAGCTCGGTGCGGCGCTCGAGAAGTGGGGCCCTGATGTTGGTTTCTAGAACACCTGGGGGCCGGACCCGGACGCGAACCATCGCGGCCGTCGGCCTGGCGACGCTGGTTGCGTCTGCCTTGGCCGGCTGCGGTTCCGGCCGGACCGGTGATGCTGGTGGCGGTGGTGGCTTGGTGGCCGGCACTACAGACAAAATCTTCTCGCTCGACCCGGCAGCCGCCTATGACAACGGCTCCCTGGTCGCGGAAACGCAGTTCTACCAGTACGTGCTGAATTCCGCACCCGGCGACACGGCGCCGAAGCCGGATGCCGCGGAGAAGTGCGATTTCACCTCCCCCACGGTGTACAGCTGCACCATGAAGGCTGGCCTGAAGTTCGCCAATGGCAATCCGTTGACGGCGAAGAGCGTCAAGTTCTCGTTCGACCGGATGCTCAAGATCAATGACCCGAACGGTCCCGCTTCGCTGCTCGGCAACCTCGAGAAGACCGATGCGCCGGATGACCGCACCGTCAACTTCACCCTGAAGGTCGCCAACGACCAGACCTTCCCCTCGATCCTGCCGACCCAGGCGGGTCCGATCGTCGACGAGAAGGTCTACGCGCCCGACAAGGTGATGGCCGACGAGGACGTGGTGAAGAACAAGGGCTACTCCGGCCCGTACACCATCGCGAGCTACGACAAGAACAAGCTGGTCGAGTACCAGGCGAACCCGGACTACAACGGCGTCCTCGGCACCCCGAAGACCAAGACGGTGTCGACGAAGTACTACGCGACCACCGACAACATGAAGCTCGACCTGCAGAACGGGTCGCTCGACGTCGGCTACCGGTCCTTCACGCCGACCGATATCGACTCGCTGCGTGGTGACAGCAAGGTCGCCGTGCACGAGGGCCCCGGTGGCGAACTGCGCTACATCGTGTTCAACCTGAACACCATGCCGGGCGGCACGCCGGAGCAGAAGCTGGCCGTGCGCAAGGCCGTCGCGTCCACCGTGGACCGCGCCGCACTGGCCGAGGGCGTCTACAAGGGCACCTACACGCCCGCGTATTCGTCTGTGCCGCAAGGTGTGCTGAGCGCGGTGGAGCCCTACAAGGACATCTACGGCGCGGGCCCGAGCAAGGACAAGGCGGCGAAGTTCCTCACCGACGCCGGTGTCGCGACGCCGGTCGAGCTGAACCTGCAGTACAACCCGGACCACTACGGTTCGAGCAGCTCCGAGGAATACGCGGCGATCAAGTCGCAGCTCGAGGCAAGCGGCCTGTTCCGGGTCAATCTGCAGTCCACCGAATGGGTGAGCTACCAGCGTGAACGCGCTCGCGACTCCTACCCGCTCTACCAACTGGGTTGGTTCCCGGACTTTCCGGATCCGGACAACTACCTGACCCCGTTCTTCGCGCCGAACAACTTCCTGCAGTCGCACTTCGAGAACCCGGGCATCACGGCACAGCTGCTCGCCGAGACCACGACCACCGACAAGGACAAGCGACTGCAGATCCTGCAGGGCGTGCAGCGTGACCTGGCGCAGAACTTCGTGCCGATGCTTCCGCTGTTGTCCGGCAAGCAGATCGCCGTCTCCGGCAAGAACGTGCAGGGCGTTGAACAGACACTTGACGCGTCCTTCAAGTTCCGTTACACGGTGCTGAGCAAGTGACATCTGGCGAAGCCGGGCCCGGGACGATAGCTGCTCCAGAAACGAAGCCAGCGCCGGCCCGGGCCCGGCGCTTCGGCGTGCCACAACGAAGGAAGGGCGGGAGCGACTCTCGCCAGCTCGCGTTGCTGCGCTACTTGGGCGTGCGACTGCTGCTGATCCCGGTGACCGCGTGGATTCTGGCCACCGTCGTGTTCTTCCTGATGCGGGTGGCCGGCGATCCGATCAGCGCGGCCATGGGTGGGCGAATGACCCAGGAGCAGATCGAGATTCGCAAAGCGGCGGCCGGGCTCAATCGCCCGATCCTGTCGCAGTACTGGGACTACATCTCCGGCCTGCTGCGCGGGGATTTCGGCACCTCGCAGGACAACCGGCAGATCAGCGATGTGATCACCACCTATGGTGCGGCATCGGCGGAGCTGATGTTCTGGGCGCTGCTCGTGGCGTTCATCGTCGGCATTCCGCTGGGCAGATACGCTGCGACGCACCGCGATTCGCTGTCCGACACCGGCCTGCGGTTGTTCGCGATCCTGGCCTACGCGGCACCGGTGTTCTTCGTCGGTCTGCTGCTCAAGCTGGTCTTCGCGGTGAAGCTCGGCTGGCTGCCGGTGGCGGGCCGGGCGAGCACCAATGTCGAACTGGCGCTGCAGCATGTGTCCCCGAAGACCAACGTCATGTTGATCGACGGGTTCCTCTACGGCGACACGGATTACATCATCGACGTGCTGAAACACGCTGTGCTGCCGGCGATCGCGCTTGGTCTGCTCACCGCGGGAATCTTCCTGCGGCTGGTGCGGATCAACCTGATCCAGACGCTGCGTTCGGACTACGTCGATGCCGCGCGGGCGCGTGGCCTCTCGCAACGGGTGGTCACCGGACGACACGCGTTCCGCAACGCGATGATTCCGATCGTCACCGTGATGGGCATGCAGATCGCCATGATGCTCGGCGGCGCGGTGCTCACCGAGACCACCTTCGAGTGGAAGGGCCTCGGTTATCAGCTCGCGCAGTACCTTTCGGCGCGTGACTTCGTCGCGGTGCAGGGCATTGTCGCGTTCATCGCGATCTTCGTCGCGGTGATGAGCTTCCTGGTGGATGCCCTTGTGGCACTGATTGATCCGAGGGTGAGGTTCTGATGACCGCACCGGAATTGTTGAACGAGCCCGTGATCGTGCCGCCGGTGCCGCCGTCGGTCCGGCGCGGCATACCCGGCCTTCGGTTGTTCTCGATGACCGCCGGATTGCAGCGCGCGACACTGATATTCGGTTTGGCACTGGTCGCGGTCTTCGCGCTCGCCGCGATCTTCGCACCGCTGATCGCGCCCTACGGTTTCGCGCAAAGCGCTGCCGACGGCGTCGATTTCGTGCGCCAGCAGGCACCGTCGGCGCAGCACTGGTTCGGTACCTCGGTGCGCGGCGAGGACGTGTTCTCCCGGGTGATCTGGGGTGCGCGCACCGCGCTGTTCGTCATCGTGATCTCGCTGGTGCTCTCGCTGTTCGTCGGTGTGCCGCTCGGACTGCTGTCCGGCTATCTCGGCCGCTGGTTCGACCGGGTGCTCGTGTTGTTCATGGACGCGATGTACGCCTTCCCGACGCTGTTGCTCGCGATCGTGGTGTCCATCGTGGTCGCGGGCGGGCGGTCGACCAGTCTCGGCGGCGTGCTGTCCGCGGCGGTGGCGATCACGGCGGTCTTTGTGCCGCAGTACTTCCGGGTGGTGCGCAACGCGACCGTCTCGGTGAAGAACGAGCCATACGTGGACGCCGCCAGGGTCACCGGTGCGTCCACCGGACGAATTCTGTTCCGGCACATCTTCGCCAACGTCACGCAGTCGCTGCCGGTGATTGTCACGCTCAACGGGTCCGAGGCCATCCTCACCCTCGCGGGGCTCGGCTTCCTCGGGTTCGGCATCGAGCCGACCCAGGCCGCCGAGTGGGGCTATGACCTGAACAAGGCGTTGTCCGATGTCTCCAACGGCATCTGGTGGACCGGTATCTTCCCCGGTTTCGCCATCGTGCTCGTTGTGCTCGGCATGACGCTGGTCGGGGAGAGCCTCAACGAGGTGCTCAACCCGGTGCTGCGTACCCGCCGCGCGGTCTCGGCCGCGCCGGGCGACGGGATCACCGTCGAGGGCGCCGACTCGAACGAAATCGACAGTGCCGACGTCGATCTGGTCAAGGACGGGAAGGAGACATCATGAGTAAGACATCAGCGGTTGCCGACGGTCGCCAACCGGCGCTGTCCATCGAATCCCTGTCGGTCACCTTCGCCACCGACGCCGGGCCGGTCTACGCGGTCACCGACGTCTCCTACGAGGTGTTCCCCGGCGAGGTGCTCGCCATCGTCGGGGAGTCCGGGTCGGGCAAGTCGGTCAGTTCGCGCACCGCGATGGGCCTGCTTCCGTTGACCGCGCGGGTGCGCGGTCTGGTCACCCTCGGCACCGAGGCCATCACCTCGATGAACGAGCGGCAGCTCACGGCGCTGCGCGGTGGCGCGATCTCGATGGTGTTCCAGGAGCCAGGCCTCGCGCTCGACCCGCTGTTCACCGTCGGCTTCCAGATCGGCGAGGCGCTGCGCGCGCATTCGCAGATGAGCAAGAAGGACGCGAAGGCGCGCGCGATCGAACTGCTGCGCATGGTCGGCCTGCCCGAGCCGGAGCATCGGGTGAACTACTACCCGCACCAGCTCTCCGGTGGGCAGAAGCAGCGCGTGGTGATCGCCATCGCCATCGCCTGCGAGCCGAAGGTGATCATCGCCGACGAGCCGACCACCGCACTCGATGTGACGGTGCAGGCGGAGATCCTCGAGCTGCTGCGTGATCTGCGCGACCGGATCGGCAGCGCCATCGTGTTGATCACACACAACATGGGCGTTGTCGCCGACCTGGCCGACCGCGTCGTGGTGATGCGCAACGGCAAGGTGGTCGAGCAGGCTCCGGTGGACGAGCTGTTCGCCAGTCCCAAGGAGGATTACACCAGGGCGTTGCTCGCGGCCGTGCCACACCTCGGCACCGAGCAACTGGCGCACGGTCCGGCCGAAGAGGTGGCCTCGACCGCCGAGCCGGTGCTCGAGGTGTGCGATCTGGTGGTGGAATTCCCCGGCTCGCTGGGCCGGCCGCCGTTCCGCGCGGTCGACGATGTGAATCTGCGCATCGGGCCCGGCGAAACCCTCGGCCTGGTCGGCGAGTCCGGCTCGGGCAAGTCGACTATCGGCCGCTGTGTCGCCGCGTTGCAACGCCCGACCTCGGGCCTGGTGAAGATCCGCGGGCAGGACATCGCCGGCATGTCCGGGCGCAAGCTGCGCCCGATCCGGCGGCGCTTCGGATTCGTGTTCCAGGACCCGGCCAGCTCGCTGAATCCGCGGCTCACCGTCGGCGAGTGCGTCGCCGAGCCGCTGCTCGTGCACAAGATGGGCAGCTCCGCGGAGATCAAGGCGCGGGTGCGCAAACTGCTCGACGATGTGCAACTGCCCGCTGGCACCGAGCGCCGGTATCCGCACGAGCTGTCGGGTGGTCAGCGCCAGCGCGCGAGCCTGGCCAGGGCCCTGGTCCTGGATCCGGATCTGCTCGTCGCCGACGAGCCGACCAGCGCGCTCGATGTCTCGGTGCAGGCGGCCGTGCTGGAGCTGTTCGGGCAGCTGCAGCGCGAATGCGGCTGGGCCTGCCTGTTCATCAGCCACGATCTCGCGGTGGTCGACCAGCTGGCCGACCGGATCGTGGTGCTGCGCAATGGCGCGGTCGTCGAGCAGGGCGATCGAGATCGCATCCTGCGCGCGCCGACCGAGCAGTACACGCAGCGTCTGGTGGCCGCGGTGCCGGTGCCAGACCCGGTGGAGCAGCGCCGACGCCGGGCGGAGACCGCGGCGTTGTTCGCGACTCAGGTCGGATGACGCGACAAGTGATTTCGTAAGTACGTGGGTAACTCGTCGGGTACGCCCAGAACTCGACGAGTTACCCAACTGGTAGCCCGGTTGTCAAGTCCCGCGGCACTTCACGACCGGCAAAAGGCGCGGAGAGGCGGGAAGGCGCCAATACCGGTGCAAGCTCGTTATCGGGTTCCGGTAGCGTGAGCAGGCATCTATCCGCCGATTCGGTTTGGAGCTCTCCCCGAAAATGACTGAACAGACCCCCAGTGGTGCTGCCTCTTACGCCGCGGCAGGCGTGGATATCGAGGCAGGTGACCGCGCAGTCGAGTTGTTCGGGCCATTGGCGAAGAAGGCGAGCCGCCCAGAGGTCCAGGGCGGCCTCGGTGGGTTCGCCGGGCTGTTCGCGCTGAAGGGCGGCTACCGCGAACCGCTACTGGCCGCGTCCACCGACGGGGTCGGCACCAAGATCGCGGTCGCGCAGGCGATGGACAAGCACGACACCGTCGGCCTCGACCTGGTCGCGATGGTCGTCGACGACCTCGTCGTGTGTGGTGCCGAGCCGCTGTTCCTGCAGGATTACATCGCCATCGGCAAGGTTGTCCCGGAGAAGGTCGCCGAGCTGGTCTCCGGCATCGCCGAGGGCTGTGTGCGGGCGGGCTGCGCGCTGCTCGGCGGCGAGACCGCCGAGCATCCCGGCCTGATGGACCCGGACGACTACGACCTGTCCGCGACCGGCGTCGGCGTGGTCGAGGCCGACGCGGTGCTCGGACCGGACCGGGTGCGTCCCGGTGACGTGGTGATCGCGATGGGCTCCTCCGGCCTGCACTCCAACGGCTACAGCCTGGCGCGCAAGGTGCTGCTCGATATCGACCGCATGTCGCTTACCGGGCACATCGAGGAGTTCGGCCGCACGCTCGGCGAGGAGCTGCTCGAGCCGACCCGGATCTACGCCAAGGACTGCCTCGCGCTGATCGCCGAGACCGATGTGCGCACCTTCGCGCACGTCACCGGCGGTGGACTGGCCGCCAACCTGGGTCGGGTGCTGCCCGCGGGCATGGTGGCCGAGCTGGATCGCGGCACGTGGAACCCGGCGCCGGTGTTCAAGATGATCGCGCAGCGCGGCCGGGTCGAGCGGGTCGAGATGGAGAAGACGTTCAACATGGGCGTCGGCATGGTCGCCATCGTCGCGCCCGAGGACGTGGACCGCGCGCTGGCGGTGCTCACCGCCAGGCACATCGAGTGCTGGACCCTCGGCACCGTGAAGAAGTCCAAGGATGCCGACGCCCTGCGTGCGGTCCTGGTCGGCGAGCACCCGCGGTTCTGAGCTAGTACAAACCTGACCCCAACGGCCCGAGTTTCGCTCAGGCCGTTCGTGGTCTGTCTCGCGTCCGGGTGGCCGCAGCGCATGCGACGAGGTCGCTGGTTGTGGCCGCTCGGAGAGCGAGGCCTACCCGTCGCCCGACCGCCACCTCGCATCGAATCGCGCACACCCGTCGGCCGCGAACACGCGCGGCAGGTCAGACGCGGTATCCGAACACAAACCAGCGTCCCGCATCGCTCAGATGCGGGACGCTGGTGTGTTGTAAGCCTTTTCGGCGTTATCCGTCAACGCGCGGCAACGCGAGAAAGAGGAGGCACGCTGACCTCCCCTTTCGAACGTTGCTCCGAGTCAGCGGCGCCAGTCGTCGTAGTCGTCCTCTTCAAATTGTGTTGAGGACTTGTCCGCGTCGTGCTCATCGGACAGCACACCACTCCGTTGGGAGTGGGGGCTTCCCGAAAGCTCGCGCTGAAGGCTCGCGAAATCGCTCGGCGGGCTGCTGTACTTCAGCTCGCGTGCGACTTTGGTCTGCTTTGCCTTAGCCCGGCCACGGCCCATGGCTGACCCCCTCGCGTCACTGCGGGGCGGCCTGGGGTTTGGTTGGCGGCCCCGTTCGAATTAATACTCTTCCTGACAGACACTTTAGCGTGTGTCCGGCCGTCCCGCTTCCAGGAGTGGGTGAACAGGCTCCGAAGTGGTTCCGTTTGCCCGGTTGTCGCCCTCGGTCCGGTCGGTCAGAGCACCCCGGGGATCGCCCGAATCACGCCGACGCGGGCGCCGCCGCCGAGCACCGCCGGGGCGGCGAGCGCGGTGTGCGCGTCGGTCCAGTCGACGCCGATTCGGCGCAAAATAGCCAGCGTCAGGGGGATTCGAGCCCGGTCGCTACCGTCCTCGATCTTGTACGCGAACGCCGTTCCGTCCGGCAGCGCACCCGCGTGCACACCGTCCGCGCCGATCTTGCAGACCAGTCCAGGGGTGGCCTGCATGGTCAGCAGATCGGGTGCGTTGGTGCCGGAAATCACTCGCGGATGGGCGCGGATGGCGTCGGCGACGCGTCGCTCCGGCGCGTCGGAATCGGCGGTCGCCATCGTCGCGAACACCCGGGCGAGGTTGACCAGCGACACCGGAATGATCGGCAGGCCACAGCCATCGATGCCGAGATCGGTCTCGGGCTCACCGGTCAGGTCGGCGACGGTCGCGATGATCGCCTGCTGCAGCGGATGCGCCTCGTCGAGATAGCCCTCGGTCGGCCAGCCGTTGATCGCGCAGGTGGCCAACATCGCGGCATGCTTGCCCGAACAGTTCATGTAGATGCGGCGAGGTTCGTGCGAACCCGAAAGCACGGCCGCGCGCGCCTTGTCGTCGACCGGCAGATCCGGCGGGCATTCGAGGGACTTCTCGTCGAAGCCGAAGCGGTCGAGCAGTCGGCGCACCAGGGCGACATGGTCGGGTTCGCCGTAGTGCGAGGCGGTCGTGATGGCCAGCTCGGCGTCGTCGAGCGGCTCGAACCCGTGGCGCAGCAAGGTGATCGCCTGCATGGGCTTGTTGGTCGAGCGGGGGAAGATCGGCAGATGCACCTCGCCGAGGGTGAGCGTCGGCTCGCCCGCCGGATCGAGGATGACGGCCGAGCCGCGGTGCACGCACTCGCGGAAGCCGGAGCGGACTACTTCGACCAGTTCCACACTCACAGTTGCGCTCCCATATCGAGTTCGGCGCCACGTCGGGTGGCCGGATGTGTTGGTTCGTCGGCTCGCTGCTGTGCCGCCCGGTTCGCGTTGGCATGCCTGCGGGCGTGGCGGTCGATCTGCCTGCGCGCGTCGTCGGAGAGGGTCGGCTCGGCGGCGAGCAGCCTGGACAGCAGGTCGGGGTCGTCGCCGGTGAACAGGTCGCGGACGGTGATGCCGTGATCAGGGACGTGCACCACCGACACCGGGTCGCCAACGCCGATCGTGCCCTCGGTCAGCACGCGCAGATATGCGCCGGTGTCGCCTTGCCTGGTGAATCGCTTGACCCACTGCGCCTCCCCGGCCCAGTGCTGAAAGGTGGCGCACGGCACCCGCGGCGCGCTCACCTCGAGCAGGGTGTCGCCGATGGCCCAGCGGGCGCCGAGCACCGAGTCGCTGACGTCGAGGCCGCTGATGCGCAGGTTCTCGCCGAACCAGCCGGCGGGCAACTCCCGATCCAGTTCGCGGCCCCAGCGTTGGGCGTCCTCGTCGGCGTAGGCGTAGACGGCCTGGTGCACGCCGCCGTGGTTCGTGGTGTCGCACACGTGATCCCCGTCGAGACCGAGCGCGCGCACCGGTACCCGGCCCGGCATCGGGCGCTTGTCGATCGCGGTGGTGCCGACCCGGCCCGGCACGTCGCGCTCGGCGTGCACTACACACACGGCCAATACCTGGCCGGAATCATCGGTTCGCATCGGAGTCACTCCTCTCCTGGGGTAGTCGGGCAGCGGCGAGAGCCGGAAATCGGGTGCCTGTCTCGATCGGCTGTTGCCCAGCGCTCGGCCCGGGGCTTGTGCCCCTTGGGTATTCGATGGTCATGGGCGCGCGTCAGCGTCCGCGGAGCCGATCGACGGCGAGCCTGCCCGCCTGCGGTGCGTCGTCCGACGGCACCGAATCCGGGTCGATGGCGGCGGCGGCCGGTCCGGCCGTCAGCGCGGTATCGGCCGGGACGGTGCGTTTGATCAGCGCGAGCGCGATCGGGCCGAGTTCGTAGTGGTCGATGACGGTGCCGAGGCGGCCGATCGCGCGTCCGCCCGCGGTGATGTCGTCGCCGATCGAGGGGCGCTCGTCGGCCGAACCGTCCAGGTGCAACAGCACCAGGTGCCGCGGCGGCTTGCCGAGGTTGTGCACCCGCGCCACGGTTTCCTGGCCGCGGTAGCAGCCCTTGTCCAGATGCACGGCCCCGTATTCGGCGATCCCGCCGATCCAGCGGGCCTCGTGCGGGATGGTGCGCTCGTCGGTGTCGAGGCCGATCCGCGGGCGCACGGCGGCGACCCGCAGTGCCTCGAACGTCCACATGCCAGCGGGTTCGGCACCGGCGTCGGTCAGGCGGGTCCACCAGTCGGCGAGTTGGTCGCGGGGGACGAGCAGATCGAAGGAGTCGGCGGTCGGCCACGGCATCCGGCGCAGGAAACCGCCGCCGGGCAGAGCCACGGCCGCGTAGGTGCCAGGCAGGTCCGCGACGCCGATGGCCGCGATCACCTCGGCCGCCTTCGGTCCGAGCAGGCTCAGCACCGCGTGATCGGACTCGGTGGGCTGCGCGTCGGCCCAGAAGACCATCTTTCGCAGGAAGTCGAGCAGTGCCGGTCCGCGATCGCCCTCGGTGTCGATCCAGACCGTGCTGTCCAGCTCGGTGAGCACGAAGTGGTTCAGCACCCGGCCGTTGAGATCGAGGTCGAGGTTCTCCGCCGACTGCCCGTCGCTCAGGGCGGCGATGTGCTGGCTGCTGATGGTGTGCAGCCAGGTCAGCCGCTCGGCGCCGGTGATCCGCAGAACGAAACGGTGCGAGCGATCGATGATCGCCGCGCGCTGCACGGCGGCCCGCTGTTCACCGAGCGGATCACCGTAGTGCCACGCGACGGCGGCATCGGGGGAACCCGGCGCTCCCGCGACGGCTCCCGAAACAGCGAGGATAGGGCTGGGCGCAACGACCACGGACACATTTCCACTGTAGGCGGGGTTGGCGTCTGCTGTCCGAACCGGGGCTACAAGGAGCGCTTGCGGGCCGCGAATGCGCGAGGCCGCTGGGAGCGCTTGCGGGCCGCGAATGCGCGAGGCCGCAGGAGACGTTTGTAACGTCGTGTGTGAGGCGTACGAGTGAACCTGAAGCGGCAGGTTGTAAAAGATGCCGCGAAGTCTGCCGTGACCTAGGCGAGACATTGCAACACCGCCTAGTCTCGACGCATGGTAGATCGGGTTCTTGTCTCACTCGACGGCGCGGTCCGGGACGCGGACGCGCCGTTGTTGTATGCGGACGATATCGGCGTATTGCGTGGCGACGGTATTTTCGAAACGGTGCTGGTGCGCGCGGGTAACGCGTGCGCGATCGAATTTCATCTAGGCAGGCTGCGCCGCTCAGCGCAGGCGCTCGAGCTGCCCGAGCCCGAGATCGGGCGCTGGCGGGAGACGGTCGAGCGGGCCGCCAAGGAGTGGGGAACCGACCGCGAGGGCGTGATGCGGCTGGTGCTCACCCGTGGGCGCGACAGCGAGCTATCGGGGGTGGCCGAGAAGGTGACCAGCGGCGACCTCGCGGCGGCCGTTCCGGTGCCCACCGCGTATGTGCTCGTGCTTCCGGTGCCGGATCGGGTGCAGAAGGCGCGCACCGAGGGTGTCTCGGTGATGACCCTGTCCCGTGGCATCTCGATCGACCTCGCGCAGGCCGCGCCGTGGCAGTTGCTCGGCGCGAAGACGCTGTCCTATGCGTCCAACATGGCGGCGCTGCGGTTCGCCGCCCGGATGGGCGCCGACGACGTGATCTTCACCAGCACCGAGAACCGGGTGCTGGAAGGTCCGCGCTCGTCGGTGGTGATCGCGCGGGACAAGCAGCTGATCACCCCGCCCGCGAAGAACGGTGTGCTGCCGGGTGTCACCCAGCGCGCGCTGTTCGTCGAGGCGGAGAAGGCGGGGTGGGAGTGTATTTACAAGTCGCTGTTCACCGCCGATCTGCTCACCTGTGACAGCGTGTGGATGATGTCGAGCGTCTCGCTCGCGGCGCGGGTGAATTCGTTGGATGGGCTGCGGATGTCGGCACCGGACAACGCGCAGGAGATCATCGACCTGGTTGATCGCGGTGTCGAGCGAGCGGGTGCCATCGGCGATTGGTGAAGGCTCCCAGGGCGACCGGTGACTGCCCGCACCGGGCGCTGAGGGGAGTCCGTACGGCGTGATGTGCGTCCTACTCGCGTTGCCGCACGGCGACCCGAGCTTGGAAAACCGCTGCTGAAGGCCGAAAGTCCCGGTGTGTCGTGGCCTACGACTCACTTTTTCTTGGGTGCCTCCGACGTACTATTACTACGTTATGTCGTAGACGACGAGGAGGCCGCGTTGAATGCCCTGGACATCTCCCGATGGCAATTCGGCATCACGACGGTCTACCACTTTCTGTTGGTGCCGCTGACTATTGGACTCGCGCCGCTGGTCGCCGCCATGCAGACCGCGTGGGTGATCACCGGCAAGGATCATTGGCTTCGGCTGACCAAGTTCTTCGGCAAGCTGTTCCTGATCAACTTCGCGCTCGGCGTCGCCACCGGCATCGTGCAGGAGTTCCAGTTCGGGATGAACTGGAGCGAGTACTCCCGCTTCGTCGGTGACGTGTTCGGTGCGCCGCTCGCGCTGGAGGGCCTTGTCGCCTTCTTTATGGAGTCGACCTTCCTCGGGCTGTGGATCTTCGGCTGGTCCCGATTGCCGAAACTCGCGCACCTCGCGGCGATCTGGATGGTGGCGATCGGCGTGAACGCGTCGGCGTACTTCATCGTGGCCGCGAACTCGTTCATGCAGCATCCGGTCGGGGCGCGGTTCAATCCGGAGACCGGACGGGCCGAACTCGACAGCATCGTCGCGGTGCTCACGAACAACACACTGCTGGCGGCCTTTCCACACGTCGTCGCCGGATCCTTCGTTACCGCAGGCACTTTCGTCGCTGGCATCGCCGGCTGGTGGATGGTGCGCAAGGCGCGCAGCGGCGACGCCTCCCAGCTGGCCGAGGCGCGCACCATGTGGCGCCCCGCCGCGCTGGTCGGCATCTGGGTGATGCTGCTGTCGCTGGCCGGGTTGTTCTTCACCGGCGATACCCAGGGCAAGCTGATGTTCGAGCAGCAGCCGATGAAGATGGCCTCGGCGGAATCGTTGTGCCACACCGAAACCGACCCCGATTTCTCCATTCTGACGGTCGGCACGCACAACAACTGCGACAGCGTCACGCACGTGCTCGAGGTGCCAGGCGTGCTGCCCTACCTGGCCAAGGGCAAGTTCAGCGATGTCACCCTGCCCGGCGTGATCGACCTGCAGAAGGAATACAACGCGAAGTACGGCGTCGGCGACTACCGGCCGAATCTGTTCGTCACCTACTGGTCGTTCCGCGCGATGATCGGCCTCGCGGCGGGCTCGGGCCTGCTCGCGCTCGCCGGGCTGTGGCTCACCCGCCGCGGCCGGGTGCCGAACCAGCGCTGGTTCTCCTGGCTCAGCCTGATCATGATCCCGACGCCGTTCCTGGCCAACAGCGCGGGCTGGGTGTTCACCGAAATGGGCCGCCAGCCTTGGGTTGTCGCGCCGAACCCGACCGGCGATCTGAACCTGCGGCTGATGGTGCAGCAGGGTGTCTCGAACCATTCGGCCGGTGTCGTGCTGTTCTCGCTGATCGTCTTCACGCTGCTGTACGGCTCGTTGGCGGTGGTGTGGTTCTACCTGATGCGGCGCTATGTGATGCACGGACCGGATCCGGCGGCGGTCGCCGATGCGCAGGACGGCAGTGCCGGTCCCGGTAGCCATCGCGCCGAAGAGCCTGCCGTCGAACAACTTTCGTTCGCCTACTAGGAGCCGACGATGAGTCTGCAAGAGTTCTGGTTCGTGCTGATCGGAGTGCTGTTCACCGGTTACTTCGTGCTGGAGGGCTTCGACTTCGGGGTCGGCATGCTGATGCCGATTCTCGGCCGTGGCTCCGACACGCGAAGGCGGGTGGTGCTCAACACGATCGGGCCCGTGTGGGACGGCAACGAGGTCTGGGTGATCACCGCGGGCGGCGCCATGTTCGCGGCCTTCCCGGAGTGGTACGCCAGCATGTTCTCCGGTTTCTATCTGGCGCTGCTGTTGTTGCTCGTCGCGCTGATCCTGCGCATCTGCGCCATCGAATATCGCGGCAAGATCAACGATCCGCGCTGGCGGGCCCGCTGTGATCTCGGCATCGGAATCGGTTCCTGGATACCGGCACTCGCCTGGGGCTGGGTCTTCGCCAATATCGTGCGCGGGGTGCCGCTGAACGAGAAGAAGCAGTTCGCCGGTTCGGTGTGGGATCTGCTCGGCCCGTACTCGCTGCTCGGCGGGTTGACCACGGCGCTGCTGTTCGCGTTGCACGGCGCGGTGTTCCTCGGGCTGAAGACCGGCGGCGAGGTGCGCGACGACGCGCAGCGCACGGCCAAGCTGCTGCTGGTGCCGACCGTGGTGGTCGTCGGCGGCTTCGGCTTCTGGACCCAGCTGGCCTACGGCACCGGCTGGACGTGGATTCCGTTGGCGCTCGCGGTGATCGGGCTGGTCGCCGCCGCGGTCGCGGTGTTCGCCGACCGCGACGGCTGGGCGTTCACCGGCACCACCGTCACGGTGGCGGCGGCGACCACGCTGCTGTTCGGGTCGTTGTTCCCGAATGTGTTGCCCTCCACCATCGATACCGCGTTCAACCTGACCATCCACAACGCGTCGTCCACCCCGTACACGCTGCGGGTGATGAGCTGGGCGGCGGTGCTCGTCACCCCGGTCGTGCTGGTCTACCAGGGCTGGACGTACTGGGTGTTCCGCAAGCGGATCACCGTCGACCAGATCCCCGCGCCTGTCGGGTTGCCGCTGGGACCCGTGCAGGACTGATCCGACCCGTGAAGGACTGAGCCATGGCCCGCCCGCCCGTCGACCCGCGCCTCTGGCGGTATGCCCGCTCGGCCCGCCGCTACCTGGCGCTGAGTGTCGCACTGTCCGTGCTGATCACCGGATCGATCGTGGTCGCGGCGGTCATGCTGGCCCGTGTGCTGGCCGGGGTCGTCACCGACCCCGGTCGGCGCACGCTCGGCGGGTGGACGACCGAACTGCTGGTGCTCGCGCTCGCCATCGCCTGCCGGGTGCTCGCCACCTGGCTGCAAGCGCGGCTCGCGCATCGGGCCGGGGCGGACGTGGTCGCGGAGCTGGAAACCGCCGTGCTCACCGCGGGCGCTCGGCTATCGCCGCGTGAACTCGACACTCGCAGAACCGAACTCGCGGTCGTGGTCGGCACGGGGCTGTCCGGGTTGCGCGGGTATCTGATCGGATACGTTCCGGCCCTGCTACTCGCGGTTCTCGTCCCGCCGATCGTGTTGGCGGTCATCGCGATCCACGATCCGGTCTCTGGCCTCATCGTGGTGGTCACGTTGCCGCTGATTCCGGTCTTCATGATCCTGATCGGCCTGTTGACCCAGGGGCGTGCGGAGGCCACGCTGGCCGCGACAACGCGGCTCTCGGATCAACTGCTCGACCTGTTCGCGGGGATGCCGACGCTGCGGGCGCTCGGGCGGGAGCGGGGCGGATCGGTTGTCGCGGAACGAAATACCCCGGGGAGTTCGGCTCCGGGCGTGGCCGATTCGTCGGAAACACGCCCCGCCACCATGGCAGCTCGAGTGCGCGACCTCGGGGATGCGTTGCGGCAGCGGACCATGCGTGCACTGCGGGTCGCGTTCCTTTCCTCGATGGTGCTGGAGATGCTCGCGACACTGAGCGTGGCGCTGGTCGCGGTGTCCATCGGATTGCGGCTGGTGTTCGGCGAGATGAGCCTGTACGCGGGCCTGGTTGCCCTCGTGCTCGCCCCCGAGGTGTATCTGCCACTGCGGATGGTGGGGGAGCGGTTTCATGCCGCACAGGACGGAATGGCGGCCGCGGACAAGGCTTTCGCGGTTCTCGAATCGGCGGCGGGAACAACCGATACCGGCGGCGCGGCGGTAACGGATTTCGCCGGGGTTGTCGAATTACGCGACCTGTCCGTCCGCACGCGCAACGGCTTCGCGCCAGACGGGTTGTCGGCACAGCTTCGGCCCGGTGCCGTCACCGTGCTCGCCGGGCCGAACGGCAGCGGGAAATCGACGGCGGTGCAGGCGATCCTTGGTTTGCTCGAGCCGGATCGCGGCACGGTGACCATCGACGGTATCGATGTGCGCGAGCTGGATCAGGACGAATGGTGGGCCCACGTGGCGTGGCTGCCTCAGCGTCCCGTGCTGGTGCCCGGCACGCTGCGGGAGAACCTCGAACTGTTCGGCGCGAAGGCAGGGGCTCCGGTCGCGCACGGACCGGCCCGCGTCGTCGACGACCTCGAAGCCGCCTGTGTCGCTACCGGATTCGACGCCGTGCTGAACGAACTGCCCGACCGATGGGACACCGTGGTCGGCCCCGGCGGCGTCGGACTCTCCCTTGGCCAGCGCCAGCGCCTCGCACTCACCAGGGTCCTGGCGGCCGACCGGCCGATCTTGCTCCTCGACGAGCCGACCGCCCACCTCGACCCCGACAGCGAAGCCGCGGTCCTCGCGGCCCTGCGACAGCGCGCCCGAGACGGCGCGACCGTGGTCGTGATCGGCCACCGCCCAACAGTTCTCGCCGCGGGCGACCACGTGGTCCAGGTGCGTGCGGCCGCCGATGATCTGGTGGGAGCCTGATGATCGTGACAGCGGAGGAGCTGATGGAAGTCTCGGACGATCATGGCGCGGTGCGGCGATGAGCGCGGCGGACAGCGGTTCGACGCTGCGCGGTGATCTGCGCCGAATGTGGCGGCTGCTGGAACTGTCCCGGTGGCGCGTCGCGGTGGCCGTCGCATGGGGTGTGCTCGCACTCGGCAGCGGCCTCGGACTGGCGGCGCTCGCCGCGTGGTTGATCGCTCGGGCGTGGCAGATGCCGCCGGTGCTGGATCTGAGCATCGCGGTGGTGACCGTTCGGGCACTGGGGATTTCGCGGGGCCTGGCCAGGTATCTGGAACGGCTCGCCACCCATGATGTCGCGCTGCGGGCGATGGCGACGGCGCGCACCACGGTCTATCGAACGCTCGCCGGGTCCGACTTCTGGTTGCGCAGGCCGTCGGATCAGCGGTCGGCCGTCACCGGCGTTGGCCGGGCCGGGCCGCTGCGGCGTGGTGATCTGCTCGTCCGAATCGGTAGCGACATAGACGATCTCGGGGCTGTCGTGGTGCGGGTGTTCGTCCCCGTTGCGGTCGCCCTGGTGCTGTCCGCGATCGCGATCGGCCTGCTCGCCACGATTTCGGTGGCCGCGGCCGCGATTTTGGCCGGGGCACTTGCGCTTTCGGGTGTGCTCGCCCCCTGGCTGTCGGCAACGGCGGCGCGCGAGGCCGAACGGGCCGTGCGCGTGGACCGGGCGGAGTTCACCGCGCAGGCACTCACAGTGCTCGAGCACGCGGCGGAACTGCGCGTCGCGGGTCGACTCGACGCGGCACTCGGCGCTGCCACCAAGGCATCTCGGCGCGCGGTTGCGGCGGAGGACGCGGCGGCCGCACGCAGCGCGTGGTCGGCGGCGGCCACCCCGCTCTCGATCGGTGCGAGCGTGCTGGGGGCCTTGCTGATCGGCATCACCCGCTATGGCCCGTCGGGTGGCGCACCAGGTGCGATGACGCCCATGGCGCTCACCGTGCTTGTGTTGCTTCCGCTCTCGGCATTCGAGGCCGTCGGTCCGCTCCCCGCCGCGGCGCAGTCGCTGACCACGGCCCGCGCGGCCCTGCATCGTTTGACCCGGCTCGACGGTGCCAGCGCTGTGCACGACGATGCGCTGGAAGGTCATCTGTCGCAACAACTTCCAGAGCTGCCACGGGGACGCCGGATCGCCGTGGTCGGGCCGAGCGGTGCCGGAAAGACCACGCTGCTGATGAGGTGGGCGGGCCTGTTCGACACACCTCGAACCGGTGTCATGTTCTTCGCCGAGGATGCTCACCTCTTCGGTACCTCGGTGCTGGAGAACCTTCGCGTCGCACGTGGCGACCTCACCGAGGACGAGGCCGAAACTGCCTTGCGCACAGTAGGTCTCGGCGACTGGCTGGACTCCCTGTCGAAGGGGGTGCACACCGACCTGGTCGGTGGCGCGGCCGCCGTCTCCGGCGGTCAACGCCGCCGCATCCTGCTCGCCCGGGCACTCGTATCACCGGCGCGAGTGTTGCTGCTCGACGAACCGACCGAGCATCTCGAGGCCGAGGCAGGCGCCGAGCTGCTTCGCGACTTGCTCGATGCCGACAGCGGATTGGTCGAACCCGATCGAACTGTGGTGGTCGTCACACATCAACTTCCGCCGGACAATCGGGCCGGCGTCATCGTACGAGTCGACGCATCGTCGCAGGTAAAGGTCGATTTCGTGGACCGGGGAGTCCCCACTTCCGCCCACCGAGAAATTCCGTTGCCGACCCGCTGACTCCTCGCTAAATTCGTCAGTACACAAGGAAGGAGGTGGTTCGACGAATGTATGTTCAAAGGACTCGTGAGGTGGCTGCGCGCTAGCGCCACCGCTGCAGGTGATTCGCCGCGCGAGCGCTAGCGAATTCCACGCAGTCACCCGGCCCCCGAGCCCCCGTTTGAGTCCGAACGGGACCCGTGCACTAACCAGCACCGGTAAGGCTCGGGGGCTGCCCGCCTCTCCGGGTATTCAGGCCAGACTCAGGTGCCGTGGCGGTTGCGTTGGCGACCGGCGGTGATGTGGTGGGTCGAGTTAGCCGGTACCCGCCGAGTTACCCATGTCCTTGCGAAATCAGAAGTCGCCTCAGCAGAGATCTTGAATCCACCTGCTCAGTAGGCGATGCCCCGCGCAGGACCCGCTAGCCGATGTAGCGCTGGAGGCGGGCCGAGAGGCGGGGTTCGAGGGGGCCGTCAGCTACCACTCGCTCCTCGACGTAAGCCAAGTCGCCGCCCTCGACGATGCCGTAGAGGCGCTTCGCGCCGCCGACGACGATGCCGGACTGGCTGCGGATGACAACGTCGGTGGCGAGTTCCCAGGAGGACTGGGTGAGCGCCTGGCCGTAGAAGAGTTCGACGATGCCGGTGCTGTGCGTGAGCAGCAGCTCGATGACCTCGTCGTTGCCGTCGATGCCGACCCGCCAGAAGCCGCTCTCGCGCAGATCGGGCCCGGCGTACTCGCCCTTGGCGTCGAGCACCCAGGAGCGGGACTCCCAGGACAGGTAGTCGCCGCCGTCGTGCGCGACGATGATCTGCTGACCGAACCGGTAGTCACCGCGCTCGGGATTGTGGCCCTCGCCCTCGCCGCGCCACACGCCGACCATCGGCAGCAGCGCGAGCATGGAGGAACTCAGATCCGGCCCGAGACGCAGATTCGCGGTGTCGACGGGCAGCGGCAGATCGGGCAGCACCGGAATGTTGCGGGCGCCCGTCGCCTTCGCCCGCTCGACGGCCTCGGACACGGCTTGATCGCCGCTGCGGCGACCAGCCGAATCGGCCGAGCCGTTGCCGTTCAGTTGTTCACTCGCTTGCTCGGCCGGATTAGAACCCTCGCTAGCGAGATCACTCATGATTCGGTGAACAGCCGGTAGAAGACGTACAGGCCGAACCAGCCGATGAGGATGGCAACGGCCACCAGCAGAATCTCGAAGAAGACGACCACATTTGGAGTCTAACGACAACTGCGCCCTCGTACGCAAACGACCCCGGTGCTTCCCGTCATAGTTAGGGAAGTACCGGGGTCGTTAGCTGCGTGAGGTCTGCTTACTTGGCGACCGCGACATCCACGGGGTGGATGCCGGCGCCTTCCGGACGAACCTCGGCCGAGCCGTTACCGGCCGAGGAGAGCGCCCGCAACGTCCAGGCACCCGGCGCCGCGAAGAAGCGGAAGTCGCCGGTGCCCGAGGCGACGACCTCGGCGGTGAAATCACCGTTGCCGTCGAGCAGACGCACGAACGCGCCGCCGACCGGCTGGCCGTCGGTGCTCAGGACACGGCCGGTGATGACCGTCTCCTTCTCCACGTCGACGCCCGCCGGAATGGCCTGACCCTGGGTAGGTGCTGCACACATGTTGATTACGCTCCCAACTCGATCGGTGCACCGACGAGGGAGCCGTATTCGGTCCAGCTCCCGTCGTAGTTCTTGACATTGCTGTGGCCGAGCAGTTCCTGGAGCACGAACCAGGTGTGCGAGGAGCGCTCGCCGATCCGGCAGTAGGCGATGGTTTCCTTCTCGCCGTCCAAGCCGGCTTCTTGGTAGATCTCGGTGAGCTCGGAGTCGGACTTGAAGGTGCCGTCCTCGTTCGCGGCCTTGCTCCACGGCACGTTGATCGCGGTGGGGATGTGGCCGGGACGCTGGCTCTGTTCCTGCGGCAGGTGCGCGGGGGCCAGGATCTTGCCGGAGAACTCGTCGGGCGAGCGGACGTCGACCAGGTTCTTGGTGCCGATGGCGGCGATGACCTCGTCGCGGAACGCGCGGATGGTCACGTCGGGGGCGGCGGCCTTGTACTGGGTGGCCGGGCGGCTGACGCCGTCGGTGGACAGCGGGCGGCCGTCGAGCTCCCACTTCTTACGTCCGCCGTCGAGCAGCTTGACGTTGTTGTGGCCGTACAGCTTGAAGTACCAGTAGGCGTACGCGGCGAACCAGTTGTTGTTGCCGCCGTACAGGACTACCTCGTCGTCGTTCGCGATGCCGCGCGCCGAGAGCAGGTCGGAGAACTGCTCCTGGTTCACGAAGTCACGACGAACCTGATCCTGCAGGTCCTTCTTCCAGTCGAGCCGGACGGCGCCCTCGATGTGGCCACCGTCGTAGGCGGAGGTGTCCTCGTCGACCTCGACGAAGACGATGCCGGGGGCGTTGAGGTTCTCTTCGGCCCAGTCCACGGAGACCAGGACATCGGAGCGAGCCATGTTGTTCCTTTCAGAGATGACTTGCGGATCAGTTCGGTGCCGGGGACCCGGCGGTGTGAGCGTCAGGCCCGGAGGCGGTAGCTTGCGTAACCACGGAGGGGCCGTGAACACCGCCAGTCGGAGCAGCAGTCCGGCGGAAACGGGCTACCAGTGGATAGATCTGGCAGCCCAGGCAAATCCCGAACGCCGCGTTCAAGAACGCGGCGAACAGGGCAAAGCCGGCGAAGACCGCGCCGACAACTGTGGAGCCGAGCGCGAAGCCCAGCAGGCTGACCACGGCGAAGGCCAAGCCGAGCAGCTGCGCGAACTTCAGCGGCGGCACGGGTTCGGTCTCGGTGGTCGGTGCGACGCGCGGCGCGACGAATGTCGCGTAGATCCGGCCGTACGGATGCTTGCGCGGACCGTAGGCGGCGCCGATCGCGAAGACGACGGCTTGGATGGCGATGAGCACCGCGGCGGCGACGGGCGAGAAGATGGCGGCGATCAACACCAGGACGAGGACGGCGGTGGTGATCCACGCGGCGAAGCGCGGGCCACGAACATCTACCTGTCCGTTGGCAATTGGCCGATTCTGCGAAGTATTACCGATTTCGGTGGACATTGTGCGTACTCCTGCGCTGGATGCGACTGATGGCTGGAAAATTGCCAGTTCGCCGGGGGATCAACGAGATCACTCGCACGGCGAACAGAGGTCGGCGTCAGGAATTTCTGAGAAAGCCGACCGCTCAGCGGCACAGGCAGCAACAACCACCGAGGCGGCACAGGTCAACCGTGCGGCGTCGGGTGAGCATCAGCTCGTGGTTGTAAAGCACGAATGCAGTTTACCTAATCGGGAGGGAGAAATGGACCCCGGGTTGATCACAGGTGCCCATGGATCGTGTCAAGGCGGCTAAGCGGCGATGGTCAGCGGCTCGAGCGCGGAGCGCAGATCGGTCACCTTCGGCACGCCGGAGATCCGAAAGCGTTCGCGGCCTTCACTATCGAAGACGAACGTGGTCGGCAACGAGAGCACGTTCAGTTCTTTGGCGAGCACCGGCTCGGCGTCGATGTCGACCTCGATGTCCAGCGGCGGCTGCGGCGACTCGGCCAGCTGTCCGGTGACATCGGCGACGACGCGGCGCACCGCGGCACAGGGTCCGCACCAGTCGGCGGAGAAATGCAGCACCGCGGGACCCGCTCCGGTCACTCCCACGGATGCGAGCAGATCGGCACGGGCCGATCCGGTTTCATCGATAGAGCGCTTGCGAGTCGCGGATGCGCGAGGCCGCACGCCGGCGGCGCGGACCTTGCCGTCGCGGCGGCGCACCGCGACGCCCACCGCGAGCGCGGCGAGCAACATCACTGCCAGAATTGTGATTTCGATCATGGTTGCTGCAATCGGTCGAGGTCGATCGTCACGTTCACGCCTTTGCCCTGTACTACGATCCACCCGCCCTGCGCGCTCACCTTGGTGGGGTGGACACCGAACGGCAATTCCTTGATGTCGATAGTACGGGTGAATCGCGCGAGCACGCCGGGGCGAGTGGCCGCGGGGATGGCCTCCTCCGGGATGGTCTTGTCGTTGCCCGCCTGCGGGCAGAAGCCGGTCGCGACGACTTTCACCTGGTCACCGTCGAGGGACAGATCGGCCTGTACGAAGACCTTGTCGGTGCCGTATTGAGCGCTCGACAATTCCGGCAGGCTGCCGAACAGGCACAGCGGCTCGTCCTCGGTCGAGGTCATCCCCGACCCGCCGGATCCGCCCGTGCCGTCGGACTTGTCCCGCTGCGGCGGGCCCTTCACCTGCAGATCGGGGATGCTGAACAGCCTGCCGAGCTCGGTCGGCCCGATCCGCAGCGAACTGTCGACCTGCTCGGCGGGCACGTTGCGCAGGCTGCCGTCGACCAGATTGTGCAGCGGTATCCGCACGCCGGTCAGATTCGCCTCGAATTCGTATTCCCCCGGCGTATGCGGGAGGTTGCCGCTCGCCTTGATCCAGACGTCGTCGTAGCGGCCGCCCATTGCCTGACCGAGGAACGAAACCCCGCGGATGGCCACCGCGGGATCGGCGGGTAGATCGGCGCCCCCGCGTAACGCGCGCGAGACCCGGTATTCCGAATAGGCCGCGACGCTGAAATCAATGACCACTGCCAGTCCCGCGAGAATCAGCAGCCCGATGATGAGCTTGCGCATTGCTGAACCTTATAGAGCGCTTGCGAGTCGCGGATGCGCGAGGCCGCATCGGCAGCGGGCGCGACGGTGCATTTCTGGTATCAGACATATCACTCGCCGGGACTCGTCCACCCGGATGGCGAGGTCATCGGGGTTGACGCGCTAATCTTGCATCCGAATTACCTGTGATTCAGCGACGTGGCCCCCGGCAGTGCGGCTGTTGTCCTCGGAGCTACTAGATGGGAGGAGAGCTTGTGGAGCTGCTCCTGCTGACCTCCGACCCCAACCCTGATGCGGTGTTGCCCTCATTGTCGCTGCTGGCGCACAACGTGCGTCCCGCGCCGACCGAGGTCTCATCGCTGCTGGAGGCGGGCACCGCGGACGTCGCACTGGTCGACGCGCGCACCGACCTGGCCGCCGCGCGCGGGCTGTGCCGCCTGCTCGGCAGCACCGGGTCGTCGGTGCCGGTGGTCGCCGTGCTCACCGAGGGTGGCCTGGTCGCGGTGAACGCGGACTGGGGACTCGACGACATCCTGCTGCCCGGCACCGGCCCGGCCGAGCTGGACGCCAGGCTGCGACTACTTGTCGGCCGCAATGGCGGCGTGGCGAGCCCGGAGAACTCGGGCAAGATCACCCTCGGCGAATTGGTGATCGACGAGGGCACCTACACCGCGCGTCTGCGTGGGCGCCCGCTCGACCTGACCTACAAGGAATTCGAGCTGCTCAAGTACCTCGCACAGCACGCCGGCCGGGTGTTCACCAGGGCCCAGCTGCTGCAAGAGGTGTGGGGTTACGACTTCTTCGGTGGCACCCGCACGGTCGACGTGCACGTCCGGCGGCTGCGCGCCAAGCTCGGCACCGAGTACGAATCGCTCATCGGCACCGTGCGCAATGTCGGCTACAAGGCGGTGCGGCCGTCGCGGACCGCGGCCAAGGGCGAGCCGGTCGCTTTCTCGGAGGACGAGCCGGAGGGCACCGACGACGCGCCGCTCGCTCCGGTCAACGGCTCCGTGCAGTGATTTCGGTGGGCCCGCCGCCCAATCCGAAACACCGTCGCGTCATTATGTGTTCGCGCGGTGTTCAGCACACCGGCCGCAGTGTTCGAAACGCTGGGCGCGGTGCTCGAAACGCCGCGCCGACATCGCGTACCGGTCTTGTCCGTGCGCGAAATGCTGGGCTACGCAATGACGTTGTCCGGGTAGGGATCCCACTCGGGATGCCGCGGAGCGCGAGGAATGGAGCCCGATGAACGGCGTGGCAACACAGTGGAGCGAGCGGCTGGCATCGAACGCGGCCGCTGACGTCCGGCAACTACTCGAACGCGCGGCAGGCGCCGACGGTGTCGCCCCCGTTTCCGAGCAGGCGGTCCTGTCGCTGAGCGCGGGCGATGACCCCGCGGTGCGGCACCTGATCGCCGTGCGCGACGAGGTGATCACCGGCTACGCGAATCTCGTTCCGGCACACGGCGAACACCCGGCGATGGCCGAGATCGCGGTCGATCCGCCCGCGCGCGGGCAGGGTATCGGCACCGAGTTGGTCTCGGCCGCGCTCGCCGAGGGCGGTCCTGGCACCCGGATCTGGGCGCACGGAAATCTGCCGGCGGCCAAGGCCGTCGCCGGGCGGCTCGGCCTGGCCACCGCGCGCGAGCTCTGGCAGATGCGACGCCCGCTGGCTACACCTGAGCTACCGGAAATCGCGGCGCGCGGCCGGGTGACCATCCGGACCTACGCCGGCCCCTCCGACGACGCCGAATTGTTGCGGGTGAACAACGCCGCCTTCGACTGGCATCCGGAGCAGGGCGGCTGGACCGAACGCGACCTCAAGGCGCGCCGCGCCGAGCCGTGGTTCGACCCGAAGGGTCTGTTCCTCGCGACCGACACCGCCGAGCCGAGCCGCGTGCTCGGATTCCATTGGACCAAGGTGCATTACGACGAGAACCCGGCGGTCGGTGAGGTCTACGTGGTAGGCATCGACCCCGCCGCGCAGGGCCGCGGACTCGGTCGTCTGCTGACCCTGGTCGGCCTGCATTATCTGCGTGATCGTGACCTCGGCGAAGTACTTCTCTACACCGAGGCCGACAACACCGCGGCCGTGCACACCTACACCCGGCTCGGGTTCGCTCCCGCGCACATCGATGTCGCCTATTCGGCGGCCTCAGCTGAATAGCAGGTGCCCCGTCGGGGGTGTCTGAGTAAAACTGCGGCTAATGTCACACATAACGCACCAATCGCGCTTGGCTGTTCACCCGCCGTTCACTCAGGTCGGTCCAACTGTCAACCACGTGACTTTACGTTGATTGGTGGGCAGCCCACGGCTGCCTGGTGCGCAAGTTCCCCGCGAACAGCACCACATCACCCGTCCGGGCCGGTGAGGGACCGGGCGAGTTGGACGCCTTTGTCGGAGGAATAGTGAATCTCAAGCGCAGCAGCGCCCTCGTTGGTGTGCTGGCCGTTGGTGCCATGTCGCTCGCCGCCTGTGGCAGCGACGACAACACCAGCACCAGCAGCAACGGCGGCACCACTGCCAAGTCGGACATCGCCTGCGGTGGCAAGAAGGCGCTCAAGTCGAGCGGCTCCTCCGCGCAGAAGAACGCGATGGACCGCTTCGTCGCGGCCTACGAGGCCAACTGCGACGGCAACACCCTGAACTACACCTCGAGCGGTTCCGGGGCGGGTGTCAACGAATTCGTCGGCAACCAGACCGATTTCGGTGGTTCCGACTCGCCGCTGAGCGCGTCGAAGGGCGAGACCGCCAAGGCGCAGGACCGCTGCGGTTCGCCCGCGTGGAACCTGCCGACCGTGTTCGGCCCGATCGCCATCACCTACAACATCGACGGCGTCAGCGACCTGGTGCTCGACGGCCCGACCGCCGCCAAGGTGTTCAACGGCGCCATCACCACCTGGGACGCCCCGGAGATCAAGGCGCTCAACCCGAGCGCGAAGCTCCCCTCCGACAAGATCGCGGTGATCTTCCGCAGCGACGAGTCGGGCACCACCGACAACTTCCAGCTCTACCTGGACGCGGCGTCCGACGGCGCCTGGGGCAAGGGTGCGGGCAAGGCGTTCGTCGGCGGCATCGGTGAGGGTGCGAAGGGCAACGAGGGCACCTCGGCCGCCATCAAGAGCACCAAGAACGCGATCACCTACAACGAGTGGTCGTTCGCGAAGTCGCAGAACCTGGCCATCGCCCAGATCGTCACCTCGGCGAGCAAGGACCCGGTCAAGCTGACCGCAGACTCCGCGGGCAAGGCCATCGACGGCGTGAAGGTCAAGGGTGACGGCAACGACCTGGTGCTCGACACCAGCACGTTCTACAAGCCGACCGTGGCGGGTGCCTACCCGATCATGCTGGCCACCTACGAGATCGTCTGCTCGAAGTACAGCGACGCGGACACCGCCAAGGCGGTCAAGGCGTTCCTGACCTCGGCGACCACCAACGGCCAGAAGGGTCTCGACGAGGCCGGGTACATCCCGATCCCGGACAAGTTCAAGACGCGTCTGACCACCGCGATCAACGCCATCTCCTGATCGCACAGTAGTTAGTAATGACCGTGCACCCTGAGGTGACCGCCGCGGGCTCGTCGGATTCGACGGGCCCGCGGGCGGCCGGAGACATTGCCCCCATGTCGAGTGATCCGAGCACCGAGCCGGCCAAAAAGGCTCGCCCCGCCCAGAGCAATCGGGCCGAGACCATCTTCCGGTCTCTTGCCACCGCTTCGGGCGCGACCATCGTCGCCGCCATCGCGCTGATCGCGCTGTTCCTGCTGATCCGCGCGGTGCCCTCGGTTCTCGCGAACGACGCGAACTTCCTCACCAGCACCGAATTCAGCACCTCCAACGCCGACCACCTACGGTTCGGCATTCGTGACCTGTTCATGGTCACGGTGCTGAGCGCGGTGTTCGCGCTGGTGATCGCGGTGCCGATCGGTGTCGGTATCGCGCTGTTCCTGACCCACTATTCGCCGAAGACCTTGGCGCGGCCGTTCGCGATGCTCGTCGATCTGCTCGCCGCGGTGCCGTCGATCGTGTTCGGCCTGTGGGGTGTGCTGGTACTCGCGCCGAAGTTGGAACCGGTGCAACGGTTCTTGAACGAGAAGCTCGGCTGGTTCTTCCTGTTCTCGGACGGCAACGTGACCATCTCGGGTGGCGGCACCATCTTCACCGCGGGTGTCGTGCTCGCCGTGATGATCCTGCCGATCATCACCTCGGTCTCCCGCGAGGTCTTCAACCTCACCCCCGCCGCGCACATCGAGGCCGCGCACGCGCTCGGCGCAACGAAGTGGGAAATGGTCAGGATGACCGTGCTGCCCTACGGCCGCAGCGGTGTGATCGCCGGTTCGATGCTCGGCCTCGGCCGCGCGCTCGGTGAAACCATCGCGGTCCTCGTCGTGCTGCACACCTCGGCGAAGGCGGGCGGCTGGTCGCTGTTCGACGGCGGCTACACCTTCGCCTCCAGGATCGCGGCCTCGGCCTCGGAGTTCAGCTCACCGCTGCCGACCGGCGCCTACATCGCGGCAGGCTTCGTGTTGTTCGCGCTGACCTTCGTCGTCAACGCGCTTGCGCGGCTCGCCGCGGGCGGAAGGGTGAACGGGTGATGACAACGACAACGCTCGACAAGCCGATCAAGGCGCCGACGTTCCGTGACGTCAGCACCAGCCGCAAGATCCGCAACAACCTCGCGACCGGCCTGGTCTGGCTGTGCTTCGCGGTCGCGCTGATCCCGCTCGCCTGGGTGCTCATCATGGTGGTGAGCAAGGGCTTCGAATCCGTTGCCTCCCTTGACTGGTGGCAGAAGTCGCAGAAGGGCATCCTGCCCGATCAGTCCGGCGGCGGTGTGTACCACGCCATCTACGGCACCATCGTGCAGTCGGCCGTCGCCGCGGTGATCGCGGTGCCGCTCGGCATCATGGCCGCCGTCTACCTGGTCGAATACGGACGCGGCTGGCTGGCCAAGACAACAACGTTCATGGTGGACATCCTCGCGGGTGTGCCGTCCATCGTCGCGGCGCTGTTCATCTTCGCGCTGTGGATCGCCACCTTCGGCGCGCCGCAGAGCGCGTTCGCGGTGTCGCTGGCGCTGGTGCTGCTGATGCTGCCGGTGGTGGTGCGCAGCACCGAGGAAATGCTGAAGCTGGTTCCGGACGAACTGCGCGAGGCGTCCTACGCGCTCGGCATCCCGAAGTGGAAGACCATCGCGCGGATCGTGGTGCCGACCGCGATGCCCGGCATGATCAGCGGCATCCTGCTCGCCGTCGCCAGGGTGATGGGTGAGACCGCGCCGGTGCTCGTGCTCGTCGGCTACAGCAAGTCGATCAACACCAATCTCTTCGACGGCAACATGGCCTCGCTGCCGCTGCTGATCTACCAGGAGCTGGCCAACCCGGAGCCCGCGGGCCGGGCCAGGGTGTGGGGTGCGGCACTGACGCTGATCCTGCTCATCGCGCTGCTGTACGCGGCGGCCGCGGTCGTCAACAAGCTGCTCACGCGGAATCGATAGGAAACTCAGATGGCCAAGCGGATCGACGTCAAAGACCTGAACATCTTCTACGCGAAATTCCACGCGGTCGCCGACGTGGACCTGACCGTGCTGCCGCGCAGTGTCACCGCCTTCATCGGCCCGTCGGGTTGCGGTAAGTCCACCGTGCTCCGCTCGCTCAACCGCATGCACGAGGTGACCCCGAACGCCCGCGTCGAGGGTGCGGTGCTGCTGGACGGCGAGGACATCTACGGCTCGCAGGTCGACCCGGTCGGCGTGCGCCGCACCATCGGCATGGTGTTCCAGCGCCCGAACCCGTTCCCCACCATGTCGATTCGTGACAACGTGGTGGCCGGGCTGAAGCTGCAGGGCGTGCGAAGCAAGAAGGAGCTCGACGAGGTCGCCGAGCGCTCGCTGCGCGGCGCCAACCTCTGGAACGAGGTGAAGGACCGGCTGGACAAGCCGGGCGGCGGCCTGTCCGGCGGTCAGCAGCAGCGGCTGTGCATCGCCCGCGCGATCGCGGTCTCCCCGGACGTGCTGCTGATGGACGAGCCCTGTTCGGCCCTCGACCCGATCTCAACGCTGGCGATCGAGGACCTGATCACCGAGCTGAAGAAGGAATTCACCATCGTCATCGTCACCCACAACATGCAGCAGGCCGCGCGCGTGAGTGACCAGACCGGCTTCTTCAACCTGGAGGCGCAGGGCAAGCCGGGTCGGTTGATCGAGATCGACGACACCGAGAAGATCTTCTCCAACCCCGGCCAGAAGGCGACGGAAGACTACATCTCCGGTCGCTTCGGTTAAACGACGAGCGAAAAGGCCCGCACCTCAAGGGTGCGGGCCTTTTTACGTTTCGATGATGCTGTGCCACAGCTGATTTCGTGAGCGGCAGGGACGCGCTGGTCCGTACCCCCGCGAAATCAGTTGCGGCGGTTACTCAGGACTCAGCGTCGGGGTCTGGCGGCAATACTCCGGTGACCAGGAAGATAACGCGACGGCCGATCTCGACGGCGTGGTCGGCGAAGCGCTCGTAGTAGCGGCCGAGCAGGGTGACGTCGACGGCGGCGGCGACGCCGTACTTCCAGTCGCGGTCCATCAGCAGCGTGAACAGGTGACGGTGCAGGTCGTCCATCGCCTCGTCGTCCTCGTTGAGCTGCGCGGCGCGCTCCGGGTCACGAGTCTCGAGCACCTCTTTGGCTCCGGCGCCCATGTTGACCGCGATGCGGCCCATCTCGGCGAAGTAGCCGTTGACCGCCTCGGGCAGCGCGTGGTTGGGGTGGCGCCGCCGGGCCACCTTGGCCACGTGCAGCGCGAGCGCGCCCATCCGGTTGACGTCGGCGACGATCTGGATCGCGCTCACCACCTGCCGCAGGTCGCCCGCGACCGGCGCCTGCAGCGCGAGCAGCGCGAACGCCCGTTCCTCGGCGTCCTGGATCAGCTCGGCGATCCGATCGGACTCGGTGATCACCTGCTCCGCCAGGGCGAGGTCGGCCTGGAGCAGTGACTGGGTTGCCCGGTCCATGGCCGACCCGGCCAGACCGGCCATCTCGCCCAACAGTTGGGCGAGATCGGCCATTTGCTCGTTGTAGATGACACGCATGAAACCAGACATTAGTTCCCGGCGCTGACCAAGTCACGAACACAGGGTGAATGACCGGTGCTTAACGTTAGCGCCGGTGTTGCCGCAGGTGAGGTCCTGCCTACTTACAGGTCTCGTCGGCGGCGTTGACGTGCTCCAGATCGGACGGCAGGGTGACCGGCGTCGCAGGGGCCATCGCGGGCATGTTCGAGATCGGATCACCGACCGGTGTCGGCGCCTTCACCGTGCCGGTGAAATCGCCGCCGATGACGACCTCGACGATGCCGCCGAGATCGTTCGCCGACTCCATCAGCGCGCCGGGGATCGAGCTGGCCACCGTCGCCGCCGCGGCCTCCTGGCCCGGCCCGTAGCGGACCTTGGAGGTGACCTCGTTGCCGCCGGAGTAGTTGCCGATATTGAAGATCCCGAAGCCCTGGTTGCCGAGCTTGGTCGCGGCCCGCTGGGCCAGACCCGAGGTGCCGGAGCCATTGGAGACCAGCAGCGACACCGTGCTCGGATCGACCGAGGTCAGCTTGGGCGGGGTGGGCGGCGCCGACGGGATGGAGCCGGGGGCCGGGGTCACCTTCTTCTCGCCGGGCAGCGGCTGGTCGTCGCGGATCGCCTTGAAGATCGCCTTGATGTCCTGCTCGCGCGGGATCTCGTTGCCGTACGAGGTGGTGCCCGCGGTGGGGATGGTCAGGAAGGTGACGGTGCCGGCGTCCAGTTTCTGCAGCGAGCGGCCGAGCGTGAGCAGGTCCGCGGGCTGGACCTTGTCGACCCAGGTGTGTTTGGTGAATTCGCCGATGAAGCTGTTCAGCTTGCCCGGATCGAAGAGCACCTTGCTCGACAGCGCGCCGCGCAACAACGAGGCCATGAAGCGTTGCTGCCGGTTGATCCGGTCGTAGTCGCTGCGTTCCTCGCCGTAGACATGCCTGGCGCGCACATAATTCAGCGCGGTCGCGCCGTTGATCATCTGCTTGCCCGGGTTCTCCAGCACGGTCCCGAGGATCTCGTCGTTGATCGGCTTCGGCGCGCACACCTCGACGCCGCCGATCGTGTCGACCATCGCCTCGAAGCCCGCGAAATCGACCGCGATGAAGTGGTTGATCGCGCTGCCCGTCATCCGCTGAATCGTGGTGAACAGGCACTTGGGCCCGCCGAGCGCGTAGACGGCATTGAGCTTGTCGCCGATCGCCGAGGGGAAGGTCTCGCTGGTGTATTGGACCTTGTCGTTGTCCCAGCCATTGCACTGCGGCCTGGTGACGTCGAGATCGCGGGGGAACGAGACGACAACCACGCGCGAACGGTTCTTCGGGATGTTGACCAGCATCACGGTGTCCGCGCGGGAACCCTCGGCATCGTCCTGTGTGCCGGCGCCGAGCTGACTGTTCACGCCCGCGCGGGTATCGGTGCCGACGAGTAGATAGTTCTCGTCACCCAGCTGGGCATCGGAGTCGACGACGTCATCGGAGTTGTCGGCGATCGCGGAGATCTGGGTGAAGCTGTTGCCGGTTGACCGCAGATAGCTCCAGCCGCCACCGGTGGTGAGCAGGCAGAGCACCGCGAACATCGTCAGGGCGCTGCGGCCGGCCAGGCGTAGCCGCTTGTTGCGGCGCTGCTTGCTTGCGGCCAGGCGGGACAGTGGCGCGGCGCCGACGGATTTCGGTTGTGCGGCACCGTCTTCGTCGCTGGTCGGCCAGTCGGTCTTCTTGCGCTTGGCGCGGGTGGTCTCGACCAGCGGGGGCAGGATGTCGGTGACCTCTTCGGCCGTTTCCTGCTTCGCGCGCGCCAGTGGGGTGGCTTTACCGAGGTCCTCGGCTGGGGCGCGCCGGTTGGGGGTCCGCGCGGCGGGTGTGCCACTGATGTCCTGGACGACCGCTGAACCGGCCGTGCGTGGCGGCGGACCGTCGGCGGAGCGCCGGGGTGGCTGTTCGGTCGGGTGCCCGGGCGCCGGTTGGCGTCGAGCGGGCGGATCGCCTTGGCGGCGAGCTGCCGGATCTGCTTGGCGTGGCGGTTCGGCTTGGCGGCGAGCTGCCGGGTCTGCTTGGCGCGGGGGTTCGGCTTGGCGGCGAGCTGCCGGGTCCGGTTGGCGTGGCGGTTCGGCTTGGCGGCGGCCTGCCGGGTCTGCTTGGCGCGGCGGTTCGCCTTGGCGGCGGGCCGCCGGGTCCGGTTGGCGCGGCGGGTCACCTTGGCGGCGTGGTGGATCCGTAGGGCGGCGCTGGGTTGGCTCTGCGGGGCGCGGGTCGGATCCCGCGGGTTCACCGCGGCGGCCTCGGCTCGGCGCGGCACCGGTCTCCGGTGTGGCCGCGGCTCGCCGTCCCCGGCGGCCGGAGCGCTCGTTGTCGACCTTCTGAACCAGATCCTGCACGGTCAGCGGTGCGGAGCCCGCGTCGGCGGTGGCATCGGTATGACGAGAGCGCCGAGACGTCCGGGAGCCGTCTCGCTCGGTGTTGTCCTCCGTGGGATAGCGCTCCCACGGGGCGCGATCTCCGGGCCGTGGCGAACGCCCGTGCCGATCGTCACCCACCAACGAACCTCGCTTTTCGTCTACGTCGCCACCTCGGGCCGTACTCGACCGGCATGACCGATTCCGCAATGATAACGATTCCGCCACGGTGAGCCACCCGAGTGTGAAATCGAATTGGCCACAGTGTCGTTTGGATACCCGATTCGCGATCGCTTCGCCTGGGTATCGGCTGCCCGTTATCGCCCGGTTTGTCAGCCGCCGCTGTGCATTACGTCAGCGCCGTGCGGGACGGACGGGTCCTGCGGGTCGTCGAGCCAACCGTGCGGCAGCGCGACTTTCCCTGGGGAGCCTTGTCTTCCGCGCGGACCTTCGGCGTCCTTCGGGAACGGAGCGGTCGGATCAAGCTGTCCGACAAGGTCTTCCAGCTCGGTGAGCCTGGACACCGTCGCGAACGAGCGCCGCAGATCGGCGCCGACCGGGAAGCCCATCAGGTACCAGGCCATGTGCTTGCGTAGGTCGCGCATGGCCTTGTCCTCGCCGAGGTGCTCGGACAGCAGCGCGGCGTGCCGGTACAGCACCTCGCCGACCCGGCCAAGGTTCGGCGGTTCCGGCAGCGCCTCGCCGCGCAGCGCCGCCTGGAGTTCGGCGAACAGCCACGGGCGGCCGAGGCAGCCGCGGCCGACCACGACGCCGTCGCAGCCGGTTTCGTCCATCATCCTGACCGCGTCGGCGGCCGAGAAGATATCGCCGTTGCCGAGCACCGGAATGGTGCTGACGGCCTCCTTGAGCCGGGCGATGGCCGACCAGTCGGCCTGGCCGGAGTAGCGCTGGGCGGCGGTCCGCGCATGCAGCGCGACCGCTTGCGCCCCTTCGGCTTCCGCGATGCGTCCGGCGTCGAGGTAGGTCAGGTGTTCGTCGTCGATGCCGATCCGGAACTTGACCGTCACCGGGATGCCAGCCGGTTCGGCGGCGCGCACCATGGTGCGCACGATCTGGGTGAACAACGCCCGCTTGTACGGCAGCGCGGCACCGCCGCCGAGCCGGGTGACCTTGGGCACCGGGCAGCCGAAGTTCGTGTCGATGTGATCGGCCCAACCCTCGCCGGCGATGATCCGCACCGCTTCGCCGAGGGTGGCCGGGTCGACGCCGTAGAGCTGCATCGAGCGCGGCGATTCGTCCGCGTCGAACGACATCATCTCGAGGGTCTTCTCGTTGCGCTCGACCACCGCACGCGCGGTGATCATCTCGCAGACATAGATAGAGGTGGGGCTACCGAATTCGCGGCACAGCTTACGAAACGCCAGATTCGTGATGCCCGCCATCGGCGCGAGCACCACCGCCGGATCGACCGGATACGGCCCGATCCGCAGCGCGCTCGTCGCCCCGGTAGTCATCGTCACGCCGTCCAGTGTCTCATTTCCGCACGTAAGGGGCCTGTGCGGGCCTAGAACGGCTGGTGAGCCGTGACGATGGCCGCTGGGCGGAACGGCCGCGGCGGCGTCAGCGGGCGCTGAATATGGCATACCTCACACGGCCACGCTCGCCGACGAGCGGATCCGCGCGTCGGCGAGCGCGTCGAGTCAGCCGAGGTCCGGCAGCCGGTCGGCCAGATCGGCCAGCTGCCACGGGCCGTCGGTTTCGATGGTCTTGGTGGCGGTCCATCCGTTGAGGGCGGAGATCGCACCGCCCTGGACCGCGAAGACCTTGCCGGTGATCGGGCACTTCTCCTGGGCGAGGTAGGCGACGATGGGTGCGATGTTTTCCGGGGCAAAGGCATCGAACTCGCCCGCCGGGACCTCCTCGGCGAACATGGCGCCCATGCCGGGGGTCGCCAGGGTCAGCCGGGTGCGGGCGACGGGGGCAATGGCGTTGGCGCGCACGCCGTATCGCTCCAGTTCGAGCGCGGCGACCTGGGTGAGCGCGGCGATGCCGGCCTTGGCCGCGCCGTAGTTCGCTTGACCGGGATTGGGCATGAAGGTGCCCGACGCGGAGGCGGTATTGATCACCGACGCCGCGACCTGCTGCCCGGCCTTCGACCGCTCCTTCCAGTACGCGGCGGCATGGTGCAGCACCGCGAAATGGCCCTTGAGGTGCACCGCGATCACCGCGTCCCACTGCGCCTCGTCCATCGCGGCGATGAACGCGTCGCGCAGGATGCCCGCGTTGTTGACCAGGATGTCCAGCCCGCCGAAGGCGGTGATCGCCTGCTCGACAAGGGCTTTCGCGCCCGCCCAGTCGGCGATGTTCGCGCCGTCGGCGACCGCGCGCCCGCCCGCCGCGACGATCTCGTCGACCACCTGCTGCGCGGGCCCGGCGTCGGCGCCGACGCCTTCGTTGTTGCCGCCGAGGTCGTTGACCACTACGGCGGCGCCTTCGGCGGCGAGCAGCAGCGCGTGTGCCCGGCCGATGCCTCGGCCTGCGCCGGTGACGATGGCGACGCGTCCGTCCAGCGAACCCATGATGTTCCTTTCGATGCGGAGTACGCGGTCAGGCGAGCAGACCGGCGAGGTTGGTGAGGGAGGCGTCGAGTTCCTTGGTCGAGGCGCGCTCGATCGCGCCGCCGATCGCGCCGACCATCATCTGGCTGATGAACTCCGCGTCGATGGTGACCAGAGAAGCGTTGTCGCCCTTGGTATCCACCGTGAGCGTGAAGCTGATCTGCGCGCCGGCCAGGCCGACGCCGGAGAACTTCGTCGAGTTGGGGGCGTCGTAGGCGTCGACGGTGAAGGTGATGGTGTTCGCCATCCCCATGATGGTGAGCACCTCGGTCATGGTCGCCCCGGTGGACAGCTGCGCGGGCGGCAGCTCCTTCCACTTGGTGTGCACCGTCAGCCACTCCTCGAAGCGGTTCGGGTCGGACAGCACCGCCCACACCTTCTCCTGCGCGGCCGGAAACTCCTTGGAAACCTTGGCCTGTGCCATGGTGGTTCTCCTCTACTTCGGTAAAGCGATTGGCGTGGCGCCGAATTCAGCGATCGGCCGGACGGTAGGCGGTGACGATCGCGGCACCGCCGAGGCCGATGTTGTGCGCGAGTGCGACTTTCGCGTCGGCGACCTGGCGCGCGTCGGCCTCGCCGCGCAACTGCCAGGTCAGCTCGGCGCACTGGGCCAGGCCGGTGGCGCCGAGCGGGTGTCCCTTGGAGATCAGGCCGCCGGACGGGTTGACCACCCAGCGCCCGCCGTAGGTGGTGTCCTCGGCGTCGACCAGCTTGTGTCCCTCGCCCTCGCCGCACAGGCCGAGCGCCTCGTAGGTGAGCAGCTCGTTGGGGGAGAAGCAGTCGTGCAGCTCGATCACGTCGAGGTCGTCGGGTCCGATGTCGGCCTGCTCGTACACCTTTCGGGCCGCCGCGGCGCTCATGTCGACGCCGACCAGCGAGCGTGCCGTCTTGGTGGCGAAGCTGGATTCGAGGTCGGTCACCAGTGCCTGGCCGACGATTTCCACGGCCCGGTCGCCGAGATCGTGCTCGTCGACGAAGCGCTCACTGGCCAGCACCGCGGCACCCGAACCGTCCGAGGTCGGCGAGCATTGCAGCCGGGTGAGGCCGAGCGGCTCGTAAACCATTTTGGCGCCGGTGATCTCGTCGAACGTGTACACGTCCCGGAACTGCGCGTACGGATTGTTCGCCGAATGCCGGTGGTTCTTCTCGGCGATCTTGGCGAAATGCGCACGGGTGGAGCCGTATTGCTCCATGTGCTCGACCCCCGCCGCGCCGAACATCCAGGGCGCCACCGGCATCGCGAACTCGCGCAGCTCGGCCAGCGCCTCGATGTGGCGCAGCAGCGGCTGCTCCCGATCGGTGTAACCCGCCGCCAGCGAACCGGACTGCATCTTCTCGAAGCCGAGCGCCATGGCGCAGTCGGCGAGCCCGCCGCGAATCGCCCTGGCCGCCAGGTACAGCGCCGAGGACCCGGTGGAGCAGTTGTTGTTCACGTTGACCACCGGCAGCCCGGTCAGCCCGAGCTCGTAGATGGCGCGCTGCCCGCTGGTCGAATCGCCGTAGACGTAACCGACATACGCCTCCTGTACCTGGTCGTAGCGGATGCCAGCGTCGGCAAGTGCCTTGCTGCCCGACTCCTGCGCCATGGCCGGGTAGTCCCAGCACTCGCGGCGGCCCGGCTTCTCGAACTTCGTCATGCCGACACCGATGACGAAAACCCTGTTGCTCATATCGTTTCCTTGTCGAATGCGGGCTCGAACTCCGCGAGCCCGTCCTGGATGACGAATTGGTCACTGTCGGACCAGGTTTCGAAGGCGTAGCGATCGCGCCCGTCCTTACGGCCGATCGCCCACCCCGCGGTGGTGATGGTCTGCTCCGGGAAGGCGGGCGAACTCAACCGCACCGCAAGCCTTTTCAGCCTGGCCGGGTCGTCCGGGCTGATCCGGGTGATCAGCGCGTGCGAGAGGAACGCGATGGTGCACAGGCCGTGGATGATGATGCCGGGCAGCCCCATCGCCTTGGCGAACTCGTCGACGAGGTGGATCGGCATCGGGTCGGCCGCGGCTCTGGCGTAGCGGAAGGTCTGGTCCGCGTCGAAGGTCTGCGCCGCGAGGAAGTCCGGCTCGCTGGCACGCATGTTCTCGTCGAAGGAGTGTGCCGGGCTCGGTTCGCCGCGAGCGCCGTCGAATCGGCCGCCGCGGAAGAAGCCGACGAAGTACTGCTCGTTGACCAGGTCGCCGCCGCCGACGCTGTAGGTCTCGATGTGCGAGGTGACGACGACACCCGAGGATTTGCCCTCGATGCCGATCGGCCGGGCCCGCACCTGCAGCGTCTCGCCGGGTTTGATCGGCCGGTGGAACCGGAAGTCGTGCTCGCCGTGCAGAATTCGCAGCATCAGCTCGTCGGGCACCACGGACATCGCGGCATCGGCCATCATCACCATGATCGGCACCACCGCGAAAACCGGTGGCGCGTAAACCCCTTCGAGATGGTGTTCGAGCGGATCATTGGTCGCGGCGGCATAGGCGATCGTGCGCTCCCGGTCCACCTCGAACGTGTCCCGCGCGCCCCAGTTGCCCAACCGCTCCAGGTTGAACGTCGTCCCATCGGTCACTGCTGCCTCACCCCGTCGTTGCCCATACCGCAACGCTAGGAATCGGCGGCCGCGGCCGGGATGACCGCGCTGCGCACGTTCGGTGACCGCCGCGCTCACCGCATCCGGCCTGGTAGGTTCGCCTCGGTGAGGAGGTTGAGGTGACGGCGAGGACGGTGCCGATCGATTTCGTGCGCTCCGCCGTCGCCACCGCCGAGCGGCAAGGCGTCGACATCGAACAGCTGCTCGGCAGCGTCGGGGTCGCACCCGAGCTGCTCGCCCAGGATCGGGCGCGGGTGACGGTCGATCAGGTGGCCACGACCATGCGTCAACTCTGGCGGATCACCGACGACGAACTGTTCGGCCTCGGCCCGGCGCCCGTGCCGCGCGGCTCGATCCGGCTGGTCGGCTTCGGCCTGATCGGCTGCCGCGATCTCGGCTCGGCGATCGCGCGGTTCGGCGAATACCAGCGACTGCTGCCCGGCTTGCCACCGATGGCGGTGACCACCGACGGCGCGCGCACCCGCTGCACCCTCGACACCAGCGTGCTCGCCGCGGGCGAGGAACTGCTCACCGTCTTCCTGCTCGCGGCGATACACCGGATGATCTCCTGGGGCATCGGTCGCCGAGTTCCCTTGCGCCAGGTCGAGTTTCCGTATCCGCGGCCACGCAATATCGCCGACTACGACCTCGTCTTCGGTGCCCCGCTCGTCTTCGAGGCCGTCACCGCGGCCCTCACCTTCGACAGCGAGCTACTGAGTGCGCCGCTCACCAGGACCGAGGAAGATCTCATCGACTGGGCCCGCAATGCCCCCATCGACGTGCTGTCCCGGCGCGATTACGGCACCTCACTGGCCGAACAGGTGCGCAAGATCCTCGTACGCGGCCTGCGCGGTGGCCGGGGCACGGCGGCCGACGGGGTTGGTGAGCACTGGCCCACCGCCGATGAGGTGGCCAAGCGGCTGGCCATGAGCCCGCAGACGGTGCGCCGCAAGCTCGGCGAGGAGGGCACCTCGATCACCCAGATCCGCGAGGACATCCTGCGCGACGCGGCGGTGGCCAGCCTGGTGCGCGGCGACGAGACGGTCGAGGCGCTCTCGGCCCGGCTCGGTTTCTCCGAACCGAGCGCCTTCCGGCGCGCGTTTCGCCGCTGGACCGGTAGTCCGCCCGGTTCCTACCGTGGTTCCCGGCCAGTCACGGGTTGAATCTTCCTGCGCGACAGTATGTTCGCCGCAGGCAAACGCTCCGTCTTCCCTGGCCGATGGGTCAAGTCGCGGTATCGGGTTCCTACTGGCCGCGCAGGCGACGGTGGTACTTCTCTCGGATCACCGGGTCGGGCTGCGCGTAAGCCGTTGTCGCCCCGGTGAATCGCGCGACAACGAGCTGCGCCCGATACGGCAGCAGCTGCGCCGACTTGATGATCGCGGCCAGCCTGCGCGGCACCGTCACGATCGGCGTGCCCTTGACCACCGTTCGCACGATCGCCTGCGCCACATCCTCTGGGTCCACCGTCGTCATCGGCTCGATCCAGCTCGGCATGTTCGCACCGGCCGACAGTTCGGTGCGCACGATGCCAGGCAGCACCATGGAGACCAGCACGCCGTGTTCCTTCAGCTCCAGATGCAGCGCCGAGGTGAACCCGATCACCGCGTGCTTGGTCGCGCAGTAGGTGGCCAGCCCCGGAAAGCCTTGCGTCCCAGCCAAGGACGCGATGTTGATGAGGTGCCCGCTGCCGCGCGCCAGGAAACGCTTGGTGGCCAGCCGTGATCCGGTGATCACCCCGCGCAGGTTGATGTCGACGATCCGATCGGTCATCGCCTCGTCCTCGTCCGCGAACAGCCCGGTCGGCATGATGCCCGCGTTGTTGACGAGCACATCCAAAGGCCCCAGCGCGGTTTCGAGTTGATCGAGGAACGCGGCGAACGATTCGCGATCGGTGACGTTCAGCGGCAGGCCGACGATCTTGGCGTCCGGGTCCGCGCCGAGCTCCACCGCCGTCTTGGCGACCAGCTCCACATCGATGTCCCCGATCGCGACCGTGGCGCCCGCCCCGAGAAACGCCTCGGCCGTGGCCCGGCCGATACCGCGGGCCCCGCCGGTGATCGCGACGACCTTCCCGGTGAGCGGCCCCTCGCCATTCGGTGCACTGGTCATAGTGTCGGCCTTCCTATTTCGTGATTCGATCGATCACGCACCGGTCGTCGGTCACCCGGTCGACCGGTGCGGCGCGATATCCCCAGTGTCGGCGTTGACCGAGGGATCTTCGGCGAATTCGGCAATCACGAAGCGGCGCGGCGGAACTGATGCGCTCACAGTCCGCGCGCGATGATCTCCTTCATGATCTCGTTGGTGCCGCCGTAAATCTTCTGGATCCGCGAATCGGTGAAGATCCGCGCGATCGGATACTCGGCCATGTATCCGTAGCCGCCGAACAGCTGCAGGCAGCGGTCGGCCAGGATGTTCTGCTGCTCGGACAGCCACAGCTTGGCCTTGGCCGCGGTGGAGATGTCCAGATCGCCGGTGACGTGCTTCTCGACGCAGTCGTCGAGGAAACTCCAGCCGACGGTCACCGCTGTATCGCATTCGGCGAGGGTGAATTTCGTGTTCTGGAACGCGAAAAGCGGCTTGCCGAAAGCGGATCGCTGCTTGGTGTAGTCCAGCGTCAGCTCGACCGTCTTCTCCATCGTCGCCATCGCGGTGACGGCGATGATCAGCCGTTCCTGCGCGAGCTGCTGCATCAGCTGGATGAAGCCCATGTTCTCGGCCTCGCCGATCAGGTTCGAGCGCGGCACCCGCACCTCGTCGAAGAACAGCTCACAGGTGTCCTGCCCGTGCTGGCCGATCTTGTGCAGATTGCGCCCGCGCCGGAAGCCGTCCCTGCTCGTCTCGACCGCGACGAGCGAGAGACCGCTCGCGCCGCCCTGCTCGTTGGTCTTGGCGACCACAAGCACCAGGTCGGCCAGGAAACCGTTGGAAATGAACGTCTTCGCGCCATTGACGACGTACTCGTCACCCTGCACGGTCGCGGTGGTGCGGATCGCCTGCAGGTCCGATCCGGTGCCAGGCTCGGTCATCGCGATCGCCGCGACCATCTCCCCGGACGCCAGCTTCGGCAGCCAGGTCTTCTTCTGCTCGTCGGTGCCGTACCCGGCGATGTAGTGCGCGATGATCGTGCTGTGCACCGGCCCGCCGAAGCTGGGTGCCATCGCGCGCACCTGCTCGATGGCGATCACCGCGTCATGCCGGAAGTCACCGCCCCCGCCGCCGAACTCCTCCGGCACGCTCGGGCACAGCAGGCCGAGTTCGCCTGCGCGCAACCACACTTCGCGGTCGATATGCTGCTGCTGGGCCCAGCGCTCCTCGTGCGGCGCGCATTCCTTGCCGAAGAACTCGCGCGACAGCTCGGCCAGCGCGTCCATCTCCGCATCCATCCACCGTGAGCGGTGCCTTGCCATGTTCGCCCGTCCCTTCGCACACCGACGCCGTCGTCGTGCCCTCACCGTAGGAACTCCCTGGTCGGGTGGGTAGGACCGAGCCGCCCGAATCCGATGACCGCAGCGCTCTCGCTTAGCCTGAATCCGAACCAACACCCATCGGAGAGGTCGAATGGCAGAACCGATCGAAGACGCCGAAACGGAGACCGACGACAACAGCACCGACGCCGCGCCGGCGCCGGCGGACAGCACGGAAACGAAATCCGGCAAAGCGTCCGACAAGCCGAAGGACGAACGTCCGGGAACGGTATCGATTCGGGTATCGACGGTGCTGCTAACCGCGGCGATCGCCGCGCTGGTGGTGGCGGTCTGCGTGCTCGCCGGGTTTCTCTGGTCGGCTCGCGGCGATATCGCCGACCGAAACACCAAGGCGGCCGACGAGCAGAAGGCCGAGCGGATATCGACCGATTACGCGGTCGGTGCCGCGACACTGAACTACCAGGACATCAATGGGTGGGTGAACCGGCTCAAGTCGAATACCACCCCGCAGTTGGCGAACAAGTACGACGCGGTCGGCAGCAAGCTCGAACAGATTCTGGTTCCGTTGAAGTGGACATCGACGGCGACGCCGGTTACCGCGAAGGTCGTTTCCGAGCAGGGCAGTGTCTACAAGGTGAATGTGTTCGTGAACGTCAGCAGTACGACCGCGCAGAATCCGGAAGGTGTGCAGACCGTCGCGACCTACAACGTCACGATGGATAAGAACGCCGACTGGAAGATCACCGATGTCGGTGGAATCGACGGCGCGCTCCCTGGGAAGTAACCAGGGCCATTGCGGTAAGCGCAACGTTTGACGGTTTATTGCGTCGAAGCCAATCTTCGACGCAATAAACCTTCGAAGTACGGAATAGTCGGGCCCGGTGTTAGCCGGACATGCGCGAGCCGCCGCCCGGTAATCCGGACGGCGGCTCGATGTCTACCCAGGGGGCGAGCTCAGCTCGCGTTGCTGCTTGCCATCTGGCGTTCGGCCTTGGCGGCCTCGCGGGCGAGCATGCGGTCGCGCTGTTCCTCGAACTTCAGCACGTCCTTGCCGAGCTTGTCGAGGTACGTGGCGAGCCGCTCGCGGCAGGCCTCGCCGCGGGCGGTGAAGTCCTCGCGCTCGAAGATGCTCCACTTCTTGAGCACCGGCTGGACCACTTCTTCCATGTGCTGGCGCAGGTCGTAGATGCCGTGCTTGGCCATGAGCACGCCGTTGCGGCGGAAGTTGGGCATACCGGCGCCCGGCATCTGGAAGTTCTCCAGGATCAGCGTGATGGCCTCGATCGCCTGGTCCGGGGACAGGTCCAGCGCGGCGGCGCACATGTTGCGGTAGAAGATCATGTGCAGGTTCTCGTCCGCGGCGACGCGCTGGAGCATGCGGTCGGCGATCGGGTCGTCACAGACCTTGCCGGTGTTGCGGTGGCTGACTCGGGTGGCCAGTTCCTGGAAGGTCACGTACGCGACGGAGTGCAGGAAGCCCGCGTCGGCCTCGGTCGGCGACGCGAAGCCGTTGGTCATGTGGATCATCCTGGCCTCTTCGAGGGCGACCGGATCCACACCGCGGGTGACTACCAGGTAGTCCCGCATCACGATGCCGTGCCGGTTCTCCTCGGCGGTCCAGCGGCCGACCCAGGTGCCCCACGCGCCGTCCTGGGAGAAGTTCTCGGCGATCTCGCGGTGGTAGGAGGGGAGGTTGTCCTCGGTCAGCAGGTTGGTGACCATGGCGGCCTTCGCGACCTCGCTCAGCCGGGACTGCTCAGGATCCCAGTCGATGCCCCCGAGTGCGGCGAAATTGCGGCCTTCATCCCACGGGACGTAGTCGTGCGGATGCCATTCCTTTGCCATGGAGAAGTGCCGGTTGACGTTTTCTGCGGCAACCGGCTCCAACTCCGTAAGAAGCTCGAGTTGAGTCAGATCCCTTGCCATGAGTAACCCTTCAGTCTGTGCGTCCGGTCGTGCAGGTCATCCCCCCAAGGTAGACCGATCCGTGCGGCCATACCTTACGGCACCGTAGGTGTGATGCGAAGCGCATCCAAATGCCTGTTGATACCCCGTGATGCACGTCATACGCCGTCGTTGGCGTTCGGCGACCACTATCGAGTGTATGGCTTCGGCCCGCAGCGAGGGGATTATCGCTGCGAGCCGAAGAGTGTTAGCCGCGCGTGCCGCATCGCACAGCGCGCGGCGAATTGCATAAGCTGCCCAGCTCAGCGTTTCCCGCCGAACAGGCCGCCGAGCACGTTCCCCAGGGCGCCACCGGCGTTCTTGGCCAGCGCCTCGCCGATCGCACCGCCGATGCCGCCGCTCTTGCTGCTGCCGCCTAGCAAACCGCCGAGCACATCGCCGATGCCGCCGTTGCCGGACTGCGGCGCGGACTGCGGCGCCGCGTTTCCGCCGCCACCGGTCATCTGCTTGGCCAGGTAGGCGAGCACGATCGGGGCGAGGATGGGCATCAGCTTGGCGATCAGGTCGTTGCCGCCGGTGCCATCGGTCGCGCCGAGCGTACTGATCACGGTGTTCTTCTCGTCGCCGAAGACGTTCTCGACGATCTTCGAGCCGTCCTCGACGTCGACCTTGTCGATGTCGACCTGACCCGCGCCCTCGACGAGGTCGCCATGGTTGTCCAGCGCACCGACGAGGGAGGCCGCGCCTGCTGGCTCGGTCGCGTTCGCCTGCAGCCCGCCGAGCAGAGTGGGCAGTGCGGCTTTGACCGCGTTCGTCGCGGTGCTCTCGTCGACGCCGAGCTTCGCGGCGATCTGGGCGATGGGTACCTGGGAGAGCAAATCATCGAAGGAAGTCATCAGCTCCGCCTTGTCGAGGGATGACCCGGGATTGCCCGTGTCGCGCTCACAGTAGGGGAATGCCCGGATGGAGTGTGGTCTTTCGCAACCGCGCGCCGAGGCGCGTTCTCAGTATGGACCTCGCGCCGCGGACCCCGACAGTCCTGCTGAAACGCGACCACCGTGGGGAAACGCGACAGCCGGGCGGAATCGCGATGGTCGGCGCTGAAACGAGAGCGGGCGCCCGGTAGGACCGGGCGCCCGATGAGTGCCCCCAGTAGGGCTCGAACCTACGACCTGCGGATTAAAAGTCCGTAGCTCTACCAACTGAGCTATAGGGGCGCGGTGGGCCAGTGTAGTGGGCGCGGCGCGATGGCCCAAATGGGGGAGTGGCGTGCGCCGCCGGTTAGGTGTGCCTCGGAGCGCGACGGTCGGCGAGTAGTGGCAATCTGACGCCGAGACTTGTTGTGGCGCCTAGTAACGCGGGATGTGTGGCGCACGATCCAGCCGGTAAACATTTGGTACCCAACTTTGTTCATTGCGCCGAGAATTGGCTACGATCCAATCATGTTGGCTAGCAATGTCTTTGGATTTGCGGGGGGTGAGGGGCCTGAGCGCGGGTTGGGTGAGCGGGCAGGCCGCTGGCGATGGCCGGTGTTCCGGTCGGCCGGTCTCCTCGGGTGAACGTTGCTGGGACGCTGTCGAATTGGGGGAACGGGCACGGAGGGAAGCTTGGTTGCGCGATGTTTGCTGTAACAGTAAACCGGGCCGGTCAGTTACCTGACTCGTCGGTTTGCCGCGTGTCGGATGGGGTTTCCGGGTACGGTGACGACTTGATGAATTCCGCAAGAATCGGCTACTCGTCCGGCGATTCGGAATTCGGCTTATCGTTGATGTGCCCGAACGTGTCGCGAGCGGTCCGGCCGATCGTGGCTTCCCTGAAGACAACGCCGCAGGAGGCAGATCCGAGACGAAGAAATACCCGGGTGCGCACCCCCTGCGGCGCACCCGGGCAGGAAAACTATACCAGCTGGTGTGTTTCAGGTTTTTCGCAAGTTTTCGTACCGAAAGTTTGAAACTGGGCGAAAACCCGGTTTGAAGTATTGATAAAACTCATAACTTCGCGCCAAGGGCCCGTTCCTTTGGGGGTGGCTGTTTGGCGGCGAGTAGGCTTCGGAGGCGTTTCGAGCATGGCACGGCAGCAAGAGCGGGCCCGCCGGACACGTGCGGCGATTATCAGGTCCGCCGCCGTTGAGTTCGGGAAGAGCGGCTATGCCGCTGCATCGCTCAACCGCATATTGGAAGGGTCGCGTGCCACCAAGGGCGCCATGTACTTCCATTTCGATTCCAAGGAAGATCTCGCGCGCGCCGTACTGGAGACGGCGGTCGAACGCTATCGCGCATCGGCCGAGCGTTGGCTCGGTCGAACAGATCTCGGACCACTGGACGTCATGCACGGCATGATCGACGAGATGGCATTACGGCTCGAACACGACATCATCGTGCAGGCCGAATACCGGTTGATCATCGAGCCCGACTTCTATCGGGACGTGCAAACCGGCGGTGGCCGGATTCTGGGGCGCGCCACCCGCGCGCTCACGGTCCGCGCCATCGACCAAGGGCAACTGCGCGCCGACGCGGACGCCGACCGGTTCACCCGCACGCTGACCGCCGCGCTGGCCGGCCAGCGCTACATGGTCGACGCGCAGGGCACCAGCATCGATCTGCGTGCCCGCTTCCAGGAAGCACTCGAGGTGATCATCGAATCCATGTCCACTCCCGAGTGGATCGAGAAGTTCCGCAACGACGGCTGGCGCGCGCACGCCCGCCTCGAAGAGCTCAGTTTGGGACTCTGATCAGCCGATTTGGGAATCGAGTCCGGTCTGTCATAAGCTAACCGGGCTCCCAACGGACAGCCGTTGAAGCCGGTTCCGGAGAAATCCGGAGACGAGCCCCCTTCGTCTAGCGGCCTAGGACGCCGCCCTTTCAAGGCGGTAGCGCGGGTTCGAATCCCGTAGGGGGTACGGTCTTCGGACCGTTAGAAGTATGCAAGGCCCTGTGGCGCAGTTGGTTAGCGCGCCGCCCTGTCACGGCGGAGGTCGCGGGTTCGAGTCCCGTCAGGGTCGCAAGTGAGGCGCCGGAGCAATCCGGCGTTTCGCGTATGGCATTCAACTCGGGTGCCTGCGGCCAGGTAGCTCAGTTGGTACGAGCGTCCGCCTGAAAAGCGGAAGGTCGCCGGTTCGATCCCGGCCCTGGCCACTCCACTCGTAGGTGAGCCCTGCACGCGGAAGGCGCGTGCGGGGCTCGTTTCGTTCGTGTCTTGTGGGGGTGCAACCCCCACGCCCCGCTCGGCGGGGCTTCGCCCCCCGAACCCCCCGATCGTGGTCGCGTTGGGGTGGTGGGCTGCGGATTCGGGCTATGCCCACTCGGGCTATGCCCACTCGGTGAGATTTGCTTCCGGCCCTCCCTGGGTGTCGTTGTGGCGGGTGCGTGGTTGGCTGCGGGTTCGGGCTTTATCTGCTCGGTGAGGTTGCTCTCACGATCGCGGGTGGGGTCGTCTCTAGTGGGTGGCTGTGGGCTCGGTGTGTGCCCGTTCGGTGAGTTTCGTTCCTAGCTGTTGGCCCGTGCTGGGCCAATCGGCTCGGCTTTATATGCCTTGACAGTTATATAACTGGAGTGGAAACTAGGTGAGTGACCACGGCTAGTGTTTTTCAGGTTTTGGGTGAGCCGAGCAGGTTGGCGATCCTGGAGGTTTTGCGGGAGGGGGAGCAGCCGGTGGGGGAGTTGGTTGGGCGGTTGGGGATCAGCCAGCCTGCGGTTTCCAAGCATCTTCGGGTGTTGAAGGAGGCGGGGCTGGTGGACGTTCGGGTGGATGCGCAGCGGCGGGTGTATCGGATTCGGACGGAACCGCTTGTGGGGTTGGACGATTGGCTGGCGCCTTACCGCCGGTTGTGGGACACGCATCTCGACCTACTGGAAGAGCATCTCGAGCGACGGAGGCAGGAATGAGTCAGGCAGAGCTTCGTAACGATGGGGCGCGACCGGCGGTGCGGCTGGAGCGGGAGTTGGCGGATCCGCCCGCGGTGGTGTGGCGGGCGATCACCGAGCGGGAACAGTTGCGCGCGTGGTTTCCGTGTGACGTGGAGGTGGCGGGTGGTGTGTGGGAGGTTGGGGCGACTATCACGTTCGACTTCGGGGCTGAGATGAGCGAAATGACGCTCACGGGGGAGGTATTCGCCGCCGATGAGCCCAAGCTCCTGGTCTTCAGCTGGGGCGAGGAGCGGTTGCGTTTCGAACTGACGCCGCAGGGGAGCGGAACCCACCTCGTCCTGATCGATGAACTGGCCCCGGACGCCGCGGCCCGCAACGCCGCCGGTTGGGACGGCTGCCTCGACCGCCTCGCCGGGCTGGAACCCGGCAACTGGCAATCCCGCTTCGACGCCTACGCCGCCACCTTCGAACCCGTCCTCGGCCCCCAATCCGGCCCTCCCACCACCTGATCCACGGCGAACGGGACATGGTGGCGGAAAAGTGCGAGTAGAGCCGCCGTCATGTCCCGTTCGCCGTTCGGGGTGGTGCTGGCGCCGACGGCGGTGCCGTGTCTGGCGGGGCCTGGCGTGCCACTCTGGGCGCCACCCCGCCGGTGATCTTGGAAATGGGGATGTGGGGGCGGGGGTGGTGGAATGCTGGGGGGTATGGCTGAGCGCTGGTATTACTGCTTGAAGCACAAGCGGGCCGAGAAGGGGCGGCAGTGCTGGTTTCAGGATCGGATGGGGCCGTATCCGGACCAGGCGACCGCGGAACGGGCATTGGACATCGTCAAGGCGCGCAATGCGCAGGCCGACGCGGGGGACGCGGAGTGACGCGATGGTGACCGCAGGCGGGTAGTCCGGTGTGCGGCAAGTGATCTGGTAGCGACGGTGGGCGCGGTGGTCGGCATCGGGCGGAAAACGCGCGGTGAAAGTGAACTTGTGGCACGTACGGGTGTGCGCGCGATACGGGCGGCCAAGTAGATCCACTCAGGCCTGGTTCAGACCTATCAAGTACGGTTTCTCAGAAATCAAACGAATGCTCTGTGGTCCTGACGTGGGCTGCGAGCTGGACCAGGATCAGCAGGGAGGGCGACCCTTGAGGGTTACCGTTGTTGTGCCGACCTACAACGAGCGGGAGAATCTGCCGGTTGCGGTGGAGCGGCTGACCGCGCTGCCGGTGCCCGACCTGCATGTGCTCGTGGTCGACGACAGTTCGCCGGACGGGACCGGTGAGGTCGCCGACAAGCTGGCCGCGGAGCTGCCGAACGTGGTCGGCGTGCTGCACCGAACCGAGAAGGACGGGCTCGGGCGGGCCTACATCGCGGGGATCACCCGGGCGCTGGACGAAGGCGCCGACGTGGTCATCCAGATGGACGCCGACCTGTCGCACCCGGCCGAGGTGATTCCGGCCATGCTGGAGAAGCTGACGACCACCGACGCCGGTGTCGTGCTCGGCTCGCGCTACGTGCCAGGCGGCTCCACCGCCGACGAATGGAAGTGGCACCGCAAGGCACTGTCCGCGTGGGCCAACTTCTACGTGAACCTGATCCTGCGGCTCGGCGTGAAAGACGCCACCGCCGGATTCAAGGCGTGGAAGGCGGACACGCTGCGCGCCATCGACGTCGCCTCGATCCGCAGCAACGGATACTCGTTCCAGGTCGAGATGAACTACCGGACGGTCAAGAAGGGCATCGAGATCGCCGAGGTGCCGATCCGCTTCGAGGAGCGCACCCTCGGTGCCTCCAAGATGAGTCTGAAGGTGCAGCTGGAGTCGGCGCTGATGCCGTGGAAGCTGCTCTTCGGCCGCTCGGTCTAGTAAAGACATCCACAGGGCCCCGCATCCGCAACGGATGTGGGGCCCTGCGTCGTTCGCGGGTTCAGCTGTCGGACAATCCACGGCGCATCGCTTCCAGGCCGACGATGAGCACCGGTGCCAGCACCACGTGCATGACGGACAGCGTGACGGTGGTCGTGGTGTCGAAGGCCGCGGCAACGGTCAGGCCGATGGTCGCCACGGCGAGCACGCCGCCGACGATCTGGGCGACCCGCAGCACGCCGACCCACCGGTAGGAGATCAGCGCGGCCAGCGTCAGGCCGATGAGCAGCGGCAGCGCGGACGAGAGGATCACCGTGCCCGCCCCGACCTGTGTGGTGACACCCTTGTCGACTACCTCGAACGAGCCGCCCGCCGCCTCGCCGAGCAACCAGACGACCAGATTGACGACGACAGAAACCGCGACGCTGGCGATGATCGCGATCGGGCGGTTGACGGCCGGGATCCGCAGCGTGGGTGCAGCGGTTCGCGTGATGGTCATGATGTTCTCCCTCATCCGGAGCTGTGTGCTCGGTACTGAGAACAATCCTGAAACCTGAACAAATGTTCAGGTCAATTCGACGCGGCTGTGGGCTGCCTCACCCGGCAGATGACCGCCGCAACGGAATTCGTTGCGGCAAGCGGACGTTCGCGCGGATCAGTCCGGCTTCGGCCAGTTCAGCAACGTGTCCAGGTACAGCTGACGGACTCCCGCCACCTTGTCGTCCATATCGTTCGGATCCCAGGCGCTGACGTCGATGGGGTCCAGAATCGCGACGTCTACGGTGCCGGGGCGGGCGACCATCGAGTTGCGCCAACAGATTTCGCCCGCATTGCGGATCACGATGGGGATGATCGGCACGCCGGCCTGGATGGCGATGTGGAACGCGCCCTTCTTGAACGGCGCGACATCCGGTGTGTAGGAGCGGGTGCCCTCGGGGGCGACGGCGATGGACAGCCCGCCGCGCAGCGTGTCGACCACCGGGGCGAGCGCGGCCTTGGCCTTGTCGGTGCTGGACCGATCGATGAAGGTGACGCCGACGAAGCGCATCAGCGGGCCGAAGATCGGGTTGCGGGTCAGCTCCTTCTTGCCGATGCCGGTGACCCCGCCGCCGAGCACCTCGGGGACGATGATGATGTCGAACTGGCTCTGGTGGTTGAACAGGAAGACCGCGGGCCTCGGTGCGTGCGCGTTCTTCGCGCCGGTCACCCGCAGGTGCACGCCCGCGATGCGCAAGGTGTTGCCTGCCGCGTGTTCCAACAGCGCGTCGGCCATCTGCTGACGGTCTTTGGTCGGCGATTTGGCCGCGACACCGTAGAACGCGCCGCCGAGCAGTCCGGCGAATCCTGCTGTGGTGCGGGCATAGTCGGCCGGGCGCGCGGCCAGGCGCGGTCGGAAGCGTAGCGTCGGCCAATCACGTTCCGCGGCAACCGTGCTGAGTTGCTCGTCGGGGTTGACCGCCACCGGGTGGCCGACCAGGGACAGCAGCGGCAGATCGGCGGTGCTGTCGGCGTAGGCATAGCTGTGCGCGAGATCCATGCTGTCGGCGGCGAATTCGCGGACGGCCTCGGCCTTGCCGTTGCGCCACAGCGTCTTTCCATCCGCATAGCCGGTGAGGATGCCGTCCTGAGTCGCCATCGGGGTGTAGAGAACGTGCTCGATGCCGAGCGCGGCCGCTGCGGGCGCCACCTGAAAACGGGTCAGCGAGCTGGTCAGCACCACCGTGTGCCCGGCCGCCTGATGTGTTCGGATCAGTTGCCACGCTTCGGGATACAGATGCCCGTAGACGGTGCGCCGGAACAGCCGCTCGCCGAGCGCATCCAGCTCCTCCTCCGGTTTGCCAGCGACCGCACCGGCGAGCTGGCTCAGCAACCTGCCGTACTCGCCGTCGGTGGTGCCATTGCGGATGCCGCGCAGCAGGACATCCTCGGTGCTACGACGGCGGAACAGCCGACGGAACAACCCTTGGCGCGGAAACCCGTCGACGACGGTGCCGCCGAAATCGAAGATCGCGGCGACCCGCGCGCCCTGCGGCCCGGAGCGGATCGCGGCGACCGCGGCGTCGAGATCGGCACTCACCGCGTCTCCCTGTTGGACGGATCGAGCGCCGCCGCCTGGGAGATGCGGGCGCCGATGGTGCGCAGCCGATCCGCGAATTCCACTCGGCGCTCGGTCAATTCCGCCCTGCGCTTGGCCGAATCATGGGACACCCCTTCGAGCAGGCCGTAGTTGTCGGCGAGTTTCAGTGCGCTGGTGAACAATTCGGTGGAGACCGATTCGGGGCTGTGCAGCCGCTGCTGCAGCATCATCTGCTTACCGACCGCCACGCAGTCGGCGATGAACTGCTTGCGGTCGAGTTCGGTCTCGGGGGCGCGGGCGGCCAGCCGCTCGGCCACCACCAGTTGCGCGTCGAAGAACGAGCGAAGTACCCGGTGCGCCATCATGAATCCGGACCCGGTGAGCTTGGCCATCACCTCGGCACCGAGGGTGTTGTCGCGGGTGTGGCTGTGCCACTCGGGGTCGAGCAGCAGCATCTCGGCCGTCATCTGCTCGGCGAACTCGGCCCGCTCGGGGAAGAAGAACTCGAACTTCAACAGGTCGCGCAGCCGGAACGCCTCGTCCCACCCGGTGCTCAGCTGATCGGCGCCGTCGCTGTCGAGCGCGGCAAGGATGGACAGCTCGAGAATGGCGCGGTTGACGAACCAGTGCACCGCGCTGTTGCGGTAGAACGCGGCCTCGAGGTGCGCGCCCGCCTCGATCGAGTACACCGGCTCCAGCCCGCCGCGATAGACCGTCACCACCTTCGCCAGCGAGAGTTGTTCCAGCACAACGGCAAGACCCTGATCGTCGCGCAATGCGGCCAGCTCGCCGTGCGGCAGCTGTCGCTTCTCGATATAGCCGAGCACCGGGGCGAGCACCGTGCGCACCTCGCCGAGGGTGAGGGCGCGCTCGTGCACGCCGAGCAGCGCGAGGGTGACCAGCGCGTTGACCGTCACCGGGGTGACCGCGTTGATGCCGACGGCGATCTCGAACGCCAACCGCTGCACGGCTTTTCGCTCCAGCTCGGCGACCTCGGGTGCGTCGGGCGCGCCCTGCCCGGTCTCGGTGAGCCCGGCGGGCGCTGGCTCGGTGCGGTGCAGCGGGATGGTCAGCGGCGGTGTGGTGAGCGGATCGCCGTGCGCCGTGAGCCGATCGCGCGCCGAAAGTGGTTCGCCGAAGCGCACATACACGTGCCCGGCCGAATGCTGTTGGCTGCGTACATAACGCGCGAGCCAGGCCAGCCCCTCCGGCTTCTTCTTGCCGCCGACCTGCTCGGTGGAGATGGCGCCGAGTTCGTTGAGCCGCTCGTAGGTGATCGACACCGGAACCAGCATGACGTCCTCGACCCGGTCCGCACGCACCGCCGCCGCAAGGTAATTCAGCAGTCCGTAGCGCGGCGGGCGCAGCTTGCCGGTGCGGGAACGGCCACCCTCGAAGTACCACTCCAGGTTGAATCGCTTGGCGAGCAGATAGGCGAAGTACTCCTCGACCACCGCCTTGTACACCTCGTCGTCGCCGAAACTGCGCCGGATGAACACGGTTCCGGTGCGCCGGGCGATCGGGCCCATCGGCCAGAAGCTGAGGTTCGCGCCACCGATCACATGATTCGGCGGAAAGTCATTGCGGGCCAGCACATCACCGAGCACGAACGCGTCGACATAGGAGCGGTGCGAGGGCAGGAACACCAGCGGGAAGCGGCGGTTGAGATCGCGCAGCCCGGCCAGCCCGGAATCGTCGGAGTCGACCTTCCACGTCGACGCGTGGATCGGACGCATCGCCTGGGTGAACAGGTCGGAGACCAATCTGCTTTGCGCGGCGACGAGTTCGTTCAACGCCTTCTCCGCGCGGCGATACACCTCGTGCGGGCTCGCGCCGATCTGGTCGGCGATGAGCTCGAGCCTGCGCACGAAGTCGGGGGAGTCGAGGATCTCCTCGGCCACCAGCCTCGGCACCTTGTATCGGTCGCCGATGATGGTCCGTTCGGCCCGCTCCAGCGCCACCACCGCGGCGCGCACGATGGCGCGGGCGAACGGCTCGGCCGTGCCCTTGGTGACCAGCGCGGCCGCTTCCGGGTTGTTCGTGCGCAACGCGCTGAGCAGCGCGGGCTGCCCGGTCAAGATCACGTGCCGGTTCGGCTGGTCGGCGAGCTTGCGCTGTGCGAGCCGATTCGGCTTGCGCGGGTTGGTCAGCAACGCCATGTCCGCGAAGGTGATCCGGCGGACGCCGTCGCGCTCCGGCGGCCGCCAGAGCACGCGCACCGGCACCACCAGCGGATCGTCGTGGCGGCCGACCAGCCGGGTGGCGACGGCGCCCGCGTCCAGATCCAATTGGGTGATCGGGGCGTCGGTGCCGAATTCCTTGGTGATCCCGCCCTCGGCCAACCAGGTTCCGATGAGTTCGCGCTCCACCCCGGACGTCGCGTCGACCAGCGCCACCACCGATCCCGGTGCCGACGCTCGCTCGATGTCCGCGGGCGATCCGCCACGGTGCTCGATCATGACCTGGTTTCCCTCCGACTGACGATCTCCCCATTGAAGCCCCTGAGGGCGATTCCGCGCAGGCACTCGGGCCCGCAAGTTGAACGCGCGGCGATGATCCCGCGTTCCGTTCGCTGGCGAATTACGCTGCGCATATGGATTGGGCCCTACGCGCGTGCGGTTGGCACGGCCACTACACCTACGCACCGGACGAGTCGGACCTGGCCGACCGGCTGCGCGTCGACACCGTGGCCGGGGTGGCCTGGCGCTGCCTGCGCTGCGGCACCTTCGTGCCAGGCGATCCGGTCAGCTCCGGTCCGGCAGACCACGCGCCCGAGGTGCCGCGCGGGCGGCTGCTGCGTGATCGCTGGCTGATGCGGGCCTTGGCGATCGAGCGGGTGGTGCGCGGGTTGGTGCTGCTCATCGCGGCGTTCGCGGTGCTGAAGTTCCGTGGGTCGCGGGAGACGATGCGGGCCGCCTTCGACCGGGATCTGCCGCTGCTGCGCCCGCTGGCCGACCAGCTCGGCTGGGATATCGACCGATCGAAGATCGTGCACCTGATCGATCAGGCGTTCTCGCTGTCGAATACGACGCTGGTGTGGGTGGCCGCCGGCGTGTTCGTGTACGCGGGGCTGCAGGCGATCGAGGCGCTCGGTCTGTGGCTGATGAAGCGCTGGGGCGAGTACTTCGCCGTCGTCGCGACGAGTCTGTTTCTGCCGCTGGAGATCTACGAGTTGACCGAGAAGGTGACCGCGCTCAAGATCGGCGCGCTGCTGATCAACATCGCCGCGGTGGTGTGGCTGCTCTACTCGAAGCGGCTGTTCGGGCTGCGCGGTGGTGCCGCCGCGTATCACGCCGAACACAGCGCGGAGAGTTTGCTGAGCGTCGAGCGTTCGGCACTGTCCGTCCCGGGGAAGTGACCGCGCGACGGGCGGTCGTTGTGTCTGCGAGCACAGCCGCAAGCTAATCAGGTAATGCTAACCTTACCTCCACAGTGACGCCGGCTAGAGCTTTGGAGGATCGTTGTCGACCACGGACGAACGCTTGCGGGTGGAGTATGTGACCGATCCGGCGGCAGCGATGTCCCGGCTGGCGGGGGCCGAGCGCTTCGGCGAGTACGTGATGTACGAGCGGCCGGGCGAGTGGGTGTTCGCGGCCGATCCGATCGGCGGCATCGAACTCGATGTCGAGCGGCTGCGGGTCAGCTGGGCTGGGCAGACCACAACCACGAAGTGGACGGGCCGCCCGGCGGGTGTCGTCGATCGGGCGCTCGCCGCGCTGCCGCTCGACGGCCGGAATGCCTACGGCTGGATCGGATTCGAGTTCTGCGCGTGGGCCTACGACGCGACCGCGCACCTCGACCCGCGAACCACGCTGGTGCAGTTGATGATTCCGCGCATCGAGGTGCGGATCGGCGCGTTCGGCATCCGGGTGTCCGGCGCGACCCCCGCGGAGACCGGCGACATCCACGATCTGATCACCGAATCGCAGGAAACCGAACTGCCGCAGCCGCATCCGGCGGATGTCCGGCTCGACCCGACCGGCTACGCGGGCCGGGTGGCCGAGGCGGTCGACGAGATCAAGGCGGACCGCTACCAGAAGGTCATCCTGTCGCGGAAGGTCGATCTGCCGTTCGTGGTCGACATGCCAGCGACCTACCGGCTGGGGCGCGCGCACAACACGCCGGCGCGGTCGTTCCTGCTTCGGCTCGGCGGGCTCGAGGCGGCCGGATTCAGCCCGGAGCTCGTCGCCTCCGTCGACGACGACCGCATGGTGACCACCGAACCGGTCGCGGGCACACGTGCCTTCGGGCGTGGCGCCGACATCGACGCCGCGGCCCGCGCCGACCTGCTCAGAGACCCCAAAGAGATCGTGGAGCACGCGATTTCGGTGCAGACCTCGTTCGCGGAGATGGCCTCGGTGGCCGATCCGGGCACCGTCGCGGTCTCCGACTTCATGGCGGTGCGCGAGCGGGGCAGCGTGCAGCATCTGTCCTCCACCGTGTGCGGCAGGCTGGCCGCCGAACGGTCGAGCTGGGAGGCGCTCGAGGTGCTGTTCCCCTCGGTCACCGCGTCCGGCATTCCCAAGCGCGCTGGCATCGATTCGGTGTTCCGGCTCGATCATGACCCGCGCGGGTTGTATTCCGGTGCGGTGGTGACGGTTTCGCCGACCGGTGCGCTGGAGGCGACCCTGGTGCTGCGCGCGATCTATCAGACCACCGAGGGTGCCTGGTTGCGCGCGGGTGCTGGCATCGTCGCGCAGTCGCGTCCGGAACGGGAATTCGAGGAGACCTGCGAAAAGCTCGGCAGCATCGCGCCTTACGTGGTGCAGGCGCAGTAGGGCCTGAGCCGTCGGGCAGCGCATCGAAAGGTGCGCTGCCCGTTGTCGTTTCGTGGTCAGGCCGATCCATCCTCGGTGCGCAGCGCCTTCTTGTCGATCTTTCCGACGGCCGTGATCGGCAGACTTGCCGCGCGGCGCAGCACATCGGGGAGTTTGTACGTCGCCAAGCCTCGGGCCGCGAGGAAGGTCTTGATCTCGGCCAGGGTCGGCATCTCGCCGTCGACAACCAGTACGGCGCAGACCTTTTCACCGAGGTCCGCGTCGGGTAGCCCGACGGCGGCGGCGTGCCGGACGATCGGGTGCGCGAGCAGATGTTCCTCGAGTTCGTCGCACGAGATGTTCTCGCCACCGCGGTTGATGACGTCCTTGATCCGCCCGGAGACCACGAGGTGCCCGCTGGGCAGACGGCGCACCAGATCGCCGCTGCGGTAATAGCCGTCGGGGGTGAAGGCGCGGGCGTTGTGTTCGGGAGCGCGGTAATAGCCGCGAATGGTGTAGGGGCCCTTGGTGAGCAGTTCGCCTTCCGCGCCCGGTGCGACGTCATTGCCGTCCGCGTCGACGATCCGGATCTCGTCGGCGGGCGACAGCGCCCGGCCCTGCGTGGCGTGCAGTAGTTCCGCGTCGTCGTCGAGCCGGGTGAAGTTGAGCAGACCCTCGGCCATGCCGAACACCTGCTGCACGGTGGCACCGAGCGCGGGCATCACCTCGCGGGCATTGACCTCGGCCAGCCTGGCGCCGCCGACCTGGAGCAACCGCAGTGAACTCAGGTCGGCCGCCTCCCATTCGGTTGCGGCACACCACAGCTGGGCCAGCGGCGGGACAACGGCGGTGGCCGTGACCCGATGCCGTTCGATGGCGGCGAAGGCGCTCTCCGGGCTCGGGTCGGTGACGAAGGCGACCGCGCCGCCGACGCTCATGGTGCCGAGGATGCCCGGGCAGGCCAGCGGGAAGTTGTGCGCGGCAGGCAAAGTCGCGAGGTAGACGTCGTCCTCGGTGAGCGCGCACACCTCGGCGCTCGCGGTGGCGTTGTAGACATAGTCGTCGTGCGTGCGGGCGATCAGCTTCGGCAGGCCCGTAGTGCCGCCGGAGACCAGCATCAGCGCGATATCGTTCGGGTCGATCTTTGGGAGTGAATCACCCTCGCGCGGGACCGTATTCAAGTCGATGCCGAATCCGGGTTCGCCGAGCACCAGCACGTGCCGCAGCGACGGCACTGCCGCCTGCACGGTCGTTGCCAGGTCCCGATAGTCGAAATCGCCGATCCGGTCGACGATTATGTAGGCGACGGCGTCGGAAAGCGCCGCCAGATGCTCGATTTCGGCCCGCCGATGCGCGGGCAGGGTCAGCACCGGAATGCTCCCGGCCCGCAGCGACCCGAACAGCACGGTCAGGAACTCCGGCACATTCGGCAGCTGCACCACCACTCGGTCGCCGGGCGCGATGCCGAGCGCGAGCAGCCCGTGCGCCATCCGATCGGCCTCCGCGTCCAGCCACGCATAACTACGCGGGCCCTCGGTATCGAGCAGTGCGGGCCGGTGCGGATGCCGACGGGCGGTCTCCCGCAGTAGATCGCCAAGCCCGCGCCCGGTCCAATACCCCGCCGCCCGATAGGCCTCGCCGACCTCGGTGGGGAAGGGCACATAACCATCGCGATGCGGGGTGGATATCGAAGTCACGGTCTGCCTCACAGCCGATCCGGGTCCGGCCCGGACGAAGATAGGTAAGGCAACCCTATCTCAATGCGATAGGCTGCATCGAGCAGTCTCGATCCGCCGGATATGGCGGCGACCAAGGAGTGACAGGGCCAGATGGAGCCAGCACAGCGACCGGGGGACGGGGCGGACAATAAGGAGAGCGCGGCGAGGGGGCCGGTGATCGCCCGTGCCGATATTCGCGCCGCGATCGCCGATCATCTCGACGTTCCCGCCGACTCGATCGACGACGACGCCGACCTCATCCAGCTCGGCCTCGACTCCATCCGCACCATGAAACTGGCCGGTCGATGGCGCAAGCGCGGGGTCGACGTGAACTTCGCCCAGCTCGCGGCGGCGCCGACCGTCGCGCAATGGGCACGCCTGCTAGGTGCCGACGCCGTCGGAGTCGCCGAAATCCAGCCCGCCCCTGCGGAATCCGACGACGAGTCCGCTCCCTTCCCGCTGGCGACAATGCAGCACGCGTATTGGATCGGCCGCTCCGACGAGCAGGACCTCGGCGGGGTCGCAGCCCACCTCTACGTCGAATTCGACGGTGCCGCAGTAGATCCCGAACGACTCGCGCGCGCCGTCGATGATCTCGTCGCCGCACATCCGATGCTGCGCACCAGGTTTCTGCCGAACGGCACCCAGCAGACCATGCCCGCACCAGTACACCCCGTCTTCTCAGTGGTCGACCTGCGCGGACATGCCGGCGACGCGGCCGAGGCGGAACTGATCCACCTGCGCGACACCAAAACCCACCAGCGGCTGGCCATCGAGGACGGCCAGGTCCTCGATGTGACGCTGAGCCTGCTGGCCGAGGACCGAACCAGGTTGCACCTCGATGTCGACATGCTGGCCGGTGACGCGATGAGCTACCGCGTGCTGATCGGCGACCTCGCCGAGCTGTATCAGGGCGCGACGCTGCCGGCTCAGGACTACAGCTATCGGCGCTACCGCACCCAGCGCAGCACGGACACCGCCGCGCGGGAGCGGGACCGGCAATGGTGGCAGCGGCGGCTGCCCGAACTACCCGGAGCACCGGAGCTGCCGACGATCCCGGTCAGCGAACGCACCGACCCACATCGCACCGTCCGATACGACCACTGGCTCGCCCCGGCGGCGAAAGAGCGCCTGCTCGCCGCGGCGCATGCCCGCGGCATCACCCCCGCGATAGCGCTGGCCGCGGTATTCGCCGAGACCATCGGCGGCTGGTCGGCGCAGAGCCGGTTCCTGCTGAATGTGCCGCTGTTCCAACGGGAACCGGTGCACCCCGAGGTGGATCGGGTGATCGGCGATTTCACGTCATCGATCATGCTCGAGGTGGATGTCAGCGCGGATGTGACGGTCGCCGAGCGGGCCAAGGCGCTACAGCGTTCGATGCACGAAAGTGGTGCGCACACCGCCTATTCGGGCCTGGAGGTGTTGCGTGATCTCGGGCGGCAGCGTGGTGAGCCGGTGCTCGCGCCGATCGTCTACACCAGCGCGCTCAACCTGGGCGAGCTGTTCGCCGCGTCGGTGATCGAGACCTTCGGCGAGCCGGTCTGGATCATCTCGCAGGGCCCGCAGGTGCTGCTTGACGCCCAGGTCACCGAGGTGCGCGGCGGACTGCTGCTCAACTGGGATGTCCGGGAATCGGCGTTCCCCGCCGGGATGATCGACGCGATGTTCACCAGCTATACCCACGCGGTCGACAGGCTCGGCGCGGGCGCGGCCGGTTGGGGTGCCGAAGCCGCTGTGCGACTGCCGGTTTCGCAGGCGTCAGTGCGCGCCGCGGTGAACGCGACGGACGGGCCGGTGAGCGGCCGGGTGCTGCACGAGGGCTTCTTCGAGCATGCCGCGACCACGCCCGATGCCATCGCGGTCGGATGGGGGTCCGATGGCGGCTTGACCTATCGCGAGCTGGCGACGCAGGCACTCGCCGTGGCAGGTGCGTTGCGGGACAATGGGGTTCGCCCCGGACAGACGGTGGCGGTCCAGCTACCCAAGGGGCCGGACCAGATCCTGGCCGTGCTCGGCGTGCTCGCGGCCGGTGCCGTCTACGTGCCGATCGGCTTCGACCAGCCGATCGGGCGGCGCGCGGAGATCCTGCGCACCGGCGATGTGGTCGCGGCGCTCACCGTCGACGGCGCGGACCTGGGCCGCGCCGAGGTCGCCTGCCTGCCGCTCGCCGCAGCGCGCAACCATCTGAATCCGCTGGCGGAACCCATATTTCCCGATCAGGACGCGATCGCCTACGTGCTGTTCACCTCCGGTTCCACCGGTGTGCCGAAGGGCGTCGACGTGCCGCACAGCGGCGCGATGAACACCATCGACGCGGTGAACGCCTGGTTCGAGGTCGGTGCGGGCGACCGGGTACTCGGACTGTCCGCGTTGGAGTTCGACGCCTCGGTTTACGACATGTTCGGCATGTTCTCCGTCGGCGGCGCCGTGATCGCCCTGGACGCGCAGCAGCGCGCGGAGGCCACCACCTGGGTGGAACTGATTCGCCACCACCGGGTTTCGATCCTCAACTGCGTGCCGAGCATGCTGGACATGATCCTCGAGGTCGGCGGCGACCAGCTGGGTGATTCGCTGCGCGCGGTGACCCTCGGCGGCGACTGGGTCGGCGCCGACCTGGCGCGCAGGCTCGCCCGCCAGGTGCCTGGCTGCCGCTTCGCCGGACTCGGCGGCGCGACCGAAACCTCCATCCACAACACCATCTGCGAGGTCGCCGACCCGCCCGAGCATTGGGCGACAGTGCCTTTCGGTGTTCCGCTGCGCAACGTGCGGTGCCGGATCGTCAACGCGGCCGGTCGCGACTGCCCCGACTGGGTGCCCGGCGAGCTCTGGGTCGGCGGCGCGAACGTCGCCGCTGGCTACCGCAACGACCCCGCGCGGACCGCCGAACGCTTCGTCGAGCACAACGACCTCCGCTGGTACCGAACCGGTGACATGGCCAGGTACTGGCCGGACGGCACCATCGAATTCCTCGGCCGCGCCGACCATCAGGTGCAGATCCGCGGTTACCGGGTGGAACTCGGCGAGGTGGAGAGCGGGCTGCGCGCGGCACCCGGTGTCCGGCACGCGGTTGCCGCGGTTGTCGGTGCGACGGCGCCGAAACTCGTTGCCGCCGTCGCCGGCTCGACCGGCAGTATCGAGGAGATCATCTCGGCCGTTTCGGACCTGTTGCCCGCCTACATGATTCCGACTCGCATCGAGATACTCGACCGAATGCCGCTGACCGATAACGGAAAACTGGATCGTCGCGCCGTGCTCGCGCTGCTCGAACCGGCCGCCGGCGAGGCGCTGAACGCGGACCCGAGCGACCCGCTGGAGGCCGCGCTGGCCGCGATCGTCGCGGAAGTACTCGGCGAGCACCGAATCGGCGTGCACGACGATTTCTTCGCCGCCGGTGGCGATTCGGTACTGGCGACCACGGCCATCGCGCGGGTACGCGAATGGCTCGACGTCGACCACGCGCTGGTCGCGGACCTCCTGATCGGCCGCACGGTAGCCGGTCTCGCACAGCGGCTTTCGGCCAGGGAAAGCGAGCGCGGCACACCCGACCGGTTGTCCGGTGTCGCGACGCTCTATCTGGAGGTCGCGGCGATGAGCGACGACGAGGTGTTGGCCAAGGTGTGACGTAACGTCTCGGTTTAGAATCCCGGCATGAGCAGGTGGGATACCTCGACGATGCCCGATCAGACGGGCCGCACGTTCATTGTGACCGGCGCGAACAGCGGGCTTGGGTCGGCCACCGTGCGTGCGCTGGCGGGGGCGGGGGCACAGGTCGTACTCGCCTGTCGGAACGTGGCTAAGGCCGAGCAGGTCGCCGCGCCGTTCGGTGACCGCGCGGTGGTGCGGAAGCTGGATCTCGCGGACCTGGCGTCGGTGCGTGCGTTCGCCGAGGCGGCGGAACCGGCGGACGTGCTGATCAACAACGCCGGCGTGATGGCGCTGCCGGAACTGCGGACCGCCGACGGCTTCGAAATGCAGGTCGGCACAAACTATCTCGGGCACTTCGCGCTGACCGGACTACTGCTGGACAAGATTTCGGAGCGGATCGTCACGGTCGCCAGCGTGGCACACGTCATCGGCAAGATCGATCTGGACGATCTCAACTGGGAGCGGCGCAAGTACCAGCGCTGGCCCGCCTACGGGCAGGCGAAGCTGGCCAACCTGATGTTCGCCTACGAGCTGCACCGCAGGCTGACGGCGACGGGTTCGCCGAAGATCTCGGTCGCCGCCCACCCGGGTTACGCCGCGACCGAGCTGATGTCGCACACCGAGTCGATCCAGGACGCGGTGATGTGGCTCGGCAACCGGCTGCTCGCGCAAAGCGCCGAGATGGGCGCGCTGCCAACGCTTTACGCCGCGACCGCGCAGGTCGAGCCGGGCCACTACTACGGGCCGGCCAGCTGGGGCGGCTTCCGTGGCTACCCCGGCGTCTCGGGTTCGTCGAAGGCGTCGCGGGACGAGGACGTCGCGCGCGGGCTGTGGGAGCTGTCGGAGAAGCTGACCGGCGTCACCTACTTCCATAGCTGACAAGCATTGCCCGCGCCTGGGGAAGTAGGCCGTGCACACGTCGCGCCCTGAGCTGCGACGATGAATCGGAATGCCGAGTGATCCAAGTCACCACCACCTTCGATGTCACACCTCACCACGCTGTGTCGTCCTCTCTATGAAGACGCAGCACAACCACGAAGGAAGGCACATCATGGACCCCCGCATCAACCTCTTCGCCAACCCCGTCGGCGCCAGCTTCACCAAGCGACTCACCATGGCGTCCAAGGTGATCAACGATTCCACCCTGCCCGCCGCCACCCACGAGCTGGTCAAGATCCGCGCCAGCCAGATCAACGGCTGCGGCTACTGCACCGACATGCACACCAAAGACGCCGCGCACAACGGCGAGACCTCGGTGCGGCTCAACCTGGTCGCCGCCTGGCACGAGGCCACCGTCTTCACCGAGCCCGAGCGGGCCGCGCTCGCGCTGACCGAGGAGGCCACCCGGATCGGTGACGGCCGCGGCGTCAGCGACGCGGTGTGGCAGCAGGTGCGCAAGCACTACGACGACGACCAGATCGCCGCCCTGATCGCGTCCATCGCGATGATCAACGCCTGGAACCGGATGAACGTCATCGCCCGCACTCCGGCGGGCGACTACCAGCCCGGCCAGTGGGGCTGAAATCGCCTCGGCATCAGCGAACCGAACGGTCAGGCCGGATGACCGACCTGACCTTCGGCGCGCACCGGGACATGCCGAAATACCCGTGCTGTGGCATGCGGCACGGTCGATTCGCCCCTCGGTAGCTGCCTGGTACAGTCGCTGACGTGCAGCGCTTCTATTTCTGGTTTAGCAAGCCGGCCCCGGGTGGGCAGGTCTGCGGCAACCACATGCGCTGACGACATTCCACCCCGAGCCGGAAGACCGGCTCGACGGGGTTTCGCGTCCGTGGGTCGGCCGAAGAAAAGGAACCCACATGACCACCGCTGTTGACGTCGATCCACGGCATTCCGATCTGGACGACCAACGCACTTTGAGCGTCAGCCCGTTGCGATCGCCCGCCGAGGTACGCCGGGTACACCAGATCACCGACGCCCTCGCCGACACCGTTCGCCGCGGCCGCGCGGCCACCGTCGACGTGCTGAACGGCGTGGACGACCGCCTGATGGTGATCGTCGGCCCGTGCTCGGTGCACGACCCCGCCGCCGCCCTCGACTACGCCCGCCGCCTCGCCGACAAGTCCGCCGAGCTGGACGACCGGCTGCATGTGGTGATGCGGGTGTACTTCGAGAAGCCGCGCACCACCCTCGGCTGGAAGGGGCTGATCAACGATCCGCACCTGGACGGCTCCTTCGACGTCAACACCGGCCTCGGCTTCGGCCGCAAGCTGCTCGCCGACATCACCGGTCTCGGCTTGCCGGTGGCGTGCGAGTTCCTCGACCCGATCACCCCGCAGTACATCGCGGACCTGGTCTCCTACGGCGCGATCGGCGCACGCACGGCGGCAAGCCAGGTGCATCGCCAGCTGAGCAGCGCGCTGTCCATGCCGGTCGGCATCAAGAACGGCACCGACGGTGACGTGCAGGTTGCCGTCGACGGTGTGCGCGCCGCCGCGGCAAGCCACGTGTTCCCCGGCACCGACCTGGACGGGCGCGCCGCGCTGATCCGCACCACCGGCAATCCCGACTGCCACGTCATCCTGCGCGGCGGCACCTCCGGCACGAACTACGACGCGGTATCGGTCGCCGCGGCGGGCACGCTGTTGGCGAAGGCCGGGCTGCCGGAGCGGCTCGTTGTCGATGCCAGCCACGGCAACAGCAACAAGGACCACAACAAGCAGGTCGATGTGGTCACCGACATCACGGGCCGATTGGCCGAGGGCGAACGCGGTGTGGTCGGTGTGATGCTGGAGAGCTTCCTCGTCGCCGGTCGGCAGGATCTCACCCTCGGCCACGCCGACGAGCTCACCTACGGCCAGTCCATCACCGACGCCTGCCTCGATTGGGACACCACCGCCGCGCAGCTCGACCGGCTCGCCGATTCGGTCAAGCGTCGCCGTAATCTCTGACCGCCGTACGGGTTTCAGCTTCCCGCCGCAGTGATCTTGGCGGGCAGCTGAGGACCCGCCCGGCGAGATCACCGGAAATCTGCGCGGGCGGCGCAGGATCCGCGCGGCGAGATCATCGGACCAGCGACCTTCAAGTGGACCGAGACGCGCTCGCGCCGGTCGGCGAGGATCGACAGCGTGATCGAAATGGCGGCAGTTCTCGGAGTGGCGGCCGTGGCGTTGGGGCTGGTCCTGACGCCGGGCCCGAACATGATGTACCTGGTTTCCCGGACCGTGTCGCAGGGGCGGCGCGCCGGGCTGGTGTCGCTCGGCGGTGTGGCGGCGGGGTTCGGGGTGTATCTGATCGCGGCGGCGGTGGGGATCACCGCGGTGTTCGCGGTGGTGCCAGGGTTGTATCTTGCGGTGAAGCTGGCCGGTGCGGTGTATCTGCTGTGGTTGGCCTGGCAGGCGTTACGACCCGGCGGGACTTCGGTATTCGAGCCGACGGTGTTGCCCGCGGATCCGCCGCGGCGGTTGTTCACGATGGGGTTCCTCACGAACCTGCTGAATCCGAAGATCGCGATCCTGTACATGGCGCTGATTCCGCAGTTCGTGGTGCCCGCCAACGGGCAGGTCTGGTTGCAGAGCCTGTGCCTCGGCTCGGTGCAGATCGCGGTCGGGTTGACGGTGGACGCGCTGATCGTGCTCGGTGCGGCAGGCATCTCGACGTTCCTGACCGGCCGACCGCTCTGGCTGCGCGTCCAGCGCTACTTCATGGGCACCATGCTCGGCACCATCGCGGTCCTGGTCGCCACCGACAGCGCCCGCCCGACCCCGGCCTGACGAGGTAACCGCTCAGGCCTGTTCGGCGCGCCCGCGCGGCGACGGCTCAGCGCGCGCCCGCGCGGAGTCGGCGCACGCCCTCGTCCAGGGTCTCGTCGCGCTTGCAGAAGGTGAAGCGCACCAGGTGGCTCCATGCCGCGGCATCGTCGGCGAAGACGCTGACCGGGACCGCGGCGACGCCGAGCCGCTTGGGCAGTTCCCGGCAGAAGGCGAGGCCGTCGGTCGCGCCGAGCGGGGTGATGTCGCCGCACACGAAGTACCCGCCCGGACTCGACTGCACCGCCAGTCCCGTCTCGGCCAGCGCGGCGGCGAGCCGAAGTCGTTTCTCGGACAAGGTATCCCGCAAGCCGGCGACCCAGTCGAGCTCGTGGTTCAGCGCGTGCGCGACCGCAGGCTGGAACGGGCCACCCGCGACGAAGGTCAGGAACTGTTTGGCGGCGAGCACGCCGTCGATCAGGTTGGCCGGACCGCACGCCCAGCCGGTTTTCCAGCCGGTGACGCTGAATGTCTTTGCCGCACTGGACACCACGACGGTGCGCTCGGCCATGCCCGGTAGCGTGGCCAGGCTGATGTGCTCGGTGCCGTCGTAGACGAGGTGCTCGTATACCTCGTCGGTGAGCACCAGAATGTCGTGCTCGCAGGCGATTTCGGCGATCGCCTGCAGATCGGCGCGGCCGAGCACGGTGCCGGTCGGGTTGTGCGGGGAATTGACGACCAGCATCCTGGTCGCCGGCGTGATCGCGGCGCGCAGGCTGTCCAGGTCGAGCACGAAGCGATCGCCGTCGGCGACCAGCCGAGCGGTACGCCGCTGCGCGCCGGCCAAAGCGACTGCGGCGGCGTAAGAGTCGTAATAAGGCTCGATCAACACGACCTCAGAGCCCGGCTCGACCAAGCCGAGGATGGCGGCGCTGATCGCCTCGGTTGCCCCGACGGTCACCAGCACCTGGGTGTCGGGGTCATAGTGGGTGCCGTAGCGGCGGGCCCGGTCGTCGGCGATGGCGCGGCGCAGCACCGGCATACCGCGCCCCGGCGGGTACTGATTCAGGCCGTCGGCGATGGCCTGCCTGGCGACCTCGAGCATGCCAGCGGGGCCGTCGGTGTCGGGGAATCCTTGGCCTAAGTTGACCGCGTCGAACCGGACGGCGAGCTCGGTCATCTCCGCGAAGATCGTGGAGGCGAACGGACGCAGGCGGGCAACGGTGGCGGGTTGCGGAGGCATATTCGGAGACTAGTCGAGCATGCTCGGGCTAGCTCGGCCGTGTGCTACCTCACAAGCCCGCCGCGCCGCGCCTCTCGACACCGGATCAGGGCCTCGATTCCGCAGCGGGCAACCCCGGTGCCACCGGCAACTCGGCTACACCCGCTGCCGGGCCTGCCGGGCTCAGCCAAGTCGAATGCCGGTCAGCTTGGCTGGATTCGCGAGATCATAAGTGCCCCAGACCAGTCCGTCGCGGATGGTGAAACCCATTACCCGGGGCGGATGTCCGTAACCGGCGGTGACCACCAGGCCCAATTGTCCATTGACCGAGGCGAATTCGTAGGCGTACGCGGGGTCGACGTCGGTGCCGTCCAAGCCGTATTTGCGCACCAGCCCCAGATAGAAGCGGGCGATCCGGTCCGCGCCGCGCAGCACGTTCACGGTGGTGGACGTGGTGCCGTCGGCATCGCCGATCACCACCGAATCCGGGTGCAGCGCAGCGGTAACCGCGCCGACGTCATCGGAGCGCAGCGCGGTCAGGAAGCGCTGCACCGCGACCTCGTGTTCGGCGTCCGACACCGGCGGCGGCGTGTCCGCCACGGCATTGCGCGCGCGGACCGCGAGCTGCCGTGCGGCCTCGACCGAGACGTCGAGGATCTCCGCGATTTCATCGAACGGCACCGAAAGCCCGTCGTGCAGTACGAAAGCCACCCGTTGCGGCGGGGTCAGGCTGTCGAGCACCACCATGGCCGCGAGCCGGTATTCCTGCTTGCGGACCACCGTCTCCAGCGGATCTGGCGTGCTCGACGGTGTGCGACCGGTCACCACCGGCTCCGGCAGCCATTGCCCCACATAGGTTTCCCGGCGCAGCGCGGCACTTCGCAAGCGGTCCAGGCAGATTCGGCTCACCACGGTCGTCAACCAGGCGCGCGGGTCGTCGATTTCGGATTGGTGCGCGCCGGCCAGGCGCAGCCAGCTCTCCTGCACCGCGTCCTCGGCGTCGCCGACGCTGCCCGTCAGCCGATACGCGACCGAGAGCAGATGCGCTCGATGTGATTCGAACAATCCGGCAAGCAGAGCGGCAACCATCAGGGAGATTCTACGATCTCCCGGCGGGCCGGTTTACCTCGGTGCCGCCGATCGAACGCGCGGCAAACGGGATGATCCGGCCGGGCGATTCGTGACAACATGACTCGATGGACGCACACGCGCTGTCGAACGGAACGGTCTGGCTGTCTATCCCCACCGCGGCGGACATCGACGCGATCACCGAGTGTTGCCAGCATCCGTCCATCGGCGAGTGGGTGACCATTCCGGTGCCCTACACCCGCGACAACGCGCAGACCTTCGTCGACGACATCGTCCGCCCCGGCTGGGCGGGCCACAGCCCGACCTGGGCGCTGCGCCTGCACGAGGGCGGCCCCGTCGTCGGCATGATCGGCCTCGGCGAACGCGACGCCTCCGCCGCCGAGATCGGCTACTGGCTGGCCCCGAGCGAACGCTCCCGCGGCCTGATGACCCAGGCGGTAAATCTGGTCTGCGAGTACGGCTTCCGCCCCACCGGCCTGGCCCTGCGACGCATCAGCTGGCGCGCCTTCGTCGGCAACTATCCCTCCGCCGCCGTGGCCCGCCGCGCGGGCTTCCAGTACGAAGGCCTATCCCGCCAAGGCAGTCTGCAACGTGGCCGCCGTCGCGACCACTGGCTGGCCGCCCGCCTGCCCACCGATCCGCCCGGCCCCGCCGCCGGCTGGCCCGCCGAGTTCGACCGGATCCTCGAATCGACCCCAGAACCTCGCTGAGCAGATCCCTCGCCGAGCGGTGATCGGCGTGGTCAGGGGACCGGCCGTGCCGGGGTGTCGGTGGTCTCAGGGACAATGGTGCGGAATCGATGCGAGGAGGGGCTGTGACGGACGGTCCGCTGATTGTGCAGAGCGATAAGACGCTGCTGTTGGAGGTCGACCACGAGCTGGCCGATGCGGCGCGGCAGGCGATCGCGCCGTTCGCCGAGTTGGAGCGGGCGCCCGAGCACGTGCACACCTACCGGGTGACCCCGCTGGCGCTGTGGAACGCGCGGGCGGCCGGGCACGACGCCGAGCAGGTGGTCGACGCGCTGGTCAGCTTCTCCCGGTACGCGGTGCCGCAGCCGCTGCTGGTCGACATCGTCGACACGATGGCGCGGTACGGCCGGTTACAGCTGGTCAAGCATCCGGCGCACGGGCTGGTGCTGGTCAGCCTGGACCGGGCGGTGCTGGAGGAGGTGCTGCGGCACAAGAAGCTGGCACCGATGTTCGGCGCAAGGCTCGACGACGACACCGTCGTGGTGCACGGTTCCGAGCGCGGCCGGATCAAGCAGATGCTGCTGAAGATCGGCTGGCCCGCCGAGGACCTGGCCGGCTACGTCGACGGCGAGGCGCATCCGATCGAGCTGGACTACACCGACGACAAGTGGCACCTGCGCGACTATCAGCAGATGGCCGCCGACTCGTTCTGGGCCGGCGGGTCCGGTGTCGTCGTGCTGCCGTGTGGCGCGGGCAAGACGATGGTCGGCGCCGCCGCGATGGCCAAGGCCAAGGCGACCACGTTGATCCTGGTCACCAACACCGTCGCGGGCCGGCAGTGGCGTCGCGAGCTGCTGGCGCGCACCTCGCTGACCGAGGAGGAGATCGGCGAGTACTCCGGCGAGCGCAAGGAGATCCGCCCGGTCACCATCGCGACCTACCAGGTGATCACCCGCCGCACCAAGGGCGAATACAAGCACCTCGAGCTGTTCGACAGCCGCGACTGGGGCCTGGTCATCTACGACGAGGTGCACCTGCTGCCAGCGCCGGTCTTCCGGATGACCGCCGACCTGCAGTCGCGCCGCCGCCTCGGCCTCACCGCGACCCTGGTCCGCGAGGACGGTCGCGAGGGCGACGTGTTCTCGCTGATCGGCCCGAAGCGCTACGACGCGCCGTGGAAGGACATCGAGGCGCAGGGCTGGATCGCGCCCGCCGAGTGCATCGAGGTGCGGGTGACGCTCACCGATGCCGAGCGGATGTCCTACGCGACCGCCGAGCCAGAGGAACGCTACAAGCTGTGCTCGACCGCGCGCACGAAAATCCCGGTGGTGCAGTCGATCCTGGCCAAGCACGCCGACGCGCCGACCCTGGTGATCGGCGCCTACCTCGATCAGCTCGACGAGTTGGGTGCCGCGTTGAACGCCCCGATAATCCAGGGATCGACGAAAACCAAAGAGCGCGAAGAACTCTTCGAGGCGTTCCGGCAGGGCGAGATTCCGGTGCTTGTGGTGAGCAAGGTGGCGAACTTCTCCATCGATCTGCCGGAAGCGTCGGTCGCGGTGCAGGTTTCGGGCACCTTCGGCTCCCGTCAGGAGGAGGCGCAGCGCCTCGGGCGGCTGCTTCGGCCGAAACATGATGGCGGCCAGGCCCACTTCTACTCGGTGGTGGCCCGGGACACCCTTGACGCGGAATATGCCGCACATCGCCAGCGTTTTCTGGCCGAACAGGGGTATGCCTACCGCATCATGGACGCCGACGACCTGCTCGGTCCGCCCATCGGATAAGTGGAGGAACCTTCTCCACAAACTGTGCTAGGAATAGGGACGTGCGACGCTTCGAATTCCCGGTCGACCGCAAGCATGCCCGCGCGGTCAACGAAGTCTTCGCCGACCAGCGTCGACTGCGCATCATGGCGATTGCCGCCGCGATCATCGCGACGGCGGGCGCGGCGTATCTGATCTACCTCGACCACCCGTGGGCCTACCTGCTCACCATCGCGTTCATCCTCGGCGCGGTGGTGTCGCTGTGGGTGGCCTTCTGGACCGCGCGGCACGCCAGCATCGACAAGCTCTACACCGACGGTGAGCTGGTGCCCGCGGTGGTCTCGGAGACCTATCCGGCCAGCGTGGTGCTGCTCGCCCTGGTCGACGTGGCCAAGCCTGGCGCCTCCGATTCGCGCTACGCGCTGGTGATCCGGCGGGTCCGCGCGCTGCCTGGCCACGCGATGGCGGAGGGGGAGCGGGTGCCCTCGGTCGCGGTGCGCACCGACCGGGCGCCGCGGCAGGTCGGCGAGCGCTGGCAGTCGGTCAGTGCCATGCCGATCGCGTGGGGTACCACCGACGGCGCCGTCATCGAGCGCGCCCGCGCCGCCATCAGCGACACCGAATGGCGTTTGCTCACCGACAATCTCGCGCTCACCGACAAGGTCCGGCGCGCGCCCGCCAAGCGCCTGCTGCTCGATCCGCACCAGCTGCCCGACGATCTCGGCTCCTGAGTCCTCTTGCGATCTCGCCTTTTCGAGTCGCGCCGCCACCTAGAATCCGAAGATGATCATCGCCCCCGGCGAGTCGGCGGCACTGACCGGAAGCGCCGACCGAACCGTCTAACATTCAGCGAGGTCGGTACGGCCGTACCGAAAGCTCGTTGGCAAAAAAGGGGTGGTTGTCGAATGAGGTTGTCCGGCTGGATGTGTGCCGCTGTGGTCGGCGCGCTCGTCAGTGCCGCCGCGCCCGCCGCCGCCGATCCGCCCCCGGACCCGTTCACCGGCTCGTCCGGGCTCGGCGACCCGTACTACCCGGAGGACGGCAACGGCGGCTACGACGCCACCCACTACGACGTCACCATCGACTACGACCCGCCGAGTCATCAGCTCACCGGGAAGACCCGGATCGACGCCGTCTCCACCCAGGCGCTGCGCGCGTTCAACCTCGACTTCGCCGGGCCGGAGGTGCGCACGGTGTCGGTGAACAACATGCCCGCCGCGTTCAACCGCAATGGTGAGCACGAACTCACCGTGACGCCGATGCTGCCATTGCTGCCGGGCCTGCCGTTCACGGTGACCGTGGATTACGCGGGCATCGCGGCAAATACCGAGGGCAATGGCTGGACGTACGCGCCGAGTGGTGGCGCGTTCGCGGCGGGCGAGCCGCATTCCGCGACGAGCTGGTTCCCGCTCAACGACACCCCGTTGGACAAAGCCACCTTCGCGCTGCACGCGACCGTTCCCGCGGAATGGGAGGTCGTCTCCAACGGTCTTCGCACCCAGGACGCGGTGCAGGGGGAGCGGCGCACCGTCAGCTGGGAGGCGCATCAGCCGGTGGTCGGCTATCTGACCACCATCGCGATCGACAAGTTCAACTTCCTGGATCAGCAGCGTGCCAACGGCACCCCGCTGATCAGTGCCTTCGCCCCGCAGGCGGAACGGAACCGGGAGACCGAGCAGCGCCTGCCGGAGATCCTCGACTTCCTCGAAAACCTCTACGGCCCTTACCCGTTCGAGTCCTCCGGCGGCATCTACGTGGACGCCGACATCATGTTCTCGCTGGAAACCCAGACCCGCCCGATCTACGCGCCGTGGACCGACCTGCCGACCGTCGTGCACGAGATCACCCACCAGTGGTGGGGCGATTCGGTATCGGTGCGCCACTGGTCCGATGTCTGCCTGAACGAATGCTTCGCCAGCTACTCCGCCGACTACCTGTGGCCGGAGCAGAAGGAAAGCAAGGACGTCGACGCGGAATACCGGGAGACGATCCGGAAGTATCAGGGCAACAGCGATTTCTGGCAGGTCCCGCTGGAAAACCCCGGCGCCGGAAACGAATTCACCTCCGTCTACTACCGAGGCCCGCTGTTCCTGCACGCGCTGCGCAGGCAGCTCGGTGACGACGTGTTCTTCGCGGCGGTACGGGAATTCAACGCGGGCCACGCGTATGGGAACGCGTCCATGCCGGATTTCCGCACGTTCATCCAGTCCAAGTCGCCGACGAATCTGACCGATTTCTTCGACGCCTGGCTCAACCAGACCACTCCACCCCCGGACGAGTACCTCTACCCCGGCAGTCTGCGGGGCTGATTCCACCGAGGCGAGTCATATGGTCGCTAAACGATCTCCGACAGCGACCATATGACTCGCCTCGACTTCTTGTGGTGTGGCCTTCTCGGCCGAGTGCTCGTGGCGGGGCTATTCGCCGTCGATGCGCTCGCGTGCGCGTTCCACCCATCGTTCGGCTCGGTCGAGTTGCTTTTGGGCCGAACGTAATTGGTCCTGGGCCGCGCGTTCGGCTGTGCGGCTGAATTGGCGCTCCTGTTCGGCCTGGGCGAGTGCCTCTTTCAGCTCGGCGATCCGGGAGTCGATGTCGCTCAGCTGATCTGCCGCGCCCTCGGCGTCCTCGTGCGCTGAATCCCTTGCCGCACGGGCGGATTCGAGTTCTTCCAAGGCTTCGTCCAGCTCGCGGCGCGGGTTTTCGTCCGTCGTGTCGGGTTCGGGTGCCTCGTCTCCGACGGCGACCAAGCCGGGATCTGCGGGGCCGAATCCGTCGTAGGTCGCGGCGGTGGCCAAGGTCCCCGAATGCACCTGCTCGGCGACGTCCGGATCGGCAAGCGCCGCGTTCAACGTCTGCCCGACCTCGCGCAACACGCCCTCGTTCACCGGGCGCTCGTGCGCGGCGGCCAGCGCGCCCGCCTTCTTGGCCAGTGCGTTGACGGCTTGCTGCCGCTGCGCAGTGAGGGTGCGCAGCTCGGCGCCGGACAGTTTCCGCTGCGCCGAGCGCAGTGCCGCACCCAGTTGCAGCAGCGCTGCCACGTCCTCGGGCGCCTCGCGGGCCAGCAGGTTCACCGTCCACGCGGTGACCGTTGGTTTGCGTAGTTTGCCGATGGCGGCCGCGAGTTCTTTGTCGCCCGCTTCCTTGGCCTGTTCGACCTTGGCCGTGCGTGTGGCGACGAACTCGCTCGGCGCGAGTCCGTACAAGTCGCGGGCAACATCGTCCAGCGTCATACTGGCCAAGCGTAACGACTCGGTCTGTCGAAGCGAAAGAACCCACGTATTGGACGAATGTCCACGTTTTGGGTAATACGCGAAAGGCATTGCTAGTGAATAGCTTTGGATTCCAACTGCTCGGCCGTCTGCTCCCGAGCATCCTCGGGTACGCCCTGCTCGGTATGTGGAGCACCTGGTAGTCCGCAAGACCAACGCAGTCGGAAATCACCCGTAGCGCCGATGCGACCCGCGTCCGGGTATCCTCACCGCGTTCGCGAGCGGCGTGAATGTGTTCGGTGAGAGAGGTTTTCAGGTGAAGTTTCCAGGAGCGCGGCTGCTGGCACGCGTGGTGCTTGCCCTCGTCGCGGTGGCGGCGGTGATCGTCACGGTGGTCGGCTGCTCGTCGGCCAAGGATGACAGCAAGTCCGGAACAGGCGCGGGCAAGGTCGGTGACTGCGTCATCAAGGGCGCCTCGGCCGATGCCAAGGCCGAGCCGGTCGATTGCTCGTCGGAGAAGGCGGTCTACAAGATCGCGCAGAGCTCGGACAAGAAGATCGACTGTGCGACGGACTACACCCCGTACCAGGCGGGCAGCACCTTCCTGTGTCTTGCGCCCAACTTCAAGCAGGGCAGCTGCTACAGCGAAAGCACCACCGCCGGATTCACGAACGTGGATTGCGGTGCCACCGGGGCCAGTTTCAAGGTGGTCAAACGGATCGACGGCGACGCCGACGAGCTGCTGTGCGGGGCCGACGCGGACAGCTTCCGCCTCATCTCCGAGGCCCCGAAGATCACCTTCTGCCTCGCCAAGCCCAAGGCTTGATCATTCGAGCAGGGCGACCGACGCGATCCGGTGCAAGGTGAAGTGCCGGACCGCGCCTGTCACCGGGTCGAGCGCGTCGAGCTGACCGTTGCCGACCTTGAGCGGTTCCACCACGCGCTGCGTCGCGACGCCGGACGCGTCGACGTAGCCGATATTCACCGACCGCCGCACCCGCGCCGCCAGTTGCAGCAGGGCCAGGGTGGCCGCGGTATTGGTGCGGGTGCCGTCCATCCGCACCGACTGTCCGGACCGGGCGCTGGTGGCGCGTTCGGCCGCGCGTAGCTCGGTGACGAGCAGTTCCAGCTGTTCGGTGCTCGGCGGCGTCGGCCGCCACGGCGGCCTGGCATTGGGCCGGGCCGAGATCCGGGCGCCGCGCTGGCGCAGATCGACGATGATGCCCGCCGAATCCTCACCCGCCGGTGCGAAACCGGCCGCGCGCAGCTGCTCGAGCACCTCGCCGAGCGGCGCCTGGGCGATCGCCACCGTCGGCGCGATGGCCCGCAGCGCGAGCGTCGCGGCGACCGGTGCGGCGAGCACCTGGGCGAGCAGCGCCGGGTCGTCACTGCGCAGGAACGACTGCGCCATCCCGACGCGCAGCTGCCCGTGGCGCCGGGCGACGTCATCGATCAGATAGGTCAGCGCCTGCGGAATCGGCGTCCGCGAGTGCTTGGTGAACAGCGCGTGCAGCTCGGCCGCGGTGAGCCCGCCGTCGAGCGCGCGCCGCACCGATGTCTCGCTGATCCGGTAAACCGTTGCGGCACCGGCGGATTCGACATCGGCGACCAGTTCGACCCGCTGCTGTAGTTCCGCGGTGAGCGGGCCGGGGGCGATCACCGTCAGGTCCGCCTGGACCAGCACGTGATCGACCGGCGCCGGCAGCGCCGCCTCCATCGCGGCCTCGGCATCGGCGGCGCTGGTCGGCGTGCCGTGCAGCAGCGCGCGGGCCGGTGAGCCGAGCGCGCCGCGGCCGACGAAGCCGAGCGACGCGGCCTCGGCGAGCGTCTGCTCCACCGCCTCTAAACGAAAGTGCCTGCGCCAGCGCGGTTGTCGCCAGGCGAGCACGCGGCCGATATCGGCGGGTGTGAGCGCGCTGCCGGACGGATATTCGGCGAGCAGGCCAAGGATGGCGTGCCGGTCGCGTGGCGCGTGCGGGGAGCGCAGCTCCAGTGAGAGGGCGGCCAGGGGTTTGTCATTGGCGTCGCGCAGGCCGATCATCCATGGCATCCGGTCCAATTCGAGCCATGCGATGGCAAGGGCGGCCCAGCGCCTGGCGAGCGGCGCCTCGAGCCAGGCGTCGATCGCGGGGGTCGGTGCCCAGAAGTCGTCGGTCGAATCGACCTCCGGCGGTGGGTCCGGCAAACCCTTTTCGATCAGTCTCGCGGCGGCCAGCAGTTCGACCAGCAAACCAGCTCTCGGCTCGTCGATGCCGGTCTGCTTGGCGATGCGGCGCAGCTCGCGCACACCGAGGCCGCCCGCGCGCAAGGCGGGTGCTGGCGCCTGGCCGAGGCTGTCCAGGATGGCGGTGCAGTGCCGAAGTAGCTCACCCACTTCGCCAGCGGCGACGGCGTTCACGTCGGCGGAGGTCTGTTTCTTCGGCTTCGGTGTGGGCGGGGTCAGCGCGTGCGGGTGCGTCACGGGCTCGTTGCGCAACACCTGACCGACGGTGACGGGCAGCTCGACTGTCTCGTCGTCGATCCGGTTCAACAGCCTGCGGGCAAGTAGCTGTTGGACCGGGCGGTCGGCGGGGGTGCCCGGTGCGGCGTCCCTGGTGCGTCCGCGCGGGCCCGTGCTGGCCAGTTTGTCGAGCAGCGCGCGTGCGGCCGAGGTGAGTTCGGGCAGTGCGTCGCGCACCTCGGGCTCGGTGAGCGAGTCGGGGATCTCGGTGGTGCTGCCGATCGGCCAGGGCAGCGCCTCGACCGCGGCGGTGATCAGATGCAGCCCATCGTCGCTGGTCCAGACCAGTGCGCGGGCGGTCAATCGCTCGATCGCGGCGTCGATCGCCGGAGCCGGCACGCGTTCGCTCAGCTGCACGTGCAACTGGTCACGGGTCAGCGGGGCGCCGTTGCTCTCGGTACGCGTTACCCCGTGCACCGCAAGGGTTTCCAGGATCGCGAAATCGAGGGTGTCCAGGTCATCGGTGGCACGCAGCACGGAGGCGCGCTGCTCGGCCCTGGCGGCCAGCACGGCCATCGACGAGGGCAGCGGCACAGCCAGATCAGGCCGGAGTTCGAGCAGTGTGACCAGCTGGGCATCACTACGTGCACCGAGCCACCCGGCTAAGGAGGTCGCGGGCTCCCCCGCCTCTCCGCGCCTTTTGCCGGTCGTGGGTGCGTCGGGCCTGCCGCTGCGGGCCGGCGGTTGGGCCTCTGGCTTGGTTTCGGGCGTGCCCGACGAGTTACCCATGTGCTCCCGAGATCAGTCGTTGCGTCTCAATCCGATCCTTCAGCCTAATAGAAGCAGGACACCCACCGCCGTGTGGAGACAGGGCCATCCATAGGCAGCGGCAAAGTTGCTCGATCGGCTACGCATGCCACAATGAGTTCGTGGTGAACAAATCGAAGAAACCTTATGTCGACAACGGCTGGCCGAAGGTCGCCGACGGCGACCATGCGGTCACCGAACTCTCGTCGACCCGTTCCGGTGGGCTCTCGCCGTACGGTGAGGACACCGAGTTTCCGGTCCCGGCAGATCAGCTGCCTTATATGCACCCGAACACGGTGATCAACCGCTGATTTCCGGACGGAAAGTCCGAAGATACGAATAAGGCCCCGCATCCGAGGATGCGGGGCCTTATTCGTGGTTGATCAGTTGGGCAGAAGGCCCTTGTTCGCCTCGTAGAAGTTCACGATGGCGGGATCGAGCTTGGTGTTGCTCGCCTTGGCGGCGTTGAAGAAGTCGAAGGCTTCCTTGGGCACCTGGACGCCCTGGCCCTGAACGACCTCGAGCGCGCGGTCGACGGCCGTGAAGACCTGCTGGGTGCCGTCCGGCGCGGCCTGGGCGGCCTGCGGCGCGGGTGCTGGGTTCCAGCGCGGGGATTCGTTGGTGGCGGGGGCGGAGCGCTGGGTCGGCGCGCTGCTCAGGCCGAGGTGGGAGGAGCAGCTCGGCCAGGCGCCCCAGCCCTGGGAGGCGAGCACCTTCTCGGCGACAGTGATCTGCTGCTCGCGGGTGGCCTGGTTGGCGCTGGCCGCGTACTGGCCGCCGCCGTGGGCCTGCCAGGTGCTCGGGGAGAACTGTAATCCGCCTTGGAAACCGTTGCCGGTGTTGATGCCCCAGTTACCGCCGGCCTCACACTGTGCGAGGCGATCCCAGTCGGAGTCGGGTGCCGCGCTGGCGTTGCCAGCGAGGGCCACACCTGCGGTCCCCATGATCGCACCGGTCACGGCAACTTTGGCAACCGTGCGCCCGGTGGAGCTTGGCTTGCGATGGCGTCCACTCATATCGGGTTCGTCTTCCTCTCGACGCACCTACGAGGTCATCGGTATGGGCTGGACTGAGAGGTCGTCATGCCCGCCCTCGCCCCTACGTTTCCGTCGGGTTTCCGGTGCCCGCGGGGCGAGGTTCGGTGCGGCGGGCCGGTGTGTGCCGGTTGTCCCGGCTCGCTAAGAACGGTACGACGATCGCCGGGAAAAATCACCATTTGGTAACCGGCGTGTACGAGCGGGTCTCGGTGCGGTCTCGGCGCGGAGGTCGGCCCTTCTTTGCAGCTAGACGCGGTGCGCTCAGACCAGTGCCCGTCCGTCACCGGCCCGTGACCTCTCCGTTATGTGACGAGGATCACAACCAGGATTTGGTAACGACAGACTCGGGTAACCCGTTCGCAGCGCATCGGTGACCTTTTGGTCAGATCGACGCGTCTCGCAGGTCGAATCAGCGCAACCGTCAGGTCGATTCCGTGTGCTCAGCGCGATGACCAGGCCACATCAACGCGACCGCCGGGTCGGTCAACGCGAGCGCCTACCCGAACGCAACGCGAAGACGATCGCGATCAGGAACCCGAGCGGTGCCAGCAGCGCGGCGAAGTAGAGCCACAGCCCCGGCGATCCGTCGGAAAGCACCGGGATCAGAAAGATCGCGATGATCGCCAGCAATCCCAGCGCGAACAGGCCGAGCGCGAGCTGTAGCAACCAGTCACCCGGCCTGCGCTGCCCGCCCCCGGTCGACGAGGGATCGGCGTCGTGCGGCGGTGGTGGAGCGGAAGGGTTCGTCACCGCACGACCGTAAAACTGATGTGCTCGCGTTATAGGCACCGGGGTAGACTCGTAGGCAAGCGCGTCCCGCATCACTGCTGGGCGCGTTCTTTTCGCAAACAGATAGCGGACCTGTGCGCGGCGTTGTGCCGCAGCGGGTTCCGTGTACAGATGTGCTCGGGCCGGTGGGGTTCGAGTTTTTCGATGATGAACGGGTGAGCGCAGTGCCGACCGGCAGGGTGAAGTGGTACGACGTCGAAAAGGGCTTCGGCTTCCTTTCCCAGGACGAGGGTGAGGACGTCTATGTCCGTTCGTCCGCGTTGCCCGACGGCGTCGAGGGGCTCAAGCCGGGACAACGCGTCGAATTCGGCATGGCCGCGGGCCGCCGTGGTCCGCAGGCGCTGAGCCTGAAGCTGCTCGAGGCTCCGCCGTCGGTTCGGCAGGGCCAGGAGCGCCAGGAACGCGAGCGGGTCCGTAAGGAGCCTGTCGCGCGCAAGCACACGCCGGACGAACTGCACGGGATGGTCGAGGACATGATCACCCTGCTCGAGGCGACGGTGCAGCCGGACCTGCGCAAGGGTCGATACCCCGATCGCAAGACCGCGCAGCGCATTTCAGAGGTCGTCCGCGCCGTCGCGCGCGAACTCGACCACTGAGCTATTGGCCGCGTGGCCGCGGCGTGTCCGCGGCCCCCGGCTGTGCAGGGATCTCCGCTAGTCGGTCGTATGCCCTCAGGCTGCGGTGCTGATCGACCAGGCCGCGTGCGGCAGGTAGAACTCCTTGCCGGTGTCCTTGTCCCTGGCCAGGATCGGCAGCTGCAACTCGACACCGACCAGCCGCAGGTCCGGTTCCGGATGTGAGTCGATGGTCACGGCGAGCGCGTCCTTCGGAAAGTCGGTGTGGCTGATCACCCGGTCGATCCGGTCGCCATTGGGCAGCGCGTAGACCAGCTGCGCCAGCCACGGCGCGTCCGCGATCTTCTTCGGGAACGACAGCTGCAACGGGTAGTCCTTTGGCACGTCGAGCTGCATGGTCTGCCCGTAGCGGCAGTCCTCCATCTGCACCGAGCAATACACATACGGCGTGACATTCACCGTCTTGCCGTGGGCGTAGGCGGTGATCACCGGATCGTGCTCGTCCGCGTTGCGCACCAGCACGACGAGGACACCGGCGAACGCGACGGTGAATACGAGTAGTGCGGCGACGACCAGCGCGCCGATCGTGCGCGGGCTGAGCTTGCTCACTGGCTTGGATCTCCTATTCCTCGTTGGATACGGGTCGTCTCGTTGCCACTCGGCCCTGGCCGACGATATGCGTTCGAAGTCTGTGGCATCGGCCGGGTGGTCGGGACTTCCTGTTCCGCGTGTTGCGGACGATTACCGCCGAGGCCGGGCAGCAGCGAATGGCCGCGGAAGCTGACGAAGGTCTGCGCCAGGCCGATCACGAGTATCGCGGTGATGACCGCGAAGCCCTTCCAGTAGTCGGTCGGCAGCAGCACGCCCGCCGCGCCGCCGACCACCCAGCTGAGCTGCAGCACGGTCTCCGAGCGGCCGAAACCGGACGCGATCGACTCGGGCGGCAGATCGTCCTGGATCGAGGCGTCCAGCGACACCTTGGCCAGCGCGCTCGTGCCGGACGCGACCAGTGCGGCTATCGCCGCGCCGAGCAGATTGTTGGTGAACGTCGCGAACAGCGCGACCAACGCGCAGGCCGCGGTGCAGCCGAGCACGATCAGCGTCGGCTTGCCGAGCTTGAGCCGGGCGCCGGTCGCGTTGCCGGTGAAGTTGCCGAGCGCCGCCGCGGCGCCGACCACGCCTAGCATCGCGGCCTGCTGGGCCGGGCGGTGCTCGGTGGCCTTGGCGACGAACGCGACATAGAAGGTGAGGAACCCGGTGAGCACCCGGATGGCGCTGTTGCCCCACAGCGAGGTGACCACCGAGCGGCCGAGTGGCTGCCTGCGTTTGCGCGGCGGCGTCGCGGATTCCTTCTCCGGCGAAAGGGCCTCGGTGGGCGCGTGATAGCTCAGCGTCGCGGGCACTTCGCCCTCGGTGACCTCCACCCAGGACGGGATCCGCAGGCTGAGATACGTTCCGGCACAGGCGATCAGCGTCGCGAAGATCAGCGCGCCGTTGGAGCCCGCGATCGCGGCGCTGAGCGCGGCGATCGCGCCTGCGCCGATGGTGCCGCCGACCAAGCCGAACACGGTGAGCCGAGAGTTGGTGCGCACCAGGTCGATATCCGGCGGCAGCACCCGAGGCGTCACCGCGCTCTTGAGCACCGAGAACGATTTACTGCCGATCAGCATGCACAGCGCGAGCGGATACAGTGCCCAACTGTCGAATTCGAGAACGAGCACCACCGCGACCACCGCGCGTAACGCGAACGAGGTGGCCAGCGCCACCCGGCGTCCGTGCTGCAGCCGGTCGAGCATCGGGCCGATCAGCGGGGCGATCACCGCGAACGGGGCGATCGTGATCAGCAGGTACAGCGCGACTTTCGTTTTGCTCTCCGCGGTGGCGCTCGCGAAGAACAGGGTGTTGGCCAGCGCGACGGCGACCGCGGCGTCGAGGGCGAAGTTCGCCATCGTCGCGTAGGTCAGCGCGGTGAGGCCGGACTTGTCGGCGCCGTCCGCCTTCGCCGCGCGCTGGAAGGTGGCGATGCCCTTTTCGGTCAGCTGGCGGCCGCGCATGGCGGCGACGCGGGTGACCGTGAGTTTGCGCGGAACACGTTGGGTGCCGAGTGGAGTGGGGGATTCCCCAGCGGCCGCGATTTCCGGCTGCTCGGGCAGTGGCACGGTGGGTGGCGGAGCGGAGTGCTCCGGCTCGGGGTGGCGCGGTGGCTCGAAGTGGCGTGGCGGTTCCGGGCGATGCGGGAAGACGTGACGCGGGGCATTGGGTGCCGGGTCGGGCGTTTCGTGGCGCTCGGTCGGCGGGTCCGGCTGCCGCCTGCCGCGGTCAGGGTCCAACGGCGGCAATGGCTTGCGGCTCGACGGCGCGTTGGGTGGCGGATATCGGTCGAAACCGGGGTGCCGTTCGATCGGCGGATACTCCTCGCCGTCCCACCGATCACGGTCGGGACCGGAAGGTTCGCGGGGAGTAGTCACATCATCAATTCTGTCGTACTTCTGTGCTGGGCGTTCACTCGCTCTCGAAGGTGTCGGCGGAAGGTGACGTTCATCGCGTCGTGGACGGCGTGGCATGTCGCAGGACTTCCCCGCACAGCGAATCGCATGCGAACCGGTGTGCGGGAAGTCACGGCGTTCCGGCGGGTACGAAGCGGACCTCGAAGGTGGTCGGCCAGTTCTTACCGGCCAGCAGGAACCGGTCGGTGCCGGGAATCTGGGCGATCCCGTTGAGCGTGTCCTCACCCGTCGGGATGATGGTGCGCGGCAGCAGGCCGCTCGCGTTGATCATCGCGAGTACCTCGCCGGTGTCGGGATCGATGCGCAGGATGTGGTCGCTCGGCCAGTCGTTGGCATACACCGAACCGTCCTCGGCGCAATCGAGTTCATTGAGTCGCGCGCTCTGGTGGCTGGTGAGCCGGATCGAGCCGGTCGGCGCGAAGGTGACCGGATCGCGGAAGGTGAGCGTGTCGGTGCCGTCGCTCATCACCAGTTTGCCCTTGCGGGTGCACAGGCCCCAGCCCTCGCCGTCGTAGGACACGCGACGGACTTCGGCCAGGGTGCGCGGGTCCCTGGCGAAGGCCGTGTGGTCCTGCCAGGTCAGCTGCCACAGGATGTCACCGGCCAGGGTCAGCCCCTCACCGAAGTACGGCGCGGGTAGATCGACCCGCGCCAATTCCGCGCCGGTATCGCGGTTCGTCGCCCGCACGCTCGACGCGCCCGACAGCCCGGTGCCTTCGTAGAGCACATCGCCATCGATTTCCAGACCCTGCGTGAACGCGTGGGGATCATGCGACCGGGTGGCCACGACCTCGACATTCATCGCGGGCGACGCATCTTGGGCCGCCCCACATCCACTGAAGATGACCAGACCGACCAGCACACCGATGGCCAACGTCCGCCGATTGCGTTTCATACGGCAAAATGTAGGCCGTGAGCGCAGTTTCTGTTTCTGAGTCCGGTGTCAGGCCGATTCTGGCCGATGCCGTCGATCTGGCCCGCCGTGCGCTCCTGGAGTTGGAACCAGCCGGTGTCGGGGCGCATCTCGGCGTGGCTACCGAGGACGACAGCGCGGCAACCCACCGCTTCGAGGCCACGCTGCCCGGCTATCGCGGCTGGCAGTGGGCGGTCGTGGTGGCGGCCCCACCCGAGGCCGACTATGCGACGGTGAGCGAATCGGCGCTGCTGCCGGGGCCGGACGCCCTGGTCGCGCCCGATTTCGTGCCATGGGACCAGCGAATAAGGCCCGGTGATCTGGCACCGGGCGACCTGCTCGCCCCGCCGCCGAACGACCCGCGCCTGGTGCCCGGCTACGTCGCCAACGGTGACCCGGCTGTCGACGAGGTCGCGTTGGAGATCGGCCTCGGCCGCACCCAGGTGCTGAGCCTCGAGGGTCGCGAAGAGGCCGCCGAACGCTGGCACACCGAATTCGGTCCCGACACCGACATGGCCAAGGCAGCACCGTCCACCTGCGGCCTGTGCGGCTTCTACCTCCCGCTCGCCGGTTCACTGCGCGCGGCCTTCGGTGTCTGCGGCAACGCCATGGGCGCCGACGGTCACGTCGTGCACGCCGCCTACGGCTGCGGCGCCCACTCCGACACCGTGGCACCCACCGGCGGCGGTTCGCCGCTGTACGAGGCGTTCGATGACGCGGCTGTGGAGATGATCCCGACCGAAGCGCTCGTCGCACCGGTCGAGGAAGCTCCTGCGCCTGATGTCGAGTCCGCAAGGGCAACTGTCGCTGATGCCGAGTCGGCTGTTGATGCGGCAGGAGCAGGGCCGAGCGTCGATGCCGAATCGGTCGATGCTGCGGCGGCGCCGGTTGAGGTAGCTCTTGCGGCCGATGTCGAGTCCGCGGATGCGACTGTCGCTGGTGCCGAGTCGGCTGTTGATGCGGCAGAGGTAGTGCCCAGTGCCGCGGCGGATGCGGCAGCTGTGCTGGATGCCGAGTCTGTATCGAACGCGGGAACCCCCGTCGCCGAGGCCGGATCAGCCGACGCGTCGGCTGAAGCCGCGCCGAATGCGCTTGTCGCGGAGGGGGAATCGGCTGTACCGGATGCCGACGTTACCCACGCGGACGTCGCGACCATTGCTGAGACCGGATCGGCTGATGCGGCAGCTGTCGCGGATGCAGATGCCGCGCCGACTGCGGAAGCGTCGGGCGTCGTCGAATCGGCTGCGGGTGTCGCCGATGCGCCGAGTGTGGTGGCCGAGTTCAACAGTGTGTCTGCGGATGGCGCGGTCGTTTCGGACTCCGGGCTGACCGCGGATGTGCGAGTCGGTGACGAAGGTGGTGCTGCCGCTGTGGGCGCCGGGTCTGTTGCGGACGGTGACGCGGTGACGGATGTCGAGCCAAGCGTCGAGGTTGCGGCGGAGCCGAGCGTGGAAGAGGGCGTTCTCGCCGATAGTGGTGACTCCGTTGTTGCGCCGAGTGCGGAGGTGCAAGGTGGCGACGAAAGTGGTTCTGTCGCTGCGGGTACCGAGTCTGCATCGGTCGATGCGGTCGATGCCGAAGCCGATGCGGTGACTCAGGACGACGTTGTCGCCGACCGTGGCGCCGAAGCCGAAGCCGAAGCCGAAGCCGAAGCGGATGCTGCGCAGGCGTCTTCAGGTGACGAGCGGGTCGTCGATGGTGAGGCCGATGGCCGGGCGGTCGAGTCATCGCCGCAGAGCTGACCGAGACGGCCGATCCGTTCGGCACCTCGGCGTTGCGGGCGGGAGTTCTTGCCGCATGGCGTGATTCGCCGACCCGGTTGCGTGAAGACGCGGCGACCGAGGCGGATCTGGTGCGTGCGGGTTACCGCGACCGGTTGCTGACCGAGCTGGCCCAGAACGCGGCGGATGCCGCCGCCAAGGCCGGTGTTCCGGGTCGGTTGGTGGTCCGGCTCGACGACGGCAAGCTGCGTATCGCCAATACCGGTGCGCCGCTTGACCTCTCCGGCGTGCACGCGCTCACCGCGCTGCGAGCGTCCGGGAAATCCGACGTCACGGCCGTCGGTCGGTTCGGTGTCGGCTTCACCGCGGTGCTGTCGGTCAGCGATGAGATCGACCTGCGTTCGACCACCGGCTCGCTGCTGTTCTCTCGCGAGCTGACGTGGGATGCCCTGCGGCAGCAAAACATCCATATCCCCGACAGCTCGCCGGACGACGCGGCCGATGGTTTCGCGCCACCCGTGTTGCGGATGGCCTGGTCTATCGAGACCGCACCGGCTGACGGTTTCGATACCGAAGTCGTGCTGCGGCTGCGCCAGGACGTTGATGCCGACGCACTGCTCGCCGGTATGCACGCGGAAGCCATCGACCTGCTGCTGGAACTGCCAGCGCTGCAGAGCATCACGATCGAAACGGCGGAATTCACCAGCACTACCGCCGATCTCGGCAACAACTTGCAAGAGATCCGTGTCGACGGCCCCGACGACATGCACCGGTCCTGGTGGCAGTACCGCGCACCGCGTGCCCGCTGGCTCCTCCCGCTCCGCAACGGCAGGCCGACCGCCGCCGCCCAGGATGTGCTGCGCGCACCGACCCGCGCCGACGAGGAACTGTCCCTCCCTGCCCTGCTGATCGCCGATATCGCCATGCAGCCGGACCGCCGCCGCCTGCTCCCCGGCGCCCGCCTCGCCGAACTAGCCACCGGCTACGCGGATTTCGCCCGCGCCCTGCCGCCCCGCGACCGCCTCGTCCTGGTCCCCACCCCCGCCTTCGCCCGCAGCGAGGCCGACGGCCTGCTCCGCGAAGCCCTCATCCGAGAACTCCAGACGCACCCCTGGCTCCCAATCGTCGCCACACACCCCGTAACCGCCGACGCGGGCAATCAAGCGCCTGAGGACTTCGCTGAGAGCCTGTACGACCCAGCGCCGCACGACGGCTCGCCCAGCGCCGCAGAAACCGCGCCGGGCGCCGGGGAAACCGCACCGACCGCCGGTGTGGTCGACGTCGCCGTGCCGACTCGGGCGAGTGCGCTCACCGGGCTGACCGAGGAATTGGCGCGGCTGCTCGATGATGTGGTCGGGCCGTTGGTGATTCCGGAGTTGTCGAGGCCAGGGCAGGCCGAGGCGCTCGGTGTGCTCGATGTGCATCGGCTTGGGTTGGCACGGCTCGCGGAGTTGTCGAGCGGGCTGGAGCGGGCGCCGCGGTGGTGGTATTCGCTGTACGACGCGCTGGAGCCGTTTGTAGTGGATCCGCTTGCCGCCGAAGAGCTTGGCGCGCTTGCGGTTCCGCTGGCCGACGGGCGGCTGGTCACCGGGCCGCGTACGGCGGTGCTCGACGACCAGCTCGAGGTCGCGATCCCGGTGCATTGGGCCAGGCTGGTCCATCCCGAGGCCGCGCATCCGTTGCTGGCCAGGCTTGGCGCGCGTTCGGCGACCGCCGAAGATCTGTTGAGCGAACCGGATTTACGCGCCGAGCTCGAGGATCACCCGGACGACCCGGACACCGTCGACGCGGTGCTCCGCTTGGCCGCGTACGCCGATCCGGCAGCGCTGCCGTCCTGGCTCGCCCTGATCGAATTGCCCGACGCAGACGGCGAATTGCGGCCCGCCGACGAGCTGCTGCTGCCGGACGCACCGCTGCGCGAACTGCTGGTCGAGGATTCGCCGTTCAGCGCGATCGATGCCGCCATGGTGGAACGCTTTGGCGCGCAAGCATTACGGGCCGTCGGCGTCGGCTGGGATTTCAGCGTTGTCGTCGAGGCCGACCCGACCGGTCCGGATCACGATCTGGACGACGAGGACCGCTGGTGGTCGACGCTGTCGGAGGATCCGCCGGAGCTGACGGCGATCCGCGATCTCGACCTGATAGACGATGCCGCGTGGCCGGAGGCGTTGTGGCAGCTGGCTTCCGCGCCGCGCACCCGCCGGCTGCTCACCGACCGCGACGGTTACACCGCGTGGTGGTTGCGCACCAACGCGCGCATTGATGGCATGCCCCTCGGCCTGCTCCGCCATCCCACGGACACCGAATTCGCGGACCTACTGCCGACATTCACGGTGCCCGGTCTCGCGGACGACGCCACCGCGATGCGCGCGATACTCGCCGATTCCGCGGTGATCACCCCCGAATTGGCAACGGCCCTACTCGACGCGCTCGCCGATCCGTCGAAAACACCCACCCCCGAGGTGGTTTCGCGAACGCACGCGAGGTTGGCCGCCGCCGTCGCCGCGGAGCATCTCGATCTTACCGACCTCGACCTGCCCGACCGGGTGCGCGCCCTGTCCGGTGCCGTCGTGGATCCGGCGCAAGCCCTTGTCCTTGACCAACCCTGGTTCGGCTTCGCCCTGCCGCCGGATCGCTTGGTGGTCGGCGATGTCGACGCCGCGCCCGCCTTGGCTACCCTGCTCGACCTGCCGCTGGTCTCGGAGTCCGTGACCGCCGAGGTGTTGGGCGATGGCCGCCGCAGCACCTGGTCCGCCGAGCCGCTGGGAGTTGTTCTGCGGCAATTGTTCTCGTTGCCGCCGCAGGCGGGCGAGCTGGTGCTGCATGACGACCTGAAGGTGCGCCTGCACGGCGCGGTCGAGACCACCGCCTCGGTGCCATGGTGGCGCGAGGGCACCACGGTGCATTTCCGGGTGCCGTAGTAGTCGGCGAATTCGACTGTGCCGCAGCGATAGCCGTTAAGCCGCGTACTCGGCGATCATCTGGCTGAGCAGATCGAGCTGTGAGCGCACGCTCTCGCTGTCGTTGTCCACCAGCCAGCGCAGCACTACTCCGTCGATCACATTGAGGGTGAATCGGCTCAGCGACGGCAGCGGGACCGACCACTGGTTTCCGGTCGCGTCGCGCGCGTGTTCCAAGATGTCGGCGACGGTGGAGTCATTGAAGTTGTACTGCTCGCGGGCGATCGCGAGTTTCGCCGGAGTTTGCTCACCCTCGCGCAGTGCGTAAGTCGTGGTTTCGTAAGTGAGCAGTTGACGTTCCGGAGTGGCTTCAATGTTGAGCCACATGAGTTCGAGCCCCGCGCGGATCAATTTTTGAAGTGCTTCTTTTCCACTTCCGACGTCTTGCCATACTGTTTCATTGGCATCGACAGAATCACGCAATTCCATCGACAACGCCTTGACCAGCTCGGTCATCAGCGCGTCCTTGTTTTCGAAACAGTAATGCACCACACCAAGCGAGACGCCCGCCGCTTGGGCGACATCGCGCGTGGTCACGCCCGCAACGCCCTTCTTTTCGGCAAGGCCGATAGCGGCCTCGATAAGGTGGGCCCGTCTTTCTTCGACGCTCAATCGGGAGGACACCCCAGGGAGTTAAGCGCCCGGGGAGCGTGCAGTCAATTCGCCGGTAGAAAAATCTCGACTGGACGAGTGACCAGTTGTGTGGTTTCCTGCCATCAGGATCGTAAGGAGACGCGTATGCCGCTGTCGCGCAGAACCGTTCTTGCCCGAACCGTTGTCGGTTCGGCGACGCTCGCCGCCGCGGCGGCGGTGCCCGTCATGTCCGGCGCGCTCGGCGCGACGGCGGCGGCCGCTCCTGGCTCCGGCGGCTACGAGATCGGTGTCGGACTTTCCGACATCACCGGCCCCGCCGCGGAATGCGGAATGATGGGCTATTCGCAGCTCGAACAGCAGACCGCCGGCATCCACCTGCGCCCACGGGCCAGGGCGTTCATCATCGGCGCCGCCGGGCGTCGCCTGGTGTTCGTCGTCGCCGAGAACGGCATGATTTTCCAGTCCGTGCACCGTGGCGTCATCGCCGAGCTGGCCCGCCGGTTCGGCGATCGGTACACCGAGCAGAACGTGCTGCTCACCTCGACGCACTCGCACGCGACCTGCGGCGGTTCCAGCAACGACTATGCATACAACCTGTCCATCTTGGGATTTCAGCAGCAGGTGTACGACGCGGAGGTCAACGGCATCGTCGAGGCCATCGCGGCCGCCGACGCCGATCTCGGCCCCGGCTCGCTCGCCCTTGGTCGCGGCGAACTGCACGACGCAAGCGTCAACCGGTCTCGGGTGGCCTGGGAGCTCAATCCCATTGCCGACAAACAGCACTTTCCGGAGGCGATCGACCCGGCGGTGACCGTCCTCTCGCTTGTCAAGGGTGGTCGGCAGGTCGGCGCGATCACCTGGTTCGCCACCCACTGCACCTCGATGACCAACGAGAACCGGCTGATCAGCGCGGACAACAAGGGTTACGCGTCGTTCTCCTACGAACACATCGAGCACGGCGTCCGCTACCTCGACGGCGCACCGGATTTCGTCGCCGCCTTCGCGCAGACCAACGCGGGCGATATGTCCCCGAACCTGAACCTGCGCCCCGGCTCCGGGCCCACCGAGGACGAGTTCGAGAACACCCGCATCATCGGCGAGCGCCAGTATCAGGCGTCGAAAGCCGCGCTGGCTCGAGCGCAATCGATGAGCGGACCGATCGACTCGATGCTGTGTTACATCGACCTCGCCGATATCGCCGTCGACGGCCGGTTCACCCCGGACGGGCAGGCGAGGCACACCGCGACCGCGGCGGCGGGCGTCTCGCTCGCCGCGGGCAGCGTCGAGGACGGGCCGGGCTTTCCCGGCGCGCCCATCCCGGAGGGCGTGCGCAATCCGTTCCTGGAGGCGCTCGGCGGCCCCAATGCCCCGGCGCCGGCCTGGCTCGCGGATGCGCAGGCGCCCAAGGCCATTGCCGCGCCGCTCGGCCTGATGCCGCCGGTGGCGTGGGTGCCGAATGTGCTGCCGATTCAGATCGTTCGGCTCGGCGAGCTCTACTTGGCCGCCGCCGGTGGGGAATTCACCATCACCTCGGGGCTGCGGGTGCGCCGTGCCGTCGCGGACGCGCTCGGCGTGCCGCTGGAGCAGGTGCTCATGCAGGGCTACGCGAACGCCTACCACGAATATGTCACCACCCCTGAGGAATACGATTCGCAGCAGTACGAGGGCGCCTCGACCATGTTCGGCCGCTACACACTCTGCGCATACCAGCAGGAATTCACCCGTCTGGCAACGGCATTCGCGGCAAGCCAGGTCGTCGCGCGCGGCCCGGCCCCGCGCGATGTGTCCAACCTGCAGCCGAACTTCCAGCCGGGCGCGGGCCCGGACACCACCCCGCCCGGCCGCGGCTTCGGCGACGTATTGACCCAGCCCGCCCCGGCTTACGCCGTCGGTACCCAGGCCGCCGCCGAATTCGTCTCCGCCCACCCGAAACACAACACCCGCCGCAACAGCACCTTCCTGGAAGTGCAGCGGCAGAACGCGTCAGGCGACTGGGTGCGGGTGGCCAACGAGGGCGAATGGGCGGTGAAGTACTTCTGGAGCAAGCGCGGAATGGCCGAATCCGTGGCGCGGTTCACCTGGGACATCCCCGCCGACGCCACGCCGGGCCGATATCGCTTCCAGCACTACGCCGACAGCCTGAGTCCCGACGGCACGCTGCACCCGTTCACCGGAACCACCAACGACTTCGAGGTCGGCTGACGCCGGTACGTGTCTCACAGGCCCGTCTGCGCACCCTTATCACCCCGGCGTGCTCCGCGCCGCTGGAACAGGAAGATGCCGAGCGCGAGCACGCCGACCACCATCCCCATCAGACAGACCGGCAGCACCGAAGCCCAGCGATCCCCGGTCGCCAACACCACCACGGTGGCGAGCAACCACAGCGCGCTACCGACCGCGAGCACCGGGCGCGGATCGGTCAGTCGCGGCGGGATCTGCGGAACTTTCTGAGTCACGGCACCAGCGTAGCGGCGAGAACGCGCGTCCGACGCGCACCGGTCCCGTATCGTTCACCTCTGTGACAACGCCATCCGATGTTCGAGCCCTCGCTGGTGAGCTCTCACTGGCGGTGGTTCGACTGACGCGTCATCTGCGTGGCCGCCGCGCCGACTCCCAGATTTCGCTGACCCAGCTCTCCGCCCTCGCGACCCTGGCTCGCGACGGCGAGATGACCCCAGGGGCGCTTGCCGCGAAGGAGCGCGTCCAGCCGCCGTCGATGACGCGGGTGATCGCCTCGCTAACCGACCTTGGCATGGTCGAACGCAAGCCGCACCCCACCGACGGCCGCCAGATCATCGTCTCGCTGTCCGAGGCGGGCAGCGCCCTCATCGCCGACGAAACGCACGCCCGCGAAGCCTGGATGACCGAACAACTCTCCAGCCTCACCGAGGAACAGGTCGTCGTGCTCACCCGTGCCGTCGGCATCATGAAGCAGATCGTCAACGAATCCGAGTAGTTCACCCCACCCCGTCGGCTTCGCCTCCTACCATCCCCTAGCGCGCCCCGAACGGCTGGTCGCTGTCGACGATCTCGCGCCCGAGCGGGAACAGCGACAGCGGGATGAGCTTCAAATTGGCCCAGCCGAACGGGATTCCGATGATCGAGACGAACAGCGGAATGCTGGTCAGCAGGTGGCCGAGGGCGAGCCACCAGCCGGCGACGATCACCCAGATGACGTTGCCGACCAGCGATCCCGCGCCGGCGCCCGGCTTCTCCACCGTGGTCCGGCCGAACGGCCACAGCGCGTACGCGGCGATCCGGAACGACGCGATGCCCCACGGAATGGTGACGATCAGGACGCAGCAGATGATCCCGGCCAGGATGTAGCCGAGCGCCATCCACACCCCGACGAACACGAGCCACAGGACGTTGAGGGTCAAACGAATCGGCGCCATATGCCTAGGATGCCAGCCGGACCGAGCACAGGGCATCAGGGTTTCCCCCGAACTCGAGCCACCGCGGGCCGGCCAGTCGGGACGGTAGGCCGCGAACGCCCAGCTGGCGGTCGCGGCCTAGTCGGCCTACATGCGTGCGTCGAACCGTTGACCCATGAGGTCCGTCACAAGCGGACCTCGGCAGGGCGTTCCGTCCAGCTCGTAGAACATCGCACTCGCCGAACCGAGGAACTCGTCGTCGCGCACGGTCAACTCGAACCGCACAACTCCCCGGCGTACCGATTCCGGAGTCGAGCGGTCGACGGTGAACTCGACGAACGCTCCAGACACCGCCGTGCCATCCGCATGCCAGGTACCCATGCCATTGCTGTCGCTGGTGACGCGGTTACCGTGATCCGGATTCGACTGGAGCATGGTGCCATCCGCGTGGAACGTCATGACGTGGTACGCGAACGGGGCATCGTCGGCCCGCACCTCCCACACGCCGACGATACTCATCGCGCCGCACACAGATCGGCGAGTACCGTTATGCCACGGTCGATCTCGGAGCTCGGCACGTTCGCGAAACTCAGCCGGATGCCGTTGCGCGGCGGGTCCTGCGCGGCATAGAACATGGTGCCGGGCAGGAAGGCGATGCCGGCGTCCAGTGCCGGACCGATCAACTTCTCGGCGTCGAAATCCGCCGGGCCCTCGACCCACACGAACATGCCGCCCTCGGGCTCGGTCCACGAGAATCCGGACGGCATGTGCCGGTGCAACGCCGCGGTGAGCGCGGCCAGCTTCGCCCCGTATTTCTCGATTGCTCGTGCCACATGCGCGGCACCTTCCGCGCTGCGCAGGAAGGCCGCGGCGATCGCCTGGTTGAAGGTCGAGGTCTGCATATCGATGCCCTGCTTCAACGCGAGCACATGCTCCAGCAGGTTCTCCGGAAGCACCGCGATACCGGTGCGCAACGCTGGCGCAACGGTTTTCGACAATGACGTGATGTAGACGGTGTTGTGCGGCGCGAAGGACCAGAAGGCGGGCAGCGGGTTGCCCTGATACCTGAGGTCGACGTAGACGTCGTCCTCCACCACCGTCGCACCATGGCGCACGATGATTTCGGCGATCTGCTTGCGGCGCGCGGTCGGCATGGTTCGCCCGGTCGGGTTCTGGAAGGTCGGCAGCAGATAGACCATTGCCACCTGCTGAGCTGCCAGTGCGGCATCCAGCGCCGCCGGCAGGATGCCGTCCATATCCGACTCGACGCCGCGGACGACGGCCCCGTGACTGCGGAACACCTTCACCGCGGGCCCATAGGTCGGTATCTCCACCAGAACCACCGCGCCCGGATCCAGCAGCGCCATACATACGCTGTGCAGGGCGCCGGAGCCACCCGTCGCGATATGCGTCAGACCCGCCGGGCCGGTGATCCCGCGCTCCCGCAGCAGAATCTGCGCCTGGTCGAGCAGCGGCGGAAAGCCGCGGGTCGACCCGTACTGCAGGGCCGAAGTCCCATACTGGGCAACGACATCGGCGGCCAGCGAGGCCACCAACTCGCCAGGCAGCAGGGCGGGATCCGGCGCGCCGACGGCGAACGAGATCACCTCCGGACGTCGGGCCAGCGTCGTGAAGATATCGTCGATCGGCCCGCTGCGTACCGCTGCGGCACCGCGACTGACTACCGCTGTCACAGACCCACGCCCACTGTCGTGAGATCACGGCGCAGCCGGGCGACCGCGTCCACGACAGCACTGTCGTAGTCAGGGGTCAGCACCACATCGTCATTGAACATCGGGTCGGTGCGCATCTCCACTGCAACGAGATCCTCTGTCTCGCTGAGGTTTACCCCGACATGCACCACCCCCTCGGGGATGTACACGAATTCCCCCGGTCCATGCACGTAGGGCGTCAAATTCGGGCCGACCAACGTCGCCGCGTGGCCACGCAGGCAGACGACGATGATCTCGCTGTGCGCGTGGTAGTGCGCCCGGGACACCTTCCCGGGCGGCATATTCACCATTCCGGCCGAAATCCCCTGGCTCCCAGCCGTTTCCCGGGTGATACACGGGACGAGTTGCTGGCCTTGACTGCCGATCTCCTTCGCGACATCCCCTGCGGCGACTACTCTTACGGCTCTCGGAGCGTTAAACATCAGCTACCCCATACTGTTCGGTCGGATGTAGCTGAACTTAAGGGATTGGTACCGATGGGAACTAATCAGGCGACCAAGTTCATCTGGCATTCTCCAGCGCGTATCCGCCCGTCGATCTACCCGCCACCGTTGGCCTCGGGCCGGCGCTAGAAAAACCAGCCGAGGACGGCGTCGCGGTCGGTGGCGAAGGCCTCATCGATGGCGCGCGCCTTGGCGGAATCCTTGGCCTGCAGACGATTTGCCGTCGCGAAGGCGCGCGCGGGGTAGGCGCCGAGGTACATGCTGGCGAGCACGTCGATGCCGAGTTCGATATCGGCCTGGCTGGTGGTCGGCGTGCATTCGGCGATGCCGTCGCGGATGGTGAGGGCGAAGCTGCCGCCCGCGTCGCGGAACGGATCGGTCACCGCGAGTACGACATCCAGGTCGCGCTGATAGGTGCGCGCGGTCAGCGCGGCGGGAATGTCCATGAGCCGCAACCACAGTGCGTCGTAGCGCGCGGTGGTCCGGACCAGCCGGAGGTCGGTGAGCAGGTAGGGCAGCGGGTCGTTGTCGCTGAGCACCGCGTCGACCCGCTGCACGAGTTCGAGCCCGAGCAGTGCCCGCCACAGCGCGGCATGCGCGTCGGGGGTCACCGCCCGCATCTCGACCAGCTCGGCGGTGTTGACGTTGTCGGAGCGGCGGTAGCGGTACAGCGCGTAGCCGTCCGGATGCAGCAGCGTGAAGAGATCGGTGCCGCCGCCGCGCACCTCCGCCGGCTCGGCGAACAGCAGCGCCCAGCGGGCCGCTGGACGCGCCTGTGCGCCGGGCACGATCCGGCGCCATCGGTCGTAGATCGCCCGCACCTGATCGGTCACCTCGGCGAGCGTCGCGAGCTCGACCCCGCCCGGATCCGGCGCCGACGGCCGGAATTCGGCGAACCGCCGATCGATGCTCACCGCGTTCTCCCGCACCGTCGGCCCGTAGCCGAAGCGCCCGTAGATGGTGCCCTGACTCACCGTGAAGATGGTCAGCGCCAACCCGTCCGCCTCGGTACGCCGATGCTGCTCGGTGTACATCGCCCGCAGGATGCCGCGCCGCCGATGGGTCGGCGCGACACAGACTCCCGCGATGCCGCACGCCTCGACGGCGCGTTCACCCGGCACCGTCAGCGTCATCCGCGCGGCCTTCGTCGCCCCGACGACCCGACCACCGTCGACCGCGACCAGCGCATCCTCGATGGCGAAGACCCTGGCCGCCGGTGCCTGCGTCCTGGACGGCGAGCGCATGCCGAAGGCGGTATCGGCGAGCCGGGCCATGGCGGCGTCGTCGTCCGCGGTGGCCGACCGAATGGTGATTCCGTTTGGCAGCGTCATGGCACGACAATCCCACGCGCCCGTGCGACGGCGCATTCGATTAACGGCCGGGCGACTCGACCCGAACCGGTGGCGGCGCGGCGCGGCTTCTCCGGGCAGGATGTAGCCGTGGCCGAAGTGATCGATATCGACGACCCCGCTGACCCGCGGGTCGATGACTTCCGCGACCTCAAGTCCGCCGATCGCCGACCCGATCTGCCAGGACGCAAGGGTCTGGTGATCGCCGAGGGCGTGGTGGTCGTGCAGCGGATGCTGGATTCGCGATTTGCCCCGACCGCGTTGCTCGGCGTGGAGAAGCGGCGCCAGGAACTGTCCGACGACCTGGCCGGTGCCGACGTGCCGTACTACCGCGCCTCAGCCGAGGTGATGGCGGAGGTCGTCGGGTTCCACCTCAACCGCGGCGTGCTCGCGGTGTCGCCGCGACCCGCGCCGCTCACCCTGGACGACGTGCTCGAGCAGGCGCGGACGGTGGCGGTGCTGGAGGGCGTCAACGATCACGAGAACCTCGGTTCGATGTTCCGCAACGCGGCCGGACTCGGCGCCGAGGCCATCCTGTTCGGCGATCGGTGCGCCGACCCGCTGTACCGGCGCGCGGTGCGGGTGTCCATGGGCCATGTGCTCCGGGTGCCGTTCGCTTCCGTCCCCGATTGGCCGCACGGTCTGGATATACTGCGGCGCAAGGGTTTCCAGATCATCGCTTTAACACCGAACCCGGCCGCGGTGAATCTGGCCACGGCGATGACGGGGGAGCGGGTGGCGTTGCTGCTCGGCGCCGAAGGGCCGGGGTTGAGCGAGGACGCGATGCGAGCCACCGATGTGCGGGCGCGAATTCCGATGTCACCGGGTACCGACTCACTCAACGTGGCCACCGCGGCCGCGATGGCGTTTTATGAGCGGGTGCGGACGTGAATTACCCGCGGCACCAAGGCCCGATCCCGTGGGGAACCGGGATCACCGTCGCCAGCATGGTCGCGCTGCTTGCCGCGATCGCGGTGTTCGCCTTCGGTCGCGCGCTCGTCGAGGTGCATCCGCTGCTCGCGGTGGCGGTGAACCTGATCGCGGCGGGTGGTGCCGCGCCGACCGCGTGGCGGTGGCGTTGGGCGCCGGTGACCAGGTGGGTGGTCGGCGGCGGCACGGCCGGTGTGTTGCTCGGCTGGGTGGCCCTGCTGATCAGCGGGCTGTCGGGCTGAGGGCCGACCCCCGTTACGAGACGCGGTCGTGCCCGCGCAGCCAGCCGAACAGACCGCGCTTGGGTCGCGCGGGTTCCGGTTCCCGCCGCGGCGGGATGCGGGTGGCCGGGTCGGGCGCTTGGCCTTTCGGATACAGCGTGAACCCGCACACCGCGATATCGCCGGGGACGAGCGCGCCCTCGGCGGCGGGGGCGCGATAGTGGAAGCCGAGCCATTCGTTGTTGGCGGCGTCGGCGAACTCGGGTGGGTCGAACGGCAGCGTCTGCGGGTCGGGCAGCTCGCCGGCCTGCCAGCGCACCGGATGGTCGCCAGCCCAGTACGGGCGCTCCCACACCAGCGGCAGGCCCTCGTCCTCCAGGATGTTCACCCGGCTCGAACTGAACGCTCTGCGGAATTCGCCGCGCTCCCAATGCGCGAACGCGCCCCAGCCGTGCATGCTGTCGAACGACACCAGGTAGGTGTGCTCGGAGGCCAGCGGACGGACCAGCAGTTCCGGGATCTCGGTCGGGTGGATGCGCGACGCCTGCGCCGAACACACCACCGTCACGCCGGGGTAGCAACCGATATAGACCTCGTCGAGGTCGGGGCCGGCACAGCCGGCGAGGGTGCCGACCATGATCGGCAGCACGTCCCGGTCGCCGTACAACTGTTTCGCAAGCGCCAGTGCGGCATCGGGATCCGGATCATGGTTGGCCCGCAGTACCGTCAACGGGTCGGGTGCGTCGACGTACCAGAGCGACGAAGCTTTCGATAGCATTTCCGGCACCTCCCGATGGTTGCACGAATCAGCTCCGCGAACTTCGAGCAACGCACTGTGGCGTCGAACAATTCACCGCTTTCGTGAACCGCCGGACGCTGTCGCGCGCAGTCGACAACACACCGAAAAATCTACCCTCATCCGCCGCTCCGCGTCTTCAAGCCGGACATAAGCGCGTCGCCAGTTGCGTTGGCGGCTGGCGGTACTGTGCCGGACGGGTTGAGATGAGTTACCCGTGTGCTAACGAAATCAGTTGCCGCGCTGGGTAATTCGCTTGTCAGGTCGCCTTGGCCCGACAGCAGCGCTGACACATTCGGCACGCGGCTCCGTGACGGCGTGCGGCGGCACGCTCAGTGACCGGAGCTGCGGACTCCGAGCAGGACGTCTTCCCAGGACGGCATGGGCGCCTTACCGCGCTTGGTGCGGGCGGACTTGGCGGGCGCTTTGCCGTTGGCGGCGGGCTTGGCTGGTTCCTCGACGGCGGGCTTGGCCGACGCGGCGGGTGCGGCCGGGGTTGGCTCCGCGGGCGCGCTCGGCGTGGTCGGCGCAGGGGGCGCGCTCGGTGTGGGCGCCTGGCTTGCCGCGGCGGGCGTCGCGGTGGGGGTCGCGGTCGTGCCCGCCGTGATGGCGGGCGTGTTAGCGCCACCGGCGGCGACGGCACGCTGTTCGTAGTACTCGTCCAGGGTTGGCTGGCTCTGCTGGCGTGCCGGGGTGCGCGCGGGCGGCGCGGCGGGTGCTTGGCGCGGTTCGACCACCGGCTCGGGTTGCGGCGCGGGCGCGACCGCTTCGGGCTCGGCGGGCTGGATCGTCGCCAGGCCGCGTAGCGCGCGGCCGAAGTCGGGGTCGATCAGATCGGAGGCAGGGTCGTCGAGCGGGGAGACCGAGCCGCCGTGCGCGTCCGGCTGGTAGCGCCAGTGCGCGGCGATCTCGGAACGTCCGTTCTGCCACTGCAATTGGGCGACCCAGAAGCCCTTCTCGTCCTTCCAGGCGTCCCATTCGGCGCCCTCGATGTTGTGGCCACGCTCGGTGAAGGCGGCGGTGACGACGTCGATGAGGATTTCCACGGCGGGGCCGTCGGGGCGGACGGGGTGTGCCTTCTGCGCGAGTTCGGCGGCGCGGGCGCGTTCGAGCAGCACCGGGTAGGCGAACCGCTCGACGCGGCTGGCCGGCATGCCGGATTCTTCGGTGACCTGGTCGACGGAGGCGCCGGCCCGGATACGAGCCTGAATATCGCGAGGACGCATAGTTGCTTCCATTTCGATCTCAATCTGGCCGAATCGGGCAAGGTCTCCGCGCGCTGCGGCTCGTAGCTTGTCGTCGGCGGGAAGCCGGTACTTCGCTCCGGACTCGGTGTCGATACACACGATGTGCGTGGAGTCGGGCGTCACCCCGATCACTCGAAGTTCACGCACCGTTACCTCCTTACCGCGTCGACTCGCGACACCGCCCACTTTCCGAAACAGTAGTGCACTTCTGGGATTCGTGGGGCGAGACACGCGGGGCGGAAATCTCTGAAGAGACTCCCGCACCCCGCTAATCTGCTCTGTTCGAGTTACTTCGCAATGCGGCGCGGCGTGTCATTTGTGGCGTGTCGCGCTGTGTTCAATTGGCAGCGCCTGCGGCACTGCGTGTTCGCGGCCCCCGGGTGTCTCGCGTCCGAGTGGCCGAGACTCACGCCTGCGGCGCATGCGCTTCGGCCACTCGGACGCGAGACGGGCCGCGAACGGCGCTCGTAAGACTCGCGCGTGGTGGCTGAGTTGAGGTGCGACCCTCAGCCCAGATTCTGCACGACCCAGTCGATGCTGCGCGTGAGCTGGCTGACGTCTTCGGGGTCGATGGCCGGGAACATGCCGACGCGCAGCTGGTTGCGGCCGAGCTTGCGGTACGGCTCGGTGTCGACGATTCCGTTGGCGCGCAGCACCTTCGCCACTGCGGCCGCGTCGACCGAGTCGGCGAAGTCGATGGTGCCGACCACCTGCGAGCGGTGGGCGGGGTCGGCGACGTACGGCGTGGCGAATTCGCTCGACTCGGCCCAGTTGTACAGGCGCGAGGACGAATCCAGCGTCCGCTTGACCGCCCAGTCCAGGCCGCCGTTGCCGTTGAGCCACTCGATCTGGTCGGCGAACAGCAGCAGGGTTGCCAGCGCCGGGGTGTTGTAGGTCTGGTCCTTGGTGCTGTTGTCGATCGCGATCGGCAGCGAGAGGAACTCCGGCGTCCACCGGCCCGAGGCCTTGATCTCGTCGACCCGCGCCAGCGCGGCGGGGCTCATCAGCGCGACCCACAGGCCACCGTCGGCGGCGAAGCACTTCTGCGGTGCGAAGTAGTAGACGTCGGCGTCGGTGATGTTCACCGGAAGGCCGCCGGCGCCGGAGGTGGCGTCGATGGCGATCAGCGCGTTCGCCGAGCCCGCCGGACGCTGCACCGGAATGGCGACACCGGTGGAGGTTTCGTTGTGCGCCCAGCCGATCAGGTCGACCGACGGATCCGACACCGGCTCCGGCGCGCTGCCAGGCTCGGCCGAGATGACGATCGGGTCGCCGATGAACGGGTTGCCCTTGGCCACGCTGGCGAACTTCGAGCTGAACTCACCGTTGGTCAGGTGCAGCGAACGCTCGCGGATCAGGCCGAACGCGGCGGCATCCCAGAACGCCGTCGTGCCACCGTTGCCGAGCACCACCTCGTAACCGTCGGGCAGCGCGAACAGTTCGCGTAGGCCCGAGCGCACCCGCGCGACCACATCTTTGACCGGCTTCTGCCGATGACTCGTGCCGAACACCGAGGCGCCGACGCTCACCAGGGACTGCAACTGCTCCGGTCGCACCTTGGAGGGGCCACAGCCGAATCGTCCGTCGGCGGGCTTGAGGTCGTCGGGAATCGTCGGGAACGCAGTGGTCATGCGAACAGGGTAAGGCGTCTCGGACCAGCCTGGCTCGTGCGGGTCGGCCGCTGTGCCCTCGGCCACCGAAGGCCGCGGCGACCGGCTCGGCCGGAGCCGGGCGCCGATGCCGGAATTGTTACGTTCTGCTCGGGTTGCGGTGGTATTGCTGTGTCGTCGACCACACTCCAGCTAACCTTTGCGCCCATGAACATGGCGCCGACTAACTCGGGGTGGCGATTGCGCGGTCGACGACCACGGACCTTCGGACTGCGCATCGTCGCGATTTCCGATGGCGCGCGACGAGAGTTGCTGATGCGCGGCGCCCTCGGATCGGCGACGATCCTTGGCACGCGGCCGAGTTCGAAGGCGGCGGCGGTTGAACTCGACGCGGATGGCGTCGCGCGCGGTGCGCCTGGGCATGTGTTCTGGGTTCGGGTACAGGTCGACGGGATGCCGCCCTACGAGACCAGGGTCCGGCAGCGGGTGTCCGAGGCGAATCTGGAGTGGATGCAGCCGGGCGATGTGGTTTGCTGCCGGGTCGATCCCGGTGATCGGGACCGGCTGGTGCTGTACGTTCCCGATTTCGCGGAGACCGGCCGGGCCAGCGTCGCCAAGATCCTCGCCGACGGCCGCCGCGCCGACGCGACGGTGCTCGCCGCGACCCCGGTGGCGGCCGACTACTCCGGCCGCGACGATCCGGTGCTCCGCCTCGACCTGGAGCTGCGCGCCTGGGACGAGCCGAAACCGTGGCTCGTCCGGCTCGTCCAACCGGTTCCGCTCGCCGCGATCGGCCTCGTCGATCTCGGCCAGCACCTCGAGGTCGCCTTCTTCACCGTCGACCACGGCGAATCGGTCGCCGTCGACTGGTCGGCTTCCCTCGGCGAGGACTGACCGCGGCTACAGGTGGACGAAGGTGAAGCCCATCGCGCGGATGGTCGGCAGCGCGGCGATCATGCCAGCGCCGGTGCCGCCCTGTGGCCGGTGCATGTGCGCGAGTGAAATCGCCCCTGGCGCGGCGGCATTCATCGCGGCCTGCACCTTGGCGGCGCTTGCGGTCGCGCCGTAATCGGCGTTGATGCTGTAACCGACCGGGATTTCCCCCAATTCGTTGACGATGTCGACCGCGACCTCGTCGTAGTGCGCCGTGCCGGCCCGGAAGAATCGCGGCGGCCTGCCGACCAGCCCGCTCAGCCGCTCGTGGTTGGCCCAGACCTCGTCAACGACCTCCTGCGCCGACGCGGTGCCCTTGATGCCGTAGGCGGCCCGCCCGTTCACCGAGAGCGGCCGGTGCGCAACGCCGTGATTGCCCAGCTCGAACAGCGGGTTCAAGGCCAATCGGGCGGCTCGCTCCTGGTTCGCGTCGATCCAGCGCTTGTTCAGGAACAACGTGGCCGGAATCTGCTGGGCGATCAGGAAGTTCACCAACGATTCATCCATGTCGTTGCCGCCTGGCCCGCCGCACGCGTCGAAGGTCAGCGCCATCTGCTTGCCGGTGAACGCGAAAGTGCTTGTGATACCTGGCATCGCCACGTCCCACTGCCGCGGCTGTTCGCCGGCGTGCCTGGCGACCACCGCGGCGGGGGAGTTGTCCTGCGGCGCTGGCCCGGTCTTGGCGACCACGGCGGAATCGCTGGCCACCGGCCTGGCAGCGCGACTCGTCGAACTCGGTTGTGCGGCCGCCGTGCTGCTTTGCGCCGTGCCACATCCGGTGGCGGCGAAACCGGCGGCGAGCGCGGTGCCGAACAACCGCCGCCGCGACATTCCACTTTCTGTCATCCGTAGCCCTTCTGTCCGAAGTCGGCCGGATGCTACGCGAGCCGAACGTCTGGCCAGTGGCAGGACATTCGGCTCGCGGCCATGCTTTTTCCCTATTGTTACGCGTGCGAGATGGCTGCCCAGCCCGCGACGTCCTCCGGGCGGCGCGGCGCCGGTCCGGTGTAGATGGCCGCCGGGCGAACCAGCTTGCCGAGCTGCTTCTGCTCGAGGATGTGCGCACACCAACCTGCGGTACGGCCACAGGTGAACATGGCCGGCATCATATGCGCGGGCACCTCGGCGAAGTCGAGGATCACCGCGGCCCAGAACTCCACGTTGGTCTCGATCGCCCGGTCCGGGCGACGCTCGCGCAGCTCGGCGAGTGCGGCCTGCTCCAGCGCGGCGGCCACCTCGTAGCGCGGTGCGGCCAGGCGCTTGGCGGTGGCGCGCAACACGCGGGCGCGCGGGTCCTCGGCCCGGTACACCCGGTGCCCGAAGCCCATCAGCTTTTCCTTGCGGTCGAGGATGCCCTTGACCAGAGCGCGTGCGTCGCCGGTCTTTTCGACCTCTTCGATCATCGGCAGCACCCGGGCGGGCGCGCCACCGTGCAGCGGGCCGGACATCGCGCCGATCGCGCCGGACAGCGAGGCCGCGACGTCGGCGCCGGTGGAGGCGATCACCCGCGCGGTAAAGGTGGAGGCGTTCATGCCGTGCTCGGCCGCGGACACCCAGTAGGCGTCGATCGCCTCGGTGTGCTTCGGGTCGGGGTCGCCTTTCCAGCGGGTCATGAACCGCTCGGTGACCGTGTTGCACTCGTCGATCTTCTTCTGCGGGACCGCGGGCTGGTAGATACCGCGCGCGGATTGCGCGACGTAGGACAGCGCCATCACCGAGGCGCGGGCCAGGTTGTCGCGGGCGGTCTCGTCGTCGATGTCGAGCAGCGGCTGGTAACCCCAGATCGGGGCGAGCATGGCAAGGCCCGCCTGCACGTCGACGCGCACGTCACCGGTGTGCACCGGCAGCGGGAAGGGCTCGGCGGGCGGCAGGCCTCGGCCGAACTCGCCGTCGACCAGCAGGGCCCACACGTCACCGAAGGTCACCTGGCCCTCGACCAGGTCCTCGATGTCGACGCCGCGGTAGCGCAGCGCCCCGCCGTCCTTGTCCGGTTCGGCGATATCGGTGGTGAAAGCCACCACGCCCTCCAGGCCACTGACGAAATCGCTGGGTACGGCGGTCTGCCCGGTGGGCACCGCGGGGCTGGTAGTCATGTTGTGACTTCTCCTTGCACTTCGGGACGCGCCTCGTAGCGACTGCTCGCAGGTCGCTCGAATGGGCTTGCCCTCGGCGATGAGGGATAACGTGCGGCTCGCCGAGCACATGCCGATCACCATCACCTTAGATCCTTGCTACCCCGGAGTAACGTCTGGCCCATGCGTGACCTGGACAATTCACCCGGCGGCCACGAGACGGCCGATATCCTGCCGAGCACCGATCTCGCCGGCATGCGCGCCGAGTACGGTGGCGCCCCATTCGGTAGCGGAGAAGACGTCGATCTGGACGAAACCTGGCTGGCAGGCGGCTGGGAGCCGTTGCTGCGCCACTGGATCGAGCAAGCGACCGCAGTGGGTGTCGCGGAGCCGAACGCCATGGTGCTCGCCACCGTGTCACTGGCCGACGGCACGCCGCGACCGGTCGCCAGGACGGTGCTGTGTAAAGGCCTCTCACCCGAGGGTGTGACTTTTTACACGAACTACGACTCGGCCAAGGGCAGCCAGCTCACGGCCGTCCCGTTCGCGGCGGTGACCTTCGTCTGGCCCGCGCTCGGCCGCCAGGTGCATGTGCGCGGCGCGATCGAGCGGACCGCCGCCGAGACCACCGCGGTCTACTGGCGCTCCCGCCCGCGCGACTCCCAGCTCGGCGCGTGGGCCTCGCAGCAGTCAGCGCCGATCGGCTCGCGCGCCGAGCTGGACCGCACCATGGCCGAGACGATCGCGCGCTTCGACGCCGTCGACGAGATTCCGGTGCCGCCGCACTGGGGTGGGTTCCTGCTTCGCCCGGACGAGGTGGAGTTCTGGCAGGGCCGACGCGGCAGGCTGCACAACCGGATTCGAGTACTCATCGCCGATGGCGCGATGACGGTGCAGCGACTACAGCCCTGACGTATTCCCGACCGGCCGGTGAGAAATGTCGTAACTAACCGGTCGGTCTCGACTCGTTATGCTGCGGCCGGTGAGACTGCTGGCCGACACGGCACCACTGCGACATACCGACTTCCGGCGCCTGTGGACCTCGGGCATCGTCACCATGATCGGTGCGCAGCTGTCCATCGTCGCGGTACCGCAGCAGATCTTCCAGATCACCGGCAGTTCCGGATACGTCGGCCTGGCCGGGCTTTTCGGCCTGGTACCGCTGGTCGTGTTCGGGCTGTGGGGTGGCGCGCTCGCCGATGTGATGGACCGGCGCAAGCTGATGCTCATCACCAATGCGGGCACCGGGCTCACCGCGGTGGCGTTCTGGGCGCAGGCCGCGTCGGGCATCGACAACGTGTGGGTGGTGCTCGGCCTGTTCTCGACGCAGCAGGCGTTCTACGCGGTGAACCAGCCGACGCGTAGCGCGACCATTCCGCGCCTGCTGCCGGAAGACCAACTGGCCGCGGCCAATTCGCTCAGCATGACGGTGATGCAGTTCGGTGCCATCGCCGGACCGGTACTCGCGGGTGCGCTGATCCCGGTGGTCGGGCTGTCCACCCTCTATCTGATCGACTCCATCGCGCTGCTCGCCACGGTGTGGGCGGTCTGGCGGCTGCCAGCGCTGCCGCCGACCGGTACCGCGCGCCGGGCCGGATTCCGCACGGTGCTCGATGGTTTCAGCTATCTGGCGACCCAGCGGATCCTGCTCGCCTCGTTCGCGGTGGACGTGATCGCCATGGTGTTCGGCATGCCGCGCGCGCTGTTCCCGCAGATCGCGCACGAGACCTTCGGCGATCCGACCACCGGCGGGGTCGCGCTCGGCCTGCTGTTCGCGTCCATGTCGGCGGGCGCGGTACTGGGCGGGGTGTTCTCCGGCTGGATACCGCGGATCCGGCGCCAGGGCCTTGCCGTGCTCGTCTGCATCGCGCTGTGGGGCGTCGCCATGGTCGGCTTCGGCGTCGCCGTCGGATTCACCGGGCACGGCCTCGGCCTCGGCCTCGGGCTGTGGCTCGCGCTGATCTGCTCGGCCTTCGGCGGCGCGGTGGACATGATCTCGGCCGCGCTGCGGGTGACCATGCTGCAGCAGGTCGCCACCGACGAGATGCGCGGCAGGCTGCAGGGCGTGTTCATCGTGGTTGTCGCAGGTGGGCCGCGAATCGGTGATGTTGCCCACGGTTTTGCGGCGGCCGGCCTGGGTACCGCTGTCGCCGCGGCGGGCGGCGGTGCACTGGTGGTGATCGGCGTGATGATCGCCGCCGTGGCGTTCCCGGCATTCGTGCGATACCGAGTAGGCCGCGCACATGCGGAAATAGTGGCACCATGAGGCCTGCGAATATCCGGCAACCGCTGTTTGGTGGGCTTTTCGGACCTCACTCGCCCACGAGGTGTTTCGTGAGCGAGCGTAGCGAGCGAACCATCGACACAGCGCCTCCCGGCGGACAAGTCGGCCGAGCGCCAGCGAGGCTGACTTGTCCGCGGTGCAGGACTACCCTCCTGGTTGTCCGTGTCGGTGAACGTCTAGCGTTGAGACAAGTGCATCGTGCGCCGACCGCGACGATGCCTACGGTTCTAGCCTGAGAGGGATCCTTCCGTGCCCGCTGAGAACATCATCAACGTCGACGAAGACGCCAAGCCGGTCCTTTCCTATCCCGGCGGGGAGTTCCCGATGACGGTCACCAAAGCCGCCGAGGGCAACGACGGAATCGAGCTGGGAAAGCTGCTGGCCAGCACCGGGTACGTCACCTACGACCCGGGCTTCATGAACACCGCCCCGACCAAGTCGGCGATCACCTACATCGACGGTGAGGCGGGCATCCTGCGTTACCGCGGTTACCCGATCGACCAGCTGGCAGGGACGTCGACCTTCATCGAGGTCAGCTATCTGCTGATCTACGGCGAGCTGCCGACGCAGACCCAGCTCGACGACTTCACCGACCGGATCCGCCGGCACACGCTGCTGCACGAGGATCTGAAGCGATTCTTCGACGGCTTCCCGCGCAACGCGCACCCGATGCCGGTGCTGTCGTCCGCGGTGAACGCGCTTTCGGCCTACTACCAGGACTCGCTCGACCCGCGCGACCCCGAACAGGTCGAGCTGTCCACCATTCGGCTGCTCGCCAAGCTGCCGACGATCGCGGCCTACTCGTACAAGAAGTCGGTCGGCCAGCCGTTCCTCTACCCGGACAACTCGCTGAGCCTGGTGGAGAACTTCCTGCGGATGACCTTCGGGTTCCCGGCCGAGCCGTACGAGGTCGACCCCGAGGTCGCCGCGGCGCTCGACATGCTGCTGATCCTGCACGCCGACCACGAGCAGAACTGCTCCACCTCGACGGTCCGGCTGGTCGGCTCCTCCGACGCCAACCTGTTCACCTCGGTGTCCGGCGGCATCAACGCCCTGTGGGGCCCGCTGCACGGCGGCGCGAACCAGGCCGTGCTCGAGATGCTCGACGGCATCAAGGCCGACGGCGGCGACGTCAAGGAATTCATCCGCAAGGTCAAGAACAAGGAAGACGGCGTGAAGCTCATGGGCTTCGGGCACCGCGTCTACCGCAACTACGACCCGCGCGCCGCGATCGCCAAGAAGCACGCCGACGCGATTCTCAACAAGCTCGGCAACGACGAGCTGTTCGACATCGCCCAGGCGCTGGAAGAGGCCGCGCTGACCGACGAGTACTTCGTCGAGCGCCGCCTGTACCCGAACGTCGACTTCTACACCGGCGTCATCTACAAGGCCATGGGCTTCCCGACCCGCATGTTCACCGTGCTGTTCGCGATGGGCCGACTGCCGGGCTGGATCGCGCACTGGCGCGAAATGCACAGCGAGCCACTGAAGATCGGCCGTCCGCGCCAGATCTACACCGGCTACGGCGCCCGCGACTACCGCGAGATCACCAACCGTTAGTTTCACCATCACCAACCATCACCTATCGAAGGGGATAACCCGAATGACCAAGCCGGAGATCGAGTTCCAGGGCGGCCCCGCGCCGGCCGAGCTGGTGATCAAGGACATCATCGAAGGCGAAGGCAAAGAAGCCGTGCCAGGCGGCAACGTCGAGGTGCACTACGTCGGCGTGGAATTCGATTCCGGCGAAGAATTCGACTCCTCCTGGAACCGAGGCGAATCCCTCAACTTCCCGCTGCGTGGCCTGATCCAGGGCTGGCAGGACGGCATCCCAGGCATGAAGGTCGGCGGCCGCCGTCAGCTCACCATCCCGCCGGATCTGGCCTACGGCCCGGCCGGTGCCGGACACCCCCTCGCGGGTAAGACGCTGGTCTTCGTGATCGACCTGCTGGACGCTAAGTAATTTGCCGCGTGGCCGCGGCGTGTTCGCGGCCCCCTGGTGTCTCATGTCCCAGCTGTCGAGACTCGCGCCTGCGGCGCATGCGCTTCGACAGCTGGGACACGAGACGGGCCGCGAACGGGTCGCTCGTAAGACTCGCTCCGTAGTGGTTGGGTTGTGTGGTCCGTGTGCCGGCTCTCTGGGATACGGGCCATCGCCGTTTCTACTGCCGGACGACCTCGACTGGATCGGTGAGTGCGAGGGCGAGGGCGGACTGCTGAGTCGAGCTGCGCTGGGGGAGCGCTTGGACGGCCTTGTCGGTCTGCGTGTTCAGGTTGCCGACGATGGTCTGCAGCTGGGTGACGCCGCCGGTGAGTTGGCTGATGGCGCTGACCAATTGGGCGCCGCCCTCGTCGGCGAGTTTGGGCAGGCCCTCGGCCAGCTTCGCGCCCTCGTTCAATTGCGCACTGGCACTGGTCAATCGGTCGACCACGGTGCGAAGCAGGGTGCCGAGATCGGTGTTCGGGTCGACCGCGCCGCCGACCAGCGAGCCGAGACCGGTCAGCTGGGCGCCGGCCTGACCCGAAATGCCCTGTAGGCCTTCGAGTTTCTTGATGATGTCGGCCAGCGCCGGATCGTTGGCGAAGGGGAGCGCGCGCAGCGGCGGCAGGATCTGGTCGAGACCGGTGTTGACCGTGTTGGCGGTCTGCTCCACCTGTGCGATCGTGATGCCGGTCGAATCCAGTGCCGAGGCAAGCTCATTGGCCTGCTTGGCCGCGCCGGCCACGGTCGAGTTGAGCAGGGTGATGGCCGAAGTCAGTTGCGCGGAACCCTCTTTGGCGAAATTCAGGAAGCCGAGCAGCTGGTCGGCGCCCGAACTGAACTGGTCGGTGCCCGCGGCGGCCGCGCCGACCCCGGCCTTGAGTAACTGCGCGGTGAACTGCACCTGCGACATCTGGCTGCGCGCCTGCCCGACCGCGGACAGCGCGGCGTCGACACCCGCCGCGCCGACCCGGTGTGTCACCTCGGTGACCGCGCCGTTCACCAGCTCGGTGTCCGCGCCCTTGTGGGTGGCGACGGTGACCTTGGCCCGGCGCGGCTGGACACCGGCCAGGGTGCCCATGGAGTCGGTGAGGTCGGCGGGCAGGGTGATCACCGCCGCATAGTCGTCGGTGCTCGCCTCGCCCGGCTTGGCCGCGGTCCATTCGTATCCGCCCGCGTCCTGCAACGCCTTGACGACCCGCGCGCCCGTCGGCCCGGTATCGGCGTTGACCAGCGCGATCCCGGTGGGGCCTGCCGATCGGCCGCACGCGGTGATACCGGCGCCGAGCGCGCCAGCGCTGACAAGAGCAACGGCGAGAAGAGCCAAGCGGGCGTGTTTTCCGATCACAGCCTGACCATAGAACCCGCACATGACCCGCCCGCTGGCGTTTCCATGAGAGTTCGCTAAGGACCCAGGCGATCAGGGGGCGGGGAGGTCGAGGACCAGGCGGATGCCGCCCAGCGTGCCATCGTCGAAATAGGCTTGGCCGCCGTGTAATTGGGCCTGCTGGGCGACCAGGGCCAGACCGAGACCGGAGCCGCCCTTGCTGGCCTGGCTGCCGCGGAAGAAGCGGTCGAAGACGGCGCGTCGCTCGTCCGGCGGGATGCCGCGGCCGTTGTCGTCGACACTGATGACGATGTGGCCATTCGGTGCTCGGTGCGCCGAGACGAGCGCTTCGGTGGCGCGGCCGTGCTTGACCGAGTTGGCCAGCGCGTTGTCCACCGCGAGCCGCAGACCAGCGGGCAGACCGCGGGTGACCAGCTCGGTATCGCTGTCGATGCGGACCTTCAACCCGGGGAAATGCCGCATCGCGTCGTGCGCGGCCTGGTCACACAGGTCGCCGACATCGGTGGCGACGTGGTCGCGTTCGTTGGTGAGATCGCCGGTGGCGAGCCGCTCCAGCGCGGCGAGCGTTGTTTCCACGCGGCCCTGGCTGCGTTGCAGGTCGGCCAGGATTTCCGCGCGCTGCGCCTCGTCCAGGTCGAGGGTGCGCAACACCTCGAGATCGGTGCGCATGGCGGTGAGCGGTGTGCGCAGCTCGTGCGCGGACACGGCGGCGAAATCGCGCGCGGTCTCCAGCGCGGCCGCCGTCTCCGACTGCGCCTGATCCACCCGCTGCAGCATCGTATTCACCGCATCCGCGAGCTTTTCCGCCTCGCGGACGCCCGACCCGTCCACCGGCGTCTGCGGGTTGCGCGGATCGGGCAGGCCGCTGCGCGCGTCGACCTGACGGGTCAGCCGCACGATCGGACGCACCGCGCGCCCGGCGAGCAGCCAGCCGAGTGCCGCGGCGGCGGCGATGGCGAACAACGCGCCGCCGAGCACCCAGCGCTGCTGCTCGGCGGTCGCCGCGGCCGAGGAGGCGGCGGGCAGGCCCATCGAAACCACCCGGCCGGCAGGCTGATGCTCGGTCGTCGAGCGGATCCGATAGGGGGTGCCGCCGACCGGGACCGTCCGCGAACCCGGTGCCAGATCGGGCAATTGGGTCGGGGTGCTCGCGATGACGTTGCCGTCGTCGCGAACGGTGACGGCGATATCGTTGGTCAGCCCGGGCACCAGGCTGATGAACCGGACCACGATGACCGGCTCGATCAGCACGATGCGCGCGGCGACCGCGAGCTGCTGATCGGATTGCCGCACATTGTTGCGCTCGATCGCGTGGATGCTGACCACGCTGATCACCGAGACGATCACGATCGCGCCGGCGGCCGCCGCGGCCGCGACCCTGGTGCGTAGCGAAAAAGCCTGGCGCCGACGTTTTTTCGGCTCGCCAGCCGCTGTCATTTGGGGGCTCGCAGCACGAACCCGACCCCGCGGATCGTGTGCAACAACCTGGGCGCGCCAGCCACCTCCAGCTTGCGCCGCAGATAGCCGACGAAGACGTCGACCACATTGGTGTCGGCCGCGAAGTCGTAGCCCCACACCAGTTCCAGCAGCCGTTCCCGGCTCAGCACCACGCCGACATTGCGCGCCAGCGTGGACAGCAGCTCGAATTCCCGCTTGGTGAGCTCGATTTCGTTGCCGTGCAGCATCGCGCGATAGCCGGCGATATCGACCTCGAGCGGGCCGACGGTGATCGCGCCCGGCGTTGTCGGCGACTGGGTATCGGTTCGCCTGCGCAGCAGCGCTTTGATCCGCGCGACGAGTTCGGCGAGCACGAACGGCTTGACCAGATAGTCGTCGGCCCCGGATTCCAGCCCGGAGATGCGGTCGTCCACCGAGGCCCGCGCGCTGAGCACGCAGATCGGCACCTCGTTGCCCATCGCGCGCAACGCGGTCACCACGCCCGCGCCGTCGAGCACCGGCATGTTCATATCGAGCACGATCGCGTCCGGCGCGTGCTCGTTCACGCTGCGCAGCGCCTGCGCCCCGTCCCTGGCGACCAGCACGTGGAAGCCGGACAGCCGCAGCCCACGCTCGACCGAGGCGAGCACGTCCTCGTCGTCATCGACGACGAGGACGGTCGGGGTCGTTGGTGTCACGTCAGTCATTGTGCCGTCACGGAACGGTCCAGCCGGTCAGGCAGGGCACCCGCGCCCGTCAGTAGTTGTGGCAAGTGTCGGCGACGGTTTGGATGGTGCCGCGCAGTTGGGCGAAGCGCGGGTCGTTCTGGGCCTGCTGGACCGCGTCCGGGTTCTGGTCGATGGCCCGCTGGAGTTCGGCGCGGCGCTGCTCGACCGGCTGATCGAACTTGCGCTGCAGCTCGGCCTTCTGCGTCGGGTTCGCGTCGAGCATCTTGGCCAGCTGCGGCGCCTTGTCGTGCAGCGCGGCGTCGACCTGGGCGAACGAACAGTCCGAGTTCAGCAGCGGACCGGCCAGTTCCATCGGACCCGCGGACGCGATCGCCGGGCTGAGCAGCACGGCAACGGTGGCCAGCCCGCCCGCGGCGAGTGCGGCGACGGCGGGACGGCCAACGGAACGCTTCATGGTGTGACTCCAGTTCGTCGAGGGTTACTGCCTAGCGCCCTCGACGCTATGCGGCCGCACTGGCACCCGTGTGAACGTTCCCTAAGGAATCTCTGAGCACGTACCAATCCCTAAGCGGGAAGAACGATTTCGCGCGGAAGGTTACGCGGGCGAGCCCACGTCGGGTGTCACAACAGGCTCGTCCCGCGCAGGCCGGGCGGCATGGATCTGTTCTTCTAGTGCCTCGAGCACCGCGGGATCCTCGATGGTGGACGGCACCTCGTACGGCTCACCGGAGGTGATCTGCCGAATGGTCTTCCGCAGGATCTTGCCGGACCTGGTCTTCGGTAGCGCGGTCACGATGACGGCGTCGTGCAGCGTGGCGATCGCGCCGATCTGCGCGCGCACCCGCTCGATCAGCTCGTCGCGCAGCTGCCCTGGATCGACCTCGACCCCCGACTTGAGCACCACATACGCCAGCGGCCGGTGCCCCTTGAGCTCGTCGGGCAGTCCGATCACCGCGCACTCGGCGACCGCCTCGTGGCCCGCGATGGCCGCCTCGATACTGCCCGCCGACAGCCGGTGCCCGGCCATATTGATCACATCGTCGCTGCGGCCGAGCACGTACAGGTAGCCGTCCTCGTCGAAATAGCCGGAGTCGCCGGTGAGGTAGTGGCCGGGGTAGGCGGACAGGTACGAACGCTTGTAGCGCTCGTCGTCGTTCCACAGTCCGGTGAGCGTGCCGGGCGGCAGCGGCAGCCCGATCACGATGTTGCCCTCGATATTCGGCGCCACCGGGTTGCCCTCGGAATCGAGCACGCGCAGCCGGAAGCCGGGCACCGGCACCGACGACGAACCCGCCTTGATCGGAAGCTGTTGCAGGCCAAGTAGATTCGCGCAGATCGGCCAGCCGGTCTCGGTCTGCCACCAGTGGTCGACGACGGGGCAGTCCGTTCGATCGGCGAGCAGGACTTCGTCGGCCCAGGCGTAGGTCGCGGGATCTAGTCGTTCGCCCGCGCAGAACAACGCGCGCAGCGACGACAGGTCGTGGCCGTGTGCAAGCTCCGCCTCCGGATCGGCCTTGCGGATGGCGCGCAGCGCGGTCGGCGCGGTGAACAGCACGCGAACATTGTGTTCGGCGACCACCCGCCAGTAGGCGCCCGCGTCCGGCGTGCCGATCGGCTTGCCCTCGTACAGCAGCGTGGTCGCGCCGACCAGCAGCGGCGCGTAGACGATGTAGGAGTGTCCGACGACCCAGCCGACATCGGAGGCCGTCCACATCACCTGGCCGGGGCCGATGTCGTAGATGTTGCGCATGGACCAGGCGAGGGCAACCGCGTGTCCGCCGTTGTCCCGTACTACCCCTTTGGGTTTCCCGGTGGTGCCCGAGGTGTAGAGGATGTAGAGCGGATCGGTCGCGGCGACCGGTACCGGCTCGGCAAGTGGCGCATCTCGGACAGCGACGTCCCAATCGAGCCATTGTGCCGCGATCGTCTGCGCGGAACTCGGCAGCGATTCGGTCGCGGCCTGCGGCGCGGGAAAGTGGATCGTCGGGAACTGCGGCCGCTGCTTCACGATCACCGTGCGCGGCGCGGTGGTCTCGGCGAGGTCCAAGGCTTGCAACACAATCGGCGGATATTCGAGCTGTTTGCCCGGTTCCAGGCCGCCCGATGCTGTGATGATCAACACCGGCTCGGCATCGTCGATGCGGGCCGCGAGCTCCGGTGCGGCGAAGCCGCCGAACACCACCGAGTGCACCGCGCCGATGCGCGCGCAGGCCAGCATGGCGATTACGGCTTCGGGGATCATCGGCAGGTAGATGATGACGCGGTCGCCGGCGACGACCCCGAGCCGACTCATCGCGCCGGCGAACCTGGCTACCTTTTCCAGCAGCTCGGCGTAGGTGAAAACGCCTCTGGTGCCGGTCATAGCGGAGTCGTATATTAAGGCGGGCTGGTCAGCTAAGCCCCCCTCCGCCGCAGAGCCACCGTGCACATGCCGGTCGAGGGCGTTGAAGGAGGTGTTGAGGCGAGCGTCGGTGAACCACCTGGCCACCGGACGTGCTGCCGTGTCGATGATTTGGGTTGGTGGCACCACCCAGTCGATCGCTTCAGCCGCCCCGGCCCAGAACTCGGCGGGGTCGACCAAGCTGGTCTGATAGACCGGTCGGTACTCGTGCCGCACGTTCAAACCCGTGACTCCCTAGCCTCGCCTCGATGCCCGCCTCGATAGATCTGGTTGATTGTGGCAGACTTCACGCGACGCCCGGGTGGGTGTTGTGACCTTTGGTTTTGCCTGGAACGGCCAGGTCAAGGATCGCATGCTTACTCGGAGTCACCCAAGAAGTTATTGATCCGTTAGAATCTGATGTCACTTATTTGGGCCGTCGTAGACGCAATTTCTCGGCCAGCCGCAGTTCTCGGCCAGCTCCGCCTGTCGAGCCAGTATGCGTGTGGAGGTTCGCTGATGGCGCGTGGTTGGGGCCAGTTTGGAAAGTGAGTGGGAGATGCGTGAGGCCGCTAGGTCCGGCAGAAGGCGCTGGGCGCTCGGCAACTGGGACCTGCGCTGGAAGGTGACGGCCGTGCTGGCCGTCCCGCTGGCCGTCGCGGTAGGCCTTGGCGTGTCCAGGATTTCATCGGAGTTCACCAATTCGGGTCGGCTCGCCGACGTCGCGGAGAACGTCCAGGCCATCCCCGCCGTCACCGCGCTCAGCGCGCAGACGGCGACGGTGGTCGGCTCGCAGATGATCGCTGTCGCGGACAACGTGTCCGTGGTGACCGATCAGAACCTCGCCGATCTCGACAAGGCGATTGCCAACGCGGAGAAGGCCGCCGACAAGCTCAGTGGTGTGTCCGGCGCCCGTGCGTCGCTGGACAGCATGCTCACCCAGGCAAAAGCCGTTCGCCAGCAAGGCAAGGCGGTGAGCACCGGATCGACCGCCGACGCCATCGGCCTGATCGACCGGGTGCGCAACGACAGCGTGCGGATCGTCGAGACGACGGTCGGCCAGGTCAGCGACTCCGCCGTCGACACGGCCAAGCTGCGCCTCGTCGACTCGCTCAACACCCGTGCCACGTTGGTCGGCGAGGTCGCCGCCTTCCCCGCCGTGTTGAAGGATCCCAAGGCCGGTACGCCGGGCTTCCTCACCGCGGCCAACACCGAGCGCTCGCTGCTCGGCGTGCTCGCACACCGGTTCTCCGACGGCGATACCTCTATCGCCGATCTGCGCGCTGGCATCGATACCCGAGTCGCGCTGCTCAGCAGCACCCAGGCGCAGGCCGGTCAGATTCCGGTCGGTGACCTGAAGAAGTCGTTGACCGACAGCCTCGCGGTGTACGAGCTCGTGGTGAGCAAGGCGACCAAGGACATCGACGGCGCGATGAACTCGCTGGTGTCCACCGCCCAGCGCGACGCGTGGACCTACACCGCGGTCGTCGTCGCCACCATCCTCGCCGCGCTGCTGCTCGCCGTGTTCGTCGCGCGCTCGATGATCGTGCCGCTGCACCGGCTGCGCCTCGCGGCGCTGCGGGTCGCGGAAAGCGATCTGCCACACGAGGTCTCCCAGCTCCGCAACGGCGCCTCGCCGGAAGAGGTTCCGCTGGAGCCGATGCCGGTACGCAGCACCGAGGAGATCGGCCAGCTGGCCCGTGCCGTCGACGACATTCACGGCCAGGCGCTGCGCCTGGCGAGCGACCAGGCGCAGATGCGTTCGCAGGTCAACGACATGTTCGAGACGCTGGCCAGGCGATCCAAGTCGCTGGTCGACCATCAACTCAGCCTGATCGAGGCGATGGAGTACGACGAGAAGGATCCACGCCTGCTGGAAAACCTTTTCCGGCTGGACCATCTCGCCGCCCGTATGCGCCGAAACGGCGACAACCTGCTCATCCTCGCCGGTACCAGGCAGCGCCGCGCCAAGTCCGCCCCGGTCGAGATCGCCGACGTGCTGCGCGCCGCGATCTCCGAGGTCGAGGACTACGAGCGAGTGAAACTGGGTGCCACGCCGCGTGGTTCGCTGGTCGAGCCCGCCGCCTCCGATATGGCGCACCTGTTCGCCGAGCTGTTGGACAACGCGCTGCGTGCCTCCCCACCGGAGACCGACGTGAAGTTCACCTTCGCGCAGGCACACGACCAGGGCATGCTCATCGAGGTGGCCGACCGCGGCATCGGTATGCCGCCGTCGGAGATGGCCGATATCAACCGGCGGTTGGAACAGACCGCCGAGCCGGGGCCCGATACCGCCCGGCACATGGGTCTTTTCGTGGTCGGCAGGCTGGCCGAGCGGCACGGTCTCACCGTGCGGCTGCGCCCGACCTTCGACACCGCGCGTGATCCGGGTGTCACGGTGACCGTGCACGTTCCCGGCGCGCTGATCGTCGCGGGCAAGCCGATCACGGCGCAGCCCGTCACCCCGTCCCCGCAGACGCCTGAGCGGCCGCGGCCGTCCGGCCCGTCGTCGATGCAGATGCGGGCGATCACCAGGACCCCCGGCGGCAACGTCATGGTCACCGTCGATCCAGGGGTGAGCGGACCGATCCCGGTCAGCAATCCGAATGCCTCGCCGAGCGGCCCGATTCCGGCCGGTGGCGGGCTGCCGCAGCGGCAGCCTGGCAATTCGATGGCGTCCGGGCTGCAATCGAACGCGTCGGGTCCGACGCTGCGACCCGCACCTGGTCAGCAGTCGAGCGGACCGCAGCGCGGCAAGCTCGCTGCGGCGAACCTACCCAAGCGCAACCTCGCCCCCGGCGGTCCGCCGCCGCGTCAGCCCGGTGGTCCGGCCGAGCCGACCGTGACGGGTCTGCCGCCACGGGACGCGAATTCGGGCGAGCTGCCCAAGCGTCAGCCCGGCAGCAACGGGGTACCCCAGCCGAGCATCAGCGGGCTCGCTCAGCCGCCGAGCGGCCTGCCGCAGCGTCAGCGTGGCGAGAACGGTCTGCCGCAACGGGATTCCGCTGCGCCGGGTGGTCTGCCGCAGCGTGATCCGAGCGCGGGTGGACTGCCGCAGCGCGACAGCGGCTCGGGTGGGCTGCCGCCGCGACAGACCGGGCCCAATGGTCTGCCGCAGCGCGAGGGCTTGCCGCAGCGTGATCCGAACGCGGGTGGCCTGCCGCAGCGTGATCCGAACGCGGGTGGCCTGCCGCAGCGTGATCCGAACGCGGGTGGCCTGCCGCAGCGTGATCCGAACGCGGGTGGCCTGCCGCAGCGTGACCCGAGTGCCAGTGGTCTGCCGCAGCGCGATCCCAGTGCGGGTGATCTGCCGCAACGAGATCCGAGTGCCGGTGGCTTGCCGCAGCGTGACCCCAGCGCGGGCGGTCTGCCGCAACGAGACGCGACCGCGGGTGGCCTGCCACGGCGTCACCGTGGCGAGAACGGTCTGCCGCAACGGGATTCCGCGTCCGGTGGTCTGCCGCAACGAGATCCGAGTGCCGGTGGTCTGCCGCAGCGCGATCCCAACGTGGGTGGCTTGCCGCAGCGTGACCCGAGTGCCGGTGGTCTGCCGCAGCGCGATCCCAGCGTGGGCGGCTTGCCGCAGCGTGACCCGAGTGCTGGTGGTCTACCGCAGCGAGATTCGAGCTCGACCGGCCTGCCGCAGCGGGATTCCGCGTCCGGCGGCCTGCCCCAGCGTGATCCCAGCGTGGGTGGTCTGCCGCAGCGGGATTCGAGTCTGCCGCAGCGTGATCCGAGCGCGGGTGGTCTGCCGCAGCGGCACGCCGCCGCGAGCGCGCCGCCGCGTGAGGCGACACCGACCGGACTGCCGCAGCGCCAGCCAGGCACCCAGGTGCCGCCGAATCTGCCGCAACGCGAGCCGGGCGACTCGCCGGGACTTGGTCTGTCGCAACGAGGTCGGGGTACGCTGCCCGGCATCGACGAGCAGCCGCAGGACGCGGAAGCCGCAGGAGGCGACCCAGGCAGGCACAGTTACCGGGCCAACCCGAGCAGGACGGCCTCGTTCTTCCAGACCAGACTCCAGCCCGCGGTCGAAACCGGCGACTCGGTAATGGGCGGGACACCGATTTTCGCGGAAATGATGTCGGCGTGGCTGTCAGACCCGAATATGGACAGGTCCACCGTGGCCGCCTCCTTCGAATCACCCGGTGATGAAGGTTGGCAGGCGGCCCGCGCGGCCAGCGAGGCGCAATCCGAAACAAGGACGGCGGCCGGGTTGCCGCAACGCAATCCGGGCGGAAGGCTGGTCCCGGGCGCCGTCAACGGTGCGGTGGATCGGGCACCGAGCCGTGATCCAGAAACGATCAGGTCCAGCCTGAGTCGCCATCAGCAGGGCGTCCGGGATGGCCGCGCAATGAGAGCAATGAACTTAACCGGAGATAAAGGAGACCGATGAACCCCGATCTAGGTGGTACGAATCGTCAGCTGGATTGGCTGGTTTCGAACTTCGCCAACGAGGTTCCTGGCGTAGCCCATGCCGTCCTGGTCTCGGCTGACGGCCTACTCATGGCCGCGAGCGCTCAGCTGCCCGTCGACCGCGCCGAGCAGCTCTCGGCCGTCACCGCCGGACTGGCCAGCCTCTCGGTCGGCGTCTCGAACCTGTTCGAGGGCGGCACCGTGCTGCAGTCCGTCGTCGAGATGGAGCACGGCTACCTGCTACTCATGGCCGTCGGCGACGGCTCGTACCTTGCCGTGTTGACCAATACGTCGTGCGACATCGGTCAGGTCGGTTACGAGATGGCGTTGTTGGTCGAGCGGGTTGGCCAGACAGTTCAGGCCACGCCACGCGTCACGATGGGTTCCTGATGGTGGGATGGACATAGAAGATCACCGCTTGGGGAGCGCCGAGCCCAGTCTCGTTCGCCCATACTCGTTGACCGCAGGCCGAACGAGGCCCGCGGTCGAGTTGGCGTTGGAGGCGCTCGTCGCATCGCATCCGGTCGCCCTGGAGCGGCAGTTCGAACTGACCAACATCGAGACGTCAATCGTGGAGTTGTGCAGAGAATCGCCGTCCGTTGCCGAGGTAGCAGCTCGATTGGGTATCCCCATCGGGGTGGCTCGCGTGCTGGTTGCCGACCTGATCGAGGCCGGGCATGTACGCGTTTCGGCGACTTTGAAAGACGATTCCAGCGACGATGAACGTCGCGAGCTGATCGAAAGGGTTCTCAGTGGACTCCGGCGTATTTGATTCGACGGCGCAGGTCGACACCCGCACCAGCAAGCCAACGTCGGCGAAGATCGTTGTCGCGGGTGGCTTCGGTGTCGGTAAGACCACGATGGTGGGTGCTGTCTCGGAGATCGTTCCGCTGCGCACCGAGGCATTGGTGACCAATGCCAGTACCGGAATCGACAATTTGACGGGCATTCCGATGAAGTCGACCACCACGGTGGCGATGGACTTCGGCCGGATCAGCCTCGCCGACGATCTGGTGCTGTACCTCTTCGGTACGCCGGGCCAGTACCGATTCTGGTTCATGTGGGACGACCTGATCCGCGGTGCCATCGGCGCCGTGGTGCTCGTCGACACCCGCAGGCTGGAGGACAGCTTCGCGGCCGTCGACTACTTCGAAGCGCGCGGCCTACCATTCCTGGTGGCGCTCAACGAATTCGACGACGCGCCGCGGTACCCGATCGAGGACATCCGGCAGGCCCTCGCGGTGCCAGCGGACGTGCCGATCATGTCCATCGACGCGCGGCGTCGCGAGCCGGCCAAGCAGGCCTTGGTCGCGCTCACCGAGTACGCGCTGCGCAAGGTGATGCAGGGCTACTGAGTGCTCGCGCGGCGTCCCATCCGCCGGATACCGAGCGGATAGTCTGCCTCTGTGAGGATTTCGGCGCGCGAGCTGCTCGGTGAACTGCTCGACACCGGCTCGTATATCAGCTGGGACCGGCCACCGATCACGGTGGCCGCGACCCCGCGGTATCGCGAGGCGTTGCGTAAGGCTGCGGTCGCGGCGGGCACCGATGAGTCGGTGCTCACCGGCGAGGGGCTGCTGCGTGGCCGTCGGGTGGCCGTAATCGCCTGTGAGTTCGGGTTTTTGGCTGGCTCGGTCGGCGTCGCCGCGGCGGAACGGATCGTCTCGGCGGTCGAGCGCGCCACCGATCTCGGGCTGCCCCTTGTCGTCTCGCCGACCTCCGGTGGCACTCGCATGCAGGAGGGCACCGTCGCCTTCGTGCAGATGGTGAAGATCGCCGGTGCCGTCGCCGCGCACAAGGCCGAGAGTCATCCCTATCTCGTTTACCTGCGCAACCCCACCATGGGTGGTGTCTTCGCGTCGTGGGGTTCCTTGGGGCACATGACATTTGCCGAACCCGGCGCGCTGATCGGATTCCTCGGGCCCCGCGTTTACCAGGCCCTGTACGGACAGCCCTTCCCGGAGGGCGTGCAGACCGCCGAAAACCTTTATCGCCGCGGCGTTATCGACGGCGTCGTCACCATCTCCCTCTTCCGCCGCATCGCCCATCGCGCGCTCAGCGTGTTCAGCGGCGTTCCTACGCCGGGATCGACTGTGCGCGAACAGGTTCCGCTCAGTGACCAGGAGCCGTCGGCGGAGGCCGTCTCGGCGTGGGAATCCGTCGTGATCTCGCGGCGGCCGGACCGGCCCGGCATTCGCGACCTGCTACGTCATGTGACGCAACGGGTTCCGCTGAGCGGCACCGGACAGGGCGAGTCCGACCGGACCGTGGTGCACGCGCTCGCGCGCTTGCGCGGCCAGCCGTGCGTGGTGTTCGGACATGACCGATTCGGGCAGCAGGACGGGTACTCCATGGGGCCCGCCGCGCTACGGGAAGCACGGCGCAGCATGGCGCTTGCTGAAGAGTTGCGGCTGCCCCTCGTCCTGGTCATCGACACGGCGGGCGCTGCCCTGTCGAAGGAGGCCGAGGAGCGCGGATTGGCCCCCGAAATCGCCCGCTGCATCGCGGATTTGGTGACATTGGACACGCCGACCATCTCGGTGCTGCTCGGCCAGGGCACCGGCGGCGGCGCGCTGGCCCTGCTGCCCGCCGACCGCGTGCTGGCCGCCACCCATGGCTGGCTGGCCCCGCTGCCGCCCGAAGGCGCGAGTGCCATCGTCTACCGCGACACCGAGCATGCCCCGGAACTGGCTCAGTCCCAACGCATTCGCGCCGCCGACTTACTCGTCGACGGCGTGGTCGACCGCATCGTGCCCGAATACCCCGACGCCGCCGCCGAACCGGTTGACTTCGCCCGCCGCATGGTCGCCACCATCGCCGACGAACTCGCCCGGCTACGCCAGCGCCCCGACGCCGAACTGCGTGCGCTGCGCACGCAGCGCTACCGCAGGCTCGGCCTGTCAGACGGCTAAGGATCGTGCCGAACGGCGCTACGTCGCGATCGACTCGCGATACCGCCCGAACGCACGCTTCGGCGTGTACTCCGAACGCAGCAGGCCGAATTCAGATCTCTGCCGGAGATGAGGTCTACCGGTCAGTGCTCGGTGCCGGTGGACGGATCGAATACGCGCACACCACGTCCGGCGAAATCTTTCACGTTCTGCGTCACCAGCACGGCGTCATGAGCCAGGGCGATGGCGGCTATCTGTGCGTCGGTCAATTCACCAGCGGTTGGTTTCGGCCGTTTCACCATCAGATGGGCGTAGCAGAACGCGGCCGAGTAGTCGAAGGTGAGGATGCGATCGGCCTGAACCAGCGGCGCGAACACAGCGTCAGCCGCAGCCATCAGCGCGTCACGTTTGCGTCCCTCCGTCATTGGATAGACGCCCTTCGCCACTTCCATGACTGTGATGGATGTCGTGTAGAAGTCGGTGACAGTGGCCAGCCATGCGGCGACGACCGGATTTTTCTCCGGAACCATCGCTGCCGAAATAACATTTGTGTCGAGTATCAGCACTACTTCGCCGAATCCTCGTGCCGCGAAACGATTTCCGGCACATCCCCGTCGAGTGCTTCTCGTAATTGTGCCAGTCGTCCCAGCAGAGCCGCGCCCGAGAGCGGGTTGACCACTGATGCCGGATTGGCGTCATCCTCGGCAGCGTGGGTGAGGATGGCGCGAACCTCCGCTTCCATGGACCGGCCGTTACGGTTGGCGCGGCGCTGAATGGACGCTTTGGTCGCCGGGTCCAGGTTGCGCACGTTGAGGTTTGTTGGGACGGCCTTGCGGACCACCTTGGTGGCCTTCGCCTTGGTCTTGGGGGTCTTGGTAGTCGCCATGCCCTCAATGATAGCGTGATGCCCTCAGTTTGCACCCATAGCAGTGTTCCCGGTGTCACCGCCGGTGGCTCGGTGAGCCGCGACATCGGCGCGGCCGCGGGCGCTTTCGACTTGGTGGCCGATCTCGGTGTTCAGTGCGGCTTGCCGAGTCGCTTAGCAAGCCTTAACGAGTCACGACCGTCACGGTCGGTCGGCGAGAAAGTGCAGGTCGGGCGGTAAACCGGGGGCCAACACGCCAAGGGTCAGCGTTGACGGCTCGCCGCCACACTTCTACCGTCGCATGGTGACCTTCAGAAGCGAGACCTCCGCCATCCCCTCGATCGTGCTGAACGACGGCAACCTGATCCCGCAACTGGGCTTCGGTGTTTTCCAGGTGCCCGATGACGATGTGTACTCGGTCGTCACCGCCGCGCTCGAGGTCGGCTACCGCAGCATCGACACCGCCGCGGTCTACGGCAACGAGGAAGGCACCGGCCGCGCGATCCGCGAATTCGGCCTGCCGCGCGACGAAATCTATGTCACCACCAAGCTGTGGAACTCCGAGCAGGGCTTCGATTCGACGCTGCGCGCGTTCGACACCAGCATGAAGAAGCTCGGCCTGGATTACCTCGACCTGTACCTGATCCACTGGCCGGTGGCCGCGGCCGATCGGTACGTCGACACCTTCCGCGCCTTCCAGGCGCTGAAGTCACAGGGCCGGATCAAGTCGATCGGCGTATCGAACTTCACCACCGCCCACCTCGAGCGCCTCATCGGCGAGACCGGCGAAACCCCGGTGGTGAACCAGATCGAGCTACATCCGCGGCTGGCCCAGCGCGAACTGCGCGACTTCCACGCCGGTCACGCCATCGCCACCGAGGCGTGGAGCCCGCTCGGCCAGGGCACTCTGCTCGACGATCAGACCATCGCCTCGATCGCCGCCGCGGTCGGGCGCACCCCGGCCCAGGTGATCATCCGCTGGCATCTGCAGCTCGGCAATATCGTCATCCCGAAGTCGGTCACCCCGTCGCGCATCGCGGAGAACTTCGACGTCTTCAGCTTCGAACTCACCCACGATCAGATGGACGCGATCAACGCGCTGGACAGCGGCGCCCGCATCGGCTTCGACCCCGACACGATGACCTCGGGCCTGAACTAACCGAGGCCGAGGTATTCGGTCAGCTCGACGGCCGCCGCCCGCCCGGCGCGGTTCGCGCCGATCGTGCTCGCGGACGGTCCGTAACCGATCAGATGAACGCGCGGATCGGCCGCCACCTGGGTGGCGAGCCGTCCGGTCATGGTGATGCCGCCGCCGGGCCCGCGTAGTCGCAGCGGCGCCAAATGGTCGAGCGCGCTGCGGAATCCGGTGGCCCACAGGATCACCTCCGCGTGCTGGAACGCGCCGTCCGCCCAGCGCACCCCGTCCGGTTCGATGTGGTCGAACATCGGCAGCCGGTGCAGTGCGCCGCGTGCTTTGGCGGCGCGGAGGCGGTCGTCGAGCCGCAACCCGGTCACCGAGACCACCGACCCGGGCGGCAGCCCACGGCGCACCCGGTCCTCCACCTTGGCGACCGCCGCGCGGCCGTCCTCCTGGCCGAACGACGCGTCGCGGAAGATCGGTTCGGTCCGTGTCACCCAGGTGGTCGAGGTGACCTGGGAGATCTCGTCGAGCAACTGCACCGCCGAGATACCGCCGCCGACCACCACCACGTGCTTACCGGCGAACTCGGCCGCAGTGCGGTAGTCGTGGGTGTGCAGCTGCCGTCCGGCGAAGGTCTCCGCGCCGCGATAGCGCGGGATGAAGGGGTGTTCCCAGGTGCCGGTCCCGTTGATCAGGCCGCGCACCCGGATGGTGCCCGCCGAATCGGTCTCGGCATTGAGGATCGGCCCGTGTTCGGCCGGGCTACCATCCTCGGTCCGGTCGCACACCACGGTGACCGACACCTGCCGGTGCACCCGCAGGTCGAAGCGCTTTTCGTAGAGCTCGTAGTAGTGCGGCACCGCGGTCGCCGCCGGTGCGGACTCGGATCCGGACGGCAATGTCTCCGCGAACGACATGCCCGGGAGGTCATGCACCCGGTTGACCGTGCTCAGGGTCAGCGACGGCCAGCGGAACTGCCAGGCACCGCCCGGTCCCGGTGCATGGTCCACGATGAGAAAGTCCTGCTCGGGGCGCAGCCCGAGGCGCTGCAGGTGATAACCGGCTGACAGCCCTGCCTGACCAGCGCCGATCACCAGGAGGTCGAAGTCTGTCGGCACAGCCGATGATCGTATCGGCTTCAACGGTCTGTGCCCTCGGCTGTGGCAAAGTGAATGTAACTAGACGGATCGTTCAGTTGTGGAGGTCGCATGCTCGGAGTTAGCCGAGACGGTGACGTAGTGACCATCGAACTTCAGCGTGAGGAACGGCGCAACGCGCTCAACCTCGAACTCATCACGCTGCTGCGCGAAGCCGTCCTCGCCGCCGTCGCCGATGACGCGCGGGTGATCGTGATCACCGGGCGCGGCCCGATCTTCAGCGCGGGCGCGGATCTGTCCGGCGTCTATTCCGACGAGTTCCTCGGCGGCCTGCTGGAGATGCTGCACACCGTGGAGTCCGTCCCGGTGCCGGTGATCTCGGCCATCAACGGTGGCGCGCTCGGCGCGGGCGTGCAGCTTGCCCTCGCCTCCGATCTGCGGGTCATCGGGCAGGACGCCTACATCGCGATTCCCGCGGCCAAGCTCGGCATCTCGGTCGACCGGTGGACGATGCGCAGGCTGGTCTCGCTGATCGGCGGCGGCCCGGCCAGGACCATCCTGCTCGGTGCGGAGTCGGTGACCGCGGCCGACGCCTACACCTTCGGCTTCGCCAACCGGATCGGTTCGCTGGCCGACGCGCAGTCATGGGCCAAGCAGATCGCCCAGCTCGCGCCGCTGTCGCTGCGGCACATGAAGCTGGTGCTCAACGACGACGGCACCCGCGAGCCGGACAGCGCGCAGCAGCGCGCCGCCCTCGAGGCGGCGTGGGCCAGCGCCGACGCGCAGGAGGGCCGACAGGCCAGACTCGAGAAGCGCGCCGCGAAGTTTGTGGGGCGATGATGAACATTCGAAGCATCGCCGGTACCGCGGCGGGCGCGCTCGGGCTCACCTGGGTGGTCCGCGCGGCGTGGGGCATCCCGTCCGCGATGGGCGCCTCGATCTCCGCCATCCAGCCGTACGCGGCCGGTGCGACCACCTACCGCGACCGGCAGTTCCACAACACCGAGCCGAGCAGTCAGCTCGCGGCGGGATCGGCGCCTTCCCTGCTGATCTCGGCGCTGACCAAACGCAACGTCGGACGCCCGACCGGGGTGATCCCGCTGCAGACTCCGCAGCTGCCCGAGGTCGCGGCCGAGCTGGCCGTCACCTGGTTCGGACACGCCACCGCGCTGATCGAGATCGACGGATATCGAGTGCTCACCGATCCGGTCTGGAGCGAACGGGTTTCGCCGTCCGCGCTGGTCGGCCCGAGCCGGATGCATCCGGTGCCGACGCCGCTGGCCGAGCTGCCCGCGCTGGACGCGGTGATCATCTCGCACGACCACTACGACCATCTGGACAAGGACACCGTCCGCGAGCTGGTGCTGCGCCAGACCGCGCCGTTCCTTGTCCCGGTCGGCATCGGCGCGCACCTGCGGCACTGGGGTGTGCCCGAGTATCGGATCATCGAATTGGATTGGGGCGGTTCGGTTTCGCTGTCCTCGCTTGGCCGGGCGCACGACGGCTCCGATCTGGTGCTCACCTGTACCGAGGCGCGGCACTTCTCCGGCCGTGGCCTGGTCCGCAACACCACGCTGTGGGCGTCCTGGTCGATCGTCGGCCCGACCAAGCGGGCGTACTTCGGCGGCGACACCGGATACACCAAGGCGTTCGCGGAAGCCGGTGCGGCCGTTGGCCCGTTCGATCTGACGCTGCTGCCGATCGGCGCCTACGACGAGCGCTGGCGCGACGTGCACATGAACCCGGAGGAGGCGGTCCGCGCGCACGCCGATCTGTGCGCGGGCGACCCAGGCCACGGCCTGCTGGTGCCGATCCACTGGGCGACTTTCAATCTGGCCTTCCACGGTTGGTCGGAGCCGGTGCGGCGGATGGTGACGGCGGCCGAGGCGGCGGGCACGGCGATCGCGGTGCCGATGCCCGGCCAGCGGGTCGACCCAGGTAGTGCACCACCACGGGATTCGTGGTGGGAAGATGTGGGTTGACGACATCGTGCTAGTGGGCTAGAGGAAGGAACGAACGCTATGAGCTTCGCGGATACTCTGAAAGGCCTCGTCGGCAAGGGCAAGGACGCGGCGGCCAAGAACGCCGACAAGATCAACGACGCCATCGACAAGGGCGGCGACTTCATCGACCAGAAGACCCAGGGCAAGTACTCGGACCAGATCGCCAAGGGCAAGGAAGCCGCCAAGAAGGCGATCCCGCCGGAGGATGACCTCGGCACGCCGGGCCAGCCCGGCGGACCCGGTGCGCCGGAAGCGATGCCGGACGACGCGTCGAGCTCCTCGGATCAGTCGGGTATGGACTCCTCGGGTTCGCAGATCTGACGAGCGGCGGGGACCCGGCGACTTGTCGGTCCCCGCCTCTAAAATCGTTCCCATGGCATCCCGCCGGAGCTTCGGTGGCATCGAGGTTGAACTCAGCAACCTCGATAAAGTGCTGTATCCGGCCAGTGGCACCACCAAAGGCGAAGTCATCGCCTATTACTCGGCGATCGCGCCCGCCATGCTCCCGCACATCGCAGGCCGCCCGGTCACCAGGAAGCGCTGGCCCAACGGGGTCGACGAGCCTTCCTTCTTCGAAAAGAACCTGCCAGCGCACGCGCCGTCGTGGCTCGAGCGGCACACCATCCAGCATTCCGACCGCAAGGTCACCTATCCGGTGATCGACTCCGAGGCCGGGCTCGCCTGGCTCGGGCAGCAGGCGGCGCTGGAAGCTCATGTGCAGCAATGGCGTTTCGACGGTGACGCGGTGGGCCCGGCGACCAGGCTGGTGTTCGATCTCGACCCTGGGCAAGGCGCGGAACTGGCCGACTGCGCGCGGGTCGCGCTCGCGGTGCGCGACATGATCGAGGACATCGGCCTGCGCGCGTTCCCGGTGACAAGTGGTAGCAAAGGAATCCACATCTACGTGCCGCTGGATCGCGAGGTGAGCTCGAGCGGCGCGTCCACCGTCGCCAAGCAGGTGGCCACGAATCTCGAACGGCTGCACCCGGATCTGGTGACCGCGACGATGGCGAAATCGGTGCGCGGCGGAAAGATCTTCCTCGACTGGAGCCAGAACAACGCGGCCAAGACGACCATCGCGCCGTACTCGCTGCGCGGGCGCGCCGAACCCAACGCGGCCGCGCCACGCAGCTGGAAGGAGATCGAGAACCGGAAGAAGCTGCGGCACTTGCGGTTCGACGAGGTCCTCGCCCGCTGGCACGACGACGGCGACCTGCTCGCCGAGCTCGATCCGCCACTGCCGAAGGGCAATACCGCGTCGGCCGAATCGGGTGCCGACGCGCTGGCGAAGTATCGATCGATGCGCGATCCGGCGCGCACGCCCGAGCCCGTTCCCGCCGACCGGCCCGCGCCGGGGGAGGGCAATCGCTACGTCGTACAGGAACATCATGCGCGGCGATTGCATTGGGATGTGCGGCTGGAACGCGGCGGCGTGCTGGTGTCCTGGGCGGTGCCGAAGGGCCCACCAACCAGCACGAACCAGAATCGGCTCGCCGTGCACACCGAGGACCACCCGCTGGAGTACCTTGACTTCCACGGCGCCATCCCCAAGGGGCAGTACGGCGCGGGGGAGATGACGATCTGGGACTCCGGCACCTACGACACCGAGAAGTGGCGCGACGACGAGGTGATCGTCGAATTCCACGGGCAGCGGCTCAACGGGCGCTACGCGCTGATCCAGACCAACGGCAACCAGTGGCTGATGCATCTGATGCGCGAGCAGCACGGTGCCGAGCGCAACGGCTCGGACGACAAGGCGAAAAGCCTTGGCGCAGAGCCGGAAACACCGTCCGGCCGGATAATCCGGGTGCCGAGCGGGCCGTCGCCGTTCCCGCGCGGACTCGCGCCCATGCTCGCCACCCCCGGCGATGTCACCGATCAGGATGCCGACGAGTGGTGCTTCGAGACGAAGTGGGACGGGTTCCGCCTGATCGCCGAAATAGATTCCGGCACACTGACTTTGCGCAGCCGGGTGGGCAATGTGGTGACCGGTAGATATCCGGGTATCGCGGCGCTCGGCGACGAATTGTCCGAGCACAGCGTGGTATTGGACGGCGAGGCGGTGGTCTTCGACGACCACGGCGTCGCCAATCTCGGCCTGCTGCAGGCGGATGCGGCGCGGGCCGTCTTCGTCGCCTTCGACGTGCTGTACCTGGACGGCACTTCGCTTGTCCGCAAACGGTATTCGGATCGGCGCCGGGTGCTCGAGGCGCTCGCCGGTACCGCGCCCTCGATGATCGTGCCGCCCCGGCTGGACGGTTCCGGTGCCGACGCGGTGCGCTACAGCCAGGACAACGGCATGGAGGGCGTGGTCGCCAAGCGTAAGGATTCGGTGTATCTGCCGGGCAAGCGCGGTCATTCGTGGGTGAAGCAGCGCAACTGGCGCACCCAGGAGGTGGTCATCGGCGGCTGGCGGCGCAGCGAGGCGCGCAACTTCAAATCGCTGCTCGTCGGCATCCCGTACGAGGGCAGGCTGATCTACGTCGGCCGGGTCGGCACCGGATTCAACGAGGCCGATATGAAGGTACTGGCCAAGCGCTTGAGCAAGACCGAGCGCAAGTCCAGCCCGTTCGACAACGACCTGACCGCCGAGGAACGCAAGGAGGCGGTCTGGGTGACGCCGAAAATCCATGGCACGGTGCGGTTCATGAACTGGACCGAGACCGGCCGCCTATGGCATCCGGCGTGGCTGGGTGCCTCGGATTGATCGCGGCCGATCTCGCGCTCGACTCCGCCCAGGAGGCCGCGAAGAAGGCCCTGTACCAGCAGAAGTGACGCCGAAAGGACAACAGCGGCGGTGGGTCTGACCATCGATTGACCGCTGTCGGGGCCCCTGATCTGCCAGTACTGTGAATGCCCCGAGGCCGGAGTGCGGCGGCGCAGAGTTGCATCCGGCATATTCCGTTACGCCTCGCCGGACAGGGGAGGCCGCCATGCGCACCAGCCACGGAGCGACCGGGATCGGCATACCCGCGCTATCGGCGGCGGTCGGCCGAATGTGTCGTTCCGGCAACAAACTAGAGGGGTCGGCGAAACGTCGAGCGAGTGCCGACCTGTTCGGCCACCGGCAAGGTAGGTTGCCTGCCATGGCGACTCCGGACGGAATCGGTAGGGGGACATCGCTCCTCGGTAGCACGGCAACATCCGAAGCGCCGGTCCGGCGCATCGGCGCGGCGCTAGCCCGAGCCGGATCAGCGGCGGCCATGGTTCTAGCTTCGACGCTGATGCTGGCGCCGGGCGCGCACGCTCAGGTGCCGCCGCCCGACGCGGATCCGTTCTATGCGGCGCCCGCGAACCTCGCCACCTATCCCGAGGGCGCGATCGTGGATTCGCGGGAGAGCGCGTTGTTCGGTCTGCCGCTTCCGGTTTCGACGTGGCAGGTCAAGTACCGCAGCACCGACGCGAGCGGCGCGGCGGTGGCCGACGTGGCAACGGTCATGGTGCCGATGGTGGCGTGGACCGGACCCGGTCCTCGGCCATTGCTGTCGTATCAGATCGCCGAGGACAGCCTCGGCTCGCGCTGCGCGCCGTCGTACGCGTTGCGCGGCGGTGGCGACCCTGGCGGTACCCAGGCGTTGATCGACGCCCCGTTCATGGCCGACGCGCTGCGCCGCGGCTTCGCCGTGGTGGCCAGCGATCATGAGGGCCCTCGGTCCCGGTTCCTCGACGGCGTCAATTCCGGGCGCGGCGTGCTCGACGGCATCCGGGCCGCCCGCGACCTGCCTGCCGCTGGGCTCGGCCCGGCGACTCCCATTGTCGGGTGGGGCTATTCGGGCGGCGCCTTCGCCACCCTCTGGGCCGCGCAGATGCAGCCGCAGTACGCGCCGGACATTCACTTCGCCGGCATCGCCGCGGGCGGTGTTCCGTCGAACTGGCCCGCCATCGCCCAGCACGTGGACGGCACCATGCAGGCGGGTCTGGCCATGCTGATCGTCATCGCGGCCACGCGCGACAATCCGGGTGCGGGCGTCATCAACCTGCTCAACGATCGCGGCCGTGCGATGATCGCCGCCGACAGCGCCGCGTGCGGCCCCGATCTGGTGACGAAATACGTCAACGCCCGCGTCGACGACTACGCCGCGGTCCCGAACCTGTTGGCGCAACCCGGTTTCCGCGCGGCGACCGAACCGCATGAGCTCGGCGCTCCGGCACCGCGCATCCCGATGTACCTGTACAACAGCACCAGCGACGACGTGGTCCCCGTTGCCGGGTTCACCGACCTGCTCGGCCACTACTGCGCCCAGGGCGCCGATATCACCTCGGTGCATTCCATCCTGCCCGGCCACAACCCGACCGCCGTCGGTGAGGCGTTCGGTGCGATGTCCTATCTCGCGGACCGGGTGGCCGGTGTGCCGGTCGCGCCGGGCTGTCACGAGCGGTAACCCGAGCTGGACCGCCAAATGCCTTGGCGCACAACAATGAAGCGGCCTGCACCGAATCGATTCGGTGCAGGCCGCTTCAGTAGACGTCGGTCAGTTCTTGGGACGGCCGGTGTCGTCCATCCACCTGGTCGTTCCCGGCGCCGCGGTGAGCGTGTTGATCAGGTCGATGCCGGCGACGATCAGCGTCGGGCCACCCGCGACGATGGTGCCGATGATCCCGCCCACCGCCGCGCCCGCCAGCACGCTGGCGATCACGGTCGGCCCGCCGAGGATGCCGGTCAGCCCGACCGCGGCACCGATCACGGTGCCGATGAAGCCGCCGACCGCGGTGGCGATGCCGAACTGCGACAGGAACGCGTCCTGTGCGCGCTGGTTCTCATACGGCGAGGCGATCGGGGTCGCCTGGACCGGACGCGCCTGAGCGGCGTCCTTGACCACCGTCAATTCCAGCGCGTGGCCCGCATCGCTGACCGCGTGCGGTAGCGGGTACTCCAGCCCGTCCTGCCGGAACGCCAGTGGCATCGAGACCACCGTGTTCCCTGCTTCGTCCTTGACGTCGACGATATCGCCGACCACTTCGAACGATCCACCGGTCAGTGTGGTGATGATCTTGTCTCCCACCAGCTTTGCCGTGTAGCCGATCTCGGGAGCCTGCGCCACGGCAGGCTGAGCATGGGCGGTGCCAGCGCCGACCGCGACCGCGGCGACGAGGGGCACGGCGGCCGCGGTGATTTTGCGGAGAATCATTCGGTTGTTCCATTCTTCATCAGGATTCCAGCATTGGAGAAACGCCGCGCGCGTCGAAATCCCTTCCCCCACTGCGTCGCGCGGCATGTGATCTAGCGAATAGCTACTCCGCAGATAACTCTACCGCTCAAATAGAGGTTCAGCCCCTGAAATAGGGGGCGGTGGCCCGCTATAGAAACCGCGAATCTAGTTATAGCGCTCAGCTATACGGGTTGGTCAATGCAGTACGTTGATCGCGCGTGCGATGACAAGCGCGGCCAGAATCAGCGAGATCGCCGACTGCACCATCATCAGCGTCTTGGCCCACCGCGACATCGGCATGACATCTGTCGGACTGAACGCCGTCGCGTTGGTGAACGACAGATACAGATAGTCGACGAACTGCGGTTCCCACTCCTGGCTCGCCAGTTCGGGGTTCTGCATCTGGACGAACATGAAGTCCGGCAATGGCTTTCGGGCATGCGCCCGAGCCGCGGGCCCGCCCCGATCGAACTCCCAGTAGCCGAGCCCGAAGACAACGACGTTGGTAAGCCAGACCGCGCCGCCTGACCCGAGCAGCCGGGCCGGGTCGTCGCTGAGCGTCCCGTCGATCAACCCGACGACCAGTCGATCCGCCGAGTACGCCGTCGCCACCCCGAGTAGCCCGACCAACCCGAGGCCGACCCACCGCAGCCACGTCTCCTCCCGGTCGATCCGGACGGGATTGGCGACGAGCACGACCACCAAAAGCAGCGACTCCAACCCCGGCAGCAACCATCCAGGCTCGGGCAGGAAATGATCCGGCAACACCACTTGCAATCCGATGATCGCCATGACCGCGGCCGTCGCCGCCAACCGCGATTCCCCAGCGGTCCGCCGCTGCCAAGCCGGTACCTCGTCGCCGTCACCCACGCCGCCAAGTATCGCCCGCCGCGGTCGGCCCGCGCGTTAGGCGGCCTCGGACATTCGTCCTCGCAAGCGCTCCCTGCGGCCTCGGACATTCGTCCTCGCAAGCGCTCCCTGCGGCCTCGGACATTCGTCCTCGCAAGCGCTCCTTGCGGCCTCGGACATTCGTCCTCGCAAGCGCTTCCTGCGGCGACTACAGCAGGACGAAGCCGAGCACGAAGGCACCCGCGCACACCGCGACGACGACGGTGAGCGCGATCGCGTCGTTGCGACCCGGGGAACTGGGATAGGCGGCGAGTTCGCCGGTGCCGCCGCGCGCGGTGATCGCCTCGCCGAGTTCACCTGCGCGGCGGGTGGATACGGCCATGGCGGCGGTGAGGATGTCGATGAGCGGGTTCTCGGTGGCCAGGTAGAGCATGTTGTCCTTGGGGCGGAGCTTGCGGGCCGCGCGCAGCACCCGGATCTCCTCCATCAGCAGCGGCAAGCCGCGCAGGGTGAGCGCGACGACGACGGCCCATTCGTCCACCGGCACCCGGAGTTTGCGCAGCGGCGCGCCGAGTTTGGCCAGCGCGGGAGCGATATCGCTCATCGGTGTCGTCCAGGCGACGACGAACGACGCGGCCACCATGACCAGGCCGAACACCACCGTCTGCGCGTAGCGCACGATGGCTTGGGCGCCGACCGGCGCGTTGATCAGCGCGCCGAGGGCGAGCAACCCCCAGAACCACCAGGGCAGGCGGGGCAGGGTGCCGAGCGGTAGCCGGGCCACCACCCCGATGACCACAAGGAACACGATCATCACGCCGAGCACCGGCCAGGTCGGCAGGAACATCAGCAGGAAGCTGATCAGGAACGCGCTGATCATCTTGGTGCCCGCCCACAGGTTGTGCACCGGGCTCGCCACCGGGACTCGGCGAAACAGCACCAGACTCATGATCGGCCTCCGCGCTCGAGCCGCCAGGCGGCGTCTCCCTGCTGCCGCAGCGGTGCGGCAGGACGTGAATCATGCTCGTGCGCCGCGTCATTGGCGACGACGACGGCGTCGGTCACCGCGTCGGTCGCCGGTATTCGCCCGGCGCGCAGGTGCACCGTCCGATCGCACACCGCGGACATGTCTTCCACGTCGTGCGAGATGACGATCAGCGTCAGTCCGGAATCTCGCAGCCGCGCAAGCAGTTCCACGATGTCCGCGCGTCCTTCCGGGTCGAGCCCGGCCAGCGGCTCGTCGAGCACGACCACCTGCGGGTGGCTGGCGACGATCGCGGCGAGCACCACCCGTTTGGCCTGTCCACCACTGAGTTCCTCGATCGACCGCGCGGCAATCGACCGATCGAGGCCGACGGCGTCCAGGGCCCGCCCGACCGCGCCGGATCCGGTGGCCCGGCCGCCCCAGTCCGCGATCTCCGCGCCGACGGTCTGCTTCTGCAGTTGCAGCCGCGAGTGCTGGAACGCCAACTCGACGCCGCCGATCTGCTTGGTGACCGCCTTGCCCGCGAGTTCGCAACGGCCGGAACTCGGTTCGATCAATCCGGCCATGATCCAGGCGAGGGTGGACTTGCCCGACCCGTTGCCGCCGACGATGAGCAGCGCCTCACCGCGCCGCACCGAGAGGTCGACCGAGTGCAGAGCCGCTGCCTCCCAAGGGGTTCCGCGATTGTAGGTGTATTTGACGTCGCGCAGTTCGAGCAGCGGTTCGCCCATCGGCCTGCGTCGCACGTCGCGCACCGGCCGCGGCCAGGCGGCCAGCCGGTCGACCGCGCGCCCCTGCGCCAGGTGCACCACCCGGCCCGCCGCGGCCGCGTCGGCCTCGTGGTGGGTGACGAGCACCACCGCCATCGCATGGCGGTTCGGCAGTGCCGCAAGCAGTTCGACGAGTTCGCGCCGGCCCACCGGGTCGATCATCGAGGTGGCCTCGTCGGCGATGAGCAGCGCGGGCTTCCTGGCGAGCGCCGCGGCGACCGCGAGCCGCTGCTGCTGCCCACCGGACAGGGTGGCGGTTTCCTTGTCGCCCATGCCGTCGAGGCCGACCTCGCCGAGCAGCCCGGCGACATCGACCTCGGCGGCGAGTTCGGTCGGCAGCCCCCACACCACGTCGTCGGCGACGAGCACGCCGAGGGTCTGGCTCTCCGGCCGCTGCAACACCAGCGCGGTCCCGCCGAGATGCCCGAGCCCGGCCGAACCCGGGCGTTCCACCGTTCCCGAGGTGGGAGGGAGTCCGGCGAGCAGCCTGGTCAGCGTTGATTTACCCGATCCGTTGTGCCCGACGACCGCGACGAACTCGCCGACCTCAACGGTCAGGTCGATGTCACGCAGTGCGTCGCGTGTCGTACCCGGGTAGCGAAATGCCGCCCCGCGCAAGGTGACCGGCAGCGGCGCGATCGGGCGATCGTCCGGCGGCGCGTCGAGCCGGTCGCTGCCGGGCAGCCAGGCCAGCCGATCGAGCACCGAGCCGAGCACGAACCAGGAGAAGATCGCGGTCGCCACCATGCCCGAGGCGACCCCGCCGCCGACCAAGGCCCACCACCAGCGCAGTGCGGCATCGGTGAGGTCCGCGGCCGCGCGGCCGAGCGGCTCGAGCTGCTGCTGGCGGGCCGCGAGGTCCTGGATGCCCCGTGCGGTGTTGCGGAGCGTGTCGAACAGCAGATTACGTCCCGCGGAGAACAGCTGGAGCACGCCGACCGCGAAACCGGCCCACACCAGGCCGGCCACGGTGGAGAGGCCGAGCACCGAGGCGACCCCGCCGCCGCGCCGTTTCGTGGTGCCGATGATGCCCGCGATCGTCGCCGTCGCCATCAAACCCATAGTGGTGGGTAAACCGGTCGCGACAAAGGTGACCACCGTGGCCGCGACAGCCGCGGTGACCAGCGCGCGCAGTCGATAGCGCTGTGCGATCAGGCCCATGGGCACCGCGGCGACCAGGTTCAGTGCGGCCGCGAACGGAATCACCGTGCCGACGGTGACCAAACCGACGGTCGCACCGCCGAGCACCGCGCCGAAGGCAAGCTCGATCGGTCGTAGCGGCCCGTGTTCGGCCGTTCCGTCAGCTATCGGGCGTCCAGTCACGGCACAAGTCTGCCAGTGCGGGCGCGCGGCGAGTCCACGCGCTGTTCGGCCGGATCGCCGCGCGCACCCGCTCGAACCTCGGTTCGCCCGGCCAGCGCTACCTTCACCGCACAATTGTCTCCGGAATGTGGCGCGCTCGGTAGCGCCTCAGGCGGCCGGGGTGAGGGTGTAGTCGGCGGGGTCGAGCTTGCGCAGGTGGCGGCGGTAGCTGAGTTGCGAGCCCGGCCAGTTGTTGGTGATACGGCCCGCAGCATTGCGGTACCAGCTGGAGCAGAAGTTCCACGGGGTGCGGGCGAGGCGTTGCTGCAGGGCCGTGTTGAATCGCGCTTCCTGATCCGCGCGGACCTCGAGACAGTGCCCGGGGCTGCGGCCGAGCAGCTCGACGGCCTGCCGGATGTAGCGGGCCTGCGATTCGATCATGTAGATGATCGAGCCGACGCCGAGATTGGTGTTCGGCCCGTAGACCAGGAACAGATTCGGGAAGTCCGGCACCGCGATGCCGTAGTAGGCGTGCGCGCCGTCGGCCCAGGCGTCGGACAGCTTGCGGCCCGCGCGGCCGTAAATGTCCATCGGCCAGAGGAATTCGGTGCCCTTGAACCCGGTGCCGTAGATGATCACGTCCACCTCGTGCACGGTGCCGTCGGCGGTGCGCACGCCCTCGGGCACCACCTCGGTGATCGCGGTGGTCTCCACCCGCACGTTCGGCTGCGTCAACGCGGGGTAGTAGTCGTTGGAGAACAGTGCGCGCTTGCAGCCGATCGGATAGTCGGGGGTGAGCTTGGCCCGCAACGCCGGATCATCGACCTGCTTGCGCAGATGTCGCGCGGCGAGCTTTGCCACCAGCCCCGCGATGGCCGGGAATTCGACAAGGCCGAGGGAGATGAACTCGGCGACCGACCACCAGCCGAAGCGCTCGACCAGCAGCGCGCCGGGCAGCCTGGCGAACAGTGTGTGCTGAATCGGCGAGTAGTCGGTGTCGAACTTGGGGATAACCCAGGCCGGTGTGCGCTGGAACAGGGTGAGGTGCGCGACCTTCGGCTGGATCCGCGGGATGTATTGGATGGCGCTGGCGCCGGTCCCGATGCAGGCGACGCGTTTGCCGCTCAGCTCCACCCCGTGGTCCCACTCGGCGGAATGGAACGCCGCGCCCGCGAAGGTGTCGATGCCGGGGATGTTCGGCAGCGCGGGCCGCGAGAGCTGGCCGACCGCCGAGATCAACACGTCAACGGTGCGAGCCGTCCCGTCCGCGGTGCGGATGGTCCAGCGCCCGGACGTGTCGTCGAATTCGGTATCGGTCACCTCGGCGCCGAACCGGATCGCGTCGAATACGCCGTTGCGCTCGGCGACGCCGCGCAGATAGCCGTGGATGGCGTCGCGGTCGGAGTAGCGCTGCGGCCAGTCCGGTTTCGGCTCGAACGAGAAGGAGTACAGCGGGGACGGCACGTCGCAGGCGGCGCCGGGATAGGTGTTCTCCCGCCACACCCCGCCGAGGCCGGCGGCCCGCTCCAGGATGGTGATGTCGTGGAAACCGTTGCGGCGCAGCTCGATCGCCATGCCGATGCCGCCGAAGCCCGCGCCGATGATGAGGACCGATGGCCGGTTGCCCGCTGTCATGTGACACTCCTCACAAGACTGAAGATGATTCCACTCTAGGGGGCGTCCGGGTAACCGATCGAGATATTCGGCCATACTGTGTGGCGTGGAGCGGGTGCAGGATCCGGGAATCCGCGACTGGAACTTTCCGCGCGGGATAGCCAGCGTGGCGCTGATGGTCGGCTACGCGGCCGAGCACGGCGTGCCCGCCGGGCGCATGCTCGCCGGCACGGGGCTGTCCGAGCCGCGGCTGCGCGACCCGGACGCGCAGATCGACGCGCATATCGAACTCGCGGTGGTCCGCAATCTGGTGCGCGAACTCGCCGACTGGCCCGCGCTGGGCGTTGAGATCGGCCGCCGCTATCGGATCACCACCTTCGGCATCTTCGGGTTCGCGTGCGTCAGCAGTCCGACGCTCGGCGAGGCGATCTCGTTCGCGCTGCGCTATCTGGAGCTGAGTTTCACCTTCTGCCTGCCCGTCGCCGAATGGCGGGAAGGTGAGTTCGTCGCCTGGGTGCACGACGAGCTGATTCCGGCCGATGTGCGCCAGTTCCTGGTCGAACGCGACGTCACCGCGATGCATCAGGTGATGAGCGATCTCCTCGGCAGGCATCTGCCGCTGGCCAGGGCCGAGTTCCGTTTCGCGGCACCGGATTACGCCGATCGGATCGAGGCGGTCACCGTGGTGCGGCCCCGGTTCGGGCAGCCGCGCAACCTGTTCGCGATCGAGCCCTCGGTGCTGGATCAGCCGCTGCCGCAGGCGAACGAGCAGACCTGGGCCATGTGCCTGGCCCAGTGCCGAGATCTGGTGCACCGCCGCCGCGCCCGCACCGGCATCGCCGCCGAGGTACGCGAACTCCTGGTTCCCGGCGGCATCGAAGGATTCACCGCGCCGCCCGGAATCGACTCCGTCGCACGCGATCTCAACATGAGCACGCGCACCCTGCGCCGCCACCTCGACGCGGCGGGCACCAGTTATCGGGCGCTGCTCGACGAGGTGCGCCGCGCGCTGGCCGAGGAAATGCTCTCCGCAACACCGCTTTCGGTGAGTGACGTCGCCATCCGGCTCGGCTACGCGGAATCCTCGACCTTCATCTACGCGTTCAAACGCTGGACCGGCGCGACACCCGCCGCCTATCGCCGCGAACGAGTCGTCCGCCGCTGACGCGAAGCGACCGGGTCAGTTCGGTGCGACGCCAAGCCAGCCGCCCATCGGGACGCTGCGGAAATGTGTTGTCAGGCTGTGTTTTTCATCGATGAGATGCAGTGCGATGGCGGGGTCGGGCGCGTAGTCCATCACGTGGTCGGGCAGGTCGAGTTCCCACAGGCCGCCGAGGACCGACGCGGTGCTCGGCGCGACCAGCAGCGGACGGCCCGCGAATGTCGTTGTCGCCGAGGAATGCGCGTGCCCGGTGAGTACCGCGACGATGCGCTTGTCGCTGGCGACCAGTTCGGCGAACTTCTCCGGCTCCTCCAGGGAGATCTCGTCGATGACCGGGCTGAACAGGTTGGCGGGCGGGTGATGCAGCGCGAGCAGCACCGGCTTGTCGGCCGGCGCAGTGGCGAGCACGTCGTGCAGCCAGGTGTAGGTCTCGTCGGCGATCCGGCCGCTCGGCTCGCCGGGAATGCTCGAATCCAGCAGTGCGACGGTCAGATCCCCGATCCGGTGGGCGTGGTTGATCGGCGCGGTCGAGGCGGATTCGCCGAGCAGTGTGCTGCGGAACGCGGCGCGATCGTCGTGGTTGCCCGGAATGGCGTACACCGGAATGTCGATGTCGAACGCGAGCCTGGCCTCGGCGTATTGCTCGGACTTGCCGGAATCGGTGACGTCACCGGTCACCAGGATCGCGTCCGGCCTGCGGCGCAGGCCAGTGAGGAAGGTCATGACCCGCTCGACCCGTTCGGCGTTGCGGGCGCCGAGATCGAAATGGGTGTCGCTGACCTGAGCCACCAGGATCATCGGCGTTCGCTTTCTCTGGGGGATCGCTCCGTTGCGTCAGAGTGTGCCCGCCTCCCGTGCGCGGCACCTATTAAGGCTAGTTGACCTGCGTATTACGCGTCGCCATGAGGCTCGCCACCAGCGGAAACCTGCGTGGCGGTCTGTGTGCGCGCTCACTGAGCCTGCTCGGCGGCGGCCGTGGACAGCGCTTGCAGCGACCGAAGGAAGGCCCGCCGATCCGCCGCTGGCAGCTGGGAAAGCAGGCGGTTCTCCTGCTCCTGGATGTCGGCCTGCACCCGGTCGCGCAGGCTGCGTCCGGCCGCGGTGATCGACACCAGATTGACCCGCCGATCCGCCGGATCGGGCGCGCGGTCGATCAGCCCGCCCTGTTGCAGCTCATCGAGCACCCCGATGATGCGGGTCTTGTCGGCATTGATCGCCTTGGCCAGCGCGGCCTGCGTGTACACGGGTTCCTTGCCGAGCCCGAGCAGCACCGAGTATCCCCACATCGACAGCCCATGTCGTTCGAGCACAGGCATTTCCGTCGCGATGAGCGCCCGGATGAGCGGGGCCATCATCGCGGCGAGATCGGGGCGATGTGCTTCGGACATGGCTAGAAAGTACCGCTTGATAGATGATAAGCGAGAGCATACGATAGGCGCATACTTATTATTTGCCGAGCAGAGAGAAGCAATTGATGACGACCGAATCGGATCCCCGCGCGGAACTGCGCACCATCGACGCGGTGATGAGCACCGTCGACCTCATCGCGTTCAACGCGCAGGCGGTGCGCACGAGCATCGGCCTGGTCGAGCAGCTGACCACCGCGGACCTGGGCAAGCCGACGCCATGTGCGGATTGGACGCTGCACGGCCTGCTGACGCATATGATCGCCCAGCACCACGGATTCGCCGCGGCATCCCATGGCAATGGCGACCCGGCGCAGTGGAAGTCGCGCCCGCTCGGCGCGGATCCGGTGCGGAGCTATCGGGAGGCCGCCGAGCAGGTCATCGAGGCGTTCGCGGAGCCCGGCGTGCTCGACCGGAAGTTTCCGTTGGCGGAGTTCAGCGCCGACTACGAGTTCTCCGGCACGCAGGCGGTGAGCTTCCACTTCATCGACTACGTCGTCCATTCCTGGGATGTGGCAAAGACTTTGGGCCTGACCGTGCGATTCGACGACGAACTGATCGAGGCCGCGTTCCCGGTGGCGCAGGCCGTTCCCGGCGGTGATTTCCGGCTGCTCCCCGGTTCCGCGTTCGCACCGGAGCTCGCGTGGTCGAGCGTTGATCGGCTCGATCAGATCGTCGCGCTGCTCGGCCGGTCGCCGGAGTGGCCGCGCTAGTCGAGACCGCGAAGCAATTCGCCTGCGCGGTGCGGTAATTCGCCGGTTTCGGTCGGCTCGGCCTTGATCGGACGCCAGAAGTCCGCGTCCGGTGTCGCCTCCAGAGCGAGTTCCGGCGGGGTGCGCCAGTCCGCCGTCAGGCCGAGCCGCCACGAATGCAGGTACGTCCGCTCGTGCGCGCCCGACTTGTCGAAGAGCGGGTCGCCGACGATGGGGTGGCCGATCCACGCCAGCTGCACTCGAATCTGGTGGCGGCGACCGGTGATCGGGCGCAGCGCGAGCACCGCGTAGTCGTCGCGGCGCAGCACCGTCGCGAAGTCGGTGCGGGACGGGTAGTTCTTGGTGTCGAGCAGATCGGCTTCGTCGACGAACCAGCGGTCCGCGTCGCGGCGAATGCGCTCCCTCGGCGCCGCGATGCGGACGCGATTCTTGCGCCCGACGCTGAGCGGCAGGTCGATCACCCCGGCGTCGGGCAGCTCGCCGGACGCGACGATGGCGAGGTAGGCCTTCTCGGCGGTCTGCTTGTTGAACTGCCTGGTCAACTGGCCGTGCGCGCCGAGTTCCTTGGCGAGCAGCACCAGCCCGGAGGTCACCTTGTCGATCCGGTGCACGGGGTAGAGCGTTTCGCCCGCCGCGGCCGCGAGTTCGACGAGGTCGGTGTCGTGCCGCTCCCCGGTGACGGAGATACCGGCGGGCTTGTGCAACGCCAGGATCGCGTCGTCCTCTTCGACAAGGAATCGCGCGCGCAGCTCGGACCAGTCCATTTCCACTGGGACGAGCTTAGGTCGAGGCGCAGACCGGGCTCGAGCGTGCCCTACTGATTCTTCTCATTGCGCCGCAGGATGTGCGGGCGCAGGCGATTGAAGCCGCGCACGCGGACGCTGCGCAGGTTCTTGATGATGAACTCCTGCTCACCCTCGAGTGCCGTCGCGGCCTCGTCATCGATGAGCACCGTGCCGGGCCTGGCGACGCCGGTGAGGCGGGAGGCGATGTTCACGACCGAGCCGTACAGGTCGCCGAACCGCTGCAGTACCTCGCCGTAGGCCACGGCGACGCGCAGTTCGGGGGTGCCGCCGACCATCATCGTCGACTCCTGGATGGCCAGCGCGATACGGGCCGCGTTGGCGGCGCTGTTCGCGGCGAACATGACCTCGTCGCCGACATTCTTGACCACCCAGCCGCTGTTCTCGGTGATCGCGGCGGTGGTGGTGGATTCGAACGACTCGAGCAGCAGCGAGAGCTCGTCGGGGTGCAGGTGCCTGGTCAGCCGCGTGTAGCCGACCATGTCCGCGAAGCCGACCGCAAGTTCGCGCACGGTTTCCCCGGCCGAGGTGCCCGGGTCGAGGGAGCGCGAAAGGGCGGCCGCGAGGTGGCGCCGCCAGGCGTAGGTGTTGAGCTGTTCGAGCGTCGCGATGGTGCCCTCGGTGGCGGTGCGAATCGTTTCCTCGGGATCGGCGCCGGGGTCGGCCGCCGCGATGCGTTCGCCGATCTCGGCGAGCACCATGTCGACCTGCCATTCCGCCAGCCGGGCCATGCCCTGGCCGAGGGTGCGTGCGGTCGCCGCCTGCTGCCTGGCATCGGCGGAGGACAGGATGTTCAGCTCGCGGAAGTTACGCAGGGCCGCGATGTCGGCGTCGGTGTAGTCGACCGCGTCGTCGTCGAGCCCGGCCGGGAAGCCGAGGGCGGTCCACAGGCGTTTGGTCAGCGCGGTGGTCGTCCCCGCCCGCGTTGCCACATCGGTGCGGCTGTACTGCCGGTTGCCGTCCAGCAGATACGACTCGACAATCGACTGCACCAACTCGGACTTCTCGGTGGGCACCATGCCCGTACCTTACGACGACCACCCCGCTACCCGCCGCAAACACCGCCACCGTTGGGTGACCGCACAGCGCCGTTGGGTTACACACAGCGCCGTTGGGTTACGCAGAGCGCCGTTGGGCTACTTGACGCGGGCCAGGAAAGCGTCGATGGCCGACCACATCTGCGGGTTGAGCTGGGTATGCGTGCCGGTGCCCGTGACGGTCGTGAAGTCGACGCCATTGGCGGCGAACTCCGCGGCGAGCGCGCCGTGCAGCGGGGAAGGGACCGTCGTATCGGTGACGTTGAGCAGCAACAGGATCGGGGCATCGTAGCCGCTGGTCGGCACCGTCAGGTAGGACTCGTACGCGGTACGGACACGGCTGTCCGACAACGGCTTCGACAGCAGTTCGCCGATGCCCATACCTGCCACCCGCGCCTCGATCTCCGGCTTGCACATGGTGTCGATTTCATCGAGCAATGTGCGGCCCACCGGGCTCAGATACTGGTTGAAATCGATGTCGGGGCGCGCGGCCCGGACTCCGGCGAAGATGGTCGAGAGGAAGCCGAGCGTTTCCGCCGTGCCGGGAATCGTCGGAATGACGGGTCCGGCGATGGGAAGCGCCTTTTCGACATCCGAGGCAGGGTCGATCGCGATGGTGCCTCGATAATCGAGGTCGGCCGCGTAACTCGACTGAAGATGGCCGGTGCCGAGTGCGGCGTGCCCGCCCTGCGAGGGGCCCATCGCGACCCAGGTTCGCGACAGTTCGGGGTGCGCCGAGCGCGCGGCACGCAGCAGATCGATCGTCGCCGTCGCCTCGGTCTTCAGCTCCAGGTACGGGTGCGGCCCGGTATCGAACAGGCCGAGACCGAGGTAGTCGGGAGCCGCCACCGCGAATCCCCGCGCGATCAGGCGCTGCATGATGTCGTCTTCTTCGGCGTGCCAATGCGAGTTCGGCGCCGTGCTCGGATCGGATTCACCACCGCAGCCACGCCCGAGTCCGGTCGTGCCGTGGTCGAACGTGATGACCGGCCACCCACCCGAGGGCGGCGTGCCGTTCGGGATGAACAGCGCGCCGCTGGCCCGCTGCGGCGTACCATCCGACCCGGTCATCCAGTAGGTGATCACCGACCCGTTCGGCATCGGCCGCCAGCCGTCGGCCTGCGGAGTCTCGGAGATCAGCATCCCGGGGGTTTCCGCGGCCGCCGGAGCGGCCTGCAACCCGAGCAACACGCTTGCCGAGACCGTGGCCATCGCCACCGAACTCTTCCAACCACGAATAACGCGCATCAAAGACTTCTCCTTGGTGCTGGACGGTCGTCCAGTTGAAGAGCAGCTTAGGGCGGGTTGTGTAGCTACCACATCGGCTAGTGGCAAATTGTAAGCAAACCCACGCTACCGCAAACTGTCGCGATTACTGGGGTCCATCCAGCTCTATCGCGGCGGCGCGGAGTGCTTCGGCGGTCCTGGCCGCCGCCTCGGTGAGCGGGGACGGGAGGCGGGCGAGTAGGAGGCGGCGTTGTTCCTGCGGGCCGCCGCGGACCGGTAGGACGCGCACGCCGGGCAGCGCGGCGGGGGCGAGGACGGCGGGGATGGTCGTCAAACCGCAACCGGCGGCGACCAATTGGAGTTTGGCGAGCCAATCGCGGGCGGTGTGCACGATCTCGGGGCGTTCGTCCAAGCCGGGCCAGACGCCCATCAATCGGTCGTCGCTGGTGTTCGGCCCGGCGATCCACTGCTGGCCGTGCAGGTCGGCGACGTCGATGTAGTCGCCGCGCGCGAGCGGATGCCCGGTTGGCACGGCAACGCGCAGGCTGCGCTCGGTGAGGGTCTGCAGCAGCAGCGCCGGTGATTCGGTATCCGGCGGCCGGAACGGCGGCGCGGAGGCGATCAGGGCGAGGTCGACGCTGCCCGCGCGCAATGCGCGAACCAGCGCGGGTGTGCTGCCCTCCCGGCTCAGGACGGTGATGCCGGGATGGGTCTGGCGCAGCGCCGTGATGGCCCTCGGTAGCAGGGAGCCGCCCGCGCTCGGGAACCAGCCGACCCGCACCGTCGCCGCCTGGCCGGGCAGCCCCGACAGCTCGCGCGCGGTCGCCTCGATCTGATCGAGCACGGCGGTGGCCCGGCGCAAAACGAGATGCCCTGCCGCCGTGAGCTTTACGCCCTCGCGGTGGCGCTCGAGCAGTTCGGTGCCCGCCATCCGCTCGAGCGAGGCGATCTGCCGCGACACCGCGGACTGGGTGTAGCCGAGCGTGCCCGCCGCGGCGGTGAAGGTGCCCTGCTCGGCGACGGTGCGGAACACCCGAAGCGCGGTCAGCGAGACATCGGTGAAGTCCATGACTCCTACGCATACCACATGTGTCCAAATTTCGCTGGACTCATGGATAACGGCTTCCTAATGTATGAGTCATGAACAACGCACGCATTGCCCTCGTGACCGGGGCGAATCAAGGACTTGGCCGGGCACTCGCCGAGGGGCTCGCCGCCAGGATGGACTCGGCGGACCTGGTCCTTCTCACCGGCCGCAACCCGCAGCGAGTCGCGGACGCCGCCGCCGAGATCGCCGCCGCGCCCGGCACCAAGAGCCAGGTCCAGGGCCGGGTCCTCGACGTCACCGACGCCGACGCCATCGCCGCACTCGCCGCCGACCTGCGCGAAAGCCATGGCGGAGTAGATATTCTCGTTTCCAACGCCACCACCCGGGTGCTGCCGGATCACTCCCAGTCCGCGATGGCCGACGAGTACATCGACGTCGCCAACACCGCGACCCACACGATCCTGCGCGCCTTCGCGCCGATCCTGCGCCCCGGCGGCCGCCTGTTCGTCGTCGCCAGCTCGCTCGGCACCCTCGGCCACCTGCCCGAGAAACTGCGGCCACTGTTCGACAGCGCCACCCTCGACCAGGTCGAGTACGCCGTCGAATCCTGGCGCAGCGCAATCCATTCGAAGACGGCCGAAGAAGCGGGCTGGCCACGCTGGCTGAACACCCCGTCCAAGGTCGCCCAGGTCGCCGCCGTGCGCGCGGTAGCCGCCGAGCGCAGGGACAAGGACCTGGCCACCGGCACCCTGATCGCCTCGATCTGCCCAGGCATGGTCGACACCGCGACCTCCCGCCCGTGGTTCAGCGACTTCAGCGAGGCACAGACCCCCGCCCAAGCCGCAAGTGCCGTAGTCGATTTGGCGCTGACACCGGGCGTCGACCCGGACCAGTACGGCGAACTGATCCAATTCGGCAAGGTCGTGCCGTGGCACTCCGGCACGCCGCTGGACGAGGCAGCGCTGCAGCTCATCCCGTGAGCTAGGCGATACCGAAGTCCTTGATCTTCCGATAGATGGTGGCCCGCGACATGCCGAGTGCCGCGGCCGCTTCGGACTTGCTCCCGCCGTTCTCCTGCAGACTCCGCACGATCGCGTCGCGTTCCAGCGCCTCGAGCTGGCTGAGCCTGCGCCGGGTCAGCGAACGGCATTGCGGCGGGAGCTTGTCCGCCTGGATCAGGCCGGAGCGTTGCACCGCAATCGTTTCCGCGAGGATTCGACGCAACTGGGTGACGTTGCCCGGCCACGGCAGTTTGCCGAGTTGGCGCATGGCGTCCGGTGCCAGCCGGACGTCGGCGCCCTTGGTGAGTTCGCGAAGCAGGAACGGGACGAGGTCGTCGAGATCCTCGATGCGGTGCCGTAACGCGGGCACGCCGACGGTGTGGGTGAAGAACGGCAGTAAGAGCGAGTCGACGGCGGGTGCGCGGGTGGCCGAATTCATCGTTGCCGCAATCCATCCGCGCCCAGCGCAGCCTTGCAGGATCTCGGCCAGCGGCTCGATCACGTCGGTGGGCAGCCGCTCCAAGTCGGTCAGCACCACGTTGAATTCGTTGCTCGCGGTCTCGGCGCTCAACGCGCTCAGCATATTCTCGGCATCGGCGAAATCCGAGGTCCGCAGCACCCGGACCATCTTGTCCGCGCTCACATGGGTGGCCACTGCGCGGGCGAGTCGCGTTCGCCCCGAACCCTTTTCGCCGTCGAGCACCACCCACTCCCGATCGCGACAGCAGCGCTCGACCTGCTGACAGCTGCGCCGCCACGAACTACTTCGCCCCGCGACACCCGGCACCGTGAAGGTGGTGTGCCCGATCGTGCGGCGCACGGCGCGATCCGCGGCGAGCTGAACGTGCAAGACGACACCACGTATCCCGCCACGCACCAAAATGCGTTCTACCGCCGTGACTTTGGTGGTGTGACCGCTCGGCAACTGCGCGACGAGCGTCTCAACGGCCCCGCCACCGGCCAGATCGGCCGAATGTTCGAGCAGGGCAACCTGATCGTGCGCGTCAAGCGCGTGCCGCAGGTACTGGTTCATCAACACCACGTCGCCGCCGATCGCGAGCACGCCGAGCGGATACCGGCGGCATTGGCGCAGATAGGTTTCCAGCAGCGCGGTTTCGCTCTCGCTGGCCAGCGAGCCGAGCCGATCCTCGATCTGGCTGCTCGCACTCTTGGCGAGGGTGAACAGCAGTGGATCGGATCGGCTTGCCCAGCAGGTCAGGTCGATGACGCCGAGCACAGCCCTGGTCAGCGGATGACGGATGGGCGAGCCTGCGCAGGCCAGCCTGCCGAGGGTGCCGAGATAGTGTTCGCCGCCGCGAATGAAGGTTGGGCTCGCGGTTTCCAGCGTGGTGCCGATCCCGTTGGTGCCGACGAACATCTCGGCGTAGCTGTAGCCGGGGGCGAGCTGCACGCTGTCCAGCGAGCGCATGATCGTCACGTCGGAGGCGTAGCGCTCGAGCACCAGTCCGTCCGACGAGGTCAGGATGACGCTGACCGTCTGCGCGGCAAGGTCATTGGCCAGTCGCTGCAGCACCGGCGCGGCGGCATTGGTGAGCGGTGAGTCCAAATTCGGATCACGCACATACGGCAGTTCGACCCGGTCCGGGTGGACGCGCAGCGCGCGCGAGCGACGCCAGGAATCGAGCACCGTGCCGCGCACCGGCAATGCGTCCACCGGCCCCGCGGTGAGGAACTGTTCCCTGGCTTGCCGCAGGCTGGCGACGGCGTCGACATAGGGATCCGACATTGCTCTCACCTCGATACTGACAGCCGTCCTCCACGCTAGCCGCGTCTCAATGTGCGACGCGTCTCACATTGAGACGTCCAGCGTATCGCTTTCGCTGTGTCATGGGTCACAGGAAATGTGCGCAGCCACAGCAGCAGGAGGACACGTTGAGCAGGCAAAGCCTGAGCAAGGCTCACAAGAAGATCACCGAACTGTCGTGGGAACCCACCTTCGCGACACCGGCCACCCGGTTCGGCACCGACTACACCTTCGACAAGGCGCCGAAAAAGGATCCGCTCAAGCAGATTCTGCGCTCCTACTTCCCGATGGAGGAAGAGAAGGACAACCGCGTCTTCGGCGCGATGGACGGCGCGATCCGCGGCAACATGTTCCGTCAGGTACAGCAGCGGTGGATGGAATGGCAGAAGCTGTTCCTCTCGATCATTCCGTTCCCGGAGATCTCGGCGGCCCGCGCGATGCCGATGGCGATCGACGCGGTGCCGAATCCGCAGATCCACAACGGTCTCGCGGTGCAGATGATCGATGAGGTACGGCACTCGACCATTCAGATGAATCTCAAGCGCCTCTACATGAATCACTACATCGATCCGGCCGGATTCGATATCAGTGAGAAGGCGTTCGCCAACAACTACGCGGGCACCATCGGCCGCCAGTTCGGCGAGGGCTTCATCACCGGCGACGCGATCACCGCGGCCAACATCTACCTGACCGTGGTTGCCGAAACCGCCTTCACCAACACGCTTTTCGTCGCGATGCCCTCGGAGGCGGCAGCCAATGGCGATTACCTGCTGCCGACGGTGTTCCACTCGGTGCAATCCGACGAGTCGCGCCACATCTCCAATGGCTACTCGATTCTGCTGATGGCGCTGGCCGACGAGGACAACCGGCAGCTGCTCGAGCGCGACCTGCGCTACGCCTGGTGGAACAACCACTGCGTGGTGGACGCCGCGATCGGCACCTTCATCGAGTACGGCACCAAGGATCGGCGCAAGGACCGCGACAGCTACGCCGAGATGTGGCGGCGCTGGATCTACGACGACTACTACCGCAGCTACCTGATCCCGTTGGAGAAGTACGGCCTGACCATCCCGCACGACCTCGTCGAGGAGGCATGGAACCGGATCGTGAACAAGGGCTACGTGCACGAGGTCGCCCAATTCTTCTCCACCGGTTGGCCGGTCAACTACTGGCGCATCGATCCGATGACTGACCAGGACTTCGAGTGGTTCGAGGAGAAGTACCCGGGTTGGTACAACAAGTACGGCAAGTGGTGGGAGAACTACAACCGCCTGCGCTACCCCGGCCGTAACAAGCCGATCGCGTTCGAGGACGTCGACTATCAGTACCCGCACCGCTGCTGGACCTGCATGGTGCCGTGCCTGATTCGCGGCGACATGGTGACCGAGCAGGTCGACGGCCAGTGGCGCACGTACTGCTCGGAGACCTGTGCCTGGACCGATATCAAGGCGTTCCGCCCGGAGTACGAGGGCAGGCCGACGCCGAACATGGGACGGCTCACCGGCCATCGCGAATGGGAAACCCTGCACCACAACCAGGATCTCGCCGATATCGTGCAGCACCTCGGTTATGTGCGCGACGACGGCAAGACCCTGATCCCGCAGCCACACCTGGATCTCGACGATCCGAAGAAGCTGTGGACCCTGGATGACCTGCGCGGCATCAACTTCCAGAGCCCGAACGTGCTCTTGAACGAGATGTCGGACACCGAACGTGCCGCGCATGTCGCCGCGTACACCGCCGGTGGTCCAGGCGGTCGCCCCGCGAAGGTCGGCTGATCCCATCGAGTGCCCGGCGCGCATGCCCGCGCCGGGCCCCACCCGAGGAGTTTCCCGTGGGGGACACCCATCGCATCCGGTTCGAGCCGGTCGAGCTGGAGATCGAGGTCGACGAGGACGAGACGGTTCTCGATGCGGCTTTCCGCCAAGGAGTTTCGCTGATGCACGGCTGCCGCGAGGGGCAGTGCTCGGCGTGCAAGTCGTTCCTGCTCGACGGCGACATCCAGATGGACCGCTACTCCACCTTCGCGCTGGCCGACTACGAGAGCGAGGAAGGGTATGTGCTGCTGTGCAAGTCGCATGCCTACAGCGACTGCGAGATCGAGCTGATCAATTACGACGAGGACGAGTTGCGCAATGCGGTTCCGCTGCAACAACTGCTGACCCGCATCGTCGCGTTGACCGACCTGACGCACGACATCGTCTCGCTGGAGGTGGAGCTGATCGAGCCGGCGGCTTACACCTTCAAGCCGGGTCAGTACTCGGACGTGATGATTCCAGGCACCGAGGAGCACCGCTCGTTCTCGATGGCGACCACGCCGACCGAGTCGGCGCGGCTGCAATTCATCATCAAACGCTATCCAGGAGGCCGATTCTCGGGGTTGTTGGAGAGCGAACTAGTGGTCGGCGACGAGCTGCGCCTGCGCGGCCCGTACGGCTCGTTCACCATCAAGAAGGATTCCGAACGCGACATCGTCTGCATCGGCGGTGGGGCGGGGATGGCGCCGATTCTGTCGCTGCTGCGCCATCTCGTCGAGATCGGCAGTACCAGGCGGGTGCATTACTACTACGGCGCCCGCACCGCCGCCGACCTGTTCTATCTGCGCGAGCTCGCGGAGCTCGGCAGTCAACTGGCCGACTTCACCTTCGTCCCAGCGCTTTCCGAGCAGGCGGACGCGGACTGGGCCGAAATAGGCGTCGCCGACGGCGATTTCGGCTTCGTCACCGACGTGGTCGACCGGCGCGAGCCCGATCTGACCGAGACCGAGATCTACCTCTGCGGACCACCGCCCATGGTCGACGCCGCGATGCCGATGCTCGACGGCAAAGGGGTTGCGCGCGAACGGATCCACTTCGACAAGTTCACCACGACGATTCCGCAGACCTGATTCCAGAGAAAGAGAGTATCTGTTATGAGCGCACCCGCCGCCGAGCCAGCGACGAAATCGGAGCGCAGTTTCCCGAAGCCGGAATTCACCGACGCCGAAGCCGGTGCCTTGGAGTTCCCCAGTTCGGGCAGCCGGTCCTACAACTACTTCAAGCCCGCGAAGCTGCGGGCCACCACCTACGAGGACGTCACGTTCGACGTGCAGCCCGACCCGGAGCGTCACCTCAGCCAGGGCTGGATCTACGGCTTCGCCGACGGCCCTGGCGGCTACCCGCACGAGTGGACGGCGCTGAAATCCAGTGACTGGCACAAGTTCCGGGATCCGAACGAGGAGTGGGAACAGACGATCTACCGCAACAACGCCAACGCGGTGCGGCAGATCCAGCAGAACCTGGACAACGCCAAGCTGGCCGACGCCTACAACTCCTGGACACCGGCCTGGACGAAGTTCGTCGAACGCAACCTCGGCGCCTGGATGCACGCCGAGCACGGCCTCGGGCTGCACGTCTTCATGGCCGCGCAGCGCTCCGCCCCGACCAACATGATCAACAACGCGATGGCGGTGAACAGCGCGCACAAGCTGCGCTTCGCGCAGGATCTGGCGCTCTACAACCTGGACCTGAGTGAATCCCTCAGCGGCTTCGACGGTTCCGCGCATCGCGCGGTCTGGCAGGACGACACCGTCTGGCAGGGTGTCCGGCGCAATGTCGAATCGCTCACCGCCGCAGGCGATTGGGCCGAGGCACTGTTCGCCACGAACGTCGTCTTCGAACAACTCGTCGGCGTGCTGTTCCGCAGCCATCTCGTCATGCAGATCGCGGCGCGTAACGGCGACTACATCACGCCGAGCCTGGTCGGGTCCGGCGAGCATGACTACAACCGCGATCTCGGCTACAGCCGGGTGCTGTTCTCGCTGCTCACCCGCGACGAGGAGCACGGTGCGCACAACCGCGAGGTGCTCGGCGGGTGGTTGACCAAGTGGGTGCCGCTGAGTGTCGCGGCCGCCCGTGCGCTGCAGCCGATCTGGTCGCAGCCGCAGGAGCGGACCATCCCCTTCGCCGAATCCTTCGAAGCCGCCAAGTCCGGCCTGCGCAGCGTGCTCGCCGACCTGGATCTCGACCAGCCCGAGGAGCTGAACCGATGAGTACTGCAATGGAATTCGGCACCGGAGTCGGATCGTCGAACAGGTGCGGCATCACCCTGATGAACAACCAGAACGGCTATGTCGTCGCCGAGGTGATGGGCCGCAAGGACGGTGTCGTGATCACCGAGTATCCCTCGATGATCCGGGTCGACGGAAACAAGGTGCTCACCTTCGATTTCGCCGAGATCACCGATGCGCTCGGTACGGAATTCACCCTGTCCGACTTCGAGGAGATCATGTCCACCCACTACGGGCGGATGGTGCATTTCGACGACAAGACCATGCTTTTCGCCAATCCCGAGGACGCCGCCGAGTACATCGATTTCGACCTCAAACCGGTTCGATAACCGTGTCGTTCAGCCCACAGACTCGTTGAGTATCGGAGCACAACCATGTACGAAAAGGACGGCGAGAAGTACTTCATCGTCGACGGTCACATCCATTTCTGGGACGGCGGCCCGAGCAATCAGAAGAACCGGTACGGCAAAGGCTTCACCGAGTGCTTCTACGACTACCACCGCAATCTCTCACCGGCCGACGAGGTCTGGACACTGGAGAAGTTCGGCAGCTATACCGAGGCCGACCTGATGCACGATCTCTTCGAGGTCGGCTACGTCGACAAGGCCATCTTCCAGCCGACGTATCTCACCGACTTCTATCACGACGGTTTCAACACCACCGAACGTAACGGCGCGCTCGCCGAAAAGCATCCGGACAAGCTGATCACCAACGGTGCGTGGGATCCCCGTGACGGCGAGGCCGGTCTCGACGCGCTCGAAGCGCTGCACGAGCGCTGGAACCTGAAGGGCGTCAAGCTCTATACGGCCGAATGGAAAGGCGATTCCAAGGGCTACAAGCTGACCGATCCGTGGAGCTATCGGTACCTGGAGAAGTGCGAACAGCTCGGCATTCGCAACATTCATATTCACAAGGGGCCGACCATCTATCCGCTCAATCGCGACGCGTTCGATGTCGCGGATGTCGACGATGTCGCGACCGCGTTCCCCAACCTGAACTTCATCATCGAACATGTCGGTCTGCCCCGGCTGGAGGACTTCTGCTGGATCGCGACTCAGGAACCCAATGTCTACGGCGGCCTCGCCGTCGCCATGCCGTTCATCCACACCAGGCCACGCTATTTCGCGCAGATCATCGGCGAACTGCTGTACTGGCTCGACGAGAACCGGATCACCTTCGCCAGTGATTACGCGATCTGGAAGCCGGCCTGGCTGATCGAGAAGTTCGTCGACTTCCAGATCCCCGAGGATATGCAGTCGGAGTACGGGACGATAAGCACCGAGGTCAAAAAGAAGATCCTCGGCCTCAATCTGGCTCGGCTGTACGGGTTCCAGGTGCCAGGCGAGGCACTGTCGGCGCAGGACGGTAAGACCGCCAGCCGGGTTCCGGCATGACCACCGTCGCGCACGCGAATACCGTCGCCGAGCGCGTGTGGGCCGCGCTCGACGCGGTGCGGGATCCGGAACTCGACGAACCGATCACCACCTTGCGGTTCGTCACCGAGGTGCTGGTCACGGACGGGTGCCGCGTCCGCGTCCGGCTGCGGTTGCCCGCCTACTTCTGTGCGCCGAACTTCGCGTATCTGATGGTCGCGGACGCGCACGACGCGGTCGCGGCGCTGCCGGACGTCGAGTCGGTGACGGTGCTGCTGGAAGACCATTTCGCGTCGGATCAGATCAATACCGGCGTTGCGCAGGGCGCGGGATTCACCGGCAGCTTCCCCGGCGAGGCGACCCGCGAACTGGACGAGCTACGAAAGACGTTCCAGCGCAAGGCCTATATCGCGGCCTTGGAACGGGTCGTGCGCAGATTGTCGGCGGCGGACCGAATGACCGACGCGCCATTGGAACTGACGCTCGCCGACGTACCCGACAGTCGCGAGCGCACCTCACTGGAACGGCGTCGTGCGGCGATCGGCTTCGAAAACCAGCCAGGGGCAATGCTTCTCGTCGACGAGCACGGCGTCGCGCTGCGGTCCGGCGACCTGGCGATCCGGCTGCGCTATGCCCGCGCGGTGCGGGTCAGCATCGAGGGCAACGCGCACTTCTGCCGCGGCCTGCTCGCCACCCGCTACGGCGAAACATCAAGCACCACAACGTATGAGAACGGAGCAGGCCGATGAAGGCCGTGCAACTGGCCGCCTACGACTCGAAACCGGAATTGGCCGAGATCCCGGACCCGGAGCTCGAGACACCCCTTGATGTGATCGTGAAGATCGGCGGGGCCGGTGTCTGCCGCACCGACCTGCACATCGTCGAGGGCCAATGGGAGCAGAAGAGCGGCGTCACGCTCCCGTACACGATCGGCCACGAGAACGCGGGCTGGGTCGAGGCGGTCGGGTCGGCGGTGACCGGCCTGAAAGTTGGCGACCCGGTGATCCTGCACCCGCTGATGACCTGCGGACTCTGCCGCGCCTGCCGCGCCGGTGACGACGTCCATTGCGCCAGTTCACAATTCCCCGGCATCGACACCAATGGCGGTTACGCCGAGTACCTGCGCACGAACGCCCGCGCGGTGGTGAAACTGGATCCGACGCTGGTGCCCGCCGATGTCGCCGCCCTCGCCGACGCCGGTCTGACCGCCTACCATGCGGTCGCCAAGGCGGCACGGGCGCTGCGTCCCGGTGACAAGGCCGTGCTGATCGGCGCGGGTGGGTTGGGGCACATCGGCATTCAGGTGTTCGCGGCACTGTCCGCCGCGGAAATGATCGTGGTCGACCGATCTCCGGCCGCCTTGACCTTGGCGCGGGAGGTCGGCGCGCACCATACGGTGCGGGCCGACGGAAACGAGGCCGCCGCCGTCCTCGAGCTCACCGGCGGCAACGGCGCCGAAGCGGTGCTCGATTTCGTCGGCGAGGGCGGCGCCATCGAGGCGGGTGTCGCGATGGTGCGGCGCGCGGGCAACTACTACGTCATCGGCTACGGCGGCGTGCTTTCGGTGCCGACGATCGACATCATCTCGACCGAGATCAACTTCATCGGCAACCTCGTCGGCTCCTACAACGACCTGGTCGAGCTGATGGTGCTCGCGGCGCAGCAGCGGGTTCGGCTGCACACGAGCAGGTACGCGCTGGACGACTTCGCCACCGCGCTGGGCGATCTCGACGCGGGCCGGGTCCGTGGCCGCGCGATTCTCGTTCCATGACAGCACTTTTCGACAACTGAACTTCGGCAAACTCGATAAAGGTGTGTGCGATATGGCCAAGGAACTGCGCTTCGGCGCGAACGCCCGCGGGCTGCTCGAACAGGGCGTCAACGCCGTCGCGGACGCGGTGAAGGTGACGCTCGGGCCGAAGGGCCGCAACGCGGTGCTGGAAAAGCTCACCGGCGCCCCGACCATCACCAACGACGGCGTCACCATCGCCAAGGAGATTCAGCTGCGCGACCCCTTCGCCAATATGGGTGCGCAGCTGGTCAAAGAGGTGGCCACGAAGACCAACGGGGTGGCGGGCGACGGTACAACCACCGCGACCGTGCTCGCCCAGGCGATGGTGCGCGAGGGGCTGCGCGCGGTGGCCGACGGCAAGAATCCGATCCAGCTCAAACGCGGCATCGAGCGTGCGACCGCCGCGGTCGTCGACCTGCTGCGCGAGCGCAGCCGAGGCATTACCGAGGAGTCGGAGCTGCGCCACGTCGCGATGCTCTCGGCGAACAACGACAGCGAGATCGGCGACGTCATCGCCGCGGCGCTGGCCAGGGTCGGCGTGAATGGTGTTGTCAGCGTGGAGGAATGGCCACAGCTCGGACTCGGGCTCGGCTATATCGACGGCATCGAGTTCGATCACGGGTATCTCTCGCCGTACTTCGTGACCGACAAGGACCGGATGGAGGCGGTGCTCGACAACGCGTACGTGTTGCTGACCAATCAGAAGATCTCCACCGTCCAGACGCTGATGCCGGTGCTCGAGCAGGTCCAGCGGTCCGGGCAACCGCTGGTGATCCTCTGCGAGAACATGGATGGCCCCGCGCTGAGCATGCTGGTGACCAACAATGTGCACGACACCTTCCGCTCGGTGGTCGTGCGCGCACCCGGGTTCGGGCATCGCCGGGTGGCCGAATTGGAGGATCTGGCAACAGTTCTCGGCGGCACCGTGCTGAGCGCCGACTCCGGCGTCGCGCTGGAGAACGTTCGGATCGAGCACCTCGGCCAGGCGCGGAAGGTGACCGTCACCGAACGGTCGAGCACCCTCGTCGACGGCGCGGGCGCACCCGACGACGCGAAGGCGCGCATCGGCCAGCTCGAGCGCGAACTCGAACGCGCCGAGAACGAACACGACCAGGACAACCTGAAACTGCGCATTGCCAGGCTGTCCGGGTCGGTGGCCGTCGTGCGCGTCGGCGCGGCCACCGATGTCGAGCTCAAGGAGAAGCTGCACCGGGTGGAGGACTCGCTGTCGGCGACGCGGGCGGCGATGGAGGAGGGCGTGGTCGCCGGTGGCGGCACCGCGCTGCTGCAGGCGCAACCGGCGCTCGACCTGCTCGAGCTCACCGGCGACGCCGCCGAAGGCCGCGAGATCGTGCGCCGCGCCGTCGAGGAACCCTTGCGCTGGATCGCGATCAACGCGGGGTACGACGGCGACGAGGCCGTGGCCACCGTCGCGACACTGCCGGTCGGGCACGGTTTCAACGCGCTCACCGAGACCTACGGCGACATGTTCGAGGCGGGCGTGATCGACCCGCTCAAGGTCACCCACTCGGCCCTGCGCAGCGCCGCGTCCATCGCCGCGCTGCTGCTGACCACCGAGACGCTGATCGTCGAGGAGATCATGGTGAACCCCGGCGCGATCATCGCGCCCGGCTTCGGTGATCTGGCCGAGGGGCTCGTTCGGCCCTCCAACATCTACTGATCGTCCGACAATGGGGTGTTCGCCACGATCGCCGCCTGGCAGCCGCGGCAGCCGGGCTGTGTCGCGGCAGCCCGGCCCACCGCAGGAGGAATGCCATGATCTTCATCGTCGTCAAGTTCAAGACCAAGCCGGAGTGGACCGACAGGTGGCTCGACCTCGTCGGCCCGTTCACCGCACGCACCCGCGCCGAGGCGGGCAACCTCTGGTTCGAGTGGTCGCGCAGTGTCGACGACCCCAGCGAATTCGTGCTGCTGGAGGCATTTTTCGATCAGTCGGCGGGCGAGTCGCACGTCGGTAGTGCCCATTTCAAGGCCGCGATGGCCGACTTGCCGCAGGCGCTCGCGGCAACGCCGAAGATCATCAGCCAGACCATCGATGCGAGCGGCTGGTCCGAAATGGGCGAGATGACAGTGGGATAGGGCCTACGCGGGAGTGACGGCCGCGATGAGGTGGGGCGAGTGTGCTCGCTGGGCGAGGCTGAGCGCTTGCTCCCGGTGCGCGGTGGCTTCCGGCCTGTCGAGGGCGGTGGCGAGCTGGGCGAGGTAGTGGGCGACCGGCTCCAGGGTGATCAGGCCGGTGCCTGCTCCGGCGAGTTCGGTTGCGGCGGGGCGCAATTGGTCGTAGCAGCGGCGCATGGTCGGTGCGTCGCCGAGGGCGAGGGCGGCTCGGGCGACGAGGCAGGTGCGTAGTTCGAGCAGTAGGTCTCGCGGGGAGTCGGGGATGTCGTTCAGCGCGATAGTGGCTTCGTCACGAAGATCGTTGTCCAGCAGGATGATCGGGCGGACCCATGGTTCGTAAGGTCCCCATGCTTTGGCCGTTGAATCGGTCGGCAGCCCGTGCTGCAACCGTAGGCAGAGCAAGGCGAGGGGGAGTAGGCCCTGTTCGACGCCGGGCATTCCGCTGCCGGTGAGCATTGTGGCGGCGGCGCGGTAGGCGGTCTCCGCATCGCGATGGGTGCCGGTGATCGCGGTGCGCAGGGCGGTGTACCAGTGGGTGAAGACGCCGACCATCGGTAGTTCGTATTCGGCGGCGAGCTGGTCTGCCGCAGCCGCGTGGGCATCGGCCGATGTGAGAGCGGCTGTAGCGCAGCCTGTTTGGATGCCGATGAGGTTACCCAAAACCTCGAAGGTGACCAGTCGATGCTGTCGGCCGAGCGCGATGAGTTCATCGCCGATGCGGGCGCGGTCCGCGCTCAGGCCGGTGCGCTGGAAGGTGTGCATGAAGCGGCCGTTGAGGGCGAAGGCCAACAGTGCGGGGTCGTGGAGTTCCCTGGCGATGGCCTCTGCTTCCTCGGCGGCGCGTAGTCCGCGACTACCGCTGGCACCGCGCAGTTCGAGGGCAACCGTCGTGCACAGCCGGGCGCGCAGCTCGCGGTGTTCGGCGGGCAGGGCGGCGAGGGTGTGTTCAGCGGCGGCGATGACGTGGCTTGCCAGGTCGGGGTCGTCATTGGTGGTCCAGATGGCCGGGATATCGAAAGCGCTGATCACGCGGGCGGCTTGTACCGGATCGGCCCACCGTTCGGCCTGGGCGATGGCAAGCCCGCGGAAGTGACGGGCCTCGGTGAGCTTGCCGGTGACCGCCAAGGCTCGCGCGAGTCCGGTGATCGCGTCGAGCCGTGCGGACGGGTCGGGGTCGGGCATTTGATCGAAGGCGTCGAGGGTGGCGCGCCATTGCCGTACCGCCTCGGTGAGGGCGAATCCTCGTTCGGCCTCGCGTGCTGCGGCTCCGGCGTACCGGGCGGCGCTCGCTGCGGTGGTGCGGCTGTGTGCCCTGACGAAGTGGTGCGCCAGCACGGAAACGTCTGCGGTGCCGATCTTTTCGAGAAAGGCGCCGATCTCGCCGTGCCACCGGGCCCGGCGTGGGCCGCTGATGTCGCGGTACACGGTGTCGCGGACCAGGGCGTGGGTGAAGCGGAGCAGTCCGCCGGGTAGTTCGGTGAACAGCCCTGCCGTCATCGAGATTTCGAGGTCGTCGAGTGCCGCGTCGCCCGCGAGGTCGATGAGTATCTCGCGATCGACATCCTCGCCGAGCACCGATGCCTGCTGGATCAGGGTCCGCGCTGATTGCGGCAGCATGGCCAGGCGATGTCGGATGACCTCGCGGACGCCTGCCGGAATGGCGTCGAGGGCGGCGGGTCCTTCATCGCGGAGCAGCCGGGCCAGTTCGCGGACAAAGAACGGATTGCCGTTGCTGCGCCGGTGAATTCGGGAACCATCGTGTTCGGCGATATCCGGTCCGGCGATCTCGCGCACCAGGGTGACTGTGTCGTTTTCGGGCAGGCCGCTCAGGTACACGCGCACCGGTTCGAAGGGCGCGACCTTGCCAAGGGTTGCGGTGAGTTCGGTGCTGATCTCGGTGCTGCGGTAGGTCGCCAATATCAGTACCGGGCCCGCTATTGCGCCGGTGACGAGCGCGGAGAGCAGGTCAAGTGTTTCCGCACCGGCGTTGTGGATGTCGTCGAAGACCAGCAGAACCGGCGTGCGTTGCGATACCGATGCCAGGTAGTCGGCGGCGGCACGGTGGAACAGGAACCGGGCCTCGGCCTGATCGGTGGGCGTGGACTCACCATCGGCGAGAGCACCTGCCCCTGCGGCGGTCAGTGCCGCGCGAATCCTGGTCCACGCCCAGCCCGGCGGTACACCGATGTCCGCAGGACTCTCGCCGCGCGCGGTGAGCCACCCATCGTCGGCCAGCGCGGACGAAACCTGTTCGGCGAGAGAGCTTTTACCGGCACCGGCCTCGCCGGCCAGGAGCGCCAACCGGACGCGGCTATGCCGGGCAGCGTCGCTGGCGGCGTGCTGTATCGCGGCGAATTCCAACCGCCTGCCTACGAAACCCATTCCGGGCGTGGTTTTTTGGGTCGACGCGGAGAGCAGGTGTGGTGCGTGCGCGAGGATGTCCGCCTCCACGCGCTGGAGTTCAGGACCGGGGTCAGCGCCCAATTCGGTGCGCAGAAGGTGACGGATGCGGCGCAGAGCCGCCAGGGCGTCGCTCTGTCTGCCGGAGCGATAAAGCGCGACAGCGAGCAACTGCCACGCGTGCTCGCGCAAAGGGTGTTCGGCGAGCAGGGAATTCAGCGCGGGCACGGCTTCGGCGGGTCGCGCGAGGTCGATCAACGCGGCGGCGCGGTGTTCGCCGGCAAGCAGGCGTAGGCCGTCGAGCCGGTCGACTTCGGCACGCGCCCAACCTTGTTCGGCGAATTCCGCATAGGCCGGACCTTGCCACAGCGCCAATGCGGCGTCGGCCGTCGTCAACGCTCGACTGAAGTGTTCGGTGGCGAGCAGTTCGGCAGTGTGCACGATGGCGGCCTCGAACCGGTCCGCGTCCACCGCCTCCGGCTCGGTGCGCAACGCGTACCCCGGCGCGACGGTCACCAGCACCTCGGCCGGTGTACGCGGCGCCCGATCGGGTTCAAGCACCCGGCGCAGATCGGCGACGAACGTGTGAATCGCCCCCACCGCGCCCCGCGGCGGCCGCTCCCACAGGTCGTCGATCAGCTGATCCACCGAGACCATCCGCCCTCGTGCGACCAGCAGCCGCGCCAGCACGGCCCGATGCCGCGGCCCCTTCAGCGGCAGTGCTGCCCCGGCGCGCTCGGCGCCGATGGGTCCGAGGACACCGAAGCTCAGCCCCGGCACGCGGCCACCGTCGCCGTACTCAGTCGCTGCTGATCAGTTGCTGAGTGCGCGCGCACAGACTGTCTGGCGTCACCAACGAACACCGGAAGGGCACCTCATGACACCGAAGATTACCGGATTCACCTACCAGCGGATTCCCGTCGCCGACCAGGTCGAACTCAATGTCGCGGTGGGCGGCTCGGGCTCCCCGATCGTGCTGCTGCACGGCTTCCCGCAGACCCACCTGATGTGGCGTCACGTTGTGGCTGATCTGGCCGCCGACCACACCGTCATCTGCCCCGATCTGCGCGGTTACGGCGACAGCGACAAGCCCGCCGACACCGACGGCAGCGTCTACTCCAAGCGCACCATGGCCGCCGACATCGTCGCCGCCGCGCGTGCCCTCGGCCACGAGCGATTCGCGCTGGCCGGCCACGACCGCGGCGCCTTGGTCGCCATCCGCACCGGCCTCGACCATCCCGACGCCGTCACCCACTTGGCCTCGCTCGACGTCCTACCCACCCTCGACATGTGGGAGGTCATGCACGGCGTCACGGCCGCGGTCGGCTTCCACCTCTATCTGATGGCACAGCCGCCCGGCCTGCCCGAACAGATGATTGCCGCCACCACCGACGCATTCTTCGGCCACTTCCTCGACAGCTGGACCCGCGACCCCGCCGCGATCCCACCAGACATCCGCACCGCCTACCTACGTGCCTGCGCCGCCGCCGTTCCCAGCATCGTCGCCGACTACCGTGCGTCGGCAGGCATCGACCTCGACCACGACCGGACCGACCGCGCCACCGGCAACCAGCTGCGGATGCCGGTGTCTGTCCTGCAACAGGATTGGGGCGCCGCACTCGGCTTCGACGCCGAATCCCTCTGGCGCGCTTGGGCTCCCGACCTGAATCACACCACTGTGAGCTGCGGCCACTTCATGGCCGAAGAAGCCCCGGCCACCGTCACGGCAGCCTTACGAGATCTCCTGAGCCGCTGACACATTCCGCGCCCGCACTGGTCTCGCGTCGATCAGTGCGGGCGGAACGGTCTCGTGCCAGTCGGCGACCCTAGTCGAATACCTTTGGGACCAGACCGCTTTCGAGCGTGGCAACAACCAGCTCCGGCCAGCTCGCATCCGTGCCCGCCTTCGTCGCCGCCGCGAACCCCGCTTCGCCGAGTCGACGCCGTGCCGTCTGCTCGATCCGAGCCTCATCGGGCAGCGAACGATCAGCCAGCCCACGCACTCCCGCACTCGCCGTGAGCAGCCGCACGGCCTGCTCGTTCTGGTCCGCGCGCAGTGCCAGATCCGCGATGCCGACCAGCACCTGGGCGATGAGGGGAGCATGTCCGGCCGCCGACGCGGCTCGGAACGCCGCGCCGTGGTGTGCACGAGCTTCGTCGAGACCCTCCGCCAGGTAGCCGCGCAGGTCGTGGATCACCGCGCTGTTGTGCGGCTGGTCCGCGTCGGTGCCGAGCATGGTCGTCGCGACGTCGATCTGCCGGTATGCCTGCTCGGTCTCGCCGCGCCAACGGGCCAGCTCCGCCTTCGCCAGTGCCAGTTCGGCAAGCGCGTTCGGCCAGGCGGCCTGATCCGCGCAGCGCTGCGCCTCGGCCACCGCGGCAGCGCTCGCCGCCGGATCACCGAGCAGCCAGTACAGCTGGGCCTGCCGCGCCAACATCCTTGCCGCGTCCTCGAGCACGCCGACCTCGGTGACCACCGCGATCGCCTGGTCGAAAAGCTCGCACGCACCGGCGAATTCGCCGCGGGTGGCCATTCGATTCGCCAACTCGGTCAGCGCGAACGAAATCCCCCACCGCTCACCGAGCGCGCGGAACTCGGCGAGCGCCGTCCGCAGATACTCGTCCGCGTCCCGCCCGTCCTGGCCGAGCACGATTCGCATCTTGCCCAGCTGCAGCCGAGCCAGCGCGCGCACCCACGGATCGTCGTCGGTGAGCAGCGATTCGAACGCGGGCAGATACTCGTCCTGCCCGCTCAACAGGCGTTCCAACGCGACGACGAAACTGAGCGCGGGATGGCGACCCGGACGACCCTGGCTGCCCTGGCCGGCGCGGTATGCCTTGCGGATCCATTCCGCCATCTGGTGCTCGTCGTTGCGCCCTGCGCTCAGGAAATGCACGACAAGCCCGTACACCGTCGCCCGGGTTTCCTCGTCCACCTCGCCCGGCATATCGGCGGCCGCGGTGACCAGCTCCAAGCCCTCGGCCTTGTGCCCGCCGAGCCACCAGTACCAGCCGGCGGCGGCCGCGAGCCGGATCGCTCCGGCGGCGTCTTCGGCCGCGAGCGCGCCGCGCATCGCCGCCGCGATGTTGTCGTGCTCGGGCGTGAGTGTGGCGAGCCACGTCAACTGTTCGGCGCGGCGCAGCTGCGGCTCCGCGGCAGCGGCGAGTTCGGTGAAGTACGAAAGATGTGCTCGGCGTGCCGATTCCGCGTCCGCCGATTCCGCGAGCCGGTCGCTGGCGTACTGCTTGATCGTGTCCAGCATTCGATAGCGCGGCTCGTTGTCCGCCGCGGTGCGCAGCAGGGACTTCTCGGTCAACGCGGTAAGCAGCTCGAGCACCTCCCAGCGCTCGACCGCTGTATTCTTCCCACCCCCCGTACCCGCGCAAACCTGTTCGGCCGCTTCCAGACTCGCGCCTCCGGCGAACACCGCGAGCCTGCGCAGGACCATTCGTTCGGCGTCGGTGAGCAGTTCCCAACTCCAGTCGACCACCGCGCGCAACGTCCGATGCTGCGGTATCGCGGTGCGGCTGCCGCCGGTCAGCAGGCGGAACCGATCGTCGAGGCGCTCGGCGAGCTGATCGAGGGACATGGTGCGCAATCTGGCCGCGGCCAGTTCGATCGCCAGCGGTATCCCGTCGAGCGCCCGGCAGACGTGCGCCATGGTCGATAATGCGTCGGCATCGGCCGCTAGATCCTGGCGCACCGCACCGGCCCTGTCCCGCAACAGTTGAACGGCAGGGGAGGACTCGATCGCCGCCGGGGCCGCGTCCTCGGCGGGCAACGCCAGCGGCTCGACCTGCCAGATCGCCTCACCGGTGATGCCGAGCGGTTCCCGGCTCGTCGCCAGGATTCGCAGCCGCTGGCATTCCCCGAGCACGCGGTGGGCGAACAGCGCCGCGGCATCGATCACGTGCTCGCAGTTGTCCAGGATCAACAGTGTTTCGCGCTCGCGGATCGCCGCGATGAGTCGCTCCATCGGTTCCGCGTTCGGTGTACCGCCGAGCAGCGCGTCCCGGAACCCGAGCGCGGCGAGCGCCGACTGCGCGATGTCACCGTCCGCGCCGACGGACGCCAGTTCCACCAGCCAGGCACCATCCGGTAGGTCGTCGAGCAGGGTCCGCGCGGTTTCCAGCGCAAGCCGGGTTTTCCCCGAGCCGCCGGGCCCGGTCAATGTCGTGAGCCGGTGTCCGGCAAGGAGTTCGCGCACCGCGGCGACGTCGGGGAACTTGCCGACGAAGCTGGTCAGTTCGGCCCGCAGGTTCGTCCTGCGGTCTTCCGCCCGCGCGCCAACTTCGCCGCGCAGCAGCGCGACATGCAGCGCGGACAGCTCCGGTGCCGGGTCGACGCCCAGTTCGTCGGCGAGGGCCTCCCGTGCCCGCTGATACACGGTCAGCGCCTCCGCGCCGCGCCCCGCAGCCGCCAACGCCCGCATGAGCGCGGCAATGAGCCGCTCCCGCACCGGATTCCGGGCCACCTCCTCGGTCAGCTCGGCAACCAGCTCCGGACCCTGGCCGAGACGGATCTCCGCTTCGTATCGATCTTCCGCGGCAGCGAGGCGAAGCCCCTCGAACCGGGTGACCACCGCGTCGACGGCCGCACTGTCCTGCGCATCGACGTCCTGCATCGGCGCACCGCGCCACAGTTCCAGCGCCGCACGCAACAGCGGGGACCGCTGCGCGTCCGTGCCGCCGCGGGCCTGGTCCAGCAGCTGCTCGAACCGGACGGCGTCGATGGCCGCTGGGTCGACCGCCAGCCGGTATCCACCCGGCTGCACGTCGAGCGACCCGTCCGGCAATGCCCTGCGCAGCCGGGAAACGAGGGCCTGCAAGGCATTTGCCGCGTCGGAGGGCGGCTGCTCACCCCAAATCCAGTCGACCAGCTGCGTTTTCGGGACCGCGCGACCGGATTCGAGCGCAAGCGCGATAAACAGCGCCCGCAGCCGAGAACCCGAGACCTCGATCACCACGCCGTCATCCGTTCGGATCTCCAGCGGTCCTAGCACCCCGATCTGCACCAGGCCCATTCTGCCGTGCGTTGTCGGCAGGCAACTGGTCACCCGTCCGACGGCATATGTACCGCTCTGACCAGGGCAAACATCATGTCAGTCGACGTGTCAGGTTCGCGTCAGGTCGGTATCAGCGCGGCTGGCGACAGTAGTCCATGTCAACAGCACTGAAGGAGAACATCATGACCACTTTCGAGACCATGGAACCGGTCACCGTCACCGTCGACATGCTTTCCGGCAATGTCACCGTGATCGCCACCGACCGCACCGACACCGTCGTCGAGGTCCGCCCCGCCGACGCGTCCAAGAAGGCCGACATCCGCGCCGCCGAGCACACCCTGGTCGATTTCGCCGCAGGCACCCTGACTGTGCAGACGCCGAAGGACTGGCGGACCTACACCCCGTTCGGCGGCAACCCGTCGATCGAGGTCGTCATCGAGGTGCCCGTCGGTTCGCGGCTGCGCGCCACCGCCGGTGTCGGCCGCGTGCTGAGCACCGGCGAACTCGGCGACTGCGACGTCGAGATCTCCGCGGGCGACATCGTGCTCGATCGCACCCGCGGTGTGGTGACCGCGAAAGCCGCCATGGGCGACATCCGCATCGCCGAGGCCTCGCGCGGCGTGCTCCGGCTGGAGACCGCCAAGGGCGAACTGGAGGTCGGCATCCACCCCGGCAGCGCGGCGCGACTGGAAACCAACGCCACGGCCGGCGCCGTGCAGAACCTGATGGCACCGGCCGACAGTGCGCGCGACGAGGCCGACATCGTGCAGGTATACGCACGAAACTCGTACGGCAACATCATCATTCGTCACGCTGTCGCCGCTTGACGCAGCTGTTGGGGGAGGTCCGGAATCGGTGCGCGTGCGAAATGCGCTGAGCCGCACCGAGGTCGGACCGCCAACAGCGCGATGCCATATCCGCCGGGCTGGCGAAGTATGCCCGTGCATTCAGCGTTAGCGGCCTCCGGGCCGCGAGAGGACATCCAATGAATCAACCCATCCCGCACGGCCTTCCGATGGAACGCGATGTGAGCCCCTTCGACCCGCCGTCCGAGATCACCCGGCTGCGCGCGGCCCGCCCGGTCAGTCCGCTGGTCTTCCCCGACGGTCACGAAGGCTGGCTGGTCACCGGCTACGACGCGGTCCGCCAGCTCATGGCCGACACCCGGTTCAGCTCCCGTCCGGACATCGGCATCGTCCACGTGCCGTACGAGACCCCAGGCATGCCCACCGCGACCGAACCGTCCCCGCAGATCCCCGGCTTGTTCATCGCCATGGACCCGCCGGATCACACCCGCCTGCGGCGCAAGCTCACCGGCGCCTTCACGGTGCGGCGGATGCGGCAGCTCGAAGAACACATCATCGACATCACCGAACGCCAACTCGACGACATGTCGCGCCTGACCCCGCCGGTCGACCTGGTCAAAGCTTTCGCGCTGCCGGTGCCCTCGCTGGTGATCTGCGAACTGCTCGGTGTGCCCTACGCGGACCGCGAGAACTTCCAGGTCAACTCCGCCAAATTCCTGGTCAAGGAGCAGTCGCTCGAAGAGAAGATGGCCGCCTACGGCGCAATGACCAGCTATCTCGCCGAACTCGTCACACACAAACGCGCCGAACCCGACGACGACCTACTCTCCGACCTGGCCAACCAAGACGACCTCACCATCGAGGAACTGGTCGGCATCGCCTTCCTTCTGCTCCTCGCTGGCCACGAGACCACCGCAAACATGTTGGCACTCGGCACTTTCGCCCTCCTGGAACACCCCGAGCAGCTGGCCGAACTGCGCGCCGACCCAGACCTGGTGCCCGACGCAGTCGAGGAGCTCCTGCGCTACCTCTCCGTCGCCGACATCTTCTACCGCTACGCCACCGAAGACCTAGAGCTAGGCGGCGAAACCATCACCAAGGGCTCCACCGTCGTCGTGTCCCTACTGGCCGCCAACCACGACCCCAACCGTTTCCCCAATCCCGACACCCTCGACCTGCACCGCAAAGCCCGCGGCCACCTATCCTTCGGCCACGGCATCCACACCTGCCTCGGCCAACAACTGGCCCGCATAGAAATGCGCGCCGGTTTCGCCGGACTGGTACGCCACTTCCCAACCCTCGAACTGGCCATCCCCGCCAACGAGGTAAGCCTCAAATCCGACATGAACATCTATGGCGTCCACGACCTCCCGGTCACCTGGACCTAATGTGTCGGGTTCGCGGCTGTCGATTCCTGGAAGTCGACGAGTGCTTCTCCGTGCACCTGCGCCCACTCGGTCAGCATCGCTATCGGCTCCTGGAGCGTCCGGCCGAGCGGGGTCAGGTTGTATTCCACCCGTGGGGGGCGCCTCGGCATACCGTTGTCGATCTATGAGGCCGTTGTTCTGTAGGCGGCGCAGGGTCTGGGTGAGTACCTTGCGGGAGATCCCGCCGGACAAGGCGACAAGCTCGCTGTGCCGCTTGGGGCCGTCCTGCTCGCTCTGGCGATGCTCCAGTCCGGCGTGATGAAGTTCGTCCGTCCGGCGTGGGCACGTCAATTCGCGGAAGCGGTCCACCTCACCACTTCCCAGCTCAGCGCGCTCGGGAGCCTGCAGATCGCCGCGGCGGTCGGTCTCATCGGCGGCATCTGGTTCCCGATCGTCGCGATCGCCGCCGCGATCGGGCTGGTGCTCTACTTCGGCGGCGCGATCCTCGCCCACATCCGCACCGGCGACCGGAACATGTTGGGAGCCATCATCTTCCTCGCGTTCTCGATCGCGACATCGGTCGTGCTCGTTCTCCATGCTCGCCTCGCCTGAGCTCGCGAGGGCGTTCCTGATTGTGCCCTCGGCAGGATTCGAACCTGCGACACCCGCTTTAGGAGAGCGGTGCTCTATCCCCTGAGCTACGAGGGCTGAACTGGTGGCATCGATGATGCCGGTTGGGACGTCGGGGAGTCTACCGGGTCGGGGGGCTGAGGCCGAAATGGATTGGTCGTGATCAGGGGAACCGGGGTCGGGTTGGCGGGATGCGGCACCGGGGCCCTTGATCTTGGCAGGTCGGGGTTACTTGGTTCCTACCGCGATGATGTAGTCGGCCCATGGGCCCCAGAGGGTGAGGCCGGGGCGGCTGAAGGCTAGGCGGAGGGCGGGGTTGACGCGGCGCATGTCGTGGTCGCGCAGGCGCTTGTTGAGGTAGGTGGCGAGGGGGGTGTAGACGTCGCGGCGGATGGAGTAGGTGATGACGTTGGTGAAGCCCGCGTTGATCAGGGCCTGTCGGTAGTGGGTGATGTCGAAGATGTCTCGTTCGTGCAGGGCGCCGGGGAGGTGGCGCAGGCCGGGGCGGTCGGAGAGTTGGGCGATGGCCTGCGCGGCTCGGTTGGTTCGCGGCACGATGTCGGCGGTGACGAGCTTGCCGCCCGGTTGTAGTACGCGGTGCGCTTCGGCGAAAAACTTTGTGTACGAAGGGAAGTGAAAGGCGGACTCGAGGGCGGTGACCTTGGTGCACGATTCGTTCGCGCGCGGCAGGTCGATCGCGGAGCCGTATTCGTAGCGGATGCGGTGGTCGAGGCCGAGTTCGGCGGCGCGCCTGCTCGCGATCTCGATCTGTTCGACCGCGATGTTCATGCCGATGATCTGCTTCGGCTGGAACTCGTTGGCCCACAGGAAGTCCTGATCCCCGTAGCCGAAGCCGACGTCGAGCTGGATGTCGTCGGGACCGAGCTCCGCCTCGCGGGCCACCAGCCTGGCCAGATCCTTGCTCGCCTCATCGAGGGTGGCCGGATTGTCGCGCCAGTAGCCGAGATTGATGAACAACGAGTCCTCGCCGAACAGGTTCTGCGGGCCGACGACGTCGTAGGCCCGGCCGACCCGCTCGCTCGACGGCAGGAACGGCACCTTCGACCACTCGTAGCATTCCCTGGCCCAGCGCCGCGATCGAGTGCGGAAATCCTCGACCGGAATATCGGCAGTGGTCAGCGTCATGCTGACAGTCTCAGACAGTTTGCCATCGCAGTCAAGAGCCGCTGGTCAGCCAGCGCACCGCGCGATCGAAGGCGGAGTCGCGATCCTGGCCGAACTCGTCGTCGGTAAAGACCGGCTCGGTCAGCTCGGGCGGGATGCCTGCGCCGTCGAAGGTCCGGCCGTCCGAGGTCAGGAACAGCTCGTTCGGCACGCCGAACCACCAGTCCGCGTGCCGGTCGCCGGGCAGCTTGCGTTCCATCACATCGGAGAACACGCCCTGCGTCGGTTGGCCGATTCTTGTTGTGCGCGAAGGGCGTTCCAGCATCGCCTGGGTGAAGGTCTCGCCGGCGCTGACCGTGGAACCGCCGGTCAGGATCGCGATGGGGCCGGTGAAACCGGCGCGAGTCGGCTCGACGCGCTGCGGCTGGGGTTCGGTGCTGCGGGTCTTCTTGGCGTAGGCGAAGTACGGGCGGTCGGTGAGGCGGGCGGCCAGTTGCAGGCCGAGACTGTCTGAGCCACCGCCATTGACCCGCAGGTCCAGGATCAGTCCGTGCAGCCGGGTCAGCCGGTCCGCGGTGAAGATCGCGTCGAGGGCACGGTCGAGTTCGGCGCTGTCGGCGGCGAAGGTGCGTTCGGCGGTGTAGCCGCTGAACGAGGAGAGTCGCAGGTATCCGTAGTCCTGCCCGGGTAGGTCCGCATAGCCGATGCGGCCGTTGGCGAATTCGGTGAGCGGGTGCTGCTGGAGGTCGCGACGCTGGACGAACTCCTTGACCTGCTGGTCGAGTTGCGGACCCGGGACAACAGTGCCAGGCCTGCCCGCGCCGAAGAATCCGCTGTCGCCCGCCGAAACCACCACGTGGGCATCGTTGAGCGGTGCGACCATGTCCCGCAACACCGCGAAGAGTTCGGCGTCGTCACCGTGCTGCTCGGCGAGGGCGGCGTGATCGTGGAAGCGGTCCCGAACCTGTTGCCAGTCAATGCCTTTCGCCGCGAAGAACGGATAGTTCTCCTGGAAGGTCTGCCAGAACACATCGAAGGCGGTCGGCTCCGGGGAGCCGGTGCACGAGGCAGGCAGGGCGGGGAGGCGGCGCAGCGTGCGGTCGCCCGGCGAGCCGTCGATGTGCAGCGTGCCCCGATCCGGCTGGTCGCCGGGGCGCAGGGTGAGCACGTCCTTGCCCTTCGTGACGTAGCCGCCCGGCCGCGCGGAGCGGGTGGCCGTCTCGTCCTTCAGGCAGCTGAGCGCGGTCAGCTGGTAGGTCTCCAGCGTGTCGGCGTGCACGGCGAGCACGCTGCCGTAGTCGTCCACCTGCCAGAAACCGGCCGGAAACTCGGCGGCGACCGAGTTACCGCAGGCCGAGGTGACCGCAACCAGTGCGGCGGCGATGATCGCGGTTCGCTTGCGCTGCATGATCATTCGTCAACCGTGCGGCACGAGGGGGTGCGGCGGCAACCGGGTAGGCAGGCGAAAAAGGGGTGGGGCTAGCCGTACTCAGTTGCCGGACCGCCTCTGCTCAGAAGCTGCCGCCATCGAACCCGCCACCGCCGTCGAATCCGCCGCCGCCACTGTCGAACCCGCCACCATCCCAGCCACCGCCGTCGTATCCGCCCGCGTCACCGCCGGTGTCGTACCCAGCGGTGTCGCCGGAGTCGTATCCGCCGCTGTCCCCACCCGAGTCATACCCGCCGTCATTGCCCGCGGCGGCCAACCCGTCCTGGTACCCGTCGCCGTACCCGCTCTCGAACCCTTGCGCGTCGTACCCGACCCCGGACATCCCGGAGAACAGCGACGAGAACAGCAGCGCTGAACCGAGGCCCCAGGCCCCGCCGATCAGCGCGGGCTTCCACCACGGCTCGGAGTACCACCCCGCGGGCACCGGACGTCCGGCGACCCGGCCACCCGGGTAGTAGTTCGGTGTGGCCGAGGAGGGGTCCGGCGAGGCCGCGATCTCCCGGCCGTCGTGTTCGATGACCCGGTTCTCGGTGACCTTGCCCGCGCGATCTTGCCCGTCGAGCGCGGGGACCTCGGGGCCGGGATCCATGCCCATCGCACTACGCGCGGCCCGGATGTAATACAACCCTTCCAGCGCGGTCTGTTTGGCCAACCGCGCCTGGGCCGGTGTGCGCGCCTGATCGAGCTGCGATCCGGCGGCGATCTGCCGTTCGGACGCGTCGACCAAGGCCTGCTTGGCGGCCTCGTTGGAGCCGGTGAGGTTGTAGATCTGGCCGCCGAGCCGCTCGTTCACCTGGCGGGCATCGGCCAGCGCGTCGGCGAGTTCGTTCGCCGTGCGCTGCTTGCTCTGGCGGGACTGCAGCACGACAAAGGCGCCCACCGCCACGATCACCACGACGATCAGTAGCCACAACACCGTGCGCACCTCTTCTGTTGCCGGATCTCGAACAATGTCCAGTTTACTGGGCACTTGCTGAGACCCGGCTGAAAGCGACGGCGCGGCGGACCGCTCAGCGCGTCTCGGCCAGCGGCCGTTCGGCCTGCGCTTCGGCATAGTCGGCGAGGTCGAAAGTCCTTGTCTTCCACCGATAGAGCACGGTCGCGCCCGGCCAGTTGTTGGTGATGCGGCCCGCCGCGTTGCGATACCAGCTGGAACAGAAGTTCCACGGCGTATCTTTCAGCCGCCGCTGCAGCCAGTCGTCCCAGTGCTGTTCGGCGTTCGCGCGGGCGGCGAGATAGCGGCCGGGCCGGTCGGTGAGGTACTGCACGACCTGGCGGATGTAGCGTGCCTGCGATTCCAGCATGTAGATGATCGAACCGGAGCCGACATTGGTGTTCGGGCCGTACATCATGAACAGATTCGGGAAGTTCGGCACGGACAGGCCGAGGAAGGCGCGCGCGCCCTCGTCACCCCAGACGTCGGCCAGCTTGCGGCCGCCGAGGCCGTAGATGTTCATCGGCGCGAGGAATTCGGTGCCCTTGAACCCGGTGCCGTAGATGATGACGTCGACCGCGTGCTCGACGCCGTCGGCGGTGCGGATGCCGGTCGGGGTGATCGCCTCGATCGCAGTGGTCTCCACCGTGACGTTCGGTTGGGCCAGCGCCGGAAAGTACTCGTTGGAGAACAGGCCGCGCTTGCAACCGGCCGCGTAGTCGGGTGTCAGCTTCTCGCGCAGCTCGGCGTCGGGAACCTGCTTGTCCCGATGCCGGTCGGCCAGCGCGATCACCGGTGCCTTCATCGCCGGGATGTCGGTCAGCGCCAGCGCGAGCACCTCGAACAGCGACCAAATCGCGAACCGCTCGGCCAGCCGGGTCGGCGGCAGGTACTTGAACACGGCCTTGTGCGTGGTGCTGTATTCGGTGTCGAACTTCGGCAGCACCCAGGCCGCCGAGCGCTGGAACAGCGTGAGGTGCGCGGCATCGGGCTGGATGCGCGGAATGTATTGGATCGCACTGGCTCCGGTGCCGATGCAGGCGACCCGCTTACCGGCCAGCTCGACGGTGTGGTCCCACTCGGCGGAGTGGAAGGCCGGGCCTGCGAAGGTGTCGATGCCGGGAATGTTCGGCATGGCGGGCCGCGACAGCTGGCCGACCGCGGGCACGAAGAGGTCGGCGGTGAGCCGCGCGCCGTCCGCGGTGGTGATGGTCCATCGGCCGGTCTGCTCGTCGAACTCGGCGTCGGTCACCTCGGTGCCGAACCGGATGAACCGCGTCAGGTCGTGCTTCTCGGCGACGCCGCGCATGTACTCGTGGATGTCGCGCTGCTCCGAAAACCGCCGTGGCCAATCGGATTTGGGCTCGAACGACCAGGAGTACAGCGGCGACGGCACGTCACACGCGGCACCGGGGTAGGTGTTCTCCCGCCACACCCCGCCCAGATCCGCGGCGCGCTCAAGGATGGTGAACGTGTCGAGCCCGGCCCGCCGCAGTTCGAGCGCGACGCCGAGCCCGGCGAATCCCGCTCCGACAATGATGATGGACGGCGTTGTCATGATCCGAGCCTAAATGCCGAAACCGCAGGTCCGAAGAGATCCGCGGTCAATGAATCGACATTTTCGGCCATGGCCGCCGGTCAGTTCCCGGCGAGTTGGCGGGCGATGACGAGGCGCTGGATCTGATTGGTCCCCTCGAAGATCTGCATGACCTTGGCCTCGCGCATGTAGCGCTCGACCGGGAAGTCCTGGGTGTAGCCGTAGCCGCCGAGCACCTGGACGGCGTCGGTGGTGACCTTCATGGCGGCGTCGGTGGCGATGAGTTTCGCGACGCTGGCCTGGCGCGAGTAGGGGAGTCCGGCGTCGCGGCGGCGGGCGGCATCGAGGTAGGTGGCGCGCGCGGAATCGACGGCTGCGGCCATGTCGGCGAGTACGAAGCCGAGACCCTGATGGTCGATGATGTGGCGGCCGAACGCTTCTCGCTCCTTGGCGTAGGCGACGGCGTCGTCGAGGGCGCGCTGCGCCAAACCCGTTGCGACGGCGGCGATGCCGAGACGGCCGGAGTCCAGCGCACTGAACGCGATCGAAAGTCCTTGCCCCTCTTCACCGATCAGCCGTTCGGTGGGCAGGAACGCGTCGTCATAGGCGGCGGTGGTGGTCGGCACGGCGCGCAGGCCCATCTTCTCCTCTGGCTTGCCGAAGCTCAGGCCCTCGGTGTCGCGCGGCACCAGGAAGCACGAAATGCCGCGGGAGCCTTCGCCGGTGCGCGCGAACAGGGTGTAGAAATCGGCGCGGCCGCCATTGGTGATCCACGCCTTCGCGCCGTTGATCCGGTAGCCGCCATCGACTTTCGTCGCCCGGCAGCGTAGCGCGGCCGCGTCGGAACCCGCGTGCGGCTCGGAAAGGCTGTAGGCGCCGATGGTTTCGCCGGACAGCATGGTCGCGAGCCAGCGTTGCTGCTGCTCCTCGGTGCCGAAGGTGAACAGCGGATGGCAGGACAGGCTGTGCACGCTGACCGCCACCGCGACCGCCGCCCAGCGCGCCGCGAGTTCCTCCAGCACCTGCAGGTACACCTCGTAGGGCTGGGCGCCGCCGCCGAAGTCCTCGGGGTACGGCAGGCTCAGCAGCCCGGCCGCGCCGAGGGCGGGGAACACGCCGTCGGGGAACGTCCCGGTCTTCTCGCACTCGACCACCCGCGGCTCGAGCACCTTGTCGGCGATATCGCGGGTCAGCTCGAGCAGGTCCCGAGCCTCGGACGTCGGCAGCATTCGATCCACTGGCATGCCCCTACGCTAGCGAGCCGAGCGCGGTGACGGGTGTCAGGCCGTTACCGCCAGTCGAGCCGTGGTTGTGATCGATCGCTCAGGTCGAGTGGAACGTGTTGTGCCCGTTTGCCATCCGGCAGTCGGTACATTCGACGTACCCTCGCTGGAAGAATTCGATGGTGTGCGGCATCCCTCGCGGTCGAATCTCGCTCGCCGTGCTCGCGCCCGCGGCTGTGTCCGCGCCGAATTCCGCACGCCGATCGGGCCCGACCACATCGGTGGGGGGCTGTTGATGCAGTCTGAGTCCGTTCTCGCGCGCTGATGAATTTCCTACTGGCGCATCGGCTCGGCGGTCCGCGGCAGGCGCGCGGCTGAGGTAAAACGGCATAAAAGAACTGGTCGGCCTGGTATAGGCGTGCAGATGTAATTGCATTTCGCGGGCGTGAGCCTTGCTGCGGCGCGGGCGAATTCGCACTGGTCACAGCGGTAGCCACCGGTTGGCCGACCGCACGCGAGCGGCGGGTTTTGTCTCATTCGGATGTTGTTCGGCCGGTTAGCTGGCGTAGTAGCGCCAAAGCGACTAAGACAGTGAACGGTTCGATGGGGACGGACCGGCATGTCGGCGGCCACGCAGGGGGTGTCGCCGCCATTCCGGTCCGGTGGGGATGAACCCGGGCGATTCGAGCTGGCCGAGACCTATCCGGCTGGTCTATTATCTGCGTATGAATGCAGATAGCCAGGAAGGTCGGCCGCTCGCGGACGATCAGGTAAGCCTGGTTGTCGAGGTCTTCCGGATGCTCGCCGACGCGACCAGGGTCCAGGTGCTGTGGGCGCTCGTCGACCGCGAACTGTCGGTGAACGATCTCGCGGACCACGTCGGTAAACCCGCGCCCTCGGTCTCCCAGCATTTGGCCAAGCTGCGGATGGCACGCCTGGTCAGCACCCGCCGCTCCGGCACGACGATCTACTACAGCCTGGAGAACGAGCACGTCAGGCAGCTGGTCGTGGACGCGGTCCACAACGCCGAGCACGCGGGACCCGGCGTACCGGCGCATCACCGAGGCGAAGCCGCCGTGCGCGAACTACCGGAGACCGGCACATCGGCATGACCTGCACGAAATAAGGGACTGGACAACGGATCTCGGAGCGTGGCGTGATGAATACGACGGATGGGCACGGCGACCACCGGCACGATGGCAATGGCGGGCACCACCACGTCCACGGCCCGCATACCCACGAGCATCCGAAGGGATTGCGCGGGGCCGTGCGGGAGATCTTCGTGCCGCACAGCCACGATGCGGCCGACAGCGTCGATGACGCGTTGGCGGCCAGTGCCGTCGGCATTCGCGCGGTGAAGATCAGCCTCGCGGTACTCGGGGTGACCGCGATTTCGCAGGTGCTGGTTGTGGCGGTGTCCGGGTCGGTGGCGTTGGCGGCGGACACCATTCACAACTTCTCCGACGCGTTGACCGCGGTGCCGCTGTGGATCGCGTTCGCGCTCGGTCGGCGCGCGGCCACTCGGCGCTACACCTACGGGTTCGGTCGGGCCGAGGATCTCGCCGGCCTGTTCGTTGTCGCGATGATCGCGCTGTCGGCATTGGTGGCGGGGTACGAGGCGGTCCGCAGATTGCTCGCGCCGGTGCCGATCGAGCATCTGGGCTTGGTCGCTGTGGCCGGTGTGATCGGCTTTCTCGGCAATGAGACCGTCGCGCTGTACCGCATCCGGGTCGGGCGGCAGATCGGCTCGGCCGCGCTGATCGCCGACGGCCTGCACGCCCGCACCGACGGCTTCGCCTCGTTGGCCGTGCTGTTCGGCGCTGCGGGCGTCGCGCTCGGATTCCCACTGGCCGACCCGATCATCGGGCTGCTGATCACCGTCGCCATCCTCGCGGTACTGCGCACCGCCGCCCGTGATGTGCTGCGTCGTTTGATGGACGCGGTCGAGCCGGGCCTGGTGACCGCCGCCGAACAAGCCCTCGCCGCCGAACCGGGCGTGCAGGGCGTGCGCAGCCTGCGCATGCGCTGGATCGGACACCGGCTGCACGCCGACGTCGAATTGGACGTCGCCCCGACCATCACCCTCGCCGACGCCCACCGCGTCGCGCACGAGGCCGAGCACACCCTCACCCACGTCGTCCCCAAACTGAACACCGCCGTCGTACACGCCTATCCGGCGCACGCGGGTTGAGCCCAGCCCTGCCCGAGGGGGCTTACTGTTCGGTAGCATTCGCCATGTGATGTGGCTCATGGTTGGTGTGTGCTGAACCATGCTGACGCGCGTCCGGAACCTCTCGAAACTGCCTGACCTGCTCCATCGGAGCCGGATTCCGGAGGATCTGGAGTCCGTCGCGGCCATCGGCGCGGAGGCCGAACCGACCTATCTTGGGTTGCCACCCGATTACGCGGAGCGGATCTGGCGGCGGATGCAGCTGGTCTACCGCAGTGGGGTTCATCCGGCCATCCAGGTCTGTGTTCGCAGGCACGGCGTCGTCGTCTTCGACCGAGCGCTCGGCCACGCGCACGGCAACGGCCCGGACGATCACGCGGATACACCGAAGGCGCTCGCCACCCCGAGCACCCCGTTCGTCACCTACTCGGCTTCGAAGGGCGTCACGGCGTTCGTCGTACACCTGCTCGTCGACCGCGGCCTGGTCGAGCTGAACGCGCCGATCAGCAAGTACATCCCCGAATATGGTTGCCACGGTAAGGAATCCATCACCGTCGGGCAGGTGCTCGCGCACCGCTCGGGGGTGGCGAACCTGCCGAGGGAGGCGTTGACGGCCGAGGCCGTCGCGGATCGTGAACTGCTGGTACGGAATCTGTGCGCGGTGCGGCCGTCCGTGCCGCCCGGCCGATTCCAGTCCTACCACGCGCTGTCCGGCGGATTCATCCTCGGCGAGGTGGTCTACCGGGTCACCGGCACGGACATCCGCACCGTCCTCGACGAGGAGATCCTGCGCCCGCTGGCCTTCCGCTGGACCAATTACGGTGTGGCACAGCGGGACTTCCCCGCACTCGCCAGGAACTACCGGACCGGGCTCGCACCGATGCCGCCGCTGTCGCTCGCGATGGAGCGGCTGCTCGGGGTGTCCTTCGCGGAGGCCGTCGAAACCGGCAACGACCCCGCCTATCTCGGCATCATCGCGCCCGCCGCGAACGTGGTCAGCACCGCGAACGAGCTGTCGCGCTTCTATGAGATCTTCCGGCGCGGCGGCGAACTCGACGGCGTCCGGGTGATGCGGCCGGAAACCATTGCGGCCGCGCTTGTTCCGCAGTCGAGGATCGAGCCGGACCTGTCGCTCGGCATGAACTTCGGCTTCGGGTACGGCCCGATGCTCGGCGGCCGGGTGGTGAGCCTGTACGGCCCCGACACCCGCCGCGCCTTCGGCCATCTCGGCTTCACCAACAACGCGGCCTGGGCCGACCCCGAGCGCGCGCTGTCATGCGCCGTGCTCACCAGCGGCAAACCGATCCTGTATCCCGAACTGATCCGCTGGGTCGGACTCCTGTACGGGATCACCTCGGAGACACCGAAGGTGGCCGAAACAGACTTGGCTTTCTGAGTGGAAGTCACTGAAGAAAAAGGAGTTCCGATGTTGAGCACTATGCAGGACGAGCCGTTGTCGCTGGCGACGTTGCTGCGCTACGCATCGACGTTTGTCGGCGATTCGACCGTGTCCACCTGGACCGGTACAGGCGTGCGCACCATGACCTATCGCGAACTCGGCGCGGACGCGGCGCGGCTGGCGAACGCGTTGCGCGAGCTCGGCATCGGCATCGGCGATCGAGTCGGCACCTTCATGTGGAACAACAACGAGCACATGGTCGCCTACATCGCGGCACCGGCGATGGGGGCGGTGCTGCACGCGCTCAACATCCGGCTGTTCCCCGATCAGCTTGTCTACGTGGCCAATCACGCCGAGGACAAGGTGGTGCTCGTCGACGGCACGCTGCTGCCGATGTTCGCCGAGTACCTGCCGAAGCTGAAGACGGTCCGCCACGTCATCGTGGTCAACGGTGACGCGTCGACGCTGTCCGCGCCCGAGGGCGTACAGGTGCACTCCTACACCGAACTCCTTGCCGCGCATCCGGATACCTACGACTTCCCGCTGATCGACGAACGTTCCGCTGCCGCAATGTGTTACACCTCAGGCACCACCGGCGACCCGAAGGGCGTGGTGTATTCGCACCGCTCCAACTGGCTGCACGCCATGCAGGTGTGCTCGCCGAGCGGGATGGCCTTCTCCGGCCGCGACTCGGTGCTCGCCATCGTTCCGCTGTTCCACGCCAACGCCTGGGGTATCCCGTACGCCGCAATGATGTCGGGCGCGAATGTGCTGATGCCCGACCGTTTTCTGCAGCCGGGCCCGCTGCTGGAGATGATGGCCGCGCAGCAGCCGACCTTCGCCGCCGCGGTGCCGACCATCTGGGGTGGCGTGCTCGCCGGGCTGGCCGCGCACCCGCAGGACATCACGCATCTGCGCACGGTGGTCGTCGGCGGTTCCGCGGTGCCGCCGTCGATGATGCGGGCGTTCCAGGAAAAGCACGGCGTACGCGTCCTGCACGCGTGGGGCATGACCGAGACCTCACCGCTCGGCAGCGTCGCGCACCCGCCGGTCGGCGTGACCGGCGACGAGGAATGGGAGTACCGCTACACCCAGGGCCGGTTCCCGGCGACCGTGCAGGCCCGCCTGGTCGCCGACGACGGCACCGTTGTCCCGAACGACGGAGAAGCGCTCGGCGAGTTGGAGGTTCGCGGGCCGTGGATCACCGGCTCCTACTACTCGCCGGACGGCGCCGAGGTGGACCCGGACAAGTTCGACGACGGCTGGCTGCGCACCGGTGACGTCGGCAAGATCAGCAAGGACGGCTACCTCACCCTGGTCGACCGGTCCAAGGACGTGATCAAGTCCGGCGGCGAATGGATTTCGTCGGTGGACCTGGAGAACGCCGTGATGGGGCACCCGGCCGTCGCCGAGGCGGCCGTGATCGGTGTGCCGGACGAGAAGTGGGACGAGCGGCCACTGGTGGCGATCGTGCTTGCCGATGGCACCGACGCGAAGGCCGACGAGCTGCGTGACTTCCTCGCCGACAAGTTCGCGAAATGGCAACTGCCGGAACGCTGGACGTTCATCGCCGAGGTGCCGAAGACCAGCGTCGGCAAGTTCGACAAGAAGCGCCTGCGTGCCCAGTACGCCGATGGCGACCTGACGGTCACCACGCTGTCCTGAGCACAGCTTGCCCGGCGCGGAATCGGTTGCCGCGCCGGGCTTCTGCGTCGGACGATCAGCAGTTGCGCAGTTCCGGGCTCTGATTCAGCAGCTGAGCCCTGGTACCGATGAACGTGCTGTAGGTGTCGCCGCCGACCGCGGCGAGCGGGAATGCCGCCACCCGATGGCAGTTCTGGAAGGCGAGCTTCACGCCGAAGTGCCGCTCGAGGCCGCCGCGGATCGCGTCGGAGGCCATGGCGCGCAGCAGTTGCCCGCGCGCGACCTCGTCCGGCGGCGGAACCACGTTGTCGGCGTATTCGGCTGTGCCGGAATGCAGTTCACCGGCGACGCGGCTGACCACCTCCCAGGCGTAGGGCAGCGACTGGCGGACAACCTCGACGAAATCGGCGTCGTCGACTTCGCCGCGTTCGGCGCGTTCGAGCAGTGGGGCTGGGACATCGAGGGACATAGCGCTCTCCTCCAAGGGTGGATGGCCGATGCGATGTGTCCCGATTCTAATCGAAAGTCGTTGTCAACAAGCCTGGATTCGCCGCGAAAGTGCCGCTTTCAGTGCGGCTTTCGTATCGGCGGCCAGGGTGCGAACCAGTTCGCCAGCCGGTAACTCCGGTGCCAGGGTGTGCGTTTGCCCCGCCCAGAGGTTCACGTTGTCCGGGTTGCCCGCCGCCCGCGCCTCGGCACGCAAAGGCGCGGTGGCGTAATGGATCTCCGGGTAGGCGACGGGTGCGTTCGCGCTGTGCTCGACCATGAACTGGTTGCGCAGGCCGCGGGCCTGGCGGCCGGTGAACGCGCGGGTGAGCATGGTCGGGGTATCGGCGCTCAGCGCGGCGCGGTGCACGGCATTGGTGCCGGCCTCGGGGCAGCGCAGGAACACCGTGCCGAGTTGTGCGGCCGCCGCGCCCGCCGCGAGTGCTGCCGCGATGCCGGCGCCGGTGCTGATGCCGCCGGTGGCCACAACGGGCCGGTCGCTGGCGGCGGTCAGGATTTGCAACAGGGCGAGCACGCTGAGCGGATCGGTGGCGTCGTCCTCGGGCCGGTCGACGAAGGTGGCCCGATGCCCGCCCGCCTCCGCGCCCTGCGCGATGAGCACATCGGCGCCGCGCTCGACAGCGATCCGCGCTTCAGCCGCCGAGGTCACGGTCACCCAGCTCTCGGTGCCGACGGCGCGCAGCCTGGCGATCGCCTCGGCGCTCGGGCAGCCGAAGGTGAAGGAGACGACCGCGACCGGATCGGCGACCAGCAGATCCAGCTTGGCCGCCCAGTCGTCGGTGTCGTACGCGGCGTCGCCGAGTGTGTGCTCGCGCGCGAGTTCGGCGAGGTAATCCGCGAACTCGGCGGCGGGGGTGGCCGGGCCGGGCACGAAGAGATTGACGCCGAACGGTGCGTCGGTCGCGGCGCGGGTTGCGGTGATCCTGGCGGCGGTATCGGTCGCGCTCAGGTAACCGGCGGCCAGCAGGCCGAAGCCACCGGCCGCGGCGACCGCGACGGTCAACTCGGGAGTAGAGGGCCCACCGGCCATCGGGGCGAGGACGATCGGGACGTTCAAGTCATCGATGATCACGGCTCCAGTTTGACCTACTGGACGTATGACCCGGTGTTTACCTGCGTCTTTGCCGGACAAGGTTGCGGAATGGTCACGACGAGGTAGAGTTCCCGTCACAACGGATGCCAAACCGTTACATCGCAGACCTTCACCGGATCGTTATAGAACCGGTTGGCGACAGGCCCGGCACCGCTGAACCAACTGTTCTTCGGACGCAAGGACGCAGCCGTGTCGCACCATCGGGTAGGCCCCAGTTCCATAACCGTCATGAGCCTTATCGGCGATGATATCGCGGGTCGGCCGACGCGGCATCGCGTCGAGTCGACCGCCGCCGACCGGGTGAAGGTCGCCGCCGGTGTCGCGGTCGCCGCGGGCGCCTTGATCGGCACCGTCTCCCAGATCGCCCCGGCCGTCGCCAGTCCGCTGCTGCCCGGTTCGCACGACGGCGACGAGGCGGCCGCCGCCAACGCCCCCATGACATTCCGGGGCACCGGCATTCTGCCGGTCGCCCAGACCAAGGCCATCACCCCCGCGCCGGAGGCCGCTGCCCCCGAGGCGCCGGTCGCCACCCCGGTCGCCGCTCCCGCCGCCGCACCGTTCGGCCTGCAGAACCTGCCGCCGGAGATCGCGGGCCCGCTCGCGCAGGCCGAGCAGATCCTCAAGGGTGTGCAGCAGCAGGCCGCGCCCGCGCCCGCCCCGATGGGCGCGGTGCGTCCGGTCGGCGGCGAGATCAGCTCCGGCTTCGGCAGCCGCTGGGGCGAAATGCATTACGGCCTCGACTTCGCCGACCAGATCGGCGCCCCCATCCACTCGGTCAGCAGCGGCACCGTGATCGAGGCCGGCCCCGCGTCCGGCTTCGGCCTGTGGATGCGCGTGCAGCAGGACGACGGCACCATCGCCGTCTACGGGCACGTCAACGAGATGCTCGCGCACGTCGGCCAGCGGGTGAACGCGGGCGACGTGATCGCCACCGTCGGCAACCGAGGCAACTCCACCGGCCCGCACCTGCACCTGGAAATCTGGGACAAGGACGGCACCAAGATCGACCCGATGCCGTACTTGGCCGCCAAAGGGGTGCCGCTGCAGTGGGGCCCCTCCGCGCACTGATTCCGCTGCCCGGCTTGATATTCCGCCGATCCATCCACCCGCTCGTGGCCAGGATGCCCCATCAGGACCGGTCGGTCGATAGGCTCGGGCCGTGACAGAGCTGGGCGACATATTCGAGCCTGGATCACCGCACGGCCGCACCTATGCCGTGCTGGTGCATCATCCGCGATCCGATCTCACCGATATCGCGCAGTACCTTGGCGTTTCGGAAGAGACCGCCGCGGCCTCACTGAACGTGCTGTGTGACTTGCGCGCCGCCGTTCGGGTGGCGACGCCCGACGGCACGTCCGTGGTGTGGGACGCGCATGCCCCGGAGTCGTTGTCGGAGGCCGAGGCTCGGCGACGGCAACAGCAGATCAACCAGATGCACACGGCCGCAGCGCGGCTCAGCGAGACGTTCCGTTCGGTGCGGCGCTCGCCGCGCAGCAACGGCGCCGTGGTTCCGGTCTTCGAACGCCTGGAAATGCTCGCCGATTTCGAGGAGATGCAGACCAGCGCGCGCACCTGCGTCAAGGTCGTCGAGCGCGGGCCCTACCTCAGCGATATCGAGCGCGAGCGACAGTTGTTCCAGCTCAAGCGAGGTCGGCTCGGCGAGGGCATCCGCTACCAAACGCTCTACCAGGACACCATCTATCAGGATCCGGAACGGCTGCGCCACGCCCTGTCCACCAATGCCAGTGGGGCACAGGCGCGCACGCTGCCCGAGCCGCCGTTCAAAATGATCATCAGCGACGACGAACGCGCTAGCCTGGTGCTGCATGTTGACGAACGCCGCCCCGACCCGATGGGCGTGCGGATCACCGGCTCACCCGCGCTGGACATGCTGATCAAAACGTTCGACGTGCTGTGGTCACTGGCCGCCCCGATTTCGGTGAACCCGACCGCGGAGGCCCTCGACGAACGCGACCGCGCCATCCTGACCCTGATGGGTCTCGGTGCCACCGACGACACCATCGCGCGACGCCTCGGGATGTCTCGGCGTACTGTGGTCCGCCGGACCGCGCGACTGCTGGAGCGGCTCGGCGCGAGCACCCGATTCCAGGCCGGGGTGCAGGCAACCCGGCGTGGTTGGTTGTGAACTAGTTCACCGATCCGGGTACTCCTGCAACACGACCGGTCCGATACCGATATAAACCGTGGCATCTGGCAAGACACCGCTTCCATGGGGGTAGCGGCGGATGTGTGACCAAGAACAGGAGCCGAACTAGGGGGGCGCGGACCGCTGTCAGTGGTCCGTCAGTAATCCAAGACAGCAGGCGTGGCCACCGATCAGTCCCTTATATGATTGCTCGGACCGCGCTGGCCCCGGACGATACGCCCTCGATATGGGTAGGGCCGGGTCCTAGCTCGATGCGAGAGGTGAATGCACTCGAATGGAAACTGCCCGTCGTTCCGCTCGTGGTAGCCGTCGCCGCAGGTCGGGCAGCCCGCTGTTCGGGCAGTTGCTGACCGCCGCCGTCGAATCCGAGGCCAATGAGGTCGCCGTCCGATTCAATCCGTCGGGTCAGCTCGACGACGAACGCCAGCTCACCTACGCCCAACTGGACGCGACCTCCTCGCGGCTGGCCAGGGAACTGATCGAGCGCGGTATCGGACCGGGCGACGTGGTCGCCATCGGGATCGCCCGCAGCCTGCAGTCGGTCGTCGCGGTGTGGGCCATCGCCAAGACCGGCGCCGCGTACGTGCCGGTGGACCCGGCCTACCCGACCGACCGCATCAACCACATCCTGTCCGACTCCGGCGCCACCGTCGGGCTCACCACCTCGGCGCACCGCCCGGTGCTCGGCACCGGCGTGTACTGGATCGAGCTGGACGACCCGGTGCAGGCCGCGCGGATCGCCGCGCGGCCCGAGCACCCGATCTCCTACACCGACCGGGTGCGTCCGCTGGACGAGCGGCACCCGGCCTACGTCATCTACACCTCCGGTTCGACCGGGCGGCCCAAGGGCGTCGTTGTCACGCACACCGGTCTGGCCGGTCTGGTCGCCGCCGAACGCGAGCACTACGGGGTGACCGCCGATTCGCGGGTGCTGCACGTGTGCTCGCCGAACTTCGATGTGTCCGTGCTGGAGTTGCTGCTCGCCTTCTCGACCGGGGCGACACTGGTGATCGCGCCGCCGTCGGTCTTCGGCGGCTACGAGCTCGCGGATCTGCTGCGCCGCGAACGGGTCACGCACATGCTGATCACGCCGGGCGCCCTGGAATCGGTCGACCCGACCGACCTGGACGACCTGCGGGTCGTGGTGGTGGCCGGCGACAAGTTCGGGCCGGAGCTGGTCGGCCGCTGGGCCGCCGATCGTGAGTTCTACAACGGTTACGGACCCACTGAGGCCTCCATTCTCGCGACGAGCTCGGCGCGGATGCTGCCGAACGACGCCATCACGATCGGCTCGGCGATTCCGGGAGTCGGTGCGTTCGTGCTGGATTCGCGGCTGCGGCCGGTGCCAGCCGGTGTGGTGGGCGAGCTGTATCTGTCGGGTCCCGCACTCGCCCAGGGGTATCTGGGCAAGCCGGGGTTGACCGCGGAGCGCTTCGTGGCCAGTCCGTTCGGCGCGGATACCGATACCGCTGGCGCGCGGCTGTACCGCACCGGAGACCTGGTGCGTCGCAGCGAAGCCGGGGACGGCGGCGTTATCGAATATCTCGGGCGCTCGGACTTCCAGGTCAAGATCCGTGGCTTCCGTATCGAACTCGGCGAGATCGACAACGCGCTGACCGCGCACCCCGACATCGACTACGCGGCGACGCTCGGCAAGACGCTGCCGTCCGGTGCCACCGCGCTGGTGTCCTACGTACTGCCAAGGGCCGGAAGCACCGTCGACACCGGCGAACTCGCCGAGTTCATCGGAGAGTCGCTGGCCGGGTACATGATTCCAGCCGCGATCATGGTGCTCGACGAGATCCCGCTGACCCCGGTCGGCAAGCTGGACCGCGCGGCACTGCCCACGCCGGTGTTCGCCGCCAAGGCATTCCGCGCCCCATCGACGCCGGTGGAGGAGATCGTCGCCGACGTGTTCGCGGCACTGCTGGTGTCCGGGGACGAGGGGCGCGTCGGCGTCGATGACGACTTCTTCGAACTCGGCGGCAACTCGCTGCTCGCCGCGCAGGCCGCCGCCCGAATCGGCTCGGCGCTGCAGGTGCGGGTGCCGGTGCAGCTGCTGTTCGAGGCGACCACCGTTGCCGCGCTCGCCGAACGGGTTGAGCAGCACGCGGGTTCGGCCGCCGGACAGGCATTGCACGCGAGGCCGCGCCCAGCCAGGGTGCCGCTGTCCTACGCGCAGCAGCGGATGTGGTTCCTGAACCGGTTCGATCCGGCCAGTGCCGTCAACAACATTCCGGCCGCGGTCCGGCTGTCCGGCCACCTCGATTCCGCCGCGATGCGCGCCGCCGTGCGCGACCTCGCGGAGCGGCACGAGGTGCTGCGCACGCTGTATCCCGAGGTGGACGGCGAGGGCTACCAGCGGGTGCTGCCGACCGGAGATCCGCGCGCGGTACCGGAATTGGTGATCGAACAGGCCACCGAGGCCGAGCTGCCCGGACTGGTCGCCGCGGTGGTGACCGAGGGTTTCGACGTGACCGTCGCGCCGCCGGTGCGGGTGCGGCTGCTCGAGCTGAGCGAAACCGAGCACGTGCTGGTCTGCGTGGTGCACCACATCGCCGGTGACGGCTTCTCGATGGGCCCGCTGACCCGCGACCTGATGGCCGCCTACCTGGACCGGCTGCGCGGTGGCGCGCCGGAATGGCCGCCGCTCGAGGTGCAGTACGCCGACTACGCCATCTGGCAGCGCGAGATCCTCGGTGCCGAGGACGACCCGGAATCGGTGCTTGCCAAGCAGATCGACTACTGGCGGACCGAATTGGCCGCGCTGCCCGAGCAATTGGAGCTGCCCGCCGACCGGCCGCGTCCGGCCGTCGCGTCCAACCGCGGCGCAACGCTCGCCTTCGAGATCGGCCCTGACGTGCACGGCGCGCTGAGCCGCCTTGCGCACAGCCACAATTCGACGCTGTTCATGGTCGTGCACGCCGCGCTCGGGGTGCTGCTCGCCCGCCTGTCCGGCACCAGGGATATCGCCGTAGGCACCCCGGTCGCCGGTCGCGGTGAGGCCGCGCTGGACGACCTGATCGGCATGTTCGTCAATACCCTTGTGCTGCGCGCGGATATCGATTCCGGCGCGACGTTCGACGAGCTGCTGCGCGAGGTGCGCCGCATCGACGTCGAGGCGTTCGGCCACGCCGACGTGCCGTTCGAACGGCTGGTGGAACTGCTGGATCCGGCGCGCTCGACGGCCAGGCACCCGCTGTTCCAGGTGATGCTGACCTTCCAGAACCTGGCGCGCACCGAACTGGAACTGCCGGGTCTCTCGGCGGCGGCGGTGGACCTGGCGATGCCGCTTGCCAAGTTCGATCTGCAGCTTGCCCTGGTCGAGCGGATCGACAGACACGGTGCGGCGGAAGGCATTTCGGCCGCCTTCACCTACGCCACCGACCTCTTCGACGAGGCGACCGTGCAGGACTTCGCCGACCGCTTCGGCCGGATCCTGGCCGCGATCGCCGCCGATTCCGGCGTCACCGTCGGCGATATCGACGTGCTCGCACCGGGTGAGCGGGATCTGGTGCTGCACGAGTGGAACAGCCAAGGCGCCTCGGTGCCCGAGGTGACACTGGTCGATCTCATCGGCGCGCAGGCGCGCAGGCGGCCGGACGCGGGCGCGATCCGCTTCGGCGACACCACGTTGACCTTCGGTGAGTTGCAGCGCCGCGCCAACAAGGTGGCGCGGGCGCTGATCGCGCAGGGCATTGGTCCGGAAGCGCTTGTCGCCGTTGCGGTTCCGCGCACCGAGGAGCTGCCGGTCGCGCTGCTCGCTGTCCTCACCGCCGGTGCCGGGTATCTGCCGATCGACACCACCTATCCCACGCAGCGGCTGGAGTTCATGCTCGCCGATGCCGCCCCGGCGTGCATCCTGACCACCGCCAGCGAGCTGGAATCCGTTCCCGTCGGCGATATTCCGGTCATCCTGCTGGAGGACACGGCGGACTTCGCCGATGCTCCGGTGCGCTCGTCCGAGCGGACCGCGCCGCTGCGGCCGGACAACCTGGCCTACGTCATCTACACCTCCGGCTCCACCGGCGTGCCCAAGGGTGTCGGCGTCGCGCACCGCAATGTGGTGCAGCTGTTCGCGAACACCCAGCTGCAGTTCGAGTTCGACGAGACCGACGTGTGGACGCTGTTCCACTCCTTCGCGTTCGACTTCTCGGTGTGGGAGCTGTGGTGCGCGCTGGCCAACGGCGGCACCGTCGTCGTGGTCGACTACCTGACCTCCAGGTCGCCGGAACTGTTCCGCGAGTTGCTGATTCGCGAACAGGTCACCGTGCTCAACCAGACCCCGTCGGCGTTCTATCAGCTCGCCGAGGCCGACCGGGCCGCGCAGACCGCCGATCAGGCCAAGTTCGCGCTGCGCTACGTGGTGTTCGGCGGCGAGGCGCTCGACCTGCGCCAGCTGCAGCGCTGGTACGAGCGGCACGCGGTGGACGCGCCGTGGCTGGTCAACATGTACGGCATCACCGAAACCACGGTGCACGTGTCGTTCCTGTCGCTGGACGAGCAGATGGTCGACAACGCCGCGAGCGTTATCGGACGCGCGCTGCCCGGCCTCGACGCCTACGTGCTCGAGGATCGGCTGCACCCGTCGCCGGTCGGCGTGGCGGGCGAGATCTATGTCGCCGGTACCCAGCTGTCTCGCGGCTACCTGGGCCGCCCCGGCCTTGCCGCGACCAGGTTTGTCGCGAATCCGTTCGGCGCGCCGGGATCTCGGATGTATCGCACCGGCGATATCGGCCGCTGGGTCGGCTTCGGCGGGCAGGCGACGCTCGAGTACGCCGGTCGCGGCGATCAGCAGGTGCAGTTGCGCGGCTTCCGCATCGAGCTCGGCGAGATCGAGTCGGCGCTGGTGCGCTGCGCCGGTGTGAGCCAAGCGGTCGTGCTGGTCCGCGCGGACGAGAACGCGGGCGACCGGCTCATCGGATATGTCGTGCCCGACAGTGGCGTTCAGCTCGACCCGGTCGAATTGCGTAGCCAGGTCGGCGAATTCCTCACCGGCTACATGGTTCCGGACGCGCTCGTCGTGCTTGACGCGCTCCCGCTGACGCCGAACGGCAAGCTGGACCGAAAGGCACTGCCCGCACCGGAATTCCACAGCACGGCCACTTTCCGCGCCCCCGGCTCGCCGGTCGAGCAGGCGGTCGCCGAGGTGTTCGCCGGTCTGCTCGGCGCCCGCGAGATCGGCCTCGACGACGACTTCTTCGGCCTCGGCGGTAACTCGCTGCTGGCTACCAGGGTGGTCGCCAGGATCAACGAGGCGCTCGACGCGAACCTCGTCGTGCGCGAGCTGTTCGAGTCGCCGACCGTGGCGGCGCTGGCCGCCCGCGTAGTGCCCGGCGCGGCCAAGGCGTCCGGCGCGCGGCCGCCGCTGGCTCGGATGCCGCGCACCGATCGGGTGCCGTTGTCGCTTGCCCAGCAACGGATGTGGGTGCTCAACCAGTTCGATCCCGAGTCGCCCGCCTACAACATCCCCCTCGCGATTCGGCTTTCCGGCGTGCTCGACGTGCCAGCACTGCGCAACGCCGTCGCCGATGTGCTCGAGCGGCACGAGACACTGCGCACCCGCTACCCCGCCGATCCGTCCGGGGCGGCCTACCAGGAGATCCTCTCGGTCAGCGCGTCGCTGCCCGGCGGCCTGGAGACCGTGTCCACCGCGGATCCGATCGGCCGCATCACCGAGCTGATGTCCACCGGTTTCGATGTGACGCAACAGGTTCCGGTGCGCGCGCTGTTGCTCGCGGTCGGACCGGACGAGCACCTGCTCGCACTGGTGGTCCATCACATCTCCGCCGACGGCGCCTCGATGGCCCCACTGGCGCGTGACCTGGTGACCGCGTATCTCGCTCGGATCGGTGGCAATTCGCCGCGCTGGTCGCGGCTGGAGGTGCAGTACGCGGACTTCGCCAGCTGGCAGCGCACGGTCATCGGCACCGATGACGACGAGAACTCCATCGCGGCACGGCAATTGGCGTACTGGCGCGAACAGTTGGCCGGGCTCACCGGCGAGCTGAACCTGCCGCTGGACCGCCCGCGCCCGGCGGTTCCGTCGATGCGCGGCGCCTCGACCGGCTTCGCCGTATCGGCTGATATGCACGCGGCGCTGGTTCGCCTTGCCCGCGAACACAATTCGACGCTGTTCATGGTCGTGCACAGTGCGCTGGCCGTGCTGTTGGCCCGGCAGTCGAACAGCAGCGATATCGCCATCGGCACGCCGATCGCGGGTCGCGGCGAACGCGCGCTGGACGAGCTGGTCGGCATGTTCGTCAACACGCTCACGCTGCGTACCGCTGTCGAGCCCGCCGTCACCTTCGCCGAACTCGTCGATCGGGCCCGCGAGACCGACCTCGCCGCCTTCGCCAACGCGGACATCCCGTTCGAGCGGGTCGCCGAGGTGGTCGCCGCCGGTCACGCGTCGGTCTACAACCCGCTGTTCGGCGTGGTGCTCTCGTTCCAGAACAACGAGCAGCCGACGCTGGAACTGCCAGGCCTGACGATCACCGGACTGGACGGCGGCGAGATCGCGGCCAAGTTCGACCTACAGGTCAACGTCGACCCGCGACACAGCGCCGACGGCACGCCCGACGAGCTGATCACCGCGATCACCTACGCGACAGACCTTTTCGACGAGTCGACGGTGCAGGCGCTGTGCCGCAGGCTCGAACGGGTGCTGAGCGCGGTGGTGGCCGATCCGCAGGTGCGGGTCGGCGATATCGACCTGCTCGACGCCCAGGAGCGCGAGCGGGTGCAATCCGCCGCGGAATCGGCACAGGAGCCGAGCGCGGCGGGCGCGACGGCCACCACCGGAACCGCGCTGACCCAGGCGCTGACCGCGGTCGTCGAGGACGACCCCGATGGCCCCGCGCTGGTGTTCGGTGAGGACGCGGTGTCCTATCAGGAACTCGACGCGCGCTCGTCGCGCCTGGCGCGGGTGCTCGCCGCCCGTGGCTGCGGCCCCGGCGACGGTGTCGCCGTCCGGCTCGACCGCGGCGTCGACGCGGTGGTCGCCACCTGGGCGGTGCTCAAGGCCGGTGCCGCCGTGGTTCCGGTCGCGTCGGTCGACGCACCGATTCCGGCGGGTCCGGTCGTCAAGGTCGGCCTCACCGGTGCCGCGGCGCCCACGTCCGGCGATGTCGACTGGCTCGTGCTCGACGATCCGGCGGTGGCCGCCCAGATCGCGGCCGAATCGCCGCGGCCGGTGACCTACGCGCATCGCACCCGCGTGCTGCGCGGCACCGACCCGGCCTTCGTCGGGGCGCGCACGCTCGCCTACGACGAGTTGGCCGGCGCGGCAGACCAGTTGCGCACGGACACCGAGCTGACCTTCGAGTCGCGCACCTACCAGTTCGGCGGTCCGGCGGAGCTGGCGCTGATCGAGGCGGTGGCGGCGGGGTCATGCGGTGCCTCCATGGTGCTCGTGCCCGACGATGCCGACCTGGCCGAGGCGCTGGCCGACGAGTGGGTCAGCCACCTGCTGACCGACCGCGCCGGACTCAGTACCCTCGACCCGGTGGCATTGGCAGATCTACGGGCCGTGGTGCTCGCCGACGACGGCGATGTCGAGAGCGCATGGACGCAGGTAGCGACGGTCATTGCCCTGTCCGATCTGCTGCGTGCGGGGTAAAAGCCGCCAAGTACCGTGTGCAAGCCCCTAAAAACATGACTAGGGTCACTCGGGACCGGTTCGCCGAATCAGGGCGGCCGTCGCAAGTACGGCGTCAACGTGTTCGACAGGCAGGATGAGCAGAGTTTCATGGTTCGGGTAGTGGGGGACGTGCGTGCGAATGGTCGACGGGGCAGTAACACCCTGGCACTGGTGGGCGCATGACGCGCGCCGCTCGTGTCCGTCCGGCTAGGACTCGGCGACCTCGGGTCATCACGCTGCCGCAGCTGATGGCGACCGCCGTCGAGGCGAACCCGGACGGCATCGCCCTCACCTACGCCGACGCCACCATGACGCTGGCGCACCTGAGCTACGCCGAGCTCGACGAGTGGTCGACCAGGCTGGCGCGGCTGCTCATCGATCGCGGCATCGGCCCGGAAGATCTTGTCGCGATCGGAATTCCGCGCTCGATCGAGTCCGTGGCCGCGGTCTGGGCGGTGGCCAAGTCCGGTGCCGGTTTCGTGCCGGTTGACCCGAACTATCCGGCCGACCGCATCGAACACATGGTGAAGGACTCCGGCGCGGTCTTCGGCCTGACCACCCAGCAGGCGGCCACTCAGCTGCCCGGACAGGTCGAATGGCTCGTCATCGACGGCGACTCGACGCTGCGCTCGCTCGAGCGGCACTCGACCGAGCCGATCACCAATGCCGATCGGGTGCGTCAGCTGCGCGCCGAGCATCCGGCCTGGGTGATCTACACCTCCGGTTCGACGGGCACGCCGAAGGGCGTCGTCGCCACCCAGGCCGGAATCGCCGGGTTCTGCGAGGAGCAGCGCGCGCACTACGGCGTCACGAGTACCGCACGGACCCTGCACTTTTCGTCACCATCGTTCGACGCGTCGATGCTGGAGCTGCTGCTCGCGCTCGGTGGCGCGGCGACCATGGTCGTTGTGGCGCCGACGGTGTTCGGCGGCGACGACCTGGCCGAGCTGCTTCGCCGCGAACGAGTGACCCATGCGTTCATCACCCCGGCCGCGCTGGCCTCGATCGATCCGGCCGGGCTCGACGATCTCGGGGTGGTCGCGGTCGGCGGCGAGGCATGGCCGCCGGATCTGGTGCGGCGCTGGATACTTCCGGTCACCGGCGGCGTCCGCGCGCTGTTCAACGTCTACGGGCCGACCGAGACCACGATCGTGGTGAACATCGGTACGCCACTGGTGCTCGACGCCCCGCTGACCATCGGCGGACCGATTCGCGGCGTCACCGAATACGTGCTCGACGAACGGCTTTCGCCGGTGCCAGACGGTGTGGTCGGCGAGTTGTACATCGCGGGCGCGCAGGTGGCGCGCGGATACCACGAGCGACCGGCGCTCAGCGCGACCCGCTTCGTGGCGAACCCGTTCGATCCCAACGGTTCTCGGTTGTATCGCTCCGGTGACCTGGTCCGTTGGACGGCGGACGGACGACTGGAGTACGCGGGCCGCAACGACTTCCAGGTGAAGGTGCGTGGTTTCCGCATCGAGCTCGGTGAGATCGACGCGGTGCTCGCCGCACACGACAGCATCGACTTCGCGGTGACCGTCGGTCATCAGCTCGACAGCGGCACCACGATTCTGGCCTCCTACGTGCTGGCGGCACCCGGCACGACGGTTGACACCGACGAGCTGATCGCGCTCGCCGAGCGCAGCCTGCCCGCGCACATGGTGCCGACCACGATCACGGTGCTCGACGAGATCCCGCTGACCCCGGTCGGCAAGCTGGACCGCCGCGCACTGCCCGCGCCGCGGCTGCAGACCAAGGAATTCCGCGCGCCGAGTGGGAAACTGGAGCGTCTGGTAGCGGACATCTTCGCGGAACTGCTCGACACCGGCGCCGAGATCGGCGCCGACGACGACTTCTTCGAGCTCGGCGGAAACTCGCTGATCGCCACCAAGGTGGTCGCCAGGATCGGCGCGCAGCTCGGCGCGCGGGTTCCGGCGCGGACGGTCTTCGAGGCGCCGACCGTCGCCGGTCTGGCGGCGCGGCTCGCGCCGTTCACGGAGTCGGGCGGACGGCAGGCGTTGGCACCCATGCCGCGCCCCGAACACATTCCGCTGTCGCTGGCGCAGCAGCGGATGTGGTTCCTGAACCAGTTCGATACCGCGTCGGCGGCGAACAACATTCCGTTCGCCATCCGGCTGTCCGGCGCGCTGGACGTGCCTGCGTTGCGGGCGGCGGTCGCCGACCTGGTCGAGCGGCACGAGACGCTGCGCACCGTCTACCCGGCGGTGGACGGCACCGGCTATCAGGTGGTGTTGCCTGCGGCGCAGGCGATTCCGGAGCTGATGGTCATCGAGGTCGCCGAGGCCGAGCTGCCGAGCAGGCTTGCCGAGTTCGCGCTGGCCGGGTTCGATGTGGCCGCCGAGGTGCCGCTGCGCATGGCGTTGCTTCACCTGGGCGATGACGACTACGTTCTCGCGGTGGTCGTGCATCACATCGCGGCCGACGGCACCTCGATGGCGCCGATGGTGCAGGACCTGACCGTCGCGTACTTCGCGCGCACGGGGATGGCAGGAGGCGGCGCCGACGGGGCGGGTGAACACACTGCGGGTTCGGCGCCAGATTGGGCGCCGCTGCCGGTGCAATACGCCGACTACGCGCTGTGGCAGCGCGCGATGCTCGGCGACGAGAACGATCCGAAGTCGGTGGCCGCCGAGCAGATCGATTACTGGCGAACGGCTTTGGCGGGCCTGCCCGGCCGGATCGAGCTGCCGACGGATCGGCCGCGGCCCGCGCTGGCCTCCGGTCGCGGCGGCGTCCACACGTTCGAAGTGGACCCCCAGACCAGGGCCAAGCTCGAAGCGATCGCGCACGACACCGGCGCCTCCCTGTTCATGGTGGTGCACGCGGCGTTCGCGGCACTGCTCGCCAGGCTGTCGGGTTCCGCCGACATCGCCATCGGCACCCCGGTGGCCGGCCGCGGCGAGGCCGAGCTGGACGGGCTGATCGGCATGTTCGTCAACATGCTGGTGCTGCGCACCGAGAGCGCGCCGGGCGCGTCGTTCCGCGAACTCGTCGAGGCGACCAAAAAGGTTGACGTAGCGGCATTTTCGCATGTCGAGCTGCCGTTCGAGCGGCTCGTCGAGGTGCTCGATCCCGCGCGCTCGCAGGCGCACCACCCGCTGTTCCAGGTGGCGCTGTTCTTCCAGAATATGGACAAACCCGCGTTGGAATTGCCGGGGCTGTCCGCGGCGGCACTCGACCTCGACGGCGCGGCAGCCAAGTTCGATCTGCAGTTGACCGTTACCCCGCGCGACGGTGAGAACGCCGGTCTCTCGGCCATGTTCAGCTACGCGACGGACCTGTTCGACGAGGCGACGGTGCGGCACTTCGCGGCCCGGCTGCGCCGACTGCTGCGCGCGGTCACCGCCGATCCCGACCGGGCGGTGGGCGACGCCGATCTGCTGTCGCTGGTCGAGCGGGATCGAATCCTGTTCGAGTGGAACGACACCCGGCAGCGGGTGGCGCCGCAGCTGCTGCTCGACGGCTATCGGCAGGCGGTTGCCGCTAACCCGGATGCCGTCGCGGTTGTCTACGAGGGCACCGAGCTCACCTATCGCGAGTTCGACGAGCGGGTCAACAAGCTTGCCCGGCTATTGATTTCGCAGGGTGTTGGCGCGGAGTCGTTGGTTGGCTTGGCGATTCGGCGTTCGCTGGACTTGGTTGTCGGCATGTATGCGATCGTCACGGCGGGTGGTGCGTATGTGCCGTTGGATCCGGATCATCCCGCTGAGCGGATCGCGCACATTCTCGATACGGCTCAACCTGCCTGTGTCGTAACAACTTCCGCCGATGCGGTGGCCTTGCCGGACGGCGTTGCCGCGGTGGCCATCGATACCGCCGACCTGGCAGGGTTCGATGGCGCGCCGGTCCGCGGTGACGAACTGCTCCGGCCGGTCTCGCCGCTGAACCCCGCGTATGTCATCTTCACCTCCGGTTCCACCGGTCGCCCCAAGGGCGTCGCGGTGTCGCACGCGGCGATCAACAACCAGATCGAATGGATGCTCGCCGAGTACCCGCTGCACCAGGACGACGTCTACCTGCAGAAGACCGCGACCACTTTCGACGTGTCGCTGTGGGGCTTCTTCATGCCGCTGCGGGCCGGGGCGAAGCTGGTCGTTGCGACCCCGGACGGCCATCGTGACCCGGCCTACGTCGCGGAAACCATTGTCGCGCAGTCGGTGACGGTGACCGACTTCGTGCCGTCGATGCTGACGATCTTCGCGGCGCACACCGCCAAGGGCGCCATCCCGACGCTGGAACAGATCTTCGTGATCGGCGAGGCATTGCCGCCGGAGACGGTCACCGCGGTGCACGCGGTGATCGACGCGGACGTGCACAACCTGTACGGGCCCACCGAGGCCGCGGTATCGGTGACCTACTGGCCCGCCGACGGCTCGGATACCCGCTCGGTGCCGATCGGGTTGCCGCAGTGGAACACTCGGGTGTACGTGCTCGACGCCCGACTGCGCCCGGTACCCGACGGTGTGGCCGGTGAGCTGTACCTGGCCGGTGACCAGCTGGCCCGCGGCTACGTCAGGCGGCCGGATCTGACGGCGGATCGCTTCGTGGCGAATCCGTTCGGCAACGGTCAGCGCATGTACCGCACCGGCGATCTCGTGGTGTGGCGCAAGGCCTCCGGTGCGGACGCCGACGAGGAGATGGTGCTCGACTACATCGGGCGCACCGACTTCCAGGTGAAGTTCCGCGGCCAGCGCATCGAGCTCGGCGAGATCGAAACCGCCCTGCTCGCCCAGCCCTCGGTGAGCCAGACGGTGGCGCTGGTCAGCCAGTCGACGCTCGGTGACCAGCTGGTCGCCTACGCGGTCGCCGCTCCCGGTGATCAGATCGACCCGCGGGAGCTGCGGGCCGCCATCGCGGAAACGCTGCCCACATACATGGTTCCGGCCGCCATTGTCGCGCTCGACGCGTTCCCGCTGAACGCGAGCGGCAAGCTGGATCGCAAGGCGCTGCCGGAGCCGATGTTCACCGCGCGCGAATTCCGTGCGCCCGCAACGCCGGTCGAGGAGATCGTGGCAGGCGTGTTCGGTGAGGTGCTCGGGCTGGCCAGGGTCGGCGCGGACGACGACTTCTTCGCGCTCGGCGGTAACTCGCTGATCGCCACCCAGGTGGTGGCGCGGCTTGGTGCCGCCATGGGCGGCCGGGTGCCGGTGCGGACGCTGTTCGAGGCGCCGACCGTGGCCGGGCTTGCGGCAGTGGTCGATTCGCAGGTGCACGGTCGTCCCGGCGTCGAGCTCGGCAGCATCGCGCGGCCGGACGAGTTGCCGCTGTCGTTGGCGCAGCGCCGGATGTGGTTCCTCAACCGCTTCGACCAGGACGACGCGGCGGCCGGGTCGGCCGCCTATAACCTGCCGTTCGCGCTGCGGCTGACCGGTGCGCTGGATGTGGCCGCGCTCGGCGCGGCACTGCACGATGTGGTGGCGCGGCACGAGGTGCTGCGCACCGTGTACCCGGAGACGGCCGACGGTCCGATCCAGGTTGTGTTGCCGCCCAACGGGGTTGCCCTCGACGTCGCGCCGCGACTGCTGAGCGAGGCCGACGTGGCGAGCGCGGTGTACACGCTGGCGTCGAGTTCGTTCGACGTAACCGCCGAGGTCCCGGTGCGCGTTGCCCTCCTGCAAGTCGACGGGCAAACGGACACGTATGTACTTGCCGTGGTGGTGCATCACATCGCCGCCGACGGGTCCTCGATGGGTCCGCTGGTGCGCGACGTGATGATCGCCTATGCCGCGCGGACCGCGGGTGAGGCGCCCGGGTGGGCGCCGTTGCGGGTGCAGTACGCCGATTACGCGCTGTGGCAGCGTGCGGTGCTCGGCGACGAATCTGATGCGGAATCGATTGCCGCGCAGCAGATCAGCTTCTGGCGCGCGCACCTGGCCGATCTGCCGGATCTGCTGGAGTTGCCAACGGATCGCCCGCGTCCCGCGATCGCATCGATGGCTGGTGCACGGGTCGATGTACAGATCGATGCCGCCACGCATGCCGGTCTCGTTGAACTCGCTCGCGCGCATGGCGCGACGTTGTTCATGGTCGTGCACACCGCGTTGGCCGTCTTGCTTGCCCGGCTCTCGGGTACGGCCGATGTCGCCATCGGTACCCCGTTGGCGGGTCGTGGCGAGCGGGAACTCGACGATCTGATCGGCATGTTCGTGAACACGGTGGTGTTCCGTACACAGTTCGAGGCGGGCGAGTCGTTCGTCGAATTGCTCGGCAGGCAGCGGGAATCCGACCTACAGGCGTTCGCGCACGCGGACATTCCGTTCGAGCGTTTGGTGGAGGTGCTCAACCCGCCGCGCTCGACCGCGCATCATCCGCTGTTCCAGGTCGGCCTGTCGTTCCAGAACATCGCGCGTGCCGCGCTCGAGCTGCCCGGTCTCGCGGTATCGGCACTGGACGCGGATCTGGCTGTGTCGCAGTTCGATCTGCATCTGATAGTCGGCGACGGTTACGACGAATCGGGCGTGCCGACCGGCATGGGCGGATTCTTCACCTATGCGACAGACCTTTTCGATGCCGCGACCGTGCAGGGCTTCGCCGAACGGTTCGCGCGGATCCTCGCCGCCGTTGTCGCGGATGCCACGACACCGGTCGGAGATATCGAGGTTCTCGACGAGGTCGAGCGTGACGATGTGCTCGGCCGGTGGAACGCTACCGAGCAGCAGGTCGACCAGTCGGCCACGTTGGTTTCGCTGTTGGATGCCGCCGTTGCGGCCGATCCGCGATCGGTCGCGCTCGTAGTCGATCTGCCGTCGGGTCGCGAGAAGGTGACCTACGGCGATCTCGATGCCCGGGTGAATCGGCTTGCGCGGCACCTGATCTCGATCGGCGTCGGTCCGGAGTCGCGGGTCGCACTCGCGTTGCGCCGTTCGGTCGATTTGGTCGTGGCCATGTATGCCGTCGCGAAATCCGGTGGCGCGTATGTGCCGGTGGATCCGACTCAGGCCGCTGAGCGCACCGGCTACATCCTCGACACCGCGGCACCGGTGTGCGTGCTGACCAATGCCGATGCCGAGTTCTCCACCGACGTAGCGCCTTTGGTGCGGATCGATGAACTCGACCTCGACGGACTGGATACGTCCCCGGTCACCGATGCTGATCGTGTCGCGCCGTTGCGTCCGGAGAACACGGCGTATGTGATCTTTACGTCGGGTTCGACGGGTCGTCCGAAGGGTGTGGCGGTTTCGCATGCGGCGATCGCGAATCAGTTGCAGTGGAAGGTTACTGAGTTCGGTCTTGATGCCGCTGATGCGATTCTGCTGAAGACCGCTGCGACGTTCGACCTTTCGGTGTGGGAGTTCTGGTCCGCGGCGGTGTGTGGTGGCCGACTGGTGATCGCCGCGCCGGATGGTCATCAGGATCCGGTATATCTGAACGAGTTGATGGCTCGTGAGTGGGTGACCACGCTGCATGTGGTGCCGTCGATGCTCGACGCGCTCAGCACGGGCGATTTCCCGACTTCGCTGTGGCGAGTGCTGGCGATCGGCGAAGCGCTGCCAGCCGGATTGGCGCAGCGCTTCCTTCGTGACTATCCACGCGTCGAACTGTTCAACCTGTACGGCCCGACCGAGGCCGCGGTGTCCATCACCAGTCACCGGGTCAGTCGAAACGATCAGGCGTCGGTGCCCGTCGGCGCGCCGGAGTGGAACAACCAGGTCTTCGTGCTGGATTCGCGGCTGCGGCCGGTCCCGGTGGGTGTTTCCGGTGAGCTGTACCTGGCCGGTGCACAGCTCGCGCGCGGTTACTTCGGTCGTGCGGACCTGACCTCGGATCGGTTCGTGGCCAACCCGTTCCAGACCGGCGCCCGGATGTACCGCACCGGTGACTTGGTGGCGTGGGATGCCTCAGGTGTGCTCGAGTACCGGGGCCGCACCGACTTCCAGGTGAAGATCCGTGGCTTCCGCATCGAACTCGCCGAAATCGACGCCGCACTGCTCGCACTGCCGCAGATCGCGCAAGCCGCGGTCATCGCTAAGTCGGACCCACGCACCGGCGACCGCCTGGTCGCCTACCTGGTCCCCGCGACGACAGCGGCCGATGTCGATGTCGCCGAGGTGAAGTCGGCGCTGACCGCTGGTTTGCCGTCGTACATGGTGCCGTCGGCGTTCGTGGTGCTCGATGCGCTGCCGTTGAATGTGAACGGTAAGTTGGATCGTAAGGCGTTGCCGGAGCCGGAGTTCGAGACTCAGGCGTTCCGTGCGCCGTCGACGCCGATCGAGGTGATCGTGGCGTCGGTGTTTGCCGAGGTGCTCGGTGTCGATCAGGTCGGCGCGGATGACGACTTCTTCGGTCTGGGTGGTAACTCGCTGCTGGCTACGCAGGTCGCCGCGCGTATCGGTGCCGCACTCGATGCCAGGGTGCCGGTGCGTGCGCTGTTCGAGGCGTCGACCGTCGCCGGTTTGGCCGTCAAGGTCGAGCAGCACGCGGGGTCCGGCGGCCGCAAAGCACTGGTGGCAGGCCAACGCCCGGAACAGATTCCGCTGTCGCTCGCTCAGCAGCGCATGTGGTTCCTCAACCAGTTCGACACCGGTTCCGCCGTCTACAACATCCCGGCCGCCATCCGCCTCTCCGGCGAACTCGATGTCGCCGCACTGCAATCGGCGGTGGCCGATCTGGTGGCCCGCCACGAGATCCTGCGCACCACCTACCCGCAGACCCAGCACGGCCCGGTGCAGTCCATCGCCACCCAGGTACCGGTCGATCTCGCACCCGTGCGGATCGACGGTTCGGACGTGGCTGACGCGGTATACCGCGTCGTCGCAACCGGTTTCGACGTCACCACCGAGGTTCCGTTCCGCGCCAAGCTGTTCCAGGTCGCCGACGCCAGCGACTACGTGCTGGTCTTCGTGGCGCATCACATCAGCGCCGACGGCTGGTCGATGGGCCCGCTGACCCGCGACCTGATGGTGGCCTACGCTGCCCGCACCGGCGGCGAAGCACCGGCCTGGGCGCCGCTCCCGGTCCAGTACGCGGACTACAGCATCTGGCAGCGTGACGTGCTCGGCGCCGAGGACGATCCGCAAAGCCTGATCGCTCAGCAGGCCGACTACTGGCGCACCGCGCTTGCCGCGCTGCCGGACGAACTGGCTCTCCCCGCGGACCGCCCGCGACCAGCAGCCGCCTCGTACCAGGGCGCGACGCTGGACTTCGAGATCGGCGCGGAACTGCACGCCGCCCTCGACCGCGTTGCCAAGCAGCACAATTCGACCCTGTTCATGGTCGTGCACGCCGCGCTCGCGGTGCTGCTCGCGCGACTGTCCGGCACCACCGACATCGCGATCGGCACCCCGGTGGCCGGTCGCGGTGAGGCCGAACTCGACGACATGATCGGCATGTTCGTCAATACCCTGGTGCTGCGCAACGAGATCGAGCCCGGCGCCACCTTCGACGCGTTGCTCGCCGACGTGCGCGACACCGACGTCGCGGCGTTCGGCCACGCGGACCTGCCGTTCGAGCGCCTGGTCGAGCTGCTCGATCCGGTCCGCTCGGCGGCCCGACATCCGCTCTTCCAGGTCATGCTCGTCTTCCAGAACCTGGCCGAGACCTCGCTCGAGCTGCCCGGCCTCACCGTGTCCGGTATAGATCCGCAGGTGCAGGCCGCCAAGTTCGACCTGCAGCTGACCGTCGCGGAACAGCCGGACACCCAGGGCATTTCGGCGGTCTTCGGCTACGCGACGGACCTGTTCGACGCGGCGACCGTGCAGAACTTCGCCGACCGCTTCCGCCGCATCCTCGCCGCCGTCGCGGCCGATGCCGCGGTGGTCGTCGGCGATATCGACGTGCTCGCCGCCGGTGAACGCGAACTCGTTCTGCACGAATGGAACTCACTCGGCGCCTGGGTACCCGGTGCCACGCTGCCCGGCCTCATCGCCGATCAGGTGTGGCGTCGCCCGGACGCCATCGCCATCCGATTCGGCGATCGCACCCTCACGTTCCGTGAATTGCAGCGCCGCGCCAATCAAGTGGCACGAGCACTGATCGCGCAGGGCGCTGGCCCGGAAACGCTGGTGGCCGTTGCGGTGCCACGCACCGAGGACCTGCCGGTCGCCCTGCTCGGTGTCCTCGCGACCGGCGCCGCCTACCTGCCGATTGACTCCGCGTACCCGGCGCAGCGGCTGGAATTCATGCTCGCCGACGCCGCCCCGGTCTGCGTGCTGACCACGGCGGACGAACGCGCCGCGGTGCCGACCGGTGCGCTGCCCGTCGTCTTGTTCGAGGAGACAGCGGGATTCGCCGACGCGCCCATCCACGATGCCGACCGGCGCGCGCCGCTGCACCCCGACAATCTGGCCTACGTCATCTACACGTCCGGCTCGACGGGCGTGCCGAAGGGCGTCGGCGTCGCACACCGGAATGTCGTCGAACTGTTCGCGAACACCCAAACGCTGTTCCGCTTCGACGAACACGATGTCTGGACGCTGTTCCATTCGTTCGCGTTCGACTTCTCGGTGTGGGAACTGTGGTGCGGCCTCGCGCACGGCGGCTCGGTCGTCGTGGTCGACTATGTGACCTCGCGGTCGCCGGAACAGTTCCGCGAGTTGCTGATTCGCGAGCGTGTGACGGTGCTGAACCAAACCCCGTCCGCCTTCTACCAATTGGTGGAGGCCGACCGCGCCGCCGAGCCGACCGCGCTCGCGCTGCGCTACGTGGTGTTCGGCGGCGAAGCCCTCGACCTGCGCAAGCTAGAGCGCTGGTACGAACGGCACGGCGCGACAACTCGTTTGGTCAACATGTACGGCATCACCGAGACCACGGTGCACGTGTCGTTCCTGCCGCTGGCCGAGCAGGACCGGCGCAACCCGGCCAGCGTCATCGGCCGCGCGATCCCCGGCCTTGACGCCTACGTGCTCGACGCACGCCTGCACCCGACCCCGCTCGACGTGCCAGGCGAGATCCACGTCGTCGGCGCGCAACTGTCCCGCGGTTACCTCGGCAGGCCGGGCCTCACCGCGGCCCGGTTCGTGGCAAACCCGTTCGGCGCGCCCGGTTCTCGCATGTACCGGACCGGCGACATCGGCCGCTGGCGCGATCGCGGCGACAAGGCCATGCTCGAATACGCCGGTCGCAGTGACCAACAGGTGCAGCTGCGCGGCTTCCGCATCGAACTCGGCGAGATCGAGGCGGCGCTGGTGCGCTGCGACGGCGTGCATCAGGCCGTCGCCCTGGTCCGTTCGGACGCGCACGGCGAACGGCTCATCGGCTACGTGGTATCCGAAGGCGACAGCGATCCGGTGACCATCCGTGCCGAGGTCGCCCAGTTCCTGACCGGCTATATGGTGCCGGACGCGATCGTTGCCCTCGACGCGCTCCCGCTGACGCCGAACGGCAAACTGGACCAAAAAGCGCTACCCGCACCGGAATTCGTCAGCGCGCGCGCCTTCCGCGCGCCGACCTCGCCGGTCGAGCAGGCCATCGCCGAGGTATTCGCCGACCTGCTCGGCGCGGAGTCGGTCGGCCTCGACGACGACTTCTTCACCCTCGGCGGCAACTCGCTGCTCGCCGCCCAGGCCGTCGGCAGGCTGCGCGCGGCCACCGGCGCCACGGTCAGCGTGCAGTGGTTCTTCACCGACGCCACGGTGGCCGGGCTCGCCGCGCGGATCGACACACCGGCAGCGGGGGAGACGGACCTCAACGCCGCGATGAACGTCCTGCTGCCGATCCGCACCGGCGGTTCCGAGGCACCGCTGTTCTGCCTGCACCCGATGTACGGCCTGGCCTGGAGCTACGCCGGGCTCGCCCAGCACCTGCCCGCCGACCAGCCGATCTACGGCGTGCAGTCGCCGGCCCTTTCCGAGGACGGCGACCTGCCCGGCTCGATCGCCGAGCTGGCGCACCGCTACGTCACCGAGATCAGGACCGTGCAACCGCACGGACCGTACCGGCTGCTCGGCTGGTCGCTCGGCGGTGTGCTCGCGCACGCCATCGCGACCGAGCTACAGGCCGAGGGCGAGCAGGTCGCGCTGCTCGCCATGATGGACAGCCACCCGAACCCCGACGTCGCCGGCTTCCGCGCGGCGGTGCGCGGCGCACTGGCCGAACTCGGGCTCGGCGGCGACCTCCTGGAGTCCGAGGACGATATCTACGACCTCAGCGACCAGGCGCTTGCCGCGCTGCACGCGATGATTCCGCCGGAACTGGTCGCGCTGACTCCCGAACGGCTACGTCGTATCTATCGCAGCGCGGTCCGCTCAGCGGAACTGATCGCCGCGCACCGTCCGGGGGTGTTCCACGGCACAGTGGCGTACTTCAGCGCGGCCGTGGCGGATCCCGCGGATGTGCTTCGTGCCACTGCCACCGACTGGTCGCCACACGCGACGGGCCCGGTGGTCGATCGGCCGATCGGGGTGACGCACGCGCGGATGACCGCGCCGGAAGCGCTCGCCGAGATCGGTGCCGAGCTGGCAGTTCTGCTCGGTCGCGAGAGCTGAGCAGGTCCTGTCGACGTGGGGTCACCAATCGCGCGTCGACAGGAGATAATCGGTCCCGGCGCTCGTTTCACGCGGTCGGGTCGCGGTCTGCTCCACGGATCGCACGGGCTGTGTTCGGCGTGCGTCGGTGGGGTCGGTAACGATGGGCATACGCGCGTTCGATGATCATGGGGGTGGGGAGCATCAAAGCGGGTTTGCGGCGACAACAGGCAGGGTGAGGCTTCTCCATGGTTCGGTCGGTCGGGCAGCGGTATGACGACGCGCGTGAAGCGGTGTGCGCATGACCCGACCGGCACGCGTTCGGCCCACCCGAACCAGGCGATCCAGAGTCACCACCCTGCCGCAGCTGATGGCGACCGCCGTCGAGGCGAACCCGAGCGGCATCGGTGTCGCCTTCGCCGACGCCACCGGCACGCTGACCGAGCTGAGCTACGCCGAGCTCGATGAGCGCTCCACCAGGCTGGCGCGACTACTCATCGGCCGCGGTATCGGGCCCGAGCACCTGGTGGCCATCGGCATCCCGCGGTCGGTCGACTCCGTGATCGCGGTCTGGGCGGTGGCCAAGTCGGGCGCCGGGTTCGTGCCGGTGGATCCGAACTATCCGGCCGATCGGGTCGAGCACATGATCGTCGACTCCGGCGCGGTCTTCGGACTGACCGTCGCCGCGGTGCGCGACGAGCTGGCGGACCGGGTCGACTGGCTATCGATCGACACCCCCGACTGCGCCAGGCTGCTCGAGGAGTACCCGGCCGACCCGGTGACCTACATCGACCGGGTGCGGCCGCTACGCGCCGAGCATCCGGCCTACGTGATCTACACCTCGGGGTCGACCGGCAAGCCGAAGGGCGTCGTCGTCACCCAGGCCGGGCTGTCGAGCTTCTGCGAGGAGCAGCGCGAGCGGTATCGGGTGACGAATGATTCGCGGACTCTGCATTTCGCGTCGCCGTCGTTCGATGCCTCGGTGCTCGAGTTGCTGCTCGCGGTCGGCGGCGCGGCCACCATGGTGGTGGTCGCGCCGACGGTGTTCGGCGGCGAGGAGCTCGCGGCGCTGATCAGACGGGAAGGCGTGACGCACGCGTTCATCACGCCCGCCGCGCTGGCCTCGGTGGAACCCGCCGGGCTCGACGAGTTGCGCGTGGTGGTCGCGGGCGGTGAGGCATGCCCGCCGGAGTTGGTGCGGCGCTGGGCCGTTCCGGTGTCGGGCCGGCGGGTCCGTGAGTTCTTCAACGGGTACGGGCCCACCGAGACCACGATCATGACGAATATCAGTGCGCCGCTGGCCGAGGACGCGCCGGTGACCATCGGCGGGCCGATCCGCGCGGTCACCGAGTACGTGCTCGACGAGCAGTTGGTTCCGGTATCGAGCGGGGCGGTCGGCGAGCTGTACATCACCGGCGCACAGCTGGCAAGGGGCTATCACGACCGGGCAGGGTTGACGGCGGCACGTTTCGTCGCGAATCCGTTCGATGCCAACGGTTCCCGGCTGTACCGGACGGGTGACCTTGTGCGCTGGTCCGACTCCGGTGGGTTGGAGTACTTGGGCCGCAACGACTTCCAGGTGAAGATCCGCGGCTTCCGGATCGAGCTCGGCGAGATCGACGCGGTGCTCGCCGCGCACGAGACCGTCGATTTCGCGGTCACCGTCGGGCACAACCTCGACAGCGGCGCGACGATTCTCGTCTCCTATGTGCACTCCGCGCCCGGAATGTACGCGGACGCCGCGCAATTGGCCGCCGTCGCGGAGCAGAAGCTGCCCGCGCACATGGTGCCGACGGTGGTCATGGTGCTCGCCGAGATCCCGCTGACCCCGGTCGGCAAGCTGGACCGGGCCGCGCTGCCCGCGCCGCGCCTGCAGACCAAGGTGTTTCGCGCGCCGGTCGGCCCGCTGGAGGAACTGGTCGCCGATGTCTTCGCCGAACTGCTCGGGCCGGGCGCCCCGGTCGGCGCCGACGACGACTTCTTCGAACTCGGCGGCAATTCGCTCATCGCGACGCAGGCCGCCGCCCGGCTCGGTGCGGCGCTCGCGGCGCGGGTGCCGGCGCGGCTGATCTTCGAAACCCCGACGGTCGCGGGTCTCGCCGAGCGGATGGAGTCGCTGAAGGGCGCCGGTGACCGGCGTGCGCTCGCGCCGACCGAGCGGCCCGAGCACATTCCGCTGTCGCTGGCGCAGCAGCGGATGTGGTTCCTGAACCAGTTCGATACGGCGTCGGCGGCGAACAACATTCCGTTCGCCATCCGGCTGTCCGGCTCGCTGGATGTGTCGGCGTTGCAGGCCGCGATCACCGACGTGATCGAACGGCACGAGACGCTGCGCACCGTCTACCCGGCCATCGACGGCACCGGCTACCAGGTGATATTGCCTGCCGCGCAGACGGTTCCTGACCTGGCGCCGAAGCCGTTGGCCGAGCCCGAGCTGGTGGACTGGTTGCGCGGGCTCGCGTTGGCCGGGTTCGACGTCGCCGCCGAGGTGCCGTTGCGCATCGCGCTTGCCGAGCTGTCGCCGAGCGAACATGTGGTCGTTGTGGTCGTGCACCACATCGCCGCCGACGGCGCCTCGGTCGCCCCGTTCCTGCGAGACCTACTCGGCGCCTTCCTGTCTCGGCGCAACGGCGCACCGCCCTCGGTGCCGCCGCTGCCGGTGCAGTACGCCGACTACACGCTGTGGCAGCGCGAGGTGCTCGGCGACGAGAACGATCCCGAGTCGGTGGCCGCCGCGCAGATCGCCTACTGGCGCAACGCGTTGGCGGGCATCCCGGATCGGCTCGAGCTGCCCGCGGACCGGGCGCGTCCGGCCGTCGCCACCGGCGCGGGTGCCGAATACACCTTCGAGGTGGCCGCCGAGGTGCATCGCGGGCTCATCGAGCTCGCCCAGCGGGCGGGCGCCTCGGAATTCATGGTGGTGCACGCCGCCTTCGCGGCACTGCTCGCCCGGCTCACCGGCACCGACGACATCACCATCGGCACGCCCGTCGCCGGTCGTGGCGAGCGGGAGCTCGACGGGCTCATCGGCATGTTCGTCAACACGTTGGTGTTGCGCACGCCGATCGATCCCGGCGCCTCGTTCACCGAACTGCTCGCGGCGACGAAAGAGACGGACCTTGCCGCGTTCTCGCACGCCGAGCTGCCGTTCGAGCGGCTGGTCGAGGTGCTCGATCCGGTGCGCTCGCAGGCACACCACCCGCTGTTCCAGGTGGCGCTGTTCTTCCAGAACATGAACAAGGCGCAGGTCGAGCTGCCCGGATTGTCCGCGCACGCGGTCGATTTCGACGGCGCGGTGGCCAAGTTCGATCTGCAGCTGACCGTGGTGCCCAAGGCCGAGCAGGGGTTCTCGGCGCAGTTCACCTACGCCACTGACCTGTTCGACGAGTCGACGATCGCGGAGTTCGCGCAGCGCTTCGAGCGGCTGCTCACTGCCGTCGGCGCCGACCCGGCCCGCGCGGTCGGTGAGATCGACCTGCTCGCCCCGGCGGAGCTGGCGCGGATTCTGCTCGGCTGGAACGAGACCCGGCACGCGGTCACGCCCGAGCTGTTGCTCGACGGATATCGGCGGGCGGCAGCGGCATATCCGGAGGCCATCGCACTGGCCCACGAAGGTGCGACGCTCGCCCACCCGTCGCCCGACCACCACCCCTCATCGAGTCGCTTCGCGACGCTGACATACGCCGAGTTCGATGAGCGGGTCAACAAGCTTGCGCGGCTGCTGATTTCGCAGGGTATCGGCGCGGAGTCGTTGGTGGGCCTGGCGATTCGGCGTTCGCTGGATCTGGTTGTCGGTATGTATGCGATCGTGACGGCTGGCGGTGCGTACGTGCCGTTGGATCCGGATCATCCCGCCGAGCGGATCGCGCACATTCTCGATACGGCTAAACCTGCCTGTGTCGTAACAACTTCCGCCGATGCGATCGAGGTGCCGGTCGGTACGACGGTGCTGACCCTCGACACGGTCGACACCAGTGCGTTCGACGGTGCCCCGGTACGCCAGGAGGAATTGCTCCGGACGGTGCTGCCGCAGCATCCCGCCTACGTCATCTTCACGTCGGGTTCGACCGGACGGCCCAAGGGCGTCGCGATCTCGCACGCCGCGATCAACAACCAGATCGAATGGATGCTGACGCAGTACCCGCTCGGCACCGACGACGTGTACCTGCAGAAGACCGCGACCACCTTCGACGTGTCGCTGTGGGGCTTCTTCATGCCGCTGCGGGCCGGGGCGAAGCTGGTCGTGGCCACCAACGACGGGCATCGCGATCCCGTGTACGTCGCGGAAACCATTGCCGCGCAGCGCGTGACGGTGACCGACTTCGTGCCGTCGATGCTGACGGTGTTCGCCGCGCACACCACGGCCGGTGCCTGCCCGACCCTGCGCGACGTCTTCGTGATCGGCGAGGCGTTGCCACCGGAGACCGTCAGCGCGTTCCGCGCGGTATCGGATGCCCGGGTGCACAACCTCTACGGCCCGACCGAAGCCGCGGTGTCGGTGACCTATTGGCCCGCCGACGGCTCGGATACCCGCTCGGTCCCGATCGGGTTGCCGCAGTGGAACACCCAGGTCTACGTGCTCGACGCGCGCCTGCGCCCGGTGCCCGCCGGCGTGCCCGGCGAGCTCTACCTCGCCGGTGACCAGCTGGCGCGCGGCTACGTCCGGCGGCCTGACCTGACCTCCGATCGATTCGTGGCCGACCCGTTCGGCTTCGGCGAGCGCATGTACCGCACCGGCGACCTGGTGGTGTGGCGCGATACCACCGCCGATCGCTCGCATCGCCTGGATTACCTCGGCCGCACCGACTTCCAGGTCAAGTTCCGCGGCCAGCGCATCGAACTCGGCGAGATCGAGACCGCGCTGCTCGCCCAGCCCGCGGTGAACCAGGCGGTGGCGCTGGTCGGGCAGTCGGCGCTCGGCGATCAGCTGGTCGCCTACGTCGTTGCCGCGCCGCGACATTCGATCGAACAGCCGGAACTGCTCGCGGCCATCGCGGAAACGCTGCCCGCCTATATGATGCCGACCGCGCTCGTCGCGTTGGACGCCTTCCCACTGAACCCGAGCGGCAAGCTGGATCGCAAGGCGCTGCCCGAGCCGACCTTCACCGCGCGCGAATTCCGCGCGCCCGCAACGCCGGTCGAGGAAGTCGTCGCCGAGGTGTTCGGCGAGGTGCTCGGACTGGACCGAGTCGGTGCCGATGACGACTTCTTCGCCCTCGGCGGCAACTCGCTGATCGCCACCCGGCTGGTGGCCCGGCTGGGTGCCGCGGTGGACGCCAAGGTCGCGGTGCGGACGCTGTTCGAGACGCCGACGGTGCAGTCGCTGGCCGCCGCGATCGAGTCGAGGACGCACGACGAGCGGGGCGTGCCGCTCGGCAGCATCGCCCGGCCCGAGCAGTTGCCGTTGTCGCTGGCGCAGCGGCGGATGTGGTTCCTCAACCGTTTCGACCAGGCCGACGGCGATATCGCGGCGGCGGGTTCGGCCGCCTACAACTTGCCGTTCGCCCTGCGGCTGACCGGTGAGCTGGATGTCGCGGCGCTCGGTGCCGCCCTCGACGACGTGGTGAGCAGGCACGAAGTGCTGCGCACCGTGTACCCGGAGAGCGCGGACGGCCCGGTGCAGGTGGTGCTGCCCGCGAGCCGGGTAGCCCTGGATGTCACCGCCCATCCCGTCGCCGCGGCCTCGGTGCCCGGCGAGGTATACACCTTGGCGTCGACGCCGTTCGACGTGACCGCCGAGGTGCCGGTGCGCGTGCGGCTGCTCGAAATCGTCGACGGCACAGCGGGATCGGACTATGTCCTGGCCGTGGTGGTGCACCACATCGCGGCGGACGCGTCCTCGATGGGTCCGCTGGTGCGCGATGTGATGGTGGCCTATGCCGCGCGGACCGCGGGCGAGGCGCCAGGCTGGAATCCGTTGCGGGTGCAGTACGCCGATTACGCGCTGTGGCAGCGTGCGGTGCTCGGTGCCGAGACCGATGCGGAATCGATTGCCGCGCAGCAGATCAGCTTCTGGCGCAAGCAGCTCGCGGGATTGCCGGATCGGCTGGAGTTGCCGACGGATCGGCCGCGCCCCGCGATCGCGTCGATGTCCGGTGCGCGGGTGGATGTGCGGATCGATGCGGCAACGCACGCCGGTCTCGTCGAACTCGGTCGCGCGCACGGTGCGACGTTGTTCATGGTCGTGCATACGGCGCTGGCGGTGCTGCTTGCCCGGCTTTCGGGCACCGGCGATATCGCCATCGGCACCCCGGTGGCCGGTCGTGGCGAGCGTGAACTCGACGATCTGATCGGCATGTTCGTCAACACCGTCGTCTTCCGGGCGACCTTCGACGGCGGCGAATCGTTCACCGATGTGCTTGCCAGGCAACGCGATACCGACCTACAGGCATTCGCGCACGCGGACATTCCGTTCGAGCGGCTGGTGGAGGTACTGAACCCGCCGCGCTCGACCGCGCATCATCCGCTGTTCCAGGTCGGTCTGTCGTTCCAGAACATCGCGCGCACCGCGCTCGAACTGCCCGGCCTCGCCGTGGCCGGTGTCGACGCGGATCTCGATGTGTCGCAGTTCGATCTGCACCTGATCGTGGGGGACAGCTACGACGAGTCCGGCGCACCCACCGGCATCGGCGGCTTCTTCACCTATGCCACAGATCTTTTCGACGCCGCCACCGTGCACGGCTTCGCCGAGCGGCTGTCCCGGATCCTCGCCACCGTGGTAGCCGACGCCACGACACCCGTCGGCGATATCGACCTGCTCGCGCCCGACGAGCGCGACTCGGTGCTGGTGCGGTGGAACAACACCGCGCATCAGGTCGATACGGCCGCGACGCTGCCGTCGTTCCTGCAGCGGGCGGTACTGGCCGCGGCGCCCGAGGCCGTCGCCGTGGTGGCCGACCTGCCCAACGGTGCCCGCCACGAGCTGAACTACGTCGAGCTGGACACCAGGGTGAATCGTCTTGCCCGGTACCTGATCTCGATCGGTGTCGGACCGGAATCCCGGGTGGCACTCGCCTTCCGCCGCTCGGTCGACCTGGTCGTCGCGATGTACGCGGTCGCCAAGGCCGGTGGCGCGTATGTGCCGGTCGACCCGGACCAGGCCGCCGAACGCACCGGCTACATCCTCGAGACCGCGGCACCGCTCTGCGTGCTGACCAACGCGGACGCGGACTTCGACACCGAGGTGGCACCCGTGGTGCCCGTCGATGAGCTGGTCCTCGGTTCCTTCGCGAGCGGACCGCTCGCGGACACCGAGCGCCTCGCCCCCTTGCGGCCCGAGAACACCGCGTACGTGATCTTCACATCCGGGTCGACCGGCCGCCCGAAGGGTGTTGCCGTCGCGCACGCCGCGATCGCGAACCAGTTGCAATGGAAGGCAGCCGAATTCGGGCTCGCCGACGACGACGCCGTGCTGCTCAAGACGGCGGCCACCTTCGACCTTTCGGTGTGGGAGTTCTGGTCGGCGGTGGTCTGCGCGGGCAAGCTGGTGATCGCGGCGCCGGACGGGCACCGCGATCCGGCCTACCTCAACGACCTGATCGTCCGGGAATCGGTGACGACGCTGCACGTCGTCCCGTCCATGCTGGATGCCCTGCTTGTGCACACCGGCACCGAAACCACGCCGGACCCGTCGCCGCTGCGGCGCGTGCTCGCCATCGGCGAGGCACTGCCAGCCGCGCTGGCGCAGCGGTTCCTGACGGCCTATCCAAACGTGTTGCTGCACAACCTATATGGTCCCACCGAGGCAGCGGTGTCGATCACCGACCACCGCGTCACCGAGGCCGACCATGGCTCCGTGCCGATCGGCGCACCCGAGTGGAACAGCCAGACCTACGTGCTCGACGCCCGGCTTCGCCCGGTGCCGGTCGGCGTCTTCGGCGAGTTGTATCTGTCCGGTAGTCAGCTGGCGCGCGGCTACTTCGGTCGCGCCGATCTGACCGCGGATCGGTTCGTGGCCAACCCGTTCCGGTCCGGCGCGCGCATGTACCGCACGGGTGACCTGGTGGCCTGGAACCGTGCTGGTGCGCTGGAGTACCAGGGCCGCACCGACTTCCAGGTGAAGATCCGCGGGTTCCGTATCGAGCTCGGCGAGATCGAGGCCGCGCTGCTCGCGTTGCCCGAGATCGCGCAGACCGCGGTGGTCGCCAAGTCCGATCCCAAGACCGGCGATCGTCTGGTGGCCTATCTGGTCGCCGCCGCCGAACCCGTCGCCCCCGCTGGTCCCGCCACGTCCTTCGCCGTCCAGGCCGCCGCCTTCGCCGCGCAAGCCGCCGCCGAGGCCGGGACGCCAGACGATTCCGCCGGTCTCGATGTGGCACAGGTGAAGTCGGCACTGAGCGCCGCCTTGCCGTCGTACATGGTGCCGTCGGCGTTCGTGGTGCTGGATGCGTTGCCGCTCAACGTGAACGGCAAGCTGGATCGGAAGGCGTTGCCGGAGCCCGAGTTCGAGGCGCTGGTCTTCCGCGCGCCGTCGACGCCGATCGAGGAGATCGTCGCGTCGGTATACGCCGAGGTGCTCGGTGTCGAACGCGTCGGCGCCGACGATGATTTCTTCGCCCTCGGTGGAAACTCACTGCTGGCCACCCAGGTCGCCGCGCGCATCGGGGCCGCGCTGGATTCGCGGGTCCCCGTTCGTGCGCTGTTCGAGGCATCCACCGTCGCCGGGCTCGCGGTCAAGGTCGAACACACCGCGGGCGAGCACACGCGTAACCCGCTCATCGCCCAGCAACGCCCCGACCACATTCCGCTGTCCTCCGCCCAGCAGCGAATGTGGTTCCTCAACCAGTTCGACACCTCCGCCGCCGTCTACAACATCCCGGCCGCCATCCGCCTGTCCGGCGACCTCGATGTGGACGCGTTGCAGGAGGCCGTCGCCGACCTCGTCGCGCGCCACGAGATCATGCGCACCGTCTACCCCGAGACCATGAACGGTCCGGAGCAACGTGTCCTTGCGCCACACGAGGTTTCGGTGGACCTGGCGCCCGCGCAGATCGGCGAGGAACGCGTCGCGCACGAGGTGCAGCGCATCGTCTCCGCCGGTTTCGACGTCACCATGGAGGTGCCGTTCCGCGCCAGGCTGTTCCAGCTCGCTGGCAGCGAATACGTGCTGGTGTTCGTTGCGCACCACATCAGCGCCGACGGCTGGTCGATGGGCCCGCTGACCCGGGACCTGATGCTTGCCTACGCCGCCCGCAGCGGCGGCGAGGCGCCGTCCTGGTCGCCGCTGCCGATCCAGTACGCCGACTACGCGCTCTGGCAGCGCAGCGTGCTCGGTAGCGACGACGACCCCGAGTCGCTGGCCGGCGCGCAACTCGCCTATTGGACAACCGAACTCGCCGACCTGCCCGACGAGCTGAACCTGCCGACCGACCGGCCGCGCCCCGCGGCGCAGAGTTTCGCCGGCGGCAAAACGGATTTCGTCATCGAAGCCGACGTGCACGCCGCGCTGGTCGGCCTGGCCAAGCAGCACAACGCGACCCTGTTCATGGTCGTGCACACCGCGCTGGCGGTGTTCCTCGCCCGCATGTCCGGCACCGAGGATGTCGCCGTCGGCACCCCGATCGCGGGCCGAGGCGAGGCCGAACTCGACGATCTGATCGGCATGTTCGTCAACACGCTCGTCCTGCGCACCAGGGTCGCCGCCGACCTCGGCTTCACCGAATTGCTCGCGGCCAACCGGGAGACCGACCTGCGCGCCTTCGCCAACGCGGACACCCCGTTCGAGCGACTCGTCGAGGTCCTGGATCCGGAGCGTTCCGCGGGCAGGCACCCGCTGTTCCAGGTCGCGCTGTCCTTCGAAAACCTCGCCGCGACAAGCTTCGAACTACCCGGCCTGAACTTCGCCGCGCTCGACCCGTCGGCCGACACCGCCAAGTTCGACCTGCTGCTGACCATGCGCGAGCAACGCACCGAGGCCGGTGCCGAAGCCGGTCTCGCCGCCGAATTCACCTATGCCCGTGACCTGTTCGACGAGCACACGGTCACCGAGTTCGGCCGCCGCTTCCGCGGCATCCTGGCCGCCGTCGCACACGACCCGGACACCGCGGTCGGCGACCTGGAGATCCTGGACGAGTCCGAGCGGGCCGACCTGGTCTCCCGCGCGGGCGCCGACGCCGCGGCACCGCGCAGCCTGCCGGAACTGATGGCCTCCGCGGTCACCAGGAACCCCACCGGTGCCGCCCTCGTCGTCGGCGGCCGCTCCTTCAGCTACGTCGAACTCGATGCCGCCTCTTCGCAATTGGCGCGCACCCTCATCGATCGCGGTGCGGGACCGGATGTTCTGGTCGCGCTGGCGATCCGGCGCTCGGTCGAGTCGCTGCTCGCGCTGTGGGCGGTGGCCAAGACCGGGGCGGCGATCGTGCCGATCGACCCGACCTACCCGGCCGACCGCATCGCGCACATGGTTGCCGATTCCGGTGCAGCACTTGGCGTGACGCTCACCGCCGAGCTCGGCGGCCTGCCGACGATGGCGGGCGGCCGCCCCTGGTTCGTGCTCGACGATCGCGACTTCACCTTCGACGTCGCGTCCCGCTCGGACCGCCCGATCAGCCTCACCGAACGGCACGGCCCCATCCGGAGCACCAACGCCGCGTACGTGATCTACACGTCCGGCTCCACCGGGCTGCCCAAGGGCGTGGTGGTCACGCACGCCGGTCTTGCCAACTTCAGCGCCGAACAGGTGGAGCGCTACGAGCTCGACCAGACCACGCGCGCACTGGCTTTCGCGTCCCCGTCGTTCGACGCCTCGATGCTGGAGCTGCTCCTCGCGCTCGGCTCGGCGGGCGCGCTGGTGGTCGCGCCGCCGCAGACATTCGGCGGCGACGAACTGGCCGCACTGATCCGGACCGAGGGCGTGACGCACGCCTTCCTCACCCCGTCTGTGCTCGCCTCGCTCGATCAGGACGCGCTGTCCGGCATGCACGCCATCGTCGCCGGCGGCGAAGCGGTGCCCGCCGACCTGGTCGCCAAGTGGGCCGGCGCCGAGAACCGGCGCTTCCACAACGGTTACGGACCGACCGAGACCACGATCATGACCAATATCAGCGACCCGCTGCGGCCCGGGGAGCCGGTCACCATCGGCGGCCCGATCCGCGGCATGCGTTCGCTGGTGCTCGACCGCAGGCTGCGCCCGGTGCCCGAAGGTGTTGCGGGCGAGCTATATCTGGGTGGTATCCAGCTGGCGCGCGGCTACCACGCCAGGCCGGGACTCACCGCGGCTCGGTTCGTCGCCGACCCGTACGGCCGACCCGGCGAACGGCTCTACCGCACCGGCGATGTCGTGCGCTGGGGTCGTGCCGATGGCCCGCCGGTGGTGGAGTACGTGGGCCGCAACGACTTCCAGGTGAAGGTGCGCGGTTTCCGGATCGAACTCGGCGAGATCGACACCGCGCTCGCCGCGCAGCCAGGCGTCGAGTTCGCGGTCACCCTCGGCCGCGAATCCGGTTCCGGCGCGACCATGCTGGTCTCTTACGTGCTGCCCGCCAAGGACACAACGCTCGATGTCGCGGCGCTGTCCGAGCAGCTCGGTACCACCCTGCCGGAATACATGGTGCCGACGGCGATCGTGGTTCTTGACGAGATTCCGCTGACGCCGGTCGGCAAGCTTGATCGGCGCGCGCTGCCCGAACCGGCCATCGAGACGACCGCCTACCGCGCACCGCAGACCAAGGCGGAACTGACCATCGCCGAGGTGATCGGCGAGGTGCTCGGTGTCGAGCGGATCGGGCTCGACGACGACTTCTTCGCACTCGGCGGCGACAGCATCGTCTCCATCCAGGTGGTGTCGCGCTGCCGCGGCCGCGGCGTGACCTTCACCCCGCGTGACGTTTTCGAGTCGCGCACCGTCGCCGCGCTGGCCAAGGCGGCCGTGGTCGAGGACGGGCCCGGCGACGAGTCGGGCGACCTGCCGTTGACACCGCACGCGGCGCGACTGCTCGAAACCGGCGTCGAGGTCCGCGCCATCGCCCTGGACGTGCCGGAGAGCTGCGCCGTCGAAGCGGTGCACACTGCGGTCGGCAAGGTGCTCGACCAGCATCCGATGCTGTGGGTTCGACTCGACCGCGAGGGCGACTCCCCGGTACTGCGGATCCCCCCTGCCGACGAACGCACCGGCGAGGCATTCCGCCGCCTCGACGCGCAGCACGGCGAAACCACGCTGCCCATCGACGATGTGGTGCAGGCCGCCGCAGCGGCGCTCGATCCCGAACAGGGCCGCAACATCCACTTCGTGCTGACCGGCGGCCCCGAGGGCCGATCGACCCTGATCGTCGTCGCCAACGGCCTTGTCGTGGACGACATCTCATGGCGGACCATCGTCGATCAGCTGACCGCGGCATGGAGCCGCGGCCGCCACGCCGCCCCCGCGGCGCCGGAATCCGGCCTCGGCGTGCTCATCCGCGCGCTCTCGGCCAAGGCGCACGATCTGCGGACCGTCGGCGAGTTGGGCTGGTGGGAGCGGATTTTGGCGTCCGTGCCCGAGGGCACCGTCGCCGACGGACGCGACCTGCGCGCGCGTAGCCGGGTTTCGCTGGCCATCACCGCGGAAGGCGCCGCCGCGGTGGCCGCCGCTGCGGCGGCTTATCACGCGACGGTGGACGACGTCCTGCTCACCGCGCTCGCACTCGCCCTGCAGACATCGGCGGGCGAACCCGTCACGCGCGCAATCGGTTCGGTAGTCCGGCTGTCCGCCGACGAGCGGTCCGCGACCAATGCCGACGAGAGCATGGTCGGCGGCTTCACCACCGAATTCCCGCTTCCGTTGCGGCTCACCAGGATCGACGCGGACGACGCGCTCGTCGGCGGCCCGGCCGCGGGCGCCGCGCTCGCGCAGATCAAGGAGCTGCGCCGTTCGGTGCCCTCGCAGGGCGTCGGTTACGGCCTGCTGCGCTACCTCAACGCGGACACCGCCGCCGAACTGAGCGAGCTCGGTCGTGGCCGATTCGCGCTGCGCTACCGGGATCTGCGCCCGGCCAGGGTGCACACCGACACCACCGCCGACGACCTGCTGCTCGACCTGACCGTCGACGCCGCCGACGACGGCCTGGTCGCCCGGTTCGACTACGCCTCCGCCGCATTCGCCGGTGACGCGGTGAAAACCTTTGCCGAGCACTGGATCTACGCGCTCGGCGGGCTCGCCGAGCACGGCCTGCGCACCGACGGGGTTACCTTCACGCCGTCGGACTTCACGCTGGTTCGGCTGAAGCAGCCCGATATCGACCGCCTCGCCGCCGCCTACCCGAACCTCACCGACGTGTGGCCGGTGACCCCGCTGCAGTCGGGCATGCTGTTCCACGCGCTGCTCGCCGAGTCCTCCGTGGACGTCTACACCACCCAGTTCGTCCTCGACCTGGGCGGCGAGGTGCACGCCGGGCGGATGCACGCGGCGGCACAGGCCGTGCTCGACCGGCACGACAATTTGCGCGTCGCCTTCGCCGAGGACGCTGCGGGCAATCCGCTGCAGATCGTGCAGGATTCGATCGAAGTGCCATGGCGGCTCATCGATCTTGCCCAGCTCGAGCCCGCCGCCGCGGCCGCGGAACTGGCCGACATCAAGGCGGCCGACCTGGCCGATCACTTCGACATGCGGACCGCGCCGCTGCTGCGGTTCGCGCTGATCCGCTCGTCTGCCGATGCGTATCACCTGTTGGTGACCAGCCATCACATCCTGATCGACGGCTGGTCGATGCCGTTGCTGATGAAGGACCTGCTGACGCTATACGCGCTCGGCGGCAATTCCCGGCATCTGCCCAAGGTGCCGTCCTATCGCGGCTACCTGGCCTGGCTGGTCGCGCAGAAGGCGGACTCGGCGCGCGAAGCCTGGCGTGCCGCATTGAGCGGTATCACCGAGCCGACGCCGCTGGCACCGGTCGACCCCGGCCGCGAAATCTCCTCGGGCGTAGGCGAAGTCGGCTTCGAGCTGGCACAGTCCGACACCAACGCGCTCACCCGCCTTGCCTCGGGTCTCGGCGTCACGGTGAACACGGTCGTGCAGGCGGCCTGGGGTCTGTTGATCGGCCGCAGCGTCGACCGCGACGATGTGGTGTTCGGCGCCACCGTGTCCGGCAGGCCGCCGCAGCTCGACGGTGTCGAGAGCATGGTCGGCCTGTTCCTCAACGCGATCCCGGTGCGGGTGCGCCTCGGCGCCACCGACACCCTCGGCGGGCTGCTGCGCCAGCTGCAGGGTGAGCAGGCCGGGCTGCTCGACCACCACTACCTCGGGCTGAGCGACATTCAGGAAATCGTCGGTGTGGAAGGGCTTTTCGACTCCCTCGTGGTGTTCGAGTCCTTCCCCGTCGACCGTGACGGCCTGGACAAGGCCAGCGATATCGACGGCCTGAGCGTCACCGGTGTCGGCGCGGTCAACGGCACCCACTACCCGCTCACCGTGATGGTGGTGCTCGACAGTCAGCTGCGGGTGTCGGTGAAGTATCTGCGCGACCTGTTCGACGAGTCGGCGGCACAGGCGCTCGCCCAACGACTTTCGGCGTTGATCCGCCGGTTCGTGACCAACCCGCAGGCCCGCATCGCCGACATCGATGTGCTGCTCGACACCGAACGGGCCGAGCTGGCCGCCCGCAACGCCACCGAAGTGCCGGAGCTGCTGGACGACGCGACGCTGCTGTCCCTGTTCGACGCTCAGGTGGCGCGCACGCCGGAGGCCCCCGCGCTGCGCTACGGCGAAGTCACGCTCAGCTACGCCGACCTCGACCTGCGCTCCCGGGCGCTCGCGAACGAAATCGCGCGGTGGGGGATCGGCGCGGAATCGCGGGTCGGTGTGGCGATGCGGCGCGGCATCGACCTGGTCGTCACCATCTACGGGGTGTTGCGTGCTGGCGCTGGCTACCTGCCGATCGACCCGGATCACCCGGCCGAACGCAGCGAGTACGTCCTGACCAGCGCGAACCCGGCCTGCGTTCTGACAACCAGCGCCGACGCCTTCGTGACCGACACCGATATCGCGGTCGTCGCGGTGGACACGCTGTATCTGCCACTGGACGCGGTTGCGGTCGTGGAACCCGATATTCATCCGGACAACGTCGCCTACGTCATCTACACCTCCGGTTCCACCGGGCGCCCTAAGGGCGTGGTGATCACCCACCGGCAGATGGTCAACCAGTTCCGCTGGGCGCAGCGGACCTACCCGCACGACACCGGCGACGTGGTGCTGCACAAGACGCCGATCACCTTCGACATCTCCACCTGGGAGTTGTTCTGGCCCTTGCAGACCGGCGCCTCGATCGTCATCGCCGAACCCGACGGCCATCGCGACCCGGCGTACCTGGCCAAGACGATCGCCGAGAATGCCGTCAGCACGGTGCATTTCGTGCCGTCGATGCTGGACGCGTTCCTCGGACCGGACTTGGCGGCGCAGTACCCGAGCCTGCGTCGGGTGTTCGCCGCGGGCGAGGCGCTCACCGCCGAGACCGCGACGGCCTTCGCCGCCGCTCTACCGGACACCAGACTGGTGAACTGGTACGGGCCAGCGGAGGCGACGGTGGTCACCGACCATCCGGTGGAAGACGGTGCCGCGGTGTCGATTCCGATCGGTACACCGGTCGCCAACACGCAGGTGCACGTGCTCGACCGTCAGCTGCGCCCGGTGCCACCCGGCGCCGCGGGCGAGCTGTACCTCGCCGGCGTCCAGCTGGCCCGCGGCTACCTCGGCGCCCCAGCCCTCACCGCGGAGCGTTTCGTGGCGCACGAGGGCGGTGCGCGCCTCTACCGCACCGGTGACATCGTCCGCTGGCGCACCGATGCGCTGGAGTACTTGGGCCGCAGCGACTTCCAGGTCAAGCTGCGCGGCCAGCGGGTCGAGCTCGGCGAGATCGAAACCGTGCTGCTCGGCCTCGACTCGGTGCGCCACGCCGCCGTCGCCCTGGTCAGTGGCACCACCGGCGACCGGCTCGTCGCCTACCTGGTCGCCAAGCCGGGGGAGACCATCGACCAGACCGCGGCCCTGCTGCACGCCCGCGGCGCGCTGCCGTCGTACATGGTGCCGTCGGCGTTCCTCGTGCTGGATGCGTTGCCGCTCAACGCAAGTGGCAAGCTCGACCGCAAAGCGCTCCCGGTCCCCGAACTCGCCGCCCGCCCGTACCGGCCGCCGACCACCCCGCTGGAGCGGACCATCGTCGAGGTCTTCGCCGAAATCCTTGGCGTCGAGCGGGTCGGACTCGACGACGACTTCTTCGATCTCGGCGGCAACTCGCTGGTCGCCACCCGCGCGGTCAGCCGGTTGCGCACGCTCACCGGCGCCGAGGTCAGGGTGCAGTGGTTCTTCACCGACTCCACCCCCGGCGCGCTGGCCACCCGCATCCTCGCGGCGCTGGCCGGTGACCACGATTACGACCTCGACTCGAACGCCGCGCTCGGCGTGCTGCTGTCCATCCGCACCAGGGTGCCGCACGATATGGCCGCCGCCGCGCCGCTGTTCTGCATCCACCCGATGTACGGATTGTCTTGGTGCTATGCGGGTTTGGCCCGCTACGTGCCCGCGAGCAGGCCGATCTTCGGCCTGCAGTCGCCCGCGCTGACCGAGGACGGCTACCTGCCCGCCTCACTGGTCGAGATGGCGAGCCGGTATGTGGCCGAGATCCGCGCCGTGCAACCGCAGGGTCCGTACCGGCTGCTCGGCTGGTCGCTCGGCGGTGTGCTCGCGCACGCCATCGCGACCGAATTGCAGGCCGCCGGTGAGCAGGTCGCGCTGCTCGCCATGCTGGACAGCCATCCCGATATCGATGTCACGGACTTCCGTGCCGCGATCCGCGAGGCGCTCAGCGAACTCGGCATCGGTGCCGACGCGCTGCTGCCGACCGACGGCGACATCCACGACCTCAGCGAGGACGCACTCGCCGCGCTGCACGCCACCATCCCGCCGGACATGGCCGTGCTCACGCCGGAACGGGTGCGCCGGATCTACCGCAGCGCGGTGCGTTCGGCCGAGCTGATCGCCGAGCATCGCCCAGAGGTGTTCCACGGCAGGCTGGATTACTACAGCGCGGCTGGTCACGACACCGCGGCAGCCGGCTGGCAACCGTTCGTCGACGGTCGTGTCGAAGATCACCCGATCGGTGTCGCGCACGATCAGATGACCACGCCGGAGGCGCTGGCCGAGATCGGCCCGAGCTTGTCCGACCTGCTCGACCCTCGGGCGCACTAGATGCGGACGCGCGCATTCGTGACTCGCGAGCACTCCGCGCGGACGAAGGTGGGTCGGGCGCGCGAAGATCGGGGTAGCTCAGGCATGATGGGGCAACGTTGCGGTAACGCTCACCTCTTTTGCCACGACCACATAGCCCGTATGGTCTGGCGTGGTGTGCCAAGGGCCGCCACCGCAGGCACGTGGGGAACGCAGATGGAATCTCGAGACGAAGCGAAGGTGTGAAATTGATACGTCGACAGACCCGGCGCAGCGGTCTACGTGCCGCGGCGGCGATCGCGGCAACGGCGGTCCTTGCGGGAGTGATGACCGGTCTCGGCACGACCCCCGCGATGGCCGCTGATCCGATCATCGATGGCAAGAGCCTGCTCGCCAACCCGACCTCGGCGGACGGCTCGAAGATCACCAAGGCCGAGTACAAGGATGCGCGCAACATCCGGCTGTACGTGTACTCGGCGGCGATGGATCAGAAGGTCATCATCGACGTCCAGCGCCCGGCCGACGCCTCGGTGCCGCGGCCGACCCTGTACCTGCTCAACGGTGCTGGCGGCGGCCAGGACGACGCCTCCTGGCAGGCGAAGACCGATGCGCTGCAGTTCCTTTCGGACAAGAACGTCAACGTGATCCAGCCGATCGGCGGCAAGTGGAGCTACTACACCGACTGGATCAAGGATGACCCGGTACTCGGGCGCAACAAGTGGAAGACCTTCTTCACCGAGGAGCTGCCGCCGCTGGTCGACGGCGCGCTCGGCACCAACGGTGTGAACGCGATCGCGGGTCTGTCCACCTCGGGCACCACCGTGCTCGCGCTGCCGATCGCCAAGCCCGGCCTGTACAAGGCGGCCGCGGCCTACAGTGGCTGCGCGCAGACCAGTGACCCGGTCGGCTCGGAGTTCGTCAAGCTCACCGTCGAGACCTGGGGTGGTGGCAACACCGACAACATGTGGGGCCCGCAGGGTTCGCCGGAGTGGGCGGCCAACGATCCGTACGTGCACGCCGACGGCCTGCGCGGACTCGACCTCTACATTTCGACCGGCAACGGTCTGCCCGGCCAGTACGACACCCTCGACGGCAAGTACGCGCTCCCGGGCGCCTACGGTCTGGCCAACCAGATCATCATCGGCGGCGTGATCGAGGCGGGCACCAACTTCTGCACGAACAACCTCAAGGGGAAGCTGGACTCGCTGGGCATCCCCGCGACCTACAACTTCCGCAACACCGGCACCCACTCGTGGGGCTACTGGCGCGACGAGTTCCAGCGTTCGTGGCCCGTGCTGGCCAACGGTTTGGGCATCTGACCGGCCCGCTAAATACCGACCGACCGCCTGGTTATACCGTTGGGTATGACCAGGCGGTCGGCTTTTACGGGTAGCACTAACGAAAAAGTTCGGGAACCCGTAAAATTCTGTTCTGTGAGTGCAACTGTGGTCGAGTCCGCTAGATCCGCGTCCCAGCGGGCCCGCGCGGCCAGCCTGCTGCTCGGGCCCGCCTTCGTGGCGGCGATCGCGTACGTCGACCCGGGTAACGTCGCGTCCAATATCAGCGCGGGCGCGCAGTTCGGGTATCTGCTCGTGTGGGTCATCGTGATGGCCAACGTGATGGCGGGGCTGGTCCAATTCCTTTCGGCCAAGCTGGGATTGGTGACCGGCATGTCCTTGCCGGAGGCGGTGCGGGCACGGTCGAACCGGTCGACCCGGCTTGCCTATTGGGGACAGGCCGAGGCCGTCGCGATCGCCACCGATCTTGCCGAGGTGGTCGGCGGCGCGATCGCGCTCAACCTGCTGTTCCAGCTGCCGCTGCTGGTCGGCGGCGTGATCACCGGCGTGGTGTCGATGGGTCTGCTGCTGGTGCAGGACCGGCGCGGGCAGCGGCCGTTCGAGCGGGTGATCACCGGGCTGCTCGCCGTCATCGCGATCGGCTTCCTCGCCAGCCTGTTCATCGCACCGCCCTCGATCGGCGCCACCCTCGGCGGACTGCTGCCGAGATTTCAGGGCGCCGAGAGCGTGCTGCTCGCGGCGGCCATGATCGGCGCGACCGTCATGCCGCACGCGGTGTACCTGCACTCCGGCCTGGCCAGGGACCGGCACGGGCACCCGGAGGCCGGACCGATGCGGGTCCGGCTGCTGAAGATCACCAAGATCGATGTCGTGCTGGCCATGGTGCTCGCCGGCACGGTGAACCTGGCGATGCTGCTGATGGCGGCAACCACGTTGCGCGACCGCGAGATCGAGACGCTGCAGGACGCGCACACCGCCGTCGGCGACGCCCTCGGCCCGATCGCGGCGCTACTGCTCGCCATCGCCCTGCTCGCCTCCGGCCTGGCCTCGACCTCGGTCGGCGCCTACGCGGGCGCAATGATCATGCAGGGCTTGCTACGCCGCCGAATCCCACTCCTACTGCGCCGCCTGATCACCCTGATCCCCGCCCTCGTCATCCTCGCCGCCGGTATCGACCCCACCCGAGCCCTGATCATCTCCCAGGTAGTCCTATCCTTCGGCATCCCGTTCGCATTGATCCCCCTGGTACGTTTCACCAGCGACCGAGTCCTGATGGGCACCGACGTCAACCACCGCATCACCACCGCCCTGGCCTGGCTGATCGCCGCCATCATCTCGATCCTCAACGTAGTCCTCATCTACCTGACCATCACCGGCGCATAAAGCGGAATCCGCACCCACACTCGGGAGCCGCACCGCCTTTAGGCCCCTATTCCGAGTGCGGCTCCCAAGTCAGGGTGCGGATTTGCCGATACCGGGTGGTTGGGGGGTTGGGGGTTAGGCCCAGTTTTCGATCCAGTACTTCCAGATCAGGGGGGTGTAGCCGGCGAGTGGGGGGACCTTGATGTCGGTGCCTGTTAGGGCGGTTGTGGTGTTGTGGCAGTCGAACCAGCAGGTGAACTCGCTGTGCTCCAGTACATCTCGGGGGACGCCGATGCGGGGGAGGACCCAGCTTGCGCCGGGCACCTGCAGCACCATGTCGAGGGCGCGCTTCGGCATCACCTCGACCAGGTGCGGCGCACCGGCCTCGTCGGCGAACAGGTTCAACGCTTCGGCCACGCTCTGTCTGCGTGGGTCGACCAGGTGATAGGTCGTCGCGTCCGAGCCTGGTTGGTGCGCAAGATGATCCAGCGCGCGTGCCACGAAATCGACCGGCACCATGTTGGTTTCGCCGAGCTTGGGCACCAGCACCGGCAGGATTCTCGGCAGCTGCGCACCCATCCGCAGCAGTCGAAAGAAGTAGTAGGGCCCGTCGATTCGGTCGATCTCGCCGGTCCTGGAATGGCCGATCACGATCGAGGGCCGATAGATGCGCCAGGGCAGCGCGGCAGCGCGGACGATCCGCTCGGCCTCGAACTTGGCCCGCTGCGTCGGCGTGGCCAGCACCTGACCCTCGTCGAACATGTCCTCGGTGAACAGGCCCTCCGTCGCACCGGCCACCTCGACGGTCGAGACATGATGCAGCAGACCGGCTTTCAAGCTCTCGGCGACATCGACCACATGCCTGGTGCCGTCGCCGCGCTCGGCGAGGTCGTAGCTCGACGCCAGATGGAAGACATGGTCGATCGCGCCGCGATGCTTGGCGAGCCAAGCCGGATCGATACCCAGACCGGGCGCGCCGAGATCGCCGGGCACCGCACGCACCCGATCCGCGCCGTCCCATTCGCGGGCACAACAGGTGAACCGGTCGGCGGACTCGGCGCCGGGCCGCACCAGCACATGGATTTCACCCTCGCGTTTCAACAGCTCGGGGATGAGGAACCGACCGATGAACCCTGTTGCCCCGGTAACCAGGTAGCCCATAGCAAGTGAGCTTATCCGCCTCTCCGCGTCTTCAGGCCAGACACGTGCAGGTTGGGAGTGGCGTTGGCGGCCGGCGGTGAGGTTGTCGGTGAGTTAGCCCGTGCCCGGTGAGTTACCCATGTGCTCGCGAGATCAGTTGTTATGTAGCGCAGTTCCGAGTTGGACCTGTGATCAGTCTTTGAAGACCGCCTTGCGTTTGGTGAGCATCGCGGTTGCTCCTTCGATGAAGTCGGCGGACTTCAATAGTTCGCCCTGGCCGGTCTTTTCGGCTTCCAGGGCCGTGTCGAGGGCGGTCAGTGTCGCTTGGTTGAGGGCCTTCTTAGTGAGTTCAAGTGCGCGGCGCGGGCCCGCGGCGATCTTCGCTGCTGCGGCTTCGACTTTCGCGTCGAGTTCGGCCTCGGGGACCACCGCGGTGAACAAGCCCGCTCGCTTTGCGGCGGGGGCGGGCAGGCGCTCGCCGAGTAGGGCCATCTCCGCGGCGAGGGGACGGCCCGCCGCAGCGGCGACCATGGCGGCCGCGCCGCCGTCGGGCATCAGGCCGATGTTGATGAAGGCCAAGAGAAGGTAGGCATCCTCGCTGGCGTAGACGAGGTCGGCGGCCAGCGCGATGCCGACACCAACGCCGGCCGCGGCGCCTTTGAGGCGGACGATCACCGGTACCGGGGCGTCGACGATCGACTTCACCAGGCGGTTCGCGACATCCATCACCATGTCGGAGGTGATGCCGCGCTTGGCCTCGCCCGCGCTGGCCGACAGGTCGGCGCCGGTGCAGAAATCGCCGCCCTCGCCGGTCAGCACGATCACCCGCACCGAGCGGTCCTCGGCGGCCGCGACGAAGGTGTCGCCGAGGGCGACCATGGTGTCGTAGTCGACGGCGTTCTTGCGTTTCGGCTTGGTGATCGTCACCCGCAGCACCTTGCCGTCGTGCACCGCCGAAAAGCCCGCCGTTGGCGTGGAGGACGCGGCTACTGCCGCGGAATCGTTATTGCTCATGTCTGCTCCTACGCTGGAACTCAGCGGCTACCCTGCCATGAATACTGGTTAACTTTGCGAATTGTGGTTAACTTAGGTTCCATTGTCGGGCGCTGTCAACCAGCGGCGCCGCCGGAGAACGGAGAGGTGCATGGTCGCGGATCGCAGCGAGGTCGGCCTCGCTTCCGCGCGGCCGGACGCCGATGCCGCGGCGGGCCGGGCGGCGGGTGCGCCGGTGCGCCGTCGGCCCAAGGATCGCAAGGTGCAGATCATCCGGGCGGCCGCGCGCGCGTTCAGCGATCGCGGGTACTACCCGGTCGGCGTGGACGAGATCGCCGCCGAGGTCGGGATTTCCGGGCCCGCGCTGTATCGGCATTTCACGAACAAGTACGCGTTGCTCGTCGCGGCCGCCGAAGAGGGCGCGCGGCACCTGCTGACCATTGCCCGTGCCGCGGACAACGCGCAGCTCGAACCGGCCGCGCGGCTGGACGCGCTGATCAGGGCGCTCAGCGAATACACCATCGAGATCCGCCGCGAGGCCGGGCTGTACCGCTGGGAGCGGCGCTACCTGGAACGCGAAGATCGCGTCCGGATCAGGAAGATCTACGACGACCTGAACGGCACCCTCGCCGAACCGATCGCGCTGCTGCGGCCCGACGCGCCGCCCGCCGATGTCGCGATGCTGGCCGCCGCCGTGCTCAGCGCGATCGCCAGCATCTCCGCGCACCGCAGCGCGCTGTCCGGTGCGAGGCTGCTGCCACTGTTGCGCGACATGTCGTGGGCGATCCTGCGCGCCGAGCTGCCGCCCGCGCCGCCGGAACCGGATCCTGGGCCCGTCACGCGTGGCCTGCCGGTGTCGTCGAAGCGCGAACAGCTACTCACCGAGGCGATCCGGATCTTCGGCAGGCAGGGCTATCACGAGGCGAGCATCGAGGAGATCGGCGCGGCCGTCGGCATCAACGCCTCCAGCGTGTACCGCTACTTCGCGAGCAAGTCCGACCTGCTCGCCGCCGCGTTCTACCGGACGGGCGACCGGGTCGCGCTCGCGATCACCGAGGCGCTGGCCGAGGCGACCAGCCGCGAGGACGCCGTGCGCGGGATCGCCGAGCGTCAGGCCCGCCTCACCTTCGCGATGCCGGAGATCATGCCGGTCTACTACGCCGAATTCAGCAATCTGCCACCGGCCGAACAACATAAACTGCGCGCCATCCAACGCCAGAACGTCCTTGAATGGGCGAACCTGTTGGACGGCGACCCCGTCGAGGCTCGCTTCCGCGTGCACGCCGCCATCGGCCAGGTGATCGACGTCGGCCGCCTCCTCCGATTCGACTCCCGCCCACCACAATTGGCCCGGGTAACCGCACTCATGCGAGCCGTCCTGCTCGGTCCGAAGGCCTAACCGCACCGAAAGCCAAGGGGCGTGCGGCAATTCAGGTGCGGCGGCCGTGCCGGATGCGAAAGATGGTCTTGGCCAAGCGTAAATGGCGCGGGTGACGGTCGAACGTTGACAGGTTGACCGGCGCCTTGTAGCGCTTGCGGGCGATGGCCAGGGTGTGGCTGAACTCCCGCAGTCCCTGATCGCCGTGGCTGTGGCCCTGACCGTATTCGCCGACACCGCCGAAGGGCAGCGCGGGTATGCCCGCGTAGGCGGTCGAGGAATTGATGGTGACCACGCCGACGCGCAGGTGCTCGGCGAAGGTCTCGATCTCGTGCACGTCCCTGGTGAACACCGACACCGCGACATCGTTGCCGACGGCGTTGATGCGCTGCGCGGCCTCCTCCATGCTGGTCACCTTGTTCACCACCAGCACCGGCCCGATGCCCTCGCCGGTGATCGCCAGGCTCTCTTCGGGCACCTCGGCGAGCACGACGGGTTCGATATACGGCTCGCGAATCGAATCAAGTCCGCCGACCACGGCGCGGCCGCCGCGGGCAAGCGCGTCGCGAATCTGCCTGCGCACCACCTCGACCTGTGATTCCAAGATCATCGGGCCGTACGACGCGCGCTTGTCGGCGCCGGGACGCAGCTTGCCCGCCTGCGCGACGACCAGCTCCAGGAATCCGTCGTACACCGACTCCGCGACATAGGCCCGCTGGATCCCGGTGGCGTTCTGCCCGGCATTGGCCATCGCCCCGAACACCGCGGCCTCGGCGGCGTCGTCGAGCTTCGCGTCGACGTGCACGACCATGCTGCCCTTGCCGCTGCGCTCGACCACCACCGGCGTCATCGTCTGCGTACACAGCGCGATCACCTCGCGCGCGCCGGAATCCGAACCGGCATAGGCGATCTTGTCCACCTTGGCCCGGCACAGCGCGTTGCCGGTCGCGTGGTCGCCGGTAACCACTTGCAGCACCGGCTGATTCGGCGCGAGCCTGGTCCAGCTGTCGGCCAGCCAGACGCCGACGCCGGTGGTCAGCTCGTGCGGTTTGAACACCACCGTGTTGCCAGCGGCCATCGCGTAGGCGATCGAGCCCATCGGTGTGAACACCGGGTTGTTCCACGGGCCGAGCACCCCGATCACGCCGAGCGGCAGGTAACCGACCGAGGCGCGCTGATTGCGGGTGAGCCAGGTTGAACCGAGCTTGTGCCTGCCGAGCGCGCGCGCCGCGTTACGGGCCGCCCAGTCGAGGTTCTCGACCGCGAGCATCACCTCGATTGCCGCGTCCGCCTCCGGTTTTCCGGTCTCCTCGGACAGGATCTCCACCAATTCGCCTGCGCGACGGGCGATATCGCGTTTCCAGTCGAGCAGCCAGCGCTTACGACCGTTGAATCCCAGCTCGGCCCACCATTTTTCGGCCGTTCGGGCACCGCGCACGGTGCGGTTGATTTCGCCAGCGCCCATCACGGCGTAGTTGCCGACGGTCTCGCCGGTGCGCGGGTCATAGGATGTCAGCACGTTCGATCGGCCCGATCCTCCGGGCTGCGCCGCCACTCGTGGCTGCGCGGACTCGGCCATGATCACCTCTCGCAGTATCGAAATCGGCGTACGGGCCACTTGCGAGGCGGCCGCCGCGGACGAGTGAGTGTGTTCCCCCAATTAGCAGACTATGGTCGCCGCGACGGGCCGACAAGGCTCGTCCGCCGCCACCGCGCTGCCCTTGACACGGTCGACCAGCGCCGATTCGCGCCGCGCCGGACCCATATTCGCGTGTGTGAGTAACGACACATTTAGTTCGCGCTCCTGTTGGGTACCGCGCGGGCGGCCCGGTGCGAACCCTGCATGCCGGTAACATCACGCCAAGCGCTACGGATCTCCTAGGGGGACGTATACGCGCGCGCTCCGGCGGCCACGAGCCGCCGCAATTGCCGATAGTGGAGAGTTGATGCCGAGCTTGAACCAAGCAGATCTGCATGCGAGTGAGCCAGCGGTCCGTGTGACGGACGTTCGGAAGTCGTTCGGCGATGTGCATGCGCTGCAGGGGGTCAGCTTCGTTGCCGACCGCGCCTCCGTCCTCGGCATTCTCGGACCGAACGGTGCTGGCAAGACGACGATGGTGAAGATCCTGTCCACGCTGCTGCGCCCCGACTCCGGCACCGCCGTGGTCGCCGGGCACGACGTGCTGACGGACGCGGCGGGGGTGCGCAGGTCGATCATGATGACCGGGCAGTACGCCGCGCTCGACGAGAACCTCTCCGGCCGGGAGAACCTGGAACTGTTCGGTCGCCTGATGGGCCTGGCCAAGTCCGCCGCCCGCAAGCGCGCCGACACCCTGCTCGAGGAATTCGACCTGGTGAGCGCGGGCCGCAGGGCGGTGCGCCACTACTCGGGCGGCATGCGCCGCCGGGTCGATATCGCGTGCGGTCTGGTGGTGCGCCCTGAGGTGGTGTTCCTCGACGAGCCGACCACCGGCCTCGATCCGCGCAGCCGCCAAGGCGTCTGGGATCTGGTGAACGCGCTGAAGGCGCAGGGCATCACGGTCCTGCTCACCACGCAGTACCTCGAAGAGGCCGACGTGCTCAGCGACAACATCATCGTCATCGACAAGGGCACGGTGATCGCCCAGGGCACCGCCGACGAGCTCAAGGAGAAGACCGGCGGCAGCTACTGCGAGGTGGTCCCGCTCGACCCGACCCAGCTGCGCCCGACCGCCGCCGCGCTCGGCGACCTGGTGCCCGCCGCGGTGCTCGCCGACATCAACGGCGGCGACCGGCTCTCGATTCCGGCGCCAGAGGGCGCGGCCACGCTGACCGAGGCGCTGCGCCGACTCGACACCGCTGGCATCGAACTCGCCGACATCGCGCTGCGCAGGCCTTCGCTCGACGATGTCTTCCTGTCGATCACCGGGCGTTCGGGTGGGACGGCGTGACCACCGCTACCGCCCCCGCGCGAGCCGCCGACGCGGCCGCGCTGTTCGCGGATCTGCCCGAGGCCCGGCTGTCCTCGTTCGCCCAGTGGCGCGCGCTGTCCGGCCGCATCGTGCGGACCATGGCGACCAAGGGTGAGCTGATCGTCGCGGTGGTGACGCCGCTGGTGTTCACGCTCGGGTTCTACTTCCCGCTGCGCTTAGTGATGAAGTTCCAGGGCATCGACTACGCCCAGTACGTCATGCCGATCATCGTGTTGCAGACGATGGCCTTCACCATGATGTCGAACGCGCAGTTGGCCGCGTTCGAGGCGTTGACCGGGCTGAGTACGCGGATGCAGACCATGCCGATCGGCATGATGGTCCCGCTGTCCGCGCGGATCGCGGCCGGGTTGGTTCGCTCGGTTACCTCGCTCACCGCGGCGGTGATCTTCGGGTACATGATCGGCTTCCGCTTCGTCGCCGGCTTCGGCCAGGCCGCCCTGTTCTGCGTGTTCTCCTTGGCGGTCGGCACCACGCTCGCGCTCGGCGCCGACGCGCTCGGCAGTTTGACAAGGAGTCCGGAATCGCTGAGTCAGGCACTGACGCTGCCGACGCTGATCTTCGGCATGCTCTCCTGCGGATTCGTCCCGGAACGCAGCTTCCCGACGTGGATTCAGGGGTTCGTGCGTAATCAGCCGGTCTCCCAGTTCTCGTTCGCGCTGCGTGACATGACCTCGGGTGGGGTGAGCTGGCAGGTGCTGTGGGTGCCGCTGGTCTGGGTGATCGGGCTCGCGCTCGTCTTCATCCCGCTGGCGATCTGGGCGAGCGTGAGGCGATCATGAGTTCTGTAGAGGCGACCATGACCCCGATCGAAGAGATCTCCTGGAAGACGCCGCTGCCCGAGGTAACCGCGAAACCCGAGAACTCGCTCAGCAACTTGGCCTCGCACAGCCTGATCCAATGCAAGCGATTGCTGCTGGTCTGGGCGCGCGACCCCGCGACGACGATTCAGACGCTGGTGTACCCGGCACTGACGCTGCTGATGTTCAAGATCGTGCTCGGCAAGTCGATCACCAGCTACACCGGCCAGCCGAGCATCTACGCCCAGATGGCGTTGCTCACGCTGGTCGCGGCGATGTCGGGCGCGGTGGTGAGCGCGCTCGGCTTCAAGGGCGAGAAGATGACCGGCCTGCTCGGCCGCTTCTGGACCATGCCGATTCACCGAGCGGCGGGCCTGACCGGACGACTGCTCGCCGAGGCGGTGCGCGTGCTGGTCACCACGCTGTTCGTCGTCGGTGTCGGGCTGTTGCTCGGCTTCCGGTTCAACCAGGGCCCGCTCGCCGGTATCGCGCTGATCGGCATCCCGGTGCTGTTCGGCGTCGCCTTCGCCGTGCTCGTCACCGCGCTGGCCACCGTCACCGAGGGCGTGATGCTGGTGAACATCATCGGCATCATCAACACCTTGCTGATGTTCTTCAATACCGGCTTCGCCCCGGCGTTCGCCTATCCGACGTGGCTGCAGTCGACGATTCAGAACCAGCCGATGAGCTGTGCCATCGACGCGATGCGCGGATTGTCCTACGGCGGGCCGGTCGCGAATCCGTTGACGAAGACCGTGCTGTGGACGATCGGCGTGATCGTGGTGTTCGCCTACCCGGCCGTGCGCGGTTACCGCCGGGCCGCGGAGACCGGCGCCTGATCGAAGTCGTAGTCGAGCCAGCGATTGCGGTGGGTCCAGCCGACCAGGTCGTAGCGCCAGCGGAACGGCCAGGTGTGCGCGACGGTGTTGAACAGGACCGCGCCGAGGGCGGTGTAGTCGTCGTGCGCGGACAGCAGTGCGCGCTGTCCGCGCGGGGAGGCGCTGAAGAACGCGTCGAACATGGCGATCGACTGGTCGGTGGTCAACCGGCCCATGCCCCATAGCCCGCGCATTCGCATCCAGTAGACCAATCTGGCTCGGCGCGGCCACAGTTCGGCGACGGGGTCGCGTCCCTGCTGCAAGGCGGTGATCGCGGTGTCCACCAGCGCGAGGGAGTCGCCGACGCTGTAGCCGGTGCACGGGTGCATCATGCCGCCGCGTGAACCGAACGGAACAGCCTTGGCGACACCCTTTTTCGGCGGCGGCTGATCGAGTGGATAGTGCGCGGCCTCGGTCGGCTCCTGGCCGCTGAGCCGGATGCCGTGCGCGGCAAGGCGATTCAGGGTGCGCCTGCGCAGCTCGTGCTGCGGCATGCCGCCACGGAGGCCGAGGCTGGTCTCCTCGAAGATCACCGTCCCGTCGCCGAGGGGAACGGAGTAGAGGAACGACGGCGGCTCGTCGGGACCAGCGCCGTTCTCCGGCCGCCAATCCAGCAGCAGCCCTTCGCCCTCCTCGACCATGGGCGCGGCCGTCTCGGCGTCGACGAAGATGCCGTGCGCGCTGGCCGCCCTGCGCCGCCCGAGGGTCGGCAGGCCGCGAGTGTCGAAAACCGTTGCCGCGGTGATCGTCGTGCCGTCGGCCAGTTCCACCGTGTGCGCGTCGACCCGGGTGGCGCGGCCGGTGCGCACGGTGGCGTCGTCGAGCGGGAGCGCCTCGCGCAAACCGGTTTTCGACAGCACGCAGTAGGGTCGATCGATGCGGTGTTCGGACTTCGCCCAGACGGTCGGCCGCGGAATCGTGCTGGCGATCGCACTGGACGGCAGCCAGTTGGGCAGTTCGTCGATCCAGCAGGAGTAGGTGGGCGGCCACAGCCGATCGGGGCGCGGATCGATGGCGGTGACGCTGAGCCCGGCCCGCATCGCGCGATGCGCGAGCGCCCGACCGGTCGGACCGAGTCCGACCACGCATACGTCGACATCCCGGCCCGCGCTGACACCCATGAGGGCATTCAATCCGCTGCGGCCGGGCCGACGCAACTATCCAGGCACATCGGGCCCCCGGAATTCGGGTCTCGCGGCAAGGCAATCACCGTGCAGACAAGCGCCCCGATAATTGCGCCGAATTCATGCCCCCAGAAATGGTGGCCCCGCAACTTCAGTGATGAAAAAGTGTTGTTTCTCCCCGTAGGCTTGGCGCCGGACGCGGGTGGTTTCCGTGTTCAGGAGAAGGGGAATCATGAGAGGCAGCAACCGCGGACTGCTTAGTGTGCTCGCGGTCACATTTGGTGCGGCAGTTATAGCAATTATGCCTACACCGGCGCACGGGGCGCCCGTTGAGTCATCGATTGTCGCCGTGCAAGAGCATGATGCACGAACGGTCACGTTGACAATTCATTCCGCGGCGATGGATCGCGATATCACGGTGGAGACGCAGCGCGCGGCCGACACCAGCGTGCCGCGTCCGGTGCTCTACCTGCTGCAGGGAGCGAGCGGCGGCGAGGACGGCGTCACCTGGGCGACGGAAACCGATGCGATGCAGTTCCTTTCGACCAAGAACGTGAACGTCGTCTCGCCGATCGGCGGCATGTTCAGCTACTACGCGGACTGGGTCAACGACGATCCGCGCCTCGGTCGCCAGAAGTGGAAGACCTTCCTGACTCGCGAATTGCCGCCGCTCATCGATAAATACCTCGGGACGAGCGGGCGCAATGCCATCGCCGGTTTCTCGATGGCTGGCACAACCACCCTCGCCCTCGCCGCGACCAGCGGTGACCTGTACTCCAGCGTCGCCGCCTACAGCGGTTGCGCGCAGATCAGCGACCCGGTCGGCCAGGAGTTCGTCCGGCTCACCGTGGAGACCTGGGGCTGGGCGAACCTGGCCAACATGTACGGCGCGGCGGGCGATCCGCGCTGGGCCGCCAACGACCCGTATGTGCAGGCCGAGGGATTGCGTGGCAAGTCCATCTACATTTCCAGCGGCGGCGGGCTTCCCGGGAAATACGACGAATTGAACGGCAAATACGCACTGCCCGGCGTCGACGGTTACGCGGCACAGCTCATAAAGGGTGGCGTTATCGAGGCGGGTACGAATTACTGCTCACGGAATATGCAGACCCGCCTTAATCAATTAGGCATTCCGGCAACGTATGACATTCATCCGGACGGCACCCATTCGTGGGGATATTGGCAAGACGCGTTGAAGAATTCGTGGCCTGCGCTTTCGGCACCGTTGGGAATTTAAGATGTGGATTCGGAAACAGGTCGCGCGCATCGCAGGCCTGATACTCGCTGCCGCCACCGCGGCCGTGCTGCAGGCACCTGCGGCGACGGCCATGCCGCCGATCCCCGCGTTCCCCGGCGCCAACGACTGGGCCTGTCGCCCCTCGGCGGAGCGGCCGCAGCCGGTGGTGCTCGTGCACGGCTCCGGCACCGACGCGGCGAACAGTTTCGCGCTGCTCGCGCCGCTGGTGCGGGCCGAAGGCTACTGCGTGTTCGCGGCGAATCTGGGTCCGACGCCAGGGCTGCGCGACGTCGTGAGCGGCCAAGCCGGTTCCGGCACAGTGGGTATCGGCCCGGTCGGTGCCGCGATGCTCGGTCGCACCATCTACGGCGTCGGCGACATCGATCACATGGCAGCCGACCTGAATGATGTCGTGCAAGCTGTGCGCAAGGCCACCGGCGCACCGAAGGTGGCGCTGGTCGGCCACTCCACCGGCGGCACGGTGATCCGCCAATACCTGCGCGCGCAGGGCGCGGACGCGGTCACCCAGGTGGTCACCCTCGGCACCCCGTATCGGGGCTCGACTTGGGCCGGACTCCGCAAGAACTATCCGGATCTGGCCTCACTCGGCCTGGAGAACGCGCAGATCGCGGCCCAGGTCTTCGGAACCCCGGGACAGCAGCAGGTGGTTGGGTCACCGCTGCTGAACCGGCTGAACGCGGGAGGCGAGACCGTGCCCGGTGTCCGGTACACGGCCCTCGCCTCCCGCGCCGACGAAATCATCACCCCGCAGGAGACCGCCCTGCTCACCGCGCCCACCGGCGACAATCGCGACATCTGGCTGCAAGACGGCTGCCCGGCCGACACCGCCGACCACGCCGGTCTGCTGGGGGACAAGCGGGCCGCCGCGGTGGTGCTCAGCGCGCTGGCGAACGACAACCGTGCCCTGCCCTGTTGAAGGCAGGGCACGGGCTCGCCTACTTCGGGGTGATCCAGGTGGTGATGTCGGCGTGCACGACCTCGAGGCCGTGCTTGTCGTAGATCGAGACCGGCACGATCAGGTCTGTGCCCTCGGTGATCGTCGCGAAATCAGGGACCTGCGCCAGCTTCGCCACGGCCCGCAGACCGGTCTCGGCCTTGGCCAGGTACTGCACGTTCATCGCCTTCGGGATCCAGCGATGCGTGCCTGGCACGGTCGCCTCGCTCAGCATGCCCATCGCCACCTCGGCCAGGTTGCACGCCGCGATGGCGTGATAGGTGCCCAGGTGATTGTGGATGCCGAACCACTTCGGCGAGGTGACCTCGCACAGGCCGGGCTCGAGCCGCACCACGCTCGGCAGCACCGTGCCGAAATACGGCACCCGCGCCACCATGCCAAGCGAGAACAGCGTGTGGCCGAGCCGGTTGTCCGGCAGCTTCTTCCAGCCGCGGTAGGTCGCGGTCTCTTTCGTCATGCGGTCATCTTACTGCGGAGTAAGTTCGGGCCGCACGGTGTGCCACAACTCACGTCGGAAAGAGCGATCTCGACTATTCGGGGCATGCGGCCGACTTGCTAGGTTATTGCGTTGCGTCGATCTGTGGCGTGACTGGGGGCCACCACCATTTCTGTTGGTGCGCAGGAAAATTGGAGTTCTGCACATGCGTATTCGTACTGTCGTCGCCGGGGCCGTCGCGGCGTTCGGCATTGCCGCGCTCGGCGCGGCGACCGCGGGCCAGGCCGCCGCCGTCACCCCGGAGTTCCGTCCGGAGATCGGTCTCTACGGTGCATTGGATCTCAACCACTCGGAAACCGTCGCCCTCAGCAAAAGCCCCATCCCGGCGGTGCTCGACGGGCTCTGGCAGAGCAATGGGCTGATCGACGCCGACCCGACCTCGTGGTACCTGGACGAGGATGGGTCGCACCTGTACGGCAATATCTCCGACATCGTCGCCGAAGCCGCCGATTCGCCCAACGGCATGGTTGCCATCGGCATCGTCGATCCGGTCCGGCTCTATCACGGCCATGTCGATCCGGCCGACGCCAACCGGAACCTGCTCGTGTACCAGATGCTGCGCTGATCTGTGGGTAGCCGGGGCGTTCGCGACCCGGTCCGATTCGCCCGGATGAACGAGCGGCGGCGGCTGTGACGGTTCCATGGAATCGCCACCTCCGCCGCCCTTCCCGTCTTCGCCGCCATGCCGATGACCTGGGCGGAGCCGCTCGCAGGGGGCGGATTTGAAGTAGCAGACCGCGTCGGGCATACTGTTCGGGTTGCCTTGTACCAGTGCCGTGCCTGTTTCCGTGTGAGACGGGATGGCTAGGCGAGGCGAGTACCAACAATCGTGTACCTCACTGGGTTAACCGGTGTGGGTACGTCCGGGAACACGGTTCCAGGGCCTGAGATGAAGTTTATCCGGGGCCGAGGAATGAGCGGCTGTGTTGAATGCTGGTCGGAGACCAGAACGACACGCCCGACCGCGTGGACCGGAGAACCATGACAGATGAACAGCGGCGAGGATCAGGCACGCGTGCTTGGTCGCGGTCTCACGTGAGACGTCTTCGTGTGTTCGGGCTGTGCAAATTGAGGGTGGTACGGAAGCCAGCTTCCGGATCACGAAGGTATAAGCGGAGAAAAGGACACTTAGCGTGGCGGGACAGAAGATCCGCATCAGGCTCAAGGCCTACGACCACGAGGCGATCGACGCGTCAGCGCGCAAGATCGTTGAGACGGTGACCCGCACTGGGGCCCGCGTCGTCGGCCCGGTGCCGTTGCCGACCGAAAAGAACGTGTACTGCGTCATCCGTTCGCCGCACAAGTACAAGGACTCGCGCGAGCACTTCGAGATGCGTACGCACAAGCGGCTTATCGACATCCTCGACCCGACGCCGAAGACGGTCGACGCGCTCATGCGCATCGACCTGCCGGCCAGCGTCGACGTCAACATTCAGTGACGGGGACTGGAGATATGACTGACAACAAGAACAGGCCCGCGGCGGGCATCCTTGGCACCAAGCTCGGGATGACCCAGGTGTTCGACGAGAAGAATCGCGTCGTTCCCGTGACCGTCATCAAGGCCGGACCGAACGTAATCACCCAGATCCGCACCGTGGAGCGCGACGGCTACAGCGCCGTTCAGGTCGCTTTCGGCGCCATCGACCCGCGCAAGGTGAACAAGCCGGTCTCCGGCCAGTTCGCCAAGGCCGGTGTCACACCGCGCCGCCACGTCGCCGAGATCCGCGTCGCCGACGCGTCCACCTTCGAGGTCGGCCAGGAGATCAACGCCGACGTCTTCGAAGAGGGCGCCTACGTCGATGTGACGGGTACCAGCAAGGGCAAGGGCTTCGCCGGCACCATGAAGCGTCACGGCTTCGCCGGTCAGGGCGCTTCGCACGGTGCGCAGGCTGTGCACCGTCGCCCCGGCTCCATCGGTGGCTGCGCCACCCCCGGCCGCGTGTTCAAGGGCATGCGCATGTCGGGCCGCATGGGTAACGACCGCGTCACCACGCAGAACCTCTCGGTTCACAAGGTCGACGCCGAAAACGGCCTGCTGCTGATCAAGGGAGCGATCCCGGGTCGTCGCGGCAATGTCGTGATCGTCAAGAGCGCAGTGAAGGGTGGTGCGCACGCATGACCAGCCTCGAAAAGAAGGCCAACCTGACCCTGCCGGTCAAGGAACTGGGCGGCAAGACCAATGGCACCGTCGAACTCCCCTCGGAGATCTTCGACGTGACCGCGAACATCTCGCTGATGCACCAGGTGGTCATCGCGCAGCTGGCCGCGGCCCGCCAGGGCACGCACTCCACCAAGACCCGCGGTGAAGTCCGCGGTGGTGGCAAGAAGCCGTACCGGCAGAAGGGCACCGGCCGCGCCCGTCAGGGCTCGACCCGCGCGCCGCAGTTCACCGGTGGTGGCGTCGTGCACGGCCCGCAGCCGCGCGACTACAGCCAGCGCACCCCCAAGAAGATGATCCGCGCCGCACTGCGTGGAGCACTTTCGGACCGGGCGCGCAACGAGCGCATCCACGTGATCACCGAACTGGTCGCCGGGCAGGACCCGTCGACCAAGACGGCCAAGAGCTTCCTCGCGGAGCTGTCGGACCGCAAGAAGTTCCTCCTCGTCCTCGGACGTGAGGACATCGCGGCCTGGAAGAGCGTGCAGAACCTCGAGTTCGTGCACCCGATCGCGCCGGACCAGCTCAACACCTATGACGTGCTGGAAAGCGACGAGGTCGTATTCAGCGTGGAGGCACTCAACGCCTTCGTGCACGGCCCCGCCGAGGCGGCACAGGAGGAGAGCAAGTGACCACCATCGCCGACCCCCGCGACATCCTGCTGGCGCCGGTCATCTCGGAGAAGTCCTACGGACTCATCGAGGAAGGCACCTACACCTTCATCGTGCACCCGGATTCCAACAAGACGCAGATCAAGATCGCCGTCGAGAAGGTCTTCGGTGTCACGGTTACCAGCGTCAACACCGCCAACCGTCAGGGCAAGCGCAAGCGGACCCGCTTCGGTTACGGCAAGCGCAAGAACACCAAGCGCGCGCTCGTGACCATCTCGGCCGACAGCAAGCCCATCGAGATCTTCGGAGGCCCGGTCGCGTAAGCGCCTGGGACTCCAGAAAGAAGAGAAGAACTCATGGCAATTCGTAAGTACAAGCCGACAACCCCCGGCCGCCGCGGGTCGTCCGTTTCGGACTTCGCTGAGATCACTCGGTCGACCCCCGAGAAGTCGCTGATCCGTCCGCTGCACAGCAAGGGTGGTCGTAATGCGCACGGTCGCATCACCACTCGGCACCGCGGTGGCGGCCACAAGCGCGCCTACCGTCTGATCGACTTCCGTCGACTGGACAAGGACGGCATCCCGGCCAAGGTCGCGCACATCGAGTACGACCCGAACCGCACCGCGAACATCGCGCTGCTCCACTTCGTGGACGGCGAGAAGCGATACATCATCGCGCCGAAGGGCATCGCGCAGGGCACCCCGATCGAGTCCGGCCCCACGGCCGACATCAAGCCGGGTAACAACCTGCCGCTGCGCAACATCCCGACCGGTACCACCATCCATGCGGTGGAGCTGCGTCCGGGCGGCGGCGCGAAGATGGCTCGTTCGGCCGGATCCAGCATCCAGCTGCTCGGTAAGGAAGGCACCTACGCCACGCTGCGTATGCCCTCCGGCGAAATCCGTCGCGTCGACGTGCGCTGCCGCGCCACCGTCGGCGAGGTCGGCAACGCCGAGCAGTCGAACATCAACTGGGGCAAGGCCGGCCGTATGCGCTGGAAGGGCCGTCGCCCCACCGTCCGTGGTGTCGTGATGAACCCGGTCGACCACCCGCACGGTGGTGGTGAGGGTAAGACCTCCGGTGGTCGCCACCCGGTCTCGCCGTGGGGACAGCCGGAAGGCCGTACCCGCAAGCCCAACCGCCCGAGCGACAAGCTCATCGTCCGCCGCCGCAAGTCCGGCAAGAACAAGCGCTGAAGGAGGAGGTAAGAAATGCCACGCAGCCTCAAGAAAGGCCCGTTCGTCGACGACCACCTCCTCGCGAAGGTGGACGTGCAGAACGAGAAGGGCACGAAGCAGGTCATCAAGACCTGGTCGCGTCGTTCGACCATCATCCCCGATTTCATCGGCCACACCTTCGCCGTCCACGACGGTCGCAAGCACGTGCCGGTGTTCGTCTCGGACAACATGGTCGGGCACAAGCTCGGTGAGTTCGCGCCGACCAGGACGTTCCGAAGCCACATCAAGGACGACCGGAAGAGCAAGCGGCGATGACGACTGAGACTCAGAACCCGACCGCACGCGCAACGGCCAAGCACGTTCGCGTGACCCCGATGAAGGCTCGCCGTGTCGTGGACCTGGTCCGCGGCAAGCGAGTCGAGGATGCCCTGGCGATCCTGAAGTTCGCGCCGCAAGCCGCGAGCGAGCCAGTTGCCAAGGTCGTGGCCAGCGCCGCGGCGAACGCCGAGAACAACCTCGGCCTCAACCCGGCCACCCTGGTCATCTCGACGGCCTACGTCGACGAGGGTGCAACCATGAAGCGGTTCCAGCCGCGTGCCCAGGGTCGTGCGTTCCGCATTCGCAAGCGCACCAGCCACATCACCATCGAGGTCGAGAGCATCCCCACCGCCGGTGGAGCAACTCGCAACCGCCGGAAGGGAGGGGCAAAGTAAATGGGACAGAAAATTAACCCCCATGGCTTCCGCCTCGGTATCACCACCGACTGGAAGTCGCGTTGGTACGCGGACAAGCAGTACGCGGACTACGTCAAGGAAGATGTCGCCATCCGCAAGCTCCTCGCCACCGGCATGGAGCGGGCGGGCATCTCCAAGGTGGAGATCGAGCGCACCCGTGATCGGGTTCGCGTCGACATCCACACCGCTCGTCCTGGCATCGTCATCGGCCGCCGTGGCGCCGAGGCCGATCGCATCAGGGCCGAGCTGGAGAAGCTCACCAAGAAGCAGGTGCAGCTGAACATCCTCGAGGTCAAGAACCCCGAATCGGATGCGCAGCTCGTTGCTCAGGCCGTGGCCGAGCAGCTGTCCAACCGCGTGGCGTTCCGTCGTGCGATGCGTAAGGCCATCCAGTCGGCCATGCGTTCGCCGAACGTCAAGGGCATCCGCGTGCAGTGCTCGGGCCGCCTCGGTGGCGCCGAAATGTCGCGCTCGGAGTTCTACCGCGAGGGTCGCGTCCCGCTGCACACGCTGCGTGCCGACATCGACTACGGCCTCTACGAGGCCAAGACCACCTTCGGTCGCATCGGCGTGAAGGTCTGGATCTACAAGGGCGACATCGTCGGTGGCAAGCGTGAGCTCGCCGCCGCCAGCGCTCCGGCCGGCGATCGTGATCGTCCGCGCCGCGAGCGTCCGTCTCGCCCGCGTCGGTCCGGCTCCGCCGGTACCACGGCGACCAGCACCGAGGCCGGGCGCGCCGCCACCGCGGTGGTGGACGCTCCGGCAGAGACACAGGAGGGCTGACGCAATGCTGATGCCTCGTAAGGTCAAGCACCGCAAGCAGCATCACCCCGGTCGCTCCGGCATGGCCAAGGGCGGCACCTCGGTGGCGTTCGGTGAGTACGGCATCCAGGCACTGGAGCCGGCTTACGTGACCAACCGGCAGATCGAGTCGGCTCGTATCGCGATGACCCGCCACATCAAGCGTGGCGGCAAGATCTGGATCAACATCTACCCGGATCGCCCGCTCACCAAGAAGCCCGCCGAAACCCGCATGGGTTCCGGTAAGGGTTCGCCGGAGTGGTGGATCGCGAACGTCAAGCCCGGCCGCGTGATGTTCGAGATGAGTTACCCCAGTGAGGAGATCGCTCGCGAGGCCCTGCGCCGCGCGATGCACAAGCTCCCGATGAAGTGCAGGATCGTGACCAGGGAGGAGCAGTTCTGATGGCTACCGAAACACCGGCCGCAGAGCTCCGCGAGCTCACCGAAGAAGAGTTGGTGCAGAAGCTGCGCGACTCCAAGGAAGAGCTGTTCAACCTGCGCTTCCAGATGGCGACGGGTCAGCTGGACAACAACCGTCGGCTGCGCGTGGTTCGTCACGAGATCGCGCGCATCTACACGGTCATGCGCGAGCGCGAGCTCGGTCTGGCCTCCGGACCCGCTGACAAGGGAGATGCGGCATGAGCGAACAGAAGGAAGAGCAGCGCGCCAGCCGCAAGGTTCGGGTCGGTTACGTTGTCTCGGACAAGATGACCAAGACGATCGTCGTCGAGCTGGAAGACCGTAACCGGCACAAGCTCTACGGCAAGATCATTCGCACCACCTCCAAGGTGAAGGCGCATGACGAGAACGAGATCGCCGGCATCGGCGACCGCGTCCAGCTGATGGAGACCCGGCCCCTGTCGGCGACCAAGCGCTGGCGTCTGGTCGAGGTGCTGGAGAAGGCCAAGTAAGCCTTTCCGGTCTGAATGTCGAAGGCCCGCTTCCCGTTTGGGAGGCGGGCCTTCGTCGTTTCGAGAACTGATATCCACGTTACTTCAACGTGGCCCACGTGATATCCTGTGGCATGGCCAAAAGGAACCTGACGCTTCAGCTGGACGAAGAGGTGATCGCGCAGGCGAAGGTGATCGCGGCAAGGCAGGGGACCTCGGTCAGCGCGCTATTGGCGCAGCAGGTGCGCGAGCTCGCCGCCGATTTCGCTCGCTACGAGGCCGCGAAGGTTCAGGCGTTGCAGCTCATGGCGGAGGCGGCGGGGCATGGAAGTGGAGGTCGCATCACGTGGCGGCGCGAAGACCTCTACGACCGTGACGAAGCGCGGACCCGATGAAATCGGAACGAGTATTCATCGATACCAATGTCCTCCTCTACGCCTATGAGCCCGGCAACGACAATCGCAGCACGATCGCTCGTGAAGTCCTCGCGGATCTATGGGAGCGCAAAGCCGGCTTGCTGAGCACCCAGGTCCTGCAGGAGTTCTATTCCGTCGCCACCCGTAAGTTCAAGCCGCCCATGGCCGCATCCGAGGCCCGCCGCGTCATCGCCCTGTACAGCGAATGGTGCGCCCGCGACACCGACCCCCTGATCGTCATGAACGCGTCCTTCCTGATGGAAACCCACAAGGTGTCCTGGTGGGATGCGTTGATCATCGAGGCCGCATCCCAGTCCGGCGCGAAATACCTACTGTCCGAAGACCTTCAACACGGCCGCGACTTCCTCGGACTCGAGGTCCGCAACCCCTTCCTCGAGCAAGCGAAGTAGCCGGACACCGCAGCCCTGCTTGTAGTGTCGAGTTGACGGCGAAACGAGCACTGCGTCGATGCACCTGGCCTCGGTGGCAGTGTCGGCCGATGCGGAGGTGGGATTGTTGGTGCAGCCATATGATCGGGCGCTGTTGCGGAAACATCTGCTGCAGACCCGGATAGCGGGGGATGTCGCGACGCCGAGGGAGGGGAACCTGGCGCACTACCGCAGGATGGTCGCGAAGGATCCTGGATATCAGTTCGGATTGACGCTGAAGGACTGGACGTTCGACGAGACGTTGGACATGATGTCGCGGCTGTGCGGAGTCAACCCCGACCCACGGCATCGACAGGGAGCCGACACCATCGGCGTCGACCTGACCATCGCGGCGCTAGACGAGATGGGCGCCAGGATCGGGCGCGCGGCCCGCGGCCAAGAAACGGTGCTGCTGGCGACCGGTCATCCTGGACCACTCATGGGCGTCTATCGAGCCGTCGAAGACGCGCTGCACGCCGCGGGATGCACGGTGCTGACACCTGCGGCCGGATGGTCATACCAGGTCATCACGGCCAGCGGGTCGCGAGTGCGCGAAATCGTCTACACCTCAGGCGTTGCCGCGCTCAGCACCGGCGGCCGAATGCAGCACACACACGACCCCAACCCGATGCAGGCCATGCTGCAAGAACTGCGCGACGGCCCCGAACCCCGATCCTGGCCCGACCTCGTCATCGCCGACCACGGCTGGGCCGGTACCGCTGGCGAAGCCGGAATCGACACCGTCGGCTTCGCCGACTCCAACGACCCCGCCCTCTTCGCAGGCCACGCCGAGGGCAAAATCGCCGTCACCGTCCCACTCGACGACGGCGTCTTCCCCGAGTACTACGAGCCCATGATCGACTACCTGCTCGACCGCGCGGGCTTCGCAGCCTGAAACCGCCTGGACGACAGCCCCGCCGGGTGCGCTCGGTAGTCAACGGCCGCACCCGCTTTCGGGCTGCGCACCTCTTCGGAACGTCGTCAGTCGGACCACCTTTCCCGGAAGGTCGCGCCGAATGGGGAGGCGTTCAAGATCATGGGGAACTGGTGGCGGCATCGTTCGAGAGAGGCCCGCCACCAGTTCCCCATGATCATGAAACCAGCGGGGCGTCGCCGAGCTGAAAGGTGAACTGCCGCTTACTTGTTAGGTGGTGGAGAGGTATCTCCCCAGGGCGGCCGAATTCATGGGATAAATCGGTGGCGGCTTGTCGGTGGGGCGTGACAAGCTCGCTTCGTGGGGTCCTATCGGGTGGTTTTGTCGAGCGCCGCGGTGCGCAACGTACTGCTGCTCGGGGCCCTGGTGCGCATCCCGTTCTTCGCCGGAGCGGTGCTGCTCGCGCTGCACGTCGTGCAGACACTGCACGGGTCGTATGTGCAGGCCGGTGCGCTGAGCACGATCGTCACGGTCTGCATCGCGTTGAGCGGACCGTGGCGCGGGCGGTTGCTCGATCGGTTCGGCCTGCGCCGCACCATCGCGCCATCCATCGTGGTCGGCGCGGTCTGCTGGTCGATCGCGCCGTTCGTCGACTACGTTCCGCTGCTCATCCTCGCCGCCATCGCCGGGCTCTTCGACGTCCCGATCTTCACCGTGGTCCGGCAAGCGGTCATCGCCGCGACGACCGAGCAGAACCGGCAGCCAGCGCTCGCCTTGGAGGCGGTGTCCGTCGAGTGCGCCTTCATGGTCGGGCCGATCCTCGGCGTCGCCGCCGCGGGCATCTGGTCGACGACCATGGTGTTGTACTTCGTCCAAATGACGCTGGTGCTCGCGGGCATTCTGCTCTGGGTGCGCAATCCACCGCTGCGCTCCGCCGGCGACGCCGACCGCGCGAATTCCGCTGCCGTCCCGCGCCGCAGCTGGTTTCGCATCGAGTTCGTCGCCCTGTGCGTCGGCGCGAGCGCGGCCATCGCCGTCCTCTCCGGTTCCGAACTGACCTTCGTCTCCGCCATCCGCGAGTTCGGGGCGCAGACGTGGCTCGGCGTAGTCCTTGCCGTCTGGGGCTTCGGCTCGGTGATCGGCGGCCTCACCTACGGCGCACTACGCCGCCCCATCTCGACCTACCTCCTGCTCGCCGGTCTCGGCGCGGTCACCATCCCGATGGCCTTCGCCATCGGCCCGATATCCCTCGCCATCACCGGCCTCATCGCCGGATTATTCTGCGCCCCAACGATTACCGCCTCCATCGACCAAATGAGCCGAATAGTCCCCGAAGGCGGCCGCGGCGAAGCCATCGGCTGGCACAGCGCCGCCCTAACCCTCGGCAACGGCATCGGCAGCTCCCTGGCAGGCATCACCATCGACGCGGGCGGCTTCCCCGCAGGCTTCGCCGCCGCCGCAACCCTCGGCCTCACCATAGGCCTAGGCCTCCCCCTCCTCCTCGCCCTGCACACCCGCCGCCACCCCACCCACCAAAAAGCCCAAGCCCCAACCCAACTCACCGCCTGAACCCTCAAGTTGCGCACGGGCTAGACGCGACGTCTGGTGGCAACCGCCAGTGCGGTGGTGATGACTGTGGAGAACAGCGGTGGGAGCTCATCACGACGAGGTGGATTCACCCAAATCTGGTGTCCGGGGGGTAGTCAACGGCCGCGACGAAGCTCCACCGGAGCTGCCGGGCTAGCACTGGGCCCAGGGAGCTCTGCATCCGGAGCGATGTCACTGAGTAGGCAGCTCGTCCTCATCTGGATGCGCAATACTCGCGGTAGCCCATCGTTCACACTGCAGGCCCTTGCCTAACGTATGCGAATTGTGAGGTGAAGCAATGAACGCTGAGGACAATCAATTTGCGCGTGCGCGGCTGGCCGCAGGCGCGCTGTTCGTGCGCGGCGACAGAATTCTGTTGGTGCACAAGACGTACGGCAGCGGGTGGGATATCCCGGGCGGATACGTCGAGCCGGGTGAAGCTCCCGCCGCGGCTTGTCACCGTGAGGTACTCGAGGAACTCGGAATCGACCGTCCACCGAGGCGGCTGCTTGTTCACGATTGGGCGCCGAATCCAGGTGACGGCGACAAGATCCTCTTTCTGTTCGATTGCGGAGAGCTTGGGGACGAGCGAAGCATCAAGCTGCAGGAGTCCGAACTGGACCACTGGGAGTGGGTACCGGTCGACAAGGTCGACGACTACGCCATCCCGAGGCTTGCCCGGCGACTCCGGCAAGCACACATCGCGTCTGCTCGAGGTACGACTTTGTACCTCGAGCATGGTGAGCCAGCGCCGGCGGACCGCGACCGTTCTTGATTCGTCTGGGCGCCTACGTATCTGCCGTCGGCGGGGGTGACTGTCGCTCGGGTCCTACGGCGTAGATGGCAGTCGTGCGGCGACGGCAGTCCGTGCTGATCGGGTCCGGTCGGTCACCGGTTGGCCTGCCGTGATTGGCTCCGAAGGATCTGGTTCATGCAGGGTCTTGCGCTATACGTATACATCTACATATAGTTGGTCGGGACGGGGCGCTGGATCGGCGGCTCGGGGTAATTGGGAAAACTGCAGATCTGCTGAGGGCGACGGGATCGTATGAGGGGTCCGTCGTAGTAGATCTATGCGTGCATGCGCACCTACTTATGGATGGAGTCATCATGGATTCGCAGCAGGCGGTTGATGGGGTTGTGGATTTCGAGAAGGGGGATTCGGACGAATTTCGGGAGGTGGTCGTGAAGGTGGGGCCGGGGGGTGGGCGGGCGCAGCGGTTTGTCGGGCGGCTGTTGGGCGCCTCGACGCAGTTCACCAGGGTGGGAGTCGAGGTGGTTCGGGTCTATTCGACTCGGAAGGGCAAGTACGCGGTGCACAAGCAGGCGACGGACTGGACCGACTTCTCGGTGATGACCGATTGGGTCAAGGAATTCAAGAAGAAGAACTGGCGCAACGGATTCGAACTCGATGATCAGAGTTGGGGCGATTACACGCTCGACGTGGTGGATTCGGTCGAGGAATTGCGGGAGCTGATTCCGGCCAGGATCTATCGCACGCTCATCGATTCGACCGAGCAATCGCCCATCGAGGATCTCGACATCTGAGCGTCGGCTCGGATACCGAAAGGATTTGTCCCCCATGTTCGCTCGACTCGGGCAGTTGGTCGTGCACCATCCGTGGAAGGTGATCGGCCTGTGGCTGCTCATCATCGTCGGAGTGGCAGCGGCGGCGCCGCAACTCACCTCGACCACCGATCAATCCGATTTCCTACCTTCGCATTACGAGTCGATTCAGGCACTCGATATGCAGCAGAAGGCATTTCCACAAAGCGCGGCACCCTCGGCACTCATCGTTTTCGAGCGTGCCGACGGTGCGCGACTGAGCGAGGAGGATTCCGCCTCGGTCGCGTCGATCGGCGCGAAGCTCACCGACGCGAATATCAAGGATGTCACCGGATTACAGGCCATCGCGCCGTCGGAGAACCGACTGATCCAGGTCATCGCGGTGCAGCTGACGAAGGTGACCAGCGCGAGCGACACAACGCAGAGTGACGCGGTCAAGGCGCTGCGAGACGCGTTGAAGACAGACGTGCAAAGCACCGATCTGAAGGCGGGCATCACCGGCCAGGCAGCGCAGATGCTGGATCAGACGGAGTCGAGCAACAAGGGCATGGCCATCATCGGCGCCGCGACGATCGTGTTGATCCTGGTGCTGTTGCTGGTCATCTTCCGCAGCCCGGTGATCGCGCTGCTGCCGATCGTCACCATCGGCGCGGTCTCCAGCCTCGTCACCGGACTGATCGCCACGGTGGCCAAGGCCTTCGACCTGAAGGTGGACAGCTCGGTGAGCGCCATCCTGCTGGTGGTGCTGTTCGGTGTCGGCACCGACTACATCCTGTTCCTGATGTTCCGCTACCGGGAACGGCTGCGGGCGGGAGAGGACCCGAAGACCGCCATGGTCAGTGCCGTCACCCGAGTCGGCGAGGCCATCACCTCCGCGGCGGCCGCGGTGATCATCGCGTTCATGGCGCTGACCCTGTCCACGCTCGGCATGTTCCGGGCGCTCGGTCCGGCACTGGCGATCGCGGTCGCGGTGGCGCTGCTGGCCGGGCTCACCTTGATCCCCGCCGTCATTTCCCTGTTGGGCACCAAGGTGTTCTGGCCGTCCAAGGCGTGGCAGACGGAGCCGAGGGGCGCGCGGTTCGCCGCACTCGGTGCCGCGCTCGGGCGTCGGCCCGCGGCGTTCGCGGTGGTGTCCGGTGGCGTGCTCGTCGCGCTTGGCATCGTGGCGGTCGGGTTCAATCCGACCTTCGATCTGAGTTCCGGCTCGACCTCGGACGCGTCCGAATCGGTGGTCTACAACAAGGAATTGCTCAAGGGCATGCCCGCCGGTGCCACCCAGCCCTCGGACGTGCTGCTTCGCTCGACCGGCGGCGCGTTGACCAGCGACCAGCTCACCGCCTATCGCGCCGCGCTGAGCACGGTGCCCGGCGTGGGCCAGGTGGCGCAGCCGCAGTTGTCCGCGGACAAGGCGACCGCCGACTTCCAGGTGACGCTCACCTCCGCCCCTGAATCCGACGCCGCGCTCGAGACGGTCCGCAGTCCGCTGCGGGATGCCGCGCACGCGGCGGCACCGGCCGGAACCACCGCGGCCGTCGGCGGGATGACGGCGGTCTTCGTCGACTTCCAGGACGCGATGAACCACGACTACGCGATCGTGTTCCCGGTGGCCGCCATCTTGATCATGATCGTGCTCGGTCTGCTGCTGCGCAGCCTGGTCGCGCCGTGGTATCTGATGGCGTCGGTGTTCCTCGGGTTCGCCGCTACGCTCGGCGCGGCGGTGCTGGTGTTCCAGCACATGCAGGGGCAATCCGGTCTGATCTTCACGCTGCCGGTGATCATGTACCTGTTCGTCGTCGCGCTCGGCACCGACTACAACATCCTGATGGTCGCGCGATTGCGTGAGGAAGCCCGGGTCGGAAACGACCCGAAACAGGCTGCGGCACTTGCCTTGCGGCACACGGGTCCGACGGTCGCGGCGGCCGGCTTGATTCTCGCCGGGACGTTCGCCTCGATGATGTTGGCGGGCAACAACGTTCTCTCGCAGATGGGCTTCGCCATCTCGGTCGGCATCGGGATCGCCGCCTTCGTGATGGCGATGTTCTTCACCCCGGCGCTCACGGCGTTGCTCGGGCACCGCGCGTGGTGGCCGGGACACGGAGACGAGAAGTCCGGTGGATCGTCGGAGCCGAGCGAGTCGGGTGCGGCACTCTACGACACCCCGCGAGGCGATCGCGCGCTGACCGCGCCAGGCGGGGGTTGGTCGAACACAGGTGAACGGCGGTAAGTAAAGACGAAAAGGGCTGTCCTCCAGTTATTCCGGAGGGCAGCCCTTTTCGCTGTCGGCAGGTTCCGCGCAGCGTTCGTCGAGGTCAGCCGCTGATGGCGTAGGGGCGGCGAACCTTGATCCCCGCCTCCACCGCCCTGGCCACGGCGGCGCGAGAGACGCCGACTTCGTTCGCGATGCCCGGCGTCAGCCAGGATTCGTCGGCGAGACGAAAGATCTGGGTGAGTTGCTCGACGGAGAGGTTCGACAGTCCACGACGTGCGATCTCGTGTGCGAGAGCGGTGATTTCGTCGTCCTCGTCGATCTCGTCCTCGTCGTCCAAGTCCTCCGGTTCCATCTCCACCTGGATGGGGGCACGGGCGACAATGCTGGCAGGCTCGGCGCGCGGGGCGGGACGCGGCGGCTCCGGGTTCTCGTCGAAGACGAGTTGTTCGATCTCGGGGTCGGAGACGTTGGGCGCGGGCGACTTTCGGCGACCGGTGGTGGGGCGAGAGGTGGTCTCACCCGAGATCGCCTGGGCGACAGTGTCGGCGATCGTTGCGGCGGCCTTGCGAATGGGGTCACCAAGGTGAGGCTCTTCGGTGTCGTCGCCACGGTGTGCGTCGGTGGTCGTTTCGGGAGCCGGGGTCACGGTGCCGGAATCCGTGTGTTCGCGCGGGGCATCGTTGACCGGAAACAACTGCATGGCATGCCCGTTGAGCGCGGCGTGGCCGTTGGTCGGTGCGACGCGGCCACCGTCGACCGCGTGACCGTTGGTTTGTGTCGTGTCGCTGTTGGTCGACGTGGTGCGGTTGGCCCCGTTGACGGGCTGGCCGTTTGTCGGCACGGGACGGCCGCTGTCGGTTACCGCGTGGCCGTTGGTTACCGCATGGCCGTTGGTTACCGCGTGGCCGTTGGTTTGTGTTGCGTCCTCGTTGGCCGGTATGGAGCGGTTGGTCCTGTTGACCGGATGGCCGTTCGTTGAAGCGGTCGAGCCGCTGTCGGTGACAGCGTGACCGTTGTTCACCGCGTGACCATTGGTCATGGCATGGCCGTTGGTCATGGCGCGACCATTGGTCGGTGTGGTGCGGTTGGTCCCGTTGACGGGCTGATCGTTCGTCGGCGCGGGCTTACCGCTGTCGGTGACAGCATGACCATTCGTCACAGGGTGGCCGTTGGTCGAAGGCGCATGACCGTTGCTGGATGTAGCAGCTCGCGAAGCCTGTTGAGCAGATGTGTCAGCGATGCTGGGTTCGGTCGCGGCCTCCTGGCGAGGACGACTCGCCGAGTCGGATTGCGCTGCAAAGCCATTAGCAGGGGAGTGAGCATTGCCGACTGGCCCGGCGGAATGTGCGTCGCGCGGTTCAACGGGCAGCGGGTGACCGTTGATTGCCGAGAACGGCATGACGCGGCCATTGCTGTACTCGTGCCCCGCTACCGGCACTTGATCGACAGCAGCGACCGGCTGCTGATTGTCACCCGGAACAGCCTGTACGGCATGTCCGTTGGTTGACGGCCGAGAGGTGTAGTCGCCCTGCGCATCGTGCGGTGGATGTGCTGTGTCGGCCGAGAACGATCGCATCGCATGCCCGTTGGTAAACGGCCGAGAGTCTTGGTCGCCGAGCCCGTCGGGCGGCTGGTGCGCGCCGTCGGCCGAGAATGATTGCACTGCATGCCCGTTGGTAGATGACCCTTGGTCCCCAAGCCCATCGGGCAGCCGGTGCGCGCTGTCGGCCGAGAACGACTGCGCGGCATGCCCGTTGATCTGCGGCGCGGCAGCATGGTCCGCCTGCGGTATGTCGCCGCGTCCGCCCACCTGACCGTCGTCCTCGCGCTCGACCGCACCGGGCAGCCGAGCCGCGTAGGGATCGACTTCGCTGAGCAACCATCGGCGATCACCCGGCGCGTCGACGGTGAGCCCGACGCGCGAATCCCGATCGCTGACACGGCGCACCACCGTCGCATCTCGGTCCACCACCGGCGCCCCATCGATGAGCAGCGCGTACCGCGCGGAAACCCAAGCGTGCAACCAGATCACGACCCCAACCATGACGGGCGCGATCGCGTATTCCGCGGCGCGCCCGAACGACCCGGAGGCCAGGTGCGGCCCCGCGTTCAACGCGATGGTGGTGCCGAGCAGCGCGGTTTCGAAGAACACCACCTTGCCGCGCGCGAGTTCGCGGCCCCAGCGGGCGGCGGTGGTCGCGGCGACCATGATGGTGATGATCGGGATCGAGATCATCGCCTCGATCCCATAGCTCAACCAGTACAGCGGGTCGGACATGTCCCCGCTCGGCACCAGGTTGTGCTGCACATTGACGCCCGCCCACACCATGCCGAGCACGACAACGGCGATCAGCGCCCGCGACGACCATTCGGCGCGCCGATACAGCTGCGCCAGCCGCGCGTCCTCGCTGGACACCCGCCGCCTTGCGGCAAGCGCCCGCCGATGCCAGCGCTCGTCCGCCTCGTCGGCTCGCCGAATGTTGGCCGCGCTGCGCCGATCTCGCTTCTCGGCGGCCAATTCCTCTTCGATCGCCCGCCGCCGCTGCTTACGCCGCTGTGCCCGAACCCATTCCGCGAGTTCGCGTTCTGCCCCGATCTCGCCCTCGGACAACACCTCGAACAGCGCGGAGTCGTGCTGCAGCGGTAATTTGCCGCGAGCCGTCTCGACCCGCTGCGCCAACGCGGCGATCTCGGTACTACCGGTCGATTGTTCGTCGCGCATCGCGAGCCTTCCCGGAGCAGATCGTCAGCAGACCTACTTGCTCGAACGTATGTGTGATCGCAATGAAGGCTAAACCGGCCACCGGCCAAGGTCAATGCCGACGCTCGAAAACCAGTGCGAATATCTCGGGCGTTCTTGTGACACGCCGTTTAGCAGCAACACGCCGTCGGCGCCGGTCCAGAATGCGGCGCATTACCGGGGGAATTCCGGTGAGCTGTGCACGATTTCGACACCGCGCATGGCCAAAGACTCAGGTCAGGGTGGTATGCCAAACGATGGCGGCGGCGAGCGCGCCAGCGCCATTGACCGACCAGTGCAGGGCGATCGGGGCGAGCAGGCTCCCGCTGCGGCGGCGCAGCCAGGTGAAGACGACGCCCGCCGCCGCGGTGGCCACCACGGCGAGCAGGATGCCGATGATCTGACCGGTGACACCACCGCCGACGAACCCGGAAAGACCGCGATTGCTACTGGTCAATCCGAGCGAGGAGGCGATATGCCACATGCCGAAAAGCAGTGATCCCGCGGCGAACACCCCGCGCGCGCCATAGACCCGATCGAGCGTGCCGTGCAGCACCCCACGGAACGCCAATTCCTCGGGAATCGCCGTCTGCAACGGGATGACGATCATCGAGGCGATCAGCGCGCCGGAAATGGTGGCGTAGCGATCGGCGAGGAAGAACGGGCGGGTGATCGGCAGCGCCGCGCCGATGGCCACCGCGGCCAGGACCACGCCAACAGCGCCGACCGCGTACAGCGTCCCGCGCCGCCAGTGCCGGGGTGAGAGGCCGAGTTCATGCCAATCCAGCCCGCGGCGGCGCATCATCGCGAGCAGCACGACGGCGGCGATGGGCACGGTCGCGATGCTTGCCAAGGCGGTGGTGAAGTGCGCGATCAGGTTGGTGCCGGCCAGGACGACGACGACCACGGCCACATCGGCATACGCATGCAGTTTGTGGCGGGGCGGAGCCGCTTCCTCGGGGTCCTGTGCGAGCATCCCGCCCAGTGTACGGATGAGGGCCGGAGCCGCCGCTTGATTGGTCATTTGCTGTTGGCCTACCCGAATTCGCCCGATCTATCGGTCTCGATGCGGCGTCGGCTACTCTGACTGGAACGTGTTTCAATTCCGGGAGCCGCGCCCACCGCGGCCTGAGCCACCGTGGCGGGGCGCACGGGTCGGCTGACCTCTAGTGCCGTCAGCCGACCCACCCGGCCGGATCCGTCCAGGCTTGCAGCTCGCGGGTGGTCTCGAAGCGACGCGGCTGATGGCTGATCGGATCGGTGAACTCGAGCGAGACGGCGAGCAGCTGCAGCGGACGGGTGAAGTCGTCGACCGGTTTGTCGGTGATGACCGGATAGAAGTCGTCGCCGAGAATCGGGACGCCGAGGCTGTTCATATGTAGTCGCAGCTGATGGGTGCGTCCGGTCAGCGGGCGCAGTCGATAGCGCCCGAGCCCGTCGCGGTGCTCGATCAGCTCGATCGAGGTCTCCGCATTGGGTTCGCCCTCGACCTCCTGCGCCGCGAGCACATGCTTTTCCTTCACGATCCGGCTGCGCACGACGCGCGGCAGTGCCAGCTCGGGATCGAACGGCGCGATCGCCTCGTATTCCTTATAGACGGTGCGTTTGTGGAACATCGTCTGATAGGCCCCGCGCCGCGCCGGATTGATGATGAAGAGCACCAGTCCCGCCGTCACCCGATCCAGCCGATGCGCCGGAATCAGCTCCGGCAGCTCCAGTTCCCGCCGCAGCCGCACCAGCGCGGTTTCCAGAATGTGCTGGCCGCGCGGAATGGTCGCGAGGAAGTGCGGCTTGTCGACGACGAGCAGGTCGTCGTCGCGGTGCACGATGGTGATGTCGAACGGCACCGGCGTCTCGACGGGCAGATCGCGGTGAAACCACACCGCGCCGCCCGGCACATACGGCGCCTCCGGTGCGATCGGACCCGTGAGGTCAACGATCCCGCCGTCGCGCAGCAACTCATCGATACGTGCGGGGTCGACCCGCGGCAGCCGCTCGACCAGATGATCGCGAATCGTCGCCCAGTCACCGTCCTCCGGCAGCCGGAGCCGGGCCGGGTCCAGGCCGTGCCGCTTGGGCAACGGCGGTTTCTGCCGCCTTCTCATCGGCATCGACCCTAGTCGTCGGCTATTTCGCCGGGGTCAGTGGGCGCGAAGCGCGATGCCGGGGTAGTCGAGGACGAAGCCGGATTCGTCGTAGATGAGTGTGCTGGTGAAATCGAACTGCGGTGCGGTGTAGGCGAAGCGCTGGTGTCGGCCGTCGTCGGCGATCCGGTGGTAGACCTGCTCCAGCCGGGTCACCTCCAGTCCGGCGGCGCGAACGTAGGCCGCGGGAGCTTCCGTCGTCGCGTCGATATCAAGGCCGAACCGATGCACCGGGAACGCGTTGGTCAGCGCCGAGGCCTCCAGATCGACATCGAGGCAGCCGGTGAGCGCGGTGTTCGGCAAGCCGTCGACCGTCCAGTTGCCCGCTCCGTCGGTGTCGAGTTCGACCGTGTGCCAGCCGCCGCGACGTCGGGTCGCGACCGTGGCTCGTCGGGTGTGCCAGGACGGGTCGAGGATGATCTGGTAATCCACCGCCCAGACCTCGCCGTCCTCGACCGCCGTTGTGCAGCCGTCGATCTGCACACCGGTCTCGGTCACCTTGAAGTAGGCGATCTCGAAACCGGTGCGGGCGCCGCGATGCTGCCACGCGGCGGTCGGGGGTGCGGGGGCGAACATCGCTGGATTCAGAAGCCGCGCAGGCGATCCGGGCGGATCCGCACGACCGTGGAGTACTTGGCGAAGAACTGCTCGGCGGTCAGCTCGATGTCCTGCAGGCCTTTGGTGTATTTCGTTGTGTACGTGGCGATTTCGTCGGGCGAGACGGCGACGTCATCGATGCGCGCTGTGCCGGTGAAAACCGCTACCTCACTGCCCCATTCGGTGCTGTTGAAGTTCAGCGAAACGCGTGGATTGCGTAGGAGATTGCGCAGCTTGGCCTGGTTGGGCTCGCTGAACAAGAGGAACTCGTCGTCGCGCCACTGGAACCAGACCGGGTTGGGTTGCGGCGTCCCGGTGGCGCCGACGGTGGTCAGCCAGATCACGGGCTCGTTGTCGAGGCGCTCGGCGACTTTGGCGCCGAATGGCGTGCTCGGATCTACGACGGGCGCAGCGGATCGATCGGATGCCGTTGTGGTCATGCTTGGGACAACGCCGTGCCGGCCGGGAGGATTCCGCGCTAGGGTGTCGCCCGCTCATCGAGCACCATGCGCCGCGACTCGACCAGGGTGCGGCGCGCGCGACGACGTACCCGGCATACGTCGACGCTGCAGTTCAAATGCACCTGCATGGCGCGATGCGCCTGCTCGGGTGTCAGCTCGCCAGGATCGACCGAACAGCGCGCAATGGTGGAAATAACCTGTGTAACAAACATATTCGACTCCATAAACAGTGTTTGCGTATGAAGAAGAAGCTAGCCATGTATCCGAGCTATCGGGCCTGGTTGGGCGGCCGTTCACGGAGCATTACCCAATGTGACGGGCAGTTGAAAGCCTCGGGTATCGCGCCGTTTTCGCAGATGTCTGGAACAAGTCCGCGGCGCGTCGATCAATTTCCTGGCTGCCGTGCTGACCAGCCCGTGTCATAGGTAACTTAGGCTAACCTACATTCTTGGTTCATCCTGTGTGAGGATGAGTCCGTTCGGGGGAGGCAATCCGATGGCGAGAGGCAACAACTTATGACGGTGGAGGTCGCGCCGCTGCCGGCGGCGGAGACGGGGAACCGGCCGCCGCGCGCGGCTCAGCGGACCCGCAAACAAGCGGAAGCGTTGGCGCGCAAGGAGATCCTGGCACCTGTGCGGCGTGCGCTCACCCTCGCGAGCATCCTCGTCGCCGTCGCCTCGGTGGGCACCGTGCTGCCGTTCGTGCTGATCGTCGAGGCCTGCCGGGAACTACTGACCGATCAGGTCGACACCGACCGGGTCTGGCGGCTGCTACTCGTCGCGGTGCTCGTGCTCGTGGCGCGCGGACTGCTGCAGGCGGTGGCGCTGACCTGGTCGCATCTGGTAGACGCGAACTACCAGCTGACGCTGCGCAAGCTGCTCGCGACCAAGCTGACCAGGGTGCCGCTCGGCTGGTTCGGCGAGCGCTCCGCCGGTGCGGTGAAGAAGCTGCTGCAAGACGATGTCGAGGCGCTGCACTATCTGGTGGCCCACGCGCGGCTGGAATTCGTCGGTGCGCTCACCGTCCCGCTGGTCACCCTCGGCTACCTGGTCACGGTCGAGTGGCGGCTGACCCTGGTGCTGCTCGTTCCGCTGGTCGCCTACGCCGTGATCTTCAGCAGGATGCTCGACCAGGACGGACGCGACCGGATCGCGGTCTACAACCGGTGGGAACGCCGCACCCAGGACGCGACCATCGAGTTCGTCGACGGTATCCAGGTGGTGCGCGCGTTCGGCCAGGCGGGCAAGGCGCACAAGGTATTCCAGGACGCGGTGGACGGTCAGGCGCGCAGCGTGCACCGGATGAAGGCGCCGGTCATCCGCCTGCAGGCGGCCTCCGACCTGGTGGTCGCGCCGGTATTCGTCATGCTGGTGATCGTGGTGGCCGGACTGGCCGGGGTCGGATTGCACTGGCTGGCGCCGGTCGACGTACTGCCGTTCCTGCTCGTCGGCCTCGGGCTCGGCAGCTCCCTGCTCGGCCTCGGCTACGGCACGCAGGCGCTGCGCACCGCGGGTGCCGCCGCGGTGCGGCTGCACGATCTGCAGCAGACACCCGAATTGAGCACGGCGGCACCGGATTCCGATGACACCGCGCCCGCGGCGGCCGGTGTCGTCCGGTTCGAGGGTGTCACCTTCGGCTATCGCAAAGACCACGATGTGTTGCGCGACCTCGACATCGAACTCGCCCCCGGCACCCTCACCGCGCTGGTCGGCCCGAGCGGGTCGGGCAAGTCGACGCTCGCCAAGCTGCTTCCCCGCTTTTACGACGTCTGCTCCGGCCGGATCACCATCGCGGGCAAGGACATTCGCGACTACTCGACCGAGGAGCTGTATCGCACGGTCGGGTTCGTCTTCCAGGATGTGCGGTTGATCGGCGGCACCGTTCGGGACAACCTGCGGTTGGCACGTCCGGACGCCGACGACGCCGCGTTGGCACAAGCGGCGCGCGCCGCGCAGATCCACGACCGAATCATGGCGCTGCCGCGCGGCTACGACTCCGAGATCGGCGTCGATGCCGTGCTGTCCGGCGGTGAAGCACAACGACTTTCGATCGCCCGCGCACTGCTCGCCGACACACCCGTGCTCGTGCTCGATGAGGCGACCGCCTTCGCCGACCCGGAATCGGAGGCGGCGGTGCAGGACGCGCTCGCGGTGCTGGTCGCCGGGCGCACCGTGCTCGTCATCGCGCACCGGCTGCACACCATCACCGGCGTCGACCGGATCCTGGTGCTGGAGAACGGAACTCTGGTCGAGCAGGGCGACCACCGCACCCTCCGGGACGCGGGCGGGACCTATCAGCGGCTGTGGGAAATCAACGAGGCGGCACTCGGCGCGATCGAATTCGCCGAGACGGAGGAGGGGCGATGATTCGCAAGGTGCTCGGGCTGGTGCCCGCCGAATTCGACGCGCTGACACCGAAACTGCTCGCCGCGATCGTCGCGCAGGCGTTGAGCCAGGCCGCGGCCTATCTGCTGCTCGTTCCGGTGCTCGAGGCATTGTTCGATGACAATCTCGGCCGCGCCTGGGTATGGACGCTGTGGATGATCGCGGCCGTGTCGGCTGTCGTCGTGTTCGGCTTCCTGCAGGCGGTGATCGGCCTGCGCATCGGCGTCGGCATGCAGCGGGGATTGCAGACCCGGCTCGGCGATCACCTCAACGCACTGCCGCTCGGCTGGTTCGAGACGCAGAGCGCGGGCCCGTTGTCGCGGGTCGTCGTCGAAAACGTCCGGGAAATACAGGGTTTGGTCGCGTATCTGCTCACCAAGGTCATCACCAGCATCCTGGTACCGCTGGGTGTCGCGGTGGGCATGCTGTTCATCGATTGGCGGATCTCGGTCGCCATGCTGCTCGCGGCGCCGGTGCTGTATCTGATCAACAGTTTCGCCAATCGCGCGTACACCCGCTCCGATGCGCGGATGCACGCGGCTGCGGCCGAAGCCGACTCGCGGGTACTGGAATTCGCGCAGGCGCAGCCGGTGCTGCGCGCCTTCGGCGCGGTCGGTTCCGGCAACCGTGCGCTGGAGGCCGCGCTGGCCGGACAGCGGTCGGCGATCTCGCGACTGATGTTCGCGACGGTCCCCGGGCTGATCGTGTTCGGATTGTTCGTGCAGGCGGTCTTTCTCGTCCTGGTCTACGTCGCCGTCGGCCGGGTGACCGAGGGTGCCATCTCGGCGGCCGCCGCGATCGCGTTGATCGCGGTGAGTTCCCGGTTCATCGAGCCGCTGAATCAGGCCGCGCAACTCGCCAACGCGCTGCGCTCGGCCGCCGCCGCGTCGGATCGGATCAGCACGCTGCTCGCCGAACCCGTACTGCCGGAGGCGAAGTCCGCCGTGACGCCAGGGGCCGCGTCGGTCGTCTTCGACAACGTGACTTTCGGTTACCGCACCGAGGAACCCGTCGTCTCCGCGCTCACGTTCAGCGTCCCCGCTGGCACCACCACCGCGATCGTCGGCCCGAGCGGTGCGGGCAAGACCACTCTGCTGCGGCTGGTTGCCCGGTTCTACGACATCGACTCCGGCCGGGTCGTCGTCGGCGAGCACGACGTGCGCGACCAACCGTCGGAGACCCTGCTGAACCAGCTCTCGCTGGTCTTCCAGAACGTGTATTTGTTCAATCAGTCGGTGGCGGACAATATCCGCATCGGCAAACCCGAGGCCACCGACGACGAGGTGCGCCGCGCGGCGCGGGCGGCCAGCGTGGACGAGATCGTCGCCCGGCTCCCGGACGGTTGGGACACCATGGTCGGCGAGGGCGGCGCAAGCCTGTCCGGCGGTGAGCGGCAACGGGTTTCCCTCGCTCGCGCGTTGCTCAAGGACGCCCCGATCGTGCTGCTCGACGAGGCGACCAGCGCGCTCGATCCGCACAGCGAAGCCGTCGTCGTGCGCGGGATACACGAACTCACCAGGGACAGAACGGTGATCGTCGTCGCACACCGGCTCGCCACCATCGCGCACGCCGACCAGATCCTGTTCCTCGATGGTGGTCGCATCGTCGAATGCGGCACGCACAGTGAGCTTTTGGCCGCTGCTGGTCGCTACGCCGACTTCTGGAACGAGCGCGCCCGCGCGACAGGATGGCGGCTCGAACCTGCCGCGGTCTGACCGGAGGACCGAACCCGCGGACCCCACTATGAACGCGGCACAAGGTTCAGTGCACCCGCCCGCCATGGATATCCCGGTAGCGGGCCGCCGCGACATCGGGATCGGCAGGCCCCGCACCGAGTGGTTCCTGCAGGAACGCCGCCAGAATGTCGTTGGTGGCACGCTGTGTTTCGCGCGGTCCGCGTGATCCCCCGATCAGCTGTGCCGCAAGGAATCTCGCCGGGTCGGCGAGGAAGCGCGGCGCGTCGGTGAAGCTGTAGTGATTGGCCTCCTCGATCTCGTACCGGAAGCCGGGCGCCCGCATCCGATCGAGCAGCGCGCCATTGCCGGTCAGGAACTGATCGGAATGCCCCGTCTCCGCATGATCGCTCTGCACAAGCAGGAAGGGCTTCGTCAGCGTCTGCTGCGGCAGCGAGCCGTACAGTGTGCCATCGATATTCGCCGCCGCTTTCAGCCGAGGATCGCCCGCTAGCGCGGCCGCCGCGGTCGCGCCGCCGAACGAATGACCGATGGCGGCAACATGATCGGTGTCGAGATGGCCGGACAGGCGCGGCCCCATCGTGTCCGGCCGCAGCAGCTGATCGACCACGAAGCGCAGATCCGCCGCTCGAACGTCGAGTTGTCCACTCATATAGCGAGATTCGTCCGGGTCATTGTCCAGGAAGTGCTGCCGCGGCGTCGCGATGGTGCCGTCGGCGAGTTCGGTGACCGCGACCTCATACGGATGATCGACGGCGAGCACCACGAAGCCACGGCTGGCGAGATCGGCGATCAGCCCGGTGTAAAAGGCCCGCGGCGCACCGTATCCCGGCGAGAACAGCACCACCGGCCAGCGCGCGCGATCGGCATTGATCGAGACTTCCGTCCGCCCATGCGTGTCTATGCGGTGGTACCCGCGCATGAGGCACCTTGGCAGCATCGTGATATTCTTCGGCAGCCGGTTCAGTCCGTCGAGATACTCCGAGCGCCCACCGCGCGCCGCCGGATCCGCCGGATACCAGGCCTGCACAACGACATTGCGCCGATCCTCGGCCGAATCCGTCGCCGTCTCCGGCCGATCCCGATCCACCCAGCGAAAGATTTCGGTACCCACCGCATACGGCCCGGTCGGACGAGGCAGGTCGGGAACGGGAACAACCAACCAGGCGATCGCCGCAGGCACAACCAGCAATCCGACCACACCGCGGGCGAGCGCCATCGGCAACCGACGCACCCGCGACACCGCCGCGTCGCCGGGCCACTTCAGTTGCGCGACAACAAGTCCCGCCGCCGCGCCGATCAATACATACGTCGGCACCACCTGCCAGTAGAACCCCTCGATCAGCCACTGAACCACGCATCCGACGAGGAGCACCGGCAGCGCCACGGGTGCCACCCGGCGCGCGATCCGCCGGGACGCGACCGTCGACACCGCGAACGCGATGACGCCGAGCGCCAAGAGAACATCCATGATCGACATTCGTCGCTGACCTCCGCTCCGTCACCGGCCGTGCGGACGTCGCGCGACCGGCCCCGAACCCGAGTACCAGCCTGCGGCACAGACCACCGGTCGCGCGTCGCCAGAAGGTCGCGATCGAGGTCATCCTCCGGAATGACGGACTACCCCCGATGGGGTGCCGCGGGTACTACTTCCAGTAGGCCCGCCCCTTGATCGAGGTCTTGGGCAGGCCGTGGATGGTCTTGAGCGATTTGACGATCGAGCGCGTGGTGTGGCCGTCACAAGCCACCCAGGCGAACGCGTCCTTCGGGCAGTTCAGCTCCTGCGCCTGTTCGCGCAGCAACCGGCCGTCGTCGAGGCGCTGCAACCAGGTCACCTGGTGATGCGGCTTGTTCCGCACCGGCAACGTGGTGTCGGACTCGTACTGCCACTCCAGCCACACCCGCGCCGGGGTGTCGCCGATCGCGTCGAGCAGCGAGTTGATCGCGGGCAGCGAGGCGGTATCGCCGAAGACGACGAACTCGCTCGGCATCGGATCCGGCAGCTCGAAGTCCGAACCCAAGACCGACACATCGATCTCGGCGCCGACGGCCGCGTTCAGCGCCCACTCCGCTGCCGGACCGTTGTGTATCGCGAACTCGATCCAGAACCGATCGCCCGCCGGATCCGGATCGACCAGCGTGTAACCGCGCTGATGTTCCTTGTCCCCGTTGGGGATCCACAGCCGGACCCACTGCGTCGGATGTACCGCGTGATCTGCCAGTAGCCCCCCGGCGGAGAAGCCGAGCCGCACGAACTTGTCCGTGACGGTCTCGGTCGAGGTGACGGTGAGGCGGTAATCCTCGGCGCGCCACGCCTTCAGCATCAGGCCTTCGAGTCCTCTACCCATGTGGGTAAGGATAGCCTAAGTTCATTGGAGAATCGCGTGTTCCATATGTCACACATCGGTGGAAGAAAATGACCCCCGGTGCGCAGGGGGCCATTTCCGTTGTGACGCCGCTATTTACACCGTGCAGGGCAGCATCGCGACGCCCGCGACGGTGCACTCCGCCTCGCGGGTCAGCTTCCAGGTGCCGTCGATCTGCTTCCAGGACAGCTCGAAGAACCAGGGGTCCCATCCGTCGACCGACGTGGTCAGCTGTGCGGTCAACCGGTCGCCGGACACGTTGACGGGACCGAGGAGATCCCAGCGGAAGCTCGACGGTGCGCTCGCCATCACGGTGCCGACCTGATCGACCAGGCTGAGCCCGGACTCGCCGGCTTCCAGCTCGTTGGCGCGGGCCGAGCGTGCGGCGCCGGTATTGAGCACCAGCTGCAACTTCGCCTTCAGTTCACCGACGCTCGGCGCCGCGGCGTGTACCGGCGCGACGATGGGCGTTGCCATCGCGGGGGCGGCGGTCGCCACGGTGCTGAAGGTGCCGATCAAGGCGGCGGCGGTCAGTGAAAACGCTGTGGCGGCAAGGCGTATCAGCGGCTTGTTCCGAGGTCGGGTCATCATTTCATTCCAATCGGTAGCGTGCTGCGTTTGTCGATTCGAGGACTAGCACTGTCTTGCAAAATAAGGTAAGCCTATGCAAACAGCAATGGGGTGGGTCCAACATTGTGGGCGTGCACACAGCGCTCACGAAGAGTCGGGAGAACCGTGGAAACGCTCCTTGTCGTCGGTGCCGGGCCGAAAGCCCTTGCGGTAGCGGCGAAAGCTCACGTACTGCGTGCATTCGGGTTGCCAGCGCCACGCGTGGTGGTGGTCGAGGCGCACGCGGTCGGTGGAAACTGGTTGCCGAGCGGCGGCTGGACCGACGGCAGGCACCGGCTCGGCACCAGCCCCGAGAAAGACATCGGCTTCCCGTATCACTCGACCTTGGCGCGCGGCCGCAATCGAGAAATCGATGCGGCTATGACGGCGTTCAGCTGGGCGTCCTTCCTGGTTGAGCACGGCACCTATGCCGAGTGGATCGACCGAGGCCGTCCCAACCCGCAGCATCACGTCTGGGCCAAGTACCTGCAGTGGGTAGCCGGCAAGCTCGATCTCGAACTTGTTCTCGGCACGGTGAGTTCGGTCGCGGTCGCCGACGATCGCTGGCGGGTCTCGGTGACCGATTCGGACGGCTCGGTCACCGAGATCGACGCGGATGGCTTGATGATCACCGGCCCCGGCCATAGTGGCCAGCCGCTCGCCGAGCATCCGCGGGTGCTGAGCATCGCCGAGTTCTGGGATCTGGCCGCTCGGCGCACGTTGCCGCTGTCCTCGCGGGCCGCGGTGATCGGTGGCGGGGAGACCGCGGGCTCCGCGCTCCACGAACTGGTTCGTCACGACATGCTGACCATCTCGGTGATCTCCCCCGCGGCAACGATCTATACCCGGGGCGAAAGCTATTTCGAGAACTCGCTTTTCAGCGATTCGATCACCTGGCAAGCGCTGAGCGTCGACGAGCGCCGCGAGGTGATCCGGCGCACCGATCGCGGCGTCTTCTCGGTGCGGGTGCAAGAGAATCTGCTGGGCGACAACCGAGTTCATCACCTACAGGGCCGAGTGATCCGCGTCGCCGACCACGGCGATGGAGTAGCCGTCACCCTGCGCAACGAGCTGCGCACGGACCAGGTACACACCTTCGACCTGGTCATCGACGCCACCGGTGGCCAGCCACTGTGGTTCCTCGGGCTATTCGATGCCTACGCGATGGATCTGCTGGAATTGGCGGTCGGCGGCCCGCTCACCCAGTCGCGGATCGAATCATCGATCGGCTACGACCTCGCGGTATCCGGGCTGGCTTCGAAGCTGTATCTGCCCAACCTCGCGGCACTCACGCAGGGTCCTGGGTTTCCGAATCTCAGTTGCCTCGGTGAACTTTCGGATCGGGTGCTGCTGGCCGAACCGGCCCATCCGCGAACCGGCGCCCGTCACCTGGTGTTTCGGTAGGTGAATCCGCGATCAGCGTCGGATTACCGGCATGTCGCCGGGTTCGCGCGGGAGAGTGTAGAGCGAGATCCGGCGATCGGACCGGACATCGAACTCGCCGAGGTGCTGCCAGCCGGTCTTCTCCAGTGCCTTGCGCATCGCCGCGTTGCGATGGTCGGGGTCGCACATCAGGCGTCGGCATTGTGGCTCCGCGCGCCACACTTCGACACCGAGCCTGCCGATCCAGGTCGATATCACCCCCTTGCCGATCAGATTCGGATCAGCGGTGGCGATGTGGAAACCCACGTCCATGGCGTCGGATTCGTACAGTGTGGCGATCTCGTCCTTGGCCGCGCGATACAACTCGACGTAGGCGACCTCTCGATGCCCGAGCTCGGGTCGATCGATGCTCGCGAAGTCGAGGCCGAGAATGCATGGCCGCGAGTAGGTTCCGGCCAATTGGGCGCGTATATCCGCTCGTCGTCGGCCCGCGGTCCACGGCTGCTCCCAAGTCTCGACCAGGTGCGGCAGAGACATCCATTCGGCGATGGTCTCGGGGTCGTTGCTGTCGGGATCTGCGACACGCAGCCGGAATGGCTCAGCGAAACGCGGCGCTATCGGTGCTTGGGCAGCGCGAATTTCGTCCGAAATGTCGGTCAGCTCGCGCGGAAAGACGTATGGCGTCCCCGTTTCGCTCATCGGCATGCGCTCCGTTCGATCGTTACTAAGATCACGTCGTTGGTAAGGCTAGCCTAGCCTAAGGTAGCGCTGTAAGATTGTGCACGCCGATCACCATCACATCGGCGGAGAGTTGCCAACAAGGCGTGCAAGGCCTTTCGTCGATACGACGACGTCGCGAATGTCCGGATTCTCATTTCGGTCGCGAAAAGACCAGGCGTAAACGGTCGCTGATGCGATATCGGCGGCATGCAGGAGAGGGTAGGCATGGCACGCGAACTCGGATGGCTCAGGCAATTTCAGACGCCACGTTCTGCTGCCTCGACACCACTGCTGATCTTCCCGCACGCCGGTGCCGGCGCATCGGCGTATCGAGCGTTCGCTCAACAATTGAGCGACGCCTTCGACGTTGTCGTCTTCCAATATCCCGGTCGGCAGGATCGGGCACGCGAAGCACCGGTGACGAGCCTGCCTGGCATTGCGCTCGGTGCGTTCGAAGCATTTCGGTCCTCGTCGCACGATCGGGCACAGCCGCTCACCGTTTTCGGGCACAGCATGGGCGCGATCATCGCCTTCGAGTTCGTCCGCCTTGCCGAAGCCGCGGGTCGGGAGGTGCGCCTGCTCGGCGCGTCGGCAGCGGTAGCGCCGAGTCGGGTTGCCGATCTGCCACCACATCCGACCGAGGACGAGCAGATCATCGATCACCTGTCCACGCTCGCGGGAACCGGCGCCGACGTGCTCGGCAGTCGTGAAATCATGCGGCTGGCGCTGCCCGTCGTCAAGGCCGACTATCTGGCCTTCGATGCCTACGATTGCCTGCCGGATGTCAAGGTGCGAGCGCGTATTCACGCCGTCGGTGGCGCCGAAGACGATTTCGTCACCGTTCGTGAGCTATACGGCTGGGCAAACCACAGCGAGCAGGATCTAGCGGTAACAGTTTTCGATGGCGGTCACTTCTATCTGAATACGAACTCCGCGGAAATCGCGGAAGTGCTCGCGCCCGAACTGAATCGGGTCGGATGAGCAGCGTGGTGGATCAGATCGTCATTTCCGGGATGGCCGTCGAGGCGCCGGGCGGTATCGACACCTTGTCGGCGTTCTGGACTGCGATCGCTGAATCGCGCGAACTCATCGGGTCTTTCCCGCGCAATCGTGAGTGGCCGGTCGAGCAGTTGCTTTCCCTGCACCGAACGCAGGGGTGGAGCAGAGTCGCCGATGCCGGTGGATTTCTCTCCGGTGCAACGGAATTCGATCCGATGTTCTTCGGGATCACGCCGCGTGAGGCCATATCGATGGATCCGCAGCAGCGGGTCGCGCTGCGGGTGGCATGGCGCGCGTTGGAGAACGCGGGCATCAATCCAGGCGAGTTGGACGGTGCCGACGCCGGTTGCTTCATGGGCGCGTCCATCAACGAGTACGGGCCGCCGGCCGCCGCGGTCACCGAATACAGCGGATACCGTGCGACCGGGTCGGCCCTCGGGGCGGTGGCCGGTCGGATCTCACACAATCTCGGCCTGGTCGGTCCTTCGCTGACCACCGATACAGCGTGTGCCTCCTCGTTGACCGCGCTGCACCTTGCCGCGAGCGCACTCCGTGCCGGGGAATGTGATTGGGCACTGGCGGGCGGTGTCTGTGTGATGGGTTCGCCCGCGGCATTCTTCGAGTTCGCCAAGAACCACGCACTGGCTACCGACGGGCACTGCCGCTCCTATGCCGCCGACGCCACCGGAACGCTGTGGGGCGAGGGCGCGGGCGTTGTCGTGCTGGAAAATGAATCCCGAGCGCGGGCGCTCGGACATCGGGTCTACGGCAGACTGCTCGCTTCGCGGGTCAACCACAATGGCAAGGGCGCGCCAATCGCGGTTCCGAGTGTGTCGGCACAATGTCAGCTGATCGAAAAGACCTTGTCCGCGGCGGGAATTCGGCCGGACGACATCGGGCTGGTCGAGGGCCATGGCACCGGGACGCCCGTCGGCGATCCGCTCGAGCTGACGGCATTGGCCAAGGTGTACGGGGCTGTCGACCGCGTGACGGGCAGCGCACGCCTTGGCTCGGTGAAGTCGAACGTCGGCCACGCGCAGGCCGCCGCCGGGATCCTCGGTCTGATCAAGATGCTGTTGGCCGGGGCCAATGGACAGATTCCGGCCAGTCTGCACACGGACCGGCCGACCGCCGAAATCGATTGGGACGCGACCAGTATTCGACTGGCCGCGGCACTCGAACCTTGGGAACCGGTCAACGACACCCGCTTCGGCGCGGTCTCCTCGTTCGGTGTCGCGGGAACCAACGCGCACGCCATCCTCGCCATGCCCGTGCTGGAGGACCTCGATGTCTGAATACCGGCTCCCGGACGGCACAACCCCCGTGCTGCTGTCCGCCGATACGGTCGACGGTCTGCGGACCGAAGCCGCCGCGCTTCGCGCCTATCTCGTGGACCACCCGACGGTGACGCCTGATCGAGTGGCCGACATGATCTTCCGCACCCGGGTAGCCCGCAGGCGCCGAGCGCTCGCGATGGTCGATTCGCGCGATGAATTGCTCGACGCGCTGGCATCGGTCGTCGCGGACAGCGAGCACCCCTCGGTGGTGTCGACTGTAGGTGCGGCCAGCGCTCGTCGCGTTGGCTTCGTCTTTCCCGGCCAAGGCAGCCAACGACCCGGCATGGGCAAGCTGTACTACGACATCTCGCCGACGTTTCGTACCGCGGTCGACGAATGCGCCGCGATATTCCAGGACCGATACGGCCACACGCAGCCGCTGCACTACCTACTCGGCGATGAAGGCGAATTCGACGACACCGTGCAGGTGGTGCAGCCCGCGCTGTTGTTCCAGATGACCGCGCTGGCCGCGATGTGGCAGGCGGCGGGCGTGCGGCCCGCGGCGACGATCGGTCACAGTCAGGGTGAGCTCTCCGCCTGCTCGGTCTCCGGCGTGATGACGCTTCGTGATTCGATTCTCGTGGTGACGCATCGGTCGCTACTGGTCGACCAGATGAGCCCGGATGGCTACTCCATGGCAGTGCTCGGCATGGACCGTGACGAATGTGAGGACCTGCTGGCCAGGCATTCCGGCTGGGCCGAACTGTCGGTGATCAACTCACCGCACATCCTGGCCATCTCGGGGGATCGGGCAACCATCGTCGACACGGTGACCACCGCGAACGCGCGTGGTCGATTCGCCAGGGAGATCCGGGTCGCCTATCCGGCGCACACGTCGATGGTCGTCGAGATCGGCCGCAGTGTCGGCAACTTCATGGGTGACGAACTCAGCAGCACGTATTTCGCCGCCAGCGACATCCCCTGCTACGGCGCAACGCTCGGAACACCGATCACCCCCGATCTCGAACACGCGGAGTACTGGTACTGGAACCTGCGCAATCGGGTGCGTTTCGATCGCGCGATCGTCGCGGCGGCGAACGACGGTGTCGATACCTTCGTCGAGGTGGCCGAACATCCGATGCTGCAACTGGCCATCCAGGAGAACCTGACCCTGGTGCCGGATCCCACGTCAGCGCCGCGCGATTTCCGAGTCATCGGCACCTCGTCGCGAACCGCGTCCGGACTGGGCGAGTTCACGCGCAATCTCGCGACGGTTGCCGTGCAAGATCAGAACTACCGGTGGTCGGCGCTGCGCGTCGAATCCAGTTCGGGCGCGGTACGGCTGCCACTGCGCGACTTTCCGAACACGGTGATGGCGCCCCAAAAGCTGTGGGCGCCGTACCAATCTGCGCAGGCCACCCCCGTCCCGCACCACGAAGAACCCACCGCCGGCGAAGGTGTCTCTCCGACAAGGCTATTGGAGAGCTGGGTCCGGCTCGGGCGTCGTTCGCTGATGTCCCCGCGTCGTCTGCTCCTGGTCGATCCGACCGGAGCGCGTGCTGGCCTCGTCGCGGCGATCCGTGCCGCGGCCGAGGAGCACGGCGCGGAGTCGGCGGTCTTCGATGCCGAAAGACCGCCAGCGGCACAAGATTACGATTCCGTTGTCGTCTTGCTGCCCGCACTTGCTGACCTCGACGGTCCCGATGCGGTGAGCCGAGTCGCCGACTTCTACACCGCACGCTGGCTACCCGTCATCGATCCAGCGGTCACCGACTGCTGGTTGCTGACCGCCGACGGCGAGTCGGTGCTGCCCGACGACCCGGCTCCGAATCTGTTCCACGGCGCGGTTTCCGCCGGTTTCCGCTGTCTCGCCGCAGAACACATCGGCACGGCCTTCCGTCACCTGGATCTGGCGGCACGTGATGACGCGGTCGCACAGGCGGCCGCGATCGTTCGTGCCCTGCACGCCAAGGGTGAGCCGCAACTGGCCATGCGAGGTAATGGGCTGTATGCCAAACGATTCGAGGTCGACGCGGCGCGTCCGGACTCCGCACCGACATCGGCCGAGCTCAACCATGTCGTAATCATCGGCGGCACCGGCACTTTGGGACTGAAGTTCGCCGAGTACTTCGCTGAGCACGGCGCTCAGCGCATCACCTTGCTGAGCCGGTCCGGTGCGACCGGCGCCGTCGCCGCTCGGGTACGCGAGATCAGGGCGATTCGCGGCACTGAGATCGTTGTCCTCGCCTGCGATGTCAGCGACGAATCCGCCGCGCGAAGGTTCGCCGCCGAATCCGCGGACAGCCCGATCACCACCCTCGTGCATGCCGCGGTGAACTACGTGCACGCCGATCTGGCCGAGGTCACCGCCGACAAGGTGCGGGAGACGGCGAGCTCCAAGATCATCGGCACCACCAACGCGCTGCGGAGCTGGCCGCTCGCCGCCGACTGCCGAATCATCATCTGTTCCTCGGCCGCCGCCACATTCGGCGGGCGAGGACAGATCCTGTACGCCACCGTCAATCGAATGCTCGACGTGCTCGCTATGCGGCTGCGGGCCGACGGCGTGAACGCCGTCTCGATGCAATGGGGAATCTGGGATCTGCCGGGACCACTGCATGCGGTCGGCCTGGACCGCGTCACCGCGGCAGGCGTTGTTTCGATGGATCCGGCCGACGCGCTCACAGTGGGCCTGACCGAACACGCGGCGATCGGCCGTCCGGGCAACCGGCTCGTCATCGCCGCCGATTGGTCCCGGATGCACGCTGTGCTGTCGGCTGTTGGATTCGAGCCAGTTCTCACCGAAGTACTTGCGCGGGAAAAGGCGAAGTCGCCATCGATCGTCCCGGAATCCGGCACTTCCCATTCCGGCGATGTCGTGGATGCGGCGCCGACGGGATTGGCCGCCGGATCGCTGTTCGACCAGGTGCGTTGTCAGCTGGGAGAGGTCATGGGTGCCACGGGAGCGGACGCCATCGATAGCGCCGTGCCGCTGGTTGCGCTCGGTTTGGATTCCCTGCAGGCACTCGATTTCCGCAAGCGGATCAAATCAGAGCTCGACCGCGATCTGCCGGTCGCCGCGATTCTCGGCGGCGCGTCACTGAACGATGTCGTGCTGCTGATGGCAGCGAACTCGCACTAGGGCTTAGGGGCCAGATTCATGTCGAACACCGACGCCGTCACCATGTCCGCGCAGGCGCGGCGCAAGCAACTACTACAGCAGCGGTTGCGTGAAAAAGGCTTGGCCGCACCGGCATCGACGCCATCACCGACACGACGCGTCGCACCGGGCGAGCGGCACCCGCTCGCACCAGGTCAGCGCCGGATGTGGTTCCTGCAGACCCGCGACCTCGCGGACCCTACCCTCAATATCTGCCTGGCCTACCGGTTGACCGGGGCCCTCGATGAGGCACGGCTGCGGGCCGCCTTCGCCGGCGTCGTCGCCCGGCACGACATTCTGCGGACGACCTACGGCGTGGACGGGGATGGAGAGCCGTACCAGGTATTTCAGGACGACGCCGAGATCGCTTGGGACTCGACTGACCTGACGGACCTTCTCGAACACGGGCGCGAGCGCCGGGTCGAGGTGCTTGCTCGACGCGAGTTCGGCCGCCCCTTCGACCTGTCCTGCGAACTGCCGCTGCGCGTCACGCTGGCCCGTACCGGCGCCGAAGAGTTCGTGCTGCTGCTCGTCATCCATCACATCTGCTGGGACGACGACTCGTGGCAGGTCTTCTTCGCGGAGCTCAATGCCGCCTATCGCGGTGACCGCGAGATCGACGACACCCAAGCACAATTCGTCGCCGTCGAGGTGATCGACGCGGCCGATGACGCCGATGCCACGAGTATCGACTACTGGCGTGACACCTTGCGTCCACTGCCCGAGCCGCTCGAACTGCCAGGATCGGCGGCGGCCGCGCCGTCCAAACAGGCCGAGCGCCGCAGCTTGGAGTTGCCCGCCGACCTGCTCGCCCGCGTCGACGCCTTCGCGCGTGAGCGGGCGGCGACCCCGTTCATGGTGTTACTCGCCGCGTTCGACGCATTGATTCGGCGTTACACGGCGGCAACGGATTTCCTGGTCTCCGTTCCGGTAACCGACCGCCGCGCGTCCGCGGCGGGCCTGATCGGGTATTTCGGCAACACGCTGCTGCTTCGCGCCACATTGGCGCCGGAGGACACCTTCGGTACCCTCGTCGACTCGGTGCGTGAGACGTGCGTCGGCGCGTTCAGTCATCAGAGTGTCGGGATCGATCGTGTTGTCCGCGAGCTGAATCCGGAGCGGATCGCCGGTCGAGACGCGATGGACCAGCTGGTGCGTCTCGGGTTCAGCGTGCGCACGAGCACGGCGAGATTCGCGTTATCCGGCGTTACCGCAGCAGAATTGGAGCTTGGTGCTTCGACGGCTCAGATCCCCTTGGCTCTGGCGGTTGTGCTGAATTCCGACGGCATCTCGGTGCTCGAGGCCGAGTATCAGGTGGATGTGCTGGCCCGGCCACTGGTCGACCAGCTGCTCGTGCATTTCGTGCGTCTGTTGGACAGCGCGTTGAGTACGCCGGACCACCGGATCGGCGATCTCGACATGCTCGGCGGTTCGGACCGGGCGGCGATTCTGGCGCTGTCGCACGGCGAACTCGTCGAGATGGCGCCGACCACACTGGTGGATATGCTCGAGCACCGCGCAGCGGTAGTTGCGCGAACACTGGCGCTGGTCTCCGATACCGCGGAACTCACCTACGACGAACTGCATCGGCGCTCGAACCGGTTGGCGCACTGGCTGATTCAGCATGGCATCGGTGCCGAGGACATCGTCGGCGTGCGCCTGGTGACCTCCGTGGAGTTCATCGTCGCCGTATTCGCCGTGCTCAAGGCGGGCGGCGCCTACCTGCCCATCAATCCCGCCTACCCCGACGATCGGATCGACTATCTGATCGAGGACGCCGGGCCACGGCTTGTCCTCGGCCTGGTCGAATTGGCTGCGGCGGAGGCGGCGGCGGCCGAGCTACCGGAATCGAATCCGACCGACGCCGATCGGGTCCGACCGCTGCGCCCCGGCCATCTGGCGTATGTCATCTACACCTCGGGATCCACCGGAAAACCCAAGGGCGTACCTGTATCCCATGCGGCGATTGCCGAGCACATCGGGGGTTTCACCGCCGAGTGGGGGGTTACCGCGGACGATCGGCTGCTGCAGTCCGCGTCGGTCAGTTTCGACGCCTCGCTCGCGGATATCTTCGTCACCTTGACACTGGGTGCGCGACTTATCGTCCCGAAACCCGATGCCTTCCACGATGTCCGCTACGTCGCCGATCTGATCAGCCAGCGCGGCGTGACCGTGTTCCACATGGTCCCGTCGATGTTGAGCAGCTTCTTGCTGCTACCCGAGGTGAGCGAATGGCGTGCGCTGCGGCATGTTCCGGTCGGCGGCGAGGCGTTGCCGGGTGAGGTGGCCGATAGGTTCACCGGAATCTTCGACGCCGAACTGCGAAACCACTACGGGCCCACCGAGGCGGTGGTCTGCTCCACGCACATGCCCGTCGAGGGACCACAGGGTGTCGGCACTGTGCCCATCGGCATCCCGAACCGCAACGTTTACGCATACGTGTTGGACGAGGCGTTGCAGCTCGTACCGACTGGAGTCGTCGGGGAGATCTATCTGGGTGGCGCGCAGCTGGCTCGCGGCTACCTCGGGCGCCCGGATCTGACCGCGCAGCGATTTGTCGCCGATCCGTTCGAGCCGGGGGCACGGCTCTATCGAACCGGAGATCTCGCGCGCCGCAACAGTTTCGGGGAGCTCGATTTCATCGGCCGCGCCGACGAACAGGTCAAAGTGCGCGGATTCCGGATCGAGCCTGGCGAGATCGAGGCGGCCATCGCGGCGTATCCGAACGTGGGTCACTGCGTAGTAGTGGTCGCCGAGGACCCGGTCACCGGGCCGATGCTCGCCGCGTACGTGGTGCGTGCGGCGAATTCCGCGGCCGCCGACATCGACCTCGAACTGGTGCGTGCGCACTGTGCCGCGGTTCTCCCGGACTACATGGTGCCCGGTGCGTTCGCGGTCATCGACGAGATCCCGCTGACGACCAACGGAAAGCTCGACAAGCGCGCACTACCCGCGCTGGCACCGGCAGCCGGGCAGCAGTATCGGGAACCGGCAACGGCAACCGAACGGCGGATGTGCGCGATATTCGAGCAGCTGTTCTCCGTGCAGCGCGTTGGTGCCGACAAATCGTTTTTCGAACTCGGCGGCCACTCGCTGCTCGCCGCCCGGCTTGTCGCGCGGATCCGGGCCGAGTTCGGCGTCGAACTCGACGTGCGTGTCGTCTTCGATTCCCCGACCGCGGCGGGCCTCGCGGCGCGGTTGGTCGCGCGATTCCGTGACGAGTTCGGCATCGACCTCGATGCGGTGGATATGGACGAGGTCACGCAGAGCGGAGCCGACGCTCTCGGCGCGTCGGTCGGCTCGGATCGGCCGCAACTCGGCGGTCGGGCGCGGGAAGACTGTGTCCCGCTGTCTTATTCGCAACTCGCAATGTGGTTCCAATATCGCATGGATGGCCCGAGCGCGGTGGGCAACCTGACCTTCACGTTACGGCTGGACGGTGCACTCGATACCGCCGCGCTGGCCGCCGCTGTCGGCGATGTGGTGGCAAGGCACGAGGTGTTGCGTACCACCTTCCCCGAACGTGACGGTGTGCCTTACCAGCTCGTCCACCCGGTGCTCGAGGTACCTGTGCCGAGTATGCGCAGTGCCGGCGACCGCCTGGCCGCGGACCTGGCCGAGATCGCCACGTACCGGTTCGCGCTGGATGGTGAACCGCTGATCCGGGCGCGGCTGCTGCTGCTCGACGCGCAGACCTCCGTACTTTCGCTGTTGATGCACCACGTCGTGGTCGACCATGCGTCGTTCAGCGTTTTCCTGGCGGACCTCATCACCGCCTATCAATCGCGTGTCGATAGCGGACGAGCACCGCGGTGGGCGCCGCTGTCGATTCAGTACGCCGATTACGCACTGTGGCAACGGGATGCCTTCGAGCCGGGCACGGCGGATACCGTGAGCCCCTTCGGCCGGTCCCAGATCGACCATTGGCGGACGAAACTGGCCGGGGTGCCGGACGAGATCTCGGTGGCGCCGGATCGTCCGCGTCCGCCGGTGCTCGGCAAGCGTGGTGAGGTCTCGACATTCACCGTGTCACCGACGCGGCGCAGTGACCTGACAGCACTCGCCGAACAGTGCGGTGCAAGCGAATTCATGGTGTACGAAGCTGTGGTGGCGACCGTGCTGCACAAGCTCGGTGGCGGGACCGACATTCCGCTCGGGACCCCGGTGGCCGCCAGGGTCGACGAGGCCTTGGGAAACCTGGTCGGCCTTTTCGCGAACATGGTCGTGCTGCGCAATGACCTGTCCGGCAATCCGACGTTGCGGGATACGGTGATTCGCGGTCGCGATGTGGTACTCGACGCGTACGGGCATCAGGAGCTACCGATCGAACGCCTGGTGGAGGCGATCAACCCGGTACGGTCACGCACACGGAACCCATTGTTCCAGAGCATGATTCATTTCCGCGGCGCGGACTGGGCACCGGCCGCGGTCGATTTGAGTGCCGAGGGCGACGCCACGATCACCGTATTACCGGTCGACTTCGATATCTCGTTCCTGGATCTGAATCTGAGCTTCAACGTGACGTCCGTCGGTGGCCTCGAGGTGCGCGTCGTCGCCAACGCGGACCTCTACGATCCGGCGACCACGCGGCTGATCGCCGACGCGGTGGCCGCGACGCTTGACGCGTACGCCACCGACCCGGATCGCACCATCGCCGAGCTACGGGTGCTGGCGCAGGCCGATCTCGAGCGGCTGCTCGAGCCGCCCGCCGCCCGATCGACGGCAACCGAGTCGCCGCGTGCGGCAAGCGGCGGGCAGCCGACAGCGACCGAGCGCACGTTGATCGCGCTGCTCGAGGAGCTGCTGGACATCACCGATGTCGAGGCCGACGACGGATTCTTCGCGTTGGGTGGCGACAGTGTGATCTCCATTCAGTGGTCGGCTCGCGCGGCCGAACTCGGGCTGCCACTCACTCCCCAACTCGTGTTCGAGCATTTCACGATCGCGGAACTGGCGGCCGCGGTCGATGCTGCGGTGAAACAGGCCACGCGAGAAGCGGATCAAGCGCAGGTCGAGCACGCGCCGATGAGTGCCTCCGGCCTGGACGCCGACGCGTTGGCCGCGCTGACCGCCTCGTGGCAGGCGCGGTGATGAGCGCGACCGATACCGTGCCGCCGCAGATCGAGGACGTGCTCGCGCTCAGTCCACTGCAGGAGGGGCTCTTCTCGCTGTCCCAGTTGACCGGCGACGGAATCGACCTGTACACCATGCAGTTCGTCGTCGACATCGACGGCCCGGTGGATGTCGCACGCCTGCGCGCCAGCACCCAGGCGATGCTGGGACGCCATCCGAACTTGCGAGTCTCGTTCTGGGACACCGATGTTCCCAAGCCGGTGCAGGTCGTGCCGGACCGTGCCGAGTTGCCATGGTCCGAACGTGCCGCGATGCCCGCCGAATTCCCGGGCATCGCGGAAGCGGAGCGACGGCGGCCGTTCGACCTGAGTCATGGTCCTGCGCTGCGCTTTGTGCTGCTGACCGTGCCGGACGCGACACCGCCCCGGCGGCGAATGATCCTCACCGCACACCACATCCTGATGGATGGCTGGGCGGTCGCGGTGTTCTTCACCGAGCTGCTCGCGGTGTATCAGGCTGGTGGCACCACGGATTCGCTACCTGCGCCGCGACCGTACCGGGATTACATCGGCTGGCTGGCCGCGCAGGACAGTGCCGCGGCGATGCGCCGGTGGGCTGACTATCTGGGCGACCTCAGCGGTCCATTGATGATCGCCGAGGGGTCCTCGGTCGCTGCCGGTGTGCCGGAGAAGACACGACTCTTGTTGCCCGCCAACGACACCGCGCGCTTGCGACAGTGGGCAGGTGCGCACGGCCTTACCCTCAACACCGCCGTGCAGTTCGCCTGGACGGTCGTACTCGGCAGGCTAACCGACCGTCGCGACGTCGTATTCGGCACCATCATCTCCGGCCGGCCCGAGCAGTTGGCCGGGGTAGAAGGCATGGTCGGCCTGTTCATCAACACCGTTCCGGTCGCGCACCGGCTAGAGCGTTCGGCAACTGTGGTGGAGCAGTGCGCACGATTGCAACGGGAATCCGCCGCTATGCGAGATGCCGGGTATCTGAGCTTGTCATCGGTGCAGCGCACGGTCGGTCACGGTGCGTTGTTCGACACGCTTTTCGTGTTCGAGAACGCGCCGATCGGCGACGCGATCCACACCGTCACCACGCCGGACGGCGCCTGCTTCCGGCCGATCGAGATGGAAAGCCTGGCCCACTACCCACTGACGGTGGTGTCGCATCTGAGCGAGGACGAGCTGGTGGTTCTGGTGGAGGCGATTCCGGCGGCGCTGCCGCATCTGAGCTGCGCGGAGATCGGCGAACGGCTACTTTCGGTGCTGCGCCAGCTGCCGGATATCGGCGACGCGACGCCGGATGCGCTCGACCTCCTCTCCGCCAGCGAACGCGCTGAGTTCCGCACCGCTGCCACTGATTCCGTGGCGCAGGCAGAGTCGACAGTGTGGGAGCAGTTCGAGCGGCAGGTCGACTCGACGCCCGAGGCATCGGCGCTGACTGTCGCCACCGGGGAGCGATACACCTATCGTGAGCTGCATGCGGCTGCGAGCCGGCTGGGCCGTGAGTTCGCCGAGCACGGCGTCGGGCCGGAAACCGTTGTGGCACTGGTGCTACCGCGATCTGCGCAGTCCGTCGTCGCCATCCTTGCGACATACGCCGCCGGTGCGGCCTATGTGCCAGTGGATATTTCGCTACCCGCGACGCGAATCGCATCGATCATGCGGCAGGCACAACCCGTGCTGGCCGTGGCGCTCGACAGCTGCCGACACCTGTTGGCCGGACAGTCGATCGACACCTTGGTACTCGACGATCCGACTGCTGCCGAACGTATTTCGCGGCAGCCAGCGGTCGCGCCCGCAGTGCCTCGGCACCCATCGCACAGTGCGTATCTGATCTTCACCTCCGGCTCCACCGGTGAACCCAAGGGCGTCATCGGCACCAACGCCGCTTTGACCGGCTACTTCGCCGACCACCGCGACCGTGTCTATCGTCCGGCGATGGCACGGCTCGGCCGCCCGCTGCGAATCGCGCACGCCTGGTCGCTCAGCTTCGATGCCTCATGGCAGCCGATGGTCGGCTTGCTCGCCGGTCAGGCGATCCACCTGTTCGGCACCGACGCGATGCGTGACGCGCACCTGCTCGTCGAGGGTATGGCGCGGCACGACATCGACATGATCGACACCACGCCGTCGATGTTCGCGCAGCTCAGCGCGGCAGGGCTGCTGGATAGGGAACTGCGGGTGCTCGCCCTCGGCGGCGAGGCCATCGACACCGCGCTGTGGTCGCGGTTGCGGGAGCTGACCGGCACCGCGGTCTACAACTGCTACGGGCCGACCGAGACGACGGTCGAGGCCGTTGTCGCGGCCGTCGCCGCCACCGAGACACCGACCATCGGCACGCCGACCGCCGGAATGTATGGCTATGTCCTCGATTCCATGCTGCGGCCGGTGCCCCGTGGTGTCGTCGGTGAGCTGTACCTGTCCGGCGTCCAGCTCGCTCGCGGTTATGTCGGCAGAGCCGCTATCACGGCCGATCGCTTCGTGGCCGACCCGCTGCGACCCGGGTGCCGCATGTACCGCACCGGCGATCTGGTGCGGCGCCTGCCGCACGGCGGCCTCGGTTACCTCGGCCGCGCGGACGCGCAGGTAAAGGTACGCGGGTATCGGATCGAGATCGGCGAGATCGAGACCGCGTTGCGCGGGCTGTCCGGAGTGGACACCGCGGCGGTCACCGTGGTGCGCCGAGCCGGTGGCGCGAGCCTGGTCGGTTTCGTTGTCGGCCAACCGAACCGGCCCGTCGACCCGAGCCGCATCCGGGCCGAGCTGACGGAATGTCTTCCCGCGTACATGATTCCGGCGCGAATCATCGCGCTCGACCTGTTGCCGGTCAACGCGAACGGCAAGCTGGACGGTCACGAACTGGCTCGACTCGCCGAGCGGGCATTGTCCGGTGGTGCGACCGGCGCAGCGGCGGCCACCAGCACAGAACGTGCGTTGTCTGAAGTATTTTCGGACGTGTTCGGCGGACAGCACCTCGGTGTCGACGATGATCTCTTCGCACTCGGCATGGACAGTATCGTTGCGATTTCTCTGGTCAACACACTGCGCCGGGCCGGAATCGTGGTCAGCGCAGCGATGGTGATGACCCATCCGACGGTGCGTAGTCTGGCCGAGGCCATCGATGCCCGTGCGGCAGTGGCAGATTCGGCCACCGACCGCATTGCCGAGTACGGCGCGGTTTCGCCTACCCCGGTGATCTCGTGGTTGTCCGAATACGGCGGATTCCGAAGGCTCGCACTGCCTTTACTGATATCGCTGCCCGATGACGTAGACCGGTTACGGCTGGAGTCCGTCCTACAGGCGCTACTGGATGGTCACGACATGCTGCGCGCCAGGCTAGTGGCGGCGCCGGACGGACACCTGGTGGAAACCAGGGCGCCGGGCAGTGTCCGGGCTGCGGAAGTGCTGAGTCGGACTCGGGTGGACGGCGATTTCGGCGCCATCCTGGCTGAGCATGCTCGAGCTGCGATCGATCGTATAGATCCATTCGCGAGCGCCATGATTCAGGCGGTCTGGTTCGAGCGAGCAGACGCGCCCGACGTGCTGTTGATGTACATACACCATCTCGCGGTGGATCCGATTTCCTTGCAGATCGTCATTGCCGATCTGGCGGATGCCTGGGCGCAGGTCAACGATCGGCGGGTATCGGTTGCCACTCCTGCCATCCCCGCTGAGTTCACCGGCTATCGTCGCTGGGCCGAATTGCTTCACGAGCGTCGCACTGCGCCGGAAGTGCTTGCCCAGCAGAAGTTTTGGGTCGAGCAGCTGTCGGGCGCGGATTCGGTACTCGGGTCGCGCCACCCCGATCCGGGAACGGACACCTGGGCGTCCTATCGAATAACCCCGACGTTCACCACAACCACGATGACACGGCGGGTGCTCGACGGGCTCGGCGGTGACCTCGGTATGCAGGAGTTTCTGCTGACCGTGCTGGCGATTGCTCTCTCGACCTTGCGGTCCGAGCGCGGCGATGACCCGGCCGAGGGCGCGCTTGTCGCGTTGGAGGGCCACGGTCGAGAGGACGTCTCCGTCGACAGCGAGGTCGATACTTCTCGCACAGTGGGGTGGTTCACCAGCATCTATCCGTTGCGAGTCGGTGTTGGTCGGGATCTTGATGTCGATCGTGCCGAGGCCGATCCGCTGGTGGTGCTGGATCTCTTGAAAGATGTTGCGATTCAGACGAACAGCGTGCCCAACAAAGGGTTGGACTACGGGTTACTCAGATACGGCGATGCCGCCCCGGGGTTGGCGGGTGCGCGTGATCCGCAGATCATGCTCGACTACCTGGGCCGAATGGATCTCGCCACGGACCGAGCGGGTGGCTCAGCCGACTGGACGCCGATACTGGATCTTTCTTTACACCAGCATCTTCCGGTCGCATCGGAGCCGGATATGCCGCTACGCTATGCCCTCGATCTGGTTGTTGCGACGTACCCGGCCGCAGCTGGGCCGCAGTTGGCTACGTTGCTGCGGTGGAGCGACGTGTTGTTCGACAATCGTGACATCGAGCGGTTCGCGGAAATCTGGCAGCGCGCCGTCGGGGCGGTGGGTGCGGCGCTCGACGTCGGATAAAGTTCGGTGCCGCTGTCCGTTCGACGTGGGGAGGCTCGATGACTCAGCCCGCGCCGACTTGGCTCGCGGCGGCAGCGCTCGCATTCGCGTTCGTAGTCGTGGTGGCTCGTTGGTTATTGGTGAACGAAACATTCGCCAATCGTCTGGTCAACCGAGTGCTGAGCTGGTTGACCGGCGGTGCGGCTATCGAGGTTCTCGGTTCAGGCACCGATCTCGCCAACGTGACATACCGGGTATTCCTCGGCTGCAACGCCATCACGATCGCCTACATCTACGGCCTCGCGGCATTGTTCGGCGGTGTGGACGAGGACAGGGCCCGGCGACGGCAGGTGGCCTACAACACCGTGGCCGTCGTTGGTGCCGTAGTCGTCATGTTCATCGGGCGCCCGGCTGATCCGCTCGAGCCGAGCTTCGGCTGGAAATCTCCCCTGGTCTGGGCGATTCTCAACGTCCCGTGGGTGTTGCTCGGAATACACGTCGTTCGTGCGTGTGTGCGTGAGTTGCGCGTAGCTGGGATCGCGGTGCGTGAACGACTGGCTTTCTCGGTTCTTCTGCTGGCCGCGGTGTACGCGATCTATGGTGTGGTCGCGTCGGGTCTTCAGGTCTTCGGCGGTCAGCCGTCCGAAAGCCCGCCCGCAGACTGGACAACGGCGGCTTGCCTCAGCTATCTCGTTATCACCGCTCTGCTGTCGGCGCAGGTGGTCGGCGCTCTGCTCGCACAGGCGGGATGGGATCGCACCGGTCGCCGCTGTCGGCGACTATGGCCGCTGTGGCGCGACCTCACCACTGTGGTGCCCGGCATAGTGCTGGACAAGGGACCCGCTCACCGCGATCCCGACCTTCGGCTGTATCGCATGTCCATCGAGATCCAAGACGCACTGCAGCATCTGAAGCAGTACATGCCGCCCGCCGACCGGCATTCCGTCGAAAGCTATGCCGTACAAATCGCCCGTGCCGCGGACAGCAAGCGGCGGGGCGCCCCACCAGCAGTCGCGGTACATGACCAGCGCGAGCCCTCGCGTGCCATGGGCAGCCAACTCGACGACCTGCTCGAGCTGGCACGGGTCTGGCCAGCCGCCCGCGCCGCCGCCTCGGCGGACATCCGAGTGGCCTGATTCGAGCCTGGTTCGGCCAGCGAGCGCGCCCATCTCGATACCGTAAGATCGGCTCCCGCTGATCACTGGACGGGTAGGGAGGTGCCGATGTTCGCCCCGGTGCCTATCGAGAGCGTCTTGTCGCCCTCGGCTGGAGCGCGCCGATGACAGCGCCCGCGCCGATGTGGTTCGTTATCGCGGCGATCGCGGTGCTGTGTTCGGTCACGCTGGCTCGGTGGATTCTGATCGACAGCACCCCTTCGGCTCGGCTCGTCAATCGTGCGATCACCTGGGTGTCGGTCGGCTCGGTGGCGCAGTACAGCGTCTTCGCCAGTGGGGACAAGGCGGTGGCGGTTCAGCTCTTTCTGTTCTGTTCGGTGCTGGCGGCCGCCAATTTGTATGGTCTTGCGAAGCTTTTCGACGGTGCCGATCCGGCCGGTGCGCGTGATCGGCAGCGCGTCTATGACGTCGCGGCCGTGCTGGCTGGTACGACGACGGTGCTCATCGGGCAGCCGGAAGGTGCTGGTGGAGCGGGCTTTTGGGTGCGGGCGGTGGTCAGTTGGACGGTGTTCAATGTTCCGTTGCTGGTGGCCGGGGTGCACATCGTGCGTGCCTGTGTGCGCGATATCCGGGTCGAAGCCTCATTGCTGAAGCAGGTGCCGTACTTCGGTCTGCTCGTGCTGGCGACGGGATGGTTTGTCGGCGCGAGTCTCACGGTGGTGCAGGCGTTCGAGGGCAAACCGCCCGGCACCATGTCGATGGAGTGGAGTGTGGCGTCGTGCCTGTTTTGTGTGCTGGTCGCGCTGGTGACGGCGGTGCCGCTGGCTCAGGTGGTATTGGCGCGCACCGGGTGGGATGAGACCGGTCGAAATCTGCGGCGACTGGAGCCGTTGTGGCGCGATCTCACCTTGGCGGTACCCGAGGTCGTGCTGCCCGCGGGTGTCGGGCTCGGTCGTGATCCTGAGTCGCGGCTGTATCGGATGACCGTGGAGATCAGGGACGCGTTGATGCATCTCCGATCGCATCTGTCGGCAGTTGACGTGCCCGAGCCGTCCGTCGAGACCTATGCCACGCAGATCGCCAGGGCGGCGCGTGCCCGAGCGGCGGGGGTTGCGCCGATCGGCGTGCGGGCGACGCCTTTTCATCAGGTATCAGCGCGGGACATGACGTCGGAGCTCGGCTACCTGCTCGACCTGGCGCATCACTGGCCGCGGGCTCGCGCGCTGGTCAATGGTCGCGCGCGGGTGAGCCGACAATGATGCTGCCGACGGCGCATTCGGTCAGCTCGTTCACGTTCGCCGCGGCGGCGAAGGCGGCGGTATCGCTGAAGCCCTGGGCACACGCGCCGAGTCCCATCGCGGTCGCGGCGAGATAGACGGTCTGCGTGACGACGCCGACGTGCTTCAGGATGCTGGCGTAGGCCACCTGCTCGTAGGTCCACATGACGCGTCCGGCCCGCGCGGCGAGCAGCAGCACCAGTTGCGGTTCGCCGCCCTCCGCGAGGGTCGCCGAGGTGGCGCGCAGAAGTCGTTGCACCGCAGGCGAATCCAGGTCGGCGACCGGGCGGAGCAGATGGTCGAACGAGTCGTAGTGGTACATGCCCGGCGCGAGCCCGTCGGCGTGCCGCACGATCGGGTAGAGCTCGAGCTCGTAGACGCTGCCACCCGACGGGTAGGGGCGCGAAGCCAATTCCTCACCGGGACCGGCACTTCGGACACCGCGGGTGCGGGCCGTCCGGTACAGCAGCTCGGCGAGTTGAGCACGGGTGATCGGGTTGTCGTCATCGAACGCGCGGGTGGATTGCCGATCCTCCAGCACCGCCGTCAGCGTCGGGTCCGTGGCGCGCAGCGCGGCGAGGTCGGGCGTCGCGAGCGACACCGGTTCGCCGGCATAGCTCGTTTTGCGCGCGGGTGGCTGCGGGAAACTGTCTTTCGCCCACTTCGTCGGGCCGAAGTGATCCCAGGTGACGGTGCGTTCGCCGAGCGTGCTGCGCCGGTGGAACCACAGGTCGGCGGCGTTCCAGCTGTGCGTGGCGAACTCCCGTTCTTCCTCTTCCGGATCCGCGACCAGGAATCCGCACCAGTGCAGATCGGCCGCCAGCTGCGACTTGATCGACATGGCCAGCGGCGATTCGGCCGCGCCGAAACCGTCGAGCAGGGAAAGCAGCCTCGGGTCATGGATGCGCACATCGCACCAGGACAGCGGGTGCTCGAGCACGAAACCGTCCGAGTCCCGGTGCAGCACGGCGAATTTCGACAGCGTCGCGCGCCACGGAAGTCTGGTGGCCGGTCGCGGCGGTGGCTGTCCGAATGGCCGGATGCTGTACAGGTTGCGGCCGCCGTCGCGCACGGTGACCGACAGCCAGCCGCCGTCGGTCAGCCGGTCCATCAGCCCGGCGACATCGTCGGTGCCCGATCCGGCGGACAGTTCCGACACCGTCGCGGGGCCCTGGTTCAGCGTCCGCAGTGCCTGCAGCTGGCCGCTGCCGAGGCCGGACAGTTTCTCGTTGCGCGGCGGGTTGAGTAGCAGCGCGCCCGCGGGTGTCGTCAGGCAGGTGACGCCCTCACGCAGGGCGTACCTGGTCTGGTCGGGATATGTGACGGCGGACAAAACCGCTGACCTCCGCTTGTCGATCCGATGTGGTTGACGCGCTGCCTATTTCGCCGCGGCGGCGAAGGCAGGTTCCAGTTTGTCCAGGATGTAGGGCACCGACAGCGCGGTCGGGGTGTTGATCGCGCTGATGTCCTGGGTGGTGAGGAATACGACCGAGCCCTTCCGCACCGCGGGCAGGTCGGTGTAGCCGGGCAGCTGCCGGTACTTCTCGTCCAAGCCGGGGGAGTAGCCCGCGAGCAGCAGGTCGGCGGTGAGCTTGTCGACCCGTTCCGGCGACAGCGCCACTCTGCCCTGGTTAGCGGGCAGATCGGTGAGATCCTTCGGAATGCCCATGCCCAACTTCGTGAACAGCTTGCTCGAGCCATCATTCGGGTCGGTGACCACCATGAGCTGGGTGGCGCTGGCGAACCAGGTGGTGGCGAAGGTCTTGCCGTTGAGCCCGGGGTTGGCCTTGGCGATCGTGTCGATCTTCTTGTCGACGTCGGCGATGACCTTCGCGGCGGCGTCTTCTTTGTGCAGCACCTTGCCGAGCGTGGTCACCAGATCCGGCCATGGCGTTACCACGTCCTTGCCGAGCGCGGGCAGGGTCGGCGCGATCTTGGAGAGCTCGTCATAGGTCTTCTGGTCGGCGACGAACGGGTCGGCGAGGATGAGGTCCGGCTCGAGCGCCGCGACCTGTTCGGCGACATTGCCCACCGGGTTCAGTGCCTTCGCGGCTTCCAGTGCCTTCGGCTCCCACGGCGGTGTGCTCTTGGACACTGTCGCGACATTGTCCACGTACCCCATCGGCGTCACGCCGAGGGCCAGCGTGGTGTCGAGCCACTGATTACCAAGGACGACAATCTTTTTGGGTGTGCCGGGCACCGTGGTCGAGCCACGCGCGTGGGTAATGGTGACCGGCTCGCCGCCGGACCCGGCGTCGTCGCTGGATGAGCCGCAGGCGGCCAGGCCAAGCGTCAGCGCGGCGGCGAGGGTGGCCACCGCGGCCTTCGCCCAGCGCGACATTCGAACAGACTCCATCAGGCGGACCCCTTCAAGGAACATCCCTGCCGGTTCGGTCGAGATACCGCCCAGCGTAATTCAGCCAAGGCTAACCTATCTAGCCCCGCACGTGGCCAGCCCCCTCTTGATGGTTAGATCTGCTAATTATATAATTTGAATAGTTAACCATTTGCGAGGGGCTGCCGTGACGATTCCATCCACCGATCTCGATCTTGGCGAAGTCAGCACCATCCGCCGCAGGCTGCGCTACGACAAGGATCACCCGCGCTACAAGTGGATAGTCCTGACCAACACGACGCTCGGTGTGCTGCTCACCGCGATCAACTCGTCCATCGTGCTGATCTCGCTGCCCGCGATCTTCCGCGGCGTCGGACTGAATCCGCTCGAATCGGGCAATGTCGGCTACCTGCTGTGGATGCTGATGGGCTACCTGCTCGCGACGGCGGTCCTCGTCGTCATGTTCGGCAGGCTCGGCGACCTCTTCGGCCGAGTTCGCGTATACAACTTGGGTTTCGCGGTCTTCGCGTTCTGCGCGATCGCACTGTCCTTCGATCCATTCCACGGCGGCGCCGGCGCGATGTGGATCATCATCTGGCGCGTGGTCCAAGGCGTCGGCGGCGCGATGCTGACCGCCAACGCGACCGCCATCCTCACCGACGCCTTCCCCGCGAAGCAGCGCGGCACCGCGCTCGGTATCAACATGGTCGCCGCGGTCGCCGGCTCATTCCTCGGCCTGCTCATCGGTGGCGTGCTGTCGGAATGGGATTGGCGCGCGGTGTTCTGGGTCAGCGTCCCGATCGGCCTGCTCGGCGCGTTCTGGTCCTACCGGTCGCTGCACGAGGTCGGTATCCGCTCGCAGGGCAAGGTCGACTGGGCGGGCACGATCACCTTCGGGCTCGGCCTCACCGCGCTGCTCACCGGCATCACCTACGGCATCCAGCCCTACGGCGGCCACGCCACCGGTTGGACAAGCCCGTTCGTGCTCAGCACGGTGATCGGCGGCATCGTGCTGCTCGGCGCGTTCTGTGTGGTGGAGAGCAAGGTCACCGACCCGATGTTCCACCTCTCGCTGTTCCGCATTCGCGCCTTCGGGCTCGGCAACTTCAGCAACCTCATGGTCTCCATCGGACGCGGCGGCATGCAGTTCATGCTGATCATCTGGTTGCAGGGCATCTGGTTGCCGCTGCACGGCTTCAGCTTCGAATCGACTCCGCTGTGGGCAGGCATCTACCTGCTGCCGCTGACCGTGGGATTCCTTGCCGCCGGGCCGCTTTCGGGCTGGCTCTCCGATCGGTACGGCTCGCGCCCATTCACCACCGGCGGCGCGTTGATCGCGGCGATCACCTTCGTGCTGCTTCTTGTCCTGCCCGTCGACTTCAACTACTGGGTCTTCGCCACGATCATCCTGCTCAACGGCATCGGCAGCGGTCTGTTCTTCTCACCGAACACCGCGGCGATCATGTCCAGCGTGCCCGCCGCGCAACGCGGCGCGGCCTCCGGTATGCGCGGCACCCTGTTCAACGGCGGCAACGCGCTGTCGATGGGAATCTTCTTCTCCCTCATGGTCGTCGGTCTCGCCGCCAGCCTGCCCTCGGCGCTCGACTCCGGCCTGCGCGCCCAGGGTGTTTCGGCCGACGCCGCCGCACAGGTGGCCGGGATGCCGCCGGTGGCGAGCATGTTCGCCGCGTTCCTCGGCTACAACCCGATCCAGGAATTGCTCGGTCCCACCGGCGAATTGGCCAAACCGGGCGTCAACGCCGACACCCTCACCGGCCAGGAGTTCTTCCCCCACCTGCTCACCGGACCGTTCCACACCGGCCTGGTCGTGGTCTTCGTCGCCGCCGCGGTGATGATGTTCCTCGCCGCCGCCGCGTCCTTCTTCGCGGGCGACAAGTACGTGCACGACGAGCAGGCGGAACTGGCCGAGGCCGAGGAACTCGCGGAAGCGGTCGCCGTCCCCGCGCGCTGATCGGAGATCACTTGAGCGAAACGCGTCGAGGCCCGGTCACCGACCGGGCCTCGACGGGCTAGCTCAGAATGTGACGCGCTGATCCACAGGCATGAAGAGCTTGTCGCTGTCCTTGACGCCGAAAGTGTCGTAGAACTCGATCAGGTTGCGCACGACCTGGTTGCAGCGGAAATCGGCGGGGGAGTGGGTGTCGGAGGCGAGCAGGCGGAGGGCCAGTTCCTTGGTCTGCTTTTCGCGCCAGCTGCGGGCCCAGGACAGGAAGAAGGTCTGGTAGTCCGGGTTGTCGATGCCACGGCGCTTCTCCGCGATGCGGAAGGCGGACAAGGTGATCTGCAGACCGCGCAGGTCGGCGAGGTTCTCACCGACGGTGAGCTCACCGTTGATGTGCTGGCTCGGGTCGAGACCCTCGGGCACCAGCACGTTGAACTGATCGATGAGCTGCTTGGTCTTGGCGTCGAACGCGGCCCGGTCCTCGGGCGTCCACCAATCCTTGCGGTTGCCGTCCCCGTCGTACTTGGAACCCTGGTCGTCGAAGCCGTGGCCGATCTCGTGGCCGATGGTCGCGCCGACGGCGCCGAAGTTGACGGCGGGCTGGGCGTCCTTGTCGAAGAACGGTGCCTGCAGATACGCGGCGGGGAACACGATCTGGTTGGAAGGCGCCGAGTAGTAGGCGTTCACCGTCTGCGGCGACATACTCCATTCGGTCTTGTCGACCGGCGTGCCGAGCCGGGCGAACGCCCGCTTGGACTCGAAAGTATTGATGGAAAGCAATGATTCGATCAGCTTGCCCTTGGTGATCTTCATCTGCGAGTAGTCGACCCACTTGTCCGGGTAACCGATCTTGGGATCGATCTTGTCCAGCTTCGCGATCGACGCCGTCCTCGTCGCCGGGGACATCCACGACGAGTTGGCGAAGTTGTCCCGATAGGCGGCGATCACATCGTCGAGCATTTCCTTGGCGCGCTGCTTGGCCTCGGCCGGAAAGTACTTGTCCACGTACACTTTTCCGAGCTGCTCGCCCAGCTTGTCGTCGACGATCCCGACCCCGTACTTCCACCGGTCCGGGCGCTCCGCCTGACCGCTGAGCACCTTGCCACTGAACTCGAAGTTCGCGTCGTTGATGGCTTTCGGCAGGAACGGCGCGAAGTCGCGCAGCACGCTCAGCTTGAGATAGTCACGCCACGTTGCGATGTCGACCTCGGTCCACAGCTGGCCCGCCGCCGTGATGAAGGACGGCTCGCCGACCACCATCGTCTCGAACAGCTGCCTCGGCCGGTCGGTGTTGCCCGCCATCCACGGGTCCCAGTCGAATGTCGGTGCGAGCGCGGTCATATCGGCCCACTTGAACACGTTGTAGGTCGCGTCGGTATCGCGGGTGCGCACGTTGTCCCAGTGCGCGGGTGCGATCCGCTTCTCCAGATCGAACACTCGCTGCGCGAGCCCCGCCGGATCGGGCAGTCCGGCACCGGCCGCGATGCGCTCGAGGAACACGCGATACTGCGCGAGTATGTCGGCGTATTCGGGCTTGCGGTAGTACTGCTCGCCGAGGCCGAGCCCGGACTGACCGACCGTCGGGATGTAGGCGTTGGAGTTCTTGCTGTCGATAGTGATACCGATGCCGATCAGCCCGGCGATCGGCAGCTCGGCCATCACCTTGGCCAGGTCCGCCTTGGTCGCGGCGCCGTCGATCTTGCCGAACAGATCGGCGAGCGGGGTCATGCCGAGCCGCTCGATCTCGTCCCAATCCACCCTGGCGTCGAACAGGTCTCGGATCTGCTGCTCCTCGGACCCCGGCTTGGGATCCTTGATGCCGTCGATGATCTCGCGCAACTGCTGCTGGGTGCGTTCGGTCGCCTCGCTCGTCGAACCGAAGGAGGTCTTGTCCGGCGGCAACTGGTAGTCGCGCAGCCACTTTCCGTTGACATGCCGGTACAGGTCGTCCTGCGGACGGATCGCGTCATCCGCACCACCCATATCGACGCCGGTGAGCGGTTTGGTCGCCGCCTTGGTGTCGCTCGAGCAGGACACCAGCGCGGCCGCGGCAGGCACCGCCCCGAGTGCGATCAGGAAGGCACGACGGTCCAGCTGTCCGAGACGTGTCACGAGGATTTCCTCTCCCGATGCGGTCCCGCCGCATCCTCGTCAGGCGCGATTGTTCGCCCGAGGCTACCCGTCGCCGGTGCTACCGGCTGACCATCTCAGAGCGTGACGCGCTGGTCCTGCGCGAGGAACAGCTTGTCGCCCGCAACCACGCCGAACGTGGTGTAGAACTCGGCGATATTGCGGACCACCTGGTTGGCCCGAAACTCGTTGGGCGAGTGCACATCCCTGGCGAGCAGCATCTCCCTGGTCTGCTTGGTCGACTGCTGCCGCCAGATCCTGGCCCAGGACTGGAACACCGTCTCCAGGTCCGGCTGCTTGCCGTCGCGCTCGGCGGACGCGCGGTAGGCGGCCAGCGCGATCTGCAGACCGCGCAGGTCGGCGAGGTTCTCACCGACGGTCAGCGCGCCGTTGACGTGCTTGCTCGGATCGAGGCCCTCGGGCACCAGCGCGTTGTACTGCTCGATCAGCTGCTTGGTCTTGGCCTCGAACGCGGCCGTGTCGTCGGTGGTCCACCAGTCGCGCCGGTTGCCGTCGCCGTCGTACTTGGCGCCCTGATCGTCGAAGCCGTGCCCGATCTCGTGGCCGATGACCGCGCCGATGCCGCCGAAGTTGACCGCGGGTGCGGCGTTGGCGTCGAAGAACGGCGTCTGCAGGATGGCGGCCGGGAAGGTGATCTCGTTGGCGGTCGGGTCGTACATGGCGTTCACCGTCTGCGGCGGGAAGCCCCATTCGGTCCGGTCGACCGGCGTGCCGAGCTTGTTGAAGGCGCGGGCGAGCTCGAAAGTCCGTACGGCGCGCACGGATTCGACCAGCTTGCCCTTGGTGATCGTGAGCTTCGAGTAATCGATCCACTTGTCCGGATACCCGATCTTGGCGACGATCTTGTCGAGCTTCGCGAGCGCGGCCGTCTTGGTCGATGAGGACATCCACGAGGATTTGGTGAAGTCCTGCCGGTACGCGGCCATCAGGTCGGCGACGAGCGCCTTGGCGCTATCCTTGGACTGCGCCGGAAAGTGTTGGGCCACATAGAGTTTGCCGAACGGTTGGCCGAGGTTCTGGTTGACCGTCCCGAGGCCGTCCTTCCACGGCTCCTGGCGCTGGTCGCGGCCCTGCAGCGCCTTGTCGACGAATTCGAACGCGGCGTCGGCGATGGCCTTGGGCAGGTAGCGCGCGAATTCCTTGACGACACCGACGCTCAGGTACTCCCGCCACTGCGCGATATCGACGTCGGCCCACAGCTGGCCAGCGGCCGTGACGAACGAGGGCTGCCGGACCACCACGGTGTCGAACAGCTGCTTCGGCCGGTCGGTGCTGCCCGCCAGCCACGGGTCCCAGTCGAATTGCGGTGCGAGCTTGGTCAATTCGGCCCAGCTGTGCAGGTTGTAGGTGGTGTCGGGATCGCGGTCACGGACGCTGTCCCAATAGCCCGCGGCGATGCGGGTCTCCAGGTCGAGCACTCGCTGCGCGGTGCCAGCGGGATCGGCGAGGCCCGCGCCTGCCGTGATGTGCTCCAGATAGGTCCGGTAGGCCTTCATCTGCTCGGCGTACTCGGGCTTGCGGTAGTACTGCTCGTCCAGATTGGCGTCGATGCCGGACTGGACGACCATGGCGATGTAGTTGCTGGAGTTCTTCTGGTCAACGACCACCTGCAGACCCATCAAGCCCGCGATCGGCAGCGAGCCCATCACTCGGGCCAGGTCGGCCTTGGTCGCCGCGTCGTTGATCGCCTTGATCAGGTCGGCGATCGGCGTCATGCCGAGCCGCTCGATCTCGTCGGTATCGAGCCTGGCGTCGTAGAGATCGCGGACCTGCTGCTCCGTCGAGCCCTGCTTCGGTTTGCTGATGCCGTCGACGATGCCGCGCAGCTGCTGCTGGGTGCGGTCGTTGGCCTCGTCGAACGCACCGAACGACGACTTGTCCGGCGGCAGCTGATATTGCTGCAACCAGGTGCCGTTGACGTGTCGATAGAGGTCGTCCTGTGGTCGGACCGCGGGGTTCGCCCCGGCCATATCGACCCCGGTCAGTCGTACATTCGATACCTGCGAATCCTGCGAGCAGGAGGCCAACGTCGCCGCGGCGGGCACAGCAGCGAGGGCGAGCAGGAAGGCGCGGCGATCGAGACGAGCGGACGAGCTCAAGAGCATCCCCTTTTCGGTACGGTCGAGCCGAACGGTGCTTCTCCTTTTGATCTTGCTCGATCCGAGGATAGTGGCGTGGCATGACTCGCCCGTCGTGACGTGAGTCTCGACCTCGACCCTGATTTGGGAACGACCTGCGGGTTCACCTACACTGGACCAGTTGCCTGCGGGAGCTATGCCCGCAATCCGGCAGTGAACCCCCAGTGGTTGGTTCTCGAGTTGCACATTCGGATCCATGAAACCGCTGGCAGGCGCGCGTCCGGAGGGTAACTGACCATGCCCGTCGGGTCGGCAATCCGGCGTGCGTATACATCCAGGTCCAGGAGGAGCTGAAGTGATTCAGCAGGAGTCGCGACTGCGCGTCGCCGACAACACGGGCGCGAAGGAAATCCTTTGCATCCGCGTTCTCGGTGGTTCGTCGCGTCGCTATGCCGGTATCGGCGACATCATCGTCGCTACCGTGAAGGACGCTGTCCCCGGTGGCAACGTCAAGAAGGGTGAGGTCGTCAAGGCCGTCATCGTGCGCACCACCAAGGAGCGCCGTCGCCCGGACGGTTCGTACATCAAGTTCGACGAGAACGCGGCCGTGCTGATCAAGCCGGACAACGACCCGCGTGGCACTCGCATCTTCGGCCCGGTCGGCCGTGAGCTGCGCGAGAAGAAGTTCATGAAGATCGTTTCGCTGGCCCCGGAGGTGCTCTGACATGAAGGTGCACAAGGGCGACACCGTGCTCGTCATCTCGGGTAAGGACAAGGGCGCCAAGGGCAAGGTCATTCAGGCCTACCCGGAGCGCAACCGGATCCTGGTCGAGGGCGTCAACCGGATCAAGAAGCACGTCGCGAACTCCACCAACCAGCGTGGCGCCTCTTCGGGCGGCATCGTGACCCAGGAAGCTCCGATCCACGTGTCCAACGTGATGATCGTCGACTCCGATGGCAAGCCGACCCGCGTCGGTTACCGGACCGACGAGGAGAGCGGCAAGCGGGTCCGGATCTCCCGTAACAACGGGAAGGACATCTGACATGACCACCTCTGAGCAGACCCAGCCGCGCCTGAAGGCGCGCTACCGGGCCGAGATCAAGGACGCGCTGAACAGCGAGTTCAACTACGCCAACGTGATGCAGATCCCCGGCGTGGTCAAGGTTGTCGTGAACATGGGTGTCGGCGACGCCGCCCGTGACGCCAAGCTGATCAACGGTGCGGTCAAGGATCTCGAGCTGATCACCGGTCAGAAGCCGGAGATCCGCAAGGCGACCAAGTCGATCGCGCAGTTCAAGCTGCGTGAGGGCATGCCCATCGGTGCGAAGGTCACCCTGCGTGGCGATCGCATGTGGGAGTTCCTCGACCGGCTGGTCTCCATCGCGCTGCCCCGTATCCGCGACTTCCGCGGCCTGTCGCCGAAGCAGTTCGACGGCAACGGCAACTACACGTTCGGCCTCAGCGAGCAGTCGATGTTCCACGAGATCGACGTGGACTCCATCGACCGTCCGCGCGGTATGGACATCACCGTCGTGACTACCGCGACGAACAACGAAGAGGGCCGCGCCCTGCTCAAGCACCTCGGCTTCCCGTTCAAGGAGAACTGACGATGGCCAAGAAAGCACTGCGGATCAAGGCTGAGGCCAAGCCGAAGTTCGCCGTTCGCGCCTACACCCGCTGCCAGCGTTGCGGCCGCCCGCACGCTGTCTACCGCAAGTTCGGCCTCTGCCGTGTCTGCCTTCGCGAGATGGCGCACCGCGGTGAGCTGCCGGGCGTGCACAAGAGCTCCTGGTGAGCTAGTGCTCGTCTGAGCACACCCGCGTAAGCGGAAAACTGAACAAAGGCACGGTCTCCGGTGGAGGCCGTGCCTTTGTGCGTGATTCGCCGTCAGTTCTGCCTGCGCAACAATTCCGCCGACCGCCGGTGCGCGCTGACCGCCAAGGCGGTCTCCCTCGCGGCGTCGGAGCCGCCTTGTCCGGCGAGGTACGTATGCAGATTGGCTTTGGCCTCGTACCAGGCCGCGCGCTCGATGTCGCCGGCCTCGGCAGTGGGGCGGCTCAGAGTCAGAGCGGTCATTTCGACCAGGACATTCACCCGCGGTCCCTTCTCGACGATTGCAGATGTTTCGTTCGATACACCGTGACCCACGTTCGGAGTGTTACGCCAGCCGCGAGTACCCACCTAGTATGTGCAGCTCCGTCTCCTGCCCAACAGAGGTCACGTGGTGTTCGCTGGGATGTCCTATCGAGGTTGCTGGGTCGCGGCAAAGTGGGCTTAACCCAGGCAGAACGCCCGTATATAGCCGCTTTTCGGCATTGTTGCATCCAATGTGCTGCATGATTGCCACTCAGTACTTCCGTGGGCGTGCACGTCAGTCTGTGTTCAGCTGCGTTGCGGCAGTTCAGAATTCGAGTTCAGACCAAGGGATGTGGATCGGGAACGGGAACTCGGCGGATATGCCGTCGGAATCCTTGGGCGTCCACTTGCCTGTTAGCAGGTAGTTGGCGGGATAGAGCGGGTGAACACCTTCGGGGAGCTCGCCGTGGTTGGTCTCCAGCGCGAACGCCCGGATCATCGCGATGGCACTCTTCTCGCGTTCCAGCGTCACCTCCCAGTACCAGGGAATGCCGGCCTTCGCGTACCGCGCCTGCCTCTCATCGATGTCGGTCTGCGTATCCGACGACGAGAGCACTTCACCTGCCATGAGCACATCTTCTGCGTGCACATCTTGGTAAGGGGCCCGGAGGCACCGATGCACCAGGAAGTCCGGCGTCATGAAATCGGACTTTCCCGACGTCCCGAAGAAGATGTTGGTTTTCGTAAGGACTCGCGAGCAGTGCAGCGGATTCGCGGCCATATCCGCTCGCGAGCATCGTCGTAGGCCGCTCCACATCAGGTTGGTGAACTCCTGGTGCTCAGCCGGCCCGCGCCGTATCCAAACCACTCGCCCACCCCATAGTTCGATCTGCCCTGCGATCTCCTGAGGGAGTTGTTCGAGCTCCTCCCATGCCAGGTACTCAGGGAGGTCAGGCGGTTCGATGCGCGGCAGCGACATTGCTCAATCGTAGGTGCGACCGGCAGCCGCCGAGACCCTCGTCTTGCGCAGAATCCAGTGGAACCCAGGCCGCGCCTGGTGCGTCATAGTAAGGACGGAGCAACGCTGATTCACCATCGAGAGGAGCTGGTCGGCCATGGGAGATCCATCGTCGCTATCGGTTGAGCCCGAAGAGGTGAAAGCGTTGGGACGCCTGGCCTATCAGATCGCGGAAGAGTTGAAGTCCGGGTATTCGTCGCTGGTTACCGATACCAAGGTCACGATCGACAGTTGGGTGGGGAACAACGCAGGTGCATTTACCGCCGCGTGGGACGAATTCCATGAAGGCGCGGACCAGGTGTGGGATGCGTTGCTCGAGCTGGCAGAAAAGCTGGGCGTGACTGCTGAAACGCTCCGCGCGACCGACCAGTCGTTCGCCTCGGGCATCAGCTCCCTGGACCTGCCTTGAACGAGGGCCGAGCTCATGACTGATCCGCCGGCATTCTCGGTCGACCTCGACAAACTCGAGGAACTGGCCGCACGCATGCGCGCGTACAAGGCCGCGGTTGCCGATCGGTTGGCGCAGCTCGAGGCGAAGGCCAAGGAAGTCGAGGGCGTGTGGGTCGGCGCGGCGGCCGTGGCCTATAACGAGGCGCACAGGGAGTGGGCCGCGGGGGTTACTGATATGCAAGACGGTCTCGCGGCTCTGGAGGCAGCGTTGAAGACCGCTCACGAGAGCTACACCAATGCCGCCACCCAGACCCTGCGGATTCTCGGCATATGACCGCCAAACTCGAGGTAGATCCCAAGGTCTACTACCAGGCCGCCGTCAACTGCTTCGATGCCGCCGCCGCGCTGAACGACAGCTTCAAATACGTCTTCGGCGAGCTCAACAGCTGCGGGCAGATGGCGGGCCGAGACGAAGACGGCCGCGCATGGGCGACTTCTTACGATGAGTCCGCCCGCGACGCCGTTTCGTTCTTCGACCAGACCTTCGCGACCCTCCGCGCATACGGCACCGCGCTAAACGACATCGGTTTCGAACACGCCAAATCTGATGCCGCACTGAAAGGTACGGCACAACCGGACAGACCGACCGACTCCGCATCGACAGTGACCTTCGGCCCCTACGCACTCCCGGCCTCAGCCGCAGGCGGGACCCCACAGGGCCTGGCGAAAACTTCCATCGAAGTACTCGACGCCATCAATTGCCCACTCCCCGACGGCAACACCGACACCCTGACCAAAGCCGCCGACGCCTGGGACCGCCTCGGCACGATCTACCAGAACACCAACGCCAAAGACAAAATCACCATCGCAGCAAGCCTTTTCGACGAAGTGACGTCCAAGGACGCGGTCCAGGTCCGCGAAGACCTGAAAACCCTGGAAACATCCATCGGACAACTCCTCACCACCTGCACCCAGATCAGCAAGACCTGCCTCGACTACAAAGAATCCATCGTCGAACTCCGCAACGAGATCAAAGGTTTCATCGAATCCATCATCGAAGATGCCGCCATCAACGTGGCGGTCATCGTAATAGCCTCCTGCCTAACCGGCGTCGGCGGCCTGATCGCCGGCGCCAAAGCCGCAGAATCGGCCCGAAAGTGGGCCGCGAAGATCAAAGAGGCCGTCACCGCCTGGCGTGCGCGGAAGGTCCTGCAGCTCAAGGGCCTCGCCGAGGACGCGAAGACCGCGCTGGCAAAGGGCAAGCAGGTCGTCAAAGACTTACGCGACCGGTTGGGAAAGAGGGGCGATGACCTTGGAAAGCTTCCCAAGAGTCGCGGCAAAATCGATGAAACGGAGAAGGTATTCTCTCCGGAGGAGAGGAAGATTGCTGATCTGCTGGCAGACGAAGGAAAAGATGTAAAGTCCGTCAAGGAGGGCGTAAATCGGACTCCTGATTCTACTGTTGATGGAGTGCCGACGGAATTCAAATCGCTGGATGAGGGTGCATCGAATGTATCCGTTAAGAACGCCCTGAACAGCGCAGGCGGCCAAGCTGAGCATGCAATTATCGACGCACGGGCAAGTGGGATTTCGCAGGAAGAAGCTCAGCGTGGGTTGAATAGATTCTTGGGTGCCAGTCCGGACAAGATGAAGGGGGTTCGAATTGTTGGAAACGGCTGGGAGATCAATTGGCCATAGGAAGGATTTCCCGTGAGTGCCTACCATGAGATATTTCTGAAGACCGCGAAGCCGTTCGATGAAGTGATCGAAGATGTCAGCGAAGCTGTCGGGGTCGAACTCGCCTCCGAACCATCGTCGAATGCTGTTCTATTATATCGTGCCGTGACGGACTCGTCCGTTATCGAAGTCGAGTCTTCGCATGCGTACGAAGACGATTATGGCATAGAGTTTTCTAGCTTGCCCATCCTGATCACAGTCCGCGATCTGGACTCTGACAAGGATCGAGAAGAATCCACGGCGCGCTCGCTCATGCAGGTCCTGGCAAACGATGGTGGTTACGCGGGTCTTTTGGTTTTCGATCTGAAGAGGCGCCTTGCCGAGATCTGAGCGGTAACGAGAAATCTCGAAGAGCCTGAGAGCTCTGTGTCGCGACCCGTCTTATCGAGGTTCGCAATGGTTGACGAGATCGTCGACTGCACCGCCGACGAGGTCGCTCAGATTGTGTCCGTCGCCCCGGATGGTCGGGATTGCGGAGCTTCTTCGCCGGTTGCAGGTCGAGTCGACGCATCGGAGGAGAGTCCAATCCTTCCGGGGAGCCGTGGTGGTGGGTCACCCTAGGCGAAGCATTGCTGCGGACATCAAGCTGATACCACGACCACTGCGTTGCGCGTTGCGACCGATTGTGCGTGGTCAACATATTTGGATCGGTTATGCATAAGTTTGCACAGAATAGATCGACCGATTTGATCGGTGCAAATATATTTGATCGGTGCAAATATATGCGAAGAGTCGGACGGGCCCGAGGTGTGCTGGAGGGCGAGCTGCGCGGCTATCGGGTCAGGTCGGCGAAGCTGATCTCACCGAGCACGACATGCTCGAGCTCGAGGAACCCTTCGCGATGCAACCGGTGCAGTCGGTACTCGGCGGCGTGCGCGTCGAGCCGGAACTCGCGGACCTCTTCGATGTCGTACTTGGTGTCGAGAGAAACGACCAGATACGCCGGAATGCCTGCGCGGGCATACTGCACCTTTTTGTCGAGCAGATCCTCGGCCGCGGTAGATGGTGACGAAACCTCGATGACGATCAGCGCATCGCCTGCTTCCGGCTTCGCGCCGCGTTCTGGCAGACAGCGGTAAACCGTCACATCCGGTCGGCGGAAGGTGAACTTCGGTACCCGCCAAAGGACAACGTCGATATCGGTCTCGACACGCACGCATGGTTCGGTACTCGGCAACTGCTCCATGGCGCCGGCGAGCCGACGTGCGACCCGATTGTGCTCCGGTACTGGAGATTCGCAGACGATCACATGCCCGTGCACAACCTCGATCTCGCGCGAGATGTCCTCGGGGAGGCTGCGGTACTCCTCCTCGGTCATCTCGTGCGGCAGGCCGGCCGACGCTTCGATCGTCATACTTGGAAGCGTACCCAGTCGGTCCGCCATCCGAGCTGCGTAGTGGCGGTATCGTAGCTTTCGAACGCCCCAGTGTCGCCTCTGAGCAATCACGCGCCTGGGGCTCCTTCGTGCGCTGTGCCGAATCATCGAACGCCCCGGATTTGGCCGTCAGCTGGGCGTTGTCTACACTAGACCGGTTGCCTGGGCACCTTTGTGTCTGCAGGTCTGTGTGCAGTGATGACCAGACGCCTGCGGCCCGCCCCGGCACCGAGAACTCATTTTGAGAACTCATCCGGTCGGCAAGCGTCGACCGGACCAGCCCAATTGCTGTAGGCCCACGATCGGCATGCCTTGTGCTCGCCGGTGTTGCATGGGAACCGTAGCGAGAAAGGTGTCGAGGTCTAACCATGACCATGACTGATCCGATCGCGGACTTCTTGACTCGTCTGCGCAACGCCAACTCGGCGTACCACGATCAGGTGAAGGCTCCGCACTCGAAGCTCAAGGCGAACATCGCCGAGATCCTCAAGCGCGAGGGCTACATCGCCGATTACCGGACCGAGGACGCGACCGTGGGCAAGGCCCTCGTTGTCGACCTCAAGTACGGCCCGAGCCGTGAGCGCAGCCTGCAGGGCCTGCGCCGCGTCTCGAAGCCGGGTCTGCGTGTGTACGCGAAGTCCACCAACCTGCCCAAGGTCCTGGGCGGCCTCGGCGTGGCGATCATCTCCACGTCGACCGGTCTGCTCACCGATCGCCAGGCGGCCAAGCAAGGTGTAGGCGGGGAAGTCCTCGCCTACGTCTGGTAAGGGGAGGTAGACAAATGTCGCGTATTGGCAAGAAGCCCATCGCAGTCCCGGCCGGTGTCGAGATCACCATCGACGGCCAGAACGTGTCGGTGAAGGGTCCGAAGGGCACCCTGACCCACACCGTCGCCGAGCCGATCACCATCGCCAAGGGCGAAGACGGCCAGCTCGAGGTCGTTCGCCCGAACGACGAGCGCCAGAACCGCTCGCTGCACGGCCTGACCCGCACCCTCGTCGCCAACATGGTCGAAGGCGTGACCAAGGGCTACGAGAAGAAGATGGAAATCTTCGGTGTCGGTTACCGCGTGCAGGCCAAGGGCTCGAACCTGGAGTTCGCTCTCGGCTACAGCCACCCGGTGCCGATCGAGGCACCGGCGGGCATCACCTTCGCGGTGGAATCGCCCACCAAGTTCTCCGTGTCCGGAATCGACAAGCAGGCGGTCGGTCAGATCTCCGCTGTGATCCACGGACTGCGCAAGCCCGACCCGTACAAGGGCAAGGGCATCCGCTACGCCGGCGAGGTCGTTCGCCGCAAGGTCGGAAAGACGGGTAAGTGATCATGGCGCAAACCGAAAACCAGATCGCCAAGCGCAAGCCGCGCGGCAAGGACGTGTCGACGACGCGTCGTCTGTCGAAGACCCGCCGCCACTTCCGTCTGCGCAAGAAGGTCGAAGGCACCACCGAGCGTCCGCGCCTGGTGGTCAACCGCTCCTCGCGGCACCTGCACGTGCAGCTGGTCGACGACTCGATCGGCAAGACCATTGCCGCCGCGTCCTCGATCGAGGCCGACGTGCGCGCGCTGGACGGCGACAAGTCGGCCAAGAGCAAGAAGGTCGGCGCACTGCTGGCCGAGCGTGCCAAGGCCGCCGGTGTCGAGGCCGTCGTGTTCGACCGTGGTGGTCACGACTACCACGGCCGCATCGCGGCGCTCGCCGACGCTGCTCGCGAAGGTGGGTTGAAGTTCTGATGATCAAGACCAACGGAAGGAACGTCTGATGCCGGGACGTCAACGGCGTGACGGCGGCAACGGACCCGCCGGACAGCAGAATGGTGCCGCCGGTGGCGGCGACAACCAGCGTGGTGGCGGCCGCGACCGCCGTGGCGGCAACGACCGTCGCGACCAGCAGGCCGAGAAGAACCAGCTCGAGCGCGTCGTCGCGATCAACCGCGTCTCCAAGGTCGTGAAGGGTGGTCGTCGCTTCAGCTTCACCGCCCTCGTGATCGTCGGTGACGGCAACGGTCTGGTCGGCGTCGGCTACGGCAAGGCCAAGGAAGTTCCGGCGGCCATCCAGAAGGGTGTCGAGGAGGCTCGCAAGAGCTTCTTCCGCGTCCCGATGATCGGCTCCACCATCGTCCACCCGGTTCAGGGTGAGGCGGCGGCCGGTGTCGTCATGCTGCGTCCGGCCTCGCCCGGTACCGGTGTGATCGCCGGTGGTGCGGCTCGCGCCGTGCTGGAATGCGCTGGCATCCATGACATTCTGGCGAAGTCGCTCGGTAGCGACAACGCCATCAACGTCGTGCACGCGACGGTTGCGGCGCTCAAGATGCTGCAGCGTCCGGAAGAGGTCGCGGCTCGCCGTGGCCTGCCGCTCGAGGACGTTGCCCCCGCGGGCATGCTCCGTGCGCGTGCTCAGGCTGCGGGAGGTGCCAGGTAATGGCGGATCTCAAGGTAACCCAGATCAAGAGCACGATCGGCGCCAAGAAGAACCAGCGTGACAGCTTGCGCACGCTCGGTCTGCGCAAGATCCGGCAGACCGTGGTTCGCGAGGACAACTCGCAGAACCGGGGACTCATCAACGTCGTGCGCCACCTCGTGACAGTTGAGGAGGTCTGACATGACCATCAAGTTGCATCACCTGCGTCCCGCGCCCGGTGCCAAGACCGAGAAGACTCGGGTCGGCCGTGGTGAGGGTTCCAAGGGTAAGACCGCGGGCCGTGGTACCAAGGGCACCAAGGCACGCAAGAACGTCCCCGCGTCCTTCGAGGGTGGGCAGATGCCGCTGCACATGCGGCTGCCCAAGCTCAAGGGCTTCACGAACCGGTTCCGCACGGAATACCAGGTCGTGAACGTCGGCGTCATCGCCAAGCTGTTCCCCGAGGGTGGCGAGATCGGCAAGGCCGAGCTCGTCGCGGCCGGTGCGGTTCGCAAGAACCAGCTGGTAAAGGTTCTCGGCGACGGCGAGATCGGCGTCGCGGTCCAGGTGACCGTCGACAAGGTGACCGGCGCGGCCAAGGAAAAGATCACTGCGGCCGGTGGCTCTGTCACCGAGCTGGGCTGACGGTACTCTGCTCTCAATGGCACCGGACGAGTGAAAGCTCGTCCGGTGCCACTGTTAGAGTTCAAGTTGTTGTCTGCCAAGCCTCGTCATGGTTTTCAGCGTCCCCAGATGCCGATCCTTCGGATCTGGAGTATTGCTTGAAATATCCATGTCCTGACCATGTCGTTCGCCAGGAGGATCTGTGCTTTCCGCCTTCGTATCGGCCTTCCGGACTCCGGACTTACGGCGGAAGATTCTCTTCACGCTGGGGTTGATCGCGCTGTACCGTCTGGGTGCCGCGTTGCCGTCCCCCGGCGTCGATTACAGGGCCGTCCAGGATTGCATCAAGCAGGTGTCCGGCGGTGAGTCCGGCGGTATCTACCAGCTGATCAACCTGTTCTCCGGTGGCGCGCTGCTGCAGCTGTCGGTGTTCGCGATCGGCATCATGCCGTACATCACCGCGAGCATCATCATCCAGCTGCTGACGGTCGTCATCCCGCGGTTCGAGGAACTGCGCAAGGAAGGCCAGTCCGGCCAGAACAAGATGACGCAGTACACCAGGTACCTGTCGATCGCGCTGGCGATCCTGCAGGCAACCGGTCTCGTCGCGCTCGCCTCCCGCAAGCAACTGCTGCAGGGCTGCGATAAGAACATCATCGCCGACAACGGCATCTTCGGCATGATCATCATCGTGCTGGTGATGACCGCCGGTGCGGCCCTTGTCATGTGGTTCGGTGAGCAGATCACCGAACGCGGTGTCGGCAACGGTATGTCGCTGCTGATCTTCGCCGGTATCGCCGCGCGCATCCCCACCGAGGGCAAGCAGATCCTGGACAGCCGTGGCGGATTGGTGTTCGGCCTCGTGTGCTTCGCCGCACTCGTCATCGTCACCGCCGTCATCTTCGTCGAGCAAGGCCAGCGCCGAATTCCGGTGCAGTACGCCAAACGCGTGGTCGGCCGGAAGATGTACGGCGGCTCCTCGACCTATCTGCCGCTGAAGGTCAACCAGGCCGGTGTCATCCCGGTGATCTTCGCGTCCTCGCTGCTCTACCTGCCCAACCTGGTTTCCCAGCTCACCTCCTCGAAGAACAACCCGAACCCGAGCTGGTGGCAGGACATCATCGCCAAGTACCTGGTGAACCCGGGCAACCCGGTCTACATCGCGATCTACTTCGGTCTGATCGTGTTCTTCACCTACTTCTACGTCGCGATCACCTTCAACCCGGAGGAACGCGCGGACGAGATGAAGAAGTTCGGTGGCTTCATCCCGGGGTACCGCCCCGGTAAGCCCACCGCCGACTACCTCAATTTTGTGCTGAGCCGCATCACCCTGCCCGGCTCGATCTACCTCGGTCTCGTTGCTGTCCTGCCGAATCTTTTCCTCGATATCGGCGCTTCCGGTAACGGCCAGAACCTCCCGTTCGGTGGCACCGCGGTGCTGATCATGGTGAGCGTCGGCCTGGACACGGTGAAGCAGATCGAAAGTCAGCTGATGAATCGAAATTACGAAGGGTTCCTCAAGTGAGAGTTGTACTGCTCGGTCCGCCGGGTGCCGGCAAGGGCACTCAGGCCGTCCTGCTTTCGGAAACACTGGGCGTTCCGCACATCTCCACCGGGGATCTGTTCCGCGCGAATATCGGCCAGCAGACGCTGCTCGGCCGCGAAGCACAGAAGTACATGGACGCGGGCGATCTGGTGCCGAGCGACGTCACCAACCGCATGGTCGAGGCCAGGGTCAACGAGACCGACGCCGCGAACGGCTTTGTGCTGGACGGCTATCCGCGCACGGTCGACCAGGCCGACGCGCTGGAGAAGATTCTCGCCGAAATGGACAAGAAGCTCGACGCGGTGCTGAGCTTCGATGTGCCGGAAGAGATCGTGATCGAGCGGTTGGTCGAACGCGGTCGCACCAGCGGGCGCAGCGACGACAACGCCGAGGTCATCCACAACCGGATGGTGGTCTACCGGGACGAGACCGCGCCGCTGCTCGAGCACTACGACGGCCTTGTCGTCCAGGTGGACGCGGTCGGCAGCATCGACGAGGTGCATGCCCGCGTGCTGCACGCCCTGGGCCGCTGATGCTGTTCACGACGGGACGCTGATGGTCTTCGGCCGTAAAGGCAAGAAGGTGGTGCCTTTTCGCACCACCGGTGAACTCGACGCCATGGCGGCGGCGGGCGCGATCGTCGGTCGCGCCCTGGTCGCCGTGCGCGCGGCCGCCAAGCCGGGAGTGTCCACCCTCGAGCTCGACGAGGTCGCCGAGCAGCTCATCCGCGACGCGGGTGCGGTGCCGTCCTTCAAGGGCTACCACGGGTTCCCCGGCTCGATCTGCGCGTCGGTGAACGACCGTGTGGTGCACGGGATTCCGACCGCGGGTGAGATCCTGACCGAGGGCGATCTGGTTTCCATCGACTGCGGCGCCATTCTCGAAGGCTGGCACGGTGATTCGGCGTGGACGTTCGGCGTCGGCAACATCATCGACGCCGACCGGTTGCTCAGCGAGGCGACCAAGCTCTCCATGGAGGCCGGTATCGAGGCGATGCTGCCCGGTAATCGGCTCTCCGACGTCTCGCATGCCATCGAGCTCGGCACCCGCGCCGCAGAGCAGCTGCACGGCCGCGCCTACGGCATTGTCGACGGCTACGGCGGGCACGCCATCGGCCGCGAAATGCACCTCGATCCGTTCCTGGCCAACGAGGGCGACCCGGGCAAGGGCCCGAAACTCGTCGTGGGATCGGTCCTCGCGATCGAACCCATGCTGACCCTCGGCACCACCCAAACCCAGGTCCTCGACGACGACTGGACCGTCGTCACCATCGACGGCACCCGCGCCGCCCACTGGGAACACACGGTCGCCGTCACCGAAAACGGCCCCCGCATCCTCACCCTGCGCCCGGAATAAGCCAGTTTGTCGGACGATGCGCGTCGTCCGAGCGGATGCGCACGCACCCGTTGCCGACAGTGGGCGCCGCCGATCTCTGCCGACCCCCTCCTGTGCGGAAGATCGGCGGCGCAACGTTGTTCGTGACACTGGGGGTCGGGACGCTGCGTGGCGAGGAGTCGATACGCACCGACGCCAGCGGCGGGTTGCCCCGTGCTGGACGATCTCGCCGCGTGCTCGGGGTGCGGCACAGTCGCGCCTGCCCCCGAGTCGTGGACGATACCCAGCGGTATCGCTGGATCGGTGTCGTCGTTCCTTGCGCCTGCGGCGCGCGACCGTGACTTTGGGCCGGGCGGCGTTGCCCGGGTGTCGAAATCAGGTCGACGTTGGTGCCTGATCTCTTCGGTGCTGAACTATGCCGTTAGCGTATGTTCGAGCGGGTGGGGACGACGCGAGTAGACCACTACTCGAATCCGGTTGGCGCACCACGCGGTTCGGGGTTGCACCAGCATGGGCCGGCAGGCGGATGGGTCGGAAATTGTGTGTGGTGTGCGAATTCCCTTGCGGCAGGTAGTCAGCGGGCGGGCGCGGGGTTCGATGAACCGCCTCGGCCGGAGCGCAGTGCGGTGCGGAGCACCAAAGTCACCAGGGGAAGGTCGAATTCGCCCTCGGCCGTCTCCGGCCTGCTGTGCAGATAGTCGGTGATGCGGCGCAACACCTCGGTTCGCTGCTCCGGCGAAATCACCAGGGTGTGTGAGTGCGTTCCGATGGTCGCGGTCAGCGACGCCGCGGTCCGTCGATGGCTGTGCGGGAATCGGGCGGTTTCGAAAGGCTCGAACAGCGGATGCTCGGGCAGCTTGGCGGCGGCCGGTTCCGGCGCCGGAGCCGAGGCCTCGGAGCGCGCGATGCGGCCCAATTCGGCGACCCAGTCGACGTCCGGATCGTCGGTGTTCCACAGCGCCGCGAAAACTCCGTCTTTCTGCAATACCCGCGCGAACTCAGGAAAAGCGCGCTGCTGATCGAACCAGTGGAACGCCTGGCCGGCCACGATCGCGTCCACCGATCCGTCCGCGAGCGGAATCGCCTCCGCCGTCCCCTCATACACGCGTACCCCTGGCAGCCGTCGCATCAACTCGACGCGCATACCGTCGTCGGGTTCGACCGCGATCACCGTGGCACCGGCGGCGAGCAGCCCCTCGGTGAGTTTGCCGGTACCCGCGCCGAGGTCGAGCACGACCGGCGCGGGCACGGCCGGAACAAACTCCAATGCCCACTTGATGGCCGCGAGGGGATAGTCCGGCCGGTGTTCGGCATAGTCCATCGCGTTGGCGCCGAAGGAGGTTGCCCGCCGGGCATGCAGGTCACGCTGGCTCGCATCTCGATCAGTCGTATTCCCCATGCGCCCCACCCTAGGTCCGGGTGGGGCGCATGGGGAAGGAATTACGACGCGCCTGGCAAACGCCGCACCCCAGCGCACACTTCGGCGGCCAGGTCGTCGTAGCCGACGGCCAGTTCCGCGAGGCGCTGCCACGCGTCCCACAGGTCCCACTCGGAGGCACTCGCCAGCGCCGCGTAGGCGTTGGCGGTGAACTGGGCGAGCCGGTCGATCACGGCGCCGACCGTCTCGGTGTGCACATGCGCGGCGCCGTGCGCGGGCGGCAGTTGCACGGTGATCCAGCGGTCGATATCACGCACCAAACTCGCTCGGAGCGCGTCGATTTCGTAGATGGCCTCGCGCCCGGCGCCGAGCCGCCGCTCGTGCAGCGTGGTCAACTCGTGTGCGCACCGAAGCAGTGGGTTGTTCTCCGGGTGCTCACCCCGGCAGGCTTGCAGCACTTGATGTTTGGCGGGAAGCTGCCCGGTCGTCATCGCAGCCCCATGTTGCGGCAGGCCCGCAGGGTGTCCACGATGGCAGCGCCGGACGGCCGAAATCTGTTCTCCGGAGCCACAATCCACTCGCGGTATCCGGCGTGCGCGTCGGCGGGGGATGGCAGTGCGATCTCGCCGCCGATCGGCACGATCGACACGTTGAGCCGGAACAGTTCGGCGAACAGGCGTACGTCGTCGGGCAGGTCGGGCCGGATCAAGAAGGTCCACCGTTTCGAGCGCACATGAGAAATGACGGGGCCCAAGGGATTTCGATGATGTATCAAATCGTCGTGGACCTGCTGACCAAGCGCGGCGGGCATGGTGATCGCGCCGACGAATCCGGCCCGGACGATGATCCGGCCGATCTCCGGAAGGAATCCGGCGGGTAGGTCACAGGTGTGGCGGTAATAGGCGCATCGGGCGGCTGGGGTCTCCGCCAACGCCAGTTGATCCATGAGAAGAGCCTCGACTAGCATCGTGTGTCTGGTGAAGCCGCCCGAACTAGTGCGTCATGGCCACTGAGGGTGACCTATGACACCCGTTCGGGCGTGGTCTCAGTAGAGCACTCCATGGATGGGCATAAACGTTCCGTTCAATTAGTTCTCGAGAAGTTTGCCTGCGGGATTCATGCCGTCCGCCCGGTTGACCTGCGAACCGCACGTCATTCCTCGATTCCGGCATTCGCCGCCGACGGCCCGCCCGCGACCGCGGGGTACTTTAATGCTGAAGTGTTGGGCGCGACCCGGAGGTCTGGTCCGCCCCGAGGTCGTATGCGAGGTCATCCCCGCGGCGTACTCCGGTGGTCGTATCCGCGACAGCAAATTCAGGGTTAGTCACCGATGTGCCGCAGCCGGTCCATACCTACGCTGATTGGCATGACAACAATTGCTCTCGCTTCCGCCCCCGCCCTGGCCAGCGCCGCTGAAACAGCAGGCTCGATCGCCTTCGGCGTTCTCGCCGTCGCCGTCGCCATCGGTGCCATCGCATTGTTCATCGCAGGTGTGGTGAGCGCGCTACGATCCAGCAACTACGCGGCGGCCGGTAAGGCGATATGGGTGCTGCTCATGCTCGCGTTCCCGTTCCTCGGCCCGGTGGTGTGGTTCATCTGGGGCCGCAACTCGACCATTCAGCCGGTACGGCCGACCGCCATCGGGTGACGCCTCACGGCGTCGTGCGGAAGAACAGCACGCGATCACCGTGCTCGGCGAGCGGGGTGGTCGCGCTGATCTGCCGCAGGCCGCTCGACGGAAGATAGGTGAGGTTGGCGAACATCTGGGTATTGCCGAACGCCGCGCGCAGTTTCGTTTCGTTCGCGCGGTCGGCGTTCAGATCAGCCAGCATCTTGAAGTCAAGGGGCGCGAGCGGTTTGTCCAACGGCGCCTGGCCGGCCGGTCTGCCGAGCGCGGCGTACTGGGTCGCCGCGCCGTGCTCGTACCAGCACAGCTCGTAGGCGACATGCTCGGTCACCGTGATCGCGGCCACCGGCCAGTCCTGAGACAGCCGTCGCGCCAGCGGGTGCTTGCCGACCGGCGTCAGCTCCCAGTGCAGGCTCATCACCGTCACCCAGCCGCCGTAGGGCTGATCGATCAGCACCACGTCGTCGCTGAGCTTCTCCGCCGTATTCACCTCGGCGTCGGTGATCTTCCAATGCTCCTCGCGCTCACCGAGATAGCTCTCCCGATCCAGCGGATAGGCGTCGTCGGTCGCGTACGCACCGATGATCGCCGCGCGGATCTGCGCGATCGCGTCCGGCACCGGGCAGTACACGCTCAGCGCGCCGAAGCTGGTGCCGATCTGCACCGGCATCGACGGCGGATCGGGTTCCGCGCCGGGCAGCAGCGGCCGCAGGCCGACGAGGGCGAGCTTCCAGTTGATCTCCTCGACGGTCGACAGATCGCCGGAGGACTTGAACAGGATCTGCTGCTGAGTCAGCCGTCCGGCCTGCTCGAGCGTGCGGCAACCGAGTTCGGCGAGCGCCTTGTACGACTTCGGCGTCAGGTCGAGATCTTGAACCCCGCACGCGCGCAACCGGATCGACATGCTCGTCGAGGTGAACGCGGAGTACCGCTCGCGGTACATCGACAGGGCCTGCTTGCGGGACCGGCCGACCATCAGCGTCCGCAGCAACGTGCTCAGGCTGGCCAGGTATTTGCCGGACAGCTCCGGCGCCGCCGCGGCCAGCGCGCTGCGGATCCGTGCCGCCTCCTCGGTCGCCGCGACGGCGGCATCCTGATCGAGGCGGCCGAGCCACACGCCACACTTCGACAGGCCGTCGGCACAGAGCCCAGCGACCTCCGGGTGTATCCGCGCCACTTGCCGATAGGCGTCGCACGCGCGCCGGATGGTGGTGGTGGCGAGTTCGCGGCGACCGCTGTGCCTGGCCGCGAGCTCGACCGACCGCAGGGCTTCGTTCAGTTCGCCAGCCAGACGTGCGTTCAACACCTGTCCGGTGGCGAGCAGGCGGAGCCGGATACCGACCGCCTCCTCGGCGGGTGCCAGCGCGTCCCTGGTCCGGTCCCGTACCGACCCGTCGGTCTTGGTGGCGATAAAGCCTTTCGCCAGATCGGCGAGCGAGGTGGCCAGTCGCAGATCCGCCTCGATCGAACGATCAAGCGCCGCATACCGATCCGCGGCGACCCGACGCTCCAGCGCGTCCAGATCCATCGCGTCCCTCGTTTCCAGCATGATCCTCCGCTAACCGGCGGCGTCTAGCCACCCGCACCTTCTGCGCACGAGTCTGTCACGGTTACGGGCTCGGCGCACCAGGATCCTTCGCTGCGGGTGTGCTCGGACCCGCCCGGCAGGACCGGTGTGATCACCATCGCGTCCGCAGCGCGCGATCAAGCTTCCAGCAACAGCGTGACGGGGCCGTCGTTGACGAGTTCGACGCGCATGTCGGCACCGAACCGGCCGGTCGCGACGGTGGCGCCGAGTTCGACAAGTGCGCGGACGAACGCTTCGAAGAGGGGCTGTGCGACGAGACCCGGCGCGGCCGCGTTCCAGGACGGGCGGCGGCCCTTGGTGGTGTCGGCGTAGAGGGTGAACTGGCTGACCACGAGGATCGGGGCGGCCAGGTCGGCGGCGGAGCGCTCGCCGTCGAGGATCCGTAACCGGAACACCTTGTCGGCGAGCGATTTCGCGATCGCCTCGGTATCACCGTGGGTGGCGCCGACCAGCGCGAGCAGCCCGTGCGGAACTCCGGCCGCGGCCGGGTCGATGCGGCCGACGACCTCGTCGTCGACGGTCACCTTGGCGGAACTCACTCGTTGCAGCAGCACGCGCACAGTCGTTGATCATGCCGTGCCGCACGGCGATGAGCCGGTCCGACCCGGCGCGGCCGACACCCGCGGTAATCGTTCGATGATGCGCGCGTGATGGATATTGCGCCCGAATTCCGTTGGGCGACACCGCGAGTTCACCGCTGTGCGGTGTCGTAGAAGCCTGTCGACGTGAGGCTGCCATGGGACTGTATCTGCCCGAAGGGCTGCGCTGGCTTGGTTGGGTCGCCGGTGCGACCTGGCCCGACGGCGACGAGAGCGGCATGTGGGAGATCGCGGCCGCGTGGAAGAAGGCGAGCGAGGACCTGACCGCCTTGTTGACGGAGGTCGATGCGGCCAAGAGCGCGACGATGTCGGCGTATCGGTCGGGCGACGGTGCTGTCGAGATGGGAGCGACGTTCGACAAGCTGCACAGCGGCGACCAATCCCTGGAATCGCTCGCACAGCTGCTCGAGACGGTCTCCGACTCCAGTTTCGACGCTGGCACCGAACTCGAAGCGACGAAGATCAACATCATCGTTTCGCTCGTCTGGTTGGGGCTGGAAATCATCTGGGCCTGGCTTTTTCCGCCGACCGCACCCGCGGCGGAGGCGGCGGCCATCACGACAACCCGGTCGATTCTGAAGGTGCTCGAGGACCGGCTTGCCGCGCAGATCGGCAAGTTGGCCGCGAAACTCGGTGCGGCCACCGAGAAGCGGTTCTTCTTGAAGACGCTGGCGTCGGGGCGCCTGGTCGCGCCGACCGCCAAGGGGTGGGGCGTGTACTCGGTGAAACTGCTCGAGACCGGGCTCACCTCGGGGGGATTGGACGCGAGCGTGCAGCTCGGTCAGATGGCCGCCGGGCATCGCCGGAAATTCGACGCTACCCAGTTCGGCGTCTCCATCTTCGCCTCGGCCGCCGGTACCTTTCCCTCTCGGGAGTTCGCGCGCTACATGGGTTTTGGACTGGACAAGGTGATCGGCGGGCGGAATATCGGCGCGTGGGGCGCCACGGCGCGCGGTGCGTTCATCGGCGCGGGGGCCGGGCTGGTCGGTTCGGTGGCGGGGAATGTCGCGGTTGGGGCGGCGACCGGGTCGTGGTCGTCGTTCGGGTCGCCCGCCGGGTGGGTCGGTGCCGCGGCGCGAGGCGGGCTGGTCGGTGGTGCGCGAGGTGGATTCACCATGAAGAATGTTTCGCCGACCGATGTGCGACGGTTCGTCTGGGCGAGCAAGCCGACCCCGCCCGCGGCCGTTGCCAGGGGAGGGAACGGATCGACGCGAAACGGTGATGGTTCGGCGGTTGTGCCGAATGGGTCGGCGGCACAGTCACATTCGGTATCGAACAGGTCGGCGTCGAATAGTGCTGGGTCGCAACAGGGGACAGGTTCTGGGCGCGGGCCGTCGGCGCAGAGTGTGCATTCGTCCGGAGGTGATGGACAGTCCGGCTCGTCCGTGCGGCCGTCGTCGACGCACAGCGCCGGTCCCCCGGTGCGGTCTCCCGGTGGATCATCGGGTGGTTCGCAGCGGTCGGATTCGTTTGTGACGGCTCGTGAGAATTCCTTTGTGACGGCTCGTGAATCGTTTGGTGGGTCGTCGGTTCGTGAATCGGCGGGTGGTTCGTCGGTTCGCGAGTCAACGGGTGGTTCGTCGGTACGTGAGACGACGGGTGGTCCGCCGGTTCGTGAGACGACTGGTGGTCCGCCGGTTCGTGAGATGTCGAGTGGGTCGTCGGGGCGTGAGACGACGGGTGGTCCGCCGGTTCGTGAATCAACCGGCGGTCCGCCAGTTCGTGAATCAACCGGCGGTCCACCAGTTCGCGAGTCAACCGGCGGTCCACCGGTTCGTGAGACGACGAGTGGTCCACCGGTTCGTGAGTCAACGGGTGGTCCGTCGGTTCGTGAGACGACGGGTGGTCCGCCGGTTCGTGAGATGTCGAGCGGCTCGTCGGGGCGCGAGACAACCGGCGGCCCCCCGGTCCGCGAAACGACGAGTGGATCATCGGGACGTGAGACGACGGGTGGGTCGTCGGTTCGTGAGACGACGGGTGGCCCCCCGGTGCGCGAGACAACGAGCGGATCCTCGGGACGCGAAACCACCGGCGGGTCGTCGGGCTCATCGCAGCGCACCGGTTCGTTCGTGACCGCGACGGAAAGACCCGGCGGGGACGGGAGCCATCCGATACCGACGCGCACCGGCGCGGGCCTCGAGCCGCCGACGTCATGGCAGTCGTCCGTGGACGGTGGATGGGCACCGCCCACGTCGAGCACCCATGGGTCATCGACATCACTGCCGATCGGCGGCAGTCAGCGGGGAAGTGCGATCGTCCCGGAGCAGAACGTCACCGGCACAACAGGTTCGCGGCCGTCATCGACGGCGTCGGGCAGCGGCGAGCGGGAACCCGTCCACAGACCGGCACCTGGTCAGGATCTGGACTCCTACCTCAGCCCTGGTAAGGACCTGAAGGCGAAGACGCGACCGAAGCAGGTCATCGACTGGGGCCCGATGCCCGCACCGTTCAAGGTGCCCAAAGCGCCCACGGTGGACTACTGGCTACCGGACGGCTCGAAAAAGAAAGCGGCACCGCAGGTCGATGTGCCGTTCACGATGAGCGATAAGGAGAAATAATGCCCCAGGTCGAGGTCGATACCGACCAGTTACGTGGCGCCGCGAAACACTCGGCGGCGATCCATGACCGAATCGACAACGTACTCACCACTTTGCTGGGAAAGCTGACCGCGACCGGCGCCGCGTGGGGCACGGACAGCACCGGCAAGAAATTCGCCGATGGCGACAAGGGCTATCTCGCCGCGCACGACAACCTGGTCGGGGGCATCAAGGGAATGGCGACGACGTTCGGTACGGTCGCCGATGGTCAACGCGACGCCGCCGCCCTGATCGACAATCAGGAAGTCGACAATGTCCATGGCTTCGGGCCGCAGGGCAAGGCATAGCGGCAACTCGGCTGTGCGTCCAGAACCGCTCTCACCACAGGGAACGGGGACGAATGTCGTTGGCCAGATCGATCAGCGCATACCGATGCAGCCGGTTCGGCGTGGACCGTGCCACCGCGCGCAGCACCGATTCCAGTCCGCCACGCAGGCCCGCCTCCGTATAGCGGAACCCGAGGATCGTGCCGCGCGGCTCCGGTCGCCCACCCCGGCTCAGCCAGGCCAGCGCGGCGGTCAAGACGATCGCCTGCAGCTGCATCAGTCGCGGCTCGTCCGGTAGCGCGTGCAGGTGCGCGGCCGCCGCGTCGAGATCTGTTTGGGTCAGCTCGGTTACCGGTTTGGTGGCCAGCAGCAGACACGCGGTCATCTGCGCGGCATTGTGGTGCCGCGAGGAATCCGGCACCTGCCGCAGCGTGGCAACGGCGGTGAACACGTCGCCGTCGACGGCAAGCCTGCGCGCCAGACCGAACGCCGCGCTCGCCACACCACGGGTGTTTCGCCAGACGGACTGGTAGTAATCCGTGGCCGCGCGGCGCCACCGGTTCGGCTCGTCGGAGTTCTCGCTCGTTTGCAGCATGAGTTCGGCGGTGGCGGCCAGCGCTAGCAGCGGCGCGATCTCACCGGGGACCATGGAGTGCACGCGATCGAAATGCTCATATGCCCGCGCGAATTCGGCGCAGGACAATTCGGCGATACCGGTGTACCAGTCGATCCGCCAGTCCGTGTGATAGCCGGGCAATAGATGCTCGAGGTTTACCCGTGCCTGCTCGACCTCGCCGAGGTCGAGATGCGCCCGCACGGCGGTCAAAGTGCCTTCCAGGTCAAAGGTTTCGGGTGTGCTGATGGCTCCCGCGCTCATGTCCGCGGTGCTCTGGCGCAGGGTGTCGAGGGTCCGCTGCGGATCGCCGTGCAGTAGGGGAGACAGCAGTTCCGCACTCGGATCCTCGCTGTCGATCAGCGGCACCGGCAGTGCGGCAACGACACTCGGCGGATCGAGGGTCAGCGTCAAATGCAGGCCCTCGATGACTCCCTCGGTCTGCCGGATCAGCGTGTCGATACCGAAATCGCCACGCGGCGAACCGAATACGGCCGAGGTCTGCGGGTACTCCTGGTTCGTGTCCTCGGTGAGGACCGCGCGGAGCACGCCAGCGAGTTGACGGTACATCGCGTACGCGGACGGAAACCGTTGCGCCGGATCGGGATCGGTGGCCCGCAGCAGCAGCCGCTCGAAGGACGGATAGCGGCGCAGCACCGGCTCCTCGTCGGCGGACGGGATGCCTGGCAGTTTCGGGCCGAGCTGGTCGGTGGGCATCCGCAGGGTCAACGCGGCCAGCGTCCGGCCGACCGTGTGGATATCGGAGGCCACCGTCGGACCGGTGCTGGTGAATTCGGGTGCCTGATAGCCGAGCGTGCCGTAGAGACTGCCGCCGGATTCCCTGGCCGCCACCGCGCCGAGGTCGATGAGTTTGACCTCGTCCTCGGTGACCATGATGTTGTCCGGCTTCAGATCGTTGTAGGCAAGGCCGAACGAGTGCAGGTAATCCAGCGCCGGCAGTACTTCCATCACATACGCGATGGCCTCGGCCACCGGGATGCGTTCAGGTGCGCGAAGATCGAGCATTTCCTTCAGCGATTGCCCACCCACATACTCCATCACGATGTATCCGCACGGAATTCCCTCCGCCGACCGATGCTTGACGAAGTTGAAGATTTTCACGATCCCCGGATGCGCCATTTCCGACAGGAACTGGCGTTCGGCGAGCGCGACGACGTGTGCTTCGAAGTCGAGCGGGTTCTGCAGCCCTTTCAAGACGACCCAGCGGTCGCTGACATTGCGATCGCGGGCCAGGAATATCCAGCCCATACCGCCGTAGGCGAGGCAGCCCTGCACTTCATATTGACCGGCTATCACATCGCCGGTGGCCAACAGCGGCCGGAAGTTGAACGGTGACCCGCAATTCGGGCATTTACCCGCCGTCGCCCCTGGCTCGGTGCCGGCCGATCGGCCGATGGGCTTCTGGCATTTCCAGCAGAACCGTTTGTCTTCGGGAACTTCGGGATGGCGGAGCATAGCGGCGGCCGGGTCGACCAGTGACACCCTCGGCAGGTCGACAAGTCCCGCGCTGAGGCGGCGAACACTCGGTCGGGAGCGAACACTGCGTTCGGAGCTCGGTTCGTTCTCCGGCGATAGCGAATCGTTCTGATCGGGCGACCACGGAGTGGTTTCGGTTGCCGTCGCGCGCCGGGTTGCCCAGGGATACTGGGCCCGATACGTCATTTCCGCGGGATTGCGGGTCAGTGTGGCCGACGGTGCGTCCTGGCGAATGTCGTCGGATCCACTGAGGTGTTCCGGCATTCGACCCTCTCAGCACCCGCGATTACAACAGCGGGCCAACCCGCTCCGCTCCGCGGCACCGGTGGATTACCGTGCCGCGGAGCGGATAGGACAGGTCGGCCTTATCGCGATTCTGCCTCATTGTGCGTTGCGGTGTCGTTGCTTGCGCGGGATATTTCGGTAATACGAGGATCGCGATGTTCCATCGGTCGCTCGGCGACCACCGGGAATGCGCCGGTATAGCCTTCGCGCATCGCCGCGAGATGCATAACCCTGCGCCGGGCGAGGAACCAGCCGCCGATCATGGCCGGGATCATGATCACCGCCATCGCGATGACGGCGCCACGCTGCACATCGCTACCGCTGAACAGCATGAGCACGACCACCGCGGCCAGGAACACCAGTGTCGCGATGCTCGTGTACGGCGCGCCGATCAGCCGGAAGGAGGGGCGCTCCATCCGTCCTTCCTTCGACCAACGCCACAGCTTGAGCTGGCAGACCACGATCGCGGCCCACGCCGTGATGGTGCCCAACGCCGACATGTTCAGCACGATTTCGAAGGCCTTCTGCGGAACGAGGGCGTTGAGCCCGACACCGACCAGCGCGACCGCGCCGGTGGCGAGAATGCCCACGTAAGGCACGCCGCGTTTGGACATCAGACCCGCCATCGCGGGGGCACTGCCGTTCATCGACATCGATCGCAGGATTCGGCCGGTGGAGTAGAGCCCGGCATTCAGGCTGGAGAACGCCGCGGTCAGCACGACCAGGTTCATCATCGTGCCTGCGCCGCCGACGCCGATCTTGGAGAAGAAGGTGACGAAGGGGCTCTCACCGGACTTGAACGCGGTGTAAGGCAACAGCAGTGACAGCAATATCAGCGATCCGACATAGAACAGCGCGATGCGGGCGATGACCGAGTTGATGGCGCGCGGCATGATCTTGGCCGGGTTTTCCGCCTCACCGGCGGCGGTGCCGATCAGTTCCACCGCGGCATAGGCGAAGATGACGCCGGTGGTGGACAGGACGAGCGGAATCGTGCCGTTCGGCAGCAAACCGCCGTGGTCGCTGATCACGCTGATCCCGGTGGTGTTGCCCTGGATCGGGAATCGGCCCGCCAGGAATATGGTGCCGACGATGAGGAAGCCCATCAGCGCGACCACCTTGATCAGCGCGGCCCAGAATTCCATCTCGCCGAACCAGCGCACCGACACCATGTTGATGCTGACCACCAGTGCCAACGCGATGAGCGCGATCGTCCACTGCGGAATCACCTGCAGGCTGCCCCAGTAGTGGACGTAGGTGGCGATCGCGGTGATGTCGACGATGCCGGTCATACACCAGTGGAAGAAGTACATCCAGCCGACACCGAAGGCGAGCTTCTCGCCGTAGAACTCGCGGGCGTAGGAGACGAACGAGCCCGACGACGGGCGGTGCAGGATCAGCTCACCGAGTGCCCGCAGGATGAAGAAGACGAAGATGCCGCACACGGCATACGCCACGAAAAGCCCCGCGCCGGCGTCCTTCAACCGGCCGCCGGCGCCGAGGAACAGCCCGGTGCCGATCGCGCCGCCGATGGCGATCATCTGCAGTTGGCGTGGGCGTAGCGCCTTGTGATAGCCCGCATCCTCGGCATGCAGGGCACGCGCGGTCGGCTCCTGCGTCTCTGAGGGAGGTCGAACGATGGTCATGCGTGGGGCCTTTCATGTGACGGCAGTCATATCGCTCAGTAACGTACCGCTGTTTAACGGCACGTTCAACACATGTACATGAATGTCATCTCATGAAACGAAATCGTCATGTGGGGCCGCGCTGACGGCTACCGGACGGCAATTGTCCGGGGCGGCAACGGTTATCGCGCGGGCCCGCGACGGCTCCCGGGACCGTCGGCGGTCCCGGCTTCGCGGACCGCGGTGAAATAACGCACCTTCGGACCGGCGGTCAGCGCGGGTTACGGTGTGGTTTCCTTGAGTTATGGCAGCAGGTACGGAGTTTACGATCGACGAGCTGGCGCGTCAGGCCGGCACGACCGTGCGGAGCCTGCGCGTCTATCACGAGCGAGGCGTGCTGCCGCCCCCGCAGGTGAAGGGGCGCACCGGTTTCTACGGGTCCGAACACCTCAACCGGGTGCGCACCATCGGCCGGTTGCTGGATCGGGGCATCAAGCTCAACGGCATCAGGGAACTGCTCGAAGCCTGGGACCGCGGGGACGACCTGGGTGACATCCTCGGCGTTCCCGAACCGGAGGCCATCGCCCATCCCGGTGTTAGCGCAGAACCCGGCGCGCCGGTCGATCCGCATGTGCCGCCGTCTGTTGACGAAAAGGTCGTTGCCGCAACCGAACTCGCTGATCACTACCGTGATGTTCCGCATGGTCTCGCCCGGGTCGTCGCGACCGGAATGTACGAGCCGCTCGACGCCGCCACCTACCTCGTCGCCGACCATCAGCTCGTTCGGATCGCCGAGCAATTGGCGGCGGCGGGTGCGTCGCCCGCGCAGGTGCTCGACGAGATCGAGCGGTTGCGGGGCGATTGCGACCGCATTGCCCGTCGATTCGTTGATGTCTTCGAGCGGACCGCCTGGCAGTCGTTCCGGCAGTCGGGGCGTACCCCCGAGGATCGGGCCGAGCTTGCCGAGCGGGTGCTTGCCGCCCGCGTTGTACCTGGTCAGGCCGCGGCTGAGCTGGTCAATCGTTTCGTCGCGCGGTACCTCGAACGCGATATCGCGGAGCTGGCCGACGAGCTGCCCGGGCTATAACCACAGCTCAAACCTTGCCGCTGGACAGCGGCACGTCCTTCGATGTAACGTTTAAGTCGGGATCCGGGGGCATGCACAAAGCGACGCCAAGCTGCGCATGCTTCCGGAACCTGGCAACCCGGGCCGCCCTCCGTGGGCATCCCCGCTCCCGCGACGCATCACGCAGAAGTACCTGATGCCTTGCGCGGTCGAGCTTTTCGCAGTGACCTGCCTCCTCGTCACCTTCAGCTGAGATCGCCAGGTCCTCGAACGCCCACGCGTATAACACATTTCGCCAGGTGAACGACTAGGTGTACCCACTTGTTGCATGTAACTGTCGCGGCACTTTCCGTTCATGTGCGAGCAACAGGGGAGTTGCTATCGACTGTCATCGTCGGATGCGTACGAGCTGAGGTAAGTGCGGCGTAACCGCACATACGCGGAGGGAACGCGGTGGCGGACAAAGTCCAGTACGACTCGGATCTGTTCTTCAAGGCAGCGAAGAAGACCGCCGACGCGCGCGACCGAATCAACGCGGTGCTGCACACCCTGCAGTCGTCGATCAACGCGCGCGGAAACCCCTGGGGCAACGACACACTCGGCAATAACTTCGCGAACGGGCCGGACGGGTCCGGCGGTTACACCGCGTCGAGGGACAACATGATCGCCGGCGCGCAGAACATCGCTGGCTCGCTCGACAACTTCTCGACCGGGCAGACCAAGAGCGCCAAGCTGCTCGAGAAGGTGGAACACGGCAACCGCGACGGTTTCCGCTGACCCGAACATGATCGAACTGCCGGGCTATCTGGAGTGGCTCGCGCCTATTGTCGGCATGGAGTGGCCGGAGGGCAACGAAGACCAGATGTGGGCATTGGCCCAGGACTGGCACACCGCGGCCGCGGACCTGCGCAGCATCCTCACCGATATCGACGTGGCGAAGAGTGCCGCGCTGACGGCCTATCCCTTCGGCGAGGGTGTCGAGGAGATGGTAAAAGGCTTCGACGGCCTGCGGTACGGCGACGGTTCGGATAAAGACCAGTCGCTGAACAAGCTCGCGGAGCTCTTCGACCAGATCGGCGAATCCGCCAACGGCGTCGGCTCCGAGATCGAATACGCCAAGCTGATGTACTGGTCCTCGCTCGGCCTGCTCGCGGGCGAAATCGCCGCGTCATGGCTGTTTCCGCTGGCCGCGCCCGCGCTGGAGGCGGCCGCGATCGGCGCCACCCGGATCGCGATTCGGGTGATCGGTGAGCGGGTCGTCTCCGCGATCATCCGGCACGTCGGCAAGCTCATCGCGTCGAAGTTCGTGAAGTTCCTGCTCAAGCACGTGGCGATCGATATGGTGCTCGGCACGCTGCAGGAACTCGGCGTTCAGGAATGGCAGGTCAAGCACGGTCACCGCAGCGGGATCAACTGGGACCAGGTCGCGGTCACCGCGGTGAGCTCGGCCGCAGGCGGCGCCGCGGCCGGCCCGCTCGGCGACTGGCTCGGGCACCGGCTGAGCGCGGAGATGAAGCCGTGGATGCGGGCCGCGATCACCGGCCCCGCCTCCGGTCTGGTCGGCGCGGGGGCGGGCTTTGTCGCCGCGACCGGCACCCAGTTCGGGATCGACGCCGCAAGGAACGGTTGGGGCGACGCGTGGACCAACCTGAAGAACACCCAGGTCGATTGGCGGATGTTCACCGCGGGCGCGTCGAACGGCGCGATGTCGGGCCTGAACAAGGTTGGCGCACAGCATGCTTGGGGGAGCATGCGGCCGGACCTGTTCAACAGGCCCAGTTTCGGGTCTCGCTTCGAGGATGTGGTCAACCCCGGCGGCGGCGCGAATTCGACTGACGGTACCCGCGTCGGGTTTCGGCCCGATGGTGCCGGACTGCCCGCCGGTAGTGGGGATGGCAGCGGTCGGGGCACGGTGGGTGACGGTGGTGCGACCCGGCCTGCCGGTACCTCGGGTGCTGATAGCCGAGGTGGCGGGGCGGACAGCGGTGCTCGGCAGGGCGGTGCGGACGGGGGCAACGGCCGGAATCCGAGTGATGTCAACGGGTCTGGCGACAGTCGGGGGTCCGGTGATGCGCGGGGATCGGGTGACGCTCGGAATTCGAGCGACGCCAACGGCTCTGGCGATAACCGGGGAGCGGGCGACCCAAGTCGATCGGGCGACGCCGGGACCAGGGGGGCGGACCGGGCCGGGGATTCGGCATCGACAACCCGTTCCGATGGCGACAGTCGGATCGGTGATGGCAGCGGTCGACCGGTCGGTGGTGGTCTCACGAGCCCAGACCGCGTTGCCGCGCACGCTGATTCAGGCGATACCGCAACCCACCGTGCGGACGCGGCACAGGCGGATGCTGTGCACGGGCCCGGTTCCGACAGTCGCATCGACGCCACATCCACTGGCAACGAACCGGTTTCGCCGCGCAATGTCGATGGCGGACTGGTCACCAACGCGCCCACCCCGGCATCGTCCACCGCCACCGCCACCGCGAACGCCACGCCCGCACATCCGGTATCGGCTAATTCGACGTCCAACGGCGAAAGCCGCAACACCTCAGCATCATCCAACTCCATCCGGCCGGTAGCCGGGGACGTGCGTGCGAGCACCGGATCGGATGCCCCGCGGGTCGAGCAACCACGGGCCGGAACTCCGGACGGTCGACCCGAGGGAGAGGGCCGACCGTCCGGCGATCGTCCCCGTGCCAGCGATGTCCGCGGCGACGGCACCGCCGCACGTCCAGGCAGTCGCACCGGCGTAGCGGACGGGTCACCGCGCGGCACCGACCATCGGTCGGCCCTGCAGTCGGGCTCGCGCGGCGAACCTGCCTCGCGGGCCGGGGTGGACGATGCCGCAGTACGGCAAACAGCCGACTCCCCGCAGTCTCGGCGCGAGGGCGACGGTCCATCGCCCCTCGACGCGGCCGGTCTGCTGCCACTCGCCGCGGTGCCCGGCACCGACGCATCACCGCGCGCGGACCGGACCGCACACCCCGAGCCGGTTGCGGGCACCGATGACGACCACGCCACCACACGACCGGATCCGCAGGACACCGAGCAGCCGCGCGACTGCGCGATCCGCAGTCTCGAATTGATCCGTCAGGCCACGGGTAGCGACGTGATCGAGGTGCCGACCAGGGAAGTCGGCTTGGACGGCGTCTCCCAGAGCGAGATCGAGCAGGCGGCCGGGGTGCCGTTGCGAGATGTCGGGAATCACAACGATATTCGCGATGCGCTGATGTACGAGACCGGGCCGGACGGCAGTCTCGTCCTCGACTCCGACGGCCACCCGATCGAGCGCCCCGACGGGGTAGCCGCGCTGGTCGTGGATATCTACGGCAAGACCGACGAGCACAACGTCGGCGCACACGCCTACGTGCTGCTCAAGGAGAACGGCGAGGTCGTGGTGCACGATCCGACGGCCGGCCTGCGGCACGACTTCCCGCCGAGACTGCCGAGCTCCGACTACCCGGTGCAGGTCACTCGCACGATCCTGTTCGACGAGAACGGAATTCCGCACCAGCACGAAGGTGTCGAGGTGCCGGAACCGGCTTTACGCAATGTCGATGTCGGGCAACGGCCACCCGACGCGGCGGGCGGGCCCGTCGAACCGGCTTCGGGTTCGGACGGTGGCGCGCGGCAGCCGCCCGGTGAACCACCACGGCCCGCTTCGCCAGGTGATCCGGGCGGCGAATCGTCGAACAACAACCGCGACAACGAATCCGGCGAGTCCCCGGCGCTGGAACCGGACTCGATCTCACTCGCTGACGAGACCAAGCCGTTCACCGTCGATATCGAGGGCGAACGGATACCGCTGGCGCTGGAGCCGGACGGCGAGAATCATTGGCGCGCAGTGCCAGCCGAGGAGGGCGAACCACCAGCTCGGCCGGAGGGATCTGGCGAGGTCGAGAAGAAGTCGCCGCTTCGCAGTGCGTGGGAACGCATTCGGGACAAGACCTACGTTCGCGGCTACGAGGGGGATTACCCCAAGTACCCGTCTGGATCGGGTGAGGATGGCCGCGGGCAGACGGCACTGCGCGATGGGGTCGCCAACGCACCGCATCTGCTAGATCGGCCGCCCACCCCCGCGCCGCACGTGCCGCATTCGCCGGACGTTCCGCATGTGGGGCCCACCCCGGAGGAACCGGATAAGGCGCCCAACGTCGCTCGCATCCTGAAAGAGGGCGCGACGATCTGGAAGAACCGGGAACACCTGCCCATCCTTGGCCAGCTGTCGGGCCGAACCCCCGATGTCGCAGGCGATTTCGTGGCGCCGCGCACCGCGGACGGCGAGGAGTACCGATTCTGGGTCAGCGATGCCGACCCGGACCTGGTGCGCGAGACCATCACCGACCTGTTCGAGGTCAAGCAGATGTCGGCGGACGAGGCCAGGGCCGTCCTCGAAGACGCTCTCGCCGTGTCCGATCCGGACCAGCGCCAGCGGATCGTCGACGATATGGAGCGGTTGGGTCTGGTCTCCGAGGAGGAGGCACGGCACCTCGAGCAGGAACCACCCGCGCACCCGGAGCCCGCTGCCGAGCCGGATGGCCCACCGCCGGAACATGAGTCGCTGTCGGAGCTGGCGGATCGGTTCGGTTTCGATCTGCCCGACGAGGATCCGGCGACGGTGCGCCGGGTCATCGACGAACAGGAGTACCGCGCGCTGCGCGAGGCGGCGGCGATCGAAGGACTCGCGGACGCGCACCGGCGATTCAATGAGGAACGCACCCGCCCGTACACGAAAGAGAATGTCGCAGGCCAAGATTCGCGACACGCGCTGGACGAGGGCGAGCAGCGTAATCGACCACCCGGCGAAATCGACGGGCCTGACGCGCGTCGGCGCGACGACGACGACTTCTTCCGTGACGACGAGTTCGATGAGGACGATTACGGCCAGCGTCCCGCCCGCCGCGGCGAGCCCGACCCGGCCGGTCATCCCATCCCGTACTCCGACGAAGTCAGCTTCTTCGACGACAACCCGATGGGCCGCTTCCTCAAGGAGATCAATGCGGCCTTCGACGGTGAACCGGGGGTGCAGCATTACCGGCCGGTCGGCAACGGCGCGGACCCGCTGAAGGAATGGGGTGATATCGGGCCGAACGATGACGAACTCGGTCGCGATCAGGGACCGAGGGCGTTCTTCGAGCACGCGCTGCGCCGCGACCAGCTCCGTGACGAATTGTCCACCTGGGCACAGATGTTCGGCCTCGACCTGGACACGGTAACCACGCAGCGACTCGACGAACTGCGGGCCGAGAATCAGGCACGCGCCGAGCGGGTCGCCGAATTCGCCGATGCCGCCGAGATCCGCCTGCATCCCGAATCCGACGACCAGCCGCCCGTCGGACAACCCTATGGCGACCAGGTCGCCCGCATTCCGGTCGGCGAGGGCGTGCCGGATCGGCTCATCGTCATCGACGGACCGCAGGATCGCGGCGCCGCGCTGGCCAGGGCGCTGGCCGAGAATCCGGAGCTCGCGCACGCGGTGAACCGCGGCGAGGTGCAGGTCGACTACCACTCCGCGCGCACGGATCGAGCCGGTCGTATCTATCTCGACCCGGTCGCGACCCCCGACGTCTATCACCACCGGGAGACGATCGACGGTCGCGAGCTGGCGGTAACGATGTTGCGCGACAGCGACGGTCGGTGGCGCCCGGTCGTTCTCGACTCTGCCGATGTGCGGCACAGCGATCCGGCAGTCGGGAGTACTCCGGAGCCGCCGAGGCCACGCGCCGAAGTCCTTGCGGACCTGGTGGATCTGGCGCAGCAGCTCGGCCTCGCTCCGGAGGCGTTGCATCCGGAGCGGCTGGCGCGGACGATCTCGGACCTGAAGCTGGACAACGCCGTTCGCGCCGGACAGATCGAGGCGCTCGCCGACTTCGCGCGGTCGATGAACGATATCGAGTCGTTCAACGACATCGGTGACGCGCGTAGTCAACTGGCCACCCGCCTCGGCATCCCCGAGGCGGAGCTGACCCCGCAGCGCATCGCCGAGGCGCTGACCGACGACTCGTTCCGAAACGCGTTGCGAGCCCAGCAGATAGGCGACATCGTCGGGTACGCCAAGCAGCTGCGCGATCTCGACCCCGCCGCCGTGGCCGCCGCGCGCGATCAGCTCGCGAAGCGACTCGGCGTCGAGCCGGCCGAGCTGTTCCCGCCGAAATACCACAAGAACGACGCGGGCAGGCTGGTGCACGGGCTCGACTCGAACAGCCTTGATCCGAAGAAGCTGCGCAGGCTACTCGCGCGGATGGAGCGCGACGGTAAACAGGAGCTGCTGACCAGCGCGCTCACCGAATACGCCGACGCACTGATCAAGATCGATCCGTATTCCGATGTGCCGCGCGGTGATCTGTCCGCCGATCCTCGGGTGACCGGCGAGCCGCCGATCCACGATCCCGAGGCGATCCACGCGCTGCGCGACATCATCGGCGACGCACTGCGTTCCGGGGACCCGCTCGACTTCGGGCCGACGCTCGCCGACCATCCAGGCCGAGGCGACGGCGACGGCACCTGGGATCGCGACCGCGACAGTGCGAGCGGCCGACCTGACCCCAACCGGGACTGGGCCCGGCTCGTCGGCGTCGACCTCGCCGGTGCCGACGACGCGACCTTCCGCAAGGTGTACGAGGCGTACCGCGACGGCAAGATCGAAAAGCACGAGGGGCTGAGTCGCAAGGAGCTGGTCGCGGAGATCGCGAAGATGCGTGACGAGGTGCGTCAGCGGGCAGCGCAGGTCCGAGACCTCGCCGATCTCGCCGACGAGTTCTACCGGGCTCCTGAGCACCTTCCACCCGGCGAGCAGTCCGGACACCCTGGCGATGGTTCTACTACGCCGAGACTGGATGGGCCCGACGAGAACGGTCCCGCACCCACCTCGACGCCTGTCGACCCGGCACCCCGGCGACCCGGATCGGGCGGTGCTGCCGAGCGTCCGATCGTCGAGAGCAACGGTCAGTCGCCTGAGGCATCTGCCGGTCCGCACGAGCGCTCCAATACGGATACTGCTGTGCAGCACGCAGATTCGGAACGGCTACCCAACGAATCGAGTGACCCAGCGAAGTCGCCGGAGCCTGGCCCGGAATTGCGCGGCGATCGGTCGGAGGCGGATCAGCGGTCGCGGATCGATGAGGCATTGGCGCGTGAGGTGGCTGCGCTCGATGAGTCGTATCAGCGACATTCGGATCAGGCTGATGCCGAACTGAAGCGCGTGCTCGATCATTTGGAGCAGGTTGGTCGCGACCTAGCCGGGCAGCTTGATGGGCATGGTGTTGTGCCGGAGTCGGATTCGAGGGAGCCGAGCTCACGGATCGACGAGGCGTTGGCGCGTGAGCTGGCGAAGGTAGACGAGGCATACCGACGCCATTCGGATGCGGCCGACACTGAGTTGCGGCGCGTGCTCGATCATTTGGAGCAGGTTGGTCGTGAACTGGCTGGGCAGCGCGATGAGCATGGTGTTGTGCCGGAGTCGGATTCGGGAGATCCGCGCTCGCGGATCGATGAGGCGCTAGCGCGTGAACTTGCTGCGCTTGATGAGTCGTATCAGCGGCATTCGGATGCGGCCGATGCCGAGTTGAAGCGCGTGCTCGATCATTTGGAGCAGGTTGGTCGTGAACTGGCTGGGCAGCTTGATGGGCATGGTGTTGTGCCGGAGTCGGATTCGGGAGATCCGACCTCGCGGATCGATGAGTCGTTGGCGCGTGAGCTGGCGAAGGTGGACGAGGCCTACCGGCGGCATGCTGAGTCCGCGGATGCCGAACTGCGCCGGGTGCTCGATCATCTCGAGCAGGTTCGCGACGATCTCGCGGCGCAGAGTGAACATCAGCGACTGATGGCGGATCTCGATGATGCGCACCGCGAGATATCGGCCAAGTTCGACGAACTCGAGCGGCGCGACCTCGATGGGCCGGAGGAGGAACCGCCGACGGCCGCTGTGCTGCCGCAGGGTCCGCCGTCGGACCCGGAAGGGTCGGCGGGCCGGGACCCGGCGGTGCATCCGGAACCTGACACGAGCGCGGAGTCGTCGACTACCGCTGACCCGTCATCGAAGCGGGAGTCCGCGGCGGCCCCTGAGTCGGCGTCGCAGCACGAGCCGAAGTCCGCTAATGGGTCCACGCCAAGGACGGACACGAGCGAGAATGGCGCGCATACCAATCGTGGAAACAGTGGTGAGCCACCGGAACCTGATGCAAGCCAACGGAATTCACATCCACCACAGTTGCCGGGCCGGGCACTGAGGTCGCACATTCCGCATCCGCCGAGAAACTACGATTTCGAATTCCCCGAGCCGTTCGAATCCACGCCAAAACCATGGCCGGTCCCGGACCCGCAACCCCCAACCGCTCCTCCGCAGCCGCAGCCGCAGCCGCAGCCGCAGCCGCAGCCGCAGCCGCAGCCACCGGCTCCGGCCGAGCCGCCACACGCCCCGGTCCCGCCTGTACCGCCGCAGGTGCCGAACCCGCCGGTCCCGCCACAACTACCTGTGCCGCCGAATCCACCAGCTCTGCCCGAGCCGCGCGTCCCGGTCCTGCCCGTACCGCCGCATGTGCCGAACCTGCCGGTCCCGCCGGAACTGCCTGTGCTGCCGAATCCGCCTGTGCCACCGCAGGTGCCCGTACCGCCGAATCCTCCGGCCCTGCCGGATCCGCCGAGCTTGCCGGATCCGCCTGTGCCGCCGCACGTCCCGGCACCGCCTGAACCTCCGCGGATGCCGCTCCCGCCGAACCTGCCCGTCCCGCCGCAGTTGCCTGTGCCGCCGGTTCCGTCTGTGCCACCACAGGTGCCCGTACCGCCGAATCCTCCGGCTCTGCCGGATCCGCCCGTCCTGCCGAATCCACCCGTCCCGCCGGAACCGCCGAGCTTGCCGGAACCGCCTGTGCCGCCGCATGCCCCGGTCCCGCCTGTACCTCCGCATGCCCCGGTCCCGCCGAACCCGCCCGCACCGCCGGATCCGCCTGCGTCGCCGAATCGACCGGTCGCGCCGAACTTGCCAGTGCCATCGAATCTGCCAGAACCACCACAGCTGCCGGTGCCACCGAATCTTCCTGTGCCACCATCGCTACTCCCGACGCACCCGCCGATTCCGTCCCCAGGTGGACCGATCCCACAGGTCGATCCGCCAGGATCACCCCTCCCGCCGCAGGTGCCTGTGCCGTCGGATCTGCCTGTGTCACCACAGGTGCCCGTGCCGCCGGGTCCACCTGCGCCGTCGGATCCGCCAGTCCCGCCGGATCCGCCGAACCTGCCGGTCCCGCCGAACTTTCCAGTACCACAGCAGATCCCGGTGCCACCGAGTCTCCCTGTAGCACCATCGCTGCCGCATCCGCCGACACATCCGTCGATTCCGTCCTCAGACGGACCGATCCCGCCGGTCGATCCGCCAGGATCACCCCTCCCGCCGTGGACTCCCACGCCTCCACCGCCCATGAGCGGCAACCCGCAGAATGGTGGCAACGGACCCCGCAACGGGTATGGCCGACGCTCATACACCAGCGAAAACAGTGGCAGCGCAACAGTTGTCGTGCGTCCATACGCTGGCTACGGTGTCTTCGCCGAGTTCAATCCGACGACCGGCGTACTGCAGGCGACGTACGCCGGTATGAACCAACTCGGTGGCGTCTACGGCGATCTCGGTACTGCCCTTGTCGTGCTGTATCGGCACAACGGCAGGCTGGGAATGCGTATCGGCGACCACGATTTCGATCTCGACGGCCCGGTCGCCGTCGACTGGCGCCCTTACGACCAGCGCAACACCCGATTCGTGCTCAGCGTCGCCGGTGCCGCCGCGGTCGATGTGATCTACCGTTCCCTCCCCGCCGATATGGACCTCGGCCTACTGGTTCGCGACGTGCTTTCCGACGCGTCTCGCCGCGCCGCCATCTTCGCTTGACCTCGCAAGGACAGGTCCCGCACAGCGGACAACGGACGCTCCGTCATGTGCCACTCACCAGCTGGTAGTCGATGCTTTTGTGCACTGTGCCCGGTTGAATCGGCCGTTATTGCCAGGGGTGAGTGGGGTTGGTTCAATCGGTAGATGATCAAAGGTGATCCGGTGTCCCTGGCGAGTCGTGGCACGATTTTCGCGTTGCGTGCCACCTTGCGCCCGCTCGGCGCGAGGATGCCCGCCAATCGGCTCGGTGTCGCCGGTGCGCGCCTCGGCCTGGCCGTCGCCTGCCGGATCTGGTTCGATCGCACATTGCCGACCACACCGGTCGACGTCGCGGGTCCGCGTGGCCGGGCCATGGGGGAGTGGGTCGGCGCGGTGCCGCGGGCGGGGGACTCGCTCATCTATTACCTGCACGGCAGCGGCTACGTCGGTTGCAGCCCGGCCACCCATCGCGGCTTGGTCTCCGAACTGGCGCGGCGACTGGACCGGCCCGCGTTCACCCTGCGCTACCGGCGCGCCCCGGAACACCAATTCCCCGCGGCCCACGACGACGTGCTGAACGGCTACCTCTGGCTGCTCGAACAGGGGCATGCCGCGGAAGACATTGTGCTGATGGGTGATTCGGCGGGCGGGCACATGGCGCTCGGCTTGTGCGTGCAGCTGCGCGAGCTCGGCCTGCCCCAGCCAAGGGCGCTGGTCGGCTTCTCGGCACTGGTCGATGCCACCTGGTCGCTGGCCGACGCCCGCCGCGCCGAGGTGGACGACGCGTTCATGTCCTTCGGTCTGGCCACTCGAATGACCGGGCTCTACACCGGCACAACCCATTTCGACGATCCACGACTGAACGTGGCCGCCCACGTCGGCCCCGATCTGCCGCCGATGCTGTTGCAGGCAGGCGGCGGTGAAATGCTCAGTGCCGACGCCGAGCACTACGGCGCCGCGCAACGCGCCGCGGGCGGGCTCTGCGAGGTCCAGCTGTGGCCGGGCATGTTCCATGTGTTCCAAGTTGGCCACCGGTTCCTGCCGGAGGCCCGTGCGGCGCTGGACGCGGTCGAACGGTTTGTCGCCGCGGCGGAGAAGTCGCAGGTCACTCGCGGTTCTCGGTCGGCCTAGCCGCACACCGTAGGGTAACCGCCGCTGTTGTTTATGCCTACCCGTTGTGGCACAGTCGATCGCGCAGAAAAGACGAGGTCCGACCGTACAACTAGGGTGATCGCATGACGGAATGGCGCGCGCTGACCGACGACGAGATTGTCGACCTGGCCACTCGGCTCCGGTCAGTCCAGTGGTCGTGGCTTCTGGAAGACGCACCCGCGTTGGCGGAAGCATTTGGCTGGACGGTTGTAATGGCCGAGCCGGAGTGGGTAATGCTCGATACCGGGTTCGGCATGGGCAGCGGGCGAATCGCCGGTTCCGACGCGCAGGCCGAGTACATCCGGGCGAGGGTGGCCGGCCCCGCCTCCGATGACGCGGCCGGGCACGCTTTATCCCGCGACACGTTCGCCACCATGAGCACTGCACTGACGGGCGCGCTCGGTGACCCGACCGAACGTAAACCGGGTAAGTCCGCCGAGATCCGTTGGGCGGATGAAGAAACGACCTTGGTGCTCAAGGACGTTGAAGTCGGGGTTCAATTGTCGCTGCTCGCCAATACCAAGCTTGCCATGCGCGACCGGGCCATCGCGCTCGAGGATCAAGGATCGAATTGAGCGACTGGGCAGAATTCGCCGCCGGACTCGCCGAGGAACTGGCCGGTCTGGCCGACGGCGCGGTGGTGAAAATCATCCAGTCCGCGTCGATCTCGCAAGTCCGGCCCTACGCGCAATTTCGGCAACTCGACGACATTCTCTGGGCGGAAATCGTCGGCGATAAATGGCTCGACCCCGCCGCACAAGCAGGCGCCGACGGAAATCAGCTGCTCGCGGACGCGGGCTGGCAGCGACCCGATTTCGACCACGGCGACAACTGGTGGCTCGAATCGCCTTGGCCGATGAGCTCGGCCACTTATCGTCGGCTGGCGGCGTCGGTGGTGACCGGATTGCGTGACGCGTTACGCGTCGCCGATCCCGCGGAGCTGGTCTACCAGGCCTGGGACGAGAACGCCGACAACCGAGGCATCGAACTGCCACTGCTCGGGTTGACGCGAGCGAGCTGAGCCGAGCCCGGCGACGCCATATTCGACGCTCGCCGCGCGGCCCGCTATGCCAGGATGATTCGAGTGGCCCCGCGGGGTCGGCTGCTGTTCGCTGTGCCAGATTGAGGAGAGATCCGCGACGTGACCAGACCAGACGACGAGGCTCCGCAAGAACAGCCCCGCGCCGAATCGGCTACGGATCACGGGCAATCCGGCGCGTCCGCACCGGAAGAAACGACCGCCGCCCAGGACGCGTTCATGCGGCGTTTCCTGGTGTCAGCGGACGCGGCGCCTTCCGTCGAGGAAGACGTGCTCGAGCAAGCGGTGCTCATGCGGCAGTTCCTCGCACTACAGCTCGAGGCCGACCAGGTCGGAACAGATTCCGGCCAACCCCAAGACGAGGCTCCCGATGTGGGCTTCACCCTTGCCGGTGCCGCATCGCAGACCGACGCCGTCGCGGAGCGGGCCAGCGCGATCAGCCATCAGGTCGCCCGCGAGCTCGGCGCGGCCGGTCCGGAGGGATGGAAACGGCTGGAGGCGACCTTCGCGATAACGGTCGGCGCCGAGGTCGCGCTTGTCGTCTTCGCCGACGAACAGGACCGGGTCGCCCGAGCATTCCCGCCGGAGGAGGTGCTGGCGTTGATCCGCGAGCACCGGCACCTGTCGGCCCAATTGAGCGACGGACCCTGGTGGCGTTATCTGCTCACCCTGACCAGCACCGGCCAGGTCGAGGTCGACTACGACTACGGCGACGAGCCCTTCCCGGACGAGCAGTTGTTCCCGCCGGAGATCTACCGCGCCGACCTCGAGGTGTATCCCCGTGCGACCCTGCCGATTTGGCTCGGCGCCTACATCGGCCACGGTGACCGCCAGTCCCGGACACCACAGCAGGCCGCGCTGCAGGCCAGGGTCGATCGGGACGAGGGCAGGCGCGGCGTGCTGTCCAGGAACGACTTTCCCGCCTACCCGCTGATGGCCGCCCGATGGGCGGTGGTCGCGGCCGCGTTCGTCGCCGCCGGGTCGGAACTCGGGCCACGGGTGCTGCCGTCGATGAGCTGGTTCGAGGGCCGCAAGCGCAGCGGTTCCACGCTGTACTCCCTGCCCGGTGGACGAGCCGTGCTCTCCGGCGGGGTGTGGAACGCACCGGCGCTGGACGGGGTCTACAACCTCGGCGAACCCATGCCGCGGCTGTACGCCGGTGCGCCGGAATGGATCGCCAACCCGGTGCTGAACCCGAGGGTGGCGGGCGGACTGCTGTCGTTCTGCTACTGGTGGGAGGGCGGGAACTGGTATCGCGCCGAGTCGCCGATCGCGGACGACCTCGCCGACGCGGTGCCAGGCATGTGGACCGCGGAGACGGTCGTCGACATCGTCTGCGGGGTGCTCGGCGAGGACGTGACGCCGAGGCAGCGCGCGGCGGCCGCGACCCTGGTGTCGGCGGCCGAGGTCGGGGTCGCCACCCGTGCCACGCTGGTCGATGTCTTCGGCGGCAGTGGCGAATTCGATGTCGACAGCGCTTTCTTCCAGCTCACCATGGGCGGTGTGACGCTGACGCAGCCGGAGCCGATGCCGCAGGAGGACGCGCTGGCCCGCGTTCGCCAGTTCATTATCGACAGCGGCACGGACACCTCCCGCTACCCACTGGAAGACCTGCGTGCGGATCGGATCAGCGTCGGCTGGATGGTGTATGTGCCGACCAAACCGGACGAGATCGCGATCGGCCGTGCGTTGTTCTATATCGCCGATGACGGTGTGCTCGAACAGTCTTCGTCGTCGGTGGCGCCGTCGATCTATATCGCGGAGTTCGAGGAACGATTCCAGCAGCGGCACAGCGCGGTTGAGGCATCGTAATGACCGACCGCGAATCAGGTCCGCACGCCGCTGAACATTGATTCGTCGCGTTGTGCCCCTATTTTCTGGGGCCCGTTGGTCCGTCCGATTGGAGTGGTCGGTGAGTGTTGTTGGTGTTACGGTTGTTTGACTGATCGTCGCTGCGCACGTGAACGACGTATGAACGGCGCGCGGATCGTGAACGGGGGCTGGGTTGCCCCGGTCGGCACTGGAGGAAGGGGTTTGCGATGGCGGAGAAATTCGAGATCGATCCCGCCGCATTCCGCGCAGCCGCAGGCAAGACCCGCCACGTAGGCGATCGGGTCGCCGGAGTGTGGTCGAACCTGGACGCCGCCATCGCCGGTCGCGGCCAACCATGGGGCAACGACAAGCTCGGCAAGCAGTTCACCGACGGCGCCGAGGGAAACCCCGGCTACAACGCCTCGAAGAAGAACATGCACGACTTCGCCGTCGGCGAGAACGGCAATGCGGGAATGTCCGGCACGTTCAGCGGGCTCGCCGACACTCAAGCCAAGGTCGCCGACGATATCGAGACGAAAATGGAAAAACCGAACAGCCAGGGCTTCGAATACCGATGAGTGAAGGTCGATCGCTGTGACGCATGACTTTTCGCGAGGAGACGTCGCGGGGCTCATGGACGAAGTGCAGTCGCAGCTTCGAACCATCGCGCAACTGCAACACCAGCGCCTTGCCCTGATCGGCAAGGCCTCCGAACGGGGCGGCCGCGTCACGGTGACGGTGAACGCCGACGGTGTGCTCATCGACCTCAAATTCGGCCGCGGCGTGGAAGACCTCGAGTACGCGGAACTGGCGCGCGCGATCCTCAAAGCCACCCAGGACGCCACCGCGGACGTGACGCGGCGAACCGAAGAGCTGATGGCGCCGATCCAGCAGGACCGTGCCCGGCTGCCGAAACTGTCCGACCTGGTCGAAGGCATGCCCGACATCAGCTCGATGATGCCGACCGTCGAGCGGGCGCCGCGGTCGAAGCCGGACGCGCCGGATCGTGCCGCTGCCCTCGACGACCCGGGAATGATCTTCGACAACGTGGAAACCGTTGATCGGGCCAAGCCGACCAAGCCGGGGGTCACCGATTCCGGTTGGTGATCGGTTGGTGACCAGATATGGCGGATTTTTGGGACGGCGTCCTCGACGTACTCGGGTGGGTCGCCGGTAGCGACTGGCCCGATGGCTCCGAAACCGGGATGCGGGGCCTTGCCGGTGACTGGCGTAATGCCGCCGGGGGGATCCTCGGTATCGAAGCGGACATCACGGCCGCCAAAAACGCTGCGCTCGCCGCATATCCGCATGGGCAGGCGCGCGATGAAATCGGTGGCGTATTCGACAAACTGTGGAGCGGTGCGGGCGCAAGCAAGGATCAGGAAAATCAAAACCTGAAAAAGATGGCGGAGTTCTTCAACGGCATCGCCGACTCCGCCGACCAGGTTGGCGATGAGATCGAATACGCCAAATGGATGATGGCCTCCTCGCTCGGTCTGCTTGCCATCGAAATCGCGGCGGCGTGGATATTCCCACCGACCGCGCCGGCCGCGGAGGCCGCGGCCCTCGCGGGGACGCGGTTTGCCATTCGAGAGATCGCGCAGCGGGTGATGGCCGCGATCACCAGAGCGCTCGCCAAAATGGTCACATCGGGCTTTGCCAAGTACTTCATGAAGCACATTGCCATCGATATGGCGCTCGGCACCATGCAGGACTTGGGCATTCAGCAGATACAGGTGTGGCAGGGCCACCGCAAGGAGGGCATCAACTGGGACCAGGTCGGGATGACGGCGCTGTCCTCTGGCCTCGGTGCCGCGGTGGCCGGCCCGCTCGGCGAGCGACTCGGTGATGCGCTGCGTGGCAAGATGCGGCCCTTCTTCGCCGGTGCGATCACCGGAATGGCCGCTGGCACAGTGGGTGCCGCCGCCGGTGCGCTGCCGCAGTTCGCGATCGACGCCTACAAGCACGGGTTGGGCACCGCGTTCAGCAATCTCGATCCGCGGATGTTCACCGCTGGCATCTCCAACGGTGGGCTGTCGGGTGGCAATAAAGCGCTGTCGCACGGCTACTTTCACACGTCGCCGAACTGGGGCGGTGGGCGGATCATCGATCCGACGGGTGTGCCACGGATCGCTGGCCTCGACAACGCGCCGACCGGCACCGGCGTACACGGCGATTCCCCCAGCGTTCATCCTGCCGGGGTAAATGGGTTGGACACCAACAATTCTGCTGCGACGCGTACCGGTGGATCGCAGAGCACCGGCGGCGCGCCCGGCGAGGGTGCGGGCGGGGGCGGCGGAAGCAATCGGTCGAGTAATTCAGGAGGAGGCGACGGCGCCAACCGCAACTCCGGCGCCGGTGACGGCTCGTCGCAGCGCATCTCACCCGACGGTTCCTCGCGGAGTTCGGCCGCTGACGGGTCACCGTCGCATAGCTCGGGCGACGGATCATCGAGTCGGGCCGACGGCACCTCGAACCACAGCGACGGCGGAGCACAGCAGCATCAGAGCGGAGGCGGTTCGGACAGCCGCGCCGACGGCGGCGGTCGCCAGGACGGCGGGTCCGAAAACCGTGCTGGTGTCGCACCGGACCATTCCGGCGGTGCGGACCAAAGTCGCACCGGGGCAACGGATCAGGGCGGTAGCGCGCACGATCGCAACGTAAACACGTCCGGCGCCGATAGTCCGGCCGCGGATCGCAGCACGACGCCGCAGCAGCACGTCGGGACGGACGCCGGTGCGTCGACTGATTCGAGACCATCTGGGGCCCAACAGAATTCGGTTTCCACCGCAGATCCTGCGCGGACCGGTGGCGACGGGTCGCAGCCGAGGACGGGCATGCCGGGCGAGACGCGGCACGCCGCTGGCGCCGAGCCCGCGCGCAGCACCGACTCGGCCCGCGGCGCCGAGCCGACCCGCACGCAGTCGGGCGCTGATTCGCGGGCCAATGATTCGCGGGCAGGCTCGCCAGAATCGCGGCAGAGCACCGATCGGCCACGCGCGGATTCGCGTGCGGGCGCCGCCGAACCGAATACCCGTGGGACAACACGTGATTCGCCCCCAAGCGTGCGCGCGGAAGCCGGTGGTAAAGAGGCGCCCCGAACCTCGGAGCGCGGTGCTGGCGATGCGGGTGACCGCGTCAAGTCTCGTTCCGGATCTGATGCCGGAGACACTGCCGTGCGACCGGAGTCTGACGCGCCGCGGTCGGATAAGGCCACGCCACGATCTGGTGAGGCGCCGCGGTCGGGTGAGGACGCGCGGCGGTCGGGTGAGGACGCGCGACGGTCCGGTGAGGACGCGCGACGGTCCGGTGATGACGCGCGACGGTCCGGTGATGGCACGCGGCGGTCGGGTGAGGACGTGCCGCGTTCGGGTGAGGCGCCACGGTCTGGTGATGAGGCGCCACGGTCGGGCGAGGACGCGCCGCGATCTGGCGATGAGGCGCCGCGATCTGGTGAGGACGTGCCGCGGTCGGGCGAGGACGCGCCGCGATCTGGCGATGAGGCGCCGCGATCTGGTGAGGACGTGCCGCGGTCGGGCGAGGACGCGCCATGGTCGGGTGAGGCGCCACGGTCCGGTGATGACGCGCCGCGTTCTGGTGAGGACGTGCCGCGTTCTGGTGATGACGCGCGACGGTCGGGTGAGGACGCGCCAGGGTCTGGTGACGACGTGCCGCGGTCGGGCGATGACGCCCGGCGTTCGGGTGACGACGTGCCGCGATCTGGTGATGGGGCGCCACGGTCCGGTGATGATGTACCGCGTTCGGGTGATGAGGCGCCACGGTCGGGCGATGAGGCGCCGCGATCTGGCGATGAGGCGCCGCGATCTGGCGATGAGGCGCCGCGGTCCGGTGATGACGCACCGCGATCTGATGATGCTGCCCCACGGTCCGACGACTCCGCACCACGATCGGAAGACGGTGCGTCGCAACCGGATCGGGCCCGCAACGGCGACGAACCCCCCACGCGCCGCGACCCGGGCTCATCCGCCGACGGCGACGCACACCCCCGCGACGAGAACTCGGCACCGCGCAACGATGACGATCCGTCCTCGCGCAACGACGACCGCCACCACGACGCCGACGACCCGGCATTGGTCCCGCTACTGGTTGCCCCGGACGGCGGAAACAACCCTGCCGCAAGGCATCTCGGCGGCGACGCCCCCGCCGACGGTGCCCCGCGGCACGACGGTGACACCGACTCCGGCGAGACCCCGCCGCCGCGCGGCGATGACGACGTGCACGGCAAGTGTGGCCTGCTCTCGGTGATCGATCTGATCCGGCGGTTCGGCCCCGAAAACTTCCGCCTGCCGTCGCGCACGATCGGTGTCGAGGGCATGTCCGCGCACGAACTGGTCGCCTCGGCGGGCGGCTCGATGCGCGAATTCCGGGACCACGAGGCCATCGCGAACCGGCTGATGGGTCTCGGCGAGGGCGCGACGGCACTCATAGTCGACGTCTTCAGCGGTCCGACGGATCGGCACGGCGTCGGCGCGCACGCGTACGTGATGGTGCACGAGAACGGCAAGATCTCAATTCGTGACGCCGCGCTCGGCGGCCGAGAGGGCGAGGCACCGCCCAGGGAGGTCGATCGCAAGCTGGCCATCCTCTTCAACGGCGATGGCAGCCCGGTCGATCCGGTGCCGCCGCACGTGCGCGACGAACTGATGGCGCACGGTCCCGGCGTCGGGGATTCGGTACGGATCGGTCAGCAACCCGGCTCGACACCGCAGTTCACGCGCGGCGCGGACGGCAAATGGCACCATCCCGGCGACGCCGATAACACCTGGCGCGACGAGCGTTTCCGGTTGCGTGACAACAACGGCTGGATCCCAGACCATCTCAGCACCAAGGGTTTCAAGTTCCTGGCCGATGAGGGCAGTTCGCGGGAGTACACCCTGACCGACGCGGATCTGCAGACCGAGCTGAACGACCTCTCCCAGGACCGGCGCGACCTGCAGACCGAACGGGACGGGATCGCCAGTGATCTCGTCGACAACCTCATACCGGAGTTCTCGAAGTACGGGATCACCGAAATACCCCAGCTGAAGACCAGCGAGCTCGAGACCGCGGTGCAGAAGCTGCAGGACCAGGTGCTGTCCGACACCAGCCTGAGCGACCCGGAGAAGGCGGCGAAGCTGCGCGATCTTGGCAAGCTCGAGCACCAGGCCGAGAAGTACAACGAGCTCGGCCCGAAGATGGTGGACGCGTCCAAGCGACTCGGCGAACTCGGTGCGAAGGCTTTCGGTCTCGACGAGCACCTGCGGCCCGATGCGGTGAACCTCACCGACTTCCCCGGTGCCGAGGACGGCCCCAACCTGGTAGATCTCGCTGTGTTGGTACCTGACCCGGACGGCGGTCCGCCGAAGTTGGTCATCATCGAGGCCAAGGGGGTCGGTTCGGGCCTCGGCGGCGCCAATACCGTGGACGGGCGTGCGCAGCAGGGAGCTCCGGAGTATCTGCGGCGCACCTTGGCGATCGACGCCAACCTCAAGACCGTCCTTACCGAGACTCCGGAACAGTTGCACGCCCGCGGCATCGACATCGATTCGCCTGCGGGGCAGGCATTTCTGCACGCGCGTGACGAACTGCTGAAGGCCCATCAGGACGGCACCCTGAAGATCGAATACCACAAGGCCCATGTCGATATCAACGGCAAGGTGAAGGTCAGCGAGTTCAGCCTGAAACGCGACGGCGTTCCGGTCCGGATGGACAATATCGGCGAGGTCGAGTCCGATCACGCTGCGCCACAGCATGATCAGCCCGACGGTGCGACCCCGGACGGCCCGCACCAGCACCCGCCGGACGCCCAGACCGGCCAGCCGGACGACCGGCGCGGTCGGTGTGGTGAAGACGCCCTGATCGATCTCCGGGAAAGGCACGGCGACCATATTTGGGTGCCGGAGCGCACCATCGGCCCGGACGGGATGACGTCCAACGAGCTGCAGGCGCTGGCGGGCGGCGAGTTGCGGACCACTGATCATGAGTCGATCAGGCAACGACTGATCGACCTGGGGGAGGGTTCCTCGGCGCTGGTCGTCGACACGTACGCGGGGCGCGACGAGCACGGCGTCGGCGCGCACGCGTACGAGATGGTGAACGTGGGCGGCGACAACGTCATCATCCGCGATATCGGCGGTGGCCTGGACAATCACAGTTTTCCGCCGCGGTCGCCGCAGGAGGTGCGCGGTACGCGGGCCATCGTGTTCGCCGGGCACGAGGGTCGGCCGGAACATCCGATCAGCCGTGCGGACCGGCTCAGGATGCTCGCGGCGGAGCCGTCGAACGCGGCCGATCCGGCCAGGGTCGGCCAGGCCTTCGACGGCAGGGACCACAACGGCACCCCGCGCCACGAACTCACCGACAGCTCGCCACCACTCGATGAGACCGATCTCGCCGGGTCCGATCTCGGACGGCGGGATACGGATCTGCCCGATGTCGAACTGATCGGCGAACCCGGCCCCGGCGTGACCCGCGAAATGCTGGACGCCGCACAGCGATCGGTGGCCGAAACCGGTGAGCCACTTGTGCTTTTCGGCAGTCGGCAAACGGGCGTCTCGGAGAAGTCGGGTCAACCCTTCCATGCCGACAGCGACCTCGATGTCGCGGCGACCACGCCCGAGGGGCTGATGAAGCTTGTCGACGTGCACGAGGGACAAAGCCCGATCCCGATGGTCAAAGACGTCGCCGGGATTTTCACCGAGCAGCAGGCGCGCGACAAGGGCTACCTGGTCATCAAACCGGTAGAGGTAGCCCCGGTACATCCATCCGGCGAGGGTGTGTCCGCGCATGATCTCGGCCCGCGAGACTCCGGCACTACTGCCGCCGACGAGGGATCGCGCCCGTCCGACGAGAATGGATCGACGAACGATCGCGGGTCGAACAACACCACCGAAGCCGAAAAGCACCCACGGCCATCGGACGAGATGGCAGCCAATGATGATGGGCCGCAACACGATCCGGATTCCGGCAATAACGTACTGATCTACGACGATCACCTCGCCAACGGTGAGGGCGTGGTCCATCGCCCCGAGAGCACCTCGATCGGCGATGACACGAGGACGCACAACGTCCGCGAGAACGTCCTGCACGACGAGGGTGTGCACGACGTTGTTGTGCACGGCAGCGAGGACGGCGCCCCGATTCCCGGGAACGAACTGAAGACCCATCCCGAGCAAATCGTCCAGGCGATCCTCAACAATCCGCACTACATTCCCGGCACGCCGATCAGATTGCTGTCGTGCCACAGCGGCAACGAACACGGTTGGGCCCAGTATGTGGCGAACCGGCTCGGTGTCGAGGTGCATGCGCCGAGCGACTCTGTTGGTGTGGACCGTGCGCTGGGTAAGGGCACGCCGCCCGTTATTCGCAATGGTGGTGAATGGCGGGCCTTCCACCCCGACGCTGCGGTCGAACCCCACCCGTGGGTCCGCGAGGCCGGGCACGAGCCGAACTATCGAGTCGCTCCCGAAGATGTCCGGCCGGACGCGAACGCGGAGCCACGTAGTCCTCGGCCCGACCGACTTGACTGGATGGATGGGGACCTTCATCCGGCAGATGTTGTTCGGCCACAAGATGATTCGGCCGCCGAGCCGAGGCCGCGTCCGGCGGCGGACGAGCCGGGCAAGAGGTCGACCGACCTGCCGCGCGAGCCGGACTCGCGGCTGTTGCCGCCCGCCGATGCGCCGAGTGACGGGATGGACGGCGGTCACCACCATGACGGGGATCAGCCGCAGGGACACATCGTCGACGAGTGGACGCCGCTGGACGCGGCGCAGGTCGGCGAGGAGTTGGCCAGGCAAACCGGTCTGAAGGTGTTCGGGTTCGACCGGCCCGGTGTCGATGCCGAGGTGGTGCGTGAGATCGCCAGGAGCATCGTCGACATGCGCGCCGAATACCCGCACATGGCCTTGACCAGCATCGGCATCGGCGATTTCCGGGGCCGCTGCCTGGCGATGGTGCTGCCGGGCATGCATCCCGAGACCGGGGTGCGGTACGCGCAATCCATCAAGATCAGTTCGGATTTCGTCGGCAGCATGGACGCGTTCCGCGGGGAAGTCCAGCGGGGTGTCGATAACGGACGGTTCGGCCCTGGTCTCATGGTTCGGCCGGTCTATCGAATCCTGGTGCACGAATACGGCCACGTGGTGGACGTCCACGGACAGCGGGCCTCGCTTCGGCCGATAGATCCGGACAACCCGCACTCGCTGACCTACGTCGACCAGGTGCTGCAGGACTACTACAAGTACAAAGCCTCGCAGGACCCGTCGATTCCGGCGACCAGCGCGGGCTACCGCGACTGGCTGCGTCAGCTCAGCCCCTACAGCTTCGACAAAGACGGGGTGTTCCATCCGGGTGAGGCCGTGGCCGACGCCTTCATGGACGTCGAGGTCAACGGCGAGCACGCCACCGAGCCCGCGCGGGTCATGCACAAGATGCTGATGGACCTGGCGGCGCTCGGCCCCGATGCTCTGGCACCACGGCGAGACGTCGTACCGACGGACGGCGCTGCGCCGCAACGAGTTCCGGCAGACGAGCCGGGCGCGATGGCGGCCGACCCTTCGAGGGGCGACGGCGGTCAGCACGAGAGCACCGACGATTGGGCCGCGCGGATGCGGGCCGAGAACGCTGAGTGGACGGCGCGGATGGCCGCCGAGCACGCGGCGGCCATGCGGCGGATCGCGGATATCGAGCCCAGGGACTGGGCGACGCAGATGCAGGCCGACCATGCCGAGTGGCGGGCGCGGATGTTGGAGCTGCGTGCGGAGTTCTCCCGCGAGATCGCCGACGGCACGTTCCCACGGCCCGCGGCGGACGTGCCACCGGTGGGTGCGGAACCCGACGGCAGGCACCGGACGCCGGAGCCAGCAGGCGACGTCCCACATCAGGGCGATGTGAAGGTGGGGCCGCGCGAGGGTTCGTCAGAGCCGCCGGAGGCCGAGGGTGCCGGTGGCGGCAAGAAGCCCCCGGAATCACCACCGCGCGTTGGTGATTCGGGCGAGGACGGTACGAACGATGGTGAGCGGCAGCCCGGTGATGAGCCGACATCGGCCGAGCATGATGGCATCCTGCGACCCGGTGACGAGCCGACCCCGGCCGAACACGAGGGCACCCCGCGTCCCGGTGATGAGCAGGTCCCGCCCGATAATGAGGGCACGCCGCGTCCCGGTGACGAGCCGACTCCGGCGGAGCGTGATGGCATCCCGCGTCCTGGTGATGAGCCGACCCCGGCCGAACATGAGGGCATCCCGCGTCCTGGAGATGAGCCGACACCGGCCGAACATGAGGGCACTCCGCGTCCTGGTGATGAGCAGGTCCCGCACGAGCACGATGGCACGCCGGGACCTGTTGACGAGCCGACCTCGGCCAAGCGCGAGCACAGGGGCACCCCGCGACCCGGTGATGAGCTGGTCCCACGTGAGCACGAGGGTGAGGGCGCGCCGAGCCGCGAGGACGCCATCGATGCGCGCCATGATGAGCTGACCGCTGAGCGCGATCGTGCCGTCGCAGCGCGGGACGAGGTGTTGCGGCAGCGCAATCAGCTGGCCGAGCGTCTCCCTATCTCGTCGGAAAACGACTGGGCCGCATTGCATCCGGACAATCTGCAGCAGACATTGGTCGAGTTGCGGGATCGCACCATGGAGGTGCGCGAGGAAGCACCGCGGGAGCTGGCGCGCATCGACGAGCTGGAGCGGCTGGCCAACCGGGTTGCCGACGCCGATGCCGAAATCGCAAGGATCGACCGCGAATTGGTGTTGCTCGATGCCGAACGGGAAGCGGCCGCTCGGCACGAGAGTCCAGAGGCGGAGTACGACCGCTTGCTCGAGGAGCGCCGTGAGCTGGCTCGTGAGCGCGAATTCGCCAGGGCGAAGCGCGATGAACGCGCCGACCATCTCGGCGTCAGGGATCTGTCCGGTGACGCGTTCGAGCGCCGGGTGCTCGAGCTGTATGACGAGGCGCGGACCAGGAAGACCCGGGTCCAGGGCAGCCTGGATTCCCCGGAACGGGTTGTCCGGCAGTCCATTACCGGTTCCGAACTCGAATTGCACAACCGGGCGATCCGCAAACTGGTCGACGCCGTAACGGAATTCAACCGCCTGGACGCGGCCGTCGCCGAGAAGGACGCGCGCCTCGCGCAATTGCACGACGAGGGAATCGGCCGCGACCGCCCGCCCGCCGACGATCTCGCCACCGACCTCGATCGAATGGCACGCGAGCGGGCCGACATCTTCCGCGACACCAAGGCGCGGCGGTCGATGATGGCGGATCTGGCACGGCGCCTTGGTATTTCGGAATCGGAGCTCGGCCCGCACCCACGCCAGCTCGAAGAGACACTGGACTATCACCGGTCCCGGACCATGCGGGTGGATAACGGCGAGATGGCCGAGCGCCACCGGCTGCTGAACGCGCTGGAAGACGCCGCGCGCGACGTGCTCGCCGCCGACAACGCCATGGGCAGGCTGCAGGACGAGATGGCCAGGATCACCGGCCTGTGGAGCGACCTCATCGCGGCCGAGGGCGGCCGGATGGTGACCGACCGGGTCGGCATCATCTACGGCGAGCGACCGCGGATCGTCGTGTTCGGTCCGCGCGCCGAATTCGAGCACCCGCGCGCGGGCCACGACAATGACCTCGCCCACGCCATCCGCACGGATCCCGGTGTGGCACAGGCGATGTTGCGACAACCACGGATCGAGTACCGGCAGGTCGTCACCGAGCAGGACGGCACGTGGCGGCAGGAGCCGATGCGCGGGCCGAGCATCGAGCGCACCGCCACCGGCTGGATCAACGGCGACCCTGGCATGCTGGTAGTCCGTTGGCAGGACGGTGCAGGTCAGTGGCACGCGGTAGATCCGAGCAGGTCCGAATGGCGCACCAACCGCGACAACGATGTGCCGGACGCCTACCGCCAGGGTGATCCGGATTGGTGGGCCGGTCTCGCCGACTTCATCAATGACTTGGCGACGCCGTTCGCCGATATTCCGCCGGGGCATATCGCGGAGAACATGCTGCAGATGAACCCGATGAGCGCGCCGGTCACCTACTTCGAGGGTGGTATTCCGGCCGAGGACATTGTCCACCTGCACGCCGGTGGCGATTTCTATGCCATTCAACGGAATATCCGCACTTTGTTCGCGGCCATCGATCATCCCGCGGTCCGGGATTGGATTCATCGGCATCCGGCGATCGGGGACTGGGTCGAGGCGCGGCCGTGGTTGCAGAAGCTGCCGCCGTTCGGCACCGTGTGGTCGTCGTTCCAGTGGCATCGGCCGCCGGAGACCAACATTCAGCCGATGTACCGCCGGTGGGAGCCCGCCGAGCACGCCAGGCCCGATCATCGGGTCGAGATCCCGGACTGGCTGCAGCACGCGATCGATACCGACGTCGCGAACTGGCGGGAGGTCCAGGACTGGGCCGACGGCCAATACGACAAGTTCCGTGCCGACGATCACCTCGCCGACCGGATGGTCGAACCGCTTGCCGAGTACCGGCAGGAGCAAAGGCAGGTCGGCGCACAGGATTTGGTCGATCGCGTCCGCAAGGAACTGGTCGATCCGCATCGCGGCGTCGACCTGGGCCGTCCCGATGTCGACCGGCAGTTGCAGCACATCAACGACGACATCGACCGGATCGCCAAGGATGCCTTCGACCACTTCCGCACCGACGACCGGACCGAGATCAGGGACGTCGTCGCCGATATCAGGCAGCGGCTGCTCGATATCCGCAACGACCGTCCCATCACCGACGCCGACGTCACCCGGATCGTCGATGAGCTGACCCCTGGCATCCGTCCACTGCCGCCGGAGGTGGACAAGCACGCGAAATCGGACCCCTTCCGGAATGACTCCGTCGACGGTGAATCGGCAACGCCCCGACCGGAATTCCCGGAGTTCACCAGGGCACAGCTGCAGCAGATCCTCGATCACCTGATGACCGACGAGCACCTGGCCAGCGATTACACCGATCCCAGTGGTCGGCCGGTGACCAGGCGGATGGATCAGCTCGCCGATGTGGCCGAGGCGATCAACCGGATCGTGAATGGCAAGCCGCTGCCGTCCGACGTCGTCCTCATGCTCGACGCGCTCGCCGAATCCAACTATCTGCGCGATCCGGCGAACGCGGGCAAGACCTGGCACGACGCGAACGCGCACGCGGTCGCCGATGGCTTCCACTGGGATGCCAACCGGCCGCCGCTGACCGGCAAACGCGCGGGTATTCCGTACGCGCCGGAACCACTGCACGCGCCGGAGCCGTTCCTGCCGCGTGATCGCTACGAGGTGGCGCTGGCCAAGGCGCGGGGTGTTTGGGAAGCGCGCACCACCGCGCTGCTCGATGCCGCACGGGCGGCCGGGGTCGATCCCGACGCGCTGTTCGGTGCCGCCGACCCCGCAGCCCACCTGGCCGAACTGCGCGCGCAGCAGCCGGACACGGCCGGGCAGCGGCGGATCGACGAGTTGACGCGAGCGCTCGGTGCGTTCGACGACGCCGGTGCCGAGGTACACCGGCTCGAGCAGCGCATCGAACAGCACGACGTCAACCTGGACCGCGCACGCGCGGCATTGCGCGGCGGACAGCCGGAACCGCCCGCGTTGGAAGCGGATTCGACAACACGACCCGAGTCGCCCGCGGAGCCGCCGCGTCAGCAGCGGTCCGCTGAAGCGGATATGTTGCGGCACAGTGAGATCGACCGTCTGGAGCGCGAAAAGGCCGAGGCACTGCGCGCCAGGGACGAGGCCGAGCAGCAGCTGCGACAGGCGCGGGACCAGGGCGAGGCGGAGGACGCCTTCGAGCGGCAGCGCCACGCGGTGGGCGATGCGGCCGAGCTGGATCGGCAACTCGCCGAGCACCTTCGAGACAACACGATGCTCGAAGCGGGCGCGGACCCACTCGCCGAGGTGCCCCAGGTCGGCGTCGTCCCGGGCGAGCCACGGCAGGTGGTGGTCGTGCTGCGCGGCGAGTCGGCGGACCCGTCCACTCTGATCGATCGGGCCGTCGCAGCGCACCCGGAACTCGCCGACCTGATCGGCCCGAACCACGACAACGTCATCGTCTTCCGCGTCGTCCCTGGCGAAGACGGCCGCATGCAGGTACATCGCGAAGATCCACCGGACGCGCCGCCCTTGGCCGCGACCCGACCGGAACCCGACGCGCCGAGTGATGGCGGCGGAGCGAAGAAGCCGCCAACCGGCGAGATACCGCAGCCGGGCGAGGTACAGAGCAGCCCGGCAGCAGAAGATGCCGCGGCACAACGCAAGCCGGGCGAAGGTTCGGATAGTGCGGCGCAGAAGCCTATTGGCGAGCTGAATGAGCCTGCCCGTCCGGCGAATGAGCCTGCGCCTGAGGTGAATCACCTTGCGCCTGAGGTGAACCGGCCGGTGGGTGAGGCGAATCGGCCGGTGGGTGAGGCGAATCGGCCGGTGGGTGACGTGAATGAGCCTGCAAGTGAGGCGGACAAACCTGCCGGTGACGCGCGTGTTCGGGAATCGGGCAGTGCCGCACCGGAATTGGCGACCGAGGCCGCACGGCAGTCCGGTGATCCGAGCAATCCGGGTGACCCCGGCAATCCGGATGGTGGCAACCGGCCACCTGCTGGCGATCAGTGGTCGACGGCGGGCGAGGCGCGGTCCTACGAGCCGACTACTCGGACAACGGAATTCGAGGGGCTGGTCGATCGGATCGCTGCGGCTGCCGACGACGGTGAGCGGCTGCTCGATCAAGCGCGCACGATGCTGCGCGGGCTCGGCGTTGATCCGGATGGTCTCAATGCCCGTGAACTGGAGCGAGAAGCCCGCGCGGTGCAGAACGAGGCCGACGCGCGGGTTACCGAACTCAACAACCGTGAGCACGTACCGCCTGCGGAGATGGTGCAGTACTTCGATGATCTGCACGCGGCGCAGCAGCGGTACGCCGATGTCACGCGGGTAACCGGTGAGGTGTCGAAGACGCTCGGCAAGTACCACGAGTCGGTGCGCACCAAGAACAATCTGCGCGCCGAAGCGGCGGCGGTGATCGCGCGCGACGTGCTTGCCTCGGAGGGACGGCCGCTGGCCAATGCGGACGGCATCGCGGTGCTTCCTGGCGATCCGCAGCGGCTACTCGTGGTCTCGCCGTTCCGGGAGCCGGAACACCTCATCGGTGCCGATCTGCGTAATGATCTGGCAGGACAGGGTGTCGAGGTCGTCTACCGGCAGGTGCTGGTCGACGACCAGGGGCAGGTGACCGTCGTCGATCTGGTGCCGCCGGGCGGCGCGGATCCGGCGGGCGGGCCGATCCGTCCGGTGACCCCGCCCGCTCCCGCCGGTGGCACACCGGGGCGGACCGGCGAGTCGAATGAGGGTGCCGGAGCGAACAAGTCGTCGAGCGACGGATCGCGCCCGGACAATGAATCGCGTCCGGCCGGAGCGAAAGCCGAAGAGGCGCAAGGAGATCTGGAGGCCAGGCCCGCAGCTGACGGTGACGGCGGTGGGAAGAAGCCCCCGCGACCGCCCACGCCGCCAATGGCCGGAGAGCCAGGTGACCACGGCGGTTCCGATGGTGGCGGGCACCGTCTGCCGGAGGGCGGATCGCCCGGCGAGCATGAATCAAATTCGGACGCTGCGATTCTCGCGCGCGCGGTGGCGCGGGTAGAGGCCGCGCCGACGTCCGGCGAAGTGCTCCAGGTCGAGGTGCTCAGCGTTGGCGCGCTGCATCGGGCCGAGCGGGTCGAGCTGATCACCCTCGATGACGGCACGCAGCTGATCCGCAAGACGCTCAGCAATCCTCGGCATGGTGACGCGGAAGTGCTTGCGGCGCTGGTGGGTCGCGCCGTCGGTGCCACTGCACCGCACCTCGTTCGGGTCAGCGACAACGTGCTTTACATGCAGTTCATGCCTGGCGATTGGGCCACCGCGCTCTATCCCGGAGCGTGGGGACCCGAGCAGACGGGGTTGACCGTCACGCCGAGCGGCGTTCGCGTCGGACTGCTGGACGTGCTGATCCGCATGCCGGACCGTGGCATGACGAATTGGCTGGTCACCCCAGACGAACGCATCAGCGTTATCGATCACAGCCTCGCGTTCGGCGGCGGCCGACGCCCGGACGCCGAAACCAGCAGCGGATTCGCCCACCACTTCTTCGAGCGCGGCCCCGACGGCGAGCTGCACTGGCGTCAGCACGACCTGAGCGTGACCGAACTGGCCGAGATCCGGCGCCGAATCGAGGCGCTGGCACCGGAATTCGCCGATCACCCCGACTGGCACCAGTCCGTCCTTGACCGGTTGACAAAGATCGAACAGCACGTGCGCCCGGACACCGATCCACCCCCGCCGGACGGCCCATCCAGCGGCCCCGACAAGCCAGGTGACTCCGGCCCACAACGACCGGGCAGCCCGCAGGGCCCCGGTGGACCCGAGCGGCCGGGCGGCTCCGAAAATGGGAGTAGCACAACGAGATCCGAGGGTCCTGCAGAACCTGAGGGGACGCCGCGGACTCAGGGCACCCCGGAATCTGAGGGCGCGCCGCGACCTGAGGGGACGCCGCGACCTGAGGAGACGCCGCGGTCTGAGGGCACGCCGCGATCTGAAGGGATGCCGCGCTCTGAAGGCACGCCGCGACCCGATGGCGGCCCGCACCCCGAAACCGCACCGACGCACGAGGCGGATGACGCCCAGCGCCGCGCCGAACTGACCAGAGCGCGCGACCTCGCCATCGAAGACCACAACGTCGCGCTTCGCAGGCGCAATGAGCTGGCCACGTTCCTCGGTGTGGATCCGGCCCATGATTGGGCGGCGCTGCGGCCGGGTAACGGCCTCACCGAGACGGTGCGGGAGTTGAACGCCCATCGCGTCGAGGGTAAGGAGCGGTTGCCGCACGACGTGCTTCGGATCAAAGAACTGGAGCGACTGGCGAATCGGGTGACCGAGGCACAGGAACAGATCGCGCGGTTGAATACCGAACTGGCGCAACTGGATGCCGATCGTGGCCCGCTGGAAACCAGGGAGGCCGAATACGACCGCTTGCTCGAGGAGCGGGGCGAACACGCGCGCGACCGCGAATCCGCCCGCGCGACAAGGGATGACCTCGCCGCGCGGCTCAATGTCACCGAGCTGACCGGCGACGCGTTCGACCGGCGGGTGCTCGAGCTGTACAACGAGTCGCGGACCAGGACGGTGCGGATACCGGGCAACCTCGACAACCCCGGCAGGGTCGTGCACGAAACGGTGGCGGGACCGGAGCGGGAGCTGCGCGACCAGGCCATCCGTCGACTGGTCAAGTCCGTCGAGGAGTTCAACCGGCTCGATCAGATCGTCGACGGAATCGACGCCAGGCTCGAAGAACTGCACCGCCAAGAAGTGGACAGGGACCGCCCGCTCGCCGATGATGTTGTCGCCGAACTGGATCGGCTGGCGCGCCAGCGGGCCGCCATCTTCCTCGACAGCAGGCCGCGGCGCTCGGTGCTGGAGGATCTGGCGGAGCGGTTGGCGGTTCCGCTGTCCGATCTCGGCCCGGATCCGCGCCAGCTGGCCGACACCATCGACCAGCACCTGCGGGCCGATGACGGCACCGATCCCGAGCGGCCGCGCATGCTCGGGGAGCTTGCCGACGCCGCCGTCGACGTGATCAGGGCCGATACCGCGATGCGCCGCACGCAGGACCAGATGACCCAGCTCACCGAGCGGTGGCACGAGGTCGCCTCGTGGCGCGACACCATCGGCGCCGAGGGTGGCCGGATGGTGACCGATCAGGTCGGCATCATCGAGGGCGGCGAGCGGCCCCGGATCGTGGTCTTCGGCCAGCCGTCGGATTCGGCGCGGCCTCTGGCAGATCACGATGCCGCGCTCGAACACGCGATCCGCACGGATTCCGCTGTCGCGCAGGCGATGTCGCGGCATCCGCGGATCGAATACCGGCAGACCGCGCCCGGGCAGGAGACGGTGGTCCATCCGGGTCCGCCGGTGGAGCGCACGGCGACGGGCTGGATCAAGGGTGACCCCGGCATGCTGGTGGTCCGTTGGCGCGACAGCGACGGCAACTGGCATATGGCCAACCCGAGCAGGCCGGACTGGTCGACCAATGTGCGTCCGGACGGCACCCTCGCCCCGCGCCGCGAACTGGACATCTACAACAAGGACAACCCGGAGTGGTGGGCCGGTCTCGCCGACTTCATCAATGACCTGGCAACACCTTTCGCCGATATTCCACCGGGGCATATCGCGGAGAACATGCTGCAGATGAACCCGATGGCCGCGCCGGTCACCTACTTCGAGGACGGTGTTCGGCCAGAGGATATCGTCCACCTGCACGTCGGCGGCGATTTCTATGCCATTCAACGGAATATCCGCACCTTGTTCGCGGCCATCGATCATCCCGCGGTCCGGGATTGGATTCATCGGCATCCGGCGATCGGGGAGTGGGTCACGGCGCGGCCGTGGCTGCAGAAGCTGCCTCCGTTCGGGACGGTGTGGGCCGGTTTCGACTGGAACAAGCCGCCGGAGAAAAACATTCAGCCGATGTTCCGCGACTGGGAGGCGGGCGAACACACGCGGCTCTACGAGCCCGTCGAGATCCCCGAAGGGTTGCGGCAGCGGCTCGACGAGGAGATCGCCAACTGGCAGCAGGTCCAGGACTGGGCCGACAAGCAATACGACAGGTTCCGCGCCGACGACCACCTGGCCGACAAGATCGCCGACCGATTGGCACACTACGGCGAAGCTCAGCGGGCGGACGCGGCGCGCAAGCTGATCGACCTGGTGCGTAAGGAATTGGTGGACTCGACCCGGCCCGGCGCCGGCGAGCAACGGGCGCGGATCGACAAGCAGATCGATGACCTGGCCGGGCGCACGCTCGCCATGTTCGACGGCAATGATCGAATCGCGGTCCGCGACACCATCGCCGACATTCGGAACCAGCTGCTCGACATGCGCAATACCGGTCGCATCACCGACGAGCAGGTCAATCGGCTGGTCGAGGAACTCGCACCGCAGATGTGGCACGACGCCACCGCCGAGGGCGCCGTGCCGCCGCCGCACTTCACCAGGGAGCAGATCCAGCAGGTCATCGATCACCTGATGAACGATGAGCATCCGGTCACCGACCACACCGATCCCACCGGCCGCGTGGTGCGCAGGCGGATGGATCAGCTTGCCGATGTCGCCGAGGCGGTCAACCGCCTGCTGCAGGGCGAGCCGCTGAAGCAGGACATCGTGCTGCTCTACGACGCGCTCGCCGAATCGGAGTTCCTGCGCGATCCGGAGAATTGGAAGAAGACCTGGCACGACGCGAACACGCACGCGGTCAGTCTCGGCTTCCACTGGGACGCGGACCGGCCGCCGCTGACCGGTGAGCGCAAGGGCATTCCTTACGCGCCCCCGCCGTTGGCCGAACCGGCGCCGTTCCTGCCGCGCGAGCGCCACCAGCTCGAATTGTCCGAGGCGCGAGCCACTTTGGACGCACGCACCGATGCGCTGCTCGAGCTGGAACGGACGATGGGCATCGACCCGGCATGGTTGTTCGGGTCTGATGAGCCGGTCGACGCGCGGCTGGCGGACCTGCGTGCGCGGCAGTCGGACGCGGACGGTCGGCAGCGAGTGGACGACCTCGCGCAGGCCTACCGCCAGTTCGAGGAGGCCACCGAGGCAGTGCGCCTACACGAGCAGAACATCGAACGCCACGACAGCGCGCTCGACCGAGCACGCGAGCTGGTGCGCAACGAGCAGCACCAACTGTCCAACCCGAATGCGGAGACGCCGCAGCTCGGTCGGGGCGAGGGCGACGCACGTCTCGGCTCGGATCGCGATGGTTCCGAACACGTTGAACCGCTGGGTGATTCGAGTTCGACGACGAACCATGAACGTGGGCTTGTCGATCCGGGTTCGGATCGTGGTCACGACGGCGACGATGCCGATCGTGCGCCGTCGAATGAATCGGAGTCCACTCCAGGTAGGGAACGCGAGCCAGCGGAAGGTGACTCGGCTCGGGATCGCGCTGACGACGATTCGGATGATGCTGAGTTGTCGGGTGATTCGGGTCGGGATCGCGATCCTGGGGATGTCGATGATTCGGGTCGGGATCGCGCTGACGATGACTCGGATGATGCTGAGTTGTCGGGTGATTCGGGCTCGAGCAGGCACCGAGATCCCGGGGGCTCCGATGGCGACTCAGATCGGGATCGGGCAGCCGATGACGATGACTCTGATGGAGGGGACCGTGACCGCACGCTGGGTGATGAGTTGAAGCGGCCGGTGTTCCGTTCGCGCATACCGCATCCGCCGCACGAGTTCGAGCTCGAATTCCCGCCGCCGGTGCTGCCACCGCTGCCGCCATCCGCGCCGATGCCGCCTCTTCCCGACCCCGACGAGCCGCCGCGCCCGCCGGTACCGCCGCAGCCGCCGCATCCCCCGACAACGCCGGTTCCGCCACAGCGTCCGACGCCGCCGAGTCATCCAGTGCTGCCGCAACCGACGACTCCGCGGCCGACGACTCCGCCGAGGACTCCGACAACGCGACCGACGCCGCCGACGACTCCACCGACCACCCCGCCGACGACTCCACCGACTACGCCGCCGGCGACTCCACCGACTACGCCGCCGACGACTCCGCCGACTACGCCGCCGACGACCCCACCGACCACGCCGCCGACGACCCCACCGACCACCCCGCCGACGACACCACCCACCATGCCCCCGACGACATCTCCGACCACCCCACCAACCACGCCGGACCCAACGCAACCACCCATCCCAACCCAACCACCTGGCCAGTCCGAACCACCGCTGCCGCCATACCCAACGGAGGCTGAGCACCCCGCACACCCAGGTCAGCCCGACCTACCCTTCACACCCGGCCACAACGCCCTGCCACCAAACCCTTTGCAGACCAACGCCTCGACAACCAACGGCCAGCAACAGCCCATGATGCCGCCGCCCATGGCAGGATCAGCGGCCAACGGCACAGCCCCGCGCGGTGGCGATCGCCGACGCTGGAGCGACGAAAACACTTCGCGCACTAGCGAAATCGTCATTCAGCCGCTCGGCGGCGGTCGACTCGCGACGTTCGATCCGGAGACCGGCTCATTGCGCACGGTCTCGGCGGCCCCCGGCCCGGTCGGTGGCGTCCTCGGCTACTTCGGCGACGTCCTTGCCGTGTTCTACCGCAAGGACGGCCGACTGACGTTGCGCCTCGGTCCCAATGAGTTCGACCTGGATGCCCCGGCTGTCGGTGTCGGCTGGGAGCATCTCGGTCCGCAGCACGCCCGATTCCTGGTGCGTGTCGACGGCGAACCTGTCGTAGATTTCCCGTATCCACTGCGCGGTGGCGGGACCGACTTGGGCCTGCTGATCCGTGACGTGCTGGCCGATCCGCGACAATGCGCCGGTGTCTTCCATTGAGCCGAAGGAGGAATCATGCTCTTGGACCAGCCGACCGATGACGAGCTGCGGCAGTACTTCGATGAGGCGCTCGCCTCGGTGCGCAGCGGCGGCGGCGTCGCCACGGATAACGGCCTCGACCTGCGCACCGCCGACGCACTGTGGGCGATCGCCGAGGTCTACCCGAACATCACCGACGACCTGATCGCCGCGGCGCACGCGGCCTTCGCGGGCCAGCTGGACGGCGCCAACTCGGCGGCGCGACAGGCCGCGATTGATCGTGCGTTCGAGCCGAACGAGTGACCGGTAGCGCGATTTCGCTGGCCGTTAGGGTAATGAAAGAATTGCCGTCCGCCGAGGAGGGGTTGACATGCCGGACTTGAAACCCGTTGGCATCTACCGAGAGATGTACAAACGTGGTCACGACGACCTTCCCTCGATCCACGACGCCGACACCGATCAGCGGCTCGACGACCGCGACCGAATTCTGGAATATCTGCGCAAGGCCCCCGAGGTTTTCGACGTCATGGAGGCCGTCCCCAACATGGTCACCGGCGAAGGCTGGATTCCCGGCGGCTCATCCTTGCACTCCGACGGCGAATGGATCTGGCGCACCGACTCCATCGAATATCTGACCGCGCGCCCGTTCGCCATCCCCGACGAATTCGTCGAGCACGTCCGCGCCAACGACTACCTCCCGCCGAACTTCGACCTGCGCGACGAAGCGTTCCGCGCGGCATACCTGCGGTACTTCTAGGTCGGACGACCAAGTCGGCTGCGCGTCGGTGATCGCGTTGGCATCGGCAAAGACGCAGGTAATCGGGGTACATGGCAAGCCTGCCACCAAGATTCGGGTCTGTACATGCGGAGGCGGCGCTAGTACCCATAGAATTGGCACGCTGTAGGAACTGGCTGCGATGCTGACGTGTGCACAACGTCAGCGGTCTCGCGGCTATGAGGAGGGCCAGTAGCGGATGAGTGGTCAGACGCGGATTTTCGAGTTGGTCAGGAGCGTGACCCGTGGCTGACGACAAACCGCCGTCCCCCTATGCCGGCTTCGCCACGATGGCGCGCAACGGTGCGCTCGAGCTGCAACCTGGCGCGCTCGAGGACCTGGTGAAGGCCGCGAACAGCGCCCGCGTCCGCATATCGACGGTGCGCGGCGAAGTGTCGCGAGTCAACAACATCAAACCGTTCGCCGACAAGATTTTGAGCTCGGCCGAGACACTGGCCAAACGCTTTTCCGACCGGGGCGTCAAGCTCGGCGAGATTCTGGACAACCACATCAGGATTCTCGACGACCTCAACGACACTTTTATCGCGGCGGCCAAGGCGTACAAGGGCGCCGACGACGGCGGCAAAGCCGATTTCGACAAGCTAGAGGGATCGATCAGGGATAGCAAGAGTCCGAAGGTGCACGACACTCTGTCGCAGCACCCGGGCCCCGCAGGCCTGAATCCGCAGAACGACCGTCTCACGCCCAGCGATAAACCGAAGACGCCGGAACCCGATTGGAATGAGGCCGGGCACCGGACGCCGGAGGAAAACTTCGGTCTGCCGCCGAGTTTGACGAACGGGAAAGATACGGATTTCGAGGGACGCGGAACGCGCGCGGACGATCCGAACAGTTTCAGCTACGAGGACTATCAGACAATCACTACGTCCATGGCCGATGCGCCCTTGCAAGCCGCACAGGCGGCGGCCGATTGGCGCTGGCTTTCCGGTGAACTGAAGGGGACGTTCACCACCCTGTCGAACAGGATGGTCGCCTCGTCGGCGTCATGGAGCAGCCCTGGCAGTACCGGCGATGACGGTGCCGCAGGCAAAGCGCGCAAAGCGATGGCTGCTTATGGCGATGGCGCCGATGCGCTGATGACGAATATGAACCTGGTCGGCGACAATCTGGAATACGTTTCGGAATGGCTGTACACGACCTACGTCGGCCTGGTGCAGGAGAACGCGAACCCGGTCCCGCTGAAACCGCCGGAGTCGCTGCGAGCGTACGACACTCGCGCACACGAGATACACCGTCAGGGTTACATCCGGGCGATGAACGGCGCGTACGTGCCCGGCGTCGAACACGCGGACGGGAAGATCGCACTGCTGCCCGATCCCATTCCGCCGGTGCAGCAGCAATCGAATCCGGGACCTCCCGGCCCGCCCGGCGGACCTCCCGGTGGTCCGCCCGGACCTCCCGGACTCGGATCCCAGAAGCAGTTCCAAGAGCAGCAGAAGCAGCTGAAGGAGCAGGCCGACCGGGACCGCAAGCAGTCCGATGACCAGCGCAAGGCGTTGGAAGACCAGATGCAGCGCCAGCGCGAGGAGCAGGACCAGCGCAACAAGCAACAGCAACAGCAAGACCAGCAGCGGGCCACCGAACAAGCAGCTCAGCAGGCGGGGCAGCAAGCCACCCAGATGGCTTCGCAGATCGGGCAGCAGCTCTCGCAGGCCGCACAGCAGATAGGTTCGCAGCTGAGCACCGCGGCGCAGCAGGCCGCACAGCAGGCCAGTTTGGCGGGACTGCCCGGCGGCATCCCGAGCCTGAAGGATCTGGAGGAGCAGGCGAAGAAGGCCATGGGCACCGCCTCGTCGTCCAAAGGTGTGGGGGGTCCTGGCCCCGGTGGCGCCCCGAAAACCACTGGTACCGGCCAGAACCTGGACAAGGCCGCGAAGTTGTTCCCGCGTGCCGAGGCGGCGGCCATCGAAAACGCGACGACCACGCGAGCGGGTCTCGCGACGACCACCGGCGCCATGGGCCCCGGCCCCGGTCCCGGTGCGGCGGGCCAGCAGAAGGAGCACAAGCGAGCCGACTACCTCGATTCCACCGAGCATCTGGAAGAAGCGATCGGTGACGCGCCGGTCGTGGTCAAACCTGTTGTGGAGCAATGAACCGTACCTGGGATTTCACCGACCTCGAATTCGCCGCGGCATGGGACGCGACGCAGGCGGACCTCGTGCCGGAGCCGTTCGTCTACACCAGTTCGACCAAGTACTACGACGACGCCCGCCAAGCGATGCGCGAAGCCTGGGGGAACGTGCGCTCCCGCTGGGGTCGCGAGGTGCAAGAGATACTGGAATTGGTCGCGGTTCCAGACATTCGGTTGATCGTCCGCGGTATCGACGGCCAGGATCCGCAGAATCCGAAGCGGGTGGTCAGAATGCTCGCCTCCCGCAAAGGTGAGCTCGCCTACCTGATCACCCAGAAACCGGGTCGAACATATTGGCACGCAGGCGGTTTCACGATTACCGAGCACGCGGTGCTTTCGCTCGGCGATACCGTGGCCGCCGCGCTGCCGAAAGCCGAAGCCGGAAAACAGTCCGACTTCGCGCTCATCGAGCCGCGCGCCACTGACGAACTCGACTATTCCTACGGCCGCTCCAAGATTCAGGATTACGACGACGGAATCGACCGCCGCAGTCAGGCTTTCAATAACGCGACGGCGACACTTGACGGCACAATTGTTGTGCAACAGGGCTATTCCCGATTCGGCCCGCGCGGCATCACCAACGCCAATCTGCGGTGGTGTGATCTGCTCGATGACGGGAGGTACGTCGTCGTCCCAGGACATCCGGCAACAGTGGTTGCCGCGGACACCAAACGGCTCGGTGCGTTGATCAACACCCAGATCGCCGAAGTGGTCCGGGCAATCAAAGACGATCGCGCATAAGGAGTTGTTAAGAAGTCGACATGCGTGAGAGGCTGTAATTGATCCCATGTTCGGAGAGGGAGCGGGTATGACGTCAGCTAAAGACGATGCGGGGCAGGAGTTTCCGACGGAATTCGTCGCCACCTCGCTGACCGGCTCCCTCGCGGTGCGCACCACCGAGCAGGGCCTGCCGTTGGGCATCAAGCTCGACCAGGATCAATTGCGGCGCGACCCGGCGGCCTTGGCGGCCGAGATCTTACGGCTGTGCAAGCAGTCGGCGAACCGGGCCGGGCTTGCCCGCCGGACCCAGCTGCGGGACGCGGGCTTCACCTCCGAGATGTTGTCGATGACCGGACTGCCCACCGAGCAGGATGTGGCGCGGCAGGAGATCATCGAAGAGCAAGAGTACGAGAACGAGCCGCAGAGCTGGCTTCGATCAGTGTGACCTAGACCAGGATTCGGGAGGTAGTCATGGTCGACACGATGGACGAGTTGATCGCGCGGGTGCAGCAGCAGATGTACCGGCTGCGTGACCTCAACGACGCGACCGCCGCAATCCTGGTGACCGAGACGTCGGCGGACGGGGCGGTTACCGCGTCGGTGGACGGCAATGGCGCACTGGTCGGGTTGAGCCTCACCGGCGCGGTAGCGAAGCTTTCGCCAGCCGACTTCGAGAAGGCACTGGTCGACACCGCGCGGGCGGCGGCCTACCGGGCCTTTGCCGAGCGGGGCGGGCTGGTTACCGCATACAACGAGGAAAGCGCGGCGCAGTGATCCAGAACTTATGCCGTGATGAGTACTCATGTGCTTCGCTAGGTAAGGTCTGACGAAACGCCCTGTGGTGTTTCGGGATTGGATGTCAGTCATGAATCACATTGAAGTTGTTCCAGATGCGGTTCGGGCCTACGGCTCCGCCTCGGCCGCGATGGCCGCGGGCGTCGCCACGGCGGGCGCGGTCGACCAGGCGGCGACCATCGGCACGGTCGTGCCGGTGTTCGGCCTGATCGGCCAGGAGTTCCTCGCCTCGTTCGCGTTCGCGCAGGCGAATCACCTGAGCTCGGTGGCCGAACTGGCCGCGGTGCACGCGGGTACCGCGCTGACCGCGCACGAGGCAGCAAGCACCTACGAGTCCACCGATAGCTCGTCCGGTGCTGCCATCGGATCGGTCAACTCGAAGTCATGACCATCCCCGGTGCCATTCCACCGCCGGGGGCGGAGCCGCTGGATCCGACCGTGCTCGACCTATTGCGGGGCAGTTCCCTGGCCCCGATGCTCGACCAGCCGGTGAACCACATCCTGCAGGACATGGGTCTGCCGAACCTGCCCGAGCTGCCCTCGTTCATCCACATGCCCGAGATGCCGCCGCTGCCACCGCTGGACCTCACCGCGCTGATGCGGCCGCTGACCGACCTGGCGTCCGCGTTCGGCAGCGGAAAGCTTGGCGCGCCACCGGCACCGGCCCCCGCTCCCACGAATGTCGACGGCACGCAGAACGCGGCGGCACCCCCGCCGCCCGTCGACCCTACCCAGGTGCTGACCGGCATCTCGACCGTGATGCAGACCGTGATGCAGGTCGGCACCTCCGCCATTCAGACGGTGATGTCGGTGTGGCAGGGCATGGCGGCGATGGAGGCGGCGAAGAAGTCGGGCGAGGCCGCGACGGACGCGGGCAAGCTGGAATCGCAAAGCACCCAGGAGAAGATGCACATCACCAACGCGGCGGGCAGCGTCTTCACCGGTGCCGGGCTGATGTCCGCGGTGGTGGCGAAGTTCTCCACCACTCTTGCCTTGGCCCCGCTGTACGCGGCAACCCCTGCGGGACAGGTGTTTCTGGCCGCGTCGGCCGTCGAGTCGATGGCCGAGGCGCTCGGCATCACGGTCAAGACCAAGGGCGAAATGCTCGTCCACAGCGCCTCCATGACCGCCACCGGTACGAAGGTTCCGATCACCAACGCCCCCAAGGGTGTAGCGGGCGCGGGCGGTGCCGACGAGCTGAGCAAGCTGATGAGCATGGTGACGCCGCTGATCAGCACCGCGAGCACTGCGGCGCAGTCGCTCGGTCAGCTCGCCCAGGCGAGTTCGGCACTCAACGCGCCGAAGCCGGTCGTCGACTCGAAAGCCCATGTGGATGGCGAGCTTTCCGACGACGAGCAGACCAAGTTGGCCGAAGAGTCCGCCGCGGGCGCGACCGGTTCGGGTCCGGGCGCCTTCGGTGGCCCCGGCCCCGGTGTCGCCGCCGGTACGCAGGCCGCCCCGTTGAACCCATGGCAGGGCACCAGGGTCGCCAGCGGTTCGGTCGGCTCGCTCACCGGGCTCAGCGGCGGGTCGAGTCCCGCGACCACGGCGGCGATGTCGACCAGCGGTACGACCGGTGGCAGCGGCGGAATGATGCCGATGAGCGGCGCCGGCGCGGCCGGACTCGCCAAAGACGGCTCGTCGAGCAGCGATTCGCTGCGCGGCCACATGGTGACCAGTCAACACGGCGACGAAGTAGTCGGCCACATCGCAGGGGTTTCGTTGCCGGTGGTCGGTGCCGCCGACACCGTGATGGAACCACCGCCGGATAAAGAACTCACGCTCTGACTTTGAGGAGGGTCTGATGAGTACTGAAGGGGCAGGAGACGCGTTCGCGAGTGTCCAGTTCGACGCTGTCGCAGCAGGAAAGGCATCGAGCGGGCTCGATGGTCTCGCTGATCGGCTGACCGCGGATCTGGAAGCCGCTGAGCGAGCGTTGACGATCCAGCCAGCAGGAGCCGATGAAGTCTCCGGCCGGGCCGCGCAGACCGGGAACGAGGTCGCGTCCTCGTACTTGGCGAGCGCGCAGGCCAGCGTGACCGAGATGCGAAAGCTGGCGGCCACGTTGCGGTTGCACACCAACGAGTTCAGCCAGATGGAGAGCGACAGCGTCGCGGACCTCACCGCGGGCGGCACGTCCGCCTGAGGCACGGGTCCGTGGAAAGGCCTGTCTTGGAAAGGCACAGCGCAGCAATGATCGAACCACCGAAGCCAGGGTTTACCGGCGTGGTGTGGGAAGCTCGGCCGCCGGAGCGGCTCGCGCGAGACCTCACCACGGGGCCGGGCTCTGTGCCGATGGCCGAGGCAGCCGCCGAATGGGCGCGGCTCGCCACGGTTTTCGGTGCGGCGGTGCTCGAATACGAGCAGATTCTTACCGCGCTGCGCGGTGCGTGGGAGTCCGGGCGCAGCGATGCGGTGATGCAGAAGGTGTCCACCCTGCGGGACTGGCTGGTGGACGCGGCAACCACGGCGACCACGAACGCCACGCGCCTGCAGACTCAGGTCGCCGCCTACGAGGTGGCCAAGCTGAGCATGCCCAACACCCTTGACATCGAACAGATCAAACAGATCCAGCACATGCTGGAAAGCATGGGCGCCATGCTCGGCGCACCGATCCGTGCCATCGCCGCGGACACCGACGCGGACGCGGATATGGCGAAAGCCGTTGCGTCGCGGGTGATGCGCAGCTACGAGACGGCCGCCGAACCGCTCGCGATGCCGTGGCAGCATCAGGCACCGCCGAAGATCGCCCCGGAGCAGGCGTTGGCCGCCGAGCAGGCGAATGCCGCCGCCGCGGCAGCGGCGCCGAAGGTCATGCCTGCCTCGATCGGCATGCCGATCGGCTCGTTCACCATGCCGACCTTGCCGCCGCGGGTGTTGTCCGCCTACCGCGCGCCGGTGTACTCGCAATCCGCGACGACCACCGAGCCGGTGACGAAGGCGACCCCGGTCGGCACGACGAACGCGACCGGCCAGACCGCGCCGATGAGTCCCGGCGCGATGGGAGGCGGTGGCGCGTCCCAGGATTCGGCCCGGTTCCCGCGCGCCAGCCTGGCCGGTGAGTCCGATCAGATCGGGCTCGAAGGCGAGATTCAGGCCGCACCCGCCGTGCTCGGCGGAGCCGAGTCGGTGGTGAAGGCGCCCATCGAGACACAGACCGAATCCGGCGGTGCGCGGTGACCACGCTGACCAACGACGCGTTGCTCGCCGTGGCCGACCGGATCGGGGTGCAGACCCTGCCGCTCGCACTTTCGGTTGGGCCACAACAGGATTCGTTCGAGGAGTGGCAGCGGGCGCAGGAGCACGCGGTAGCCATGCTGACCGACGGCGGCCTGATCGACGCGCACGGCGAAGTGGACGCCGAGCTGGCCGAAACGTTGTTCACGCTGGCGCTGCCGGAGCAGGAACTGGTGGCCCGTATCTACACCGAGAATGGTTCTCGCCGAGTCTGTTTCGTGCGCCGCGGGCATCTGCACGCGCTCGCCGTCCGCTCCGGCGACGATTTCGAGGTGCGACAGGTGTGGAGCGATGGCTCGGCGGCCGATCTGGTGCGACCGCTGCTCGCCGCCATGGATCCGTGCTCGCCCGCCGAAATCCCCACTTTCAGCGTCCCCGCAGCGGAGCTGGCCGAGCGGCTCAACGCCGCCGCGACGTCCAGCGAGCTCACCGACGCTCTCTATGCCCTGGGTGCCACCGAACGCGACGCCACCACATTGGGGCTCACGTTCGGTGCGACGCACGCATACGCCGAGATCGTGGCGTGCGCCCATGAGGACGGCGTGACCACACGCGCACCGGGTGCCGTCGCTGTCTACGACACCGCCCGCGGGCGGATCGTCGTAGCGCCGACGGTTTCCCCGGATCAGCAGGTCTGGTCCACGGTCACGCCGGGTTCCGACCACCGGGTTGCGCAAGCAGTCGCCACGTTGATCGAGGGGCTGCCCGGGGGGAGGTGGCTGCCTCAGTAGTTCTCGGGTGGCAACTTCGGTTGTCTCGTAGTTCGACGAGATCGCTCGTATGAGACAGCGATCATCACATATGACGAAAGGTCAAGAAAATGGCATACACCAACCTTGGTGGTTCTTCGGGCGACACTGTCGGCGTCGACGTCAGCGGCACCAAAAGTGTTGTCGACCAGATACATCAGGTGATCGACGACCTCAGAAAGCAGGTCGACAAAGTTGACCATTCCGCGCAGGATGCGGCGAACGGCTGGAAGGGTGACGCGTCCCAGAAGTTCCACGATGCCGTGAACGCCTGGAGCCAAGAGTCCATCGAGCTGAACAAGAAACTCACCATGTTCAATCAGGCCATCGAAGACGGCAGCTCGCACCTCCAGAACATGGACCAGCACTGATAGTTCTGCCCTACACCAATTAACCTGATCCATCGTTCGAAGGAATAAAAAATGACCGGCCCCATCCTTTACGACCCGAAGACCATGAACCAGCTGAATGCGGACTTGGGCACGCACGGCGGAGCGATCCAGAACGAAATCCACACGCTCCAGAGCTTGGCTCAGAAGTTCCACGACAACCTGGTCGGCGCGGACGCTACCGCAGCCTTCAACGCGAAGCACAAAGAACTCAACACGGCGCTCGAGGACACTTTGCAGAGGCTGAAGGACCTGGCCACTAAGGTGGACGAGGCGCTGAACCGCGCGCTCGCGACCGATAAGAAGGTCGGCGCCGGTTTCTCCGGTTAGTTCGGCGCCGGTTCCTGACATGTGCGTTACCTAACGGCCGACCGGGACATCCAGTTCCGGTCGGCCGTTCCGGTCTGTAGACCAGCACAGTGGTTTTCGAGCCAGCGCTGTGGTTTCTGAACCAGCGCGGGGATTCCCGGATCAGCGCGCGGCGAGCGATTCGCCGATGTAGTGCATCTCGTCCGGTGTGGTCACCATGAATACGGTCGCGCTCGCGGTCGCGGTGCGCACGGTGATCCGGTTGGGCGCGTCCGGATCCTGGACCAGCGTGACATCGGCATCGATCGGCGCAGGCGGCTGATCCGGCGTGCGCACATGCACGATGGTGGCGCCGCCGGCGTGCGTGGTCGGTGCGATCCCGTCGAACACCACGACGGTGGTGCTCGGGTACGGCGCGGCGGGCAGCGGCGGCGCGGCGGGGGCGTGGTAGCTGGCGCCCGCTGACCGCGGCGCGATCGAAATCACGTGTGGCGCATCGAGATTAGTCACCATGGTGTGCCACGCGTCGGGCCGTGCGGTGTGCACGATGGCGTGTGCGCCGAGCGCGGTCGCCCGCAGGATCACCTGCTGGGCCAGGTCGAGGTTGCCGATGACCTCCAGGTGCCTGGTGCCCTCGCCGACCAGCGGCACCGCGATGCCCTGGCCCGTCTCGTCGGCCCCGATCAGCTGCCCGCAGCCCGCGGTCGGCACCGCGATGTCGGTGAGCGCGGCGATGGTGCCTCGATATCCGGTATCGGCACCCCAGCGACCGGCGGCCCCGATCGGCAAGGTGTCCAACAGGATTCGCAGCTGATTGCCCGGCAGTTCGCGCAGGCCCGGCAGCGGCGCCTCGTCCGGTTCGAAGGCGGTGTCGAACCGCACCACGGCATTGAGCACGACGGTGCCGACATGGTCGGTTCGCGTCTCGTGTCGTTGCGCGCCGGGCCGCAGCCGCAGTGTCACCGTGGTGGACAGGCTCTGCACGGTCCAGATATCGGCGAGACCGCGCGGGCCGATCATGTCCGCGCCGATCTGATAGTGGGTGAGGTGGCGGCCCTGGTACTCCAGTGACCTCGGTGATTCGGTGAGCTGGTCGACCTCGAAGCCATGGGTGAGTTCGCGGACCGCCGTGTTGATTTCGGCCGCGGTCAGCACCGAGGTGGCGATGTCGTGTGCGGCGAGCCGGTTGGCCACCCGGCGGGTGGCGATCATCGCGGTGCGCAGGGCGCCGGTGCCGCCGCCACCGCGTTTGTCCACCGCCTCGGCATTGGCCAGCGGATCGAGCCGAAGCACCAGCCAGCAGGTGCGGTGCGCGATGGCGGGCAGCGGGCCGAGAATGCTGTCGTAGAGGTGCGAGATGATGCCGGTGCCCGCTGTGCGCGCGCCCGTGCTCACGATGTCGACGCCGGCCAGTGCGAGATCGAATTGATCGAGGCAGCGGGCGATTTCGGTGAGCGGAAGCAGCTGGTCGGTGCTCAGCGAACCGCGGCGAAGCAGCGTCAGCGTGTCCGGCGGCGGGTCGATGCGCAGCATGGTGAGCAGCAGTTCGCCGTCCCAGCGGACGCCGTAACCGCCGCCCTCGCTGAACGGCACGTCGAAGGCGGGCGCCTGGGCCAGCTGGTCGGCGGGGCGCCTGGTGCGTCGTCGGGCCAGCGCGCCGCCGATCCGCCCCGCCGGGGTGCGACCCCGAATCGGCAGCAGGCCGATCACCGCGAGACCGACGCCGGCACCGATCGCGCCCCAGACCGAATGCGTTGTGGCGAGCACGATCCAGGCCAGCGCGGCGGCCAGTACCACCACCGGCACGACGACTCGGAGGGGATAGACACGGAAGAGCCAGAACTCGGGGTCGCGCAGGGTGTCGTAGTCCGAGGCCGGATCGGTAGGTGGTGTCGGCGCACCACTGCCTTCGGGCTCGGTCGTGGTCTCATGCTCTGTTGTCGTCACCGCGTTGTCCCTGTCTGCCACCTGTTCGGCCACCGCCCATGACCGTGAAATCATCGGTTCAGGGCCGTCCTGGAATTACGGTACCGTGTCGATGAAGATGGTTCTCGACAGTTCAATGGAGACCTTGTGCCGGCACAGCTGACCACCCGAGCCCAGGTCAACGGGTACCGATTCCTGTTGCGCCGTCTCGATCACGCGCTGGTGCGGCGCGACGTGCGAATGCTGCACGATCCGATGCGGTCTCAGGTGCGTTCGCTCATGGTCGGCGCGGTGCTCGGGATAATCGTGGTCGCCGGTGCGGCCATCCTGAGTTTTCTGAAGCCGCAGGGTTCGGTCGGCGACTCGTTGATCGTGTCGGGCAAGCAGAGTGGCGCGCTGTATGTCGTGGTGCAGGGCAAGGACGGCGGCAAGACACTGCACCCGGTGCTGAACCTGGCCTCCGCCCGATTGATCACGGGCAGCACTGCCGAACCGAACGCGGTGAAGGACAGCAAGCTCGAGGACATGCCACGCGGCCCGATGGTCGGCATCCCCGGTGCGCCGAGCGCGCTGCCAGGGTCGTCGCAGGGGTCCCGTTCGGAATGGGCGCTGTGCGAGACGATCGCGCTGTCGCAGGGCGGTAGCGCGGCCTCGGCCACCGGCGGCACCACGACGATCATCGCGGGCCGTCCCGCTCTCGGCGATCAGACCCGCAGGGTCGGCGCGGACCAGGCCCTGCTTGTGAAGCGCGCCGACAAGACCTACCTGGTCTACGACGGCAAACGCGCCGAGATCGACCCTGGCAACTCGGTTTTGGTGCGTGCGCTGAACCTGACGACGCACCGGGCGCGCCCGATCGGCACCGGAATGCTCGGCGCGACAACGGAAGTCCCCCCGCTCGTGGCGCCGCAGATCCCGCAGGCCGGGCAGCCGGGGCCGGGGCCGCTGTCGAAGGTTCCGGTCGGCGGTGTCATCTCCGTTCGCGACGTCGGCGACGGCAAGCCCGAGCTGTATGCCGTGCTCGCCGACGCGCTGCAGCCGGTGAGCCCCTTCACCGCACAGCTCATCCGGTTCGCCGACTCGCACGGGATGAGCGACATCCCGACCATGCCGCCGGACGTACTCGATCGGGTGCGTGTGGTGCATGACGTGTTGCCGGTCAACGACTTTCCGGTCGAGACCCCGAAGATCTTGAATGCCGAGGACGCCCCGGTCGCCTGCGTGGCCTGGTCCAAGACACCGGGCACGGCCCCGGCCAATCGCAAGGTCGACGCGGGCGACGGCCCCAACGAACGTGCCTCGATCGCCCTGCTCGCCGGGGTGCGCGTGCCCCTCGCGGAATCGGCGAAGGCCGTCGATCTCGCCACCGCCGACGGCACCGGTGACCGGGTTGACGCTGTGTACGTCCCGCCGGGCAGCGGTGAGTTCGTTCAGGTGACCGGCATGGAGCCGGGCAGCCCGCGGCGCGGCAGCCTGTTCTACGTCGCCGATAACGGTGTCCGCTACGGGATTCCGGATATGGCGACCGCGGGCGTGCTCGGACTCGGGGATACGCCGCGGCTCGCGCCATGGGCGATCATCGGCCAGATGGTTCCCGGCCCGACCCTGTCCCCGAAGGAAGCGCTCATCGTGCGCGATCAGCTGCCGCAGGAGCCGCAGCACTAGCCGTGCCGCAGCCGCGCACTAGACGTGTGCGGCTCGCAGTGGTTTGCTCAGCCGGTGAAGACGACGTTCATCGAGGCGAGGATGCTCGACAGCGCGGTGTGCATGTCCGGCGCTTCGATGCGCATCAGCATCGAGGCGTCGATATTGTCCAGATCCAGGTTTTCGTCGTTGGCAAGCCGGAACTCGCGCTCTTCCTCGGCCGCCTCGATGACATTGCGGATGAACCGGCCGTTGCCCGCCAGGTCGACGCCGCGGCGGGGCTGTCCGCTCTGATCGGTGCTCTGCTGCGCGTAGAGCTGGGTGCAGGCAACAACGAGCAGCTCGAGCGCGTCGTCGGACAGTTCCGAGTCCCGCTTGTTCGCGATGACCTCGCCGATCTTGCCGAGCTCATCGGGTGTGTAGGACGGGAACTGCACGCGCTTGGAAAAACGTGATGCCAGACCGTCATTGGAGGCAAGCAGGCGATCGATCTCGCCGTCGTATCCGGCGATGATCACCACGAGCCGATCGCGGTCGTTCTCCATCCTGGCCAGCAGCGTATCGATGGCCTCACGGCCGAACGAGTCGCCGCCTTGCAGGCCGGTCTGGATCAGCGTGTACGCCTCGTCGATGAACAGCACGCCGTCCATCGCGCTGTCGATCAGCGCCTCCGACTTGACCGCGGTGCCGCCGAGGTGCTCGGCGACGAAGTCGACGCGCTTGGCCTCGACCACCTTGTCGGTCTTCAAAATGCCGACGCCGCAATAGATCTTGGCGACCACCCGGGCAATGGTGGTCTTGCCCGTTCCCGGCGGTCCGGTGAACGCAAGGTGCTGGCCGCGGGCCCCCGAGGCAAGACCCTTCTCGGCGCGGATCTTCGCCATCTGCGCGCTCGACTGGAGCTTGGCCACCTGCGTCTTCACCGAGGCGAGACCGATCTGGGAGTTCAGTTCGGCGCGCGCGTCGGCGAGGATCTTCTTGGCGCGGTCCTCGGTCTCGGCCTCCTCCATCGCCTTCATCGACGGAGCGGAGGCCGGATCCCACTTGTCGGTGCGTGCGTCGATGGTCTCGCGAGAGGTGACGCTGATCCGGTAGGAGCGGTCGCGCATCGCGGAGGTGTTCGCCTCGAAATCCGGTGCCTGCGAGTACACCTTCTCGAACAGCCCCTGTGCCACTTCTTCGTTGCCGGATTCGCGCAGGCACAGGCCGCGGCAGAACATGGCGGTCGACCGGGCGGCCGGGATCGGGCCGGATTCGGCCTGTTCCATCCGGCGGATCGCCTCACCGAACAGACCGAGCTGCGCGCACGCGGTGCCGACCATGACGTTCGCGCCCGCCGCGAGATACGGGTCGTCCCACTCGGCCGAACCGGCCAGCACGGCCATGACATCGGGCCAGCGCTGGGTGTTGTAGTGCATGACGCCGCGGACGTAGGCGCAGATGCGGTTGTCGATCTCGCGATCCGGGTCGCTCAGCTGCGACCTGCGATACGTGTCGAGGTCGTTGAGCACCCGCTCGGCCTCGTCGTATTCCTTCTCCGCGATGAGGTACGCGGCCCAGGCGAGCCAGATCTCGGTGTAGCTGGCCAGGGGGTAATCGATGTAGAGGCCGGGCAGGAACCGTCCGGCCAGCTCGCGCGACGACAGGCCGAGCCTGCGTTGCTCCCGGTACAGCGTGCTGGTGCTGGTCCGGTGCATATTGAACAAGACGTCCTTGGTGATCTCGCCGGCGACGGCCCGGCCGAGCCAGGCGTCGCACATGGTCGGATCCCACTCGGTGGCACGCTGGAAGGCGAGCTTCGCGTACTCGAGATCGCGCGCGGACTCCTGCCCTTCGATGGACAGTCCGAGCGACAGGATTCCGGCGTCGAAGGCGCGTTGTGCTTGGCGATTGCCGGTCATGGCTGTCGGACCCCGAAGTCTTCGTTCGTAATAGCGGATGAGTTCTTGATGACCCCCAGACTACCGATCGCGCGGTGCCTGGACTGTCCGTTACATTAGGTTCAGCTGCCGGGAGGTTGCAACGCAGTGTTGTCTAGGTGAGAGTCATACGGGTGTCGAAGTCGTTCACTCAGAAGACGTTCCACCCGGCGCGGTCGAGGCGTGAACAATCGTCAGTGGAGAGGCCGGGGGTCCGGGTTCGTTGATCGAGTCATCAACCAGTGGCACACGCGCCGCTGAGCCGGAGCTGAGTCGAGTTTCCGTCATCGGCGGCAACACTCAGCTCGATGTCGGCCTGCCCGCTACCGTCCCGATCGCCAGCTTCATCGGCGACCTGGTCGCCCTGATCGAATCGCGCAACCCCGACCAGCTCGAGGCCGAGGACGACGCGGTGCCGCTGCGGGCCCAGCACTGGACCCTGGCGCGCGTCGGTCAAGAGGCTTTCGCGCCGAGCCGCACCCTCACCGACGCCGACGTGCACGACGGCGAACTGCTGGTGCTGCGTTCGGTCACCGCGAAGGAATCCCCCGCGCTCTTCGACGACGTGATCGACGCGGTATCCCGGCTCACGGCGGAGGAATTCCGCAGCTGGACCGGCGCATCGGCGCGCTGGATGGGCCTGGTCACCTCGGTGCTGACGGTGCTCACCGCGCTGGCGCTGCTGGTGGTCTCGCGCGGGCATGGCGATCCGCTGGCCCCCGCGTTCGCGCTGTCGGCCGCGGGTATCGGTGCCTTCGTCGCCGCGGGTTTCGCCGCCCGCAGATACCTCGACTCGGTCACCGCGACGTGGTTGTCGCTGGACGGTCTGCTGTTGTTGTTCGGCGGTGCCGCGCTTTTCGTGCCTGGCGAGCTCGGCAGCGCGCATCTGCTGCTCGGCTGCTCGGTGACGCTGGTGGCCGCGGTGCTCGGTTATCGGGGCGTCGGCACCGGCGCCACCTTGTTCTCCGCCGCCGGTGCGCTCGCCGTGATCGGTGGTATCGCCGCCGCGGTGTATGTGGTCTGGCATCCCGGCCTGCCGAAGCTGTGCGGTGGTCTGGTTGTCGTCGGCATCGCGCTGCTGTCGATGGTGCCGCGACTGGCCGCCGGGCTGGCCAGGCTGCCGATCCCGCCGGTGCCGACCGCGGGCGCCGCCATCGACCCGGCCGATCACGAACAGCGCCCGACCATCGAGGGCATCGGCGCGATCGGCGCTACGGCGCTGCCGTCGGCGTCCGGCCTCGGTGAGCGGGCCCGTGCGGCCAATCAGTACCAGTCCGGCTTGATCATCGCGTGCACGCTGAGCGCGGTGATCGGCGCGTTCGGCGCGGCCGACACGCTCGGCTCGGCCCGCTGGCAGGGCATCGTGCTTGCGGTCGTGACCGGCATCATCCTGTGCCTGCGCGGCCGATCCTTCGCCGATCTCACCCAGGCCGCGACGCTGATCGCCGGCGGCTGCGTGACCTTCGTCGGGCTGGCCGCCGGTGCGGCCCTGGGGGACACCGAATTCGAGCTGCTCGCCGTCGGCCTGCTTGTCGCGTTCGCGGCGGGCACGGTCGGCTTCGGCGTGATCGGTCCGCATATCGAGGTCACCCCGATAACCAGGCGGATGATCGAGATCTTCGAATACCTGCTGATCATTTCGCTGATCCCGCTGGTGCTGTGGATCATGGGCGTCTACTCGATGGCCAGAAACATATGAGTGCGGGAACTGATGGGACCTAGCGCTTTCCGTCGCAACCTGCTGCGGATGGCTGGCGCCGCCGCGGTGGTCGGCCTAGTGAGCGCACCCGCACCGCCCGCCACCGCGATATCGCCGCCCGGCATCGATCCGGGTGCGCTCGGTATCGCACAGGCATTGAGTGGTCACCCCGCGCCCCTGGAGCCGACCGAACAGCGCGATCAGTGCGCGGAACCCACGCTCACCGGCTCGCCGCCGAACGAGGCGCCGATCTCGCAGGGGGTGCTCGATCTGCCAGCGGCCTGGCAGTTCAGCAGGGGTGCCGGGCAGAAGGTCGCGGTGATCGACACCGGGGTGCAGCGGCATCCGCGCCTGCCCGTCCTGGAAGCGGGCGGCGACTACGTCTCCGATACCGACGGCACCGTCGACTGCGACGGGCACGGCACCCTGGTTGCCGGAATCATCGGTGCGCAGCCGAGTCCGGGTGACGCGTTCGCCGGGGTGGCGCCGGACGCGGAGATTCTCACCATCCGCCAGCTCAGCCTCGCCTACGAGAAGAAGGATCGCGGTGGCGATCGGCCGCCGGGCAGCATCCGCGCCGACGGGTACGGCAGCGTGCTCACCTTGGCCGCGGCCGTGGTGCGTGCGGTCGACATGCACGCCTCCGTCATCAACATCTCCGAAGTGGCGTGCAGCCCAGCCGGATCCGACACCGCCGACTCTTCGCTCGGTGCCGCGGTGAAGTACGCCTACGAACACAACGTCGTCGTTGTCGCCGCCGCGGGCAACGTCGAGCAAAACGGTCCCTGCCAGAAACAGAACGACGGTTCCGGCTGGGACTCGGTCAACACCGTGGCGAGTCCGGCGTGGTTCTCGCCGTATGTGCTCGCGGTGGCTTCGGTGGACGCGGACGGCAAGCCGTCGGATCTGTCGTTGCACGGTCCGTGGATCGGGGTCGCCGCGATCGGCCGCAATATCGTCTCCCTCGACAGCAAACGCGGTGGCGTCGGGCTGGTGAACGGTGTGCAGACCGACGAGGGCATCCGTCCGGTGGACGGCACCAGTTTCGCCGCGCCCTACGTCGCCGGGCTCGCGGCGCTGGTGCGGTCCAAGTTCCCGAATCTCGATGCGCGACAGGTGATGGACCGCATTACCCGCACCGCGCAGGCGCCGGGCACCGGGCGCGACGACGCGATCGGCGCCGGTCTGATCGATCCGCTCGCCGCGCTGACCGCGCAGCTGCCCGACAAGCCCGTCAGCGAGGGCGCCGATGTCGAGCGCGCGATCGCCGCGCCCGTCATCCCGCCCGGCCCGGACCCACGGCCGCGCCGGATCGCGGTGATCGGCTCGCTGACCTGTCTGACCGCCTTGGCCATCGGTATCGCGGTGGCGATTCCGTTCCGCCGCAGACGCCGGGAGATCGACGCGGAATTCGACCCGTAGCGCCGGGCCTGTGCCGACCGCAGACTGCTCGACTGATCGAAGGAATCCATGGCTACCGAAGGTTTCGTACGACGCCCCCGGATAGCGCCGCCCCGGGCCCCCGGTGGTGAGGTGGCGCTGACCCCGCCGCCGGAGATTTCACGCCCGCTGCCAGCGCCGCTGATGATGAAGCTGATGCCGATCGTCATGGTGGTCGCGGTCGTCGGCATGATCGCGATGATGGCGATGATGGGCCGCAACCTGCTCGCCAATCCGATGTCCATGATGTTCCCGATGATGATGCTGATGTCGATGGTCGGCATGATGGCCGGTTTCCGCGGCGGATCGGGCAAGCGGCCCGTCGAGCTCAACGAGGAACGCAAGGACTACTTCCGCTACCTGGATCAGATCCGAAAGGATGTGCGGCGCACCGGCAACAAACAGCTGGAGACCCTGGTCTGGAGCCACCCGGACCCGGCCGACCTGCCGTCGCTGATCGGCACGCGGCGGATGTGGGAGCGCAGGCCCAACGATCCCGACTTCGGGCACGTCAGGGTCGGCATGGGCAGTCATCGGCTTGCCACCAAGCTGGCTAGGCCGGAAACCGGTCCGCTCGAGGATCTGGAACCGGTGTCCACCGTCGCGCTGCGTCGCTTCGTGCGCACCCATTCGGTGGTGCACAGCCTGCCGACCGCGGTGTCGCTGCGCGCGTTCCCGGCGATCAACATCAGCGGCCCGCCGGAGGAAGCGCGCATGCTGACGAGCTCCATGCTGATGGAGCTGGTCACCTTCCACGGACCAGACCATCTCGCGGTCGCCATCGTCTGCGCGGACCCGGACGGGCCGTGGGGCTGGGCGAAATGGCTTCCGCACCTGCAGCATCCGACCGTGCGCGACGGCATGGGCTCGGCCAGGATGATGTACACCTCGCTCGGCGAGCTGGAGACGGCGCTGTCGGCCGAGCTGATGGAGCGGGGTCGCTTCATGCGCAACCCGCAACCAACCCAGGGGCGGCTGCACCTGGTGGTGATCATCGACGACGGGTACGTCAACGGCAACGAACGGCTGATCAGCGAATCCGGCCTCGACTCGGTGACCGTGCTCGACCTCACCGCGCCGGAGGGCGGGCTCGCGGCGCGGCGCGGGCTGCAGCTGGTCGCCTCGGGTGGCGACGTGTCCGCACGCAGTGCCGTCGGTGTGGAGAAGTTCGCGGTTGCCGACGAAGTGAGTGCGGCTGAGGCCGAAGCGTTTTCGCGGACGCTCTCGCGCTACCGGCTGGCGACGGCGGCCCAGATCGTCAGCCTCGGCGAGGGCTCGACGGCCGATCCCGGGCTGATGGCCTTGCTGAAGATCCCGGACGCGGCGCAGATCGACCCGGCGCGAGTCTGGCGGCCGCGCACCGCGCGGGAACGGCTGCGCGTGCCGATCGGCATCACCCCCGACGGCACTCCGGTGGAGATCGACATCAAGGAGTCCGCCGAGAACGGCATGGGCCCGCACGGCCTGTGCATCGGCGCGACCGGTTCGGGCAAGTCGGAATTCCTACGCACCCTTGTGCTTTCGCTGGTCACCACGCACTCGCCGGACGCGCTGAATCTGGTGCTCGTCGACTTCAAGGGTGGCGCCACCTTCCTCGGACTGGATTCACTGCCGCACGTCGCCGCGGTGATCACCAACCTGGAAGAGGAACTGTCCCTGGTAGACCGCATGAAAGACGCGCTTGCCGGTGAGATGAACCGGCGCCAGGAACTGTTGCGGTCCTCGGGTAACTACGCCAACGTCACCGATTACGAGAAGGCAAGGGCCGCAGGCGTTCCGCTCGATCCGCTGCCCGCGCTGTTCGTCGTGGTCGACGAGTTCTCCGAACTGCTTTCGCAGAAACCGGATTTCGCCGAACTGTTCGTGATGATCGGCCGCCTCGGCCGCTCGCTGCACGTGCACCTGCTGCTCGCCTCGCAGCGCCTGGAGGAGAACAAACTTCGCGGCTTGGAGTCGCACCTGTCCTATCGCATCGGCCTGCGCACCTTCTCGGCCAACGAATCACGCGCGGTGCTCGGCATCACCGACGCCTACCACCTGCCGAGCGTGCCAGGCGCCGGGTATCTGAAGAGCGATGCCTCGGATCCGTTGCGGTTCAACGCGAGCTACGTGTCCGGCCCCTATGTCGCGCCGGTGGGCACGGTAACCGGCGAGGACGGCACCCCGGTCGGCGGCCAGCGGCCAGCGGTGTTCACCGCGGCGCCGGTGGAGATGCCGGAGCCGGTCGAGGAAGACTCGCCACTGGATCTGCCGCCGTCGCCGACCAATCCGATGCTCGAACTCCCGCCGCCCCCGTCGGCGGTCGGCGTGCCCGGCTCGGACGAGGGCGTGCCGGACTCGCTGCTCGACGTGGTCGTCAAGCGGCTGACCGGGCACGGCCGCCCGGCGCACGAGGTCTGGCTGCCGCCGCTCGACGAATCACCGACGGTCGACATGCTGCTGCCCGACCCGGATTGGCGTTCCCAGGTCAACCGGCACGGTCAGCTGTGGATGCCGATCGGCGTGATCGACAAGCCGTACGAGCAGCGTCGTGACGTGCTCACCATCAGTCTGGCCGGCGCACAGGGCAATGTGGCGGTCGTCGGCGGCCCGCAGTCGGGTAAGTCGACCACCCTGCGCACCATCATCATGGCCGCCGCGGCCACCCACACCCCGCAGCATGTGCAGTTCTACTGCCTGGATTTCGGTGGCGGCAGCATGGCGGGCCTGGTCGGCCTCCCGCACGTCGGCTCGGTGGCTGGTCGACTCGACAGTGACCGGGTGCGCCGCACCATCGCCGAGCTCACCTCGCTCATGCGCCAGCGCGAGGAACGATTCGCCGAGCTCGGCATCGAGTCGATGGCCGAATTCCGGCGGCGTAAGTTCGCCGCGGCGGCGCACGTGCCCGACGGTGCGGCGTCGGCCGGAAATCCGTTGGCCGACGACCGATTCGGTGACGTGTTCCTGGTGATCGACGGCTGGGCCGCGATCCGCGAAGAGTTCGAGGTGCTGGAATCGCAGATCACCGCCATTGCGGCACAGGGCTTGTCGTACGGTATCCACCTCGTCATCGGCGCGTCCCGGTGGGCCGAGATCCGGCCGGCGGTCAAGGACCAGATCGGCACCAGGCTCGAGCTGCGCCTCGGTGACCCGACGGACTCGGAGATGAATCGGCGCACCGCTTTTCAGGTTCCGGTCGGTCGCCCCGGTCGCGGTCTTACCCCCGCGGAGCTGCACATGCTGGTCGCCCTGCCTCGGTTGGATTCCAACTCCGATCCGGACTCGCTGGCCGAGGGCGTCACCCTCGCCAAGCATGGACTCGCGGAGTTGCATGCCGGCAGGGTGGCGCCGGAGGTGCGGATGTTGCCGCTGCAGCTCAGCCGCGACGAGGTGCTTGCCACCGCGCGGGAACAGGGCATCGAACTCAGCCCAACCAAGGTGGTCGTCGGTCTCGGCGAAGCCGAATTGCAGCCGCTCGTCCTGGATTTCGGGAGCGAGCCACATTTCATGGCCTTCGCCGACATCGAATCAGGCAAGACAACGCTGCTGCGCAACATCGTGATGGGCGTGGTGGAGAATTCCACGCCGGACGAGGCGAAGATCATCATGATCGACTACCGCAGGTCCATGCTCGGCGTGGTCGAGGGCGAGCATCTCGCCGGGTATTCCACGTCGTCGCAGACCTGCGGGCCGATGATCGCAGAGGTCGCGGACTTCCTGTCCAAGCGGCTACCCGACTCCGATATCACCCCGCAGCAGCTGCGCGACCGCAGCTGGTGGGAGGGACCGGAGATCTACATCGTGGTCGACGACTACGACATGGTGGCGACCTCGAGCCTCAATCCCTTTGCGCCGCTGATCGAATACATGCCGCAGGCGCGCGATATCGGCATGCACTTCGTGGTAACCCGGCGCATGGGTGGCGTCTCGCGCGCACTCTACGACCCGATCATCGGTGGCCTAAAGAACCTGTCGGTGGACACGCTGATCATGAACGGCTCCAGGGACGAGGGCAAGATCATCGGCGAGATCCGCCCGAGCAAGCTCCCGCCGGGACGCGGCACCCTGGCCTCGCGCAGCAGGGAGGAGGAGATGGTGCAGATCGCCTACCTGCCGCCGACCATCTAGTCTCAGTTATTGGCTTGGACCGCACCGAGTTTCGGCGTGCTGCCCGCGATGCGGATCGCCGGAACCGGTACTGCGGTGTCGAAATCCCAACTGTCGGCGCGGCGTTCGAACAGGGCGCGGGACGGGCCGGTCGCGATAGGGCCCGCGATGCGGGCCAACTGGAAGCCCGCCCTGCGGTAGTAGTCGTGCAGTTCGGTGTTGGTTGTCCACGCGTCGAGCCGGACCCAGTCGCGTTCCTGTTGGCGCGCAAGTTTTCCCGCGTGCGCGAGCAGGTGGTGGCCGATGCGTTGTCCGGCGAAACGCAGGTCGACGATCATGTAATGGACGACGACCGCGTCGGTTAGTTCCCACGGTGACCACAGCCCCGGGTCGGCGTGCCGATTGACGGTGATCGTGCCCGCTGGCTCACCCGCTACCTCCGCGATCCAGGTTTGTCCCGCCGCCAGCGAGCGGCCGACCGCCCGCGCGAAGATCTCGATGGGCAGGCCGCGGCCGGCGACCGTCCACTGGTCGGAGCCGCGGGTGGTCAGCCACGCGATGCGTTGCAGCCGTAGCTGACAGATCACGCCCAGATCGCCAATTGTCGCCTGGCGCAGCACAATAGGGCTCATGCCGTCGCGATGCCAGGCCCGTAGGGCACGCCGATGGTGCGGCCGATGACGCCGAGTCCTTCGGCGTCGCCGAGTTGATAGGCGAGCCGGTTGCGTGCGGCGATGGAGCGGTGCCGGGTGGCCCTGGTGACCCGCTCGTGGTTGGCGCCGATGCGCAGGTGGTCCAGCAGGATGGTACCCGCCGCCACGCCGAGCACGGTGGCCTCCTCGGCGGAGGCCGGCCTGGCCGTCAGCGTGTCACGGTGGGCGGTCTCCGCGTGGCCACGATCGGCCAGCCGGCGGGTGGTGCCCTCCGGGATGTCGTGCGGTGAGTCGATTCCGGTGGCCTCGGCCAAGTCTCGCGGATAGAAGGTGACCTCCCAGGACCACGGCTCGTTATCGAGAAACTGGACGACCGTCCTGGCCAGCACCCAGGAATCCTCCGGCACGCCGAGCCACAACGCGACCGAGGGGCCGGCGGGCTCCATCTTCGCGGTGAACTCCTTGGACGGCACCCGGTGCGCGCCGCGCGCGATCTCCTCGAAGATATCGTGCGGCGATTTCGGCCGGTCGTGTCGAATATGGTCGGTGACAACCGATTCCAGGACTTCCTGGTTGCGCACGATGGTGCCGCGGGAAGTCGCTGTGTAGACGAGATTTTCGGTGACAAGGACCTGAATCGCATTGCGAGCGGTCGTAAGCGAGACCTGCATGTGCTCGGCCAGCTCCGTGTGGCTTGGCAACCGATCACCCGGTTTCCACTTGCCTGCGCGGATCTCCTCGCGGAGGAGGTCTGCGATCCGGTGATACGTCGGACCGTCCGCCATCTTGCTCCTCGGTTGGTCGTGCAGGTAACGAAGTGTACTCTTCGTGACTTCCTACGGCCCGGTAACGCTTGACAGGTGCCTTCAGAGGTTTATTGTAATGAACGTCCTGATCCGGTGTTGTGCGGCGATGACGGCGAGGCAACGTGGCAGGTTCGGATACAACGGTCGTAATGGCTCTCCCCGGCACACTGCGGTGTGCCGATTCGGTGGTGCAGTCCCACGCTCCTGGACTGCTTCCCACCTCGGATCTACTTGTTCGGGCGTGCCGTGGACACCGCGTGGTCGGCGGTCCGCTGCTCTGGTTCGCCCGCGATCTCGCGGTGCTGCACGAGCGGCGACTGGTCGGCCGCGGTGGTTCGGTGGATACCGACCCGCTGGTTGTCCTCGAAATCGAGCGCCGCAGAGTCGAATTGGTCATGGCCATCGATGACTGGGTCGCGCGCAGTGTGCCCCAGCACCGGCTCGGCGCGACACTGCACACCGAAACCGTCGGCGCGGTCATCGACCGCCTCGCCGAATCCTCGGTGCGCGCGCATCACGCGCTGATGACCCTCGACGCGCACGACGAAAGGCTGCACGGCGCTTGGCATCACCTTGCCGAACTCGCCGACGCCTACGACGATCTCGTCCGCGACATCCTCGCGGGCAGACGCCGCCTCCCCGAGTGGTAGCCCCGGTTCGCTAGCCCGCCAACCCCCCGCGCCCTCTCGCGCCGGTGAAGTATGTCTCGAGGCGAGTCATATGGTCGCTAGCTGATCTTCGGCGGCGACCATATGACTCGCCTCGATCCCCGTAGCCCTCTCGGTCGGTCCACCATGCTGCCCAGTATCGAGCTGCGGTTGGGTTCGGCAGGCGACGCGCCCGGCGGTGATGCGGAAATCCTTTGGTAGTCCGAACTCTCAGAGCGGTGGCCACCCTGGCGCCCCGTGTCACGTGACGGTGTGACACGGGGGTGTTTCAGGGTTGGTAGCGGCGGTGATCGGTGGCGAAATCGTCGGCGATGGTGGCGGCGAGTTCGACGTAGGCGCGCTTGGTGTGTTTGTGCAGGCGGTGCAGGTCGATTTCGGCGCCCTCGGACATGTGCGCGTCGAACGGGATGATGTGCACGGCGCGGCAGCGGGACAGGAAGTACTCGCGCAGTTGTTGGATGCCGACGTTCGGCGATCCGGCGCGCGGGGAGTTGATCACCACTACCGCGTTGCGGACCAGGTGGTCGTGTCCGTGCAGTGACAGCCAGTCCAAAGTCGCTGCGGCGCTGCGGGCTCCGTCGATGGCGGGGGAGGAGATGAGCACCAGCGAATGGGCCAGATCGAGCACGCCCGACATCGCCGAGTGCATCAGTCCGGTGCCGCAGTCGGTCAGGATGATGTTGTAGAAGCGCTGCAGGATCCGCGCGACCGCACGGTACTCCTCCTCGCTGAACGCCTCCGAGGCCGCCGGATCGCGTTCGCTGGCAAGCACTTCCAGTCGGCTGGTGGCCTGTGAGGTGTGCCTGCGCACATCGGAGTAGCGCTGGATCGATGGATCGAGCAGCAGGTCGCGCACGGTGGACCTGGTCTGCAGCGGCACCCGCTGCGACAGCGTGCCGAAGTCGGGGTTGGCGTCCACCGCGATCACCCGATCGCCTCGGATCGACGCGAAGATCGACCCGATACCCATTGTCGTGGTGGTCTTTCCGACACCACCCTTCAGGGACAGCGTCGCGATCCGATAGTCGCCGCGCACCGGTTGCCTGATCCGCGCGACCAACTCCTGCAGCCGCAGCTCCTCGGCGGACAGGCCCGGATTGAGCGCGCCACCCGACACGTGATGCACGGCCTTACGCCAGCCACTGCCCGGCGACTTCTTGGCGCGCCGCATCGGCACATCGTCCAGTGACGGCGGCGGTCCCGACTGGTACTGCACACCCGGCTGGTACTGCGCACCAGGCGGGCGACCCCACTGTCCCTGCGGCGCAGGCGGTGTCGGCGATGCGCCGCCCGGCGCCTGCCCGCCCACCTGCGGTCCGGCGAATCCGCCGGCCGCGCGCGACGGGACATCGGTCGGCTGCTGCTCGTTGCCCGGCCCTGGCTGCTCATTGGCTGGCGCCTGTCCACCGACGAAAGGCGGTGTCCTACCGCCGGTTTCGTTCTGCGCCGCCGGTGCCGCTTGGTTGCGCCACGGTTCCCCGGGCGCCTGCGGCCCTGGCTGTTCGCTGCTCGGAGCCTGGCCTCCGATGAAAGGTGGTGTTCGGCTGGCGGTTTCGGTCGGTGGTGCTTGGTTGCGCCACGGTTCGCCGGGTGCCGGTGGGCCTGGCTGTTCGCTGCTCGGTGCTTGTCCGCCGATGAAAGGTGGTGTTCGGCTGGCGGTTTCGGTCGGTGGTGCTTGGTTGCGCCACGGTTCGCCGGGTGCCGGTGGGCCTGGTTGTTCGCTGCTCGGTGCTTGTCCGCCGATGAAAGGTGGTGTTCGGCCGGTGGTTTCGGTCGGTGGTGTTTGGTTGCGCCACGGTTCGCCGGGTGCCGGTGGGCCTGGCTGTTCGCTGACCGGTGCTTGTCCGCCCGCGAAGGGCGGTGTCCGGCCAGCGGATTCGTCTGTCCACACCGGTGCCGCGGCGTTGCGCCACGGCTCGCCCGGTGCCGGGGGGCCGGGCTGTTCGCTGCCTGGCGCTTGGCCGCCGACGGTGGGTGGTGTGTAGCCGCCCGGGCCGACCGGTGCGTACGGCCCGACCGGCGGCGGTGCGGGGTCGTTCGGTTGCGGTGGCCGACCGGGCTCGCCGACAGCTCCCGCCTCGATCTCGGACGGCAGGCGATGCCGCCCACTGGTCGTCGGCCGCGCCGTTCCGGCGTTGGAGGAGACCCAGCTGGGTGCCTGCCGACCGGAGTCGCGTTGCGGCTGACCGGATTCCGGCCGCTCCGTATTGCCTGGTGTCGGCGGTCCCGCCGACCACGGCGTGCTGTTCGCGCCTTGCTGTTCGGCGGCAGATCCGGGTGGGCGATCAGGCTGCGGGACACCGAGCGGGCCGGTGTTGCCGGACAACGGTCCGTACTCCGCGGCCGGACTGATCGGGCTCGACGGTGCCGGGTTCGCAGCCGGTCCTCGGCTCGGGCGTTCCTGATCCGGTTGGGTACCAGGGGGTGTCGTCGCACCGGAACCGCGCTCGGCGGGATCCGGCGCGTACGGCGCGCGACCCTGCGGCCCGGTCACGGGCTCCGGAGTTGTTGTCGCGCTTGGCCGTTCGCCGGGCGCGGGGCTCTGCTCCTGCGGTCCTGGCCGATCCGGTGGTGTCGTCGGGCCCGGTCGTTGAGTGGACGCGGCGCTCTCACGCGGCGGCTGCGATTCCCAGCCGGGTAGTTCTTGTCCTCGCGGCGGCGGACCATCGCCGCCGCGCATCGGTGCGTCGGGTCGCGCCGACGGCGTCTGCTCGGCGGAGGGCGCCGCCGACCGATCGCCTTGCGGCGGTGGGGGATCGGGCAGCGGTGGCCGACGCGGCGGGCTCGCGGGGCCGGTCGTCGGCTGCTCGGGCCTCGGTCCGGCCAGCCATGGCGGCGGGCCGTCGGGCTCGGGTGGCGCCGAACGCTCGGCGGGAGCGGGCGGCACGTTGCGCGGCGGGGCGTCCGGGATGGCCGTCGACGCCTGCGGCGGTGGATCCGGAAGGGCCGGTGGCGGTGGCAGATCGGGCCGGGCGGTCTTGTGCCGTGTTGTCACGTCGTTCGACGCGGGCGGTTCGGCACCGGCGCGCCTGCCGAGCGGTTGGAACGCGGGGAGCGGCGGGCCTGGGTTCCGGGTGGGCAGCCCCTGCGGGGGCGCTTCGGTGCGCTGTGCCGGTGCTTCGGTGCGCTGCTGCGGTGCTTCTTCGCGCTGCGGCGGTCCGGCCTGCCATGCGTCATCCGGACGCGGCTGTACGTACGCGTCCAGACCCGGCTGGCGCCACGGGTCGTCGCGGGGGGAATCGGGCTGCGGCGCTTCCGGTCCACGGGGAGTGGATTCGGGCGCGCGCCCGTGCGGGGCGGGTGCGGGCGCCTGCTGTTCCTCGGCGGCGGGCTGCTCGGTGTTCTTGTCGCCGCGCCCCCAGCGTCTGCCGCGCTTCTCCTGTCGACCACGTCTGCGGCCTGATCCCTCTTCGATCACATCGTCGGAGGGAAGGTTCTGTACCGGCGCTTCGTAGCCGACCTGTGTGACATCGCTCTCGGACAGCCACGGCGGCAGCATGGGGAGGCCGTCATTATTCCGGCTCATGCCTGCACCTCGCTAACGCTCGGCGCCGTCATGCCCGAGGGCGCTGCGTATGGGGTTCGCTCGCTGCGCTCGCTCACGGATCCCCCTCGATCTGCTCGACCCTGATACCTGGACAGCGGTCAGTTTACGCGACGCATGGACACGGCAGCGGGGCAGGAGGCCGGGCGCTCTCGCCCCCGATTCAGTGCTCTGATCGGGGCGAAAAGAGTACCGAGGCCCGGTGCTGGCAGGGGGCATTTTTGCCGGAACCATCCGGTACCGGTAAGCTGGAGCGGCGGTGCACCTATGCGCCGACTGTTTGTGTGTCTACCGGTCACTTCGACCGACAGGTCCATGTAAGCAGAAGCAAGCCAAACAAACCAGGTTGAGCGTAACCGGGATCGCGGAGGACATGGCGAAGAAAGACGGGGCCATCGAGGTCGAGGGTCGAGTTGTCGAGCCGCTGCCCAATGCGATGTTCCGGATCGAGCTCGAGAACGGTCACAAGGTTCTCGCGCACATCAGCGGGAAGATGCGGCAGCACTACATTCGTATCCTCCCCGAGGACCGCGTGGTCGTTGAGCTGTCTCCCTATGACCTCTCACGCGGCCGAATCGTCTACCGCTACAAGTGAATCGAGTGGGCGAACTCCGCTCGCGGAGTGCGCTCGCCGAAGTCGATTCACTTGGAGTTTTGTGGGGGTGCAACCCCCACACCCCGCCCGGCGGGCTTCGCCCCCGGACCCCGGCGGGGGTCGATAGAGCGATTACCGCTTGTTAAGGTACAACGTTCGCCCGACAGGGCGGCACAACAGACTTCCCCAGCCATTGGGCTGGGGAAAAACTGTGTTCACACCCGTGTGAACCACAACAAGATTGGACGGACGTGAAGGTTCAGCCGAGCGTCAAGAAGATCTGCGAGAAGTGCAAGGTGATCCGCCGTCACGGTCGGGTCATGGTGATCTGCGACAACCTGCGCCACAAGCAGCGCCAGGGCTGATCGAACGGGGGCAACCCCATACCGATCCGAGGCTTGCCGAGGGTCGAATCGACGCAGCACCAGCCGGGCACCGATCACTGATCGGCTTGGCCAACTAAAGAAGAACTCCCAGCTCCAGCCGCACGCTGCGGTATTCCAGGTTCGCCAGGAAGGCGTGTGTGCCAACCACCGGTACGGAGGCCGGTGCCCCACTAAGACGAGGGGACGGACAGGGAGCAGACCTCCGCAACAGCTAAAGGAACCTGCCACATGGCACGTCTCATGGGCGTTGATCTCCCGCGCGAAAAGCGCATGGAGATCGCGTTGACCTACATCTACGGCGTCGGCCGTACCCGCTCCAAGGAGATCCTCGCGGCCACCGGCATCAGCCCGGACCTGCGCAGCAAGGACCTCAGCGACGACCAGGTGACGCAGCTGCGTGACTACATCGAGAGCTCGCCCGAGCTCAAGGTCGAAGGTGACCTGCGCCGCGAGGTGCAGGCCGATATCCGTCGCAAGATCGAAATCGGCTGCTACCAGGGCCTGCGCCACCGTCGTGGCCTGCCCGTGCGTGGTCAGCGCACCAAGACCAACGCGCGCACCCGCAAGGGCCCGAAGCGCACCGTCGCCGGCAAGAAGAAGTAGGGGATAACCGATGCCTCCGAAGTCCAGGGCCTCCGGCCCCAAGAAGACCCAGAAGTCGCGTCGCCGGGAAAAGAAGAACGTCCCGCACGGCCACGCACACATCAAGAGCACGTTCAACAACACCATCGTGTCGATCACCGACCCGGCCGGAAACGTCATCTCGTGGGCGTCCTCGGGCCATGTCGGCTTCAAGGGCTCGCGCAAGTCGACCCCGTTCGCCGCGCAGCTCGCCGCCGAGAACGCTGCCCGCAAGGCGCAGGAGAACGGCGTCAAGAAGGTCGACGTCTTCGTGAAGGGCCCGGGTTCGGGCCGCGAGACCGCGATCCGTTCGCTGCAGGCCGCAGGCCTCGAGGTCGGCACGATCTCCGATGTCACGCCCCAGCCGCACAACGGCTGCCGTCCGCCCAAGCGTCGTCGCGTCTAGCGGGAAAGGAAACAGATAAAAAATGGCTCGTTATACAGGCCCCATCACCCGCAAGTCGCGTCGTCTGCGCGTCGACCTCGTCGGCGGCGACCAGGCGTTCGAGCGTCGCCCCTACCCGCCCGGCCAGCACGGCCGCGCGCGGATCAAGGAGAGCGAGTACCTGCTCCAGCTGCAGGAGAAGCAGAAGGCTCGCTTCTCCTACGGCGTCATGGAGAAGCAGTTCCGCCGGTACTACGAAGAGGCCAACCGCCTCAAGGGCAAGACCGGTGACAACCTGCTTCGTCTGCTCGAGTGCCGTCTGGACAACGTCGTGTACCGCGCCGGTCTGGCCCGTACCCGCCGTCAGGCTCGCCAGCTGGTCTCGCACGGTCACTTCACCGTGAACAACCGGAGCGTCAACGTTCCCAGCTTCCAGGTGACCCAGTACGACATCATCGATGTCAAGGAGAAGTCGCTCAGCACGCTGCCGTTCCAGGTGGCGCGCGAGACCGTCGGCGACCGTCCGGTTCCCGGCTGGCTCCAGGTCATCCCGGGCCGCCTGCGGATCCTGGTGCACCAGCAGCCCGAGCGCGCCCAGATCGATGTGCCGCTCTCGGAACAGTTGATCGTCGAGTACTACTCGAAGTAACACGCTGCTACACGGTGTGTGGTCCATCGAATCGGTGGACCACACACAACCCCTTAAACGAGGCGTCAAATAGCGGGCGCCCAAACAGGAGGATGATCCTAAATGCTGATTTCACAGCGTCCGACACTGACCGAAGAGGTCGTTGCCGAGAACCGGTCGAAGTTCACCATCGAACCGCTCGAGCCGGGTTTCGGTTACACCCTGGGCAACTCGCTTCGGCGTACCCTGCTGTCCTCGATTCCGGGGGCCGCGGTCACGAGCATTCGTATCGACGGCGTGCTGCACGAGTTCACCACCGTTCCCGGCGTGAAGGAAGATGTCACCGACATCATCCTGAACCTCAAGGGTCTGGTCGTGTCCTCGGAGGAGGACGAGCCGGTCACGATGTACGTGCGCAAGCAGGGCCCCGGCACCGTCACCGCCGGTGACATCGTGCCGCCGACCGGTGTCGTCGTCCACAACCCGGACATGCACATCGCCACCCTGAACGACAAGGGCAAGCTGGAGATCGAGCTCGTTGTCGAGCGCGGTCGCGGCTACGTCCCCGCCGTGCAGAACAAGGCGTCCGGTGCGGAAATCGGCCGGATCCCGGTGGATTCGATCTACTCGCCGGTGCTCAAGGTGACCTACAAGGTCGAGGCCACCCGTGTCGAACAGCGCACCGACTTCGACCGTCTGATCCTGGACGTGGAGACCAAGAACTCCATCAGCGCACGGGACGCGCTCGCCTCGGCGGGCAAGACCCTGGTCGAGCTCTTCGGCCTGGCCCGTGAGCTCAACGTCGAAGCCGAAGGCATCGAGATCGGCCCTTCGCCGGCCGAGGCGGACCACATCGCCTCGTTCGGTCTGCCGATCGAGGACCTGGACCTCACCGTCCGGTCCTACAACTGCCTCAAGCGCGAGGGTGTGCACACCGTGGGCGAGCTCGTCGCCCGCACCGAGTCGGATCTGCTGGACATCCGCAACTTCGGCCAGAAGTCCATCGACGAGGTGAAGGTCAAGCTGCACGCGCTCGGCCTCTCGCTGAAGGACAGCCCGGCGTCGTTCGATCCTTCGTCTGTGGTGGGTTACGACGCGAGCACCGGAACGTGGAGCGACAGCGGCACGTTCAGTGACACCGACGGTGGCGAGCAGGACTACGCCGAGACCGAACAGCTCTAGGCCAGACGCGGGGTAGGCACCCCGGCCCGGCCTCACACAAGGAGAACCAACAATGCCCAAGCCCAAGAAGGGTGCTCGCTTCGGCGGGTCGGCGTCGCACCAGAAGGCGATCTTCGCCAATCTGGCGACGGCGCTCTTCGAGCACGGTCGTATTTCGACCACCGAGTCCAAGGCCAAGGCGCTGCGCCCCTACGCCGAGAAGCTTGTCACCAAGGCGAAGGCAGGCACCCTTGCCGACCGTCGCGAGGTGCTCAAGGTGATCCGCAACAAGGACGTCGTGCACGAGCTCTTCGCCACGATCGGCCCCTCGTTCGAGGGTCGCGAAGGCGGCTACACGCGCATCACCAAGACGCTGCCGCGTAAGGGTGACAATGCGCCGATGGCCATCATCGAGCTGGTCCGCGAGAAGACCGTGACCAACGAGGCCGACCGGGCTCGCCGGGTCGCGTCGTCCAAGAAGACCGAAGAGGCCCCGGCCGCTGAGGTTGTCGAGGAGACCGCTGACGAGGCCGTTGCCGAGACCGCCGAGGTCGAGGCTCCGGCCGCCGATGAGGCCGCCGAGGACAAGAAGGACGAAGACAAGGCCTGAGGTCGAGTTCAGTTCTGAACGAGCCCGCCGCCCGCTCTGCGGGTCGGCGGGTTCGTTCGTTGACCAGGAGATCGAAGTGAGCGCGGAGGATTCGATGCTGTCGGCTGCCACGTCGTCGGATTCGGCTGAGCCGACACAGGATTCGGCGCCGGTCGAGGTACCTGCGCGTCCGGCGGCCCGGTTCCGGCTCGACATCAGCTACGACGGAACCGATTTCACCGGCTGGGCGCGACAGCCCGGGCTGCGCACCGTGCAGGGTGTACTGGAGGAATCGCTGAGCAAGGTGCTGCGCGAACCGGTGCAGCTGACCGTCGCGGGCCGCACCGACGCCGGTGTGCACGCCGAAGGGCAGGTCGCGCACTTCGATACGATCGCCGAGGTCGACACGGACCGGCTCGTGCACCGGATGGCACGATTCCTGCCGAAGGACGTGCGGATCAAGGACATTCGCGTCGCCCCGCCCGAATTCGACGCTCGTTTCTCGGCGATTCGCCGTCACTATGTGTACCGGCTGACCACCGCCCCCTACGGTGCCGAACCGCTGCAGGCACGCGGCATCGTCGCCTGCCGCCACGACGTCGACATCGACGCCATGCGCGCGGCGTCCCGAAACCTGTTGGGACTGCACAACTTCGCCGCCTTCTGCCGCCGCCGCGAGGGCGCGACCACGATCCGCGAACTCCAGCGCTTCGACTGGGCCCGGCACGCTGATCTACTCACCGCCTACGTCAGCGCGGACGCTTTCTGCTGGTCCATGGTTCGCAGCCTGGTCGGTGCCGTGCTCGCGGTGGGGGAGGGGCGTCGTACTCCGGACTGGGTCGGCGGTCTGCTGACCGAAACCGAACGTTCCAGCTCGGTGACCGTAGCCCCCGCGCACGGTCTCAGCCTGGTCGCCGTCGACTACCCCGCCGACGCGGACCTCGCCGCCCGCAACGCGGAGACCAGGGAAGTGCGCACGGTGCCGGTCGGCGATGGCTGTTGCGGCAGCTGAACCCGTTCCCTTGGCTGGAATAGGAACGACGGCACGGCGGTTCCGCAAAGCATGACAATCGAGGGTCTCGGACGGTTCGGCGTGTGGCGGGGGTACAACCTGTTTACCCCGGAAGACGCACAGGAGCTGGAGCAGTCCGGCTATGGAACGTTGTGGCTCGGGGCGTCGCCGCCCGCCGATCTGTCGACTGTCGAACCGTTGCTCGAGGCGACGGCGACGATCAACGTGGCGACCAGCATCGTGAACATCTGGTCCTCGCCAGCGAAGCAGGTCGCCGAGTCGTTCCACCGGATCGAGGCGCGGTTCCCCGGACGCTTCCTGCTCGGCGTCGGTGCGGGCCACCCTGAGCACACCGGTGAGTACCGCAAGCCGTACGACGCCCTCGTCGAATACCTCGATGAGCTGGACGAATTGGGCGTTCCGGTCGAGCGCCGCGCCGTGGCCGCCCTCGGCCCCCGGGTGCTGAAGCTGGCCGCCGAGCGCTCCGCGGGCCCGCTGCCCTACTTCGTCCCGGCCACGCACACCGCGCACGCCCGTGCCATCCTCGGCCCGGACGCTTGGATCGCCACCGAGCACAAGGTCGTGCTGACCGACGATGCGCGGCAAGCGCATTCGGTCGCGGACGGGACCGTCGGGTTCTACCTCGGCCTGACGAACTACGCCTCGAACCTGACCAGGCTCGGCTTCACCGACGAAGAACTCGCCAACCCCGGCGGCCGCGTCTTCGATGCCGTTATCGCACACGGCAACCCGGAGCAGGTCGTCGCCCAGCTCACCGCGCACCTCGATGCCGGTGGTAACCATGTCGCGATCCAGGTCCTGAACGAGGACTACGTGTCCGCGCTCCGCACGTTGGCTCCGCTGCTGAACAGCCACGGCTGAGCGACACACTTCGCACCCCGCACGAGGTCGAGACACCTTGTGCGGGTGCGCTCTTGTACCGGCGGTGACCAGGGGAAGCCCGTCGAGCAATCGCCCTAACGGAGTGTTAAGAACGGGCCCGGACAGTTCCCTTGCACCTGTGACAGCAGACACACTCGATCTCGGCTGACGCGCTGATGCGTCGAAGAAGGAGATCTTGTGACTACGACAAAGCCCGTCAGCGAGCGGCGGGTCGTCGCGAACGTGCTGCGCGGTTCCATCGGCAATCTCGTCGAGTGGTACGACTGGTACGTCTACGCCGCGTTCAGCGTCTACTTCGCGAAAACGTTCTTCCCCAAGGACGATCCGACGGCGCAGCTGCTGTCCACCGCCGCCGTTTTCGCCGTCGGCTTCCTGATGCGTCCCATCGGCGGCTGGCTGCTCGGCCGCTACGCCGACAAGTTCGGCCGCCGCTCCGCGCTGACGTTGTCGGTGACGGTGATGGCGGCGGGTTCGCTGCTGATCGCGGTGACCCCCGGCTACCAGACCATCGGCCTGGCCGCGCCGGCGATCCTGCTGATCGCCAGGCTGCTGCAAGGCCTTTCGGTCGGCGGTGAATACGCCACCAGCGCAACGTATCTGTCCGAGGTCGCCTCGTCGGGCAAGCGCGGGTTCTACTCGAGCTTCCAGTACGTCACCCTGGTCGCGGGCCAGCTCGTCGCGCTCGGCGTGCAGATCATCCTGCAGCAGTTCCTGACCAACGCGGAAATGAACAACTGGGGTTGGCGCATCCCGTTCTTCATCGGTGCGGCCGGTGCGCTCATCGTGATGTGGCTGCGGCGAAGCATGGACGAGTCCGAGCAGTTCCGGGCCGCGGCCGCGGATCCGGAGAACCGGGTCTTCATCACCGACGGGATCGCCGAGCACGCTTACCAGCACGGCAAGGACAAGGCAGCCGCGTCGGCGGCCGCGAAGCGGGGCGAGCCGAAGCCGCCGCCCGCGCGTGGTTCGCTGCGGATGCTGCTGCAGTACCCGCGCGAATGCCTGCTGGTGATGGGTCTGACGCTCGGTGGAACGGTCGCGTTCTACACCTACACGACCTATATGCAGAAGTTCATGATCAACACCTCCGGCATCTCCAAGGGCACGGTCGCCTGGATAAACTTCATCGCCCTGCTCGTGTTCGTTGTGCTGCAGCCGCTGGCCGGCGCGCTGTCCGACCGGATCGGGCGGCGCAAGCTGCTCATCTTCTTCGGTGTCGCAGGCACGCTGCTGACCGTGCCGATCATGACCGTGCTCGCGCACACCACGAACGTGCTCGCCGCGTTCGCGCTCATGATGCTGGCCTTGGTGATCATCTCCGGCTACACCTCGATCAACGCGATCGTGAAGGCGGAGCTGTTCCCGACCAAGATCCGCGCGCTCGGCGTCGGCCTGCCCTACGCGCTGACCGTCGCCATCTTCGGCGGCACCGCGGAAACCATCGCCCTCTGGCTGAAGCAGGCGAACCACGAATCGGTGTACTTCTGGTATGTCGCCGGGTGCATCCTCATCTCGCTGGTCACGTACTTCTTCATGCCGGAGACCTCGGCCACGTCGACCATCGACACCGAGGGATCCATCGCCGCCGCCGACGAGCCGAGATCGTCCGTCGGCCACCGTGCGTGACTGACCGCCCGGCGCACGCGCCGATCCACCCGCTATGGGACGATCGGCGCGTGCGGCTTGCGGTGGTCGAAGACGACGACGGCGTTGGCGATGCGCTGGTAGAGGCGCTGAACGCCCGGGGATACCGGGCCGAGCGCAAACGACGCGGCGCGGATCTGCTGATGGCGCACCGCGGCTACGACGCGGTCATTCTCGACCTCGGGCTGCCCGATGCCGACGGGCTGCAGATCCTGCGGCAGCTGCGCGAGGTGAGTCAGGTGCCGGTGCTCATCCTGACCGCGCGCAGCGACGAACGTTCGATCGTGCGCGGGCTGCGTGGCGGCGCCGACGACTACCTGGTGAAGCCGCCGCGCATCGCGGAACTGATGGCCAGGCTGGAGACCGTCACCCGGCGCGCGGCGGCCGCGGCGCAACCGACGCAAGCGGTGGTGGTCACCGGGGATGTGCGGGTGGACCTACAGGCCCGCGTGGTCGAGGTGGGCGGCGCGCCGATCACGTTGACGCAGAAGGAATTCGAATTGGTGCAGGCGCTGGTGGAGCGGCCCGGCGCCGCGGTGAGCCGCCAGCAGCTGATGGACCGGATCTGGGGCGACGCGTTCGTCGCGGTCTCGCGATCGCTGGACGTGCACATGACGGGGTTGCGCGCCAAGCTGAATCGGCCCGGGCTGATCACGACTATTCGCGGCTACGGATATCGGTGGGGGCAATGACCAGGGGGAGGCCATGCGCCGCCGCCTACTCATCGCGCTGACCGTGTTCGCCGCGATCGCGGTGCTGGCCTTCGCCGTCCCGCTATCGCTGACGGTCGCGACGAGCCGGACCCAGCAGCTGGTGCTCGCCCGCTCCGGCGACGCCGACCGGTTCGCGAATCTCGCCGCGGCCGCCTCGACCGCGGGCGACAGTCGCGCGCTGTCCGACGAGGTCGGCCGCTATCACGAGCTGTACGGCGAAAACGTGCTGGTGGTCGATGCCAAGGGCGCGACGACCGCCAATGGTGGCGCGAACATGGAAGATCCCGGTATCGCCGCCGCCGTGGCGGCGGCCCGGCGCAATCAGCGCCCGCACGCGGAGAACCAGCTGACGCCGTGGGGTGCGCCGACCATGCTCATCGCGCGCCCGGTCGGTACCGGTGTGCAGGTGAACGGCGCAGTGGTGATCGAGGCGTCGACCGCGCGTGCCCGTGCCGATATCGCGCAGACCTGGGCGTTGATCGTGCTCGGCGGCGTGTTCGCGATGGCGCTGTTCACCTTGCTCGCACTGACTTTGAGCCGCTGGGTGCTGCGCCCGCTCGCGGCGCTCTCGCACGCGGTCGCCGATCTCACCGCGACGCTGCCGAAGCCGCGAGCCGAGTCGCTCGCCGCGGCACATCCCGTGTCGATCGCCAGGCATCACGGCGGTCCGCCCGAAATGCGCGCCGTCGCGGAATCTTTCGACACGATGGCGCTTGCGGTCGCCGACTCGGTGGACGCGCAACGCCAGCTCGTCGCCGACACCGCGCATGCGATGCGGAACCCGCTGGCCGCCTTGATGATTCGACTCGACTCACTCGAGCACGCGGTACCGGCCAACGCGGCGAACACATTTCGTAGTGCCGGTGCGGAGGTCGAACGGCTGACCGCGCTGCTCGACGGTCTACTCGCGCTCGCCTCCGCCGAAACTCCCGCCGCATTCGATGCGGTCGGCCTCGAGGAAGTCGACGACCACCATTGCGACGCGGTACAGGTGGTCGCCGACCGCTTCGACGCGTGGTCCTCGGCCTATGCGGCCGCAGGTCAGGAACTGCATGTCAGCCCACCGATCGGACATGCCGACGTCGCGATTTCCGCCGACGTGCTCGCGCAGATTCTCGATGTGCCGCTGAGCAATTCATGCCGCTATGCGGGGACCGGCGCCAAGACCGTACTCACCGTCGCCGCCGAACCCGGCTGGGTCACCCTCACCGTCCACGACGACGGCACCGGTGTTCCCGCCGACGAGATCGACCGGCTCAGCACCCGCTTCTTCCGCGGCTCGACGGCCGTCAGCGGCGGCTCCGGACTCGGCCTGCCTATCGCTGCCGCCCTCGCGCAGGCCCGCGGCGGCACCCTCACCGTGGCGTCGGCGCACCCGCATGGCCTTGCTGTGCACGTCAGGCTGCCTGCGGCGGAGTCCGCATGATCACGCGCCTGGATCGGTTGGTGCGGCACCCTCGCCGTGACCGCGATCAACCTGCGCGGTCGTGCCGTGCAGATCAGGTGGCCGGCTGCGAAGTTCGTATGACCGAACGCTGGAACTGGTTGCGATTGGCGTGGGCAATTTCCGGGGCCGAGCGCGAATGCGGGGTGTCGCGGTGATGATGGGACGGCGTGGATTTCTCGCACTGACCGGCGTGGCAGCGGCGAGTGTCGCTGGATGCGGGCCGAGTAGCGGTGGGCCGCTCGTGCGGCTGGCTTCGGGTGAGGTGGGCGGGTTCTATTACGCGTTCGCGGGATTGCTGGCCGCCGCCGCGGCCCGGGTGGGGGACGTACGGATCGAGCGGATTACCACGTCGGGATCGCAAGAGAATCTGACGATGCTGGCGCGCGGACAGGTGGATGCCGCGCTAGCACTGTCGGATTCGGTGGGGGACACCACGGATCGGATGCTGGCGCTCGGCCGGGTATACGAGAACTACCTGCAGCTCGTGGTGCGGTCGGACAGCTCGATCGGGAGCGTCGCCGCACTGCGTGGTACCCGGGTGAGCCTGGGCGCGGACGGGTCAGGGGCGGCGTTGACCGGCGACCGAATCCTTCGGGTGGCCGGGCTGAATCCCGAGACAGACGTGCAGGTTTCGCATCGGCCGTTGCGAGAAGCGATGGCGGAGTTGACATCCGGGGCGGCGGACGCGCTGCTCTGGGCGGGCGGCGTGCCGACGAGCGTGCTGGAGATCCCCCAACGCATGCGCCTGGTCGACATGGGCGAGCTGGCGATGCCGATGCGTGAGCGATTCGGTCCGGTGTACGACCGGGTGGAGGTCCCCGCCGACGCCTATCCCGGCGGTGTCGCCGTGCACACCATCGGTGTGGCGAATTACCTGCTCGCCGCCGCGTCCATGCCCGACGACGTCGCCGCATCGATCGTGGAACTGCTGGTGTATCAAGCCGATTCGCTGGTGCCCACCGAGGCGGCGGGCACGCAGTTCCTGGACGGTCGTTCCCTCATCGGCACCGCGCCGGTCCCGCTGCACCCCGGTGCCGCCGACGTTTATCGCCGCTGGCACGGCTAGTAGCGACCAGCCGCACACACTTTGACGTCCCGCACACCGACTCGCCGCACTAACACGCGTGCGTATGTCAAAGGGTGTGCGGCGATGTCAGGAGCGAACCAGCCGGGCGATGGCGTCGGTGGCCTCTTTGATCTTCGCCTCGGCCTCGGGCCCGCCCGCTACCGCGGCATCGACCACGCAGTGACTGATGTGGTCCTCGAGCAGGCCCATCGCCACCGCCTGCAGCGCCTTGGTCATCGCGGAGACCTGGGTGAGGATGTCGATGCAGTACTTCTCTTCCTCCACCATGCGCTGCAGCCCGCGCGCCTGTCCCTCGATGCGGCGCAGCCGCTTGAGGTAGTCGTCCTTTGCGGTGATGTAGCCGTGCGCGGCATGATCGTGCGCGGTGTGGTCCTGTGGGGTGGGGGTCACCGTGTCTCCTCGCTGGCCGCCGGTCTGCGGGCGGACCGGAATCAATACCCCCCTAGGGTACAGTTTACCGGCTGACTTGTCAGGCCAGCGCCTGGTCCGCCGGGTCATGCGGGCGATCTGTCGAGCCGCCGGGCGCTCGGAGTTTCGATCCCCGTCGAGCAGCGGAGGCGCCGAGACGAGAGAATTAGTGCATGAGTTCGCATGCCAAGCCCGCGCTCGCCGTCATCGGCGGCAGCGGCTTCTACGATTTCTTCGACAACGAGGCGACAAACGTCGAGGTAGAAACCCCCTACGGGGCGCCGAGCGCGCCGATCGCGGTCGGCGAGGTGGCGGGCCGCCCGGTCGCCTTCCTGCCGAGGCACGGCAAGAATCACGAATTCGCCCCGCACACGCTGCCCTACCTGGCCAACATGTGGGCGCTGCGTTCGCTCGGCGTGCGCCGGGTGTTCGCGCCGTGCGCGGTCGGCAGCCTGCGCGCGGACTGGGGTCCTGGCACAGTGGCGGTGCCGGACCAGCTGGTCGACCGCACCTCCGGCCGTCCGCAGACCTATTTCGACGGCGGTGGCGTGCACGTCTCCTTCGCCGACCCGTACTGCGACGAGTTGCGCACCGCGACGATCAAGTCCGCCGACGAGGCGCTGCCGATGAAGGGCGCGGGCACGATGGTCATCGTGCAGGGGCCTAGGTTCTCCACCAGGGCCGAGAGCCGCTGGTTCGCCGGACAGGGCTGGGACCTGGTGAACATGACCGGACACCCCGAGGCCGTCCTCGCCAGGGAACTCGAGATGTGCTATGCCGCAGTCGCTTTGGTGACCGACCTGGACGCCGGACTCGAGGAGGGCCACGGTGTGCACGCGGTCGACGTCTTCGCCGAGTTCAAGCGCAACCTGCCGCCGTTCAAGGACCTGATCCGCCGCTCGGTGGCCGCGGTCACCGAAACCGACACCTGCGATCGCTGCCGCGTTCATACCGGGGTGTCGCTGCCCTTCGAGCTACCCTGACCCATGCGGGGTGCCGAACAAGGGTGCGGTGAATGAGAGTGCTGGTCACCGGCGCGGCCGGTTTCCTCGGAACACACGTGTGCAAGGCCGTGTCTTCCGCAGGGCATGAGGTAATCGCGATCGATCTGATGCTCGACGCTGTGCACGGGCCGGACGCGGAGCCGCCGGACGGCGTTTCGCGGGTGGACGTGCGCGACGCCGACGCGCTGGTGCCGCTGCTCGCGGGGATCGACGTCGTCGTGCATCTCGCGGCGGCCACCGCGGGCACCGGTCCGGCCGACTTCGCGGCACACAACGACCTCGGTACCGCGGCGCTACTCGGTGCCATGGAGCGGGCGAAGGTGCGGCGCCTGGTGCTCGCGTCATCGATCGCGGTGTACGGCGAAGGGCGCTATCGCAGCGTGCGCGGCGGGCCGTTCTTTCCTGGGCTGCGCAGGCGCGCTGACCTGGATCGGGCCCTGTTCGATCACCGGGCTCCGCGCACCGGGGACGTGCTGACCTGGGAGCCGGTGGGCGAGGACGCGCCGCTGCGCCCGCGCGGGAGCTACGGCGCGAGCAAGGTGGCGCAGGAAAACTACGCCTTCGCTTGGGGATTGAACGTCGGCGGCGCGGTGACCGCGCTGCGGCTGCATCAGGTCTACGGCGACGGCGCCCGCGCCGGGATGGTCGGCCAGGTGCGTGCCGCGCTGGACGAGGGACGCGCGCCACATGTGTTCGAGGACGGCGGGCAGGTCCGGGATTTCGTGCACGTGCGCGATGTCGCCTCGGCCGTGCTCGCGGCGATCGAGCGGGCGCTGCCCGGTTTCGTCGCGCTGAATATCGCGTCCGGGCGGCCGATCACGCTGTGGGAGGTCGCCTCGATCATGGCCAAGGCGTGCGGCGGTCCCGCGCCCGTTGTCACCGGGCAGTATCGGCTCGGCGACGTGCGCCATTTCGTCGCCGACCCCGAACGTGCCAGGCGGACACTGGGTTTCACCGCGATGGTGGCGCCGAGGCAGGGGCTTGCCGAGTTCACGGTGACTCCGGCGAAGGCTGACGTGACTCCGGCGAAGACCGACGTGGGTCAGGTGAAGGCCGACATAGGTCCGGCGAAGACCGAGGCGGGCCAGGCGAACGGTACGGCAGATCCGGCGACGGCCGAGCAGGCTCGTGCCGAGGCCGCGACGGCGGGCTGACGGCTCACCGTTCTCGCGGACGCTCGGTGATATCCAGCTGAATCAAGGCGAATTCGGGTGTCTCCGTTGTCCCGCCGGGTAGCGGGGATGCCGCGAGGTCGGCGACGAGCCAGTCACCGTTGTCGGTGGCCAGGCGCATCCTGGTCAGCGTCACGCGCTCGGTGCCGGAGCGGAGGTCGTTGCGGGCGAAGATGATTCGCTCCCGATCGTCCGGGTGCGGCACGGTGCGCTCATCGGTGCCGCGACCCCAGCGCAACCCGGGAACGGGTTCGGTGATCCACCGGATCAGCCGCACCTGGGCGAGGTCGACGATGGCGAGGTACAGGTTCGGCTGTGCGCCGCGTAGCAGGTCAAGGGTTGCCGCCTCGAACGATTTGCGCTGGGGTGCAACGCTTTCGGTGACATCGACGGCAAGGCCGAGCCAGCGATAGCGGTTCTCGTCGGGGTTGCGGGCGGCGAGCAGCAGCGTGCGCGGGCCGGTCCGCGCACGCACGGTCGCCGTGTCGAGCCACCGGTCGCCGGGTGTGGATCTGGCCAGTGTGGTGACGAGATCGAGTGCGCCGTCGAAACGTTCGATCATTTCGAAGGATTCGGCGCCGATCCAGACGATGCGGTCGTGCTCGAAATGCGGCCCGAGGTCGTGCGGGAGCGCCTCGATCCGCCGGGCGCGCGCGTCGACACCGAACGCGGCGACGCCGACCGGCGGCGGCGGATCGCCGGTGCCAACCCACAGGCGGACGGCATGCACGCGGCCATCGGGTCCGTGCAGCGGCACCACCAGGATGCGCTGGCCGGACCAGTTGTGCCGGGACCGCGGCAGTTGCTGATCGATGCTCGAGCCGGTGGTGTAGGCCGTGGCCACGAGGGACTGTAATCGCGGGGATACCGCGCGCTGGAACGACTTCCACTCGCGCGGCGCCGTACCGACCGCGAGCAGCGACCAGGTGTCGACATGTCCGAGCGTCTCGATGAGCAACCAGCGCCCGAGTATCACAAATCCCCCTCCCGAGTCGAACACTATGCCGCGGTCAGGCTGATAGCCAGTGCATATCGTGCCATGCGCAGTCTATTGACGGACCAAGTCCGGCCACGCCCGTTACGCTCACGCGGTGGACACTCCGTTGCGGCTCGAGGTCATCGTGGCCAGCGTGCGTCCGGAGCGGTTCGCTCCGGTGGTCGCCGACTGGTTCCTGCGCACATTAAGCGCGCACGCCGAATTCGATACCGGCGTAATAGATCTGGCCGACACCCGCCTGCCGACCGACCTCACCGACACCCCCGAGGTCGAGGCCTACCGAGCCCGCCTTGCCGCCGCGGACGCCTTCGTCGCGATCACCTCCGAGTACAACCACGGCTACCCGGCCGCGCTGAAGACCGCCTTCGACACCGCCAAACACGAATGGCGTGCCAAGCCGATCGGTTTCGTCTCCTACGGCGGACTCTCCGGCGGGCTGCGGGCCGTGGAGCAATTGCGTCAGGTGGTAGCCGAGATCCACATGGTCTCGATCCGGGAAGCCGTCAGCTTCCACCAGGCCAAGCGCCAATTCGACGCCGCGGGCGAAACCAAGGACGGCGCCGCCATCGACGCCTCGGCCCGCATGCTCCGCCAGTTGTCCTGGTGGGCAACAACTCTGCGCACCGCCCGAGCAGCCGACCCCTACCCCGGCTGATCACCACTCGCCGCGCACCGGTTATGCCGCCGCGCACGAAATCGTCGGCGAATTCGTGCGCGGCGGGTCAGCTGGTGCGCGACGTCAGCTGCCAGCGCCGACCGGTGCACGGCGGCCGCGGGGGTGACCGATGTAGGTGGCCTCGCGGGGGATGGAGACGAGGGTGAGGTCCACCTGGGCGGTGCCGGTGCGCAGGATGACGTGGTTGCCGATGGCCGAGGGCTGGTGGATGGAGAGGTCGGGGCGGGTGGCCGGCCAGCCCATCGGGTCGCCGGTCACGTAGATCGTGGTGACACCGGCGTGCGGGGCGGGGGCGAGGACGCCGTCGACCACGGTCGCGGTGAAACCCGCGTCGGACTGGTGGGTTTCGACCGCGAGGGTGAGCCGCTCTGGATTGCCGATGGTGGTGACCAGGTTCTCCCAGGCGTGCGCGCGATCGGTGCGGATCAGGACACGTTCGCCGACCGCGAGCGCGCGGAACACCAATTGCTGTGCGAGATACAGCTCGCCGGCGACGTAGACGGTCGAGATGCCCGCGCCGACGATGCGGACCGCGACGCCGTTGCCCTCGTCGTCGGAGCCGATCAGCTGACCGCAGCCCGAGGACGGCAGGTGCAGCGCGTCGATCACGTCGATCGGGTATTCGCTCATCGGGACGGTGGCGTCGACGCCGGGCACGGCCAGCGGCAGGTGCGCGAGCAGCCCGTCACGGTGTCGCCCGTTCATCGACACCATGCCGGAGAGTTTGCTGCGCTCGGGCAGTTCGCGCGCGGTGAGCCGCCAGGCGGCGCCGATGCTCACCGACTCCGCCGAGCTGCCCGGCCGCAGCCGCACCGCGACCGTGGTGCCGCGCGACGGGGCCACCCACAGTTGCGCGAGCAGATCCGAGCCGAGTCGCTTCGGGTCGACGGCCATGCCGATGTTCACGCTGTTGCCGATTTCGGCGAAGCGCCAACGATGTTCGAGGGTGCGCGGATCGAAGCCGCTGGTGATCTGCAGGACCGCCTTGCGGATTTCCGGTGCGGTCAGGATGCGGGCGTTGCAGTCGGCGTCCTCGAGCGCGCGCATGATGCGCTGGGTCGCGATGGTGACCGCGCGCGAGGCGCCCTCCGCGCCGCCGCCGCGCCGGGCCGCCGCCTCCGGACAGGCCACCGCGTCGAAACTGATCGCCAACCACACCGTGCGATGCGCGGTGGCGGGCAGCGGCCCGAGCAACGATTCGTAGATCTTGCCCGCGGGCGTGCCCGACCTGCTGCGGTGTCCGTGGCTGACGATGTCGATGCCGCTGAGCAGGATGTCGTGCTGGTTGAGGCATTTCGCCAGTTCCGGCAGCGGAAGCAGGTGCGAGGCGTGCACGGTGTTGCGGGCGATCCTGGTCAGCCCGCCGGGCGGGGCAAGCACCTCGACGACCGTGACCACCCGGCTGCCCTCCCAATACAGCCCGAGCGAACGCCCGTCGGTGCCGCGGAAGTCGACGGTCTGGCCGATCGTGTACTCACGCTTGGTGAGGTAGCGCCACCAGGTCGCGATCCAGTCGAGCACGGTGCGCTTGGCGATCGGGATCAGCGGGATCAGCGCGACGACGATGCCGACCCCGAGCGCGATCAGCGGCGGTAGCCCGGCGACCAACGCCACCACGCCCGCGATAAACCCGATGACCTGCGCGATCAACAGATTCTGCAGCGAGATTCGGCCAAGCAGCGGCCGTGGTCCCGCCCCGGCAGGTTCCGCCATCGTCGTCCCCCAAGTACCCGGTGTCGGCCGATTAGTAGTGGCCGAGCTGAACAAGAGTCCTCGGGAACTGTACTGTGTTGCGCGAACGTGAGCACTGTTCGGGGGAGGAATAATGCCTTCAAAACCCACCACTCGATGGCAGGTGAGCGGCTACCGCTTTCTGGTCCGCCGGATGGAGCACGCCCTGGTCCGCCGGGACGTGCGGATGCTGCACGACCCGATGCGCTCGCAATCGCGAGCCTTCGCGGCCGGGCTCGTCTTGGCGGTCGTCGTGTTGGCCGGTTGCGGTGTCCTCGCGCTGCTGCGCCCGCAGGACAAGATCGGCGACAACAAGATCCTGATCGCGAAGGAATCCGGCGGCGTCTATGTGCAGATCGACAACGTCGTATACCCCACCCTCAACCTCGCCTCGGCCCGTCTCGCCGCTGGCGACGCGTCCAAACCCACCATCGTCAAGGACTCCGAGCTCGGCAAGAAGCCGCGCGGGCAGCTGATCGGCATCCCCGGCGCGCCCGGCTCGCTGATCTTCGATAAAGCGGGCAAGGGGCGCAGCTGGACCGTCTGCGATTCGCTGAAGACCGACGGCAGCGACGACCGCACCACGTCGGTGCTGATCGGCGACCTCGATCTCAGCGACAAGGCCTCGCCGATGGGGAACGACCAGGCGCTGCTGGTGAAGGGCAAGGACGCGACCTACCTGGTGTGGAACAACACGCGGGCTCGGGTCGACATGACCGACCCGTACGTCACCGATCCGTTGAACATTCGCGGGGCGACGCCGCGGCCCATCAGCGAGGGGCTGCTGAACGCCATCCCCGAGGTGTCGCCGATCGTGCCGCCGAAGATCGACGATCCGGGCGGGATCCCCAACGGCTACTCGATCGGCAATCTGAAGATCGGCACGGTAGTTCAGCGGTCCGGCAAGGCAGACCAGAACTACGTCCTACTGCGTGACGGATTGCAGCAGATCAACCCGCTGACCGCCGCGATCATCCGCGTTTCGCAGCGCAACCCCGACCACGGCACGGCGGTCAGCGACAACGAGGTGACCCTGCCGCCGCCGTCCAAGGCATTGAAGGTGGACACCTACCCGGTGACCGCGCCGACCATCGTCCAGTCCACCGCTCGTCCGGTCAGCTGCTTGTCGTGGAAGCCGATCGCAGGGGCGGCGGGCAACGCCGATGTCGTTGTGCGCGCGAACCTTTCGGTGATCGACGCGACCGACCTCCCGATGCCGGCCAACGCCAAGCTGGTTCCGCTCGCGCAGGCCGACGGCAAGGGCGACAACGTCGACTCGGTGTACTTCAAGCCGGGCTCGGGCGCGTTCGTCCAGACCACCGGCATCGAACCGGACAGCCGCCGCAAGGACAGCCTGTTCTACGTCGCCGACACCGGCGTCCGCTACGGCATCAAGAACAATGATTCGGCGAAGGCGCTCGGGATGGACGTCGAAGGTGGCGTGACACCGGAACCGGCGCCATGGCCGATCGTTGGTCTGCTCGCCGGTGGACCGACCATGGGCCGCGAGGAAGCCATGGTCGCTCACGACGGCGTCGCACCCGATCCGAACCCAGCCAAGCAGCCGGTCGCCGCCGCGAAGTAGCCGACTAACGGCCTTCCGCGCCAACGGAATTCGGGTTGTTCGCGTGTAGTGCGGCCACCTCGGCACGCAACGCGCGGATCTCGTCGACGAGCACGTTGATCTCCCGGTCGGTGCGATCGGCGCTCTCCTCGACGGTCTTCAGCTGATCGATCACCCAGCTGGTCGTTGTGCCGATGGCGAAGGAGATCAGGCCGATGCCGACGGTCATCAGCACCAGCGAGATCAGCCTGCCTTCGACGGTGACCGGGTAGATATCGCCGTAGCCGACCGTGGTGACCGAGACGGCCGACCACCACAGGGCGTCACCGAAGTTCGACACCTTGCTGCCCGGCGCGCCGTACTCGGCGTCGAAAAAGGCCAGGCTGCACAGGAACATGATCAGTGCCGAGCTGGCGCCGACGAACACCGACAGCCGGGTCCGGCGGGTCAGCGTGTGCCGGTTCAGGGTGCCGAGCACCAGCACGGCCGCCCGCACCAGCCGCAGCGGCCGAAACGGCGGCACGATCACGATAAGCAGTTCCAGCGGATGGGTCCGCAGGAAATCCCAACGGCGAGTGGACAATCCGAAGCGCATCAGAAAGTCGACCGCGAAAAGCCCCCAGATCACCACATCGACCCGGCCGAGCCACGCATCCAACTGCGGCGACGCGCCGGTATCGAGCACGAACCAGGCGTAGACGCCGAGGAACAACAACGCGAGCACCACCATCGGCACCCCGGTGGCCCGCTCCCACGCCTGTCGACGGCTCGGCCGCTTGATAGCTGATGTGGCGCTTGGCGTTTGCTCTTGCTGCTCCATGGGAAATACCTGCGTTGATCGACTCCGGCACCCGGTGTACCGCAGTGTGCCGTGCAGACGCTACCTGGCGCTCAGCCGATATCCGGTGACCTCGCGTGAGTCGCCGAGCCGTATGGTCCCGCTGCTACATGTCGTCGCCGGTGATGCCGAATCTGCGCCGGATCGGGAAGGACGCGAGCAGGCCGAGGGTGAGCAAGAGCGCGACGGTGCCGCTGCCGATCAGGGCGACATTGCGGGCTCGGTTGTCCGGCGGGGTCGGCGGCGCGGGTACCGCTAGTTGTACCTGCTTCGGCGCGGTCGGGCGTTTCGGCGGCAGTGGTTTCGTCGTTTCGGCGGTGAGGGCCGCGACCGGATCGATCGCGCCGTAACCGATGTACGGATTCCAGCCTTCGGCCGGGGCGTGCGCGGTGGCCTCGACGCGCTTGATGACGTCGACCGCGCTCATTTCCGGGAAACGGGCACGGACCAGCGCGACTATGCCGGACACGTAGGGTGCGGCAAAGCTGGTGCCTTCGAGCGGGACATTCTGGTCTCGGTCATAGATGCCGGTGATGGTGCCGCTGCTGCGTGCGTCGAGCGAGACGATGTCCTCTCCGGGCGCGGCGATGCCGACCCAGGGGCCAGGCACCGTGAACTTCGACGGTGCGCCGTCCTTGTTGATGGATCCGACGGTAAGGACGTAGTCGTCGAAACGCGCGGGCGTGACGTTGGTCGTCACGTTCTTCCACGGGTCACTGTTCGGATGGAGCGGATTGATGACGTCCGGGTTGCCCGCCTTGCAGTTCTTGTCGGTATTGCCCGCGGCAACCACGACCACGGAATTCCGCTCCAGGGTCGCGTAGCGCACGGCGGCACCGACCGCGTTGTCGGCGGGTTGGGTGCTGCCTGGTACGCACAGGACCAGTGAGATGTTGATGACCGAGGCATTCATATCGGCGGCCCGGCGAATGGCGGAGGCGAGCGCGTTGATGTCGCCGTAGCCGTCCGGCGGATCTTCCGGCCTCTTGTCCTGTCGACCCGGGGTTTCGTAGAACCTGCTGGTTTGCCGGATCGACAGTATGCGAGCCTCGGGTGCGACACCGGAAAAGCCTTGTCCGGCTACCGGTTTCGCGCCGATGATGCCGGCGACGACCGTCCCGTGTCCGTCGCAGTCCTCGCTGACGCCGTCGCCGGGGTCGGCAACGTAGTCACCGCCTGCTTGCAAATCGGGCAGCCGAGGGTGGCGGGTGACCCCCGTATCGATGACCGCGACGAGTTGACCTTCGCCGCGGGAGAAGTCCCACGCGCGTTTGAGGTTGAGCGCGAGCTGCGGCAGCGGAGTGGCGGGGCCGTCGCCGCCCTGCTGGGTGGACGCGCATGGCGTGTTGGCCGGATGTTCGGTCTTGGTCGGCGGTCGTGCCGGGTCGCCGGGTGGCAGCGCGCCAGGGTCGACCGGCGGCGGCCGATCGGCGTATGCCACACCCTGACTCGCGCCGAGCCCGAACGACAAACTCATCGCGAGCACCGCCGCCGCCGCGCCGGTGCGCAGGATCCGGTTCACAGCCCGCGGACGAGGGAGTAGAGACCGGCTACCCAGAAGACCAGGGGGAGGACGGCGGCTACGAAGGCGTATTCGAGTAGTTCGACGCCGCGGCGCATCGGCGGGGTGGCCGACTGGTTCGGGATGATGATGCCGAGGATCAGGGCCGCGATCAGGATGACCATCGCGATGCCGAAGACCGCGAGCGGCTGGTCCATCTCGAAACCGGCCGCTACCAACATGATCAGCACGATGCCGGCGCCGCCCGCGATGAGCACGACGGCTTGTTCGGCGCCCGCGTAGGTGCGGCTGCGGAACATCAGGACCGCCGCGCAGACCAGGGCCAGCGCGATGCCCTGCCAGTACTGGTCGTCGGCCATCGGGTCGGTGGCGGCCAGCGCGCCGACGACGGTGACCAGGGTGGTGGCGGCGACCAGACCGGCCAGGTACATGCGGGCGCGCTCGGACTTCACCCGCAGCGCCTCCATCGTCGGCAGGGCGCGGTGATCGTCGGGGTCGTCCTCGGTCGGGTCGATCGGGGTGCCCGGCGAGGGGACCGGCGGCAGCGGCAGCTTGGCGAGCAGCATGGAGATGCGCGGTCCCATGGCGAGACCGGCGAGCCCGAGTGCCGCGGCGCCCGCGCCGATCGCGTGTTCCGGTTGCGCGGTGAGCAGGCCGACCAGCGCGGCGGGTACCGCGTAGGCCGCGAGGGTGGTCGCGCCGATGAACAGCGCGAGGCCGACACCGCTGACCCGCCACGCCAATACGGCTGTGGCACCGAGCAATACGGAGCCGAGCAGGATATGCGGCCAGCCGTAGTGCTCGGGCACGTAGAGCATGCCCGCGGTGAAGGCGGTCGGTAGCGAGCAGCCGCCGAGCACCAGCGCGGTCGAGGTGTCGCCGTACATCCGGCTGAGCACCATGGCCGCGACCACGAGCAGGATCGTCACGGCCAGCGCGACCGAACCGCTGACCCAGTAGGGCAGCGAGCCTGGAGCGAGCAGCAGGCCGAGACAGCCGACCAGCATGGTGAGCGCGGCGAGCACCGAACCGGTGATCCGCGCGACCTTCGGGGTCCAGCTGCGGTAATGGTCGGTGTCGGCGATCGCGACGTTGTACATGATGTCGTCGAACAGCGGCGTCGGCGCGGTGTGCGAGGCGCTCTCCAGCATGAGCAGCTCGCCGTCACGGACACCGTGCTCGCCGAGGCTGAGCGAATTGGAGAACGGCGGATGACCGATCCGCGCGAGCACCCACTCGGCGGGCTCGAAGCGCTCGCCCTCGTTGTCGAAGTCGTTGGTGCGGCTGTGCTGTGCGACCATGTCGACGACGCTCGGGATCACCAGCGCGACAGGCACGTCGACCGGGATCGCCATATCCACCTGGGTGTGTTTGGCGAGGATGGTCACCCGGGCGAGATCCGGTGCGCGGACGATGCCGTGCGAGGAGTTTTCATCGATGTGGTCGAGTCGCGCGTGCGTCAAGCTTCCCCCAACTGGTCTTCTACCTCGTATTTTCGCAAACCCGAGAGCCGACGTCGAGTTTGCGAACCCACGGTTCGGGCAGCAGAATGCTGGTCGAACTGTACGACATGTCGGCCACGGCCTCTACACTGAGCCGGAATCACAGCAGTCGAGGAGGGGGATTCTCGCACCATGAGGGAGCGTAGCGACCGAATCATGTGCCAGCGTGCTGTGCACATTCCGGAACCGAGCGCTAGCGAGGTGCAGGAATGAGTACCGTCCGGTTCCAGCGCAGGGCGCGCAGGGAGATGCCGCGCTCGCCTGGTGGTGAGGTCACCCTGCAGCCGCCGCCCGAGATCCCTCGGGTGACTCCAGGCAGCCTGCTGATGAAGCTGATGCCGGTCGTGATGATCATCGGCATGGTCGGCATGATGGCGCTGATGTTCACCCAGGGCGGTGGCATCGGGTCGAACCCCATGAGCATGATGTTCCCGCTCATGATGATGTTCTCGATGGTCGGCATGTTCGCGGGTCAGGGCGGCGGCAAGGGGGCGAAGGCCGCCGAGGCGAACGAGGACCGCAAGGACTATCTGCGCTATCTGGACCAGGTGCGCCGCGACGTCGACAACACGGCGACCCAGCAGCGCGCCTCGGTCGAATGGAGCCACCCCGAACCCACCCTGATCTGGATGCTCGCTGGCACCAGCCGGATGTGGGAGCGCCGGGCCGGCGACAAGGATTTCTGCCACGCGCGCATCGGCGTGGGTGGTCAGCGGCTGGCGACCCGTCTGGTCGCGCCGGAGACCGGACCGGTCGAAGAGTTGGAGCCGATCGCGGCCGTCTCGCTGCGCCGTTTCGTGCGCGCGCACTCGACCGTGCCCGACCTGCCGACCGCGATCGCGGTCAAGGGCTTCGCGACCATCGCCCTCGACGGCGATCGGGTCGAGGCCAGGGATATGACGCGCGCGATGCTGTTGCAGCTCAGCATGTTCCAGGCGCCGGACCAGGTGCTGTTCGCGGTGGTCTGCGGTCCGGACACCGCGCGCGAGTGGGAGTGGACCAAGTGGCTCCCGCACACCCAGCACCCCGACGCGCAGGACGGCATCGGCACCCAGCGCATGTTCTACGGCTCGATCAGGGAGGCCATGGCCGGGTTGCAGCCGCTGCTCGGCAACCGGGTCCGTTACTCGCGTAATCAGCCGGCCAACGCGAACATGGTGCACATCGTCATCATCGTCGACGGCGGCCTACTCGAGGCCGAGGACGATCAGCTGCGCGAATCCGGCTACGAGGGCGTCACCATCATCGACCTGTGCGGGTACGCACCGCGGTTGGCGGTATCGCGCGGCATCAAGATGATCGTGGAGAACGGCGAGTGTGTCGGCCGCGGCGCGACCGGCAACCAGGAGCGTTTCGCGCTGATCGACCGGATCAGCCCGCAGCAGGCGCAGCAGGTGGCCCGCAGGCTCGCGCCGTATCGCGCGGCGACCCAGCGCAGCAGCGACGTGGAAACCGATGACTCCGAGGTCATTTCGACCTGGAGTCAGCTGATGGGCCTCGGCGATATCGGCATGTTCAATCCCGAACACGCCTGGCGCCCGCGCTACGGCCGGGAGCGGCTGCGGGTGGCCTTCGGCGTCGGCGCCGACGGCCTGCCGGTCGAACTCGATATCAAGGAAGCCGCCGAGAACGGCATGGGCCCGCACGGGCTGTGCATCGGCGCGACCGGTTCCGGCAAGTCGGAGTTCCTGCGCACGCTGGTGCTCAGCCTGCTCGCCACGCACTCGCCGGACCAGCTCAACCTGGTGCTCGTCGACTTCAAGGGTGGCGCGACATTCCTCGGGCTGGACAGCGTGCCGCATGTCGCGGCCGTCATCACCAACCTGGAGGAAGAAGCCGACCTCGTCGATCGGATGAAGGACGCGCTGGCCGGTGAGATGAACCGCCGCCAGGAGGTGCTGCGCGCCGCGGGCAACTTCGCCAACGTCTCCGAATACGAGAAGGCCCGCGCGGCGGGCGCCGACCTCGACCCGCTGCCCGCGCTGTTCGTGGTGCTCGACGAGTTCTCCGAACTGCTCACCCAGCACCCGGATTTCGCGGAACTGTTCGTGATGATCGGCCGCCTCGGCCGCTCGCTGCACGTGCACCTGCTGCTCGCCTCGCAGCGCCTCGAAGAGGGCAAGCTGAAGGGCCTGGAGAGCCACCTTTCCTACCGGATCGGCCTGAAGACCTTCTCCGCCAACGAATCCCGTCAGGTGCTCGGCGTGCCCGACGCCTACAACCTGCCGAACAACCCCGGTGGCGGCTACTTGAAGTCGGACTCCGGCGAGATCGTCCGTTTCCAGGCGTCCTATGTCTCCGGCGCGTACGTCGGCGGCGGTTCGCAGCGCGATATCACCGTCGCCACCCAATCCGGCGATATCGATATCAAGGCGCGGCCGTTCACCGCCACCCACGTGGATTTCCGTGCGATCGACCGTGTTCCGCTGCCCGCCGAGTCCAACGAGACCGAGCAGCAGGGCGACGACGGCGAACAGGTCTCCAACGTGCACATGCTGGTCTCGCGGATCAACGGCCACGGCCGTCCCGCGCACGAGATCTGGTTGCCGCCACTGGATGAGGCACCGACGCTCGACCAGCTCATCCCGCGCTCGATCCTCACCGGCGAGTACGCCGCGGTGGCCACGCTGCGCGCGCCGATCGGCATCGTCGACCGGCCCTATGACCAGCGGCGTGACCCGATGGTCGTCGACCTGTCCGGTGCTCGTGGCAACGTCGCCGTCGTCGGCGGCCCGCAGTCCGGCAAGTCGACCGCGCTGCGCACGCTGATCATGGCCATGTCGCTGACGCACACCGCCGAGCAGGTGCAGTTCTACTGCCTCGACTTCGGTGGCGGCACGCTGATGAGCCTGCAGGGTCTGCCGCATGTCGGTTCTGTCGCAAGCCGATTGGACGGAGACCAGGTCCGGCGCACCGTCGCCGAGATGACCACCATCGTGCGGACGCGTGAGGCGCGGTTCCGGCAGCTCGGCATCGAATCGATGACCGAGTTCCGCCGCCTGCGCGCCATGGATCCGTCGAGCAGCCCGGCCGCGACCGGTGCGCACGAGGATCCGTTCGGTGACGTGTTCCTGGTGATCGACGGCTTCGGCTCCATTCGCCAGGACTTCGAGCTGCTCGAACAGACGATCATGAACCTGGCCGTGCAGGGTCTGTCCTATGGCGTGCACATCGTCATCGCGCTGGCCGGGTGGCGGGAGGCGCGGCCGGCGCTGAAGGATCAGATCGCCACCAGAATCGAACTGCGACTCGGTGATCCGATGGATTCCGACCTCGGCCGCAAGTTCGCCTCGATGGTCCCGCAGGCCCGACCGGGTCGCGGTATGACGCCGGACTGCCTGCACATGCTGACCGGCCTGCCGCGCATCGATGGCAGCTCGGACCCGACCGATATCGGCCAGGCCGTCGGCGACGCGGTCGCGACCATCGCCCGCTTGACGCCGGGCCGCCCGGCGCCGCCGGTGCGCATGCTGCCCGAGGAACTGCCGCGCGAGCAGATGCTCTACCTGGCTGGGAATTGGCCGTCCCAGGTCGACCAGTCGGCGAAGTGCATGCGATTCCCCATCGGTATCAACGAAGCTGAGTTGGCCCCGGCCTACCTGGATTTCGCCGTGACCCCGCACTTCATCGTCATCGGCGACACGGAGTCGGGAAAGACGACGCTGCTGCGCTCCATCGTCGACGGCATCTGCGCGTCGAACACTCCGGACCAGGCGCGGATCATCATGGGCGACTACCGGCGCTCCATGCTCGGGATAGTGCCGGAGGGCTACCTCGCCGGATACGGCTCGACCGCATCCCAGTTCACCCAGAACATGGCCGATCTCGCGGCGTACGTCAGCAACCGGTCACCGGCCCCGGATGTGACGCCGCAGCAGCTGAAGGATCGCTCCTGGTGGAGCGGGCCCGAGCTGTACGTCATCATCGATGACTACGACCTGGTGTCCACGTCTAGCGGTAACCCGGTTCAGGCTTTGCTGGAACACCTGGCGCACGCTCGTGACCTCGGCTTCCATCTGATCATCGCCCGGCGCTCGGGTGGCGCGGGTCGCGCCATGTTCGAGGCCACGCTGGCCAGGATGAAGGACCTCACCGCGGCTGGCCTGATCATGAGTTGCAGCCGTGACGAGGGTGTGCTGATGGGTACGACGCGGCCGAGCCTGATGCCTCCGGGGCGCGGCACGTATGTCGCTCGAAACTTCGAGGGTCTGATTCAGACGGCCTGGATGCCGCAAACCTGATGTCCACCGTCGAGCTGGTGGTCACCGAGACGCGCGTGTGGGCGCGTGGCGCGACGACGCACTGGGACATGCCGCCCTCGATCGTGTTGGGTAGCAACGGGTTCGATCTGGTGGTCGGTGAGTCGCTGACGCCGCCGACGCAGGTGAGTTCCGCGGTGCAGTACCTGCCCGCCGAGGCGGTCGCGTTGCTGCCGCGCGTCCCGTCCGTCATCGACGGATTGATCGCGGTGTTCGCCGCCGTGCTGGAGAACCTGCGCGTCGTCGCGCCGTGCGAGCGGATCACCCTGATCTGCCCGACCGAATGGGGTGCGCCGCGTCGCTCGGTGCTCGACCAGGCGGCTCGTCGCTTCACCTCGGATGTCGTGTTCGAGGAGTTGGCGGTGCGGGCCGTCGCGGCGGACGAGGGCACCAGCCACAGTCGGCGCACGCTGGTGCTGGAGTTCGGCGCCCTGACCACCACGGCGACCTCGGTCATTCGCAGTCATCAGGGCGTGCACATCGAATCCTGTGAGCACGCGCCAACTCTCGCGCTCGCCGAGATACTGCCGGAATCGCGGGGCTACACCGAGCTGTGCGCGCTGATCGATCGACTGCTGGACGGCCAGCCCGCCGACCTCGCGCAATCCGTCGGTGTCACCGATGCGGGCAAACTCGACCTGCTCCGCGCGGCCGTACAGCAGCGGTGCGGGCCTGGTGTCGGATTGCGGGCGCTCACCGGGCCCGATCTCATTCGCGGTCACCAGACCGAACCGCTCCATCAGCCGGAGTCGCCGTCGGCGCTGTCGCAGACCGAGTGGATGCAGCCGCTGCGCGAACGCGCCGCCGCTCAGCAGCCCCGCCGTGGCGGTCTCGGGTATGTGGGTGCCGCCATCGCCGCGGTGGTCGTGGTTGCCGCCGCTGTCGTCGGTGGCGTTGTGCTCCTGAACCGGTCCGATGACACCCCGGTCGCCGCGCCCGCCACCTCGGCGCCGAGCAGGGGAGCGGCGCCGAGCAGCACCGCCGCCGCGCCCAGCACCACTGCCGCGGGGCCGGAAACGTATGGCCGCATCCGCTTTCAGACCCCGGATGGCTGGCATATCGCATCGGCCCCCGACGCGAACGGTAAATCCCGGGTAGATCTGTCTCCGAACGACGGCGCCCGGCTACGTGTCACTGTGACGCAAACCCCGGTTGCTCCGGACGCGAGCTATGAGCAGGTTGCGGCGAAACTCGAGACCCAGATGAGCCAGCGCCAAGACGGGGTGATGTCCGATCTGAAACGGGACGTCGTCTACGGTGGCCGCTCGACTCTCGCCTACACCGAACGTCCCGGCGACGGCTCAACGGTTCGCTGGCATGTGCTGGTGGAGTACGGAATTCAGGTCAGTATCGGCTGTCAATACACCGATAACGATTGGCAGTCTTTATCGACTACGTGTGGGAACTTCGGTAGTTCGGTCCGCGTGATTCAGTGAATTCTGGTGCGCAGCACAATCACTGACGCGCACAGAGAACCTCGACCCACATAATTCGGGCCCCCGACGACGTGCGCGTCGGGGGCCCGAATTGGCCGAGACAGGATCTCAGAAAAGGCCTGCGAGGCTGGTGTCGGTGCTCTGCAGGTCCGAGTTGCCGGTGCTGACGGCCCGGCCAGCGGTCTCCAGCGTGGCGTTCAGCTGGGTGACGCTGGTGTTCCACTGCGTCTGGAGCTGGGCGAACGCGTCGTTGGCGTCACCCTTCCAGTAGTTGGTCACGAAGTCGGTGACCTGCTTGTGGAAGTCCTCGAGCATGCTCGAGATGTTCTTCGCTTCGGACACGATGGACTGGGCGCCAGCCTCAACCGAGCCGAAGTTGGAGGAAATGGTGTCTGGATTGTTGGCTGCCATCTGGAGCTCCTTTGGTATCTGGTGGTTCGGCTGATCGATCAGGGAAGCGTCAGGCTGGAGGCCTGCTGCGATACCTGCTGGGCAAACTGCTCGTCCTGCGCCGCGAAGGACTTGCCGGCCTTGCGGAGGTTGTCGGCGGTCTGGTCCAGTGCGTCGTTCAGCTTCCGCGCCTGGGCAAAGTAGTTGTCCATGAGCGTGTCGAACGCCGCCCGTGCCTGGCCTGTCCAGGTCGCGGTGGTCTCGTCCGACCGCGTGTTCAGCGCGGTGATCGCGTTCTGCAGCGCGATGTGACGATCACTGCAGTTTTGCGCGAACTTCTCGATGACGATGTGGTCCGCTTGAAGCTGTCCTGCCATTTTCGGCTCCTTCTCGGTTTCCCGTCTCGGCCAACGGCAGAAGCCCCCAGTTGGCCTGTACATCTGATTGGACGCTCGATAGGTCTGATCGGTTCCATCCGACTCGAGAAAATTTGGATCTCCCCCTACGGAGATCAGACCCCAGTGTCCTTTGCCGTGCTCATCCATGGTGTCGGTGCCGCGTATGGGCCGCTCAACAGGTCACGGACGTAGTCATCTTGGCATGCTTGCGTTGCCAGCGCTCGGCTCCCCTCCTTCCCCCTGCTCGCTGGTGTCTTGATTGGCGAGTGGGCTGGCTGCGTATACCTTACCCAACCACTATGGCTCCCGCTACAGCAGATTGCGGGTATATCGGCAGTAAAGGGTCGGTGCTGTTGGCGGGGCCGGTGCGCTACTGGCTGTTGGCGAGCAAAGCGTACTGAGCCGCCGCACGCTGCTGTGCGTCCTGCAGTTGAGTGCCCCAGACGTAGCCGACGTAGTTGCGATAGCGAACGGCGCAAACCCAGTCCTTGACGTATATCTTTGTCGGAATCTCGGCGCATTTGCTGTCCGGCACATTCGACGGTGCCTGGCTGGTATCCGGTGCGTCGAGAATCGTCGACCACAGCGCTTTGGCCGAGTCGATATCCCGCGCTCGGATCAGGATGGCTCCGTCGAGGAACCTGCTGATCCCCTTGCCGAAGCTTTGCGCGATGCCCCTGGTGTAGCTGTTCGTTGTCGGCGAGTAGGCGTCCGATAAGACGAAACGTTCGCCGTTCGCGTAAAGATCCTTCGCCGCCGCGCGGTCGGTCTGCCAGTGCAGAAATCCTTGCAGTTCGTATGCCGCGAGGCCGCCGACATCGGGAACACCGAGCTTGCTCGGATTGAGGACTCGGCGGATCAGGCCCTCGGGGTCGAGGTCCAATCGCAAGGTCTGTTCGGCCGACAGTGGTGCGAGCGTGTCGAGCATCGGCAACTGTGCTGTGTACACCTTCTCGACAAGGTCGGTCAGATCGGCGAGGACAGGCTGGGATGTGGCGATGAATGTAGTGACCACATAGCTTCCGTGCGCGATGGCCGAACCTATCGTCGGTGTTCCTGGACGCCAATGAGAATGCGCCAGCGGGTATTTCGTGAGTTGCACGCGCTCGTTCTGGTCCGGCGCAATAGCGAAATCGGTCTCTTCGAATTCGGCCGCCGCTCGTTCGGCGGACTCGGCGTCCGGAAATTGCATGACGGCCACGGTGGTGAGCGTCGAGTCCGGCGGCACGGCCACGGCTGGCTCAGGCCGGAAATCGCTACTGCCGGAAGCGAATCCGAACAGTATCTTGTTCCGGGCCGCGATCGGCACACTCTGTTCCGCGAGGACGTTCTTGACATCATCGGGTGTGGTGATTTGCTGCACGCCGGTGCCGTAGCGCAGCTTGGCGTCGATATCGATGCCCGTCACCACATGGTTGGCCAGGCGCGATATGGCCAGTGCGGTCCCGCTGCGCAACGAGTGCTGAAATTCGTCGTAGGAGTCGAGTGGCTCCGTGGAGTATTGGCCGACATCGAGTGCGCGGACGTCTATCTCGCCGGGCCGCGGTGTCCCTGCCATCGGTGCGCCGCACCCGGCGATGACGAATAGCACGAGAGCAGCGGATGCGTGCCGGATACGGAGGTCGACCATGCGACTCACTTCGCCTTCGCGAGAATCGCGTACTGCGCCGAGATCCGTTGATACACATCGAACAGCTGATTCGACCACACCTCCGCGGTGTATCGGTCGTAGGAAACTATGCAGTGAAACCTGGTGGTCAACACATCCTTTGGGCGGTACTCGCGACAGCGCGCATCGGGAAGATTCTTCGGCGGACCGATCCGGCGATACAGCTTGCTCGGTGCGCTGTGGCCGTCTCGAATAAGCTGTGCGCCTTTCGGATTCTCGGCGCGGTACAGGTGTCCGGCGTTGTACGCCAACCAGTCGACGCCGGCCTCCTCGAACAGTTTCTTGTCCCGTACCGGATCGCTACTCAGATTCAGCGCGCCCGTGCGGTCGTACAGGCCGGGTGGGTTGCGAAAACCATCTTCGTTCGGCCGCGGCAGTGAGCGGCCGAGCATGCCGTCGTGGTCCATCGGGACATCGGTCAGCTTGTCCGGCGGTGTCGGATGGAACTCGCGCAGCCGGGCGCCGACCGTATCGAGGCTCTTCTCGACGAGCGAGACCATGGCGGGTAGATCGGTGGTGTCGACCGTGATCTTGGCTTGGTCCTTGACCTCGGTGTAGATCACATACTGTCCGCTGGCCTGGAACGAGTGCAGCTCCTGTGTCCCCGGTTTCCAGAACGCGAGAGCGTCTCGGTGCGTGCCGATGCCGACCGGTTCGCTCAAGCCGCGCTGTGTCGCGACGGCCTGTGCGAGCGTCGCGGCGGCCGACGTGGCGGATTGCTGATCGGGAAAAAGCAGCACTGTGTTGGAGAGGGAGGTGGCGATCAAAATATCGTTTTCGGTGTACGCCAGGCTATAAAAACCGGCTATGAAGCCTGGTGCGTTCGCCTTGAAATCGTCAGCGGAAAGGTCGAGGTGGTACAGGGTTTCGATGAACGCGAGCACCGGGCTGGTCTCGGAGTAGGGCTGGGCGGTGAACCGAGGGTCGATGTCCATCGGCAGCGGGACAAAGCTGCTGAGACGCTGGCCTTCGTTGAGTCGCGCGCGGTCGAAACCAGGCTTGCCGATCTCGCGTGGCGCGGTCGCGTAGCTGCCGACGTCGAGCTGGCTGATGTCGACGGCGGGCGGCGATGCCGGGGAGTCCGACCCGCATCCTGCTATGCCCGCAGCCAGGACGGCCAGGCCGGCGGCCAGCGCTCTGCGCGGTCTCCGCATCGTTTCCTCCCTCAGCGACGAGCGGACTACTTCACGCGCTTCTGCAGCAGCGGGACCAACTTGTCGAGGAGGGTCTGCTCCGAGTTCGGCGTCCAATTGCGGAATGCGGCTACGGCTTCGGGATCGTCGAGCGGGATGACGGTGGCCCTGGTACCCGCGACCTCGGAGGGCAGGCCGCGCAGCCCGCCGCCGCCGGCGTCTTCGTCGGTGCGCACCGCGAGGACGTAGCCGTCGGATGCCACCTCGAGCGAGTCCGCCGATTTCATCGGCCGCGGCGATGGTTCGCCGCCCTGTGCCACGTAGCTGAAGTTGTAGACAAAGCCCAGGTCCTCGAGGAACTTCGACTGTGCGGTGCCGCCAAGGAAGATCGAGACCGGTTTGCTCGCGTTGACCGAATGTTGCACGTCCACCACCGTGATGGTCTTGCCACGGAAGGCCGGATTAGTGGCGCGGGCCTGCTCGATCGACGGCAACGCACTCGCGGCGACCGTAGCGCTGGCCGCGGTGGTGGCGACGGCGGTGCCCGGTTTGTCGGTACCGCCGAGCCCCCATATTCCGAGGCCCGCTGCCAGCGCGACAACGACGACACCGGCGCCGGCTCCGATGACCCATCGCCTGCGCGAGCTCGGCGCCGCCGCCAGCGGGTGCGGCCCCGAAAACACAACGCGTGGATCGGTATTCGGCCGTGGATCGAAGGCCTGAACGGGATAGGTGGTCGAGGTGTTCGTCGGTGCCGGGATATAGCCGGGGGATAGCGCACTCGCGGCCGCGTCGGTGAACTCGCGGCAGGTGTTGAAACGTTCGGTGGGATCTTTCGCCATCGCTTTGGCGATGACGTGATCGATGGCCGGCGGCAGGCCTGGATCGACCGCGGTGGCCAGCGGCGGTGGCTCGTGCAGGTGGCCCATCATGACCAGCGCGGGTTGCGTTGCCGGATAAGGGTTCCTGCCGGTGAGCAGCTTGAAGAAGGCGCAGGCCAGGCTGTAGATATCGGCCCGGTGGTCGAGGTACCCGCCGACCAGTTGCTCGGGCGGGGCGTAGGCGATGGTGGCGACGAAGCTGCCGGTCTGGGTGAGTTCGGTGGTGTCGTCGTTGGACTTCGCGACGCCGAAATCCGTTAGCAGCACGCGTTCTTCGTCGCCCTCGGTGGAGGAGAGCAGGAAGTTGGCCGGCTTGACGTCGCGGTGCAGCAAGCCTTTTCGGTGCGCGTAGTCGAGGCCCTTGCCTACTTCGGTGGTAATGCGTAGTGCGCGTAGCGGATTCATCGCCCGCTTGTCGCGGGCCAATTCGGCGGAGGCGTCGGTGCCGTCGACGTACTGCATGGCGATCCACAGCTGACCGTCTTCTTCACCTCGGTTGTAGACCGAGACGATGTTCGGATGGTCCAGGCCCGCGGCGAGGTTGGCCTCGCGCTCGAAGCGGGTGCGGAACTCGTGGTCGTTGCTGAGTTCGCCGCTGAGCACCTTCAACGCGTCCATGCGCGGCAGGCTGGGATGTTTGGCCAGGTAGACCGTGCCCATGCCGCCCGCGCCGAGCACGCCCTGGACGCGGTACCCGCCCACGATGGTGCCGGGGCTTATCGCCATGATCCACAATCTCCTAGTTGGTGCTCCCCTCGCGGCAGCATACTGGACCGGTCGGAATGCGATGGTGGCGTCGCATTACCGGCTGTTCGCGAAGATTGCGTACTGGGCCGCGGCGCGTTGCTGCACGTCGAGCAGCTGGTTTCCGGTCACGAATCCCGCGTATTGGCGATAGGCGACGACGCAGGTGAATCGTGCCATAGTGGCGTCGAACGGGTCGCGTTTGTTCTCGACGCAGGCCGAATCAGGCACATTCGGTGGGGCATCGGCATCGTGCGCTACCGGCGCTGGGGTCAGTCGTTCGGTGACAATCTTCTTCGCGGCGGCCGAGTCAGGTGTGCGGGCAACGATCGTGCCGTCGGAAACGGCGAATCGGTCCGCGTTCATCGCGCTGAAACGCTGCTTCGCGATACTCAGGTCAGGGGCATATTGGACGATGCCGCGCAAACCGTAGAGCGCCTGACTGCCGATTGCCGGAGTTTCGAACTTGCTCGGATTCAATGCGCGGCTCAGCAGATGGTCGGCGTCCCACGGCAAATGGAATACTTCTTCGTCGGTCAGCGGCTTCAGCTGGTCGAGCACGGGAAGCTGTGCGTCATAGGTCTTTTCGGCCAGTGCGGTGAGTGCGTTGAGGTCCGGTGCGTTGGTGGAGACGAGAAGGGCGACGACGTAGGGTCCGTGTGCGAGGGTGGTGCGCAGGAACGGCGCGTCCGGGCGCCAATGGGCGTGGGCTGAGCTGTATTTCGGCAGGGGAACCGGCTGGTTGTGTTCGCGGTTGGCGTTCAGATCCGCGTCATAGAATTCGGTCGCGGCCGCCGCTGCCCGCTCGGTGTCGGGAAACTGCATGACCATCGTCGAGATCGTCGTCGTGTCCTGCTGTGTCTTGATCGGCCAGGCGGAGGGAACGATCGACGTCCGCTGATCGAAACCGGTTGTCTTGAAACCGAACAGCAATTTGTTCCGCTCGACGATCGGCTTCATCTCCGCTTCGGCGCCGAGTTCGCCTGGCAGCAGTCCGGGTGATATCTCGAAAGGCAGTTGGCCGTATTTCAGGTTCGGGTCTATTTCGTAGGGCGGCAATACGTAGTCCGACAACCGCATTGCGGCGATGTGTGGCATGTCTATGAAACCAGGCTGATAGTCGTCGTCGTGCGCGTTGAGCGGCTCGGTGGGGTAGGACCCGGTGTCGAGCTTGCGAATGTCGACCTCGGCGGGCTGCGACGTGCCGGACACGGCGGATCCACAGGCGGTGACGCCCGCCGCGAGCAGGACGGCGAACGGCAGCACGAACGCGCGCCTCATCGGGTATTCACCAGCAACGCGTACTCGGCCGAAATCCGCTGCTGCGCGTCCAATAACTGCGGTGACGCGGAGAACGCGGCGTAGCGGTCATAGGCCACCGAACAGTAGAAACGGATCGCCATCATTTCCCGTCCGATGTATTCGTGACAGTCGGCGGCAGGAAGGTTCGCCGGGGCGGCGGCACTCTTGAATCGCTTGGTGAGGCCGCCGATGGCCTTCTGCAGTGCCGCGGCAGCGGTGGCGTCGCGGGCTCGGTACAGGTCGACGCCGTTCGTCGCGTACCTGTCCGCGCCCGCCTTCTCGATGTCGCCGAGGGTGCCGGGTGGGTCATTGACGAAATGGAGCGCGGTGCGGCCGTTGTACGCGCCGGGCGGATTGAGCCACGAGTCTTCCTTGGGCCGCGCGATGGTGCGGTTGAGCATGCCGTCCATGTCGATCTGCAGGCTCATGAGTTGGTCGGGTGGGGTCGGGCTGAACTTGGCGATGGACGGAACCACCGTGTCGAGGCTCTGCTGGACCAGCGCGACCATTGGGGGCAGGTCGACCTTCTCCAGGTAGACCTTCAGGTAGTCATAGATCCACGTGTAGACGACGAATTTGCCGGTGGCATACCAGGATCCGATCGACTGCTGGTCCGGTTGCCAATGAGCATGCGCCGCAGGGTATTTCGGTATCGGCACGGCGGTGTTGCGATCGCTGGCCTCGTGGTCGACCCGTTCCAGCGCCGCGGCGGCGTCGGTGGCCTTCTGCTCGTCCGGGAAGATCATGACGGCGTTCATCAGATCGATGCCCTTGGTGTCGGCATCGGTGCGGCCATAGCTCTGGAACCCGGCGACGAAATCCGGTGCGGCCTCGGCGAACCGGTCGACGGCCATGATCTTGCCGAGGGCGAACTTCGGATCGGTGAATACCGTGGCGACAAACGGATTGCCGTGCGCGAACCGAGGGTCGATATCCAGCGGTGCTGGCACGAAATTGCCGAGCCGTTCCGCCTCGATTATCCGGGCCTGCTCGAGGCTTTTCACCGTGCCCAATTGGCGCGGTGCGGCATCGTAATTCCCTATATCGAGCTTACTCAGATCGATGGCAGCGGCCGCGGCCTGCTCATCCGACCCGCAGCCGCCGCTGACGAACACCAGTGCCGCCATCACCAGGGCATACACCGTCCGGTGCGGCAGCGAGTTCGCGCGCAGCTGCAACATCCTCCCCTAACGGCTGTGGTTCCCGCGGAATCCTACGTCACCACCTGCCTCGGCACCCGGCCACAACGTGCGGGGCCGACCTCACAGACTGTTCGCGAGCAGCGCGTACTCGGCGGCCACTTTCTGTCGGACATCCGGTTCTTTGTCGCTGGTCACGACACCGACATAACGTTTGTACGAGACGTAGCACCGGAACTTGTATTCGCGGTCCGGGTTGCCCGTTCCGTTGAGCTGCAGGCATTTGGCGTCGGGGACGTCCTTCGGCGCTGGCAGCGAATCATAGTGTGCGCCTTCGCTGTCCATCAGGCCGTCGTCCAGTTTCCGGGCGGCGGCGGTATCTCTCGCGCGTGCGACGTAACTGTCGTCGGCGACGGCTTGACGGTCGACGCCCGCGTCATCGACAAGGCGCAGGTGCGCGGATTCGTCCTCGGCGCGATTCACCATGTGGTGCGGGCCGAAGATGGCGAAGGTGGCGGCGTCGGGGGTGCGGTTGTTGCGGTCGCTGACGGCGACGCGGGCGAGCAGTCCCTCGGGATCGACCTTCAGGTCTTTGATCTGGTCCTGCGGCGTCGCCTGGAACTTGTCCAGCTGGGGGACCTCGGCGGCGAGGGTTTTGTCGACCCAGCCGACCAGGTCGGCGCTGTCGGCGGTCGGGCGCTGGATGAACAGGGAGATGACGAATTCCTTGTAGGCCATGAAGGTGCCGACGGTGGGAATGCCTGGGCGCCAATGGATATAGGCGTCCGGGTACGCGGTCGATGGCAGCTTACGGTTGTCCGGCGAGATGGCGATGTCGACGTCCTCCAGCTCGCGGGCGGCGAGTTTCGCGGTCGCCGGGTCCGGGAAGCGGAACACCGCGTCGGTGACCGCGGTGGCGTTGGGCGCTGGGTTGGTCTGTCCGGCCGGGTCGGGCTGGTCGGCGCCGCTGGCGGCATAGCCGGTGATCAGCTTGCGGTTGTCGAAGATCGGCTTGGAGGTCTTGGCGACGAAATCGAGCGCCTGGTCGGCGTCGGCCACCACGGTGCTGCCACGGCCGACCCCGAGCGACGGATCGATCTGCACGGTCGGGACCACCGCGTCGGACATGCGCATGCCCTCGAGCAGCGCGGCTTTGTCGCCGGGGTCCTGGTTGTACTGGTGGCGGTCGACCGCGTAGGTCCCGACTTCTAGCTGGCGGACATCGATTTCGCCCGCGGTGGCGGTGCCATGTAGACCGCCGCAGCCGGTTAATAGACCAGTCAATGCGATACACGATGCGGTGAGCGCGATACGCGATGTCCGAACCATGACGGGTCCTCGTTTCTTCACGTGCTGCCACTGAAGTTATCGGACGGACGCCTGAGAGGGGGTCGATAGTTGTGGGATTGCAATACCCTTGTTCGTGTGACGACGACCCGGCACCGCGCGCTCGGTAGAGGCCGATTCCTTTGATGGATCGGCAGGTCGAGGTCGTCGTCGGTGGTCACGCGGTGGCCCGCGTCGCGGGGGCGGTCGTGGTTGTCGCGCATCGCGGACAGGGCAGGCCGACACCGGATTCGCCCGCCATGCTCGCCTTGGCATCGTTGGCCGAGGTGGTGCGCGAGGCGATCGAGTCGGAGCCGAAGGGGGCGGGGGTGCTGGTTGCTCGCCAGGCCACCCGGTGGTTGATGAAGCATGCCGAGCGGATCAGTCCGGGGGAGCCGATCGATTTCGGCATTCTGTCCGTCGCGGAAAACGGTGGGGTGGCGATCTTTCTGCACGGCGCGGTGACGGCGGTGCTGGCCGGGGACGGCACGGTCGAGCGATGGCGGGGCGGTGACGCGGCGTTCACCGTCGACCGGGTTGCTGGCGTGCCAGCGCGGGCCGTCGCGTTGTTCGTCGACGACGCGAAGGGCCGCATCCCCGAGCTACCCGCGCAGCGCGGCATCGGCTGGCTGGTCGAGGGCATCGCGCAGGCGGGCGGCGCGATCGTCTGGTCCGACGAGGCGCGGACCATGGCACTGTCGGGGCTGCCGCGCGAGGGAACGCATCGGCGCGACGACGAGGAACGGTTGCCGACCGCGCGCATCGACCAGGACCCGCCGCGAGAACCGGAGCCGCACACCGGAAGTCAGGCATCCACCGCCACCCATGGACCCGGCGGCGATCCACAGCACGCGCAGACCGAGTTGAGCGGCACCACTCCGGCGCCACCGCCGGATCCGGAGTTGCAGCGCCGATTGGAAGCGACCGCCAAGGCCACCGCGCTCACCGTCAAGGTGATGGGATTCAAGTGCGCCAGAGCGCATCCCAGCGATCCGCGCGCGGCGTTCTGCACGGTGTGCGGCATGCCGGTTGACCAGACCCAGGCGTTGATCGAGGTGATCCGCCCGCCGCTCGGCATGCTTGTCCTCGACGACGGCATGACCTACGTGCTCGCCGCGGACGCCGTGATCGGGCGCGACCCAGAACATTCCGACGCCGCGCACCGCGGCCTGGTCCCGCTGCGCGTCGAAGACTCCTCCGGTGGCATGTCCCGCGCGCACGCCGAGATCCACCTGCTGAATTGGGATGTGACCGTGGTGGATCGCGGCTCGACCAACGGCACCCGCACCCGCCTGCCCGGCTACCGCGACTGGATTCGCCTGGCCCCCAACCAATCCATGGTCCTCGTCCCCGGCGCCGAGGTCATGCTCGGCAACCGTGTCCTGCGCTTCGAGCTCACCGCCCCACCGCCGTTCGGCGGCTAGCGACCGACTACGAATACCGTGACGTGCAGGTCTTTTCGCCATTGATCACGCCGGCGCGGAACGCGTCGACACGGGCGAAGCCGCTGCGCACGGTGTCGCCCTTGACGTCGCTTGCGGCCAAACCATCGGTGAGCAGGCCGGACACCGCCTCATCGAGATCGCCTGCGGCAAGGCCGATATCGCCCTGCGAGGTTGGCCGGTTCGGCGCCGCGAGCTTGCCGGTGACCACGCCGGCCAGGCAGGCCGCGCGCAGGCCGGTCTTGGGGCCGATGAGCTGTTGGCCGTGGTTCTTCTGCACCGCGAGGGTGTATCGGGAAATGAAGACGATGTAGCCGTTGTAGTCACCCGTCACCTTCAACGGCAACGGATCGTCGACATCCCAGTTCGAGGTGCCGCGCTGGGCCAGCGACGGAATGTCGGTGCCGATGGTGTTGGTATCGGGGCAATAGCTGACCGGTTCGGTGACGACGCCGTTGGGGCAGTTGATCTTCGCGCCGGAGTAGTCATAGGTCGGCGAGGGCTTGGTCGGCAGCAGCGCGCCGAGCGCCTTGCTGAGTTCGATCAGGGTGTCCTTGTTGATCTCGTATTCGCCGCGGCCGGTGTCACCGTTGAAGTCCTTCGGCAAAGCGCCGCGCCGCTGGTTGATCTCGGCCATGTCGATGCGCTTGCACCCCTTGGCGCCATCGGTGAAACCGGCCTGCACCGCGGTGACGCGTTCGAAGGCCGAGCCGTGCACGCTCTCCGGATCGCTCGGGTCGGAGTCGCGGATGGCGACGGTGGCGGCGAGCACGTTGTTGAGGCCGTCGGAGGTATTGATGGTGAAGTGCTTGGATTTGCCCTCGGCGACCGAGCGCATGAAAGCGCCTGCGAAGCAGTCGGCCTGCTGTTCCTTGACGATCACCGGGTCTTTGGCGCCGACGAGCCTCGCCATGGTCTGCACCGCGTGCCCGTATTCGTGCGCGAGCACCATGACAACGGCCATCTGGCCGAAGGTGTCGGTCATGGCGGGCAGCAGCACGGAGCGGTCCCAGCCGATGGAGTTGTCCAACCGGCAGTAGGCGGCGTTCACCAGGTGAAAGGTGGTCTCCTTACAGAATTCACGCGCATCGCTGCGTGGCGCCTTCGCGCTCCAGGACAGCAGGGTGTCGACCGGCTTGAAATCGCCGCTCTGGAATTCCTTGCCGAATTCGGCATGCCAGTAGGTCTGGATATCGTCAACGGCGTTGAGGGCCAGGGTGTCTTCGGGGCCGCCGTCGCCATTGGTGGCCTTGAGGGGGCTGTTCTCGACACCGGCCCTCGGGCCGCTCGGACCGCTGGTAGTTGGCAGTCCCGCGACCTTGAACGGGTCGTCATAGATGGAGACGGCACGGCCGTCGACCAGCTTGGTGCAGCCCGCGACCAGCACCACAACGATCAGGACGGCGGTAATGATCGCCGTCGCACGGATTTTCGACAAAGCTCCCCCTAGTCGACCGGTATCGCGTTCACAATCGTCGCCGGATCGGGGCAAAAGGCGCGTCGGGGGCACCGCCGATGTCCGGGTGATGGAATAGTATCGCCCGCATGTCTTCACCGGGGGCGCAGACCATCACCGTGCGCCATGATGGGAACGAACGAGTATTCGATTCGAGCCAGCAGGTCACCATGGGCCGTGCACCGGAGGTGACGCTTTTCGTCGACAGCCCGCTGGTTTCGCGGGTACACGCGACGCTCGCTTGGCAGGGTAGCGCCTGGGTGTTGACCGACAACGGAAGCACGAACGGCGTGTTCGTCGACGCGCGCAGACTGACCCAGGCGGTATCGATCGATCGGCCGACGCAGGTGCGTCTCGGTGACGCGATCAGCGGACCGTTGCTCCATCTCTTGCCCGCGAATCCGCAGCCCCCGCAGCGGCCTTCGGTGCGGCCACCCCAGTCGGGACAGCCGCCGATGTCGGCGCAGCGGCCCGCCCAGCAGTTCCAGCGCCCGGCGTATCAACCGCCGCAGGACGCGCAGCCGCAGGTCAATGTCAACCTGACCACCCGGGCCGACACCTCGAACATGCCGCCGGTGCGCACGCGGGCGTCCACCGCGGCGATCGCGCGGGGCGACCGCCTGCCCGCCGGCGGTTTGACGATCGGGCGCACCACCGACAACCAGATCGTCGTCAACGATCCGCTGGCCTCGCGCAAGCACGCGCGTCTCGTTGCCGCCACCGACGGACTGACCATCGAGGACCTCGGCTCCGCGAACGGCACCTTCGTCAACGGCCATCGTCAGCAGCGGTCGGTGCTGCGCGAGCGCGACATCATCACCATCGGCAATATCGACTTCGTTGTCCAGCAGGGCACTTTGGTCCTTCGGCAGAAGCCGGTGGCCGAGCAGGGCCTCGCGGTGCACGGGGTCGGGTTCACCGTCGAGGGCAACAAGCAGCTGCTCGTCGATGTCAATATGCAGGCAAGCCGGGGCACGCTGACCGCGTTGATCGGTCCGTCCGGCGCCGGCAAGTCGACGCTGTCCAGGTTGATCGCGGGCACCACCCGTCCGTCCGGCGGTGTGGTCACCTTCGAGGGCCGCAACCTGCACGCCGAGTACGAGGCGCTGCGCTCCCGGATCGGCATGGTGCCGCAGGACGATGTGCTGCACCGGCAGCTCACCGTGCGTCAGGCGCTCGGCTACGCGGCCGAGCTGCGGCTGCCGCCGGACAACAGCAGGGCCGACCGTCAGCAGGTGATCGACGGTGTGCTGAAAGAGCTTTCGCTGACCGAGCACGCCGACACCAGGGTGGACCGGCTCTCCGGCGGCCAGCGCAAACGCGCGTCGGTCGCGCTGGAACTGCTCACCGGACCCTCGTTGCTGATCCTGGACGAGCCGACCTCGGGCCTCGACCCGGCGCTTGACCGCCAGGTGATGGTGATGCTGCGCGAGCTGGCCGACGCGGGCCGCGTGGTGATCGTGGTGACCCACTCCATCGCGCACCTGGACATGTGCGACCAGGTGCTGCTGCTCGCGCCCGGCGGCAAGACGGCCTACTGCGGCAACCCGGCCGGTGTCGGCAACGCGCTCGGCACCACCGATTGGGCCGAGATCTTCGCCAACGTGGCCGCCAACCCGGATCAGGCGTTCGCCGCCTACCGATCCAGGCAGGCGTTCGCGCCGCCCCCACCACCGCCACCCCAGCAATACGGGTCAGCGGGCTCGCCACCGCAATCCAGTGGCGGCAAACAGTTCTCGACGCTGTCGCGCAGGCAGATCCGGCTGATCCTGGCCGACCGCGGCTATCTATCGTTCCTGGTGATCCTGCCGTTCATCCTCGGCGCGCTGTCGCTGGTGGTGCCAGGCAAGGACGGTTTCCAGCGCGGCGCGCTGAAAGCGTTGCCGGACGGCACCTTTGTGCCAACCGGCGGCGGCGAGACCCAGCAGCTACTCGTGGTGCTCATCCTCGGCGCCTGCTTCATGGGGTCCACGCTCACCGTGCGTGACCTGGTCGGCGAGCGCACCATCTTCCAGCGCGAACGCGCGGTCGGGCTGCTGCCGTCGGCGTATCTGTCGGCGAAGGTCGCGGTGTTCAGTATCACCGCGCTGCTGCAGTCGGCGGTGCTGGTCGGCATCGTGCTCGCCGGCAAGAAACGGCCGGACGAGGGGGCGGTGCTCGGCTCAGGCAGCGGGGAGCTGTACATCGACATCGCGTTGACCGCGGTGTGCTGTGTCGTTGTCGGCCTGCTGCTTTCGTCGGTGGCGAAGTCGAACGAGCAGGTGATGCCGCTGCTCGTGGTCGCCATCATGGTCCAGCTGGTGATGGCGGGCGGGTTGATCCCGGTCACCGGCCGGGTGGTGCTCGAGCAGGTGTCCTGGTTGTTCCCGGCGCGCTGGGGCTATGCGGCCGGTGCGTCGACGGTGAACATTCGTGAGGTGTTCCCCAACGCGCAGCCCGACACGTTGTGGCAGCACACGGCGGGCATCTGGGCCTTGGACGTCGGCGCGCTGCTGCTGATCACCGCGGTGCTCGCCGTTCTCACCTGGCGGCGATTGCGACTGAAGTCGTCGGTGGCGTGATGGGCGACCGAATTTCGGGCCACTACCGGGGGCTCCGGACAACAGCAAGCATCTCGGCCGCACAGCAGGCACACTTATGCCTGTGACGGTGCGAGTAGGGGCGGTACATCTCGGCTGGGATGTGGTGTCCGTGGCCGCGGGTGGTGGTGGCACACCGATCCGCCCGGTTCAGGTGGAAGGTATGTGGACACCGCCGGCGTATCTGCTGGCGGATTCGTCGGGGCGGTTGCACACCGCCGGGGTGGACCGGCAGCGGCCGGACCTCGGCATGGCGATCGCCGACGTGCGCGACATCCTCGGCCACCCACAGATCGTGGTCGCCGGGGCGACCTGGCCGGCGGAACTGGTGTTCCGGGCCAGGATGTACAACCCGCTTGCCGCGATCGGTAAGCATCTGCGCGGCAAGCCGGACATCGTCGCGCTGCCGTTCCCGGACGGCTGGCCGGACGAGAAGGTCGAGGTGTACGCCGCGCTGGTGGAACAGCTCGATGTGACCGTCGAGCCGCTGCCGGAGAGCGTCGCGTTGTCGGGGTATGTGCGCGCGCTCGGGTTGGTGCACCCGCCGGACCAGGCCAGGCCGCACGGCATCGGCGCGACCGGCGTGTACTCCGACGGCCGGACCGTGCTCGTCGTCGCGGTGCACGGCGACGACGAACAACCGACCGAATCGGTCGACGTGCCGGTGACCATGGAGTCCATGCGCGACGCCAGGTCCGCCGACAACGTGGTGATCGAGGTGATGGCCGCGGCCCGCTCGATCGGCGCGGACACCTCGACGGTGCTGCTGTCGGGCAACGTGTGCTTCAACGACGCGCTGCGGCTTGCCTTCCAGAACCACCTCGGCCACCGGCTACAGGTCGCCGACCATCCGATGCACGCGCTCGTGCTCGGGGCGGCACACCTGCTGGTGACCGATACCGAGGCGGCCGAGCCGGAACCGTCGGGTCGGCATGCCGAGCCAGCGCAGCCGAGGGTCGACCCGACACAGTTCCAGGACCCGGGGCCGCAGTACCGCGACCCGGCCGGGCACTACCGGGCCGAATCCGCGCCGCAGCAGGCCGCACCCGGACAGCGTCAAGCGGGGGCAGCGCACCGGCAGGCCGAATCGGCGCAGCGCCAAGCGGAGTCGTCACAGCGCCGAACGGACGTGCCACAACCCCACATGGATCCGTCCCCGCCGCGAACGGCGTCGCCTGTGCAGTACGGGCCCGGCTATCCGACGCAGGGCGAGGAACCGACGACCAGGATCACCCGCGACGAGGTGCCTCGGCTCCCGCCGAATCTCGCCGAGCGCTTCACCCGGCCGCCGGGTCAGTACCCCGAGGAACAGGGTGGCCCCGGCAGCTCGCCGCAGAGCGGGCCGCCGCCCGGCCAGACGTCCGGCGCGCGGCAGTATCAGGCACCGCAGTCCGACACCGAATCCGGGCGACACGGGTGGCGCGAGCCCGAGTCCGAGGACGACGACGAGGACCGGCCCCGCAAGGGGAAGCTCTGGAACAAGATGAAGGACAACCTGTTCGGGGCGCACACGGTGGTCGGCGCGCTGGCGCTGGCGGTGGTCGCGCTGCCGTCCGGCGGTGATCGCGTCGAGCTGACCGCGGCCGAGGTGACCATGACGGCGGCACCGTCGACCGCGGCCGATCCGATCGCCTGCCCGCTGACGCCGTATGTGACCAACGAGGTCCGTCCCGGCATCTCGTCCGCGCACGGGAACTCGGCGGGCGGCGGGCGCAACGACCGGGGGACCGCGGACGCCGACTGCAAGCCGCCCGGCATGGACACCCTGCGTTACCTGCTGCCCGGCCCCCGTCGAGCCATCGATCCAGGGCCGCCGATCGAGATCTGACTCGATTTCTGCTCGGCCGATACGGGCTGGTAGTGTGGCTCGTTGGCGTATGGACGGCCGGGCAACCGGTCGTGCAATCGAATCCCGGGTCTCCACCGGCCGCCGGGAGCTTCGACCACATGCCTGGCCGGCAACACCGACTACAGACAGGGAAGCACTGTGCCTACGTACAGCCCCAAGGCGGGTGACGTGACCCGCAAGTGGTACGTCATCGACGCCACTGACGTAGTGCTCGGCCGTCTCGCCGTTCAAGCAGCGAACCTGCTGCGTGGCAAGACGAAGCCGACCTACGCACCGAACTTCGACGGTGGCGATTTCGTCATCATCATCAACGCCGACAAGGTTGCCATCAGCGGCAACAAGAAGGCGGACAAGCTGATCCACCACCACAGCGGGCACCCGGGCGGCCTCAAGTCGCGCACTGTCGGTCAGGTGTTGGAGAGCCGTCCGGATCGGCTCGTGGAGAAGGCCGTCAAGGGCATGATCCCGAAGAACAAGCTCGGCAACGCGATCGCGGGCAAGCTGAAGGTCTACGCAGGCCCGAACCACCCGCACGCCGCTCAGCAGCCCATTCCATTCGAGATCAAGCAGGTGGCCCAGTGACCGCTCCTGAGGAATTCAACGAGGAAGCCGTCGTCGAGGAATTCGACGCCGCCGAGGTTGTCGAGGACGGCGAAGGCTACGAAGAGGCCGAGGTCGCTGTCGAGACCTTCGCTCCCGTCGTGATCGACCGCCCGGTGCAGACCGTCGGCCGTCGTAAGGAAGCCGTCGTTCGCGTGCGCATGGTGCCGGGCTCCGGCAACTTCGTGCTCAACGGCCGCACCATCGAGGACTACTTCCCGAACAAGGTGCACCAGCAGCTGGTCAAGTCGCCGCTGGTGACCGTCGAGCGGGCCGAGAGCTTCGACATCGTCGCCCTGCTGCACGGTGGCGGCCCGTCGGGACAGGCCGGCGCCCTGCGTCTTGCCATCGCCCGCGCGCTGATCGAGGTCACCCCGGACGACCGTCCCGCCCTGAAGCGGGCCGGCTTCCTGACGCGTGACCCGCGTGCCGTCGAGCGTAAGAAGTACGGTCTGAAGAAGGCGCGCAAGGCGCCGCAGTACTCGAAGCGCTGATTTTGGCTTCGCCGACCACCGTCATCCGGCACCCTGGTGCTGGGGGCGGTACGGTCGGCGGGCAACCTGTACGAGAGCAGGCTTCCAGCAACGGCTGGTCGCCTGCTCTCGTGCTGTATCAAGCCGCGGCGTTTCGGGTGCCCTTCGTGGCAACAGAGGCAGTCGCCTTCGGGCGTGCCGCGGATCCACCGATGAGGGGCTGAGGTATGGGACGTTTGTTCGGCACCGACGGAATCCGTGGGCTGGCCAACGAGTCGTTGAGTCCGGAACTGGCGCTGCGTGTTTCGGGTGCGGCCGCCCAGATTTTGAGCAGTGGCAAGGAGCGTCCCCTCGCGGTCGTCGGCCGCGATCCGAGGGCAAGCGGTGAGATGCTGGAGGCCGCGGTCACCGCGGGGCTCACCGCCGCCGGGGTGAACGTGCTCCAGGTCGGCGTGCTGCCGACCCCCGCTGTCGCCTACCTCACCGGCCTTTACGACGCGTGCTTCGGCGTGATGATCTCCGCCTCGCACAATCCCATGCCGGACAACGGCATCAAGATCTTCGCCGCGGGCGGGCACAAGCTCGACGACGCCATCGAGGACCGCATCGAGGCGCTGCTCGCCGAGGATGTCGGGGTGCGACCGACCGGCCGAGGCATCGGGCGCGTCGTCAACGCGTCCGGCGCGCGCGACCACGGGCAGGTCATCCCGGACCAGTACAGCGTCGCTGGCACCCATGAGCGGTATGTCGAGCACCTGGTCGAGGCGACCGCGCAGGACCTGTCCGGGCTGACCGTAGTGGTCGATTGCGCGCACGGCGCGGCCGCCGAGGTCGGGCCCGCCGCGTTCCGCGAGGCGGGCGCGACGGTGATCGCGATCAACGCCGAACCGGACGGCCTCAATATCAACGATGGTTGCGGCTCAACGCATTTGGCGACCGTGCAGCAGGCGGTGCGCGAGCACGGCGCCGATCTGGGGCTTGCCCTGGATGGTGACGCCGACCGGTGTCTCGCGGCCGACGCGGACGGCAATGTCGTCGACGGCGATGCCATCCTGGCGATCCTCGCCCTCGATATGTACGAGGCCGGTGAGCTGGCGAAGAACACCCTCGTCGGCACCGTGATGAGCAACCTCGGCCTGCACATCGCCATGCGCGAGGCCGGAATCACCTTGCTCACCACCGCCGTTGGTGACCGTTATGTGCTCGAGGAACTTCGTCGCGGCGGCTACACGCTGGGCGGTGAACAGTCCGGGCACGTCATCTTCCCGAAGTTCGGCACCACCGGCGACGGCGTCCTCACCGGCCTGAAACTGATGGCGCGGATGGCTCGAACCCGGCGCGGCCTCGCCGACCTGGCCGCCGTATTGCACACGGTGCCACAGGTTTTGGTGAACGTGCCGGTCAGCGACAAGTCGCTGGTCGCGGCGGCACCCGAAATCCGCGACGCGGTGCTGGAAGCCGAACGGATCCTCGGTGACTCCGGCCGAGTCCTGCTGCGCCCCAGCGGAACCGAGCAACTGGTTCGGGTGATGGTCGAAGCCACCGATCCGGCGCAGGCCAGGCAGCTGGCCGATGATCTCGCCAAGCGCGTCGCCTCGGTCTGAGCCGGTAATCCGCTGAGCGAGTGGTAACCGCCGAAGCTCGGTGTGCCGCTCGTCAGGTGGTCTCGGTGAGCTTGCCGAAGTCCATGTGCCAGCGGCGGGTGGCCTCGACGGTGTCCAGCATCCGGCGGTCGTGGGTGACCAGCAGCAGTGTGCCGGTGAAGGATTCGACGGCCTGCTCGAGTTGTTCGATGGCTGGCAGGTCTAGATGGTTGGTCGGTTCGTCGAGGACGAGCAGGTTCACGCCGCGGGCCTGCAGCAGCGCGAGGGCCGCGCGGGTGCGTTCACCGGGGGACAGGGTTTCGCAGGCGCGCAACGCATGTGAGCCGCGCAGGCCGAACTTGGCGAGCAGCGTGCGGACTTCGGCGTCCGGCCAGTCCGGCATCTGCGCGCCGAAAGTGTCGGCCAGCGAGGTGGATCCACGGAACAGGCCGCGCGCCTGATCGACCTCGCCGATCTCGACGCCGGCGCCGAGCGTGGCGGATCCGTTGTCCGGCTTGATCTTTCCAAGGAGCAGCGCGAGCAGCGTTGACTTGCCGGAGCCGTTCGCGCCGGTCAACACGATCCGGTCGGCCCAGTCGACCTGGACGGTGATCGGGCCGAGGGTGAAATCGCCCTGGGTGAGCGTCGCGTCGGACAGCGTGGCAACCACCGATCCGCTGCGCGGCGCGTTGCCGATGGTCATCCGCAGCTCCCACTCCTTGCGCGGCTCCTCCACCGCGTCGAGGCGTTCGATGCGGCGCTGCGTCTGTCGAGCCTTGGCGGCCTGCTTCTCGGTGGACTCGGCGCGCATCTTGCGGCCCGCCTTGTCCGAGTCGACCTTCTTCGGGTCGCGCGCCTTGCGGCGGGCGTTGCGTACGCCGTGTTCGAGCCAGTTGCGCTGCATCTGCGCCCGCGCCTCCAGGCCAGCCTTGGTGTCGGCGAACTCCTCGTAGGCCTCGCGCGCGTGCTGGCGGGCGATCTCGCGTTCCATCAGATACGCCTCGTAGCCGCCGTCGTAGATCCCGACCTGCTGCTGCGCCAGATCCAGCTCGACGATCCGATTCACGGTGCGCGCCAAGAACTCTCGGTCGTGACTGATCACCACCAGCGGCACCCGGACACCGGCGACGAACTGTTCAAGCCGGGCCAGGCCGTCCAGGTCGAGGTCGTTCGTCGGCTCGTCGAGCAGCAGGATGTCGAAGCGCGACAACAACACCGAGGCAAGTCCCGCGCGTGCGGCCTGGCCGCCGGACAGGCCCGTCATCGGGGTGTAGAGGCCGTTGGGCAGGCTGGCGATCAGGCCGAGATCGGCGGCTACCTCCGCGGCGCGCTGGTCGAGATCCGCGCCGCCGAGTGCGAGCCAGCGCTCCAGTGCGGGCGAGTACTCGTCCTCGCCGCCGTCGGCGATGCGCTCGGCGGCGGCGTCCATCGTCCGCTGGGCCTCGGCGACACCCGTTCGGCGACCGAGGAATTCGAGGACCGTCTCGCCGGGCACCCGCTCTGGTTCCTGCGCGAGGTAGCCGACGGTGGCGTCGGGCGGGCTCAGCGTGATGCTGCCGGTCGGGGTGTGCCGGTCGGCGAGCATGCGAAGCAGCGTCGACTTGCCCGCGCCGTTCGCGCCGACCAGGCCGATCACGTCACCCGGCGCCAGGGTGAGATCGAGGTCCTCGAACAGGGTGCGTTCGCCGTGCCCTGCGGACAGCCCGCGCGCATGCAGAGTGGTACTCACGACTCCGCCTCGCTGACGCTCGGCTCCGTCGCGCGCACAGGCACGCTGTATTTTCGGTTCGCTCGCTGACGCTCCCTCACGTCCATAAGTCTGCCGTGTTCGAGTAGCCCACCCCGCACCCGGTCGGCGACTCGGGGTCACACCCTGAACCAGGGTTGTAGGAAATCAGGGTCGGCATAGCTCCCGGGACCGATGTGTCGCGGCGGGTGGCTCGGCAGAGTGGAGTTCGAAGAGATCATCACCAGAGAGGGAAGACCATGACCGCACCCACCCGCCGTTTCACCCGCTCCACCCACGACAAGTGGATCGCCGGCGTCTGTGGCGGCATCGCCGAATATCTCGGCTGGAATGCCAATGTCGTTCGCCTGCTTTTCGTGCTTTCCTGCCTGTTGCCGGGCCCACAGTTCATCATCTACCTGGTGTTGTGGCTGCTGATGCCGAAGAAGTAACGCCCAGGGGGCTGCGTCGGACACCCGTGGATGTCAGGATGGAGCGATACGCGCTTTTGTCCGGTAGCCGGACGAACAGCACCACGAGTCCTGCTGAGGAGGAGTAATGATCACCTCGGGTGAATTGCCGGGTCTGGAACTACCCGGCATCGACGCGTCCTCGTCGCTGGACGGTCTCGGTGCCATCGAACTGCACCACCCGACCCAGGACATCGACGGTGACGGCACGCTCGACACCATCACCACCAACGGCGGCGACGCCATGCAGGTCTGGACCGACTACGACCACGACGGTCTCGCGGACCACGTCACGGTCGTCGAACACGACGGCGACTACGCCGCGTGGGAATTCCACCGGCATCCCGACGGGTCCTCGGAGTGGGTGCGCACCGACCACGGGAAGATCGGCACCTAGGTCCGTCGGCGTGGGGGTTGGCACAATCCCCGCGGATTCGATGGAACCGAACGTCGGCGAGGCGCGTCGAAGAAAGTATGGGACGCCCGGCGCCGACGTCAGTCCGGGGAGATCGTGCGAAGCGAGGACGGAGGGGGTCGCGTGGCCGGATCCGAGTTGGTGGGCGTCAAGACTGGGGAGTTGGGGCGACTTGGTAACGACCTGAGCACATCCGGACAGACCGTTCGGAATCGTGCGAAGGACGTGGCCGACAACACGTTCGGTCCGGCCGATGCCGGTGCGAACTACGCCGATCAGGGGCGGCAGATTCAGGCCGGGCTCGACACGATCTACAAGTGGCTCGGGAACTGGTCGGAGGCGACGCTGGCGACGGGCGATGTGGTGGGGGCCGCGGTGGTGAAGTACTCGAACACCGACCAAGAGACATCGTTCGATATCGCGAAGCTCGACCACGGCTCTAAGACATAGCGGGCGCCGTCATGACTTTCGATGTCCCCGCATCCGCGCCCGTCGCCGAGTATCTGAATATCGGCTCCCGGAGCCTGCTGTACTTCGAGAAGTTCGAACCGCGGTTCAAGCGTGCATTCGGTGATGTCGCGGGTGTGCCGACCTACCAGCAGTTGCACAAGCGGTTTTACGAGCAGAACGGAATGAACGAGGAGAAGCTGCGCAACGTTGCGGCGAAACTCCAGGTGGTGTTGCAGGATGCGGGCTCCCAGCTGGACGTGCAGCGCGGACAGGTGCGAGCGCTCTGGGGTTGTTGGGAAGGTGCGGCTGCCGAGGCAGCAACCACCATGCTGACCCAGCAGGTCGATCAGGCGGCGGCGGATTGGAAGGCCGCGGGGGAGGCCTGGAAGGCGATCGCCGCGGCGGGGGATGGGTTGCGGTCCGCAGTCAAGATCAAAGCGGACGTGGTGCGCTACATCCTGGAGAACGGCGAAACTATCAAGATTGCCGATAAGTCTCCCGAAGACATCGATGACATCATTTCCGGTACGAGTATCGCGGTCAGCAATGGTTGGCAGGACGATAGCTTGCTCAGCAAGCTCGGTCGAATCTTTCCGGATCTGACCGGAGGATCTGATGCCTGGGCCGCGCGGAATATCCTGGGGATTCTGCCAGGATCGGACTATCAGCAGCATATTCAGGCACGTTGTCAGCATTGGCTGGACAACGTGTTCAAACCCGACTACCTGGCCAAGGTGCAGAAGTTCACCGACGCGTGCGACCTGACCGATGGGGCGGTCAAGCAGGTCTACGCCCCGATCGTCAGTGCGCTGAGCCAAGTTTCGGTTGCGCCGTACCCGCGTCCGACAGGGGTTCCGGCGCCTGACAAGCCGAAGGACGATGGCACGCCGAAGGACCCCGGGGTGCCCGCACCGCCCGGAAGTCCGTCAACGCCAACTGTTCCGGCGGGTACCGCGCCGACACCGTCGACGCCAACTGTTCCGGCGAGTACCGCGCCGACACCGTCGATGCCGAGTAGTCCATCCACGCCCGCGACACCTACTGTTCCGGCGAGCACGGTGCCGACGCCGAGTACGCCCTCGACGCCGACGGTCCCGAATACCTCGTCGCTGGCGGGGTTACCGGCGCTCAGTCAAGTGGCGAGTCAGTTGTCGCCGTTGACATCCGGGATCGGTCAGGCGGTCGAGTCCGGGATCAGTTCGCTGTCCGGGATGGTCAAGGATGGCGTCGACAATGCGGTGAAGACGGTCGAGGGGCTGATCGATCCGACGCCGGTCGACAAGGACGGTGACGGGAAGCCGGACGGCAAGCCCGTGGCCGAATTCGATGTCGCCGGTAAGCATTTGAAGTTCGAGATGGGGCCGGACGGTCAACTGAAGCTGATGATGTCGGAGGGTGACGGGAAGACTCAGGAGTTCAGCGTGCGGCTGGACGAGCACGGGATGCCGGTCATCGATGTGCACGAGCCGAAGGACGACTCGCCTGGCGAGAAGCCGAAGGGTGACGCGTCGCACGATGAAAAGCCGTCATCCGTGACGCACGGTGACAAGCCGTCGCCCGCGTCGCCTGGGGACAAGTCGTCGCCAACGACATCCGGTGACAAGCCGTCGCCGACGGACTCCACCGCGCCCCCCGCGGACAAGCCGGTCGAGAAACCGCACGCCACCGAGGAGAACACTGGCCAACCGAACGCCAGGGTCGGCACCTCGCCGCCCGTGCGGCGGGAAGAAGACGGCGAACACAAGTCCAAACACATGCCAGGAGAACAGAATCCGGACGCACCGTTCGACAGCGGTGCGGAGCTGGCCGAGGCAGGCCCGATGGGTGATTTGGCCGAGGCGGGCCCCCTGTGAGCACGCCGCGGTGTGCCGGCGGATCGGTAACCTAGGTGCGGTCGCGGCAGGGAGTACACGCCGTCGGCGCGGTCCGCTCGGCGAGCGGAGTCGAGTGTCGGCGGGGAGCCGCGAGCTGATGTCCACGTGCGGATCGGGGAGAATCGACATCGTGAGTTATGCCGAGGAGATCGAGCGCGTCGCCGAGGAATGCCGCCGCCGCTCGGCACTGCTACTCGACGAGCTCGAGCAGATCAACCAGCGGACCGCGGACACCAGCCGCGAACTCGCCGAAGCGTCCGCCACCGAGATGCGCGAATTCTGGTCGGAGCACGCCGACGAACTGGCCAAGGCGCGCGCCGAAGCCGAAGAACGAGAGCGGCTCGAAACAGAGGCCCGCGAGCAGCGCGAAGCCATCGCCCGCTCCATCGCCGCCCGCAAAGCCAACCGCGACGTCCTCCCGGTCGACCAGGAAGACGAAGAAGCCGCCTTCTACCAACGCGAAACCTGGCTGATCTAACCCGCTATCGGCGGAGGAGCCCGGCGAGCTGGCCGATCTTCAACTTGGGGGCCGGCTTGTCTTCCTTGGCCTCCGGGTCGACGACCACCGTGTGCGGGATGTCCGCCTCGGGGTCGGCGAAGGGCAGGTAGGTCTTGTCACCGGCAACGGTGGCGAGCAGGTAGCCCGCGAGCAGGGCGCGGGTGGTGCGTGCGGTCTTGGATTCGTGCTTGCCCGCGCCGAAGGCGGCCAGCACGCGGCGACCCTCGATGATGCCGTTGTGTGAGGCGCCGTCGATCGCCCGGAACACCGAGGGCCCGCCCCACGCGGTGGCGAGCGGGATGGCGTTGGAGCTGACCGAGGCGAGATCGGTGGCACCGGCCAGGATCAGCGCGGGCGTGTCGAGGTCGGGTGCGATGGTCTCGGCCGACGGTGCCGTCGGCGCCGGGAACAGCGCGGCTACCGCGGCGACCTGACGCTGGGTCGCGGCGATGACCGCGGCACCGGCACCCATGCCATGGCCGACCAGCGCGAGCCGGTCCGGGTGCACGCTGATCGTTCCGTCACCGAGCCGGACACCCGTGCAGATATCCACAGTGGTGAGCAGATCGGTGGCAAGGCCGAGATGTGACGGGATCGGGCCGCGCTCGGTATCCGGCGCGGCGGCGACGAAGCCCCAGGACGCTAGGTGCTCGAGTAGGCCTCGATAGTTGGCGGCGCCGGTCAGCCAGCCGTGCCCGAAGGCGACGGCGGGCAGGTTGAGCCCCGATTCGGGCGTGAATACCACCCCCGGCTGCCCGGCGATGGCCAAATTGCCGCGCAGCACCCGATGGGGGCCGCGGCTGGTCAGGGTGCTCAGGAGCGATTTCACAGACGCCGACACGACGAGAACGTTATCCGATAAGTACTCTGGTGAGCCATGTGCGGAATCGTGGGGTACGTCGGATACCGGGACGCGCTCGGCGTTGTCGTTGACGCGTTGCGCCGCATGGAATATCGCGGCTACGACTCCGCGGGTGTGGCGATCGTGGACGGCGCTGGTGCGTTGGCAGTGGAACGCAAGGCGGGCAAGCTGGCGAATCTCGAGGCCGAGCTCGCCGAAATCGGGGTGGCGCGGTTCGCGGGCGCCACCGGAATGGGACATACGCGCTGGGCGACGCACGGCGCGCCGACCGACCGCAACGCGCACCCGCATCGTGACGACAGCGGCAAGGTCGCCGTCGTGCACAACGGGATCATCGAGAACTTCGCCCCGCTGCGCCGGGAGCTGGAGGACGCGGGCGTCGAGCTGCACAGCGACACCGACACCGAGGTCGCGGTGCACCTGGTGGCTCGCGCCTACGCCGAGGGACCGACGGCGGGTGATTTCGCGGCGAGCGCGCTCGCGGTGGTTCGCCGGCTGGAAGGCGCGTTCACGCTGGTCTTCACCCATGCCGATCAGCCGGACATGATCTTCGCGGCGCGTCGCTCGACACCGCTAGTTGTCGGCGTCGGCAAGGGTGAGATGTTCATCGCCTCCGACGTCACGGCGTTCATCGAGCACACCCGCGAGGCAGTCGAGCTCGGCCAGGACCAAGCGGTGGTGATCACCGCCGACAGCTACACGGTCACCGATTTCGCGGGCGACGACGCGACCGCGCGCACCCGCCCGTTCACCATCGACTGGGATCTGGCCGCCGCCGAGAAGGGCGGCCACGACTACTTCATGCTCAAGGAGATCGAGGAGCAGCCCGCCGCGGTCGCGGACACGCTGATCGGGCATTTCAGCGTGGACTCCGACGGCGCGGGCCGGATCGTGCTCGACGAGCAGCGCCTCGCCGACCAGGAACTGCGCGACTTCGACAAGGTCTTCGTGGTCGCCTGCGGCAGCGCCTACCACTCCGGGCTGCTTGCCAAGTACGCGATCGAACACTGGACCCGGCTGCCCGTCGAGGTGGAGCTGGCCAGCGAATTCCGTTACCGCGACCCGGTTTTGGATCGTTCGACGCTGGTCGTGGCGATCTCGCAGTCCGGCGAGACGGCCGACACGCTCGAGGCGGTGCGCCACGCCAAGGAGCAGAAGGCGCGCGTGCTCGCGATCTGCAATACCAATGGCGCGCAGATTCCGCGTGAGTCCGACGCGGTGCTCTACACCAGGGCGGGGCCGGAGATCGGCGTTGCCTCCACCAAGGCGTTCCTGGCCCAGGTGACCGCGAATTACCTGGTCGGGCTGGCCTTGGCGCAGGCGCGCGGCACCAAGTACCCGGACGAGGTCGCCCGCGAGTTCGCCGAACTCGAGGCGATGCCGAAGCTGGTGGAACGGGTGCTGGAGACGGCGCCGCAGGTGCGGGCGATCGCGCGCGAGCTTGCGCACGTGTCGACCGTGCTGTTCCTCGGCCGTCACGTCGGTTACCCGGTGGCGCTGGAGGGTGCGCTCAAGCTCAAGGAGCTGGCGTACATGCACGCCGAGGGTTTCGCGGCGGGCGAGCTCAAGCACGGCCCGATCGCGCTGATCGAAGAGGGCCTGCCGGTGATCGTGGTGATGCCGTCGCCCAAGGGCCGTGCGGTGCTGCACTCCAAGCTGCTCAGCAACATTCGCGAGATCCAGGCCCGCGGCGCGCGCACCATCGTGATCGCCGAGGAGGGCGACGACACGGTCCGCCCGTTCGCCGACGACCTCATCGAGATCCCAACGGCCCCAACGCTGTACCAGCCGCTGCTCTCGACGGTCCCGTTGCAGATCTTCGCCGCCGAAGTAGCCCAGGCCCGAGGCTACGACGTAGACAAGCCCCGCAACCTGGCCAAATCCGTCACCGTCGAATAACCCATCACTCGCCGAACACCCCGAATCGCTCAGCGATCCGGGGTGTTCGCGTCGAGGGCCCTACCCGTCGAACGGGACATAGCGGCGCGGAAGTGCGAGTAATCCCGCCACCATGTCCCGTTCGACGATGAAGGGATCGTCGAACGGGACATGGTGGCGGGGAAGTGCGAGTGGGGCCGCCGTGGTGTCCCGTTCGGCGCTTCAGCCTGATCTCGGTGCTACCGAGTGGGACATAGTGGCGGGGGACGGGCGGTCAGGGGTGGGCGGCTGCTATTGCGGGCTCGGTTGGGGCAGTGTGGGGTTGGGGGGTTGCGCGGCGTTCTAGGGCGCCGGACCAGACGGCCAGGGCCAGCGCGACCAGCACGAGGACTACGCCGACCCAGTTGGGGGCGGTGTAGCCGAAGCCAGCGGCGATGACCAGGCCGCCGAGCCAGGCGGAGAGGGCGTTGCCGAGGTTGAAGGCGCCGATATTGACGGCGGAGGCCAAAGTCGGTGCGCCGGAGGCATGGTCGAGCACGCGCTTCTGCAGGGGTGGGACGGTGGCGAAGCCGAGGGCGCCGATCAGCACGATGGTGATCGCGGCGGCGATCTTGTTGTGCGCGGTGACGGTGAACAGCGCGAGCACCACGGCCAGCCCGCCGAGGGACAGGTAGAGCATCGGCATCAGGTGGCGGTCGGCGAACTTGCCGCCGATCAGGTTGCCCGCGAAGAAGCCGACGCCGAACAGCACGAGCAGCCAGGTGACCGAGCTCTCCGCGAAGCCGGTGACCTCGGTCATCATCGGCGCGAGATAGGTGATCGCGGCGAAGACGCCGCCGAAGCCGAGCACGGTCATCGCCATCGCGAGCAGCACCTGTGGGTTGCGGAAGACGGCGAGCTCGGTGCGCAGCCTGGCGTCCCGCGGTGCAGGCTGTTCCGGGACAAGCAGGGCGATGCCGACCAGGCCGATCAGGCCGATGAGCGCCACGATCAGGAAGGTGAGCCGCCAGCCGAATTGCTGGCCGAGCAGGGTGCCGAACGGCACGCCGACCATGGTGGCGACGGTCAGTCCGGTGAACATGATCGCGATGGCACCGGCTCGCTTGTCCGGGCGAACCACGGCGCCCGCGACGACCGCGCCGATGCCGAAGAACGCGCCGTGCGCCAGTGCGGCGACGATCCGTCCGGTCAGCATCAGGCCGAAAGTGGGTGCGACAGCGGACAATACGTTGCCCGCGACCAGGAGCAGCAGCATGCCGAGCAACATCCGCTTGCGCGAGACCCGGGTGCCGAGCCCGGTCATCAGCGGCGCGCCGACCACCACGCCGAGCGCGTACCCGGTGACGAGCAGCCCTGCGGTGGGGATGGACACCGCGTAGGTGTCGGCGATGTCGGGGAGCAACCCGACGACGACGAATTCGGTGGTGCCGATTCCGAATGCCCCGAGCGTCAGGGCGAGGAGTGCGAGCGGCATGGGGAGAGCCTCCACGTTAAGTTGCGCCTGATCCTTACGGGCGTCAACAATAATTGCAGACGCGTGTTAATTGCAAGCGCGGTCTATTGCGGTAGTCATCTATCCTGGAGAGACAATCCCTACGCGGAAGGAACGCGATGACCGCGGATGCCGCCCTGACCGGCCTGGCCGATGGCTGGTACGCACTGTCGCTGCTGCACGATCGGATCGAGGCGCACATCGAACGTGCCCTACAAAACGGTCACGACCTGAGCGTCCGCGAGTACTCGCTGCTGGTCGTGCTCAGCCGCCAGCACGACGGGCCTGGCGGGCACCTGCGGATGAACCAGGTCGCCGAGGCCGTCGTGCTGAGCCAGAGCGCTACGACCCGCCTCGTCACCCGTCTAGAGGACCGCGGCCTACTTCAGCGTTATCTGTGCCCCGACGACCGTCGCGGCATCTACACCGACGTCACCGCGCCGGGCCTGACCCTCTTGGCGCAGGCTCGCCCCACGCACGACGCCGCTCTCTCCAGCGCGCTTGGCCAAGCTGCCGCCGACCCCGAGCTGGCACCCCTGGTGGCGGCCGTCGAAGCCCTCAACACCAGTTCCGCGCGCAGCTCGCGTACGCGCCAATATCGGCCGGTCTGAACGGGTCCGGCTACTGGACGGTGACGGTGCCGCGCATTTCCGGGTGCAGCGAGCACAGGTAGCGGTAGGTGCCCGCGACGGTGAAGGTGTAGCTCCAGTCGCCCTTGTCGATGATGGGGCTGTTGAGGCCCATGGCCTTGTCGCCGATGCCCTGCACGGTGTGCGGAGCCTTGTCGGAGAAGTGCCAGGTGACGGTGTCGCCGATCTTGACGGTGACGTCGGCGGGGGCGAACTTCATGTTGTTCACATCGACGGTGATGGCGGCGGGCTTGGTGTCGCCCGTCGGTTGGGGCGTCGTGGTGGTCGGATGCGGGTGCTTCGTGGTCGTCGCGGCGGCGCCGGAATCGCTACCACCGCACCCGGCGACCAACAGTGCCGCTGCCAGCACGAATCCGGTAACCACCGGGGTGGACCTTGCACGGGGCTTGACCATAGGCATGATCGCCAAGCGTAGTCTGCTGTCGTTGCGGGCTTGTGTGGCACTATCGGCGCCCCGGGGCCGCGCAGTGATGCTCGAGCAGTACCGAAGTGGAGGATCGCTCATGTCCACGCAGCGGGGTTACTACACCGCCGACGAAGTCCGCGCGGCCGAGGCCGAGTTGTTCACCCGAGTTCCCGACGGCGTCCCCATGCGACGCGCGGCGCACGGCCTGGCCACCGTCGTCGCGCGCGAGCTGCGGGCGCGCACCGGCGGCGTCGCCGGACGCGCGGTGACCCTGCTTGTCGGCTCCGGCGACAACGGCGGCGACGCGCTGTGGGCCGGATCGATGCTGCGCCGTCGCGGTGTCGCGGTGACCGCGGTGCTGCTGAACCCGGCCCGTGCGCACGCGAAAGGTCTTGCGGCGCTGCGTAAGGCGGGCGGCCGGGTGCGCGACGAGGTCGATGCTCCCGACTTGGTGATCGACGGCATCGTCGGCATATCCGGTCGCGGAGCGCTGCGGCCTGATGCCGCGGAACTCGTTGCGGCGCTTAAGGTTCCGATCGTTGCTGCGGATTTGCCGAGCGGGGTCGATCCGGATACCGGCGCGATCACCGGGCCCGCCGTCCGCGCCGATGTCACCGTCGCCTTCGGCGCGTACAAGCCGGTGCATGTCCTGGCCGCGCCGCACTGCGGGCGAATCGAGCTGGTGCCCATCGGTTTACGATTACCGGAGCCGAATCTGGTTGCGCTGGAACCCGCCTCGATCGGCGCGAACTGGCCGGTGCCGGATGCGGCCGACGACAAGTACTCCCAGGGTGTGACCGGCGTCTGCGCGGGCAGCGCCGACTATCCGGGTGCGGCGGTGTTGTGTACCGGGGCTGCCGTCGCGGCGACCTCGGGCCTGGTTCGTTACGCCGGAACGGGGGCCGCCGATGTGCTCGCGCACTTCCCGGAAGTCATTGCCACCGAGCAGGTCTCGGAGGTCGGCCGGGTCCAGGCCTGGGTGTTCGGCCCCGGCGCGGGTACCGACGCCGACGCGCACAAACGGCTCGCCGAGATCCTCGCCACCGACCTGCCCGTCATCGTCGACGCGGACGGCCTCACCATGCTCGCCGCCGAACCCGGCCTGGTCCGCGGTCGCTCGGCGCCGACCGTATTGACCCCGCACGCAGGCGAATTCGCGCGATTAACCGGAGCGGAGGTCGGCGACGATCGGGTCGCCGCGGTCCGCGCCCTCGCCGACGATTGGCAGCTCACCGTCCTGCTCAAGGGCCGCGCCACCCTCGTCGCCACCCCCGGTGCCCCGGTCCTGGTCAACGAAGCCGGCGCGTCCTGGGCCGCCACCGCGGGCGCGGGCGACATTCTCTCCGGCATCATCGGCACCCTCCTCGCCGCTGGCCACCCCCCGGCCTGGTCCGCCGCGGCCGCCGCGCGAGTCCACTCCCTCGCCGCCAATCTCGCCGCGCACGAAGGTCACCCCGAAGCCGCGCCCATCTCGGCGACCCCGCTGCTCGACCACATCCGCCCCGCCATCCGAACCCTGCGCGCCCTGGCCCGCCCGGAACTCTGACTCGAGCGTCGTCACGCGTGCGGGTTCGGCCCGGCTGCTCGGCGGGCACCCGTGGTCCGGCCGCGGCGGATGCAGGTTCGGCCCGCTGCTCTCGGGCCACCCGCGACCTGGCCGCAGCGCCGCGCCAGCCCGCCCCACTGTGCCGCAGAACACGGCCGCGGCAACTCGCCGCAACCAGATATCCCCGCGCCAATAGACTTCAGCGAGAACAATCGTGACGACTGACTTCGACAGCACATGGGTAACTCGTCGGGTACGGGCTGACCGCAGCCCACCGCGTCACTGCCAGCCGCCGACGCCACCGCCGTGGCAGCCAACGTCTGGCCTGAATTCCCGGAGAGGCGGACTAGCGTGAACGCGCAGGTGGAGACTGTCGTCGATCTGGATGCCATCGCACACAACGTCGGCGTCCTTCGCGAGCTCGCGGGCGACGCCGCCGTGATGGCGGTGGTCAAGGCCGACGGCTACAACCACGGCGCCGTCGAGGTCGCCACAGCGGCGCTGGCCGCGGGTGCCGCCGAACTCGGCGTCACCACGATCGACGAGGCCGTGCTGCTGCGCGAGGCTGGCATCACCGCGCCGATCCTGAGCTGGCTCAACGACTCCGACGCCGACTACGCCGCCGCGATCGCCGCCGACATCGAGATCGGCGTCTCCTCGCTCAGCCAGCTGCGTGCGGTGGAAGCGGCGGCAAGGAGCACGAGCCGCGCTCCGACGATCACCCTCAAGGTGGATACCGGACTCAACCGCAACGGCCTGTCGACGGCCGAATACCCACAGGCCCTCGCGGAACTGCGCACCCTCGTCGACGAGCAGGCGGTGCGCTTCCGGGCGATTTTCTCCCACCTCGCCCGCGGCGACGAGCCCGAGCACCCGACCAACGACCTACAGCGCGACCGCTTCCTGGAGGCCATCGCCGTTGCCAAGGAGCACGGCCTTGAACCGGAACTGGTGCACCTGGCCAACTCGCCTGCCACGCTGACCCGCCCGGACCTCGCCTTCGACCTGGTCCGCCCCGGCATCGCGATGTACGGCCATTCCCCGATCCCCGACCTCGGCGACTTCGGACTGCGTCCCGCGATGACCTTCCAGGCGCGCGTCGTTCAGGTGAAACAGATCGCGGCCGGGGCGGGCGTCTCCTACGGGCACACCTGGATCGCCCCGCGCGACACCACGGTCGCGCTCATCCCCGCCGGTTACGCCGACGGCGTATTCCGGCCGCTGAGTGGACGTTTCGAGGTATGGATCGGCGGCGCGCGGCACCCGAACGTCGGCCGGGTCTGCATGGACCAGTTCGTGGTCGACCTCGGTGACAATGCCGCGAACATCCGCGAGGGTGACGTCGCGATCATGTTCGGCGGCGGTCAGGGCGAACCACGAGCCGAGGACTGGGCAAACCAGCTCGACACCATCAACTACGAGGTGGTCTGCGCCCCACGCGGCAGAGCGGTCCGCCGCTATGTGGGCGGTGCCCGGTGAGACGTCCCCGGATCACCCCGGTTCGCGGCGGCCTGGCGACCGCGGGCGTGATCGGTGCCCTGGCCGGTGTGCACGCTCTGCGCCGCGCGGGCGCCCGCGTGCTCTGGCCCGCTCGCCGCGACGAATATCGCGACGAGAACTTCGATCTCATCGATCAGGACCGCTCCGGCGCGGTGCTCACCGAGGACGGCGTTCGCCTGGCCACCCGCGAGTGTGGCCCTTCGGACGCGCCGGTCACCGTGATCTTCGTGCACGGCTTCTGCAACACCATGGAGTCCTTCCACTTTCAGCGCCGCGACCTCGAAAAGCGCTGGGGCGCAAGCGCGCGCCTCGTGCTGTTCGACCTACGCGGGCACGGCCGCTCCGGCACACCGGAGACGGAGAGCTGCACCGTCGCCCAGCTCGGCCGCGACCTCGCCGCGGTGATCACGACGAGCGCGCCGACCGGACAGGTGGTGCTCGTCGGTCATTCGCTGGGCGGCATGGCGGTGCTGGCGGCCGCCGCGCAGTTCCCGGAGTTGTTCGCGGCCAGGGTGATCGGGGTCGCGCTGCTCTCCACCGCCGCCGCCGAGGTCACCGCCGCCGGCATCACCCAGCTGCTGCGCAACCCGGCGATCGATGGGTTCCGGATGGCCGTGACCACCGCGCCCGCGCTGGTTCAGGCGGGCCGTTCCACGGCGCGGCAGGTGATCACGCCGATCCTGCACGTCAGCTCGTATCACGGCCAGGTGAGTCCAACCCTGTCCCGCTTCACCACCATGATGATCGACCGGACACCGGTCGAGACCATCGTGAAATTCCTGAAAGCCATCGAGCTGCACGATGAATCGGCCGCGCTGCCAACTCTCGCGCAGCTGCCGGTGCTCGTCCTCGGCGGCACCAACGATCTGGTGATCCCGTTCCGCAACTCCCGCGCGCTGTCGCATGAGCTGCCGAGCAGCGAGTTGATCCGGCTCATCGGCGCCGCGCACATGGCGCACCTGCAGTTCCCGGATATCGTCAACGACGCGCTCGATCGATTGCTCGTGCGCGCGGGCGTGCTCGAATCGACATCGGTCTCGGAGGTGACCAGTGGCTGACCGGCAGCAGCGGATCCTGCCCACCGTCGCCGACACCGAGGCGCTCGGCCGTGAGCTCGCGGCCGGGCTCGGCGCCGGTGACCTGGTTGTGCTCGACGGTCCGCTCGGCGCGGGCAAGACCGCGCTGACCAGAGGCATCGCCGCCGGGCTCGGCGTACAGGGCCGGGTCAGCTCGCCGACGTTCATCATCGCCCGCCAGCACCGCGCGGGCGAGCGCGACGGCGCGGTGCCGTTGGTGCACGTCGACGCCTACCGACTCGGCGGCGATCTGGACGAGCTGGACGCCCTCGACCTCGACACCGATCTGCATCAGGCGGTGGTCGTGGTGGAGTGGGGCCGCGGCGTCGTTGAACACCTGACCGATCGACACCTGCGGGTGCTGCTTTCCCGCGAACCGGATTCGGACGTGCGCACCGCCGTATGGGAATGGGTCGATTAACTACCTGGTAGCTCCGCACCGGCGGCAGCTACCAACCGGTATCGTTGGATCAATCATGCTGGTATTAAGCGTCGACACCGCGACACCCGCCGTGACAGCGGGATTGGTGGAACTGGAGCAGGCCGCACCGGACGCGGCCACCGTCGGTGGTGACCGCTTACCGGTCGCTCGCAACGGCACTGCTGGCGACGGGGCGGAGATCGCTGGCAACGACACCGCCGGTGCGTCCGCTCAGGTCGCCGCCAAGACGCGCACCCTCGCCACCCGCGTTCGAGTCGATCCGCGCGCGCATGCCGAGGTGCTCACCCCGCAGATCCTCGAATGTCTCACCGAGGCAGGACGTTCCAGGACCGACATCGACGCCATCGTGGTCGGCATCGGACCTGGCCCGTTCACCGGGCTGCGCGTCGGCATGGCGACGGCGGCGGCCTTCGGTGACGCGCTTGGCATTCCGGTGTACGGCGTGTGCAGCCTGGACGCGATCGCCGCCGACGCGGTGTCGGACCTCACACCCGACAGCGAGCTGCTCGTGATCACCGACGCGCGCCGCCGCGAGGTGTACTGGGCCCGCTACCGCGCCGGCGTGCGCGTCGCGGGGCCGGACGTCGCCAAGCCGAGCGAGGTGGACATGGGGGAGGCGACGGTGATCGCCGGATCGGCCTCGCACGTCGACTTCTTCGACCTGCCCGTGCTTCCGGTGGAGACGCCGTCGCCCGCCGGGCTCGTGCAGGCCGCCGCGGCCGAGCTGCTCGCGCACACGGTGCCCGCCGCGCTGGTGCCGCTGTACCTGCGCAGGCCCGACGCCGTCGAGAAGAGCTACCGCACCCTCGACCGGACGGGAGCGTGATCTGCGTGACAATCCGAATCGAGCCGATGGTCACTGCGGACATCGAGCGGTGCGTCGAACTCGAGCAGCTGCTGTTCCCGGAGGACGATCCCTGGCATGCGGTGGCGTTCCAGTCGGAGCTGGCCGCGCCGCACAATCGCTACATCACCGCCCGCGACGACGACGGGCGAATGGTCGGCTATGCCGGGGTCGCGCTGCTCGGTGATGACGAACACCCCGAAGCCGAGGTGCACACCATCGGTGTCGACCCGGCCTTCCTGCGCGGCGGTATCGGCACGCTGCTGCTCGAGGCCCTGCTCGACGAGGCGGGCAAGCGCGGCGGGCCGGTGTTCCTCGAGGTGCGCACCGACAACACGCCCGCGATCGCGTTGTACGCCAAGCACGGTTTCCACATCATCGGGTTGCGCAAGAACTACTACCACCCAAGCGGCGCCGACGCCTACACCATGCGCAGGCCGGCGCTGAGCGCGCTGCCCCTCCCGGACGAGGTTCTTTCGTGATCATCATGGGCATCGAAAGTTCCTGCGACGAAACCGGAGTCGGCATCGTGCGCAGGCACGACGACGGTAGCTGCGAACTGCTCGCCGACGAGGTCGCCTCCAGCGTCGACCAGCACGCGCGCTTCGGCGGCGTGGTACCCGAGATCGCGTCGCGGGCACATCTCGAGGCGATCGTGCCCGCCATGCGCCGGGCGCTGGCCGCGGCCGGCATCGCCAAGCCGGACGCGCTTGCCGTGACCATCGGGCCCGGTCTGGCCGGTGCGCTGCTGGTCGGTGTCGCGGCCGCGAAAGCCTATGCGGCGGCGTGGGATGTGCCGTTCTACGCGTTGAATCATCTCGGCGGGCATGTCGCGGTGGACACGCTGGAGCACGGTCCGATGCCGCCGTGCGTCGCGCTGCTCGTCTCCGGCGGGCACACACATCTGTTGAAGGTCACCGATCTGGCCGAGCCGATCGTCGAGTTGGGCAGCACCGTCGACGACGCGGCCGGCGAGGCGTTCGATAAGGTGGCGCGGCTGCTCGGGCTCGGTTTTCCCGGCGGCCCGGCGCTGGATGCCGCTGCGGCCCAGGGGGATTCGCGTGCGATCGCGTTCCCGCGCGGGATGACCGGGCCCAGGGACGCGCGCTACGATTTCTCGTTCTCCGGTCTGAAGACGGCTGTCGCCCGCTATGTCGAGTCTGCGCAGCGCAGCGGCCTGTCCGCCGAGGACCTGCCGATTCCGGATATCGCGGCGTCGTTCCAGGAGGCGGTCGCCGATGTGCTCACCATGAAGGCGGTGCGCGCGGCCAAGGACGTCGGCGTCGACACGCTGGTGCTCGGCGGCGGCGCGACCGCCAACTCCCGTATCCGGTCGATGGCCGAGGAGCGGTGCACCGCAGCCGGTTTGACCCTGCGCGTGCCCAAGCCCCGGCTGTGCACGGATAACGGTGTGATGATCGCGGCCCTCGGCGCGCACGTGATCGCGGGTGGCGCGAAACCGTCCCCGCTGACGGTGGCAACCGATCCAGGCCTGCCGGTCTCGATCAGCCGCGTCAGCTGAACTGCCTGGGGCGTCGGCTAGGTCTCGATCAGCCGCGTCAGCTGAACTGCCTGCGGCGTCGGCTGATTGGCACGGATCAGTCGGTCTCGCCGTACTGACCCTGGCTCGTCCAGCCGGGGTATGTGGAACCGGAGTTCTGGCGGAATGGCGCTGGCAGGTGGGATTGGGCGGGCGCCTGCGTCGGTTCGGATTTCTGGCTCGGCACGGCGGAGGGGGTCTGCGTGCCAGGGCGGCTCTGTTCCTGGGTGGACGAACCTGCTTGCGGGGCAGCGGAATTGCCGAAGAGCGGGCCGAGCAGCTCGGGGAACGGGATGACCGGGAGGTTCGGGTCGGGGCGCAGCGTCGGCTGAGTCGGCGGACTGGCCGGTGTCGGCGTCGGGCTGCTCGACGGCTGGCCGTGATCCTGGGTGATCGGCGGAATGTTGCCGCCGGGCGGACGATTGGTGCTCTCCTGGTTGCTGCCGCCGGTGGCGGTGCCTGCCCCGGTCGGCGCCACGTTGCTGCCGGGCGACGGCGGCTGCTGCACACTGCTCGTGGTGCCCGCGGGAGAGACCTCGTTGTCGGAGGTGGGTGCGAACGTCTTCACGCCGTAGCCGATGATCAGCCCGACCACCACGATCGCCCCGGCCAGCGTGCCGACCACCTTGGTGAACGTGCCGACCGGCGCGTCGGAGCCGAGCGCGGCCACCGGGAACACCGACGGCTGCACCGAATCGGCAACCAGCGCGGCGCCTTTCGCGATCACCGCGTCGGGGTCCTCGACGGTGAACACCGGAACGTCCAGCTGCGCGGCGAGCGTGTCGACGACGGCGGGAATGTTGGCTCCGCCGCCGATCACCGTCACCGCCTGCGGGAACTTGGGCGCCCGCGCGAACACCGCGGCGGCGAACACGGCCGTTTCGCGCAGCAGGTCGGCGATCAGCTCCTCGAAATCGGCCCTGGTCAGTTTGAGCGGCTGGCCAGCGACGTGGTCGATGGTGACGGCGGGCGCGATGGACAGGTGCTCCTTGGCCGCGCGGCCGCGATTGGTCAGCATGCCGCGATTGGGGCGGGTGCCGCGCCTGGCGTAGTGCAGGTCGACCAGGTGGTGGTAGATGAGGTCGTCGATGGCGTTGCCGCTGATCGCGATGGTGCGCTCGGACCGGAGCACGGTGCCGTCGGCCTGGTCGGCGACGGTGACGCTGAGTCCGGTCGCGCCGAGGTCGATGACGGCGACGGTGTCGTAGCGGTCGAGCAGGCCGGTGTGCCGCAGGTAGGTGAGCGCCGCGGTGCCTTCGGGGACCAGCCGTAGCTCGCGCTGCTTGCCGGTGGCCGAGCGGATCGCCTGCGCCTGCTCCTTGCTGCGGTAGGCGACGGCGACGCTGGTCGGCGGGCGACTGGTCGGCGATTCCAGATTGCGCGGCTGCGCGCCGGCGAAGCGCGCGCCGACGGGATAGCCGCCGTCGTGCGCCAGTTGCGAGGTCGGCAGCTGGGTGGTCATCAGCTCGATCGAGGACGCGACGAGGTCGCCGAGATCGGAGTGCGCCGCGTCGGCGGACACGACGCGGTAGTCGAAGCTCTGCGCGCCGTTCGGCGCGGTGGCGACCAGCGCCGAGCACACGACCTCGGAGCCGGCCGAAATGCCAAGAGATGTTCGCATGTTCATTCACCTCCCTTCGAGCGGATGGTCATCTGTAGCGCCGACCATCTCGAATGGACTGCCGGATCGCCGTGTGGTCGACGAACGATCCGGACTGGAAACCCGTTCGGTCCCGTAGTCCGGATAGGCCGCGGGGACCGACGATGGATCACGTGTGGCTAGCTCTCTGGTGCAGCTCTGATGGCGCTGGTTCTTCTGTGACGCTGGGTGTTCGATGACGCCGGAACTTCGGATCACGCTGAGGTATTCGGTGACGCCGAGCGGTGTAGCGACGTACGTTCTGTGACAACCCCTGGTCTCCGACGGCACTGGTTCGTGACGAACACAGCGGTCGGACAGCGACCGTCGTCAATACTGTCACAATCCGTTATCCGAACGTTACAGTTTTCCGGATCTCTTGAAAACCCCTCCGGGCGTGCGTTGGGCGTGTCGGCGACCACGGGCGTGCGTTGGAGCGCTCGCGAGAGCGAATGCTCGAGGCCGCGTGATCTGAAATTGGCACATCCCGGCCTTGAGCGCTGGCACTCTCATGTATAGAGTGCTAGTCGGCACTGCTGATGTGCGCGGCCGGACTTTCGTCCTTCCGGTGCACTGTGCGTGTGCCAGGCATTTTTGACTACTGAGCAGGGGTCCCGGCACCCGCGACGACGGGGCTATGCGACAGGGTCAGCATCAAAACCTGATACCGATGGTCCGGAACAACAGTTGCGGACGACATCCCCTGAAAGTGGAGGGCTCAACGTGGCGAGCGTGAACATCAAGCCGCTCGAGGACAAGATCCTCGTCCAGGCCAACGAGGCCGAGACGACGACGGCCTCCGGCCTGGTCATCCCCGACACGGCGAAGGAAAAGCCGCAGGAGGGCACCGTCATCGCCGTCGGCGAAGGACGCGTCACCGACAAGGGTGACCGCATCCCGGTCGACGTCAAGGAAGGTGACACCGTCATCTACAGCAAGTACGGCGGCACCGAGATCAAGTACCAGGGCGAGGAATACCTCATCCTGTCGGCGCGCGACGTGCTGGCCGTCGTCACCAAGTGACCCGCGCTCCGCGCGGTCGTTCCGGCGAGAGCCGGAATCGAGTGATGAATGCTCACCCGACCGCCGGGATCGAGTCGTCATGACGCTGCCCCGGTTCCCCTGAGCGGGGACCGGGGCAGTGTCGTTTCCGCCCTGGAATCCAAGGAATAGGACTTATGCCAAAGCAGATCGAGTTCGACGAGAAGGCTCGCCGGGCTCTGGAACGCGGCGTCGACAAGCTCGCCGACGCCGTCAAGGTCACCCTCGGCCCGCGCGGTCGCCACGTGGTGCTCGCGAAGGCCTTCGGCGGCCCGACCGTGACCAACGACGGTGTCACCATCGCGCGCGAGATCGACCTGGAAGATCCGTTCGAGAACCTCGGCGCGCAGCTGGTCAAGAGCGTCGCCACCAAGACCAACGACGTCGCCGGCGACGGCACAACCACCGCGACCGTGCTGGCCCAGGCGCTGGTGCGGGCCGGCCTGAAGAACGTTGCCGCCGGCGCGAATCCGATCTCGCTCGGCTACGGCATCGCCAAGGCCGCCGACGCGGTCTCCGCCGCGCTGCTCGCCGCGGCAACCCCGGTGTCCGGCGAGAAGGCGATCGCGCAGGTCGCCACCGTGTCCTCGCGCGACGAGGAAATCGGCGAGATGGTCGGCAAGGCACTGACCGTGGTCGGCAAGGACGGTGTCGTCACCGTCGAGGAGTCCTCGACGACGCAGACCGAACTCGTCGTCACCGAGGGCGTGCAGTTCGACAAGGGCTACCTCTCGCCCTACTTCGTCACCGACACCGACAGCCAGCAGGCCGTGCTCGAGGATGCGCTCATCCTGCTGCACCGCGAGAAGATCAGCTCGCTGCCTGACTTCCTGCCGCTGCTGGAGAAGATCGCCGAATCCGGCAAGCCGGTGCTGATCATCGCCGAGGACGTCGAGGGCGAGGCGCTGTCCACCCTGGTGGTCAACTCGATCCGCAAGACGATCAAGGCCGTCGCGGTGAAGGCGCCGTTCTTCGGTGATCGTCGCAAGGCATTCCTCGACGACCTGGCCGTTGTCACCGCGGGCACCGTGATCAACCCCGACCTCGGTATCAACCTGCGCGAGGCCGGCCTTGACGTGCTCGGCCAGGCGCGGCGCATCGTCGTCACCAAGGACGACACCACGATCGTCGACGGCGTCGGCACCAAGGAAGACATCGCGGCCCGCGGCGCGCAGCTGCGGCGCGAGATCGAGGCCACCGACTCCGACTGGGATCGCGAGAAGCTCGAGGAGCGGCTGGCGAAGCTGTCCGGCGGCGTCGCGGTGATCAAGGTCGGCGCGGCCACCGAGACTGCGCTCAAGGAGCGCAAGTACCGGGTCGAGGACGCGGTGAGCGCGGCAAAGGCCGCCGTCGAGGAGGGCATCGTGCCCGGTGGCGGCTCCGCGCTGGTGCAGGCGGCCGCGAAGCTGATCGAGCTGCGTGACTCGCTGTCCGGCGATGAGGCCACCGGCGTCGAGGTGGTGCGGACCGCACTGTCGGCACCGCTGTTCTGGATCGCCACCAACGCGGGCGTCGACGGTTCCGTGGTCGTCAGCAAGGTCGCCGAGGGCAAGGAAGGCTTCAACGCCGCCACCCTCACCTACGGTGACCTGCTGACCGACGGTGTCGTCGACCCGGTGAAGGTGACCCGCTCGGCCGTCGTGAACGCGGCGTCGGTGGCGCGGATGATCCTCACCACCGAGAGCGCGATCGTGGAGAAGCCCGCCGAAGAGGCGCACGACCACAGCCACCACGGTCACAGCCACTGAGTCGGTCCGCAAAACCAGTGAAGGCCCTCGGACGTCGAGTCCGGGGGCCTTCGTTTTACGAAATCCAGAGGCTTTCGTTCTTACGAAATCATGATGCTACGGGCGGCTTTTCGGCGGCGATGGCCGCGAGCAATCGGGTGCGCAGCGTGGCGGGCGGCGGGGTCGCCGTAGTGCTGGCGAGCGTGGCGAGTGCCTCTCTCGTCCGCCCTATCTCTCTGCTGAACTCCGCGCGTAGAGCGGGGTCTTCGGTGTCGAGCAGTTCCTGCACCTCATGGTGATCTACGTCGTCGATCGATCCGAGCGCGACGGTGTGCGCGAGATCGACCTGGCGTTCGTTCATCTCACGTCACCCCCAAACTTCTTTTGAGTCGTGTCAGTCCGTCCCGAATTCGGGACTTAACGGTCGGTAACCCTACTCCGAGGTAAAGCGCTACCTCCGCGTAGGTTCGCCCGCCGTAGTAGGCGAGCGAGATGGCCTCTCGCTGGGTCTCGGTCAAGGTCGCGAGCCCGTCGAGGACGGCCTGCTGTTCGAGCCTTCGCTCTACCTCTTCGGTTACCTCGTCGAATTCGTTACCGAGAACCCTTATTCCGTAGGCGACTTCGCGTTGGGTGTGCGCCTGCTCGGCCCGCACCCGGTCGACGGCGCGCCGGTGCGCGAGCGTCATCAACCACGTCACGGCCGACCCCTTGTCGGCGTCGAAACTGGCTGCCGTGCGCCAGATTTGCAGGTAGACCTCCTGCGTCGTCTCCTCGGCGTAGCCGGGGTCGTGCAGGACGCGCAGCACCAGACCGAAGACGCGCGCGGACGTCCGGTCGTATAGCTCGGCAAAGGCTTCCTGGTCGGACTCGCCGCAACGGTGTAGCAGGAGGGCGAGTTCGATGCTCTCGGCGGCGCGGGCCGTAACCGCAGAATCCACACCGGGTGGGAAGGCATCTCTTCGGAACGAGTCGCCCTCTGCGGCCGGCTGCCGCGTTGTCACAACGCTCCATTCTGTGTCATCGGTCACCACCGTAGCGGGTCGCTATGACCTCCCTTCGGCTGGGGTGTCGGCAAACCACCTGTGGCCCAGCGACTTTGCGGAAAACTTCGACACGCCAGGTGGCTCCGACAAGAGACACGCCGTGACACGCCGATAGCTAAACGCGAAACGCAGGGCTCGACAGGGTGTGCGGCTGTGGGTCGTAGCCGCCGCAGGCGTGGCGGTGGTGACCGCGTATTGCCTGCCGGTTGTTTGCTAGGGATTCGGCGCGCCGCACCTCATGGATGGGAGCAATTTCAACTACACCGCCATGCGGCGCCGATTGCGCCTGGCGTGCATCTCACGTTCGGTCTCGGACATGCCGCCCCAGATGCCGTAAGGCTCGCTGACTTTGAGGGCGTGGCTGCGGCACTGCATCAGCACCGGGCAGGCCCGGCAGATCTCTTTGGCGCGCATCTCGCGCGCGGTACGGGCTCGGCCACGTTCGCCGTCGGGATGGAAGAACACGGCCGAGTCCTGCCCGCGGCAGGACCCTCGCATCTGCCAATCCCAGACATCGGCGTTCGGCCCGGGGAGGTGGGTCGGCATGGGCATTGTGTGAACTCCTCGTGGTGCGAGCTCGTCAGCGTTGTCGAGCAGTTGTTCTGCAAAAGTGTGGTAGGCCACGGCGCTGTGTCGGCGAAGTGCCCCTGTGCTCGCCCGTTGCGGTCGCTGCAATTTCGCGCGGCGCCGACCGTGGCGATGAGCTACGTTAGGTCCAGCCGCGAAATTCCGTCAATAGTTCGACGCAGCAGTTTCCCAAATCTTAGGCCGCGAAATTTAACCTCTGAGCTGTTTACTTTTCGCATTGGTTCCGGAGATACTGATCGGTTGACTAGTGGCCCATGGCTCGCCGCTGCTCCGGCTCAGGACGTATTTCCGCTGGTAGACCATACTTTTGGGGGCAGGGGCTCGATCGGCGTCCATCGGGGGTCGGGTGGGCGTGGTCACAGCGACGCGCGGCGGCGGGTGTGGCGAGCAGATCCGAGATGGCGTAAACGGGGCGTTGAGGTTAATTGCGCGAAACGCATGTGAATTCGGATCGCGGGCGCTCGGTGATTGCCGGTACGAGATTTACCTGATGGAAACATCGCTTAGTGATCAGAAATGCTGAGTGGTTGCCAGTTGGATGGGCAAGGTCTTTCTCCCGGCCATCTCCGCACCGCCCGGTATAGAGTTTCGGCCGTGTTCGCACCTGCTCCACTCGGAGATACCCCATTCGAGATACTCGCCGAGAGCGCGTTCGGCGCGCGCCCAGGCCGCGCCGCTGCCGAGTTGCCGACCGCGCCCGACGCGCTGAGTTCCTGGTATCGGGCGGTGGTTCTCGGCGGTCAGGGTCGATATGCGGCGGCCCGCGCGGAATTACGAATTGTCCGCACCCTCGGCACCGATCCGATTGTGCTTTCGCTGGCCTCGAGTACCGAGGGTTCGCTGCTGCGCCAGCTCGGCTGGCATGCCCGCGCCGCAGCCTGCGACGGGCGGGCCGCCGCACTGATCTCCGCGCGGTCGATCGGTGATCGCGCGACCGGCCCCGCATCCGCCGACTATCCCTTCGAGCGCGGCGACGCCATCTGTGACGCGCTGACCGGTCTCGCGGCCGACGCGCTCGGCATCGGCCGGGTCGCGCTGGCCTGGCGGCTGCTGCGGCGCTGCGCGGACCTGGTGCCCGATAACGAGCTCGGCTGGCGGCCCGCCGTCCGCAGGCAGTGGGTCAGCGCCGAAACCGCGCTCGCCGCAGGCACTGTCGAGCCAGCCCTGACGCACGCGGCGGCGGCGCTCGAGCTCGCCGAGCGCGGGCCGTCGGTGCGTCATCTGGTCAAGTCCCGGCTGTTGGTCGCCGCGGCGGCCGCGGCGGCGGACGAGCACGACCGGTCGCGCGCGCTCGCCGAGCATGTCGCCGAGCAGTGTCGCGAACACGGCCTGCTGCCGTTGCGCTGGGCGAGCGCGATGCTGCGTGCGGGGCTCGGCGTCGATGGCGCCGCGGCGGAGGCCGAGGACTGCGCCGCGACCATCGTCCGACGTGGCGGTCGGTTTCGTCCGGCGACGACGGCGCAATCGACCGCCTAGCTGTCGCAAAGCTTTTAAGCCGGACTACATCAGGTTGCGCGGGGCCTGTGCCGGGAAGGGCGACCGTGTTGCCTTGTTCCGCGCGCTGTATCGCTATTGTTAGATCCGTTCCGCCCCTTCGGCGGAAGCACTGGTCATCACTGGCCGTGCCACTTGTAACGCCGGGAATCTCTCTGACGATGACGAACATGGGCGAAGAGTTGGACCTCGCCGTCACTGCGGCCGCGCAGGGCGACAGATCCGCTTTAGCTCAGGTACTGGAGATGATCCGCCCGCTTGTGGTGCGTTATTGCCGCGCGCGGATCGGAGCCGCGGAGCGTGGGCAGCTCTCCGCGGATGACGTTGCGCAGGAGGTCTGTTTGGCCGTGATGACCGCCTTGCCCAGGTATCAAGACCAGGGCAGGCCCTTCATGGCCTTCGTTTACGGAATCGCTTCGCACAAGGTCGCCGACGCCCATCGCAACGCCGCCCGTAACAAGGCGGAGGCGATGGCCGAAGTACCAGATGTCATATCCACCGACCATGGCCCGGAACAACGAGCTCTCGAATCGGAGACGAGCAGGCAGATGAATCGTCTGCTCGCGACACTCCCCGAGAAACATCGAGAGATCTTGATCCTGCGATTGGTCATGGGTTTGTCAGCCGAAGAAACCGCAGTCGCCGTGGGCAGTACGGCGGGAGCGATACGAGTGGCCCAGCACAGGGCACTCGCGAAACTGAAGTCTCAAGTGGCGAGGGCAGGTGAAATGTATGGCTAGGGATGGCGAGCGCGGTCGGGGTGACTGGAAAGCGCGGCTTGGATCGCGAAATAGCGGTCCCTACGCCGACGCGTCCGGAGACACCGGCCCGGTCGATATCGCCGCGGTACGCCGCGACGATGCGTTGATCGACGCCATCGGGAGCGATGGCCCGGTACGGACCGACAGCGCGGAGGAATATCAGCTCGCGACATTGCTCGCGGACTGGCGGGCGGAGCTCATCGCTCCGCCGATGGCCGATGCGCCCGATCTTGATGCGATCGTCGCGGCGGTCAATCAGGAGATCGGCGCGCGTCAGGTACGGATCGGGGCGCAAACCACCAACCGATTAAGGCTGGTTCGCCCGTTGCTCGGGGCCGCGGCGGCACTCGCGCTGGTCTTCGGCGGCATGACGGCGTTCTCGTACAACTCGGAACCCGGCGATCCGCTGTGGAAGGTCAAGGAAGTCGTCTTCAACCAGGCGGCGCAGAGCACCGTGGCGCAACGGGCGGGCACCGATCTGGATGAAGCGGGGAAGCTGATCAACCAGAACCCGGTGCAGGCCAAGGCGCGTCTCGAGCAGGCGAAGGCGAACGCGGACCAGGTCGACAGCCCGGAAAAGCACGACAAGCTGATGACGGAGTGGAAGCGCCTCGTCAGTCAGCTGCGTGACATGGGCTACGGCGATCTGGCGGATCAGCTCGATCAGGGCACCTCGGGCCCGGTCGACCCGTCGACCGGCATCAGCGTGACGCCGAAGCCGGTGCCGCCGGTCGGCGACACCACGGTGCCGACGACTCCGCAGACGAAGCCGACCCAGCCGAGTCAGCCGACCGACAAGCCGACCGAGCCGAGTGAACCGACCACCCCGACCAACGACAAGCCGACTCCGCCGACGGTGACCACGCCGCCGCCGACGGCGGAGCCGACCACCACCCAACCCCCGGCGACGCCGACCACTGTGTCCAAGCCGACGGTGGTCGAACCGACCGGCGACAACGGCGGCGCGCCGACGGTACCGACTCGGGTACCGACACAAGGCAATCCGAGTAGCACGTTCGTCATCCCGCCGGGTTCCGGTGGCGCGGCGACACCGAGCTAGTAAGCGGCGCTAGCAACCGTCAAGAAACTTTCGATAAGACAAGAACCGATTGCCAACCGGCGGTCGGTTTTCTGTCTTTCAGGGTGCCGCGCGCCAGCGCCTGTGCGTCGAAGATCACAGCGTCGTACGCCGTATCGCCCGGTCCCCAGAGGGCCGCGGCATCGGCTCGGTGGCCCGAACCTCAGTTGTCGAACCCGTCGAATCCGTCGCCGTGGAAGGCCTCGTTCATCGAGGCGTCCGCGTATCCCCGGCAGTAGTCCCAGGTGACATACGCTTCCGGCGTCGGATCGTAGGCGGGCTCGTGCGGGCGCACGGTGCCGTCCACCAACAGTTGAAGTAGGTTGGCGCGCAACATGTCCCAGTCGTGGTAGTGATCCTGCCGACAGTCTTCGCAGCTGACCACGAGTCCGCGGATACCGCGGTGCGCTAGTAGCGCCTCGTAGACAGCGAGATCGGCGAGATCTTCCTCGACCGCAAGGCGCTCGTGGGGATCCAGCGGCTCACCGGGCTCGATGGCGTCGAGCGCGGCGGACGGGTCGGAGGGGTCTCCGGCGAACGGATCCGGCGGCAAGCCAGGTGGTAGATGGTCACGCACATCCCCACGGTACGCAGAACAGGGTGGTCTGCGCCAGCTATGTCGGCCGCAAGTTTCGCCGGTGCTTACCCACCCCCGGTCGGCTCCGCCTCCCTACCGTCCCCCGATGCTTACCCACCCCCGGTCGGCTCCGCCTCCCCACCGTCCCCCGATGCTTACCCACCCCCGGTCGGCTCCGCCTCCCCACCGTCCCCCGATGCTTACCCACCCCCGGTCGGCTCCGCCTCCCCACCGTCGCCCGGTGCGTACCCATTTCCGGTCGGCTCCGCCTCCCCGCCCGCCCCCGGTGCGCACCCGCCCCCGGTCGGCTTCGCCCCCCAGTGGGCTCACTTCGCCGACGAGTTTGCGGGACAGATACCATGGTGTCAGGCCCCGGCGAGCACCCGACACGATTCCCGGAGCCACCAGTCCATCCCATCAGCTGCGCGCGACGCCGGTGACCCCGGCGCCGGTCGCTGTCGACGTCCAGGAGGGGTCGATCCGAATGAGTAATCCCGTATCGGGCGAACGCACCGCTGTCCGCCCATCTACGGGTGGTGACGATCCGAACAAGATCGCCATGCTCGGCCTCACATTCGACGATGTGCTGTTGCTGCCCGCCGCCTCGGATCTCATCCCAAGCTCTGTGGAGACCTCCAGCCAACTGACCAGGGATATCCGGCTGCGGACCCCGCTGGTCAGCTCCGCGATGGACACGGTCACCGAGGCGCGGATGGCCATCTCGATGGCAAGGGCGGGCGGCATGGGTGTGCTGCACCGCAATCTGTCCGGCGCCGATCAGGCCGCCCAGGTGGAGACCGTGAAGCGGTCCGAGGCGGGCATGGTGACCGACCCGGTCACCTGCCGCCCGTCCGACACCCTCGCCGAGGTCGACGCCATGTGCGCCCGGTTCCGCATCTCCGGTCTGCCGGTGGTGGACGAGGTCGGCAGCCTGGTCGGCATCATCACCAACCGCGACATGCGCTTCGAGGTCGACCAGAACCGCAGGGTCGAAGAGGTGATGACCAAGGCGCCGTTGATCACCGCGCAGGAAGGCGTGACCGCGGAGGCCGCGCTCGGCTTGCTGCGCAGGCACAAGATCGAGAAGCTGCCGATCGTCGACGGCAACGGCAAGCTGCGCGGGCTGATCACCGTCAAGGACTTCGTCAAGACCGATCAGTACCCGGATGCCACCAAGGACCGCGACGGCCGCCTGCTGGTCGGTGCCGCGGTCGGTGTCGGTGACGACGCCTGGTCGCGCGCCATGACGCTGTCCGACGCCGGTGTCGACGTGCTCATCGTCGACACCGCGCACGGTCACCAGGCCCAGGTGCTGCAGATGGTCACCAAGGTCAAGGCCGAGGTCGGCGACCGGATCCAGATCGTCGGCGGCAACGTCGCGACCAGGGCCGGTGCGCTTGCCCTCGTCGAGGCGGGCGCGGACGCGGTGAAGGTCGGCGTCGGTCCCGGCTCAATCTGCACCACCCGCGTGGTCGCCGGTGTCGGCGCGCCGCAGATCACCGCGATCCTCGAGGCCGTCGCCGCGTGCAAGCCGCACGGTGTTCCGGTGATCGCCGACGGCGGCATCCAGTTCTCCGGCGATATCGCCAAGGCGATCGCCGCCGGCGCGTCCACCGTGATGCTCGGCTCGGTGCTCGCCGGCACCGCCGAATCGCCGGGTGAGCTGATCCTGGTGGGCGGCAAGCAGTTCAAGAGCTACCGGGGCATGGGTTCGCTCGGCGCGATGCAGGGCCGCGGCCAGGCCAAGTCCTTCTCCAAGGACCGCTACTTCCAGGACGACGTGCTCGCCGAGGACAAGCTGGTGCCCGAGGGCATCGAGGGCAGGGTGCCGTTCCGCGGACCGGTCAACCAGGTCATCCACCAGCTCGTCGGCGGCCTGCGCGCGGCCATGGGCTACACCGGCTCGCAGTCCATCGCGCACCTGCAGGACGCGCAGTTCGTGCAGATCACCGCGGCGGGTCTCAAAGAGAGCCACCCGCACGACATCACGATGACCGTCGAGGCCCCTAACTACACTGGTCGCGGCTAGCCTGCTTGATGTTCGTGTACGAGACCGCTTGGTCCGTGCATGATTGAGCGTGCCTACGGATCTGGGTACAGCACCGACGGTCGAGCGGAGTTAGGGGCCCTAAGGTCTCTATCTGGCCGCCCACAGGTAAACCACTGGAGGCGCGAGTTTTGCGAGCGCCGTTCGCGGCCCGTCTCGCGTCCGAGTGGCCGAAGCGCATGCGCCGCAGGCGCGAGTCTCGGCCGCTCGGACGCGAGACACCCGGGGGCCGCGAACATGCAGCGCCGCAGGCGCTGCAAATTAGACAAGGAGTACAGACGTGCGCGACATGGTCGAGATCGGCATGGGCCGGACCGCCCGGCGTACCTACGAGCTGGACGATATCGACATCGTTCCCTCGCGCCGGACCCGCTCGTCGAAGCAGGTGTCGCTGTCCTGGCAGCTCGACGCCTACCGCTTCGAGATCCCGTTCCTCGCGCATCCGACCGACGCGCTGGTCTCGCCGGAGTTCGCCATCGAGCTCGGGCGGCTCGGCGGGCTCGGCGTCATCAACGGCGAGGGGCTGTGGGCCAGGCACGCGGACGTCGCCGCGAAGATCGACCAGCTACTCGAACTCGTCGGCAAGGGCGGCTACGAGCGTGCGGTCTCGCTGCTGCAGGAACTGCATGCCGCGCCGATGCAGCCCGAGCTGCTCGCCGCCGCCGTCGCGCAGGTCAAGGCGGCCGGTGTCACCGTCGCAGTGCGGGTGAGCCCGCAGAATGCCCGCGCGCTGACTCCCGCGCTGGTGCAGGCCGGTGTCGACCTGCTCGTCGTGCACGGCACCATCATCTCGGCCGAGCATGTCGGCGGTGTTGTTTCGAACGACCCGCACGCGATCGCCGGCGACGGTGAGCCGTTGAACCTCAAGACCTTCATCGCCGAACTGGACGTGCCCGTGGTCGCGGGCGGGGTCAGCGATCACCGGACCGCGCTGCACCTGATGCGCACCGGCGCCGCCGGTGTCATCGTCGGCTACGGCTCGTTCCCCGGCGCGACGACCACCCGCGAGGTGCTCGGCATCGGCGTGCCGATGGCCACCGCCATCGCCGATGCCGCCGCCGCGCGCCGCGACTACCTCGACGAGACCGGCGGGCGCTACGTGCACGTCATCGCCGACGGCGATGTCGAAACCTCCGGTCAGCTCGCCAAGACGATCGCCTGCGGCGCGGACGCCGCGATGCTCGGTGTGCCACTGGCGTTGGCCGCCGAGGCGCCGGGCCGCGGCTGGTACTGGCCGTCCGCCGCTGCGCACCCCTCGGTGCCGCGCGGCTCGCTGCTCGGCGTGGAATGGGAGCTGGACGAGGGCAACGGCGACGTGGTGCGCCCGAGCCTCGAGCAGGTGCTGTTCGGCCCCTCCGACGACCCGTTCGGTTCGCTGAATCTGGTTGGCGGGCTCCGGCGTTCGATGGCGAAGGCGGGCTACTCCGACCTCAAGGAGTTCCAGAAGGTCGGGCTCAGCGTTCGCGCGTGATCCTGATCGGGGTGATCCGTTCGCGCAGGAATTGCCGCATGGCGATGTTCACCGGTTCCGGGTGCGTCATGGTGACCGCGAGCCTGGCGCCCGCGATCTCGACGTAGCTGGAGCCGGTGAGTCCCTGCGTCAGCTGCCTGGCCCGGTCCGGCGGGATGCCGCTGTCGGTGGCGTGAATCACCAAGGCGGGACAGGTGATTTCGGACAACCGCTCCAGCACCGAGTCCCGGCTGAGCAGGCAGCCCGCCGCGACCTCGATGCCGCGGCACTCGCGCAGCAGCCAGCGGGTTGTCCAGATGGTCCGGTACCAGTTGTCGTTGCCGATCAGCCAGGACGCCAACTGATTGACCGCCTGCTGGCGCGAGCCGTCGTCGTACCACTCCTCGAGGAACTTCTGCGTGGCGTCGGACTGCTCGGGGGTTGGGCCGTTGGCCTCGGTGCTGATCAGGATCAACGCCGACACCCGTTCCGGCGCGATGAGCGCGGTGCGCAGCGCGGTGAAGCCGCCCTGCGCGGTGCCGCCGACCACCGCGCGCTCGGCGCCGAGGTGGTCGAGCACGGTCAACGCGTCGCGTGCTGCGGTCCAGTAGGTGAATGGCAAACCCTCGTCCCTGGTGCGCCCGTGCCCGCGCGCGTCCCAGGAGACGATCCGGAATTCCGGTGCCAGCGCGGCCATCTGGGCCGCGAACATCGTCCGGTCCATGAAGAATTCATGTGCTAGCAGCACCACCGGGCCGCTCCCGCCGCTGTCCTCGTAGTGGATGTCGGCGTCGATCGCGCGGGCGAATGGCACGAGCACGAGGATAGCCAGCGGTGCGGGGGCGAGTGGGGCGATTTGCTGGCTCGTCTTTTTGCTTGCTGGAGCTGGGCTCGGCGAAGGTGCTGTGCCGATGGTTCGCCCGTGTTGCCGCGTCACTAAACTGTGCTGGTGGCAGATACACAGAGACCGGTCCTCGTCGTCGACTTCGGCGCGCAATACGCACAGTTGATCGCCCGGCGGGTCCGTGAGTCGAGTGTGTTCTCGGAGGTGATCCCGCACACCATGACGGTGGCGGAGATCGCCGAGAAGCAGCCGCTCGCCGTGATCCTGTCCGGCGGTCCGTCCAGCGTGTATGCCGATGGCGCACCGCAATTGGACGCGCGGCTGTTCGACCTCGGCATCCCCGTCTTCGGCATCTGCTACGGCTTCCAGGCGATGGCGCAGGCACTCGGCGGCACCGTCTCGCACACCGGCACCCGCGAATACGGCCGCACCGAACTCAATATCGACGGCGGCGTGCTGCACGGCGGACTGCCGACCATCCAGCCGGTCTGGATGAGCCACGGCGACGCGGTCACCGACGCGCCGGAGGGCTTCGAGGTCACCGGCACCACCGCGGGCGCCCCGGTCGCCGCGTTCGAGGATCCGGCCAGGCGCCTGGCCGGTGTGCAGTACCACCCCGAGGTGCTGCACTCGCCGCACGGGCAGCAGGTGCTCAGCCGGTTCCTGCACGAGATCGCCGGCATCCGCGCCACCTGGACGCCGGCCAATATCGCCGAGTCGCTGATCACCTCGGTGCGTGAGCAGATCGGTACCGGACACGCGATCTGCGGGCTGTCCGGCGGTGTCGACTCCGCGGTCGCCGCCGCGCTGGTGCAGCGCGCCATCGGCGACCGGCTGACCTGTGTGTTCGTCGACCACGGCCTGTTGCGGGCCGGCGAACGCGAGCAGGTGCAGCAGGATTTCGTCGCCGCGACCGGTGCCAAGCTGGTGACCGTCGACGCGGTCGACAAGTTCCTCGGTGAGCTGAAGGGCGTCACCGATCCGGAAGAGAAGCGCAAGATCATCGGGCGTGAGTTCATTCGATCCTTCGAGGACGCGGTCTCCGAGGTCGTCATCGAGCAGGGCGGCGGCGCTGCGCCGAAGGTGGAATTCCTGGTGCAGGGCACCCTCTACCCGGACGTCGTCGAATCCGGCGGCGGCAGCGGCACCGCGAACATCAAGAGCCACCACAACGTCGGCGGACTGCCGGACGACCTGGAATTCGAGTTGGTCGAGCCGCTGCGGCTGCTGTTCAAGGACGAGGTGCGGGCCGTCGGCCGCGAGCTCGGGTTGCCCGAGGAACTCGTCGCCCGCCAACCGTTCCCCGGCCCCGGTCTCGCCATCCGCATCGTCGGCGAGGTCACCGAGGATCGGCTGGCCCTGCTGCGGCAGGCCGACGCGATCGCGCGCGAGGAGCTCACCGCGGCCGGGCTGGACAAGCAGATCTGGCAGTGCCCCGTCGTGCTGCTCGCGGATGTGCGCAGCGTCGGCGTGCAGGGCGACGGCCGCACCTACGGCCACCCGATCGTGCTCCGCCCGGTCTCCAGCGAGGACGCGATGACCGCCGACTGGACCAGGCTGCCCTACGAGGTGCTCGAACGGATCTCCACCCGGATCACCAACGAGGTGGCGGAGGTCAACCGGGTCGTCCTCGATGTGACGAGCAAGCCGCCGGGCACCATCGAGTGGGAGTGAATCCCCAGTAGCGCAACAACAATGGCCCGTCCTGGTGGACGGGCCATTGTTGTTCGGTCGATCAACCGCGTCGGCGCGGGGAGACCACGAGCACGATGCCGACGATGATCGCGGCGAGCACCACGATCCAGCCGATCGGGACCACGCTGTTCGCCGGCCACGACTCGGGGCCGACGAAGGCCCACGCGCTCACGCCGAGGGCGAGCAGGCCGATGATGAGCAGCGAGGCGGACGGGCCGCGGCGGGTCTCGACGGATTCGTTGGACTGGTCAGCCACGGTGCACCTCCGCGTTTCCGGCTCGGACATCGATATTCAGGTCGAGCACCGGAGCGCCCGGGGTATTCGGGCCGCTGATGCCGTCGACACATTTGACATCACCCATGCTCGCCGCGCATTTGCTGCGCACCGTCATGCCCGCGGGCAGCCACACCTGGAAGTCGCCCATCTGCACGTCGACATCGACGGTGCGGTTCTCGGTCAGGTTCAGCCGCCGCAGGTCAAGCGAGCCGGACCCCATCGTCACCCGGTACTTCGCGTCCAGCTGGCCGACCGAGGTCGGCGTCCAGACGTGCTCGCCCATCGCGCCGCGATTGAAGTCGATCGGGCCGATCGCCGAGGCGAGCAGGACGAACCCGGCCAGCGGAGCGGTCAGCACCAGCAGGCCGTAACCGCGTCGCAGGAAGGCACCGAGGACAAGTCCGAGCCCGATCACCGCCAACGCCACCGCCGCGATCCGGCCGGGCGTCATCCACTCGACACCCGAGGCGGCCAGCGCGCCCGCACCCGCCGCGGCGAGGATGGCGAGACCGATGATCACCGGGGTCAGCCGGGAGCGCGGGCGCTTCGGCGGTGGCGCGACGATGGTGCGGACCGGGGTCGGTTCGGGCAGGTCCCAGGCGAGGGGGGCGACGCCGAGCGGGTCCCAGGAGGGTGGGGTGGTGCGGCCGATGGTGGCCGGGGTCGGGTGCTTCGGCGCGGCGGATGTGCCGGTGCCGGTGGGGGATTGGGGGGTGCTGCCCGGCTTGCTGAGCGACGGGGTGTGGGGGCTGCTGGCCGGTACGGCGGAAGTCGTTGCGGCGCCGCGTGTTTCGACAACCTCGGTGGTGTTGTCGCCCTTGCTGAGCAGGACGGCGTCGTATCCGCCTGGTGCGTCACCCTTTTCGGGGCGCGCCGCGGCGTCGCTGTCCGCTCCCTTGTGCAGCCGGTCGACGCTGCGCACCTGGTCGGTAGCGATCGGACCGGAATCCTGGTGCGGCAGCACGGTTTCGCCGCTCGGCGCTTCCGGCGCGTAGGTGTCCGGCAGCTTCGTGTACGGCGTGTACGCGCTGGTCGGCGGCACATACATATCGCCCGCGGTGCGCTGCGCGCCCTGCGGGAAGACCGCGCCGGGGTAGCCGGTCGCCATGATCCCGTTGTCCGCGCTGAACCCGCTGAACTCACTGGTGGTCCCCGGCGGCGGTTCCGGATTGCGCAGGTGCAGCATCCACCAGCCCGCCAGCATCAACGCCATGCTGATCAGCCCCGAGCCGCCGAGACCGACGCCGACCGGACCCATCGTGCTCACCGCGATGGCGAGCGCGACGATCAACACGATCGTCTTGGTCTGCGACTGCGAGCTGTGCCCCTTGCCGACCAGCGACTCCGCCGCCGACGACTCGTCACCGGCGGCGCTGAGCAGCAGCCACGCCAGTAGATAGAGCACGACGCCGGATCCGCCGAAGATCGCGGACACCACGAAGGCCACCCGCACCAGCACCGGATCGACGTTGTACCGCTGCGCGAACCCGGCCGCCACGCCCGCGATCGGCCCCTGCCGGGGCAACCGCGCCGGGCGCGTGCGCCAGATCTGCTGGAGCTGGTCCCCGAAGCTCGTTTTCGTCATGGTTCCCATCCTGTGCTTGACCAGCACATCCGCACATCGGGGAGAACCCTGAAGATTCTCCTGATCCTTTTGGAGCCGCCCGGTCAGACCATCATCCGCCGAATGGCAAAAGATCAGGGGGATTCCTGATGGCTAGCTGTCGTCCGGACGTGCCACTATCGAGAGCATGTACCCGTCTGCGCCCTCGTTCGATAGCCGGGGGTTCGATGCCACGCGGGGGTTCGATGCCGCGCGCGGTTTCGGACCCGCGCCGGTGTTCGACCCCGGGCAGCCGCCGCATGCGCGGATGGCGCGACGGTCGGGCGGGCGAATCGTCGGCGGGGTGGCCGGCGGCATCGCCGATCACCTCGGGATCGACGTGTTCAAGGTGCGGATGGCGTTCGTGCTGCTTTCCGCGCTCGGGGCCGGCATCGTCGCCTACGGGTTGCTGTGGATCTTCACCCCCGGCGGCACCGATGTGGCGAAGGCGTCCGGCTCCGAACGGCGCCAGGCGATCGGGCTCGCGATGCTCGGCGTCAGCCTCGCGGTCGGGGTGTCGTGGCTGTTCAGCGGGACCGCGGCGAGTGTGATCGCGCCGATCATCGCCGTCGCGATCGGCGCGGCGCTGGTGTGGCGGGAGTACGACGCCGAGGGTCCTCGGTCGCTACTCGGCCTGCCCGCGCGCCCCTCGGTGGTGACCTGGGCGCGCATTGTCGCGGGCGGCACGCTGATCGTGGCCGGGCTCGGTGTTGTCGTGCTCGCCAGGATCGATCTGAGCTCGCTCGGGTCCGCGTTGATCGCGGTGGCCGTCACGCTGGTCGGAGCCGGGCTGCTGACGGTTCCGCTGTGGCTGCGCATGATGCGGGCGCTGAACGCCGAACGCTCCGCGCGCATCCGCAACGAGGAACGCGAGGAGATCGCCTCCCACCTGCACGATTCGGTGCTGCAGACGCTGGCCCTCATCCAGCGTCAGGCCGACGACCCGCAGGAGGTGGTGCGGCTGGCCCGCAGCCAGGAGCGGGAACTGCGCAAGTGGCTGTTCGAGGATTCCGGTCCGGCGCAGTCGAGCCTGGCCGCCGCGCTGCGCACCATCGCGGGCGAGGTGGAGGACCAGCACGGCGTGAAGGTGACGCCGGTGACCGTCGGCGATGTGTCGATGGATATCGGCGAGACCGGATCCGGCCTGCCCAAGGAGCACTTCACCGCGCTGCTCGGTGCGAGCAGGGAGGCGCTGGTCAACGCCGCCAAGCATGCGGGAGTCCCGGAGATCGACCTGTTCGCCGAGACCGAACCGCACCAGGTGAGCATCTTCGTGCGCGACCGAGGCGCCGGTTTCGACACCACCGCCGTGCCGCAGGACCGGCAGGGTCTGGCGAAGTCCATCCGAGGCCGGATCGAGCGCCGCGGCGGCCAGGTGGAGATCCTGTCCACGCCGGGCCGGGGCACCGAGGTGCGAATCACCATGCCGCGCACGGATTCCGGTGGTCAGGACGACCAGGACGCGGATGCGGCGGCGACCGTCGACGCCGAGCAGGTGCCGGAGCCGGTGCATCCCGGGCAGTGACAGATTTTCGCGACCGTTGTTTTCAGTGCGTCGCGCCCACATGTGGTACCGATGGGGATGCGGGCGGCCCGAGGGCGGCTCGCGCGCCAGGGTGGGTCGATCCACCGACAGTTGAGGAGAAGCAGGTTGACGGTGCGGGTCTTTCTTGTTGATGATCACGCAGTGTTCCGGTCGGGTGTGCGGGCGGAGTTGAGCAGGGAAACCGACATGGAGGTCGTCGGCGAGGCAGGCGGGGTGGCCGAGGCGATCGCGGGGATCAAGGCGACGAATCCGGATGTGGTGCTGCTCGATGTGCACATGCCCGATGGTGGTGGCGTCGCGGTGCTCGCCGGCATCGAAGAGGGACCGGTGTGCCTGGCCTTGAGCGTGTCCGATGCCGCTGAGGACGTGATCGCGGTGATCAGGGCGGGCGCCAGAGGCTATGTGACCAAGACAATTTCGGGCTCGGAACTGGCCGATGGCATCCGCCGGGTGTCCGGCGGCGACGCGGTGTTCAGCCCGCGGCTCGCCGGGTTCGTGCTCGACTCGTTCACCGGCAAATCGCAGGTGCCCGAGCCGCCGCTCGATCCGGAACTGGATTCGCTGACCCCGCGCGAACTCGAGGTGCTGCGGCTGCTCGCCCGCGGCTACACCTACCGCGAAATCGCCGAAACCCTGTTCATCTCGGTGAAAACCGTGGAGACCCACGCCTCCAACGTGCTCCGCAAAACCCAGCAGTCCAACCGCAACGCGCTCACCCGCTGGGCGCATCGGCGCCGCATCGACTGACTTCGCGGACCCGCTTGATTCCTCGCAGACCGATCAGCCGTTTGCCACGGGTGCGAGACGTCAACCGGCTGTATGTGATTGGTAGAGCAGGGTTTACATCATCGCGATGATGATCGCGATGATGATGACCAGCCCGATCAGCAGGCCGACGGCGATCGCCAGCGGCGCGTTGCTCGCCTGCGGCGGCTTGGTCCGCTGCGGCGCGGGAATCGCCGAGGCGCCCGCGGGGGCGCGGTGCGGGCGCGGCAGCGGGGTCGAGTGTGGACTGCGCAGGCCGGACGCCGAATTCCGGGCCGCCCACGCCGGAATCGTGCCGTCCTCGGTGCGCACCGGCGCGCCGAGAATGTAGGGTCCGGTGCCAGGACCGAAAGCCGCGGTGAGGATTTCGTCCCTGGCCTCGGCCATTGTCGGTCGCCGCTGCGGCGCGGGCTCCAACATGTGCAGCAGCGCCTCGGTGAGCATCCCGCTGCGGGTCGGCGGAATGATCTGCGCCATCGCCGCGCGGTGGACCAGCACATCGCTGTCCTCGTCGAGACCGAACGGCGGCTGCCCCTCGATCGCGGTGTACAGGGTGGCGCCGAGGGAGAACACGTCGCTGGCCTTGGTCGGCTGCGCGCCGCGCGCCACCTCCGGCGGCAGGTAGGCGGGGGTGCCGGTGATCACGCCGTCGGGTTCGTCGGAGTGCTCGCCCGCGCCGCGCGAGATGCCGAAGTCGCTGAGCTTGGCCATGCCGACGATCGGACCACGGTCGGCGACAAGGATATTGCCCGGTTTGATGTCGCGGTGCGTGATGCCCGCCGCGTGCGCGGCGGCCAGTGCGTCGGCGACCTGCGCGCCGATCTGCGCCACCTCGATCGGCGGCAGCGTGTCGACCAGCGCGAGCGCCTTGGCCACATTGCGCGACGGTAAGTGCTCCATCACCAGCCAGGGTTCGCCCGCCTCTAGCACCACGTCGTACACGGCGATCGCGTGCTCGTGCGAGAGCTTGGCCGCGACCCGGCCCTCGTGCATGATCTGGCTGCGGATCTCGTTGGCCTCTTCTTCGCCGAGCCCGGCCGTCGAGATGACCTGCTTGATGGCGACATCCCGGTCGAGCAGCCGGTCGTGCGCGAGCCAGACCGCGCCCATGCCACCGCCACCCAGCTTCGACTGCAGCCGGTAGCGCCCGGCAACAAGATAGTCGGGGCCGACAATGGGACGAGCGCGTTCGGTCACGGTGCGAGGGTAGCGGAAAACAGGGTTAGCTGGCCCGATTCGATGCCCGGCTCGCTGCCGAGATAACGGCTGGGCACCGACCGGGCGGCGTTTTACAACGGCATCGTTTCGAAATCGCGGGCGCGAGGGTGGGGCCTTGACGGAACCCGGGGGTCGGTTTCTACTGAGCAGGTATCGAACGTATATTCGATACGGATCGATAGCTGAATCGGTGCTGATCTCTTCATCGAGGGGTCGTTCCGCACGCGTCGCCTCGGGTCCATCGTGGGAAGTAGGTGGTAGGGATGGGTTCGGATGCGAAACCGCAGGAGGGGACACAACCGCATACGACGTCGCTCGGGGTCGGGCGGGAGAGCCCGCCGACGCTGGCTGAGCTGCGCAGAAGAATGGCGGCGATACCCGGTCGCGGCGAGGCGGCGGCCGAGCGCATTCCGCTCGACGCCGAACTGCGCAGGGAGTCGCTCGCGGTGCCGTCCGCGCTCGCTGACCTGTTGCCCGGTGGTGGCCTTGCCAAGGGTTCCGTCGTGTCCTACACGGGTGCGCGTTCGCTGCTCGCCGGCCTGCTCGCCGCGGTAACCGAGGACGGCGGGCATGCCGCGGTGGTCGGGGTGCCTCGGCTCGGCCTGCTCGCCGCGGTGGAGATGGGTGCTCAACTGGAACGACTGGCCTTCTCTTGGGGTCTTCGACCTGCGGCGTGATGTCGTGTCGGAGACACTCCGGCGGGTTTTTGCGACGGTTCTTTGGGGTGTGTAGCTCTGTAGCTCCTTGTTGACCGACGACGGAGTTGGAGGGCAATCGAGTGCGTGCGTTTTGTGTGCAGATGCCGTCAGGTGTTCGGTACTGGACGGTGGTCGACGACGGCTACGAGATCGAGCCGGTCGTGGATAAGTATTTGCGGGAGTTGCGGTTCGGCCGAGATCGAGCGGAGTCGACGACGAAGGCGTATGCCGAAAGTATTGCGCTGTTCCTGCGGTGGTGTGTCCAGACGGGGCGTCAGTGGCGTTCAGCGGCAAGGGATCTCGGGCTATTCATCGTTTGGTTGAAGTACGCCCGGGGTGACGGTAGTCGGGTGTTGGCCGGTCCTGGCGTGGAGCAGGTGCGCAGCGATTCGCGGATCAACAAGGTGCTGGTCGCGATTCGCGGGTTTCTGTCGTTCGCGGTGGCGGCCCGGGAGGTTCCGGGTTGGGTGTTGGAGCAGATTTACGAGCTGGGTGACACTCGGGACTTGCCGTTGGCAGTGCAGGGCGAGGATCTGCGGCTGAGGTATCGGTTGCGGGCGCGTCATAGCCTGCATCAGCCGCAGAAGACGATGGTGGACAGGGCCACCGATGAGGAGGTCGTCGCGTTGTTCCGTCAATGTCGGTCGGCGCGGGACCGGCTGGTCGTGTTACTGCTGGCTCGGGCGGGTTTGCGTCGGGGTGCGGTTGCTGGTTTGCGTCGGTGTGATTTGCATTTGTTGCCGGACAATTCGGTGCACCTTTGCCAGGTCAAGGGCGCGCATCTGCACGTGGTGCGGCGCAATAATCCGAACAGGGCGGTGGCGAAATCGCGGTATTCCCAAGCGGTTCCGCTGGATTTCCTCGTGGTCCGCGCGATAGAGCTTTATCTGTTGGAACGTGAGGAGCAGCCTGCGGCGGCTGATTGTGATTTCTTGCTGGTCAATCTGTTTCGGGAGCCGCTGGGCGCTCCGATGTTGCCGGGCGCGATCAACGAGCTGTTCGCGGCGTTGTGTGTTCGGGCGCAGCTGGCCCGAGCGATTACGCCTCATCAATGCAGGCATGGGTTCGCCAGTAATTTGGCCGATTCCGGAGCGTTGCTGGATGAGATTCAAGGGTTGCTCGGCCATGCATGGGCGGCCTCGGCTCAGCCGTATTTGCATCCGTCACCCGATAGGTTGCGGAATGCGGTCGAGCGAGTGCCGTCTCCTCGGGGGCTGTTGGAGGGCACACTGTGACGGCGGCGCGGCTTGTTGTCGAAACGGCGGTCTCCGAACCCGACGAAGCAGTAGCTGCCGAGTTGTGGTCGCTGATCAAGCCGGAGTTTCTGGCGATGTTCGAGTGGTCGCCGACGCGGCGAGTGTTGTTGTTCCCCAAGCAGCATCCGTTGTTCGGTCGGAAGTACTGCATTGCGAGAGGTTGCGGGGTCAAGGCAGAAAATACCGAGGGTCTGTGCAATACCTGCAGGAAGAGTTGGGAAGAAGCCGGGCGGCCGTCGCTGACCGAATTTTCCGAGACTCCCCGGGACCGGTTGAACGTCAGTTACGGCGAATGCCGCGTCGGGTCGTGTCGGCGCCCGTGGGAAACCAAGTATGCCGGGATTTGCCGTGAGCATAATGCTCAGCGCACTCGCGTTCTCAACCTGACGGTCCGGGAGTTTCTGGTGAGTCCGGATGTCGTTGGCCTGGAATCGATCGGCCCTTGTTCGGTTGCCGCGTGCACGCGTGAGCGGCACAGCGTCGGACCGTATTGCCATATCCACGATCGGCACTGGAGGAAGTTGCGGCAGCAACATCGGTCCGAGACCGGTGCGATGGAGACGGAGGCCGATGAGCAACGTTTCCAATTGCGAACCCCGGCTATTCCGTTTGGCAACGAGTGCAGTCTGCGCGGACTTCCGGATCGGGTCGTTGCCGAAGTGCTGCTTGGGCTTCAGCAGCGGGCCGAGGTCCATCAGGCAAAGACGACGGTCGAGAGTCTGCGACATGTGACCGCGAGTCTGGTCATGAACCAGGCCGAGTCGATCGAGCAGTTGGTGCACAGTGAACTGACCGAGAACGCCCAGGGGCTCTACAGGCAACTGGTCACCTTGGGTCGCCGCGCTCGGATCACCCCGGAATCCGAGCGGGTCAAAGACGAGTGGGACACCTCGGTGTTCGGTTTCACCGGGACGCTGCGATTCGGGAAGATTTTGCAGCCCTGGCTGCGAGAAGCAACCAAAGTCTGGGCCTACAACGAACTTCCGCAACGTCGTGGCACCGCAACGAAATCGGCGGTTCAGTTCGAGGTCAAATGCGTGACCGTGCTGTCGGAGAGCTTGTGGTTGCAGCGGCCCGGGGATCACGGAAACGATCCAAGCGTGCTGTCTCGCAGCGATATCTGCGGGTTCCTGAACAGGATGATGTTCCTGGTCGCCAACGATTCGATGAGCGCCAAAACCCGGCGGACCACGATCACCTCCCTGCGCCGAGTGTTCGGCAAAATGCGTGGCCTGGGTTTGGCCCGGGCGGGGCAGTCGATGCAGGGCCTGCCCGATGATTTCGCCATCCATCTCGAAGACATTCCCGCGCCCGAAGAACCAGACCCGTTGGGCCGCGACTTGCCGGTCGAAGTGATGCGGCACATCTGTTCGCATCTTGACGAGTTGGAGCATCGCTCGGCGAGAGAGGTGCGAGTGGCGGTCGAGCTGTTAATCGATACCGGTCGCCGACCCGACGAAATCTGTCAGTTGCCGCTGGACTGCCTGGATCGCGACGCGCAGGGAAAACCGGTCCTGATCTACACGAACTTCAAATCCAACAGGCCCGAGTCCCGGTTACCGATCCCCGAAGCGACCGCGGCGGTGATCATGGCGCAGCAAGAACGGGTCCGTTCGCGTTTCTCCGGCGAGCCAGCAGACAAGCTGAAGCTCATTTCTGCGGCATCGCGCAATCCGCATGGGCGGCGGGCATTCAACGACCAATACGTGTCGATGCGACATCGGGAATGGGTTCTGGCGCTCCCGGAAATCACGCTTCCCCTCACGGTCGAGGAAGGTGGGAAGCTGGTGACGAAGATGCTGCCGTTCGATCGGTCGAAGATCTTTCTCTACGCCTACCGCCACACCTACGCGCAGCGGCACGCCGACGCGGGAGTCCCGATCGATGTCTTGAGTGAGTTGATGGGACATCGCTCGATCACCACAACGCAGGGCTACTACACCGTTGTCGAGAAGCGGCGTCGAGACGCCGTCGACCGGCTCACGACAATGCATTTCGACCGGCACGGCAACAAAATCTGGCGCGCGGCAGAAGTGTTGCTGGAAGCTGAACACATGCGCCGGGCCGTCGGCGAGGTCGCTGTTCCCTACGGCAGTTGCAGCGAACCCAGCAACGTCGCGGCCGGCGGCAACGATTGCCCGGTCCGGTTCCGTTGCGTCGGATGCGCGCATTTCTCCACCGATGTTTCCTACTTACCGGATCTGGAGGCATATCTGGCCGACCTGCTCCGCAGCCGCGAACGACTCCGCGGTGCTCTGGAAGCCGACGATTGGGCCAAGGCCGAGGCCATGCCCTCCGACGAGGAGATCATTCGCATCCGTCGACTGATCTCGCGGGTCAAAGCCAATGTCGACGACCTCTCCGGAGAAGATCGAGAAAAGATCGAGGAGGCAATCGGGGTCGTGCGCCGCGCCCGCAACCGGGTTGTCGGCCTGGGAACACCACGCATCCGCCAGCCTCTTCCCGATATCCGCCCTGACAGGAGCGCATGAGATGGGCAACCCCATGATCGAGGGCCGCCGCGCCGACTCCGCACGACGTCGTCAACGAGTTATCAAGGCGCTCAACCACGCTCGCGTCAACGGCGGCGAGATCAGTGTTTCAGCGATCGCCCGCGCCGCAAGCGTCGACCGCACTTTTCTCTATCGGCATCAGGATCTGCTCACCGAGATCCACACCGCCCAAACGACACCATCATCGGCCGACGCCAACTCGGCGCCGGTCACACGGGAATCGTTGAAAGCCGATCTCGCCAACGCGCAGCAGCGCATCGCTCGCCTGGCCGCGCACAACAAGCAGCTGGAGCGGAAGCTCTCGGAAATGATGGGCGAGCAGGCCTGGCGAGAGTCCGGGCTCGGCGCACCCACCGACATCGACCAACTCCAGCGGCGCATCACCATGCTCGAACAGCAAGTCGTCGAGCTCACCGGCAAACTCGAAGAGCGCGACCAAGAACTCGACGCGGCCCGCGCCGCGAACCGAGAACTCTTCACCAACATGAACAAACAACGCTGAGAAGGGGGTTGGGCTCCGCTGCGCGGAGCCCAACCCCTCAACCCGCACTCGAACGAAAGCCGTTGACAGTCATGCCGATAACGCACCATTCAGACCAACCGATCCAAGCCGTGATCTTCGACTGGCGAGGCACGCTGGTGTCGGGTTTGGACCCACACGGCTGGACACGCGAAGCGCTTCGCCGCATCGGTCGTGAACACGACGACCACGCGACCGCAGCCTTATGGCAGGCGATCGAAATGGCGGCTGGTCGGCCGGACCGGCTCGGCGGGCCGCACGTCGACACCAGCGCCGCACTGCACAAAGACACCTACTACGCCGTGTTCGCAGACGCGGGCTTCGACACCGAAATCGCCGACGCTCTCTACGCTGTCGAGTCCGATCCAACCTACAACCCATTCGCCAGCGATGCCGCCAAGACACTGCGGGCAGTGGCTGAAATCGGTTGCAAGATAAGCATTCTCAGCGACATTCACTTCGACATTCGACCGGCCTTCGCTCAAGCAGGTCTGCTCGATCTGATCGACACCTTTGTCCTGTCCTACGAACACGGGATACAGAAACCCGACCCCGCCATATTTCGCCTGACCCTGGATCGACTCGCAACCCTGCCCGAACACACCCTGATGGTCGGTGATCGAGCCTCCCACGACGGGGCCGCGGTCGAGTCCGGAATGCCAACCCTGCTCATCCCCACCCTGACCGACATCGAACACAGACGACTCCACCTCGTCGAGGGCATCATCGCCGCCAGCCATCAACGCCTTGCCGACAGGCAATAACGACCACCACACCTGGTGGGCGGCCCGGTCGATCATCCAGTGCTAGTGCGGCGTTCGATAGTCGGCGTCTCCAGGGTCCAGGACGTTTGATCGGGACCGCTGCCCGCAAGGACTAAGCGGCCGGTTCTGGGTTGAAGTCCCTTACCTGAGACCCGGACGTCGAGGTGAACGGACTGAAGGCGGCCTCGGCCGCGGCCGAGGCCGCTATAGGCGGCAGGTCGGGATTCCAGCCGCAGATCTGAGCCGGCCCAGTCGCCGCCGGTGACTACCAGTACTGATCGGTGGCTCCGCACTCTCGCCATGAGGGCACGAGACCGGCTCGGCGCCACTGCGGCACCCGCGAGATCGAGTACCACCAAGTCGAGGCCGTCGAGCAGCACGGCCAACACGGCGAGCCTGTCCTGGCCTGGTTGAGGGATGTGAGCAAGTCGGGAGAGATCTGCACCCATCTCTGCCGCGGCGAGCAAGCCGAGTTGGTGGCATCCGATGACCGCGGCGGACTTCCCGGAGCCGGTGACAGCGGCTAGCAAGCCGTTGACGAGCGAATTGCCCGAGCAGACGACCACGCTGCCCTTGACGAGACCACCGGCGGGCAGCAACCGCCCGAGCCCACCCGGCACGCCGAGCACGTCCTGCTCATGCACGTCAGCCTGGGCCGAGGCGCCCACGCGCGATGGAATCGCGGCCATCCGCGCCCGCAGCACCTCCAGCTGATCGTCCACAGGCATTGCTGCTAATGATTTGCTAGCGGCTGCGTTCGCGCTGGAGTCAGGCTCCTCGCCTGGCAATTGAATCGAACGCATGTTCTAATGATTACATGTCATCGGCCTTCTGGGACAGCCCCCCGCCCAACTTGGGTGAGGTCATGTTCTGCGGTCGTTGCACGGGCTCGAATCATGATCACATTCGGCTGGTCAGGGCTTGTTCGTCTCGAACATTTGCTCGCCGTTGTTCCCGCCGAGGAGAAACCCGAATCGGTCTAGATCCGTGCGCAGATCCTCGATCGAGTAGTCGGGTCCGGCGAACCTGGTCAGCGACGCTCGAACAGCCGGGTCGATGTTTGCCAGCCAGTCATCAAGGAACTGGAGCAGCTCGACAAGTTCAACGGCATCCTCAACAGCAAGTCCGATCTGGGGCACCCGACAACAATGCACCACGACGCGCCATCACACTGCCTATGCACCACACCTGTTGTGATCTGCTACCGTCGCCCCGAGAGTCGCTGAGCTGCACAAACTTTCCTCAAGCACCAGCCTCGCAGGCCTGGACCCCCAGAGAAATTGCCGTGATCCCCGATCCGGGCCCGGACCCGGTTGAGGTGGCCGCCGTGTTGCTCGACGGCCTAGACCTGGTCGTGCTCGGCCTCGGCGGCGCCGCCGTCGCGCCCGCCCGCACCCGGGTGATCGCCGCCCGCGCCCGCAACAAGGGCGCCACCCTCGTGGTCACCGACGGCCGCTGGCCCGGTGCCGCCCTGTACCTCGACGCCCGCATCGCCGGTTACGCGGGCCTCGGGCACGGCCGCGGCCGCCTGCGCTCCCTCGGCCTCGACGTCGAAGTGCGCGGCAAGGCGGGCCCACCCCGCCGCGGCCGCCTCGACCTCCGCTCGACCTCCGGCCGGGTCGAATGGGCACCGCACGAAACAGTCACGCGCACCGTCGCACCGGCCGATACCAGGGAGGCGGCGTCGTGAAGGAACTATGGTCGCCGCCACCCGTCCGCCTGAGATGAGCCACGCGGCATCATGATTCGGTCTGAGCATTCGAGCCGATGCGTCGAGGTGTCTTCAGCTCTGCCGATGCCGGTGCCCGCGCTTTCCTCGATCGGTTCGGTCGCCGCTGCCTACGGCGTGGCCGAGATGTGTGGTGCGGCACCGTGATTGTGCCCGGCCGAGAGAAAGGCGCGGCGCGGGTGGTGGCGCTGTGGTGTCCGGATTGGCCTGCGGTCGCCGCGGCCGCGGTGGCGCGATTGTCCGCGACTCAGCCGGTGGCGGTGCTCTTCGCCAATCGGGTGATCGCGTGTTCGGCGATCGCGCGAGCCGACGGAGTGCGGCGCGGGATGAAGCGGCGAGAGGCGCAGGGGAAGTGCCCTGATCTGTTTCTCGCGCAGGCGGATCCGGATCGGGACGCGCGATTGTTCGAGCCGGTGGTCGCGGCCGTCGACGCGACGGTGCCAGGGGTCGAGGTGCTGCGGCCGGGGCTGCTGCTGCTCGGCGCGCGCGGCGCCGCCCGGTTCTTCGGTTCCGAGGAGGCGGCGGCCGAGCGGCTCGTCGACGCGGCGGCCGCCACCGGGGTAGAGGCGCAGATCGGCATCGCCGACGAGTTGTCGACGGCGGTGATCGCGGCCAGGCGCGGCGCGATCGTGCCCGCCGGGGCCGGGGCGCGGTTTCTCGCGCCGATGCCGGTGCGCGAGCTCGCGGCCGAGCCGAGCCTGGCCGCGCCGGAACGCGCCGATCTGGTGGATCTATTGCACCGCTTGGGTTTACGCCGGATCGGCGATTTCGCCGCACTGACCCCCGCCGAGGTCGCCTCGCGGTTCGGCGCCGACGCCGTGCTCGCGCACCGCTGCGCGCAGGCGCAACCCGAGCGACCGCCCGCCGTGCGGCAGCCGCCCAAGGACCTGACGGTGGAGTACCCCTGCGACCCGCCGATCGAACGGGTCGATGCCGCCGCCTTCGCGGGCCGCATGCTCGCCACCGAACTGCACGCCGGGCTGTCGAACGCCGGACTGGCCTGCACCCGATTATCGATATTCGCGAAAACAGATGCGGGGGAGGAGCTTTCGCGAATCTGGCGATGTGCGGAGCCGCTCACCCCGGACGGCACCGCCGACCGGGTGCGCTGGCAGCTCGACGGCTGGCTCACCCGCCGTGACCGGCCAACCGCGCCGATCACCCTGCTGCGCCTGGAACCCGTCGAGGTGGTCGCGGCGGGCGCACTGCAGCTCGGACTGTGGGGTGGCGTCGGCGAGGAGGACGAGCGGGCCCGGCGCGCGCTGATCAGGGTGCAGGGTCTGCTCGGCGGCGAAGCGGTGCGGATCGGCGTGCTCAGCGGTGGCCGAGGGCCCGCCGAACGCATCACCCTGGTCGCGCTTGGCGACGAACCCGTCCCCGCCGCCGACCCGGCCCTGCCGTGGCCGGGCAGGCTGCCCGAACCAGCCCCCGCCCTGCTCTTGCTCAACCGGCCACTGGTCCGCCTGGAAGACGCCGACGGCGCCTCGATCCTGGTCACCGAACGCGCCCTGTTCAGCGCCGACCCGTCCCGCCTGCGCTGGGGCAGCAGGCAGTGGCGGCTCACCGGATGGGCGGGCCCGTGGCCGGTGGACGAGCGCTGGTGGGCGCCGGAACCGGCCGAGAACGACGCAACCCCAACCACTTTCACCGCCCGCGCGCAGGTCCAGCTCGACGGCGAGCCGTCCGATGCCCGGGTGCTACTGCTCGTCTATCACGACGAGATCTGGCGCGCGGAAGGACTTTACGACTGAACGGGCCGCGACCACACCGTCGCCATGGTGAACGGCTGCCCACGCAGCTCCGCCCACTTCGGCTTGGCCGTGAGCCAGGTGTCGTCGACCAGCGTTTCGGCGAGTTCGGTGAGCATCCACCCCGCGTCCAGCGCCGCCGTCACATGCTCACTGAGCAGGTGCAGGTTGGTACTGATCGCCACCGGCGCACCACCCCGCGGCGTGTAGTGCGTCGGCATCCCGGTCACCATCATGAACTGCGGGTGGAAGCTGACCAGCACGCACAGCGCGCCGGGTGCGGCCAACCGCAACGCCTCGGCGTAGAACGGCGCCAACTCGGGCAGGTGCTCGTCGATCAACGAGGCGATCACCAGGTCGTAGGCCCCGGCGGTCAGCCCGGTGGCACGTACATCCGCCGTGGTGAGCGTGGTGTGTGCCCCGCGTTCCTCGGCTCGCGCCAGCATCCCCGCGCTCACATCGACACCGTCGATACGGGAAATCCCCTGCGCACGCAGCCACGCCCCGGTCCGCCCTGTCCCGCAGCCCAGGTCGGCGGCCCGCCGCACCCGCGACCACGCCGGTCGCCGCAGCCGGGCCAGCAGCGCGAGATCCATCTCGTCCATGACGGTCTGCTCGTACGTCGGCGCCCATCCGTCGTATCCGGTGGCCACATCGACGGTGGGATAGTTCCGGCGGTCGTAGTCCGCGAATGACGGCATGCGCGGAAGTATTTCGCGGCGCAACGGGATTCGCCAGAGGATTTCCTCGGCCGCGGGTAGCCGTGCGCCGATGTGCGGGCGGCGAGACACCGTCCGGGCGTACGATGTGGCGCTCGGCTCACGTGATCCGTGCGACAAGTCCAAGGCCGGAATATGACAACCCCAGTATTCTCGAAGATCGTGGATCTTCCGGTGACCAGACTCGAGTTCGGTGACGTGCGGATCGCCTACCGGGATTCGGGGGCGACCGCGGATACCGACGTGCCCGTTGTCCTGGTGCACGGCATGGGCGGCGACGGTCACACCTGGGATCGATTCGCGCGAGAACTGGTGCAGGCCGGACGCCGGGTCATCATCCCCGACCTGCGCGGCCACGGCCGCAGCTCACACACCGATTCGTACCGGTTCGAAGAATTCGGCGCCGACGTGCTGAAACTGTGCGAACAACTGGAACTGTCCACGGTGGATCTGGTCGGCCATTCGCTGGGCGGCTACGCGGTCTCCTGCGTCGCGCAGGACCGGCCGCGGTTGGTGCGGCGCCTCGTCATCGAGGAGTGCCCGCTGCCGCTGCAGTCCGGCGGCGAGGAGATGCGGCTGACCCGCCGCTTCCCGACCGTGCCGGAACTCTGGCACGCGACAACCAGCCTGGTCAGGCATCCGCGCGCGGTGCTCGCCTTCGATCGGTCGATGACAAGGACCGCGCTGGAACAGTTCCGCAAGCCGAACCCGGAGTGGTGGGACCGGCTGCCCGATATCGCCGCGCGGACGCTGGTGTTGCGCGGCGGCCCGGGCGGCATGGTCGACCCGGCGAAGCTGGAGCTCATGCGCACCGCCATCCCCGACTGCGCGGTCACCGCCTTCGCCAGCGGCCACAGCATCCACCGCGACCGCTACCGCGAGTTCGCGGCCGTCGTGTACCCGTTCCTCGCGGCGTGAAGCACACCGGATTCGAGGGGATGCTCTGTTCCGCCGCCGCGGTGCAGACTCCGCTGCCAGGCACCGCTACCCAGGTGACCGGCTGGTTGTGCGTCGAGCACCCCGGTGCGTGGGGTCGCGATGTGATCGGCGACGAGGTACTCGGCCAGGAACTCACCCCCGAACTGGCGGCCCGCACCGCCGCCGCGCAGGTGCGTCCGACCCTGATCCGCCGCCCCGGCCGCAACGAATTCGATGGCACCCGAACGGTTTTGATCGCCAGCTCGCGTCCGGAAGGCTCATGGTGTGAGCGCTTCGAGATCACCGATCTGAAGCAGCTGCTCGATGTCGACCTACATCTGTTGAACGGTCCGCCGCCGGGAATCGGTGTGCCCGTGCGTGATCCGCTGGTGCTGGTGTGCGCGCACGGAAAACGCGACCAGTGCTGCGCGCTGCTCGGCCGCCCGATCGCCGCGGCACTCGCGACGAAATACCCTGGGCAGGTGTGGGAGTGCTCGCACACCGGCGGCCACCGCTTCGCGCCCGCCTTGGTGCTACTGCCTTCCGGACTCACCTACGGACGACTCGACGCAACCACCGCCGAGGAGATGGTCGAGGCCGCCCGCCGCGACCAGGTCTCGATGGCCGGCCTGCGCGGCCGCAGCTGCTATCCGCCGCTCGCGCAGCTCGCGGAAGTCGCTGTGCGCGAACAGATTTCCGTTGCCGCCAGTGACCTCACGGTCGCCATCGATCCCGACTCGACTCCGGTCGAGCCCACCTCTGCCGGTGCTGCCGTCGTCACCCATCGCGACGGCCGCCGCTGGCGGGCGACCGCGAGCACGATCGCTTTCCCGCCGCGTCAGGCCAGCTGCAACGCAGCCCCTAAACCGGTAACCGCCCTGACGCTCGACAGCATCCAGCTCCTACCCGCTGACTGACCGCGCCGAGCGGGACGCCACAAAGCGCCCTCGACCGTTCGGCACCGGACCGCCGGAAGTGGCTCGGCGAGCAGGACATACGCGGCCATGCCCCGTTCGTGGCTACCAGTGTGTCCCGGGCACCCAGCGCGCGGCGCGGCGCAGGGCGGTGCCGGTGACCCGGCGGGCCGCCGAGCGGGGACGCGGAGCGGGTTGGGGGACAACGCTTTCCGTCGTTTCGTCAGGCTCGTCGACCTGTTCGCCCTTGGCGGCGGGGGAGTCAGGCAGCGCGCGGTAGTAGCGGTGCAGGATGCGGTCGCGGAACTTGGGGGTGAGCAGGGCGCCGTACTCGGCGAACGTGCCGATCGGCACGTCGATGCGCTTGGGGCGTTCGGTCAGCGCGCGCACGATCGTCGCGGCCGCCCACTCCGGCGATTCGGACGGGCCCTGATCGCCGCTCGGCGCGATCATCGGGGTGCGCACCAGCGGCATGTGGATGGTGGTGAAGGTGACGCCGTCGGCCATGGTCTCGACCGAGGCCACCTCGGCGAACTTGTCCAGGGCCGCCTTGCTGGCCAGGTAGGCGGCGAAGCGCGGCGTCGCCACCTGCACGCCGGCGCTGCTGATGTTGACGATGTGGCCGAACTTGCGCTCCCGCATCTGCGGCAGCAGTGCCAGCGTCATCCGCAGCGCGCCGAAGTAGTTGACCGCCATGGTGCGTTCGAAGTCGTGCAGCCGGTCGGTGGAGCGGTGGATGGCGCGGCGGATGGACCGGCCCGCGTTGTTCACCAGCATGTCGACGTGGCCGTGCTCGTCGAGGATGGTCTTCACCGCGTGGTCGACCGAGTCGGAATCGGTGACGTCACACTGATATCCGTACGCGATGCCGCCCTCGGCCCTGATCTCGTCGACCACGGACGCGAGTTCGTCGGCGCGGCGCGCGAGCAGGAATACGGTGGCGCCCTTGCTCGCAACGGCGATCGCCGCCGCCTTGCCGATGCCGGAGGAGGCTCCGGTGATCAGGACATGCCGCCCGGCGATGTCGCGGTTGCGACGGCCGCGCCGGGTCTCGGGCAGGCCAGCGTCAGCGGATCCGTCACTCATCGCTGCTCCTTTGCGGGGTTAGGGGGATGGCATGAACTTACTCCGAAGTAAGTTTACCCGCCAAGTGGAACCGGTCACTTTTCGGGCCCGGGGTCGAGGTGGTGAACACGGGTCGAACAACCTCTCGAAATCCATCGAACATATGTGCGATACTCACCGCATGGCGGACGATCGGATGGCGGACATCTTTGCCGCGGTGCGGCTCGGTGGTGGGGACCAGGCGGCGGCGCGACAGGCGCTGGAGAAGTTGTGGGACGAGATCGGTGAGGGCGGTGATCCCTTGCACCGCTGCGTGATCGCGCATCACCTCGCCGATCTACAGTACGCGGCCGCCGACGCGCTGCTCTGGGACCGGCGCGCGCTGGCCGCGGTGTTCGGCCCCGGCATCCCCCTGGATGAGGGACTCCGCAGCTTCCTTCCCTCGCTGTACCTCAACCTGGCCGACAGCCACCGTCGAGTGGGCGACTTCGAAGCCGCCCGCATGCAAATGGCCATCGCCCGCGGCCACCTCGACGTGCTCGCCAACGACGCGTACGGCGCCCTGATCCGGGCCGGTCTCGACCAGGTCGATAACGCACTCGCCGAGGGCTCGACGGCGCCACTGCCGACCAACTGATCCGTCCGAGGAGGTGAGCCGAGGTGGGCTGGAGCAACGGGCCGCCCACCTGGGCGGAACTGGAACGGGTGCTGTCCGGGCGACCGGGCCGGACGAACCCCGACGCGATGTATCCCGGCGACGGCGGCGACGGCCCGGCCTGGTCACGCAAACGCGGGCAGTACCTGGCCGAGCCGGTGGTGCCCGCCGACGGGCCGACGGTGCCGTACGCGGAACTGCACGCGCACTCGGCCTACAGCTTCCTGGACGGCGCGAGCCAGCCGGAGGAACTGGTGGAGGAGGCCGTTCGCCTCGGCCTCGAGGCGATCGCGCTCACCGATCACGACGGCTTCTACGGGACCGTGCGCTTCGCGGAGGCGGCCAGGGCATGGGGCATGCCGACGGTCTTCGGGGCCGAGCTGTCGCTGGGCACCCAGCCTGCCGAGGGTGCCACCGCGCCGGATTCCATGCCGCGCACGGGATCACCGGATCCCGCCGGTCCACACCTGCTGGTGCTGGCCCGAGGGCAAGAGGGCTACCGCCGACTATCGCGGGAGATCTCGGCCGCGCATATGGAGGCGGGGGAGAAGGGCATCCTCCGCTACGACCTCGACGCACTCACCGCGGCGGCCGAGGGGCAGTGGCAGATCCTCACCGGCTGCCGGAAAGGCCACCTGCGCCAAGCGCTCGTCAACGATTTACGTTCGGGCAGTACACGTCTCGTGCGCTCCGAGGCCGCGCTGCGCGAGCTGACGGAACGGTTCGGCGCCGACCGGGTGAGCGTGGAACTCACCCACCACGGCATCCCGGAGGACGACGAGCGCAACGCCAACCTGATCGTCCTGGCCGACCGCCTCGGTCTGCCCGTAATAGCAACCACCGGAGCGCATTTCGCCGCGCCAGGCCAGCGCCGCCGCGCCATGGCGCTCGCGGCGATCAGGGCTAGGCAGAGTCTGGACGAGATCGCCGGTTGGCTGGCCCCCACCGGCGGCGCGCACCTGCGCTCCGGCGCGGAGATGGCGCGGCTGTTCGCCGACTGCCCGCAGGCGGTGGCGAACGCGGCAACGCTGGCCCGCGAATGCGCCTTCGATCTGAAGCTGATCGCGCCGAAGCTGCCGCCGTTCGAGGTGCCCGCCGGACACGACGAGAAGTCTTGGCTACGGAAACTGACGCTGACCGGCGCCGCTGCCCGCTACGGCCCGCCGGAGCGAAACCCGAAGGCGTACCGGCAGATCGAGCACGAGCTCGCGGTGATCGAGACGCTGGAATTCCCCGGCTACTTCCTGGTGGTGCACGACATCGTCACCTTCTGCAGGGACAACGACATCCTGTGCCAGGGCCGGGGTTCGGCGGCCAACTCGGCCGTCTGCTACGCGATCGGCATCACCAACGTCGACCCGGTCACCAACAACCTGCTGTTCGAACGCTTCCTCTCGCCGGAACGCGACGGACCGCCCGATATCGACGTCGACATCGAATCCGATCGCCGCGAAGAGGCCATCCAGCACGTCTACACCAAGTACGGTCGCGCGTACGCCGCCCAGGTGGCCAATGTGATCACCTACCGCGGCAAGTCCGCCGTCCGCGATGCCGCACGCGCACTTGGCTTTTCGCAGGGGCAGCAGGACGCGTGGAGCAAGCAGGTGAGCCAGTGGACCGGCATCGGTACCGAAACGGGCACCGACATACCCGCTGAAGTGCTGCAGCTGGCGTCCGAAATCGAAGGCCTGCCAAGGCATCTCGGTATTCATTCGGGCGGCATGGTGATCTGCGACCGCCCCATCGCCGACGTCTGCCCGGTGGAATGGGCCCGCATGCCCGGTCGCAGCGTGCTGCAGTGGGACAAAGACGATTGTGCCGCCATCGATTTGGTGAAGTTCGATCTGCTCGGCCTCGGCATGCTCTCCGCGCTGCGCTACATGATCGACCTGGTGCGCGAGCACACCGGCGTGATCGTCGAGCTGCACAAGCTCGATCTGCAGGAAGCCGCCGTCTACGACATGCTTTCGCGCGCCGACTCGGTCGGCGTGTTCCAGGTGGAGTCGCGGGCGCAGATGGCCACGCTGCCGCGGCTGCGGCCCCGGGAGTTCTACGACCTGGTGGTGGAGGTGGCGCTGATCCGTCCCGGTCCCATCCAGGGTGGGTCGGTGCACCCCTATATCCGGCGCCGCAACGGCAAAGAGGAAGTGACCTACGACCATCCGGCACTTGAGCATTCGCTGTCCCGCACACTCGGCGTTCCGCTGTTCCAGGAACAGCTCATGCAGATGGCCGTCGACGTCGCGGGCTTCACCGCCGTCGAAGCCGATCAGCTGCGCCGCGCGATGGGCTCCAAACGCTCCCCGGAGCGCATGGAGGGACTCAAGGAGCGCCTTTATCAGGGCATGCGCGAATTACACGGCATCACCGGCGAAATCGCCGACCGCATCTACGAGAAGCTCTATGCCTTCGCGAATTTCGGCTTCCCGGAAAGCCATTCGCAGAGCTTCGCCTCGATCGTGTTCTACTCGTCATGGTTCAAGCTGCACCACCCAGCGGCGTTCTGCGCCGGTCTGCTGCGCGCGCAACCGATGGGCTTCTACTCGCCGCAATCTCTGGTCGCCGATGCCCGCAGGCACGGTGTCCTGGTGCACGGCCCCGACATCAACGCCAGCCGCGCCGAACCAACCCTCGAGCACGACGGCACCCAGGTGCGCCTCGGCCTGGCGTCGATCCGGCACATCGGCGCCGACCTTGCCGAAAAGATCGTCGCCGCAAGGGATCAGGGCCCGTACACCTCCTTCCTCGACCTGACCGGACGCGTCGAACTCACCGTTGTCCAGGCGGAATCGCTGGCCACCGCGGGCGCCCTCGGCGGTCTCGGCAGCACCCGTCGCGCCGCCCTGTGGGCCGCTGGCGCCGCCGCGGGGGAACGTCCGGATCGGTTGCCCGGCACCGGCGCCACCACCACCGCCCCCGTGCTGCCCGGCATGAGCGACCTCGAACTGGCCGCCGCCGACGTCTGGGCCACCGGGGTCTCACCGGGCAGCTATCCCACCGAATTCCTGCGCCCTCGGCTCGACGCACTCGGCGTGATTCCCGCGGCTGGCCTGCTCGCCGTGCGCGACGGGTCACGAGTTCTGGTCGGCGGCGCGGTGACGCACCGGCAACGCCCCGCCACCGCCGCCGGCGTCACCTTCCTCAACCTGGAAGACGAGACCGGCATGGTGAACGTCGTCTGCTCGGTCGGCCTGTGGGCCCGCTTCCGCCGCCTGGCGCAGAGTGCCCCCGCCCTGCTCATTCGCGGCCGGGTGCAGAACGCCGAGGGGGCGGTCAGCGTCGTCGCCGAACACCTGCAGCGCATGGACCTGCGCGTCGACTCCAAGTCACGCGACTTCCGCTGAGTCGCTGATCGTTGTCCTGAATGACCTGGCCGCCCACACTTTTAGGAAAGTGTTAGAAGGGCTCTAGAGAACGGTTACGTCAGGCTATTCGCGCAGCCAGAGCGGCTAGTGTGCGAATCATGCGGAAGCTTGCTGTGCTGTGCATCGGTCTGCTCGGTCTGACGTTGCTCGTCGGCTGCGGCAGCGACAATGACAACGCGAAGAAAGTCGCGCCGCCAAACCGGGCGTCGACCTACGCCACCATGGAGCCAGCCCCGGCGGCCGCGCCACCACCGGGGCTGCGCGAGCAGGGGCCCGCGCAGAAAGACGTCCCAGGCACCGGCGGCGAAACGATCACGGCGCGTAAAGAAGTCGTCACCGGCAACGTCGCGATGACCGCTGGCAAACCGATCGACACGGCGAGCAAGATCGCCGACCGGGTGCGCGAGGTCGGCGGCCGGGTCGACAGCAGGACCGAACAGCCGGGCACCGACGACGCCGATCCCAGCGCCAGCCTCACCGTCCGGGTACCCGCGGACAAGACCGACGCGTTCGTCGACGGACTCGGCGGCTTCGGCCGCATCACCCGGGTGCACACCAACCGCGACGACGTGACCATGCAGTGGGAAGACCTGGACGCCAGGATGAAGGCGCTGCAGGCCTCCGTCGACCGGCTGCGCGGGCTCATCGCCGGCGCGACCAACACCGCCGACCTGATCAACGCCGAGCAGGCGCTGTCCAGCCGCCAGGGCGAGCTCGACAGTTTGACCGCGCAGAAGAAGCACCTCGACGATGAGGTCGCGCTGTCCACGCTCAACATCGACATCACAACCACGACAACGAAAGCCCAGGAGGATCGCGCCGACAGCTTCTGGAAGGGGATCGTCACGGGCTGGCATTCGCTGGTGAATTGGCTGAAGGACGCGGTCGTGTTCACCGGCAAGGCGCTGCCGTGGCTCGGCTTCCTGGTGGTGCTCGCCGCCGTGGTCCTCGGCATCGTGCGGCTGGTGCTGCGGCGACGCAAGGGTGCGACCGTTCGGGGACAATCGACACCGGTTGGGGTCGGCGCGGGCGCGAAGTCGGGTCCCGCCGCAGGTGCTGGGTCCGCGGTAGGTGCCGGTTCCGCGGAAGCCGCTGGTTCCACGGAGGGTGCTGGTTCCACGGAGGGTGCTGGTTCCACGGAAGGCGCGGGAGCCACGGAAGGCGCGGGAGCCACGGAAGGCGCGGGCACCGCAGAGGGCGCAGGCACCACAGAAGGCACTGGCACCACGGAAAGTGCTGGGGCCCCGAAGGTTACGGGAGCCGCGGGTACGGCGACAGGAGAGACGAGTGCCGACAACGGTCCGGGCGACCATAAAACCGAACAGCCGTAAGGGCCCGCTCGTCGAAACCCTCGACGACGGCACCCTCCAGCTGTACGTGCGCGCCCCGGCCGTCGAAGGCAAGGCCAACAAGGCCGCCATCGAACTGCTCGCCGAACACTACGGAGTACCGAAAAGCGCCGTCCACCTGTCGGCCGGCGCCACCTCCCGCTTCAAACGCTTCGAGATCGACCGCTGACCCGCCCGCGCGGCAACCCGCATCGTTTGTCCGGCCGCGCCCGATTCTGCTGGTAATTCCTTGCGTCGCCAGCGAATTCGTGCGCGGCGTTCACACCCCGCCGTCGAAGCCGAGCTGGCGCCAGGCCTCATACACCGTGACGGCGGCGGCGTTGGACAGGTTCATCGAGCGGCGCCCCGGCAGCATCGGGATGCGCAGCTGACTGGTCACATGCGGATCATCGAGTACCGCCGCGGGCAGCCCCGTCGGCTCGGTGCCGAACAGCAGCACATCCCCTTCGCGATACGCCACCTCGGTGTAGTGCGTCTTCGCCTGCGTCGTGAACGCGAAGACCCGCTCCGGCCGCACCGACTCCCACGCCGCCGCGAGATCCTTGTGCACCGTCACCGACGCCAGATCGTGGTAATCCAACCCGGCCCGCCGCAACTTCGCCTCCGAAAGATCGAACCCAAGCGGCTCGATCAAATGCAGCTCACACCCGGTCCCGGCGACCAGACGAATCGCATTGCCGGTATTTCCGGGGATAGCGGGCTCATGAAACATCAGTCGGAACACAACAGCCAGTCAATCAGGTGGTTGCGGAACTGATTCGTTGACCTACCGTCGCCGCGGCCGTGCTTCGCGGCGAGATCGGAGGCGGAGGTTTGCCGCCTCATCCCGGAACCGCTCGTGCGCCGTGTGGGCGCTGTTCGGGGTTCAGTGGTGTGAGGTAGGTAACTTATAGCAATATAAGCGACCGATCGGACGTATATATTATCTAGGTCATATTCGCGTCTGACAGGAGTGTGGAAACATGCGCGTTCAGCGGCGTTTGAGTGTTGTGCTGATGGGTTGTTTGACGGTCACCGCGGTGGCGATGGCGGGGAGACCGGCGGTAGTCGAGGCCGCACCGATGCCGGGCTCAGGGGACAGCACTACCGGCGCCGATTCGCTCGATCCGCAGGCGGTCGGCGAGTTGCGGGACGCGCTGGCTCAGCTGCGTCCATTGGCCGCCGCCGATACAGTGTCGTTGCGGGACAAGGCGATTGGTGATGTCGGGGCGGGGGTGGTTCCGTGGCATTCGGCGGATGCTCCGGTGTGGGATCAGGCGGTCGCGTTCGGGCTTCCGAATGGGCGGACGTTGGTGGCCACTCCGTCCACGGCGACCGGCGATTCCCTCGGAGTGCTCTACGACGCCAACGGCGCGGTTTCCCGCCATGTCGAAAGTCGGATCGCGATCCGCCCGGATGAGTCCGCGGCAACCACGGTCTGGATCGACGATGCCGCACCGGTGCAGCGAACCTTCACCGCCGACCAGGTGCACAATGCCGCGGCCTCGGCCAAAGAAGTCTTCTTGGGTCCCGACTGCGCGGCGGCGCTGGCGGAGGTGCCGTTGCTGGCGGTAGGCACCGTCCTCATGCTTTTGACTCTTCCCCTCCTCCTTGTTCCAGGAGTCAATATTGCCGTTGGCCTCGTGTGGGTTGGGGTGATCGTTAACTGGATCGCCGTCCCCGTCATTTGCCTGGGACCGATATAGGAGGTCCGCGCTACTTCGCCGGGCGCTCCGGCAGCGCGCACACCCCGTCCTCAGCCATGCCGGTCGGTCGTACACCGAGGCCTTGGTTGAGGCGGGCGCGCTGGTTTTCCCAGGCGATGGTGGTCGCCAGTTCGGCGAGTTGGGATTTCGACAGGTGGGTCAGCAGGGTGGTGCGTAGTTCGTCGAGGTCGACGGCGGGGGTCGCGGTCATGGCTTCGGCGAAGGCGATGACGAGTTTTTCCAGATCGGTGTAGGCGTCGCTGGTTCGGTAGCGCGGTAGATCGGTGAGCTGCTGTTCGGTCAGGCCCGCGGACTTGGCGAGCGCGGAGCCGATGTCGAGGCAGAATTCGCAGTTCACCAGGCCCGCGGCCTTCAGCTCGGCCAGCTCCTTGAGCTTCGGGTCCAGTCGGTTGGTGAACAGCAGCGCCGTCTCGAACACCATGGTGCCGAACAAGATCTGTGGTCGGCGCAGCAGCCAGCCGAACAGATCGGACCGGTTCCGCTTCGCCTGCCGCACCGCCGCAAGGTAGTGCCGAATCCGCGTCAAGGCTCTCATCGCCCACCCTCCTGGATCAGATGACTCGACTCTACAGTCAAACTACGTTACGTAGTAGGTGTCTGGCTCGACGGGTTTGCCCAATCAATATGAATTTGCGAACGAATCCGAATAAGAAGGTTTCAACCCAGTGAAATGCTCATAACTCCACTCTGTTACATCGTTGATATTAAACGGTTACTCTTCATATCGCTCAACTGTTGACTGAATCACAATCCATCCCTGTAGATTCACCAGCGAAAATAATCCTTCCTGAACCCGAGAGGACGTGCTATGCCGATTATCGGTTCGGCAATTTGCGATCTGATGAACCTGATCCCAACTGCGATCATGTCGACTGTTCTGCCCGGTATAGGTTCGGTTATGGCTCCGGTCACCTATATGGGCTCGGTCGCCTTCAATACCATCGCGGCAGTGTTTACGGGTTCCATGCTGTGATCGGTGCTTGATCGCGTCGTGCGTGGCACGACAGCGATTGCCGTGTCACGCACGACGCTTGCCTCAGCATCGCCGAACCGTTGTTATCGATCTCGGTGCCAGGCTGACCGCCCCGCCTTCGCGCATATTCGTCTTCGCTGGAACGGAAAGTGGTATTAGATGCGATTGTTCGGCTCGTGGCGGTGCGCGGTTCTCGCGGCGGCAGTGGCGGTCTCCGCGTTCGGCGTCGCCGCGACACCGTCGAGTGCGGCGACAGTGGGGACTGTCATCTCCGTGACTCCACAACCCGAAGGTTGGCGCGGTATGCCCGGCGGCTCGGTCGTCGAGTATTGGATGACCGGCTCGGATGGTTCGCCGCAACCGGCGAGCGGTGCCGTGCTCATTCCTCGGGGCACGCCGCCCGCTGGTGGTTGGCCGATTATCGCCTACGATCACGGCAGCTTCGGTCTCGGTCGAGGGTGTGGCGGCCAGGCCGATTTCGCCAGCGGTCCATGGCCAGAGCGCCGAGTCCACGAGGACGCGTTCCTGCGGACCTTTGTGTCCAAGGGATTTGCCGTTGTGGCACCGGATTATCTCGGGCTCGGGCGTTTCGATACCGGGCCGCATCCGTATCTGGAGCTGAAAACCGAGGCGACCGCGACCATCGACCTGGTCAAGGCGGCAAGGGCGAGCCACCCCCAGTTATCGCGGACCTGGGCTCTGCTCGGCGGTTCGCAGGGCGGTCAGGCCGCGCTCGGCACCGCCTATCTGCAGCGAACATACGCGCCAGACCTTGATTTTCGTGGCACCATCGCGATCGATCCCGAATCAGAAGCGGAAAACCTGCTGCCGATGGCGGGGCCATGGGGTCCGGATCTGCCAACGGTGATCGGCGATGCTCTCACCATGGTGGTCGCGAGTGTTCTTGTCGGACTGCGTGTCTCGCGACCGGATGCGGACATCGACAGCTATCTGACGCCCCGAGGCCGGGAAGTACTCGACAGCATCAGCGTCTTGTGCCAAGACAAGATACTCGAACGAGTTCAGGGCGTCGGAGTCAGCGATCTATTGTCGAAGCCGCTGGGCGACGAGCACTTTCGCGCCGTTCTCGCCGATTACATGGGCGTGCCAACCAGTGGCTACAACGCCCCGATCCTGTTGCTGCTCAACGCCACCGATATCGCGGTGCCTGCGCCGCTGCACGCGGCCCTTGTCGCCCGGTTCGCCGCTAACCACGTCGACTATCAAGCCGTCGTCGGCACTGGCTTGCATCTCCAGATCAACCAGGCCATGGGCGCGGCCATCGATGCCTTCCTCGCTCGTATCCAGTCCTCGAAGTCAGAACTGAACTAGCCTCGGCCATTTCGCGGTAAGGCGCAGCGGCAGAGCGCAATAGAGAAATCGGTCCTATCGATTTCTCGAAATTGAGCACGAACTCGTTTGTCGCGCATGAGTAATACTCTGGCGTGTCGTTGCGCGTCGATCGAAGCGCAATGTTGGATGCTTTTGCCCATGACCTCGACTGCCAGTACAGGAGCATTGAAATCCCGACGAACACGTTATAGCAACGGTGTGGTAATCGGGCTGATCATCGGTGCTCTTACCTCATTCGGCGTATCGCCCGCAGGCGCCGACCCGACCGATCAGCCGGACCTGATAACCGCCGGTATCACGGCCGAAGATGGTTCTCGGATAGCCGAAGTCGAGCGCATCGACGATCGCGGAATTCGGCTGCAGGTCTACTCCGCGGCGATGGACAAAACCTTTCCGGTGGAGATCCAGCGCCCCGCGGATACTTCGCGGGCGCGGCCGAGCCTGTATCTCCTGAACGGTCTTGACGCGGGGGAAAGCGTCGCCTCCTGGCAGGCGCAAACCGATGTTCGCCAGTTCGTCTCCGACAAGAATGTCAACCTGATCCTGCCGATCGGCGGTAAGGCGAGCTACTACACCGACTGGGTCAAGGACGACCCGAAACTCGGCCGCAACAAGTGGAAGACGTATCTGACCGAAGAATTGCCGCCGCTGATTGATTCGGCACTCGGCACCGACGGAGTCAGGGCCATCGCGGGAATCTCCACCTCCGGCACTTCGGTGCTGGCATTGCCCATTGCCAAGCCGGGTCTGTACCGGGCGGCGGCCGCGTACAGCGGCTGCGCCCAGACCAGCGACCCGATGGGCGCCTACTTCGTGCAAACCGCCGTCGGGATGGCGGGCGGGGACGCCAAAAACATGTGGGGACCGTTGAATTCGCCCGAGTGGGCGGCAAACGATCCGTATGTGCACGCAGACGGGCTGCGTGGGCTCGACCTGTACCTCTCCTCGGGTGACGGCCGACAGGGCGAATACGACACGCTCGACGGCCGGAAGTCGCAGCTCGATGGCATCAAGACCCAAATCGACGGTATGAACGATCAACTCGGGCCGATGGGGCTGGTGAATCAGATCATGGTCGGCGGCACCATCGAGAGTGCCACCTACTACTGCACGCGCAACCTGGAGAAGAAGCTCGCGTCGCTCGATATCCCCGCGACCTTCCACTACGCCTCGGGCACGCACTCCTGGGGCTACTGGCAGGACGAGTTCAAGGAGTCGTGGCCGGTGCTCGCGCACGGATTGGGCTTGGCGGAGTAGGCGAGCGGCTCCGTGCGGACGGGCGAGCAGAGCCCGTCGGCGGCGCGGGGTGGGTGGCGTCTGTAAGAATCGGGGGGTGACCGATGCCGACACGTCCACCGCGGACCAGCGGGCAGGCAGCAGCTTGGGCTCCCAGTTTCTGCGCTGCCACCTGCCGCTGGTCATCGTGGCGCTGGTCATCGCGGTGGCGATCGTGTTCGTCGCCCAGGATCGGTGGCGCCGCGGCGCGCTGTTCTTCGGCGGGGCGACCTTGCTTGCCGCGGCGTTCCGACTGTGCCTGCCGACCGCGCGGGTGGGCTTGCTCGCCGTGCGCAGCAAGCCCTTCGACGTCGGCGCGCTGACCCTGCTCGGCTCCGCCATCGTCTTCATCGCCGCAACCATCAACACCTTGGGCGTGGGCTAGTCGCCTGCGGCAGAGGCTATTTCGTTGATTCGCCCGCCGCACCCCTCGATGCGGCGGGCGAATCGGCGAAACTCAGGCAGGCTCGGCGACCAGCGCGGCGCGCCCGGATCGACTGCCGTACAACGCGCGTGCCTCCGTCGGGCTGACCGTCTCGAGCCTGGTCGGCGCCGCCGCGTTGATGTGCTCCTTCAGGATCTGGCCCGCCATCGGCGCGATGAACGGCGCCGCGACAAGCAGTCCGAACGAGTTGAACCGGGTGAATCCCCACACCAGCACCTTCGCGGGCAGCCGCACCGCGAGATCGACGATGCCGAGCCGATCGAACCGCCCGAGCTTGCGCATCCACTTCGGCAGCGTCGACACCGACGCCAGCGAAAGCAGCCTGCTGCCAATGGCATACGAGAGCCCGGCACCGTTGCGCGGTGAGGTCCACAGCAGGTGGTGCATGCCCTCCTCGGCCCGCTCGGACGTGCACAGGCGCGGGCGAACCCGCTCGAAGTACTCGCGTACCTCGGCGCGCGAGCGCGGCACGTCCTCGGGCTTGCAGGTCTGCAGCTCGGCCGCGACCGCGCACTCCTGCCAGAAACGCGTTTCCTCTTCCGGTGTCAGCCCTGGGCCGAACATCTCGTAGGCCTTGAGTACCGAATGCCAGCCGGTGATGTGGATCCACAGCTGGGTTTCCGGGCTGTTCGCGCTGTAGCGGTTCCCGCTGATCGGTTCGATGCCGGTCATCGGCGCGTGGATCCGCATGAGGTGCTCGGCCGCCTGGATGGCGGTGCGTCCGTCGGCGATCGCGGCGATCAGGAAGTAGGAGAAGGTGTGATCGAGGCGCTTGCGCGGGTCGCTGTAGATGCCGCGCGAATCGGCGACGGCCGCGGTGAGGAACGGGTCGAAGTGCTCGAGCACGACGGCCCGCTGGAATCCGATGACCGCGGTCGGCGCGGTCCAGACCTTCCAGCTCGGCGAATCGGGGCCGAAGAACCCGTAGTCGTCCCGGCGCAGGGTGGTCGGATCGAAGTGCATCACGTGCTCCTTTGCGGTGATCGCCCCGGCACCGGGGTTGAATACAACGCAACCGTAGCAATTGCGTGCAGTGAATACAACGGTTGCGTAGCATTTGTGATCGGAAGGATTCGGGATCGAGGCCGGGATGCTGTCAGGATGGACCGCATGGAGGTGAGACGGCAGTGACCACATCGCGCGCCGCGGCGGACCGGCCGCGTCGGCGCTACGCACCGCGCCTGCCGCCGGAGCAGCGCAGGGCCCAGCTGCTCGATGCTGCCTTCGCGGTGCTGAGCCGGGTGGAACTGCACGAGCTGAGCATGGAGGCGGTCGCCCAGGAGGCTGGCGTCGGCAAGCCGGTGCTCTACACCGTCTTCAAGACTCGCGCCGAACTCGTTGCGGCACTGCTGGAACGGGAGCGCGAGCGCGGCCTCGAACAGGTCGCCGAGACCCTGCCGACCGACCTGATGGGCGCCGACCCGGTCGTCGCCGCCTCGGCCACCGTCGAGGCGTTCGTCGGTGTGGCACTGGAGAATCCGACCCGCTGGCGACTGATCCTGGCCGGGCCGGGCAACGCCCCCGACGAATACCGTGAGGCGCTGCGCAAATCCCGCGCGGGCATCTTCGACCAGGCCGAAGCGCTGGTCCGCGTCGGCACCGCACTCGAACCCCGTTGGGCCGGAGTGGATTCCGGTCTGCTCACCAACTCGCTACTGCAGGTCGCGGAGATGCTCGGCCGCCTAGCCGTCAGCGAACCCGACGAATACCCCCGCGAACGCCTCCAGGGATTCGTCCACGCCATCGTCCAACTACTGGTCGGCGCCCCCACCTCCGACTAACCGCGAAAAGTGCTGCGCTCGAGGTGGATTCAGCGGATGGGCTGACGGCTCTGCTGGGCCAATCGCATGGTTTCGGTCAGCAGCTTGGATACCGCCGCGGCTTCGGTGAGGAACCCGTCGTGCCCGTCGCGCGAGTGCACGATCTCCAGTCCGTCGCAGCCAGGTAATCCCTCGGCGAGTTCCTGCTGCGTGCGCAGCGGGTACAGCCGGTCGGAGTCGACGCCGCCGACGACGCACGGCACCGGCGTCGCGGCCAAGGCCGCCCGCACCCCACCGCGGCCGCGGCCGATGTCGTGCCGGTTCATCGCCTCGGTGAGCAGCACATAGGTGGCCGGATCGAAACGCCCGCAGAGCTTGTCGGCCTGATGGTCCAGGTAGCTCTGCACCGCGTACCGGCCGCCGCGCCACGGATCCTCGGCGCCCTGCGCGCTGTTCTCGTACCGGTGGTCGAGCTCGTCCTCGGTGCGATAGGTCAGGTGCGCGATGCGCCGGGCGATGCCCATGCCCGTCATCGGCGCGCGGTCGGTGTCGTGATAGTCGCCGCCCTGCCAGTCCGGATCGGCCTTGATCGCCGCGATCTGGGTGGTCTGCGTGCCGATCTGGTCCGCGGTGGCGCGGGCGCCGACGGCGAGCACCAGCGCGGCGCCGACCCGGTCCGGCGCGCCGACCATCCACTCCAGCACCCGCATGCCGCCCATCGACCCGCCGACAACGGCGGCGAGCCGCTCGATGCCGAGCCGGTCGATCAGCGCCGCCTCGGCGGCCACCTGGTCTCGGATGGAGATCTCCGGAAACCGTGCGCCCCAAGGCTTTCCGTCCGGTGCCAGCGTCGAGGGCCCGGTGCTGCCCTGGCAGCCGCCGAGCACGTTCGTCGCGATCACACACCACTCGTCGGTGTCGAGCGGACAGCCGGGGCCGACCATGCCGTCCCACCAGCCGGGCAGCTGATGGATGTCGTCCGGGTGGCCGACCACGTGCGAGTCGCCGGTCAGTGCGTGCTCGACCAGCACGACGTTGTCCAGCGTGGGGGAGAGCTCACCCCAGCGCTGCACCGCGAGGTGCACCTGCGGAATGACCGCGCCGCTCTCCAGCTTCACGTCTCCGATGGCGATGATGCCGAGCCGCCCGTCCGAGGGTGGCAGGGCCACCCCGGACGAACGGGCGAAACTCGGTTCGGTACTCAATGTCACGTCGCCGCCGCCGCGAAACCGGCCCGCAGATCGGCAAGGATGTCGTCGATGCCCTCGATCCCCACGGCCAAGCGGACCAGGCCCGGAGTGACACCCGCGAGCAGTTGCTCGCCGGGCGTCAGCTGCGAATGTGTGGTCGACGCGGGGTGAATCACGAGAGAGCGCACATCTCCGATGTTAGCCACATGGCTGTGCAGGGCTAATCCGTCCACGAACTTCTTGCCCGCATCGACACCGCCGCGCAGCTCGAAGGAAACGATCGCGCCAGGGCCCTTGGGCGCCAGCTGGTTGGCGCGTTCGTACCACGGCGACGACGGCAGACCCGCGTAGATGACCTTCGTGACCTCCGGCTGGGTGCCGAGGAAGTCGGCCACCGCCTTGGCGTTGGCGACGTGCCGCTCGACCCGCAGGCTCAGCGTCTCGATGCCCTGGCTGATCAGGAACGCGTTGAACGGCGAGATCGCCGCGCCGAGGTCGCGCAGCAGTTGCACGCGCGCCTTGAGCGCGAAGGCGGGCGCGCCGAGGTCGGCGAATACCGCGCCGTGGTAGCTCGGGTCCGGGGTGGTGAAGCCGGGGAAGCGCGACTGTCCCTTCGCGTCGGTCACCGTCCAGTCGAAGTTGCCGCCGTCGACGATTACGCCCGCCACCGCGGCGCCGTGCCCGCCGAGGTACTTGGTCGCCGAGTGCACGACGATGTCGGCGCCGTGCGCCAGCGGCTGGATCAGGTACGGGGTGGCGACCGTGTTGTCCACGATCAGCGGCAGCCCGGCCGCGTGCGCGATGGCGGCGATGCCGGGAATGTCGAAGATGGCGCTGCTCGGGTTGGCGATGGTCTCGCCGTAGAACGCCTTGGTGTTCGGCCGGATCGCGGCCCGCCACTCGTCCAGGTTGTCGGGGTCGCCGACGAAGGACACCTCGATGCCGAGCTTGGGCAGCGTGTAGTGGAAGAGGTTGTAGGTGCCGCCGTAGAGGTGCGGGCTCGACACGATGTGATCGCCGGACGCGGCCAGGTTCAGGATCGCGTACGTCTCCGCGGCCTGTCCGGAGGCGAGCAGCAGTGCGGCGACACCGCCTTCGAGCGCGGCGACGCGCTGCTCGACCACGTCCTGGGTCGGGTTCATGATCCGGGTGTAGATGTTGCCCGGCTCGGCGAGCCCGAACAGCGCGGCGGCGTGATCGGTGTCGCGGAAGGCGTACGAGGTGGTCTGGTATATGGGCAGGGCACGGGCACCGGTGGTGCCGTCGGGTGCCTGTCCCGCGTGCACCTGCTTGGTCTCGAAGGACCACTGCGCGGTGGGATCGACATCGGCCGCGGGCACGGTGGAATCACTCATGAGCTTTGCTCCAAAGGAAAAGGTTGTTCGCCAGAACTACAAGGGTTATCGGGATATGGGCGAAGGACAACAACACATTTCGGGAACCTCCTGAAAGCGCGCTTGCTCTCGACCTTCGAGAGCCCGGTCATCACCCGGAGCACCCCACCGCTGCTGGAGGGTTGCCGTCCAGCAAGCCGGGGCTTCGCGCTGGCACTCATGACCTGAGGGCATCATAACCGGCCGTCGCGCGACGGCCGAAACCTATCGGCGAACTCAGTCCGACGCGCTGGTCCGCGCGCCGCCGCAGACGCGACGGAACTCGTCGAACGCCGCGGTGAAAGAGTTCCGGCCCGCCGCGGCCGCGGCGCGCAGATCGTCATAGTCGAACATGCTCTCGCCGCACTCCATCGCGAGATGGCCGATGAGCTGCCAGGTGCCGAGGATCAGCCGCACCGGGAGCGCGCAGGGTGTGGTGTCGAGTCGTTCGGCGACCGCCGCGGCGATCGCCCTGTTCTTGCTGTCGGCGTGTTCGAGGCTGCGCGCGCTCACCGAGGGACTGCTGCGCACGATCCGCTGCATCTGCTGGAACTGCCGGAACGAGATGGGGCCGCCCGCTGGTTCGTGCACGGCTCGGTCGATCACGTGCAGAAACGCCTTGCGCAGCGATTCCAGTTCGTTGCCGTCGACCGGGAGTTGGCGCAGCGCCTCCGCCACGGCCTGGCCGAAGTCCTGGACCGGGCCGAGGACGATGTCCTCTTTGCTGTCGAAGTACCGGTTGATCGTGCGCGGCGAGACGTCGGCGGCGTTGGCGATCTGCTCGACCGTCGTCGCGTCGAAACCCTGTGTGTCGCACAGGCTCAGCCCGACCTCGATGATCCGCAACCTGGTCTGCTGCTTCTTGCGTTCGCGCAGGCCGGGATTGGCGTTCGGCGCGGCGCTCGCAGGAGTTTCCGCTGCGGCACTCGCGCCCGTCGGCGTCGGTGACTCGAGCATGTGCACACCCTATCGCAACCTAGTGTTTTCGTGTCCGTAACCGTCAAATGTCGCATCACGACATTTTTCTCTTGACGACAAATGTCGGCTAGTGACAGGATAGCCACGCACTTCCTACGATGAGGAGACGACGTGACCGAGACTGCGACAGCAGTAGAAGTTCCGGTAAGAAAGGGCAGTTCGGCACGCTGGTTCGCACTCGGCGTGATCGCGTTGGCCCAGCTCATGGTGGTTCTGGACGCCACCATCGTGACCATCTCGCTGCCATTCGCCCAGCAGGATCTCGGCATCAGCGATGGCAACAAGCAATGGATGCTCACCGCTTACACGCTGATCTTCGGCGGCCTGCTGCTGCTCGGTGGTCGGCTGGCCGACTACCTGGGCCGACGCAGGATGTTCATCATCGGCCTGGTCGGTTTCGCCGCCGCGTCGGCACTTGCCGGTCTCGCGCAGAACGGCGCGGAGATGTTCGCCGGGCGCGCGCTGCAGGGCGCGTTCGCGGCGTTGCTCGCGCCCGCGGCGCTGTCGCTGCTGTCGGTGACCTTCACCGAGGCCCGCGAACGGGCCACCGCGTTCGGCGTGTTCGCCGGCATCTCGGCCGGTGGCGCCGCGCTCGGCCTGATCGCCGGTGGCGCGCTCACCGAGTACGCGTCGTGGCGCTGGTGCCTGCTGGTGAACACCCCGATCGCGCTGCTCGCCCTGCTCGGCGCGCTGGCGTGGGTGGTCAAGGACGTGCCGACGCCGCGCACCGGCGGCTACGACGTGCCCGGCGCGGTCACCGTGACGCTCGGCCTGATCGCGATCGTGTACGGCTTCAGCCGCGCCGCCGAGGACGGCTGGCTGTCCGGCAGCACCCTCGGCCTGCTCGTCGCCGGTGCCGCGCTGCTGATCGCCTTCGTCGTCATCGAACGTCGCTCGGCCAATCCGCTACTGCCGCTGCATATTCCGGGTGAGATCAACCGTGGCGGCGCGTTCCTCGCCGCGCTGCTTGTGCCGATCGCCATGTTCGCGATGTTCCTGTTCCTCAGCTACTACTTCCAGATCACCCTCGGTTACTCGTCGCTGAAGGCGGGCTTCGCGTTCCTGCCTTTCCCGGCCGGTATCGCGATCTCCGCGGGTATCACCAGCGCGCTGCTGCCCAAGCTCGGCCCGCGCCCGCTGATGGTGGCCGGTGCGGTGCTCGGCGTGCTCGGCCTGCTGTGGCTGGCTCAGCTCGGCTTCGGCGACAGTTACGCGTCGAGCGTGCTGCCCGCGCAGGTGCTGATCGCGCTCGGCATGGGCCCGCTGTTCGTCGGCATGCAGACCGTCGCGCTGCACCAGGTCGAGGAGGCGGATTCCGGCGTGGCCAGTGCGCTGCTCAACGCGGCGCAGCAGGTCGGTGGCGCGGTCGGCACGGCTTTGCTGACGACCATCTCGGTGCAGACGGCCAAGTCCTATGCGGAGAGCCATGCCACGATCGACAACCTGATCGCCCGCGCCTCGATCCACAGCTACGACGTGGCGTTCTACGTCGGCGCCGGGTTCTTCCTTGCCGCCGTCCCGGTGATCGCGCTGATGATCAGGGACCGGCCGGAGAACCTGATCGAGGGTTCCGAGGACGGGGCGCGCCCGGTGCACGTCGGAGTCTGATCTCGAAGTAGTACCCCTCGGTCCGCGTATCGCCAGCTCGGCGGTGCGCGGACCGAGGTCGTTGCGGGCGGCGACCTGCGAATTGCGCAAATGACCTACCAGTCAGTAAGTTCGTGGGGTTTCTCACTCGGGGGGCTGCCCGCACACCACGATCATCGGCAGCAGTACGCTTGTCTTGTTTGACCACTCGTCTCGCGGACAACGCGGGGCATATACGTTGTCTGTTGGAACAGCTGGGGTCCGCTCACAAGCGTGTTCACCTGGCCGTGCAATGAGGGCACCATCCTAGGAGGACACGAAGATCCATGTCCAAAATCAAGGTTGAAGGTACCGTCGTCGAACTCGACGGCGACGAGATGACCCGGATCATCTGGCAGTTCATCAAGGACAAGCTGATCCACCCGTACCTCGATGTGAATCTCGAGTACTACGACCTGGGCATCGAGTATCGGGACAAGACAGACGACCAGGTCACCGTCGACGCGGCCGAGGCGATCAAGCGCCACGGTGTCGGCGTCAAGTGCGCCACCATCACGCCGGACGAGGCGCGCGTCGAGGAATTCGGCCTGAAGAAGATGTGGCGCTCGCCCAACGGCACCATCCGCAACATTCTCGGTGGCACCATTTTCCGCGCGCCGATCATCATCTCCAACGTCCCGCGCCTGGTGCCCGGCTGGACCAAGCCGATCATCATCGGCAGGCACGCGTTCGGCGACCAGTACCGCGCCACCGACTTCAAGGTGTATCAGGCCGGTTCGGTCACCATCACTTTCACGCCGGAGGACGGCAGCGAGCCGATCCAGCACGAGGTCGTGAAGATGCCCGAGGACGGCGGCGTCGTCATGGGCATGTACAACTTCAAGGCTTCGATCATCGATTTCGCGCGGGCCTCGTTCAATTACGGCCTGCAGCAGAACTACCCGGTGTATCTGTCCACCAAGAACACCATCCTCAAGGCCTACGACGGCATGTTCAAGGACACGTTCCAGGACGTGTTCGATGCCGAGTTCAAGACCCAGTTCGACGCGGCGGGCCTGACCTACGAGCACCGCCTGATCGACGACATGGTCGCCTCCTCCATGAAGTGGGAGGGCGGCTACGTCTGGGCCTGCAAGAACTACGACGGTGACGTGCAGTCCGACACCGTGGCGCAGGGCTTCGGCTCGCTCGGCCTGATGACGTCGGTGCTGCTGACCCCGGACGGCAAGACCTGTGAGGCGGAGGCCGCGCACGGCACCGTCACCAGGCACTACCGCCAGCACCAGCAGGGCAAGCCGACCTCTACCAACCCGATCGCGTCGATCTTCGCCTGGACGCGCGGGCTCGAGCACCGAGGCAAGCTCGACAACACCCCCGAGGTCATCGGCTTCGCGCAGACCCTCGAGGATGTCGTCATCAAGACCGTCGAAGGCGGCCAGATGACCAAGGACCTCGCGTCGCTCGTCGGCGGCGATCAGGGCTACCTGAGCACCGAGGAATTCCTCGGCGCGCTCGACGCCAACCTGGCCCGCGCTCTCCGCTGACCAGGTAACACCCGGCGCTGGAAGCGAATCCGGCGCCGGGGGATGACTTCACGGGCACCCGCACCACATGGTGGTACGGGTGCCCGGACTGTTTTCCTGGTACCCGATTGGTTCCGAACGGAATTTGCCAGGTCATGGGGCATGACGTGTCCTTAATGCACTTTTTTTACATGCTGACCTGCACGTTTTCTCGTTGTTAGCGTGTCTCAACTCACGTTTACCGGGGAAGCGAAACTGACTTAAGAAGCGTTTCATGGATACGTGACCACTCCCCTCGCCACCCAGGCCTCCGCACGCTCCGAAGCCGCGCGGACGACCTGGCATATGCCTGCCATGCTCGCGCTGGCACTCGGCGGGTTCGGCATCGGCACAACAGAATTCGTCACCATGGGTTTGCTGCCGGACATCGCGCGGGCCATGGGTGTCTCCGAGCCGACCGCGGGGCACGCGGTATCGGCGTACGCGCTCGGCGTGGTGATCGGCGCGCCGGTCATCGCGGCGCTGTGCGCGCGGGTCTCCCGCAAGAAGTTGCTCATCGCCTTGATGGCGGCATTCACGCTGGGCAATGTGGCGACCGTGCTCGCGCCGACCTTCCACCTGCTGGTGCTCGCCCGGTTCGTTTCCGGCCTGCCGCACGGCGCCTACTTCGGGGTGGCTTCGCTGGCCGCCGCCACGCTCGCTCCGGTGGGGCAGCGCGCTAAAGCGGTTGCCGCGGTTATGCTCGGCTTGAGCGCCGCCAATGTTGTCGGCGTTCCCTTGGCCACCTGGCTCGGCCAGCATCTCGGCTGGCGCGACGCCTACGTGGTGGTCGCGGTCATCGGCCTGGCGACGATAGCCGCCCTGATCAGGTACGTACCGGAGCTCACCGGCATCACCATGACCAATCCGATGACCGAACTCGGCGCACTGCGCCGCCCCCAGGTGCTGCTGACCCTGCTGGTCGGCGCGATCGGCTTCGGCGGCATGTTTGCCGTCTACACCTACATCACCACCACGCTCACCGGTGTCGCCGGGATGTCGGCCGGACTGGTTCCGGTGGTACTGATGCTGTTCGGTGTCGGCATGGTGGTCGGCAACATCGTCGGCGGGGTGCTCGCCGACAAGGGTGTGGATCGGGCGATCTATGCCTCGATGATCGGCATGGCCGTCATTCTCGCCGTTTTCGTCGCGGCGGCACACAATCCCTACACCGCCGCGATCGGCGCGTTCCTGGTCGGTGCGACCGGCGCGTCGCTGGCGCCCGGGCTGCAGACCAGGCTGATGGACGTGGCACACGAGGCGCAGACCCTGGCCGCCGCGTTGAACCATGCCGCGCTGAACATCGCCAACGCCGCCGGCGCGTGGCTCGGCGGTGCCGTGATCGCCGCCGGGTTCGGCTACACCGCGCCGGCGATGGTCGGTGCCGGCCTCGCCGTGGTCGGCGTGGTGCTGTTCGCGATCACCATCGCGGTGGCCCGCCGCGACGCCCGCCTCGTCGCGGCGGCCGCGCTGGTCGCCTGACGCCGCGCTTCGTCTGAACATACAGAGCTGTATGTAAGTGTAGAATCGCCGGATGGCCAGGATCGAAGTCGCGAAACCGCAGCGGCGCACCCAGGAGCAACGCAGCACCGAAATGCGCACCCGGCTGCTCGACGCGACCATCGACTGTCTGGTCGAATACGGATACGCCGGGACGACGACGCCGCGGGTCGCCGAACGCGCCGGGGTCACCCGCGGCGCGCAGGTGCACCACTTCGGTTCCAAGACCGACCTGGTGGTCGCGGCGATCAGTCACCTGGCGCAACTGCGCGCCGAGACCGCGATGCGCGAGATGGCCAAGGTCGAGCGCGGCAACGACCCGGTCGCCGCGGCGCTGGAATTCCTGTGGGAGCTGCACCAGGGCCCGCTGTTCATCGCGACCGTCGAACTGTGGGTGGCCGGACGGACCGATCCGATACTGGCCGCCGCGATGGAGAAGGTCGAGCCGTTCGTCAACAACGCCGTGTTGATGGCGGTCGCCCGGTTCGTGCCGGACGAGATTCGCCGCAAAGAGGCGCGCGACTTCATCTACACCGCGATGGACGCCCTGCGCGGCATCCTGATCTCCAACTTCGTCGACCCGGATAACGAACGCGCGCAACGGCGTTGGCGCCGCGCGACCACCCACCTGCACAACATTGCCGACGCCGCGTTGGCGGACGTGCGCGGCACCGACTCGTAGCTATTGCCCGCACAGCCCTTTGGTCAGCACGGATTCCTCTTTCGCGATCAACGGCAAGAGGGTGCTCGGGTTGCCCGAGTCCATGGTCGGCCCCATAGTCACGGACACTTCGATGCGCCTGGTGCCATCGGCGGTGCTGTACATATCCGTGTAGTAGCCGGGGACGCCGCCGTTGTGACCGAGACCGACGCAGTCCGGGGTGAACTCCAATTGCGCCAACCCCAGGCCGTAGCCCGCGTCTGGCCCGATCGCACGGACGGCACGCATCTCGGCGAGCAGCGGTGGCGCGAGGAGGCGGCCGCCGAGCAGTGCGGTCACGAAGGTGTCGAGATCTCTTGTGGTCGAGATGATTTCACCGGCGGCGCCCGCCCATGAGGGATTTTGCCGGGTGATATCGACAGTTATCGGCGCGCCGCCGTCGGTGTAGGCGGCGTATCCGTGCGCGTGCGGCCCGACGATCTCCGGCCAGTTGCCGGGCAACATGGTGTTCCAGAGGCCGAGCGGCGCCACGATGCGGCTGTAGATCTGCACGCTGTACGGCAGTCCGGTGAGCTTTTCGATCAGCATCCCGGCCAGCTGGTAGTTCGTGTTGGAGTACGACCAGGCGGTGCCGGGCTCGAACCGTGCGGGTTTGGTCAATGCGAACCGAATCAGTTCGTCGGGCCGATAGTCACGTTGCACCGCGTCCACCGACTCCCGGCCGGACAGCGGCAGAATTCCCGGTTCGGTGCTGCCGTCGGGCCGTGCTTCACCGGTGTAGTTGAACAGGCCGCTGGTGTGCTGCAACATCATTCGGACGGTGATGCGCGGGTCGAGGCCGAACTGGGGCAGATGCTCGGCAAGCGGGTCGTCCAGCGTCAGCCGGCCCTCGCCGACCAATTGCAGCAGCACCGTGGACACGAACATCTTGGTGATGCTGCCGATGCGGAACTCGCCGTCCACCGAAACCGGCTCAGGCCGGCCGAGTTCCGCGACTCCGGCGCTGCCGGTCCACTCGCCGCGCTGATCATGCACGCGCACTTGGACTCCGGCCGCGCCCGCGGCGACCAGATCATCGATGGCCCGCTGGAGTTCGGCGCGATCCGTGCCCGCCGGAGCGGCGACGGCGCTCGCACCTGCCGAGGCGGTCAACACGATTGCCGAGATGATCGCAATTCCGAACCGTCGCAACACCATCAACCCCCCCGATGAACTGTGTGTTCGCTGATACTAGCCAACAGTCGTTCAGTCAGAGCGCTTTACCGGCGAGCCGGACATGTCGGAGCGTCGCTCGACATGTCCCGCTCGCCGGATGGGTCAGTGCTGTTGGGGGAGGAGGTGGTGGCCGAGTTTGTCGGTGGACAGGGCGAGGGAGCTGATGTACTGGATCTCGCCTTCGGGGCCGGGCACCGCGGAGGCGATCATGTCCGGGCGTTCGAACTCCAGCCCGGTCACGTGGCAGGTCAGCGTCTCGCCCGACGGGTTGCCGTGCTCGTCGTACATCGGCAGGTCGATGCCGTCGTCGCTGCGCCGCAGGTAGTACTTGCCCTTGGTGGCGAGCGCGGTGAGCGGCGTGGCCACGAACGCGACCGCGAGCGCGACGATCGGCGAGTACGGCTTCAGCAGCTCACCGAAGACCCCGAAGAACGTCATGATCGACAGCACCGCCGAGAGCCCGAACCCGACCAGCCCCACGGGGTTGAAGTCGTAGAGCATGCCGCGACGGAACTCCGGCTGCTTCGGCGAGATCTTCAGCAGATACTTGTTGACCGCGATATCCGTTGCGACGGTGACGATCCAGGCGATGCCGCAGTTGGCGTAGAAGCCGAGAATGTTGTTGAGGAAGTCGAACATGTTGGCTTCCATCAGGATCAGCGCGATCACCAGGTTCACGGCGAGGAAGATCAGCCGACCCGGGTAGGACTTGGTGACCCGGGTGTAGGAGTTGGTCCAGGCCAGCGACCCCGAATACGCGTTGGTGACATTGATTTTGATCTGGCTGATCACGACGAGCACCACGGCAAGCGTCATGGCGAGCCAGCCGGGCACCATGTCGCGGTAGATCTCCAGGAACTGGTGCACCGGCTGGTTCGCGATGCCCTGCGCGGCAGGCAGATTCGCGATCAGATACACCGCGAGGAACAACCCGACCACCTGCTTGAGCGCGCCGAAGACCACCCAGCCCGGCCCGGCGAGCAGCATCCAGCCCCACCACTTGCGCGCGTTCTCCGGCGTCCGCGGCGGCATGAAGCGCAGGTAGTCGATCTGCTCGGCGATCTGCGCGATCAGTGAGAGGCACACGCCCGCGGCCAGCAGCGTGCCGGAAATGCTTACCCCGGAACCATTTTCGCCGCCGTAGGCGAAGAACGACGACACCGAATCCGGATGGCGGACCAGCAGGAACCCGAATGGCAGCACCATCAGCAACAGCCACAGCGGGGTCGTCCAGACCTGCAGTTTGGCCAGCGTATTCATGCCGTAGATGACCAGCGGGAAAATGAGCAGCGTCGAGGCGAGATAGCCGAGCCACAGCGGTACGCCTAGACCGAGTTTCAGCCCCTGGGCCATGATCGACCCCTCCAGCGCGAAGAAGATGAAGGTGAACGACGCGAACACGACATTGGTGAGCACCGAGCCGTAATAACCGAATCCGCTACCGCGCGTGATCAAGTCGAGATCGAGGTTGTAGCGCGCCGCGTAATAGGCGAGCGGGAATCCGGTCACCATGATGACGATCGCGAAGAAGCCGATGCCGAGCAGCGCGTTCCCGGTGCCGTGCGCGATGCCGATGTTCGCGCCGATGGCGAAGTCGGCCAGGTAGGCGATGCCGCCCAGGGCGGAGATGCCGACGACGGCCGGGCTCCATTTCCGGTAGCTGCGTGGCGCGAACCGTAGCGTGTAGTCCTCGAGCGTTTCCTTCGCCGCGGCGATCCCGTCGGAATTCGACGATCGGGTATCGAGCTCGACCACGTTTTACTCCTCATCCCCGCACCGAAAACTGCAACCATTCGACGGTCGTACACGGTTGTGGACGGGGAATTTCCGAACGATTACACGGCTGTTACGTCATCGAGGGCGGTGAGTCACGTCACAGCCACGGAATCCGTATAGCGCCGACGCCCGGCGATTCGCTGCGTACCAGCATGAACTGGCTACACATACACCTCCACCTGTATGTCTCGGGCCGGATGCTATCACCTGGCTATTTAGTAGCCGCAACCTCGGGTAACGGAGACAACCTTGCGTACTTACATACATCTCTGTATGTTTGTTTTCAGCTGGTTCCGGACGGATCGGCCCACCGCTGCCCGCCCGCGGACGGCACCTGGCGGAGCACGCCGGGACAGGCACCAAACCTGAGGAGTTCGATGGCGAACAAGGCCCACCCGTCACCCGACCACCACCCCTCATCGACTCGCTCCGCGAGGAGGGTCTATGTCGTCGGCGTCGGCATGACGAAGTTCGAAAAGCCGGGCCGCCGCAAGAACGAAGACGGCACCGATTGGGACTATCCCGATATGGCTCGGGAGTCGGGGACCAAGGCGCTCGCCGACGCGGGCATCGCCTACGACCTGGTCGAGCAGGCCTACGTCGGTTACGTCTACGGCGAATCCACCTCCGGCCAGCGCGCGGTCTACGAACTGGGCATGACCGGCATCCCGGTGGTCAACGTCAACAACAACTGTTCCACCGGCTCGACCGCGCTTTATCTTGCGGCACAGTCGATTCGGGGTGGCCTCGCCGAGTGCACGCTGGCCCTCGGCTTCGAGAAGATGCAGCCCGGCTCGCTCGGCTCCACCTGGGACGACCGCGAGCAGCCGATGGCACGGCACATCATGGCGCTCGCCGAGATCTCCGAGGTGCTGTTCCCGGTGGCGCCGTGGATGTTCGGCGCGGCGGGCCGCGAGCACATGAAGCTGTACGGCACCACCGCGGAGCAGTTCGCCAAGATCGGCTACAAGAACCACAAGCACTCGGTGAACAACCCGTATTCGCAGTTCCAGGACGAGTATTCGATGGATGACATCCTCGGCTCGCGGATGATCTACGACCCGCTCACCAAGCTGCAGTGCTCGCCGACCTCCGACGGCTCCGGCGCGGTGATCCTGGCCAGCGAGGCGTTCGTCGACAAGCACAATCTGGCCGCGCAGGCGGTGGAGATCGTCGGACAGGCGATGACCACCGACTTCAAGTCCACCTTCGACGAGACCGCGAAGAACCTCGTCGGCTACGACATGACAGTCCAAGCGGCACAGCAGGTTTACCAGCAGTCCGGCCTCGGCCCGGAGGACTTCCAGGCCATCGAGCTGCACGACTGCTTCTCGGCGAACGAACTGCTGACCTACGAGGCGCTCGGCCTGTGCGGCGAGGGCGAGGCCGGAAAGCTGATCGACGAGAACCTGACCACCTACGGCGGCACGTGGGTGGTGAACCCCTCCGGCGGCCTGATCTCCAAGGGACACCCGCTCGGCGCGACGGGTTTGGCGCAGTGCTCCGAGCTCACCTGGCAGCTGCGCGGCACCGCGGACAAGCGTCAGGTCGACAACGTCACCGCCTGCCTGCAGCACAACATCGGCCTCGGCGGCGCCGCGGTCGTCACCGCCTATCAGCGCGCAGAACGCTGAGCCTGCGAAGCGTCATCAACTCAGCGCACAACGAACTCGACGAGGAGCTAACCCAATGGGACACATCGAAGCCACCAAGGACGTCAACGCCACCCCCGAGGCGCTCTGGGCGGTCGTCTCCGACCCGAACACCTGGGACAAGTGGTTCACCATCCACGAGCGCTTCATGGAGGAGCCGCCCGCCGTGCTGACCGAGGGCTCCAAGCTGGTCGCCAAGATCGTCATGCTCGGCATGGCGAACAAGATGGAGTGGACCGTGCTTTCGGTTCAGCAGCCGACCAAGCTCACCCTCGGCGGCGCCGGAATGGCCGGTGTGAAGACCGAATTCACCTTCGACATCCAGCCCAAGGGCGACGGAGGCAGCACCATCCTCGTCTCCGGCGACTTCGAAGGCGCGCTGATCAAGGGTGCGCTCGGCAAGGCGGTCGAGAAGGACGGCCTCAAGCAGCTGGACAAGACCCTCGAGCAGCTCGACGCCCTGGCCTCGGCATGAGCGGCGACAGCCTGCTCAACCACGCGGGGCCAAGTCCGCATGCCGGAGAGGACACAGCATGACATCGGAGACCAGCACCGCACGGCTCGTCGAATTCGATGACGCCGGTCTCGAAACCTGGTGCGACGAAGAACGTTTCGAGGTAACCGGCGAGCGGATCGGCGAATACGCCGCGGCGACCAACGATCCGATCCAGGCGCACCTCGCCGGTAAGGTGGCCTCGCCGATCTTCGGCATCGTTCCGGTGTTCGAGGCCATGCTGATGCCGGTGATCGACGTCGCGCCGTTGGACATCTTCGGCCGGGTCGTGCACGGCGAGCAGGACTTCCACTTCCATCGGGCGATCGTGCCCGGCGACAAGCTGGTCTCGCGCGGCAAGGCGATCGGCTACACCAGCCGGTCCAACGGCTCGACCATCACCATCCTCATCGAATGCCGCACCGAGGACGGGGAACTGGTCAACGAGCAGTACCTGACCGCCTTCTTCCGCCATATCGACGCCGGGAAGACGGTCGGCGTCGCGGCGCCGCCGCACAAGTTCGACGAGAGCCTGCGGGCGGCGCCGCCGGTGGCCGTTGTCCCGCAGCACGTCGACGACGACCAAACCTTCCGTTACTCACCGGCTGCCGGTGATCCGGTGCCGCTGCACCTGGACGAGCAGGTGGCCAAGGATGCCGGGCTGCCCGGCATCATCGCGCACGGGCTGTGCACCATGGCGTTCGCGTCCTGGGCGGTGCTCACCGAGGTCGGCGGGTCGGATGTCAACCGGCTCAAGCGGTTTGCCGTGCGCTTCGCCAAGATGGTGCTCCCCGGCGACGATCTGGAGACCCGCATCTGGCGGGTCGGCTCGGCCGACGGCGTCACCACCTACGCCTTCGAAACCGTGCGCGGCGAGGACGTTGTCCTCAGCGACGGGCTCGCCGAGATCGCCGACTGAGCCCGCGCCGGGACGGCCAACTCGTCGTCCCGGCGAAAGCCGTTCTCCGGCCGCAACATTCAGCACAGACTTCAGGAAGAGGAGGCATCGATGGGTGCACTCGAAGGTCGAGTAGCCGTCATCACCGGCGCCGGTCGCGGTATCGGCCGCGAGCACGCCTTGCTGTTCGCACGAGAGGGCGCGGCCGTGGTCGTCAACGACCTCGGCGGCAGCAACGAGGGTGAGGGCGCCGACACCACGCCCGCGCAAGAGGTCGTCGACGAGATCATCGCCGCGGGCGGCAAGGCGATCGCCAACACCGCGAACATCGCCACCTGGGACGGCGCGAAGAACGTGGTCGACCAGGCGGTCGCCGAGCTCGGCGGACTCGATATCGTGGTCAACAACGCGGGCATTCTGCGCGACGCGTTCATCGCGGGCCTGGACGAGGCGCAGTGGGACTCGGTGATCGCCGTGCACCTCAAGGGCCACGCCGCCGTGCTGCACCATGCCGCCGCCTACTGGAAAGACCAGAGCAAGGCTGGCAATCAGCCGAACGCCGCGGTGATCAACACCGCGTCCGCCTCCGGCACCACGGTGCCGAACGCTGGCCAGGCCAACTACGGCGCGGCCAAGGCGGGGATCGCCGCGCTCACCCTGGTCGCGGCCGACGAACTGGCCCGCTACGGGGTGCGCGTCAACGCCATCGCGCCGATCGCGCGCACCAGGCTCACCCTGGCCACACCCGGCATGGGCGCCATGATGGCGGCCGAGGCCGACGAGGTCGAAGAGGGCGAATTCGATGCCTTCAGCCCGGCCAATATCTCGCCCCTGGTGGCCTACCTCGCCTCGGACAAGTGCCCGATCACCGGCAAGGTGTTCGCGGTGCAGGGCGGGGCCATCTCCGAGCTGGCCGGTTGGCACGATGTGAAGACGATCGAGACCGAGGGACCGTGGTTGATCGACGACATCTCCGCACGGCTGCCCTGAGCTCGCCGCAACGATAGGGAGAACGACGATGTTCGAATGGTCCGAGACCGATGTGCTGATCCGCGATGCCGTGCGGACGTTCATCGACAAGGAAATCCGGCCCAACCTGGACGCGCTGGACAGTGGCGAGATGTCGCCGTACCCGATCATCCGGAAGCTGTTCAGCGAGTTCGGGATCGATGCGATGGGCGGCGAGGCGGTGGAGAAGCTGCTCGCCAAGCAGAAGGCCAAAGAGGCGGCCATCGCCGCGGGCGAGCCGAAGCCGGAGAAGAAGGAAAAGTCGTCCGGCGGCAGCCCGTTCGCCGGGCAGGAATCGCTGATGGCAGTGGTGGTCGGCGAATTGTCCGGTGTCTGTATGGGTGTGGTCACCGCGCTCGGCGTCAGTATCGGCCTCGGCGCGACCACCATCATGTCCCGCGGCACCCTTGCCCAGAAGGAGCGCTGGCTCGCCGACATTGTGACCGCGAAAAAGGTTGCGTCATGGGCGATCACGGAGCCCGACTCTGGCTCGGACGCGTTCGGTGGCATGAAGACCTACGTCAAGCGCGACGGCGAGGACTACCTGCTCAACGGGCAGAAGACCTTCATAACCAACGGTCCGTTCGCCGACGTGATGATCGTCTACGCCAAGCTCGATGAGGGCGACGGCGCGGACAAGCGCGACCGCAAGGTGCTCACCTTCGTGCTCGACAAGGGCATGGAGGGGCTCACTCAGGGCAAGCCGTTCAAGAAGATGGGCCTGCACGCCTCGCCCACCGGCGAGCTGTTCTTCGACAATGTCCGCCTCGGCAAGGATCGCCTGCTCGGCGAGACCGAGGAGCACAAGGGCGGTGACGGCAGGGAGAGCGCCAGGTCCAGCTTCACCGCCGAGCGCGTCGGGGTGGCCTTCATGGCGCTCGGCATCATCAACGAATGCCACCGGCTCTGCCTGGATTACGCGAAGAATCGCAAGCTCTGGGGTCAGGAGATCGGCCGCTTCCAGCTCGTCCAGCTCAAGCTGGCCAAGATGGAGATCGCCCGAATCAACGTGCAGAACATGGTGTTCAACACGTTGGAGCGGGGTCGCGCGGGTAAGCCGCCGACGCTGGCCGAGGCGTCGGCGATGAAGCTCTACGCATCCGAGGCGGCCACCGATGTCGCCATGGAGGCGGTGCAGCTGTTCGGCGGCAACGGGTACATGACCGAGTATCGCGTGGAACAGCTCGCGCGCGACGCCAAGTCGCTGATGATCTACGCGGGCAGCAACGAGATCCAGGTGACCCACATCGCCAAGGGTCTACTGGCGTAACAGTTTACGGAGTCCCGGGTGCGCTACAACGGCGTGCGCGCCCGGGATTCCCTGTCCCGCAATCGAAACGCCACTAGTCCTGCGCACCTGTGCGAGCTCGTAAGGGGCAACCGGCCGATGATCACCGAAACCACCGCCCGCTACAACGACGTCAACACGCGGGTCCTTTCCGTCTCCGGATCCGGCACCCCGATCCTGCTGCTGCACGGTTACGCCGACAGCGCGGACACCTGGCACGGCGTCCTCACCGCCCTGGCCGCCGAGGGACGGGCGGCCTTCGCCGTCGACCTCCCCGGCTTCGGCCTGGCTGATCCGCGCGGGCCTGGCCCGCTGACCCCGCAGTTCGACGCCTTCGTCGACGCGATCATCGCCGAACACGGTCCGCTGACCCTCGTCGGCAACTCCCTCGGCGCCGCCACCGCTCTGCACGCCGCCGCCCGGCACCCGGGCGGGGTCACCGCCGTGGTCGCCCTCGACGAGCCACTGCTGGCCCGGCACTGGCTGGCCCGCGTCGGTCGGCTGCGTGAATACCGATTGTTCTTCCGCCTTGTCGGCCTCCTGCCTATTCCGACCGCGCTGGTGCGCTGGGGTGTGCGCCGCGCGGTAGCGCTGTTCGTCTACGGTCCCGGCGTCCTCGCCGACCCCGAATTCCTCACTACCGCGGTACGTTCGGTGCCCGATATGGCCGCCGTCGCCGCGCGCGGCCAGGACGCCACCCGCTACGCCCGCGAACATCCTTCGGGCCACGTCGATCTCGTCATCACCTGCCCGGTCCTCGTCGTGCACGGCACCAAGGACCGCATCATCCCGATCTCCGCCGCTCGTGCCCTGCACGCCATGCTGCCCGGCAGTGAGTTCGTCGCCCTCCCCGGCGTCGGCCACTGCCCCCAACTCGACGTCCCCGACGAGGTCTGCCGACTGCTGCTCGGCTTCCCCCGATCCGACGGTAAGCGGACCGGCGTCGCGTCCTGAGTTGCGGTTACCGGCCGGGCGGCGGTAACTGAGTGGGGTTGTCGCCGTTGATGATCTGTCTCATCCGGTGTTCGATGTGTCCTTTCCATTCCGGGTGCGTCAGCACATAGAAGCGTTCCTCATGAATTGCCCGAACGACATGCTCGCCGATGACGCGCGGACTGGTGCCGAGCGCGAATGCTTTCCGGGCCGCCTCGATATTCCAGCCGTCCGGGCGCGGACCGACATCGGATAGCCGATTCGGCCGATTGCGTTCTGAATCAAAGATGTTCGTGTCGACTACTCCGGGTATCAGCACGGATACCCGAGGCTGGAAACCGCCACCGACGAGCTCGAGATACACCGTCTCCGACAACGCGAGCACCGCCGACTTCGTCGCACCGTACAGCGACGAGCCGCCGACCGCCGCGGCAAGCGACGCGGTATTGACGATGTGCGCAGCTACGCCCTGCTCGATCATGATCGGCAGAAAGACGCTGTGCCCGTGCACCACACCCATCAGATTGACCCCGAGAATCCACTCCCAGTCGTCCAGCGTGCTGTCCCAACTGGGCCTGCTACCCGCATAGACCCCCGCGTTATTGGCCAAAACATGCACGGCCCCATACTTTTCGAGCGTCGCCTCGGCCAGCTCCGTAACGTCATCCGGCGCCGAGACATCCGCGACAACCGCATGCACATCCGCCCCGGCGGCCCGCAATTCGGCAGTCGTGGAATGCAGCGCGTCCACCTCCACATCACTCAACACAACCCGCATCCCCGCGTCGACAAACGCCTCGGCCATCCCGCGCCCGATCCCACTCGCCGCCCCGGTAACCACGGCGACTTTATCCAGCAGATCGTCCATTTTCTCTCCACCCTGTGCCCGGACCGAAACTGTTCCACAGGTTAAGGGCGCGACCGTCGCCGATACATCGACCCGAAGGCCGATGTATCGCGACCGTTGCCCAGGTTAAAATGAAAGGGGGACAGGGGAAGCGCCGCGTCGAGAACGCTGGTTATCCCGCACCGTCCTGCGAAGCAGGCTGCTGCTTCCGCAGGAGGTCGACCACAACATCGAGGGTCTTCGAGTTCTGACGCACGACTACCGCCAGTTCAGTCACGTGTACTTCGAGCCGATTCACCCGCGCGGGCAGTTCTGCGAGTTGGTCCACTCGTTCCGTCAGATGATCCATCCGTTCTGTCAGGTGAGTCACCTGCCCCATCAGGCTGTTCACTTGTGCTGGCAGTGCCGCAAGTTCGTCGACTCGTTCCGTCAGGTGGTCGACTCGTTCTGTCAGGTGCGTGACCTGTCCCGTCAGGCCGGTGACCTGTCCCGTCAGGTCGGTGACCTGTCCCGTCAGGTCGGTGACCTGCCCCGTCAGGCCATTTACTTGTGCTGGCAGCGGTGCAAGTTCGTCGACTTGCTCCGTCAGGTGGTCGACTCGTTCTGTCAGGTAGTTCACCTGCCCTGCCAGTTCATCCACTCGTGCTGGCAGTGGTGCCAGGTTGTTCACCTGCGTCACCACTTCCCCGAGAGCCGATTCCACGCGATCGAAGCGGTGCGCGTGCTGTCGCTGAGTGGCGAGAAGAAGACCGAACTGTCGACCACACGTCGTCTCCAACCGTTGGAGACGTTTATCGATGCCGCGAACCGTGCAGCCGGTTTTCTCGACCTCCTCGTTGGTCTTGCTGTTCAGTTCATACAGTCCGTCGACGTCGCCGCGGAGCTGATGCATCACGCGGTCGGTTGGTGTGCTCCCCATGACTCGAAACAGTAGGCGTCGGCGAGACCGAGATCGAGAGCTTTCCTCGATCTGTGGATAACTCTCTGACCTGTGGATATCCCGTGCCTCACACCGCGCGCAGGCGGTTGCGGCTGGCGTACACGTGCTCGGCGATGAGGGTCGCGATACGGTCCGGCGCCTCGAGCATCGGGACGTGCCCGACGCCGTGGACGACGATGCGGTCGGCGGACTCGGGGAGTTCCTTCAGGTAGCGGCGGGCGTAGACGCGATTGGGAATGACCCGGTCGTATTCGGAGAGCAGCAGCCGCACCGGCGTCTCCAGGGTGGACAGGTCTTCCTGCGCGGGGCCGCGGATGCTGCTGACGATGAACGGCAGCATGGACGGGCAATGCAGGGCGGCCATGATGGCGGCGGCGGTATCGCGCCGGGGCACCGCGGCCGCGTTCTTGCTCAGCAGCAACAGGGTGAAGCGCTGGGCGATCGGGTTGTTGATCGCGAAACCGCCGAGGCGCTTGCCGATTTCGACGATCGGCACCAGCGAGAGGAATTTCAGATTGATCCGCAGCTGAGTGAGCGACGGCGCGTGCCAGCCGCCCGCCGGGGCGACGAGGGTGAGCGTGCGGGCCCGGCCGCGCCTGGCGAGTTCGACACCGACCCAGCCGCCGAGCGAGTTGCCCGCGATATGGCAGGTGCGCCAGCCGAGTTCATCGAGCTGATCCTCGATCCGGTCGGCCAGCGAGTGCACGTCGACCGACCAGCCGTCCGCGCGCTCACCACCCCAGTGGCCAGCGAAGGCCGGCGCGTACACCTCGCATTGGCTCGACAGCCGCGTCGCGGTCTGTTCCCAGCAGTGCGGCGACATCATGAAGCCGTGCAACAGGAGCAGCGGATCACCGGAGCCCGTGTGCAATGCCTTGACAGCCTTGGGTAGCTCCGGCTTGGTCTTGGTCGTGACCGGCGGGCGGGCGGCGCTTGTGGCGCGTTTCGCGGCGGCGGAGGACTTGGCGGTGTCAGACGGCATCGTCATCACCCTTTCCTGGACGGCGGTGTCCGAGGGAGTTCATCTGACCAGCATTGTACGGTCGTGCGGTGGCCTACATCATTTCGACTGTGAACGTAAATGGCGTCCGCGCGGCCGCGGGCAAAGGCATGCTGGCCTGGCTCGCCGCGACGGAGGCCGACATCGTCTGCGTCCAAGAGACGAGGGCCACCGACGAGCAGACCAGAGCGGCGCTGGCACCGGCGCTGGCCGAGGGCTGGTGGCTAGCGCAGGCCGAGCCGGAATCCAAGGGCAGAGCGGGCGTCGCGATCCTGTCGAGGCGCGAACCGGACGCGGTCCGAATCGGCTTCGGCAGCAGTGAGTTCGGCGCGTCCGGGCGCTACCTCGAGGCCGACTTCGGCGAGGTCACGGTTGCCAGCGTGTACGTGCACTCGGGTGAGGCGGGCACCACGCGCCAGGACGAAAAGTACCGGTACATGGCCGAACTCGGCGCCTACCTCACCGCACGCACCGGCGAGTTCGTGGTCAGCGGCGACTGGAACATCGCACACACCGAACTCGACCTGAAGAACTGGAAGGGCAACCGGAAGTCGGCCGGATTCCTCCCCGAGGAGCGCGCCTGGATCGATGAGCTGCTCGCCGCGGGCTACGTCGACGTGGTGCGCCAGCTGCATCCGGCCGTCGAGGGCCCGTACAGCTGGTGGTCCTATCGAGGCCGCGCCTTCGATAACGACACCGGTTGGCGCATCGACGCGGTTTACACAACGCAGGATATCGCAGCCCGAGCCATATCGGCGCGGGTGGAGCGTGCTGCTTCCTATGACCAGCGCTGGTCCGACCACGCGCCGGTCACGGTGGAGTTTGCGGAGAAGGCGCGCCAACCGCTGGTCTGCGTCTCGCATCTGTCGCCCGAGGCATCAGCGATGGCGGACACCCTCGCCACGAGCGGACAGGTCGGATAGTTCCGCAAGCAGCCGTGAGACCGCGAAGACTCAGGGGATTGTCATCTCCGGGTTGATCCGGCGGAGCATGATGCCCAGCCATTCGGAGTGCTGGAATTCCGGAGGTAAGGCAGCGACCCCAGCCCTGGCCTCCCGTACGGCTTCGGACTCGCGGCCGAGCAGTGACAGCACTACGCCGCGTTGCACGGCCCAGAACCCCTCGATATACCAATATCCATGCCGAGGCAGGTCGAGCTCATCGGTGGATTCCGCCGCCTTATCGGCCTTGTGGAGCGCTCGAACAGCCCCGGTGTGATCACCTTCTGCTGCAAGCAATTCGGCCTGCTGATAGCGGTCATAGGCACCGAGTACCGGGTGTGCTTTCGGCACCCGGATCGCGGCGTCTGTCACGTCGAGCGCTCGCGCCGAATCCCCGCGATGCCAGGCCGTATACGCGAGGAACGACAAGGCGTGTTCGATCAGGGAGGCATCCCCAGATTCTTCGGCGAGCTGCACCGCATCGGTGAGTGCCTTGTCGGCAAGCACGAAGTTGCCCGCTACGTGTTCGAGCCACCCCCGATAGGTAGCAACCTCGGACGCTAAAGCGGCACCACCAGCCGAAATCAAAGACCTTGCTGCGCCGTCGATTCCACGAATAGCTGGAATGACCAAAGCTGTCCCGATTTGGTCTTCGAGACGCCGGGTCCGTTCGAGGATCACCGAGATGTCTTCCAGCGCCGAGCCTCCCGCCGATGACGGATCAGCCATCGTTGCCGTCAACCGATCCACGTCCAACGTCGGATCACTGCCGAGCACTTCACGGTAGGCGGCGATCACGGCCGCAGGAACAGGCCGCTTGCCGTTCTCGATCTCGGACAGGTAGCTGGGGCTGTAGTGGGTCTTCCCAGACATCTGACGCAGGCCGACACCGGCCACCACCCGCAACTCCCTTAGCAGATGGCCCGTCACGTCCGATTCTGCGAACACATGCGAACACTAACCCTGTTCTGCTGGGGATGCATCGAGGTCAGGGTTATTACAAGGCCCGGCTCCAAAGCTTCGGGGGACCAGGCCGCCTAGTCCGTTTGATCCGAGCAGGGGGCTTGAATCACGATGAAAAACATTTCGTTCGGGGACACACCAGTCTCACGATGCGTCTACTACCGGTTGGTCTGCGGACTGGCCGCCAACATCAACCCGCCCGACTCCGAGCGAATCACCTTCCTTGCCGGGAGTACCGGCGCATTGACCATGCCCGGAACGCTGGGAAGCGTTCTACGCCAACATATGCAGCGCCACGGCGTAGCGGTCGGCCCGATCGTGTCGCATGTCGGGTCGAACCGATGGACGTTCCTGGTTCGGCCCGATGTGCCCGATGACGACACGCGGCTGTTCAACCAGCTTTTCCCGCTGAACGTAAGCATCGTTCGCGAGGGAGCCATCGCGTTGCCGTCGCCGACAGCGGAACCCGGAGGGGGTAGCCGACGGTGGATCGAACTACCACGCAACACGTTTCGTCCCTCGGCCTGTGTCGTCGTGGACTCGATCCTCGGATGTACCGGTATCAATCGCGATTCGCGATCGTTGGCGGTGCATCGTGGCTGATTGCGGATGTGGATGCGGGTGTGGCCCGTGGATCAAGGCATCGCAGTGCAAAGGCGGGGCCGTGCTGTTCCACAAGACCGGTGAAATATTCAGGGTCGGTTGCCCGTCGATGCTCTGTTCCGGCATGGTCCCGGTGGTCGACGGCCGGATCGGCGAGCACGACGGGATAGTTCCGGGCCGCTGCCCATGGATCGGGACGCGGGTCGTAGACGACCGCGCCGACTTCGCACGCGTGGAGCCCGGTGCCGACAGCGGCAGCGATCGGCATTCGCGATGACTGCCGAGCACCGATCCCCCCATCCTGACGAGCCGGACGTGCACCTACGCGTCACGCTGCGGGGCGAACAACTGGACTTCGCCGCCTGCCTTACCTCGGCGCTGTTCTTCCTGGAGGAGCAACGCCAGCGGTGCTACATCGACGGCGTGAGTGTGATCCCAGGTGCTGCAACCGGATTGGATCGACTCCCGAACGAACGACTGTACGAAGGGCCATGACGATGCTTGGTTCTGCGAGCAAGCCCGTAGCGATCGGCTACCTCCGCAGGGACATAGCCGGAGTAGCCCAAGGCTGGAACGAGACTCAAATACGCAGCACAGCAAAGCGACTCGGTTACAACTTCGCCAAGACCGTAGCCTTCGGCGCGAGCACCGAGCATCCGATACAGGAACTGATAGCCGCAGCACGACGGGCGAAGGCCGATGCCGTAATCGTGCCCAGCGCAACGCACTTCGAAGACAACGACATCCCTGCGGAACTCACACAAGTTGTCGATGTGGTCACCGTGTCGCCTGAACATACTTACGCCCGTTGGGCGTTGAACCCGACTCGGTGGAGCGACCAAACCCAAGGTCCCACATGATGGATGCAACCTGCTTGTATCTTGAGCCGTGGACGCGGGACTCTGGCCGCAACGAGAGGGGTAGACGTGAGTGACGACGAACAAACGACGATGGATCTCGGCGTACCTGTCGAGCAGTCCGAGTGGAGCAAATGGGTCAATGCTGACCGCCGTAAGGCGCAGGCCCGGAAATTCATGGATCGTGTCGGGATTCAGAGCATTCCAGATGAGTTCTCGTGGTTCGGCGATGTCGAGGACTCGGCGAACGCTGCACTATCAGAAGCATTCCCTGACGCCGAGTTGCCGACACCAGAGAACTACTCCGACCTGGTCGACACATTCGTATGTTTTCTCGGGGAGTATCTGAACAAGTTCGCTGAGGCCGAGTGGTACGACTCGCCGGTGAACCGAGAGAACGCGATATACAAGAACATAAACCCTGCGCTTCGCTACCGAGGCTCCGAAGACGCTACAGCGACGGAGCTGTTGCAGGACATACTTAATCACGGGAAAGAACTCGATGGCCGCATATTCACGAGTGCGATGGTAATCAGTTACGAACTTCATCTCAATTCGTTGTAGGCGCAGCCCTGGGGGCCGGTATGTCCGCAGAGAGTAACCAGCAAGGAGAATACTTCCATCGCGGAATGGCGGAGATTCGGGGGGAGACTCGCGAGCATGGATGGGTGCGGGAGCATCCAGAGCCATCTACGGGTCAGCGGCTAGATCAGGCCCGCATCTACGTAAACGAGAGAGAACGCGAGTTTACGGAATACAAGTCGGGTCGAATTGATGCGCGGTGCGTCGAGCAACTTGGCAAGCACTTAGAATTGCTGGATCGGGGGGTGTACCGTGCTGCCGAATGGGTCTCGGTAATCCCGCTGGAAAGGACGCCGCGAGAGTTCCAAGAACTAGTACGCGGAGCGCGAGAACGGGGTTTGAAGTTCAACTACCTCACCCCGGATCGTCAGGTAGTCAAAGCTGCCATAGAAAAGGGGAAGCAGCAGATACCCGGGCAGCAACTTGAGCTACCCGGGGTCGGAGATAAAGCGCGGGAAGTCAATCAAAAAGCTGTTGAGAATCGTCGGGAGAAAATCGCAGAAATCGCCAAGGCGCGTGATCGTAAAGAGCGTGCTCGGGTACGGCTCGCGAAGATACGCGTAATCGCCAAGGCGCGGGAAGAAGCCGACCGCGCCAGAGCCGCTGGCGAGACAGCCGCTAGACGGGTGGCGCTGGAGTTCCCGACTCCTGATCAGCTCAGACGAATTGAATCGCCCACCGCCGACCGAGCCAAAGAACGCGAGACACCAGAGACCGAGCGCGATCGGGTCACCCGTGAGGCTGCCGAGAAAGCCGTGAGGGAATTCCAGGGCCGACTACAGAGCGGCCCTGAACCGTCCGCAGATAAGCCCCCCGAGAAGACCACACCGGAACGAGAGACACCCGAAGCCGCACGCGCCAGAGTCGAGCAGGAAGCACGCGAACAGGTATTGCGGGAATTCCCATTCCCGGTACCTGATCGGCCCCAGGAGCGAAAAACAGTCGAGATCGGGGAACGACCTACCCCGGAGCTAAATCAGGCCGCCAGCGTGGAACGTGAGGCCGAGCGCACAGCAGCCGAAAAGGCTCGCGAGGCAGCTACACAGCAACGAGAAGCCGAAGCACGCGAGGCCGAGCGGAAGCAGGCCGAGTTGGACCAAGCACGGGACGCGGCGTACCGCGAGATGCTGAATCAACCCCAGGTGCCGGAGCATGTCCGACTGGCGTTGTCGCACGCGCAGGCACCGGAGGCGGCTGTACGGACACCTCCTGGACAAGCACCCAGCGTCGAACGAGGTGGAACGCGAGGACCAGAAACACGCGGCATAGAACGCACCCGTTGATGCCTGCCCCGATGGACTGGCGATGCCTGGATGCGAGTCGAGCCCGATCCGAAGGAACGGACCAGGCTCGATTACCCCACGAAGCCTGCGTCAGATCAGACCAACTCTTTGACGGTTACCGACATTTCTGGGTGCCCTCGTTGCCCCCTTGGTTACCCGTATCGGTCCCTTGGCCAGCCGCTTCGTTGCCCGGACTGTTCCCATTGTTGCCTGAGCCGCCTGCTTGGTTGTTCCCGTTGCCCGTTTGGGGGGACACCTGCTGACTACCCGGGTTGTTACCCGATTGATCGACGCTGCTTTGCTCGCAGTCTTCGTAGCACTTCTTGAACTTTTCGTACGTCTTCGACGCCTTGACGCAGAACCCGACAGGGTCGGCTTGGGCCGTCGGGGCTGAGATGACCCAACCCCCGGCGCTCAAGACGATTGCGGCGAGTAAGGCGGTGGTTCGAGCACGATCAAGACGCATAGCGGTTCCCATCCGTTGAAGGTGGACCAGCTGTCCGGTTCACCGTATCCCCACGTATTCGGAACAGAGACGATTCCGGATGGGAGTGTCACACCAGGTCGGCTACTGATGGCTTGGAAGCGAATCAACGATCTCGATTCGCGATCACTCGGAAGCGTAGAAACCAACTCTGAGCAGCGCAAACATCGCACCGCGGCTTAGGTAACGAAAGCCCGGAACCCGTACACGACCGGGCGCCCGCATTACGAGCCGGTCTAGGGACCGTGGGTGAGGTTCCCTCCCCTGGGATACACAAAGGGGCAACGTGCAGATGGTTGCCATTGGGGCACAACCGATCTCGAGTCGGGATACGCAACGTCGTGGGACGATCTGTGTCGGTCGGTAGCGGACCGACCAGGAGGAGGCAACGCCATGTCTGACGAGCAAGCCACACCCGAGACCACCGACCTGGGAGAGATCCCGGCAACCGAGATCACCCCCGACGATGCAGGCGTACAACAGATTCCGGCCACAGTGAGCCAGGCAGCGGCAGACCCCACTGCCGCCGTCACCCGCGAGAAGCTGCTAGTGGCCATCGGGCAGGAAGCCGACCGCATCGCGAACAACGAAACAGTCCAAGCGTCCAAGGCGCTCGAAGAACTGGCCCGCGCCTACGCCTTGGTAGCCCTCGGTCGTGTGGTCGTAGACGAGTCCGGCTCTCCTATCGCGCTTCATGCGACGCCTGGGGCTCGAGTGAGCTCGTTCGCTGACTGGGCAGCCAGCGCATAAACCGTCAGCGTTAAGAGCACTCCGCGTCGACTGCGGGTGCTAACTCGTCTCAATCTCCGTAACGGCCTGCCGGTTCGCCAGACGGGCCGTTACGGCTTGCTGAGCACCCCCTCCCCCCGTCGTGCGTGCGTGCGGCCCGTATGACTGAGGAGTAGGCCACGAAGGGGGTGGGAGGGGACCTCCCCACCCCGGTACATCAGTTCGGGGGGATATTGGCCGGTATGCCTGAGAGCAGGCCGCAACGGGCTAGGCGGGGTGGACCCCCATCCGGTCCCGTTAGTCGAGTCCTGGTGCGGTGTCTCAAAAACGAACGGTTGTTGAGAACCGAGACAGCCTCAGCCGGTCGTTCGTCGTCCTCGAGAAACAGTCTCGGAATCTGTCTTGAAAACCCGTCTCAAAACCTATAGTCTCAAAACATCAGGTTCGACGGGATTATGAGACAGGCGGGGGCCATGGCAGTCATCGGATACGCACGAGTCAGCACCACCGACCAAGACCCACAGTTGCAACTCGACGCGTTGAACGCTGCTGGGGCACAACGGATCTTCACCGACCATGGCGTATCAGGCTCCAAGACCGAACGTCCCGAACTCGATGCTTGCTTGGATCACCTCCGCGAAGGTGACGTGCTCACCGTGTGGAAGCTCGACAGGTTGGGCCGGAACACGGTCCACGTACTCCAGCTCATCCAAGAACTGACCACACGCAAGATCGGATTCCGTTCCCTCACAGAGGGATTGCACACAGACGGACCGATGGGACAGGCCATGATTACGATCATGGCCGCATTCGCACAGCTCGAACGGGACACGATGATCGAACGAACCCGTGCCGGACTGGCAGCAGCAGCGACCAACGGACGCAAAGGCGGTCGGCCCCGCAAGGTGGACGACGCCGACGCGGCTAAGGCCCGGAAGCTGAAGGCTCAGGGCATCACCGCCCCGGACATCGCTCGGATGCTCGGATGCTCCCGAGCCACGGTCTACCGGTACTTGTCCGAGAACTGACCTACGACACGACGAAGGCCCCGGCGCAAACCGGGGCCTATTTTCGTTCCTAAGCCACGAAGCCAAGGGGCTTCACACCCTGGACGATTCAGACGATGCCGGGCCACTCCCCGGACTCCCAGCGTCGACGTTTCTCGTCGGCAATGTCCCGGTCGATCTCCTCCGTAACCTGAGCCTCGATCGTGGCTTTGTCCTCGTCGGTCAACTCATCTGCTGCACTCTGTTGGCGTGCACCAGCCAATCGCATCTTGGTACGGAAACCTTCCCGGTTCCGTTCGTTCTGCTCGGCCTGCCGGACAGCCCGGTCGATAGTCCCAAACTCCACCGCCAACTCATCCAAACGGCGGGAGTCTCCGGAAACCTCCCACCGAATACCGGTCTTCACAGCTAGACCGTGTTTACCCAACTCGATCAGATGACGATCAACGGTTCGACGGTTCCCGCCGACCGTGTCGGCAATCTCTAGGGCCGTCATCGGACGGCCAGCATTCTTCAATATCAACCATGTCTGTCCTCGGTTCTTGCCGAGTCCAGAACCGTTACGGAAGACCGGGTGCATCAACACCCGGTCATCACCAAGTTGGTCATCAGTACCGCACATAGTTCTTATATCTAACTGGGGGGACGTACTAAGTGCGGTCATCTTGTCCACCGTTGGTCCGAATCGGTAGGTATCGGCGTCCCCCAATCGGGACGCTTTCACCCTGACCAACCAATCTGCATCAACCAACCGGCTCAGCGCTTTACGCGCTGTCTTGTCTTGGATCTGGGCAACCTCAGCGATACGCCGTGAACCGAACGCCAGCGCTGTTGTCGCCGACGTAGTACCCAGCTCGCACAACGCGAGCATCACAGCCCGATCGGTATTCCCGGTCTTTCCCGGCCACGGTGCCCCCATTACCTGAGCCCGGACGTTCTCCAAGTCGGCAACGATCTGTTTCGGCGATAGCTGATCGGCTGACTTCTCCCAGACTCGAACTAGGAATGCTTCAGGGTCTTCGGTGCCCTCACCGTTGACGAGCGCGAAATACTTCGTGCTACACCCGTTCGTCGGATTCGTCATCGCTGCACGGAAATATTCGAACCCGTACCCGCAACGACGAAGACCAGACGCAACCGCCAACGCCATAGGAGAACGCCCCGAGTATTTACCTTCGGGGTCACCGTCGTTGATTACCGAAATCAACCACGGAGGCAGGTTCTTGTACCGCGTCTCGTCATGTTCCGAGGGTCCGAGTACCTCCAACGCTTTTTCGACCGTCAGCGGGACAATCAGAGCCGTTTGCAGCCCTAGCCGATGCGGAGCCAACGGCGGACGTATCGCCTTGGTGTGCCGATGGGCATCTTTACCGATACCTAACGTCACCGCTTGGTGTTCCACCGCCGCACGATCATCAGTCTGGATATAGAGATGCTGGTGATTCTCTCGACCCGACGAAACCAGCAACGTCGGCAGTGCCACGGATTCGGACCATTGCCGAAGACGTTCCCCCGACTCCACAAGTTCCGGCGTATCCAGATCGAACGCCGTAAGCGTCGCCTTGACGTTCACTATGAATGCCTGACCGGACGCCACCGCGTCTTCGATAGGAATCCACCCAGCGGGATCGGCACCGTTCCACTCATCAATCAGCCGGGCCTTACCGCCCCGCTTCACCACTGCCAGCGCCAACGCCAACACATCCGACTCCGACACAGTCCCCACCCCTTCACTCATCAACTACCAACAGCCACCGTACCGGCCTCATGCGACAACTAGCCGTACTCGCCTACCCCCGAACCGATTACGGCCGTCTCCGGCCAAACCAGCACCCACTACGCGCCCCCGGCGCGGCTACCCACGCAACAGAGAGGCCCCTCCCGCAGGAAGGGCCTAAACTGTGAACCGATTGTCAGCGCTATCCGCTTCCAACCGTCACAACGGTCACTGTGAGCAATGCTGATTTAGACACTTGCTTCTCGAACTGGTATTCAGCGTCAGAGCAGTGGAGAGCCCCAACCACCGTCGGCGGTGACTGCCCACGGCAGACTGTTCCTGCGTTGTTCTCTTCGCTTTTCCGCCACATCCTCCGGAATATTCAGAGCGTCGTACAATTCATCTGGCACATGGAGCCTGCAATCGGGAGGTTGCAGACTGGTGATATACAACCTGATCCCCGCTCTCATGAGCAAGGCTCGCCGTTCCTCCGGGTTCATCCGCTCATATGCCTCTGCGTAAGTCTCCTCAGTGGGTTCGTCTATGTAGTGCGCTTCACTCTGGGGGAGTGATTCGAGTTGCTGCCGCTTTTCGACCAGAGCGGCCAGACGTTCTCGATAGTCTTCCTGTCCGCCTTCGTAGGCATAGAATCCAAGATCGAATTCATCTCGGATACTCGACATGGCGCGGGTGACGGCTTCAAGTTCGTCTGTGTGGTCCTCGCCCGGAATAAACTTACGGACCGTAACCGGCAGGTCGTGGAGTTCGACAATTACGCCGTTATTCAAGATTCTTTGTACCATCGATTCAGTGAATGTGCATCCGATGCATCGAGGTTTGCCCGATTTCGGGACACATCGGTAATATGAATACTTCTTGGTGCCATTGGTATTCACTACCCGGTACAGCCTGTTCTCGCACTTGCCGCAGTAAACGACCCCGAGCAGCGGGGCTGCGCCGTGTGAGCGCTCACGAGTACGTGAGCGATTGCGTAGGATTTCCTGAATCTGATTCCACTGTTCCTCGTTGAATATTCCTGTAGGCGTGTATCGGATGGGCATCCCATCCGCGCCACGGGCAAGCCTGCGTTCCCTAACTGAGCGGCCAATTAGTTTGAAACCCTGAGTGGCGGGAGACTTGAGGATTTTCCCGACACTCGATTGGTTCCAAGTATCGCTTATCTCAGTTTTGCGCTTAGCTCCCTCTTTGTGATAGTACCTGGCAGGTGTCGGGAAGCTCTCTGCTGTCAGTCTTGCGGCTATCTCCCATTGAGATTTCCCTGATAGCGTCATTTCTCCCATGATTCGAACCGCTTCGGATGACACAGGATCAATCGCCAGGGTCTTACCGGCGCGAGCGTGATCAACGATTCGATAACCGTACGGCGGTTGTCCGCCGGGCCAACGATCCATCTTCCTCAGCGCAACGTGAGAATCCTTTACGCGGGTTGCAAGCGTGCCCGCCTCAAGCTCGCCGAGTGCGGCAATAATCGCCGCCATTGCCTTGCCAAACGGTGTGCTTAGGTCAAACCCTTCGGTAGTGGATACCAAAGACTTGCCGTTAGCCTCGCACCAAGAAAGCAAATCAGCGAGGTCCTTGGATGACCGCACCAGGCGGTCAAGCCTCCACGCCACGATCACGTCGAATTCGTGATGCCGGTTCTTCAGCCAGTCGCCTAGCTCCGGCCGATCGAACGGTGAGTACTTGGTGGCGGACACATCTAGGTCGGTCGCTGCCCCTACCTCTGTCCATCCGCGACCTTGCACCGTGTTGCGTCCGTGTTCCAGCTGCCGGGCTGGTGACGTAGATTCGTCAGTCATGACGGACAGCCGTGCAACCAGCAATGCGCGCAAAGTATCGCTACCCACGTGCTACCCCCTCAATCAGCGCCGCTACTGCTTCCCTGCGGGTTCGATGCCCCTCCGAGTTCCATCGTGCCGCAGTGTCGCCCTGTTTCCGGTGGCAGGCTCCCCAGCGTCGGCCGCCGTCGCCCCATCCGCGCCATTCGCGTTCGTCTGCAATCCAGCCGACCCATTCCTCCGACTCGGTGTAGCACCGGTAAACGACGGTGCCGCCGCCCCACGGAGTGTGATCAGGGTCTTTCACGAGTCTGAGCATGTCTCTCGGTTCCTCACGGTCGGTTCCAGTTCTTGTAGAACCGAGTCGATCCGCTGGCGCATCGATTACCAGCTCGCCCGCGGTGATCTCGCGGCGCGCGCCAAGCAGGCCGTCGTGGAACGCGCCGCCGCCTACGACCAGCGCTGGTCCGATCACGCGCCGGTCACGGTGCAGTACCGATGAACCTGTCGCCCAAGGCAATTCGTTCGATCGCGGTCGGTGGCGCGGTGGTGCTCGCGCTGATCGTCGTCGCGGTCCTCGGACTGCGCGGCGGCGGTAACGACACCGTCGCGGCCACCACAACGGCGCGAGCCACCAGCGCCGCGCCCGCCACCGGCGCGCCGCGGCTACCGAACGCCGCCCCGCCGGTCAGTCAAGCGCCGGGTGTACCCGCGCAGGCCTACGACACCCTGCGCGAAATCGACGCGGGTCGCTGGCCCGGTTCGGCGAACGCCCCGGGCACCAAGGGCGGTGACCGCTGGATGAATCGCGCGGGCACGCTGGCCACCAAAGATAGTGCGGGCAAACCGATCACCTATCAGGAGTGGGACGTGAACCCCAAACAGCGCGGCCGATCCAGGGACGCCGAACGGATCGTCACCGGCAGCGACGGATCGGCCTGGTACACCGGGGACCACTACGAGACCTTCACGAGGATGCGCTGATGACCAAGCCGATCCCGTTGTCGCAGTTCCTCGCTCGCCCCGTCGATGCGGATTCGCGCGTGCAATCGTCCGCGCCCGCACTCGGCGCGGCCAGCGTCGACGCCGCCGAGCTGAGTAGCGTGCGCTACCGTGCGCCGTCCGGCTACCTGGTGCGCGAACTGCGCGGCACGAAGATGCGGACGGTCGCGCGGGTATTCGACGAAATCGCCGCGGCCATGCAGTTTCCGTACTACTTCGGTCAGAACAAAGACGCGTTCGACGAATGCCTGCGTGATCTGGACGATTTCGTCGGCGAAGGCACGGGATACGTTGTCGTGATCCGTGATTCGGCGGACCTGCTGGCCGAGGAGCCGGCCGAGCGAGAGTGGTTCGCCGAGGCGATGCGTGACTGCGCCGAGTACTGGTCGCGCAAGGGTGTCTCGTTTCGCGTTGTCCTGCAAGGCGAAACGACCGGACTGCACGACGTTTCGCTGGAGCTCTGAGCGGGCGTCAGGCCAATCGGCGCGCCAAATCCTCACCGAGCAGGACGAATACGTCGGTGGTGTGCTCGATCAGCTCGTCGCGGGTGAGCGGCAGTTCGCCTTGTAACCACGCGGTGAGCGTCTGCACCAGGCCGCCGACGAGATAGTTGGCGCGAAAGTCGATCGCCGGATCGGAGTTCGGGTCATCGATCCCGTAGAAGTCGACGCCCTCGGCCGCGACCATCCGCGTGAACACCCGCACCGTTTCCGTGGTGCGGGCCCGCAACTCCGGCGTCGCCATCCCGGCGACCAGGGTGACCTTGGCCTTGCGCGGGTCGTCGGTGAGCAGGTGGATGCCTGCGGCGATCGCGGCACGCGCCGTGCTCCGCGAGTCCTTCGGCGCGCCGCCGACCGCCGCGACGATCGCGATCGCGAGTTCCTCGGCGATCGTGTCGACGAGTGCGGTCAGCACGGCATCGCGGCTGTCGAAGCTCTCGTAGTAGTACCGCTCGTTCAGCCCGGCCTGCGCGCACAGTCCCGATACGGTCAGCTTGGCCAGCCCCTGCGCGCCGATGATCTCCAACGCGGCCTCCAGCAACGCCGCGCGCCGCTGCGCCCGCCGCTCGTCCGCGGAGATCCCGCCATACGTCCGCTGTGCCATCACGACTCGATTCTGGCACGGGAGCATTCTGGTAGAGGGTATTGCCAGAATGGATAATCTGGCGGATGCTGTTGCCAGATGCTCTCGACGAGGAGGCGGCAATGTCCGAGCCCGGCTACTTCAGCGACCACTCCATGGCCAGGCGGGTCATGAGCAAACGAGTGGTCGGCCTGACCTACGGCCAGCGCGCCCTGGTTGTCGGCGCGGTCAACCCGCTGCTCTACGTGGGCACCGCGGAGAACACCGAGCATCGGATGACGCCGTATACCCGCCTCTCGCTCACCGGCCACTTGTTCGAGGCGGTCTTCCTCGGCAGCAAAGCGGAGGCGGATCGGGCACTCGAGTTCACCACGAAGAAGCACGCAAGGGTGCGCGGTGCACTGCCGGAAGACGCCGGGAAACACCACCCAGCGGGCACCGGCTATTCCGCGCTCGACCCACACCTGATGTACATGACGATGGCGTTCACCTTCGACTCCGCCGAGGTGATGTACGACCTGCTGGTCCGCACCCTGACCGACGGCGAGCGCGAGGGCCTATATCAGGATTATGTGCGCTGGGCCGAGCTGTTCGGCATGCCCGCCGACGCGGCACCGGCCAGCTACCCGGAGTTCCGCGCCTCCTTCGACGCCTACCTCGCCTCCGACGAGCTGTTCCTCACCGACGAGGCGCGACTCGTCGGCTCCTACCTGGCAGGGCAGCGCGTGCCGTATCCGCAACGGATGCCACTGCAACAGGTCACCACAGCGGCTTTCCTGCTGGTGCAGGGCAGCCTGCCGCCGCGGATCCGGCAGCTGTACGGCATGCGCTGGGGATTGGCCGACCAGATCGCCTACCGGGCACTCGGCCAGGCCGTGCGCACCGCGCATCTGGCGCCGCCGCTGCTGCCGCCGGTGTTGCGTGGCACCCTGCTCGGCCCGAGCGCGCCGGTCTACAAGCTCGTTTCGCGTCGTGAACACAAGCTCGTCACCAAAGGGCGGCCGAGTATGCCTGGAGTAGACCCGCGTAATTGGGTGGAGCGAAATTCGATTGAGCAGCGTCGCGCAGCGACTCGATGAGGGGTGGTGGCCGGGCGACGGGTGGGCGCGGCATGGAAAGATCGGGGTATGTCCGTTCCTGCAGAAACCCCGGCCGCTGAGCGCAAGCAGCGGGTCCTTTCCGGGATCCAGCCCACCGGCACCTCGTTCCACCTCGGCAACTACCTTGGGGCGCTGCAGTACTGGGTGACCATGCAGGACGATTACGACGCGCTGTACTTCATCCCGAACCTGCACGCGATCACCGTGCCGCAGGATCCGAAGGCGCTGCGGGCGCAGACCAAGGCCGCCGCCGCGCAACTGCTCGCCCTCGGCATCGACCCGAAGAAGTCGACGTTGTTCGTGCAGAGCCAGGTGCCCGAGCACGCCGAGCTAGCCTGGGTGCTCAGCTGCATCACCGGATTCGGTGAGGCGAGCCGGATGACCCAGTTCAAGGACAAGTCGGTCAAGCAGGGCTCGGACAACGCGTCGGTCGGGCTGTTCACCTATCCGGTGCTGATGGCGTCGGATATCCTGCTCTACCGCCCGCATCAGGTGCCGGTCGGCGAGGACCAGCGCCAGCACCTCGAGCTGACCCGAAATCTGGCGCAGCGCTTCAACACCCGGTTCAAGAAGACCTTCGTCGTGCCCGAGGCGCACATCGAAAAGGGCACCGCCAAGATCTACGATCTGCAGGACCCGACCTCGAAGATGAGCAAGTCGGCCGCCAGCGACGCGGGCCTGATCAACCTGCTCGACGATCCGAAGATCACCGCCAAGCGGGTGCGTTCCGCGGTGACCGACACCGAGCGCGAGATCCGCTACGACGTCGAGCACAAGCCCGGTGTCAGCAACCTGCTGGTGATCCTGAGCTCGCTGTCCGGTACACCGATCGTCACGCTCGAAAATGACTATGCGGGCAAGGGCTACGGTGATCTGAAATCCGACGTCGCCGACGCGCTGGTCGAATTTGTCACGCCATTGCAGGCGAAGGTGCAAGAGTATTTGTCGGATCAGGGCGAACTCGACCGTATCCTCGCCGCCGGTGCCGAGCGCGCGCGAGAGATCGCCGGCAACACCCTCGCACAGGTATACGACCGAGTGGGCCTGCTGGCCCGCTAGCGGGCGGCACCTGCGAGATCTCTCCTAAGGGGCGAACTGGTGCAGGTGATCGACAACATCAAGGCCGGGATCGAACGACGGATCCAGGCGCTGCCATGGCTGGACCATCTGGTGCGCGCGGGCGGGCGGTATCAGCGGCAACGCGGCGACTACTTCGCGGCGGGCATCACGTATTTCACGGTGCTTTCGCTGTTTCCGCTGCTGATGGTCGCCTTCGCGATCGCGGGCTTCGTGCTGTCCAGTCACCCGGAATTGCTCAGCGAACTACAGACCAAGATCGTCGACAATGTTCCCGGCTCGCTCGGCACCCAGCTGAACGATCTGATCGATCAGGCTGTCAGGTCCCGCGGCACCGTCGGCATCCTCGGTCTGCTGGCCGGGATCTGGACCGGTCTCGGCTGGATGGCCAACCTGCGGGCGGCGTTGACCGAACAGTGGGAGCAGAAGAGCGAGGACCAGAACTGGTTCCTCGCCAAGCTGTCCGATCTCGGCGCGCTGCTCGGCCTCGGCCTGGCCTTCGTTGTCTCCCTCGGCCTTTCCGCGCTCGCGTCCAGCACCCTCGGCGCCCGGCTACTGATCAGCCTCGGCCTCGCGCACCTGCCCGGCGCCCGCCTGCTGCTGGCGCTCGCCTCGATCCTGCTCGGCTTCCTCGCCTCCTGGGCGGTGTTCGCCTGGATCATCGCCCGCCTGCCCCGCGAACCGGTCACCCTGGCCAGCGCCGCCAAGGCCGCCGCGCTCGCCGCCCTGGTCTTCGAGGTCTTCAAGTTCGTCGCCTCGATCTACCTGCAAAAGGTGCTGAGCAGTCCCGCGGGCGCCGCCTTCGGTTCGATCATCGGCCTGATGGTCTTCAGCTACGTCACCTACCGCATCATCCTGTTCGCCACCGCCTGGGCCGCCACCGCCGCCGACAACGAACCCGAAGCGGAAATCCCCGCACCCCCCGCCGCCATCATCGCCCCCCGCATCTCAGCCCGCGAACTCTCCGTCGGCGCGGGCGCAACCTTCTTCGGTGCGGGAGCCCTTGCCGCCCTGGCCCTTTCAAGCCTGCGCCGCCCGCGCGGCCGGTGATTCCTTGCCGCGCGGTACGTCTCGTCGTCGCACCGCGGGCAGGAAGTAGTCCTCGAGCTGGTCCGGGCCTGGCCCACCGAGTAGGCCATAGGGGAGGTATACATGCAACAACCACACTGCCAGCAAGCGGCCGAATGACGGGTACTTGCCGTCCTGCGGTCGGATGACGACCAATCCGAACAATGCCTTACCGATTGTTGTGTGAAATATCGACTGGATGACGATCCGGTCGAATGCGGAGGCGGCGAGGAAAAAGCCCACCGCGACAACAGGATTGACACCGAGGTGCTGCCAGTCGTGCCGCGCGACGGCGTCCGGAGAGAACTCGGGACTTACCGCAATCGCGGCACCAACGCCGCATCCCACGTGGATCATCCAATCGATGATGAAGGCGAGTACGCGCCGCAGCATGCGTGGCGAGGGGTACTGGTCATCGTCCTTCCCGCCATGCCGTTTCGGTTTTTCGTGCGAATCGTCGACAGGGGTCATCGAGATCCGTCCGCGCTCCCGTGTCAGCTGATACTCGGGTCCTGGTGATGTGCTCCGATCTGGCTGATCACTTAGATCATTCGTTCTGAAGGTGAGTTTCGGCGGTGTTCTGGAACTAGAGCGGTAGGCATAACGCAAATCACCGCCGCCTGGCCTGGATATGACGCCGTACTTCATCGGATCGCCGGCGAACCAGATCTCGGAGGTGCTGTGGTTCACTAGTTTTCCGATATCTTTTGGCCATGTGCTCAGTATGAGCGTAGACACTGGCTGTCGATTCTGGTCGAGTAGTTGTATCCATTCGTATCGGCCAGTGGAGATATAGCTCACTGGCCAGGACAACCATGGATATCGCTTGAGTGCTTTCCGTCTTCTCCGATTGGTCCATAGCAGTACTCCACCGAGGATCAGCCCGACCGTCATGCTGGCCGCCGACAGATTTATGCCGAGCGAAACGAGCGTCTCCAGGTTCTTCGAGGTGACCCTCGGTTGGATATCTATCAAGACCACCGTGAGCGGCAAGCAGCCGAGGCCGATCAGGAAGAGAAGCCAGCGCCTGGCACTGCCTTTCCGCATCGCAACGCTGGTCGCCGGGTAGGACTTTGCGGGTGGCGGTGCGATTACCTTGTCGGGCGTGATCATCGGCTCACAGATCCAATGAGGAGGGTGCACTGGACCGAACCGATGGAGTGGCAAAGTCCACCGAAGCTGCCATGGCAGCGATCATCGGAACGAATTCCTCGCCATATTCTACGAACGAAGTCGAGAATTCGATGACCGTAATGGTGGCGCCGTCCGACGAGGGAACAATGGCCTCCAGCTGGTATACTTTTTCGTCGAGATCGACGGATGTCCGATCAGGGAGGTCGGGAGCTGGGAACGTCCGCACTCTGTCGAGCATCAGAATCGACCGGCCTGCTATGTCAATGAGCTCAACGTTTGTGAAGGTCTCGCCACCGCTGCTTCTTGCCGTCAGTACGTCCGCCAGGGTCAGGCGCGGATTTCGCTGCTCGCCGTACTCGTTTACTGAGACAATCAGATTGGATGATATCAACTGGCCGTCGGCTGAGGAATGTCGGCCAAGACCGCAATAGACGGCGTTCAGCTGCGTGATCCGGGTAAGGAGCACTTTCAACGCCTGCAGCACAGCTGGTGCTGCTGACCTCACGGCGCCGGGGCCGATCTGGGCCAATATTGATCCGGCGCGTGATATCGAGCCGTCGATATCCTCCAGCGGAAGCGCGACATATCCGCCTGGTATGTCGATCGCGATCGACACGGATGCAGATGTTTCGGACACAGACATGTCAATCACCTTGCGACATCACGGGGGTCAGCATCGAGTTGACGACCTTGCCATAGCGGGAGAACAAGTCGATGGCCTCGGTGGCCGTCACGACTTCCGCATGCTTTCCGGCTACACCGGTGGCTTGCAATATGCCGCGAGCGGCATGATCGAGAGTCAGCGCTTCGACAACCTTGGGCACGCCGGGCAGCCCCCCGATGGCCTTGGAGAATATCCCCGGTTCGTGGGTCAGTGCGCTGTATGCGGTTCCACCGAGCCGCTCCAGCACGCCCAACGATTCGGCAGCGTGTTTGACGCCGGCAACCTCCGAACCGCCTCTCAGCAGCCCCCAGCCAACCTTTCCTACGCCAACGCCCGCGCCGCCGACCGGGGCAAGCCCTAGCGAGTCGAGCCCGACCGTCTTCCATGCATCCAGCTCTCCGTTCTTCAGTCCCTCACGTATTTTCGGATCTGACAAGTCCAGCGCCAGCAGTCCCGCAGTGGCGCTGGCGGCGACAGCGAAGGCGATGATGTCGACGGGGGGCGGCGTCACAAGGGCGACCAAGCCACCGACCGCGGCAATGATCGAGAGCGCTTGGTGGACGCCAACGCGATGCTCATCGATCCACTTACCGACGGCCTTGACTGCGTCGGCGATGCGGTCCCAAATGCTCTTGTCCGGCGGGCTCGGGGCGAAATCCTTTGCGGCGGCGTCCAACTCGGCGGCGATGCGGCGGGCGGTGGTGTCGTGCTGGCTTTCCAGGTCGCGGGCGCGCTGGAGGATGGCGTTGATCTTTGCCTGCCAGTCGTCGACCGAGGTGCTGGCCGAGCGGACCTGGGCGGTGGCCGCGTCGAGGCGGGATTGGGCGGCTTGCAGTTCACCTTGGTCGGTGAACATCACGTTCGCGAGGCCGAGGTCCGGGTTGGCCTGGGCGCGTTGCAGGGCCGCGACGGCCTGGGTGTGTTGGCCTTTGGCGTCGGCGGCCTCGGCCTCGAGTCCCTTGGCGGAGTCCTGGTAGCCGACCAGGTCGGTGTGCCATTGGTCGAGCAGGCCGACGGCGCGTTCGAGGGACTTCTGCGCGTAGCCGAGGTCTTGGGCGAGGGTGGCGTCGAAGTTGCTGCGGAAGGCGTCGCCGGCGTCGCCCTTCCAGACGTTGTCGTTGCTGTTGCGCAGGCGGGTGAGCAGGTCGTTGGTTTCCTTGACCGCGTCCGCCGAGGTGTTGATCTGCCCGCGCAGCCCGGCGACGTCGGTGGGTGCGCCGGGGACCGGGTTGAAACCCAGGTTGGGATACGGGTTCGCACTCATGCCTTGGCCTGTGTCTTTCCGTCGATGGCACTCGTGACCTGCGCGAGCGCTGCGGCAAGGGCATTGTCGACGTCCTGGTAGGCGTCATGGCATTTGGCAACACCGTCCGCGGTGACCTTCGCCGATTCGCCGATCCGCTCGATCCCGAAATGCCATCGCCGCTGGAAACTATCGGCGGCGTCATTGAGCACCTTCGTACCGATATCGCCGTGACCGTCCTTGGTCATCGCCTTCATCGCGTCGTTGAGCACCTGCTCGGCACCCCGCAGTGACTGAACCGTCTTGCCCAACATCTCGATGTCGACACCAAGTATTCCGGCCACCTCGATAGACCCCTTTCACACACGGCAACCGCACCCGGTCGGCGGAAGTCACTTACACAAGCCATAGACGCACCGTCGCGGGAAACGGTTCCATCCCCGCGAACATTGTGCGATGAACCCCCGGATCTACCGGCGTCGGCTCATTCGGCGCGCACCGAGGAGCAGGGCGAGGACCAGGATGACGCCGCCGACGATCCACACGGTTCGGTTGTCGCCGTGGCCTTCCTCGTGCGGCGGCTGGGATTCCTGGTCTTTGGGTGGTGGGGAGGCAAGGGCCGCACCGGTTTTCGGCTGCTTACGGTCGGGGTCGGGGAGCCTGCCGACGGACGTGCCGCGGGGGAGGGCGAAGCCGTAGTCGAGCAGGCGAGCCGCCTGGTTCGCGGGGCGCAACGGCAGGACGTCGGCTTTGAGGAGGGTGATGGCGAGTCGGCGGCCGTCGCGTTCGGCGGCGGCGACGAAGGTCTGCCTGGCGTCGTCGGTGTAGCCGGTCTTGCCGCCGATGGCACCGTCGTAGTCGTAGAGCAGGTGGTTGTCGTTGGCGATGGGGAAGCCGGGGTGGTCCTTGTCGTCCTGGATCTTCGGGTTCGCGGGATAGCCGGGGAAGTCCACCTGCTGGGTGTGGATGAGCTCGGCGAACACCGGGATGGTCATGGCCTCGCGGAACAGCACCGACAGGTCGTAGGCCGAAGTGCTCATGCCGGGTCCGTCCAGGCCGGACGGGCTGGCCGCGTGGGTGTCCAAGGCGCCCAACGACTTCGCCAGTTCGTTCATCTTCGCGACGGTGGCCGTCTCGCCGCCGAGCTGGGTGGCGATTGCGTGCGCCGCGTCGTTGCCGGAGGTCATGATCAGGCCCTGCATGAGCTGGTGGTTGGTGTAGCGGCCGCCTGGACCGATGCCGACCCGGGTGCCGTCGGCGTTCGCGTCGTCCTCGGTGCCGATGACGACCTTGTTCAAATCCAGTGTGCGCAAGGCGACTGTGGCGAGCAGCACCTTGATGGTGCTTGCGGGCCGGTAGCGGCCGTGCGGGTCCTTGGCCGCGAGCACCTCGCCGGTGTCGAGGTCGGACAGCTGCCAGGCGGTGGCCGAAATGTCCGGTGGCACAGGTGGTGCCCCCTTGGGCAGCACCACACCGCACTGGCCGAGCTGGCCGCCGCCGACCGGGGGCGTCGGGATGGGCGGCGCGGTCGGCGTCGGCTCCCCTGGCGCCGGGACCTCGGACTCATCGATCGGCGCCGGCGGGCGCGTCTTCTGCGGGCAGCTGTCGGTATTCGGGGTGGTGAACGGCGTCGTTGGCGTGCTCGGCGGCGGCGCGGCGAACGACGGTGCCGCGACCGAACCCGCGATCACCGCCACGGCGGCCAGCGCGGAACCGAGGCAAAGTGTGGCGCGGCGGCGCGAGTCCCGGATCTTCATCGTTCGCGAGCCTAGCGATTTTGCCGTTGGTCGGCCGAATGCACGCCGGAGCGGGTATTGACAGCAGCTACTAAGTGGGAGCTACTATCAAAAAGTAGTTTCTATCTTTTTCGGAGGGGTAATGAAAACAGACTCGACTCGCCGCTGGCTTGCGCTCGGCGCGCTCGCGGTGGCCATGCTGACCATCGGGCTCGACACCACGGTGCTTACCGTGGCGCTGCCGACCCTCGCCGTCGACCTGCACGCGAATACCGCTGCGCTGCAATGGTTCACCGGCGCCTACACGCTGGCGCTCGCTTCGGTGATGCTGCCCGCCGGTGCGCTCGGCGATCGATACGGCCGCAAGAAGTTCCTGCTCGCCGCGCTGCTCGTCTTCGGCGGCGCGTCCATCGCGTGCGCGTTCGCCAGCTCGTCCGGTCAGCTGATCGCGGCCCGGGTGGTGCTCGGTATCGCGGCCGCGGCGATGACGCCGCTGTCGATGGCGGTGCTGCCATCGCTGTTTCCGGAGCCGGCGGCCCGGCAGCGCGCGCTCACCATCTGGATCACCGCGACGGCGATGGGACTGCCGTTGGGTCCGATCGTCGGCGGCTGGCTGCTGCGGAACTTCTGGTGGGGCTCGGTCTTCCTGATCAATGTGCCGATGGTGATCATCGGTGCGCTGGCCGTCTTCGCCCTGGTCCCGGAGTCGCGAAGCGCGAACCGATTCCGCATCGACGTGCCAGGGGTGCTGCTCTCGGCAATCGGCATGCTCGGACTCACCTACGGCTTCATCCGGTTCGGCGAGCACGGTTGGGGCAACGGGTCGGCCGTGGCCGCCGTCGTGGCCGGTGCGCTGTTGCTCGGCGCCTTTGTGCTCTGGCAGCGAAGGACGGCGCATCCGCTGATCGACCTCGCGCTGTTCAAGAACGCCGGATTCCGCTGGGGCACGGTCCTTTCCATCGTCGTCCAATTCGCGATGTTCGGCATGTTCTTTACCGTGCCGCAGTATTTCCAGGCGGTACTCGGAGTGGATGCGCTCGGCAGCGGTCTGCGCCTGCTGCCGCTGATCGGCGGACTGATCGTTGGCAGCAGACTGGGCGACGCGGCACTGCGCAAGCTCGGCACCCGGTTCATGCTCGCCCTCGGCTTCGCCCTGCTGGCGGTCGCGCTCGCGCTCGGCGCGATGACCAACGTGGACAGCGGCTACGGTTTCACCGCGCTGTGGACGACCTTGCTCGGTGCCGGCATGGGGCTGGCGATGCCGACGGCCATGGGCCTGGCGATGGGCGAGCTCACCCCGGAACGTTCCGGTTCCGGCTCCGCGTTGATCCAGGCGCTGCGCCAGGCCGGTGGCACCATCGGTGTCGCGATTCTCGGCACGGTGCTGTCCACCCAGTACCGTTCGCAGCTCGGCTCGTTGAACCACGATCCGATCTCCGATGGCGTGAACGCCGGCGTCGCGGCGGCACACAAGCTCGGTGATTCGGCGGTGCTGCATCAGGTGCAGAGCGCGTTCGTCGGTGGCATGGCCGCGATGCTGTGGGTTTGCGCGGCCCTGTGCGCGGTGGCGGCCGCGGTCGCTCTCGCCTTCGTCCGATCGAAGCAACCCGCTGCGGAAGAGCCGCTGGATATCGTCGGTGGCACCGTCCCGGCCATTGATAGGCCAGAATCGACTTATGTCGGTTGAATTGTCCGGAGAAGAGCCAGCTGTGCGCGGCCTGCGTGAGCGGAAGAAGGAGCGGACCCGCCGGACGATTCGCGTCGAAGCGTTCCGGCTGTTCCGCGAGCAGGGATACAACGAGACCACCATCGAGCAGATCGCGGCGGCCGCTGACGTATCACCGAGCACCTTCTTCCGCTACTTCCCGACCAAGGAACAGTTGGTGCTCGCCGATGACCTCGATCCATTGCTGATCGAGGCCGTCCGGGCGCAGCCGCTCGACCTTTCGCCGCTGACTGCTCTGCGCAATGCGATGGCGGATGTTTTCGCCAACCTGTCCGCGACGGCGCTCGCCTTCGAACAGGAACGTCAGGCGCTGGTCTATCACGTGCCAGAACTGCGGTCGGCCATCGGACTGGAAATGGACCGCAATATCGAAATGGTCGCCACCGTGATGGCCGAACGAGTCGGCGGCACCGCCGACGATTTCGATGTACGGGTACTCGCGGGCGCGATGACCGGCGCCGGCCTTGCCATCGCGCGAATTACGCCGGTGAATCCGGAAAACATCGGCAGGATGCTGGATTTGCTGGAAGCCGGGTTGCCGCTCGAGCAGCGCAATCCCGGCATGCAGGGCTGAGCCCGCGGCCTGCCCGCCGCGGGCTCAGGTCGGAAAACTACTGCGCCCCAGCCGCATTCGAATGCCGCAGCCGGTCAGGGGTCTCGTCGTCCATCGTCGCGAAGAAGCCGCCGATCACGTCCTCGATCTCGGCGACCGACTCCGCGCAGTACAGGATCGGCTGGTAGTGGGTGATGTCGTAGACCGCGGTGCCCATCGCGGCGACATCGAGCGGCCGCAGGTCAGCCTGCCGGAACTCCTCGATCTCACCGTAGGAGGACAGCAGTCCCGCACCGTAGCAGCGGACCTCGTCTTCCTCCCTGACCACCCCGAACTCCATCGAGAACCAGAAGACGTTCGCGAGGAACTTCAGCGCGGGCTCGGTCTCCAAGCGCCCGACCGCCGCGCCGACCGCCTCGTAGATGGCGGCGAAACGTGGGCTCGCGATCTGGTTGGCGTGGCCGATGATCTCGTGGATGGCGTCGGGCTCCGGTGTATACAGCGGCGCCGAATGATGCCGAATGTACTGGGTGGAGTGGAAGGTTCGATCCGCGAACGAACCGAAGAACTGGCGCAGCGGCACCAGCCCGGCGGCCGGGGCGTAGCGGAATCCGCTGAGCGGCACCAGCGCCGCCGACACCTCGTCCAACTGGGGGATGTGGTCCTTGGGCAGTGCGAGCCGAGCCGCCGCCTCCAGTACCTCGGCGCAGGCGTAGATGTCGTGCTTGCGGGCGAGTTCGGCCGAGGCGATTCGCCAGACCCCCTGTTCCTCGTCGGTATAGACGATCTGCGGAACGGGTTTGCCCGGTGCGTAATCGAGTGCGAGCGCGGCGATGGCATTGCGACGGGCCCGGTAGTCCGAGTCGTGCACGCCGGGGTGCTCGTCGCTCAGGTGGACGGTTACATCGCCGTCGCCGGACCGGGTCACCGGTGAGTACAGCTGGGCTTCGGTGAACATACCTTGATGCAAGCACCGCTCAGGCCTCTCGACAACAAAAGCCCGTGCAGGTTGGCAAACTGTCTAGCTGATTGCCCTTTGATCCGTAATTACCGGCATCGGACGAGGCATTCCGGCGACGAGCTGACCAGTGGCCGTCGGGCGGGTGCCGCGCTGTGTCAGGCGCCCGCACGCCGCAAACAGCCGCGCTGCCGAGTGTGTGCGGGAGCCTCATTGCGCACACCGATGGCCGCGGCATTATCGGCCATCGAACCCGCTGTGGCGGTGAAATTCTCGCGGCTCGCGCCCCGGATCCGGCGACTGTGATCTATTTGCCGGACATGAGCGAGCGACATGGCGCAAAATGGCGAACGTATGAAGGAGGACGCATGAAATCCGTCCAGATCGACCTCGACCTGAAGTTGCTCGCCGCCGCGGCCGCTGTCATGGGCACCTCGACGAGTAACGCCACGATCAACGAGGCGCTGCGCCGGATCGTTGTGCACGAGCGCCAGCTGCGTCATCTCGAAAAGCTGGCGGCCACCGCGTTGTTCGCGCTGCCCGGCCCGGAGCTGGTTGTCGTCGACGGGTAAGTCAGCGGCTCACGATTTCGAGCACCGCAGGCCGTCGGCCGGTGGTGTCAGATCGACCAGATACTTCACGACGGGTCCGTCGACGCAGGCGATGCCCTCGAATGCGGCCCCGTGCTGGGTGCCTTCGTAGGTGATCAGCGCGGCGCCAAGGGTTTTGGCGAGCGTGACGCCACCGGGGTAGGGCGTCGCCGGATCGCCGGTCACCGCGACGACCACGGTCTTCGGCAGGCCGACCACCTTGGGCACGTGCGGCTGGGCGGTCGGCGGGACCGGCCAGAACGCGCAGGCGTCGAGGGGCGTCGAGTCATTGACCAGGCCATCGTCGAAAGCCGGTGCGGCGGCACGGGATCGGCGCGCGATATCGGCCGCGACGGCGCGATCGGTCACCCGGACCTCCTCGAGACAGAGCACCGCGCGGTGCACGTCGTCGGAGGAGGCCGCCTCGTAGGTGCCCGCCGCGCCGAGCAGCCCGTCGCCGCGGCCCTTGGCGAGGTCGGCCAGTCCCTTGGTGAGACCGGGCCAGTCCGAGGGACGATAGAGCGAGGCGATCGTCGCGGTGGTGACTGCGGCGTAGTCGAGCCCACGCAGCGGATGCTTGATCAAGGGTGTGACCAGCGCACGGTAGTTCTCGTTCGCCTTCTTCGGGTCGGTGCCGAGCGGGCAGTCCGGCGCTTTGGCGCAGTCGGCGGCATAGGCGTCGAACGCCTGCTGGAAACCGGCGGCGCTGATCACCTGGTCGCCGATATTCGTGGTCGGGTCGACCGCGGCGTCGAGGACCATCGCGCGCACCCGATCCGGAAACATCTCGGCATAGGTCGAGCCGAGGCGGGTGCCGTAGGACCCGCCGAAGTAGGTCAGCTTCTGCTCGCCGAGCGCGGCCCGGACGACGTCCATGTCGCGGGCGACGTCAACGGTGCCGACGTGCCCGAGCAGCGCGAGTCCGGTGCGTCGCGCGCAGGAGTTGGCGTATTCCTCGTTCTCCTCTTCGACCTGATCGATCTCCGCGAGTGGATCGGTCCGGCCGAGAACACGCTGACCCGTCTCGAACTCGGCGACCGAGCGGCAGACGACGTGCGGGGTCGAGGCGCCGAGCCCGCGCACATCCATCCCGATCACGTCGAGACGTTCGGCCACCGGCGACTTCGCCAGTGCCAGCGGCAAACTCAGCCCCGCCGCACCGGGACCGCCCGGGTTTGTCAGCATCGACGCGACTCGCGTGCCAGTGGCGCGCAGCCGGGAGATCGCGATCCGGGCGGTGTCGCCGTCGGGTTTGCCGTAGTCGATCGGCACCGTCACCCTGGCGCACTCGATCCCGGCCGCGGTGAGACCGTCGCCGCCCTGGTAGTCGTCGCACGAACCCCACGCCAGGTTTTGCTGGTAGTACCGATCGAGGGTCGGAGCTGGCGGGCCGACGGTGTTCTTGTTGTCGGCGCACGCCGTCACCAGCAGCAGCATTGCGGCGACAACCGCCGGCAGCGTGACGCGCCTCGAGGCCGCGGTTGCCTTGCGCGGTTTGAACATTCATCTGCCTTCGTGCTCGATCGACGCATTCAGTGTGCCCGACGGGCGCCGATCCGCAATCGGCAGGATCGGACAACTCGGGCGACCCCGCGTTCGCGGGCAACATGTCGGTAGGGCCTGGCACACTCCGTGACACTGTCGCCGTGACCAAGGGGTGGAACGATGCCGGTCTCTCTTATCGATGTACCCGTCGAGCAACGGCCGCGTGAGCGACTGCTCGCGCTCGGTCCACACGCACTCAGCGATGTCGAATTGCTGGCCTTGCTGTTACGGCACGGCAGGCGCGGCGCCAGCGCGCTCGACCTCGCGGTGGAGCTACTCGTCGAGCACGGCGGGCTGGCCGGGTTGGCGGCGGCCAGGCCCGAAGAGTTGTCGCGCCGCGCAGGCGTCGGGGTGGCGAAGGCAGCCGCCGTCATCGCCGCGTTCCACCTCGGCTCCCGGGCTCGTGGCGTCGACGGCACACCCATGCGACTCAGCTGCGCGGCGGATGTCGCCGCCGCGGCCCGTCCCCTGTTCACCGGCGCCCGCGTCGAGCGGCTACTCGTGCTGGTGTGTGACGCTCAGAACCAGTTGCGGCGGAAGGTGTTCGTCGCCGAGGGCGCGGTCGATCAGGTGGCGGTCCCGGTCCGCGAAATCCTGAATACCGTGCTGCGCCACGACGGCCGCGCCTTCGCCGTCGTACACAACCACCCCTCCGGCGACCCGACCCCAAGCCTCGACGACCGCCGCGCCACCACCCTGCTCGCCGACGCCGCGCGCACCGTCGGCCTGCGCTTCCTCGACCACGTGGTGATCGCGGGCGAAGCATGGTCAAGCGCACCGGCCACCACCATCCACCACTGACCCGAGGGGTTGAGCGTTTGCGACATCAACGTGAGCATTCAGGCGATGGGAACGCTCGTCGTTGGCCCGTAGCGTTGCGACAATGAGCATTGAGATAGGCGTTATCCTGCCTACTTCGACTTCCGATCCCGAACACCCGATCCTTGGCGATGTGCGGGCCAGCGCCCGATTCGCCGAAGAACTCGGGCTCGATTCGATCTGGTCTACCGATCACCTGGTGGCGAGCGCTCCGATGCTGGACAGCACCGTCACGCTGGCCACCGCCGCGGCGGTGACCGACCGAATCGGTCTCGGCTACAACGTGATGCTGCTCGCCCTGCGTCCGGTCGCCTGGGCGGCCAAGCAGATCAGCACCCTGCAATATCTGTCCGGCAACCGGCTCGTCGTCGGTGTCGGCACCGGGAATCCGGCGCACGGTGATATCGGGTGGCGCGCGGCCGGAGTGTCCTTCGAGGACCGTGGTCAGCGCACCGACGAGGCTTTGCGGGTGCTGCCCGGTCTCGTCACCGGACGGCCGACCACGCTGGCAGACGGGCTAGCGGTGACCCTCGCGCCCGGCTCGACGATGCCACCGATCATGGTGGGCGGCAACAGCACTCGGGCGCGCCGCCGGGCCGCCGCCTACGCCGACGGATGGATCACCATCCAAGCCGATCCGGAGCAGCTGACCAAGGACATCGCCGAACTCCAGGAGTTTGTGGCGCAGCGCGATCGCGCGCCGCTTTCGGTCACCGTGCTGGCGGTCGGGTTGTCGGCGGACGTGAGCGAGGCTGCCGCACAGGTGTCCGAATATGCGGCACAGGGTGTTTCGCGGGTGATCACGCTCCCAACCGGTACGGATTGGCAGCGTGGCTACGAGTTCGCCGCGAAGGTTCGGGCGGCGCTCTAGATCCGAGGTTGTCCTGACATCGCGAAGATGGTCGTCATCTTTCGATCAGCGGGTCGGCGGGCCAAGCTTCAGCGGGTGGTACTCCGGCTCGGTCGATGCACTGCCCGTGCTTTTGCCGGTCGCGGTGCCCTTGTCGGAGCCAGTGCTGTCGGCCTTGGTGGTGCTCTTATCAGCGCCCGCGCGTGTGGTTTCGTCGCCGGCGACCGGTGATGCCGCACTCAGCGATGCCATTCCCGCACTGCCGGTTGCTATTCCGGCTGCCACACCCGCGCCGAGCGCGACGCCGAAGGGGACGGCGGCGACGCTGCCGCTGCCGAGCATCGCGCTACCGGTGCCTGCCATCGCGGCAAACGGCGCGGCAGCCGCACCCGCGCCAGCCAGGCTTGCGCTGCCGGTGCCCGCGGCCGCGCTGCCCGCGCCGAGCATGGCCAAGGGGGTGCCGAGTCCGCCGGTCGCGACGCTGCCCGAGGCGCCCACCGCAGCACTGCCCGTGCCGAGGAGCGCGGCGCCCGCGCCGAGGACAACCCCGAGGGGCGCGAGCGCGGCGCTGCCGGTGCCCGCGGCCGCGCTGCCGGTGCCGAGAAAGGCCGCCCAGGGGGCCGCGGCGACACTGCCGGTGCCGAGCGCGGCGCTGCCGGTGCCGATCAGTCCGGCCAGGCCGAGGCCGAAGGCCGCGCCGCCCATGCCGAGCGGGCCCGCGGTCTCGACGAGGCCTGGGTACAGCAGTGTGTTGAGCACGGTGCGTCTCGGGCCGAGGGGAGCCGTCGTGACGACGGCCGGGTACAGCAGTGTGTTGAGCACGGTGCGTCGCGGGCAGCGGGCAGTCGTCGTGACAACGGCCGAGCTCGCGTGTGCCGCGACGGAATTGTGCTGTGGCACGGTGCTGACGGGGGCCGACGCCGTCGCGGCTGCGGCAACCAGTGCGGGGCAGGTCAGTACGGTCGCGGCGATCGCCGTTCGGAGCACGTACATGGATGAGCGCCTTCCTCCGAGCTACGCACGACGCGGTGCCGTGGCGTTGCTGACGATGTGTCCCTGGAGAGCACTTTCAAGATCAACGTACCGGCAACCTTCCGCAATTGATGGCACATTGCTATAGACGTAATGGGCGAGCCGGTTTTCCGGCGCGTCGCTACTGTCCAGGCATGGGAATCACGCTCAGCGAAGCCACCATCGCCCTGCTCGATGAAAAGAATTACGCGGTACTGGCCACGATCAACGCCGACGGCAGTCCGCAGACCTCGGCGATGTGGGTCCTGCGCGACGGCGACGACCTGTTGTTCTCCACTCTGGAAGGTCGGCTCAAACACCGCAATATGGTGCGTGACTCGCGCGTCAGCGTGACCGTGATCGACTCCGCCGACGGCGAGAACTACGTCGAGCTGCGCGGCCGGGCGAGCATCGTGCACGACGACGATCTGCGTGTCGGTCACCGACTGTCGTGGAAATACGACGGCAAGGACCACACCCTCCCCGCGCCGGGCCAAGTTCGGGTCGCGGTCCGCGTCCAGGTCGAGAAGGCGACGGGATACGCGGCCTGACAACCGCGGGGGCCTGATGATCGTGCCGCGGTTGGGCCCGCCACTAGGGTGAGTCGGCATGGACACCGCTTCGATCGCACCGTCGAAGGCCGTGCCCAGGCAACCTCCGGGCCCCGCGGCGACGCTGATCGGGCGAGCCTCACCCGTTCTCGTCACGGCCGGGTGCTTGATCGTGCTGCAACTGGCGGTTCGCGGCTGGGTCGCGGGCAGCGGGTACTTCTACTGGGACGACCTCATCCTGGTCGGCCGGGCGGGCCGATATCCGTTGCTTTCCGCGGATCTGCTGCTGCACGACCACGACGGGCATTTCATGCCGCTCGCCTTTGTCACCGCATGGGTGGTGACAAAGGCGGCACCCCTTGTGTGGTCGGTCCCGGCGATCTCGCTGCTGATACTCCAACTCGCGGTGTCGCTGTCGGTACTGCGCATGTTGCGCGTGCTGCTCGGCCTCCGCTTGGTGCTGCTCGTCCCGCTCACGTTCTTTCTGTTCTCGCCGGTGACGCTGCCCGCGTTCGCCTGGTGGTCGGCCGCGTTGAACGCGCTGCCGCTGCAATTCGCGCTCGCCTGGGTTATCGGCGATGCGCTGCTTTTTGTGCGCACCGGGCGGCGCCGGTACGCCGTGTCCGGGACGGTCGTGCTCGCGGTGGCGCTGTTGTTCTTCGAGAAGTCGGTGATCATCCCGTTCGTCGCGTTCGCCGTCGCGGTGCTCGCTCACTATGTCGACGGGCGGGAATCCGCCCTTCGCGTGGTGGCGCGGCGGGGCGTGCGGTTGTGGGTGTGGTCGGGCCTGGTGCTGCTGTGCTGGCTGGCGGGGTATCTGGCGGTGGTCGGTGTCTCCGGCGTGCACGACACCCCGCAGGGCATGCGCGACTGGCTGCCCAACGCGACCTCCCTCGGCGTGGTGCCGGCGCTGGTCGGCGGGCCGTGGCGGTGGGAGCGGTGGTTGCCCGCCGCGCCGTGGGCCGACCCGCCCGCCGGGGCGGTGATCGCGGCCTGGATCGTGCTGATTTCGACTGTGGCACTGACGATTTGGGCGCGACGCAGAGTATGGCCGGTCTGGCTGCTTGCCGCTGTCTATGTGCTGCTGATGCAGTTGCCCGTCGCGCTGGTGCGTGGTGGTCCGAACACCGCGGCCGAACTCATGCAGTCGCTGCGTTACTTCGCCGACCTCGGCGTGACGTTCGCCGTCGTCGGTGCGTTGATACTGCGGGCGGGCCCTCGCGGCAGGACGTCGCTCGATCCGCGCGCCGGGATACCGCTGACTGCGGGGTCGCGCGCCGCGATACCGCTAACCGCGCTGTTCGTCGTGAGCAGCCTGTGCTCCACATATACCTTCGTCCGCTCCTGGAGCCAGAGCCCGACCAAAATCTATGTCGCGAATGTGAAGTCGGCCCTCGCCCAGTGGGACGGCGCGCCACTGCTGGAGCAGGAGGTGCCATGGGAGGTGCTGAACCCGCTGGCCTACCCCCAAAACCTGACCAGCCAGGTCCTCGCACCCATCGCCGCGTCGGGCACCTTCGCCGACACGACACCGCATCTGCGCATGATCACCGACACCGGCACCATCGTCGAGGCCAAGGTCTGGTGGAATCGCGGCATCATCCCCGGTCCAGACCCCAACTGCGGCTACCGAATTCAGGGCGGCGAACGAATCCCCATCCTGCTCGACGGCTCCATGCTCGAGCACGAATGGACCGCCCAACTCAACTACCTCGCCAGCGGAAACGGCCAACTGGCAGTAGCTTTCGAACACGGCAAAACCGTAGCCGTCCCGGTCCGCGAAGGCCTCAACACCGTCTTCGTCCGCCTGATCGGCAGCGGCGCCAACCTCCGAATCTCCTCGCGCACAGAAGGACTCAGCGTCTGCCTCGGCTCCGGCCCCGTCGGCGTAGCCTCCTACGACAACTAGCACTCGGCTCGCTGACTCCTGAACGGCGAAGGCCGCCTTCATCTTTCGATGAAGGCGGCCTTCGGTGTGCCGGGGCGGTCAGCGGGCGAAGAGGAGGGCGCGCTTGACTTCTTGGATGGCCTTGGTGACTTCGATGCCGCGAGGGCAGGCGTCGGTGCAGTTGAAGGTGGTGCGGCAGCGCCAGACACCTTCGACGTCGTTGAGGATGTCGAGGCGTTCGCGGGCGCCTTCGTCGCGGCTGTCGAAGATGAAGCGGTGCGCGTTCACGATCGCGGCCGGGCCGAAGTAGCTGCCGTCGCTCCAGTACACGGGGCAGGAGGTGGTGCAGCAGGCGCACAGGATGCACTTGGTGGTGTCATCGAAGCGGGCCCGGTCGGCCTGGCTCTGGATGCGCTCGCGGGTCGGCTCGTTACCCGAGGTCATCAGGTAGGGCTTCACCGCACGGAACGCGTCGAAGAACGGCTCCATGTTCACCACGAGGTCCTTCTCCACGGGCAGGCCGCGGATCGGCTCGACGGTGATCGTGAGGGACTTGTCGCCCTTGGGCAGCATGTCCTTCATCAGCACCTTGCAGGCCAGCCGGTTCACACCGTTGATCCGCATGGCGTCGGACCCGCACACACCGTGTGCGCAGGAGCGCCGGAAGGTAAGCGTGCCGTCCAGGTAGGACTTGATGTAGATGAGCACGTTGAGGAAACGGTCCGTCGTCAGGACCGGCACCTGGAACGACTCCCAGTGCGCGCCCTTGTCGTCCTCCGGGTTGAAGCGGGCGACCTTGACGGTGACCATCACCGAGCCGTCCGGGACCGGTGCGGGCTTGGCGGGGGGTGTCTTCTCGAGTACGGCAGTCATCAGTACTTACGCTCCATCGGCTCGTAACGGGTCTGCACCACCGGCTTGAAGTCGAGGCGGATATCCGAGATGAGATCCGGGCTCTCCTTGTAGGCCATCGTGTGCCGCATGAAGTTCACGTCGTCGCGGTCCGGGTAGTCCTCGCGGGCGTGGCCGCCGCGCGATTCCTTGCGGTTGAGCGCACCGACGACGGTGACTTCGGCCAGCTCGAGCAGGAAGCCGAGCTCGACGGCCTCGAGCAGGTCGCTGTTGTAGCGCTTGCCCTTGTCCTGCACCGTGATCCGGCTGTAGCGCTCCTTGAGCACGTGGATATCGGTGAGGGCTTGCTTGAGGGTGTCCTCGGTGCGGAACACGGCGGCGTTCATATCCATCGTGTACTGCAGTTCGGTGCGGATGTCGGCGACGCGCTCGTTGCCGTGGTCGGACAGGATCAGCGCGAGCCAGTCCTGCACCATCCGCGCCGGGCTTTCCGGCATCTCCACGAACTCGGTGCGGTGCGCGTACTCCGCGGCGGCGATGCCCGCGCGGCGGCCGAACACGTTGATGTCGAGCAGCGAGTTGGTGCCGAGACGGTTGGAGCCGTGCACCGAGACGCACGCGCATTCGCCCGCCGCGTAGAGGCCGGGCACCACGTCGGTGTTGTTGCGCAGTACCTCGCCGCGGATCTTGGTCGGGATACCGCCCATGACGTAGTGGCAGGTCGGCATGACCGGAACCAGCTCGGTCACCGGGTCCACACCGAGGTAGGTGCGGGCGAATTCGGTGATGTCGGGCAGCTTCTCCTCGAGCACGTCCGCGCCGAGGTGGGTCACGTCGATGTAGACGTAGTCCTTGTTCGGACCGGCGCCGCGACCCTCGAGCACCTCGAGCACCATCGAGCGGGCGACGATGTCGCGCGGCGCGAGATCCTTGATGGTTGGCGCGTAGCGCTCCATGAACCGCTCGCCGCTGGCGTTGCGCAGGATGCCGCCCTCGCCGCGGACGGCCTCGGAGATGAGGATGCCGAGACCGGCCAGACCTGTCGGATGGAACTGGTGGAACTCCATGTCCTCCAGCGGCAGACCCTTGCGGAACACGATCGCCATGCCGTCACCGGTCAGCGTGTGCGCGTTCGAGGTGGTCTTGTACATCCGGCCAGAACCGCCGGTGGCGAAGATGATCGACTTCGCGTGGAAGACGTGGATCTCGCCGGTGGCCAGTTCGTAGGCGACGACACCGGTCGCGACCTGGCCGCGGTCGGTCTCGCTCATCACCAGGTCGAGCACGTAGAACTCGTTGTAGAACTCCACGTCGTGCTTGACGCAGTTCTGGTACAGCGTCTGCAGGATCATGTGACCGGTGCGGTCGGCGGCGTAACACGCGCGGCGCACCGGCGCCTTGCCGTGGTCGCGGGTGTGTCCGCCGAAGCGGCGCTGGTCGATCTTGCCCTCGGGCGTCCGGTTGAACGGCAGGCCCATCTTCTCCAGGTCCATCACCGCGTCGATGGCCTCCTTGGCCATGATCTCCGCGGCATCCTGGTCGACCAGGTAGTCGCCACCCTTGACGGTGTCGAAGGTGTGCCATTCCCAGTTGTCTTCTTCGACGTTCGCCAGCGCGGCGCACATGCCACCCTGCGCCGCACCGGTGTGGCTGCGGGTCGGGTACAGCTTGGTCAGCACGGCGGTACGCGCCCGGGGCCCGGCCTCGATCGCCGCGCGCATGCCGGCGCCACCGGCACCGACGATCACGACGTCGTAGCGATGCTCCTGAATCCGCGAGTCACTCATCGAGTTGACCTGTTCCTAACTGATGTTGGGGTCGAAGGTGAAAATGACGTAGGTGCCGACGGCCAGGATCAGGATCATCGAGATGGCCAGCAGCGTGTTCAGCCAGAAGCGCGTCGAGTCCTTGCGGGAGTAGTCCGCGATCACCGTGCGCAGGCCGTTGCCGCCGTGTAGCTGGGCAAGCCAGAGCATGGTCAGGTCCCACAGCTGCCAGAACGGGCTGGCCCAGCGGCCAGCGACGAAGCCGAAGTTGAGCCGCTTCACGCCGCCGTCGAGCAGCAGCATGATCGACATGTGGCCGAGCACGAGCACGATCAGCAGCAGGCCGGAGAAGCGCATGAACAACCACGCGTACTTCTCGAAGTTGTTGTTCGAGCGGGCACGCGGCGAGCGCGGCGCGTCGAGGCTGGCCGGGCGGTCGTACGACTTACCGAGGACAGGTGCGGGCCCGCCTGCCACCCGACCGCCGCCCCCCACGGAATTGCTCTGCAATGCTGTCATTTTCAGTGCTCCGTGAACAGGTAGAAGAACTGACGGCCGATAGCGGGCGCCGCCAGCAGGAACCAGACCGTGAGGATGATCCACAGCATCAGGCGCTGGTACTTCGGGCCCTTGGCCCAGAAGTCGACCAGGATCACCCGCACGCCGTTGAGCGCGTGGAACAGCACGCAGACGACAAGAGCCATTTCCATCAGCGCGACGATGGGGCTCTTGTAGGTCTCGATCGCCCGGTTGTAGGTGTCCGGGCTGACCCGGACCAGCGCGGTATCCAAGACGTGCACGAAGAGGAAGAAGAAGATGGTGACACCGGTGATCCGGTGCAGCGCCCAAGACCACATCCCTGGGTCGCCTCGGTACAGCGTCTTCCGCTTCGGCTGGGCCGGAGCTTCTATCGTGGTCATAGAGTGCGGTGCCTCCAACGTCGTTGATGGACCCGGTTCATTGATCCGAGGCCGGCTGCGTTGGGCGCAAATGCCCAGGTGGCTGCGCTGCGGCCCGCTGCCGGGAACCTGAACCGATCTGTTCTGGACTCTAATCCTCTAGGTTTGCCGGAACTAATTCGGCGTGCCGTGCGTTGCGCTACAGTCTGGCGAGTTAGGTTTGCCTTTCTTGATCCGTGAAGGGTTCCTTCGAGGGCCTCGCGCGGCCGAGTTCGGCTCGTTCCAGAAGAGGTTCCCGATGTCGCAAATCGACTGGAAATCCCTGCACGACAACGCAATTCAAGTCATGCGTAATGCCTATGCGCCGTACTCGCGGTTTCCGGTCGGCGCGGCGGCGCTCAGTACCGACGGCCGAATTGTGCGCGGGTGCAATGTGGAAAATGTCTCATACGGTTTGGGCCTGTGCGCCGAATGTGTACTCGTCGGTAACTTGCATTCGGATGGTGGCGGGCGCCTGCTCGCCATCTCGGTCACCGATTCCCGCGGCGAAATCCTGCTGCCCTGCGGGCGATGCCGACAACTGCTCTACGAACACGGCGGGCCCGACCTCCTGGTCGACCACAAGGACGGACCCGTCCCACTACGAAGCTTGCTGCCGGACGCCTTCGGCCCGGACGACTTGGACGCCGGGCAGTTGTGAGCGGCGCAGCCCTCAGCAGTCCGCGTCGAGCGCTGCGTCGATCTCGGCCTCGCTCGGCATCTTCAGCTCGATGAAGTTCAGTGGCGGGAGCTTCATTTGCGCCATCATCAAGCCAATGCCTCGTCCCAACTCATTCACGCCGTCGATCAGTTGACCACCGATGATCTTGACCCCGGTGACCTCCCGCTTCAGGTCATAGATGGCGTCGCCGTAGGTGTCTTCGATGTCGGTAACTCGTGTCTCCAGGGTGGTAACGCGGTGGTCGATATGTGCGGATGTCATTGCTGCCCCCTCACAAGTCGGCGTCGAGGGCCGCGTCGATCTCGGCTTCGCTGGCGCGGGTGACCGGCGGGAACTGAATCGGCGGAATCCCTAGCCGTTCCATGATCAGGGTAAAAGCTCGGCTCACGCTGTCGGCGTGGTCGATCAGCCGACCGGTCTCGATCCGGCAGCGGGCATCGCCCCGGGTGAGCTTGTAGAGCGACTCGCTGTGGGTGTCCTCGATGTCGGTGACTCGTGTCTCCAGGTTGCTGACCCGGCGGTCGATGTGTGCGGATGTCATTGCTGCCCCCTAGCCCCTCGAACGTTTGATGCGGTGAGGCTATCGAAGCCCACCGACAAGAACCAGACTTGACTTCGATCTCGTGCCAGACTGGCGAATGTGACGGCATTGGACGCGGTTTCGATCATCACGACCAAGCGGGACGGCGGGGAGCTGTCGGACGCGCAGATCGACTGGGTGGTCGATGGATTCACCCGCGGGGCGGTGGCCGACGAGCAGATGTCGGCGCTGGCGATGGCGATCGTGTGGCGCGGGATGACGCGGCGGGAGACGGCGCGATGGACCGACGCGATGATCGCGTCGGGTAGTCGGCTCGACTTCACCGATCTGCCGCGTCCGACCGTCGACAAGCATTCGACCGGCGGGGTGGGGGACAAGATCACGCTGCCGCTTGCGCCGCTGGTCGCCGCGTGCGGTGCCGCGGTCCCGCAGTTGTCCGGGCGCGGACTCGGGCACACCGGCGGCACGCTGGACAAGCTAGAGGCCATCCAGGGATGGCAGGCCGACGTGTCGGTGCCGCGCATGCGCGAGATCCTCGCCGACCCGGCCATCGGCGCGGTGGTGTGCGCGGCGGGCGCCGATCTCGCACCGGCCGACAAGCGGCTCTACGCGCTGCGCGACGTCACCGGCACGGTCGAATCCATCCCGCTGATCGCCAGCTCGATCATGAGCAAGAAGATCGCGGAGGGCACCGCGGCGCTGGTACTCGATGTGAAAGTCGGGGCTGGCGCGTTTCTGAAGACACTCGACGGCGCCCGCGAATTGGCTACGGCCATGGTCGAATTGGGCACCGATGCCGGGGTGCGGACGGTGGCGCTGCTGACCGCGATGGACACCCCGCTCGGCCGCACCGCCGGCAACGCACTCGAGGTCGCCGAGTCGGTCGAGGTGCTTGCCGGCGGTGGACCCGCCGACATCGTCGAGCTCACTGTCACCCTGGCCCGTGAGATGGTCGCGCTGGCGGGACTCGACATCGACCCGGCCGACGTGCTCGCCGACGGCCGCGCGATGGACCAGTGGCGCGCGATGGTCCGCGCCCAGGGCGGCGACCCGGACGCACCGCTGCCGGTGGCGAAGTACACCGAGATCGTGCGGGCCGAGCGCGACGGTGTGCTGACCCGGCTCGACGCCATGGGAGTCGGCATCGCCGCCTGGCGTCTCGGCGCGGGCCGGGCCCGTCAGGGCGACCCGGTCCAGGCCGGTGCCGGCATCGAAATGCACGCCAAGCCAGGCGATTCCGTCACCACAGGCCAACCCCTGCTCACCTTGCACACCGACACCCCGGACGCGTTCTCCGGTGCCCGCGCCGCACTGCTCGATGCCTTCGCCATAGGTGCATCCGCCGAAAAGCCCGCCATCCCACTGGTACTCGGCCGCATCGAGGCCTGACCAACTTGTGCGGCAATCGAATTGCCTTGCTGTGCAGCGCTGCTGAGCGGCTTCTCATGATCTACGGCACATTACGGTGACCCTTTCTCGCGAAATGTCACAGCCACGTGCCGTTGATCATGAAGTTCGAGCAACGAACGAGTGCGGCTGAACAACTCTCGCGCGCGGCACCTGTGGCGGCCGCCGTGATCGAGGTGCCGCTACGCACGAATTGGTTTGGGGCGCAAAGGTTCGCCAGCTAATCCGTACGCGGGAGGCCAGGATGTACGCGCCGTGTAACCGGCCGTGGGCTGCGTCCGGCAGCCGATGTGCGGCGATCGGGCCAGAACCGTGCGTGAATTGGCTTGGGGCGCAAAGGTTCGTCCGCTGACGGACTGTGACGTGTGTGGTGCGTGACGGCCGGGCGTTCGACTCCTGATGTGAGACAGCGGACAGCGATGTACGCGCACCGGCGTGGGTGTGCGCAGAATTACCTGCTGGTCGCTGAGTCGGTAGCGGGTGTGCTGCAGCGCACAGGTCTGGTATTGCCGGTGGTCAGTTGGGTATTCGGGGGGCTTGGTCGGTGTCAGGGTGTGGGACGGGGCGGGTTGGCTTGGCAACGAGATGGTTGCCACTTCGGCAGTCGGGTGCCGGATGGGCGTGCTGCGGCTACCGTCGTTACATGACTGGACCGACCGCATTGACCCTTGCCTCGATCCGACAGGCGCCAAAAGCGCTGCTGCACGACCACCTCGACGGTGGTCTACGGCCCGCGACGGTGCTGGAGTTGGCCGCTGAGTGCGGCTACGAGGACCTACCCGCCACCGACGAGGCGGCGCTGGCCGCCTGGTTCCGGGACGCGGCCGACAGTGGATCGCTGGAACTGTATCTGGAAACCTTCGCGCACACCGTCGCCGTCATGCAGACGCCGGAGGGCCTGCGCCGGGTGGCCCGCGAATGCGCGGAGGACCTGTCCGCCGACGGCGTGGTGTACGCCGAGGTGCGATTCGCCCCCGAACAGCACCTGGAACGCGGACTGACGCTCGACGAGGTCGTCGAGCACACCCTTGCGGGATTCCGCGAGGGAGAGGCCGCGGCCGCCGAGGCCGGACGTCCGATCGTGGTCACCTGCCTGCTCACCGCGATGCGGCACGCGGCCCGCTCGCGGGAGATCGCCGAGCTGACCGTCCGCTTCCGTGATCGTGGCGTCGGCGGCTTCGACATCGCGGGCGCCGAGGCCGGGTACCCGCCGAGTAGGCACCTGGACGCGTTCGAATACATGCGAGCCAACAGCGCGCACTTCACGATCCACGCGGGCGAGGCGTTCGGCCTGCCGTCGATCCACGAGGCACTCGCCTTCTGCGGCTGCGATCGGCTCGGCCACGGCGTGCGGATCACCGACGACATCAGCGTGCCTGGCGCGATCGAGGACGCGCGCCTCGGGCTCGTCGCGAATTACGTTCGCGACATGCGTATTCCGCTCGAACTCTGTCCGTCGTCGAATGTGCAGACCGGCGCGGTGCCCTCGCTGGACAAGCACCCGTTCGATCTGCTGGCCCGGCTGCGCTTCCGCGTCACGGTCAACACCGACAACCGGCTGATGAGTGACACCAGCATGAGCCAGGAAATGCTCAAGCTCGCCGACACGTTCGGCTACGGCTGGAGCGATCTGGAGCGCTTCACCATCAACGCGATGAAGTCGGCGTTCATCCCGTTCCCGGAGCGGCTGCGCATCATCGACAACATCATCAAGCCCGGCTACGCGGTGCTGCTCGGATAACTCACCCGGCGAGTTGTCGATGGGAACTGGTGGTGCCCATGTCGCCACCAGTTCCCCGTCGGCTGGGCGGGGCGAGAGCGCCCGGATACTGATTCGCTAGCGTGGCTGAGTATGGCGACATTGCGGATTTCCAGTCGGTTCAACGGGCCGCCCAATTCCGGTAACGGCGGCTATGTTGGCGGACTGCTCGCCGAGCAGCACGAGGACGCGGCGGTGACGGTGATTCTGCGCAGTCCGACGCCGCTGGACACACCGCTCGAGGTGCGGGCGGGCCGCCTGTACGACGGCGACACCTTGGTCGCGGAATCTCGTGTCGGCGAATTCGACCGGGACGCACCGCGATCCGTGCCGTTCGCGACCGCGGCCGCCGCGGCGAGCTCCTACCAGAGCAACGAGATGTTCGCGTCCTGCTTCGTCTGCGGCAGCGGCCGCACCGACGGGCTGCGCATCGAGGCGGGCACCGTCGGCGACGGACGTGTTGCCGCACCGTGGATCCCGGACGAGTCGGTCCCGCTCGGCCACGCCGTCCTGTGGGCCGCGATGGACTGCCCAGGCGGCTGGTCGCTGCCCAACATGTTCGACCGGCCCGCCCTCCTAGGCTCCATGACGGCCGCCGTGCACGCCCTCCCCGAGGTCGGCGAGCAGTGCGTGGTCGTCGGCGAGAACCACGGCGAACAAGGCCGGAAATCCTTCTCGTCCACCGCCGTCTACGGATCCGACGACCGCCTGCTAGGTCGTGCCGAGCAGATCTGGATCCGCTTGAAGTGAAGCTGCGCGGACCCAGTTCGTCAGCTGATCCCTACTGCTGGTTGAGGCGAGCCTCGAAGTTGCGTTCCAGGTCTCGCCAGGACTGGGCTTCCGCGGTGAACGGCGGGTTGGGGGCCATCCGGTTCGGGTCCGGGTTGAGCAGGTAGGAGACGTACCAGCCGAGCGGGTTGGATTGGGCCAGTGCCTGTTCCACGGTGTCGTCGCCCGCGTAGTCGGAGGCGTCGGTGAACAGTTCGACCGCCAGGTCGAGTTGTTCGATGTCGACGGCTTCCGGTCCTTCGGAGAGGTCGTCGGCGAGGCCGGGCAGCACGTAGACGTTCTCGTCGGTGACCTCGACCTCGAGCGAACCGTCCACCGCGGCCGTTTGCACGTCGGCGAAGGTGCTCACCCGGGAGAGGTCGTGTTCGTGATCGTCGGCCAGGTACCTGGCCAGGGCGCGCTCGGAGGTGAACACCGTGATGGTGTTGTCGGAGCCGAGGAAGATCGGCTCGTCGTCGAGGTAGCAGCGCAGCGTGAAGTAGGTGCCGTCGGAGGCGATGATCTTGACCGGGTCGATGCCGACCTCGTGCCAGAACGAGTCGTCCTCTTCGTCTTCCTCTTCGTCCTCGTCGTCCGCGTCGAGGTCGACGGGTTCGAATTCGTCTTCCTCGTTGTCCGCGGCGTCGTCGGCGTCGACCACGTTTTCCTCGGCGGCCAGCAGCTCGGCCTCGGCGACGGCGACGGCTTCCGCGTCGACGTCGGGCGTGCTCACGACGGAGTCGATGGCGTCGAGGACGCTGTCCCAGCCCTTGGCGATGGCGGCGCCGATCTGGTCCCAGAGTTCTTCGCCGTCGCGACCGATGAAGGCGTTCACGCCGCCGGGCAGCGCGCCGAGCACCGGATGCGACCCGAAGAACTTGGTCACCGTCTCCAGCTCGCACACCTCGCCGATGTTGCGCACCATGCTGAGGGTGTCCTCGAGCTCGGCGATGGTGTCCACCTCGGGTTCACCGGCGGCCAGCTCGGGCACGGCGACCAGATCGAAGGAGAAGTTCTCCTCCGGCTCCAGTTCGACCGCCGACAGCCCGGCGACGACCTTCCATGCCGGATGCTCGACGAGGTCGTTGTCGGAGTTGGTCCGGATGAACGCGGCCAGCTCCGCAACGGTCTCGAAACCGTAGAGGGAGTCCTCGTGTCCGAGGAACGCCTCCCACTCGTCGTCACCGTCTCGCCAGCGCGGTGCCCACAGGGTGACGAGATCGCCGTCGGTCAGGCCGAGCTCGATCGGGACGATGTCTCCAGAAGCCATGAGCGGAAGCCTATCGACCTTCCGCGTCAGGCACTATCCGGCCCGCCCCCAACGGTTCCTTTGGCGTCGTTCGCCGCAGGAACGAATGACTCGTTCAGTGTCGCAACGACCTTCGAGCGCTGGTTGCCCGCGTCCTCGGCGGCCTGCCTGCACGCCCACACGATCAGCTGTCCGACCTCGGCGGGTGGCAGCGAGGTGACCGTTTCCGCGAGGCTCAAACCGACGAGCGCGCCGTCGCTGTCGACCTCGACGGTGACCGTGCCGTCCTCGGTGGTGTGGCGCCCACGGACCTGCTTGAGGCCGTAGAGCGCGGCCTCGAGTGCTTCCAGCTTCTGCGTCGCGTTCGCGACGAGAGCGTCCATCTCCGCGCTCATACCGGCCTCATCCAGGTCGTCGGTCCCGTGTCCGCGTCGTCGATCCGGTCGAGCTCGTCCACCGCCGCCTGGCGGGTCGGCAGGCCGAGTCGGTCCAGGATGTCGGCGGGCATGCCCGCCTCGGCGAGCAGCTCGCGGCGGCGCGCCTTCGCGGCGACGGTGGAGCGCTTGGTGAGCCGCAGGATCTCGTTCGCGAGACTCTGTGCGCCGTAACGGTATTCGCTGCGCTCGAACTTGATTTCCACCGGCATGCCCTGATCGGTGGCGCGCACCGAGATGGTGCCCGATCGGTTCGTGCTGCCCGCGACCGTGACGTTGGGAACCGTCGGTTGCTGCGGGCCGGTCATGCGGTCGGCCTATAGAAGCCGTGGAAGCCCATCCCTGAGTTCTCCGTTCGAATTGAGCTGATCTGGACCGGGTCACCGGCCTCGACGAATTCTCCGTTGCCGATCACCATCGCGACATGGCCGTCCCACACTGCCAGGTCGCCGGGCATGAGGTCGCCGGGGGAGACCGAGGTGCCGATGGCCTGATCGGCGGCCAGTCGTGGCAGATCCATGCCCGCCTCGCCGTAGGCGTATTTGGTCAGGCCGCTGCAGTCCAGCCCGGCGCCGGGCGTGTTGCCGCCCCACACGTACGGGGTGCCGACCGCGCCGATCGCCGAGCGGACCGCGGTCGCCGCCTTCTCGTTCGGTGCCTCGACGACGCTGCCGTCGGGCAGTGTGATCTTCACGCCTTTGCCGTCGCTCGGCATGCCCGATGAGCCGGTGTTCGGCTTGGGGCTGCCCGGCGAGCTCGGGGTGCCCGAGGTGGATTTCGGCATCGACGTCGTCGCGGATGGGATCGCGGACATCGCGGTGCTCATCAGGCTGCTCGCCATCGAACCGGCACCGCTGAACGCACTGGTCGCGGTCGACGCCAACTGCTGCACACCGGCGGTGGTGACGGCGGGCGTCCCGGCCAGCGACGGAGTCGACGGCGGCGGGGTGAGGTCGGTCATCGAGGCGGTGTGCGTGGTGAGCTCGTTCTGCACCCGGCCGACCACGTTGAGCGCCTGGCCGAGGTGGTCGATCGCGGAGCCGACGATCATCGTCAGTCCCGCGGGCGTCGCCAGTGCCGGGCCCGCGCTCGCCGCGGTGTTCACGAACGACTGGGCGATGCCGGTGAGGTCCTTCTGACCCGATTCGACCTCGGCGGCGGCCTGGTTCACCACGGTTGCCATGTCGTTGCCACGGTCGGAGATGGTGGCGGCGGAGGTCTGCACCTTCAACGCCTTGGCGGTGGCGGCGTCGGCGGCCTGGCCGTCCCACGCGCTGTTCATGCCGTTGATGCTGTCGCGACCCATCTGGTGGATCTGGTCGACGACGCTCGACGTGTTGCGCAGCGCGTCGGATGGGCCGCCGGTCGGCAGCACGCCGGAGCCGAAGCTGGCGAGCAGGTCGAATATCGGTTTGGCCAGTGCGTTGATATCGATCACAGGCTCACCCGTCCAGTTCGGTGGCCACGCTCCGCAGCGATCCCGCGTGGTTCAGGTCGGTCTCGGTGAGCACCGTCGCCGCGCCGGTTGCCGCGCCACCCATGCTGGTGAGCACCGCCGACAGCTGGCCGATCGAGGCGACGTGTCCCGCGTGCGCGGCGGCATACGCGGCCATGAAATCCCCGCCGATCAACCCCATGATCGGACCGAGCAGCGCTGGCTCGGCCGCGACCGCGCTCGCCCCGGCCGTAGCCATTTCCCCGGCCATCACATGGGCGGTCGCGCCGTAGGCTGCGATGCCCTCGGTGTCCGCCGACATCTTCCGCATCAGAGCTTCCCCCATCTGTTGTTCCCAGGCAGAGTACGTCATTCACTTGCTTCGACGCGCCCTCTTCCCGTTCGGTTCCCACCGATGCGAAAAAACTTTCGGGTGGAGCTTCGGCGGTGGGTCCGCTGGTCACTTTATCGTTCCCTCATGCGTACTCACACCGTGGACCATCCGCTCGCCGCCGCCCTGTTGACCACGATGCGAGACGAGCGAACCGACAATTCCGCTTTCCGCGCGGCGCTGCGCGATCTCACCAGGATCCTCATCTACGAGGCGCTGCGTGCGGCACCGGTGCGGCGCTTCGAGATCACCACGCCGGTGGCCGTCACCGAGGGTGCGCGACTCGCGCAACCGCCGCTGCTCGTGCCGGTGCTGCGGGCTGGCCTCGGCATGGTCGACGTGGCCGCCGAGCTGATCCCCGACGCCAGGATCGGCTTCGTCGGCATCGCCCGCGACGAGGAAACTCACCAGCCGGTGCCGTACATGGAATCGCTGCCCGCCGACCTGGCCGGTCTCCCGGTCTACGTGCTGGATCCGATGCTGGCCACCGGCGGCTCGATGCGGCACACCCTCGAACTCCTCGTCGCCCGCGGCGCCACCGACATCACCGCGGTATGCGTCGTCGCTGCCCCGGAAGGCGTTGCGGCACTGGCTGATTCAGGTCATCCGGTGCGCCTGGTGACGGCCGCCGTCGACGCGGGCCTGAACGAGCACGCCTACATCGTTCCCGGCCTCGGCGACGCGGGCGACCGCCAGTTCGGCCCACGCTGACCCCGACTCGGGTGACCTGCTCAGAGCCCCTGGCAGTACTCGCGTAATGCGGAAAGGTGTTGTCTCGCGGTTGTCTTGGCGGCCGGTAGGTCGGCGTCGGCCGCGACCGGCGTCAGTACCTCGAGGTAGCACTTGAGTTTCGGCTCGGTGCCCGACGGGCGGACCACGACGCGCGACGTGGCGCCCTCGAAAACGAGGGCGTCGGTACGCATCCGGCCGCGCACCTGGAGCAGGTCGCTGTATTTCACCGGCTCGCCCGCGATCTCGTCCGGCGGGTTCGCGCGCAACCGGGCGACCACGGCCGCGGCGGCCGCCGCCGAATCCAGCCGCAGCGACACCTGATCGGTGCTGTGCAGGCCGAATTCGACCGCGTACCCGTCGAGTTGATCGGTCAGCGTGCGGCCCGCCGACTTCAGGCGGGCGACCAGATCACAGGCAAGTACCGCGGCCGAGATGCCGTCCTTGTCGCGGACCGTCGCCGGGTCGACGCAGTGGCCGATCGCCTCCTCGTAGGCGTAGGCCAGGCCCTCGCCGGCGCGGGCCAGCCATTTGAAACCGGTGAGGGTTTCGGCGTAGCGGGCCCCGCGCGCGGGCGCGAGTTTGGCAAGCAGCCGCGACGACACGATGGTGGTGGCCACCAGCGCGTCCCGCGGTGCGGTGCGCAGCACGCAGTCGCCGAGTAGCACGCCGGTCTCGTCGCCGCGCAGCATCCGCCAGGTGTTGTCCGGCAACGGAATTCCCACGGCACAGCGATCGGCGTCGGGGTCGAGGGCGATCGCAACGTCCGCGCCGACGCGCCCGGCAAGGGCGAGCAGTAGATCGGTCGCGCCGGGCTCCTCCGGGTTGGGGAACGCGACGGTGGGGAAATCGGGGTCGGGCTCGAACTGCTCCTCGACCACGTGCACATCGGTGAATCCCGCTGCGGCAAGCGCTTTTACGACCAGGTCGCCGCCGACGCCGTGCAGCGGCGTCAGCGCGATCCGGATCGCGGCACGGGCACCGGTGCCGCCGATCACCGAGGGCAGCGATGACACCCGGTTCAGATAGCGCTGCACCAGCTCGTCGCCGACCGGGGTGACCGGCGTGCGCGCGACGGGTTCGCTGACCGCGTCGATGCAGCGCTCGATCTCGGTGTCCGCGGGGGCGAGCAACTGCGAGCCGCCGTCGAGGTAGACCTTGTAGCCGTTGTCGGCGGCCGGATTGTGCGAGGCGGTGATCTGCACACCAGCGACCGCGCCGAGCTCACGGACCGCGAACGCGACCACCGGCGTCGGCAGCGGCCGTGGCAGCAGCGTCACCGGAAAGCCCGCCGCGGCAAAGATTTCCGCCGTCGCGGTGGCGAATTCGGCGGACCCGTGCCGCGCGTCGCGGCCGACGATCACCGCGCCGCCGCCGAGGCACCGCCCGCGCAGCCATTCGACGATGCCCGCGGTGGCCCTGGTCACGGTCGTCACGTTCATGCCGTCCGGACCGTCCCGCAGCGGTCCACGCAGACCGGCGGTGCCGAAGCGCAGCATCTACACCCGTTCCAGCACGCCGCGCAGCAGCTTGCCCAATCGCGGTGCGGCGGCGTGACCTTCGGCGAGCACCTCGGCGTGCGACAGATGCCCGCCGGTGACGCCCGCGGCCAGGTTGGTGACCAGCGAGATGCCGAGCACCCTTGCGCCGAGCGAGCGACAGGCGATGGCCTCGAGCACCGTCGACATGCCGACCAGGTCGGCGCCCATGGTGCGCAGCATCCGGATCTCGGCGGGGGTCTCGTACTGCGGTCCGGTCAGGCCCGCGTACACGCCTTCGGTCAGGCTCGGGTCGATTTCCTTTGCCAGGGCACGCAATTCGGGATCCCAGGCATCGACGAGGTCGACGAAGGTGGCACCGGTGAGCGGGGTGCGGCCGGTGAGATTGAGGTGATCGTTGATCAGCACCGGCTCGCCGACCCGAAGCCCCTCGCGGATACCGCCCGCGGCGTTGGTGAGCAGCACGATCTCCGCGCCCGCAGCGATGGCCGCGGCGACCGGATGCACCACATCGGCGGGCTGGTAGCCCTCGTACAGGTGCTGGCGGCCCATCAGCAGCAGCGCCGGGGTGGCACCGACGGTGACCGAGTGGACCATGCCGCCATGTCCCTGCGCGCTCGGCGTGCCGAACCCCGGCAATTCCGGCATCGGCACCGACGCGACCGGCGTACCGATCTCCGCGGCGGCCTCCTGCCAGCCCGAGCCGAGCACCACCGCAACCCGGTGACGCGGCACTCCAGTACGTTCGGCGATCGCCTCGGCGGCCTGTTCGGCAAGCATGGAGATCACTGTATTGGATTGCCGCGCCGACGGGCCGTGTGTTCGTGCTCTCGCGGGAGCGCTACCCACGAGTAGGGGTAGCGCCGCGGGCCGGATATTCTGCACACATGCCGTATCTGGAACGTGATGGGGATGTGTTCGTCGTCTACCTCGGGAGCGAGGGACAGACCGACAGCGAGAACCGCTTCCACCCGGATTGGATCGACGAGTTCCACGGTGTGCTCGACAAGGTCGAGAGCTCCGAGGGCCCGGCCGCGCTGGTCACCGTGGCGACCGGCAAGTTCTACAGCAACGGCCTCGACACCGACTGGCTGTTCGGCAACCTGGACAAGACGCACGCCTACCTCGACCGGGTGCACTCGCTCTACACCCGGTTGCTGCAGTTCCCGATGCCGACGGTCGCCGCGATCAACGGCCACGCCTTCGGCGCTGGCGCGATGCTGGCCACCTCGCACGACTTCCGGGTGATGCGCGCCGACCGCGGCTTCTACTGCCTGCCCGAGGTGCACCTCGGCATGCCGTTCACCATCGGCATGAACGCCCTGCTCACCGAGCGCCTGTCCAACCAGGTCTGCGTGCAGGCGATGACCACCGGTCACCGTTATCCGGCCGACGAGGCGATCGCCGCCGGCATCATCGACGGCAAGGCCGACGCGGAGTCGTTGCTGGCGACCGCGGTGGCCAGGGCGGCGGCATTGGCGAGCAACCGTAAGCCGAACCTGCCGGTGATCAAGCGCGCGCTGCACGCCAAGGCGCTGGCGGGTCTGGCCGTGCAGACCACACCGGAGAACCTCGCCTTCACCGCGGGTTGATTCCGCGGTCGTCCGATCGAGGCGACCGCCTTCTGCCGAATGCGGCGCGCTGAACTGCGGAAATGCCGTTGTGCCTGCACGCGCTGTGCTCGGCGGGACAGATATGGGATGCGCTCGGTTTGCGGCCAAGTGCAACACTGTGTTCCATGCCACCACCGCGCAGCGGGCACCAGGAATCGCGCAGCGACTACGACGTCGCGCGCACCGATGCCATGCAGCAGTCGGACGCGGCGATCAAGGCCGCGGTCGATGAGCTGATCGATCTTTCCCACTCGATCCACGCCGAGCCGGAGCTCGCATTCGAAGAGACGCGCAGTGTCGCCAAGACCATCGCGCCGCTTGCCGAGCGCGGCTTCGAGGTCACCACCGGAGTCGCCGAGCTGCCGACCGCGTTTCGCGCGAGCTTCGGCAGCGGCCCGCTCACCGTCGGCATCTGCGCGGAGTACGACGCGCTGCCAGGGATGGGACATGCCTGCGGGCACAACATCATTGCCGCCTCGGCCGTCGGCGCCGCGCTCGGCCTCGCCGAGGTAGCCGACGCGCTCGGGCTGACCGTGCTCGTGCTCGGCACGCCCGCCGAGGAGAGCGGCGGCGGCAAGGTGCTGATGCTCGAGCACGGCGTCTTCGATGACGTGGCTATGGCGATGATGGTGCATCCAGGCCCGTTCGACATCGTCGGCGCGCGCTCGCTGGCGATGGCCGATCTGGCCATCGTGTTCCACGGCCGCGAGGCACACGCCAGCGCCGCCCCGGAACTGGGCCGCAACGCGGGCGACGCGGTCACTATCACCCAGGTAGCTCTTGGATTGCTGAGGCAGCATCTCCAGCCTGGCCAGCAACTTCACGGTATAGTCGGCAATGGTGGCGTAGCTCCCAACATCGTGCCCGGACGTGCGGAACTGCTGTATTACCTACGCGCAGTCGACTCCGCATCTCTCGACAATCTGATGCGACGAGCGTCGGCGTGTTTCGAGGCGGGTGCCCTTGCGACCGGCTGCACCCATGAAATCCGGACTGTCGCGCCGACATATACCGAGCTGACACCCGATCCGGCGTTACTGTTTGCCTACCGCGAGCAGATAACCGGTTTGGGACGAGTGCCGATCGCACCCGAGCTCGAGGCACAGCGGCCGCTCGGAAGCACGGACATGGGCAACGTTACCAACGTCATTCCGGGCATCCACCCGGTCATCGGCATTGATGCCGGTGGCGCGGTGACGCACCAGCCCGGCTTCGCCGCGGCGAGCGTCAACGCTTCGGCGGATCGTGCGGTTGTCGATGGTGCGCTCGCACTCGCGCGTACCGCGATCACCGCTGCCGACGATGAAGAACAAAGGGACAGGTTGTTGCAACGGCTCGTTCAACGACAGGAGGAGATTCAGTGAGGGAGCGCAGCGAGCGAACCGGGGGCACAGTGCGCCCGGTGCGCACGGCGGAGCCGAGCGGCAGCGAGGCGCAGGCGTGAGCACTACCGGCCGTTCGGCCGAGCGGGCGACGGGCACGGACGCGGGCGCATGCGCCCTCGCGGAGAGCCCGGCGAACATCGTATTGCCGAACACCGTGGGAACCGGTTTGGGATCAGTAGAGGGCTGGCTGGCCGAGCACGCGTTAGACCTCGTGCAGTGGCGTCGGCACATCCACGCCAACCCGGAACTCTCCCGCACCGAGTTCGCCACCACCGAATTCGTCTCGTCCTGGCTGATCAAGGCGGGTCTGACGCCGCGGCCGCTGCCCGGTGGCACCGGCATGATCTGCGACATCGGGCCGGACGGCCCGCGTATCGGCCTGCGCGCCGATATGGACGCGCTGCCGCTGCAGGAGTTCACCGGCCTGAGTTTCGCCTCCACCGTGCCCGGCGTCTCGCACGCCTGCGGGCACGACGCGCACACCACGATCCTGCTCGGTACCGCGCTCGCCCTTGCCGAGGTGCCTGAGCTGCCGGTCGGCGTCCGACTGGTCTTCCAGCCCGCCGAAGAGGTGATGCCGGGCGGCGCGATCGACGTGGTCGCCACCGGCGCGATGGAGGGTGTGCAGCGGATCTTCGCGCTGCACTGCGACCCGCGACTCGAGGTCGGCCGGGTCGGCATCCGCGTCGGCGCGATCACCTCGGCCGCCGACACCGTCGAACTCGTGCTCGATTCGCCGGGCGGGCACACCTCGCGTCCGCATCTCACCAGCGATCTGGTCTACGCCATCGGCACCGTGATAACCGGGCTGCCCGGTCTGCTCAGCCGCCGCATCGATCCGCGTACCAGCACGGTCATGGTGTGGGGCGCGGTCAGTGCTGGCAAGGCGCCCAACGCGATTCCGCAGACCGGCATGCTCACCGGCACCGTCCGCACCGGCGATCACGCGACCTGGTCGCTGCTGGAACCGATGGTGCGCGAGATCGTCGACGGTCTGCTCGCCCCGACCGGCGTGCGCTACCAGCTGAACTACCGTCGCGGCGTGCCGCCGGTGGTCAACGACGAACAGTCGACGCGGATGTTCGAGGACGCGATCCGCAAGATCGGCCCGGACGCGCTGGCCGACACCATGCAATCCGGTGGCGGCGAAGACTTCTCGTGGTATCTGGAAGAGGTGCCAGGCGCGATGGCGCGCCTCGGCGTCTGGTCCGGACACGGCGAGCAGCTGGATCTGCATCAGCCGACCTTCGATCTGGATGAGCGCGCGCTCGCGGTCGGCGTTCGGGTGATGAGCAATATCGTCCTGAACGCTTAGCGCGCTTGCGAATGTGCAAGGCCGTACACTGATTTCGAGTTGAACAGCGACGTGGTCGACCCCCTCGGGTCGGCCACGTCGTTCGTTTGTCAGCCGAAATTCCCAGGGCCTACGTTGCGGCTGTTACGAGTTCGCAGCGAGTGCACGTAATCCTCAGGCGCTCCGGCCTTTTCGGCCGCATCGGCGATGACGCCGATGTATCGCGCGGAGGGCAGGCCGCCTTCGTAGGCGTCGAGCACATACAACCAGGACAATGTCGGATCGGCGCCGCTCTCGCTGCGGGTGACGCGCAGCCGGATCTTCTTGTGAATACCGAAGTCCGAGCCCTCCCAGCGATCGAGCCGCTGTTCGTCTTCCGGCGACACGTCGTAGAGCACGACGAAAACCCGCGAGCCCGGCTCCTCGACCACTGTCGCCAGCGGCCCTTCCCAGCCGATGTCGTCACCAGCGAAGGTGAGCCGCCAGCCCTCCAACCAGCCCGTTCCGGACATGGGCGAGTGCGGACAGCGCTCGAGCATCTGGGTTGAGTCCATGTTGGACCCATAGGCGGCGTAAATCGGCACCAGAGAAGGGTAGCCAATAACATCCGAGGATCGACTCTATCCCGGCCAGATGCGGCATTCCGGTGGCGCGTTCCGGGCGCGGCGACCGTGCAGACGCCGCATCGCGTAGCGATTCCGTGGGGGGGTGGTGGCCGGGCGGCAGGTGGGCCTGCCTCGCCCGATAACGTTGACAGGTACCGGAGATCCCGGTGCGCAACCAGAAGCGGAGGTATCAATGACCCGCATAGCGATCATCGGTGGCGGACCGGCCGGCTACGAGGCGGCGCTGGTGGCAGCCCAGCATGGTGCGTCGGTGACGCTGATCGATAGCGACGGCATCGGCGGGGCCTGTGTTCTCTGGGACTGTGTCCCTTCCAAGACGTTCATCGCCTCTACCGGCGTGCGCACGGACCTGCGCCGGGCCCGTGATCTCGGGATCACCCTCGATCCGAACCAGGCGACCGTGCAACTGTCCGAGGTGAATGGCCGCGTCAAGGCGTTGGCGCTGGCCCAGTCCTCCGACATCAGGTCGAAGCTGCAGACCGTCGGCGTGACGGTGCTCGCCGGTCGCGCGGAGCTGATCGACGCGTCCTTCGGGCTGGCCGCGCACCAGGTGCTCGCCAAGCTGGCCGACGGCACCGAGGCGACCATCGAGGCCGAGGTTGTGTTGATCGCCACTGGTGCGAGCCCGCGCGTGTTGCCGGGTGCCGAGCCCGACGGTGAGCGGATCCTCAACTGGCGCCAGCTCTATGACTTGGAAGAACTGCCGGAAACCCTGGTGGTGGTCGGTTCCGGCGTCACCGGTGCCGAATTCGTCTCCGCCTACACCGAAATGGGTGTGCGGGTGCGGTTGGTCTCCAGTCGGGACCGCGTGCTGCCGGGTGAGGACGCCGACGCGGCCCTGGTGCTGGAGGACGCGCTCGCCGAGCGCGGTGTCGAGCTGGTGAAGCACGCGCGCGCCGACGCGGTGGAGCGCACCGCCGAGGGTGTCGTCGTCAAGCTGTCCGACGGCAGGACCGTCGCCGGGTCGCACGCACTGATGACCGTCGGTTCCACCCCCAACACCGAAGGCCTCGGACTGGAACGGGTCGGCATCGAGCTCGACCGCGGCGGTTACCTGCGGGTGGACCGGGTTTCGCGTACCTCGGTGCCGGGCATCTACGCGGCGGGCGACTGCACCGGCCTGCTGCCGCTCGCCTCGGTGGCCGCGATGCAGGGCCGTATCGCGATGTACCACGCGCTCGGCGAGGGCGTCAGCCCGATCCGGCTGAAGACGGTCGCGTCCGCGGTGTTCACCCGACCGGAGATCGCCACCGTCGGCGTGAGCCAGACCTCGATCGACAACGGCGAGACGCCGGCCCGCACGGTGATGCTGCCGCTGAACACCAACCCGAGGGCCAAGATGCTCGGCCTGCGCAGGGGTTTCGTGAAGATCTTCTGTCGCCCCGCCACCGGCGTTGTCATCGGCGGCGTCGTGGTCGCTCCGATCGCGTCGGAACTCATTTTGCCGATCGCCCTCGCGGTGCAGAACAACCTGACCGTCAACGACCTGGCACAGACCTTCTCGGTGTATCCGTCGCTGACCGGATCGGTGACCGAAGCGGCACGCCAGTTGATGCGGCACGACGACCTCGATTGAATGGTCTTGCGGTTCAGCGGCGTTCGTGCCATGTGAAGTTTTCATACACATTGCTCATCAGGCCTACATATGGTTCACTTCCCGCAGAGATGCGATCGGCGGGCGGTCGCGTGGTTCGGTGTTCGGGGGGATGGATCTTTCCCAGTCGAAACGTCGAATGACCTTCGCGTCGTTCGACGACCGGGCGTCTCGTCAGAGACAACTGAGTGTGGCCGAACCAAGGTCACACCCGGGAAAGGGAAACGAAAAGTGAAACATCGTAAGCCGAGTCGGGCGCAGCGAGCGATGGCGAGCACCTCGTTGCCACTGGCCGCCGCGGCCGCCGTGGCCTCTCTTTTGGCAGCGCCGGCGGGGGCAGCGCCTAACGATCCGAGCATTCCTCCCACCACCGCGCCGCCGAGCCCATCGCCGGCACAGCCGGGGGTCAACGAGGCACCGCCGAGTCCGGATACCACCAAGCCGGATCCGAACACCAATCCGGCCAACCCGCCGACCACCAGTCCGACCAACCCGCCTACGCCGTCCCAGCCGGGCGTCACCACGCCTGACCCCAATCAGGTGATGCCGAACCCGAATCCGAACAAGGATCCGAAGCTGGCTCAGCCGACCCAGCCGGGTGTCACCACCCCGCGCGTCGCGCCGCTGCCGGTGCCGGGTCAGTCGGATCAGCCGCAGCCCGCGGTCGTGCCGGATACGCCGCCGGGAGATCAGAAGCCTGCCCAGCCGGGCGGCGCCGCCACCCCGCAACAGCCGAGTCAGCAGCAGCCGGGCCAGCCTGGCCAGCAGACGACGCCGAGCACGCCGGGCGGCGACAACAATCAGGCACAGCAGCCCGAGACGCTGGTCCAGCCGCAGCAACAGCCGCGCTGGCAGTCACCGCAGCTGCAGGCCGCCCCGCCCGCCCCGGTCGTCGAGATGACCGGCCCGCACCAGGAGATCGGTGCGAACGTCGACGGTGGCGCGCTGCTGCCTGGCTACGTGGCGAACACCCACCACTTCAACAACCAGTCGGGTTACGTCGGCACCATCGGGTACCGCACCCCGGCCGGTGCCGGTGAGGCCGGTGTCTCGGTCGAGTACGTCGACGCCAACACCGTCAAGGTCACCTCCTACACCGGTGGCGTCGGCCTGGCCGACAACAAGACGATCTCCGTCTTCGACACCACCCAGGCCAACCTGGCCAAGGCGGCCGTCGAGGACTGGATCAAGGAACAGCCGGGCGGAGCCGCGGCACTCGAAGCGGCCGCGCAGGTTAAACTTCCGTTGCAGCCGGGCGATCTCGCTCCGCAAACGGCCGACGTAGGTGGGGTCACCACCCAGTGGGGTGGCTCACTTCAGTACTGAGACTTACTGGGGCTGATTCAACGGGTGGGGCGGTCGTTCGCGACCGCCCCACACGCGTGTCTTGGGGAAAGGATTGGGTGTGACCTCCGAGGGTGATCCGAGGGAGAAGGAATCCGACGACCAGTCCGCGTCGGATTTCGGCCCCCCGGTGGGTGAATTCGGCCCGCCTGTCTCAGAATTCGGACCTCCCGTCTCGGAGTTCGGTCCGCCGGTCGCGGAGTTCGGCCCGCCGACGGGCGATACCGGTCCGCACTGGCAGGCGCCGGAGCAGACGGGTGAGCATCCCGAGCTGGTGTGGCGGCCCGCCGCCGACGCGGGAACCACACCGCCGCCGCCCCCGCAGTACCGCGCACCGGATTCGACGTCCTTTCCCGAGCCGAGGCCGACATCGCCGCCCGTGCCGCCCCGGGTGCCGCCCATCGATCGCATACAGGCCATGCGGTCGGCCGCCGACGCCGACAAGGACTCGTGGTGGACCCGCCCGACCGACACCGGCAGCGTGCCGAAGCCGCCGCCGCTGACCTCGCCGGGACTGTCCTGGGCGGATGATCCGATCGCGCAGCGGTTGGCCCCGGCCACGCCGACCGCCCCGCCGCCGCCACCTCGGCGTTCCGGCTCGCACACCGGCCGCAATGTGCTCGCGGGCGTGCTCGCGGTCGTCATTCTGATCGGGCTCACGGTGACCGTCATCCTGGCGTCCAGGAACAACGGGGAGGACCACGCGGCACCGCCCGCCGCGACCACCGGTGCCGGCCTGAGCTGCCAGTCCGTCAAGGACGGCAAGCTGACTGTCGGCAACGGCGCCGGCGACACCACCAGCGGGCCCGGCGCGATCCTCGGCTTCCAGCACGCCTTCTACGTCGAACGCAGCGGTGCACAGGCCAGGCGCTTCGTCGCGCCCGACGCGGAGAACGTGTCGACCGCCGACATCATCCAGAAGGGGATCGACGAGCAGGTGCCGGTCGGTACCACGCACTGCCTGCGGATCAACGAGGTCGCCACCGATACGTTCGACGTCGACCTGACCGAACTCCATCCCGACGGCAAGAAGACCATTTACCCGCAGACCATCACCACGGTGAACCGGGACGGCAAGATCTTGGTGTACGCCATCAAGGAGCGCGGCACACGGTAGTTCTCACTATATGAGAAACTGATTTCATATCTTGGTCGGCGATATGGGACAGTCGGCTTTCGCGTACCTTGGCGTTCGTTCGGAGGTTTCCATGTCGCCGACCATTCCACCGCTCGCGGCCAAACTCGGCGGTCTGCAGAGTTCGGCGATTCGTGACCTGCTCAAGCTCACCACGCGTGCGGAGATCATCGGTTTGGCCGGTGGGTTGCCCGACGCCGAGCTGATGCCGCGTGAGCGAATCGCCGCCGCGGCGGAGGCGGCGCTGAGCGGCCCCGCCTGCCTGCAGTACACCGAGTCGCCCGGCTGGGCGCCGTTGCGCGCGGTGCTCGCCGAGCGGGAGTCGGCTCGACTCGGCCGGACGGTGGCTCTCGATGAGGTCTTCGTGACACACGGTTCGCAGCAGGCGCTTTCGCTGCTTGCCGAGGTGTTGCTCGACCATGGGGGATGGCAGCCGGCGGAGCCGGCGGGGCGGGTGAACACAAGCGCGCTGGTCGTCGTCGAGGATCCGGCGTATGTCGGTGCGCTGCAGGTCTTTCGGGCCGCCGGTGCGCGGATCGTCGCGGTGCCGCTCGATGCCGATGGTATGCGCACCGACGTGCTCGCCGACCTGCTCGCCCGCGGCGAACGCCCGGCCGTGGTGCACACGGTGAGCAACTTCCACAATCCCGGCGGTGTGACGATGAGCCCGCAGCGCCGCGCTGAACTCGCCGAACTTGCTGACGCGCACGGATTCTGGGTGATCGAGGACGACCCGTACGGCGAGCTGTGGTTCGACAACCCCGCCCCCGCGCCGGTGGCGACGTACTCCCGCAACGTGATTCGACTGTCCAGCGCCTCGAAGATCCTGGCGCCCGCGCTGCGCGTCGGCTGGATGGTCGCGCCCGACTCGGTGTGCCGCGCGGTGGAACTGCTGAAACAGGGTGCGGACCTGTGTGGTTCGGCGTTGACCCACCAGATCGCCGCCGACCTGCTCGCCGACGAGGCATGGTTGACCGCGCACGTCGACCACGTGCGCACGGTCTACGGCGAGCGCGCCAAATCCCTCGTGCACGCGGTGCGCACGCGTTTCGGCGACCGCGTGCAGTGCACCGACGCGACGGGCGGCATGTTCGTCTGGGCCGACTTCACCGACGGGACCGACACGAAGGCGCTGCTCCCGCGTGCCCTCGACGCGGGCGTCGCCTATGTGCCAGGCTCCGCCTTCGCCGTCGACGGCGGCTACCGCAACTCGATGCGCATGTGCTTCACGACTTCCGACGCCGCGACCCTGACCGAGGCCGTTGATCGGCTGGCCAGCGCGGCCGGATAGTCAGTCCGCCCAGTCGTAGGTGCGTTCGACGGCCTTGTTCCAGGACTTCAGGTGCTCGTCCCGGTCCTCGGCCGACATCGTCGGCTCCCAGGTCTTGTCGGCGGCCCAGTTCTCCCGGATGTCGTCGGTGCCCGACCAGTAGTCGACCGCGAGCCCGGCCGCGTACGCGGCGCCGAGCGCGGTGGTCTCGTTGACGACCGGACGCACCACGGGCACGTCGAGGATGTCGGACTGGAATTGCATGAGCAGGTCGTTGCTGACCATGCCGCCGTCCACCTTCAGCGTGGTCAGCTCCAGGTCGAGATGCTCGGATTCGGCGTCGGCGCGCATCGCGTCGACCACCTCGCCGGTCTGAAAAGCGGTGGACTCCAGCACCGCTCGCGCCAGATGCGCCTTGTTCACGTACCGGGTGAGCCCGGCGATCACGCCGCGCGCGTCCGGGCGCCAGCGCGGCGCGAACAGGCCGGAGAACGCGGGCACGATGTAGGCGCCGCCGTTGTCCTCGACGCTGCGGGCCAGCGGCTCGATCTCGTCCGCCGACGAGATGATGCCAAGGTTGTCCCGAAACCATTGCACCAGTGAGCCGGTGACCGCGATCGAGCCCTCCAGCGCGTACACGGCGGGCTCGTCACCGAGCTGATAGCAGACGGTGGTGAGTAGTCCGTGCTTGCTGACCACCGGCGTGGTTCCGGTATTGAGCAGCATGAAATTGCCGGTGCCGTAGGTGTTCTTGGCCTCGCCGGGGGACAGGCAGGCCTGGCCGAAGGTGGCGGCCTGCTGGTCGCCGAGGATGCCGGCGACCGGAATCCCCTGCAGCGGCCCCGAGGTGATCTCCGCGTACACCTCCGAGGAGCTGCGGATCTCCGGCAGCATCGACTCGGGCACCTGGAATTCCGCGCAGATCTCCGAATCCCATTGCCGGGTATTCAGATCCATCAGCATGGTGCGCGAGGCGTTGGTCACGTCGGTGATGTGCTCGCCGGTCAGGTTCCACAGCACCCAGCTGTCCATGGTGCCGAAACACAGCTCACCCGCCTCGGCCCGCTCGCGCACCCCGTCGACGTTGTCCAGGATCCAGCGCAGCTTCGGCCCGGCGAAGTAGGTGGACAGCGGGAGCCCGGTGCGTTCCTGATAGCGGGTCGGCCCGATGTCGCCGCCGAGCTCGGTGGTCAGCCGATCGGTGCGGGTGTCCTGCCAGACGATGGCGTGGTGAATCGGCTTGCCGCTGGCGCGATCCCACACCACGGTGGTCTCGCGCTGGTTGGTGACACCGACCGCCGCGATGTCGTCGCTGCTGAGCTTGTTCTGCTTCAGCACCTCGCCGAGCACGAATTCGGTGTTTTTCCAGATGGTTTCGGCGTCGTGCTCGACCCAGCCCCGTCGTGGAAAGATCTGTTCGTGTTCCCGCTGGGCGACGCCGACGACGCGCCCCTGCCGATCGAAGATGATGCAGCGACTCGAAGTCGTGCCCTGGTCGATGGCGGCCACATAGCGACGCATTGCTGCAGGTTACTAAACACAGGGCCCGCTGTGTCCGATTGTGGCTTTCGCGGGTCCTGTCGCGGATCACCTCGCCGACCCCGCGCCGCTCGATTAGGGTCGAAGACAGTTACCGACGAGTAGTGCCGAGCGACACGAGCGATGCCGTGGTCGAAGAGATCCGAAGCCACTGGCATAGCCTGTACCAAGAGCAGCTCGAACGAATGCCCGAAAAAGACCACTACGTCGTCGACAACGCGGCTGGAGGAGTCGAGCATGACCAAGAAACCGGAATCCCAGTTCCTCGGTCCGGAGCAGCGCAGGACGGCCTGGGAGCGGTTCGGCAAAGACCACTTCGATGTGGTCGTTATCGGCGGTGGCGTTGTCGGCGCCGGTATCGCGCTCGACGCGGCCACCCGAGGGCTGAAGGTCGCGCTGGTCGAGGCGCGTGACCTCGCCTCCGGCACGTCGAGCCGCTCGTCGAAGATGTTCCACGGCGGCCTGCGCTACCTGGAGCAGCTGGAGTTCGGCCTGGTGCGCGAGGCGCTCAAGGAGCGCGAACTCTCGATGTCCGCGTTGGCGCCGCATCTGGTGAAGCCGCTGCGCTTCCTCTATCCGCTCACCCACCGCGCGTGGGAGCGTCCGTATGTCGCGGCCGGGTTGATGCTCTACGACACCATGGGTGGCGCCAAATCCGTTCCCGGCCAACGGCATCTGTCCCGGATGGGCGCACTGCGGCTGGCCCCCGGCCTGAAGCGCAGCTCGCTGGTCGGCGGCATCAGCTACTACGACACGGTCGTCGACGATGCCCGTCACACGATGACCGTCGCCCGCACCGCCGCGCACTACGGCGCGGTGATCCGCACCTCGACCCAGGTGGTCGGCTTCCTGCGCGAGTCGGACCGGGTGGTCGGCGTGCAGGTGCGCGACAGCGACGACGCCCGCACCGCCGACCTGCGCGCACACGTGGTGATCAACGCGACCGGCGTATGGACCGACGAGGTGCAGGCGCTGGCCCACCAGCGCGGCCGCTTCCACGTCCGGGCCTCCAAGGGCGTGCACATCGTGGTGCCGCGCGACCGCATCGTCAGCGACGCCGCGATCATCCTGCGCACGCCGACCTCGGTGCTGTTCGTCATCCCGTGGGGCACGCACTGGATCGTCGGCACCACCGACACCGACTGGAACCTCGACCTCGCGCACCCCGCCGCCACCAAGGCCGACATCGACTATCTGCTCGACCGAGTCAACGACGTGCTGGTCACCCCGCTCACCCACGACGACATCGACGGTGTCTACGCGGGCCTGCGGCCGCTGCTCGCGGGCGAGAGCGACGAGACCTCCAAGCTGTCCCGCGAACACGCCGTCGCGCGGGTCGCGCCCGGTCTGGTCAGCATCGCGGGCGGCAAGTACACCACCTATCGGGTGATGGCCTACGACGCCGTCGACGAAGCGGCGCAAGACATTCCGGCCCGCGTCTCGCCGTCGATCACCGAGAAGGTGCCGCTGCTCGGCGCCGACGGCTACTTCGCGCTTGTCAATCAGACCGTGCAGCTGGCCGAGGCGTACGGCGTGCACCCGTACCGGATCAAGCACCTGCTCGATCGATACGGCTCGCTGATCGACGAGGTGATGGCGATGGCGGACGGCAAACCCGAACTGCTGCAACCCATTACCGCTGCACCGTCGTATCTGCAGGTGGAGGCGGTGTATGCGGCCGCGGCAGAGGGCGCACTGCACCTGGACGACATCCTGGCCCGCCGTACCCGCATCTCCATCGAGTACCCGGATCGCGGTGCCGACAGCGCGCAGCAGGTCGCCGATCTCGTCGCGCCGATCCTCGGCTGGGACAACGCCGAAATCGAGCGCGAGGTAACGACTTACCGCGCGCGCGTCGAGGCGGAGATCCGTTCGCAGACCCAGCCCGACGACGACTCCGCCGACGCGTTGCGCATCGCGGCACCCGAACCGCGCCCCGAGATCCTGGAGCCGGTTCCCGCGGACGGTGCGGTGAACAAGGAAGTGCGCCAGGCGAACCGGTAGCCCCGGACTCAGGAAAGCCCGTGCGTCGGCGGCGGTAGCGCGATGGTCGCGATGGTGCCGCCGCCCGGCGCGGGCTCCATAGTCGCAGTGCCGCCGTGCAATTCGGCGATCCAGGCCACCAGCGCCAGCCCGATGCCGCTGCCGCGTCCACCGGTGATGCCGCGCTCGAACGGATTGCTCGACAACTGTGGATTCAATCCCGCGCCGTGATCGCGCACGCTGACCCGCCCCTGCGCGACGTGCACCTCCACCGGCGCGTCCGGGTTGATCGCGCCGTGCGTGATCGCGTTCTCGATCAGGTTGCGCACCGCGAGGCTCAGCAGGTTCGGGTCGCCGACGACGACCGTAGGGCTGCTCACCACAACAACATTGGCCTTGAATTCCTCGACAACCGACTCGGTGAGCTGATCGAGCAGCAGTTGCACCCGCTCCATCGTCGTCACCCCCGCCTGCATGCGCGCCCGCGCGAGCAGGCCAGCGACGATGCGTTCCATCCTGGTCCCCAGCTCGCCCGCGTCGGCAAGTGCGCGCTCGACCTCGTGCGGGTCGCGCCGCCGCGGCGCGGTGACCAGCCCCAAAGTGGTGAGCGGCGTGCGCAATTCGTGCGCGGCATCGCCGAGGAAGCGTTCCTGCTCTTCGACGAGCAGCAGCGCTTGGCGCATGCTTCGTCCCGAAAGCGCGTGTGCCGCAAGGGCGGACAGGGCGACCAGGGTGAGCCCGCCGACGACCAGCGCCCACAGCAGCAGCGCCCGATCGCGATCGACCAGCCCGGGATTCGTGCCTGCGAGTACGACCGCCTGGGTTTTCGTGTCCTCCCAGAAGACCGGCGTCGCCGCGAGCCGCACCGGACGGCCCGCGCTGTCGTATCCATCCTGGAAAACGGTTTCCCCCGCGCGCACGGCGTCGTCGGCCAACGCCTCTGCGCCATTGCCCGGCGGCAGCCAGGAGCGCAGGTGTCCGTAGATCTCGCGCCAGCGCCCGTTGTCATCGTTGGTGACGATCATGACCGCGGTCTCGCCGTTGGCCAGGTCGTCGCTCTCGACCAGATCGAGGTCGATGGCCTGGTCGTCGAGGTTGAAGTCGATGCTGCGCCACAGCCCGCTCACCACCCGGTCCAGGCTGTTGTCGACGGCGTTGTGGCGCGAGCGCGCGTCGATGGTCGCCGCGAGCAGGCCGAGGATGATCAGGCAGGTCGCGGTGATCACGGTGATGAGCGCGGTCAGCAGCCAGCGGGTGCGGCGCAGCCTGGCCACTGCGGGTTGCGCCGTCGCGGAACTCAGCGTGCGGATGGGGCACTTCCGATCATGAAGCCGGTGCCGCGAACGGTCTCGATCACCTGCGGCGGCCCGAGTTTGCGGCGCAGCTGGGCGATCACGGCGTCGACCACATTCGAGGCGGGCTCGGCCATCTCGTCCCAGCAGCACTCGATGAGCTCGCTGCGCGAGACCACGCTGCCCGCGCGGGTAGCGAGCAGTTCGAGCACGGCGAATTCCTTCGGGGTCAGCGAGCGCAGGATGCCAGCGCGCTGGACGCGGCGGCGCGGCAGGTCGATGTCGATATCGCCGAGCACGAGGCGGGCGGGCGCCGGATGTTCGCGGCGGCGGCTCAGCGCGCGCACCCTGGCCGCGAGTTCGGGCAGCGCGAACGGCTTGACGAGGTAGTCGTCTGCGCCGTGTTCGAAACCGGCGATGCGGTCGGCCAATCCGTCGCGGGCGGTGAGCATCAGCACCGGCACCCGCTGGCCTGCGGCGCGTTGCGCGGCGACCAGGTGCAGGCCATCGCCGTCGGGCAGGCCGCGGTCGACGACGAGGACGTCGTAGGTGTTGACGGCGATTTTCAGGTCGGCGTCGGCGAGGTGGTGTGCGAGGTCGACGGCAAATCCCGCCGAGCGCAGCCCGGCGGCCACTTCGATACCAAGACCTTCATCGTCCTCGACCACCAGCACACGCACGAGGTCAGAGAATAGGGCATTTCAGACTTGTGCCTTGCGGGAGTCTTGGTGGTCCGACCCCTTGCCGGACCACCAAGGCCGCGGAATCAGTTACTGGAGTAGTACAGGTCCCACTCGCCCGTGGGGGTCTGCTGGCACTCCCACCACTTCCAGTCCGGGTGCGCGGGGGCGTTCGAGCCGTCCGCCCGGCAGGCCGCCTCGGTGCCGTAGGTGCCGACGTAGATCGTCTCCGCGTTGGCCACCGCCGACCCTCCGGCGACGAGGCCAGCCGAGAGCGCGACGGCCGCGAGCAGGGTGCTGATCTTCATAATGTTTCCTCTCTCCCCGGCGCGGGAGCCGCGCCTGGAGAACAGAAAACCGAACTGTCCGTGAGATTTTCGTGATGGCGGACGATGCCGCAGGTCAACGGGGCGCTTCCAGTCGTATCGCCCAGCCGACGAGTGAGCGCAGGTAGCGCAGCACCATCTCGTCCGGGTATCGCTCCGGATCGGTGAGATGCAGCCTGGCCAGTTCCTCCATCGCGGCGAGCAGGATTCGTTCGGTCGGGCCATTCGGGTCGACAGTGACGCCCGCGTAGCGGGACAGGTGTCGCGCGCCGATCGCCCGCGCGTAGGCCCGGCCCATGTCGAGCCGGTCGCGCAGGTCGGGCGGGCCGCCGTCGGGCGGGCTGAGGATGATCCGCCAACTGGTCGGCGCCGCGTGCAGATAGGCGAGGATGCCGCGACCGACCTGGTCCACCTCGACGGTGTCGGACCAGTCGACGCTGCTGACCCCGGCCAGCGCGATCGCCGACTCGCGGTCGAGCAGCGCGGTCATCAGGCCGGACAGATCGGTGAACTGCTGATACACCAGGGCGCGGGCCACCTGGGACTCGCGCGCCACCCGGTCGATGCTGACCGCGCCGAAGCCGTCGGCGGCCACGATGTCGCGCGCGACGTCGAGCAGCTGGGCCCGCCGGTCCGCCGCCGACATCCGGCGCTTCGGCGTCGGCTGGTCGGCCGAGGACTCGGGGGTCAGCGGCTTGTCCGGCAAGGGTTGGGCAACGTACTCGGACGCGGCGCGCTCCGTGCTCACCGCACCGACGGTAGCGCAAGCAGCAGATCGACCGCCCTGGCCGCGCTCTGTACTGCGCTTTCCATGGTCGCCGACCAGTCGGTGGCGGTCCAGTCGCCCGCGAGCACCAGCGTCGGCACCGAGGTTCGCTGCTCGGGCCGCAGCGCGTGCGTGCCGACCACCTGCGAGAACGTCGCCTTCGGCATCCGGACAACGTGTCCCTGAATCACTTTCGCCGCCTTGGCGGCCGGGTAGTAGCGGCGAAGCAGGTCGAGCTGCTCGGCCACGATCTCCTCGTTGGTCTTGTGGATCTGTGCGTAGGCGCCGCTGGTGGTCAGGCAGTACAGCCAGGCCTGGTCGGTGCCGCGGCCGGTCATCCGCTGCCGATCGAAGACCTCGTCGATCACGCCGGTGCCGCCGATCAGCGCCTCGAATTCGGCCGTCGTGCCAAGCGGGCGGTCCAGGTAGAGGTTGGTGCTGACAATCGGGGTGTAACCCAATTTGTCTGCGGCGGCGTAGATTTCGGTATGCTCGGGCAGGTCGTCGAGCAGGCCGTTGATATTGGAGTTGGGCACGGCGCACACCACCGCGTCCGCGGGGACGGTGGTGCCGTCGGCCAGCGCCACCCCGGTGACCCGGCCGTTGCGGATGTTGATCCGGCGGGCCACCGCGCGATGGCGCACCGTGACCCCGTGTCGTGCAAAGACTTTCAGCGCTCCGGCGACGTAGAGCGTGTCCAGGTCGGTGGTGGGGTAGCCGATGGTCGCGGGCCGCCGGTGTTTGATGCCGAGGCGGATGCCGGTGGCCATGACGTCGGCGAGTACCTTCGCCGACTCCTGCTGCACCGGTTCGGCGGCGACGCCGAGGGCGAGCCAATCCCACAGTGCCTCACGGGCTTTCGCGGGCATGCCGACGCGGTTGAACCACTGCTCGGTGGTCAGATCGGGCAGGTCGGCCGGCTGGTGCAGGCATTGCCAGCCGAGCCGGAGGGTGGCGACGGTGGCGCGGATCCGTTCGAGCACGCTGGCGTCGGGGTGGGCGCCGGACAGGGTGCGCAGCGCGCCGAAACCCTTCGTGCTCATGGTGACGCTGCGACCGTCGGGCCAGCGCAGCGTCGCGTGGTTCGGGAACGCGACGTACTGCCGGGTGCCGACGCTGGTGAGATACCGGAACAGGTGGTCGTAGCCGCTGGCGATCACGTGCTGGCCGTTGTCGGGCAGGTCATCGACCACGTCGACCTTCATGGCGTGCGTGCGCCCGCCGAGTCGGCCGCGACGTTCGAGCAGGGTGACCGTCTTACCCGCTTGGGCCAGCCAGACCGCGGCCGCGAGGCCGGCCAGTCCGCCGCCGATGACCACGTACTGCCGCGGATCACTCATACTGCGCCTCCCACTTAACTTACATGTCGTAAGTTAAGTGGGAGGGATCACTTCGTCAAGGGCGCGGCGATACCGAGGAGATCGCCGGGTGCGGTGCCCGCGTCGTGTCGGCGTTCGAATTCGGATGGAGCAGAAGGTAACTGAAGAGCACGGTGGCCATGGTGGCCAGCGCGGCGAAGAAGAGGCGGCTGGCGATCGCGAGGAGCGGTCGTCTGCCCGAACTCGATACCGTCGTCATGGCCTGCTCCTGTGCTGTGTCGTGACTGCCACGGATGTAGTCGTGCCGCGCGCGCCGATCATTAGCAACTGAGTGGCAAATTACAGTGGTCGATGAGTAATAGCCGGTGGGCACGCCGAGCGGTTGGGCCGATTGCACAGTTGATTCGGTGCGGCGAACCAATGGGCTTGGTCCGGTGCCGGACTTTCTCGAGTGGACTTGTGCGGTCTGGAACCGGACTAGGCGGGGAGCGGCTGGCAGCGCGGGCAGAAATAGATACCGCGTTCGCGGTAGGCGATGCGGTCCGACGCGGGTGCGGGATCGCCGAGGAGCTGGGACGCGATGGGTGTGCCGCAGCGCTGGCAGGGGCGGCGGGTGCGGCCATAAATGAGTTCGCGTCGCGGTGGTTTCCGCACCGACTCCGTCAGGATGCGCTGTGCCTCGTTCACCAGCGCGAACAGGTCGGGTACCTCGGCGACCGGGGTGGCCGGGTGGACGCGGCGCAGGAAGCAGACCTCGCTCCGATAGATATTGCCGATACCGGCCAGGTTCCGCTGATCGAGCAGCGCCATCCCGATCGGCTGCTCCGGATATCGCTCCAGTCGCCGAACCGCCTCGGCCACATCCCACTCCGGCCCGAGCAGGTCCGGTCCGAGGTGATCGATGACCGTGTGTTCGTCGGCGAGCCGCAGCACTTCCACCTTGCCGAGGGAAAACCCCACGGCCTCGACCTCATCCGTGCGCAGCACCAGCCGGGCCGTTACCCGCGGCTTGGTCCAGCGCTGCCCGCAGTGGAAGATCCGCCACGTGCCCTCCATCTTGAGATGGGTGTGGATGCTGACCGTCGGTGTCCGAATGAACAGATGCTTGCCGTAGCTGCCGACGCTCTCCACCACCTGGTCCCGCAGATCGACCGTCGCATACCGCGGCACCCGGAAGTCACTGCCGGTCAACGTCTTCCCCACCAGCGCCGCACGCAACCGCGCCGCCGTCAGGAACACGGTGTCACCCTCGGGCATACCGCATCCCGAGGTTCGCCGAACGGGACATGATGGCGCGACCACTCGACGTTTGTCGCCGTGATGTCCCGTTCGCGGTGGTCATGGGCGGGTCCGGAGGCGCAGGCCGCGGGGGGTGGTGGCGAAGCCCGCCTCGGTGAGGAAGCCCGCGAAGGTGTTGCCGTGCACGGTTTCGCCGTCGACGCGGTCGATGACGAGGGAGTCGACGCGGCGGTTGTGCACCAGATCGGCCAGGGCCTGAGCGGCGGACTGGCGGGCGTTGGGGTCCTCGGTGAAGGTGAGCAGGGTCTTGCCGCCGCGTTCTAGGTAGAGCACCAGGTCGCCATCGACGAGAACGACGAGTGCACCGGCCTTGCGCCCGGGGCGATGTCCGCTGTCACCATCGCCTTTCGGCCAGCTGAGCGCGGCGCCGTAGGGATTGGCCGGATCGCAGGCCGCCAAGGCGAGTGCTTTCCCGCTTTGCGGTCTGGTGTCGCCGGGACGGCTGCGCTCGGTGTCGAACGACCGCAGTCGATCGACCACATCGGTGGTGGAGAACTGGGCGCCACCGAGCGAGTCGATGAAATACCCACGGCGACAACGCCCCCGGTCCTCGAACTCGGTGAGCACGCGATACATCAGCGCGAAACCGCCCGGCACGCCCTCGCTCTGCACCGACCCACGCGTCAGCACGCCATACCGTTCCAGCAGCAGGTCCGCCGTCGCGTGCGCCCGAACGGTGTTGTCCGACACCCGTTCCGGCAGCAGCGACCAGCGTCCGGCCACCGCTGGCGGGCCGGACCGGGTCGGCATGCTCGGGCGCGGCAGATAAGCCCGCCCGCGCGGTGCCCGGCGCGGCGTCCGATGGGCGGTCGTGGTCCGTGTGGTACCCGAAAGCATGGCCCGCACCGGCGCGAACGTATCGCCGGAAACCATTCCGGCCCACACCAATTCCCACAGCGCCGCCGCCACCTGCGGGTCATCGAGCAACCCGGTCGCATCGGAGAGCTGCCGGAAGAAGTACGCGCCTCCGCCGTGCGGCACCGGCGCGAGCCTCGGGTTCGGAGCAGACTTACGCCCGCCCGCTTTCGCGCTGCTATCGCCGGTGCCTTCTGGCGCGGGGGACCCTGATATCGGCGGGTCGAGCGATATCGGTTCCGGTGCCACGGCCGCAGGCGTCCACGGCGCGAGGGATGCGCCAAGAGCGGTGAGCAGACGCAGCTGCACCTCGGACAGTTCGATGTCGTCGGGCGGGGCCAGGGTGAAGGGGGCCTGGTCGGTGAGGTGTAGCGCGACCCAGCCGTCCTTTGCGGTAATCGATCCGTGGCCGGACCAGATGACCTCGCCGGTGGCCATCAGTTCGTCGAGCATGGCGGGGGAGTAGTCGCGGACCCGGGCGGGCAGGATGAGCGACTCCAGGGCCGAGGCCGGGATCGGCACGCCGGCAAGCTGTTCCACGACGGCCGCGACGCCGTCGACGCCGCGGAGTTCGCCGGTCCCGATGTGTTGCCAGGCGGGCAGGAAGCGGCCGAGGGTGGCCGTCGACACCGGCTCGACCTCGTGCCTTGCGGCGGCAAGCGAGCGGCGGCGCAGCCGGCGAAGCACCTGCGCGTCGCACCATTCCGAGCCAGCCGTTCCCGGCGTGAATTCGCCTTCCACGACCCGCTTTTCGGTGATGAGCCGGTGCAGTGCGGTGGCAACGACGGCCGTGCCGAGGCCGAAGCGCGCGGCCACCGCCTCGGTGCTGAACGGACCGTGCGTGCGGGCGAACCGGCCGACCAGATCGCCGAGTGGATCGGCGACCGGCTCGATGAATGCCGCGGGCGTGCCGATCGGCAGCGGCACGCCGAGCGCGTCGCGCAGCCGGGACGCGTCCTCCACCGGCACCCACCAGCTGCGACCCGCGAACGAAACCTCCAGGGCCCGGCGCGATTTCACCAGCTCGGCAAACCACTCGGTCGGATCGTCGACGCAGCGTTCGGCGGCCTCGGCGGCGGTGAGCGGCCCGAGCAGGCGCAGCAGATCGGCGAGCCCTTCGGTGTCGCGGGCGTGGCGTTCCGGGGTGAGCCGCTGCAGTTCCCGCTCGGTCTGCTCGAGCACCGAGGCGTCGAGCAGCTCGCGCAGTTCTACCCGCCCCAGTAGCTCGGCGAGCAGGCCCGAGTCGAGCGACAGTGCGGCCGCGCGGCGTTCGGCAAGCGGGCTGTCGCCGTCGTACATGAACTGCCCGATGTAGTCGAACAGCAGGGCGTTCGCGAACGGCGATGGTGTCGCGGTCTCCACCTCGACCAGGCGCAGCTGGCGGCGCGCCACCCGGCCGAGCAGCTCGCGCAGCGACGGCAGATCGTAGACGTCACGCAAACATTCGCGCACCGTCTCCAGCAGGATCGGGAAGTCGGGGAACTTGCGCGCCACATCGAGCAGCTGCGCCGACCGTTGCCGCTGCTGCCACAGCGGGGCGCGCTTGCCAGGATCACGCCGCGGCAGCAGCAGTGCCCGCGCGGCGCACTCGCGGAAGCGGGACGCGAAAAGCGAGGAACCGCCGACCTGTTCGGTGACGATGTCATCGATCTCGTCGGGTTCGAAGACGAACAGCTCCGCGCCTGGCGGATCGTCGGTGGTGTCGGGTAGCCGCACCACGATGCCGTCGTCGGAGGCATTCGGCGCGGCGTCCACGCCGAATCGTTCGCGCAGTCGCGCCCCGATCGCCAGCGCCCATGGCGCGTGCACCGGCAGCCCGTACGGCGAGTGCAGCACCAGCCGCCAGTCGCCGAGTTCATCCCGGAACCGCTCCACCACCAGCGTCTTATCGGTGGGCAGATGCCCGGTCGCGGTCCGCTGCTCGTCCAGCAGGGTGCCGAGGTTCGCGGTCGCGAAGGCGTCCAAACCGGCTGCCGCGGTGAGCTTTTCCAGGTTCTCCGGGTGCTGGCCGACCTTCCGCACGAATTCGCCAAGCGCCCCGCCGAGTTCGGCTGGACGCCCCAATCCGTCGCCGTGCCAGAAGGGTAACCGTCCCGGTTGCCCGAACGCGGGCGTCACCAGTACCCGATCGAAGGTGATCTCCTCGATCCGCCAGCTCGTCGCGCCGAGCGCGAACACGTCACCGACCCGCGATTCGTAGACCATCTCCTCATCGAGTTCGCCTACCCGCGAAGCCTTTTCGCCGACCATGTAGACCGCGAACAAGCCCCGATCCGGGATGGCGCCGCCCGAGGTCACCGCGAGCCGCTGCGCGCCGGGGCGGCCGGTGAGCGTGCCCGCGTCCCGATCCCACACCAGTCGCGGCCGCAACTCGGCGAACTCGTCCGACGGATACCGCCCGGCCAACAGGTCGAGCACCGACTCGTAGGCCGAGCGCGGCAGCGCCGCGTAACTTCCGGTGCCGCGCACGATGTCGAACCAGGCGTCGACGTCGATCGATTCGAGCGCGCACGCGGCAACGGTCTGCTGGGCCAGGATGTCGAGCGGATGCGCCGGAATCTGGATCGCCTCGATCTGTCCGGCGGTCATCCGCTGCGAGGCCACCGCGCAGTGGATGACATCGGTGCGGTGCTTCGGGAACAGCACCCCGCGCGAGATCTCGCCGACCTGATGCCCGGCCCGCCCGATCCGCTGCAGCCCGCTCGCCACCGAGGGCGGCGCCTCCACCTGCACCACCAGATCGACCGCGCCCATATCGATGCCGAGCTCGAGACTGCTGGTCGCGACGACACAGCGCAGCCGCCCGCTCTTCAGGTCGTCCTCGATGAGCGCGCGCTGCTCCTTGCTCACCGAGCCGTGGTGCGCCCTGGCGAGCAGCGGGCCCGCACCGTGGATCACTTCCGTCGACGCGCCTAACTGCGCGGGGGGTTTGTGCTCGGTCGCCACCGGTTCGCCGAGCCGTGCCGCATAGGTTTCGTTGAGCCGCGCGGTAAGCCGCTCGGCCAGCCGCCGCGAATTCGCGAACACGATCGAGGACCGGTGTTCAAGCACCAGGTCCACGATGGCCTCGTCCACGTGCGGCCAGATCGAGCCGGGCTGATCGGACTCACCGGGTTCGGTCATGTCCGCCACCGGCACCCGGACGGACAGGTCGAAGGTCTTCGGCGCGGGCGGCGAGACGATGGTGATCGGCGCGTTGCCGACCAGGAACCGCCCGACCTCGTCCGGCGGCCGCACCGTCGCCGACAATCCGATCCGCTGCGCGGGCCGCTCTGTGAGTAGATCGAGGCGGGCCAAAGACAGCGCCAGATGCGCACCACGCTTCGAACCGGCGATCGCGTGAACTTCGTCCACGATCACCGTGCGCACGTTCCGCAGCGTCTCTTTCGCGGCGGAGGTGAGCATGAGGAACAGCGACTCGGGTGTGGTGATCAGAATGTCCGGCGGCGTGCGCTGCATGGATCGGCGATCGGCCGCGCTGGTATCGCCGGAACGGACCCCGACCGTGATCGCGGGCGGATCCAGCCCGAGCCGCTTGGCGGTCTGTGTCACACCGACCAGCGGCGCCCGCAGATTGCGCTCCACGTCCACCGCGAGCGCCTTCAGCGGCGACACATACAGCACCGACGTCCCGGCCTTCTCCAGGGCTTTCTCGCGGGTGGCCAGCTGATCGATCGCCCACAGGAACGCCGACAAGGTCTTACCCGACCCGGTCGGCGCGATCACCAGCGTGTGCTCGCCCGCCGCGATCGCCTCCCATGCCCCCAGCTGAGCGGCGGTCGGCGCCGGGAACGCACCGTCGAACCACTCCTGAGTAGCGGGGGAGAACTGAGCCATGGGATCAGTGTGCACCGAGGCACCGACAACCGAGTCGGCGTCGCCGACAAGCTCGATCTGGCCCGAATTCCTGGAGTGGCGGACCAGCCATATGCGCATAGTCGTACGCTTCGGTCGTGCAAAAGGTGCTCAGACTCGACCTGGTCAGCCATGGCATGACTGAGGCGATGCGCAAAGCACGTTTTCCAGTCGACGAATCGCTGACCGAGGCAGGCCGCCGGGCCATCTCCGGCTGCACGCCGCTCGCCGCGCCGAGGGTGCTCACCGGACCCGAGCGACGGACGGTCGAGACGGCGGCGCTGTTGGGGCTGCCCGGCGATGAGGACACTCGACTACGTGATCTCGACGCGGGCGCGTGGCGTGGCGGTGCGCTGATGTCGGTGCCACAGGACGAGCTCTACGCGTGGCTCACCGACCCGATGTTCCGCGGCCACGGCGGCGAATCCGTGGTGGATGTGATCGAGCGGACCAGGTACTGGATGGCCGAGATCGCGTCGGAGGGCAAGTCGACCATCGCCGTCACCCACCCCGCCGTCATCCGCGCGGCCCTGCTGGTGACCCTGGACGCGCCGCCGAAATCGTTCTGGCGGATCGACATTCCACCGGGCAGCGTCACCCGACTGCACTACCGCGGCGAATGGACCCTGCACTTCACGGCGTGACGGTGCTTTTCGCGGCGAGTGGTCCCGTGCCGAGGGTGACAAGCAACCGGACGGCGTCGGTGATCAGCCGGGCCGGGATCGACGGGTCGATGGCGCGCTGCATGCCCAAGCCGATGCCCATGCTCAGGATTCCCGTCGCCGCGTCCTCGGCGGGCACCGGCAGCTCGATCCCCATCGTGTCGGCCAGCGTCTGCACCTGCGCGGCCACCGCGCCGCGCACCACACTCAAGCTGGACACCAGCGCCGCCCGCAATGCGGGATCGTCGCGGGAGACGGTGGCGAACTCGAATTCGAGCATGGTCCAGCCGACATCGCCGACGGTCCGCTCGGCCCACGCCTGAAACCGCTCTAGCTGCTCCTCGAAGCTGTCACCCGCCGCGAGCAGATCGGTGACCTCGTCGAACTTGGTCGCGTGGATGAGCTCGATCACCTCGAGGCCGAGCTCTTTCTTGGTGCGGAAATTCGAGTAGACGGCGCCCTTGGAGTAGCCGGCCTCCTCGGCGACCCGCTCCAAACTGGTGCTCGCGTAGCCGTCGGACAGGAAGAGGTCGCGTGCCGTGGCGATCAGGTCAGCGCGGGTGCGTGCCTGGCTCTCGGACCGGGTCAGACGTGCCATGCCGTGATTCTACGTACCGTAAGATTTCGGATACCACTGGTATTTGAATTCTGCTAGTGTTTGGAACCATGGGTAACAACAACGGGTCGCAGCGACGCGGCCTGGCCATCGGTTGTGGTGGCACGCTCGGTGCCGCGTGGATCGTCGCGGCGCTGGCCGCCGTTCGGGACGTGCTGGACTGGGATCCGCGCGAGGCCGATGTGCTGATCGGGACGTCGGCGGGCGCGGAGTACGTGACCATGCTCGGCAGCGGCCTCTCGGTGGACGACCTATCCGCCATGCAGGACGGCACGTCCACGAATCCGATTCTGTTGGCGCACATGCGCTCAGGTCCCGGGCGTCTTCCGCCCCTTCCGCGCCCCCGGTTGGGTTCGGTTCGACTTCCCCTGCGCCGCACCGATTCCGGGCAGGCGCTACTCACCGCGGGCAGTGGGCTGTTGCCGGTCGGCGGCGGCGACGCGAGCTGGTTGCAACAGCTGGCCGAGCGGCTCAATCCCGGCCGCCCCTGGGTGCCGCACCCGGCCACCTGGCTGGTCAGCATGGATTACGCGACGGGAGAACGGGTTCCGTTCGGCTCGCCCGACGCCCCGACCGCGCCGCTCGGTGCGGCCTTGCGCGCGTCGTGGGCGGTACCCGGCTGGCTGCCGCCGGTACCCATCGCGGGGCGCCGCTTCATCGACGGCGGCGCCGGTTCGACGGCCTCGGTGGATCTGCTGATTCCGGCGAAGCTCGACGAACTCGTCGTGCTCGCCCCGATGGCCTCGACCGGGAAGATCCCCGCGACCGGCGTCGGTCACTTTCTCGAACGGCAGCTGCGAAACCGCATGAGCGCCAAGCTCGATGCCGAGATCGCCAAGCTGCGCGCGACCGGAACCAAGGTCCTTCGCCTCGACGCCACCGCCGATGACCTCGCGGTGATGGGACCCAACTTCATGGACGGCCGCCGCCGCCTCGACACCTTCCAGCACAGCCTGCGCAGCACGCGCCGTGCGCTCGAACAAGGAGCCTTCGCATGAGAATCCTCGGTCACGGATACCCCGACTTCGACCTGGAGGGCGCGCGCGTCCTGATCACCGGTGCCGGCCGTGGTATCGGTCAGTCCACCGCGGAACTGTTCGCGGCCAAGGGATCCGAGGTGGTGATCGCCGATGTCGACACCGTCGCCGCCGAAACCGCCGCTGCCGCACTAGGTGCCAAGTCCTACGAGCTCGACGTGCGCTCACGCGGCCAGTGGGACAAGGTGATCGCCGACCTCGGCCGTGTCGACATCCTCGTCAACAATGCCGGTGTCATGCCGGCGGGCCCGTTCCTCGACGAGCCGGATGTGGTCGGCCAGGCCACGATGGACATCAACGTCTGGGGCCTCATCCACGGCATGCGCGCCGTCGCGCCGGGCATGATCGAGCGCGGCCACGGCCACATCATCAACGTGGCCTCGCTGGCAGGCAAGATTCCCATCGCCGGCCTCGCCGTCTACAACGCGAGCAAGTTCGCCGCCGTAGGCCTTTCCGCCGCAACGCGTTTGGAATTCGCGCCGCGGGGCGTCAGCGTCAGCTGTGTGCTGCCGTCGGCCGTGCGCACCCGCCTGTCCGCCGGCCTCACCCTCGGCCACGGCATGCCGACCGTCGACCCCGAAGACGTCGCCGCCGCCATCCTGCGCACCGTCGCCACCCGCAGGGGTGAGGTAGCCGTGCCCAACTACCTCGGCCCCATCGACGTAGCCCTGGCCGCCGCCCCCGAACGCGCGGTCCGCCTGTTCCGCCGCCTGATCGACGGCGACCGCGCCCTGCACCCCGCCGACGAAAAGACCCGCGCCGAATACGAAGACCAGGTCCGCTCCATCAGCTGACTCACCATCGGCTCGGCGAAGACGAAAAGTGGCCCCGGAGCAGAACTCCGGGGCCACTCGTCATTGGTGTGGGTCAGCAGGTGGTTGGCGCCGGGTCACCGCGGAAGCGGGCCTCCACGTAGTTCCACGCGTCGATGAAACCCGCCGCGGCCGTGGTCAGGTGTTCCGCTATTTCGTAGGGGTGGAATTCGACTCGGGCGCCCGCCTTGCAGTAGCGGTCGACCACCTCGGCTACCGGCGGGAAGAAGGTCATCTCGTCGAAGCGGCCCTGCCAGATGTAGGTGGGGACGGTGGGCACGCCGTCGAAGTAGCGCAAGCTGTTCTCGCGCAGCACCTGATGGGCGACCGGGCTGTCCATCAGGCTCTTCGAGGCGGCCATCTGCTCGGCGTTGCGGAACGCGCCGTGGAACAGCAGGAACCGGCGGCAGGCGTCATGGGTGAATTCGCGGAACCACAGGCCGTTTTCGTTGAGCTGGTCCGACACCGGAAGCCGCTCGGGGTATTCGCGTTCGAGTCCCATCGCGGCGGCGAACGCCAGCCCGAAACCGGGGTGCGGTGCGAAGCCGAGTGCCATCGCCATCTGTTCGAGATCGGCGGGGATGCCGCCCGCGACCGACGCGGTGATCTTCAGATCGGGCGCGTAGGTTGGCTGGAGTGCGGCGGCCCACGCGGTGGCCATGCCGCCACCGGAGTAACCGGCCAGCGCGACCGGTACGTCACTGAGACCGAGTTCGGAAACCTTGCGCACGGCCTTGACGCTGTCCAGCGTCATCATGCCGCTGAGCCTGGCCGCGCCGTAGGCGGAGGTCGGACCGAGGTAGTCGGGCAGCGAGACCGCCCAGCCGCGCCCGATCGGCAGCATGGCGCCGACGGCGTCCTGTAGTTCGCCGTTGAACAGCGAACGCGACGGGTTGCACTGGGTGCCAAGGGAATTGATCAGCGCCTGGTAGGAGACGAGCGGCGGGTTCTTGACGCCGTTCGGCATCAGGACGGTGGTGATCCCCATGACCGGGTTGTTCATCGAGTTGGTCGACCGGAACGCGATCTGCCAGCCGGTGGTGCCGATGTACGGACCGGTGTCGATCCTGCGGGTGCGCACCACGTCGCCAGGCTGAAACTCGGCCAGGTCGGCGGGTGCCGCGTAGAACACATCCGGATCCGGTGTGGGATAGAGCGGTTGGGCGTTCGCGGGCAGGCCGAGCAGGCCTGCCGAGACGACGCTCAACACCAGGATCGCGATCCTGAACGGAACTCTGTGCACGGTTTTCCTTCGAATCTCGGCCGTTACCGAATTACCGACCCGACAATGCCTCGGCAACTTGAACGGACCACCACTGCAGGGGAAATCGCAGCGAACGTCATCGATCGCTACGCGGACGGGCAGACAAGAACTCGCAGTCGAACCGAAGGTCGGACCGGCACACCACCTTTCGGCTCAACGACTGCGATCGGCCGCGACAGCGGCACCCTCCGTTGCGAAGGTAGCGTCGCGCCTGCGGCGTCGCGCCACCGGGTCCGGCATATTGGACAATTCACAACGCGTTTCCTATGCGTTTGACCAAGATCACTGCTCCGTCAATCTCGCCAGCGGCGTGTCATAGCCAACCGCTCTTGATGTCCGATTCGTTCGGTCCGCTTGGGGGTCCACTGAATGGGGCGGGTCTTCACTCGACGTTTGCCTCGGCCGGGTCCCGTTTGCTGGGTGGGTTCGGCGCAAGCCCGATTCGCGGGTCGGTGGTGGAGGTCACAGTAAACCTCACATCGTGCATGGTGTGTGCCCATTCACATGGAGTGAAATTGGGCAACATGCTCAATATGTAGAACAAAGGTTGTTCATTTCGCCCTTCGAGGGCAGGGTAAAGGGCATCAAGTGCTCAACTAAGGCGGCGCCCGATCGGCGCTGACCGGACGGGTGGATGTATGACCGAGCTCGCCGATCACGACCTGATTCCGGCGCCGTATGACCTTGCCGACCGCTACCGCGTCGGTGCTGGCACCGTTGTCCTTACCGGGGTCCAAGCGATAGCGCGTCAATTGGTGGAACAGCACGTGCGTGACCTGCGCGCCGGGCGGCGCGTCGGCACATTCGTGTCGGGCTATCAGGGCAGCCCGCTCGGCGGCGTCGACAAGATGCTGGGCGGGATGCCCAACGTGCTTGCCGAGCACGATATTTCGTTCGTCCCCGGGTTGAACGAGGAGTTGGCCGCGACCTCGGTGTGGGGCAGCCAGGCCGATCTGCCCAAGGGCACCGCCACACACGATGGTGTCGTGGGCATTTGGTACGGCAAGGGCCCCGGCCTCGACCGCGCGACCGACACGCTGCGGCACGCGAACATGTACGGCGCGAACGCCAACGGCGGTGTGCTGCTGCTGGTCGGCGACGATCCGGCCTCGAAGTCCTCGACGGTGCCAGCGGTGAGCGAACGCTCGCTGGCCGCGATGAACATCCCGGTTCTGTTCCCGCGCAACGCTCGCGAGATCATCACCATGGGCCTGCACGGTGTCGCGCTCTCGCGCGCCTCGGGTTGCCTTGTCGCGCTGAAGATCGTGGCCGATGTCGCCGACGGCGCGTGGTCGGTCGACGGCGACGCGGGTGATATCGACATCATCGTCCCTGAAATCCAGTGGGAGGGACGGCCCTTCAACTACCTGCAGCGGCCGATGGCGGCTCCGGCGGACAGCGTGATCGCCGAGGCGGACCTGTACGGCCCGCGCTGGGATGTGGTCAAGGCGTACAGCACGCTCAACGAGCTCGACGTCATCGAGGTCGACCCGCCGCACGCCACCATCGGAATCGCCGCCACCGGAACCACTTTCGACGCCGTCCGGCAGGCGCTGATCGACCTCGGTGTCGACGACGACGCACTCATGCGCGCCGGCGTCCGGCTGCTGCGCATCGGCATGCCGTTTCCCATTGCGCCCGAACGTATTCAGCAATTCGCGAAGGGCCTGAACCGCCTCGTCGTTGTCGAGGACAAGACCGCGTTCATCGAGACCCAGATCCGCGAGATCCTGTACGGCACGGCTGACGCGCCGGAGATCATCGGCAAGCGCGACAGCGCAGGTCGCCCGCTGTTCAGCCAGGACAGTGAACTGACCACCGGTCGCATCACCAAGCCGCTGAGCCGCGCCATGCACGGCTACATCGAGATGAAACGGCCGCTGCCGCAACCACTGTCGCTGGCCGTGCTGCCCGCCAAGCGCGCCGCCTACTTCTGCAGCGGGTGCCCGCACAACCGCTCCACCGCGGTGCCGGAGGGCTCGCTGGCCGGTGGCGGCATCGGCTGCCACACCATGGTGACCATGTCTGGTCGCGAGGACAGTCAGGTCACCGGCCTGACGCAGATGGGCGGCGAAGGCGCGCAGTGGATCGGCCAGGCGCCGTTCACCGATGTGCCGCACCTGTTCCAGAACATCGGCGACGGAACGTATTTCCACTCCGGCCAGCTCGCCGTGCAGGCGTGCATCGCCGCGGGGGTGAACATCACCTACAAGTTGCTCTACAACGACGTCGTCGCGATGACCGGAGCGCAGGACGCCGAGGGCGCGCTCGCGGTGCCGATGCTGACGCACAAGCTCAGCACCGAGGGCGTCGCGCAGATCATCATCTGCGCCGACGAGCCGAAGAAGTACCGCAAGCGCGATCTCGCCCCCGGCACCCGGCTGTGGCACCGCGATCGGCTCGACGAGGCGCAGCGCGCCCTGCGCGAGGTGCCCGGCGTCACCGTCCTCATCTACGACCAGCACTGCGCCGCCGACGCGCGCCGTCAGCGCAAGCGCGGCACCCTGCCGGTCCGCCGGACCAGGGTCGTCATCAACGAGGCGGTCTGCGAGGGCTGCGGTGACTGCGGCGTCAAGAGCAACTGCCTTTCGGTGCAGCCGGTGGACACCGAGTTCGGCCGCAAGACCAGGATCGACCAGACCTCCTGCAACACCGACTACACCTGCTTGGACGGCGACTGCCCGTCCTTCGTCACGGTGGAGCTGCCGGATCCGGCAAAAGCCAAGAAGCGCAAGGTAATGCAGCGTCCGGCGCCGCCGGTGCTGCCCGATCTCCCGCAGCCCGTGCTGACGGCGACGCAGAACGTCTTCCTCGCAGGCATCGGCGGCACCGGCATCGTCACCGTGAACCAGGTGCTGGCCACCGCCGCGCTGCGCGCGGGTTATGAGGTGGCGAGCCTGGACCAGATCGGCCTGAGCCAGAAGGCGGGACCGGTCGTCTCGCACCTGCGGTTCGCCAGCGGTGAACTGGAGCCGGCGAACCGGCTGACCCCGGGTTCGGCGGACTGCATCGTCGCCTTCGATCTGCTCACCGCCACCGACAACAAGAACCTGGCCTACGGCTCGCAGGCGAGCACCCTGTCGGTCGCGTCCACCAGCAAGACCGCGACCGGGGACATGGTGTACGACAAGGGCGTCGAGTACCCGGAGACGCCCGCGCTGCTTGCCAGGCTCGGGCAGGCGTCGCGCGAGGTGCGTTCCTTCGACGCACTCGCCGCCGCCGAGGTGCTGTTCGGCAATACCGCGGCCGCCAACTTCCTGATGGTCGGCGCCGCGTACCAGCTCGGTGGCCTTCGCCTGCCCGCGGCGTCGATCGAGGAGGCCATCGAGATCAACGGTGTCGCCGTGCACGCCAATATCGCGGCGTTCCGCTGGGGCCGGGTCGCGGTCGCCCGACCGGACGACTTCGCCGCCGCTGTCGGCCGTCCGCAGGCCGAGCGCACCGAAACCAAGGTTCCCGCAGATCTTTTCGACGGCCTGACCGCGACGGGTGAGACCAGGCGGCTGGTCGAACTGCGCGCCGCGGAGCTGATCGGCTTCCAGGGTGTCCGCATCGCTCGCGGCTATGTGCGGACGGTGCAACACATTTGGGAGGCGCAGCTGCGCACCACCGAGCGCACCGAGTTCAGTGAGCAGGTGGCCTGGGGCCTGTACAAGTTCACCGCCTACAAGGACGAGTACGAGGTGGCCCGCCGGCTGACCGACCCGGCCTTCCTCGGCGAGGTCGCGGGTCAGCTGCCCGAAGGGGTGAACCTCACCTACCGGCTGCACCCGCCGATCATGCGCGCCTTGGGTCGCAAGAAGAAGATCGGCATCGGACCGCGCGGGCACATCTCCCTGAAGATTCTGGCCAAGGGAAAGCGGTTGCGCGGCACCAAGTTCGATCTCTTCGGCTACGCCCATGTCCGCCGGGTCGAGCGCGCCCTGCTCGCCCACTACACCGAGATGGTGACGGCACTCGCGGACACGCTCGACGAGGCGGGCTACGACCGCGCGGTCGCGGCCGCCGCCCTCGCCGACACCGTGCGCGGCTACGAGGACATCAAGCTCGCCAACGTGGAGCTGTACCGAAACAGCCTGCGCGACCTCGGCATCGAGCCGCCGGTGGTTGATACCCATGAGTGAGCGCAGCGAATGAATCAAAGGCACAGCCGCCACGCGGTTATGCCGGAGCCGAGCGCCAGCGAGGTGCAGGCATGAGTGAGCGCAGCGAATGAATCAAAGGCACAGCCGCCACGCGGTTATGCCGGAGCCGAGCGCCAGCGAGGTGCAGGCATGAGTGAGCGCAGCGAATGAATCAAAGGCACAGCCGCCACGCGGTTATGCCGGAGCCGAGCGCCAGCGAGGTGCAGGCATGAGCGCGGCTGGGCAGTAGACCGCGCGCCTGGTCGAGCGTATAGGCCACGCTCCCGGGCACATGGGAAGCGGCCCGCAACTATGGTTGCGGGCCGCTTTCTTATTGGCGGGGAACAGGTTTCGACGGCTACGAACGCCGAGGCAGCACCGTGTAGCTGAACGAGACCACGAAATCGATCGCGAGGACCAGCGCCCAGGGAGCCATTACGCCCCACAGCGGCGCGGTGCGATCGGCGTCGCCGACCAGCAGCGTGAAGAAGCTGAGCACCACGGCGGCCGTCGTGTAGGCGAGTAGATGTTTGAACCATTGCCCGCGTTCCCTTGCGGCGCGTTCGGGCCCCGCCTTCGGCGGTCGTACCGGCGCCGGTCCACCGGCGAACCGGTGCGCGAACCGCTGATCGGCCCAGCCGATCAGCTGCGAGCCGAAGGCGAGCGACACGCCGATGTAGATGGCCGCGAGTCCATGGCTGAGCGACGCCTCGCCGCCGCGCCGCAGGTCGATCACCGACGCGGCGAGCAGCACCACATCCACCAGGGGAACGCAGGCGAGCAGCACGGTGCTCACCCGCCGCGCCGAGGTCAGGTAGCGGACCGTGAGGCCGAGCAGCAGTATCACCCAGAACCCGACCTCGCAGCCGATGATCAGCGCAATCACGAGCATCCCCTTTTCCGCACGATCGAGTTGGATAAAAGATAACACGACTGTGCGAAAATAGGCTCATGCCGAAGATCGTTGACCACCAGCTGCGCCGAGTAGAGCTCGCCGAGGCCGTCTGGCGCGTCATCGCGCGCGACGGCGTCGACGAGATCTCCATTCGCTCGGTGGCCACGGAGGCGGGCTGGTCCTCCGGCGCGCTACGCCACTACTTCGCCACCCGCGCCGAACTCCTGGCTTTCGCGTGCGAGGAGGTGATCGCCAGGGTCGCCGCCCGCATCACCGCATTGCCGCACACCGAATCCGTTCGCGACACGGTTCGGGCCATCCTGCACGAGACGATGCCCCTCGACGAACGTCGAATCACCGAGTGTTCCATCGCCTTCGCGTTCGTGGCCCTCGGCCTGAGCAATCCGCACCTTGCCGAGGTGCAACGCGACCACTTCGGTCAGATGTACGGCCTGTGCCGCGGACTCATCGACGACCTGGCTGCCGGAGACGCACTGGCGCAACAGGTTTCAGACCGCGAAGCCCTGTCCGCACAACTCCACGCCCTGGTCGACGGACTCAGCCTGCACGGTCTGGCAGGTCACCTCGCGCCACCGCAGATGATCGCCCAGCTGGATGGCTTCCTCGACGAGATAATCATCGGATAGCCGCCGACAACGAAAACGGCCCGAAACCAAAGGGTTTCGGGCCGTATCGTTTGTAGCGGGGACAGGATTTGAACCTGCGACCTCTGGGTTATGAGCCCAGCGAGCTACCGAGCTGCTCCACCCCGCGTCGGGTGTTCCCCAACCTTACACACAGAGTGCCTGGATACGAAAACGCCTGGTGGGGCGAGTCGTCGAGGGGGTTGGCGACTCGGTAACGGACCAGTCGCGATCAGGCGGCGGGTGTGGCCTGGATCACCTTGATACGGCTCTCGAGAGAGACATCACTCGACGTTTCCCGAATCGTGACCGAGGTTTATCGTTGCTGTTTCGTGTTGCTAGTTCGTGGGCGCAAGGTCGCCGCGGTCCGGGGATGGAAATGGCCGCAGTTCAACAACTGATGCGTGATTTTCTGATTTCAGGAGTTGCTGATGGCGCTGACTCAACGCGGACATCGGACCGAGCAGGTAGACGCACCCGCAGTGCAAGCGGGTAGTCCGGCGGGCTTCACTCATCGGCAGGTGCTTGTCATCCTGAGCGGCCTGGTCCTAGGCATGTTCATGGCGGCGCTCGATCAGACGATCACCGCGACCGCCGTCCGGACCATCGCCGACGATCTGTCCGGCTACTCCCTGCAGGCGTGGGTCACCACGGCGTATTTGATCACCGCGACATTGACGACGCCGCTGTACGGCAAATTGTCGGATATGTACGGCCGCAGGCCATTTCTGCTCGCCGCCATCGTGATATTCGTCGGCGGATCGCTGCTGTGCACGGTGGCGCAATCGATGTATCAGCTCGCGGTATTCCGTGCCATCCAGGGCGTCGGGGCGGGCGGGTTGATGTCGCTTGCCTCGGCCATCCTCGGTGACATCGTGAGCCCGCGCGAAAGGGCGAAGTATCAGGGGCATTTCCTGGCCACCTGGGCTACGGCCAGTGTGATCGGCCCGGTGCTCGGCGGTCTTTTCGCCAGTCAGCACAGCATTGCGGGGATCACCGGTTGGCGCTGGGTGTTCTTGATCAACGTTCCGGTCGGCCTGATCGCGCTGGCGGTGGTGTATCGCGTTGTCCGGATGCCGCAGCGCAATCCGGCCAGGGTCCCGGTCGACTGGCTCGGCACCGTGGCCTTCGCCATCGGCATCACGCCGTTGCTGATCGTCGCCGAGCAGGGCCGCGGTTGGGGGTGGACCAGCGTGAGCGCGATGGCCTGCTATCTGACCGGCGTTGTCGGGTTGGTCGCGTTCGTCGGTATCGAAGCCAGGATGGGCGACGCGGCCCTGATTCCGTTGCGGCTGTTCCGAAATCGGACGTTCGCGCTCGGCGTCGCGATCGCGATGGTGGTCGGTGCGTCGCTGTTCGGCGGCATCATTCTGGTTCCGCAATATCTGCAGGTGGTTCGCGGGGCCAGTCCGATAGCCGCGGGTCTGCAGCTGCTGCCGATGGTCGGTGGGCTGATGGTTGGCTCGATCGTGTCCAATCGGCTCATCGCGCGCAGCGGGCACTACCGGGCGTTCCCGATTATCGGTACGGCGACGGTCGCCGTCGGCCTGTTCCTGTTCCACTACCTGACGCCGGAAACGCCACTGTGGCGAACCATGATCTTCATGGCGATCACCGGGTTCGGGTTGGGAAATCTGTTGCAGCCCATCACTTTGGCCATTCAGAATGCCGCGGCGCCGAAGGATATGGGCGTATCGAGTGCGGCCGCCACCTTCTTCCGTCAGGTCGGGGGCACGCTCGGTGTCGCGGCATTGTTGTCGACGCTGTTCGGCCTGTTGCCGTCCAAGGTGACCGCCGCGATCGAGGCGGCCTCGACCCATCCGGCGTATCAGCAGGCCGTCGTCGCCGGTTTGCACAGCGGCAATCCGGCCGATGTCGCGTTCGCGCAGGGTTTGATACACCACGATTCCGCCGCGGTGCAGAAGGTGCTCGACGACAGCTCGGTGATCCAGCAGCTGAACCCCACGCTGGCCGGCCCGTTGCAGACGGGCTTCGCCGAATCCATGTCGACGGTGTACCTCGCGGCCGCCGCGCTCGCCCTGGTCGCCTTGGCCATGGTGCTGTTCTGGAAAGAGATACCGCTGCGTGAATCAGGCGGTATCGAGGCGTCCGGCGCGGAATAGGAAATCGGACAGTTTGAAATCTGTGTTGCACACTGTTAACTGTCGATTAATTGATGAAAATAATCGCGGGTTTATAAGGTGCCGATAAGAGGATGGTAAATCGCGCTGCGGTGACCGATTTGCGTAATTCGACGATCGTGAGAGTCGGCAGGGGGCTGTTGGGCGGGGTTGGCCGTAGGAATCTGATCAGCAACATCAGCCCAGTTCATGGGTCATTTCTGCGGGTATGGGCGATTCGCCTAATTGTCGAACGAAGGATTTCCGTAAAGACATCATAAGTATCCTGTGAAATGAACTACAGCAACTTGAAATGAGTTAACTAGCGGTTCACTCTGTGTGATACGAGGTGTCACACGATGACTCAAAGCCCTGGGCAACGGGGTGCATCGCCAGCACCGTTTGGGATCTCTAGAGAAGGTTTGTCCATGGTTGAACTACTCGACGCAATGGCGGTGGAGCAAATCGACACGAACTTCTTTCGTGGCAAGCTCCAGCACCGCACCGCACTGGTACGGACATTCGGTGGCGAAGTGGCGGCGAGGGCGCTGGCGGCGGGATCGGCCGGAATGCCCGCCGGATTCAAGGTCCATTCGATACACGGCTACTTCGTCCGGTCGACGGCATCGGAGATTCCGATCGACTATCTGGTCGACACCGTCAAACACGGCCGGTCGTTCGCTGTTCGCCGCATCAGGGCGATACAGCACGGCAAGGAAACCTTCTTGATGGTCGCCTCCTTCCATGTCGGCGATCGCGGCGTGCGCCATGCCGATGCGTGCCCCGATACTCCCGCCCCCGAGGGCTTGGTCAGCATCGGCTGCGGTGACTCGGGCAACGAATGGGAGGGATGGGATATCCGCAGGGTGCCCGACGACGGGATCGGCGCGGCGCGCCAACAGGTTTGGCTGCGCTACACCGGCGAATTGCCGGACTGCCCGGTCACGCACAGTTGCGCGCTGACCTACGCCAGCGATATGACGCTGCTCGGCGCCGCCCTCGCGTCGCATCCCGGCATCGCCATTCAGACCGCAGCGCTCGACTACTCGATCTGGTTCATGCGGCCGTACCGGGTCGACGAATGGCTGCTGTACGACGAGATATCCCCGTCGGCGGGCGGCGGCCGGGCATTCACCCAGGGCCGGATATTCAGTCGCCAGGGCGAATTGGTGGCCATGGTCGCGCAGGAGCGGATGCTGCGGCTTGCCGAGCCGGGATTCGGTCACGGCTTCGTCGAACGGCAGGCCTCCTGATGGCCCCGGTGTATGTCGGTCTCACCGACAAGGCATTCCTGCGCCTGCACCACGGCTACGGCGCACCGGTCATCAGCCAGACCGTGACGGTGCTCGCGAACCGACTCAGCGAGGACGAGCTGCGGGAGATGTACGCCCAGCTGCGGTCCGGCCCGTTCATGCGGCGGGTGCGTCGCCCGCGCGTGCCTTTCGCCCGGTGGCGCTGGGTGCTCGCGGACACCGCTCTGCCACTGACCCTCGAGCACGCCGCGATCGACGACGCCGCCGCGCTGGCCTGGGCGAACGATCAGGCGCAGTACCCGCTCGACCCCGAACGGGGTTACGGGTGGCGACTGTCGGCGGTACCGACTCGATCCGGTGGCATGGTCTGTTCCTGCGTCGCGTCGCACGCCATCGCGGACGGCCACGCGGGACTGATGGCCGCCATCGGGCTGGTTCAGCCGGAACTCGCCACGACGGAGGGTCTCGATGACGTCGTCCGGCTGCGCGACGACCTGAAGGACGGCATGCTCCGCGGTGTCGCCATTGCACGAGAAGTGGTTTCGGAAGCACGCCGCGCGACTCGAGACCCCGTCCACCGCAAGGCGATTCGTCAGGCTTTGTCCGGTCGTAGCTTGACGCAGGAGACAAAGCCGCTCGGCTGGCGCGAAGGCTCGATCATCGCCACCTTCGACGCGGCGCAGTGGAAGGACCTCGCGGCAGAGCGCGGCGGTTCCCCCAACACGCTGTATCTGGCGCTGGTCGCCGATCTGCTTCGGCACTGCGGGTCGGTCGGTGAGACGGCCCCGCTTGTGCTGATGACCGCCGTGCGGATCCTGCGGGAGCAGGATCAGATCGACTCGAATTCCTTTGCCCGCGTTCCGATCATGGTGCAGCGCGAATGGCTGGATCGCTACGACCTCGCGCCGCTGCGCGCGGCGAGCAAGGCTGGGTTCGGCGCGGTGCACGGGGTCGGTGCCGGCGGCATCTCGCGCCCGAGGAACATGCCGCCCGAGCTGATCGACGTGCTGCCGGAAGGAGTGGTCGAACGGCTCGTCGACATCCCGCCGATCACCGTCGGAATGTGTTCCAACATGGGCGTTCTCGATCCGTTCGTGCCGACGGTGATGCGCCATGGCGCGGAGCCGACGACGTTCGTGATGCGCGGTGTCTTCCAGGGCATCGACACCGGGCAGGCCGATCGGCAGCCGATCGCGCTGGCGACCTGGTTGTCGGAATTCGACGGGAAGGTCCAGTGGGTCCTGGAAAGCATCAAACCCGAGATGGCGCACACCGATGAGGAACTTGGCTTCCTGGCGCGACTTGTCGCCGAGGCCTGGGGATTGAAACCGCTGCACGTCAGCAGCGGCGGCGGCAGTACAAGCAAGACAGCCAGGGAGTTCTCATGACCAAGCCACTGATCAAACTCGGCACCGATTTCGTCTACAACCCACACCCGACCTATGACGAACTGCGCAAGCACGGCCCGATCCACCACGTCCTGCTGCCCAACGGGCTGACCTCCTGGCTGGTGGTCGACTATCAGCTTGCTCGGGAGGTGCTCGCCGATGACCGGATCAAGAAGGGCGCCGCGGCCCTGGCGCCGATCACGACGCGGCTGCGACCCGGCGATACGTACACGACGGTGAGCACGGATCTGTGGGAGCACATGCTCAGTTCCGATCCGCCGGACCACACCCGCCTGCGCAGGCTGGTGACCAAGGCGTTCACCGCGCGCACCGTGGAGCGGCTGCATCCGCGGATCGACGCGCTCGCGGACAAGCTGCTCGACGAGATGGCCGGCAAGTCCGAGGCCGACCTGATCGCCGACTACGCGCTGCCGATCCCGATGACGGTGATCTGTGAACTGTTCGGGGTGCCAGAGGCCGATCGGGCGCGGTTCCGGGAGCTGTCGACCATGATGACGGCGTCCTCGGCGGAGAACGCCGAGGATCAGGAGGCGGCCGCGAAGTCGCCGTTCTACGCCACGGCGGCCGAGCGCGGCGCCGCGAGCATCGAGCTGGCCACCTATCTGATCGGGCTGGTCGGCGAGCGAGCCAAGGACCTCGGCGAGGATCTGCTCTCCCAGCTGATCATGGCCAACCACGAGGGCGACAAGCTCAGCGACAAGGAGCTGATCGCGATGTTGTTCCTGATCCTGGTTGCCGGTCACGAGACGACGGTCAACCTGATCGGCAACGGCCTCTACGCGATGCTGCGCGACCGGGTGCTGTACGAGGAGCTGACTCGGTCACCGGAGCAGATTCCGGCGGCCATCGAGGAGTTCCTCCGGCACGAGGGCCCGGTCCATCTGGCCACCCTGCGCTACACCGCGGAGCCGGTGACGTTGGCCGGCATCGACATTCCGGCCGAGGAACTGGTGTCGGTATCGCTGGCCGCGGCCGATCACGACCCGAATCAGTTCGAGAACCCGCACGGCATTCAGATCGGACAGACCGGCAAGAGCAAGGGCGGGCACCTGGCCTTCGGGCACGGTATCCACTACTGCATCGGCGCGCCGCTTGCTCGGCTGGAGGCGCGGGTCGCGTTCGAGAAGATCTTGGCGCGCTACCCGAACATGAAGATGGCCGACGAGGTGCAGTGGCGGCCGAGTACCTTCCTGCGCGGTCTGCAAGCACTGCCGACCGTGATCGACTGACCGACCGAGGGCCCAGATCAGACGTGCTGATCTGGGCCCCCGGTGTCGGCTCAGCCGAACTTGATGCCTTGTGCCAGTGGTAGTTCGGCGGAGTAGTTGATCGTGTTGGTGGCCCGGCGCATGTACGCCTTCCAGGAATCTGAACCGGATTCGCGGCCGCCGCCGGTCTGCTTCTCGCCGCCGAACGCGCCGCCGATCTCGGCGCCGGAGGTGCCGATATTGACGTTGGCGATGCCGCAGTCGGAACCGTCGGCGGCAAGGAAGCGTTCGGCCTCGCGCTGGTCGGAGGTGAAGACCGCCGACGAAAGGCCCTGCGGCACTTCGTTGTGCATGGCGATCGCGCTGTCGAAGTCGTGATAGGTCAGCACGTACAGGATCGGCGCGAAGGTCTCCTCGCGCACCACCGCGGTCTGCGCAGGCATCCGCACGATGGCGGGACGCACGTAGTACGCGTCGTCGCCGAAACCGTCGACTCGTTCACCGCCGCAGATCAATTCGCCGCCGTCGGCGAGCGCCTTGTCCAGTGCGGCGCGCATACCCGCATAGGCCCTTCCGTCGATCAGCGGACCGACAAGAACCCCGTCTTCCAGCGGATTGCCAACGCGCAGTTGCTGATACGCCTTCTCGATCTGCTCGACCAGCGGCCCGACCACGTCGGCGTGCACGATCAGCCGCCGCAGCGTGGTACACCGCTGCCCGGCCGTACCCGCCGCCGCGAACACGATGCCGCGCGCCGCGAGCTCCAAATCCGCTGAGGGCGTGACGATCGCGCCGTTGTTGCCGCCCAGCTCGAGCAGGCAGCGACCGAACCGCTCGGCCACCCTCGGTGCGACGATCCGGCCCATCCGCACCGAACCGGTCGCGCTCACCAGCGCCACCCGCTCGTCGTCGACCAGCCGGGAACCGACCTCCGCCGCGCCCTGAATCAGTTGGTGCACTTCGGGATCCGCGCCGACATCGGTCGCGGCGCGGCGCAGCAGGGTGTGGCAGGCCAGCGCGGTGAGCGGGGTCGTCTCCGACGGCTTCCACACCACCGTGTCACCGCAGACCAGCGCGATCGCGGTATTCCACGCCCACACGGCCACCGGGAAGTTGAACGCCGAGATGACCCCGACCACGCCCAGCGGGTGCCACGTCTCCATCAACCGGTGGCCCGGCCGCTCCGACGGCATCGTCTGCCCGTAGAGCTGCCGCGACAGGCCGATCGCGAACTCGCAGACGTCGATCATCTCCTGCACCTCGCCCGCGGCCTCGGCGCCGATCTTGCCCGCCTCCAGCGTGACCAGCTCGGCGAGTTCGCTCTTGTGCGTGGTGAGCAGCTCGGCCAGCCTGCGCACCACGGCGGCGCGGATCGGCGCCGGTACCGTGCGCCAGGCGCCGAAAGCCGTGGCCGCACGGTCGATTGCGGCATCTACCTCGTCCAGCGAACTGGACCGCAGGGTCGTCAGCTGCCCGCCGGTGATCGGGCTGCGGGCGGGCAGATCGCCCGATTCGGGGGGTTCAACGCCGAGTCCGCGCAGCACCGCTGCCGCGCGCTCCGCGAGTTCCCGGGTGGTCTGGTCGCCGAGTACATCCGTCATCTGTTGCTCCGCCGTACCTTTCGGCCGCATTGCGGCGTTTCTGTCCCATGTCTTGGGAGGATCGGGGTGAGGTTTCTGCCACGAGGGGGTCCGCCTGGGTTAGTCTCCGCTGATGGCGGATACACCTGCACGACCTGCACTCGACGACATCGATCGCCTGCTGATTCGTGAACTGATGGCCGATGGGCGCGCCACGCTGTCGAATCTGGCCGAGAAGGCGAGCCTGTCGGTATCCGCCGTGCAATCGCGGGTACGCAGGCTCGAAGCGCGCGGGGTGATCCGCGGCTACACGGCGCACGTCGACCCGGAGGCACTAGGCCAGCTGTTGTCGGCATTCGTCGCGATCACTCCTCTCGACCCGTCGCAGCCCGATGACGCCCCGGCAGTGTTGCAGCACATCCCCGGGATCGAGGCGTGCCACTCGGTGGCCGGCGATGAGAGCTATGTCCTGCTGGTCCGGGTGGCCTCGCCACGGCACCTCGAGCAGCTGCTGCAGGAGATCAGAGCGACCGCCAACGTCAGGACCCGAAGCACCATCATCTTGCAGACATTCTATGACAGGTAGCCGTTACGTGTAATTAATCCGCTTTCCTGTACAGAAACCGTAAATTTTCGTATCCTCGATGGCGTGACCATCGAACTGGAACGCACCCGCCCGGCGGTCACCCCCGCCGCCCGGGTGCACGAAATCTTGTCGGCCAGCATCCTCGCCGATGGCTTCGACTTGGTGCTGGACTTACAACAGTCCCGCGGCTGCAAGCTCGTAGACGAACGCGACGGCAGCTCCTACCTAGACATGTTCGGCTTCTTCGCGTCCAACGCGCTGGGGATGAATCACCCCGCGCTGGCCGAGGACGCGGACTTCCGCGACGAGCTGCTCACCGCCGCGCTCAACAAGCCGAGCAACTCCGACATCTACACCGTGGAAATGGCGCGGTTCGTCGAGACGTTCGTTCGGGTGCTCGGCGATCCGCGGCTGCCGCACCTGTTCTTCATCGACGGCGGCGGTCTCGCCGTGGAGAACGCGCTGAAGATCGCGTTCGACTGGAAGAGCAGGCACAACGAAAGCAACGGCCGCGCACCGGAACTCGGCACCAAGGTGCTGCACCTGACCGGCGCCTTCCACGGCCGCACCGGCTACACGATGTCGCTGACCAACACCGACCCGGTGAAGACCGCCCGGTTCCCCAAGTTCGACTGGCCGCGCATCGACGCGCCGTTCCTGTCCGACGACCACGACATCGACGAGGTCGAGGCCAAGGCGCTGGATCAGGCGCGCCGCGCGTTCGCCGAAAACCCGCACGACATAGCGTGTTTCATCGCCGAGCCGATCCAGGGCGAGGGTGGCGACCGGCACCTGCGGCCGGAGTTCCTACAGGCGATGCAGCGGCTCTGCCACGAGAACGACGCGCTGTTCGTGCTCGACGAGGTGCAGACCGGTGTCGGCATGACCGGAACCACCTGGGCCTACCAGCAGCTCGGGGTGCAGCCGGACATCATCGCGTTCGGCAAGAAGACCCAGGTCTGCGGCGTGATGGCGGGCGGGCGCGTCGACGAGGTGCCCGACAACGTGTTCGTCGTCAACTCCAGGATCAACTCGACCTGGGGCGGCAACCTCACCGACATGGTGCGGGTGCGGCGCATTCTCGAGGTGCTCGAGCAGGATTCGCTGATCGAACGGTCTCGGGCGCTCGGCGCGCACCTGCTCGATCGGCTGGAGACCCTGGCCGCGCGGCATCCGAGCATCACCGAACCGCGTGGCCGTGGGCTGATGTGCGCGGTCACCGTGTCGTCGGTGCAGTTGCGGGACGAGGTGCTGACCGCGCTACGTGAGCGTGAGCATGTGCTCATCCTCGGCACGGGCGAGCGTGGCATTCGCTTCCGGCCGCCGCTGACGGTGAGTGCCGCGGAACTGGATGCGGCCGTCGACGCGTTGGATCGGGTGCTCACCGGCTTCGAGTAGCCCTGGTTCTGTCGGCGCGTCGCGTCGCTTGCACGCTGCGCGGTCTGCGGGACGATCTTCGTCAGGCAGACCGCGCTTTTGTGCTGGTAACAGGATGTTTCCGGCATTCCGGTGTGCCCGGCGCGGACTGCCGTGAAATGCCGGTGCCAGCCCTTAGGCTTCGCACCCATGTCATCTCACTCCCTGGCACGGTGCCGCGCGTGAACCGACGGCGCATGTACGCGAGCTGCGCACCGCATACCCTCGTCTTAGCGATCTCGGTGTTGACCGTCGTGACCGGTTGCGCCGCAAGTGAAGCGGGGACAATCGGCACATCCGCGGCCGCCGCGCCGACGAGCGTGCCGCCCGAACCGCCGCGCGACCTGCTACCGGGGATGCCCCCGCCGCTGTCGCCGACCGACGTCTACGCGGCGAACCGGGAACTGAGTCCGGCTGTGGCGGGCCAACGTTCGCTGGTTTACGTGCCGAACAGCGAGTCCAACTCGGTCTCGGTGATCGATCCGGACACGTTCGAGGTGATCGACAGCTTCCCGGCGGGCGGCGCGGAACCGCAGCACGTGGTGCCGTCCTACGACCTGCAGACGCTGTACGTCACCAACGATCTGCCGATCGGCGCGGGTAGTCTGCTGCCGATCGATCCGCGCACCGGTACAGCGGGACAACCGATTCCGGTGCGCGACCCGTACAACATGTATTTCACGCCGGACGGTCAGTTCGCGGTGGTGGTGGCGGAGGCCGACAAGTCGCTCGACTTCTACGATCCGCGGACCTGGGAGAAGCTGCACTCGATGGCGGTGCCCGACTGTGCGGGCGTCGACCACATGGACTTCACCGCCGACGGCCGCTTCGCCGTGGCCAGTTGCGAATTCAGCGGCAGGATGCTGGTTTTCGACGTCGCCGAGCGCAAGGTGGTCAGGATGATCGACCTGCCGGACGGGCGTTCCGGCATGCCGCAGGATGTGAAGTTGTCGCCCGACGGGCGCACCTTCTTCATCGCCGACATGGTCGCCAACGGTATCTACACCGTCGACGCGCGGACCTTCGAGAACAGCGGGTTCATCCCGACCGGCGAAGGCGCGCACGGGCTTTACGTGACCCGCGACTCCAGTCAGCTGCTCATCACCAATCGGCACGAAGGCAGCATCTCGGTCTGGGACTTCGCCGCGAACGCGCTGGTACGCAAGTGGTTCATCCCCGGCGGCGGCAGCCCGGACATGGGCAACATCTCCGCCGACGGCCGCGTCTTCTGGGTCTCCGGTCGCAACCACGGCGAGGTCTACGCCGTAGATATCGTCAACTGGAATCTGTTGGCCCGCATACCGGTCGGCAAGGGTGCCCACGGCCTCACCGTCTGGCCCCAACCCGGCCGCTACTCCACCGGGCACACCGGCGTCATGCGGTAGGCGTTGCTGCCGCGTGGATTTCGTTGGGCCGCGTACGAAGTCGCTGGCGATTACGTGCGTGACGATCTGCGCGGCAGCTCTCAGCGGTGGGTAGGGCGTAGGCCCAAGGCTCCGTCGACGAATCGGCGGACGGTGGTCAGGCCTGCTTCGAGGGCGGCCTCGAAGCCTACGCGGGCCCAGCCGGTGAGTTCGGCGGTGCCGTCGCCGGTGGGGGTCGCGCCTACTTCGGTGACCATCTCGGCGGTGGTCGGTTCGCATACCGCCCAGGAGAAGTGGGATTCCTCCGCCCACCCTGTGGTGCGCAGCGTGACGTAGTCGGGGTCGGTGATGCCGCCTTCGGCCAGGGCGGGGCGGTCATCGATGCGGTCGTCGGCGCGCAGCGCACGCAGATACCAAGTGCCCGCGTTGATCTCGATCGGTTCCATCAGTGGTCGCGCTCGTCGCGGTGTTGCCGCGGCGTCGCCGACTCCGGTCGCTGCTCCATACCGTGAGGTTAGCGGCTGTTGTCGAGCACGATGCGGCCGTACCGTGGTACCGGCCGTCTCGCCTCGATCGATAGCGTCGCGGCCGTGTCGCGGCACCGCTCAGTCGATGGCGTCCCGGCCGCGGTCCCCACGGTCCCCGCGGCGGTCGCGGTCCCTGCGCCGGTCGCGACCGTGGTCGTGGTCGTGGTGCCTGCTGCCGAACAGCAGGGCGCCCATCAGCGGGATGGCAAGGAACCACAGCCAGCTGCCGGTGGCGAAGAACAGGATGACCGCGATGATCGGGATCACCGCCATCACCCGCTCCGGCCACTCCGAGAGGAAACCGGACGCCGGCTTCGCGGGCACCGCGGCCGCTTTGACGAGCGGATTCGGCAGATCGGCGAAGACCGGCGTGACATCACCGCGCGTGACGGCGGCCGCGATCACCGCGCTGCGTTCGTCGAACTCTGCGACGCTGAGCCGGCCCGCGGCGAAATGATCGGACAGACGCTGCATCGCTTCCTCGCGTTCCGCGGTGCCGATACGGACTTCGGGTAGCTCCTCCATGAGGAAAAGGCTAGCGCCAGGAGCGACGCCGTGGGCGGGCCGTGGCCGCTTGGTGCGCCACGCACAAGGAGCGCGGGTGTTGTTGACGACACACTGGCCGGTGGGGTGGCGTGGGATTAGGCTCCGAGAGAGGTTGGGTTATCTGGAGTTTGCGATGTGAGCTGGCGTTTTTCGATGATGCGGTGATGGATCGGAGACCGAGGGACCGGACCTGGACAAGTCGACGGTGACTGGAGGTTCGGGATGGGGGAGGTGCGATTCGGGGGGTATCGGCTGGAGCGGTTGCTCGGTCGGGGCGGCATGGGCGAGGTCTGGCTGGCATATGACGATGCGGGCGGGCGGTGGGTGGCGTTGAAGCTGCTGCCGGCCGAGCTCGCGGCGGATGCCGGGTATCGCAGGCGATTCGAGCGCGAGGCCGAGGTGGTGGCCAGGCTGCGCGATCCGCGTATTCCGCGGATCCATCGGTTCGGGGAGATCGACGGCCGGCTGTTCATCGACATGGAATTCGTCGAGGGGCACGATCTGGCGAGCCGGATCGCCGCCGGGGAGTTGGTGCCGGAGGCGGCCGTCGACATCGTCGGACAGGTGGCGGTCGCGCTCGATGTGGCGCATCGGGCCGGGCTGGTGCACCGAGATGTCAAGCCGTCCAACATCGTTGTCCATTCCAGCGGCTTCGCGTACCTGATCGACTTCGGCATCGCGCACGGGATCGGCCAAACCGCTGTCACCACAACTGGACTGGCGATCGGGACGCTGGCCTACATGGCGCCGGAGCGGTTCACCGGCAAGGCGGACGCTCGGTCCGACGTCTACTCACTCGCCTGCGTCCTCTACGAATGCCTCACCGGATGTCGTCCATACGGCGACACCGACCCCGCCCAGCAGATGCACGCGCATTTGATGATCGACCCACCACGCGCCGCATCCCGCAACGCCGCCGTCCCCGCCGCCCTGGACGCCGTCATCACTCGCGCGATGGCCAAGAATCCGGCCGATCGTTATTCCACCGCAGGCGATTTCGCCGTCGCCGCGCATGCCGCCATCGGCACTCGCCCGCCCGCGCTCCCACCCAAACCACTTGCGCTGACGAAGGTATTGCCCACACCTGGCCCCACGCCCACGCGTGTCGAGACCCGGCGAGGGGAACCCGCGCAGCCGATTGGGCCCATGCCGGGTGCGCTGCGATTCGGTCCCGTGCCGACTTGGATCGAGGCGCGCCGAGGGGAGTCCGCACGGCCGATTGGGCCCATCCAGGGCTCGCCGCGATCCGCGCCGACACAGGGCGCGGGATCGGTGCCGCCGGTCGCGGCCGCATTTGGGGCGAAACCGCTTGCGCCGACGAAGTTTCTGCCGGAGCCAGGGCCGACGCCGACTCGGGTAGCGACTCGACTCGATGTGCCGGTCGTGCCGCCTGTGAGTTATCTTCCGCCGCAGTCGTATCCGGCTGTATCGGGCCGTGCTGTCGAGCGGTATCGAGGGTCGGTGGCGGCGCGCGGGTATTCCGCTGTGTCCCAACGGGGTGCCGCAGTGCCGGTTGACCGTCCGTCGGATTACCGTGTGCCACAGTCTGATTCGGTTGCGAAACAGGTGGGGGCGGCTGCACGGGGGTTGCGGGCGCTTGTGCTGGAGCGTTCGGCGAAGTCGGGAACTCGTCCGGCCGCGCCGCCTCGGGTACTGCAGTCGCGTCCGGGGGTTCTGCAGCAGCGCTACCCCGTCGGATACGGGCGGCGAGTTTTCCCGGCTTCGTCGAAACGCCCCAAGTATCAACGGTATTCAGGTAAACGTCGGCCGCTTGCTCCGGTGCGGCGGCGCAAACGCGGCGGTGTGCTGTCGAAGGTGATCGGGGCGCTGGTTGTCATTTTCCTGACGCCGTTCATGTTGGCGGCGGGATGTGTCGCGCTGTTGGCGGGCAGTCGGTCCGGAGATTCGGGTGGGGCCGCCGCGCCGCGGCCGACGGCGATGGCCGAGGAGAATCCGGCGCCGCCGCCGCGACAGCCCGATGCGCCGGTACTCGCGGCCGTGGGTACGCCGGTGCGGGACGGCAAGTTGGAGTTCGTGGTGCGCGACGTCGACAGCGGCGTCCACGAGGTCGGGCTACAGGCGGCGACGGGTTCGTTCGTGGTCGTCACCCTCGAAATCCGCAACATCTCCGACGAATCGAAGTGGTTCCTCCCGATCGGCCAGCGCCTGTTCGACGCCAACGGTACCCCGTTCGGTCACAACGTCACCGCCACCATGTGGGAGACCGTCGATCACGGCTACAACTACTCCTTCGAATTGTCCCCCGGCCAATCCGCAACCACCCAACTGGTTTTCGACGTTCCCGCCACCGCCACCCCCAACCACCTCGAACTCCACGACTTCGTCCTCTCCAACGGCGTAGCCGTACGCCTGGGCTGACACACGCTTAGGCGACGCGGACGGTGTCGGAGAGTGCCGTCATGACCGCGCGGCGGCCGATTTCCAGGGCCTCGGTGAGCAGGGTGGTGTCGCGGGCGGCGTTGTCGATATCGGGGGAGCCGAGGGGCGGGTGGATCTGCAGTGCGGCGCCGCCGAGTTCGGCGAGGGCGCGGTCCTCGATCGCCTGCTGCAGCGGGCGTTGGCTCCAGGCGCGGTAGGCGCCGGGGGCGGTGGCGCGCAGATAGCCGCCGCCGACGATGCGGTGCAGTAGCGAGGCGGGCGGTCGCTGTTCGTCGATGCGGCGGGTGCGCAGGACGAGGGCGTGGGTCGCGCCGGCGCTGACGGCCGTGCGGATGGGGACGGTTTCGGAGAGGCCACCGTCGAAGTAGTGCGCGTCGCCGAGGGGAACCGGCGGACCGGCCAGGATGGGCAGGCCCGCAGAGGCGCGCAGCGCGCGCATGAGGGTGCGTTTGTCGATGATCTGCGGGTGCAGGTCCACCGCGCGGCCGGTGCGGATGTCGGTGGCGATGGGGTGAAAGGTGGTGGGGTTGGCCAGGATCGCGGGGAAGTTCATCCCCTCGATGCCGTCGTAGACCTGATGCACCAGGTAACGCAGATCGAAGGCGGGGCGCCCGCGCAGCATCCGGGACGGGTCTATGGCGCGGCGCATGATCACCGGATCGGTCCAGGAGCGCATGCCGGATACCGCGCGCCCACCGAGCAGCCAGGCGCCGTTGATCGCCCCCGCCGAGGTGCCGTAGACGGCGTCGAAGACCGAGCTGAGGCCCAGTTCCTCGAGCGCAGACACCATGCCGCTGGAGTACACGCCTCGACTGCCGCCGCCCTCGACGACGAGCACCAGTCGATTCCCGTCGGTACGGCTTCCCGCGGCGCGGCGGGCGCGGATCATCTCCGCGACGGCGGAGATGCTCGGCGTACTGGTCACCGGACCACGATACGACAGAGCGGGCGCGGACGTCATTGTCCAGCGCCCGCTCGAAGCGGTGTTCGCCCTACGTTTACGCGAGCACTACTTGACCGACCTCACTTGATCTCAGCGAGGACCGTTCCCTGGGTGATCGCGGCACCGGCCTCGACGGAAAGCCCGGTGACCACACCGGCCTTGTGCGCGTTGACCGGGTTTTCCATCTTCATGGCCTCGAGCACCACGATCAGGTCGCCCGCCTCGACGGACTGGCCCTCTTCGACGGCGACCTTGACCACGGTGCCCTGCATGGGCGCGGTGACCGCGTCACCGGAGGCCGCACCGGCACCGGCGCCGCCACGCTTGCGCGGCTTGGGCTTCTTGCGGATCACCCCGGCCCCGTTGCCCGCGGCGACGGGGCCACCGGCGCCGAGGCTGAACTGGCCGGGCAGCGACACCTCGACACGACGCCCGCCGACCTCGACGACCACCTTCTGCCGTGGCAGGTCCTCGTCCTCGTCGGCCTGTGCACCGCCGGTGAACGGCTCGACGGTGTTGTTCCACTCGTTCTCGATCCACTTGGTGTAGACGTCGAACTTGGTGCCGTCACCGATGAACGCGGGGTCCTCGACGATCGCGCGGTGGAACGGGATGACCGTGGCGAGCCCGTCGACCTCGAACTCGGCCAGCGCGCGCCGGGCCCGCTCGAGGGCCTGGGTGCGGTTCTCGCCGGTGACGATCAGCTTGGCAAGCATCGAGTCGAACTGCCCGCCGATGACGCTGCCCTGCACCACACCGGAATCAACGCGCACGCCGGGCCCCGTGGGCTCTTTGTAGACGGTGACCGGGCCGGGCGCGGGCAGGAAGCCGCGACCGGCGTCCTCACCGTTGATCCGGAACTCGAACGAGTGACCGCGCGGGGTCGGGTCTTCGGTGATGGAGAGTTCTTCGCCGTTGGCGATGCGGAACTGCTGGCGCACCAGGTCGATGCCCGCGGTCTCCTCGGTGACCGGGTGCTCGACCTGCAAGCGGGTGTTCACCTCGAGGAACGACACCGTCTCGCCCTGCACCAGGTATTCGACCGTGCCTGCGCCGTAGTAGCCGGCTTCCTTGCAGATCGCCTTGGCCGAGGCGTGGATCTTGGCGCGCACATCGTCGGACAGGAACGGCGCTGGCGCCTCCTCGACGAGCTTCTGGAAACGACGCTGCAGCGAGCAGTCGCGGGTACCCGCGACCACCACGTTGCCGTGCTTGTCGGCGATGACCTGAGCCTCGACGTGGCGGGCCTTGTCGAGGTACTGCTCGACGAAGCACTCACCGCGACCGAACGCCGCGACCGCCTCGCGGGTGGCCGACTCGAACAGCTCGGGGATCTCCTCGATGGTCTGCGCGACCTTCATGCCGCGGCCACCACCACCGAAGGCGGCCTTGATCGCGACCGGAACGCCGTACTCCTTGGCGAAGGCGACGACCTCCTCGGCGTTCTTGACCGGGTCCTTGGTGCCAGCGGCCATCGGGGCCTTGGCGCGCTCGGCGATGTGGCGGGCGGTGACCTTGTCGCCGAGGTCGCGGATCGACTGCGGTGACGGGCCGATCCAGATCAGTCCGGCGTCGATGACGGCCTGGGCGAATTCGGCGTTCTCGGAAAGGAATCCGTACCCGGGGTGGATGGCGTCGGCACCGGAGCGCGACGCGGCATCGAGGATCTTGTCGAAGACGAGGTATGACTCGGCCGAGGTCTGGCCGCCGAGGGCGAACGCCTCGTCGGCGAGCTTCACGAAGGGAGCCTCGGCATCGGGCTCCGCGTAGACCGCGACGCTGCCGAGCCCGGCGTCCTTGGCCGCCCGAATCACGCGCACGGCGATCTCGCCTCGGTTAGCAACGAGTACCTTCGTGATTCGTGCGCTGGCGTGGCTGGGCACTGAGCCTCCTGTGTGAAATCTTTTTTGGTCGCCCGTGGTCGACGAAACTACGTCTGCGCGAGTGTAGGCAGTCTGCCAACAGACGCCGAACTCGGCCACTCCTACTGGACAGTAGGTCGTGCGTCACAGTGTGGCCGTTACCGAGGAAAGGCGTGCGTGCGCTACTTACTGCGGGACCGGCGTGCGGTACCGGCCGGTGCCGCACCGGGTTCAGGCCCCTTGGCGATCGGCATGCGCACCGAGTTGCCCCACTCGGTCCACGAGCCGTCGTAATTGCGCACGGTGCCGAACCCGAGCAGATAGGTCAGCACGAACCAGGTGTGGCTGGAGCGCTCGCCGACCCTGCTGTAGGCGATCAGATCGTCCTCGGCGGCCAGCGCGCCGTAGATCGAGTCCAGCTCGGCGCGCGAGCGGAATCGACCGTCGTTGTTGAACGCCTCGGTCCACGGAATGTTCGCGGCGGTGGGGATGTGCCCGCCGCGCAATGCCGCGTCCTCGGGGTTGATCGGCGGCTGGATCGGGTCGCCGGAATACTCGTCGGGGGAGCGCACATCGATCAGCGGCTTGCCGAGGTGGGCGAGCACGTCCTCGCGGAACGCGCGTGCGGTGCTGTCGTCGCGTTTGACGGCGGGATAGTCGCTCGGGCTGAAGCGCGGCGTGTCGAAAGTCGTGTCGCGTTCCTCGGAAATCCACGCGCCACGACCACCGTCCAGCAATCGCACATCTTCATGTCCGAACAAAGTGAAAACCCACAATGTGTGCGCCGCCTGCGCGTTGCCCCGGTCACCGTAGATCACCACGGTATCGTCTCGCTCGATTCCCTTGGCGCGCATCAACTCGGTGAATCGGGCTCCGTCGATGTAGTCACGAGTGACCGGATCGTTCAGATCGCCCCGCCAATCGATCTTGGTCGCGCCTGGAACATGCCCGATGTCATAGAGCAATATGTCTTCGTTGGACTCGACGATCTTGAGTCCTGACGTGCCGATGTTTGCCGACAGCCACTCTGTGGTTACTAGTCGGTGAGGATGTGCGTAAGAACCAAATGCGGGATGAGGGTCCGGAGCAGCGGGCACGATGTGGGTCCTTCACGCGAGGTAGACGGCGGTTTCGGCGGTTCGGGTCTCACAGCGATGGTATGTGTGAGGCGTTAGTGACTCTCGTTTCAGATCACAAATCGGCTGAATGAGCGAATAAATCGCACCTGCATCCGATAAAGTCTCCCGGGAGGAGGGGTGAGCTATGTCCGATTCTTGGCCGCGGCGGCGACTGCTCGCGATCCTACGTGGCGCCAGCGAGCCTCTCGACGCCCAGGAACTGGCCAGAATCACCGGACAACACGTCACCACGGTTCGGTTTCATCTGGACGTGCTCACCAGGGAATCCCTGGTGCGGCAATTTCAGCAACCGCCTCGTGGCCGCGGTCGTCCGCGCATCGGATACAGCGCGGTGCAGCGATCGGTCGGTTATCAGGAACTCGCGCAGGTGCTCGCCGATCAACTCGGCCCGGATCCGCGCAGGCGCTCGGAGGCGGCCATCGCGGCCGGGCGTTCCTGGGGCGCGAAACTCGACGCCGGTGATCATCGGGTCGAATCGCTGGAGGACGCCAAAGACGTCGCCATGACGGTGCTTTCGGAGCTCGGCTTCGCGCCGGAACGCGACCCGAACGAGACCACCGAGCAGGCACTGATCCGGCTCACCGCCTGCCCGCTGCGTGAACTCGCGCGCACGCATTCCGAGGTGGTGTGCGGCGTGCATCTCGGCCTGATCAAAGAGGTCCTCGAGCGCAGTGGCGCGCGCGGCGAGGTGAATGTGCGCCTGCATCCGTTCGTCGAGCCGGAACTGTGTGTGGTCCGGCTGGAGATGATGGCGCGGCGCGAGCAGGAAATGCGTCGCGAGCCGGATGGCCGGGAGGTCGTCACGGTGCCGGTGGCCGGTGACGCGGCGGCCGCTGAGCCGTTGATCGCGCCGCCGTCAGGGGGCCGAGTGGCCCCACAGCTGCGTAACGGCGACCCCAACGTCGCCAAGCAGTCGGCGCAGCAGTGGTAGACCGATCCCGATCACGCTCGACGGATCGCCATCGATGCGGTCGACGAACCAGCCGCCGAGTCCGTCGAGGGTGAACGCGCCCGCCACCTGCAGTGGCTCGCCGGTGGCGATGTAGGCGTCCAGCTCGTCGGGCTCCGGCTTGGCGAAATGCACTGTGGTGGAACTGCACTCGATCGCTTCGGCGGTAATGCGGCCGTCCCGCACGCGTAGCACACAGTGCCCGGTCACCAGATCGGCGCTGCGCCCGGCCATTTCGCCCCAGCGGGCCCGTGCGACGTCTGCGGTATGCGGCTTGCCCTGCAGCACGCCGTCTACCAGCAGCATCGAATCACAGCCGACGACAACACAATCGGCGCCGAGTTCGGGAATCGTCGCGGCGACCGCCGCGGCTTTGGCCTTGGCCAACTCGACGACGACGACCTCGGGCGAGGTGCCGTCGGGCAGCGCGGCCTGCAGCGCGTCCTCGTCGACGTCGGACACCCGGACGATCGGATCGATGCCCGCCGAGCGGAGCACTTCCCGGCGCGCGGGGGACGCGGAGGCGAGAACGAACGTGGTCACCCGCGCAGGTGCGAGAGCTGCGGGTAGGCGTACGGGGAGAACGGGGAGGTGCCGCGGTGCATGAAGGAGGGGCGGCCCCACATGTCCGCCGGACCCGACGAACCGGCCGCCGCGCTTTCCGCGGCCGCGGTGAGCACACAGACCAGCGCCGCGACCTCCTCGTCGCTCGGGTTGCCCTTCACCACGGTGAAGAATGGCGCCGCGGCCTTGGCCGCGGACTCGGCGACAGGCGCGTCGACGTGCGCCGCCTCGACCTCGTCGGTGATCGAGCCGACGGTCAGGTCCAGTTCGGCGGCGGTCAGTACATCTTCTTCTGCCACGGTCGTCACAGTGCCAGATCCTCTCTTTGCCTGATCAGGCGTGTTCCCTATTCGAATTCAGCGGGGCCGATGATGCGATCATCCTCGGATCCACTCATTGCGTCTCTGCAACCAGTGTGCGCGGCCCACCGAGGGTATCGCTGGATCACAGCCGAGTGTTGCGGCCGGAATCACAGCGGGATGTTGCCGTGCTTCTTCGGCGGCAGCGTTACCATCTTGCGCTCGAGCAGCCGCAGCGCCGAGACGATCTGGCCGCGAGTGTGCGAGGGCGGGATGACCGCGTCCACATAGCCGCGTTCGGCGGCGATGTAGGGGTTCACCAAAGTGTCCTCGTACTCGTTCTGCAGCTGAAGCCGCAGCGCATCGACATCCTCGCCGCTCTTCGCCGCGTCGGCGAGCTGCTTGCGGTAGACGAACCCGACGGCGCCGGAGGCACCCATCACGGCGATCTGCGCGGTCGGCCAGGCCAGGTTCACATCGGCACCCATGTGCTTGGAACCCATCACGTCGTAGGCGCCACCGTAGGCCTTGCGGGTGATGACCGTGATCTTTCCCACAGTCGCCTCGCCGTAGGCGTAGAGCAGCTTCGCGCCACGCCGGATGATGCCGTTGTACTCCTGGCCGGTGCCTGGCAGGAAGCCGGGAACGTCGACCAGGGTCAGGATCGGAATGTTGAACGCGTCGCAGGTACGCACGAACCGCGCGGCCTTCTCCGAGGCGTCGATGTCGAGGCAGCCCGCGAACTGGGTCGGCTGGTTGGCCACGATGCCGACGCTGCGCCCGTCGATCCGGCCGAAACCGACGATGATGTTCATCGCGCGCTCGGCCTGCACCTCGAGGAACTCGTCGTCATCGAGCAGGCGACGGATCACCTCGTGCATGTCGTAGGGCTGGTTCGGCGAGTCCGGGATGATCGAGTCCAGCTCGCGGTCCTCGTCGGTGAGCGAGTCCTCGATGGCGCCGTCGATCGGGTCGGTGGCCGGGAAGCGCGGCGCCTCGGCGCGGTTGTTGCTCGGCAGGTAGGACAGCAGGTCCTTGACGTAGTCGAGCGCGTCCTGCTCGCCGGAGGCGACGTAGTGCGCGACACCGGATTTCACCATGTGCGTCTGCGCGCCGCCAAGGTCTTCCATGGTGACGTCCTCGCCGGTGACCGTCTTGATGACGTCGGGTCCGGTGACGAACATCTGGCTGGTCCCGTCGACCATCACCACGAAGTCGGTCAGCGCCGGGGAGTAGACGTGCCCGCCCGCGGCCGCGCCCATGATCAGCGAGATCTGCGGGATGACACCGGAGGCCTGAATGTTGCGGTGGAAGATCTCGCCGTAGAGGCCGAGCGAGACGACACCCTCCTGGATGCGCGCGCCAGCGCCCTCGTTGATGCCGACCAGCGGACGGCCGGTCTTCAGCGCCAGATCCATCACCTTGACGATCTTCTCGCCGTAGACCTCACCGAGGCTGCCACCGAACACCGTGACGTCCTGGCTGAAGATGCACACGTCGCGCCCGTCGATGGTGCCGTAACCGGTCACCACACCGTCGCCGAGCGGCCGGTTCTTGTCCAGGCCGAAGTTCACGCTTCGGTGCCGCGCCAACGCGTCGAGCTCGACGAAGGAACCCTCGTCCAGCAGGGCGAGGATCCGCTCACGCGCGGTCATCTTGCCCTTGGCGTGCACCTTGTCGACCGCGGCCTCACCCATCGGGTGCTTGGCCTCATCCAGCCGATTCCGCAGGTCAGCCAGCTTCCCGGCAGTGGTGTGGATGTCGGGGGCGCCCGCTGGATCTTGCGCGGACTGCTGCTGGACACTCGTCATGGCTCCGGAGTGTAACGAGTGACAGTGAGTCCCACTAACCCAGTGGGGGCTACCGGCGGGTAAAAACTGCAGCTAGATCATGTTGTCATGGCGAGAATTCGAGGCCTTTCGGCGCATTTGCGCCGATAGGAAATCGGTATCGCCACACGTAGGGCCCAGTTAGCCTGGAGGAGTCCGGATTTCGAGCTCAGGGGGAGGGCCCAGTTATGTGGGAATGGAGCAAGACCGTCGCGGAATACGCGGCCGCGGCATCATGGACCAGCTATCGCAAGTACGAGACCGAGCCGACGATCGTCGACCCGGATTGCCGCACCGAGGCGGCGCATGGGGATTCCGAGGGACCCGACGGTGCGGCCCGCGCACCGAGTAGCGGATACATGCTCGTCGGATAAGCCGAATACGACCTCGACGGTCAGGCCGCCGCGCACCAAGTAGCCTGCCCGTGTGACCAGGTCTCCTTTGGATGCAGAGCAGTTGCGACGCAGTCTCGTCGAACAGCCCGAGCTGTCGTTCTTCCGCCACATCGAGGTGGTGGAGTCGACCGGGTCCACCAACGCGGACCTGATCGCGCGTGCGGGCGAACCAGACGCCGACCGCGCGGTACTCCTCGCAGAGGCGCAGGAGCAGGGGCGCGGCCGACACGCACGCACCTGGGTCAGCCCGCCGCGGGCACAGATCTCGATGTCGCTGCTGGTGCGGCTGGACGGGATCGAGCCCGCGGTGCTCGGCTGGCTGCCCTTGCTCACCGGCATCGCCGTGGTCGACGCACTGCGCGCGACGGCCGGTGTCGACGCGAACCTCAAGTGGCCCAACGATGTGTTGATCGATGGCCGCAAAGTGGCGGGCATCCTCGCGGAGGTCGCGTCGAGTGACGGCGCGCCGGCGGTGGTCATCGGCATGGGGCTCAATGTCAGCCTCACCGAGGCGGAACTGCCGGTGCCGCATGCCATTTCGCTCACCATCGCCGGTGCCGAGAACACCGACCGGACGCTGATCGTGCAGTCGATGCTCACCGAATTCGCCCGCCGTTTCACCGCGTGGCGCGACGCGGGCTGGCGGACCGCCGACCTCGCCGCCGCCTACCGCGAGCGGTGCGCGACGCTCGGCGCGCAGGTGCGCGCCGAACTGCCCGGCGGCCGGACGCTGACCGGCATCGCCACCGACATCGACGACGCGGGCCGCCTGCTGATCGGCGACCAGCCGGTCTCCGCGGGCGACGTCACCCACCTGCGCGCCGAATACTGAAAACGAAACAGCCGCACAGGTTCTGAATGCAGAACCTGTGCGGCTGTTCGAGCGGTCAGGCCGGCTGGAGGGCGGCCTTCGCCGCTTCCCTGGCGAACATGCGATCGCGTTGTTCTTCGAACTTGAGAACGTCCTGTTCGAGCTTCTCGATGAAGACGCCGAGTTCCTCGCGCGCCTGCTCGCCGCGCGGGCCGAAGTCGGTGCGGCCGAAGATGTTCCACTGCTTGAGCACCGGTGCGACCACGTCCTCCAGGTGCTGGCGCAGATCGTAGATGCCGTGCTTGGCCATCAGCACGCCGTTGCGGCGGAAGTTGGGCATGCCAGCGCCGGGCATGATGAAGTGGGTCAGGATCTTGGTGATCGCCATCATCGCCTGATCGGGCGCCAGATCGAGGCCCGCGGCGCACATGTTGCGGTAGAAGATCATGTGCAGGTTCTCGTCGGTGGCGATGCGCTGCAGCATGCGATCGGCGATCGGGTCGTCGCAGACCCGGCCGGTGTTGCGGTGCGAGACGCGGGTGGCCAGCTCCTGGAACGTCACGTAGGTAACGCTTTCCATGAATCCGCCCCAGTTGTCGGGCGAGGCGACCCCGTTGGTCATGTGGATCATCCTGGCCTGTTCGAGGGCGACCGGATCGACGCCGCGGGTGACGACCAGGTAGTCGCGAATGGCGATGCCGTGCCGGTTCTCCTCGGCGGTCCAGCGGCCGACCCAGGTGCCCCACGCGCCGTCCTGGGAGAAGTTCTCGGCGATCTCGCGGTGGTAGGAGGGCAGGTTGTCCTCGGTGAGCAGGTTGGTGATCATGGCGACCTTGGCCACCTCGCTCAGCTTCGACTGCTCGGGCGCCCAGTCGACACCGCCCATCGCGGCGAAATTGCGGCCCTCGTCCCACGGGATGTAGTCGTGCGGGTGCCACTCCTTCGCGATCGCGAGATGCCGGTTGACATTCTGTTCGGCCACCGGCTGAAGTTCGGTCAGGATTTCCAGCTGAGTCAGGTCTTTGGTCACACATTCCTCCACGGTCGTATGCGGCTTTGATCGAGCAGAGCTGTTTGCGGACAGAGCGTTCGAGCCAGATCGATCGGAGAACGCATGCGCGGGGTTTCGACACACGCAGGCAGACGATTGTGCAGCACGACGCGGTCCAGTGTCCGGCATTTCGGCAACTTCAGGCGGTAGTGTTTCGGCCATGGGTTATCCGGAGGACGTGCTTGCGCCGGAAGAGCAGCTGATCCTGCATCGTCATCCGCACTGGAAGATGTTGTTCTGGCCGATCGTGACGTTGATCGTCATCACCGCACTCGCCGGTTTCGCCGGGGGACTCGCTTCGCGCAAAGCCGAGGGCACCACGCAGACGGCGCTGCTCGTCGCGGTGCTCGCGGTGTGGCTGATCGTCGTCGTATGGCGTTGTGTCGCACCGGTTCTCAGCTGGAAGTCGACGCACTTCATCATCACCGACCGGCGGGTGCTCGTCCGGCAGGGCGTGCTCACGCACACCGGCATCGACATTCCGATGAGCCGCATCTCGAGCGTGCAGTTCCGCACCGGACTGTTCGACCGGATGCTCGGCACCGGCACGCTGATCATCGAATCGTCGTCCTCGGAACCGCTCGAGTTCGACGACATCCCGTCCGTGCAGAAGGTGCACGCGCTGATGTACCACCAAGTCTTCGACGTCGAAAACGGCGATAACGGTCGAAGCGAGCACAGGGGCGAGCGCGGCGAGTACCGATGAACGAAGCACCGCGCGGCGATTCGACGAGGGGTGGGCGGCGGATGCCGGGTGGGCCCGTTAACCTGGGCATATGACGGCCGTACTGCTAGCAGAAGACGACGAGGCGATTGCCGCGCCGTTGTCGCGCGCACTGGGGCGCGAGGGGTACTCGGTCACCGTCGAGCGCTTCGGTCCCGCCGTGCTGGAGCGGGCCCTCGAGGGCCATCACGATCTACTCATTCTCGACCTCGGCCTGCCGGGCATGGACGGGCTCGAGGTGTGCCGCCAGGTTCGTGCGCGCGGCGCTGACCTGGCCGTACTGATGCTCACCGCCCGCACCGACGAGGTCGACTTCGTGGTCGGGTTGGACGCGGGCGCCGACGATTACGTCGGCAAGCCGTTCCGCCTGGCCGAGCTGCTCGCCCGGGTGCGAGCGTTGTTGCGGCGCAGCGGGATCGGCGACGACACGGTGGAGGTCGGCGGCATCCGGCTTGAACCCGCCGCGCGCCGGGTACTGGTGAACGGCGTCGAGATCGGCTTGGCGAACAAGGAATACGAGTTGCTGAAGGTGCTGATCGACCGCGCGGGCCAGGTGGTGCCGCGCGAGACGATCCTGCGCGAGGTCTGGGGCGACGCCGAGCTGCGCGGCTCGAAGACCCTCGACATGCACATGTCCTGGCTGCGCCGCAAAATCGGCGACGAGGGCCCGATGGCCGAGCGGCGCATCGTCACCGTGCGCGGTGTCGGTTTCCGGCTGAACACCGACTGACGTGCGACGCAGAATCCTGCGGTCCATGCTCACCGTGCTGACCATCACCACGGTGGTACTCGGCCTGCCGCTGATCTACACGGCCTGGCTGTGGGTCGAGGACATCACCCGCGACGACCTGCAGAGCAAACTCGAGCGGGTCGCCACCGCGATCATCGTGCAGGAGCGCGGGGACGGCATGGTGCTCGGCGAGCTGGACACCAGATCGGTGGAGCCGCTGCTGCCGCAGGACGGCAAGCTGACCATCATCTATCCGGCCCCGCAGGACAACGCGTCACGGATGGACATCGGCGCGGACCAGGTTTCCGACCCCCTGGTCGAGTCGCTGTCGATGGGAACGAAGGGATCGCTACGCCTGGAGGTCCCCTCGGGGCCGATGCACGCCAGGCAGCGTCAGGCCGTCGCAGTGGTGGCCCTTGCGGTGCTCGCCTCGCTCGGCGCGGCGGTATCGGTCGCGGTGATCACCGCGCGCCGGGTCGCCGATCCGTTGCGTGACGTGGCGGCGCGGGCGGCGCGGCTCGCCATGGGTGATTTCCGGCCGGACCCGCGCAGGCACGGCATTTCCGAACTCGATCGGGTCTCCGATGTGCTCGACTCGGCCACCGTCGAGATCGCCGGGCGGCTGCAGCGCGAGCATGCCCTGGTCGCGGACGTCTCGCATCAGCTGCGCAGCCGTCTGACCGCGGTGCGGCTGCGACTCGACGAGTTGTCCACGCACGCCGATCCCGAGGTGGTGCACGAGGCCGAGGAGGCGATGGCGCAGGTCGATCGGCTCACCGACGCGATCGACGACCTGGTCCGTGCCTCCCGCGACGAGGACGCCGCCGACCTCGATCCGGTACCGGTGATGGCGGAGTTGCGCGGCGTCGTCGACGAGTGGACGCATCCGTTCACCGAGAAGGGCCGCACGTTGCGGCTCATCGGCGACGAGTCGTTGCTGGCGCCGATCACCGGATCGCGCCTGCGCGAGGCGGTTTCGGTGCTGGTGGACAACGCGCTCATGCACGGCGGCGGTACCTGCACGGTGTCGGTGCGCACCGTACGGCCCGGGGTCGATCGGGATCCGCTGGTGTGTGTCGAGGTCGCCGACGAGGGTGACGGGGTGCGCGACGAGCTGGCGCCGCACATCTTCGACCGTGGTTTCTCCGCGGGCGGCTCGACCGGTGTCGGGCTCGCGCTGGCCAGGGCGTTGGTGGAGGCCGACGGCGGGCGGCTCGAATTGCAGCGGCGCAGGCCGGCGTTGTTCGCGGTGTTCCTTGGCTCTTCCGCGTATCGGACGGTGAACGCGGTGGTCACGGAGCCGAGGTGACTCAGTTGCGGCGGAATTCCTCGTCGACCAGGTCTTCGAATTCGGCGGTGATCTCGTTCATTTCGTCCGGGAACACCCAGCGGCGCATCGCCCAGAACCGGAACGCCATCTGCAGCAGGTTGCCGATGACGAAGGCGCTGATGAAGTCGGCGACATTCTCGACGGTGAAGCTCACGTCGGGCTGGCGCAGGTCGAAGACGTAACTCGAGATCCACAGCGGGATGAAGGCCAGGACAACGCCGACGCCACTGACCCCGAAGAACAGCAACGCCTCGTGATGCCGCTCCCGGCCGCCCCGGTTCCGGAACGACCATTCGCGATTCAGGATGTAGGACGCGATCACCGCGATAACACCCGAAATGATTTTCGCGGTGACCGGCTTCTCGGAAAGCACAGTCCATTTCAGGGCGTAGAAGATGCCGCTGTCGATCACGAAAGTGGTCGCACCGACGATGGCGAACTTGATCAGCTCCCGATGCCGGTATGCGACCTCCGCGAGCGGCTTGGGGAGAACGCTCACCACGTTGTCGACGAATGACACGGGGCCGAGTGTACCGCTCCCCGGTGACGTCGCCTCGGTTCGTCCATCGCGGACGGCTATTGGCGACTAATGGACAGTCGCGCCCGCTTGGGGGCATTTTCGCCGGTTATGACAATATTGCTGAACGTGAGCACCGGCCGGTCCTTCGATCCCTCTGTTATGCCTACCGTCACCATGATCGGCGGTGGCCAGTTGGCGCGCATGACGCACCAGGCCGCCATCGCGCTCGGCCAGCGGCTACGTGTGCTCGCCGAGAACCCGGACGACCCGGCCGCGCAGGTCAGCCCCGAGGTCGTGCTCGGCAGCCACAACGATCTGACCGCGCTGCGCAAGGCCGCCGTCGGCTCGCACGCGCTGACCTTCGACCATGAGGGCGTGCCGACCGAGCATCTCGAGGCGCTGGTCGCCGAGGGGGTGAACGTGCAGCCGCCGCCGCGTGCGCTGGTCTTCGCGCAGGACAAGTTGGCCATGCGCGTCAAGCTGTCCGAGCTCGGCCTGCCGGTGCCCGCGTTCGCGCCGGTGGCCTCGGTGGCCGACGCGCTGCGGTTCGGCGACGAGCACGGCTGGCGGATTGTGCTCAAGGCGGTGCGCGGCGGTTACGACGGCCGCGGTGTGTGGATGCCAGGGTCGGCGGATGAGGCCGAGGCGATCGTTGCCGATCAGCTCGCGCGCGGTGTGCAGTTGCTCGCCGAGGCGAAGGTTGATTTGAAGCGCGAGCTGTCGGCGATGGTCGCGCGCTCGCCGTTCGGGCAGGCCGCGACCTGGCCGGTGGTGGAGACCGTGCAGCGCAATGGTCAATGCGCCGTGGTGATCGCGCCCGCGCCGGACCTCGATGACGACCTGGCCGCCGAGGCGGAGACGCTGGCGCTCAACCTGGCCAAGGAGCTCGGGGTCGTCGGCGCGATGGCGGTGGAGCTGTTCGAAACCCACGACGGCACCCTGCTGGTGAACGAGCTGGCGATGCGCCCGCACAACTCCGGGCACTGGGGCATGGACGGCGCCCGCACCGGGCAGTTCGAACAGCATCTGCGCGCGGTGCTCGACTACCCGCTCGGTGACACGAGCCCGTTGGCGCCGGTCACCGTGATGGCCAACATTCTCGGCGCGGCCGAGGCACCCGCGATGTCGATGGACGAGCGCCTGCATCATCTGTTCGCGCGGATGCCCGACGCCAAGGTGCACATGTATGGCAAGGGTGAACGCCCCGACCGCAAGATCGGGCACATCAACATCCTCGGCGACGAGGTCGCGGTGGTGCGGGAACGAGCTGAGCGCGCGGCACAGTGGATGTCGCGCGCGGTATGGACCGATGGATGGGATCCCCATCAGTGAGCGAGGCGCAGTCATGAGTTCCCCCCAGGTAGGCCTGATCATGGGCAGCGACTCCGACTGGCCGACCATGGAAGCCGCCGCGGCAGCATTGGCGGAGTTCGGCATTCGCTTCGAGGTCGGCGTCGTCTCCGCGCACCGCACCCCCCAGCGCATGCTCGACTACGCCCGCGAAGCCGCCGACCGAGGCCTCCAGGTCATCATCGCGGGCGCGGGCGGCGCCGCCCACCTCCCAGGCATGGTCGCCTCCGCCACCCCCCTCCCCGTCATCGGCGTCCCCGTCCCCCTCAAATACCTGGACGGCATGGACTCCCTCCTCTCCATCGTCCAAATGCCAGCAGGCGTCCCCGTAGCCACCGTCTCCATCGGCGGCGCCCGCAACGCAGGCCTCCTAGCAGTCCGCATCCTCGCCACCCACAACCCCGACCTCCGCACCCGCATGCAACAGTTCCAAGCAAACCTGGAACAAATGGTCCTGCAGAAGGACCAAGCCCTCCGCACCAAACTCCTCGGCTGACCCATGTCCGAGTGTTGAGGCGAGTCATGGGACTATCTCGCTAACGGTGTTTCCGGCGGTTTCTCTCAGTAGGTTTGGGCGTTGGGCCAGCGGTCGGCGAAGGTGATCGCGAAGGCGTTGACCGCGGGTTTCCAGCGTTGTGTCCATCGTGCCTGACCGCGCCCGGTTGGGTCCAGGGACCTGGTGACCAGGTAGAGGCATTTCAACGCGGCTTGCTCGTTCGGGAAATGACCTCGGGCCTTGATCGCTCGCCGGTAGCGCGCGTTCAAGGACTCGATCGCGTTGGTAGAGCAGATCACCCGCCGGATCTCGACGTCGTAGTCGAGGAACGGAATGAACTCCTCCCACGCGTTGTCCCAAAGACGAACTATCGCAGCATATTTCGTGCCCCACTTCTCGGTGAGGTCATCGAGCGCGGTGCGGGCCGCAGCGGCATTGACTGCGGTATAGATCGGTTTCACGTCGTGGCGCAACCCATCCCAGTCCTTGCGGGAAGCCAGGCGGAAAGTGTTGCGGATCAGGTGGATGATGCAGGTCTGCACGATCGCCAACGGCCAGATATTGCCGACGACCTCGGGGAGCCCTTTGAGCCCGTCACAGACGACGAAGAAGGTGTCTTTGACACCGCGATTGCGCAGGTCGGTGAGCACGCTCATCCAGAACTTCGCGCCTTCGCCACCGGTGCCGGCCCATAACCCGAGCACGTCTTTGCCGCCCTCGACCGTGACCCCGATCGCGGCATAGATCGGCCGGTTGGCGACTTGACCGTCGCGGACCTTCACCACGATGGCATCGATGAAGACCGCGGCGTAGACCGCATCAAGGGGCCGATGGGCCCAATCCTGCATTTCCTCGATCACCTTGTCAGTGATCCTCGAGACCGTTTCCTTCGACACCGAGGCGCCATAGATTTCAGCGAAGTGCGCCGAAATCTCGCCTGTGGTAAGGCCTTTGGCATACAACGACAACACGATCTCATCGACCCCGGTCAACCGACGCTGGCGTTTCTTGACGATCTGCGGCTCGAAGGAGCCCTCCCGGTCACGGGGAACCTCGATCGGCACATGACCGGTCGCTTCGGTCAGCACCGTCTTGGACCGAGTCCCGTTACGGATGTTGGCTGATTCCCGATCGACCGGTGCTGAGTTCTTGTCATAGCCGAGGTGTTCGGTCATCTCCTCGTTCAACGCCGTTTCCAGCACGGCCTTGGTGAACTGCTTGAGCAGCCCATCCGGGCCGGTCAGCGACAAACCCTGTTCCTTGGCCATCCGGACCAGCTCCGCCGCTGCCACGGCCTCCGGCGAGGACTCACGAGCCTTCTTCTTCGATGCCACGCCATCCAGTGTCGTCATCACAGCACCCTTCCCGCTGAACTTCACTCAGCGCGTTAGGCCGGAAACCACCGTTAAATCCACAGTCCCCGAGTCATATGGTTGTTCTCGGAGATCAACTGGCGACCATTTGACTCGCCTCGTTGCGGGGCGTGCTGGTCCGGCGTGGGGGTTTGTCTCGCTACGGTGAGGTCGTGACTACTGGTGATGTCCGGCCGCGGAGCGGGGATGACAACACGCGGTTTCGGCTGACTGTTGTTGATCAGGCGTTGCGGTTGTTTGCCGAGAAGGGGTATGAGGCGACGACTGTCGACGAGATCGCGGAGGCGGCGGGGATTTCGCGGCGGACGTTCTTTCGGCAGTTTCGGTCGAAAGAGGATGTGATCTTCGCCGATCACGAGTCGCAGTTGGCGCAGGCGGCGGACTTTCTGGCGGCGTCGCGGGGGGATCCGTGGGAGACGGTGTGCGAGGCCGTTGTTCAGGTGTTCGAGCGGTTCACCCAGTGGCGGGAGATCGCGGCGCGGCGGTATCAGGTGGTGCGGCGGGTGCCTGCGCTGCGCGAGCGCGAGATCGTGACCGTGTTCCGGTATGAGCGACTGTTCACCGACTATCTGCGCGATCGGCTGCCCGAGGTGCCGGATCTGGCGCGGGTGCAGTACACCGCCGCGGTGACCGCGACGCACAACTATCTGCTGCGGCGCATGGTGCGCGGCGAGTCGGACGCGGGCGCGGCGGACCTGCGCGTCGAGCTGGCCGCGATACCGCGCGGCGGCGGACGGCACCCAGGTGCCGACGAGCTGGTGGTCGCGGTGTTCCCGCGCGATACCCCACCCCGGCAGGTCGCCGATCTGGTCGCACGCAAACTCGGTAGTCTTTGATCTAGGTCAAGTGCGACCAATCTGACACTGAGTGCCAGGACGTCTCCGCACGTTGCGGCCCTGCCTGGGCGTACACTCAAGAATGGTGTGGCACTGAGTGCCGACATGTACCGACGACCAGGAGTGAGCCCCATGGCGGGAAATCCCGATTTCGACCTGTTCAAGCTCGAGGACTTCCACGACGAACTGCGTGCGGCCATCCGCGGTCTCGCCGAGAAGGAGATCGCGCCGCACGCCAAGGACGTCGACGGCAACGCCCGCTTCCCGGAGGAGGCGCTGACCGCGCTCAACGCCGCCGGCTTCAACGCGGTGCACGTGCCGGAGGCCTACGGCGGCCAGGGCGCCGACTCGGTGGCCACCTGCATCGTGATCGAAGAGGTCGCCCGCGTCTGCGGTTCCTCCTCGCTCATCCCCGCGGTCAACAAGCTCGGCACCATGGGCATGATCCTCAACGGCTCCGAGGACCTCAAGCAGAAGGTGCTCGGCGACATCGTCAACGGCGAGATGGCCTCCTACGCGCTGTCCGAGCGCGAGGCCGGTTCCGACGCCGCCAGCATGCGCACCCGCGCGAAGCAGGAGGGCGACGACTGGATCCTCAACGGCTCCAAGTGCTGGATCACCAACGGCGGCAAGTCTTCCTGGTACACCGTCATGGCGGTGACCGATGCGGACAAGGGCGCCAACGGTATTTCGGCGTTCCTGGTGCACAAGGACGACGAGGGTTTCGTGGTCGGCCCGCTCGAGCACAAGCTCGGCATCAAGGGATCGCCCACGGCGGAACTGTATTTCGAGAACTGCCGGGTGCCGGGTGACCGCATCGTCGGCGAGCCTGGCACCGGCTTCAAGACCGCGCTGCAGACCCTCGACCACACCCGTCCGACCATCGGCGCGCAGGCCGTCGGCCTCGCGCAGGGCGCGCTCGACGCGGCCATCGCCTACACCAAGGACCGCAAGCAGTTCGGCAAGGCGATCGCCGACTTCCAGAACACCCAGTTCATGCTCGCCGACATGGCGATGAAGATCGAGGCCGCCCGCCTCATGGTCTACACCTCGGCGGCCCGCGCCGAGCGCGGCGAGAAGAACCTCGGCTTCATCTCCGCCGCCGCCAAGTGTTTCGCCTCCGATGTCGCGATGGAGGTGACCACCAACGCCGTCCAGCTGTTCGGTGGCGCGGGCTACACCACCGATTTCCCGGTGGAGCGGATGATGCGCGACGCGAAGATCACCCAGATCTACGAGGGCACCAACCAGATCCAGCGTCTCGTCATGTCGCGCGCGCTGCTGCGCTGACCCGAGGAAGTCTCGCGAACGGGTGGTCCGAGGTTTCGCCTCGGGTCACCCGTTTTCGATTCAGCTGACCAGGTCGGCGTATTCGCGGTGTTCGGCGATGTACTTGTCGACGTACCAGCAGGTCGGGATGACCGCGTAGCCGTTGTCGCGCGAGTCCTTCAGCGCGTATTCGACCACCTCGGCCGCGACGCCGCGCCCGCGGAATTCGGGGAACGTCATCGTGTGGTGGAAGTCGCGAACCTTCGGGTCGTCGCGCTGGGCGTAGTCGGCGTAGCCGGCGAGGGTGTCGTCGAGATAGATCTCGAAACGAGTGTCGTCGGCGTTGTGCTCGAGCCTGGTGGTCATGATCTGGTGAAACTCCTTCGCGGCCGGGAATGTTCCGTGGTCTAGAGAATCGCGCCTGGATTGAGAATGCCGTGCGGGTCGAGCGCGTCCTTGATCCGGTGGGTCAATGCCATCACGTCCGCGCCGAGCTGATCGGGCAGCCACGCCTTCTTCAGCCGCCCGACGCCGTGCTCGCCGGTAATCGTGCCACCGAGCGCGATCGCCAGGTCCATGATCTCGCCGAACGCGTGGTGCGCGCGTTCGGTCATGGCGGCGTCGTCCGGGTCGTGCACGATCAGCGGGTGAGTGTTGCCGTCCCCGGCGTGCGCGATGACCGAAACCATCACGTCGTTGCGCTGCGCGATCTCGGCGACGCCGCGCACCAGGTCGCCGAGTCGCGGCAGCGGCACGCCGACATCCTCGAGCAGCAGCGTGCCGAGTTTCTCCACCGCCGGAATCGCGAAACGCCGTGCCGCCGTGAATGCTTCGCCCTCCTCGGGATCCTCGGTGTGGAAAACCTCTGCCGCACCGGCCTTTTCGCAGGCCGCCACCATGATCTCGGCTTCCCGCCGCGCGAATTCGCCCGGCGCGTCCGAGCGGGCGACCAGCAGTGCCGCGGCGTTGCGGTCCAGGCCCATCCGCAGCTCGTCCTCGACCGCGTTGATCGACACCGAATCCATGAATTCCAGCATGGAGGGCCGTAATTCGCCGGTGATCGCGAGGATCGCGTCGACGGCGGCGGCCAGCGTCGCGAAGGTCGCGACGACCGTGCTCTGCGGTGGTTGCGCGGGCAGCAGGCGCAGCGTCAGTTCGGTGATGATGCCGAGGGTGCCCTCGCTGCCGACGAACAGCTTGGTCAGCGAAAGCCCGGCCGAATCCTTGAGCCGAGGCCCGCCGAGCCGAAGCACCGTCCCCTCGGCGAGCACCACCTCCATGCCGAGCACGTAATCGGTTGTCACGCCGTACTTCACGCAGCACAGCCCGCCCGCGTTGGTGGCGGCGTTCCCGCCGATCGAGCAGATCTCGAACGACGAGGGATCGGGCGGATACCAGAGCCCGTGCTCGGCGACCGCGCGCTTCACCTCGGCATTCAGCAGCCCGGGCTGCACCACCGCGGTCCTGGTGACCGGGTCGACCGCGATCGACCGCATCCGCTCGGTGCTCAGCACGAGCCCGCCGTCCACCGCCGTCGCGCCGCCGGAGAGCCCGGAACCCGCGCCGCGCGGCACGACCGCGATCCGGCGCTCGTGCGCCCAGCGCAGGGTCGCGGCGACATCGTCGGTGCTGGTGGCGCGCACCACGGCGAGCGGAGTGCCCGCGTCGGGATCGCGCGCCCAGTCCTGCCGGTAACTCGCGAGGAGGTCGGGGTCGGTGACGACCGCGCCATCGGACAGTCCGTCGATCAGGTCATGCATGTCCACAATCCCACGCTAGCGCCAGGCCCTGTGTCGACGTCCCATTCGGCGCTTCCTGGGGCTGGATCCGTCCTGACTTCGACACAGGGCCTGGCCGAGGACAACCAGTTCGCTGGTTGATCACTTGGTGGACACCTCCCGCTGGCAGGCTGGCTGCGTGCATGAGCTGGCGGAGACCACCGAGACGATCGCGGACCGGTTCACCCGATGGTGTGTGGCCGTGGTCGCGCGGCTGCCGTGGGGGTTGCGTCGGCTTGTCGCGCCGACCTTCCTCGGTTTCGCGCTGATCAACAGCTTCACCTTCGCTGTCGACCTGCTGTTGCTGACTGTTTTCCACGGCTGGTGGGGCCTGCCGGTCTGGCTGTCCATCACCATCGCCTACGTGTGCGCGTTCGGGCTCAGTTTCGTGCTCAACCGCACCTTCAACTTCCATTCGCACGCGCCGGTCGGCAAGCAGGCCGCCGTGTACGGCGTGGTCGTCGTGATCAACTACGTCGCGTTCATCCTCGGCGTCGGCAGCGGCCTCACCGCCCTCGGTCTCGAATACCACCTGGCCCGGCTGCTTGCTGGCGCGTGCGAGGCCGTCTACATGTACAGCGCGATGCGCTGGGTCGTCTTCCGCCGCGACCCGAAGTCCGAACTCGCACCGCACGTGACGTGAGGTTGTGGTCGTTCATGACTCCGCTCGACTGATCAGCACCTCGGTTCGGTCACCGTCGACGACGATCGCGTCGTCGTCGGTGAGTGCCCAGTGCGCGATGCCCGCCGCGCGGTAGGACTCGGCGAGTGCGTCGCATTGGCCGTCCGGGTCGGTGGGGGAGTCGAGGTGCGGCACGATCGGTCGGTCGACCAAACCCAGTCCGTCCCATAGCGGTTCGATCCCGCACACCGGCGCGACCTCGGCGGGATCATCCGAGGTCTCCAAACCGTGCAGATCGGGCGTCATTACGCAGGCGCCCGCGCTGTAGCCCGCGTACACCAGCGCATCGGCGGCGAGCAGCTTCGGGAGCACGAGATCAGCACCGCTGCGGGCGAATTGGGCACGCAGCACGAAGGTGTTGCCGCCGCGCACCCACACCAGCGGGAAGTCGGCCAGTGTCCGCTCCAATTCCGCTGCGTTGCCGACGAAGTCGCGCAGGTCGACCGTCTCGGGCTGATAGCCGAGCTTGCGCAGCGGCACCATATCGCTGGTGACCGCGTTCGCCCACATGGTTGGCCAGGCGTCACAAGCGTTGGGAATCAACGCGACCCGCCCCGGCTCGCCGACCAGCGCCGCGAGTCGATCGCGGTGCGCCCCGAACCGATAGCTGGACAGGAAGAGTCGCACCGGGTCTCAGAGGGTGAAGGCCAGTTTGCTGACCAACCGCAGCCCGAGCTCCTGGTCGCCGGTGATGGCGATCTCGTCCAGATGCTCGTCCGCGGTCGTGCGTCCGCCGCCGAGCCGGACGAAAAGCCCTGAGGACAGCTGGATTTCGACGGTGGCGGGCTCGTCGAACGAGTCGACATAGCCCGCCCGGCCAGCCACCTGGATGCGCAAGGTCCTGGCCAGCGGTCCGGTCAGAGCGAACGTGATCCGCGAACCCTCCGGCGCCCCACCCTTTTTCACCACAACGCGCGGAATACCGCCGAGGAACTCGGTGAACGCCAGCTCGCCACGGCGCCCGCCCTCGTCGACCGTGACACCGAGCGCGTCGGCGAGGTCGAGCTCGTGCATCCAGCAGTCGAACAGCCGCACCCGCATGAACCGGCCGTAACTGACCTGCCCGATCGGGGACTGGGTGTGCGCCGTCCACTCTTCCTCGCTGAGGGCGGCAAGGGCTTTGCGCCTGCGTTCGACGATCTCGCGGTACACCGCGAGCAGCCGAACGCCCGACATCGGCCGCAACCGGTCCACCCAGATCTCGTTGAACACCGCGGTCTCGTTGCGGACGTGCGGCAGCGTACTCACGTCGGTTTTCACGGTGAGCGGGTCGTGCGGCGGCGGACGCTCGCCGAGCAGCCACGATTCGGTGCCGATGACATGGGCGACCACATCGAACACGGTCCAGCCGGGCAGCGATGTCGGTGTGCGCCACTGGTTTTCGTCGATATCGGCGACCAGTGCGGCGATCGCGTCCCACTGTTCGGACAGTTGTGCGGGCAGCTCGGTCCGGTCCAGTGTCGGGTCGGTCATTCCTGCGCTCCTTCTTCCGGGCTGTCCATGCCCAGTTTTCCATTGCGGCCCGGCTTTTCGTCGCGCTCCAGCGCCGCGATTCCGCCCTGGATGGCGGCCGCGGTGGACTGTGCGTCGTGCGGGCGGCGCAGCACGACCCCGGCCGCGAACCGGAACTTGTCGCCGTGCTTGCGCGGGATCACGTGCAGGTGCACGTGCGGGACCGTTTGAAAGGCGGCGGTACCGTCGTTGAGCAGCAGGTTCGCGCCGTCGGCTGCGAGGGTGCTTCGCCGGACGGCCAGCGCGAGCCGGTGTCCGGCGCGGAACACGTACGCGCCGAGTTCGGCGTCGAGATCCTCGAGCTCGGCGGCGTGCTGTTTCGGCACCACCAGCATGTGGCCTCGGGCGATGGGCCGGATATCGAGGAAGGCGCAGAGGATGTCGTCCTCGTACACCTTCGTCGCCGGGGCCTCGCCTGCCACGATGCGGCAGAAGACGCAGTCGTTCACAACGCTGGACCTTACGGCGTACGAGCGGTACGGAACACCCCCGCGCGCGAATCGCCCATGACCCACGTCACTTTCCGCGTCCGCGACCGCGCCCTGACCTGGTGCCGAACCTCCAGGTAAGTAATAGACCTGCGGGTTTGCTCTTGTCGCGGCCGTCGTGAGCGACAAACATCAGTACCGGCGTCCGTTCGAACACCCGACAGCGCAGGAGGTGGCCACGATGTCCGTGCCGAGCTGGGAAATCCGGCAAACCGGCGGAATCAGTCATGATCTTGTGACGGGCGTCTCAGCGGTCTGCACAAAGCGACGGGTACAGTTGCGAGGATTTGGGCGACCTTACTCCGAAGTAACATCGCCTGGTCGTCCATCTGATGCCTGAAGCTCAGCACGAGAAGGAACTGACATAGTGGAGACAACGCAGAGCGTAGGCGACGAGTCGCCACGCGGCGCGCGTGTCGGAGTCGTTCGCGAGTCCAACGCGGGCGAACGACGTGTCGCATTGGTGCCGAAGATCATTCCGACCCTGCTGAAGCAGGGCGTGCAGGTGGTGATCGAGCCCGGTGCCGGGCTCGGCGCGCTCATTCCCGACAGCGCCTACGAAGCAGCGGGCGCGACGATCGGCGATCCGTGGTCGGCCGAGGTGGTCGTCAAGGTCGCCCCGCCAAGCGATGCCGAGGTGGCCAAGCTGTCCGACGGGCAGACCCTGATCGGCTTCCTGGCCCCGCGCAACGCGGACAATCAGATCGGCAAGCTGAAAGCCGCCGGGGTGCAAGCCTTCGCGGTCGAGGCGATCCCGCGGATCTCGCGCGCCCAGGTGATGGACGCGCTGTCCTCGCAGGCCAACGTCGCCGGTTATAAGGCCGTGCTGCTCGCCGCGTCCGAATCGACGCGCTTCTTCCCGATGCTCACCACCGCGGCGGGCACCGTGAAGCCAGCGACCGTGCTTGTGCTCGGTGTCGGCGTCGCCGGACTGCAGGCGCTGGCCACCGCCAAGCGCCTCGGCGGGCGAACCACCGGCTACGACGTGCGGCCCGAGGTCGCCGATCAGGTGCGTTCGGTCGGTGCGCAGTGGCTCGATCTCGGCATCGACGCCGCCGGCGAGGGCGGCTACGCCCGCGAGCTCACCGACGAGGAAAAGGCAAAGCAGCAACAGGCTTTGGAGGACGCGATCAAGGGCTTCGACGTGGTGATCACCACCGCGCTGGTGCCTGGACGTCCCGCGCCGCGACTGGTGACCGCCGCCGCGGTCGAAGGTATGAAGCCGGGCAGCGTGATCGTCGACCTGGCCGGGGAGACCGGCGGCAACTGCGAGCTCACCGAGCCGGGCGAGGTTGTGGTCAAGCACGAGGTCACCATCGCCTCGCCGTTGAACCTGCCCGCGACCATGCCCGAGCATGCCAGCGAGCTGTACTCGAAGAACATTTCCGCACTGTTGGAACTGATGCTGGTCGACGGGAAACTCGCGCCCGACTTCAGCGATCAGGTGCTCGCCGATTCCTGCGTGACACGTGAGGTGGAAGCCTGATGTACACCGAACTTCTCGCGAATATCGCGATCCTGGTGCTCTCCGGGTTCGTCGGGTTCGCCGTTATCTCCAAGGTCCCCAACACCCTGCACACCCCACTGATGTCGGGTACCAACGCTATTCACGGCATCGTCGTGCTCGGCGCGCTGGTCACCCTCGGCAATGTGCAGGATCCGTCGATCCTGACCCAGATCATCCTGTTCGTCGCCGTCGTCTTCGGAACCCTGAATGTCATCGGTGGTTTCGTGGTAACCGACCGGATGCTCGGCATGTTCAAGGGCAAAAAAGCAGCGCCGGTGAAGGCGGAGAAGTGATGCATACCTTCGATAACGTGAGCTACCTGGTCAACGGGCTCTACATCATCGCCTTCGGCATGTTCATCTACGGCCTGATGGGCCTGACCGGTCCGAAGACCGCGGTGCGCGGCAACCTGATCGCCGCGGTCGGCATGTTCATCGCCGTCGTCGCGACACTGATCTCGGTGCGCCACACCAGCAATTGGATTCTGATCGTCGCCGGTCTTGTCGTCGGTATCGCCCTCGGTGTGCCGCCGGCCAAGTTCACCAAGATGACCGCGATGCCGCAGCTGGTCGCCGCGTTCAACGGCGTCGGCGGTGGCACGGTCGCGCTCATCGCGTGGTCGGAATTCATCAACAGCCAAGGCTTTTCGCACTTCGACGAGGAACCGACGGTGCACATCGTCGTCGGCTCGCTGTTCGCCGCGATCATCGGCTCGATCTCGTTCTGGGGCTCGCTGATCGCGTTCGGCAAGCTGCAGGAGATCCTGCCCGGCCGCCCGCTCGGTCTCGGCAAGCTGCAGCAGCCGCTGAACCTGCTGCTGCTCATCGGCGCGGTCGCCGCGGCGGTCGTGATCGGCATCGGCGCCACCAATGATGGTGTGTCCCAACTGTGGATGATCGCGGTGCTCGTGCTTGCCGGTGTACTCGGCCTCGCGGTGGTGCTGCCGATCGGCGGCGCTGACATGCCCGTTGTCATCTCGCTGCTCAACGCGTTGACCGGATTGTCGGCCGCCGCAGCGGGTTTGGCGCTGAACAACACCGCGATGATCGTGGCGGGCATGATCGTCGGCGCGTCAGGCACCATCCTGACCAACCTGATGGCCAAGGCGATGAACCGGTCCATCCCGGCCATCGTCGCCGGCGGATTCGGCGGCGGCGGAACGGCTCCCGGCGCCAGCGGTGACGGCGAGGCCAAGCAGGCCAAGGCCACCTCCGCCGCGGACGCCGCGATCCAGATGGCCTACGCCAACCAGGTCATCGTTGTCCCCGGCTACGGCATGGCCGTCGCCCAGGCCCAGCACGCGGTCAAGGAGATGGCGGCGCTGCTCGAAGCCAAGGGCGTCGAGGTCAAATACGCCATCCACCCGGTCGCCGGTCGCATGCCAGGTCACATGAACGTGCTGCTGGCCGAGGCCGAGGTCTCCTACGACGCGCTCAAGGAGATGGACGACATCAACGGCGAATTCTCGCGCACCGATGTCGCCCTGGTCATCGGCGCCAACGACGTCACGAACCCGGCCGCCCGCGAGGACAAGAGCAGCCCGATCTACGGCATGCCGGTGCTCAACGTCGACCAGGCCAAGAGCGTCATCGTGCTGAAGCGTTCGATGAACTCCGGCTTCGCCGGCATCGATAATCCGCTGTTCTACGCCGATCACACCTCGATGCTGTTCGGCGACGCGAAGAAGTCCGTCGGCGCGGTGACCGAGGAACTGAAGGCGCTGTAGGACAACCAGTTTCGCCGTGAACGGCCCTCCACCGACTTCGGTGGGGGGTCGTTTGTCGGTGATGCGATAGATTCTGCGGAGTGCGCGTCAAGGGGATAACCACGGACAAGAAACCTCGGCGCGTCGGCCGGATCCTGAAGATCGTCACCGTCATTGTCGGAGTCGTGGTGTGTCTGGTCGTCGGCCTCCGGGTCGAGACGAAATCCGCGCCCATCGAGAACCAGATCACGGCGGGCAGCTGCGCGAAGGTATCGGGCACAAGCACGGATGCCCAAGTGGAACAAGCGGATTGCGGTGATCCGCAGGCCAACTATCGGGTGGCGCTGCGGGTGAACAACGACACCGATTCCTGTCCTGGCGGCGATTTCGCCTCCTACAAGCGGGCCGGGCCGGACGGCTACCGGCTGTGCCTGACGGTCAATGCCGCCGAAGGGGAGTGCTTCGAGGACCTGCCCGGTTCGGTCAGCCGGAAAACGGCCTGCGACGTTCGCGGGTACCGGGTAGTCAAAATCGTCCAGGGAACCACGGATCGGTTGCTGTGCGGACGGGACACCAGAGCGCAGTGGGCCCTTATCTATTCGATGCCGGAGCCGACCACGATCTGCATGCGGGAGCTGGGAAGATGATCGTCCGCGATTTAATTTGCTGGACACGGTGGGGCCGTAGCCCTGATCATGCTCTGAGTGTCCACACGTAATGAGCCTCTTCGGTTGATCGACCCGAGTGCGCCCTCGGCCGATCTCGCCGAGCGGCTGCCGTGGGCTGTCACCGTGGATTCCGCCTACTCGAGCCGCGACGCGATCGATGCGCTCGCGGTGAGTCCGTTCCTGCGCGGTGATCAACCCCATGCGCACATCGCGCGGTTCGAACGGGTCAACCCGGACGCGCCGCTGCGCCCCGGACATGGCCGGGTGGTGCGTTCGGTGCGCGAAGACGACAGCACCGCGACGCTGGTGGTCGGCGAGGGCTGGTCGTTGCGTGCCGTCCGGTGGTCGGGCGGGTCGGCGATGATCGAGGTCACCGCCGAGACCGACGAACTGGCCGCCGCGGTGCTCGCCGAGTCGATCAAGGGCGCGGCCGCGCAGCCCGAGGTCGGCGAGACCATCGAGATGGGCTTCTGGCACATGAGTGGTCACGGGCCGCAGCGCAGGGGGCACGCCATCTCGGCGCCGGAATGGCCGACGATCCGCGGCAACTACCCCGGCGAGGTCGCGGGTGCCATGGATCGTTTGATGGCGTTGACGGCGGCGGAGGTGCGCGGCCGACTCGTGCTGCTGCACGGACCGCCTGGGACCGGAAAGACCACCGCGCTAAGGGCTCTCGCACGCGCGTGGGCACCGTGGTGCCAATTCGACTGTGTGCTCGACCCCGAGGTGATGTTCGGCAAGCCGGGCTACCTGATGGACGTGGCGGCGGGCATCGACGGCGATGACGACGACGCCAAGCGCTGGCGCATGCTGGTGCTGGAGGACTGCGACGAGCTGATCCGCGGCGAGGCGAAAGAGACGGCGGGCCAGGGTCTTTCGCGACTGCTCAATCTGACCGACGGCATGCTCGGCCAGGGCAGGGATGTCCTTGTCGCGATCACCACCAACGAGGACCTGTCCCGGCTGCACCCCGCCGTCACCCGGCCGGGCCGCTGCCTGGCCCAGCTCGAGGTCGGCCGGTTGTCGCCCGCCGAATCGGCGGACTGGCTGGCCAGGGAGCGGCGTGCCGATACTCCGGCCGATGCCGCCTGTCCCGACGGCGCGACCTTGGCGGAACTGGTCGCACTGCGCGACGGCGACACCAAGATCCAATCGGTTCGGGCCGATCCCATCAATCCAGGGCTCTACCTGTGACGCGGTCCGCAATCGGCGAACACCCGGAATCCGGATCGATCGGCTAGATTCTGTGGGTTCGGCTGCCGCCGTGCGCGGCGGAATTGCGTAAACCCTGGGGAGGGGAATCCATGACGACACCACCGTCGAACTATCCGTATCCGGGACAACCTGGCGGACCGGGCTACGGCGGACCGACGGCGTATCCGCCGCCGGGACCGCAGGGGTTTCCGCCACCGCCGGGCTACGGCTATCCGCCGCCGAACAACGGATTTTCGCCGGGCGGTTTCCCGCCGCCCAATGGCTTTCCGCCGCCGGGCGGTCCACCCGGATTTCCCGGCAACTTCGCACCGCCCCCGCCGCGGCGGTCCGGCGGTCCAGGCAAAGCCATCTTCATCACGATCGCCGTCGTCGTCGCGATCGGCCTGGTCTTCGGCCTGGTCCTGCTGCTGCGCCCGGATGGTGACAAGGTCGCCGTCGGCGAGTGCGCGAAGCTTTCCGGCACCACCGTCAAGGCCGAATTCGCGACCAAGGAATGTTCCGATCCCGAGGCGAATTATGTGGTCGCGGAACGGATCAGCGGCGCGAACAAAGACTGTGCCAACAAGGACTACACCAGTTACTACCAGACCGGCGGCAAGGAATACACGCTCTGCCTTCGTCTCAATGTGAAGGAGGGCGACTGCGTGCGCGGCAGTGCGCTCGGTGCCGATACGAAGGTTCCGTGCACCGCGGCCGCCGACTATAAGATCGGCCGAATCGTTCAGGGCACGGCGGACAAGTCCGCGTGCGGTGCGAAATACACCGCGGACAGCACCATCGTCTATCCGAAACCGGAGCCGATGACATTGTGCTTGGTCCCACCGAATTAGCGACTACGCCGATTCGGCGCGGGCCGGAGCGACGACGCCGGCATAGCGGCAGCACACCAGCACCGCGATCAGCGGAACGGCCAGCGCGGTGGTGAGTGGGATCAGCGCGGTGAGCCAGCCGATCACCGCGGGTCCGGCGAGCAGGCCGAGGTAGCCGAAGCTGAAGACGCGCGACATGTCGGTCGCGGCCTTTCCGGTGCCGAGATTGCCTGCGGCGGTGAAGATCTGGGGGACGCTGCCGGACAGGCCGAGGCCGGTCAGCGCCCAGCCGAGCAAGGTCAGTGGGATCCAGGCCGACACGATGATCAGGGCAACGCCGAGCGCCGAGATCAGCATGCCGTAGCGGACGACGGCGACCCGGCCGAACGCGCCGCTCACCCGGTCGGTGGCGAGGCGACCCGCGGTCATGGCGACCGAGAAGGCGCCGAAGGCCAGTGCCGCGGTGGCCGCGTCGGCGCCGAGGTGCTCGCGCATCTGCAGGGTGCTCCAGTCACCGGCGACTCCCTCGGTGAGCAGCACCGCGAACGCGATCACGGCCAGCGCCAATACCTTTCGGCTGTGCTCGCGTTTGTCGGTCGGCGCCGGGTCGGATGCCGCGTGGTCGGGGATCTCGGCTGGCGCCGACTCGGTGTCGCGGAGCAGCCGCGGCAGGGCCGCGATGGTCAATGCCACGCAGCCGGTTGCCGCCAGCCCCAACGTTATTCGAATGTCCAACCCGGCCCGCAGTGTCGCCGCGCCGAGCAGTGACCCGAGCAGTCCACCGCCGGAGAACAGCGCGTGGAAGGCCGCCATGATCGGTCGCCTATACGCGCGTTCCACGTGCACCGCTTGGGTATTCATCGATACGTCCAGCGCGCCGTTGCCGAAACCGAAGCAGGCCAACGCGATCGCCAGGGTGACCGGGCCGGTGGCGAGGCCGGGCCCGATCACCGCCACCGACGCGATGACCGCGGCGGTGCCGACCAGTGCCCGGCTGCCGAACCGGTCCGCGAGCGGCCCGGCGATGCGCATGCCGACAATGCCCGCACCGGCCATCAGCAGGATGAACATCCCGAGCGTCGGCTTCGCGACACCGGTCCGATCGGTGATCGGCGGAATGTGCACGACCCACATGGCAAGCAGAAACCCATTCAGGCCGAACACCGTGAAAACGGCGGCCCTGGCAACGCGGGTTGATCGATCAGCCGTCGGAGTCAACATCATCTCGACGGTACCGATGACAATTCGGCTGGTGCCCCACCCCCTCGATGTCGGCAAGAGACCAGCGTGACCTCGCGGTATCCGGGGCGAGACATCCTCGGCCCGCTGGTCCGGAAGCCGGATCGCGCCGATGCGGTCCGGCTCCACGGGTCCTCTGCACAGCCTCTACTTGTTCCAACCGCGTACTAGCCCTGAATGTTCCAGACTCCGGTCGCGGCGGTCTCGCGAGCGTATTCGGTGAAATCCTTTGGCTCCCGGCCCAAAGCGCGTTGCACGCCATCGGCGGTCTTGGAATTCCTGCCGTCCAAGATCGTGCCGAACAGGTAGTCGAGCAGGCTCACCACGTCGGCGGGCACCTGGTAGTCGGTCAGTGCCGCAACGAATTCCGTGCGCGAGACCGGGATGAAGGCGATGTCACGCCCGGTCGCCTCGGCGATCTCCGCGACCGCCTCGGCGAAGGTCAGCGCGCGCGGCCCGGTCAGTTCGTATACCTCGCCGCGATGCCGGTCCTCGGTGAGTGCGAGCGCCGCCACGTCGGCGATGTCGTCGGCGTGCACGAACGGTTCCGGCACATCACCATTGGGCAGCGCGACCTCCCCGGCCAGGATGTAGTCGGTGAACGCACCCTCGCTGAAGTTCTGCGCGAAGAAGCCGCAGCGCACGATGGTCCAGTCGAGGCCGGATTTCCGCACGATCTCCTCGCACTCGGCCGCCTCCGGCTCGCCGCGGCCGGACAGCAGCACGAGCTTGCGCACGCCGCTCTGCTTCGCCGCGGTCGTGAACGCGCGCAGGGTCTCGGGGGCGCCCGGCACCGCGAGGTCGGGTTGGAAGGCGACGTACACGGCGTGCACATCGGCCAGCGCCGACGGCCAGGTGTCGCGGTCTGCCCAGCTGAACGGGATCTGCGCCGAGCGCGAGCCGATCCGGATCGGCTGACCCGCCTGCTCGAGCCTGGCGGCGACACGGCTGCCGGTCTTGCCGGTGCCGCCGGTCACGAGGGTGCAGTGCTTGGTTGCGGTGCTGTTTGTCATGGTCCAAGTACATCGGCGGGAGCCGAGACGAGACATAGTTCAGCGGCTCATAACCATGCGCCATCGTCTACTGTTGAGGGCGTGGATGTGCTCGCCAGTCTGCTCGAAGGTCCACGTGCCCGCGGCGCGTTCCTGATGTGTTCGTTGCTGAAACCGCCGTGGTCGCTGCGGATTCAGGACGAGGCGCCGCTCACCGTGGTGTCGATGGTGCGCGGCGACGCGTGGATCATGATGGGCGACAACGCGCCGCGACAGCTGGCCGAGGGCGATGTCGCGATCTTCCGCGGGCCCGACCACTACACACTCGCCGACGACCCGGCCACCGCGCCGCAGATCGTCATCGACCCCGGCAATGTGACCAAGACCCTCGAGGGCGAAACTCTTTGTGAGGCACTGAGTCTCGGCGTTCGTCAGTGGGGCACCGATGCCGATGGCGCGACCTTGATGGTGAACGGAACCTACGAGTCGGCGGGCGCGGCCAGCCAGCGCCTGCTGCGCGCCCTGCCGCCGGTCATCGTGCTGCAGCGCGGCGACTTGGATACCAGGCTGCTCGACATCCTGGTCGACGAGGCCGTCAAGGACGAGCCAGCGCAGGGTGTCGTGCTCGACCGGCTGCTCGACATGGTGCTGATCGCCGCGCTGCGCGCCTGGTTCGCGCGCAACGACGCGCCCGCCTGGTACCACGCCTACAGCGATCCGCTGGTCGGCAAGGCGCTGCGGCTGCTGCAGCACAATCCGGCGCACGGCTGGACGGTGGCCAGCCTGGCCGAGGCGGTCGGGGTGTCGCGGGCCGCGCTCGCCCGCCGCTTCACCGACCTGGTCGGCGAGCCGCCGATGGCGTTCCTCACCGAATGGCGCCTCGCGCTGGCCGCCGACCTGCTCGCCGAATCCGACGCCACCATCGAAGCCATCGCCCGTCAGGTCGGTTACGGCAGCGCCTTCGCCCTGAGTACCGCGTTCAAACGCCACTTCGGGGTCAGCCCGCGCGACCACCGCCAGGGCGCGACACCGGCTGAGCTATCGTCGGCCGGGTGACGCAGCAGTATCCGGTGCTCTGGCCGATGCCGACCCGCTGGGCGGACAACGACCACTACGGGCACGTGAACAACGTGACGTACTACTCGTACTTCGACACCGCGGTCAACGCGTGGCTGATGCACGCCACCGGCACCGACATCCGCGACCTGCCCGCACTCGGCGTGGTCGCCCAGACCGCATGCCAGTACGTCGGCTCACTCAGCTTCCCCGACCAGCTCCAGGTCGGCCTGCGCATCTCCCGCCTCGGCCGCTCCAGCATCACCTACGACCTGGCCATCTTCCGCGACGCCGACGGCGAACTGGAACTGGCCGCCACCGGCACCTTCGTGCACGTCTACGTAGACGCCGAAACCCGCAAACCCGTCGAGATCCCGGCGATCATCCGCACCGCCGCCACCACCCTCGTCACCGACTGACCCAGTGCCGTAACAGGTTTGCTGCTAACGTCGGCCTGACGGCCTGGGAGTGGCCGCGGGTCGGGCTTCACCTCGTGGGGGAAATGTTGATCGGTCGGTTGTTCGCTGTGTTCTTGTCTGCCGCCGCGTTAGTGGCGGGAAGTGTTGGTATCTCCGGCGCTTCGCCGGTGGGGGTGACGGTACTTCCGCGGCCTGGCGGCCAATCCCCGGTCGGCACAACGACTCTGCACCTGGTCGATGCCGCGCGGCCGGATCCGTTCAAGCCGGAGCGGGCCCGTGAGCTGATGGTCTCGGTGTTCTATCCGGCGGCTCAGATCGACAAGTACCCGCGGGCACACTACGCGTCGACCGTGTTGATCCCTGAACTCGAGAAGCGCTTCGGTATCGGGCTGCCCGGCCTGCTCACCAACTCGTATAGCGGTGCACCGGCGCTCGAGGGGGCGGCATATCCGGTGCTTCTCTTCAGCCCGGGAGCCGGGGTCTCTCGAGTGTTGAGCACCGGCCTGGCCGAGGATCTCGCCAGCAGAGGCTATGTGGTCGTGACCATCGACCACACTTACGAGGCGCCGATGGTGGAGTTTCCCGATGGCAGGTTCGCCCAGTTCGCGCCGATGCCGGCCTTCGACAAGGAAACCCGGCACCGGTACGCGGACGCCAGGATGCTCGACACCAAGCTCGTTCTGGATTCGCTGACCGGACTGGCGCGCGGCGGGAATCCGGATGCCGAACATCGTGACCTGCCCTCGGGTCTCGACCGCGCACTCGACATGGACCACATCGGTATGGTCGGTCACTCGCTCGGCGGATTCACCGCGGTCGAGTCCATGCACGACGACCGCCGCATCGACGCCGCGATCGATCTCGACGGCCAGATCGGCATCGACGAGGACTTCGGCCGCGCCGCCACCGAAGGCGTCGACCGTCCGGTGCTGGTGCTGACCAGCCAGCAAGCCACCGAGGTCGGCGACGCCAAGCCGTCATTGGACGCGTTCTGGCAACACTCCACCGGCTGGAAACGCCAACTGATGATGCGCGATTCGGCCCACTACGACTTCACCGACATGCCAGCCCTCGTCCCCGAATTGGCCCGCCCCGCAACCAAGCTATACATCGGTCCCATCCCCGCCGATCGTGCAACCACCCTGGTCCGCACCTACGTCGCCGCCATGTTCGACAAGTTCCTCCGCGGCTACCCTGACACCATCCTCGACCACCCGCCCACCGCCCCGGAGATCATCGAGGATCGCTAGATGCGGCTGAGGAGGGTTAGGGGGTCTTCTAGGAGGCTGGCGGTGGTGGCCAGGAAGCGGGAGGCCAGTTCGCCGTCGATCATGCGGTGGTCGAAGCTGATGCCGAGGGTGGTGACCCAGCGGATGGCGAGTTCGTCGCGGAAGACCCAGGGGCGCTTGCGGATCGAGCCGAGGCAGAGGATTGCGGCCTCGCCGGGGTTGACCAGGGGCACGCCGGTGTCTACGCCGAAGACGCCGACGTTGGTGATGGTGAAGGTGCCGCCGCGCAGGTCGGTGGGGCTGGCGCCGCCGGATCGCGCGGTTTCGGCCAGCCAGCCGATTTCGCGGGTGAGGTCGCGCAGGCTCAACGACTGTGCCTCTTTGACATTGGGCACCAGGAGTCCGCGATCGGTGGCCACGGCGATGCCGAGGTTCACGTAGTGCTTGGTGACGATCTCCTGATTCGCCTCGTCCCAGTACGTGTTGATTTCCGGAAACTCCGACAGTGCCGCCAGCGCCGACTTCGCCACCAGTGCCAGTGGTGTGAGTGTCAGTCCGGCAAAGGATTTGGTGCTGCGCAGATGGTCGAGCAGCTCCATCGACGCGGTGACGTCGAGGGTGACGAAGGTGCTCGCCTGCGGGATGGTGCGGGCGCTGGCCAGCATGGCCGCCGCGGTGCGCTTGCGGATACCGCTGACCGGTGTGCGGACCTCGCGCGCCGCTGGGCGGATCAGTCCGGCGTCGGGGTCGGTGACCGCCGGTGCGGTCGTGGCGGGTGCGGCCTGCGGCTGACTCGCCAGTGTGCGCGGTTGCGAGACCGGGACGGCGCCGCGTACGTCCTCGACGGTGACCGCACCGTCCGGACCGGAGCCCGCGACGAACCACAGATCGATGCCGAGCTCACGGGCGAGCCTACGGGCGGCGGGGGTGGCGGCAGCTCTGGTTGTGGTCAGTGGGGACCTGGTGTTGCGCGAGAAGTCCTCTTTAGCTTCATCTTCGGGGGTACGCGCAGTATCTTTTGAAACCGATTGCACGGCAGGTGATTCAGTGTTGTCTGGGGCAGCGCGGTCCGCCGACTCCGACGCCACGACCGGTCGCTGTGTCGAATCCGATTCCGTGACAACAGATGCGGCAGCAGGCCGACGCCGCCGCGACACCGTCTCACCCTCCGGCCCATAACCCACCAACACCGCGGTACGCCCGGCACCGGGCGCATCACCCGGCACCTCGGCACCATTCGCCGCGCTCTCCTGACCGGCCTGCGCGTCCTCGTTCCGCACCCGAATCAACGGCGCCCCGACCAGCACGGTCTCCCCGGGCCGCGCGAGCAACTCCACCACCTGCCCGGCGAACGGCGACGGCAGCGCAACCACCGCCTTCGCCGTCTCGACCTCGGCGATCGTCTGATTCAGTTCCACCGCGTCGCCGACCTCGACCGACCAGGACACTAACTCGGCATCGGCCAGCCCTTCCCCGAGGTCGGGCAGCCGGAATTCCAGGACATTCCCCGGCAGGGCGCGATCTTCCACGGTGGCACCTCTCACTACGGCGGACCGGCGTCAGGCGGCGAGCGTTCGATCGACCGCGGCGAGGATGCGGTCGGGGTCGGGCAGGTGGAACTTTTCGAGCTTAGCCGGGGGATAGGGGATGTCGAATCCGCCGACGCGCAGCACCGGCGCCTCCAACTGGTAGAAGCATCGCTCAGTGATCCGCGCGGCGATCTCCGCGCCGAGACCAGCGAAAACGGGTGCCTCATGGGTCACGATCAGCCTGCCGGTCTTGACGACCGACGCCTCGATGGTGTCGAAATCGATCGGCGAAAGACTGCGCAGATCGATCACCTCGAGCGAATGTCCTTCCTCCGCCGCGATTTTCGCGGCAGAGAGGGCGGTAGCGACGGTGCCGCCATAGGCGACGACGGTCGCGTCGGTGCCGGTGGCGCACACCCTGGCGCGGTCGAGCGGCAGCCCACCGTCGCGATCGAGCGCTAGGAAGTCGACGTCGGCCTTGTCCCAGTAGCGCCGCTTGGGTTCGAAGAAGATCACCGGGTCGTCCAGCGCGATCGCCTGGCGGATCATCAGATACGCGTCGGCGGGATTGCTCGGCGTCATCACGCGCAGTCCGGCGGTGTGCGCGAAGTAGGCTTCCGGCGATTCCGAATGGTGTTCCACCGAACCGATTCCGCCGCCGAACGGAATGCGAATCGTGAGGGGCGCGTTCACCTTTCCCTGTGTCCGGTAGTGGATCTTGGCCACATGCGAGACGATCTGATCGAAGGCGGGATAGACGAATCCGTCGAACTGGATCTCGCACACCGGCCGGTATCCGCGTAGCGCCATGCCGAAAGCTGTGCCGATGATGCCGGATTCGGCGAGCGGGGTGTCGACGACCCGGTTGTTGCCGAAGTCCTTCTGCAGGGTGTCGGTCACCCGGAAGACGCCGCCGAGGCGACCGATGTCCTCGCCCATGAGAATGACCTTGGGGTCGTCCTCCAGCGCGCGGCGCAGTCCGGTGTTCAGCGCGCCCGCGAAAGTGGTGATCATGAAGGGACTCCTTCCGGTCGCGCGGCAGCCTCGCTGGGATCGCCAGCCAGGTACTCCGCGTACTCCCTGCGCTCCTCGGTGATGAGCGCGTGCGGGGTGGTGTAGACGTGCTCGAACAGGTCCATCGGCACGGGGTTCGGCATCTCGATGGTCGAGGTGCGCACCTGGCGGGCCACCTCGTCGGCGCGCTCGCCGACCTGACGCTGGAACGGATAGTCGAACAGCGACTCGCGCTCGAGCAGCCTGCGTAGCCGGTCGATCGGGTCGCGCCGGGCCCACTCCTCGGTCTCGGCGGACGAGCGGTAGCGGGTGGGATCGTCGGCGGTGGTGTGCGGACCCATGCGATAGGTGAGCGCCTCGATGAACGACGGGCCGCCGCCGGAGCGGGCGCGCGCCACCGCCTGCCTGGTCACGGCGAGCACCGCGAGCGCGTCGTTGCCGTCGACCTGCACGCCGGGGATGCCGTAGCCGTAGGCGCGGCGCACGATCGGGGTTTGACTCTGCACCCGTACCGGTTCGCTGATCGCCCAATGATTGTTCTGGCACAGGAACACCACCGGCGCGCTCCAACTCGCCGCGAAGCCAAGTGCCTCGGCGATATCGCCCTGGCTGCTCGCGCCGTCACCGAAGTAGGCGATGGTCGCGATCTCGGCGCCGTCCAGATGCGCGGCGTAGGCGTAGCCGGTCGCGTGCAAGCCCTGCGAGCCGACGATGATGTTCGGGTTGGTCATATTGACCGCGTTCGGGTCCCAGCAGGAGTGCGCGACACCGCGCCACAGCCGGGTGAGCTCGGTGGGATGCACGCCGCGGCAGTAGGCGACGGCGGCCTCGCGATAGCTGCAGAACACGTAGTCGTCGGGATGTAGGGCGCGTGCGGAACCGACCTGGGTCGCCTCCTGGCCGAGCAGTGGGGCCCACAGGCCTAGCTGGCCCTGCCGCTGCAACGCGGTCGCCTCGGTGTCGATCCGCCGGGTGACGACCATGTCCTCGTATAGCCCGCGTAGCTGCTCCGGTCCGACGTCGGCGACCAGCGCGGCGTGCTCTCGATCGAGGACGCGGCGCCCGTCGGGCTGGACCAGCTGAATCGGATACTCGACCTTGTCTGGCATCGGTGTCCGCCTCCTCACCATGCAGGTGTGCTCTACCTCACAGCATCCACGATAATGCGAAGTGCGCAAGTGATCGACACGCGAATGCGCAGAATGCTCAATTCTTACCTGTTCGTGAATGTCATACTGCCTCCCATGACCAGAGAAAACGTCGACGTGACCTTGGACGCCACCGACGCCAGGCTTTTGCTGGAACTGGTCGCCAACCCGAGAGCCACCGGCGTGGAGCTGGCCGCCAGGCTCGGGCTGTCCCGCAACACCGTGCAGGCTCGGCTGTCGCGCTGGGAGGCGGGCGGGGTGCTCGGTAGCTTCGAACGCAGGGTGCAGCCGCGGGCGCTTGGGTATCCGCTGTCGGCGTTCGTCGCGGTGGTCGTCGATCAGCACCAATTGGATTCGGTGGTAGACGAACTCGCCGAGGTGCCGGAGGTGACCGAGGTGTGCGGCATGACCGGACTCACCGATCTGACGGTCCGGGTGGTCGCCAGGGACGCCGACGATCTGTATCGAATCGCCGGGCAGATATTGAAGATTCCCGGCGTGGAGCGCACCAACATGGCGCTTGTGATGCGCGAGCTGGTCGGGCCGCGCACCGCGCCGCTGCTCGAGCGACTATCGCGCGGCAACTGAGAGTTGCGGTTGCCGAATTCTCGGCGACGGGCCGGTGTGGCCGCATTAGGGTGCGGGAATGGAGATTTCGGGCAAGGTTGCGATCGTCACGGGGGCCGGCGCGGGAATCGGTGCGGCACTGGCCCGCAGGCTGGTCGCCGACGGGGCGCGCGTGCTGCTCGCCGACCTCGATGTCGACGGAGCGACCCGGGTCGCCGAATCCCTCGGTGCCGCAGCGGTTGCGGTCGGCGGCGACGTCGCGGACGAGCAGGTGATCCGCGGGCTGATCGATCGCGCGCAGTCCGAATTCGGTCCGGTAGACCTCTATTTCGCGAACGCGGGCATCGGCGGTGGCGCCGGGCTCGACAGTACCGATGCGCAGTGGGCGGCGGCGCTGGATGTCAATGTGCTGGCCCATGTTCGGGCCGCGCGGCTGTTGGTGCCCGACTGGCTGACGCGCGGGACCGGCTATTTCGTGTCCACCGCGTCGGCGGCCGGCCTGCTCACTCAGCTCGGGTCCGCGCCGTACGCGGTTTCCAAACACGCCGCCGTCGGGTTCGCCGAGTGGCTGTCGGTTACCTACGGGGACAAGGGCATTCGAGTGAGCTGCGTGTGCCCGATGGGGGTGGACACACAACTGCTCAACGGCGGCTTGGTCCCGCCGGAGCATTCCGCCGAGGCCGAACTCGCGGTGAAGGCCGTGAAGACGGCGGGCGTGGTGCTCTCGCCGGACCAGGTGGCCGAGATCGTCGTTGCCGGTATCGAAGCCGAGCACTTCCTGATCCTGCCGCACCCCGAGGTACTGAAGATGTACCGCTACAAGGGCACCGACTACGACCGCTGGCTCGACGGCATGCGCCGCTTCCAAGCCGCCCTGCTGAGCTGAGCGATATAGGTGTGATGTCACGCGGGGGAAACATCCGGAACGCTCGATGTAAAGAAGACCGACTAGTTCTGTAGGTATGGCAGAGGCAGCGCATACCGTCGATACCAGGTTGCCGTTCGGGCGGCAGCTCACCTTCGGCATCCAGCACGTTCTGATCATGTACACCGGGTGCGTCACGGTGCCGCTGGTGTTCGGGGCGGCCGCTGGCCTGGACCGGGGCACCGTCGGCCTGCTGATCAGCGCGGACCTGCTGATCGCGGGGGTGATCACGCTGGTGCAGAGCCTCGGGTTGGCCAGGCTCGCCGGTGCGCGGCTGCCGATCATCTGCGGGGCCACCTTTATCGGACTCGACCCGATGATCCTGATCGCCAAGGAGTACGGGCTCCCCGCGGTCTACGGGTCGATGATGATCGGCGGTGTGGTCGGTGTCGCGCTGGCATTGCCGTTCGCTCGAATGGTGCGTTTCTTCTCGCCGCTGGTCACCGGGACCGTGCTGACCGTGGTCGGGGTCTCGCTGATCGGGGTGGCGGGCGGGCTGATCATCGGCAGCGACCCGAAGGCGGCCGACTTCGCCGCGCCGTCCCATATCGGCCTCGCCGCCGTTGTCTTCCTGATCGCGGTCGGGTTCATGTGTCTCGGGCGCGGCATGGTCGCTCAGCTCGGCGTGTTGATCGGGCTGGTGGTCGGCATTGTCATCGCCATCCCGATGGGCCTGATCGACACTGACGGCATCGCCGGGACCGCCTGGGTCGGCCTGCCGAAGCCGTTCCATTTCGGCGCGCCGGAGTTTCCGATCACCGGCGTTGTCGCGATGAGTGTGGTGATGGCGGTCGTGTTCGCCGAGTCGACGGCGAGCATGCTCGCGATCAGCGAGATCACCGGAAAGCCCATCAGCAAGGGCGATTTGGCGCGCGGACTGGTCGGCGACGGGCTCTCCGGCGTGCTCGGCGGGGTGTTCACCGCGTTCATCGACACGATCTTCAATCAGAATGTCGGCGCCGTCGCCGCGACCCGCGTCTACAGCCGCTATGTCACGGCCACCAGCGGGGCCATCCTGGTGGTGCTCGGGGTGCTGCCGCGCTTCGGTGCCGTCGTCGCGGCGGTACCCCAGCCGGTGGTCGGCGGCGTCGGGCTGGTGCTGTTCGCCACGATCGCCGTCGTCGGCGTCGACACCCTGCGCAAAGCGGACCTCGCGGACCGGGTCAACGCCACCATCGTCGCCACCGCCCTCGGCGTCGGCCTGCTGCCGGTCATGGCGAAGGATATGTTCGTCCACTTCCCGTCCTCGGCGCAGATCTTGCTCACCAGCGGCATAACGCTAGGTGCGACAACAGCTTTCACCCTCAACCTGGTTTTCAATCACACCAAGCTTGGCGTGCTCGCCCGAGGCGGTTCTGCGCTGCAGGCAACCGAGCAGCCGACCGCGGCCCCACACCCCGCCCCGGCTCCCGCCTGAGGTCAGTCGCGCAGTGTCAGTACCTTGCGGACCACCAGCCCTGCGATGAGGGCCCAGAAGGCGGCGCCGACGCCGAGGAAACCCACGCCGGACGCGGCGATCAGGAAGGTGACGATGCCTGCTTCGCGGTGCTTCTCGGAGCCGAGCGCTCCGGTCAGGGCGGCGGCGAGGGTGGCGAGAAGGGCAAGGCCCGCAACGGTTTCCAGGACTCCCCTCGGTGCGGTGGCGATGAGCGTGACGACGGCCGCCGAGCCGAGGGTGAGCACCAGGTAGCCGACGCCGGAGGTGAAGGTGGCGACCCAGCGTTTCTTCGGGTCGGGGTGGGCCGAGGGGGCCGCCGAGAGCGCGGCGCTGATCGCGGCCAGGTTGATCGCGTGGCCGCCCGCCGCGGCGCCGACGATGGTGCCGATACCGGTGACGGTCATCGCGGCCCGCCACGGGACTTGGTAGCCAAAGGATTTCATGACCGCGGTGCCCGGAATGTTCTGCGACGCCATGGTGACGATGTAGAGCGGTATCGCCACGCCGATCATCGCCTGCCAATTCCAGTGCGGCAGTGTCAGTTCCACCGACGGCACCATCGCGGCGACGTCGAGATGCTTATGCTGCACGGCAATACTGATGCCCGACCCGATGGCCGCCGTGCCGAACGCCGCGATCACCGCCCAGCGCTTGGCCACCCGCTGCAATACCAGCCACACCAGGATCACCGGAATCACCACCGCCGGACTGGACTGCACCGCCTTCACCGGCGCCAGGCACAGTGGCAGCAGCACCCCGGCCAGCATGGCCTGCGCGATCTCCACCGGAATCGCGGCGACCAGCTTGCCGAGCCGCTGCCACAGGCCGGTGATGACGATCAACACCCCGGCGATCGCGAACGCGCCGACCGCGGCGGGCCAGCCGCCGACCACCGCGCCGGTGCTCGCGAGCAGCGCGGCGCCGGGTGTCGACCAGGCCAGCGTGATCGGCATCCGATATCGGTAACTGAGCAGCAGCATGCCGATCGCCTGCGTCACGCACAGCGCGAGCAGTCCCGAGGCCGCCTGTGCCGAGTTCGCGCCGACCGCCGCGAGCCCGCTGAGCACCACGGCGAACGAACTGGTGAAACCCACCAGCGCGGTGACAACACCGGCACCGATCGGCTGCCCGAGGCCGACCTCGGGGACAACGGTGGATTCCGGCCCGTTGTCCTGCTCGGCGGGGGCCTCGATGGCCGGGGAAACGTTCGACATTGTGGCGATCCTGCCCGCGACTGGACTGCTCGTCACGGGCCAGTCGGCCGAAACTGGACCGAATTGACGAACGGCTGTGACCACGTCGGGGCGCCCCGGTGGTCCGATCGCCCTTACCGGCGAGTAGCGCTGGGGTGCAGTCACATTGCCCTGTTCAGGTGCGTACTGTGGTGTGTATTCGGTGCGCGAAGGTGCGATTACTGGACTAGGAGCTGGGTTGAGCGCGGTACTGATCTCACCGGTGGAGCTTCGGGAAGCGTTGTCGGACAAGCAGGTTCGCCTGCTGGACGTCCGATGGTCGCTGGGTGACCCGGACGGGCCGCAACACTATCTCGATGGCCACATCCCTGGCGCGGTGTTCGTCGATATGGAAACCGAGCTGTCCGCGCCGCCGTCGCCCACGCGCGGCAGGCACCCGCTGCCCGACATCGCGCAGCTGGCCAAGTGCGCGCGCAGCTGGGGCATTCGCAACGGCGATCCGGTGGTCGTCTACGACGCGACCGGCGGCATGGCGGCCGCCCGCGCCTGGTGGCTGCTGCGCTGGGCTGGCATCGCCGACGTGCGGATCCTCGACGGCGGACTCCCCGGCTGGACGAACGCGGGCGGCGAACTCGCCACCGGCACCGAGCCCGACCCCGAACCCGGCGATGTCGACCTGAGCCCGGGCCACCTGCAGGTCATCGACGCCGACGCGGCCGCCCGCTGGCGCGGCGTGCTGCTCGACGCCCGCGCGGGCGAGCGCTACCGCGGCGAGATCGAGCCGATCGACCCGAGGGCCGGTCACATCCCCGGCGCCATCAGCGCCCCCACCGCCGAAAACCTGGACGCCAACGGCCGCTTCCGCGCCCCCGCAGAACTGCGCGACCGCTTCGCCGGATTCACCGCCGAACCCGTCGCGGTCTACTGCGGCTCCGGCGTCACCGCGGCCCACCAGGTGGCGGCGCTGGCCGTCGTCGGCATCGACGCGGCGCTGTACCCGGGTTCCTGGTCGCAGTGGTCGAACGACCCGAAACGCCCTGTCGCGACCGGAAGCTGATCACCGCGCGTCGCGGACCGGCCGGACGCGACCGACTTGCGAGCATCGTTCCAACGGTGCGGCCGCCGGGTCGTGCGCCCAGTGCTCAGGGGCAGCCGCGTGCCACGCTGTGCAATGCCGTGCTGTCGGCCTCGGTCAACGCTAGCTCGTAGTGCGCGGCCACGGTCAGATACTTGCCCGCGTAGAAGCAGTGGTTCGCGCGGTCGGGCGGTAGCCATTCGGCGGGGGTCTTGTCGCCCTTGGCCGCATTGGTGAGTCCGTCGGTGGCCAGCAGGTTGTCTTCGAGGTCGTTGGCGAAACGGATGCGGCGTTCGAGCGGCCAGCCGACGGCACCGAGGTCCCACGCGGCGGCCAGTGGAAACACGTGGTCGATCTGCACGTCGTAGGCGTCGGCCTTCTTGAAGCTGATCCGCTTGCCCGTGTACGGGTCGTTCAACGTGCCCCCGACGACAACACAGTCGCGCGTCCCCGGCCGGAAGCTCACCCCGCCGAGCTGCCTGGCCAGCACGTTGTCGCGGGTATCGCAGCCGTCGTGCCCGCCGGGCCCGCTGTTGTCATCGGTCCAGGCAGGCCCGAACACACAGCCCTGCCCCGCCTTGCACCCACGGTCGTAGCCGCCGGGATGCGGCCGGACCGCAACCACCCGCATACCCGCCAGCAGCTGCGTCAACTCGACCCTGCTCGGACTCCCCGGCGCGGGCGCCACCGACGCGCCGCCGAGCTGGCCGCACCCCGCGACCGACAGCGCGACGAGTGCGCCGACAAGCCAACGCCGAATGTCCATGGCGCCAGAGGTACACGGATGGACCGACATTCGTGGCACCCGAAGCGCGTGCAGTTGTCAGCAGTCGAGCGACACAACCCTCACGACCAGGCACGCGCGAGGAGATCGTCGTCGACGACCTCGCTTGCCCTCGGTGGGAACCGAGTGGCCGAAATCGACTCGGCGTCCGCGCCGTCGTGCCCGATCAGCCACGAACCGCCGCGTTCCTCGCACTCGGCGAGCTTGGCGAAGGTGGCGAGCAGGAAGGCGATGGCGTCGTGTGCGTCGAGGGTTCGGGCCAGGCGCTGCGATTCACCGGGGCGGGACAGGTCGAGCCACACACCGGACTGACCGTCGAGCCGCATGCCGACGATTTTCTCGGCGTTGATGAAGGTGAACTTGCGCCGTTCCCACGGCGTCGTCGGCGTGAAGCTCTGCTCGAGAACTTGGAGCAGAATCGTCATGATTGCCTCCGTTGACCAGCGGATATTCAAGTATGTTCCGCCCGGGCCCAGAAATCCAGAGCAGCGGGATCGCGGCGGCGCGAATCGGTGTCGGACCTACCTGCTTGGATAGGTTGATGCTGCACGGTCTGTGGTCGCCGGGATCCGGGTTGCTGCTCTGGCACGACGCACCCCTCACCGCGCTGAATCCACCCACCCCGCCGGCGCCGCCGGCTGCCGTCCCTCTGCCCGACCCGTTGGGCAGCGTATTGAGCGCGTCGAAATTCCGGCACCGGGCAGACGTATTGGCCATCGACTCGAGCGGCACGGCGACCGAACAGGTCCGCGCGCACGCGATGGCCCCGGCGGCCGCCGCCGCGGCGCTGCGGCAACGACTTCCGGCCGAGGCGGTGGCGGGTGACCTGCGCTTTCTCGCCCATGTCGCACACGGGATCGAGCGCTGGGTGCGGGCCGGTCGGATCGTGCCGGAACTGCGCAGGGCCGACGGTCAGTGGTGGGTGCGCTGGCGACTGGTCGGCGGCGAACGGCAGCGTGCCTGGCTGGCCGAGTTGGCCGTGGCCATGCCCGCCGCGCTACAGGTAGCGGGCAGGCCTAACGCGCTGCTCGATGACCTCGTCACCGAACTCACCGACCCGATCGCGCGGGCACTGATCGATCCGCCTGACTCGGCGCATCCGCTGGTGGACGCGCTCGTCCGCGATATAGCCCTTGACGCGGGGAGCTACCGGGTGGCCGAGACGCTGGAGCACTGGCGAGCCACCCTGACCGGCGACGAGCCGGAACTGGTGCTGCGTCTGCTCGAGCCGGACGGCGAGCTCGGCACCGCCGACGAGTCGGTGGCGCTGTGGCGGCTGGAGGTCTGCCTGCGCGTCGACGGCGAGGCGCCGAATCCCGTTCTGCTGCACAGCGATCCGAATCTGCTCCGGACGGCGGTGGAGAAGCTTGGCGAGGCGCAGCGGGCGTACCCTCGGCTGCGCGACCTGCCGAGCGATCCGCGCTCGCTCGACCTGCTGCTGCCCACCGAGGTCGTCGTCGACCTGGTCGAACACGGCGCGCACGCCCTGCAGGCCGCCGGTGTGCGACTGCTGCTGCCGCGTGCCTGGAACGTCAGCGCTCCGACCATGCGGCTGCGCGTGGAAAGCGCGGTGCCCGCCGCCGAAAGCACCGTCGGCATGCCGGGACTCGTCTCCTACCGCTGGGAACTCGCGCTCGGTGACACCCTGCTGACAAAGGCCGAGATGCAACGGCTGGTCAACAGCAAATCCGATCTGGTCCAGCTGCGCGGCGAGTGGGTGCAGGCCGACCACAAGGTGCTCGCCGCGGCCGCCCGCTACGTGGCCGCGCACACCGACACCTCCGAGATCACCTTCGCCGACCTGATCGGCGAACTCGGCGCCGGTCGCGTCGAACAGGTGCCGGTCACCGAGGTCACCGCCACCGGCTGGGCCGCCGACATCCTGGATCGGACCCGCGAACTCGAGCCGATCACCCCGCCGGTTGGTCTGAAGGCACAGCTGCGCCCCTACCAGGAACGCGGCCTCGCCTGGCTGGCGACCATGAGCCGCATGGGTTTCGGCGCGATCCTGGCCGACGACATGGGCCTCGGCAAGACCATCCAGGTGCTCGCGCTGCTGGTGCACGAGCGCGAGGCGGCGGGCGACAGCAGGCCGGGGCCCACATTGCTGGTGTGTCCAATGTCGGTGGTCGGCAACTGGCAGCGGGAGACCGAGCGTTTCGCGCCGGACCTGCGCGTGTGGGTACATCACGGGGTGGGCAGGCGATCCGGGGCGGAGCTGGACGCCGCGGTGGCCGAGGCGGATCTGGTGATCACCACGTACTCGTTGCTCGCGCGGGACCTGGACGAGCTGAAGCGGCAATCGTGGGACCGAATCGTGCTCGACGAGGCGCAGCACATCAAGAACGCGGCGACCAGGCAGTCGCGCGCGGCTCGCGGCCTGCCCGCGCGACATCGCCTGGCGCTCACCGGAACTCCGGTGGAGAATCGCCTGGAGGAGCTGCGCTCGATCATGGATTTCGCGGTGCCGAAGGTGCTCGGCAGCCCGCAGACCTTCCGCGCCCGCTTCGCCGTTCCCATCGAACGCGAGCGCGACGAGAACGCGATCAGCAGGCTGCGGATGATCACCCAGCCGTTCGTGCTGCGCCGGGTGAAGACCGACCCCGCCGTGATCACCGACCTGCCGGACAAGCTGGAGATGACGGTGCGCGCCAACCTGACCGTCGAGCAGGCCGCGCTCTACCAGGCGGTCGTCGACGACATGCTGGCCAAGATCAAGGACGCGAAAGGCATGGCGCGCAAGGGCGCCGTACTCAGCGCGCTGACCAGGCTCAAGCAGGTGTGCAACCATCCGGCGCACTTCCTCGGCGACGGCTCCGGTGTACTGCACCGCGGCAGCCACCGCTCCGGCAAGCTCGCCCTGGTCGAGGACGTGCTCGACGCGGTGCTCGCGGACGGCGAGAAAGCGTTGCTGTTCACCCAGTTCCGCGAGTTCGGCGAGCTCATCGCGCCCTATCTGGTCGAGCGCTTCGGCACGGAGATCCCGTTCCTGCACGGCGGGGTGACCAAGCAGCGGCGCGACACCATGGTCACCCGGTTCCAGGAGTCGGACGGCCCGCCGCTGATGTTGTTGTCGCTCAAGGCCGGTGGCACCGGGCTTAACCTCACCGCCGCCAATCATGTTGTGCACCTGGATCGTTGGTGGAATCCGGCGGTGGAGAACCAGGCCACCGACCGTGCTTATCGGATCGGCCAGCAGCGCAATGTGCAGGTGCGCAAGCTGGTCTGCGTCGACACCATCGAAGAGCGAATCGACGAAATGATCAACGGCAAAAGGCAACTCGCCGATCTGGCCGTCGGCGCGGGGGAGAACTGGATCACCGAGCTGAGCACCGACGACCTGCGTGAGTTGTTCACGCTTGGGAAGGAGGCGGTCGGCGAATGAGCCCTTACGTCGATTACAACGAGTATGGCAAGCGCCGCCCGGTGCGCGGCGGGGTCGAGGCACGCAGTCGCCGTGGCGGTTTCGGCCGCACCTGGTGGGGCAAGGCGCTGCTCGAAGCGATCGAGCAGATGGCCGACGCCGGGCGCATGTCGCGCGGTCGCACCTACGCCAGGGCCGGACAGGTGGTCAGCTACCGGATCGAGCCCGGCGCGGTGACCGCGGAAGTGCAAGGCAGCCAACCTCGCCCGTTCACCGCGGTGTTCACCGTCCGGCCGCTGCGGGAGGAGGAACTCGAGCTGCTCATCGAGACGATCCGCGACGCGCCGGGCATGCTCGCCGAGATCGCCTCCGGCGCACTGCCGACCGCACTCGGCCCGCTGCTGCTGCCGACCACCGCCGCCGACCTGGATTTCACCTGTACCTGCCCCGACCCCGGCTGGCCGTGCAAACATGTGGCCGCCGTCTGCTACCTGCTCGCTGAACGGCTCGACGAGCGTCCCCGCGAGATCCTCGCGCTGCGCGGCCTCGACCTGGACACCCTGATCGGCGGCATCGAACGCGACCTGCGGACCACCGATTCCGGCGATCCGTACGGGAACGACGCCGAGCTGCCGGACCTACCGAAGATCGAATTCCGGCCAGCACCGGACGACCTGGATCCGCTGCTGTTGCGCAAGGCTTTACGGATGACCTCGGCCGAAGAATCGATCGCCGCGGCGGGGCTGCGCGAACTCACCGCGCTGTATCGCATGTTCGAGGCGTGATCGAGCTTGGTAAGCATCCGGCGTCGGGGCTTGCGGTTGTCTCCGGACTTTTCGGGGCGGGATCAGGTCCGGTGACACAGGGACCGGGACTTCCCGACACCGGATGCCTTACTCAGTCTGCGCGCACCGAACCGGCCCCGGTACTGCCCGAGGGTTGCCAAGCCGCTGCCCTTGCGCCGAGCTTCGGGCAGTGCCCCTCGGCCCCTAGGCTGGGGAACGTGCAGGCAACAGTTCACGGCAGGGGTCCGGGCCGGTGACCGTCAGCGACGATCTCGGCGCCGCCGTCGCGCTCGCGGAACCGCCGCGACGGGTGGTGTCGCTGGTGCCCTCGTTGACCGAGGCCGTCGCCGTGACCTGTCCGGAGCTCCTGGTCGCCGCGACCGAATGGTGCACGCATCCGGCCGATCTCGCGGTCGAACGCGTGCGTGGCACCAAGAACCCCGACGTGCGCCGCATCATCGAACTCGCCCCCGATCTGGTGTTGTGCAACATGGAGGAGAACCGGCGCATCGATGTCGACCGGCTCCGCGAAGCCGGAATTCCGGTGTGGGTCACCAGAATAGAGACGGTCGACGAGGCGCTCGCCTCGCTGACGCGGCTGTTCACTGTCGCCATCGGCACCGCGAGCCCACCCTGGCTCGCCGAGGCCGAATCCGTCTTGGCGTCACCGCCGCCGACGCCGCCACGCAACGCGGTGATCCCCATCTGGCGCAATCCGTGGATGGTGGTCGGCCGCAACACCTTCACCGGCGACCTGGCCCGCCGCCTCGGCCTGAACCTCGTGCACGCCGACCGCCCGCACCGCTACCCCCGCCTCACCGAGGCGGAATTGACCACCGGCATCGACCTCGCGGTCCTACCGGACGAGCCGTACGTATTCACCAAAGCCGATGGCCCCGAAGCCTTTCCGGGAATTCCGGTGGCGCTGGTAGAGGGCCGCAGCCTGACCTGGTACGGCCCATCCTTGGCCACCGCACGGCAAACCCTCACCCGGCAGCTAGCCGCGACCTTTCTCGCCTGAAATCAGCCGAACCAGAGGTGCCGGATCGTGACGACGGGCACCGACAACTACGCCGATGTCGCGAATCGATAGTCGGTCAGGTCGAAGTGCCCACTGCGCCAGGCGGATTCGACGGTGGTGGATGGCCGCAGTGGCACGTCGCCGTGCTTGTCGAAGTAGTAGCTGTTGGATACCGCGCAGCTGTCCTGCCAGAACACCTGTCCGCCGCGGCGATCGAGCATCTCCTTGAAGAAGCGATCGTTGGCCTCGCGGGTGACCTCGACGACGGTCGCGTTGCCCGCGCGGGCGTGCCGCAGACAGCGCAGGATGTGCCTGGTCTGGTTCTCGATCAGCGCGAAGTAGGACGAGCCGTTGTAGCCGTACGGCCCGATGATGGAGAAGAAGTTCGGGAAGCCGGGCACGCTCACGCCCTCATAGGCTTGTAGCCGGTTCTCGTCCCACCACTTCTCCAGATCAAGGCCGCCGATGCCGCGCAGGTCGTAGGTCGGCATGTTGCCCGATTCCATCACCTTGAAGCCGGTCGCCAAAATCAGTATGTCGATCGGATATTCGGTGCCGCTCGCGGTGCGCACGCCGGTGCTGGTGATCTGTTCGATCGGGTCGGTCTCCAGCACCACATTGTCGCGGTTGAACGTGGCGAGGTAGTCGTTCGAGAAGCTCGGCCGCTTACAGCCCAAAGCGTAACGAGGCGTGAGCTTTTCGCGGACCACCGGATCGTGCACCTGGCTGCGCAGGTGCGCGAGGCCAGCGCGTTCGCCGAGCGCGGCCGTCGGCAGGCTCGTGTGATAGTGCGCGGCGATGGGGAAGGTGATCTCCACGTACGTCTGGCTGATCAGCCGGGTCAGCGATCGTGCGCCGGGTATCCGCAGTGCCCACTGCACCGGCTTGGGCAGCGGCAGATCCAGTCGGGGCAGGCACCAGATCGGCGTGCGCTGGAAGACGACGAGCTGCTCGACCTCGGGCGCGGTCTCCGGAATCACCTGCACCGCAGAGGCTCCCGTGCCGATGATGGCGACCCGCTTGCCGCGCAGGTCCTGCCGGTGATCCCAGCGCGAGGTGTGCATGGTGACCCCGGCGAAGTCCTCGACGCCCGGAATCTCGGGCAGCTTCGGCCGGGTGAGCACGCCGGTCGCGCTGATGACGAAGCGGGCGGTCAGCTCGCCGCCGTCGGCGGTGTGCAGCCGCCAGCGGCAGCCGCCTTCGTCGAACTCGGCCTCGGTGATGTTGGTATTGAACCGGATTCGCGGCCGCAGCTCGTATTTGTCCACGCACGATTCGGCATACGCCTTCAACTCCCGCCCCGGCGCGTAGGTCCGGGACCAGCTGGCGCGCTGCTCGAAGGAGAACTGGTAGCTGAACGACGGAATGTCAACGGCGATACCGGGATAGGTGTTCCAATGCCAGGTGCCACCGACGCCGTCGGCCTCGTCGATGATGAGGAAATCGTCGAAACCGGCCTCCCGCAACTTGATCGCGGCCCCGATCCCAGCGAACCCCGCCCCGACGATGATCACCTCGTGATCGATCCCGTTGCTACTCATGCCACCTCCCGAATCCGGTGCGCCTCGCGGCACCGCCCGTGCGTCATGGGCCGGGTCCGCGGCGTAGACGGCGGAGTCGACCCGGTGCTGAGCGCCGCCAATCGCTAATTGGCCGCACATGCCACCAATTAGGCGCGTGGTGCGGTACTTTGTCAACCATGAGCCTGCGCGTACCGGCCAGGACCTGGGGCGGCCGCACCACCGAGGAGCGGCGCGCCGAACGCCGCGCGCGCCTGATCGACGCGGCCCTCGACATCTGGATCGAGAACGGGTGGGCGGCGGTCACCATGCGCGGCGTCTGCCAGCGCACCGCACTCAACGACCGCTACTTCTATGAGCACTTCGCCGACCGCGACGAACTGCTCGGCGTCGCCTGGGACGCGGTGTGCACCGAGGTCTTCGCCGACCTGGCCGCGATCGTCACCGAGCACGTCGAGCGGCCCCCGCTGGAGATTCTCCGCGCGGCGGTGACCCGCGCGGTGCGGCTGCAATCCGACGACCACGGCCGCGCCCGCATCCTGCTCGCCGACCACGCGGGCAGCGCCGTGCTCGAGCAGCGCCGCCAAACGATGCTCACCGACGCCACCGACCTGCTCGTCGCCACCTCCCGGCCGTACCTGCGCCCGGACGCCGACGAGCTCGAGTTCCGGATGAGCACCCTCGTCGCCATCGGCGGCTTCATCGAACTGCTCACCGCATGGCGCACCGGCGCGATGGACATCGACGGCGCCCGCATCATCGAACACATCTGCGGGCTCGGCGCACTGCTCGGCACCCAATACCTGCCGCCGGAGATCATTGCCCCTGCGGGATAACGGGTTTCGCCGCACCCCTACCCGAGGGAGTTGCCGATCCGATACACGCGCCTGGCGGTATCCCGGAAGATGTGCTCGAGCTCCGGCTGCCCGCCACCGTGTCCGGTGACCGCGGTGGCGACCGCATCGACACTGTTGGCGATACTCGTAATCGGTTTGTCCACCGGGAAATTCGAGCCCCAGATCAGGCGGTCGGCGCCGAACACGTCGAGTGCGTGTTCGATGAGCGGGTGAATGCGGTCCACCAGCACCGCAACCGGGGTCGATGTGCCGCGCGGCGGCACCGGATGGCCGAGAATCGGCATCATCAGTCCGCTCACCTTCGCGACCACATTCGGCTGTTCGGCGAGCGCGGACAGATCGTCGCGCCAGCGCAGCAACAGCGCGCGGCGCAAGCTGGGGTTGGTGCCGGTGTGCTTGCCGACCGGACCGAAAATGCCTGCGGGAGTGGCGAGATGGTTGAGCACGATCGGCACCTCCGGATAGCGCTCGGCCAGCGCCGTCACATCCGGTAGGGCATGCGAGTACACCCAGGCCTCGAAGGAGAGGTCGCGCTCGGCCAGCCGCGCGAAGCCGTTCAGGAACTCCTTGGTGGTGAGCGCGCCCGGGTGCCTGGTGTACGGCCGGACATCCGGATCGGGATGGTGCGCCGCGTGCGAGCGGATGCCGCGCAGCAAGGGCGCGGCGGCGATGTGCGCGTCGAGCAGGGCGGCGAAGTCGGGTGCCGCGGGATTCGCGCTGCCGAGAATCGCGCCGAGTTCGGGATTGTCGCCGCCGAAGGGCAATCGGGCCACCCACGCCGTCTCGTCGGCTTCGGCAAGCGGCTCCGTTCCGGCCCAGCTGACCTCGATATGCACGATCGTGTCGATCGGTTCGTCGCCCGCGTCCGCGCGATAGTCGGCGGGCAGGTACGGGTGGGCGAAAGCCGTGGGATCCCCGGTGAATTCGCGATCCCGGCGCGGCGCGATGCGTTTGGCCAGATCGATCGGGAGCGGCAGTGTTCGCAGCAGCCTTGCCGTCTTGCTGAATTCGCGGGGTGTGGTGAACGGATCCCACTGATGAATGTGTGCGTCGATGATCCGCATACCCGAGAAATCCATGTCCGCCGTCCCAACCGCGCCGATGGCCTTGACCCGGCGATTGTCACACGCCGACAGCGCGGTTCGTTCGGAATCGGGCCAGACGGCGAGCTATCACACGTTGCGGCGGTATTGGCCGCCGACGGTGAAGAAGGCGTCGGTGATCTGCTGCAGGGTGCACACGCGGGCGGCGTCCATCAGCACCTCGAAGATGTTGTTGTCGGTGCGGGCGACCGCCTCGAGGCGGGCAAGCGCCGCGTGCGCGGAATCGCGGTGCCGGTGCTGGAATTCGCGGACCCGGCCGAGTTGGGACTGCTTTTCCGACTCGGTGCCGCGCGCCAATTCGATGTGCTGCTTCGGTTCGCCGTGCGGGTTGCGGAAGGTGTTGACGCCGACGATGGGCAGCGAGCCGTCGTGCTTGCGGTGTTCGTAGCGCATGGACTCGTCCTGGATCTTGCCGCGCTGATACCCGGTCTCCATCGCGCCGAGGACGCCGCCGCGCTCGCTGATCCGATCGAACTCGGCCAGCACCGCCGCCTCAACCAGATCGGTCAGCTCATCGATGAGAAAGCTGCCCTGCAACGGGTTTTCGTTCATCGCGACGCCCCACTCGCGATTGATGATGAGCTGGATGGCCAGCGCGCGGCGCACCGACTCCTCGGTGGGCGTGGTCACCGCCTCGTCGTAGGCGTTGGTGTGCAGGCTGTTGCAGTTGTCGTAGATGGCGATCAGCGCCTGCAGGGTGGTCCGAATGTCGTTGAAGTTCATCTCCTGTGCGTGCAGCGAACGGCCGGAGGTCTGGACGTGGTACTTCAGCTTCTGCGAACGGTCGTTGGCGCCGTAGCGATCTCGCATCGCGACAGCCCAGATGCGCCGGGCGACCCGCCCGATCACCGAGTACTCGGGATCCATGCCGTTCGAGAAGAAGAACGACAGATTCGGGGCGAAGTCATCTATCTTCATGCCGCGCGCGAGATAGGCCTCCACGTAGGTGAATCCATTGCTGAGGGTGAAGGCGAGCTGGCTGATCGGGTTCGCGCCCGCCTCGGCGATGTGATAGCCGGAAATCGAGACCGAGTAGAAATTGCGAACACCGTTGCGCACGAACCATTCCTGGATATCGGCCATCATGCGCAGGCTGAATTCGGTGGAGAAGATACAGGTGTTCTGGCCCTGATCCTCCTTGAGGATGTCGGCCTGCACCGTGCCACGCACCGTGGCCAAGGTCTTCGCGCGGATATCGGCGGTCTCGTCCCCGGTCGGCGCGCGGCCCTCGCTGGCCGAGAATCGTGCCAGCGCTTGGTCTATCGCGGTATTGAGGAAATAGGCCAGGATGGTGGGGGCAGGGCCGTTGATGGTCATCGACACCGAGGTGGTCGGCGCGGTCAGGTCGAAACCGTCGTAGAGCGCCCGCATATCGTCGAGCGAGGCGATCGAAACGCCCGAGGTGCCGACCTTGCCGTAGATATCGGGGCGTTCGGCCGGATCGTGGCCGTAGAGGGTCACCGAGTCGAACGCGGTGGAAAGCCTTTTCGCGTCGGCGTGTTCGCTGAGCACCTTGAAGCGCCGGTTGGTGCGGAACGGGTCGCCCTCGCCGGCGAACATCCTGGCCGGGTCCTCGTTGTCCCGCTTGAACGGGAAGACGCCCGCGGTGAACGGGAAGCGGCCGGGCAGGTTCTCCGCGCGCAGGAAGCGAAGCAGTTCACCGTGATCGGTGAACCTCGGCAGCGCGACCCGAGGAATCGAGTTGCCGGACAGCGTTTCCCGGCGCAGCGGCGTGCGGATATCACGGTCGCGGATCCGCACCACCTGCTCGTCGCCGCGGTAGGACTCGGCGAGCGCTGGCCATTCGGCGAGCAGTGCGGCATTGTCGGCGGTCAGCTCCGCGCGGGCTTTCGTGGCCAGTACGGCGAGGGCCTGGTCCTCCGGCAGTTCCTCGGCAACCTGCTCGACTCGCTGAACCCGCTGTGCGGCAACGATTTGCGTCGCCGTCGTCGCGTGATAGTCGCGCACAGTCTCGGCGATCTCGGCCAGGTAGCGCACCCGGGCGGGCGGGATGATCTGCGCGAATCGGGTTGACGCGCGGGTGTTCACCCGGGGCAGCGTCCCCTGCTCCAACAGCAGGCCGTGCTCCGCAAGCAACCCGGCCAGATGCTGATACAGCGCGGTCACCCCGTCGTCGTTGAAAGTCGCCGCGCTCGTACCGAATACGGGCATGTCCTCCGGCGAGGCGGTGAAATCCTCCCGATTGCGGATCAGCTGGCGCGACACATCGCGCAGCGCGTCGGCGGCACCGCGGCGCTCGAACTTGTTGATCGCCACCACCTCCGCGTAATCCAGCATGTCGATCTTCTCCAGCTGGGAGGCGGCGCCGAATTCCGGTGTCATCACATACATGGACACGTCGACGTGATCGGTGACCGCGGCGTCGCCCTGGCCGATGCCCGGCGTCTCCAGGATCACCAGGTCGTAACCCGCTGCCTTGCAGGCGGTCACGATCAGTTCGATATTGTTCGGCAGCTCGCGACCGCCCCTGGTGGCCAGCGAACGGAAGAAGATGTGGTCGCCGTCGAGCGCGTTCATCCGGATACGATCGCCGAGCAGTGCGCCGCCGCCACGGCGCCGGGTCGGATCGACCGCGAGGATCGCCACGCGCAGCTTGTCCTGCTGGTCCGAGCGCAGCCTGCGCACCAATTCGTCGGTGAGCGAGGACTTTCCGGAGCCACCAGTGCCAGTGATGCCGAGCACCGGGACCGTGCGCGCGGCGGCCGCCTGCGTCAATGTCTGCCGGTCGCTGTCGGCGAGTGCGTTCTGCTGAATACAGGTGATGGCGCGGGCCAGCGCGGCGCGTTCACCGGCGAGCACCGCCTCCAGCACCGGCGGTTCGGTGGCGAGGTCGACGTCGCACGCCCGAATCAGCTGATTGATCATGCCGGGCAACCCGAGTCGCTGTCCGTCCTCGGGGGAGAAGATGGTCACGCCGGATTCGGCGAGCCGGGCGATTTCCTCGGCGACGATGACGCCGCCGCCACCGCCGAATATCCGAACATGGCCTGCCCCCGCCTTTTTCAGCGCGTCGGCGAGATATTCGAAGTACTCGACATGGCCGCCCTGATACGAACTGACCGCGACGCCCTGCGCGTCCTCGGTGAGCACCGCGTCGACCACCTCGCTGACGGCGCGATTATGGCCGAGGTGGATCACCTCGGCACCCTGCGCCTGCAAGATGCGCCGCATGATGTTGATCGCCGCGTCGTGCCCGTCGAATAGGGCCGCGGCGGTCACGAAACGAACGGGGTTGGTCGGCGTGTGCAGCGCGCTGTTGTCGGCCACGGCATTCCTCCGGCGATTCCAATTGCCGCCCGATACTAGGACGTCAAACTAATCCTACGGTGATGCCGATCACAGCGCCAGGCGGACATGCCCGGTCAATTCGGGAAAGTTAGCTGGCTGGATTCCGCTCACCGTGAATGCAAAGGGCGACAGCGGGTGATGGCTCGAGTTCCGATGGGACGCGATGCCCTAAATCCGAAATCCATCTGCATAAATCCACCAAAAGGACGATCCATGGGACGGAACTCTTATCGGCTCACCGCCGCGGTAGCCGCCCTCGGCCTGTCGATGCTCGCGACCCCTTTCGCACACGCCGAACCCGCGCCGCTGAACGGTCTGTTCGCACTCTCGCCCGGTGTCTGCTCCGGCGGCGCGGTGACCGGCAGCTTCTTCCGGATGATCCTGCCGACCGGTGACGCGGGCGGCCCCTACCTTGCCAACAGCGACTCGGCCTGCAGCGACCAGACGGTGACCACGCTGGCCGCGGGCAGCGACGGCGGCCTGGTCAGCGGCGGTTATCAGCCGCAGCCCGCCGCCGCCTTCGATGGCGCGGGCAATGCGCAGTCGGGCCGGGTCACCACGCCGGTCCGTTTCTATGGCGTCGATTTCGCCACCGCGACCAACCCCACCGATCCGCAGACCGGCGGCGGAACCGGCGTGCCCGAGGTGTATTCCGACGGCGGGCAGCTCTCCGGTGATCTGAGCAGCCTCGGGGTTACCTGGAACAACCAGGTGTTCAATCAGGGCGCGCCGAAACCTGGTGGTGGGTTGCCCGGCAAGACCAGTCCGGTGCGCGGCACCATCGATGGCTCGGGCAATTTCGTGATCGAGTGGACGAGTCAGATTGTCGGCGGTCCGTTCAACAACTTCACCGGGTTGTGGCATCTTGCCGGTCAGTATCGCGGCGGTAGCGCTACCCAGGCCGCGCCGGCGGCCGCGCCGATCGCACCGGCGCCCGCGGCTCCCGCGGCCGCTCCTGCCGCCCCCGCACCTGGTGCTCCCGGTGCTCCGGCGGCTCCTGCCGCGCCAGCCCCCGCTGCGCCCGTGGCCGTCGCGCCCGCCGTTCCGGTGGCGCAGAGCCAGCCCGTGCGCACCGATCCGGTGCTCGCGTCGAAGACGGTCGAGGTCCCGCGTGGGCGGCACACTCCGGCGTGGGTGGTGCCGACGCTGCTCGTCGTCGCCGTCGCGGCGGCCGGTGTGTTCTTCAACGCGGACCGGATCGTCCACCGGCAACGGCAGTGACAGCCGTGTCGGGGTTGCCCACCTATTCGGAGTTCGTCTCGAATCCGGAGCCTGCACCGCCGCGGCCGTTGAAGCGGTGGCCGTTCGTGTTGATCATCGCGCTCGGCGCGATCCTGGTTCTCGCGCCCATCGTCACCGGCATGTTTCCGCGAGCGGTCAAGGGCGAGGCGATGATCGACGCGTTCGAGCCGTATATGACGCGGTCGAGCATCGACGGCTATCGCCACGATCTCCAGGTGCTCGACGACGCGCGGACGAACGTGCTGACGTTGCAGAAGAACGGGCAGCAGCCGGGCAGTTATGAACGCGTCGACCAGTTCGTCCGCGACTACCCGGAGATCAACTACCACATGTCCGGGATGATCGGCGCGATCGATGACAATCGGCAGAACTACGAAAAGCTGGCCGCGGTACCGCCTTTCGGCACGTTGCCGTGGTTGTTCGCGCTGCCAGGCGTGATTCTGGTCGGTGCCGGGGTGCTCGGGTATCGGCGCGCGCAGGAAGGCAAGCAGGCGCTGGTCTGGCGCACGGTCGCCGGGCTCGCGGCGCTCGGCTTGATCGCCGTGCCGCTGCTCGGCGGGTTGTTCCCTGCCTCGCCCGCGGCGCAGCCGCTGATCGATGACCTGCGTCCGATCCTCACCCACGACGAGGTTCGAAAGCTGCAGGGCTACTTCGTCACCCTGGTCGCGGCCGACGGTGAACTGAACAGTCGATACACCGCGGACGTACGCACCGCCCATCCGGACGCCGATCTCACCGGTATCACCACCCTCGAAACCCGCTGGCAGCCGATGACTTCCCGCTTCGCGGCCCTGATCGGTGCGATGAACGACAACGTCCGCAACTTCGATGCCGTTGTCGCGCTGAATGAGTCGACGCGACCGATCGGTTTTGGCGCGTTTCGCGGACTCGGCTTCTTCTATCTGGTTCCCGGCATCTTCGTGCTTGCCGCCACGGTGGAGGGCATGCGATTGCCGAGCTGGGTGCAGGCGATTCGCGGCGCGTCGCGCGAGTCGAATTCGCTTGGCGGTAAACGGAAATGACACTGCGGCGAAGGGGATCGGGTATGAGCCGGCGGAAGATGATCGCGGCGACCGTGCTTGCCACGCTGGCGCTGGTGGTGTCCGGATGTTCCGGCGGCGATGACGCCCCCGCGTCGAGCGGACCCGAGCCGCTGGTCGGATTGCTGCGCTTCACACCGGGTTCGGTGTCGGGCGACAGCGTCGCCGGTACCTGGTTTCGGATGGTGCAGCCGGGTGGCACGCCGGACAAGGGCCCCTACATGCCCAACGGCGATTCCCCCGCGCAGGGCGGCTCGACCACCCTGCTCGAGCCGGGCACGGCGGGCGGCCTGCGTATCGGCGGATACCAGAGCGAACCGAAGCCCGGTTTCGCGCAAGGCAATTCGCTGTCCGCGTCGATCACCAAGCCGACCAAGTTCTTCGCCGTCGAGTTCGGCATCTCCACCAACCCGGTTGACCCGCAGACTCAGCGCCGGGTGCCGCCGCCGACGGTGACCAACGACGGCGGCATGTTGACCGCGGACGTGTCGTCCTGGGCCGCCTCGTGGAACGACCAGGAGTTCAACCAGGGCGCGCCGAAACCACCGGAGAAGCAGGACGCGCAGGTGGCCGGTGCCGAACAGGTGCAGAAGGTCTGGGACTGGGTCGCCAAGCAATGGTTCGACAAGCCGACCGCCGATGCCGCCCAGGGTCCCTCGGCCACCGGCACGTACGACTCGAAGACCCGCAAGTTCACCCTGCAGTGGACCAGCCTCATCGTCGGCGGGCCGTTCAACGGCTTCACCGGCGTCTGGCACCTGGAGGGCTCGTTCGAACCAGAGGCGGCCGCGCCCAATTCGCCTGCGGCCCCGGTCAAATAGACAGCAGAAGGAGTACGGTCCGATGAGTTCTCGCACGACGACCCGGCCTGCGCTCGCCAGTGCCATCCGCGCGGTGGCCGCGCTGACGGTCATCGGCAGCGCCGTCGCGGTCACCGCGCTGACGGTGCGTCAGGACGACGACGTCACCAGCGTGGTGATCACCCAGGAGCAACCGGCCGCCGCCGCACGGCCCGCCGCGCCCGCGGCTCCGGCCGAGGTTCCGGCGGCTCCGCAGGCACCCGCCCCGGCCGCGCCAGCGCCCGGCGGTCCGGCACCCGCCGCCTCCGTGCCGCTCGGCTCGGGTGGTGCGCCCGCCGCCGTCGCCATCAATCCCGGCGCGGGTGCTCCGGCCGCGCCGAATGCCGCTGCGCCGAACAGTTCCGTCCCGCTCGGCGCTGGGGGCGCGCCGAACAGTTCGGTTCCACTCGGCGGTTCCGGTGGGAGCGCGCCGAACGGCTCTGTGCCGCTCGGTGAGGCGGGCGGTAGTAATCCGTTCGCCGCCGCGCCGCTGGCCGCGCAGCCCGCCTGCCCCCTCGGCTGGCCCGCACCGAAGCAACAGGGCGGCCTGGCCTCCCTGATCGGCCTCGCACCGCTGGCCGGGCCGTTCTCCTCGGAGGCGTTCGCACTCGGCTCGGTCTACCAGCCGATCCTGCAGCTGGCGGGGCCGGTCCTGGCCGAGATCGCGCCGGTGCTCGCGCAGTACCAGCCGACGATCGACCCGTTCATCACCCAGGTGCAAGGCGTGGAAGCCGTTGTGCTGCAGGCGATCCTGCCGTACTACGGGCCTTACCGCGACCAGCTTATCGCCGCCGAGGGTGACCTCGCCAAGGTGCTGGCCCCGATCCTGACCCGCGCCTACAACAGCGAAGCCGCCTCCTGCTTCGTTGCTTGGCAAGGCCAGATCATCGACCAGGCCAAGGGTGGCCGCATCACCGTCGCTTCCCTCGCCCACCCCGGCGCCGTCGTGGAGCTCGGCCCCGAATCCTGACCCCGCGCATCTCTCCCGTCGCGCCGCGCACGATTTCGCCGCATATGTGTCGTGCGCGGCCTGATGGGACGTATGCGCGGCGGCGGTAAAGGTGGGATGAATCACACTCGAGAAATACATGGACGTCCAACTATAGGATGACCGCATACCGCGCTGCGCGGTGTCATGGTCGGCTACGAGAACAGGACTGGCATGGTTCGCGAACTCACTCACTTCATCGGCGGGCAACACGTCGCGGGTACCTCCGGCAACTTCGGTGACGTCTTCGACCCGAATCTCGGTCAGGTGCAGGCTCGGGTGCCGCTGGCGAGCAAGGCCGAGGTCGCGGCCGTCATCGCGAATGCCGAAGCGGCGCAGCTGGTCTGGGCCGCGTTCAACCCGCAGAAGCGGGCGCGGGTGCTGATGCGGTTCCTGACGCTGGTGCAGGACGAGATGGATTCGCTTGCCGCGCTGCTCTCTTCGGAGCACGGCAAGACCATCGCCGACGCGAAGGGCGATATCCAGCGCGGCCTCGAGGTGATCGAGTTCGCCGTCGGCGCCCCGCACCTGCTCAAGGGCGAGTACACCGAGAGTGCGGGCACCGGCATCGACGTCTACTCGATGCGCCAGCCGCTCGGCGTCGTCGCCGGTATCACCCCGTTCAATTTCCCGGCCATGATCCCGCTGTGGAAGGCGGGTCCGGCGCTGGCCACCGGAAACGCGTTCGTGCTCAAGCCATCCGAGCGCGACCCGTCGGTGCCGCTGCGGCTGGCCGAACTGTTCCTGGAGGCGGGTCTGCCGCCGGGTGTCTTCAACGTCGTCAACGGTGACAAGGTGGCCGTCGACGCGCTGCTGCACGATCCGAGGATCAAGGCCGTCGGCTTCGTCGGCTCCACCCCGATCGCCCAGTACATCTACGAGACCGCGACCGCGAACGGCAAGCGCGCCCAGTGCTTCGGCGGCGCGAAGAACCACGCGATCGTCATGCCCGACGCCGACCTCGACGATGTCGCCGACCAATTGATCGGCGCCGGTTACGGTTCCGCTGGCGAGCGCTGCATGGCCATCTCGGTGGCCGTTCCGGTCGGCGAGGAGACGGCGGATCGCCTGCTGGCCAAGCTCACCGAGCGGGTGGAGAAGCTCAACATCGGTCGCTCCGACGATCCCGGCGCCGACTACGGCCCGCTCGTCGGCCAGGACGGCGTGGAGCGGGTGAACAAGTACGTCCAGATCGGCATCGATGAGGGGGCCGAGCTGGTTGTCGACGGTCGCGGCGTGGTCGTCGCTGGCGCTGAGGACGGATACTTCGTCGGCGCAACGCTTTTCGACAAGGTCACCCCGGAAATGCGGATCTACAAAGAAGAGATCTTCGGTCCGGTGCTGACCGTGGTGCGCGCCAAGGACTACGAAGAGGGCCTGCGGCTGGCCAACGAGCACGAATACGGCAATGGCGTCGCGATCTTCACCCGCGACGGTGACACGGCCCGTGACTTCGCCGCCCGCGTGCAGGTCGGCATGGTCGGCATCAACGTCCCGATCCCCGTGCCGATCGCGTACTACACCTTCGGCGGCTGGAAGCGTTCCGGCTTCGGCGACCTGAACCAGCACGGCCCGGACTCGTTCCGCTTCTACACCAAGACCAAGACCGTCACGCAGCGCTGGCCTTCCGGCATGAAGGAAAGCAATGCCTTCGTCATTCCCACGATGGACTGACAGATGTTCATCCTCGACGACGACGAGAAGGCGATCCGCGACACCGCGCGCGGATTCGCCGACGAGTTCCTCGCCCCGAACGCCCTGGAATGGGATGAGCAGAAACACTTTCCGGTCGACGTGCTGCGCAAGGCGGGCCCGCTCGGCCTCGGCGGCATCTACGTCAAGGAGGACGTAGGCGGCTCAGGCCTGCGCAGGCTCGACGCCGTGCGCATCTTCGAGCAGCTCGCCACCGGATGCCCGGCCATCGCGGCCTACATCTCCATCCACAACATGGCGACCTGGATGATCGACAGCTACGGCGATGGCGCGCAGCGCAATGCCTGGCTGCCGAAGCTGACATCGATGGAGCTGCTGGCGAGTTACGCGCTGACTGAACCCGGCGTCGGCTCGGACGCGGCGGCGTTGAGCACCAAGGCCATTCGCGACGGTGACGACTACATCTTCAACGGCACAAAGCAATTCATCTCCGGCGCGGGCGCCACCGACGTGTACGTGGTGATGGCGCGCACCGGCGAAACGGGCGCGCGCGGCGTCTCGGCATTCATCGTGCCTGCCGACACCCCGGGAGTCTCCTTCGGCGCCAACGAAAGAAAGATGGGCTGGCATGCCCAGCCAACCCGTCAGGTGATCTTCGAGGACGCCAGGGTGCCCGCGGCGAACCTGCTCGGCGCGGAAGGCGACGGCTTCCGCATCGCGATGAACGGCCTCAACGGCGGACGACTGAACATCGCCGCCTGCTCGGTCGGCGGCGCGCAGGCGGCGCTGGACAAGACCGTGCCGTACCTGGCGCAGCGTCAGGCCTTCGGCAAGCCGCTGTTGAAGAACGAGGCGCTACGGTTCCAATTGGCCGATATGCGTACCGAATTGGAGGCCGCCCGCACCCTGCTGTGGCGTGCCGCGGCGGCGCTCGATGCCGACGCGCCGGACAAGGTCGAGTTGTGCGCCATGGCAAAGCGTTTCGCGACCGACGCGGGCTTCGAGGTCGCGAACAAGGCCCTTCAACTGCACGGCGGCTACGGTTACCTGGCCGAATACGGTCTGGAGAAGATCGTCCGCGATCTGCGGGTGCATCAGATCCTCGAGGGCACCAACGAAATCATGCGGGTGGTCGTCGCCCGCGCGGTGGTAGGAGCGGCATGACCGAACCGGAAGTTCTGATCGAGAAACGCGCTGGGCTCGGGCTCATCACGTTGAACAGGCCCAAGGCCATCAACGCGCTGAATCACCCGATGACACTGGCCATTACCGACGCGCTGCGCGCCTGGGCCGATGATGACGAGGTCCGCACCGTTGTCGTCACCGGCGCGGGGGAGCGCGGCCTGTGCGCGGGCGGCGATATCGTCGCCATCCACACCGATGCCACCGGCGGTGCCACCGGCGCGGATTCGCCGACCGGTCGCTTCTGGCGCGACGAGTACGTCCTCAACGCGCTGATCGGGCGCTACCCGAAGCCCTACCTCGTGGTGATGGACGGCATCGTGATGGGCGGCGGCGTCGGGCTTTCCGGCCACGGCAGCCACCGGATCGTCACCGAGCGGTCCAAGATCGGCATGCCCGAGGTCGGCATCGGCTTCATCCCGGATGTCGGCGGCACCTACCTGCTCGCGCGCAGTCCCGGCGAGATCGGCACGCACGTCGCGCTGACCACCGCCAGGATGGCCGCCGGCGACGCCATCGCGGCCGGTTTCGCCGACTACTTCGTCGCCACCGAACACCTTCCGGCACTGCTGGATACGCTCTGCACCGAGGCCGTCGAGGTCGCGATCGCCAAATTCGCCACGGCCGCACCGGAATCCGGCCTGCTCGCGCAGCGGACGTGGATCGACGCCTGCTACAGCGCTGACAGTGTCGAGGAGATCGTCGCGAGGCTGCAGGCACACGATGCGCCGGAGGCCGCCGAGGCCGCAGCCGACATTCTGACGAAATCGCCTGTCGCGCTGAAGGTAGCGCTACGGTCGTTGCGTTCGGCGCGCACCGCGCCGAACCTGGAGACGGTGCTGAACGAGGAATACCGGGTCTCCATCGCGGCGCTGTCCTCGCCCGATCTGGTGGAAGGCATCCGCGCGCAGGTCATCGACAAGGACCGCAAGCCGCGGTGGTCACCGGCGACCCTCGCCGAGGTCAGCACCGCGCAGGTCGACGCATACTTCGCCGAATTGGGCGATCAGGAACTGGGTTTGGTGAGCAATGACTGAAAAGATCGGATTCCTCGGACTCGGCCACATGGGCGCGCCGATGGCGGCGAACCTCGTCAAGGCCGGATATGAAGTGCTGGCCTATGATCCGGTGCCCGCCGCGCAGGAGCAGGCCATCAAGGACGGCGCCACCGTGGTGAGCACGGCCGTCGAAGTCGCGGACGCCGGTGTGGTGATCACCATGCTGCCCAACGGAAAACTCGTCCTCGACGTGTACGCCGAACTGCTCCCGGCCGCCAAGCCGGGCACCCTGTTCGTCGACTGCTCCACCATCGACGTCGCCGACGCCAAGTCGGCCGCGGTCCTGGCCATCGGCGCTGGCCATCGCGCCCTGGATGCCCCGGTCTCCGGCGGCGTCGCCGGCGCGGCCGCCGGCACGCTGACCTTCATGGTCGGCGGCGGTGCCGAGGACTTCGCCGATGCGCTGCCGCTACTCGAGATCATGGGCGGCAAGGTCGTGCACTGCGGCGGCTCCGGCGTCGGCCAGGCCGCCAAGATCTGCAACAACATGCTGCTCGGCATCTCGATGATCGGCCTGTCCGAGGCCATGGTCCTCGGTGAAAAGCTCGGTCTGACCCACCAGTCGTTCTTCGACGTGGTGTCCACCGCCTCGGGCCAGAGCTGGGCGCTGACCAGCTACTGTCCGGTCCCCGGCCCGGTGCCGACCAGCCCGGCCAACAACGACTACCAGCCCGGTTTCGCCACCGCCTTGATGAACAAGGACTTGGGTCTTGCCGCAAATGCGTTGCGCGAGAACAGCATCGACGGCCAGCTCGGTCTGCTCGCGGCGGAGATCTATCAGCGGTTCAACGAGTCGTCGGGCGCACGGGACTTCTCGGCCATCGTCACCGAGATCCGCGACCGAAGTGACCGTCCGGGCCCGGACGCCTGACCCGCGAGATAGTTGACACGTCTCGAACATGCGTTCGACTCGAGGTATTGTTCGAGCCGTGTCTCCACTCTCCCGCAAGGACTGGGCAAGGATGAACCTCGAGCAGGTCCGTGACCAGCTGCTCGACGCGGCCGCGTTCGGCAAGTACCTGCCGCCCGAGCAGCTCGAGAACGCCGCGGGGAAGATCGCCGAGGGCCTGCGGGTGTACACAGAACTGACAAGTGACCGGGGCGAAGCCGGATAGGGCTTGTATCGTCACCGGTGATCCTGACCAATCCCGACCGAGAAGGTGCCTGAAGATGACTGCATCGCGAAGCGATTCCGTGGGGGGCGACGGCCGGGCGACGGGCGGGCCCGAATTCGAGACGATTCTGCTGGAGCGCAAGGGCCGGGTCGGCTGGATCACGCTGAACCGCCCGAAGGCGCTCAACGCACTCAATGCCAAGGTCCTCGACGATGTCATCGCCGCGCTCGACGAGCTGGAACGCGATGACGAGATCGGCGCCGTTGTCATCACCGGCTCAGACCGCGCCTTCGCGGCCGGTGCCGATATCAAGGAGATGCAGCCGAAGTCGTACATGGACATGTTCCTCAACGACTACTTCGCGCGCTGGGACCGGCTCGCCCAATTCCGCAAGCCGACCATTGCCGCGGTCGCCGGATACGCCCTCGGCGGCGGCTGCGAACTCGCCATGATCTGCGACATCCTGATCGCGGCCGACACGGCGAAGTTCGGCCAGCCCGAGATCAAGCTCGGCGTCATCCCCGGCATCGGTGGTTCGCAGCGGCTCACCCGCGCGGTCGGCAAGGCCAAGGCGATGGACCTGGTGCTCACCGGACGCAACATGGACGCGGAGGAGGCCGAGCGCGCCGGGCTGGTTTCGCGCATCGTGCCCGCCGCCGAACTCCTGGACACCGCGCTCGAGGTCGCCGACACCATCGCGTCGATGTCGTTGCCGGTCACCATGATTGCGAAGGAATCGGTCAACCGCTCCTTCGAAACCACGCTCGCCGAGGGGCTTCGCTTCGAACGCCGAGTGTTCCACTCGCTCTTCGCGATCGAGGATCAGAAGGAAGGCATGGCCGCCTTCGTGGAGAAGCGTCCCGCGAAGTTCACCAACCGCTGAGTCATTCCGTCAACGGCACCTGGCCGCGCACCAGGTGCCGTTGATCATGATGAGGTGCGGTCCGCGGCAGAATGGCTGTCCACTTAGCCGCGGACGAGCTAGCCGAAAGCCGACGGCGACGGCCCGACGATCTCGATCGGCGTCGGCGTGGTGCCGTGGCTCGGTTCGGCCGAAGTCCGGTCCATGGCAAGGATTCCCGCGATCGTCGCGCCGAGCGCCGCGGTCACCGCGACGGCGGCGATGAGCTTGCGCCGGTCGACCGGGCCGTGCACCAGGGAGGCGGACAGCGACGCGCCCGCCCGCACCCGCGCCATCCGCACGTCGCCGCTGTGGCGTTCCGCCGCGAGCAGCACCGCGCCGCGGGCCGAGACGTAATCCGGTTCCGGGTCGTAGATGATCGGCAGATCGATCAGCTCCGCGAGCTCGTCACGGATGCTCGGGTTGCGGGTGCAGCCGCCGAGCAGCACCAACGCCTCCGGCTGCACGCCGCTCTCCTCGATGAGCTGACGCACGAACGACGCCGAATGATGGATGCTCGCCGCGCACAATTCCGCCAGGTCACTGCGGGTGACCACCTCGCGGCCGCCGGAGATCGGATCGATCGCGGTGACTACCCGCTCGCTGCTCAACGCCTCGCGATGCCTGCGGCTGGTCAGCTTGTCGGTGAGCACGCCGCCGCGCGCGAGCTGCCAGCGCAGCAGCGCGTCGTAGCCGTCGCCGCCGAGCACCGTGCTGCGTTTGCCGGCCAAGATGGTGTCGTTGCGGCAGTCGGCGTGCGTAATGGTCAGGCCGGAGGTGCCGAGGTCGTAGAGCAGCACCGAGCCGTCGTCGGGCAGCTGGCCGGTGAAACGCAGATAGCGCAGCTGGGCGAGCGGTTCGTCGACGATGGTGAGGCGGTTGCGGCCCGCGATGGTTCGGATGGCGTCGGCGTGCATGGTGCAGCGGCAGGTCACGGCCGTTCCGGTGACCAGTTCGTCGCGCCGGTCCGCGGCGCCGCGCATCTGGCGGATGGCCTCGAAAACGGGTTCTTCGATACTGCCGCCCGCGCGGCGCGGCACCTGGCAGCGGTCGATCGGGGGGAGGTGTGGCTGATCGGAATGTGTCAGCATCGCGCGTGCGCCACCAGCGCCCGCCGATACCCCCAAGACCAGCACCATGGTTTACATGGTGAACCCTTTTGGGCCCGCTGCCAAGACAACGGGCCGGTAAATTCGCTAGTTGGATGCCGGACCGTTACCCGGTGGTCAATCAGCGGGTGTATTGAACCGACCAGTACGGACGTCTCGTTTCCGCTAGGTCGTGGACCAGCGCGCCTGTTCGCCGCCGGTATCGAAGTCGCCTGCGGCCTGTCGGAATTCCGCGAGTAACTGCAGCAGCGTGTGCAGCCGATCCGGCGCGAGACCGGGCAGTGCGAAGACCTTCGTGTTGAGTTCCTCGGTCGCCTGAGCGACCAATTCCCTTCCCGCCGCGGTGATCTCGATCAGGGTCGCGCGCCGGTCGGTCGGGTGCGGCACCCGCTCGACCAGCTTCGCCGCCTCGAGCCGATCGACGGTGTTGGTCACGCTGGTCGGGTGCACCTGCAGCCGGGCGCTGGCCTTCGCCATCGGCAGTGCGCCGGTCTTGCTGAAATTCAGCAGCATGAGAAGTTCGTATCGGGAGAAGGTCAAACCGGTCGGTTTCAACGCCTCGTCCACCCGGGCCATCACGATTTGCTGGGCGCGTACCAAGGAGGTCACCGCGGCCATGCCATCGGCCACGTCACCCCAGCCGTGGCCGACCCATTGGCGATGGGCCTCCTCGATCGGGTCGAGCGGAAGTGGGCGTGGCCGAGACATGTTCCGATCATTCCATGTGCGCTTCGAATCAGTGTGAGCGCAAGGGTGTGGCCGGGAGTCCGTTCGCGGCAATATCTATCGCGAGGCGGGCGTGGCTGAGTGGTTGAGGCAACGGTCTGCAAAGCCGTTTACGCGGGTTCAATTCCCGCCGCTCGCTCCAACAGGGTTCGAGGGTCGCCTCAGGCGGTAACGCTCGGTTCGGCATTCGCCACAATGCCGAATCGAGCACCTCGTCCCTCGGCGTCAGCCGAGTCCCGAGAAGTCGCGCAGCACAACGTGATTGCGGTCGGCGGTGGTGCCGAGGGTGTAATCCGGGAGCAGGCCGAAGTATTCGGATCTGGTGGTCGCGCTCCAGCGGCGGGCCGCGTCGGTGCGGGTTTTGTAGAAGTTGAGCATATAGCCGCCCTCGTACAGGCGGAGCAGGCTGTAACCGCCCGGATATTCCTTCACCGCAGCCACTTCCAGGAATTCGACGGCGCAGGCGGTGTCGGGTCGGGTGCGGCGATTGCGGTGGGTATGGCCGCTGTGGTGCAGGAAGACGCCGGGGGATCGGTCATACAGTGCTTGCAGTTCGGCGCTGTCGCGGCAGTTGAGGACGAATCCCGGTCCCGCGAGATTGGTCAGGCCGGATTCGATGGTGACCGGGTGGTGGCCGAAGACGAGGGTCGGCCGGTCGGGGTCGGCGCGCAATCGCTCGGCGAGCACGTCGAATTGCGGGCGATCGATGGTGCCGCCGGAGCCGTCGAGCTCGCTGGTGTCCAAGCCGAGCAGGCGCAGGCCGCCGAATTCGTGCTCGATCAGCTGCTGGCGCGGGAGGAACGCGTCGGCCCAGCAGTCGTAGTGGTCGGCGGGTGCGGGCTGACAGCTCGCGTAATCCGGGCCGACGTGTGGACGATCGTGGTTGCCGCGCACGACGAAGTAGTCGCTGCCGAGCGTGCCCCACGCGTCGAGCTTCGCGCGCACGGCGCGCGAATCCCGCTGGGACGCTTCGCTGGTGAGGTCGCCCGCGATGAGCAGGTGCTCGGCGCCGCGGTCGGGGCGGCGCACATCGTCGAGCAGGGCGGCTAGCATCACCTCGGGGTAGGGCGGCACGTCCTGACGGACGCCGGGCGGCAGATTATCGACGATCAGGCCGCTGACCTCTTCGCCGTAGTGCACGTCGTTGGCGAGGGCGAGGGTGTGCAGCTGGCGGCCCGGCGGTGGCACCAATGTGGTGAATTCGCCGGTGGTTTCGGGAGTTCCGGGGCTGAGCGTGGTCAGCGAGAGCGTGGGGATCGCGCGCACGCCGTTGGACCAAGCCTCGAAACGGTAAGTGCGGCCGGGTTCGAGGCCGTCGATTTCGGCGTAGTGGAACGGTGTCGGTTGCGGGTCGGCATGCATTGGAACGGGTGCGCTGGCCGAATCTGACGGGACAAGACGGACTTCCGCGTCGGCGTCCACCGGCGTCAACCGTCCGGTGGGATCGGGCGTCACCGTTGTCCAGGTCACGATCACCGAGGTGTCGGTGATCGTGACCACCTCCAGGTCGGTCGCGATCAGCGGATTCGGTTGGGCCCGAGCCGAACCGGGCCGCGCCAACGGCAGCAGTGCGGCAAAACCGATGGCGCCGAGCACGGTTCGCCGGGTCGGCCCGCAGCATGCCGTGCCGATGGTTCGGTTATTCATGGGCGTAGGCGCGGCGTCAATTCTTGCCCGAGCCCGCGGAGCAGACCTTCCACTTACCGTCTTCCTTCTTCAGGTGTTCGGTGGTGCTCGTGTCGGTATCGGGTGCCTGACCCGGCACCTCCAGGGTGAGTTTCCCGACGATGTGCGCGGTCGCGGCTTCGCCGTTGATCACGATGTTCTCGATCTTATCGATGTTCACCGCGACCGTCGCCGACTCGAACTCTTGCTTCTGTTCCTCGGGCAGCGCGTCGAACTCGGCCTGATCCGCCGCGCACGCCTTGCCCGCGGCCGCCCGGAATCCCTTGGCCTGCAGCGTGTCGTAGAAGTCGTGGATCGCGACCTCGATCCGCTTCCCATCGGAGGCGAGCGGTCCCTTGCCCTGCGTCGTCAGGACGGCGCCGAGGACGACCACGCCGCCGAGCGCGAGCAGTAGCACCACGACCAGCGCGACGATCAGGCCGATCTTGCTCTTGCGCGACGGCTGATGGCCGCTCGGCGGCGCCTGCTGGTAGCCCGTCGGCGGCGGATAGCCGGTGGGCTGCTGCGGTCCGTGCTGCGGCGGCTGCCCGCCCGGCGGATAAGTCATCGTCTCGTCCTCCGTCAGCCCCCTCGGCTTCCTGGAAGATTACGGCAACCGCATGCCAAGGCGAGTGAAAAGCGGCTCCGGCCGATGTCGACGGCGACGTCGCGCCCGCGGACGCCTATATTGGCCGGGTGCGGGATCACCGCCCATCTTCGTTCGTACAGAAGGAGATTCGGATGCGCAGGCTATTCGTCATGTCCGTGCTAGGCGTCGGGCTGCTTGCCATCGCGCAGGGCGCGGGAACCGCGGGTGCCGACCCGGTTCCCGCTGGTCAGGGCGCGCTGCGGGTGCAGGCCGCGACCACAGGTGCCGAGCCGGCCGCCGTCGCCGGCGTCCAGATCGGGATCACCACGTGCGCGGCGGGCCCGGTGCTCGCCACCCTGACCACCGGCCCGGACGGCAGCGCGACCACGAACCTCGACCCCGGCTGCTACCTCGCCCAGTTCACCTCGGTCTCCGGCTGCGAGCCGAAGAGCTCGACGTCGGTCAAGCTCGAGGTCACGCCCGCCAGCACCCAGACCGCCGCCTTCCAGGTCAGCTGCGCCTAGCCGCTGTTACGAGTGCGGCGCGACGGTGCGTCCGGCGAACGCGGCGAGACGGTCGAGGGCCGGGGCGGCGTCGTCGATGGGTTTCGGCTCGGCGAATTGCGCGCCGCGTGGACGGGTGGCGAGTTGCTCGCGCAGGAACGTCAGTGATCCTTCGGCAAGCTCGGCGGGGACCTGGACCGGAATTCCGGTGGCCTTGGCGAGATCCCAGCCGTGCGTGATCAGGTCGGCGAGGCGAAGCCGCAGTCGGTCGACACCGGGGCTGTCCGATGGTGTCCGCGCGAGCGCGTCCAGCAGCGTTGCGGCAGACGTGCGGAAGGCCGCGACCGGGTCGTCACCGAGGCGGTCCACGCCGAGCTCGGGCGCAGGACCGCCGCCGAGCTGAGCCGCGAACGTCAGATTCACTACGACCAGGTGATCGACCACGCCGCGCACATCCCACGCACTGCACGGTGTCGGCGCGGCCCACTGATCGGGCCGGATCGCGGCGAGCAGATCGCCGACGGCTTCGGACGCACGCGCGAGATCATCGACGGAAGCGGTCACCCGGCGAGACTACGGTGTGCCGCGCACGGCCGCTACGGATTTCGCCGCCGCGCCGATTTCGCTGATAGCGCAACGGATTCCAGCAACGCGGTCGTAGACCTACCGTTGGCGCATGAACTCACCGATCACGGGAACGGCTGCTGGCGTGCCGTTTACCGCATTGCCGCCAGCCGGTGACGCCACCGCGCCGTTGATCGTCACCTGGCACATGCTGGACGCGCCGAGGTCGGACGCCGCGTTCGCGGCCGCGTTGCCGATGAACCACCTGCCCGCGTGGCGGGTGCACCTCGGTATGCCGATGTGCGGTGCGCGCATGGTCGACGGCAGCACGGACGCCGTCGTGGCACTGTTCAACAAAGACCCGCTGATGTCGTTTCTGTACCCGTTCGCCCGACAGGCCGCCGAGGAGTTCCCGGCCGCGCTGGCCTCGATCCGTACGCAACTTCCGGTCGATGACGGCCCGATCGGCGTGCTCGGCGCCTCGCTCGGCGGCGCCGTCGCGTTGCGAATCCTCGCCGAGACCGAGCTACCGATCTTCGCCGCCGCCCTGGTGAACGCCGCCATCCGGATGCGCTCCGTCGTCGACCTGTTCCCTGGCGACTACCCGTACGACGCCGAGTCCGAAAAGGCCGTCGACAGCCTGGATTTCGTCGAAAAGGCGAGCGCCATCGCCGGTCGCGCACCCCTGCTCGTCATCAGCGGCGAGCTGGATCACCCAGCGCTGCGCACCGACGCGCGCGACCTCGTCGACGCGGTAGGAGATAGTTCCGAATTGCGGTCGATCCCCGGCCTGGCACACCCACTCGCCGACGAGCCCGGCATCGAACCCGCACCACAACTGCCTCACGCCCGCGCGGTCGACACCGCCCTCACCACATGGTTCCGCCACCAACTGCCGGATGCGGGCTAGACGAGGCGGGTCGACCGCTGGAACGAGAACGGCCCCTGATCGCAAGTTCTGCTGATCAGGGGCCTCTCTGCTGTGTGCCCTCGGCAGGATTCGAACCTGCGGCCTTCTGCTCCGGAGGCAGACGCTCTATCCCCTGAGCTACGAGGGCGGGATAGGACCGGTCGGGGCTGTGGGGCCGCCGATCGGGCGGGGAAAGCGTATCGCATCGGCCGCCGTGCGCCAAAAAGGGTTGTCGGGGGCGGCGGTTCGGGTCAGCTCGTGGCGAGTGGGGTGGCGTTGCGTGCGGTGAGCATGGTGGTGATGAGTTGGGCTTCGCCGCGTTGGGTCTTGTCCATGGTGTCGGCGAGGGTGCGTACGGCGGTGGTTTCGGCGTGTTGGGCCGCGTATTGGATCATCGTGAGCCCGCCTTGATGGTGGCGCAGCATGAGTTGCAGGAAGAGGGTGTCGAGCGGGGGGCCGGTGGCTTGGCGCAGCGCGGCGAGGTCGGCGGGGGTGGCCATGCCCGGCATGGTCGACATGGGACCGGACATGGTCTGGGTCGCGCTGGAATGTCCGTGGCCGCTCGGCTGCTCGTTCATCCAGCCCATATAACCGTCGACGCTCTGCGCGGGCTTGCCCCACAGCTGCAGCCAGCCCTGCATCCGACCGACCTGGTTCTGCTGGGTGGTCATGATGTCGTAGGCGAGGCGGCGCACGTCGGTGTCGGTGGAGCGGACCAGCACGACGCCCGCCATCTCGACGGCCTGCGCGTGGTGGGCCGACATGTCCTGGGTGAAGCCGATGTCGACCGCGCCGGGGTCCGGTTCGGACGAGGTGTTCAGCGGCAACCGAATCAGCGTGCCGATGGCGACGCCGATCAGGATGGCGCCGATCGCGCCGAGGATCAGCAGTGCGGTGCTCTGGCGGCGGACCTTGGCACCGAGGCCGGACTCCGCGGAATCCGGCTCGATTTCGGTGGCCACTAGCGGCTCGGCTGCGGCTGGCCCGGCACCGGCTGGGCCGGGTTGGGCACGGGCTGGGCCGGGTTGGGCCCGGGTCGCGGCGCAGGCTGGTTCGGCAGCGGCATGCCGGGCAGACCTGGCAGCCCCGGAACCCCGGGCACGCCGGGCAGACCACCGGGCATCCCGCCCGCCTCGGTCTGATCCTGCTGCAGGCCCTTGCCATCCATCGGCACCGCGTCGGGTCCGGGCGGCGTCGGGTCGAACGGCGGCGGATTGTCGGTGTCGAACGCGATCGTCGAGCAGTCCGCGCCGACCTCGGGGTAGGTGTAGTTGTTCAGGCGCAGTGCCTGGATGAACTGGCCGACGCGCTCGTCGTTCGCGCTGTCCAGCTTCAGCTGATGGCCCCACGCCTGCAGCGAGACCGCGTGATCAAGACCGGGATACGGCGACATCAACGAGTACGGCTTGCCCTGCACCTTGCTCTTCAGCGAGTCGATACCGGCCGCATCGACCTTGTCCGGGTTGTAGGTGATCCAAATCGCGCCGTGCTCGAGCGAGTGCACCGCGTTCTCCATCCGGATCGGCTTGTCGTACACGACACCGGTACAGGTCGCCCAGGACGCGTCGTGCGGTCCGCCGAACGCGGGGCTCTGGTCGTAGGCCACCCGCTGCGTCGGGCCGATGTGCAGCCCGGCCGGGTATTCCTTCTTGACCACGCCCGTGATCGCGTCCGACGGGTCCTTGCGCTCGGCGCTCGGCGTGAACTTCTCCAGGTCGGCCTTCTCCTGGTACTTAGGTACCAGGGTGTAGGCGAGTGCACCGATCAGTGCGATGATGACTACGGCCGCGCCGAGGGCCAACCAGGGGATCTGACGATTCTTCTTGGGAAGTTGACCTCGCCCGCCCCCTTTGCGGGGACCCGACAACTTGGCGGCGGCCTTGGCCGATTTGGCGCTGGGACTGCTCGGCATCGCTCGTTGTGCTTTCTCGATGTGATGGATCCGCGGTATGGCTGTGGATTGCGGACGGTTCCGGCGCAGTGCCCACTCGAGGTGTACACCCGCCAAGACCATAGGATAGAGACTCGTGACTCCAGCTGACCTTGCAGATCTCCTTCGCACTACCGCGGCGAAGGTGCTTGTCGAACGCGGACTGGACCCCGCGGTCCTGCCCGATGAGGTCACTGTCGAGCGCCCCCGCAACCCGGAACACGGTGACTATGCCACGAATGTGGCGATGAAGGTCGCGAAAAAGGCGGGCGTGAATCCGCGCGATCTGGCGACCTGGCTCGCCGAGGCGCTGAGCGCGGCCGACGCGGTGTCCTCGGCCGAGGTGGCCGGGCCCGGCTTCCTCAACATCCGGCTCGCCGCGTCCGCGCAGGGCGCGATTCTGGAGCAGGTGCTCGCCGCCGGTGCCGCGTACGGCAGCTCGGAGACGCTGAAGGGCACCAGGATCAACCTGGAGTTCGTATCGGCGAACCCGACCGGGCCGGTGCATCTCGGCGGGACCAGGTGGGCCGCGGCGGGCGACGCGCTCGGCCGAATCTTGGCCGCGCAGGGCGCCGACGTGGTGCGCGAGTACTACTTCAACGATCACGGCGCGCAGATCGAGCGGTTCGCCAGGTCGCTGGTCGCGGCGGCCACCGGCGCGCCGACGCCGGACGACGGCTACGCGGGCGCCTACATCGGCGAGATCGCGAACACCATCGTCGCCGCGCATCCGGAGGCGCCGACACTGCCGGAAGCCGAGCAGCAGGAGCTGTTCCGCGCCGAAGGCGTCGAGCTGATGTTCGCGCAGATCAGGCAGTCGCTGCACGAGTTCGGCACGGACTTCGATGTCTTCTTCAACGAGAGCTCGCTGTTCGAATCCGGTGCGGTGGATCAGGCCGTCGCGAAGATGAAGGATTCCGGCGACCTTTATGAAAAAGACGGCGCGTGGTGGATCGCGAGTTCCGAATACGGGGACGATCAGGACCGCGTCGTCATCAAAAGCGACGGCAAGCCCGCATATGTCGCCGGTGATATCGCCTACTTCCAGAACAAGCGCGAGCGCGGTTTCGATCTGTGTATTTACATGCTCGGCGCCGACCATCACGGCTATATCGGCCGGTTGAAGGCGATCGCCTCGGTATCCGGTGACGATCCGGCCACCGTCGAGGTGCTGATCGGGCAGATGGTGAATCTGCTCAAAGACGGTGTCGCCGTGAAAATGAGCAAGCGTGCCGGCACCGTGGTCACCCTCGAGGATTTGGTCGAGGCGATCGGCGTTGACGCCGGTCGGTACGTGCTCGTGCGTTCCTCGGTGAACTCCAGCATCGATATCGACCTCGATCTCTGGACCAGCCAGAGCAGCGAGAACCCGGTCTACTACGTGCAATACGCGCACGCGCGGACCGCGTCGATCGCGCGCAATGCCGCCGAACTCGAATACGACAAGGTGACACCGGATCTCGCGCTGCTGACCTCCGACGAAGAGGGCGAGCTCATTCGCACCCTCGGCGAGTACCCCAGGGTGGTGAGCAGCGCCGCTGGCCTGCGCGAGCCGCACCGGGTGGCCCGCTACCTGGAGGAACTGGCCGGTACCTATCACCGGTTCCAGACCAACAAGAACCTGCGCGTGCTTCCCCTCGGGGACGAGCCCGTCAGCCCGACCAATGCCGCGCGCTTGGTGATGGTCAACGCGACCCGTCAGGTCCTCGCGAACGGCCTCGCCCTGCTCGGCGTAAGTGCACCGGAGCGCATGTGAACGGGCACAAGACTTTTCAGACGAGCGCCAGGGAGGATTTAGTATGAGTGCACACCCCGCTGGACCTCGGCACGCTGAGATTCCGCACGCCCCCAATCTGCCGGAGCGTCCCCGTGACCCGCGGCAGATGATCGATCTGCCCGCGAATGTGTGGCCGCGCAACGCCTCCCGCGACGCCGACGGCGTGGTGCGGCTGGCCGGTGTGCCGGTGCACGAGCTTGCCGCCGAATTCGGCACCCCGCTGTTTGTGATCGACGAGGACGACTTCCGCTCCCGCTGCCGCGATATGGTGCGCGCGTTCGGCCCGAACGCGCGAGTTCACTACGCGTCCAAGGCTTTTCTGTGCGGCGAGATCGCCCGATGGATCCGCGACGAGGGCCTGTCGCTCGACGTGTGCTCCGGCGGCGAACTCGCGGTCGCCCTGCACGCCGGCTTCCCGGCCGAGCGAATTGCCTTGCACGGCAACAACAAATCGGCGACTGAGCTGGAGGCCGCGGTGGCCGCCGGTGTCGGCCACGTTGTCGTCGATTCGCTGATCGAGATCGAGCGACTAGAGGCTATCGCTGGCCGCGCCGGTGTGCTGCAGGACGTGCTCGTCCGAGTGACTGTCGGCGTGGAAGCCCATACGCACGAATACATTTCGACCGCGCACGAGGATCAGAAGTTCGGCTTCTCGATCGCCGGTGGTGACGCCATGGAGGCGCTCGCGCGCGTCTTCGACGCGGACAACCTGCGCCTGGTCGGCCTGCACAGCCACATCGGTTCGCAGATCTTCGATATCGACGGCTTCGAGATCGCCGCGCGCCGCATGCTGCGGTTGCTGCACGACGCCATCGAAAAGTTCGGCGTCGACCGCACCGCGCAGATCTCCACGCTGGATCTCGGTGGCGGACTTGGTATTTCGTACCTGCCGAGCGATGACCCGCCGCCGCTGGACGACTTCGCCGGTAAGGTGTGCGACCTGGTCGCCGCGGAGGCGGCCGTCATCGGCCTGCCGCAGCCGAGGATCGCGGTGGAGCCCGGCCGCGCCATCGCCGGACCAGGCACCGTCACCCTGTACGAGGTCGGCACCGTCAAGGACGTCTCCCTCGACGGCGGCCTGCGCAGGCGCTACATCAGCGTCGACGGCGGCATGAGCGACAACATCCGCCCGGCGCTGTACCAGGCCGACTACGACTGCCGCCTGGTCTCCCGTTCCTCCGATGCCGCGCCCGTGGTCGCGCGCGTCGTCGGAAAGCATTGTGAGAGTGGCGATATCGTCATCCGTGACACCTGGATGCCCGAAGATGTCGGCCCCGGCGATCTCGTCGCCGTCGCCGCGACGGGCGCGTACTGCTATTCGATGTCGAGCCGATACAACCAGCTGACCCGCCCCGCGGTGGTCGCGGTGCGTGACGGACAACCGCGACTCATTCTGCGCCGGGAAACGGTGGCGGACCTGCTCAGCTTGGAGGTGCAATGAACTCTGTATCGCGCAGCGATTCCATCGGGGGTGGTGGCCGGGCGGCGGGTGGGCCCAATCCCGCTCAGAACACCTGGGGGAGAGATCAACCGATCGGCGTCGCGGTCCTCGGCATGGGCAATGTCGGCACCGAGGTGGTGCGGATTCTGCGTGAGCATTCCGACGATATGCGTTCCCGCGTCGGCGCGCCGCTGGTCCTTCGCGGCGTCGCCGTCCGCAATCTCGACACCGACCGCGGCCTGCCTGCCCACCTGCTGACCACCGACGCGGACGCCCTGGTCGCCCGCGACGACGTCGACCTGGTTGTCGAGGTGATCGGCGGCATCGACCCGCCGCGCCGCCTGATCCTGGCCGCGCTGAACGCTGGCAAATCCGTGGTGACCGCGAACAAGGCGCTGCTGGCCGACTACACCGGCGAACTCGCGGCGGCCGCCGAACGCAACCGCGCCGACCTCTACTTCGAGGCCGCGGTTGCCGGTGCCATCCCGGTGGTCCGCCCGCTGATCCAGTCGCTGGCCGGTGACCGGGTCAACCGGGTCGTGGGCATCGTCAACGGCACCACCAACTTCATCCTCTCCGCGATGGACGAGACCGGCGCCGACTACTCCGACACCCTGGCCGAGGCCACCCGCCTCGGTTACGCCGAGGCCGACCCGACCGCCGATGTCGAGGGCTACGACGCCGCCGCCAAGGCCGCGATCCTGGCCTCGCTCGCCTTCCACACCAGGGTGACCGCCGCCGACGTGTACCGCGAGGGCATCTCCAAGATCAGCTCCGAGGATCTGGAGACCGCGTCCGCGCTGAACTGCACGGTCAAGCTGCTCGCCATCTGCGAGCGGGTGCCCGCCGGACCCGGCGAGCCGAGCCTGGCCGAGGGCGGCAAGGAGCGCGTTTCGGTGCGCGTCTACCCGGCCCTGGTGCCGCGCAAGCATCCTTTAGCCGCCGTGAGCGGCGCGTTCAACGCGGTGGTCGTGGAGGCCGAGAACGCGGGACGGCTGATGTTCTACGGACAGGGCGCCGGCGGCGCGCCGACCGCGTCCGCGGTGCTCGGCGATCTGGTGATGGCCGCGCGCAACAAGTTCTACGGTGGCCGCGCTCCCGGCGAATCGGTTTATGCTGAGCTACCGATCGCGCCGATCGGCGATACACCCACCCGCTATCACGTGAACCTGCAGGTGGCAGACCGTCCCGGGGTACTTGCCGCGGTGGCGGGCGAATTCGCCAAGCACGGGGTGAGCATTTCGACCGTCCGCCAAGAGGGGCACGGCACCGGAGCTCGCTTGGTCGTGGTTACCCACCACGCCGTGGAATCCGCGCTCGCGGACACCGTCGCCGCCCTTGGCGAGATGGAATCCGTCACATCAATCACCAGTGTTTTGAGATTGGAAGGCACCGAAGAATGAGTAGGACTGGCGTGGCGCCGCAAGCAGGAGTGCACTCCCGCTGGCCGGGTCTGATCGCGGCTTACCGCGATCGGATCGCGGGCGCGGCCGAGTGGGAGCCGGTCACCCTGTACGAGGGCGGTACGCCGCTGGTGCCCGCACCGCACCTGTCCGAATTGACCGGATGTGATGTTTATCTCAAGGTCGAGGGCCTGAACCCGACCGGCTCGTTCAAGGACCGCGGCATGACGGTCGCGATCACCGACGCCAAGTACCAGGGTCAGCAGGCGGTGCTCTGCGCGTCCACCGGCAACACCTCGGCATCCGCGGCGGCCTACGCCACTCGCGCGGGCATGACCTGTGCCGTGCTGATCCCGCAGGGCAAGATCGCGATGGGCAAGCTGGCCCAGGCGGTCATGCTGGGCGCCAAGATCATTCAGGTGGACGGCAACTTCGACGACTGCCTGGAGCTCGCCCGCAAGGTGACCTCGGACTTTCCGAGCATCGGCCTGGTCAACTCGGTGAACCCGGCCAGGATCGAGGGCCAGAAGACCGCGTCGTTCGAAATCTGCGACGTGCTCGGCAGGGCGCCCGACGTGCACGCGCTGCCGGTGGGCAACGCCGGCAACATCACCGCCTACTGGCGCGGCTATCGCGAGTACTACGCCGACGGCATCACCACCCAGCTGCCGCGCATGCTCGGCGTGCAGGCCGCCGGTGCCGCGCCGCTGGTCAACGGCGCCCCGGTGCGCAATCCGGAGACCATCGCGACGGCCATCCGGATCGGCGCGCCCGCGTCCTGGAACGGCGCGATGGCGGCCAAGGACGAGTCCGGCGGCGCGTTCCGCGCCGCCACCGACGACGAGATCCTTGCGGCATACCGCCTCGTCGCCGCGCGTGAGGGCGTGTTCGTCGAGCCAGCCTCGGCGGCCAGCGTCGCCGGTCTGCTCGCCGCGCACAAGGAGGGCTGGCTCGACTCGGGCCTGACCGTCGTGTGCACCGTCACCGGCAACGGGCTCAAGGATCCCGACACCGCGCTGCTTGGAATGCCGCAGGTGCAGGCGATTCCGGTCGACCCGGTCGCGGTCGCCGCCGAACTAGAGCTGGCCTGAGTTGGATTCGCGCGAAGGCCAGCTGTACGTACGGCCGCGGACCGCGAGCCCGAGTCGTACGCTGCCAGCGGGTCTTTCGGTGACCGCGCGGGTGCCGGCCTCCAGCGCGAACCTCGGTCCCGGATTCGATTCGCTCGGTATGGCTTTGGGGATCTACGACGAGATCGAGGTGCGCACTACCGATTCCGGGCTCAACATCCGGGTCGAGGGTGAGGGCGCCGACGATGTCCCCTGGGGCCCTTCACATCTCGTGGTGCGCGCGATCGAGCGCGGACTCGAATCGGCGGGCGTCTGGGCCGACGGGCTCGATGTGGTGTGCCGCAACGTGATTCCGCATTCGCGCGGGCTCGGGTCCTCGGCCTCGGCGGTCGTCGGCGGGCTGGCCGCCGGGTGCGCCATCGCGGCGAAGTTCGATCCGGAGCTTGCCATCTCCACCGACCAATTGGTGCAGCTCGCAGCGGAATTCGAGGGCCACCCGGACAACGCGGCGGCCAGCGTGCTCGGCGGCGTCGTTGTGTCCTGGACCGAGACCGACCGGGCCGCCGACATCGGCCAGGACGGCGTGCCGGTGGCCGAGCACCACGGCCGGGTCTACCGGGCCGTGCGGCTCGACGCTCATCCGGCGCTGCGGCCGGTGGTGCTCATTCCGGAAGAACGCTCGTCCACCGCGCACACCAGGGGTTTGTTGCCCGAGGTCGTGCCGCACGGTGACGCCGCGTTCAACGTAAGCAGGGCCGCTTTGGCGGTGGTGGCGCTGACCCAACGTCCCGATCTGCTGATGCCAGCGACAGCCGACCGGCTGCACCAAGCCCAGCGCGCGCCCGCGCTCCCGCTGACCACCACCTGGATTTCCCGGCTGCGCGCGGCGGGCATCGCCGCTACCGTGTCGGGGGCAGGCCCCACCGTTTTGGCCTTGAGTACCTGCGAATTCCCTGCCGAACTCCGTGAACTCGCGGCCATCGACGGGTTGCGGGTGGTCGAACCGGGACTGGCCGACGGAGTACTGATCGACTGACGGCGAGTCTGGCTTGCCGAGATTCGCAATGGGCAGCTATCCTGAGCGAGTCCGTACATCGTGCGCATCAGACGCCGGTGCTTCATCAGGGCAATCGCTCCAGCAGGCTCCAGGCTCGAGCCTCCAGGCCATGGGGGTGCTGCGTAGCTGCGCAACTGGAATGATCACTCCCCACCTCACACCACCGGTGGCGAAGCGGACGGACGCATCCGAGTCCGGCAGAATGCCCGGACTGCGGGACGAACCCTCGAAACAGCACACGGCAATCGGGGGAAGGAAAGGATTTCCGTGACAGATACGGACCTGCTCGCAACACCCGGGGTGGAATCCAACCCAACATCTCCGGGGGACCGCGAAAGTGACTCCGGACAGATTTCGAAGATGAGCGAACAAACCGACGTCGCACGATCGGGGCTGACTGGAATGTTGTTGCCGCAGTTGCGCGCGCTCGCGGGGGAGCTCGGTATCCGAGGCACCTCCGGAATGCGCAAAGGCGATTTGATCGCCGCTATCAAGGAAAATCAGTCCGGGAAACCGGCCAAGGGTGAAAAGCCCGAAGGGGGACAGGCCAAGTCCGCGGTTTCCGCCAAGGCCAACACACCCGGTAATGCGGAAGCACCGGCCGCCGCGCCGGCGCCCGCTCGCGCAGAGCAGGGGACCCTCGATGTGTCCACCGCCCCGGCGAAGGAAACTCCGGTCGTCGAGGCTGCTGCCCCGGCGAAGGAATCCGCTCCCGTGAACTCGGCACCGGCCGAGGCCACACCGACCACCACGACCGAGTCCACCGAGGATTCCGGCCGCGATGGCGGTCAGCGTGGTCGTGGTCGGCAGCGGCGCGGCCGTGACCAGGCGCGATCCGGAGGCGGCGAGACCGCGACGGCCGATGCGCGTGGTGACGAGCCGAAGCAGGACACCGAGCAGGGCGAGCGGCGCCGCGAGCGCAACCAGTCGGGCGAGCGGAACCAGTCCGAGCGCAATCAGGGCGAGCGCAGTCAGTCGGGCGAGCGCAATCAGGGCGAGCGCAATCAAGGTGAGCGCAATCAGTCCGGCGACCGCGCACAGTCGGGTGAGCGGAATCAGTCCGGTGAGCGCGGCCAGTCCGGTGAGCGCAACAACCAGAACGGTAACGGTGGCGGCAACGCCAACGGCGGCCGGAACAACGACCGCAATAACGCTCGCAACAACAATGACGACGACGAAGGTGACGGGCGCGGTCGGCGGGGACGCCGATTCCGTGAGCGTCGTCGTGGGCGCGACCGCGAGACCGGTGGCGGTGGCGGCGAGGCACGCGAGCTGGAGATCCGCGACGACGACGTGCTTCAGCCGGTCGCGGGCATCCTCGACGTGCTGGACAACTACGCCTTCGTCCGGACCTCGGGCTACCTTGCCGGGCCGAACGACGTCTATGTCTCGATGAACCTGGTGCGCAAGAACGGCCTGCGCCGCGGTGACGCGATCACCGGTGCGGTGCGTGCTCCGCGCGACGGCGAGCAGAACAACCAGCGACAGAAGTTCGATCCGCTGGTCCGGCTCGACACCGTCAACGGTGGTGACGTCGAGGATTCGAAGCGTCGGCCCGAGTTCAGCAAGCTCACCCCGCTCTACCCGAATCAGCGGCTGCGCTTGGAGACTCAGCAGAACAAGCTGACGACCCGAGTCATCGACCTGATCATGCCGATCGGTAAGGGCCAGCGCGCCCTGATCGTCTCGCCGCCGAAGGCCGGTAAGACGACGATCATGCAGGACATCGCCAACGCCATCGCCATCAACAACCCCGAGGTCTACCTCATGGTTGTGCTGGTCGACGAGCGTCCTGAAGAGGTCACCGACATGCAGCGTTCGGTGAAGGGTGAGGTCATCGCCTCGACCTTCGACCGTCCGCCGGGCGACCACACCTCGGTCGCCGAGCTCGCCATCGAGCGGGCCAAGCGGCTGGTGGAAATGGGCAAAGACGTTGTGGTGCTGCTCGACTCGATCACTCGACTGGGTCGCGCGTACAACAACTCCTCGCCCGCTTCGGGTCGAATCCTGTCCGGTGGTGTCGATTCCACCGCGCTGTACCCGCCCAAGCGGTTCCTCGGCGCGGCGCGCAATATCGAGAACGGTGGCTCGCTCACCATCATCGCGACCGCGATGGTGGAGACCGGTTCCACCGGTGACACGGTCATCTTCGAGGAATTCAAGGGCACCGGTAACGCGGAGCTCAAGCTGGACCGCAAGATCGCGGAACGGCGCGTGTTCCCCGCGGTGGACGTCAACCCGTCCGGCACTCGTAAGGACGAGCTACTGCTCAACCCCGACGAGGCCGCGGTACTGCACAAGCTGCGCCGCGTACTGTCCGGCCTTGACTCGCACCAGGCGATCGATCTGCTGATCGACCGTTTGAAGAAGTCCAAGAACAACCTCGAGTTCCTGATGCAGGTGAGCAAGACCGCGCCTGGCGCCTTGGACGAATAGGTTCGCACGTTGTACTGCCGAAAGGGCCTCGCTACGGCGGGGCCCTTTCGGCGTTCTCGGCACGAAGAACATGAGCCCGATGATGGTCGCGCCGCTGATCAGGAAGCCGAGGATGATCGCCGAGGTTGCCACCGCGCTCCCCTCCGGGGCGGTGGTCGAGGCCTGGAAGTACCCGGCGGTTCCCGGAGCGGCCGAGGCGGCGGTGTCGGGCAGAGCGCACCAGCCGACCACGACGGCGAGAATCAACAGACCGAAAATCGCCGACGCGACCCGGATGTTCACAAGTTCTCCCTTCGCTGGTCACGGCACGCCGCTGTGCCAAGGTCTCACACTCTATGAACGAAGCTGTTCGCATACCTGAGTAGCCAACTACCCGTCTTCAGGGTTGCTGAGACAGCCGCGAAGTGCGTGCCCGGAGTTCCTGGGGCGGGGGCGATAGGGGGAGTACCTAGGGTGGGAACAAACCGCTTGCCGGGGGCGTTTTGGGAGCGTAGGGACTGTTCTGGCATACTGAACGGTCGTTGCGTCTGCTCTGTTTCGAGCAGACCTCCCGCCTAAGTCGGCTCCGGTTCACGTTCCCGCGATTCGCGCGCGAGCGACCCGGCGGCCAATATCGAGAGGACACCCATGAAGGCAGGAATTCACCCCACGTATGTCGAGACCACGGTCGTCTGTGGTTGCGGCAATACGTTCCAGACTCGCAGCACCAAGGAGTCGGGACACATCAACGTCGAGGTCTGCTCGCAGTGCCACCCGTTCTACACCGGCAAGCAGAAGATCCTCGACACCGGTGGCCGCGTGGCCCGCTTCGAGGCTCGCTACGGCAAGCGCGCGGGCAAGAAGGCCGACGCGGACGACGCCGCAGCCAAGTAGCTTCCTCGCCGACGCCCGGTCCTGCTCCGCAGGCCGGGCGTCGGTGTTTTTTGTATGGGGTCCTTTTTAGACAGGGAATTCAGGAAGAGGAAGCACAGTGACGCAACCGTCCGCGATCGACGACATTCTGGCCGAGCACGCCGGCCTGGAGACGCAGCTGTCCGATCCGGCGCTGCACAATGATCCGGGCGCCGCGCGCCGGGTCGGCAAGCGGTTCGCCGAACTCGCGCCGATCATGGCCACCTATACCAAATTGAAGTCCGCGCGTGACGATCTCGCCGCCGCGCAGGAACTCGCCGCCGACGACGCGTCCTTCGCCGCCGAGGTCCCCGACCTGGAACGCCAGGTCGCCGAGCTGGAGCAGACCCTCGCCGACCTGCTCGCCCCGCGCGACCCGCACGACGGCGACGACGTGGTGCTCGAGGTGAAATCCGGTGAGGGCGGCGAGGAATCGGCGCTGTTCGCCTCCGACCTGGCGCGCATGTACGTCCGCTACGCCGAACGGCACGGCTGGAAGGTCGAGATCCTCGACGTCACCGTGTCCGATCTCGGTGGGTACAAGGACGCGACGCTGTCGATCAAGAGCCGCGACGCCGCGCGCGACGGTGTCTGGTCGCGATTCAAGTTCGAGGGCGGCGTGCACCGCGTGCAGCGCGTCCCGGTGACCGAATCGCAGGGCCGCATCCACACTTCGGCCGCCGGTGTGCTGATCTATCCGGAACCCGACGAGGTGGAAGAGGTGCAGATCGACGAGACCGACCTGCGCATCGACGTCTACCGTTCGTCGGGCAAGGGCGGCCAGGGCGTCAACACCACCGACTCCGCCGTCCGCATCACCCACCTGCCCTCCGGCATCGTGGTGACCTGCCAGAACGAGCGTTCGCAGCTGCAGAACAAGGCCCGCGCCATGCAGGTGCTCGCCGCGCGACTGCAAGCTCTCGCCGAGGAGCAGGCCGATCAGGAAGCCGCGGCGGGCCGGGCGAGTCAGATTCGCACCGTCGACCGCTCCGAGCGCATCCGCACCTACAACTTCCCGGAGAACCGGATCGCCGACCACCGCATCGGTTTCAAGGCGCACAACCTGGATGCCGTGCTGGACGGTGACATGGACGCGTTGCTCGACGCACTCGGCAAGGCGGATCGCGAAGCTCGAATGGCCGCGGAATAAACACCTTTCGGGAAGAGTCGTTGCCATGTCTATGACCCGCGAAGCGCTGCGCCCCGCCATCAACGACGCTATCCAGACATTGCGTCAGGCCGGGGTGCACAGTCCGCAGGCCGATGCGGAGCAATTGGCCGCACACGTGCTCGGGGTCGAGCGCAGCAGGCTGGCCCTCACCCCGCTTGTCACGCCGGACCAGCTGACCGAGTACCGCGCCCTGGTCGACCGCCGGGCGCAGCGAATTCCGTTGCAGCACTTGACCGGAACCGTGGCGATGGGCGAGATCGACCTGGCGGTCGGGCCCGGTGTCTTCATCCCGCGTCCGGAGACCGAGCTGCTGTTCGCCTGGGCGCTGGCTCAGCTCGAGGCGCTCCCGCACGATCACCCGCCGATCGTCGTCGACCTGTGCACCGGCTCCGGCGCGCTGGCGCTTGCCATCGCGCACGCGCGCCCCGACGCCGATGTCCATGCGGTAGAACTCGATTCGGCGGCGCTTGGATGGGCCCGCCGCAATGCCGACCAGTGCATCGCCGACGGCGACACGCCCATCACCCTGCACGCGGACAACGTCACCGACCCGAACCTGCTGACCGTACTCGACGGCCGAGTCGACGTCCTGGTGTCCAACCCGCCCTACATTCCCGAAGGCGCGCGACTGGATCCCGAAGTCGCCGAACACGATCCGCACCTGGCCCTCTTCGGCGGCCCCGACGGTCTCGACGTCATCCGCGGCATGATCCCCACCATCACCCGCCTACTGCGCACGGGCGGCGCCACGGCCATCGAACACGACGACTCCAACGGTTCCGACCTCGCGGCCCTGCTCGGCAAGCAGGGCGACTTCACCGACATCGTCGAACACCCCGACCTCGCGGGCAGGCCCCGCTTCGTCGCCGCGACTCGTGCGTGACCGCGCGATGCCCGGATTGCGGCATTCGCTGCGGCGGTCGGCCAGGGGATGGTGGTCCGTGAGCGCACGCGTGACAGGATGGACGCCGTGAGTACCGTCTATGACTGCGCGGATCCCGACGCCCGCGCCGCCGGACTGACCGCAGCCACCAGCGCCCTGAAGTCCGGGCGACTCGTCGTGCTGCCCACCGACACGCTCTACGGCCTTGCCGCCGACGCTTTCGACTCCACCGCGGTGAGCTCGCTGCTCGCGGCCAAGCGTCGTGGTCGCGACATGCCGGTGCCGGTCCTGGTCGGTTCCTGGCACACCATCGACGGCCTGGTCTTCTCGGTGCGCCCACAGGCCCGCGAGCTGATCCGGGCGTTCTGGCCCGGCGGCCTGAGTCTGGTTGTGCAGCAGGCCCCTTCGCTCGCCTGGGACCTCGGCGACACGCGCGGCACCGTGATGCTCCGGATGCCGCTGCACCCGGTCACCCTCGAGCTGCTCCGCGAGGTCGGCCCGCTGGCCGTCTCCAGCGCCAATGTCTCCGGCCAACCGCCAGCCAAGACCGCCGCGGAGGCCCGCGACCAACTGGGTGAACACGTCGGCATCTACCTCGACGGTGGCCCCGCCGACCACGCGGTCGCCTCCACCATCGTCGACCTCACCGCCGACCAGCCGCGCATCCTGCGCGAGGGCGCGGTGCCCATCGGCGATATCGCCGATGTCCTCGACATGTCGCCGGAGGCGCTGTCCGGCGCCTCCACCCGATGAGCGGTGGGTGCCGCGGATGAGTGGTTCGGGTGCGGTCGTCCCGTCACGGGAGCTACTGCTCGTCCTGCTGATCTCCGCGGTCGTGACCTTCCTCGCTACCGGCGGAATCCGGGTGCTCGCCATCGGGTTCGGCGCCGTCGCGGTGCCGCGCGACCGTGACGTGCACGTCAAGCCGATTCCGCGGATGGGCGGTGTCGGCATCTACATCGGGGTGGTCGCGGCGATGCTGTTCGCCTACCGACTCCCCGCGCTGCGCCGTGGCTTCGACTACACCCCGAACATTCCGCTCGCGGTGCTGGTGGCGAGCACGATCATCGTCGCGGTCGGCATCGTCGACGACCGCTGGGGTCTCGACGCGCTGACGAAGTTCGTCGGACAGGTAACCGCGGCGGGTGTGATGGCCGTCATGGGTCTGAGCTGGTACAGCATTTACAACCCGTTCAACAACACCACGGTTTTCCTGGATGCGCTACAAGGTGGTCTGATCACGGTGGGGGTCACCGTGACCCTGGTCAACGCGATGAACTTCGTCGACGGGCTCGATGGACTCGCCGCCGGGTTGGGGCTGATCGCGGCGGTCGCGGTGTTCGTCTTCGCGATCGGGTTGATGACCGAACAGGGCGGCTCGGTCGACACCTACCCGCCCGCGTTGCTCGCCGCCGCGTTGGCCGGTGCCTGCCTCGGTTTCCTGCCACACAATTTCCAGCCAGCCCGGATATTCATGGGCGACTCGGGTTCGATGCTGATCGGCCTCGTGCTCGCCGCCGTCTCCACCAGCGCGTCAGGGCGTATCCCGCTGCAGGGCTTCGGCACACGCGACATCGTCGGTCTGCTGTCGCCGCTGCTGCTGGTCGGCGCGGTCATGTTCATTCCGGTGCTCGACCTGGTGCTCGCGATCGTGCGCCGGGTACGAGCCGGGGTGAGCTTCTCCACGCCGGACAAGATGCACCTGCATCACCGGTTGCTGCAGATCGGGCATTCCCATCGACGCGTGGTGCTGCTCATCTACTTATGGGTCGGCATCCTCGCATTCGGTGCGGTCGGCACCTCGTTGATGAACCTCACACTCGTCGTGCTGCTGGTGGCAGGCGGGCTGGTCTTCGCCCTCGTGGTGACCGCTATTCCCGGGCTGCGCCGCAGGGAGGCGGCGGGGGACCAGCCGCCCGCCGGGTAGTCTTCGCAAACGTGAGCTTCACACCTACCCCAGTTCCCGGTCCCGACGCCCCGCTGAAGGCGGCGCTGCGCTACGGCCTGATCGGATTGGGCGTGCTGGTGGTGCTGTCCGTCGCGATCGGCGCCGCGGCCGCAGGCACGCCAGGTCTGTGGGGCGCGCTGATCGGCTCGGCCATCGGCGGCGGCTTCATCCTGACCACCGCTGCCGTGGTGTTGTTCGGCGCGAAATTGCCGCCGTCCACCGCGGGCATGGTGATGTTGGCCAGCTGGGTCGGCAAAATGCTGGTGGGCCTTTTGGTCATAGCAATACTGAATCAATTCGACTTTTATGACCGAATGGTCCTTTTCTTGACCGTGGTCGGCGCCCTGGTCATCGTGCTCGGCGCGGAGACGTATGGCGTTGTGCGCCAGAAGGTTCCGTACGTGACGGTGCCCGAGGAGACGGCGGATTCGCAGACTCGGGAAGATTGATCCCCACCCACCTACACGCTGTCGTAGATAACTTGGTAAAGTGTTGGTAAGCAAGCAACCAAGCGAGGGGGGATCGTCAAGATCCCTCCGAGTGCCGCTATGCTTACTGCCGTGCCGGGCTCTGAGGGTTCCGGTTCTGCATGTCGACGATGTCGCCGACACACGTACAGACGCCAGGCGGAATCAAAACCCGCCGCACAGCTGCTGACGAATTTCGAGCCGACCTGAGTCGACCCAAATTGATCGTCAATGTCCGATCGAACCGTGGGATCAACCGAACCCACGGCCCGAACACGGGAGAGAACGCTGAGCGTCACCACTTTGGCGGGCGAGTTCCACGCGCCATCGCTGTCCGACTTCTTCCCTCCAGCGCTGCTGTTCGAGGGTACGCCGTTCGAACTCGATCGTTTGATGCTGATCCGGCTCATCATGTCGGCCGTCCTGATCATCGTCATGCTGCTCGCATTCCGGAATCCGCGCCTTGTCCCGCGCGGCCTGCAGAACATCGCCGAAACCGGTCTGGTGTTCGTCAAGGAGCAGATTTGCGACGAGGTGCTCGGTAAGGAAACCGGTCGCAAGTACTTTCCGCTGATCGCGACAATCTTCTTCTCGGTGCTCTTTCTGAACTTCTCCGGCATCATTCCGGGTTTGAACATCTCGTCGAACGCCCGAGTCGGCTTTCCGCTGGTGTTGGCCCTCATTGCCTACCTCGCGTTCAACTACGTCGGCATCAAGAAGTACGGGTTCCTCACCTACATGCGCAGCAGCATCGTGGTTCCGAATGTCCCGCCCGCGCTGCACATACTGCTGATTCCGATCGAGTTCGTCTCGACGTTCATCCTCCGTCCGTTCACGCTGACGGTGCGACTCATGGCCAACATGCTGGCCGGACACATCATGCTGGTGCTCTTTTTCAGTGCCACCTGGTTCTTCTTGTTCGACGCCGTCGCGTGGATGAAGGTGTTCTCGCCGTTCTCGCTGATCGCGGGTCTCGGGTTCACCCTCTTCGAGATCCTGGTCATCTTCTTGCAGGCCTACGTTTTCGCCCTGCTGACCGCGGTCTACATCGGGCTCGCGCAGCACGCAGATTCGCACTGACCCACAACTACCGGATACCTGCTACACACGCCGACCGGCGGGTGAGCAACAGAAAGGGAATGGAACTCATGAGCCTCGCGTACCTGGCCCAGGAAGCCGCTTCGAACTCTGACAAGATCAAGGGCTACGGCGCCATCGGCTACGGTCTCGCCGCGATCGGCCCCGGCATCGGCGTCGGCATCGTTGTCGGTAAGGCGATCGAGGGCTTTGCCCGTCAGCCCGAGCTTCAGGGTGCGATCCGTACCAACATGTTCCTCGGTATCGCGTTCACCGAGGCCCTCGCCCTGATCGGCCTTGTGGCCGGCTTCATCTTCTGATTGCCATGAACGGGCTTTCTGTGTTCGCCGCGGATGCTGGGGAAGACATCAACCCCCTCATCCCCGAGACATACGACATCGTGTGGTCGGTGGTCTGCATCGCGATCATCGGCGTCGTTTTCTACAAATATGTGATCCCACGCTTGCTCAAGGTGCTCGACGAGCGCGGCGATAAGATCGAGGGTGGTATCGCTCGGGCCGAAGCCGCTCAGGAACAGGCTCAGCTCACGCTGCAGCAGTACCAGCAGCAGTTGGCCGAAGCCAGGCTAGAGGCATCGCGTATCCGTGAGGACGCGCGCACCCAGGGCCAGCAGATCCTCGCGCAGATGCGCGCGGACGCGCAGGCCGAAAGTGACCGCATCGTCGCCGCGGGCCACAGCCAGCTGGAAGCACAGCGCCAGCAAATCCTTACCGAACTGCGCTCCGAACTCGGCCACACCGCCGTAGATTTGGCCGAAAAGATTATCGGGCAGTCGGTTTCGGACGAAGCTAAGCAGGCGGCGTCGATCGAGCGGTTCCTGACCGAGCTCGATGACGAGTCGAAAGCCGGCATCGGGGTCGGAAGGTAGCGACGCGAAAGTGAGAAGCATGTACGCAGCGAGCCGCGAGGCCTGCGCCCGGTCTCGGGAGGCGCTCAGGGCCGCTCTGACCGGAAGCGACAGTGTCGCGGCCACAACGGGTTCCGAACTGTTCGCCGTTGTCGCCGTGCTGGACGACCAGCGTTCGCTGCGTGTTGCGCTCGCGGACGTGTCGGTGCCCGGCTCGGTCCGGGCCGAGCTCAGTGAGCGGGTCTTCGGCGGCAAGGTCAGCCCGGCCACGCAGGCCGTGCTGACCACCGCGGTGGCCCAGGACTGGTCAAGGACCGCCGACCTGGTCGCCACCCTGGTGTTGCTCGGCCAAGAAGCGTTGCTGGAGTCGGCGTCCGACAGTGGTCGGCTCGACGCGGTCGAGGACGAGCTGTTCCGGCTCGGTCGGATCATCAGCGACAACCCCGACCTGGAGCAGGCACTCGCCGATCGGACCAAACCGGCGCAGGCCAAGCGGGAACTGATCGATCGCCTCCTCACCGGCAAGACCGAATCCATCACCCTAACCCTGGCTGAGCAGGTGGTGACCAGGCAGAAGACGGCAGTCGGGGTGGCATTCGACGAACTGTCCGACCTGGCCGCGGCCCGTCGCGACCAGATCGTGGCGCACGTGCGTGCGGCGATCGAACTGTCGGCGCAGCAGCGCGAGCGGCTCGCCGCCTCGCTGCATCGCATCTACGACAAGCCGATCCAGGTGCACGTGCAGGTCGACCCGAGTCTGCTGAGCGGGCTCGTCGTACACGTCGGCGACGACGTGATCGACGGCAGCGCCATCGGCCGGCTCGAACGGCTGCGTCGGTCCCTGACCTGACGTCCAATACCCCCGACATTCGACACAGCGAGAGCAGGAAGAACATGGCGGAGCTGACGATCTCCTCCGACGAGATCCGTAGCGCGATCGAGAGCTACACGCAGAGCTACACCCCCGAGACCTCCATCGAAGAAGTCGGTGTTGTCACCGACACAGCCGACGGCATCGCGCATGTCAGCGGCCTGCCTTCGGCAATGGCCAATGAGCTGCTGGAGTTCCCTGGTGGCGTGCTCGGCGTTGCGCTGAACCTCGAAGACCGCTCGATCGGTGCGGTCATCCTCGGCGAATACGCCGACCTCGAAGAGGGCCAGCAGGTTCGCCGGACCGGCGACGTGCTCTCGGTTCCGGTGGGCGACAACTTCCTCGGCCGCGTGGTCGACCCGCTCGGCCACCCGATCGACGGTCTCGGCGAGATCGAGGCGGAAGAGCAGCGCGTGCTCGAGCTGCAGGCCGCCTCCGTGCTGGAGCGTCAGCCCGTCGAGGAGCCGCTTGCCACCGGCATCACCGCCATCGACGCCCTCACCGCGATCGGCCGTGGCCAGCGTCAGCTGATCATCGGCGACCGCAAGACCGGCAAGACCGCGGTCTGCATCGACGCCATCCTGGCGCAGAAGGCGAACTGGGACTCCAACGATCCGGCCAAGCAGGTGCGCTGCATCTACGTCGCCGTCGGCCAGAAGGGCTCCACCATCGCGGGCGTCAAGTCCGCGCTCGAGGCCCGTGGCGCGCTGGAGTACACGACGATCGTCGCCGCTCCCGCCTCCGACTCCGCCGGCTTCAAATGGCTTGCGCCGTACACCGGTTCGGCCATCGGCCAGCACTGGATGTACCAGGGCAAGCACGTCCTCATCGTGTTCGACGACCTGACCAAGCAGGCCGAGGCGTACCGCGCCATCTCGCTGCTGCTGCGTCGCCCGCCGGGCCGCGAGGCCTACCCGGGTGACGTCTTCTACCTGCACTCCCGTCTGCTGGAGCGCTGCGCCAAGCTGTCCGACGAGCTCGGCGCCGGCTCGATGACCGGTCTGCCGATCATCGAGACCAAGGCCAACGACATCTCGGCGTTCATCCCGACCAACGTCATCTCGATCACCGACGGCCAGGTCTTCCTCGAGTCCGACCTGTTCAACAAGGGTGTCCGCCCGGCGATCAACGTCGGTACCTCGGTCTCCCGTGTCGGTGGCGCCGCCCAGACCAAGGGCATGAAGAAGGTCGCCGGTTCGCTGCGTCTGGAAATGGCGCAGTTCCGCGAGCTGGAGGCGTTCTCCGCCTTCGCCTCCGACCTCGACGCCGCGTCGCTGGCGCAGCTCGAGCGTGGCGCCCGCTGGGTCGAGCTGCTCAAGCAGGACCAGTACTCGCCGGTCGCCGTCGAGGACCAGATCGTCTCGATCTTCCTGGTCGACGACGGCCGCTTCGACTCGGTCCCGGTCGCCGACATCCGTCGCTTCAACAGCGAACTGCTCGAGCACCTGCACCGCGCCGCGGCCGACGCCTTCAAGTCGATCGAGGGTGGCAAGGTCCTCAAGGACGAGGCCGCCGACCAGATCAAGTCGGAGACCGACAAGTTCAAGCAGGGCTTCCTCGCCTCCGACGGCAGCCGTGTGGTGAACGAGGCCGAAGCGGCCGATCTCGAGCACGAAGAGGTCGAGACGTTGTCGGTCACCCGCAAGCACGTCGAGAAGTGACCCAGGTTCGGGACTGATGCGAGTAATTCGTAAAACCGATGCGAATGAAGGGAGTGTGACTGATGGCAAGTTTGCGTGAATTGCGCTCCCGCATTCGTGGTGTGAATTCGATCAAGAAGATCACCAAGGCCCAGGAGCTGATCGCGACCTCGCGAATCTCCAAGGCGCAGGCCAGGGTTGCGGCCGCCAAGCCGTACGCCGAGGAGATCACCAAGGTCCTCGGTGAGCTGGCGAACGCGTCGAAGAACCTCACCCACCCGCTGCTGACCGAGCGTGCCGAGCCGCGCCGGGCGGCGGTGCTGGTGATCACCAGCGACAGCGGCATGGCCGGTGGCTACAACTCCAACGTGCTCAAGCGTGCCGAAGAGTTGATGCACACGCTGCGTGGCGAGGGCAAAGAGCCGGTGATCTACGTGATGGGCAACAAGGGCCTCACGTACTACACCTTCCGCAACCGCACCCCCGTCGCCTCGTGGGCCGGGTTCTCGCAGCAGCCGAAGTACTCCGATGCCTCGGCCGCCTGCAACCACCTGGTCGAGGCCTTCATGGCCGGTTCGGAGGGCGTGGTTCCCGCGCCGAACGGCACCGGCGATATCGCGGGTGTCGACGAGCTGCACATCGTGTACACGCGGTTCGTGTCGATGCTGACGCAGACCCCGGAGGTGCGCCGCTTGGCGCCGATCCAGGTGAGCTACGTCGATGAGAACTTCGACATGGGTGAGGACTTCGTGTCCGATTCGCCGACGGCGGATGTGCACGCGCAGTACGAGTTCGAGCCCGACGCCGATGTGCTGCTTGCAGCCCTGCTGCCGAAGTACATCAACACGCGTATCTACTCATCGTTGCTCGAGGCAGCGGCATCCGAGTCCGCGGCTCGGCGCACCGCAATGAAGGCAGCCACCGATAACGCCAACGACCTTGCCACTGATCTTTCCCGGCAGGCGAACTCGGTGCGGCAGGCCCAGATCACGCAGGAAATCAGCGAAATTGTCGGCGGCGTAAACGCGCTGGCTTCGAGCTCGGACCGCGACTAAGCGCAGGAAGAGAAAAATGACCGCAGCAGTCACGCAAGACAACACGAGTCGGACCGGCGCAGACTCAGGTCGCGTCGTCCGAGTCATCGGCCCCGTCGTCGACGTCGAGTTCCCCCGGGGCTCGATCCCAGAGCTGTTCAACGCTCTGCACGCCGAGATCACCCTCACCTCGGTGGCCAAGACCCTGACCCTCGAGGTCGCCCAGCACCTCGGCGACGGCATCGTGCGCTGCATCTCCATGCAGCCCACCGACGGCCTGGTCCGTAGCGCGCCCGTCACCGACACCGGCAAGCCGATCTCGGTGCCGGTCGGCGACGTCGTCAAGGGCCACGTCTTCAACGCCCTCGGCGATTGCCTGGACAGCCCCGGCCTCGGCCGCGACGGCGAGCAGTGGGGCATCCACCGCAAGCCCCCGTCATTCGACCAGCTCGAGGGTAAGACCGAGATCCTGGAGACGGGCATCAAGGTCATCGACCTGCTCACCCCGTACGTGAAGGGTGGCAAGATCGGCCTGTTCGGTGGCGCCGGTGTCGGCAAGACCGTGCTCATCCAGGAGATGATCACCCGTATCGCGCGTGAGTTCTCCGGTACCTCCGTGTTCGCCGGTGTCGGCGAGCGCACCCGTGAGGGCACCGACCTTCGCCTGGAAATGGAAGAGATGGGCGTCCTCCCGGACACCGCCCTCGTCTTCGGTCAGATGGACGAGCCACCGGGCACGCGTATGCGCGTCGCCCTCTCGGCCCTGACCATGGCCGAGTACTTCCGCGACGTGCAGCACCAGGACGTGCTGCTGTTCATCGACAACATCTTCCGGTTCACCCAGGCCGGTTCCGAGGTGTCGACCCTGCTCGGCCGCATGCCGTCCGCCGTCGGTTACCAGCCGACCCTCGCGGACGAGATGGGTGAGCTGCAGGAGCGCATCACCTCGACCCGTGGTCGGTCGATCACCTCGCTGCAGGCGATCTACGTGCCCGCCGACGACTACACCGACCCGGCGCCGGCCACCACCTTCGCCCACCTCGACGCGACGACCGAGCTTTCCCGCCCGATCTCGCAGAAGGGCATCTACCCGGCCGTCGACCCGCTGACCTCGACCTCCCGCATCCTGGAGGCCTCGATCGTCGGCGACCGGCACTTCGCCGTTGCCAACGAGGTGAAGCGAATCCTGCAGAAGTACAAGGAACTGCAGGACATCATCGCCATCCTCGGCATGGACGAGCTCTCCGAAGAGGACAAGGTCCTCGTCGGCCGCGCCCGTCGTCTGGAGAAGTTCCTCGGCCAGAACTTCATCGTGGCCGAGAAGTTCACCGGCCAGGTCGGTTCGGTGGTTCCGCTGGAGCAGACCATCGACGACTTCGACCGGGTCTGCAAGGGCGAGTTCGACCACTTCCCGGAGCAGGCGTTCAACAGCTGCGGTGGTCTCGACGATGTCGAGGCGGCCGCGAAGAAGATCGCCGGAAAGTAGTCCCGATGTCGGAAATGTCAGTTGATCTGGTCGCCGTCGAACGGCTGCTCTGGTCCGGCCAGGCGACGTTCGTCAGCGCGCAGACCACCGAGGGCCAGATCGGCATCATGCCGGGCCACGAGCCGCTGCTCGGTCAGCTGGTCGAGGGCGGCACGGTGGCCATCGTCTCCACCGACGGCGAGCGCATCGTCGCAGCGGTGCACGGCGGCTTCTTCTCCGTGACCGCGAGCACGGTCCGGATCCTGGCCGAGTCCGCGGAATTCGCGGACGAGGTCGATGTCGAGGCGGCCCGTCGCGTGCTGGCCGACTCGGCGGCAAGCGAAGAGGACCAGCTGGCGGCGCAGGCCCAGGTCCGCGCGGCGGAGCAGGCCGCGAACGCGTAAGCGACAACCGAATACAGAGCACGAGACTGTCGGCGGCGAAGGGATCTTCGCCGCCGACAGTCGTCTTAAAACGGTTGACGATCGTCTTAATACACGGCCCCCCAGTTTGTAAACTTGGTGTCGTGGTTGAATGACCGCGGGGTGTCGACGACACGGCGACAGAGCGAAGGGACGAACTGCATTGCAGACCGGGATGGTTCTCCTGATCATTCTGGTGCTCACGCTCGTGTTCTTGGCCCTCGCCTCGACCTATCGCCTGATCATGTTGCGGCGCGGCGGAACCGCCGCACTGCTGCGCGTCTTACCCGCCCGCGGTGGTCAGGGCTGGCGGCACGGACTGATCAGATACGACGAGGACCGAATGGTCTTTTTCAAGTTGACCAGCCTGAAACTCGGCCCGGACTGCACAATTCATCGGCAGGGCATCGAGATCGGCGACCGACGCGGACCCGTCGGCGACGAATACGACATCATGAGCGACGATATCGCGGTGATCGCGGTGACCGATCGGGACGGCAGCTACGAGCTTGCCCTTGACCGCGCCTCGCGGACCGCATTTCTTTCCTGGGTGGAATCCCGCCCGTCCGATCGCACCCGCCGTATGCGCTAGGAAACTTCGGAGCGGCGGGGGAGCTAGGGTTGGTCCTGTGAGTGTTCATCTGACGCGGATTTACACGCGTACCGGCGACGACGGGACCACCGGTCTCAGCGACTTCTCGCGGGTCGCGAAGACCGATCCGCGCCTGGTCGCGTATGCCGACTGCGATGAGACGAACGCCGCGATCGGGGTGGCCATCGCGCTCGGGCAGCCCGAACAGCAGCTGCGCGAGGTGCTGCTGCAGATACAGAACGATCTGTTCGATGCCGGGGCCGATCTGTCTACCCCCGTTGTCGCGGCGCCGAAGTACCCGCCGCTGCGCATCACCCAGCTCTACATCGACCGGCTCGAAGGTTGGTGCGATGAGTTCAATGCTGAACTGCCAGCACTGAATTCGTTCATTCTGCCCGGTGGCACACCGCTCGCGGCGCTGCTGCACACGGCGCGCACCGTCGCCCGCCGCGCGGAACGTGCCGCCTGGGCGGCGGTCGAGACACACCCGGACGACACGAACGTTTTGCCTGCCAAGTACCTCAACCGGCTGTCGGATCTGCTGTTCATCCTGAGCCGCGTGGCCAATCCGGGCGGCGATATCCTGTGGAAGCCCGGCGGAACCAGGTCGAGCACCTGATAATGCTCGAGACACGAGGACGCACGTCCTCGAGTTCATGGGTGACACTCCGGGTACACCCAGAACTCATCCCGGCATCCGACCGCCGGTCCGTAACCGAACTACCGTGGCACCCACTAGTGCGCTGAATACCCGGAGTGGCGGAACAGTGCCGCAACTATCCTTGCACCCAACAGTGCGCCGAATACGCGGAGAGGCGGCATGGAACGGTTTTTGGTTACCGGCGGGAATCGACTCGTCGGTGAAGTCGCGGTGGGGGGCGCCAAGAACAGCGTCCTCAAGCTGATGGCCGCTGCCTTGCTGGCCGAGGGCACCACCACGATCACGAACTGCCCGGACATTCTCGACGTGCCGCTGATGGGTGACGTGCTGCGCGGCCTCGGCTGCGACGTCGCGATCGACGCGGGGGTGGTCACCATCAACACCCCGGCAGAACCGAAGTACCACGCGGACTTTCCCGCGGTGACGCAGTTCCGCGCGTCGGTCTGCGTGCTCGGTCCGCTGATGGCGCGCTGCAAGCGGGCGGTGGTCGCGCTGCCTGGCGGTGACGCGATCGGCTCCCGTCCACTGGACATGCATCAGGCCGGACTGCGGTTGCTCGGTGCGACCAGCGAGATCGAGCACGGTTGCGTGGTCGCGCGGGCCGACGAACTGCAGGGTGCCAAGATTCGGCTCGACTTCCCTTCGGTGGGTGCGACCGAGAACATCCTGATGGCGGCCGTCCTCGCCGAGGGCGAGACGGTGATCGACAACGCCGCGCGCGAGCCCGACATCGTCGACCTGTGCAACATGCTTGTGCAGATGGGTGCCCGGGTTACCGGCGCCGGTACGTCTGTACTCACAGTGCAGGGCGTCAAGCGGCTCTCGCCGACGACGCACCGCGTGATCGGCGACCGCATCGTCGCGGCGACCTGGGGTATCGCCGCGGCGATGACCATGGGTGATGTCCGGGTGACCGGGGTCAATCCCAAGCATCTGTCGCTGGTACTGGACAAGCTGCGCTCGGCGGGCGCGCGTATCTCCTTCGAGCAGGACGGTTTCCGTGTCGTGCAGGCCGAGCGGCCGCGCGCGGTGAACTTCTCGACGCTACCGTTCCCCGGATTCCCGACCGACCTACAGCCGATGGCGATCGGGCTCGCCGCGATCGCCGACGGCACGTCGATGATCACCGAGAACGTCTTCGAGGCGCGGTTCCGTTTTGTGGAAGAGATGATCCGGCTGGGTGCCGACGCGCGGACCGATGGTCATCACGCGGTGGTGCGCGGTATTCCTCGATTGTCGAGTGCGCCGGTGTGGTCGTCGGATATTCGCGCCGGTGCCGGTTTGGTACTCGCCGGTCTGGTTGCCGACGGAACCACCGAGGTGCACGACGTCTTCCACATCGACCGCGGCTACCCGAATTTCGTCGAGCAACTGCAGGCTTTGGGCGGCGAAGTGAAGCGAGTCGGCGCTGCCGAATGAAGTGTTAACCTCGAAAACACTTCTTGACCAGCAGATTTGACATGATGCACGCAGACACGTAACTTTATTCGAGTCAGAGCGACGCGGACACCGACCCGGTGCCGAGGAGCTGAGCGGTAACGCTGAGCGACGGCCAGGGACACGAGGTAGTACGAGGAGCGCCTGACGCTCACACTGGTTCGATCGAGACCCCGGATTTGGTTCTGGGGGAGCGACTGAGCTAAGCTGGATAAGTTGCCTCATCGACCAAGCGAACATAGTTCGGGCGGTGGTGTGTGCGTGTGTTCTTTGAGAACTCAATAGTGTGTCGATGAATGTCAGTGCCAATATTTTTATTGGTTCCGGCCTCGCATACCCCCCGGTTGTTGAGGTCGGACATTTAGTCAGCAAATCTTTTTGCTGGCGTTTTGTTTTGCTAGGTTTTCGGACTCTAGTTATTCTTCTGATTAGCCCTTCGGGGTAGGTCAAGAGTCTTCAACGGAGAGTTTGATCCTGGCTCAGGACGAACGCTGGCGGCGTGCTTAACACATGCAAGTCGAGCGGTAAGGCCTTCGGGTACACGAGCGGCGAACGGGTGAGTAACACGTGGGTGATCTGCCTCGCACTTCGGGATAAGCCTGGGAAACTGGGTCTAATACCGGATATGACCTTCCAGTGCATGCTGGTTGGTGGAAAGATTTATCGGTGCGAGATGGGCCCGCGGCCTATCAGCTTGTTGGCGGGGTAACGGCCCACCAAGGCGACGACGGGTAGCCGACCTGAGAGGGTGACCGGCCACACTGGGACTGAGACACGGCCCAGACTCCTACGGGAGGCAGCAGTGGGGAATATTGCACAATGGGCGAAAGCCTGATGCAGCGACGCCGCGTGAGGGATGACGGCCTTCGGGTTGTAAACCTCTTTCGACAGGGACGAAGCGCAAGTGACGGTACCTGTAGAAGAAGCACCGGCCAACTACGTGCCAGCAGCCGCGGTAATACGTAGGGTGCGAGCGTTGTCCGGAATTACTGGGCGTAAAGAGCTTGTAGGCGGTCTGTCGCGTCTTCTGTGAAAACTTGGGGCTCAACCTTAAGCTTGCAGGCGATACGGGCAGACTAGAGTACTTCAGGGGAGACTGGAATTCCTGGTGTAGCGGTGAAATGCGCAGATATCAGGAGGAACACCGGTGGCGAAGGCGGGTCTCTGGGAAGTAACTGACGCTGAGAAGCGAAAGCGTGGGTAGCGAACAGGATTAGATACCCTGGTAGTCCACGCCGTAAACGGTGGGTACTAGGTGTGGGTTTCCTTCCACGGGATCCGTGCCGTAGCTAACGCATTAAGTACCCCGCCTGGGGAGTACGGCCGCAAGGCTAAAACTCAAAGGAATTGACGGGGGCCCGCACAAGCGGCGGAGCATGTGGATTAATTCGATGCAACGCGAAGAACCTTACCTGGGTTTGACATACACCGGAAACCTGCAGAGATGTAGGCCCCCTTGTGGTCGGTGTACAGGTGGTGCATGGCTGTCGTCAGCTCGTGTCGTGAGATGTTGGGTTAAGTCCCGCAACGAGCGCAACCCTTATCTTATGTTGCCAGCGCGTAATGGCGGGGACTCGTGAGAGACTGCCGGGGTCAACTCGGAGGAAGGTGGGGACGACGTCAAGTCATCATGCCCCTTATGTCCAGGGCTTCACACATGCTACAATGGCCGGTACAGAGGGCTGCGATACCGCGAGGTGGAGCGAATCCCTTAAAGCCGGTCTCAGTTCGGATCGGGGTCTGCAACTCGACCCCGTGAAGTTGGAGTCGCTAGTAATCGCAGATCAGCAACGCTGCGGTGAATACGTTCCCGGGCCTTGTACACACCGCCCGTCACGTCATGAAAGTCGGTAACACCCGAAGCCGGTGGCCTAACCCCTTGTGGGAGGGAGCCGTCGAAGGTGGGATTGGCGATTGGGACGAAGTCGTAACAAGGTAGCCGTACCGGAAGGTGCGGCTGGATCACCTCCTTTCTAAGGAGCACATCTCCAGAGCCGTCCAACATAGGTTGGATCGTGCCTGGCAGAGACCGTTTAGTTCTCATATGTAGAACTGCGGACGCTCATGGGTGGAACACTGACTACTTCTCACGCATATGGTTGGTCCTCAGTGATCGACTGCGGGGGATATATCGACACACTGTTGGGTCCTGAGAGAACACGCGAGTGTTTCTCTGGGCAAGATAACGATCCGCTCGGATCTTCCTCGATACCGCCAGTTTCGACTGGTCAGGTCAAGGAGCCCGATCTGAGTGGGTGTGTTGTTTGAGAACTGCACAGTGGACGCGAGCATCTTTGTTAGTAAGTGTTTAAGAGCGTACGGTGGATGCCTTGGCACCAGGAGCCGATGAAGGACGTAGGAGGCTGCGATAAGCCTCGGGGAGCTGTCAACCGAGCTGAGATCCGAGGATTTCCGAATGGGGAAACCCAGCACGAGTGATGTCGTGTTACCCGCATCTGAATATATAGGGTGTGTGGAGGGAACGTGGGGAAGTGAAACATCTCAGTACCCACAGGAAGAGAAAACAATAGTGATTCCGTGAGTAGTGGCGAGCGAAAGCGGAAGAGGCTAAACCATGCACGTGTGATACCCGGCAGGGGTTGCGTGTGTGGGGTAGTGGGGCTCACTTTCTTACTACTGCCGTAGTGGGCGAGAGTCAGAAACCGTTGTGTTAGTCGAAGTGGTCTGGAACGGCCTGTCGTAGAGGGTGAGAATCCCGTAGACGAAAACTCAGCGGCTCTTGTAGTGAGTACCCGAGTAGCAGCGGGCCCGTGAAATCTGCTGTGAATCTGCCGGGACCACCCGGTAAGCCTGAATACTCCCTGGTGACCGATAGCGGACTAGTACCGTGAGGGAAAGGTGAAAAGTACCCCGGGAGGGGAGTGAAATAGTACCTGAAACCGTGCGCTTACAATCCGTCAAAGCCTGTGAGTCATTTGGTTGACTGTGGGTGATGGCGTGCCTTTTGAAGAATGAGCCTGCGAGTTAGTGGCATGTGGCGAGGTTAACCCGTGTGGGGTAGCCGTAGCGAAAGCGAGTCCGAATAGGGCGGTAGAGTCGCATGTTCTAGACCCGAAGCGGAGTGATCTACCCATGGCCAGGGTGAAGCGACGGTAAGACGTCGTGGAGGCCCGAACCCACTTAGGTTGAAAACTGAGGGGATGAGCTGTGGGTAGGGGTGAAAGGCCAATCAAACTCCGTGATAGCTGGTTCTCCCCGAAATGCATTTAGGTGCAGCGTCACGTGTTTCACGCCGGAGGTAGAGCTACTGGATGGTCTAGGGGGCCTACAAGCTTACCGAAATCAGCCAAACTCCGAATGCCGGTGTGTGAGAGCGTGGCAGTGAGACTGCGGGGGATAAGCTTCGTAGTCGAGAGGGAAACAGCCCAGATCGCCGGCTAAGGCCCCTAAGCGTGTACTAAGTGGAAAAGGATGTGAAGTCGCGAAGACAACCAGGAGGTTGGCTTAGAAGCAGCCACCCTTGAAAGAGTGCGTAATAGCTCACTGGTCAAGTGATTTTGCGCCGACAATGTAGCGGGGCTCAAGTACACCGCCGAAGCCGCGGCATTCACACAATACGTCCGCACATCTCTACGGGGGTGTGTGCAGCGGTGTGGATGGGTAGGGGAGCGTCCTATAGCCATGGAAGCAGCAGGGTGACCTAGTTGTGGAGGCTATGGGAGTGAGAATGCAGGCATGAGTAGCGAAAGACGAGTGAGAAACTCGTCCGCCGAATGACCAAGGGTTCCTGGGCCAGGTTAATCCGCCCAGGGTGAGTCGGGACCTAAGGCGAGGCCGACAGGCGTAGTCGATGGACAACGGGTTGATATTCCCGTACCCGTGTATCCGCGCCAAATATCGAATCAACTTTGCTAACTGTCCAAATGTTCTCTTATCAAGCCTTCGGGCGAGAGGGAGGATTGCTGCACAGGACCCGGGTTGTAGTAGGTAAGCGATGGGGTGACGCAGGAAGGTAGCTGGGCCAGTCAGTGGTTGTACTGGTGTAAGCCTGTAGGGCGTGGTGTAGGCAAATCCGCACCGCATGAAGCCTGAGAGGTGATGCGTAGCCGATTGAGGCGAATTCAGTGATCCTATGCTGCCGAGAAAAGCCTCTAGTGAGTTGGTACACGGCCCGTACCCCAAACCGACACAGGTGGTCAGGTAGAGAATACTAAGGCGATCGAGAGAACTGTGGTTAAGGAACTCGGCAAAATGCCCCCGTAACTTCGGGAGAAGGGGGACCACAACCGGTGACGGAACTTGCTTCCTGAGCTGGGGGTGGTCGCAGAGACCAGTGAGAAGCGACTGTTTACTAAAAACACAGGTCCGTGCGAAGTCGTAAGACGATGTATACGGACTGACGCCTGCCCGGTGCCGGAAGGTTAAGAGGACCGGTTAGCACTTTTGGGTGCGAAGCTGAGAATTTAAGCCCCGGTAAACGGCGGTGGTAACTATAACCATCCTAAGGTAGCGAAATTCCTTGTCGGGTAAGTTCCGACCTGCACGAATGGCGTAACGACTTCTCAGCTGTCTCAACCACAGACTCGGCGAAATTGCATTACGAGTAAAGATGCTCGTTACGCGCGGCAGGACGAAAAGACCCCGGGACCTTCACTATAGCTTGGTATTGGTGTTCGGTACGGTTTGTGTAGGATAGGTGGGAGACTGTGAAGCGGGCACGCTAGTGTTTGTGGAGTCATCGTTGAAATACCACTCTGATCGTATTGGACTTCTAACCTCGGACCATGATCTGGTTCAGGGACAGTGCCTGGTGGGTAGTTTAACTGGGGCGGTTGCCTCCTAAAATGTAACGGAGGCGCCCAAAGGTTCCCTCAGCCTGGTTGGCAATCAGGTGTCGAGTGCAAGTGCACAAGGGAGCTTGACTGTGAGAGCGACAGCTCGAGCAGGGACGAAAGTCGGGACTAGTGATCCGGCACCGGCAAGTGGAAGCGGTGTCGCTCAACGGATAAAAGGTACCCCGGGGATAACAGGCTGATCTTCCCCAAGAGTCCATATCGACGGGATGGTTTGGCACCTCGATGTCGGCTCGTCGCATCCTGGGGCTGGAGTAGGTCCCAAGGGTTGGGCTGTTCGCCCATTAAAGCGGCACGCGAGCTGGGTTTAGAACGTCGTGAGACAGTTCGGTCTCTATCCGCCGCGCGCGTCAGAAACTTGAGGAAGGCTGTCCCTAGTACGAGAGGACCGGGACGGACGAACCTCTGGTGTGCCAGTTGTTCCGCCAGGAGCACTGCTGGTTAGCTACGTTCGGAAGGGATAACCGCTGAAAGCATCTAAGCGGGAAGCCTGTTCCAAGATGAGGTTTCTCACCACCTTCGAGTGGTTAAGGCCCCCCACAGACCATGGGGTTGATAGGCCAGAACTGGAAGCCCGGTAACGGGTGTAGGTGACTGGTACTAATCGGCCGAGGACTTACCAACAAAGAAGCTACGCGTCCACTGTGCAGTATCTGAAACAACACACGATCCGTGTTCACGGGTTCGGAGTGGGAACTTTCAGAGGCTGCGCCTTTGAACATCCCCCCGGACTGGTGGGATTTCAGGGTTCAGGCCCTGGGGTTCTCCTGCACTGGTGGGGTTTCAGGGGCCGCAGGCCCCTGAAGAAAACTCCTTCTGGTGAACCTGGGACACGGAGTGTGACAGTTTCATAGAGTTACGGCGGCCATAGCGGCAGGGAAACGCCCGGTCCCATTCCGAACCCGGAAGCTAAGCCTGCCAGCGCCGATGGTACTGCACTCGACAGGGTGTGGGAGAGTAGGACACCGCCGGAACATCCTTCACGAAAGCCCCCCAGCTCACGCTGGGGGGCTTTCGTCGTTTGCGCGTGAACACACCGCGCAAATGATTCCGTCCGGACGCACCGCCGCAACGAATACTAGATAGCCACTCCGGATGGCTGGTCCTGCTCACCGCTGACCCTGCCGAGCAGGATCGTGACCGCCTGTCTCGGGCTGCTTGCCCACAGCCGCGGTCGCCGCGAAAGCCGTTGGTGCATGACTGATCTGCAGGAAGCAGGCAAAATGCTGCGTACGCGTTTCGAGTCGATCGGGCGCTACACCCCCGAAACCGTTGTCTCCACCGCGGAATTGATCGCCCAACTATCGGTGCGTCGCGCATTGGATCTGGAGCGGATCACGGGGATCAAGAATCGGCGGGTCTACGACTCGCACCCGGACCGGTACGAATCCTCCTTCGAACTCGCACTGCGCGCGATGCAGGACTGCCTACAGCGTTCCGACTATGCCCCCGATGAGCTCGACATCATCATCTCGACCTCCATCACCCGCACTCGCGGCAAGGGAATCTTCTGCGGCGCACCGGCATTCGCGCTGATGCTGGGCAATGCGATCGGCGCGACCAACGCCAGGCACTTCGATATATCCAACGCGTGCGCCGGAATGATGACCGGGGTGCTCGTGCTGGACCGGATGATCAAGGCCGGGGTGGTGCGCAACGGAATGGTGGTGAGCGGCGAGCAGATCACCCCGATCGCCGAGACGGCGGTACGGGAGATCAGCAAGTCCTACGATGCCCAGTTCGCCGCGCTGACCGTCGGCGACGCGGGCGCCGCCGTCGTGCTCGACGGTCGCGGCGACGATGACGACGAAATCCATTACGTCGGACTGATGACCGCCGCCGACGGCGCCGAGGATTGCCTCGGCATGCCGAGCGACAAGTCGAGCGGGATGGCGCTCTACACCGACAACCGCACCATGCAGAACCCGGACAGGTATATGCAGGCCATCCATCGCATGGACCTGTTCCTGAAAGAGACCGGCCGTAGTTGGGAGAGCGAGAAGTTCGACTACTCAATCCTTCATCAGTTCAGTCGACCGCTGTCCGACTACATCCTGCAACTGGTCGAGCAGCACTTCGGCGGCCCGATGCCGGAGCCGCTCAATGTGCTGGAGGAGTACGGGAATACGGCGTCGACATCCCACTTCCTTGTGCTGCACGAGCATCTCGCACGGCAGACGATTCCCAAGGGATCGAAGATACTGATGGCCGTCCAGGCGTCCGGGATTGTCTCCGGTCACCTCGCCGCGACCATCTCGCGACTGGAGGCCTGAGCCATGCCCGTAACCATCCTGTCCGCCGCGGCAAACACGGATCTGGATACCGGCAGCTATTTCGAGCTGGCCACGCGCGTCGCGCGAACCTGCCTCGAACGCTCGGGCGTCGCCGTCGACGAGGTCGGAATGCTGATCAGCAGCTGCGCTATCAAGGACAACAACCTCGTCGAGCCGGCGGCGGCCGCGCTCATCCAGAAGCGGCTCGGCCTCGGCCTCGCGTATGCGCCGGGCCGGGTTGCCACCCTCTCCTTCGACCTGATGCACGGTGCCAACGGCCTGCTGCACGCCTTCACCACCGCCGAATGCTTCATGGACACCGGGGAAGTGAAGTACGCACTGCTGCTCGCCGGGGACACTCATCCGTCGACCGAGCGCGGGGCAGCCGAATTCCCGCTCACCGCGAGCGCCGTCGCGGTCCTGCTCGGAAGCTCGCCCACCGCAGGCGGATTCGGCCGACTGCGTACCGTCGACACCACTGGCCCGGTCGAGCCGTCGGCCTGGTTGGATTTGAACGAGGTCGGCGCGAACGGCCGCACGTCCGGTCACGTGAAGGCCAGTGATGATCCGCTGATCCCGGCTGCCGAGGCGGTGCGTGCGTGCCTCGGCGATGAGGGACTCGACGGTGCGGATTTCGCATCGGGACGCGCGGTGCTGCTCGTCCCGGCCCCTGTCCCTGGATTTCCGGCCCGCCTCGCGGCCACACTCGGGCTCGCGCCGGAGTCGGTGGTCGGCGTCGACCCCGCGCTCGGCGATCCATACTCCGCGGCACCGGTCCACGCATATCTGAACGCCAAGCACTCCGGCGTGCTCGACGCGGCCAACACGGTGCTGTTCCTGGCCGCCTACGACGCCTCCGCCGCCTGTGTCGCGTATCACCCAGGGTTACCCGCCACCGCAACCGCCAGCGCCGTAGGAGCGCAAGGAACTGAAAGGTAGCTCAGGCCGCCCGCCTGTCCGAGCCCGATGTCCGATGGCACCGGGGCCCGTCCACTCGACTGGGGTCGTCCTTGCCCTGACGCGATGGCCAGGTTTGTGGCACAGTGGGGCACCGCCGAAATCCTTTCTCGGCACGCGCCGACGATCGGTTTCGCAGCAAAATCACAGGGAATACCCTGATCGAGCCCAGCGCAGGCCTCGATCATGAAGAGGTACCGCAGGACAATGGAGGTGTGCATGGCCGTCGCGACGATCGCGGACGACCGGACAACGGTCGTCGCTTCTCGTTGGTGGCGACCACGGGTGCCAGCGACTGTCGGCTATCTGGTCGTGCTGGTTGCTGTCACATCGGTTTTCTCGGCGCTGAGCGATTCGGCCCAGTCGAAGGTGGTGCTGCACGCCAGCACCAATCTGCACAATCTGCTGCAGGGTCGCGTCGTCACGCTGCTGTCCAGTGCGCTGGTGATCGGCGATGTCGGCACCGCGTGGCTGATCATGCCGCTGCTGGCGAGCCTGCTCGCGCTGGCCGAACTGCGGTTCGGCGCGCTGCACATGGTGCGCGTCTTCCTGGCGGGACATATCGGCGCGACGCTGCTCGTCGCGGCGGGGCTGTGGGTGGCCGTCGAGTTCGACTGGCTGCCCGCGAGCGTGCGCTGGAGTGAGGATGTCGGCGTCAGCTACGGCGCGATGGCGTTGATCGGTGCGCTGGTGTTCGTGGTGCCCGGCCGGTTGCGCATCGCGTGGGCGGTGGGGTGGTTCGCGGCCGCGATCGGCGGCGTGCTGCTCGGGCAGAGCTTCACCAACGTCGGGCACCTGGTTGCCTTCTGCATCGGCTCCGCCGTCGGCTACGGCATGATCCGGACCAAGGTGCCGGTCACTCGCCAATTCACCAGGGTGGAACGGGCTTTGCTCGCTACCAGCGCGATCTTGGCCGCGGCGATCCTGTTGGGCTGACGACAAGCTCGCGCACCCGTTCACCTAGAGTGCTTGGGTGCGCCTAGTGATTGCTCGCTGTCAGGTCGACTACGTGGGGCGACTTACCGCCCATTTGCCGATGGCCCGCCGTCTGCTGTTGATCAAAGCGGACGGTTCGGTCCTCGTGCATTCCGACGGCGGTTCGTACAAGCCGCTGAACTGGATGAGCCCGCCGTGCTGGCTGGACGAGCGCGGCGCCGACGACCTGCCCGAGGACGCGAAAGCGCTGTGGGTCGTCACCAACAAGGCGGGTGAGGAACTCCGCATCACCATCATGGACATCGAGCACGACTCTGCGCACGAGCTCGGCGTCGACCCCGGCTTGGTGAAAGACGGTGTGGAGGCCCATCTTCAGGTCCTGCTCGCCGAACACGTGCAGACCCTCGGCCCCGGCTTCAGCCTGATCCGGCGCGAGTACATGACCGCGATCGGCCCGGTGGATCTGCTGTGCCGGGACGCGGGCGGCGCGACCGTCGCGGTCGAGATCAAACGCCGCGGCGAGATCGACGGCGTCGAACAGCTGACCCGCTACCTCGAACTGCTCAACCGCGATCCGCTGCTCGCCCCGGTGGTCGGCGTCTTCGCCGCTCAGCAGATCAAGCCGCAGGCACGCACGCTCGCCGAGGATCGCGGAATCCGTTGTCTCGTCCTCGATTACGACGCACTGCGCGGCACCGAGAGTACCGAGTTCCGCCTGTTCTGATCCGCGCTCGACGACCGAAGGCGACCTCACCGGCCCGGACGGGCGCACCGGCGCCTTCGGTCGAGTAATAGTCTGGGAGCATGCCTCGTCGGAAACCACGCGCAGACGGTCAAACGGGCCGCTCGCGGACGGGCGGCGCACCGCTCGGTGATGTCTTCGGCCGGACCGAGGCGGGGCCCGACGGCGACGAGACCTACATCGTTCGCACCATCCCAGGCGCCCGTGCGGTGAAGATCTACCGCTGCCCGGGATGTGACCATGAGATCGCCCAGGGCGTCGCGCATATCGTCGCCTGGCCCGCCGACGGCGGTGAGGACGATCGTAGGCATTGGCACCGCGGGTGCTGGAACGGTCGCCAGACACGTGGGATTACCCGCCGCTGGTCGTAGCGGGTGTAGCCGAATGTCCCTGTCGTGGTGGGTGATTCCGGCGGAACGCGACGTTCGTGCCCGATGTCCGGTTGATCGAGGCGATTCCGGGTAAGCGGCGCCTGTCGGGGCAAGGGAATTAGGAAGGCCGCCCCGGTCAGGGGGCGGCCTTGGGTTGAATTCGGTTGGGGTACTGCGTTAGTCGCCGCGTGGCCCGCCGTTGGTTGCTTAGGTCGGCGTTCCGTCAGTTGCTGATATCGGCGTTCTCGCGCTCCTCGTCGACGATGTCGTCTTCTTCGGAGGCAGCCTCGGAGATGGCCTTGCGGCTGGAACCGGAGACCTGCTTGGTGTTGTTGCCGATCTTGCGCTGATCCGGAACACCGTCGAGCAGTTCGCTTTCCCGGTTGACCGCGGCGAGCATCGCGGGCACGGAGTCGAGCTGGCCGCGGATGCCGAGCAGCTGGGCGAGCACGCGGCCGCGCAGTACGCGCATCTCCTCGGCCAGTTCCTTCGCGTGCGCGATCTTGCGCTCGGAGGTCTGGGTCGCGGAGGTGATGAGGCGGTTGGCCTCGTCGGTCGCGTCCTTGATCCGCTGTGCGGCCTCGGCGCGGCTGGTGGCCTCCAGCTCCTCCATGGCGCGGGTGAGCTTGGTGCGCCGCTCCGCCATGGTGACCTCGAAGTCCTGCTGGTTCGCCTTGCGCTTGGCGTCGGCTTCCTTGCCGAGGCGGTCGGCCTCGGCCTGGGCGGCTTCGATGATCTTGGCGGACTCGGTGCGCGCGTTGGCCAGGGTCTGCTCGAACTCGATCTCGAGCGCCTCGCGCTTTTCCTTGGTTTCGGCCAGCAACGACTCGTACTTGCCACGCATCTCGGTGGCCTGCTGCTCCGCGATCGACACCATCTCCGCGGCTTCGGCCTGTGCCAGGGCACGGACCTCGGAGGCCTCGTCGGAGGCCAGCCGCAGCATGCGGGAGATGCGGTCGGACATGCCTTCCGCGGTGGTGGGCGGCACCGAGAGACGGTCGACCTCCTTGCGGAGCTCGTCGATCTCGTCACGCGCGTCCTCGAGCTGGCTCGCGAGGTTACGGGCCTGTGCCGCAGCAGCATCCCGGTCGGTAGCGGTGACCCTTAGTTCGGCGTCGAAGCGGTCGAAGTAGTTGCGTACCTCGTCTTGCGCATAACCCTTGCGCACAACGGTGAAGGGCAGTGCAACGAAGCGATTGCGATCGGACTCAGGTGACGACATGGCACACAAACTACAGCCTACAGAGACCTGATGGTGACTCGACCGCGAATGTGATTCCGAAGAGTTTTGCGCACCCGATCTTGATACTAGTGCGTAACATTCGCGTTCGGCTCGACCAACTCGATCAGCACACCGCCAGCATCCTTCGGATGGATGAAATTGATGCGGGAATCCGCTGTTCCAGGCCTCGGAGCCTCGTACAGCAAACGCAGGCCCCGCGCGCGCAGGTGCGCGGAGACCGCATCGATGTCGGTGACGCGGTAGGCCAGTTGCTGCAGGCCCGCCCCGTTACGGTCGATGAACTTGGCGATGGTCGACTCCTCGTTGAGCGGAGCCAGCAACTGCAGGGCAGTCCCGCGATCGGGGGCGCCGGGCAGCGAAAGCATCGCCTCGTGCACGCCCTGGGCGTCGTTGACCTCGCGGTGGGTCTCGATCATGCCCAGATTCTCGGCATACCAGGCAACCGCGACATCCAGGTCGGGTACGGCGACACCGACGTGGTCGATGGCGACGACGTAGTCCGCGGGGATGAAATCGGACGAATCCATAACGTTGCTCACCACTCGAAGGTAGCCGTTACCTGCGTACCGGCAACCTGGACACAGCGGTTACCGTTGAGTACGGAATCCTGCGAAACAAGATAGCGAGGCTTGTCGTGACCACTGTGCCCACCCGCCCCGGCGGCTCCGCCTCCGACCGTCCCTCGAGCGTGATCGTCTCCGGTGCGCGTACCCCGGTCGGTCGGCTGCTCGGCGGCCTCAAGGACTTCAGCGGGTCCGATCTCGGCGGCTTCGCCATCAAGGCCGCGCTGGAAAAGGGCGGCGTCGCGCCCGAGCAGGTCGACTACGTGATCATGGGCCAGGTGCTCACCGCCGGTGCCGGCCAGATCCCGGCCAGGCAGGCGGCGGCGGCCGCTGGCATTCCGATGGACGTGCCCGCGCTGACGGTCAATAAGGTCTGTTTGTCCGGAATCAACGCGATCGCGTTGGCGGACCAGCTGATTCGGGCTGGCGAGTACGAGATCGTCGTCGCGGGCGGCCAGGAGTCGATGAGCCAGGCCCCGCATCTGCTGGAGAAGAGCCGCGAGGGATTCAAGTACGGCGATGTCACGCTGCGCGACCACATGGCCTACGACGGCCTGCACGACATCTTCACCGACCAGCCGATGGGCGCGCTGACCGAACAGCGCAACGACACCGAGCCGGTCAGCCGCGAGCAGCAGGACGCGTTCGCGGCGGCCTCGCACCAGCGCGCGGCCGAGGCGTGGAAGAACGGCGTCTTCGACGAGGAGGTCGTCCCGGTCTCGGTGCCGCAGCGCAAGGGTGACCCGCTGGTGGTCGCCGCCGATGAGGGCATCCGCGCCGACACCACCGCGGAGTCGCTTGCCAAGCTGCGTCCCGCGTTCCGCAAGGACGGCACGATCACCGCGGGCACCGCCTCGCAGATCTCCGACGGCGCGGCCGCGGTCGTGGTGATGAGCAAGGCCAAGGCCGAGGAACTTGGCCTGAGCTGGATCGCCGAGATCGGTGCCGCCGGCGTTGTCGCCGGTCCTGACTCGACGCTGCAGGATCAGCCGGCCAACGCCATCGCGAAGGCCTGTGCGCGCGAAGGTATTTCGCCCGCGGACCTGGATCTGGTCGAGATCAACGAGGCGTTCGCGGCAGTCGGTGTCGCGTCGACGCGCAAGCTCGGCGTCGATCCGGCGAAGGTGAACGTCAACGGTGGCGCGATCGCGATCGGACATCCGTTGGGCATGTCCGGCGCGCGCATCCTGCTGCACCTGGTGCTGGAGCTGAAGCGGCGCGGCGGCGGCGTCGGCGCGGCCGCGCTGTGCGGTGGCGGCGGCCAGGGTGACGCGCTGATCGTGCGTGTGTAACCGAGTTTCTCGCCACAGCCCCCGCGACGACGTTTCGCGGGGGCTGTGGCGTATCCGGTCGAAAGTCGTGCCCTTGCCCCGGCTTTCGCCGCGCTGACATCGAGCTGAGCGTTCTCGATGTGACCCGCCCCACTACGACACGTCGTAGTGCATCCGGCACAATGGTGCGCATGGGCAAAGTCTTCGACCTGAGTACTGTCGCGAAGCGGTTTCGTTTCATCGCGGTGCTCGAGGCGATCTCCTGGGTTTTCCTGATCGTCGGCATGGTGTTCAAGCGACTCCCCGAGCCGGTGCTGTGGCCGGTCAAGGTGTTCGGTATGACGCACGGCATCATCTTCGTGCTGTTCGTGATCGCCGCGATCATGGCCGCGCGTGAGCTCGGTTGGAGCGCGAAGACCACGGTGCTCGCGCTGCTGTCCAGCATTCCGCCGTTCTGCACCGTGGTGTTCGAGATCTGGGCGGTCCGGTCAGGCAAGCTCGGTGAGCTGAGCAACGCGGTTTCCGCCGACTCCGGAGCCCCGGCCGCCGCCACGTCGTGACAAACTGGAAACCGTGACTCGACCTGCCGCACGCCGCCCTTCGCCAGCCGCTGTCGCCGCCATGTCCGGGGCAGTTGATCTTTCCGGTTTGAAGCAACCGCCCGCCGGTGCGCCCGGTGCGGGCGCCGGTGGCGATTTCGCGGTGAACGAGGCGAACTTCGAGACCAAGGTACTGCGCCGTTCGGTGCAGGTGCCGGTGGTCGTCGCGCTGTACTCGCAGCGCAGCCCGGGCAGCGTCGAGCTGGTCAAAACGCTCGAGCGTCTGGTCGGCGAGGCCGACGGCGCCTGGGACCTGGCCACCGTCGAGGCCGAGAGCAATATGCGGATCGCGCAGGCGTTCGGTGTGCAGGGCATCCCGACCGTCATCGCGGTCGCGGGCGGCCAGCCGCTGGCCGACTTCCAGGGCGCCCAGCCGGAAGCACAGGTCCGGCAGTGGCTGAGCGCGGTCGTCGACGCGGTGGCGGGCAAGATGCCCGAGGGTGAGGAGCCAGCGGAAGCGCCGGACGATCCCCGCTTCGTCGCTGCGGAGACCGCGCTGGAGCAGGGTGACATGGCGGGCGCCGAGGCCGCCTACGAGGCGATCATCGCGGCGGAGCCGGGCAACGAGGAGGCCAAGGGCGCGCTGCGGCAGCTGCGGTTCCTCGTGCGCGCACAGGTGCTTCCCGAATCCGCGATCGCGACCGCCGACGCCGACCCGGACAATGTGGACGCCGCGCTCGACGCCGCCGACGTGGAGATGCTCAACCAGCAGCCGGACGCCGCGTTCGACCGCCTGATCGGGGTCGTGAAGCGCTCGGCGGGCGACGAACGCACCAAGGCACGTACTCGGCTGCTCGAACTCTTCGAACTGTTCGATAAGGCCGAGCCGTTCGTGGTCGCCGCGCGCCGCAAGCTCGCCGCCGCGCTGTACTGAGTCGCGTTACACCGAGTCGCTGCGGAGCTGAGCTTTGCTGCAGCGCTGAGTCTTGCCGCAGCGCTGAGTCTTGCCGCAGCGCTGAGTCTTGCCGCAGCGCTGAGTCTTGCCGCAGCGCTGAGTCTTGCCGCAGCGCTGAGTCTTGCCGCAGCGCTGAGTCTTGCCGCAGCGCTGAGTCTTGCCGCAGCGCCGGTGTCAGCTGTTCGGGGCCAACCAGACGGCGCTGTTCGGGGCCAGCGCGATCGTGGCGGAGGCGGGACGACCGTGCCAGCCGTCGTCGGTGGCCTTGACGGCGCCGAGGTTGCCGATGCCCGAGCCGCCGTATTCGGTGGCGTCGGTGTTCAGGATCTCGGTCCACTGCCCGGCGAAGGGCAGGCCGAGGCGGTACTCGCCGTGCATCGAGCCGGAGAAGTTGTAGACGCACGCGACCACGGACCCGTCCGACCCGTACCGCAGGAACGCCAGCACATTGTTCGCCTGGTCGTTCGCCTCGATCCACGAGTAGCCGCCAGGGGTGGTGTCCTGGCTCCACAGTGCGGGATGGGCGCGGTAGACCGTGTTGAGGTCGCGCACGGCCGCCGTAATCCCTTGGTGCAGTGGGTTTTCCAGCTCTTGCCAGTCCAGACCTCGATCGTGTGACCACTCGCGGAACTGGCCTAAATCCTGGCCCATGAACAGCAACTGCTTGCCGGGATGGCCCCACATGTAGGCCAGCAGTGCCCGCACCCCACCGGCTTTGGCGAAATCGTCGCCGGGCATCCTGGTCCAGAGGGTGCCTTTGCCGTGCACGACCTCGTCGTGGCTGATCGGCAGCACGAAGTTCTCGCTCCACGCGTACATCGCCGAGAAGGTGATCTCGTTGTGGTGCCAGGAGCGGTGGATCGGGTCGCGCTGCAGGAAGCCGAGGGTGTCGTGCATCCAGCCCATGTTCCATTTCATGGTGAAGCCGAGACCGCCGACATCGGTGCCGCTGGTGACGCCTGGCCAGCTGGTGGATTCCTCGGCGATGGTGACCACGCCGGGATGGTGGCGGTGCACGGTGTCGTTGAGGTCCCGCAGGAAGTCGACGGCCTCGAGGTTTTCCCGGCCGCCGTGCACGTTGGGCTCCCAACCCCCTTCTGGGCGTGAGTAATCCAGGTACAGCATGGAGGCGACGGCGTCGACGCGCAGGCCGTCGATGTGGAATTCCTCGATCCAGTACCGCGCGTTGGCCACCAGGAAGTTGCGCACCTCGTGTCGGCCGAAGTCGAAAACGTAGGTGCCCCAGTCGAGTTGCTCGCCGCGGCGCGGGTCGGCGTGTTCGTAGAGCGGGGTGCCGTCGAAGCGGGCCAGCGCCCATTCGTCACGCGGGAAGTGGGCGGGGACCCAGTCGAGCAGCACGCCGATGCCCGCTGTGTGTAGTCGATCGACGAAGGCGCGGAAGTCATCCGGCGAGCCGAAGCGCGCGGTCGGCGCGTAGTACGAGGTGACCTGATAGCCCCAGGAACCGCCGAACGGGTGCTCGGCGATGGGCAGCAGTTCGATGTGGGTGTATCCGGCGGCCCGCACGTAATCGGCGAGCTGGTCGGCCAATTCGCGATAGCCGAGGCCGGGGCGCCAGGAACCGAGGTGGACCTCGTAGACGCTCATCGGCGCCTGGGTCGGGTCGGTCGTCGCGCGAAGATCGAGCCACGCCTTGTCATCCCAGGTGTAACTGCTCTCCGTGACCACCGACGCGGTGGCAGGCGGCAGTTCGGTCGCGAACGCCATCGGGTCGGCATGATCGATGGTGCGGCCGTCGGCGCCGTGCACCCGGAACTTGTATTTGGTGCCAGGCCCGACCCCCGGCACGAAAACCTCCCAGACGCCGGAAGTTCCGAGCGCGCGCATCGGCGCGGTGGTTCCGCTCCACCCGTCGAAATCGCCGATCACGGTGACCCCGCGCGCATTCGGCGCCCACACCGCGAACGATGTCCCGTCCACGTCGCCGTCGAGGGTGTTGTAATGGCGCGGGTGCGCGCCGAGCACGTCCCACAGGCGCTCGTGGCGGCCCTCGCCGATCAGGTGCAGGTCCAGTTCGCCGACCGTCGGCAGGAATCGGTAGCCGTCGGCGGAGAGAATGGTCTGGCCTCCTGGATAGGTGGTTCGGATGCGGTAGTCCATCACATCGGGGTACGGGACCACTGCGGCGAAGATGCCGTGCCCCAACGACTTCAGCGGATGGTCGGCGGTGCCGATGCGGGCGGTCACCGATTCCGCGTGCGGGCGAAGCACGCTGATCTCCGTGCCGTCCGGATGCGGGTGCGCGCCGAGCACGGTGTGCGGGTCACCGTGGGTGCCCGCGGCCAACAGCATCAGGTCCCGGCGTTTCACAGTGTGCTCCGATAGGCGAGTTCGGTGCGGGCCTGCTGCGCGACCGGCGGCAGGGTGAGGATGTGCGCGACCGACGTCGCCGGGTCAAGGCGCACGTAATTCGTTTGGGCCCAGTGGTATTCTTCGACGCTGACCTCGTCGTACACCACGGGGTGGTCGTGCCATTCGCGGCCGATGGCGGGCAGGTCGAGCGAGACCATGCCCCATTCGGCGGCGAACGGGTTCAGGTTCACCACGACGAGCACCGCGTCGCCGCTGATCGGATCGACCTTCGAGTAGGCGATCAGCGAGTCGTTGTCCACGTGGTGAAAGTGGATGCAGCGCAACTGTTGCAGCGCCGGATGCGCGCGGCGGATCTCGTTGAGCCGAGTGATCCACGGCTCCAACGATTCTCCGCGCGCCAGCGCCTCGGCGAACGGGCGCGGGCGCAGCTCGTACTTCTCCGAATCCAGGTATTCCTCGCTGCCCGGGCGCACCGCCTGATGCTCGAACAGCTCGAAGCCGGAGTACATGCCCCAGGACGGTGCGAGGGTCGCGGCGAGTACCGCGCGGATGGCGAACATGCCTGGGCCGCCGTGCTGCAGGCTCTCGTGCAGGATGTCGGGGGTGTTGACGAACAGGTTGGGTCGTGCCTCGTCCGCCTTGGCGGCCAGTTCGTTGCCGAACTCGGTCAGCTCCCACTTCGCCACGCGCCAGGTGAAATACGTGTAGGACTGGCTGAAGCCGCGGCGCGCGAGACCGTACAGCCTGGCCGGCCGGGTGAACGCCTCGGAAAGGAAGAGCACGTCCGGGTCGGTGCGGCGCACCGTGCCGATCAGCCACTCCCAGAAGTCGGCTGGCTTGGTGTGCGGGTTGTCCACTCGGAAGATCTTGACGCCCAACGCGATCCAATGCCGGACCACGCGCAGAACCTCGGCGTAGAGGCCGTCGGGGTCGTTGTCGAAGTTGACCGGGTAGATGTCCTGGTACTTCTTCGGCGGGTTCTCGGCGAAGGCGATGGTGCCGTCGGGCAGGGTGGTGAACCATTCCGGGTGCGCGGCGACCCACGGGTGGTCCGGCGCGCATTGCAGTGCCAGATCGAGTGCGACCTCGAGGCCGAGTTGTGCTGCGGTGTCGACGAATTCGGCGAAGTCGGCCTCGGTGCCGAGCAGCGGGTGCACGGCGTCGTGGCCGCCGTCCTTCGACCCGATGGCCCACGGCGACCCGACCTCGCCGGGCTCGGCGACCAGGGTGTTGTTGCGGCCCTTGCGATTTACCTCACCGACCGGGTGGATCGGGGGTAGGTAGACCACGTCGAAGCCCATCGCGGCGATGCGCGGCAATTCCTTTGCCGCAGTGGCGAACGTGCCGTGGATCGGCTTGCCGGTCTTGTCCCTGCCGCCGGTGGAACGCGGGAAGAACTCGTACCAGGACCCGTACAGCGCCCGCTGTCGTTCCACCAGCACGGTGTGCTGCTGGCCGCGAGTCACCATGTCGCGCAACGGTGTCGCGCGCAGGATCTCGGCGATTTCCTCGGCGAAGGCGGGGGCGACCCGCGCGGGCAACTGTTCGTCGCTGCGCAATGCGGCGGCCGCGGCTCGCAACCGCTCGAACTGCTTCTTCGGCACCGCCTGCGCGGCCCGATCGAACAGCCTGGCCCCGATCTCCAGGTCGTTGTCAAGGTCGGCGGCGTTCTGCCCGACCGCGAGCTTCGCCTCCACCGCCGACCGCCAGGTCGCGATCGGATCGCTCCACCCCTCGATGCGGTAGGTCCACGCGCCGGGCAGGTTCGGGGTGAAGGTGGCGTTGAATACGTCCGGCTCGAGATCGGGCGACATCCGGATGCGGATCGGGCGCGAGCCGTTCGGCCCGCGCACGGTCAGCGTCGCCGCGACCGCGTCGTGCCCTTCCCGCCACACCACGGTGCGCACCGGGAATACCTCCCCGACGACGGCCTTGGCAGGCCGACCGCCTGCGATGGACGGGGCAGTGTCATCGATTGCGATGCGGCCGGTCACGGGACCAACCTACCGGCAGCGTCGCGGATGCACGGGATCAGCGCGGGAACCGCCGGGCAGTGCGTCAGCGGGCGTCGGCCGCGAGACCGAGGCCGAGCGCGACGAGGATCGCGCCGAGTGCGCGTTCGATCCGCTGCCTGATGCCGGTTCGTCGCAGCCAGGAGCCCGCGCGGTCGGCGGCGAGCACGAGGCCGACGCACCACGCGGTGTCGACGACCAGCTGGATCAGCACGAGCGCGACAACCGTTGGCAGCACCGGTCCGCTGGACGGCAGGAACTGCGGCAGGATCGTCAACCCGAACACCGCCGCCTTCGGATTCGCGGCGATCGACACCAGCGACGCGCGGAACGCCGCACCTGGCGTCCGTCCCGACGGCAGCATCTTCGTCATGGAGCTGCCGAACTCGTCGTCACCGCGCGCGCCACGCCACGCCTGCACGCCGAGCCAGATCAGCACCACCGCGCCGACCACATGCATCGCGGTGTTCAGGTAGTGGTTGGCGACCAGCAGCACGGACAGCCCGGCGCCACCCGCGATATTCCAGCCGAGCACGCCGATCTCGTTTCCGGTGACCGCGGCGAGCCCCGCCTTGCGGCCATCCCGGACCGCGCGTTGCAGTAGCAGCGCGGTCGCCGGTCCCGGCAGCGCGGCCAGGATCAACGAGGCGAGCAGGAATTGGGGGAGAACGGCGACCCAGTGCGGCATCCGTCGATGCTGACACGGCGATCGCCATCCCTGCCACTGGATTTGGGGGCACCGACGCTGGTTAACAGATCTTGGTTGCCGCTCGAAAAACCGGACATGAGACTGAAAAGCAAACAGGTTCAACGGTTCTCGGCCCGGGCTTTGGCGGTCGCCACGGTGGCCGGTGCCGCCTTGGCCGGGCTCGCTGGAACAGCCACCGCCATCCCTACCGACCCGGCCATCCCGTTCAGCCCGACCTTGACCCGCGTTCCGGGTGGTAACTGCGCGGCGATCATCAACGCCGAGACCGTGCCGCAACCGGAATCCGGTGTGTTCGGCGTCCGGGTGAAGGTCACCACGACCGGACAGTTCTGCGGGGCCTACCGCGTCGAGGTGCGCTGGAAGAACCTGGATACCGGCCGCACCAACGGACAGTCGCAACGCATCGACGAGAACGGCGTCATCGACGCGCCGGGCGGCGTGATCACCGGTTTCGGCATGGGGCCTGGCCCGGGCCGGGTGGAGGCGCAGATTGTCACCACCTACGAAGACCACCGGGAGATGGAGTACATCCCGGGCCGGTTGACCTGGACCCTCGGCTGAGCACAGCGCCGGGGGGCACTGCCGAGGGCGGGCAGCCGCCCGCTCTCGGCCACCGTCGAAATATGGGCTGGATACCGGTCCGCGCGCGTGGCTGAAGCCCCTGTCACCATGCGTCGGGCTCCGCGTTCAGATCCTCATCGCGCAGTGCAATCGCGTCGACTCGGGCCTGCGCCAGCCATTCCTCGTGGTCGAGTGATCGCAGTGCGCGACGGATGACGTCGGTGGCGCTCTCGCCGTCCCCGCGAGCACGGTCGATGATCTTTTCATCGTGAGCGGTCGGACGGAAGGTAATCGTCGCCATGCGACGAGCGTATGACCCAGGCAAGACGGCTGTCGTGTGGATTATCGCTTCGCCGTACGCAGCGGAAGCACGCGGCGATCATGGGTCACGCCCGGCAGCCGGTCGGCTGTTGTGAGCCGCACCGCCGGGGCGGCCGGAATCGGCGCGGTTCGGTAGGGTTCGCGGGGTGAAGGCATTGCGTCGATTCACCGTCCGTGCCCATTTGCCTGAGCGGCTGGCCGCGCTCGGCGAGCTCGCTACGAATCTGCGGTGGTCGTGGCATCCGGCTACCCAGGATTTGTTCGCTGAGATGGATCCGCGGCGGTGGTTGGAGATGGGGCACGACCCGGTGCGGATGCTGGGGGAGGTGCCTGCGGCTCGGGTGGATGAGTTGGCGGCGGATCCGGAGTATGTGCGGCGGGTGGATGCCGCGGCGGCGGATCTGCGGGACTATCTGGCGGCGCCGAGTTGGTTCGAGCGGCGCGCGGGGGAGGAGGGTGTTCGCGGGATCGCCTACTTCTCCATGGAGTTCGGTGTTACCGAGGTGCTGCCGAACTACTCGGGTGGCCTCGGGATTCTGGCGGGGGATCATCTGAAGGCCGCTTCCGATCTGGGGCTGCCGCTGATCGGTGTCGGATTGCTGTATCGCTCCGGCTATTTCAGGCAAACGCTGTCGGCGGATGGTTGGCAGACCGAGCATTACCCGGACCTGGATCCGCAGGGTCTGCCGTTGCGGCTGCTCACCTCCGACAACGGGGGTTCGGAGACGGCGCCGGTGCTCGTTCACGTGGCGATGCCCGATCAGCGGGTGCTGCGGGCGCGGGTATGGATCGCGCAGGTCGGGCGGGTGCCGCTGCTGTTGCTGGATTCCGATATCGCGGAAAACGATCCGGAACTGCGTGCGGTCACCGACCGGCTCTACGGCGGCGATCAAGAGCATCGGATCCGGCAGGAGATCCTGGCGGGTATCGGTGGCGTCCGCGCGGTGCGTGCCTACACCAACGCGAACGGCCTGCCCGATCCTGATGTGTTCCACATGAACGAGGGCCACGCCGGTTTCCTCGGCGTCGAGCGGATTCGCGAATTCGTCTCTGCCGGACAGGATTTCGACACCGCTCTGGCCGCGGTGCGGGCCGGCACGGTGTTCACCACGCACACCCCGGTCCCCGCGGGCATCGACCGGTTCCCGATGCCGATGGTGCGCCGCTACTTCGGTGGCGCGCACGGCGAATCCGAATCCGCCATGCTCCCAGGGCTTTCCGTGGACCGGATCGTCGCACTGGGCCGCGAGGCCGATCCCTCGGTCTTCAACATGGCGCACATGGGCTTGCGACTTGCCCAGCGCGCCAACGGTGTATCGAAACTGCACGGCGAGGTCAGCCGCGAGATGTTCGCCGCGCTGTGGCCGGGATTCGACGCGGCCGAGGTGCCGATCGGTTCGGTCACCAACGGCGTGCACGCGCCGACCTGGGCCGCCCGCGAGTGGTTCGACAAGGCGCGCAAGCACATCGGCGCGGAACTCGTCGAGGAGTCGCGCGGCTGGGAGCGGCTGCGCGATGTCGACCTCGGCGAGCTGTGGTCGACGCGAAACGCGTTGCGCGCCATCCTGGTTGCCGAGGTGCGCCGCCGGGTACGCGCGTCCTGGCTTGACCGCGGTGCCGCGGAGGCCGAATTGGGTTGGGTCGACAGCGTTTTCGACCCGGACGTGCTGACCGTCGGCTTCGCCCGCCGCGTCCCGACCTACAAGCGGCTCACCCTGATGCTGCGCGACCCGCAACGGTTGCGCGCCAGACTGCTCGACCCCGAGCGACCCATGCAGCTGGTGGTCGCGGGCAAGAGCCATCCCGCCGACGACGGCGGCAAGGCGCTCATCCAGCAGGTGGTCCGCTTCGCCGACGATCCCGAGGTACGCCACCGCATCGTCTTCCTGCCCGACTACGACATGTCGATGGCCCGCTACCTGTACTGGGGCTGCGACGTCTGGCTGAACAATCCGCTGCGCCCGCTCGAGGCGTGCGGCACCTCCGGCATGAAGTCCGCGCTCAACGGCGGCCTCAACCTGTCCATCCGGGACGGCTGGTGGGACGAGATGTTCGACGGCGAGAACGGCTGGGCCATCCCGACCGCCGACGGTGTCAGCGACGAGCACCGCCGCGACGACCTCGAGGCCGCGGCGCTCTACGACCTGTTCGAGCGCACCGTCGCGCCCCGCTTCTACGACCGCGACGCCGCCGGAATGCCGGTGCGCTGGGTCGAGATGGTGCGCCACACCCTGCAGACCCTCGGCCCGAAGGTGCTCGCCTCCCGCATGGTCCGCGACTACGCCGTCGAGTACTACGCGCCCGCCGCCAACGCCTACCAGCGGGCGACCGCCGACGAGTTCGCCGTCGCCCGCGCCATCGCCGACTACCGGCGTCGCGTCGAAGGGGCGTGGCCGTCGGTAAAGGTGATCCAGGTGGACAGCGCCGGCCTGCCGGACACGCCGATCATCGGGGCCAAGCTGTCGCTGACCGCGCGCATCGACCTCGGCGGATTGCGGGTCGACGATGTCGTCGTGCAGGCGGTACTCGGCCGGGTGTCGACCGCCGACGACCTGTCCGATGTCAGCACCGTCGCGATGACGCACGCCGGATCCGATTCCGGCGTCGAGCTTTTCACCGTCGACACGCCGGTCCCGCTGTCCGGTGCCGTCGGATACACGGTGCGGGTGCTGCCACACAACGAGTTGCTCGCGGGCGACGCGGAGCTCGGATTGGTCGCCGCACCCAACGCCTGAAACGGCCGCACCAGCCCTTTCGGGTCCGCGACGGTCGGCGCGGCCATGGGTCGGCCGAATTCTCCGATTCAGTGAATCGTCGGCTAACGTGCCTGGGCACGCCCGTACCACTCCCTGACTGGAGACCGCCCATGGCCACCGCCGTACCGACCGAGCCCCGAGGTCGCATCGACGCGTTCTTCGGCATCAGCGCGACTGGTTCGACCATGAAACGCGAGCTGATGGCGGGCACGGTGACGTTCCTCGCCATGTCCTACGTGCTCGCCGTGAATCCGTCGGTGCTCGGCGACGAGGGCGCGTTGGGCGCCAAGGGCATTCCGATGCAGGCGGTATTCACCGCGACCGCCGTCGCCGCGGTGTTCGGCACGCTGGTCATGGGGCTGTGGGCCAAGTATCCGATCGCGCTCGCGCCAGGCATGGGACTCAACGCGTTCTTCGCCTACTCGGTGGTGCTCGGCATGGGCATTCCGTGGCAGGTCGCGTTGTCCGGGACCTTGCTGTCCGGCATCATCTTCTTCCTGCTCGCGGTCACCAAGGTGCGCGAGCGGATTCTCAACGCGATTCCGATGCAGATGAAGCTGGCCGTCGGCGCTGGTATCGGGTTGTTCGTGGCGTTTCTGGGGTTGAAGAACGCGGGCATCGTGGTGAACAGCGATGCCACCCTGGTCACGCTGGGCGACTTCACCAAGGGCACCACCTTGCTCGCGCTGTTCGGGCTCGTGGTGACCGTGGTCTTCCTCGTCATCGGCTGGCACGGTGCGGTGCTGTACGGGATCGTGCTCACCGCGGGCGTCGGCATCGTCAGCGGACTGGTCGATCTGCCGCATGGTGTGGTCGCGGCGCCGAAGGGGCTGGAGCACACCTTCGGTCAGGCGATCATCCACTTACCCGACGCGTTCACCGGGCAGATGGCCGTTGTCATCCTGACCATGCTGTTCGTCGACTTCTTCGACGCCTCAGGCACCCTGATCGGCGTCGCCAACCAGGCGGGCCTGCTCGACAAGGACGGCAAACTCCCGCGTGCTTCCAGCGCGCTGGCCGCCGATTCCGTCGGCACCATGGCGGGCGCCATCATCGGCACCTCCACCACCACCGCCTACGTCGAGTCCACCGCTGGCGTTTCCGCGGGCGGGCGCACCGGGTTGACCGCCGTCACCACCGCGGGCTGGTTCCTGATCGCCATGTTCTGCTACCCGATCTTCGCCGTCATCGCGGGTTCCGGTGAGGTGACCGCGCCCGCGCTGATCGTGGTCGGCGTGTTGATGGCGCGTGCGCTCGGCGAGATCGACTGGAATCGGCTCGAATACTCGATACCCGCGTTCATCACCATCGTGATGATGCCGCTGACGTATTCGATCGCGAACGGCCTGGCCATGGGAATGCTGTTCTACCCGATCGTGATGGTCGCCAAGGGCCGGATCAAGGAAGTTCATCCGGCAATGTGGGCGCTGCTGGTGATATTCCTCGGCTACTTCTTCTTCCTGGCGGAATGAACCTGGCAAGGTATGCAAACGTAGATCAAGAAGACCTGGGTCTGGAAAGTTGTGATGCCGCGTGCGAGGATCGGACCGCAGTCCGCTTCATCGCCGAGGCCATTGACCAGTTATTTGGAATCTGACTTGCAGGGACGAGGATCAGCATGACTACGAAATCTGTACTCGAACGCGCCACTGCCAACACCGAACTGGACGGCGTTTCCGCCGACATCGGACTCCTGATCGTCCGCGTAATCTTCGGCGCATTACTCGCCGCCCACGGCACCCAGAAACTATTCGGCTGGTTCTGGGGTTACGGCTGGCACGCCAATGCCGCCATGTTCGACAACATGGGCTACAACCCGGGCAAATTCTTCGGCACCCTCGCAGGGCTGAGCGAAATCACCGGCGGTGTACTCCTCGCGGTCGGCCTGTTCACTCCGCTCGCCGGTGCCATCGTGCTCGGCACCATGATCAACGCGATCAACGTGACGTGGGGACCCGGGCTTTTCGGTCAGGGTGGTTGGGAGACCCCGCTGCTGTACGCCGTCGTCGGTACGGGCGTGGCCTTCACCGGTGCCGGGCGGTACTCGCTGGACAACGGGCGGCCGTGGCAGCGACAGGGATTCGTGGTCGGGGTGGCCGCGGTGGTGCTCGGTGTGGTGGCCGCGGTGGTCACGCTTATCTTCAAGTGGGTTCTCTGAGTTACTGACGCGTCCGCGGCGCGGTGGCCCACCGGGGTCATCGCGCCGCGTCACGGGCGGGGCGGTGCGTTTCCGCACGCGACCGGACTGGAACGATCCGTTTGGATTGCTCTAGTTTGGAATGGAACCAGGGGGAGATCTTGTGCGTCTTATCCTGTGTCGGGGTGTTGGGGCCGAAGTCAGGAGAGATATGCGAACCGCGATCGTGGCGCCGAAGCTTGTTATGCGGACGGTGCTGGCCGGGATGACGGTAGCCGGGCTGGTCGCGGGGTGCTCGCCTACGAAGGACGGGAGTCCGACGACCGATGAGGTCAGTGGGAAGCCGACCAGCGGTGAGGCCACGGTCGAGTACAACCCGTGTTCAGACCTGTCTGATGAAGCGTTGCGCGCGACACAGGTGGATCCTGCCTCGAAAAGCGTCGTGACGGACGCGCCGACGGGCCCGGTTACATGGCGTATGTGCACGTGGAGATCGACCGAAGGACCCTATTCGGTGACCATTGGCTCGAGCACCCACACTCTGGACGAAACTCGAAAGAACGACACTGTCACGGGATTTCGCGACGTCAAGGTCGGTCCGCGAGCAGGCCTGATGTATCAGGACAAGAACGACGAGGACAAGCTCGGGTGCTACGTAAGTCTGCCGTCTACTCGAGGCATGTTCGTAGTGAGCGTTGGCTGGAATTACAGCCAGCGTGCCTCGCTTCCGCAGGCCCCACCGTGTGACCTCGCTTTGCGCCACGCATCCCAGCTCGAGACTTACCTGCCGAAATAGTTGGCTGCGTTACACGCGCTGATCAGTCAGCAGCAGAGTCCCGGATGCTACGGCCGGGTGCAGAGGATTTGATGTATAGGAGGGACGATGTCGGAGACCGATCAGAGCGAAATGCAGGGGATGCTGACGCGGTGGCAGACATTGAAGAAGCAGGCCGAAGACGGCGAGCTCCGGATGGACACCGATATCGGCACCGCTTTGGCAGCCCACGCCACGCGAATGCGGGACCAACTCGACACCATGGTTACCAATGCGACGAGGCTGGCGTTCCTGTCCGGCTTCGGCGAGTTGGAGTCAGCGAAAGCGCTGCAGGGCAAGTTCGCTCAGAAGGCCAATAACGGGGAAGATTCAGCGGTCAAACGACTCAAGCAGAGCATCGATATTGTCAGCCTGATGAAGGACACCTACGAACTCGCCATCGGCAAGATCGCCGAATCCGATCAATCTGCCGCCGACAAGCTCGCCGGATTGAGAATGGGGGACTCCTGATGGCCTCGTTCAACGACTGGCTCGTAGCGATCGGCGCGGGGAGTATCACCGGCTCCTCGCGGGAGGCCGATAAGAACAAGCACGACGACCAGCAGCGGGCTGCCGACGAGAAGTCGAAGTGGGATCAAGACCGCACCTACGTCAACAATGAGTGGTCGGGATTGTTGTCGGAGTACGGCAGCGGCACGTTCGACGGGCCTGCCATCAAGGCTCAGGACCCCTTCGAAACCATGTCTCATCAGGCGATTTTCAGCGCCCTAGAGGGAGTGCAAGAAGGCGAGATCAACGCGAAGGCCGATGGCTGGCGCAATCTTTCCGCCGACGCGCGAAACGCGGTCGATGAGTTCAAAAAGGGTGTCGAGCAGGACATTACGGAGCATTGGAACGGTAAATCGGGGCAGAGTGCGATCGATGCGACTCGCGAATTCTCGACGTCGTTTTCGAAGCTGGCCGCCACATTCCAGATGGTCGGGCACGGTCTTGACCTGACCCAGGGACACCTGGCGCAGGCGAAATCCAGTGTCGGGAAACCGGATAGCTACACCCTCGGCGACAAGTTCCTCGATGCGCTGCCATTGCAGAACGTCCTCAAGGGCCCCACGCACCGTGCGCAAGAGGCGGAGAGTGAGGCGCGGTATGTGATGACGGAGTACTACCGCCCGGGCGTCAACGGCGTCGACAAGATCACTCCGATCCTTCCCGAGCCCACCAGTTCGGTGGACAAGAACAATCCGGTTGGTCCGGGAAGCAATCCGGGTCCGAGCCAACCGGGTAACCCCACCAGCGACAACCCAACGGGCTCACACAATCCGACGGACCAGAAGTCCCAGGACGATTCGAAGAAGCCGGACGGCACCGACCCGCAGTCGACGCAGCCGGCGAGCACGGACCAGAGCACCTCGACGGATAAGAACCCGACGAGCACAACACCGGCCTCGACCACCTCGGCGACCACCACCGACGACCCGACCAAATCGCGCACACCGTCAACACCGTCGACCCCGACGCACACTCCGTCCACGACGTTCCCCGGCACACCGTCGCGCACTACCGGCACGCCGACCTCCGCCCCTTCCCCGGGAAAGAGCATCCCAGGCAAGGCGACAACCCCCACCACCGCCGCGGCGAACGCCGCCCGCACCGCCGCGTCCGGTAAACCGGGCATGTCCGGCGCGCCCGGTATGGGCGCTGGCGGAGCCAAGGGCAAGGGTGACGAGGATGGCGAGCACAAGATCCCGGATTACCTGATCTATGACCGTGGTTCGGAGTTGCTTGGTACGCAGCCGCCCGCGCTACCACCGGGCGGAGTTATCGGCGGATGAGTGAATCCCGCTGGCGCCTGGACGGTTTGATGTTCGAGCTGGCGCTGGAGGCGCTCGGTCGTGACCGGCTGCCGTATCCGTTGCGCTACACCCTCGACGGCGTGGAAGCCTACGAGGACTATCAGCGTCTGCGCGCGAACGCCGCGCGGCAGTTATCGGGTTTCGCGAGTCCGGACTTGTTCAACGCTCTGAATGTGTTGCTTGAACCCAGAGTTCGTGTCGAGGTGCACGGCCTTTTCGGACGTGAATTCAAACAGGTGGTACGCGTTCACGCGGGCATGACGGACCGCGAAGCGACCATCGCCGTCCAATTGCCGGGCCCGACACAGGAATACGGCCGCGATATCCTGCTCTCCCGCTGCCCGCCACAGGCTTTGCCCGCGCAGATCGCCGCGCATCTGCCGAATTGTGTCGGCGGCAAATACCCGACGATCAGCGGCCGCCGCTCGGATTTGCACACGGTCGAATACACCAAGCACCCGACGCGTCTTTCGCACACCGAGCAGCTCAACCGCATCGTCCGCCGCCCCCGCTCCGGGCTCGGCGAGGTCGGCGTCTTCGCGGGCGCCGCGATCGACAGCAGGCCGACCACCGACGGTCGCGGCTTCCACTGGATGGATTACCTACCCGCCGACGGCCGCTACCTGCTGCACAACCACGGCGCCGACGAGTTCACTCTGGCCCCTGGCCCGGTCGAGGAGATCCAGCGCCACCTGCACACGCTCATCCAAACCACCTACCGCGCGGTGGCCCACAGTCGGTAGCTGGGGCGTATCAACCGGCTCGGCTACAGACCGACCGGGGCGATCTTGCCGACGGTCGGAGCGTTCAGGATTTGGTAGCTGAGCAGGACCGCGGTGTTTTCCGCGGTCGTCGCGGCGTTGGACAGCGGGATATCGGTCCCGGCACCGCTGGCGGCCGTCGATGCGGCCGCGGCGGCCGCGCGAACCGAAGGGCCGAGGTCGCTGCCCCGCTTCCAGGAGCCGAGCGCCTCGAGCACCGCACCGGCGGCTGCGGCGGCGCTTTTCGCGGCCGCGGCGGGAGTCGTGGCGTGATCGGCGTCTTGGGCGAACTGCTCGGCCGCTGCGGCGCCCTTCTGGGGGCAGTTCGAGTGGGGCGGAACGGGATACCCGGGCCGGTGGCATCCGCTGGCGGCAATGGGCTGGCCGTCGCTGCTCGCGGCTGTCTCGATGGCCGTGGCACGTTCCGCGGCACTGTGCGCGCGCAGCTGCGTTTGCTCGAGCAGGGCGGCCGCGTTGGTTGACAAGGAGACGGCAGGGGCGGCTTGGGCTGGGATCACCATGCCGAGCGGGGCCAAAAGCACGGTGCAAGAGGCAGCGAAAATGAAGGTGGAACGGACGGCGCGCATGCGTGTTCTCCAAAGGTTGGATGGGGTCGAGCTCGTGGCCTTGCCGTGTTCGGCACTGCACAGCAGGCCAAGGCGAATCGGCCAGGCCAGATATCAACCTCGGATCAACGCTCGACCCGTACCGTCGGTGCGGGACGTCACTAGGTCTTCGGAGCCGACGCCGCTGTGGATGGGAGACATTTCAACGCCGCGCGGCTGGTAATCAGGGGCGCAGCACGAGCACGGTGTGCGCGCCGTGGTGGAATTCGTAACTTATCTCCACGAGATAGGTTCGAATGCCTTTGTCTTCCAATTCTTTTCGGAGATGGGCGACTAGTTCGTCCAGGTGATTGCCGAGATGGTCGACCAAAGGGTAGGCCCGGATCTCGCCTGCGCAGACTCGAGCCAGCTCGAGCAGGGCGGCGAGGTGGAAGTCTGGGTCGAGGCGGTCAGCGTAGGTGAACAGCAGGTGCGAGCTGAGGACCAGGTCGAAGCTGTCGTCGGGGAAGGGGAGCGACGGCAGTTCGGCGGTGATGTATCGGCCGGGGTTGGCGATCAGATCCGCGCCGAATCGGCGGGCGGCGGCGTGGCGCATCTCGCGCTGCTGGCGCGGGCTGCCGTACCAGTCCCACCGATACCTTTCCGAATGCGCGGTGGCCCAATCGCTTCCGCGATCGGTCTCGCTGAGTGCGAGACCGCACAGGTCATCGGGTGGGCGAGCGTAGATCGGATCGGTGGCGGTGACATCGGCACCGAGTGCATTCGCCTCGGCCGTGAAACTCGCTGCGCCGCCGGGGCAGTCGAGAATTCGGCCGTGTAAATCGGCGTCGGAGAGTGTGAATATCGCGCGATACTCGGCCAATGATCTTGCGCTGACCAGGAATTCGCCTAGGACATCACTGTCGGAAGGGTGCTTCATCTGGAAACGGTCTCATGCGCCGACCGGGCGCGAGGCAAGAATTGTGGTGTCCCCGCGCCGCGTGCAGGGCTTGGCGCGGGGACCGCCGATACATTCGGTGTGGGAATTGGGGTTCACCGAAGTACCACCTTTAATTTACTTCTGTTCGGAAGTAAGCGCGCCTGAATGTGTCCTATATCACAGTGCATTTTCGGTGAGTCGTTTGAGCGCTTTGAGAACAACGTCCGGGTTGGAGGTCTCCCAGTACGGCGGCAGCGAGGCGCGCAGGTATCCGCCGTAGCGGGCGGTGGCCAGTCGGGAGTCGAGAATCGCGACGACACCGCGGTCATCGACGCTGCGTAACAACCGGCCGGTGCCCTGCGCGAGCAGCAATGCCGCGTGGTTCGCCGCGATCGCCATGAACCCGTTGCCGCCGCGCGATTCGACCGCGCGCTGCCGCGCGGTGAGCAGCGGATCATCGGGGCGGGGGAACGGAATTCGATCCAGGATCACCAGACTCAGCGACGGGCCGGGCACGTCGACGCCCTGCCACAGCGACAGCGTGCCGAACAGCGAGGTCTCCGGATCGTCGGCGAACTTGCGGACCAGCGCGCCGGTCGAATCGTCGCCCTGGCACAGCACGGGTGTGTCCAGTCGCTCGCGCAATGCCTCGGTCGCCGCCTTGGCCGCGCGCATCGAGGAGAACAGCCCGAGCGTGCGACCGCCAGCGGCCTTGATGAGCCGCTCGATCTCGTCGAGGTAGGCGGGCGCGAGGCCGTCGCGGCCCGGCGCGGGCAGGTGCTTGGCGACGTACAGGATGCCCGACTTGGCATGGTCGAACGGCGAGCCGACATCGAGCGAACTCCAGCGCACCTTGTCGGCGTCGGCGGGCGCCTCGGCGCCGTTGGCCATGCCGGGATCGGCCTGGTTCGATGATTGCGCGGGCAGTCCCCAGGTGATCGCGAGCCCGTCGAACGAGCCGCCGATCTGCAGCGTCGCCGAGGTGAGCACCACGGTCGCGGTGCCGAACAGCCTGCTGCGCAACAACCCGCCCACCGAAAGCGGCGCCATCCGCAGCGAACGCCGGGTGGTGCCGCGCATCTCCTCGGCGGACAACCAGATGACGTCGTGCCGTTTCGCCGGATCGGGTTCGTCGAACGCGGTGAGCGCGCGCACCGCGCTGTCGTGCACCTCGTCGATCGCGGCCAGCGCCTGGGTGCGCGCGGCGGCGGTCTCGACGTCGCCCTGCTGGGTGGTGCCGCCCTGCGGTGCGAGTGCGGTGCGTGCGTTCCACGCGGCGTCGCGGACGAGGGCGAGGACCGAGGGGACGCCGTCGGGCAGTCGTTCCCAGCGGGCGGCGGGCAGTTCTTCCAGCACGTCGTGCCAGGCCTCGGCGGCGCCTTCGAGGCGATCCACCTCTTTTTCATCGATGAGCTTGGTGCACCGGCGCGCGGCCGCGCTGATCGCCGAGGAGGCCAGCTCGGCGGTGGCAACGCCGGTGACCCGGTCGACCAGCTCGTGCGCCTCGTCGATGACAACCACGTCGTGTTCGGGTAGCACCTGGATGCCGCTGATCGCGTCGATCGCCAGCAGCGCGTGGTTGGTGACCACCACATCGGCCTGCGCGGATTCGGCCCGTGCCTTCTCGGCGAAGCAGTCCTGACCGAACGGGCAGCGCGACTTGCCGAGGCATTCGCGCGAGGACACGCTCACCTGTTTCCAGGCGCGGTCGGTCACGCCGGGCACGATCTCGTCCCGGTCGCCGGCCTCGGTATCGGAGACCCACTCGTTGAGCCGCTTCACCTCGCGGCCGAGCCGGGAAATGGCGAACGCGTCGAACAGCTCGGCCTCGCCCGGCTCCTCCGGAATCACGCTATTGATCTTGTTCAGGCACAGATAGTTGTTGCGGCCCTTGAGGATCGCGAACTTCGCCGCACGCCCGAGTGGCTTGCTCAGCGCCTCGGACAGGCGCGGCAGATCGCGATCGACGAGCTGGCGCTGCAGCGCGATCGTCGCGGTCGACACCACCACCGTGCGCCCGGTCCGCACCGCGTGCCGCAGGCTCGGCACCAGGTACGCCAGCGACTTGCCGGTGCCCGTTCCGGCCTGCACGGCTAGGTGCTCCTTGGTGTCGATGGCGTGGTCGACCGCGGTCGCCATCGTCACCTGCCCGACGCGCTCTTTCCCGCCGAGCGCCTGCACGGCAGTGGCCAAAAGGTCGGGGACGGCGGGGAGTTCGGGCACGCGAGCAGCCTACTGCCCGGCACCGACACCAGATACGGCCGTCGTGATGATCGTTCTAAGCGGGAACGCTTCCTTCGAGGTCGACGCCCGCGGCGCGCATGCGGGCCACGGCGGCGTCGGTGGTATCGCGGGAAACCCCGGCGGTCAGGTCGAGGAGAACGCGGGTGTCGAAGCCTTCGATCCTCGCGTCCAATGCCGTGGCGCGGACGCAATGGTCGGTGGCGATGCCGACGACGTCGACCGCCTCGACGCCACGCCCGCGCAGCCAGTCGGCCAGGGTGGTGCCGTCCTCGGCGGTGCCTTCGAAGCCGGAGTAGGCGGCGGAATACGCGCCCTTGGCGAAGATCTCCTGAACGGGTGCGGTGTCCAGGTTCGGGTGGAAGTCCGCGCCCGGCGTGCCGACGCGACAGTGCGGCGGCCAGGAGTCGACGTAATCCGGATGCGCGGAGAAGTGATCGCCGGGGTCGATGTGATAGTCACGGGTCGCGACGATCACGGGGTAATCCGCGGCCGCGAGCAGCTCACTGATCCGCGCCGCGACCGCCGCGCCGCCGGTGACGGCGAGCGACCCGCCCTCGCAGAAATCGTTCTGGACATCGACGATGATCAGGGCTCGGGTCATGGTGACTTCCATCCGCGGTGTGAACTGAATACCCGTACTGCATTGTGCCGCTCGGCACGCCGGCCGACACAGCGGCCGTGCGGAAATCCCTTGCCCGCACGGCACACCGCGATCAGCTGAGGAATGTGGTCGGCACGGCGGGCTCGCCGGCGGACAGCTTCAGCCCCTCCCACGGCAGGCTGATCAGTCCGTTCGCCACATGGTCGCGGCTGTCCGCCAGGGTCGGCAGATCGTCGACGAGCTTGCCGTCGCGCACCAGCGGGACGAGCAGTTCCCGCGCCTCGAACCCGTTCACCTCGGGTGCGGGCCCGGTCGCCTGGTAGACGATCTCCTCGACGATGGTCCCGGTCGGCCGGAACAGCCGCACCGCCTTCTTCGTGCCGCCGCGCGATTCCTTGTGACTGCTGCGCTTGGCCACCGGCACCCCCTCGACCTCGACCAGCTTGTAGACCATGCCGGCGGTCGGCGCGCCGGACCCGGTGACCAGCGAGGTGCCGACGCCGTACACGTCGACCGGTTCCGCGCGCAACGCGGCGATGGCGTATTCGTCGAGGTCACCGGACACCACGATGCGAGTCTTGGTCGCGCCGAGCCCGTCCAACTGATCGCGCACCTGCCTGGCGAGCACGCCGAGATCGCCGGAATCGATGCGCACCCCACCCAGCTCCGGACCGGCCACGTCGATCGCGGTCGCCACGCCGCGGGTGATGTCGTAGGTGTCGACCAGCAGCGTGGTGCCGATGCCGAGCGCCGCGATCTGGCTGCGGAACGCCGCCGCCTCGTGCTCGCCGTCGGACCCGCTGTGCTCACCTATCCCGCCGGCCGCCAACCCGGTGTGCAGCAATGTGAACGCGTGCGCGCTGGTGCCCGCGCCAGGCACGCCATAGCGACGCACCGCCTCCAGGTTCGAGGTGGCGTCGAAGCCAGCAAGGTAGGCCGCGCGCGAGCTGTCCGGCGCGGCGAGTTCGTGGGTGCGCCGCGATCCCATCTCGATCATCCGGCGCCCGCCCGACGCGCTGACCATCCGCGCGGCGGCCGAGGCGATCGCGCTGTCGTGGTTGAGGATCGACAGGGCCAGCGTCTCCAGCACGACGCATTCGGCGAAGCTGCCGCGCACCGAAAGGATGGGGGAGCCTGGGAAATACAGCTCGCCCTCGGCGTAGCCGTCGATATCGCCGGTGAAGCGGTAGTCGCGCAGCCAGTCCACCGTCTTCGCGGGCAGGAAAGCCGCGATCACGGCGAGTTCCGGTTCGCCGAACTGGAAGCGCTCCAATGCGTCGAGCAGCCGCCCGGTGCCCGCGACCACGCCGTAGCGACGGCCGTGCGGCAGGCGGCGGGCGAACACCTCGAAGGTGCAGCGGCGATGCGCGGAGTCGTCGGCCAGCGCGGCGGCCAGCATGGTCAGTTCGTACTGGTCCGTCAGCAGTGCGGTGCTGGTGACGCCGTCGCGGTTGTCCACGCAGCCAACTGTAAGGAGCGCTTGCGAGTGCGCATGCACGAGGCCGCACTGACCGGTCGTTTTGGAGTGTTTACGCGGGGGTGCGCATCATAGGCGGGTGCCCGCCCAGCGAGCCGTGAAATGCTCGAATCGGAGCTCAGCGGGGTGTTGCTCATTCGGAGTCGAGTCGTACCCTTGACGTTATGGCCTTGTGCAACATAGTCCGAGGCGGCGTCGTGGTTGACGCTGTGGACGCGACACTGTCAGCGGCACAGGCGACCCCCGAGGCGGTCGAATACACCGAGATCTTGGAGGCAGAAGATCGCCCGTGGGTCACTGTGGTCTGGGACGACCCGGTCAACCTCATGCACTACGTCGCCTACATATTCCAGAAGCTGTTCGGCTACAGCAAGGCGAAGGCGACCGAGCTGATGCTCTGCGTGCACAACGAGGGCAAAGCGGTGGTCTCGTCGGGTTCGCGGGACAAGATGGAACATGACGTCCAGCGGCTACACGCCGCGGGACTCTGGGCGACCATGCAGCGGGACGACTGACCAGGACGACTACCCTGACGCCGTGCGGAAGTGGAGCAGGAAGAACTCGCTGAGCGGTCTCAAACTGCGATCCGAGATGGACGCACGAGAGGCCAACGTGCTGCGCTCGCTGGTCGGTGCGGTCTCCGGGCTGCTCACCGAACGCGCTGAGTCGGCGCCGGAGGACGACCTCGCCGCGCTGACCGGATTGCGCACCGGAAACACTGTGGCGCCCGACGATCCGCGGCTGCACCGCCTGCTGCCGGACTTCCATCGCAGCGAGCCCGGTTCCCCCGACGCCGATCGCGCCGACCTCAACAGCGCGCTGCGCGGGCTGCACGAACCGGAGATCATCGACGCCAAGCTCGCCGCGGGCAGCGTCATCCTGAACACCGTGCCAACCTCCGGCGGCAAGATCGTGCTCACTCCCGAACAAGCCGACGCCTGGCTGACCGCCCTCACCGATGTGCGACTGGCCTTGGGCACGGTGCTCGGCATCGACGCCGACACTCCCGACCATCTCGGCTCGGACGACCCGCGCGCACCGCACCTCGACGTGTACCACTGGCTCACCTGGATGCAGGACTCGCTGCTGCAGGCGCTCGCCCCCTGAGCATCGCGTCGGAAGCGGCGGGCAGCACAGAACCAGACCATCACCGCGACCGAAAGTCAGGAGCGTAACCGTGAAGACGCAAGCCGGACAACGCAATTCGCTCACCGATGTATCCGGCCTACTCGTCGGACACCACCACGAACTCGACGCGGACGCGACACTCGGCGCCGGCGCGGCGACGGGATCCACCGTCATCTACGCCCCGGACGGCGCGATCGCCGCGGTCGATGTGCGCGGCGGCGGGCCTGGCACCAGGGAAACCGACGTCCTCGATCTGGCCAACACCATGCGCCAGATCAACGCGATCCTGCTCACCGGCGGCAGCGCCTACGGCCTCGCGGCCGCCGACGGTGTCATGCGCTGGCTCGAGGAGAAGCGCGCGGGCATCCCGATGGACCCGGCCGACGCGAGCCGGGTCGTGCCGATCGTGCCCGCCGCGGTGATCTTCGATCTTCCGGTGGGCGCGTGGCACATTCGGCCCACCGCCGACTTCGGCTACCGGGCCGCGGCCGCCGCGTCGGTCGACTTCGCGCGCGGCGTGGTCGGCGCGGGTGTCGGCGCGCGGGCCGGTGCGATCAAGGGCGGCATCGGCACCGCGAGCGTGGTGCTCACCGAGGGACCAGCCGCCGGGGCCACCGTGTCCGCGTTGATCGTGGCCAATCCCGCCGGCTCGGTGTTCGATCCGCGCACCGGGCTGCTGTGGGGTGTCGGCACCGACGGGCCGGAACACTTCGGCTTGCGGACCGCGACCGTCGAACAGCTGACGCACGCGAACGCCCTGCCGGCGAAAGGCATGGCACTCAATACGACCATCGGCGTGGTCGCCACCGACGCGCCGCTTGACCCGGCGGGCTGTCAGCGGCTGGCGATGACAGCCCACGACGGCCTCGCCCGCGCGATCCGGCCGGCGCACTCGCCCTTCGACGGCGACACGTTGTTCGCACTGTCGACCGGCTCCTGGCAGCCACCGGCGAGCTTTCCGCTGCCGCCCGCGTTCCCGCCGGACGTGCTGCTACTCGACGAACTCTGCACCGCAGGGGCGCTCTGCGTGGAACGCGCGATCGTCGATGCGATCTTGTCCGCGCGTTCAGTCGCGGAAGTCCCTGCGTACACGGACTTATTTCCCGGCTGACCGCGGAGAATCCGGGACCAGGCGAACACACTCGGGGAATAGCCGAATATTCTGGCTCGTTGTCGACGGAAACAGGTCGGCATTTTCGGAAGGGTTTGACTGGTGCTGGTGATCAGGGCCGACCTCGTCGAGGCGATGGTGGCGCATGCGCGCGCCGACCACCCGGACGAGGCGTGCGGCGTCATCGCCGGACCGGAGGATTCGGATCGCCCCGAGCGCTTCATCGCCATGGTCAATGCCGAGCGCTCGCCGACCTTCTACCGTTTCGATTCCGGTGAACAGCTCGAGGTCTGGCGCGCCATGGACGACGCCGACGAGACTCCGGTGGTGATCTACCACTCGCACACCGCCACCGAGGCGTACCCGAGCCGCACCGACGTCTCCTACGCCTCCGAGCCGTTCGCGCACTACGTGCTGATCTCCACCCGCGACCCGGAAAAGCACGAATTGCGCAGCTACCGGATCGTCGACGGCGAGGTCACCGAGGAACCGGTGCAGATCGTCGACACGTACGAAACCGCCTGAACCGATGCTTGTTCGTGAAACCGAGGAGTTCTCATGCCGGTAACCGTGTCCATCCCGACCATCATGCGTGGCCTCACCGGAGGGGAGAAGCGTGTGCAGGCGCAGGGCGCAACGCTGAGCGCGCTGATCGATGACCTCGACGCGAACCACCCCGGCCTGGCCGAGCGGCTGCTCAAGGACGGCAAGCTGAACCGCTACGTCAACATCTACGTCGACGACGAGGACGTGCGTTTCGCCGGCGGCCTCGCGGCCGAGGTGCCCGCCGACGCGAGCGTGACCATCCTGCCCGCCGTCGCCGGCGGCTGACCGACTCGTGGCGCGTTATGAATCGCTGATCGCGACCCTCGGCAACACGCCGCTGGTCGGCCTGCGCACGCTGTCCCCGCAGTGGGACGGCGACGATCACGTGCGGCTATGGGCCAAGCTGGAGGATCGCAACCCGACCGGTTCCATCAAGGACCGTCCTGCGCTGCGGATGATCGAACAGGCCGAGGCCGATGGCCTGCTGACTCCCGGCTGCACGATCCTGGAACCCACCAGCGGCAACACCGGCATCTCGCTGGCCATGGCCGCCAAGCTCAAGGGCTACCGGCTGGTCTGTGTGATGCCGGAGAACACCTCGGTGGAGCGGCGTCAGCTGCTCACCATGTTCGGCGCGCGGATCATCGATTCCCCGGCCGCGGGCGGCTCCAATCAGGCGGTCGCGCTGGCCAAGCGGATCGCCGCCGAGAACCCGGACTGGGTGATGCTGTACCAGTACGGCAACCCCGCCAACGCGCTGGCGCATTACGAGACCACCGGCCCGGAAATCCTGGCCGACCTGCCGGAGATCACGCATTTCGTCGCTGGCCTCGGTACTACCGGAACGCTCATGGGCACCGGGCGTTTTCTGCGCGAGAAGGTGCCCGATATCGAGATCGTCGCCGCCGAGCCGCGCTATGGCGAGCTGGTCTACGGATTGCGCAATATCGATGAGGGCTTCATTCCCGAGTTGTACGACGAGTCGGTGCTGACCACCCGTTTCTCGGTCGGCCCGTTCGACGCGGTCAAACGCACCCGCGAACTGGTTTCCGAAGAGGGCATTTTCGCGGGCATTTCGACCGGCGCGATCCTGCACGCCGCGCTCGGCGTGGCCCGCAAGGTCGCGAAGGCGGGCAAGCGCGGCGACATCGCGTTCGTGGTCGCCGACGGCGGCTGGAAGTACCTGTCGACCGGCGCGTACGACGGCACCCTCGAAGAAGCCGAGGAACGCCTCGACGGCCAGCTCTGGGCATAGCGCTCGAACGCGTCCGCGCCGGTACGCTCGGAATAGCGGGATGACGGCTCGTCCCTGAACTAGCGAACCGTCGTTACCCCTGCTCGACGAGGAGGCTGCGATGACCGGCGGTTCGGGAATCGGTTCGTCATTCGACCCTGATCGGATCGCGGCGATCCGTGCCCAATTGGACAAGCCTGGCGCGTCGGCGCCGCGGCCGGCGGCGAGTGTTCCGGCGAAGACGAACAACTTCGCCGCCGTCAAACAATTGTGGTTGCGCGCCGGTGTGCTCATCGCCGGTTTCGTCGTGCTGCTCTACGGCATCGAAGGCGTCGACGTCCTCGACCACAATCAACTCGACAACGCGGGCATCCATCCGCGCGAGGCCGACGGGCTCCCCGGCATTCTGTTCGCCCCGGTCCTGCACGCGGGCTGGCCCCATCTGATCGGCAACACCCTTCCCGTCCTGGTACTCGGCTTCCTCGCGCTGCTGGCGGGTATCGGCCGTGGCCTGGCCGCCACCGCGATCGTCTGGATCGTGGCCGGTGTCGGCACCTGGCTGACCGGCGGTTCCGGCAGCGTGCACCTCGGCGCGTCGGTCCTGGTATTCGGCTGGTTGACGTTCCTGATCTCGCGCGGCTGGTTCACTCGCAACATCGGGCAGATCGTGCTCGGATTGGTGGTTTTGGCCATCTACGGGTCTGTGCTGTGGGGTGTATTACCCGGCCAACCTGGAATCTCTTGGCAGGGCCATCTTTTCGGGGCGATGGGTGGACTCCTCGCAGGCTGGGTACTCTCTGGTGATGCACGCCGAAATCGTCGCGGGGATCAGGCCGGGGTCATTGCGTCGCCACGGTGATTCTGCGGCCCGTCGAGAAATGTGGGGGACAGTTTCTTGAGCGCAAATTCGTCGTGGCAGCATGGGGGAATGCGCCTCACCGTCCTCGGGTGCTCGGGCAGCGTGTCCGGCCCGGACTCCCCAGCGTCGGGCTATCTGCTGACCGGGCCGGATATGACGCCCGTGGTCATCGATTTCGGGCCCGGCGTGCTCGGCGCGCTGCAGCGCTACGCCGATCCCGGCGAGGTCGACATCTTCCTCACCCACCTGCACGCCGATCACTGCCTCGATCTGCCCGGCCTGCTGGTCTGGCGGCGCTACCACCCGACCCCGCCGACCGGCCGGGCCATCGTGCGCGGGCCGTCGGACAGCGCGCTGCGCATCGGTAATGCCTCGGCCGAGATCGGCGGCGAATGCGACGACTGGTCCGACGTGATCGACCACCGGCCGTGGACCGTCGGCGAACAGATCGAATTCGGGCCCGGCCACACCGTGTCGGCGCGCCGGATGTTCCACCCGCCCGAGTCCTACGGCCTGCGGATCGTCACCGCCGCCGGACGAACTTTCGTCTACACCGGCGACACCGCGATGTGCGACTCGGTCCACGAACTCGCCCGGGGCGCCGACATCCTGATGGCCGAGGCGTCCTGGACCCACGATCCGGCGAATCGTCCACCGGGCATTCATCTTTCGGGCACCGAGGCGGGCATGATCGCCGCCGAGGCAGGCGCCAAGGAACTGCTGCTCACCCACATTCCGCCGTGGACCTCCCGCGAGGACGTCATCGCCGAGGCCAAGGCGCAATTCTCCGGACCCGTACACGCGGTCGCCCCTGGCGAGACCTTCGATCTCTGACCGGCACTGCTGTTCCACACCCCACCAGCCATCACGCGCGAGTTTTGCGAGCCGCGAACACGCGGCACCGCAGGTGCCGCAAATCCAACGCAGCGCGGCAGTTAAGCTCTGCGCGTGTCTAGACGAGCCGATGGCAGGGCGGACGACGAACTCCGCGAGGTAAAGATCACCCGTGGATTCACCACGCATCCAGCCGGTTCGGTGCTGGTCGAGTTCGGTCAGACGCGGGTGATGTGCACCGCGAGCGTGACCGAGGGCGTGCCGCCGTGGCGTCGCGACTCCGGACTCGGCTGGGTCACCGCCGAATACGCGATGCTGCCCGCGGCAACGCACACCCGCAGCGGACGCGAGTCGGTGAAGGGCAAGGTCGGCGGCCGCACCCAGGAGATCAGCCGGCTGATCGGCCGATCGCTGCGTGCCTGCATCGACCTGGCCGCCATCGGCGAGAACACCATCGCGATCGACTGCGACGTGCTGCAGGCCGACGGCGGCACCAGGACCGCCGCCATCACCGGCGCCTACGTAGCCCTCGTCGACGCGGTCACCTACCTGGCCGCCAAGGGCGTGCTCGCCGACCCGCAGCCGATCTCCTGCGCGATCGCCGCGGTGAGTGTCGGCGTCGTCGACGGCCGGGTGCGCCTCGACCTGCCCTACGAAGAGGATTCGCGCGCCGAGGTCGACATGAACGTGGTCGCCACCGATACCGGCACCCTGGTCGAGATCCAGGGCACCGGCGAGGGCGCCACCTTCCCGCGCTCCACCCTGGACAAGATGCTCGACTCCGCGCTGGCCGGCTGCGAGCAGATCTTCGCGATCCAGAAGGAGGCGCTGGCGCTGCCGTATCCCGGTGTGCTTCCGGAGCCGTCCGAGTCGAAGAAGAAGTAGCCGATGGCGCGTCGGGTGCTGGTGGCAAGCCGCAATGCCAAGAAGTTGAACGAGTTGCGGCGCATCCTGGCCGAGGCGGGTATCGCCGGCGTCGAGATCGTCGGGCTCGACGACGTGCCCGCCTACGACGAGGCGCCGGAGACCGGCGCGACGTTCGAGGAGAACGCGCTCGCCAAGGCCCGTGACGGTGCTGTCGCCACCGGATTGGCCTGTGTCGCAGACGATTCCGGCATCGAGGTGGACGCGCTCAACGGCATGCCCGGTGTGCTGTCCGCGCGCTGGTCTGGTCGGCACGGCGACGACGCGGCCAACAACGCGCTGCTGCTCGCGCAGCTCGGCGATGTGCCGGACGAGCGGCGCGGTGCGCGGTTCGTCTCGACCTGCGCGTTGGTCGTGCCCGATGGCGCGGAAATCGTTGTGCGGGGCGAATGGCCGGGCGCGGTCGGCCGGAAACCGTTGGGGGACGGCGGTTTCGGTTACGATCCGCTGTTCATCCCCGAGGGCGGCGACACCTCCGCCGCACAGCTGACTCCCGCCGAGAAGGACGCGGTCTCGCACCGAGGCCGCGCGCTCACTCAGCTGCTCCCAGCGCTCTCGGAGCTTGCCGAAAGCTGACCTGGCCCGCGCGTTGACCCCAGCTGTTCCTAAAAAGCAGAGCCGCACCATTTCTGATGTCCCGCACCGGGAATCGCAGGCAATTCCGGGTGCAGGAAATCAAAAATGGTGCGGCGCTTGGGACTAGACGCCGAAGTCTTCCTTGACCTTCTTCGCGTTGACGTGCTCGACGAAGAACGACAGCAGCGGGATGGTGCCTGCGAGCAGGGTGCCGACGGTGCGCAGCACCGGCCAGCGCACCTTCACCGCGAGATCGGCGGTGACCAGCAGGTACACGAAGTACACCCAGCCGTGCACGACCGCGATCCAGTTCGGGGTGTGCACGCCGAAGCCGTATTTGGCGATCATCTCGGCGGTGAGCAGCAGCAGCCAGAGGCCGGTGACCCAGGCAAGCGTGCGGTAGCGCAGCAGCGCGGATTTGATCTTGGCGGTGCTGGTTCCGCTGGTCGGCGCCGGTGCCAGGGTGCTCTCGGTGGCCGGTGCCGCAGTGCTCTCGGTGGAATTCTCGCTGGCGGTCAACCGGCGCTCCTCTCGGTGTCGCGGGCGTGCAGGCCCGCTTCGCGGACCTGATCATCAATATCTTTGGCGTGCAGTGCGGCCAGATACTGGTTGTATTCGGTGAGCGCCGGGTCTTCCTCGCGCACCGCCTTCGGCCGCTCGGGCAGCAGCCCGGCCGGAATCTCGCGCGGCGCAACAGCTTTCGGCGCGGGACGGGGCTTATCGCCGGGCTGCTCGCTGTCCTCGGCCTCTTGTTCCAGCCGGACGAACCGGAAATAGGCGAACACCGCGAACGCCGCGAACAACGGCCACTGCAGCGCGTATCCCAGATTCTGTCCGGTGCCGCTCGACGATTCGAACCGCTCCCACTGCCACCACGCCAGCGCCAGGCAGCCGAGCGCAGCGACGATCACCAGCGCGATGAGGGCCGGGCGATTGTGTGCCGAGCGGCGGGGTGAAGCGGACACGGCTACTACGGTACCCGTCTACTACACGGTCCGTAGGAGCAGGTCGACGGTCTGAACACGGCTGTGCGCGCGCTGAGTAGGGCGCGCGACGACCCGCCCGCATCGCGCGGGCGGGTCGGCAGGCTCAGAACTTGTAGGTGACGCCGGTCAGCCGCTCGGATTCCTCCCAGAGCCGCTTCCACAGTTCCTTGTTCTTGGACAGCCGGCTCGACGGCGACGACTCCACCGGACCCTGGGTCTGGAAGAACCGGCGCGGGCCCCAGTAGACCTCGGGATCGGCATCGGGCATGGTGGCGGCGAACAGCGAGGAGTGCGCGGCCTTCTTCGGCGGATGGCCGATGATCGCGACGAACGGCTTGATGATCCGGTCGATCGGTGTCTCGGTCCTGGCGAACAGATCGGTGGCCGAGACGCCGGGGTGCACCCCGTAAGACCGCTTGCTCGAACCGGATTCGGCAAGTCGGCGCTGGAGTTCCCGCGCGAACATCAGGTTCGACAGCTTGGCCTGCGCGTAGGCGAGATTGCGCTGGTAGCGACGGTTCTCGTAGTTGAGATCGTCGATCCACAGCTTCGGGGTCTGCTTGTGCGCGATGCTGGCCAGCGTCACCACCCGGTCGCGGATGCGGTCGAGCAGCAGCCCGGTCAGCGCGTAGTGGGCGAGGTGGTCGACGCCCCACTGGGTCTCGAAGCCGTCCTTGGTTCGCGAGAACGGGACGTTCATCAGCCCGGCATTGTTGATCAGCACGTCGAACTCGGCCTGCTCGTCGGCGAACTTGCGGACCGACGCAAGATCGGACAGGTCCAGCTCGGCCACGCGGACGTCGCCGCTGATGCCGTCGGCGACCGCCTTGGCCTTGGCCGCGTTGCGGCAGGCCATGATGACGGTCGCGCCGTTGGCCGCGAGGACCTCGGTGGTCACCGCGCCTAACCCGCCGTTCGCTCCGGTGATCACGAAGGTGCGTCCGGTCTGATCCGGGATTTCAGTAGGTTTCCACGCCATGAATTAACCTTACTCTGGAGTAAGTTTCTGGGGAAGCGTTTCCCCTCGGTCTGCTGACGAGTGTCTCAGACGGAGGTGATTCCTGTCACTCGGCGTCGCTGGAGATCACAACCGCGAGAGACCACAGTCGGTAGAGATCACAACAGTGCACCACGGGGAACGCTATCTGCCCGCCGCAGATCACACCGCGCGCACGCACAGTTCACTCGGCGTCCGCTGCCAGTTGGTTGCTGGAACGCGGCGAACGCCTGGTCACGGCGGCTATGGCGGCGGCGATGACCGCGATGGTCTCGGCCTATCTCGGCTCGATCGGCGCCGACCCGTATCGCGCCAAGGTCGCCTTCATCGAGGTGGTCGGCGTCAGCGACCGGATGGAGCGACACCGCCGCGAGCGACGGCACGCGTGGGCCGCGATGCTGGACACCGCGCTGGTGCCGACGGTGGCGCCAGGCGCCCGGATTCGCGGCGGAAGTGCTTGGGGCGCAAGCGCTCTCATCGGCGCGATCAACGGACTCGCCCACGAATGGGTGCTCGCCGATCCGCGCCCCCCGGTCGGCGAACTGGTGGACCTGCTGGTGCCGATCGCACTGTCGCTGGTGGAAGTTCCCGATCCGCACACGGTGTAGCCGACCAGCCGCGGCCCGGTACCCGTCCGCATAGTCGACCGGGTCGCTGCCGTGTCGCTGGACGGACAGTTCGGCGGATCAAGACCATACTGAATCAATGACCGGTGCAGTCGCTGTCGCCGAGAAAGCCCCCGAGCCGATGAGCCGGGCGAAGATCAACATAGTGTTCGCCACGATCGTGCTCGGTATGTTGCTCGCGGCACTCGATCAGACGATCGTGTCCACCGCGCTGCCGACGATCGTCGCCGATCTGGGCGAGGCCGGGCATATGGCCTGGGTGGTCACGGCCTATCTGCTCGCCGAGGCGGTGGCCACCGCGCTGGCAGGCAAGCTCGGCGATCTGTTCGGCCGCAAGCTGATCTTCCAGCTCAGCGCGTTGATCTTCATCGTCGGCTCGATGATCGCCGGCCTGGCGAACGGCATGACGCTGCTGATCGCCGCCCGCGCCATCCAGGGCTTCGGCGGCGGCGGGCTGATGGTCACCGCGATGGCGCTCATCGCCGACACCATCCCGCTGCGTCAGCGCGGTAAGTATCAGGGCGCGCTCGGCGCGGTTTTCGGCGTCACCACGGTGATCGGGCCGACGCTCGGCGGATTGTTCACCGACCACGCGAGCTGGCGCTGGTGCTTCTACGTCAACGTGCCCATCGCGATCCTGATGATCGTGATGTCGGCCCGCACCATTCCCCGGGTGCGCGCGGTGATCAAGCCGGTCATCGACTACGCGGGCATCGGGCTTGTCGCCGTCGCGGTTTCTACCCTCATCCTTGGGCTCGAGTGGGGCGGGCAGGAGTATCCGTGGGGCTCGTCGATGATCCTCGGCCTGTTCGCGGCGTCGATAGTGCTGTTCGCGGCGTTCGTGGTGATCGAGCTGCGGGCCGAGGAACCCATGCTGCCGATGGGGTTGTTCCGCAGCAGGGTGTTCACGGTCTGCTCGATCCTCAGCTTCATCTGCGGCTTCGCCATGCTCGGATCGATCACCTATCTGCCCGCGTATCTGCAATACGTGGACGGAGTTTCGGCGACCATGTCCGGCGTGCGGTCGCTGCCGCTGGTGGTCGGGCTGCTGGTCACCTCGATCCTGTCCGGCCAGGTGGTCGGCAAGACCGGCCACTACCGGTACTTCCCGATCGTCGGCACGCTGGTGATGGCGCTCGGGCTGTACCTGATGTCGACCATGGGCCGCGACACCGGCTTCTGGGAAGAATCGCTGTACATGATGGTGCTCGGCCTCGGCATCGGCCTGACCATGCAGGTGCTCACCATCGTCGTGCAGAACACCGTGCCGTACGCGCAACTCGGCACCGCGACCTCCGGCGTCACCTTCTTCCGCACCCTCGGAAGTACCTTCGGCACAGCGATTTTCGGCACGTTGTACAGCAACGAGATCGGCCCGAACCTACGCGAGGCGCTGGTTCAGGTGAAGGTGGTGCCCCCGGAGGTCGCGGCGAATCCGCAGGCCTTGCAGGCGGTGCCCGAGGAGGTGTCCGCGCCCATCGTCGACGCCTATGCCAACACCATCGACCACGTCTTCGTGTGGGTGGTGCCGGTGGCGCTCGTCGGTTTCGTGGTCGCCTGGTTCCTCAAAGAAGTGCCGCTGCGCGACAGTGCCCGAACGGGTGCGGGTGATGTGGGCGAGGGCTTTTCGGTGCCCGACTCCGCGGACCGGGTGGTGCATCTGGAGCGGGCCATCGCCGGAAGCCTGCGCAAGGAGCACGCCGAGGGCCCGATCGGTCCGCGCATCCTCGCGGACGCGGGCAGCACGCTGAGTCGCGGCGAGGCATGGGCGCTCGGTCAGGTCTACCTGCGCGACCGCGTCAAGGGCGGGGCCACGCTCGACGCGGTCGCCAGGGCGCACAAGCTGCCCGACGACGTGCTCGCGCCGATCTACCGCCGGGTGGCCGACAAGGGCTACCTCATCGACGACGGCCGTGGGCTGCGACTGACCGACCAGGGCCAGGCCGAGTTGGACCGGGTCAAGGCCGCCTGGCGCCGGTGGCTCGACAGCAGGCTCGACGACTGGAACAACGACGATCCCGCCGATCGCGCGCTGTTCGACCAGGCCTTGGACAGCCTCGCCGCCAAGCTGCTCGAGGAAGAGGCCGGCGAGCACGAACCCGCCCGCGCCTGAATCCACCCGCACTACAGTCGCGCAACACCCTTGCGCTACGAATACTCGTGCACGTATATTCGTAGACGAGTAAGGAGGTGTGATGGCGACCAAGCGCAAGGTGAACAACCTGCTCGCGCTCGCGGTGCTCTCCGCGATGATCGACCGGCCGAAGCATCGTTACGAGATCGCGCAGGCGCTGCGTCAGCGCGGCAAAGAGCACGACATGGACATCAAGTGGGGCTCGCTCTACACCGTCGTGCAGAACCTCGAGAAGGTCGGCTACCTGGAGATCGTCGGCAGCGAGCGGGACGGCGCGCGGCCGGAGCGGGTGATCTATCAGCTGACCGAAGCGGGACGAGCCGAACTCATCGACTGGACAAGGGAATTGGTCGCCGTGCCGGAACCGGAGCAACACCGGTTCATCGCGGGGCTTTCCATTGTCTCGGTGCTGCCTCCTGACGACGTCGTCGAGCTGCTCGACAAGCGCATCGACGCGTTGCGTCACATCATCGACGGTGCGCGCGCGGAAGTCGACAAGGTCACCGCCATGGGGCTACCTCGGCTGTTCATCGTCGAATCCGAATTCACGCTGGCGATGCTGAACGCCGAAGCGGCATGGGCACGTTCGTTCCGCGACGAAATCGCCGACGGCACGTTCCCGGAGGTGGACTGGTGGCGGCGGGTACACGCCGAGAACCTGTCGATCGCCGAAGTCATCGACACCGTGGAAAGGGGGATGGCCGAACCGGAACCGTCCTGATAGCGAGACCAGGCTCGGCGGGGTGCGGCAACACCGCCGCCGAGCCCGATTGAACAGTCTCGAACCGCGCCCGCATGCGCGCACCCGGCTACAAGGCTGGCAACCACAGGATAACTGGGTGCGTACTGCATGGGTTGGTTCGGGGATTCGAAAACACCCGCAACACACAAACCTGGAGACACCCATGTCACAAGTAAGAACCGCACTGGTCATCGGCGGCGGCATCGCCGGACCGGTCGCCGCGACCGCCCTGCGCAAGGCAGGCATCGACGCCAGCGTCTACGAGGCGTACCCCGGCTCGTCCTACAACATCGGCAGCGGGCTCGCGCTCGCACCGAATGGCCTTGCCGCCCTTGACGTTATCGGCGCGGGCGACGCGGTCCGCGATATCGCGCTGCCGATTCACACGATGGGCATGTCCATCAACGGCAAGCACCTGTCCCTGCCCGGCCTGCCCGGTCTGCCGCCGCTGCAACTGGTCGATCGTGGCGAGCTGCATCAGGTACTGCACGATCACGCGGTCGCCGCCGGTGTGCCGTTCGAATACAACAAGCGACTGGTCGACGTGGTCGAGGACGAATCAGGCATCACCGCCCGGTTCACCGACGGCAGCACGGCCACCGCCGACGTGCTGGTCGGCGCCGACGGCATCCGTTCGACGGTGCGTGACCTGATCGACCCGAACGCGCCGGGCCCCGACTACACCGGCATGCTCGGCTTCGGCGCGCTCATCGACTACGACGGCGACATCGAGCCGGGAACCATGACCTTCGCCTTCGGCAAGCAGGCCTACTACCTCTACGGCCAGTACGGCGCGGGCCGGGTGCTGTGGGGCGCCAACCTGCCGCACAAGGAGTACCTGTCGCTCACCGCGGCGAGGGCCGTCCCGAAGGCGCACTGGCTCGGCATCCTGCGCGAGGTCTACGCCGAGGACACGCCCGGCGGTGAATTCGCCAGGCGCACCACCGAGGCGCAGCTGGAAGTGACCGGGGCGCTGCACATCATGCCGCCGGTGCCGCACTGGTTCCGCGGCCGCATGGTGCTGGTGGGTGACTCGGTGCACGCGCCGTCCAACAGTTCGGGTCAGGGCGCCTCGCTCGCCATCGAGAGCGCCGTTCAGCTGGCCCGCTGCCTGCGCGATATGCCGTCGCCGACAGCGTCGTTCGAGACCTATGAGCGGCTGCGGCGCGGCCGGGTGGAGGCTGTCGCGGCCCGTGCCGCGAAGACCAATCACAGCAAAACGCTCGGCCCGGTGGCCCGCAAAATGATGCAGCTGCTCGCCCCGGTCGCGATGAAGATGATGAATCCGGAGAAAACCATGGGCCCCGAGCAGCGCTACCTGATCGACTGGGAATCACAGGTGCAGCGGGAACTCGCCGTGTCGGTCTGATTCCGCTCGAACCGCGCGGGCTGGTGGTCCGTACCCTTGGAGAACATTCGACGCGAAAGGACTTCGGGGGACAATGCAACCTGACCACCAGCCCGCCCTGCACCTGACCGGTCTGTGTAAACGTTTCGACGGACCGTGGGTCGTCGACAACGTGAGCCTGGCGGTACTGCCCGGCTCCTTTTTCGGCCTGGTCGGCCCCAACGGCGCGGGCAAGACGACGACGCTGTCGATGGCCTGCGGCCTGCTGCGACCCGACAGTGGCAGGGCCGAGATCTTCGGCGCCGACGTGTGGGCCGATCCGGTCCGCGCGAAGACACTCGTCGGCGTGCTGCCGGACGGTCTCGCGCTACCGGAACGCCTCACCGGCCGCGAATTGCTCACCTACACCGGTCTTTTGCGCGGTATGCCGGAGAGCACGGTCGCCGAGCGCGCCGATGAGCTGCTCGCGGTCTTCGAATTGACCAGTGCCGAAAGCACTTTGGTCGTCGACTACTCCGCGGGCATGCGCAAGAAGATCGGCCTGGCGACCGCGCTGCTGCACGGGCCGAAACTGCTCGTCCTCGACGAGCCGTTCGAGGCGGTGGATCCGGTGTCGGGCAGCACGATTCGCACCATCCTGCAGCGCTTCGTCGCGGCCGGTGGCGCGGTGGTGCTGTCGAGTCATGTGATGGCGCTGGTGGAAAACCTGTGCGACCGGGTCGCGGTGATCACCGGCGGTCGGGTGGTGGCGGCGGGCACGCTGGACGAGGTGCGCGCCGGAACCACGTTGGAGGAGGCCTTCGTTCGGCTCGTCGGTGGCCGCGTCGGTGGCGAGGAGGGGCTGTCGTGGTTGGCACCCTGATCCGGTTGCGGCTGCTGCTCACCAAGCGTTCGTTGACGGGCTGGTCGGGCGTCAGCTTCGTGATCGGCATCTTCGTCGGCGCGGTCGCCGCGGTTGTCACGGCGGCGCTGATCGGGTTCGCGGTGCGCGACGGTGACGTCGCGCAGGGAATCACCGTCGCCGCAACGATTTTCGGGATCTGGACGCTCGGCTGGCTGTCCGGCCCGGTGCTGATCGGCAGCAGTGACGAGACCATTCAACCGGAGCATCTTCGGCTGCTTCCGCTCAGCAATCGGCAGCTGGCCAGCGGGCTGCTCGCCGCCGCGTTCGCCGGGCCAGCGCCGGTGATCAACCTGATCGCCTTCGGTGGGCTGATCGTGCTCGCCGCGCAATTGGGTTGGGCGGCAACGGTGGTCGCGGTGATCGGGGTGGTGCTGCAGCTGGTGTTCGTTGTGCTGTTGTCCCGGGTGGTGCTCGCCTGGGTCGGGGCCGCGATGCGGTCTCGGCGCGGTAAAGACATCGGCGTCCTGCTGGCCGGACTGCTCGGCCTCGCCTACTACCCGATCACGTGGCTGGTGTCGCATGTGAGTGTGCTGCGCGACCTGCCGCCCGGCGTGGCATCGACACTGCGCTGGCTGCCGTCCGGTTGGGCACCTGCCGCCGTACAGGCTGCGGCCCAGGGGAATTGGCTGCTCGCGGTGCTTGCGCTGGTCGCACTCGCCGCGCTCTCGCTCGGGCTGTGGCAAGCGTGGTCGGTGCTGCTCGCTCGACGGCTTGCCGCGCCGATGAATTCGGTGGCGGGCAGCTCCGGCGGCGGACTGCTCGGCCGGGTGCGCCAGAGCGGCCCGGTCGGCGCCGTGCTGATCAAGGAGTTGCGCACCTGGTCGCGGGACAGCCGCCGCCGGGCCGCGCTGCTGCCGGTGCTGCTGGTCGGCATCCTGATGCCGGTGTTTCCCGCGTTCCAGGGCTCGGGAACAGGTGCCGTGCCGTTCGCGGGTGTCACCGCCGCCTCGTTCGCCATGCTCGCCGGTGCCAACCTCTACGGCTATGACGGCACCGCGGTGTGGCAGACCCTGGTCATCCCCGGCGCGGCGCGCGCGGACGTCCGAGGCCGCCAGCTGGCCCTGATGATCGTGATCGGGGTGCCGACCCTGCTGCTGACGCTGATCCTGCCGGGCGCGCTCGGCCGGTGGAGCCTGTACCCGATCATGCTCTCGCTCTGGCCCGCCGCGATCGGCGTCGGTGCCGGTGCGGCCATGCTGGTGTCGGTGCTCGCGCCGTATCCGGTGCCGCAGCGCACCGGGAATCCGTTCTCCGGTTCGGGAAGCAACCCGGGCTGTGCGAAGGTGCTGCTCCAGTTCACGGTGCTCCTCGGCCAGCTGTTCGCGGCGATTCCGGTGCTGATCATCCTGTTGGTGGCTCGACTGACCGACCTGACGGCACTCGAATGGCTTGCGGTCCCGGTCGGTATCGGCACCGGCATCGTCGCGGCCATGGTCGGCGCTCGCATCGCCGAACAGCGCCTGACGACCCAGGGGCCGGAATTGCTCGCCGCGGTCCGGACCAAGTGAGGCAAGGCCGGGGCGGACACGGTGTCCGCCCCGGGTCGCTGCCGAACTCAGGCCGCGATCGTTGAGACAATCCACCGGGCGGCGCGACTGTTATCGCAACCGGCGGAGTTGTCCCGCTTGAGGTCTCCGTTTTGCTGCGGATTGCCCGACAGGAAGAACTGTTCGGTTTTGCCGCCGGACTTGTCCGGGTCCTTGAAGCACACGGAGTCGTACTTCTTCTCGCCGGTGAATTCCACCGCCGCGGTGCATTCGCCGAGGGTGTAGACGGTGTCCTGGCCTGCCCCCTCGGGCGAGTAGGACATGCACTGCTTGGCTTTCACGTGGCGGAGGGTGAATCGGTCGCCACCGAGCTTCTTGCCACTCCAGCTCTGCTCGACGTTGTTGGGGTCGCAGTCCTGCAACCGCAGGGTGGCGGTGCGGGTTTTCTTGTCGACGACCCGGGTGATGCACCCGTGTTCTTCCGAATTGCGGATCGAGAACGAGCCCTTCGGGATCAGGTCCTGGTCGGCGGCACCGGCCTGTCCGACTGCGCACAATCCCATGACTCCGGCAACGGCGCCAACGGCCGCTATCCCGCGTGCGGCGATTCGAGCGCGATCAATGCGCAAAGCGTTTCCCTTCGATAGCGGGGATAGACCGGCAGTTCCGGTCACCGTATGTATTCGAAGCCGCAGGGCGCATAGATGGCGCAGCCGAGCTGCCCCATTGGTGGAGCAATAGAATGTCGTCGTGAGCGAGCGTCAGCGAGCGAACCAAAGACACAGCGCGCATCGCGCACGATGGAGTCGAGCGCCAGCGAGGCGGAGTCGTGAGCGAGCGTCAGCGAGCGAACCAAAGACACAGCGCGCATCGCGCACGACGGAGTCGAGCGCCAGTGAGGCGGAGTCGTGAGCGATAGAGATTCTGATGGCAGTCTCGATCTGAATCAGTTGCGCACTTTCTTGGCCGTGCACCGGGCCGGGTCCATCACCGGCGGGGCGCGGCTGGTCGGGCTGTCGCAACCGACCGTGACCGCGCAGCTGCAGGCGTTGGAGAAGAAGCTGGGGCAGCGGTTGTTCGAGCGGCTGCCGCGCGGGGTAGCGCCGACCGCGGCCGCCGCCGAACTCGCCGCGCGGGTCGCCGAACCGTTGGACGCGTTGAATGTGGTTGCCGGACGGTCGGTTGCCGCCGAGTTCGAACCGCAGCCGCCCGTCCGATTGGCCGGTCCGGCGGAAATGCTTGCGGTGCAAGCGCTTCCGGCCTTGGCGCCGTTGATCGCGCACGGTGTCCGGCTGACCGTGAGTGCCGGACTTTCCGAGGATCTGCTGGCCGGGCTGCGCGCGGGGCATTACGACCTGGTGGTGTCGACCGTGCGCCCGCGTGGCCGGACCGTGGTCGCCGAGGCGTTGTCCGATGAGGAATTCGTCCTGGTCGCCGCGCCCGCCGTGGCCGCACGGATCGACGCGGTGCGGCTGCGCGCCGAGGGCCCGGCTGCGCTGGTCGCGGAGCCGCTGGTCAGTTACGCCCCGGACCTGCCGATTCTGCGCCGGTACTGGCGGCACGTCTTCGGGATCCGGTTGACCGGCGAGGCGGCGGTTATCGTCTCGGATCTGCGTGCGGTCGCCGCAGCGGTCGTCGCGGGCGCGGGCATCAGCGTGCTGCCACGTTATCTCGTTGCGGCTCAACTGGATTCGGGTGCGCTGGTCACCTTGCTCGACCCGCCGGATCCGCCGATCAACACCGGATTCCTGGTCCGGCGCCCCGGCACCGTCACCCAACCCCACGTCGACCTGGTGCACGCCCACCTGCGCGCCGCCGCGCGCACCTGGTAGTCGATTTCCCGCACCCGCACCCGAAGTCGCGAGGCGCGGGAAACCACAAGGCGTGCCTCAGATGCCGATGCGGAACTTCGGACCGGGGGAGAGGCCGCGCAGCACCGCGCTGATCCAGGTTTCGGCGACGGGCACCGCGGTCACATCGCCCACCACGTGTTCCGGCAGCGGGTTGGTGAAGTAGCGCAGGTCGACGCCGTTGGCCCAGTAGGAATCCACGGTGGACTTGATCGCGGACGGGAAGGTCAGCAGCTCGTCCCAGATGGCATGCCACATCAGCACCGGCATATCGGGCAGGTGCTGCGGCTGGCCGAGGCTCTGTCCGACCAGGATCTGGTGGATACCGGGATCATCGAGGCCCTTGCCCGGCTTCAGGTAGTCGGCCACCGGGCGGTAGGCGCCCGTCAGCGCGGCCGTGTAGACACACCTGCCCGCGACATTCGACAACAGCGCCTGACCTTCCTCGGTCAGGAATTCCTTCGGGTCGAAGGACTCGGGGTAGGTCGAGGCCAGGTTCGAAAGGGCAAGCCACATAGTGAAATTCGCCGGTCCGCTGAAGTTGGCGAAGCCCTGGTCGTGGGTGATGTTCTGGCGGGCGATCGACACCATGTCGCCGGGCACGCCGCCCTGTGCCGAGCCGAGGACGAGCACATCCGGCGCATATGAGCGGTGCATCTCGGCGGCGCGCGCCGTGCCGCTGCCACCGCCGGAATAGCCGTACAGGCCCGCCGCGGAATCGGCGAGACCGAGCGAGGGTTCGTTCTTCGCGGCCCTGATCCCGTCCAGCACCATCTTTCCCTCGCCGAAGGTGAGGAATTCGTGTCCGTCGAAACCATCGAAATCGGTGACCACCACCGCGAATCCCTGCGCCAGGAATCCCGCGAGCAGGGTGATCTCCTTGAAGACGCCCGCGCGCAAGGTATACGAGGGATTGCACAGCGCCGAATTACCGTCGATCGCTTCCTGATACGACAAAATCGGGCGCGGACTACCCGTCCACGGAATTCCCGGGATCAGCACGGTGGTCGTGGTGGTCGCGGGCCGATCGCGAGAGTCGGTGGTGCGGAACAGAATCTGGCGCGTGGTCAGCGGCATCGGGATGCCGAGCACCCAGGTGCCGACGTCGCGGGTCCGGATGATCTGCCCGTTGGCCAGCGACTCCAGGTCCGCGGGCGGTTGGTACCAGGCGTCGCCCGCCGGGTCGGGCACCGGAAGCATCCGATAGATATCGGGTTCCTTGGGCAGGTCGGGTAGCTGATTCTGATCGGGCGGCATCGGTGGCAGTGGCTCGGCGGCGGCCTGCCCGAAACCGATGGTCAGCACGGCGGCAAAAACGATGGCGCGGAACACATTCTTCATTGGTTGTGTCATCCCTCACGTAGAGAACGAGCGCTCGCTTAAGATACGAGAAAGATGCCTTGTTTGTATAGACCCGGAGGTCGGTCGCGTCACCAATGGCGGCGCGCCGTACTGATTTCGATCGGGCGTTAGTCCCGCGCCGCGCGTTTGCGCAGAATTTCCGCCGTCTGCTCGTCGGCAGGAAGGAAGGCCTCCAGGTGCAGTTCGGCGAGGGTGATGTCGGTGGCCGTTGCGAACGAGGTGAGGGTGGTGATCAGCCGCAATTCCCCGTCCGCGCTGCGCAGCCGCAGCGGCACCGCGAAACCGAGGTGATCCGGGCCCGGTTCGGCCTGCGGGAGATAACCTTCCAGCTCGGTGATCAACTCGGCCAGGGCCGGATCGGGACTGCGCGACACCCGCCCGCGCAAGGCCTCGGTGACGTGCCTGCCCCACTCGGGCAGGTTCACGACCTGGCTGGCCAAGCCCTCGGGATGTAATGCGAGGCGCAGCACATTGATCGGCGACCGCAGCAGCTCGGGCGCGGCGCCCTCGGTGAGCACCTCGAACGCCGCGTTGGCGGCGAGCAGGACGCCGCGCGGCCGCACGACAATCGCCGGGTAGGGCTGATGGCCGTCCAGAATCGTCTTCAGCGCCGCTCGCACCGGAGCCAATTCCGGTGTGTCCAAGTCTGACTCGGGAAAGGCGGGCGCATACCCCGCAGCGAGCAGCAGCTCATTGCGTTCCCGCAGCGACAGATCGAGCGACTCAGCGAGCCGCACCACCATGGTGCGCCCCGGTCGCGAACGCCCCTGCTCCAGAAAACTCAGATGCCGCTGCGTGGTGTCCGCGCGGATCGCGAGGTCGAGCTGGCTGACCCGACGCAGGGTCCGCCAGTACTTCAGCTCTCGGGCGAACCCCGGTGCCGCTATCGCCGTTGTCATGTCCTCAGTCTTGTCTGAGCTGGGCGGGAGCGCGATACCGCGCAGGGTATGAGCAAACAGCTCGGACGCGATTCGGCTATTCCCTGCCGGGAATCGCGCGAAATCCTCGCGGCCGCAAAGCTCTGTTTCATGAGCAAACAACTGAACGACAGCGAACTGGCCCGCTTCGCCGAGCAGTACGCGGCGCAGTGGAACGAGCCCGACCCGGCGGCTCGGCGCAAGCAGATCAGGGAACTCTGGGCGGCCACCGGTGCGCAGACCCTGGTCGACCCGCCGGTGCCGATGCGGAAAGAGGCGCAGCGGCTGCAGTTCCCGATGCCGCCGTTGGAGGTGCGCGGCCATGATGCGTTGGACCGCAGGGTGACTCGGGCCTACGAGATGTTCATCGAATCGGGGGAGTACGAGTTCGCGGTCGAGGAGGCGCCGATCCGGTTGCCCGCCGGGCTGATCGGGGTGAGCTGGACGATGGTGGCCAAGGCCGACGGCGCGGGCGCGGGCGGCGGCTTCGAGGTCATCGGCCTCGACAACGAGGGCCGGATCCTGTCCGACCACCAGTACATCGTGGGTGTGCGATGAATGATGTTGCGTACCAACTTGATCCGATGCGTGGGCTCGAGGGTCTGACCAGCGCGGCGCAAGAGGTGCCGGTGCCGGGCCCGGATCAGGTCGTGATCCGGGTGCGGGCGGCGTCGATCAATCGACGCGATCTGATGCTGATGGACGGTGTCTATCCGCTGCCCGCCACGCCGGGGATCGTCCCGCTCTCCGACGGAGTCGGCGAGGTGATCGCCCTCGGCGACAACGTGACCCGGGCCGCGCTCGGCGATCGGATCACCGCCAGCTACTTCGTCCGGTGGATCGACGGCCCGCAGCGGCTCGCCATGGCGGCCGAGCAGTACGGCGCGAACTTCAACGGGATGCTCGCCACTTACGCGGTGGTCGAACAGGATTCGGTGGTGCACGTGCCCGCGCACCTGACCGATGTGGAGGCGGCGACCCTGACCTGCGCGGGAGTCGTTGCGTGGGCGGCACTGACGAAGCCGGTGCCGGTCGCGTCAGGTGAGACGGTGCTGACGGTCGGCAGCGGAACTGTCGCGCTGTTCGCCATACAGCACGCCAAAATGCTTGGTGCGCGGGTCTTCTCGATCACCTCCAGCCCTGGCAAGGCCGACGGGCTGCGCAAGCTCGGGGCGGACCAGGTGATCGTCTCGACCGAGACGCCGGACTGGGACCGGGCGGTGCGGGAGCTGACCGGCGGCGACGGCGTCGAGCACGTCGTCGACGCCGTCGGACTGCCGACGCTGTCGAAATCCGTTCGGTCCGGCGGATATAACACGCAGATCACCATGATCGGCGCGGCGCGGGCACCGGTGGCCGAGTCGGTCGGCGAGGTGTTCGGTTCGCAGTATGTGTCGATCCGCCGGATCGCCGTCGGCAGTCGCACCGACTTCGAGGCGATGAACCGGATGATCAGCGAGCACCGCATGCGGCCGCTCATCGATCGGGTGTTCCCGCTGGACGAGGCGGTACGGGCGTATCGCTACTTCCGTGACGACAACCCGTTCGGCAAAGTTGTCGTGAGCATGGCCTGAGCGGTTTTCAGGGGCAGGTGCTGAGTTCCCGTGTCATGGCGTCCTTCTCGGCCTGGGTCACCCAAAGCTGGTAGGCCGCTTTGACCTGGATCTGCCTGGTCAGGTAGACGCACCAGTAGCCCTTGTTCGGCGGCAGCCAGCTGGCGGCGTCGGAGTCGCTCTTGGACTGATTGGTCGGGCCGTCGACGGCCTGCAGGTTCAATGGATCGTTGGCCAGGTCTTGGCGGCGTGCCGCGGAAAGTTGTTGCGCGCCTTTCTGCCAGGCGTCCGACAGCGGGATGATGTGGTCGATCTGCACGTCGTCGGAGGTCTTCGGGCCGCGAACGAACTTGATGACCTTGCTGGTGTACGGGTCGTTCAGGGTGCCGGTGGCGACGACGCACTTGCTGTTGTCCTTGAAGGCGACCTCGGTCATGTCGCGCTGCAGGATGTCGTCGCGGGTGTCGCACTTGTTGTGGCCGCCGGGAACCGACACGTCATCGGTCCAGGCGGTGCCGAATTGCTCACGGGTGTAACCGGTTTTGGCGGCGCGACCGGCCACCCGGATGGTGTCGAGCATGGCGAGCGCGTCGCGGCTCGGCATGCTGGCCTGGGCGTTGGCGCAGGCCTGCGCGGATCCGGTGCCGCACGTCGCGTTCGCCTGCGGGGTTTCGACTCGGTTCACGTAGTAGTAGGACAGTCCGATGAATGTCGCGATGGCCAGCCCTATCAGAGCGAGCCGCTGAACTGTGAACTTCATCGAGCTTCCTAACGCCAACCACCCTGAACTATATCGGGCGCCAACGTATCCGGCGGCCGAGGGTGCGGAAGTGATTGCGGTGTATGACGTTCCGCACAGGGGATGGCAGGAGGCGAAGCTTGATATGAAACCACCCTCGAGTCGCCGTGCCGGCGCCGACTCGAGGGTGGCTGATCACGAAGGAGGTCGACCGTTGCGCGCGGTGGTGCGGATGGTTGTCCACTCCGAATGCCGCACACGACGACACCACAGGGCCGATGAGGGAGGACCCGAGGTGTCGAGCCGCGCTGGGCGAGCTCGCTCGTGATGACTAGGTGTAGCTCGTTGCTACGTATTGAGACAGTAGATAATGCGGTGTGATCTTGGCAAGTCGATGACCCTGATTCGGCGATATTCTCAGGTTCATTTCAGCCTGGTATTGGCATCTACTGGATCTCTACGGACATGCGGGTCGGTTGCGGAATCCGTTGGCAGGATGCGCCGTGACGAGCGTCACTTCAAAGCCGGTCACAGTGCACCGCTATCCCGTGTCCAAACCGGGTGAAGGCAAGAAAGCCGGACCCTGGGAAGGATAGATCATGGCTACCGTCGACGTTCTCGACTCGTTCATCACCTACCGCGACGCGGGCGCGGGCTCGGTGCCGGTGGTGTTCCTGCACGGCAACCCCACCTCCTCGCACCTGTGGCGCAACGTGATTCCGCACGTGACCGACCAAACCCGGGCGCTGGCACCCGATCTCATCGGCATGGGCGAGTCCGGCAAGCCCGATATCGGCTACCGGCTCGTCGATCACGCCCGCTACCTGGATGCCTGGTTCGACGCGCTCGACCTGGATCAGGTGGTCATCGTCGGCCACGACTGGGGCGGCGCGCTCGGCATGGACTTGGCCGCCCGTCATCCGGGCCGGGTGCGTGGCATCGCGTTGATCGAGACGTTCCTGCGGCCGATGCGCTGGGACGAGCTGCCGCCGCTGGGCGCCGAGCTGTTCCGGAAGTTCCGCAGCGCGGAGGGCGAGCGAATGGTGTTGGCGGAGAATATGTTCATCGAGTTCAACCTGCCAAGGGGCGTCGCGAACCTGTCGCCCGAGGATCACGACGTCTACCGCGCGCCCTACCCGACGCCGGAATCGCGCAAGCCGCTGCTGGTGTGGCCGCGCGAGTTCCCGCTCGACGGCGAACCCGCGGACGTGGTGGCGATCGTGGACAACTACGGGCAGTGGGCGGCGCGCACGCCCGAGGTGCCGAAGCTGGTGCTGGGACTGGAGAACGGCGTCGGGCTCGGCTCGCCCGAGGTGGTGGATTGGGCCGCAACGACTTTCGCGAATGTCGAGATCGCGTCCATCCCACCGGCCGGGCATCACGCGCCGGAGGATCGACCGGACGAGATCGGTGCGGCGGTGGCCGGGTGGCTGCGGCGGCACGCGCTCGTCGACGCGGCTGCCGCGGCGTCCTGAACGGTCGCGGTGCGGGGCCGGTCGACGCCGGTCCCGCAGCCGATCAGTCGCGCGGCGCGACGAAGGCGGCGAACCCGTCCAAGAGGCGGTGCAGGCCGAAGTCGAAGAGCTTGTCGATGTCGAACTGAAAGTCGTTGCGCTCGTTGAGACTTGTGAGAGTGGGGTACTGGCCGTTGGCCAGGAACTGTTCGAATTCCGGCTCGTGCACGTCCCACGGTTCGGCCGGTGTGCCCGCGCGCCGGACCCCCGCCTCCAGCTCGAGATTGACGGCGATCCCGCGCACGTAGCTGAACAGCGAGACGTGGGCGTAGATCACGGCGTCCGGATCGATGCCGAGATCATCGAACGCGTGCACCGCCCATTCGGTGTGCGCCAATAACTTCGCCGCCGGTTCCGGACGACTTATCGACAGGGCCGCGACCACCCATGGATGCCGGTGGTACATCGCCCACTGCAGGTGGGCGAGCACCTCCAGGCGTTCGCGCCAGCCGGCGGGCGGCGGATCGGGGAGTTCGGCCTCGCCGAAGGCCGCGTCCGCCATCAGCAACACCAGCCGATCCTTGCTGCCCACATGGCGATACAGCGACATCGTCGGCACGCTGAGTTCGGTGGCGACGCGGCGCATCGACAGCGCCGCAAGCCCTTCCGCATCGGCGATCGCCATGCCGGTGCGCACCACTAGCGCGGCGGTCAGTTCGGTATCGCGGTTGTGCTCGCGTGGGGGAGCGGCCTGTGGGGTGTCCACCACGGTGCCGACACCGGGCACCACCCGCACTACGCCCTCCTGTCGCAGCGCGGCAAGCACTTTCGTGGCGGTGGCGATGGCGACACCCCACTCCTTGGTGATCTGCCGCGCGGAGGGCACGCGATCACCGGCCCGCAGCTCGCCGGAGCTGATCCGTTCCTGGATCTCCCCGGCGATGCGCAGGTAGGGCGGGATGGGGTCCGCCGCGTCAGCTGTACTAGTACGCATGTAGTAGATAGTAGCTAATTACCCAGCAAGTAGTCGTCTAGTACGGCTTGTACGACGTACATGGTGTCCTGTACGTTGTATCTGAACAGCACAACGCGCAGAGAAGTGGGCACGCTATGACCAACACGAACATCCTGATTTCCGGCGCCGGAGTCGCTGGCCCGGCGCTGGCGTACTGGCTGCGCAGGCGCGGCTACACCCCGACGGTGGTGGAGCGGGCGGCGGCGCCGCGACCAGGCGGATACGCGGTCGACTTCCGCGGCGCGGCCATGACGGTGCTCGAGCGGATGGGCATCCTGGACGATATTCGCAAGTGCGGCACCACGATTCGCGACAGCGAGGTGGTCGACACCGACGGCCGCCACCTCGTGACGATGCCCTCGGCGATCTTCGCCGGTGAGCTGGAGGTGCTCAAGAGCGATCTCACCGACATCCTCTACGCGCTGACGAAAGACGAGACCGAGTACGTCTTCGACAACTCGATCACCGCGATCGACGAGGACGCGGACGGTGTTCTGGTGAGTTTCGAACGGGGCGAGCCGCGCCGCTTCGACCTGGTGGTCGGTGCCGACGGGATGTACTCGAAGGTGCGCGCCATCGCCTTCGGTGACCACGCGAAGTACCTCCACCACCTGGGCATCTACAACGCGATCTTCGCCACCGACAACTTCCTGAACCTCGACTACGAGGGCATCGGCTGCCAGCTCGGTCCCGGCAGAACGGCGAATGTGTTCAGCACCAGGGACAACACCGAGGCACGCGCGTCGCTGTACTTCGGCTCCGACCCGCTCGACTACGACCGCAGCGACGTCGAGGAGCAGAAGCGGATCATCGCGGCACAGTTCGCCGGTGACGGCTGGGTGATCCCGCGCCTGCTGCGGGACCTGGCCGCGTCGTCGGACCTGTACTTCACGCCGATCAGTCAGGTCACGATGGACTCCTGGTCGACGGGCCGGGTGGTGCTGCTCGGGGACGCGTGCGCGTGCGCCTCGCCGCTGTCCGGCCGCGGCACCTCGCAGGCGCTGATCGGCGCGTACCTCCTGGCGGGCGAACTGGCCACTGCCGCAGGCGATTACGAAGCCGCGTTCGCCAGTTACGAGAACCAGCTGCGCGACTACGTGAAAACCAACCAGGAAGGTGCCGCCGAGGTGGTCGCCATGCTGTTCGCCGAGCCGCCCCCGCAGGAGGTCTTCGATGCCATGGCCGCCAATCCGCCGGAGGCCGACCCGGAATTCCTTACGCTGAAGGATTACTGACACGCACCGCTCGGCGACCCGTATTCGGCTTGCGCCGACGCCTCCGTCCGCCGAAAGATGGCTGGATGAGTACGGAGGCGCGAGACGGCGAGTTGGTCAGGGCCGAGGAGCGCGAACTGGTCGGGCGCGCGGTGGCGGGGGATCGTGACGCGATCGCCGATGTGGTGCGCCTGCTGCGGGATCCGCTGTACCGGCTCGCGCTGCGGATGGTGTGGCGGCCCGCCGAGGCCGAGGACGCGACGCAGGAAATCCTGCTTCGCGTGCTCGGCAATCTCGGTACCTGGCGTGCCGAGGCGAAACTCCTGACCTGGGCTTACCGGATCGGCGTCAACTACCTGTTGAACCTGAAACGGCAGACACCGCAGGAGGCCGCCCAACTCAGCCTGGACGCCTATCGGGAAGGCTTGGCCGACGGGCTCGCCGAAGCGGATTACCGCGGCCCGGAGGCGACACTGCTCACCGCGGAGGTCCGGCTCAACTGCAGCCAGGCCATGCTGCAGTGCCTGGCCCGCGACGAACGAGTCGCCTTCGTCCTCGGCGAGGTCTTCGAACTCAACTCCACCGACGCCGCCTGGATCCTCGACATCACCCCGGCCGCCTACCGAAAACGCTTGGCGCGCGCCAAGAAACGCCTCGGCAACTTCCTCACCGCCACCTGCGGACTGGCCAACCCCGAGGCGTTCTGCCGCTGCGCACGCCGAGTGGACAAGGCCGTCGCACTAGGGCGAGTCGACCCGCGCAAACCCAACTTCGCCCGTCATCCGATCAGTCCCGGCGGCCGCACCGTCGCCCAAGCCGAGCAGCAGATGGTCAGCCTGCACGATGCCGCCGCCGTCCTGCGCGCCCACCCGGATTACGCAGCGCCACAAGCGAAGATGGACGCCATCGCGGGCCTGCTGCACTCCGGTCGTTTCCCGATGCTGGACTAGGTGGTCGCGGGTCGGAGTAGCGCACCGCTCAGTACGCCGCGGACGGTGCGCATCGCTACGGCCGACCATGCGGCGACCAGCACCACATACAAGGCGATCGCGGTGGCGGCGAAAAGGTTTGCGCCGGTGTGGGTATAGAGAACGGTGCTGCCGGTAACACAGGTGCCGAGCGGGAAAGTGAAGCCCCACCAGGTCAGGTTGAAGGTCAATTCGCCTGCGCGATAGGTCTTTACGGTGATCGCGGCGGCCAGAGCCAGCCACAGCATGGCGAAGCCCCAGGCAGCGATGCCGAAGATGACCGAGAAGACCATCAAGCCCTTGGCATAGAGGTCGGGCAGGGCGGCGGGGGCGGCATTGGCGAGAAGTCCTGCGGCGGTGACCGATTGGCCGAGCGGCCCGAGCACGATCCACAGGGTGGGCACCATGCCCGCGTGGGGTGTGCCGTGATGCACCAGGCGCGACCAGATCATGGTGATGACGACCAGGGCGGCGAGCAAGCTCAGCCCGAACATGGCGACGCAGAGCAGGATCATGGTTAAACGCAGCTGGCCAGCGGGCGTATGCGGGATGAGCAGTGCACCCATCGCGGCCGAAACCATTGGGGGCACAACGGGCATCAACCAGCCACCGAACGCGGCGTCGGCGTCGGCGCGGTGCCTGGTGAACATCCGGTAGGGGATGGCGAAGGCGGTCAGCAGGCCGAGCACGGTGCCGACGGTCCACAGCACCCAGTCGATCGCCACCGCGGCCGACATGCCGATCACCTCGGAGCCGAGCAGCAGGGTCCCGCCGCCGACGGTCAGCAGCGCCATCGGAGGGGCACCGAAGAACTGCGACATCACCGGGTGGTTGCGGTGGTCGCGGGCGGTATCGGGGAAACGCACCCAATGCGCGATCCACGCGACGCTCAGTGCGACAAGAACCACGGCGGCCAGCGCCCATACGACGGTCGCGGCACCGCGCAGCCCGGGGAACCGCAGCGGCAGCGTTGCCGCGGCATTGGCGACAATGCCCGTGCCCATCACCGCGGCGAACCAGTTCGGGCCGAGTTGGCGCAGCGAGCCGGGGTGGCGCTCGGCGCGATGGTCGACCGGACGCCGCCGAGGTGCGGGGCGGAAAGTCACTGTGGCGGTCATGTCTCCAGCGTCGCCGGAGGTGGTCGGGTCAGGTAGCGGGCACGTTCCTATGCATGCATAGACTCGTTCTATGCCCCTGTCGCCCCGTGTGCCCGACCTGGCCGCGCTCGACCTGCTGCTTTCGGTCATCGAACTGGGCAGCCTCGGCCGCGCGGCGGCGGCGCACGGCATCAGCCAGCCCTCCGCGTCCTCGCGCATCCGCTACCTGGAGAAGCTCGTCGGCGTGCCGGTGCTGGAGCGAACCACCCTCGGTTCCCGGCCGACCCCGGCCGGATCGCTGATCGCGGAGTGGGCGCGCGGTGTGGTCCGGGCGGCCGAACAACTCGACGCCGGTATCGGCACCCTGCGCGCCGAGCGCGACTCGCACCTGCGCGTCGCGGCCAGCCAAACCATTGCCGAGTACCTCTTCCCCGTCTGGCTCATGAAGCTGCGAGCCACCGCGCCGGGCACCGCCATCGCGCTGGAATCCGGTAATTCCGTCGAGGTCGCGCAGGCGGTTCTCGACAACAAGGCTGCCATCGGTTTCATCGAAAGCCCGCAGAACTTCCGTGGTCTGGAGTCGCACGTCGTCGCCGACGACCGCCTGGTCGTGGTGGTGGCACCGACGCACCGCTGGGCGCGCCGCGGCTCGGTCACCCTTGCCGAACTCGCCGAAACTCCGCTGATCCAACGGGAAACCGGCTCGGGCACCCGAAACTGGTTCGAGCACGCGGTCTCTCGGGAAATCCCCGGCTGGAAACCCGAGCTCGCGCTCGAACTGTCCGCCACCACCGCCATCAAGACCGCGGTCGCGTCGGATGTCGGCCCGGCGGTACTGAGCACGCTGGCGGTTGCCGCCGAACTTGCCGCGGGCACCCTGGTATCGCCGAAAGTCACTGGCCTCGAACTGAATCGCACGTTGCGCGCTGTCTGGCCGGCGGGGCAGCGACTGACCGGCCCCGCCCGTGACCTCTACACGATCGCTCGCGCCCGATAAGTCCTACGCGTTGTCGGCGGGCTGGGCGGTTGGGGGAACGCCGGTGTCGAGGAATCGGATCAGCCGGTCGATGCGCGCGGTGTGCTCGACGCACCGTTCCAGGTGATTGGCGAGCAGGGCGATGGTGATGGCGGCGGCGGTCGGCTGCGCCGACACGGGGGCGGCGAGGGTCGAATGCAGTTGCTTGTGCAGCAGTTCCATGGCGTGCAGGCCGGGATCGTGCTCGGCGGGCGGTTCCTGATGGCCGGTGGCGACGGCCTGCCCGCTGAGCGCGGTGCGGGTCGCGGCGAGCCTGCCCATATCGGCGAGAATATCGATAATCGACTGGGGTGCAACATGTTCCGGATAGCTTTGATATACCTGATCGGCGACCTGGCTGACGAGTCCGCCGATCCGTGACAACTCGGTCGCGATTTGAATGGCGGTCACCACGTGCCGTAGATCGCGGGCGACCGGCGCCTGCAACGCGAGCAGCACCACCGTTCTCGCCTCGCACGCGCCGTACATCTTCTGTAGCTGCTCATCGAGTGCGAACACCTCATAGGTTGCGGTGAGATCGGCGCCGACGAGTGCGTCGGTCGCCCGTTCGGCCGCGTCATGGGTGAGTCGGCACATCAGCGTCAAATCATTGGTCAACGCGACGAGCTCGCGAGTGAACTGGGTCCGCACGGGCAAATTCTCGCCCATATCCGCGCGGCCGGGCACACTAATCCCCTCCTGGCCATGAATTGACAGTGCAGATGATGCCAACTCGGCGCTATCTGGCCGAAAAGTGGAAGGGCTCTTGACCGCGACTGACAGAATTATGGTGTGAAGCGCGATGTCTCGGCCCATCTCGAGGTGGCGATCACCGCACCGACCACCCTTGAATTCCAGATCGCCGTCGCACGGCAGACGAACCTCGAGCTGAACGAGTCGCTGGTGTTCGAGCTCGATGGCTGGGCCATCACGCCGTGGGAGATCCTCGGCCCGCACGGCACCCGCATCCACAAATTCGCCGTCGGCCCGGGCAACTTGCGCGCGAACTACAGCGCGACCGTGCTCGGCACCGCGACACCGGAACCCGTCTCCGACTACGACCGCGCGCTGTATCTGCGGCCGAGCCGGTTCGCCGAGTCGGACAAGCTGCTCGGCTTCGCCACCACCGAATTCGGTTCCGGCACACCGGATGCCCAGCTCGCGGTGCAGGTGTCGGAGTGGGTCGGGCGCCGGATCCGCTACGTCGCTGGCAGCAGCGACCCCATCGACGGTGCGGTGGAGACGCTGCTGTCCGGCGCCGGGGTGTGCCGCGACTTCGCGCATTTGGTCGTCGCGCTGTTGCGCGCGGTGAAGGTACCGGCACGGGTGGTGTCGGTGTACGCGCCCGGCTGTTCGCCGATGGACTTCCACGCGGTAGCCGAGGCCTATATCGACGGCACCTGGCGGGCACTCGACGCCACCGGCCTCGCCCCGCGCTCGACGCTGGTCCGGATCGCCACCGGCCGCGACGCCTCCGACGTCGCGTTCCTGGACAACCACGGCGGCGAGATCATCGTGAACAGCATGCGGATCACCGCCCTGGTGGACGGCTTCCTGCCCTTCGACGACAACATCACGCCGACCTCGGTGTGCTGAAGGATCAGGAGATGTTCTTCAGGAACGACACCGCGTTCGCGCTGCCTGCCACCACGATGTCGAGCTTGCCGTCACCGTCATAGTCGGCGACGACGGGCGTCTGTGGCTGTGGGGTGACGTCGAAATCGCCTGTCTTGCTGATGGTTCCACCGTTGCCGGTGAAGATCACGATCTTGGAGTTCAGCACCGCCGACATCGCGGCGTCGAGCCTGCCGTCCTTGTTGAAGTCACCGGCCGCGATGCTGGTCGGGCCGAGGCCGGACACGTTCACCCGGTCGGTCTTCTTGAATCCGCCCTGCCCGTCGGACAGCAGCAGCGTGGTGCTGAAGGAGAACGAGTCGGCGGTGATCACGTCGTCGATGCCGTCGCCGTCGAAATCGGCGGCGCGGACGTCTTCGGTGATCAAGCCGCTCGTGCTCGCGCCGCGCCTGGTGAAGCTGCCGTCGCCGTTGCCGGTGAAGACGTGCACCTGTTGCAGCGCGTCGTTGTTCACCGCGATATCGATCGTGTTGTCCGAGTTGAACTTTCCGACCGTGAAGGCGGCGGCGACGCCGGGAATCAGGCTGGTCGGGCCGGCGTCGAGGGTGCCGTCGCCCTTACCGAGCCAGGTCTGTACACCGGCGGGCGCCAGGCTGAGCACGTCGGCCTTGCCATCGCCGTTGGCGTCGGCGACGATCACTTCCTGTTGCGCGCCTTCGAGTGTCGTGTACTTGTTGGCCGGGCGGAAGGTGCCGTCGCCGTTGTTCATGAAGGTCGCGATGGTCGTCCACGCCTGCGCGACGACATCGGGTTTGCCGTCGCCGTTCAGGTCGCCGACCCCCACCGCGCCGAAGCCGTTGCCGACATCGCCGACCCTGGTTCCGGTGTTGAACCGGCCATCACCCTTGCCGGTCATCAGAATCGGGCCCGCCCCTTGGAAATCGGCCGCGACGATATCGGGTTTGCCGTCGCCGTTGAAGTCGGCGGTGACGGTGCCGATCGGGGACGGACCCGGTCCCCACGATGGAAACTGGCCGCCGGACGGCGAATCCACCTTCGGCGCGAAAGCGATCGCCCCCGCGGCGTGCGCGGGGGCGGGGGCGATCAGGCCGGAGCCGATCAGGGACAGTGCCGCGGTGGTCGCGGCGAGCACTAGGCCGCGCGAATGCGGGAATGAAGCGTCCATGAATTGTCCTGGTGTGCGCAGAGTTATTGCAGAGCCCGGACTTTATGACGTACGTCACATCGAGACCATGAAATTCCCGGCAATTCGTCGGATTGCCCACCGCATCGGTATTCGGCTGTGGCACTGTGCCAAACGCGCTTTCGGCACCGTGCCCATACGCTCTGGTGCTACGGTCGCCGCATGCCGAGCAAGCGCGATATTCAACATCGACTGGTGACGACATTGCAGCGCCGTATCGTCAATCCGTTGCAGCGCAAGGTGCCTGCGCAGCAACTTCTGGAGACCGTGGGGCGGGTGAGCGGGCAGCCACGCATCACCCCGATCGGTGGCCGCAAGATCGACAACGAGTTCTGGCTGGTCTCCGAATTCGGCGACCGCTCCCAGTACATCCGAAACATCAAGGCGAACAACCGTGTTCGACTGCGCCTGGATGGCAACTGGTACACCGGCACGGCGCACCTGCTGCCCGAGGACGACGCGCACGCCAGGCTGCGTGCGCTGCCGCGCGGCAACAGCGCGGTGGTCCAGCTGGTCGGCACCGACCTGCTGACGGTCCGCGTCGACCTGGACGGCTAACCGCGCGTTACTCTCTGGCGCACTTCGACCAGAATTCGAAGGGGCCAGGGACATTCCAGTCGCCCTGCGCCCTGGCCTGTGCCTTGTCCTGTGCTTCGGCGAGGGTGATACCCCAGGCAGAGCCCCAGCCGTTGTTGCGGCCGAAGGCGAACGCGACACAGGCGTCCTTCGACCAGATCGGTTCCTGGCACAGGACGCCGCAGGCGATCTGTGCCTGGGTGATCGCGGCTTCCTGGCCGAGTGAGCTTGTGGCCCAATGCACTTCGTTGGTCTTGTCGTTGTAGGCCGCCGCGATCCACACCGCCGCGGCCGTTGTCGGCGCGGTGCTCGGAGGTGTCGTTGGTGCAGGGGGGACCTTGGCGCTTGGCCAGGTGGTCGGCGCGCTGGATGTGCTGGCGGTGAGGCTGGTGGTGTCGGTCCCGTTCGCGTCGTCGCGGTGGTGCTTGGCGTTGTTCTTCCACACCTTCAGCCCGATGATTCCGGCGATCACGACCACGGTGAGCAGGATCGAACCGATCACCGCGAGGACCTTGCCGCCGCCACCTGACCCGGATCCGTTGGGCCCATACTGCGGTGGATATCCCTGGCCGGGCGGCCCGGGTGGGAAGGCACCGCCCTGTGGCGGATATTGCTGCGGCGCTTGCTGATACAGCGGCTGCTGATACCGCGGTGCCTGCTGGTACTGCGGGACCGAGGGGTACTGCTGCGGACTGTAGGGCTGACCCTGCTGGTAGGCCGGATCTGGTTGGCTCAGTGGGTTGAACACGGTCGGATCCGAGTGCTGGTAGTCGGAAGCCTGCTGTCCCCCCTCCCGTGCGTGTGGATCGTAAGGCTGCCCGGGATATTGGCCGGGTGGGTATGACATGCGCCCCCGCTGTTGTTCGTCTCGATCAAGGCCGGGCCAGACTATCGGCTCGGCGCGCTGCGATCTGCCCCCGCATGTGGGGGCAGCCGCTGTGCCCGATCCGGTCGCCGTGCCGGAAAACGCCGCGCGACGGGTACTTTCGTTCCTGCGCGCAGCGCACATATCGACTGGAGGATGTATGACGATCGAGATTCCCGAGAAGGTGCGGGACCTGCTGGAGCGGCCCATCTACGCGAGCCTCGGCACCACGCGGCCGGACGGGGCGCCGCAGGTGAACCCGATGTGGTTCGTGTGGGACGGCGAGTTCATCTGGTTCACGCACACCAACTACCGGCAGAAGTTCAAGAATCTCGCGCACGAGCCGCGCGTCTCGATCTCGATCTACGACCCGGACAATCCGTACCGGTACATCGAGGTCCGCGGGGTGCTCGACCACCTCGATGCCGACCCCGATGGCGCGCTCTACTCCCGCCTGTCCGAGCGCTACGGCAACGGCCCGGTGGTGCCGCCGGACGCGAAGGATCGGGTGGCGATCGCGATCCGGCCCACCGGCGTCACCGGATACGCCGTACAGCGCGACTGATTTGCGATGGTCCCGGCCGCGGCGTGATCGCGCGGCCGGGACGAACGAAACAGGGACCGCCGTCGCGGGTAAACCGGGCAAATCGCCCTACGGCAACGCTCTGACCAGTGTGCGGAGGGTTAGCTGCAACGATGGATCCCATGATCCGTGTGTTGACCGACCGCTGGACCGTGTTCGTACCTGTCCTCGCCGCCCTCGCGCTGGCCGCCACCTGGGGGCGAAGCCTGTCCGGGGTGGCGGTGGTCGTGGTGGCCGCCGCGCTGATCGGCGCCGTGCTCGCGGCGGTCTATCACGCGGAGGTGGTCGCGCACCGGGTCGGCGAGCCGTTCGGGTCGCTGGTGCTCGCGGTCGCGGTGACCATCATCGAGGTCGCGCTCATCGTCACACTGATGATCTCCGGCGGCGACAAGGCCGCCTCGCTGGCCCGCGATACCGTCTTCGCCGCCGTCATGATCACCTGCAACGGCATCTTCGGCCTGTCCCTGCTGGTCGGCGCGTTGCGCAGGCGGGTGGCGGTGTTCAACGCCGAGGGCACCGGCGCCGCGCTTGCCACGGTCGCGACCCTGGCCACGCTCAGCCTCGTGCTGCCGACCTTCACCACCAGCCAGTCGGGACCGGAGTTCTCCGCCGGGCAGCTGGCTTTCGCCGCGGTTGCCTCGCTGGCGCTGTACGGCCTGTTCGTCATGGTTCAGACGGTCCGTCATCCGGACGATTTTCTGCCCGTCGAGGGCAACGGCGTGGTCACCGACGACGACGAGCACAGCGATTCGCCCACCGCCAAAGCCGCGCTGCTCAGCCTCGCGATGCTGTTCGTCGCCCTGGTCTGTGTGGTCGGGCTGGCCAAGGTGGTCTCGCCGTCGATCGAGTCGGCCGTCGCCGACGCCGGGCTGCCGCCGTCCGCGGTCGGCGTGGTGATCGCCCTGCTGGTGCTGCTGCCGGAAACTCTCGCCGCCGTGCGCGCCGCGCGCCGCGATCAAGTGCAGATCAGCCTCAACCTCGCGCTCGGCTCGGCCATGGCGAGCATCGGCCTGACCATCCCGGCGATCGCGGTGGCGACCATTTGGCTGGACGGACCGCTGGTGCTCGGGCTCGGTGCCACGCAGATGGTGTTGCTCGCACTGACGATCGTCGTCGGCGTTCTCACGGTCGTTCCCGGCCGGGCGACGCTGCTGCAGGGCGGCGTCCATTTGGCCCTGTTCTCGGCATTCGTGTTTCTCGCCGCTAGTCCGTAGCGGTCGTGATCCAGCTCACGTTGCGTAGCTTCCCCGCCGCTGACCTCGCGGTGTGCTGACTGTTGTCCCAACATCGGCCGTGTTGCTGCGCGATAGCGTCCGTGTTGTCCTTTTTGCTGATTTAGCCCGTCCCGCGATCCGTTCACGATCTTGCTCGAAGTTAGCTATATCTTGCTCAGTGTTAGCGAGATTGAGTGACGCGCATCATATTGATAGTCGAAATGCGCTGATAACTTGTTTCAGAATGGCGAATTACTTCCATCCTGAGCCTTTGACCAGCGCAGGGAGCTAGTCGTCGGCAACAGGATGGGAGGCGATGATCACACCGTGATCAGCTTTACTGTTACCAATTGTCACCGATAGCTTCGTGGTGGCAGTGACGCCCATCATGGAGAGACTTACTTTGAAACTTGAGACACACCGGACTGGCTGGCGCACCGCGTGGCGCCGGTGACCCGGGCTCGCTCGAGCGCCACCGCCGTCCGCATCGTCCGCAAGAACTTCTCCGACACGGTCGTCTCGTCATTGCGGACCTTCGGTCGCGCCGTCGACATCGCGCGCGAATCGGTGACCGGCACGGTCACCGGGATCGCGCGCGGCCAGTTCGAGTGGCGCGAGGCGACTACGCAGGCCTGGCGACTGGTGACGGTCACGGCGATCCCCGCGATCCTCATCGCGATCCCGTTCGGCGTCATCGTCTCGATTCAAGTCGGCAACCTCATCCACACGCTCGGCGCGGACTCGCTGCTCGGCGCGACCGGCGGCCTCGGCGTGATCAAGCAGGGCGCCCCGCTGGCCACCGGATTCCTGCTTGGCGGCGCGGGTGCCGCCGCCATTGCCGCCGACCTTGGCGCGCGCACGATCCGCGAGGAGATCGACGCGCTCAACACCATGGGCATCAGCCCGATACCTCGCCTGGTGATCCCGCGGCTGGTCGCGATGATCGTCGTGGCGCCGCTGCTGAACATCCTCATCATCTTCGTCGGCATCGTCGCCGGTTACGCGGTCGCGGTCGGCGGCCAGAACGTCACGCCCGGTAGCTACTGGGCCACCTTCGGCTCCTTCACCACCGTCGCCGATGTGTGGGTGTCGCTGCTCAAGGCGGCCCTGTTCGGCTTCCTGGTTGTGGTCATCGCCTGCCAGCGCGGGCTGGAGGCCAAGGGCGGCCCGCGCGGTGTCGCCGACGCGGTGAACGCGGCGGTTGTGCTGTCGGTGGTGTCGATCGCGATCGTCAACCTCGGCGTCACCCAGGTGGTCGAGATGTTCCTGCCGACCAGGTTGGTCTGACATGGCGTCAACCTATGTGCCCAAGGGGCTGGGCTGGATCTACCGCCGACGCGGTCTGGTCTTTGCGCGGTTCGAGTCGCTCGGCTTCGTGCTCGCCTTCGTCTGGCAGGTGCTGTCGTCGATTCCCTCGACGCTCAAGCACTATCGCGACGAGACGTTGCGCATCATCTCCGATATGACCTGGGGCCGCGGCTCGGTCATCGTCGGCGGCGGCACGGTCCCGATGATGATCGTGCTCGGCCTGGTCATGGGCGCGTCGGTGGCCGTCGAATCGTTCACCATGCTGAACATGCTCGGCATGGGCCCGGTCACCGGCATCGTCTCCGCCTACGCGACCACCCGCGAGCTCGCGCCCATCGCCGCTGCCATCGGTTTCGCCGCGCAGGCCGGGTGCCGCATCACCGCCGAGATCGGCTCCATGCGCATCTCCGAGGAGATCGACGCGCTGGAGGCGATGGGGCTGCGCTCGGTGCCCTTCGTGGTGACCACCCGGGTGATCGCGGGCGCGATCTCGATCGTGCCGACCTTCCTGATCGGGCTGATCCTGGCCTACCTGTCGTGCCGCGGGCTGATCACGCTGGTGCACGGCCAATCCGGCGGCGTGTACGACCACTACTTCTTCCAATTCGTGTCCGGGTTCGACGTGGTCGCCGCGGTGATCAAGGTGGCCATCTTCGCCACCGTCGTGATCCTCATCCACAGCTACTACGGCTTCTTCGCCACCGGCGGCCCCGAGGGCGTCGGCATTGCCTCCGGCCGTGCGGTGCGCGCCTCGTCGGTGGCGATCGTGGCCATCGACATGGTCCTCACCATCGTGCTGTGGGGCTTCAACGCGACGATCAGTTTTACGGGGTAACTGCGATGCCGAAGTACGGAATGCCCGGAGTGGCCATCGACAAGCGGCAGACCCGGCTCGTCGGTGTTGTCGCGGTCGGGGTGATCGTCGCGGTGCTGGCGGCGACGGTGTTGTATCGAGAGTTGCGCTCCGACAACGGATTACAGGTTACGTTGCACACCGAGCAGATCGGTGACGGCGTGCTGGCCGGTACGCCGGTGCGGATGGATGGTGTGCAGGTCGGCACGGTCGCCGCGATCGCGCCGGACGAGCGCGGCACCCAGCGCATCACCCTGCGGCTCAATCCCGCGCAGCTGCACGGCCTCGACGACAGCATGCTGGTCGACTACGCGCCTGCCAACCTCTTCGGCATCAGCGAGATCGGGCTGCGCCGCGGCTCCGGCGGGTCCGCGCTGCGCGACGACAGTGTCATCGACCTGACCGGCAGCCATACCGACGCGGTGTTCGACGCCACCATGGGCAGCATGCTGCGCAGCCTGTCGCAGACCGGCGACTCGGTGCTCACCCCGCAGATGGCCACGGTGATCAACCAGGTCTCACACAACATGAAGGCGTTCACCCCGCTGGCGCAGTCGATCATCCAGGTGGCCCAGATCGTCACCGACAACCAGCGGATGCCGCCCTCGGAGCTGGCCGGTCGGCTCGGACCCGCGTTCTACGGCGCTGGCGATTTCTCGGGCGCCAACGAGCTGATGGTCTACATCCTGCGCAATATCCCACGGCTGCAGAACAATCGGGACTCCTTCGACGCGGGCGTGCGGATGCACACCGAAAGGCTGCTACCTGGCATCGCGAATCTCGGCGGTGCGCTCGGCGGCGGCCTCTCCGGCGTCACCGACATGCTCGTTCCGGTGCTGACGCTGCTCGCGCAGATGGTGCCGCAGCCGCAGCAGTCCGGTGCCGACCTCACCGAACTGCTGCGCCGCCTGCGCGCGTCGATGCCCGACACCCCGAACGGTCCGGTGCTGAACGCCGAGATCGATCTGAGCGGAGTGCCGGTGCTTGCGCCGCTGTTGGGTGGTGTCCGATGAAGGTGCGTTCCTCCGCATGGCGGCTCGCTCTGTTCGCGGCGGTGATGATCGGCGTGCTGTTCATCGTCTGCACGGCGATCAAGCGGCCGGTCTCCGGCCCGACCGAACAGCATGCCGCGCTGTTCACCGATGCCAACGGCCTCAAGGTCGGCGACGACGTGCGCATGTACGGCGTGCAGGTCGGCAAGGTCGACGGCCTATCACTCGACGGCGTGCAGGCGCGAGTCCAGTTGTCGCTGAAGACCGATGCGCCGATCTACGACAACTCGAAACTGGCCATCCGCTATCAGAATCTCACCGGACAACGCTATGTCGACCTGCAGCAAGAGCCGCAGCCCGGCAAGCGCATCCCAGCCGGCGCGACCGTCGGCGCCGACCACACGGTGCCATCCTTCGACGTGACCAGCATGTTCAACGGCCTGAAGCCGGTGCTTGCCACCATCTCTCCGGAGGAGATCAACCAGTTCAGCGCGAGCATGGTCGCGCTGATCGAGGGGGACGGCAACGGGATCGGGCCCGCGCTCGAAGCCATCGACAAACTCGCGGCGCACGTCAAGGACCGTCAGACGGTGATCGACAAGGTGCTGCAGAATCTGTCCGATCTGCACGAGACGGCGGGCGGGAAGATCCACTACATGGTGCCGATTCTGGCCAGGCTCGCTGATGTCATCTCCGGGCTGCAATCCAATATGACCGGGTTGGCGCAGTTCGCGGCGGCCGCGCCCTCGGTGCTCGGCCCGCTGAACAACCTGTTCGACTCGCTCGGTCTGCAAAGCCCCGACGACGTGGACGCGTTGATACACAAGATCTTTCCCGATCCCCAGCAGGCCCTCGAGGTGTTCGACAAGCTGCCAGGGCTGCTTGCCGGTTTCGACGCGGCCATCCCCAAGTCGGCCGTTTCGGGCTGGAAGCCGCAGTGCGCCAAGGGACAGGCTGACGTGCCGCAGGTGCTCGGCGTACTGATCGCAGGACAGCAGGTGGCGGTATGCGCTGGTTGAGCACGTTGTTCGCCGACCGCCGGGTGATCGGTGAGCCGGAAAAGAAGCGGCGCGAGATCCGGCTCGGCCTGATCGGCGTTGTGCTGGTGGCGATTCTGGCCGTCGCGGTCGGCGTGCTGTATGCCGTCCCGTTCGGCAAGAAGACCTACACGGCCGAGCTGTCGGAGGCACAGTCGGTGAAGTCCGGTGACGATATCCGCGTCGCGGGGATCAGCGTCGGCACGGTGAAATCGCTGGAGCTGAAACCGGATCGGGTACTCATGCGGTTCACCGTCGACTCCAACGTCTTCGTCGGCGACCAGTCAACGCTGGACGTGCGCATGCTCACCATCGTCGGCGGTAACTATGTGGCGCTGTTCCCGTCTGGGGCAAAACCGTTGGGCGCCAAGCATATTCCGACCGACCGGGTCCGGCTGCCGTACAGCCTGGTGCAGACCTTCCAGGACGCGGCCGAGCCGCTGCGCAAAATCGACGGAGATACCTTGCGGCGCAACCTCGCCGCGCTCGGTACCTCGGTCGCGCAGGCACCAGACACCTTGCGCACCACCCTCGACAGCGTCAACAGTTTCGTCGACGATCTCAATCGCCAGCACGTGATGATCTCCAAGGCCATCGCCAACGCCGACGAGTACACCACCATGTACGACGGCGCCAAGGGCTCGCTCGGCAGGCTGGTGCAGGCCACCAACCTGCTGGAGGACCTGGTGCTCGGCAAGCGCGCCGAGCTGGCCGAGGGTATTCGCCTGTTGAATCAGGTGATCAGCAAGGCTGCGGCGATCGCGCCGACCTACGCCGAGGCGAAGCCGAAGCTGCAGCCGCTTTTCGACGCGCTGCCGCGGATGGAGGAGCTGCTGAATCGACTGGATCCGGTGATCGGCTCCGTGCAGGACATCCAGCAGAAGGTGTCGGCGATGGCCATTCCGGACGGTGGCGTGACGGTCGATCAGTCCGGTCAGACCATCACCGCGCCCCCCGCCGCGATCGCGCGGGTGTGCGTGCCGCTACCGGGGAAGGATTGCTGATGTTGCACAAGGTCCTTGCCTCACGGGCGTTCATGTCGGTCTCGGGCGCGGTCGTCGCGGTCATGCTCGTCGTCGTCGGCTATTTCATCGCCTTCGATCCGCTGAAGAAGACCGAGAGCTACTGCGCGATCATGCCGGACACCGTCGGCCTGTACGTCGGCAATCAGGTGACCATGCGCGGCATTCCGGTGGGAACGGTGACATCCATTGCCGCGCAGGGCAAATCGGTGAAGGTGGAGTTCGCCGTCGAGGCCGACAAGCCGGTGTACGCCGACGCGGGCGCCACCACGCTGGCCGACAGCATCGTCGCGGCAAGGCAACTGGCCGTGGTGTCGAGCGGTAAGAACACCGCGCACTGGAACTCCGCGCAGTGCATCACCAAGACGATGACGCCCAAGAGCGTCACCGAGACGTTGAACGCCGTCGCGCAACTGTCGGCGGAGATCTCGGGTCCGGACGCCAAGACACCCGACGCGCTCGCCAACGGGTTGTCCCAATTGAACGCGGCCACCGCGGGAACCGGGCCGCAGATCAACGAGATCATCAAGCAGTTGAGCGGCGCGATGGCCGCACCCGACGCCGATATCGCGCATCTGGTCGGTGTCTTCGACGCCTTCTCCTCGGTCGGTAAAAAGGTCGAAGAGCATTGGGGCGACATCGAATCCATGTTCACGCGGTTGGCGCCGGTGCTCGTCACGGCCAGGGAAGACCTCCTCGAACCGGGCGCGAGCGTGATCGATGGTCTCGCGCAGCTGCTTCCGGTGCTCAACGACCTCACCACCGCCTTCGGCGGCCCGCTCGGCAAGGCGCTCGACTTCACCGTGCCGCTGGTGAAGTTCCTGAAGGCAAGGGTCGGTTCGCTGGCCCAGGTCGTCTCGATGATGCCGGTGCTGACCGACGCGTTCCGCTCGGTCGGTAACTCCGGGATCGCTTACGCCCCACCGAAGGTCGCGATTCCGCAGCCGAACGCCGACCTGGTCTGCGCGGCGGCGAACGCCATCGCGCCGGGGCGCTGCACCGCGGACGGCGGTCTGGTGCAGGTCGATATGGCGGCCCTGGTGTTCGGATCGGCAGGTGCGCGATGAAGATCCAGCGAGACGGGACGGGGCGGTTGCACATCGTATTCCAGCGGAGCGGCGAAAGCCGTACGGGTGGTGCGCGATTCGTTGTCGGCCTCGCGGCGGTGCTGGCGGCCGTGCTGCCCGCCGCCGGCTGTGCCTTCGACCCCTCGTCGGTTCCGGTGCCCGGCGCCGAGGTCTCCGGCGCTACCTACAACATTCAGATCCAGTTCGAGAACGTGTTGAATCTGCCTGCGCGGGCAAAGATCATGGCCAATGGCGCTCAGGTCGGCACGGTTTCCGATGTGTCGGTGGTGGATCCGGCCAAGGCCGGTGGGCGCGGCGGCTATGTGGTTGTCGATGCCCGCATCTCGAAGTCGGTGCGGCTGCCCGCGGCCACCCGCGCCGAACTGCGGCAGAACACGGTGCTCGGCGATATCCACCTCGCGCTGATCACGCCGCCGAATGGCTTCGACAAGCTGCTGCCCGAGGGCGGCACCATCGGTCTGTCGCAGACGAAACCGCCAGTGCAGCTGGAAGATACGATGGCCGCGCTGGCCACCTTCACCCAGGGCGGCGCGGTGCAGCAGGTGCAGGACACCATCGAACAGCTCAACGACGTGCTGCCCAAGGACACCGCAAGGACCAAGCAGATCGGCAAGACCATGGCCGACGACGCCGTCGATCTGGGCAATCATCTGGACAAGCTCGATTCGCTGCTCGACGGCATCGACAACAACTCCAATGTCCTGCACGAGATCCGTCCCGAGCTCGCGCAGCTGCTCAGCCAGGAGTCGGTGGACCAGATGAACGGCATCGCCCCGTCCATCATCGGGGTGACCAAGATCTTCAACGCGCTCGGCCCGATCGGCACCTCGCTCACCTGGCTCGGCCCGCTGCTGACCAGCGCCGACGGCACGGTGCAGGCATTCCTGCCGTTGCTCGCCTCGGCCAAGCCGCTGGATCTGAGCCAGCCGTCGAATCTGCAGACCTTGGTTTCGCTGATCCGCGACAAGATCATTCCGTTCGCGGAGCACGGCCCGAAGGTGAACATCGTCGGGGTGAAAACCGAAGGCGCGGTGCCCATTCAGGAACAGACGGACCGAATCATCCAGACGCTACGCATGATCGGAGTCGTCCGATGAAGCTCGGACATCTCGCCTCGCTCGGCGGCATCGCCGCCATCATCGTGCTGGGCGCGGGCTATCTGACCTTCGGGGTGGTGCGGGTCGATCCGCTGGCCGACTACACCCACGCCACCATGGTGCTCGCCAATTCCGGCGGGCTGGCTGTCGGCTCGCCGGTGCTGCTTACCGGCATGGAGGTCGGACGGGTCAATTCGGTGACCAACAGTGTCGGCGGCATCGAGGTCGGCCTGAAGCTCGTCGCCGACCGCCGGGTGCCCACCGATAGCGTGGTCACCATCGAGCATCTGTCGGCGCTCGGCGAGCCGTACGTCGAGTTCCGGCCGAATTCCGATGGCGGACCGTACATTCGGGACGGACAGCAGCTCAAGACCGCGAATGTGCGTACGCCGCTGTCGATTCCGGAGGTCGCCCGGCTGGCCACCCGAACGCTGAACCAGCTCGATCCTAAGGTCGTCGGCTCGCTGGTGAGCACGGCCGAGCAGTCCCTGGTCGGCACCGACGCCGCGATCCCCAACCTGGCGCGCGCGGGCGATCTGCTCGCCGCGGCCGTCATGAGCCGCAACCCGCAGATCGTCTCGCTGCTCAACAGCCTGCAGAGCACGGCGACCAATATGGACTGGGTCGGCCCGTCCTTCAGCGCCGCCGCGCCCGAGTGGACCAAGTTCGCCCAGGCGCTGAGCAATTTGGTTACCCACGTTGGCGGCATGGTCGACAGCGAGCCGGTCGATCAGTACACCACCGGCAATGGGGTCGCCCCGTTCACCGAGAAGACCATCGCCGCGTTGCGTGAGCTCCAACCGGAATTGAGCTCCCTGGCGCCGATCCTGCGTCCGCTGGTCGACGCGACCGTCTCGGCCGCACCGCGGATCGACCTGTCCGCCCTGATCTCCCAGGCCCTAGCCGAGGTCGACGCCGATGGCGCGGTCAAGGTGCGGGTCGCCATCAAATAGGAAAGGAGGCCGCGATGTCGAACGACGTTGTGACCGAACCGAAGCCGACACCTGATGAGGAGAACGCCAGCGCGCCAGCGCCCGTGGCGACCAAGAACGCGCGGACCGTGTCGATCCGCCTGTCGACGGTCGCCTTCGGTGCCGCGGGGGTGGCGCTGGTCGCCGCGACCGCGGTGTTCGCCTCGCTGTGGGTATCGGCGCGCGGTGACCTGAGCGATCGCGACGCCGCGGCCGAGGCCGACAAGCACGCCGAGCAGATCGCCACCGACTACGCGGTCGGCGCCTCCAATATCAACTTCCAGGATGTCAACGCCTGGGTCGCCAAGCTCAAGACCAACACCACCCCGCAGCTGGCCGGCAAGTTCGACGCCACCGCGCCGAAGCTGCAGGACATCCTGGTTCCGTTGAAGTGGACGTCGACCTCGACCCCGATCGCCGCCAAGGTGATGAACACCGACAACGGGATCTACAAGGTGAATGTCTTCCTGAATGTCACCTCGACCAGCGCCCAGACGCCCGAGGGCGCGCAGACCACGGTCACCTACACGGTGAACGTCGATCCGAACAACGGCTGGAAGGTCGCCGATGTCGGTGGGGTGGCCGGCGCGCTGCCCAAGCAGTGACGCGCGACTTCGAACCGCGGTGAACACGCGCGTCGCCAGCAACCGAGTTTATCGGTAGCTATTTCTTGTAAATGGTCTCTACCTGCGTAAATGAAATTCTCATAAAGCGATCATCGACCCAGCAACCTTCGGGTAGCGTCCGGTGAAGATCAACATTCGTACCGGTATTTCCCTGTCCGACAGTGAAGGCGGTTTCGATGGTGACACCCGGCGGCAGTCACGAACCCGAAGACGGGAGCGGGCCCGACAACCGCGCCCTGGTCATCGCGGCCGTGCTCGCCGCCGTCCTGGTGCTCGTGGTCGCGATCGGCCTGCTGCTGCGGTCGAATGAGGACCCGAAGGACGTCAAGTCGTCGGCGGCGACCGCCTCCGCGACCTCCACGAGTCCGTCACCCAGCACCGCCGTCACCCAGGCACCGGTCAGGGTGAGCCCAGGTCCGGCGACCCCGGTCGCCCCCGTGCCGCAGCCCGCCCGCAAGCTCGGCGACGACTGCTCTGCGGGTGGCATCGCGGCGCAGTGGGACCTGCGCGCCGGCCAATGGGCGTGCGTCCCGCACGGCCAGGGCGGTGCCGCGCACCGGATCGGTGACGACTGCTCACACGACGGCCTCGCCGCCCAGTGGGGCCGCGGCCCCGACGGCCGCTTGACCTGCCTTCCACAGCCGCAGGGCCGAGACGACCGCCAGGTCGGCGCGGACTGCTCACACGACGGCATCGCCGCCCAGTGGTCCCTGACCCCCGACGGTCAGTGGGTCTGCGTCCCACAGGAACAAGGCGCCCCCGAACCATTACCCGCCCCGCCGGTGAATCCGGGCCCGCCCCCTGCCAACCCTGGACCACCGGCCGCGAATCCGGCACCCCCGCCTGCTAACCCAGGACCACCGGCCGAGAATCCGGGACCCCCGCCTGCCAACCCAGGACCCCCGCCTGCCAACCCAGGACCACCGCCCGCGAACCCAGGACCCCCGCCTGGAATTCCGGGGCTGCCGCTTCTCAACCCTGGACCACCGCCCGCGAATCCGTGACCGCCGCCCATCGACAGAATCTGCACCCTGACTCGGGATTCGCACTCGGGCGGATTCAGGCGGTCGTTGCAACACCGGGTGGATTGGTCGGGTTCGAGAGTAGTTCGTCGAGTGCTTCGGCGGGGTTGGCCCAGTTGAGGGTTTTGCGGGGTCGGTTGTTGAGTTGGGCGGCGACGTAGTCGAGGTAGTCGGTGGGGAAGATCGAGAGGTCTTGTCCTTTGGGGAAGTATTGGCGTAGTAGGCCGTTGGTGTTTTCGTTGGTGCCGCGTTGCCAGGGTGAGTGGGGGTCGCAGAAGTAGATGTCGAGATCGGTGGCTTCGGCGATCTGGGCGTGGTTGGTCATTTCCCGGCCCTGGTCCCAGGTCAGTGTTTTGCGCAGGATCGCTGGGAGCTGGCTCATTTTGGTGATCATCGCTTCTTGGACCGCGAGCGCGGAGTGATCGGTGGGTAGGTGCAGCAGGATCACGAACCGGGTCATCCGTTCGACCAAGGTGCCGATCGCTGAGCCGTTGTGGGCGCCGGTGATCAGGTCGCCTTCCCAATGTCCGGGCACTGCCCGGTCCTCGACCTCGGCGGGACGTTCGCTGATGTTGACCATGCCCGGGATGCGTGAGCCTCGTTGCCCGAGCGAGCGACGGGGTTTGCGCACCGCGCGTCCGCTACGCAACTGTTGATGCAGATCACGACGCAAACCACCGCGGCCTTGGACGAACAAGGCCCGGTAGATCGTTTCGTGAGACACCCGCATCTGCTCCTCGTCGGGAAACTCCGCCCGCAGCCGATGGGCGATTTGTTCGGGACTGTACTTCTCGGCCGACCAGTCATCGACGTGACGAGCCAACCGGCCATCATCAGCCAGCTTGCCGGTTTTAGGTCGTCGCGCCCGAGCCTCGGCGCGCTGCTGGGCCACACTGGCGCGATAGTGCACCTGCTGGACAGGTCCCCTGCGCAGCTCGGCCCCGATCCGATACTCATGCCGATACCTGATCGGGCGGCCATACCGGTGCGGGCTGGCATTACGGCGGATCTCCCGCGAGATCGTCGAGGCCGCGCGACCGAGCCGATCCGCGATCGAACGCACCGACTCTCCCCGCTCGACACCGACCGCGATCTCCTCACGCTCGACCACACTCAACCGAGCCCTCGCCTTGCCTGAACCCGCCACCACCACACGAGGTTTCACCCCACCAGCCTCAACGAACAACCGATGACCGGTTCTATCCGACACCCCCACCGCCACCCCCGCAACCGACGGCGAGACCCCCTCACCCACCAACCCCCAAAACTGCCTCAACACAGCACCCGACACACGAACCATCACAACACTCCCTGATCAACAGTGTTGCAATGACTCCCTGAATCCGCCTCGGAATAGGGCCCTATTCTCGGTGCGGATCCCGAGTCTGGGTGCAGATCTTTACCGTTGCTCGCGCCCGGCGCCGACTAGGTCGACCATAAATCGATCGACACGGCTGGGATGCTCGTTGTCGTGATTGTTGTGCCCGAATTCTTCGCTACTCGGCTGGCCGACCAGGAGGGGGCGGCGGCCCGTGCGTGGCTTGATCGCCTGCCTGACCTTGCGGTGCGGTGCGCCGATCGATGGCGGCTCACCTTTGATGGGCCGTCCATGCACGGTTATGGCGGGCTTGTGCTGCCTGTTCGTCGCGCGGACGGTAGCCCGGCCGTGCTCAAACTGAACTATCTGACGCCCGAAACCAAGGACGAGCCCGTCGCGTTGGCCGCGTGGCAGGGTGACGGCGCGGTGCTGCTCTACGAGAGCGACGCCGAGAACGGGGCGATGCTGCTGGAACGTCTCGACGGCGATCGCTCACTGCACACCGAGCCGATCGACGATGCCGTGCGGATCACCTGTGAACTGTTGCGTCGATTGGCTGTCCCAGTGCCACAAGGGATTTCGCGGAACCTGCGGAACGAGTCCGCTGGCTGGGCGGAGGAATTGCCGCGCGAGTGGGCACGGCTCGGCGCACCGTATCCGCGCAAGATGTTGGACGCGGCCGTCGAGGTCTGCACCCAGCTCGGGCCCACCGCGGATCAGCTGCTGGTGAACGAGGACCTGCATTTCGAGAATGTGCTTGCGGCAGAACGTGAGCCGTGGCTCGCCATCGACCCGCAGCCGCTGGCCGGCGATCCCGAATTCACCACCCTGTCCCTATTGTGGAGTCGCAGAACCGAATCCGCGCTCGACGACCGCTTCGCCGCCATTGTCGACATCGCCGGACTCGATGCCGACCGAGCGCGGGCGTGGACGCTCGTGCAGTGCGCGCGAAACTGGCTGTGGTTCGCCGAGGAGGAAGACTGCGACGACCCCGGCTACCCGTCCGTCCAGGAGATCGGGCCGTGGGCGCTGCGCTGATCCACATCGCCAACCTGATGGCGAAGACCGGCACCATCAACCGCGTCCAACTGGCGGTCCTCGGCATGCGGGGTCGGTGAAATTAGCTGGACACAGCTGAGAGGCTCGATAGGTGATCATTGTTCCCGAGGGTTTCGCCGAGCGCCTTGCCATGTACGAGGGGGCGGCGGCGCGGGCATGGCTGGCCGCGCTGCCCGCACTTGCCGAGGAATACGTGCGACGCTGGGACCTGAGCGTCGACGGTCCTGTGATGCACGGCTGTGTCGGGTTGGTGCTGCCCGCCACCAGGGCGGACGGCAGTTCGGTTGTGCTGAAACTGAGCATCGTGACGCCGGAGACCCGCGACGAACCGCTCGCGCTCGCCACCTGGGACGGTGCTGGCGCGGTGCGCTTGCTCGACAGCGATCCCGAGCGCGGCGTCCTGCTGCTGGAACGCCTCGATTCGACACGATCCCTGGTGACCGAGCCGATCGACGAAGCAGTGCGGATTGCCACCGGTCTACTACGCCGCCTCGCGATCCCAGCTCCGCTCGGCCTCGGGCGGGACCTGCGGCACGAGGCCGAGCGATACGCGGCGGAACTGCCGAGGGACTGGCAGCGCCTCGGTGCGCCGTTCCAACGCAAGCTGCTCGACGCGGCAGTCGATGCGTGTAACCAATTGGGCCCCAGCGCAGCTCGGCTGCTGACCAACGAAGACCTGCATTACGAGAACGTGTTGGCCGGGACACGCGAGCCATGGCTGGTGATCGATCCCAAACCGCTCATCGGCGACCCCGAATTCACCACCCTGTCCCTGATCTGGAACCGCCGATCGGAATCGGCACTGGACAAACGGTTCGCCGCGATCGTCGACGGCGCCAGCCTCGACGCCGATCGTGCCAGAGCGTGGACACTTGTTCGCGCCGTGCGGAATTGGCTGGACTTCCTCGATGACGACGACCTAGATGACGACGGCTACTTCGCGGTGCAAGAGATCGCACCGTGGGCGCTGCGCTGAGTCTGCCTGCTATGCGCCGAAATTGGGTACGACGAACCGTTCGACCAGCACCCGCTCCGTGGCGAGATCGGCTGCGGGCCAAAACGACAGTGACAGCACCACCCGGACGATCCAATGCCCAGCGACGGGGTCGCCGCTGGCGATTCCGCTGAGCGCGAGAGCGGCATCGGCGAGCCGTTCCGCCTGGTTCCCGGTGCGGCCCAATGGTTTCCGAGCATCTTCGTCCGACGCCACCTGCCCCGAGGGCGCGTCAGGGAATCGCGGCCTCGATCTGGGCGAGGTGAGCGGCGAGGATCTCCTCGAACGCGGCGCGGCGGTCGACCCCGAGGGGGCGGATCTCGCGGGCGAAATGCGCCAGAGCGGGGTAGCGGTCGGGGTCGGCGCCGAGGACCGCGACACGGAACTGCTCCATGCCCTGTTCGTACTCGACGGGAGTGAGGGTGTCGATGCCAGCGTCGGCGGCGATCAGCGCGGCGAGAAGGATGACGATCCGGTGGTAGCGGGACGGAATCTGCGCATCGGGCAGGCCAGCGGCCCGTAAGGCTTGGAGTATCTCCTCCATGACCAGCCGGGAACCGGTGCCGCCGGACGCGTAACGCCCCCAGATCGCCGCGAGTTGGGGGTGCTGGCCGAAGGCCTCGCGCAGGCGAAGGGCCGTGGCGGTGACGCGCTGCTTCCAGTCGCCCTCGGGGCGGTAGTCGTCCATGGCGGCCAACAGGATTCGGTCGGCGACCGCGCGCAGCAATTCGGTCTTGTTGCGGAAGTGCCGGTAGAGGCTGGAGGAGTCGGTTCCCAGCGCCGCGGCGAGCTTGCGCACGCTGAACGATTCGGCGTCGCTCGTGCGCAGCAGCTCCGCCGCCGTGTCAAGGATTTCCTCGGTCGACCAACGTCGTCGGCCAGTCATCTCGCCCCTCTCGTCCTGGCTCAGTCTAACTTATGCACTTGATGATGCACGCGGTGCGTGCAACACTGATGCGCATGAGCGAGACCCTTGCTGTGACACGGCCACCGGAGCCGGACTTCTCGGCGATCACGACCGAGGAACTCATTGCCTACCGCGAGGCGGAGAACCGCTGGCGGGCGTCCAGCGCGGCGCTGCCGATCCTCGGGGAGCCGGACCCACGGGTCGCGATCGAGTGGCACGACGTCGCGCTGCCGGGCCGCGACCTCCCGGTCCGGGTGTACCGGCCGACGTCGACCACCCGGACCGACCTGCCACTCGTGATCCATGTGCACGGCGGCGGTTTCGTGGGCATTGCGGCGCAATGCGACTGGACCAACAGCCACCTCGCCGCCAATCTGCCCGCACTCGTCGTCTCGGTCGAACACCGCCTCCTCGCCCCGGACAGCCCGCTCGCGAACGCCGCCGACGACGGCTGGGACGTGCTCGACCACGTGCTGCGCCACGCCGCTCAGTGGGGCATCGACCCGACGCGCACGGCCGTCTTCGGCGAGAGCTGCGGCGCGCTGATCAGCGCCCTGACGGCCATCCGCGCCCGGGAGGCTGGCCTGCGGCTCGCGGCTCAAGTGCTGGTCAACCCCGTAATCGACGTAACCGAGACGATGTTCGACTACCCCTCGATGGCCGAGTACGCGTACCGCCCGACCCGGGCCCTACCGCTATTTCAGCTGTTCCAGCGGCTCGCCGTCGCGCCGGGAACCGACGCCCGCGCATCCTCGCCGCTGTCCGCGCACGACCTGAGCGGGCTCGCCCCCGCACTGCTCGTGGTGCCGACCCTGGACGCGGTCGCCGATCACGGCCGCCGCTACGCCGAGCGACTGCGGGCGGCCGGGACGACCGTCCGGCTCACCGAATACCCAGGAGCGCGGCATGCGTTCCTCACCTTGCCCGGTGTGGAGCCGCAGGCCGAAATCGCTCGAGCGGAGATCCTCGAGTTCCTCCGCGCGGCCCTGGCAGTGTGACGAAAGGACGCGGCGCGTCAGTGTGGGTGCTGCGCAGCGTATTTCGCGCGTTCGATGGCCCGGCGGCGGGTGCGTTCCGGGTTTTCCAGGTCGGCGGGCAGGCCGTGCTCGGCGAGGCGGTGGGCGCGGTTCATCGGCATGAAGGCCGCCGTGTAGAACAGCGCGAGGAGCACGGCGAGCAGCACCATCGAACCGCGTAACCACAGCTCACCGGGGAAGAGCAGGAAGACGACGAACAGCGGGGTGAACGGGATCATGCCGCGCAGGATGTGGCGGCTGGTCGCGTACTTTCCGGCGAGGTCGTTGCGCACCCAGTCGATCATCGAATCGGGCAGGCGGCGACCGAAAGCGTAGCCGATCCACTGAATCGGGTTGGGACGCCGCGATTGTCGGGACATGCGCAATCTCCTAACGGGTAGGGCTAGACCGCAACGGATCGACGTGCGGCCGCGTTGACGCGAGTGAGCACGTCGCGAAGTTCCTCCAGGTCGGCGAGGGTGACGCCGAGCCGCTCGACCACCGAGGGCGGGATCAGTTCGGCCTGCTTGCGCAGGGCGACACCGGCCTTCGTCAGGTTCACGACCAGGTTCCGTTCGTCGCGGCTGTCCCGTTCGCGGGTGATCAGCCCGGCGCTTTCCAGCCGCTTGAGCAGCGGTGACAGCGTCGGTGAGTCCAGCTGGATCGCCTCGGCGATCGCCTTCACCGACATCGGCGCCTCGCCCCACAGCGCGAGCATCACCAGATACTGCGGGTGGGTCAGCCCGAGCGGTTCCAGCAGCGGGCGATAAACGCCGAGCACCGCGCGATTGGCCACCGCCAACGCGAAGCACACCTGCCGATCGAGCTGCAGCGGATCGTCCATCTGTCCTCCTGTCGAACCGGCCTCAATGTTAACGCACAAATAGTTAGTGCATGAACTATATGCGCGACATCACGTCGGAGAAGCGTGGTTCCGGCGCGAGTGATCATTAGTTTGAGACGCATGCACAACGAGGCGGGTCGCATCCACGAGCTCGACGCCGTGCGCGGATTCGCCCTGTGCGGGATCTTGGTGGTCAACATCTGGCAGCTCACCGACATGGCCGAGGTGCGCGCGCCCGGCGAGATGGTTCCGCTGCGGCACCTGCTCTCGGTGCTGTTCGAGGGCCGGTTCTTCCCGATCTTCTCGTTCCTGTTCGGGCTGAGCTTCGCGTTGTTCCTCGACGGCGCGGCCCAGCGCAGCGATCGCCCGCGACTGATCCTGGTCCGCCGGCTGGTCGCGCTCGGTGTCCTCGGGCTCATCCATCACCAATTCCAGCCCGGTGAAGCGCTATTGCCTTATGCGCTAGTCGGATTGGTGATCCTGCTGCCCGCCGCCAGCCTGCCGCGCCTGGCAGTGCTCGTCCTCGGGCTCGCGGGCACGGTCGGCGTCGCGGTCACCCTCGGCGGCGGCTTCGGCCTCGTGCCAGGACTGTTCCTGCTCGGCCTTGCCGCCGCCCGCTACGACCTCGCCGACACCCTCGACGAACGCGGCTGGCAAATCGCTGCCCTCTTCGCCCTCGCCCTACCCGCCGCGGTCCTGACCGCGATGTGGGAATACCGCACCCCCTACCTCGACCTACTGACCAGCAACGCGCCACCCATCGCCGGCCTACTCGGCGCCCTCGCGTACCTGACCGGACTCCTGCTGGTCCTGCGCACCGAGGTCGGCGCCGTGCTCTCCGAGGTGCTCGAGCCCATGGGCCGAATGGCCTTGACCAACTACGTCTGCGCGACAGCCCTGATCCTGCTCGCCGAACCACATCTGCGCCTATCGGATTCCGACAAGTACGGCATGCTCCTAGCCCTGGCCGCCGCCATCATCGCCATCCAGGCGATAGCCAGCCGGACCTGGCTGAAACTCTTCCGCTACGGCCCCCTCGAATGGATCTGGCGCTGCCTGACCTGGTGGGAACTCGTCCCCGCCCGCCGCACCCCAGAACCCATCCGCTACTTGTAACCCCCAGCGGCACTCACCCCAACTTCACCGGCAACGTAAACGGCCCACGATGCCGAAACCCCGAGCGCCACACGATATCTCGCTCGTTCACGGTTAGCGTGGTGCCCGGCCAACGGGTGAAGATGTGGTCGAGCACCGTTGCGGCCAGCGTGCGTACCAGCGCGTTACCGAGGCAGGTGTGCAGGCCGCAGCCAAGGGCGAGTTGTGCGTGGGGTGCGCGGGTGAGGTCCAATTCGTCAGGGCGGTCAAAGATTTCGGGGTCGCGATTGGCTGCGGCGAGACAGAGCAAGACCGTCTGGCCGGTGCGGATGGTCTGGTCGCCGATGGTCAGATCGGTGGTCGCGAAGCGTGGTCCGGCGAGGATCTGCGGTGACAGGTAGCGCAGCAATTCGTCTACCGCCGAATGCTTTTCGGTGGAGGTGCGCAGGATCTCCACCTGATCAGGGCGGCCGAGCAGGGTCAGCACCGATCCGGCGATCAGGTCGACCAGCACCTCGTACCAGACGAAAAGTAGATAGAACAGCAGCCCGGCAAGCTGGTCGGCGTTCGGCGAGCCGGTGTCGTCGTGCGCGGCGACCAGCCTGCTGAGCAGAGTGTCGGCGCGTGCCGACCGACCCTGTTCCGTTGTCGCGGTGATGATCGCGTGCATAGTGGCGAGGGTGTCCCTGGCACGCGGGGGAGTGGCCGAGGCAAGCAGTGTCGAATTCGCCCAGCCGAGCAGGCTTTCGCGTTCGGTCGGACCGAGCCCTAGTAGTTCACCGAGCACAGCAGCGGGCAGCGGAACGGCCAGCCGTTCGACGAGATCAACCTCGGTGCCCGAATCCAGCTCTTGCAGCAGGGAATCGACCAACTCGGGAGCGCGGCGTGCCCATTCGCTGAGCCGCCGCGGCGACAGCTCGCCCGTCACGAACCCGCGCAAGCGCGCATGGTCGGCGGGCTCGGTGACGAGGAATGCGAGCAGCGACGGCGGGACCGCGAAACCCTGATAGTCCTCGGGCCCCGCTCGATGAACGTTGGTCGACAGCCGATCGTCCAACAGCCCGGCGCGCACATCGCGATACCTGGTCACCAACCATGCGGGCGGCCCATCCGGAGTCCGAATCCGATGCACCCCACCTTCGGCATGCAGCCGCGCGAGCGTCGGCCACGGATCTGCCGCGAACCCGGCACCGAATACGTCCGTCACCCGATCATCATCTCGCATTGCGCGCCAAGACTTCTCGATGGCCCGATACCCGTCGCCGACGGGACAACCGCTACCGGGCGGCAAATCTCGGGCTGTCGGTCCGGCGCGGCGGGCGAGGAACTGTCGCGTTTCATCGCAGACTGGACGGTCATGGACCAGTTGGTGCTGATGTTCGTCATCTTGTTTGCCGCGATCTTTGCTGAGCCGCTCGGTAAGCGGATCGGGGTTGCGTCGGCGGTGTTGATGACGGTGTTCGGGTGTGTGGTCGCGCTGGTTCCGTTCGCGCCGCGGATCAATATTCCGCCGGATCTGATTTTGCCGCTGGTGTTGCCGCCGCTGCTGTACGCGGCGTCGCGGCGGACGTCGTGGCGGCAGTTCGCGGAGAACTGGGGGTTGATCGCATTGCGGGCGGTCGGTCTCGTGGTGGCGACGGCCGCCGCGGTGGCCGCGGTCTTTCACGCCTGGTATCCGGGGTTGCCGATCGCCGCCGCCGTCGCGTTGGGGGCGTTGGTCGCGCCGCCGGATCCGGTGGCGGCCACCGCGTTGGCGGGCAGTCTCGGGCTGCCGCGTCGTCTGGTGGTGGTACTGGGTGGTGAGGGGCTGTTCAACGATGTCACCGCGATCGTCATCTACGGTGTCGCGGTTCAGGCGGTGGTCACCGGCCGGTTCTCCGCGCCGAGGGCCGCCGCGGAGTTCGTGCTCTCGGCGGTGGTCGCGATCGCCGTCGGGTTGGTGCTCGGCTGGGCGGGCAGCCGGTTGACCAACTATCTCGCGGAGGCGACCTGGCAGGTGGCGTTGAGCCTGCTGCTGCCGTTCGCCGCCTATGGACTCGCCGAGGCGTGGCACGGCTCGGGCGTGCTCGCCGTGCTGGTCTGCGCGCTGTATCTGACCGATGCCGTCACCGAATTCGGTGACTCGGCCTACCGGCTGGTCGGAGCTTCGTTCTGGGACATCATCGAAATGTTGTTGAGCGGCTTCGCTTTCGGCCTCATCGGCTTGGAGCTCGGCGCGGTACTCGACGCGACCGGCCATGAGTGGCCGAAGCTGCTCGGTGGCGCGGGCGCGGTGGTCGCGGTCGTGGTCGCTCTCCGCCTGGTCTGGCTGTTGACCACCTGGGCGATCGGCCGAGCCTGGTGGCCCAATGCCGATGAGCCCTACACCTGGCGGGAGACGGTCGTCACCTGGTGGGCTGGGATGCGCGGGGTCGCGACCGTCGCACTGGCACTGGCCATTCCGTTCGTGACCGACGACGGGAAGGACTTTCCCGGCCGCACCGAGATCCTGTTCACGGCCTTCGTGGTCGTGCTGTTCACCCTGCTGCTGCAAGGACCGACGCTACCGCTCGTCGTCCGGCTCACCGGCGTGCACGCGGACACGCAGAAGGAACGCGAACTCGAGCGCCAACTGTGGGAACGCGTCATCAAGGCGGAGATGGCCCGCCTGAAAGAGATTGCCGCCGAACAAGATCTACCCGACGACGTCTACGAACGCCTCCGCGACGGCTTCCGGCAGCGGATGGCACGCGCCGACCCGCAAGCCGCCGACGCGGACGCCAAGTCGGACGCCGCACGAAACATCAAGCTGGCCAGGAAGGTACGCGACATCCGTGAGGACGTCATCGAGGCGGGACGTCGCGAAGCCCTCAACGCCCGCCGCGAACCCGGCATGCCGCCGGACCTGGTCGACCGCGTGACAAGGCGCCTCGACCTCGGCAGGCGCTGACCCCCGGCGGCATCGAGTTCACCAGGCGGACAACAAGATCAGCTGGCCGCGACGCCGGTGTTCCGGATCGCCTCTAGCACCTCGTTGTAGGTGAGGTCGGAGTTCACGGTGGCCGACTCTGAAGGCACATTGATGTTGACGTAATCGACACCGTTGACGCCGCGCAGCGTGGACTCGATGGCGGAGGCGGACTCGTGGGTGACGTTGGGCAAGGAGAAGGTGTACGAACTCATGAACACCGGATAGACCGTATCGACGCGCGTAAACGCCGACGAACAGTCGAGTTCGATTCCCTACGTTTGGTCGTCGTGTCCCCGGGAATAGCCGGGATGTCATACAACTCGACACAACAGGATTGTCATGATCATCATCATCGGGCTCGTCGTCTTGATCGCGGCAGTGATCGTCGGGGTCGCCGCAGTGGTGGCGAACAACGGCGAAACCAACTTCCTATCAAGTGATTTCGCCGTCTTCGACTACCACTTCCACGGCTCCAGCGGTCTGCTGTTCGGCTACGGCATCATCCTCGGCGCGATCGGCATGCTGGGCTTGGCCCTCCTGCTGACCGGTGTCTGGCGTGTCTCCCGCCGAAACATGGTGGCACGTCGCGAGCTCAGACAATCCCGCCGCGAAATGGCGGCGGTCCGGCGCGACCTATCGGACGGTACACCGCCGACCGGTAAGACGCTCGTACCGCGGCCGCACCGCGAGCCCGTCTGGAGTCGATTCGTGCGCCGTCCGGCCACGGCTCCCGCCGGTGACACACCGCTCGTCGAAAGCACGCCTCGCGTGCAGGCGTCGGCGTCGAAATAATCATCGAGAAAAGGAAATACGACCATGATTATTCTCGGACTTGTCCTCCTCATCGCGGGGTGGCTGCTCGGAATCGGATTGCTCACCACCGCAGGCATCATCATCCTGGTCATCGGCCTCGTGCTGATGGTTGCCGGATCGGTCGGCCGCCCGGTCGGTGGTCGGCGCTGGTATTACTAGGGACCGACCATGAATAAGTTCGAAGACAGAATCGCGCACCAGGTGCAAGCCGCCAGGGGCAATGCGAAGAAATACCTCGGCCGGGCGATGGGAAACCGCCGCCTGGAATCGGAGGGACGTCGAGAACAGGCTCGCGGCAACGTGAAACGCGCCGCGGACAAACTACGGGACGCGTTCAAGCGCTGACCTGATGGCCGGTGTTCAGCCGAGGGGTATATCAAGCCCCTCGGCTAACACCGGCCATGACGCTTTCAACGCGTCCTGCCAGTAGCCCCACGAGTGGGTACCGGTCGGCTGGAAGTCGTAGGTGGCTGGAATGCCCAAGGTGTCCAACCGATTTCGCATGTTCCGCGTGCACCAGTCGGCCGCCGCCTCGATCACACTGCCACCGGCGACCTGGTCGACGAAGCCGTTCGGGCCCTGCTGCACGTACTGTCCGCCCGGCACGTCGTACATGCCCGGCACACCGGTTCCGCTGGACAGGAACAACTTCAGTCCGCGTAACTTGTCCGCGTGCAGGTACGGATCATTGGCCGCCCACATCGGATCATCCGGCGGCCCATACATATTCACGGTGTTGCCGCCGCCCCACATCTGCACGGCCAGGTTCACGAAGCTCTGCCCGACCGGATCGCTGATCTGCGCGCACCCGCTGTATGCCGCAACCGCGCGATACAGCCCGGGTTTCGCGATCGGCAGCTGCAACGCCGATGTCCCCGACATCGACAGTCCCGCAATGGCGTTGACGCCATTGGTGCCGAACTCGCTATCGATCAGCGGCGGCAGTTCTTCGGTGAGGAAGGTCTTCCATTTGTACAGGCCGAGTCTCGGGTCGGGCGCCCGCCAGTCCGTGTAGTAGCTCCACTGTCCGCCGACCGGCTGCACCACATTGACGTCCTTCGTGCCGAGGAAGGTCAATGCGTCGGTGTTGCGCTGCCAGGTGGCCTCGTCCTCGCCGCCACCACCGCCGTTGAGCAGATACAGCGTCGGCCGGGGCACCGAGTTATCGGCCGCCCGTTGCACATTCACGGTGATGTTCTGCCGCATGGCCGCCGAATAGACCTGCAACTGCACGGTCCGGTCATTCACCGGGTGTGATTCGGTGACCGAGGGGCCCTGCGCCGCCGCGATCTTGGATGCGTACGCCGGTGCACCCGTGCCGATCATCAGCACGGCGGCGAGCAGTGCGCTCGCCGCGTAAGTCCTTCGGCGACTTGGTGTTCCGGTGCCGAACATAGGCAGCACCCACCTCCGTCCTGCTAGCCGGACCGGGGCGGCGAACGATCGACGCGGCATCGATCGCGAACCCGGCGGCGTCGGCCCCGGTTTCGGCCGACGCACCAGGCCACCTCCAGCGCCCTTTACCCATATCCCGAGGCGGAGGCGTGTCCACCGACGGAGCCACCGTCGCGGACCTGCACGCACCCCAATGATAGCGGCAGATTCGCTGGGTGATCCTGGTGCGCGTAGCGGCCTCAGGTGCCGCGTGCCGCGACCAGCATGTTCGTCAGAATGTCCAGGTAGTCGGGCGCCCGCTCAGCAGGGCCGCGCATCAGAGCCCGGCCACGCCCGCGAGTTGCCCGATGCCGTAGGTGACCGCCATGGCAAGCGCCCCGCCGATCACCACGCGCAGCACCGCCCGACCGCGGTCGCTGCCGCCGAGGCGGGCACTGACCGAACCGGTGACCGCCAGCGCGACGAGCACGGCGGCGAAGGTGATCGGAATCCGCAGCGGCACCGGTGGCAGCAGGATCGCCAGCAACGGCAGCAGCGCGCCGAGGGTGAACGACACCGCCGAGGAGATCGCCGCCTGCCACGGATTGGTCAGTTCGTTGGGGTTGAGCCCGAGCTCGGCCTCGGCGTGCGCGGTGAACGCGTCGTGCGCGGTGAGTTCCTCGGCGACCTTGCGCGCCGTGTCCGCGGACAGGCCCTTGGCCTGGTAGATGCCGGCCAGCTCGGCCAGCTCGAAGTCCGGTTCCTCGCGCAGCTCGCGCTGTTCCTTCGCCAGCAGGGCGCGCTCGGAATCGCGCTGGGTGCTGACCGACACGTACTCGCCGACCGCCATCGAGATGGCGCCAGCGGACAGCCCAGCGATGCCCGCGGTGAAGATCGCGTTCGTGCTGGTCGTCGCCGCGGCGACGCCGACAACCAGGCCCGCTGTCGACACGATGCCGTCGTTCGCGCCGAGCACGCCCGCACGCAACCAGTTCAGCTTGGACGCCAGCCCATCACCGTGCGGCTCGTGCGGGTGCGCGCCTGCGGACGCGCTCGTCGTTTCGTCCATGCTGCGAAGACTAAACGAAGCTCGCCGGTGCGCCCGTTCAACAGCCCGGAGACAGGAACGCCCGCAGATATCCCGCCGACTGCCTGATGTACATCCACGCCCAGAAGCGCAGCCCCGAGTCGCTCGGGCTCGCCACCATGGTCAACTCGCCGTCGAAGCATTTCGACACGATGTAGCGCGCCCGCGACACGTGCGGGGTGTAGGTCACCACGATGATGTGATGCCAGCCGTATTGCTGTGCGCGCCGCCTGATTTCGTGCGCCTCGCCCTCGGTGGTCCACGGGTCGGGCACGAAACAGCTGACGGTGAAGTCGAATCGGCCCGCGCAGTACTTGTCCATCTCGTGATCGTCGAGGCCGGTGGACCGTGAAATCAGCAGGGTGGGAGCGTATCCGCGTTGCGCGAGATCGAGCCCGACGTCGAAGCGCTCGTAGGCGGTGCCGCCGAGCACGACGATGGCGTCCGCTTTGCGCAGCGGATCGGTTTGCGGATAGACGTACACCGGCAGACCCGCGAGCCCGATCAGCAGGACCAGGCCGAGCAGCGCTCCGAAGAAGATTCCAGCTCGTCGCAGCCCGGTCACCAGCCCGACGATACCGAAATCCCGGGACCGGCCGGTGCCACGCGGGCCGGAATACCGGCCACTCTTAGTGTGTTCCATTCTGTGGAATGGAATGTATCGATGTTCTTGACGAGAAAGTTCTGTTGGTCAGCGCAAACTGATCGTCCGTGCTGTCCTGAAAACATGACATAGAATGGAGTATCTCGTGGCCGAAGCGCGCCTGGTAGAGCTGTTCGACCAGCTCGTACGGGTGGAGATCCTGCTGTGGAACGCGGTCGAACGCCGTCTACGTGACGACCATGCGATGCCGCTGCCCTGGTTCGAGATGATGCGCGTCGCCGACCGGCGAGGTGGGGCACGGGTCCGGGATATCGCCGAGGCCATCACCATCACCGAGGGCGGTGCCAGCAAGCTCGCCGATCGGGTGCAGGCCGCGGGCTACGCGGAACGACAGCGTGATCCCGTCGATGGGCGCTCGTCGCGAATCACGTTGACGCCCAGCGGAGAACGCGCGCTGCGTGCCGCCACGGAGACGGTCGAGGCCGAACTGGCCGAACGGATCGGCGCCGTGCTCGGCACCGATTCCGTCGATCGGCTCGACGCCACTTTGCGGCTGCTGCGCACCGCCACCCTGTCCGCCGCGCCGACGGCGCAGCTCGAGAAGGAGTAATCGAATGTCCGCGATTCCCACCACCATGCGGGCCGTCGTACTGGACGGTCCAGGCCCACTGGAAGCCTTGCGGATTCGGGAACTACCGGTCCCGACGCCGCAGCCGGGTGAGGTGCTCATCCAGGTAAAGGCGTTCGGGCTCAACAGGTCCGAACTACACACTCGGCTCGGCCTTGCCGAAGGCGTCACCTTCCCTCGGGTGCCCGGCATCGAGGCGACCGGTGTCGTCGCGGCCTGTCCCGGTGGCGAATTCGAGGTCGGCCAGCAGGTCGCCGCGATGATGGGCGGCATGGGCCGGACCTTCGACGGCGGATATGCCGAGTACACGTGTGTCCCTGTGGCCCAGGCGATTCCGTTCACCAGCACACTGGACTGGCCCATCCTCGGCGCCGTCCCGGAGATGCTGCAGACCGCGTACGGCTCGCTGACCGTCGGGCTCGATGGCCAATCCGGCCAGTCGATCCTGATCCGCGGCGGTACCTCCTCGGTCGGGGCGGCCACCGCAGTCCTCGCCAAACGACGCGGCATGATCGTCTTCGCGACCACTCGTAGTCCGGCGAAGACCGACGCATTGAAACAGCTCGGCGTCGACCACGTGCTCATCGACACCGGTGAGGTAGCCGACCAGGTCCGCGACATCCAGCCCGGCGGTGTCGACACCGCCCTCGAACTCGTCGGCACCCCGACACTGCCGGATACCCTGCGCGCCACCAGAATCCACGGCGTCGTCTGCTTCACCGGCATGCTGTCCAACGAGTGGATCGTCGAGAACTTCTATCCCATCGGCTATCTCCCGCAGGGTGTCCGCCTCACCGCCTACGGCGGCGACGCGAGCGACCTGCCCGCCGACGTCCTGCAAGACTTCCTCGACGCGGCCGCCACCGGGCAGATCACCATCCCCATCGACCGCGTCTTCACCCTCGACCAGATCCGGGAAGCCCACGGCTACCTGGAATCCGGCGACGCCACCGGCAAACTCGTCGTCGCGTTCTGAGTGTCGGAGTCCCAGCTGATTCGGTAGTCGTACATCCAACTCAACGGGGCGACACCGGTTTTGGCGGCCTTCTTCAGGAAGTAGGGGGTGAGCAGCCGGACAAGCAGCCTGGCGAACCCGTTGGACGCCTTGTCGCCGCTGGTCTCCGCGCCGTGCCGGACCACGCGTTCGACACGGCCGCGGCGCCGGAGCTCGTATTCCGTCAACGCGGCGGCGGTGCCGGGGATATCGCGCAGGCAGATCGCCAGTGTCACGGCATCTTCCACCGCGATGGACACACCCTGACCGGATGAGGAGGCCACGGCGTGCGCGGCATCGCCGACGATGACCATGGTGTCGTTGTGCCACGTCCGCACCGAGGGCATGTCGTACTGGTTGAAGCCGGAGACGAAGGTGGCCTCCGGTGTCGCGGCGACAATGCGGGCGGCCGGAGTGTGGTCGACCGACAGCAGCTCGATGAGCCGATCACGCCACTGCGCCGGGCTGGTGGTGGCGAGTTCCTCGCGCAAAAGTTCCGCCGCGCGTGGCACATTGGCGAACCACCAGATCTCGCCGTCCGGGGCGACCAGGTAGCCGAAGAACGCCTTCTTGCCGAAGATCATGCTGTAGATGCCTGGCCGGAGGCCGAGTTCGGCGTACAGGTCCCGGTTGGTGACGAAGCCGCCGAGCCCGTAGATGCCGAGGTAGTGCGCCCTCGGTGCGGTCGGATCGATGATTTCCCTTGTCCGGGAGCGGATTCCGTCGGCACCGATCAGCACGTCGGCGTCGATCGTGCTGCCGTCGGCGAACCGTGCGCTGACCCTGCCGTCCGGCGTCCGCGTCGCGTCCACCAGCCGCTTGTCGTACTCGTAGCGCACGCCACGCCGCGCCGCCTCGGTATTGAGTGCGCGATACAGGTCGCGCCGCTTGACGCTGTGCGTGGTGGTGCCGTCCGGCAGGGTGCCGCCGATCGGCATGTCCACGATGTGTTTGCCCGCGCTGGACGAGAACGACAGCGTGCCGGTCGGATGTCCCGTTTCCGTCACGACGTGCTCGGCGTCGAGCAGCGTCAGTGCCGAGAGTCCGTTCACCGCGACCGTCAGGTAGGCGCCGATCTGCTCGGCCGCCGCCTCCTGGTAGGCCTCGCAGACGATCGGTTCCAGCCCTGCCTGCTGCAAAGCCATCGCTGTGACCGGACCGGCGATCCCGCCACCGATGATCAACGCCTTCTTCATGGTGTGCCTCCGAAACTTCTCTTGACTCTAATGTATCTTGGTAATCAAGACATAAGTAGTTTGACCATCAAGAGGTTTGAATGTCAAGAGAAAATCTGGAAAACCTACGTGAGCAGGTCGGACGTGAATCGCAGGCCTTGCAGGCCGCCGTCGACACGGTCGACTCGGCGGCCGCTGTCGTCCTCGGCATCAACCGGACCGACCTGCGCTGCCTGGAGATCCTGATGGCGGGCGACTCGACGCCGAGTGAGCTCACGGCCGCCCTTGGCCTGACCAGCGGCAGCGTGACCACGATGCTGGATCGCCTCGCCAAGCTCGACTACGTCGTCCGCGGTCCCGAACCGGGGGACCGGCGCAAAGTGCTGGTGCGGATCACCCAGGAAGCCGCCGCGAAGGCCTGGCGGATCTACGGGCCCATCGCTGAGGAGGGCACGACCGACGTGGCGCGCTATACCGCCGACGAACTACGCACCATCCTGGACTTCTTGCGCCGGTCCCGCGAGCTCCAAGAGCGACACCACGACCGGATCACCGCCCTGCCCAAGGACTTTCGACGCTGACGAAGCCGTGGCAATACCGCTGGCATCGTGGCGCCGCGACCTGATCGAGGTCGTGTCGGAGGTGCGAACTGATGCCTGTCGAGTCGACCGATGGTCGTAGCGGGGCCCGCGCTTGCTCGCGCACCCCGCGAGCGCGAGTCGGCGCGGACCCCGGCCGACCGCTCGGTCCCAGTTCCGGGCGGTCGTGAGTCCGCACGACCCCTCCTGGTCACACCATTGGCGATGGTGGACACATCGACACAGCAGGATGCCAGCCGCGGCTCAGCGACCGATAAATACCGAATAAACGTTCGTTATTTGAGGCCGGAGCTGCCGGGTCATTCCGCGCCGGGACCGAACAGCCGGTCGATGGTCGGCGGCGAAAGTCCCGCGCGACGGAAGATTTCGGCGGCCTCCCCGAACTCCTGCTCGGCGCGTTCCCGCCGACCCCGCGCCGCAAGCGCGGCGGCATGCAACGCCATCGCCCTGGCTCGATCGATCGGATCGGCGGCCTTGGTCAGCAGCTGGAGCGCACCGGCGGCATGGATCTCCGCCTCGGCCACATTGCCAGCCTGCAAATGGATCTGCGCCAGCCTGGTGCGCGCCCAGCCCTCCCACAACCGCACCCCGTTGTGCTGCGCGGCACGCACCGCGTCGGTGCCGAGTTCGATCGCGCGCCGGTGCTCGCCGCGCATCGACAAGGTGGCCGCCAGTTCGTGCGTGGCCCAGCCGAGCGCCACCGGGTTGGACGACTCACGCGCGAGCGCGATGGCCCGCTGCGCCATCTGCACCGCTTCGTCGTATTGACCCGCCTCGCAATAGGTTCGGGTGACCAGCGCCAGGCACCACGCCTCCATCGACCGGTCGCCGAGGGCGCGGGTGAGGTCGGTGGCGTGCTCGAAATGCCGATGCGAGACGTCCGCGTCGCCCAGCCGTCGAGCCGCGACGCCGAGCAGCACCGACGCGAGCACCGAGAGCCTGCGGTCGGCGTCGTTCGCGGGCGGCCCGGAGACGGCGCGCAGATGCGGCAGGCTCGCCTCGACCTCGCCGAGCCCGACCTGGAGCAGCGCGCCGAGGGCGGTCCTGATGCGTCGCTCGGCGGCCAGGTTGTCCTCGATGATGGCGGTGTCCAGCAACGACTCCAGCGCGCGGGACAGCTCGCGCGCGCCGGTGCCGGCGTCCATCAACTCGGCCATCACCCAGGCGAGGTCGGCCGCGACGTCGAGCGCTCGCCCGCCGATCCGCGCCGCCTGCTGATGCAACGCGATGATCACCGGGCGCTCGATGTCGTTCCACGCCTGGCCATCCGAGCCGCTGTCGAACGCGCGGCCCGGCACGGTGGTCGGGACGAGCAACCGGGTCGTATTGCTGTAGTCGATCGCGCTGAGCAGATTCTTGGCGCTGGCCAGGTGATAGTCGAGAACCCGGACCAGCACGGCGGATTCGTCCTCGTCGGCGACGCCGCGCGCGAAAAGCCGCAGCAGATCGTGGAATCGGTAGCGGCCACGCGCGGTGGTCTCCAAAAGGCTCAGGTCGACCAGGGATTCGCAGACCTCCTCCGCATCGAGCGGGGAAATGCCGAGGATCGCCGCGATTGCGTCGATGGACAGATCGGGCACCTCCGCGAGCGCCAGCGTGCGAAATGCCGTGGCCTGCGGTTCGGTCAGCTGTCGGTAGCCGAGCCGGAACACCGCCTCGACCGCGAGATCGCCCGTCCTCAGCACGTTCAGCCTGCTCTGCTCGTCGGCCAGCCGGTCGGCGAACGACGCGATGGTCCACTGCGGCCGCACCGCGAGCCGGGCACCGACAATGCGAACCGCCAGCGGTAGCAGGCCACAGTGCGCGACCACCTCGCGCGCCGACTCCGCCTCGGCGGCAACGCGATCCGCGCCGAGGATGTGCACGAGCAGCGCGATCGCCTCCGCCGTTTCGAGCACATCGAGCCGGGTGCGGGTCACCGCGGGCAGCTCGGTCAGCGCGGACCGGCTGGTGATCAGCACCGCCGGCCCGGCGAGCAGCGGCGCCACCTGCGCGTAGTCCCGCGCATTGTCGAGCACCATCAGTATTCGCTTGCCGGACAGTCGAGTTCGCAGTTCGGCGGCGCGTTCGTCGACGGTGGACGGAATATCGCCCTCGGCGGTGCCGAGTGCGCGCAGAAAGCCACCGAGCACGGCGCCAGGGGGCGTCGGCAGCGGGTCGACGCCGTGCAGGTTCGCGTATAACTGCCCGTCCGGGAACCGATCTCGCACTCGATGCGCGACGTGCAGGGCGAGGGTGGTCTTGCCGACACCGCCCATCCCGCCGACCGCGGAGATCGCCACCGCGCTGCCCGCGCCGGTCAGCTGCGCGGCCAACTCGTCGACCAGCCGCTCGCGACCGGTGAAATCGGCGATGTCGGGCGGTAATTGGGCGGGCACGGGTTCGGTCGGCGCGCGGGGCACCGCGATCACCGGCATCGCGCCGCGCAGGATCCGCTCGTGCACCGCGGTCAGTTCCGGCCCCGGCTCGACGCCGACGCCGTCCACCAGGGCCTGCCGCGCCTGCGCGTACGCGTCGAGGGCGTCGGACTGGCGGCCGCAGTTGTACAGCGCGGCCATCAGCAGCGACCGAAACCGTTCGCGCAGTGGATGTTCCGCGATCAGCGCGGCCAGCTCGACGACGGCGTCGGAGCTGCGGCGGGTCTCGATGTCGAGGGCGAGCCGATCCTCCAGGATGGCGAGCTGCCACTGCTCGAGCCGCGAACGCTGCCGCTGCGCGAACGGGCCAGGCAGCCCGCTCAACGCGGCGCCCTGCCACTTGCCGAGCGCGGCAACGAGATTCGCCCGAGCCACGGCGGGCTCGCGGTCGCGGACCTGTCCTGCCACCGCGACGAGCCGCTCGACCTGCGCCACATCGGTCGACTCGGGTGGTATCCGCAGCGCGTAGCCGTCCCCGATCGATACCAGCACCGTCGACGGGCCATGCGCTACTCGATCGGGTTCCAGTATCCGGCGCAACTGCCCGACGTGGGTGCGCAGCGCGGCGACCGCGCGCGGCACCGGCCGCTCACCCCAGATCCCCTCGACCAGCTCGGCCGCCGTCACCGCGGCACCGGCACGCAGCAGCAGGGCCGCTAGCACGGCCCTGCGCTGTGGCGGTCCGAGCTGCAGCGGTTCCTCCCCGCGCCACGCCCTGACCTCGCCTAACAGAACGAACTGCAACAACCGACCTCCCGAACGCTGGGAGTGTACGTGCCGCCTGCTCGGCCGGGGTGGATCCGGTCCCTGTCAGTGCGCCGAAGCCGGCGGTCCTGCGCCGCGAACGGGCGCCTGACCTCCGGCTTCGGTAAAGCGATCGATGGTCAGGTTGTCGATCGGGTGCTGCGGAAAGTGAGCGCGACGAGGAAGGTCAGCACGGCGATGCCGACCGCCGCCGCGAACGCCGTCGTGATGCCGCTGACCAGAACCTGTGGCGCCGATCCCGTCGCACCGCGGGCCGCCGTGCCGAACACCGTGACCAGAATGGCCAGGCCGAGCGAGGAGCCGGTCTGCTGCAGCGTCTGCAGCGCACCGCCCGCCGCACCGGCCTCGCTGGGCGGCACGCTGGACATGATGATCACGCTCAGCGGCGAAAACGCCAGTCCGATACCGAGTCCCATCAACAGCATGGCCGCGAACAGCAGCGGGAAGTATCCGCTTTCGGTGCTCAGCTGTGTCAGCAACGCCAGTCCGGACCCCATCAACACGGTGCCGATCAGGGTCACCGGCTTCGGCCCGAAGCGCGGCAGCAGCCGCGGGATCAGCCTGATCATCGTGAACATCAGCAACGCGGTCGGCAGGAACGCGAAACCCGTTGCCAGCGCGCTCAATCCGCGCACTTCCTGCAGATACTGGGTCAGGAAGAAGAACATCGACATGCCAGCCATCGGCCCGAGGAACATATTGGCGTAGGCGGCGGCGCGATTGCGGTCGGTGAACAGGTGCAGCGGCAGCAGTGGTTGTGCCGTGCGCAGCTCGATCGCAAGGAACGCCGCGAGCAGGATCACGCCAGCGGCCAGCGAGATGTCGGTGGTCTCGCTGCCCCAGCCGTTCGACGCGGCGCTGATGAAGCCGTAGACCAGTGCGGCGACCCCGGTCGTCGCGGTCACCGCGCCGGGTAGGTCGAGGCGGGCGGGCTGGCGCACCGCGTCGGGCAGGTAGCGCAGCGCGAGCACGACGACGACCAGCCCGAAGGGCACGTTGATGAACAGCACCGACCGCCAGCTCAGCCATTCGGTGAGCAGGCCGCCGAGGATGAGACCGATCGCGAAGCCCGCGCTGGACATGCCGGAGAACAGGGCGAGCACCCGAATCCGGGTTTTGGGTTCGCTGAACGTGGTGGTCAGCAGCGCGAGCGTGCTCGGGCCTGCCATGGCGGCGCCGATGCCCTGCACGACGCGCGCGACGAGCAGCCAGGTCGCCGACGGCGCCAGCCCGCCCGCCAACGAGGCCAGGGTGAACAGGGTCGTTCCCGCGATGAACAGGTTGCGCCTGCCGAACAGGTCACCGGCGCGCCCGCCGAGCAGCAGCAGTCCGCCGAAGACCAGGGTGTAGGCGTTCATCACCCAGGACAGCCCGGTGGCGCTGAAGTGCAGGTCGGTTCGGATGCGCGGCAGCGCCACATTCATCACGGTGATGTCGAGGATGATCATCAGCTGGCAGGTCAGCAGGGTGGCAAGCACGAGGCCGGAGCGGAACGGCCGACTTCGGCGAACGGACGTGGGGGTGCCCGCGGAGATGGTGTTCGTGGACAAGAAGCGCTCCATCGAGTCGTGAGCTAAACGGAGAGAGTCTCCGTTTCCGATGGAGCTATCATATGGAGAGGTTCTCCGTTTACGCAAGACTAACCGGAGACTTCATCCGTTTCCAGTGGAGGGACCGTGGACCAACCTTCGGCGGCGCGGCCGATGCGGGCCGACGCGCGGCGCAACTACGCGCGGATCGTCGAGTGCGCGCGTGAGGTGTTCGGCGAAGACGGGCCGGAGGCGCCGCTGGATGACATCGCGCGCCGCGCCGCCGTCGGACCGGGAACGCTGTACCGGCACTTCCCGAATCGCGAGGCGCTCATGGAAGCGGTGTACCGCGACAGCATCGAACGGCTGAGTAGGCGCGGCTACGAACTACTCGAAACCCAGTCCCCCGCAGACGCGTTCGAGCAGTGGATGCGCGAGCAGGTGGCGTTCGTGATGGACCGGCGCAGTCTCGCAACCACATTGAAGGCGTTGATCGACCACGACTCCGAGGTTTTCACCCTGTGCCGGGGATTGATCAACGACGCGGCCGCCGCCCTGCTGAAATCCGCGCAGGACGCCGGTGTGATCCGCACCGATATCGAGGCGCGCGACATGCTGAGGCTTGGGCACGGCATCGGGGCCGCCTGTGAGAAGACGCCGGAGGCGGCCGAACGGCTGCTCGGTGTCACCCTCGACGGGTTGCGCGTTTGCCGCTAGTCGGCACGCTCGGTTGTTCGCGGCGTATCGCGGTCGGCGTTGTGCCCCACCATCTTCGGCAGCAGCGGGTGAAGGTCGACTGCTCGGAGAGTCCGATGACGGAGGCGACCTGGCTCATCGGCATATCGGTGGTGGTGAGGTAGCGGCGCGCTTCGTCGCGGCGGACGTCGTCGAGGATGGTGGCGAACGAGGTGCCCTCGGCGGCCAAGCGGCGTTGCAGGGTGCGCGGGTGGACGGTCAATAACCTTGCGACGGCACCGATTTCGGGCGGGATGGTGCCGAGTAGCTGTTGCACGGTTGCGCGCACCTTCGGCACCACCGAGGCGTCGATGCCGCCCGCCTGCTCCGCCAGGAACGCCATCGCCAAACGATGCAGGTTCTCGTCACCGCCGCTCAGCGGTAGTGACGGCAGATTTCGCGGCACCCGAAGCGCCGCGTACGGCCGGTTCGTGCGCACCGGTGCGCCGAAGAATTCCGCGTAGCGGGCGATCGGTGCGGTCGGCCGGTACGGCAGCTCGACCGAGAGTAATCCGTAGTGGTCCGCGACCAACCGTTGAATTGTGTGATGTACGAACGCAAGTCCGAGATCTGTGGCCTGGATGGGGGACAGCATTCCTGGCTTGACCCCGTAGTGCAGCGCGATCACGCCGCGGTCGCCGTACGGGTCCGGTTCCGGGGTCAGGATGAGTGCGCGGGCGTGCAGGAACAGATATCGCGCCGAGCATTCCAGGACGTGTGTCAGCGACGGCGAGTTCCGGATGGCCAAGGCCAGCGGGCCGAGCATGTCGAGGTCTTGGCGGCGGGAAATGCGCAAGCCGAGATCGGGGCAGTCCAGCCGCTGTGCGGCCAGCTCCAGCACCGCGGCCAGGGCTTGGTCGGGGATCAGCAGGTCGTCGGTGTCGAGCGCGGCGATCGGCAGGCCGCAGGCGGCGGCGAACTGTTCGGCGTCACCGCCCAGCTCCGCCACCGTCGCGCGGAAGCCGCGCAGCCCGGCCGATCGGATCACCGTCATGTCGTCCAGAATCAAATACTTGTCGCGCAAAGTCAAGAACGCCGGTCCGCGCGGTCGCACACTGGAACCATGAACGAGACCGTCGCAGCTCCGGAACACCTCGACGTCGTGATCGTTGGCGCGGGGTTGTCCGGTATCGGCGCCGCCTACCGGTTGCAAACCGAGTGCCGCGGCAAGACCTACGCCATCCTCGAGGCCCGCGACGCGATGGGCGGCACCTGGGATCTGTTCCGCTATCCCGGTATCCGCTCGGACTCCGACATGTTCACCCTCGGCTACGCGTTCAAGCCGTGGCGCGATGCCAAGTCGATCGCCGATGGGCCGTCGATTCTGCGGTATATCAACGAAACCGCCGCCGAGTTCGGCATCGACCGGCACATCCGCTATCAGACCAAGGTGGTCGCCGCCGACTGGTCGAGCGAAACCGCCCGCTGGACACTGACTCTCGAAGAGCGCGACGCGGCGGGTGTCACTTCGCGGCGCGAGCTGACCTGCGGCTTCCTGTACGCGTGCGCGGGCTACTACAACTACGACCACGGCTACACGCCCGAATTCCCCGGCAGCTCTTCGTTTTCCGGTCAGGTGGTGCATCCGCAGTTCTGGCCGGAAGACCTCGACTACGCCGGTAAGCGCGTCGTCGTGATCGGCAGCGGCGCCACCGCGGTCACCCTGGTGCCGTCGATGGCCGAGCAGGCCGAACTGGTGACCATGTTGCAGCGCAGCCCGACCTGGATCAGCGCGGTCCCCGGCCGTGACAAACAGGCCGACAAGATCCGCGAGCTGCTGCCGCCGAACCTGGCGCACCGGGTGATTCGCACCAAGAACATCCTGTTCACGATCGGCTTCTTCCAGTACTGCCGCCGCCGTCCCGAGGCCGCGCGCAAACTGCTCACCGGCCTCACTACCCGAATCCTCAAGGACGAGAAGGTCGTAGCCGAGCACTTCACGCCGAGCTACAACCCGTGGGAGCAGCGACTGTGCGCTGTGCCCGACGCCGACTTCTTCAAGGCGATGAAGAAGGGTAAGGCCGAGGTCGTCACCGACCACATCGATACCTTTGTGCCGGAAGGCATTCGGCTGAAGTCCGGCCGAATCCTGCGGGCCGACATCGTCATCACCGCCACCGGTCTGCAGTTGCTGCCCTTCGGCGGCATCATCCCGAGCGTCGACGGTCAGCAGGTCACCCTCGCCGAGCAATTCGTCTGGCAGGGCGCCATGCTCACCGGCCTGCCCAACTTCGCCTTCTGCGTCGGCTACACCAACGCCTCCTGGACCCTGCGCGCCGACCTCAGCTCCCGCCTAGTCTGCAAGATCCTCAACCACATGGACCGCCGCGACTACGCCGCCGTCGTCCCCAAGCCCGACGGCGAACTCAACGAACAACCCCTGCTCGACCTCGCCTCCGGCTACATCCAGCGCTCGATCGGCGACTTCCCCCGCCAAGGCGATCGCCGCCCTTGGAAGGTCCGCCAAAACTACCTCCTCGACTCCGCAACCACCCTCCGCACCGACCTCACCAAGACCCTCACCACCACCCCCAAATCGGCAGTGCGAGAACCGGTCCTATCGGTAGCCCGCTGACCCCCGTCGAACGGGACATGACGGCGGCCCGACCCCGCGTGTCGCCGCCACCATGTCCCCTTCGACGGGGCGATTGGCGCCGGGTTCGGGGATCTTGTCGATAGGCTCGGTATAGACCGCTTGCCTACCTGGAGGAGACCCGTATGTCCGACTGGAACTCGCAGATCATCGAGGAATTCCGTAACAACGCAGGCAAGGTCGGCGGGCCCTTCGAAGGGGGCGACCTCCTCCTGCTCACCACCACCGGCGCCAAATCCGGCCTCTCCCGAACCAACCCCGTCGCCTACGTCCGCGACGGCGACAACCTCGTCATCATCGCCTCCAAAGCGGGCGCCCCCACCAGCCCCGACTGGTACCACAACCTGCGCGCCAACCCAGAGGTCACCGTAGAAGTAGGCACCGAAACCCACAAAGCCACCGCAACTCCCATCACCGAAGGCCCAGAACGCGACCGCCTCTACGCAGCCATGGTCGCCGTAATGCCCGGCTTCGCCGAATACGAGGAAAAGACCGACCGTGTCATCCCCGTAGTCACCCTCGCCATCGAGAACTGACGAATAAGGTCGCAACCATGCGATACGCGATATCGATTCCACAGCATCCTGCTGATGGTGCCTTTGCGCCGGACGAGCTTCGGAGGTATTTGGGGCGGGCGGAGGAGTTGGGGTTCGAGAGTGCGTGGATGACGGAGCAGGTGTTGGGGGCGGCGCCTGGTTTGAGTCCGTTGGAGACGTTGGCGTTCGCGGCGGCTTGTAATGAGCGGTTGCGGGTGGGGTGTGCGGTGTTTGTTACGCCGTTGCACAATCCGGTGCATTTGGCGAAGCGGATCGGGACGGTGGATCAGTTGAGTCGGGGGCGGCTCGAGGTCGGGGTTGGGATCGGTGGGCGGGCGCGGATGTTTTCGGCATTCGATGTTGGTGTCGAGGACAATCTGGTGCGGCGGTTCAATGAGGGTCTGCAGGTGATGAAGGCGCTGTGGACTCAGCCGGAGGTCGATATCGACGGCGAGTTCTGGCAGTTGGACGGCGCGAGGATGGAGCCGAAACCGTTTCAGAAGCCGTACCCGCCCTTGTGGTTCGGTGGCAGTAAGCCTGCCGCGTTGCGGCGGGCGGTTCGACAGGGGGATGGGTTCTTCGGGGCAGGGTCGTCGACGACGGCGCGCTTCGCCGAGCAGGTTCCGGTCGTCCGCGCCGCACTGGCCGAAAGTGACAGGGATGCAGCGGATTTCCGCATCGCCAAGCGGGTGTATATCGTGGTCGATGACGACGTCGACCGCGCACAGCGCCGGATGACCGAAGCGCTGATCGCCCAATACGGTGACTTCGGCAAGACTTTGCTGCCCGTCGCGGCCTGCGGCTCACCGGACACGTGCGCCGAGGAACTGCGCGCCGTGGCCGCCGCCGGCGCCGAAATGATCCTGATCAACCCACTTTTCGACTCGGCAGACCAGATGGAACGGATCACCGCCGAGGTCCTGCCACAAGTCAGCTGATCCTGCCTCAGTCCGACGCCACCCAAATCCGCAGCGGGCCAACGGGTGTGCAGCCGTGGTGGATGGCTGCGGTCACCTCCCAAGGGCCCGACGCGGCAGACGGCCCTTGGTCGGCCGGTCGATAGATCCACTGCGCCTCGAACAGAATATGGAAGCCGTCCCGGCTGAGATCCAGGCAGGCGAAACTGTCCTTGATCGAGGCCCCTGGCGTGCTGCGGTCGATTCGCGCCAGCAGCTCCGCCGCGGACGTACGTGGACTGAGCGACACCGCATCTGGATACAGCGGAGGGGTGCGCTTGGCACTGGTCCACGCGGCGGCATCGAGTTCGCCGATCAACCCATGCGACCGGCACACGGCATCGCACCACTCGGCATTGTCGAGCGCGGCAGCACGCACCCACTCGCTCTGGTCGATCACGCTCAGATCGTGGCATATTCGCGGTTGGTGTCCCACTGGAAAATCGCTTCTCGCCTCCCCGAAACTGGGGCATGATCGGCTCGGTACCGAATCATGTTGTTCTGACGGGGATTTCGTATGGATTGGGTAAAGCCGTTCTTCGATACCGCGCCGGTGTGGTGGGGACCGCAGACGGTACGGGAGTCGGATCGGCAACGTGCGGAGTCGATAGCGCGGTTGGCGGGGCCAGATATCGAGCGGGTCCTCGAATTGGGCGCGGGCAGTGGCACAACCGCGGTTGTCACCGCGGATCTCGGCTACTCGGTAGTGGCGGTGGAACTCAGTTCCGTCAGAGCGCGGCAGGCGACCGAGCGTGCGGCCGAGGTGCGGGGTCGCGACCTGCGGATCATCGAAGGGGATTTCTACCAGGTCGAACTCGGTGAGCAGTTCGACTGCGTGGTCTATTGGAATGGTTTTGGTGTCGGTAGCGATGCCGATCAGCGTGCGCTACTTCGCCGGGTCAGCGACGAATGGTTGCGACCAGGCGGGGCGATGATCGTCGATGTGTTCAGTCCGTGGAAATGGGCCCGTGTCGCAGGCGAACTCGAACACGAGAAGTACGCCGTCGACCTGGCGAATTCGAACGACTACGACCCGATAACCAGCCGCTTCACCGACAGGTGGTGGCCGGTTGGCAAAGAGTCCGAAGCGGTCGAGCAGTTCGGGCGCTGCTACACGCCCGGAGATCTGATGCTGTTGGTCGAGGGCACCGGCCTTGTTGTCGAGCGGATGGAACTCGATGGCACGGAAATTCGGATGGGCCAGCGATATTCGGCGGCTCATCCGCTGTGGGACGCCTGGGAATATCAGGCGGTGTTGCGGCGGGAAACCATCTGACGTTCTGAATCGCCGAGTCGAGCAGTTCGAGCGGTGCTGCCCGCCCCGGTATCTGGTGCCTTTGGTCGGTGGCACCGATCCGGCACAGTGATGCGCATGCGTATTGCGGTGTATCTGGCCCATCCCCAGGGCGACAGTTTCAACAGGGCGCTCTTCGAAGCGGTGATCGATGAATTGCGAAGTCGAGCGGTCGAGGTTGTGTCGCACGATCTGTATGCGGAGGGCTTCGATCCGATGCTGGCCGCGGGGGAGACCGAGACCGTGGACAGCACGCTGGCGGCCGACGTCCAGGTTCGGCGATACCAGGACGAACTGGCCGAGCTCGATGCCCTGATATTCGTGCATCCGAACTGGTGGGGCATGCCACCGGCGATTCTGGCGGGCTGGGTGCAGCGGGTACTCACCCCGGCCGTGGCATACAAGTTGGACGACGCGGCCGGGGAACCGGTCGGATTGCTGCACGCGAAGCGGGCGCTGGTGCTCAATACCTCCGACACCACCGCCGACCGCGAGCGCGACGTCTTCGGCGATCCGCTGCATCAGATATGGGCGGCCTGCGTGCTGCCCTACATCGGCGTGGAAGACGTGCGGCGCAAGGTATTTCGGACAGTGACCGACTCGACCGAGGAGATGCGCACCACCTGGCTGCACGAGGCCCGCGAGCTAGCGGCCGCACTCGCCGCGGACCTGTAGGACGACTCCACCTGAGCAGATGTTCACGTGACTTGATTGTTATCTCAAACAACAAATTGGTCGCTAGAACAGGTTGTGCTGTGGGTCACAGTCGAATATGTTGCAGCGAACAACATTCGCTCGACCTCGACCGCCCGGGCACTACCGGGGCGGTGGTTCCACGAAAGGCCCCCTCATGCGTAAGGGCATTCTCGGCGTTGCGGCCGTCTCGGTCGCCGTGCTCACTTCGTTGACTTTGACCGCCTGTGGTAACGACTCGAAGGGCTCGGGGGGTGGCGGCGGAGCCAAGGTCGGGGTGATCCTGCCGGACAGCAAGACGTCGGCCCGCTGGGAGACGGCGGACCGGAAGTACCTGCAGCAGGCGTTCGACGCCGCGGGCGTCAAGGCCGACATCCAGAACGCGCAGGGCGATAAGACCGCCTTCCAGACGATCGCCGATCAGATGATGACCAACGGCGCGCAGGTGCTGCTGATGACGAACCTGGACAGCGGCACCGGCAAGGCCGTGATCCAGAAGGCAAAGGCGCAGGGCGTCACGGTCATCGACTACGACCGGCTCACCCTCGGCGGCGGCGCCCAGTTCTACGTGTCGTTCGACAACGTGAAGGTCGGCAGCCTGCTCGGCGAGGGCGTCGCGAAGTGCCTGACGGACAAGAACGCCGTCAAACCCGTTGTCGCGTACCTGAACGGCGGGCCGACCGACAACAACGCCACGCTGCTGAAGACCGGCTACGACGGGGTGCTGAAGCCGAAGTTCGACGCTGGCCAGTACGTGAAGGGCCCGGACCAGGCGGTGCCGGAATGGGATAACACCCAGGCGGGCACCATCTTCGAGCAGATGCTCACCGGCACGCCGAACATCGGCGGCGTGGTGGCCGCCAACGACGGACTCGCCAACGCCGCGATCGCGGTGCTGAAGAAGCAGAAGCTCAACGGACAGGTTCCGGTGAGCGGCCAGGACGCGACAGTGCAGGGCTTGCAGAACGTCCTGAAGGGCGACCAGTGCCTGACCGTGTACAAGGCGATCAAGAAGGAAGCCGACGCGGCGGCCGAGCTTGCCATCGCGCTGACCAAGGGGCAGCAGGGTCAGGCCAACGGCACGGTGAAGGACCCCGAGGCCAATACCGACGTGCCTTCGGTGCTGTTGGAGCCCAAGCCGATCTACATCCAGCAGGTGAAAGATGTTGTCGCGGACGGCTATGTCACCAAGGCCGACCTGTGCACCGGCGATATCGCGAAACTCTGCGCGGACAACGGCATCTGATCGACCAAGCCCCTCCCGCCGTTTCGATGAGGGGACGGCGGAGGGGGCACCTTCTCAGGAGCAGCACCATGAGTGAAGCATCGCGCGGCGATTCGATGAGGGGCGGTGGCCGGGTGCCGGGTGGGCCGAATACGCCGGTAGTCGAATTACGCGGCCTAGAAAAGAGTTTCGGGCCGGTTCACGTCCTGCACAACGTCGCCTTCTCCGCCTACGCGGGTGAGGTGACGGCGTTGGTCGGCGACAACGGGGCCGGAAAGTCCACGCTCGTCAAGTGCATCGGCGGCACCCACCCGATCGACGCCGGCGAATTCCTGTTCGAGGGCAACCCCGTTCAGGTGCACAGCCCGCGCGACGCGGGCGCGCTCGGCATCGAGATCGTGTACCAGGATCTCGCGCTCTGCGACAACCTCGACATCGTCCAGAACATGTTCCTCGGCCGCGAGAAGAAGACCGGGATCGTGCTCGACGAGTACGCGATGGAGGAACTGGCCGGAAAGACCTTGGCCAGCTTGTCCGTTCGGACGGTCAAGAGCGTCCGGCAGCAGGTGTCGAGCCTGTCCGGCGGCCAGCGGCAGACGGTCGCGATCGCGAAAGCCGTGCTGTGGAACAGCAAGGTGGTGATCCTCGACGAACCGACCGCCGCGCTCGGCGTGCAGCAGACCCAGCAGGTGCTCGAGCTGGTCCGCCGGCTCGCCGACAGAGGCCTTGCGGTGGTGCTGATCTCGCACAACATGAACGACGTCTTCGCGGTCTCCGATCGGATCGCGGCGCTATACCTGGGGCGGATGGCCGCCCAGGTCCGGACCTCCGATGTGACCCACGGGCAGGTCGTAGAACTGATTACGGCAGGCCGCAGCGGCGCACTGGGTTTGGACGCGAATGGAGTCAAGGGATGAGCGAGCGGAGCGAGCGAACAATGAACGCAGCCGCCCCGGCGGTCATGCCGGAGCCGAGCGTCAGCGAGGTGCAGGCATGAGCGCCACTGTGACCGAAAAGCCTGATACGGCACCGGTTTCCGACCTAGTGAACACCTACGTCGGGCGCGTGCGCAGCGGCGATATGGGCGCGCTTCCCTCCGTGCTCGCCCTGATCATCCTGTCCTGCGTCTTCTGGGCCGCGCGCCCGGTCTTCATGTCCGAGGCCAACTTCGCGAACCTGTTCACCCAGGGCGCGGCGATCGCGGTGATCGCGATGGGCCTGATCTTCGTGCTGCTGCTCGGCGAGATCGACCTGTCGGCGGGATTCACCAGCGGCGTCTGCGCGGCGGTGCTCGCGGTGTTGCTCACCGACCGTGGCTGGCCCTGGTACCTGGCGGTCCTGGCGTCGCTGCTCACCGGTGTGGTGATCGGGCTGACGATCGGCACGATCGTGGTGAAGATCGGCATTCCGTCGTTCGTGGTGACGCTCGCGGCATTCCTCGCGCTGCAGGGTGTCGCGTTGAAGATCATGGACAACGGCCGCAACATCTCCATCCGCGACGACACCATCCTCGCCATCGCGAACAAGAATGTGCCGCCGTTGATCGGCTGGCTGATGTACCTGGTGCTGGTGGCCGGGTTCGCGTTCCTGCAATACCGAAAACTGCGGGCCCGCAACAAACTCGGGCTCACCGGCGAGACCGCGCCGGTGATCGTGGCGCGGATCGTCGGCGTCGCAGTGGTTCTCGGCATCGCGGTGCTCGTGCTCAACGGCGAACGCAGCCGCAACCCGGAGTTGCACTCGCTCAAGGGCATGCCGATCGTGGTCCCGCTGATCGCGATCCTGTTGCTGCTGTGGACCTTCGTGCTCAATCGCACGTCCTTCGGCAGGCACATCTACGCCGTCGGCGGCAACGCCGAGGCGGCAAGGCGCGCCGGCATCACGGTGGACCGCGTGAAAATCACTGCCTTCGTGCTGTGTTCGACGATGGCGGCGGTCGGCGGCCTCGTCGCGGCCTCCCGCGCCAACTCCGTCGACCCCAACACCGGCGGCAGCAGCGTGCTACTGCTCGCGGTCGGCGCGGCGGTCATCGGCGGCACCAGCCTGTTCGGCGGCCGCGGCCGCATGCTGGACGCGGTGCTCGGCGCCGCCGTGGTCGCGGTGATCGACAACGGCATGGGCCTGATGGGCTACAGCGCGGGCACGAAATTCGTTGTGACAGGATTCGTGCTGCTCTTGGCGGCCGGGGTAGACGCGTTGTCGCGCAAGCGCACGCTACGAACCGGATAACCAACCGAGGATCGGTCTATGCGAAGGAGGCCACCGTTACGACTGATTTCGCAGGTACATGGGTAACTCGTCGGGCACGCCCAAAGCTTAGGCGCCCCTTGGCCGCCGGCCCGCGAACTAACCTTCGAGGCACCCACGACCGGCAAAAGGCGCGGAGAGGCGGGTGAGGGCAGCCCCATCTCCTGATGAGATCCGTAAGAGCAATCTGGCTGTGTTGCTCCGGCACGTCCATCGTGACGGTCCGGTTTCGCGGGCCACGCTCGCGGAGCGAATGGGGCTGAACCGCAGCACCATTCTGGCGTTGACGGCCGACCTCGCCGCGGTAGGGCTGGTGCGCGAGGAACTGCCGGGACAGACCGGCAAGGCGGGCCGTCCCTCGCTGGTGGTGCGGCCGGAATCGGATCGCGTGTACGTCGTCGCGCTCGATGTCGGCGCCGACCGGCTCGCCGCGGCGCGGGTCGGCTTGGGCGGCTCGGTCCTCGATCAGGTCGAAACCACCCGCCCGCGTGGCACTTTCGACCCGGACGACGTGATCGCCACGCTGGCGGCGATGGCGCGCGACATGATCGGCAAGGCCGCCCGCGATGCCGTGTGTGTCGGTGTCGGCGTGGCGTTCTGCGGGATGGTCAGGGAGGAGGACGGCGTCGTCCGCTACGGACCGAACATCGGCTGGGTCGATGTGCCGTTCGGCGCAAGCTTGACTCGCGAACTCGACCTCGGCCTGCGTGTCGCGGTCGGCAACAACGCCAACCTCGGGGCGCTCGCCGAACGCGAACGCGGTGCTGCCGCCGGTCTCTCCGACCTGATCTACCTGCACGGCGACGTCGGCATCGGCGCGGGCATCATCATGGGCGGCCAGCTGCTCGGCGGCGAGGGCGGCTACGCGGGCGAGGTCGGCCACATGATCGTCAACCGGGACGGACGCGCCTGCGCGTGCGGATCGCGCGGCTGTCTCGAGGTCGAGGCGGGCGAGCTCGGCCTGATCGCCGCCGCCGGGCGCACCGACCCGGCGGGCCGGGCCGCGGTCGAGGCGATCGTGGAGGACGCGGCCCGCGGCGACTCGACGGCCAGGGACGCATTGCACCAGGTGGGGGACTGGCTCGGCTACGGCGTCGCCAATCTGGTCAACATCTTCAACCCGTCGATGGTCGTCTTCGGCGGCGTGCTTCGCGAGATCTACCTCGCCTCGGCGGCCCAGGTGCGCAGCAGGGTCGCGGTCGACGGCCTGCTCGCGGTCCGCGAACGGGTGCGGCTGCGCACCTCGGCGCTCGGCGGCGACGCGACCTTGCTCGGCGCGGCCGAGCTTGCCTTCACCGACGTGCTGACCGATCCGGTGCAGACGCTGGCCAGGATCTCGGCCGCGCGCACCTGAAACCGGGTGCGGGCCAACCAAGGTCACCCGCGAGCTTCCCGCTGGTCACCAAAGCCGACTACTATGCGCAGACCACCGTTCGGGTGATCAAGCACACCACACTCGAGTGGGTCGGCCGATCTGATGACGGTGATTTCGAGCGTGAGCAATTAAAGGGGTTTCGATGGACAGGCCGGCGTGGGCGCCCGAAGGCGTGGATATGCAGCAGGCGAGCCCGGCACGGATGTACGACGCGCTGCTGGGTGGTTCGCACAACTTCGAGATCGACCGCAGGGCCGCCGAGCAGGGCAAGGCGCTCGTGCCCGACCTGCCACGGCTGGCGCTGAGCAATCGGGCATTCCTGCGCAGGGCGGTGCGCTTCCTTGCCGATTCCGGTATCCGCCAATTCCTCGATATCGGGTCGGGGATCCCGACAGCCGGAAATGTGCACGAGGTCGTGCAGAGTATTGATCCCGATATTCGCGTGCTCTACGCCGACATCGATCCGGTGGCCGTCGCGCATTCGCGCGCGATCCTGAAGGGCAACAGCCGGGCCGGTGCCATCGAGGCCGACCTGCGCAAGCCCGCCGAACTGCTCGACAGGGCGGACGATACCGGGCTGATCGATTTCGACCAACCGGTCGGTCTGCTGTTGGTCGCGGTATTGCACCTGCTCTCGGACGGCGACGAGCCGGTCAAGAAGGTGGCCGACCTGCGCGCCGCCGTCGAACCGGGCAGCTACGTCGCTATCTCGCATCTGACCTCCGAGATGCGCCCCGAGGACGCGGGCAAGTTGGGCGCCAACGCGTCCGATAAGAGTCGAATTGGCATCCATTTCCGTAATCGCGACGGAATCGTCGCTATGTTCGATGGATGGGAGCTGGTCGAGCCCGGCGTGGTCGAATTGCCGGTCTGGCACCCGGAGTCCGAGCGGGATCTGCACGAGGCACCGGGCCGTTCGCTCGGTCTGGCCGGTGTCGGTCGAAAGGTCTGAAGCGCGAACACGAACCAGCAGGGGGTCCCTGAGTGGGGTCGCACGAGCTAGCGATGCGGTGGGCTGAAGCGCTCGACGGCGCGGTAGCCCCCACTCTGACGCGGACTCAGATCGAAGCGATGCTGGCCGGGCTCGGTGAGGCGTTGGAAGCGGTGGTGCTCGGCACCGCCGAACTTACCGTCGCCCGCGACGCCGCATCAGTGCTGGTCGCCGCGAACTATCGGGACGCGATGGCGGTCAGTCGCTCGGTGGTGGTGATCTGCCACGACCTGGTCGACGACATCTGCCCGACCAGGACCGAGCCGCACTACGAGCGCGTCCGCGATCGCGCGGTGGTCGCCGCGGCCGAGTTCGCGGCGGGCTTCACCGCGGCATTGCGGACGGCGGCGCTTGCCGAACAGGAGGCCACCTTGGTGGCGACCCTGGCGGCCGCGCAGGAGGCCGAGGCGAAACGGCAGCTGTCGGAGGCCAGGTTCGCCGCGGTCTTCGCTGGCGCGTCGGTCGGCATCGGCACCATCGACGTCACCGGTCGGGTGCTCGACGCGAACGTCGCCATGGCCGAAATGCTCGGTCTGCCAGTGGAAGTCATGCCGGGCCGGACGGTGGACGACCTGCTCGGCCCGGCGAATATCGGCTACGCCTTCGCCGAGCTGCAGCGGCTGCTCACCGGGGCGTCCGACCGCTTCCGGCTGGAGACCGACCATCTGCGCCCGGACGGCACCGTCACCACCATCGACCTTTCGATGTCGGCGGTGCGCGACAGCGCCGGACAGGTGCGGTTCCTGATCGGGGTCGCGGTCGACATCACCGAACGCAAGCAGCTGGCCGACCGGCTGTGGCACGACGCCAACCACGACAGCCTCACCGGCCTGCCCAACCGCACCCTGTTCTTCGACCGGCTGGCGAACGCGAGCCCCCCGATCGGCGTGTGCTACCTCGATCTCGACGGGTTCAAGGAGATCAACGACGTGTGGGGACACACGGTGGGGGACAAGGTACTTCGCGTGGTCGGCCAGCGACTACGCACGGCCGTCAAGCCGGTCGACGGACTCGTCGCGCGGCTCGGCGGCGACGAATTCATCGTGTTGATCGAAAAGTGTCCGTGCGCAGGCAAATTGACCGAAGTATCCGGCTGGCTGTCCAACGCGCTTGTCGAGCCGATGGAGGTGGAGAACCACCTCGTTACCGTCGCCGCCAGTATCGGCACCGTCTATCTCGACGATGTGCCCACTGCCCCAGACCAACTCATGCACGCGGCCGATACCGCCATGTACCGCAACAAGGCCGCGCAGGGCATGCGTGAGTCGCGATTCCGGCAGCGGTAACCGTCAGCGGGCGTTCAGCGCGCGGAGTAGATGGTCGGCCAGCCGGTCGAGGTAGTCCGGTTCGGCTTCGGCGTGCCGGACGTTCAACCGCCAGAACATCGGTCCCGCAATGAGATCCAGCGCCAATTCGATGTCGGTATCGGCGGGCAGCTCGTCGCGTTCGATGGCGCGCTGCAGCAGCCGGCGCGCCAGTGCCCGCCTCGGTTGCCCGATGGTGGTCCGAACCGCCTGCGCCAGAACGGGATTGCGACCTGCCTCGGCGGTGAGGTCGGGCAGGATGGCCGCCATTCTCGGGTGGGTGAGCCAGGTGTGCAGCACGTCGAGGGCGGCCACGAGGTCGGTGCGCAGCGCGCCGGTGTCGGCGAATTCGGCCAGCTCGACGCTGAACTCGCCGAGCACCGCGACCACCATGTCCTGCTTGGACGGCCAGCGCCGATAGAGGGCGCTCTTGCCGACGCCCGCGCGCTTGGCCACCGCCTCCATCGACAGCTTGGCGTAGCCGCTCGTGGCGAGCTCCTCCATCACCGCCGCGATGACGGCGGTGGTGATCTGCGGTTGCAGCACGGCGGCACCGGTGGGGACGCGTCGGGGCTTCTCGGGCATGGCCGCAGTATACGGAATGGACGAGACGGTGCCGTCCCGACTATATTAGGACGGGACGGTACCGTATCGTCCAAATGAATGGGAGGGTCTCATGCCCCAATCGGCACGTACCCCGGCCGAGGTCGTAGCGGAGGCGTTACGGCTGCTCCTGGCGAAGGACATGGTCGGATTCGCGGGACTCTGGGCGGAACGGGGCGGCATCGAATTCCCGTTCGCGCCGCCCGGGTACCCGACGGAGGTGATCGGGCGCGCGGCGATCGAGGACTACCTGCGCGACTACCCTGAGCAGCTCGATATTCGCGCGATCGACGCGCCGACCGTGCACGTGACCGGTGACCCCGAGGTCGTCATCGTCGAGTTCGCGGCCGACGGCGTCGCCGTGCGAACCGGGCGGCCGTACCGGATGCGGTACATCGCGGTGATCACCGTGTGTGGGGGCGAGATCGTGCATTACCGCGACTACTGGAATCCACTCGCCGCCGCCGAGGCGCTGGGTGGCGCCGGTGAGCTCGCGTCGTTCGGTATTACGGAGGGAAATCTATGAGTGAGCCGACCATTCTGGTTACCGGTGGTACCGGGACCACCGGAAGCAGGGTTGCCGCAGGACTGTACGCGGAGGGTGCGGAGGTGCGGATCGCCAGCCGGAACCCACAGGGCGACAAGCATATTCGATTCGAGTGGCACGAGCCCGAGACATACGGCCCCGCACTGGCCGGAGTGGACGGCATCTATGTGGTCCCGCCGATCGGTGCGGCCGATCCGGCGCCGATCATGGAACCCTTTCTGGCCCAGGCGATGCGGGTCGGTGTGCGGCGAGTGGTGCTGCTCGGCTCGTCGGCGATCACTGACGAGACACCGGGGCTGGGAGAGGTGTACGGCCTGGTCCGCGGTGCGGCGCCGGAATGGGCGGTGCTGCGGCCGTCGTGGTTCATGCAGAACTTCGTCGGTGGGCGCCCGCTTGCGGTCGGCATTCGAGCAACGGGCGAGATCGTCACCGCGACCGGTGACGGCCGGGTGGCCTTCGTCGACGCGGAGGACATCGCCGCCGTCGCGGTGCGCGCACTGCTGGATCCGTTGCCGCACAACACCGATCATGTGATCACCGGACCGGAGGCGTTGAGTTACGTGCAGGCCGCCGTCATCATCGCCGAGGAGACCGGGCGCGCGGTGCGGCACCGGTCGGTCGGCGTCGCCGAATTCGCCGCGCTGGTCCATGAATCCGGTGTGCCCGCCGACTACGCGGCGTTTCTCGCCGGTCTCGATGACGATATCCGGCATGGTGCCGAAGACCGCGTCACGTCGGTGGTGCAGGACGTGACCGGCCGGGATGCCGGATCATTCCGGGCATTCATCGCACGCAACTGGTCGGAGCTTGCGGCGGACATGGCGGCGGAAGTTGTTGTGCTGCCCGGCGGTTCAGTGTATTGAGCGTGGCTGCTCACGTTCGGCCAGGCTGCCCGGCCCGCCGTGGTCGGCGACCGCGACCTGTGGAACCGCTACCGCGTCATGGGCAAGAGCACCCCGCCGTATCCGGTCTCCGCGGCTACTCGGCCCAGGCTGACATCCGCTGGTTAGTCGGTTGGTGTCGGTGCCTGCTGGCAGGGTGATCGGATGACCGAAAACATTTGGCCGGTAGTCGAACTCAGGCAGTACACGCTGCGCCCAGGAACCAGGGACGTGTTGATCGAGCTGTTCGATCGGGAGTTCGTAGAAACGCAGGAAGCCGTCGGTATGCGTATCGTGGCGCAGTTCCGCGACGAGGACGACCCGGATCGATTCGTCTGGATTCGTGCCTTCCCCGACCTGGCCACGCGCGGTGCCGCGCTGACCGCCTTCTATGTGGACGGGGCGGCGTGGCGGACACACGCCCCCGCGGCACGAGCGACGATGGTCGACACCGACAACGCGCTGCTGCTCCAGCCCGCCTCGGCGACCTCCGGGTTCACGCTGGCCGGTGAGCGTCCCGGAGTGCACGCGACCGACCTGCCGCAATCGCGTGTGCTGGCAACGATCTACTACCCGGATACACCGCCAGCGGAGTTCGCCGAATTCTTCGACAAGCGAGTTCGGCCGGTCCTGGTGGAGACCGGCGCGCCGCCGATCGCCTGCTACCTGACCGATCCGTCGCCGAATACCTTTGCGCCGCTGCCGATCCGTGCGGAGACCGTCTTTGTGTGGTTCGCACTGTTCGACAACGCCGATCGGCGGGCCGAGCACATCGACAGGTTGGCCGACTCGCGGGCCTGGACTGCTGAGGTGCGGCCGGAGTTGACGAAGCGATTGTCCGGTCCAGTCGAACAACTGCTCCTGTCGCCGACTGCGCGATCTCTGCTGCGCTGATACCCCCGCCCCTGTCGACACGCCCAGCAGGATTGTGCAATAGCGAAGGAACTGTTCGACCGACCACGGTGCGGGTTTTGCTTCTGTTAGAACCGAAACGACTGAGACAGTGCGCTGGAGTCGTGCCGAGAGTGGTTGGTCAGATGAAGATCTCGTCTATTTCGATGATCGGTGTCGTATTCCTCGGTGCGCTGTGCGGGACGCCGATCCGCGCGGCGGCCGATACCGGGTCGGCGGGGATATCGCCCGAAGTGTTCACCGTGACAACGACTGCCGACGGCGCGGCGGCGAATCCGTTCGACGGCCTGTGCCGCACCGATTCCGGTGCGTGCACGTTGCGGGCCGCGGTGCAGGCGGCGAATGTGCGGCCTGGCAGCACCATTCGGGTTCCGGCGGGACGGTATGAGCTGACCATTGCGCCGAACTTCTGGAACACCAACGGCCCGTTGATCGATCCGGCCACCGGTGACCTCGATGTCAACGCCGACACCACCATCGAGGGCGCTGGCCAGGACCGCACCGTCATCGACGCGGGGCACCGCGACCGCGCCGTGTTGACCACGGCGCGTGTCTCGATCTCCGGGCTGACCATCACCGGTGGCAACGCGACCGAGCACGAGATCCCGCTGTTCGAGACCGGCGGCGGCGGAATCGCGAACTCCGGCAAGCTGATTCTCGATCATGTGACGGTCACCGGGAACGCCGCCGACTACGGCGGCGGCATCTTCAACATCCCCGTCGCCGACATGAAGGCCACCGACAGCAGCATCACCGCCAATGCGGCGGGCGAGGCCGGGGGCGTCCGCTGCGACAACACCTGCACCTTCACCCGCACCGAGATCATCGGCAATCGCGTCGTCGACCCACACACCAAGTGGTACCGATTCGGCGGATTCGCGGGCCGCGGCGGCGGACTCGACATCCGTGGCGTCGGCGAGGTGGTCCTCATCGACACCCACGTCACAGGCAACAGCGCCGACGAGGGCGGTGGCGGCATCAACATCGCCCCCGGCTATCTCGACGTCTTGCCGTACCAGTTCACCGATGCCGTCGATCCCGGTATGGGCCACCTGATCCTGCGCGGTTCGACCATCGCGCAGAACACCTCGGGCCTCGGCGAGCAGAACTGCAAGAAGGTGTTCGCCATCATCATCTCCACCGGCGGCAACCTCAGCAACGACCAGTCCTGCGATCTCACCGCCGCCGGCGACGAGGTCCGTCCCGACGCGGGCTGAAACCGCCACAACCAGAAGGTAATTCGCGATGGGTTCGTTCAATGTAGGCGACTGGATGACCGTTCTCGGTCAGGCCTTCGCCTGGGTGATGTCGATGCTCGTGTCCGGGGCCACCGCCGGATCGTCCTAATCAACTGGCCTGGCGCGCGGCGGGGTAGGTCCGGAACCCGCGCACGAGACTTCCGGTAGCGCGGCTACTCGCGGCGTGAACCGATGTGTCCCGCAGCAGCAGTCCCGGGTCGTGGTCGAGCAGGCGCCGCTCCAGATCACGCAGGGCGGGGCCGGGCTCGACGCCGACCTCCTCCCTCAGCAACGTACGCACCTTCCGCAGCTCCGCCAGCGCGTCCGATTGCCTGCCACTGCGGACAGCCCGACAACCAAGAGCTCCCAACGACGTTCGCGATACGGCGCCTGAATGACGGCTTCGCTCAACGCCGCAACGGCCTCGGCGGTGTCGCCACACGCCAACCGGGCGGCCTGCAACTCCTCGATCGCCAACTCGCGCAGCTCCGCCAATTTTGCCCGCGCCCCGAGCAGTTCCGGCGAATCCCCGAGCTCGACCCACGGCTGTCCGCGCCACAGGGCGAGCCCCGCGCGCAGCGTATCCACCGCCTCCGCCGCATCGCCGTCGAGCAGCGCGCGCAGCCCCGCGCCGACCAGATCGGCGAACTGTCCGTGGTCGGTCTGCTCCGATGCGAGCACGAGCCGGTAGCCGCAACGATCGAGCTCGAGAATCCGGTCAGCGTGCGCCCCGAGTGCGGCGCGCAACCGGTGCACGACGACCCGCACATTGGCGCTCGGCTGATCGAGCGACCCGCGACCCCAAAGGTATTCGGCGAGAACATCATTCGGCACGGACGCGCCCGCCGCGAATGACAGCGCGGCAAGCAGTTGACGCGGGCGCGGACCACGCAGATCGATCGCGACGCCGTCGACCTCGACCTCGATCGGTCCGAGGACCCGGCAGATGACCGACGCCTCATGATGAATCCCGAGGACGCCGCTCACCGTGCGCCCGACGCCCTCGACTCGAGTGTTCTCCAGGGTTGTCAAGATTCCTCCGCACAGCGTTTTGTCCGGGTATGGGTACCCAGATTAGGAGGGACCACCTGCGGAAACATCGTCCTGTATGCCGATGTTTTTCCGTCCGCGGTCGGCTACATTTAAGAAGGATCGGAAGGGGATTCCGACCACTATTCCCGAGCTGGATTGCACCAGAGTGTCAGCGAGGTTCCGGGAAGGCGACTATGCGGCGCCGACCTCGCTGACCGCGTCGAGATGCGCGGCGAGCAGGCGCACGCGGCGCCGCTGTTGCCCGGTGGTCTCCACCGGATGGTGGATCTCGATGCTCAGTTGGTCGTCGAAGGTGCTGATGATGATGGTGCCGCTCGGCTGCTGTAGGCGATGCCCGGACTTGTCCGGTTTCGCGATCATCACCGTGCGAAAGTCGTTGATGCGCAACCCTTCCGGCAACCGGGGCCGGTCGATCCTGCCCCAGTTGGTGGCCAGCACGATGCCGGGGGCCCTCGGCGGTGGGCCGGACGCGATATCGGGGATGTGCAGCGGTGTCTGCTGCACGATGCCGCTGGCGAGGCCGCTGCGCAGCGCGTCGCTGATGCCGCGGGCCAGGCCGATCAGCGTCGATCCGGCGCCGGGGGTCGGGACGAAGTCGGCGAAGCCGAGGACATTCGTTCCCTCGGTGTGGCCGATCGGGGGAGTGACCCGGTTGCGCAGGTCGACGGAGTAGGTGTAGCTGAGCTCGGTCAGCGGCAGCTCGCGCAGTTCGGCCTCGGTGAGCAGGATCGCCGCCGAGGCAAGCCCGTTGATCGTCGTCCCCTCGCGGTGTGCGAGGTCGGCGAGCGCGGCGGTCTCGCGCTTGGTCAGGCGGCAGCGTGCGGTCAGCGGCAGTAGATAGGACTCGTCGTCCGCGACGGGTGCGATGGTGCCGGGCGACTCGGTGACCAGCAACGGCCGAGCCGACACCGGCAAGCCGGACATCTTCTCGACGCATCTGGCGAGCAGCAGATCCTCGACCGCGTCCGGAAAACGGTGCGAGGTGAGCGTCGGCGCGCGGCCGCCGCTGATCTCGGTGTAGCAGGACCACATCTCGGCGAGCACCGCGAGCGAGTGGCACGCGTCCGCGACGCTGTGGTGGGTCACCAGCGTCACCCCGGTGCTGTCGCCGTCGCGCACCACGCACAGCGCGGCCAGCGCGGTGCGCTGGTCAAGCAGCGCACCGCTCAGCAACTGCTCGGGATTGCCGTCGACGACGGTGATTTCCGGTGTGCCGCCAGCGGATTCGACGAGGATGTGTCCGTGCCCGTCGGCCTCGAGATGCGCGCCGAGCGCCGGATAGGCGCGCACCACCGCGTCGAACGCAGCGGACAGCGCCGCCAGATTCAACCGACCGGACAGTCGCATCGAGTAGCCTACGAGGACTTCACTACCGGCGAAGATTTCCTCGCTCGGCGCCAACGGCCGGATGACGGTAGCCGTGGTCATGTCGAAATACCCTCCACATGAGACTGCCCATCGAGGCTAGCCCGAATATCGCGCCCTGCATGGCCTTTCGGGGGCATCGCCTCTGTGTGGTGTATCGCGCATACCGAACGAGCTGTTTCCGGTCGTTGCCACAACGAGACCATCCTCGACGATCAGCCACTGCCCGCACACGCAGCGCAGGTAGCGGACGCGGCCGTGCGCGGACACGACCGTCGGCGTCGGCCAGGAACAGGAGGGGCAGGTCAGGTCCATGGGCCCAGCCTGATGTAATGACCTAGTGCATTTCAACCCTTACGGTGGCGCGGCCGCCGAACTGGCCGCCCGGCTGGTGAACGCGGGTCAGGACCAGGATCTGCGGGAGCTGCTTGCCGCCTCGGATTACAAACCGCTCGGTACATTGACCGTCACGCAGACCGCGGAACTGCGCAGGTGGATCGGCGAACTCGACGCGGTGTTCGACCAGCCGACGGTGCGGCGGCTCAACGCGTTGCTCGCGAAAACAACCAGTCAGCCCTATATCTCGACACACGATGACCGAATGCCGCACCTGCACTTCGCGCAGGAGACCGCACCCGTCGACGAACGCGTCAAGGCATACACCGCGGTCGGCCTGGCCTCGCTGTTCTGCGACGACCCGAATCGCATCGGCCGCTGCGCCCGCGACGGGTGTGGCGACGTGTTCATCGATACCTCCCGCAACGGCAGACGCCGGTTCTGCTCGTCGCGGTGCTCGAACCGAGTGCACGTTGCCGGGCATCGGTCCCGGCGAGCGGGCTGAGCCTCAGTACGCCTTGTCCGCCGCCACGACGCGCCCGGATTTGATTGCGGCAAGCAGAGTTTGGTGATCGAGGTCGGTCTGGTCGGCATAGGCGACGGCGAAGTCGATCATGGCGCGGTCGAAGGTGTCACTCGACCCGAGGTAGGAGGCGATGGCGACGCGGTCGCCCGAGCGTGCGTGCGCGCGGGCCAGGGTGTGGCCGCACAGTGCCGAGTAGTCACGCAGGTACGAGCGCGACATCTCCTCGATGTCGGGGGAGCCCTTCATATCTCGCAGCTGGCGCCAGTAGTAGTGACGGCCGTCCGGGCCGGTCGCCCAGCCGAGGAAGATATCGCTGGCGGCCTGAGTGAGCCGCTGCCCGTGCACGACTCGATGTCCCTGGTTACGGAACTTGCTCGCCGCGGTGTGCGGCGTGAGCACCGACTGCTCGGCCTCCTTCGCCTGCAAGAACAGCGGGCTGCCGCTCATTCGCCCGGCGAGCAGGGCGACGAAGCATCGGGTGCCGACGCTACCGACGCCGACCACCTTGACGGCCAGATCCAGCATCTCGTGCCGGTCGAGCAGCACCCGGCGCTCCTCGGCGAGCGTGCGGCGGTAGTCGCTGAACACCTTCTGGATCGTGTCGGCGTCGATCTCCCCGATCGGGATCAGCAGCGGCGGGCGGTGCCGGATGCGCGGGACACCGTCGGCGTCCGGCTCGGTCAGTTTTTCCAGTGCCTGGAGGTTGGTGCGTGCCCGTGCGTCGGCGAGTGCTTGCTCGACGCCCTTGCGGCGCTTGGGTTTTTGAGCAAGGGTCGCCAGCTGGTCGGCGTCGACCTTCTCGTACCAGACCGCCAATTCGCCGAGCCCGGCCAGGCGGATCATCGCCTCCCGATAGGCGAGAGCCGCAGCGCCGACGGCGGTTTCGGCATCGGTATCGGCGAACCCGTTGGCCCGCGCGGCGACCGCGATGCTGGCCGCCAGCCGCTTGACGTCCCATTCGAAGGGGCCGGGCAACGTCTCGTCGAAATCGTTCAGGTCGAAGACCAGTGCGCGTTCCGGCGAGGCGAACAGGCCGAAGTTGGACAGATGCGCGTCACCGCAGAGCTGGACGGTCAGTCCGGTGTTGGGGGAGGCCGCCAGGTCGGCGGCCATGATCGCGGGCGCGCCGCGCAGGAACGGAAACTGTCCCGCCGCCATCCGCGCGTACCGGATCGGCACCAGCTCGGGCACCCGGGTCTTGGCCTGGCGTTCGAGCAGGGCGATCGGATCCGCACGGTCGACCGGCGGCTCCCATACCCCCAGCGCCCGCCGCCCGGCCCGTTTACGCGCGCGCCGTCCCCTCTCGGCCGCGCCCGGTTCCACAATCGCCAAGGTGTCCGCCATTGTGCCAGTTTGTCACCCAGTGGCAACCGATGAGCAAATTTGCCGCGAGTGTCGGCTTTTGCTGGCGGATAGGACACCGATCGGAGGTGCTGACCAGTTCGGAAATGAATGCCGCGCGCCGACCGGATCCGGCACCGCGACATCGGGTTCGGCGCTCGAGCGGTTGCGCATCGGCGGGCGGTGATCAACAGTTGTTGTCCAACGGTGTAGTGACGGGAGGCCGACATGGACCACGCCGATGTGGTTGTCGTCGGTGCCGGATATGCGGGACTGTCGGCGGCGCGGGCACTGCGGGCGGCCGAGCGCGAGGTTGTCGTGCTCGAGGCCAGTGGGCGGGTCGGTGGCCGGGCGCTGACCGACCGGATCGCGGACGACTGGGCCGTTGACCTCGGCGCACAGTGGATCGCGGGCGGCCACACCCGATTCGCCGCGCTGGCACAGGAGTACGGCGCGCAGACGTATGCCGCGCCGTCAGACGGGGCGAATCTGCTGGTCGAGGGTGCGGTGCGGCGGCCGTTCGCCGGTGCCCGCCCGCCGCTGCCGCCGCTCGTGCTTGTCGTTCTCGCCCAGGCCATGTGGCGGATCGAGCGGCTCGCCGCGCGCATAGATCTCGCGCGCCCGTGGACCACGCCCGGTGCCGATCGGCTCGACGCGATGACCGCGGCGACCTGGCTGCGCCGCAACCTGCCCGAGCGTCGCGCGAGGCATGTCGCCGAGGTGATGATCGGTGAGGAATTGTGCGTCGACGTCGGCAGCGTCTCGATGCTCGCCCTGCTGAGCACCATTCGCGCGGCGGGCGGTGTCGACGCGGGCGCGACGGCCGACGCGGTCACCCGATTGTTCGTCGACGGTGCCGACGGGCCAGCCCGCTCGATGGCCACCGAGTTGGGTGACGCGCTGCGGTTGCATGCCGCGGTCACCTCGATTCATGAAGTGGCGGAAGGGCTTTCGGTGCGCGGCGAGTTCGGCGAGGTCCGTGCCGCGCAGGTGATCGTCGCGCTGCCGCCCGCGCTGGCCGGTCGAATCGGCTACGACCCGCCGCTGCCCGCCGCCCGCGATCACCTGACCCAGCGGATGCCGATGGGTTCGGTGCTCAAGGCGTTCGCCGTCTACGAGCGACCCTTCTGGCGCGATGACCGGCTCACCGGCCAGGCCTTGAACCTGCACGACCCGGTCCCGGTCACCTTCGACGCCACTCGCCCCGGTGGGCCCGGCTGCCTCGGCGCCCTCATCCCCGGTCGCGCGGCCCATCGCCTGGCCGCGCTCGCCGCCGACGAACGCCGGACCATGATCATCGGCTCGCTCGTGCGCGCCTTCGGCTACGCGGCGCGCGAGCCGATCGACTGGCGCGAGAAGGTCTGGGCCGACGATCCGTATACCCGCGGCGGCTACGGCGCCTTTTTCCCACCCGGCGTGCTGACCAGCATCGGGTCGGCGCTACGGCAGCCGATTGGCGCGATTCATTGGGCGGGCAGCGAAACGGCCACAGAATGGGCGGGATATATCGAGGGAGCGGTGCGTTCCGGCGAACGCGCGGCCGCCGAGGTGCTCGCGTCTTATCGTCGCGCGGCCGTGGGGTAATGCACTGATACCGGTGTTGCGCTGCGGTTTCCGGACGTTGTTGCGCTTCGTGAGCGGTTATTAGTCAGTCGTCCAGTTTGAGATTTGAATCATAGACTAATTAAGAATTACCGTATAGAAGCTTTTACGCATCCCTGACGCGTCGCTCGATTTCCGGAGCAAAAAGGTGCGGTTGACCTGGGTGAATGGCCAATAGTGATCTCCGTTATGTTGACTGAGATTCCGCCGTGCGCGAACCATGGACCGCATGGCACATCTAGCAAACGTTCAGCAAAGCTTGGTGTGGCCGAGCCGCACCTTCCCGGCCGCGCTGCTGGTGTTGTGCACAGTGCTGGTCGGCGGATGGTTCGCCGGGCCCGGCTCAGCGGCCGCGGACCCCGGCCTTTCCGGTTGCGTCACGGACTCCTCGGTTGCCAATGAACTGACAGTCACCTGTGACCCCGGCTCCGGCGTCGGCGAGCACGCCTTCATCCGCTGCCGCGACGTGCTCGGCATGCCGCACACCCATATCGGCGCGACCATCGGTACCGGTGGCGGATGGTCAAGGGCGAATTGCGCCCCGGCCGAAACCGGTCCGGTCTGATCCGGGCGGGGCTCTGACCCCGATATCGCCTTCCGCGCCGAGCCCGCGAACTCTCGACTACAGGGCCATGCGCGCATCGTAACCAGCACGTCCGACGAGACGGGTTCACGGAGAGGCTCCATCAATGCGTGTAGTCACCAAGGAACGTCAGCGCGAAACCAAAGCATCAGCCAAGCACCGCAAGAGCGTCGACAAGTCCCGGCGCGGTATGTACGCCGCAGCCACGTTCGCGTCCATGGCGACCGCCATGATCGGCGCCGGTCACGCTTCGGCGGATATCGAGTTGCCCGCGCCGCCTGCCGATCTGAACGGCATGTTGTCCGGCGCCGGTGATGTGGCCGGGCAGATGCTCGACCCCGGGCAGCAGGACGCGGTGAACAACGCGCTCGGCGCGGCGAGCCAGGCCAGTGCCGACACTCCCTTCGGTGATCAGGTGAACGCGGCGATCGACACCTATCGCGCGGGCGGCGCACCGCCACCCGGACCGTCCTGGTTCGACGGCTCCGGCGGTCAGGGCGGTCAGAATTCCCCCGCCGCGGCCGTTTCCGAGGTGGCGGGCCGCGTCCCAGCGCCGGTCGCCGACCTCGCGGCTACCGTCGCGCAGATCGCGGGTTCGGGGATGCAGCTCGATCAGCTGGCCACCTGGGCAAACAAGACGTTCCCCGACGGTCCGTTGCGTGGCCCGGTCAACGACCTGCTCGCCTTTGCCGAGCAGGCCACCGAACTGGCGGGCACGCGCCGCAGCGGCGCGAACCCGGCCATCGATGACCTGATCGACCAGGCGCGCACCATGTTCGGTTTCCCGAAGGACGGACCCGATCCGGTCAAGAAACTGCGCGACCTACTGACTCCGACTGTGGGACAACAGGATCCAGTGGCACAGCAGCTGCCGCCCGGCCTGCTCGCGATCGCCGCGCCGGTGCTCGGCCTGTTCGCGCCCCAGCTGGCCGGTATGGCGCCGGTGCTCGCGTTCCTCGCACCGCTGCTCGCGCTGGCCTCGAACCCGGTAGCAGGGATCGGCGCGGTACTTACTCAGATCCGTGCGGCCGCGCGCGGGCTGGTGTCCGATGCCAGGCACCCGGCGGCGTTGCCGCTGCTTGTGCTGCCGGTGATCGCGCTGCTCGCGGTGGTACCGCTGCTGTTCGCGGGCGGCATCGGGGTAGCCGCCCTACTCACGCTCGGTGCGGTGGTGCTCGGCGCGATTCTGTTGGCGCCGTTGGTGATCGGTGCGTTGATCATCGGCGGGCTTGTGCTCGCGGTGCTTGCCATCCCGGTGCTGATCGTGCTCGCGGTGATCGCGATTCCGGTGCTGCTCATCGCGATTCCGGTCGCCATTGTCGCGTTCTCGGTGCTGGCGCCGGTCATTCTGGTCGGCGGTATCGCCGCGATCGCGGTGGCCATCGTCGGCGGAATCGCCCTTGCCGTAGTGGCATTGGCCGCTGGGCTGGTCCTGAGTGTTGTCGGGTTCGTGGTGCTTGCCGTGGCCGCGCTGCTGGCTTCGGTGTTCGTGCCGTTCCTCGGTCTGGTGGTCGCGCCGCTGTTGTTCACCGGTGCGCTCGCCTTCCTGGTGGTCAGCCTCATCGCCACGGCCGTTGCCTTCTTCGGCGTGCTCGGTGTCGCCGGACTCGCCACCGCCGCTTTGATTGTCGGCGTCGGCCTGCTGTCGCTGTTGACCCCGTTCGGGCTGATCGCCATTCCGATCGTGATCGCGCTCGCCGCGGTCGCCCTGGTGGCGTTCGGCGCGGTCGGTCTCGCTGGCGGCATCATTCTGGCCGTTGTCGCACTCGCCGGGCTGCTGGTGCTCTCGGTGACGGCAGGGGCCGCGGTGACCGTGCTGCTCGCACTCGCGGTGGTGGCCACCGCGATTCAGCTCGTCGCGGCGGCCGTGTTCTGGGCCGGGCTCTCCGCTGCGGCCATCGTGTTCGCCGCGCTCGGTGCGGTGGGCGTCGCGCTCGCGGTGGTCGGCGGCCTGCTCGCGACCATCGCGCTGGTCTTCGCCGTTCCGGTGCTCGGGCCGCTGTTGGCTCCGCTGCTGTTCATCGGCCTGGTCGCCATTCCGGCGGCGGTGGGGCTCGCGATGGTGTTCGGCGGTTTCGGGGTGCTCGCGTTCTCGGTATTCGCGCTGACCGGGACGGTCCTGTTGGCGATCGCGGCGCTTGCCTCGGCCGCGCTGGTCGCGACGCTGGTGTTCATGGTCACCATGCCGTACGCGATCCCGTTCATTCTCGTTGCCGCGCTTGCCTTCTCGATCATCGCGGGTGCTGGCATCGGCGTGGTCGCCGCGGCGTTTGTGGTGGCGACCTGGCTCGGCGGCGGCGCCATCGTGCTCGGCCTGATGGCGTTCGCACTCGCCGTTGTCGCGACGGTGTTCGCGGGCGGGCTGGTGGTCTCGGTGCTGTCGTTCGTCATGCTCACCCTCGCGGCGCTCGCGGCGATCGTGATCAACCCGCCGCTCGCGCTGATCGCGCTGCCGCTGCTGTTCGGCGGGGTGCTGCTCGGCACGCTGGCGACCCTCGGCACGGTGGCCGTGGTCAGCACGCTGCTCGGCGGATTCGCCGCGGCGCTCGGGCTCGGCCTGGTGGCCGCGTGGGTGTTCTTCGGGGTGCTTGCGCTCGGCGCGTTCGTGGCCGTGTCCGCGCTGTTCCCGCCGCTGCTGGTGGTCACGGTGCCGCTCGCGGCCGCGGCCTTCGCGGTGATGGCGGTGCTCGCGATCGCGGCGCTCGCGGTCGGCGGTGTCGGACTCGGCGCGATCCTGTTGGCCGGCGGACTGATCACGGCCGTGCTCGCAGTAGCCGCGGTGATCGCTACCGCCGCGGTTTCGGTGGTCGGGTTCGTGCTCGCCGCGGTGCTGACGCTGCCCTTCCTGATCTTCGGACCGTTCGCAGTGGTGGTGTCGACGGCACTGTCGCCGATCATCGCGCTCGCGCTGCTCGCGGTCTGGTCGCCGGTGCTGGTGGCGGGTCTCGTTGTCGCGGCGCTCGGCATCGGCATCGGCCTGTTCGGACTCGTCGGGCTGCCGGTGCTCGCGGCGATCATCGGGGTCTCGGTGGTGGCCATCACCACGGCGCTCGCGGTCACGTTGTTCGTCGGCAGCCTGCTGCTCGACTTCGCCACGCTCGGCGTCGCCACGGCGGTGCTCGCGCCGCTGATCGCTTTGGCCGGGCTCGGCGCGCTGGCGCTGCTCGCCCTCCCGGTGCTCGCGCTGCTCGCCGTGCCGGTGCTCGGCCTTGCCGCGCTCGGTGCGCTGGCTCTGGTCGCGCTGCCGGTGCTGGCCGTGGTCGCGCTGCCGGTGCTCGGGCTCGCCGCGCTCGGTGCGCTTGCGGCCGTTGCCATTCCGGTGATCGCGGTGCTGGCGCTGCCGGTACTGGCACTGCTCGCCCTGGTGGCGTTGCCGCTGCTGGCGCTGGCCGGGTTGGCCGCGCTGGCAGCGACCTTCGTCGGCGGCGCGGTCGCCGGCGCAACGGCGCTCGCGATTGCGGTGCTCGGCGTCCTCGGGATCGGCGCCACACTGGCGCTGCTGGCGATCGTGCCGCTGCTGGCCCTTGCCGCGGTGGGTGCGCTCGCACTGCTCGCGCTGCCGGTGCTGCTGATCGGTGGTGCATTGGCCGCAGTGGTCGGTGTGCCGCTGGCGGTGCTGGGTGCGATTGCGCTGCTTGCATTGCCGGTCGTGCTGATCGGTGGTGCGCTGGCCGGATTGGCCGCCCTGATCGGTGTGCCGCTGGCCGCGCTCGGTGCGATTGCGTTGCCGGTGCTGTTGATCGGAGGTGCGCTGCTCGGATTGGCCGCCTTGGTCGGCGTGCCATTGGCCGCACTCGGAGCCGTTGCGCTGCTTGCCCTTCCGGTGCTGCTGATCGGTGGTGCGTTGGCCGCGATCGTCGGCATTCCGCTCGCGGCGCTCGGCGCGCTTGCCCTTCCGGTCTTGCTGGTCGGCGGTGCGCTTGCCGCGCTGGTCGGCGTGCCGGTGCTCCTGGCCGGTGGCGCGTTGGCTGGACTCGCCGCCCTGATCGGTGTGCCGCTGGCGGCCGTGGGTGCGCTTGCCCTGCTCGCGTTGCCGGTGCTGTTGATCGGTGGCGGGTTGGCGGCGATCGTCGGCATCCCGCTCGCGGTCGGAGCGCTTGCGTTGCTTGCACTTCCGGTGTTGCTCGTCGGTGGTGCGTTGGCTGGGCTGGTCGCGTTGGTTGGTGTGCCGCTGGCCGCGGTGGGTGCGCTCGCGCTGCTAGCGCTTCCCGTCCTGCTGGTCGGTGGTGCGTTGGCCGGGCTCGCCGCGTTGATTGGTGTGCCGCTGGCCGCGGTGGGTGCGCTTGCCCTGCTTGCGCTTCCGGTGCTGTTGATCGGTGGCGGGTTGGCGGCGATCGTCGGCATTCCGCTCGCGGCGGTCGGAGCGCTTGCCCTGCTTGCCCTTCCGGTGCTGCTCGCCGGTGGTGCGCTGGCCGCGCTGATCGGCGTGCCATTGGCGGCGGTCGGTGCGCTTGCGTTGCTTGCGCTCCCGGTCCTGCTGGTCGGTGGTGCGTTGGCCGGGCTCGCCGCGTTGATTGGTGTGCCGCTGGCGGCGGTGGGTGCGCTTGCGTTGCTTGCGCTTCCGGTACTACTGGCCGGTGGAGCGCTGGCGGCGCTGATCGGTGTACCGCTGGCGGTGGCGGGTGCGCTTGCGCTGCTTGCCCTTCCGGTGTTGCTTGCCGGTGGCGCGTTTGCCGCGGTGGTTGGTCTGCCGCTGGCCGCGCTCGGGCTGTTCGCGCTGATCGAGATCCCGAAGTTGCTGATCGGTGGGGCGATTGCCGCCGCGGCCGCGGCCGTGCTGGCGCCCTTTGCCGCGGTCGGTGTGGCCGCGCTGATTGCCGCACCACTGGTCGGGCTCGCGGCGCTGATCGGTGCGCCGCTGGCCGCAGTCGGCGCTGCCGCGCTGGTCGCGCTTGCCGTCGCGATTGCCGTGCTGCTCACCCCGGGTGCGCGCGTCGGCATCATCTCCGGCATCCGGGCGGCACTGGATCGCAATGGGCCGCTTGGTGCTTCGGGTGGCGGGACGGCGTCGACCGGAACGCAGTTCCTCGACGACATCCCCGACGATCCGAGCCTGGAACAGCTCGCGGCCTCGCTGCAGAAGCTGCTCGCGCCACTACCGAGCCAGCCCGCGGCCGCGCCGGTCGCGTTCGCGGAGCTGCCCTACACCGGAAAGGGGGCTGCCGAAGCGGTGGCGCACGATCGCGCCTCGCGGCTCGTCAGCATCTCATTGTGACGAACGCTGCACTGTGACGAATCCTGCTCTGTGTCAAGCCATCTAGCGAAGGAGATCAGACATGACGAACACAACGGAAACCCTGCACCTCGAGTACCTCTACGGCCCGCAGTGGCAGGACGCCATCCGCATCATCGAGCGTTCCGGCCAGCTGAGCGCCGACGAACGGGAGAAGCTGAACGCGTCGGCCAAAAAGCTGATACAGGACAAGGTTTCGTCCCTGTCCAACGGCTCCGGCCTCGAAGGCGGTCTCAGCGGGCTACTTGCCGGGCTCGGCATGGGCGCGAATGCCCAATCGGCGGCATCGCATCCGCTGAACATCGCGGCCGCGACGGCCAAGGCGTTCGGGCGGTCCCGCAACGTACAGCTCGCGGGCATGATCGCCGGTCAGGCCGTGTCCCCGACCGCGGCGAGCAGCCCAGGCGACCTCAGCGGACTGCTCGACTCGTTCAGCTCGATCGGCGCGGTGACCGTGGTCGGTCAGGCCGTCACCGCCTCGGTGCTGAGCGACCTGGTCGGCCAGGGCGAATTCACCAAGGCCGTCTATGACGAGCTGATGCAGCCGTGGAGCAGCAATATCGACATGTAATCCGCGACGAGTACGGAAAGGGTTGGCACCATGTTCGATTCGCGAAACATCGGTTCCGGTGGCGTCGCCACCGATGCGCTCGGTGGTCTGCTCGACGTCCGATCCGCGCCCATCGCGTTCGGCTACTACGAACGCGATGAGGTCGCCGTGGCCGCCGGGGTCGAGTGGAACACCCGCTCCCGCACCGTCCCGATCGGGTGGTGGAACCGGCACCGGCACGTACAGGCAGGGTTCGGCATGGCGATCGTCATGACACTCGCCTTCGTGCCAGCGGTGCAGAACGCGATCCTCACGGCGCTGACCCATGCCGGATAACTCGCGCATGCGGCCGTCACGCCGAGGAGCGTCCCTCGGCGTGACGGCCATGACCGTGCTCTTGCTGCTCGCCGCCGCGCTGCTGAGCGCGTGCTCGAGCACCGGGTCGAACGACGCGCTCCGCAGCCGCGTCGCCAACGCGGACACCGCGGACTGCGCCCTCGGCGGCCAGGCCGTCGCCGGCCTGCGCGACACCTTCCGCAAGCTGTCCGAGCAACTCGACGGGCTCGGCCCGGCCGCCTCCCGAGGCGACCTGAACGAGGTGAAAACCCGTGTCACCCAGGGCATATGGCTGTCCAACCAGGTCTCGACGACCATCAACCCGGTGGTCGACCGGATGGGGTCACCGTTGATCGGCAGCGCCTACCGCGATGTCGCGACGGCGGGCGGCCAGCTGCACAACTCGCTGTCCGACTTCGCCACCGTCCTCGACAACGGCAACCCGGCCCAACCGGTCGCCGACTCGGTCACCGCGGCCCTGACCTCCCTCAATTCGTCCATGGACCGGATGCGCCGCACCTGCCCCGCCGTCTTCGCGGAACCGAAGGGCCCGACCTACGGCCCACCGCTCAGCGCCCGCTGAGGTGAATCAGGCTCCCGTCGAACGCCTTTCGAAGAGCCGATCCCTGGCGACCGAGAGGGCACGGGAGACCGCGCCGGTGAGGACCCCGTCGTCGCCGAGCGTGCTGGCGACGATGCGGGGGTGCAGCGGGCCGAGTTCGGCCATCCGGCGCCCGATCGCCTCGCCGAGCAGGTCGAGATTGTTGCCGATGCCGCCGCTGAGCACGACGAGTTCCGGGTCGAGGATCGAGGCGACGGCGGTGACGAGCGCGCCGATCCGGCGCCCCTCGGATTCGACCACCGCGATGGCGCGCGGGTCGCCTGCGGCGGCCTTGGTGAAGATCTCCTTGGCGGAGGCGCCGGTCAGTCCGGCCTGCTCGGCCGCGCGGGCGACTCCGCCTGCGGCGGCGACGGTTTCGGTCAGGCCGCGCTCGCGGGCGTCGAGCAGGGGAGCGTCGACCTCGGTGGCGGGCAGGAACGAAACCTCGCCCGCCGCACCGGTATTGCCGACGTAGAGCTCACCGTTGATCACGATGCCCATGCCGACGCCGGTGCCGATCGAGATGAGCACGAAGTTGCGCACGCCCGCTCCCGCGCCGTAGGTGAGCTCGCCGACGGCCGCGAGATTGATGTCGTTCTCGATGGTCGACTCGACTTCTAGGGCGTCGCGCAGCTGTCCGACGAGTCCGGCGCGGCCCCAGCCGGGCAGGTTCTGGGCGTAGTCGAGGCGACCGGTACTCGGGTTGAGCACGCCGGGACTGCCGATGACCGCGTAATGCACTGACGACCAGTCGATTCCGGCCTCACTCGCGACCTCGTCGGCCAGCGTGCGCACCCGCCGGACCAGATCGGGGGCCGAACGGGCGGTGTTGCGCACATCGCGGCGGCCGATGAACTCGCCGCGCAGGTCGGCGATGGCGAGGCGAATCCAGTTGCGGCCGATGTCGACACCCGCCACCACACCGGCGCGTACATTCACGTCGTAGAGCGCGGTTGTCGGCCCGGGTCGGCCACTCAGTGACCCGACCAGCCGCACGAGCCCCGCCTGCTCCAAACCCGAAAGTGCCGCCGACACGGTCGGTTTCGACAATCCGCTGGCCTTGGCGAGCTCGCCGCGCGAGGCGGGCCCGCTGACCCGCAGGTAGTCGAGCAGCAGCCGCTCGTTCATCGTCCGAAGGAGCTGGGGATTGCCGACCCTACTCATCAATCCTCCTGCTCGTACCACTGGACACCTCCGTGTTAGTAAACTACCTTTCTTACCAACGCTCAACCGGGCGCTCTCGCTCTCCTCTCGGCACGGTGACCTCATGCGTCGAATTCAGCTCCTCACCGCGGCGGCGGCCGCACTCGTCCTGGCGGCAGGCTGTAGCTCCGGCGACAGCACCAAAGACGCGAAATCGGGCGGCGACACCCCGACGATCGCGCTGCTGCTCCCGGAATCCAAGACCACCCGCTACGAAGCCTTCGATCGCCCGCTGTTCGAGGCGAAGGTCAAGCAGCTCTGCGACAAATGCAAGGTGCTCTACTTCAATGCCGATCAAGACGCGGCAAAACAGCAGGGCCAGTTCGAATCCGCGCTCACTCAGGGCGCCGACGTCATCGTGTTCGACGCGGTCAACGCTGATGCCGTTGCGCCGCAGGTGAATACGGCGCGGCAGAAGAAGATCCCGGTGATCGCCTACGACCGGTTGATCTCCGGTATCAGCTACGAGTACTACGTGTCGTTCGACAATGTGAAGGTCGGCAAGGTGCAGGGCGAGGCCTTGCTCGCCGAGCTGAACAAGCGCGGCACCACCGACAAGGGTCAAGTCGTGGTGATCAACGGATCGCCGACCGACCCGAGCGCGGGCGACTACAAGAAGGGCGCGCACGAGGCGCTGGACGGCAAGGTGAAGATCGGGCGCGAATTCGACACTCCCGACTGGTCTCCCGACAAGGCGCAGCAGCAGATGGAACAGGCCATCACCGCGCTGGGCAAGGACGCGATCGTCGGCGTGTACTCCGCCAACGACGGCATGGCCGGCGGCGCGATCGCGGCGCTGAAACGGGCCGGTTACGCCACGCTGCCGCCGCTGACCGGTCAGGACGCGGAACTCGCAGGCGTGCAACGGATTCTGACCGGCGAGCAGACCATGACCATCTACCTGGACTACCGGGCCCAGGCGGAGCAGGCGGCCGAACTCGCGGTGTCGCTCACGAAGGGCGAAAAGCCTACGGCGCCAGCGAAAACCAACAACGGCGCGACCGACATCCCGTCGTACCTGCTCGACGCGATCGCGGTCGGCAAGGACAACGTCAAGGACACCATCATCAAGGACGGCCTATACACCGTCGCCGATATCTGCACGCCCGATGTGGCGGCGGCATGCCAGGCCGCAGGTATCAAATGACAGCTCCCACAACGGTTCTCTCGGCGCGCGGCCTGACCAAGCGCTACGGTGCGGTACAGGCGCTCGATGGCGCGGACCTCGAGGTGCGCGCCGGTGAGGTGGTCGCGTTGGTCGGCGACAACGGCGCGGGCAAATCGACACTGGTGAAAGCGATCTCGGGCGTGACCGTCGCCGACGAGGGCGAAATCGTCTTCGCCGGTGCGACGGTGCGGATCACCCGTCCGCAGGACGCCCAGGCCCTCGGCATCACGACGGTGTTCCAGGATCTCGCGCTGTGCGACAACCTCGATGTCGTCGCCAACCTGCATCTCGGTGCCGAGACAAGGATTTGCACCGTGCTCGACGAGATCGAGATGGAGCGCAGCGCGCGCGACCTGCTCGCCTCGCTCGACGTGCGGATCAAGGACGTCCGCTCCCCGGTCTCCGCGCTGTCCGGCGGGCAGCGGCAGTCGGTCGCCATCGCACGGGCGCTGCTCGGGCGGCCGCGGATGGTGATTCTCGACGAGCCGACCGCGGCGCTCGGCGTCGAACAGACCGCGCAGGTGCTCGCGTTGATCGGCCGGCTGCGCGAGCGTGGGCTCGGGGTGCTGCTGATATCGCACAACCTGGTCGACGTGCGGTCGGTCAGTGATCGCGTTGTCGTGCTGCGGCTCGGCCGTAATGCTGGTGAGTTCGAGACCGCTACAGCGACTCAAGAAGATATCGTGGCAGCGATCACGGGAGCAGCTGTATGAGTGACGTCGTTATGAAAAGACCTGTCTGGCAGGGAAACCAGGGGCGTGGCTTAGCCGCCGCGGCAATGGATCGGCTACGCCGCGGCGAAGTCGGATCGGTACCGGTGGCGATCGGTCTCGTGATCATCGGCATCGTGTTCTATCGGCTCAACGCCCACTTTCTTTCTGCGGAGAATCTCACCAACCTGGCCTTGCAGATGGCCGCGACCGGAACGATCGCGCTCGGCATCGTGCTCGTGCTGCTGCTCGGCGAGATCGACCTCTCCGCGGGCTCGGTCAGCGGCTTGACGGCCGTGGTGATGACGCTGCTCTACGTGCGCCACGGCTGGAACGTCGTGCTCGCGGTGCTCGCCGCCATCGCCGTCGGCGCCGCGATCGGCCTGCTGCACGGGCTGATGCGCACGATGCTGAGCATGCCGTCGTTCGTCGTGACGCTGGCCGGGCTGATCGGCTGGCAGGGCATGATGCTGTATCTGCTCGGCAAGGAAGGCACCGTCAACCTGCCGTTCGATCGCGGCATCGCCACGATCAGCGATACCTGGCTACCGTCGTTGCTCGGCTGGCTGCTCGTGGTGTTGCTCGCGGGCGGGCACCTGGTCGCGAGCCTGATCACCCGGCATCAGCGGGTGCACGCCGGCCTCGACGCCACCGCGCCGGTCTGGATCGTGGTGCGTTCCGGCGGCCTCGCCGTCCTGCTCGGCGCCACCGTCGTCGTGCTGAATTCCGATCGCGGCGTTCCGCTGACCTTGGTGATCTTCGGCGGACTCGTCCTCGCGCTCGACCTGATCCTGCGGCGAACGGTTTTCGGCCGCCGCATGTACGCGGTCGGCGGCAATGCCGAGGCGGCCAGGCGGGCAGGCATCAACGTCACCCGGATCCGTATCTACGCCTTCGTCGGCTGCTCCGCGCTGGCCACCATCGGCGGCATCCTCGCGGCGTCGCGGTTGGTCGCGGTCAATCAGAGTTCCGGCGGCAGCGACATCCTGCTCAACGCCATCGCCGCCGCCGTGATCGGCGGAACCAGCCTGTTCGGCGGTCGAGGTCGCGCATACGCCGCCCTGCTGGGAATTCTTGTGATCCAATCGATTACGAACGGAATGCTGTTGCTCAACGTGGACTCCTCGGTGCGCTTCATGGTCACCGGCGCCGTGCTCGCGATCTCGGTCGCCATCGACTCGGTCGCGCGCCGCGGCGCCGAGGGAGCGCGCTGAGGTTGAGGCGATCTCACGATCGCCTGTCGGAGGGCGCCTGGGCGCGGAGGGGTTGTCTCGCGTCCAGGCGGTCCGCGATCGAATAGCTACTGAGCAGGGGTTCTCATCGCAAGACGGAGGCTGTGCTGGTTCCGGTCGAAGTGTTCGAAGAACTGACTGCGGAGAGAGTTCGGGTGCTGGAAGCGGGTTGGCTCATCGACTGGTCCGGGTTGGATGCGGATGAGAATGCCCACGCGTCCATGGCGGCGCTGCGTGGCGATACCCGACCGACGTCGGCACTTTTTCAATCGCTGGTTCGTCCGGCCTGACGCATCGCACGGAGTTTTGCTGGGACGTCGCGTCGTGGCCGGTGCTTGCCAAGGGCCTCTACGGCTGACGCGCTCGCCGACCGCAGCCGTGTGATCTAGGTCATCCTACGTAGTACGCTGCGGTCGGCATAGGGTGCGCTAAGGTTGGCTGAACAGATGCAGATATGCGCATACATGGCGGTGACGAAAGCGGGCGGCTAATGGGACATGAACACGAGCACGGGCACAGCCACGGCAACGGCAGCCATGGACACTCACACGGTGTGTCCGGTGATGCCGATCGCCGCTGGCTGACGGTCGCGCTGGCACTGATCGCCGGATTCATGATGGTCGAGGTCGTGATCGGCCTGCTGGCGAATTCGCTGGCCCTGCTCTCGGATGCGGCGCACATGCTGACCGACGCGGCGTCGATCGTGTTGGCGCTCACCGCGATTCGGCTCGCCGCCCGCCCCGCGCGCGGCAAATACACCTACGGCTTCAAACGGGCCGAGATCCTGTCCGCGCAGGCCAACGGCATCACGCTGCTGGTGCTCGCGGGATGGCTCACCTATGAGGCGATTCGCCGCCTGCTCGATCCGCCGGAGGTGACCGGTGGGCTGGTTGTCGCCACCGCGCTCGTCGGCATCGTGGTGAATGTGGCCGCGGCGTGGGCGATCAGCAAGGCAAACCGCTCCAGCCTCAATGTGGAGGGCGCGTTCCAGCACGTGCTCAACGACCTGTACGGCTTCATCGCGACCGCCGTCGCCGGAATCGTCGTGCTCGTCACCGGATTCGCCCGCGCGGACGCGATCGCCACGCTGGTCGTCGTCGCGCTGATGGTGAAGGCGGGCCTCGGGCTCGTCCGCGAATCGGGCCGCATCTTCCTCGAAGCCGCACCGGCGGGCGTGGATCCGGACGCGCTCGGCCGCCGCCTGGTAGAGATGCCCGGCATCGACGAGGTGCACGACCTGCACGTCTGGCAGATCACCTCCGGCAACGTCGCACTGTCCGCACACGTGCTCGTCCAGCCGGGCGCCGACTGCCACGGCCTACGCCAGCAGATCGAACGCCTCCTCGACCACGACTACGAAATCACCCACACCACCCTGCAGGTCGACCACTCCCAGTTGGTCTCCGCCGCCGCAAGCCCAAGCGCCGACCGCCTCCTCCCGGTACTCGAGGAACACTGCGACGAGTCCCACGGCCCAGTCCACCGCGAACGGCCAGGCGTCGACCACGCCCACGGTTAGCGAAATCCGCACCCGTACACGGGATCCGCACTCGCTCTAGGCACCCCGCAATGGGTGCGGACTCCGAGTGCGGGTGCGGATCCGGGGGATGGGCCCGGAATCCGCAACCGTGGTACCGCTGGCTGGCCTGCCTCGCTAACCCACAGGGCGTGCATACCTTTCACAGGGGATACAACCTGGTGAAGGGTATGCATGCTCTGTGAATCCCCTTCTATACCACCAGTTTTCATCACACCTGGGCTTTCGAAACGCAACCACAGCCAGATGACCACGCTGGAACCCCCACACCGCGCACCTGACGTGCACCTAAAGCCGGGTACGGCACACGACGCGCTCAGCACTACTCGATCATTCCCTGGGACGGGTACACCCACCGAGTGAGTACAGCTAAAGACTCCCAACGTAACCAGTCCAGCGAAACTGAAGACCTACCCAGGTTTTCCTGTGAGTAGTGTGGGCGCGCCGCCTGCCGTACCCGGCTTTAGGCGCACGTCGAGTGCGTGGAGTCGAGTTTCCGAGGTGGTCATCTGGCTGTGGTGGCGTGTCGAGCATTTTCAAGATCAAGCGAGTCAAATGGTCGCTGTCCGAGATCTTTTAGCGACCATTTGACTCGCCTCAACTAAGTGCGGGCATCGAGGCGAGTTGAATGGTTGCTATCTAAGATCTTTTAGCGACCGTATGACTCGCTTCGATGCTGCCACCGCGAGGCAGGTGCGCGGTGCCCGAGTTCCCCGGGGTCATCTGGTTGTGGTGGCGTTGCGGGCATTTCAAGTTCAGGTGAGTCATATGGTTGCTGGTGAAGATCGTTTAGCGACCAATTGACTCGCCTCGATGTTCGCGACGGCGGGGGAGTGCGGGCGGTCAATAGGCCTGTGAAGTGGCCCCGTCAGCCGGTATCGCCGAATCCGCACTCTGACTCGGGATTCGCACTCGGAATAGGGCGCTAAAGTCGGTGCGGATTCCGAGTTAGGGTGCGGATTTCGCTGAGGGTAGGCGGGGGAAGGGGTGTTCGGCTTCTAGGAGGTAGGCGAGTTCGAGGAGGGGGCGTTCGTTGCCGTGGGTGCCTGCGAACTGGACGCCTATGGGTAGGCCGGTGGGGGTGAGGCCGGCGGGGATGGTGATCGAGGGGGTGCCGGTGATGTTGTTGATCGGCGTGAAGGATACGTAGGTGCGCAGGCGGTCCAGCAGGTCGTCGAAGGGCACGGTGGGGCTGAGGTAGCCGAGTTCTGGGGTCTCGCGGCCTAGTGTGGGGAGTAGGACGGCGTCGTAATTCCCAAGGGCGCGTTGGTAAGTGGCGGCTGCTGCGCGTAGTCGGTACAGCATTACGGGGGCGCGCCATGCGCTGCGGAGGAAGTAGCGGCGTAGGCCGAGGGTGAGGTCGTCGAGTCGGGCGGAGTCGAAGTGGCGGTCTGCCAGCTTTCCGGTCGAGGCGGCGAAGGTAGCTAGTAGGCCCCAGTACTGCAGGAATGCCGTTTCCAGTGTGTCATCGAATGGCATCGGCACCGGCTCGATGTGGTGCCCATGGGATTCCAGTGTGGCAGCGACCTTTTCGACGGCGTCCCGGATCGGACCCGCGGGCACGGGGCCGCCGATATTGTCCAGCAACAGCGCGATCCGCAGCGGCTTCGATCCGGGCCCTGCCACGTAACCGATCGTCGGCAGCGCGGGATTGGACCAATACTGTTCCACCGCAGCGGTATACGCCGCGGTATCGCGCACCGTCCTGGTCAGCACGCCTTCGCTGATGATATTGACCGGCAGTTTGCGTGCCATCGCCGAATCGATGTGGCGGCCCCGGCTCGGCTTCAACCCGACCAGCCCGGCGCAGGCCGCCGGAATGCGGATCGATCCGCCGCCGTCGTTGCCGTGCGCGATCGGCACCACCCCCGACGCGACGAGCGCGGCGGACCCGCCGGACGATCCGCCCACCGAATAGCCGGTGTGCCAAGGGTTTCGGGTCGGACGGGCGAAGGGCGGCTCGGTGGTCGCGTTGAACCCGAACTCGGGCAGCGTGCTCTTGCCGAGCACCGTCATTCCGGCACTGAGGAATTGGCGGGCATACGCGCCGTGCTCGCGCGCCGGTTTGGCCCGGAACGCCTGGGTGCCATGGTTGGTCGGCATCCCGACGAGGTCGGCATTGTCCTTCATGAACGTCGGAACCCCGTAGAACCGGCCGGTCCGCTCGGCGGGCAGCAGCGGCTTGTCGTAACTCTCGTACGCGACCGCCGCTAACTCCTCGACCCGGCGCGCGCGTTCCACCGCCGCCGCGGCGAGCTCGCGCGGACTGCGTTCCCCGCTGCGCACCAGCTCAGCGAGCGCGACCGCGTCGTGCTCGCCGAGCGCGTCGTCGGCGAAGGAATGGATGCGGGTGGTCTGCGCGGCGTCGGTCACCCCTCGAATCTAGCGGCGTGGGCGGGCGACGGGCCGACTGTCCAGTGGCGGCCGTCACGCGCATACGGTGGAACGGCAACCCCGCTTGACGCACAGGAAGGAAGTCAATGGTCCAGTCGGTCTCCGACCCGCTGCCGCCGCAGGGCCGCATCGGCGCACTGCTGTTCGCGCTTCCGCCTGCGGGACGGCGCTGGAGCCCAGGGCTGCGGTCCGCAGTGGCCTTCGCCCTGCCCGCCGCGGTGGTCGTCGCGACAGGTCACCCGGAGCAGGCGTTGTTCGTACTCTTCGGCGCCTTCGCGGTGATGTACGGGGAGCGCAGGGCCTATCGCATGCGGGCAGGGGTGGTGCTCACCGCCGGCCTCGCGCTGCTCGCGTCCTGTGGCGTCGGCGCCATGCTCGGCCACGGGCTGTCCGGTGGGCTCGGCGCATCTCTGCTCACGGTGGCCACGCTGACGCTCGTCGCGGTGGTCGCCGTCTACGCGATCGACGCGCTGCGACTCGGCCCGCCGGGCGCCCTGCTCTTCGTGATCGCCTGCGGCGGCGCCATGATGGCCGCCGAGGCGGGCATATCGACCGCGGCGCTGTTGTCCTGCACGGCATTCGGCGTCGGCGCCTCGGTGCTGGCCTCGATGGCCGGTGTGCTGCGCGATCGACGCAAGCCGGAACGGGTCGCCGTCGAGGCCGCGATTCGCGCCGTCGACACCTACCTGTCCGCGCGGGCCGAGGGACGACCCGCCATCGATCTGCGGCATCAGGCGGGCGGCGCGGTCGCGGAGGCATGGGCCGCGGTCTATGACGCGGGACTGCCGAGCAGAGCACCGGATTCGGAATTGCTGGCCACCCTGGTCGCGGCCCGGCGCAGGCTGGCCGGTCCGGCCTACGACGACACCAACGACCTGGTCGTCGACCCGCTGATCTCGTTCGTCCGCCCCGGCGTCTGGTTCCGGCTGCGCCGATCACTGTCGTTCGATTCGCACTCCACCATCAGCGCCTTCCGCGTCGGCGTCGCCTGCCTGGCCGCCGGGGGACTCAGCGCGCTGCTCGGCCAGGACCGGCCGCACTGGGCGGTGTTCACCGCGCTGATGGTGTTGCAGATCGGCCCAGACCGGGTGCGCGGCAAGGTCCGCGGCATCCACCGCTTCGTCGGAACGATCGCCGGATTGGTGCTGTTCGGCGTGGTGCACCAGCTCGCGTTCACCGGTTACGCCCTGATCGTGCTGGTGGCCGCGCTGCTGTTCTGCATGGAGCTGTTCGTGCCACGCAACTACGCGCTTGCCGCGATCTTCATCACGCCGATCGCGCTGCTCGCGGTGGGCAAGACCCCGGACGGCGCGGTCGCGCCTCTGATCCGAGATCGCTTCATCGAGACCGTGATCGGTGTCGGCGTCGCGGTGCTCGTCCCGCACGTCGTTGTGCCGCGCGCGCACCGGCGCACCTTCCGCTGGATCGAGATTCGGGTCTGCGCCGTCGCTCGTGCGCTGCTGGAACTCTCACGGACCGAGCCAGCCGGTGCCTCCGCGGTCGCGTTGACCCAGCAGTTGCAATTCGAACTGGTCGGGGTCGCCCGCACCGGAATCGACTCGGCCACCGAGGATCCGAAGTGGACCGGCGCGCACTGGCCCGCCCACGCCGCCACCGCCCACCTAGGCTACGACCTGCTCGCCGCCTACTGGGAACTGCCACCCGGCGCGCTGCTAGCCGACCCGGACCGCTGGGACGCGGAATTCGACGCACTGACGCCCCTTTCCGACAGCCGGTAGCGAGTGCTTACTCCTGCTAGCGTTCGGGCATGCAGGACAGTGTGACAGTGCGAATGGCCGCGCCCGCCGACAAGATCTGGGAGCTGGTCAGCGATATCACGAATACCGGGCGGTTCAGTCCGGAGACCTTCGCCGCCGAATGGCTCGGCGGCGCTACCGGACCCGCCGTCGGGGTGAAGTTCCGCGGGCACGTCAACCGCAACGGCTGGGGCCTGAAGTACTGGACGGTGTGCCGGATCATCGCGTGCGAGCCGGGCCGTGAATTCGCGTTCACGGTGTACGGCCCCGGCGGGGTGCCGGTCAATACCTGGACCTATCGGTTCGAGCCGGTCGAGGGCGGCACCGATGTCACCGAGTCGTTCCAGCTACACGACCACCCGGTGCTGCGGGTGTACTCGCTGCTGGCCGGTCGGGCGCGCACCAAGACGAACGTCGAGGGGATGCGGGAGACGTTGAACCGGATCAAGGCAGTCGTCGAATAACCGATCAGTTCACGCAGGGGATCGTGCTGCCGATCGTCGTCGTGACGGGCTTGCCGGAGTCGGGAGCGGGATCGCCCGTCGTGGTGGGCGTGGTCGATGTCGAGGTTGACGTGGAGGTCGAGGTCGACGTCGTCGGAGAGCTCGAGGTCAACTCGGTGGGCATCGTGAAGTCGCTGCCGATGATGACCTGGATGTGGCCCGCCGTCACGTTCGGCGACGCGGTCGGCGTGAGTCCGCCGAGCGTCTCGGCCAACTGGGTGGCGTCCGCCTCGGCGCCCGTGCCGTAGGCCACCGTGGTCGTCACGGTGGTGCTGCCGAGATTGCCGACTTCGCCCTCGCGATAGCCGCGGCTGGTCAGCGCGGTGGACAGTTTTCCGGCAACGCCGGGCCCGCTGCCCGCGTTCTTCACATCGACTGTGCTGGTCGGCGGGTGGGCCGGTGTGCTACTCGGCGCCGCGATCCCGAACGCGGCCCGCACTTCCTTCTTGATGGCGGCCGGATCGACGATGTTGACGTCCTGATCGTTGATCGTGTCGTAGCGCAAAACCGGCAGCGTCCGGAACTCGACCGACATCGAGCCGGCACCGCCCAGGTTCTGGGCGAATTCGAGCAGGTCCCAGTTGTCGGAGAGCACCACGTCCTGATGCGCCACCTTCATCAGGTCGGAAAGCTTGGTCACGTTGGTCAGCGTGCCGGAATCCTTGAGCGACTTGGCGACCGAGGTGAGGTAGGCCTGCTGCCGGTGTGTCCGGTCGAGGTCGCCGTTGTCGAGGCCGTGCCGCTGGCGGACGAAGGCGAGCGCGTCGGAACCGTTGAGGTGCTGCGGCCCGGCCGGGAACTTGGCGCCGGAGTAGTAGCTGTCGTCGACGGCCTTGTTGAGGCACACGTCGACGCCGCCGATTGCCTCGGCCAGGTGATAGAACCCGACGAGGGCGATCTCGGCGAACCGGTCGATCGGCACGCCGGTCAGGTTGCGGACCGCGGACACGATGGACGCCCGTCCCGCCTCGCGGCCCGTGCGTTCCAGGGTGACCTGGTCCTTCTCGCCATTGGCGATGAGCTTGGCTTCCGCGGCCGCCTTCTTCAGGCCGTACGCCTCCTTGATCTTCACGTGGTCGTAGCCGGGGATGCCGGAGACCGCAACGTAGTCGTCGCGCGGGATGGAGAACGCGACGATCTTCTGCATATCCGCGGGGATGTGCAACAGGATCAGCGAGTTGGCGTTGTAGCCGCCCTCGTCGCCGTCGCCCGCGTGCAGCTGGTCGAGGATGTCCTTCGGCAGGTTGTTGCCGTTTTGATCCTTCCTGGTGTCCAGGCCGATCAGCAGGATGTTTAGGTCGCCACCGAGCGAGTGGGGCGCGTCGGCGCCGATCGCCTCGGAGCGGTTGAACCCGTTGTTGAAGTCGATCTTGGCCGACCAGGCGAACCCGGTACCGGAGAGCACGGCCAGGGCGGTGACGGAGACGACGATCCGAACCGCGATCTTCGCCGCTCGGCGGCCCCGACGCGGTTTCTCCGCTACCCGGCGGCGTTGTTTCGGCGCGACACGTTTCGGCTCGGCACGCCGATGACGTGCGTGGCGCGCTGGCGGGTCGGTGACCCGGGCGAATTCGACAGTGTCGTCATCGTGCATCGCCGCGGACTGTGTGCCCTGCGCCTTCCTCGGCACTCGTTCCACGGATCGTTCCTCGCCGTCTCGTTCCTTGTCCGACCCGTTCGAGAGTACGCACGCGCGCGCAATACCCAGATCATCGCGGGTTATATAAGCACCTTTCGCGGCCGCGTGCGAGCCGTCGCGGCGGCGCTGTCACGGCTCGCCGCTCAACGCCTGGCCGTGATCGCCGCACCCACTCTAGGCTCGAGATCATGTCTGCTCCCGTGCTTCTCGTGCTCGGCGCCGGTCCCGGTGTCGGATTGGCCGTTGCCCGACTCTTCGCCGCCGACGGTTACGCCGTGTTCCTGGCCTGTCGGCTGCCGGAGGAGGCCGAGCCGCTTGCCGAACAGTTACGCGGCGAGGGTTTCGACGCGGAGGGGGTCGGCGTCGACCTGTCCGATCCGGCTGACATCGCCGGCGTGGTGACCGCGGTGGGTAAGCAGCACGGCCGGATCGACGTGCTGCATTTCAACCCGAGCATGTTCCGGCAGTCGGATCCGCTGCAGTTGTCGGTGCCGGAACTGATCGAGGACTTCACCATCGGCGCCGCCGCGCTGCTGCCCGCGGTCCAGGCGGCCATGCCGTACTTCGCCGAGGGCGCGCGGGTGCTGGTCACCGGGAGCGCGGCCGCGGACAAGCCGTGGAATCAGGCAGCCTCGCTCGGCGTGCAGAAGGCGGCCGTCCGCAATCTGGTCACCAGCTTGGATACCACGTTGGCGCCCAAGGGTATTCGGGCCGTCGCGGTGCAGATCAACGGCGTGCTCGGCGAGGGCGCGTTCACCAGGGAACGGGTCGCCGAGGCGCTGCACGCCGCCGCGACCCGGCCACTTGACGAGTGGACGCCGCACACGTCGTACGACGGCTAGCGGGGCAGGATCGTGGCGAACTCGATCGGCATGTGCGCCGGGCCGCGCAGATTCACGTGTTCGCGATAGACCGGCGGATCGGTGGACAGCCGCGGTGCTTCGACGCGTTGCGCGAACCGAGTGAGCGCCACCCGCGCCTCGAGCCGGGCCAGCGGGGCGCCTAGGCAGAAGTGGGCGCCGAGTCCGAAGGCCAGGTGCCGGTTGTCGCGCGACGGGTCGAAGCGGTCCGGGTCGGGGAACGCCGCGGGATCGCGCTGTGCCGCGGCGATCAGCATCACCACCAGATCGCCGCGCTCGACGGCGAACCCGCCCACCGTCAGATCGTCGGCGGCGATGCGCGGAATCAACTGTACCGGCGGATCGAAGCGCAGCGTCTCCTCGATAAAACCCTGTGCCCGTTCGGGATTCGCGCGTAGCGCGGCGAGCTCGTCGGGGCGGCGCAGCAGCGCGAGGGTCGCGTTGGCGATGAGGTTGACCGTTGTCTCGTGCCCGGCGACGAGCAGCAGCGCGCAGGTGGCGATCAACTCCTCGTGGGTGAGCTTGTCCCCGGCGTCCTCCGCCGCGAGCAGCTCCGAGAGCAGGTCGGGTCCAGGCGCGGCGCGGCGGTGTTCGGTCAGCTGCTCGAAGTAGGCGCTGAGTTCGGTTCCGGCGCGCTGTAATTCGGCGGGGTCGGCGCGGAACTCGGCGGCCTGCCGCGAGGTCGGATCCAATGTGCGCGACAGCAGCGACGACCAACGGCTCAGCCGCGCTTCGTCTTCCAGCGGCACGCCGAGCAGTTCGCAGATGACGGTCACCGGCAGCGGATAGGCGAACTCGGTGACCGCGTCGAATGTCGCTGCCGCCGAGTGCTTGTCGAGAATGTCGTCGACGAGCTCGGTGATTCGCGGTTCGAGCCGCTGCACCACGCGCGGGGTGAAGGCCTTCGACACCAGCCGCCGCAGCCGGGTGTGGTCCGGCGGATCGAGGAACAGAAACGACGGCTTTGCCTGCGCCGCAGTGGTTTTCGTCGCGTCGAAGATCGGCATCGAGCCGAGTTGCAGCTTGGCCAGCGACTGGTTGACGCTCACTCTCGGATCGCGCAGCACGGCCGTGCAGTCGGCGTGGCTGGTCACCACGACGACCGGCGCCGTGCCGATTCGGAACGGCCCTGCCTCGCGTATCCGCGCGAACAGCGGATAGGGATCCGGCCGCACCGCGGGGTCGAGCAACCGGACGTAGTCGGCGATCGGCTGTGCTGCTGACGTCATCGAACTCCCACCTGAAGGGTCCGGCTGCGCTCGGACAAGTAGTATTATTCCGATACTGACGGTAGGAATGCAATACCGATGACGAATGCGAAGATATCCGGATGACCATCCGACGCCCGGCCGATGATTCGGTGACCCGTGTCGTCGAGCTGCTCGGCGACCGGTGGACCATCCTTGTCATCGCCGAGGCGTTCTTCGGCGTGCGCCGGTTCAGCGATTTCGCCCGCAATATCGGCATCACCAACCGCAACCTGCTCACCAGCCGCCTGCGCATGCTGATCGACGCGGGCATCTTCGCCCGCACCGACGAGGGCGGCGGCCGCGTCGATTACCACCTCACCGCCGCGGGCCGCGAGCTCTACCCGATCATCATCGCCATGTCGGCGTGGGGCGACCGCCACCTGGCCGAGCCGGACGGACCGCCGCTCATCCTCGAACACCGCACCTGCGGCCACGCGATCACGCCACTGCTGGTGTGCGAGCACTGCCGCACCGAACTGGACCCCCGCGACGTCGAACCGCGCCCCGGCCCCGGCTTCCGTCCGCCGCCCACCGCGGAGGCGGCGAGCTGAACGCCGCGCGCAATGCCAGCTGCCCGTCGTAAACCGTTGGTGTCACGAAGGTTTCGCGGGACTCGACCAGCGCGCCCACGCGCTCGGCCAGCGTGCAGCTGGCCACGTTGCGCCGAACCGGAGCAACCAGCCGGACCAGACCGGTCGCGGCCAGAGCTGGCTCGCCTACTTCAGCGCGCTGCCCGCCTGCCACTTATCCCACGACAGACCCCAGTCACCGTTCTGCCAGACGTCGAGCGGCGCGCCACCGGTGTTGCGGACCTCGACCACATCGCCGGGGACGGCGAAGTCGAAGAACCAGCGCGCGTTGTCCGGGCTGAGGTTCAGGCAGCCGTGTGAGGTGTCGGTATTGCCCTGCGCCCACACCGTGGACGCCAGCTCGTGCAGGTAGATGCCGTCGGTGCTGATCCGGGTCGCCCAGTTGATGGATTCCTTGTAGCCGAGCCGGGAGTTGACCGGCAGCCCGAAGGTGGACGAGTCCATGACCACCGGGTTGGCCTTGCTCATCACCGTGTAGACGCCGGGCTGGGTCCAGAACGTGATCGTCTTGCCGCCGACGTTCTCGCTGCCGCCCATGCCCATCGAGGTCGGCATGGAACGGATCATCTTGCCGTCCTCGAAGACCTGGACCTGCTTGGTGTTGTCGTCGGCGATCGAGACGTGCGAGGCGCCGATGGTGAACGAGGCCTTGGTGTCCTCCTGGCCGTACAGGCCGCCGCCGAGGTCGACCGCGTAGATGTTGGCCGAGACGGTCACCTTCGTGCCCGACGGGTAGTACTCCTTCGGCCGCCAGTGCACGTGCCGGTCGTCGAGCCAGTACCACGAGCCTTCCAGCGGGGGAGTCGTGGTGACCTGTAGCCGCTTCTCGGCCAGCGCCCGGTCGGGCACGTCCTCATCGAAGTGGGCGGCGATGACGGCACCGACGCCGAAGGTGCCGCCGTCGAGCAGCCCGCCGCCGGTGGTCTCGAAATAGACCTTGGTCTGGTTGTTCGGCGTCAGCGTGGAGAACTTCGAGGTCAGCGGGCCGCTGCGGCCGGTGATCGTGAGGCCCTCGGCGGTGATGGTGTAGCTGTGGCCGTAGCCGACCGGCTCGGTGGGCTTCCACGCCGTCTTGTCCGGCGTGAAGATGCCCTCGATGGGCTTGCCCTTCTCATTGGTCATGGTGACCGTGGTCAACATGCCGTCACCCGCGGTCACCTGAACCGGAGCCGTTGGATCGACATCCTTCGCGCCCGCCGCCGGGGTGATGGAGATAGCGGGGGGCGCCGGGTCGGCCGCTCCCGGCTTCTTCGACTCCGACGCTGAACAACCGGCAACCACCAGTGCGGTTACCAGGATGACTATCCCGGCAACACTGGATCGGAAGCGGCGACTCGACATGATTTCTCCTGTGTTCGCCGTGCGCTTCCCGCTGCGCACCCTCGACTTACTGTCCCGCTCAGCAGTTTAGCGGCCCGTGGGCGCAGGTTTGCCCGCGCGGGACGGTCGTCAGTCGCTCGGCCCGAACAGAAAGTTGATGGCCAACTGCTGGGCTGCTTGTTCGCCGAGGAATGGCTGGAGAATGACGTACAGAATCGTCGACATCGGATGGCTCCGATCAGGTAGTGCGGTACTTCTTTCGCCCCCGAGGGGTTCGCCGAGCTCGGCTTCGGTGACGTGGCTCGACCGTCACGCGAACACCTCAAGGCTATGGCCGTCCTCACCGATCGGCAAACAGGCTCGCGGCGCTGCCGGTGACAACGGGGCCGCTGACCAGTGGCGAGCACCACAGCGGATTCGCGTAATACTCATTGACGGCTCATGTTTGCTCATGATTTGCTGACTCATCTTCGAGTGATCGACCGGCGCGATAGGAAGGCTTGTGATGATCAGCATGACAACCGCTCCGCAGGACCGCAGACGTTTGGGCACCCGGAGCAACGGCACCACCGGACTACCTGACGCCGCCGTCGAACGTGCCGCGATCGAACGCTTCTACGAACTCCTTTTCCTCCAGGACCATGAGCAGATCCTGGACCTGGTCACCGCGGACGTGCGATTCCACGCACCGTGGCAGCTACCCGGCCTGCCGGACACCATCGAGGGCCGTGACGATTTAGGCGAAAGCATGCTCTGGTGGAGCACCGAACTGTGGCAGCCGGGCAGCCTGTGCCGCATCGCCGTGCGCCCGTTCGCCGCGCCGCACTGCTGGTTCGCCAATATCGAGGGCGATTTCACTGCGCTGGAGAGCCAACGCGCCTACCACGCAACGTTTCTCAGTGAGATCCGCTTTCACGACGGGCAGATCGCCGAGGTACAGCAGCATCACAACACGCTCAACCAGATCATCGCGTTGGGCGCTGATGTGCCCGGCATCAATGTCCCCGGCTACGGACCGGGCTCGCACCGCGGCTACTCGAGCGACCAGGGCGAGGCCGTCGCCTGACTCACCGTGCGGCGGGATGCGGCGCGTTGATCCGGAACGAGTCGGCCGAGGCGTAATTCCAGTCCTCGCGCCAGGCCGCCGGGGTATCGGCGAGAAGCTCACCGGGAGTGAGCCATTCGTAGAGTTCGGCGTAGGAGCGCACGCTGGTGGCCGAAACTCGTTTGCGAAGCATATGTGGCGTCAGCTCGCTCGGGTGCTGGACGCCGAGCGTGGCCATCAGCCCGACGGCCTGCGCGACCACCGCCTCGTGATAGCGCTTGACCCGAATGCTCTTCTCGGACACGTCGAGTGCGCGGGCGCGCTTGGGGTCCTGCGTGGCAACGCCGACCGGACACTTGTTGGTGTGGCAGACCATGGCCTGGATGCAGCCGACCGCCATCATCATGGCCCGCGCGGAGTTGGTGAAGTCGGCGCCCTGGATGAGGCGGATGACGATATCGCTTGCGGTGGCGACCTTTCCGCTGGCGCCGAGGGTGATCCGGTCGCGAAGCCCGGTGCCGACGAGCGCGTTGTGCACGGTCATCAGCCCATCGGTGAGCGGAAGGCCGACATGGTCCTCGTATTCCAGTGGGGCGGCGGCGGTTCCGCCCTCGGCGCCGTCGACGGTGATGAAATCCGGTGTGACGCCTTCGGCCACCATCGCCTTGCAGAAGGCGAGCACGTCGATGCGTGAGCCGACACAGAGTTTGAAGCCGACGGGTTTACCGCCGGACAGCTCGCGCAGGCGCGCGATGAACTCGATCAGCTCGCGCGGCGTCGAGAAGGCCGAATGCATCGGTGGGCTGACGCATTTCACGTGCGCGGGCACGCCGCGGAAGCCCGCGATCTCCTCGGTCACCTTCGCGGCGGGCAGCACGCCGCCGATCCCCGGTTTCGCACCTTGACTGAGCTTCACCGAGATTGCCTTGATCCGCTCGTTCGCGGCCTTGTCAGCGAACTGTGCCGGGTCGAAATCACCGGTCGCGGTGCGCGCGCCGAAGTAGCCCGATCCCAGCTCCCAGATCAGGTCCCCGCCGCCGTCGAGGTGGTAGGAGGTGAGCCCGCCTTCGCCAGTGTCGTGCGCGAAACCACCAAGGGCCGCACCGTGATTCAACGCGCGGATGGCATTGGCCGACAGCGCGCCGAAGCTCATCGCCGAGACGTTCATCAGCGACATCGCGTAGGGCTTGGTGCAATCCGGGCCGCCGACCATGACCCGAGGCGGCTCGGCGGGTTCGGGCACCGGCGCGATCGAGTGCACCAGGTACTCGCTGCCGATCGCGTCGAGGTCGCGCTCGGTGCCGAACGACTGCTCACCGTGAATTCCCTTGGCGCGCTCGTAGATCGTCGATCGGATCTCGCGGTCGTAGGGGCGTCCGTCGAAATTGCGCTCCACGAAGTACTGCTGAATCTCGGGCCGGATCTCCTCCAGCAGATACCGCAGATGCCCGAGCAGCGGATAGTTCCGCAGCAACGAATGCTTGCGCTGGATGAGGTCGTAGACGCCGAGCAGCAGCAGCGCCCCGAGCAGGACGAGCACGATCGACCAGGCCCAGCCGCCGATCGCGGCCGCGACACCGACGATCAGCATGGCGGGCACCAACGCGCCGAACAGGAAGAAACGCAGCATCGGCCATCCTTCTGAGCGAACGCGACCCGGAGTGGGAACCCCATCGACAGCGAACTCGATCTTACTGAGCGACGCCGGGCAACCGGGTGCACCGCGCCCTTGGTCAGGTCGAACGATCGAACCGGGCGGCAGCCCGCCGGAACTGGCAGGCTCGGGGCATGGATACCAAGCGGTTCATCGTGTACGGGGCGGGTGCGGTCGGCGGGAGTCTCGGCGGGCTGCTGCATCGGGCGGGACATGAGGTCGTGCTCATCGCGCGGGGTGCGCACCTGGCCGCGATCCGGTCGGACGGGCTGCGCTTGGTGACCGGCGGCGGTACGGAGACGTTGTCCATTGCCGCGGTGTCGAGTCCGGCGGAGCTCGACAGCGCACCGGGCGATGTGCTGCTGCTGGCGATGAAGAGCATGAATACCGAAGCGGCACTGCGGGATCTGGCTGCGGTGGTCGATCCGGCGACGCCGATCGTGTGTGTGCAGAACGGCGTCGCCAACGAGCGCGCCGCGTTGCGACTGTTCCCTAATGTGTACGGCGTCTGCGTGATGTTCCCATCCACCCATCTGGAGCCGGGTGTGGTGGAGCCGCGCGCGTGGCCGGTGCCTGCCATCCTCGACATCGGCAGGTATCCGGCGGAGCTCGACGAGACGGCGGAATCCATTGCGGCGGCGTTGCGTTCGGCGGGCTGCCATTCCGAGCCGAGGGCCGACATCATGCGGTGGAAGTACCACAAGCTGCTGATGAACCTCGGCAACGCGATCGATGCGACAGTTCAGCCCGGCGACGGTATCGCCGAGCTTGTCGAACTCGCGTGTGCCGAAGGGGCGAAAGTCCTTGCCGCGGCCGGTATCCCGGTCACCTCATTCGACGAGTACCGGGCAAGGCGTGGCGATATCTTGAGCACCGATCGCGCGAGCAGGTCCGGCAGCTCGTCGTGGCAGAGTCTGGTCCGCGGCACCGGCACCATCGAAACCGATTACCTCAACGGCGAAATCGTGCTGCTCAGCCGCCTGCACGGCGTGCCGACCCCGGTCAACGAGCACATCCGCCAGCTCGCCAACACCTTCGCCAGGGAAGGGCGCCCGCCCGCCTCGCTGCCCGCCGCCGAGCTACTTGCCGCCATCCACTGACGGGCGCACATCGAGGAGTTGTTCGAAGAACCCGCCGATGTTGTTGGCACGGTCGACCAGGTGGATCTCCAGAATCCAATGGCAGATCCGGCCTTTGGGATCGAGCCTGCGCATCGGCTCGGTCGATCCCGCCGCGACATACGAGGTGAGCTCGGTGCCGGAGATCTGCTTGTGCGGGAACTCGCCGACCAGATGCCCGGCGATCGCCGCGGTTAGCTCCCACCCCTGCTCGACCGCCTGCCCGGCGACCCAGGTGTAGAGCTGCTCCCCGGTGATATCGGGGTGCGCGTCGAAGTAGTCGCGCCCCTGCTCCCACAGCGGCTCGAGCGCGTCGCGCAATGCCAGCTTGGCCGGGTCGTCGCCGAGCACATAGGTGCGGCCGAAGTCGGCCTCCCATTCCGCGAAGATCGGCCCGAAGTCGAGGAAACAGATGTCATCGGCGCCGATGATCCGATCCGGCGGGTTCGCGCTGTACGGCTCGAGCGTATTGATCCCGGACCGCACGATCCGCTTGTGCCAATACCGCCGCGTGCCGAACATCTCGTCGGCGAGATCGCGCACCGCGTCGCTGACCACGGATTCCCGCACCCCCGGCGCGATGATCCCCCGCTCGATCACCTCGTCGAACAACGCGACAGCGTTGGCCTCCGCCGCAAGCAGCGCGGCAACTCGCTCGGCCTCGGCCACATTCAGCGTCTGCATAAGCTGACCCTAGATCATCTGGACGCCTGACTACTCGCCGATCCGCCAGGCGCGAGTACCTTGCGCCCGCGTCAGGTCATGAGCACGTTTCTCGCGTCGAACGCGCCGCCGACGGGAAGAATCGACGGCATGCCACTGCTGACGGACGACTTGGTCGCCGCCGAAAGATTCACCAAGGGAACGCAACCGGAGATCGCCACCGGCGACGGGCTGCTGCTTCGGCCATGGCTGGTCGATGACGCGCAGGAGGTCTTCGAAGTCTTCGCCGATCCCCTGATCCAGCGCTGGCACGTCCGCAGCGCGGGCTCGCTCGCCGAGGTACGTGACTGGATCGAACGGTGGGCGGGGACGTGGAGCGCGGTCGTCGCCGCCAACTGGGCGGTCACCGACATCGCCAGCGGACGGCTCGTCGGCCGCGCCTCGTTGAAGAACCTGGAGCTGACGGGCGGTCAAGCTGAGGTCGCCTACTGGACCGCACCCGCCGTTCGTGGACAGGCCGTCACGCCGCGCGCGGTCGCCGCGCTGACGACATGGGCCTTCGATATCGGGTTCCATCGCCTCCAACTGAGCCACTCGGTGGCGAACCAGCCGTCCTGCCGGGTCGCCACCAAGCTCGGCTACGCCCTGGAAGGGACCATGCGCAGCGCGGGACTGCACGCCGACGGCTGGCACGACATGCACCTGCACGCGCGCATCTCGGGCGGGCAACCGGCGGGTATGGGCGGACCAGACGTCTAGACGCGGCGGATCCGGGCCAGCCATGCCGGGACATCGATGGCGCTGCCAACGGGCAGGCCGAGGTCCGGCTTCTGCTCGAGGGTTGCCTCGGTGACACGGCCGCGGTAGTGCGTCAGCTGAAGGTCCTCCAATTCCCAACCGTCAGTGAATGATTCGCGGATCACCGCATCGCTGATCTGCGGCCCGAAGCCCGGTCCTGCATCGGACAGCGCGAGGATATTGACCAGGCCGCCCGGCTTGCAGAGCGCGTGCAGGCTGCGCACGTACGCCGCACGGGTGTCGGATTCGGTACCGAAGATGTGGAACAGCGCACTGTCCACGATCGTGTCGTAGGTCGGCGCGGCACTCGCGGCACCGAGGGCGATAGCGTCGCCCACCTCGAACCGAGCGGCCGGAATCTCCTGCGCGGCAGCGTTTGCCCTGGCGAATTCGACCGCGCTGGGGGACAGGTCGATACCGAGCACGTCGTACCCGAGCTTGGTCAACAGAATCGTGTGTTCGCCTGCCCCGCAGCCGGGATCGAGCACCCGCCCGCGAATCCAGCCGTCGCGCTCCAGCGCGACGATCGCGGCCTGCGGTTCCCCGATCACCCACGGGGCGATGTCATTGTCGTAAACGGAATTCCAGAAATCGACGGGTCGAGTCATGCCCCCATGCTCCACCCTGAACACGGGTTGAGGTCAACACTTCCGCGATGCTCATCTGGGATTTCCAACTGGGTGAGAACTGAACGCGCTGACACCCGGCGAGCTCGAAGTTCGGCCGAAAATGCATGGCTGAGAACAGGTTCGAGCTCGCCGGGGACGCGGGTGTCAGGCGACGGCGACCAAGCGGGCGGCGTTCGCGGACTCGTCGTCGGCCGCCTGGTTGGCGGCCAGTTCGGCCTGGACGCGGTCCCGGTAGCGGGTGAGTTCGCGCTCGGCGGTGTCGGCGTCCCAGCCGAGGCGGGCGCCGATCAGGAAGGCGACCTCGGGGGCGGCGATCAGGCCGCGATCCGATGCCTCGATGGAGATGCGGGTGCGGCGGGTGAGCACGTCGTCGAGATGCAGTGCGCCCTCGTGGGTTACCGCGTAGACGACCTCGGCAGCGAGGTACTCCTCGGCACCCGCCAGCGGCTCGCCGAGCGCCGGATCCTCGGCGATCAGCTCGAACAGGTCGTGCACGGCCGAACCGTAGCGGCCGAGCAGGTGCTCGACGGTGGCCTTCGGCAGCCCGGCCCGCTGTGCGAGACCGTCGAGGTCGGCCGCCATCTCCTGGTAGCCGACCGCGCCGAGCAGCGGCAGCTTCTCGGTCACCGACGGCGCGACAGCGCGACCGAGGCCGGCCACGGCGGCGTCGACCACGTCGGCCGCCATCACCCGGTAGGTGGTGTACTTGCCGCCCGCGATCACGAACAGACCCGGAACCGGTTCGGCCACAGCGTGTTCGCGCGACAGCTTCGCGGTGTCGCTGGACGCACCGGACACCAGCGGACGCAGCCCGGCATAGGTGCCGACGATGTCGTCGCGGGTCAGCGGCTCGCGCAGCACCGCGTTGACGTGATCGAGGATGTACTGCACGTCGGCGTTGCTCGCGGCCGGATGATCCTTGTCCAGCGACCAATCGGTGTCCGTGGTGCCGATGATCCAGTGCTGGTGCCACGGGATCACGAACAGCACGCTCTTCTCGGTGCGCATGATCAGCCCGGTGTCCAGGTCGAGGCGCTCGCGCGGAACCAGGATGTGCACACCCTTGGAAGTGCGCACGTGGAACGGGAATTCGACGCCGGTCATCCGGTTCATCTCGTCGGTCCACACGCCGGTCGCGCTGATCACCCTGCGGGCCCGCACGGTGTATTCGCACCCGGTCTCCAGATCGGTGACGTGCGCGCCGACGACCCGCTCGCCGTCGCGCAGCAGCCCGGTGACCTTGGTGCGGGTCAGCACGGTCGCGCCGTGCTGTGCCGCGGTGCGGGCGATGGTCATGGTGTGCCGCGCGTCATCGACCTGTGCGTCGAAGTAGCGGATGGCACCGGTCATCGAGTCCTCGCGCAGCGCGGGCGCCAATTCCAGTGCGCGCGTACGGGTCAGGTGCCGGTGCATCGGCAGTGCCCGTGCGCCACCGATCGTGTCGTACAGTGCGACGCCCGCACCGATGTATGCGCGCTCCCATACCCGGTGCTGCAGCGGAAGCAGGAACGACACCGGGCGAACCAGGTGCGGCGCCAGCTTGTTCAGCAACAGCCCGCGTTCCTTCAAAGCCTCACGCACCAGCCAGAAGTCGAGCTGCTCGAGGTAGCGCAGCCCGCCGTGGATGAGCTTGCTGGAGCGGCTTGACGTGCCAGCCGCGAAGTCCCTGGCTTCCACCAGGGTGACGCTCAGGCCGCGCGAGGCGGCATCCAGTGCGGCGCCGGCGCCGACCACGCCGCCGCCGATCACCAGCACATCGATCTCGTCGTCGCCCAGTGCGTCGATCGCCTCGGCGCGGTAGGTGGGGTCTAATCGTGCTGACATGAATCTCTCCTTGTTCCAGTGATATTCGCGTCGGCGACTCAGTCGTCTACGTCTATCCAGTCGAGGGTGCGCGACACGGCCTTCTGCCAGCGGGCGTAGCCGCGTTCGCGTTGCTCCTCGGACCAGGTGGGGTTCCAGCGCTTGTCCTCGTGCCAGTTCTGTACGAGTTCGTCTGTGCTGCTCCAGAATCCGACGGCCAGACCGGCCGCGTAGGCGGCGCCGAGCGCGGTGGTCTCCGCGACCACCGGCCGCGAGACCGGCACGCCGAGGAAGTCGGCCTGGATCTGCATGCACAGCTCGTTGGCGGTGACTCCGCCGTCGACGCGCAGCACATCGAGCTGTACGCCAGAGTCGGCCTGCATGGCCTCGACGACGTCACGGGTTTGGTAGCAAATGGATTCCAGCGTCGCCCGCGCCAGATGGGCGTTGGTGCTGAAGCGCGACAGCCCGACGATCGCGCCGCGCGCGTCGGAGCGCCAGTAGGGCGCGAACAGGCCGGAGAACGCGGGCACGAAGTACACGCCGCCGTTGTCCTCGACCTGCCTGGCCAGCGATTCGCTTTGCGACGCACCGGAAATGATGCCGAGCTGGTCGCGCAGCCACTGCACCGCCGAGCCGGTCACCGCGATCGAGCCTTCCAGCGCGTAGACCGGCTGCTGGTCGCCGAACTGGTAGGCAACCGTGGTGAGCAGGCCGTGCTCCGACCGCACGATGTCGGTACCGGTGTTGAGCAGCAAGAAGTTTCCGGTGCCGTAGGTGTTCTTGGCCTCGCCGGGCCGGAAGCACACCTGGCCGACCGTGGCCGCCTGCTGATCACCGAGCACACCGGCGAGCGGCACCTCGCCGCCGAAAGGCCCATCGGCCCTTGTCTTTCCGAACAGCTCCGGGTTCGACGACGGCGCGATGGCCGGCAGCATCGAACGCGGGATGCCGAAGATGGACAACAGTTCGTCGTCCCAGTCCAGGGTCTCCAGGTTCATCAGCATGGTGCGGCTGGCATTGGTCGGATCGGTGACGTGCACGCCGCCGTCCACCCCGCCGGTCAGGTTCCACAGCAGCCAGCTGTCGGTATTACCGAAGATCGCCTCGCCGCGCTCGGCCGCCTCCGCGACACCGGCGACGTTATCGAGAATCCAGCGCAGCTTGCCGCCGGAAAAGTAAGTGGCAGGGGGTAATCCGGCCTTGTGCCGGATCGTGTCGCCGTGCCCGGCGCGCTCCAGCTCGGCGGCGATACGGTCGGTGCGGGTGTCCTGCCAGACGATGGCGTTGCAGTACGGACGCCCGGTCTTGCGGTTCCACACCACGGTGGTTTCGCGCTGATTGGTGACGCCGACCGCCGCGAGGTCGCTCGCGTCGAGATCGGCCTTGGTGAGCGTGCTCTGAATGACCGCGCGGGTGCGTTCCCAGATCTCGGTCGGATCGTGCTCCACCCAGCCCGCGCGCGGCAGGATCTGCTGGTGCTCGAGCTGGTGGCGGGCGACTTCGTTGCCGCTGTGATCGAACACCATGAAGCGTGTGCTTGTGGTGCCCTGGTCGATGGCGCCGACGTACTGGCTCATCGTGGTCCTTTCGGAAGAAAACTACTGAGCAAGAGGGTGATTCAGAAAAGGACCTGTGCGGCCAGCCCGGCGAGCGCGCCGCCGAGCAGCGGGCCGACGATCGGCACCCAGGCATAACCCCAGTCGGAGTTCTTGCCCGCTGGCACGTTGGCCGGTCCCGGATCGGCCAGTGGCTCGTCTGAGCTGTCGGCGGTCGGCACCGGCCGAGCCCCCGGGCTCTTGTGCACCGGCAGCACCGCGTGCGCCAGCCGAGGCCCGAGATCGCGGGCGGGGTTGATGGCATAGCCCGTCGGCCCGCCGAGCGAAGCGCCGATACCGACCACGACCAGCGCCGCGGCCACCGGGCCGAGCCCGGTCGCGGTGTGGCCGGTGGCCAGCAGCACGAGCACGAGGGCGAAGGTGGCGATCACCTCGGTGGCGAAGTTCCATGGCAGCCCGCGGATCGCGGGACCGGTGGCGAACACGCCGAGCTTCTTGCCCGCGTCGGTTTCCTCGTCGAAGTGCCGCTTATAGGCGACATAGGCGAGATTCGCGCCGACGAACGCACCGACCAGCTGGCCGAGGATGTAGGCGAGGGTGGTGGCGACGGTGATCTCGACGCCGGGTGTGTATTCGTGCGCGCCGCTGGCCAGCACGCCGATCGTGTATGCGGGATTGAGGTGGCCGCCGGTTTTGTACGCGACATACACCCCGGCGAGCACGCCGAGGCCCCACCCGAAGTTGATCAATAACCAACCGCCGTCGAATCCCTTGGATTTGGTCAGCAATACGTTCGCGACCACGCCGACTCCGAGTAAGACCAGCATCCCCGTGCCTAGTGCTTCACTCAGGAAGATCGAGCCGAAGTTCACCGTTGAGCCTCCGTTCGCCCTGCCGGTCGCGGACGCGACCCTGCGGAACTCGACGTTACGACTCGATGAACAGGCAGCACAGAGGACGCGTTCGACAATGCTGAACGCTTGGGCTGGTTGTGGCCGCCCGGTACGGCTACTGTCGGGCGCCCGAGGTAGTCGGCATGACGCACGTCACATCGGGCCGCCGGGAGTGTTGCCTTCCGTTGACGACATGTTCGACATTGTCGAATCGAAAGGTTAGGTTTCGGTTCATGCCCGGTCCGATCCAATCGATCGAACGAGCGGCGGCCATTCTGCGGCTGCTCGCCCGCGGCGCGGGTCGCCTCGGCGTCGGCGAGATCGCGAGCGCGCTCGGCCTCGCCAAACCCACCGCGCACGGCATCCTGCGCACCTTGCAGGGCGTCGGTTTCGTCGAGCAGGATTCGGCGACCGGCAAGTATCAGCTCGGCGCGGCGCTTGTCCACCTCGGCACCAGTTACCTCGATGCCAACGAGCTGCGCTCGCGCGCGATCAACTGGGCCGACGCGCTGGCCGCGCGCACCGGCGAGTCGGTACGCATCGGCGCCCCGATGGACGGCAGCGTCGTGGTCGTGCACCACGTCTTTCGTCCGGACAACACCGAACAGGCACTAGAGCTCGGCGAACTACTGCCGCCGCACGCGACCGCGCTCGGCAAGGTGCTGCTCGCCTTCGACTCGGAACTCGCGGCCGCGGTGCGCGGCGTCGATCTGCCCTCGCTCACCCGCCGCACCATCGTCGACCGGGCCGCGCTCAATCGGGCCCTCGCCGCGGTCAGGCAGGCCGGATGGGCCGGGGACACCGAGGAATTCCGGCCGGGCGAGGCTGGCATCGCCGCGCCGATCCGCTCGCACGGCGGGCTCGTGGTCGGCGCCATCGGCATCAGCGGACCGGTCGACCGGCTCTGCGACCCGCAACTACGGCACCGTCCCGCGTTGATCACCCAGGTGCGCGACGCCGCGCACGCGGTGTCGCGTGATCTCGGCGCCGGACACTGACCACACTGATTCATAGCAAGAGAGGACGCGGATGACGCAGCGGTTTGTGCTCGCCATCGACCAGGGCACCACCTCGACGAGGTGCATCCTGTTCGATCAACGCGCACGGCTGGTCGGTGTCGCGCAGCGCGAGCATCAGCAGCACTACCCTCGACCGGGCTGGGTCGAGCAGGACGCGATGGAGATCTGGCGCAACGTCGACCGGATCGTGCCGCAGGCGCTGCGCGACTCCGGCATCACCGCCGATCAGGTCGCGGCCCTCGGCATCGCCAACCAGCGCGAGACCACTGTGGTCTGGGATCGCCGGACCGGGTTGCCGATCCGGCGGGCCATCGTCTGGCAGGACACGCGCACCGAGGAGCTGGTTCGCGAATTCGAGGAAAAGCCTGGCGCGCAACGTATTCGGGAGATCAGCGGGCTGCCGCTCGCCACCTACTTCGCCGCGCCACGGCTGCGCTGGCTGCTCGATACCATTGCGGGCCTTCGCGATCGGGCCGAACGCGGCGAGGTGCTGTTCGGCACCATGGAAACCTGGCTGATCTGGAACCTGACCGGCGGGGTCGACGGCGGCCTGCACCTCACCGATGTCACCAACGCCAGCCGCACGCTGCTGATGGACCTGGCCACCCTCACCTGGGACCCGGAACTGCTGAGCTTCTTCGGTATTCCCGCGGCGATGCTGCCGCGCATACAGCCCTCGACCGCGTCCTACGGGACGACCCGTCGTGTCGTGCCAGGCATCCCGATCGCCGCAGCACTCGGCGACCAGCATGCCGCGCTGTTCGGCCAAACCTGTTTCGCGCGTGGGGAAACCAAGTGCACCTACGGCACCGGCGGCTTCCTGATGATGAACACCGGCCGCGAATTGGTGCAGTCCTCGCACGGCCTGCTCACCACCATCGGCTACCAGATCGGCGACGAGAAGCCGGTGTACGCGCTGGAGGGGCCGATCGCGGTCACCGGCTCGCTGGTGCAGTGGGTGCGGGACAACATCGGCCTGGTCGCCAGCGCGCCGGAGATCGAAACCCTCGCGCGCACAGTGCAAGACAACGGCGGCTGCTACATCGTGCCCGCGTTCTCCGGGCTGTACGCGCCACACTGGCGCAGTGACGCCCGTGGCCTCATCGCCGGGCTCACGTCCTATATCACCAAGGGGCACATCGCCCGTGCCGTCCTGGAGGCCACGGCGTGGCAGACCCGTGAGGTGGTCGACGCGATGAACGCCGACTCCGGTTTACAGGCTCGCGCGCTACGCGTCGACGGTGGCATGACCTCCGACAACCTGCTCATGCAGATCGTCGCCGACGTGCTCGACGTCCCCGTCATGCGCCCGTTCAACGCCGAAACCGTCTCGCTCGGTGCGGCTTACGCCGCCGGGCTCGCCGTCGGCTACTGGCCGGATCTGGAGGGCCTGCGCAACAACTGGCGCCTTGCCGCGCAATGGATGCCGCAGATGGACCCGATCCACCGCGCCGACGAGTACGAGAACTGGCAACGCGCGGTGCAATTGACGTTCGGCTGGTTGCGCTCCAAGCGGCGGAGGGACGAGGCCGAAGCGCGCTGACGGCTATCCGGTGACGGCGACCGGCCTACGCAGCGAGCCCGCGATATTCGAACGCAGCCGCTGCGCGGACCGGCGCAACCGGCCGCCCTTGAGTCCGGCCTCCAGTTCCAACCGCAAGCGCCCGTTGTGCAGCGCGGTGCGCAAACCTGTTGTCACGTCGGAGATTTCGGCGACGGCGTGCGCGGCGCCGGTCTGGAACTTGCGTTCCGATGCGGTTTCCGGCGCGTCGTCGGAGGTGGCGATCAGGAAGCGGTCGGGCACCGCCAGCTTGTGGATGGTCCGCATGGTGAGTAGGTACTGACGCAACAGTGGCCCGCTGGTGTAGGGCAGGTCGTACTTATCGCACAGTGCGCGAACCCGTACCGCGATCTCGGCGTAGCGATTGCTCGGCAGGTCCGGAAACAGGTGGTGTTCGATCTGGTAGCACAGGTTTCCGCTGGCGAAGGCGAGGGTCGGCCCGGCGTCGAAGTTCGCGGTTCCGAGCATCTGACGCAGGTACCACTCGGATTTCGTCTCGTCCTCGAGCGCGGCGGGCGTGAACTTCTCCGCACCGTCGGGGAAGTGGCCGCAGAAGATGACCACGTACGTCCAGGCATTGCGCACGACGTTGGCGGTGACGTTCGCCGCAAGGGCGCGGCGCCAGCGCTTGCCGCTCAGCGCGGGGAACAGTACGTAGTCCTTGAGCGCCTGCCGGGAGATCTTCTTCAGGAAAGCCTTCGTCACAGTGGCCTTTTCGGCCTTCGTCTCGAAACGGTCGCGGTCCGCGTACAGGCCGTGCAGGCCGATGCCCCACTCGAAGGTGGTGGCCAGCAACAGGTTTTGCAGCGGCTGCAGCAGATGGCTCGGGTTCCACTCCTGATCCCTGGTCACCCGCATCACGCCGAAGCCGATGTCGTCGTCCATGTCGATGACATTGGTATAGACGTGGTGGCGGAAGTTGTGCGAGTACCGCCACTGGGAAGACAGCCCGACCATGTCCCATTCCCAGGTGCTCGAGTGGATCTCCGGGTCGTTCATCCAATCCCACTGGCCGTGCGAGACGTTGTGCCCGATCTCCATGTTCTCGATGCACTTGGCCGCGGCCAGCGCCGCCGTGCCGAGCAGCCAGGTCGCCTTGTTCCGATTCACCGCGATCAGCAGCCGGGCCGCGATGTCGAGCGCCCGCTGGAATCGAATGGTGCGCCGGATGTAGGCGGCGTCGCGGCCGCCGAGCGAGTCGCTGACGTCACGGTGGATCGCGTCGAGTTCGGTGCCGAGGGCCTCGATGTCTTCCTTGCTCAGGTGCGTGTACACGGCGATATCGGTGATGGCCATTGGTCCTCTTCGGATGGATCGGCTGCGCAGGCGCAGAAGCCCGAGTCGGGCCGCCGACGCGTGTCGTGATCGGCGTTGCTCGGCTGAACCGAGCTCGATGGTCGGCCGGAGGAAAGGCCGACAATGATTCTTGCCTCGACGGTACCAGCGCCTCGGACACCGCAACGGCAACAGCAGGAGGACGCCAGTACAACGGGACATGGCGGCACCGGATACCCGAGTCGGGACACGACAACATTCCAATTGGAGCGGGATCGTGCGTGCTTCGACGGGCCGACGGGGTTGAATAGGGGGGATTGGCTATTCGCGGCCGATCGGAGGAGGCTCGACGGATGAGTCAGGAAAGCGGGCAAGGGTCCGGGCTGTTCAGCCATGACACCATTCCCATTCAGGTGTATACGCCTGCCGAGAGCAGTGACGTACATCATCAGCCGGTATTCAGTAGAGCCGAAGATGGCTCCGGGTCTGCTGTCGGGGAGGTCAATCCGCCGCACGCCTGACGCCGGACATGACACGAGCCCCCGCATCTTCTCTAGAGATGCGGGGGCTCGAGCCGTTTCCAGGGGCGGTTTGCCGGTGTAAGTGAATCTTCCATAGCGTAATGCGCGTCACTGACCAGCGACTATGTCGATACCACTGCCAGTTAGCGGTGATGTGTTGTTCAATAAGTGAACAGCCGCTAGTCACTGTTGATGGGAACGACATGAGCAGACGCGCAGTCGTGGCCGGTGTGGGAATGATTCCGTTCAGCACACCGAGCCGCAGCAAGACCTACGACGTCATGGGCACGAGCGCGGCCCAGGCCGCGCTGCGCGACGCCGGGGTCGAATACGCCGAGATCCAGCAGGCCTACGCCGGGTACGTCTACGGCGACTCCACCTGCGGGCAGGCCGTGATCTACGGGCTCGGGCAGACCGGTATCCCGGTGATCAACGTCAACAACAACTGCTCGACGGGATCGTCGGCACTGTTCCTCGCGCGCCAGGCCGTCGAATCCGGTGCCGCCGAGGCGGTCCTCGCCGTCGGGTTCGAGCAGATGCGGCGCGGGGCGCTGGCAATGGGCTACACCGACCGGCCAAGTCCGTTCGCGCGGTTCGACGAGGTGATGGACGAGATCCAGCAGCGCGACGAATCTCCCTTCGCGGCACAGATGTTCGGCGGGGCCGGGCGGCAGTACGCGGAAAAGTACGGCACCGCACCGGAAACCTTCGCCAAGATCTCGGTGAAGTCGCGCAGGCACGCCGCCAACAATCCGTTCGCGGTGTTCCGGGATCCGGTGACGGTGGCCGAAGTGCTTGCCTCGCCGCACATCTACGGCCCGCTGACCCGGCTGCAGTGCTGCCCGCCCACCTGCGGCGCGGCCGCGGCGGTCCTCGTCAGCGAGGATTTCGCGAGGGCCAACGGCATTGATCCGTCGATCGTGATCAGGGCGCAGGCGATGACCACCGACTTCCCATCGACCTTCGCCGAGAAGGACATGACGAAGGTCGTCGGCTACGACATGTCCAAGGCCGCGGCACAGCAGGTTTACGAGGCGTCTGGTGTCTCGCCCGACGACATTCGGGTGGTCGAGCTGCACGACTGCTTCACCGCCAACGAACTGCTCACCTATGAGGCGCTCGGGCTCACCCCGGAGGGCACCGCCGAGAAGTTCGTCAACGACGGCGACAACACCTACGGCGGTCGTGTCGTCACGAATCCGTCCGGCGGCCTGCTGTCCAAGGGACATCCGCTCGGCGCGACCGGGCTCGCCCAGTGCGCCGAATTGGTCTGGCAGCTACGCGGACAGGCCGAGGGACGCCAGGTGGCCGACGATCTGAAGGTCGCCCTGCAGCACAACATCGGGCTCGGCGGCGCGGCCGTGGTGACCATGTACGAGAAGGTGAGTTGAGCCAATGCCCCTGGACCAGAGCGTAATCGGCAAACAACTGCCGCCGAGCACCTTGACAGTGGAGGCCGGACGGCTGCGGTTCTTCGCCGAGGCGATCGGCGAGCGCAACCCGATCTTCACCGATCTCGACGCAGCGAAGGCGGCTGGCTACTCGAATCTGCCTGTGCCGCCGACCTTCTTGTTCGGCATCGAACTGGACAACCCCGATTCGTTCAGCTGGCTCACCGACCTCGGTGTCGATCTGCGCCGGGTGCTGCACGGCGAACAGTCCTTCACCTACCACGCCACCGCGGTGGCGGGCGACGTACTGACCGCGACACCGGCCATCGGCAACGTCTACACCAAAAAGGGTGGCGCGCTGGAGTTCATCGAGAAGACCTCCACCGTCACCCGCGCCGACGGCACCCTGGTCGCCGAGCTGAAATCCGTGATCGTCGTGCGCAACCCGGAGGCAGCGAAATGACAACAACCGCATCCGTCGAGGTCGGCACCGAGCTGCCACCGCTGCGCGTGCAGCCGATCTCCCGAACCACCCTTGCCCTGTTCGCCGGTGCGTCCGGCGACCACAACCCGATGCACATCGACCTCGATGTGGCGAAGTCCGCCGGGCTGGACGACGTCTTCGCGCACGGCATGTTGTCGATGGCCTACCTCGGCCGGTTGCTCACCGACTGGGTTGGGCCGCAGGCGATTCGGAGCTATCGGGTGCGTTTCGCCGCCATCACGCCGGTGCACGCGCAGCCGACCGCGACCGGCAAGGTCGTGTCGATCGACACTGTGGACGGCGAACGCCGGGCCACCCTCGACCTCGCCGTCACCCTCGCCGACGGCACCGTCACCCTCACCGGCGACGCCGTCGTCGCCCTCTGAAAGGACAGGCAGCACATGGGAACTCTTGATGGCAAGGTCGCCATTGTCTCCGGCTCCGGCCGCGGCATCGGCCGCGAGATCGCGCTGAAACTGGCGAGCGAGGGCGCGAAGGTCGTGGTGAACGACCTCGACGCCGAACCGGCCAAGGAAACCGTCGCCGCCGTCGAAACCGCTGGCGGACAGGCTGTTTCGTGTGTCGGCAGCGTCACCGAGGAGGGTTTAGCCGAGCGATTCGTGCAGACCGCCGTCGACGAGTTCGGCGGCCTGGACATCATCGTCAACAACGCGGGCTACACCTGGGATTCGGTGATCCAGAAGATGTCCGACGAACAGTGGGACGCCATCCTCGACGTGCACCTCAAGGCACCCTTCCGGATCCTGCGCGCCGCACAGCCGGTGATCGCGGCGGCGGTGAAGAAGGCCAAGGCGGCCGGTGCGCCGGTGCCGTGCCGCAAGGTCGTCAACATCTCCTCGATGGCTGGCACCGGCGGCAATGCGGGACAGGCGAACTACTCCTCGGGCAAGGCAGGCGTCATCGGCCTCACCAAGGCGCTGGCCAAGGAGTGGGGCCGCTACAACGTCACGGTGAACGCCGTCGCGTTCGGCCTGATCAAGACCAGGCTCACCGAGGCGCCCGCCGGCACCGGCGGCACGATCGACGTGCAGGGCAAGGAGATCAAGGTCGGCGTCAACCCGGACCTGCTCGCGGCGATGGAGCAGATGGTGCCGCTCGGCCGCGGCGGCACACCGACCGAGGCCGCCGGTGCGGTGTATCTGCTCTGCATTCCCGAGTCCGACTATGTCAGCGCGCAGACCCTGGTCTGCGGCGGCGGCTTCAACATCTAGGACCGCCATGTATGTGACCCAATCCCTGCACCGCAATCTGCAGCAGAACCCGGATCGTCCGCTGACGATCTACGGCGATCGGGTGCGCACCGTAGCCGAATCAGCCGATCGCATAGCCAGATTCGCGGGTGCGCTGGCCGCGCTCGGTGTCCGGCCGGGGGATCGGGTCGGCATGCTCGCGCTGAATTCCGATCGCTACTACGAATACCTGTACGCGGTGCCGTGGATCGGGGCGGCGGTCAACCCGGTGAACATTCGCTGGAGTCCGGCCGAAATCAGCTACTCGCTGCGCGAATCCGATACCAGGGTGCTGCTGGTCGACGACGCGTTCGCCGCGATGATTCCCACACTGCGGCAAGAGGTTCCGGAGTTGACCGCGGTGATCTTCTGCGGCGACGGCGAACCGCCGACGGACACACTGCATTACGAGACGCTCGTCGCCGACCATGCTCCGGTCGCTGACGCCAGAACCGGCGGCGACAGCCTGGCCGGCGTCTTCTACACCGGCGGCACCACCGGGCATCCCAAAGGCGTGATGCTCAGCCACGACAACATGATCATCTCCGCGCTCGGCAGCATCGCGGGCGGCGAATTCATGACTCGGGGCGGCACCGTGCTGCACGCGGCGCCGATGTTCCATCTCGCCGATATCGCCATGTGGACCGCGGGCAACCTGGTCAACGCGACCCACGTGATCGTGCCGATGTTCACCCCGATCGGTGTCCTGCGCGCGATCACCGAGCACGGCGTCACCAATCTCCTGTTGGTGCCGACCATGATTCAAATGCTCGTCGACGACCCGGCCGCCGCGGACTTCGATCTCGGTGGCGTGCAGACGGTCACCTACGGTGCCTCGCCGATTTCCCAGGCGGTGCTCGGCCGGGCCAGAAAGGTCTTTACCGCAGCGGGATTCACCCAGGCCTACGGCATGACCGAGCTGTCGCCGGTCGCGACGCTGCTGTCGGCGACCGATCACGACAACCCGGCGCTGCAGCGCTCGGCGGGCCGCGCCACCCCGCACGTCGAGGTCCGCATCGTCGACCCCGACGACAACGAGGTGCCGCGGGGTGAGGTCGGCGAGGTCGTCGTGCGCGGCGACAACGTCATGCTCGGCTACTGGAATCGGCCGCAGGACACCGCCGTCGCCGTGCGCGACGGCTGGATGCACACCGGCGACGGCGGCCGGATGGACGAGAACGGCTACGTGTTCATCGTCGACCGGATCAAGGACATGATCATCACCGGCGGCGAGAATGTGTACTCCGCCGAGGTGGAGAACGCCCTCGCGGCCCATGCCGCGGTCGCGTCGTGCGCGGTGATCGGCGTGCCGGACGACGAATGGGGTGAGCGGGTACACGCCGTCGTGGTGCTGCTGCCCGGCGCGCAGGCCACCGAAGCGGAGTTGCGTGCGCACTGCAAGGAGCTGATCGCCGGTTACAAATCCCCGCGCACCGTGGAGTTCGCCGACGCGTTGCCCATATCGGGCGCCGGTAAGATCCTCAAGCGCGAACTTCGCAAGAAGTACTGGGATCCCAGCGACAGTCAAGTTTCCTGAGGGAGCGATATCGAATGGTGAACGGGCCGGGCCTGGTTCGTCCGGCCCGTGGCACCAGGCCGGCGAATCGGCGCGCACTGATCGTCGCGGCGGCCGCGGAACTGTTCTGCCGCAATGGATACGCGAACGTCGGCATGGGCGATGTTGCCGAGGCGGTTGCCATCGGGCCGTCCGCGCTGTACCGGCATTTCCGCGGCAAGCAGAGCCTGCTGGCGACGGTGGTCGACGAGGCGCTGACCGCGTTCGCCGCCGCGGTCGACGCGGCGGCGAACCAGCCGGACGATATCGCGATCACGCTGGCCGCGACCGTGCTCGCCCGCCGCGACGTCGGGGTGCTGTGGCGGCGCGAGGCGCGGCATCTGTCCGACGACGATCGGGCCGCGTTCCGCATCCAGGCCAGGCAGATCGGCGCCCGTCTGGCTGAGGTCATCGCGGCTCGCCGCCCTGAACTGGATCAGGCGACGGCGGATCTGCTCTCCTGGGCCACCCTGGCGGTCGGCAATAGCGTGTCCTTCCATGGTCTTTCGCTGCCCGAGCCCGAATTCAGCACGCTGCTGGGCGAATTCATCGCCGCGGTGATCGCCGCGCCGAAGCCGACGCTGGGCCAGCGCCACGATCGCGATATCGCGCGGGCGCCGCTGGCCGCGCGCTCGCGTCGCGAGGCGATCCTCACCGAGGCGACCACGCTGTTCGCCGAACGCGGTTTCGTGAGCGTCAGCATGGACGAAATCGGTGCCGCCGTCGGCATTGCCGGGCCGAGCGTCTACAACCATTTCCCCGGAAAAGTGGACATCCTGATGGCGGCCATCGTGCGCGGCGACGAATGGCTGCGCATCGACATGAACCGGGCCCTCAAGCAGGCCGCCGACCCTCGCGACGGACTCGACCGGCTGCTCGCGGGCTATGCCGCCTTCGTCTTCGAGAACCCCTATCTCATGCAGACGCTCGTCTCGGAGACCAGACACCTCCCCGAGGCGGACCGGCACCGGGCCAAGGCCGCGCAACGCGCCTACATCGCCGAATGGGTGCATCTGCTGCGCAGACTGCACCCGGACTGGGACCCCATCCCCGCCCGCATGCGAGTCCAAGCCGCGCAATCGATGCTGAACGACCTCGCCCTGACGCCGCACCTGCGCGCGTTCCCGGGCATCGTGTCCGCGTCGGCGGCGATCGGCGCCGAGGTGCTCACCATCGCTTGATCAGGCGGCAGCGCTGGATAACATCGCCATCGGTCGTACCGCGACGGCCTCGACGCCGCGCGGTCGCAGCTCACAGGTGAACACGACGGGCTGTCCCGTGGTGAGCGTCTTGAAGCCGGGGGAGTCGATGCTGGAGTATTCGACGAAGACGCCGTCCGGGTACTCCGGGGATTCGAGGAAGCCGAAGCCTTTCGCCGTGTCGAACCAGCGGACGGTGCCGCGCACCCAGGTCTCGCCCTCGATCATGACACCGCCTCGTAGGCGCTCGCGTGCCCGCTCGACCCGGGTTCCATCACCTGTAGCCACCAGGACGCGAGCGGGCTCGGGTCGGGCCATACGACGGCGGGACCGGATCGTGCGTTACTCGTAGCTACCTTGTTGGCACGAGAAAAGTTGTCTGGACGGACCACGACGGAGGATCTCCTCAGGTTCGGTACGTTGCGCGGGCACTCCGCGATAGCCGGGTGCCCGCAACGGCGTTACCGAAACTGTATGCAGCCGAACCAGTTTTCGTCGGGTGTTCATAGCCGATTGGTACTACGTCACACTCCGTCGACCGGTACGTCAGCCACCGATCAGGAGGCCCACGGCCCGATGCCGCCGACCTTGTCGATCCGGATGCGCGTCAGCAGACCGGGCGGCGCGTTGTCCGGCGGGAAGTCGACACCGGGGCTGGCCAGCGTCTTGGCCAGTTCGGCGAGGAGTTCCGGGGCACCGCCCTCGACGATGCGCGCGGTTCCGGTGACCGACAGGTACGGCCGCATGATTTCGCCGCGCTCCTTGGCCAGGATCGTCACCGCGACCCGGTTGTCGCGGCGGACATTGCGTACCTTCTTGTATTCGCCGAGATGGGCGGTGACGAGTTCGTCGCCGTCCGGTGTCGATTGCAGCGCGACCCACACCACGCTCACCTGCGGGCTGCCGTCCGGGTTGATCGTGACCAGCGTCGCGTCGGCACCGGCTCCGATGAGCGCGCGAGCATCGTCGTCGAGTTCCATGTTTTCTTCTACCACCGGGCCCACGCATTCATTCCCGCCACCAGGGAGTGCACTCGAAGACCACGTCGACGCTGTACTAACGTCGCCGGCATGCGGCTTCACGTTGGCTGTGCGATGTGGACGCACGCGGCATGGCAGGAATGGCAACCGGCGTCGGGGGATCGGCTGGCGGCCTACGCCGATCGGTGCGACGCGGTCGAGGGCAACACCACCTTCTACGCGATACCGGCGCGGCGCACGGTCGAGTCGTGGGCCGCGCAGACCGCGCCCGAGTTCCGGTTCGTGGTGAAGCTGCACAAGTCGATCACGCACGAGCGCAGGCTGACCGGAGTCGACGAGGAGATGCGCGCGTTCCTGTCCGCGATCGAGCCACTCGGCCCGCGCACGCACGCGCTATGGGTGCAGTTGCCCGGCTCGTTCGGCCCCAACGATCTCGGCGCGCTCGCCGTCTTCCTGCGGCGGCTTCCGCAGGCCTACCGCTCGGCCGTCGAAGTCCGCCACCCCGCGTTCTTCGAGAACGAGCAGGCCGCCAGGCAGCTGGAAAGCGTGCTCGCCCGGGTCGGCGCCGAATGGATACCCTTCGACACCACAACACTTTTCGACGGACTCCCGGTCACCGCCGCCGAGCAGGAGGCGTATTCGAAGAAGCCGCGCCTGCCGCGCCGGACCCGCGCGCTCACCGAGTTCCCGATCGTGAGATACCACGGCCGCGACTCGACAGAGCGCACTGTCGAGGGCTGGCAGCCGTGGCTCGGCACGGTCGCCGACTGGCTGCGCGAAGGCCGATCGCCCACCGTCTTCATCCACACCCCCGACAACGCCGAGGCTGTGCCGCTCGCGCGCCGTTTCCACGCGGAGGTGGCGGCCCTGGTGCCCGAGCTGGCACCGCTGCCCGAACCAACGCCTACGGAACCGATGACCCTTTTCTGACCATCGAGGCACCATAGGCGACGGCGAGAATCAGTACGCAGCCGATGATTTGGATCGGGGCGGGCCGCTCGCCGAGGATCAGCGCGCCGAGCAGCAGCGAGCCGACCGGCGTCAGGAGCAGCAGCGCCGCGCCGACCGCACTCGGCACCTGCGGCGAATACCGGGCGACGAGCAGCCAGCCGATCGCGCCGTTGGTGAGCGCGGTGAGTGCGATCCAGCCGAGTGCCGCATCGCCGACGTGCAGCGTCGAGGGAAATCCGCGGATCAGTGCCCAGGCGAGCGCGGCGACGGCGGGGACGGCGATCGACACGGCGTAGGTCTGCAGGGTGTGTCCCTGTTTTCCGCTGCGCCGCAACAGAAAAAGGAACCCGGAGTAGCAAATACCCGCCGCGACGGAATGCGCGGCACCGGTCAGCGGGTTCGGCCCGGTATTCCCCCGCTGGAGGACGCCGCTGGCCGCAACCAAGCCGACGATCATGACCGGCAACGCGAAAAGCGAACTTCTACTTGGCCTTTCGTGATCGACCAGAAAGGCGATCAGTGGAACGACCACCACTTGGACATTCACCAGCACGGTCGTGAGTCCGGCGCCCGCCTCCAGAATCGCCGCGCCCCACCAGAACATGTCGGCGGCGAAGAACGCGCCGCACAGCAGCGCGAGACCCCACTCGCGCCCTTCGAGCAGACCGTTGCGCCGAATCTCCAGCCATGCGACGACCGCGAGCACCGGCAACACCAACGCGCAGCGATAGAAGGTCGACACCTCGGTCGGCGCGTTCGCCAACGCGATGAACACTCCTGACGTCGAAACCGCAAGCGCGCCAACGGCAATCCCGATCGTCGCGCCGGTAGTCCCGGTCGGCGCGACGATCGGCTGCGCAGGTGCATCCGTCCGCCCGGTCATCCCACGACCATGGCACGGTCGGCCTGCTATAGCGACCGAATATCGACCCGCCCCTACTTGCTGCCGATGGGCTGTTGCAGCAGTCCGGCGAGCACCGTGCCCGCGCCTTGCAGCCAGATCGGCCAGCTCGCCGGGTCCAACGCCATCGATCCCTCGTCGTGGATGGAGCAGCCCGGCTCGGCGGGGACACCGTCGAACCGGCCTTTCATCCAGAGCAGCACCCGCGCGATGCTGTCGATTTCCAGCGTGATGTGTTCACTGAAGTGGTCGCGGGTGTAGTGGACCTGGGCTTTGGGGTCTCGGCAGTATTCGTCGACCAGCGTGTTGACCGGGCCGACCGGCGCGATCCAGTCCGGGTTGGAGTTGAAGATGAACATTGGCATCGCGGGCACCGAATGACCCATCCGCAGCGCGTCGAACACCTTGGTTGGGACGGGATCGTTCAGCGCGTTGGGTGAGTCATAGAGGCCGCCCTCGAGATTCATGAACGGGAGCAGCGCGGCGGAGTAGAGACACAGCGAGTTCTTGACCGGAGCCAACGTCTTGCCGAGCGCGTTCATGTGTTGCGCGTTGTAGGCGGCCAACTCCGGATACTCCCGCGCGACACCGAGCAGCCCCGAGAAGATCAGCCCGGCGCCGAGGTTGCCGCTCGCCATTTCGTACATCGCCTTGATGTCGGCGGGCACGCCGCCCTCCGACGCACCGACGATATTGAGTTCCGGCGCGTAGGACGCGGCCAATTCGGCGGTGTGCCCGGTGGTGATCGCGCCGCCGGAATACCCGGCCAGACCCACCTTGGTCTGGGGTGCAAGCCCCATCGGCGCGAAGTTCTCCGCCGCCCGGATGCCGTCGAGGGTGATGCGCGCGCCGAGCGGTCCGGCGGCGAAGGCGGAGTCGGGGCCCTCATGGTCCGGCATCGCCACCGCCCAGCCAGCGCCGAGCGCGGTCAGCGGCAGCACGAACTCGAACGGAATATCGAACTGACCGGTGATATTGCCCGGCACCGAGGCCTGTTGCAGCACATAGGATGCCGCGCAGTACTGCGCGTTCGAGTCCTGCGGGAACTGATACGACAGCAGCGGCCGCGGCGCGCCGCCGTTGTCGCCACGCGGCTTCATCAGCGTGGTGACGGCGGCAATCGGCTCGTCCCTGGTGTTGGTCGACCGGAACGACAGCTGCCAGGCGTCGATATTGAACGGAATGACCGAATAGAACGCCAGATGGACCTCGCGCGCCGCGATGATTTCGCCCGGTTTCTTCGAGGCGACCAGATCCGCGGGCGGTGCGTAGAAGCCTGGATCGAGTTCCGGCGGCGACGGCGGAATCGGGAACGGCAGCGGGGGTTGCACCGGAACCTGCTGCGCGACAGGGCTTTGATCGGCGGGTGCCGCGATTGCCGGTATTCCGACAGCTATTTGAACGGAACTAGCGATCAGGGCGATGAATGCCGCAGAGCGGAATCGCCCGAGCTTTCCGGGTACTACAGTATTCATAGAGCTTCTTTCGCTGGTGAGCGGTGCTGATGAGACCCGAGAACGAGTCTGTCGGGCGCAGAAATTATTCCGGCCACGACCACGCGTCCAGGAACGGCGCGCCGCGCGTAACCCACCAGAATGTCTGTAAGGCTAAGTAACAGCAAATGCTAGAACTGGTCACAGGTCCAGAGGCAAAGTACTAATTTCTGGAGTTCTCCTCTGTGCACATTGCACAATATCGCTAGTTATCGGAGGCGGATCCTCCAGTGCCGTCCTGTTAGCGCAAGACGCGATATTCATGCCGATTCGGGTGAATTGCGGCATCGAATACCCGCTGAACTCCGTCGCCGCACGGTTGCTGGCAGCCGGTGCCGGCGCGGTGGCCAGCGATGTCGGGTTGTGCTGCATAACAACTCGCGGTGTCAGCGTTGGCGGCTGGGCCAAGACTCGCAGGCACCTCGCCTGTCAGGCTCATAGGTGCGTAATCCCGGTTTTCGGTCGATGTCATTCCCGAGGAGCCCCTCTTGTCGACGCTCGTTACCGCTCGCACCCTTGATCAGGCGGACCGGTGATGCTTTCCACGATCATCCGGACGATCGATGTGAACGGCATACCGATCGGCTACACCGACACGGGCGACCCCACCGGCCGATCCGACACTCCCGTCATCGTTTTCGGCCACAGTCTGCTGTTCGGCAGCTGGATGTTTCGCGCGCAGATCAACGTGCTGCGCGAGCACTACCGCTGCGTCGCCATCGACTGGCGCGGCCAGGGCGGCACCCAGCCGACCAAGGACGGCTACGACATGGACACGCTGACCGCCGACGCGGTCGGGCTGATCCGGGCGCTCGGCCTCGCGCCGGTGCACTGGGTCGGCATCGGCATGGGCGGTTTCATCGGGCAACGCGTCGCCGCCAGGCATGGCGAACTCGTGCGGTCACTGACCCTGCTCGACACCAGCGCCGGTGCCGAGAACCCTGGCAAGGTCAGCAGATACACCCGGCTCGCCTGGGCGGTGCGATTCCTCGGCGTCGACCCGATCCGCGGCAAGCTCGCGCGACTGCTGTTCTCGCCCGCGTTCCTGGCCGACCCCACCGCCGCGGCCACCATCGACGAATGGGCCGAGCGGCTCGATCGCATCGACAGCGTCGGCACCCGCAAGGCGATGCTCGGGGTGATCGGTCGCGCTCCCGCCGATCCGGAGATCACCGCGATCACCGTGCCGACACTGGTCGCGGTCGGTGTCGACGACACGGTGACCCCGATCGCGGAAGCGTGGCGGCTCACCGAGCTGATTCCCAAGGCGCGGTTCGAGGTGATCGAGAATGCCGGGCACTGCTGTGTTTTGGAGCAACCCGGTGTCGTTGCCGCATTGGTGCAGAGCTTCCTGGCCGATATCGACGGTTGACGTCACTCAGGCAATGGCTCGATCCGGCTGTGCGGTAAGGATTTTATCGCCGTAGGTCTGCGCGCAACGCAGTGCCAATTCGATATAGGTCGCGCGTTCTTCGATGGAATGGCCGAGTAGTTCCTCGGATTGGTTGATGCGATAGCGAACTGTGTTGGGGTGCACGTTCAATTGTTGTGCCGTTGCCGGTGCGTTGCGGCCGCTGGCAAGATAAGCAAGCACTGTTTCGCGCAATCGGGCGGTGGTCTCGTCGGTGCTCGTCAACGCGCCCAATTCCCTTGTCGCCATGACCCGCATCGCCTCGACGCTGCCGTCACCGGTGGTGAGACAGACCAATTCGACGTCGGCGTAGCGGATCACCGTCGGCGCGTAATCGGTGGCGATCGCCACCCGCTGCGCGGCGAGCGCCTCGCGATGGCTCTGCCGGAACCCGGCGATATCCGGCGCCGAGGAACCGATGGCGGCGTGCAGGCCCGGCTGCACGACCGCGGGCAAGGCCGCTAGATCCGGCACGGCCGACGTGGCGATCCAGGCCCACATGCCGCGGACACCGGAGGAGAGCATCAGCGGTCGCGGCGCGTCGAGCAGCGCGGCGATGTCGTTGCCGAACTTCTCCAGCGTGCGCACCGGGTCGGGGGCGGTCGCCGACTCGTCGGCCCACAGCACGATCGCGGTCTGATAGCGGCGCAGCGAATGGCCGAGCTGCGCCTCGGCGTGATCGACGTCGACCGCGTCGCCGCGCAACAGCGAACCCGCGAGCCCGAACCGCCGGGCCAGCGCGCCGCGCTGCCACTGCTCACGCTCGTCGGTATAGACCGCGACGGAGGCCTCCACGCAGGTGTCGGTCCATTCGAGCACCCGATCCCAGAACAGCAGGAGCACCGCGCTGCGCAGCTGGTCGTCCTCGATCGCCTTGTTCAGGAAGTCGGTGATGTACTGCCAGAGCATGGCCTGCCCGACCCGATAGGTCCGCATCACCACATCGATCCCGAAGCCACGCCGGGCGACCGTGCGCGAGAGCGCGAGCACCTCCGCGGGCGGGTGCACCTCGAACACCTCTCTGCTCACCATGGCGAGGAAGCTGCGCCAGTGCGAGCGGGTCGCCGCGTGCAGCATCTCGTCGAGTTCGGCGTCGCCGGGCAGTTGCGCGTTGACCTCGTTGATCCTGCCGTCGACCAGGTCGACCAGGTATTGGGTCTGCTCGTCGTTGCGAGCCTGCGCCCCGAACTGGACGAGCCAGTCGAGGGCTTCCTGATCCAAGGCAGTCATAGAGCACATTCTGCTGCCCTTGCTGTTCGGGCGCGGCGCATTCGTTCTATCGGTGCGACGAGATGTCAAGTACCGCTGCCCTCTTCGGGCCTCGGCCGAGTTTCCGACGGCCATTACCGACTGGTCGGCATCCATGGATAGTTTTCCCTGTCTGAAAAGTTCGCGACGCACACTGTATGAATACGGCTCGACGCACGGCGGATAGGTAATCTGAGCATGTTCCGCAGCGGACGGAACAGTATTTCGATAGCGCTTGGCACTTCCGATCAGCACTGACCCAACTCCTGGAGGGCTGTAATGAACGGATCGTCGATCAGCGAACTACCGAGCTGTACTGAAACCTATCGACCGGTTTGTATATCGGGCTCGTGGGCATAACCCGCTCATGAAACCGGAGGAGGCCGCGCGCCGCTTGCTGGAGGACATTTTGGCGCGCTATACGTCGTTGGAAGAATTCATCGGCTTACTGCGTGTCGACCCCCTTGTCGATACCACGGAACTGGCGCCGATATCGGCTTACCTCTGGACCATTCCGTCGTAGGCGGCTCCCGGCCTTATCCGCGCCCGATCGAACGTGGTCGGCGCGATTCGATGTCGTGCGCGAGGTCGGTCCACTTGTTCGCGAGCGCGGCGAGCCGCGACCACGCCGCGTGTACCCGTTGTTCTGGCACGTTCTCGGCGGTCATCAGCAGGTGGTCGGCCAGGATCTGCGCGGCGGCCATCCGGTCGACGGTGCTGCCGAGGGACTCGGCCGGTCGGTCCTTCGCGCGCCGCGGTGTCACCTGCTTGGCCACCCATTCGTCGATCACGGTGACGACTTCGCTACGCCGGCAGTCGATTTCGACAAGACGCTCCGGCTGCGCGCGGCGCGTATGGTGCAGTTGCGCCAAGGCCCTTGCCAATTGGATGACGAGATGGTCGCCGGCGCGATCGCCGGTCTGCATGCGCAGCGCGGCGGACAGTTCGTGCCAGTCCGGCAGCAGCGCCCGCCTGCTGGCGTCTTCGATAGACATCGCCCGCGATCTCGGTCCCTCGGCTGTTTGCACGGTCACGTGACGGCGTCGGCGCGACCCGGCGCGTGCACCTGGCAAATGCGACCGGCTCGTGCCTCACAGCGCGAACTCGGTGTCCTGGTTCGCGCGCTACGGCGCGCGTCCCCCATCTCTCGGTGCTCGAACGGCGTGGGCAAGGTAGGCCTTCCCTAGCGACGGTTGAGGTGCATCCGACCCCGGCGACCAGCCATATTCCTCTGGGCAGACCGGTCGTTCTGCGCGTACCCGAGATAAGGGAGCGAAGCGCCCGGCGCCGGATGCACCTTCAAGTTTCGTCCTCGGGGTGGTCGTCGCGGAAGACGGATTCAGGTCATTCCGCGCGCCGTTTGGCCTCTTTGGTTATGCCCCCGCAATCCGCCGTGGCCCCCGGTGGGCGAATGACCAGGTCAGCGCGAAAAGTGCTAAGGAAGGTTGATAAAGTAGGTTTATTAGCTATCCTTAGTACTGTGACCGATGAACCGGACGCCGCAGACGTGGCCGCCGCCCTGCTGACGGGTCTCGGCGCGCTGTTGCGCCGGTTGCGTCATCTGCAGCTGGCGGACGCGCTCACGATGCCAGAACGAACCGCATTGTCGCGGCTCGATCGGGAGGGACCGGCGACCTCGGCGGAGTTGGCGCGCAAGGAACAGATCACGCCGCAGGCCATGGGCGCGACGCTGAGCGCGCTGCAGGCTCGCGGCCTGATCGAGCGTCACTCCGACCCGGCGGATCGCAGGCGAGTCGTCCTCGCGCTGACACCGGCGGGCTCACAGGTGCTGACCGAAAAACGCAGCGCCAAAACCGAATTGATGGCCCGAGTACTCGCCGAGGAGTTCACGACCGCGCAGTTGAAGCAGCTGGCAGCGGCCGCGCCGCTGATCGAGCGGCTCGCGCACGACATCTGATCCGCAACTGTCGATAGGCGCATATCTGATGATCGACCTGCAACAGCAGTGCACCGACGACCGCCCGGCCGACGGGTACAAGTGGGCCGCGCTGACCAATACCACTGCCGCGGTGTTCATGTCGGCCCTCGACGGCTCGATCGTGCTGATCGCGCTACCGGCGATCTTCCGAGGCATTCATCTGGATCCGTTGGCGCCGGGCAACATTGCCTATCTGCTGTGGATGATCATGGGGTACCGGCTGGTGCAGGCCGTGCTGACGGTCACCGTCGGTCGCCTCGGTGACATGTACGGCCGGGTGCGGATCTACAACGCCGGGTTCGCGGTCTTCACCATCGCCTCGATTCTGCTGTCGGTCGATCCGCTCGACGGCGGGCGCGCGGCGATGTGGCTGATCGGCTGGCGGGTATTGCAGGCCATCGGCGGGTCGATGCTGACGGCGAACTCGGCCGCCATCCTGACCGACGCGTTTCCGGAGCGGCAGCGCGGATTCGCGTTGGGCATCAACCAGGTTGCCGCGCTGGCCGGGATGTTCATCGGCCTGGTCGCCGGCGGACTGCTCGTCGCCTGGGATTGGCGGGCGGTGTTCTGGGTGAACGTTCCCATCGGACTGTTCTTCACCGTGTGGGCCTACCGCACGTTGCGGGAGACCAGCGGGGCAGGCGGCGGACGCATCGACTGGTGGGGCAACATCACGTTCGCGGTCGGCTTGAGCGCGGTCCTGGTGGCTGCCACCTTTGGATTGCAGCCGCACGGCGGGCATGCGATGGGGTGGACCAGTCCGGTGGTCATTGGTCTCGGCGCGGCTGGACTCGGTCTGCTCGCGGCGTTCGTCGTCATCGAGAACCGGGTCAGCGCGCCGATGATCGAGCTGAGCCTGTTCCGGGTGCGCGCCTTCACCGCGGGTAATCTCGCCAGTCTTGCCATCGCCATCGGCCGTGGCGGGCTGCAATTCATCCTGATCATCTGGCTGCAGGGCATCTGGCTGCCGCTGCACGGTTACGACTACGCCGACACTCCGTTGTGGGCAGGCATTTTCATGCTGCCGCTCACCGCGGGGTTCCTCGCGGCCGGGCCCGTTTCCGGGTATCTGTCGGATCGGTTCGGCTCGCGCGGCCTGGCCAGTAGCGGTGCGTGGCTGTTCGGTGCCAGCTTCATCGGGCTGATGCTGCTGCCGATCAACTTCAGCTACTGGATCTTCGCGGTGTTGATCGCGATCAACGGGGTCGCCAGCGGCATGTTCGCCTCACCCAATTCCTCGGCGATCATGGGCAGCGTGCCAGCGCGCCAGCGCGGCGTCGCCTCCGGTGTGCGCTCGACCTTCCAGAACACCGGCACCGCCGTGTCGATCGCGGTGTTCTTCGCCCTCATGATCGCCGGGCTGGCCAACAGTTTGCCGCACACGCTCACCAATGGCCTGCAGCAGCAAGGTGTTCCGGCGGCCGTCGCCACCCAGGCCGGTACGTTGCCGCCGGTGTCAACCCTGTTCGCCGCCCAACTCGGCGTCAACCCGATCCAGCACATGCTCGAGCCGAGCGCCGTGTTGCCGACCCTCACCGGCGCGCAGCAGCAGACCCTGACCGGTCGAGAGTTTTTCCCCCAGTTGATCTCCGGTCCCTTCCACACCGGTCTGGTCATCGTGTTCGCCTTCGGCGCGGTCCTCGCCGCACTGGCCGCCCTCGCCGTGCTGCGCGGCACTCGTCCCAAATCCACCGCACCAGAGCGGGATTCGATATCCACCGCGAACCCGGCAACGCCCAACTAGGAGAAACCCCATGGCACTCAGCACCTTCGACGCACGCACCGCGCTCGTCATCATCGACCTGCAGAACGGCATCACCGCGATCCCGGGAGCGCCGCACTCGATGTCCGAGGTCATCGACCGCTCGGTGGAACTTGCCGACGCCTTCCGCGCCAACCAGCTGCCGGTCGTCCTGGTGCGGGTCAGCGGAGCCCCCGACGGCTCCGATTTCGCGGCGGGCCGCAGCGACGCCCCGCGCCGCCAATCGGGCGCCCGCCCGGCGGGCTGGGACGTCATCGTCGACGAACTGGCCGGGCACCCCGAAGACCTCATCGTGACCAAACGCAACGTCGGCGCGTTCTACGGCACCGACCTCGAACTCCACCTGCGCCGCCGCGGCATCACCCAGATCGTGCTCGCCGGCGTAGCCACCAGCATGGGCGTCGAATCCACCGCCCGGGCCGCCCACGACCACGGCTACCACGTCACCCTGGCCACCGACGCCATGACCGACATGGACGAAACCGTCCACCAGCACAGCATCACCCGCACCCTCCCGCGTTTCGGCGAAACCGGCACCACCGCCGAGATCCTCGAACTCCTGGAGAAAACCCGCTAGTCGGTGTCGCGAGCCGACAGCGACGCGATAGCTGAGATTCACTTGACCACCCCGCCGATCCATACCCTCGGCGGCATCGAATAGTTGATGGTCATCGCCGCCATGAGACCGCTGGGGTCTCATCGTCGGTAGGAATGTCAACAGGAGGATCGATGGTCGCATCGCTGTCCAAACTGCTCGTGACAGGTTTCTCCGCGCTGCTGCTTACCGGTGGTGGTGTGGCGCACGCGGATCCTTCGGGGAAGGAACTGGTCAAGACCGCCAGCAGCAAGGAGGAGAAGCAGGCGAAGGCGCACGAGGAGACCTGGGCCACGATCGTAGAGCTTTGGTGCGACGGCATCGACGGGAAGGGAGTGCTCAATCCGCAACGCGATCTCGAGGGGTCACGCAAGCAGATGAGTAATGAGGCAGTCAGCGCCTACTACGATGCGTACCGCATATCCCCGCTGGCATTCTCGTACGATCCGGTCGAGGTCACTCTCGGCGACATGGTGCGGGGGAAGTATGCACCACCCACATCGGAACGTGGGGACAGGTTGCGCCAGTGGCGGGCCTTGTTCTGCGGTGTCGCGGACTTCAGGAGCGAATGGGTTGCTGAGCTCAAATCGAATACGGAGAAATACGCGACCAAGATGCGGCCCGGGTTCGATACAGACAAAGCGATCTTGGCTCTGTACGACGACAAGATGTGGGATATGGAGGTTGCGCTCAAGGGCGAGCAGTGCCGCCAGGAAAGCGATATCGAAATCAGATGGGGGAACGAGGAACTGCGGGACTGTGCGGTAATCCAGGCGGCCCCGGTGAAGTGAGTTCGGGATGAACGGGACATGCTCATGGTTTCGACCGTGACGTGTCCCGTTGATCGACCAGGTGAAAACCGCCGACTACCGAGTTTCGGGGAGGACGGTGAAGTGGCGAACGGTGCCCGAGAGATTGGGGAGTTCGGTGATTGCCGTCCAGGTACGGAGATCGGGGCTGTCGCTGTAAAAGTATCTGCTTGCGTCGTAGTCGTCGAAGAAGATTCGCCAGCCGCCGCCGGGCAGGGGGATGACGCATTGGCCCTCGCGTGGGGCACCCCAGTTGGCCCAATCTCCGGTCCCAACAAAGACGTACGGACCGAGCGGGTCGAAGGCGATGGCGAGTTCGATGAATTTGCTGGTTTCGTTCTTCGTGAAGGCGAAGTAGGTGCCGTCGTGGTGAACGAAGGTGGTATCGATGTAGCCGTAGCCATAACGGTCACAGGCGGCGCGGTCATCGGAGGTCACGTAGCCGGGTGCGGGGCCTAGCCCGGCCAGCGGGGTCAGGGGAGTCCACGTCCGCAGTGCCGGGTCGGTCGCGGTCATCAGGTGTGGCGTGAATCGGCACCCGTCGGACAGTGACACGATGACATTCACCCGGCCCTGCGCGTCGACGAGCCATTCCGGCGCCCAGCTCGACGTCACATTCGGGCCGTCGATATGGATCGGGAAGTCGTACATGTGCTTCCAGTTGACCCGGTCGGTGCTGCTCGCGAAGCCGATCGTCTGGCCCTCCCACGCGGTGGTGTAGGTGAGGTAGTAGACGTTGTCGACGTGGCGGAAGATGCACGGATCGCGCATCAGCCCGGTCGGCGGTCGATAGGCGGGGCCGCGCAGTAGCTGGAAATTGGTCGCGTCGGTGGATTCGTAGACATACAAATCGGATTCGCTGGCATTCGTGAACGCGGTCATCGTGTACCGCACCTGCGGCTCCTTAGCCGCGGCATGTTTCACTGCCAGCAGGCTCAGCGGCAAACCTGCCGCCAACGCCAGCGCGGACCTGCGACTCACCGTCACCAATGCCACAATCGGATTATCCCGAGCCGATTGCTATCCGCGTGCCGACACGCCGCAAATCGGCTGGCGTCGAGTAGCCCAACCCCTACCCGCGATGAGCCGGGACATGGCCGACGGCTATCTGCGGCCGACGTGCGACAACAGCCGCCGAGGTGCTCAGACCGGTCACCGTCTGAGTCGATCTTCCTCGAATGGCTGTGTCGGAGAACAAGTTACGGGACCATCCTTGGCATCCAGCCCAAGACAACGCGCCACCGCGCCTGCGACCCTCTAATCAGATAAGAGGATCCGCCCGGCACAGCACGCCGACCGCACCCGGTCACCGCCCGTGTCGACCCCCATAGGCACCAGCTCGTTTGCCGAACGCCGAATATCTGGAGTCGGAACCATGCCCGAGCCCGCAGCCCAACCGCCTCGCGGCGAGCGATCACCGTCCGCGCTACCGACCGCCCGCGAACTGCTGGACGCGATGCATGACGTTGTCCCCGAACGACATCCGGCCGCGTCGATCTTGCGCGCCGCCTGCCTGCTCGCCGCGGTCGACGAATGGATCCACCGCCACCGGGCCGCGATCGAACTGACCCCACCCGCGGTGCGCCGGGTAAACGGTCCGAGCATCGAGCGTGCGGCCCGCACCCTGCGCCGATACCTGATCGAAGGAATCACCGACGCGGCCCCCGACATCGACGGCGTCGGCACGGCGGTAGACCAACTGGCCGCCGCCTGGGTCGACTGGCGCAGCGTAACCAGCACCGACACCCTCACCCGCCAAACAGACACCCGCCAAGCCCTGCTCGCCGCCTGCGACACCTACAACAACCTCGCCGGGCACGACCCGCACCAGGCATAACCCGAACAAACTCCAGCACTGATGGATTCGCGGTAAGGCCTATCGAAGCGATACCTATCCAAGCGGGACGCAGGATCGAATCAGAGTCTGAGCGGTCGACCGACCGCAGGCTCGGACTTCGACGATGGGAACGCCACGCATATCGATCGCTTGCGAACTACCCGTGTGGCCACTGCGTGTCTCGTGGTGGCCGCGGGCTGGCTTGTTGTCTCTCCAGTGGTCCATGCTGAAGCAGCCGCAGTGCCCACCTACACGTGCGAACGGATTGACCTTGTCGGCAAGGTTGATAAAAAGTTCGGCAACGTATCGGCCCTCGTTGGGAAGAAATGTCAGTCCACAGATGCCCCGGCGGTGACGAGCGAGTTCGTCGATGTCGGGAAGGCCGACATCACCGGCAAGGTCAGCGGAAAGGTGCAGACCTACCGCTGCGGCCGGTCGTACAACAACAACATGCCGGATTCTGCACAGGGCAAAGAGTGCAAGTTGCAAAAGTGACCGGCAGGTGTAGGAACTGAGCGGGGTCCGTCGACGGCAGCCGCCGAGGCAAGCCGTCGACGGACCATGGTTACAAGCCGAGACCGGCCTTCAGTGTCGGCCACGAATCATGCAGGGCGTCTTGCCAATACGGCCAAGAATGGGTGCCGAGGGTGGTGTAGCGGATGGTGGCGGGGATGTTGTGCAGGCGCAGGTCGGCGTCGAAGGCGAGGGTGCAGTCGTGCACGACCTGTTCGATGGCGATGGCTGCGGTGAGGTCGGTGGGGTAGGCGTAGCTGGGGTCGAAGGTGAGGTCGTAGGGGCCGGGGACGCCGCTACCGGTGGAGAGGTAGATGGGTTTGCCGCGCAGGCCGTCGGTGTGCTGGGTCGGGTCGTGGGCCGGCCATTGCGGGTTGGCGATGCCGCCCCACATGTTGTCGGCATTGCCGCCCTTGTCGGCGACGGTGGTGCGGACGGTGGCTTGCCCGAGATTGCTGGAGTACAGGCAGCCGCTGTAGGCGGCGAGGGCTCGGTAGAGGGTGGGGTGGCGGAAGGTCAGTGCCGTCGCGGCCTGGGCGCCCATCGAGACTCCGGCCATGGCGTTGACGCCGTTGCCGTGCAACAGGTTATCGACCAGCGGCGGAAGTTCCTGGGTCAGAAAGGTTTCCCACTTGTTGTGCCCGAGCTTGGGGTCGTCCGCGAGCCAGTCGGTGTAGAAGGTTCCGCCGCCGCCGACGGGCATCACGACGTTGGTTTCCTTGTCGGAGAAGAAGTTCACGATGTCGGTGCGCATGGTCCAGGTGCTCAGGGTCTGGGTCTCGGTCGACCCGTTCCCGTCGAGCAGATAGAGGGTGGGATGGGGTGCCGTCTGGTTCGCGGGGAGCAGCACGTCGAGCTGGACGATGCGCCCCATCGCCGGTGACTGCACGTACACCTCTTCCCAGCGGTCGGTGCGCTTGGTGATGTGATCGACCACGGCCTCCGCGCTCGCCCGCGGCGGCGTACAGACCAGCGGCGCGACCACCGCCAGCGCCGCCGCGAGCACCAAGACGGCGCTCTGTCGCCTCGACCGTTTCGAACCTGAACCGCATATTTTCATCAGGACCGTCCTCATTCGTACTGCCTCGCGGAAACGCGGCGAAGTAACCGTGATTCGGGATCGATGGGCTTCTTGTTACTGATTCACACGAAGTGGTTGTGTGCATCGGCGTGTCACTTTTTGCGGAATGCAAGATTGCGTTTTTGCGGAGTCGAACGGTCAGCGGATCATTCCATCCGGAATCGCCACGGGATAGCGATCGGCTATGTAATCTGGTGTAGTCCCACGAAGTTCGGGACAGCTCCGCAGAGTGAGTCGTGGTCGCCCCTGCGGCTCACTATCGCTGTACACAGTCCAATGAGGTCCGGGAGATCCCCGGGCCTCATTGGTCGTGTATCGACCGGCGGATATTTGTGGCGTCGCCCCGCGTAGTCGGGCAATTCATCGGCCGGTTCGATAATTCGTGCTTAATTTTCCGATCCAGACACGCCGTGGGTCCGAATATGCCGTAGTGCCGACACGTATCTGGCTTGTTGTCGGCCGCATGTACCGCATTCGACACGACAAGGGGTTACTTATGTTTCACAAAACCGCGACCGCCGCGGTGACCGGTCTGCTTGCCGTCGCGGCGACGCTCGCCGTCGCGACCGGCGCTGCCACTGCCGCCCCGACGCAGCCATCACCGGGCAGCGGGTCGGCATCGGCCGAGCAAAGCAAGGATCCGCTCGGCATGGTCGCGCCGGAAGGCGGCAAGAAGGCCCCCAAGGGCGGCGAGGGCGCGAACGAGAAGGGCAAGGGCGGTAAGGCGGGCGAAGAGCCGACCGCCGCCGACAAGGAAGTCGTCGCCGCGCTCAATTCCCAGTTGCGGGAGTTCCTCCGTCCCCCGAACGGTGGCGCCGAAATGGGGCCCCTCGGTAAGACCAGTGACGAGTGGCTCGATTTGTTCCTCGGGCCCCAGCCCAAGACCGACGGCACCGCACCCAAGGGCAAAGCGGTCGGGTGATGAGTTGATCCGCACGCGTTAGTGATTCATCCGCCAGCAGGCAGGTCCGTGCATCGCATCGGTAAGCGATGGGACCTGCCTGTTGTCGATTCAGCCGAGAAAGTCGGTGTCCCAACCTGTTCGGACGATGCGTCGACGCCCCGTGTAGAGCAGGCAGGCGCTTTCAGAGAGGAGCAAGGCCCAGACAACGTGGCGACTCGCCTCGAGGAGCTTGGCCTTCGTTTTGGCGGATTCCGGTGGGATAAGACGGTGTGCCGGAATGGCCTTGTCTACCTTCGGAGTCGTGCCCACCTCGACGGTGGCATCCTTCGACTTCGGCGAATTCCTCGGTGCGGGAGGGGGTTCGGCGGCACTGCCGGCGGCCGGAGCTTGGGCGTCATGGCCGGGACTCGCGGCGAGCACGCTATCGGGCTGGGCGACAACCGGTTTGGGGACGTCCGGCGCGGGCTGGGCGCGGGAGAGTTCGGTGAACCAGTCGGCGACGAATTGCACCGAGGGACGATTCGCGGTGACCGCGGTGACCGCGTAGGCGCCGTGGCGCGCCACCGCGTCCTGGTACTTGTCCCAGAGATGGCTGTCGATGAGTTCGACATTGTCGTTGACCAGATTCCCGATCGCATCGAACGCCTGGGTGACCACCTGGGTGAACCGCGGCGCGGAGGAGCGCCTCGGCATGGAGGCGAACATCTTGGCGCCGAGGGTCGCCAGCCCGGCGAGCGGATCGGTCGCGCCGATGGTCCCGATCTGGCAGACGTCGTCGGGACTGAGGACAACGCCGACAATGCTGGTCAGGGTGTTCAGCGTGATGGTGGCGAGCCGCAACATCGCCGACTGCCCGGTCGGATCATCGATCAGCGAGCGCGGATCGGATGCCTCGGCGAGGCGCTGGCTGAGCGACTTGTCGCGGGACAGTACGAGACTGCCGGGGGATAGGCCGTGCAGATCCTTGTCGACCACGTCCGTCGCGGTCTTGTTGACGGTCGCGGTCAGCGCGTCGGCGATCGAGGACAGCGCGGTCAGCGGGTCGTCCAGTGGCAGCAGCGCCTGGCCCGCGATGTTGGTGATCATGTGCAGGATCGGCGCGTTGGCCGGGGAGTCGCAGGCCAGGTCGCCGTTGATGCAGAACGACGCGACGCGACCGGTGAGCGCACCGAAGTTCGGGGCGAGGTCGCGCAGCGGTCCGATGCCGCCGCCTGGGGCGGACGCGGGCTGGGCCTGTAGATCGGCGAGCCCAGCGACGATGGTGCCCGGTGGGGGATCGGGGGCGAGTTTGCCTGCGGCACCGGGGAACAGCGGTGCGCCGGGGTAGCGGGTCGGGTCGGCGAGCAAGGCGACGCCCGCGATCCGGTCGGCCGGAATGGGGGACTGGCCTCGGCCGATCTCCTGGGCGAACAGGGAGGCGATGTGTGCGCCCTGGGAGTAGCCGACAAGGGCCAGTCGAGTGTTCTGGCATCGGTCGACGACCGACTGGGCCATCGACCGCAATTCCTGCAGGCCGCCGGTCACCGATTGTGAGTACGGCACTTGCCCGCCAGGCACCGCGCCGCCGAAGCCCGCTTCGTAAGGGACGTAGGCGCGATCGGTCCGGCTCGGCTCGGCCGCCAGCATCGGCAGGAAGATCGATGACAACATGCCGTGATCGTTGGCGGGATCCGCGTCCGGGGAGGATTCGCCCGTGCCGGGTACGCCGATGGCGTAAAGAGCTGGGCAGCGCAATGATTGGCCGGTGGCCGGCTGTGCCGCGACCACGGCGACTCCGGCGTTCATAGCGAAGGCCGTACCTGCGACGAGTGTCCCTAGTCTCCGAATACCTGTTCTGGAGAACAGCATTCGACGCAACATCCCCACTTTCACATTGATCCGCTCGGCCTGAGGCTGGTTCTGGTCAAGAGAGTCTCCGGCGTCCGCCGGCCCGGGGTGGGCTTCGCCGCCACCCCGGGCCGTGTCGAATCAGCCGCCGAGCAGCGCGGTTACGACGCTGGTGAGTCCCGAGGTGAGGGCTGTGACGAGTGCGGTGAGGAGCGGTGCGATCATGTTCTCCCTTTCGTGTTCATGTGGTTACAGCCGCCCGGTCAGTCTTCGTGCGGTAAATCCGACGCTAAGTCTGAAATGTCGGTGGTGCTCCGCATCGAAACTCCAGACGGCGGGAACAGCCCGGTTGGGTGTCCAACGCTGACCATGCCGGGAACCGTCAGTGGCAGGCGTCGATAGTGTCTTCGTTACCCAGGTACGTTCGGATGGAAGAAATTTCGAACGAATTTTGAACACGCTGTGAGCTGGGGTAATGCCGGCACCGCGGCGACTGCCGCCGGGTTGAACGCGCTGGCGCAGGTGTTTTGTCCTTTTGCCGACCGGTGCGCTAGCCTTCTTCGGCGATCCAGCTCTCGTTCGACAAATGGCACCGATCCGTCAATGGCGTATCACAGGAGCAAGTCATGTTGAGTGGTCTCTTCGGTTTAGTGAACAGCGTGCTCGCGGTGGCGGAGAACCTCGTCGGGATTCTTACCTTCGGCATTTTGGGCTAGGCGGCAGGCGCGCGTTTCCGTTGGCGCCGGATCGAATTCGGACAATCCGGAGATGCGCGCCCTCCGCATTCTGTGCTGCTTCCACCGCATCCGGCCGGGTCGACCGGCGCACCATGGACGATCGAGGAGGTTCGCTGTGTCGCGTTTATCGAGGGAGCTGGCGGCTCTTGCCGCGCTGGCTGTCGTCATCTACTGCGCGGGAACGGATTCGGTGGCCTTCTGGCGCTCCGACGCCGGACCGGAAACCACCGGCTCGGACTGGTTCGACGCGAACGACGATGGCGCCGAACAGCTCGATAGCATCGGCGGATTCCATTGGTAGGAAAAATCATTCCGCTGCTACCGGGTGGCGCCCGTGGGACCGCGGTGCTGGAGGCCGACGCAACCAGGGAGTTGCTTGCCCAAGCGCATGCCAGGGCGGCCAGCGCGGCGGGCCGCGCCAGTGCCGCGGGCAGGCGAGCGGTGAATCGGGAGAAGGCCGTCGACCACGTCGCCCGCGCGCACGGCGCCACCCGTGCCGTCGCGGCCTCGGACAGCACCCGCGACGCGGCGTGGCACGCCTATGTCGCGGCCAACCACGCGCTCAAGGCCACCTTCTACGCGGTCGCCACCGCTGATGCGGCGGTCACCGTCCAGGACGCGGCCGCCACCGCGCTCGACGCCGCGAAGGCCGCCGCCTTCGCCCCGGACGACGTCACGGTCGCCAACGCTGCCGCGGCGGCCGAGGAGGCAGCCGCGCTGGCCAGCAACGGGGCCTACGGCGCACCGCCGATCGTGACGATCGATCGGATCGGTCACCAACTGTCCACCAACTGATAGGGGGCGTTCGATGGGTCGCACTCGCCGCAGGGACCGAGGTTACCGGGGGTTCAGCAATTAGTCGGTTAAGTTCTCGGTTTATGCGCACATGGACTCGGCGTGCCGCGGTAGCGCTCGCGGTCTCGATGGCCGCGTTGCTGGTGCCCGGCATGGCTGTTGCTGTTCCACCGGGGCCAGCGGCGGGGTCCACCGCGCTCGGGCCCGACTTTCTCTGGGGCGTCGCGGCATCCGGGTTTCAGTCGGAAGGGCACGCACCGGTCAGCGACGTGCCCGACCTGGGTTCACTCGACGCGGGTTCACTCGATCCGCGTTCGCCGCACCGGGATTCGCGCGAGAACGACGCGCCCGACAGCAATTGGGTTCGCTATATCGACCATCACCCCGAGTTCGACAAGTATCAGAGCTCGATCGACTTCTACGATCGGTACGCCACCGATATCGATCTGGCGAAATCCCTTGGGGTGAAGGTCTTCCGGATCGGGATCGAGTGGGCGCGGCTGCAACCGACGAGCCGACTGGAGTGGGACGCCGACGGATTCCGCTTCTACGACAAGGTGATCGCCAAGATCGTCAGCTCCGGCATGCGCCCGATGCTCACCCTCGACCATTGGGTGTACCCGGGGTGGGCCTACGACGGGGCGTTCCACGGAATACATTCCGACACCCCGGACACCGGTTGGGACAACCCGGAGATGGTGGACGCCTGGCTGACCAACATGCGCAAGGTGGTCGACCGCTACTCCGCACGAAATCCGTTGTGGGTCACCATCAATGAGCCGGTCGCCTACATCATGCACGAGGTCCGCAACAACGCGACCAACCAGCAGCGGATGGAAGACAAGGTCGCGGACGCGCACAACCAGATCTACGACTACATCCACAAGAAGCGACCCGACGCGCAGGTGACCAGCAATATCGGCTACGTCGCCGGAATAGACGACCAAGTCAACGGCCCGCTGTTCGCGAAGATCCGCAACCGCCTCGACTACGTCGGTGTCGACTACTACTTCGCTTTCGAACCGCCGTCGTCGTCCCCGCCCGCCACCGTCCGGTCCATCGCGGCCGTCGGGGCGCCAGGCATGTGGAATCTGCCGATCCGCACCGAAGGCATTTACTATGCGGTGAAACGCTATTCGGATATGTTCCCGCAGGAACCCGGCAAGCCACGCATGCCGATCTACGTGGTCGAGAACGGCATGCCGACGGAAAACGCCACCTCCGACGACAGCAACGCACCCGGCACCGGGATGTACAACCGCAGCGACCATTTGCGCGACACCGTTTACTGGCTGCAGCGCGCCAAGGCCGACGGCGTGAATCTCATCGGTTACAACTACTGGAGCATCACCGACAATTACGAATGGGGCAGCTACAGCCCACGATTCGGCCTCTACACCGTCAACGTGCGCGACGATCCCAAGCTGGAGCGCCACGCGACCAAGGCCGTCGCCACCTATACCGAGACCATCGCGGCAGGCGGAGTCCCGGACGACTATCGGCCAACGCGGCCGCCGTCCGGCTGCCTCATCGTCGACCCGACCCCGGGCTGCGCCGACCTCGTCGTTCCCTAGCGGCGGCTGGCGGTGGCTGCGCCGTAGATTCCGGCTACCACGACGCATGGCGGCGGACACAAAAACGGGATGTCCGGCAGGGGCATCCCGTTTCGTGTTCGAGTTCTGCGTTTACGCGACGACCTCGACGACGTCGCCGGGCTCGAGATGGTGATAGAACTCCTCGGCGGCATCGGGGTTCATTCGAATGCAGCCGTGCGAATTCGAATCGAGCGGCCCGATGTGGGTGGCGATATCGCCGTCGAAGAACACGGCCCACTCCATCGGAGCGTTGTGCATCGTGCTCCAGAAATGTTCGCGCTTGAAGTTGACGTTGAAGACGCCGACATGGGATTCGTATCCCGGCCTGCCGATCTCGATCGGCTTCGGACCGTAAATCGTCTTGCCATTGCCGTCCATCAGCCACGCTTCTTTGGTCGACAGCCGCATGCAGGCTTTCGCCTTCGCCGCGCCGCATGGCGCATAGACCGGCGCGGGTGGTGGCGGCTGAATGATGGCAGGCACACCGGGAATGTCCGGCCCGCCCGGCCATAGTGGATCGGCCTGTGCGGTTGCCGTCATAGCCAGTCCGGCAGCCGCGACTCCGGCGAGTACCGCGATTCTTGCCGACCAATTTCTAAAACGCTTGCTGCTCATCAAATGTCAGCCTCTCTTAGCCTTGCCGCCACGCTGCGTGTCGAAATGCCAGGGTGATAGGACTCCCTCGGTAACAAGAGCTGGAAAATCCGAGGTGCTAGCGATCATCGCCGACCTGGCGCGCCGGGTCAATCGCGGCGCGCACATGTTTCACTATCGGAGCAGACGGATCAACCGAACAGACCGCCGAGCGCGCCGCCGCTCTGTCCGGCCCGCTCGCCGCCGCCGGTGCCGCCGATGAGCCCGCCGGGCGGCAGTTCCGAGGGCTGCACGATGACGAAGCCGTGACCGGAGAACGAGAGCGTGAGCCCCTCGCCGGTGCTGCGGCCGATGAGCCTGCCGAGGCCGAACGAGTCGTTGCGCTTGATCCCGGTCTGCAGGCTGGACGACCAGGCCACCGCGGCCTGCGGGTCGGCGTAGGTCGGCTGGTCGACCTGGAGCACCACCGGCGAGCCGTGCGTGGTGATGGCGATCCGGCCGCGCCCGGTGAAGACGCAGTTGAACAGACCCGCGTTGCTGGCGATCCCGGCGGCGCCCTGCACCCGCTGGACCCGATAGGACAGCGAGGTGTCGAAGGCGAGCACGTTGGAGCCGTTGATGGTGAGGCCGTCGCTGCCGTCGAGGTCGATGATGTGCACGTCGGCGGCGCTGTCGGCGAGGAACAGATCGCCGCGGCCAGAGACGTTCATCAGCGGCACGCCCTCACCGGTGAGCCGCTGGGTGATGGCACGGCCGATGCCGCCGGCGCCGAGCGCCTTGAACTGCATGTCGCCCTGGTAGGCGACCATCGAACCGGCCCGCGCCATGACCTCGCCGTTGACGGCGACCTTGATCATCTTGCTGCCCTGCTTCTGGATGCCGACGCCATTGACCTCGGCGTGGTTCGGGTTGAACAGATCGCTCTGCATCGGAAGTGCTCCTTGCTGAGGTGATGACGGTGAGTAGGCGGGGGCCGGGGGATACGGCGGCGCGGGCGGTGGGTAGTTCGGCGCCGAAACCGGCGGGGCGACATACGGATTCGGTGCGGCAGGTGGGGAGGGCGCCGCGGGTTGGGCAGGCGGCTCGGGTTCGTCGTCGATGTTCACGCCGAACGCCGTCGCGATCCCGGCGAGCCCGTTGTCGTACCCCTGTCCGACCGCGCGTACCTTCCACGCACCGGCGCGGCGGTAGATCTCCACGCACACCACGGCCGTTTCGGTGGTGAGCCCGTCCATCGGGAAAGTCAGTGTGCCCGAATCGGATCCGATCGTCGAGAGCAGCGTGCCAGCGCCGGCGAAGGTCGGCGGTCCGCTGCCGTCGAGGCTGGCCGTGACGACGACCTTGTCGACGTCGGCGGGTAGCGCGCTGGTCTGCACGTCGACCATGTCGCCACGGCCGCTGCCGTGCCGGTAGGTGACGCCGGGACCGACTGGCTGATTGAAGAACACGAAGTCGGCGTCGGAGCGAACTCGTCCGTCCGCGCCGAGCAGCAGCGCGGAGACATCGACCCCGGCCGAGCAGGCGACGGTGACCGTCATCCGGTCGGCGGGGGCGGGCCGGTTCTCGCCGCGGGCGAGGGCGGTCACCGTCGACCGGCCCGGTCGCCGGCGATCGGGCCGAATGGCATGCGATTCACGCCGTCAAGTGTGTCCCGAGTCGGGTCAGCGCGCTACCGGGTCGGGCGCACGCCACGCCGAATCGTTAGCTGACGGAGGTGCGGTCGCACGACGGGCGCTGCTCGGTTGCCCGTCGTGTCCGTGCGAGGGCGACACCGATGGCGAAGGTCGCCGCGACGATGGCGAGCAGGGTGGTCGCGACGATGGTCGATCCGCCGACCAGGATGGTGAGGTTGTCGATGACCAGGGCTGTTATGACGAGAAGCCCCGCGGTGCCGAGGGCGGGTGCGATGACCGTGTGCCAGCGGCGTCGGTCGAGACCGGTGCGGCGGAAGAAGGCGATGATGGCGGCGCTGGTGAGCAGCATCAGCAGCAGAATCGCCACGGTGGCCAAACCGGACATCCAGGTGAACAGGTGCAGCACCGGGTCCGCGCCCGCGAGGGCGAACGTGCCGACAACGAGTGCGGCCGACAGGCTTTGGGCGAGCGAGGCCTTGTGCGGGGAGCCGTGCCGGAGATGGATGTGACCGAGGGCCGGGTGGCCGACGCCGTCGCGGGCCAGCGCGTAGCCGTAGCGGGAGATCGCGTTATGGAATGCGAGCAGGGCGGCGAACAGGCTGGTCACCAGCAGGATCGCCATGAGGTCGGCGGCGGATTCGCCGAGAAACATTCGTGCGGCGGTGAAGGTCAAGCCCTCGGGGTCAGTGCCGGCGGCCGCCGCGACGTCGTCGCTGCCGAACGCGAGCACGACCGCCCAGCTGGCCACCGCGTAGAGCACGCCGATGGTGAGCACCGCGAGGTAGGTGGCGCGCGGGATGGTGCGGCGCGGGTCGCGGGTCTCCTCGCCGTAGATCGCGGTGGCCTCGAAGCCGATGAACGACGCGATCGCGAACATCAAGGCCACGCCGGGGGAGCCGTCGAAGAACGCCGACGGAGTGAAGGAGACGATGTCGACGCCGTGCGCGCCACCCTGGATCAGCACGGCCGCGGACAACGCGACGATGATGCCGATCTCAACGACGAGCAGCACACCGAGGACCTTGGCACCGAGTTCGATATTGCGATAGCCGAGCACCGCGACGACAACCATGAAGGCGAAAGCGTAGCTGTACCAAGGCAAGTCGGGCCCGCCATAGTGCACGACGAGTTTCTCGACGGTCGATGCCGCCAGTCCATAGATACCGGCTTGGATGGCGGTATAGGTGAGCAGTGCCAGTCCGGCCGCGCCGAGTCCGGCACCGAGCCCGAGGCCGCTGCGGACGTAGGCGTAGAACGCGCCCGCCTCATCGAGGTGGCCACTCATCGCGGCGTAGCCGACGCTGAAGACGAGCAGTACCGCCGCGGCGATCAGATACGCGGTCGGCGCGCCGGCCCCGTTGCCGAGCCCGATCATGAGCGGCAACGCGCCGCCGACGGAGGTGAGTGGTGCGGCGGCCGCGATGACGAGGAACACGATGCCCGTCACCCCGATCGAACCGCGTAATCGTGCACTGGCGGTGGATGTTTCAGTCATCGGGAGCTCCATGGCAACTGGTCGGCTCGTCGCAGTGGCCGGAGCTGGTGCGAGGAACATCGAGGGTGGGATTGCGGTCGAAGAAGCCGACCGGCTTGAGCACGAATCCGGTGTAGTCGACCGGCATGATCGGCCAGTCCTCCGGTCGCGGGAAGTGCGTGAGGCCGAACGTGTGCCACACGACCAGGTCTTCGTTGTCGAGCGTTCGATCGCCGCGGACGTACTCAGGCAGCCCGGCGCCGCCGGGATGCTGATTCACGAAATCGCCTGCGGCATAACGCTGTTTCGGGTCGTACCGGGTAACCCAGAGGCTCTTCGTGGCGAAGGCGGCCCGCTTCGCGATGGAGGACTCGTCGGCGGCGAGCAGCGTTTCCTTGCCCTCCGGATGCAGTGCGTAGGACACGGATCGGCCGAGGCGGTTGGGTACCTCTGGATTGCTGATGTGCCAGGTGCGGCCGACGCGGTTGTCGGCGAACCGTTGAGCCTGTGCTTCGCTGGTCAGCGTGGTCCGTCGCAGGGTAAAAGCGTTGCCGTGCACGTTATCCGGGCCGATCGGCACGCGGACGCTCTCGACCTCTTCGACCCGATTGCGGTGCCCGTCGACCATCATGTCCAGCCTGGCGCTGAACAGGTGCTGATGAAATGGCGCGCCGAGGCCGGGCGCCACCTGCGCGGAGTACGGATGGTCGGCGCCGGGATAGCCTGCGGTGAAGACGATTCCGGTGGCCTTGACCTCGAAGCCGATGGTTCCGTCGAGGTACAGGTACCAGAAGAAGCCGTAGTCGTAGTTGCCGACCGTGGTGAAGAACGAGATGACCAGTCGACGTTGGCGGCGCACCTCGCGCGAGCCGGTCCACAGATCGGTGTGCTTCCACAGCACGCCGAAGTCCTCCTCGTGCATACAGATCGCGTTGCGCAGGGTGCGCGGGCGGCCCGCCTCGTCGGCGATGACCGCGTCGAAATAGGTGATGTCGCCGACGCAGTCGCAGCCGAGTTCGAGGGCGTTGGCGTAGCGCCCGACGAGGTACTCGCCGGTGTCGAAGTAGTTCTGCCACGAGCGAACCGGCGACGGGTCACCGTAGGGCACCACCATTTCCGCGATGGACGCGCGATGGATGATCGGCCGGAGCCGGTCGCCATCGTGAAAACCGATCTGGTGCAGGACGAGTCCCTCACGGGCGTCGAAACCTACGCGCACCGACCACTTTTCCCACTCGACGAGATTGCCGTGCACGGTGAAGCTCGGTCCATGCGGCTGGGTGATCTCGATCGGTTTCTGCGTGGTGCGCGGTGGACCGGTCACGGCGGGGTCGTCGAAGTTTCCGGATTCCGCGGGCACCTCGACCGGCCCGGTGTCGAGTACGCGCAGCACCTCGCGCGTCATGACATCGACGAACGCGACCAGGCCGTCGACCGGATGAGCCCAGGGGTGGTCCTTGTCGTGCTGCTGGTGGAACGCCAGTCCGCGCATGATGCGGCGGCCTTCCTCGCCCTGGTAGTCGAACACGCCCGCCGACAGCGGAGCCACCCGCACCTGCGCGACATCGAGTCCGCGCGCGGCCAGTGCCGTCAACCAGTCGGGGTTGCTCGACAGCAGCGCCTCGACCAGCTCGAACTCCTCGTCGAGCACGGGCAGCTGGCCGTCGATGATCGCGTCGAGGGTGCGCTCGGCGAGCACGGCCCGTCGGCCGAGCGAGACGATCAGGTCGACGGCGTTCGGGCGGTCGATGTCGTGCAGCAGCACCCGGAATCGGCGATCCAATACGCCGGACCAGTCGTACACCTCGTATTTGTCCGGTTCGTCCAGCCCGACGTAGACGAAACGTGTTGTCGGCGCGATCAATCCGGCGTCCTCGACGACGGCGCGCACCTCGGCGATCTCGGCTTCGGTGGGCAGTGCGAGCGGATGATCGGCACGTCCAGGGGTGAGCGTGGGCATGAGCCCCTCCATCTCGGTGCTGCGAACGTGGGAACAAGGGGGTATTCGCCGACTAGCTGCGTCCGCTCATCATATTCAGCAACTATCCGGACAATTTGGTCAGCGGTGCGTGTTATGTGATCGAAAGAGGATCGCCGGTATTGGTTGCCAAGCGGCGAGCCTGGAGTTACGTAACAGCAAATCATTCCTCGCCGCCGTTGTCCGAGAGGAGTGAGAACTCGACCTTGACGGTTAGCAACCGATCGGTTGCAATGTAGGAGTGAGCTACGACACGATCATCAAGGCCGGGCGCTGGTTCGACGGCGCCGGTTCGCCCTCCGCCACGCGCCACCTCGGACTTCGCGAGGATCGTGTCGTCGCGGTGTCGGCGCAGCCGCTCGACGAGACGGGCTGCCCGAACGTCATCGATGCCGAGGGCAAGTGGGTCGTCCCGGGCATGATCGACATTCACACCCACTACGACGTGGAGGTGCTGAAGACGCCCTCGCTCGCCGAGTCGGTACGGCACGGCATCACGACGGTGCTGCTCGGGTCGTGTTCGCTGTCGACCGTGCATGTCGGGGCGACCGACGCGGGCGACCTGTTCGGCCGGGTCGAGGCCATCCCGCGGCGCCACGTCATCGAGGCCGTCGAGGAGGCCAAGACCTGGCACTCGGCGCGCGAGTACATCGCGGCACTGGAGGAACTGCCGATCGGACCGAATATCGCTGCGATGCTTGGCCATTCGGATATTCGAACCGCGCTGATGGGGCTCGAGCGGGCCACCCGCAAGGACGTGCGGCCGACGGCGGCGGAACAGTCAGCCATGGAATCGGCGCTGACCGAGGCGCTCGACGCAGGGTTCGTCGGAATGTCGGCCCAGCAGCTGCTTTTCGACAAGCTCGACGGCGACACCTGCCGCTCGCGCACGCTGCCGTCGACCTACGCCAAGGCGCGAGAACGGCGCCGCCTCAACGCGATTCTGCGACGGCGGCGCCGGGTCTTGCAGGCCGGTCCCGACATCGCCTCGGTGCGCAGCATCGCCGCGATGACGCTGAGCAGTTTGGGCATCTTCCGCAAGCGATTGAAGACCACGTTGCTGTCGGCCGCCGACATCAAGGCGAACCCGGCCCTGGTCTACATCATGGGACCGATCGCCCGCACGCTGAACGCACTGGGCGGCGACTTCCGCTGGCAGCACCTGCCGGTGCCGTTCGAGGTGTACGCCGACGGCATCGACCTGGTGATCTTCGAGGAGTTCGGTTCTGGTGCCGCGGCGCTGCACCTCGCCGATCAGGTCGAGCGCAACGCGCTGATGCAGGACGAGTCGTATCGACGCTGGTTCCGCAAGGACTACGACGCCAAGTTCGGGATGCGGGTCTGGCATCGCGACTTCTTCGACGCCGAGATCGTCTCCTGCCCAGACGATTCCGTGATCGGCAAGACGTTCGGACAGGTCGGTCTCGATCGGGGCGGCGTGCACCCGGTTGACGCGTTCCTCGATCTGGTGGTCGTGCACGGCACCAAACTGCGCTGGCACACCACGATTTCCAATCATCGGCCGAAGTTCCTGACCAAGCTCGGCGCGGATCCCGGTGTGCAACTCGGCTTTTCCGACGCGGGCGCGCACCTGCGGAACATGGCGTTCTACAACTTCGGGCTGCGTTTCCTGCGTCGCGCCCGCGACGCCGAGCGGTCCGGGCAGCCGTTCATCTCGCTGGAGCACGCGGTGCACCGGCTCACCGGAGAACTCGCCGACTGGTACGGGATCGAGGCGGGCCACCTGCGCGAGGGCGATCGAGCGGACCTGGTGATCATCGACCCCGTGCACTTGGACGACTCTCTGGACGCCTACGCCGAAAGTGAGGTCGCCCAGTATGACAACCTGTCTCGCATGGTTAATCGCAATGACGGGGCGGTCTCGGCCGTCTTCATCGGCGGCAAGTACGTCTTCGGCGACGGCACGCCCGCGCCGATCCTCGGCACCGACCGCACCGGACGATTCCTCAGGTCCCAGGTGCGGTGACCGAGCCGCAGCGCCGAACCCAAGCCCAGCGCCGCGCCGCCACGATCGGCAAACTCGTCGAGGCCACCATCGAGGCCATCGCCGAGGTCGGCTATCACAATGCCTCCCTCGGTGAGATCAGCCGCCGTGCCGGCGTGTCCAAGGGCGGTATCTTCCGGCACTTCGACTCGCGGACCGACCTGGTCGTCGCCGCCGCCGAAGAGGTCGGTCGCAGGCATATGCGCGCGTTCGACAATATCCACGCGCGCGAAAACACCGACCAGCCAATGGATTTGACGCACATCCTGCACCGGGCCCGCAATCAGATCCGCCAGGAAACCAATACGGTCTGGTTCGAACTGCTGGTCGCCGCGCGCACCGAGCCGGAACTGCGGGCCAGGCTCGCCCCGGTCGCCCGCGCGCTGATCGACGATGTCGAGCGGGTCGCGGTCGCGGCCCTGTCGCCCGCCGTCCCCGCCGATATCGCCTGCCTGCTCGCCACCTCGATCGTGCACATGTTCGACGGTGAGGCGATCTTCCGCTCCACCTACCCGAGGCCCGAACTCGAAGACGCCCGAATCGAATACGTCGCCGGCACCTTCCAGCGTCTGGCAGGGGAGATCCGAGCCGAATCGGGCGCCTGAGCGACCGCTCAGGCCAGGCGCATATCCATTTGGATGGTGGTGCCGTGCACGCCGGTGTGGATGCGGACCAGGTCGGTCAGGTGGTTGACCAAAAGTAAACCGCGGCCGCCGAATTGGAATGGTTGCGGCGGTACGCGGCCAGCGAGGGGGTTGGTGATGTGGCCCGCGTCGCGGACCTGCGCGCGCAGCTGCCTGCCCTCGATCCAGAGCGCGAGCGTGCCGCTGCCGCCGCCGTGCACGACCGAGTTGGTGATCGTCTCGGCGATGACCAACTCCAGATCGATGATGCGGTCCTCGACCATGCCGGCCTGGAGGGCGTACGCGCCCGCCAGATGCCGGGTTTCGGTGAGCGAGGTGGCATCGAAGGCGATGACCCTGGCGATCGCGGGCGGCGGCGAGAGCGGCTTGTTGTACGAGGCGACGATGCGGTCGGGATCGTATGCGGCACTTGCGTGTTCGCCGCTGCGGTCGATCAGGGTCGGATGCGTCGCGTGCGCGTCGACCAGCACGGTCGGGTCGAGGCGTTCGGTGTCGTAGGGGCAAAGGATGGTGACCTCGCGCCCGGTGAACGCGGCGTTGATCAGCGCCTCGTGCTGCACGCACGCCGGATACTCCGTCGCGGAGCGCCCGGCCCAGATGGGTTCGCCGATGATCCGCACCCGGCCGGTCGGGTAGGTGTCGGCGAACGCGCGCAGCACGCCGGGAATGATCCGGCCAGGGTTGCGTCCTTCGACGGTCATGTCCATCAACCGCACCGAGGCGGCGTCGGCGCCGAGTTCGGCGCGAATCAGTTCCAGGTTCGGCCCCGGCACCGACACCGCGACCGGTTCGTTGTTGGCCAGTCCCGCTCGGATGAATCCGACGGTGCCGGCCAGGTACTCGTCGGTGTCGCTGTAGAACAGCGCCGGGTGCACGAAAGGATCGGCCGTGGGTGTTCCGGCGGCGGTAATGGTCATGCGCGGTCTACCTCGATTGTCGGAAGCGACGGCCAGAACAGCTCGAGGATGCGGACCAGCGTCACGGGTGGGTTGTGCAGCACGACCCTGCGTCCCTTCACGGCCTGATTGGTGGCTTCCACCAGTATCAGGGTGCCGTGGGTGTCGATGAACGTCAGCTCGGACAATTCCAAGTGGATGTCGGGGGCGGCGGGTAGGTCGGCCAGCGCGGATTCCCACGCGTCGTGCGTGCCGAGGTCGACCTGACCCACGCAGCGCAGGCCAGGTGGTCTGCTCGTCGAAAACGTCCGCAGCCCGGTCGAATCCGGCGGAATAACGGGACCCTGATCGGCGGGTCTCGCTGGCTCGGCCTGCACCGTCGCACCACCCCTTCTGCCTGTCAACGGCAGGGAAATTTTCTACCGAACATACGCCCTCGCCGACGCGCATCGATCAGGCGGTCAGCCGAGTCCGCGCGCCGGTCAGTGGTCGGCGGCGACGCCGTTCGCGGTGGCCGAGCGGAGGCCGTTGAGATAGTCGTCGGCGGCGCCGCTCAAATAGAGCGCCAGACCCGGGCCCACCCGCCCGATGTCCATCAGTTCGAGGCGGACGCCGTCGGAGGTCTGGTGGTAGCAGGAGGGGGAGTTGGAGGTGTTGTCGTGCGACGAGATCAGCTGCGGCAGGCCCTCGGCGCTCAGGCGCTTGGACTCTTCGAGTACGTCGTCGGCCCAGATGCCGAGGTGATGCAGGCCGGTCTCGGCCCAGATGGTGCCCGGCATTTGTTCGAGCAGTTCCAGGTAGGGCGGCCCCTGCTTGGAGTAGGTCATCCACGGCTGGATGTTCATGGTCTCGCCGTTGTGCAGCACGTCGCTGTTGTTCCTGGTCGGCGCGTGCCATTCCAGGCCGATCTTGCCCAGTTCGGCCATGGCCTGTTCGAGGTCGGCCACAACGATTCCGACGTGATACGCGGGCTGCATGGTTGGCATGTGCGGGTCCTTTCGGAGGGTCACCGCGGGTGGAACGCCGTTACGCGATGACGGTGGGTGTCCATTCAGTTGCCACTGCCGACGCTGCCGCCGACCAATATCCGCTGTGCACGTCACTCAGCCTACAATACGAACGATCGGTCGTACAGTTTGGCGTCAAGACTCGGGAAGAATCGACGGATCGGTGCAGTACGCCCGCAGTCGCCCGAGCATGGCGGCGCGCGACTGGGCGAACGCGGCGTCGTGATCCAGCAGCCGGGAGCGGGAGACCGCGGCGGAGCCGAGTGCGTCGAGTTCGAACGCGAGGATGGCGGGGTCGGTGTCCTTGCGCAGCTGTCCGGCGTCGAGTGCGGCGCGAATGATGGAGTGTATGAACGCATCCCACTGGTGGGCGAGGGCGACGAGGCGGTCGTGCACCGCCCCCGGCTGGTCGTCGAACTCGTGCTGGATGGCCACGAAGAAACAGCCGCCGGGCAGTACCAGGTCGGTATAGAACGCCAAGCGCAATTCGTGCAGCGCCCACAGCTGGGCTACTCCGGCCTTGGCTTTGAGTGCGGGAGTCACGACCTGTTCTGCCCACTGTGCTGCGGCGCGTTCGATGGCGGCTAGCTGCAGTTCTTCCTTGTCGCGCCAGAGCGAGAAGAGGCCGGACTTGCTCACGCCCGCCTCGGCCGCGACCTGGCCCATGCTCAGCGCGCAGAGGCCGGTGACGGAGGCCATCGAGACCACCGCGTCCAGTACCGCCGTTCTGGACCGATCGCCGCGCGCTCGGCGCCCGTCGGCTGGGTGCCCGTTCGTCATGTCGACATCCTATCCCAATAAGTCCGACCGATCGGTCGTAATAGCCGTAAATGGGTGCGTGGATCCGAGCTGTGGGCGTGGCAAGCGGGTTGACTGGCCGCGCGACCATCGGAAGAGTACGTCTACCGAGGCGCGGCGAAATGGGGGATTCCCCTGAGGCGGAAATGGATTCGTTTCGGATAGGTTCCGTCTATCCGTGCTTCGCACTGAAAATGGTTGCGACTCAATGTGTTAGACGATCTACCGTGATCGAAAAAGCTTCCGGTGGGAAGGGTTTGCCGGCGGACTAATCGCGCGCCGCGACCGCGCGGGCAGCCGCGGCGTCGAGGAGGCGCAGCACGGCGTCGGGTACGAATCGTTCGGCGGTGCCGAGGAGTCCCTCGATATCCATGAACCGGGCGGCGAGGCGGGCGCCGCCGGGCGAAATGCGGCCCGCCGCGCAGGCGAGTCGCGCCTCGAACGGGGTCGGCGCGACCGCGGGATTGTGCCCGGCGATCCGAACGATATTGCGCGCCACCGTTTCCGGGCTGCGCGCGACGAGCCCGGCGGCGAGCACCGAGATGTTCCTGCCGCGAATGCCCTGCTGCTCGTCGATGCCGACGATCTGCGCGTTGGGATAGAACCCGGTGTTGATGAACGCGGGCAGCACCGCGGTGACCCCGACGCCGGTGCCGGCGAACTCGAGCCGCAGGCATTCGGTCAGCATCTGCGCGGCGGCTTTGCTGGTGCAGTAGGCGGTGCTGAGCGGGATCGGCAGCACCGCCGCCGGTGAGGTCACGGTCAGAATCCGGCCGCCGCGGCCCGCGTCGATCATCTGACGGCCGAACAGCTTGCTGCCGTGCACAACACCCCAGAAGTTCACGCCCATGATCCGGTCCCAGTCTTCGGCACTGTGCCCGAGGAACGGTCCGGCGGTGGTGTAGCCCGCGTTGTTGATCAGGACGTTCGGGGCGCCGTGCTCGTGGTACACCTCGGCGGCGAAGGCGGTCATGGCCGAATCGTCTGAGACGTCGATGGCGTACGGGTGGGCCCGCCGACCTGTCGCCTCGATCGTGTCGACGGTGGCCTGCGCGGTGTCCTTGTTCAGATCGCTGACCACAACTCGGGCACCATATTTCGCGAACCTGATGGCGGTTGCCCTACCGATGCCGCTGCCTGCGCCGGTCACGATAACCAGCTTGTCGTCGAACTTGGTCATCTCATACCTCGGTTCCGATCAGCACGTCCTCGTGCTAGTGTCCCAGACAATCTATACTGTGTTACACAGTGTAGGCAACGGCAATGCAGCCGGATGAAGGAGACGCACATGCAGACCGCGCAACGGACCACTGCCTCGTCTGTGACGATCGAACTGCCGCGCCGAGCGAGTCTCGCGCTGCGCATCGCGCACCCACTGTCCTATGCGACGTTGCGGATGGGGATCAACGTCATCGTTGCCCTCGTCGGCCGCGGATTTCCCTACCGCGACGCGCGCAATTTCACCCTCAGCAACCTGCTCGACCCACTGGCCGCGCTGCTAGTGCCGCCACGCGGAACGCTGAGGCGTTCAATGCTTTTCGACCGCTTTCGGGCGGAGTGGGTGTGGCACCGCGACCTGCCGGACCCGACGCAGGTCAGAGACTGCGCCATCCTCTACTTCCACGGCGGCGGCCTGGTGGCGTGCGGCCTGAACTCGCACCGTCGCCTGGTGGCGCGGATCGGCCGGGCCAGTGGCATGCCGGTGTTCAATGTCGACTACCGGCAACTGCCGAAGGCGCACCTCATCGAGACCATGAAGGACTGCGTCGAATCCTACGAATGGCTGCTGTCGCAAGGGTTTCCGGCCGAACGCATCATCTTCGCCGGCGATTCGGCCGGTGGCGGACTGACTTTCGCGCTTGCGCTCACCGCCCGCGAGCGCGGCCTGCCCATGCCGGGCGCGATCGTGGCGATCGCGCCGTGGGCCGACTATGACTCGACCAGCCGCGCCGGGCACCCCTACGACCGCATCGATCCGATGCTCAGCGCCGCCGCGCTCGCGCTGCCGGTCCGGCTCGGCATGCTGGTCGACGGTGCGCTCGACCCGAAATGGTCACCGGTGAACCACCATTTCGCCGGGCTGCCACCGGTGCTGATCCAGGTGGGGTCCACCGAGGTATTGCTCGCGGACGCCGAAACGCTCGCGCAGCGCTGTGCCGAGGCCGGTGTGCCCTGCACGATGCAGATCTGGGACAAGGCGATTCATGTTTTCCAGGCGGGTGCCGACCTGCTGCCCGACGCCAGGCAGGCGATCGGCGAGATCGGCGCGTTCAACCAGCGCGCCGTCAACGGTGCGGCACAACGGATTCCGGCCCGCCGCCGGTTCGCCCGCCGTACCCGCGTCGCATAACACCCCCCGTCGAATCGAGGACGAACATGAAACCCTTCTATCCGAGCATCGCAGTGGTCACCGGCGCGGGCAGTGGAATCGGCCGAGGCACCGCCAAGGCCTTGGCGGCCGTCGGCGCGGAAGTTGTTGTCGCCGATATCGATCTGGATTCCGCGCGGGACGCCGTGGCCGAGATCCGTCGCCTCGGCGGTCTCGCGGTGGCGTATCGGCTCGATGTCGCCGACACCGCCGCACTCGAGGACTTCGGCGAGCAGATCCGAAGCACCTACGGGGTGCCCGACGTGGTGGTCAACAATGCTGGCATCCTCGTCGGCGGGCCGTTCCTCGACGTCCCGCTGCCGGATCTGCGTCGCATCATCGACATCAACCTGATGGCAATGATCCACGGCTGCCGCATCTTCGGAGCCCAGATGGTCGAACGCGGCCGCGGCGGGCACCTGGTCAATATCGCCTCGATGGCGGCGTTCGCCGCCGCCCCGTACACGGCGCCGTACAGCATCAGCAAGTACGCGGTGAAGCACTTCAGCGAATGCCTGCGGGCCGAGCTCGCCGCGCACCAGATCGGTGTGACCGCGGTCTGTCCCGGGCTGATCGCCACCAATCTCTCGGCCACCGCGCGTATGTCGTCCGTGCTGGACGAGGAGCGGTCCTCGACCACTCGCAAGACGATGCTGAAAGGCCAAGCGCTGCTCGGCATGCACCCGGACAAGGCGGGCCGGATCATCGTGCGGGCCATTCGGCGCAATGTCGCGATCGAGCCAATTCGCCTGGAGGCCAGGATTTCTTACCCGTTGGCCCGCTGGTTCCCTGGGCCGGTCCGCGCGTTGATGACCGCGGTGGCCAAACCCGATATCCACGCGGCGGTCGATCAGAACGGCATGCTCGATCGACTCGAGCGCCTCGCCGACCGGGTGCCGTTCCGTGCCGATCACGGTGTGGATAACCCGGATACAATAAACCCCCCACGAGAGAGACAACGACCGTGAGCTTTTCGACTCCTCTGTCAGACCAGGGCGGCGTGCCCGAACACCAGGTCGCCGTAATCGGTGCCGGGCCGGGCGGACTCGCGGCCGGGGTAAAGCTGAAGCAGGCCGGGGTCGGCGACTTCGTCATCATCGAACGGGCCGACGAGGTCGGCGGCAGCTGGCAGGAAAACACCTATCCCGGTCTCGGCGTGGATATTCCGGCCATCGCCTACCAGTACTCGTTCGCCCGCAATTCCGGCTGGAGCCGGGTGTTTCCGTACGGCGCTGAGGTCAAGCGGTACCACATGAACGTGGCCCGCGAGTTCGGCCTCTACCCGCATTTGCGGTTCAACACGAATGTCCTGCGCGAAGAGTGGGACGACACGCACAGCTACTGGAAGCTGCACACCGACGATGGCACGATCATCACCGCGCGGTTCCTGATCAGTGCGGTCGGCGCGTTCGTCCGGCCCAAGGAAGATCCGGGTATCCCGGGGTGGAAGTCGTTCAAGGGCAAGATCCAGCGCCCGTCCAGCTGGGATCACGACTATGACCACGCCGGAAAGAAGGTCGGCATCATCGGCACCGGCGCCAGTGCCGTGCAGCTCATTCCGACCATCGCGCCCGAGGTCGCCGAACTCGGTGTCTTCCAACGCACTCCGGTGTGGTCGCTGCCCAAGCCCGACTTCGCCATCCCCGACGTCGGTAAGCGCATTCTCGGCGTGCCCGGCTTGCAGGCGGTCGTGCACGGCGGTGTTCTGGTGGTCGCCGACCTCGTGTTGCGGGCCGCCGTCGCGGCACCGATGCGTGTGGTGCGCCCGACCGTGACGGCCTTCGACCGGTGGACCATTGCCGCCTATCGCAGATACCTGAACCGGATCGTCGATGACCCGACCACTCAGGCGCAGCTCGCGCCGAACTTCGGGGTCGTCGCCAAACGCCCGACCATGTCCAACGGATACCTGCGGGCGTTCAACCGCGACAACGTCACGCTGACCACCGACCCGATCGAGAAGATCACCCCGCGCGGCATCAAGACCCGTGGCGGCGTCGAGCACCCGTTCGACATGATCGTGCTGGCAACGGGTTACGAGGTGTTCTCCGATCCGGAGACCTACCGGCCGGGAACCATTGTGGGGCGCAACGGATTCGACCTCGGCAAGTTCTACACCGAGCACGGTATGCAGGCGTACCAGAGTGTTTCGGTGCCGAGCCTGCCGAACCGGTGGACGCTGGTCGGGCCGTACTCGTGGACCGGTAGCGGCTGGCATGCCTTCGTCGAGATGACCGCCGACCATGCCGTGCGCGCCATCAAGGAGGGCATCCGCCGCGGCGCGACCACCGTGGAGGTGCGCCAGGACGCGCACGACGCCTACCACCGCAAGACGCTGCAGCGCGCGGAGGCGGTGCGGTTCTATTTCAACGAACTCAACGGTCACGTGCCGACCTACTACCGAAACTCCCAGGGCGACAGCACTTATCTGCGTCCGTCGGGATTCTTCGAGGCCAGGCGCGGCAACCGCAAGTTCCCGCTCGACGACTACCGCTACGAGAAGCAGCACGTGGCCGCCGACCGGCTCGTGTCGGGAGCATAGGGAGATCTGCCGGTGACCAGGGCGGGCCGGGCGGCACCGCCGAGTTCGCCCGCGCCCGCCCAGGTGGCGCAGCCGCGACCGGAGGCCTGGAAGAATCCCGGCGTGGCAACACCAACGATCGTCGACGACATCACCGAGCAGCTCGCCTACCGCGTCGCGGCAGGCGGCTACCAGCCCGGTGAGCTGCTGCCGTCGGTGCGTCAGGTCGCCGCGGAATTCGGCGTCAGCACGCCGACCGCGAACAGCGCCCTCGGCAGACTCACCGCGCTCGGCTTCGTCGAGGCGCGTCGCGGTCTCGGCTATATCGTTCGCGACATCCAGCTCTACGGCGGCATCGACACCTGGCGCTTCCTGTTCCGATTCGCCCACCGGGTGCCCGACCGCGCCGCCGAGATCTTCGCCGACATCATCGACGTCGATCACATGCTGGTCGTGCAGGCCCTCCGTGCGGTCGCCGCCGAGCCACGCCGCTACGACATGTCGCGAGCGGTGCACGCCCTCGACCGCCTCGAACTGCTGGTCGGCGACGACGAATCCGCCCGCACCGACATCATGGCCGCCGAACTACACATGCTGCGCTGCATGTTCGCCGCCCTCGGCAAGCCGGGATTCCTGAGCCTGTTCAACACCGTCGGCGAAGTGCTGATCGCCATCCCCGAAGCGGGCCAAGCTTTTTACGACCCCGTAGCACCCGAGGGTCACGTAGTCCTCTGCCGCAAACTCCTGGAAATATGGGAGTCAGGAACCCAGATAGACCTCCCCGCAATCGACATGATCGATAGCCTGCTCCGCGAATACCACGACCAGGTAGTCCAGACCTTCAGAGACCTCATCGGCGCAAAACCAACCCCTCGACCGAACATTAGTAGCTGACCGCGTCACCCGACAGAGAGGCTCCGCGATGAATGTCAACTGCTCCAACGGGTTTCGGTGGCGGGTTGTGGGGGTGGTTGGTGTTATGGCGTTGGTGTTCGGTGTGGTCGCCGGGTGCGGTGGTGGGCGGGCGGCCGAGGCCGCGGTGGTGCAGACGCGGACCGGGCCGGTGCGGGGGGTGGTGACGGCGGATGTGCGCACGTTTTCGGGGATTCCGTTCGCGGCGGCGCCGGTGGGGGAGTTGCGGTGGAAACCGCCGGTGGCACCGGCGATGTGGTCGAAGGAGCGGGATGCGACCAAGCCGGGGGCGCAATGCCCGCAGACCGACGCCACCGGGCGGCAGGTCGGCAATGAGGACTGCTTGTTTCTGAATGTGTGGACGCCGAGTACGGCGGCCGCGCAGCAGCGGCCGGTGCTGGTGTGGATCTACGGCGGCGCGTTCGAATCGGGCTACGGCGATGCGTATGACCCGTCGCGGCTGGTGCGCGGCGGTGACATGGTGGTGGTCACGATCAACTATCGGCTCGGCGCGCTGGGGTTTCTCGGGCATCCGGCGGTGGCGCAGGAGGACGGGCAGGTCGGCAATTTCGGGCTGATGGATCAGCAGGCTGCGCTGCGGTGGGTGCATGACAATGTCGCGGCGTTCGGCGGTGATCCGGCCAAGGTGACCATCGCGGGTGAGTCGGCGGGTGCGATATCCGTGTGTGATCACCTGGTGTCGCCCGGGTCGGAAAGGTTGTTCCAGGCCGCGATTTTGGAAAGCGGGCCGTGTGAAATGCAGGTCGATCGAGCGACCGCGATCGACAAGAGCGAGCAGTACGCGTCGACGCTCGGCTGCACTGGCACCGATGCCGCCACCGCGCAGTGCCTGCGCGCGATCCCCGCGGCCACGCTGACCGCGAAGCCATTGCACTTCGCCGAATCGGACGGGACCGGTCTGCCCGGGCCGATCTTCGGCCAACCGCTGCTGCCGCAAGCCCCGCTGGCCGCTTTCCGGGCGGGCCAAGCCGCGAAGGTGCCGGTGCTGATCGGCGCGAACCGCGACGAGTACACCAGCTTCGCCGCCGCGCGGACCATCACCGCCGAGCAGTACCCCCAACTGCTGACGATGTTCGGTTCCCATGCCGACGCCGTGGCCGCGCTGTATCCACTGGACGCCTATCCCCAACCGGTGCTGGCCTGGTCGGCGCTCATGACCGACCACATCTTCGTCTGCCCCATTGCCGACGCCAGCAAGTCCCTCATCCGCACCGGCCCGGTCTACACCTACGAATTCGCCGAACAGGACGCCGTCGCGCTCCCCGGCATGCCAACACCGCCGCCGTTCCCGTTGGGCGCGTCCCACGGCTTCGAACTGCCCTACCTGTTCGACCTCCCACAGATCCCACCCCCGGCGAAGCAGGCCCAAAAAGACCTGTCCGACAAGATGGTTCGCTACTGGTCCACCTTCGCCCGCACCGGCGACCCGAACGGCCGCGGCCTGCCCGACTGGCCACGTCACACCGGCGACCAGGCCCTTGTCCTGCGGTCGGACAAGATCTCCACCACCGACACCGCCCGAAATCGCCACTGCGACTTCTGGTCCCAGATCCCCACGCCATAGGGACGGTGCCGCTGTTCAGCCGGGGAGCGGGATGGTGGTGGTGCAGGTGGTGTCGCGGAGCAGCTTCGGGGATGTGTCGACCGGGATGTCGTACCAGAGATCCATTTCGACGCGGTTTCCCGCGCCGATGTTCAGTTCGTTCGGCTGGCGCTTGATTTCCATCGCGTCGACGCTGGTGGTGTGCGGGTGATCGGCGGCGTCATCGAGTTGGTAATCGGTCGGTCGGGTGGTGTGAAATTCGTTGTCGGTATTGGTGATTGCCACCCGGATACGGATGTACTGCCCCTTGGGCAGCCACTCGGCGTGGGTGCCGAAGATGTAGCCGATGCCGGGTTCAACGGTCAGTGCGGTGACCGTCAGCTTGCTGCAGTCCAGCGGTGTGCGGACGTACTCGGCGGTCGTGGTGACCGGCGGTGGCGTTGGCGTCGTGGCCGGTTCGGCACCGCAGGCGGCGAGGGGGAGCAGCAAAAAGGGAAGAAACCGGCGCACGGATCAAGAGTAGAAGTGGATGCCCCCGTCGCACGGCAGATCAGGGACATCCAATTCACCACTGTCAGTTGACTTGTCGAGCGTGACCAGCCCAGTACGGTGCGCGCAGCGCTTTCTTGTCGACTTTGCCGGACGGATTGAGCGGTAGCGCCTCGGTGAAGTCGAGGGTCTTGGGTGCCCAGACGCTGCCTTTATGCTCCTTGACCAGGGCGATCAATTCGTCGGCGGTGACGTCGTTGCCCGGCTTGATCACCACGACGGCGTGCACGGCCTCGCCCCACTTGTCGTGCGGCACGCCGATGACGGCCGAGTGCGCGACGGCGGGGTGGGTGGCCAGTACGTCTTCGACCTGGCGCGGGAAGACGTTGAAGCCGCCGGTCACCACCAGGTCCTTCTTGCGATCGATGAGGAACACGTAGCCCGCCTCGTCGACATAGCCGATGTCCCCGGAGTGGACCCAGTTGTCGCGCAGGGCCTCGGTGTCCTTGCTGGCGTCGAGGTAGCCGGACATGCGGCCGGGCTGGCGGGCGCAGATCTCACCGGCCTCGCCGACCGGCAGGTGCTTGTCGTTCTCGTCCTGGATGGAGATGTCGACATGGAACAGCGGGCGGCCCGCGGAACTGAGCCGGGCCAGCGCCTCCGGGTTGTCCAGCCGGTGGTCCTCCTTGCGCAGGCAGGTGAGGAATCCGGGTTCGGTGCCCGCGTAGGTCTGGATGAAGACCTCGCCGAGCGCCTCGATCGCGGCCCGCAGTTTGTCCGGTGCCATCGGCGAACCCGCGTAGACGACGGTCTGTAGCGAAGACAGTTCTGCCGCAGCGAGTTTCGGGTGATTGAGCATCAGGTAGATCACCGTCGGCACGACCGCGGTCGCGGTGACCCGGTGGCGCACAACGGCATCAAGCAGGGTATCGACGTCAAGTCCGGGCAGGATCACATTGGTGCCGCCGCGCATGAAGGTCGGCAGCACGAAGACCTGGGTGAAGTGAGTCAGCGGCGCACCGTGCGCGAACACCTCACCGGGCCTGGCGTCGCCGATTTCCAGGCCCGCGGTGATCAGGTAGTGGCTCATCTGGCCGTGGGTGAACAGCACACCCTTCGGGGTGCCGGTCGAGCCGGAGGTGAACATCACGTGGGCTGGGTCGGCTTCGAACAGTTCGACGTCCGGCGCGGAATCGGCTGCGGTGTCGAATGTTTCGTGGTAATCGGCCACGTCGGAACGCGGCTGGCCGGCCAGCCGGATCAGCCTGCGCAGCGTCGGCACCTTATCCCTGATCTCGGCGACGGTGCTGTCGAACGCTTCGTGATAGATCAGCGTGGTCGCGGCGGACTCGGTGAGGAAGTAGCGGTGATCCTCGGTCGAGGCGCGTGCCGCCAGCTGGACCGGCACGGCGCCCGACTTCCAGATGCCGTGCTGGGTGGGGATGTATTCGAGCGTGTTCGGCATCAGCAGCCCGACGCGCTCGCCCTTGGTGACGCCGAGGCGGATCAGTCCGTTGCCGACACGGTTGGACAGCGACCGCAGCTGGGCGTAGGTCAGCCGCCGGTCGCCCGCTATGATGGCGACGCGTTCGGCGTAATAGGTGCACGCGCGATCGAGTACGCGGGTGACCGGACCCCACAGCGAGTTCTGGCCTGTCATCGGATGTGTTCCCTTCATCGGCACGAGATTTCGAGCAGCTGGTTGCGTGCGTCGCGGTACTGCAGGCGGACGCGTTCGATCACTTCGGTGGCGGAGCACACGTAGTGCACGCCCGAGACGCTGTGCCCCGCGCTCCATACCGTGCGGCCGTTCATCAGCCGCTCCGCCTGGAAGTCGCCCGCCGAAACCGTCGGCGCGAGTTGGGATTCCAGCCATTGCGCGAGCAGGTTCGCGGGCAGTCCGCCGACCTGTGCGGTCTGCCGGACATCGTCGAGCGACGAGGCCACCACCGCGGCCCGATAGTCCTCGGGCGCAAGGCTTTCCGTGGTCGCGATGAATCCGGTGCCCATGTAGGCGAGGTCGACGCCGAGCGCTTCGGCGGCGAGCAGTGCGTGCCCGTCGCTGATGCCGCCGGCCAGCATCAGCGGGCCGGTGAAGTGTTCGCGAACCGCGCGGGCGAAAGCGAACGGATTCGCCGATCCGGTCTGCCCGCCCGCGCCCGCCGTGAGCAGCACCAGTCCGTCGGCGCCCGCTTCGAGGGCGCGCTCGGCATGCCGGAGCGTGGCCACATCGGCGAACACCAGGCAGCCCGCGCCGTGCAGCCGGTCGACGACCGGCTCCGGCGAGCCGACGCTGGTGATCACCAGCTCGACACCGTGCGCGATGAGCCGGTCCAGGTCGGCGGTGAGGCGTTGGTTGGTGCGATGCACCACCAGGTTGGGCGCGACGGGCGCCGCGTCGGGGTGCTCGGACAGGGCGGCGCCGATCTGCGCCAGCCACTCGTCGAGCAACTCCACGGTTGCCGCATTGTGCGTCGGAAACGAGCCGATCACGCCATTGCGGCAGGTCGCCGCCACCAGATCGGGCCCGGACACACCGGTCATCGGGGCCGCGATCAGCGGTAAGGACAGCCGAGCAGCCAAATCCGCGGGTAACGTCACTGTTCCTCCACGATATGCACCATTCTCACTCCATAGTGCGCAAAGTGCACTCTGATAGCATCAGAGTGCAACTATCCAGGTTGGCTGGGTGGGTGTCAACCACGCGGGGAAGGGAGGATGGCTACCGTGAACAGCGCCGAGACCACCTCCCTGCGCGCGGCCAGTCGCGCCCTTGCCCGGCAGCGCGTGCTGGACGCCGCCCTGGAACTGGCGGGCAGCACCGGCTGGAACGCGGTCCGCATGGTCGACATCGCGAACCGGGCCGGCGTGAGCAGACGGACCGTCTTCAACGAATTCGGCTCCAAAGCCGGTGTGCTGGAGGCGATGTCGTGGCATAACACCTCGCGATACCTCGACGGCACCACGGCACTGTTGGAGCAGCACAACGACGATCCGGTCGCGGCGGTCACCGCCGTCGCCGAATTCGTCTTGCGCACCATCGCCGAAGACCCATTGGCCACGGTCATTCTCAACGCTGACCCGGAAACACCGGACGAGATGTTGCTGATGGTCACGACCCAGTCCGGGCCGTTCGTCGAGGCGGCGACGCTGCTCGGCCTCGCCTACGCCGATCAGCACTGGTCACATCTGATCAGCGCCGACATCGACCTGCGCTTCTTCGTCAACAGCCTGGTCAGGCTGCTGTTCAGCCACATGATCCAACCCGTCGAGCCGCCGGAACTGACGGCAAGATCGCTCGGGCAACTCGCGCGTCTCGCGCTAGCTGATCCGCCATAGAAAGGACTCGTCAATGATGACGAAAGCCGAACGCTCCGCGCATCCGTTCTACCGCACCGGAACTGGTGCACCGTTGGTCCTGCTGCATGGCGGTACCAGCTCGTGGCACTGCTGGGAATCGGTGGTGCCCTTGTTGAGTGGGCACCACGATGTCTTCGCGCCGAACCTGCCTGGGCACGGCGGCAGGCCAGACCTGCCGCGTCCGTACACGATAAGCGCGTTGACCGATTCGCTCGAAAAGTCCATGGACGACGCGGGATTCGAGACCGCGCACATCGCGGGGAACTCGCTCGGTGGCTGGCTGGCGATGGAGTTGGCGCGGCGCGGACGGGCGCGCAGCGTGGTCGCGCTGTCGCCGGCGGGTGCGTGGCGGACCGATGAGACGCGCGTTCCGGCGATCTTCCACGCGATGCGCAGGCAGATGCGCCTCGGCTATCCGGTGGTACCGCTGGTGATGCGCGTGCCGGCACTGCGCCGCGCCGCGCTGCGCACCGTCTGTGCGCACGGCGACCGGGTCACCGCGCAGCAGGCCATCCGCTCGAGCAGATATGCGTTGCGCTGCACGGTGATCGAGGATCTTCCGCAGGTCATCGCTACGCATTACGAACCATATGGCCCGCTCGACCTTCCGGTTCTCATCGCCTGGAGCGGACAGGATCGGATCATCCCCGCCGACCGATACGCCGAGGGTTGGCGCCGATGGGCGCCGTCGGCAACGTGGCGAACCCTGCCCGATGTGGGGCACGTGCCCATGTACGACGACCCCGCGCTGGTCGCGAACACCATCCTCGAATGGACAACGCGCGCCGCCGATATCAGCAAGGCGAACTGACCGGTCCGGGCGCTGCCAGCTACCGCGCACCGAAAGTTCCTGCTCTGGCCACGTTTCCTTATTGACAACCAGGGCGGTCGACCACAAACTGGTGGCAGGTGCGGACACTGGTGTCATGTGACACCAAAGTGGGGCGGAACCTCGGTTCGCTCTCCTGACACGGGTCATCGCGGATCCGTCGTCTGCTCGAACAGGAGACTCGATGGCTACCACCATGTACGACCACGACGCCGCGCCCGCCGATCCGCGGCCGAAACCCGCCGGGCACACCAGCACCCTGGTCGCCACCATCGAGGCCCTGACCATCGGCCTGGACTACGAAGGCGGGATGATCGGCCGGACGAAGGGCCACGACATCCTCCGATTCCGCGCTGGGACAAGGCGTTTCGTCGCATTCACCAATCCCGACTACGTCGATCACGTGCTGCACGCCGGTCGGCTGAAGTACCACAAGTCCTTCGAGTATGAGCTGCTGCGCGCGCTGCTCGGGGTCAGCCTGTTCACCGACGAGGACGAGTCATGGCAACGCCATCGGGCGATGCTCACGCCGATGTTCGCGAAGCGGCACCTGCACGGGCTGATCGATCTGATGATCGAGCCGATCGCGGCCAGCGTCGCCAGGATCGACGCACAGCACGGGCGGGTCGAGGTCGACATGGTCGGCGAGATGGTCGAACTCACCCTCAATGTCGTCGGCAACGCGTTGTTCGGCCAGCAGTTCGGACGGATCGCGGTGGGCATGTCGCACCTGGTCACCGACGGACTTCGCTTCGCCGAACGGCTGGAACGCCTGTTCATCGTCGCCGCGCCGCCGAAGCAGCTCTGGCGGGCCGCCGCCGCGGTGGCGCTGACGCCGATTCCGCTGCCGCCGCCGTTTCGCCGGATTCAGCGGGTGGCGCAGATCCTCGACAAGGAGGTCTGGGGTGTCGTCAACGAGCGACGGGCACACCCGACCGACAGCCCGGACCTGCTCAACCATCTGCTCAACGCGTCCGACGAGGACGGCGGTCTGCCGGTGCGGCGGGTCCGCAACGAGGCCCTCACCTTCATGCTGGCCGGACACGAGACCACGGCGAACGCCCTGTCCTGGATGTGGTACCTGCTCGCGCTGAACCCTGACGCGCGAACGCGTTTGCTCGACGAAGTCGACACCGTGCTCGGCGGGCGCAGGCCGACGGCGGCCGATCTGCCCCGATTGCCTTGGACCGCAGCGTGTTTCCAGGAGGCGATGCGGTATTTCTCACCCGCGTGGGCGATTCCGCGGGTGGCGATCGAAGACGACGTGATCGACGGCCACCATATTCGCAAGGGCACCACCGTGGTCATCCCGACGCACCACATTCACCATGACGCGCGCTGGTGGACCGATCCCGAGGAGTTCGATCCCGCGCGCTTCCTGCCCGGTGCGGGCCGGGACCGCGCGCGTTCGGCGTATCTGCCGTTCGGCGGCGGCAAGCGCATCTGCATCGGGTCGAGTTTCGCGGTGATGGAGTCGGTGCTGATCACGGCGATGATGAGTCAGCGGTTCGTCTTCGATCTGGTACCAGGTCATCCGGTCGCGCCCGAGGCCACGCTGACGTTGCGTCCGCGCCATGGGCTGCGAATGATCGCTCGGCGCAGGGCGACTCCCGCGATTGCCGAGTCGAGCTAGGCGTAGATGCTGTAGACCTACACTGTTGACACGGCGCTCTGGACGGCGTGTACTCAAAGAACGGCCGATTCGAGCGCTGGTTCCGGCCGGGCAACGGCCTAGGCCCGTTCGGCATCGTGGTTGTCCGGGTCCGGCGCCCATCGTCGACTTCAGCTGGATCCGAGGCAGCACTGATGACCGATACGTCGACACTGACCCGCACGCGAGTGCGACGAACCCACCGCGGCACCGATGACTACACCCAGCTGGAGCCGCTGTTCGCCCAACTCGCCACGCTCGCCGCGACCGACCCGCACCGGATAGTCCTGCGAGAAGACCTGATCACCCGATGTCTGCCACTCGCCGAGCACATCGCCCGCAAGTACGCCGGTCGCGGCGAGAACTTCGATGACCTATTGCAGACCGCCAGGGTCGGCATGGTGGCCGCGGTCGACCGCTACGACCCCGACTACGGCGCGTCCTTCGTGGCCTTCGCGGTGCCGACCATCATGGGCGAGGTCCGCCGCCATTTCCGCGATTACACCTGGGCGGTGCGCGTGCCGCGTCGGCTCAAGGACATCCAGTTGTCCATCGGACCCGCGATCGACGTGCTGTTCCAGCGACTCGGCCGGATGCCGCGAGCGGGGGAGATCGCCGCGGAACTCGAGGTCGACATCGTCGACGTCACCCAGGCGATGATCGCCCACAACGGTTATCAGACCTCGTCGATCGACGCCCCGTCGGAGAACGAGGGCGCGGGCGCGTCGCTGCTGGACGCGCTCGGTATCGAGGTGCCGGACTATCGGACCATCGAGGACATCCTCGCGGTGAAGCCGCTGATCGCCGCGCTGCCTGACCGCGAGCGCGAGGTGCTGTTCATGCGGTTCTTCGAGGCCAAGCGGCAAACCCAGATCGCCGCGCACCTCGGCATCTCCCAGATGCATGTCTCGCGCATCCTGTCCAAGACGCTGGACTCGTTGCGCGAGAAGGCTTTACGTGACTGAACGCCCGCGCGATCAGTACCAGTGATGCACCTGCCAGAAGTCCCAGGCGCCGATGGGACTGCCGTAGCGCTTGTTCATGTAGTCGTAGGTCCAGCGGATCTGCGTCACCGGGTTGAACGGCCAGTCGGCGCCGTGGGTGCCCATCTTCTCCGGCGGCAGCGCTTGGCCGAGGCCGTAGGCGCCGCTTTCCGGATTGACGGCGAAGACATTCCAACCACTTTCCCGGGTGATGATGTTGTCGAACGCCCAGAAATAGAAGGGCGGCACGATAGTCATCGCCAATGCCTTGACGGCGGCACGGGGCATCGAAAGGACGGAACCGGCGGGCTGGGTTTTCCACGTGCTCGACGGCGTCGCGCAAATCGGTGGCGCGTCGGGCGCCGCGCAGTCGGTAGCGACGGCGTTTGCCGGAGCGGCAAAGAAGAAAAGGGCACAGACGGCTGCTGCGAGGGTAGGAATGAAGTACCGCATCGTCGATTCGGTCCTTTCGTATCCATGGTTGAATCTCAAAGCCGGTAGTGCTAATTCAGCAAATCACTAGTAACGGGTGTTAGCGTGCAGCCGCTCCGGAGTGTCAGCGAAATGAATGGATTGCTGTCGAGCCGAATTTCGCGCGGCGGTGAACCGCGATGGCCCGCCGATGCCTGCCCGTCACGAAAAAGTGTGAGTTCGGCGTGTCGCGGCGCGAAAAATGGGTACGGGATTCCGGCGCGGCGCGACACGCCGGGCTCTGAGATCTTCAACCGGCGCAGGTCAGCTACTTTCGGCGTCCGTCGAAACCGCCCACTACCTGCGAAAACACTGCCGCGCGGCACCGCACGGCAGTGATGCTTTTCAGCTATTGTCCCTGTTCATGATGACTACCCCGGGTCGGACGCGAATTCGAAACCGTCTCGCCGCGTCGGTGGTGGGGGCGATCGTGGCAGTGCTGGTCTCGCCGCCGTTGGCGACCGGGCAGGCAGGGCCGGAGCCCGAGCCGAACGCGGCACCGCAGGCACCGCCGAGCGCGAAATCGGAGCCGACGCCGCCCCGTATTCGCGGCACGAACTGGGCCGGTTATGTCGTCACGGGTAACTTCAAAAGCATTTCCGCCGAATGGGTCGAACCCGAAGTCGCCTGCTCCGATACGGGCGTGATTCAGCGCGTTGTGCCATGGGTCGGGCTGAACGGGACGCTGGTCAATGGCAAGCAGGCATTGCCATTGATGCAGACCGGTTCCGAGGCAATTTGCGTGAGCGCGGCCGGCGCGCTCGCGTCGCTGCCAGGACTGGCGATCGTGAATTTGGCGAGCGCGACGGTGGCCAACAATCCCGCGTGGTTCCGCAATGCGATCAGGGCCGCGGAAGGGGTGAACCACCAGATGAGCCAGGCCGCGAACGGTGCCTGCGACACTCTCGGCACCGGTTCGGCGCCCGGCGCAGCGGCATGCGCGCAGGAGACGTATCGAATGGCGCTGTGGGAGGCGTACCCGGCGAACCCGGTGATCTACCCGGACGTGACGTCGGCCCCTGGAGACAAAATGCAGGCCTCGGTCGACTTCGACGGTCATGCCTACACCATGACGGTGGCGAACGTGACGCAGAAGTGGACGCGGACCACGGTCGCGCGTTCCGACGAGCCGGCGCAGACCGCGGAAATCATCGTCGAAGGCCAACTCAACAGTGCCCTCCCCGGATTCAGCCCGATCGTCTTCACCAATGTGAAGGTCGACGGAAAGCCGCTGTCGGCATTCAAACCGGTGAGCTACTCGATCGGCGCCACGAACGGTGAGCTGCATCCAGGACCGATCGTCAACAACGGCACCAGCTTCACCATCGCCAAATAGGTCGCTACTTGCCCGAGGGGGCCGGCGGCGTCAGCGGGCCGGACGCGTAATACGCGCGGCAAACGCCATCGCTGTCGAGGTCGGTCGCGGCTTCGAGGACGGATTTGCCGTCCGGTGCTGGCAGGAGTGCCGAGCTGTAGTTCTTGCACGGCGCGTCGGTGATGCCGTCGATGACCAGCGGCGCGGGCATTTCATACCAACTCCCTTCACCCATAGCATCGTTGGCCAATATCGTCCTGCCGGTATTCGGCGTCACCGTGCCGTCCACGCTCGACACCAGCTGACCGGACAGCAGGATGGTGCCGTTCGGTCCCGGCCCGGGACTCCAGGCCGGGTAGGGCGCGTGCTGGGTATAGCCGCCGTCGGTGCCGGTGCGCACCATCGTGCCGAGAAATCGCGGATCACCGTAATTCCAACCGTCCGTTGACTTACGGAAATAGGTCAGACACTGATGCACCTTGTCGGTGTTGCAGATCTCGTAGCTCAGGAAGTACGAACCATCCGGCAATCGGACGGCGTTGGCCATGCCGGGCCGGACGTATTTGACATCGCTGACCACCATGTCCGTCTGGTTCACCCAGTGCACGCCGTCGGGGGAGCGGATCTGCACCAATTTCTGACTGTGGTTGTTGCTGTCGGTCTCGTCGGAGTAGTAGGCGACGAGTTGTCCGTCCGCCGAAATCGACAGGCTCGGTTCCCACGCGCTCGGTAGCAGCGGCCCCCAGTCCGTGAAGCTGAACAGACTGTTCGACGTCGCGATACTGGCCACGAATTCCCAGTGCGCGCCCTGATCTCGGCTGGCCCAGAGCCGTTGTTCGACATGTCGTAGCACCACGTCGAGCACGTCGGAAAACACCGTGTCGGCCCACAGCAGGGTGCCTGCGGGCATATCGCCGACCGCGGTCGGCAGTTCGAACAGCGCCGAACAACACAGCTGGCCACTCTTCTTGGAGACGGCGTCGGTAATCGTGCCGCGCTGCTGAAAGGTCTTGCCGCCATCGGTACTCGCCATGATCGCGCCGGTCTGCCGCAGCGTATTGACACTCGCCACGATGGTGCCGTTGGCCGCGCCACTGTGCTGCAGCCGGATCAGCCTCGGATAGAAACTGCTCTCGGGATACAGCGATTGGCGGGCTGGAATGGCGGCCTGGCTCATCGGCTCCGCCCCGGCCGATGGCCAGCACACGCCGACCCCGATAACGACCAGCAATACACCGACCCGGCGCACTGATACTCCCCTCGAGTCAAACAACGATGGCTCTCAGAAATTCACGGCGGAGATCAGCGGAAATCTTACCGAACCGAGGGCCCGTATCAGCTGACCAGAACGGGTATTCGCGTGCCGTGTCCGCGCTAGTTAGCGGGTGTGGCGAGTTCGGTGGCGAGATTCGCCAACTGCTGTTCAAGGTGAACAGCCTCGGCATAGTCACGGCCGATGGCCACATACTCGATCGCGCCGGTCACCGGGTCGTCGGTGCCGACGACGATGCCGCGGCCTCGCGCCGCATCGAAGCGAATGCCAACGCGCGCAAGGTGTTCGACGAGCTGGGCGACTCTGGGGACCCGTAATCCGTTGCGGGTCAGCAGGACATGGTTGTGCAGGTAGTCCGCGCCGAGCAGGCGGCGGGCGATGGTGTCGATATTGGTGACTCCGCCTGCCCTGCCGTTGAATTCGGTGTAGGTGAGATGGTAATCGGTGCTGACGATGGCATCGATGTTGATCAGGCCGTGGTAGCCGAGGCGCTGCGCGCTGCGCGCGATCTGCTGGCTGTCGGCGCAGAATTGCGCGTGCAGGGTCGCCGGTAGATCCTGTGGGGGGAGGACGAAACCGCTCCACATCGGTTCCATCCGCATTTCGCCGTAGTTGCGTAGTACCGGCGCGCCGAATCGGGGGATGTGCAGCTCGCTGGACAGACTGCGGGAATCGGGCTGATAGACCTCGACGATGAACTTCGCGGGCGCCATGCCGCGAGGTAGGTCGAGAGTGTCGCCGAGGACGAGGTCGTTCCGGTGCAGCGCGCGCGGCAATGCGCTGGTCAGGTCGCTGTCCGCGGCGAGCCGGACCACCTGCGCGGCGCCGAACCCGATGACATCGGTGTCGATGGTGATCAGTGTGTTGCCGTAGCCGCCGGAGTTCAGGTCCTGTTTGACGATGACCGAGCCGGTCCGGTGGATGAGTTCGACGACGGTGTCGACCAGTTCCGTTCCCGCGTCGACCACATAGCCCTCGGGTATCGGCGTGCCCGCGGCTGCGGCGAGGGCGCGGAAGACGGCTTTGCTGTTGATCAGCGCGGCCAGATCCTGCGCGTACGGCGCGGCATCGGTGTCGAGGCCGAGCAGCCGTTCCCAGTGGGCGATATCGCGGTCGCGGATGTAGCACGAGACGGTCCACTCGCGCAGGTCGAAACCGCTGGCGGCGATGCGATTACCGATCTCGGCGACCAGTTCGGCGTTGTCGTGCGGATACCAGTTGGTGCCGCCGTAGTCCTGCATGCTCAGTACCGTCGGGACCGAGCCCGGCATGCCGAGCACGTCGGTGAGGTAATCCAGAAAAGCTTTGTCGACCGGGCCCGGGATGACCGCGATGTCGTCGGCGGCCAAGCTCCACAGCATCCGAGCCGCTTCGATATCGCAGCCCCGCCGCGTCTTCGCGGGCAGGTCGTCGAGCCGGGCCGTCATCGCGCGGCTGTGCGGGTTGGCCAGTACCAGTTTCGGCATTGCGGTACCTTCCTGTGCGGCTCCGGTAGGTCGGTGCCGGTCGAGATTCCCGGTCGGCCCGGCGAGTGCCGCGACCAACGCCGGAATACCCGCACGACCCTATCCAGCCGACCGGTCGACCTGCCGGTCGGTCTGCGACAATGCGCTGCGGCGCAACAGGGTTGGGTCACCAGTGGTGATCAGTCGAGGTAGATTCATGGCCGCTGGATGTAGCTCCTTCGAGACGTTGGCCGGTGAATCGTGACAGAGGTAGAACCGCTGCTCGTGTGCACGACATCCAGCAAAGGGCGAGGTGTGTTCGCCCGGCGCAGCTGGCAGGTCGGCGATCTGGTGATCAGTGCGCGAGTCACCGCACTGGCCGCTGAGCGCACCACCCACTCGTTCCAGACCTCGATCAATACCCACTGCGAATTCGACGAACCCGCACGCCTGGTGAACCACTCGTGCGACCCGAATCTCGGCATCCGCGACAACGAGTTCGGCGCATTCGATTTCATTGCCCTGCGCGCCATAGCGGATCGCGAGGAACTCACCTGGGACTACGCGACCTCCGAATATCACAGTATCGCGGTGCCCGAATGTCATTGCGGTACAGCGGTTTGCCGCCGCACGATTCCCGGCTACAAATACCTGACGCGCACCCAGCGGAGCCGGTTGACACACATAGCGGGCTATCTCGCCGACTACTGACCGTCCTACCGGCTGGAACCACCGCCACCGAAACCTTGAGATTCCACCGATATTTCAGCGATCACCTGCGCGGCGCTGATAGCGTTGGCGTCCCTGGGCCGACAGCAGTACGGCTACCCGAGACCTGGAGATCACCGTATGCCCCATGCTGGAATCAAGGAACTGATCACCCTCGGTCACGAGCAGAAGTACATCACCCACGCCGAGATCAACGAGTACGTTCCCGAGGCTGTCGGGGATCGCGATCAGTTCGTCGGCATCATCCAAATGCTGGACGCCAGGGGCATCCCCGTCTACGAGACAGATCCGGTGGACTAGCGCGCGACGCTGTCGTAGGCACGCGGCCGCCACCCGCAGGACCGCGATATCGCCGTGCACTGAGTGCGCGGCGGCCGATCCGGATGACGCTCAGGTCCGAATACGGAACAGCGGTGGTGTAGCCGGATCGGCGATCGATGCGGGGGACGGCGACGACACGATGGTGCTCGAGGGTGCGGTGGTGTCCGGCCATACCGAAGGGCCCTGGCGGCAATGTCGGGCGACGCGGGGTGCCGTCCCATCTCGCGACCAGAACTAGCCGCGCTGCCTTATGCCGGAGTGCGCCTAGTGTGATTCGCGGACTGAATCGAATGTTCGCGATTGGATTCGATATTTGCGGGGTATGCGGTCGGTAACGGGCCGTTTTCGGACTCGGCCGGGGTGTGTGCGGCCGAGTCCGGAAGCGGTAGCGGTCGGAAAAGATGCCCCCGGTATCGTCAACGGTGACGAGCCACTCAACGGCGAGCAGGCGCGGCGGGAGCGACTGAGGCTGTGCCCGTACAAGTTTCGAGAGATTTAGGCGTTGCGGTAGCTGGATACCGTGGTCGCCCCTGAGAAAGGGGACACGGTTGTCCTTTCCGCTGCAGAATCCCGATGGCAGCTGGCCGGACCATGTCGCGGTCTCCCTCGGGTGGGATCCATCGGATCAAGGCCTGTGGGTCGACGCCGACGGCACCATCACCCCGGGCAGCAGAATCGACTTGAATTCTGCGGCTTTGCTTTTCGCGGGCGAAGTCCTGGTTGACGCGGTCTATCACGAGCAGCTGGTCTCACGAGACGGATCGGTCTCGCACAGTGGCGACAGTCCGACGGGTGACGGTGTCGGCGACAACGAGGTGATCACCGTCGATCTGACCAGGATGACACCGGAGGTGACATCGGTGATCTTCCTCGTAACCTCCTACTCGGAACAGAGTTTCGCGCAGATCGAGAACGCGTACTACCGCCTCCTCGACACCACCACCGGCACCGAGATCACCCGCTACGTGCTGAGCGGTGGTCCGCACACGGGGCTGGCGATGGGCAAACTGGTTCGCACGCCACAGTGTTGGTACTTCGTCGGCATCGGTGCGGGGATCTACGCGCATCACGTAGCCGAGGCGGTCCCGCAGGTGGCGCGGTTCCTGCCATAGCTCACAGTGGTTGGTACCCGGCGCCGATATCGCCGCGCGCGTTCAGGTCATTCATGATGGAGCTGATATTGGTGCCGACCTCCGGTCCGAAGCAGCCGAGCCCGAGATAGGCGTTCACCATCCCGACCAATGTGGTGCCGATCACCACCGGCGCGCCGGAATCACCTTTCATCACACACATTTGGGTCCAGGTCTCGGTGGCGGTCGAGCGGACATCACCCCACACCACGCCGCAACTCGTCCCGCTGGTGCTGCCCCGCTTGCACACGACCGACGGGAACTGAGCGGGCCCGCCGAGGCCGGTGATGGTGGTGCCGCCGACCCGGTTCACCGGAGTCACTCGCGCCGAATCGAATTCGATGACCGCGTAGTCCAAGGTGTGGTCGGAGTAGACGATTCGCCCAACGGCCGCACCGTTGGGATCGCCTTCGGCGACGATGGTCGCGCCCGGCTCACCACAGTGTCCTGCGGTCAAACCGACCAGTCGATGAGCACTGTCTCGGCCGATGGTCGTCAGGGTGCACCCGACACGTGAGTCGACAACGATGCCGGAGCCACCGCCGACAGTCGGTGCGGCGCTGTCCGTTTGCGCTGCGGCGGAGGCGGTGCCGAGTAGCGCGGTGGCGGTAGCGGCGGCGAAGACGAGTGCGGTTCGTGACACGAGCATGACTCCTCTGGATCGATCTCCCTGTACCGTCTGGTGTGGGTATCCGCGACATTCCCGGGTTGATCGTTTCCAAACAGGCTACGCCACAACTGAATTCGTCTAGGCACTAGCGATAGCAAGTAGCAATCGCGCGCCTGCGGCAAAGGCTTCGGGGTCTTCGAGCTGTGGATAGTGGCCCAGCCCGGTGAGTTCGATCACGGTGGCCGCCGGGCGGAGGGCACGCAGTCCGTCGAGCACCGCGACGGTCGCCACCGGATCCGCAGTGCCCCACAGGAAGCCGAGCGGTTTGTCCCAGTCGCGGACCGCGCCATGCCAGCGATCGGCGTAGGTCACCCGCTCGTCGAGGTAGGCGGTGAGTAGATGCGCGATCCGATGGCCGCGCGCGTGCGCGAGCAGCGCCCACTGTGCCTCGGCCTCGCTCGCCGTCAGCGGGTGCGCGGCCGAAAACAGTTGGGCGAATTCGCGAGTGAAGACCACGCGATTCGCCAGGCGCGCCGCCACCGGTCCGAGCGGGCCGCGCAGGATCTTTTGAATCGGCCGCAGCGTCGCCTTCTCCAGGATCACGCTGCCATTGCTCAGCGCCGCGCGTTCGAGGGGGAAGGTCAGCGAGCCGTCGAGGTCACGGGCGATCAGCTCGGTGGCGACGGAGGTGCCCATGTCGTGCGCGAGCAGCACGATCGGGCCCGTCGAGTCGGCCGCGAGCACCTCCTCGACGATGTCGGCCTGCTCGAACAGGCTGTAGCGATGCGGTCGCGGCTTCTCCGACAGGCCGAAGCCGAGGAAATCGATGGCGAGCCAGGCCCGGCCGCCGAGCCGGTCGACGACCTCGCGGAAGTCGTATGAGCTGGACGGATATCCGTGCAGCAGCACGACGGTCGGCCCGTCGCCCGGCGCGGACCGAACGAACACCGAGCCCGCCCGCGTCCGCACCTGCCGCCCACCGTCGCGCCACTGCCGGACCTGGTCGAGCATCAAACGGTGAGTCCGCGGCGGGTCAACAGCGGCTCGATCTCGGGCGCGCGGCCGCGGAATGCCGCGAATGCCGCAAGCGGGTCCACCGAGCCGCCCCGCGAGAGCAGTTCGCGCCGGAACGCCGTGCCCTTCTCACGGACCGACGCGGCGCCGTCGTTGAACCAGTCCACTGTGTCCGCGTCGAGCACCTCGCTCCAGATGTAGGAGTAGTACCCGGCGTCGTATCCGCCCGCGAAGATGTGTGCGAAGTAGCCCGTCCGGTATCGCGGTGGGATCGCCTCGATCGCGACGCCCGCCTTCCGCAGCGCCTCCTCCTCGAACGCCGCGGCGTCCACACCGGCCAGCGCTTCGGGTCCGGGCACGCGATGCCATGCCCAATCCAGCAGTCCAGCGCCGAGGGCCTCGACGGTCCGGAAGCCCTCGCCGAACTGCTGGGCCGCCGTCATGCGCTCGACCAGCTCGGCGGGCATCCGCTCGCCGGTTTCGATGTGCCTCGCGTAGTTCGCCAGCACCTCCGGCCAGGCCATCCACATCTCGTTCACCTGTGACGGGAACTCGACGAAGTCGCGTGGCACCTCGGTTCCGGCGAAGAACGCATAGCGCACGTCCGAGAACAGGCCGTGCAGCGCGTGGCCGAACTCGTGGAAGAGTGTCCTGACGTTGTCCCAGGTCAGCAGGGCTGGTTCACCGGCAGCCGGCTTCGCGATATTGAGGTTGTTCACCACCACCGGCAGTGTCTCCAGCAGCCGGGATTGGACGACCAATTCGTTCATCCAGGCACCACCGTGCTTCGACGGACGGGCGAAGAAGTCGCCGAGGAACAGGCCGAGTGCGCTGCCGTCGGCATCGAACACCTCGAAGATCCTGACCTCCGGGTGGTAGCCGACCAAGTCCTCGCGTTCGCGCAGCGTGATCCCGTAGACCTGCTCGGCGGCGAAGAACACCCCGTCCCGCAGTACCCGCTCGAGCTCGAAGTAGGGGCGCAGTGCGTCGGCGTCGACCGAGAAGCGCTCGGCCCGCAGTCGCTGGGACCAGTACTGCCAGTCCCACGAGCGGAGTTCGTCGTCGGTGCCGCCCGCCCGCATCGCCGACGCCAGCTCGGTGGCCTCGCGTTCCGCGTTGGTCACCGCGGGCGGGACCAGTCGCCCGAGCATCTCCTCGACCGCCTCGGGGGTCTTGGCGGTCTGGTCGGCCACCGAGTACGTGGCGTGGTCCGGGTAGCCGAGCAATGCGGCGCGCTCGGCGCGCAGGGCGGCGATCCGGACGGCCAGGTGGCCGTTGTCGTTGTCCTCGGTAAACCCGCGTTGTAGCGAGGCCGCCATCACCCGGCGCCTCGAGTCCCGGTCGGCCAGTTCGGCGAGGACGGGCTGGTTGGAGACGTTCTGCAGGGTAAGCGCCCAAGCACCCTCGCGCCCCGCCGACCGGGCGCTCTCGGCCGCGGCCGTCACCGCCGCAGGGCTGAGCCCGGCCAGCTCGTCCGCGCTATCCACGAACACCGTCGCGGCATTTCTGGCCGCCACGTTGTTCTGCCCGAACTCCGTTGTCGCCGCGGCGATTTCCGCGTTGATCTCACGCAACCGGGCCTTACCCGCGACATCGAGTCCGGCCCCGGCCCGGACGAACTTCAGGTGATACTGCTCGACCAGCCGCAGTTCCTCGGCCGCGAGATCCAGCTCGGCGCGGCGCCGATAGAGCGATTCGATCCTGGCGAAGAGATCGGGATCGAGATGGATAGCGTCCCGGTGCGCGGCCAGCCGCGGCGACATCTGCGCCTCGATCGCATCCGTGCCCGCGCTGGAATCCGCGGAGGCGATATTGAAGAAGACATTGGACACCCGAACAAGCAGCGCCCCCGAACGCTCGAGCGCCACGACCGTATCCTCGAACGTCGCCTCCCCGTCCCCCGCCGTAATAGCCGCCACCTCAGCCAACTGCTCCGCCATCCCCCGCTCGAACGCGGGCACATAATGCTCCTCGCCGATCTCGGCAAACGGGGGCAACTGATAGGGCAGCGTGCTGCGCTCGAAGAACGGGTTGCTCGTCATACCCGAAACCCTATGCCGGATCGACGTATGGCCGTCGGCAGATCTGCGAGCCAGCCGGATGTCCGTGGTTTCACCGCATCGACAACCTCACCGGGGCGGGTTGTGGGTCGTGAGGTTGTCGACATCTCGAAAAGGGTTGATTACCAGCATGTTTAGAAATGTAACGAGTGTCTGCTCTGTCCGTGTTCGCGTTGACAGGGGGGTGGGGTGGATGGAGGCTGCTGCTGACTTGCCGTGTGCTCTCCGTGGAGCGATCGCGGTGTCCATCGGAGGAGCAGGGTTGTGCGTTTACCTCAGCGAATTGTTCGGCCTCGCACCATCAGTGGCCAACTAGGCCGAATTCTGGTTGTTTCGCTGGTCTTGGTTTCGGTGCTGCTCGGCGTGATCGTGGTCCGGGAAGTGGGGTTGTATCGGCAGAGTGGTGCGACCGTTGACGCGGTTTCGCTCGCGCTGGCCGTGCAGGACCTGGTGCAGGAGGTGCAGCGGGAGCGCGGGCTGAGCAATGGACTGCTCGGCGGCGACGCCAGGCAGGAGCGGCCGGTGGCCGATCAGCGGGTCAACACCGATCGGGCGTTGCACGCGCTCGACGGTGCCATGGGTGAGGCGCCGGGTGCGGCCCAATTACGTTCGGCGCTGGACCGATTCGCCACTCTCGCGACGACCCGCGGCCAGATCGACAGTCGCGGGATCAGCAGGCAGGCGGCCTTCCAGTTCTATACCGACGGCATCGCCGAGCTGAATCGACTGACGCTCGGGCTCGATTCGGCGCGCGACGAACAGGTCAGGCACGGACTGCGCGCGCTGTACGCGTTGGGGGACACGAAGGAACAGACGGCCAAGGAACGCGGCTTCCTCAACGGCGTCTTCGCCGCCGGCGAGTTCCGGCCCGACGAGTACGGCCAATTCCAGGAGATCCGCGCCGACAAGACGGCCGGACTCGCCGCGTTCGCGCGCGACGCGACCAACCGCCAGCAGCAGCTGCTCGACGCCGCGACGCGTAGCGAAAACGCGACCAGGGCAGCGGAATCCGAACAGATCGCCATCGCGTCGTACGCAGGCCCGCTGGTGCGCTCGGTAGATCCGGGGACCTGGTGGACGCAGATGACCGCGGTCATCGATGAGCAGCGCAGGGTGCAGCAGGCGATCGGCGACGACGTGCGGCAGCGCGCGGTGGTGCTGCGCGAGCAGGCCGCGCTGATCCTCGGCGGCGTCCTGCTCGTCGCACTGCTCGCGGTAATCGCCGAGGCGACAATGGTTTTTGTCAGTATCCGAGCGATCGTGCGGCCGCTCGCGAAGCTCGCGGTCGACGCAGGCGACGTCGCCGACCGCAGGCTGCCCGGCGTCATCGCGGCCTGGCATGCCTCCGACCAATCCCAACCGCCGCCGCCGGAGCCGGTGCGCGCCGCACCCGGTGCGAGCGCCGAGATCGCCGCTCTGGCAGCGGCATTGGACGGCGTGCAGAGCACCGCCTTCGCCCTGGCCTCGGAGCAGGCGCTGGTTCGGCGCAATACCGTCGAATCGCTGGCCAATCTCGCGCGGCGCAATCAGAACCTGGTCCGCCGCCAGCTCGGCTTGATCAGTGCATTCGAGCGCGCGGAACTCGATCCCAAGGGTCTGTCCAACCTGTTCGAGCTCGACCACCTGGCGACCCGCATGCGCCGCAACGCCGAGAACCTGCTCGTGCTCGTCGGCGAGGCAAGCCCGCGGCGCTGGGCCGAGCCGATCGCGCTCGCCGATGTGATCAGGGCTGGACTGTCCGAGGTGGACGACTATCAGCCGGTGCTGGTGCACCGGGTGGACGATGTCGCGATTGTCGGCGGGGTGGTCACCGCGCTGGCCCACATGCTCGCCGAGCTGATCGAGAACGGGCTCGCCTTCTCCCCGCCGGATCTAGAAGTGGAGATCTACGGCCGCATGCTCCCGTCCGGGTATCTGCTGGCCGTGGTCGACCACGGCATCGGCATGCCCTCGGACAGGTTGGCCCAGGCCAACGCCCGGCTGCGCGGCGAACAGGACTTCGTCGTCGCCCCGACGCGCTATCTCGGGCACTACGTGGTCGGGCGGTTGGCGCGGCGGCTCGGCATCGAGGTCGAGTTGACGGTGTCGCCGGTCAGCGGGATCGTCGCCCGATTGCACCTGCCCGCGGAAATCATTGCGACAGAGGAGGATCGGTGGGCACCCGAGGCGGATGAGCCGCTCGTGGCCGCCCTCTCCTCGAGACATGTCGATGGCGGCGGGCCCGCCGAGGGGCATGTGCCCGGCGGGATGAGTGTGCAGCGCTGATCGGCCTTCCCTATTGCGGAACAAGTAGCGTGATCGCTGGCATAGCGCTGGCATAAATATGGCGTAGGCCATATTGCCGGGCTATTGAAGTGACTGTTACCGTGCGTCACGGCAATAACGCCGATGGCGGATATCCGCGACTGATGAATCGACTGCTGCCGACGTGCGGGTGAACGAGGCCCGCACCGGAGTGCCGCGAACTCGAATAGCGGAGAAGGTCATGAAGAGTGCCTGGGTTTATGGAGTTGTATTCCTGGTTCTAGGCCTGACCGCCATGTTCATCGCCCGGTTACGGCTGAGCGAGATCCAGGACTTGGCGATCGGGCATTCGAGCAGGCCCCCGGTAGTGGGTCGCCCGATAGAAAAGGTCGTCGAGTATGAGATCGACGGTCCGAGTGGACTGCCGGTGCGGCTGTCGTATCTGGACGAACAGGGCAACGCCAAGGACGTCTCGACCGACCTGCCGTGGCGGACTTCGTTGCGTACCCACAAACTGACCCTGGCGACGGGAGTGGTCGCGCAATCGGAGGCCGATCAGGTCTCTTGCCGAATAGTCATCAATGGGCAAGCACGTGATTCGCAGACGTCGAGCGGGCGGTTCGCCGCGGTCAACTGCGCGGTGCCGGTTTCATGAGCGAACGGATGACGCGAGCTTCGATTCGTACGCGTGCGGTGCTCGTCAGAATGCGCGCGGAGTTATCGGTGCCGTTCGACCGCGCGCCAGGTCGGCCGAAGATCGCGCGGCTGCTGTATATGTTCTCGGTGCCGATCATCGCGGTATGGCTACTACTCGCCGGTGGGCTGAATCTCTTTGTCCCGCAATTGGAAACGGTGGTCAAAGGGCACGCGCAGTCGTTTCTTCCCGACCAGGCGTCGTCGGTGCAGGCGATCGTCAAGATGGGCAAATCCTTCGGCGGAGCGGGGACGAACAATTTCGTCTATGTGCTGCTCGAGGGGGACGCGCCGCTCGGCAATGACGCGCATCGGTATTACACGGCACTGTTAGATCGGCTGACGCAGGACAAAAAGCACGTCAACGCCGCGATGGACCTGTGGTCCAACCCGAACTTCTCCCCGGCGAGTGAGAGTTCCGATGGGAAGGCGTCCTATGTGCTGCTCAACCTGGCCGGGAATATGGGCACGGCCTTGGCCATGGAATCCACCCAGGCGGCCAGGGATATCATCGCCGCTTACCCGCCACCGTCGGGGATCACGGTCCATCTGACGGGTCCGTCCGCGGTCGTCAATGACGAACTCGTCTCGATCAACGATTCGATGCTTCTGCTCATCGCGGTGTGCGCCGCGCTGGTCGGCGTGGTCTTGCTGTGTGTCTATCGCTCGCCGATCACGGTGGCGATGCCGCTGCTGACGGTCGGCATGGGTTTGGCGGTGGCGCGACCCGTTGTGGCGTATTTGGGTGAGCACCAGGTAATCGGCGTATCGATTTTCGCCTCCGCGCTGCTCGCGGTGATCGTGCTCGGGGCTGGCACGAATTACGGCATCTTTCTGCTTGGCCGATATCAGGAGGCCCGCCGTGCGGGCGAGGATCCGGAGACGGCGTATTACACAGCGCTGCACGGGGTTCTGCACATTATCGTCGCATCGGGTTCGACGGTCGCCGGGGCGACCGCCTGCATGTCCCTCACCAGACTCGCGATCTTCAGCACCTCCGGCCTGCCGTGCACGATCGCGGTGAGCGTTACTCTCGCCGCCGCATTGACGTTGGGACCCGCGCTGTTGGCGCTCGGCAGTCGGCTCGGCTTTCTCGAGCCGCGTCCACAGTCAGCGCAGCGCCGGTGGCGGCGCATCGCGACCACTGTGGTTCGCTGGCCAGGACCGGTACTTGTCGCCAGCCTTGCCGTGCTCGTACTCGCAATACTGGTGCTACCGACGTTCCGGCCCAGTTTCAACGAGCGCATCGCGCAACCGAGCGATTCGCTGGCCAACCAAGGAATCGCGGCGGCGGACCGTCATCTGCCGCCGAACATCATGGCGCCGAGCATCTTTCTCGTCGAATCCGATCACGATCTGCGCAATCCGGCGGATCTGATCGCGCTCGCGAAACTGACCAACGCGGTATTGCAGGTTCCCGGAGTCAGTGCGGTGCAAGGAATTACGCGGCCGTTGACCACTCCGCTCGAAGAGGGCACGCTGACCAACCAGGCGGGCTACATCGGCAACCGCTTCACCCAAATGAAGAGCATGCTCACCCCGCGGCTCGACGACCTGACCACCCTCGCCGGGCGCGTCGATCAATTGAATCTCACGATCAACGGGGTGCAGGCCGCGCTCGACACAGGGGAACAGGGGTTCGCGCAGGTGAACAGCAACGCCGTCGCGTTGCGGTCCGCGGTTGCCGGTGTGGTGGAGAAACTGAACTCGATACGGGATACCGCCGGGCCCGCACGGCAATTCGTGAGTTCGATCCCGAATTGCCAAGACGTTCGGGCCTGTCAGGCCGCGCTTACCGGATTCTCGCTGTTCGATGATGTGGGGCGGCTCGACAATACTGTCGACGGACTCGTGAACGGCGTTCGCTCTGCGGCACAAGCACTTCCGCAGCTCGGCGCCCAGATCGCGAGCCTGCGGGACTTCATCGCGCAGGTGAACGGTGTGCTCGCGCCGCTGCGGGGGACGCTGAATATCCTGCTCCCGCAGATATCGGACATGACGCAATTCCTGGACGACATCGGCAAGGGCTTCACGGCGGGCGATCCCAACGGGTTCTTCTTCCTGCCGAGCCAGGCGTTCGACAGTCCACTGTTCAAAAGTGCTCTGCCCTACTTCTTTTCACCGGACGGCAAGATGACGCGCATGGTCGTCACACCGCAGATGGAGGGCTTCAGCCGGGAGGCCATGGACCTCAGCGCGAAGATCATTCCGGCAGCCCTGCAGTCGATGAACGGCACGTCCCTGGCCGGAAGCACGGTCAGTATCGGCGGGCCGGGCGGCACATTGCTCAATATCGAGGCCTTCGTCCGTGAGGACTTCATCACCAGTGTGGTCGCCGCGTTCGCCTTCGTGTTCTGTGTGGTCTTGATTCTGCTGCGCAGCCTCGTCGCGGCCATCGCGGTGATCAGTACCGTCGCGCTGTCCTATCTTTCCGCCTTGGGCCTGACTGTCCTTATCTGGCAACACATCATCGGCAATCCGTTGCACTGGGCGGTGGCGCCGGTCTCGTTCATCTTCCTGGTCGCCGTTGGCGCGGACTACAACATGCTGCTGGTGAGTCGATTCAAGGAAGAGCTCGTGGCCGGTATCAATACCGGAATCATCCGATCGATGGTCAATACCGGCGGCGTGGTCACCACCGCTGGACTCGTCTTCGGCGTGACGATGTTCGCCATGCTGGTGAGCTACGCGCACAATATCGCGCAAATCGGCACCACCGTCGGCATCGGGCTGTTTCTCGACACCCTCATAGTCCGATCGTTCGTTGTCCCGGCCATCGCGGCACTCGCCGGTCGGTGGTTCTGGTGGCCGATCAATATCCTTCGGATTCAGCGGTGAACGGTCAGGACCGAGTGGCGAGGTAGATCGTGTTCGTAGAACGGCCCTTGGTGAGGGGGTTGTCGAAGGCGACCTGTTCGGCTTCGACGTCGGTGAAGACCGTTTCGAGGGTCGCCAGGAATTGGTCGTCCGGAGCGTCGTCCGACCACAGGGCAAAAGTGCCGTGTGGGGCCAGATGTGCGGATAACGCCCGCAGGCCGTCCTCGGTGTAGAAGGGGGCGTGTGGGTGATGCAGTACGTGCTGTGGCGAGTGGTCGATGTCGAGCAGGATCGCGTCGTAGGTCCGGCCGGGGCTTTCCGGGTCGAACCCGGTCGTGCCCGCCGCCGCGGCAAAGAAATCCGCGCACACCAGGGTGATCCGCTTGTCCGTGGCCAATCCCGCTGTGGCGGGTAACAATTCGCGGTTGTGCCAGTCGATGACCGCGGCGGAGTACTCGACGACAGTGAGCGTCCTGATCCGAGTGTCCGCCAACGCTTCTCGCGCCGTATATCCCAAACCGAGTCCGCCGACAACCACATCCAAGTCCGCGCCAGGCGTACGCGCCAACCCCAATCGAGCAAGCTCGCGCTCCGCGACGGTGAACAGACTCGACATGAGGTACTCGTCCCCGAGCTTGACCTCATAGACATCGGTGCGCGCCGTCGGATCGAACCGCCGCCGCAAACTGATCTCACCCATCGCCGTCTGCTGCCAGCCGAGTTCCTCGAAGTGTGCGCTCATCGCAGTGACGATAGGGGGTGGGAGGAGCCCGGGCGGACTCCTCCCGTGCGGGTGTTAGTGCGGCAGGTCCATGCCCTGGGCGAGCAGGGGCCAGGAATTGTGCAGTGCCTCTTCCCAATACGGCCAGTAGTGGGTGCCTACCGGGTTGAATTGGTAGGTGGCGGGGATCTTCAGGGAGTCGAGGCGGTTCTGCAGGTTGTGGGTGCAGCCGTTGACGGCGGCCTCGATGATCACGCCGAGGCTGAGGTTGACCGCGCCGGTGGGACCTGGCGAGCTGCCGAGGTAGTAGTTGACGTCGTCGAGCACCGGGATGCCGCTACCGCTGGAGATGTACAGCAGGGTGCCGCGCAGCTTCTCCGCGTTGATGACGGGGTCGTTCTCGGCCCACAGCGGGCTGTTGTCAGGGCCGTACATGTTCTCGGTGTTGCCACCGGCCCAGGTCTCGGTGGCCAGCTTCACGAACTGCTGACCGGCCGGGTCGGCGATCTGCGCGCATCCGCTGTAGGCGGCGACGGACTGCCACAGGCCGGGCTTGGCCTCGGCCAGCTGCAACACCGAGGTGCCTGACGTGGACAGACCGGTCAACGCGTTACGGCCGGTGGACTGCAGCGCCTTGTCGAGCAGCGGGGGCAGTTCCTCGGTGAAGAAGGTCTTCCACTTGTTCATGCCGAGTGCCGGGTCGGCCTTCAGCCAGTCGGTGTAGTAGCTGCCGCGCCCGCCGATCGGCTCGATGACATTGACCTGCTTGTCGGCGAGCCACTGCAGCGCGTTGGTCTGGGCCTGCCAGCTCGCGGTTCCCTCACCGCCGTCGAGGCCGTTGAGCATGTACAGGTTCGGCGCCGGCTTGGACTCGTCGGCCGGACGCTGCACGTCGACGGGTACCTCCTTGTCCATCGACGCCGAGTAGACCGCGAGGTGCCAGGTGCGTCCCTCTTTGGTGATGGAGGCGATGGCGGACGGCTTCTGCGGCTCAGCCGAGGCAGTACCGCCGAGCAGGCTCACGGACAACATGGCGGCGAGCGCGACAACGGTGGTCCGCACCGCGGTGCTGGTGCGCGCCGTCGCCGCGGTCTGTGCCCGTGGCGATCGTCTCGGTAGTGGAACATGCATCTGTCTGATACTTCCTTACTGGCTGTGCTTCGACCGGCGCGCGGGTGCCCCAATCCCACCCGGTGAGTCTTCCGTAACGGCGAAACCGTTACACAACGGCACGTGCACACCCGCCAAGCGCCATCGATCCAGCTCGTGCCGAGCCTGCCCGATCGCTTGGATCCCAACGGGCGCAAGCAAAGTCGATCTGAACGGCATTCATCCATGGGTTACCGACGTTCGATTGCGCACGAGGTCGTGACGCTGCCTAACGAAATATGCCTACTATCGGAATGATCAATGTAATTAAATCATCAGAGAATCATAATCATACTCAAATGATATATGTGCGTTGAGTCACGGAGATGCCATGTATCCTTGGGTATAGCAAATGGTAAGCAACTCGGCATGTTCGGAAGCGTTCAAAAGTTAGACGCATGCTGTTAACCATTCCTGGCGGTGATCGCGCACGTCAGTCGGTCAAGTGCCCGCGCGGCATCGATGCGAGGTGAACCTGTTGACGGCGCGTTCACTTGGCTACGGCTAACCGAAGGTGGTGGATCTTGTTGCCGGCGAGGCGGTATGACGCGCCGATGCCGAGTGGCGCTTAGGCGTCTTTTCGGTGCCACCTGTGCACCATTACGGGTACCGTTTCAAAACGAAAGCTATTGGCTAGTTATTTCAATTGGAAGGTCCGGCGTGGCGTAAGGGGGTCGGGTTCGTGATAAGAATCCGACGATTGGGGGCGATGACGACGTCACTGATCCGAAAAAGGCTACGTTTCGCGAACTGGTCGACTGACCAACATGTAGCGGCGAACGGTGAGCAATCTGCTGAAATAAGTAATGCGTAGGAGAGATAAGTGTGAGGGACAACGCGTCCGGGCCAGTGCGGGAACCAGTACGCGCGCGCCGAGTACATCCGCGACGGCCTAAGGCAGCGACCCTGCCGCGGCTGATGGCGGTGGCAGTGGAGGCCGATCCTGACGGTACGGCCGTGCTGATGCGGGGGAGTGTGCTGCGTTATCGCGAACTCGACGCGGTGTCGTCGCGATTGGCGCGGTTACTGATCGGCCGCGCGGTCGGTCCCGGGGATCTTGTCGCGGTGGCTATCGCCTCGCCGATCGTGGCGGTGTCGGCGATGTGGGCGGTGGCCAAGACCGGCGCGGGCTTCGTCGTTGTCGACGCGAACGCACCGGCGGAGCGGGCCGAATACCTGCTGTCCGATGTACGACCGGCGATCGGCCTCACGGCGGGCTCCGGATCGAGCGCGTCCCGCGATCCGGGTGGTTCGATCGAGTGGCTGACGGTCGATGATCCAGGCATACGGCGCGAACTCGCCGAGCTGTCCGACGATCCGGTGACATACCAGGATCGGTTGCGTCCGATACAAGAGGACGACCTCGCCTACGTGACCGCCGGTTCGACGGGCGTGTTCGACGCGGTTCCGGTGACGCAGGCCGAAATAGCCGCGATCGGCGCGCTGGGGGATTGGCGTCACCTACCCGAATCGCTCAGTGCGTTCTTCGCCACGCTGTTCCCGCGCTCTGCGGCTGCCGCTCCGGCGATGACGCTCACCGAGTTGTTCGATGGCGTGGTGCTGGCGTACCCGGACGCGACCGCCGTCACCTTCGGTGCCGAGACGCTGACCTACCGCGAATTGGATGTCAGGGCAAATAGGCTGGCGCGCAAGCTGATCGCGCTGGGTGTCGGTCCGGAGCAGCTGGTCGCGGTGGCGTTGCCCCGATCGCTGGACCTGGTGGTCGCGTTGCTCGCGACGGTGAAAGCGGGCGGTGGGTACCTGCCCGTCGACCCCGCGTATCCCGCGGACCGGATCGCCCACTTGCTCACCGACGCCGAGCCGGTCTGTGCGGTGACGGCGCCGGGAATCACCCTGCCCACCACGGCACCGACGATCGTAGTGAGCGACCTCGCCGATATGGACGGATCGCCGGTCGTCGACGCGGACCGCACGGTTGCGCTGCGCCCGGACAACCTCGCGTATGTGATCTACACATCCGGTTCGACGGGACGCCCCAAAGGGGTGCAGATCCCGCACCGCAATGTCGTGACGTTGTTCGCGAACACCCGGTCGCGGTTCGACTTCGATCACCGTGATGTGTGGACGATGTTCCATTCGTACGCGTTCGACTTCTCGGTGTGGGAACTGTGGGGACCGCTGCTGCACGGTGGCACGTTGGTCGTTGTCGACTACGAGACCTCGCGAGCCGCCGACCAATTCCTCGAGTTGCTGCGCACCGAGCGGGTAACGGTGCTCAACCAAACGCCTTCGGCGTTCTATCAGCTTGCCGAAGCGGACCGCACCGCATCGGCGAGGGCCGACCTTGCCCCATTGTCGTTGCGGTACATCGTGTTCGGCGGCGAGGCGCTCGAATTCGGCCGACTCGACGACTGGCGCGCCCGCCACGGCGAGACGCGGCTGGTGAACATGTACGGCATCACCGAGACAACCGTCCACGCGACCAGCCATCGGGTTACCACGACGAACCGAAGCGTAATCGGTTCTGCCATAGACGGTTTACAGATCTGGGTGCTGGACGATCGGATGAATCCGGTCCCGACGGGCGTGCCGGGCGAGATCTACCTCTCGGGTGCGCAATTGGCCCGCGGCTATCTCGGCCACCCGGGGCTGACGGCCGGGCGGTTCGTTGCTAACCCGTTCGGCGCCTGCGGATCTCGCCTGTATCGGTCCGGTGACCTTGCCACCTGGAACGCCGACGGCGATCTCGTCTACCTGGGACGTGCCGACGATCAAGTGAAGGTGCGTGGATTCCGCATCGAGCTCGGCGAGATCGAGGCCGCCCTGCTCGCGCTGGCGTCGATACGCCAAGCTGCGGTTGTCGTCCGCGAGGATGCCCCGGGTGACCAGCGGATCGTCGCGTATCTGGTCGGCCAACCGGAGGTCGCGGCGTTGCGCACCGAGTTGGCTCGGGTGCTGCCCGATTACATGGTTCCGTCGGCCTTCGTTGTCATCGACGCGATACCGCTGACCACCAACGGCAAGTTGGATCGCAGGGCCCTGCCCGCGCCGGTGGCCGAAATCGCCGAGTTCCGTGCGCCGCAACATCACATCGAGCAGGCGGTCGCCGACGTGTTCGCGGCGGTACTCGGCGTCGATCGAACGGGCTTGGACGACAACTTCTTCGCACTCGGCGGCAACTCGCTGCTGGCCACCCAGGTCGCGGCCCGGCTCGGCGCGGCACTGGATGCGCGGGTGCCCGCGCGGCTGCTGTTCACCGCGCCGACGGTGGCCGCGCTGGCCGCCGAGGTCGAACGGCATCTGGGTGCTGGGGGTCGCCGGGCATTGGTGGCCGCGCCACGGCCGGAACACATCCCGCTGTCGATGGCACAGCAGCGAATGTGGTTCCTCAACCAGTTCGATCGCGCGTCGGCGGTCTACAACATCCCGGTGGCGGTGCGGTTCACCGGCGACCTGGAAGCGGCGGCGCTGCGCCGAGCCGTTGCGGATGTGATTGCGCGGCACGAGATTCTGCGCACGGTGTATCCGCAGGCCAATGGTGTTGCCTACCAGTCGATCCTGCCCGTCGAGGAAGCAGTGATCGACCTCACGCCGGAACCGGTCGAGGCGGCGGCCGTGCTGCCGCGGATCGTCGAGGTGGCTTCCGCCGGATTCGATGTGTCGGCCGAAATTCCATTGCGGGCCAGGCTGTTCCGGGTCGATGCCGAGGAACATGTGCTGGTGTTCGTCGCGCACCACATCTGCAGTGACGGTTGGTCGATGCTGCCGTTGACCCGTGACGTGATGCTGGCGTATGCGGCCAGATCGGCTGGCGTGGCGCCGGATTGGGCGCCACTGCCGGTGCAGTACGCGGATTTCAGCATCTGGCAGCGGGACACCCTCGGTGCCGAGACGGATCCGGACAGCCTGATCTCGCGGCAGGTCGAATACTGGCGCACCGCCCTGGCCGACCTGCCCGACGAGCTCGACCTGCCCTTCGACCGGCCCCGACCCGCGCTGCGGTCGTTCGCCGGTGGACAGGTGATGTTCTCGATCGACGGCGACGTGCGTCACGGACTGTCCGAGATCGCCCGCGAACGGCAGGCGACGCTGTTCATGGTGCTGCACACCGCGTTCGCGATATTCCTGGCGCGATGGTCGGGCACCGACGACATCGCGGTCGGTACCGCGGTCGCCGGGCGGGGCGAGTCCGAACTCGATGCCGTGATCGGCATGTTCGTCAACACGCTGGTGCTGCGCGCTCGGGTCCGCGGGCAGGAGAACTTCGGCGCGCTGCTCGACCATGTCCGCGAAGTCGATCTACAGGCGTTCGAGCATGCCGACGTTCCGTTCGAGCGGCTGGTGGAGGCGCTGAACCCGGATCGGTCGACGGCAAGGAACCCGTTGTTCCAGGTCGGGTTCGCGTTCCAGAATCTGTCGGAGGCTGCCTTCGAGCTGCCCGGATTACGCGTCGCCGCAGTCGATTTCGAGGTCGGCATCGAGAAGTTCGATCTGTCGCTCGCGATCCAGGAGACGGATTCGGGTATGGCCGCTCAGTTCTCCTTTGCGCGAGACCTGTTCGACGAAGCCACGATCCAGGCGATGGCGGACCGGTTCCCGCGGTTGCTCGCGGCGATCGTCGCGCGGCCGCAACTACCGGTGGGCGATCTCGCGCTGCTGGCCGACGACGAATACGCCGCACTGACCCGGGTCCAACCCAGCGCGGCAGGCGCGTTGATGCCGGATCTTATGCTTCGCGGGGTGCGCTGGGGACGTGACCGGATCGCGGTGCGTGACCTGGGCCGATCGGTCACCTACGGCGAACTCGACGAGTATTCGGCGCGGCTGGCGCGGGTCCTCATCCGTCTCGGAGTTGGCCCGGAAAGCGTTGTCGCACTGGCTTTTCCGCGCTCCTACGAGATGGTTTCGGCTGTGCTTGCGGTCACCAGGGCGGGTGCCGCGTATGTGCCGGTCGATCCGACGTATCCGGTGGATCGGCTGCGGCACATGGTGACCGATTCAGCGGCGGTGATCGGGTTGACCACCACCGAGTACGCCGATCAGCTACCCGACGACGTGACCTGGCTGATGCTCGATCATCCGGGCATCGAGGCGATGTGTACGCGCCGGTCGGCCGCGCCGATCACCGACGCCGACCGGATCGCCCCACTGCGCCCGCACAATCCGGCGTACCTGATCTACACCTCCGGTTCGACGGGTGTGCCGAAGGGCGTCATGGTCACCCATGCCGGGCTGGCCGGGCTCATCGAGCACACGGTGGCTGCCTTGGGGCTCGAGTCGCATCATCGTCTGCTGCACTCGATTTCGCCGAGCTTCGACCCGGCGATACTGGAGTGGTTGTGCACGTTGTCGGTTGGTGCGGCATTGGTGATCGCGCCGCCGACCGTGATCGGCGGGCCCGAGTTCGCGGCGGTGCTGCGCGACGAGCGAGTGACGCACTGCAGTGCCACCCCCGCCGTGCTGAGCACCGTCGATCCCACCGGTCTCGCGACCGAGGCGCTGCTGGTCGGCGGTGATGTCACGGCGCCGGAGTTGGTGGCGAAGTGGCAGCCGGGCCGCCGGTACATCAATGCCTACGGTCCGACCGAGGCCACCATCGCCGCGACCTGTGGTGCGCAGACCGCGGGCCGTGACATTACGATCGGCGGGCCGGTGCGCGGTGTGTCCGCGCTGGTGCTCGATCAACGGATGCATCCGGTGCCGCCCGGAGTGACCGGCGAATTGTATTTGGCCGGAGCGGGATTGGCCCGCGGCTACCATGACCGCCCGGGGCTCACGGCGGGTAGGTTCGTCGCCAATCCATGGGGCGAGCCGGGTGCGCGCATGTTCCGCACGGGCGACCTGGTCCGCTGGTGCAACCGGGCCGACGCTACTTTCGCGCAGCTGCCCTGGGAGCTGAAGTATGTGGGGCGCTCGGACTTCCAGGTGAAGATCCGTGGCTTCCGTATCGAACTCGGCGAAATCGACGCGGTGCTCGGTGGACACGAAGATGTCGACTTCGCGGTCACGATGGGGCACGAAACCGGCACCGGGGAAACGGTTCTGGTGTCGTATGTGCGTGCGGTGCCCGGCCGAGCGCTTGCCGCGGCTCGGCTCACCGAGTACGCCGAGCGCACGCTGCCGCGGCATATGGTGCCCGCCGCGATCGTGATGCTCGACGAGATTCCGCTGACCCCGGTCGGCAAATTGGATCGAAAGGCGTTGCCGGAGCCGGTATTCGAGTCCGCCAGCTTCCGTGCGCCGTCCACGGCGACGGAGGGGATCGTCGCGGAGGTGTTCGCGGAGGTACTCGGTGTCGAACAGGTCGGTGCCGATGACGACTTCTTCGCGCGGGGCGGCACCTCGTTGCTCACGCTGACACTGCAACATGCGTTGTCCGCGCGGCTAGGTGTCGAATTGCCGGTGTCGACGCTGTTCAGCGCCTCCACCGTGCGCGGCCTGGCCGCGCGGATAGCCGGTGCGGACGCACCGGTGCACAGCCCAGCGCTGATCGCCGCGGATGCCATACTCGGACCGGAGGTTTCGAGTGTCGGTTGCCTGCCGGCGTATGAGGGCCCCGCGCGTGACGTGCTGTTGACCGGAGCGACCGGGTTCGTCGGTGCGTACCTGCTGCGGGAACTGCTCGACCGTACCGACGCCGTCATATGGTGTCTGGTCCGGGCGGGCACCGCCGCTGAGGCACGCGACCGGATCAACCACGCCTTGCAGCGGTATCGGCTGTGGGGCGATGCACCGGAGTCCCGAATTGTCCCGGTGCCAGGCGATCTCGCGGAGCCTTCGCTAGGGCTGTCCGAAGACAGTCACGCATGGCTTGCCGAACGGATCGACGTCATCTACCACAATGGCGCGCACGTCAATCATCTCGAGCCGTACGCCCGGCTGCGGGCCGCCAATGTGGAGGGGACCCGAGAGGTGTTGCGTCTGGCGACAACTCACCGGATCAAGCCCGTCCATTTCGTCTCCACGGTCAACACCGTAGTCTCCACCGTCCAGGTGGGCGCACCGGTCAACGAGGCCACCCGGATCAGCGCCGACGAGCTGCCCGCACAGGGATACACGGCGACCAAATGGGCTGCGGAGCAACTAGTTCTGCAGGCGGGCGAGCGTGGTGTGCCTGCCAAGATCTACCGACCCGGGCTCGTTTCCGGTGACCTACAGGTCGGTATCAACAGTGCCGACGACTCGTTCTGGAACATGATCCGGGCGGCGGTGACCCTCGGCATGGCTCCCGACGTCGGGGCGGCGACGATCTCGCTGGCTCCGGCATCTTACGTGGCGCGCGCCATCGTGGAGATCTCCATCGGCACCGCGACCGACACCGCGTATCACCTGGTGAACACAGTGCCACTGGCGATTCGTGACATCTTCGAATGTCTGCGCAAACATGGATTGCCCATCGAGACAACCTCACTCGACACGATCCAGCTGCGGCTCGCCGAGGAAGCCAACGCCCGGTACCTGGCGGGTGACGACTCCCTGGTGCGTGCCGCGCTGCTCGGCGGCAACTATGCGGGCGGCGCGGGTGACCTGGTGGTGGACTGCGCCAACACAACACGGGCGCTTGCCGGGAGCGCGATCTGCTGCCTGCCCATCGATGAGAGCGTGCTCGACACCTATATCGGTGCCTTCATGGAGTCGGGATTTCTGCCGACTCCGATCGGGAGCCCCATCGAATAGTGCTGTGCTGGTGCATGTTTCGGCAACGGGTCCGGCTGACCCGTTGCCGGTCACTCCACTGTGCGCAGGCCTTCGATCCGCTGCCGCAGGTGATCGAGCAGCTTGTCGGGGTCATCGAAACCGGCGGGGTCGATGGGGTCGCCGAAATGGATGGTCACCCGCTGGCGGCGATCGAAGGCCGGGCCGGAGCCGCGGCTGCGCCGCATCGGCAGCACCCGATCGGTACCGGTGGTGCCGACGGGAATGATCGGAACTCCTGTTGCCAGAGCGAGTTTCGCTACACCGGGTTTGTACGGCTCGTACTCGCCGGGGGCGACAAGTCGCCCTTCCGGATAGATGAGCAGCACCCCACCGTGCCGCAGGATCTGCTCGGCCTGGGACAGCGCGGACTGCCCTGACTCGCTGTCGCGGCGCAACACCGGAATCTGGCCGAGCCGCCGCACCAGCCAGCCGACCACCGGCCAGGACCACAGTTCCGCCATGGCAATGGCGACGGCCCGCCGCCGCAGCGCGCCCCACAGGAACACCGCGTCCAACATCGAGATGTGATTGCTGGCCACGATCACCGGACCGGTCTTCGGCACCTCTGCACGGCCGATCACGGTGACGCGCACGAAATTCGACCAGGCCAGCGCGCGCAGTACGCGGCGTACCAGCTTCGTGGTCACCCATGCGCGCTTACCCAGCCCCTTTGGTCGCCGGACCGATTCCTCGCTCATTGCTACCCCGCTTGTTCGTCCGGCCTGCCAGCCCCTCGAACCAGGTTACCGAGACCGACGATGCGCTTCAGTCAACGAGAGTCGCGAGCGGCGTTCAACGACTGGAAGCCGGAACTCGTCGCCGCGCAGCTGCGTCGCTTCTTCGGTGAGTCCGGTGGCCGACAGGGCTGATTTCGCAGGAATTCGGGGCTGCACCGACGGGCCGCAGTAGGGATGAATGGAAGCTGGCTATGGTGGTCCGGCCAGGCCGGGGTGGGTTTCCGCACGTAGGTGATGGTGTGCGGGCCCGGCTCCGGTGCTCAGTGGGGAGACGGTAGGGAACGGGGGTGGCGGTCCTGAGGGAGAATACGGGCGTGAGTGACGCAATCAGGAAGAAGTTCGGAGATCAGCTCGGGGTGCCGACGGTCGTGGCGTTGACGGGTGTCATGGCACTCGTCGGGGCCTAGCTCGATGTCGGATCGGGATGTGCCGGGGCGGGGATCCGTGCCGGGGCCTGGTGAGAACAGGTTCGATGCGGTGGAACGGTTGCGCAGGAAGCTGGAAGGGTGGAAGGCGGCCGAGACCGGTCGCCCCGAGGTTGGCGACGACGCGGCGAAGCTGATCCGGCTGCCGCATCGTCCGCGGCGCATGACGGAGGATGCCAGTGAGCGTCCCCGTAAACCATGGCAATCCGAGGGCTCTGTCTTCGATCCCGCACCGACCAGGCCTGTATTGCGATCGGAACTGCAGCGTGAGACCGGGGCGTGGCCGGTCGACCCCGCCCTTCCCGCTTCGGAGGATGAACCGGCCGAGCATGACGGGAGTGTCATCGATCTCGGCGCATTGCGGCGGAAGCGAGCTGGTGACAATGGCCCGGCCGCTGGTATTCGGCGCGTGGCCAAGCCGCGCAGAATTGGACCCGACGTCCCGTAGCGCCGATGGGCGTGTTCCCCGAGACGGCACTCCGTACTTTCCGCCGCTCGCTCGATCTGCGGCTGATCGAGTCGCGAGCTCGCGCGTTGTCTACCGTCGATATGAGCGCGTGCGCTGAGTTGGTTATGCGAAGTAGCGGTTTGACGTTGGCGTGACTCCTATCGGACCGTGCGGCCCGATAGGAGTCCGCGCTGCGTCAAGAGGAGGCCAGTGCTGCGGCGCTGAGGGGGGCGAGCACCGCGGCGAGGGGGCCGAGCACCGCGCTGCCGGTTCCGGCGATCGAGCTACCGCCGTCGAGGGCCGCGCTGCCAGGGCTGAGGGCCGCACTGCCAGAGCCGAGAGCCGCACTGCCGGGGCTGAGGATCGAGCTGCCGGACTCCACGCCCTGTGCTAACGCTGCTCCCACTTTCAGTGCGCTGCTGATGGTGGTCAACAGCGATGTGAGATCTGTTGTCGGAGCGGCCATTTGAACATTTTTGGCTGTCGTGCTCGCGGGATTCGCGGCGTCTGCGGAGTCGCTTTCCGTGCTGCTCGGCGCGGGAGTACTCGCCTCGGTACTGGGGGCCGCGCTGCTGGATTCCAGGCCTTGTGCGAATGCCGCTCCGGCGTTGAGGGCGGCGCTGATGTTGGTCAGGAGTGCGGTGAGATCGATGGGTGGAACTGCGGTTTGGGCACTGGGCTTGGCACCTGCCGCAGTATCCCGCGCGTCGCTCTGATGGTGGATTCGGGGTGTGTTCGTCCGGCCTGGTATCGACGTCTTCTGCTCGAACGGTGTGAGTGGCAGGCCAAGTCCGGTCGGCCCCGCCTTCTGGCTGGACGGCCGATCCTTCCGATCGGCGGGTGCGTCCGAGGCGATGGCTGGTCGTATCGGATGCTCCGGTCGGCTGGCCGCGGTCGGCTGTTGTATGTCGTTCGCAGTGATGGCTGGCTCGGTGACCGGCGCCTGGGGAGGTAGTTCGGTCACGGTGGCCGTCAGGACCGCCGCTTGATTCTCGGGCGACGGCCCGTGCTCGGTGGCGATTCCGGTGGCGATCAGTGCGGTCATCGAGAGCATGGCCAACCGCATCGAACCGAGAGGGTTCCGCCTTGCGTTGTGTTTGCCCATCAGTTGTTGTCCTTAGTAGCGAATCGATCGATTCAGTTGTGCCCGCACGTCGGTGCCACCGGATGCGACGGATATGGCGCTGCTATTCGCGCACGTCCGCCCATGGCCGAGCATGGGTCGAGGCGAAGATCGAACACGTCCGGTGTCCTGAGATGCGACCATTTTGGATGTCACGAATCGTATCGAAGGTTCGTCTTCCGCGCTACGTTATGAAGTCGAATCTCGTGCTGTAGCGACCCGATTGCCACCGGGCAGCTGGAGCCCGCAGAGATCTTGCGTACGCGCACGCTGAGATGTTAATGTTATTTAAACGTAATACGAACCGTGGAGTCTGAATTATGCGTCTTTCTCCCGCTCTGAACCGTTCCTTCCTTACTTGTCTCGTCATATCAACGTATTCCGCCTGGCTGATCGCCTTCGGGCCGGCGACCCTAGCGGCGCCACAGGCTCAGTCCGTCGCCTCCGACGTGGTCCGACTAACCAACGCGGAACGCGCGAAGGCCGGGTGTCCCGCCCTAAGGGCCGAAAGCCGCCTTAACCGGGCCGCACAGGCGCACACGGAGGACATGGCCGCCCGTGGCGTCTTGGATCACAACTCGTCTAAGGGCAGTCCGGGCGATCGGATCAAGGCGGCGGGCTACCGCGCAAGCGCCTGGGCCGAGAATATAGCCTCGGGGCAATCGAGTGCTTCCGACGTTGTGGGTGCATGGATGCGCAGTGCGGGTCACCGTGCGAACATTCTTAATTGCGGGCTACGTGATATTGGTGTCGGATTTGCCAAGGGTAGAAATGGCACTCCCTATTGGACGCAAGACTTCGGTACATCCAGTGGGCAGGGCTCCAATCAATCCACTGGGCGATCGCGTCGGTAAAGCTTCTGATCAACCGAATTCGGATACATCGGAAATTAGGGCGGGAATGCCGAATTTCCGGAACGACAACTGCGTTTGTCCGCAGCTGACAATCTTGGTTCTGCGTGCGGAACCGTGACTCGCTGGTAGCGATAGGTCGACCGGTTGCCGACCTATCGCTATCCGTGGTGTCGTGTGCCGAACTGCTGCGCGATCAACCTGTCGTAGTCCATCTCGGAGACGCCCGTCTGCGAGCGTTGGCGTTTTGTGGCGGCGCTGGTGGTGGGCTCACTGACGGGGCCGCTCACTTGGTTGCCGGTGCGAGTGGCGGTGCGCGAACAGTTCCGACGGTGGGTAGCCGTAGGAGAGTGCACTCCGGCGGGCGCCTAGGACGGATCCTGGCCGGGATCGGTCGTGTCTCCAATTAGCTGCGGAGCGCGCGTCCGACCAGTCACAACCGTTGGGCGGCAGTCGTTCTCGCGAATATCAGTGCCTGCCGATGAGCGACTCAGGACGCGGGCCACTCGTGTTGGGAAACAGGTTTCCCAATGGAAACTCGTTGATGTATGGTCACCTCATGCAAGAGGCACAGACACCACAGCAGGCCCTCGACGTCGCCGCCGCTGCCACTCGTCGGGCGCATGAGGCCGCCGCTTTGCCCACCTGGGGGCCTTTCGCGGCAGGTGTGTTCGCGGGACTCTTCGTCACGCTGTTCGGCCTGGCCCTCCTGCTCGGATTCGACGATCCGATCAAATGGACCGCCCTGATCGGCGCAATCGCCTCGTTCGCGGTGTATTACGCGATTGTGCGGTGGCTGCGCCGAGTCCGGCGTGCGCGCGGCCTCATTCCCGTCCCGCTGGCGGAGTGGAAGTTCCTCGTGGTGCTGATCGTGGTGCTGATCATTCCTGACTTCGGTCACGGAAATCAGAGCCTGACCGCATGGCTACAACTGCCGTGCGGATTGGTCATGGGCGGATGGATGTGGTTCGCACAGGCCCGCCCGAACGGCGCACTGTGGAGGATGCGACCGTGGCGGACCTGAACGAGCTGTTCGCCTCCCTACCGCGCCTCAAACTCGTCGCATTCCTCGATGGCTGCATCGAAGCCGAATTCATGGTTGTCACCGACCTCTGCGAACTGAACAAATCCACCCTCTCCAAAGCGATGACCGTCCTGGAGACCGCCGGATATCTCACCGTCACCAAGGGCTACGTAGGCCGCAAACCCAAAACCTGGCTCGCCCTCACCTATAAGGGCCGCACCGCCTACCACGCCCACCTCGATGCCCTCACCGTCCTCACTCGCAAAGGCACCGAAACCACCTCCAACTCCTGACCGGCCACTTCCACGCTGGCCGCCGCCGCCCTATCCGGCGAGATCCGTGCATCACACAGTGCGTTCGTCCGGCCGCACGGCGCCGACCGTTGTTGGTCGGATGATCACGGGGAACTGAGGGCGGCAAAGTCCGAGAAGGGAGTTACGTCAGTTCCCCCTGATCGCTTGTCCAGCAGTACATCTCGGAAGGTTGCCACCCGAACAGCTGGTTGAGGTGGCGCCGGTGACAGCACGGTTTGTGGCCGTTCAGGCCGGCTTCCTCTCGACGCGCGGCCCGGTCCGAGCAGATGATCCGCAGAACACGTGTGAGAAGTGGTTGAGCGGTGACAGGCAAACACGTGCACGGGACCTGGCGGGTGTCCGCCGAATGCACGACAACGCCGCTGGGCGTGCGTAGTTCTCGACCAAATCTGTTGGTCGACACGGCTTTCCAACCCGTGCTTCTGTCGAATACCGCGATCGCGGCCCGGGCGGCGATGCTCCACAAGTCGCAGATCACGCTGGATCAGCGCCTGCCCACGCACGGATGCGACCGGATGTTGCCGTGCGCTCCGCGTTTGTTACAGGACGCTCACGTAGTTTCCGTAACGACCGTTCAGGGCGTCCTTTGCGGCGTCGGCGATGATCTGTCGGTTGTCTTGCGAGCATCGGCTGAGAAACGCATGTACGCGAGGTCCGGACCAGCCGGCTGCTGCGACCGCTGGCCAATACGGCAGGTACTTATGGTTGAGATCGTGGAAGTGGGCCTCGGCGTAGTCGAGGACATCGGCGATTGCGGTGTCGGGGAAGTTCAGTCGCAGCATTGCCACTGCGCGCAGCGCGCCGTCAGCGAGAAGTTCGACATCTTGTTGCAGGCACCATAGGGCGGGGGTCGGGTCATCGTCGACTGCACGACCAAGCCGGACAACGGCGTCGCCAAGGGCGGCGTTGACCATCGTTGCCGAGCGAGGTTGCAGCGCCACTGTTTTCAACAGTTCGACGTCGCCGCGGTCACCAGTCATCCCTAGCGCCATGATCAATTGGTACTGCGTCTCCCAGGTGCGCTTATCCAGCACCTCACGTTCGAGCGCAGTGCGGACCTGGGCTGCTGTTGTCGAGTCCGCGAGCGCACGCAGCCGTTTGGCGCCGCGTCGCCGCCGCGCCGACAGCGGGTCTGTCAGTAGCGCCAATGCCTCATCGCGTGCCAGCGTCATCCAGTTCGGCCTAACCGTGTTCCCTACATTGTCGATCCATTGTGGACGGCTCATCGCGCCGGACCCGCTGCGGTGCCGTGCGATTCGCCGAACAGAGGGCTGACCTGGCGTCGGTCAGGTCGAGCGACTGAGTGAGTGGGTGGCTAGCGGGGTTACGTCGATTTCGACGTAGGGCCAGATCGGCAGGCTCGTCAGTGCGGACTCGAGCGCATCCGCGTCGGCGGCCGACCAGATGCCGATGTTCGCGCGCCGTCCGGGCACTCGCCAGATGTCGCGCAGTATGCCTTCGGATTGGAGCTCGCGCCCCCGAGCCTGCTCTGCCATGATCAAACTCGGCCGGTTCGTCGGTGGGCAGCTCGTAGACGTGTGAGGGCGACGCCGCAATGTTCTCCCGCACGGCCGAGGCCCTCGGTGACCGCAACGCCGCCCTTCGTGACCTCGCCACGCTGCCCGCCGGTGCCGGCCGTCCGGCCCACACGGCACTGTGGCTCCCTACCTTCACCGTCTCCTGATACGCACGCAACCGCTGGGGGCCGCCGCGTCGATTCGGCGAACGCGCAATTGGGAACTGATTACCACAACGCTTCAAAAATATTGTGGCATTGGTTAATTAGCCCCATGACCTGATATGCCAGGTCGAAGTAGTGCGACAATACTACGTTGCTAATCCGGTATTGGGAGCGGAAACATGGAGCATATCAAGGTATCTGAGTTCGCGCAGCAGATCGGTCATCGTCAATAGCGCACCTTCGCCGACGAATAGCTGATCAACTCTACGGCGGTGAATCGGCTCGTGATCCGCGTCAGGGACGGAACGGCCTGGACCAGGTCGTCTCCAATTCCGTTGCAGTGGTTCATCTTTCGCTGCAAGTTTACCGAACTGCCACTAGCCCCGGAGTGGCGTCCCAGGTTACTATGCTAGGGCAGGGATTTCGTTCACTCAGTCGAACGGTACAAATCTAGGGGAAGTCATGGCCGATCCGGCCTATTGCGTGTTCCGGGATTGTCACTGCGGCAAGTTCGTGTTCGAGCTTGCCAATGACCGGCGGATCGCAGCGGCCCGCCGATCGTCTTCGGTGACGAAACCATGCCGGTTCACGTGATGGGCCGGATCAAGAAACAGAAGGCACGCTAGGACCCGGACGCGATCGAATTTCTGCACCACGGACATCGAGGTCCGCGACTCCAGCATCGAGTACGCCAATGACTATCTCGGTGCGGCATGCGTGGCGTTCCTGCCGGGCTATTTCTGATGCTGGTGTTACTTGACAATGACCCGCGCGGTCGACCGTCACCTGACCCGGCTGCGGCGGTTCGGGCTGTGGAATACGCACGGCGGCAACCCGATCCGCGCGGCATCCATTCCTGGTCGCGTGGAATTCAGGCCAACGTCTGCAGCCGGTATCGCATTTTTGGAGGAGACCGTGCCTCAACAAAGTCAGAGTATCGAACAAAGCCAGACTATCGATCGACGAATGAAGACCGCGCCTGGCGCTGCCACGCTCGCCGATCTGCTGAGGGTTGTTGTCGAAGCCCACCCCGACCGCATCGCGGTGAGCGCTCCGGACGGCACGCTCACATATCGCGACTTGAGCGCCAGCGCCCAGCGCGTCGCCGACGCGCTTCGCCACGCGGGGGTTCGGCCGGGGGTTGTGGTGCCGTTGCTCGCCGACACGAGCGTGTATCTCGTGATCGGCATGTTGGGGATCCTGCGGGCCGGCGGCGCCTACCTTCCGATCGATCCGACCGCGCCCGAAGACAGAATTCGATGGCTCGTCGAGGATTCCGGCAGCCCCGTGGTGCTTGCCACCACCGCAACCGTCCGAATGGCCGACGCGGCAGGGAGTGCCGTCGTTCTCGCCGACCGACTACCCGAACCGGTATTGGACCCGTCGCCCGCGCCGGATTCGCTCGACACCGACCTGGCCTATGTGATCTACACATCCGGTTCGACGGGGCAGCCGAAGGGCGTGCAGGTCGAACAGCGCAATATCGTTCGACTGTTCGAGCGGACCAGAGAGTGGTTCGGCTTCGCCGAGACGGACGTATGGACCATGTTCCACTCGGCGGCGTTCGACTTCTCGGTGTGGGAGATTTGGGGCGCCCTGCTGCACGGCGGACGGCTTGTCCTTGTGCCGTACGAAGTTTCGCGTTCGCCTGCGCGGTTCCGGGCCCTCGTCGCGAACGAGGGTGTCACGGTGCTCAATCAGACACCGTCGGCATTCCGCCAGTTCATCGCCGCGGATCGCACAACATCGCCCGACGACCTGCCAGCGCTGCGCGCGGTCATCCTGGGTGGCGAGCGCCTCGACGTCGCGATGCTAGAGCCCTGGTTCGAGCGGCATCCGGCGGGGCGACCGGACGTAGTGAACATGTTCGGCATCACCGAGTGCACCGTGCACGCCTCATACCGGCCGATCCGTCCTGCGGACCTGACGACGCCGGAGGTAAGCCCGATCGGAATGCCATTGCCGGACTTGGACTTCCAGGTCGTCGACGACGCCGGTGTGCCGATGACCGACGGGCAGCCCGGCGAGCTGTACATCAGCGGAGCGGGGCTGGCCCGCGGCTATCATCGCCGCGACGATCTCACCGCGCAACGCTTCGTAGACATCGCGGGTCGGCGAGCGTATCGCAGCGGTGACCGGGTGCGGCGCGTAAACGACACGGAGTTCGAGTATCTCGGCAGGATCGACGACCAGCTCACGGTGCGCGGTTACCGCGTCGAACCCGGTGAGGTCGAGGCCGTACTGATCAAGCACCCCGAGGTGGACGCCTGCCTCGTCGGCACGGTCGATCACGGCGCCGCTGACATCCGGTTGGTAGCGTATATCGTTGCGTCACAGGAGTATTCGGACGACAACGGATCGTGGGAGCGGCTTCGCGCGGAGATCTCCGCACGTGCGGATGCCGCGCTCCCCAAGCATCTGCGCCCGTCGTCCTACCTCCGGGTCTCGGCACTGCCGTTGACACGCAACGGTAAAGCCGATCGGTCGGCGGCCATGGCCGCCGATTCGCTCGGGTCGACTGCCGCGACCGATGTCGTGATCACCTCGATCTGGCGAGACATATTGGGGGAGAACGGATTCGGCCCCGATGACGATTTCTTCGATCTGGGCGGCACGTCGCTGACGTTGGTACGGATGATCGACCACGTCAACACCCGGTTTCGGATCGACCTCGACCTGACCGCATTGCTCGACGGTGTCACGATCGCCGCGCTGGCCGCCGCGGTCGACAGCGCCGCTGAGCCCGTCATTCCCGCACCGAAAGGTTGATTCCCATGACGACCGAAACAGGCTCCTACGCATTGACATCCGCGGAAATCGACGCCTTCCACCGCAACGGCTACGCCGGTCCGTTCACCCTCTACGAGCACGACACGATCACCCAGGCGTGGCGACGTGAGCGAATCCGGCTCCTTGACCGTTCCACGGCGGTCTATCAGGATGAGGCCGCGAAGTCCGGCGCCACCAACATCGCCAATTACGACCGGCATTTGGACAACGCGTTCCTCGCCGACCACGTGTGCTCGGCGGAGATTGTCGACCGGGTGTCGTCGATCCTCGGTCCGGACGTCCTGTGCTGGCGTACCGAGTTCTTCCCGAAGTATCCGGGTGACGAGGGCACCGACTGGCATCAAGCCGATACGTTCGCCAACGCGTCGGGCACGCCGCAGATCCTGTGGCCGAACGGTTCGGATTTCGGCGGGACGATCACCGTGTGGTGCGCGTTCACCGATGCCGTCATCGACACCGGCTGCCTGCAATTCATCCCAGGCACCCATCAGACGATGTATTACGACGAGACCAAGCGCATGCATTACGACCCGGCGACGAGCAACGTGGAGAAGGACGGCGTGCGCCGCGGCTTCTTCGGTTACGACTACCGCGAGTTGCAGGTCGATCCGACGTGGACACCGGACGAATCGAAGGCCGTCTCGATGGAGATGCGCGCCGGACAGTTCATCGTTTTCTGGTCGACGCTGATGCATGCTTCGCATCCGCACGCGGGGTTGAGCAAGCAGATGCGGATGGGATTCGCCGCGCGATACGTGCCGACCTCGGTGCGTATCTACCCGGACACCCAACGCATCCAAGAATATGGCGGCGAGGTGAGCCTCGACAGTTACGGCGCGGTCTTGGTCAGCGGCGACGATGGCTACAACCACAACCGGATCGCGAACGCGACGACCGGGGGACACCCATTCGTGGCCCGGCGGCGATGACGAGTCCGGTCGACGCGATATGCGCCGCCGTCGCGGACGTCGCACCACTGCTGACCGCACTGCGGGAGCGACAGCGGGTCGCTGTCGCCGCCCCTGGTGCGCAGGAGGTGCTGGACGCGGTCACCGGCGCGCTGGCGTTACCTGGTTTGCGCGTCGTCGAGACCACCGCGGGCCTGAGCGCGGCCGAACTCGTCATCGGGCAGCGCATTGCCCGCGCCCCGCTCGGCGCGCCGATCCCGGTGGCGTCGATCCCCGCGGCGGCGAATCAGGCGATGCCGCAACCGATCTCGGTCATCAGCGGTGACGGTGCGGTACTCCGGTGTTATGTGGCGGGTGACCCCGCCGCCGCACCGGTCGTGGTGGTGTCCGCGTGTGGAATGCCCGCGGGGATCGCGTCCCGCTGGGTCGAGCACCTTGCCGTCGATCACTATGTCGTGACCTGGGAAAGCCGGGGGCTGTTCGGCAAGGATGACGGGTTCGACGAACGCCACCACGATTTGGCGGCGCAGGCAGCCGACCTGCTCGCCGTGATGAGCCGGTTCGAGATGGACAACGTGCACGTCATCGGGCTATGCGGTGGCGCGGCGATCGCGCTCGCCGCGGCGGCGTCACCGCGGGTGCGGTCACTGAGCCTGTGGCACGGTGACTTCGAATTGGGCTCGGCGGCAGCGAAAACGGCGCATCAGCAGGACGTCGCGATGCTGCTGGCGATGTCGGGGCGCGACCGAGAACGGGCCGAGAAAATGCAACAGATGTTTCGTCGCCCCTCGGTCCTGGCGACGCTGCGCCCGGACATCGCCCACCATCTGTACTACCCGTACGCGACCGCGGAGCTGCTCTACCGATACGGCCGACTGAACGGCGCGATCATGAGCACCGACTGTCGACCCCTGTTGGCGGCGGTGACCCAACCCACGCTCGTCGTCACCAGCGACGAGGACACCACCGCGCACCCCGACGGTTCCCGCTATGTCGCCCAACAGCTCGCCGACGGGCACCTACGGCTGCTTCCGCACGGTGATCATCTGGCGGCCTTCGACGCGGCGCCAGAACTGTTGACAATGGCCAGCGCGTTCATCGCGCGGACAAGGAATGCGTCATGACCAGCCTGGACGGTACCTCTCTTGCCGCGCATCCAGCGGTTCGTGCCGCGCTCGTTCGCGGCGGTGTCGCCTACGTTGTGCCAGACGCGCGGACGGCACCGATGCTGCATCGCGCGGCCACCACCGAATTGCCCGACGGGTTGGCCTGGCACGAACCTGCCGACGATCTGCTCCTCGCCGGGATCAACCGCACCGAGACAGAATTCCTGTGTCGAGAAGTGTGGGCGGACAACGCGTATCTGCGGCACGGGATCGTCCTGCCGGAACGGGCGAACATCGTCGACGTCGGGGCGAACATCGGGATGTTCACGCTTCTCGCCGCTGTGCGCGGTGGCCAAGGAACGCGGATCGTCGCGGTGGAGCCCGTCGTGGAGGCAGCACGCGCGCTCGAGGTCAATGGCCGGCTGCACGGTGTCGAGTTGACTGTGGTGTCGGCGGCGGTCGGTAGCCGGGAGGGTACGGCGATGTTCACCTACTATCCGGGCAACACCGTCATGTCCGGACAGTATGCGGACCAGGTCGAGGACCGCGATGTGCTGCGCGGATATCTGTTGTCGGACACGGAGGCAGCCGGGGTCGACGTGTCGCCGATGATCGCCGAGCGACTCGCGCCCGAACTGCGCAGCGTGCCCATGACAACCCTGCCGCAGGTGATCTCCCAGACCGGTCTCGACGCGGTCGATCTGCTCAAAGTGGATGTGGAGAAGGCGGAGTGGGAAGTGCTGGCCAGCATCGATGAACCTACCTGGGGCATCATCGAGCAGATCGCGATCGAGGTGCACGATCTCGACGGCCGTCTCGACCGGGTTCTGCACCTGTTGCGCGGGCATGGTTACACCGTTGCCGCCGATCGTGATTCGCGACTGCTCGACACACCCCTGTATACGGTTTACGGCCATCGCCCAACCGCGCGGCGCGTGGCAGCGGAGCCGGTGCGGCAGCAGAAGTGGCTGACTGCCCGCGCGTTGTCCTCCGAACTCGGCCTGCCGGTCGAGCTGGTCGCGACACTCGACGATATCGGCGCGACCGCCGCCGCGCCGCCGATGCCGTCGTCGGTAGCGGTACTCGCGGAAGTCTGGACCGAGATGTTCGGACCCGGTTCGGCGCGTCCGGATGCCGACTTCTTCGCGTTGGGCGGGCGTTCGCTCTCGGCGGTGCGGCTGATCGCACAGGTCGAGGCTCGACTCGGCGAGAACGTGCTCGAGCTGGACGCGGTGTTCGCCAAGCCCCGGTTCCGCGATCTGGCCGCGCAGCTCGACGCGGGTGTTGGGCGGGCGGATCGATGACGCCCGCGTCGGTGCACCTCACGCCGGGACACGAGGCGTTCCGCAGTGAGGTTCGAGCAGTGCTGGACGCCCACGTGGTTCCGTGTTTGGCGGAGTGGGAGCGCTCGCGATGCATCCCGCGCCCGGCGTGGCGGTTGCTCGGCAAGCATGGGCTGCTCGGAGTCGGCTATGCCCCCGATCGTGATCTCTTCCACTCACTGGTGCTGCTGGAGGAGTTGGGGCGAACCGGGTACGCCGGATTCCGGGCCGCGGTGGGTGTGCACGCCTACATGGCGACGCACTATCTCGCGAAATCCGGCAGCCCGTTCCTGCGTGCGCGATATCTGGCGCCCGCGGTAGCGGGGGAGAAGATCGCGGCGCTGGCGGTGACCGAACCCGATGCCGGTTCCGACCTCGCCGGGCTCGCCGTCAGCGCGACCGCGGCGGGCGAACACGTCGTGTTGCGCGGGGTGAAGTCCATGATCACCAACGGCACGACCGCTGACTTCTTCGTCGTCGCGGCGCGCACCGGCGTCGGTTCCGCCGGACCGGCCGGGATCTCGCTCTTCGTGGTCGACTCGGCGTCGCCAGGGGTGTCGGTTCGTCCGCAAGAAACGGTGGGATGGCACTGCGCCGACACCGCCGAGGTGCGGTTCAGCGATGTTCGGGTACCGACCGGCAACATGATCGGCCGCGTCGGCACCGGTTTCCGGCAACTGATGCATGGTTTCCAACTCGAACGGTTCGTGGCGGCGGCGCTGGCGCTCGGCGGCATCGAGAGCTGTCTCGACGCCACCCGCACCCACCTACGGACCCGGCACGTTTTCGGCGGGCGCCTGTCGGACCTGCAGTCGGTGCGCCACGCCATGGCGGAGCTGTTCACCGAGCTGGCAGCCGCCCGTCATCTCGTTCACGACGCGGCGTGGCGGCTTTCCCAGGACGACCTGCCCGCGGCGGAATGCTCGATGGCCAAGCTCTACACCACCGAGCTCGCCTGTCGGGTCGCCGACCGTTGCCTCCAACTGCACGGCGCCAACGGCTATCTCGCGGGTTCCGCCGTCGCACGCGCACACGCGGAGGCCCGTGCGGCAACAATGGCGGCGGGGCCGAGCGAGGTCATGCGCGACCTCATCGCGGGCGAGATGGTCGACCTCGGGTAGCTCGCCTACCCGTCGGTGTCGACGCCGACCTGCGCCGCTCTGCGTTGGGCACGCGACTCGGCCGCCGCGTCGACGGCCGCGACGAGACGCTGGTACTCGGCGGTCGCCGCTGCGGTATCGGTATCCACCACGATCGCGCCGAACCGGCCGATTTCCAGCGCGCCGAGCATATACGCGGCGGAACCGGTCCGCGTCGACGTGCGATATTGCAGGCCGTTCCGGGCGAGCAACTCGATGACGTGGCGCGGTTCGAGCACCCGGTAGGCGTCGCGGAAGAGGCGGTCGGTGGCGAAATAGGCGCGCGGCGCACCGTCCGGCGCGAGATACTGTGCGGTCACCGGGTCGTACTCGCCGTCGACGAGCCCGTGCAGCAGAAACCACGGCGCGGTGCCGCCGCCCATCCGGAGATTGACCTCGAGACCGTAGTGACGCCACCCCTGGTCGCCACGCGCGGCGACGAAATCGATGCTGACCAGGCCGACAACCCCGCGCTCCGCCAGTTTGCGGCCCGCCAGCAGTGCCTGTTCCTGGATCTGCAGCCGGTAGTCCGGCCGAGTGGGGAACGTGGCACCGACGAAGATCTGCTGCTGCGGTCCAGCAAGCACCTGGTCATGGGTGGAGATCACCCTGGCAACGCCCTCGGGCGAGATCACGACCTGCGCCGACGGCGACGTTGTCTCGATACCTTCGACGAATCGCTCGACCACCGCACCCATCGAGTCGAGGGTGTCACGATAGCTGGCCCAATTGTCCGGCGGTGACCCGAAGACGGCACGCTCGGGCAGTTCCTTCCGAATCCATTCCGCAAGACCGGTTTTCGGGGCCCCCGAAAACGAGAAGACGACGTTTCCGGCCGCGCCGAAACTGTCATTCAGTTTGATCATCGCCGCCGCGAGAGTGGCGTCGCGGCCGCGCAATTCGGCGAGCGCGGCGACGACATCGCCTTCGTCACGCAAGCCCTCGGCACCATCCGCGACCGGCACGCCCGCATCCTTGAACAGCCGCCGCGACCCGGTCTTGGAACCCAGCGCGGCCAGATCCGGGTCCGCGGCGTAGAGCGGGATACCCAGACGCACCGCCAGCGTGCGTTCCAGCGCAGAGCCGTTGAACGCGACCAACACCGCGTCCGAGTGCGCGTCGATCACGCCGCGAATGCGGTCGAGCAGATCGGGGCGAGCCAACAGCTTGGCGGTCAACGGAATCGGCTCGCGGCTCGCGCAATCCACCATCGTGAGACGCCTTCTGGCGTTTTCGCGCGGTAGCGACGGAACCAGGCTGAGCGCATAGTCGACGACTTCGGGAGCGATCGCCTCACTCGTGACGTACACAATCCGGGTTTCGGGATGCCGCAGTCGCTGCAGCACGAAAAGCAGTCGCTCCTCGTAATGGTTGACCCCGGGGATCTTCACCAGTCCCGCACTGTCGAGCGTGATGCTGGGCACCACTATCAGCGTCTGCGGGATATCGTTGCGCCCGAAGGGATCTCGAAGGCGCCCCTGCGTGGCCCGGAAGGCTGCCAGCTCTGCCGCGTCGTCCATCGCGCCCCCTAGTCGACTTCCGAACGACACCCGCTACCGTGCGTCCAGGGTAATACGGCGGGCACGACCGTTGGACCCGACTCGCCCGATGCGCCCTCGTCTGTTCGTGAGATCAACTGGCGGATCAGGGCCGCGGTGTGGCGGTAACGGTGATCCACGGATGAATGAAGCTGATCCGGCCGTCTGGTGCTTTCGACGGTGTCAGGCCGGTCGCCGGGCCACCATCGAGTTCGTCGGTCAACCGGGCGTGGATTTGTGCTCGTATCTCCTCCGGTGTCTGGGTGCGACCGAGCCAATCGTCGAGGTCGAGAGCGAAGTCGGCGACAGCCTGCGAGACGACATCCGCGTCGGCGGCGTCGATCAAGGCGAGTATCTCGTCGCGGGTCAGGGTGCGGTTGTGGCTGGGATCGCGTAGCCGTTCGAGCCGGTTGGTTTCGGCCGCCAGGCTCGGTGCGGGGACGAACATGTCGATGATGCCGATCCGGCCGCCCGGCCGAGTCACTCGGACCATTTCGCGCAGCACCGCCGCGGGGTCGGCGACCTGGTGCAGTGCCAAACGACAAACCACCAGGTCGAACTGTCGGTCCAGCCACGGAAGTGCGGTGGCGTCGCCGAGCGCGAACGCGATGTTCCGCAGACCGGATTGCTCGGCCAGCAGCAGGCCTTGGGCCAGCATCTCCGGCGTCAGATCGACCGCGCTGACGTGCGAAACATTGGGTGCCAGAGCACGACCGAGATGCGCCGCTCCGGCGGCGACATCGAGCACCATGTCATCGCGGCGCGGTGACAGCTGGTCGATGATCCATTCGAGGCCGCGGTTCGCGAAGCCGATATTGTCGAAACTCGTTGCCTGGATGCGAAATTGCGCCCGAACCTGGTCGTTGTGTGAGTTCGCCATGTATCCAGTGTGCACTCAGCGCATCCGCCAGGCGGGGGCACGTCCAGTGGTCTGTAACACCAGATATGTTGTCGGACAGGCGATCAGGAACGCGCCGCATGCGGCAGGTGGGCTGTTCGGGTGCCCTCCTGCCGCATGGCGGAATATGACCTGGACCCGACTTAACCGTGCCCCATGGTTGGGTCGCCCGCGCCGCCCCCGGCGCCGGGGTTGCTCGGACCTCCGCCTTGTCCGGCGCTCGGGTCGCCCGGACCCCTCGTCCCCGTATTCGGATCGCCGGGACCGTCCGCCAGCACGGTACCCGGATGTCCGGTCAGCGTGACGCTCGAAATGGGGGATACCGACTGAGCGGTAACCAACGCGGGAACTGTCAACGCGACGGCCGCGGCCGCACCGGCGATTCCCACGACAGCGATGCCGCGGCGAACGGTGAACAAGCTCATCGAAACTCCCGATCCAGAACGACGACAACTCGTCGCCGTTGTCCAAGCCGCGACCGTCCGGCCGGGCTACCGTCGAGACTAGGCAGCGAGGGTAACCACAGCATCATCCTGATATAACAGCGCGCCAGTCGAATGCACTGGCGCACAACAGGATCGATCCGCACTGGCTGGTTCGCCTCGTGCGGTCGCCGACTGGCGGAGCAGCCGAGTCCGGAGCCGAACCGCCGGGACGTGGACGGCGGTGCACTCAGCTCTGCGGAAACCGCCCGCTACCGGCGGGGGCGCTCGTCGATCACGTCGATGCCATCGGCGTCGATCAGCAGCAGGCATGGATTCAGCTCGGAGCCGGTGTCCGGGGAGGTGAGCACAGCTTGCCTGATCTCCTCGACCTGGCCCGAGCTCGCGCCCGCGATGAGGATGTGGTCCGGGCTGATCAGTCCAACGATCAGCCGGTCCGCACCGACCTGCTCGACGCACTTCTCGTAGAAATCGTCGAGCAGGATCGCCGACCCCACAAAGGGACCGTCACGCTCCAAGGTAGCCATGGTCCCGAGCTCCTCATCCGGGGCCACCTTGAAGATGAGCCCGGACTTCACGTTGCCGAGAGCTTCGGATGCCAGCTCCTCGATCTCCTCCATGCTCATGGCCTCGAACTTGCCCCGAGTCAGATGCGACATACCGATCTGGCCGTCGGGCATGGTCGTAACCTTGGCAAACCCGAAGTACAGCTTTCCCTCCACCAGCGCAAGGGAGGCAGAGAACGGCAACGGGGCGGCGGCGCTGTGCAGGATCGGCAGCCATTCGCCGACCCGCTCGGCCTGCACGAACATCTCATCCACCGCGGCGCTCCGCTCCCGCAGTTCGATGTTCTCGACCTCGGCCATCACTCGCCGCGCGCGGTCGAAGGCAGCGGTCCAATCCGCGCCCTCGGGGCGCTCGAAGACATGGGTGTGCCCGGCATGGGGGAAGGTCTCGGCCAGGAAGTCCCGATCGGCGGGGGACGGCTGCCACATGCTGTGCACCCTGGTTACGTCCGAAGACTGGATCTGTCGTTCCTGCTCGGCCTGCCGCCACGCCTGCCGGACGGAGTCATGGGCCTGCGCGGGCGCTGCCGCGGTGATGAGGTCGTTGTCGTTCGTATTCAGTTGGAAGACAACGACATTCAAGGTCATATCCTGCGCCACGTGCGGTGACTCTACACAGCGGCCGCGCCGATTCGGCCCCCGCAAAAGTAGGGGCTGGGGGGATTGCTCGAATATCGCTACCGTGGTTTAGCTTCCTAGACAAGGGGATTGGTGTGAATATCAGAAACAGTGTGGCTGTGTCGGTATCGGCTGCCGCTTTTGTGCTGACGGCGCTGGTGGCCGCGCCGACCGCGAGCGCGGATCCCGGGCCTGCCCCGAGTTCGGGCAGCTCGAACCTGCAGTGCTTCATCCAAGTCCTCATCCATGGCGAAGTGCCAGGAATCTGCTAGCGCGCCTGCGATCCGGCCCCAGCGCTGGCTCGTTCAGCTCGCGTAGCGCTCGACGAACGGGACCAGCTCGTCGAGTCTGCGCAGCACCTCGTCCTTCGGGTAGGTGCCGAACCCATTAGAGGGAGCATCCAGGTGGCCACCGAACATCAGGGTCACGTGCTCGACACCGGCCTCGGCGCAGGCATCCAGCAGTGCCGGCGCGAGCGGCAGGTTGGACGGCACCACCGGTACACCCGGTTCGGCGCGCGCCAGCAACGCGGGCAATTCTTCGGGTGTGAACGGGCCGATCGGCATCCACGTCGCGCCGTGTCTGGCGGCGCGGGCGATCATCGCCGGACTGTTACCGCCGAGGTAGATCGGCGGGTGTGGCCGCTGCACCGGCTTGGGCCACAGGAAGGACCGCTCGAACCGGACGTACTTGCCGTCGAACTCGGCCTCGTCCTGGGTCCACAATGCTTTGAGCGCGGCGAGCTGCTCGTCGATCAGCTTCCCTCGGGTGCGCGGGTCGGTGCCGTGGTTACGCATCTCCTCCCGGTTCCAGCCGATACCGACGCCGAAGATGAACCGGCCATCGGAGAGCAGGTCGAGGCTGGCCACCTCCTTCGCGGTGTGGATGACATCACGCTGCGGCAGCAGGGCCACCCCGGTCCCGAGCAGAATCTTCGAGGTCACCGCGGCCGCCGCGGCCAGCGACACGAAAGTGTCCAGCGTGCGGTAGTACACCCGAGGTAGTTCAGCACCAAGCGGATAGGGGCTTTCCCTGCTGACGGGGACGTGCGAATGCTCGGCAACGAACAACGAGGCGATGCCACGTTCCTCGGCAGCCTTGGCCAGTGTGTCGGGCCGCATGCTCTCGTCGGTGATGAACGCTTCGATCCCAATACGCATGCCGATAGTCAATCCCATCCCGGCTTCAGCGGCGAGTTCGCCGGTTCACATCAGGCCCGCAACGCGCGGTCCGTCGGATCCCGTCGGCGCGTCGAACATCCGCTGATACCGGACGTTCGTGAGACGTCGAACGTTTCGGCGGGGCAGCGTGAGCGGGTAGATCGGCCAGTCCGATCAACCCGCGCGGCTTGTCAGTTACTGGCCGTCGGCGGTGCGTTCAGGCTGGAACCGGTGTCCTCGTTTTAGGATTTGGTCGACGAATCGGCGGATCGACGAAGCTCGGGAGGCTGGATTTGATGAGCGATGTGGCCGCACGACTGCGCGCGGCACTGCCCGGCATGACGATGAGTTTCGCCGGGGATCCCGATTACGACAGTGCCCGGGCGACCTGGAATGTGCGCACCCGGTTCCGGCCGCTTGGTCTGGTCCAGCCGCGCAATACCGCCGAAGTGCAGGCGGTTGTGCGGTCCGCGCGGGCGGCGGGGGTCACCCAGTTGGCGATCCGTTCCGGTGGTCATTCGATCGAGGGCAACGGCTTGGGCGGGCCCGATACCGAGGCGTTGGTGATCGACATGGTGCAGATGCGTGCCATCAGCGTCGACCCGGCGGCGAAGACAGTCACCGCCGAACCCGCACTGCTGACCGGCATCATGTACGCACAGGCGTTCGCGCACGGGTTGCTGGTCCCCGCGGGTGACTGCCTCAATGTCGGGCTCGGTGGCCAGGTCACCGCAGGCGGGTACGGGCGTTGTCTGCGCACCTATGGCAACCTCACCGACCACGCCCTGGAGTTCGAGGTCGTGACCGTCGACGGTGAGGTGCGCATCGCCAACACCAGCGAGCACGCCGACTTGTTCTGGGCGCTGCGCGGCTCGGGTACCGGGTCGTTCGGGATCATCACTCGAATGACGTTGCAGGCCCTAGATGCGCCGAGGGCGCCCGCGAACTTCACCTTCCGCTGGCACTTCGACCAGGTCGACATCGCGCAAACCCTGATCGAGGTGCAGCAGTACTGCCTGGATTCACCGACCACCGTCAGCCCGATCCTGGTCACCTGGCGCGGCATGATCGAACTGTCCGGCGCAATCTTCACCGACACCGCCGAGCAACGCGACGCGTTGATCGCCGACATGCAGGCGAAACTGCCCACGCCCACCGAGCCCGCGGAAATCGAACCATTGAACTTCTTGCAAGTGCTCGAGCGTCAGAGCGAGGAGCAGACCTCGGCGCACTGGCTGGTCGACGCGAGCGCGGTCACCCGCGAAGCCGACAACCATCCGCGCTATCAGAAGATCAGGGCCGGGTTCCTCCCTGACCCGTTGTCGGAGAGCCTGATCCGCGAATTCGCGGATCTGCTGAAAACTCAGCAGCCCGGGAACCGGGTGCAGTTCTGCCGGATCAACCCCGCCGTCGAAGCGCCCGTCGACGCATGCGCGATCAAAAGCCGTGGCTGCACGTGGCTTTCGGGTTTCGGCACCGACGTCGAACCCGGCAACGGACTTGCCGTCGAGGATCTACTGGCCGAGGGCGATCGCCGCTACCGTGAATGGGAGGACCAGACCTATGAGTTGTTCCATCCCTACTCCGTGGGCCCCTACATCGGCGACGACGACCTCATGGAAGCCGACCACGGCCGCGACTTGTTCGAGGCATACTACGGCCCGCATCTGCCCAGGCTGAAAGAGATCAAACGCAAATACGATCCCGAGAACCTACTCCACCACAAAATGAGCATTCCCCTCGACTGAACGAGCAGCGGGCGAATATCGGTACCCGGCTCACGAATGTCCGATATTCGGCTGCTCAGGGAATGGTGGTAGGACCGTCCGATCACGACACCTGCTGCACACCGGCTGGTTTCCGGTCGCCGATCAATAGTCCGCGGAGGTAGGCGGCCTGACCGAGATGCTGCATGTCGTCGTTGAGGATGCTGACGAGCCGACTGCCGAGCGAAACCGCAGGGTCCCAGCGCTCGTCCACGATCCGATCCAAATCCGCTGCGGTAAGCGGATCGATCCATTGATACAGAAGGGTTTCGGCATCGGTGACCGCCGCCAGGTTACTGCGGCGGAGCACCAGCCGCGTGGGTGAGCTGGGACGAGTCGTGGTTCTGGATGGGATTGGACGTCGCGACGCTGTTGAGCCGTGATCCGATGATTCAGGGCTGTGCAGTGCGGCTGGCAGGGCAGACTGGGTAACCGCCGGGGCGATGCCAGACGAGCCGTCGTCGCCCGGATTCTCATCGAGTGCCGATTGTTCGCGTGCGGGATGCGCATGTCCGAGAAGAGGGATCTCAATGATGTTGTGCCTGGGTAGTTTACGAATGCGGTCGGCGCTGGCAGGAGTGGTCCTTGCAGTCGTGGCCGAGAGTTCACTTCCGCTGACGATCGCCCCTGCTGCGGCGGCACCCGCGCCTACGACGCAGATCGTGAACGGCGGCGACGCGTCCGGACGCAATATCCCGCACGGTTCGGTCAGCTGCCCAGCGGGCAGCAGGCTGACCGCCGGCGGCGCTCAAGCCGACATCCACGCCAGTGACAGTCCGGGCGCGAGCGAGTGGGATGTGTATCTCACCGAGCTGCAACCTGTCTACGCAGGCGACGGCACCACATCACTGTCCGCGCGCGCCGCGGCGAAGCAGGCAGGCACGGTCGACTTCAGTACACGGGCAGTCTGTGTCACCGCAGGGCCAAGCACCCAGGTCGTGTCGAATACCGCGACGAGCACCGCCACCGGGAGGGTGGACGTGTCGGTGTCGTGCCCTGCGGGAACCCATATCGTGGGCGGCGGCGCCGCTACCCGTACCGATATCTTTCCGCCGACGGACTACCTCGTCAGCAGTTATCCTGCCGCCGATCTGCGCTCGTGGAATGCGACCGCGGTGACCCAAACCCGTTCCGGGACCGCCACCGCCTACGCGGTCTGCGCGCAAACGGGTCCGGCCACCCAAATCGTCTCCGTCACCAACAACCAGCTGACCGGGGACAACCCCGGCGACTTCGTGGAGGGTTGGGCAACATGCCCTGGCGGAACCCACATCACCGGCGGCGGAGCACAAACGATGGGCGGGTACCTCGTCGAAGCGACCCCCGCCGGCGAACCCGACCACCAGGGCGGACCCATCGGCTGGCGGACCCAATTCATCATCAAGGTCCCGAACATCGCCGCACTCACCACGACCGCGATCTGCGAATCAGACACCTGGTAGGCCGGTGGGCGGCAAACCAATTAGCGAGGCCAAGCGGCGGCGGTTTATCGGGACGCGTCGGGATACGCGGCGGTCGCGCGGATTTCAACGAGAAGTCCGGGGCTGGCGAGACCGTCGACTCCGATGATCGTCCAGGTCGGGTAGGGCGCTGTGACGTAATGCTGTTTGGCCTCGATGAAGCCGGGCAGGTGCTGGCGGATGTCGACGTGGTAGCTGGTGATGTCGACGAGGGCGGACAGGTCGAGGTTTTCCAGCCGGAGGATCTCTTCGATCTTCTGGATGGCGATCTCGGTCTGCTCCTCGATGGTGTCCGGGATGGTTCCGTCGGCGCGGCGGCCGATTGTTCCTGCGATGAACAGCAGGCCGTGCGCGCGGACCGCGGCGGAATAGCCGAAGCCCGCGAAGGCGCTGACAGTTTGCCCGAAGACGGCGTTGTCCTCGGGGATCTCGATGGTGTGGATAGTCATTGCGGTGCTTCCTTTTCTCTGTCGACGGAGCGTGGAGTCAGTTGCCCCAGCGGGACGAACGGCAGTCGTTTTCCAGCCGCGTCTGGCCGAAGGTCTCGCGTTCGCGGAGGAATTCCCCGGGAATCGCGTAACGGGGTGCGTTCCCCGGGCTTTTCGCGGCCTGCGCGACGATGGCGTCGATGAGTGAGCGCGCCATCTCCAGCCGCGGGTAGGCGACGTGGATCGCGTCGGCCTGCTCGTCGCTGACGGAGTCCAGGTGGTCGCTGCCGAGCGGACCGCCGAAGTCGAGCGCGACGCCGTGCCGGACGAGCACGCACAGTGCCCCCCTGCGTTCCGCGATCCCCGGGGAGGCGTGTAGGGCGATCGCCTGCCAGACCTCGTCGGCGTCCGCTTCGGATACCCCGCGCTCGAGGAGGAATTCGGCGGCTCGGTCGGCGCCTTCGACCTCGAACCGTTGCCGGTGCGGACCGTCCGACGCCACACCGAGGTCGTGCATCGCGCACGCGGCGAACAACAGGTCGTCGTCGTAGTCCCGGCCGGTGGCCAGGTCGAGGCGGCCGGCCACCAGCCGCGCGAACAGGTAGCTGCGGACGCTGTGGTTGAACACCGACGGCGTTTCCACCGGTCGAATGAGGTGCACGACCGCGTCGGTGAGCGGTGTGCCGGGCAGCGTGATCAGGTCGGCGGTCGTCTCGCGGGTAGGTCCGGTCATGTCTTCAGCCTGGCCGCGATGACCCTGACCTGGCGAGAGGCAAGTTTGCCCCGTTTCGTTAGGATCTTGCCATGACGGTGCATCGAGTCGCGGTGCTGGCGCTGGACGGGGTCACCCCGCTCGACCTGGCGATCCCGACGCAGATCTTCCACGCCCGGCCGGAGACGTCTTATGAGATGACTCTGTGTGCGCTCAACTCGACGGTGGCCACCAGCACGGGTTTCGCGCTGGTCGCCGACGGGGGCCTGGAGCAGCTGCGCAGCGCTGACACCGTGATCGTGCCCGGATTCGAGCCGATCCGCCGGCCGCCCGAGTCCGCGCTCGGCGCGTTGGCCCAGGCCCGCGATCGAGGCAAGCGGGTGGTGTCCATCTGCACCGGCGCCTTCGCGCTCGCCGCTGCCGGCGTGCTGGACGGACGGCACGCCACGACCCACTGGAAACACATCGATGATTTCGAGCGGGAGTTCCCGGCCGTCACGGTCGACCGCGACGTGTTGTATGTCGATGAGGGAGACGTGCTCACCTCGGCCGGGGTGTGCTGCGGCATCGACCTGTGCCTGCACATCGTGCGTCGCGACCTGGGGGCGACGGTCGCCAACCAGATCGCCCGCGGTCTGGTGGCCGCACCTCATCGCGAAGGAGGACAGGCCCAGTACGTGCCGGCCCCGGTCGCGGTGGCCGGTGAAGCATCGCTCTCCGATACCCGAGGCTGGGCCCTGTACCGGCTCGCCGAGCCACTCACACTGCGCGTGCTCGCCCGGCACGCAGGCCTCTCGCAGCGCACCTTCATGCGCCGGTTCACCGAGGAGACGGGCACGACCCCGTTGCAATGGTTGCTCAACGCCCGCCTCGGTAGGGCGCGGGAACTGCTGGAAACCACGGACCACTCGGTGGATCGGGTGGCCCGCGACTGCGGGCTCGGCACAGCAGCCAACCTGCGGCTGCACTTCCGGCGCGCGCTGGACACCACCCCCACCGCCTACCGCCGCACCTTCGGGCGCTCGACGCCCTCCAGTCCGACCTGTTCACAAGCGAGCCGGCGCTCGGACTCGGCATGGCCACCACGACGGTGACTCGGATCCACTCAACGCGAAACCCCCTGTCGGACAGGCTATCCGACAGGGGGTTCGGGTTCGATCGGGTGATTACTTCTCGCCGTGCGGTCCCGGTGCGGCGCTCCCGCTGTATTCGCCGAGATCGGAGACCAGCTTGGTCAGTTCCGGGTCGCTGTCGTAGCGACGCTGGTGCAGTTCGGCGATCTTCTCGGCCATCGCGGGATCCGCGTCGTCGGTGATGTCGAAGGAGGCGAACTTGTCGACCAGGGGCAGGCCGACGCGGTCGGTGTTGCGGTGGGCCGGGTGAATCAGGTACTCCCAGTAGCCTGCGAGGTCCTCGATGACGAACACCGCGCCCCACTGGTATTCGCCGCCGAAGTCGGGGCCGACCACGAAGGACTTCACCGAGGGGATGGACCGTCCCTGGTTGCGCAGGCTCTCGAGGGCTTCTTCGACGGCTTCAGGGGTGGCGTCGGCGCGGAGGGTGAAGCGGTTGCCGTGGTAGATCATTTCTTTCATCCTTCATTCGGGTGAGCCGCGGGTTCGCGGACTCGGTGGTTGGGGTGAATTTGGCTGTGTTACTTGGAATTACGGAGCAATGGCAGGGCGATCACCGCGCCTAACGTCATGGCGATCCCGGTCAAGAGGAACGCGCCGCCGATGCTGGTGATCTGGATGAGTGGCGCGACGATCAGCGGAGAAACGAACTGGCCGAGGAAGATTCCGGTGACCAGGCCGCTGAGGATCCGGCCGCGAGTGGCGGCAGGCGCGAGGTCGCTCAATCGCAGGTTCAGGTTCGGGACAGCGAGGCCGACGCCGAAGCCGCCAACGAGCAGTCCGGCCACTACCTGCACCACCGTGCTCGCGGTGCCGACCAGCATCCACCCGATGCCGAGCAGCGCGATGCTGGCGGCGGTGAGGACACTCGGCGACCAGCGGCCCCGCAGTGACGGAAAGGCAAGTGCGCCAGCGACACTGCTGAGCGTCGTCGCGGCTATCACCGCACCGACCAAGGCCGGACCGATGTGCAGTTGCGCCAGCAGGAAGGGCAGTTGGGTGGGAGCCATGTAGAAGGCGAGTGTCACCAGGAAAGCGACTAGGTAGAGCCCGGCGATCGGCCGGAAGATCCCTGATCGCGAACTAACGGCGTCGACGCCAACCGGTCCGGATACCTTGTCGCGCCGCTGTTCTCGCAGCGCAAGCAGCGCGAATGGCAGGATAACGGCGGAGGCGCCGTAGATCCAGAACGGCAACTTCCAGTTCGACGCGGCCAGCAGACCCGCAAGCGGCAAGAAGACGACACCGCCGATGCTGGCGAAAGCCTGTTGCAGCCCAAGGAAAGTCGCCCGCTTCGGTCCCTCGAACCAGTCGGTGATGATGGCGCTGATTGCCGTCATGATGCCGCCGACCGCGACACCAACCAGGGCTCTGGTCACCAGTAGGACACCGATGCCCTCGACGAAGAACCCGGCCGCGCCCGCCACGGCGTACAGCGCGAGACTGCCAACCAGCAGCGGTTTACGCCCGATCCGGTCGGCTGCCATGCCCGCCAGCGGCGCGCTGAGGCCGATCGCCAGCGATGTGACGGTAAGCACCAGCCGCACCAGCACATCCGCGCCTGCCACCGCCGAGAACGCCTCGCGCATGGCGGGCAGGCTCGGCGCGATGACGGCCGGACCCATCACGGTCAGCGTCGCGGCGGCCAGTACGGTGGCGCGGGCAATGCGCGCTGGCGTGGCCAGCTCTCGCTCCACCGCCTCATCAAGTGCCGCGCTCATGGTGTTCCTCCTCGTGTCCGGCAAGTCGTGCTCGCTTGCTGACATCGAGATTTCCATCCGTGCACCCGCATCCGCGTCGGTGATTTTCACCTAGATACGCAGTCGAGTCGGCGGTTAGGTAGACACACTCAGCTCGCGGACCTGACGGACGCCGACCTTCTATCGAAGGTAACGATCACTCCGCTGATCTGGTGCTTTTGCGCTGGTTGGCATTGAATCTCGCCTTCTTCTGACGATTACCGCACGTGTTCATGTCACACCATTTGCGGGTGCGACTTTGGCTGGTGTCGAAGAAGGCGGCTCGGCAGGTCGGCGATGCGCACAAGGCCAATTTTCCGTCTCGTTCGCCGGCGATGATGCTGATCGCGTCGGCGGCGATTACGCCTAGGGCATCTTCTACACAGGAAGCCGAGCTGAGTCGCCATTGCCGATTACTCTCGGGCGTCAGAACAGCCGCCGCTCGACCCGCAATGCTGCGGTCATTGATGACTTGGACGGCAGGCGCAGGAAGAGCGTCGTGGATCGCGGCCGCTGTCGCGACGGCGTGAATTGATTCCCTTAGCTCCCAAGCGAGTTCGAGCTGGGCGGTGGTGCAGGAGTGCACGGCGAGGCCGCTCACTGCCAGCCAGTCGACGAGTCGCTGTGGCGTGGGAATGCGCTCGACCGCGTCGCCATGACGCTCCGACAGCGTCCCTGTGAAGCTGGTCGCTAGCACGCTACCGAGGCGAAAGTCAGGAAACCCAGCACGCATGGAACCACCTTAGCTGGTTGCACACTGACATGAAGACATGTTAGAACCGTCTTAGCCGGTTCCAATTCGTTTTAGCCGGTTCCACGACGACCAGGAGGACTCATGCCCCGTCCAACCAGCGACGTGCAAGCATTCGAAGCCCACGCAACTGACGCTGACCTCGACGATCTGCGCGCACGACTGGCCGCGGCGCGACTACCGGAGGCTGAGACGGTCTATCGCGCCGCGCCCGACCCTCGCCGATGGGAACAGGGCGTTCCGCTCGCCGACCTCGTCGACGTCGTGAACTACTGGCGCACCGAGTACAACTGGCGGTCGTTCGAAGAGCGCCTCAACCGGATCGGCCAGTTCCGCACGACCATTGACGATCTGGGAATCCACTTCCTGCACCGCCGATCCGCGCGCGCAGACGCAACGCCGTTGGTCCTGACGCACGGCTGGCCAGGCAGCATTGCCGAGTTCACCGAGGTAGTAGACGAACTGGCGGAGCCGAAAGACGCAGCCGCGCCAGCGTTCCACGTCGTGGTCCCATCGCTGCCAGGCTTCGGTTACAGCGACAAGCCGACCACCACCGGGTGGGGAACCGAAAAGATCGCGGCCGCATGGGTGGAACTGATGGGAAGGCTCGGCTACCGCAAGTTCGCGGCCCACGGCGGCGACTGGGGCGGCAATATCACCACGGTTCTCGGCGGCAGATTCCCGGCGCACGTTCTCGGCATCCACACAACGTTCGCGGAGGCGCCGCCCGGGCTGACAACGGCCGGGCTGACGGCGGCCGAGCGCACATGGACCGAGGAAACTCGCGATTTCTGGCGCCACCGCGCGGCGTACGCGAAGCAGCAGGCGACCCGACCACAGACCATCGGCTACTCGCTCGTCGACTCACCGGTCGGGCTCCTTGCCTGGATCCTCGACAAGTTCGCCGAGTGGACAGATACCGAAGACAGCCCGTTCGAGACGATTTCCAGAGACCGCATTCTCGACGACGTCACCCTGTATTGGCTGACGCGGACCGGCGCATCGTCGGCCCGCATTTACTACGAAAGCCACAACTCGCTCGACCCCGAACTTCGGGTCGACGTCCCGTCAGCAATCACCATGTATCCCCGCGACATCGAGAAGTATCCGCGCCCATGGGCACAGGAGCGGTACCGGCAGATCGTTCGATGGAATTCGCCCGAAACCGGGGGACATTTCCCGTCGCTCGAGGTCCCCGAGTATTTCGTCAAGGACCTGCAAGACGGCCTCGCGGCAGTGCTTGCCGCTAATCGGTGAACGCGGCTGGGAGCACTATCGGTTAAGCAAGTCTTCTCGCAAGGCCCGCGATTGTAGGGTTCGTAAACAGGTCGTTGAGCTTGAGTTTCAGGCCTCTCCGTTCGATGGCCGCGCGGAACTGCAGGGCGGATATGGAGTCGCCGCCAGTGGTGAAGAAGTGGTCGTCGGGGTTGGGTGTGCTGCCGAGCACTTCTGTCCAGGCTTCAATCAGAAGTGCCTCGATCTCGTTGCGCGACAGAGGGACTGGTAAATGGTCACGCAGGCTGTGGAGGGCATTCCGGTCGGCTTTGCCGTTGTGGCTGCGTGGGATCGAGGGGAGGGGTACGAATACGGCGGGGATCGCGTAGTCGGGTAGCCGGTCGCGGAGGAAAGCGGCGATTTCGCCCGGGGCGGCGGTGCCGGAGTAGTAAGCGATCAGGACGGTGGCATTGGCGGCATTGGTGTCGTCGAGGACTGCCGCGGCACTGACTCCGGGGCACTCTGCGAGGTGGGTCGTGACCTCGCCCAGGGTGACGCGGTTGCCACGGATCTTGACCTGGTCGTCGATGCGACCGAGGTATTCGACGTCGCCCGTGCTGGTTACGCGGGCCAGGTCACCGGTCTGGTAGCTGCGGACCGTGCCATCGGTGGTAAACGCCTGTGCCGTCAGCTCACTGCGGTTGTGGTAGCCACGAGCGAGACCTGCACCCGCGATGACGAGTTGGCCGGTGTCTACCGGGCGGCGGTCGGTCTCCGCGATGGTGAGGACGACGTTGTCGATCGGTTCGCCGATCGGCACTGCCGTGGTCTTGCGGGCGTCAGCGACGGTGATATCGAAGTAGGTGCTGTACACCGTCGCCTCGGTGGGACCGTACAGATTGGCCAAGACGACGTTGTCGAGATCAGCGGCGGCGAACAGGTCGCCGAAGCGGCGGACCAACGCGGACGGCAGAGCCTCACCGGCGCAAAGGATGAACCGCAGGGTGCCGACGCGGCGGATGGCGCCCGGTGTGGCCTCGAGCTCGTCGAGGAAAGGACCGAGCATCGATGGCACGAATTGCACGACGGTGACCCGGTGGCGTTCGACAGCATCGATGATCTGTCGAGGGTCGATGTGCGCGCCATCGGGGAGCACAGCGACTTGGACACCGGTTTGAGTGAGCCACCACAGTTCTGGCACCGACACATCGAACGTATGGGGTGTCTTATGCAGAATGACGTCGGTCTCGGACAGTGGGTACCGCCGTTGCAGCCATGCCAGGAGATTGACGACCGACCGATGTTCGATCATCACGCCCTTCGGCGTGCCGGTGGAGCCGGAGGTGTAGATCATGTAGGCGAGGTCGGTCGGTTGGCATGTCGCCGGTTCGGTGTGCCGGGTGGGTTGGCCGTCCGGCGCGATGACGTCGATGCCGTACTCGGCGGCATGTTCTGGGTTGCCGATGAGGACGCGGGCGTCGCTGTCAGCGAGCAACGTGCGGATCCGCTGCTGCGGATAGTCGGGCGAAATCGGCACGTAGGCGGCTCCGGCGGCCACGACGGCGTGGATCGCGATGACCAACTCGGGGGAGCGCGGTAGCAGTACGGGCACGAATTCGTCTGCACGTAGGCCATATTCACGCAAGCAGGCCGCGAGGGTACGGACGCGGTCGAGGAGCTCGCGGTAGGTGAGCGCTGCGATCTGGTTGTCCGCGGTTGTCCAGGTGAGCGCGGGTCGGTCCGGGTAGCGTGCGGCTGTGTCCGCGAGCAGCTGCGGCAAGGTGGCGGTTGCGTCGAAATCGACTGTCGCGCCGACCAACGCGGTGGGTGTGGCCGCCAAGGCCAGCGGTGCGGTAGGAGCGGCGAGTGTCGCGAGGACAGCACGCAGCGCGCTGTCGAATGCGGCTTCGTCGAAAATGTCAGTGCTATAGAAGATTTCGACGTCGACGGTGCCGTCGTGGGCGTATTCGTTGACCACGATGGTCATCGCGTCCAGCGCGTAACCGGCCGACAACGTCGATACATCACGGCGCAGTCGCTCGGCATGTCGGCTGTCAGGGATCTTGTTGTAGGTCAATCGGATATCGAACAGCGTCGGCATGTTGCCAGTGCGTTCGCGCAACGCGCGGAGCAGGTCGCCGTACGAAAAACGTTGGCGTCCTTGAATATCCCGCACTTGTGCTTCGACGAGATCGCCGAGTTCGGTGAGCGTCGCTGCCTCGGCGACGGGGATGTGCACGGGCAGAATGTTGGTGAGGTCGCCGACCATGGCCAGCTCTGTGGGCGTTTCCCGGTTGAGCAGGGTGACGCCGACGACGATATCGCCGTGCTGATGAAACCGGCGAAGTTGCACACCGACAGCGGCGAGCAGCAGTGCCACCACCGAACCTGTCGCGCGGACACCGTTCACGGCGGACCGCCCGAAGCTACGGGTGCAGCGGCGCAAGGGATTTCCGGTCGAGCTTCGCGCGAACACCGCGGGCGTGAGCGGGAGAAATCGTTCGACGAGCGCGGCACGGTCGATGGTCCATTGACCGGATTCGCGGTAGCCACGGTAGCCGTCGAGCATGGCGAGAAAGCTCGGGGCGGTGGTGGCTGGTTCGGCTCCGTGGTAAGCGGCGGAGATCTCGCGTGCGATCACGATCGATGACCAGCCGTCGGCCACTGCGTGGTGGAATCGGCTGAACACGATCAACGAATCGCAGGCATCGCGCAGGATGGTGAACTCGCTCTGCGGACCGTCGAGCGGCAGCACCGTATCGGTGCGTATTCGTGTCCACTGTGCAAGAGCCGCAACGGGATCGGATTCGGTGCGGAAGTCAACGAACCCCACCGCATCGGGCACGGCGACAAGACGCTGCACGGGCGGCGCGGCGTCGATGTCGAACCGCAGGCGCAGCGCGTCGTGTCGGCTTTGCACACCGAGGATCGCCGTGCGCAACCCATCGACGTCGGTAGCCCCGTCGACTCGAATGTAGTATGCGGCCTGCACCACCGGCAGCTCCGGATAACGCGCTCCGACGGCGACAAGATCGGCTTGATACGGCGACAACGGCCACGCGGTCCCAGCCGGGCGCGCCAGCTCCGCAACCGCTGCCGATTCCCTTGTGGAACAGGCTAGTTCGGTGCGAAGCCGGGCGGCGAGTGCGCCAGGGGTCGGCTGCTCGACCAGATCGGCGACAGTGAATCGCACGCCGGTGGATGTCGCCAACCGGTTGCGCAACTCCAACGATGCCAGCGAATCGAGCCCGAGTTCTTTGAATGTCGCCGCAACGGGTACCAGCTCACGGTCGCGGTATCCGAGCACTGCGGCCACCGCTTCCCGCACAACGACGTCCGGGTTGAGATCCGGCTGGCGGATGGGTGTTTCGACTGTCTGGTTCAGCTGCCGGCTTGCCGTTTCGCGCGGCTTGAAAGCTATCGCAAGCCCTTCGTCCGGCATCATCCAAAACCTTTGGCGCTGAAAGGGATAGGTCGGCAGGTCGACTCGACGCGCACCCGAATCGGTGAAGTAGGAGCCCCAATCCACCGCCACACCTACCGAATACAGCTGCCCGGCCGACGTCAGGAACCGTCGCAGCCCACCCTCGTTGCGTCGCAATGTGCCGACCACCGACGCCGCAGTGGCCTGATCGGATTCCGCGGCCAAGGCGGCGACGGTTTCGTGCACGCCGACGCTCAGCACCGGATGCGCACTGACTTCCAGAAACACCCTGGCACCAGCCCGATGCGCGGCACGAACCGCATCCTCGAAACGCACGGTGTCGCGGGTATTGCGATACCAGTAGTGCGCATCGAGATTCGCGGTGTCGAGCACATCACCGGTGACCGTGGACAGGAACGGAACCGCACTGCTGCGCGGTGTGATAGTCGCCAGTGCCTCCTCGATCGCCGACCGCAGCGGCTCCACCAGCGGCGAATGTGATGCCAGCGAGGCAGGCACCTTCCGCGCGTCGATGCCGTTAGCGGCGCAGTGCCGCAGCAGATGCTCGACATCCTCGGCGTTTCCGGACAACACACAGGAGCCGGGACTGTTGACACACGCCACCGCGAGCGCACCGCCGACGAGCTCGCGGGCTTCGTCGACGGGTAATGGCACCGCGACCATGGAGCCATTACCGCTGGCCGTCATCATGATCGCGCTGCGCCTGGTCACCACGAGCACCGCCTCGCGCAGCGTGAGCGCACCCGCGATGTGTGCCGCGGCGATCTCGCCCTGCGAGTGCCCGATGACCGCGGCGGGCCGCACGCCGAGTGCCTCCCATGTCCGCGCCAACGCCACCATCACGGTAAACAGCACTGGCTGAATGACATCCACCCGTTCTAGCGGTGGCGCACCCGGCGCACCACGCAGCACATCGGTGACCGACCAGTCCACGAATTCCGCAAGCGCCGCCTCGCAGCGCGCCATGTGTTCGGCGAAAGCTGGTGCTGTATCGAGTAATTCGATGGCCATGCCTTGCCACTGCGGTCCCTGGCCGGGGAAGACGAACACCACGCCGCCGGAGGTGTCCACTGGCGCGGAACCGGTCGCCACCTCGGCCAAACCGTCGGTCAGTTCGGCAGCGTCGGCGCCGAGCACCACCGCACGCTTGTCGAAGGCCGCCCGTCCGGTCGCCAGCGAGTGCCCCACATCGGCGGGCCGAAGCTGTGGCCGACGTCGCAGGTGGTCGGCCAGCCGGGCCGCCTGAGCACGGAGCGCGGCGTCGGTGCGAGCCGACAGCACCAGCGGCACGACCGGGAGCTCACGGCGCGGCGGCGGTCCAGCGTCGGAAGTCGCGGGTGCTTGTTCGATGATGACGTGGCAGTTCACGCCGCTGATGCCGTTCGCCGAGACCGCGCCGCGGCGGGGCGCGCCGGACCTGGCGGGCCATGCCATGAGTTCGTTCGCGACTCGCACGGTGCCCGACGACCAGTCGATGTGCGGGGACGGCACATCGTAATGCTTTGTCGCAGGGACGATTCCGCGCCGGATCGACTCGACCATCTTGATCACGCCCGCGACACCCGAGCCCGCTTGCGTATGACCGAAATTCGACTTCGCGGACCCGATCCACAACGGGCGATCCGGGCTGCGCACGCCCCCGTATGTCGCAGTCAGCGCCGCGACCTCGATCGGGTCACCGACCCTGGTCCCGGTGCCGTGCGCCTCGACGACATCGATATCGGCCATACCGAGTCCGGCGTCGGCAAGCGCGTACTCGATGGCTTCCTGCTGGGCGAGCTGGTCGGGTGCACTCAGCGATGCGGATGCCCCGTCGGAGGCGATGGCACTGCCGCACAGCACCGCCGCCACCGGGTGCCCGAGCCGCTGTGCGTCGCGGAGCCGCTCCAACACCAAGACGCCGACGCCTTCGCCCAAGCCGAAACCTGTTGCGGCGGAAGCGAACGGGCGCGTGGTGCCGTCTTCCGACAACACACGAAGCACCGAGAATCCGACGAAGAGGCTGGCCGTGCTGTGGATGGTGCCCCCGCCGGCCAATGCCATCGAACACTCGCCCGACCGCAGGGCCTTCATCGCGGTGTGGATCGCCACCAACGACGACGAACATGCGGTATCGATGCTGAGCGCCGGGCCGCGCAGACCCAGCGCGTAAGCCACGCGCCCGGAGGCAACGCTCGCCGCGACGCCGGTGTCTTGATAGCCCTTGGTCCGCTCCATATCCGCCATGCGCGGCCCGTATTCAGCCTGCATCACCCCGAAATAGACCCCGGTGCGGCTCCCGCGCAGCGACCGAGGATCGATACCGGCGCGTTCGATCGCCTCCCACGATGTCTCGAGCAGCACACGCTGCTGTGGCTCCATCGCGACGGCCTCACGCGGGCTGATCCCGAAGAACCCGGCATCGAAATCGGTTGCGTCGCAGAGGAAGTTCCCGAACCGCGTGGAGCTGGTAGCGCGGGTAGCGCCGGTGCCACACAGGCGCCCTAGGTCCCATCCTCGATCGGTCGGAATCTCTGAGACGGTGTCGCGGCTCGTGACCATGGTGTCCCACATGGCATCGACCGAGTTCGCCCCGCCGCCGAAGCGGCAACTCATCGCTACCACCGCGATGGGTTCCTGTCCTGACGCGTGCTTGTACGCCGACCCCGCCACCTGTTCTTACCCCCTGCTCGTTCGCTAACTCGGCATGAGGATAGACAGATAGTTACCCTTCGGTTACGAAGCGAGTAGCGGCGACTCGTCCAAGTCGGGTGTCAGCGCCGGGCGTTACAGGAGCTGTCAACCCTATTTAGGGTCAATCTCTTAACTTGTTTTAGATGGCCTGGCAACGCTTCACTCATCGCTATGACCAGCACAGACCACCACATGCTCCACCGCAGGCGCAGCGCGTCGGCCCCCCGCCTCGTCGGCACCGGCAGAGCCTTGCCGCACCCGCCTGACTGCGTGACGCGAAACACCGTCATGCAAGCGCTTCTCGCCGTGCCGGATCTGCTCGTCGAACTCGACACCACGATGTCGCGATCCGATGCCGTCGGGACCAAGTCGATGGGCGGGCGCACCTCTCCGGGGGGCAGGGAACCGATCCTTCCGTACAACAAGGGTGCCGCCGACGCACGAGCGCTTCTCATCGCAACCCTCGGCCGTGTCGTTGACGAGGTCGCGGCAGTCATCGGCCGGACAGCGCCCGTCACTGCCCGCGACCAGGTGTTTTTCTTGTCTGCCGAACTGCCGAAGCTCCCGCGCGGCGCTGCTGCGCTGGTTGGCATCGGCGACATCACCCGTGCGGTGCGCACCGCCCACGTCGCGATCGATCGACCAGAAGTGCGCCGTGCCCTCGGCCGCTGCGCCTGTGGGGTCTCGCTCTACGCGGACGAAACCCACGATGTCGTCGGCTGCGAGAACTGCGGACGCATTCACTCGGCCGCGGCCGTACGCGCCGCGGCGGTGGGACGCGCGGCGAACAAACTTGCCACCGCAGCCCAACTAGCTCGAATGTTGCCGTGGATCGGGGAGATTCGCATCACCGCCGATCGCATTCGCCAATGGGCGGTGCGCGGCAAACTGGTGGCCCACCAGGTCGACGGTCAAAGCCTGTACCGCGTCGGTGATGTCCTCGCGCTCGCCACTGCTCGTCGGTGACCTGAAGTCATGTACCGTAAGCGCTACCATTTGAAAGTTCAGACCAGTCGTTTTGTTGCCGCGTTGCGGTCGGAGGAGTTTCCGTGTCCTGCGGTGAGTTAACCGTGCCCCTGCCGACCCTGGCCGACTACGTCGCGTTCCACCGCAAGCGTTTGAAACTGACCAGAGTGGCACTGAGTGGCCGTGCGCATCTGTCGGCCAGGACTATTCAGAAACTCGAGACGGGTGAGCAACTGAGTCTCACCGAGTCGTCGCTGAATTCATTGGCCCGAGCGCTCGATCTCACCTCCGAGGACCAGCGCAGGCACCTGGATGAGCTGACCCGCGTGCACAAGCCCCGACCGTGGCTGCCCCTACAACTCCGATTCGAGGTAACCGCGGACGAGCGGGCGATGCTCGACGATCTGATGCCACAGCCCGCCGCGTATTGCAACGAAAGCTGGGCCGTAGTCGCCGCCAACGCTGCCTACCGGGATCTTTTCCCTGGGCGCGTGGAGGCCGGGAGCGTCCTGCTCTGGCAATTCAGCGAGATCGGCCGGAAGACGATCGTGAACTGGGAAGCCGAGGTGACGGGGACCGTCGCCAGAATGCGCGGCATCCTCGCCCACTTCGGCAACCCTGCCCTCGGTGTCGCGTTGCTGGCCGAGCTGGCCAAAGACCCCGACTTCGTCGAGATTTGGCTGCGGCGCGAGGTTGGCTTCGATCGAGCGGTCGATGAGCCACAGCACATTTACACTGCCACGGGACCGGTCACGGTGATCATGCAATTGCAGTCGGTCTCGACTCGGTTGGACCGACTCCACCTCTGTGTGGGAGTTGTCCGCCCCGCCACCGGTGCAACCGAATTGATCGCGCACAAGGCCGGTTAGTCCGAACGCCGCTGTCACCGGTCCAGCTGCTGACCGGTCCGCCACCATTCTTTTGTCTGCCCAGCCCGCCTTTCGCCACCGCATCCTTGCCGGTTGCTGGAAGGTCAGTCGAGGTTGCGCCGACCCATGCCACGGAGTTCCGAAATGTCATCTGACAACCCTGACCTGCCATGCCTCGGCATCCGAGGCTTCATTCAGCGCAGCACGTTGCGAAACTGGCCCGTGCATCCAGAAACCGTTGCCGCACAAAAAATCTGCCGGACTCGCTGCCCTGCCGGACAGTTTCGCACCTGTGCGGAAGCGGCATTGCGGGCCGGTGAAATCTTCGGTGAGACCGATCGGCCGCGTGTCGCCGACGGTGTCGTGATGGCGGGTGTCGTCTGCCGGGGAGATGCGGCAACCGCACGAGCGCTGCGCAGGATTCTGTCCGCGCATGCGGAGGACCCGAACGCTGCCGACCGGCGGTGCGCGGACTGTCAACGGCCGATGTGTACCCGGCGGCGCCGTAAGCCCGGACACGTCTTACACGGAAGTGGTGGCCGCTGCTACGGATGCTATCGAGCGTCCGGCCGCGCGGCCTGACGGCCATTTCGGAATGTCGCTGGGCCCAAGCGGCTTAATCGCGTCCCAGTCCGGCTCTTGCCGGTGTCGCTGGTGCAGAAATCAAGCAGGGGAGAGGTGACGGTGGAGCATACGCAGTCGGGGTTGGTGGTCGTAAGACTGTTGGGCCCCTTCGAGATCGGCTTCGAAGGTGCTGGGAAGAACCCGTGGCGATCGAAGAAATGCACAAATCTATTCGCATTTCTTTTGATCAATCATGGTCGGTTGGTGAGCCGGGGCCGTCTCGAACAGTTGCTCTGGCCGCAGCCGAAGCGGCCTGCCGGTCCGACGGCGTTGAAGGTCCTCGTCCATACGTTGCGGCGCGCTCTCGATGTGACTTTCGGCGGTGACCGCGACTTTCTTCGGATCGACAGCGGTGACGGCGGCTATCGACTGGTGCTCGGTGAGCGGGTTCGAGTGGACATTCATGAATTCGAGCAGTTGTGCCGGAATGCCAGCGAGGCATCGAGGCACGGGGAGACCGATGTCGTGGTCGACTACTACAACCGGGCAGTCGAGATCTATCAGGGGGACTTCCTGGGCGAACGGGGCGAGGAATGGGCGCGGGAGCAGCGAGAGTGGCTGCGGGCCAAGATGATGCATGCTCTCGGTCACTTGATGCAACATGCCAACGACATCGATGACGCGCCTGCGGCAATCGGTCATGCGCGTCGCATGCTCGAGCTGGATCCGGCCGAAGAACGGGCATTTCAGGCGATGATTCTCGTCCATGGTCGTCGCGCCGAGCTCGATCAGGTCAACTACTGGTACGAACTCTGCATCGGTCGGCTCGCCAGGGAACTCGACGTAGCGCCGCAGGAGGAAACACGACGGCTATTGCTCCGAGCCCAGAACGGTGACCTGGTCGGGAGTTGCGGCACCGGTCGGCGGCGGCCACCGAGGAGACGTCGTCGCCGGACCTGCACTACCGCGAACAGTGGACCGCTACCCGAGGACTCCGAAGGAGGGCGATGGCCCAAATCTTAACCGGCTCATAACCGTGCCTCGTTAGAACCTTCGTATGGCGGATATCGCAGAGCAGTTGACGCAGCTCTTTGTCGAGGACCTCAGGATCGAACGGAGCCAACTGACACCGGACACGTATCTGGTCGCTGACCTGGCGTTCGACTCTCTCGCATTCAAGATCACCATGTCGTCGATCGAGGCACGGTTCGGCATCACCCCGCCGGAGCGGGAGACGATGGCATGCATGACGTTCGGCGACCTGGCCGAATTGATCGCGGCGTGTGTCGCCGACGCACCCGCGACGACCGAATCGGCGACGGACGGTCGGTGAGCAGATTCACCGACCACCTGTACCGGGCGGCCGCGAGTACCGCCGGAGGCATGGTGACCGGCGAGCCCGGCTCACCAAGCCGCCGCACCTGGGGCGAAGTGCATCGCCTGGCCAGACGGATGGCCGGTGCGCTAGCTCCCCACGTCGGACCCGGTGCGAAAGTTGGCATCCTGGCCGGTGATCCGGCCAAGGTGGCACCGTTGGTGCAGGCCGTCTGGATGCGTGGTGCGGCATTCACCATGCTGCAACAGCCAACGCCGCGTACCGATCTCGGGCAATGGCTCGCGGAAACCGAGCGTGTGCTGCGCATGATCGATGCCGAGGTGCTGCTGGTTGGTACGCCATTCGACACCGCCTTACCCGAGGGCAGTCTGCCTGTCTCGGTGCTCAGGTTGGCTGATCTGACCACTGGAACCGACATCGAGCCGGTGAGCCCCGCGGAGGACGACGCGGCTCTGCTGCAACTGTCGTCCGGTTCCACCGGTGATCCCAAAGCCGTTGTCATCAGCCATCGCAGCCTGTATGCCAACATCGCCGCGATGGTGGACCGGTCCGCGCTGCCGACGACGACCGACGAGGTCATGATCTCGTGGCTGCCGCTGTCACATGACATGGGCATGATCACTTTCCTGGCCATGCCCATGATGACCGGTGTGGAGTTGGTCAGCGTGACACCCGCCGATTTCCTGCGCGATCCACTGCTGTGGGCGCGGCTGATCAGCCGCTACCGTGGCACGTTCACCGGCGCACCGAACTTCGCCTACGCACTCCTCGGCCATCGCCTCGCTCGTGTCACCGACGACACCGCCTATGACCTGTCGAGTATGCAGGTCGCCGTCAACGGTGCCGAGCCGATCGACTGCGCCGCGATGGCGACCTTCACCGACCAAGCCTCCCGATTCGGTTGGTCGGCAACAGCATTGGCGCCCTGTTACGGGATGGCCGAAGCGGTCGTCGCTGTCTCCGCTCCAGATCGGGGGCGCGGCATGCGACCCGATCATGTCAACCGGGAGACTCTGGAGAACGAAGGCCGCGCCGTCTCAGTGACGGCCGGTCCCGCTTACGCCCGGCTCGGCAAGCCGCTGGCCGGGATCACCGTGCGAGTCGTCCACCCCGTTACCCGCGCAACGCTCGCCCATCGAGGCGTTGGTGAGTTCGAACTTCGCGGCGAGAGTATCGCCAGCGAGTACCTCACCACCGCCGGTAGTGTCGCCGCCAAGGACACCAATGGGTGGCTCCGGACCGGTGACCTCGGATACCTCACCGAGGACGGCGAACCCGTCATCTGCGGACGTCAAAAGGACGTCATCATCATCTCCGGGCGCAACCTGTATCCGACCGATATCGAGCGTGCCGCCGAACAGGTAGAGGGGGTGCGCATCGGCAATGCCATCGCGTTATCAATCGCCGCGGGCACCGCGACGGAAGGTTTCGCCGTACTCGCCGAGTCTGCCCATCATCACGACGAAGATCTCAGCCGTGACCTGCGGCGTGCGATCAGCACTGAGATCTTCAAAGCCGTGGGTATCCCGCCCCGGACCGTTGTCGTACTGGCGCCTGGCGCGTTGCCCAAAACCACCTCTGGCAAACTTCGCCGCTCCCATGCCCGCGAGATCCTTGCGGGGAAATGCTGACGCGGTTGCGGAGCTGATCGGCGCATTGGCCGAAAAGTGGTTGTTACCTGCGTTGTTCAACACTTCGGCGGAAGTTTGTCACGGTCAGGGTGCTAGGCTACGCGCCGTCGGATATCACACCGGAATGGTGTGATCACTCGGCTCATGCCGACTGTTGTTCTGCTAGTTGGCATTCTGTGCAAACCCGTCGCAGGCCCGGAAATGGCCGTTTACCTGCGGTGTTGGCAAATTTCGCCGGCTCTGTCACGCGGCCGTTGATAGGCTGATGTCGCCGGATCGGCATAGACCTGGAACCTGTTGCTCAACAACGGGTTTCGAGTCGGATTCCGTCACATGGTCGTTGCGACTCTGCATAATTCACTGTCTTCCGATGGTCCATTCGGCTAAGTCGCTGGTATCCCCGGCTTCTCTCTGCAAACGAATATATACAGCAAAGGAACGACGATGTCTTGGACCGGAGATCCGATCTGGCTGGCCGATGTATTGCGTGCGGCCGGGTTACGCGTGATCGAACACGAGGGTTGGCGCGAGCGTGGTCATGGCGATTTCGGTGACCTCCGCGGTGTGCTGTGTCATCACACAGCTGGTGGCGGTACCGAGGATTGGCGGATCGTCCAAAATGGCCGCCCGGATTTGGAAGGTCCATTGGCCCAGTTGGTTCTGGAGCGCGATGGTACTTTCCGGGTCATCGCCGCGGGTGTGTGCTGGCATGCCGGTCGTGGTTCTTGGCCCGGCTGGCCCACCGATAACGCTAATTACCACGTGATCGGTATCGAGGCGGTGTCTCGCGGCGACGGAACCGATTGGACGCCAGCGCAATTGGATGCCTACAAGCGAGGTTGCGCGGCAATTCTGGCGCGTATCGGGCGTACCGCTGAGGATTGCGTCGCTCATCGGGAGTACAGCCGCGAAGGGAAGATCGACCCTGCCGGTATCGATATGAACGAATTCCGCCGTGATGTCGCGGCTTTCATCGAGAGAAAGGACGCGCCGATGAGCGCTTCAGAAGTCAGTCAGATCCAGGACTACATTGCCGGGTTCTGTGGCCCGATCGGCAGTGACGTCAAGGACATTCGCGAACAGTTGTGTGGTCTGCAGCAGCGTGATCGGGGTCAGTACGGTGGTTGGCCGCAGCTTGGCGGCCGCACCGTGGTCGACGCACTCGCTGACGTGATCGCTCGGTTGGACAAGTTCGAACACCGCTCCATTTCTCCCGCCGCCTGAATCCCCAACGGGCACTTGCCCGTTCGCCCTACTCATGTGGCATATACCCGAGACCCTGTAGATAGCTCTCGGTTACGTGCCTTTCGCAAGCCCGCCCTGTCGCGCGCCCGTCTCCCGACGATCTTCGTCGGTCGCAGATGCCGCCCGCCGCGCACAGGGCGCCAATGGTCCCGCCCCCGGGTCCGCTCACACCTCGGGGGCGGGACCTTCTCTTTCCTCGAATCCGCCTCCCCGCAACGGGATTGGTGTCGGATCGATCCCCTCTTAGAAGCTCAGCCGCATGATCGCCGTCACCTCCGAACTCTGGTGATGTGCTCTGCGGCCGTGTCTTCGCGTACAGAACAGTGGAGAACACCTCATGCCTCCCGAATCTTCAACTTCTGGCAAGCCGATCGATCCCTCGGTGGCAGTGCTCTTTCCCGGCCTGGTGGGAGGGACCCAGCCAGCGCCGGACAAGAAGCCAGAATCCGCCGCTCCGGCGTCAACCACACCGGTGGATCCGTCGGTGGCAGTGCTCTATCCGGGTTTGGTGACCCCGGCTCAACAGCCGCCAAAGGACGAGAAACCAGGATCCGCCGCTCCGGCGTCCAGCTCACCGGTGGATCCGTCGGTGGCCGTGCTCTATCCCGGTCTGCTGGGAGAGAAAGAGCCACCGACGGACAAGAAGCCAGGATCTGCCGCTCCGGCGTCTAGCACACCGGTGGATCCGTCGGTGGCCGTGCTCTTTCCGGGTTTGGTGACCCCGGCTCAAACGGCGCCCAATGGCCTGGCGTCGTTGGCTATCCCGCCCAGCGTGCCTGTCGAGTACTCGGCAGGTGGTGGGCTTGCCCCGCCGCCCGGTGTGGGCGTTCTTGGTCAGTTGGTCCTCGAAATGGCCCCTCCCGGAAGCAAATTCGAAGGTCAGACCAGAGTCGGCGAGGACGGTTCGTCCACGACCGACTGGAACATGGTGGTACCCGGGCAGGAGCCGACCTATTGGGGCAGGACCCAACACGTCCCCCTGGCCAACGGTACCTCGATCGACATCAACTACGGCTCCGACGGGAACCCGCTCCTAGCTAAAGGCGAGGGTGATCCCGCGCTCCGGGTGCGCCTGGCAGATGACAACGGCGCCCCGCGATGGGCGGTGCTGAACTCTGCCGGTGAGTACCTGTTCACGATCAACAGCTCTGGCAACACGATTGGTGAGGGTGAGTCGGCGTCGACCGGGAACTCGTCCGCGGGCCTGGCCGGCCTCGGGCTAGCGGGGATCGGTACCGGGACCCTTCTCCCAGCGGGAACAGCCGGTGCCGCCGAACTCGGTGCCGCGGGCCTGGGGGCTGCTCTGGCTGAAGGCGCAGCGGCCGGTGCCGCGGGAGGTGCTGGGGCAGGAGCCATTACCGGGCCGGGCGCGGCGGTGACCGCAACCCTCGGGTTGGTCGTCGGGGTCGGCCTCACGTACTGGATGTGGCAGAACGGCACACTCCCGGGCAGCCCGAACGGTAAACCCAAGGACGACGGCGCTAAGCCAATCGACCCGAACTCACTTCCAGAGATCACTCCCACGCAGCCGAGGATTCCGCCTAAAGGCAACGGCGATCAGGGAATTCAACCTTCCCCGGCGCCACCCGGCTCGGAGCTAACGGTACCGGTGCCCGGTCCGGGGACGACGATGCCGCCGACGGATCCGGGTATTACAGCTCCAGAACCTGGAGTGGTTCTCCCACTGCCAGAACCCGGAGTGGTCCTCCCGGTTCCGGAACCCGGAATAGTCGCCCCGGGGAAGGGCCCGGGTGAGATGCCGGGCAAGGAGCCCTGGGCCGAACCGGTGCTCCCGGGTTGGTGGCCCGATCCGGAGATTCCCCTGCCAGGTTGGTGGCCGAACCCCGACCGCCCATTGCCGGGCTGGGAGCCAGACCCTGATCGTCCGCTCCCGGGTTGGTGGCCGAATCCGGACCTTCCGCTGCCGGGGCTGTGGCCGGACCCAAGCGTCCAGCTACCGGGATGGTTTCCAAGCCCTGGATTCGTACCTCCATCACTCGGACCCGCCGATCCGGAAGAACCGTCGGTCAGTGCCGGAGAAGGAGAAGATCCAGAGGACTACCGGCTACCGTGGTATGGCCCTACAGAGGAGACACCAGAAGGCCATTGGCCGTGGGGTGTCTTTGAAGGCCGGAACGACCAGTGGTATAAGCGCTTTCCTGGTGGGTTTACGCAAAAAGTTCCAATGCCGAACTGGGCGAAGATGTCCAAGGATATCGATGCCCGTGCGGTGAAGGGGCCGACTACTCCATACGACGGGAACCGGCTTCCTGGTGATATCGGGTTCCAGCTCGATGAGATAAACGCGATGCAGAACGCTGCTATGGCGGACAGAGATACGATTCAGAATGATATCGCAGCAAGAAGTGTCAACATGCAGGTCGAGGATGGGGTTGGTGGGTTTAGGCCGGTAACTCTGGATGACTTCACTGATTCGAACCTCAAGGAGACGATCGGGCAGCTATCTGAATCGGAAGATTATGACCCAAATGATATAGAGCTGCTGGAGAAACTTGCTGGGCAATTGATTGATGAGAGGGCTTCTATCAGTGCCCTTTCAGAGGTGCGTGGGCAGGTCGGCGGTGACTATGTTGCTGGTGAACTGGGTATTGAGACGATCTACCAAGGGTCGGGCAACTACGATACGGATCGGCTTGGAATTCAAACCTTGCCGGACGGTACGAAAAGGCCAGTCCTGGTGGAGGAAAAGGGTGGTCTCCGTCCGACGTATGGTACGCGGGGTGTCGATGTTGGCGGCCCCAAAAAAATAAACGCTCAGCAGGGATCGGTGCCGTACGGTGTGGACGAATTCAGGACCGGCTCGCCCGCCTTGCAGGCGCTAGTCGACTATGACGCTGAGCACGGCACCACGTTTGCCAATGATTTGGTTGAAGGCAAGATCGACTTCGGCTATCTGGGAGTTCATACAGAACCTGGAACGAACAATATTAATGTCGTCGAATTCGTACCTGGCGCAGGGAAAGCGTTCAACCTCGACCACCCGGGAACCGGGCAGAAAGCGCCTACGCTACCGCCGCCCACCCAACCAGTTCCCGACGAGGGATCCGCTCCATCCGACTCGGCCATCGCCGGCGGACCGAGACTGATCGCGGACGAGAGACCGGTTGCCGTGCCAGGTCAGACGGCGCCAGTATGGATGAACGGTCTCGTCGCGTCTGCCGCGCCCTGGGTCTCGGGTCTGGCCTCGCTCACGCAGCCTCGCAATATGACGGTCGACACGCTGAAATCCGCCCCCGTGCCGAGGGATCTGGCGCAGCCTGCTGATCAGACATTGACCGTCAACCTTGCGATGCGGACGCTTGACACCCTTAGTCCGGAAGTCGCCCACGTACTGACCTATGCTTCCTCCATCCGATGACGACACAGAGAAGGACCATCCCCCATGCAAGTCGATATTGAAGGAGCAGTCCGAATTGCGGCGCTGGCCAAAGAATTCGATTGGACTGGGTATGTCGACGACCTGCCACAATTTTGTGACTTAGCGGGGTGGGAGATCGCCCGGTCGGGGGAGAATGGTGCGACACTGCGAACAGATATGGATGTTCGTCGTCCAGAAGCTCGCGTTTTCAAACAGAAAAGGATTTTCGAATACATTTCTCCATATGTTACTGACATTGTCGATAGGTCGGTGCAGTGGGGAGAAGCCCGGAAGTTGGTGGTCGATGCTTTCGCGGATCTTGGCAACGCCCTCATATCCACTATCGGTATTCCGGACCGGACTATTCCGGGTATTCATCCCGCTATGGGTTGGGATAATTTGAATATATCGATCGATTTGCGTGGCTCTCTTCGTTCGGTTAGCCTCGAATTATCGAACCCTAAATATCGATAGGTTCGAGATTATTTTCAGGAACCGGAGCCGGGTGAATCCAAATCATCGATAGGATGATTTACGAGTTGAGATGGCGGGAATGGATATAACTACTTTGGACGATGATTGGCGGAGAGTTTCGGCCGCTTTGGCGTTGACGTTGTCTGGTATGCCGGCCGAGGCGCATCTGCTTATTAATGCATCTGGCGGGCGATTCGCTCGGTTCTTTGTGGATTCACCGCAGCTGTGGTGCGAGATCGTCCACAACGATCAGCTCGATGAGAACTTTCGGATGTCGGATCGATTCGAGACGGAATTGCGGGAGCAGGGTTGGTGTCCGCCGATCGAGGGGAGTTGGGACACCTGGCATCTCCTCGTCGGTTGGCCGGTGCATTACGACGTGTACGAGAAGGCGGCCGGCCAAGTAGTCGCGGTGCTCCACCGAGGACTGCGGGTGGGTGCGCCATCCGAACTCGACATCGATTCCTGGATCGTGGACTCGGACGAGGAATTCCCTACGAACGCCTTGTCGGATGCCATCGGAAATTGATCCAGAGTGGTCACCTATCGTCTCCGAGCCAATGTCGATGATAAGTGCAGTTTGGGCGTGCAGGTGGACATCGAGGAGTTGTTGAAACAGCAAGCTTGGCAACATGATTCGACTGCATATGGACCGATACGCACCACAATCGGATCTGGGCTACACAGGCTGACGAATCGCGTCCATGCGGTGTGGGAGCTACGATCGCCCGACGGCCGCAACCACTGAATACGAGAATGAGCAATTCGATATGCGAGCGGATATTGAACGCGCTGCTCAGGCGGTGCGTGTGGCGGCTGAGTTCGACTGGACGTGGACCGTCGACGATCTGCAGCCGTTCTGTGACCGGGTCGGTTGGCAGCTCAGCGGCCTCGACGAGAGGTTCCCCACAGCTACGACCAACTTCGAGGTCAATCGCCCCGACGTAATGGTGTCGGTCAAAGGCCCGGAAAGAACCAATTTAGCGCGAACCCTTAAGTAGATCGCGTTTCGCGCCAGTGATGTAGTTCTCGATCGGGCCGACTTGGGGCCTGAGTTGGACGAGGTTTTCGATGCGCTCGTGCAGCGGATGTTCGAGCTGGTCGGGCAGCGGCCGACGGATTGGTGGATTGAGCCGACTCGAGGTCTTCGCTGGGACCTTCCCGCTCTAGTGGTTACAGCCAAGATCAGCGTCACGTCGGTCTATGTGTATCTGGACAGCCCTGCTTACCAGAAATGGGAAGAAGAAATCTAGCAGAGCGGCGACGACTAGACGCGAGTTGGTTTGGGCTGCAGCCGGGCTGGATCCTGCACCTGATTGTGTTGAGGCGGACCGGGGATCGTCCCGGGTTCGCTGCAGGCTAGGCTGTCGCGGCTGTTACGAAGTGTTGTGGGTTGGATCTGTGGGGGAGTCAGAGCGTTATGTCGTGTCGTCGAATGGTTTTTGCGGGGTTGCTGGTGGGGGGTGCGGCGGTGGTCGCGTTGTATCCGGGGTTGGTGTCGCCGGTCCAGGAATCTTCGGAGCCTGCGAATGTGCCGCCAGCCAGCCCGGGAAAGTCCATGAACGTCAGTCCCTACGACATGATCGGGGTGGGGCCGGACGGGCAGCCGCTTCCCGACGTGGGCGTGCTATCGAAGGTGGTCAATCCCTACGATCCGACCGGTGAACTGGGCATCGCGACCTATCCCGCGGCATCGTCGTTGGTGCCGGGAACGACTTCGACGGACTCCCCAGAGGGCCTCTCCGACTAAGGGCACACATAGCGCCGGTCTCATCGACGGGGTGAACAGGCCGATGGGAGTTCAGGTTTCGGGGAGGGCGGTGCGCCACTCGGGGAGGGCGTTGAGGTTGGCTCGCAGGTATTTGAGGCCTTGTTTCATGTAGACACGAGGGTTGGTGTCGAGATGTTTGGCCCACAGGGGTTTCGGGTCGCCGCGCATGATTGTCCAGCAGGCGAGGGCATAGCCGAACATCGGCTGGGAGAGATAGCCGAGACTCGCTGAGCGCCAGCCGTTTTGGCGCTGGGAGAACTGAAAGGCCGCGTTGGCATTGAAAACGCCGAGGCCAAGGTACACGGTGAGCAGGTCGGTGAGTTGTTCGTTGTCGTGACGGTCGGCGTCGATGCGGTACTCGCCGAGAAGGCGCTCGTGCGCGAGCTCGTGGGCAACGGTGGCCACGAGGGTGACGGGCGAACGCATCCTGGACATGTCGAGCGAGATGACCGCGCGGCCGTGTTCGATGCGGTAGTGACCGGTCGCACCCTGCGCGGAGCCCGCCAGGAATGCCGCATCCGGTAGGTCATCACCGTCGGATCGGATCTCCACTCGGATGCGATCCCGAGCGACGCCCATGTAGTCCCCGACAGTGTCGACCACCGTCTGGACGTCCTGGGCGCTACCGGAATACGCGTCGGGAAAGAAGTCCGAGGTCGGCAGGATGACCGGCGTGCGCAGTGTCCGGTCGCCGAATTGCGCCGCGCACCAACTGAGCATCTCCTCGACCCACAGCCGCTCCAACTCTCCCACCGGGCAGGTAGCCCTGAAAATCCCCATGCCACATTATGTCCCACCGCGCTTCGCGAGCCACCAAAACCATCAACTACCTGCACTGTTGATCATTTTCGAACCGTTTGTCACAGCAGGCAAGCTAGGCTTTAGCCACAGGCAAGAAACGAATCGGAACTCCTTCCCACAGTTTCTCGCCTTCTCGATTACGAGAAATCTTGACGGTGCTGATAGCCCGTCATTTCCAGCCCCATGCGGCACGCCCCCGAACAACTATCAGGTTGAAATGCGGGTTCAGAGCGTTGCCGCATGCCACGCCCCTTGCGCGCCCGTTTCCCGCGGGTGGTCCGCGGTCGCAGACGTTGTCGCAGCGCGGGGGCGTCGTAGTCCCGCCCCCGGAGCAATTCCCCTCACCTCCGGGGGCGGGACTCCTCCTACTCATCGAAATGAGTTCCCGTACAAGGAATTCCGGACACACATAGAAAGGCTGTTCGCGTGATCACTGTTCTGACGTGCCGAGGCACCGGAGAGCATCTAGGTGCGCCGACGAACATGCTCTCGTGCGTCACGCGCAGGCTGGACAGCGCCAAGTACTTGATCGGTCCCGATGTCGACTACCCGGCCAGTATTGGTCCGGCCAATCCGCAGAACCGCTACGCCGGTTGCTCGGAGGAGCAATCGGTCGCGCTTGGCGTCGAGGCGCTGGCCGCGGAAATCCGTGCCACACCGAATCGCGTAGGGATTCTTGGCTACAGCCTCGGTGCCATCGTGGTCACTCGGTTCTTGGAAGCGAAGGCACGCGGCGAGTATCCGGACTGCGCGGTCGAGTGGGCGGCGAATATCGCCAATCCACTACGCAGGGAGGGTGATTCATGCGATCAAGGTGCGGTGGGGTTCGGGATCAACGGCCAGCACGAGCCCTGGCCCGAGGGCATCGAGACCTGGGAAGTTGCCCACCATGCCGATGGGATCACCTGCTGCCCCGCGGATTCGCCATTGCGCACCCTCGCCGACACCATGTCGGCTTTCAGCTTCGCCGCCATGGGCGGCTGGGGGAGCGCGCTGGCCGAACGCATCCGCGGCAATCGCTGGCAGCTGGATCACCGCGACTGGTGGCAGCCGCAGGTGTGGTCGCAGGCGGCAGTCCTCATGGACGGATATGTCCGAGGCGGCACCCATACCGCCATATACCGAACCGACGGTTACTGCGATCGGCTGTCCGCGCGACTCAATGCGCACCGGATCGCGGTCACCGCCTAAGAACCTGATGGATGGTCGAAAATGTCTTTCGAAGATGTACGAGATGGCGCGCAATTCGTGCGTTTCGCCGACGGCGAACAGGAGGGTCGCCGTCCTGGCTATGACGATGGCGCACTGTCGATTTCACGTCCGGGCCGGTTGGCTCCCTTCCTGCAATGGTCGGCCATGGCCAGTGTTGCCGGGGCGGCGATCGGTCAGGCGATGTTCAAGACCAAGGCCTACGCCTCGGGCGGCGAGGTAGAAGAGGAGCACGGTCCAACCAATGACGGTGGATTCCTCTCCACCGCCCCGGTCGGTTCATTGTTCCCTTTTCTGCAATGGCACAACTGGTACAACATTTACAAAGGCACGCAAAATGAGATCGTCAAAATCGGCGGCGAAGCGGCCATCTCGGCGCTGGCCGGAGCCGTGGCCGGGCCTGCGGGTGCCGCGGCCGCGGGTGCGGCGACCGCGTTGACCAGCACGGTCGCCTCTGTCGTGCAGACCTTGTCGTCGGCATCGCAGAATCTGCGGCAGACAGCCCCGAAGATGGTGCAGCCTCCGTTGCGCACTCTCGAACAGCGCGGGGGCCCGGAGATCGACCGAAGCACCACCATCAACGTGATCAAGTCCGAACAGTACGGCGCGACGCGCACCAACGACCCATTGCGGGATCGACTTTCCACCTATCTGAGCCACGTGCGCTGAAGAATCGAGCGCTCCCGCTCGCACGAGTGAAAGGGGGTGATGAGAAATGCTCAATTACGTCGTCGACGTCCTGAAATTGCTCAGCGTGGTCCTTCCGCTGTTGCTGCCGCTGCTCGGACTGTAACCCGCAGTGCCAGAACGGGGTTCGTGGAAACCCCGTGGGGCCGAGCATCGCGACGGCGGTCGCGAGTCAGCCCATATCCGAACCTTCGTTTCCACGGATTACCCGTGAACCCAACCTCTTTGGAGAATCTTGTGCCTAGTTCCGATGATTCGCATGGCCTCGCCGGGCGCATCCTTACCGATGTCCAGGCTTTGGTGGCGCGTCTGGCGACCTTGCGAGCCGACGCCAATGTGCTGTCCAACCTGGCCCAGGGCGTCGCTATGACGGTAGCTGACGCCGTGCCGGCTCCGACAACCCCCGCTGGCACCGCCAAGGCCGCGGCGACGGTCGGCCATGCACCGGAAGCGGCGTAATGGCAACCTATCCCGCACCGGGGGAATTCCCCGACTTCGAGCAGTTCATGGTCGATCTGTTCACCCCGATCGCCACCACCGTCACCACGTTGCCGGCGGACCTACAGTCCAAGCTGCCGTTGATCTGGGTGCGTACGACCGGCGGGACGCTCGACATCAACGCGATCACCTATAAGGCCAAAGTCAGTGTGGTGGCCTTCGGCACCACTCGTGCCCAGGCGCAACAGCTTTCGGTGCAGATCCGCACCGCGATGCTCGCCGCTCCGGTCAGCCGTATCAACGGTGTGCTCGTCGATTACACCGAGGAGATCGCGGCTGAGGAGCCGAAGTTCCATCCGCCGATCCTGCGGCGCAGCCGCGGCCTGTCGGAGGTGCCTGATCTCGACCCGCTCAATCAAATGGTCGAGATCGCTTTCGCTGTCGAAGCCCGCCAGCAGTAGCGCCAAACCTGCCCCCTGACTGGGCTTTTCACCGGCACCACTCGGTGCCGGTTCCTGTTAACCGTGCCCGCACCCGCGGGCGCTCGAATGGAGACACATGCCTGCCACCAATCTCACCGCGCTGAAGAACGCGCAGCGGTCGCTGCTGCTCAAGCCGCTGGACGCGGCCGTTTTCATCGCACCGCACTACACCCCGGCCCCGTCGGCGCTGACCGACGCCACCGGCGCGCTGCAGACGCTGCCGCCGGCCTACCAGCCCGTCGGCCTGATCGACAAGAAGACCGGTGTGGCCTTCGCCCGCGGCATCACCGCCGCCCCGATCGAGTCCTACGGTGAACTGCAGCCGGTGCGCAACGACGTCACCAGCGACATCACCACCATCGAGTTCCAGCCGCAGCAGACCAACGCGCTGACCCTGCAGCTGACCACCAGCACCAACATGGCTCGGGTCAAGGCGGCGGCCGACTCCGGTGAAGTGTTCTTCGCCCAGCCCGCCTCCGAAGAGATCACCTACTACTCGGCGATCATCATCGGCAAGGACGGCAACGACGCCAACCCGATCTATGTCTACAAGGTGCTGCCGAAGATCGCGGTCAGCAAGTTCGGTGGCGAGCAGTGGAACCCGACCGAGGTGCTTGCGCAGAAGCTCACCATGGTCGCGTTCAAGGACGACACCGCCGGCTACGCCATCGCGCACGGCTTCGGCGGCAGCGGCTGGAAGAAGATTCTGGCGCAGACCGGTATTGCCACCGCTACGGCGTAACGCCGCCAAACCGTCACTTGACGGTTTCTTGATCTCCCAGGTCCTCGACTTGGGCGTGGGGCGTGTCATGTGTCTCCGGTCATGGCACGCCCCACCACTTCCTTATCCATTCTTGCCGGAGCAGAAAGCGGGTCCACTGTGTCCGCCATCCCCACCGAGTACCCCGTCATCATGACCGACGGTGTCAACGACTACATCGTTTCCAACGCCAGCGAATACGTGAACGCGGTCTTCAAGCTCGGCCACGCCGAGAAGGCCGAAGTCGAAGCTATCGACCGCGCCTCGAATTCGTAGTAGCACAACACAACCCGGAGAAATAGCAATCATGGCATCCACATCAGAAGCGGCCGCTCAGGCCGAGGTCGGCGGTCGTTTCTACGAGCTGCAGCAAGAGCTCGCCCCGCGCCGACGCGCGCACTACCGTCTGACCGACGACATCGCGATCGCACCCGTCACCCGCAGCCAGGTCCTGGCCCTGCGCCAGACCGCCAGCGATGACGAACAGATGGCCATCGTGCTGGGCGACCAGTACGAGGCCGTCGAAAAGCTGTTCGCCGAGCGGCCGCTCGATGAGTGGTTCGCCTTCCAGAAAGACCTCTACGCGCACCTCTTCGGCCAGGGCTCCGCGGAGCTGCCGGGGGGATCGCAGGGCTCGTAGAGTTCTGGGAACGTTTCGGTGCCGCGCTCGACTACGACTTGCTCGAGCGCGGCATCGACATCCGGGACTGCTTCGGGCCCAACATAATTCGCAACCGTGACTGGCGCACCATCTGGGCGTTGAAAGACAGACTGCCGCACGGTTCCCAATACCGCTCGGCGCTGGCGATGGACCGCGAACTCGCCGAACAGATGCTCGCCACTGAACAAGACGAAGCCGACCTCGATCTCTACGAGGAAGCCGACGCCCCCTCCGGGCCTACCCCCGAGGGTTACACCATCGACAGCTACCTGCTGCTGTCGATCATCGACGCACTCCAAGGCGTGCAAGCCGCCGTGATCGCCGCCGCCGGTGGCGATCCGCCCCGGCTCACGCCGATGCCTCGTCCGGTTACCGCGGCCGACATTGTCCGCGACGCGCAGCGGGACGAGTCGATGCAAAACCTCATCGATCAGTTCACCGGATCCACTTGGGAGGATGAATGATCTATTCCGCAACTTTGCCGGCCCAAGCCGCCGGCGGAGCCGATACCACCACCCTGGCCGGGATCTACTCGCCCGCCTTCTACAGCGGCGACACCGTGACCGACGTCCAACTCGTCGCACCGCCGGGTTACGCCACGGTCACCGGCGCCGCAACCAACAACGCCACCATCAGCGTTCGGCAACTCCGTAACGGCGTTGTGGTGCAAACCTTTGCGAGGCTCACACTCGCCCAGGGCATTGTGCTGGCCGCCGCGATGCCGGTCACCATCCCGCTGGCCGCGCAACCCGTACTCCGTGCTGGCGACGTCCTCGACGTGCAGTTGCATCAGAACGGAACAGGCCAGGCGATCGGCCCCGGCTTGTTCCTATCGATCTTCGTCAGCTGAGGACACGGCTCAGTTGCCGTGGCAAATATATGAATTGATGGTTAATCAATGGACGCCAATAGTAAAAGTCGATTCCGCTTATCGGCGCTCCCCGAGCCTGAGGTAGCGGCTCCGGGCGCCTTGGATCAAATGATCGCGAACACAACGGAATCCATGCGGGTCAACTTCGAAAGATTCTTGCCTCGGCACGCGGGCCATCCCGCGGACAATCCGACCAAGGTACCGGCTTACGCGGCCGGTGGCGATGTGAAAGGGCCGGGTTCGTCGATCGGCGACAAGATTCCCGCGTACCTGTCCGATGGTGAGTTCGTGATGAACGCGCGGTCGACGTCGGTGAACCGCCCGTTCTTGCAAGCGTTGAACGCCGACCCCTTTTTCTTACAGAAGATGCTGGCTGCGCGTTCGCCGGGCAATGAATCCGGTGGTGGGGGTGGCTCCGGCCGGCCAGCGCCCGGTGGGCAGTCGGCGACGGTGAATATCTCGATGTCGAGCAGTGAAGACATCGTTGGAAGATTGAAAGTTCTGGCAGCGCAATGGGAATTGTCTCACTAGTCGCTGCGGCAATTATATGGATTGAGGTGAATTTGTGGCGTCTAATGCTGCGATGATCACGGTGGTCGGAGTCGATGGTTCGCAATGGACGATCGCCGGTCAGGGTAGTGGTCGTGAGGGTGTGGAGTTGGCTACGTCGCCGACCGGGTTGTATGACGCTCCGGTGACGACGATCTGGAATCAGTCGGCGTTTCAAGCTGGTTCGTCGTTCGGTGGCTACCGGACGAACAAGCGCGATGTTGTCTTCGCGGTGAATGTTTTTCAGACCGCGGGCCGTTCGTGGGAGTCGGTGGACTCGGCGTGGCGTAAGGCGTGGGCCTATGACCGTGACGCGACCCTGACGATTACCACCGATTTCGGTACCCGCTCGCTGAAGCTGCGGATGTCGGAACAGCCGGACTTCAAGCCGGACAAGGATCCGCATCTGAAGTCCATCGGCAAGGTCGTGATGACCTGCACCGCGGGCAATCCGTGGTGGGTCGAGTCGGATGTGACCGGCACGTGGACCTCCACGATCGACACCGGTGGTGCTGGCAAGAGCCAGTCCGGCACCATCACCATCGCCAATCCGACTGACCAGCCGATGTGGTTGAAGTGGGTGTGCTCGGCGCCGGGCAAGTGGACGTTGCCTGACTTCTCTTGGGGGGCGGTCGATCGTGACGCCACGCGCGTGATCACCTTGCCGCAGACCGCTGCCGGGAAGGATTTGACGGTCGACACCGATCCGATGGAAGAGATGATCGTCGCGCAGGACAGCTCGCAGATGTGGGCGTTGATGAACGGTGTCAGCTTTCTGTACCCGGTGCCGCCTTACACCCCGGCCACCTCGGTGCCGGTTTCGGTGACCGGTGCGCCTTCGGGTGCGTCGGTGCTTGTGGTGCAGCCGCGTAACTGGTCGCGTCCGTGGGGGCTGCAGTGACTTCCGTGCTGGATCTGCCCGCGATCTATGCGGATGCGCAGGCCGCCAAGACAACTCGTAAGGAGCAGCGGTTCTCGCGGCCGGTGATCCGGCTGTGGGACGGCGACTGGAATCTGCGCGGCGTTTGTGGCGCGGAGATCAGCGCTGACTTCCGTTGGATCCTCAACCAGGCCGGTACCGGCCTGCTGGTGCTGCCGTATGACTACTACCTGGCGAAGTGGGCAGTAGACATCAACAGCCGTACCAAGAAGAACGTGCACATCACCGTCGATAAGGACGGCGCGCGGTGGGACGGACGTCTGGAGAAAGCGGTCATCAAGACCGACGCGCACGGTGTCACCACCGTCGAGTTGCTGTTCATGCACTCGTACCAGGATCTCAAGCACATCTATTGCTGGTCGAATCCGTTTCTGCCGGAACAGGTGCAGATTCCGCGGCAGTTCCTGCTCGCGGGGCCCGGCGTCTGGGTGCTCAAGACCGCATTGCAGCTGAATCTGCTCCGCTTGGAAGGCGGGCTGTGGACATTGCCGGACGATCCGATGGATCCGAGCCAATGGGGCAGCCTCGACCAGTCGAGGTGGAGCGTGGTGGTGAAACCCGGTGATTTCCAGAGTGATACGTCGATGTGGACGATCTTCGGTTCCCGCTTCCAGAACTTCCATGAGGCCGCGGCAGGCACTTTGGAAACGGCGCAGTTGGCGGTCGTCACCCGGCGGTGGCTGCAGGGTGACCCGGAACCGTGGCCTGGCGCGAATTTACGGCACGGCTGCCTGGTGGTCGACATCGTCGACAAGTCCGGATTCTGGACTGGCACCAGCACCGGCGGCGATATGTGGACTGGCTTGGAGCGCACCAGGCAGGTGTTCGACAAGAACAACCTCGACTACACCCCGGACGTGCTCCCGGATCGGAATGCGCCTGAGCTGTACAAGAATCCGGGCTGGATGGGCACGCTTCCGTCCAACCCGTGGGTGGTCTATCGGCAGAACGAGAACACCGGCATCCAGACGTCACAGTTCGTGGTCAACCCGGCCTCGGCCGTGCAGGTGCTCACCGGCGGCCATTCGATGCCCGGTGTGAACGAGGCGATCTCCTCGGCGATCCAGGTCGTCGGAATGCTGGTCGCCGGTGCGCTCGGCGAGATTCCGCTCGGTGGTTCGTTCGCCGGTGGCGTGGTAAACGCCGCTACCGCTGTGGCGAACACCATCGCGACGGCGTTGTTGTCCGACACTCTGCTGGCGTGGCAGAAACACCGATCGCCGCGGCGGGCGCTGGCTGCGGGCTGGTCGCACTACCACGAGCATTTCGAGAACAGCTCCGACCGGGCCTACACCCTCGGCGCGTTGCTCACGCTGGGTGAGGGCATGTGGAAGACCCGACAGCATTTCACCCATAAGTTCACCGTTGCCAACGGCGAACCGTATTTGATCGGCGATCAGGGCCAGGGCCACTTCTTTCTCGGCGACCGTGTCGGCTCCACCGTCAAGGGCATGCCGGACGGTTCGATCTATGTCGACCAGGTCACCGAACTCGAACTGGCCTGGTCGCGGACCGCGAGCCCGGCCTGGCAGGTCACGGTCGGTTCCGATCGCGACCACGATATGCCCTTCGCCAAGTCCATGCGCATTGTTGCCGACATCGTCGACGACATCCACGCACTCGCCGTCCAGATGTAGTCCGACCTGGGCGGACCCACCAGAACCTCTCTAATCTCCGGAGTGAACATGTCCATCCCTTTGCACGAGCAGTGCAATCCCGACGACCCCCATGAAGCGTTCGTGTGGGCGCTCGTCGGCCTTCCAGGGCCGCAGAACTCGCCGCTGCTGGTACACCCCGATGTGCTACGGCAGTGGTCGAAACACCTGTGGGACCTCGGGTTTCGGCACTGCACCGACGAGCAGACCAAGGAGTATCACCCGCCGGCGCGCGGTGTCACGCACTGGCTCAACGGTGCGGGTCAGTGGGCGGCGAAGGGCGCCCCGCGTGCGCCGGAGACCTCCGCGCCCGACGTCACCGAACTGACTCAGGAAGAGCGTGCCCACCTGGTCGAGCAGCTGCGCGAATCGGGTGAGCTGAAGCATCTGGTAGATCCGCGCGAACTCGACCTCAACTACGCGAAAATCGGTGCCGCTGAGGAACAGTCGGCCGAGGTCGGCGAATGACAAGCCCGGACAGGAACATTCCTGCTGGCGCGTACACAGGGGGGTCGATTCGTAACCTCCAGAGAGTCACGTGGGAGTCGGCGCGGGCGTCGATCCTGTCCAGCGTCGCGGAATCCTTCGCTGGCGTCGAGACCATCGGCACGAATATGAACGCGGCGAACGACCGGGCACTCGCCGCGGCGAATCGGGCACAGGTTGGGGCCTCGTCGGCACAGTCCGCGGCGAGCTCGGCGCGGAGCACCTCGACCGCGAATTCGTCAGCGATCGCGGACCTGCAGACCAAGCAGACCCAGGAACAGGTCGGTGGTGCGTCGGCGACCGATAACTTTCAGAACTGGGACCTGACCAAATGGACTGTGACCAAATGGGTTTCGGGCGGGGATGTGGTTTCCGACATAGTCGTTGTCGACGACCAGGCCGGTATATCCAAGAGCGGAAACACCGGCAGCGGTGCTGATCTCGCGTTGCGCAAGACCTCCATGATGACCGACGACCAGTCGGTATCGGTGGTGTTGGGCCGCCCCAATCAGGCAGACACGTACACCGGAAGCGGGATCCTCATCCGAGCGGCCGCGGACCTGTCGACCTTCGTCATCGCGCAGGTCGGCACGGGGCGAATTCTGCTCCAGCGCGCCACCCTTGCCGGTGGCGCCCTGAATATCACGACCTGGGCCGAAAAGACCGGTCTGGCTCTCGGCGCCGGCGACACCGTCACGGTTACCGCGTCGGGCCAGTCCTACGAGGTGCTGGTCAACGGTGTCGGCCGACTCAACTATCGAGACGCCGCGGCCAGTTCTCCAGTGGGCGCCAACAATCGGTGGGTCGGTTTCTACAGCGGCTGCAACGCCACCGCGTCCGGGGACGGTTCGAAATCCTTCTGGTTCGGGTTCGACCTCGACTCGTTCACCGCGGCGGACACGACATCACCGTCGGTCGTCGGAACGGGTTGGTCGCTGTGCCGCCAAAACACCGCGACGGTGGCCCAGAGCGCGGGATCGGCCCGTTTCGGCACCATTTTCGATACCGCCCTCCAGGTGAACAATGTCAATGTCCTCGACCTTCCGTCCGGTCTTGTTCAAATCACGAAGTCCGGCTGGTATGTGATGAACGTCAGCGCCCGTTGGGCGAAATCGTGCGGAACGGGTACCAACTACAACGTCTCCCTGTGGACTGCGCCAAGCCCGGACGGGCAGTGGAAACTCGTCCGCAGCGGTGGCGAAACAGAAGGCGCAACCATCAAGCAGCCCGCGAGTACCTTCGTCGTGTTCGCTGCGGCTGGGAGTGTTTGGGCCCCAGGCTATTACATCGCCGCGGCGAACGACATGTCCGGTGACGCCTCGGGTATGTACACCTACTTCGACGGCACGCTGTGCTCCTATTCGTGAGCACGCGGCCACCTGATCTCACCGCGGAACCTCGCACCAGCAGGGTGCGCCGGTACCGCCTCCTGCGCCGTGCTGGCGCACTCAATTACCAAGGGAGTTCTTATGGCGGGGAATGCTGGGGCCTTTGTTGCCCGTAACGCGAAAGCGGTGGTGTCGCTGATCGGCGGCACCATCACTGTCCTGGCGGCGTCAATCGCACTGCTGCAGTACGCGCCGAGCCCTGTCGCGGGTCTCGGTGCTGGCCTGCTCGTAGCTCTGGAAGTACTGCGCACCATCAACGTGTGGCTCGTCAGGAACGAGCCGGTGCTCGAGGCCACCGCGGACGCGGCGTCTGAACTTGTCGAGTCCATCACCGATGCTTTCGGCGCTCGAGGCGCCAAAGTCCAAGCGGCTGAGGCTATTTTGCCGGATGGTCCTCGATGACAAGCCTCGGAAACCAGCCTGACGCGGCTGGGTCCGGAAGGCCCTGATGGCACTACTCGAAACAACCCTCATCAGCGTGGCCACCTTTCTCGGCGGCTCCGGCGCCACCACCTTCTACTCCTGGCTACGAGACCGGAAAGTCCTTCCGGCACAGAACCTTCGCCTCGAAGTGTCCGCCGCCAAACAGGTCAATGACATCGCGTTGGCGACATTGTCGCGGGTGTCGGAAGAACTGCGGGTCGTCTCGTTACGACTCGACGGAGTGGAGGTCGCGCAAGCAGCGTCCATGCAGGAACTCGACCGCGTCACCGGACTATTCCGTGAGGCGCTCGCCGTGCTGCGCGGCGTGATCGAAGCGGCCCAACACGGCCGTATCCCGGAACTGAACCTCTCCAGAGAACTCATGGACGAGGTCGAACACAGCAGAGGAAACCTATGACAACAGCGCTCGATCCCGGATACCTCGGATACCAGCCGAAGATCGAACCACTCAAACTCACCACCGGCGCCAGCTTCGTGCAAACCATCGAAGCCTCCGGTGGAGCTGGATTCCCGCCAGGGACAACAGTTTCCATCGTGCTCACCGCCGCTGGTGGCGCGCCGCTCGGCACCTGGGCGGCCACCGTAACCCCGACCACGGCCAGCTGGACCGTGCCGGCCGTGACCTGTGACCCCATCCCGACGAACTCGCGGTACACGATGCTGGTCACCTACCCGACTTCCCCGGTGACCACCTACGCCTGGTACGTCGGCTCCGTGATCCGCAACTGATCCCGTTCCGTCGTAGTCGACGAAATCACATTCAACACAACAACTTCCAAGGAGAATAACCATGGCTATCGCAGTTACCTCGACCAAGAACGCCCTGTGCGCCGCTTACGCCAACATCGCCTCCACCGTCTATGTTTCCGTCCACACCGCCGACCCGGGCACCACCGGTACCAATGAGGCTTCCGGTGGTTCGCCCGCATACGCCCGCGTCGCGACCAGTTGGAGTGCTCCGGCCAATGGTCAGATCTCCGGCAGCCAGGTCACGGTCAACCTGCCCGCCGGGACCTACACCCACGCCGGACTGTGGAGCGCGCCGACCGGCGGCACCTTCATCGACAAGGTCGCCATCGCCTCCACCACCCTCGGTGCGCAGGGCACCCTGCTCATCACCCCAACCTTCGCCATGAGCTGACCGGCACTCCGGTGTCGAAACATATTCGCTCACAATCGAATCGGAGGCCGCTATGACAGCGCCCGCGCAGGTGTTCGCGGCAATGCCGCCGACCCCGCCGACATCGGTGCCCTCGGTCCCGGCGATGCCGACGATGCTGGTCGACGCACCGCGACCACCCCGCAGCTCGACCGATGGATCCCGGATCCCGTACGTCCCGCCGTTCGTCTACGCCACGTTCGCCGGCTCCGCCACACAGTCTGTGACACTGAGACCTTCAGCTACCGCGACGGCCGTGGCAGGTGCGGATGGTGCGTTGAGCGCGGTCGCGTCGGCTCTGCGGCAATGGAGCGCGCCCGTGTTCGGTGACAAGGGGACCGCGACCGCGCGGGTGCGGGTCGGCAAGGGCGGTCGTGTCATCGTCGCGGCGTCGTTCCGCGCGGACAGTCGCGCGACGACCGGCAATGCGGTCTTCTCCGCCGCGGCCAACCTTTCGGCCGCGATCGTTCCGGCGCCGACGGCGTCCGCCGCGTTCGGCACCACCGGTGTGTCCGCGACAACGCGTTTCGGTCCGATCGCTATGGCCGCCACCGGCACCGGGACGTTCTCGATGGCCGTGGCACCGCCGTTCAGTCCCTCGGGTATGAGCAAGGGCGGTGACCAGAGACTCACCGGGAATTGGCTAGACATCACCGGCTGGTACGCCGACACCGCGAGCTACCCGGGTTCGACGGTCGACGGTGACGCGCTGCTCGCCCAAGGGACCGCGCTCGACGTGGTCGTGTCGGCGAGCATCCCGTATCGAATCGCCAACGGTTTCGGCAGTCCCCGTCAGGCCGTGCAACTGGTCGTCAACGGCGTGGTCGTCGCCACCGGTAGCGACGCGACCGGCTGGTCGGGAACGATGACCGCGACGGCCACCACCCGGATCGAGGCAGGCGATCGGGTGACGGTTCAGGGTTATTCCACCCACCGTGCCGCCGTGCTCGACGGCCCCGCAACTCAGGTACGGATCGCGCGGGCCTGGTAGTAGCGGGACTGCTATTCAGCTGAGACGCCGGGCCCGCGCGGCCAGCGGATGTCGAAGCCAATTCCTGTGGCTTCCAGCGCAGTTGGAGCAGTGTTCAACACTATGTGCCGCGCTCAACCCTCGGGATTGAGCGCGGCACATTTCTTATTTCTCGGCTCGCCATAGGCCGGCCGTTCATTCTTTGCGCGCGATGCCGGGCCGAATTGCTCGCTGCGGCAATGCCTTTGCGCGCCACATAGCTTGCAGCATTCGAGTCGGTTTCGACGCGCCTGAAACTCGAGGGAGGCGATGAGCCGTGGGAGATATCTACGGACTGCCTGATACCAATGGCCGCAAAGAGGGGGATACGTGGACCACGACGTTACCCGGTGAGCGAATCGTAACGAACACCATTCCCAAGGGCAACGGTAATCAGACTGTCGATCAGGTCATTACCAATCCGGATGGTAGCACCACGAATTCGCGTGTTGTCGGTAACGGGGAGGGTGGTTGGCAGCGGTGGAACGATGATTCCACGGGTACGTCCTCGTATGCCGGGAAAGACAACCAGGACAGCACAGTCTACGGCCAGCACTTCAACCCGGGCTCATCGACGAGTGGCCGACCGAGTCATGAGTTCGGGATGTCGTCCGATTACAAGACGACGAGCACCGCTTCCTATGACAGCGACGGGAACCGGGTCGGCACCGATATCGGTGTCGCGAACAAGAACGGCCTCTACGACAACGTTCACGTCGACAACTATGGCAACAAAACAATCTCCGCCACGACCCGAGACGAAAAGGGCGGGCTCGTCAGCACATTCACGGGCCAGATCGATAGTGACGGGTATGGCTGGAAAAAGACTTCCGACGGGACGCACTGGAATGTATCTCCTGATAGTCGGGGTAAGCCGGTACTGACGCGGACTGAGGAGTCCCCTGATGGTGTCCACCATTTCCGTTTGGACGAGACGGGCAAGCTTACCGACGAATTTCGCGGTAACAAGCCGGGACTGTGGTATCGAGACACCATCAATCCTGAGGATAACTCAATTACTCGACTCGATGTCAACCTCGGGGTCACCGTCTACAACAGTGACGGCAGCATACGAAGTCGCCAGAAGCCGGACGATAAGCGGACTGGATTCGAAAAGGTTGTAGAAACCACCGGAGAATTTCTCCACGGATCGGGACGGTTCCTATTTGGAATGACGGACCTTGGCGCGGCATACAACGCGGTTAGTCCGTTATGGGGCCAGAATGATGCAGCGGTTACCGCAGACGATGTCCTAGGGGAAACCGTCGAATCGTTCAAACCCCTGTTTACAGGCGATGGTCATGAGCGGTGGCAAACTCTCCAGGCTCTGGCTGCCGGGACCAACACCGATGAATACGCAGACGATAGCACGGTCTCCACAACCAAAGCTGTGCTTACTGCGGCGACATTCTTCCTTCCCGGTCCAAAGGGGTTAGGTGCCCTCGGTCGCCGTGGTCGACTCGGCGAAGGGGTACTTATACGCCAAATGGTCGAGGCGGGTGCGACCGAGGCTGAAGTCTTGGCTGCGCTGAGAGAGGCCAGGGCCGCGCAGCAAGCGTTGGATGATGTTGCTGGAAAGAACCGTCGCGGTGACGGTAGCGGCGAGCGCCTGACACCGGATGAGGTCCTTGCGGCGATCGAGAATTCTCGCCACTCCGCCGAAGTTCCCGATGGGTATCGGCCAGAGGAGGGGACAGCGAGGAAGCTCGACTCACCTAATGGGCACCGTAATTCTCCGGGACCCGATAGTCCGAGAGCTTCCAGCCCGGCAGATTCGCGTATGCCGAGCGGACTGAACGATGCTGAGAAGAACCGTTGGCTGTACGACAGGACTGCGCCGGCGGACACGTCGAATATGACCAAGGTGGGCGATCCTGGCGTCTCCCCGTGGTCTCTGAAGGAACGATCTCTCGGGGGGCTCCGATCAGGTGCTCGCGGATTCATTGGTGAGGCATTTTCCCGAGCCAAGCTGAGGCTCGAAGGCTATGAGATCCTCGCTGAGAATCAATCGATTAGCGTTCCTGATGGGAACGGCGGCCACGTGACTGTCAAGCCGGACTTTATTGCAATCGATCCGAAGACCAATCGGATCGTCTTCGTTGAGGCAAAGTTCGGCAACGATCCGACATTTCGGCCCAACCAGCTCAAAGGCTATCCTGGAATCAACGCTGGCGACACCAGTATTCTGGATCTCGGACTTCCGAAGGAGCTGCGTGACAAAATAGTCTCCAGGATGGAAAATGAAAACCATCCGCTCGACAGCGACATTATCTCCGGGATTGATACTCATGCCTGGAATGTCGATCATATGCCGACACCTGAGATTATCAGAGAGGCGCAGCGGGATTTTGAGGCGGACTATTTCGAGCTCAACACCTCGAAAAGATCTCTGGGAACGTCGGCGAATCAAACAAAATCTTTTCTGGGTGATTTGGTAGATGAGCTCAACAAGGAGGGTGCGGATCCGAGGCTTCCGCCAGCCCTTCCTGAAAAGTGGTCGAAGCCGAATGGTGGACTTTCCGCGCTAGGGACGGGTGCGCTGGCCGCTCTTGGCTTGGAGCTCCTTCTGCCGGATGAAGAATCGAACGACTCCGATTTCGATCGGCCCTCTGTGCCTTGGCAAGCCGACCTGGTGCAATCGATGGCGTCAGACCTCGCGGCCGTTGCTGCCACCGCAGTGCCCCTACCGGACCTCATGCACACGGCTCCGGTACGAAATGCTGTCCCTGCCGATCAGCGTCTCGAATTTAATATTGCGATACCGTCCGCTGAAACGGGCACCCATAGCGCAAACGAGATCGCCGCATTTCTGTCAAATGTGGTACATATACGTTGAGCATCATCCATGAGGTGACGTCTAGATATGGGAAATCGGAGTGTAGGATGGGGTATGGCGTTCATACGCTGACATTAAAGTATTGCGCGATCGCTGCTAAGTCAAACGAAAGGAATAATGTGGATGTCTGCCGGAGTGGAACGCCTAAAGCAAGCTATGATCTCCGACCTTTCGGGTCGAATGGCCTTCCTGGGCTTCGGGGAAACCCGTCCGGCTGTAGGTGTGGATGGGGTTCAATTCGTCAGAACCGACAGTGACATCCCATTAGCGTTTAGTGTTGTCGAGGTGAGGTTCGAACGCCATTCGCGAGGCGGAATTCAGGTCTCTTCCTGGGCCAAAATAGAATCTTCCAGCGTTCTGGAGATTCACAGTACCTTGCCTTCTTCTGCATTGCTGAGAGACGGCGAATCGCTTCGCGACTTCGTTGATCGCATAGATTTTGATAGCTTGGTTGACCCGGTTGATCCGATGTCATTACGTCCTATACTGGATGAAGGTGGCGTTGGGATCAGGGGTGAGTGGATCGAGAACGCTGTCGCAGGCGGGGTAGCGGAATGGTTTGATAAGCGCGATTCCCTGGAAAGTTTGATAGAACTAGCTAAATTTGTGCCCGAAGGTGGCGGCTCGCGCAAGGTTTCACCAGGGCGTCTCCGTGGCACTGTGCTATTGTGCCTGGCTAATGGAATGCCTGATATTGCAGCCTCTCTGATGGATTGGTACGTCTCGCTTAATGGTTACAATGTCCTCGACTCGCGGGAGCGGATCGCTTCATTCGATGAGGCCTTGAAGTCTAAATTTCCGCGGTATGCGGACTTGAGAAGGTAGTAGTTGACCGGCACTGCTGACTACAGTGCTGTTTGGAGATGAGGAGGGCGATGAGTCCGGAGAACGTGCGCGAGGCTTTGGTCTTGGCTGCGGGGGTGCTGGTCCCTGACCAACCGTCAGTGGGAGAGGGCATTCGGGCTGTTACGGATGGAGATCCGCGGAGCGCCTTGATCCGCATGTTGACGGAGCGGGGGGCTGTGGCTGTGTTCGATTGGGAGGAGGATCCCAAGCAGATTCGATCCTTGCTGGAGGCACTCCCTTCATACCCGGCAAATCTCTCGTGGGGTTGGTACGACAGATACGAGTTGGAAGTAGATGACCTCGACCAATCTGAGGTTGTCGAACGGTTTCTGGAAGTTGTTGGTGAGCGCTGTAGTCGCGTGGGAGGGGTTCTTCTTTCCATCGATACGGGCGGCGACGACTACGCGGTGATGTTTATGGTTGCTGAGGACTACACCAGGTTGTCAGCGCTCCGCGTCGGTGGTTTTGAAGCAGTCCGATTGGGTCAGTGGTCCGGAATCGACGACGACATAGTCGACTAGCAGGCGACCAACACACGTTGCTTGACGGTGGTTCAGGTCGATCCGGGTCCTGGTGCACTGGCGACGAGTTGGTGTGTGGTGGGCATGATTACGCTGCTGAGGCTGGGGACAGCGAAAGGCGGTGCCGCCCGACCCGAAAATCGAGCGGCACCGATCTCGAGATCGTCTAGCAGCCAGGCCTCGGGTCGTAGCCCGGGCGGCACTGGTACTGGTACCAGGTCGGCTCGTCGGAGGCCGGGATCGATCCGCCGATGGCCGCGCCGATTCCGGCGCCCGCCAGTGCGCCCAGAAGCATTCCCGCCGGAATCGTGATGATCGCGAGCACGCCGAAACCGATCAATCCGAACATGCCGATAAAGGTCCCCGCGAGAAACCCGAGGGTTCCGCCGATACCGGCTCCCTCCTCGATGTTGAGTTGGCGCTGCGAAAGGAACCGGTCGATCGGCTTCGCGGTCAGGCGGGTGCCGGTCTGGTCAACGCTCGAGGCGAGGTCGACTGTCTGCTCGTCGGTAGCGAACCTGGACGGGATTTCACCGATGCGAGCACCGGAGCTGTCAGACACTGTGAATCCCGTGGGGGTGGCAGTGAACCGTCCGCCGTTCAGGGTGACAACGACGTCCGCCGAGTCGGCGGACCGCGAAATCGTAAAGGCGACACCGTGATCGGTTCCTTGCAGAGCTACCGGCTCCGGATCCCCTTGCGGCAGTGCCCGCGGCCCGGCGTGGGCAGTACCGGCGGCAATCCCGGTGGCCGCCACGGTAAGCGCGGCCGTCACCAGGAACTTCTTGATATGCATGTTTGCTTTTCCCTCCCAGACGCAAAAGGGCTTGCGTCGGAAAGCAACCTAGCAGCACTCACCGGGACGTCTGCTGCCGCTGGCGGAGCCTCCAGTCGTCATGACCGGCATGCGGACGAAAGCCTCGGGCATGCTGTTCTGCGCGAGATAGCAGAGGAGACAGGGCTTACCAAGCATTGCGGCAAGCAGCCGGAGCAGGACACGGCTCGCCTCATCGCACCGGTCGCGATGGAGTGAGAACCTAGATCGCCTGGCAGACGCTGCCGGCATTGATGCCGGTGCCGACGGTGACCATTACACTTTTGTAGTCGTTGCTCTGCGTGATCCGGATCTCGTGGGTGCCGACCGTGGTCGGCGTCCACCGCGCCACCTGCGTGGTTTGACCGCCCGGCGTGACGGCGAACCGCAAGCCGTTGTCGTAGAAACTCATGGCCTCGGGATCAGTGCCGTTGGCGACCACGCTGTAGGTGCAACCGGTGCCGTAACCGGTGCCGATGACGCCGCTGGCGATCACGACCTGAACGCCGATGTCGGCGGACGCGGCGGGAGCGCTCCAGGCCACACCGACAACGGCCAGTGCGATCGTGACCGATAGAGAGCTACGCATATTTCGCATCGAGTACCGACTCCTCTGGATTGGTGACAGAACGCCAATCATGCTGCCAGACAATGCCCCTGGACCGATGCCCATACTTCTGACGGCTCGCGGGCCCTGGTGCGATGGTCCAGCCGCCGGGCACCGCGGCGAACTCCGGCCGTAGTGACCGCCGGCCGCGGCGATCGACGATGTCGGCCAATCGGCAGCTGATAGGACTTGCTGTCGGAGGGTGCCGATACATTGACCGCCGAAGTTGATCATCACCATCGAGCCTGGCTCGGTATCAAAAGGAGTTCCCGTGAACGCCCCCACCGGCTTTGCCAACGTTGTCTACCCAGCTGCGGATCTGGAGGCGAGCGTTGCGGCTTTCACCGGAATGCTCGGCGCCGCGCCCGTCTTCCGCACCGAGGACTATGCGATGTACGCAATCGGTATCGCGCTGTCGTCCAAGCCGTGGGTGCGCCAGCCGCTGCCGTTCTGGACAGTGGTCGACATCGTGGCGACCCACGCCGCGATGGTGGCTCTCGGTGCCACGGCGCTGGGCGAAATCGCCGACGGGTCGCTCGCCGAGATCGGTTCTGCGCCTGTCGTCAACGGCGATCCCGTGACCGGCATCGTCGATATGCCCGGAAACCGTCTGGCAGTGCTCAAAGCCATCGACGGGAACCTGATCGCCCTCAATCAGCCGGTTGGCTGGTAACTGTTGTCCGGCACCGTGCTTGGCGGCCTCGAAAAGCGTCTCGTTGTCACGGGATCGCGGTGCCTCGAGCATCGCGGCCAAGACGCCTGAGAGTGACCCGAAGTGGTATCGCAGGAGGGTGTGGCTGGTCTCGGCCCTGACGGCGACTCACGCAGCGACACCTCCGGTGCGGGCAGGTCTGCATCGAAGGCGTCGAGAAGTCGAGCCAGGAGACGCTCGCGTGCGCCGCCTTTCGTTCCGTGCTTGACAGGATCACCCCCGCAGTTCATCTATTGGAAAAGAGAGGTTGCGGCGCTGTGTTGCTTCACACACGGTCGCAAGTCAGCTCGCAACGGCGGAGGGAACAACTCGTGGGACGTTTGCAGGTAGTCGGCGCGACGGTCGTCGACGGGTCGGGTCGCGACCCCGTCGACGTCGACGTCACCATCGAAGACGGGCGTATCACTCGGCTCGGCGCCGCCAGCGCGCCCGGCGAGCGTCTCGATGCCGGGGGACTGACGATGACGCCCGGCCTGATCGACGCGCATGTTCACCTGGGCTTATCGAGCCCGATCCAGCCGCAGTTCTCGTTTCAGCTCAGTGCCGCCGAGATCGCGGCAGACATCTTCGCCACGGCGGGCGCAACACTCGATGCCGGTTTCACGACCGTGCGAGACACCGGCGGGATCGATGGCGGCGTCGTAACCACGATCGCAAAGGGCAAGGTCAGGGGGCCGCGCGTGCTGTCGTGCGGACCTGTTCAGTGCCAGACCGGTGGACACGGCTACTACGGAGCCGACTGGGAACCCACCGAGCTATGGAACAGCCACCACATTCCGGGTCTGTGCGCCCTGTCGATGATGTCGGGCAACGCAGACGAACTGCGGGGCAACGTGCGCGAGGCCTTCCGGCGCGGAGCCTCCTTCCTGAAGCTTTGTGTGACCGGCGGAGTGGTCAGCGCGCACGACCAGCTGACCGACACCCAGTTCACCGTGGAAGAGATCGCCGTCGCTGTGCAAGAAGCTGCGGCACGGCGCACCTATGTGACGGTGCACGCCCACAACAACGAAGGCATTCGAAACGCGGTCGAGGCCGGGGTGCGCTGTGTCGAGCACGGCACCGACCTCGACGAGGACACGGCCACCCTGATGGTCACTCGCGAGGTTGCCCTGGTGCCCACGTTCGCCGTCGTTGAGCAACTGCTGCGGGACACCGCTGGCGCCGGCCTCGGCGAGTCGACCCGCGATCGTGTGTTGGGTGTTCGTGAGCGGATGGCCGAGGCGCTTGCTGTCGCCAAGGCGGCCGGAGTGCGGATCGGGCTGGGTTCCGATCTCATCGGTCCCGCTCAGGGCCGTCGAGGCGACGAGCTCAGGTTGCGCGCCGAGCTCGAGACGCCGATGGAGGCTCTTGTGGCGGCCACGAAGACCAACGCCGAGATCCTCGGCCTATCCAGTCAGGTGGGGCTGATCGCTCCCGGCATGCAGGCAGATCTCGTGCTCTGGAACGGCAACCCGCTCGAAAATCCGAGCCTCTTCGCCGACCCCGCCAACGCCGTCCTGGTCGTCCAGGCCGGACGCGTCGTGAAGGATTTGCGATGAGCGCCTGACGGCGTCGCTCATCGTCACCCAGCGCGATCCCATGCAACAGATCCAGCCCTACATCTAAGTCGGCGTCGGCTACGCAGGCGAGGAAGCGTCGCGGGGTCGGGGATCTTCTGGGCGGGCTCTCGTAATTCAGAACAGCATGTCGCTCGAAGGCGGCGGCGTGGGCGGGGTCCGCGTGCGTGCGAGCTCGTCGTTGCCGACGACATCCTCGACCGCGTCGATCCGGTCCTGAATCACCTCGGCGCGGGCAACCAGCTCGATGCTGTCGGGCCCGGTGAGGCTCTCGGCGTTGAGCTTCTCGTACACGCAGGAGAGCGCGGACCGTAAGTTCTCGAGCTCGGTGCCTGATTCCACGAGAGCTCACCCTACGGACCGCAACCCTCCTGGGCGTGCTACCCCGCCGCTGACCTGCGTTGCACTGGAGTCCAGCCACCGCAGATACCACTGTGCAAAGCCGAGCCGGATGCCGGGCCTGGCGGCGGTCCGGACCGGCGGACGGGCGACGTCACGCAAGGGCGCCGAGCGGCGGGTGCTCGAGCACCCGGGGCTTGTACTCGACCAGCTGGATGTGATGTCGGCGCAAGACGGCAGCTACAAGGTAGATGTGTTCGTCAACGTCAGTTCCACGAACGCGCAGAGCCCAGACGGTGCGCAGACCACGGTGACCTACAACGTCACTCTCGATGAGAACTCGGGCTGGAAGATCACCGACGTCGGCGGAGTAGGCGGCGCGCTGCCGCTGAAATGACAACAGCGGCAGTGCGGTTCGTCATCGAGGGCTGGTGTCGTACCGATAGAAACCCTCGCCGGTGGCGACACCGAGTTTGCCTTGGTCGATGTAGTTGTCTTTCAACCACTTCGCCAGCTGCTGCTGATGATCGGTGCCGTTGGCGAGGATGTTGTAAGGGGTGTTCAGGCCGACGATGTCGAGCATCTGGCACGGGCCCGCAGGCATGTCCGTGACGATCTTCCAGGTCGCGTCGACCGTCGCCGCGTCGGCGTAGCCGTCGCCGACTAGTTCGATCGCACCCACCAGGAAGGGCCCGAGCAGCGAGTTGAGGATGTAGCCTGCCTTTTCCTTGTGGATCTCGACCGGGACCATCCCGATGGTGGCGGCGAAATCGACGACGGCCCGGAAGACCTCGGGGGCGGTGTGTGTGGTGCCCATGACCTCGGCGATATTGCGCTTCCAGATCTCGTTGGCGAAGTGCAGTGCGAGGAATTTGTCCGGCCGCCCGGTGAAGCCGACGATCGCGCTGGGGAGCAGGGTGGAGGAGTTGGTGGCGAAGATGGTCCGTTCGGGCGCGATCGTGCTCAGCAGTTCGTAGGTGTGCTGTTTGATCGAGAGAACCTCCGGTATGGCCTCGATAACCAGGTCGGCCTCGCGTACGGCCGCGCCTATATTTGTTGTCAAAGTGATTGCGGCCGCGACATTTTCGGCCTTTCCGTCGTGTGCTCCCGGCACTTCGTCGCGGTAGATGGTCGCGAGCCCGGTGAAACGGTCGCGGGCGGCGGCCAGGGCGTCTTCGGTGATGTCGTAGGCGGTCACGTCGAATCCGCTGAACGCGGTTTGGTAGGCGATCTGTGAGCCGAGTACGCCGGTGCCGAGCACGGTCACCTTGCGGATGTTGATGGTCATTGCGTTTCTCCTTGTCGATCAGGCGTGCCGATCGGGTAGCGCCCTGGCAAGCTCGCCGATGATCCGGTGCCATTGGCGGCGGCCGGAAGCGGGTTCGATAACATGTACAGTACGGTGTACGTTATAGATGCGGAAGAAGAGGGTGGCGAATGCAACAGGAGTCCGCTGGGGAACCCCGGCGCCGCGCGTCCCGCAACAGCCTCAACCCGGGTGTGATCGTGACCGCGGCGCTCGCTCTGCTCGGCGACCAGGGCGTCGAGGCGTTCAGCATGCGGTCGCTGGCCGCCCGGCTCGACGTCCGGCCGATGGCGCTCTACACCCACTTCCGCAGTAAGGACGAGCTGTTCGACGCGGTCCGCGACCAACTGCTCGAGCTGACACCGCCCACGACAGCGGGCGGCTGGGAAGACCAGATCCGAGCCATCGCCCACCGCCTGCGCGCGCGGATACTGCAGTACCCATTCCTGATCACGCTGATGCTGACCCGCCCGCTGTCGGGCCGGGAAACCGCGGACTCGGCCGAGCTGATCCTGCGCTCGCTGCGCGATGCCGGATTCGATCGGGAAACCACCACCCGCGCCCACGTCACCCTGCTCACGCACGTCCTCGGCGCCACAAGCTGGGAAACCCAGTGGGCTGCCCAACACCCAGATCCCGGTCAGCCAAGCATGTTCGACGCCCTACCGCGATCCCGTTATCCCACCCTGGCCGAGCTGGCGCCCGAAATGCGCCTGACCGCAGGCGGTCCTGCCCAATTCGACTTCGGACTCGACCTGCTCCTCGACGGCCTGCGGCACAAACTGCCGGACGACCCCGAGGCCCATTAGGGCTGCTAACCCGGAATTCCTAGCCGGGGTACTACGGATCGGTTCGGCGACCACTGATGAGGAGGGGATGACCGCCGAACCGGTCCTGCAGCAGGTCAGTGCTTTACAAGGTGACGCTGACCAACTCCCGTGGTGCCGCGGTATGCACCGAACCGTCCGCCGCGTTGTGTCCGACCAGCGGCAGTGCGGGTTCGCGTGGCGTCGGCGCGGCGGTCTGCTCGGTGCGCGGCAGCGGAGCGAGTACCTGCTGCAGTGACGCGATCAGCGCTGCGGTGGGTGTCGTCTGAGGAATGCCGTCGAGCAGTTGGGTGCCAGTCTGCATAGCTCCGCCGGTGCAGTCGCGATCGGGGCCGAACTGGTCCTGCCCGGCTCTCAGCGCCGAAATGATGTACTCCACTACCGGATTGGCGTTCGTCTGCACCGTGTTGTTGTTGATATTGATGTTGATGATCGGTACCACCACGATCAGCACGATCGGGATGATGAACAGCAGCGGCACCACGACCACCATGGGCAGCGCCAGCGCCGCCAGTGCGAGGGCCACGATCGGCACTGCCACCGCGACCAGGCCGGCCAGCGCGAAACCGCCGACTGCGAACGCCGTGACCGCGGCGGCTGCCGCGCCCAAGACGAACGCGCCGAACACCGGAATGCCGATCATCGCTACCGCAAGCGCCAGCGCGGCGATCAGAATCGGAATGCCGCCTGCCAGCAGCGGCCCGCCGACGACAACCGCCGTCAGGAACGCGGCGCCGGCCGCGATAACCGTGCCGACCACCGCCGCACCCGCGGCCAACGCGGCCAACGTGGCCAGCGCGGCAAGGGCGACCGCGACCATCGCCAGCAGACCCACTATGAGGGGCACACCGATCGCGGCGGCAACAGCACCGAACAGCACCGCAGCGCCGACCACTGCGGCGCCGACCGCGAGACCACCGATCAGCAACGCGCCCAACACAATCGGCGTGCCGATCACCACGGCCGCCACCGCGAGCGCGGCCACGATCGCGGTAGCGACGGCGCCGATGGCCAGCGACCCGCCGATGGCCACCGCAGCAGCCGCCAGCGCGCCGAAGATAAGCGCCCCCAGCACGATCGCTCCGCCGACCGTCGCGGCCGCCGCAGCCAATGCGGCCAACAACGGCGGTCCGCCGATAATGACGGCCGCGGTCGCGAGTGCACCGAGCGCCAATAGTCCAAGGACGATCGGCCCGCCGATGACAACCGCCGCGGCGAGCGCGGCCAGCAGCGCCGGTCCGCCGATCACGACCGCCCCGACAGCCAACGCGAGCAGGCCCAACGCGATCGGTCCGCCGATGACGACTGCGCCGACCGCGAGTGCGCCAAGTGCCAGTAGGCCCAAGATAATTGGTGCGCCGACGACCAGCGCGCCGAGCGCGAGCGCACCCAGTCCCAACAGGACTGGTCCGCCGATCACTACTGCGCCGACCGCGAGTGCTGCGAGCGCCAGTAGGCCGAGGGCGATTGGTCCGCCGATGACGATTGCGCCGACGACCAGTGCGCCGAGTGCGAGGGCGCCCAGTCCCAAGAGAATTGGCCCGCCGATCACGACTGCTCCGATCGCGAGTGCGCCGAGTGCGAGGGCGCCCAGTCCCAACAGGATCGGTCCGCCGATGACGACTGCTCCGATCGCGAGGGCCCCGAGTGCAAGTAGGCCCAGCACGATTGGTCCGCCGATGACTACTGCGCCGATGGCGAGGGCCCCGAGTGCGAGTAGGCCCAGCACGATTGGTCCGCCGATGACTACTGCGCCGATGGCGAGTGCGCCAAGTGCGAGTAGGCCCAGCACGATTGGTCCGCCGATGACTACTGCGCCGACGGCGAGTGCGCCAAGTGCCAGCAGCCCCAAGGCGATTGGGACGCCGACGACCAGCGCGCCGAGCGCGAGGGCAGCCAGTCCCAACAGGATCGGTCCACCGACCAGCACCAACACGGGTATTACCGCAAGCAGGGCAGGCGCGAGCAGCATTGCCCCAGCGATCGACAGCAGGATGCCGATGCCGACCGCCAGAATGCCGCCCGCGATTACGGCGACGAGTTCGCCGAGCGTGGGGATGCCGATCAGCAGGATGGCCAGTGCCACGATGCCGACCCCGACCACCGCGACACTCGCCGCTCCGATCACCAGGGCTGCGAAGCCGAGGATCGCGCCGAATATCGGTGTCATCACCAATCCGGCGACCACCGGCGCCAGCGGACCGAAGATCAGGAACGGCAGGCTGAGCACCGCCGCGAAGAGCACGCTGGCAACGGCGAGGATGCCGGTACCGATGGCGAGGACCGGAATCGATGCCACGGCGACGATGACGATGGCAAGAGCGGTGATGGCCCAAGCACCCAAGACCGCGCCGAAGGCAATGACGATGGCCAGGGAGATGACCCCGAATATCAATGCTGCCAGCGGGATGGTGAGCAGCCCGAGGGGTGGGAAGACGAGCATCGGGGCGAAGGCCAGCACGCCTGCACCGAGTGCCGCGGCGATGATCAGTCCGAAGCCGGTGATGGCGAGCGCGCCCCCGATCCCAGCGAGGAACAGCAGGCCGGCGATCGCGGAGCCGACGACATTGAAGAACATGGTCGCCAAGAACGCGCCGAAGATCAACGGTGATAGCAGCACGAATAGTGGTGGGTTGAGCAGAACGAGCCCGATGGTATCGATCCCGAGCACGCCGAAGGCAAGGAACGGGATGGCCACACTCGCCGCCGCGATGGCCGTCGCGGTCAGGCCGGAACAGGCCATGGTCAACGCGACGACGCCGGCCGTCCCGATGAAGGTAGCGACGACGACCGCGAGCGCTACCGCCGCGACCGCGAGACCGCCGCCGATGGCGACGATCAGTCCGAGCGGAATGGTGATCAGCGCCAACGGCGGGAACAGCAGTGTGACCACGAACAGTGCCGCGAGGACCGCGAAAATCACGAGGGCCCCGCCGACGATGACGATGCCGGCGCCCGACACCGCGAGCAGCCCGCCGATCAGCGGTCCGGCGAACAACATGGCCACACCGAAGAACATCGGCAGCGCCGTGAACAGGGCGAAGGACAGCGGTGCCAGCAGCGGTCCGAGGAAGGGGACCAGCAAGATCAGCGCAGCGGTAATCGCGAGACCGACCAGCGGCACGACGTGCTGCACCAGTTCGACGGCCGCGTAGACCGCGGCGATGAAGGCCGCGCCGATGAACCAGGCGAAGATCGCGGCAGCAAGCACGAGCACCCCACCGGCCAGACCGAGCACTGTCGCGCCGATGACGAACGGCGCGGCCAGGATGATCAGCGGGAGGGTGATCGGCAGCGTCACGACGGTCAGCACGATGCCGATGACCAGCAATACCGGCAGCGCGATCAGCGCGGCAACGATGAGCACGGGGATCGCGAGCAGGATCAGGACGGCGATGATCGGCAGCGCGAGGACGGCCAGCGGCAACAACGCGAGCGCCGGGATCATGAACAGCCCGGTGTGGTTGAGCGCGAGGCCGGCCACGTTCCGCAGGTCCTTGCGCACCGTCGACAACAGGTCGGCGGCGGTCGGTCCGGTCAGCATGGACAGGAACTCCCGGACCGGATCCGGCGCACGCAGCACCGTGCCGAGTGCATCGATCAGTGGCACACCGATGTCGAGGACTTCGGGCGATATCGATCGGATGAATTCCCCTATCGGGGCAGGCATTCCGTTGCCATCGGCGAACGAGGTCAGCAGATCCCGCAGGCCCGCACCAGGATTCGGTCCGCTGATCGGGAATCCGAAGGCTTCGGCGGCCTGGGTGATCAGGTCGTCGATGGCGTCGCCGCCCGGTTTACGCAGGCCCGCACCGGCCATTTCGGTTGCGCTCGTGACGAATCCGAGCAGATCGTTGATCGGCTGGCGCAGTGGTCCGGTCGGGAAGGCGGTGTCGGCGAAGTTCGCGATCTGGCTGAGATCGAGCCCGGATCCGGTGATCTGGGCGATGGTGGCGGCGATATCGGACACCGGCTGCGCCACCGGCCCGAGGAGATCGGCGACGGCGGATGGGGCCGCGGCGGTAGATGTCGACGTGGTGGTCGAAGAGACGGCAGGCGTTGTCGCGGGCTGCGGAGTTCGCTCGACGTTGCTCGCCTGACTGTTCTGAGTGGCGCCCTGCGGGGTGATTCCCGTCGCGGTACCGATCGCCGACAAACCCGAGTCGATCATCGATCGGGTGCCGGGGTCGAGATGTTCGTATGCCGTCGTGCCCAGGGTCGACAGGATGTTGGTGACATCGCCGACGCCGAGCGGGCGGGGCGGGGGTTGGGTCTCGGCCGACGCGTTGGCGCCGGACATCATGACCGTCGCCAGTCCCGCGAATGCCGCGGCCGCGCTCAGTCCGCGCCGGTTGCGACGGGTCACGCGACGGTGCTTTGCTTGGCCACTGGTTGTCTTGATCTGACGTGTCTTCACCCGCATGGTCGAACACCTTTCAATCGATCCCGGCGAACCGGGGTTGGTCGAGTAGCGCTATTGCGGTCCGTTTTCGCCAGGGCCGCATTCGGCTCTAGATATTCCGCCGTTGTTTCCGATGGTCACGCCGACATGGCTGTGCAGAATGCCGACCGGATCTCGGCAGCGGAGGAAGGCGTGCAGATTCTGTCCTGTTCCCGGTTGACAGGAAAGCGTCAGCGCGTTCTGCATCGAGTAATCGGCGACGCAGCCGGGAGGCGGCGGATGCGCCCCCGCGATTCCGGCAAGAGGAATCGCGCCAAGTATGCAGATCGTGGCCGAAGTCCGCGCCAGATGTTTTCGGCATCCGCTGCATTTAGGAGTGCGTGCAGAGCGGGCGTCGGCTGAATGATTTCGACGTTTCTTCACCATTGAGATGGTTGTTCGTGTGGCGTGGACGAGTCAAATGTCGAAGTCGGACAAATCGTCATATGTGCAGTTCAGGGCGTGTATTGAGTAATCGCCAGCATATTTTCGTTACAGTATGGTTAGCTGGTATATGTTGAATTGTGAGGCGGCTCCGTGTTGTGGCATCGTCTCTAAGATTCCGCTGATGAAGTTGAGTGACGAAGCTTGGGTCGGGTGGTTTGAGTGAGAATTGCCTGCGTTGCCTGCCCGCTGTTCTTGCATCTGCAATATCGAATGCGCTTTAAGGTGATTTAATGGGGACACCTCAATGGTATGGGGTCCCTCCATGATCGGAAATTGATACCGGACAATTGCCCGAAGATGCGCACAGAGGTATCCGACAAACAGGCGCCGAAGATGCGTCCGCAGACGGGCTGGCGAATCGCCGCTCGCGTGCGCGGTCGATCAGGAAGTTCGTGCCTTGGTCGCGATCGGTTTCGCGCGCGGGGATGGGCCGATGCGATCTATTCGATAACTCGTGAGCGGCACGTGCGATGGATCGGGATCGGTCGACAGCTGTCGCTCGGCGGTGCCGGCGGCCTGCGGATGGCAGTAGTCGTCGCTGGTTGTATGCCGGACGGTGAACGCCAACAGCAGCGTCACCACGGCCAGCGTGAGCAGGCCGGTCGCGCCGAGCAACAGTAGCCGCCAGGCGTGTCTCCTGCGCGCCACCGCGTCCGCGGAATGAACCAGGAATTCACGCGCGAGCCGATTCAGCGAGTTCGTCTTGGCGTCGAGTTCGACCGCGTTGTCCAGGCGACACCGTCCGTAGAGCTGCCTGGCTGGCCGGCCGCCTGCCGACCAGGCGCGTGCGTCCTCCTCGACGCGTTGGCGGGCCGGAGCGAACGCCGTTTCCTCGGTGAGCCAGCCGGTCATCCTCGGCCACCCCGTGAGCAGTGCATCGTGTAGCAGTTCGACCTCTCCATCGTGGTGGACCAAAAGGCGCGCGGCGGCGAACTTGCTGATGATCGCCGCGGTGCGTCTCGGGTCGATGGACTCGCTGACGAGGAGGTCATAGCGGACCCGATTGCGGATCGTGGTATTCGGTCCGACCAAGGCGAGCGTGAGGAGAAGTCTTCTGGCCGTCTCGTGTTCGACGACGTCGAGCTCGGACCACACCCGTTCTGCGGTCGCGGCGATGGTGCCCGAGACGCGGCCCGCGGCCTGATACAGGTCCAGGGTCAGCGCTTTGCCCTTGCGCTTCGACCAGATCTCGCGCAGGACGTGGGACAGCAGCGGAAGCAGAGCGGCCCGGTGATTCGGGGACGCGGTGGAGTGGACATCGGCGATCAGGACATCGACGAGGTGCTGGTCCACCCGCACGCCGAACGCGGCGGCCGGGCCGGTGATCGCTTCGCGCAGTTCGTCATCGGTCATCGCGCCGAGCACCATGGACCGTTTCGGCAGCGCGGCGGCGAGCGGTTCGTAGTCCAGCAGTTCAGGGACACAGTCGATATCGAGGGCAAGCACAACCACATTGGTGCTCGCCAACCCGCGCACCGCGTCGAGGAAGAAATTGCGTGTTTCTTCGTCCGCGCACCTGGTGAACAGTTCCTCGCCCTGGTCGATCAGGATCAGCCGATTGCTGTCGCCGGTAGGGGAGACGGCACGAAGCGCGGCGAGAGGTTCGGCGCCGAGGCTGATAAGGATCGGTGTACGCGATCCCGCATGAGCCTGCAGGCCGGCGGCAAGCAGCGACGACTTGCCGGTCCCCGGATAGCCGAGCAGCAGCACCAGCGACGTGTCGCCGGCGGCGGCGGACTCGACCAGGTCGGTGAGCTGGCGCAGCGCAGACTCCCGGCCGAAGAACAGGTCCGCATCCTCGGCGCGGTACGGCGCGAGGCCACGGTACGGCTCGCGATTCGGGTCGCAGACAACGGCTTTGGCGTCCGAGCGAGATGCCGCCCAGGTCGCGCGCCAGCTCTCCAGATCGAGGAGTGACCGATCGAGGCCAGGTGCTGTGCTGCCGCGGTTCTCGACCGCGCTGATGAGCACCTCCAGCACCGGGCACGCGGCCTCGAAGGTGGCGGGCACCCGGTCCGCGCGGCGCCACTTGCTGATCTGCTGCTCGGTGACGGTCGTCGCCCCGTTGGTTCGGGTATGGACCGCGCGGACAACGGATTTCGTCGGCGGTGCGCCTGCCGCACGGAAAAGCTGGGTCAGCCGCTCGCCGAAAAGTCCTTTCCGGTAGGACATTTCGCCTACCCGAACTCGGCCGAGGGCACCGGCGGTTCGATGATGTCCCCGGCTGGGCGTGCCGCCCGCTGGTACTCGAACTTCATCGCGCGGGAATTGTTCGCTACGGCCTCGCTTGCTGTGGTCATCGGTACCCCTTGAGCTGGTCGAACGTCCAGAAATATACAAGGATGTATTTAATGCCAGTATGTACACTTTTCGAGTGGGCACGCAACGGGATGACGATGAGACGGACATCACTGCCCCGCACGGGCGGCCGTTGTCGCGTAAGCGACGTCAAACTCGGGAGCGACTCTTGGCTGCCGCGTTGGACGCGTTTTCGGAACGTGGGTTTCATGCGAGCTCGGTGGAAGACATCTGCGAGCGGGCCGGCATGACTCGCGGCGGCTTCTACGGCAACTTCTCCTCCAAGGAGGAGCTGTTCCTGGCGCTGCACGAGCAGCAAACCGCCCATCTCATCGATGCGATCAGCGCGTCACCACAGGCGAACAACGCGTCGATGCGGGATTATGTGCCGGCGTTCCTGGACACCATCCCGCAGGATCGCCGGTGGCATCTGGTCAACAGTGAATTCGCCCTGCACGCGCTGCGTGATCCCGCGGCGGCGGCCGTCCTGGTGGAGGCAACGGCGCGGTTGCGTGCTCAGATGAGCAGCCGGATCGACGACGTACTCACCGGGGCCGGCCTCCGGCTCACAGTGCCCACCGACACCGTGGTCCGCTGGCTGTTCGCCGTCCGTAACGGCGGACTCACCCAGGCATTCCTGGAGCCCGACCTGCTGCGCCCCAATCAGCTGCTCGACCAACTCGCGCAACTACTGCTCATCGTGGCGACCCGCGCATCCGACGACGATTAGCTCACCTGTCTGACGCCGTAGGCGGTGGTGAGGACCTCGGCGAGTTCGTTGGCGAGTCGCTCAGCGTGGGTGACCGGAATGAGATGATCGTGCGCCCCGGCGATCAGGGTGGTCGGGACGATCAGCCGCACGGCTGCTCGACCGAGTTCGGTATCGGCAACCAGCGCACCGGATTTCGACCGCACCAGCGCCGGGCACGATCGCATGATCGCCATCGAGAAGTCGACGATGTCCTCGGTGGCCGCCGGGTTCGTGATCCGGTGGGTCGTCTAGTTGGGCAGCACGCTGATCACTGCCCCGGCCGCCGCCGCGTCCGGTGACTCGATCACGGTGCTCTACAACCCCGACGGCACCGTTTCCCATCAACTCGAGATGGCGACAACCCCGCATCCAGACAACTCGGCTGAAGTCACCGCGTGGGTCGACAACGGCGAACCCGAGCACAGCTCGTTCACCGCCGACCAACTACGCACCGCCGCAGCCCAACAACCCGCCGTCGCCAAAGAAATCGGCCTAGGGCCTGTTTCATAAGTGCTGGGGCAGCGCAGATGAGCTGAAAGTTGTTGCGGTGGTTGGCGTGTTGGTGACCTGATGCGAGGGAGGTCTCCGGTAAAGGGGTTTAGCGACCAAGCAAAACCTTGAATACCGGAGACCTCGTGACCAGCGTATCGGTCGCGGGGCGTGCGGATCTGACCGATGCCCAGTGGGCGCGGTTGGAGCCGTTGCTGCCCCGTGGTGTGAAGGCGGGCCGTCCGCCGAAGTGGACGAAACGGCAGCTCATCGACGGGATCCGGTGGCGGACCCGCACCGGCACGCCGTGGCGGGATGTGCCGGTGCGGTATGGGCAGTGGCAGACGATCTATGGGCTGTTCCGGCGCTGGCAGCGTGGCGGGAGGTGGGCCTTGATCCTGAAAATGTTGCAGGCCTTCGCTGATGCTGTCGGCGCGATCATCTGGCAGATCAGTGTGGACTCCACCATCATGCGGGCCCACCAGCACGCCGCTGGCGCCCGCCGCGACGGCGACGGGCAGAAACATCCACCCGGCGGGGTCGAAGTCGAACCCGCCGACCACGCGCTGGGTCGCTCGCGTGGCGGATGGACCACGAAACTGCACCTGGCCTGTGAGCAGGGCCTACGGCCTCTGGCGTTGCTACTGACCGGCGGCCAAGCCGGTGACAGCCCGCATTTCGCCGCCGTGCTCGCCTCGATCCGAGTGCCACGCCTCGGACTGGGCAGGGCGCGGGTCCGACCAGATCGGGTCCTGGCCGATAAGGCCTACTCCTCCCGCGCCAACCGCGCCTACCTGCGCCAACGCGGGATCAAAGCCACCATCGCAATCCCGGGTGACCAGGTGGCTCACCGCCGTAACCGCGGCTCGGCCGGCGGTCGGGCACCGGCCTTCGACTCCGAGGCTTACCGAAACCGCAACGCTGTCGAACGCGGCATCAACCAGCTCAAGCAACACCGTGCTGTCGCAACCAGATACGACAAACTCGCCGTCCGCTACCTGGCCACGATCCACATCGCCGCCATCAACCAGTGGCTCCGATGCCCCGACTTATGAAACAAGCCCTAGGTGACTGCGCATTGGCCATCGGCCTCAACGCGCTGTGGCCCGATTCGCTGTGGGGCCGATCGGATGGTTCGGCGCGCTCGTTCTCGCCGCCATGTTGGTGACCATACCCTTCACGCTCCTGACATGTTTCATGCCGATATAAAGCCGACTGACGCGGGTGACCGGCGGTTCTGGGAACGCATAGCGGGACGGGTGTGCTTGCAGCGGATTTCGGTGGAATGTACCGGACATGAGGACAGTGTGGTGAGGACGTAAGTCCCGCCGCCGTGAGCACGAGTCCTCTTATCGCAGGGCTCGCGCACGCGCAGGCTGACCCGTATGCATTCCTCAGTCTCGCTGCCGCTCGACAGCGTCGTTTCCGTGGACACCGCGCTGGTTGATGGCGAGCCTGGGATCGACCTCGACCCCACCGAGCGGGTCGAGCTGCTGTTGCGCGATCTGCACAGTTCTCGATCCGGCCTGACCAGTCGTGAGGCGCAGCGGCGGTTGATTCACGTCGGGCCCAACGCATTGCATCGGCGGGGTGGCCGGACTTGGCCGCGCGAGTTGATGGTGCAGTTCACTCATCCGCTGGCGCTGCTGTTGTGGGCGGCGGCGGGTTTGGCCTGGCTGGTTGGCATCGAACCGGTGGCCATCGCCGTGATCGTCGTCATCGTGATCAACGCGGCGTTCGCGTTCGTTCAGGAGCGGCATGCGGAGCGGGCGGTGGAGCTGCTGGCGGCGTATCTGCCGGCACGGGCGACGGTAGTGCGTGACGGTGAGATGGCTGCGATCGATGCCGTCGATGTGGTGCCTGGCGATGTGCTGGTGATCCAGGAAGGCGATCGGATTTCGGCCGACGCGCGGTTGCTCGAGGGCGGTATCGAGGTCGATCTGTCCGAACTGACCGGGGAATCGCTGCCGGTGTTCCGCTCGGCCGATGCCGCGGAAGCCGGGGTGCCGCTGGCCCAGGCCTCCGATATCGCCTTCAGCGGGACCGCATGCACCGGTGGCGACGCACAGGCTGTCGTATTCGCCACCGGTATGCATACCGAGCTCGGCCGAATCGCGGCGCTGTCGGAACGGGTCGGACACGACGAGAGCCCGCTCGAACATCAAGTGCGCCAAGTGGCCTGGCTGATCGCCTTGGTCTCGCTGCTGCTCGGTGCGGCGTTCGTGCCGCTTGCGACGCTGGGTGCCGGGCTGTCGCTGCTCAACGCGGTGGTCTTCGCGGTAGGTCTGCTGGTGGGCAACGTCCCGGAAGGTCTGCTGCCGACGATCACCTTGGCGTTGGCGGTCGGCGTCCGCGACCTGGCCCGTCGTGGCGCGGTCGTGAAGCGGCTCAGTGCGGTGGAGACCCTCGGGTCGACCGATGTGATCTGCACCGACAAGACCGGCACGCTCACCGAGAACCGGATGCGGGTCACCGTGCTGCACACCGCAACCGGCACGCACGACCTCGAATCGCGCACACCGCGCCCGAGCGACCCTACGCTGACTCGACTGGCGACCGCGATGATCGCCTGCAACAACGCCCGTTTCGATCACACCGGACGGGCGCTGGGCGATCCGACCGAGACCGCCATGCTTGTCGCGGGTGCCGCCTTGGGCGCGGAGGTGGACTCGGACGAACGACAACGCCTGCGGCAGAAGCAGTTTCATTTCGACCCGGCACGCAAACGGATGTCGACGATCGACAGCTCCAGCGACGGAGTCTGGGTGCACACCAAGGGCGCACCCGAGACAGTGCTACCACTGTGCACTACCGAACTCGACGCCGACGGCCACCCGCAACTGCTGACCACTGACCGACGCACAACACTGGTCGATTTGGTGGATGCGCAAGCGCGGCAAGGACTTCGGGTACTCGCGGTCGCCGAACGCCGACTGCCGAGCGGCACCCCGCCGGATGCCCGCGACCAAGCCGAACGGGACCTGCTGCTACTCGGCTTCGTCGCGATGACCGACCCGCCTCGCGCTGAGGTCGCCGACGCGGTGGCGGTATGCCACGCCGCAGGCATCCGCATCATCGTCATCACCGGCGATAACGGTCTGACCGCCGCGACCATCGCCGCCCAGGTCGGGATCACCCATGGCGAACCGGTCGTGGTGACCGGCGAGGAACTCGAGCGGATGAGCGAAGCCGAGCTGGACACACTGCTGTCCACGACGCCAGAGCTGATCTTCGCGCGCTCCTCGCCCGAAGCGAAACTCCGTGTCGCGGACGCACTTCGCGAGGCCGGACATGTCGTGGCGATGACCGGTGACGGCGTCAACGACGCCCCCGCCCTGCGGCGCGCCGATATCGGCATCGCGATGGGCCGCTCCGGCACGGATGTGGCCCGCGAGGCCGCCACCATGATCCTCACCGACGACAACTTCGCCACCATCGCCGCGGCGATCGAGGCCGGGCGGCGGGTCTATGACAACATCCGCAAGTTCATCTTCTACATCTTCGCCCACGCGACTCCCGAGGTGACCCCGTTCATCGTGTTCGCGCTCTCGGGTGGCTCTATTCCCTTGCCGCTGACCGTCTTACAGCTACTGGTCATCGATATCGGCACCGAAACCCTGCCCGCACTCGCACTCGGTCGCGAACCAGCCGAGCCCGGTCTCATGCGACGTCCACCGCGCCGACGCGACGAGTCGATCATCCAGATCCCGATGGTATTGCGCGCGTGGCTGTTCCTCGGCGCGATCGCCGCGGCACTGGGAATGGCGGGCTTCTTCTATGTCCTGCTCGGTGCGGGATGGCATCTGGGTGATCCCACCGGCCCTGGCACGCCTCTGCATCACGCTTATCTGCAGGCCACGACGATGACATTCTTCGGCCTGGTGGCCGGCCAGATCGGCACCGCGTTCGCCGCCCGCACCGAACGGGCCTCGCTGCGCTCGATCGGCGTGCTGTCCAACCCACTGTTGTTGGGGGGTATCGCATTCGAACTCGCGCTCGCCGCCGTGGTCGTTTATGTCCCGCCGATTCAGCACTTGCTCGGCACTGCCGCGCTCACCCCGGCCATGCTCGCCTTCACGGCACCGTACCCGTTCATCATCTGGGGCGCCGACGAGATCCGGCGCTGGCTGCTTCGCCGAAGGGCCGGAGTCCCCGAAACCATCGCGCCCGCAGCGTCGTTCGCGAAAACCTGAAGACATCGAATCCCGTACACCGAGAGGTAGATATCATGCTCGAACTCCATGGCCGAAGCGCCGTCGTCACCGGCGGTGCCCGCGGTATCGGCGCGGCGATCGCGCGCACGCTCGTCAAGTCCGGCGTCGGCGTCGTAGTGGCCGACATCCTCGATCAAGAAGGTGCCGAGACGGCCGAATCTCTCGGTCCGACAGCGATATTCCGCGAACTCGACGTCACCGACGAACACGGGTGGCGGCGGGTGCTCAATGATGCCGAGGCGAACTTCGGGCCGCTGGCCGTCCTGATCAACAACGCGGGCATCCTCGACTTCGGTGGCATCGAAACCGAGTCGCCTGCCATGTTCCGGCATGTCGTCGACGTCAACCTGGTCGGCGCCTGGCTCGGTATGCACCTTGCGGCGCCGCGGCTGCGTGCCGCCGGGGATGGCGTCATCGTCAATATCTCCTCCACCGCAGGCCTGATCGGCTATTCGGGGATGGCCGGTTATGTGGCCAGTAAATGGGGCCTGCGCGGACTGACCAAGGCCGCCGCGATCGAGCTCGGCGACGCGGGCATCAGGGTCTGCTCGGTACACCCCGGCCCGATCCACACGCCGATGACGGCCGGACTGACGAACATGGCTGCGGGACAACCCCTCCCGCGCTTCGGCGAGCCGGAGGAGGTCGCCTCGATGGTCGGCTTCATCGTCACCGAGGCCGCCTTCTCGACCGGATCGGAATTCGTCCTCGACGGCGGCGCTACCGCCGGTGCGACGCTCGTGCCGCCTCCCGAGACGCACGAAACATGGCGCTAGCCAACCCGTCACAGCAGAGTTAGGAATTCACATGTCCGCCAATGCCATCAATCCTCCAGTCCTCGTCGGTATCGATGGTTCCGTCACCGCGACCGAGGCCTTGCGCTGGGCAGCTGTCGACGCCGTACGACACGGCGCCCCGCTGCACATCGTGTACGCCATCAGCTTCCCGATGGACTTCGGACCGGGGATCGCCTTCGACCAATTCGACTACGACACCTACCGCGCGGACGGCATCGCCGCGGTCGCCGCGGCACGTGATTTCGCCGCAGCGGCGGCCGCACCCGTCGACGATCTCGACGTCAACACATTCGTGGTCGAGGCACCACCGATACCGGTGCTACGGGATCGGTCCAAGGACGCGCGGCTGCTCGTCGTCGGCACACGCGGTATCGGCGCCTTCCGTCGTGGGCTGCTCGGCTCGGTGAGCACCGCTTTGGCCAGGCACGCGCACTGCCCGGTCGCCGTCATCCCCGAACCCGAACACTACGAACCGCGTCGAGCGCGGGGACCCGTGCTGGTCGGAGTCGACGGCTCGCCGAGCAGTATCCAGGCCATCGACGTCGCGTTCGACGAAGCGTGCCATCGCAACGTCGCATTGCGCGCGGTCCTCACCTGGTCCGAATCCCATCGCTACATTTCCCGCGCCGACAGACAGAAAGAGGGCGAGGAACTGCTGTCCGAGGGCCTGGCAGGCTACGCGGAGAAGTATCCCGACCTCGAGGTACAGCGTGTGGTCACCCAGGATCAGCCGGCGAAGCGACTACTCGCGGAGGCCGAACAGGCACAGCTGCTCGTCGTCGGCAGCCACGGCCGCGGCGGCTTCGCGGGCATGACCCTCGGGTCGGTCAGCCAAGCAGTCCTGCACGGCGCCGACTGCCCAGTCATCATCGCCCGGCACCCTGGCTGACGCAGCGCGACGATGACGGACCGGCCTGCTCCACCAAGAGGCCGATCTACCCGTCACCCGGTGCTGTTCGGCCCTGGGATCGAGTTGCGCCCGAGCGCATTCTATGGATGGCAGAAAAGGATTCGTGCCCTCAGAAGGAGCAGTTGTGAACGTATTAGCCATTGTCCTCACCGTGGTCGTGGTGGCGCTGATCGCGCTGGCACTGTCCATACGAGTGGTGACCCAATACGAAAAGGGAGTGCTGTTCCGGCTCGGGCGCGTAATCGCGGTTCGCGAGCCCGGTCTCAATTTCATTGTCCCGGTGATCGATAAACTGCGGAAAGTGACGATGCGCATCATCACCATGCCGATCCAATCGCAGGGCATCATCACCCGCGACAATGTCAGTGTCGATATCTCGGCCGTCGCCTACTTCAGAATCGTCGATGCCGAAAAGTCGGTCGTCGCGATCGAAAACGTCTACGCCGCCATCGATCAGATCGCGCAGACCACGCTGCGCAAGGTCGTCGGGCAGCACACTCTCGATGAGGCGCTCTCCGAGACCGACGTCATCAACGCCGGTATCCGGGAGATCCTCGATACGACCACCCTGGAATGGGGTGTCGAAGTCACCCTGGTCGAGTTGAAGGACATCCAACTGCCCGACAGCATGAAGCGGGCCATGGCACGCCAAGCCGAGGCCGAGCGCGAGAAGCGAGCGAAAATTATTGCCGCAGAGGGTGAATCAATGGCTGCCGCCGCGCTGGGCGATGCCTCCGACACGATGATGGCCCATCCGCTTGCCCTGCAGCTACGCAATCTGCAGACCCTGATCGAACTCGGCGTCGACAAGAACACCACCGTCGTATTCCCGGCGCCACTGATGAGCGCGATCGGCGAGATCGGTAGCTTCTTCGCCCGCGAAACCGCGGCCGCGTCCGCGCTCACCGGCGTGCAACCGCCGCTACCGATTCATCCCACACCGAAGCCCAACGGCACCTCCACCCCGGCGGCAACGACGCCGATATCGAACTGACTGAACGACGAGGCCGTTATCGAGATGGCAAGCGAAGACCCGTCGATCAGCATTGGCGGGTCTCGTGGACACAGTGAGTCGATCCTGACAAGTGACGAGGGCATGCCCAAGATGCGTCTCGACAATCTCGCGGCGGCGCCCGGTCGCACCGCCAATGACTACGGTGCGGTCATCTTCGATATGGACGGCGTGGTCACCGATACCGCCGAAGTCCATGCGGCCGCGTGGAAGTCGCTGTTCGATCAGGTGCTGCCCGAACTCGCCGGTCCGACACAGCCGCCCTTCGACGCCGATGTCGACTATCGCAGGTGGGTGGACGGCCGAAGCCGTGAGGACGGGGTGCGGGCCTTCCTGAAATCCCGCGGTATCGAACTGCCCGAAGGCACCCCGACCGATAACCCCCGGCAGGTAACCATCGCAGGCCTGGCCGCCCGCAAACAACAGCTGTTCGCGGCCGCACTGGCACAGGTTGGTGTGCGAGTGTTCCCCGACGCGAAAAACCTGCTGGAACAGCTGCGCTCGGCCGCTATACCAACCGGACTGGTCACTGCGAGCCGCAACTGCGCCGAAATACTCGACGCGGCGGCAATCGCCGAACTGTTCACCGTCCGCGTCGACGGCACCGACGCACTGCGCATGAACCTGCCTGGCAAACCCGACCCTGCCATGTTCCTCGAAGCCGCGCGGCGGCTGCACGTCCAACCCATCGACGCCGTGGTCATGGAGGACGCGGTAGCTGGTGTCCGCGCCGCGGCGATGGGCGGATTCGGGCTGGTTGTCGGAGTGGACCACACCGGGACCGGTCCGCAACTGACCGACGCGGGCGCCGATGTCGTGGTCACCGACCTCACCGATCTGCAACTGTCGCCCACCACCGTGATCGGCGAGCGAGACACCCGATGGTGTGGTGGTGCGACCACCGCGGGCGACGGCGGCTGGAATCTGATCTACGACCGGTTCGACCCGGCGCTGGAGGGGACGCGGGAAGCGTTGTGCACGTTGGGGAATGGATACTGGGCCACCCGCGGCGCGGTGCCGGGCAGCGCGGCGGACTCGGTTCACTATCCTGGGACGTATCTGGCAGGGATCTACAACCGCCGCACCACCGAAATCAACGGCGGCACAGTCGAAACCGAGCATCTGGTGAACGCACCTGATTGGGCGTTCTTGACCGTCCGTCCGGCAGACGGCCCGCTGCTACGCCCCGATTCGCCCGAAATGCTCAGTCATCATCAGGATTTGGATCTACGGGCCGGCGTGCTCACCCGGGTCAACCGGTACCGCGACAGCACGGGCCGGACCACCCGCGTCACCTCCCGGCAATTCCAGTCGTTGTCGCATCCACACCTCGCCGCAGTACAGTTAACCCTCGAAGCGCAGGATTGGGCCGGATCCATTGTGGTCACCTCGGCGATCAACGGACGCGTAGCGAACCGCAATGCGGCCGCCGACCACGATCTCGCGCACGACCATCTGCGACCGGTCGGATCCCGGCAGCTGGATCCCGACACCGTGCTGTACGAGGCGATCACCAATCAATCGGGCATCACCATTGCCACCGCCGCGCGCACCCACAGCGAAGTCGCCGTGTCCGATCGTCGGGTTATGCTCGACAATGCGTGTCCCGGAATCGAATTCACGATCGATCTCCGTTCCGGTACACCTGTGACCATCGAGAAGATCGCCGTCATGACGACATCGCGGGACCGAGGCCTGTCCACGGCCGTGCTGGCGGCCGAGCATCGGATCGGCCGGGCACCCGGGTTCGAGGCCTTGCTCGCCGCACACATCGAGGCATGGGCGCACCTGTGGGACCGGTTCGGCATTGCGCTCGGCGGCGGTCGTCATCACCGACTCGCGTTGAATCTGCACATCTTTCACGTTCTGCAAGCGACCATTACGGTCGGTCCGGACGATGATGTCGGTCTGCCTGCTCGCGGGCTGCACGGTGAAGCCTATCGAGGCCATATCTTCTGGGACGAGCTGTTCGTCTACCCCGTGCTGACACTGCGCAGACCCGAACTGACCCGAGCGTTTTTGCGCTACCGCTATCGCCGGTTGCCACAGGCGCGCGCGGCGGCAAACGCCGAAGGACTCGCGGGAGCCCTGTTTCCCTGGCAGAGCGGCAGCGACGGGCGCGAGGAGACTCCGGACCAACTGTTCAACCTTCGCAACGGCCAATGGATGCCGGACAATTCACGCCGTCAGCGTCACGTCGGACTCGCGGTCGCCTACAGCGTGTGGCAGTACTACCAGGCCACCGCAGACCTGCGGTTCCTCATGGACTGCGGCGCCGAGATGCTGGTGGAGGTGGCACGGCTGTTCGCCAGTCTCGCCGTGTACGACCCAGCGGACGACCGATACGACATCACCGGGGTGATGGGACCGGACGAGTACCACGACGGCTACCCGGATACGCCGGGCAGCGGTCTGCGCAACAACGCCTACACGAACGTATTGACCGCTTGGGTCCTGGCCCGTGCCCACGCGGCGGTAGCACTGCTCGCCGGCCACGATTGCGACCCGCTGCGCGATCGGCTGCGGATCGGATCGGACGAACCCGGGCAGTGGGATCGGATCAGCAGACGGCTGCGCGTGCCGTTCCACGAAGGCGTTATCAGTCAGTTCGAAGGATATGAGCAACTGGACGAATTCGACTGGGACGCTTACCGATCCGAATACGGCGAGATCGGCCGCCTCGACTTGATCCTGCAAGCCGAGGGTGACACCACCAACCGCTACAAGCTCTCCAAACAAGCTGACGTACTCATGCTGTTCTACCTGTTCTCCGCCGACGAATTACGTGACCTCTTCGACCGTCTCGACTACTCGCTGCCGCCGGAACTCATCCCCCGCACCGTCGAGTATTACCTCGCCCGCACCAGTCACGGCTCCACCTTGAGTCGTTTGGCGCACGCCTGGGTCCTGGCGCGCACCAACCGCGCTCTGTCGTGGTCGCTGTTCACCGAGGCTCTCGACGCCGACCTGGCCGACACCCAAGGCGGCACCACTCGCGAAGGGGTCCATCTGGGTGCCATGGCAGGCACCGCGGATATGGTCATCCGCTGCTACGGCGGCGTCGAAACCCGCGACGATATCCTCCGGCTACATCCGGTCCTGCCCGACGAATTGCCGCGAGCCGAATTCACCCTCAGCTACCGCGGGCAACCGCTCACCGTCATCCTGACCAGCACCCGAGCCGTTCTGCGCCTGCATCCCAGCACGGTTGCTCCCATTCGGGTCAGCGTCGAGGACATCGAGAAGACGCTGTCCGCCGGGCAATCGTGGGAAGTGCCGCTGAGCCGATCTGCCCTCGGCGCCGGGGCATCGGTCGAGTAGCGGTGTGGATTTACGCAGTCCGTCGCGGTGCGTCCGAACGAAAGCCGAAGTCGGTCAGTTCCATCCGTCAGAGGGATCGTTGGTGCTGCAGGGATTTCAAGGAGATGGACCCGGCGGCTGCCGGGATCCAGAATGTCGCCAGCCGATAGGCGAGGACGCCCGCGACCGCCGGTGCACTCGGCACACCGCCGACTATCAGCCCGGTCACCAGGGCTGCCTCGACGACGCCGAGCCCTGAGGGAGTTGGGCTTGCTGCGCCGAGAGCGGCGCCGCCCAGAAAGACCACGGCGACCAAAGCGACCGAGGCGTGTCCGCCGAATGCGTGAACCGAAAACCCCAGGGCCGCAATGTAAGCGATATTTGTGCCGACCTGACCGCCGATCAGCATGGCGGCCCGTGACGGCTGGCGCAGGATGCCGGCCATCGCGCCGAGGGTGGTGCGTATCTCGGTGAGCCAGGCGGGGCGCCGCAGCATGAGCACGACTGCGACGCCGAGCGCGGTCATCACGGCGACGAAGCCGATCAGCAATGTCCAACCGGAAGGCAGCGCGGCGGTCAGCAGCAGCCTGGTCCGGCCCAGCCAGACTCCGGCGCAGGCCAGCTCGATGAGGTGCAGCATGACACCGGCGGTCACCGTCAGGGCGACGGTCGCGACGGCGGTGGCCCTGGTGAGCCCGCAGCGTTCCAGATACCGTTCGTTGACGGCGGTGCCGCCGACCCCGTATGGCATAAGCAGGTTGGCGAACGACGTTGCCAGTTGCGCGTTCATCGTGCGTGCGAAGGGGAGTGGCCGGGGACTGGCGCCCTTTACCGCGAGCGCCGCGGTGGCGTAGGTCATGGCCGACATTGCCAACGCGCCTGCGAGCCACTGCCATTGCGCATCGCCCAGGGTGCGGATGGTCTGCCCGAGCTGTCCGATCTGAGGCAGCAGTATGTAGGTCGCGACGACGGTTGCGGCGATCCAGGCGATCGTGTGCCAATGGAATCGCACCGGTATATCCGGGTCGCGGTGATGATGCCCGGGTGATGCGGTCATGGGTTGCCCGGCTTCGTGCCGATCACGAAAGGTCGGGTGGGGCACATCGGGTTTCGCCCGAGTGCTACTCATGGGATCGCTCCTGATCGGTTGTCACGGACGCTCCTCCTCGGTGCCACACCCGATACGAAGCCGGAGGTGGTACTGCTCAGCCTGCGGTATCGCTATCGGCACGCCACAGGGCCGAAAGGTTCCATCCGGCGGGGCGATGGTCCCGGACCCGGGTGCTCGACCGGTCCAGCTACCTCGGATCCGGGGTCTGCCTACGGGGGCGAAGGTCCGGAAGCCGTCAGTCTTTGCGCGGCGGTTGGTCGGGCAGTGGTGCGGACCAGCGCAACACGGTGCCGCGGTCGGCGCCGCGTCCGATGTCGAAATGGCCGCCGGATCGCTCGGCACGCGCGGCCAGGTTCGCGAGTCCGCTTGTGCGGGGGAGGTTTTCGGGGATGCCGGTGCCGTCGTCGGTGATCTCGATAGTGACGTCGTCGCGGACCGCGAGATTGATCGAGACCGTGGTCGCCGAGGCGTGCCTGACGACATTGCTGACCGCCTCGCGCAGGACCGCCTCGACGTCCTCGGACAGCGGTGGCGACAACACCGAGACCGGTCCGGCCAGTCGGATCGTGGTGCGCAGGCCGGTGTCGGCGGTCATCTCGGCGATCACCGCGTGCAGCTGTTTGCGCAGGGTCGGGGCGTCGGCGGCGGTGCTGCTGTGCAGATCGAAGATCGAGTGCCGGATTTCCTGGACGATGGCCTGGATATCTTGGATGGTTTCGGTGAGTCGGGTTTTGATTTCGGGGGTGCGGGTTCGCTGCGTCGTGCTTTGCAGTGACAGGCCGACGGCGAAGAGTCGCTGGATGACGTGGTCGTGCAGGTCGCGGGCGATGCGGTCGCGGTCGGAGAGTACGTCGAGTTCGCGCATTCGTCGCTGGGTGGCCGCTAGTCGCAGTGCGAGCGCGGCCTGATCGGAGAAGGCGGTGATCATGGCCTGCCCGGCTGCGTCGAGTGGTTGTACCTCGACCGGGCGCAGGGTGACCAACACGCCTATCACCGTGTGTTCGGCACGTAGCGGAAGAATCAGCGCGGGTCCGAATTCGGCGGGTCCGTCGAATTGCGGGCGAAACATCAGTTGGTCGCTGGCCACCACCCGACCTGACATGTACGCCGTGCCGGAATGCGAGTCGGCAATCGGGATACGTTGCCCAGGAAGGTGTTCCGATCCGGTGCCCGCTGCGGCGACGACCACGAGTTCGGTGACCTCGTCATGCGGGATATCGGGATCCTCGGGCAGTGCGAGGAAGGCAGCCGCGGAGTGGGTGAGTTTCAGCGCCCGGTCGGCGATCAGCTCGAGCACCTCGATCGGTTCGCTGCCGCCGAGCAGTTCGGTGGCCACGTCCTGGGTCGCTTCGAGCCACTGTTGACGGACGCGGGACTGCTCGTAGAGGCGAGCGTTGGCGATGGCCGTACCCGCGGCCGCGGCCAGGGCAAGCACGATGGCCTCGTCGTCGTCGGTGAATTCTTGGCCGCCTGCTTTCTCGGTGAGGTAGAGGTTGCCGAACACCTCATCACGCACCTTCACCGGAACACCGAGGAACGTATTCATCGGTGGGTGATGCTCCGGGAAGCCGACCGAGGCGGGATGGGTCGAAAGATCGGTCAGCCGAATGGGTTTCGGTTCCTCGATGAGCACGCCGAGTACGCCATGACCGCGCGGCAGGTCACCGATCATGACCCGGGTTCGGTCGTCGATGCCTTCGTAGACGAATTCGGCGAGCTGCAAACTCTCCTTGTCGGTTTCGCGGACGCCGAGTGCGCCGTATCCCGCGTCGACCAACTCGATCGCGGTGTGCACGATCGTGCGCAGGGTGTTGTCGAGGTCGAGGCCCGCCGTCACCACCAGCATGGCCTCGATCAGCCGGTCCATCTGATCGCGCACACCGACGATCTGGGCGATTCGCTCCTGCACCTCGGCGAGCAGCTCACGCAGTCGCATCTGCGACAGTGTTTCGATCACCGGGCTTTGACCAGGTCCAGCCGAGCCGGACCGTTTGCCATCCATATTCGTCATCCTCCCACGTGAAGATGACCGCAGCGGTAGGCCGACAACCCGCCTGCGTCCCTGCTAGCGACTCATTCCTTCGGCTGCGGTGTATGAAGCTTGGAGGCGATGACGGCGGCCTGGGTGCGCCGCTCGACACCGAGCTTGGCCAAGAGCCGGGAAACATAGTTCTTCACCGTCTTCTCGGCCAGGAACATCCGGCCGGCGATCTGCCGGTTGGTCAATCCCTCGCCGAGCAGATCGAGCAATGTGCGTTCTTGATCGGTCAGGCTGGCCAGCGGGCCGGTTTTGGCACTGGCCTCGTCGCGCAGCTTTGCCATGAGTGCGGCCGCGGCACGGTTGTCGAGGAGTGATCGTCCGGCGCCGACCTCTCGAATGGCATCGACGAGTTCAAGGGTTCCGATGTCTTTGACCACATAGCCGCTGGCTCCGGCCAGGATCGCGTCGAGCATCGCTTGTTCATCGGTGAACGAGGTCAGGATCAGGCAGCGCAGCTCGGGATGCTGGTTGAGCAGATCACGGCACAGTTCGATGCCGTTGCCGTCGGGTAGTCGAACGTCGAGGACGACGACGTCGGGTCGCAGCGCGGGAATGCGCGCCATCGCCTGGGATACGTTGCCTGCCTCGCCGATCACTTCGAGGTCGGTTTCGGCGTCGATCAGGTCGGCAACCCCGCGTCGCACGATGTGATGGTCGTCCACCAAGAACACGGTGACCATGGGTATGCACCTCCCTGAGCAGTTGATTCAGCCTACGAAGATTTCCTCGGCCGCGGCACGGAGTTCGACTCTCGATTGAGGACCAAAGTCCCTTGACGTATCCGGGTTGGTCGCCGATTGCCGGACTCCGACATGGCTACGGCAATCTGCGGCGTCGCCTCGGCGTCGCCGGTGTCGCGTTGGCCGATCCGGCGGTTCGCCACCGTGGCCGGACGTCGCACTGTAGTTGAACCACATCGGCGTGTGCGTCGGCAGCAAGCACTTGGGCGCGCTGTCGTCGGAAGCCGTCGGTCAGATCGAAGATGTCCTCGGCCTGTAGATCGCCGTGACCGTCGACGCTGCGGTCATCGGCAATCCTGTTCATCAGCAACGATTCTCGGCCGTCGATGAAGCGCGTCGCGAGCCAGTCGATCCGATCGACCAGGTACGGATCGGCTACCTCGGGCTGCGGGACGGCCGAAGGTCATTGATGTCGAGGGACTTTCGGATCGTTTCCGGAAGTCCCTCGACATGGGGCCGTCCTGCTCTGTATCCGGACGTCACCGGAATGGCAGCGTAGAGACCGACGATGAAATGGACGGTGAACGACGATGAACCACGGATGGCCCGATGAGTACACCCTGCGGGCGGCGTTGACGCTCGCGGTGCGGGCGCCGTCGGTTCACAACACCCAGCCGTGGCGGTTCCGGATCAGCGACCATCACGTACACCTGTATCTCGACCCGACGCGGGCTGATCAGCTGTCCGGCCTCGACCAGCGCGACGCCGTATTGAGCTGTGGCGCAGCACTACACCATCTGCGAATCGCGCTCGCCGCGGCGGGGTGGTCGGCCGTCGTGCATCGGTTACCGAATCCGGCCGATCCGAACCAGCTCGCATCGATCGAACTGGTGCCACATCGACCGACCATGCTCGAGCACGCACTGAGCAGCGCGATCCTGCGCAGGCAGACCGATCGGCGGCCCTTCAGTTCGACGCCGATCCCGCCCGGCTACCTCGGGTTGGTGAGCGAACGTGCGACGACGCTCGGGGCGAGTGTCCGGCAGGCGGTGGACACCACACGCGAGCGTCTGGTCGAGGTGCTGCGCGCGGCCCAGGACACAGGTGCCGTCTATCGAGTGGAACTGGCCGATTGGAGCGGCAGGCCGGTGACGCCGGACGGCGCGCCTGCCCGCAGTATCGCGCTGTACCCGGATCCCGGGGGAGTACCGGGGATAGTCGCCGTACCGCGACAGGCTGCGCCCGACTTCGCTGAACTACTGGTGCTCGGCACCTCGACCGACGACCGGTCCGCCCAGCTGTGCGCGGGTGAGGCGCTCAGCGCGGTACTGCTGACCGCGACCAACGTCGGCTTGGCGACCTGCGCCCTGACCGAGCCACTCGAAATTCCCGAACTACGCCAGCGCATCCGCGTCGGCGTGCTGGACGACCTGGCATATCCGCAGGCCGTCATCAGAATCGGCTGGGCTTCCGCAGATGCCGTCGCGCTGCCGGTCGCGCCGCGCCGCGCACTCGCCGATGTGTTGGATCCATAGCGTGCCGGCTACCAGCACCTAAGCCTCCATCGAGGCTGCACTTAAGGCGTCGTCGCAGATGGAAAAAATCTATTGCGTCGGGTGTAGACATTCTCCGTGAGCGGGTATACAGTCACTGTCGTCGAACAGAGAAGTCCAGAGGCCGGGCAGGTGAACTGCCCGGAACATGAGGTTCCACCGTCCCCTCCGGCGGAGACGAGAATCCGGCCGCACTCGGCCGGACCGCCGGAGGGGGACGAAGAAACACTGAAAACCGCAGGCAACACCTGATACCACAGGAGGTGGTCGCTGACTAGTCACCTAGCAGTCCCGCATCCCGAGAAACTCGGGAGCGGTGCACGACATCGGCCCCAGTGGCCGGTGGGCCAAAATATGAAGTCAATCCCCCCTCTTCCGTAGATCCCAGGCCCCGGCGCTCAGCGCCGGGGCCTGCCAACGTTGAAACCCGAGAGGTGCTGTGCAGCAAACGAACACCGACCCCGCCGACGACACCAGTGCCGCCGACAAACTCGACGATGACGACTACCCCGCCTACAGCATGGGCCGCGCCGCGGAAATACTCGGCGTCACCCAATCATTTCTGCGCGGCCTCGACGCTGCGAAACTACTGACCCCGCAACGCTCTTCCGGCGGGCACCGGCGCTACTCCCGCTACCAGCTGCGCATCGCAGGCCGCGTCCGCGAACTCGTCGACACCGGCAACACCCTCGAAGCAGCCTGCCGCATCGTCATCCTCGAAGACCAACTCGCCGAAGCCCAACGCCTCAACACCAACCTCCAACACGCACTCGACAACCGGACACCCGCGGACTGATCGAACCGCTGGCCCCCGTGCCGTGGTGTGGAGCCGGTTGCGGGAGTCCACTGGGTCAGGATCGCACCGGAGCCGACAGCGTCAGGTCGACCGATGCGGGGTTGCGTACGTGGGGCGGGTGGACCTCGAGTACCGCGGACAGTGGTCGCCGCGGTGTCGAGTCGATGCCGGTTTCCGCTGGCGCGGTGCCGATTCGGATCACGACCTGCGGGACGCCCGGTTGGGTGATCAGCTCGGCGATTTCTGCTCTCGTTGTCATGAGTTCGGTGATGTGGGTGAGGATGCCGGTGGTCAAGCCGCGCGCGGTGCACTCGAGTAGCAGAGCGGATAGTGCTTCGCCGGTGTGCAGCCATTGCCCGGGGGAGTCGCCGATGGTGCTGAGCACGACCAATCGTGAGTGGTCGTCGAGGTCGGGTCGCCGTGTCGAATACGGTGCGGACGGAAAGGCGCGGCCGACATCGACCCGAGCGGCCTCGTTATCCGAGATAAGGGCGGCTACCGGGACGCCGGCATGCGACTCCGAATGCCCACTCCACCAATGCAATTCATCCTGATACGCGCTGTCGTGCCGACGTAGCGCGGTCACCTGGCGGGTGGCCTCAGCCAGCCGGGGGCGGTCGTCGTCGGTGATCTCATCGACCGTCACATGGTGCGGTCGAGCCAGCTCGCGCACCGTCTCGAGAACGCCGGACCAGTCGCCGGGCGCTGCCATCGGCAGTCGATCGGTGTGCCGCAGCGGGATAGCGCGCACCCGGGCCGCTGTCCTGTTCAGCGCTCCGCACCACGGCCGGAACTCGAATACGGCAAGCAGCTCCGGCCGGTCCGGATCGGGCATCCGGGTGGCGTAAGCGAACCAACCCATCGCAACGAACGCCTGGCGTGCGTGGTCCAGTGCCGCACCGCAGCTGATTATCAGCTGGCGGCTCTGCGGATCGGCGGCAATGAGCCGCTGAGCGGTGTCGCTGTACAGGAACAGCCGGGTGCCGTCGAAGACCCATCGCCAGGGTTGAGTGTTGTGCACCGATGGTGCGCGACAGGCGATCGTTAGAGCGTCCCGCACAATCTCGAGCTCCGGTGTACCTGAATCACTGTCCACATCCATATATCGAGTGTCGCCCTGCGGCATCCGTTGTCGTGATGGTCTTTCCGCACTGAATCCGGGGCCTATCGTCACCGATCCGGGCATTCGATCCGCGTTCACCACGGCGAGGGTCTTTATCGGGTAGTCGGTCCCTGTCTCCATGGACCTTCGGCCCTAGCTCGGGCCTGAGCTAAACGAAGGTAAGTATGTCGGTGACGGGGCGGCGCGGCGAGGTCGGTGGTTCTTCGCCGTCCGGCGCCGAGCCGACCCGGATCACGACTTGCGGCACCACCGGATCGGCCAGCAGGCTCGAGATGGTCTTGCGGACGGTGGGCAGCTCGGTGATGTGGGTCAGCGCGCAGCTGGCTTGGCCGGCCACGGTGCACTCCAGCAGCACCGCCGACAGCGCTTCACCGGTGTTGAGCCACGCGAGGATCGAGTCGTCCGCGGAGCTGAGCACGATCAGTTGCGCCTGGTCCTCGACTTCGCCGCGGCGTGCCGAATGCGGCGCGGACGGGAAAGCGCGACCTACCGGGACACGGGCAGATTCCGCGTCCGAGACGAGCGCGCTGCGCGGCACACCCTCGGTCACGTGGGAATGGCCCGTCCACCAATGTAATTCGGTCTGGTACTCCATGTCATAGCGGCGCAGCGCGGTCGCGTGCTGCGAAGCGATGGCCAGGCGCGATCGCGCATCCGCGTCGAGGACATCGAGTTCGATATCGTGCGGGTTCGCCAGCATTCGTGCGGCGTGCACGAGCCCGTCCCAGTTCCGCGGTGGGAGCATCGGCAGCCGGTCGGTGCGGCGCAGTTCGATCGCGCGGGCGCGGGCGTGCACACCGATCGGCGCATCCGGCCACGGGCGGAACTCGATGGCCGCCAGCTGATCGGGCTGCTCGGGATCGGGCAACCGCACAGTGTCGGTGTGCCAGCCCCGTTCGGCAAGCGCGGTGCGCAGATGATGCAGCACCGCACCGCAGCTGATAACCAGCTTCCTGCCGTGTGGATCGGCCGACGCGAGGAGTCGTTCGTTGTCGCGATAAAGGTGCAGGCGAGTGCCGTCGAAAACCCAGCGCCACGGCTGCGTGTTGTGTACCGACGGCGCCCGCCCGGCCAGCCGTACAGCCGCAGTGATTGTCGGTCGATCCGGCACGAAGGTTTCGGGAATAACATCACATTCGGTCATACCCCGAGTGTCCGTCGAGCCGGAGGCGGCGGATACGGGACTTGAGCCTGATCCGGAGGGCCAAAGGTCACTCGGCCCCGCTCGTTCGATCGCACCCCGGCCTGGCCGGGTGAACATCGTGGTAGCCGCCGACCCCGTGGTCAGTGTCGCGCGGTCCGCGAGACCATCACTTTGAGTGCTCCCGTCTCGCCGGCGCGGGCGAAAGTGTCGTAGGCGCTGGGGAATTCGTTCATGTCGAAGTGGTGGGTGATCATCGGTGCCGGGTCGAGCTGGCCGGTGCGGATCAGTTGGATGAGGGTTGGGGTGGAGCTGGTATCGACCAGGCCGGTGGTGATGGTCAGGTCGCGGGTCCAGAGACGTTCCAGGTGCAGGGTGGCCGGGGCGCCGTGTACGCCGATGTTGGCGACGTGGCCGCCGGGGCGGACGAGATCGACTGCCAGCTCGAAGGTTTCGGGTACGCCGACGGCTTCCATGACGACGTCGGCACCCAGGTTGCCGGTGAGCTGGGCGAGGTGCGCTCGGACGTCATCGCGGGCGCTGTTGAGTGTGCTGTCGGCGCCGAACTTGCTCGCGGCCCGCAGCCGACTGTCGAGGAGGTCGACGACCACGATGTGGCCGGGGCTGTACAGCCGTGCGGTCATGATCGCGGCCAATCCGATCGGTCCCGCGCCGATGATCACGACTACGTCGCCTGGACGGACCCTGCCGCTGAGCACGCCGACTTCGTGGCTGGTGGGCAGGATATCGGCCAGCATCAGCATCTGGTCGTCGGTGCTGCTGTCGGGGATCGGGTGGGTGGACATGTCGGCGAAGGGCACGCGCACCGATTCGGCTTGGGTGCCGTCGATCAGGTGGCCGAGAATCCAGCCGCCGCCACCCAGGCACTGACCGTAGCGGCCTTCCTTGCAGAATCGGCACGTGCCGCAGGCGGAGATGCACGAGATCAATACGCGGTCACCGACTTTGCGGGAGCGCACCCCAGCACCGACTTCGGTCACCGTGCCGACCGCTTCGTGGCCGAGTACGCGTCCCGGGGTGACTTCGGGGACGTCGCCTTTGAGGATGTGTAGATCGGTTCCGCAGATCGTGACCGCGTCGACGCGCACGATCGCGTCGGTGCTGTGCTGGATTTCAGGGTCGGGGACCTGCTCCCAGCTGGGTTGGCCTCGGCCGCGAAAAGTCATGGCATACATGGTTTTCTCCTCTGGAGAAGTGTGGTGGAGAGGTCAGTTCGGCGGGCGGACGATGATGACCGGGCAGTGCGCGCCGTGCAGCACGGCCTGGCCGACCGAACCGAGGGTCATCCCAAGGAATCCGCCGTGGCCGTGGCTGCCGACCACGATCAGCTGAGCGAGTTCGGCGGTTTCGAGCAGGTACTTGGCCGGGCGTGCCTGCGCGATAAGCCGGGACACTCGGACATCGGGGTATTTCTCCTGGTAGCCCGCGATGGCTTCGGCGAGCAGCCTCTCGGCCTCCTGCCGCATGTCGATGCGCGGGACGGCGTGACTGAACTCCGACCAGGTGAGGACCGCGAGCAACGGAGCACCACGACGGGACGCTTCGTCGAAAGCGATGTCGAGCGCGTGCGCACCGCCCCCGGAACCGTCGACGCCGACGACCACTGGACCGCGCGCCCGCTGTCGTGTGTCGCCTGTCGCCGCGGGGATCACGGCGACCGGGCACAGCGCGTGTCTGGCCAGTGACGTGCTCACCGACCCGAGCAGACCTCGGCCGATAGCGCCGTATCCGTGCGTACCGATAACGAGCAGTCGCGCGTTCGCCGACCGATCGCGCAGCACCGGAATCGGCGGTGCTTCGACAACGAACGTGCTGATGTCGAAGTCGGCGATCGCCGCGGCCGCCGCGGTGGCGGATTCGCGTGCCTTGTCGGTGATTACGGCGCCGGCTCGGCGGTAGGAGTCATAGTCGATGTGGGTGAAGGCGAGGCCGGGTCCGAAGTCGATCGGGGCGTCGATCGAGTACACGATGTGCAGCGGCGCGCCGTGGCGTGCCGCCTCGCAGGCGGCCCAGCGCACGGCGTCGGTGGCGACAGCGGAGCCATCGGTGCCGACGAGGACTGGATGGTTGATGGTGTTGGGGGACATCTGATTTCGGCTTTCTGCGGGGCGGTGATCGGTGTGGTTATCGAGATGCCATCGACCAGAATGTGGTACGTCATTGTTGGTTTTCGATCTCAGACGCGGTGCGCGAGGTGGTCTTGCTCGACGTGGGCGAGGCGTTCGGCCCAGGCGCGCGCCCGTGTCAGTTCGCCCGCGACGAGTGGGCCGGTCATTCCGTCGACGAGAAAGTCCATCGGGTCGTCGGCGAGCTCATACCCCAAGCGCCGCAACCGTTTACCCGCACCGCGCGCGGCAGAACCCGGCAGCCAGGACGGTTTCGCGACCTTAGTCCCGAAGGCCGCCGCCCGGCTGCCCTCGGGTACGGAAAGTGCCGCGTCGAGCCACTCCCGGATGCCGATGTCGGCCATGACCGGCGCTTCGGTGCGTTCGGCGGCCGCGAGCCGGGTTCGCTGCCTGCTCAATCCGAAGGCGTGCGTCGGGCCGCCGACCACCAGCAGATCGACCGTCGGCGCGGACACGTTCGCGGCGGCGACGACGTTCAGTACCTCGACGGTGCCGTAGGTGCGCAACCCCGCCGCGATGGCCTCGGCGACGGCAGCGGTGTTGCCGAACATGGATTCGTAGACGACTCGTGAGTGCATCTCGTTCCCCTCATTGACCTGCGGAAGCTGTTCGACTTCGACGCTACGTTCGCGTTGTCGCAGCGCACAGTGCCGAACCGACGCTTACCGAGGGACCTTCGGCCACCAGCATTCGCGGCACTGCGCCATGTCGGGCCACTCGGCGTGGAACGGGTGACCTTCTTCTCTGCCCGCGTGCGAGGTTCAGCGGAATGCTCGAAACAGACGGTCGCCGCCGCCGAAACCGAGGAGCAGATTCGATGTCTATCGAAAGTCATTCGCCATCAACACAACTCAACTCCCCGATCATCGCTGCGGTCGACGGCAGCGCGAGCTCGGCGCAGGCCGTGGCCTGGGCCGCGGTCGAGGCAAGGTTGCATCAATGCCGATTGCACCTAGTCACCTCGATGGTGATCCAAACCGGCTTCGGACCGGGCATGATCCTTGGCTACGCCGACGTGGCACGGCTGCGCGAGGACGGGGAACGAATCCTCATCGAGGCCACCCGGATCGCACGCACCGCGGCACCGGGCGACGAATCGCAGATCACCACCGAGATGTCGTTCGAGCTGATCATCCCGATGCTGATCGAACTGTCCGCGCAGGCCCGGATACTGGTCGTCGGTAGCCGAGGGATGGGTGCGTTCCAGCGCGGACTGCTCGGATCGGTCAGCACCGCGACCACTCAGCACGCGCATTGCCCGGTCGCGGTGATCCACGGGATCTCGGCCACCGACGCGGTCTCGGCGAGTCAACCGGTGCTCGTCGGGGTCGACGGCACCCGCAACAGCAGCCCCGCGGTCGAGCTCGCCTTCGAGGAAGCATCGCGGCGCAAGGTCGGTTTGACCGCGCTGCACGCGTGGAGCGACGCCAGCGGACCGGACTTGCCCGTTGCGGGTTGGGATGGCGCGCGGGAGTCCGCGCAAGCCATCCTGGCCGAGAGCCTCGCCGGTTACACCGAGCGCTACCCTGACGTCGCGGTACGCCGAATCGTGGTGGCCGACAGGCCGGTTCGCTCACTCTTGGACGAATCTGCCAACGCCCAACTGGTCGTCGTCGGCAGTCACGGGCGAGGCGGATTCACGACCATGGTGCTCGGCTCGACCAGCAACGCACTGCTGCACTCGGTCGAGGTACCGATGATCGTTGTCCGTGAGCCCTGATGAACGCTCTATGCCGTTGGCATGGCCGGCTGATGGAGTCGTCGTGCGGGTCACCGTCGGATCTACGATGACGGCCACCGAAGCTCTGCGCACGGACGCACCCACGACGGGGATTGTGTCCGCGGCGGCAACGGCGAGCACCGAGTTGCTGGATCAGCTCGGCACCGACATCGGTGCGGGCTTGTCGAGCGGCGAAGTCGCACGCCGACAGGCGCAATGGGGACCTAACGCGGTCTCCTCACACCGCGCCCGACTACTTCCGGTGCTCTGGCATCAGGTGCGGTCGCCGCTGCTCGCTCTGCTGTTGACCGCGGCGTTCGCCTCCTACTTCTTGGGTGAACGCAGCGACGCGCTGGTCATCGGCGTGATCGTCGCGCTATCGGTCGGGCTCGGGGCCGTCAACGAGTATCGGGCCGAGAAGGCCGCGGCGGCCTTGCACGACCAGATCCACCACCAGACCGTGGTGATCCGGGACGGCCGGCCAAGCCAGGTCGACGTGACCGACCTGGTGCCGGGGGACATCCTCGACCTGCGACTCGGCGACATCGTCGCCGCCGACCTTCGGCTGCTGCAGGTCACGGGCCTGTCCTGCGACGAATCGGTGCTGACCGGGGAGTCGTTGCCCGTCGACAAGAACACCGACACCGTGCCCGCGCACACCGCATTGGCCGAGCTGTCCGGATGCGCGCTGATGGGCACCGTGGTCAACGCGGGCAGCGGTCGCGGGGTCGTGGTGGCCACCGGAGCCCGTACCGAGTTCGGCAAGATCGCCGCGGGGCTGAGTACCCATCCACTCGACACCGAGTTCCAGGTCGGACTACGCAAGTTCTCGATGCTGCTCGTCTACGTGGCAGGGGCGCTGACCACGTCGATATTCGTGACCAACATGGTCCTGCACAAACCCGTGATGGACGCGCTGCTGTTCTCGCTGGCGATCGCGGTAGGGATCACCCCACAACTGTTGCCCGCAGTGGTATCGAGCAGCCTTGCCGCGGGATCGCGGCGCATGAGCAGACGCAAGGTCTTGGTCAAGCGGCTGGTGTGCATCGAGGATCTCGGCAATGTCGATGTCCTGTTCACCGACAAGACCGGAACGCTCACCGAGGGCCATATCGACTTCACCCGCGCGATCGCCGCGGACGATGTCGACCTCGACCTCGTGCTGCGGTCCGGACTGCTGTGCACCGAACACAGCGGCGACCCCGGCCACATCGTCGGCGGCAATCCGCTCGACCAAGCGCTGTGGAACGCACCGCAAGTCAAGGCCCAACAGTCCGCCTTGGCGAGCTACACCCGACTCGGCGTGCTGCCTTTCGACCATCAACGCAACATGGTCTCGGTCCTGGTTCGCGACAGTGCGGGCCAGTTGACCCTGATTACCAAGGGCGCACCCGAAACCGTGTTGCAACGATGCGTCGAAGTGCCCGCCGCGGCACGCGAAGCACTGGCCGCGGAGTTCGCCGCAGGCAACCGGGTGGTCGCCGTCGCCGCCCGCCCCGCCCACGATCAGCAGCCACCGACTACTCGCGACGAATACAACCTGCGATTGGTCGGGCTGCTGGTATTCCTGGACCCGCCCAAAACCGACGCCGCCGCCGCGCTGCGCAGGCTGGCGACGTTGGGGATTTCGGTCAAGGTGGTCACCGGCGACAATCCGGCCGTCGCGTCTAAGGTCTGCCGCGATCTCGGACTCGGCAAAGGCGTACTGACCGGTGCTGAGGTCGATGCGCTCGATGACGCCGCCCTCGCCGTCGCGATTACGGCTACGACGGTGTTCGCCCGCATCAGCCCCGCAGCGAAAGCCCGGATCGTGCGGGTCCAACGCCACAGCGGGGGAGCTGTCGCGTTCCTCGGTGACGGCGTCAACGACGCGCTCGCACTACACGCCGCCGACGTTGGCATCTCGGTGGATTCGGCTACCGACGTCGCCAAAGACGCGGCCGATGTGATCCTGCTGGAAAAGAACCTCGATGTGCTTGCCGACGGAGTCGGTGAAGGGCGCCGCATCTTCGCCAACACCATCAAATACGTCCTGATGGGTACGTCGAGCAACTTCGGCAACATGTTCTCCGCCGCGGGCGCATCGGTGTTCCTGTCGTTCCTGCCGATGCTGCCCTCGCAGATCCTGGTCAACAATCTGCTCTACGACACAAGCCAGCTCGCCATCCCGACCGATCACGTCGATGAGGAGCAATTGCGCCGCCCCTCGCACTGGGATATCGGTTTCATCCGGCGCTTCATGATCTTCTTCGGTCCGCTGAGTTCGGTGTTCGATTTCCTGACCTTCGGGGTCATGCTCTGGATCTTCCACGCAGGGCCGGTGGAATTCCGCACCGGCTGGTTCGTCGAATCGCTGGCAACCCAGACCCTGGTGATCTTCGCGATCCGTACCCGCCGAATACCGTTCTTCCACAGTCATCCCAGCGTTGCGCTGACCATGGCCGCGTTCGGCGTAGTCGCGATCGGTACCGTCCTGCCCGCGACACCGCTGGCTCATACGCTCGGCTTCAGTCCGCTGCCTGGCGCGTACTTCGCCGCACTTGCCGCCATGGTCGTCGGCTATCTCGTTCTCATCGAGATCGGCAAGGGGATCTTCTACCGCATGGCAGCCGTCACCGGCGCACCGCGGCGCAGGCGCTACAGCACGAGCCGTTCGCTGCGTCGCCGCGCCGCCCGATTCAGCACTGCCGCAACGCGATCCGCGGCAGTCAACACCTGAACACCGATCCAGAGGAGGCCACCGTGCCGTCCATCCATCTTGCCGAGAACCCCACTTTGACCGTTGATGAGCTGCAGCTGATCGACGCCTACTGGCGGGCGGCGAACTATCTGTCGGTGGGCCAGATCTATCTGCTGGATAATCCGCTGCTGCGCGAACCGCTGCGCGCGGAACACGTCAAACCGCGGTTGCTCGGACACTGGGGGACAACGCCGGGCCTCAATTTGCTGTACGCGCACATGAACCGCGTCATCAAACAGCGAAACCTCAACGCGCTCTACATAACCGGTCCAGGTCACGGCGGCCCGGGACTGGTGGCTAACGCTTACCTGGAGGGCACCTATAGCGAGGTGTACTCCTCGATCAGCCAGGACGAGGATGGCATGCGGGCACTGTTTCGGCAGTTCTCCTTCCCCGGCGGGATTCCCAGCCACGTCGCACCCGAGACACCGGGGTCCATCCACGAGGGCGGTGAACTCGGCTACGCCCTCGTGCACGCCTACGGCGCGGTCTTCGATAACCCGGATCTGTTGGCGCTGTGCGTGATCGGCGACGGCGAAGCCGAGACCGGGCCGCTCGCCGCGAGCTGGCATTCGAACAAGTTCCTCAACCCGGTGACCGATGGCGCGGTACTGCCGGTGCTGCACCTCAACGGCTACAAAATCGCCAATCCCACTGTGCTGGCGCGTATCCCGGACGAAGAGCTCGCCGCGTTGATGCGCGGCTATGGCCACACCCCGTACTTCGTGGTCGGCGACGACCCCGCCGAGGTGCATCAACAGCTCGCCGCGACCCTCGACACAGTGTGCGACGACATCGCGACCATCCAGCGCGACGCCCGCGCCGGCACCGGCTCGGCGCGCCCACTGTGGCCGATGATCATTCTGCGCACCCCGAAAGGCTGGACCGGACCGAAAATGGTCGACGGTCTCCCGGTCGAGGGCACCTGGCGCGCGCACCAGGTGCCGCTGGCGAACACCCGAACCGATGAGGGACACCGGGCGCAGTTGGCGCAGTGGATGCGCGGCTACCGTCCGGAGGAGCTGTTCGACGCCACCGGACGGCTCGTTCCGGAACTGGCTTCCCTTGCACCCCAAGGGGTACGGCGGATGAGCGCCAACCCGCATGCCAACGGCGGTCGACTGCTGCGCGACTTGTCCATGCCCGACTTTCGCAAGTACGCCGTCTCGGTCGCACATCCCGCGGTCGAGTCCAGCGGGGCGACCGGGGTCCTCGGAGAATTCCTGCGTGACATCATCGCCGCCAACCCCGACCGATTCCGGCTGATGGGCCCCGACGAGACGGCGTCGAACCGGCTCTCGGCGGTCTTCGAACGAACCGATCGTGCTTGGGACGCAGCCACATTGGTTGGTGACGACCATCTCGCTCCCGACGGACGAGTGATGGAAGTGCTCTCCGAACATCTGTGTCAGGGCTGGCTGGAGGGCTACTTACTGACCGGGCGGCACGGATTGTTCAACTGCTACGAGGCGTTCATCCACATCGTCGACTCGATGTTCAACCAGCACGCCAAATGGCTCAAAACCACCAGGGAAATCCCCTGGCGGGCACCGATCGCATCACTGAATTACCTACTGTCGTCCCATGTTTGGCGGCAAGACAACAACGGGTTCTCCCACCAGGACCCAGGCTTTATCGACCACGTGATCACCAAGAAAGCCGAGATCACCCGTGTCTACCTGCCACCGGACACCAACACCCTGCTATCGGTGGCCGATCACTGCCTGCGCAGCCGCAACTACGTCAACCTCATCATCGCGGGAAAGCAACCCGCACTCACCTACCTGACGATGGACGAAGCCATCGCCCACTGCACCAGAGGGCTCGGAATCTGGCCGTGGGCAGGCAGCGCCGACGGCGAACCCGACGTCGTACTCGCCTGCGCGGGCGACATTCCCACGCTCGAAACACTCGCCGCCGCAGACCTACTCGCCACCCACCTTCCCGAACTGAAGGTCCGATTCATCAACATCGTCGACCTGATGCGCCTGCAACCCGACAGCCGGCATCCGCACGGCCTGTCCGATCGCGACTTCGACGCGCTGTTCACCGCCGACAAACCGGTGATCTTCGCCTTCCACGGCTACCCATCGGTCATCCACCAACTCACCTACGCCCGCACCAACCACCGCAGCATTCACGTGCGCGGATACAACGAAGAGGGCACCACCACCACACCGTTCGACATGGTGATGCTCAACGATCTCGACCGCTTCCACCTTGTCATGGACGTCATCGACCGCGTTCCATCGCTCGGCAGCCGGGTGGCGATCCTGCGGCAGCAGATGGCCGACGCGCGCCTGTCCGCCCGCGCCTACACCCGCGAGCACGGCGAAGACGACCCCACCATCACCGGTTGGACCTGGCCGGAGCGGCCGGTATTTGTATCACCGCAGGTGAAATGAGCCTGCGGTAGATTCCAGCGGTGCGGGCTGAAGGTCGTGCACCATCCCGCACGTGCAGACCTCCAGCAGCGGTACTTCGCCGGCCGTACCGATGGTCTGCGGACCTTTGCCGAATCAGGGACTTACATCTTCGCGATCCTCACGGTCGATGAAGCCCTGGCTCGTCGTTTCGTTAGTGGTTCCGCGCGCCTGATCACACAGACCTACAAGCAGCTAGCCGCGGACATCCATGCCGTTGAGCTTGCCACCCTTACACTTGGGCACGTTGTTGACCTTGACAACTTTTCCGTGGCCGACCTCGCATTGCTTTGCCGTGGCGGTCGACAACATCTCCGACGTATGCACTGCCGGCTGGGCTGCGGCAGATACGGGGATGGCCATTAAGAAGGCCGTTGGGATGAGCGCCGCAATCAGACGGGATGGAGACATCGTTCCCCTATTCTTCGAACGTAGATGTGCAACTCGCACTCGGTGGACGTTAAGCATTCGTTGCCGCGACGGTTCTGGATGGCAGCGTCACTCCGCCATCGCAGCCTGCTGCCTCGGCCGCCTGCAACGCGGCATCCATGCTGGTCCTGCACCCAAAATCGTTGTGGGAGTTCACCGGAACATAGCGAGTTGCTCGGTGGCCCACTGGCGGAATGTGCGGCCGGGGCGGCCGGTGATCCGCTCGACGGAGCGCGCGGCTTCGGTCTGCTCTCCCGGCAATTGCGACCAGTAGTCCAGTACCGCCTCGACCAGCGGCGCGGGCACATGACCGCGCAGCTGCTCGGCCGCCTGCTCCCGGGTCGGTTCACGCAGCTCGATCCGGCGTTCGAGCAGCCCACCCAGCGTCTGCACCTGGTCACCGAAGCTGAGCGTCTGCGGGCCGCCCAGGCTGATCGTCTCGCCGTCCACTGTGTCGGTGGTCAGTGCCAGCTCGGCGACGTCGGCGATGTCTTCGGGGTGGATGGGTCCAGCCGGGCGTGCGGGTAGGCCTGCTCGACCGGCTGTCCGGCACGGATCGACTCGGCCCAGCCCAGCTGTCGGAAAGATCAACGGGCCGAGATCACTTGGGTTCACGCGGTCGTCGCAACACTCTCGATTGGAGAGGTTGGGGCGACTGTGTCGTTTTCGGAGGATCTTGCTCGGCCCGCTCGACGCACCATGATGCCGATTACGTGGCGTCGTCGATTGCGTCGGCGTGACCGACCTGCCGGGCCGTTCACTCGTCGAGCCGGATGACTGGTGCGCGACCTGGACTATGTAGACCGGACTCGGTCTGCGCCGATGGCGATGCCGATGATCGTGCAAGGTTCGGTGCCGTGGTTGCGCCAGGCGTGCCGGGTTCCGTTCTGAACGACCACATCGCCTGCCCGCAACACTCGCGGCTCGCCGTCATCGAGTTCCAGCGTGACCTCGCCAGAGGAGATGACGACGTAGTCGATGCTGTCGGTGGTGTGCACCCCAGCGGTGCCGGGCTCCTGGACGGCCATCGCGCCCGGCATCTGCCGTTCCAGCTCTGCCAGAGTCGAGGCCATATCGAGATCGGGGGCCACGGCCATTTCGCCCGGCGGGATCGTGTTGATCATGAAACGAGATCCATCTCGGGGCGGATACCACGCCTCGGCACCGCGTGCGGAACCGTCGTCGGGGAACGTTGGTCGTTCGTCTCGGCCCCACAGCCGGTAGGCGGCGAAGCCGGGCATCAGCTCGGTAGTGATCGCCTCGACATCACCGTCGTCGACCACGCGGGACATGCCCTCAGCGTCGTGCCCGGTGACTACTCGCCGAATCTTTCTGTGCTTCATCCGGTCGGTCCTCAATACGGTAGCGTATGGATACTGTTGCGTATCCATACGCTACCGTATTCTGCGGGTTGCCGACTCGTCAATACGTCGGCGTATCCTCTTTCCCGTGGCGAACGAGTCGAGCCGGCTATCCGCCCGGGACTGGGCACTGGCCGCGCTGAAGGCGATCGCCGACGGAGGGCTCGCCGCGGTCGCGGTCGAACCGCTGGCGCGGACTCTCGGCGTGACCAAGGGCAGTTTCTACGCGCATTACCGGAACCGGGACGAGCTGATCGAGGCGGCACTCACGGAGTGGGTGCGCAGTCACGGCGAAGGCGGACTCGTCGAATTCGCCGCGATCGCCGACCCGGCGCGACGGCTGCGCGAGCTGCTCACCGCTGTTGTGCGCGCCGTGCAGCCGCTGGCGCCATCGGTGCACCTGAGCCTGCTCGGCGACCGCAACGATCCCCGAGTCGGGGCCGCGGTTCGCCAGGTGAATCGAGCCCGGCTCGAACTACTGACGCACACCTACCAGGAACTCGGCCTACCGGCAGACCGTGCGGCAGATCGGGCACGAATCGCCTACGCCGCCATTCTCGGCCTGTTGCACTTGGCGCAAACCGATGCGGACTCCCCGAACCCGGCAGCACTCTCCGAAGAAGTGGCCAAGATCTTCCTGCCTGCCTGACAGGGCGCGCGTTGGTCAGCGATCCAAACTGGCTGGCCGACAGCACTATTCAGAGAATCTGACCGGTTGGATGCCACCCACCAAACGCGACTCGAACCCGAGGAGAGATGCCTCGGCGAGATCGCGCTCGGCAACCCGTGCCAGCATGCTCAGCACTAGCGCTCGCGGAGAACTGGAGACCCCGTCGGACGCGTGGGCCTCGGCGGCGTCATGGCCCCCATCTTCCGGGGCAATCGTGACCCGGCCGCCTACGCGGACGTAACGCAAATGGCGATGAGCGCGCTTTTGACGCCACCCGCCCGACACCATCACCCGGACGGCGCGTCCGCCTGGCTACAACGCCGGACGCAGCCGCGCTACCCGCCTGCACGTACCGAATTGCTGCATCAGGCACCGAAAGCTGTGATCCGCGCCGGAATGACGCGCGCGATCCACCGTTGCACCTCCGTCAACTCGGCGGTCCCCGCGATGCCGATCACCCGGTAGGGATCTCGGCGAACGCGGATGGCTCGGTGCGTTGCTCGGTCGACCGACCCGAGTGCTCGAGTCGAGTTGAACCTATGCGGCGACCGCCGGGGTAATTGAGCGCCCGATTCAGCCGAAAGGTGTGACCAGCAATGGGATTTGGCGTAGGTCGTCGAGGGTGTAGTGGATGCCTGCGAGTGCGCTGATCGCGCGGAGGCCGATGGCGAAATCAGCCTCGCCCGGGTCGAGGTAGTCGTGGTCGACGGTGCCGGCCGCTTCGAACGCCGCGCGCAGTTCGTCGGGTAGGTCGGCCAGGTCGGTGTCGAGTTCGAGGTCGTCGACGTTGATCCAGGCGATTTCGTTTCCGTCGGCGTAGTAGGTCAGGCTCGCGTCGGCATTGATGGAGAAGTAGCTCGTCGCGGCTACGCGACCGTCGGCCGATAGCACCGCCGCGTCTTCGGTGGCGCCGAAATCGTCATAGATGAAGGTCCATTCGCCGACCTGCCCCGCCAGCAGCGTCGCGGTGTCGCCTCGCTCGGTGCCGAGTGCCGCCGCTGGCAGGGAGGTCCACTCGTCCGGCTTGTCTGCTGGCAGCTTGCACGGCCGGAACAGGCGTGCCTTGGCTCCTAGTGCTTCGAGTGCCGCGGCGGGTTCGAGTCCACGGACCACGTGCACGCAGTGATTGGGATCGTCGCTCGCCAGCCCGCTGATCCACAACGGAACACCTTCGGGGTCAAGGGAATTCGGCAGAAATCCGGGTGTAGCCATACTGTCCTCGCCTATCGGAACCATGTTCGTGTCGGGTTCATCATCGCCCGCGTCACCGGCCAGCGCGCGCGACGGGTGAAAACGATAGTCGACGTGCGGGTCCGCACATCCGCAGTTCCGCTGCAGTCGGCGCACGCCACGGCAGCGCTGATTGCTGAGTACCGTGAGAAGCATCTCCCGCAGCGCGCGACCGCATCTCGGGCGATCCGCCACCTGCCTACGGTTGTGGCTGACCGCAGGCCGTGCACGCTCATGCCGCGGAGCGCGCGCCCGGCCAGCCGCAGTTGGTGAGCGCCAGTCGATCTCGGAAACGTCCGGATCTGCCGATGTGCGAAGGTTCGACAAGGAGCGGAATCATTCGGGTCACTGCATCTTTTACGCCTGCCCGGAGGAGGAGCACGCAGGTCGTCGTCGCGGCTACTCACGAGCCTGCCGCCGAGGAAAGGCGTGCCTCTCCGTGAACAGTCGCCGTAGGCCCGACCTCGATCACGCGGAGTAGTTGGTCGAAGGGTTCGTCCGGAGTCCGGTTGCAACCCGGCGCATGACGGCGCGTGCCGTGTCGGAGCTCTGGCGTCCGATGAGGACCTGCAAAGTCAATCCGTCGGTGAGGGCGATCAGCTCTTCGGCGACGTGGGCGGGTATCACGCCCGGGTGGACGCCCCCGCTCTCCTGGCCGACCCGCATCAGGAGTTCGAGTAGTTCGGTCAGTCCGCGTTGCTGTTCGCGCTGTGCGGCCGCCACTACCGGGTCCACCGCCGCCTGAGCGCTGAACGCGATCCAGACGCGCGCCTCGACGAGTTCCGGATCATCGACGAGGAGCATGGCCTGAAGCGTCTGCTCCAGCATGGTGGTGACCGACTCCGGTTCCGCGGCTGCCGCGATGAGCTTCTGGGCTCGCTCGGTCACGCGGCTGTTCACGTGGTCCTGGGCGAAGATCAGCATCTGCTGGCGCGTGCTGAAGCATCGCTGGACGGCGCCCATCGAGACGCTCGCCTCCTCGGCGACTTGACGCAGCGTGGCCGCCTCGATCCCGGCTCGTCCGATGAGTTCACAGACCGCGTCAGCGATCTGACGTCGTCGGCACTCGTGGTTCACCCGTTTCGGCACCGCATCAGCATACCGATGCAAGTGCATCGGTTACGTGTTAGCGTTCCGATGCACTTGCATCAGAAAAGATCGGAGATCAAGACATGTCGGAATGGATCACAGTCGCGCGAGCGCAGTCCGGATGGTGGATCTCGGGGCTGATCCTGTTCGTGCAGGGGTTCGGCTCGGCTCTGACCGATGCCCTGTGGCAGCACAGCTTCGGTGTGGCCGCGCTGCTGCGCACCGCCGGCATACCCGCATGGTCGGATTGGGTACTCGGGGCAGTCGGCTTCGCGCTGTTGATCGTGGCTGCGCTCCGAACCCGGGTGGTCGAAAGTGCCTGAGCTGTCACGCAGGTCACTGCTCGGTGCGGGCGTGGCGAGCGCCGGTGTACTGGCAACCGGGTGCGCTTCCGGCCCCGCCGCCGGAGCCACCACGCCGACGTTCGTGATCGTGCACGGCGCCAACGGAAATGGGGCGTCGTACGCTCCGCTGGTGGCCGCGTTGACCGCGGCGGGCTACCGCGCACTGGCCGTCGACCTTCCCGGACACGGGCCGGGTGCGCACTTTCCGCTGTCCTATCAGGCGCCGCAGGATCTCGCAGCGCTGGCGAGTGAGCCGTCGCCGCTGGCCCGAGTCGGACTCGACGACAATGTCGAGCATGTGGTGCGTGTCGTACGCCAGGTCGCCGAGCATGGACCCGTTGTTCTGCTCGGTCACAGCATGGGCGGGGCGACAATCACCCGCGTCGGTGGCGAGATTCCGGATCTGATCGCGCGCCTGGTCTACTTCACGGCCTTCTGCTGTGTCCGGCTGCGCAGCGTGCTCGAGTGTTTCACCGTGCCAGAAGCGGCCGTGACGCTGGCGGCGGCGATCCCGAGTCTCGGCGATCCGGAACGGACCGGAGTGACCCGCACCAACTGGCGCTCGGCCGATCCAGCCTTTCTCGCCGCCGCCAAACTCGCGCTGGCCGACGACTACGACGACGCCGCTTTCCGGACAGCGCTGAACGGCATGGAGCCGGACGAGACGTGGGCGGTGACCGTCGGTGACGCCCGCGGTGAACCGGCGACGTGGGGGAGGATCCCGCGCAGCTATATCCGCTGTAGTCGCGATCGGATGCTGCCGCTCGCCCTCCAGGACAGGATGATCGAGGAGGCCGATGCCGCGACGCCGGGAAACGCTTTCGACGTCCACACTCTCGACGCGCCACATCTGGGTCCGCAAAACCCGCAGCCGGTGGTCGAGATCTTGACATCGCTTGTCCGCCTGAGCTGATCCCACCGGCGCTATTCGAGCGCATCAAAAGCATTTCGCCCGTCCAGACCGAAACGCAGAACGTGTTTCTATGCCGCGACCCGCTCGTTCGAGAACGTCCGCATCTGCCGCTGGGCGGTCGATTCGGTGGGCGAGATCAACTGTGGTGCAGCGCATCCGCCCAGCCGGGCGCGTGTGTGGCCCGAGCCCGGAGCGAGGGCCCGTTTGAGATCAAAAACGCCGGGTATCAGATGGTCGATCACAGATTCTCGCACCAGCGCAGCCGGATCGGATGCGATGTGAGAGCGCCACGGTTAGGAGTTCGTCATTATTACGTTGGGTGTCGTCTTGCTGATAGTCGGTTTCCTGCTCGGGATCCCAGTGTTGTGGACATTGGGCATCGTCGCCCTGGTGGCCGGTGCGGTGCTGGCCCTGTTCGGTGCGCTGGGACGACCGGTGGCGGGCCGGGCTCATTACTACTAGCCAGGCAGGCTTCGGTAACGAAGCGGTGGGGGCGGGCCGAATTCGGCCCGCCCCCACCGGTTTCCAGATTGGCAAGCATTCGACTATCCGAGGTCTCCCCTAGCCGCCCCGGGAAGATCAACGGCACGAGATCCTCGATTAATACAACCTCCGGTAAGCCGATTACCGTGCGATTTGCTGGTTGCCGAAGTCGCGCCCGAGCTCGGCGCACCGCCGGGCCCGGATGGTTTCGACCCGCTCGGCCGCCCCGGATAGACATCGACGCGGTGTGCTGCGCGATCGCCACGGGCACCGTTGCCGCCCGGCTCGGCGCGTGGAGTGCGGCGCTTACGAGAGCATTCAGACCTGCGCGTATCCACCGTCGGCGAAGAATTCGGCACCGTTGACGTAACTCGACGCGTCCGAGGCAAGGAACGTCGTCACCGCGGCGATCTCCTCGGGCTCGGCGAGCCGACCAATAGGGACGGCACCTTCGGCCTGCTCGAGCATCTCGTGCGTGATCAGCTCGAGCAGACCGGGGGTGCGGGTACCGCCCGGGGACACGACGTTGACCCGAAAGCCGTGCGCGCGCGAGCTGAGGGCCCAACCGCGGGCGAGGCTGCGGACCGCGGCCTTCGACGCCGCGTAGACCTCGAGTCCCTGGTTGGGCCGTGTCGCGGCGGTCGAACCCGTCAGGATCACCGAAGCGTTTGTGCTGAGGAATGGCAGCGCTTGCTGCAGGGTGAAGATCGTTCCCTTGACGTTGGTGGCGAACACCGTGTCGATCAGATCCTCCGTCACCTCGCCGAACGGAGCTGCGGTGCCGACGCCGGCGTTTGCGACCAGTACGTCGATGCGTCCGGCCTGGTCGTGCACGGTCCGGTAGAACGCGTCGAGCTCTGCGGGCACCGAAGCGTCGCAGACCACGCCGGTCACGTCGGGTCCGAGCTCGGCGACCGCGGCATCGAGCGCGTCCTTGCGGCGACCGGTGATGAACACCTTGGCGCCCTCGTCGCGGAACGCGCGTGCGGTCGCGAACCCGATGCCGCTGCTGGCCCCGGTGACCACGGCGACCTTGTCTGCCAAGACGGCCATGCCGCCCTCCTTCCAGGTTATGGACTATTACGTCCATATCCTTACCCGTTATGGACCGCTTGGTCAAGAGCCTTCGGCATCGGGAGGGTGGCTCCTCGGCGCGGCCCCCACGGCCGAGCCGAGCATGCGCGGCCTCGGAGCCACCGGACAGACACCGACACCTGCTGTGCCCGCCCCACCGGCAGCGTCGACCGCCGCGGCAACTGGGTCGCAGCCGAAACTGCCCGACGATTGGCGCAGCGCTGGAGCTCAGTCAGCGGACCGTGACCCCCCCGGTAAGGGCCGCAGGACGCAGCTTGAGGGTGCACCTCGCAGGGGCCGGTTAAAGGCAACGGCGGTACGGGTCGGCCGGTGAGTTGTTGCTACTGCGTTGGGGTGGGCAGCAACCGCGCCAGGGCGGACTGGGCCATCGTGGTGAGCGCGTCGATGTCCATGCCGGTGCGCCCGAGCGCGATGAGGCCGAGTTGGGTGACCAGGACCGCGCGGGCGGTCTCGCCAGGGTCGGTGCTGGGGTCGAGGTCGCCTTCGCGCTGGGCGCGCTCCAGTGCGGCGGTGAGGATGGTGGCGATCGCGTCGTAGCTGCGGCGGGCCTCAGCGGCCACGTCCGGAGTGCTGGTGGCGAGCTCGGCGTAGGTGTTGGCCAGCAGGCAACCCCGACGCGCAGTGGCTCCGGTCGGGTCGCCGGTCAAGGCGAGCACGAACTCGCGGACCACGTCGATCCCCCGCGCCGCGGACGCCAGACGCTCGCGCAGCATCAGCAGGTTCGCGTCGTCGTAGTCGCGCAGCACCCGCAGGAATAGGCTGCGTTTGTCCCCGAACGCCCCATAAAGGCTGCCTTTACCCAGCCCGCTCACGCACAGCAGGTCGTCCATCGACGTCGCCGCGTAGCCCTTGTCCCAGAACTCGTCGCGGATAGCGAGGAGCACGCGATCTTCGTCGAACTCACGAGGTCGGGCCATACAACCACAGTACTAGTTCTGGACCGTAGGGGCCATAATGGCGACAGCGCCAGGTGTCCTCAGCGATCAATCTATGTCGGTCGGTATTGCCGCGAGGCGCACGTTGGTCATCCGTCCAAATCTTTTGATCGGCAGGACTTCCCAACGCGTGCAGATGCCGTTTTACGGCGCGGTGTACTACACCTTCAACCAAGTCGTCACGCTGCTCGCACCCCCAGCTAGCACACCGAACTTGTACATACACGGGCGAACTCCGCTGGTAACCTCGTTCGGGATGCCGGAAATCCGCGAGTCTGTGCCCGAACTCGACTTCGCGCCGCTGCGGCACGGTCGGCTCAGTCACGGCATGCGCGTCGCCGTCCATCGGCATCGCACGGGACAGTTGCTCTATTCGTCGGCAGGCGTGCTTGCCACCACGATTGAACTCGGCACGTGGGTGGCTCCGGCCGACCGGCTCACCTGGATGCCGCCGGGTTTCGCGCACAGTAACCGCGCCTACGGGAAAACCGAGGTGCGGGTACTGGAAATGCCGCGAGCGCTCTGCAGCGAGCTGCCTATTCGGCCGACCGTCTTTGCGGTGACTCCGTTGGTGCGGGAGTTGCTGGTGACCCTCACGTCCGATCGCCCCTTTCGGCCCGGCGCGCACGAGCGGTTGTTCTCGGTCGTCGTCGATGAATTGATCGATGTTTCAGAGGAATTCGGCTATCTTCCCGAACCGCGTGACGATCGGCTACGCATGGTGACCGATCGACTGCACACCAACCCCGCCGACAACGCCACCCTGGCGGAGTTGGGACGAGCTGCCGGTTCGAGTGAACGCACCCTCAGCCGCCTGTTCCACACCGAGGTCGGCATGAGCTTCCACGGGTGGCGGACGCTGCTGCGCATCCAGCACGCGCTGGTACATCTGCACGACGGTTACTCGGTCACCGATACCGCGATGGCCTGCGGCTGGTCGAATCCGACCAGCTTCATCGAGGCCTTCACCGCGCTCGTCGGACGGACCCCGGGCCGCTACCAGAGCGAGCTGCACCGCACCGCACCCTGAACCTTGGCGGGTTTCCGGATTCTGCTGGCGACATACCGGTGGTGCGCATTGTCGGCCGTGCCTACGTTGGTGACATCCCGCCCCTGAGGGAAAACCCTTCTACTGCTTCCAATTACCGAGGAACGATAGTGATGCTCGAAAATGCCGGTTCAACCGCGGCCCGACTCCTGATCATCGACACCGAGGACAGCGCCGTGGAACTGCTCGACGCGTCATCGCTGAAACGGCTTGCCCACCTGCCGATTCGCGCGATGCCCCACGAGGTCGCCGTGGATCATGTGCGGCGGCTCGGGTACGTGTGCATCAGCTACGAGGACGGTTTCTACAACCACTATCGGTCGGCCTCACACTTCCTGGAGGTCGTCTCTGTCGGCTCAGGTCGCTGCGCAGCATCGACCTGTCCCCGCACTGGGGGCCACACGGTATCGCGCTGGCGCCGGATCTCGGCACGGCCCTGATCACCTGCGAGTCCGGCGGTGGGGAGCTGATCGCGCTCGACCTGGATCGCGAGACCGTACTCGGGTCGGTGTCCGTCGGCGCGCACGGCCCGCACTGGATGGTGCTGACACCGGACGGTTCCACGGTCTTCACCGCCAACAAAGAGGATGGATTCGTCTCCGTCGTCGACGTGGCATCGATGACGGTCACCGGCCGCATCGAGACCCCGAACGGGACCGAGGGAATCGCCGTATCCCCCGACGGTGCCCGGATTTTCGTGGCAAGCCAGCGGTCGCCGCAGTTGTACGTCGTGGACGCGATCGAGGCCCGGATCGAGGCGACACTAGAGTTGCCGGAATCGCCGGGGGCGGTCGCGGTCACACCCGACGGCCGCTACGTTCTGACCACCAGCTTCAACTTCACCTACTGGACCGACAGTCCCGAACTACGCCAGGGCTTCTTCCAGACCGTCGACGCAGACACCTTGGCACTCGGGCCAAGGATCGCGGTGGGCCGGTTCCCACTCAATGTGATCGCCAGCGCGGACAGCTCGACCGCCTACGTCAGCAATTACAAGGACGATTCCGTATCGGTGATCGACCTCGAAGCCATGTCGGTCACGGCCACGGTGCCAGTCGGCGCCGGACCACACGGCCTGGCGTATCTGCAGGAGGGTGAAGGGCTTTCGCGGCCGGAGCAGATATGAGCAGCTACGCCTGCAAAGCATGCTGGTCTCGAGCGAGACCAGCGGACCGGCAGTGGCGACCGGACTGTCCTGACTACCTGCCATAGAGGCGGTCATTGATTCGGTTGACATGCCCAACCACTGTGAACGTCCGCTATTGCCGCATGGTGCGCGTTGGTCAACCGACCAAATTGGTTGTCCGGCACGGCTTCTCAACGTCCGGTATTGCCGATTACCGCACACCTAATGATTCGTACTCCTGTAGATAGAGAGCACAGCCCTGGCCGCAGGAGCACAGCTTGTGTTCAGTCGTCTATCCGCCGCTCAACGCGGCATCCATGCTGGTCCTGCGCCCAAAACCGTTGTGGCAGTTCACCGGAACATAGCGAGGTGCTCGGTGGCCCACTGGCGGAATGTGCGGCCGGGGCGGCCGGTGATCCGCTCGACGGAGCGCGCGGCTTCGGTCTGCTTCCCTGGCAATTGCGACCAGTAGTCCAGTACCGCCTCGACCAGCGGCGCGGGCACATGACCGCGCAGCTGCTCGGCCGCCTGCTCTCGGGTCGGTTCACGCAGCTCGATCCGGCGTTCGAGCAGCTCACCTAGCGTCTGCACCTGGTCACCGAAGCTGAGTACCTGCGGGCCGCCCAGGCTGATCGTCTCGCCGTCCAATGTGTCGGTGGTCAGTGCCAGCTCGGCGACGTCGGCGATGTCTTCGGGGTGGATGGGATCCAGCCGGGCGTGCGGGTAGGCCTGCTCGACCGGCTGTCCGGCACGGATCGACTCGGCCCAGCCCAAGGTCATGGTGGCGAATCCGCCGGGCCGTAGCAGGGTCGCGGTGAGCGGTGCGGCGAGTAGTGCCCGTTCCACCAGGAGGTGATGCCGGGCCAGCGCGTTGCGCTCGGCGGTGGGCAGGGTCACCGAGTCCGACGAGAGCAGCACCACCCGCCGCACCCGGGCTGCCACCGCGGCCGCGAGCAATGCCTCGATTCCGGCCGGCTCGGCGTAGAGGAACACATCGGTGACTCCGGCCAGCGCGGGAGCGAAGGTCGACGGGTCCGCGAGGTCGAGCTCGACGGCTAGGACACCGGCAGGCAGTTCGGTCTTGGCCGGGACGCGGCTGGCCGCCCGGACATTGTGGCCGGAGGTGTGTAGGCGGCGCAGCAGGCCGGCGCCGATGCCGCCACGGACACCGGTGATCAAGATGGTCATATTCTTCACCCTGCATCGCCCCGGCGATCGAGTCCAACGAAGAATGCCGATCACATTGATCACCGTGTGCGATAATTCAGCGGTGGAGTTGCGCCAGCTGGAGTGCTTCGTCGCCGTGGCCGAAGAGTCCAGCTTCACCCGTGCCGCGGCCCGGCTGCACGTCGTGCAGTCCGCGGTATCGGCAACGATCGCCGCCCTGGAACGTGAGCTGGAAACCCCGCTGTTGTTGCGCACGACCCGGCGGGTCGGGCTCACTGATGCCGGGCGCGAACTGCTCCCGAAAGCCCGGGCCACGCTCGACGCCGCCCGCGACGCTCGCGACGCCGTGCACGCCGTCAAAGGTGGACTGCGCGGCACACTGCGTATCGGGACCATGAGCTCACTCGGGCTGATCGACTTACCAGCACTGCTCGGCCGATTCCATCGCGAACATCCCGCCGTGACCATGCGGCTCGCAACGGCGGCATCGACAGGCGGATCGCCCGGGCTTGTCGCCGCACTGGCCCAGGGCCGCCTCGACGTCGCCTTCGTCTCGATCCCTGGACATCCGCCCGCGACGGCACACCTGCGGGGTCTGACATCCACACCCTTGGATCTGGTGGTTCCCCGAGATCATCGCCTCGCCGACCGCGGCGAAGTAGCGATTTCAGAATTGGCCGACGAGTCCTTCATCGACTTCCCGCCCGGGTACGGAAACCGCGCCGTGACCGATCGCGCCTTCACCGCCGCCGGACTCCAGCGTCGAGTCAGCCTCGAGATCACCGATATCGACGCAGGCACCGACTTCGTCCGGCAACACCTGGGCATCGCTCTGCTGCCCCGCGCAGTCATTCCATCCGGCAACGATCTCAGCATCCTGCCTGTCACCGGCGCCGACTTGGATTGGCCCATTTCCTTGGCCACGCCCACCGGTCGCACCCCCGGGGCCGCGACCCGCGCGTTCGAACACCTCGTCACGCAATATCTCGCGAACTCGCCCACGGGTTCGCTGCCGTGTGCGAGTCCGCCGTGAAGGGGCACCAGTTCCTCGGGCAGGACCCGTTGCCGGTCTGAGGTCGGTCCGTCTACGCGACTCCCGGAAAGATCAACGGGCCGAGATCATCTCGGTCCGCTCGACGCACCATAATGCCGCGTTCCGGTCGTTCGCGCCGCGCGGCCGGTGCCCAACTACGGCACCGGCCGGTCGATCCGAATCAGCCGACGTAGTTGCAGAACGCCGACTTCTGGCCGAGCAAGCACGGCAACCACGCCGAACCGGACGCCAGCGAATTCGCCGACCCGGACGGCGAGATGTCCCCCACCTGCTGCGCATCGGTGCCGACAGTCGACCCTTCCAGCGGAAGGCCCGGCCCCGCCATCGCGGGCGCGGCGGCGAACACCGCACCGACGACAACCGCACCGGCAACCAGTGCGGTAATTCCAAACTGCTTCATCGACAATACCTTTCGCTGATACACGTATGCGCGCACAACGGTAGCGAGAAGGTCACCCGGTGGCTGCCGTCAGTTGCTACGCCCTGAGCGCCGGTGGCACCACCGTTACCGGCACTGCGGATCAGGCGGGCGCGTGCTCGGGCCGGATGCCTCGGGCGACCGGGAACGGTGGGACGCTGTGCAGCACCGGGATTCAGCGCAGGACCCCCGGACCGGCAATGGCGGCCTCGGGCGACCCGGCGATGCTGATGCCACCCGCGAGGGCCGGGCGGATCATTGCGGTCTTTCAGTCAAGGCACCCGCAGTCGAATCTCACGGACATCCGGAAATGCCGCTGATCGTGCTGAGAGAACCGGCCAAGCCGCGCGGTCAGCGGAACGCGCGCTTCTGCCGAGACCCGCGCGTTGGTCGACCGTCCAAACCGGTTGGCCGACACCACTTCCAACGCCCGCTTCTAGCCGAATTCCGTGCATCGATCCGCGGTGAACTTTCCCTGCGATTCGTGGCACTCTCAGACGGGTTTCCGCAAATCTACGCGCGACTTGCACGAAAAGTTCACTTCTACAGGCGAATTCATGGCCGATCGCAGCCAAGTAGCACCCTGGTTATCGGAGATGCCGTTTGTTGCTACCGGCGGGATCGGTGGGTCTGGTCGAGACGCGTGAGCCATTCGCGCAGCAGGCCGGCTTCGAAGACGCTGAAGCCCGCGTCGGTCACGGGGTCAGCGTTGCCAGCGGGGGTGATGATTCCGAGTAGTGACTGTGCACGGTCGGCGATGGGGCAGCGGTCGTCGGCGCGGGGTACGGCTTGCTCAGTGAGGGCGTCGAGCACGATGTCGCGTAACGGCCGGATCAACTGGGCGTCCCGAGCCTGTTCCGGCTGGGCCAGCAAGAGCAGAACCGCGCCGGTCGTGGACGCCTCAATGGCTACCATGGCCGCCTCGACAGACACCCGGAGCAGCCCTTGTTCGTTGGCGCGTTCGAGCATGCCGCGCAGGATGGCCCGGTTTTCCGTTACTGCCGCGGGGTGGCGGTCCGGTCGCAGGTTCGCGTACATCAGCGTATAGATCGCGGGGTTGGCCAAGCCGAACTCGACGTGCGTCTCCCAGCCTCGGCGCAAATCCTCGACCGGGTCCTGACTGGGCAGGAACGCACGCTTATCGGCGAGGTAGCTCTCGAAACCGAAGCTGGCCACCGCATCGAGCAGTGCGTCCTTGTCGCCGAACAACCGATACAGCGTCGGTGTCTGAACTCCGGCCGCTGTCGCGACCGCCCGGGTGGACAGCCCGGATGGCCCGGCGTCGGCGAGCAAGGTCACTGCCGCGCTCAGGATGCGCTCGCGTTGATCGTCCGAGCCGCCGCGTCGATCCAGTGATGACATGTTGCGATGATAACGGAAAATTGTTGACGTTGACAATGACGCTGTCACGGTAATAGCGTTATCGATGTCAACAATAGGCGGAAGAGTGACAGAGAACCCCGCCGCTCTGCACGACGAAAGGATCCAACATGCCATCCGTTCACGTCGCTGTCGCCTACTACTCCGGCTACGGGCACACCCTCGAGCTCGCCAAGGCCGTCCGCGACGGCATCGAGTCGGTACCCGAGGCCTGCGCCGACATGGTCGATGTCGCCGACATGACCGACGCCAAGTGGGCGATCCTCGATTCTGCTGACGCGATCATCTTCGGAACGCCGACCTACATGGGATCGGCATCCGGGGCGTTCCACGCATTCGCCGAAGCGACCTCCAAGCGCTGGATGACCCAGCAATGGCTGGACAAACTCGCGTCCGGCTTCACCAACTCAGGATCGATGAGCGGCGACAAGCTGCACACGCTGCAATACCTGGCCCTGCTGGCCGCCCAACATGGCATGCACTGGGTCAGTCTGGGCCTGCTGCCCGGCTGGAATACCACAACCAGCAGCGAACACGACGACAACAGGCTCGGGTTCTACCTCGGCGCGGGCGCCCAAACCTGGAACGACCAAGGACCGGACGCCGTCCACACCGCCGACATAACCACCGCCCGCCACCTCGGAGCCCGGGTCACAACTCAAGCACTGCGCTATCGACATCCGGTCGCGTCATAGACCCCATTGTTTCCCGGCGCGCGTTCCGGGTCGTCCATCTTGCTCGGTTCGGAACGGCCAGTGCAAGCACTCGAAAGGTCAACGGGCCGCGGGCATCTCGCACCGGCCGAACGACGCTTCTGGAAGGGGTAACAGCCCCCGCGGATCAGATCTCGGGATTGCGGTCAATGCGATGCGATAACCGCTCGGCGAAAGTTTCCGCCCATGCAGCCGACTCGGAGTCGTCGTCGATCTCCGGGTTCGATTCGCAGTTTTCACCTGACCGAGATCGCCTGCCCGCTTGCCGCCACCCGGACGGGCCTGCAATGCGAAGATCCGAATACACCACGAGGCGTATGCCTCCACCGACATGCCCGCAGTGTCGATGAAGGTGCGCCAGTCGTCTTCGCCGACGGTCACCACAATCTCTTTGCTCGCTATGGGGGACAACGCTAGACCCTGCATGTCGGCTCAGCGCGCTATCCAGGACCCTCGGATATCCGCACATGCCGCTGGGCGCGCGTTGGTCGGCCGTCCAAGTCGGTTGGCTGACAGTGTTCCGCGGGGACGGTAGCTCGTTCGACCGGTTCCTACTCCTCGGAGAAGGTCCGCAATGCTGCTCGAGCTGTCTCCATAACTTTGCTCCACTCAGGCATCGCGATAACGGCAGCATCGCTGGTGCCAGGCGGCAACGAGGCGTAGAGAGGAAGTAGTACGCCAGCCAACTCCGCTACCCTTTCGGCCTCGCTACTATTCCTGAGCACCGCGCCGATATACCGTTCTATATTCTTGTCGTCAAGGTACAGGTCGAACAAGTCCGCAACCGCTTGGTCTAAATTCTCGATCAGATTTGGATCACCTTTACGCTCTACCCAGACGCGTTGTTGAAAGGCGGGGTCGGCCAAGTCTCCCAGTAGGTCGATTACAGCGCTTCGCGCATCGGGATGTTCGATCATCTATAGACCCCATTCAACGAGTAGGTTTTCCTGGTCCAGGTTTACTAACCGAGCCCGGTGCAGCGCCACCCGACCCAGGTTTCGCTGCACCCGAGGTCGGTGCCGTGCATCCTGGTCCAGGTTTCGCCCCGCCCCCACCTGTCGGAGCCTTACCCGGTCCAGGTTTCGCGCCACCGTCAGTCGACGCCCCACCGGTTGTGCCGGGCTTGGCGCATGATCGACCCGTTGAGATTGAATAGCGCTGTCGGGCTGACCTTTGTCAATTCGGATGGAGTTTCCGGACTTATCGGGATCGCTCCACCGCCAGCCAGGCTTCGAAGGATCTTTCGCTCCCTTCTTCGTAGCTTCATCGTCACCCCAAGGCTGACGAGCATCTGCGACTGGCCGAACTCACCATCGGCAACACCAGCGTGGAATCGGTGTTCTGGGGGCAGCTATCGCCTGCTGGTGCCCGAGCTCGCTCGCGCCTTCGTCTCCTCGGGTTCGCTGAAGCACCTGAACTGTCGGTCGCGGCCGTCGCCGCGCTGCTCGACCGGGATCGGGCCGAGGCCGAGCAGCTCTGCGAGGCACTCGTCGATCACGGCATGTTGCAGACACCGAAGCTGGGTCAGTATCGGCTGCACGACCTGATGCGGCTGTTCGCCCACAAGGTGGCCGATCCCGCACAGCGCCGTGAATCGCCGCAGGCGCTGTGTCGGCTGCGTGATTTTTGCACCTCGGCCGAGCCGCGGTTCACCGGCGAACGCGACGGCGCCGCGGCGGTGGGTGCCACTCTCCTCATGACCGACAGGCGGGCTCCGTGATGACCGAAACATCCCGCACCCCAGCACTTCCGGTGACCCGGCCGACCGGCGGCCCCTTCGATCCGCCCGCCGACTACGTCGCCTTGCGCGATACCGAGCCGGTGCGCGAGTGCGCTGCCCGACCGGCATCGACGCCTGGCTGATTGATGATCTCGGCTATCGCGATGTGAGCGCCGAGCAGCTGCGAGTCATCGCCGAGGAACTGTGGTCGATCGAGAACAACATCTCCCTCGCCGACATGGACTGGGACGAGTTCGCCAGTGCGGCCGACGACGACGGCATCTTCCGGGGTTTCTGACCTTGATCTGGCCCAGGTCGCGCAGTCGCCGTCTGTGTGGGCCGGGCTCATCGCCGGAACAACAGGGGGTGGCTAGCGGGTTGGCTCGAGGAGTTCGGCCAGCTTGACGGTGTCGCGCAGGTAGCGCTCGTACGGGAAGCCGGCGGCGAGCAAGGCATTACGTAGTTCGTCGTAGAGTGGCTTACCGCTGGCGTGGAAGCTGTTGCGGCCCGCTTCGGTGGTGCTGACCAGTCGCCGTCGCCCGTGTTCGGGGTCGGGGTTGACCTGGATGAGTCCGGCTGTTTCCAGTGGGCGCAGGGCCCGGCTGATCGCCGGATCGGACACCGAAAGCGCTTGCGCCAGTTGGTGCTGGGTCATCGGCTCGCCCTCTTCCAACGAGCCGAGCAGCCGCATCTGGCTATAACTCACCCCGCCCGAGCCTGTCACGCGCCGCCGGGTCGCCTCGCCGAGCAAAAACACCACGCGATGAAACAAGTCGCCCAGCCCATCATCCATGGTGCGAGCGTACCAGAATCTTGTTCAGTTAATATTAACTGCACAACGCTCTTTGATTCCGACCCGCCGGTCTGTCGCGCGGGCCAGGGGGAGCGGCGACCACCAGCAGGTTTCACCGATAAGTGGTGTCAGGATTCGCACTTACAGCGTGCGTCGCTCTTCCATCTGTCCGTCGCGTTCATGGGTGCCCAGTGGTCGATGAACCGCCCGCCGCCGCGCCGTAAACCGGCGAAGTCGGCGACTGGATGCCGATCACCGGCAGGGTTGTTCCGTCGGCCAGCTCAGATCCAATCGGAACGCTGGTCCGATAATCACGATATCCAGGGACCGGGTGAAATCAGTTGCAGTACATACGATTTCGATCGTCCGCCTCTTACGCGGATGTGATTCGTTTCGCGCCGTGCCACGCTTGCCCTCGTAGCCGACGATCCGATCGGAGAACACGTCCTTGATCGCACACAAATAGAGCTTGCCCGCACTGGTGTGGTGCTCGGTGATGTCGGTAAGCCACCGAGCGTTTGGCCTGTCTGCGGTAAATCGTCGTCGGCGTTGGTGCCGGTGCGGGATCGGGAGGCTCGGGCGGTGATTCCGCTCCTCACGCCGCGGGAGGGCTAGCTGTCGCGTTGCGGTGTCCGGTTCAGGGGTGTTTGACCGGCTTTGCTTCGCGGTAGAAGCAGTTGTAGGGCCATTACACCTTGGTTGCTGGCTTCGCATGCGTTCGGGAAAACGTGCTCGATGAGACACGCCGACACGTCCAGCCTTCGTCGGTATTGGACCAGCGACCATCCCGTTATCCGGTTGAGGCCAGCCGGTCGGGTGCCGGGTTGGGTCACGACTGGTTCCAGCAAACTTCGCGCGTGTCTCAACTGCGTCGTGGTGGGTGATCGAGGGTGCGCGCGGACTCACCGGAACACGCAAAGGCGACATCGATGACGGGGAAGTGCGCTGGGAGAGGCCTGGTTGGCTCATCTGAGACGTGCCAGGGAGTCCGTGGACTCCTGAACACGACATATGTGACACAACGTGGTGCGCGAGAGGGGACTTAACCCCGTCGTTGCGACACCGATGACACATGGGTGTGTTTAAGCACTGTTCAGATACGTCGCTGAAGCGTAGCACGGAGATGTTGTGGAGTTCTCCATGCTCGGTATTGTGTTGAGCTGTAGGGGGTTTCGGTCTCCTCTCTGAGGTAGCTGGCTTGCCGCGTGCTTAAAGTATTTGACGGTCACTTGTTTACGAGGCGATCCAGGCAGCATCCACGGTAGAGCGGAATCGGTTGCTGGGTGCTGTGTTTGGTGGTGGTCGCCGTAGTGCGATTGGCTCGGTAACACGTCCGGTATGTCGGCTGCGACCCCTGCGTTCGGTGCGTAATCGGTTCCGTCTCATCACCTCTCGATCAGGGGTGGTTTTGGCGGATCTGACTGCCGGTCGGGCCTGATCGGTCGCTGGTGCAGGTTTCGTCAGCCGATCTGGTAGATAAACCGGTGCGGGTGATATGTGGTAGCTGCAGGCCCGGTCGCCGCATGGCAGCGACCGGGCTGGCGCTCAGTGGCTGTTTGCCGCGAGAGGGTCGTCGGTTAGGAGTCGGTGGGGTTCTTGGGTGAGTATCGCTAGGGCTGTGGTGATTTCGTAGAGGTTGGCTTTGACGTAGGTGGCGGTGGTGCCGTGTGCTTGGGTGTGGTGGCCGGCGTAGGCGCGGGCGGTGGCGTAGCCGAAGGCGCGTTCGACCCAGGTGAGGGTGGTGTGGCGGAGCCAGTGGGTGGTGATGTGTTGGGTCGCGACCCAGGGGAGGTGGGTGCCGAGGCGGTTCCAGAGGTGGTCGTAGCGGCGGCGGGTGATGGGTTTGCCGTTGCGATAACGCAGGAGTTGACCGTCGGGTGGACTGTGGCGTTGTGCTGCGTGGTGTTGTAGGTGGGCCATGAGGGTGGGGGAGATCGGTTGCCAGCGGTCGATGTTCTTCTCGCGGAGCAGGATCAGGCATTGGTGTGGGTCGAGGTCGCGGGGTCGTAGGTTCAGGGCGCCGCCGCGGCGGCAGGCGGTTTCGATGTGCAGTCGCAGCAGTAGCGTGTCGAGTTCGCGGTCGTCGCCGGTGATGGAGGTGACGTGGCAGATCTCGGCCAGTCGTGGTGAGGGGATCGCTTGCCGATGCGAGGCGGGCCGGGCGGGCATGGTCAGTCCGCGGGCCGGGTTTCGGGTGGGGTGGATCCAGTTGTTGTCTTCGGCGTAGCGGTAGAGGCAGCGCACGGCGCTGATGAAGTGTTGTTTGGCGCTGGCGCCGTTGCGGGTGCCGCGGGTGGTTCTACTGTCCGCCTGGACGTGTCGTGCTCGTTCATCGAGTTCGGCTTTCGACACCTCGTCCAATCGTCGGTGGGGCCAATTGTTTTCGAGCCAGCGCAGGTGGGTGTTGTAGGTGCGCAGGGTGCCTGGGGTGAGGGTGGTGCGCAGTTGCGGGATCGCTTGGCTGAAGGTGGGTGCTGGGTGGGTGTCGGTGAGTAGGTCGGCGGGTGTGATGCCGATTTGTGAGAGCAGGATTCGGGTGGTGGCGATGGCGGCGGGGTCCGCGACGCTGCGGACTGGTGTCGTCATCGGCTATGACGCCCGGTTTCGCGGTTGGCCGAAAACGGCGTGTAATGCTGGTGGTGGGTAACATCGAGGGCAACTACCCGAGCAACGGTTGCGGGGAACGAGCAGCCTGGTTCCGTGACAGCGAAGGCAACATGCTCGGCCTCGCCGAGGTGGTGCGCTGATCATCATGCTGTGAGGTCGGGTCGAGAGTGCTCGAAGCGGCTGCGGGGCCGCCGACCAAACTGCTGGCGGAAGATCAAGGCAGGGCTTGCGCTGGGCTCAGGGCTGATCAGTCTGGCTCTGGGGAGCTGGTTCGCGGCCAGCCCCGGCACCGGCAACGGGATAGTCGGGGCCTGGGCCGCCATGGTGTTCGGACTGGTCGCGCTGACCCTCGGCGCGGTAGCACTGAACCGATCTCGTCGTGTCGCCCGCATCGACTGAACCCGCAAGTTCGAGACCGGGCACCCGCACCCCTGACCGCGGACCCGCCAGTCCGTCGCTGTCACAGGCAGGTCGGAAGCTTGAAGATGTCAACGGGACGGTGGGGTAGCCACGGGCCCAGCGGGCGGTGGCGAATGCTTCAGCGCAGGACGCCAGCAGGCGTAGCCGTTCGGGCTTGTCGTATGGTGCAGCGTCGACTTCGGAGCGTAACTCGATGACACGGCGTTCGAGGAATCGAGCTTCGTCGGGCCCGATTCCGCTTTGTGCGAATTTCAGAGCTGTTCGGACCCTGTGCTGCAATCCGTCCATATTTCGACCTCCTGGCGCGTGTTTGCCGCGCCTGAGCACCGAAATGTTCAGGGCTGCTTGGCGGTTGAATGCGGATTCGGATAATAGCTTCACCACGTCGGGTACCCCTATGGGCATTGGATAAACGATCCGAGGCCGCTGCGTCATCCGTGGGATCGGGGACCTGGATCATCGGCATTACCCCTAGCTGATGCCGGTGTTCTGCGAACGGCCGAGAAGTGCTGAACACCGGGTGATCACGCAGAAGTAGAGCGACCGCGAATAGTGTTGCTACGAAGTCGGTTTCGTGAAGCCGCACAGCGGAGTCGCGGCAATGGGCCACGGCTCTAGGTCCGGAGAGTTGGCTGGAGGGGACGCGCAGCAGGTGGGATGACGAGCTTGCTTCACCGAATCCGGTTCCTGGGGATGTCGTGGAATCCGCTCGGAGTCTCGACGTTGTGCCATTTCCTGGCACCGTCGATCGTGCGCCCGGCGGTCGGTCCGAACGGCGTGGCGAATTGGACATCGGCCTGCTGACCGGCGGTGATGACGGTGGCCGCTTGCGCCCTGCCGCGCCATTCGGTCATCCACAACTTGTGGAAGACGATCACCGCGGGATGGCTCCGGTCATCGAGGGTGACCTGGACGTCGGCGCCGGTGTACTCGCCCCACACCGCCCACCACATAGCGGCGGGTTCGCCGACGATCGGGCCTGAAGTGCCCACGGCCATGTTGTGTCCCGACCATGGTCGCCAGGGCAGCTGGTCGGAACTCATCCGAGCGTCGCTGGCGGGCGATCGAATCCGGAAATGCTCGTCTCCCGCTCGCCAGTGCACCTGCAAACCCGATACCGGAAGCATCAACTCCTCGTATTGTGTGGCGGTCATGTCGACCAAGCACCCCACCGCCTCTGTTACGAAACCGTGATCCGATGGAGGCTCCAGGATGTCTTGCTGTATAGAAATCCGGCAGGCCGCCGTCATCCCGCCGTCGTGTCGTTGTCAACGGATAGCGAAGTGCCGGAAAATATCGCGCCGGTGCGTCCGAGCGCGGTTGCCTGTCGATACCACTCCTGGGCCTCATCGGTCCGATCTCACTCGTCGAGCAGGGCAGCCTCGCTCAACCGGTTTCGGACTGCGCTGCTACTGCGTCGAGAGACTCCGAGCATCGCGCACTCGCGACAACCCGCTGCCTCGGATTCACCAACCCCAGAACGCCACGATGCCCTTGCCATCGCGCTTGGACTCGTGCAGCAAGTCGACATGCCGGCCAATGTCTATGAGCACCAACCGATCCAGGGTGGCGCGCACGACGGGACCACTGGTCTCTCACCGGTGCAAGGCTGCCGCGCATGCTGCCTTGCTCCAGTGCCCCATGTCGGGTACGGGATTTCTGTGACCCCGTCGTTGAGAAGATCTGCCACGGTTGGATTGGCCATACGCGACAGCACAGTGTGGCCGGGTTGCCGTCGTCATTGGCGGATCGTATGGTGGCGGCGCACCGGAGAATGTGCGACTTCCAAGTGGTAGGTCGCGTGCGGCTGAGGTTCTAGGTTTGTCGGCCGGTTTAGGGTGTGGTGCCGAAGCCAGGTGCGGAAAATTCGCACCTGACCGGTAAATAGACGAGGCTGGTCAACGTGGCGTTGTGTCGTATGCGTTCAAGTCATGCCGTAGTCGACCGATGTGGTGAGTCGGCTACCTGAAAATCGCATCCGAGGGAAATCCCGAAGCGAATAGCGCGGTGCTGCCGATCCTCCTTCGGCTGGAAACGTAAATACCCCAGTGGTCTTGAGTAGTGCGAGTCATTCGGGACCTTCTTAGATTCGTGTGAGCAAGCCGTGGTCGAACTCTCGAATGCAGCTTCGATCATTATGTTCGAAGGTGAAGTACCTTCCGATCCCTACTTCTGACTGTTACCGTTCGAGCGGCGCAACCAGCGTCTGCAAAGAGTCGCAAAAATCTGTTTCGAGTGAGAATGAGAGCAGCTAGATGACGTCGAGCCTGTCGGACAAAGTGATTATCAACGTGTGCCCTACGGGAATGATTCCGCGGCGGCATAAAGTGCCCAACGTTCCGATCACACCGGAGGAAATTGCCGCTGACGTCAAGCGATGCCGTGATGCGGGTGCGTCAATGGCGCATCTCCATGCACGCGACGATGACGAAGAACCGACCTGGCGTCCGGAACGGTTCAAGGATATCCTCGAAGCGGTCGCGTCCGAAGTTCCCGACATGATTTTGGTTGTAACAACCAGCGGCCGAGACTGGTCTGAACTGGAGAAGCGTTCGGCGGCGCTGCGTATTGATGGGATCGCAAGGCCGGAAATGGCCTCGCTGACGCTCGGATCGATGAACTTTGCTACCGGACCGTCCGTTAATTCACCAGAGATCATTCGTGGGTTAATCACGGAAATGCACAATAATAATGTTGTTCCTGAACTCGAGATATTCGACACGGGAATGGCCGACTACTGCACTCATCTGGTTGAGAAGGGGATTCTCAAGCCTCCTTACTATGCAAATATCCTGCTGGGCTCTCGCGGCACTGCCAACCTGTCTGCGTCGAATGTGGCGTCAATCTTGGCAGGCTTGCCGCAGGGAACGGTATGGGCGCTCGCCGGGGTTGGTAGGTACCAGCTCTCCGCAAACACTGCGGCCTTGAGTCTGGGCGGGCACGTGCGCGTGGGGCTCGAGGACAACCCGTACTACTCCTGGGCAGATCGATCGCCGGCTACGAACAGCGGCCTGGTGGAACGGGTTGCAAGGATCGCTCGAGAGCTCGGCCGCGAACCGGCAACACCGGAGGAAGCCCGCTCGATCATCGGCCTGAAGCCGGTGGATCGAACATTGGCGTAATCCTCAGTGGGCGGTGGCACGGAGAGCCTGCCGGTGATGCCTCAGGGCGCTGGTGTGCTTCGCAAGTCGGCTGTACCAAATCCGTCATCGGACCTCGGTTGTTCATGGGCCGATGCGGCCTCGATCGCGCGGGCAGGTTTGCAGGCTGGCAAAAATTTCTATGATGAAGGAGTAAGGATTAGCGTGTCCAGTTCGTCTCAGATGATCAATGCACGGTTCTCTATCGACGAAGATGATGTGCGCAGCTTCGCCGTGCATGGGTTTCTGAAGTTGCGTCAGATATTTTCCGAGAAGTTCGTCGAACACTTACGCGAGATCAATACCTCGCAGATTGTTCCACCCTCTGACAACTACGGTGCGGGTTTCAGCAAGCTGAAGTATGATATCGGAAACGATGACCCCGCTATTCTTGCGCTCATGAGCGATACGAGCTTCTCGGCAGCGATAGCTCGTATCGTCGATCAGTCGGTGTTCTTTACCCAGGGCCTCGGCTTCGAGCTGGAGAAGAACAAAAGTACGGGGTTTCCCTGGCATGTAGGCACGCAGAGTTTCGGTTTTCAGCGCCGTGAAGACGCGGGCTATACGATCTGGGCGCCCCTTTGTCGTATCAACGCACATGGGCAGCGGGGCGGGATGAAATATATTTCCAAGCAGCTGTTGTCCGGAGAATTCATCTACCAACATATCAATCTGTTGCCGACTTACATGCAAACCAAGATCGAGTCCGGCCAGAGTTTTACGTTCGACGACTTCAGCAACCTGAAGAATAGTCTTGTGAACTCCCCTCAAATGGCAGGTCTACTCGACCATTTTGCCGTGGAGGACTCATTCGAGCCGGGCGACGCGCTCATCTTCGACAAGTACGTTCTGCACCGCAGCGTGAAGCTTGAAGAGGGTCCGCTTCCGTCCCGGTTGGCGTATGCACTGCGATTCTGCTCTATCGATGCCCGTTACGATGACGCGCGCGTCAAAGCGCTGTCCTACCCGCGGGACGTTTTCAAATATGATGTCGGTAGCAATTTCAACGACATGGTTGCTGCCACGGATGGCGAACAGGTCTACGCCAGCCCGTACTTCGACGGAAGTCGAGAAGCGCGAACGCTGATGTCCGGTCAGTCGCTACAAAACATATGACCTGACTGGGAATTCACCCGTGAACCGTGTTCGTCTGGAATAAAATGACTGGCATATCGTCCGAAACTCATATCCAGCTGCGTCTGGCATTGCCGGAGGATGGAAACCAGCTGGCGGAAATCGCACACGAGGCCTACGGAAAATATCTTGATTTGGTGGATGAACCGCCAGCTCCCATTCTGCTGAATTATGACGAAGTCGCTGCTGCCGGTAGAACTCATGTTGCCGTCACTGCCGATCGAGTTTTGGGCATGGTGACGGTAGAACCGAGCTATCCGTACCTGATTCTGCGGAACCTTGCTGTTCGGCCGTCCTGTCAGGGGCAAGGGGTCGGAAAGAGGCTGGTGGAGGTCGTCGAAGGGGTGGCACGGTCTACCAGATCAAAAGGGGTGAAACTTTGGACTCGGGCCGAGATGTCCGGCAATCTCTCATTCTACCGGTCGCTGGAATACGAGATCACGCACTCCGAACGAAACGACCGCTCACATCGTATCTTCTTTCTCAAGGAACTCGGCTGAAGAGCCGGGCGTGCTCCTTTCTTGTTCCTAATATCTGACTGTCGATCATCTAATGAAAGGACAGCTGTGACCGTCGATACCGCCGTCATCGCGACTCGGCTCTCGGAAACTTTCGTTGCAGAGGTAACGGGCCTGACTATCAGTCCAGAGATAACTAGCGAGTTCGGCCGCAGCATCTATGAGCACTACCTGGACCACAAAGTGCTCGTCTTCCGCCGACAAGACATCGATGCAGGGGCGTTCGCGGGTTTCGGAACTATTTTCGGGCGGCCGGAGGAGCATCACGTCGTCAAGCTCCGGCACCCGGAGCAACCGACCCTGACCTATCTTTCGAATCAGGACGAGCTCGGCCGAAACAAGGAGATGAAGACGTCGGGCCAGGGTTGGCATTCCGACTATTCATACAAATTGGTTCCCGGCGGTGCGACGATGTTGCATGGCCTGGAGATCCCGGTGGCCGGCGGTGACACGCTGTTCGCCGACGCCGAAGCAGCTTTCGCAGCCCTGCCGGAAGCGCGCAAGGAGTTTCTCCGGACGCTGCGGGTTAGACACCAGTACCGCTGGTCGCCGGACCGTACCGATCCTTGGGCCCGCTGGCAGTACATTGGGCCAGAGGAACGTAAACGGACTCCGGAGATCACCCATCCACTCGTTCGGCGTCATCCGGACACCGGTCGAGAGTCGCTATTCATCCAGCCCCGCGTAATCGGCAGTGTGATCGGTATCGCTGAAATGGCCGAGGCGGAGAGCACGGAACTCATCGAAGAATTGGTCGCACACATTACCAGCGCACCCTACGTGTACCGGCACAGTTGGAATCCACTGGACGTGGTGGTCTGGGACAATCGATGTGTCTTGCACTCGGCAACAACGAAGGACCTCGACGAGAAGCATGTGCGTCGGCTGCTGCGTCTTACCACGCATGGTCAGCCGGTGACACCGTCGATGCCGAAAGTCGGTTACAGCAGGTTGTCGTCCAGGTAAGCACGTTGCTCAGTCAGGCTGTGCCGAACATCGTTGTACGTGCTCAACCAATGTCGCTTGTCCAATCTTGGGTCGACGCAGCAACGTTTGGTCGCCCTATTCGAGTTTGTCAGTGAGATGTCATGAGTTCTGGTATTTTCGTCCGCTGCTCCGACGACGATCTCTATTCGCATATGCTTGCGATCTTGGAACGGCTGGTCGGATTCGACACCACGAGCAGTAATTCCAATATCGAACTGGTTCATTATGTTCAAGAGCTGATTTCCGAAAATGGAATAAGCAGTCAGCTGTACTGGAACGAAGAACATACTAAGGCGAGCCTGGTGGCTACCGCCGGCGCCCGATCCAACGAGCGTGGTGTTATCTGGTCGGCGCACACTGACGTGGTCCCCGTCGAGGGGCAGTCATGGTCCGCTGATCCATTCGAACTACGTATCGAGCAAGGCGTTGCGATCGGTAGAGGAACTGCGGACATGAAAGGTTTCATAGCCTGTTGTCTCGCTATTCTGTCTCGGGTTGATCAAAGTGGATTGACGACACCTATCACACTCATGCTCACCTACGATGAAGAGGTGGGCTGTGTTGGAGCGCGTCAACTCGTGGATGAGATGCGTACCTGGGCAGGGGTCAAGGGCTGTATTGTTGGCGAGCCGACCGGCTTAGAAGTCGTGGTCGGCCACAAGGGAAAACAGATTCACAAGGTCAGATTTATAGGAGAATCCAGGCACGCGGCATTGGCTCCACAGGTAACCAATCCGATCGTTTCGTCGGTATCATTTGTCGGTACTGTCCAGGCGCTCAACGAAAGATTCCGTTCCGAAGGTCCCCACGACGATCGTTTCGATATCGGTCATTCTTGGATCAACGTCGGCCGTATCTTCGGGGGACTGAAGGCGAATATCGTCCCTGAGGATTGCGTTCTGGAACTGGAAATCAGGAACGTCCCGGGCCATGATTGTGATCGAATCGCTGCTGAACTCATGGACCATGTCGGTGCTGGCTTATGCACGGATGGGTCCGCGAATTACGAAGTCGCCGAGGTGTCGACAGAACAGCTTTCCGATACTCCGTCGTTCACGATTGATCCGGCCCACGAGTTTGTGACTTTCGTGCGAAGATCATTCGGTGCGGAGCAGGACCCACTGTGGGTTCCATTCGGAACTGAGGCGGGCATCATTTGGGGGTGTGCCGGCATACCGGCTGTCGTGTGCGGACCAGGATTCATCACCGAGGCGCATACTGCGAACGAGTTCATTTCGCTCGATCAATTGAGCAAATGTCTGCGGTACCTGCAATCATTGCCGCTCGTCTGACGAAGCGCGCCGGAGCAAGTTTAGCGGACTCGGTCGGATGCCATTGCTGGAGGTGTTCTTCGGCTATTTATCAGAATTTTGGCTACGCGAATTCGACCGTAGCCGGTCGAACGTCGATCCGATCCTATCGAAATGAGTAACTCATCATGACACTGCCGCCGTCAGCTCCGTGTATTCCGCGCTCGCGTCTCGGCGCCGAGTACATCGAGCACGTGCAGGAACAAGGATGCGAGCCGGCTGACTTGATGCGGCACGTTGTGGCCGATGAACTCGTCACAGTGGCGTACGGAGGACGCTTCCTACCGTCGCCGGTTTTCCTGTCGAGGGCGGAGCGTAGTCAGGTCGCCGACGACCTGAACCAGATCTATCAGCTGTTGACCGAGCTACCGGAGAGGCTCTTCAGGGGCGATGTCGGTGCCTTGGCCCGAGCCGTGGGGATGACGACAACCCAAGTAGACGTCGTTCAACGCGCAAGGCAGGCGGGCACCGCCCTCCTTCCGCTCGCCCGGTCCGACCTCTACCGCGGCTCAAGTGGCTTCAAGCTGCTGGAGTTGAACATCACCAGTGCCCTCGGTGGATTCGAGAGCGCGGGTATCAACCGGGCCATGTTGCTGCATCCGGCCCTGGCCAGCTTCGTGTCGGACAAACGTCTTGCCTACACGGACACATTCGGCGACATCGTAAAGACGTTGTACGCAGAGTGTGCGAAACACCTGAACCATGGTCGTCATCCTGTTGTCGCTCTTGTCGATTGGCCAGAGAGCTTCGAGTCATACGAGCCTCGTCTGAAAGTCATGGCGGCGCTGTTCGAGACTCTTGGAATCGACGCAATCCCCTGCCATGTGGGCCAGATTGCCGAGCGCAACGGCCGGTTGGAAGTTAGGGGGCGCCCGATCGATGTGGTGTACCGATTTTTCCTAGTCGAGGAGATCGTTACACCTGCCGATGGCGAGCTCGTCGCACCGCTACTGCGGGCATTCGAGGAGGGAAGGGTCGGTATCTTCAGCCGCCTCGACGCGGAGTTGTACGGCAACAAAGGAACTCTTGCCATGCTGTCCGATGATCGGAACCGGAGTGCGTTCAGCGATGAGGAACGCAGGTGCATCGACCGATTCCTACCGTGGACCCGCCACGTGCGGACGACTGCGACGGACTCGGTAGGACAAGAAGTCGACCTGGTGGCCTATGCGTTGGCACATCAGGAAGACCTGATCCTCAAGCCGACGTTGCTGCACGGTGGTAGCGGCATTGTGCCTGGCTGGACCAGCAGCCAGGAGGATTGGAAAGCCCAGTTGGCCGCGGCGGTCGGTGGTTCCTACGTGCTCCAGGAGCGCATACGGCCGATACCCGAGGCATTTCCGGCGGACGAGGGTTCAGGGGTGCAGGAACTCTATTTGAACTGGGGGGTCTTCCTGACGGACCCACGAGTGACCGGCGCAGACGGTTTCAGCGGCTGCATTGTGCGAGGCAGTAGCGACCCCGAAGTCGGCGTGGTGAGCATGTCTGGTGGTGCGCGAGTCGCATGCACTTTCTCGGAGTGCACCGCCGAAGCGATCGACCTGCCCTGATGAAAAAGGATGTTGGAAGGGACACGCCGATGAAGATTGCAGTGATCGACGGCTTTTCGACGGGGCGTTTGCTCGTTTCGGAGCTTCGACGTCGCGGGGTCGATTGTGTGCATGTTCAAACGTCTCGCGACATACCCGAATACTTCCTTCGAGGTTTCCGCCCCAGTGACTACTCCGATCGATTGGACGGTGAGATCGATCCCACTATCCTTGCCCATCGACTGGCCGAGCTAAGAGTCGACCGGGTCGTGGCAGGCGCCGAGTCCGGGGTGATCCTCGCGGACACCCTTACTCATCTGATGGGGCTTCCGGGCAACCGGCATGAGACGCTCGCGGCACGGCGGAACAAACAGCTCATGGCCGAGACAGCCGCTGCAGCGGGTATAGCTGTGCCGCGCGGCAGAACATTCGGTAATGCGGATGATGCCAGAGCATGGTTCATTTCGAATGGCTTAACAGAGGCGGTGGTCAAACCACTGAGCAGTGCTGTCACCGACAACGTGCGGTTCTGTTGTTCTGCTGATGACGTACACCATGCCTGTAAGGCTGTTCTCTCCTCGAACAACGTCTTCGGACAGCCCAATACGGCGGTGTTGGTCCAGGAACGGGTGCACGGCGTCGAGTACTACGCAAATACCGTTTCATATGACGGGGTACACAGGGTCGCCGAGCTGTGGCGATATTCCAAGCGGGCAGGCAGCACTGGTAGCCCGGTTTACGACTATGAAGAGCCTGTGCCAGTGCACGCAGAAGAGACAGCGCCGTTGCGAAGTTTCGTTGTCGCGGTTCTGGACGCACTGGGAGTGGTGTGCGGTGCCGCCCACACCGAGGTGATGATGACCGAGCGCGGTCCGGTTCTCATCGAGACAGGTGCACGTCTCGGCGGAGGGACCGCACCTGATGTGGTGCAAAGGTATTCGGGAATCTCACAAACAAGCCTGCTGGCCGACATGCTTACGGTCTCGGATGGGTTGCTGGACTTCGACGACGACGCTGTGACCTGGTCCGGGCGGCTGCGCAATGTTGCCCTGATCAATATGGCAGCGGGGCACGTGCGGTCACTGGACTGGGCGGAACGGCTCCGAGCCTTACCCACCCTGGTCCATCTCACATGCGGAGTCGGTCCCGGGAGCTACCTCCCCGAAACAATCGATCTGGCCAGCTCGCCGGGATATGTCTACCTGACCTCCGAGGATTCTTGCGACGTGCAGCGCGACTACGAGGTCTTGCGGGCGATGGAAACGGAAGGCCTCTACACCGCCTACACCGCCTGAACTCGAACACACTGCCACGGCGGCCGGCAGTGGCGGTCACCGGTAAGGCGACACTGCAGACCTCGAACCAGCCTCGGTTGGCAGAAGAGAAAGAGATGCGACAGTGCTCGCGACAGCATTCATACCTGGTATCAGCCACGACAAACTACTCGTGCTGCTCGTGCAGATCGGTGTTCTACTGCTGTTGGCGACGGCCCTCGGTCGCCTGGCGGCGCGGGTCAATCTTCCGGCAGTCGTGGGTGAATTACTTGCCGGAATCGTTATCGGGCCTTCTTTATTGGGAAACTTCGGCCCAGCATTATCCGACTGGCTCTTGCCGAAGAACTCCGAGCAGATGAATCTACTCAGTGCGATCGCGCAGTTGGGGGTTCTACTACTGGTAGCCATCACCGGCGCACATATCGACCTCGGATTGCTCAGGAAGGAGCGGACGACCATAACCTGGGTGAGTGCGGGTAGCGTGCTGGTTCCCCTGGCGTTAGGTGGTGCGCTCGGCTTCCTGCTGCCTGGATCGATGCGAGGCGAAGCGGGCGATCGTGCCACATTTGCGCTCTTTATAGGCGTTGCGATAGCGGTGAGCGCGCTCCCTGTAATCGCGAAGACGTTGATCGATATGCGGCTCCTGCATCGCAACGTCGGCCAGGTGATCATCGGTGCGGCGGCTGTCAGCGACGTTCTGGGATGGTTGCTGCTGTCGATAGTGTCGGCGATGGCCACTGCGGGATTTCACGCCGACCTAGTCGCGGAGTCGGTGGGAGCTTTGCTGTTAGTGCTCGCTGCGGCCGTGTTTGCCGCTCGACCGCTGATCAGATGGTTGCTGCGCGCTATCGAGCGTTCCACGAGCCGCAACGAACTCGGCATTGCGGCAGTGATGGTGTTGATCATGCTGGCTGCTGCGGGCACCCATGCCTTAAAGATGGAGGCCATCCTGGGTGCGTTCCTCTGCGGTATGGTCATGAGTTCGCTCGGTCCACAGGGTCGGCAATTCTTGGATGCCATGCGGCCGTTTGTGATGGCAGTCCTCGCGCCGCTGTTTCTCGCCACCGCGGGTCTTCAGGTCGACTTGTCGGCGTTGCGCGATCCCGCGATGCTGGGTATCGCTGTGATCACGCTCGCCGTAGCCATAGGAGCGAAGGTCACCGGTGCCTACCTGGGCGGCCGAATCGGCAAATTGGACCACAATGAAGCCTTGGCCGTCGGCTTCGGCTTGAACGCTCGCGGAGTTGTGGAGATCGTCCTGGCTTCGGCGGGACTGAAGATCGGTGTGCTCAACCCGGCCTCTTACACCGTCATCGTCTTGATGGCGGTCGTCACTTCGGTGATCGCGCCACCGATCCTGCGCCGTACCGCCGGTCGCATTACGCACACGGCGGCAGAGATCGAACGCGAACGACGGTACGCGGACTAGGGTGTCGAGTCGGCAATTCAGTCGCATTGGTAGGAATCTTCCCCGCGAGCGGTTGAACCTCAAAGAGCGTCGGCGGGCAGGGCTTTGCTGACAATCGGCTAGGCAAGCGGTACGGGATCGTGTCGTCCTGCCTTCCCCTGGGCGAGAGCGTCGTGCGCGCGAGCGAGTCGGTGGATTCCTTCGATGAGTTGCTCGGGAGGCAGTGAGTAGGGCATGCGGATATTGCGCTCGAACGCTCCACCGATGCCGAACCGCGGCCCGGCCGCGATGGCGACGCCGTAGTCGGGTGCGATCGCGGCGAGGCGCGAGCTGACAGCGTCTGGGAGGGCCGCCCACTTGGACAGCCCACCTGGTGTCTTGATGACGCGCCATTCCGGGAACTTTTCGGATATCGCGGTGTCCAGCGCCTGGCGCTGTGTGCGAAGGCGATGGAGCATGTCGGCTCGGTAGCCGTCTGAGTAGAGGAGTTGGGCCGTCGCGAGCTGTTCGAGGAGCGGAGTGCCCAAGTCGGTTCCGGTCCGGATCTGTGCGACGCGCTCGAGAACGGAGGGGTGCGCGCGTATCCATCCGATACGGAGCCCTCCCCAGATGCTTTTGGAAGCAGACCCGATGCTGATCGCGGTGGGGTGATGGCGGGCGAATGGTGTGGGCGGAGCAACGTCGAGGGCAAGGTCGGCCATGGTTTCGTCGATGACGGTCAGGCAGGAAAGATTGATCTGCTCTCGAACGGCGCCGGACATGCACAAACCGGTGGGATTGTGGAAGTCGGGTATGAGGTACGCCAGCTGCGAGACACGACTTGCGGACTGGAGTTGCGTTGTGTCCCAACCAGTTTCGGTGAGAGAAACGGGTGTGATACGGGCACGGGCATCGTTGAATACCCTGATGGCGTGGGGATAGGTGGGGTGGTCGATCAGTACTCGGTCACCTGGGGTGAGCAGTGCCCTGGCGATGAGAGCCAGTGCGTGCTGGGCGCCGGTAGTAATGAGGATGTGATCGGGCCGTGTGCGCAAACCTCGCTGTTCGTACCGGTAGGCAACGGCCGCACGCAATTCGATCACTCCGAGGGGGTCGTATCCATTGCGACCGAAGTGCCGGGGCAATTGTTCCAGTGCTGTCGCGTAGGCGCTGTAGAGAACCTCGACCGGTGCCGGCGGTGCGGCAAATGACAGGTCGATCGTTGTCGCCGACGGGGTGACCTGTTGGTGAGGTGCTCTGTCACCTGGGAGTCTGACGACGGCCCTGGCACGTTCGTGTGTTTCGACGTACCGCTGATCAGCCAGTGTTCGGTAGGCGGTGCCGACGGTAGTTCTGCTTGTCCCCAGCGTCGAGGCAAGCTCACGCTCGCTCGGCAGAACGACTCCGAGTCCGAGCCGGCCATCCAGTACCAACAGTCGCAACCTGTCGGAAAGGTGCTGATGGGCTGGCCCCGGGCCTTCGTTCCACGAGCCGACCATCTGAGCCACAGTGTGCGAGCTGATCTTCACTGAACCAGCATCTCTCATCTGGCTATGGAATCAAATACCAGAGCAGAGCAGGATGCTTTCCATGACTACACCAATCCGTGCAGCGCCAGTCGTAGATCCACGCCCCTACGGGCATGCCGTGGTCCGCCGGATGAACGCGGCCGACCAACTGAGGTCCGGTCGCAAGCTGCGGAGGTTATCGCAACTGTTGATCGGGTTGATCGGCTACGGGGCGTCGGTGATGATGCTGGTGACCTCGGGGTTGGGGGCGGCGAGCTGGAATGTCCTGACAGAAGGGATCGCCGAGTCGTTGGAGATTACGTTCGGGTGGGCGACGAATCTGGTTGCGGTAGTTGTGCTCCTTGCGTGGATCCCGCTGAAGGAGCTGCCGGGCCTCGGAACACTCCTCAACGTGGTCGTCGTCGGATTCGCCGCCGATGCGGCCTCGATTGTCCTTCCGACTCCGCACTACCTCCCGGTCCAGGTCGGCTATCTGGTCGTCGGGCTCGTGCTGCTGGCGTTCTGCGACGCGCTCTATCTGGGTGCTCATTTCGGTGCTGGACCCCGTGATGGCGTCATGACAGGGCTGGTCCGGCTCACTCGATGGCCTGTCGCGGCGGTCCGGACCGGCATCGAAGTCGTCGTCGCAACGGCAGGCTGGCTCCTCGGTGGCACGGTTGGTATCGGCACAGTCCTGATCGCCTTCGGCGTGGGGCCGCTCATCGGGTACTTTCTGCCACGAGTTGCTGTTTCGCTACCCGAGACTCCCGACACTGGGCGGCCTGCCCGTCTTCGGTGATGAACACTGTCGGCGACGAGGCGCTATCTGCTCGCGCAGGGAATCCCGTTGTGCGGATGCGGGTTTCGGCGCATTTGGAATTCGAGACACTGCTGCAGTGTGCGCGCGGACCCGCATCTCTCGGTGAACGCGGGTGGAACTGCAAGCACGTGGCCATTGAACTTTCTACGCACACGTATCCGTCGTCAACAGCGTTCGCGATTTGTGCACGCGCACAACGGATTTGTAGCCACGACCAGACATGGGATGAAACTTGACCCGATAGATGCGCTCCGGTAATTTACTGGTCCTCGCGCTCATACGGCCGGGTGCAGACAAGGGGCGGAACCTGTCGCAATTTCGGGTGCTCTTATACGAGGGAGTTGTGATTAGAGCATTGATGGCGTCAGGCTTCCGCGAGAGTGGCGATATATCCAGATTCGGAATTCGGCCCCAGCTGGCGGGTGAATTCCAGAATCTCCTCCGAGAAGCGGAAATGATCACCGCCTATTCATTATGTGTGGAGATGCACTGAGCGAGCTCATGAAGTAGATCCATTCTGTAGTAGGTGAGGCGTGCGCGTCAATTCTGGACGTGCGCTCAGTTGTGTTTGAGTGGTGTGCCGGGCTTTGCCGGCCGGGATCGCAGGGTTGACGGCATTGTATTAAGGGTGCGTGTGTCGAGGTGAGCATGACGCACCTCTTTCGGTGTTCGGAGACGAAGAAGTAGCTATAGCGAGGGTTCGATGCCCTAAAGTTTCAGGGGCATGTGGTTATAAGGAGGGGTTATGCAAAAGGCCGCTAGAAGGACGATAGGGCCGGTCGTGTCTGGCATCCTAAAGCACCAGCCCATGTCCCATATCGGACAGCACGAAGTTGTGCGGCTTTCCCTGGAGCAGGTCAGGGTGTCGGGTTCTCCTCGTACCAAAGGGGAAGACGAGTTGCATGTCCAGGCTTTAGCGGAAGCCGTGGGCCCCTTGCCTCCGATCGTTGTTCATAGACAGACCATGACGATTATTGATGGGGTGCATCGGTTCAGGGCGGCGCAGCGTACCAGTGCCGACGCTATCGATGCGGTTTTTTTTGATGGAGATATGCGGGAGGCCTACGTACTGGCCGTGTGTATGAACAGCGCGCACGGGCTGCCGCTGTCTTTGGCCGACCGTAAGGTGGCGGCGCGGCGCATACTGTGCGACTTCCCGGAGTGGTCGAACCGTCGGGTGGCCGAGGTTGTGGGGTTGTCCGACAAGACGATTGGGGTTGTGCGGCGCAGGGTAGGTGCGGAAAATCCGCATCTGACCGGTGAGCGGGTGGGGCGCGACGGTGTTGTGTATCCGAGTGAGGCTGGGGTAGCTAGTCGCCTTGCGTTGGAATTCTTGGATGCGAATCCAGGCGCGTCGGCGCGGGACGTTGCCTCGGCTACAGGTGCTTCGTTGTCGACGGCGAAGAAGGCTCGGCGCGACATGCGGGTGGGCGATGCTGTCGGGGACAGGGCGAGCGGATCCGCTGTCGCGGTGGGCGGAGGTCGTGCGGCTGCGCCCTGGGCGCCGACCGGCAAACTGCCTGGTGAAAAGTTGAACGACCCGGGTGCCATGGTGCGGAGATTGCGTGCCGATCCGTCAGTCCGTTTTTCCGAGCACGGCCGAAGATTGTTGCGGATGCTGGATGTCGCGCCCGTAGAGTCAGCGACCTGGGATTCTATTGCCAATAGTCTGCCAATTCATTGTGTGCCATCGGTCGTAGAACTGGCACGACGGTATTCGGAGAGTTGGCGGCAGTTTGCGAACGAGGTATCGCAACGTGCGGATATACGCCAGGACGCCACTGACCACCGCAGCGCCCGTCGAGTGTCTGATCGGTCCCAACTTGACGAACAAGTTTCGGACCGTGGCCGCAATTGATCGAACACAGACAGCTCGAATACCTGGTTGCGATCGTCGAACACGGCGGTTTCACCAACGCGGCACGTGCATTGCAAGTGACGCAACCGTCCATCTCCCGCGCCGTCGGCAGGCTCGAGAGGGAGATGGGTGTCGAACTGTTCCACCGGATCGGTCGCAATGCTGTGCTCAGCAGGGCCGGCGTTCTGACGGTCGACCGGGCCCGACAGGTGCTGCGGGAATTGGATGATCTGCGTGCCATGGCGCGGGCGGTCGGCGCCGGAATCGCCGGACGAGTCGATATCGCGGCTACCACCTCCGCCGCGTTGGGGCCGGTCCTCGATACTGTCGACGAACTGCACAAGCGTCACCCCGGCGTGACGGTGAGTATATGGTCGGTGTCTTCGGCAGCCGAGGCGGTCGCCATGGTGCTGCGGGGGCGCTGTTCGGCGGGAGTGTGTGGCAGCCGGGACCGCCCGGCTCGACCGGGGCTGATGGCGTCCCGACTGCGTGATCGGGAGTATTTGCTGGTCGCGCCACCAGGCACACAGATAGGCGTCGATGGGGCCGTGGCTGCGGAGGATTTGCGCGGCCACAGATTCGTCGTACCGCCACCGGGCACTGCCGTTCGCGACTATTTCGATCGTCTTGCTGAGGTAGGTGATCTGTCCATCGCGGCCGAGGTTGGTGATTGCAGCGCTATATTGCCGATGGTGCTTCGAGGTATCGGAGTCAGCATTATGTCCGATGGTTGGCATGCGCTGGCCCACCGCTCCGGATCGGCGGTTCGTCGATTTTCCCCGTCAGAGCGGGTGCCCCAGTGGCTTGTATATCGAAGCGTCCCCCGCGGCTCAGCGCTGCAGGTGTTCATAGATACCATCAATTCGCTCAATACCTGTGTGCCGTCCGATGCACATTCGGATTCGCATGAGATTAGCCTCCGGATCGGTCAGTCTCATGGAGAGCGATAAGTAGATTCTGGGATGAGGTCGGGGGACAGTTGCCTGCTTTTCTCGTGCCATGAAAGCGTCGCGTGATCGCAATAGGGATCGGATTGTCCCACCGAGCCGTTTGTTATCGGCGTGTGTGTACCGGCGAACTTTTCGGTCCTCGAGACAGCTGTCGGAACATTGTCTAAAGGAATCGGTCGTGCCATCATGAATATTGAAAAATGATAACTTGGAGGAATTCCAGTGACTGATCGACCGCCGTTATACGGGACCTTTGGTGTTGTTTCTGCTCCGGACTCGATCACTTCGTCAGTGGGGATGGCCATCCTGGAGAAGGGTGGCAACGCGTTTGATGCAGCCATAGCAATCGGATTTACGTTACAGGTGGGTGCACCGCATCATGCGGGGGCCGGCGGAGAGGTCGTCGCTACATTCTTCACTAAGTCCGAGAACGCTGTTCGCGTCCTCTGTGGTCAAGGGCCCGCGCCGGCGGGTGCGACACCCGAAGCGATGGTCCGCCTGGGGTTCGAGTCTGTTCCGGCCATCGGACTCTTGGGTGCTGCCGTTCCTGGCGCGTTCGATGGATGGATGCTGATGCTTCGCGACTACGGGACGAAATCTTTGCGAGAAGTGCTGGAGCCGGCAATCGGATATGCGTCATCAGGTTTTCCCGCGGCACCGCGGTTGGCCTATCTCGTCGACAAATTCAAGCATAAACTCTTGAACTACTGGCCGACGACTGCAGAGGTGTACCTGGAACAGGGGAATGCGCCGAGACCCTATTCCTTGGTGAAGAACCCGGCCCTTGCGGAGACTTACAGCCGGATTGTTCGCGAAGCGGAGGCGGCATCGAATGACCGTGACGAGCAGATCGAGAAGGCCCGAGAAGTCTGGCGTCAAGGATTCGTGGCGGCAGCCATAACAGAGTTCGCAGCAACGCCGAAACCGGACCTGACCGGCACCCTTCATGCGGGTTTGCTATCCGCGGACGATCTCCTGGCATACCGGGCGACGTACGAGGCTCCTACAACGTTCGATTGGGGAGACTGGACGTTGTGCAAGCCGGGTCCGTGGAGTCAAGGGCCGGTGATGCTGCAGCAGCTTGCTTTGCTGGCTGATCACAAAATGGACGCCGATAACTTCGATTCGGCGGATAGCATACACATGCTCAGCGAAACGGCCAAGCTCGCCTACGCTGATCGAGACGCATACTATGGCGACAACGGTGTAGTTCCCATAGACGTGCTGTTATCGAAAGAATATGCGAAGCAGCGGGCCAGTCTCATCACCAGGCGAGCATCTCTGGACTTCATACCCGGTTCGATTGCAGGAATCGAACCTGCTCTTCCTCGGTTCGTGTCGAGTCTGTTCGAGCGCGGAACGGGGGCGGCGGACGATGTGGCGGCCGGATCCGAACCGAAGCTTCCCAATGGTGATACCTGTTACATTGCCGTTGTAGACAAGTTCGGGAATTTTGTATCAGCGTCCCCGAGCGGCGGCTTTCTGATGCGATCGCCAGTCATCGGGGCACTCGGCTTCCCACTCGGCAATCGGTTGCAGACGGCGTGGCTGGACCACGGCCTACCGAACACGCTGACACCGGGGCGACGTCCGAGAACAACTATTTGCCCTCCGCTCGCTATGTTCCAAGGAGAGCCGTTCATGGCTTTCGGATCGCCAGGGGGAGACCGTCAGGATCAATGGTGCTTACAGTTCTTTCTGAGAGTAGCGGGCGGAATATCTCCTCAGCAAGCTATCGAGATGCCCCGCTGGCACACAGAGCACCTGGTGAGTTCATTCGATCCTCATGAAATTCATCTGGGCAAGTTGGAGATCGAGAGTTCCGTCGGAGAATCGGTAATAGAAACGTTGCGATCATGGGGTCACGATATCGAGGCCCGCCCGCCGAAGTCCTTGGGGAGGTTGGCGGCCGCGGGCCGTGATATCAAGTCCGGGTTGCTGTTCGGTGCTGCCGATCCCCGCGGCTCGGTAGTCCAGACGTGTGGCCGGTAGACGACAAGATTATCGATGAGATTATCGAGTGGGGGATTGATGATTACCGACGGCGCCACGCGCTACTCTCCATTGGCGCGCCGATTGATCGCAGGGCAATTGCTTGTCGGCATCGGTAACGGCTTGGTAATTCCGATATGGTTTCTGTTCCTCGACCAGGTTCGCGGCTTCGGGCCGGGGGTCGCCGGCATGTCGTTCGCGCTGCGGGCGGTCGCACTTATCGCGGTGGCCCCGATCGCGGGGTGGGTGATGGACCATCGCGGTACTCGAAGCGTATTTCTCGCAGGGACAGTGCTCACACTCTTCGGAGCGATCGGGATGGGTATGTTCCGGTCACCGGTGCCGGTGCTGCTGTCGAGCTTGGCGATGGGCGCTGGGATCGCGTGCACAACGCCGGCAACGCGCGGCATTCTGTTGCAGTCGGTACCCCTGTCGTGGCGGAGTCGTGCCGCTACGACGAGCTTCATGATGTGGAACCTGGGGTTAGGCACCGGCAGTCTGCTCGGCGGCTTGATCGCGGATCCCATGCATCCGGTAACTTTCGAGCTGTTGTTCATCTCGTTGGCCGCCCTGGGTGTGCTCACCAAAGTCATTTACATACCTGCCATGCCGAAGCGGCGCGCCGCGGAGCCGCCGAGTGCTGGTTGTGACAAAGCACCATTCACACTTCAGCCGGCCTTCCTGTGTTACCTGGCACTAGCCGGGCTGTTGCAGCTGGTGGGCTACGGCCAAGCCAACTCGGGATTGCCCGGCATGGCGACGACCGTGCTCGGAGTGTCGCCGAAGATCATCGGCTTCGCGCTAGCAGTCAATACTGCGGTCATCCTGTTGACCTCGCCCTTTACCCGCCGCATGGCTCGTGGAAATCCTGCTTGGTCGTTGGGCGCGGTCGGACTGCTATGGGCCGCAGGGTGGGCACTGGTCGAGGTTGGTGCCTTGACCGGTCGAACAGACCTGATCGTTGTCACCATATTCGGTTTCTACGCGCTTTTCGGCATTGGTGAGGTCATGCTCGCTGCGTCAGCGTCGCCGCTGGTCGCAGATCTGGCGCCGTCAGGAGGATTGGGCCGCTATCTAGGTATAGATATGTTCATCCGGCAGCTGGGCATGGCGCTGGGTCCGCTGACATCGGCAGTATTCATAGCTCAGGCCTGGGTGCACCCTTACTTCGCGCTCTCTGCCGGTGTATGTCTGCTGGCCGCTATCTTCGCATTGCCGCTGAGTCGCCTGGTCGTCGGTGACAGCGAACCCGTCCCGACCGGGAAGGATGGTGCGGACGTGCGGCCATCGACTCGTTCGTAGTTCCATGCGACAGGGGGGACTGCCCCCGGTTGGGTTGACTCCTTGACCTTCCCTAGGTCACCTGAGCTGCGAGGATGCGTCCCCACGGGGGAAGGATCATCGACATGCCCAAGCCCTATCCCGAGGAGTTCCGCCGCGAGGGCGTCGCGGTCGCCCGCAAGGTCGAGATCCCGCTGACCCAGATCGTGAAGGATTTCGGATCTGGCAGAGCTGTGTGAAGAACTGGGTGAAACAGGCTGATATCGACGAAGGACACCGGCGGGGAACCGCGGGTGATGAGTCGGCCGAGTTGCGGGAGGCGCGGAAGCGGATCCGCCAGTTGGAGCAGGAAGCCGAGGTCATGCGTCGTGCGGTCGCCTACTTCTCGCGAGACGTCAACCCAAAATTACAGATGTACCCGCTGGTCCTGGGCCTGGCCGCTGACAAGATTCCTGTCGCGGTGACCTGCCGGGTGTGCGGCTTCTCCCCGCAAGCATTCTTCAAGTGGAAGAAGAACCCTGTCTCGCAACGTGATTGGGACGACGCACATCTGATCAACGTCGCGTACGACATCCATGCTGGGGACCCGGCGTTCGGTGACCGGTTCATTGCCGATGAGCTGCCTGCCCGCGGCATCCGAGCGGGTGAGAATCGGGTCGCCAGATTGTGTTCCCAGCAACGGATTTGGAGTGCGTTCGCTAAGAAGCGTGGGTTGAACCGCAAGGCCGGCCCACCGGTCCACGATGATCTCCTCGACCGCAGATTCTCCGCCGATGTCCCGGATGCGCTGTGGCTTACCGATATCACCGAGTACCACACCGGTGAGGGCAAGCTGTATTTGCGTGCGATCAAGGATGTGTTCTCCAACCGGATCGTCGGCTATTCGATCGATTCCCGGATGAAAGCGTCACTGGCGGTATCGGCGCTGGTCAACGCGGTGAAGCTACGATCGTCCACCGCGACGATCGTGCATTCGGATCGAGGCAGTCAATTCCGGTCCCGAAAGTACGTGAATGCGTTGTCGGTCAATGTTTACGGGTTCGATGGGCCGGGTCGGGCGTGTGGTGACAATGCGGCGATGGAGTCGTTCTTCGCGTTGCTGCACAAGAATGTCTTGGACCGGCAGCGCTGGTCGACTCGCGCGGAACTACGCCTCGCGATCGTGGTCTGGATCGAGAAGGCCTACCATCGCACCCGCCGGTAACGCTGACTCGGCCGACTGACCCCGATCGAGTTTGAGACAATAAGCCAGCCCGCGCTCACGGCCTGAAACACCACACCCGCGAGTCAACCGAACTCGGGGCAGTCCCGTTAGAGCGGGACCGGTCGATCGTTGCGGCGCTTCACGGAGGTTCGAGTCACGTCGTAGGCGTGGATCGCGGAGCAATTCTGCTGCTGTAGGTATCCGGCTGCCCGGATCGTCGGTGCGGACAGCGCGGCGACGAGCGTGGGGCGATCGATCGCACCCAGGACGAAGCTGGCGTGATACTGCCGCTCCGGCGGATTGTCGTGGGCAACTCCGGGACTGGGCCACAGAAGCGCCGACCACGGCAGGTACTCCTGAGTGCGTATCTCGGCCAAGTCGGGGATCGCGGCCAGCCGTCGCCCGAAGTCGTCGAGAAATGCGTGGAATGCCTGTGCGGCTACGCCGGGCCGTCGTCGGAGCAGCACCACGGTGCGGGCGCCGCTCTGGTCGTCGAGACCGTCGCGCAGCCACCGGCCACCACCCGGGCCGGTGAGGTAGAACAGTGTCCGGTCGAAGGCGTTATGTTCGTCCAGCAGGACCGGCACGCTGGCGGGTAATCCAGCCACCGGCCCCACGATGTTGCCGAAGGTGACTTCCGGTGTCCCGTCGACCCGCCACTGCGGATCGATCGCGGTTTCCACCCCCGGTGTCGGTGCCCACAAGCCGCGGGAATCGACAGCGAATTCGTGCTGCCGGTACTCCCATATCCCAGGAATCGCGGCGACTTTACTTCCATGCGGTCCATGCCAATGAGCAAGGGATTCCGCCCGAGGTAGGTCGCGGCGAAGGAAGAGCAGATACAGGGCGGACATGTTCGACCCGTCAACTGCCTGCGATGATCCCGACGACAACTCTGCAGGTGGCGGGTCGGCCCGTGCCGAAATCCCTGTGACGGCGCAGCAGGTCAGTGCCGCCGCGCCCGACAACAGGCCCCGTCGACCGATTACCGATCTGATCCCCCCAGCTCCATTAACTCCCATTGTGCCCACTCCATCAAGGGTTTCGAAATGCCGGTCAGGGATAGTCCACGGATAAATCGCCGGTAGTTATAGGCAACGGCCAGCACAGCAGCAATCTCGTAAGATCGTCCGATCTCGCGGATTGCCTCTGATAGCTACTCATTGGAGCCTCGGCTTGCGGTCCCACGATGACAAGGTAGAAAAAGGTGTAGTAGTGGTCAAAATTGGACAGCGGATGCTGATCGAGCGTGCGCTGTCATGAGGCTGGGTGCTGCTGTGTTCGGCGGAACGCAGCGGGGGTGGTTTGTGTTCGGAGAGCGAAGAATTTGCCGAAGTTTGTCGGTTCGGTGAAGCCGAGTCGGCTCCCGATCGTGACGGCGGGGAGATCGGTGTGAGCGAGGAGGCGTTTGGCTTCCAGGACGACTCGGTCATCGATGATTTCTTTGGCGGTGTGGCCTGTGGCGTGCTGGCAGGCTCGGTTGAGGGTTTTGAGTGAGTAGCCGAGGCGGTCGGCGTAGCTCTGTGCGCGGCGCAGCACTGTGTAGGACCGTTCGAGTTCGTGGCGGAACCGGTGGAAGCAGTCGCTGTCGATCGCTGTGAGGTCGCGGGGGTCGGTGAGGCGGGCGATACGCAGTAACAATGCGGCGAGTAGGTGTTGGAGCAACTCGACGTCGAGGTCGGCGGTCTGCGCGCTCGGTGGGCAGGACTCGGTGGCCAGATCGGCGAAGGAGTGCGAAATGACTGCGTGGTCGGCGGGCGCGAGCTGAAACGCTGTCTGGCCGAACGGGTCGCCGACGACCGGTGCGGTGTGCGGTGAGTGGGCGGGGAAAGCTGCGGTGAACAGCACCAGGGTGGCATCGATCTCGGCCGGTCGCTCGCCGCAATGGCGAGTCGGCAATCGCTGAACCTGGCCGGGCCTGGTGTGCAGCAGCGTCCCGGGCGTGCAGGGTAGCTCGGCGAAATCCACCATCGCCGTGGCGTGGCCGTCGTTGACCAACAGCAGCTGATGGAAGTCCAGCCGGTGCAGCTGTCCGAAGCCCGATGCAGGTAGACGGCTGATCAGATCGCGGTAGTCCAGCACCTCGACACCGAGCCCGGGGCGAGTCGGATGCCGGTAGCTGCGCTCGATCAGCTCCATCTGTCCCATTCTAACCACCCCAGCACCGATTTATACCTAGCAGCTATGAGTGCGAAAACCTAAAACTGACTGCATGAGTTATTCGATAGCAATCTGCGAGAGGGGATGAAATGACTCGAACCGAGGTTCTGGCAGAAGCGGCTATTGCCTGGCCCGCGCCGGTCGTGGTTGCCGATTCCGGCGATGTCAGCGAACGCGGCCGCCTGATCGTCGACATCGGAGACCACACGATCGGCATCTTTCGTATCGACGGACATCTCTACGCCTACCACAACATCTGTCCGCATCAAGGGGGCCCCGCATGTCAGGGGCGGATCATCCCGAAGGTCCGTGAGGTACTCGACGATCAGCAGCGCGCACACGGGATGCGTTTCGACGAGTCGGAAATGCATGTCGTATGTCCTTGGCACGGTTCGGAATTCGTCATCACGACCGGAGAACACGCCACGAAACCGAACTTCGGGCTCAGCGCCGTCGAGGTCGCCGAAGAAGGAGGCAAGATCTATGTCCGCATCTGAGAATCTGATCAACGCGCTCGACCAGCTCCATGGCGGCGTCGAGCGACTGACCTGCGGCGGTGCCGACACGTTGACATCGCAGGCGTTGTCGAGGTTGGTCGCCGATACGGCCACCTTGTACGCGGCCGCCGCGCAGTCGGCCGGATACCTCCCGGCGATCGAGGCCGAGGGCTACTCGAGCACCGACGCGGTCGTGCTGATCTCGGCGCTGATGGAGTCGCAGAATCTCAACACCTTCGACCTCGCGTTGTGGCTGTCGCGCATCCCGTCGATGGCAGCAGTTCGCTCGTGACAAGCACCATGGAGCCGAGGGTCGCGGTTCACCCGACCCAGGAAATCACCGTCACCACCGACTCGCGCCAGATTCTGGCCAACGCCGCCAACGACACCAAGCGTTACGACCTGGACAATCGCTTCATCGTCGATGTCGACTCCCATCACGTCGAACTCGACTCCTGGCCGGAGATCATCGAGTATCTCGATCACCCTATCCTGCGCGACTACGGCGAACAGATATCCCAGAACTGGCCCCAGGCAGGACATTTGGCACTGTCCAACCATGTCGCGGGCCTGACATTTCAGGACACGGCCGGTCGGGTTCCGCATCAGGCAGCTCTGTCGGAGTACGTGGAACCCAGTGGGGAGCACCGGGATTTGACTCTGGTGCGGCGCGCCATGGATGCGATGAGCATCGACTGTCAGGTGGTGTTCCCGCAGCCGATGCTCGAAATCGGCCTGCACCCCAATCCGTTGATCGGTGCCTCGCTGATGATGGCCTACAACAAGTGGTTCGTGACCAACATCCTCGGCAAAGACCACCGGATCAAGACCATGCTCGGGCTGCCGTTCGAAGACCCGGACATGGCATTGGAAACCATCCGCCTCTACCACGACCACCCCGATGTCATCGGGTTCCTGGTCACCAGCCAGCGCCATATCTCCGTGCACGACAACCGATACATGCCGATCTACGCTGAACTGGAGCGTCTCGGTTTGCCGATCGGTTTCCACGCCGGACCGTCGTGGGGCGACTCGATGACCTCGACGATGAACCGGTTCACCGCCGTGCACGCGATCTCGTTCGTCACCTGCAACATCACCCATCTGACGAACTGGCTGTTCAACGGAATCCCCGAGCGGTTCCCCGGATTGAAGACCATCTGGATCGAGAGTGGCCTGGCCTGGCTCCCGTTTCTGATGCAGCGCCTGGACCACGAGTTCATCCTGCGCACCTCCGACGCCCCACTGCTACGCAAGGCACCGAGTGACTACATGCGCGAAATGTATTACACCTCACAACCTTTGGAAATGCCCGACCCTGATCTGCTGCAGAGCACCCTGAAGGCTATCGCCGCCGAGAACACGCTGATGTACTCCTCGGACTGGCCGCACTGGGACTTCGACACCCCCGGGCGCATCATGTCGATCCCCAACATCTCCGAACACGCCAAGAACAACATCCTCGGCGGCACCGCCCTGCAGGTATTCGGCGCCAAAATCGCCGGACTCGCACCCGCCACCGCCACACCGCGCGGTGCAGGGAATCGGTAGTTCCAGCTCTGACCATCACTGCGATCCGGCTGTAGATCGCCGCGGTGCTTGCTCCGCAAACAACCGCGACGAGCAACCGGATCATCCACCAACACAAGGAGTTTCACATGAACAACCGTGAGCTGGTCATGCAGGCCATGACCGAACTGTTCGTCGACAAGGACCCCACGGCCGTCGACCGCTGGGTCGCCGCGGACTACACCCAGCACAACCCCCAGGTCCCGGACGGCCCTGCGGGTCTGCGTGGCTTCCTTGAAGCACTGCCCGAGAGGTTCGGTTATGAACTCGCACGGGTTCTCGTCGATGGCGATCTGGTGGCCGTCCATGGCGTCTACCGCGAGCTCGAGCCGGGATCACAACTGGTCGCCTTCGATATCTTCCGGTTGCGCGATGGCAAACTCGCTGAACACTGGGACGCGCTGACTCCTCTGGTCGAGCACACCGTCAGCGGACGCAGCCAGGTCGAGGGCCCCACCCGCATCGCTCACCCCGAACAAACCGACCAAAGCCACAAGATCGCTGCCGGTTTCGTCGAAACGGTACTCATCGGTGGACACACCGAGCAGATCGCCGACTACATCAGCACCGAGCAGTACCACCAGCACAACCCCCGGGCCGGCGACGGGCTCGACGGCTTCGGCGCACTACTCACCACGTTCGCCGAACAGGGCATCACGTGGTCGCTGACGGCGAGTTCGTGCTGACCCAATCCGAAGGCAGCCTCGGCGGCACACCGACCGCTTTCTACGACCTGTTCCGCATCGCGGACGGCAAGATCGTCGAGCACTGGGACGTCATCAACGAGATCCCCACCGCCTTCGCCCACGACAACGGCATGTTCTGACCGCACCGCAACGCGACATCAGATCGACGAACAGCGGGCCATTCTTCCCGTGCGGTTCAACGACGCCATCGGCCGACCCAGCGCATGCCGCCACCGGCACATCGGACGGGCGAGGACACAGAGTCAGGTACTGCCATTCTGAAGGGAGCTGTCGATGACACAGGCGTTCGCAGCAGTGCCCGCTCCGACCAACACCGACCAGGACGCCGGACCGTTCTTCTGCCTCGGTCTGGTGCTCAGTAGCGACCCCGACGCGGGCATCGATGTCACCATCCACCGGCTGTGCGTCCAGGGCCGAGACGAGATGACCATCTTCTTCGCCCCTGGCCGACACATCGACGAGTTCCGGAAAAGGCAGAGGCCCAGGGTAATTCGCTACCTGTATCGATCAACATGGGGCTGGACCCGGCTATCAACATCGGCGCAACCTTCGAAGCACCGACCACCCCGTACGGCTACAACGAACTCGCCATCGCCGGCGGGCTGCGCGGCGGACCCGTCGAACTGGTCGACTGCGTGTCCGTCCCACAACAGAGCATCGCGAGCGCTGAAGTGGTGATCGAGGGCGTCATCCTGCCCGGGCGCCGCGAAGCAGAAGACCAGAACACCCACAGCGGGCACGCCATGCCCGAGTTCCCCGGCTACAACGGTGACGCCAACCCTGCACTACCGGTTTTAAAAGTCACCGCGATCACCCGGCGCAACCCGATCCTGCAGACCCTGGTCGGCCCCGGCGAAGAACACGTCAGCCTGGCGGGGATCCCTACCGAGGCCAGCATCTACAACGCCTGCGCCGTGGCCCTGCCCGGTTTCGTCAGCGAGGTGTACGCACACTCCGCGGGCGGCGGAAAATTCCTGGCCGTCATGAAATGCCTCAAACGCAAGCCGCTCGACGACGGGCGCGTCCGACAAGCGGCATTGGTTGCGCTGGGCACCTACTCGGAGTTGAAGAACCTGATCATGGTCGATGAGGACGTCGATATCTTCGACACCGACGACGTGTTGTGGGCCATGACCACCCGCATGCAGGGCGACACCGACATCGTCGTCATCCCCGGCGTCAGTGGCCACGTCCTGGACCCCTCACAGTCACCGGCCTACAACCCGAGACTCCCGGCGCGCGGGGTCACCGCCAAAACCATCTACGACGCCACCGTGCCCTACCGCCTGCGTGCCGAATTCGCGCGCGCACAATTCCGTGACGTCGACCCCCGGCCCTTCGCCCCCGACCTGGGACTCGAATATCCGGCCAACACGTAACTCACCCGCGCTACGAAAGCAGGACGATATTCATGACCACCCCCAAATCATTTACCCTCGCCGACCCCATCGACGGCCCCCACGTGTGTGCCCCACCGAAACAGCGACCCCCTAGCGATAGCCTTCAGTCATGACCGGGGTCACGGCGATATCTGGCGCGAGCGGGCACATCGGCGGGCAGGTCGCCCGCGTGCTCTCAGGTACGGGCATATCGACACGGTTGCTGGGGCGAGATCCCGAACGGATATCACCACTACCTGCCGCGGTCCCGGTCCGCATCGATTTCGCCGATCCCGCCACCGTGCAGGCAGCACTCACCGGGGTACAGACCTTCCTGTTCGTCTCGGCCACCGAATCGGCGGACCGTGCTGCACAGCAGATCGCCGTAGTCGAGACCGCGCGCCGAGCCGGGGTCGAGCGAATCGTCTACCTCTCGTTCGTGGGCGCGGCACCGGAGTGCACCTTCACGTTCGGGCGCGATCACTGGTACACCGAACAGGCGATCCGAGCCTCGGGCATGGACTTCACGTTCCTGCGCGACAATCAATATCAGGACCTCATCCCGCTGCTCGCCGACACCGACGGTGTCATCCGCGGGCCCGCCGCAGACGGTGCGGTAGCAGCGGTCACCCGCAGCGACGTCGCCGCCGCCGCGGCCGCGGTACTCACCGGCCAAGGGCACGCCGCAATGACCTACGACCTCACCGGACCACGCGCATTCACACTGACCGAGGCCGCCGAGATGATGACCGCAGCCCATGGCCGGCAGTACACCTATGTGTGCGAGTCCCTCACCGAGTCCTACGCTTCTCGATCGAAATACGCTGCCCCGCAATGGGAACTCGACGGCTGGGTCAGCTCCTACACCGCGATCGCCACCGGCGAACTAGAAACCGTCACCGACTCGATCGAGCAACTCACCGGACACCCCGCAACAGACTTCCGCGATTTCCTCACAGCGCCGCCTCGACGCGAAACATAAGCGGCATTCGGCAAGAGTCGTCTGACCTCGACGTCAGCGTTGCCTATTGCTCCTCTATTGGCGGCTCGGAGTTCTGCTGTTCTTTCAGTGCCGCCTGCATGCAGTCCTTGAATTTGGCGTAGGTGGCAGACTTTTCGAAGCAGTTCTGCAGTGTGGTCTCGATTGGGTCCGGGTGTATCGGCATCATCGGTCCAGCCGCAGTTGCCGGGGCAGCCAGAGCGACGCCGACGAATGCTGCAACCAGCGTTCCAGCTGCTGCACCGAGGATTTTATGGTTGTGATTGCGCATGGTTGTTCTCCAATTCGCTCAGCGAAACCTCTACGGGCGATGCACGCAACTTCGATGGAGCCGGACGAAGTGTAGCCGTGCACCACCGCGGCCCGGATTCGGCCGCCGTGGCGGCCATGGTGGCACGCCGCCGACCGGAACTTATGCTGGTCCGCGCCGCTAGCCGACCAACCGCCGCGCAAAGACTGACGACCGCGACTGAGGAGGGGATTGACCGTTCACCGATGCAGCGATCCGCCGGATTCGTTCTCGCGCAAGCAATTCAATCATTTCGATCAGCGAGTCGGCCCCAATGCCGCCGTCCTCGATGCCGTCGCTGAAAATCTCCGGCAGCATGATCGATCACCAAGTGCCCATTCGGATTCCGAGTGGGATCAATCACGCGAAGTGGGACAGATCCACACTCTGCGGAGGGGTTCATTTCTCGGGAGATCCGCGGTGCTGGTGGCGCAGGCGCTGTCGCGGGACCCCGGCAAAGCGTGGCTTGGCTTCTCTGGAGGCGTAACCGAGGACGGTTCTTATCAGCCTCTCGTCGGCAACGGTCGACGCTCCGGTCTGCGTGGTCGGTCGTGGGTGGCGCGATTCGTGATGTTCGGCTTTGATGGAGTTTGACGAGGATCAGCGGCGGGTCAGGAGCCGATGTCCGATGTCCACATTCGATCGTAAACAGTTCCACGCCCTTATGGACCGCTGTCTGGACGCGGCGGAGTCCTTGCTCGAGCCAGAGAGTCCTGATCCGTCAGATCGGTTGTGGTTGCCGCAGTTCGCGGTATCGATCATCAATGATCGGTCGCGGGTGTGTGCGCCGCGGGTGTTCGAGGCGATGGGGTGGCCGGCGGGGACGGTGGTCGGGTTCGGGTGGGTCGAGGACGTGATCACGATCGGTGCGGTCGAGTGGGGCCGTTCGGCGATTGATCGTCGGGGTCATGTGCGGTTGCCGACCGAGGTGCGCCGCGATGCTGGTATCGAGGCGGGGGATCCGGTGCTGTTGGTCGCGATGCCGGAGGAAGGGCTTGTCGCGGTTCTGGGTCCGCGGATGCTAGGCCAGGCCCTGTCGCCGATGTTGGCGCCGGTGCGGGATACGGAGGCTCGGGCGGTGACTCCGCTCCTCGGGCCGGGGGAGGGCTAGCTGCTGTGTTGCGGTGTCCGGTTCGTGGATGTTTGACCGGCTTTGCTTCGCGGTAGGAGCGGTTCTCAGGCGCATACACCTTGGTTGCTGGCTTCGCACGTGTTCGGGAAAACGTACTCGATGAGACACGCCGACACGTGCTGGCTTCGTCGGTGTTGGACCAGCGACCACCCTGTTATCTCGAAGAGGCCAGACGGTCGGGTTTTCGACAGGTTCCTGGCCGGGTCGGGCAAACTTCTCGCGTGTGCCGCGGTCGCGTGTTCTAGGTGTCTTGAGCACGGTAGCTGGCTTCGATAGCGGGGAAGTGTTAAAAGAGCCCTGGTGGGGGCATATGTGTCGCGTTCGGGGGCTCTTGAACCCCTGAACGCGACACATATGACACAAGTAATGCGCGAGAGGGGACTTGAACCCCGCGTTGCGACACCGATGACACATGGGTGTGTTTAAGCACTGTTCAGATACGTCGCTGAAGCTTAGCACGGAGATATTGTGGAGTTCTCCATGCTGGGTATTATGTTGAGCTGTAGTGGGTTTCGGTCTCCCTTCTGAGGTAGCTGGCTTGCTGTGTGCTTAAAGTAGTTGGCGGTCGCTTGTTTACGAGGTGGTCCGGTCAGCATTCGAGGTGGAGCGGAATCGTTTGCTGGGTGCTGTGGTTGGTGGCCGTAGTGCGATTGGCTCGGTAACACCCCCCGGGTATGTCGGCTGCGACCCCAAAAGGCAGTGACTCCGAGGAGCTGCATCGACACCAATCGGTTACTGGTCCCGATGCCGCCCGGTGGTCGGGGCCGCTCCAAGGGATAGTAATGTGACCGGCCGAGATCCGACGCTAACGCGAAGATATCCAGCGCATCGCGAAAACCCTTGCCGCTCTGAGGATCAGGCTCCTATTCCGATGGACGGCGTGTTCTGGTTGTGAATGCTTTGTTCGCGCTTTAGCGGAGGCTAGTGTGGCCGAGCTTGTCTCATATCCTCGATATCTTCTGTCGCAACGAGTGTTGGAGAGGAAACCTGAGTGTTTATGCGCAAAGGTAGAATTCGATCGGTCATTCGGGCGGTGTACCCGGTGTTGGCGATGCTGTTGTTGGGTGTGCCCGCCGCTGGTGTCGGGTTAGCGGACCCGAGTATCGACAAGGACCAGACGATCGAAACACCTGAGGGATGGGCGATTTCGGTCGCGAAGACCGAGGAGAATCTGGACAGGGTGCCGCCGTTGAACGCCGCTGCGTTCTCCCGTGAGGCGTTCTTTTCCGCTACTGCTAGAGCTGTGATCGGTGGGCAGGGCAGCACACCGGTGCGGGCGGGAGTGCTCGCGCTGGGGTTGATGATCGGCTGCAACACTGACGTCTCGAACGGGTTGACTCTGGGTTTGAACACCAACCTCGGGGTGAACGTGGGTGTCACCGGCAACGGCACGCTGTCTCAGTCCCCGTCCGGGGGTGCCGGTGGTAACGCCGGTGCCAATGCGGGGGTCGGCGGGAATGTCTCGGTGACACTGCGCCCAGGCTCTATCACCACGGTCACGTTGGCGTCCAAGCCGATCGCCGCAGCGACGGGGGACTTGGCGCTCAAAGGGGTGGCCTTGCATGTGGATTCCTGTATCGGGCAGGTCGCGATGCGTTCGATCGCCTCGCTGACGGTCTCCACCGCTACCCGCGACGACTCGGTCACGGTCTACGGCGAACCACAATCGTTCTGATCACGATCGCCAGTCCATTCGGTGCACGGATTTAAGTGTCATAGCTGGTCACAACGCTGGAACGATGCGATAGCATCAGCGCATTATTCGATCTTGATCGGCTTGGTGCGACCAGCTCTCCCCCGCTTTCCCCAGTTTGGCGAAGCCCTGCAACGCAGCAGAAGGGAGCACGCCCCGTGACCGCCGCAGTGCCCTCAACAGATCCTGGTGCCCTGGCGCGAAACCGCGTGCGAACCACGCCGACGCCACCTCCGGCAGGACGGCGTTCGCCGCGGTGGCATCGAACCGTCACGATCGCGGCACTGACTGCTTCCCTCCTCGGCACCACCGTCGCGGGGTGGTCGAGCCCTGTCGCGGCGCAACCGATCTGCATCCCCTCACCAATGGTGTCGTGCCCACCTCCGCCGCCACAACCGCAGCCACAACCCGGACCCCCCTCGACATTCGCTCCGCCGCCGCCCGTCATCCCGACCGCGCCCAGTCAACCTGGCCCCAACGGCGGACCCAACGGCGGCGCCTACATCCCACCAGCACCCGGCCCGTACAACGGCACACCCATCATCCCTGTACCCGGTGCGCCGCAGCCAGTACTACCCGGCAACGAGCCACCTCCGCCTCCACCACGGCAGAACCAACCGGCACCACCTGGCGCCGAGCCCGTTCCCGGTCCGGATGCGCCCGCCCCGCCCGCACCGTCGCCGGCACGTCAGGTCGCGTGCATCCCCGGCGGAGCCTCGCTGGCTGACCTGTTCTGCGGGCAACGCCGCGAAGTGGTCTGCGATCCGGCGTGTTTGATGACGTTCGAGGACCTCGAGCGGTCCATCATCGTCGGCCGCGGCCTGCACGGAAGGTACGAGGAAGACTTCAAGGCGGAATTCGAGCAGGTCAAAGACCTCAACGACCGCCAGTTGTGGGAGCGGGTCGGCAGGGACCTGGCTGAGAAACAGGTCCAGCGTGAAACGCTCGACCAGTTCAACGAGTGGAAGATCTCAGGCAACAAGACCGATCGTTGCAAAGACTTCAACCGGCTTCAGCACACCTACGACGGCAAGAGTCGATGCGGCGGTCCCGTCGCGGTGTGCCCGCCCCGTGGGGGAGAAACCGCCGAGGAGGCTTCGCAGCGGCTCGAATACATTGGCCGGGCCAACAACACCCCACGCCCGAGGATGAAGGTACCCACCAACGTCCCCGATCCTCGATACGGCGGCAAGACATTACGGCAGGTCGGCAGCGACGAAGCGAACAAGGAACGCAACGCCAGCGAGGCCAACAAGATCAAGTACCAGGGCTATCAGGTCGGGCACGCCCCCGATACGACATGGGGTGGTGACCCGAAGTCGCCCGGTGGATGGGTCGCAATGACCCCCCGGCTCAATCAGTCGATCGGCGGGCAATCCGGTGCCTACCCCGACGGCTACCTGGCGTACTCGTTTGTCCCAGGACACTGGGACGAGACAAATATGGAATGCGTTGCCGACACATTCTGACCCGACCGGACAGACAGCACGAAACGGAGGAGGCACAGTGAGGAACTGGAGCCAGCTCGTGGCGGCCCTTGCGCCATTGCAGGAACGCGCGGCCACATTACGTGCGGAATCGTGGCGATCGGCGCCACCGAACCCGCCCGCCACCGACGCCGACATCTCCGCGGCCGAACAACGACTGGGTGTGCTTTTCGACGACGCCTACCGGGATCTGCTGCGTACCTGCGACGGCTGGCCGGTATTCGGCAACAGCCAGCTCTACGGCACCCACGATCTCGGCGTCAGCGACGACTGGGCCATCAACAAAGACGCGATCGAGGAATACTTCGCCAGCCAAGGACGCGACGCAACCACAGCTCCCGAAGGTCACCGGTTCGTCCTGATCGCCCACGACAACTCCTCCTCCCGCTTCGTCGTTGCCGCGTTCCCCTCCTCGACTCGTGAACAGTCCAGCCGCTGCTACGACTGCCAATCCGGTGAAGACACCCCCTTCGACGACATCTACGCCTGGGCACAGTTCGAGTCACGGGCCATCACCACCAGCCTCGACGAGGCCATCGCCGAGGTCGCAGAGCCATGACAGACACACCCACCGGCAACGACTCCGCCGACCAGCCCACCCCCGCCCACGACACCGAGGCCGGCACGACCGAAGCCCCGCCGAGCCGAACCAGTGACAAGTCCGCCACCACCGAGGCGGGCGGGCACCGCCGGTGGCACGCCTCCCGGCCGGTGTGGGCTGTGCTGACAGTGGTGACCCTCGCTGCCCTAGCGCTTGCGGGCACGACGATCGCCCTGGCCGTGACACACCGCGACACCGACAGCAGTGATGTCGGGGTACCTGACCCCCGCGATATCCCGGTTCTCGACGCGTTCGGCCTCAAGCAGCGAGTCCTGGTGCTCGACGCTGTCCGCCAGTACTTCGAATCGGTCGGCGCGAAGGACCCTGTCGCGGTCAACGCGCGCTCGTGCGCCCACAGCCGAATCGACCTGAACGGGGACGGCATCACTCGAGCCAACGACGCCCTCCAGCAACAGTTCGATGCGCACGGAGCACCACACCTGGAGTACACGATGCTGATCGAGTTCCCGACACGCGACACCGCCTACCTCGACGCGGTCGCCTACTACGACCGCCCCGTCGACGCACTAGGTGGCGCGACCAACGAACGACTGCGGATCGATCTCGAATGGGAAGACTACGAGTGGAACGTCTGCTCGATCCGTAAACGTTGAGCGCGCTACGTCGGACCGGTCCGGGGCTAGGAACGGGCCGACTCACATCAATGTTGCCGATGTAGGTGTCCAGGCTGGCAAAGACCGCTGGTCAAGTCGTCGCCATTCGGGCGTGAAGTCGAGGTCACCGCAGTACGTGACTGACCAGCAGCGACCAGCCCGACCTCGAAAGCGGAGGACCAGTCGTCCGAACGAACATCCTCACATCAGCGTAAGACGTTCTGTATCGCACTCGCCGATCCTGACTACAGTTAGGGCGAGCGAGCGGTAATGGCTCCCCCTACTTGTCTCTTACCCGAACCCGTTGCCGCAAACGGAAGCCACAAGGAGTTCCGTTCGCTGCGCAGGGGGTCAATGGCCTGCGGCGGTTATGGCAGGCAGTCACCTCGGTATCGGTGGAAACCAGCGGTGCTTGGTGATGAGATGCCATGCGGATGCTCTACGGGTCGCGAGGGGACACGTGTAGCTGGAGGGGTTCGTGGCGCCGGTGGCTGGTGTGGTTGGTGGCTTCGGTGCGGATGGGCTGTGCGGTATCGCTTGGTTGAGAGTGATCTGTGCCCGTTGCTGATGGGCATTCGGTATTTCGGTGAAATGCGCCGAATCTATCGAACGAAGGTTGAACGATGGCGGTGCAGCAAGTTTCTCGGAATACCTTCATGTAAAAATACTGGAGAGTCAGTGTGGATTCGGGCGGTCGTCGACAACGAGGACGAAAAATCGGATGGTAAGCCAATGGGCCTGATCACGATGTACTGCGAGGCGGGAGGCGACGGTGTCACCTTGAACAAATACGGGACCGGCACGGCATGCCCGGACTGGGTCAACACGAACGTTCCCATAAACTAGGTGGATGGAAGCTTATGGACGATGAATCTTTCGCCAGCAGGGCATTGTCGGAATTGCTCAGGCTGTCCGCCAAGGATGACGAGCTGCGTGAGGTTGTCATCGACCCAGTGGCGCACTGGGTAGAAGGTCCGTGGATTCACCTGGTGTACAGAGTGGACGGCTCTCCGCTGGTGTTCGGTCTCGCCAGGGATACCAGCCGCCCGGAAAAACTGTCCCCGTGGCGAAACCCGACAGAGGCTGCCAGTTGGTATCTTACGGGTGACATCTACGGTGTGCCGTACGAGTTGTTCGAAGGAAATCTCCAGAATATTGTGTGGCTGGGGCAATCGAGTGAGCATGGACTCCCGATTCTTGTGAATGAGGTGGTCAATCGTCATGGATGACGCTACAAAAGGGCTCAGTCTATCGAATCGGCAGCGGCGCCTCTTTCTGATCGTTGCGTGCGCGATTGCGCTCGGAATCGCGGCCCTGGTCGTCTATATGATCGTGGGCTCGAAGCCGGATAATTCGAGCGGCGTGGAACCCTACGAAAAGCCTCTGAATACTGTCATATCGATGCATCAAGGTATCAGTCGCCAGGAACTACTTGATAGTACGTGTGGCGTTTACCATGATGAAGTCCAAAAGCTTACGGAGGACGACGCCAACCAAGCAGCCCATGCCTATCTTGGGCAATTTGGTGAAGTCAAGGTGGTTGACATCGGTCCAGTGCAGTATATGACAGGGGCCAAGGCCAAAGTTACGATCACCGTACAGGCGCAACGCTCTGACGATCCACAGCAGCCGCTGATTCAGAAGGCGGAGGCGGAATTTGATTCCTCATCCCAGCCGTGGAAGGTTTGCGATATTCAACCAATAAATTAACTCGGTACGGCTGAAGAATAACCCAGCCGGGGCAGGGGGTCCGGAGGCTCGGGCGTGGTTCCTCGGGCGACTGAGCCGTCATCGGGGTTCTCCTGCGCGATGGACCGGATGGGTTCGGCGTCACCGTGAGGGCGCGAGAACACCGCCATCTATCACGGCGAATCACACGCGTGAGCACGACCGCGCAAGAGATGGTCGAATGCCCGAGTTGGGTCGGTCGAGAAGGCTTCGCTGGCACCATTTGCGGCGTACCCATCGACCCGGACGACCCGGGTATCCGTCCCCAAAAGCGTGATCTCCAGCCGCCCTCGCGGGAAGCGAACGCGATGACCACACCGAGCATGATCGAAGTGTTGTCCGCACTGCTGGGCTAATCGGCACGGACTCCCCGCTCAGGGAAACCGACATCACTGTTCACGCGTCGTGGATCGACGGGCGGTTCGTATTCGTGGTGTATGAGCAGACCCGCTGGCCCGGGCTGTACGGATTCGCCGCGGACACCGATACGGGCATCATCGAGCCCTACACCGCTGACCCGCAACGGCTGGGCATCGAATTTGCGATGTTCGGCATCTACGAACCCAACGCGCAAGCACCGGATGACGTGGTCGACCGCCACGAGATCTTCTGGTTTGGCGATATCAACGAACTCCCCGATCTCCCCCGAAACCTGGGGCCAGGGAGCCGTGGTCTAGTCCAGACAGGTCTCCTTGTCCAAGTCGGTTGCTGTGGAGGGGGATTGGGTTGTGTCGGATGGTGCCGGTCGCTGTGGTGGGCGACCGGCACCGTGTGGGTTAGGTGGGTTGGTGGGTCAGGAGTGGGTGAGGTTCTTGGGTAAGTGTTGCTAGGGCTGTGGCGATTTCGTAGAGGTCGGCTTTGACGTAGGTGGCGGTGGTGCCGTGGGTTCGGGTGTGGTGGCCGGCGTAGGCGCGGGCGGTGGCGTAGCCGAACGCGCGTTCGACCCAGGTGAGGGTGGTGTGTCGGAGCCAGTGGGTGGTGACGCGTTGGGTGGCGACCCAGGGGAGATGGGTGCCGAGGCGGTTCCAGAGGTGGTCGTAGCGTCGGCGGGTGATGGGTTTACCGCTGCGATAACGCAGGAGTTGACCGTCGGGTGGGCTGCCGCGTTGGGCTGCGTGGTGCTGTAGGTGGGCCATGAGGGTGGGGGAGATCGGTTGCCAGCGGTCGATGCCGTTCTTCTCGCGCAGCAGGATCAGGCATTGGTGTGGGTCGAGGTCGCGGGGTCGTAGGTTCAGGGCGCCGCTGCGGCGGCAGGCGGTTTCGATGTGCAAGCGCAGCAGCAGGGTGTCGAGTTCGCGGTCGTCGCCGGTGATAGAGGTGACGTGGCAGATCTCGGCCAGACGTGGTGAGGGGATCGCTTGCCGATGCGAGGCGGGCCGCGCGGGCATGGTCAGTCGGCGGGCGGGGTTTCGGGTGGGGTGGATCCAGTTGTTGTCTTCGGCGTAGCGGTAGAGGCAGCGCGTAGCGCTGATGAAGTGTTGTCGGGCGCTGGCGCCGTTGCGGGTGCCGCGGGTGGGTTTGCTGTTGGCCTGGACTTGTCGTGCTCGTTCGTCGAGTTCGGCTTTGGACACTTCATCCAATCGCCGGTGGGGCCAATTGTTTTCGAGCCACCGCAGGTGGGTGTTGTAGGTGCGCAGGGTTCCCGGGGTGAGGGTGGTGCGCAGTTGCGGGATCGCTTCACCGAGGGTGGGCGCCGATCCGGTGTCGGTGAGTAGGTCGGCGGGAGTGATACCTATCTGCGACAACAGGATTCGGGTGGTGGCGATGGCTGCGGGGTCCGCGACGCTGCGGACTGGTGTCGTCATCTTCTATATCGCCCGGTTTCGCGGCTGGCCGAATACGGCGTGTAGTGCTGGTGGTGGGTAGATGGCGAGTTGCTGATCGGCGGGGTGGGCGACGAGCAGGACTTTGTCGCCCACGTTGAGGTCGGCGATGCGGCGTTGCCGGTAGGGGACCCGGAAGTTGTAGTTCGCGCTCACGTGCGTCTCCCCGTACTCGGTGGAGTGGACGAGCACGGCACCGTCAGGGCGGCAGCGAATGTCGAGTCGGGTGCCGACTGTCCAACCCAATGCGGCCAGGAGGTGTTTGTCGTGGATGCGTCCGGCATCACCGACGGTGCACATGCCGTAGACGATGTCGCGTTCGATCGGTGCCGCGGCCGGTGGTGGTGTGGTGCGCAGGCTTTCGATCAGTTCGTCTATCGGTGTCAGGGGTGGGATCGCTGGTGGGACCAGCACTGCGCGCGCTTTCCCGCGGTGGTGGCGCTGCGGTGGAATGTAATGCTCGGGTTCGGTGGTGGGTGTGTGCTGGTGTTGTGGTGTGACGGGGTGAGCCAAATGCTGCCTCCAGGGTGAGGCACTCGACCGCACGGCCCGGGTGCGGTCAGCCGCACCGCCGGGTGCATGAACGATGACGGCGCGCATTCGACCATGTCGGCGCAGACATCACGCGCAGATATGCGCTGGCGCACCGAAGGTGGACAGGATTGAACCTGCGACCACCTGACCCTGGTTCAGATGAAATGTCCGATTCCCGTCAGGTCTCGTCCGCGACTACGACGATGCCAGCGGCACCGCTGAGCCCCTGGCTGAATCGGCTGTATCCAATACCTCGACCGCGGGTGCGAGCGCGCATGCCGCTGACAGTCGAGGTTTTCGTCGATGTCCGCTGGGGTTCCTGTTCAATCCTGGTTGGTGGTGATGAGTAGGTCCCCGGTCTCGGTGCGGCTGTAGACGACCCGGCGGCCTATCCGGGTGCTGGTGATCAGTCCGGCGTCGCGCAGCACTGTCAGGTGCCCGCTGATAGTGCCGAGGGACAGGTCGAACAAGGTGGTCAGTTCGCTGGTGGTTGCGGGTCGTTGGAGTTCTCGCAGGATCGCGGCGCGGTTATGGCCCATCAGGTTTTGCAGAGCGGTATCGGCCTGCTCGCGATCCTCGACGGCGAAACCCCGGGCGGGGTAGACCAGTGCGTGTTGGTCCGGTGGCGCCTCGCACAGCCAGGAGCCACTGGTGTGGGTGATCGGCACGAACAGCATTCCGTCGTTGCCGACGATACGGTCCGGGGCGTGCTGGCGGCCGAATTGTATTGCGTCCGAGTCGATCCAGGCGCTGTGCCGGGCCATGTGCCGCAATGCGCTCGGCCAGCCGTCGCGGGCCAGCAGGCCGGAGCGGTAGGTGATGTCGCGTTCCAGCACGGCTCGTCGAGCAGACCATTCCGGGGATACATAGCGTTGCCAGGCCGACCGCAGTAGTTCGGCGGTGCGGGCTCCCCAGCTGTGTCCGGTCAGCCAGTTCAGGTCGTGGCCGAGTCGGCTGTTCGCCACCGAGAGTTCCAGTTCGGTGCGCACGCACGCGTCCGGCATGGCGGCTACTGCGGCCAGTTCCTCGTCGAGCGTCGTGCGCATGCCGCCCGGTGGGGGAATCGCGACGAACCGGGGTATCCATTTCGTGGTGGCCAGCAGCCGGATCAGTTCGATCGCGAATGGGTCGCCGTCGATGCTTGTCAGGAAGTCGGCGTGGTGGCGCCCGTACCAGGATGCGAGCCACGGTTTGGCGGGGGCATCCTTGCCCAGCACGATCACCGATCCGAGGGTTTCGGCGAGTGGGGACAGCGCGAAGCGGGACCGCGACACTGCCGCCGCGTTCAGTCGAAGTCGCACCAGGTTTCGCCTCCAGCCGAAACCTTAGTCGTGCGCCGTGCCCGCCCGCACACTCCGGCAGGTGCGTTCTTCTCCTCTCGGGCATGCGGGGTTTCGGTGGTTTCTCCTCGGGCAGACGGTGTCGTTGTCGGGCAGCGCGATGGCGCCGGTCGCGGTGGCATTCGCCGTACTGGATGCGGCCGGTGTCGGCCAGCTCGGTGTGGTGCTGGTGGCCCGCACGGTGCCGATGCTGGCGTTCCTGCTGATCGGAGGTGCGACAGCCGACCGATACTCCCGGCGGACGGTGTTGCTGGTGACCAACATTGGTTCGGCGCTTACCCAGGGCGGTGTCGCCGCGCTGCTGCTGACTGGACACTACTGGCTGCCTGCCGTCGCCTTGCTGGAGTGCCTCAACGGTGTTCTCGCGGCGTTCATCACCCCGGCATTGCGTGGCGTTGTGCCCGACCTGGTGGATAAATCCCAACTCCGCCAGGCGAATTCGCTGTTGAGCACGGCGCGTAACGCCACGAAGATCGTTGGGCCGGGTGCGGCGGGCGTGATCGTCGCGACGGCCGGAAGCGGTGCGGCAATCGCCGCTGACGCGGCCAGCTTCCTCGTCGCTGCGGTATGCCTGGCCCGGTTGCCGCTGGCCACGCCCGTGAGGTCGGCCACCTACGGGCTGCTGGCCGACATCGGTGCAGGCTGGACCGCGTTCCGGTCCACACCGTGGATCTGGACGGTGACAGTCGCCTTTTTCGTGGTGAACCTGGCCCTCACCGGTAGCTGGCAGATCCTTGGCCCCGCCTTGACCAGACAGACCTCCGGAGAACAGGTTTGGGGGTTCGTGCTCTCCGCCCGCGGGCTGGGCATGCTGTTGACCGGCGCGCTGATGTCCCGGCTGATCGTGCGACACCTTCTACGGTTGGGACTGATCATTGGTGTGCTGTCTGCTCTGCCGATGATCGTGCTCGGTGCGCGCTGTGCGCCACCGGGGCTGATCCTCGCCGCCCTCATCGGTGGGGCAGGCATGTCGGCGTTGGCGATCAGCTGGGACACCTCGCTACAGGAACACGTGCCCGAGCACGCCATCTCCCGGGTGTCGTCCTACGACAACCTGCTCTCCTACGCGGCGATCCCGATCGGTCAACTGTGCGTCGGCCCGCTCTCCAGCGTGCTGGGCGGTTTCCACGTCGCCTTCGTCGCCGGCATCCTCGCCGCGCTCGCCGCGCTGGCGCCACTCGCATTCACCGCTGTCCGCCGGTTACCCCACACCCCGCCCGAGCCGCGCACGTTCACCTCTGGATAGCTGAGACGCTTCAGGCCGAGTCCGCTCCCCGGTGATCACAACCTCGGCCTGCCGTGCGGGTTCCTCTCGGCTGCCCGGACGCCGGTTGGTCCTGCGAGGTCAGCCATGCGGCGAGCGTTGGGCTCGCGAAAACGTGCGCATAGCAACTATTGCATTGGGCATTCATCGGGTAGTCTCCAAACCCGTGATGCACGACGCCCCGGCACGACGCCCACTGTGCTCGACGCTGATTTCCGACCCAGAAATTGCTGTGGCGCAACTCGATTCGACGGCGAGCGCAGGTCATTCGACGCCAGTCCGATGAGCCTGACCAGTGACTTCCTTTTCTACGCAGTCATTGCCGCGGCGGTCGTTGCGGTACTGACCACTTTGCTGGCCTGGAATTCGGTGCCGGGTCCACGGGCGGGGCGCTGGCTGGCGCGGTTGTTCATGATCGGCCTGTGCCAGGCCACTGCGGTCGCGGTGTTAGGCCTGTGGGTCAACAACAACTTCGCTCTCTACAGCTCCTGGAACGACCTGCTCGGCGAGCCGCCCGCGGCCGACTCCGCGCCGAGCGGTGCCTTGGGTGCCGCCGACTTCCACGACCTCGGCGACCGGGTCAGCACCACCGAATATCGTGGGCCGCAGTCGAAGCTGCGGGGCAAGGTATTGGTCTGGACGCCACCGCAATACGACCAGCCCGAGTACCGCGACTACCACTTCCCGGTGATCATGCTGCTGCACGGTGTTCCCGGCACGCCGCGCGCATGGATCAAGGGCGGCCACGCGACAACCGAGATCGCCGACATGATGCGTGACGGCCGACTGTCGCCGGCGATTCTGGTCATGCCGCGTGTCGACCCCGGCGGCAATACGGACTGCACCAACATCCCGCGCGGCCCGCAGACCGCGACCTGGCTGGCGCAGGACGTCCGCACTCTGATCCTCCGCCATTTCCGGGCGCTCACCGAGCCATCCGGATGGTCGATGGCCGGGGACTCGACCGGCGGCTATTGTGCGACCACGCTGCCGCTTCAATACCCGGCGTCGTTCGCCACCGGACTCGCGTTCAGCCCCGATGACTTCCACGGTGATCCCGATATCGTGCCCAGCCGGACACTGCGGCGGCTCAGCGACCCGATTCGTCTGGTCGGCACCGGTATTCGAGTGGCGCTGCTGGTGGCGACCAGTCGCCACGACCCCTCCAGCACCCCCGCGAACGCGCAAACGCTGCTCGCCGCCGCCAAGGCGCCGACACAGGTCGCGCCGCCACTGATCGTCGATGACGGCGGACACAACTGGGGCACCTGGCGGGCGATGTACCCGAAAGTGTTCGGCTGGCTCAACGCCCACCTGAGCCCACCCCGGAAACCCTCTGCGCCAACGGCACTCGCCGTCGGCCAGCCAGGTACCGCGCCGCTACCGGCATGTCAGCACGGTGACCGCTGCAACCCCCAGCGCTGAACTCGGCTCTGCCGCAGGCAGTCCGGGACGAGGAGCCGTTACCCTCGGCGAATTCGGGTGCAGGCCCCGCGGACCGATTCGTGCGGTCTTGACGGTCAGCGGAACGAGCGGCGGCAACAGCATTGTCGCGGGATCGGCTATGCGGCTTCGATGGTGGCGTGGGCGATGCCGCGAGGGCGTCCGGCTCGGGTCCAGCCCCAGTAGAGCAGGGCGGCAAGGAGGAGAGCGGCGGCCAGGGACGCCAGCGGTTCGCCGCGAGCGAGGTTGACGATGAGGGTGAAGGTGACGACGGTGGCGCCGAAGAGGTTGACGGCGAACCACTTTCGCTGTCGGGCCCGGCGGGAGAAGTGGGCCATGGCGATCAAGCCGGTGAGGAAGCTGACGAAGACTGCGACGGCGTAGAACAAGACGAGGCGTTGGTCTTGGCCGTCGGCCGCCACGGTGACTGCGGCTGAGACACCGGCGAACACCGCGACACCCCAGTATGGGGTGTGGTGGATGTTGGTGTGGCCGAGCACTGCTGGCAGTATCCCACCTTCGCGGCCGGTCGGATCGGTGCGTCTGGCGAGGGCTTTGAGGAGTCCGGGTCCGGCCTGGAACGATGACGATGCCGCCGAGAGCAGCAACAGGGCGGTGGTGGCTTGGAAGAAGGCGTACACCACCGGTGAGGTAGCTGCTCGGGCGAGGTCGGCGAGTTGGGTGGAGTCGGTGTCGGGGACACCGATGTGCAGATACACCGCGGCAGCGGTCAATCCGAGGGTGAGTCCACCGACCACACCCAAGGTGAGCCACAGCGTGATCTGCCCGAATCGGCGGCGTCCGCGATCGTCGAGCTGGCCAAGCTGGGCGATCGCCGAGGATGGTGCTTCGACACCGGTGGCTAGTGCCATTGCGACCGGGAATGCCAGTGCGACAGCCAGTATCGGAGTGTGGCCGGGGTCGGTGGCGACATCGGTGTGCGGTGTGCCGCCGATGAATCCGTCGATGACGACGATGGTTCCAGCAATGATGAACAACACGGCGAGTACTGCGAACAGGGTGCGACCCAGGTGCCCGAACCAGGTGACCGCGGCGACGAATATCAGCAACCCCAATGCCAGCGGAATCCGCCAGTCCGCCAGTCCGGGGAGATAGGCGATCACCGCCGAGGACCCCGCGGACACGCTGATCGCGATGGTCAACACGAAATCGACGATCAGTGCGCCGATCGGGACGAACGCCCACGCCTCACCGAACGCCTCACCCGCGGCTGCCGCGGCGCCCCCGCCTTGTGGGTAACGGGCCACCAGCTGCTGGTAGTTGACGATGATCACCCCGATGATCGCGACGACCAAGCCCATCGTGACCAGCAGCAGTCGCAGGTCACCATGCAGTGCCCGCAGGGCGGCTTCGATGGCGTAGGCGACCGAGGACACCGGATCGGCCATCACCGCAAAGGCGAAGGCCCCCAGCAACACCGGCCGTGAATGCAGCACCGACCGGAATCGGGCAGCCGCGGACCGGGCCGGTGCTGCGGTCAGGTTCTGTGACACGGGCATGAGCGCGGTTCCCTCCGGCCGACAGCGCGATTCGATTGCCGACCAGATCTTCCCGGCGCATCAGAATCCAAGTTACCCCCGCTCTCGCCGCGTTGTAGCTGGTATCGAACGGGTGCCGGCGTCCCGATCTGGGGTGCTTGGGCCGGCATACAGGAATACACTTTGTCCGCTGGCGATCTGGCGTGGCTCCGTATTACCGGCGAGCCCAGATGTCGTCGTCCGGACTGCGCCGACGCTGTCGAATTCCAGGTCGGCTTGCGAGGTAGCGATCGGGCAACCGTATCGGCCGGGTGCATTCGGCCGCGAGAAGGTACGCGGTGGGCATATGGTCCCGTTAGACAGGTGCTTTCTGCCTGGCTCGATGGTCCGACGGATCGAGAAGGTCGAGATGGTGCAGCGAATTCTGCTTCTGAGCGGTGCCGATAACGGGCTTACTCGGCGTGCGGCTTTAGCGCTGCGCCGCGCTGGGCGGGTGGTCCACGTAGTGATCGTGGCGGGTAGTGCGGACATGGAGGCCGCGGTCGCGCGCGGTGACTTCGATCTGGTCATCTGTCCGTTTTTGAAGGCGCGAATTCCTGAATCCATCTATCGAAAATGGACCACCGTGGTCATTCACCCTGGCCCGGTAGGTGATCGAGGCGCGCATTCGTTGGATTGGGCAATCAGCGAGGCGGCGCCGGTCTGGGGTGTGACGGCGATGTCGGCGGTCGAGGAGTTGGATGCCGGACCAGTCTGGGCAACAAGAACATTCGTGCTTCCGGTGGCGCGGAAGTCGGTGGTGTACAACGCGGCTGTCGCCGACGCGGCGGTGGAATGCGTGCTGGAGACCGCGGACAAGGCGGCCGACCCGGCTTTCGAGCCTGTCGACCAAGCCTCGGTGAAGCGCCGGGTGGCCGATACCGCCGCTCGGCCGAGGATGCGGCAGGGGGACCGGGGGTTCGATTGGTCCGCTGATCCCGAGCTGATTCTGCGTCGGATCCGTGCCGCGGATGGCTCTCCGGGGGTGTTGTCGATGATCATGGGCTGTGCTGTCTACCTTTATGACGCCCATCCCGGACGAGCCGGCGGCCTTGATGCCGGACCGGGCACGGTGATCGGTCGCCGCCACCATGGCGTCGAGGTCAGTTGCGGATCAGGTGGCAGCATCTGGATCGGACATCTGCGCGTCGAGCTCGGCGAAGGATGGTCGTGCAAGGCCCCGGCCGCTGCGGCGCTGGCGTTGGCGGGGCTTTCGTTGAATTCGGTCGCGCTCGATCGTGGCGATGCGTTCTCCGACATCAGCTACGAGCGAACCGGGTATATCGGCACGGTGACATTCGAGGCCTACAACGGAGCGATGACCGCGGACCTTTGTCGCCGATTGGTGGCAGCCATCGACGCCGCGGCTCGTCAAGACACCCGAGTACTGGTCATTCGGGGTCGTGGGGGCGCGGTGTTCAGCAACGGCCTGCACCTGGGGGCGATCGAGATCTCCGACGATCCGGCCGGGGCGGCGTGGCGCAATATCAAAGCGCTGAACGCGGTGTGCCGGGCGATCTTGTCAGCTACCTCGCAGGTCACCATCGGTGCGTTTACCGGATCTGCGGGAGCCGGTGGGGTGATGCTGCCGTTGGCGGCCGACGTGGTCGTTGCTACCGATCGTGCGTTACTGGATCCGCACTACGCCACCATGGGGCTCGGCGGATCCGAGCTGCACACCTATACCCTGCCGCGGCGAGTCGGCGCCGAAACCGCGCAACGCTTGCTTACCGAGGGCGGGTCGATCGATACCGTGGAGGCTCGAGCGATAGGTCTGATCGACCAGATCTGTCCTGACGATGGATTCGACCGCACACTAACCGATCTGGCCCACCATTACGCACAGCCCAGCCGATGGCGCAAGACCACAGATCGCAAAAAGGAACGACTCGCGCGCGATCTTGCGCGAAAGCCACTCGATGCCTATGAATACGAGGAGTTGGGGGAGATGGCACGCAATCTGTTCGACGACAGCGGCGGCTTCGCGGCCAAACGATCGGCGTTCATGAACAAGACCGCGCGCCGCAACGACGACCGCGCCCGAGGAATTGGCCGCACAGTTGGACTCGACACGCACGGCGCCGATGTTTCTTCGACGCAGGTAACATCAACCGTGGCTAACGGATCGCCGACGCGAGGCCGACAATGAAGGTAAATTACCTGCGCCATCTCTGATCACCGCGGCTGATTCGCCGAAGAAGTCTACCGGTCACCTGGGGTGATTCCATTCGCAACCAGCCGCGGTGAAGACGATCGTGGGCGGCACCGACTGTTCGGCAACGTTGGTCAGAGATGGCTCCGGAACGACTCCAACTCTTCGTGTCGTTCGGGTGTGGTTTCGGGGTAGGCCATCTCGAGGGTGTCGAGCACAATCTGGGAGACGATGAGTCGTGCATTGTCTTTGCGGTCAGGCGCCCAGATCTCGGTGGTTGAACCGGTAGGTTCCCGCAGCAACGAGAACCGTTGAAACACCCAGGAGTACAACAATATTCACTGGTTGGAAGCCGTAACGCAGGGGTTCGCCGTCGAGGTAGTAGTGGAACGGGGACAGATAGGCGACCCACTTCACGCCGAGCTGACCGGCGAAGGCGTGTGCGGCGTAGGCGAGCACGCCGACGACCGCCGTGACCGCGAACACGACGGCGCGGCGACCGAACGCCGCGCCCAGCCCGACGGCGAGCGCACCGAAAATCACGGCGAGCAGTGCGACATTGAGACACTGTGCGGCGAACTGGGCGGGACTGATCGCCGTGAGTTCCGCGCTGCCCCGGATGGCGAGCATGCCGAGCCAGATGAACGCCGTGATCGCGGCGGCGGCGACGGCCAACGCGCCGAAACGCTGCAGTATCAGGGAGGTTCGGGTGATCGGGTAGGACATCAGCAAGTCCAGGGTGCCCGATTCCTCGTCCGCGGCGGTGGCGCGGGCGCCGGTGGCCGCGCCGAAGAACATGGCGAGCAGCGGCACGATCAACCCGAACACGGTCGATCCCAAATAGCCTGGGGCTGAGGCGATATCCTCCATGCGCAGCGCCTCGCGCAGCCCTTCGGGGACGTTCTGGACCTGTTGCCCCCCGCTTTTCGCCATTTGCGGGTAGAAGCTCGCGTACATGACGGCGGCCAGGGTGCTGCCCGCGGTCCAGCCGATCAGTGCGCGGCGACTCTCGCGGAGGGTTTTGGTCAGGATGGTGACGGTCATCTCGATCGATTCCTTGTCGTGGTGTGGTCGGTGCGTCTCGGGTTCACGCCACGGGCATCGGGTGGGCTTCGTCCCCGGTGTATTGCGCGTGGAAGATCTCGTCGAGGTGGGGTTCGCTGGTGCGCAGCGAGGTGACCAGGTGGTGCGCGGCAGCCTTGATGATCGCGTCGGGTGTGCCGATCACCTTGGCGCGCAGGATGGTCCGAGAGTCGTCCAGAGTCAGGTCGGCGATGCCGGGCAAGGCACGGAATTGTTCGAGGGTCACCGGGTCGGCGAACTCGATCTCGATGCGCCGCACTGCGGAGGCGCGCAGATCGGCGACCGTGTCGAGGGCGACGAGCCGGCCCTCGCGCAGGATGGCGATGCGGTCGGCGACCGCTTCGACCTCGTCCATGATGTGGCTCGACATGAACACGGTCTGGCCGTTCTCGGCGGCTTCGCGCACCAGGTCGAGGAAGGTCTGCTGCAGCAACGGGTCGAGCCCGGAGCTGGGTTCGTCGAGGATCAGCAGCTCGGGGGTGTGCATGAAGGCCTGGACCAAGCCGACTTTCTGCCGGTTGCCTTTCGAGAGGCTCTTGATGGTCGAGTTCGGTTCGAGTCCGAGCCGGTCGGTGAGTTCGTCGATGTGGGACTGGGGCACACCGCCGCGCAGCGCAGCCAGATACCGCAGGCATTCACGGACTTGCTGGCGTCCGTCGACGACGAAGTCCCCGGCCAGGTATCCCACGCGGCGACGCAACTCGACCCCATCGTGGCGCGGATCGAGCCCGAGCACCGTCGCCGCACCGCGGGTGGGACGGATCAGGTCCAGCAGCAACCGGATGGTGGTCGACTTACCCGCGCCGTTGGGGCCCAGATAGCCGAACACCTCGCCGGCGCAGACGTCGAGATTCAGACTGTCCAATCCGCGTCTGGTGCCGTAGGTCTTGGTGAGGTCGCGGATCTCGATGGCGTTCTGCATGACTCAGAATCTATCGAAGTTTCAGAGATTTGTGAAGATTCAGAGTGTTGGAAGCTATCCGGTATTGTGCGGGTGCATGGACTCCATGCAGCAACTCCGCGATGCGGCCGAGAAGCTGGCCTTGATCCTGGCGCAGGGCGGCATGCAGAAGGCGACCGCCCGGGTGATGACCGCACTGCTCTATACCGAGCAGGAAACGATGACCGCCGCGGATCTGTGCGAGCAGCTGAGCATCAGCAGCGGCGCGGCCTCGACCGCGCTCAAACAGCTGATCCAGAACGGGCTGATCGAGCGAGTGCCCGCGCCGGGCAGTCGCCGTGAGCACTTCCGGTTCGTCACCGGCGCCTGGGCAACGCTGATGTCGCAGCAGAACACGATGTACGCGGTGATGCGCGCGGCGGCACAGGACGGGCTCGATGCCGCGCGTGCGGAGTCGGTCACCGCCGACCGCCTGCACGAGATGCAGGACTTCTACCGGTACATGGAACGAGAAGTGTTGCCGCTCATCGACAAATGGCGGCAGCAATACAAGGTGAACACCCCGAAATGATCGATCGCCACTGGATGCCGCAGCGTCCAGTGGCGATCTCACCACGCCGGATAATCAGGGTTTGCGCGCAATCCCGCCGACGATCAGTCGTTCGATGAGGGTCAGTTCGCTGGGCGCGGCGCCGTCTGGTCGCCATTGCGGCAGCGGCACCAGTCCGGGCTCGATCAGGTCGAAACCGCGGAACAGGCGCAGGATTTCGTCCTGGGTCCGGAATCGGCCGGTGCCGAGGAATTCCAGGAACGACTTCTCGAGTTCGCGTGCTTCGGCGCCGGTATCGATGAAGTGGGTGATGAACAGATGGCTGCCGGAAGGCACCGCGTTCATATAGGCGTCGACGATGCCCTCGGGGTCTTCGTCGTCGTGCAGGTGATGCAGCACGCCGACGAGCATGACGGCGACGGGCTCATCGAAGTCGATCACCTGCTGTACATCCGGGTGAGTGAGAACGTGCTCAGGAGTGCGCAGGTCGGCGGTGATCACACGAGCCTGATCGTGATCCTTCAGCAGTGCCTGCCCATGCGCGCGGACCATCGGATCCTTGTCGACGTAGACGACACGAGCGTCGGGCTGCAGTGCTTGGGCGACCTGGTGGGTGTTCTCCATGGTCGGCAACCCCGCGCCGAGGTCGAGAAACTGCCGCAGCCCCGCTTCACCGGCGAGGTAGCGCACGCCGCGCCCCAATGCGGTGCGGTTCAGTCTGGCAATGTCGTCGACTTGGGGCATGGTTTGCCGCAGGTGCGCTACGACATCGCGATCGATGGGGAAGTTGTCCTGTCCGCCGAGTAACGCGTCGTAGACGCGCGAAATGCTCGGCTTGCTCTGATCGAACTCCATGGACGTGGAATCGGAACTCGCCATCACTCTCCCTTTGCGTGGGCAACGCCCGCCGGAACCGTTCCGGCGCAAGGGTAGTCACGGGGCAGGAATTCAGCGGACATTTGAGCTAATTCTTCGCGCTGCGCCGGCGACGCCGTAATTCGCGATGAGACAGCCGGTTTCGCGCCGTGCTCGGGGCTGCCGTCAGCCGTGCCGTCCCGGCCAGCCTGGATACGGAGGCGTCGGATCAGGCGGGGGGTCGGCGGGAATACGGCGGTGGACGCTATCGATACCCACAGGGTTGGTCTGCGGGTTGTTACGCGTCCACGTCGTGCATGCTTCGACCAGCGTCGCGCTGTCGACGTCGTGCGGTGTGGGCCCCCACGCTCGGGTCACTCGCAGGCCCTCGAACACGTTGTAGTGGGGTGCTCGGTCGGGCGGTCCCGGGGTAAGAGAGGTAGTGACGGGCTGGTCGGGGATGTTATCGGCGAGGTCTTGGGCGGTGAACCCGATCAGCCAGCCCCGCCGGGGTTCGCCGCGTTGGCCGGGCCTGTTCCAGCGGTAGGTGGAGCCACCGTCGATCGAGTCGGCGACGTTGGTGTAGTCGAGGCAGTAGGCGGCGGCGAATCCCTTGGGCTGGAGCTGGATTCGCATGATTCGAGCGAGGAAAGTGCCTGACCATCGCAGTTGCCAATCGCCGTGTTCGGCGCCGACGGGATACGCGCCGCCGTCGGGGGTGTTCAACCAATCCACTGCCGAGACTGCTGCCGAGTACCCGGGATAGGACAGGGTGTTGCCCACCGACATGGCCAAGCGCTTGCTCTCGGCGAATGCCCGGACCACGGCCGCGTTCGGAGCCGCCAGATCGATGCCGTCGGCGGCGCTCCACTGGAAGGTGTAATTGCCCGCCCATTCCGTCGGGAATGTGTAGTCGGCAGCGGGGACCGTGGACCGTCGCGGTGTAGTGGTCGACGTCGTGAGTGCACGGTCGGGATGGCTGTCCGTCGCGCACGCGGCGGCCAGCAGCACAGCCGCTGCGGTCGCGCTCCAGCCCGTGCGGCCGATCAGCCTCATTTGACGACTCTTCCTTGTCTTTCCGCGGCGTTCGACGCGAACATCGACGTTAATGCACGCAGGTGTTGTCGATTGTCACAGGTCCGCGGTCCAGTTGTCGGCTGGCGGACAAGAGAGTCAGCCGATGCGTCCGTCGCCTGGGGCCGCCGCCATCCTCAGGCGCACCATCGGTAGCGTGTCGACAGGCTTACCGGTCGCGTGCTCGATGGTGGCTCTCAGCTTTTTCCATGCCGCGGGGTGGTCGCGGACGTAGTGGGCGAGGGCTGTGGCGGACTCTTCCCCGGTCATCGGTGTCGCGATGCCGGGTCGGTTTCTCGTGGTGCCGGTGGAGATCCGAACCTGCGGGTTCGTTCGAATATTGCGATACCACTGGGCTCGAGTACCGAACCCGGACACGATGACGTATTCGCCGGGGGCCGGCCGGTCGACGACTTCGAGCACGACGTACCTGGTTTCGCCGGATTTTCGTCCGATATGTTGCAGCATCAGCATGCGTGAGCCGAACAGGAAACCGAGCCCCGCTCGGTAGAGCTGGATCGGCGCGCGAACCAGCCATCGGGTGTGCAGCGCACGGGCGCCGAGTGCGGCGGTCAGGCTTGTCGTGGCCATTTCTGTTCTCCTTCAATGGGATTGATCGGAATCGGGGTTGCGGTCACTGAGCGCGCTCGCGGACGACGCGCGCGATGTCGATTTGTTCGACGAGGCGCCCGGCCGGGAGTTGCGATAGTGCGGCGGCGGCCAGGACCGCGATGACGGCGAGTAGCGGGGGGAGCGGGCCGAGGGAGAGGTGCAGGCTGAACATGTCGTTGTTGAACGAGCGCAGAAACGCCCAGGCCGCGGCGATTCCGGTGGCCAGCCCGAGGGGGACGGCGAGCAGTGTCGCGGCGAGGTTTTCGGTGGCCAGTGCGGCGGTGAGGCGCCGGACCGGTACGCCCGCGGCACGCAGGGTTGCCAGTTCGGTGGTGCGTTCGGCGAGGTTGACGGTCATCGTGACGTAGATGACGGTGAAGGCGAGTATCGCGCCGAGGATCAGCATGACGATGATGAAAACCCAGAACAGGCCGAGGAATTGGCCGGCTTGATCTTCCAGTGCGTGGGTGTCGGTGTAGATGACGACGCCGGGCAGCGAGGTGATCCTCGCGCGTAGTGCGTCGTGATCGGCGCCTGCGTCGAACCGGACCAGATATCCGTGCAGGCCCAGGCCGCCGAGGCGGCTCGCCGTGGCGTCGGTGGCGTAGAGGAAGGTGCCCAGCGGTTCGTCGACGAAGCCGGTTACGCGTTGCTGCTGCGGGGCGCCGAAGGCGGGGGTGAGCGTGACGGTGTCGCCCGCGGCGATGCCGAGGCGGTCGGCCAGTGGCGCACCGGCGAGGAGACCATCGGCGGGTAGCGTCCGGGTTTGGCCGTCAGGGGTACGGAATCCGTGCATCGTCGTGTTCGGGGCGAGCCCGTTGAGGGTCGTCGAGTAGGACCGGTCGCCGGCGGTGACGGTGACCGGGGTGGTTGAGGCCGGTTCGACGGCGGTGACGCCGGGCAGGTCGCGCAGTCGGGTGGCGAGGTCTTCGGCGCCGGGGGAGAGGTAGACGCTGGCGTCTTCGCGTTCGATCTGATGGAACTGCAGATCGAGCACGGTGCGCATGCTGGTGAGCATGCCGACCGAGGCGAGGATCAGGGTCAGCGAGAGCACGGTGCCCACCATGGTCGCGATCGTGCGGCGTCGGCCCCGGGTCAAGGAGCGTAGCGCCATCCGCGCTACGACGGGCAGCCGATGCTGGCGTGCGGACCATCGAGCGAGCGGTCCGGCCTGGGCGGTGCGGACGCCGTCGCCGCGCATGGCTTCGGCGGGCGCGAGCCGCGCCGCGGCGATCGCGGGTGCCAGACCGGCGATGAGCCCGGTGAGCAAGCCGAGCGCGAATCCGATTAAGGCGGTGGGGATTCGGTGGTCGACGACCGTGTCGGGGATGCCGAGGGCGGAGGTGTAGGCCGAGGTGACCGCGGAGGTGGCGACGAATCCGCCGAGGACTCCGAGTAGCGCGCCGACGGCGGCGATGCCGACGCCGTAGCTCACGTAGTGGCCGACCACGCTGCGTCGCCGGGCGCCCATCGCCAGCAGGGTGCCGATGATCGGGCGCTCGGTGTGCACCAGCCTGGTGATCAGCACGTATTCGGCGATCGCCGCAGCGGCCAAGAACAACGCCGGGAACCCGACGGCGAGTTCGGAGAAGCCGTTGAGGTCTTCGTGCAGGATTGCGTTGGAGGGTTGTTCGGCCTGTGTCACAACATCAAGCGCACCTGCTGAGCGTAATGCCGCCATAACCTTGTCGCGGTCGGCTTGTGTTGCCGTGCTGGTCATTTCGACCAGAGTCTGGTTTGGCCTCGGCGCGCCGGTGAGTCGCAAAGCTTCGGGTTGTGGGGCGAAGGCGACGGCGAAGGAGTGGGGATCGCCGAGGGCCTCTTGGCGGTTGCGGGCGGGCCACAGGTATTCGGCGGAGCGGGCGATACCGCAGATCGTGACGGTGTGCCAGTCGGTGCCGTCGAAGATCTGAAGCCGGTCACCGGTTTTGAGGTGGAAGGTATCGGCGGCGTGCTGCTCGAGGACGACCTGATCGGTCTGTGCGGGATCCGGCAATTGTCCTGCGGTCAACTGGATTTCGTTGATACGCGGGCCGCCGGGCTGCGGCAACCCCGCCACGCGTCCGAACAATTTGGTGTCCCCGATCGAGAACGGAACATCGGTCTGGGTGCGTTGCGTGACCAGGGCGACACCGTCGGCGCCACCGACCGCGGCAGCGATAGTCGCGGGATCGCCTCCGGTGGCGGTGAAGTCGGCCAGGTGCAGGCGATCGTAGGTGCGCTGGTAGGAGGTTTCGAGGTTGCGGAACGAGTCGTAGCTGGCGATGAACAGCAGCACCCCGAGCAGCACAGTGGTCGCGATCGCGGCTACCTGCGCGGTTCGCCTGCGCAGGTCACGCAGAATCTTCTTGGACAGCACCCGATTCGAGGCCATGAACATCGTCCTCACCACCTGACATTCGCGGCATCGACCGGGCTGGCGTTGGTGTCGGCGGAGACGACGCGGCCATCACGCATCCGGATGACCCGGTCGGCGATCTCGGCGGTGACCTCGTTGTGGGTCACCATCACCACCCCGCGTCCGGCGCGACTGGTGCGTTGCAGTAGCTCGAGTACGCTGCGTCCGGTGGCGACATCCAGTGCGCCGGTGGGTTCGTCGGCCAGCAGGAGGTCTGGGTCGGTGGCCAGCGCCCGCGCGATCGATACCCGCTGCTGTTGCCCGCCCGAGAGCTGTGCGGGGAAATGGTCGGCCCGGTCGGCCAATCCGACCGCCGTCAGCAGCTCCGATGCCCGGCGGCGGTTGCCGCGTCCGGTCAATTCGACGATGACCTCGATGTTTTCCCGTGCGGTCAGACTGGGGATGAGATTGAAGAACTGGAAGACGAAGCCGACGTGGTCGCGCCGGAAGGCACCGAGCGCTGACGGTTTCGTGGTCGAAATATCCTGACCGGCAACGACTATCGACCCGATGTCGGCGGATTCGATACCGCCGATGAGGTTGAGCAGCGTGGTTTTCCCCGATCCGCTGGCACCGAGTATCGCGATTAGTTCGCCCGGCGCGATATCGAGGTCGACCTCGGTGAGGGCGTGCACGGCGGCCTCGCCCTCACCATAGGTCTTGCCGACGCCGCGCAGGCGGATTCCGCCGCGCGGCCGGTCAATCGTCGGAGCGTTCTTGTTCCCGTGTTCGTTCACTGGAATGTCCTTCGCTGTCTGGACTTTCGGTCAGTCCCGCCGCGCGCAGCAGCGGGCCGGTCACCTCCACCCCGGCCAGGGTGGGATCGATCATCCGGTGCAGGATCAACCCGTCGATGAGCGCCAGTACCACCGCCGCGGTGGCCTCCGGGTCGGCGGTGGTGCCTTGCTCGCGGAACCACGTTGTCAGTGCTGCGCGCACGCGAGCGACGAAGTGGCCCAGCTCGGTTCGCAGCCGCGGGAGCCGGGTCGCGGCGAGCATCATCTCGCTCATCGCCATCGTCGCGGTGTCGGTCTCGGTGTAGGAGCTGATCGCGGTGAGCATCTGGGTCATCGCCGCAGGACCCGACATCGCCAGCACGCCGGCCATCACGTTGTCGTACTCGGTGCGTGCCGTCTGTAAGGAAGCGTCGATGAGCAGGTCGGTCACCGAGTGGAAGTGGTAATGCACCAGCCCCGGACGGACGCCCGCGCGCTCGGCGACCAGCCTGGTGGTCACTGCGCCCCAGCCGTGCTCGGCGATCAATTCGACCGCCGCTGCCATTAGCTTGGCGCGCGTTTCCTCGCCTTGTGAGGCTGCCGTGACCACGGGACCTCCTGTCGCACTTCAGGTTGGTAGATCGCCTTGGGCGTTCGCCCAATCCTCATGATAGTGGCACACTGCAACAGTTGCTATAGGCAATTTGGTTGACGTGGTCTGGTGCGCAAAGAGGTCGTCGATCGCCGTCCCGAATCGAGGTGCGGTCAGTGCGAGCGATCCGTGGCGCGCAGCGCGAGCAGGACGTCGTCGTAGTCGATCCACCCGGTCAACTCGCCGCGCGTGCGATCGACCACCGGTAGGCCGGTGCCGTCGTGACCGATCAGCGCGGTCAACATGTCCGGCAAGGTCGCGTCGACCGCGAGCGTCGGCGGCAACGTGAGCAATGCGCGCACCGTATCCGCCGACCCCGGATCCTCGAGGGCTTCAGCGATATCGCGCGCGGTGACACAGCCGTGGTAGTAGCCGTCCGCGCCGACGACGGGCAGCATCGTCGCCGTGGACCGAGCCAAGGCGTCCGCGGCGGCGCGAATGTCGGTGTGTTCGTCCAACGGGATCGGCACTTCGCGGGCGACGTCGCGGGCGAGCAACGCGGGACGAGCTGGTTGATGGCGGTCGATATCGACGCCACGGCGCAACAGCTTTCGCGTGTAGATGGTGTCTTTCGACAGCAGCCTCGAGCTGAGATCGGCCATCGCGACCGCTGCCATCAAGGGCAGGATGATCGTGTACTCGCCGGTGAGCTCGAACAGGATGATCACGGCGGTGATCGGCGCCCGAGTCGCGCCACCGAGTGCTGCGCCCATGCCGATCAACCCGTACGCGCCCGCTGATTCGGTGAGGCCGGGCAGGAGCAGGTGGGCGAGGTCGCCGAAGGCGACGCCTGTCATCGCGCCGATGAACAGCGTCGGCGCGAAGACCCCGCCGGAGCCACCGATACCGATCGTCAGGCTGGTAGCCAGCATCTTCGCCACCAAGAGCAACAACACCATGCCGACGAGATAGCGGCCTTCGACGGCATTCTCCAAGACCGGATACCCCACCCCGTACATCTGCGGCAGTGCGAGTAGCAGCGCCCCGAGCGCCAGCCCGCCCACCGCGGGCCGAGCCCACTCCGGTCCGCGCCACACCCGATCGCACAGATCGTGGACCAGATACAGCACCTTGGAAAAGCACACCCCGACGACACCCGCGACGATTCCCAACACCAGATACAGCAAGTACTCGACTGGACTGCGCACGCCGAACTGCGGTAGCGCGAGAAACGGCTCGTCGCCGAGCAGCGCGCGTCCGATGACACTGGCGGTCACGCTCGACAACACCACCGCACCGAAGGATTCGGCGGCGAAATTCCGCAGGATCAGTTCCATCGCGAAGAACGGGCCCGCGAGCGGGGCGTTGAAGGTGGCCGCGATGCCACCGGCCGCGCCGCAGGCGACCAGCAGTCGCATGCGTGGTGCGTCGAACCGAAGCAGCTGTGCCAGGGTGGATCCGGCGGCCGAGCCGATCTGCACGATCGGGCCCTCCCGACCCACCGAACCGCCGCCGCCGATGCACAACGCCGACGCGAACGCTTTGACCAGCGTTACCCGCGGCGCGATACGGCCCCCATGCTCGGCGACGGCATACATCACCTCGGGGACCCCGTGGCCGCGCGCCTCAGGGGCGAATCGATACACGATCGGTCCGTAAATCGCACCGGCCAGCACCGGCGCGAACAACAAAAACCACACGCCCAGCCACGGAAGATGCAGGCTCGCCACCCGGCCGAGCCCCGCGTAGTCGGCTCGACCGGTCACCATCCAGGTGAATCCGGTGATCAAGTAGCGAAATCCCACCGCACCGAACCCGGTGACCACGCCGACGGCGATTGCCAACGGCACCACGGCCGAAGGGCTTTCCCGCAACCAGCGCCCCGTGGATTCGCGGCGCGGCAACGGAATCGCCGCCCAGGTTCGTCTGTCTATTTCCGCATCACCCACAATGGCAGTATGCAACAGTTGTTATAAGCAATTCTTGGTGGGCGGTAAAATCTGTGGTCACATCCACTGAGGAGGACGATGGTGCCGCCAGCCCGCTCGGTCACCCGGGACTCGGTCGACGAAGTGACCGATGCGCTACTCACCGCGTCGCGGCTGCTGGTGGCGATATCGGCCCGATCGATCGCCCATGTCGACGACACGATCACCCTCCCGCAATTTCGCACCTTGGTGATTCTGGCCACCCAGGGACCGGTGAAACTGGCCACGCTGGCGCAGCAATTGGATGTGCAGCCCTCGACCGCGACCCGGATGGTGGAGCGGCTGCTGGCCGCCGAATTGATCACCCGGCAACCGAATCCGCAGACCCGCCGTGAATTGATCATCGATCTGACCTCGCATGGCCGCGAGGTCGTCGACGAGGTCACCGCGAGCCGCCGCCGCGAAATCGCCCGTGTCGTAGCGAACATGCCCCGCGCGCAACGGCAGGGGTTGGTGGCCGCGCTCAACGCTTTCACCGCCGCCGGCGGCGAATTCGCCGCCGAGGGCAGTCAGGCGTATCCGCTGTAGCGGGCAGCGTTCACGAGCCGACGGTCGCGAGGGACCGCTCCGGGTCTTGCTCGGATGTCGTTGTCTGCGTGGCGATGTGAGTGTTGCGGCGACGGGATCGGACGCCTGCCCAGTGGAGTAGCGCCAACCCGGCCAACCCCGCCGCCGCCGTCCCGATGCCGATCTGCCAGCCCGGTGGTCGCCAGGTCAGGATCAATTCGGCATTGCTGGTGCCCGCCGGGATGTCGACGGCGACGAACGTACCCGCCACCGTCGTGAGCGGAACGTCCTTGTCCTGCAGACTGGCTCGGTAACCGGGCCACGCGAGCCGGGCGAAGACGACCCGTCCGCCCTCGGCCGAGCTCACTCGAACCCGGCTGGTGACGTCCGCCCGTGAGGTCGAGATCGCCGTCACCCCTGCGGAATCGGCGATCAGACCGTTGCGGGTCGAGATCGGGCCGTCGGTGCGTTCGAGCACCCAGATGTAGTTCTCGTGTCCTGGATAGTCGACCCATCGCCAGCCCGGCGGCGCGGGCTGATTGCGTGCGTCAGGGAACTGCGCTCGCTGCAATACGACCCGGTCGACCTTCATCAGGTCGACAATCGTTCGCCCGGTGGATGATTCGGTCGCGAACGCGCGCCGGAACGCATCCGGGCACGTGCTGCCGTCCCAGCCCATGCACAGCATCGCGCTGAAGGCGGCGTGGCCGATAGGGGTGTAGGCGTTGACGTAGTCCAACCCGAGATTCTTGGCATAGTTGCCGAACGCGAGCGAGCTGTAGGCGCCCGCCAGGCTCCTGTCCTCCGGTCGCAGCAGGCCGCGGTCGGCTAATTGCAGTGTGACGCCGTCGAAATGGGGGAACGCGGCGGTCATCTCGGAGCGTCGTTCCGGAAAGTTGTAGGACAGCGGTGTCGGTGGTGCGGAGTGCACCTGAAGGTAGGCGATCGGGAACATGGAGCCGATGATCAGCAGGCACACCGCCACCGTTCCCCGGGTCCGGCCGAGCCACAGCGCGACCGCACCGAGCGTGACGACAGCCGCGACCGCGACGAGATGGCGGATCAGGTGATGCGGGTCGGCCGAGAACGAGCGCGCGAGCAACAGGCCGATCAATACCGCCGCGGCCACGCCGCGACTGCGTGCCCGCGTGAAAGTCCCATGGCGGCTGAGCAATACGCACACCAGCACGAGCAGCGCGAGCGCGACCATCGGCAACACCCGCGCGGGCCAGCGTAAGGGACCGATCCGCCCGGGGCCCGCGGTCCACATCAATACCGCCGCCGCGAACAACCCGACTCCGCTGAGCTCTCTGGCCGACCGGGCCGCCGCACGCCAGTCGATGAAGGCCAACGCCGGAATCGCGAACCACGCGATGTACACCATGGGCAGCGGCTGGACATACCCCCACCACCCCGTGAACGCGGGCACCGTGCTGGGCAGGCTCGCATTGAGCGACTCCGACCACGGCACCGTCAGAAACGGGTCATTGAGTACCCGCTCGTTGCCACGCCAGGTCGCCGCCGACGACAACATCCCGGGCAGATAGGTTTCCAACCCCACCAGCCCGGCGCACCCCGCCGCCGCGAGCAACCGCCACGAGGGTGCCCATCGCCGCTGGTATACGACTTCACCGACAGCTACTGCGGCGATCATCAGTGCCGATTCCACTGCGGGAAAGATGTATTGGACCGAGATCGCCAGGTACAGGAAGACGACAGTGGGAATCGGCCCGCTGCGACCCCTCGCGTAGCGGACCCCCGACGCCCAGGCCTGGACCAGCCATGCGGTGCCGGTCAGCGAGGTCGCCCAACTCGCTTCATCGAAGAACAGGAACCATCCGCTGAGCGTGAACCCGATCCCGGCCACCGCCGCCCAGGGCGCCCGCGCGCCGTACTCGCGGCAGATCCGGAACACCCCGAGCGCGGCGATGATCGAGAACACCAGCTTCACGACGGTCGCGTAGACCGCGAGGTTGTCCACCGACGGCGCGATCAGATCGACGAGCAACTGCGGCGGGTTGTACAACCCGGCCTCTTCCATCGCATAGTTGCCCGACATCCACTCCCACGGCACCAACGCCGGAAAATGACCGTCGCGCAGGCGCCGCCCCAGCATCACCCACAGTGCGGCGTACTGGGATTCGGTGTCATCGGTATAGAAATGCCGTGCGTTCGCCAGCAGCACCGCCGCGTAGCCGACCACCACACCGAAAGTGGTGACCGCTCCCCATCGATACGCCTCGTTGCGCGATTCCGTTGCCGCAGTTGCCACCACGAGTGCCAGACCCTACCCGATAGCGGCAGTCTGCAACAGTTGCCATATGCATGCGTAGTTGAAGTCTGCACGGCCTCGCTGTGGACACTCAGTCGCGAGCACGATTCATGCGACGAATGAGCAGTGCGATACCGACGAAGAGTCCGATGAGTGCTATTGCGGCAACCTCGGCCATGGCGAGCTCCTTCTGCGTGCGAGTGGGCACCGTAACCGGGCCGGGCCCGACTCGGCAGGCATATGTGAATTCAGTGTCGGTGCGTCATCAGCACCGCGCCAAAGCATTTGCCTGAGTGCTGGCTTTACGGCATCTTTACGGGTGGTGTGCCGGGAAGTCTGGTCTGCAGCGTGACCCCGCAACGACGGGCAGCGCTCAACGGCTCGAGGGGTGGGACTGATGGCACTGGTGCTTGCGTTCGGAGTGGTGTTGCTGGTCAGCGTTTCGCTGTCCGGCGTGGCCGCCAGGACGGTGTTGTCGACAGCGTTGCTCTTCCTGCTGGCGGGCGCGCTGATCGGGCAGGGCGGATTCGGTTTCGTCACGATCGAGCCGCGCGATGGACTGGTCGTCGTGCTGGCGGATGTCGCGCTGTTCACCGTGCTGTTCACCGACGGCCAACGGGCGAATCTGCCCGCGCTGCGCGAAGGTTGGCGATTGTCGGGTCGTGCGCTCGGCCTGGCGATGCCGTTGACCATGGTCCTGATCGCGCTGCCCGCGCACTGGCTCGCCGGGTTGGACTGGCCGACCGCGTTCTTGCTCGGTGCCATCCTGTCGCCCACGGATCCGGTGTTCGCGGCGGCGATCGTGGGGCGCAGCGATGTTCCGGTCCGGCTGCGGCGGCTGCTGAACGTGGAGTCGGGGCTCAACGACGGTCTGGCGCTGCCGTTCGTGTTGATCTTTCTCGCGACCGCGGCCCATCGCGAGTCCGGACTCGAGCACATCGCGGTGGAGCTGGTGCTCGGTGTGGTGCTCGGCATCGCGGTGCCCGCGGTCGTCGCGTTCGCCTGGCGGTCGAAGATCCTGACCGCGGAACCGCGGCTACAGGCGTTGGGGCCGTTGGCCATTGCCGTCACCCTGTACGGGTTGTGCCATCTCACGCACGCCAATCCGTATCTTGCGGCGTTCGCGGCGGGTTCCACACTGGCCACGCTGGATCGAGTGGCGGCCGAGCAGTACGAGCCGTTCGGCGAACTTCTTTCCGAAATCACGAAATTCGCCGCGCTGCTGGTGTTCGGTGCGTTGATCACGCCGGATCGCCTCGGCCACCTCGGTGTCGGCGGCTGGGCGGTCGCGGTGCTCGCCATCTTGCTGGTCCGGCCGGCAGCGATGCTGATCTCGTTGCTGCGGACGTCGCTGAGCGGACCGGAGCGAGCAGCGGCGGCCTGGTTCGGCCCTAAGGGTTTCGCATCGGTGGTCTATGGATTGCTAGCGTTGCAATCCGAGATCGCCGACCGCGAGGTCGTGTTCGATCTGGTCGCCGTGACGATCGCGTTGTCGATCGTGCTGCACTCCTCGACCGACGTTCCGGTCGCGCGGGTGCTGCGGGTGGAACCGCCGGACAGTCTGCCGACCGGGCGCAAGGCCCCGCCGCGCGAGGACACGCCGGACGCCGCGCCCTAGTTGGCTCGGCGCGGGTCAGACCAGGAGGGCTCGGACCTGGGGTACTGCTTCGGCGGGATGTCGTGCGTGGATGGCGTCGCCGATCGATGTGAACTGCCAGATTCCGTTGGTGCGGAACACTTTGCCCATCACCAGGCCGGTGTGTGATCCGCCGCCGCTGAGGTCGTAGCGGGCGATCTCGACGCCGGTCACGCTGTCGATCAAGCGGCAGAAGGCGTTCTCGATGTGTTCGAAGGTTTGACCCGTGTAGCAGGTCACGATGAAGACCACTGCGTTGATCTGCGGGGTCAGCCTGGTCAGGTCGACGGTGATGATCTCGTTGTCGCCCTTGCCTTCTCCGGTGGTGCTGTCGCCGAGGTGTCGGATCGCGCCGTCGCGGGAGAGTAGTTGCTCGTGGTAGACGACGTCGGCGATCTGATCGTCGGCGAACAGCAGTGCGGCGGCGTTGAGGTCAATGTCTTTGCTGTTCGCGCCGAACCAGCGGTGGGTGCGGACCGGGTCCCAGCCGAGTGCCATGGTGACGTAGTCGAGCGCGATGCCGCTCTCGTCGTGGAGTGTGATGAACATGGGTTTCCCCCTCTTTCCTGGCGGCCGCGGCTCTGTTGCCGCCCCGCCGAACCGTGCCGGACTGCCGATGTCAGCCGAAGGCGAAGTAGCGCAGCCACAGATACGGTGCGGCGACGGTGATGGTGATAGCGGTGACGATCGCGCCTTTGCGGGTGAACTCCCAGAACGAGATCGGTGCCCCTGCCTTGGCGGCGATGCCGAGCATGACGACGTTGGCGCTGGCGCCGACCGCGGTCAGGTTGCCGCCGAAGTCCGAGCCCAAGGTCAGCGACCACCACAGCGCGTCCGAATGCACCGGGTTATCGATGTCGGCGGCGAGGTCGGCGACCAGCGGACTCATCGTGGCCACATACGGAATGTTGTCGATAATTCCGGACAGCAGCGCCGACACTCCGAGAATCAACATGACCGCTACCAGAGCATTGCCGCCGGTCGCGTCGGCGGCCCAGCGCGCCATCGTTTCCACGACGCCCGTCTTCACCAGCGCGCCGACCATGACGAACAGCCCCGCGAAGAACAGCAGCGTCTCCCATTCGACGCCGGAGAGGTAGTCCTCGGGTTCGGTGCCCGAGATCAGCACCAGCACGCCCGCGCCGAGCAGTGCCACAATCGCGGGATCGACATGGAACCAGGAATGACCCACGAACCCGACGAACACCGCCAGCAGCACCACACCGCACTTGGCCAGCAGTCGCGGATTTCGGATGGCTTCGCGCTCGTCGAGGGTCATCACGTCCGCGATGCGTTCCGCGGTGGTGTTGAAAGAGCCGCGGAACAGGATCGGCAAGACGAGGGTGAATACCACCAGTTCGATCGCCACGATCGGCGTCATGTGCACGAGAAAGTCGTTGAACGTCAAGCCGCTTCGGCTGCCGATGATGATGTTGGGCGGATCACCGATCAAGGTGGCGGCGCCACCGATATTCGACGCCAGTACCTCCGCGATCAGAAATGGTGCGGGCCGGATGTCGAGCCGATCGCACACCAGCAGGGTGACCGGGGCGATCAACAGTACGGTGGTGACGTTGTCGAGGAACGCCGAGGCCACCGCGGTGATCAGGGTCAGCAGGATCATCACCCGCACCGGAGATCCCTTGGCGCGCTTGGCCGCCCAGATCGCCGTATATTCGAACGCGCCCGTTTGGCGCAGCACCCCGACGATGACCATCATCCCGAACAACAACAGGATGACGTCCCAATCGACTCCGGTGTCATGGGAGAAGAACGCGTCCCCGGAATCGAGCACACCGGCCGCGAGCACGAGGGCGGCACCGCCGAGCGCGGCCTTGGTCTTATGGATGCGCTCGGTGGCGATCAACGAATACGCCGCGACGAACACCACGATCGCGATCGCGGTCACCGCAGACCGCCGCGACCGTCACCGGTCAGGTATTGGCGAGGGTTACCTGCAACAACCGCGACGCGGTGATCACCCCGACCATCCGCTTTCCCTCGACCACCGCGACTAGCGGGGAACGGCACCGCGCCATCAACGCGGCAACCTCGATCACCGTGTCGTCGGCGCGCACCACCGGGATCACCGGTTTCGCCGCGGAGTCCGGCAGCAGTTGACCAACGGTCTTGCCGCGCAACGCGTCCGCGACCCGGTCGGCCACCGACTCCGACAACACCCCGGCCAACGACGGATCGTCCTGGATATACCCGGGGACCAGGAAGCGCACGACTTGGGAGGCAGGTAGTACCGCTCGAGGCACCTGATCCCCGTCGGTCACGACGATCCCCGGTAACCGATGCTCGGCCAGCAGCTTGGCCGCGGCCAGCGCATCGGAATCCATCCGCACCGACGGGTAGTCCTCGGCTATCTGACTTGCCTGCATCTATGCACGATACGGCGTGTCGGGTGCGGGTCACGGCGGATCGCCCGCTGCTGTCGGCAGACGCCAGATGGGACACGGTTGCGCTATCCGCAAAACCAAGCACAGAAATCTCCCATGACCAGCCGCCCGACCCGTGATCACGAGCCGGGTTTGCCGACCAGACTTCCCGGCGCACCACCCGTAAAGATGCCGTAAAAATACGTCCAGGGCAAACTTGGTCGGTGACAGCCGTGTCGGGCATCAGCCCGCGCGTGGCCCGGATTCGACCGCGCGGATGGCGGTTTCGATGGCACCGATCTGTGCGATGACATGACTTCGCGTCGGCCCCGTACTCGACCTCGGCGCCGCCATCAGCTTGCACATCGAACGTGCCTGCGCCGACAGCGGCTCGCCCGGACCAGTCCGCAGCGTCGGGCGAGGCGAATTATTGTGCAGACCACACCCGACATCTATTAAGGGGGCTGAGACCTCGTGGTCGACAACGGTGCCCCGGCCGCGACGCACGCACTGCTGTTCGACCTCGACGGCAGCACCCTGAAGCCGTTGCGGACCGGAGACGGCAACAGCGCCGTTCTCCAGGGGACGCGCGTGGTGGTGTCCAAGGATGCCGCCGCCCTGTTGAACAAGACGTTCAACACCGACGCGGTCAAGGCCGGCTTGCTCGTCGGAATCGCGACGATCACCCTCAACCAGTAAATTCTCTCAGGCCCCGGAGCGGGTGCCCGCACTGAAATCGGCTACTACCGGATGTGCTGTTCCGTAGTACTTCTCGCCTGCCGATCGCGCGATAGGCGGCATAGATTTCCGTGTACTGAGATGTCCCGTGCCGAGGCTATGTATCACTGGTCACTGACTTCAGGGGATTAGGGCGTACTCCCCTGGGGTGCAAGTTGATCGGGGGTTCGCCCGCCGGGGACGGTAACGTGCCGGGTCGAGGTGTACTCGGCTTGGACCTTGTAGTACCGGTCGTTCGGGCCGTAGGCGGTGTAGAAGGTGAAGCCGCGGGGTCCGGTTCCAGCGTAGGGCGCGCCGGAGACGAAGCGGTCCAAAACGGGATCGAGTTGCTTCGGGAAACTCGTGGCGTCATAGCGAACAGGGAAGCAGATGCGTTGCATCCGTGGGGAAGTCCAGGAGAAGGTGCGGTACAGGTCGAAGGTCTGGCCGAGCAGCGCGAGCTCCTGGTCGGTCGCCGCGACGAAGCCGAGGTCGGCCAGGATCGTGCTGATGTCGGCGGCGGTGAGCTGACCGGGGGTGAATGGCTGTGAGTACAGGTTCATGGTGCGACTGGTGAAATCCAGCGCCAGTATCCCGATTTCGCCGCCGTAACGGCTCAGGTGTGCTGTATGCGCACGCGCCGCCTCGGGGATGCCCGCGAATCCGAGTAAGCGTTCCACGCTGATCAATTCGGGAAACATGAGCCAGATCTTCTCGACTCCGCGAGCGACCCCGACGTCGACACCGAAGGACGCCGGCACAGCCGCGGGAATGTCGGTGAGCAGCTGTTCCATCGGATGCCCGGTGAACTCCAGCAGCCCGGCTTCGCGGAGCGCCGTCACCGGATCGGTGCCCGGGCCGGAGTTGAGCAACCGCACGTTCAGTCCCCGCTGCGCGACCGGATGCGTGGTCGTGCGAACGCCGATCACCGAGGTGGTCCACAGATCCTCGAGCGCCGCGAGAACCGGATCCATCACCGCCGGGTCGTATCGGACCTCGGCCAGACGTGCGAATTCCTGCAGATCCTGTCGGATCCGATCGAGCGTCACGACAACGGACATGCCTACTCACCTCGATTGTCCAACGATCTTCCACACCACAGATGGCTATGCGTAGCGCTGCTCAGGATAACCGGGCCGCGCTCGTCGGACATCGGGCTCGACAAATCCGCCAACCATCCTGTCATAGCATCTTCGTGACTACCTGACTAGGACATTCCAGGTCCCCGCGCTGAGCCAGAGCTTGATCTGTGTGCCGGACATGGTCATTCCGGCGCACACTCTTCGGCTAGTTGCCTGGATCCGCTGCGGGCAAGTATAGGCGCGAAACTCGGGCAATATCGCCGAAAAAACCTGGTGCCCAAAGGAACTCGTCCGCCAGCTATCGTTGGCGGTATCAACGAACTGTGCGTGCACCACCTCGTTCTCGAGCGGCCGGACACCCTGCCCCATCTGACTCGCCGACTCCCCGGGATCGCCCTACGACTACTCGGCGTGAATCAGTGAAGCCGTGTCGAAATAGAGGTGGTCGCCTCTGTCGTGCTCGGCGCTCTCGACTCGCTCGGTAGAGAAAGCCGCGGATGCACGATGGCCCCGATGCATCTGTCGAGCAAGGCATCCGGCCGGGGAGCTGTCGTCGGCAACGGTCGACGGGCCGGTCAGTGTGTGGTTGGGCTTGGGTGGCACGGTTCGTGATGTTCGGGTTTGATGGAGTGGGAGACGAGGATCAGCGGCGGGGCAGGAGCCGATGTCCGATGTCCGCATTCGATCGTAAACAGTTCCATGCTCTTATGGACCGTTGTCTGGACGCGGCGGAGTCTTTGCTCGAGCCGGAGAGTCCCGATCCGTCAGATCGGTTGTGGTTGCCGCAGTTCGCGGTGTCGATCATCAATGATCGGTCGCGGGTGTGTGGGTCGCGGGTGTTCGAGGCGATGGGGTGGCCGTCGGGGACGGTGGTCGGGTTCGTGGTGGGTCGAGGGCGTGATCACGGTCGGAGTGGTCGAGTGGGGTCGTGCGGTGGTCGATCGTCGGGGTCATGTCCGGTTGCCGGCCGAGGTGCGCCGCGATGCTGGTATCGAGGCGGGGGATCCGGTGCTGTTGGTCGCGATGCCCGAGGAGGGTCTCGTCGCGGTTCTGAGCCCGCAGACCCTGGGCCGCGCCCTGTCGCCGATGCTGGCGCCCGTGCGGGATCCGCAGGCTCGGGCGGTGATTCCGCTCCCCGGGCCGTGGGAGGGCTAGCTGCTGCGTTGCGGTGTCCGGTTCGGGGATGTTTGACCGGCTTTGCTTCGCGGTAGAAGCGGTTGTTGGACCCCTACACCTTGGTTGCTGGGTTCGCATGCGTTCGGGAAAACGTGCTCGATGAGACACGCCGACACGTTCGGCCTTCGTCGGTGTTGGACCAGCGACCACCAGGTTATCTCGAAGAAGCCAGACGGTCGGGTTTCCGACAGGTTCCTAGCTGGTTCGGGCAAACTTCTCGCGTGTACCGCGTGCGCGTGTTCGAGGTGTCTTGAACACGTAGCTGGCTTCGATTGCGGGGAAGTGTTAAAAGAGCCCTGGTGGGGGGCATATGTGTCACGTTCAGGGACTCTTGAACCCCTGAACGCGACACACATGACACAAGTAATGCGCGAGAGGGGACTTGAACCCCTCGCTGTGACACCGATGACACAAGGGTGTGTTTAAGCGGTGGTCAGTTACGTCGCTGAAGCTTAGCGCGGAGATGTTGTAGAGTTCTCCATTATCGGTATTGTGTTGAGCTATAGTGGGTTTCGGGCTCCCTTCTGAGGTAGCTGGTTTGCCGCGTGCTTAAAGTAGTTGGCGGTCCCTTGTTTGCAAGGTGGTCCAATCGGCATCCACGGTAGAGCGGAATCGTCTGCTGGGTGCTGTGGTTGGTGGGTGCTGGTCGCCGTAGTGAAAGTCCCGGGACGCACCGGCGGGATTCAGCACATCGTCGGAGACGCGAAAAGTGTTCTCGCCAACCATGTTCCAGAGCACGACGATGCTGGAGGAAAGTGTCAGGTACGCGGCCAGATGTGGCCTTGCGGGCAGATCGCGATGCTCCAGGACGTGCGGTACTGGGTTGTAGGAGCTTTCGCGCCAGGAGTTGACCTTCGATAAGCGGTTATTACCGGCGGTCAGACCGATCAGCGGTTGTCCTGAGAACGCGCGGTACTAGCCGAATACCGTGCCTCGCTCGCTCAGGGGCTGTCCGAAATCCGTAAATGCACCTTGTTCGGCACCCCGTCAGCGTGCGGGCAGGGTGTTCCACAGTTCGCATTGGTGGTTGTGTTCGTAGGTGTCGGTGGTGGTGCTGGTGCCTGGTCGTAGCGTCAGGCGTTGACCCTGGTCGAGTCGGGGCCATGGTGGTTGATTCGGAGAGTTGGGGTCCCCGGTGTTCACGAAGCGGGTCCAGTAATCGATCATCTGCCTGGAAAGAGCTTGCTGGGCGTCGGTGGAAAGGTTTGTGGCGCCGTCGATATGGTCGAACAGATAGGGCAGTTCCAGGCTGTGGGCGGCGCCGAGGGGAAAGGGTGGGGCGCTCAGTGCGGTCGGCGCTGGTGGGGCAGGGTCGTTGAATTCGTAGGCGTAGACCGGCGCCCCGGCAGCCATGGTTTCGGCGATGCGGGCGTTGGGGCAGGCGAAAGCAAAATCGGTGATGACTGCCACGTAGGCCAGGGCGGGCTGGGGGTAGCGTTCGAGTGGGTAAGCGGCAGAGATGGATTCGGCCTGGTCGCCGAAGTCCACGGCCAAGCGCGGTAGATACTGTTCGGCGGTCATCTGCCGGTGTGTTGCGGCCATTTCACCGGCCAGGAACACTGCGAACTCATCGTGGTTGGTGCCGATCAAGACAGGAACCTTGGCACCGGTCGTACTGGCTAGTGCGTCGAGGGGGTTGGGTAGCGTTCGTTGTCCGGTCGCTGGTCCGATGATGGGCAGACCCGCCACTCGGTAGAACGCGGGCGGTTGGGCGATCAGGGCGTTGACGGGCAGGTCGCGTAAACAGGTGTCTCGGGTATCGGGATCGCTACAGCCGAGAGTTTCGGCGTATGCCTGGCTGGCTTGGATTGCGCTGGGTCGGTCGGCTTGCGCCTGGCAGCGGCCGCTTTGCATGATGGCTGCTCGGAACAGCCCTTGTGAGTCCGGTGCGACCAGATGATCACATACCGAGGTCGCGCCGACCGATTCACCGGCGATAGTCACCTTGCGCGGGTCGCCGTCGAATCCGGCGATATTGTCGCGAACCCATCGCAACGCGGCTTGCTGGTCGAGCAAACCGAAGTTACCGACCTGGTCGTCGTGCGCTAACGCTGGATGCGCCAAGAATCCCGGTGCGCCGAGACGATAGTTGAGGGTGACGACCACCATGTCTCCGGTGGTGGCCAGCGTCTGTGGCACATAACTGTCACCGCTACCCGAGGTGAACGAGCCCCCGTGAATCCACACCATGACTGCGCGGTCTTCCTGCTTGCGTGCACGCATTGGGGGGGTCCACACGTTCAAGTACAAGCAATCCTCACCGGACACGGTCCCCGCCTGCGGGCCAGGAGCCTGTGGGCATCGCGGCGCGGGCATAGTGGCATCGCGCTCCCCGGTCCATTTCTCCGGCGCGATCGGGGGTTTCCAGCGCAACTCACCCACCGGTGGCAACGCATACGGGATCGCGCTGAACAACCGATGATCCGACGCCACGATGCCACGCACAGCCCCCGCGGTGGTCAGTGCGAGCGCGGGATCGGCTCCCTCCGATCCCGGTGAATCAGTGGCGTTCGACCCGCATCCAGCCAGCAACGATACCGCCAGCACACTGATCAACACCCGGATCGCCCTGCGACTGACACCATGGTTAAGCGGATACTGCGGGATCGCACGCGGGCGACCTGCGCAGTTCGAGGGGACTCGGTCGATCAGGGACTCGGCTACCACGACGAACCTCGCTCTCGATTACTACCGCCGGGTCGAGTCGAGCTCGGCCTGGCAAACCATTGGAAAACCATTCTTACCAGAATGGGAGGCTTCGTGTGCGGATTCAGCTCTCTCGAGAGCGCAGCCTGCGCAGGCACCATCACGTAGACCGGCCGCCGGCACTCCCGGCTCGACTACCTGACCTCGGCCGAATACGAAACCGCGTACTACTCTCAACAACCACCACGCTGACCGGCGCTGGTCACAACCTGAAGCCGGTCCCTTACCCATGACGGTTCAATCCCTGCGCCGGCCACGCTCGTAGGAGGCTTCTCATACGGTTGTCGTTCTGCTGTTCTTTCTCAGCGCGTCTGGCGTTCGAGGGTGAAGATGAATGATTCGTAGTGGCCGCCGGTGCCGTGTTCGAGCCCGATTTCGCAGGTGCGGTTGTTGCACAGGTAGGCGTCGAAGTGCTGATCGGCGAGTTCGTCGGCTTCGTCGCGGGTGGCTGCCTCGGTGAGTTCGGGGTGCAGGAAACCTCGGTCGCCTGCGAAGGCACAGCAGGTGGCGTTTTCCGGGACGACTACTTCGTCGGCGATGGCGGCGCCGATCTCGGTGAGCGTCCCGTCGATGCCGAGGTGGCGGGTGGAGCAGGTGGGATGCACCGCCACCCGGTCGAGTTTCGCGCCGACGGTGAGGTTGGGCAGCAGCTTCTGCTGGGTCCAGCTGGTGGCGTCCATGATCGTCATCGCCGCACGATGCGCGGTGTTCTCGGCGGTCAGGTATTCGGTGATCTCGTCGAGTACGCCGAGGGTGCAGGAGGCGGCGTCGATGATGACCGGCAGTGTGCCGGAATCGCTCCAACGCCAGAGGTTTTCGATGATCAGGTTGGCCATGTAGGTGTTGCCGTCGTGGTAACCCTTGGAGTGCCAGACGGTGGCGCAGCAGCTGCCGCGCACGTCATCGGGGATCCACAACGGTAGGCCCGCGCGGGCGGAGAGCGCGACCAGGGCTTCGGGCAGGCTCAGGTCCCGCCGATCCTGTTGTCCGCGACCGAAGATGCGGTTGATGCATGCCGGGAAGTAGACCGCCGCCGCACCGTCGCGCTCGGTCCGCGGCAGACGTGCGGGGGCTGCGGCGGGCATCTCACGCAGCCAGCCCGGCATCAGCTCGGTGCTCACGACCAGGCGTAGCAGGCCGGTGATGGCCGTCATCACGGTGGCGCCCAGCAGGTGACCGCCGCGCACCGCGACCCTCGCCAGCCGCTCGACCGATCCCCAGCGCTTGGCCACGAGCAACGCTGTCTTCTCTTCTCGCGCGGTGTGTTCGGAGTGGCGAAAGGCTTTCATCATGGTGCCGGTGTCGATGTCGAGTGGGCAGGCCAGCGAACAACTGCTGTCTCCGGCGCAGGTTTCCACCGCGTCGTATTCGTATTGCTCGAGCAGCGCGCGCCGGAGCGGTGTATCGCCGCCCTGGCGCGCCATCTCCCGGCGCACGACGATGCGCTGGCGCGGGGTGGTGGTGAGGTGGCGGCTGGGGCAGACATGTTCGCAGAAACCACATTCGATGCAGTGCTCGATGGTGTCCTCCACCCGAGGCATCGACTGCAGATGCTTCAAATGCGACGTGTGATCGCGGGTGAGCATGACATCCGGGGCGAGCACCCCGTGCGGGTCGAACAGTTCCTTGATCCGCCACATGAGATCGGTTGCCTTCTCGCCCCATTCGATCGGCACGAATGGCGCCATGTTGCGGCCGCTGCCGTGCTCGGCCTTCAATGAACCGTCGTATTTACCGGTGATGAGCTCGACCAGCTCGTCCATGAACTGCGCGTAGTTGTTCTTGCCTGCTGCGGTGCTGAAGTCGACCATCAGACAGAAGTGGAAGTTGCCTGCCGAGGCATGCCCTTGCAGAGACGGGTCGTAGCCGTGCTTATCCAGCAGGGCGGCAAGGTCTTTCGCCGCATCAGTGACCCGAGCGGGTGGTACGCAGACGTCCTCACCGATCATCGTGGCGCCGACGGGCCGCTGCATGCCCACCAAACCGCCCAATGCCTCACGAATCCGCCAGTAGGTGCCGATCTGGGCTCGGTCGCGAGTAAAGCGGCCCGGTTCGAGGAGGGAACAGCCGGCCAGCACCGCCTCCACCAGCGGCAGCGTGGAATCCAATGCCGCCTCGTCGGTGGCCCGCACCTCCACCAGCAATGCCGCGGAGCCCGAAGGCAATTCGGCCCAGGCCGGATTCGCCGCAGGCAGCTGCGCGCACGCACGCAGGGTGCGCCCGTCGAGCAACTCGGCTACCTGAGCACCGGCCGCGGTGAACTTCGGCACCGCCTCGGCGGCGTGCGCGAGGGTGTCGAACAGCAAAAACGCGTCCGCGCGCGCGGGCAGCAGCGGCACCGTGTCGAACACGGCCTCAGCGACGAATCCCAGCGTGCCTTGCGAACACACCATCAGCCGGGTCAGGATTTGTGCCGGTGTCGCACCGATCAGGAAGCCGTCGAGCCGATACCCGCTGGCGTTCTTGATGGCGAACTTGCGGCGGATGCGGTCGGCGAGTTCGGTGTCGGCCTCGATCTCGGCCTTGATCCGCAGCAGTCCCGCGGCCAGCTCCGGTTCGGTGGCCGCGAGCACTTCGTCGGCGTCGTCGGCGCCGGTGTCTACCATCGTTCCCGATGGCAGCACCACCGTGACCGAACGCAGTGTGGCCGAGGCGGTTTGGGCGACTCCCGCCGCGAAACCGGAGGAGTTGTTGGCGATGACGCCACCCACCGTGCACGCATGGGCGCTGGCCGGGTCGGGGCCCAACCGGGTACCGCGCCGAGCGAGGGCAGCGTTGGCCATGGCAAGGACGGTGCCCGGCCGCACCCGCACCCGCGCCCCCTGATCTTCGACGAACGTGCCGCTCCAGCCGCGGCGTACATCGATGAGGATGTCGTCGCCCGCGGCCTGCCCGTTCGGGCTGGTTCCTGCTGCCCGGAAGGTCGCGGTGTGTCCGTGCTCGCGGGCATAGGCCAGCACCGCCGCGATCTCCTGCGGTGTCTGCGGATTTACCACCACCTTCGGAATCAACCGATAAGGGCTGTAATCGCTGGCATACCGCACCAGATCGAGTGCCCGCGCGTGCACTTTGTCCGCACCGAGCAGGGACTCCATGTCAGCCTGTAATGCTGCGGGGGAGCCTTGGGCCAATTCCGCGGGTGCGGCGTCAGCGCAGCCGCCGGGCGAATCCAGCAGCGCAGGCGCGTGCAGAAATGGTTGCCACAACTTCACGATCAGCTCCTTCCGTCCGGCGCACCGGACAACACATGCCGAGCATGGGAATGAAAAAGGCCGATCTGTGCCCCGGTGGGGCGGCGTTTGTTCAGTCGAGCGGGATGCTCATGGCGTTGTGGAACAGGTTGTCCGGGTCGTACTTGCGTTTGATGGCCTGGAGCCGGGGGAAGTGTTCGCCGTAGTAGCTGGCCCACATGTCCCGGCCATGGGCCTGTTCCTCGAGGTCGTCGTCACCGATGTAGCCGCCGACGGTGTAGGGATACATCAGCTCGTAAGCCTCGCGGGGCCACCAGCGGCGGTCCTCGCCGAGCGGGACAAGCTGCGCGGGGTCGTCGGTTTCGTCGGATTCGACGTCGGTGCCGAAGCCGAGCAGCCAGACATCGCCGCGCACCTTGACCGCGGTGGCGTCGGCCGGCAGTCCGGAGGCCGGGTCCAGGGCTTGCATCTGCATGCGGGCACCCTGCAGTGGTTGCCTGGCCGCGAGTTCGCCGAGTTTCGCGATGACCTCGGGAGTAAAGGGCTCGGGCAGGTGTGCGGCCTTGATCGCTTGGTAACGCAGGTTTTCGTCGGCTTCGCGGGTGAGTTTGCCGGGTTCGGCCAGCCAATGGGCCGAGGTCTGTGTCGCGGCTTGGGTGGCGATCACGTCGATATAGCTCATCGGTTCGATGTCGGACTCTGTTGGTTGGGGCAGGCGCGCGCGCATGTCGGCGATCATGGCGTCGCGCTCGGCGGGTGTGTCGGTGAGGATCACACCGACCATTTCCAGGATGCCTTTCCAGATGACGAGCATCGGACTGAAGGTCGTCGGTGTGCTCAGGGTGAAATCCTGTAGCGCGGTGAACGTTTCGACGAAGTCGATATCGGTCAGGCGGTAACGCAGCGAGAAGTTCGCCGGGGCTTTCGGTGCCTGGTGCAGGCGGAGTACGAACTTGGTGATCACGGCGAACGAGCCGGTGCCCGAGCCGCGTAGCGCCCAGAACAAATCGGAGTTGGTGTCCTCGTCGGCGATCTGCACGCGGCCATCGGCCGTGACGACTTCCACCTGCGTCACATGGTCGGTCAGGATGCCGTACCGGCGCACGGCTCGCCCGTATCCACCGCAGGTGGCCTGTCCGCCGACCCCGACCGGCAAGCAGTCACCACCGGGAACCATCAGCTCGCCGTGCGACCACGCCTCCCAGTACAGATTGCCGAGCAGCGCACCGGGTTCCACGGTCGCGGTGCGCGCCTGCGGATCCACGGTGATCTTGTCGAGATGGATCAGATCGATCACCAGAGCATGCCCGCCCCGCCCGCCCAGCCCGTTGCCCTCGATCGAGTGACCGCCCGAGCGCATCGCGATCTGGGTGACGCCTGCCTCGCGGGCACACCGCACGACCGTGGCCACCTCGGCGGTGCTGCGTGGCCGCACGATCCCTAGTGGACGGAACTGGGTCCGCACATTCCAGGTCGCTCTGGCCCGGTCGTAGTCCGGGTCACCCTCGAAACTCATCTGCACCGAAGGCAGGTGCTGGTGGAGCAGCTTCGCGATGTCGACCATAGCTATCTCCTCTCGATTTACATAAAAGACCGGCAGCAGGCCGTTCGGCTGGGCGCGGCTTTTCGTACCGTCGTCACGTGTTCGATTCCTGAGCGGGGATCGCCCCGCGCTGGTCAGTCGAGCGGGATGCTGAGTTTGTGGTGGAACAGGTTGTCGGGGTCGTATTTGCCCTTGACCGCTTTCAGTTGCGGTAGGTGTCGGCCGTAGTAGCTGTCGAACATGTCGCGGCCCTTGGCGCCTTCTTGATAATCGTCGTCGCCGATATAGCCGCCGGTCAGGTAGGGGTAGAAGATCTCGTAGGCCTGCTCGAGCCACTGTTCGTACTTTTTGCCGGTCGCGACCATCGTGGCCATGTCGCCGGCGTCTTCGAGTGGCACCCAGCACGACATCCCCATCAGCCACGGGCAGCCGCGGTTCTTGATCGCGGTGGCTTCGACCGGGAGCCCGGAGTTCGGATCCAGGCACAAGAGCTGGATGCGGACTCCTTCGGTGGGCTGGGTGATGGCGAATTCGGCGAGTTTCTCGATGAATTCGTCGGTGAACGGCTCGGGCACGAAACCGGCCTTGATCTTCATATAGCGCAAATGTTCTCGGCGTTCGCGCCGGACATCACTGAGGTCGGGGTAGTAAGGCGCGGAAGTGTCCTCGAGGCCCTGGATCCGCATCGTCTCCACGTAGTCCGCCGGGCGGATGTCGAACTGATCGGTGGCAGGGAGCTTTTCGCGCATGTCGGCGACGAGGGCGTCGCGCTCGGCTTCGGTCTCGGTCGCCAGCGAGCCCAGGATTTCCAGATGCCCGCGCCAAATGACGATCATCGGATTGAACGCAGGCGGCGCGTTCAGTGAATAGTCCTGCATCGCTTTGAACGTCGACACGAACGACGCGGCGTCGCTGAGCGGGTATTTGATGAAGAAGTTCGCCGGTGCGGCGGGGGCCTTGTTCAACTGTACGGTCATGCTAGTGATGACACCGAACGAGCCGGTGCCGCTGCCGCGGATCGCCCAGAACAGATCCGGGTTGTGATGATCATCGACGGTGACCGCCGATCCATCGGCCAGCACCATCTCCGCGCGCAGCAGACGATCGGTGAGAATGCCGTAGGTGCGTGAGTAGTGACCGTAGCCGCCGCACTGGATCTGACCGCCCATGCCGACGGCGATGCATTCACCGGTCGGCAGCATCAGCCCGCCCTGTTCGAAGGCCGCCACCATCAGGTTCCCGGTGAGGGTGCCGCCGCCGACGGTCGCGGTCATGGCGTCGCGCTCGATGGTGATGTCGTCCATCTCGACCATGTCGATCACCATCGCTTGCCCATCCTGGCCGCCGAGGCTGCCGCCTTCGAACGCATGTCCACCAGAGCGGATCGCCAACTGCGTGACGCCCGCCTCGTGAGCGCAGCGGATGATTTCCTGCACCTCCGCGGTCGAACGCGGGGCGACCACGCCGACCGGCTGCGCTTGTGCCAGGTAATTCCAGGTCGCGGTGGCCTCATCGAAAGAGGCGTCCTGCGGGAACGCCGCCGGAATCGAGGGAAGACGATCGTGCATCAAATCCTTGAAACTCACCATTGCAGATACCACCCTTGTCGTTGGAGGACCAGTGCTGGTGAAGCATTCGAGATCAAGTTGCCCAACAGTAACCGATCACAGATTATTGCCTGAGTGGAACTCATTGGATACGCCAACTTCGCATCCGACGTTAGCAGGGTGTTGGTGTGCCCAACAATGTGGGATAGTCGACAGTATGGCCCCACAACCACCTGCTTCGGCCTCGGTGCAGCCCTCGCTGACTCGTTTGCGTGTCACCGCCACGTGGCTGTTGCATCAGTCGGCGCTACGGGCAGATCAGCGGTCGCTGAGAGTTATCTCGGCGGCCGGATCTCGGCGCTATCACTATTCCGTGCTGGCCGCTCTGGCGGAATCCGGTCCGTCCAGTCAGGCCGATCTGTGCCGATGGTGCGAGATCGACCGCAGCGATATGAACGCCATCGTCAACAGCCTGGCCGAACAGTCATGGCTGCAACGCGCCGCCGACCCTGGTGACAAACGCCGCAACGTCATCACCATCACCTCGGCCGGGCGTCGTCAGCTACGCCGGCTCGACCAGATCCTGGCCGAACTCGACGACGAGGTGTTCGCGCCGTTGTCGGCGACCGAGAAACAGCAACTGATCGACATGCTGGGCCGAGTCCTCGCTCACATCACCTGATCGGCGCACTGGTAGGGCAGCCCCCGCCCACGAAGCCCTCGAACCGGTCGCAGGCGTTGAGTATTACTGTGGATGTCCGTTATCTCACATTGTGCGGGCGTAAACCGTCGCTCATGATCAGTAGACCAGTGTTGGGGTTGCCAACCAAATGGTGGCCCGCTCCACCAATAGCCATCAGCATTCCGCTCGACTAGCCATCAGCATTCCGCTCGACTGAACGTCCGGTTCGACTTATCGGCTTCGAGAAGGGAATGGTCATGACGAACTTCGCCGATTACACCGAAGTGGAAGAAAAAGCGCGCACCACGATGGCGCCCGATATCTGGTCCTATGTCTCCCACGGGGCGGGCGATGAATTCACTCAGTCCAACAACGTGGCCGCATTCCGGAAACTTAGTCTGCTTCCCCGCATGTTGCGGGCCACCGACCAGCGCGATCTTTCCGTCGAGCTGTGTGGCATAGTCCTGCCGACCCCGCTGTTCCTGGCTCCGGTCGGGGTGATCGGCTTATGCGATCCCCAAGGCCACGGTGAGATCGCGACCGCACAGGCCGCGGCCCGCACCGGAGTGCCGATGATGGCCTCGACCATGGCCGTCGACCCGCTCGAGACCGTCGCCTCGCATTTCGGTGACACCCCTGGGATGTTCCAGCTCTACACCCCGACCGATCGCGACCTGGCCCAAAGCCTGGTGCACCGCGCTGAAACCGCCGGATTCCGAGCGCTGGTGGTGACCCTGGACTGCTGGCAGACCGGCTGGCGGCCCCGCGATCCGTCGCTGACCAACTCTCCCCGGTTACGCAGCGAGTGCCTGGCCAACTACCTCACCGATCCGGTGTTCCAGAAGCTGCTCCCGGCCTCACCCGACAACGACGCGTCGGTGGCGATGGATACCTGGAACTCGATCTTCGGGAACCGCCTCACCTGGGACGATATGGCTTGGCTTCGCTCGCTGACCGATCTGCCGTTGATCCTCAAGGGAATCTGTCACCCCGATGACGTCCGGCGCGCCAAAGACGTCGGTGTGGACGCGGTCTACTGCTCCAATCACGGTGGCAGGCAAGCCAATGGCGGGCTGGCCGCCATCGATGCGCTGCCCGGTGTCGTCGCGGCCGCCGACGGAATGCCGGTCCTGTTCGACTCCGGCGTCCGGACCGGCGCCGACATCGTCAAGGCCCTGGCCCTCGGCGCGACCGCCGTCGGCATCGGCCGCCCCTACATCTACGGCCTCGCCCTCGCCGGAGCCGACGGCATCGTCAACGTCCTCGACGCGCTGTTGCGGGAAACAGACCTGATGATGGCCCTCGACGGCTACCCGAGCATCGCCGAACTCACCCCCGAGGCGTTCCTGCCCACCGGCGGGTGAACCGGCACCGATCGTTGCCGCGCCCCACGTGATCACGGCGTCTGCCGTAGTGCCAGAGGACGGGTGCTTTCTCAGTGCGTCTGTGTTCGTCGACTTGATCGAAGGATGTCATGGAACGTCGCAAATTCGCCCAAGCGGTAACGGTGGGCTCGGCCGCGGTCGTCGTCGCCGGCTACAGCAAGGCCGGCTCATCCACTATGTCGCCGGCAACGACCTTGTCCTACCCCGAGCAGCCACCGGCGACCGATCCCACCAATACCGATGCCCTCGCGCCTTTCCCGGTGCAGCAGGCACCCCGCCCGGTAGCGAAACCCCGCACCTACGAGCTGTCACTGCCCGATCATCGCGGCATCGATGCCGCTGATCCGACCGGGCTCGGTGTGCTCGAGCTCGCGGCGCTGCTGCGCGCGGGCGCACTCACGAGCGAGCAGTTGACCAGGTCGCTGCTGGACCGGGCCGAGGACAAGGACATCGAGATCAACTCCTTTGTCCGCCGCTACCCCGACACCGCGCTCGCGGCAGCTCGGGACGCCGATGCACGCCGCCGATCCGAGGGCGAGCGCACCCCGCTGCTGTGCGGAATTCCGTTGGCGCTCAAGGACGTATTCGCCGTGCAGGGTCGTCCGTTGACCGCAGGCCTGCCCGCCCTGCTCGGTGACAACGTCGCCACGGGCGACTGCACCGCCTGGGCACGACTGAAGGCCGACGGGATGCCGCTGCTCGGGCATGCGCAAACCCATCAAATGGCGATCGGCTCGCTCACCGAGCAAACCGCCAACCCATGGAACTTCCACAAGGTGCCCGGCGGTTCCTCCGGCGGCTCGGCCGCCGCGCTCGCCGCCCGGTTCACCCCGGCCGCGCTGGGCACCGACACCGCGGGCAGCCTGCGCATCCCCGCCTCCGCCTGCAACGTATGCAGCATCAAACCCACAGCAGGACTGGTCTCGGTCTACGGCACCATCCCCGTGGCGTGGAGCTTCGACAACGTCGGGCCCATGGCGCGCAGCGCCGCCGACCTCGGACCCCTACTCGCCGCGATCGCTGGATTCGACCCCTTCGATCCCCGCACCAACGGCGCCATCGACTGGCCCCAGTCCTACCCCAGCACGCCACGCCCGTCCGGCCTGTCCGGCACCCGCCTCGGAATCCCAGCCACCGCACCGACATTGGACCCCGGCGTGGCCGACAGCTACCGCGCCATGCAGGCGACGCTGCGCTCCCTCGGCGCCGAGGTGATCGAGGTCGAGACCCCCACCCCGATGAACTACCTGGACATGATCATCGGCCAGGGCGTGGAAATCGGTGCCTACCAAGCACAATGGTGGCCCGCTCGACGCGACGCCTACACCCGGTACCTCAAAGAAAGCTTCGCCTTCCTACTCGATCACGAACCCAAGGCCATCGCCTACAACCAGCTACTGCGCGAACGCACCCGCCGCCAACAACACTGGTGCGCGCTCCTGCGCGACCATGCCCTGGACGCGATGCTGCTCCCGGTCCTGGGCACCGAACTCGTCGACCGCCCACCCTTCGGCGACTACGGCCCGCAAGAGGGCATGGCGATGTCACCACAAACCAACGACGCCAACTACTGCGGCCTGCCCGCCGTCGCCATCCCGGCCCAACCCAGCACGGTCACCGGGCTACCCGTCGGCGTGCAACTGATGGGCGCGCCCTACTCCGACGCCCATCTGCTGCAAATCGCCGTGGACATCCAAGCCCACACCGACTACCACACCGCGACACCGGACATCTGACAGTTCCTCTGAGGACACCGCCAACTTGCGCACTCATTTTCCGTACAACGCATATCAGGGAGGTTGGGTCTCGGCGGGAAACGGTCGAACGGTCGCGATCCGAGGTTACCGCCGCGCGGGCTGTCCAGAAATGCGGTTCGGACGTGGCGTTGTCCGAATTTGGACGCTCGGGCCGTATTCTGTGCGAGGAATTTCTGATTTCGACCGGGCCGCCGATGTTGGCGCATTCTGCGGCTCCAGGAATGGGCTGCTCACGATAGTTCGACTCGGAACGAGGTGGCTGAGCGTGAAAACGGTTCGTGATCAGATTCGGAAGTTTCTTCGCGAGACCGGCGATTCGGTGGTGTTCGGCAATCCTGGTTCGACGGAACTGCCGTTCTTCGCCGAGTGGCCCGCCGAGCTGCGCTGGGTGATGGCGCTGCAGGAAGCCTCGGCGGTGGCCATGGCAGACGGCTACGCGCAGGCCAGCGGCGGACCGGCGTATGTCACGCTGCATTCGGCGGCGGGCCTGGGCAACGGGCTGTGCGCGGTGTACTCGGCCGCCCGCAACTTCAGCCCGGTCGTGATCCTGGCCGGTCAGCAGGCGCGGGAACTGCTCCCGTTCGATCCCTATCTGTTCGCCCAGCAGCCCACCGAGTTCCCGCAGCCGTATGTCAAATGGGCCATCGAACCCGCACGCGCACAAGATGTTCCACTCGCTATCGATCGGGCCCGCCATATCGCCATGCAGCGTCCCGCCGGTCCGGTGTTCGTCTCGGTCCCCATGGACGACTGGGATGCGGCCACCGAGCCCGTGTCGGTTCGCCACGTCGGTGACAGATTCACCGGCGACACCGACGAACTGGCGGCGGCCGCCGCGAAACTGGCTGCCGCGCAACGACCCGTGCTGGTCGTGGGTCCCGAGGTCGATCGCGACGACGCCTGGGACCAAACCATCGAACTGGCCGAACGAATCGGCGCGACGGTATGGATCAGCCCGCACGCCAACCGAATCGGCTTCCCGGAGAACCACCGGGCCTTCCGCGGGCAACTCATACCCGCGCGCGACAAGGTACGCGCGGCCCTCGACGGCGCCGATCTGGTCCTGGTCCTGGGCGCCCCGGTCTTCACCTATCACATCGTCGCTCAGGGCTCACCCCTGCCCGAGGGAGCGGAACTGATTCAGCTCAGCGAGGATCCGGCCGCGCTGGCTCGCGCCGAGACCGGAACCGGGATCCGCACCTGCCTCCGAGAGGGCGTCACCGCGCTGCTGGATCGGCTGCCGCCCGCAGCGGGTGCTCGCCCCCGCGTCGAGCCGATCACCCATGAACAGCCGCCGTTGACCGAACCGCCCACCGGTGAGTACGTCCTCCACCTGCTCGGCGACATCCTTCCCCCGGACACCATCCTGGTCGAGGAGACCCCGACGTTTCGCGAGGTACGCAGCCGCCACCTGCAGGTGCGCCGCCCCCACGGCTACTACAACACCGGTGCCGGCGGACTGGGCTGGGCGCTGCCCGCCTCCATCGGCGTCAAACTCGCCGAACCGAACGCCCCGGTAGTCTGCCTCATCGGCGACGGCGCCATGCAGTACTCGATCCAAGCCCTGTGGACCGCAGCACAATCGGGCATCGCCGTGATCGTCATCGTGCTCAACAACGGTGGCTACGGCGCGATGAAGGACCTGGCCGCGCAATTGGGAGCGACGCACCCGCCCTCGTTCGACCTCCCGGGCCTCGACCTGCCCGGCCTCGCCCGTAGCTACGGCTGCACCGGCATCCGCGCCACCACCCCCGAGCAGGTCCGCCAAGCGGTCAGCCAGGCCCTGGCGGCACAGACCACCACCGTCATCGACATCCCCGTCACCGCCGTCACCGCCAACCTCTACTGACCCGGCGAAACGGAGCCACGAGGCGCCGCTTCGCCGCCCGCCCCGACCCTCCCGACACCGAGTGTGAGTTCCAGACGATCATGGTCGGCCTCGATCATGTGCGCACCATCGAGGGCCGGGACATGAATGGACTCCGCGGCGAAGACGAATTCACGATGACCGGGCACAGCCAGGGTGACGGCCAAAGTATCCGAGGCGCGCAACCGAACCTCGGGGCGGCATCGGTCTGCACTGAGGTCTGCGTGTGGTCGGTTGTGGGTGGCGCACCTGGTGATGTTCGGCTTTGATGGAGTGGGACGAGGATCAGCGGCGGGGCAGGAGCCGATGTCCGATGTCCACATTCGATCGTAAACAGTTCCACGCTCTTATGGACCGCTGTCTGGACGCGGCGGAGTCCTTGCTCGAGCCGGGCATCCCTGATCCGTCGGATCGGTTGTGGTTGCCGCAGTTCGCGGTGTCGATCATCAATGATCGGTCGCGGGTGTGTGCGCCGCGGGTGTTCGAGGCGATGGGGTGGCCGTCGGGGACGGTGGTCGGGTTCGGGTGGGTCGGGGACGTGATGACGATCGGTGCGGTGGAGTGGGGTCGTGCGGTGATTGATCGTCGGGGTCATGTCCGGTTGCCGGCCGACATGCGCCGTGATGCTGGTATCGAGGCGGGGGATCCGGTTCTGTTGGTCGCGATGCCCGAGGAGGGGCTTGTCGCGGTTCTGGGCCCACAGGCCCTGGGCCGCGCCCTGTCGCCGATGTTGGCGCCGGTGCGGTATCCGCAGGCTCGGGCGGTGATTCCGCTCCTCACGCCGGGGGAGGGCTAGCTGTTGCGTTGCGGTGTCCGGTTCGGGGGTGTTTGACCGGCTTTGCTTCGCGGTAGAAGCGGTTGCCGGGCCATTACACCTTGGTTGCTGGCTTCGCATGCGTTCGGGAAAACGGGCTCGAAGAGACACGCCGATACGTTCGGCCTTCGTCGGTGTTGGACCAGCGACCACCCTGTTATCGCGAAGAGGCCAGACGGTCGGGTACTCGACAGGTTCCTGGCTGAGTCGGGCAAACTTCTCGCGTGTACCGCAGGCGCGTGTTCGAGAGCTCTTGAACACGTAGCTGGCTTCGATAGCGGGGAAGTGTTGAAAGAGCCCTGGTGGGGGTCATATGTGTCGCGTTCGGGGGCTCTTGAACCCCTGAACGCGACACATATGACACAAGTAATGCGCGAGAGGGGACTTGAACCCCTACGTCCGTGGACACCAGAACCTAAATCTGGCGCGTCTGCCAATTTCGCCACTCGCGCGTGATGGTACGACCGTCCAAACTCTACCGGGCTTGACCGACTTCGCGAAGCTTCGGGTGGGCGTGGCGTACTGGTCAGTAACCCTACCAGGGATTATAACGATTAGATAACTCTCAACATGAGGAGCGCTCATGTTTCGTACGTGTTAGTAACCCGGCAGACCAGCGTGTTCAAACATGAGGGGGAGTCATGTTTGGCATGATTCTGGTACGGACGTACATGAATACTCGGCAGTATGCGGTTTAGCCGGCGAGCAAACGTGAGGATTTCCTCATGATTTTGGCTATCCTCGCCGGTATCAGGCCCCAACGCTGAGGAACACCTGCGCACCGGAGGGAGCGGCGTGTCTCGCCAGGGCGCGTCGCCAGGAGAAGGAAGTCGAATCGTCTTGACGATCAACGAGAGCACCGAGACCGGTACCGGACAGAGCTCGAAGGTCGGTGCGGCCCAGGCGGCTGGGACCCGATCGCCACTGCTGGATCGCCTGCTGAACGGGACGCCCTACGCGCTCGCGTTCGGCGGACAGGGCGCCCAGTGGCTCGACGAGCTGGAAGAGATCGGCCGCGACAGCGCGCTGGAGCCGGAATTGACCGCACTGGTCAATGAGGCGGAAGCGCTGCTCGAGCCTGTTGCCGCACAGCTACTTGTGGTCCGACCCGTCGGCTTCGACCCGATCGGGTGGATGCTCGAGGAGGAACTGGCCGACACCGACCAGGGCGAGGTCTCCGCGGCCCCGTCGCCGCAGGTACTGCGTTCCGCCGCGGTGTCGATGCCAGGCGTGCTGCTCTCGCAGCTGGCCGCGATGCGCGCGCTGCGACTGAACGGACTCGACCCGACCGAACACGCGCCGGTGGCGATCGTCGGCCACTCGCAGGGGCGCTTGGCGGCGACCGCGGTGGAGGCCGGCGGGCAGCGCGACGCCGAGATCCTCGCCGTGGCCCAATTGATCGGCGCGGCAGCCGGTTTGGTCGCTCGGCGGCGCGGGCTGATGCCGGTGGGCGAGCGCTCGCCGATGGTCGCGGTGTCCAACGTCGATCCCGAGCAGCTGCGCGCGGTCGTCGCCCAGGTGTCCGAAGGCGTCGATCCAGCGGCGGCCGCGGTGGTGTCTATTCGCAACGGACGCAGGCGCGCAGTGCTTTCCGGTACCCCAGCCCAGCTGGAGCGGGTACGGCAGCGCTGCGCGCAGATTCACGACGAGCAGTCCCGTGAGCGCGACGCCAAGGTACGCGGCGGCGCGATCTTCGCGCCGGTCTTCGAGGACGTATCCGTCGATGTCGCGTTCCACCACCCGGCGCTGGCCGACACGGTGGATCTGGTGACCTCCTGGGCCAACCAGTGCGGCCTGGACGCGGCGCTGGCCGGTGTGCTCGCGCAGGAGATCCTGGTCGACCCGATCGACTGGGTGGAGATCGTCGACGGCATGGTTGCCGCTGGCGCGCAATGGATTCTGGACCTCGGCCCCGGCGATCTGCTGTCCAGGCTGACCGGCGGTTCGCTGAAGGGCACCGGCGTCGGCATGGTCGCCGCCGCGACCAGGGACGGGCAACGCAGCCTGCTCACCCCGGGTGCCGCGCCGGAGACGGCGGCGCCGTGGACGGCGTTCGCGCCACGTCCGGTTCGGCTGCCGAACGGGCGGATCGTGGTGGAGACCGCGTTCACCAAGCTGACCGGTCGTTCGCCAATTCTGTTGGCGGGCATGACACCTACCACCGTCGACGCGAAAATCGTTGCGGCGGCGGCGAACGCGGGCCACTGGGCGGAGCTGGCCGGTGGCGGCCAGGTGACCGAGCAGATCTTCGCCGATCGGGTTGCCGAGCTGAAGACGCTGCTGCAGCCGGGCCGCGCGGTCCAGTTCAACTCGCTGTTCCTCGACCCGTACCTGTGGAAGCTGCAGCTTGGCGGCAAGCGACTGGTGCAGAAGGCACGCACCGCGGGCGCCCCGTTCGACGGCGTCATTGTCACGGCGGGCATTCCGGAACTCGACGAATCCGTCGCGCTCATCAAGGAACTCACCGAGGTCGGCATCTCGCATGTCGCGTTCAAGCCGGGCACCGTCGCGCAGATCCGTGCCGTGCTGCGGATCGCCGCCGAGGTGCCGGACTACCCGGTGATCATGCACATCGAGGGCGGCAAGGCGGGCGGGCACCACTCCTGGGAAGACCTGGACGACCTGCTGCTCGAGACCTACGCCGAACTGCGCAACCACGAGAACGTTATCGTCTGCGTCGGCGGCGGCATCGGAACCCCTGAGCGCGCAACGGAATACCTGACCGGCGAGTGGGCAACCCCGCACGGCTACCCGGTGATGCCGCTGGACGGCGTGCTGGTCGGCACGGCCGCCATGGCCACGCTGGAGGCGACCACCGCGCCCGAGGTGAAGCAGCTGCTCGTCGACACCCCCGGCACCCCCGACTGGGTCGGTGCGGGTACCGCGTCCGGCGGAATGGCCTCGGGCCGTAGCCAACTGGGCGCCGACATCCACGAGATCGACAACGCCGCCTCGCGCACCGGTCGCCTGCTCGACGAGGTCGCCGGTGACGCCGAGGCCGTCGCCGCGCGTCGCGACGAGATCATCGAGGCGCTGAACGGCACGGCCAAGCCGTATTTCGGCGATGTGGCATCGATGACCTACCTGGACTGGCTGGAGCGCTACGTCGAGCTCGCGGTAGGCCTCGACCGCCGCAAGGACTTCGACTGCGGCAGCGATATCGGCGACGCGATCACCGACGCCACCCGCTCGGTCTGGCTCGACATCACCTGGCGTGACCGTTTCGCGGACATGATGCGCCGCACCGAATCTCGCCTCAACCCGGCCGATCGCGGTGAGATCGCCACGCTGTTCGCCTCCGACGAGGACTTCGAGAACCCGGTCGGCGCGCTGTGCACGCTCAAGGCGCAGTACCCGGTTGCGGAGCAGACAGTGCTGCATCCGGCCGACGTCCCGTTCTTCGTGACGCTGTGCAAGACCCCGGGCAAGCCGGTCAACTTCGTGCCGGTCGTCGACGGCGACGTGCGCCGCTGGTGGCGCTCGGATTCGCTGTGGCAGGCCCATGATCCGCGCTACTCGGCCGACCAGGTGTGCGTCATCCCCGGCACTGTCGCCGTCGCCGGCATCACCCGGGTCGACGAGCCCGTCGGCGAACTGCTCGACCGGTTCGAGCAGGACACGGCGTACTCGCTGGTGCGCGCCGGTGTGGTGCCGGTGGCGATCGACGCCCGCCGCGTCGCCGGCGTGACCACCGGCCCGATCGACACGGTGCTGGCCGCGCCGGACCTCGAATGGTCCGGCCGCACCACCGTCAACCCGGTGCACCGGCTCGGCGATCTGGCGGACTGGACGGTGGACGGCAAGGGCGCCGTGCACCCGCCGACCGGTGCCACGCTCACCGAGACCACCGGACCGGACGCCGACAACTCCTACGTCGAGCTGACCGTTCCGCTGTTGGGCGCCAACGTGGTTCGCATCCGCGTGACCGTGCCGACCGCCACCTACAACGGCGGCGCACCGGTCGTCACCGAGGCCGACGCGCACGAGGCGATGGCCGCGCTGCTTGCCGTCGCCGCCGGACAGGATCTGCCCGAGGTGAAGGGCAAGGTCGCCCACCTCAACATCGCGTGGTCGCCCGACCTCGTCGCCGACCACGCGGGCGTGACCGGTTCGGGTATGCCCCCGGCGCTGAGCACGCTCGGCCGCACGGTCCCCGACGTGCTGGTCGGCGCCTGCTGGCCCGCCGTGTTCGCGGTGCTCGGCGCCTCGCGTGCTGCCGATGGCGCGAGCGTTATCGAGGGCATGCTGGACCTGGTCCACCTGGATCACCAGATCGAACTGGCGGCCGAATTGCCCGACAGCGCAAGCGTTCTCGCGGTGCGGGCGGAAGCGGGCGAGACGCTCGACACCGACCTCGGCCGCGTCGTCGAGGTGCGGGTGCGCATCGCGGGCATGCTCGACCGCCCGGAAACCGGGATGTCCATGCCGACGGTCGCCACCCTCACCGAACGGTTCGCCATCCGCGGCCGCAACGGTGCGGGCGAGCTCACCGATCCGCCGCGCGCGGCGGGCACGGTGTCCGACGCCGCCACCGACACCCCGCGGCGGCGCCGCCGGGACGTCACGGTCGTTGCGCCGCGCACCATGCACGCCTTCGCCGCGGTCTCCGGCGACCACAACCCCATCCACACCAGCGATTCCGCCGCCAAGCTCGCCGGTCTCGGCGGCCCGATCGTGCACGGCATGTGGCTCTCGGCCGCGGCACAGCACGCGGTCTCGGCGGTCGACCCGGAAAGCGCGATCCCGGCTCGGACCGTGACGGCGTGGACCACCCGCTTCCTCGGCATGGTTCGCCCCGGCGCGGAGATCGACGTGCGCGTCGAGCGGATCGCGGTCGACGCGGGCAGCGAGATCGTTGAGGTATCCTGCCGCGCCGCAGGCGATTTGGTGATGACCGCGACCGGTCGCACCGCCGCACCGAAGACGGTCTACGCGTTCCCGGGCCAGGGCATCCAGCGCAAGGGCATGGGCCTGGACGCGCGGACTCGTTCCAAGGCCGCCAAGGCGATCTGGGACCGCGCCGACAAGCACACCCGCGACGCGCTCGGCTTCTCCATCCTCGCCGTGGTCAGGGACAACCCGACCTACCTCAAGGCGCGCGGTGTCGAACACCGGCACCCGGACGGCGTGCTGCACCTGACCCAGTTCACCCAGGTCGCGATGGCGGTCCTCGGTGTCGCCCAGGTCGCCGAGCTGCGCGAGGCCGGTGCGTTCGTCGAGGGCGCGATGCTGGCCGGTCACTCGGTCGGTGAATACAACGCGCTCGCCGCGGCCGCCGGGGTGCTGCCGCTGGAGGCGGTGCTCGAGGTGGTGTTCCAGCGCGGGTCCGCGATGCACGAGCTGGTGCCGCGGGATGCCAAGGGCCGCAGCGACTATCGGCTGGCGGCTATCCGCCCCTCGCAGATCGGGCTGCCCGACGACGAGGTGATCGACTTCGTCACCGGCATCGGCACGGCGACGGGAGAGTTCCTCGAGGTCGTCAACCTGAACCTGCGTGGTTCGCAGTACGCGATCACGGGCACCGTCGCCGGACTGGAGGCGCTGGAGACCGAGATCGACCGGCGCCGTGCGGAATTCGGTGGCAAGCGGGCGTTCATCGTGGTGCCCGGCATCGACGTGCCGTTCCACTCCACCGTGCTGCGCAAGGGCGTTCCGGAGTTCCGCCAGAAGCTCGAGCAGCTGCTGCCCGCCGATCTGCACCCGGAAGTCCTGATCGGCCGCTACATCCCGAACCTGGTGCCGAGGCCGTTCTCGCTGAAGCGTGAATTCATCGAGGAGATCGCGGATCTGGTGCCGTCGGAGCCGCTCGCCGCGGTCCTCGCCGACTTCGAGGGTTGGTCGACGCGGCCCGTCGAGCTGTGCCGCGTCGTGCTTGTCGAACTGCTCGCGTGGCAGTTCGCCAGCCCGGTGCGCTGGATCGAGACCCAGGACCTGCTGTTCACCGATACCGAGCACGGTGGTCTCGGGGTCGAGCGGTTCGTCGAAATCGGTTTGGGCGCAACGCCTACCGTGGCGAACCTGGCTACCCAGACGCTGAAGCTGCCCGCGTTCAGCGGCGCGACGGTGGAGGTGCTCAACATCGAGCGCGAGGCCGGGGTCGTCTACTCGACCGACACCGATCCCGCGCCGGTCGACGAGCCCACCGAGGACACCGTCGAAACCGCCTCGGCCGCAACGCCTGCCGCGGCACCCGTGGCGGCCGCCGCACCGGTGGCCAGCTCCGGCGGACCGCGTCCGGACGACATCGTGTTCAGCGCCGCCGACGCCACCCGCGTGCTCATCGCGCTGTGGACCAAACTGCGGCTGGACCAGATCGGCCCGGTCGACACCATCGAGGGCCTGTGCGACGGCGTCTCCTCGCGCCGCAACCAGCTGCTCGTCGACCTCGGCTCCGAGCTGTCGCTCGGCGCCATCGACGGTGCCGCCGACGCGGACATGGGTGCGCTGTCGGTCACGGTCGAGCGGCTCGCCCGCACCTACAAGCCCTTCGGTTCGGTGCTGTCCGACTCGATCGGCGACCACCTGCGCAAGGTGTTCGGTCCGTCCGGCAAGCGCCCGGCCGCGATCGCCGAGCGCGTGAAGAAGGTATGGGAGCTCGGCGACGGCTGGGCCAACCACGTCACCGCCGAGGTCTCCCTCGGCACCCGCGAAGGCGCCAGCGTGCGCGGTGGCGACCTCGGTGGGCTGGTCTCCGGCGCGCTCGGTGACGCCGCCTCGGTCGACGCGGCCATCGACACCGCCGTCCAGGCCGTCGCCGCCCGCCGCGGTGTCGCGGTGTCGCTGCCCTCCTCGGGTGGTGGCGGCGGAGGCACCGTCGACGCGGCCGCGCTCGGCGAGTTCACCGAGCAGATCACCGGACGTGACGGCGTGCTCGCCACGGCCGCGCGGGTGGTGCTCGAGCAGCTCGGCCTGGCCGAGCAGGTGTCCGCGCCGACGGCGACCGACAACTCGCTTGTCGACCTGGTTTCGGCCGAATTGGGTTCGGACTGGCCGCGTTTGGTCGCACCCGCGTTCGACGCTCGCAAGGCCGTGCTGCTCGACGACCGATGGGCAACGGCCCGTGAGGATCTGGCCAAGCTGTGGCTCGGCGACGACGCCGAGAGCGCGGAACTGCCGGTCAACGGGTACCTCGGTGCCGGTGAAGCCGTTGCCACACAGGCAAACTGGTGGCGCGAGCGGGCCAAGCACGAGGCTCGTTCGGTGCTCGCCGGTGTCTACGAGCGCATCGCCACGGCGGCGCTGAGCACCGATGATCGCGGCATCTGGTCCGCGGACATCGCGGTGATCACGGGTGCAAGTAAGGGTTCCATCGCGGCGGCGGTCACCGGGCGGCTGCTCGGCGGCGGCGCGACCGTGGTGGTCACCACGTCCAGCCTCAACGACGACCGCCTGAGCTTCTACCGGAAGCTGTACCGGGACAACGCCCGCCACGGTGCCGCCCTCTGGGTCGTTCCCGCGAACATGGCGTCCTACCAGGACATCGACGCGCTGATCGAGTGGGTCGGTACCGAACAGGTCGACAACGCCGGTGGCGCGAAGGTCAAGACCAAGGACGCGATGACGCCGACCATGCTGCTGCCGTTCGCGGCGCCGCGGGTCGCCGGTGACCTCGCCGACGCCGGTGCCCGCGCGGAAATGGAAATGCGCGTGCTGCTCTGGTCGGTGGAACGGCTGATCGGTGGCCTGTCCACCATCGGCGCCGACCACGACGTCGACGCGAAACTGCATGTGGTGCTTCCGGGTTCGCCCAACCGCGGCCTCTTCGGCGGCGACGGCGCCTACGGCGAATCCAAGGCCGCGCTCGACGCGGTGGTCGCCAAGTGGCGGGCCGAGAAGTCGTGGTCGACCCGGGTCACCCTGGTGCACGCGATGATCGGCTGGGTGCGCGGCACCGGGCTGATGGGCCACAACGACCCGATGGTCGCGGCCGTGGAGAAGGCCGGTGTGCACACCTGGTCCACCACCGAGATGGCCGACGAGCTGCTCAAGTGGTGCACCTCGCGCGCTCGCCAGGTCACCCTCACCGGCCCGCAGCAGATCGACCTGACCGGCGGACTGGCCAGGGCCAAGCTCGACCTGCCTGCACTGGCCAAGCAGGCCGCGGAGCAGGCAGCCGAAGACGACGTGGAAACCGTTGCGGCGGCCACGATTTCGGCACTGCCCGCGCCGCCGACCCTGTCCTCCGCGCTGCCGGTGCCCGAATGGGGCACGGTCACCACCGATCTCGCCGACATGGTGGTGATCGTCGGTGCCGGTGAGCTCGGCCCGTACGGCTCGGCCCGCACCCGGTTCGAGATGGAGGTCGAAGACCAGCTCTCGGCCGCGGGCGTGCTCGAGCTCGCCTGGACCACCGGCCTTGTCACCTGGGAGAACGACCCCAAGCCCGGCTGGTACGACGCCGAATCCGGTGACTACGTCGCCGAAGCCGAGCTGGCCGACAAGTACCACGACGCGGTGGTCGCCCGCTGCGGCGTGCGCCGCTACGGCGACGACGGCGCCATGCTCGACAACACCGCGCCGCTGATGACGTCGGTGTTCCTCGATCAGGACCTGACCTTCACCGTCGGCGGCGAGGCGGAGGCACGCGCCTTCCACGAGGCCGACCCCGAGCACACGGTCATTGTGCCGGTGGCGGATTCGGCCGACTGGACGGTAACGCGCAAGGCGGGCACCGAGATTCGGGTGCCGCGCCGGGCCAAGCTGTCGCGCACCGTCGGCGGCCAGATCCCGACCGGCTGGGATCCGACCATCTGGGGCATCTCCGCGGAGATGGCGAATTCCGTTGACCGCGTTGCTCTCTGGAACGTCGTCTGCACGGTGGACGCGTTCGTCAGCTCCGGCTTCAGCCCGTCCGAGCTGATGAGCTGGGTGCACCCGAGCCTGGTGGCCAACACCCAGGGCACCGGCATGGGCGGCATGTCCTCGATGCGTTCGCTCTACGTCGACAACCTGCTCGGCGAGTCGCGGCCGAACGACATTCTCCAAGAGGCGCTGCCGAACGTGGCCCTTGCCCACGTGGTGCAGTCCTACGTCGGCAGCTACGGCGCGATGGTGCACCCGGTGGCCGCCTGCGCCACCGCGGCGGTGTCGGTGGAAGAGGGCGTCGACAAGATCCGCCTCGGCAAGGCCGAGCTGGTCGTCGCCGGTGGCTTCGACGATCTCGGCATCGAGGGCATCGTCGGCTTCGGTGACATGTCGGCCACCGCGGACTCGGCGGCCATGACCGCCAAGGGCATCAGCGACCGGTACTTCTCCCGCGCCAACGACCGCCGTCGCGGCGGGTTCGTGGAATCACAGGGCGGTGGCACCGTGCTGCTCGCCCGCGGTGACGTTGCGGTGGAGATGGGCCTGCCGGTGCTCGGCGTGGTCGCCTTCGCACAGTCCTTCGCCGACGGCGTTCACACCTCCATCCCGGCGCCCGGCCTCGGCGCGCTCGGTGCGGGGCGTGGCGGCCGCGAATCCCGATTCGCCGCCGAACTGCGCAAACTCGGTGTCGGGCCGGACGATATCGCGGTCGTCTCCAAGCACGACACGTCGACGGCGGCCAACGACCCGAACGAGTCCGAGCTGCACACCCGGCTCGCCACGGCCATCGGCCGCTCCGACGGCGCACCGCTGTTCGTGGTTTCGCAGAAGAGCCTGACCGGGCACGCCAAGGGCGGTGCGGCCGCGTTCCAGCTGATCGGCCTGTGCCAGGTGCTGGAAAACGGTGTGGTGCCGCCGAACCGGAGCCTGGACTGTGTCGACGAGAAGATGCAGGCGTACCCGCACCTGGTGTGGGCGCGCGAGCCGCTGCGCTTCGGCGAGAAGTTCTCGCTCAAGGCCGGTCTGCTGACCTCGCTCGGCTTCGGGCACGTCAACGGGCTGCTCGCGGTGGTGCATCCGGAGGCGTTCATCCAGGCGATCGAGCCGGAGCGCCGCGAGGCCTACCAGGAGCGGGCGCAGCAGCGTCAGCTCGCCGGGCGGCAGCGGTTCACCGAGGCCATGTGTGGCGGCGCACCGCTGTACGAGCGTCCGGCGGACCGTCGGATGGGTGGTGACGGCACGCCTGCCAAGCAGGCGCGCCAGCTGGAAGCGGATGTGTTGCTCTCGGCCGAGGCTCGCCTCGGCGGGGACGGCGCGTACCGGGCCGACGGCTTCGGCTGCGGCGCTGGCCACACTGCGGACGGTTCGTTCACCGACCGCCAGACCAGGTCGTAGGCTCCCGGCTTATGACGATCCTCGGTATCGGCTTGGACTTGGTGACCATCTCCGAGTTCTCCGAACAGCTCGAACGCGCCGGAACAACCATGGTCCGGGAAAGTTTCACCGCGGGCGAGCGACGCTACTGTCAGAGCAAGGGGACCGATCCGGCGCGCAGCTACGCGGTGCGGTGGGCGGCGAAGGAGGCGGTGATCAAGGCTTGGGCCTCATCACGTTTCGCGCGCCGCCCACAGATCGGCGACAACCCGTACCCGCTGATCGAGGTGGTCAACGACGCATGGGGCAGGCCGAGCATCAAGCTGCACGGCCTCGCCGCCGAATTCCTGCCGCGCGCAAGGGTTCACCTGTCGCTGACCCACGACGGTGACACGGCCGCCGCCATGGTGGTCCTGGAAGACCCAGGCGAAATGGTGGATCTGATCGAGGGCCGCGAAGGGTAAGGCGGACAGTCACTCTCGGTGCGTGCGCCGCAGCCGCCTGCGCTGCAGCGCCCACCACGCTTCCAGGGCACGGTCGGCATCGGCGAGGTCGATCCCGACCAGCTCCTGGTAGCGGCGCAACCGGTAGCGCACCGTATTGGTGTGCAGCTGCATCTCCTCGGCGACGTGATCCACTCGCATGCCGTTGCTCAGATAGTGCTGGGCGGTGTCGAGTAGTGCTGCGGCGCCGTCACTTTCGCCGAGTGGCGTGATGTAGCGGTTGAACAGTTCCTCGCCGACTTCGGTGTCAGCCAATACCGCGGGCAGCAGTCCGAGGTCGGCCAGGTCGTGCACGCCGGTCAGCTCGAAGGCGTCGGCGGTCGCCATCGCGCGGGTGGCGCGGCGGAAGGACGGTTCCATCCGATCCAGCCGGACGGCAGGGCCGACACCGACCGCCGTGCCGATATCGCCCGAGGGGAGGGCGTCGACGATTCCGGCGACATCGCCGTCGATGACCGCGAGCAGCCCGTGCGGCCGGTCGCCGCCGAAGGGCTCGAGCAGCTTGGTCAGCGGGTCGGCGGGGAGGTCGGCGCTCGGCCTTGCCCGGATCGCGTGGAATTCCCGGTAGGAGTCCAGGCCGTAGCGTTCGACCTGTAGGCGGATCTCGCCGGGACCGAGCGTGCCGAACAGGATGCCGCGGACCAGGTCGGTGCGGTGCTGCTGATCGTGGCGGGTCTGCTGGAATTCGGCGTCGAGGTGACCGCGGGCCACCGCCAGAATCGCGGTATCGGTGAGGGCGAGTATGTCATTGGTCAGCTCGAGCAACTCGCCGTCCGAGATGCCGATGCGGCGGCCCGCCGTGACCACCTCATCGATGGCGATCCGGACCGCGAGCCGCCAGCCGCGTAACATCTCGGTCACCGGAATCCCTTGGCGGCCACGGGTTTCGCCGTGTGCGGTGAAGACAGCCAACTCGCTGTCGGTGAGGTCGCGCTCGGCGGCCAGTGTGCGTAACAACTGCTGGACGGTGCGTACCGCGTCGGGCAGCAGCACCGTCGGATCGATCCGCGCGTAGGTCGGTATCTCGGCGCGCATCTTGTCGATCGTCTTGGCGGTCAGTTCGGTGGCGTGCGAGAACAGCCGCGCCAACAGGGCTCGGCGGTCCGCGGGAGGTGGGCGGCTGACCATTACTGTGCAGGGTAACTCTCGTTGGACTGAGCAACAAAAGATGTGCGCGGAATTCGACGGTCGCACCATAGCCAGCCAGCATTTTCCCGGGTAATACTGGAGAGTCGGCACCGATACCGAGCCGTGCGGTTGTACTTTCGGACAACACGCCAGGTCGTGGCCGAGTAGCGCAGGTGGATCGAAGCCTTGCTCGATCGGACGACGAAGGGGTTGTCGATGACCGAATGGAATCGCATCGAACGCGGCGAAGGCCGTCCACTGGTATTGCTGCACGGCGGCGGCGCGTCGGCACGGTGTTGGTTGCCCGTGCTCGACCGGTTGAGTACCGGCCGTCGCGTGATCGCCCTGGACTTTCCCGGCTTCGGACAGACACCGGCACCGGGGCCGGAGGTCCGGGTCAGCATGGACTGGATCGTCGACGGGCTGGCCGAGGAGCTGCGTCGCCTCGGCATCGACGGTCCGGTCGATCTGGTCGGCAACTCCATGGGCGGACTGATCGGCCTGGAGGCGACCAAGCGCGGCATGGCGAGCGCGTTCGTCGGACTCGCTCCGGTCGCGTTGTGGCACAAGCAGATGCCGTTGTCGCTGCGGGCGCAGTTCCAGGTCGGACTTGCCGCCGCGACGGTGACGCGGACGTCAGCGCGTTCGGTGATCGGCCGGACTCGGTCGGTCGGGCTGTGGTTCCCGGTCGGTCATCCCGATCGGATGACGGCCGCCGAGGCCGTCGCGTTCGTGCAGGATTTCGACCGGTCCGGGCCGACGTTGCGGCGCGCGCTGAAGATCGCGAAGAAGCTGCGGTTCGAAGGCGGGCAGTCGATCACCGTGCCGGTCACCATCGCGTTCGGCACGCTGGACCGGATGCTGCCGCCGAGCACCTCTCAGGTCCGCGATCAGTTACCCGCGCACACCAAATGGGTCACGCTGCCCGACTGCGGTCACATGCCGATGTGGGACAACCCGGAGCTGGTCGCGAACACCATCCTCGACGGGGTCTCGGCCACCCGATCGGCAGGGGAGCAGACCGCCTAGCGCCCGCTCGCCGAGCGCGACTCCTTCTCCGCGACCAGCAGATACGCGACCATCAGGCGTTTGAGTTCGGACACCGCCTCGGCATGGCTCTGCTCGTCCTGCACCGAGAAGTTCAGCATCGAATAGACGACGTGCACCAGCACCTCGGCCATCATCGTGCGCCGCACCCTCGGCGTCCGCGGCGTCAGCGGCCGCAGCATCTGCGAGACGACCTCGGCGAACTCCTTCTCGTGGATCGCGCCCGTCGCCCGCGTCGAGGGGGTCGACTGCATCGCCAGCCACACTTCGCGCCGGGACGGGTCGTTCATCCACAGATTCGCCAGATGGTCGACCAGCTGGTTCATGTGCCGCAGCCAGTCCAACGACGGGATCTCGCCGTGGAAATCGGCGAGTTCCTGCGAAACGGCAACGAGGTCTTGCCGATTCAACTCGCAGACGATGACGTACTTGTTGGCGAAGAACTGGTAGAGCGTGCCGATCGGAACCTCGGCGCGCGCCGCCACTTCTTCACAGGTGAACGACTCGAACCCCACCTCTACGAGCAGTTCCCTCGACGCCTGTAAGAGCGCGTCGAACTTGCGTTTGCTGCGTTCCTGCGTCGGCCGTCGCCGCGGCATGAGCTCCTGTGGGTCGTCCTGCAGCTCCAACGCAGGGTCCAGACGTTGGTTCGACCTGGCCTCCGCGCGTACTTCCACGTATCCAGGCTAACGGTACGGACACACGCATAACACGCGCACGGCTTCTGCGTGTTCATCTTCTGTCCGAATTCACTACCCATCCGGATCGAATGTGGCTCCGAACACATACCGAGCGCGCGTGGCTTCTGACGCGCGAAAGGACCAGGAAGGCGCGACCAGTGGTAGCTCGATCAGTGGTAACTCTCGGCGTTTCCACCGAACGTGGCGCCGTGCACGCGGTAGCTTTCGCCGATACCGGCGCACGGCTACCCGAGCGCGTGCTGCTGCACCGGGTGAAACGGACGCTCGGCGACGCCAAGGCGGACTTGGCGGAAGCGGTCGAGACGGCGATGGACGACCTCGCCGTCGAACTCGGGCCGGACCATGAGATCGCGGGCGCCGCGGTCGTCTATCGGGACGCCGCCGAGCGGCGCGCCATCGTCACCCGCCTGGCGTCCGGCCGGTGGCATACCGCCTCCCTGGTGTCGTCCAAGTCGGCGCACCTCAGTGTGGCCGGGATGATGACCTGGCTCGACGAATTCGACGACCTACTGATCTGCGAGGTCGTTCCCGGCTACCAGACCTTCACGCTGGTCGACGGCGGCCGTCGCCGGATCCTGGCCTCGATCAGTCAGGCGGGGGGCGCGACCGCGGAATCCATGGGCGCCGCGGTGACGGCGGCCTGGGATCAGTTCGAGGCCGAAGCGGTCCGGCCGGACGCGGTGGTGCTGATCGGCTCGGCCGCGGGTAAACCGGCGGTTGTCGCGGCCGTCGACGCCTTCGGCGCGCCGGTGATCCCGTGCAAGACCTCGGCCGCCGCGTCCGCGGCCGGTGCCGCGCTGTATGCGATGGCCGACGTGGACGGCATCGGCGAGACGGAAGAAAGGGTGCGTCGCGTGCGCGGCGGCGCGGCGGTGTTCGCGGCGGCCAGCGTGCTCGCGGGCGGACTGGTGGTCGGTGGCGTCTACGTGGCGGGTGGTTCGGCGCGGACGCTGCCGGGTGCGGTCGTCAAGGACGCGCACGTCACCGCCGAGTCGAAGGTCGTGCACGGCGATTCCGGTGCGAGCAAGTCGGATCAGGTTCGGATGGATCCGCATAGTGTCGATGCCCCGGTGGCGGATCGTCGAGCGCCGGTCGCCGAGGCGGAGCCGGACATCTCGATCGTCACCATCGATCCCGCCGACGCTCGACCGGAGTACTCCGTACAGCGATGGGGTAGTGGCACGCAGGATCGGCCGGAGGCGCTGGTGCCCGCCGAACCCGCACACGACGGCGAAACCAGTGCCGCGGCCCCACTGATGTCGGGGTCGGGCATCCCGGCCGCCACCAACAAGGTCGGCGCACCCAACGGATCCCTGCTCTTCCCCGGTGAGACAGCGCCACCGCAGGCGTTCACCGCGGACTCCTACAACTGGTGGGACAACCACTTCCGCATGATGTTGCAGTGGGCGGCCCAGCAGATCATGCCCGCCTGAGCCGCAACGCCCTGCGGCGTAAGGCCCGACGCTCCCCTCTGGCGTCGGGCCTTACGCCGTTCGTCAGTGTTGTGTCTTGCGCCGGAACAGTGCGTTCGCGGCGAGATACCCCGCCAGCGCGATACCGCCGCACCAGAGCACGGCCAGCAGGGCGCTATCGCCGATCGGTGTGCCCATCAGCAGGCCGCGCATGGTCTCGATCACCGGAGTGACCGGCTGGTTCTCGGCGAACCAGTGCAATGCGCTGCCACCGACATTCATCGCGCCGCCGAGCACGTACGCGAACATCAACAGAATCGTGATCGGCACCGCGACGGCCATCAACATCGCGTCGGGACTGCGCAGGGTGTGGCGCAGGTTGCGACTCAACATGGTCGCCGAATCCTGCACGGCCACACGGGAGTTCATGATCGTCACACAGCCGCCGCCTGCTGCGCTGGACCGCTATGTGGACAGCAAGGACACGCTGATCGAGTTGGTGCGCGATCGGGTGAGTGGGACGCCGCCGGAACTCTCGTACGGCGGGGACTGGCGGGCCGGGATCGAGGCGTGGGCGCGGGCGATGGCCCAGACGATCGCGCCGCATCGCTGGTGGTACGACCTGCCCATCTCCTCGGCGCCCGATGGGCCCGAACAGTATGGCGTGGCTGGACGCCGGGCTATCGATGTTCGCCGAGACGCCCGTGCCCGAGCCGGTCAAACTGCAACTCGTACTGAATGTTTCGTTGTATGTGATCGGTCGGATGCGCGTCGCCAGAGAGATGGCGACCGGCATAGCGAACAGCGAGGAGACCGATGAGTACCCGGCTCAGTTGAGCCGAGTACTCGATCCGCAGCGCTTTCCGGCACTGACCCGCGCCCTCGCCGCCCAGGCATTCGAGGACGACGACGTGGCCTGGGAAGACGCCGACCTCGGTTTCGGACTCCAACGGTTGTTGGACGGATACGAGCAGTTCATCCGCTCGAATGCGCGGTAGCCCTATACCGAGAGATCGCGGCGCAATTTGGCGACGTGGCCGGTGGCGCGGACGTTGTATTGGGCGACCTCGATCTTGCCTGCCTCGTCTACCAGGAAGGTGGAGCGGATGACGCCGGTGACGGTCTTGCCGTACATGGTCTTTTCGCCGAAGGCGCCCCATGCGGTGAGTACGGTGCGGTCGGGGTCGGACAGTAGTGGGAAGGTGAGGTGTTCGGCGTCGCGGAATTTGGCCAGTTTGGCTGGCTTGTCCGGCGAGATGCCGAGGACGTCGATGCCGGCGCCGTCGAGATCGGCGAGGTTGTCGCGGAAGTCGCAGGCCTCTTTGGTGCAGCCGGGGGTGCTCGCGGCGGGGTAGAAGTAGACGATCACCTTGCGGCCGCGGTAGTCGGCGAGCGACACGTCCTTGCCGTCGGCGTCGGGCAGCGTGAAATCGGGGGCGGTGTCGCCGGGGGAGAGTCGTTGGTTGTCGGTCACGTCCTGCACGTTAACCGAAGGCTCGGACATCTCGGGGACGGACCGAACGACACTGTATGGACCGACAGACCGGCCTCGCGCACAAGCCTGGAGCACTGTAAGGAATGACAGAACCCCGCGCGCCCCGGGGCAACCGCGCACGGACCGATAGACTCGTCCGGGAGCTGAGGGTGACCCGCGAAGGCCGAACACGCACCGCGATTCGAGCCCTGGCGCGGCACATCAAACACAGGAGGCCTGAACGTGGCGAAGGATACCGAGCGGATCGAGCAGGAGATCGAGGCCGCGCGCACGCGGCTGGCGAGCACGCTCGACGAACTCGCGGTGCGCGCGGATCCGCAGCGGATCGCGAGCGACAGCAAGCAGATCGTGCTGCGGAAGCTGAACGAGCCCAAGGTGAAGTACAGCCTGATCGGCGCGGCCGCCCTGGTGGTCGGGCTGGTGCTGCTCAAGATCTTCCGCTGACTCGTCGCCGAACAGCAGAACACCCGGTGTGCATGTCACACCGGGTGTTCTGTATTCACAGGAATCAGACTGTAGGGCAGGCGAACCCGTCGCCATCCGGGTCGAGACCCGGCTGGAACCCCGGTTGCCCGCGGAAGAGCGGCTGGTTTCCGTTGGCGCGGTGCGCTTCGTCGCAATTCGCGTAGCCGCCACCGGCGGAACCGGTCTGGGACAAGTTGGCTGAGCCGGTCGCGGCGGAGCCGCTGTCGACGGCGGACGAGCCGGTCCCTGAGGAACCCGTGGGGGGCTGGGCCAGCGCGGTCGGCGCCGCAAGGAGGGTCAGTCCCGCGACGGCAGCGCTGAAGGTAAGCCGACGAACGTTCATGTATTCCTCTAGATAGTTGCTGCGGTGGATAGGGCGTCCGACCGGACGCCGCATCCACTGTCGTGACGCCTCGCCCGCTTGTCAACCGCGTCTTCGGAGAACTAGGGCATTAGGGGATGTCCGCGCGGCCGTGTTCACTCGCCCAAGCGATGGCCCGCCAAGTGCTCGGCGGGGATGTTTCCCATGCGTCCTGCCTGGTAGTCGTCCATTGCCTGGATGATTTCGGCGCGGGTGTTCATAACGAACGGCCCGTATTGGACAACGGGTTCTTGGATCGGTTGTCCGCCGAGCAACAACACCTCCAGATCGCCGGTCCGATTGTCTTGGCGCACATCGGCACTCACCGTGATCGCGTCGCCGGGGCCGAAAACCGCCAGCTGTCCCTCGCGCACCGGCCTGCGCTCGGCGCCGACCGTTCCGCTGCCGGACAACACGTACGCCATCGCCGTGAAGTGTTGCGGCCATGGCGTTTCCAGCTGTCCGCCGGGGCTGATCGAGGCGTGCGCGTAGGCGATGGGCGTGTAGGTCGAGCCGGGGCCTTCGAAGCCGCCGACCGCGCCAGCGATAAGCCGGACCAGTGCGCCGCCGTCGTGCGAGCTGACCAAGGTCAGTTCGCTGCCGCGCAGATCCTGGTAGCGCGGCGCGGCGAACTTGAGCGCGCGCGGCAGGTTCACCCACAGCTGGATGCCGTGGAACCAGCCGCCCGCCATGACCAGCTGCTCGGTGGGCAGCTCGTCGTGCAGGATGCCGGAGCCCGCGGTCATCCACTGCGTGTCGCCCTCGCCGATCACGCCACCGCCGCCGTTGGAGTCGTGGTGCACCATGGCGCCGTCCATCACATAGGTGACGGTCTCGAACCCGCGATGCGGATGCCACGGCGCGCCCTTCGCCTCGTGCGGCTCGTAGGCGACCGGGCCCATCTGGTCGAGCAGGATGAACGGGTCGGCGGTGCGAAGGTCCATGCTCGGGAACGGCCTGCGCACCTCGAAGCCAGCGCCCTCGCGCTGTTTCGGCGCGCTGACCACGGTGCGAACCGGGCGTTCGCGCATGGTCTCGGTGGGCTTGGGCAGGCGCGGCAGCACCATGATGTCGGGAGCGGTGATGGCTGGCATCGAAACCTCCTTGGAGGGGAGTTGGTGTCCATGTCAACCAACTGCCGGTAGACTTCATTCCCATGGAATGGCTCAATGACGACGAGCAGGCGACGTGGTCGGCCTACATCCGCCTGCGGCAACGACTGGACGCGGCGCTCGCCGCCGGGTTGACCAGGGACGGGTTGTCCGCGGCCGATTACGAACTGATGGTCGCCCTGTCGGCCGCGCCGGGGGACTGCCTGCGGGCCAAGGATCTCGCGGCCGAGGTCTGCTGGGAGAAGAGCAGGTTGTCGAAGCATCTGGCGCGGATGGACGCGCGCGGGCTGGTCGACCGGCAACCGGTGGCGGAGGACGCGCGCGGGGTGCTGGTCCAGCTGACAGCCGCGGGACGTAGCTTGCTCGAACGCGCGGCCCCGAATCATGTGCGGCTGGTGCGTGAGGTGTTCATTGATTGCATTACCCCGGCGGAGGCGCGCGCTATTCAGGCGTTGTCGGACAAAGTCGTTGTCGCAGTGGAGGAGTCAACCCAGTCGGCCATAGGCGCCTGACCCGGAATCGATCCCACAGACCGTCCATAGGTCTCACAAAGAGTACGAGTCTTGTGAAAGGTGTGGACGCTCTGTGAACCTCCACCACGCTGCCCAGCTGCGCGTAGGTACGCAGTGTGGCTGTGGTTGATCGAGGCGAGTCAAATGGTTGCTGTTGGAGATCATCTAGCGACCATTTGACTCGCCTCGATACAGGAAACCGGGGCGCGGGCGGTCAGGTTGCGCGGCGACTGCGGAAGAGATTGCGCCATCGGCCCGTGGTTCGAGGCGGCCGCGACGCGGCTGTCGGCGCGGGCGAGCGCTTCGGCTGCCGCTCGGCGCGCCACTGGGCGACGATCTCCTCGGTATCGACCGGTGCGACGCGAACGTGCGGGCCGTGTGGCAGGCGCAACCACTCGACCACGCGCTTGTTGAGCTCGCGCACGGTCTCCCTGACCGCCGACTCGGAGCTCAGCTCGCGCACGGTCTCCGGCAGCCGCTCGATATCCCGGCGCAGCAGCAGTGACGGCGGCAGCAGTGCGTCGCCGCTCACGCCTTCTTTCCGGAGATAGCCCTTCAGCCACCAGTTCTCGTCGTCATTGCCGCGCGGAATGGGTTTGCCGGCGCCGGGCAGATTCTCGAATTCACCACGATCGGTCGCCTCGCGGATCTGCTTGTCGATCCACGTTTCGAAGTCCAGGTTCGCTGGTTTGCGCTCGGTCATCTCGTCACCTTTGACGGGGCGGGTGCATCACCACCATCGTACCGAACGGGCCGCAGCGGAAGCCGGTGTCCGGCAACGGTTCACGACCAGGGCGTGATCGGCGGCTTCACCCACATCAGCTTCTCGTCGGTGTGCTCGCGCCGTGCCGAGGGATGGTCCGGGTGCTTGGCGGCCCAGTCGTCCTTCTCCGTCAGCAACTGAGCCACCGTTGTCCAGGTCTCCTCGGTGCTCGGCGGGTTGGTATCGGCCGCCCTGGCGAGTTTGCGCCGCGTCGCCGCTGGCATCGCCAGCAGCTCGGGGCCGGTGATGCCAAGGTGCCAGACATAGCTCGCGAGGCGCCTGGCCTTCTCGGCGCGGCTCTTGGCCGCCGTATCGCTGTGCGCGTAATCGGTCATCGCGGGAGTCCAAAGGGTCGGTGGTGAACGACCCTAGCCGGAGGTCGGGCCGGATGCGACGACGCCTCCCCGCGGCTGGGCGGGGAGGCGTCGACGATGCGTGACTCAGTATGCGCTGTTGACGTTGTCCATCGAGCCGTAGGTGCGCGCGGCGTAGTTGCAGGCGGCGGCGATGTTGGCGACCGGGTCGTAGATGTCCCAGGAGGTGCCGTCGACGTGGTACGCGTGGAAGGTCGGGTCGATCACCTGGAGCAGACCCTTGGACGGGATGCCGGCGGCGGCGTTGGAGTCCCACAGATTGATCGCGTGCGGGTTACCGGTCGACTCGCGCATGACGTTGCGGAGGATGCCGTGGTAGCTGCCCGGGATGTTGTTGGACTGCATGATGTCGAGGGCCTGACGGATCCAGCCGTCGAGGTTGTCCGGGTAGGACGGGGCCGGTGCGGGCATGGGCGCCGGAATCGGCTCCGGCGCGGGCGCGGGCAGCGGGGCGGGCATGGGCGCCGGTGCGGCCGCCTCGACGACCGGAGCCGGGGCCTTGTGCTGCTCGGCCACCATGGCGATGCGAGACGGGACGCTGTCGTCGGCTACCGAGACCGCCGAGGAGGCGGCTACGGCCACGACGCCTGCGGCGGCGATGGCGAAAGTTACGCCCTCGCGAAGCGTCGAGCGGCGGAGAGAAGAAAAGCGTCTGTCAGGCATTACGAAATCGGTTCCTTTGTCGGGGACAGGTTTCGATCCGGGCGCGCGCAGGCAGCACGGATCCAGGGCGGGCGCGCGGTTGGCGCTCGCCGGTACGGGCTGATGTGCTGTTGTGGGGTTTTGTTGTGGGGGACGCTCCGGTCCCCGGAACGCGACGGTTCAGCGCTGCGGTGCCGGGGCGCTCAACTGCGAGCCCGGCCGCGATGTCGCGCGGGACTCCGCATCTCGATGCGGAGAGAAAAGCGGCCTCTCGGCGCGCCCATTCGGCGGAAGGTTGGGGTTAGCGGGTCCATTGCCGGATCCCGATCCGCCGACCGCGGCTGGCATTGGGCCTGCCGTTGCGGTCGTTTTCCGAATGTGGGTGTACAACTCCTCGGTGTTACCAAACTCCAGGTCGCTTTATGACCTGATCGCAGAATGGTCACAATAGGTTAACGTGAGGTAAACGAACTCTGAATGAACGGGGCTACCGATCTTGGAACGCCCCCCACCGCGTTGCCGAACCGTTACCTACGCAGGGAGTTTGCTACTAAACCGAATGTGCGTCACGTCACAGAAGTTTTCGGCTAACAAACCGGACTTCGTTGCCGGAGCGCGGTGTTGGTCCGGATTGGGACTCGTGAGACGGCCTCGGCATCGGCCCGATCACGCCGTTTTCGTCGAGGCAAATCCGATCCGTCGGGTCCTCGGGGCCGAATACAGGGGAGTGACCAGCCGTCGACGCCCCACCACCGGGGAGACAGGGAACCTCCCGTCCATGAACTCGAACAGCCTGGTGCGTCGCACCGGCGCCCTCGCCGCCGGAACCGTGATCGCGGCGCTACCGCCCCTCGGCGTCGCCGCGGTAACCCTCGCCACCATGACCGCCGTGGATATGCCCGACGCGTCCGGGCGCGACATCGCCGCCAGGGAATACGCCGTCGTCATCCCGATCGAGACCCACTCCGACTTCTGCGACAGCAAGGGGGAGGGCTACTACGTCGACCCGGATGACCGCGCTGTGTTCTTCCGATGTGTGAATTCCCGAAACCGGCGCATGTCGACCTATCAATTCCGCTGCGCCGACGACGCGTGGTACGACAACCAGCGTTTGGTGTGCGTCGCGCGAAGTCTGCGTTGAGCGGCGAAAACCAGCTGCCGCCAAGGTGATTCACGCCCAAGCTAGACGCAGGCTGACCAAACTTGGGAAACGGCCCGGGGCCACTGGATCTGGTGCGCCGACAGTTCGCCGCTATGAATATGAGCTCCAGGGCCGATACCCTCATCAGGTTCGCTGCCTCCACCGGGCGATCCCCGATCGAGACCAGCGAAAGACGCAGGGGGTACTTCTCTCTCCGACTTCGACGGGAAGGAGTCGAGCATGGCTGACGAGCTGGCCGATCGGCCGCTCGTGCAGAAAATCGGCCAGCGGCTCACCGAGCTGATCGATGCGCTGTATCCAGACCAGCTCAAACGTCCTGGATATGGGCGGTTGGCGACCGAGATTCGCGAGGCGACAGGCGGCACGATCTCCGGTACCTATCTGTGGGAACTGGCCACCGGGAAGAAGCGCAATCTCACACTGGGACAGCTTGATATCCTCGCCGAATTCTTCGGAGTTCCGCCTGAGTACTTCTTCAACGACGAGGTAGCCGAGAGCGTCAGCGCCCAGCTCGAGCTCGCGACCGCGTTGCGTGATGCCAAGATTCGTCGGCTCGTCATGCGCGCGGACGGACTGTCCGCCGGTGCCTTGGACTCGATCCTCACGATGGTCAACGAGGCCCGCAAACTTCAGGCTCTCACCCCCCGGGACAAGCCGGAGGCCATCGACTGATGTCTGCTACTTTCGTTGTGGCGGTTCAGGAAAGACTTCGCTGGGCCCAGGTGCTCCTGACGGCATGGGGGTTTGGATGGGGTTCATGCAACTGCGCCGACGATGTCAATCGTTGGTGAGCCAGATGGATCTGCCTTCTTTTTCAGACGCTCAGGCCCTGTGCCGCAGCCTTTCCGAGCAGCGGGGGCGGCCGATTTTCCTGCACCCGCTCCCGCCGCAAAACGAGACTCAGGCGTGTGGGCTGTGGCTGGAAACCGATGAAGACGACCACATCTTCTTCGAGCAGAAGACCTCTCTCCTACATCAGGACCACATCCTGTACCACGAGCTCGGCCACATGTTGTGCGACCACGACATGCAGGGAATCGCCGAAAGTGATGCCGTCGGTTACGTATTCACCGATCTGGGTCCGGGGTTGATTCGACGGCTGCTCGGGCGAACGAATTACACGACTCGGCAAGAGCAGGAAGCCGAGATGATTGCCGGTCTGCTGCACGCACGCGCCCGCAACGCGCCCGCACCGCCGTCGCCCGGACTGCTCGGCGAATTGGAATCCCGGCTCCGGTTCCAGCCGCCGTCGCGCTGACACCATCGTCACCCGACTGCATCGTGCGCGTACCCCGGCACTTCTTAGTGCCCCATTTCGGGCAAGCGCTGCCTTCGTAACGGTCGCCTGCCACGCCGGAGCTGGGGACTGCCTAGCAGGTTCTGAGACTCTGTCGGCCCAGCGGGTCGAGTGCCTTATGCAACGCCTCGAACAGGGCGGTTCGACGCGGGTCGTGGCCGTATCCGGAGATCAGGCGGTTGGGGATGTAGCCGACTGCGAGCTGGTAGGCGGGGTCGACGAAGGCTAGGGAGCCGCCTTTGCCGCTGTGTCCGAAGGAAGTTTCGGTGAGCAGCGGGAACGTTCGGCTGGGGAGGCTGTAGCCGAGGCCGAATCGCGTCGGTGCTTGGAGAGTGAGGTCGTGACCACCGGCTTGTTCAGTGGTCGCGGCCGTGATCGTCGCGGGCGAGAGCAGGGGTGCTACCGGATCGATGAGCGCGGCGTAGAGGTGGGCCAGGGCGCGGGCAGTGGCGACACCGAACGAGGGGATTTCGGCGAGATAGGTTCTGGTGTCGGTGAGGTCGATCGGTGACGTGGTGACCGTCGGCGACGACGGTCGAGATGCCGAGCGTTCCGGTGATTCGGTGAAGATGAGGTGCGCAAGGCGGTGATGCTGATCCGCAGGCAGCGCGAAGTGCAGATCGAGCTGTAAGGGTTGCGCGATCTCCTCGGCGAGGAATGCCGATACGCTGCGGCCGTCGATACGCCGGATGAGCTCACCGGCCAGCCATCCGAAAGTCAGTGGGTGGTAGCCGTGGGCGGTTCCTGGTGTCCAATAAGGCTTTTGCGCGGCGAGCGCGGCGATCATCGGCGTCCACCGCAAGGCTTGCTCTAGTGGCAAGGGATTGTCGATTCGGGGCAATCCGGCTTGGTGGCTGAGCAGCCACGCCACAGTGACCTCGGCTTTGCCCGATTGAGCGAATTCGGGCCAGTAGGTGGCCACAGGTGCGGCGGGATCCAGCACACCGCGGTCGATGAGACTGTTCACACAGGTAGCTGTCACGCCCTTCGCGGTCGAGAAGAGCCCGCACAGAGTGTCTTCTTGCCAGCGGCGGCCGGTGCGGGGATCTGCCATACCACCCCACAGATCGACCACGCATTCACCGCGGTGAAAGACACTCAACGAGGCACCGATCTCACCGTGCTGAGCGAAGTTCTCAGCGAAGGCGTCGCGTACAACGGCGAACTGGGGAGCACAGCTGCCGTGAATCGGGACGGTAGCGGTCACGGGGAGCCTCCTACTCGTTGTGATGGAGTGTCGATGACGTTATTGCGCGACAGTGTCGCCAGCCGGGGTGAGCTGATCGACGAAGCCTTTCACCAGCGGTGAGTTGCGGGCCCGAGTGACTTCGAGCAGGAAGATGAGTTCGGCTTCGAGATCCGCGCCTCCCAGCTCCGCTATGTTCGCAATCCGCGGATGGCTGTGGCTGTACAGCCTGGCGCGTTGCGCGGCGTAGATGAGGCAGGCGGCGGTCACGGCATCGACGCGGTCGGAACCGACATTCTCGACCGTGCGGCTGACGCGATCGATCACCGATGGCGCGATGTGATCGGTGAGAATCAGTAGGGCATCACGGATTTCGATGACCATGCGATACAGACGAAATTCCGGTGAGTACACTGCGGTGAGGGTGTCGACGGCCCTGGCTCGGGGCCGCATGAGTGTCACCTGTGGGGTGGTCGTGATGAGTTCGGACCATAGTGGCCACAGTGTCCACCCCCTCTGGAGGTTCTTCGCCCACAGGTATACGGCGGGCGCCATCGGCAGCGCTACGCCGACGGCTTGCAGGATCTCTTCGATCCCCGTGAGTGGCGGCACGTAGCTGAGGATCGCCCGGTTAGGGGTGATCAGATAGCAGATGAATACCGCCCACAGCAGGCAGGCGAAGCCCGCACCGATGCCGAATATGAGCAAGCCCCAACGGACTTGCCATTCGCGCGCGCGGCGCCAGTACCGCCAGCAGATCACCGCGACGATGGCGTCGGCGATCAGGTGATACCCCATCAGCAGGTACCAGCACAGGACAGGGATCTCGGGTGTCCGCCCGTTGAAGTGCTGGTGCGGGGCTGAGGAGAGATCGAAGTAGATCAGCACAACCGCCATCACCGCGGCAGCGGCGAATAATGCCCTGGTGTGCTGACGGCGATCGGCTGCTCGCAGCACGAGATGAATCAACACGGTGGCTGCGGCGACGTCGCACAGATTCCGGCCCAGATCAATGAGATGGACCGGACCGCCGACGATCCTGCTCAACCCCTCGCTGATCGGATCCTGATACAGGGTGGTGGTCAGAGCGATGAGCCCGACAGCGAGCCACAGATCACGCTGACGTCGATCACGCACCGCCGCCGGTGCCCGCAGAACCGTGACGACCCACATACATACGAATCCGGCGGTTTCCAACCACGGCATCATGACGGACCGAACTCCTCGATCATCCGGCGGCGGTAACCCAGCGCGGCCTCGAGTCCTCCCAACATCCCCGCCGACGGTGGGGTGACCGGGTTGGTTGCCGGTGCGAAGATCAGGCTGGCCAGCATTTCTGCTTCTCGTTCCTGAACGGTGCTGTAACCCGTTGGCCCGAGCATGTTATGGACCGCGCCGAGGACCAGCTGGTCATCAGTCGGCCGGTCCGGCGGTGTATCAAGCACGAAAATCGTGTGGCCGCAGAGAAAGTGCGCGAGTTCGTGAACGATGATGTGGTCGCGGTGTGGCGCGGTGGTCCGATCCTGGAAAAACAGAAAATCCGCACGGTCGGTGCGCGCACACAACCCGCGCAGCGGAGGCTGTTCTCCCGCCTGTGTCGCACGGGTCAACGAATGCAAAATCAGCTCCCGGCCACGCCGTTCGGCGACAATCTGGCACAACCGCTCGACCGAGAACGGTTGTGGCAGACGAAGTTCGGCGGCCAAGTGACGACACCGGCGAAGCATCCTGCGGTCCTGCGCGTACCCCCGCCCCCAGCGCGCTCCCACCCAGCCCCCTCACTCAACCAACTGTGCCGTTGCGTCCTGTTGCGGCACCGATGTCCGATCGACTCTAGCTCTTCGCGCGGACGCGCGCCGATCGGCCGATCGGCCAGAAGTCCGGACTGCATCATGTGCTGCCCGGCGGGCAACGTACACCGAAGTCGCATTTCAATGCACCCGCTTAAGCTGACAATTTGTTTCAATCTTACATTGCCGCAAGGGGATTGGCCCGATGATAGTGTCTTGCCTAGTACCGCTTTATCCGCTTTAGTGGACGGCGTTGGGGACGACAAGTCGGCCGTTCACGGTCCGTGATCGTCACGTCCGGCGAGGGGGAAGCCATGGATTGACCGAGGGTCTCCGGATTTACGGCACGGGGGCCTGCCGACTGCCGGACGCAGGTCGGGGTGTCCTACACCTCTGTCAGTCCGCCACGAGGCCAAACACTAACCACCACAGAACGTTTCGAATCGCGAATCAGCGCCGCACCCGATACCGGCCGTCGCATGCGGAGAGTGGATCCCGGAGGGGAGGATCCACTCTCCGCCGCATCGGGCCTCACCGTGATCTGGTCGACGCAGCAAACACGTTGTTGCACAACGGAATATCACCGACCAGTGGCAGGAAGTGACCGCATCGAGAAGGGTCGGGGTCTATATCTGGCCCGCGTCCCGGGCGAGCAGTGCGGCCTGGACCCGATTGGTGACGTCGAGGGTGGTGAGGATGCGGCTGACGTGCGCTTTGACAGTGCTCTCGCGCATACCGAGCGTATCGGCGATGTCGGCATTCGTCGCGCCTTCGGCCAACAGGCGCAGGACGTCTCGCTCACGTGCGGTGAGGCGGTCGATATGCGCTCGCGCGGTGGCGGTTTCGCGGTGGGCGGTGTGGTGGTAGCGGTCGATGAGTTTGCGGGCGGCGGTGGGGTGGAGCATGGCGGAGCCCGCCGCGACCAGGTGAACGGCGCGCATGATTTCGGCGGGGTCGGTGTCTTTGAGCAGGAATCCGTCAGCCCCGGCGGTGAGCGCGTTGTAGACGTATTCGTCGAGATCGAAGGTAGTCAGCGTGATTATCTTCGGTGGGTGCGGCAACGCACGAAGGCGGGCGGTGGCGGTGATGCCGTCCATTCGAGGCATGCGCACATCGACCAGCGCGACGTCTACGCGGCGGGCTTGCGCCTCCTCGATCGCCTGCAGGCCGTCGGCGGCTTGGGCGACAACCTCGATGGCGGCATCGCTATCGAGAAGGTCGGCCAGTCCGAGCCGGACCAGAGCATCGTCGTCGACGATCATGACGCGAATCATGGTGCGGCGCCTTCCTGTTCGGTTCGGCGGCGGTCCTCGGCACCGGGGTGCGGAATGCGAGCGGCGACCCGCCAGCTCCCAGCCCCTGATGGCCCTGCTTCGAGGTGCCCGCCAAGGGTCATGATCCGTTCGCTGAGGCCGATGAGGCCGAAGCCTGAGGTCACTGGGTTACCTCCTTGTGCGGCAACGGTATTGGTGACTTCCACTACGGTGGTCGGCGGCCCGTAGTCGACAGAAACATGCACCGCTGCGTCGAGGGCGTGCTTGCGAGTATTGGTCAGCGCCTCCTGGATAACACGAAAGACAGCGAGACGGTGGGCGGCGGGCGCGTGGGTGGCGCGACCTTCGCAGGTCATCTCGATGTGCTGCCCGGCGGCGATCGCCTCCTCGATCAGCTCGTCGACCTCCCGAAGGACTGGAGCCGGGGGCGCGCCTCGCGCGACGTCGTCGGTATCGCGCAGGGCGCCGAGAACATCGCGCAGATCGGCGAGGGCATCGGTGGCCGCGGTGCGCAGCAGGGAAATCCGTTCGGACACGACCGGGGGTATCGGCTCTTTGTGCTTGCTCAGTGCGCCGGTATGCAGCGCGATCAGGCTCAGTCGATGAGCGAGTACGTCGTGCATTTCCGCGGCGATCGCCGCACGTTCGGCGAGCCTGGCCGCTTGCTCACGCAGCGTCCGTTCGCTGCGCAGATGCTCCACCCGCGCGACGAGGGCCTCGACCAGGCGACGTCGGCTGCCCGCCCACAAGCCGAGGACCACCGCAAGCAGCAAAAACATCGTTGGACCGTATGGCTGCGGAGCCCACAGACTGATCCGGGGGTTGAACAGTAAATTGCCTGCCATGGCGAGCACGACGCAACCGGTCGCCGCCCAAGCCCGGCCGCGCGCAGCGAGATAGAACAGGGCCAGCAGAAGTGGAGGCAGCATCAGCCACCCCCAAATACCTGCCGCAACGGTCGACAGTACGGGTGCTGGGGCGGAATACCGCGGCTGCACAAGCAGGGCGACACCACAAAGCACCACAGCGACGCTGTACCAGGTGACGTACCCGTCAAACGACATCGCACCGTTTATTGCCGCCAGGTAGCTCGCCAGCATGACAAGCACCACCCGGCCGACGGCTACCGCACGCGGTGGCACTTCGCTCCAATGCACTGTCCGATCGTATTCAGATATCGGCAGGCCGCACGTCCGACGATCGGGCATCTTCACCCCCTACTTTCGTCGGTGATCATGGTCGTACAACGGTGGATTTCCCGGGCGCGCACCGGCAATAGCGTCAGCAGAATGAAAGAATCACTCCTCGCTGAGGACCGTATCCCCTTGCGGCACAACGCTGGTGGACGAACGTTCCTCATCGAGGCACTGACGAATTTCCGGACAACCGGCGCCATCGCGCCGAGCAGCCGTCGTCTGGCCACTCGTCTCGCTGCCCCGTTGCAGGCTCGAACCGGACAGCCACTCACCATTCTGGAAGTCGGCGCCGGTACCGGCTCGATCACCCGCACGCTCATTCCGTTACTCGGCTCCGGCAGCCGCCTCGACATTGTGGAGGTCAACCCGCGCTTCGCCGCTCACCTGCAGCACCTCGTGCACACCCATCCAGCCGCCGCAAGTCGGGTGCGTGTACATCGAACGCCCGTCGAGCAGTTCGAGACCGGTCACCGATACGACAGCATCGTCTCCGGGCTGCCCTTCACCAACTTCCCTGCGGACCAGGTCCGAAAGATCATGGACCGATACCTGGAACTGCTGTATCCCGGTGGGGCGCTTACCTATTTCAGCTATCTCGCCACCGGCCACGCACGACGGCTACTGGCCTCCCGCGCTGAGACAGCCCGGCATCGAGCCGTCGACGAGATCTTGGCCGACTACCACCGCCGCTACGCCACCGGTTGCTCGACGGTCTGGGGCAATGTTCCACCGGCGCGGGTGTGGCAGCTACGGGCTCCGGTGCTGTCCGCAGTACCGCACTCCGTCCAAGCCGAGCCCGGCGCGCTCCGGTGAGTTCGCTCGCGCATCATCTGGCCCAACTCCCAGCGCTAGCCGCGTATGGATTCGTTGCCATGGCGATCTTGGCCGAATCCGTCCTGCTGGTAGGGGCGTTTGTCCCCACTTTGACGATAATGCTGACCGCGGGCGCCCTTGCCCGCACCGGCCAACTCGATCTCCCGATCGTCGTTGCCGTTGCCGCGGGCACCGTGCTGTTCGGGGATGCGCTCGGCCACCGGACCGGCCATCTGCTCGGCAGCCGCGTCCGCATCGGCCGCCTTGGACGCCGCATCCCGACCACAGCATGGCAACGCGCCACCGACCTGATGAACCGCACAGGCGGCCAGGCCGTATTCATCTGCCGGTTCCTGCCTGTCCTGCGCACCCTCGCTCCGCACCTTTCCGGAGCCACCGGACTGCCCTACCGGCGTATCGCGCCCTACAGTGCGGCCGCCGCACTCCTGTGGGCGGCAGCCGAAGCCGGTGTCGGATACTCAGCCGCCGCTACCTTCGGGCGCCGCGCCGACGCCGGTACCGTGACGGGCGTCGCCGCGGCGGTGGCCGCAATTCTCCTCGCAACAGCAGCGATCGCAACATTCCGACGCACTCGACATCCCAACCCGGATCGACTTCACTAATGGATTCAAACCCCCTGCGTTACTTGAGCTTTCAGCGTTCATCACGCCAGTAGGTGGACGCGACCGCACTGCCCGGACCACGGGGACTCGGATCGCTGTTCGGCCGCCCATCCGTAGACAGCGTTGCTACGAACTACAGCATGGCTTCGCATATCTCAAGCAAGACTGGGTGCTCGTAGAGAGGGTAAGTATGCGTCGGAAATCAGCAAGTGTCGTTGTGGCAGGACTTGCGATCGCGACTTTGGTAGGTGTTCTCCAGGCCGGTAACGCCGCCGCAGCAGGCAATCTCGCGGAGGAGTGAGTGGCAGGCCCGGCGTGCGCGATCGTTGCCGTGTCGATCCCGGCGCTCAGCATCGCCGCGGTCACCACCAACGCCAAGCCGATCCCCACCATACGATCACCCATTCCAGCCTCCCGTGATAGCGACGAAACCGAAGTAGACCGATCACACCGAAAGACCAGGACCGGTCCAAGAGCCTATTCGGAACCACGCTGACCATGGATGGGGCACGCTACAACGCACGCTCATCGGCAAGGGCGGACGTTCTATCAATCGAGATGATCTTGTCCCGTTGGTCTTCCCAGGGCGAACGGAGAGAACTCGGGGAAGTCGAATACTTGCCAGACCGGAAACCGGTGGGGCGGGCCGGATTCGGCCCGCCCCACTGCTTCGATACCGAAGCCTGCCTGGCTAGTAGTAATGAGCCCGGCCGGCCACCGGTCGTCCCAGCGCGCCGAACAAGGCCAGGGCCGCACCGACCACCAGGGCGACAATGCCTAATGTCCACAGAACCGGGATCCCGAGCAGGAAACCGAGTACCAGCAAGACGACACCCAACGTAATAATGACGAACTCCTAACCGTGATGCTCTCGCATCGCATCCGATCGGCTGCGCTGGTGCGAGACTCTGATCGACCAGCTGATACCCGGCGTTGTTGATCTCAAACTGGCGAGTGACTGCATCTGCCACGCAGCCGATCTCGCGCCGGAGATCGCCCGGCCAGCGGCATGAGCGGATGGCGCGATAGGTGGTACAAACTGTCTGGTGGCCGGTTGATCGAGGCTGCGATCAGAACCCCGCCGACGGAACGTGCGTAGTCGGGGGCGAATGGTTGAATCAGATGTCCGCGCGAGCACGCGCGCGGTCGCCGAGCCAGCACAACACGAACGCGGCAATCAGTGCGACGGTTAATCCACCGTCCCACGCGACGGTTGTGCCCGCTTCCGCGATCCCGCCTCTGCCGAGGAAGTAGATCGCGGTCACCGTCAGGGCGAGCTTGTTCGCGATCATCAGCACCCAAATCGCGCCATTGCGGTCGGGCTGGCGCGCCAGCACCGCGAACAACCCGGCACACAGGAACAGGCCGTACATACGCCACGCCTGAACCACCAGTGTGTCGTTTCCGGCGTGGCGCAGGTCGGCGACGCTGGAGAGGGCGGCGGCCAATGCCGAGAGAGCGGCCAGCCAGGCCAATGCCTGTCCAGTCGGGCGAAGCATGGGGTGCATCCCGTCACGATAACAACCCGGCCTCGCTATGCCCGAGACACATTTCAGGCGGTGAGACGTTCGGCGAACCGTCCGGCGGTGCCGCCGATCCGGGCATGAAGGGGTTACGACAGAACTCGGCTGCAATGCGCGCGTCTCGGCATGTGCGTGCGTTGGGAAGCCTTGTCGACCAAGGTATCTGGACGATCGAGTAACGCGCTGCTCCGCAGCGGCATTTCAGTGCGTAAGTGCAACACGCGGCCGGTGGCTGCGAGTGCGCGCGTGGCGGGCAGTCACTCGGGGTGCCGGTGCCGCACGGGGGCCGGGAGGCTGGTTCGTGGTGACGGTCAGCGGTTGAGGTAGGCGGCCAGGCCACCGAGTTCCTCGTTGGCGATGAACGCCGAACGGAGGGTGATGATGGCCTCTTCGACATGGGTGGTGCAGCCCCAGGCCGAGTCGCCCCACGAATCGGCGACCTTCAGCTCGGCCGGCGCGGTGCAGCCGGCGGTGCCGCCGAGCTGGCAGTGCTCAGGGTGCGGCGTGGCGGCCTGTACGGCAGCCGCGGCTCGTATCTGGGCGGCGAGCTCGGCGGCGGCAGCGGCGCGTTGCTCGGCCTCGTCGCGCAACTGGGCATGGCAACGAGCAGCGTGTTTCCCGCGAACGCGACGTTCGGCTCGCACGAGTGGTTGATGAACAGCATCACGCGCTCGTACTCGTCATCGGTCTTCGCAACGAGGTGCAAGGTGTCATCGATCTGAATCTCCGAATTCTGCAAAGCTCGAGCCAGCGAACTGCACGCCGGCCCGAGCTTTCCGCACCCATCGACAGCGATCGTCGGGCCGTGACGACCGCCGACTCGTCCTCGTAGCATCGTTCGAGTCGATCTTCCGACCGTTATGCTGCGCTCGGCAAGCCGTTGCGACGTCTGCACGGCCACCAGAGGAGGAAGCTCATGTCGAATACCTGACGCCCGATCGTGCGGGCGTGGAGTGGACATGTACCCGCGGATCAGGCGGAGCCCTTCCATAAATACCTCGTGACCAACGCGATTGCCGAGATGCGCGGTATCGAGGGCATCACCTCGGTGACAGCCCCTCTCGGAGCCACATCCTGTAATCGGCTGCTTAGAGCGTGCGTTGGGAAGTGCTGTCAGCCAACCAGTTTGGACGGCCGACGACGCGCGCCCATCGGCAGATCCGGACGTTCCGGCACGCCCTTTCCCCACCCGCCTGCAATGCTTCGGTGAAGTCGTCGTAATCGGTCGACTTAGATGTCTCCTCCACCACGAGATCGGAATCCCCACGAGGACCGTTTCAGCACTGAACGATTGCTACATTTCTGACCTCACGGTAGCTGCACGCGAGGTAACCCGATGCAAGCGATGAGCACCGCAGACGAGCGGTAGCGGAATCCGAGTGCCAACTCGATCGCCCGCTGCCGGTCCGAGACCTGCTCGACGTCGGTGTCTTCGTCGGGTGCCGCGGGCCTTCGGCCGCGCAGCAGCCGAAGCGCCTCTGCGACGACCATGTCCGCGATCGGGCGTCGCTCGGCGTCGTAGGTGTCCAGCAGTCCCGGACCAGCCGTCGAATCGAGCACTGCGGCGAGTTTCCAAGCCAAGTCGTAGCCGTCACCGATGGCTGTGTTGCCGCCGAACCCGCCGCTGGGTGGCGTGACCTTCGCTGCGTCACCGGCCAGCAACACCCGCCCCACCCGGAACCGGTCCGCGACCGCGGCCGCCATCTCCCACGGTCGCACGGCCCGGATCTCGGGCTCGAGATCGGGCAATTCGGTGATCATCCGAATCAGCTCGATACAGCGCTCGCGGGTGAAGTCCGCTGGAGATTGTCCATCGCCCGGGTCGTAGCCGACAGAGAGCAGATGCCGGTCGATGGCATGATCGACGGTGATGAACACCCCGTCGACCTTGGACAGCACGTGCAGCGTCGGCCGCTGCGGTTCGACCAGATCGCCGAGATCGGCGTCGAAGATGACGCTGACGTTCTGTGACAGGGCACCCGGGCCGTGCCGGTCGATGCCGAGTGCGTCGCGCACGCTGCTGCGGCTGCCATCCGCGGCAACGAGATACTGGGCGTGCACCCGGCTCGTTCGGTCATCGTGGCGGCCATGCACCACGGCGATCACGCCGTCGTCGCCGTGGCTGAAGGACACCAGCTCGGTGTCGAAACGCAGTTCGGCACCGAACTCCTCCGCACGGCGACGTAGCAGTGGCTCCAGCTTGTCCTGACCGGCCGTACCCAACCCGGCCGACGAGAGGTTCTCGGAATCGGTTGGGGCAGTTTCGGAGACGTCCTCGTGAAAGGTCGGTTCCGAAAGACCGGCCGCGATCCTGACCCGAAATGTGGCCGGACTCGACGTGACCGTCGGTACGTCTCCGGCGATTCCACCGAACCCGAGCAGTTCCATTGTGCGCTGGTTCTGCCCGACCGCCCTGGGGAACAACGAGCTCCCCGAACGCCGCTCGACCAGCAACACCGCTACGCCCCGCCCCGCCGCGCCAGGAACATCGCACTGGCCAGACTGGCCAGTCCCGCCCCCACAACCAGCACCGAAACCCGTTCCCGCACAACTGTTCCCCTTCGTCAACGAGCGACTTGCGTCGATGAATCCGGACCTACGGTACGACCGAGCTCAGTTATAGTCAGTCTTGAATAATCAAGAGCTTAGCCGCGAAACGGCCTCTTCTGCCACGGAGCGGGCGTTGGTCGGCCGTCCAGAATCGTTGGCTGACAGCGCTTCCCATTGCGCGCGAGTAGGCCGATGAGCGTGTGTGCTGGACCGGGGAAGCCGCGCCCCGCCCGCAAGTGGCTGGGGTCGTTCGCATCGACAGGGACCGGTACTCACAGGCGAGTATTGCGGACCGTGACGGCCATCCGGCGCGGCCGACCGTGCAGCAGACTGTCCGTGTTGGGTGCCACCGTCAGGCCGATGGTGTCGGCGATACGGTCGGCTACTACCGCGATGCAGCTCGTGCGCGGTCTGGGTCTTTCCTCGCCGAAGGGCCCGTTGATCCAAACCGGCATGGCCACAACCCTATCGACGGATTCCATTGACGGAGCCTCGAGTACGGCCGCGCCCCGCATACCGATCGCTGCGCCACGCCGAGGCTCGAACGTTCTGGTACTAGTGCATCGTCAGGCAACCTTCAGTAGGTAATCGGGATGTCGGATCTTGGAGCCGACGGCGAAGTCGCGGATCGGGCCGGCGTGCTGGTTGCGCCAGCGGATATAGGTGCCGATCGCGTCGTCTTGCTCGTCGTGGCTGCGGTGGTCGGTGCCGTTGAGCGCGAAGTACCGCAGCGCGGCGAACTCGCACTCGATGCGGTTCAACCACGACGAATACGTCGGCAGGAACACCAGTTCCATGTCGTTGGCCGCGCACCACGCCCGGACCTCGGCACGCTTGTGGACCGAGTAGTTGTCGAGGATCAGGTACAGCTTCTGCCCTGGCCAGCGAGACCGCAGCGATTTACAGAAGGCCAGGAACTCGGTCCACCGTTTCCGGTCGCGGATCCGGTAATACAACTGGCCGGTGGCCAGATCCAGCGCACCGAACATGTGTCGCACGCCTTGGGTGCGGTGATAGGTCGCTCGCAGCCGCCGCGGTCGGCGTTGGGTAAACCACCCTCGCCCGGCGCGGGGCTGCAGGTTCAGTGGCCCGAACTCGTCCACACACACCACCCGCCCGTCAGCGGGCGGATGATCGTACAGATCAAGTACCCGAGCCATTTTCGGGCCGAACTCGGGATCGTTGCTGGCCTTCCACGTCTTGGTCGCTTGCCACGACACCCCACCGACCCTCAGGATCTGCCGCACCGTTTCGCGACTGATATCGGCAATCCCGTTGATACGCAACACGTCTGCCAGCTTCGACAAACTCCACGTCGAGAACGGCCACCCCAGGTCACGGGGACAGCACCGGGCGATCCGACAGATCCGCTCACGCGTTTTCGGATCCGCTTTGGCCGGCCTGCCCCCGCTCCATTTGGGTCCAAAGCACCGAACCCATGGGCGTTGAAGTCGTGAATCACTTGCCGCATATAGCCTTCGGAGACCTGCATCAACTTCGCGATCAACCCGACCGGTTGATGCTGCGCCGAAGCCATCACCACCACCGCCCGCCGCATCCGCACCGGCTGCTGGCTACGCCGCGCGATCTGAGCCAGCTTCCGCCCCTCTTCCGGGGTCACCGCTCTGACGAACACATCCGGCTTCCTCGCCACCGGCCATCACCTCCTCCGGCAGCATCACCGAGCAAGCCCGGCCAGGGCAACACGACACCCGGTTACCGCAGCAACCTATCCGGACGAGGCACTAGCCGCGGAGCGCGCGTTGGTCATCCGTTCAAACTGGTTGGCTTACAGCACTTCTCAACGCGTGTAGCCGAATACCGTGCGGTCTACGTCGGTAGTCCCGCTCACCGCTGTGGTGCGATAACCGCGAAGCCGCCGGACAGTGCCGTGACTGTTTGTCGGATCCGCTGATGGAGATCGGATCCGGTCTTGGCGGTCAGCGCTATGTGCTGCACGACGCCGACGAACGCTTGCGCGAGCAGTTCGGGCTCGGCTGATGCCGCGACCCGACCGAGCCGTTGCTCGGCGAAAAAATAAGCGGCAGCTGCGCTTTCGACCGCCTCCAGCCCCGCGGTGCGGTCGCCGAGCACCGCACGCACACGATCGACCAAGTCGGGCCGGGCGACCAGCAATCGGGTCGAGGCCATGACGGTGATCGGCGGGACGGCCGCCATGACATCGCACAGATTCGCCACGACCTCACCGCTGCCCGCGCGCTCCGCCAGCGTGGCCGCCCGAGCCGAGACCACGAAGGCGCGATCGAGGGCATAGTCGGCCAGGAAACCGTCCAGATCCGTGAAGTGGGCGTACAACAGCCCGGTTGCCACTCCCGCCGCGCTGGTCACAGCCCGGCCGCTCAGCTTGCCCGGTCCGTCGCGCACGATCAGCCGCTCGGCGACGGCGAACAGTTGCTGCCGGATTTCGGGAATGGCCACACCTCTGGGCACGCCGTCCAGTGTATGGGTATGGCCGCTGCTGTCGGGAGCAGGCTTGACCACAGTTTGAACGTGCGCTCATACTTCGGTTTGAACACAGGCTCAAACCGGGTCGGCACGCTACGACGGCATCAGGAGACGCATGAATTCCGAGAACAGACGCAAACGAGCAGTGATAGCCGGTGCGGGAATTGCCGGTCTGGCCACCGCGCTGCGACTGCATCGAGCGGGCTGGGAGGTCCTCGTGATCGAGCGCGCCCCGGCTCGGCGCAGCAGCGGCTACCTGGTGAACCTGGGCGGCTCCGGCTACGACGCGGCCGAACGGCTCGGGCTGCTGCCAGCGCTGACAGCGCACGATATCGGCTGGTTCACCAGCGTCCTGGTGCACGCCGACGGACGGAAGAAGTTCACGGTACCGACCGCGATCGCCGAGACAGCCGGGGGATCGCGCACGCTGTCGCTATTCCGCGGCGATGTGGAAACCGTGCTGTACGAGGCGGTTCGAGACGCGGTCACGATCCGCTTCGACACCACCGTCGATACCGTCACCCAGCATGCGGACGGCGTGCGGGTGGTGCTGAGCGACGGCGAGGCGGTGCAGGCCGAATTGCTCGTCGGCGCAGACGGTGTGCACTCGCGGGTGCGCAAACTGATATTCGGGTCCGACACCGACCATCGGGTCGACCTGCAACACATCGTGGCGGCACTCCCGCTGCCCCGGATGCCCGTCGACGTGCCGGAGGGCGCGGGCGCGACCTACATCGGTCCGGGCCGCACCGCAGCAGTGATCAACATGGGCCCGCGGCGATCTTCGGCCTTCTTCACCTACCGCGCCAGCGATTCTGCGGCCGAGGTGGCGCGCGGACCCGTGCTGGCGTTACGGGAGATCTTCGGTGATTTGGGCGGCGGCGTGCCAGATGTGCTGCGGCACCTCGAATCCGACCCCGACACAGCCTATTTCGATTCGGTGAGCCAGATCGTCATGGACCGCTGGAGCAGCGACCGAGTCGTCCTGGTCGGCGACGCCGCCTGGTGCGTCACCCCGTTCGCCGGATACGGCGTCGCCCTCGCGCTGCTGGGCGCCGAGCAATTGGGCACCCTGCTCGATGAACACGGCGACGACATCCCCACCGCGGCGGCACACTGGGAGCAGTTGCTGCGACCCGAGGTGCGCAAGCGGCAGGCGTTGGCTCGCAAGGGTGCAACTCGGTTCGCCCCGCCCTCGAAGCTGCACGTACTGATCGGCGATCTAACGATGCGGGCCATGGCACTTCCCGGCATTCGCGGTGTAATTCTGCGCTCCATTCAGCGCGCGAATGCCTAGGAGTCAGGGTGTCTTCTCATATGTGGTGTCGGCGATCACCGTGCCGAGTTGCCGACGTCGTCGCGAGGTGGGCGGGGCGAGAATTCCTTCCTGCCTGCACTCCGAGCACGGAATCGACCCCGCCCCGCGACGATCTCCCTAGAGTCGATTCTGTACCACGGCCACTTGCTGGGGCCGGTCTGGTCAGCGCGACAGCATGTCGCGGATCGCCTGACCCACGGCGTCCGGGCGGATCCAGGCCATGCCCGCGATATCCGCTCTATGCCGCTGCGCGGGCGTTGGCCAACCGTCCAAGCGCGCGTCGGATCGGTTGGCCCGGTTACAGCTCGTTCAGTCGCTTCCAATCGTGGGACCAATGCGCATCCGCCCACTCCACAAGTCGATCCAAGTGCTGACGCACCTGAATCTCGAGAGCCGCGCCCTTCTCTTGGAGAGTCAGGCGACCGAACAGTGGACGCGTACTCCCGTCGACAACGCCGAAGATCCCAGGGACGGAATCGAACCAGAAATCCCGCCACTCATGCTGGTCCGCGTCGACGCGGATCCTCGCAAGCACCCACCGACCCTCATACTCCAGCGCCAGCCGCTCGAGGAGGTCCTTCAGGATGGTGGACGGCTCGTGCCCATCGGCCCAGTGAAGCATCGCCACCGGCACTACAACCGACCGTTGGAGTACATCCCTCTCGAAGGCCGCATCATCCACATCGAAATAAGACTTGCCATAAAGGATCTCCAGGATGGTGCCGACCAACGGGCGCCAGAGTATTCGGTCGGCGGGTGGGATCTCGAGGCGGAGGGGTTAACGGGCGCTGCTCGCCCCGCGTGTGGGCAACAGGCCGACATCTCGACCAATGCGCGGTAGCCGCTTATCGCGCGGTCGGACGCTGAAACATACTGCCGCCCAACAGGTCGGTAGCCGATGTGCGTGCGTTCGACCGACCGTGATCAACAGTTGTCACCGAATACTTGCTGTGGTCCGCTGTCAACGGCACGCGAATAGTTGGCACAACCTTGGCGAGGCGGTCGAACGCATCGTGGCCAGTCTTCAAGGGGAACTGTCTGGGGAGGCAGGTCGTTTCGAGTCGGTACGTTTGATTCGTAGTCACATCGAGCGGGGACGAGGTGGAGGGGTCTAAATGATGACACTGGGTGCTGCTGGACAAGCGATGGGATTGGTCCGGCGCACGGTGCAGCCGTCCATACCGCTCGCCGATTCGCTACCGTGCGTGATTCGGCTGCGCGCGTGCATGTTTGGCACCCCGGTGACTGAGTGCGAGTCCAGATTAGAGGCGGCCTAGGTGTTCACGTGGTGGGGCGATCTGGTTTGTCGGCTGCGATTCGGGGTCATCGGTGTCGCGGTGGCGGGCCTGTTGGCGTTGGGTGCTTATGGATTCGGGTTGGAGGATCATCTCAGCTCCGGTGGCCTGTTCGATCCGGGATCGGAGTCATCGCAAGCCGGGCGGCTGGCGGATGAGGCGTTCGGCCGCAACCATGACGTCGATGTAGCACTGCTTTTTACCGCGCCTGACGGTGAGACGGTCGATGATCCGGAGTTCGCCCGTACGGTCACCGACCATCTCAACAGCCTGCCGCGCGACTATCCCGACCAGATCGCCGGGATCAACGCCGCGTACTGGCGGACCGAGACCGGCAAGGCCAGCGGCTCGGCCGCGGCCACCAAGGACCGCAAGCATGCGATCGCGTTGATCGCCATTCGTGGCGACAGCGACACCGAGATGGTGCGCAACTACCGCAAGGTCAAAGACGTCTTCGCCATCCCCGGTGTCGACGTGCAGGTCAGCGGGATACAAGCGATCGCAGGCACTTTGAACGATCGGATGTCCGACGATATCCGCCGGATGGAAGTTATCGCGCTGCCTGCGGTGGGGTTGTTGCTGTTCTTCATCTTCGGTGGGATCGTCGCCGCAGCATTGCCCTTGACCATCGGTGCCTTGACGATGATCGGCTCGATGGGCATCATGCGGATCTTCACCAACTTCACCGAGGTGAACTCCTTCGTTTCCTCGGTAGTGACAATGATCGGCCTGGGTCTGGCGATCGACTACGGGCTGTTCATCGTGAGCAGATTCCGCGAAGAGATCGCCGAAGGTTATGACACGCGCGCAGCGGTTCGCCGCTCGGTCATGACTGCGGGCCGCACCGTGGTGTTCTCCGCGACGATGATCATCGCCAGCCTCGGCGGCATGCTGCTGTTCCCACAGGGCTTCCTCAAATCCATGGCCTACGGCGCGATCACCACGGTGACGCTGGCCGCGTTCACCGCGATCACCGTGCTGCCCGCGATGCTCGCCGTCCTCGGCAAACGAGTGGACGCGTTGGGGTTCAAACGGTTCCGCAAGACCAAGACCGCCGAACAGATCGAGAACGGGTTTTGGGGCCGGATGACGGTCTGGGTGATGAAGCATCCGATAAAGATCGCCATTTCTATCTGCGTCGCGCTGGTCCTGTTGATCCTGCCGGTGCAGCATCTGCTCTTCGGCGGGCTCAGTGAGAAGTACCTGCCCCCTGGCGACGAGGTCCGCCAGGCGAAAGAACAGATCGACACCTACTTCCCGGGGCGCAGATCCGACCCACTCGAGCTCGTCTTCGTCGCCGACGACAGCACTGCGGTAGGGGCAGCGTGGAAACAAGCCAACCAGGCTCCTGGGCTCACCACCCCATTCGAAGTGCCCTCCCGCGCCAACACTCGACCCGACGTCTACCGCACCAAGGCAAGCGTGGCCGACATCAACGACGCAGGAAAGACGATCAACTACCTACGGACCCTCGAACTGCCAGAAGGGGTGACCATGCTGGTCGGTGGGCTGCCCGCGATGCAGAAAGACAGCATCGACGCCCTGCTGGTCCGCATTCCGTTCATGGTGGCCCTCGTCCTGTTCCTCACCACAATGCTGATGTTCCTGACCTTCGGCTCGCTGGTGCTACCGATCAAGGCAGCTTTGATGAGCGCGCTCGGATTAGGTTCCACGCTCGGCATTTTGACCTGGATCTTCATCGACGGACACGGCGCGGGCCTGCTCAACTTCACCCCGCAACCGATCATGGCACCGGTACTGGTGCTGATCATCGCGATCATCTACGGCTTGTCCACCGACTATGAGGTCTTCCTGCTGTCGAGAATGGTCGAGGCACGAGCACAAGGCGCCTCAACCACCGAGGCGGTACGCATCGGCACCGCACATACCGGCCGCATCATCACCGCGGCCGCGCTCATCCTGCTCGTGGTGACCGGCGCGTTCGCGTTCTCCGATCTGGTGATGATGCAGTACATGGCCTACGGCATGATCGCCGCACTGTTCATCGACGCCACCATTCTGCGCATGCTGCTCGTGCCGGCCACGATGAAGCTGCTCGGCGACGACTGCTGGTGGGCACCGGCCTGGATGAAGAAGATCCAGCAGAAGATCGGCCTCGGCGAACCCATACTCGAACACGAACATCCCGGCGGCGAGGTCGTCGACCTGGTGAAGACCACCCCGATCACCGACCCGGTCACCGAACAGCTCACAGCAGTCAGCGATGCGCGATCAACGACGAGTAAACCGATCTCCCACAGCCCCCTGCCCAGGATCGAACAGCCTCGTGGACACCGATTACCACGGCCACCACGCACTTTTCACACCGACGACTCCGACGCACCCACCCGACCGATCGGCAAATGACCCCTCGGCCTGATCATCAGCGGTATGAACAGAGCAATCGAGTCACTCGGCACTTGCCTCCGGCGCTCCGGATGACCAATCACAATCTGAGGCTCGACCCCGACCGATTCCCGACGGTGTGGTCCAAACCGGGCGTTCAGTCATCCGTGTTCGACAACTTCCTGCTCGGGCAAGGCAAACCTTGGCCGACAGTTAACCCCGCAAACGTCCGGTATTGGCCGCAGAGTGCGCGTTGGTCATCCGTCCAAAACGGTTGGCTGACAGCGCTTCCCAACGCACGATATTGCCGAATTGAGGATGATCGCTTGGGAGTTCCTACCTTGCAGATCGATCCGAGCCTCGGAATAGGCTTCACCGGGTGAGTTTCAGATTGGCGGCGTACGCCGTCTGCCTTGAAGATGGCCGCGTACTGCTTGCTCGTCATGTCGTCGGAAACGGCGAAACCACTTGGACGCTTCCGGGTGGAGGGGTCGAGCACGCAGAAGATCCTTTCGACGCGGTAACCCGGGAACTCCGCGAGGAGACCGGATACGACGGGGTCGTCGAACGTCTACTGGGCGTGGATTCGAGAGTGATCCCCGCAGCTGCAGCCCGTGCAGGCGCCGAGCATCAAAACGTTGGAATCTTCTACCGCGTCCGCGTCGCCAGCGGCAGGCTCAGAGCCGAATTGAACGGGGCGACCGTCGAGCCGACCTGGACCATGATTCCTCAGGTGGCCTATCTGCGTCGATCATCGCTCGTCGATACAGGCCTAGCTCTGGCACAGGTGTCGCCTGCCAGGGTGATGGGACCACCGGTTTGCCATGAGCATGGGACCGGGTTGGACCCGGTCGCGGGCCGTGTGCTGATGGTGACTGACGACCGAGTCGCTGGTCAATCGGTTGCGGGCTTGCCGTGGCGTGGCTTCTGGCGTTGCCGGTAGGACTCGCCCTCGACGACGAGTTCGTAGGCGGCTGATTGCAGTCGGTCCATCGCTGATTGGGCCAGCAGCGGGTCGGCCATCATGGTCAGGATTTCGGGTGGTTCCCGGTTGCTGGTGATGATGGTGGAAGCTTTGCGGTGACGTTCGACGATCAGTTCGTAGAAGTCGTTGGTCTCGGTGGCTTCGAGCCGGTGCAGGGCCAGGTCGTCGAGGATGAGCAGGTCGACGCGGTGGAGTTTGCGCATCTCGTCTTCGTAGCTGCCGTCCAGGCGTGCCCCGCGCAGGCGTTTGAACAGCTTATCGCTGCGTTCGGTGTGAACCGAATGGTGGCGGCGGACCGCGATGTGTCCTAATGCGTTGGCCAGGAACGTTTTTCCGACGCCCACCGGTCCCATGATGAGGATGTTGTAGGCGTCGGCGAGGAACCGTAGCGAGGTCAGCTCCGCCCAGAGTTCGGAGTCGAAATTGACTGCGGTGGTGTCGTCCCAGGCTTGCAGCTGCATCTGCGGGTCCAGATGCGCGGATTTCGCGCGGCGTTGGGCGGATTGGCGGTCGCGGCGGGTGACCTCGTCGGAGAACAGCATTTCCAGGAAGTCGTGGTGCGGCAGCCGATTCGATCGCGCCAAAGCCAGGCGTTCAGGCAGGGTGTCGAGCAGTTGCCCGAGCTTGAGCCGGCGCATCAACGTTTTGAGTTCCGGTGAGATATCGATCGGTTTGACCGCCGGTGTCGCGGCGGGTCGGCGGGTGGTCATGACGGCCTCCTGATCTCGAAATCGGTTGTCGCGCGGACGAACCGGGACGGAGTCGGCGGTGGTGGCAACAGACTGAGCTGCTGGCCGACCGCGCTGCGGGTCAGCATGCGATCGATGACGCCGACATCGACGACCTCAGCGTCCAGGGCGCGGCGGCAGGCGTCGTCGACGGCGGCGGCGCCGTGACGGCGAACCAGCCCGAGCAGCCGGTAAACCTGGCGCATCTTCGTCCAGGGCAGCGGATGTTCCAGCACCTCCGCGGCGTAGATCCCGACATGAGCGCCATGCTCGGATGCCTTGCGCTGCAAGGTATTCAAGTCCCGCATCGCATAGACGCTGACTTCACTGGGCAGGTCGGCGGGATCGGTGTGCCGGCGGCCCGGCGCCATGACCGGGTGGACCTTGATCAGCTCTCCGCGCCAATACAGTTTCACCGTGGTCGAATCAAGGCGGGCATCCAGGCGGACCCCGACGAGTTCACCGGGAACGCTGTAGAGAGCTTTGGCGATCTGAACATGCCTGTCGGGAGCCACCTTCGGTCGAACCCAGGTCGGGATGTCGAACGGCTCCTGCGAGAGTGGTTTCAACTGCGGGGCCTCCTCGGCGGCGAACACCTCCGCCGGGCGCAGCCGGGTCGTGCCATGGATCCGCATCCCCGCCGTTTCCGCGCACCACTTGGCGGCTCTGGACCGGCAGTCCGACAGGTCCCGGAATTGTTCTCCGGCAAAGAAATTAGACCGCGCATAGGGCACGCAGCGTTCGACGCGGGGTTTGTCGCGGGGGCTGCGGATGCGGGCCGGATCGATGGCGAACCCACGCGTCTGGGCATACTCACGAAACGCGTCGTTGAGTTTCGGATCAGTCGAATCTGCTTTGTCCACAATCGTTTTCATGTTGTCCGGGATCACCACCGCGAACACGCCACCGAAGAATACCCACGCCGACTCGAACCCGTCGATCACATCGTTGAGGGTCTGCCGGTAGCTCGGATAGATCAGCATGTGCCGCGAATAAACCGCAGTGAAGATCAACCCCTGCACCACCCGACGCCGACCATCATCGGCATCGGTGAGCATCCCCAGCCTGCCGAAGTCGACCTGCACCTCAGCACCGGGTTCGCAATCGGCAACCCGCACTGTAGTCCGGCGTTTCCCGAACCCCAATTCTGTTGTCGCATAACGGTTCAAAGTCCGATATGACACCACCACACCACGGCGTCCCAGCAGGATATGGATTTTCGTCAACGTCAGGCCCTCATCGAGCCACGCCTTGATCTGATCATGTTGCGCGGCAATGGTTTCCCACGCATCACTCTTCCCGTTCGGGCGTTTGCGCCGAACCCCGGCTATCACCGCCGCGACTAGCTCATCGGTCAACTGGGCTGCATCACCCTCACGATCGAGCCCACACGAACGCGCCACCTCCACATACCGGCGCACCGTCTTGCGGTCGGTCCCCGACAACCGGGCCACCTCCCGCAAACCCAGCCCCTGCAGCCACAGCCGCAGCATCTCCACGATCTCGATCACCGAAACCTCCCGGTAGCTCATTGGGCCAATACAGCGGCCGAACGACCGGGAACCCCGCAGCCACGCCGGGTGGTCCCATAACTGGCAAAACCCCTACCCAGGTGGTCCCATCAGTGGCAAACAAGCGGTCCCATACTCATGGCAAAACCGTCTCTGAAGTGGTCCCTTCTCCCTGGCAGCCGACACACAGGCGGTTCCGCCAACCGGTCATGTAGCGTCCACTCCGGTCGGCGGCCTGATCCAGCATTGAATCGCTGCCAGCTACTTCTTGAGCGGGAACCGCGGCTGTGGAACCACCGGACCGACTCCGGATGAGTGCACCATAATGCCGCGTTGCGCGCTGATCGAACCGGCCAGTGCGGCTCTGCGGAAGATCGACCAGCGGTACCGATCCGAGGCTGGGTTCAACGCCGAAACTGCCGATTTCACGTCGTGGGTGAAGGCCGGACCGTGGGGGCCGATCGCGGTCGGGTTGAGGCGCGGATGTCTGCTCAGCTGAGATAGACGGCCATCCCGGCTGCTGCGAGACACGCTGCGGCTAAGAGCTGCAGAATTCGGTCGCCCAACACGATCTCTTCGGGTTCACCGGCCTGGCCGCCATCGACGTCGACCGCGTAACGCAGGAGGCTGATCGTGAAGGGAATCATCGAGATTGCGAACCATGGGTTGTCCTGGTGATCGGGCTCGAACGCCCACAGCCCGTAGAAGACCACGACCGCGGTACCGGACAAGGTCCATATGAAACGCAGATAGGTAGGCGTGTAGTACTGCAGCGACTTGCGAATCTTGGCACCGGTGTCGAGCGCGATCCTCAGCTCGGCATAGCGCTTGCCCGCGGCCATGAACAGCGAGCCGGAGGCCGCGATCAACAGGAACCATTGGGACAGATGAATGTTCGCCGCCACACCACCAGCGACCGTGCGCAATACGAAGCCCGACGACACGATGCAGATGTCGAGCACCGCTTGATGCTTGAGCCCGAAGCAGTAGGCGAGCTGGATACCGATGTACACCGCCATCACCACTGCCAGCTGCCACGTGGCCGCGAATGAGATCAGGATCGAGGCGCCCAGGAGTACCACCGACAGCGCGTACGCCAGATTCACCGGCACGACACCGGCGGCGATCGGCCGGAAACGTTTGGTCGGATGAGCTCGGTCTGCCTCCACATCGAGCGCGTCGTTGACCAGATAGATCCCCGAGGCCGCCAGACAGAACACCACGAACGCGATACCGATATGAAGGACGCGGGTCAGGTCGGACAAGACGAAGGTGTCAGTACCCGGAATCGTGCCTGCGGCCAGCGGCGCGGCCAGCACCAAGACGTTCTTCACCCACTGGCGTGGCCGCACAGCTTTGACCAGTCCACCAGCCAAGGTCTTGGGCGGTCCGGAAAGGACAGCGTCGTCGAGTTCGATGGTTGTTGGCTCTTCACTCATATCAACCTGCCTGCTTCCCGTCGCGGTGCACTAATCTCGTTGCGCGGCTGGCACTGCCGCCATTACGCCGCCGGGATTGTGTCGACCGTAGAACCGCCCACGACATACTCCCAAACATCCACCCGTATGCCTTCGGTCAACCTTTCTTCTACCTCCGCCAGTTCGACGGAACGGGCGCGAAGCCAGCAGCACAGGCAGTTGAGCGAGCGATCGTCAAGTCGAGATCGACTGACCCGCAGAACGTCCGCTACCGCTGGGCGGGCGTTCTGAGCGACGAGATCAACAACATCCGATATTGCCGTTGCGCCGCATCATACGGTTGTCCGACCGCAACCAATTGTATGTAACTATGGGTATCGGTTACCTCTGAGGCTTCGGTTGCTGGGCCTGGCCTCCAAGGCCAACCCGCCGACCTCACGTCACGACCTTAGGAGACTGCCCCATGTCTGACGGCACCGCGGATTCGCCATGGCGACGGCCCACCCTCATCGCGACGCTCGTCGCCGCGTTCATCACGCAGAACTCGATCGCGCTGCCCTACCTATGGCGCAACGGGCCGAAGTCGGTGCTGGATTTCTTCGTTGGCGACATCTACAAGACGGTGCCGGGCCGCTTCGCCATGGTCGACCTCGCCTTCGTGGTGCTCGGCTTCCACCTATGGGCCTTCTCCGAAGCACGGCGGCTCGGCATCGTGGGTTGGTGGGCTATCTCGTTCGTGATGACCTTCTCGGTGGGTATCGCCACCGCGATTCCGTTCTTCCTGCTGGTCCGCGACTTCACGATTGACAAGGCAGCAAGCAGGCAATGAGTCACGCCGCCGACCGTCTTCCACGCCAAAGATAGTCGCCATCCGGTAGCCGATTGCAGGTCGTTTGGCGGGCCGCCGTCTGGTTGGTGGGTCTTGTTCAGTGGGGTGTTTGGGGGTGGAGGAGTTGCTCGTTGAGGTGCCTGCGCACGGCGTTCATATCTGTGGGTGTGTCGGTGGTCAGGATGCCGGACAGGTCGGCGCAGGCATGGGCTGCTGCGCTGGATCGCGGCAGCATGACGGTTTCGTAGGCGCGAACGGCACTGTCCACTTCGGAGTGTGTGGTGAGGGCGTCGGCCAGGTCGACGCCGTCGAGCATGGCGAGGTTGGCCCCGATGCCGAGCGAGGGCATGAGGTGGGCGGCGTCACCGAGCAGGGTGAGACCGGGGGTGTGGTCCCAGGTGTGCCCGAGTGGCAAGACGTGCAGGGGGCGGTTGACGAATCCTGCGTCGCTGTCGCGCAGCAGGTCGAGCAGGCTGTCGTGCCAGCCGTCGAACTCACCCAGCAGGTACTCCCGCACGGCCTTGCTGTCCTGGAGGTCCACGCCGGCGGCAGCATGCCAGTCGAGCGGGATGTCGAGTATGGCGTAGACGCGGACACGGCCGCCGCTGTTGCGCATGGCGCACAGAGCTTTGCCGGCGGAACTGGCTCTCAGGGTGCCGTGGCCGACCAGGTTCGCGATGGCGGGGTGCCGGGCGTCGACGTCGTCGAATTGGGTCTCGACGATGGTTGTGCCGAGGTAGCCGGGCACGGCGCCAGATAGGGCCGGGCGGATCCGTGACCAGGCTCCGTCCGCGCCGATGACCAGGTTGAAGTCCTCGGCAGTCCCGTCGACCAGGTGTAGGCGGGCGGCGCCGTCGACCAGCGGCGTCGCCCCGCTGGCAGCGCGGCCCCAGCAGATGGCACCGTCGGCGAGAGATCCCAGGAACAGAGCCCGCAGCTGACCGCGATCGATTTCCGGCGCGTAGTCCTCGCCGTCGGCGGGCTGGTCATGGCGCAGGACCGCCGCGGTGGCGGGGTCCAGCACGCGGCGCTCTTGGCCCTCGGGGCGGGCCAGGGTGCGGAACTGTTCGAGCAGGCCCGCGGCGCGCAGGGCTGCCTGGCCGGTGTCGGGGTGCAGGTCCAGGGCGCCGCCCTGGACGCGAGCGTCGGGGGATAGCTCGCGATCGAACACGGTGACGGGCAGGCCGCGCAGCTGCAGGACGCGAGCGCAGGCCAGGCCGCCGAGGCCGGCGCCGATGATCGCGATACGAGGGTTGCTCATGGCGAAGTGATCCCTTCTGGGTGAGCACGCCCGGAGTTCCGGCACGTTCACTCACAAAATCATATTGACTACAAAAGTGCAATGAATAGCCATTCGTTGTGGCTACGCCTTTGCGATATGGTGGGCGGCATGAGCGAGCCAATCGGGCGCCGAGAGCGTAAGAAGGCCCAGACGCGCCAGGCCCTGTCCGATGCTGCGGTGCGGTTGTTCGTCGAGCGCGGCTACGACCAGGTCGGCGTCAAGGACGTCGCTGACGCCGCCGACGTGGCGGTGACCACTCTGTTCAAACACTTCCCCAGCAAGGAAGCCCTGGTCTTCGACCTCGACGACGACATCGAGGCCACGCTCGTCGCGGCGGTGCGCGACCGCACCCCCGGCCAGTCCATCCCCACCGCCCTGCGCGAGCACATCCTGCGCCGACGCGAGCACATGCTGCGTCGGGCGGTCACCGACATGCGCACCGCTGGCTTCCTGCGCATGGTCGAGGACACCCCCGCGCTGCGCGACTATGCCCGCCGCATGTGGCAGCGCCACGAGACCGCCCTCGCCCACGCTATCGCCGAGGACATCGGCGCCCCCGCTGACGACACCGCCTGCACGGCTCTGGCCCGTTTCGCACTGGAAGCGGCCGATCTCGTCCACCGACACACCAACCCGCAGCAAGCCGCACACACGATCTTCGCCCTACTCGAGCGCGGCTGGGCAGCCGACCACCCGACAGGCTGAGTCAACCAAGCCTCGACGACGGCCACCGCGCACGCGACATCTCGGCGAGGATTGTCAGCGCCGCACGATCACGGATCAACTATGGCCGCCCCAAGCATCCGGGCCCCGCACACGCTTATGCCGCGAGCCGGGCGTACTCGGTGACCCCGTTGATGGTCGGCAAGCATGCTCTGCGTGCGCCGGGAGATCGGTGCGATGCTCGTATCCGAACTGGCGCAACACGGTGCTCGTGCGAGCGATGCACCACCATGCATTCGGAGGCACTGCCCGGTTGGATTGCTCGACGCCCCCCGGGGCGCGTGCGGGCTGGTGTTGCCCGGCATCGTTGAGCATGGGTACTTCATCCGATATCGACGTCACCTTCGCCGGTGACGATCTCGTATTGAGGCTGGCTAGCGCGGTCTATCTGGCCCGGTTCACCGGAAGCTCCCGTATCCACTGCGGATCGGACCTGCGCCTGTACTTCTGCTGGTGCACCGAACACAACCTCCTGCCGTTGCTGGTGGTGCGGGCTGAGATCGAACGGTATGTGCGGTGGATGCAGGAAATCCGCCGGTTCAAACCCTCCACCGTCGCCCGCCGCACCGCGGTCGTCACCGGGTTCTACCGCACCTGCGTCATCGACGGCGTCATCGAGCACTCGCCGGCCGAGTATGTTCGCCGCCCGCGAGTACCGAACGAGTCACCGACACTGGGGCTTTCGCACCTGCAATTCGAAGCGCTGCTCACCGCAGGCCGTGATTCAGCGAATCTGTTCGACTTCGCACTGGTAGCGATGCTCGGACTGCTTGGGTTGCGGATCTTCGAGGCGTGCAAGTCCGACGTCGAGGACATCGGTGAGGAACGTGGCCACCGCGTGCTGCGAGTGATCGGGAAGGGTTCCAAGCTCGCCCTGATCCCGCTCCCTCCAGCTGTCGGGCGGGCGATCGACCGCGCCGTCGGGGACCGTGATCGTGGGCCGATCCTGCTCAACACCCGTGGACGGCGCATGGATCGTCATTGCGCCACAATACGATTGCGGCGCCTGGCCCAGGATTCGGCGACGCGGCTACCGAGGATGCACCCGCACATGCTGCGCCATTCCTTCGTCACCACCATGCGCTACGACCGCGCCCGCACCAACATCGACCGCCACCCCAACTACATCCTCGCCGCCAACATGGCCTCAGGCACATAACAACTCAACGCATGCACATAGCCGATTACACGATGTGGGGATTGCGCCAGTCGGGTTCGTAGGAGGCAACGGGGCCGGTCAGATCGTGGTGGCGACCTGGTCATGAATGTCCGCCAATGCTGTTGCCAGTTGGCGAATTCCAGGATCTTCGACCGGGTAGTGCCCTGCCTGCTCGAGGACGAAGAGTTGCTTCGGTGCGGCGATGCGATCGAAGAACATCCGACTGACCGCCAGCGGCGTCCAGCGGTCAGCGCCGGGGTGCAGCAACCACACCGGGCAAGCGGTGAAATTCTCCGGCTCGACCAGCGGAACCGATCGCAGGTAGGTGCGCAAGAATCCCAAGGGCACCCACACACCGCCGCCTCGTGGATCAGCGGTGACGATAGCGTTGAGGTCGGAAAGGTTGGACATCGCAGTCACGTTGGCCACCAACCGCATTGGCACACGAATACCATCGAACGCCGGGACCAGCAGTCTCGGGCCATAGTGTCCGAGCCAGCGGTGTCTGCCGATACAGCGGCGAGCTCGACGCGATCGAGGGTCGAGTAGACAGGTGACCGCGAGAGCATCGACCATGCCGGTACGGGCCGCGGCCTCGTAGGCCAGCATTCCGCCCATGCTGGCCCCGAACACCACCAAGGGGCGTGGATCGGCCGTCTTCTCGGCCCGAACCAGATCGGCGACGCAGTCGACCCAGTCCGGATAACGCACTGCCCGAGCCGATCTCGTCTCGGTGTGCCCGTACCCCGGCAGATCGGGGACCAATACCTCGAAGCCCAGCTGTGCCGCCATGGCCGCGAACGGCCACATCACCGCCGCGTGCCCGCCTCCGCCGTGCACCAACAGCATGCGCACCGGGTCATCCGGTCGAGCAACACGCTCGACGTGGATGCGTGCGCCACGCCAGAGCCACCACGTCGACTCGGGTCGAAGGCTCGGGTCCGGACGGAGATCATCGGGGAGAAATGCCAGGTAGGAGTCATGCATGCCATAATGATTCGAGTAATCCTCGGTTTTGACAACTCGGTTTCGGGAGACCATGTCGACCCCACGCAAAACCCCGCGCCAGCAGCGATCGGAGTTCACCTTCGACGCGATCCTCGACGCGGCTGCTCGACTTTTCCAACAACATGGCTACGCCGCGACCACCACCAACAAGGTCGCCGAACTGGCCGGGGTGTCGATCGGGACGCTCTATCACTACATACCGAACAAAGACGCGCTGCTCTACGCACTCGCCGAACGTCACCTCCGCGACGGCGCAGCGGACCTCTTGCCCGAAGCGGCCCAATTACGCAGCGAGCAGCCACCTTTGGTCGATACCGTGCGGCGGCTGATCACCGCAGTCGCACGCCTGCACACTGCCGAGCCGCAAATGCATCGCCTGCTCTACGAACAGGCACCCCGCACGCCCGCAAGCATCGAAAAGCTCAAGCAGTTCGAACAACTGTTGGTCGGCGAAGTCGCCTTCCACCTGAGCCGCCTCGGCGCCGGCGGAACCGATCCGACACTGACCGCGGTACTGCTCGTCCAAGCTGTCGAAGCCCAAATCCACGGCATCGTTCTCGACCCACTCGACGGTCGCACGATCGACGATTCTGTCGAGACCGTGATCGACTTCTGGACACGAGCACTCACCGCACAGATCGCCTGATCGCACAGTAGAGCACTCAGTCGAATATCCGGTCATGCCGCGACCCGCGCGTTCCGAACGGATGATGTCCAGCCGTTATTCATAGGCGCGCCAACGCATCTGGAGCGTCCAGCCACTGCCGAACAACGCGCACGCTCAGGTCCACCTGTCGACCGTCGGATCGATAAGCTACTGCCGTGAAAGAGACGTCGGGAAAGGGCGACGGCTGTGAACTGCCCGCCATCGCTGTCTATTGGCTCAGCGACGATCCGCAACCGGGCATCGTCCTGGTCGAGTTGGTAGATGCACACGGCCGACCTCACCAACTGGTCGACAAGACACCCTCGTTCGGCGGGGAACTGCTTCCCACACCCGCCTATCCATGCCCCACCACGAACCAGTGCACTATCGAGGACATCGACGACGGCATAGCTACCGTCAGCACATGGTGGCTATCCGGCGGCCCCGACGATGTGCCGTTCGTCTTCGAGATACGACTCGACACCCTCGGTCCAACTGACCGCCTACCACTGTCGAAGGTTCTGCCGTAGCGCGCTTTGGTCGGTCGTCTAGATCTTGTTGGTAGACACAGCTTCCCAACGACCCGAGCGCAGCAAGCTGCCGAACGCTAGTGGATGGATCGCGGCGCTATCTGGTCACACTTCGTGGGTGTGATTGCCCTTTCCGACACCGACTGCCGCCCACCCACTCGCAACCTCAATCGGCCCGTGCGCGGCTTCGACGATCTCGGTCCAATCGCTGAGCGGAGGCACACCCCATCGGATCCTATGATCTCCGTCGAATTCGATCTCGTCGTCGATCCTGGAGGTGTACCAGTGATCGTTACATCGAATCGCGACGAATGTGTAGATGCGCCGACTGCCCTCCCATTTGAGCTGAACGGAATGCTGGACCGAGAAACGGACAGTTGAACCCTCAGTCGGTTCAGGTGGACGGTCTTTGGGGTCGGACATGGTCGGGCTCCTCAGTTTTCACTCGCCTATTCGAACTACATCCATAGCCCTGCGGCCTCACTACCGGGCCCGGCGACGAACGACGCCCGTCGTAATGGGTTCCGCGCCCATGGATTCATAGCGTATGACTCTTACATCGAAGACTGGGAACACTTCGTTTCTACTTCTCAGGGCTGACGACCTACAGGACGTTCACACCGATACCTGGGGTGGAGGCGCCGATCCCAACCTCGTCGAAAACACTTACGCTCTTGGCGTTGATTGATCAACTACCAGGTCTCGGACGCCCTCGCCACAGGCCTCGTGCCCGCGATCGGGCACATTCGATGCGCCGGGTGTTCCACCTGCCTGCGGTAGGGTGTTGGGCGTTCAAGCTCGACATTCGACCGTTTGACCTGGGGGGCGTATGGCTACGTTCAAGGCCGATCTGGAGACACTGGGGAAGCTCGCAACAACCCTGCACGATCTGGCCCGTCAAGCCGGGAGCACCAAGCCGAAACGGGTAGCTGCTGTGAGCCCGCATGAGCAGCTGCAGTCAACCGCCGCTGGCTTGTTCCTCGAGAGCGAACAGCTTCTCGGAGTGCTGATTCCGACGATCAAGGAGCGCCTGGGCGAGACCGGGGACGTGATGGCCAACGTTGCTCGTCAGTACAAGGACACTGACGAGAGCAATGCCAACAGCATCTTGGATGTCTACCGCAAATCGACCGGCGACTGGACTGCGTAGGAGCGGGGATGACTCTGAAGATTTGGATCGACTACGCCGATCCGTCGAGCCTGATCGCCCTCGGTGATTCCTGGGTCGCTTTCGGTACCGACCTCGAGCATCTGTTCGACCGATACGTAGACGCTGTCACGAAGGTGAACGACACGTACTGGGAAGGCCAATGTGCGCAAGCGGCCCAGGACCGAGCGCTGGCTGACCAGAAGACCATGCAGACCCTTGCCGACAAAATCAGCACCGTCGCCCAACGCGTCAAGAACGGCTACGACGAGATAGATGCACCGCTTCGACGGGCCCGGGGAGCTCTCATCGAAGCGGAACGTCGCGGCTATTCGATCGCCGACACGCTCGCGCTGAGTATTCCACCTGGGAAGTCGGTCAGCGACGAGGACAAACAGGCGCTGCTCGACCTCCAAGCTGAACTCAACGACGCCGCCCGTTCCACTGTGCAGGCCGACAGCAAACTCCGCGACGACCTGAACAACGCTCACGCAGACCTTCGAGCGGCCTTCATCGCTTCTCCGGCTGCCCTCGGCACCGATCAAGGCAAAGCCGACGGATCGAATCTGATCACCCAACCGGTCAACCTGAGCCAAGACGGCATACAGCGTCTTATCCAGGCTGGTCAGCTGACGCCTGATCAGGTGGCGGCATTGCAGCGTGGCGAGACGACTACGATCCCCGCCTCGCAGATGGAGTACTTGAACGGGCTCAGCCACTCGCTCGACGGCAAAAGCCCTCAGGAAATCCAGCAGATCATGAGCAAGCTCCCGCCAGATGGACAGCGCGCGTTGGCGAACTCGCTGCAGATCCTGTCGAACCCGTCGATCAACGCGGGAGCGGTGGCAGCCGATGACAAAGACCTGCCCAACAGCGGCAAGGGCGGACTCGGCCAGCTGCCGAAACAGATGCAGGCCTCACTGACCCGCAGCGACCTCGTCACGGACAAGTCGAAATACGGCATCGCCCATGAGGTCAACCTCAACGGGGTAGCCGACAACCAGGCGATCGCAAAGATAGTCGGCGCTGGCGACCCGCAGTACCGTCTCGGAACTGACGTCGACCGCAAGCTGCTCGACGTGGGAGCGAAGTACCTCGACGGCTACGAGAACTTCAAAAACTCCGACGACTTCATCCACCCGTCACTGAAGATCGACGGAGCTGATCCCAGCGTCGTCGGGCAGTTCGGGCCGCGTATCAGTGAGGACATGTTCGCCGTCGCCGGTACCGACAAGGCAGCGGTTGAAGGTCTGGTGACCGGCCCAGACCACGAGAAGCTCATGCATAACGTGCTCACTCACGAGTGGAGTGACCGCGGTACTGCTGTGTCCACACTCTTCAAGTTCGACCCGCAGGATTCGGTCGTCGAAGACCCGAACAACCCGATCGATGTGAAGACAGCCCAGCGGACCGGCCACATCATGAGTTCGGTCGGTGAGTACCTCGCCGGTGGCGGAGACCCGAACGCACGCTGGAACGAACTGACCAAGATGGACAACCACGGCATCAACGGCCACAGCATCGGTCAGCTCAATCCGACACTGGTTCAAGAGATCTCAAGAGGAATGTCGCCCTACGTCGACGTGCTGGCTGGCACCCCGCGCCCCGAACTGCCTGGCTTCGACGTGCCCCATCACATCAACAGCGATGGCAAGATATCGACCTGGCTCGACCCTCAGGGGAATGGCTCCTACAAGGGCGCAGCCAACATCTTCGGTCTGATGAACACTGACCACGACCTTACCGGTGCTGGCAAGACTTTGAACGGCGCCGCCATGTTCGGCGTTCTGCGCAACGAAGGGGTGTACGCGCACGATCCCCAGCTGCCGGGATCTACCGACAGCTTGGCCACCGCCGGGCGGCTGAACGCACTTGTCGACAAAGGCATCTTCGCAGCCTCCGAGTCCAACCACAGCAACAACTATGCCGATGCGCAAGATATGTATGACCGCAAGCGCGCGGCGTACGACGAGATGAAGGCGATCACCAGCCGGAGTCTGACCGAGTCTCTGCCGGGAGGCAAGTATGGCGGCGATATTCTGACTGGGGGTGGCGACAATCTGAAGGAGTTCTTCACCGGCGCCAAACCAACCGAGTCGGAACTGCCAGCTGTCGCACCACCTAACTTTGCGCAACGAAGCCACGAGGTGCTCTCACAGGCGCAGATCCCGGAGAATCTGCAGAGTAGATATTCTGATCTGTTCGAAAACGGTGGGCTGAAGTCTTGGGAATCGATTCAGTTCGACCCGAAGAATGAACACCTGACAACTGAGCTGAACGAGCTGTTCAACAAGATCGGCCAAACCGACGACGGTCACGGTGCTACGTTGCGCAATGCTTACAGTCAGGTCATCCTCGATGTTCAGGGCAAAGGTAAATGAGCCGGAACAATCGTATCCTCCTCGCCTGCCTCGCCGTCGCCACTGTCGGCACGGGGGTATCCGCCTGCGATCAAGAGGAGCCATCGAAACCGGACCCCTCGTACTCCAACGTGTGGTCGGCCGACCATGGAATCGACCTGTTCTCGCGCGGAGCAGAACTAATACGCGCCGCTCACGAATCCGGATGGATCGTTAGTCATGTCGGCATCAACAACGCATACTCCGGATACCGTGAAGCCCTCGCGCCTCCCGACAACGATCACAATATGGACGTCCTGTTCACCGAAGTGGCGCCAGATGAATCGGCCGAGTACTGGCTGCAGACCAAAGAGACGCATCATAGCCACATCACCGCATACTCCGCCGACGACAAGACAGTGACGGCCACTGTATGCCGATACGTAGTCCCCGAAGATAGTGTGGGTGCGAGCGGAAGCGATCTCCGTGACTTCACCTCGAACATGTCCGTGGTTGATATCCGACTAGAGAATGCGACCGGCAACGCAGGCAAACCAGGGATAGCCGACCGCGATCCCAACCAGCATGATCCGGCGGCACACCGGCCACCACGATGGAATGTGTTCGGAGACTGGAAGATTACTAAGATCAAAAAGAATCTGGACTCCGATCCCGAAGGCTGCCGGACCTGGTTCCAGCAGCAGATCCCTGGCCTTATCGCGGAGCCGGACTCGAAAACCCTGAAGCTGTCGCCTACCGTCCAGATCCCTCCACAGCCTGTCGCTGTCCAGTATCCGGAATGGATTGGTCCATCTAAGTGATAGACCAAGAAGGTCGAGCCAATAACCTATTTGGCGAGAAGAGCTGACGGGGACTGTACAAACAACGGTGTAACTCCGAAACAAGGAGTGGCACATGAACTCTGATGTGGTGGCGGTCGAGGTGGCCGATACTGATTCGGTGGCCAGACCCAGGAAAGCGAAGACGTCGGTGGTGGATGCCGAGCTGGTGGGCCGGCTCGTGGCCCAGGCCCGCGCGAGCGGGCTGCAGTTGACCGGCGAAGACGGTCTGTTGGGGCAGCTGACCAAGATGGTGGTCGAATCGGCTCTGGACGGGGAGATCACCGATCACCTCGGCTATGACCACGGCGATCCGGCGGGTCGTGGAACACCGAACTCCCGCAACGGAACCCGCTCGAAGACGGTCGTGACCGATGTCGGTCCGGTCGAGATCGATGTCCCGCGTGACCGCGACGCCAGTTTCGAGCCGCAGATCGTGCGTAAACGCCAGCGCCGGTTGAACGGGGCGGAGAACATGGTGTTGTCGCTCTCGGCCAAGGGCCTGACTCATGGCGAGATCTCGGCGCATCTGCGCGAGGTCTACGGCGCCGAGGTGTCCAAGCAGACGATCTCGACCATCACCGACAAGGTCATCGACGGCATGACCGAATGGCAGAACCGGCCCCTGGACCGGGTTTATCCGGTGATCTTCCTGGACGCGATCCATGTCAAGATCCGCGACGGGAAGGTCGCCAACCGGCCGATCTACCTCGCGTTGGCCGTCACGGTCGAGGGCGGCCGCGAGATCCTCGGGCTCTGGGCCGGTGACGGCGGTGAAGGCGCGAAGTTCTGGTTGCAGATCCTGACCGAGCTGAAAAACCGTGGCGTCGATGACGTCTGCATGCTCGTCTGCGACGGGCTCAAAGGACTACCCGAAGCGATCGGGCAGACCTGGCCGGCCGCGGTCGTTCAGACCTGCATCGTTCATCTGCTGCGCGCGTCGTTCTCCTATGCCGGGCGCCAGGACTGGGCCGTCATCGCCAAAGCCTTGAAACCGGTCTACACCGCCGCGACCGAAGCCGCGGCGTTGGAACGGTTCTATGAGTTCGCTGAGGTCCGGGGCGCGAAATATCCTGCTATCGTGCGGCTTTGGGAAACCTCGTGGGCCGAGTTCACTCCGTTCCTGGCCTTCGACACCGAGATCCGACGGGTCATCTGTTCGACGAATGCGATCGAGTCGGTCAACGCTCGTATCCGCCGCGCGGTCCGTGCTCGCGGCCATTTCCCCAACGAGCAAGCCGCCCTCAAATGCGTCTACCTCGCGGTCATGGCCCTCGACCCCACCGGCGAGGGCCAGAAACGATGGATCACCCGATGGAAAGCCGCGCTCAACGCCTTCGACATCACCTTCGAAGGCCGACTCACCGCCGGCCGAAAATAGTTCAATCAACCCGAGTTACACCGTTACCTGGACAGACCCAGCTGACGCGACGATCCCAGCGATATCTTGGACGTGTTCGCACGCGTTCCAATCTGTGAGCGCGGCAGTGCTGCTCACTGATATATCGAGAGTCCCGTCCGGGTCGGTCAAGACTACGAAGCAGGCTTCACTCTCAGGCCGCTTGTAGGTGATTGCGTCGCTGCCGTTTACCTTTATTTCGGTGGCTGCGGCGCCTTCGCGCTTCCGGAAATCGTCCAGTGTCAAATTGGTTGATGAGATCGTCAAGGAACCTACTGTCCGCGTCTGGCCGCGCACGTCTTGTTTGCGATCAAAGGAGCAACCGATGAACGCGTAGTCGTCGTGAACCTGATCGGCGCGCTCGCGGGTCTTGGGCTCGAATCCGGCTTTGGTGACGGTGTCATCGCCTACCTCGACACACGGATCTAGTTGGACCGGCTTGCGCGAGTTGCGGGGCTGATCAGGGGCAGGCCCTATCGGCACCGCGAGAACGGGTTTCGCAGTTGTCGATGTGACTGTGCTGGTCGGCTCGCTTTTGTGATCACTGCTTGTGCAACCGACAGTGATGATGGCAGTGGAGGTCAAAGCCAGAGCAATCCCGAGGTATTTCATTGCTCTCAGCTACCAGTCCCTGGCGTGTTCTCGAGAAGCTTGATTCTGCCCGCATTGAGCTGATCTGCTTCTGAGATGAGCTGACCAGCCCGCAAGAAGGCTTCCTGAAGACGCATTGCGCCGTCGATCAACTGGTTGATCACACCTATCCCTTCAGCAGCCTTGTTCGAGAATCCTCGTTGCAGATCTTGCCCAGAAGCAAAGCCACCGAACCCGGTCGCGTCCTGAGCACGAGTCAGCTTGGTCCGTACCTTCGTCAGCCCGTCGATCATCTGGTCGTAGAGCTGAACCGCCTCCCGTACGGTGTGCTCCTCGAACCGGATCGAGCCAGAGCGCGCGGCCTCGTTGAATGCCGCGATCTCAGCCTGACCGAGTTTGATATTCGCGCTGGTCACGCCCAGTCCGTCGAAATGATCCGGAGAGGGCACAATCACACAGCTGCCCCGCCACCGCGACAACGCATCCAACAATGCCCACAACGCCGACGTTGGAGGCGCGGCGCCCAGCAACCGCTTCAGATCGAATCCCTCGCGCCAGGCGAGCTGGCGCAGTTGCTCGGCCGCTCGGCCGCCCGACCGCTCATCCAACGCGAGCAGCATCGACCACAACGTCGCGATCGGTGGCCCCTCTTCACAGAACACCCGTCCCTGGACAGTTCCGCCGTTACTCGCGGCCAGCTCCTCCAGTCGACCTTCCATCTCCGCACGCTGGGACCCCACCAGCCGCAACTGCATGTACCCGTACATTTCAACAGTCACGAGACACCGCCACGAGACTCTCGAGCACCGCTCGCTGCGGCGGCAGAACCCGAGACGGCTCGTCCAGCCACACCCGGTAGCCAAGCCGCTCATCGACCGGGGACGGCAAAACGGTGTAGGTCGACGCGATCCCGATGTTCAAACGCAGCAGTAGAGCGAACAACTCCAGCTCTCTACCGTCGGTTGGCCCGGTAAGAAACGTCGCCCGAGCCGAGCCCGGGTGCGCAACCACCGGTCCGGGACGTCCCATGCATGCCCGTACCCTCAACGCCAGAACTGACGGCATCGCCACCGCGCCGACGAAGTCTGCGTGTACGACGATTCGTCGCGTCCCGGGCGCCACAACCGCCGGAAAACCCAGATCACGCCGGTACTGCCGGCAACGGTCGACCGCTCTCTCCGTCTCCGCCGAGACCGGACCGATGGTGCACGTCGGCCAAGGCCCGCGGCAATGACTTGCTCTAGTGCGCATCACACACCGCCTCGACGCGCTTCCCCATCGCCGGTTCTAAAACGTGCTGCATAACCATCACCCCTACTGATTCCGGTTCCCGCGTCGTATCTGCGACACGAGTGCCGACCTGCGCAGCTGAGATGTGACGGCCGACACAGATACCATAGAGTGGTCAAGATGACCAATGCAAGAGATAGTCCCTAAAACCGGTTCATCAGATGCTTACAGATGCCCGTGTAGTCTTTGTTCCTCAGTTGCCTGACCTGGAAAGGACCGATGTGGCGCCGCTTTCGCCGACCGTCGCTCGCTGGGAACTGACCTCACGAATCCGGATGCACAGCGCCGAGCTCGGCTTCACTGGAGCGATGATTGCCCAGCATCTCGGGTTCTCACCGACCTACTGGTCCAAGATCGACAAGGACCGCAAGGTCCTGGCCGAAGACAAACTTCGACTGCTCTTGGACCTGTTCGCCCTGAGCCAGGAAGAGCGCGAGGACCTACTCACCCTCAGGGCCGCCACCACCCAGCGAGGCTGGTGGGTCAAGTTTCCGAATCTGTTCAGCACCGAGCACCAACGACTGTGGGGCCTGGAATACGGTGCATCGGAGCTCAGCTGCTACGAGAGCCTGCTAATTCCGGGGCTACTGCAAACCCCGAACTACGCCAAGGCGCTCATCGACGGCGACGATATCTTCATTCCAAAGAAGGAAGTCCCGAAGCGCGTTGAAGCCCGCATGATCAGGCAGCAACGCTTGACCGGCGACGACCCGCTGCAACTGAACGCTGTGATCAGCGAAGCTGCGCTGCATCAGGAGATCGGCGGCCCCGAGGTTCTTCGCGAACAGCTGCTGCACCTAGCGACGCTCATCCGAAATCACCCGGACACCATCGACATCCGGGTGATGCCGTTCAAGTCGCCCAAGGGCTACCTGATCGGCGGAGCCGCTTTCTACGTGATCGAGTTTGACCGGCCTTTGCTGCCAACGGTGGGATGGCACGAGTCGGCCGCAGTCTCCGGCATCATCGAGAACCCGGACCTTGTGCGCGATCTCTCGGTGGCATTCGAAGCGGCCCAGCGTAATTCGCTGGATCCAACGGATACGCTGGCATTGATCGAAGACGTCGCAAGCAGGTTAGGACAGTAGCTATGGGTAACGGCGGTGAGACCGGACACCGCGGGTGGTTCAAGTCCTCGTTCAGCAAGGACGCGAACTCCTGTGTGGAAGTACGGTTCTCGGACGATGGCACGGTCCACATTCGAGACAGCAAGTACCAAGGGCGGCGCGACGATCAACCGACGATTGCTATCCCTGCTGACGACTGGGACGAGTTCCTCCGTCTCGCCGCAGACGGTGACGAGTCTCCGAGCGAACTTATCGTTCCCGTAGTTGAGCATGACGAGCACACGGGCAGCACGACCGTGCGCGATGCCGTTGGCACCAAACTTGTGTACACCGCACGCGAATGGAACGCCTTCACCTCGGGGATTCGGGCAGCGGAGTTCGCCCTTACATCAGCCTGACCGGTCGAACTTGTAGGTTCTCAGAAGTCGTGGCGGAATCTCAGAACGTTTGGCGGTGACGTGGCGGATCCGCCACGGTTCTGAGATTCCGCACACTTCGCTGGCACATTGGCATGCTCGGCAGGTGCGGTGATCGAAGCGACCTCCGCCGACCGGCTGCCCTGGTTGTTCGTCGGCATTCCATCCGATGATCAGCTCGAAGTGCGGTGGTCCGACTGCCCCGTTAAGTAGCCGAATACCGTGCGTTCAGTTGGCCGTACTGGTCCGCCATCACGATCGCACCGAGATGCGCTTACCCAACTGACCGCCTGAACCCGCACCGCCTACCGCGCCGACCAGAACGGTCACGACGGTGGCCTGCCGAGAACTATTGCAACACAACACATTCTGTTAGATTCTCGCCGGGCCCTCGGTCAGCGCCCCGGGCCGAGGACACAGAACTCGTTGCCCTCCGGGTCGGCCAGGACTGTCCACGGCACGTCGCCCTGGCCGATGTCGCTGTCGGTGGCGCCCAGCGCCCGCAGCCGGGCCACCTCCGCCGCTTGATCGTCACCGGCGTACGGCAACAGGTCGAGATGCACGCGCGTCCACACGGTCTGCACGCCGGGCGTACGGACGAACTCCAGATAAGGGCCGACACCCTTGGCTGAACGCAATCTCGCGTGATCATCGGTCACCTCGTGCAGGGTCCAGTCGATCGCCGCGCCCCAGAACCGGGACATGGCCCGCGGATCCGCGCAGTCGACCACCACCGCGGCGATAGGCCCGGTGTCGCGGTAGATCTCCCGAGGCTCCAGCACACGGAACATGTTGCCCTCCGGGTCGGCCAGGACCGTCCACGCGACGTCGCCCGGGCCCACGTCGGCGGGCCTCGCACCGAGATCGGCGAGGCGCGCGACCAACTCCGCGTGATGGGCCGCGGAGGTGGTGGCGAGATCGACGTGGACCCGGTACTTCACCGTTTCGGGGTCCGGGACGGCAACGACATCGACCCAGACAGCGACGGGGTCCGGCCAGACCAATCCGACGGGTTCAACGTTGGTCACGCCGGGTCCCTCGCTGGAAACACCCCAGCCCAGCGCCTCCGCCCAGAACCGGCCTAGCGCGGAGTCATCTCGGGCCTTGATGTTGACTTGAACAAGCCGTGTCGCCATGCGGGTGATCCTATGCACGTTGTCCTGCAACGGCATACACAAATTTCGACGCCGAGTAGAGATCAACTCACTCCCCACCGCGACACTCAGCTCGCCCAGCACAACCCGAGCTATCGCGCTGCTGTCCTCGCCACGCTCGGCAAGCATCACGGGCTCAGCGGTACTCGTCGACGCGGGCCTGAGTAAACCGTCTGACTCCCACCCGGTCGCCTTGACGATTCCGTCTGGCCGGCCGGTGTTCAACAACGATTGATTTATCGACACAGCTATTATGCTCGGAGCCCCTAATCGACCCTGCCCCACTGAGAGTGCCGGAGAAATCCTTTGAGAGGGATGGCGGTTCAGCGCCGCGACCACCCTCAAACGAACGTCCGGTATGCCGCTTACCGCGCGGTCTGTCGACGAAAAATGATGCGGCTCAACATATCCGGCACTAGCCGATGAGCGGGTGTTCGGGAACGCCGCCTCAGCCAATCGATGCACCGCAGTCCATGACTTAACCTCGACACAGGACCTGGAGTAGGTGGAACAGGTGGGCTTCCCCACCAGTAAATACTGCTGTCATCGACTCGGAGGTTGTCCAGTGCCCTGCTGAACGGTTCGCCGATGTCGGAGTCCGCGACGTCGCGACCATACCCCCGGATCCGGAGCAGCGGTCAACCGGGGGGAGTACATGCTCGAAACGTGTTGTCACGAGGGTCATAAGCCGAGCTCCCCAACGCAAGGCGGCCATCGAAATACGGGGGTCGGTAGACGACCACGAAGGTCCACTCATCCTCGCGGCCCCTGTCGGGTGTGGCAGCATGGGCAGTACTCAGATCGACCACTGCCCATGCCCGACTAGTTCGCCACAGGTTTCTCTGCCGAGTCTTTTCGGAGTCTGATGTCCTGGAGGAGCCCCCATCCGAATCTCAAACGGTACCACTGATCACGATCGGTATCTCGGGCATTGTAGGTGGCGTAGCTTCCCCAAGTCTCTGTACGTGTTATCTGATCAAAGTTGCCTACCAAATCTCTTTCGGTAAAATTCCATGGCGTTATGCCACTTTCGGTATAGTGGCCAGTAAATCTTACGAATTCAGCATTCGACAGCACTTTTCCCGAAGGGTCGAAGGTTAACACTACATCGAATTCCGGCCAGAGAGGAAAATTGTACGCGTAAGCTTGATGGTCCGGGCGGGCAGGGGAGCTCACGCAAACCTCGCTCAGCATTGTTCGGATCTTCTCCGCCGAACCACCCAGCGAAAGCTGGGTCGATCTTTGAATATTTTCGAGGCTGGCATCCATGTCGTCGATCGAACACCCTAGCTCGGCCAAAGCGGTAGTCAGCAAAGATTCAGGCGGGTCCATTGTCTTCAATAGATATAGTTGAAAATCCATTACTCCAAGACTGTCCGAGGACACAGGAATCCTTTCAACGATCAGAAATGATAGGGCTCATTATTATAGATGTCGACATCAGCATGGAGGGGATCGGGGACTTCTGCCGAAGGGTAGACGCTCACTTTACCTGCGTGCACTGAACCATCGAGGGAAATGATCAGAGCGTCTGTCTTTGCTCCCAATCTTGATCCGTAAACAACCACGCTGCCATCTCTCAACACATGTGGTTGACCAACCCCGTAGAACGCCGCCGTCGCAGCCGCAAGAGCGACTAGCGCGGCATCTCTCTGACCGAGCCCGAGTTCACTAACCTTCGCACTGATCTCCTCCGATACACTTTCTATTTCACCCGCCGATTTCGCTGCTTTGGCGTCCTCGCCAATCACCCGACCCACCTGAGCTAGCTGCTCATCTTTGTTAGGTGGTGTCTTGCCCGACTCGTAATTATCAGCTAGTGACTGCGCGACCCTCAGAAGAATGTGTCCCAACGCGTCGCCCGCTGCTATCGCCGCCCCGGCCCCGGCTCCGATCGTTGCCACCATGAGCGATGCTGCACCTGCCAACGTGCTCCAACCGACGGGCATTTCCCCGGTGTCTGGTGTCCGCCCGTTCAGGTCTTTGCGGTTGATGGGGTCGGCGTTGGCGTAGTCATAGTTGTTGGCGGATCCACCGGAAACTGGATCGGTTTGCAGGAATCGTCCGAGTATGGGCAGGTAGGTGCGGGCGCCCATTTCAAGGGCTTGTTGGCCGGCGAGGTGTTCGACGGGTATTCTGTGCTCACCCAGATATCCGAAATCGAGGCCGCCGGAGGCGGTGTCTGGAATCGGAATGTCGCCGATGACGCCGGTGGTGGGGTTGATATTCTGACCGAACGGGTCATACAGGTGAATGCTGCCGGTACGTGTGCCCGCGCTGTCGGCGGTGAACAGGATATCGCCGTGGATGTTTGGATAGGAGAACGTGCTGGGCTTGTTATCGGTGTACGTCTTTGTGAGAAGTACGCCGCCGGATAGCGGCAGGGTTCGCTGGAGCAGGTTCCCGTTGCCGTCGAGGACGAATTCAATGCTTCCTGTCGGGCCGGTGTAGCCGTAGCGGTTAGTGCTGGAGGTCGGTGAGTCGTTGCTCTTGGTTTGGACCGACCGCATCATGATGCGGTCGTTGACGTCACGCGTGTAGTTGACGGCGGTCCCGTCTGCGGTGCTGGTCGAGAGGTGGCGGCGGGTCGAGTCATAGCCGAGCGTGTCACCGCCGATCTTCGTCGCGTTGCCGTAGGCGTCATAGCTGAATGCCAAAGTGGTGGCACCGTTTGTTGAGATTAGCCTGTCCGCGTTGTCGTAGCAGTAGTTGGTCGTAGCTGCCGGAGCACTGTCGAAGCTGTCGGTGAATGATGTGCGGTTGGAGTTGAGTCCTGCTTTTTTGTCGGGTCCGCACCCGTTGTCCCCTGCATAGGCGTACGCCAGCTGGTGGTGTGGGACGGCGGCGGCGATCAGGCGACCGACACCGTCGTAGGTGTATGACGACTTGGCTGTCGCTCCGGAGCTGTCGGTGATCGTGTCGTCGGTTATTCGCTGGTCACGAGCCCGAGTCACCGTGTCGGAAACCGTCGACCCGCCTGCCTTCCAGGTGAGGGCGCTGAGAACACCAGCGTCGTCACGGCCGATCGCCAGACTGGAACCATTGCCGTAAGTTGCGCCGCTCAAGATCCCGGCGTCGTAGCCTGGTGTAGCCACTGTGACCCCGTCCAAATCCATGCTCGTGAGGAGAGTGGCGCTGTCCCAGTGATAGTCGATGGTGGAGGTGACGCCCTTGATGATGCTGGTGTCGCGAACCTTACGACCCTCACGATCATATCGACTGGTCGTGACCACACCATTGGCGTCGGTATAAGACACGAGCTGCCCAACCAGGTCGACCATGATGGTGGTCGGACCGGATTCATCACTGACCGTCTCGACGAGCGGGTTCCCGTTGACGGCGTAGTCGTAGGTGACTGTGCGAGCGGGACGGCCGTCCATCGCCGGGTAGGACTGTTTGATTATCCGGCCTCGGGCGTCGAAGCTGGTGCACGACCATGGTTGAGTGTTGATCCGTGACGCGACTACCCGTCCGGCGCCGTCATACACGGTTTCGGCAGCATTGGCCGATCCGTCAGCGTTCTTGGCCGCAGTGAGGGTCTTGACCATGCCGGCCTGGCTCACCGCCGCAGACTGCGAGTCGCACGGGTTGACACGGGTTTCATTGTCCCCGTAGTAACTGTAGGTGGCGCGTTGAGCCGCATCGGTGATGTCGCCTCCTGGCAATGCTTGTGCAAGTTTCCGCAGGTAGCCTTGGCCGGGGCGTTCATAACCGTTGTGGCGCACGAGGTTCACACCATCCGGGTCGTATGTCGCCGAGGTTTCCAGTGCGAGCACCGGATCGATCCCGTTCGCGGGATCTGCGAATCCGGTCACGACTTTTTTCGATGGCGCGTGCCCCGCGTTGGGGTCAGCGGCGTTGTCGGCTACGTTGCTGGTCTGCAGACCGTACCGAGGTGCCAAGCTTTGACCGGGCACGGTCACCGGATTGTCGGTGCCGGGAGGTGTCCAGGTGAAGTTGAGTGCACCGGTCTTGCCTGAATGGTTGTAGTAGTCGATCCGGATCCGGTGCCAAGTATCCGCGGTGGTGTTGGTGTATGTGCCCGGGACGGCGGTTGAGTTCTTGTCGGTCCAGGAGTTGATGATCGAGACGTCATCGATCCATAGCCGAACACCGTCAACCGCGGTCAGGCCGAGCTTGTAGGCGCCTGCTGCGGGGAACAGGGTCTCACCGGTGAACCGGCCTGACCAGCCGTTATCGTTTGCGACGGGTGGATTGGCACCCCAGTTCGCCGACAAAGAGCCGTCTTGGGTGCCGACGCCGGTCTGCCAGATAGCAGGGGTACCCGACAGGAGCGGGTTGGCGTAGAACTGGGCTTGCAACCCGGCTATTCCCTCGTCGTATCCGGTGTGAGCGTGCGGAATCGTGCTGGCACACGCCGTTGTCGGCAGCTGACCTTGGAAACACGACGCCGGAGCCGGGCCGTAGGTGTCGGTCAGTCGATCCGCGTGATCATAGACATTCGTCGTGCGCCGCCCGGTCGTGTCCACCACGGCGGTCGGCTTGTCCTTCGCATTCCATTCCATATTCGCGGTGAATCCGTCCGCATTGGTCGTCGCCAACGCACGGCCGGAATTATCGAAGGTCACCTTCTTGGCATTCGTAACGTCGGGAAGGTAGACGCTCGCGTTGTACTCGCCAGGTCCGCCGTAGAGGTAGCCGTGGCTCATTTGGTTCGTGCTGGGCCTGGCGTCGCCCGTCGGCATCGTGATCTTCGTGGGTCGAGCGCCAGGCTGATCGCGGCCCACGACCTCCCACGCGTCATAGAACGAGTCGTACTCGATCTGAAAGCGGTCATTGAGACCATCCGGATTCGCCGACGCCGTCGCCAGCCAATCATTGATCAACGGCGTGCGCATCTGCATCAACGGGCCAATGGCATCACGCAACTTCTGTGCCTGTGCACTATCGGCGCCGACCTTAGGGATCTCAATATTGGCACTGAGCTCGTCCAGATAGGTGTAATCGCCGACGTCGTTGCCGGGGTTCTCGACCCGGTCCAGCGTTCCCGCGATCGAATACCACAACCGTGTCTCCGTGCCATCCCAGTACTTGATCCGGCACAACATCTGCGACGGCGCACTGCCAATCGCACCCGGCGGTTTTGTCGCGCCACCGTAGCAGCTGTCACTGCTGTCGGTGTTGTAGTACAGAGTGTGTGAACGCTTTGACACCGGATCCTTGACCTGTATCAACCGCGATGGTGTACCACCATAGACGTACTGCAATGCGGCAGGCTTCTTCGAATCCAGTACCGACGATACCGCTCCCAACGTGCCATCGGAATTAAACACCGAAGCTATATCGCCCTCGGTGACAGTGATCTTCCCCGAGTTGTCGACAGCGAGCACACCATCCTCATTCGCGGGTGGTGTATAGCCGCCAGCGGAAGCTTTGCTCCAGGTGTGTTTGGCCCCGGTGCCGTCAGTCAGTACGACCGAGCCGTCCAGCATCTCCGCCTTGCTGTAGTTACTGCCCTGCACCGACAGTGTCCAACCGTTGGGCAGTGGTGATGGATCCGAAGAGAACAGCCAATCGGTCTGGACAATCTGCGGACTGAGATTGAAGCTTCGCCCGCCACTGTTGGTGGCGCTCCTGGTCCATAACACCATCCGTGGCGTGTCGGTCGTGTGGTGATATAGCTCGATCTTGATCGGAACCCGCACACCGGCAGTCAGTGACACATCCTGGGATCCCTTGGGGCCCGCAGTAGAGAAGTCGCCGGCCAGACCGGAAGTGTTCGGGTTGTCGTAGACCAACTGGTTGTTGATCCAGATCCGCGCGCCTTCGGCGTGTACGCCATCGAAACGGAAATCGCCCGTGGAAGGTGGCTTGAACTGACCTTCCCACCGAACTACATACCAATCCGGATTCAGCCCTGAGGGAATCGGATTCGGCTTCCATGGCAGGTTGTCAGAGGAATTGCTGAGTACGTTGCCCCAGTCCAGGTTCACCTGCGGCTCGGTACGCACCATCACCGGAACGTCATCCGGCTTACCGGTGTGAGTGGAATCGTTGAAATATGAAGCCCGCACGCCATGGGGCTCACCCTGCCGAGAGTTATAGGCCAGAGCAACACCCGATTTTCCACCGACCGAAACGAACTGGGGACCTCCCGTGCCAGTGTGGACATTGCCATTGAAAAGATTCACTTCGATGGGGCCTACTGCATCGATCGTGGCCTTCCCCGTATCACCAACACGCTGATTTACGGTGAAGTGTCCGACCCATTGCGGAGTCGTCATGGTCGCACCGCCAGACAGCGCGGTGAGCACCGTCCATGTGTACTTGCCTCCATCATGAAGCACATTCGTAGGCACAGACCAGGTCGGATCCTTCAGGCAGCCCGAGTCCACTACGCTGCCGGAGCGGCCATCGAATCCGGTCGCCACCTTGAAGCAGTACAGGGTGCCGTCGCCGGACGGGTTCGTGACCGGGCTCACCGCCAATGTTGGTGTGGGCGTGGCAATCACGCTCTCATCGGCCGGTGCAACCAGGGTGGTCGGCGGTGGTGCGGTGCCGTAATCGACAACCAAGCTGGCCTGTAACGTCTTGAACGAGACGTCATCGGTTTCCCCACCCGAGAGCAGGAACCAGGCGTTGTTGTCCTTCGCGGTCACGCGATCGGCGATGTAGCCGGTCAGCGTCGAGGAGAACATCGACCCCGAATCGCCCAGCAACGCTGACGCCAACTGCGGGCCAGTGGCTTTGTAGCCCAAAGGATTCGACGCCTGATACAGATTCGATGTCACCGGCGCCGAGGTTCCAGTCTGGCCGGTGCGCTGAAAATCCATCCGGGCGCCGATCACAGTCTTGCCGAACAACGCAGCGAAATCGAAGCGAAATGCCGAGCGCCAGAACAGATTCGCGTTGTCCGGCCGGGAGTTGCCGACCTGGATCCCGCACGTGTTGTCGCATTCGGGGGCGCTGCCCGAGGAGTACGCTCTTGTCTCAGCGGTATTGCCGAACCCGTAGGTGTAAGTAGGGTCGACCGTAATCGGGAAGGCTCGCTTCTTGTCGGTCAACCAGCCCTTGTCCACCGACACCGTCAACGACCACGAATCCCCTTTACGCGCAAGGGAATACTTCCCACCCGTACGCGCCGAAGCGGCCCTCTTCTTGTCCTTAGCGTTTTTGTCGGCCGAATCGAACACCTGAATGGGCGGTAACGCCGCGACCTGCACAGCCTTGCCGTCGGTGACTACTACACCATCACCCTTGACCTGTGGAGTCAGACCGTTACCGAGCTTCATCGTGAACACCCAACGGCCGTCACCAACAGCCTTGGCCTCCTTCACGATCACCGCCTCTTTAACCGCGCCTGGCTCCACCGTGTACTGCAGGTCCTGCCCTGGCATCACCTCGCGGTAGGTGACCGTCGAACCCGACACCTCCCGCTGCGTCTTGTGCGCACCATCGAGCCCCAGCGACACCGGGGCGTTGCCCGCGTCGACCTGAACCAGCGCCGGATCATCTGCGTAAGGCGCGAACTGTGCGTGCGCACCATCACGCGCCGCGGCCGCGGTCTTCGAACCGGGCTTGTCCAGCACCCGGGTGTCCATCGGCACCCACCCACCGTGCTCGTCACGCACACTCACCGGTGTCTGCGACAACACCACCGAATGCGAACCATTCTTGTTGACGTACTCGACCGAGTTCTCGGTCCGTGACGCCTCCTTCGACGTCTTCGGATCGAAACCCTCGTGCGTCCCGGACGAGGTCGTCCCCGCCCCCAGCAACGGCGCGAAATCGGCTTTCGGCTGCGCAGCAGGGTTCTGCCGCAACGGTTTCGGATTGTCGACCGGACTCAGCACCGGCACGTCACGAGGTTTCGACGGTCCGGCCAGCGCAGGTGGCGACAACACCACGTGCACCAGCGATACCGCCATCGCCACCGCCACCACGAACACGGCAATACGAACAAACGACGACCACGCGACATGACGCAGCCGGGCGCTGGGGTTTGCGGCGGCGGCACTTAGCCGTGCCAGCGCGGTAATCGTCGCGGGGACGGCGGCGACCCGAAACTTCCGGGCATGTCGACGCTGACCGCGTATCTGGTTATACCGACTGAATGTCATAGTCCCCTCCTGCTCACCGCTGATCAGGAGACATCCGCACTTGGCCGTCGAAATGCCCACAGGCCCAAGGGAATTACTCCTAGCTCGATGCTAGGGCGACAAGATCACCGGAGGGAATGAGGCGTCATCTGGGGAAGGAGCGTGATCGGGGTGGAGCAGGGGTCATGCACCGAATGTGCAGAAGGCGGCAGCCAGGACTGGGGAAGTCGTGCCCCGGCCGAAACACACCGCGAATTGCGGAAGAATTTGTGCTACAACAGAAGTCGGCCGGGCTGCAACCTGGCGCAAGCAGGATCGAAGTAAGCGAACAACAACAGGTCAGCCCGCAATCGAGACGTGTAGACAACGGGGATAGTTCGAGGCCCGTCGCTTTGTGCCAGCGAGCCCCGGATAAATTGGCAGAGCCCCGGCGGGGTCGATTCCCGCGCGAAGAAATCGAGGCTGCTTTCAGAATCTCGTTGGCCTCCTTCAGATCTCGGACTTCTCGTTCGAGCTCCTTGATCCGCGCCTGCTCGACACTTCGTCACACCGGGAGCCTTCCCGGTGTCGATCTGGCCTGCTTCACTCGAAGGGGACAAACGCTTCTCTGAACTATGAGATCCGGCGGGTAGGCAGGGTCGGGCGGATGAGTTCGAGCAACTGGCCGTGCAGGGAGCGGGTGCTGATCAGCGCCGAACTGGTCCGGACAGGAGCGGGCCGCCGTCGAGATCGGTGACCACACAGCCAGCCTCTTCGACGATCACCGGCAGGGGTGCAAGGTCTTCGTAGCCTTGCTCGGTTCCGCCGATGACGATCGCATCGATCAGTCCGATGAGGAGCCCGGTTATCCCACCGAGGTAACCCGTGATGTTGACGTTCAGGTGCAGGATCGTGAGTAGGTCGCTGGGCCAGCGGCTGGGATTGACCATCTGAACGCGGGTGTCGGCCATCTCGGTGGTGTGCCGCAGGATCGGTGTGGTCTCTGCGCTGCCGGTCCGAATCCGGCAGCAGCAGCCGGAGGATGCGGCGAAGCTGATGCGGCTCTACGGTGCGGATCCAGATCAGGTTGACCGCATCGAATCGCTTGCTCGAAGAGCGGACGAGGGGACTCAGCTTGCCCCATACAGCGAGGTATTGCCCGACTGGTTCCGCACCTTCGCCGGCCTCGAGGCTCTGGCGGCAAGTCAGTTCACTTATCAGGCAATGACGCTGACTGGCCAGCTTCAGACCGAGGCTTACGCCACCGCCTTGCTGAGTGGTGGTTTGCAGATCGCGCCGCTGGATCTGCCACGGGCCATCAAGGCTCGGATGGCTCGTCAGCGGCTGATGAACGCTGAGAACCCATTGCATCTCGAGGTTGTGGTAGAAGACGACACCCTTGGACGGCTCGTCGGCGGACCCGAGGTGATGTTGACGCAACTGCGGCATCTGCTCGATCTGATGAAGCAGCCCAACGTCAAACTGCAAGTCATGCCGAAAACCGCAGCGGTCCATGTCGGTCTCGACGGAGACTTCACGCTGCTGGGATTCAGTGAGGCGGAAAGCATCGGCTACATCGAGTACCAAACCGGGTCCGTGTACGTGCAGGATCCTGCCCAAGTCGCGCTGTATAAACTGATTGCTGATCGGCTCCGGGCGTTGGCTCTGTCCACTGATGAGTCGGCTCAGGTCATCCTGGACCACGTCGATCGTCTTCAACGAGCGTAGGAGCACAGAATGATTTCCCGGGACCGCCTCACATGGCGGACCTCCAGCCGCAGTGGGACAAACGGCGGGCAGTGCGTCGAGATAGCGTTCGACGCCGAGGCACGACTCGTGCTGATGCGTGACAGCAAATTCCGGCGCATCCCGCAAGACTTTCGCGTTGATGAGCCCGTGATCGAGATACCTGAGGCCGATTGGTCAGCCTTTCTCGCTGCGGTGACCAGCACGACGGTACGAACGCCCCGACAAACTCCCGCGATAGTGCCGCGCTCCTCTGGTGAAGTCGCGGTCCGCGGAGCGGATGGAACCACCCTGACCTTCACGGCTGAGGAGTGGTCCGCCTTTGTGGAGGGTGTTTTGGACGGTGAGTTCGCAGCCGCATAAGGGTCGGAACCGATTGATCACCTCAGGAAAGCGAGACCTTGATCTGTGGATGGCAACGCGATCGACGTGGGTATGTCTGAGACTGGGCGTAGTTTGCGTTTGATCGTCGCAGGTGGCGGCACCGGCGGGCATATCTATCCAGCATTGACCACCATCCGGACCCTGCGTGCTCAGCTTGCTGCCACGGGCGGCCATCTGGAGGTGTTGTGGATCGGGAAGGCGGACGGACTCGAGGCCAGGATTGCCGGGGCCGAGGATATTCCCTTCGCGGCAGTCGCCACCGGAAAGATCCGCCGCGCCGCGAATCCGCTGAAGATGTTCAGCCGCACCAACATCACCGATATGTGCAGAGTGCCGGTCGGTGTCGTTCAGGCTTACCGGCTGGTCTCCAGATTCCAGCCTGACGTTGTCCTGGCCACGGGCGGGTACGTCGCGGTCCCTGCTGGCTTCGGCGCGTGGTTGGGCCGCCGCCCGCTGATCGTTCACGAGCAGACGGTGCGCCTCGGGCTGTCCAATCGGGTCCTCGCGCAGCTCGCTACCCGTGTTGCGGCGTCCTCCGAGTCCTCTATCCCTCTGCTGCCAGCAAGGGTGCGTTCGTCGGCCGTAGTGACCGGCAATCCCGTTCGTCCGGAGCTTCTCGACGGTGACGCTGACAAGGCCGTTGCGGCCCTCGGACTCGTGGGGTTCGACCGCGGATTGCCTACGATCTACGTCACCGGCGGAGCGCAGGGCGCGGTGCAGATCAATCGCGTTGTGCGCGAGCTGTTGCCTTGGCTTCTGCTGCGGGCCAACGTCATCCACCAGTGCGGAAAAGCTTCCGCCGGGGAGCTGAAAGCGTACGCTGCGACCCTCGCACCGGAGCTTGCCTGCCACTACCTGGTGACTGAATTCGTCGGCCCGGAATTGGCTGACGTGTTCGCGTTGGCCGACGTGATCATCTCCCGAAGTGGCGCAGGGACGATCGCCGAGATTACCGCCCTCGGCAAAGCTTCGGTGCTCATCCCGCTCGCCTCGGCGGCGGGCAACGAGCAAACGCACAACGCGAGGACTCTCGCCGATCGCGACGCGGCGGTGGCGTTGCTTGGGGAGGTGTCGAGTCCGGCGTTGCAAGCCGCGATCACGTCGTTGCTCGCCGATCCGGACCGCCGCGCTGCCGTCGCCGAGCAAGCTCGTCTGTATGGTCGCCGCGACGCCGCAGAACAGCTCGCTCATCTCGTATTCTCCGTCGCCGATCGCCTGGTGTCGGCTCGGGCCTGAAGATGGTGATCGGCGCCGGATTCGATGAGCGTCAGGCACTTTTCGAATACGGTATACGGGTGCCCAAAAGGGGCAGGTACATCGTCGTCACCGAGGTAGAGCGATAGCTTCGGCAGTGCGCGGGCATCGCAGCGCTCACGCAACGCAGTCAGGTTCGTGCGGTCCATCGCTAGAACGATGTCGGCCCAGTGCAGCAGTTCGGCGGTGACCGCGCAGGCCCGGTGCGCCGTGAGGTCGTAGCCATGGGTCGCCGCAATCGCAATCATCGCTGGATCGGCGGGCCTGCCGACCCATTTGTCGGCCAGCAACCCGGCCGATCGTAGGTCGACAGCCGCGCCGCCGCGCTGGGTCAGGACGGCAGCGGCGAGAGGAGACCGACAGCTGTTGCCCAAGCACACCGTCAGGATCCGCTGTCTCGGTGGCATCGACACGATGCTCATAGCGTCTCCGGCCGAGGTATCAGGACGGCTTGTTCGAGAACGCTCGCCACGTGGTGGACATCGTTCTCGGTCATCGCGGGATGAAATGGCAGCGACATGATCTCGGTGGCGGTGGTCTCGGTGACCGGTAACGGTCGATACCAGCGCAAGAACGCGGGCTGCGTGTGATTGGGCGGATAGTGCACTCCCACACCGATGTTCAGATCGCGCATGGTCGCGAATATTCGGTCGCGGTCAGGAACTCGGACTACGCAGTTGAAAGGGACGCTGTGGTCGACGTCGACGTCAACCAAGTTCACGGTTTCAATGGCGGCCAACTCGCGAGCGTAGGCACGCCACAAGGCTTTTCGTTTCTCCTCGATCACCGGGAAGTGTGCCAGTTGTACGCGGCCGACCGCCGCGTGCACCGCTGAGAGGTGGTATCGCCACCCACGTACATCGACCTGGTAGTCAGTGGTGCGGATACGGGCGGACTGCGATTGGGTGACACCCATCAGTCGTAGAGCCCGAACCTGATCAGCGTCGTGCTGGTCGCGTGGGATCAGCGCGCCGCCTTCGATGCACGTGAGGTTCTTGATCGGCCCGAACGAGAAACACGTCAGCGCTCCGGTCGTTCCGACCAGCTCGCCACCGAGGCGAGATCCGAAGGCGTGCGCCGCGTCCTCGATCAGGGTGATGCCGAGATCGGTTAGCTCAGTGCGGATTTCGCTGAGGTCGACTGCGCGTCCGCCATAGAGCACCGGAAGTACCGCGCGGGTGCGTGGTGTCAACGCCGCTCGTACCGTGGTGCTGTCGACACACTGAGTGTCGGCGGTTATGTCTGCAAAGCGTGGTTGCGCGCCTGCCATCAGGATCGCGTGGACTGTCGCGCAGAAGGTCTGTGACGGCACCACGACCTCGTCTCCAGGGCCGACTCCAGCAGCCAGCAGACTCAGATGCAAAGCCGCCGTGCACGAGTTCACCGACACGACATCGGGAACGCCCAGGAATTCGGCGAGTTCGGTTTCGAATGCATCGGTCGCGGTGTTGTGCCCGAATTGCCCAGCCCGCAGCGCCTCCGACATCGCAGCGAATTCCGGGCCATGAAGGAACGGCGCCGCGTTGCGGCTCGCCGATTCGAAGAGTGTCACCGTTGGCTCCTTTCACGACAACCCGGAACAATCGCGCTCTTATCTGGCTGGGTGTCGCTGATATCCAGCGTGGTCACGCATTTGGTCAACCGGACCCCGGAGCGATACGACAGCCGCTCGTGCACCACCGGCTGCCCCCACAACCCAGCCAGGGCCTCGGCGACGAGATCGGCACCGGCCGCTTCGGCGAGCCGGAAACCGCCCGCGATACGGGCGTTCATCTCGGTGATGAGGACCCGTTCTCCTGGGCATTCGCGCACAAACCCTTGCACACAACACAATCCGGTCGCCTCCACCGCCGTCAACGCCTCGGCGACACGGTCGCGGACCTGCACGTCGTGGAACGTTTCCCCTACCATCGACAGTCCACCTTTGGTCAGCAGCCGGTACCGCAGAATCACCGACGCCTGTCCCGCGCGGTCGACCAAGCAATCCGCGGTGAACTCGCGGCCCTCGATACGGGCTTGCACGATCGGTTCGGGTACCACCTCACACAGCACGCGGGCCTGACGAGGCGTCTGGCAGAACACCACGTCCTTGGACCCCTGCCCGCGGCGAGGCTTGACGACCAGCACGCACCTTGGCGGGATCGAATCGATCTCCTCAGGCCCCCACGTCACCGGCGTCGGCACACCGTGTTCGGTCAGCAATCGATAGAAGAGGGCCTTGTCCAGGCACGCCTCAACCATCGGCCATGACGGCAACCAAGTTCGCACTCCGAACTGTTCGAGATCGCTACGCAGCATGAGCAGCTGCGGCAACTCGGACTCGACCGCCGACAGGATGCCACCAGGACAGAGCTCCCGGCACAGCGCCAGCAGTTCTCGTCCGTAACCGTTGCTGGTCACCGGCATGGTCAACCGAGCCGTCACACCGGGCAACGAGAGCCCGCACGCCAGCGGGTCGGCGTCAGTGGCGATGACCTCGCAGCCGAGTTCCATCAGCCGTTGCGCGAGGTCGAATCCCGGCTGCCCTCCGACCCCCGTCACCATGACACGCTGCGTCATCGCATTCACCCGCGCGTGTTCTCGATATTGACCGCAGCGATCGGAGCCGCTGGGTTGCGTGGCTCTGGCGCCCACCGATCAGGGTTGTCGCGATACCAGTCGATGGTGTCAGCGAGGGTGTCGTCCAGCGATCGCTGCGGCCGGTATCCGAGGTCGGCAATTTTCGACCAGTCCATCGCGTAGCGACGGTCATTGGAGCGACGGTCCTCGACGAATCGCACTCGATCCCAACCGGCTCCGAGCTTGGCGAGGATGCGGTCGGTCAGTTCCTGGTTGGTCAGGTCCGTACCACCGCCGAGGTTGTATATCTGTCCCGGCTCGCCACATCGCAGAACCAACTCCAGGCCCGCGCAGTTGTCTTGAACGTGCAGCCAGTTGCGGACATGTCCGCCGTCACCGTGTAGCGCGACCGGCTCGCCCTTCAACAACCGGGTAACGAACAACGGAATGATCTTCTCAGGATGCTGTCCGGGCCCGAAGTTGTTGGAGGACCGCGTGATACACACCGGCACGCCGTAGGTGTGGAAGTACGACAGTGCGATCAGATCCGAGGCCGCCTTGGAGGCGGCGTAGGGCACCGTAGGGCGCAGCGGGAACTCCTCGGTCGCCTTACCCGAGAGTAGAGGGCCGTACACCTCGTCGGTCGATACGTGCACGAATTTTGCTATACCGCAACGCATTGCAGCGTCGAGCAGTATCTGGGTACCGAGGACGTTGGTGGTGACGAAGTTCCCTGCCTCGAAAAAGCTGCGGTCGACGTGAGACTCGGCCGCCAAGTGCACCACCGCGGTGTGCGTTTCGATGAGCCGTTCAACCAGCGGTCCGTCGAGAATGTTGCCTTCCACTACCGTCAGGCGGGGACACGACAGCAGTTCGCCGAGGTTTTCGCGGTGACCGGCGTAGGTGAACGCGTCCAGGACGGTGACCTCGATGTCATCGGCGGCCAGCAGTTGCCGTACGAAATGTGACCCGATGAAGCCCGCCCCGCCGGTGACCAGGACCTTGCCCGATCGCAAAGGGGGCGTACGTGCGGTTCCGCTGAGGACAGCCGCCCGCCCCCTGGGACGGCATACGTCTGGTGAATGGTGCTCGGCTGCAATGTACTTCGCTGTGCAGTGACTCGCAGAGTTGTTGCTCACAACCTGATCCCTTCCCGCGACCACGCCGTGACGGCATGGTCGATTGACCAACGGCGGGGCGGTGTCGTGTGAGCCTCTACGAAGCTGCCGCTGCGGTTGACTACCCGGCGCTCTGTTCGCTCGCCGCCGGGATCGTCAGCTCGTACACCGCCCGTGTCTTTCCCGGCCCCTTGAAATCAGTAATGACTGAGACCCCGTCAACGGTCCGGTCGCCGGGGACATTGCAGAAGCCCAGTGCCGACCACGCCTGATGGGCTGCGCTGTTGTGTGGCTCGGAGGTCAGATAAATCCGGCGACAGCCCATCTCCACTGCCCGCTCCCGCACACGCGCGAGTAGCCCCCTGGTGATGCCGCGCTTGCGATGGCCGGGGTGGGTCATCACATCCTGGACATACATCTCGCTCGGATCGTCCTGACTGCGGAAAGCAATTACCACTCCCGCGACCTGGCCCTCGACCAACGCCACAGGACATGTCGAGGAAAACAAGGTCGCGTACAGCCAGTAATCGGAGTAGGTGCGTGCGGTGATGAACGGATCTCCCAGCTGCATGAGGGCGATCACGTCGGTAATCATCTGAGGGCGCAACGGTTGGATAATCATCACAACAGTGTCCAGGCGCAACCAGCACGGCGTGCGGATGCGCCTCGACCGTGGCCCCCGAGTTCGGCAGCGATGTGCCGCCCTGGAGAGGTTCCACCAGTCTTCCTCCGATCTCATTCGCGCTCAACGGCTTGCATATCCAGTGAAGCGGTGGCGGCGCAGGTGAGGGAATGATGAACTGGACTCATTCACGGTTCACTCAACTCATGCGAGCGCGGACAGCCGGGGGCCAGAGGCTTGAACACACCATCGCCAACCAGCACGGTCGAGGAGGCCGTCCGGGCGTTCGCGGCCGAGGTCACCTACTGGCGTGAGACGCACGGGCTGGACAAGAAGGCCCTCGCCATCCAGATGGGATTCGACCCCTCCTACGTCAGCCACATCGAGTCTCGTCGGCACAAGCCCACCGAGGACTTCGCCCGCAAAGCCGATGCGGTGCTCAACGCTGGCGATGCCATCGTGCGACGGTGGAGAGACTACGAAGCGGCCAGAAAGCCCCTGTCCAAAGCGACTCGCGACCCGACCTTGGCGATCACCCCGGTGTATCCAGGTGCGGACCTGGTTGTCGAGCACGATGCCGCTCGGCTCGACTACGACGGCGCCACCTACCGGCCCACGATGCACCGCCGCGTGCGCAACACCGGCACCGAGCCGATCACCCGTTATCTCATTCGAATCAGCGTCGATCGCTATCCCGACCAACCGGACCGGTCCAAGGTCCACTACCGCCAAAATCCCTTGACGTGGGACGAGCTCGGTTTGTCGGCAGCTTGCCAGGGCGAGCCGATGCGGTGGGAGATCAAACTAGATATGGACTCCTGCAAGGAAGCATGGTTGCTGTTCGAGAACGACAACGGCAAGTTCCCGCTCTATCCTGGCCAGTCGGTGTGGATCACCTACAACTACGGTGTCGGCGACAACAAATGGGGACACTGGTTCCAGCGCGCGGTCCGTCTGCCTACGGAGCGATTGGAGGTCCAGCTCGCCTTCCCCGCAGCCTTGGATCCAGTTGTTTGGGGTACAGAAACCTCGATGACAGCCAACGCTAGGCCCATTCCGACCGCGCCGACCCGGAATGAAGAAGGGGACATGGCAGTCTTCGTGTGGAACACCACCCGCCCGCCGCTGCACACCAGATACCGCATGGAATGGCGCTTCCGCTCGCAACCCGAAAACACAACACAGGGAGAGGAGTTCTCGTGATCGAGACCAAGCCCAGCGACTCCATGCGTGACCTTGGAATCGTCCAGTCCAACGCCCGGAGCCTCTATGAGCGCTGCACGGCGCTCGACCTCCCTGCCGAACTTCCCCTAGCGGAAGCGATTGTCTCTCAACTGATCACGGCGATGCGCCGCGTCCGCCGCGTGCATGACTTCGCGAAGGGATCAGGCATCGCGGCCCCTCAGATCGGGATCCACCGACGCGCGGCCATAGTCCAACCACCCGATGAAAACGCGCCGACCATCGTGATGCTGAACCCACAGATCACTTCCTGGTCAGATGCCGAAGACGAGCAGTACGAAGGGTGCCTGAGCTTCTTCGACGTACGCGGCCAGGTCCCACGTCCCCTATCAATCACCGTCGAAACCAACACCCCCGCAGGCGAATCCACAGTCGCCGAATATCACAACGGGCTCGCTAGACTCATCCACCACGAAATCGACCACCTCGACGGCATCCTGTACACCGCACGCATGCGAGCAGGCATTGAGCCCATTCCCGTCGAGCAGTATCGCCAAACTGGACACACCTGGAACTACGACCATCAGTAGCTGGTGAGCTTATAAGTGGCGGTGCCCCCTAGCGCTTCGCCCTGTCGGCACTGTCACAACAGGAGGGGTGGTAGTCACCGGTTGAGTGGTACGTGCTGGCCGTCGTCGGCGGGGTGACCACACTATCTGTCATCGTTCTTTCATCATTGTTGTCACGAATCCGCTCGCTTCCCCACGGCTGACCGGTCGAGCGCATGCTTAGCAAACATCCGCTCATGCCGATGTGCGTGCGTTCGACCGACCCGGATTAGGCGGTCGGCCGAACGCTCGTAGGACATCCGATCATGGCAATTGCGGGGTGCAACCGCGCGGTGCGGCTACTCCGAGCGAGGCAGCGAGCCGCGTTCTCGGGGTGTGGATGGGTTGGGATGTCGCGGTGACATATTCATCGGGCCGATGCTGCGGGCTTTCAGGACTTCGGGGCGATCCGGGGGATCTTTACCACCGGATGCGGGAGCCCAAGAGCCTTCGACGACGCCTTAACAGCCTTCTCCTCCGCCTCGGCAGCCTTGTCGGCGAGTGCTGCATCCGTAGGCGTTTCGGCGGCCTTCGCGGCGGCGTCTAGGGCGGCACCGGCGGAGTCTGCGTTGGCGGCGGCGTTGGAGTCGGCATTAGCCGCGGCGGTGGCGGCGGTGGAGGCGGCGTTGGCGGCGGCGTAGGCGTAGGCGGCAGCAGGGGCGGCTTTGGCGGCGGAGCTGGCGTTGATGGCAGCGGCCTCGGCGTCGGCGGCAGGGGCGGTGTCGCGGTTAGTAGTGGCGGCGGCGGCACGGGCGGCGGCGCTGTAAGCGCGCTGGCAGGCTTGTATGACCAGTTTCTTTTCCTCTGATTTGGCCTTCTCGCCCGTGCAATGGCCCTGCCACGGCGGATCCGCGTATACCAGCTGCGGATCCGCGTATGCCGGCGCGGCCGCAATACCCACTCCCAGACACGCGGCAGTAAGGGTCACCACCGACATCACCCCACGCATACCATTCTTCACACGTACCTCCATGACAAGTGATGAACTTGAACAACTATGGACAACGGCGGGCATGTGTACATCAGCAACCAGCATCACCAACCCACGACTTATTCGACGCAACAGCCGTGACGGATGGGACACCGTCCCCAAGGACCGTAGCCAAACCCAACCCCAACTCACCCCCCATCCGCCTCCGACAGGCCGGACTCGAAACGTCCGCATCTGCCGCATACCGCGCGTTGGTCAAATGTCCAGAATTGTTGGCAGGCAGCGCTTCTCAATGCGCGCTCATGCTGAATGCGGGATGTTCAAGTAGGCGTCCGCACTGCCGCTACCAGTTGGTACACCGGAATCGGCAACAAACCCACCCACCGGCGCCAGGCACCGTAGCCTCATAGTAAATGCCGCTTCCCGACCGGTTGCGGAATCCATTGTGTGAGAGGGGAACAGGCCGATGACCGACGGGCGATTGGTGGATTTCTACAGTTGCGAGGGCAAAGCGGACGGGAACTATATCCACCCCACGGACTGCCACCAGTGGATAACCTGCGTGGACGGGATGTACGCCTACGAGAACGACTGTCCGGATTGCCATATCGACCCGAACAACTGTCCGGAGGGCAAGCTGTTCTACGACCACGGGACCGACCACTGCCTGTTCCTCAGCGAGGCCGGCTGCGTCACGGATCCTCAAGGCTACTAACGCGATATCGGGAGGTCGTCCACCAGATCCCGGATCGCGTAACTGCCGCCCCGGGTCGGGGACGCGATCCGTCCTCGGGCGTCGACCAGCACCGCCGCGGGCGTGCCGCGCAGCCGGTATCGGGCAATCAGTTCGGTGTTGTCGAGCACCAGCATCGAGGCCACGTTGTGCTCGCGCGCCCATTGTGTGGAGGCGACGGGATTGTTGTTTCCGATGACCACGATGGTGGTGGTATCGAGCAGGCGTTGCCGCCATCGCGGGAGTTCGGCGGCCACAGTCGCACAGGGTGTACAGCCGGGGTGCAGGAACAGCAACAGTACCGGCTTCCCGGCCGTCAATGCATCGCCCAGACTGCGGCGTTCCCCGTTGAGGTCGCTCAACTCGAAGGTCGGTGCGGGTTCGCCGATCGGCAAGCCACCGGTCCCCGGTTGTCCGGCGGAACGTTCCGCCATCCGACGACGCAACTGCCGCAGTTCTAGCTGTTGATGACATAGCAGCGCGGCGAATCCGGCGATGGCTGCGAGGCCGACCCACCGATCGGCCGGCAACGCTTGTGGCACAGTGTTCTTCGCCAGCGAACCCCATACCGCGAGTCCGGTCAAGGCGATGATTGCTGCGTTGCGGACCAGCGTCGCCCGCCCGATCGGGGCGGTACTGGCCGCGCCGAAACACGAGCATGCGGGTCGTTGCCCCCGCGCGAGTAAGACCGCCACAGCTGTACTGAAGCCGATCAACAGCACCAGCGCCGCCAGCCCACCCCACACCGCCGTCCACGACGGCAGTACCGCGGCCGCGACAACGAGCTCCACCGTTGGCAGCGCCCACCCCACTGTGGCGACCCAACGGGCCGGTACGCCGAACTCCTGGACTGCCTTTCGCGTTCCGTCGCGATCAGTCAATTTCGCGATACCGGCCCACCCGAACACCACAGCCACCAGGAGTCGTGCGATCCACACGCCATAACTGATCACGCGATCATTGTCGTGCACGGCAACCCTTCTCGCCGGAGATTGCCGTCCCTACGCCAGGGAGCCGGTTGGTGGCTGGTGTGTTCAGGCGAGGGCAACGACGGGGACGTTCATCGCGCCGCGGCGCAGATTGATCACCGGATCGGTCGAGGCGCGGGACCAGAAACCGGCGAATCGTCCGCCGAATACGAAAACGTCTAGGTCGTAATACCATTCGGGTGCACCGGGTAATGCTGGTGGGTGGATGTACTGTTGCACGACGTAGCGTTGTCCACTACATGCGGCGGCGATCGCGGCTCGCCAGCGCGCGGGGGCGGTTACCGGGCCGATCAAGACTCCGGTGCCGCCGGAGCGGTCGGCCGGTTTGATGACCAGTTGGTGCTGGTGGTCGGCGACGTACTGTGGCGACGAGATGGGATTGTGGTCCGGATCTGTGGTGGTGTCGTCGCTCAGTAGGCGGGTCCATGGCAGATGTCGGTCGATCAGAGCCTGCTCGGTGTCGGTCCACAGGTGCGCTGAGCGCGGATCGCTCAGCGCGGCGAGCATCGCCTTGTCGCTGTGCAGATACAGCGACGCCAACGGGTTGACGAAACAGCCCGAGGTGCGGGTTTCGGCGAACAGATACTCCGCAGCCGCTGGAAGGGCGAGCAAGGCCGCCGGGTCCATGTTGTTACACAGCAGATCCGCTGTTCGGCCGCGACTGTCGCGGATGGTCCCGGATCGGATGCGTAACTCGGTCGCGTTCACCTGGTCGGCAGCGATTCCCTTGCCGCGCAACATTTTCAGCATGGCGGGGACCTCGACCTGGTACTGCCCGTCCAGGCTGACCACGAAGACCTCATCCGGTGTGCCCCGATGTTGTTGAGCGTAGGCGTCGAGTAGCTGATCGATGTAGAGATCGGGCTGCTCGAGCAGAGGCTGAGCCATCTCCACCGCTTCCGGCGGGTCGGCGACCTCACGCCAGATGCGCATCAACTGCGCCGTGTAGAGCACACCACCAGGTCGACACGCGTTGATCTCCACGATCTTGTACTCACCGTTGACGTCGAGCAGCCCGTCGAACCGGCACACTTGATTGATCGGCTCGAACATCGGAAGTCCCAGACGTTCACCCGCGAGACCGGCGGGGAACCCGGGCCCGCCCTCGAGCCGATAGCGAACTGCCTTCTCCAACACCGCATGTAGTCCTTCGGTGGCTGTCCGCACCGCGTGCGCTGTCGAGGCCGGCACCACCAGCGGCTCGAACCGGCACGGATGCACCGAACCGTAGAACATCATGCCCGCGCGTTCGAGTGCCTCGCTCAGGACCGCGTCCCCGGCACCATCTCGACCGTGCGGTGCCATCTCGAGCTGGTCAGCTGACACGACCAAACCGGCAGCAGGGTCGGTTTCGTTGATGGTCACAAGCACTCCTTGGTCGGACCTTGTTGACCATTGAAGCTGATACCACCCGCCGGCGATGCCACCCGCACAACAGTCGCATCCTCGGAGGTCGACCACACTCGAAACCGCGACTGAACGAACATCCTGAAATGCCATGCCGCGGCCCGCGCGTTCGTGAATGTCCGTATCTGCCTGCCGGGGCGTTCGCCCGGTCGCCCGGACTCGCGTCAGATCCGCTTGGCCGACATGGCCTCCGGCACGGCTAGCCGCTTGCCACGAGGGCTATTTGCTGTTGTCCTGGTGGAGCCAGGGTGCCGACGTGGCCCAGAAGATGATGTTCGCTCCTAACGTTGTCCGCGGATAAGGATTCCGCCATATTCGGCATGGGATGACCGAGAAGCGGGGCGGTTCCGATGTCCGCGCCAACACAACGGTGGCCCGGCAGAGCTCCACTGTCCAGGAGCTAGTGGCAGGCGTGCAGCCTGACATCGCGCAGCCAGGTGCACTTACCTTCTCGTTGGACCAGAACAGGTACCGCCGATGGAACAAGGTGTTGCATCCGCCCAGGACACCGCCCTCGTCATCTCGGATGACAGCGGCAACCCCATTCACCGAGTCGCGCTGATCAACGCGTCGTCCGCTTCGGCAGACGATCCCAGCGCGGCCGCGACCGAGTTCGTGATCACTTTCGATGACATCAGGACCGAGAACATCGAATAGCTGCGGCCGTGACCGGGCCTGATGTCGTCCAGCGAGACGGGCGCCCCGACATGAGCGGATACCCATGCGTCGCAGTGCATCTCGCTCCAGCGCCCGAGCACTCAGCGCCATAGCGTGCGTTCGGCCCGGCCATCCGCGACAGAGCCACGGATGGCCGAACGCGTTGCGGTCGCCGGCTGGGAGAGCGCGCGGCATTCGGCAGTTGCGCGAACGTTCCAGAGGAGTTGGCGGCCAACCGTTCTGGACAGTCGACCAACGCGCGCTCAGCGGCATGGGATGTTCATCAGACCCTGGCCAGAACTACTCGTATGGCCCGGTTTCGAAAACGGCCGGGGCATACAGCTGATCGTGTCGCCGATGCCCCGGCCCGTGCAGTGGTTAGAGGGTTCTGACGTTGTTCGCTTGCTTGCCCTTCGGCCCGTCGGTGATGTCGAACTGCACCCGCTGGCCCTCCTCGAGAGTCTTGAAACCTTCCATGACGAGCGACGAGAAATGCACGAAGATGTCTTCCCCGCCTCCGTCTGGGGTGATGTAGCCAAAACCTTTGGTGTTGCTAAAGGACTTCACAATGCCAGTGGCCATAGCTGCTCCCTCGTGAAAAGCGCGCGAACTGTAACGACCCGTCGGCCCCCACAACACTCATCGTCTCCTGATCACCTTCGCTGGAGCAGAGCTTCCGGAGCTCGCAGCGACCAGATCCATCCGAACTCGCTACCGCTCGGCGGTGCCCTGCTACTTCGACGTCCTGCTGTCGTTGAAGCCTTCTTCATAGCCTGCCGAGAAGTCGGGAGTGGCATCCGGCGGCGACGAGGTGTACCTGGCTCGCTTCTTCTCGCCGTCGCTGGAGCCAGCCTTGTAACCGGCCTGGTAGTCCGCAGTTTGTGCCACAATTCCTCCGATGTCGACGTGTCGGCGACAGAGCGCGCCGATGTGAACCTCTACTCGGTTAATTGCCTTGCTAGACAAGGTTATCCGAGTGACTCGAGGCGCCGGGGCGAAGTTCGAAAAACGCTGCAAGTGCACCAGTCGCCCCACGGGCTGTGTCGCTGAGGGTGAAGGTCATCCGCCCCCGGCCGGTGTCGCTCGCGACGTAGGCTTACCCGATCGATCTGAAATGCGTAGGGGTACAATATGAACCGGTAAACGGCCTACGGCTCTGATGGTGTCGCCGTCGAGGTTCCCGCAGCCGTGTCACCGTGTGACCTGCCGGATGGTAACTATCCGATGCCCGATGTTCGAACCAGCGACTACCGTGTAGAGGGCGGGGAGGTCCCGGTCCGCGACTGCTCCCCGTGCTCGATCGATCCGAATAACTGCCCAGACGGGTGGTTGTGGTACGACGGGCCCACAGATAGTTGCTTGTTTACCTCCGAGGCGAGTGGTAGCGGATATAGCTCGCAACCGCCATCCCGACGATGACACTCACCATGGCGGACAACCACTCCGGCTGGAAACCCACAGCCGACGCCCACACCTTGCTACTCGAGCGGCGGGTTCAGACGTCGCCCAAGCAGGCCCTGCACCCGGCGGCGATCGACATCCCGCGTGCTGTCGGTGTGAGGCGGACTCGAAGTTCGGGGACCGCACCGTCCGCACCGAGGAGCTCGGGGCTGCTCACCGAATCGACCAGGCTCGGTAGTTGATCCGCGATCTCGGCGGCCAACTCCGCGGGATCTTGCCCCAGCGCGTCGGCCGCTTCTGCCAGTTGACTCTCCCCGATGATCAGCACGACCTGATCTGCGGTAACGGGTGCGTTCGCGCCGGCGCCGAACCATGACTGCGCGTGTGACTCCAGCCCGGCCTCGGCCAGGCTTTCGGTCGGGATCGTCAATATCATCGGGGATACTTCGCCACCATCGTTCGCCACGGAGTCATTCATACTGAACATGGTCGCGCACATCGGCACTGCCACAGGGACTTTCAGGCATTGCCGGTGCGGACTCGCCGACAACACCCCGGTTCGGTGGGGTGAGACCGGTTGTGTCTCAGGGCATCAGACAAACGGGTAGTGGATGATTGGGCTGGGTTCTCGTTTCGACTCGAGGGGGTGTCGTGCGCAAGCAGTTAGATATTCGGCCAATGTCGGGCGAGGTGCCGATCGCCGTGGCACCGCACGGGCTTCCGTTGCTGGGGCATCTGGTCCCGCTGGTGCGCGACCGGCTGGGGTTCCTGGCGTCGCTGCCCGCGCACGGTGACCTGGTCAGCATCAGGATCGGACCGGTCACCGCAGTGGTGGTCTGCGACCCCGGCCTAACTCAGCAAGTGTTGCGACAGGATCGCATCTTCGACAAAGGCGGACCATTATTCGACGCGGGCCGGGAGGTAGCAGGGGATGGCTTGGGCACGTGCCCCTATTCCGGGCATCGCCGTCTGCGGCGGCTGATGCAGCAGGCGTTCCATCCGGACCGGATCGCCGGTTACGCGCCGGTGATGAGCCAGCGGATCACGGAGATGACCGAATCCTGGCACGACGGGCAAGTCGTAGACGTCAAGGCGCAACTGCACACCCTCACCTCGACGGTGATCGCCGCGACACTGTTCACTCAGTCGATACCGGGGCCAATCCTGGAACGGCTGCTCTGCGCTGTCGAGACCGTCTTCGACGGTGTGATATCGCAGACGTTGATGCCGCGGTGGCTGCGGCGGTTGCCGATTCTCGGTAACCGCGCTTACTGGCGGGCGATCACCGATGCGCGCGTCGTCCTCACCGAGATCATCACCGAGCGCCGCGCCGCGGGTGTGGATCATGGTGATCTGCTCTCGGCGCTGATCGCCGCCCGCGACAGCGATGGCAGCCGACTCAGCGATGTCGAGATCTGCGATCAGGTCTTCACGTTTTTCTTCGCCGGTACCGAAACCACGGCCACGACGCTGGCGTGGGCGCTGCATCTGCTCGCCTGCTATCCCGACGTCGCCGAACGGCTACATACCGAACTCGACACGGTCCTTGCCGGACGGTCCGCGCGCCATGAGGATCTGCCTCACCTGCCGCTGACCGGCCGGATCATCACCGAGACTCTGCGCCTGCGGTCACCGGCGTGGCTGGTCACCCGGATGGTCAGTGAAGACACCGAGCTAGGTGGCCATCGCCTCGCCGCGGGTACCACGGTGATCTACAGTCCCTACCTGATCCATCATCGTAGCGACCTCTACCCTGATCCCGAGCGATTCGATCCCGACCGCTGGGACCCTGCTACGACAACTCCGCCGCCCCGAAATGCCATGGTGCCGTTCGCCGACGGTGCCCGCAAATGCATCGGCGACGTTTTCGCCGTCACCGAGACGACCCTGGCCCTGGCTAGCATCGCCGCTCGTTGGCAACTGCACTCCCTGCCCGGTAGCGACACCAGCCCGAGTCTGTCTATAACGTTGCAGCCCAAGCAGTTACGTATGCGCGCCACCGTCCGCGGGAGCGTCTGATATCCCCGGCAGCGCGTCCGAACTGCGGACTGATCAGTCGAGTTGATCCCACCACCAGGCGATGTTCGGGTACGGCGGTGGCGTGAGCCCGTATCGCGACGGCTGATCGGTGCGGGTTACGTGCGGGCGGCCCGCCGCGGCGGCAAAGCGGGCGGTCATTGCGCACCAGTCGAGGACTCCGCTCAGCGTGGTACCGAGGTTGGTCAGATAGACCGAGGTCGAGGAGCTGACCCGGGGCAGGGTCTGCCTGCGTAATTCGAGGAACAGCAGCATGATCCGGTCGCACAATTCGACCGCTTCGGCCAGGGCTTGGTCACGACTGCGTCCTTCGGCCCGCAGTACGTTGACGATGTTGCGGTCGGTCGGGGTTTCCTTGGCGTGGGAAGACACGTCGGCGTACAGGTTTATCAGCATGCCCGCTGCGTGGGTCAACGCGGTGACGGCAGGGCTTTCCCGTTCGGCCGCAGGAAGTTCCGTGCCACCACACACCTCCACGGTGATCGTGACGGTGCGGGCGGCGCCGTCGAACAGCTTGGTGAACAGGTACTCGTCGATGCCGGGCAGTGTTTCGGTGAGCGCGTCGTCCAATTCGAGTGCTACGCCGAGCAGCCACGCCTGATTCGCGTCGACCCACAACCGGACCAGAGCGGCCGAGACGTTCTCGTCCAGATAGCGGCGCATGCCACGCAGCAGCGCCACGTGCGGCGGATCATCTGCGACCTGCGCCAGCGGTGCTTCGAGCGCCCGCAGTAGGCGGGGGATCAGCGCACGGTATTGGTGGCGGCGTTGGGTGACGGTGCCGGTATCGAAGAAATCGTCGACCTGGTAACCCCAATACATGTAGGTCACATAGAGGAGCAACAGTTCATCGGAAGCTTCCGGGATCATGCTCCCGGTGACTCGTGCGCTGTCGGTGGCCAGTGCGTTCTCTCGCGGCATGGTCGCATCGCCGAACAGCCGCAACCGCTCCATCCAGTCGAACGAACGGTCTTGCACGAGTTTGGCGTTCGGATGAAACGACAATGGGATGGGGCAGTAGAACGCGAGCGCCGTCGGCCCACTCTTGTCGAGGACTCGATCGTCGGGAACGGACTGAGCGGTCACGGGCGACTCCTCGGGTAGTGGCGAATCAGGTTGTGCAACTGAGGCGATCAGGTGGACCTGGTGGCTGCGGCATGGACGAGCTGACGTAATGCGAGCTCGGCGTCGGGTTCCAGCGTGCCGGTGCCGAGGGCGGCGAGGGCCTGCGCGACGCGAGTGTCGATCATCTGCTCCACCGCGTCGCGCGCACCGGTCTCTGTGACCACCCGCCGGATATGGCAGGCACCCCGCTCGGTCAGGCGCGGATTACCGAGATACCTTCGCAACAGCCGTCTTTGGACCGGAGTGGCGAGCTCATAGGTGGTGGCGATCAGGACGGTATGCTTGCCCTCGCGCAGGTCGTCGAGCGTGCTCTTACCGGTGTCACCGGAATCTCCGAACACTCCGAGCAGATCATCACGCAACTGGAACGCATCACCCAGCGGGATCGCGTAATCGGTGAGCGTTTTCAGCTGAGCGCTACCGGCCCCGGCGAGCATCGCGCCCAGTTGCAGCGGACGTTCGATGGTGTACTTGGTCGTCTTGAGCCGGATGATCCGCCACGCGACATCCAGATCCGCGGTATCGCGCCCCGTCGCGGACAGGTCCAGAAACTGCCCGATCAATGTCTCGGTACGTAACGCATTGAGCGTCGAGCGGACCGCCGCGAACCGCCCCTGGTCGCCGTCGCGATCCTGCAGCAGTTCGTACGACCACCCTAATGCGATGTCCCCCAAAAGAATTGCCGCATGCTCACCGAGACTGTCGGCATCGCAGCGTTGCTGATACCGAGCGGCGAACACTCGATGCGCCGTCGGCCGACCACGCCGCAGCGCGGAGTGATCCATGATGTCGTCGTGGATCAGCGCGAACGCGTGGAACAACTCCAGCGACGCCGCCACCCGCCACACGATCGAAGTCGGCGGTTCACCTGTGACCGCTTGCCAGCCCAGCACACACAGCTGCGGTCGAATCCGCTTGCCCCCGGCGGCAAGCAGATCCCGCAATAACCCCGTGAACACGGCCAACTCCGGCAGCTCCACCGCGAGCCGATCCTGCTCGTCGAGAAACCCCCGCAGCAATGTCTCCACCACCGAGCCGATCCCCGCCGCGTCCAACGCCATCCCGGGCAACTCCGTCGCGACCGGCCCTGGACCGGAACCGCTCCCTTGGTCGGGATCCACCATCGTCACGATCAGCCTCCCCACCCGCGCTCGCCTACCGAGATTTTCGCAGAGTGCGGGTTGACGCGGAGCGAAATCCCGATGCTACGACAACGACAAGCACCCAACCTTGGTCCGAAACATGTTCCGCCTGTGACTGATTCACGAGGTAGGCCAGGTGCGCCCCGCGCGGCGCGCATCCGACAGCGAGTGGTGCTGGACGAACAACCAGCGAAGGCAGACCCGACGGCATATTCGTAACCATCGCGGGTTCCGGATGGCACAGATTCTCCTACTACCTAACCAAGCCCAGCGGTTACTCCACCCCGCAGGCATGTCGATCGACCTCGCGGTCTCACGCTCACGAAGGTCCGGAAATGCCGCATGGCGCACGTTGGCCAAATGTCCAGAATCGTTGGCCCTTCGTGCGACGCGCGCGGTATCTTGTTGGCGCCGAACCGATTTCGGGTACGCCTCAATCCGGCATGCGTCATGCTCAGTATCGGGCCTTGACCGACAGTGGGCCAGACACCTTACTGATGTGGAGAGCGCAATGGCGAGTGTCAATTTCCGGGAACCAGCAAACGGGGCGACCGTACCCAGCTCGTTCGACGCCAGCTTCGGCGTGAGTGGGATGGAAGTCAAACCCTCAGGTGACATGACCCCCAACACCGGGCACTTCTGCTTGATCATCGACGGAGCCCCGGTCCCGAAAGGTCAGGTCGTCCCAGTTGCGGAGACGTCTATTCACTACGGAAAGGGGCAGACTCGGACCACAGTCAACCTGTCACCCGGCCAGCACACCTTGACCTTGCAGTTCGATAACGGCGCGCACCTGTCCTACGGGCCCGACCTGAGCCAGACGATCACCGTGACGGTGCAGTAATTACGCGGCCGACCACGAATCCGCTTCACCAGTAGCGATCATCGGAGCACGCCGCCGCAGCGACGCTGAGCCGACGATCCTGTCTACCGCAACCGACCCGGTCGACCAGGCTTGCAAGGTTGACCGGGCAGGTCTGCGAACGTCCGGTATTGGCACCCCTACTTATCTCCGAACGATCCGTTCTGTGAGGTCGGTCGTTCAGGTCCGGTGCGGTGACCCCTTTGGCACCCCTTGGTCCTTGAGGCCTTCATAAAGGCCGCGGGCGCCGCGCCCGGACCTCTCTCTGACGGCGGATCCGGTTGGCGCGGTGTGTCTTCCGGCTCCAGCGTTGGTGAGCAGCTGAGATTGTTCGTGGTTCGAGCCCTCCCGCGCGACCAGACGCCCTGCTGAATCGAGAGCCTGTCGAGCTCTGATGCAGACCGGTGCCGTGCGGGTGCGCTGGGATCGCGAACAGCTCATCGGAGGCAAGCCCAACAGGCTCGTAAGTAGGGTGCTGCGCGTTCTCGCCAGGGTTTCGACCAGCGGTAACCATCTGATGGAGGACGGATTTGAACCGATATTGCGGAATCGACTGGGCCGAAGGCCATCACGACATCGCGGTCGTCGATCGCGACGGTGTGCTGGTGGCGAAGAAACGGATCGCCGACGACCCCACGGGTTTCGCCGAGCTGGTCGAACTACTGGCCGAGGCCGGTGACACCGCCCAGGATCCGATCCCGATTGCGATCGAGACTTCGCGCGGGCTGATGGTCGCCGCGCTGCGCGCAAGCGGGCGACCGGTCTTCGCGATCAACCCGATGGCGGTCGCGCGTTATCGCGAACGCCGTAGCCTGGCCCGCGCGAAATCCGATCACCTCGACGCGATGACCTTGGCCAACATTTTGCGTGTCGATGCCCATATTCACCGACAACTGCCTGCCGATAGCGAACTCGCCCAGGCGATCACGGTGTTGGCTCGGGCGCAGCAGGATGCGATCTGGCGGCGAACCAAGGCCAGCAACGAGCTGCGCTCTCTGTTGCGCGAGTATTACCCATCGTTCCTGACCACCTTCGCGGCGAGATCTGTCACCAACCTCGCCAAAGCTGAAGCGCGAGCTGTTCTTTCGATCGCGCCAACCCCGGCGCGAGCGATGAAACTGACCAAGACCCGCGTCGCAGCGGCATTGCGCCGGGCCGGACGTCAACGCGGCATCGACCAACTCGCCGCCGACATCGTCGACGGATTGCGCAAACCGCAACTGCGCCAACCAGAGTTGGTGGAAACTGCGATGGGCCGCCAAGCCGTGGCACTGCTGGCCATGCTCGATGCCGCCTGTGCCGGTGCTGCTGACCTGGAGCAGGCCGCCGCCGAGGAGTTCCGCAAACATCGCGACTACTCCATCATCACCAGTTTCCCTGGCTTGGCCGACCTCACCGGGGCTCGGATGCTCGCCGAGCTCGGCGACGACCGCACCCGCTTCACCAACGCCCGAGGGTTGAAGGCCTATGCCGGCTCGGCGCCGGTCACCCGAGCATCCGGCAAGACCATCTCCATCACCCACCGCCGGATCAAAAACGATCGCCTCGCGGCCGTCGGCTGGGTGTGGGGTACCACCCTGGTTGTCTTGTCCGGTCCGGCCTATGAGCACTACCGGCGTCGCCGCGACCACGGCGACCGGCACGCCCCCGCGGTCCGGCACCTGTTCAACAAAATGCTCGGACAGCTCTACCACTGCCTGCAAACCGGCCAAACCTACGACCCGACAAAAGCTTTCAACCAACCTCCCACCACGCCAACGACATCCGCCGCAGCTTGACAGTTAGCGGAATCGGAGGTCTCTATGTCAAGACGTCGGTGTGGGTGTGGGGTTAGCCTGTTTGGTGGGTCCGGGTTGTGGCTTGTCCGAAGGATCGGTGTTCGGGTTGGAGCCGGTCGCGCTGGAGTCAGTAGTCGTTCCCGATTGCCCTCCCGGGCCCGCCCATTCGCGTTGTCGTTGATCGGTGAGCATGCGTGTGTAGATGGTGTTGGAGAGTCTGCGTTTGAGCGCGCGTAGTGCTTCCATCGACGTCTTTCCGCTGGTTCTGCGGGTGTCGTAGTAGACCCGGCCGGCGGTGGGGTGGCGTAGTTGGACGACGGCCATGATGTGCAAGACCCGGTTGATTTTGCGGTTGCCGGCGCGCGAGAGCCGGTGGCGTTGTTGTTCTCCGGAGGAGACGTCCAGGGGTGCGGTGCCGTTCCAGGAGGCGAACCGGTCCCGGTTGGCGAAGCGGTGGATGTCGCCGGTGTCGGCCAAAAGCCTTGCCGCGCTGGAAGGTCCGATGCCATTCAAATCCATCAGCGTCGAGCCGCGGTCGAGGACGAGCTGGCGTAGTTCTTTGTCGGCGGCTCTGATCCTGCGGTCGATGGTTTCGAGGTCCTCGATCAATTCCGTCGCCAATCGCTGCTGGACCGTGGTGACCGGGTCGGTCGCGGTGATCGTGGCGAGCAGTTCGCGGGCTTGGCGGGCGGAGAGGAACTTCTTGGCGCCACCGGGAATCAGTTCCAGCAGTACCCGGTGCAGGCGGTTGAGGGTGTCGGTGCGAGCGTGACCGAGCCCGTCGCGTCGATCGGCGAGCATGCCGAGCGCGATCAGTTCCGGATCAGCGGCAACGCGACGCAGATTCGGTGCGTGCAAGGCTGCGAGGGCAACTGAGTGCGCGTCGACCGGATCGGTTTTGCGGCCGTTGCCGGTGGCGAAGACCCGCACTTGCGCGGAGAGTTTCGTGGGAACGTCCAAGACGGTTTCTCCGTCATGGATCAGGCGATGTGCGAGGTGACGGCCCACACCGTTGCAGCCCTCGACCGCCCAGATCCGGTCGGTGAATCGTTGTGTGGCGGTGCGCATTTCCGCATAGCCGTCGGTGTCGGTGTCGTATCTGCCGGTGGCTAGGATCCGTCCGGTTTTGTCGATGATTTCGATGGTGGCCGAGCGTTTGTGTGGATCCATTCCGATGATGACGGTCATCGCCGTGGCCTCCCGTGGTCTGCGATCGTGTTGGTGTCCGTGCCGGGAGGGCATTGCTAGTTCGAGCGTGGGGCAGATCCCTTTCGAGCCACTCCGGCACGGCACCCGGTGGGAGGCAAACCAATTAGAGAGCCACACCAATCACGACGGTGGGCAGCCGCTGAGAGAGCACCCCACCGGGCACCTGAACCAAATCCTGGCCGGGATCTGATCCTGACACCAGTCTCTAACTAGCCGCTGCGCGGGCGTTCTGCGCGACGAGATCGACTGCCGCGCAGAACATCCGATATTGCCGATGTGCGCGCCTCCATCTGCGGATCGGCAATATGGTGCGTTCCAGGCCCCGCGCAGCCCGTTAGGTATCCGAAGTACTGCGAGTGGTTTTGGAGGACAATGAAGCTCGCCGTCTCCGCCGAGGCGGCGATCATCCCGAGATCGGAGTAGCTGTGGCCGAGAACGACAAGGACGACAAGAAGAACGATGTCGTTGACGTACTGGTCGACCTCAAAGTGGCCCTCCAAGCCGAGGGCGAAGGGGATGACGACAGCGAATAGCTGCGTCGACCGTTAGCGCTTGCTAACGAATGCTCCCGTGCTGAGAGGGTCGCACGGGGGCGTTCCTGTCTCAGTGCGGCTGAAACCCACGCCAGATATTTTCGCTCATACATCCGGAAATGCCGCTGGGCGTGCGTTCGACCGACCGAGATGAAGTGGTCGGTCGAACGCCCGGAGAACACCCGTTCTCAAGTCCGCGGGCGCAGGGCATACGCCGGAACCAGCTGATCCGGCACCCGAAGATCCGGACGGCCATCGGCGTACTGCACGGTGAACGTCACCCTGCCCAGCCAATCGCCATCCACCGTCGGCACCCAATGTGTCAGCAAGCCCGGACGCTCACCACGCATCACCACCCCAGCGCCATTGGTGTGCTTCGGCGTGCCCGGATCACGAATCACGATGGCATCCAACCGAACCCACACCGGCTTCGGCTGCTCCACCGCCGTCCGGTAGTAGTGACCCATCGCATTCGGATACGCCAACTCCGGCTCCGTACCCTCAGTCCGCTGCGGCCCATCACTCGAACCCATGTTCGAATACTAGCGATGGGTACTCACGCGACGCCAGCAAACCTACGCACGCCTGGCAGCTAACGCCCCATCAGCACGGCACTTATCGTAGGCACTCGGTGTCGGCTTCTTAATCTTCGCCTCGCATGCGGCGTAGGCCTTCTGATATGCAGCGCCAGCCTTCGCATCCTGGGTTTTCAGCTTGTCCAGACATTGCTTAAAGCCCGCGTAATCCTTCGCCGACGAACATCCCACGATCTGCTCGTCGTCGACACCGGCGAAGGCAGTTCCCGCGCCGCCGACAGCCACCAACACCGTCGCGAACGCGACAACGACAACACTGCTGAACCTACGGTTTGCCATGATCCTCCTGCTACTCAGTTCTGAATAGGAACACCAGGTGCCCACCGAGAGACCACGAGGCGCAGACACCACCTCCCTATTCGTTACTGCCACCAGGAAAGACTTGTGCCCATCACCCGAACCCACCAGACTCCGTCGTTCGATCACGGAAAAACGCCAGCCAGTCGACAACGCCGCGATCCTCCTCGGGTCCGCGATCCGGCTCCGGCTCACACCTGGGAGCAGGCATCAACCGAGGGCGAAGCTTCTTCTCATCCGTCATGCCAACTTCGACGCCGCCACCCACGCCACGGTCCCAGCCGAACCCGGTGACACCAGCGGACATTCCCCCGCCTCCTCATTGCCGAAGTATCTGACCTCACTCGCACGAGTCAAGAGCGCCGATGAGACCCCCGGCTGCACCAGCACAGGCGATAAACCGGCGTCGCTGCTACTGGATCTGATGGAATCGCCACGCGTCACGGACGATGTTGACGATGTCGGGGGTTTCCGGTGTCCATTTGAGTTCTCGCTGAGCCAGTTCAGACGAGGCATACAACGTTGCCGGATCACCTGGCCGCCGAGGGGCGTGCTCGACCTCGAATGGCAGTCCGGTCACCTTCCGAATCGCTTCGATCACTTGGAGATTCGAGAATCCGATGCCGTTGCCAAGGTTGTAGATCCGGTGTTCTCCGGGGTGAATACGGTCCAATGCGAGCAGGTGTGCGCGGGCGAGGTCGGTGATGTGGATGTAGTCGCGTACGCACGTGCCATCTGGGGTCGGGTAGTCGTCGCCGAACAGCGAGAACTTGTCGGCGCGGCCGAGGGCGGCGTCGAGTGCCAATGGGATGAGATGGGTTTCGGGGTTGTGGCGTTCGCCGATCATGGTGCCGTCGCCGCAGTCGTGGGCACCGGCGACGTTGAAATAGCGAAGCGAGGTCGCGCCGAAGGGGAACGCGCGACAGAAAGTGGTGATGGCCCGGTCGATCGCGAGTTTGGTGTCGCCGTAGGTGTTGACCGGGTTGGTCGGCGAGGTCTCGGCAAGTGGGAGCTCGGTCGGGTCCTCCTCTTCGGCGCTTCCCTCGGCTTCTCCGCAGGCCTGACCCTCAACGTCTACGGCGACCGAATTCCACGCATCCAGCAGTACACCGCCGACGAGAAGCAGTTCCTCGACGGGCTCGACTCCTACGACGGCCAACTCTCCGTCATGGCGAGGAAATACCGGCGAGAAAGCGTGGACCTCGCCAAAGCCGTCGTCGCCGACCTGCGAACCGAAATCGCCGCCCATCCCAACAGCGACCGCGGCCCGCAACAAGTCTTCGTGGCCCGCCGCGTCACCAACGAATACGCCGTATCGGCGGAGGAGGCCAAGACCTTCGTCGCCCTGGCCGCCACCTATTTCGCACCAGAATTGCTGTAGGCCGCGTCTAGGGTTGCCGCGGCGCGCCAACGCCTCGTCGATGGGGGGTGTCGAAGACCGAGGTCAACGGACAGACACGGCACCCAGCCCCGGAGCCGGTGGCGATGAAGCACAATTTCGACCGCGAGGGCTGCCTGGCGAGGTCAAACGCGTACCCGGAAAACTGGCGATGGTTGCCACGGATCCCGCGCTCGGTTGAACCCCATCGACGTCGCAAGGATCGTCGGAGCATCGGCGGACACCTCACTACGGTAACAAGGCAGCGCGCTCGAGATCGTGTCTCCTAATGGCCTGAGCCATTCGACGACTCGAAGTTATCTGGGTCTGTCCGGCGATTTTCGACAGGAGATGTGCCAGTGCATTGACGCACGCGGACTTCCGTCGATCAGGAGGGTGGCTTCTTATGCTCTGGACCTCGCGCCGACTCCCATACACCTTCGGTAAGCGCGTCGGTCAATCTCCGCTGGCGTTGAGCGCTTCAGCGCACCGGTCAGGCACGGGCAATTGTGGGGTGCCCGCTATCCCAGGTTCAGCGTTGGCCTGTCGCGGCTACCACCTGACCCGCACACCGTGTCCGGAATACATGCCGCTGTCCGGCGGGCGGGCCGCGCAGATCCGTGGTTGCCTGTTTCCGCCCAATGCCCTGATTCAGGGCGGCACAGGGCCACGCGGAGGCGACTCGAGCAGGGCCGACTTGACGATTCCGCCCGTATTGAGGGTCGATCGTTCCGCGTCCGGATTCGTATCGGCCGAACTGACGGGAATGCGGCGATGAAGCTCAGGGCCAACGAGTTTGGCGTGGGAGATGGCAAGCGGTGGCTCACTCGTGAGGAAGCGGGCGAATACATGAGTGTTCACCCTCGCGAACTGGGCTGTCAAGGGGCACGGACCCCGCTACTCGAAGCCGTCCGGCAACTCGTGCATGTATCGGCTTGTAGACCTGGACGCCTACCTCGAGGCACGCATGGTGCACACCGAGGAGCAGCCGGAAGCAGCGTGAGCAACAGGAGGGAGAACCGCAATGCCAAGACCAGCTACCGAACTCGGCGGCTACGGCGACATAGGTGCTAAAGAGCAGAAGGACGGGAAGTGGCGGGCGTGGGCCACGTTCCGCGACTATGACGGAAAGAGCCGCCTCGTGGAAGCATCCGGGCCGACGGAGAGTAAAGCGAAGGCAGAATTGCGGAAGAAGCTCGCGGCTCGGCAGAAGCAATACAAGGGCCGTGCTCGAGGCAAGGTCACGCGGGATACGCGCCTTGCGCTCCTGATGGATATGTGGCTCGAGGAGGTGAAACGAGATGAAGGTGTCGGTCAGCAGTCCTATGACCGGTACAAGGGTGAAATCGACGCGAGCGAAGACAAGCGCGCCAAGAAGAAGGCGGTCAAGCTGCGCCCTGCACTCGGCAATCTTCGTGTGTGGGAAGCGGATACAGGCCGACTCGATGACCATATCCAATCGATCGCCGCTGCCGGGCTGAAGTCGAAGGCGCGACTGCACAAGGTCATTCTGACCGGCATCATGGGGGTCGCCGTCCGACACGGTGCTCTCACCGAAAACCCGGTGCGTGACACGTCGCGTATGCGCAGGCGCAAGCTCAAGCCTCAGCCCATCGAACGGGAACGGTTGGACGGCTTGCGTGCTCAGCTTCGAGAGTGGCTGGCAGGGAATGAGATTCCGGGAACGCCCGCGTACACGTACGGGCCGCAGCGGGATCGACTTGTACTCGATGTGGCTGATCTGGTTCTCGGCTCCGGAGTGCGGCCGGGCGAAGCGCTGGCGGCAGCATGGGACCAGTTCGACCTCGAGGTGAAACCGGCGACGTACACGGTGTCGGCGACGGTCGTCAGGCTTGCGGGGAAGGGGCTGTTCCGTCAGGAGTGGGCGAAAACCGATGCCGGGCACAGGATTGTCGCGCTCCCGGAGTTCACGACCCGCATGTTGAAGCAGCTGCGAGCCGATCCGAAGTACGGCGGGATGTGTGAGGTGAAGGCGCTGCGCGAGGTCGATGGCGAGGTGGCGGAGGTGGAGGACAAGGTTGCACTGGTCTTTCCGGGCCGGGGTGGAGTGCTCCGCGATCCGCACAACTTCAACCGGACGTGGCGGGAGGCGCGTGGCACGCTGTACAAGGATGTGACGCAGTACACGTTCCGGAAGACGGTCGCGACGCTGATCGCTGAGGCGTCGGATTCGAAGACGGCTGCGAAGCAGTTGGGGCACTCGCGGGAGAGCGTCACGGAGCGGCACTACATTGCTTCGCCCGCACAGGCACCGGACTCATCGGCCGTGCTCGAGTTGGGGTTTGGCGGAACCAGCTGACGGACAGTCGTCGCTGAATTCTTGTAGTATTTTTGGAAATCGCCCTATCTGACGGGCCTGGTCCAACCGGTAAGCCGGTTCTGACCTGCCATTTATGGTGCGCCATCAGGGACTTCGACACACTTTGTCCATCCGCAGCCATAGCTGCGGTGTTCATGCGCTAGAAGGTAGCCCTCGGATCGGGGCCGGTCAAGGGCATCGATTATGCTCGTCGACGGTCGCCTTGGCGAACGCCTGGAGTGCGAACCACACGGTCGACAACACTCCGTCGTTCGGCCCGAATTTCAGCAGCCAGCCGGGGTATGTGTCCGTGAGGCTGTGACTCCAGACGCTCTCTGCCATCTGACGGGTCGTCCACAATTAGCCAGGCGCGGACGTTCGCGTCCGCACGCTCCGCGGCGTGTCCGGCCAATTACATCGTTCGCCACGAAGTCTCCCGCAGCGGATGTAGCCCGGCGGCGGGCAAGGCGGGTAAGGACTCTGGGAGGTGGCGGGCCAGCCCGGTCAGGTTCGCGGTGCGTTCGCGGCGGTCGAGTAGATCCCGCTGGATTGTTGTCTGTATCGCTGAGGATTCGCGCGAAGATGACCCGTGCTCTCGAGTTGGCTACCCTCACCAGCTCAGAGGTGGTCGAGAAAGTGTTGGGGGTGGCCGCGGTCGCGGGCCGCTTCGATGACGGTGACCTGACCGCGATCCTCGATCACCTCCCGAAGTTCTCCCGTGTTGGCGAGGTGGTGCGTGTCGACGAGACGCATTCGGCCCAACCCGGCACCGCTAAGGCGTCGAACATCGTGGTCAGTCTAAAACTGTGGTGCGCGGCCACTGGTCGCCGTAACATTGGTGTCAGGCGACGTTCTGTGGCCTGGTAGGACGTTCAGTTGGTGTGATCCTGGGTGGTCGCCGTTCAGTGCGTTTTCGGCTGGCGGTGCCGAAGGTTGCGCGCGACATAGTGCTGATATTTTCCCCATAGCCAATCAACCGATTCGGCGACGCTGGTGGCGCTGCCCCGTGCATGTTCGCGTTTGGGTCGATCCCGGTGATGTAGTCCGGTTCAACCAATTTCCCGGGTCGATTATTCGCGTGTCGGTGGTGTTTGTCGGCGTATGCCAGTCGCGGTGCTGTGCCGTGACTTCGGTGTTTGGCTGGACAGTGAGAGGAAATTAGAAGTGGCCAGTCAATTCGATACTGCCGCACGCGCATACGAAGCGTCTGCGACGGTCATTCCGATCCGGGAGTATATCGAAGCCCCTTCGATTCGTGCTTTGTGTGGTGACGTACATGGAAAACTGGCGTTGGATCTGGGCTGCGGCACCGGTCTCTACACTCGCCGATTAGCGCAGTGGGGCGCCAAACAGGTTATCGGCGCCGACATCGCGGAGGGGATGCTGACGCAGGCTCGAGTGATAGAGGCCGCCGACCCTCTGGGGATCACTTATCTCAACCGCGACCTCACCGAACCGTGTCGTTGCGATGCGGAGTATGCACATCTGAGCGGGCAGATCGACCTGGTGTTGGCGGTGTACGTGCTGTGCTACGCCACCACCGTGGAAAACCTGGAAGCGATGTGCCGCAGCGCCAAGCAGGACCTGAAACCCGGCGGGGTGTTCCTGGCTCCGACGCTGAATTCGGGGTACGCCGACGAAAGCGAACACCCCGGGTATTACGCGGACTATTACGCCGCCTACGGGTTCGGGATGTCCGCGGTCACGCCACCAGCACAGGAGGGCGCCACGGTCACCTTGTCGATGTGGTTTCCCGACGGTTCAGGTGTGGACCCGGTCGCGCTCGACGCGGTGTGGTGGTCGCAAGACACCTACGAGCGAGCGCTGCGCACAGCAGGTTTCACGAGCATCACCTGGCATCGGATGGAGGTCTCGCCCGAAGGGGTACAGGCCTTCCCGGCACCGTACTGGGACCGATATCTGGCTAGGCCACACGCGTTGGTGGTGGAAGCGCGATGACCTGTGTTCTGGACAGGGTGGTGCTACACGGGCCGACGGCGCACGAGAGAGCGGTGATCGATGCCGGTGAGGCGATCATGCTCGGGGTCTCGCCGTTCAATTCCTTCTATCGTCCGGCCACTATCGAGTCCCTGGTGGGCTGGGCGGCGGCGCGCTTTTGTCACGTCTACGTCCTGCTGCCGGGGATGGAGGCGTCGCAACGGTTCATCGCGGCCGGTATGGCGCCTCGGCAGGCGGTACGCAAGATCATCACCGCAGTACATCAGCAGCGTTGCGCAGCGCGCGGGGCTCTGCTCCGGGCCGGGCGTAGTGACCCGGACCGGTATGTGCTGGTGTGGTCGCGCTTTGCTGGCAACCCTCGCTACCGTGCTCTGCGCGGTCACGTCGAGGACGCCTACTACACCGTGCCGCCCGTGCAGGTTCTGATCAGATCGATGGTCACCAGCGTGCTGACCCAGACCCACGGCACTGCCCCGTCGGCGGCAGCGATCGATATGAATGTGCCCTACGTGTTCGCCGAAGCACCGTTGCTGATCGATGCACCCGGTGTGCTGGGCCATCAGAATGTCGTGTTCACCTACCATCAGCCCGTCCCGCTGCATGACCTGTTCGCCACCGGCATCGTCGCTGACCTGCTGCCGGGTGCCGGTCACGCCGTGGCCCAGCTGACCCTTGACGGAGGCACCGCGTGAGCACCTTTGAACGATCCGTAGAACCGCTGCCCGATGTACTGACAATGCCACTGCAGGACGGTACCCATGGTACGGAGCCGCCGATTTTCACATGGTTACGACGAGAGCGGCCAGTCGCGAAAGTTGTTCTGCCCTCAGGCGATCAGGCGTGGCTGATCACCCGCTTCACCGATATCACCGCCATCGGCTCGGACCGGCGGTTCTCCCGAGACCTCACCGGCAGCGGCTCGATACGTTTGGCCGGTGAGGACTTCAACAGTGTCCGAGGCGGCATCTTCAACCTCGATCCACCCGACCACACCCGGGTGCGCCGCGTCCTGCAACGCTATTTCTCCCCTGCTGCTGCGGTGTCGTTGCAACCGATCATCGCCGGGCATGCCAACCGGTTACTCGACGCGATGCAAGCCGGCCCCAACCCCACCGACCTGATGAGCGCCTACGCCTTCCCACTCGCCCTGCACATGGCATGCGAGGTCATGGCTGTGCCAGTCGAGCAGCGCCGCAAGATCATTCCCGACATCCATGTGCAGATGGACTTGACGCAGCAATCGGCGATCATCGGCGCTTCCACCCAACGGATGATGGAGTTCGCCGATGAGGTCCTCGAATCCAAACGCGCTCAAGGCGCGACTCTCGACGATCCGATCGGCGCTTTGATCTGTGCCAATGATGTCGGCGACATCACTGCCGAAGAACTGCGTGGCACAGTGATGTATCTGTTCCTGACCTCGGCTGAACCGGTTACCGGCCCGACCGCCGTCGCCGTGTATACCCTGCTGCGTCACCCTGACATCCTGCGTGCCCGACCGCCCGACAACGACACTCCCAATGACTTCTGGGAACAAGCCGTCCGCGAAATCTTACGGCTACACCACAATTCGGCGACGTCGCTGCCGCGGGTCGCCACCGAGGATGTCGAGATCGCCGGAGTCACCATCCACAAGGGCGACTCGGTGATCACCCCATGGATCGCGGCCTCGTGCGACCCGCAGCAGTTCAAAACGCCAGAAAAATTCCGATTGGGCAGAGGCCGCGGCGAACACTGCGAAGTCACCTTCGGCACCGGACCACACTTCTGCCTCGGCGCCAACATCGCCCGCATGCACCTGACAACCGCGCTGCAGACCCTATGGTCACGGCTGCCGGAACTGACACTGGCAGTCAAACACGAAGACATTGCCTGGGAACCCCCCGACTTCCTCTTCACCCGCCCAGTCGAACTACCCGTCTCCTGGTAGGCGAGGAGGAATTCGAACAGGGGTTCGCGTAATATCAATCGGCCAAGCTCTATATCTGTCATCTCGGCGACAGGACTGTCACCGAGCGGCATCGGGGTCAAAGGCGCAGCACCCGTGTGCGTCTCGCTGATTCAGGGACGAAAACGGTTGCCCTACGGAATGATTGCGTGCGCGCGCGTTGGATGACCGGAGCTTGCGAAGGAGTACTGCCATGGCCCCTGCGGTGCAATTCACGGTCAATCCCGCAGGGCCGACCTCGTTGGTCGTCGGCGGCCCGAGCGGGCAACCGGGCGTGGAGGTACGGAATACCGGCGGCGGCAGCGTTGCACCGCAAACCGTCCGTGTGACCCTTCCGGCAGGGGGCATCCTCCGGTTCGCGCCCGAGGTGGGCTCGCAGCTCGTGCTGACGGTGTTCACCCCAGGTGGAAACAGCTCGTACTACGCCGAGCTCGACCCGAATTCCAACCCCACATCTCTGACCTTCCGCAACGTCGACGTGAGTTCGTCTGAACCTGGCGCGGTGTCAGCCTTGTGGGTTTCGGTGTCGGCCTTGCAGGTTCCGGCCGGCCCGACCGCCCTGACATTCAACGTCGGCGGACAAATATCGCACTCCGGCGAGATAGACGTCAGCCGGACCGACCGCTCTTGAGTGACAAGTAGTCAGCGAACTCGCTGACGCACAGCTGGTTTTCCGGCGAGGAACCACCAGGAACACTGATTTGCCGACGTTCGGACGAGATATCTGAACAAGGCCGGTGCAGGGCGCCGACTCGGTCAGCTGGTGTGGTCGGGAGTGGCGAGCGCTCGGATGAGATCGGTGAATCTTGTTGTGAGTTAGACGAATTCGGTGATCGCTTCCGTCGTCACACCACCGCACTGGAAGGCCGTCGGCTGTCGCGGCGGCGCATTGATCAGGTGAATGCCCGGACCTCGCGAGGATCGGACCAGATCCATGAGCAGTCGATCAGCGAGGCGCGTCCGCTGCGCTGTCTGGTCCGAGGGGAGAGCCGGATACGACGATCCGTCTCCCTCGGTGGCGGGCGAGGCGGGCGAGGACTCTGGGGTGCAGGAGGGTGAGGGGGTTGTTGATCATTTGTCCAGTCAGCATGACGCGGCGGTAGGTGTCGGGGTCGGTGGGGAGTAGTTGCAGGAGCTGGTCGAAGTACCAGTGTGCGAGGCGAGCGGACAGTCCGGCGTGGGTGGGGTTCCAGGCGAGGTCGGCGCTGGCGGCCATGAGCCAGGGCAGGCGTAGCGAGCGGGCGGCGCGGCGTTGGAACTGGCGGCCGAGCCCGGTCAGGTTCGCGGTGCGGTCGCGGCGGTCGAGCAGATCGCTCAGGATTGTCGCCTGTATCGCTGCCACCGTCATGCCTTGGCCTTGAACAGGGTTGAGTATGCAGACCGCGTCGCCCAGGCACAGTAGCCGGTCGGGCCATCGGCGCATCTGGTGGTAGGGGGTCCATCGGTTGGCCAGCTTGACGAACCGGTAGAGCGCCCCGGCGGGTGTGGCGTCGGTGATGCTGCTGGCGATGTGGGGGTTGTGCAGGGATCGGGCGTAGTCGAGGAATCCGGCTTCGTCGGTGGGGGTCGGTTCACCGCCCGCGCCGATGAGGCAGACGATCCAGTGTCCTGATTCGACGATGGCGATGCCGCCACCGCGGCGCACGGCGGGGGCGTAGGTCACCTCTCCGGTGAGTGTCCAGTCGGGGTTGATGTCTGGGGGACTGTCGTACAGGCGTGAGGTGTAGGACAGGTTTCCGTCCACGACGCGTTCAACCGGAGGCGAGAAGCCGGCCTCGGACAGCCAATGTGGCAGTTTCGAGGTCCGGCCGCTGGCGTCGATGACCAGGTCCGCCTCGATCGTCTCAGCCGGGCCGGGTGAGGTCGGCGAGGCCTTCCGTGGACGTCCGCACACTCCGGTGACCCGGCTCCGCGCGGCATTCCAGCACAGGTCTTCGACGCGAAAGCCACCGCGGATGGTGACCCCGGGCAGGGCCATGACCCGGCGTCGGATGCATCGCTCGAGGGCGACCCGGGTGCAGGTCTGTACCGACTGGCCGATGGCGCGTCGCGGTGCCCAGCCGGTGGGCAGCATCACCAGGGTCAATTCCCCGTAGTCGAAGACCGGTGCGCCCATCTCGGCGAGTTCGGTGCGGATACCGGGGAACAGTTCTTCCAGAATGCGGGCGCCCCTGGCGAGTAGGCCGTGCGGGTGGCGGGCTTGCGGTATGCCGCTGCGGTATTCGGTGTCCGCCGACACCTGGTCTTGCTCCAGGACGGTGACTCGATCGAAGTAGTCGGCCAGGACCCGCGCGGCGAGCAGCCCGCCGATTCCGCCTCCCACGACAGCAGCGTGCTGCCAGACCCGTGTGCTCGAGGAGTTCGTGACCGACATCGAGATGCACCCTCCGTTCAACCAGTCGGCAACAGCGTTGTTCGTCGGTGGGTCACCGCCGGATGCGCTCGATTGCCTTGCGGGTGGCGCGCTGGGCCTGCGCGACGGCGTTGAGACCGAGCAGGAGCGGGCGGGCTTTCCAGCTGGTCAATGTGGGTGCCAGCCCAACATTGTGCAGCAGGCTGAGGAGGTCGTAGTCGGCTTTGCCATGGCGGACCTGGAAGCCGCCGGGGCCGTCGGTGGTGCGGACGAAGGTGTAGCGGTCCACGCCGTGGAATTCGAAGCTGGCGCCGTTGGGGGCGAGTTTCGGGCTGGTGCTGGTGCAGGGCCACAGGTGCAGCGGTCCGGTGAAGGTGCCGATCGCGGTCCAGGGGATGCAGCACCGGGCGTTGCCGTCCTGCACGTCGATCCAGGGGTCGTCGGCGGGGTAGCACCGCAGGTCGGGCATGGCATTCCAGAACTGGCCACAAAATGTGCGGAAGTCCTTGCGTCCGTTGACGTGCTGGTCGTAGCTAGTCGGATGTTCCCACTGAACATCCGGAGTCACGCAGGCATCCACGGCGTCGTAGTCCTGGCTGTTGTTGGCACTCAGCCATGCCCTGGCCCATTCGGTCATGCCGTGCGCGGGCATACCCTGCTCGATCAGTTCCTGTTCCCGCGCGGTGGCGCGGGCGAGGAGGGTCTCGGACCTGGTTTCCCACCAGCTTCGGCGCTCGTCGAGGTCAGTGACGGACATTAGGACACCGCTCCAGCGGTATTCGGGGTGTGCAGCAGCTCTTCGGCTGGGTTTACCGACATGTCTGGCTCTCCGTTCGGCCATGTCCGGCGGTCGGGGCGAAGACATGGCGGCTACCGCGAATACCGGGCCCGCTTTTATTGGCGTCAGCCCTTATTGGCTGCCGCCGTCGGTCACGCTGTTTCGCTCAATCCACAAATGCATATTCCGCACGCGCAAGCCTTGCGTACCAGTAAAAATGGAGTATTGCCTACTATTCACCCGGAGGAGCGAAGGATCAACCGCTATGACGCACAAGCGTGATCTTCACCGGGAACGGCTCGCGCACCTCGCGACACAGGCGATACGTCGTGACCAGTGAACCCACCGGGGCAGCGGTAGGACATCAGATGTTCGCGCACCTGCAGGAATGGCGGCTGTATGAGGCCGCGCACCCCCTGCTGGTCGCCGTCGCGGCGATATCGTTGACCGGGCACCATATTTGGGATTGGCGGGTGCTCCTGCTGTGCTTCGCCATTCTGACGGGCTGGATAGCTGGGCTGTATCTGGGGGACTACCTGGGGCGAGGACAGGACGCGCTGGTAAAACCTCACCGTCCCATCCCGTCCGGGCGCATCACCGCGCGCACCGCGACCCTGTGTGCCCTCGGTTGTGCCAGCGCGGGATGCCTGGTCATTCTCGTAATCAACTGGCATGGGCTGATTATCGTGGCATTGATGGTCGGCGCCTACTGCGCCTACAACGTTTTTCTGAAGTCTCACGGCATTGTGGGCGACGTGGTGGAGGCGCTGTCGACATCGGTCTGCGTGTTCCTGGTCGGCACGACCTTCGGCGCGTCATGGCCACCGCTGCACCTGGTGCCGGTTGCGACGGTGTTCTTGCTCCAAGCCAGCTTCTCCAACGTTGCCCTGGCCCTGACCGATATCGAGGGCGACCGCCGCGTCGGCTGGCACACGCTGCCGGTTCGTCGAGGCGTACCCACCACCCTGGTTGTTCTTGTCGGGATCGGTGCCTTACAACTCATCTTGGCCGCGTTGGCCCCGGTCTATCTCCCCGACATCGGCTATGTGCCGGTGTTCGGGCTGTTCCTGCTGAGTTCCACCGCGTTGACGGCGACCTCGATCCTCATCCTCGCCACGGCACCGCGCCCACTGGCGCGTACCGATGCGTTGCGGGCATTCGAATATCACCTGATCGACAAAGCGGTGCTGCCCGGCGCTTTCATCGCTCTCGCGACCGGCCCGCTACCGGCGCTGGCCCTCACCGGCGCGGGCGTGCTGCTGACCTGGCCTGCCGCGCGCACTCTGCTGTACCGGTACGAACTCGGCCGGCCACGGCCCACCCAACCTGCTTAGTACCGGCGTATACCTGCGCCATGCACCAGCATGACCTCGGCCGAACAGCTGCGTCCAAACAGTGTCGACCTGCGCAAAAGGCAACAGTGGCCGGACGGCACCACGCTTGACCGCCGCCCGGTGGGGAGCCGCCCGAATGACTGCGGAACAGGCAGTGCCGCCACTATCGTTGTTGATCGTGACCCAACGAGCCGGGGGGAAACCATCATCGGCCGGGGACCTGCCGCCTGCACTGGCACCACGGCTGGCGGCGTTGCTCGAGCGTGTCTTCGACCGGCCGCTACCGTACCGAGTCAGCTTGTGGGACGGCAGTTCCGCCGGCCCGGCCGACGCCCCGACGCTGGTCATCCCGACCCCGCGAGCACTGCGTCGCCTCTACTTTCCCCCCAGCGCCCTCAACTTTGTCCGCGCCTACAGTGCCGGAGAGATCCGCGTCGACGGAGACCTCGTCCAATTCCTGTACGACATATTCGACTTCCTGACCGCTGCCATGCCGCGTACTACAGCCCAGCGGGGCGCACTGCTGAAACGAGGACTGCCCGCCGGGCTCGGCCTGCTGCGTCTCGGGCTGGAAAACAAGGCAGTCGGATGGCCCCTGCCGCGACCCGAGTCGGAGATGCGACGCTCGCTTCGCGGGACCGCCGCCGTGCGCTACCACTACGAACTGAGCAACGACTTCTACGCCATGATCCTCGGACCCACCATGGTGTACTCCACCGCGTGCTGGTCACCGACCACCCCCGACCTGGACTCCGCCCAACGCAACAAGCTCGACATCATCTGCCGCAAACTCGAACTCCGCCCCGGTTCGCGACTGCTCGACATCGGATGTGGTTGGGGCTCACTGCTATTGCACGCCGCCGAGCACTACGGCGTGACCGCGGTCGGTGTCACCCTCTCACCACAGCAGGCCGAATACGCCACCACCCGCATCGCGGCCACTGCGTTCGCGGACCGGATCGAGGTCCGCGTGTGTGACTACGCGCTGGTAGACGACGGGCCCTACGACGCCATCAGCAGCATCGAAATGAACTCACACCTGCCCCGGGCCTCGTTGCCCGGCTACGCGCGCACACTGCACCACCTACTGAAGTCAGGCGGTCGGCTACTGCAGCAAAACATCTCCACCAGCGACGAAGGTATGCGCCACGCGCGTCGCATGCGCTGGCTGAACCGATACGTCATTCCCGACACGTCAACGACAACACTGCACGACTGCCTCGACGCGCTGGGCCAGGCAGGCCTCGACGTCATCGACATCGACGACATCACCGCCGACACCGAACCGACCTACCGAGCCGTGCTCGCCAACTTCGATCACCACTGGGACTCAGCGGGCGCCGAGATCGGCATCGAGCAAGCCAGGGCCTGGTATCTGTTCCTGGCCGCCTTCCTGGGCACGGCCTACGCAGGCTGGTTCACCTTCGAACAGATCACCGCCGTGAAACCGTAAGAGTTCGTATTCGCGCTGGGATCGGATTGGCCTGGTCTCGCTGAATGCGGCCCTACGACGAGCTGATAACGACACGCGGGCAGCCAACGAGGCCGCGACACAAGGCCCAAGTGACCGCCGAATCGCCTCGGCTCCAAGGACCTTCGAGTCCGGATGAGCAGGTCACTATCAGTGTCGACCGTCAGGCAATTCCCCCAGGCTGCCGTCACGGAATTCCTCCAGTAGACGTGCCTCGCTGCGAGCGTAGCGAGCCGCTTCGAGGTGGTCAGCTGGCGGGTCGGCCTGGCCGTTTGCGGGGCCGGAACGAGGGTCCGTCCATCAAGACCTGATGGCTGGTGTTGATCAGTCTGTCGAGCAGGCTTTCGGCGACGACCGGGTTCGGGAACAGGGCATACCAGTCCTTCGGAGCGCGGTTGCTGGTCAAGATCAGCGGCTTGGCGCTGAGCGCGCGTTCGCTGATCAACTCGTAGAGGTCATCGGCGTGCAGGGCGGTGTGCTCGCGCATCGCGAAGTCGTCGAGGATCAACACGTGCGGGCGAGTGTATTCACGAATCCTTTTGCCCCAGGACCGATCCGCGTGACCACCGGCCAGATCAGCCAGAACGCGACTGGTCTTCGCGAAGCGGACGTCACCGCCGCGGCGGGCGACGGCATGGCCCAGTGCTTGTGCGACATGGGTTTTCCCGACTCCGACCGGGCCGTAGAGGATGACCGATTCCCCGGAATCGAGCCAGCGCAGCGCGGCCAGGTCGCGGATCATCGCCGAGGGGAGTTTCGGGTTCGCGGCGAAGTCGAAGTCCTCGAAAGTGGCTTGTTCTTCGAACTTCGCTCGCCGGATCCTCCTTGTCAGGGCATTGGTTTCGCGGCGGGCGATCTCGTCTTCGCAGAGGACCTGCAGGAACTCGAGGTGCCCGAGTTTCCCGTCGCGGGTTTGGGCCAGGCGGGCGTCGAGAGTGTCGAGCATGCCGGTGAGTTTCAGCGCGCGTAGAACATCGCGCAGGGCGGGGTCGCTGATGGACATGAGTGTGTATTTCCTTGCTGGAGTGAAGAATTAGGAAAGAATTGTTGGCCGGGTGGCGGGCGGGTCAGTTATTGGCGAACTGGTCGGGACCGCGCAGGAACGCCGGGACCTCGGCGATATCGCTGGTAGCGGTGCCGCCGAATGGGTCTTCGGTCTCGGTGCCGACCGCGAGGATGCCTTTGACGGTGCGGTAGGACGGGTCGCCGACCTCGATCGCGCGTGAGCAGGCCGCTTCGAGGCGGTCGAGACCGTATTTCTCGCGTAGCCGAAGGATGCCTTGCGCGGCGCGTAGATGGTGGATCGCGTTGGGTGACAACAGATCACCGATCACCAGCTCGCAAGCCGGGCCGACATCGATGGCGATCTTGCGGCACCAGGTCGGGCCTTGCAGGTGGAACGCGATGGTCTCGGGCGGATAGTGCTCCATATTCGTCGCCCGCCCCGCCAGGCGGCGGACATGGGTCGCGACGACGTGCTGGTCGCGGAAGATCTGCACGATGTCACCGCTGGTGCGGGCGTGCAGGGTTTGCCCGATCAGCCGCCACGGCACCGAATACAACGCTTTCCCGATCTTGATGTGGGTGTCGAGCCCGACTTTCCCGGTCGACCACACCGACAACACGAACGGCGCCGCCGGCAATGGCATCAGCGCGTCGCGTTCTGTCGCTTCGAACACCGGCAACGGTTGCCCACCGTCGAGCGCCCGCGAATTCCGCAACCCCGCGACGTCGCAGCACCACCGGATGGCTTCACCTTGCATCTGGGCCAGGGTGCTGAATTCCCTTCCACGCCAGAAGGAATCGCGAATGTACTGCATTTGACGTTCGACGCGTGGTTTATCCTTCGGTTTGCGGACCCGAGCCGGGTCGATCAACGTCTGGTAGTGGACGGCGAGTTCGGCGTAGGTGCGGTTGAGTTTCGGGTCGTAGAGATCGGGTTTGTCGACGCCGGTGCGTAGGTTGTCGATCACGAGCCGGGCGGGGACTCCGCCGAAGAACTCGAATGCCGCGACATGGGAAGCGCACCACGATGTTTGATCCATCGACAGCACCGGTTGCAGGAACGGCATCCGCGAGCACGAGAGCACCATCACGAACGCCTGCACCGTCACCCGCCGCCCCGAGGTCGGATCGAACCACGACCCGAGCCGGCCGTAATCGATCTGGGCTTCGCTGCCCGGTGGCACCGGCGGGCGCATCACCGTCACTTTGGCCCGGGCGGCCTCGTCAGCGAAATGTGTTGCTATCCAACGGCGTACAGATGATTCCGATACGTCCACCCCGTGGTCGTCGCGTAAGCGTTGCGCGATCGTGGCGACCGTGACACGGTGACCCAGCCAGGACTTGATCCGCTCAGCGTGCGGGTCGATCAACGACCATGTCACTGCCCGCGCGCCCGGATCATGCAGTGCGGGAAACCATTCCGCGACTCGCTCGGCCCACTGCTCAGCAGAAAGGGGTGGGCTCGCGCCCGGTGTTATGCCAGCGGCAACCGCTGGCGCGACGTACTTCCGGATCGTTTTCCGGTCGATCCCCAGCGATGCCGCCAGTTCGCGTTGTCCGCGACCGGCCTGCCAGTGGGTGTAGAGCTCGACAAGATCGAACATCGAGAAACTCCTCCTCGCCATCTCTTTCTCGCTCTCCTCGCCGGAACAACCGTCGAGGACAAGCGAACATGTGTGCGAGACACGCCGACCGGCGACACACCGCCAGGTGGGGGAATTACGTGACGGCCGGTGGAGGAATTGAGTGACGGACAGTGGGGGAATTCCGTGACGGAACTACCCCTCACCTGGGGGAATTACTTGACGGCTGACACTATCAGCTGTGCGGAGATGAAAGCCGACTAACACGGCTCGGCATGAAGGGTGGGTCGTCGGTCGCCTCCACCATCGACCCACTCGAGGGGGCCCAGCGGTTACCGAGCTCTAACCCTTGTCGATCCGGCCTTGGAATCTATACAGTCTAATCTGACTGTTTAGTGACGGGCTCGACAGCAGGCGACTGTTGGTGCGCCGAGGGCAAAGGATTCAACAATGAGCGAAGCTTTGGCTGTTCAGCGTGTCGAGCGGACACAGGATCGAATGTGGCATGACGTGTGGCTGCCCGCGGAAACGGTCGAGGTGCGGGCTTGGGCGCGGAAGGCGGTCGAGCGGGTGGTTGCGCCGGTGGCGCGGCGGATTGGGTCGGTCGAGGAATCGGTGGACAGTTTCCCGTGGGATGCGTTTCGTGGGCTGGCGGACTCAGGTCTGTTCGCGGTGCCGTTCGACGCGCCGTTCGGCAAAGGGCTGGAGTATCCGATGCTCGGTACGTGCACGGTGACCGAGGAGATCGCTTATCACTCATCCTCGATGGCGGGGGTGTTCGATGGTCAGTGCATTCTGGTGCCGCAGGCGTTGAGTTTCGCCTCGGCGGAGATCCGGGCGCGGTTGCTGCCGAAGTTGATCTCGGGGGAGGAGGCGTTTTCGTTCGCGACCACCGAACCTGATGCCAGCAGCGATCTTTCGGTGTCGGCCCTGCAGACGGTGGCTGCCGAAGTCGAGGGCGGGTTCGTGGTCAATGGCCGCAAGCGGTGGATCACCAACAGTGTGGTGGCGACGTGGGCGGCGGTTCTCGTCCGCACCGGCGAGCGGATGAACATGCTGCTGATCGATCTGAAGAACTCGCCAGGGGTGCGGGTCGGTGTTCCCGATTTGAAGATGGGACATCGCGGCCAGTTGACGGCCGACATCGTGTTCGACAACGTCTTCGTTCCCCGCGAGAATCTGCTCGGTGCTGCGGGAGCGGGGCTTTCGGTGGCGTTGTCGTGCCTGACACGTGGGCGGATCGGCATCGGCGCGGCCGGTGTAGGGGTGGCGCAGGCGGCGGTCGATCTGGCAGTGCACCGGCTGCGGACTCGGCAGTTGTTCGGTGGGCCGTTGGGCAAGATGCAGTACTGGCAGTTCAAAATGGCCGAGCGGGCGACCGAGATCGAGTGTGCGCGAACGCTTTACCAGAAAGCCGCGACCCGGCTCGACCAGGGCGACCGCAACGCCGAGCCGGAAGCGGCGATGGCAAAGGCCTACGGCACCCGGATCGCGGTCGATACCGTCCGCGATGCCATGCAGATCTACGGTGCTTTCGGATTCGCGCGCCAGGTCTCCGAGACCGGGGAATCGGTGCGGTTGGAGGAATTGTACCGGGACGCCAAGATCCTGGAGATCTTCGAGGGCGCCAATGAATTGCAGCAGTGGGTCGTGGCGCGGCAGCTGATCGGCCGCGACGTGACCGGGTGACGGTAATTTGATGCCGATGACGCACAACGAGGAGACCCGCAAACGCGCGGTGCAGCAGCGCAGCACCTCGAGCAAACGCCGGATCCTGGACGCGGCGGTCAAGGTGCTTATCGAGGAAGGTTACGCAGGGGCGACGACCATCCGGATCCAACGCGAGGCCCAGGCCTCGCGTGGCGGTCTGCTGCACCACTTCCCGTCGCGCGATGAGTTGCTGGTGGCGGCGGTGCATCACCTCGCCGCCGAGCGGGTGCGTGACCTCGGCGCACGCACCGACTGGCCGACCCCACTCGGCGACCGGATCGACGCCGCCGTTGAGGCCATGTGGCAGACCTACGCGCAGCCGTACTTCTGGGCGTCGATCGAACTCTGGGTGGCCGCGCGCATCCACGACGAACTCCGCACCGCGCTCGCGCAGGAGGAGAAAGTGATGGGCTCGATGGTCCGCGTGGCCACCGCCAACTTTTTCGGCGCGCAGATCTGCGCTGTCCCGGCCTATCCGACGGTCCGGGAGCTACTGAACACCAGCATGCGTGGTGTGGCCATGACCTACACCTTCGAGTCCCGAGACCCACGCACCGACCCGCACCTCGTCGAGTGGCAGACACTGGCTCGAAATCTGTTGCTGTCCAGCTGACTCGAGTATCCGACCGTGGCGCTCGACCGCGGTTGAATTAGGACTCTCGAGGTGGACCTAGCAGGAAGTTATCGCGAGCGTTGCTGTTTGGCGTCCGGAGTCTCGGTCACGGCGACCTGATGTCGTGACCTTGTAGAAACCGTCACGTCAGCTTTCATTTTGCCCGGAGTGCTCCGTCCAGTCCGCCGACGTCGGTGATTTTCCATCCTGCGTTCTTGTCGATGGTCACCGTGTAGGTGACTGTTGTCTGTACGCCTGCGGGTGTCTGTGCGCTGGTCGAGTTCACGTCGAGGAAGGCGTTGACCTTGTAGATGCCGTTTGCTTCGGCGGTAACTACTGAGGTGATCGGGGTGGCCTTGGAGGTCCATTGCAGCGGCAGCAGGACTTGCTGGAGTTGTGCGGTGGTGGCGTCGAACTTAGCGGCAAGCTGGGGGGTGGTGTTGATTTTGAGCTTGTCGAACCAGGCTTTGGCGTCGCGGTAGTCGATGGTCGATGCGCCGATCGCATAGTCGGTGGCTAGCTGCTGGGCATGCTTGGTGTCGGCTGCACGGGCGTCGCGATCGGACAGATCACTCGCAGTCGACCAGTAGAGGCCCGCGAAGACACAGGTAGCCGCTGCCAGTCCTGTGATGATCAGGGCGGTGAGGACGGTCGAGACTTTGATCGCGATCTTGCGAGGCTGTTTCGTGGTCGTCTCGTTCGTTTGCCGCACGGATTCTGCTGCGGCATCATCTCTTTCGACTATTGCTGTGCTCATATCTCCAGTACTCCTATGTTGTGCGGGGATCGGAAATCGTTCGGCGGGCGGCTATTTGACGTTGATTCGCAGGTGTAGTGCGCCGTCGTCAGCGGTGGTATCGAGCGCTTGTGCGATGAGTGCGCTGATGTCGAGCCGACTCACGGCGTTGGTCGCCTGGCCGATCAGCGGTTGGATTGCTGGTACCAGCGGGGCCAGGTCAGGTCCCATCTTGTCGAGGTAGGCGTTGAGATTGCCGAGGAACGGGACGACGCCGTCGCCGGTGGTGTAGGCGCGCGGGTCTCGACGATCGGCCAGTTGCGCGACCTGGTCGATGACATCGTTGGCTTGCTGGCCGAAGAACGTCAGCAGTGGCCCGATTTCTTGCAGGGACGGACCTGCCCAGTCGATGTCCGCGCCGACGGTCTGCAGGTCGGTGAGCAGTTGCCGGAACGCGGCGGTGCGGCTGAGGACGGTCGCGGCCAGCAATTGGGTCGAGCGTTGTAATTGCGGTATCACGGGCTCGGTTCCGGTGAGGGCTTGGTCGAGGGTGCCGACCAGGGATTGGACGACGGTGGGGTTCAGTCGATTGATCAGGTCCACGACGCGCACAGCGACCTCGGGGATCGACATGGGGGCCTTGGTATTGCGCAGGTCGAGATGCTGATCGGCGGCTATGTAGGGTCCGTCGCCGTTGGCGGGAATGAAGACGATGTAGGCCTCGCCGAGGGCTGAGAGATTCTCGATCCGCACGGTACTGGCGGTGGGTACCCGATAGGCGCTGTCGAGGCGGATACCTGCTTCGACGCCGCTGGCAACTTTTCGAATGGCGGTTACCTTGCCGACTTCGACGCCGGCGAGCAGGATCGGCGAGTTCGCCGCGAGCCCACCGGAGTTCGGGAGCAGCATGGTCGCGTTCGTGTAGTCCTTGATCGGGTCGAAGCGCAGCACCCCGAACGCCAGGTAGCCGATGCCGACGATCAATACGAGCAGGATGGCCCCCAGTGAGCAGGCCGATCGTAGTTTCATCGCACGGCTCCGATCATCCGCAGCATTGCGATGATCTGATCAGTGCGATCTGTCGCCGAAAGGGACGCGGGATCGGAAACTGTCGCGCCGACCACGTTCACCTTGGGTCCCATCTGGGTGAACGGAATGAGTTTGTTCTGAATGAGATCGACGAGCTTGTTCAGGTTCGATGGCGTGCTCAGGTCCAATGGGCTTCCGGTGAAAAGCACTGGCACAACAGCTTTGGCCGCATTGTCGAGTGATTGGACCAGTGATGTCAGCCATAACGCATTGTGGGAGAGCGGTCCTAGTCCTGTCAGGACGAGGATGATCTGCACCACCGAGTTGTAGGTGTCCGCGACATGCTGGGCGCCGTAGTCGGTCAGCATGTCGTTGAGGATGGCTTTGTCGTCGAGGAGTTGCTGGGCGTTGAGCTCGAGTCCGTCGAGTACGGAATCGACGGTCTGGAGGTTTCCCGCGACGTCGGTGAGGTTGTTGCCCAGTACGCCGAAGATGCGGGCGGTCTCGTTCGGATCTTGTGGAAGAGCGGTATTGAGCTGTCGGATGATGTCTTGGAAGTTGGTGACGATGCCACCACCGGCGGTAGCCGCGAGTCCGGCCATGGTGTCTTCGATCTGGGGCGCCTGCGATGTCTGTGTGATCGGGATGGTCGCTCCGGAGGCGTAGGTCGCCCCTGCGGTGGCAGGTGGAGTGATGAGCGCGATGTGGACGTCACCGAGTGGGGTGTCCTGCCGGAGTTCGGCCGTGGTGGTTGTGGGCAACAAGATGGTGTTCTCGATCGTGACGTCGGCGACGATATAGCCGCGCTTGCCCGGGACCCCGGCGACCGGGCTGTGCACGGTTGCTGCGGTGAGGTTGCCGACCTGGACTCCGTTGGCGATGACCTTGGCCCGGTGTGGCAGATTCAGCACGTTCGCGAATTCGATGTGCAGCGGGTAGGTCGCACTGGAAACGGTCGTTCCGGGAACCGGTATCGAGGACGGGTCGAATCCGCAGCCGCCTACAGTCAGGGCCGTCGCTACGGTGGCGGTGGTCAGGCGGAGGAATCGACGCCGCCGGGGGTGGTGGTGTGTCATCGTGCACCTGCTGATTCGAGCACCCATCGGGTGAGCGAGATATTGACCAGACCATTGGTGGTGTCGGTGCACTGGCCTGGTGTGATCAGGTTGATCGCCGAACACAGTTGCGGTAGTTGTGGTTCTGGGATCGCGACTCGCGGTGGCGCGTAGGTCAGTGACACGCGTTTCGTCGCGGGGTCAACGGCGGTGGCGAACGCGTCGGCGATAGTGGGCATCATGTCGATGGCTTCGCGCAGGGAGCTCAGGCCGGCCGTCATCAGCTGAGGCAGATTCGGTACCGCGTCCAGTCGGCGCAGCAGCGGACCGCCGAACATGATGGTGAGGTCGTTGAGCGGTGGCAGCACATCGCGCAGCTTCTCGAAGATCGTGATGATCGGTGCCATGACAGTGTCTTTGGCGGTGCGGAGTGTTTCCGCGAATCGGGTCAGGGTGGATTTGATGTCGGCCCAGCCGTTGCTCGCGCTGTGCGCGAGACCTGACAGGGCGTCGAGCAGCGCGCCTATGTGCCCGATCGCCGCATCCGGTGAGTTCAGCACGGAACCGAGGTGGCGGATGATGGTATTGATCTGTTCGCCGGTTCCTGCGGTCGCGTTGTCGAGAGCAGCCAGTCCGCCGACGGTGAGATGGGGGTGGTCGGTGCTATTTGCATTGTTCAGTTGATCCGCGAGATCGGCTATGGCCGTGAAGGTTTGGGACATGCTCTTGGGAGTCACCGTCTTGGTGATGCAGTGGGCGGGGTCCCGGCCCGCACCCGTGGGCTCGGCACCGATGAGCGCCAGGCGACGGTCGGCGACGAGGGTGTCCGACAGTGTGGTCGCGCCACCGTCGGGCGGGAGTTTGCGCGAGGCGGGTATCTCGAATTCGACCCGAGCAGAGCCACCTTCGACTGTGATGTCGGTGACCTTGCCCTGCGGGATGCCCATGATCGTGACGGCGCTGTCCTTGTACAAGCCGATACTGTCGGGCATCAGCGCGCAGTAGCTGCGCATCCGCGGTGTCGGTTGCACCAGTTGGTAGCCCGCCACCACCGCCCCGGCCAGGCAGATGACCAATGTGAACGACAGCAATCCGCGCGAGTCCAGCATACGGTTGATCATCAGCATGTCCTTCCCGGTACGGGGACACACAGCGCCGCAACGGAAATGGTGGCGCTGGACTGGTCGATCGTGACCCCGCCCGGCGCGGTGAGCAGTGGCTGCACTTGGCGCTCTAGCGCGGCGATGGAGTCGAGCAGCGCACCGAGTTCGGCGCCGATCTCGTCGAGTTTCGGGATCGCATCGGCCAGGCCCTGTGCCATGGGTTGCAATGTCGCGTCCCACGCCCGCCCCAGCGGCGCAATCCGCGACAGCACCTCAGCTACTGTGCGCAGCGTCCGGCCAATCTCGGCGGCGTGGTCGGTGACGATCGTCTCCAGCAGGCCCAGTGAGGTGATCAGTTGCCAGACAACCGCTTTGCTCGCATTGAGGGAGGTGAGGTATTCATCGGCGATGGCGAGCGTGCGCGATACGTCGGCGTTCTGCTTGTCGAGGATCTCGACGATGTCGCCGACCGCGCTCACCAGCCTTTTGAACGAGTCGGGGCTATTGTCGATCGAGCTCGCCACCGCATCAAGATTGTGGCGCAAGACATTTCCGTCGATTCCTTGGAGAGGTTCGATCGCATCCTGGAACAGCGCCCGGCAGGTTGTAGGGCAGGGTCACGTGATCCGACGGGATCTTCGCCGAGCCCAGTGGCCGGGTTCCTGCCGGGTGCAGTGCGACATAGTGGCCACCGACGATGGTCAGCATCCGGATATCGATCGTGGACTGGGCCCCGACGAAGACGTCGTTGTCCACGGTGAGCGTCATTTCGACGCGGTCGGCCAGCAGTGACAGTGATTTCACCGTCCCCACGGTCATTCCGGCGACGCGCACCTCGTCTCCGACTCGAGTCGCTCCCGCGTCGGAGAGTTGCGCTGTGTACGTTGCGGCGTCGCCATCAGCCACATACACCAGTCCGAACGCGGCCGCCACGACGACTACACCCAGCAATCCCGCGAATCCCCAGCGCACATCCGAACGTTGTTGCGTGACACTATCTTTTGGCGTCTTCGCGCCGCGGGACGGCCGAAATGACCGCAGTCGTTGCCTCAGCGATTGCACAGTGTGATCCTTTGTCCGCCGATGAGCATCTGCAGAGGTTGGGGAGCCTGCGCCGTACCGTGCGCGCAGGTCAGGTCTACGCTCGGGCCGCTCGCCGGAATCAGATTCGCGAGCGATTGCAGTAGCGCGGGAAAACGATTCATCACCTCGACCGATGTCTTCGGGTCGGGGAAGGCATTGCGCAATGCGGCGTCCAGGTCGGGATCGGGGTCGCCGTTGAGGCCGAGCTGCGCGAGCAGGTTGTCGATTGGTGCCAGCACCGGCGGGATGGTCAGCGCGAAGTCGACGAGCCCGTCGATCTTCTGTTGCAGGTTCTGAAACAGCTTGGTGAGCTGTGTCAGCAATACCAGGGCGTTACCGGACTTTCCGGCGAGCTGGTCGCAGACCTGGGCCAGGTTGTGCACGAGCGTCGAGATCACCTGCTGGCGATCGCTGGTGTAGCGGCTGAGCTTGTCGATCGCGTCCAGCGCCGGACCGACGCCGGTACCTTGGCCCTCGATGACCGCGAGCATGCTGGTCGCGAATTGGTTGATATCGGCCGGTGCCAATTCGGCCAGTACCGGTTGCAGACCATTGAAGAGTCGGGTGATGTCGAAGGAGGGCACGGTCCGGTCGGTGCCGAAGGTCTGGTTCGGGCTGTGCCGGTTGCCGGGGGCGGTCGGCTGCTGGATGTCGAGATAGCGCTGACCAGCGAGGTTTTGGTATCGGATGGCGAGGGTGCTGTTGTCGAAGAGGGGTTGTGCGCGCTGCACGGTGAACCCGATCTTGACCTCGGCGCGGTCCAGGTGCAGTTCGGTGACCTTTCCGACCGGGGCCCCGTACATGCGTACGTCGTCGCCAGTCTTGAGTCCGTTGATATCGGTGAATATCGCCGTGTAGGTGTCGGTGTCGCCCTCGACCGGCCTGATGATGGTCTGGAAGACCCCGATCAGCAGCACAATCATTGCCGCGGCGAAGATGGCGGTCCGCAGTAGAAGTGAACGAGTCGATCTCACCGGCCGCTCCCCGGCAGCGGTGCGGGCAGTCCGGCCAGCAGCGGCACTGCCAGCCCAGGGACGCTCCGCAGCTCGACCGCAAGGTCCAGGACTGGGCCGTTGGCGGTGTCATGGAAGGCCTGTGCGAGCTGGTCGAGCAGTTGGCTCAACTCATGGCCGGAACGTTGGGGTGTAGCAACTGATTGCGCGACCGCGTTCAGTAGTGGCGCGAGCGCGTCGGTGTATCCGACGTAGTATTGCCCGCCGGTGGCGAGTGCACCGCTGAGTGCGGGAATCAGGCCGTCTGTGACCGCAGCGATGGTCATATCGAAGCGAGCCCGGTTGGCGTCCGAGGCCATGTAGGTATTGGCGTACGGGCCGTGCAGCAGGCGAAGCCCGCCGTCCAACGTCGAAGGTGTTCCGGCAAGGGGCTGCTCGAGCTGTCCTAACAGGAATGACGACGGAAGTTTCTGGGTATCGGCCATCGCACGAACAGTCACGACGATCGACTCGAACAACGGGGCGAATCCTTTGAGATCGCCCGAGAGTTGGGACAGCACTGTAGCCAACTGCGGTGTGAGTACGTTGTCGGTCAGACCGCCGACCCCACGCAGGAGCGTCGAGATCGTGGCGTCCCGGGTGCGTGCGGCCTCTACACCGCTCAGATCCACCACCGAGTCATTGCCGAGAGCCGTTCCCCCCGCCCCGGGCCGCAACTCGATTTCGCTGATGCCGAACAGATTTCCCGGTGCGAAATCGACACCCAACGTGTCGGTGAGGCCGAACAGCTGAGACTCGTCCAGGCGCAACATGATTCGCTGGCGGCCGCCCGGGATCGGGTCGATCGAAGCGACCGCTCCTACTTTGACACCGTCCAGGCGCACGTCGGCACCGGACTTCAGACCGGAACCGGTCTGCTGGGTCAGCAGGCTGACTGACATGTCGTTCGGTGCCTGGTCGGACGATATGACTCGCCCCCCGATCGTCACGAGCACCGCGATCGCGATCGCGCAGAGACCGAACAGCCTCGCGCGAGGCTGATCGACTGCCGCTCCCGACATTTCGAATTCCGACATCAGCTCACCCCGTGAACGACAGGGGTGTGCTGAAACCCCATAGAAGAATGGTCATCATCATGTCGAGGGCGATGATCGCGACCAAGCTCGCGCGGATGGCCCGGCCCGAGGCGATACCGACGCCTTCGGGGCCCCCGGTGGCGAAAAACCCTTGATAGCAGTGGATCAGGATGACCGCGACTGCGAACACGACCACCTTGATCACCGCCGCTGCGATGTCCCAGCCGAGCACGAACTGGAAGAAATAGTGGTCATAGACTCCGCGTGGTTCGCCATGGACCGCGGTAATCACCGCCGCACAGGCGATGTAGCTCAGGATCAAAGCGATCAGGAATGCCGGAACGATCGAGACGACACCGGCGATGATCCTGGTGGTGACCACGAACGGCACCGATCGCACCCCCAGGGCCTCGACCGCGTCGATCTCCTCCGAGATCCGCATCGACCCGATCTCGGCGGTCATCCGGCACCCGGCCTGTGCGGCAAACCCGACTCCAGCTGCGATCGGCGCCAGCTCGCGGGTATTCGCGAACGCTGAAATGACGCCGCTGACCTGGCCCAGGGATACCAGGTTCAACGCACTGTAGGCCTCGATGCCGATCGAAGCACCGACAGCGCCGCCCATCACCACCATCACCGCCGCGGTGCCGCCGCCGACGATTACCGAACCACGACCCCACATCATGTCGGTGATCGTCAGCATCGTCTGAGCGCGATAATGCTTGAGCGTCAACGGAATCGACGTCAGCGCTTGCCAAGAGAAACCGAGCACCAACCCGAGCTTGTCGATCGGCGACCAGAATCGGAGGCGGCGTCGCAACCTAGCCAGCGGCCGCAATGCGGGCGGCACATAGGAAGTCGCTGTCATTACGCGAGCCTGGTGGGGAAGAACATGGTCACCAGCTGAGTGATGACCACATTGACCAGCGCGATGGACACCACCGACAAGATGACCGCAGCGTTCACACCGTCGGCTACACCACGCGGACCGCCCTTGGCCTCTAATCCGCGCTGGCAACCGATCACCACGACCAGGTAGCCGAAGATAGTCGACTTGCCCAGCGACACCCATACGTCGATCGAGGTAGTGAACGAGCCGAAGGACGCCCAGTAACTGCCCGGCGTCACATCCAGAGCTGCGATCGCGACGATGTAGCCGGCGGCGATACCGACCACGATGATGAGGATGTTGAGCAACGGCGCAACGATCAGCATCGCGATCATGCGTGGCACCACAAGGCGTTGCACCGGATCGATGCCCATTACCCGCATGGCGTCGATTTCCTCGCGGATCGTGCGAGCGCCCAGGTCGGCGGCGATCGCCGCGGACCCCGCACCGCCCAACAACAGCCCTGTCGCCAGCGGCGCGCCCTGCTTGATGACGCCGAGTCCGCCCGCAGCACCGATCAGGGAGTCCGCACCGAGCTGGTGAACCAGGTTGCCGACCTGCGCGGACACGATCACCCCGAACGGAATTGCCATCAGCACACCGGGAATCGCGGTCACCGTGATGAGAAACCATGCTTGCGCCAAGGTTTCGTGGGTTTGCAGTCGCAGCCGCACGAGATCGACCACACCGATCTTCGTCGCCTCGGCACCCGAACGCATCGCACGACCGAATGTCGCGACGCTGGACAACACGGTCGTCGAAACATTGGACCGCAGAATATCGAGCGACGACTCGGATTTCCTGCGAGGTCGCGCCGCGACGTCGCGCCCGTCACCCACTGTGGGCACCTGAGGGTTGAATGGGGGCCAGGTCGAGCGAGGTGTCGGCAAGTGTCTGCGAATCAGTGCGGTCCACGGTCGTCCTTTGTGCTCCTGAGCGGGCGTTCTTTGGTCGCAGGCAATGACTTCGAGCATGATCTCGTCGGTGCCTGCGCGGCGGTGAAGACGGCACGGTCGATCCAGCGTGCCGCGTCCCCCGTTCGTGGTGATGGACCGCCTCGCGGAGGAGGAACTCGCGCAGTGGACGTGGGAATCGGGATGAGATGGGTATCGATGCCGACCATGCGGTGCCACCCTTAGTCATAGATCGAGGACGACACGGGTGTTCGCAGGTGCTCGGGACACGCATATCATCATCGCTTGGCCCGAGACCCGTTGCGGGTCATCGAGGTAGGTATCGTGGTGTTCGACAGTTCCTGACAGCACCCGTGTTTCGCAGGTGCCGCATATTCCGGACCGGCACCGAAACGGTGGCGTGAGCCCTGCTGCTTCGAGTGCTTCCAGGACTGATTTTTCTGGTGGCACCCGCACCGTTCGCGCACCCCGGAACAGCTCTACTTCGAACGCTGCTCGGGCAGCGCCGTCGGCGATGGTGTGCGGCGGCGGGCCCGGTTTGCGAGGCTGGCTGCGTCGAAACAACCAGTTGCCCATGGCAGTTCAGTTCATCCCGATGGGGCAACCGGCAGGGGTGTGCGCGGTGGCGTCGTGATGGTCGTAAGGGGTGGTGTGAATGTCTTGTCGGGCAGCTAACGCCTTGGCGAAGCGGACGTTCAGATTCCAGAACAGATCACTGCGACGAGCTCGCCGTATCATTCGCTGCTCAGCGAAGGGAAACCGATCCAAGACCCTGCGGGTCACGATGTTGGCCTTGACCGTCAACCCTGTCAGGGCGATCCACGGCCGAAGGTTCACCTCAGCCACACTCGTTGTCTTCGTCAGGGCGCGCACCAGTGGTTCGCCCGCGAAGTAGGCCAACGCGCCCAGCATTGGTCCTACTGCTGCTCGACTCAATAGCCCGCGCACACCGGATGTGTTGTCCAGCGCCGAATCTGCGGCACCGGCCATGACACCGGTCCACTCTGTCGGCCCGCCCGTATATGCGCCGATGTAGTCGAACATCTCTATCGCTTCGGCGCCCGAACGGGGAATGAGTTCTTCAGCGACACCGAAGACGTAGGCGATGTAGGACCAGTAGGTCATCACCGCGTCGAGATCGTCGGTGCTGCAGCGGCGCCCGTACGCATGATCAGCCAGCAGCGGCATCAATCCGAAGTTGGTCGCTGCCCCCATCATCGTGCCGTTCGAGATCGGGTTGCCGTGCTGCTCGAAATGCTCGTCACCCCACGACTTGCGTAATCCGGCCCGCGCCTGGGAATGCATCAACCGCACTCGGACGGTGTCTTTGAACACCGGGGAATACCGATCCATCCCACCCGCTCGGGTGGCGTTCAAGAACCATGTGTTGGTTTCGAACGTGCGGCGAACGAAGTCGTTGACCAATCTGCCGGTCGCTCCCGTCGCCGAGGACACTTCGGCGCCAACGAACGTGGCCAGGATATCTAGGGCCAACATGGCCGTTTTCCCGGCGAAGGACGCATTGATCCAGAGTTGACGCCCGCGCTCCCACACCGCTGGGTCATACCATTGGGGTGGATTGTCGAGCCGGTCGAACAACGCCACCAGCTCCGCGGGTGGATCGAGCACCGACCCGATTCCGTCATCGAGTGCGGCATCGAGCATGGCCCGGCCCTCGGCCATCCCGACCCGCCGGAACGCCTGCACCACCGCGTCCATCTGCTCGTCACCCTGCCACAGGTGATCGACCATCAAGCGAGTCGATCGAGTAGCGACCGGTTCCTGCTGCCAGTGCATCCACGGAGAAGTCAGTTGACGCCGCGGAAAATCCCATAGCGCCGTGGTCGACCTCGCGCGCATCGGTGCCAGGCGCAGGTCCATTCCCGCACGGTAGTAGTAGTCGAATCGGTGCGGCCTAACGTCTCTCGACGGCGGGATCGGTACTGCTGCTGTCACCATGACGTTGGACTCCTTTGTCGCTGGTCGAGTACACCGAGAGTAATAGTGAGTATCATTCAGTTTCAACTCAGTTTCAGGTACTCCACGACACGGCACCGGTAAGGCGTATATGAGCAGCTCCAAGCGATATCGGCCAGTTCAGAAAAGAGCTGAAGGCACGATCGAGAAGATTCTCGACAGCATGGCTCAGCTTCTCGAGGTGCACGGTTATCGGAGTTTGACTACGAACATGATCGCTGAGCATGCCGAGGTCAGTATCGGGACGGTCTACCGCTACTTCAGTGATAAGGACCAACTGCTGATCGCGTTGAGTGATCGGGCCACCGCCGACATCACCCACATGCTGCTGGTCACGCTGACCAAGATGGTGAACCTCGGCACCGACGAGATGGTACGGCTGTTTGTGGAGGCACTGGTTGGTGCGATCGAAGCCAATCGCGGCGTCATTACTGCGGTGGTCGGCGAAGTCCCGCTCGGGACTCAAAGCAACATGCTGCCCGGGGTCGAACAGCAACTCGAGCAATTCGCGCGCATACATCTCGCGATCCAGTTTCCCGAGCTCGACGACGCGACCATCGACGAGCTCGTCTACATCGGCATGGGCGTGGGCCTGTCGGCAGCATTACGGATCGCGATCGACAGACCAGCCAACCTCGACAGAGACCGCCTCATCGATCGCACCGCGACCTTGCTGACCAAAGGCCTATTCGCAATCGCCTGACCTATCGCCACCCTTCGCCTCCAGTCCGCGCTGGTACGCGATGACGACCACGGGATGGCCGAAGATGATCGACTTGCCGACGCGGATTGGGGACGCTTCTTGTGGCGAGGCCCGTTCCGGCATCTCGATCTCCCTTCGGCTAACCGGGAGTACTCAATATCGTGTCCGGTGACGCCGAGGTCGGTACGGTCCTGACCGAAGATCCGCGAGTCGATGTCATCAGCTTCACTGGCTCCGAAAGAATCGGTGCGCGGGTGCTCGCGCAGGCTGCGCCGAACATCAACCGTGTGCTGCTCGAACTCGGTGGCAAGTCGGCGCTGATCGTCCGCCGCCGACGCCGACATCGCCGCCGCGGTCGGGTACGCCGTCCGCCAGATCATCATCCAGGCCCGTGAGGAGATCTTCGGACCGGTCGCCGTCGTCCTGCCGTTGGACGATGACACTGAAGCGGTAGCGATCGCCTACGACAGCCCCTACGGTCTCGGCGGCCACGTTTACAGCGCGGATACCGAGGTGGCGTTCGCGATGTGCCGCCGCATCCGGTCGGGTTATCTTGCGATCAACGGTGGAGCGGGCGGCATGCACCCGGCATTACCGTTCGGCGGGTACAAGCGCAGCGGACTCGGGCGTGAGTTACCCGGAGAGGACGATGTCGAGCAACGCCTGGGGTCTGTCTTCGCTGTTTCGTAGAGCGAGCCAGCAGCCGTCGACCGTAGTCCAGTCGTCCCGGTTGCTGAAGCGCATTCGAAACGTGGCGGTTGCAGTTGAGGTGCCGCGAAGGAGTTCTAGTCGGCACTGCCCGATAGCGGAGAGGTCGTCGGGATGGATCTCTGGGTTGCTGCGGCGCAGATGGTCGGCGAATGTTGTTGCGACGGTGATCCAGTCGTAGATGAGCCCGGTTTGGAGATCTATCATGCCGATCGAGTGTCCGAGCGATGTTGGTACCGCGTGTAGTGCCAGTGATCCGACGTCAGCGGGTGGGGCGGGTTCGATGAAACTGATATCGACCAGTAGGCCCCTGATGGCAGGACCTGTGTTGATTGGATCGGTAGTCGCAGCGATGTGGAGGTGGCGGCGGCCGCGGGTCTCGGTGCCGGAGAGGGCGATATTGCCGCTCCATCGTCGACTGTCGCGGACCGGGTCGAACAGGGCAAGGAAACCGTGCCGGTCATCCCATCGGTCAACGTGGGACATCAGATCGGGAAGTGTTCGTGCAGAAAGTGTTTCGCTGGCCGGGAGCCCAATTAACGCTTCGGCGTCAGCGGCCATGTGTGCGACGCCGGTCAGCGCGTTCCATTCGATGGTGCCAACCAGCGGCATTGGTGGTGTTGCCTCGTTCTTGGTCCCCGCCCACAACCCGACGCCGTAAACGCTTCCGGCGGGTCCCAATACCGGCATTGCCGCGATTCGCAGGATGGATCCGGAAGGCAGGTGCACGGTATCGCGCTGGGACTGTCGAGTGATCGCACAACGATCGACGACGGGTTGCAGTCGTCGGGCTACCCCCGCGCTGGTGGCGATGCCGACCCGGCTGAGGTTGGCGAAGTGCCGTCGGTAGCGGCCGTCGATGATCACCGAAGGGCGTGCATCGACAGACAGCGTTTCGACGATGACCCATTGTCCGCGAGCGGTAGAGCTTCTCGGTTGCAGGTCGCGTACGTCAGACCGATGACGTGGCATGTCGGCAGGGGAGGGACTTGAGGTATGGGCGAGGTCGCAGGCGTAGTGGCCTCTAGACGATGGACGCGTGTCAACGGGCAGCGGGACCTCCGGGCGGGTGGACTTGACGGGTCCGGTTGGGTGGACAGCAGATCTTCGGGCCGGTGGACATCAGTTCTCCGGCTGAATCAGGTCAGGTCAGTGGCGTCACCCCCTTGCCGGCGAATGCTTCGGCCAGCCGGTGGGAATCACCTTTCGTCAGCACCAGGTGCGCATGATGCAGGAGCCGATCGACGGTCGCGGTGGCCAAAGTTTTGGGCATGATCGAATCGAATCCGCTGGGGTGGATATTGCTGGTCACCGCGATAGAACGCCGCTCGTAGGCGGCGTCGATGACACGGTAGAACGCTTCGGCGGCGTCAGCGCCAACCGGCAACATGCCAATGTCATCAACCACGATCAGATCGCAAGAGCAGATGCGGGCAACCGCGCGAGCGATCGAGCCGTCGACCTTGGCCTTGCCGATCATGGTGGCCAGGGATTCGAGGGTGAACCACGACACCCGCAGATCTTTCTCGATCGCCGAATGCGCGAGGGCTTCGACGAAGTGACTCTTGCCCGTGCCGGAGGGGCCAGCGACAGCTAAATTCTCATGTCGCCCAACCCATTCCAGAGTGGAAAGCGCATTCTGCGTTGCTTCGGAGATCGTTGACTCCTCCGGCAGCCACGACGAAAACGTCTTGCCAGTGGGGAAATTCGCGCGTTTGCGGCGTTGGCGGCGGGTGGCGGAGTTGCGTCCGGTGACCTCCTCGTTGAGTAGTACCCGAACTACCTCTGCGGGGTCCCAGCGTTGGGCGCGGGCGGTGGCCAGGACATCGGGTGCGGCCTTGCGCAGATACGGCAGCCGCATCCGGCGGCAGATCGCTTCCAGTTCGTCGGGCAGCGCCGGGGCTTTCGGGTGGCTCATGCTCCGAACCTCCCCCAGCCCGCGGTCCCGGGTTGGACCGAATGCGCCTCGTCGGCGCGCACGACGTCGGCGAGGCTGGAGAACTTGGCGAGGTGATCGAGGATGGCGGCGGTGTCGCCGTCGTCGAACCGTCCGGCGACCGCAGCGGCACCGAGAGCTTCGTCGACCGCATCGGCCCCGGTGATAGCGGCGAGCTCGAGAGCCCGGGTCATCTTCGCCCGGATCCGCGACACCCCGGTGGCCGAGGCTTCGGTGAGCCAGCGGCGGGCGCCTTCACCGAGGTCGAGAAACGCGATCTCCTCAACCGTCCGAGGCCGCAATTTCCGCACCCGCGGTAGATCCCCGCCCGCGTGATGGGGATAGTGCTCGTCGAGGATGCGCGGATTACCGGGCGTCGAAAGCTGGTGGCGGGCAATCTCGGCCAGCCCGTGCGGGGTTCGGGCGGTGATGACCAACTCCTCACCGGCGACGCGGCACCACACCTTGGCGCCCTGGTGCCCGTCCGGGGTCGAATACCGCACCGACCCCCATCGAACAGTCTGGTCGTCACCGACGAGGCGTTCCTCACCCAGAGCGATCGCATGCGGTTCGCCCGGCAGCACATGCAGATGCTGACGCTCGATCCCCAGGCGAGCGATCGGCGCGACACCGGTCTCGCGATGCGGGCGGGCGTTGATGCGTTCACACCACGCCCAGCACGCATCCGCCAGCTCGGTGAACGAGGAATACTCGGGCAGCAGATTCGCCGTGGTCGGCACCAGATCGGCTTTCGCGATCTTCACCGTGTGTTCCGCGCCGCCCTTGGACTCCGGATCGAAGGGCTCGCATGTTTCCACCTTGCAGCCGTAATGCCTTCCGGCCGCGACCATTTCCGGATGCCGCACCGGCAGCCCTGCGATCCGGTCCACCGTCACCGTTCTCGGGTTGTCGGTGAGCAAATACGTTGGGGCGCCACCGATCCGGCGCAACGTCACATCAATGCCCAGCACCAGCGAACCCAGGGTTTGATCCCACGACGGGATCACCACCCGATATCGTGACCACGCCAGCCAGGCGCAGAACAACTGGGTCCGCCGACCAGCCACCTTCGGGCCCTCACCCCAGTCGAATTGCAGCCACATGCCCGGCTCGGGCAGCCACGGCCGATATTTTCTGCGGTGGCCGGCCTTCCACGCCGTCTTCGCCTCGGCGACCGCGCGGCGCGTCGAGCGGTCGGTGCCGGTGAACCCCATCGCCTGCAGTCGTTGATGCACCACATCAGCGCGCACCTTGCCCTGGGACTTGTCGACCCACTCCTCGATCTTGCCCACGAACGGGTCGATCGACTTCGGCCGCGGCAGTTTCACCAGCGGATCGCGGCCCGCGTCGCGGATCGCGACATACCGGGCCACCGTCTTCTCATCCACCCCCGACAACGCTGCCGCCGAATGCGCGCAGCGTGTCAAATCGAACGCTTCCAGAATCTCCATGATCTCCCTGTCAGACTTGGTCAACGGGATCCCTTCGACGCAGTTGGCGAGCGATCACACACCACTCAGCCAACCCGCCCGAAGAGATCCCGTTTCGCATTTACTCAGGCGTGTCCCGGAGACCCAGACGTCCGCCCATCCGGAGAAATCATGTCCGCCAGCCCGGACCCATATGTCCATCCACCCGGATTATCCGGCGTCCGCTGGCAGACGCGCGTGAGGTGGGTTGGGCCGCCTTGGACGGTAGGTCGGCGCGCTGCCATCGGAAGGCGACAACGCGTCGTCAGCAGTGGTCATTGTGAACCTCCGCTGATGACGTTCTCGCTGCAACTTCGGGGCGCCTCGGATGCTGCGGTCGGTAAGGATCTGCTGCTCGAGGCGGCTTTGCGGTATCGATAACGGTGCAGCACGCTGACACGAGCGATCGTTTGGACGAGCAGCGCACGCACGCATACGGGGCAGCCGGGATCGGCCAGAGGGCTGGTCCCGTGGTGATGGCGTGTATCGGAATAGACATGGGCGCCGCCTCCTCGCGTGAACACGATGCTGGTTCTGGCCTTCGCCTAGGCGAAAGCGCCACCATGTGTCAGCGGGACGTGCGCTGCCGAGAGAAACAAGCAACTGCCGTCTCCAGCGGATATTGATAGCTGGATGCTATATGGCAGAGTAGTGAGTTTGCCGGAAAATGTCCAGCGAAATGGGCAGGCAGGTTATGAACTATCCGCACGAACCTTGACCAGCGCCGCGGTGGGGGTCACGGTTTCGTCCAGGATTACCAGGGACGCGACAATGTTGATTCTGATCCAGCCTCCATCGCTGCTGCGTACTCGGATATGGCCCTCGGCCGGTGCTGTCCGCACCGCCTCGGCCAATGCCTTCGCTTTGGCGACATCCTCAGGATGTATTGCCGGATCGCGTTCGGGATGTCCCGTCATTTCGCATTGCACCGTTGGCATCGGGGCGGATAGCCAGCGGATCGCGGTGAGCGTTCGCAGGTCCACGAGTGCTGCGTGCGCGCCTGCCTGCGAAGCCATCTCGGCCTCCATGAGGCTGTCGGCGAACGTCAGCGGGTCCGCGATCGCGGACGATCCCTCGGTGATGTCCTGGGTCACGCCATGGAGCCAGCGTTTGCCGTCGTCATCGACGGACAATCGGGCGGCGAAGTGAAAATCGCGCAGTACGTCGTCGTACCGCCATATCTTCCATACTTCGTGAACTTGCGTTCCGACCTGGCCGGCCATCACCCGCGCCAGCGCAACTTCCTGGTGTCGCGCCGCGGTCGTCACGCCAAACATCGACTGCACCCTAGAGATCTCGGTAAGGGCTTTCTCTGGTGGAATTCGATACACCGAATGAACGTCAGCGCTGGCCAGGCATGTGCCGCGGTCGACATCCCACACCCATGCGCCGGTGGGCAGGCGTTCGGGTGGCGCCGAGGACTCCGGCCCTGCCCACACTTGGACAGCGTTGACCATACCCAGGGGAGATAGAAACGGCTCCGCGATGACTTGGACGCCCTTGGATCTGGCCTTGGCGCGGTAGGGCTCTTTCGATTGGTACGCCCCGGCGACCGCATCGATGATCGCTTCGCGGTGAGCTCCACGAAGCTCGTTTTCCAGCGGCCGCAGCGGTCGAACGTGTCGCCCGATCGCGATGACACGAGGCGGTCCGCCTCCAAGCGTTTCGACCAGAATCCAGCTGGCGACCATAGCTTCGACGATAGGTCAGGATGCGGTGGATGTGGGCGATACGGGCGATCGCTTTGGATTGCACTTCGGCTACGTCCGGCATGGCCGGAGCCGGTTCCCCGGACGCAGGTCTGCATCTGTTGTCGGTAGATCGAGTGCCGCGAATGATGCTGTTTGCTTGCCCCTCGAGCGTTCGAATGTGGGACGCCACAGCGTCGCCGTCCAAGAGTTGCATAGGTGAGTTGATGCTCGGGTGGGTTACCCCGTCGCGTTGTCCAAAGCTGTCGGGAACTCCCGCTGGCGGATTGCGCGAAGGTTGCGCACAATTGTGATGTGAGTTACATTCGTGAATGCCCCGTCTGAGGGGTTTCCCGGTAACCGCAGTGCGGAACCGGACGAGGGCTGGACGATTCTGACGCGAATTTCGCTGTCAACCCATACGGGTGGGGACTTCATATTCCACGCGGGACAAGCGCTTTCGACCGGCATGGCAGCTCTGTGCTCGACCAGGGTTCAATGTGCTTCCCATGTAGGAAGTTTCGATTCTCCTGGCTCCGGGTGGAGGAGGCGGTCGCTATGAAACATTTCTCTCGGCAATCTACTGCGGTGATGCATCCCGGCAATCGGAGTGCGGATCAACCGGTGACTCAACGTTTTCAGCGGCGCCCCGATGTTCTGCGAGATGCGGGACTCAGTGAGCGCCTCGAGCGGCTGTACGACGCGATGGTCGATGATGACCGGCGTCTGCGGAGGCTGGTTCAGGAACGTCGCCGACTGCAAGACGGCCGGGAGCGTTCATGCGGTTGTGGGCTGCGCCAGCATCGGATCGCAAATCCGAACGAAGGATAGGGCTTTCGCGTAACTCACAGGTCCGTGGGCGGAATTCGGGCTTGGTGTGGTGGCGCGGTTGCTGGCGTCTGCCTCGTGAGTAGATGCGTTGACGAGGCCCCTGCACGTCTATACGGGTTCGATTGATGGCGGTTCGGTACGCGAAATGTGTTGCGAACCAGTGTCAGTGGAGGTGATTGAATGGGCGATAGTGCTGCCGATGGTATGAATAGTGCTCCGACCGAGCGGATCCTGCGGATCCGGGAGATCAGTGCTCGAACGGGAGATACGCCAGATCGTATCCGTCATCTGCGTGTGGTTGGGCACGAGTTGTATTCGCGGGCTTGGAAATCGGGACTTGCGAAGAATTCTCCGCTGAAGCTCGAGGCGTCGGCAGTTGATGCCTGGGTGGCGGCACGGAAGCGGTCAACCGGCCGGGAGGCGTCGTGAAGCCCGGCATCAGCGTCGGGAGCCGGGGCCGATTTCCCGTTGCAGTGCGGTTGTTGATCGGTGGAACTGTGTGCGCTGTCGGGGTCGGTGGCTTGACCGGTGCGGGAGCGGCCACCGGAAGTCCTTGGCCTGGTGCGGGATTGGCGGTTTCTGACTGTCCTACAGTGGCCGGTGTATTTCTGCCTGGTACGTGGGAAACGAACGCTCAAGCCGATGAGACGAAGCCGGTTGGGTTGCTAGGTCCGGTCGCGACTCGTTTGTCGGAGCAGTTCGGCGACAAGTTCGCCTTCCGGTTCCCGGCATATGCGGCTGCGGCGTTCGATGGGATGGCGTATGGGAACAGCAAAGCGACCGGGGTCGCTGCAGCACGTCGGGTGATTGGAGATTTCGGGCAGAGTTGCGGTGCAACGAAGTTCGTGCTGGCGGGTTACTCGCAGGGCGCTGACGCGTTAGGCGATATCGCAGGATCGATCGGTTGCTCAGGCGACCCGATCAGTGCGGAGCGGGTGCTGGCGGTGGGATTGATCGCTGACCCACGGCAGGGGACCAACGGCGGGAAGCTGGTTGGTCCGCAAGTCGACGGTGAAGGTATCGCTGGTCCACGCCCGGGTGGGTTCTGTGCCTTGTCTGCCGTGACGGCCGAAATATGTGCACAGCAAGACAAATACTGCGCGACCAACGCGTCGGCCAATCCCATTCTGGCGGGCCTGGGGCGGATCCTGTCGCAACCTGTCGGCGCCGCGGGCACGGCCACCGAGCAAGACGCTGGCTCAACGTCGGATCTGATCGGGTCATTGGTCTCCGATGTCGGCAACATCGACCTGACGGGTCTGCGGTCCAGCATCGAAAAGGTTGTCGCCGCTGCGGGACAAGGACAGGTCGACGCCAACGGTGTGTCGGCGGCGGTGCACGAGATGCAGGCAGCATTAGGGCCCCTCGGTGAGCTGGCCTCGTGGGCGAAGGTGAACCCTGGGGCAGTATCAGGTTTGTCGAATGATGCTGCGGGCTCACCTCAACGGGTGGCCGGCGAGGTGGTCGGGGGACTGTCGCGATCGGACCTGCCCGCTGCGCTGACCTCGTTGTCCGAACTCGCCGGGTCGGCAGCGGGCACGCCGAGCGGTGATGACGGCGCGGCAGCTGCGAGCCGGTTCGCCTCGGCGACAGCGCCGTTGACCGAATCAATGGGCTCGTCCTCGCCGGAGGCGTTGTCACAAGCGTCGCGGGCGCTAGGCATCCTGAAGCCCTCGGTTGTGGTCGGGCAGGTGAGCAATATCGCCACCAACGGGTTGAAGTTCGCAGGGAATCTGCCCGCGGTCGTGGATACGGTGTCGCGGATCGGCGTGGCGATCACGGAGACAAACGACGTCGCGGCGAAGGTGACGGTCTTGCACGGTCTGTTCGGTGAACTGAACACCCTGTTCAAGCCCCTGGTGGTGCTGGCTGACGGTGTTGATCTGCGGACGGTGTCGCAGCTGGTCGCGATGATCCCGGATACCTCCGGCACCGCGCAGACCGCCTCGGTCCTCGTCGGGCTCTTGGACAACCTGAACGTCGTCAAGCTGGCCCGTCAGGTCGGGCGACTGCAGGAGGACCTGTGGAGTATCGCCGAGGCGATCACCAAGGGTGCCAACCCGATAGAGGTCGGGACGCGACTGGTTGGACTGGTGCCGACGATGCTCGGGTTCGTCAGCTTGGCGGTGGACACCCTGACCGACACCGCCAGCCACAGCGACGGATCCGAGCCGACAGCACCTAACGGTGCCGGGGGCTTGGGTGCGGTGGCGCAGCAGTTGAGCGATAGCCTCACCGGGCAAGGAGGCGAGGACCTTGCTCAGCTCACCTCCGAGGGGGTGAGCGCGGCGAACTTCTTCGCCTCCGGTGTTCATCAGGGCTACGAGCACTATCTCGTCGATGGACAACGCAATGCCGTTGACTGGCTGACTGATTGGTTCTCCGCCCGTATCCGCACCGTCGCGGGGGTGGTGTGATGGCCGCCCCGTTGATTGGCCTGCTCGGTGTCGGCGGTGTGGCACTCGTGGCCGCGGTCGCGTTCATGCTCGGGTCAGGAGACCGCAAACCGCCGAACCCGAACTGCCTACCCGAAATTCCCCGTACCTATCAGCGGGTATCGACGGGCGGGGTGGTGATGCCGCTGGCGCAGGGCACGTACACGGTGTCCTCGCCGTTCGGGTCGCGCGAGGGAGCGGTGCATCGCGGTGTCGATCTCGCCGCGCCGTTGGGGACACCGATCCTCGCTGCAACCGATGGCCGGGTGGCCGCGGCGGGCCCCGCCGAGGGGTTCGGGCATTGGATCATCATCGACACCGTCTACGACGGAGCCCCGCTCTCGACGGTGTACGGGCACATGAGCGCCGGTGGGGTCTTCGTCAAGACCGGCGACGAAGTCCGTGCCGGGCAACCGATCGGTGCGGTCGGCAGTGACGGTGAATCCACTGGTCCGCACCTGCATTTCGAGGTCGTACCGGGTGGGCGGCTGCAGGGTGGGCAACAGATCGATCCGATGCCGTGGCTCGAGCAGGCGACGAAGGCCGTGCCCGGCGGGCACGTGATGCCGGTGGCGCACGTGGGTGCACCGGGTGGTTCCCGGGCGAGTTCGCGATCTCGCTGGATGCTGGGATCGGCTACGGCGATGGTGGGGTGTGGCCCGAGTTCTGCTGTGGTGGCGGGGGTTTCGTTGCGCCCAGGCTCGGTGCCAGCTGAGTACGAACTCTGGATCGGCAAGGCCGCGAGGACCTGCCCAGAGGTGACGGCCCCGTTGCTGGCGGCAGAGTTGAAGCAGGAGGCGGGATTCAACCGGTTCGCCCGATCGCCAGCCGGTGCGCTGGGGCCCGCGCAGTTCATGCCGGATACGTGGGCGCGCAACGGTGTCGACGGTGATGGTGACGGGCGTGCCGATATCTACTCGGTCCCGGATGCGGTGATGTCGCAGGCGCGATATGCCTGCTCGCTGGTGGAGATCGCGAAAGCTGGCCTGGCAGAAGGAAAACTGCGTGGTGATCTCACTGAGTTGTGGCTGAGTATGTACAACTGTGGACCCGAGGGCACCCTGAGCCAGGGCGGGGTGTGTCAGAACGCGGAGACCTTGGGATATGTGAAAGCCATTCCCCGCATGGCCGCCGAGTACGCCGCGGCAGAGACCACGCCTGCCGCCGAACAGCGCCCCAGCCGGAGCGCTCAGGCGAGCGTGGCAGGGGGTGAGCGCTGATGACCGGCCTGAACCCCGAGGCAGAGGCCAGTCCTCCCGTCACGGCATCTGATCGCTGGGTCAAGGAGGCGGATATGGAAGAGACCACTGTTCGCGCCGGGGATACCGAGGCGGAATACACCGCCGAACGTCCGGTGGACCTGCGGCGACAACGGCTTCGCCGACCACCGCCCACCGAAACCGAGGACGAAAGCCTCGAGGCGCCGACGACACAGGATGGCCTCGACGAGCCGTCGGTATCGAACGATCCCTATGGCGTCGGGGAAGCGAACCTGTCGCCCACTCCGCCGTCGGCACATGATGTCGCGGCAGCGCGGGAGATCCGGTTGTCGATGCTGCTGCGACCGGCACAGGGAGCGGAAACCGATCCGGCCCAGTGGGGGTGGCGCGGCATCCTCAATGCTGCTGGGCTGCGGCTCAAGCCTGTTCGATCGAGTCCGGAGGTCGCGTATCGGCATGCGGTGGAACGGATTCGGCAACCGTTGCCCGGCACATCGGTGGTCGTTGTGGCCAACCCGAAGGGCGGATCGGGAGTGACGCCGGTGACGGTGGTGCTCTCGGCACTGTTCGGACGGTTGCGTGGCGGGCAGGTAGTGGCCTGGGACGCCAACGAAGCCTGCGGCACCCTGGCCGCACGTGCCGCGACATGCAGCGGCCCGGAATCGGTGTGGGACGTACTGGCGCATGCACGAGAGTTGTGCTCTGCCAACGGAGATGCCTCCGCCTTAGGTCGGATGTTGCAGCGACAGCCAAGCCTGGACGAGATACTCGCCTCCGAGCAAACCCCCGGCGGCAGTGTGAATATCGGGCGCGAGGAGTGCGCGGCGATCCTGGCCGTGTTGCGGCGGCACCGCTCGATGATCCTGATCGATACCGGCAACAACGAACGCGCACCAGCGTTTCGCTGGAGCGTCGAGAACGCCACCCAACTCGTGGTGCCGGTCGTGAACCGCCGCGACGTCGTGGTGGCGGCGCTACGGCTGCTCGATGGCGTCGCTGATGCCGGGCACGAAACCTTGGCCGCCAACGCGATCATCGTGCTCGCCGAGCACGGCGACATCCGCCAGGAAAGCGAGGTTACCAATGCTTTGGATCGTGCGGACATCGGGCGTGTCCTGCGGGTTCCCTATGGCCCGGTGCTGGCGGGAGGGGAGCGGATCGCGGTGTCGCGGTTGGACCGTGCGGCACTGTGGGCATGGTCGCAGGTTGCCGCAGCGGTCGCCGATGGCGTGGCGGAAACCCTTGCGGCGCAGCACGCACCGATAGAAACGGCCTTCGTGCCGGATTCGCTGCGCCTGGGTGAAAGCCAGGAATCGTTGACTCATCGGCGTCTGCTGGCCTACGCGTTGCACGAAGGGGCGGGATCCCGCACAGGTCGCTACCAGGTGCCCACGTGGGCCCAACCCGACCATGACCAGGCGCCGGGCTGGTGAGAGACATCAGCGGCAGCAGAGCACGGGAAGCCGACCGACCCCGACGAAACCAACAGAGCGGCCCCGCGAAGATGCCCGGACGCTTCTGGGCAGGAGGTGAAGCAATGATGGGTAAAAATGTTGTGCCACAACGGCTATCAAAGTGCTATCGCAACGCGGTGGTGGTCGCAATGAGCGTGGCGATGGTGGCGTTGGCTGGGGTGGTGCCGGCGTCAGCGCAGGGCATTCAGAACCCGCTGGGTGGGGTGAGCCCGGATTTCGGCTTGTTCGGGGGAGCCCTGGACGCCACCTGGAAACGGATCGTGGCGTTCCTGTGGGCGTTGGTCATCATCGGCGCGTCGGTACGCGTGATCGTGGGCGCGTTCAAGGTCAAACGCGCCAAGAGCCGCGGCTATGCCAACGATCTGTCCGAAGGCTCCGAAGAGCTGCAAGACGCACTGATCTCGGTCGGACTCGTCGCGGCGGCTTCGCCCCTGGTGGCGACCATCCTTTTCGTCGTCGGGGGATGACGCCGTTGGTTCAGCACGTGAGCTGTGTGAGCGATGGAACTGGTGAGACGGACAGGAGGTGGGCAGATGCGATGGACAACAAGCAGATTCGCCGATATTGGTCCGGAATCGATAGCAAGTAGACAGTGTGACTCTCGGTCGGATGAGGCAGGTGAGCAGACCGACCGGCGGCGGGCGACGGTGATGCGAAAGGTGCTGCTCGGCGGGGGTGTGGTCTTGTCTGTGGGGTTGGCTGGGTTGTTGATTGTCGGGTCCTGCGACGCAGATAACGCCACTGAGCGCGGATCCGGCGCGACGGTGCGGCTGGCACACGGACCGACCAGCGTCCGCGAGGGCGTCCCGGTGGGATACGCCCATGACCGTGAAGGCGCGGCGACCGCGGCGGTGAACACGATGCAGGCGTTGACCCAAGCAGGGCAGGGCCGGATCGCGATGGACGCGGTCGAGACTGCGTTGCTGGCGCGAGATCCTGGCCCGCATTTGCGGGATTCGATGCGGATCGGACGGGACCGTCCCGCCGGCTCGGATGTGGTCAATGTTGTTCCGGCGGCGGTCAGCGTCACCGCGTTCACCTCGTCGTCGGCGCGGGTGATGGTGTGGACGATGGCGGTGTCGCGCTCGGCGATCACCGAGGGTGCGCCGGTGTCGGTGGTGACTGCGTGGGCGACCCACACGGTGGAGTTGGTGTGGGAACGCGGGGACTGGAAAGCCAAAGACGCGATCGGCCGCGTCGGGCCCTCCCCGGACGAAGTCGTCGCACCGGGCGCGGATTCCCCGCTGAGCCAGCCGCTGCAATCGGGCTACTACACCGTCTACGTCAACTAACGGGGGTGAGCGCGATGAACCGACACCAGGTGATCACCGTGATCGCGACGGTGTTGTGCGCGTTAGCGATCGGTGCTGGCACCGGCGCAGCGACCGCAGTTGCCCAACCCGATGCCCCGCCACCTGCACCGAAATCGTTGCCCCACGGATTCCCGCCCGAGTTGCGGCAGTTCGTGGCCGGTACCGATGAATTCGGCACCGCACCATGGTTTTCCGGAGCTTGCGCGAACCGGGGCGGCGATATCGGCGGCTATGTCAACGCCGTGATGGGTGTCGAGGACCGGCTGGCGTACTGGTCGGCCAGCGACGAACAGAAGAAGACATTGCTGGGTGGCACGAGCGCGAATCCGGACGCCGGACGTTGGATCCAGGAGGGGATCGAGCCACCGAAAGAAATGCTGCCCAGAGTGTTTCCGGCAGGGGATGGGACATTCCATTTGCCTTCACCGGCGTGTGCGGAGGATATGAAGCGGTGGGGGACACCAGCGTGGAACGCCTGGGGTTTCGACTGGGCCAAGACCCCGGACCGGCAGTCGATGCACGAGATCACCAAAGCCACCGGCGAAGACTTCTCCGCGGTGCCAGGGCGGGTGTGGACCGATCCGTGCGGTGTGGATCAGTCCTACTGTGTGCACGCGTTTTTCGTCGACTGCACCCACGCAGACCCGGCGAGCGGGGATCTGGTGCGATGCCTGGACTGGAATCGAGCCGTCGGCAAGTTGTTGGTCGGGACCGCGCAGTGGCGTGACCGCAACACCTCCTTTGGTGATCGTTTCGGCAAAGCGATGTTCGGGGCTGCCGGGCAATCGGCTGGCGGGGCGTTCACTCAAGCGTTCGCCTGGCTAGTGGATGTCACCGGCAAGGTGGTGCGGTTTGTTGATGATCCGCAGTCGGTGATCGATGACTGGGCCAACTCCTCCAAAGCCAGTGCTTCGGAGTTGAGCGCGAAGGTCCTCGACGGGCTGGCCGCGACCGGGCGCTTCGACCCGAGTGCGGGGTGGTTTCTGCGCTGGTACGCCTTCAGCACCGGGATCGGGGTGATGGTGATGGGGTTGATGACGCTGATGGCGTTGTGGCGGACCACCTCTCGCGGCGAAACCGTGAAAACCATCGCCGGGGACCTGTTCGGGTATATGCCCGCCGGGGTGCTGATGATGCTGTTCGCACCCATGCTCGCCGCGATGCTGGTCGAAGCGGCGAACCTGGCCTCGGAATCGGTTGCGAAGATGGTCGGCCCGGACATGGGCGAGATGATCGACCACCTCAAACGCTTCACCGGCGAACTCACGGCCACCGACATCGCCGGCGGTGTCTTGGTCGGGTTGTTCTTGTTTCTGCTGTTGATCGTGTGTGCGTTGTCGGTGTTCGCGGGGTTGTTGATGCACCAGGTGGCGTTGCCGTGTCTGGCGGTGGCCGCGGGGATCGGGTTCGGGATGTGGGTGCACCCGCAATGGCGCAAGAAAGCCCTACGCCCGGTGCTCGTCTTTATCGCGATCGTGGTGTCCAAGCCACTGCTGTTTCTGCTGCTGGCCACCCTGACCGGAGTCATCGACGCCGGACTTACCGATACCGCTGAACAACAACCACTGGGCACGCTGGGGCAGTTGTGCCTGGTCGTTGTCGCCTTCGGAGTCGCAGGTCTGGCGCCGTGGTCGCTGCTGCGTTACGCGCCACTGTTGCCGTCGCGCTCGGATGCTGCCGGGTTCGGCCAATCACCCTCGCTGATGGCCGGCGCGGTGGGCGGTGCGGGTACGGCGATGTGGTGGAGCAGCCGAGGGGCCGGGGGCAAGGGGGGTGGTGGGCGCGAGAGCGCGCCCCCTGATAGCGGAACCGGCGCGGGAGGCGGCACGAGTGATCCAGGGTGGCGTACCGCGGGCAGTAGCGACGGGCGGTCAGCGACCGAATCGCGGTTCGGGCAAACCCTGGCCCGCAATACCGACGGTTCCGCGGGTTCAGGCGGTGGAAAGCGTGGCCCTGGCGAGGCGGGACGGTCCGCGACAGCTCCGGTCCGGCGGTTGGGTTCGGCGGCGTTGTCGGCGGGAATGGTTGCCGCCCCGGTCGCGGCGCAGGCGGCCAGTGGCGCGCTGAGCAAGGCACGCTCGACCGCAGAAGCCGCACCGGGAGACGCCGAGGAGTCCTCATGAGCACCGGCGCACGGACCTCGATCCTCGGCGGGGAGATCGCCCGCCGATCCTGGCTGGGCCTGTCACGCCCGGTCCTGATCAGCTGGGCCGTCGCCTTTGCCGCCGCAGTCGCGATCTACGTGCTCGGCGGCGGGCAGGTGTGGGCGATCGCCACCGCGATCATCACGCTGGTGTCGGTGTTCGCGGCCACGATGGAATGGCACGACAAACCCTCATGGGCGGCCCGCCGCTCCCACACCGCACGCACCCGGTTGCGGCGTCGACGCGGTGAGCACATCTACCGCCATCGCAACGACCCCCACCACGGTGACCCGCAGCTGGACCCGGGCTGGGCATTCCCACCACCCCTAGGTAACACCGCACCGTTACCGGTGACAGGAACGGGTTTGGACGACATGTTCATCGTCCGCACCGCCAATCCTGGTGAACGCACAACGTATTCGGTGATGGTCGCGGTGGAAGGAGTCGCTGACGGCTTACGCGGCGACAGCGCCTATGCGGCCACGTCGGCATCGTTCGGGACGTTCCTCGCGCAATTAGCGCGCGCCGGCTCTCACATCCGGGGCATCCAACTGCTGCATCGCAGTGTCCCGCACGACATGACCCGCCACACCCGATGGGCCCACGCCCGGGTCACCCAGCTGACCGACCCACGACTGGGGCCCGCGGTCGAATCCTATGGCGCACTGATCGACCTCACCGCACCCCTGGCCGAGGAGCACAGATCGTTTGTGGTGCTGCGGATTCCGCAGACCGAGACCTTCATGGCCGAGACCGCACGGCTGGCCAGAACCAAACACGCCACCACCGCCGCAGCGATCGCGCAACTCGTACGTGACGAAACCGAACGCGCCACAAGACTTCTCGTCATGGCGGGCATGGGACGCATAGATGTGCTCGGTGAACGTCGGGCATGCGCGATCATCCGTGCCTTCCTGGACCCCAGCTTCAAGATTGATCGCCATCGCGACGCCACCTGGACCAGCTGCTGGCCCACCTACATCGGCGGGCCCGAGAGCGTTGCCGTGGGAGCCACAGGCGCCTGGCGGACTCGGGTCGGCTATATCCGGCCGCGTGCGATCGAGCCCGTCGAGCTCGGACCGTTGTGGTTGGCACCGTTGCTGACCGGAGTGGAAGCCGATCCCGGCGATGACGAGACCGCGCCGATGCCCACCATCCGCACCATCAGCGTCCGGCTGGATTTCGTGCCCGCCCACCGGGCACGTGCAGCCGCACGCGGGGACTTCACGGCCGATCAAGCACGCAAGACCAAGGAGGCCAAGCGCGGCAAGCTCGACGACGGTTCGACCGAGGTCTTGACCAATGCCTCCGGTCGTCGCCGCCACGATCTGGTGCCCGGATCCGGACACCACGGTGCAGTGTATGCCGTGGCGATCGCAGTGACCGGCCGTGACCCCGATGACCTAGATCGCGCGTGCATGCGGGTCGAAGAGGCCGCCAACGATTCGGCTATCGCCGGAATCGACTGGGCCACTGACGATCACGACGTAGCGATGTTCACAACCCTGCCTCTAGGACGCGGCCTCGCCGCCACTCCCTACACACGATAAGGAGGCGAGCGACCATGCAAAGACACCCTCGCACCTGTAGTCAGAAGCGCGACAGCGACGAATCCCGTTGGCATCGAACTGGTTTCGCGTACCGGAAACCTCCGACCCGCCAGCCTCACGCCCTGCGCGAAGAGGAGAAAGGCAGCAGACCAACCTCAGCGGAGGATATCGCCGAGCGCGAGCTCGCGCGGTGCCCGGGGCCGAAGCGGCGACGTGGGCTGGACCGGTATGGCTGGTACGAGCCGCGGTTGGAGGGGGCGTGGTCGACCACTCGCCAAGCCGAGGCATGGAACCTGGCCACCAGCCGACGCCGCTCGCGCCAGGACGGTGTGCTCGCGGGCCTGAACACCATCTCCCAAGAACTGGAAATCGTCGACGCCTTCGCCGCCTACGGCAGTGAAACCAGCGGCATCAACGTCGTCGTTATCGGTGACATCGGGCGCGGCAAGAGCTCCTGGATCAAAACCGTTTGCGTCCTACGGCAATTGGTGGCCAACCGCCAAGTTGTCATCCTGGATAAGAAGCCCCAAGCTGGCGTGGGCGAATACACCCCACTGGCCCAGACGCTGGGCGCGGAAAGCATCCGATTCCGGGTCGGCGGCCATGGAGCGTGCCTGAACCTGCTGGATCCGGCCATCAGCGCCCGCGGCGACCATAGCGGTGGCATCGACGGAGTCGTCCCGGCCGGGCAAGAAGCACTCGTGATCGCGGTCCTGACCGACGCCATGGCCCGTGAGCTGGACGAGAAAGAAAAGGCCGCCGTCGGCGCCGCACTATCGGCTGTCACCACCCAAGCCCGCCAGGCAGGCAGGGATCCCATCATCCGCGACCTGGCCCTGCGGCTGCTGGACCCGAACCCCGAAGACGGCAACGGATTCGGGCCACGCTGGAGCGAGCGAGCCCTGGAATGGGGACTCGAGCCAGGGCTAGCGCTACTGCGCCTGGCCGAACGCGACCTACGCGGACTCGTCGATTCACCCACCAGCCCCGCCGTGCGCACAGCGCTGGAGAGCCATCCGCTGGTGCACTTCGATCTCAGCGCCCTGCCCACCGAAGGCCCCGCGCTGCGGGTGGTGATGACCACCGCCAACACCTGGCTGGCCAACAAGTTGGCCGCACGTTCCTCGCGGTACCAGCAGACGATCCTGGTGGTGGAGGAAGGTTGGCACGTCGCGGCCGGATCGACCGGTGAAGTGTTTCGGGGCAACGTCAAACTCTCTCGCGGACTGGGCCTTTCGACTATCGCCGCGTTCCATCATCCTGCCGACCAGCCTGCGGATTCGCCGGCGCGGGCGTTAATGAGTGAGGCGAGCATCGTGGTGTTGTTCGGGCAGTCCCGGGCCGACGATGCGGCCGAGACGGTGCGCCTGTACCGGCTTCCCGCCGGCACCGAGGACACGCTGATGCGGTTGGGGCGCGGGCAGTGCCTGGTCAAGATCGGTACCCGAGATCCGTTCCTGCTCACCCACATTCGCTCCCCGCAAGAGATGGTGCTCACCGACACCGACGCCGCGATCACCGGCCGACAAACATCAGACGACACCAACACCATCGTCGAGGACATCGCGTCATGACCGGGCGCCGACTACCGAACCCAGTTCGCGGGGAACCGGTGCTGCCCGCCGGAGCTGTCCTGGCGATCTATGCCGTGACCACGGTCGTTGCAGGTGTAGTCGGCGGCGGCGCGGTCTCGGGCGTGCTCGCCGGGCATGGGATCGGGTTGCTCGCGCCCGTGCAGATGATTCCGACGCTGGGGCGCCTGGTGCGCAGTCCTGGTAACCCTGCTGCGGCGTGGCCTGGTGAGCCTCGACCGGGACCGGCCTGGTTGACCTGGTTGTGCGTCGTCGTGGTCGGCACGGTGTGGTGTTCAGTGGCGGTCATCTGCAGTGAGGAGCTCGATAGCCGACGCCGCCACCGCCACCGGCCCGGCCTGGCAAACCGATCCGACCTGCGACGCGTCGGTCTGAACCGGCACGGAGCTCTCCAACGCGCCCGGCACGAATTCCCCAGCCTGGTCCCGCGATCAGAGCTCAGGAGGAGGTGGCGGCGATGAGGAGTCGGTACTTGTCATGTCCACGCGGCACAGACCTCTCACTGGCAGCGGTCGACCTCGGTGTCCTTGCCGACAGACCGAGCGAGCACGTCTACCTGCAGCACCGCGACGGAGTGATCGTCCACGGACCGACCGGCGCGGGCAAGACCTGGCGAGTGGCCTACCAACGCGTATGTGACGCACCAGGATTCGCCCTTGTCACCACCACCAAAGCTGACCTCGTCGCCGCGACCATCGCCCACCGTGCCCAACGAGGCCGGGTAGCTGTGTTCGATCCGGAAGGGTTGACCGGCTGGCCCGCCGGGCTGCGCTGGTCGTTCTTGGCCGGCTGCACCGACCCCGACACCGCGATCCGCCGCGCCGACGCCGCAGCACGCGCGATGCCCCTCGAAGGCACCCGCAACGGCGCCTACTTCGAGCAGAAAGCCTCCACCGTCCTGCGGTGCTGCCTACACGCCGCCGCGACGGCGAACTACTCGATCCGCGATGTCCGAGTATGGATATCGGCACGCACCAACCGCACCCCCGTCGACATCCTGAGCCAGACCTTGCCCGATTGGGCCAGCGAACTCGACCAAATCCTCGTCTCCAGCAGCGAATCCACCGACGACGTCCTGGCCGCCGCCTCACGACTGCTCGAACCGCTAGCCTCGCCGAAACTGCTGGCCGCCATCGACGTCGAGCTCTCGGAATCCTTCGATATCGAACAGTTCGTACTCTCGGGCGCGAACACCCTGTATCTGGTCTCGCGGGGCAGCACCCGATCCATGGCACCCTTCGTCGCCGCGCTGGCCGCCGAAGTCCATCACGTCGCCGACCGCGCTTCTCAACGGATGCCGGGCAAACGCCTGGATCCACCGGTCCGGCTTGTTTTGGACGAAACCAATAATGTCGCCCCGATCCCGGACCTGCCCCAGATCATGACCGACTCCGGCGGCAAAGGAATCTGTGTCTGGGCCTTCGCCCACAACCAAGACCAGAACGAATTACGTTGGGGGACAGAGGGCGGACGCGTCCTGCCCCAATCGGCCCCGGCGATGCTGATTCTGCCCGGCCTGCGCGGCACCGACGAACTCGCCGCCATCTCGCGACTGATCGGAGAACGCCGCAGCTGGGAAGCCAGCCTGCACCAAGGCGGACGCACCTACCAACTCCACGACGACACCGTGCTGCGCGCCGACGAGATCCGCGAACTGCCCAGCGACCACGGGCTGCTGCTGTATCGCAACGCACCCGCTTGCCTGCTCCGGCTGCCCAGCGTGTGGGAGATCCCACGCTGGCGCAGACAAGCTCTTGCCTCCACCGCGCTATTCGACCAGATCATCGCCAGCGGAACCGTTCCCGCACACCTGCGCCCGGCCGACGAACACGGAGGCTCGCGATGAACACGGCATCGTCGGACCCGAAACCTTCAGCGCCGCAGTATGACCCGTGCCGCTACAGCTGGCGCCACCTCGACCGCGACGAGGCCGCAGCGTTGTGGCGGGAACTGATCGACTGGGTCGGCTGGCTGCGAGCGACCTACCAACTCGGCTCGCGCATCCCTTCCTGCTGGTTCCAGCATGACGGCGTACGTGAGGAACTGACCGCCCTGATGGCCGCCCACACCGCGGCCTACTGGTGCGAGCCCGAAACCACGGAGCTGCCTCGTGAAGACCCGACTGCCTGGCACACCCAATGGCTATGGCCCACTGTCGAACGCCTCACCAAAATCTCGGACTTCTCCGCATGCCAACCCAACTACTGCCGCTACACCCACCAACCCCAACCCACCCAAGCCAGCCTCGCCGAATACGTCGCCGCCGACCTCGATCGCCACAGTGAGGGCACACACGGCGGCGGGCAGTGACCGCCGCCGTTGACGAGCCAACAACGCCGACATGAACAGTGAAAGGAGCTGGTACACGACATATTTCGCGACCGAGAAGGAGGCGATTGCATGGACGACGACAGGCAGGCCCCACACCTGGGACACGACTTCAGCGAATCCGGGATGCGTGAGGCATATGACGATCTCTACCGGCTGCGTCAACGCTCCATCACTACCGAGTCCGCCACCGAATACCTGGCACTGAATACTGCAGCGACCCAACTGGAACGGGCCTGGCTGACCGGTCCACCCCAATGGGCACTACGGTGGCGCTACCTCGACGCCGCCATCGAGGACTGGGCAAACGACCCGGACCTGGCGCGTCAGAACCTCGACGAAGCCGTCCACGGCTCCGTGCACAACCCTCCCAACCTCACCCCGACCGTACGAGCGAGCCTGGAGCAGGCCGCACGGCTGGTCCGCCGCGCCAGGATGGCCGAACCCACCGACACCAGCTCCCTGGCCTACATCGCCACCTACACCCACACCGCAACTACCACGGGCGACCTCGGCGCACATACCAGCTGGTGGAAAGCCCGCGAATGGGTGCGCGAACGCGCGGTAGCCGACGCTGACACCCCCGTCGACCTGACCGTCGCCGCCCATGACGTGGTCAGCGGGAAACGACGTCTGTTGACCATCGCTACCGCGATCCCCGCCGCTGAGGTGGTCACCGAGCTCGACCGTCTTACGACGGTGCTCAGTGGTGCTCGGGAGCGCGACGGGAAACCCTTCGTCGACGACCTGCACTACGAGGTCCTGTGTGACGACTACCAGGCCGCGATGATCTCAGCCCGCCATCCCGACGCTGGAACCCTGCGATTCGAACACAAGCTGTACGCCGATGACCTGCGCGACCAAACCCTCGACTTCGCTACCAGTCTCGGCAGACAGGACACTGTCGCGGAACTGGCAGACATCGACCGCACCGCACGCCGCGATGTCGTCTTCCTCCCGGCGCCGGGTTCCAGCTGGCTCGATCAGATCACCGACCACGCCGAACAAGCCCACCAACAGTTGGACTGGCAGGGCATCGAGATCCATTACCCCCATCCCCACGACCCCACCCTGATCATCCAGGCCGGACACACCCCCGTCCACCATGCCAACCGCTGGTACGGCCACCAGCTCCGACTGACCCAACTCGGCGACGCCCACACCGGCGAGCTACACCAGATCGGGCGATACAACTCCTGCGAAGAACTACTCACCGCACTGCAATACCACACCAATACAACAGATCCCGGCCATGACGGAGAATCCAGGGTTCCCGCCGATGTGACGGCTCGGCTGCGCGAATTCGACCAGCAACTCCGCGAACTCGGCACAAACCTGGCCACCAGCAGAACCATCCGGGTCGCGATCCGATCCGGACAACCGATCCAGTGGACGCGATCCGGAAATCACTCGAACACAACAGGATTCACCTCATCAGGTGAGCGCGACCCGGCCCAAAGACTCATCGACCCGGCCGTCACTGTCAGCCAGCGCCACCGCACCAGTACTGACAGCACACGAACGCCACGACCAGAGGACAGCCCAGCCCGTGATGCCGCAAGGAAACGCCGCGAGCGAATAGCACGCCAGCCCAACCGGACCCGGCCTCACCGCCGCCACCCGTGACCCAACGTCGAGGAGGTTCTCATGGCGCAGCCACACCACAACGACACCGCCGCGGGGGCCTCCGCGGCCGCCGCCAGCGACGCGATCCAAGCCATCCGAACCCTGGTCGATGCCCGCGACATTCGCGCTGCCAAACAACAACTGCGGCGAACCCAATCCCACCTCGACGACCCCACCTGGGCCATGATCGGCGAAATCGCCAACACCCTGCGCTACAAAACCCACGACGTCGCCCTCACCAAACTCCGCAAACTCTGGCGAGACAACGAACAACACCGCACACTCATCGAAGCATGTGTACCGAAAACCGATCAACACCAATACATTCCAGACGTTCAACCCGCCGCGACGCGACGAGCTGACCCACCGTGGCGTCGACCCGGACGCGTCGAGCGCCGAGTCGATGAAACCAAGCGCACCGAACTCCGCCAACGCACCGGAAGTGCTGGCGCGACCCGCGTGGACGCCTACGAAGACCAACTCGCCACCGAGGAACGCGTAGAGCCAGGGACACCGCGTCCCGAACTGATCGTTGATCGCCGAGACTACGATCGCGACGCCGCCGCCAAGGTCACCGAACCCTTGTGCGTGTCATGCCGACTCGAACGCGCCTGCATCGACCGCTGGACCGGCCAAATCACCACAGGCCACGGCGACGACGGCCTGTGCGGAACCTGCCGCGAAGAAGCACGCCCAGGCATCCCCGAACTCCCACTCGGGCACAATCGTTCTCAAGCCATCCAGGCTCGCCTGGACACCATCGCCACGAACTTCGACAGTCACAATCCCGAGCTGTTCCGGCAAGAGTGGCGCTATGGAGACCGCCTCACCAAGTCCGTCACGCAGGCCTGGGTCAAACAGCGCAATCCGAATGGGGGCGTAAGTCACACGGCGACAACCGAATCGGTCGACTTCAACGGTGAATGCACTGAATGCGGTGACTGGAGACAGCTGCGCGCCGACTTGTGCGTGGACTGCCACAAAGGCTTGAACGGCGACGTAGTCGTCGCCGGGGCACTGGACCCCCTCACGATCAAAGGATCGTTCAAGAGAGACCTCAATGACGACGCCGCGATCGAGGAGCAGACGCGCGTGCATGGTGGTACCGGTCAAGCAAACCAGGACCGGTACCTGGAGGAATTCATGCAACGAGTCGAAGCTGGGGGATCGCGGGACGACTCGGTGGCAGCGAAGCCGACGGAACACGACGCAACTGGCCCAATCAACGATCTTCGAGGACAAGGGGCGCGGGCATCGCAATCGAACCGCGCAGACCGGACCCGCATTGAGCCCGATGTGCGGGCACCAGATGCAATGCAGCGCAATGGAAGAGCCCTAGAGACACCGTCCAACGGTGCGAAAAGGGAAGTGCGCAAGTCCAGAGAGGCGACAGTACGACAACGTCAGGAACTTCACAGACATGCCACCGCCGCGACGCGCAGCCGAGGTCGGCGAATATGAGTGGAGCGGTGACAGCGAGCTTCGTCTCTTCTTGGTGACAGGAACAACCTGTAATCGGTGACAACCGTCGCCTGCAACACTCACCGAATGCGGTGGTCGGTAGCAAACGGTGGTGACAACTAGGACCTGCCGACACAGCGAGTTGAGCGCGGAGGGCCTTGATCTCGTCGGCCGGTTCCTTGACCCGGTTGCGTGCGAGTTGGAGGCGGCGGCGGCGCGCTGGGCCGCGAATTCGAACACGGCACGGAGCAGACAGCAGATCGCTTCGCCGACGCCCCGGCCCGTTCTGTGGTCAGGGATTCTGGACGTTGGTCGCCTCCCGACCCCTTGCCCCGTCCACGACATCGAACTTGACCTTCTGGCCCTCCTTGAGCGTCTTACGACCGTCCATGTTGATCCCTGAGAAGTGCACGAGGAGGTCTTCCCCGCCAAAGTCAGGGGTGATGTGCCCCATCCCTTTGCTGTCGTTGAACCACTTCACGATGCCGGTGGCCATAAATGCTCCCTATGAACTCGTGCGAACTGTGAAGACCAGGCGGCCCCCACCATGCTCATCGTCTCCCGAAAACCTCTGCGGGCGCTGAGCTTCCGCAAGGGTCGCTGCCGCTGAAACCGTCGAACCGTACGCGTCCCGGTCATCACCGATGGCAAGCAAGGACATGGCTCCCGCTTCGAGGACACCCGAGCACGAACGCTCGGTAACTAGCCGAATATCGCGCAACTGGCGCTGTGCTTCGCTCAACGGCCAGAACAGCTACCACTCCAGAATGTTGAACCGCGCGGATTCGTCGTCAGCGCTGGGCTCGCCGCCGCCGAACGCCCGAAGGTAGAAGGCTTTGGGCGCGACTTCCTCGGCGGTGACTTTGACGAACTTGTCCGTGGGTACCTGTTGCCAGTAGTAGTGCGGGCCTTTGTCGATGAACCGCCAGCGGCAGGTGCTGGATGACCAGGCTTGCGGGTATCCGTCCTTGGAGTCGAGCCAGTAGTCCTTGTAGGGGCCCTCGGTCATTTTGAGCCGGCAGGTGAACCCTTCCTCCTCTTTCTCGAGGTCTGAGAACCGGAAGCGCTGATGGTCGACCGCGGTGCCGGCGTTGGTGAACAGCAGGTATGAGGTGTAGGTGCGACCACCAGGCGGGTTGTACACCTTGTGGTATTCGAACGACAGCTTGTCGTAGCTGCTGATAGCGCCACCGGTGATGATGATGCGAACGTCGCCGTTGCTGGGTGCCATGGGCCATCCCCTTCCATCCCACGGCGGTCGCGGAATGCGTACTGCCGCTTGGTCAATGGTCCCTCACCGCTCGCGGCTGAGGTGCCGATCAGCCAGATTGACCGAGGGCCGGGTCTTTGGGTGGTTTTATGTTCAGGTCGCGGACTCCTTCGCGATCTTGTGGATGAGTGAGCGACTACGAGCCTCATCCAGGGCCGGGCGTTGCAGCTCGGCGTACGCCTCCTGATACCGCTGCAGTTCGTCGATCTTGTCGAGATACAGCGTGTCGGTGAAGCTCTCCAGGCATACGACGGGCGGTTCAGTCAGACGTGCCGTTGAGTGCCTCGGGAATTCGAGCAGCCCGAACGAGGCGACGTCGATTCCTCCGTAAGCTTCGGCGCTCAGCGGTATGATCTGTACGGAGACATTCGGCAGCTCCCCAGCTACGGCCAGGTAGTTCAGCTGGTCTGCCATGGCAGACCGCCCGCCGACGGCCCGGCGCAGGGCGGCCTCGTCGATGACAGCATGCAGCGACAGTGGTTTGGCGGGGTCGTAGAGGTGAGCCTTTCGGCGGTTGAGCAGTTCGATGCGACGTTCGACCTCAGCAGTAGGCATCGTCGGTGTCCTCAGCCAGATCAGCGCTCGGTGGTATTCGTCGGTGTGCAGTAGTCCGGGCAGGAGTGTCGTCTGATACGAAATGATCCTTTTCGCAGCGTCTTCCAGCCCTACGAAGAATTTGAAGTGCTCGGGAATCACGTCCTCAAATTTCTGCCACCATCCCCTTTCGCGAGCTTCCTCCGTCAATTCGAGCAGAATGCTCGTCGTGGCCTTGCTCGCCCCGTATGTGTCGCATAGCCGCTCTATGAACAGCGGATTCAGCCGTGTGGGCTGTCCGGTTTCCATCCGCCACAGCGTCTGTTTGGCAACGTCGATCGCTTGGCGGGCGAGTTCGGCGCTGACGCCTGATTTCTCCCGTAGTTCGCGCAGCTGACGTGCCAGCATGCGGCGGGCGAGGGTGGGTCCGGTGGAGGTCATAGCAATTCCCTTTCGTGTATCGGCGGAGTTTGTCGCGGCTTAGCTCCGTTCTCCTTTGTCGCGGATAGTGTCTGCAGTGCAGTCGATTTGGCGGCGAGGTCTGTATACGTTCCGTGTCTTGCCCGTTGGTCGTGCTGGTGGCGGATGTGAGATATGTTGTGCAGCAGTACTATTCAGCATGGAATAGTGATCTCTGGAAGGCGGCGAGTTCTCTGCTCGAGCTCGTCAGCTAGGTCTTGGTAGGCGTCACCGAGGTCGGCGAGCTGCACAGAAGCCTCGTGGAAAAAAGCATCCGGCGCGGCAGCCAGCGCGATATAGGTTTGGACGGTCGCGTGCGCGAGCCGGTCGATGACCTGACCCATCGTGTGGGTATGCACTCGTGCGCCCGGGAACGGAATCGGCGTCACCGAGACCACCCATTCATCGATATCGCACATCAAACGAGCGTGATGCCAGTCGGTCTGCTCGAGCGCGCAAAGTGGTGTGTGCTCGCGCGTTTGATGCAGTGCGGCGAGCTCGTCGGCCGCGTCCAACAGCGCGATGTCCTCGATCGGTGGGAAGCCCCTGCAAGCGGCTAAGACTGCGTCCTTGCCCGGAAGTCCCGTTCGACTATCCATCGGCCGATGGATGCCCATCTCTGATCATCGACCGTTCGGCCTCGGAGCTGTTCTGGTCGGCGGCGGACAACTTCCCTTTGATGTAGGCCACCGTTTCGATGAGCGCACGCTGATGCGCGTCGGAGGGGAGGGCGTCGTGCTCGATGTCCAATCTGTTGAGCACCTTCTCCACATGCTGGTCGGCAAGTGCACGGAACTCGATGTCGGTGTCTCGCGGCTTAGCGACGCCGAGGGGAAGCCGTGGGTCGAGAACGGTTCGTAGGGTCAGGTCGTAGTTGAAGCAGTGGTTTGCGACCAGGTCTTCGAGGTGCTCGATGCGGTGCGGGTCAGCCGGTTGGCCGCGATATTCCAGCGCTGCCTCGTAGTAAGCGAGCGCGTCGGGCACGCTGCGGTCGATCAGGACGACGTCTGCATTGGTCCATGCTTCGATTTCGTTGCTGATGCCGCGGGTGACGATCCACAGGGTCGACGCCCAGGTGTGGCGGTACAGGATCGGCAGCCCGATCTGTTGCGCGTGGAGACCGAGGTCCGCGACCATGGCGACCTCGATCCGGTCTCGGCGCAGCTCAGATGCTACGCGTTTGAGCCAAGATGTCTTGCCGGTCGAATGAGTGCCGGTCAGGGCGATCGTGACCGGGCGTATGACCTCGGGACGGGTCTCGTTCACCACAGACCGCCCTCGGGTTCTGCCTTGGGCACGAATTCTTTTGGCGCCGCTGCACTCACCAGTCCGGTCCAGTCCAGTCCGCCATCCTCGACCAGCCTGGACAGCAGTTGCCACGCAGCCCACGCGTCGTAGCCCGCCCTGTGATATCCCTGCTCGGTGACCGCCGAGGTGTCGAGCTGTCCGTGATCGATGAGCTTGTCGAGGCTGTAGCTAGGCAGACCAGGCCACACCACCTTCGCCAAGCGCAAGGTGTCCAGGACCATCGGTGGGTTCCAGTACGGCAGATGCGACGCGAGTACTCGCTGCTCCACTCCCGCGTTGTGCGCCACCAGGGTTTGTCCGGCGAGGGCAGCATCCACGTCCGGCGCGACCTCGACCCACAGTGGACAGCTTTCGACGTCGGAGTTCTTGATGCCGTGCACCTTACGAGTGACGATCTGCGTGATCGGCTGCTGTGGCTTGATCAGCCACGCCCGCATGTCATCGATGCTGACCGACTTGCCGGAGGCGGAGAGAATGGCGATCTCGATGATCTCTGGCGGCGTCTGACCGTTGCCTTCAACGTCGACGACAGCGATATCTTTGCCGCGCAGCGTGTTCGGAATGTCGGTCACAACGTCTCCTTCGTGATGGGCCAGCCGAGGTCTGCGCGGCCGTGCCGGTGGGGGTGGTGTGGTTTGCTCGCGTCGTGCACCTGGTAGCCCAGGCTGTGTTGCAGTAGATAACGCGGCTGTTCGGATAGGCCGGTGACGACGATGGCGCGGTCGTTGATCTCCACCAGGCCTCCGCCGAGCTTTGCAGCGAGCACGGCAACCTGGTCGGTATCGGGGCGGTGCCAGGCGTTCGCGCAGCGTTTGATCTGTGCGGCAGGGCAGATGTCGCACAGTTCGCGGATACCGTAATGGCCGTTGTAGTCGGCGACGCTGTGGGCGTAGGTGACCGCGCAGCTAGTCTTGCGGAACAGCGGTGAGCCGGTCCCGTGTTCGGCGGCCGCGGTGAGGATGCGCTTTTCGAGGTCTTCGGGGAAGACCTTGCGTCGAGCGCCCTCGATGTACGGTTCGGGAAGCCCTTGTGCCTGGTAGTAGTCGCGGATCTGGTTCTTGTAGAACAAGCCGGTGAAGACTGTTGCGTGTGCGTGGTAGCTCAATTCAAACGCGCGCTGGAGGTGTTCGTCGGAGTCGTTGAGCACGGGCACGATCGGCCGCCAGTACAGGACGACCCGGTACCGCTTGGCGTGCCCGAAGGCCGTCCGCAGTGAAGTTGCCGCGATGTTGGAGTCGACCGGCTCGATGCGGTCATCGTCGATGCCGGAATGGGTGACCAGTACGGTGAGTCGAATGTTGTTGAAGCTGTTGAGGATCGCGCAGTCCTCTGGCTCGATGCGCCACCGGGTGATGACAAGGACATGGTTGGTGAGTCCTCGCTGGTCGAGTAGGCGCAGCATCTCGAACGTATGTGGCTTGACCGGCGGCAGCATCGGGTCGGTCGCTCGATTGAACAGCTGGATCGGTGTGACGTGCGGCTGGAAGTAACGATGTTCGAACAGCGTCGTGGCCGCCTCGGTATCCGTCATTAGGGCGCGCGGCACTTTCATGTCGAAATTGTCGAACACATGTCGGATGCAGTAGCCGCAGTCGAGCGGGCAGCCGACGATGTGGTTCACGCTCAGACCGGATTTGCGGTACTCGATAACGTCACGCAGTTCGGGTTGCAACCCTTCCAGCTGTGCGACGGTGAGGACAGGCAGTTTTCGACCGGCGCGGGGTGGGGGCGCTAACTGCTGCTGATCGGCCATTCTGGCCACCTTTCAATCGGGGAAACTTTTGTCCGTGGTGTTTGGCCAGAGGAGTCCGAGGGCGCAACAGCCGCCCGCCGCCGATGCGGAGTAAGCGTTCGATTGATGGCGCGCTTCTTGTGACACCGCGCCACGCTGCACTCGCTGTGCTCCGGCTCCTCGGCTATCGCCTGCTCGACAGACAGCGGCCAGATCGGCTTCTCATGCGAGAGACGTCGTTGGATGTCGGAGACGGTGACCTTCTTCGATCGCCGTTCCAGCAGGTTGAGAACGGCCCATGCGAGCCCAAATAGGCTCGCCGCCAACGCGATTCCACCCAGAAAGACTGACAGGCCAACCAGCAGTGCAGACGTCATCACTAGTCCCCGCCCTCCGTGATGCGGGGACGCCACGGTCCGGGGTTCTGGGCAACCAGATCGTTCCAGCGGCACGCAAGGTCACCTACTTGCTGCCAGGCTGTATGGACTGAAGGTGTGGATACGTCCTTTGCTGCCAGGAGGCAGTACTCGGCAGCGACGTAAGCGGCTGCCACTGCATCGAGGGCCGCACCGACCGACTGTGCCGGCGCGCGCCTGCGGCTTGGCTCAACCACGTAGAGTTCGGTCCAGTTGTCGATCAGGGTCGCGACTTCTGCTCGGCGGCAGTCAATTTCGGCAAGACGCTTTGCGGACAGGTGCCGTTCCCGGTGCAAATTCGCGAAAGCTTTCGCCCACTTGATGATCTGGTGGTCGCCCGGCGACCAGCCAACCTCGCCGCGGAACGCAGCTAGAATCTGATGCCAATCCGGCAGCGACTCCTGACTTGAGCAAATCGGCATGACGTGCCTCCCCTTGCGGCGGTAGGAACACCCGATGCCGGAGTGGTCACGCGGAATCGACCCAGCCGATCTTTTCGGGCGCCGGATTCGCGTACCGAGATGAGGAAATCGCCAATACCCGGCACCGGGTGCGGTCTCACGATGGCTCGTACAGCCGGTCCATGACCGGTCCATAACCGGCCCATTTCGGCTCATATTCGGCCCATTTCGCATCCGCACCTGCCACCGCGCGGTGAAATAGGCATACCGTTGGCCGTGGGTGGAGGTAGGCATGAACACAGAACCGCGTACCCGCTTGGAACAGCTCGCGATACAGAACAGCCTTGGGCCGATTGACTTCGTCCGAGAGTTCAAGCGTCAGGCACAGGCCCTGGGGCTCGACCTCGACGTGTCGCTAAGCGCTGCGAAACGATGGATGAAAGGTGATCCGGGTAAGCCTCGCGACGCTTTGTCAACGGGCAGCGGGACCTCCGGGCGGGTGGACTTGACGGGTCCGGTTGGGTGGACAGCAGATCTTCGGGCCGGTGGACATCAGTTCTCCGGCTGAATCAGGTCAGGTCAGTGGCGTCACCCCCTTGCCGGCGAATGCTTCGGCCAGCCGGTGGGAATCACCTTTCGTCAGCACCAGGTGCGCATGATGCAGGAGCCGATCGACGGTCGCGGTGGCCAAAGTTTTGGGCATGATCGAATCGAATCCGCTGGGGTGGATATTGCTGGTCACCGCGATAGAACGCCGCTCGTAGGCGGCGTCGATGACACGGTAGAACGCTTCGGCGGCGTCAGCGCCAACCGGCAACATGCCAATGTCATCAACCACGATCAGATCGCAAGAGCAGATGCGGGCAACCGCGCGAGCGATCGAGCCGTCGACCTTGGCCTTGCCGATCATGGTGGCCAGGGATTCGAGGGTGAACCACGACACCCGCAGATCTTTCTCGATCGCCGAATGCGCGAGGGCTTCGACGAAGTGACTCTTGCCCGTGCCGGAGGGGCCAGCGACAGCTAAATTCTCATGTCGCCCAACCCATTCCAGAGTGGAAAGCGCATTCTGCGTTGCTTCGGAGATCGTTGACTCCTCCGGCAGCCACGACGAAAACGTCTTGCCAGTGGGGAAATTCGCGCGTTTGCGGCGTTGGCGGCGGGTGGCGGAGTTGCGTCCGGTGACCTCCTCGTTGAGTAGTACCCGAACTACCTCTGCGGGGTCCCAGCGTTGGGCGCGGGCGGTGGCCAGGACATCGGGTGCGGCCTTGCGCAGATACGGCAGCCGCATCCGGCGGCAGATCGCTTCCAGTTCGTCGGGCAGCGCCGGGGCTTTCGGGTGGCTCATGCTCCGAACCTCCCCCAGCCCGCGGTCCCGGGTTGGACCGAATGCGCCTCGTCGGCGCGCACGACGTCGGCGAGGCTGGAGAACTTGGCGAGGTGATCGAGGATGGCGGCGGTGTCGCCGTCGTCGAACCGTCCGGCGACCGCAGCGGCACCGAGAGCTTCGTCGACCGCATCGGCCCCGGTGATAGCGGCGAGCTCGAGAGCCCGGGTCATCTTCGCCCGGATCCGCGACACCCCGGTGGCCGAGGCTTCGGTGAGCCAGCGGCGGGCGCCTTCACCGAGGTCGAGAAACGCGATCTCCTCAACCGTCCGAGGCCGCAATTTCCGCACCCGCGGTAGATCCCCGCCCGCGTGATGGGGATAGTGCTCGTCGAGGATGCGCGGATTACCGGGCGTCGAAAGCTGGTGGCGGGCAATCTCGGCCAGCCCGTGCGGGGTTCGGGCGGTGATGACCAACTCCTCACCGGCGACGCGGCACCACACCTTGGCGCCCTGGTGCCCGTCCGGGGTCGAATACCGCACCGACCCCCATCGAACAGTCTGGTCGTCACCGACGAGGCGTTCCTCACCCAGAGCGATCGCATGCGGTTCGCCCGGCAGCACATGCAGATGCTGACGCTCGATCCCCAGGCGAGCGATCGGCGCGACACCGGTCTCGCGATGCGGGCGGGCGTTGATGCGTTCACACCACGCCCAGCACGCATCCGCCAGCTCGGTGAACGAGGAATACTCGGGCAGCAGATTCGCCGTGGTCGGCACCAGATCGGCTTTCGCGATCTTCACCGTGTGTTCCGCGCCGCCCTTGGACTCCGGATCGAAGGGCTCGCATGTTTCCACCTTGCAGCCGTAATGCCTTCCGGCCGCGACCATTTCCGGATGCCGCACCGGCAGCCCTGCGATCCGGTCCACCGTCACCGTTCTCGGGTTGTCGGTGAGCAAATACGTTGGGGCGCCACCGATCCGGCGCAACGTCACATCAATGCCCAGCACCAGCGAACCCAGGGTTTGATCCCACGACGGGATCACCACCCGATATCGTGACCACGCCAGCCAGGCGCAGAACAACTGGGTCCGCCGACCAGCCACCTTCGGGCCCTCACCCCAGTCGAATTGCAGCCACATGCCCGGCTCGGGCAGCCACGGCCGATATTTTCTGCGGTGGCCGGCCTTCCACGCCGTCTTCGCCTCGGCGACCGCGCGGCGCGTCGAGCGGTCGGTGCCGGTGAACCCCATCGCCTGCAGTCGTTGATGCACCACATCAGCGCGCACCTTGCCCTGGGACTTGTCGACCCACTCCTCGATCTTGCCCACGAACGGGTCGATCGACTTCGGCCGCGGCAGTTTCACCAGCGGATCGCGGCCCGCGTCGCGGATCGCGACATACCGGGCCACCGTCTTCTCATCCACCCCCGACAACGCTGCCGCCGAATGCGCGCAGCGTGTCAAATCGAACGCTTCCAGAATCTCCATGATCTCCCTGTCAGACTTGGTCAACGGGATCCCTTCGACGCAGTTGGCGAGCGATCACACACCACTCAGCCAACCCGCCCGAAGAGATCCCGTTTCGCATTTACTCAGGCGTGTCCCGGAGACCCAGACGTCCGCCCATCCGGAGAAATCATGTCCGCCAGCCCGGACCCATATGTCCATCCACCCGGATTATCCGGCGTCCGCTGGCACGCTTCTCGACAAGTCCTGGAGGCGTGGTTCGGCGAGGCGATCGCTGTTCTGACCGGACCACCCCTGTACCAATGTCGACAAGTCACTGAACAGGAGCTCGCGGTGAACGCAGCACATGACTCGGTGAGCCACGCCATCGAAGCGGCCTCAGCGTTGGATCCCTCAGCACTAGAGCACTTGCACGCAGCGGCGGGGGCTGCTGCGCGGGCGTACTGCGTTACACCGCCGTTAGAGATGCTGACGGATCTCGTCGCGCTACGAGACACCATCTACGTCCAGCTCGATAGAACCCACAAGCCGCTACAGCAGGCTGAGCTGTATCTACTCGCAGGTCAGGTGTGCGGACTGTTGTCGTCGGTCTCGTGGGATCTCGGGTTGTTGAATGCGGCGGAGGAACAGGCAAGGGCGGCATATACCTACGGCAATGTCATCGATCATCTGTCGTTGCAGGCATGGGCACGCGCGCTTCAAGTAACTGCCGCATTCTGGTCCGGCTATCCGCGGCGTGCCACGAAGATCGCGGCAGCAGCGCTGGACCAAGCGCCGGTGGGAACGGCGCGAGTGAGGTTACATAGCGTGAACGCACGCGCGCTGGCCCTCATCGGTGCTCGAGGCGAGGTTCGTCACGAACTCGATGCCGCCGCAACCGAACTCGACCGGGCGGGCACTGACCCCTTTTTGGACGAGATCGGCGGAGAGCTGGCCTTCGACCGAGCCAGGCGGGGCCTGTGCGCGGGCGCATCTTATGTAGCACTCGGAGACGGTGACCAAGCGCAGCAGGAAGCCGAAGCCGCAGTGGAGCTGTTCGCCTCTATCCCCAACGACCAACGGTGGGAAGCTGGCGCACTCAGCGCGCAAGTCGACCTCGGCGCCGCGCGTACGCTTCGTGGCGACCTGGCGGGAGCAGCGGCAGCGCTCGAGCCAGTCTTTCTACTCAAGCCTGCGCGTCGGACGGAGGCCATCGCGCAACGGCTCCTGACGCTGGCACAGGTGTTGGGTACCACCAGATTTCGAGGTGCCAGCGAGGCGGTCGCGCTTGGCGGGACAATCGAGGATTTCACGTCTATTTCGTTGTCGCGCACGTCAATGCGTGCTCTTCCGCCATCGTCGTAGGCGGCCCGCTATTCGGCTCCGCAGTGGTCGAGTTGGGCGGCGTCCCACAGGCCGAGGATGGATTGCTCCCGCTCGGGGGAAATCCCGAGTTCGCTCGCCCGTTCGTGATCGATCGCAGCGCCTCCGCCAGTGAGCCACGCCCAGGTGTCCGCCGCTGTCTCGCGGACCGGGCGAGCACTGAATCCCGCGTCACGGGCGTGCTGGGAGTCAACTTTCCACGCCCCCTTATAAGTGCGCCAGAGCGGTAGTTCGGTCCATTGCCGAATCCCTTGTGCGGCAAGCCATTCTTCGTCGGTCACCCACTCCAATGCGGCCGTCGATCCGGTCACGGATCGACAGACGTTCAGCAGGTCGCCCATCGTCTCGCGGCCGGGCGCGGTCACGTTGAAGGTCCCCGTCAGCTCGGGGCCGAGGGCAAATTTCGCGACGTCGCGCACATCCACTGGCTGAATCGAACGTTCGGGACGTCCCGGAGCCAGAACTCGACCACCCCGCTGCATTCGGCGCAGCCACCATTCCAACCGCCCCACGTACTCCATCGGCCCTAAGATGACGCCAGGCCGAAGAATCGTCGCACGGTCGTCTCCGAAGACCTCCAATACCGCCCGTTCGCACCCGGCCTTACCGAAACCGTAGGTCGATGGGCCAGGATCACCGTCGTATCCGTAGTCAGGGCCTGCATCGGAGGGGCATTCCAGCACAGGTGACGCCTCCGTCAGTGGCTCGACTGGCCAACCTTCGTACACGGAAACGGTTGATATCAACAGGTATCGGGCGGCGACCGGCTCCAGGACACGTGCCAGTTGGAGTGTTTCGCGAGGGACAAAGCTCGACGTGTCGATCACGAGATCCCAGTCGCCGGCCTCGGCCAACCGAGCCAAGTCATCGGAGTTTGTTCGATCACCTCGGACGGTGGTCACACCGTCGACGTCTGAACCGCTTCGGCCCCGTCTGAAGGTTGTAACGTCGTCGCCGCGGCTCACCGCCTGCTCCGCGATCGTCCGGCCGAGAAACCAACTTCCGCCCAAGATGAGAACTCGCACCCTTGCCATTGTTACCACCGATCACTCGATAGGCGAGCGGTTCCCCAGTCGAGCCAGTAGAGCAGACAGCAATGCAGCGCGTTCGGGCATCGCGGTTACGTCGACGTGTTCGTTGCGAGCGTGAGGGTGCCCACCGATCGCGCCGAGACCATCCAGTGTGGGGACGCCGATTGCCGCGGTGAGGTTGCCGTCCGAGCCACCGCCGGAGCGAACCGCAGTCACTCCGGCCAATCCCAACCCTTTGGCCGCCTCTGCGGCTTCAGCCACGAGCAAGTGCGCCATCGGTTCCTCAAACGGCGGCCTGTCGATACCGCCAGTTACAGTCAGGATCGACTCGGGGAGATGTGGCGATAGCGTTGATATAGCCCGGTCGACCTCTTCCAGGCCAGCAGTTGTCCAGGAGCGAGCATCGACATGACACTCCGCGTACTCCGGAACTGTGTTGACCGTCGTTCCCGCAGACATCACTGTTGGCGTCACGGAGGTTTCGCTTGTCGTCAGGCTCGCGATGGTGATGATCTGGTGAGCAAGCTCTAACGCTGCGTTGACTCCAAGCTCGGGTTCAAGTCCAGCGTGAGCTGCCTTGCCGGTGACTTCGATCCGGTAGTTGGCGATACCTTTTCGACTCGATTTCACGGCTCCGCCGTCGGCACTGGGTTCGCAGACGAGGACCGCGCCGGCTTTGCGTGCTTGTTCCTCGATGAGCTTCCGCGACGTCGCAGAGCCGACCTCTTCGTCGCTGGTCAGTAGCACGCTGACGTGCGATGAATCGGTGAGAAGTTCGATCGCGGTGATGGCTTGCACGATGCCGGCCTTCATGTCGAATGCGCCGGGTCCGCTGGCAATACCGTTGGTGAGTGTGAACGGCCATTCGGCAGCGGTCCCGACTGGCCAAACGGTGTCGAAGTGACCCAGCACAAGCACCTTCGGGTGTTCGGCCTCAGACAGGAGGTGGACGTTTTCGCCGACACGGACTTGATCGACCGGCCGACCAAGCGCCTCAGATAGCCACGGTTGCAGTAGCGACGCACATACGTCCAGGTGAGCCGGAGAATTCGACGGCGATTCGCAGTTCACAAGCGTCTCGAGTCGTTCTTGCATCTGCGGAAGCTGGCGCGCAGCCGCTTCTAACAGGTCCCTGTTGATACCCATACAGCGATCTTCCTCGTCTGCTGTTAGGGATTCTTCTCGGGCCATGCCACGGACAGGGCGCCTGACGGTCCGGTATGCGACGCCGAGCATCGCGGAGAGACCCTCTACTCTGCGTGATCTGCCCACGGGCATGCAGCTACAGCGGCGTCTATCCGGCTGGAAGGACGTCGGTTAAGAGACTCGGCGCCCTTGCTCGCAGATCACCGTGATGCCTAGGCGAACCGCATCGAGGGTTGCTTCGAGCCGGTCTGCCAACAACGGCTTCACCTTGCTGCGGGCTTCTTCCACCGTGTGGAAGTCCGCAGACAGGATCTCGGACTCGGTGAACTTCATTGCGGCAACGTCGTCGTTGGTGAGCAATCCTCCGTCGAAGACGAAGATCACGCCTTCCGGGCGCGAATCCTGCGGGCGCACATAGTCGACTACCAGTAGCCGCCCAAGAGGCTGGTCGCGGCCGATCTCCTCACGCAGCTCGCGTTGCGCCGCTGCCCAGGGCGCCTCGTCCTCCTCGACTGCGCCGCCGGGAATCTCGAAGTTCGGTTTGTAGGAGGGTTGCACCAGCAACACCCGATTCGAGCTGTCTCGAAACAACACCCCGGCGGCCATTCGCTTGCGCGGCAGCCCCGCCACATATTGCTCAACGGGCAATACAGCAGCGGTTGATCGAGGTGAGGAGTTCGATGTCGTCACCATCCGCACTTTAGCTAGTCCGTGGGCAACTCTCATCGGAATCTCTTTGTGTTAGCGCACATCAAGGTCTGGCTATGAGCGGGATTGGGCGGCACCGCCAAGGCGATCAACTGTCCGAGTTCGAGTCGCAGGTGGAGCGGGTCGTCGGTTAGCGTCCGCGCCGGATTCGGTTCGGCGGCGATGGGGTCGGCAGGTGTCGGCGTCGCCGGTGTCGCGTCGGTAACGGCGGGCGGCGGGGTTCGTCGACAGGGGGAGATGTGGCAGTACCGTGAGGTGCCGCTGCCGTCGGCTCGGCAGCGAGGATGCGGAGCCGAAGTTGTTCGGCGTAGCTGGCGAGTTCGATGTCCATTCCAGGATGGCGCGTGGGTACGGGCAGAATTTTGCTGCGGTGCGGGTCGTCGTGAAGAGCGTGGAAGTGGTCTTGCGGCGCACCGAGGGTGGGGTTGACGTTGATCCTGGCGAGGAGTGCTGTTGCTGCCTGCTGGGATAGGTCGGTGAGTGTGTCGAAGCGGGCGGTAGCGGTTGCTGGCGGCGTGACCGGGCGATGGTTGTTGATCCAAATGTCGGCTCGGGAGCGTAGGACAGCGGCGGTGTCGCGTGCGGTGGCGAGGGATTGGCCGAGGTCTTGATAGTCGTTGGTGGCGATCGCGGCGACGAGTTCGGGGGTGTCGAGGCCGTGGGCGTCGGCGAGTGCGATGGTGTCGAGTAGCTGCTGATACTTCGGTGACCGTGCGGCGTCACGGGCGAGCACGACTGGTAGCGCGCGGTCGAGAAGATAGGCACCGCGTGCGTGGGCGAGTAGCTGGTAGGCCTGGTCGTAGGCTGCGCGGGTTCGGCGGTCGGCGGCGGCTTGTTCGGCGCGCATAACGTCGACGGCGGACAGATTGTCGTCTTCTCGGGCCAGGACGCGGGCGAACATTTGTAGGGGCTCAATGGGGTCCTTGGGTTGTTGGTTGCCGGTGGGGTCGATGAGGGTGTCGGTGGCGAGGAAGATCTGGTTGAGTTCGGATCCGCGGGTAAGCCCGACATAGGCGAGGGCGCGTCCGAGGATCTCGTTCATCAGTACGTAGCAGCGACGGACGGTGATGCCTTGGGCGCGGTGGACGGTGGTGGCGTAGCCGAGTTCGACGTGGTGCCGGACGTAGTGGGTGGGGAGGTGGACGCTGCCGCGATGGTTGGTGCCGACCGCGGTGACGCTGCCATCGGGATGGACGGTGTGGATCCTCCAGAGGTCGCCGTTGTCGATATGGGTGCCATGGCGGAGGCCGCCGGCGATGCGTATGAGTGGGTTGTTGAGGCGGGTGACGATGGTGTCACCGACATAGCCGGTGTGGTTGTCCGACAATCGGACTCGGCCTTTGGCGGTGTCTATGCGGCCGGTGAGAGCGTGCCGGGCCTGGGTGGCGGCGTTGAGTGCGGAGACATCGTCGAGGGTGGCGGCGATCATGATCGAGGAGATTCCAGCGACGGTGTCTTCGAGATGTGCGGTGAGTATGGCTGCTCGAAGTTCATCGCTCATTCCCGATGCCACGCGGTCGTGGCTGTCGTAGAACTCCCATGCGTGTTCGAGGTTGCCGTTGCGGACGGCGAGGGTGGCCTCGGCTTCGTCGGGGTCGGTGAAGCGGACGACCTCACGGAGTTGGGGTGCTCGGGTATCGCGGGCGAGGGTGCGGAAGATGCCGCCGGCCTCGACGGCGGGGAGTTGTTCGGGGTCACCGATTCCGCGCACGACCGCACCGTGGGTGTGGGCCAGGGCACGCACGGCGTCGAAGTCCGCGGTGGCGGCCATCGATGCTTCGTCGATGAGCAGCATGGTGCCGCGGGTGATGCCGGTGGGGACGCCGTAGGCGGCTTGGGTGAGGAGTCGGTCGACGGTGTGTGCCGGGATGGTGAGGGTGGTGGAGAGTTCACGGGCCGCTGAGGCGGAGGGCGCCAGGGCGATGACGTTGCGTCCGGAGGCGCGCCAGGCTTCGGCGACAGCTTTCATCGCGGTGGTTTTGCCGGTGCCTGCGGGCCCGACCGCGACCGCGAGTTCGGTGGAGCAGCAGCACAAGTAGTGGGCGATCTCGCGTTGCCCGTCGTTGAGGACGACTCGGTCTTTGTTCCTGATCTGGGTGATCGCGACATCGACGAGGTGGGCAGAGATTGCTTGGCTGCTGGGGGTGTGAGCGGATTGGAGGAGTCGGGTTTCGGCGTCGAGAACAGCGTGGGAGGTGTAGCGGGTGGCGCCGGTGAGGGTGAACACGCTGTGGCCATCGCGGCGAGCGAGCGCGTGGGGGACAGGGTCAGGGTGGAGGGTGAGTTGGATGCTGTGCTGATTCCGGACCATAACGGTGATGTGTTCGACGGCGGCACGATGGTTGGTGTCGGTGGGGAACTCGATGACGGCGAGGCGGTCTTCGACCGCGGAGCGGATGTTGGCTTCGGTCCAGGTGGCTCGGCGCCGCGCGACGGTGTCGGCCACGTCTCGAGCAATCCGATCTGGTGCCCAGATCGCGCGTAGTCGTGCGGTGTGTACGGCTGAGATGCGGTCCAGGAGCTCGAGATCCGGATGCGGATAGAGCAGCTTGCGGACACTCTGAGCGGCTCGCGCCCGAGCGGCCGGTGTAGCGAAGGCCGCGCAGTCGAGGTGGCGGTCGATGCAGTGGTCGAGTTGCTGGCCAGCACTGTCGATGATGGCACGAGGGCCGCCGAGGTCGACCCCGATCGCGATGGCGATCTGTTCTGGATCGGCGGGGTGGTGGGTGTCCGGGTGGGTGTGAAGGTGGAGGAGGTCGCGGGCGAAGCTGGCTCCGTTGCGGCCTTCTGCGAGGAACCGGTGGAAGCGCGCGTCCCATTCGGTGACCATCTCCCGCAACGATTTCGGGAGCGGTTTCGCGGCGCGGGTCTGCAACGTTGCTTGCTGGGCAAGGCGGTACTGGACTGTGGTGCTCGGGTTGCGGCCGTGGCGGGCGCGGTAGTCGGCGACGAGTTGTTCGGTGCGGGCGATGATGTCGGGAGTGCGGGAGAACTCCTCGATCATCTCCTCGGTGATGCCGACGACTTCGAGGACGGGTTGCTTGCCCCGGCCGCGGCTGCGTTCCTCGCTGCGGAACCCGACTTGGCGCCGGACCTTGCCGATGATGATGGCGTTGTAGCGCGAGGAGAACGACACCGCAGACGCATACAGCGGTCGCGCGTCCAGGGCCGACCATTTGCCGTCGGAACCGAGAACCTTGCCGGAAACGACGGCATGCGTGTGGAGATTCGGGTCGCCGGATCGGTTGTCGAAGTGATCGAACGCGGCGATCACGAACCCTTCGGCGTCGATTTGGCGGGTGCCGTTGTGACCGCGGCGGGTGACCGCGCATTGGGATTCGGCCCACGCCAGGACTTCCCGCACGGCCTCGGTGTGGCAGCGCCAGATCGCGTTGCGGAGCTTGTCGTCGCCCAGGCCCCACAGGATTGAGATCGACTTGGGTGGAGTGAAGACCAGATCGAACCCGGCCACGGCTTTGCGGCTGTCCGACTTCTCCTCGGCCAGAACGGTTTCGATTTCGCTGCGTTCGGGTTCGCGACCGAGAGTGGCGGTGAGGTGCTCGCGGGCGGCGTCGGTACGCAGAATGCTGCGCTCGTCCCAGGTTGGGCGACGCAGATGGACGCTGGTGAAGGTGTCGATGTTGCGGGTGAGGAGGTCGGTGATCGGGGAGGATTTGTTGGTGAATTCGTAGAAGCTGGCACCGAGTTTGGCGGCCTCGATCGCTTGCTTGGCGGTCCGAGTGGCGGCGATTTCAGCGGCGATGATCGTATTCGCGTGCGGATGTAATCCTTCGCCGAACAAGGCTTGCATTTGAGCCTCGGTGACATTCCCAGATATCCCTAATCGGGCGGTTCCGGTGCCGAGCCATATGCCGGGTGGGGTGCCGCTTTCGAGGTAATAGTCGGTGAGATCACGGGTTCGATCCCGTAGGCGATCACCGCTGGCTACCTGGCCAGTAAGGTACTGGTAGCCATCGCCTGCATGGAGTCGATGGATCGTCATCACGTATCGAAGATAGCGCGGAAATTGACGTCGAATAGAACATTACCGACCGGTAGCATCCGGATGCAAGAGGTGTGGCAGTTGGAAGAAATGGAACCCATATGGGAAGTGGAGGGGAATGGTGGCGATGGTTGTGTAGGTAACAATTCGATGAGATTGTGGAAATGGAGCAAGAATTGATCAGATGAGAATTCCCGTGCCTCGCCGCGCGTAGCGCGGCGGCGATGCGGGTGCGAGGAGGTGGGGTATGGGTGCTCAGGAGGTGTCGGCGCGGAAGTGGGCGCGCAGTGCGATGGCAGGGCTGCTGGAGGCGCAGATGCGGGCGGCGCGGGCTGCCGAGGCGGACCTGGTCGAGTTCCATAAACACGCGGGCCGATTGCGGCGAGCCGCGGATCGCCGCGACGCGGTGATCGGGAGTGCGGTCACTCGATACGAGGCGATCGCGGCCGAAGCCGAGGCGGCGCAGGGCGCGGTGTTGAACAGGCTGGAACAGCGTGGCATGGACGAAGCACAGCTAGAGGAAGTGACCGGAGTTGGTGCGACGGAACTGAAGAGGTTGCGCCGCATCGGCGCAGCTGCCGCGACCCCGAGGGGCAACCGTCCAGAGCCAGCGCGGACGATGCGACGGTCATCATCGCGGTCGCAGCGCGAGTTAGTCGATCAGGACCGAGTGAGGGACCAGGTGTCGCAGCCCGGGGAGTCGGAAGAACGCGCGAGCCAGTCGGGATCCCCAGGCACCGTGTTTGGCGGCCCAGGCCCAGTTCCCGGCTAGCCACAGCAGGAACCCGCCGGCGAGCCAGGGTAGACGAGCGGGTAGGGCGTAGTCGGGGAACAGCACGATCCCTAGTAAGGCGTCGAGGACGATGAGGAATCCGAGGATGCGGGCGAGCATGGGGAACAGCGACCAGATCACCAGCAGTACGAGAGCGATGAGTGCGACGAGCCAGATCAGCGACATCGGTGGACCTCCGATCATGCCGAACATGCAGCGGGGGAGTCATTTCATTGCAGCGCTAAACCGGTCGGTATGGAAGTGATTGCGGGGAACCGAGAGAAAGTCGTGGACCTGGGCGACCGGACCGGGGCGGGTGGCAGATTGGTGCGGTATAGCGAGGCGTTCGTGTTGAGAGCACAGTGCGTGGGCGGATTCGCGGTCAAGCGAATCATCGAGCGCGACGGTGAGCTGGCGAACATGCTCGCGCAGTAGGTGGATGTCGGAAGTCAGAGTGCGGATGCGTGATTCGAGTATTCCGATCAGCGTGAACTGGGCGGCGGCCTGCGTTGCGGGGTAGCAGGCTGACGAGACATATGTTGGAGGCTTGTCGAGCGGCGCAGGGAGCGCGAGGTTGTGTGATCGGTCGTGCTCACGCGGGAGTGGGAATGGGGTGGTGTCTTGGGCGGACATGATCAGTCACCTCCAGCGGGGGAGAGACGTACTACGAAGCGGCGTGTTCAGGTGTGCGCCGTTGTGCGACGAAGCGGTGGCCGGGCGGGGCACCGTAGTGCCCCGCCCGGTAGGTCAGAACGGCGGTTCGTCGTCGGCGCCGACACCGACGAGTTCTCGGTCCTCGGCCGGTGCGTCATCGGCACCGGGCTGGGAAGACGAGTGCGGGACGGAGCCGCTGTCGCGGGGGTCGATTGCTCGGCGATCGAGCTTGGCGACCTTCGCGACGGCGTAGCGCAGGTCAGGGCCGATGCTGTCGACGACCAGCTCGTTGACCCAGCGCTTCTCACCTTCAGGGGTGTCGTAGGTGCGCTGCTTCAACTTGCCGTAGACGATCACCCGCATACCGCGCCGCAGGCTCTCGACCGCATTTTCGGCCATGTCCTCCCAAATAACGCAACGCATGAACACGACGTCGCCGTCTTTCCATTCATTGTCCTGGCGGTCGAAGATTCGGGTGTTCTGCGCGACCGAGATGGTGGTCACCGACTTACCGCCGCGGGTAAAGCGCTGCTCAGGGTCCTCGGTGACGTTCCCGACGACGGTGATGAAAAGGTCTCCAGCCATGACAGATCTCCTAACAGATGGGTTTGCTCGGAAAATGGAATGGACCGACAACCCCAAACCCGATCGGTGATCGGAGGGGCTGTCGATCTGCGGCCGTGGCCATCAGAGGTGGGTCGGGCCCGCAGGGCCGGCGAGGGTTCCGCGCCGTCGGTAGGGGATCGCCGTAGGCGACCTGAGCGCAGCGAAGGCTTGTCCGCTACCCGTCGCGGCGCGGGTTCATCGCTGGTTTACCCGCCCCGGCTCTGATCCCCTGTGGGGCTGATCGACAGCCACGTCGGACACCGATCAAAACGCAGAACGGAAATGCTGTACTTCGGGTTCACAGCCAGGCGCGAGGATCACTACGGCGACATCGAATCGGACTCGCCACCATGGCCCTGGTTGCTCGGCCAACCACAGCAACGAGAGGCGGCGCAGGCGTTGCTGTTTGGCGAAGCTGACTGCCTCTGCCGGAGCCTGGAAAGGCGGTCCGGTGCGTGCGCGTATGTACACGAACATGGTGGTGCCCGCGTCTTCGGCGATGAGGCTGATCTCGCCGTAGGTGCAGCGCCAATTGCGGGCGAGGATCTCCATCCCCGCGTCGGTCAGGTATTGGGCAACGAGTTCGTCGGCGGGAATCTTCGGTGTCGGATCGGGTTTCATCTCGCGGGTCCTTTCTGACCGAGGTGGGGTTGGTTGGGTGTTGTTGCGGGCGTGTGCTGTTGGTGGTTCAGGGGTCGGGGATGAGGTGGCGAGGTCGGTGGGCGCCGTAGGTGAGGCCGTTGGTGATCGCGCGGTCGAGTTCGTTGTGGGTGAAGCCGTCGATGCCGACGTGTTTGACCGCGGCTGTGGTGAGTTCGGCGCGGACCTGTTGTTCGGTGAGTTCGCCGGCGGCGACGAGTCGTCCCAGAGCCAGGGCGGCGCGAAAGAGGGTGGCGTTGCGGGTACGTGGTGCAGCATTGGCGACCTGTCTGGCCTCGTCGGTCACGATCGCGGCGAGGTAAGCACTCGGATGTCCAGGTGGCGGATCCGATGAAGGTTGGGGTGGGGGTGGGGCCAGCAACTCGACAAGTGCAGGGGGCAATTCGGCTATCGGGTGTGTATCGATGAGCCGATAGGTTCCTGTTCGTGTGCGCGAGCCGGCAGCGACGACGTATCCACCGCGTCCTCGCGAATCGATGAGAGGCCCGATGCGCCCGACCGAGCAGCCGAGTTCCGGTGAGGTCGGCGCGCGATAGTAGAAGTGCGCTCCGCCTGACGGAGTCCGCACCGCGAATGTGTGCACGGCGGACGGATCACCCGTGATCGCCGCCAGTCGAGCCAGTAGCTGCTGTGTTGTGGGCACGGCCGACGCGGGATCGGCCCGGCGGATGTCGATGTCGATGACCAGCAGGCCGCTGAGGCCGGTGGCGATGGCGATATTGCGGCGCGGGTTCTCGTTCCACCAGCGCCGGATCTGGTCGGGATCGGTGGTGGCATGGCCTGACCAGTCGCCTTGGAGGGCTGGGGTTTTGGCGTTGGGACGCAGCGGGAAGACGTACCAGCCGCGCCCTGCGGCGCGCATCGCCGCTTCGCGCAACGGATTGGCCGCAGACACGGGAATCCTCCTGGGAAAGTGTGGGTGCGATGAAAGGCAGCGGCGCGCGCCGTGGTGGCCGTGCGCCGCTGCGAATGTGAGGGTGGGGTGGGTCGGTCAGATTTCGATGCAGTCGGGGTCGCGGTCGCCGACCGCGACTTGCTCGATGGGGGTGAGGGTGTGCCCGATCTCGGCGAGGAATCGCAGGTAGCGCTGGACTCTGGGGTCGTCGTAGCGCCAGGCCTTCTTGCCGGTGCGCTGCTCACAGGCGGCGAGCACCAGCGCGAGCAGCACGACCCGGCACCGCGGGGGTCGGGCGTTCTCGATGCTGCTCAGCAGTTCTGAACGCCATCCCTTGACGCCCAGTAGATCCATCGCGAGGACCGTTGCGTCGTGGCTGTCGAGTAAGCCGGGCTCGGTGATGACGGAGGTGACGACGAACGACGACGCTTGTTGGGGAGGGTCGTTGTTGCGGGACAGCAGCTTCTGCAGGAAGTCCCGTCGTGCTTCCATTGCTGCTTTGCCGAGTTTGTCGAGCTCAGTCGCGCGCTGCTCGGCGAGTTCGCGTTGGCGGCGTTCTTCCTCGGCCCGGGCTCGCGCTTCGGCTCTCTGTTGGGCGAGCGCCTCCGCGCGTGCCGCAGCGTCAGGATCGTCCTCGGCGGGCGCGGTGTCGCTCGAGTCGGCCTCGTGACGGTCGCTGAGATCGGTGACCGTGTCGGGTTCGATGGTGTCGGTGAGTTCGTGGAGCCCGGCGGCGTCGAGTTGGTCGGTGGGTAGGTAGTAGTAGGCATCCCACAGGTCGTGTTGTTCGACTTCGCGAGCGTGGCGCATGCCCTGGGTGGGTGTGGCATCGGGATAGCGTGCGGTGGCCCAGTCGACCGTGTCGGGATCTACTGGTTCGCCGGTTTCGCGGTCGAGGGTCGCGACGTCTTCGAGCAGATCGCAATAGACCGCCCACCGCTGCGGTTCGGCCTGAATCTGGGCCAAGCTGACGGGCTGATCGTCGGCGGTGTACAAGCGCGTGGCAGAGAGGAATTTGGGGTCGGCGTAGTCGAGGTCGTGGGTGAGGATGGTGAACCCGGCTGCGGCGTAGGGCAGTGAGGCCTGCAGCAGTTTGCGGCGTTCCTCGCGTTGGTTGGCGATGCGGCGTGCTTCGAAGGTGAACATGCTGGGTGGGGTGTTGAGCAAATGCTGTACCGCCTCGGTGTCGCCGACGAGGTCGTACTCGGCGAGGATGGCGGCTTGTTCGAAGTCGAGTTGCCCTTCGTCCACGATCTGTCGAGCGGTTGGCGAGTGGCCGACCTTCTCGGCGAGTTTGACCTCTTCGCGGTCGGTTTGCAGCTCACGCGCGACCCGGGTGACCGAGGCGCCGAAGTCGAGCATCTGGGCGATGCCGGCGGCGCGATCGCCATCGGTGAGCGGGATACGGCGGTCGTTGACCGTGATCTGATCGCTGATGCGGGTGATCTCGGCTTCCGCGGTGCCGGGATCGGCAGCCGTAGTGATCCACACCGGCACCCGTGTGAGCCCGAGCTCGAGCGCGATCAGGGTCCGTAGCTGGCCGTCACGGACCTCGATAGTGCCGTCGGGCATCCGTTCTGCCTTGATCGGCAACAAGATGCCGCGCTCGCCGATCGATGCCTTGTATTTGGGATGGTCGAATACGACATCACTTGAGTTCGATTAGGTTCCGCGGGTCGGGGGAGCCACGGGCCGGGGGTTTGCTGGTTTCTGCAGCTTGGTCGGTGTGTCGAAGTTGCTTCGGGATTTCTGAAGTGATCTCATCAGGGTCGATCTCCTCTCGCATGTTCCGAAGGCAAGGAGCGTGGGTTGGCTGTTGCTGTGGTTCAGGATCTACGGGTGCATCGACCGGCGGCGTCGCCGGAGGAGCTGGAGGCGTTCGAGACCGATGTGCTGGCGGGGCTGGTGCTGGCGCGGTCGGCGGCGGGGCTGACGGATGCGACGATCCGCGGTGATCTGAGCAATCTGGGACAGATCCGCGAGTGGTTCGGGCGCCCGTTGTGGGGGATGGAGCCTTCGGACGCGGACGGCTATTTCGGCCGCGAGCTGCGCGGCGCGCCGACCGGGACGCGGTTGGCACGCGCGGCGGCGCTGTCGGTGTATTTCGAGTTCCTGGAATTGCGGCACAAGGTCGAGCTGCACGCGATGACCGGCCGGGTTATCGAGTGCCCGCTCGATGAGATGAACCGTCCTCGCGGCCGCAAGGACGCCAAGTTACGGATCCCGCCGTCGGAAGCCGAGATCGGGACCTTGTTCACTGGGTGGGCGCAGGAGCTTGCGACATGCCGGAAGTTCGCGCCGGCCGCGCGCAATTATGCGGCAGCCCGGTTGATGGCTGATGTGGGGGTGCGGGTCAACGAGGCCCGCCATCTGGACTTGGCCGATATCCGTTGGGAGCTGGGGCGATTCGGCAAGCTCCACGTCCGGGTCGGGAAAGGCGCCCGCGGGTCGGGGCCGCGGGAGCGGATGGTGCCGTTGATCAACGGTGCCGACCGCACCCTGCGCTGGTATGTCGAGGACGTGTGGGGTCAGTTCGGCGATGACCCAGCCCGCCACGGCGTGCCGTTGCTGCTGTCCGAACGCGCGTCTGCGACTGGAGGGCGGTGCCGGGTCGGCTACGACACACTGCGGGCGGGACTGGCCGAGGCGACCGCGACGCACCTCCCGGGATGGGCCGGGCGGCTGACTCCCCATGTTCTGCGGCATTTTTGCGCCAGCCAGCTTTATCTGAACGGGATGGACTTGTTTTCGATCCAGGAGCTCTACGGGCACGCCTGGGTGGCTTCCACGATGAGGTATGTCCACGTGCACCGCAGCCGGATCGAGGACGCTTGGATCGCCGGTCAGCAGCGAGCCGCGACGCGGCTGGAAGGACTGATGTGAATGCGCTGGAACCTGCGCCTGGCCGCGGCTAACCGCGGTATCTGGCAAGCCTCCGAGTTGCAGCGTCAGCTGGCCCAGCACGGCCTGGTGATCTCGGCAGGCAAGATGTCGCATCTGTGGTCCGGACAGCCGGCCTCGATCAAACTCGCCGACCTGGACGTCCTGTGTGCGGTGCTCGGGTGCCAGGTCGGTGAACTGCTGATTCCGGAGCCCAGCGCGGTAACGCGCCCCAACGCTGGGGCCGATGCGGATCCGGCTGTGGTGAACGCGCCACCGCGCGTGGTCCCACGCCGCCGCGACGGACGTTCGATTCCACCGCGGTAACCGGTGGTCACACGAAACGGCAGCGGGCCGAGGATCGCCCGATCGGTGACCAGCTGCGTCGAATGTCTGGCCTGGGGCCTGACCTATGCCCAAGGGGTGTGCACGGCCTGCTACAACTTCTCCGCCGACGGGCGGCACCCAGTCGGCGACTGCGGCGCCTGCCACCGGCGGATGCCACTCAAAGACGACTACTGCCGGCTGTGCTGGTGCCAGGCCGTCGAGGACCGCGCGGTCACGGCCGACAACCCTCGCGACAAGGCTGTGCTGGCTCCCTATCTCCCGCAGGTGCGCTATCACCAACTGTTCCTCGCCGACCTGTATCACCGACACAAACCACCACACATACCCGCGCGGCGCGGAGCGAAAGGGCCCCGGCTCGAGCCGGCCGCGTTCGCAAGCCGTCTGCGCCCTGACGGGGTGCAACTGATCATGTTCACCGACCTGCTACGTACCTACCGCTACGGCACCATCGATCTCAGATCAGTTGCACCACCGAATAATTCATGGCTATCGTGGGCGCTGCACCTGTCCGAGGCTATGAGTGAGACACACGGATTCTCACCGGCGACGCGTCGGGCGCTCAATCGGAACCTCGTGATGCTGCTGGCCAACCACGTCGACGGCGACACCGTGCGAGTATCGGAATTTCACGATGTGCTGCGCGGGCGGAAGGCTGGTTTGGTCCACGTCATCGATGTCCTGTCGAGGATGGGCGTGCTCGTCGACGATCGACCGAACGTGTTCGACACCTGGCTCGAGACCAAACTCGCCGATCTTGCCCCTGGAATCGCCGCCCAGGTCGAGCGCTGGGCCCACCTGCTCCGCCACGGCGGACCCCGCCGCCCGCCGCGTCGGCCGCACACCGCACTCGGCTATGTCTACGGAGTGCGTCCCGCGCTGCTGGAGTGGTCGAGCCGCTACCAGCATTTGCGCGAGGTCACCCGTGACGACGTACTGGCCCACCTCGACACCGTGCGCGGAAACCAACGCCATCTGATCATGGTGACGCTGCGGTCGCTGTTCGGCTGGGCCAAACGCGACGGGGTGATCTTCCGCAACCCGTGCGCCCGGATACGCATCACGAAACCGCCACCGCCGATCTGGCAACGACTCTCGCGCGAGGAGATCGCCGCAGTCCTCGAGGCCGCAACCACTCCGCACGCGAAGCTGTGCATCGTGTTGGCTGCAGTGCATGCTGCCCGCCGCGGCCACATCCAGGCCCTGCGACTCGACGATGTCGATCTCGGCAACCGGCGCATCAGCATCGACGGGCGGACCCGCCCGCTCGACGAGCTCACCCACCAGGTGCTCATCGAATGGCTCGACCATCGGCGGCGCCGCTGGCCCAACACCGCCAATCCGTATGTGCTCATCAACAAGTCCACCGCACTACGGACTGTCGCGGTCAGCCCGAACTTCTTCAGGCGCTTGGGCGTAGTACCCGCGAAGCTGGAGCGACTGCGAATCGATCGGCAACTCGACGAAGCGATCACCTGCGGCGGCGATCCGCTACACATGGCTGCCGTCTTCGGGCTCGCCGAACCCACCGCCATCCGCTACGCCACCAACGCCCAGCAACTACTCGCTCACGATCATGCCACCGCACGGCCAGGTTCCTTGCCAACCCAAGTGCCCACACCCCAGAATGAGGTAGATCCACACTTGGGTTCGACTCGAAAACACTTGGGTTCCAACGAACTCCGGTAAGTTGTGTCGTCGAAAGTTCGGCGGACGTTGTCGTCCACCACCAGAGTGCGGGGGTCCAACGAAGGCGGCTGGACCAGGAGTTGTTCGAGAGCGTCGGTGGATTCGGAAACTGGTGCGGATTCGGCGATGTCTATCGACATGGTTGTCTCCCTTGATGTTTCAAAGGTTGCCGGTGATCGACGCGCGGATTCGGCCGGGCGTTGCAGTCGTGTATTGCTGTGCGCGGGCGCGGAGGTGCGGGCCTACGGTTCGTGGAAGCCGGTCTCGTAGCCGTGGCCCACGCAACGCAGGCAGGCCAGGTGACCTTCTTCGCCGACGCAGTTGAGACGTCGAACAAGATGGAAGTCGCACCGTGCGGCGGCGACCGCGTCCGCGAGCCAGCTGTGGTACTCGACGAGCCAGAGGTCATCGCCGCAATGGCCGCACACGCGACGAGACTCAGCTGATACACTGGTGAAGGTCATGTATTCGGTGAGTGCGCTATTCCCCGTGCAGCTGCACGGGTCTGCTCCGGGGGCAGCCACTGGCTGGCTTGCACGTCGCCAAACTGACGCTGAGGGGCCAGGTCGGTGAAAGTTGTGTCGGCGATGGAAGCGTCCGACGAATCCGCCGCAATGCTGCGGATTTAGGCGTCCGGCTCGATGAGCCGCAACACCCGAGTCGACGCGCGCTGAACGAGGTCGCGCCGACCAAGTCGGCGGGGGTGAAGCGGTGTCAGGCTTGTGCGGAAGACGCCGCCAGAGTCTGACTTGGCACGACGGACAGGCCGCGGCGGGTCACTCGCATCCGTAAACCGTTGGTGCGAATCATGATCCAGCCGACTGCGGCTGCTGCGCATGCGGATACCGCACCGCAGGCCAACAAGCCGATTCGTGGGCCCCACTCTTCGGTGACCCAGCCGATGATCGGTGCGCCGATCGGGGTGCCCCCAATGAAGACGATCATGTGCAGCGACATCACACGGCCTCGCATCGTCGGTTCGGTGGCCAACTGGATCGTGGAGTTGCTCGACGTAAGGAAGGTGAGCCCGAGCAGACCCACGGTTGTCAGCATCGCCGCGAACAACCAGTAGTGCGGCGCGAACGCCGTGACGGCCTCAAGGACACCGAAGCCGAAGGCGGTGCCGACCAGCAGGCGCATTCGCACCCGCGGGCGCCGCGAGGCCAGTAACGCGCCCACCAATGCCCCCACCGCCAGCGCCGTGTTGAGCAGCCCGTAGCGTCCGGCGTCGATATGGAAGACGTGATACGCGAAACCCGATAGCACGGTCGGGAAGTTGTATCCGAAGGTGCAGACGAACCCCACCAGCACGAGCGGTCCGATCAGGTCCGGACGCGCAGCGACGTAGCGCAAACCCTCGCGCAGCTGTCCCTTCCGGCGGGGCACCTGCGGCACCGGCCGCAGCTGTGCGGGCCGCATCAGCAGCAACCCGCCGACCACCGCTATGAAGGAGAAAGCGTTGATCGCGAACGCCCACCCGGTACCGACCGCCGCGATGACCGCACCGGCCACCGCTGGCCCGGTCATCGACGCGGTCTCGAAGTTCACCGCGTTGAGGCTGACTGCATTGCGCAGTTGTTCTTGGCCGACCATTTCCGCGACGAACGTCTGCCGGCTGGGACTGTCCACCGCCGTGACCAGCCCGAGCAGGAAGGCCAGCAGGTAGACGTGCCAGACATGCACCGACCCGGTGAGCGTCAGGATCGCGAGAACTCCGGCCAGCACACCCATGCAGCTCTGGGTGAGCATCAGCAATTGTCGCTTACCGAAGCGGTCCGCGATCACCCCGCCGTAGAGGCCGAACAGTAGTACCGGCAAGAACTGCATGGCGATGGTGATCCCGACAGCGAAGGAGCTGCCGGTCAGGCTGAGTACCAGCCAATCCTGAGCGATGCGCTGCATCCAAGTACCGGTGTTGGAGACCACTTGCCCGGCGAAGTAGTAGCGGTAGTTGCGGACGGCGAGTGAGGCGAACATGCCGCCCGCGCGGCGGGACGGTTGCACCACCGGGGCGGCGGTGTCCGCGATGTCCTCGTCGGCTGCGTAGGCTATCTCGTCGTCGCGGGTGGTGTCGGAGACGGCCGAGGTATTGCGGGCAGAGCTATCAGGTGCGGAGGCGCTGTGGTCGTGATCACTGCGGCGGCAGCCACCGCGGACAGGGTCTTCCGTGTGAGCGATGTCCGGGCCGTATTCGCCGTCTCGGATCGTCGAGCTCACTGCTATCTCCCCTGGTGTTTGAATCCCTCGGTGTTCGGCCGGTTGGAATGGTGGAGACCGACTCAAAAGTCCATGGATAACACCACATTCGCCGTCTCCTGCGCCCTGATGCTGCGCCCCACCCCGGACCTGGTCGACCACAACTGGCGACGCCTTCAAACTAATCGATGAGGTTGCCTCAACGGGGCGGACGCCTAGTCTTCAGCCCAATCCCACTGGTACGACCCGGCAGCCACCGAGGCGCGGCTGGACACCATGACCGTGCAGCGCTCCGGGTTGTGGACTCCGGGACGGTTGAACTTCGCAATCAGATAGATACAGTGCTGAAGCTAGCCGCCACCTCGGCACTTTGCGTCTATTCTTCGGTGGCGCAGGGTGTTTGGGTGTCGAGGTAGTCGGTCCAGCTGGCTTGGGCGAGGCGGGCCCAGGCGTTCGCGGTGTTGGGGGATATGCCGAATAGGTCGCTGACCACGATCGGTGGAAGCTCGGTGACGGCTGCGATCATGGCACTGTTGTGCGCGATCGCGCTTGGCAGGCCGTATCGCGCCATAGCACCGCTCATCGCGGAACGGCTTCGTGGTCGGCTGGGTGGGTGCCCGGGGAAGAGGTAGACCTGTCGTGCGTCGGCTATGTCAGAGGGGGTGGTGAGGCGCCTTGGCCGGGCGATCTGGTCTTCGATCAGTAGCGTCAGTTTCGGTGGAAGCAGAACCGGATGTGCGCCAAGGGTGAGATAGGAATTGGTCTTCCCGCGTTGGAAGCTGTTGATGGTCAGTTTCACAATGCGAGTGACAGGGATTGCATAGAGACGGACCAGCGCACCGACGATGCGGACTTCGGTAGGGAGGCTGGTGTCGTTGAGGCATCGGCGAAGTTGGTCGCGCAGTTCGTCGTTGCTGATGAACCGTCCGGGTGGGCTGTTTCGTCTGGTCGGGAAATCGAGGGGACCGGTGAGTCGGCGCGCGCGAGCCCAGCGCAGCAGAGCGCTGGTGTGCCGGTGGGCGCCCGGGTTCGTGTCGAGCCAGAGATCGAGCTGTGCCTGGGTGAGGTGATGGAGGGGCGTATCGACGCTGTCGATCCAGTTCATGAACACGATGGCGGCGTGGATGTCGCGGCGGTCGGCCCCTGCGGCGTCGTGGCTGTAGCGGCCGCGGGCGGCCCGCCGGCGGGCGTCGCGCACGATCTCCCACTCGGCGAACGGCGCGATCAGCGCCCGCTGGTGTGCGGGGAGATCAGCGAGAGTGCGGCTCACCCAGAGCTGTAGTTGGTGGAGCGGCTCCGGTCTGGGCTCGAGAATCGTTGTGGCGACCAGCAATTCGCGGAAGTAGCGGATGCTGCTGGATTGCGGTAGCTCGTCGAGTAGTTCATGAGTGATGCCGTCGTGCTGGCTGACCAGGCGGGCCAACAATGTAGCGGCGGGACTGGTGGCCAGCCATGAGAGCGTGGAGAACGGCCGTGCGGCGCTGAGTGTGTCAGCCAAGGGGCGTAGCCGTTCGGCCACGGTGCCGTCGTCGCCGCTGAGAAGATCATGGACACGGTCGTGGGCGACGCAGCGAGCGCATGCTCCTGCGCTGTGCAGCATTCCGGGTTGCCCGCATCGGCGGCAATCGTAGGTCGTGTCGGCACCGCAGCAGGGTCCGCAGATGTCACGACCGTGGTCGTCTCGGCCGATCAGGACCCGGGGCATGTCGCACATGGGGCAGGGTGTGGGGTTGAGTTCACGGCGCTGATAGCAGTCGCGGCAGACGGTACCCAACGGCCAGATCGCGCCCAGACGCCGTGTTTTTCGGCACAGAGTACAGAGGCTGGGTCGGTAGGGTCGGCACGAGTTGCAATGGAAGGCACCGCCGCGCAGCTTGCTACCGGCGCGGATGCGCCCACAGACCACGCATTGGCCGAGGTTGCGGTAGCAGCGTGTACAGGACGCGGGTCGGCCGTCACCGCCGCGATGGCGGATCGTGCCCAGTTCGCCACAGATTCCGCACTCCTTGGGTGGAGCGGTGTAGCAGCGACGACAGACCGGCCCGGCGTCGCCATGGGCCACTATGACCGTGAGTTGTGCGCAGTGTGCGCAGTGCTGCTGTGGGCTCGGGGCGCATGCCCAGCACAGCGGAGCGCCGTCCTCGCGGCGGCGACCCTGGGCCACGCGCCGATTCCCGCAGCCTGCACATTCTTTGAGGAATCCCGGTTCCCGGCAATAGCAAGCGTGGCAGATCGGACCTTCCTCGCGGCGGGCGGTGATCCGCCCAGTAAGTCCGCAGCGCGCACACTGTCGTCCCTCGCTGTCGAGGCACAAACCGCAGCAGCGGCCTTGTTCGGACAGCCTGTCGAGTCGACGGTCGGTGCGGCCACAACGTGCGCAGCACAGCAGGGTGACCGCGTGCCCGTAGCCGGCAGCGTCGAGCAGCCGCAGCAGTCGCGGAAGCGAGGCCGGGCAATGCGGCGAAGGCGCTGTCAGCGCGGCCGGGTGATCCGCGAGATGATCAGCCAATCGCCGGGCTCCCCGCGGACTCCACCCTTGCGCTTGTGCCAACATCGCCTGAGCCTGTTCTGCACCGAGTACTGGTCCGACGATTGTCTGCAGATACACAACGAGGTCGGTGCGGATCGCGTCGAGCTCACAGCGAGCCGCGGCTAGTCTCTCCTCCGCCCGAGTCATGGCTTCCCGGGTCTGCGGACCGTCGAGCGCCGTGAGGTGATCGAGTGCGAAACGCTGGTGCCGTCAGCGGTCTTGCGGACTTGTTGGTTGACCACCTCGGGCCGGAGGAGATCGTTCGGTGTGCAGTCCAGGATGTCGCACAATGCGACCAGGGTGTCCATGCTCATCCGCTGGGGCGGCTGAGTGACCAGGCGGTAGACCTGCTCACGCGACAAAACCACGCCTCGCTCGGCCAGCAGCGGCACCAGGTCCGAGGTCTGGAACAACTCCCGCTCGGCCATGACCCGCCGAAGCTGCCACTGGTACCCCATCTTCTTGTTCACCAGCGTCATCCTTCCCAATCGTCGCCGAGGCGTCCCCGTAACGCGGTCTCCAGCAGCTTGTTGCGGTACTCGTTGGAGACCCCCATATAGATCGCCGTGGTCGCGGCGTGAGAATGCCCGACTTGCTCCTGCACGAAGCGGGCCGGATATCCGAACTCGGTCAGATGGGTGATGTAGGGGCGCAGGCAATGCAAATCCAGCGAATCATCCAGGCCTGCAGCGCATCTGGCCGCAACGAACGCCTCATTGATCGAGCGCGGAGACAATCGTCCGGTTCGTTCGGTCACCCACAGCGCGGGATGGTTCCTCGGACCGAACAACGGACGATGCTCTCCGAGCCAGTCCCCAAGCGTGTCGAGAACCCAATCCATCTCCGGCACCAGAAGCACAGTCCGCCGCTTGGCCGGTGCACCCTTCGGCGCCTTGCCGTAACGCACCATAAGGCAACCCATATTTCCGAAGGTCGGTGCCTTACGGTTGCGCCGCAGATCCGTCAAATCCAGGCCGGATGCCTCGCCACGGCGTAACCCGAAGGCGTACACCGTTTTCAGCACCGCCGCATCCCGCGCCGCGCCCAGGGCGCCCTTGCGTCCCGAGCCCCTGATCCGGGACGGTCGGGCGTCGGCGGCGTCGAACAAGGCCTGGACCTCGTCGTAGGTCAACGGCCGACGGCGCGGGTCCGCCTCGAACTCCAGCTTATGCGCGACCGAGTTGCCCTCATGAAAGATCAGCTGCGGAAAATCACCGAAATGCTCCTCGCACAACGGCATCCAGTCATAGCGCGGATCCAGAAGATATTCGACGAACAAGCTGATCGTCACTTCGTAGTTGCGCGCCGTCGAGGACCGGATTCCCTGATCACCTCCGCGCAGATGATCAATGAACGCTTCGCCATCCGCCGGAGCCCACTCCCACGGATACAAGCCCGTGAAGCGGCTGAAGCGTTGTATCAGCGCCAATCTCGGGCCGATCGTCGCTGCGCGCAGGTACCGCGCCGATTGCTGACGACGCCAACCCTGCAACATCGCCTCGAACATCGCCGGAGCCGGATCGAGATGAACAACGTTGTCCGCCAACATCAACCGCGCCGAACCGGGCGCATCGGAAGTCACGAACCTGTTGTATCAGATGCATCATTGATGCATTGCTGAAACGGGCCAGGGCAAACGAAATTCCGATCCCACTGTCATCCCGTATCGAGCACGCAACAAGCAGGGGAGACGGCGGTTCTACAAAGTTGCGCTATGTTGCATCAAATGCAATTCCTCCTAATGCGGCGTGGGCGGAGCGCCCCATAGGCGAGGCCGTCGTCGATTGTCCGGGCGGCCTCGGCTTCGGTGAATCCGTCGTATCCGATGTGCTGGCGGGCGGCATCGTGCAGGACCGCGCGAGCCTCATGTTCATCAAGTTCTCCGCCGCCGACGAGCCGTCCCAACGCCCCCGCGGCACGCAGCAGTGTCAGATGCCGTTGGCCGGTGGGTGCTGAGGTGACCGCGTCCGCCTCGCTACGGAGAACCTTCGAGATGTAGGCGTGGGCGCGATAGTCGGGTAATACCAAGGGATGTCGCGGCGATCGTGGCGGCGGCGTGAGCGCGTCGGCCAGCCAGTCGGGCAGGTCCGCGACCGGTGTGCGGCGAACGATCCGATACACGCCGCTGGAGCAGCGCGACCCGGGCGCGACGACATAGCCGCCGACGCCGCGGGTGTCCACATGCCAGCCCAGCCGGGCGGTGCTGTTGCCGAGATCGGACCGCGGTGGCGGCCGGAAATAGAGATGCCATCCTGCGGGGGTTCGAACGGTCAGGGTCTGCGAGGGAATCGGCCTGCCCGCGCCCTCGGCCAGGCGGGTCAGCACATCGCGTCCGTCGACGGCGCCGGACCATTGCGGAGGTGGGTCGCCGTCGGCGCGCGCGTCGAGGTCGAGGATCAGTAGTCGGCTGGGATCGCAGGCGATACCGATGTTGAACGGCATCGTGCGCCAGAATCGGCGGATAGCAGCCTGCTCTCGGGTGGCGGCGTCCTGCCAGCCTTTGATGGCCGGGCGTTTGTCGGCTGGGCGCAAAGGAAACACATAGTTCCCGGCCGCCGCCGCGGCCAGTGCCATCTGCATCATCGGCGCGACCCGTTCGGTGAAAGGGGCACCCGGCGCGATGTGGGCTAATTGCACGTCGACCGCGTCCGCCCACTGTTCGACGGTCATGATCGGTGGCCCGTCGGCTGGCGATCGGGACGCGGATCAGTGGGGTCGTATCGGCCGGGATTCCAGTCCTCGACGTCGGTCCCGCATACCGCGCACTCGGGATAGGCGGAGCCGTCGGCCGTGACCTCCACATGGTGGCGATGTGTGCTGTAGATGCAGCTACAACCCGGTTCGGCGTAGCATTCGCGTTCGCCGCCGTCGGGATGATTGTGGTGCCACTCCCGCGCCGAGACGTCCTGCTCGTCGAGGATCGGGCAGTCCTGTAACGCGGTGATGATCCGGTCGAGCTCACGCAGCGCGGCGGCGTCGTCGGCACGCACGGTCAGGGTGTGGATCTGTCCGCCAGGCCAGAGATCGATGCGATAGTCGGTGCCGAATGGTGAGACGGCGGCGATGCAGTGTTGCGCGACTGCGTAATTGGATTCGTGAATTGCTGTGTCGCCGCGGGCGTTGACCGACAAGGGTGTGGTCAGCCAGAACCAGTCGTGCCGATCGCTTCTGCGGGCCCACCAGACGTTATCGCATTCGCGGCCGTGGGTTTGGAGGTCTTTCCCGAGCGGAATGGCTGCGGCGATTCGATCGGCATGGCGCTTACGTGCTCCCGGCATAAGATTTGTCCCTTCCTACGAGCAGGGCGTTCGGGATTCGGCGGTGCCCACGTGAGGTTCCGGCGGGCTGTTGCTCGTCGCGCGGCCCGCCGGAAATCGGGCACTGATCGGTTGGTCGGGGAACCTCAGACCAGGACGGGCACGCGGCGGCGCCGCGCTGCGACGGTATGCGGGGTGGTCGTGCGGCGAGCTACGTAGCGGGGTGCCAGATATTCGTCTGCGTACCAGCGGCCCGGTGAAAGCCGCGGGTGATTGGCGTGCTCGCCGTCGACCGCCGGATCCACGCCCGGTCGAAAGATCCGCAAGTGGCCGGGACCGACGGCGTGGTCAGGGCCGAGCGCGTCGTTGAACCCTGCGACGCTGGCGGGGTCGACGACCACGACATTGGCCACGCCCGCGACCGCGGCAGCGGTGCGGTTCGCGATCGTGTCGAAGCCGGACGCGCTACGGCGCAGGCGGGTGAACAGGTCGGGCATGTGCATCATCACCACGATCGGCACGCGACGATCGAACGCCGATACCTGCTCGGCAAGCTGTTCACCAGCGGCGGCCGACCCGGCAATATAGCGGGGCGCCGTGGTCAACAGGTCCTCACCGACAGCCGGCCGCAAGCCGTGACCGAGCAGCGAGGCCACGATCGACGGCGCGCCGCACGACCGACCCTCACCCCGTACCTCGACACTGATGGTCGTGGAAGACGTGCCCGACAGGCGGCGGTCTTGCACAGCCCACAGCCGTGTCCGCTGAATGGTGCCTCCGTCACGCAGCTCGACCAGCGACGCCGAGTACTCGTCGTGATCGGGGCGCGAAAGCTGTTGGCGTGCTGTGATAAAAGAGTTGACCGATGCTTCGGCGGCGACCCAGGTCGTGAACGCCGCCATCGCGGAGGCGAGTGCGTGCTGGGCGTGGTCGGTCCACGTCGCGGTGTAGAGAAGTTTCATGGCTCACTCCAGTGACGAGGGGCAGTGCGAACACCCGCAGAGGCGGGGCTCGGCCCGTGTGGCGGGCGCGTCCCCCTCGCCACGGCGTCGGGAAGGGTGTCAAGCCTGCGGGCGCTTTTCCCGCAGGCTTGACACACGACCGAGCGCCGTCGGCAGCATCACAAGCGCCCGCCACACGGGCGGACCCGACCACAACACCGACACGTCAGTCGGAACTCAGGAAGTAGCGACAGACGGCCAAGACAAGACCGCCATGCCGTCAGCCCGAGGGTCGTGGATGTGGTTGCGGCGGTGGGTCTTCGGGACTGTGGCACGCGCCCTGGTATGGCGATGTCGTCCGGTCGTCGTGTCGTGCAGCGTTATCGCGCCGGACGGTCGGGGGGTGTACGGAGTCCGTGCGGGCTCCCGGTGCGCGGCCAGCTGATGGTTCAAGGTCGGCGGCGCAGTCGTCGCAAATGCCGATCAGGTTGCCGAGAATCAAGTGCTTCGGGGAGATGGTGACGTTCTTGACCGCGTGGCAGTGCTCGCAGTATCCGATGGTGCGCATGTGTTGATGCCTTTCTGCCGGACTGTGTTTCGCGCGTTCCGTGGCCGGCGTGCGTGCGGGGTGTTGAAAGGGTCTGGTAGCGGCGCGGGCTCATGTTCGAAATCGCCGCCGGAGATGATCACCAGCACGCAGGTTGTCCGGCCGGGAGCGCGCAAGTGCGCCGTCGATGGCCTCGTAGTCAGCGATCTACGAGTGGAACGACCAATCGCCGGGTTGGGGTGCGTCGAATGGATAGCTCGGCACATGCGCGTGGTCGAGAATCGGCGCGTCGTCGTAGGGCTTGCACCAGGATCCGTCATCTGATGCGGTCGCGTGGCAGGCGGGGTCGGTGCAATTGCGGTGCCATCCGTGGAATACCGCGGCGTAGGTCAGGTGGTCGCAGTTGACCAGTAGCGAGAGACGACCGTCACGCGTCACGGTGGTGTCGGTGCCGCGGCGGGTGGCGAACAATCCGACCACCAGGCTGTGCCAACTGCGCATCGCGTCGAGGTAGTGCGTCGATGTGTGGCCGTAGTAATTGGCCAGCGACGAGAGGTGGTCTTCACACTTGGCTATTTCGTCGGCAGCATCCCGGCTGAGGTGTATTTGGAATTGGTGCGGGCGACGGTCGATGACGGTCGGCTGGGGTTCGGGCACGGCCGGGTCGTCGAAGGTACTCGGCCAGATATTGACCAACTCGAATCCGATCGTGGCGGCGGCGCCCCATTGGTCGGCGCGGGAGGTGACCGCGCCGGCGAGTGCCTGCCACTGGATGCTGGGAATCGCGAACTGTCGAGGATCGAGTGGATGGTCGTGGTCGAAGTCGTCGAACCGGCGGCCATGGTCGGCCAACAGCGTGTCGAACAGGCCGCGAACCGCGGCGGAGAACAACTCCGGCATCGATGCCGCGTTGGCGATCCTCTGGGCGAGGGCACCGATTTCGGTGTCGGTCAACGCACGACGAACCTCTATCGCAGGGATGGGCATCACAGACTCCTGGTGAGTTGGAGCGCCTGGGGCGCAAGGCAATTGGCGTTGCGTGCGGGTTTGGTGCATAGCCTGGACGCAAGGCGGTCACACTTCGACGGTCCGTGGGCGTTGTTCGGCGGCCGACGAGGTGGGCAGACGTGGCCCGGTCACGGTGGCGGCGATTCGGTGTGAGTGGATAACGGTCGAGGGTCACCGGGATCGGCTCCGTGGCAGGTGATTCGGAAGCTGGTGGACCACGCGGGAAAGCGCGGTCCTGAGAGTGGTCTCGGCGAGGAGGTCGGGCGGTGCCGGACCGCCCGACCCGACTGCGTCAAGCGGCGGCGCGTTCGGCGTAATGGGTCTGGACGTGGTCACGTAGTTGGTTGTGGACCTCCTCGACCCACGCGATGTCGCCCTCGATTGCGATCTCGGAGACCGCGACCGCGACAGGTTCGCCGCGGGACACGAATGTGGGTGTTTTCCCGGCTCGATACGCCGTGATGTGAATGACGCCCGGCTCGGTCACCGGCTCGTGCTCGCCGCGCCACCAGTTCTGCGGATGACGCCAGAACGCGCGGTACTCGACGTCGCCGACCCGCCATTCCCAGCGTTCACCCTCGGCGGCGTGATGGTGATCGAGTTTGACGCTGCCGCGCTTCTTGCTCGGACGCGGACGGACAGGCGCGGCGTCGAGGTTCACGAACACCTCGGGGAACTGCTCACGGGCCTGCGCGGCGGTGAGATGGCCGACCACCTTGTGATACGGCAACGGCTGCGGACGGCAATTGCGGCGGGTCAGGGCCCCCATGGTTTGGATTCGCCCGCCGACGGTGTCGTAGAGACCGGCCACACTCACCGACTTCGGATTGACCCGAGCGACCTCGTGCCAGCTTCCGTGAGCCCACGCGACGAAGTCCCCCACCGCGAAATCGTCCGGACTCCAGACATGCACACCCGCCTCGTCGAGGACGCGCCACCAGTAGTCGATTTCCTCGAGTTTTTCCACGATCTCGGCGCGCGTGATCGCCAAGACGTGATCCGACCACCGGTCGCCATGCTCTTCCAGTGCCTTGCCGATTCGGCAGAGATCGGTTTCGATGCCGAGGATGCGGCGCTGCGTGGTGCCTGGGTCTCCTTGTAGGCACGGAAATTCGCTGCCGCCGTCGCACGGTCGATGCGATGTTTGGCCTTGTCGTAGAGGGCCCACGCCTTGCCCTCACGCTGCCACAGCCGATCCAGCAAGCGCCGGTGACGATGCTCGGAATGATGGCCAACGAGAATCGGCTGACCGTTGAGCATGTCGTAGGTGCGCTGGTTGGCCGCTCGGATGGTGTCGGATGTCCAGAACTCGCGCCGCGCCATGTACTGCTGGTAGGCGGCCCGGTCGCTGGCCCGGTCGTATTTCTCCTCCATGAACCCGGCAAAGTCGACCGCCGGCGTCGTGTCATCGATTTCGACATCGACCTCGTGACCGAGTTCGCGCAGACGCGCGACCGCAGCGTCGATCTTGTAGGTGTCGGCGCGGCGGCGCCGCGAGTGCGGCAGATACCAGAACGGGTCACCCAACTCCTCGTCGTCGGGAAGGTTCTCTGACCCCCGGAAATTGCAGGGCCACTCGGTGAGCGCCTTCCCGATCCCGGTCATGCCGCGGCAGGTGCCGTAGACAAGCGTGCCGAGTTGACGGTTGTGGCGAATTGTGATGCGACTCATCTGATTACGTCCTTCCAATGAAGGTGCAGTCGAAAAATCAGAGAGCGCGCCGGACGTGAGCGGTGTCGGGCGATGCTCGAGCAAGCCGATCCCGGGTGCGGGACCAGGGAGGCGCCGGAGTCGCAGTCGGGACTGGCGCGGTGTGCTGGCTGTCGGTGTCAGCGGGGGCGATGCCGACGATCCGGATGACGAAACAATCCGTGTTCTCGGTGCGATCCCTTCTCGAACCGCAGACATCTTTAAGTGGGTGTGAGGGTTGTTCAGATAGCGCGGCTGGTGGCGAAGCGCGGTTCCCGGCGCCGCCCGCGCATCAGATCGGTGCTGAGCTGGTCATAGCCGGTAGCGAGATCGATCAGCGCGGTCTCGATCTCACGGATCCGCGCAGCCCCGGCCCCGGCGAGAACGGCACGGGTGATCGTGAGTGCGACAAGCCGGTCGATCACCGCGACCAGCGGCTCGGTGTGCACGCGGGCGTTACGGCGACGGCGATGCGGCAGCCGCTGGCGGATGTGATGGTCGAGCTCAGCGAGCAGTACCTCGTGGGTGAGCGCTGATTCGGTGGCCGCGGATTGTTCCCCGGGCTCGAATCCGGGATGTTCCTGGTTGTGGCTGCGCCAGCTGATGGCCGCCAAATCCCTTACCAGACCCAGCATTTCCGGATCGCTACCGGTGATGAGAGTGCGAGAAAAACACGCGGCGACCAGCAGTGGGGAAGCAGGCAGCCGGTGTCCTGAATGGCGAGAACGTGTACGCAGCCACCAGCGCGCTGTTGCGCGGGCGTGTGCCAGCGGGAGACGCCGGGACATCATTGCCCCGCCTTGGGGCGCGAGGCTACGTTGACCGGTTCCGACCGCAACGGTCGAGCGGTGTCGGGGTCGGTGAGTGCGGAGACCGGCCCGGCGTAGCCGAAGTGAGCGCGGCGGTCGAATCCGTCGCGAGTGATGGTGTCCGTCATCGCAATTACCTCCTGTGGTGGATGGGGGATGAAGCGGGGTTCAGGCCAGGCACATCGCGCGGACAGCGAGATCGTCGATGGAGTCGGCGCGGTCGGGCCGGAATCGGTTAGAAGAGCTGTCGGGCACGCGGTGGCGGTGTCGAAGACGGCTCATCGGTGTGGCAGTGGTGTTACTGATCGCGGATGCGCTCTACGTGCCCCAACGGTGGGTGCCAGCGCACGGCAGCGCGTGCGTGCCGCGCAGCCATGCCAGCACCGCGCTCAGCGTCGGTGCGCCCAGGACAAGGAATTCGGTCGACGCACCGAACTCGGGTAGCAGCGCTTGCGGCACGACTGCATGGGTGATTCCCAGCAGCGGAGCAGCATCGAACGCGGCCCAGGTCCCCTCGACCGCACGCAGTGCGCCATCGAGTCCGAGCTCGGCCACGAACAGGATCTTCTCCAATGGCATCGAACGAAATCGCCCTGCCGCCGCGAGGACTGATACCGCCACTGCCAGATCGGCGATGCCCGCGGGATGCGGCATACCTGATATCGATAGCTGAACTTCGACTGGCGGCCACAGCTCAGCGCTGTTGAACAGTGCGGCTCGTACCCGATCTCGACACTCTTGAGCCAAGTCCGTGTATCCGGATTCCGTAGGTGCGGGGGCGCCGAGGGTGGCGGTCACCGAGAAGGGCTGGGCCACTGGGTTTCCCAGCGTGACCGACCACGCCATCGCCCGGGTCATCGCGGGCCTGCCTGGCGGTCGAGCGCGATCGGCCAATCACCGGCTACCACCGCGGCGGCGAGCTCCACGCCCAATCGTGCTATCAAATCCTGTATCGGACGGCACGCCTCCGACGCCTTACGCGACAACAATGCCGACGCACGGTGCCGCGTATCGGCCTTCACCGCGATACCTTCCCGAACAACGACCACCGGCCATGACAACTCTGCGTGGCGCTGAATCGTAGATTGGGCGAGCGGCCGGCTCGACGACGACCGGTGGTCCTGCGGCGGGTGAGAGTAGGTGTCAGACCGATCTTGGTCACCATCGAAAAGTGAACGAACAAACGGTGATTCATGAAATAGCTCCTTCGGGTTGGTCCCGGAGGTCGGAAGTGAGTAGAGGAGCTGCTGACTGATGGGTCTCCAGGACGCAGTAAGCAGGAATGGGGCCCAGCGAAACCGACTGGTATGCAAGCACATTCGATAAAGTCGCGTGCGTAGACTCAGCGGATGAACCGCTGCGGTGCGGTGGGGCTGGTGGGCGCACTCAACAGGCACCCGCGTCCGCCGGTGTAGAGGGTGCCGCCCACCGACCGCGCGCACGAAACAGCGTCGTGAATTATGTTTGAGCTGAATCGGTTTCGTATCGTTCGCGGAGGTTCGGGGATCGTCGCTCGACGCTGCTGGAAAGGGTGCTGATGTCGAGGGCGGCTTGCCAGTTGCGCCACGCGCCCTCGATCGTGGGTCGCGAGCGCTGCGATCCAATCAAAACCGCGTACGCATGTCCGAAATCGATGGCACCAGCAGAGCTGATGCCGATGGCGTTGCAGTACCCGCGCGCGTAACCGATAGCTTCGAAGCACAGCAGGTGGGCTTGGCGATCTGTGATCGCGTGAAGCCACTGCTAATCGGTTGGTACGCGACTCATGAGGAAGGCTCCGGCCAGTCGGTGTCGATACCGAGTCCGTTGACAAATTCGGCACCGGAGCGACCGAGGCGACGCATGCTTTCCGGGTCCAGACCCAACTCAAGCGCCGCATCGAGCATGACCGCGAACGAATGCTCGGGATCAGCCTGCAGCGCCGCCTGCACCGCGACACCCGCTAATGCGCCGTCGCGACGAACATAGGCACTGTAAGCCAGCAGGGTCGCTGCCTCAGCGCGTTCCGGATCGGGCAAAGTACGGGTCAAATACGACCACAACGATTCGGCAGGGTGTGCAAAGTTGCTTAGCGCTGTGGCCAGCAATCCATCTCGAGTACGACGATCAGCCAGCAAGGCAGCCGCTTCGGCGGTCTGCGAAACCGTTGGCGGACGGCCGGAATCGAGCCCGGCGATAAGTTCGAGTACACGCTGAAAACCCCAACGAGTACCGCCGTCAGGATCTCCGTCACGTCGGCTTGCGGCATAACGGCGGAGAACTGCCGCTCTCGCCGCAGGCAACCGGAGGCTGACGCGTTCGATTGTTTCCTGATCCGGTTCGATCAAGGCAAGAAGTTCCGAACGCGAAGCGTAGACCGGTTTGTCCTCGGCGCTCGTTGCCATCGAGGTTGTCGGGTCCGGAATCAGCCCTTGGCGAGGGGGCCCGAGGATGGTCCACCACAGCCCGCCAGGCTCGATCGCCGCAGTCGCCCACCCGCTGGCTACACCGATCGGGTAACCAGCGAGATTCTCGACGAGGGAATCGATCAATGTGGCGTGTGCTCCGCGATCACGGCTGCCTCGCTGCGGAGCAGGGCCTGTGACCCGGTCATCGACGATCACCGCCAAGACCTCGGTGGAGTCAGCCGAAGAGCAGATCGTGGCGACAGCCTCGGCAGCAAGTTCAGCAAGACCGCGGATGAGCCCGTCAGGCAGATCGAGATCGAACCGCATAACTACGAACACATGAGCATTGTCAGGAGGCGGATCACACTCCGGATCGGTCAACACCGCGATCAGGAGGGAACGTTCAGGAACAAAGCCGAGGATCGCCGGTATCGCGGCGATCAGATCACCAGCATCATCAAGATAAGGCACGGGAACTCCTCTGCTAGAGAACAGGATTGGAGAGAGAGCAAACCGAATCTCTCGGTTCGTCACCGCTCGCCGACGGCGAGCAATCAACCCACCCCAAGACGGTGTAATGAGTCGTTGGGCGGTGGGTGTCGCCTGGAGGCACGCCCGCGGCGCGCGAGTGCTGGCCACGGACCTCCGCGCCGAAATGGACGAAGTCGCTACCCGGTTCGACCGGGTGTCTGCCTGGTAGGCGATGTGTCCAAGGAGGACACCGCGGTGCGGTCGGTGGCCGCAGGTCGAACAAGGTGTCACTCGCGAACTTGGTCGGCCACGGTCGGGGTATCGGTGGTGCGGAAGATCCGCGTTGGGATGCCCGCTTGCTGGGCCATGCGGGCGGTGTGGGTGGCACCGGCCGAGTCGTTACGAATGAACGCCACACACAGATCGGCGCCGGCTCGCACCATCTGCTCGTTACGTACGAACCCGGCGCGGCGTCCGAGCCGGTCCCAATCGGCAGGATGTCGCTCGACCCGGCCGCCCCATGCCTGCCAGCACGCCTCGCATTGGGCGTCGGCGCCACGCGGGCAGGTCCCCGATACCAGCACCACGTCCGGGGACCAGAGCTCGGCCAGCGCCGCCCGGATGGTGGCGTGGTCGGTCCAACTGCGGGAGCCAGTGATCAGGATTCGGCGGCCGCGACGCAGCGGGGCGTCGGGAGCCGGCGGTGGAGTGTGCGAGATGGTGACGGCCAATTCCAGGCGCATGCCAACGGTGTCGAAGGTGGGCTGGCTGAACATTGCTCTGTACACGACAACCTCCAGGAAGTGAAGCATGTACCGGTGCCGGAGAGAGCCGGAAAGTGGTTGAGCGCAATCGGTCTCGACGCCGGGCCCGTTCTGTGGGGCGCGCGTCGGCAGCCGCGGCGGCGGGAAGGGTGTCAAGCCCGCGGGCGCTTTTCCCCGCGGGCTTGACACACGACCGACCGCCGACGGCACCATCTCCGAGCGCCCGCAGAACGGGCCCGGCGACGCGACTATTCAGAAATCGGTGTAGTCGGTGAACCGCTCGCCGGTCGCGGGGTCGCCGTGATAGACGGCTGGTCCATCGTTGAGGTTGATGCGGATCGGTCCGGTGTGATCGAAGGTGTCGATATGCACCACCGGGCGATCGTCGCGTTCCCCGCGATACACCGTGACGTCGATGTCGTCGCGGGTGATCCGGTCACCGACGAGTTCGGTGCCGCGTAGGAAGAGTCGCGCCTTTGTTTCGGGGTCGACTGGATCGATGTGCAGCACAGTGTGTCCCGATCGATCCTGTTCCGCGCGAAGAGATCCCCACCGTGCGTCGGTGACGACGATCGGCGTGCGGGTGGCGGACGAATCTGCCGGTGGGGTTGTACTCGACCGACGGTAAGGTTCACGGTCGTCGGTGAGTGCGCTGATCGGGTTGGGCAAGTTGGCGCGGGCCTCGGCGATCGCCTCGCCGAGAAGATCGGAGGCGACGGTGGCGAGCTGGTCTTCGAAGTCGGCGTTCGGATCGAATTTTGCTCCGACGGACGCCTCTAGTGTTGGTCGGCTGAGTAGATCGGCGCGTACCTGTCTGCCGGGTCGCGCGTCGGTCTTTATGTGGGAGCCCACCGCAGCTCGATAAGCGGCTACTTTCGTACGTTGAGCCGCGCCGTCTCGAGCGCCACCGTCTCGAGCATTCTGCCTCGGCAATTTGCGATTGGGGCTGGGGTTCACGCCCGCGTGGACTGACTTGGTCTGCACGTGCGTGACACCAATGCTGCGGCGATTGAAATGCATTGTGCGTCAGCACTATCGGGCTGTGGGGCACACGTTCCATCCCGACGCCGGTGTTACTTCGTTGACGATGATGCGTTCGATCCCGGATCCTGGGAAACGAGTGGCTGCCGCCCCGACGGAGGTGTCTGGCGGCGCCGCAGCTAACGTGTTTGGCCAATAGCAATCAGGTATGACTGTTGAGGAGTGATGTGTCCGAAACTTCTAAGCTCGTCCCGTCAGTGTCCTCGGCCGTAGTCGCGATTGACTTCGGCACCAAGGGATCCGGCTACGCATGGGTGATTGTGGACACGGAATCGTGTGAGGGCGAGTGACACCGAAGCAGTGCTCTGTTGTAGTTCATGTCGACTTCGGCACCCACGGGTCCGGCTATGCATGGGTGGTACTCGGGACTGCAAACGATGACCCCATGACCCGGCAGATCAGTCTTCTCGACCATTGGCCGGGCCAGCCGTTCAAGTACCCCAAGACGCCCAGCTGCCTTCTTCTCAACACCAAGAACAAGGTGGTTGCGTGGGGCGCCGAAGCGAAAAACCTCGCGCGGACAAGGCAAACCAACCGTCGGATGGCGAATTACAAACTGAAGAAAGGTTCGAAGATCTCGCTGCATCGCCGACATACTGGATCTCAGCCGGGTGGTGTCCTTGCCATCAACGACCAAGAGCGATCGCGGGAAAGGCTGGCGGCGATGATGCTCAAACAGATCTATGACACGGCCGTCAGCGAGGTCAGCCTCAGCGGCTACGGTCCAGATGACATTCGCTGGTCGATCAGCGTTCCCGCAACATGGGAAGACTCTTCCAAGCAGGCCACTCGCCGTGCTGCCGTTGCCGCAGGGTATCCCGACGAGCGCCTGACGCTAATCTATGAACCCGAAGCGGCGGCCTACTATGTCCGCGTTTCCGGAATCAAGCCAGTAGGGATCGACGGTGCCCCGCTTCCGGATATGAACGATCCCGGGGCGCGCTTCGTGGTGGTCGACTGTGGCGGTGGGACAGTCGATATCACGACCTATCAGGTCGAAGATGACGGCGGGTTGGGCGAGATCGGAAAGCCCACCGGCGGACTGCTCGGATCTCTGATTCTCAACAAGGCATTCCAGCAGCGGATACTGACCTCCCGCTTGGGCGGAAAGGTTGAGTACAAGCGTCTCAGCGCCGTCATGCCGTCGATCATCGGGGACCTGATCGATGCTTTCGAGCAAGCGAAGTATCACGTCAGTGCTCAAACGCCAGCCTCGATCGATATCCCGATTCCTGTAGAGCTGCACAGGAATCTGACCGATGAAACTATCGCTGGCCTTCGTACGGTCCAGGACGGTGTGGACACCCGCATCGTGGTGAACCCCGACGAAGTCCGGTCCTTGTTCGAAGAAGTGATCGCTCCGATCACCGAGATGATCGACGTCCAACTGGACGAACTCCAGCGACAAACCACGCCGCGTGCTGGCGGTGAACTCATCATTTTGGTGGGGGGATTCGCCAGATCCTCCTATCTGAAACAGCGCTTGAATACTCACTTCCGGGGCCGTGCATCGATCCTCATTCCGCCTCACCCGGAAGCCGCAGTCTTAATTGGCGGGGCACATTATTCCTACGACCCTCAGACGCGGCGCCGCCGGTCGAAATACACATATGGAATCGCGATGGCGAAGCCATTCGAGTCCGGCGATCCCGAGAACGCTGCAGCGATCACTTGGGAGGGCGACAAGGTATGCACAGAACGATTTGGAATATTTGTCCGAGCAGGTGACTCGGTCGCGGTTGGCCAAGAGGTAACAGAAGAGGACCTGGAACCAATTGGCGAGAAAACCCGGAAGGTGAGCGTGCGCCTTTTCCGAACCCGCGATCGCGATCCGAGGTACGTGACCGACACAGGCTGCGAAGAGATCGGTTCAATGTCACTGAATCTTCGCGATGTCATGCATCTGGAAGTGCCCAAGCGAGGCTTCGATGTCTCGATATCCTTCGGTGAGACAGAACTCTCGGCGACAGCCACCCAAAAGGCAAACGGTGTACGTAAACAGATGCAGGTGGATTTCCACGACCGATAGGAGCTGCCCCCGACGTCCGTGTGGCGATCCAGTCTGATGTGGTCTTGGTTTACTGGCCGAACGGTTCTGGCACAGTCAGCTTGAATGAGCAGAATGGATTGATGCGGGCCAACGGCAACTGCAGTTTAGTCGATAGAAGAAAGAAGCCGGTCGATAGCGAGGAATGCGGGCCGGCTTCTTCTTTCGACTCTTGGATGCCGCGGTTGGCAGATTCGGCGCCCTGTTAGCTTCGAGCTCGACCGGTGATTGTCAATCCTGTGACGCAGCCTGCCAGGTCCTTGCGCGGCGCCGACGAATCTCGCGGGTTGGGAAGGCCTCACGACCAGGCGGGTCCGGCAAGACCCTGGCAAGCCACGTTTGGTCGGAGCTGATGGCAGCGAAGTCTCGGTGCGCGTGGTGATCGTGTCCGTAAACGTGGGCGAATCGCAGTTGTAGGAGCCCTAGGCCTGTTCGCTGTCGACTCGAGTGTGTAGGTGCAGTGGGGTAGAGGACGTGGGTAGCAAGGTGCGGCCAGCGGTCGGCGGTCTCGGTACGGGGTTGGTCAGGATCGGGTCGATCCACGGGGCAGGGTGCCTGTTTGGGACGTGGCAGCTCGTGTGGGAGTGTGGGCGAAACGCGAGCAACGGTTTCGGCGATCTCTCTGTACGACCTGCGGTCGAATTCGCAGAGCACGCATCAGGGGTGCGGCGAGGTTGGCTGCCCGATAGCAGAGAAGGACGGTAATGTCTGGAGCGGACTCTGCGGTGTTGCTGCATCCTGAGGATCTGATCGACGACAGCGAGCTTGAGTCCGCGGCAGGAGATCGCCTGGCGCATGAACGGTTCTCGGCACAGCTGGCTGCTGTGGTGAAAGCTGTTCCAGCACGGTCGAATATCGCCTTATACGGCGCGTGGGGGTCGGGCAAGAGCAGTATCGCGAACATGTTGCGCACCGAGCTGACAGCGCATCGATCCGGCATCGCATGGTGTGGTGGCGGCCGGAAGGTAAAGTTCGCGCGCTTCGACGCTTTCAAATATGCCGAGACGCCGCTGCGCCGCAATTTTATTTCCGCGATCGCCACCGAGCTCGGGAACTACGATTCCCGATTCCACGCCGGCATGTATTCGGCCACGACCATCACTACGATCAACCCGTCCACGACACAGTGGCGGCGAGTGATCCTCGTCTTCCTAGGGTTGCTAGCGGCGGTCGCTGCGGTCGCAATCGCAGCGGTCGCGGTACTGGCATGGCTTCGTCACGGTCCGTTCTGGGGAAACTTCCGGTCCATGGTGGGCACGGTGGCCATGGCTGGGCTGGTTCCTGCCACCTTGGTCAGCGGGCTGGTCTCCTTGGCGGCCAAGCCGTTGCAGGTTGAGCAGAAAAATGACAAACCGGACAGCGGTGAGCAATTCGAAGCGCTGTTCAAGGCTCTTATCGATGGGAGCGGAGCCGATCGTGTAGTGGTTTTCGTCGATGAGCTCGATCGCTGCTCAGCCTCGACTGTCGCCACGACGCTCGACACCATCCGTACTTTTTTCCAGGCTCCCAAATGCGTCTTCGTCGTGGCGGCTGACCGGCGGATGCTTGAGGAGGCGTTGACCAGGGCCGAGCCGGCCCAGCCGACACCGGCCGATCTGGTCAACCCGTACTACAGCACCGGTAGCGCATATTTGGACAAGATTTTTCAATACCAGCTCAGTCTGCCCCCACTGTTGCCGCAACGCGTCACCCAGTTCGCGCTCGATGTCGTCGAGGGACATGGCGGGGTGTGGTCGGAGATCAACGCCGCCTACGTGGTGTCGGTACTGGTCCCCACCCACGTCCGCAGTCCGCGCCGGGTCAAGCATCTGCTCAACACGTTTGCGTTGACATACCGCAGCGGACAAGATCGCCACCGGCAGGGACTGCTGATTGAGGATCCCCGGGACAATGCGGGAGCGCTCGCGAAACTCGTGTGCTTGTGCGTGGAGTTCCCGTTGTTCGCTCGCGACCTCGAAATCGACGCTCGGCTGCCCGAGTACGTCCTGGCGCTGCACGCCAAACCCAGCGCCTCCCAGCCTGGTTCGGTTTCAGATGCGGCCTGGGCCCTGGCCAGGCGGTACTCGCTTGAACAAGCCCCGCCCGCAACTCTCCTCACCTCCATCGCAAGCGAAGGCTCCGAAAGCGGCGACAGCGGTGAAGCCGAAGGTGACGAGGTCGTCACCGTGGCCGAGGTACACAACAAGCAGCTCATCGACTACCTCACCCGCACCCGCGCTATCAAGGGCCCGTCGCGGGATCTGGTGTTTCTGCACAGCAGCGGCACCGCGTTCGGGCTCGACGGTGAGCTCTCGACCGCGATCGAGGAGGCGGCCGAGAACGGCTCCGTCGACTCCATCGGCACCCGGATCGCAGCTTTGACCGCCACCGAGCAACGCGCCGCCCTCAAACTGCTTGTTGCGCAGATCAACACCGGGATCGGTGTCGGGGTCGCCAACGCGGCGCACACTCTGCTCACGCTGGTAGCTAAATATCCGTCCCTGCCACTCGACGAGGTCGCCGATGCCGCCGCTGCCGCGGTCAATCACGCATTCGCCACCTCCGAGGGTCTGCTCGATAGTGACACCGTCGGCCCAGCCTGGTCGCTAGCCACACAGGGGACCGAATCGGAATCCAAAGCACTGCGCGCCAACATTTTGGCCACCGTCCGCGCCGACAGCTCGAACTACGATGCGGAGTTCGTGCTGACCGACCCGATGCCGGCGATCGACACCGACGCGGACGCGGTTGGCGAGATCATCGCCGCCTATGTGGTATCCCCGACCGGCCCCGACGATGTCCGTCTGCTGGCGAATCTCCCCGACCCCACGCTGTCTCGTGTCATTGGGGTTAGTGGCGTACGGATCACGCGCCTGCTCGGTGCTGACCTGTCCGCTTGGAGCCGCGAGTCCACCGCGACATCGGCCGAACCAGCGGCCAGCGGACATGACGATTACGACCCGCGCCGGATTGTCACGGCCATGGCCGAGCTGGCACGCGACCGTGCCCACGCCAGCGCCTCGCTGAGCGAAGCGATCGTGTCAGTGCTGCTGGGTTGCAATCACCAGAGTGCTTTCGATGCGGTTTCCGGAGTGCTACCAGCGATGCAGCCGAGCACCGACCCCGCCCTCGTGGGTACGCTACTGACCGCCGCACACGGTTATCGGGTCGGGACCCGCCGGTGCTGGCTCGACACGATCGCTCCGGCCGCGATCACTGCACAGCACGCTGGCGAGTTGAACAAAAATCTGCTCCAGCTGTGGTCAGACACGATCTCCGAGGAGCCGAGCGAGGCAATCGACGCCGTAGCTAACGTGCTGGAGCCGCTGCTCGCGGCCGCCGGATCCAGGCAGGACTTCGACATCACCGACCAAATCACCGCCGACCTCGCCAGTGTCGCGACCGATCCCGCCGATGCCGCCCAGCGTCTGCTGCTGCTTGAGCGGACCGGCCCGTTCGCGGCCCTCGGGGTCCTCAACCTCGCACTCTTGGCTCGCGAAGTCGCCACCTCCCTGACTGAGGCTGCAACCCGGAATTGGGTTGTCGGCCCCCATGATTTGTTTGTACGGCGGCTGCGCGGCGTCGGCTCGAAGCTTTTCGAGACGCTGGCCGCCTCCAGTGACGACAGCGACCTGGCGCGGAATCTGGTCACTCAGCTGCAGGCCTGTTCGTGGCTGGCCGAACCTCAAAGGTCCACTGCGGCATTAGGGTTGGTGGCCGTAGCGGGATTCTCGCGGATCGCTGCCGAGTGTGTGCCGACCGCCGGGCAGATTGCTGACCTGCTCAGCGCACACCGGGACGAGGCGGTGGACGCGAGCGCGCTGTGGGTGCAGGTGCGCAACCCCTCGCGTACCGAGTTGCAAATCGTGCTGCGCCACGTCTTGGACCACAATCTGTTGACCGAGCAACTGGCGACCGCGATCGGCGAGGTCCGCGGTCAATGGAGCAGGAACGAGCAGTTCAGCTTCCTGATCGACCATCTCGGAGCCCACGACCGAGGACTGCCTGGTCCGCACGTATTGACAGCCACCGGTCTGGCGCAACTCAGCGACGACCTCGTCGCCGAGCTGCTCATCGCCCGCTATCGGGCCTGCACCACCAACCAGCAGCGCAAGTGGGTCATCGAGGTGTGGGCAGCTGCCCGAATCACCGACTCGCAGGTCCTACGGCGGCTCATCGAAGAGATAATCCTGCCGCTGCTGGAATCCGACACTCATCGACATTTCAATAAAGGACAGGTCGACATCGCTTTGGACGCACTGCCGATCGTAGGAACGCCGTTGCCAAGCGGTGTCAAGAATAAGCTCGGTGCCGCGCTCGGCAAGGCCACCGCCGACGACGAGCGTTTGTCCAAGAAGTGGCATTCAGTCGCCGAGGTACTCGGATACAAGGTCTCACGCAGCGGGGGTCTGCTGCGCAGACGCACAGATGTCGAATACGGCGGCGAATCCTGAACTGTCGATCGACCAACGATAGACCAGCCGACAGCTTCACCGTGACTGGAACCCGCCTCAGGTTGGGGCGAATACACTCGATGCACCTGCAGGTTCCTGCCACCAGCGTTGCGAGAATTTGCGAACCCGCCCATTTCAGGTGGCCTCGGGCATGATCCGCATACCGATCCGGACGTACTCCGGATTGAAGCGTTCCACGCAGACGAATTCGCGAAGGCGCTCACCGTTCCAACGGTGGTCGAGGAGGTTGCGGCACGCGAAGCTCAAGTGCCCGATCCCAGCGCACAGGTCGATGATGCGGGTTCCCACGACGTCGATCCGCATGTCGCCCGCCAGCCCCAGGGGCGTGAAATACGCGCCGTCCAAACAATGTTCGGGATTGGCGGCCTCCTGCCAGTGATCGAGTACGAACCTCTTCTCCTCGTCATCGAGGTCGCGGTCGGCATCGACCAACGAGCAAGCTTCACGATGCAGCTTGGCTTGGCTCCTGCTCAATGTCGTAGACATACAAAACTTCCTTCGCTGAGGGCCCCGTTGCTGATGGCTGGGCGGTGGGGTTGGATCGTGCCGATGCGCCGCGCGGGTGGGCAACGCATCGAAGAGCGAAATCTGGTTGTACGCCGGGACTCCGGAGCGCACACCGGTCGTTATGGCACGGCGCGGTGGGCGTGGGATCGGTTGCGTGGGAACGGGATCGGACCACAGACGGGGGTCGGCGGCGGCCACAGGCTCGGCGCAGGCACACAACGCGTCCATGGCCTTTTCCGCCAGTAAAGGGCATAGCGGAAACAATTTCGGCAATCGGTGATCATGCGTTCGCCGGTGACCGGGCCGGAGCGAGAGAGATGCTGACAACCAGGCAGCCGGAGATGGGCAGTGCGTGAGACCATCGACCAGGCTTGACTACCACTGCTGTGGGGCAGGTGACCGGCCAACGCGAGCGCAGACTGGGATTGGAGGAAATCTCAGACGGGACAGGACGAATGGAAACTCCCGCCGCCGAGAAACGCGCTCTCTCCAAACAGAGGTCGGGTTCGCGGGTTGGCGGGCCGGCCGTTCAGTCAGCCTCGGCGGCGGAAAGGGGTGTCAAGCCGCACGCTTTTCGCGGCTTGACACCCCCCGCCGCCAAGGCAGACTGATAAGGCCCGCCGACCCGCGAAGACTGCCCTGTCGTCTACCTCAATCCGCGTCGTTCTCGCCTAGGAGCATGTGCGTGAGCGCGGCTCCCATTCCGAGCACCACAACCGGCAGGCACGCGACCATTGTCGTGATCGGCCACGGTGCGATCCGGGTTCCTGCGGCCTGCAACAGGTGGTAAGCGATCTGTCCGGCAGCGCCGAGCGTCAAGCTACCGATGGCCGACCACTTGGCGTAGTTGACGGTCTTCGCGGTCCGGATGCGACCAGACAACCAGACATACAAGGCGTACGACGCGTAAGCCTCGACGCCGATCGGCAGCGTGATCGCGGTGTTGAGGCGGGCGGAATCCCAGATGCCCGGCAACGGATGGATGACACCGAATCCGGTCAACTCGCCCAGACCGACCCACCCGGACCACACCGCCACCGCTGCGGGCAGCGCGATCAATAGTACGGGCCAGATCCTGACCGGGCGAGACGACGTTCGCGGTGCCTCAACTGCTCGCGCGTCGCGACCGGATTCGTCGTCGGTGACCTCGTCAACCGTCAACTCGCCGAATGATGACGCATCGACCAGGCGGTCTTCCGGCCGGGGTTCATCGGCAGGCGACGCGTCGACCTCATCATTTGTACGAGACTCTGTCATTGCCGCGTCCACCAGCTGCTGTTCGAGCTCGAGTGTCGTCACCTCAGTGACCGTGTCCTCCCTGTCCGCGAGGCCGACGCCGTCAGGCGCCTCAGGCAGGATGGCGGCGACCCTGGCGGGAGCCAGCCGATCCGGGCCGGCAGGGCGAGACCGGCGATGGTGAGTTCGCCGCCAATCGTTTACCACGTTCGATGCGTGCTGACGCGAGACCTGCGCTCCGCAGCGCGCCAGTACCGAGCGCACGTCGTCGGTCTTCGGGTCTCCGAACAGCTCACACACGAGCTGCATCATGTCCTTCTTTGTCGAGCAGCCTTCGAGAGCTGTTCGGAGCATGACATCATCGGGCACCTCCTCCAACTGGTTGAAATCTTCGGAAAGCAGTGCCACCGCGCCTTCACTGCCGGGGCATGTCGTAGGACACGTCGCTTCGATGCTCATATTGATGTCCCCGTCCGAAGGTCGGAGCCGTGTGTTCGGCGCGGGTCTGGTCCTGCATGGCAGGCCGCAGGCACCGCCGCATCAGGGACTTGTCCGGGCGCGGTGTATCTGGATAATCGCCAGCGTCGCGACCTGCGGGTTGCCAGAGACCATGAGCCGCCGTTGCCGATGGTGGATCGACGTACCTGGTGAATGCAGAATGAAGCCCTGGGTCGCCGTTCCGGGAAGGTGCAGGTCACGACTTTGTTGGCCAGATTCAGTGAGGCATTGGCCAGGTAGCGCGGCAGACTCGCCATATGTCGTGAGTTTTGGCCAGATACCTTGAGCCAGGACAGGACTTGCCGCAGGGACCGTCGCCGCCACTGATTGATAACTAACGGATTGCTGCGCTCGGAAACTGTCCGGCGTGTCGCATCCGACACGCCGGATGGATCTCTCGGATCGAGAGCTGGGCCGACGTCCATGCCTGACGCAGTCAGCGGGTTGTGAATGGCGGCAAGGCGGTATCGGCTTGTAGGTGAAAGCAGTGTCGAAGAGGTGATGCTGGCAAGAAGCCGAAGGCCAGGGCGAGGTCTGCGGAGGGGGTCTGCCACTGAGGTCGGACGACTTGACGACACCCACGGTTTCCCCCATGGTTTGAATGGAAATCGTCGGGATTTGTCAGGAAGTGCTGGGTACTGTCGTGCGGCTAACGTCGCAGGTGCTGGGCTGTTTTGAGAAATGTTGAGTCGTCCGCGGATCCTTCGAACCCCCGCGTGGGGGTCAGGGGTTCGAGTCCCCTTAGCTCCACCAAATGTCCGTTACTCGAACCCGGCATCGAAAAAATGCCGGGTTCGAGTAACGGGCTTTTTTGGTTTTTGAGGCTCTTGTCGATGGCTGATGTATGTTTCGCTGGCGTCGGTGTAGGCGCACAGCGACTGATTTTGTCTCGTGTGCGCTGTTTCGCTGCTTGGTGGAAGTCGTTGAATGGGTTGCTGAGCGTGCCTCTGATCGAAATCTCCTCGTCGATATAGAACCGTTGGTAGAACGTCTGATTCATGAGTCGGCGGGTGTCGTCGGACGCGTTGCTGTACATCGTATGTGGGTCGGACATGAAGCTGATAGCAGTCCGCAACGCATTGGCACCGACTCCCAGTTCGGCGTGGGTGCCGAGGAGTCCTTCATTCGCGCGATCGCGCTCGACCTGGATCCGCCGCAGACGTATCTTGATCTTCTCCTGGGGGATTGAGCCGTCACCGGCCAGATCGAGCAGCCGTTCCTCTTGGCCATCGAGCTCATCGAGTCGCTGCTTCAGGCTGTTGTGCATGGTTCGGACGGTGCTCTGCTCGTCAGCGAGGACAGCGTCGAGTAGCGCGTTGACTTTGGAACTCTGTCACGCTGCCCGGGACGACTGCGTATGTTGCGAACGTCTTGGACTCGGTCGAACAGCTCCTGATCGACCAACGGTTCGTGTCGGCCTGGATAGACCTGCCCCTTGTAGATGATGTAGCCGCGGAGCGGGCGTTCAGCGCGGTGTTCGGACGTGCAAGTACGTACGGCGGCTGCGAGGATTCACAGCATGATCTGGCCGATGCGAATACCCGTCGATCGACTAGATGACGGCGGGGTGTCGTTGCGTTTGTATTCATCCGCCGACGCTCGGCAGTTGTTCGATGCGTTACAGGACGAACGTGCGTGGGAACACATTCCTCGCAGAGTGCCAAGAGATTTCGGCGAGCTCGATACCGATGTTCGAGCTGCGTTGGCCGACGGCCGTCGTCTGACGTTCACTGTGCGCAGCGCGGCGACGGTGGTGGGCAGGACATCCGTGATCTGGGAACCGTCGGCTCCCGATGGCGTCGAAATCGGTGGGACACAGTTTGGTCCCGCGGTGTGGGGTGCTGGTGTGAACACGCGGGCGAAAGACATGTTGATCCGCGAGGTATTCGATCAGGGGGCAGCGTGGATCCGGTTTCGGACCGACGAACGAAATGACCGTTCAGCAGCCGCGATCCGAAAGCTCGGTGCAGTGGACCTCGGCGTCCACCAGGACATCCGTGTGCGTCGGGACGGCACCGTACGTCGTAGCCGGTTCTTCCGCCTCGATCGTCGCGCAACGTAATCGCAGCGCGGATCCATGTACGGACACTGGGCTCTGATACGCCGCAAATGCTGCGGTGCGGGCGTTCGGCCGCCGCTCGCGTCCGCTCCAGATCGGTTGGTCGGCACAGCCTCCGGGGCGGCTTACCAACGCACGATATTAGCCGCTGGGCGAGCGGTTCGAGACGAATATTGGATGGGCGACACACCAAATCAACTCGCGCCACCGCACCCCCGTCAGGCAAGCTCACCGCATGACCGACGCTTCTCCGGCCCGCTACGACTGCTCCGTGCTCCTGGGTGCGTATCTGGATGCGGTAGGAGAGTTCGCCACGCTCAATGGCAAGACCGGTGCGGAAGCCGAATCTGCTTATGCGAGTTGGTCACCCGACGCGGTCATACGCTCGAAGTCCCGTCTGGCCTACCTCGCTGGCCTCGAAGGATTGTTCGGCGTGGATCTCGGACTTCCCGACCCCCTTTCCGGATCCGGCGACGCTCGCCATCGAGTCCTGCTGATATTCCTGCACAAAGCAGCACGGGTGTACCGTGCGATCGGAACGCCCCTCGACGGATACATGGAGGCAGGACTGCTTGTGAGAGCGATGGAAGATGTCGGCATCTCGGAAGCGGTCATCGACAGCTGCGCGCGCATGCAGCGCCCCGCCGAAACCCTGCGGCGGCAACACCTGGAATTGCTCGGCACTGTTCTCCGCGGATTGCTCGGTGAACGAGCTGATGCGGTCTACGCACTCGATGACCCGGCCGCCGCTGACATCGTCGTCCCCGAGCCCTGGGATCCGTGGGCTTCCTGATGATCTGCCCAGTCGCGCGCACGGTAGGCCACCGGATCACTGAACTGCTGTTCACGGCAACACCCGGCTCACCGAACATCCTGTACTAGCCGCTGGGCGCGCGTGCTGTGCGGCGGATCGGGGGTGTCCCTATGGTTTTCGTCAACTCGGCCTGATCGCTGATCCGGCAAGCCCGGTCTTCGGTGGTTGAGCGATGAGATGGTCTGCGGCGCATAGTGTGTGTCCTGTGCAGTCCGAGACCGCTGAACACATTGCCTCGTAAGCGGATGGGTCTGGTGCGTTGTTCGTCGATGAGTTGGACCGGGTGATGTTGGTCGAACCGACACCACCCGGCAGCTCCCAGTAGTCCTTATACGTCGGTGTTGTGGAGGCTGAGGAGTCTCCCTATGTCGCGCGGGGGTCTGACGGACCGGTCAGCTATCGGAATTTGGCTGGTGCAGAACAGGTTCGAATCAGCCCGGGCGGCACGAGAGTGCGAGTTCGCCTGCGGGCCGCGCAGCACTTCGCGGACAATGAGTGTGCGACCCCGGTTGCGTCGAATGTTGTTCGCCGCGACCGACGTTCATCACAGCGGCGAGCTGTTACCCCACATCGTGGTGCGTGTGGTGATGGTGTCGTCGAGATACCAGAACAGGGGACATCGATGGACACTTCAGGGATTCCCGAAGGCGAACAGCTGTACTTGTTCACGGGCGGAACGATATTGACCGTCGACCGGACCTTCTCGATTGCCGAGGCAATAGCGGTTCAGGGCGATCGGATCGTAGCGGTCGGCGCGGAGGCGACGGTACGCGACATCGCAGGGGTGGGAGCCACGGAGATCGACCTGGCGGGCCGAACGATGTTGCCGGGCTTCATCGATGCGCATACCCACGTATTGACGGGCAGCATGGTGGCGGCTCTGATGGAGTACGTCGGCATGGCGCGCTTCGCCACCGTGCGAGAGGTACTCGATCATCTGACAGACATGGCAAGGCAAGCGCCCGAAGGCAAGTGGATCCTCGCTCGCAATTTCGATCCGGCAGTGCAGCCGGATCTGGCAGCGCTGACGTTCGCCGAACTCGACGCGGTGTCGACCACGAACCCGGTGTTCGTCCTGAACGCCTCCGGACACATTGCCTACGCGAATTCCGCGGCGTTCGCCGCCGCAGGCATCGGGGAGGATGTGGCGGATCCGGAAGGGGCCGAGTTCGTTCGCGATGCCGACGGAAAACTCACCGGGACAATGAAAAACGGTGTCGCGTACAACCAGGTCCTGGGGAAATGTGACGCCGCTGCCGGATTGAACCCGGTCGACGCGCTGATCGACCTACTCGAAAGTTGGCGGCAGGTCGGGTTGACCACGGTGAGTGAACTGGGATTGGGCACCTTGAGCCACACGCCCGACGACCTCACCGTCCTGACGCAGGCGGCTGGCACCGGCAAGCTCGAGACCCGTATCCGCGCCTACCCCTTCTACACCCTCGGGACCGACACCTGGGACGCGGCGGGGGTGCGGCCGGGCGATGGTGACGCGTTGGTGCGTATCGCGGGCTACAAACTCGTCGCCGACGGCTCCAACCAGGGATTCACCGGCCTGCAACGCGAGCCGTATCTCAATACCGACAACTACGGAATCGCCTACATGGAGCCTAAGGTGCTCGCCGCGGAGGCGGTCGACCGCGCGAGCAAGGGCTGGCCGCTCGCGATCCACGGCAATGGCGACGCCGGTATCGACAACATCCTGGATGCCTGCGACGCCATACGCGATGCCGGGGTTGAGCCGGGCGCCGCGCGAGTCCGCATCGAGCACTGCTCGATCCTGCACGACGAACAGATCACCCGCATGAAAGACCTGGGCGTATCCGCCAGCTTCCTGATCGGGCATGTCCATTACTGGGGTATTGCGATGCGAGACACAGTCTTCGGCGCACAGAAGGCATTGCTGCTCGACCGGTGCCGCAGCGTGGAGGCAGCGGGAATCGGGTTCACGCTGCACTCCGACTTCATGGTCACCGACCCCCATCCATTGCACATGATCGAGATGGCCGTCACCCGTCGTACGTGGAAAGAACCCGACTATGTGCTGGCACCCGAAGAGCGCATATCGGTGGAATCAGCAATCCGCGCCGTGACCTCCGAGGCGGCGTGGCAGCTCTCCTCCGAACATGAAGTCGGCAGCCTCGAAGTCGGCAAATACGCCGATTTCGTCATCCTCGACCGAGACCCCCGCGTCGTCCCACCGGATCAGATCAAAGACATCACGGTCCTGGAAACCTGGATGAACGGCAACCAGGTCTATTCAGGGAGCTACCGCCGACCGTCGACAAGCTGATCCGGCGGTTGGATCACGTCGACGTGGGCGACTTCCTCTGCCGCAGGCCCACTCGGGTCGGTCAGCGACGAGGACAGGTAGAACGGGCATTGCGGCGATACGGCAGTGACCGCAGCAAATCACGACAGGTGTCGTGCACATGACCGTGGATCGAGTTCTCAATATCCCTGGGGACAACGACGGTTGCTTGGGTGTGGCTGCGGAATCTCGACATTGGGCGAAATGCCAAGCAGAGACCGGATCCGGTTCCGTTGACTGACAAGGCTTTACAGTGCATGGTCACGCTGGCGTGTGAGGATGGGGCGATGACTCAGGTTCCAGAAGGTTCGGCAATTCCCATCGATACCGCCCAGGCATACAACTACGACAGCATCGCCGAGGGCTACACCGCTGAGAATGAGACCAGCCTGCTGAACGCGTATTACGAGCGGCCCGCGACCCTGGAGCTCGCCGGCGACGTGGCTGGCCGGCGGATCCTCGATGCCGGATGCGGCTCGGGTCCCCTGTTCGCCGAGCTGCGCGATCGAGGTGCCATCGTGACCGGCATCGACGCGAGTGCCGAGATGCTGGAGCAGGCTCGTCGGCGGCTGGGCGCCGCCGCGGACTTGCGGGTAGCCGATCTCGCGGACCCGCTGCCTTTTTCCGACGATGTGTTCGACGATGTCGTCGCATCCCTGGTGTTGCACTACCTGCAAGACTGGGGACCGACACTGACCGAGCTGCGTCGCGTACTGAAACCTGGTGGCCGACTCATCGCTTCGGTCGAGCACCCTTTCGCCATCTGGTTCTGGCAGCGCTCGGAGGGGCAGAAAACGGACTATTTTGAAACTCGCAAGCGGACCGACGAGTGGAACATGGACGGGCAGATCACCCAGTTGACCTTCTGGGACCGGCCGTTGCACGCGATGACCGACGCCTTCACCGCAGCAGGCTTTCGCGTCAATATGATCAGCGAGCCGCCGCCAGCGCCCGCCGCCCGCGATCAGTTCCCCGAGATCACCGGCACAAGCTTCCTTGCCTTCCTGTTCTTCGTCTTGCAGGCCGACTGAATATCGTGGCTTCGGAACAGCACGGAGCCATAGAGCTATATGCCTCAGAGAACCGATGTAAAACTCCGCCGGAGTATCTGCGATGCTCGGCCATCACCACCGACCGGTTGCCGGGAACCCACCGGACGGATCACGATGTTCGGCCCGTCGACCAGTACCGCACGGTTCGTATGCTGGTCCGTCAGGTCCACCAAATCGGTCATTGCACGAACCGAACCCTCCGGGGTCGGTACCGCGGATTCTGCGGTACCAGCCCCGGAGTCGTTTTCGGGTTGAGATGTCCCGCAACCGAATTGCGGCCAGATCCATGCGCCACCGCGTCAGGTAAGTCGGCGCGGTCCGGCTGGCTATGCGCGCAGAATCGTTCGGCGAGCTACCGGCTGTGGCCTAGCGGACAGCCGCTTTCAGTGCGGCCTCGATCACGGTGGTGAGTGTGTCCAGGTATTCGTCGTCGCTGTTGCCGTCCATGATCAGCATGCGGAAACCCAACGGTGCGATCAGCAGATCCACGGCCAGGTCCTCGTCCAGCCGGGCCGGGAGTTCGCCCCGATCGATCGCGGCCCGCAACATGGCCCACGCCGCTGTCCGGCGTGGTTGCGCCACGTCGGTGTGCATCACGTCCGCGAGCGCGCTCGTGTTGCGGGTCTCGACGAACAGCCCGAGGCCGGTGCTGCTGACCAGTGGGTTGGACATTTGGCCGCGCAGGGTACCGAGGTACTCGCGCAGATCGGTGCGCAGGGCTCCGGTGGCCGGGATCGGCGGCAGTGTGTCCTCGACCGCCTTGCGGATCAGTTCGGTGAGCATCTCCTGCTTGGATGACCAGCGCCGATACAGCGCGGCCTTGCCAACGCCGGCGCGCCGGGCGACCGCCTCCATCGACAACCGCGCATAGCCGGACTCGGCGAGCTCGGCGAAGGTCGCCTCGGTGATCGCATCGGTCACCTGCTGCCGCAGGGCCGCGCCGCCGGTTGCCGTCCGCTCTGATGCCATTGGCCGAGCCTAACCGAGACGGAACGGTTGCGTTCCGTAGGGTGCCGGTGCTAGCGTCGTTTCCATCAAATGGAACGGCTCCGTATCGTTCCGATATTGAAGGGAAGCGGGCAATGAGGTTCCTCTACGACAACGAGTCCTTCTCCTTCGAGGCGCTGCGGGCCGCCGGTTACGCCACCTACGGCGGCGCCGAGCTCGGCGAGGTCCTGGTGACCTGCCGCCGGATCCCGGAAGGGGACGAGGAGGCCTGGTCGGCCCAGTGGGCCGCGACGGCGGCGCGGGTCGAGCGCATCGGCCGCGACGCGCTGGCCGCCGGGCATCGGGTGAGTGCGCGCGAGGCGCTGCTGCGCGCGTCGAACTACTACCGGACCGCCGACTTCTACCGGCGTGCGGACCCGGCGAACGACACCGAATCCGCGCGGCTGGCCAAGGCCTCCCAGCAGACCTTCGCGGACGCGGCGGCCCTGCTCGACACCCCCGCCCGCGCCTTGCGCATCCCGTACGAGGACACCACGCTGCCCGGGTATCTGTTCCTCGCCGACGATTCGGGGCGGCCTCGCCCGACCGTGCTCTACCACGGCGGTTACGACTCCACCCTCGAGGAGGACTACCTCGCGCTCGCCGCGGGGGCGCTGCGGCGCGGCTACAACGTCCTCGCTTTCGACGGCCCCGGTCAGGGTTCGAACGTGCGCGAGCAGGGCCTGCACTTCCGGCCGGACTGGGAGGCCGTGGTCACCCCGGCCGTCGACTTCGCGTTCGCCCTGCCCGAGGTGGACGCGGACCGGCTCGTGCTCGTCGGCACCAGCCTCGGTGGCTACCTCGCCGCGCGGGCGGCCGCGTTCGAACACCGCATCGCCGCCTGCGTACTGCACGACGGCGTCTACGACTCCCACGACGCCGTCGTACCGATCGCCAGGATGGCGGCCGAGACCCCCGGCGGCATGGAAACCGTGATGGCGCAGAGTATCTCGGCGCGCTGGTTGGTCAACAACGGCCTGTGGACCTTCGGGGTCTCCGACGCCGACGAACTCGTCAAGGCATTCCAGGCCTACACGATCGAGGGACTCGCGGACCGGATCACCTGTCCGACGCTTGTGCTGGATGCGGAAAACGACCAGTTCTTCACCGGTCAGCCCCAGCGCATCTTCGACGCACTGACCTGCCCCAAGGAACTGATCACCTTCCGCGAAGACGAGGGCGGCGGCGAGCACTGCCACGAAGGCGCGGTCGCCCTGTGGCACCAGCGCACCTTCGACTGGCTGGACACCGTGCTCGCACTCGCGTCCGCGGAATAAACGGCGGGCCCGCGCCGCCGCCTTCGAGCGATCGGCTGTTCTGAATTACGAGTGGCCGCCCACGATTTCGTCGTTGCAGCCGCGCTATCGTTCTCTACATGGGCAGGGTGCTGGTGTAGCGCCGCATGGTGGCGGTCGTCTCGTCAGCAGGGTTGTGGCGTGTCTGTCTGTGCTCGTTGCTGGGCGACAATGCCATCCGGAATAACCTTCGCTACGAACAATCTCCGAATGAACATTCAAACCATCGCAAATCCAATTGCGGGCAAATCAAAGCAGACGGTGCGGACGAATGCTGGGTTCCGGCAATCCGAGTGTATGAGCCCGCTGGCTCCCTGTACGGTAAACAAGGCTGACCGGCGGTGGCGGTTGCGCGACAGCTGAAGTTCGCCGCATCCGCGTGCCGAGCTCATTGCGATCGAGGCATTCAAGGCATAATTTCTCGATCAGGACATGATGTGACAACCGTCTTGGTTGGGCTGCAAGGTGCCCCTGCGGTGCGTGACTTTTATCAGCGTTTTTGCGTCTGACAAGGAGTGCGGCGACATGTGCGTGACCGGCTGGAGGCCACTGAATCAATAAGCATCACAACAGCTTTGCCGGGCTCTGGGGTCGCGAGGCCGGTCCATCCGAACAATGGAGGTCGAGATGTCCAGTAAGGCGCAACGACGCGTCCGCTGGTTCGGTGTTGCCGCCGTGGCCGTCATGGTGACGTTTGCCGGGCCGGTGATTGTGTCATCGAGTCCGGCGGGTGCGGCGCCACCCCTTCCACAGGTGGATGAGTTCTATCAGCCACCAGCCGGTTTCGAGGCCGCGGCGCCGGGCGCGATTTTGCGATCCCGGCCGATCGAGTTGGTTGCGCCGTTGCCGGCGCAGGCTTGGCAACTGCTTTATCGCACCACCGACGTGTTCGATCGGCCGGATGTCACCGTCACCACGGTGTTTCTGCCCAACAATGTCCGACCGGACCGGCCGTTGGTGTCGCAGCAAATGTTCGAGGACGCCTCCGGTCCGCTGTGCGTCCCGTCCTACGGGCTGCAGGCCGGTGCCAAGTCCTCTACGGAGACCACGGGGCAGATAACGGATTTGCAAACCATCCTGCAGAACGGCTGGGTGGTATCGGTGCCCGACTTCGGAGGGCGATTCGGTCACTTCCCGGTTGCCCAAGAGCCCGGTTACATGACGCTGGATGGCATTCGCGCGGCCTTGCAGTTCGCTCCGCTCGGTCTCGGCTCCGAGTCCCGCATCGGTTTATACGGGTATTCGGGCGGCGGGTTCGCGACGGGGTGGGCGGCTGAGCTGCAACCCAGTTACGCACCCGAGCTCAATATCACCGGCGCCGCGTACGGCGGCCCCGGAGCTGACATCAACGCGGCATTGTTCACCACGAACGGCGGACCCTTCTCGGCCATAGTTGGTAGCGGTCTGTCCTCCTACTACGCCACCTATCCCGAGGTCAAAGCGGCGATGGGACCGCACCTGACACCCGAGGGAGCGGCCGTGATGGATCAGATCCAGACGCAATGCCTATCGGTCACTCTGGTCCAGCAGTTCATGTCCGACTGGAAACGGTATTTTGACATCCCGCTCGACCAGGTCCTGGCGTTGCCGCCGCTCGCCGAAGTGATCGACAAGGCCAGGTTGGGTACCCACGCGCCGGCTGCGCCGCTTTATGTCATGCAAGCTGTGCAGGACGAAGTGATTCCGGTGGGCTCGACCGACCGGATGGTCGAAGATCTCTGTGCTCGTGGGGCTCGGGTCACCTATATACGTGATCAGCTAGCCGAGCACTTGAGCATGATTCTCTCGGGCGCCCCTGCCGCGTTCTCCTGGCTGGCGGAACGCCTCAACACCGATACTCCGGCGCCGGCCGGATGCAGCACAACTACCGTGCTGTCCCAACTCATCGCCCCGAAGTAACCGGTCGGGCAGTGCGCCGGGCCCCGTAGTCGCGGCTCGGCGCACTGTCAGCCGGATCCCGAGGCGTCGCGGGAGGATTCGTTATGTCGTCTGAAGAGTCGGTTCGGGTGGCTCGAGGTGGGTCCACGGGTGTGCGGCCTCGAGCTGGGCTGCGAGTTGTAGCAGCAGGAATTCGCTGCCGGGCGCGCCGACGAACTGACTTCCCAGCGGCAGTCTGGCTGCGGTCCAGTGCAGCGGAACGGTCATCGCGGGCCTGCCGGTGACATTGGCCAACTGTGTGAACGGTGCCCACGACAGATTGCTCAGGATATTGTCGTAAGGGTTGTCGGTGGCCGTGATGGCTTCGCCGACACCGGATTCCAGCAAAGGCCCGAGTATCTCTCGTGTCATCGCCGGAATGTTTTGGGTGCCTGCCCGCGGTGGTGGCTCGGTGAGGGTTGGGGTGAGCAGCAAGTCGTAGGTGTCGTGGAATGCGGACAGAGCCCGGGTGTGCAGGTTCCATCGCTCGCACGCGTCGACTAGCGATGTCGCCGGCAGCGCGCGTCCGATGGCGGCCATCAGCCGGGTGTCGAAATCGAAGTCGGCTGGGGTCGCGCCGGTGCGCTGGCATGCCGCGGCGATGTCGCAGGCGCTATGGGCCAGCCAGACCGTGGCGAAGTCCTTCGTCAGCTGGCGGTCATCGATGTTCGGCGCGCCGGGTTCGACGTGGTGGCCCAATGATTCCAACAGTGAAGCGGTGTGTTCGAGCGCGCGTATCGCCTCCTCGTGAACCGGTGTGCCCAAAGGGGATTCATGCGTGAACCCGATTCGCAACCGCGGCGGGGTCGTATGCACTGCCTCGCCGTAGGCGTATCGGTGTGTTTCGGAGTAGTACCGTGTCGCCGGATCCGGACCGGCCATGATGTCGAGCATGACGGCCGAATCACGCACGCTGCGCGAGAGCACGCCCTCGACGGCTGCCCCGTGAACGGCGTCGCCGCCGTCCACGCCGCAAGGGACCAGGCCTCGTCCGGACTTGAGGCCGAACAGGCCGGTACACGCCGCCGGGATGCGGATCGAGCCGCCGCCGTCGTTGGCGCCGGCCATCGGGACGATTCCGGCCGCGACGGCGGCGGGGCCGGCGGAGGAACCGCCGGATGTGTGGTCGAGGTGCCATGGGTTCCGGGTGATGCCGAAGGTTTCGGTCTCGGTGACGCCCTTGCTGCCGAATTCGGGTGTGGTGGTCTTGCCGAATACCACCAGCCCGGCGTCGAGCCATCGTTGCACCAAGAGGCTGTTGCGCTCGACCGGGAGGCCGCGCAGTGGGCGGGTACCCGAGCTGGTCGGGTAGCCGGCGAAATCCTGGCTCAGATCCTTTATGAGGAATGGTGCTCCCGCGAGCGGTCCATCGGCAGGCCGGTCTGTGAGGGTACGGCCGACCTCGGCCATGAGCAGGCTTATCGCGTTGATCGCCGGGTTGACCCGCGCACAGCGTTCGAGTGCGGCGTCGAGCAGTTCGTTCGGATGAACCTCGCCTTTGGCGACCAACTGGGCTACCGGTCACCCTGCCGATCGACGCCGCCATGGTCACCGGAATACCAACTCTCGCAACACATCTCGAACAAATCGGCCAATTCCTCAGCACCACTGCGCGCGCCATTGGCACACCCAAGAACAAACCGGCGACCGCCTGACAACTTCCCGGGGGTAAAGAAAACTTTTGGGTATGCTTTCTGTGGGCTTCTGGAAGTAAAAATGATAGTGACCCGCACGACGTGAACAGGAAGATCGTCCTGCTACTCGGGAAGTCTTAAGGCAAACAGACCAATTTTTGTCGCTCAGGCCGGATGCCGCATCGGTAGTCCCGGAGACCCTACTGATGACGAGAGGTGGTTTCTTTTTATGGTCGCGAACGGCCAAGATCGTGTCCCAGGTCCGGAAGAAGCGGTGACGGAATTGACGATCGACTCCCAACAGCCGGTCGTGGCTCTCGACGACGCCCCCTTCGGCCGGGCCTGTGCGTTGACCGAACTGCCCTCGGGTAATCCGGCATCGCCGTCGGACAATTCGACCATCGTTCATTACAGCGGCGTCATCGATGCGATCTGGACCATCGGCAAGAAGCTGCACGGCGGCACTATGGTCGCCACCAGCGCCGCCGCCGCGACCCGAGGGTTGCGCACCGCTCATCCGGAATCGGCAGAGATGTTGCCGATGGCGGCCAGCACCGACTTCCTCGGGGCGCCCGACCCCGGCCGAGTCGACTACGAGGTGCGCATCCGCAAGACCGGCCGGCAGATCTGCCTGGTTGACGCGGATCTCGTGCAGGGTGGGCGCACCCTGGTGCACACCGCATTCACCTTCGGTCACCTCGACGACGCGCCACCGGTCTACGCCCCCGAGAGCTATACCGATATGACCACCGAACCGACCGTCGACGCCGTCGCCTACGGGCCGGATTCGCCCATGCGCATCGCCCACCTCAGTCAGGGCGCCTCGGTGGCCATCGATCCGATCTGGGCTCGCTTCCTCGACGGTGAGCAGGGCGAGCCCCGGCTACGGCTGTGGATCCGCCCTCGTCAAGCCGATGAGCAGAACCCCGAGGTGGCGACTTACTTCGCGATGATGGCCGGCGATATGAGCCCGCCGGTATCGATGAATCTGGGACGTTTCGGCTGGTCGCCGACCGTCCAGCTCACCACTCATCTGCATCGCCGTCCAGCACCCGGCTGGCTGCGTGTCATCGCGACAACGCCCGAGGTCGGCGAGCGGATGTTCGTCCAGGATCAGCTCGTTCTTGACGTCACCGGGGCGGTGATCGCGCAGACGCGCCAGCTCGCCCTCATTCCGCTGCCGCGTTGACAGCGCCGCTGCTGCCTGCCGCACACCGATAGCCTCAGGACGATGAACAGCTGGCCTCGCTGATCGAGAGAACCCTGCTCGCCGTGCCGCGTCCGGCTCGGACTATATGCCGCACCCGGTGCACGACCTTCAACCGTTGGTGCGGGCCTCCGCTCGTCGGGCGCAGTGATCGCTTGGTTGTGTGAGCGCTCTCTCTAGACCGGTAACCGCGACGGGCAAAGTGACGGGCCCCGTGGCCTGCGAATTCTCGCGCTGCGCAGGCGATTTGACGTAGCGTTCTCCGCCGCGTAACTTAGTTCGAGTCAGAGCGACACGGACACCGACCCGGAGCCGAGAAGCACAGCGGAAACGCTGAGTGGATGGCCTGGGAAACGAGGTAGGACGAGGAGCGCCTGAAATCACACTAGCTCTCTCGGAGGCAGAACTTGCTTCTTGGCTGAGCTAAGCTGGATAAGTTGCCTCATCGACCAAGCGAACATAGTTCGGGCGGTGGTGTGTGCGTGTGTTCTTTGAGAACTCAATAGTGTGTCGATGAATGTCAGTGCCAATATTTTTATTGGTTCCGGCCTCGCATACCCCCCGGTTGTTGAGGTCGGACATTTAGTCAGCAAATCTTTTTGCTGGCGTTTTGTTTTGCTAGGTTTTCGGACTCTAGTTATTCTTCTGATTAGCCCTTCGGGGTAGGTCAAGAGTCTTCAACGGAGAGTTTGATCCTGGCTCAGGACGAACGCTGGCGGCGTGCTTAACACATGCAAGTCGAGCGGTAAGGCCTTCGGGTACACGAGCGGCGAACGGGTGAGTAACACGTGGGTGATCTGCCTCGCACTTCGGGATAAGCCTGGGAAACTGGGTCTAATACCGGATATGACCATGGGACGCATGTTTCGTGGTGGAAAGATTTATCGGTGCGAGATGGGCCCGCGGCCTATCAGCTTGTTGGCGGGGTAACGGCCCACCAAGGCGACGACGGGTAGCCGACCTGAGAGGGTGACCGGCCACACTGGGACTGAGACACGGCCCAGACTCCTACGGGAGGCAGCAGTGGGGAATATTGCACAATGGGCGAAAGCCTGATGCAGCGACGCCGCGTGAGGGATGACGGCCTTCGGGTTGTAAACCTCTTTCGACAGGGACGAAGCGCAAGTGACGGTACCTGTAGAAGAAGCACCGGCCAACTACGTGCCAGCAGCCGCGGTAATACGTAGGGTGCGAGCGTTGTCCGGAATTACTGGGCGTAAAGAGCTTGTAGGCGGTCTGTCGCGTCTTCTGTGAAAACTTGGGGCTCAACCTTAAGCTTGCAGGCGATACGGGCAGACTAGAGTACTTCAGGGGAGACTGGAATTCCTGGTGTAGCGGTGAAATGCGCAGATATCAGGAGGAACACCGGTGGCGAAGGCGGGTCTCTGGGAAGTAACTGACGCTGAGAAGCGAAAGCGTGGGTAGCGAACAGGATTAGATACCCTGGTAGTCCACGCCGTAAACGGTGGGTACTAGGTGTGGGTTTCCTTCCACGGGATCCGTGCCGTAGCTAACGCATTAAGTACCCCGCCTGGGGAGTACGGCCGCAAGGCTAAAACTCAAAGGAATTGACGGGGGCCCGCACAAGCGGCGGAGCATGTGGATTAATTCGATGCAACGCGAAGAACCTTACCTGGGTTTGACATACACCGGAAACCTGCAGAGATGTAGGCCCCCTTGTGGTCGGTGTACAGGTGGTGCATGGCTGTCGTCAGCTCGTGTCGTGAGATGTTGGGTTAAGTCCCGCAACGAGCGCAACCCTTATCTTATGTTGCCAGCGCGTAATGGCGGGGACTCGTGAGAGACTGCCGGGGTCAACTCGGAGGAAGGTGGGGACGACGTCAAGTCATCATGCCCCTTATGTCCAGGGCTTCACACATGCTACAATGGCCGGTACAGAGGGCTGCGATACCGCGAGGTGGAGCGAATCCCTTAAAGCCGGTCTCAGTTCGGATCGGGGTCTGCAACTCGACCCCGTGAAGTTGGAGTCGCTAGTAATCGCAGATCAGCAACGCTGCGGTGAATACGTTCCCGGGCCTTGTACACACCGCCCGTCACGTCATGAAAGTCGGTAACACCCGAAGCCGGTGGCCTAACCCCTTGTGGGAGGGAGCCGTCGAAGGTGGGATTGGCGATTGGGACGAAGTCGTAACAAGGTAGCCGTACCGGAAGGTGCGGCTGGATCACCTCCTTTCTAAGGAGCACATCTCCAGAGCCGTCCAACATAGGTTGGATCGTGCCTGGCAGAGACCGTTTAGTTCTCATATGTAGAACTGCGGACGCTCATGGGTGGAACACTGACTACTTCTCACGCATATGGTTGGTCCTCAGTGATCGACTGCGGGGGATATATCGACACACTGTTGGGTCCTGAGAGAACACGCGAGTGTTTCTCTGGGCAAGATAACGATCCGCTCGGATCTTCCTCGATACCGCCAGTTTCGACTGGTCAGGTCAAGGAGCCCGATCTGAGTGGGTGTGTTGTTTGAGAACTGCACAGTGGACGCGAGCATCTTTGTTAGTAAGTGTTTAAGAGCGTACGGTGGATGCCTTGGCACCAGGAGCCGATGAAGGACGTAGGAGGCTGCGATAAGCCTCGGGGAGCTGTCAACCGAGCTGAGATCCGAGGATTTCCGAATGGGGAAACCCAGCACGAGTGATGTCGTGTTACCCGCATCTGAATATATAGGGTGTGTGGAGGGAACGTGGGGAAGTGAAACATCTCAGTACCCACAGGAAGAGAAAACAATAGTGATTCCGTGAGTAGTGGCGAGCGAAAGCGGAAGAGGCTAAACCATGCACGTGTGATACCCGGCAGGGGTTGCGTGTGTGGGGTAGTGGGGCTCACTTTCTTACTACTGCCGTAGTGGGCGAGAGTCAGAAACCGTTGTGTTAGTCGAAGTGGTCTGGAACGGCCTGTCGTAGAGGGTGAGAATCCCGTAGACGAAAACTCAGCGGCTCTTGTAGTGAGTACCCGAGTAGCAGCGGGCCCGTGAAATCTGCTGTGAATCTGCCGGGACCACCCGGTAAGCCTGAATACTCCCTGGTGACCGATAGCGGACTAGTACCGTGAGGGAAAGGTGAAAAGTACCCCGGGAGGGGAGTGAAATAGTACCTGAAACCGTGCGCTTACAATCCGTCAAAGCCTGTGAGTCATTTGGTTGACTGTGGGTGATGGCGTGCCTTTTGAAGAATGAGCCTGCGAGTTAGTGGCATGTGGCGAGGTTAACCCGTGTGGGGTAGCCGTAGCGAAAGCGAGTCCGAATAGGGCGGTAGAGTCGCATGTTCTAGACCCGAAGCGGAGTGATCTACCCATGGCCAGGGTGAAGCGACGGTAAGACGTCGTGGAGGCCCGAACCCACTTAGGTTGAAAACTGAGGGGATGAGCTGTGGGTAGGGGTGAAAGGCCAATCAAACTCCGTGATAGCTGGTTCTCCCCGAAATGCATTTAGGTGCAGCGTCACGTGTTTCACGCCGGAGGTAGAGCTACTGGATGGTCTAGGGGGCCTACAAGCTTACCGAAATCAGCCAAACTCCGAATGCCGGTGTGTGAGAGCGTGGCAGTGAGACTGCGGGGGATAAGCTTCGTAGTCGAGAGGGAAACAGCCCAGATCGCCGGCTAAGGCCCCTAAGCGTGTACTAAGTGGAAAAGGATGTGAAGTCGCGAAGACAACCAGGAGGTTGGCTTAGAAGCAGCCACCCTTGAAAGAGTGCGTAATAGCTCACTGGTCAAGTGATTTTGCGCCGACAATGTAGCGGGGCTCAAGTACACCGCCGAAGCCGCGGCATTCACACAATACGTCCGCACATCTCTACGGGGGTGTGTGCAGCGGTGTGGATGGGTAGGGGAGCGTCCTATAGCCATGGAAGCAGCAGGGTGACCTAGTTGTGGAGGCTATGGGAGTGAGAATGCAGGCATGAGTAGCGAAAGACGAGTGAGAAACTCGTCCGCCGAATGACCAAGGGTTCCTGGGCCAGGTTAATCCGCCCAGGGTGAGTCGGGACCTAAGGCGAGGCCGACAGGCGTAGTCGATGGACAACGGGTTGATATTCCCGTACCCGTGTATCCGCGCCAAATATCGAATCAACTTTGCTAACTGTCCAAATGTTCTCTTATCAAGCCTTCGGGCGAGAGGGAGGATTGCTGCACAGGACCCGGGTTGTAGTAGGTAAGCGATGGGGTGACGCAGGAAGGTAGCTGGGCCAGTCAGTGGTTGTACTGGTGTAAGCCTGTAGGGCGTGGTGTAGGCAAATCCGCACCGCATGAAGCCTGAGAGGTGATGCGTAGCCGATTGAGGCGAATTCAGTGATCCTATGCTGCCGAGAAAAGCCTCTAGTGAGTTGGTACACGGCCCGTACCCCAAACCGACACAGGTGGTCAGGTAGAGAATACTAAGGCGATCGAGAGAACTGTGGTTAAGGAACTCGGCAAAATGCCCCCGTAACTTCGGGAGAAGGGGGACCACAACCGGTGACGGAACTTGCTTCCTGAGCTGGGGGTGGTCGCAGAGACCAGTGAGAAGCGACTGTTTACTAAAAACACAGGTCCGTGCGAAGTCGTAAGACGATGTATACGGACTGACGCCTGCCCGGTGCCGGAAGGTTAAGAGGACCGGTTAGCACTTTTGGGTGCGAAGCTGAGAATTTAAGCCCCGGTAAACGGCGGTGGTAACTATAACCATCCTAAGGTAGCGAAATTCCTTGTCGGGTAAGTTCCGACCTGCACGAATGGCGTAACGACTTCTCAGCTGTCTCAACCACAGACTCGGCGAAATTGCATTACGAGTAAAGATGCTCGTTACGCGCGGCAGGACGAAAAGACCCCGGGACCTTCACTATAGCTTGGTATTGGTGTTCGGTACGGTTTGTGTAGGATAGGTGGGAGACTGTGAAGCGGGCACGCTAGTGTTTGTGGAGTCATCGTTGAAATACCACTCTGATCGTATTGGACTTCTAACCTCGGACCATGATCTGGTTCAGGGACAGTGCCTGGTGGGTAGTTTAACTGGGGCGGTTGCCTCCTAAAATGTAACGGAGGCGCCCAAAGGTTCCCTCAGCCTGGTTGGCAATCAGGTGTCGAGTGCAAGTGCACAAGGGAGCTTGACTGTGAGAGCGACAGCTCGAGCAGGGACGAAAGTCGGGACTAGTGATCCGGCACCGGCAAGTGGAAGCGGTGTCGCTCAACGGATAAAAGGTACCCCGGGGATAACAGGCTGATCTTCCCCAAGAGTCCATATCGACGGGATGGTTTGGCACCTCGATGTCGGCTCGTCGCATCCTGGGGCTGGAGTAGGTCCCAAGGGTTGGGCTGTTCGCCCATTAAAGCGGCACGCGAGCTGGGTTTAGAACGTCGTGAGACAGTTCGGTCTCTATCCGCCGCGCGCGTCAGAAACTTGAGGAAGGCTGTCCCTAGTACGAGAGGACCGGGACGGACGAACCTCTGGTGTGCCAGTTGTTCCGCCAGGAGCACTGCTGGTTAGCTACGTTCGGAAGGGATAACCGCTGAAAGCATCTAAGCGGGAAGCCTGTTCCAAGATGAGGTTTCTCACCCTCTTGAAGGGTTAAGGCCCCCCACAGACCATGGGGTTGATAGGCCAGAACTGGAAGCCCGGTAACGGGTGTAGGTGACTGGTACTAATCGGCCGAGGACTTACCAACAAAGAAGCTACGCGTCCACTGTGCAGTATCTGAAACAACACACATTTGTGTGACAGTTTCATAGAGTTACGGCGGCCATAGCGGCAGGGAAACGCCCGGTCCCATTCCGAACCCGGAAGCTAAGCCTGCCAGCGCCGATGGTACTGCACTCGACAGGGTGTGGGAGAGTAGGACACCGCCGGAACATCATTCACGAAAGCCCCCCAGCTCACGCTGGGGGGCTTTCGTCGTTTGCGCGTCTATCGGCGGCGGGTGATACGGCTAATCGGCCCCGATGCTCGAGGGCCGTAGCGGATCGATAGCTATGGGTTCGCCAGGTCGCCAACCGCTCGGGTCGCGACCTGAGCGCGTTGAGAAGCTTTGCGAGCCAAGTATTTTGGACGACTGACCCAACGCGCGCTCCGCGGCGTGAGCGCGCATTCGGTGACCGGTGACGGAGCGGTCGTCTGCGCATTGGTTTTCACATGACAATGACTTGGCATCCGTCGAACATGCCGTAGGACGCCAAGGTCTGCGTATTTTGAAGTAGTACGAGATTCTGATTCTTGGTGTCGTCGAAGTAAAGATTGGCGCTGTCGGGAAGGAAGCCGGGCTTGGTCTGGGCAGTCTGTTTCACGATGGCCGCCTTGAGCTGGGCCACCGTCGCGCTGGGAGCGATTGCCACCGAGATCGTGGCGGACTGTCCCACAACGTTGACCGTGATGGTCTGGACTGCTTGTCTTGCCGGGCTATCGAGGAAGGTCCCGGATAGAGCGGGCGTTGCCTGGGCAACAGCGGGAGTGATGATGATTCCGGCAATGGACAACACGAGCAGTGCTCGGCAAATCATGTCTGGCCCCTTCACATCCTGCATGGGCGTCCGTTCCCTTCGGCGCGAAGAGGAACGGGAACAGCGTACGGTCGGGTTCGCCGACGGCGTCAGCATTCGGGGCAGTGGCGCGTTGCCGAGATCGAGACGATCTCGAGCCGCTCCTGTTCCACTCCGGACAGCATTCGAACCGCGCAGTATGCGGCTATCGGATGTTCTGTGTGGTTCGGCCGACCGCGTGATGGTGGTCGGCCGACCGCGTGGCTCCGTGGCGCAAGCGGTGTGCCACGAGCGAATGGGATCACGCAGGGCGAGATGCGTTGCTGGAGTGTCGTTTTACCAGATCAGCGCAGGGCCCTCTCAGGGTCGACACCGCACTCGGGCTGAACGCGCGGGTCGCGGCAGAAGAGTGCGCTCGGCATGTGATCGAAAGATTGGACAACACCCCGCCCCATCCCGGCTGCCGGTAGGTCCGAATACATAGAAATACGGCGGACCAGATCGGCTGGTCTACCACTACGGATGGGAACCGCTATGCGTGCAGATAGCATTCGATCCATCGCTCTGCTTGCCGCAACAGCCTTGATTGGTACTGCCTGGGTGGTCGGTGCGCCTGCCGCCCATGCGGCTGATATCGGATACGAATGCTCGATCGTGTCCTTTGGGGGGAGCAGCGTATACGCGCACAACTGCAAGGCGATCGGTGGAGCACCTGCGAACGATAAGTACGAGAAGACCGTGGAGAGCAAAGGGGACGGCGATCCGCTGCCAGCCATCCCCATCAAAAGCACCAAGAGCGGCAAGACTGTGTTTTGCTCGCAAACCTATATAGACGCGCCCGATCTTGTCGGCGAAGCGTGCGATACCGCGGACCGTCGCTGATCCGTTGAAGCTTCGGTCCGTTCACTAAAGTCTGGAGCGATCGTCCCCGATCAGCTCAACCTCTCCGAGCCCGGTCAAGATGGCCGATGAGCGCATATCTGCTTGGATGCGCACACATCGGCACTATCGGATGTTCCAGAGGCGTTGGTGGCCAGCTGATCCGAGGCCGGGCCACCAACGGCTCCGAGCGCGCGGGTCGCGGCAGATCCGGACGTTCCAGAAACGCCGGTGGCCAACCGACAGCGGTCAAGTCACCATCTGCTCGGAACGTGTGGGTCGCGGCTACTTAGCTCACTCGTTCTGACTGAAGTCCGCATGGGCGAGCGCGATACAGCAGTGCCTTTCGAAACGAGCCGGCCCGTGCTGGCGCTTGCACGGTGAACGGACGGTCGGTCCGTGCGGCCCTCCGAATAGAGGTCGAGGCACCTGGGCTCGGCATCAACTTGCTGCCGCGAGCACCCGCCACTTCTTTCTGGGACGTGAGCGGGGCTGCGGAGCCGCGTATTCGATTCGCCGACGCGCTTCGTAGGCACTGATCCGCAGCAGATCAGTCAATAGCTCAGCGGTATCCCGATAGCCGGTGTCGGCGGCGAGGCCACGACGCTCGGCTTCGGCGACGGCCGCGCGCATGGCAGCGTCCAGTCGCCTCCGGCGACGTTCGGTTTCGACGAGGGTGCGCAGCAAGTCGACATCGGCCAGTTCCGGCAAGCCCGGCGCTGGAGCATCCGGCGCCAGCGCGGTCGAATGTATGTTCACCCGAACGAGCCTACCGCAGAATAGAACATATGTTCGATGATTCAGCCTGTCGGGCATGTCCAAGCCCGCGCCACTGTCGGTGCACCGTCGGCACCCTGTCGGCGGCGCGTACGCACGATGTCGGTGCCATGTGTGGCTGACCAGCATATTTGTCACTTTTTGCGCTATCTGTCACCGTGGTGGCAGGGGTGTGACTGGATGTCGGCGGCTGTTGTCGGGAGCTTCCGGACCTCATGGCGGCGCGGACCTGGACCGTTCTACGCAACCACGAGGCTCCTCGGCTTGCCCAGGGCCGCTTCGGATCGATGATCTCGACGGGCTGGGCGTCGGTTACCGGTGCGCGGCCAGAAACGGCAGGACGACGTCGGCCATCTTGTCTGGCACTTCCTCGGCGAGGTCGTGTCCGGCGTCGAATACGTGGCCGGTGACGTCGTGGGCCATGAGTCGCATCTGGGATTCGTTGCGGTCGCCGATGAACGCGGATCCGCCGAGCGCCAGGACCGGGATGTCGAGTTTCTTCTGTGCGGCTTGTCGGTTCTGTTCGGCGTCGACGAGCATCGCCCGGTAGATCGAGAGCATCGCGCGGATGCCGCCGGGCATGGAGTAGCAGCGCACGTATTCCTCGACCGCGTCGGTGGTGGCGGTGTCGGGGTGGCTGCGTTCGAACTTGATCATGTAGGTGATCAGCTCGCGCTCGTGTCCAGCGATCAGCATTTCGGGTACGTCGGGCTGGAAGTAGAAGCCGAGATGCCACAGATGCATGCCGCTGGAGACGTTTTCGGGGGTGAGGGCGGTGTGGTCCTCGAAGCCGAATCCGGGGAACAGGGCCTCGGCGGATACGAGGGCGGTGACGTGGTCGCGGTGGCGGGCGGCGAGCTGGTAGCCGATCACCGCTCCCCAATCCTCGCCTGCAACGGCGTAGGTCTCGTGTCCGAGGTAGGTCATCAATTCGGCGATGTCGTCGCTCATCGTCGCGGAATCGTAGCCGTCCGGCGGGCGGGCGGAGTCGCCGAGACCGCGCAGGTCCGGCACGACGACGGTGTAGTGGGGCGTCAGCTTCGGGACGAGGTGGCGCCAGTGGTAGCCGGTCTTGGGCACGCCGTGCAGGAGTACCACCGCGGGGCCGGAACCGGCTGTGCGGTAGTACAGACTCGTTCCGTTCACGGCGGCTCGGCCTGTGCGGACGGGCGTTCCAGCATGGTCGAACATCATGTTTTCCAACTTTCCTGGTGACTTCGCGTCGGCCTCGGCATCGACGCCTTTTCTGGATCATCTGATACAGATTGCGGGCATGGAAAAGTCAGCCGAGGGCGACCAGGGCTACCTCCACGAGGGGTTCGAGGGTGTGGGCATCCGGCGTGATCTTCGATGAGACCAGTAGTCCGTTGAGGAAGGTGACGAGGAAGGTGGCGAGGGTGTGTGGATCATGCTGCGCCGCAATCTCACCCCGTGCTATCGCGACCCGCAGCACCTCTGCGAGCGCGTCTCGGCTGGCCTCCTGCACGTCGCGCACCATGCGCCGGATCGCCGGATCCGCAGGCAGTCGCTCGCAGGCGGCATTGACCACCAGGCAGCCCCGGCCGTCGTGTTCGACGGCGATGCGGATTCGCTCGATCAGCATCGTGCGGATCGCCGAACGGGCATCCGCCCCCTGCTCGAGGCTGCGCAGCGCGGCCGCCGCGAGGGTGCTGCGGTAGTGCTCCAGCGCGGCGCGGTACAGACCGTCCTTGTCGCCGAACGCGGCGTACAACGATCCCTGCCCGATCCTCAAGTGTTCGGTCAGGTCACGCACCGAGGTCGCCTCATAGCCACGCGACCAGAACAGCTCCATCGCACGGCCCACCGCCGCCTCGGTGTCGAACTCCCGGGTCCTCGCCATGGAGCAACCGTAGCTTATCTGGATCGTTCGCTCAAGAAAAGGCCTACGTGCTCGGTCCATGGCCCGGGAACCGTATCGTAGAAGCCCAGTCTCATTGAGCTCGAGGCAGTCTCGTGGATCCATTACCGTGACGCCACAAAAGGGGGGAGCGTGCGCGATGAGCGATCCCATCGCCTCGCGGGCGCGGCAGATCGCTCGTTCTGATGTAGTTCTGCACGGCGAGGAGGCCGGGGCGGGACCGACCGTCCTGCTGTTGCACGCCGGTGGTGAGCGCCGTCAGGTGTGGCGGCCGGTCATCGGCGTACTCGTCGATGCGGGGTTCCGTTGCGTAGCCTTCGATCAGCGCGGGCACGGTGACAGCGATGGCTCGCTGAACGCGCTCGCGCCCTGCGCGGCCGACGTCGCCGCCATGGTCGACGCCGAGCCGCAGGGATGCGTAGTCGTCGGCAACTCGCTCGGCGGGCTCGCCGCCCTCGGCGATCCGGCGGTTCGAGCGAGGGTTGCGGGCCTGGTGCTGGTGGACATCGTCCCCAATCTCGCTCCGGACCGGGTCCGTCGTCACCTCGGGGATGTCGGCATGCTCGGCAGATATCCCGAGTTCACCGACGACACCTTTGCTCAGACTCCACGACTGCGGCAGATCGCCACGGAGCTCGACCTGCCCGTCCTGCTCGTCCGCGGCGGCCGTTCGCCCCTGACCGACGATGACGTCGACGGGTTGCTGCGCCTGGCCCCGCAGACCACGGTGACCCGCATCCCCGGTGCGGGACACCTCGTCGCCCGAGATCAACCGGTGGCGCTGGCCGAAACCATCGCCGCGCACGCCACCGAGTGGGCCCGCATCGACACTCTGTGAACGCGTAAGCCTCGATGGCAGAACGGATCAGTGCGACCCGTCATCGAAACCCTGGGCAGCCACGCCATTTACGTCTCCCGCCCCGACGTGGTCGCAGACATCATCCGGGACCGATGACAGCGACGCGCAAGCCATTCGAAACACGGCTAGCCCGAGAACGACTCATTCGACGCGATTACCTTGCGGCCGAGAGGTTTTCAGAGCTCAGCCTTGCGGAAGCACTGTGCCCTGGCAGATCGTGGCCGCGCGACTGGTCGGGTCGGACAAGGCGCTCGGATCCGCGAGCGGGTCGCGGTCGAGTAGCAACGCGTCGGCCACCGAACCCGCGGTGATCGTCCCGGTGTAGGAGGGCATCGCGATCCGTTCCGCGGCGTGCCGGGTCGCCGTGACGATGATCTCGGCGGGGGACAACCCTGCCTTGGCGAACAGTTGCAGTTCGCGCAGCAACGCCAACGGCGGCGACGGTATCGTCAGCGCGATATCGCTGCCAGCAACGATTTTCACCCCGGCCGCGTGCATGATAGGCAGCGTGCGCATCCCGTACCGGAAACGTGCCATGGATTCCTGCGCCGGGTGGTGCGGGAACGGTCGCCCGAATCCCGGCCGTGCCGCCACCGCCCGCGCTCCGGCTTCGTCGATGATTCCGTCGACAAGAAGTTCCCGCAGGTAGCCGGTGTCGCCGCCGTGCCCGAGCTGTTCCCAGGTCACCAGGGTCGGGCAGTAGTAGGTTCCGGAACTGGCCAGCAGATCGGCGAGTTTCCCGGCTTCGGTCAGATCGTCGTCGCCCGACGGCAAGGGGGCGTGTTCGACGCAGTCCGCCCCGGCCGCTACCGCGTCTTCGATGTCGGCGTGCGTGCGGATATGCACGAGCACTTTCTTCCCCGCCTCGTGCGCGGCCTCCACCATGACGTGTAAGGCGCGGCGGGACAGTTTGTCCGGAGCCCCTGGGTCGCCGTCGTAGATGAATTTGACGAAGTCGACGTCCTCGGCCAGCTCGAGCACCAGCCGACGGCCCTGGTCGGGATCGCTGACCTGACGGGCCATGGCCGGATTGCCGTGTGCCTGCAGCGGCCAGCCCTCGACCCCGGTGAACACCGGACCGGCGAAGAAGAGTTTCGCCGCCCCGCCCGGATCGGCTTGCGTGCGCACCGCGTGGTCGATGGCCAGCGATCCGCCCAAGTCCACGACCGTCGTGATCCCCGTCGCCAGGAAATCGGCCAGTGCCCGCATGACGAACGGAACCTGCTCCGGTTCCGGCAGGCTGGCCGCGTAGCCGGCCAAATGTGTGTGGCTTTCCCACAATCCGGGGATCAGGTATCCGCCGCGGCCGTCGACGACCTCGTCACCGGTCGGCACCGCGTCCGGTGCACTGGGCCGGACCTCGGTAAACCGTTCGCCGGTGACGACGACTTCCGCGTCTTTGATCGGCGCTGCGCCGGATCCGTCGATGACTGTCACGTTCCGAATGATCATATGAGCAAAGTACATCGGATCCGATATTAATTCTAGATCGGATCCGATGTATCTTGGACGGCATGACGGATTGGCGCCCCGAAGCGGCACCCGCCCAGCTGATCAACCATGCGGCCCGGCTCTTCGCCCTGCTCCATGACGGTCGCCTTCGCTCACTTGGCATCGCGGCCGGGCAGATCCCCGTCCTCGGCGCGCTGGCGGACGGATCCGCGCTTACCCAAAAGGAGCTGGCCACGCGATCCAGCGCCGGGCAGCCCGCCATGGCCGAACTGCTGGCCCGCATGCAACGCGATGGGCTGATCCAGCGCACACCGCACCCGAAGGATCGGCGCAGCAGCTTGGTCGCGCTCACCGACCGGGCACGGTCGCTGCTGCCCGAGGCGCGGACCGTGTTGTCGCAAGGTCACGCGGACGCGCTCACCGGCTTCGACGAGAGCGAGATTCAGCACCTCGCGGCTCTGCTGACGCGTTTGATCGCGAACTTGGAGCAGGCCGTGTCGTCGGCTGGTGAGAGCCGAACGGACAGCACGCCGACGGAGGACTGACCCTGCCTATCGCTGCTGGTGCCGCGAGCGCCGGCGTCACCAGGATGGGGCTGATGCAGAAATTATGTCGCTACGGGTAGAACGAACAGTCATGCGCCCTTTGATGATTTTGCACGGTGCCTGGCTGCAACCGGCCCACTACGACGAGATCGCCAAGCACCTGCGCGGCGACGGCATCGATGTCACGGTGCCCGACCTGGCGGGGCATTCCCTCGAAGACAGCACCCGGCTTGTCCAGGACCTCATCGATCAGGCGGCCGAAGCGCCGGTGGTACTGGCGCACTCCTTCGGCGGTGTCACTGCGACGGGTCTGAAGGGAATCTCGCATCTGCTGTATCTGTCGAGCTTCGTCTTCGACGTCGGCGAGAACGCCCAGCAGTGGATCACGCGGATCGAACAGGAGACCGGTCGCCAAGGTGCCCCGCTGCCCGTCACCGTCGACGACGCTGGCATGACCCGACTGGATCCGGCTGGTGCCCGCGAAGGCCTATTCGCCGACTGCGCAACGCAAGTCGCGGACCGAGCGATCGATTTGCTACGCCCGGAACCCGCTTCGATTTTCACCGCCGCACCCGCACATGCGGCATGGAAGGACACCCCGTCGACCTATATCGCGGCGACTGAGGATCAGGCGATCCTGCCCGAAATGGTCGCCCACTTCACCCAACGCTGCGACACCACCGTGACGTTGCCGGGCGGTCACTGCGCGTTCCTGAGCCGACCCGCCGACGTCGTGCCCATAGTCCGCGACCACCTGTGACCCACACCCGCGCACGACCGCGGGCTCGCTGTCACGCGAAGTCGAAAATCGGTGGCAGCACGACGATCACGGCGGCGGCCCACGCCCCGTAAACCGGCAGGTACTGGGTCTGCCAGCGTTCGACGTCGGCGAACCCGCGCCGACCACGGACGAACCCGAAGCCGAGCCGAACCGACCACACCAGATTCACCAGCAGCACCAGGTTCATGCCGAGCGCCACCGCCTTGTTCGGGGTGAAGCCGAATTCCGCGATACGCGAGAGCATCGCGGCCAGCATCACCACATCGACGGCGAGGGCGCTGACGATGAGGACCAGTTGTAGCCGGTCGAAGGTATCGGGCGCGGCCTGCGGATCGCGCGCGGAGATCGCGTACAACAGCAAGCCGAGCACCACCACGAGAATCAGGTCCATCAGGATCAGCAGATTGCGGTCGATGTCGATGACGCTGCGGTTGGCCGCGAAAGCCCCGAGCAGCGCGAGCAGCATTATGACGGTGAGCGGGGTGAACACGCGCGTGAGTACCGGGGCGATGTTCTCCACCACGTTCTGCTTGGCCTCGACCAGCCAGGCCGCAACGATCACCGCACCCGCGACACCGAACGGCAGCACCCAATCACCGATGACCCCTTCGATATCCACGTCGAGGGTGCCGAACGCATTGACGGTCAGTGCCATCAATACGCCACCGCCGAAGGCGAGCAGGGTGAGGTAGACAATCCATTCGCCGGTGAATCGGATGAAATCCATTCGGCGCCGGTCGGATCGCCACTCCCCGCCGACGTACGCGAGGCCGACGACGAACCACAGCGCGATCGGCGCGTGGATCGCGGCGATGATCTCGGTCGATCCGTCCGGGTCGAAGGGAAAGACGTTGAGCACCACAGCGGCGAGCGCGAACGGCACGAGCAACGCGGCGGCGACGCGCGGCGTCACCTGACGTTTCCACGCGAAATACCCAGCGAGGAAAGGTAATACGAACAGACTGGCATTGCGCGCTACCGCGGCACCATCGAGTACCGCGAGGCCGAGCTTCAACGTCAGCGCCGCGATGACGGCCAGGGCGAGCACGACGATCAGCTCACGCTTGGGCCGGGCGTCCCCGCCTTCGGGTTCGGCGGGCAGCAGTACCAGCTGTTTCCACAGCCGATCGGAGTGTTCGCGCGCGAACTCGCGGGAGATCGAGTCCACGCTGCCCATTCGTTTGACCGCGACAAGGAACGCCTCGTCGGCGGCGAGTCCGACGCCGGTCAGATCCGAAACCTGCTCGCGCAGATGGTCTTCCATCTCCTCGACGTCGACGGCTGATATCGCACGATGCCGCTGGACATATCCGCGCCACTGTCCGATCTGCGATTCCAGCTCGGCATCGGTACTCATCACGCCCATCCCTTCGCCGTGTTCGGCGGCTGCTCGACGCTGCGCCAGACCTGTCCGAGTGCGTCTGCCACGACGGCCCATTGGATGCGGCGTTCCGCGAGCGCGGCCCGGCCGGAATCGGTGATCGCATAATGTTTGCGCCGTCGCCCGCTGTCGGCGGACTGCCAGGTCGACGTCACATGGCCGAGCCGTTCCAGCCGGTGCAGCAGTGGATAGAGCATCCCGTCGGTCCATTGCATACGCCCACCGGACAGCTCGTTGACCCGTTTGAGAATGGCGTACCCGTAGGACTCGCCGTCGGCGAGTATCCCGAGCACGAGCGGCGTTGCCGACGCCGCCACCAAGTCTTTGTCGATATGCACCGGACTCCGATACCTAGATCTGCTAGGTATCGACGTTAGCAGAAACGCGGCAGGCAGCGAGTCGGGATGGTCTGCGTGCCGCCACGTCCCGTGGCATCCCAGCGAGGCGAGCGGACTGTGAATGGCAAGATCAAGCGTGACGCCGTCGTGAGCTCGTTCGCACGCTGATCGACGAAATGTGCGGCGTGCACGACGACGCCGCGAGCCGGGTGCGCTCGAGGCTGAACTAGGCACGGACGCATCCGACCACTCGGCGTCGATTCGCCGGATTTCCTTCGAGGAGCAAGCCGATGACCGACCTCACCGAGCCGAAATACCAGGGTGCCGCAGCGGATCTCGACGCCCTGTCGGAGATCGAGCGCCGCACGCGCTGGCTGGCGGTGGCGATGATTCATCACGCCAACCGGGTGCGGCCGAACCCGTCGGGACTGAAGGTGGGCGGTCACCAGGCGTCGTGTGCGTCGATGACCACGATCATGACCTCGTTGTGGTTTACCGCCTTGCGATCCGGCGACCGGGTTTCGGTCAAACCGCACGCCTCTCCGGTACTGCACGCCATCAACTACCTGCTCGGCGAGTTGGACGAGTCGTACCTGACCACCCTGCGTCAATTCGGCGGCCTGCAGTCCTATCCCAGCCGATCCAAGGACCCTGATCCGGTCGACTACTCCACCGGATCGGTCGGGATCGGTGCGACCGCCCCGATCTGGGGAGCGATCGCCCGCCGCTATCTCAACTCCGCGCTGAGCGTCGATACCGGCACCGGCCGTCAGTACTCCCTGGTCGGCGACGCGGAACTGGACGAAGGCGCGGTGTGGGAGGCCATTGTCGATCCCGGTAACGCCGAGCTCGGTGAGATCGTGTGGATCGTCGATCTGAACCGTCAATCCCTGGACCGGGTGGTGCCCAATATCGCAGTGGGCCGACTGGAGGCCATGTTCGCCGCCGCGGGCTGGCAGGTGCTCACCGCCAAGTTCGGGCACCTGCTGGAATCGCTGTTCACCCGGCCGGGCGGTCCCGCGCTGCGCACCCGGGTCCTCGAAATGCCCAACCCCGAATACCAGCGACTGCTGCGCTGCGATGCCGACGAGCTACGGCGCCGACTGCCCGGCACCGGCGCCGACCACGCGCAATTGACGGAATTGATTGCTGGACTGGACGATTCGACCCTGCTGGCCGCGATCCGCAACCTCGGCGGGCACGATATGCAGGCCTTGATCGATGCCTATGCGCAGATCGATGACACCCGCCCGACGGTGATCATCGCCTACACCATCAAAGGCTATGGACTGCCGACGCAGGGCCACCCCCAGAACCATTCGTCGTTGCTGTCGGTGGCCGACTACGAGTCCCTCGCCGCGGAGCTTGGTCGGGATCCGCAGCACCCGTGGGAGCGGCTCGCCGACGACAGTCCCGCCGCCCGGTTGTGCACGGATACCGCGGCGCGGCTACGTCGCGACCCCGTTCACCCGATCGAACCACCCAGTGTGCCAGGGGATTTCGGCCGCACGCCGAAAGGCAACGCCACCACCCAGGCGGCATTGGGTCGAACGCTGCTCGATCTGACCCGTGCGGCCCCGGAACTAGCGCGGCGCGTGATCACCGTCAGCCCCGACGTCAGCTCCACCACCAATCTGGCGGGCTGGATCAACAAGGTCGGCGTGTGGTCGACCGCCGAGCGGCACGACTGGTTCGCCGACGACGCCGAAACGCTGGTGCGGTGGCGCGAGCAACCCACCGGTCAGCACATGGAACTCGGTATCGCCGAAACGAATCTGGTCGGACTCATCAGCGAACTCGGTGCGACCTGGAGCCGGTGGGGGCAGCCCCTGTTCCCGATCGGCGTGCTCTACGACCCGTTCGTCGAACGCGCACTGGAGCCGTGGACCTACGGCATCTACGCGGGCGGTCAGTCCATTCTGATCGGGACACCGTCCGGTGTCACCCTCGCCGCCGAAGGTGGTGCCCACCAATCGATTACGACACCGTCGATCGGAATCGAGACCCCCGGCCTGATCTGCTACGAGCCCGCGTTCGCCATCGATGTGGAATGGACTCTGCTCGCCAGCATCGCGCGGCTCGGCCGACCGGACGGGACCTCGGCGTATCTGCGGCTGTCCACCAGGCCGGTCGAGCAGCACCTCGCCGAGGTGCCCACCGATCCCGCCGCCAGGGAACGCCGTCGCAAACAGGTTGTCGCAGGCGGATATCCGCTGCGCCGACGCGACGGTGCGGTCGTCACCATCGTTGCGATGGGTGCCGTCGTGACCGAGGCAGCGGCGGCCGCCGAACGTCTCGATTCGGCCGGAGTCGTGGCCGACGTCGTCTGCGTCACCAGCCCCGGGCTGCTCTTCGAGGCGATGCAGGCCAGGCAAGGACGCGGCCATGGCGACAGCTGGATCCTGGATCAGCTGTTTCCGGCCGGCCGGGCCACGCCGATGGTGACCGTCCTGGACGGCCATCCGCATACGTTGTCCTTCCTGTCCGGGATCAACCGGGTACATCACATCGATCTCGGTGTGACTCGCTACGGACAGGTCGGCTCTCTCGACGAGGTGTACCGCTACCACGGCCTCGACACCGACAGCATCGTCTCCGCCGCGCTCGACGTCCTCGGCGCCGCTGGCTGACGGTTTGAACCGGGCCGCGAGTCTAGGTGCGGCAGCCGCTACCCGGAATGGTTCGGCATGTCCTGCGATGCGTGGAGCCACGCCTTGCGCACGATAAGCCGTATGACCAGTACTGACGAAGGCGGGCCTGGCGCATCGGCCGCGTGGTGGAGGCGTGCCGCCTGGAAGTTCTGGGCATTGCTGATCTGTGGGGTGCTCGGGTGGGTTGTGTTCGTGGTCGGCCTGGTCGCAGCCATTCAGAACGGGCGGAATCTGCACGCTTACCAGGCGGAACCGCACCAGCAGATCGCGGCAACGGTCACCGGGACGGTCATCCGTGAACAACTGTCCAGGTCCTCGACCTACGAACTGACGGTGACCGCAGCCGACGGCGCCTCCCGCATCGAGTTCCCCCGCGACAACCCGATCGTCCGCCGCGCACGCTTCGGTACGCTTGTCACGCTCGAACAATGGCACGGGACCACCGTTGCGGTGCGTGCCTTCGATATTCGGGTGCAGACCACCCGCTCGCCCTCCGTCGCATTGCCCCGGTCACTGGGCTACGCGCTCGGCGGGGCGGGGTTCGGGTTGATCGGTTCGGCATTGTGGTTGCTCGAACGCGACCGCACCCGATACGCGCCACGTCGCGAAGCGGTCTGCGTCGCGCTGACCTTCGACGCGATGATACTCCTCGCCGCTGCCCTGCTGGTGATACGAGATCCCTTGCGGGAGAGCCGGTTCACGCCTTGGGGCCTGTCAACGGCAGCGGCAGGATGTGTCGCGGGTATCGGCGTCGGCCTGTGGCACTATCACCGGTCTCAGCGGAACCCACCACGTCATGGCAGGCACAGCGCGATCGGATGAACCCGCTGAACTAGGGCGGAAGTGCTCAACGCATTACAGCTCAGTCATGCGACTGCAGCCAGTGCGCGGGACGGCCGAGCCGAACCGCGCGACGCGCACCCGGGTAGCGCCGGGCCACCGGTCAGGCCGACCGTCGCTTCGATCGTGATGGGAAGCTCGGTCAAGCGGTGATGTGCTCTTCGACGATGAAAGACCGTGTGCGAGAACGATCGAGGAAGGTGCACTCGTCCTCGGCGATCCCCGAGCCGGGTGCGTACATGACCGCCACCCACGACTCATAGGCCGCACGGTCGGGAAAGGTCAGCTCGGTGATGATGTCGACGTCTCCTTCGGCCGCCTCGTCGGAGACGACGTAGTTGCGCCGATAGCTCATCGGCACCGGAGCCAGGCCGGTGACAAGGGGAACATGGTGGTGTTCGTAATGCTCGATCAACTCGTCTCTACTCAGCCCCGACTTCTTCACAAGCAGGGCAATGACCTTGAACATCCTGCTCAGTCTCCTAACTCGATGGCGATCAATTCTCAGCGTTCGGTCGCACACCCTGCATGGCGTGGTCAATCGCGCATGAGCGGTTGTGCGGGGAGGCCGGTATTCTCCAGATCCGGCCTACGCGTACATAATTCGCCCAAGGTGTCGGGAAATCGCCGCGAATCGGCCGATAGTGTCCGCTCAGACCGGATGCCTGACAGCGTGTCCAATCCTCGGCTAGCGCAGCACTCGAGTGACGAGCCGGTCGGTGAACTCCTTCGGGACGGGCTCGCCGGTCACCAGCACGCGGTAGTAGATCGGTCCGACAAGCTGGTCTACCAGGAAGTCGAGGTCGGTGTGTGGTGGCAGCTCGCCGCGGTCGAGAGCGCGCTGCAGGGGTAGGCGATCGCGTTCGCGCTGCTTGCCGAGGTGGTCTGTGCGGAGCCTGGTAGCGACCTCCGGGTCGTGCTGCGCTTGGCCGGCGAGGGCGCGGAAGACGGCGCCGGCGTCGGAGGTCGTCAGGAATTCGGCGAGGTTGCGCAGGTGTTGGCGCAGGTCTTCGCTGAGGTCGCCACTGTCGGGCGGCGTGAGGTGCTGTGCGGCGTCGTCGGTGAAGGCGTCCATGAGGATCTCGGTTTTGGATGGCCACCAGCGGTAGATGGTCTGCTTGGCGACACCGGCCCTGGCCGCGATTCCTTCGATCGTGAGTCCGGCGAACCCGCGCTCGGCCAGTAGGTTGTCGGTTGCCTCGAGCACCGCTTGGCGGGCTTCCTCGCTGCGCCGGTGCCGGTTTCCGTGGTGGGCGCGGCCGGTGTCGCCTTCCATTCGGGTTCTCCTCTCGGGTGTTGGAGCGGCGTTCTCAGACCTAGACGCAACGCAGCGTTGCGTCTACTCTAGCGGCATGACCAACACCTTGCAGAGCTACCCGGCCGCCTGACCATGTGCAACGCCTGCGGAGTCGCCACCCACGTCCTCGAACCCGCCGCTCCGGCCCGCAAGTTCGCGGCCCTGCGCAACCGCGACTGCCGGCCGTACCTGTTCGGTGCCGGACTGTCGATGATGGCCGACAATATCGAGCACGTCATTACCTATTGGGTGCTCTGGCAGAAGTTCCACTCACCGGCGCTGGCCGGGTTCGAGGTCATCAGCCACTGGGTTCCATTCCTGCTCTTCTCCGTCTACTTCGGATCGCTCGCGGACCGCCACGATTGCCGTCGGCTCATCCAGGCGGCGCAGGTCCTGTTCATGGCCGTCTCCGCAGCCTGGGGCGTGCTGTTTCTCACCGACTCGCTGCAGGTGTGGATGGCGTGCGTGCTGCTCGTCCTGCACGGTTGCGCCGGGTCGCTGTGGGGTCCGGGGGAGCAGTTGATGCTGCACGACTTCGTCGGGCACGAGGACCTGCCGAGCGCGGTCCGGCTCAACGCCACCTTCCGCAGCCTCGGCATCCTGTTCGGCCCGGTGGTCGGCTCGGCGCTGCTGCTCGGTCTCGGCCCGACCGCCGGCATCTTCGCCAATATCCTGTTCTACCTGCCGCTCACGCTGTTCCTGTTCCGGACCAAGTTCACCGGCCACACGCGCGACGGCGGCGTGGCACGGCCGCGGCTCGGCGTGCTCGACGCGCTGCGTGTGTTCCGCGAAGTCCGGTCGAACCACACGATGGTCAGCATGATCGTGCTCGCCGGGCTCGGCTCGCTATTCGTCGGAGCGTCGATGCAGTCGTCCATGCCGATCTTCGCGCACGACCTCGGTGCGGGCGATGCCGGACTCACCTACGGTGTGCTGCTTTTCGCCAACGGGGTCGGCGGTGTGATCGGTGGGATTCTGCTCGAAGCCACCGGACGCATCAAACCGACCGTCAAGGCCGCCGTCGTCAGCACCGCGATCTACGGACTGACGAGCGTGTTCTTCGCCGCCACCACCAGTTATCCGTTCGCGGTCGTGATGCTGGTGATCGGCGGGGTGGCCAACCTGGCATCGATGTCGATCGGGCAGACCATCGTGCAGCTGCTCGCCCCGGCCGCCGACCGAGGCCGAGTGATCGGGCTCTATGGCATGTCTTCCAGCGGACTGCGCGCAGGCAGCGGCTTCACCGTCGGACTCGCCGGCGCGGCCATCGGCGTCCACTGGTCGCTCGGGCTCAGCGCCGCCGCCCTGTGCCTGGGCACCGCGGCCGCCGCGTTCTACGCCCGACAGGGCAGGGTGCGTCAGGACTAACGGCTCCCAGTGCCTGAGTGGGCGGTGTGAAAGGTACTGATCATCTGCGCCCACGCATGACCGGTCGCGCAACGCTCGCCACCTGAACTCGCCGAGAAGCGCACGGCACCAACGGTTTACCGGGTTGTCTGCGCGCTGGTCGTGAGGAATTGCAAGGTGCTGTTCAAGACGGGGGAGAAGCGGTCGATGGTGTCGGCGCGCAGGCGGTCGGGCATGCCTAGCATTCGATGGTCCACGCCATCGTCAGCAGGTGCTGGGAGCGGGCTTTCCGGCGAAGCGGTCGGCCAGGTAGGTCAGGGCGGCGGGTAGTCCGGCCGCGGCCTCGGTACCGTGCTCGCCGATCGGATTCTCCGCTCGCTGCACTGGAGTTCCTGCGGCACAGTACTTCTCGGCGAGTGCCCGCGCGGCGCCGATGGGGGCGAACTCGTCAGCGATCGCGTGATAGAGCAGCACCGGCGCGGTGGGCGCGCCTTCGCGGAAGAGCGGGCTTGCCTTCCGGACGACCCTGCTCAACTCGGCGTTGTTCGTGATCGAACCGGGCCAAGCCTCCAGGTCTGTCGCGCTGAGAAAGGGGTGCGCGAGTGCGGCGTCATGCAGGCAATCTGTTCGGCTGGCGGCAAGCATCTTGCGCCCGGATTCGTTGAGGTACTGACCAACGTCGGCCTCCGGATAGGACCGGTTCAGGCCAACCAAGCCGATGACGACCGCGCCGCCCGCGATTCCGCCGCTGAAGCCCGACATGGTGGCCTCGAGGTCGGCGACAACCCCGCCCAATGCCGCGCCGGTCAAGTGAAGTTCTGGGGCGTAGGAGCTTTGCGCTTGGGCCGCGATAGCGGTGGATTGCGCACCGCCGGAGTACCCCCACAGGCCGATCGGGGCAGCGTGGTCGATAGCCGCAGGCGTGAATGCTTTGGCGGCGCGAATACCGTCAAGGACGCCGTGGGCGTAACCGTCGGCACCGAAGAAGTCGGAGTCCGGCCCCTGATAGTCCGGCACTACCAGGGCCCAACCTTGTTGGAGCGCAAGACGAATCACTCCGGTCTCGGCGAACGCGTTACTCGGACCGGCGTCGAGACCGCCGCGTAACGCATAGGACGGTGCGCACTTCGAGCCGACACCGTCTTCCGCGACCTGATACGACAACAGCGGACGAGGGCCGGTGCCGGTCCATTCTTGCTGCGGCACAAGGATTGTGGCGAGGTAGGCGCTCGGCCGTCCTTGATTGTCGATCGTCTTGTACTGCACCTGCCACGCGTTGGCTGGCAGCGGCTGCAGGAAGGACTTGGCGTCGATCGATCGGGACGCGAGCACTGTGCCGTTGGGCAGGTTCGCGATACCGGGAGGTGTGGTGTAGAACGAGTCCTGGTCCGGCAGCGGCACTGCCGTTGCCGCGGAGGCACACGCTGTCACCAGTCCGAAAACCGCGGTGACGACAGCAGCCTGCAACGTCACGATCCACCCTGTCCGCATCGCGGAAGCCCCCTGAGAACCTGTTCTAGTTCACGTATTCGGGAACCCTATCGCACCTGGCTGTCGACCGTACCCAGTTCTTCTCGCGCAGTTCGTTTCTCGCGCGCCCGACAACGAGAGCGTGTCGGCGAGTTCGGTGGACCTGCTCGTCGCGGCGAGTCGACTAGTACTCCAGCCGCACTTCGTGATGTTGTTGGGTAGCATACGGTTTCGTGCTGGTTGATGAGGATCTGGCTGCGTGGACGGCCGGGTTGGATGAGTTGTTTGCGCGGGTGGCGGGCCGGTTTTTGCGGGCGGAGCCGCGGTTGCGGGCGCGGGCGTATGTTCGGGGGCTGTTGGCGCCGTTGGCGGGAAAGAACAGTTGGACGCTGGCCGAGGTGGCCGGTGAGGCGACACCCGACGGGATGCAGCGGCTGCTGAACATGGCAGCGTGGGATGCCGATGGCGTGCGCGATGACGTTCGGGCGTATGCGGTTGAGCATCTGGGCGACCCCGATGGCGTGCTGGTTGTCGATGAGACCGGATTTCTGAAGAAAGGCGTGAAATCGGTTGGGGTGCAACGGCAATACTCGGGCACTGCTGGGCGGATCGAGAATTGCCAGCTCGGTGTGTTCTGTGCTTACACGAGCGTCAAGGGCCGCACTCTGATCGATCGGGAACTGTATTTGCCCAAGTCGTGGACCACCGACCGGGAACGCTGCCGAGCGGCCGCGGTGCCCGAGGAGGTCGACTTCGCCACGAAACAGGTTCTGGCTCAACGGATGCTGGCTCGCGCTCTGGATGCCGGCGTGCCTGCCCGGTGGGTCACCGCCGACGAAGCCTACGGGGGTGATTCGAAGTTCCGCAGGTGGCTCGAGCAACGCCAGATCGGGTATGTGGTGGCCGTGCCCAGCAGCGCGCCGATCGTGAGCCTCGGGGGCGACTCGCGCGCGGACCGCCTCGTCGCCGACGCGCCGCAGAACGCATGGAAACGCCTGAGCTGCGGAGAAGGAGCGAAAGGGCCTCGGTTGTTCGACTGGGCTGTGGCCACACTGCCCACTGAGAGCGAGGCGGGCCCGGGGTGGCGACGTTGGCTGCTGGTCAGGCGCTCGCTGACCCGCAACACCAAGGGCGAGCTCGAGATCGCCTACTACCTGTGCGGTGCACCGATCGGCACCAGCGACGCCGAGCTCATCCGGGTCGCCGGCGCCCGCTGGTCGGTCGAGGACTGTTTCCAGACCGCGAAAACCGAGGTTGGTCTCGACCAGTATCAGGTCCGCCGCTACGACGCCTGGTACCGCCACATCACCCTGGCGATGCTTGCCCACACCTACCTCGCCGTGACCGCCGCCATCTCCCCAAAAGCATTGGCAGCGGCCTCATTCCACTCACGCTCGGTGAAATCAAGCGTCTCCTGGCACACCTGATCACCCCGACCCCGAACCTCGCCCAACTGCGACGCTGGTCGACCTGGCGACGAAGACACCAACACCGCGCCAAACAAGCCCACTACCAGCGAAGACAGACCCAACATCACGAAGTGCGGCTGGAGTACTAGTGCTGCAACGGCAGATCGGTTGCTGCGATGGCCTGGATTGCGTTGGCGAGTGTGTTCGTGATTCGCGAGATGGCCGATAGTTCCGTCGGGTCGAGGTCGGTGAGTATCGCGGTTGTCGCGGTGCGCACTCGCGAGAAGAGGGGACTTGTTGCGGTGGCCGCCGATTCGGTGGGGATGACACGGATAATGCGGCGGTCGCGGGGGTCGTGTTCACGGCGGATGTAGTCGAGGGTTTCGAGTCGCCGTAGCGCGGCGCTGAGGGCCGATGCCGACAGTCCAACAGCTTTGGCCAGGGCGCCGGCCGGGAGCGGGCCCTGTCGGTTCAGCACGTCGAGGCAGCGGAGATCGCTGCGGGCGACGCCGAGTCGGGTCGCCGCAACCTGATCGAGAAGGTCGAGGCTTGTCGCGAGATCGCGAAAAGCCGCGACCGCGCAGGTCACCGGGTCCGGATTCGGGTCTGTCGCATCGCTCCGTATTGATTCCACCATTTGACTATTGTAGCGTGGAAGTAATTGCTCGACGTGTTCGGAGGAGGTAGCCGATGTTGTCGGAAGCGGCGTGGTTCGACATTGTGACCATCCAGGACTTGGTGAGTCGTGAGCGGTACTGGCGCGATCGCGAGGATTGGGATGCCATGCGGTCGGCGTATACCGATGACGCCCAGATTCGGGTGACATGGTTCGAGGGCTCGATCGATGACTACATCGAGGGCTCGCGCAATCCGAGTTGGGATGCCGCGTCGTGGTCCAAGCACCGGCTCTCACCCAGTGTCGTCACCGTGGATGGCGACCGGGCGCTGGCAGAGACCTCGGCACTGGTTGAACTGCGAGTCGAATTCAACGACACATTGATCGACCTGATCATCAGCGTGCGCTTGCTGTCTCGGATCGCTCGGACGCCGCGAGGTTGGAAGCTGGCGAGCATGGACGCGATCTACGAAAAAGACGTGGTGACGCCGGTCTATCCCGCCGATCGGTTGGCCATCTCCGCCGTCGACACCGCACCGTATCGACGCTCATATCAGTTCCTTGCCTACGGCGGACAGGGACAACTGCCCGAAGACATTCCCGGCGACGACAAGCCGGAGTTGGTTGACGCTCTTTACGACGCCGCCCATAAGTGGCTACGCGCGTAAGACTGACGCGCCCGCCCGGCATCGACAACTCATCGGGCGGTTGGCCTTGTCGCCGGTAGTGGCCGAGGCGGCCTGGTGTTGCCGCGCGGTTTATATGGATGTTCGCCGGACAGGTGGAGCCCGTATGGTCTTGTTCCGATGGCAAAACCGACACACGACCACAGATTCCTGGTAGGCACCGATACCACCAGAGCGCCGCTCGTTCTGTTGCACGGCTCAGACGGCACCGAATCCGATCTGATGCCGCTGGCCGAGGAATTGGCGCCAGGGGCAACGAAACTCGGCATTCGTGGAGCAGTTGCCATGGATGGAGGGTATGGCTTCTTTCGTCGTTTTCCCGATCGCCGGGTGGACGAGGCAGACATTGCGGCCAGGGCGCCGGTGCTGGCGGAATTCATCGAGACATCCTGCGCCGGTTACCACCTCACCAGACGACCTATCGCAATCGGCTTCTCCAACGGCGCGATCATGGCCGCAGCCCTGTTGATGACCCGTCCTGACCTGCTGGCCGGAGCGATCCTGTTCCGACCCCTTTCCCCATTCACCCACGATCCCGACTACCGCCTGGACAGTGCACCGGTCCTGATAATCGACGGTGCGAAAGACAGCCGCAGATCATCCGGCGACGGCCTACGACTGGCCGAACGCCTCCGTCACGCTGGCGCGCGGGTGACCCATCATTTGCTGCCGGTCGGCCACGCGGTCACCGCCGAGGACAAAGAGATCGCACACAAATGGCTTCGGACGCTCGAGCTTTGAACGTCGCCGACGACCTCACAACGCGCAACGTCCGGACACGCACCCGCGCACGACTATCCGGTGGGACGTTCGAGGGCCTTGCGCCGCACAAGGCTTCGCACTCTGTGGTCTGTCGGCCCCGCACTCCGCGGCAGCTACGACGTTCGCGAGATCGACTGCCGCCCACCGGTTGTGGCTGGCCGGTCGCGGCGGATGCGAACGTGCGCTGCGCAGTAGATGGGTGCGCAGGACGAAGGCTGTCGAGCAGGATGTCAGGATGATCGCACCCAGAGTCACCTACGACGCGGTAGCCGACGCCGCATACATATACCTCACGCGCGAGATCCTGCCCGGCGGTGTGGCCACGACCGTTTCGGTTGATCCGATCGCGATCGACGGCATGGTCAACCTTGATCTAGACGCTGAGGGCCGCATTGTCGGGATCGAGGTGCTCGACGCCAGGGCGAGGCTGGATCCGGACCTGCTGTCCGACGAGTGACCCCTGGGCGACCGATCATGTACGGCAACATCGGGCCGGAGAGGCAGCCTGTATTCGGCGCGTGCCTGTGTTCGGTTGGCAACCTTCCGAGATGCACTGTTGGACAACTGATCACGGGGAACTGAGGTAACTCTCCTCTCGGCCGATACCGCCCTCAGTTCCCCGTGATCATCCGACCAACAGCGGTTGGTGCTGGAAGTGCCTCGAGTACTTGCGCGCCTGGCGACACCCCGGTGGTGTCGTCACTGGCTCGGCTGCGCTCTGCAGGATCTGATCTCGATCGTTGCCGGACTAGGCAAGCGCGGCCTCGGATTCCGGTCCTTCTCCAGCGACCCGGCTGCGGCGAGCACCAGGAGTGCGCGGGTGGATATCGGTTCTGATTTTGCCGCGTCGCTGAGACTGGCGACAATGGCTGCATGGTCGAACTCGTGCTGGTCCGCGGCGATATCACCGAGCAGGAGGTGGATGCGGTGGTGAACGCGGCGAATTCGTCGCTGCTCGGCGGCGGGGGCGTCGACGGGGCCATTCACCGCAAGGGTGGTCCCGCGATCCTGTCCGCGTGCCGTGACCTGCGGGCGTCGCATTATGGGAAGGGGCTGGCGACCGGGAAGGCTGTCGCGACGACCGGCGGGAATCTGCCCGCACGATGGGTGATTCACACGGTCGGGCCGGTGTGGTCGGCGCAGGACGACCGATCGGCGCTGCTGGCCTCATGCTACCGCGAATCACTGCGGGTAGCAGACGAGTTGGGTGCGCGAACGGTAGCGTTTCCTGCCATCTCCACCGGCATCTTCGGCTGGCCGATCGACGACGGCGCCCGCATCGCGATCGAGACGGTGCGGGCCGCCGACACCGCGGTGCGGGAGGTGCGTTTCGTACTGTTCGGCCCGGATGCCTACGACTCCTTCGCCGCGGCAGTGTGATTCGCGACGCTGTCGATCACCCTCGCAGCTCCGTGTTCCGGTTGTCGATGGTTTCGGCATTGCCGCTCAACCAAGTCCGCGAAGTTTGCGCTAATGGGCTGAGGTGTCCCAATGGCGGACAGCCCAGCCGACAGTCAGCGGCGGCGCACGATCAGCTTTCCTCGGGCCTGACCTTTTCGGCGTAGCTTCTCACGAACTTTGACAGGCCTTCGCGGCAGTAAGGATCACGTCGATCACCAGGCTTGGCTGGGACAGCATGGGGACATGGCTGCTGTCCGCCTCATAGACGGTGGCGTCCATGCGCTTTGCGCAGAAGCGCTCCAGCTCCGGCTGGACGGTGCGGTCGTGCTTGCCGACGATGTACCAGCTCGGCTTCGACTTCCATGCGGTGCCTTCGACCTTCTGGTCGAACAGGTCTGTGGCAGGCACGCCCTGGGTCGCCCAGACGATCTTCTGCTCCTGCTCGGAGAGGTCTCCCGCGAAGCACTCGATACCGTCCTTGCACAACCAGATTCGACCGTCCACGATCTCGATGTGGGCGAACACGTCGGTGGTGGGGAACTTGGCCTGCAATTGTCTCCCGGCTATGCGCACCGGCGCTGCGCTTTCGCGAGGTTCGCCAGCCGAAGCCTTTGCACCGCAAGCCTTCTCGATCATCGCCTAGTTGCGCTGAGCCTTACGCTTGGCCCACGCCATCCGCAGCAGATAGACCGGGGTCGGCGGCACCCACCCGAGCTGCATCGCCTGCCCGAGATCGTCCCGGTTGGCCCAGTGCTCGATCACCTTGCCGTCCGCGATCCGCAACCAATGTGACTGTGTGACAGCGAAAGTCTTGCCGGTCGGCGGGAACACCTGGTCCACCTGCCCGTCCTCGCCGTACGCCACGAACGGACCGGTGTGGCGACCGTGCATGGTGGTGTGCAGCACCACCAGATCGCCGTCCACAACGGCAGTCTCGATGGTGTGATGGAGTTCCGCGTATGCGTCGCGCAGCCAGATCGCCGTGGCGTAGTACGCGGCGGGTCCGCGCCCCCGGGAGGCGGGCGGCTCGGCCTTGGCCTCCCGATTGGTCGCGTCCGGGTGGATTATCGCGTCGAAGTCGGCGCGCGCACCGTCGGCCATGATTTCCAACGAGCGGATGGCCACTGCGCGCGCGGTATCGGCCGCGGTCCGGGAAATGTTGTCCATAAGGACCTCGCAATCGAGTACGGGCAAACTTGTCTGCACTGTGTATCGACCGCGACGCGCATTTGGTTAAATCCCGTCGGCCGCAGCGCCGATCATCGCCGCCGACAGCGGTTGGCAGGGTCCGCGTTCGCGGCCGAAACGCCCACCGACAGAACGAATCCCGTGCGACTGGCAGTTTGTCGGTCATGGCCAGTATGGTCGGGGCATGTCGACGACGTCGGACTCCTTCCCCCGCCGGAGCGCGCGCACCCAGCGATTCACGCTCGGCGCCCCGCGTGCTTTCACCGTGGCACCCGACGGCGCGCGCGTCGTCTTCCTGCGCTCTGCCTCCGGTACGGACCGGGCGAGTTCGGTGTGGGTCCTCGATATGGCGCTGGGCGAGGAGCGGGTGGCGGCCGACCCGCGCGTCCTGCTCGGCGGCGCGGCCGAAGACCTGCCACCCGAGGAGCTCGCGCGTCGCGAACGCAGCCGCGAGGGCGGCGAGGGCATCGTCGGCTACGCCACCGATAACGCCGTGGAGTTGGCGTCATTCGCATTATCGGGCCGGTTGTTCGCGGCCCAACTGCGGGATGGCACGGCACGTGAACTCCCCGCCGCCGGACCGGCGATCGACCCGCGCCCTTCCCCCGACGGTCGGCACGTCGCCTATGTCGCGGACGGTGCGCTGCGGGTCGTGCGCACCGACGGCGAGGACGAGCGGGCGCTCGCCGAGCCGGAGTCGGCCAACATCACCTATGGTCTGGCCGAGTTCATCGCGGCGGAGGAGATGTCCCGCTCCCGAGGCTTCTGGTGGTCGCCGGACTCGCGGCGGCTGCTGGTCGCGCGCGTGGACGACACACCGGTACGGCGCTGGTGGATCTCCGACCCGGCCAGGCCGGAGGTCGACCCTCGGTCCGTCGCCTACCCGGCGGCGGGCACCGACAACGCGGACGTACGGCTGTTCGTGATCGGCCTGGACGGGGTGCGCACGGAGGTCGTCTGGGATCGGGCGCGCTATCCGTACCTCGCGCATGTGCACTGGTCGGAAGCGGGTGCTCCGCTGCTGCTCGTACAGGCGCGTGATCAGCGCAGTCAGCTGTCGTTGGCGGTGTCTCCGGAGACAGGCTCGACCCGGGTCGTGCACGGCGACGACGATCCAGTCTGGTTCGATCTCTTCCCCGGCGTGCCCTGCTGGAGCCCGTCGGGACAGCTCGTACGGATCGCCGATGAGGGCGACGCACGTGTCCTCACGGTCGGTGAACGCCCGCTGACGGGCCCAGAGTTGCACCTGCGCGCGGTACTCGACGTCGGGCCGGACGACGTGCTGGTCACCGCGTCGGCCGGGGCCGAAGCCGCCGAGCCCGAAACCGGCGAGATACACGTCTATCGCGTCAATGAGCTCGGCCTGGAGCGTGTTTCGCACGAACCGGGCGTGCACTCGGCGGTGCGCGCGGGGGGCGTCACCATGCTGGTGTCCGCCACCCTCGACCGGCCGGGCACCCAGGTACAGGTGCTTCGCGAGGGGACGCGGGTGGCGACGATCGCCTCGTTTGCGGAAGATCCCGGTCTGTCCCCGAGGGTGACCCTGACCGAGGCGGGCAAACGGCGCATCCCGTGCGCCGTCCTGCTCCCCAGTGATTACGACGGCACGGCGCCGCTCCCTGTCCTCGTCGATCCCTACGGCGGTCCGCACGGTCAGCGGGTGCTCGCCGCGCACAATCCGCATCTGACCTCGCAGTGGTTCGCCGACCAGGGATTCGCGGTCGTGGTCGCCGACGGGCGCGGCACCCCGGGTCGCTCCCCGGCCTGGGAGAAAGCGATCCGCGACGACCTCGCGGCAGTCGTCCTCGAAGACCAGGTGGACGCGGTGCAGGCGCTCGCCGAGGACTTCCCCCTCGACCTGAACCGGGTCGCCATCCGCGGCTGGTCCTTCGGCGGTTATCTGGCGGCGCTCGCGGTGCTGCGCCGCCCGGACGTCTTCCACGCGGCCGTGGTTGGTGCGCCGGTCACCGATCTGCGTCTCTACGACACCCATTACCAGGAGCGCTACCTCGGCCACCCGGACGAGCAGCCGGAAATCTATCGGCGCAACTCGCTGATCGACGACGCGGGCCTGGTCGACGCGGTCGAGCCGCACCGGCCGATGATGATCATCCATGGCTTCGCCGACGACAATGTGGTGGTCGCGCACTCCCTGCGGTTGTCCTCGGCTCTGCTGGCCGCCGGTCGGCCACACGAAGTGCTGCCACTGTCCGGCGTCACCCACATGACCCCGCAGGAGTCGGTCGCCGAGAACCTACTGCGCCTCCAACTGGACTTCCTGCGGCGCTCGCTCACCTAGCCGAGCAAACCCGAAGCGGGAGTTGCGATCTGGTCGGTGCCCGAGCTGGTTCGGGTCGCGCTCAGTCAGCGACTGGATTGCGGCGGGTGACGAGTACGTGTTCACGCACGTAACGGACCGACCCGGCCGAGCACGCCAGCGGTGGCGCCCATTGCTTTCGACGGCGAAATGTTGCGGATCACCGAAATGGGCCGGTCACGCCGGAGTTCGGCCATTATGGCTGTGGCACAACGGGTTACAACCTTGCTGACGGCACGGGCATCGAATAGTCCTGTCGGCCAACCGATCTGGAGCGGTGGTGGTCGACTGTCCGGGTCCGCGAGCCATGGCCCGGTTCTGGGGAGCCCCGACACCATGCTCGTTGACACTGGCCTACGCCCCTCAACACCTCCTGCTCGACCCCGCGGCACCCATGTGTGCCACCATCGTCCTGCTCGGTGAGCCCGGCTGGTGAACCGACGCTTGACCCATTGAGAGCGGACATCCGCCCGGCGACCCGGATGTATTGGCCGATAACCGATTACCAGCCTCGATCCGCGGTTAGCATCCGATATCACACCACGGTCCGATACCACGTCATACCAAGGGATTACGGGCAACGAGAATCCGGCGGATAGCTTCGGAGTATCGAAATCGGCGCCCTGGTCCGAACATCGACCGGCCTGGCATTGTCGACGGACGGAGGTGGCGTCTCCGACTCAGCTCTCAGGAAGATCTATGACGACACCTGCTTTGGTCCCCGAGTCACCCGCGCGGACACCGCGGCGCGGCGCCGACGGCGATTACCCCCGCCTGTTGCGCCGGATCTCCGAGGCGGGGCTGCTGAACCGGCGTCCGGTCTACTATGCCGTCCGGCTCAGCCTCGTCGGCATCGCGTTCGCGGCTGGCTGGGCGGCGTTCGTCCTCATCGGCGATTCGTGGTGGACGCTGCTGGTCGCTGGCTTCATGGCCGTGACGTTCGCGCAAGTCGCGCTCGTCATGCACGATGTCGCACACCGCCAAGTCTTCCGGCTCCGGCAGCCGACGGAGTTGGTGGGACGACTCGTCGGCAACGCGGGCATCGGCCTCGGCTACGGCTGGTGGCAGGACAAGCACACCCGCCATCACGCCAACCCGAACCACGAGGAACTCGACCCCGATGTCGCGCCCGACATTCTGGTCTGGTCACAACGGCAGGCACGGTCCAGCCGCGGTCTGGCTCGTCTCATCGGAAGGGCGCAGGCGTTCCTGTTCTTCCCGCTCCTGTTGCTGGAGGGCCTGAACCTGCACGTGGCCGGCGTACGTGCGCTCAGAAGTCGATCGGTCAAACACCGCGGCGTGGAGGGCGCACTGCTGTTCGGCCACTTCGCCAGCTACCTGACCGCACTGTTCGCGATTCTGCCCGCCGACAAAGCCTTCGCGTTCATCGCCGTACACCAAGGCCTCTTCGGCCTGTACATGGGCTGCATCTTCGCCCCGAACCACAAAGGCATGCCGACCTTGACCGGCGACGACCGCCCCGACTACCTCCGTCGTCAGGTGCTGACCTCCCGCAACGTCCGCGGTGGCGTGTTGACCGACCTCGCCCTCGGCGGGCTCAACTATCAGATCGAGCACCACTTGTTCCCGAGCATGCCGACGCCGAACCTGCGCCACGCCCAGGTGATCGTCCGCGACTACTGCACCGAAATCGGCGTGCCCTACCACGAAACCGGGTTGATCTCCTCGTACCGCGAGGCGCTGACACATCTGCACCACGTCGGCGCCCCGCTGCGCGCCCCCGATAGCCGAAGTGCCACAACGTAATCGTTGAACACAAGCTGGCCTCTGCTAGCCGCCATCAAGCCTCAGGGCGTTGAGCCACAGGTGGGTGAGGGTCGCCGCGGTGTCGTCGAGTGAGCTGCCGGCCTTCGACGCTTGATAGAACGCGCGCTCGGTCATCCACACGAGTGCGGTCGTGATGGCGTGCGCGCCGGTCGGACCGTGGTCATCGGCAAGCCCGGCGCGCCGGCCGATGCCCCGGGTGATGTCGCGAATGGCGGCGACGGCCGAATGCCAGCTCTCGCCGACGGCCTCGACGGTGGGGCTGAGCTCGACGGCGGCGCGCATGACATTGCCGTGGTCGCGCCACATGTCGCGGGTCTGGTCGATGCTGCGGCGCAGGGCGAGCGCCGGTTCGCCGGAGGCGTCGGCGGCTTCGATCTCCGTGCGCAGCGTGGCCACGGTTCGCGCGACCAGGGCGGCAAGGACCGCGTTCTTGGAGGCGAAGTAGAAGTAGAACGCTCCCCGGGTGATGCCAACCGCCTTGGTGATCGTCTCGATCGTCATCCGATCGAATCCGATGGCGTCCAGCTGCTTTTCGGCGGCGTCGAGGATGGCTTGCTCGCGCTGGTCGCCCTTGGTTGGCGCGGTCCGGCGGCGGCCGCGGGGGGTTCCGGTCTCGGGCACGAACGCCATCCTACCCCGGGAAGATTATTTTCTACACTGTGTTGATTTTATATAACAGAGTGTAGATTTGCCGGATGACTGATCGAATCACCGGCAAGACCTTCCTCATCACCGGCGTGAGTTCCGGCTTCGGACAGGCGATCGCGCGCAAGGCCATCCAGGACGGCCACGTCGTGGTCGGCACCGTCCGCCGCGAAGCCGATGCCGCGCAATTCCGAGCACTGCATCCGAGCCGCGCCCTCGCGCGGATTCTCGACGTCACCGACGACGCGGCGGTCCTCGACACGGTGAATGACATCGAATCGACGGTCGGCCCGATCGACGTCGTTATCGCCAACGCCGGATACGGCCACGAAGGGGTCTTCGAGGAATCGCCACTGGCCGAACTGCGAAACCAGTTCGCGGTCAACGTCTTCGGCGCGGTCGCCACCATCCAGGCGGTGCTGCCGCACCTGCGGGCCCGGCGATCGGGCCACATTCTGGGCATCACTTCCATGGGTGGGCTCATGACGGTGCCGGGCCTGGCGTACTACCACGGCAGCAAATACGCCTTGGAGGGAATTCTCGAGACGCTCGGCAAGGAGGTCGCCGGGTTCGGCATCCACGTCACGGCCGTCGCGCCCGGTTCGTTCCGCACCGACTGGGCGGGGCGATCCATGGTTCGCACCGAACGTTCGATCTCGGACTACGACGAGCTGATGGATCCGGTGCGCGCACACCGAAGGGCGGCCGACGGCAATCAGCTCGGAGATCCGGAAAAGGCCGCGGCCGCAATACTTTCGGTGATCGGGGCGGCGGAGCCACCGGCGCACCTGGTACTCGGCTCCGACGCCCTGCGGCTGGTGCGAGCCGGGCGAGCGGCCGTGGACGCCGAGATCGACAAGTGGGCCGACCTCTCGCGCACCACGGACTTCGCCGAAGGCGCACAACTGCCGGGCTGACCCGACAGCCGCACCGGCGCAGTAGCGTTCGGTATTCACCGAGTAACCAACCGGCCAGCAGCGCCGGTACCGAAGGAAAATCGCGCGGCTGCTCGGCACGGCAACGCCGAGCAGCACTCCCCAGTTGCGCATTGCCGCATGTCAGACGGTGGGGAGCAACGGTTTTCGTGGTGGAGCCGGAGGGGTTCGTATCGTGACTCTGTCCTCATTTGTCTCTCCGCACTGCACATAGCCGTTTTCGCTGAACGGCAGTGCTCCCATTACTTCCGCGCCGCTGTTGCCTTTCCTTGGAGCAAAACAATGATTCGCGCCCGTGCATTGCAGGCGACCTTCGCCGCACTCGTGACCGCCTTGCTGCCCGCTACCGTCGCCCTTGCCGACACCCCGGCATCCACCGACTATGTCGCACTTGGCGACTCATACTCGTCCGGCGTCGGCATCGGCGACTACCGCCCCGACAGCGGTGACTGCCTTCGCAGCGACTCCGCCTACCCCGCACTATGGGCGGGATCCCACGCGGTGGGCTCCTTCACCTTCAACGCCTGCAGCGCCGCAACCACCCAGGACGTGCGCAACAGCCAACTGGGCGCGCTGAACGACCGGACCGGCCTGGTCACCATCACCGCCGGTGGCAACGACGCCGGCTTCTCCGACATCCTGCGCTCCTGCGTGTTCCCCGCCAGCGACGCCAGCTGCGACGCGGCCGTCAACGGTGGCATCTCCTACGCCAACCACACACTGCCCGGCCGCCTCGACGGGCTCTACCAAGACATCAAGGCCAAGGCGCCGAAAGCCAAGGTCGTCGTCCTCGGCTACCCGAGGCTCTTCGAACGTGATGCCTGTCCGTTGAGCTTCAGCCTGCACAAACGCGACTCCCTCAACCGCGGGGCCGACGAACTCGACCGGGTCATCGCGGCCCGTGCCCAGTCCGCCGGATTCAGCTTCGCCAACCCGACCTCCCGCTTCGCCGGGCACGGCATCTGCGGTGAAGATCCGTGGATCAATCAACTGAACATCGCCGACCCCGTCGAGTCCTATCACCCCAACGAGGACGGCCACGCCCACGGCTACCTGCCAACACTGAACGCGGCGACCGGGCAACTGAGCCAGCGGGTAGCCGGCTGATCGTCTCGCTCAGGCCTGGACTTCGGCCGGTGCGACCAGGCCGAGCCAGGCCGCCGCGAGTGCGGCGTGACCAGCCGGTGTCGGGTGCACGCCGTCCTCGGCCAAGTACTCCGGTCCGGTCGTCGCGGCGAGCTCGGCGAACATGCCGTCCGCGGCAAGCAGCCGCGCGCCGTACTCGCGGGCGAGTTCGCGCACGACCTGGATCTTCGGGTCCAGGTCGGCGCGCCACTGCTTGCGGCCCGCTTCGTCGATAATCGCGTAGCCGTTGCCGACCTCGATGGCGCCGCTGATCGGCAGGAGGAACGGCTCGATGAGGATCAGCTCGGCACCGGTGTCGGCGAGGGGTGCGAGCAGCCGTTCGTATCCCGCCGCGTAGTCCTGCGCGGAGATCAGGTAGCCGTCCGGGGCGAGCGAATGCCAGCCGACGTCGTTGATGCCGACGAGAATCGACACCACGTCCGGGCGTGCGTCGAGAACGTCTGCCTGCCAACGTGTTTCGAGGTCCATCACCTTGCAGCCTGCGAGCGCGGAGTTCAGCCAGGTCACCGGCCGGTCCGGGTGCCGCAGTCGCCACTCGTCCGCGATGCGCAGCGGATAGCCGAATCGGTGGCCCTCTTCGTTCTCGAGCCGTTGCGGGTCGGTGATCGAATCGCCGGTGAACAGCACGGTGCTGCCAGCTCGGAGGGTGATCGGCCTCCGCTCGTGCACATCGAATTCATCCATGAGCCAATGCTTTTCGACACCTCTTGCACCGCCCTGGCGCGACGCTTGCGGCGCGAATTCGTTGCCACGGCGCACGATCCCCCCGACCATTGCGCCCGGCCTTCTGCGGTCTTGTCGCAGGTCGGCTCGGTTTCTAGCGTTGAGAGTCGAGGCCGCTATTCCATCAGAGCAACGGAGTACATGATGAATGCAACTATCCGCGCCGGTATCGCTGGCGCCGCCGTGATCAGTGCGCTGATTCTCGGTAGCGCACAGGCTTGGGCGAACAATGACAGCCGCTCGCAGGTCGCACCGGGGGACAGCAGCTCGCAGAGTGGGAATCCGAATGCGACTCGGGAGGGCGTCGCGACTCGGGACGGCGCCGACACGTGGACTCCGAACAATCGGGACGGCGCCGACACATGGACTCCGAAGACTCGCGACGGCGCCACTACTCAGGACGGCATCCGCGTCAACGCGAGTCCGGACGGCATCCGGGTGAACTGATCCCGGCGGGATCGACCGGGGCGGGACCCAGCAACCTACGCCGGACCGGCGTTGGCCGTTCGCGTGTGCTGGCTCCCGCTCGCGAGTCGATGGAGTCGGACCGGCTCTGCTAGCGTGGAACTTTGCTAGCAAATTGCTGGATCCGCAGTGGCGGCGTGGTCCGAGGGGATCGACCCGCGGCTGATCCGCCCGAGGACGGGAGTCATGATGCGAGGCGTTCTGAAGTGTGCGGCAGTATCGATTCTTCCGATGGTCACGTTCGTCATATCCGCTGGTCCAGCGTCTGCGGATCCGACGTCTTTCGAACCTGCGCACGTCGACGCTGGACCGGGGTGTTCCGGAACGGTCAGCGCCGAGGTGTCGTACAGTCAGGGCCAACAGGCCCGTGAGTTTGCGAACTTCATCGATAGCTCGGCAAGGGTAACGGTGAATTTCGCTCCCGATGCCGCCAGCAATCCGTTCAGCTCGTTGTCCGCTTCGATGGGCAACAACTGTCAAATCTCCACGACGGTCACGATGCGCAATCTGGATACCGGTGTGAGCAATACCGAGACGCGGACAACCGAGCACGACAGCCATTACGGGTGGAACGCCGCCTTCTTTACGCTCGACGGTGCTGGCCGCGTCGCCGTCCAGGTGAGCACGAACCCCAACCCGTCCGAGCTGACCATCGACGTGCCCCCGCCCTTCTAACCGCCGGGACCCGCGACGCCGCGGACGTACGATGCGTAGGTGCAGAGCCGCGAGGTCAGCTGGTCGCTCGGTCCGACCACCGTGTACGGGACGCTGCTGCGGCCCGACGGCGAGGGTCCGTTCCCCGGCGTAGTGCTGGTGGCCGGTAGCGGTCCCACCGACCGCGACTGGAATTCGCCGCTGCTTCCCGGATCCAACGGAAGCGGCCGCCTGCTGGCGGAGGCGCTCGGTCGGGCGGGCATCGCCTCGTTGCGCTACGACAAGCGCGCGTCGGGACCCCATGTGCGGGAGACCATTCCGCTGCTGATCGGCAAGATGAGCATGCAGAGCCACCTCGACGAGCTCACCGGCGCCGTGCGCGCCCTCGCGGCCGAGGACAACGTCCGCGCCGATCGGATTTTCGGACTCGGCAACAGCGAGGGGACGCTGCACGTTCTCAATTACGCGATGCACGACGTCGAACCCCCTTTCGCCGGGTTGGTGCTCACCGGCCCTCCTGGTCGCGCCGTCGGTGACGTGGCCAGATCGCAGTTGGCCGCGCAGGCGACGGCGATCCCCAACGGCGCGGAGCTGCTCGGCCTGTACGACGCGTCGATCGCGCGGTTCCTGGCGGGCGAGCCCATCGCCGCGGATCCCGTTCTCCCCGAAGATGTTACGAATATCCTGCGCGCCTTGGAAAGCCCGGCCAATCTGCCCTTCGCCCGCGAGTTGTGGACGGCGGATGCGGTGGCCCCGCTCGGCCGGGTGAGCGTGCCCGTCCTCGTCGTCATCGGCAAGAAGGACGTTCAGGTGGACTGGCAGGTCGACGGCGATCCGTTGCGACGTGCGGCCGCGGGGCGCGAAGACGTGACGTTCCTGTTCCCCGAGAACGCGAACCACGTGCTGAAGCACGAGCCGAGACCGCGTTCGGAGCTGGTTCAGGCCCAGGTCATGGTCGGTTACAACGCTGACGATGCCAGCCTGGATCCGGAGGCGGTGGCCGCCATCGTGGCGTGGCTGGCAGCCCGCGAATGACGACTCCGCCGTCGACGCGGACCGTGCTATCCGAATCGCTTGCGGTGCAGCAGATTACGCATCTTCCGAGCCGACCTTGCGGACTCGGGTGGTCGCCGCGGTGACGCGCTCGCCCTCGTGATTTTCGGTGCGCAGTCGGGCGACGGGGCCGCCGTCATGATCGACGAGTGTCGAGTGCGGTTCGTTGCCGGTGAAGGCGTGGCGTTCGCCCCACTGGCGCAACGCCACGACGATGGTGAACAGATCCTGCCCGGCTGAGGTGAGTTCGTAGCTGTGCCGCTTGCCGCCCGGAGCGGTGCTCGTGGCGAGGATGCCGTGCTCGACGAGCCTGCGCAGGCGATCGCTGAGGATGTTCCTGGCGATCCCGAGCCGCTGCTGGAATTCGGTGAACGTCGCCGCGCCGTCCATGGCGTCACGCACGATCAGCAGGCTCCATCGGTCGCCGACGAGGTCGACGGTTCGCGCGACCGGGCAGGTGGGGTCGGTCCACTCGCGGCCGGAACCGAGCGTCGTGGTCATGACCCTCCTCCTGATTGGTTGCACTTCGAAACCATTATGCCCTACGCTCCAATGGTTGCATTTTGCTACTAATTTTGGAGGGTGTGGTGGCGACAGGAGTTACCAGGTCGCAGCGGTTCGTCCTGGCACTGGTGTGCGCGGTGGCCGTGTCGACGATCTATGCGATCCAGCCGGTATTGGCGACAGCGGGCAGCAGCCTTGGATTGGCGCGCGGGTCGCTGGGCTGGCTGGTGGCCGCCGGGCAGGTCGGCTACTTCGTCGGTCTCGTGCTGCTGGTCCCGCTCGGCGACGTGGTGAATCGGCGTCGGCTCATCACCGTGCATCTCGCGCTCACCGCCGTCGGGGCCGCGGTCGTTGCCGTCGCGCCGAACGGTGCCGTCGCGGTGACGGGGCTGGCGATCGCGGGTCTGTTCGCGGTTGTTGTTCAGGTGACCGTTGCCTACGTCGCCGCCGTGTCCGCGCCGAACGAGCGGGGCCGCAATATCGGCGCGGTCACCTCCGGTGTGGTGATCGGCATCCTCGGCGTCCGCGTCCTCGCGGGAGTTCTTGGCGACACGGTCAGCTGGCGCGCCGTGTACGCACTGCTCGCAATGCTCTGCGTGGCACTGGCTTTCACCGTCCGCGCGACACTCGACCCGGACCGCGGCACTCCCGGCGCACGCTACGCGCAGGTGCTGGCATCGATGGGGCGGCTCGTGCGCACGGATCGCCTGTTCCTGAGCCGAGGGCTGATCACCTTCTTGCTCTTTGCGTCCTTCGGAACCCTCTGGAGCGGGCTCGCTTTCCCGCTCGGCACCGATCCCTGGAACTTCGGCACCACCCAGATCGGCCTGTTCGGACTGGTGGGCCTGGCCGGAGCACTCGGCGCCGCCCGCGCGGGACGATGGGCCGATTCCGGTCGCGCACAAGCGATTACCGGTTCCGCCCTGGCGCTGCTCACCGCCTCCTGGCTACTCATCGCCCGGACCGAAGCAACCCTGTGGTTGCTCATCATCGGCATCATCCTGCTCGACTTCGCCGTCCAGGCAGTACATGTCAGTAGCCAACACCTACTGACCGCAGCCCATCCAGACCAGGCCAGCAGCGTCATAGGCGCCTACATGTCCTTCTACTCCCTCGGATCCGCCCTCGGCGCGATCACCACCACCTGGGCATACGGCACCTGGGGCTGGTCGGGCTCCTGCTGGGTCGGCGCCGCCTACTCCTTTGCCGCCCTGGCCCTGTGGGGCCTGGCCCAGGCGACCCGCATTGCCCGACCGGCCGCGCCAGACCGCGCCCGCCCTTTGCCGGTCGAGTTGGCTGCATCGAACGAATGCTGTTGGTAGAGCTGAACTTCAGGCGCGATTAGGTGGGTCTTAACGACACCGCCGGGAGTGGTTTGTTTCGATACGCTGACCCATGAAATAGCTGCCGCTGCGCAATGGCGCGCTATCGCCGGGTGTGCTGAAGCGAGTGGCTGAAGCGGGTGGTGCGGCCGCGAATGATGTTATGTGGGAAGGGATTCAAGTGATGAGGGCGCGGCGAATGCTGGCGGGAATGGTGGCAGCGGTGGTCGCTGCGTTGTCTATTGGGGTGGCGGCTCCGGCACAGGCTGATCCGCTGCCGCAATTGACGACCGTCGGAACCTCGCTCTACACCTTCGGCGACGCGAGCTTCTGCGCGGGCGCGATCGATGTCGCACTCGAGGCCGCGCCGCGGCGGCCCGGCCACGTGCTGGCACATGTGACACCGCGCGGTTACCTGGGCGGCCCGTGCGGCAACCAGGTGAAGCTGGGCTGGGTGGGTTCGGCGGGTCCGCGAACCCAGGATGTCTATGTCGGCGCCGACGCGACGCCGGGCGACACCGTCACGGCGGACCTGTGGGTGGGGATGGGACCGGCCAAGGTCATGGCGGCCGCATGGCCCATCAAGGGCACGTTCGCGGAGTGGTATCTGCTGGTGCCGTAGCGCGCCTCCGGCAGCCAGCAGTGGACCCGGGATCCGGCGGCATCGGCGGGCGGTCCTGACGCCGCACGAATTCGATGCCGCCGGAATCCCTTTGGTCGAATGCGCCCACGGACTCGGCATACAGGAAGCACACCGGTGATTCCCAGCTGACGTTCAACTTTGTGTGCGACCTTTGCGGTTCCTGCTTGCTGTCGAGGATGAGGTTTGATGAGGGTGCTTGATGGTGTCGGCCGCGGCGCGGCCGGTATCGGCGTCGGGCTGGCAGTGCTGATGCTCGGATGTGGGGTGGCGGGCGCCGATACCGTGGTGCCGCTGCCTGCCGGTGAGCAGGCATTGACCACGGCGACCGGTATTCCGGTTGACCTGACCAGGACCGGTGAGACCGCGATCATCTCACCGTCGCTGGCCGCCAACGGCATGTCACGGACGGCGCAGCTATCGGGTACCGCGTATGCCACGGTCCCGGGCGCGACGGGCGGCACCTTGGAAACCGGGTATCTGGTCGGCTGCCAGGTGGATCTATCCGGTGGGTTGTCGCTCGGCGGTGATGTCTACCTGTCGCCCGAATCGATGTCGCCGGAATTGAACCCAAGTATCAAGCTGGTGCCCGGGGGAGTGGCGGTGGTGAAGTTCGGCTCCAAGACGATCGATCCCGCGGCGGGTGCCGTCGGTATCGCGTACCGCAATCGCGGTATTCAGCTGAGCGGGTGCGGTGGATTCGCGGAGGCGCGCGCCTACAGCGCGTTGACCGTCACCAACGACAAGGGTTCGGCCGAAGTGACGTTGTACGGCGACCCGTTCAGCGTCGGCTGAGCGACGTGAATCGATCGAACGAGAGGAACAGCGCGATGCGCGGTTCACTGTGCGCCGCGCTGGTCGCGGGCGCCTTCCTGCTGGTGCCGACCGGTCTGGCACGAGCAGACACCCCGGTGACACTCCCCGACGGGCACGACCAGTTCACCACTCGCGACGGTGTCGCCGCCGCGGTCGACCGCACCGGCGAGCAGGCGACGATCTCCGGGTCGATGGCGTCGAGCCCGCTCTCCCGCAACGTGTGGGTGTCCGGTGTGACGTCGATACACCTCACCGTGCCCGCCGGTGTCACGGTCAGCGGCGGCCGGATCGAGACCGGCTATCTCGTTGGCTGCCAGGTGGATCTGGGCAGTGCCACGCATGCGGACGGCAGCGGCGATACGCCGAGCGACCCGAAAACCGACACCCCCGCCGGCCCCGATAAGGGCGGCAACGGGGGCAGCGACGGCCTCAGTGCTGGCGGTTACGCCGGTGGCACCGTGAACAATTCGGGCGTCTCGCCCTACGCCGACCCCTCTTTGAGCATTCAGCTGAAGCCAGGCAAAGTAGCCACCAAGAAGATCGAGGACTACACCTTCACCGGCACCTCCGGCATCACCCAATACGTGAATCACACGCTGTCCGTGGAAGGTTGCGCAGGCGCCGCCGAAGCCCGCGCCTACACGACGGTCACGGTGCACGACAACGTCATGGACGACACCGAAACACTGTGGGGCCAACCTTTCAGCATCGGCTAGGGCAATGTCTGAATACTGCTGGACCGCAAGGGGATTCGCGGCACGGTCCCGTTCGGCAAATCTCCGCGACACTGCGCGGCCAAATCCGGCAGACTGTCGGACATGGACATGGTGACCATCCGTAAGGCGACCCTCGCGGACGATGCCCAACTGGCCGATCTCAATTGGCGCAGTTGGTCTCCGGTGTCCGAGATTGCTCCGCGCCCACCTCGGGGCCGTCCGTTCTTCGGCGAATCCGACTCGCCGGAGCACTACCTGGTCGCGGTACTCGACAACCGGGTCGTCGGCTATCTTCGCCTGATTCAACCGATTCCGGTCCCGAGCTGTGCCCACGTCCGCCATATTCAGGGCTTCGTCGTCGATGAAGAATTCCGCGGCAACGGTATCGGCTCCGACCTCATCGAGAATGCCGTCGCCGAATCCCGTCGCCAGGGCGCGACCCGCCTCAGCCTCCGTGTCCTGTCCCCCAACACCGATGCCCGCCGACTCTACGAACGCATGGGCTTCGTCGTCGAAGGCACCCTGCGCGGTGAGTTCCGCATCGACGGCGAATACGTCGACGACATCGTCATGGCGCGCACGGTCTGACCTCGGCACTTGCTACGGCACCATGGAGATATCCCAGAAAGCGGCGTAGCGGCCATCGCGATGCAGTAGTTCTTCGTGGCTGCCCTGTTCGACGATGCGGCCGCCGTCGAGGAAGACGATGTGGTCGGCGCGTTGCACGGTGCGCAGGCGGTGCGCGACCATGACCACTGTTCGGCCCGCCATCAGGCGCTCGATACCCGCGTGGACGGCCGCCTCGTTGGTCGGGTCCAGCGCCGAGGTCACCTCGTCGAGTAGCACGATGGGGGCGTTCTTCAGCAGCGCGCGTGCGATCGAAACACGTTGGCGCTCACCGCCGGACAGCAGTGCGCCGCCTTCGCCGACGTGTGTCGCCCAACCGCCGGGCAGGCGCTCGATCACCTCGTCGAGTCGCGCGGCGGTCGCCGCGGCGCGCACCTCGGCTTCGCCGGCGTCGGGACGGCCGAGGCGTACGTTCTCCTCGATGGTGCCGTCGAAGAGATAGACATCCTGGAAGACGATGGCGATCTGCCGCATCAAAACCTCGGTGCTGATGGCGCGCACATCGACGCCTCCCACCCGCACCGCACCTTCGTCTACGTCGTAGAACCGCGCGAGCAACCGCAGCAAGGTGGACTTGCCCGCACCCGATGGTCCGACAATGGCGAGCCGCTGTCCCTGTGGAACAGCCAACGACAGGCTGTCGATCAAGGTGCGGTTGTGCTGCCGGAAGGTCACAGAGTCGAACCGCAGGTCGCGGCTCACCGGCTCGATCGGTTCGCGAGCTTCCGGCAGCGGCTCGGCGCGCAGCACCGCGTCGAGCCTGGCCAGTTCGGCACGTGCGCCGCGCAGTTTCCCGCCGATATCGGTCAGCGAGAGCAGCGGATCGGCACACCGGGCGGTGAGCACCAGGATCGCCAAAACCTCTGCCGCGCTGATGTTTCCGCCGAGTGCGAGGTAGGTGGCGAGGATCAGCAGCGCGGTGAACATCGCCTGCACCGTGAGCGTAAGGCCCACCGCGCCGGGCAGCGCCGACAGCGTGGAACGCCGGGCCGCACGCTGGACGTCGGACAGCGAGTCGTCGAGCAACCTGAACCGCGCACCGGTCCGGCCGCCAGCCCGCAGCACCGGCTGGGCCTGCAGGTATTCGATGACTCGCGCCGAGGCCTCGCGCCCGCGTTCGGCGCTGTCCGCATCGGCGGCGGCCATCGAGCGTCCCGTCCAGATCTGCACCGCCGCGACCAGCGGCACGGCGACCAACGCGGCCAACCCCAGCTGCCATTGGAAGGCGAACATCACGACGATGATCGTCAGCGGAGTGACACACGCGGAGATGAACGGCGCAAGCAGATGCGCCGCCACACTCATCGCCTGCAAGAGACCGCGACTGGCCAGCACGGACACCTCACCGACCCGGTTGGCGCTGTACCAGCCAATGGGCAAGCGCGCCAGATGATCACCGAGCCGGTGATACATCCCGCGCAACATCGTCGCCCCGACCCGGAACCCGGACAGGTCGCTGCGATAGCGCAGCGCCGCGTACACCGCGACCGCGACCCCGAACGCGATCAGCCAAGGTTCGGCAGCGCCGGGGTCACTCCCGAACAGCGCCCGCAGCACGGGAACCAGCAGTGCGTAGGACAACCCCTCGACAATCGCGGTGAGCGTCATCAGGGCCATGGTGTGGCGCATCGACCGGGCGTACTCAGGGCCGAGCACCTGCAGCAGCATGCGAATCATCGGAGCTCATCTCCTCGCGGTACTTGGGTTTCGATCTCTGCGGCCTGGTGCGAACGCCAGAACTCCGCGAATCTTCCGTTCTGCGTGAGCAATTCGCCGGGCCTGCCCCGTTCGACGATCACCCCGTCGTCGAGCATCACCACGGTGTCGGCGTCGGCGACCGTCTCGAGTCGATGCGCGATGACGAGAATCGTCCGATCGCCCGCCAGCGTCGAAAGGGCTTCGCGCACCGCGTGTTCGGTCTGCGGGTCGGCGAAGGCGGTTGCCTCGTCCAGCACAAGCACCGGTGCGTCGGCGAGCAGGGCGCGCGCGATCGAAATGCGTTGCGCCTCACCGCCGGACAGTTCGACATCCGCGCCGATCACCGACTCGTAGCCGCGCGGCAGCTGGAGAATTCGATCGTGGATATTCGCCAGCTTGGCAATGCGAACCACCGCATCGAGGTCGGCATGCGGAACCGCCAGCGCGATATTGTCCGCGATCGACGCGCGCAACAGGCGAACGTCCTGGAAGACGAAGGAGACCGTCCGGTAGAGGTCCCGACTGCTCAGTTCCCGCAGATCGACACCACCCAGGACGACCGAACCGTGCGTCGGGTCGAAGAATCGCGGCAAAAGCTGTACCAGCGTGGACTTTCCGCTGCCCGAAGGCCCGACGAGCGCGGTGACCGTCCCCGGTTCGAGCACCAGGTCGATGCCGCGCAACACCTCGTGATCGGCCTCATAGCCGAATCGAACATCCCGCAGCTCGACCCGATGTCCCTGCGCCGCAACCGGATTCATCGGCTCCGGTAGGGGTGGCACGGCAAGCACGTCCTCGATCCGCCCGACCGCGCGCCAGGCGGCCTGCATATCGTCGAAGCCGTGGCCAAGTGCCGCCACCGGAGCGGTCAGGCCCAGACCGAGCAGCAGGAACGGCAGCAGATCCGCCGGGGCCAGTGCGCCGTTCGTGATCAGCGCGGTACCGCCGATCAGCACGACGAGCAGCACGAACGGCGGCGACAGCGCCAACTGCATCCCCGCGGCGATCGCGGAGACCGCGCGCACCCAGTGCAGGAAGGTATCGACGAAAGTGTCTGCGGCCGTGCGGAATTTACTGTGCGCGCGCCCGGATCCGCCGAACGCCTTGACCACCGAGATGCCCTGCACGAACTCGACCACCGAACTCGCGATCTGGCCCATGGCCGTATCGAACTCCTGCTGTTCGCGCAGCCGGATCGGCGTCATCATCAGGGGGACAAGCGCTATCGCCAACACCACCGGTATCAGCGTGATCAGCGTGAGCCGCCAGTCGACGGTGCAAAGATAGCTCAGCGATACCAGCGGCACCACGAACGCGGAGACGAGCTCGCCCGGCGCGTGCGCGATGAACGGGTGCACGGCACCGACGTCCTCGCCGACCACCTTCGCCAGCTCGCCGGTTCGGCGCCGCGCGAACCAGCCGATCGGCACCCGCCCGAGCCGCGCGGCCAGCTGCCTGCGAAACGACAGTTGCACCCGGCTGTCGACGACATGTCCGATGCCCGCCGAAGCGGCCGTGAACAGCAGTCGCACGAGTAAGCCGACCGCACCCGCGATCACCACGGCCCAGACATGACCGTGATCGAGCGGACCCGGCGACAACAGCGTGCGACCCAATTCGACGACCGCGAGCAGCGGTGCCAGACCCGCGACGGCACCGATGACCTGCAGCACGATCACGGCGGTGAAACTCAACAGATGTGGGCGCAGTAGACCCGAAATACGCTGTCCCGCTGCGGAATCAGCACTCGGTGGTGGTGTGGACTGCTCCCTCGCCTCGGCAAGGTCGATCACGGTCATCGTTCCCCCGTTCACAGTTTTAGTACGCGTATAAATAAGGTACCTCGAGCGGAACCGGTAGGCCACAGATCGTGTTTTGCTAACTTGCCCTGAGAGAAGAGGGGTGGCCGTTGACAGACCACGAGAGTTTCGAGCACCAGGAACTGGTGGCAATCGACCGGTTGCTGCGGCTGGGCGCCGACCCGGGCGTTGTCACGTCCTACGGTTCACACCCGGACCAGGTGATGGAGGTGTTCGGCGAATCGGGACCAACCGTGGTGAACATCCATGGCGGCTACTTTCGGCCAACCATTGATCGGACCCATGCCAGGCCGCTCGCCCGCGCCCTCGCCCGCGAAGGGTTTCGGGTCGTACTGCCGGAATATCGGCGCGTGCCAGGCGAACCCCAGATCGCGATCGAGGATCTGGACCTGTTCGAGACCGGCTTGACCGAGCCGGCGCTGTGGGTCGGCCATTCCGCGGGCGGGATGCTTGCGCTGACGCGGGCCTACCAGCGCCAGGCCGAGGTCCTCGCCTTGGCGCCGGTGGCGGATCTCGCACGCGCGTCCCGGCTGCACCTGGCCGACGATGCCGTCACCAGGTGGATGGGCGGGACTCCCGAACAGCACCCGCGCCGGTATGCCGACCTGGACCCCCAAGTGCGCCTGTCGCCGCGCCAGCCCGGTGTGCTCCTGGTGCACGGCACCGACGATCAGTCCGTTCCCGTCGCGTTGAGCCAGGACAGCCCGGCCGAATCGGTGGTGCTGCCGCACACCCACCATTTCGATCTCATCGACCCCGAGTCCGAAAAATGGCCGACGATACTGGAATTGGTGCGCTCGGCAGTGCGGGGGCTGACGGAAACGCGGTGAGCTGCCAGGTGCGAGCCGCGGCGGTGTCGGCGGGGTGAAATACGGTGTCCGTATCACGACTGACGACGCGACGCAGGGAGACACATGCCGAATCGGCCACCAGCCAGTTCGTTGACCAGCGCCGAGGCCCTGGATCAGCTGGAAACGCGCTACGCCGAATCCGTCGCCGCGTTGCGCGATGCGATCCGGGCCTTCGTCGAGAACGGCACGGTGCCGGACGAGGCCACCCGCGCCGCCGGGCTGTTCGTCTATCCCGAACTGCGCATCAGCTGGGACGGCGCGACGCCGTCGAAGAATCGTTCCCGCGCGTGGGGACGATTCACCCGCCCCGGCAGCTATGCCACCACGATCACCCGCCCGGACCTGCTGCGGCACTACCTGGCCGAACAGCTGGAGATGATCGAGCACGACTACGACGTGCGCATCGAGGTATCGCCGTCGCGGCAGGAGATCCCGTTCCCCTACGTTATCGACCGCGCCGACCTCGCGTTGGACAGCTCGATGGCCGCGGTGATGGCGCGGTATTTTCCGACCACCGATCTGGCAAGCATCGGTGACGAAACCGCCGACGGCATCTTCAATGCGATCGACACATTCCCGCTCAGTCATTTCGACGCGCTGCGCACCGATTTCTCGCTTGCCAGGTTGCAGCATTACACCGGAACGCCGGTAGACCATTTCCAGCCGTTCGTGCTCTTCACCAATTACACGCGTTATGTCGATGAATTCGTGCGCTGGGCGTGCGAGCAGATCGCCGATCCCGACAGTCCCTACGACGGTCTCTCCTGCCCGGGCGGCACGGTGATCGACGCCGAAACCCTCGGCGCGGCAACGACTTCGGATCTCGCGTGGAAGAAGCATCAGATGCCGGCCTGGCACCTGACCTCTGCCGATCGACGCGGCATCACCCTGGTGAACATCGGCGTCGGGCCGTCGAACGCGAAAACCATCTGCGATCACCTCGCGGTGCTGCGCCCGCACGCGTGGCTGATGATCGGCCACTGCGGTGGCCTGCGGGAGAGCCAGGCGATCGGCGACTACGTGCTCGCGCACGCGTATCTGCGCGACGATCACGTGCTGGATTCGGTGCTGCCGCCGGATATTCCGATTCCGAGCATCGCCGAGGTGCAGCGGGCGCTGTACGACGCCACCAAGATCGTCAGCAATATGCCGGGCGAAGAGGTGAAGCAGCGGCTGCGCACCGGCACCGTGGTCACCACCGACGATCGGAACTGGGAACTGCGCTACTCCGCGTCGGCCCTGCGTTTCAACCTGAGCCGCGCGGTCGCCATCGATATGGAAAGCGCGACGATCGCGGCGCAGGGGTATCGCTTCCGCGTGCCCTACGGCACCTTGCTGTGCGTCTCGGACAAGCCGCTACACGGCGAGATCAAACTGCCGGGCCAGGCGAACCGCTTCTACGAAGGGGCCATTTCGGAGCACCTGCAGATCGGCATCCGTGCCGTGGAATTGTTGCGCGCCGAAGGGGATCGGCTGCATTCGCGCAAGTTGCGCACCTTCAACGAGCCGCCGTTCCGGTAGTCAACCCTGGTCGCCGCGGCTCGGCCTCGCTGATCGCCGGGCCGCGACATGGTCGGGACGGCAGGGCACATGGGCGCGGGCGGCGATGGTCGCCGCGGCGTGGTGCACACCGGGTACGAGCGCGGGTTGGTCCAACGCCCAGGTGGAGTGGGTCTTCGGGCCCTTCGTGATCCGATGTGATCGGGGCGTTATCGGCCCGTGATCGACTGTGGCGCTGTTAATCAGCCCTCAACTCGATTTTAGAATTCGACTCACAACTCGTGGGTTGCTTCGTCGCGTCTTAACCTCATTTGCGGGATCAACAATTTGGTGGCACCAGCGAGCTAGGCCACCCGACCAACGGCGATCGGTAGGTCCCGACATGCAGCTCGACTCGGCAGCACCGAGCCTGTGCCTTTGGGGGACAGGCGATCCGACACGCGATCGACCACTCCGAAAGAAGCGTCTCATGGGTAAGCACAGCGCACCTAGCAAAAACCAGATCCCGGCCCGACTTGCCATTCTGTCGACGGCGACCTTGATCGGCCTCGGCGTCTCGGCGCACAGCGGAGCGGGACAGGCCGTCGCGGAATCGACGACGACCACCACCGCCAACCAGGGTGACCAGGTAGCACCGGCGCCCGCGAAGGCGAAGCGGGTCATGGCCGCCTCCGGGCACTCGGTCAGTCGGCAGGCGGGACACACCAGCCGTGCCGCGACAACGCCGAAGAAGAAGAAGCCCGGCGCCAAGCCGAAGGCCACCCCGACCGCGCAGCCGGGCGGCAACCCCCTCGAGCTGCTGAACAGCGGCAGTGCCGCGCTCGGCGGATTGGCCAAGACCCTCGAAACCGGCAGTGCCGCAATCACACCGCTGGCCAAGGCGCTCGCCACCGGCAGCACGGCGGCCAGCGGTAGCGCCGCGACCGGCAGCAAGGCCGCGGGCGGACTCGCGCCCCTGCTCGGCCTGCTCACCGGCAGCGCTTAGATCTCAGGCCACTCGAGGCCGCCAACCAGCAACAAGAAGGCATCTCATGGGTAAGCACAGTGCACCGCGAAAAGTTTCGCCGACCACAATGCTCACATTGTCCACCGCTTTCGGAGTATCAGCTTTCGCTGCCACTTTTGCTGGAGCTCCTACGGCCTCGGCGGGTCCTGATTCGCCCGCCGATGAGGTGATCAGCCTTACCAACGCTGCACGCACCAAAGCCGGCTGCTCTGCTTTGAAATCCGAGGAGCACCTCACCGAAGCCGCGCAGGCCCATACCAAAGATATGGCGGCCAGCGGCAACCTGGACCACAACTCGTCGAAGGGCGATCCGGGCGACCGGATCGGCGCGGCGGGCTACAAGGCGCAGACCTGGGCCGAGAACATCGCCGAGGGACAGACGAGTGCCTCCGAGGTTGTCGACGCGTGGATGAACAGCGAGGGCCACCGCGCGAACATCCTGAACTGCGGGCTCAAGGACATCGGCGTCGGCTACGCCAAGGCCGGCGACGGAACTCCTTACTGGACACAAGATTTCGGTGCGTCCAATGGTGCTGACAAGGACAAGGACAAGGATAAGGACAAAGAGAAAGACAAAGGCAAGCCGTCCGGAGGAGGGGACAAGCCTTCCGGCGGCGGTGACAAGGACAAGCCCGCTGGCGGTGGCGACAAGCCTTCCGGTGGTGGTGACAAGGACAAGCCGTCCGGCGGTGGCGACAAGCCTTCCGGTGGTGGTGACAAGGACAAGCCGTCCGGCGGTGGCGACAAGCCGTCCGGTGGTGGCGATAAGGACAAGCCCTCCGACGGAGGCGACCAGCCTTCCGATGGCGGCGACGATTCGTCCGAGGATCCTTCGGGCGGCGGCGGCGACGATTCGTCTGAAGACCCTTCGGGCGACGGTTCGGACGACTCTTCCGGCGACGATTCGTCGCAGGATCCTTCCGGTGACAGTTCGGACGAATCTTCAGACGGTGAGGGTGATTCGTCCGAGCAGCCATCCGGTGACGGCTCCGATGAGTCTTCGGATGACGGAGGCGATTCCGCCGAAGGCGCTGGGGGCGATGGTTCGGACGAGTCTTCCGACGGTGCCGGCGATTCGCTCGGGGATTCCTGGAGCGACCTGTTCTCCGACGGCGCGGGCGATGCGTCTGAAGCGGGCGATGCGTCCGACGCGGGCGATTCGGCTTCCGACAGCTTCGACTGGTTCGGCAATGGCGGAGGAGGCGACGCATCCGAGGACGGCCTCGGGGCGCTTACCGGCGGAGGGGACAACTTCGGCGGACTCGGCGACCTGTTGGGCGGACTCGGCGGCGGCGGAGACGCTCTCGGTGGACTCGGTGACGCGGGAGACGCCTTGGGCGGACTCGCGGGTGCCGGCGACGCCCTTGGCGGACTCGGTGAACTGGGCGAAGGCCTTGGCGGACTCGGCGAAGGCCTCGGCGCACTCGCCGGTGGTTTATAGCTAGTCGGCTTACTCCGATTCGATCGCCGAACAAGGCTGACTGCCAACCTTGTTCGGCGATCGTCTGCGTTGCGGTCGGGGTGCTCAGCCGAGTTCGGCGAGTTGCGCGACCGCGGGAGCCATCCCGTCGATCCACGCGGCGGGCGAACCCGTGGTCGGGTTGATGATGACGGCGTGCACGCCGAGCTTGGCGTAATCGGCCATCTGCCGGACGAACTCGTCGCGGGTGTCCGGGGTCGGCCGCGGATTGTTGGCCATGATGGTGATCCGGAGGTCGTGGTAATCGCGGCCGACGTCGTCGCAGTGCCGCCGCAGCACGTCGAGCTTGTGCTCGACGTCGGAGGGCGAGCTGCCGAAGAGGTTGCACGCGTCGCCGTACTGAGCGACCAGCCGAAGGGTCTTGCGTTCGCCGCTACCGCCGATGAGGATGTTCGGCCGGTGCAGCGGCTGTGGCGAGCAGAGCGTCTCGGCCAGCTGGTAGTGCTTGCCCTCGAACGGCCCGTTGTTCGCCGGATCCCACATCTGCAGACAGATGCGCAGCGCCTCCTCCAATCGCTCGAACCGTTCGGCGATCGGCGGGTACGGCACGCCGAGCGCGAGGTGCTCGCGCTCGAACCAGGCGGCGCCGATCCCGAGCGCGGCCCGGCCACCGGAGAGCACATCGAGCGTGGTGACGATCTTGGCGAGTAGGCCGGGGTGGCGATAGGTCACGCCGGTGACGAGCAGGCCGAGTTCGATAGTGGAGGTGTGCGCGGCCAGGAAGCCGAGCGTGGTGTAACCCTCGAGCATGTTCGACTCGGCGGGTAGCCCGGTCGGCTCGATCTGAAAGTAGTGGTCCATGAAGGACAGCCAGGTCGCACCGGACGCCTCGGCCGCGGCGCCCACCCTGGCGAGTTCACCGGCGATCGCGGTGTCGCCGCCGTCGATGTCGAAAACAGGGATATGAAAACCGAGCTCCATTGAAGGATCTCCTCGCGTGTCGGTAATCCAGAACTGTCACGCTACGACCTGGAGTGCACTCTAAGTCAAGTGTCGCCGCCGCCGCAGGTCTGCCACGCTCGAGCGAGCGGCGAATGTACGTTCGTAGATGTTGCAATCCCCTGGGAGCCGGTCGACGAGGAAGTAGGTGCGATGCACTGGGACCAGATGACCGCCACACCGGACGAGCTACGCGAGCGCGCGAACCGAGTCCGGCGCGCTGTCGGACAGCTCGGCGTGCTCGAGTCGATCATCAACGCGGCGGACGGCCCGTGGCTCGGCGCCATGGACGCCGACGGACGCGGCGCCGCGGAGCTGAAGATGCACCTGGCCGGGCGTTATCGGCTCACCGCCGTGGTGACGACCGCCGGAAAGCTCAGCCTCGTGCAGATGAACGCGCCGACGCCGGGTCTTGCCGCGGAACGAGTGCTCTCCCCGAAGACCGCGTCCCGGCGGGGCTGGGACGCCACCGAGGAGATGCCCAAGCAGCCGGAGTGGCTCGACTACGTCGTGGAGTGGGTCCGCAATGCCAGCGAAGACGTCGACCGCCGTGCCGTCATCGAATGGCGGTTGAACGGGGCCGACCAGAAGCTGGCCGCCATGGACGACACGATCGACAGCATGCGCGCCAGCCTGCTCGAGCGCGAACAGCTGCGCGATGAACTCGCCACCGAGGTGGTCGAATTACGGACCGAGCTCGAATCGCTCGACAAAGCCGACGCCGGTTGACGCACCGCGGAACGCGCCGTACTCGGCGCGTCCGCTCGTGCGTGAAAACCACTGGGCGAGTTGCTTGATCGGGCGGTAGTGGAATTCGCGGCCGGCGTCGACGCCCGCGATCGGTGCCCGTTCGTTCACGCGGTGGATGCGGTTGGCGTCGGCGGACGCCATGAACATTCCGCTGACTCCGTACATCGGAATCCCTTTTGCCGCACGCGAATTTGCTGTCGGTGGCGCCGGTGGACAGGAAAGAACTCACTGCGGCGGTGGGGAACAATTCTTTCGTCAACGCCGTGACGGCGGTCATGACATCGGATTCGGTAAAGCCAGCGTCGAGTGGCTTGTCAGCGTGTTTGCTTGACTGGCGGCCGAATTTATCCCACAGTGATCTCGTTTCCGCGACCGTCGAGTCGCGTTCCCTTGTTTACATTCTGTGGAAACGAGAGGTGAGAGTTTGCGTACCGAACGACTCGGAAGGGGTTGGCCGACAAAAGCTGGCCGCTCGCTAGGCGCTGTCTTTCTCGCGGCGACAATTCTGGCCGGTCTTGCGATCGGCGCGGCGCCGGCCGCCAGCGCCGAGGACGGTTTCGCGCCGGGCGACGTTCCGTTGAGCCGGTATGCCGAACTCGGCCCGTACGAGACGGCGCAGACCACCGCGACGCACAGCTGTGATTCGTCGCCGTATGGCTCGGCGGTCAACAACACGTGGCGTTTCTGGGGTAATCAGTCGGAACTGCAATGCACCAATATATTTCCGTCGGGAACTGATTCGCCATTCGGTGTCACCTTCTATTACCCGAAGGACATCACGACTATGAGCCCGCTTCCGGTGCTCGTCTACTCGCCTGGTACCGGTCAGGAACCTGGGTATTACGACTCGAGTGCCCGCTTCTGGGCGAGCTACGGATACGTGATCGCGATGCCGTACGACCTGCTCAATTCGACTCCGGAAATGGGTCTCGGTGGCGTACAGGCACTTTCGAATGCCAACAAGAATCCCGAAAGCCCGATGTTCGGGAAGGTCGATCTGAGTCGCGTCATCTTCGCCGGACATTCCGGCGGCGGCGGGGCAACCCAGCTCAATGCGAGCGTGCCGCCCGACGCGTGGCACCTCATCGATCCGGACGTGAAGATCATCGGCGCGGTGCCAACCGAGCCGAGCCCGTACGCACTCGGCATCCTGCTCACCGTGCCGACCCTCTACCTCACCGGCTGCAACGACGCGATCGTATGGCACTGGTACTACCCGATGTGGACCCAATACCACACGGCGATAACAGTTCCGGCCTACCTCGCGTGCATCAGAGGAGGCACCCACATCACGCCGATGGACGACCCGGCGCATAATCCGTTCGCCCCGCTCACCCTGGCCTGGATGCAGTATCTAGCCAAGGGCGACAAGGACGCGGCAGCGTATTTCGTCGGTCCGAATTGGACGCTGCCGGGTGACCCCGGCGTGGAATACGTGATGCGTAATGCCTTGGCGGATCGTCTTCCCGAATAGAGCTACCTACGTGCGGGGACCGGCGGTCCGCAGCCAGCGGGCCGTCGGCCTCGACAGCACCGAGACGACCGTCAGGCACAGCAGCACCAATCCCGCGGCCATCGTCATCCCGGTGGTGCCGTTCGGGCTGTCGTACAGGTAGCGGACGGGCACCAGGCTCGCCAGATAGCTCGCGCACCCCACAAGCACCAGCACCCGACCGAACCGCCTGCGGGCCAGCAACAGCACCGCCCCACCGAGGAGCAGTAATGCCGCGCCCGCGGCAAGCACACCCGACGCGGCCCACGGCGCGATGTGCGGATCGTGACGCTCGACGAGTGCGCGCATGACATAGACCCGCGGATAGGCAACGAGGTACGCGGCCACAGCGCCGAGGAGCAGCGCGAAAACGCAGGCACTGAACACGCTGCGGCGACCACTCGGCGACGGTCGATCAGGCTTGGGCGTCGGGACACGGTCGGCAACCGGTGCCGCTGTGCGCTCGCCAACGGGTCCCGCCGTGCGCTCGCCAACGGGTCCCGCCGTGCGCTTACCAACCGGTGCCGCCGTGCGTTCGCCAACCGGTGCCGCCGTGCGTTCGCCAACCGATCCCGCCGTGCGCTCGGCGACCGGTGCCGCCGGCTGCTCGTTGACCGGTGCCGGCGCCGCCGGTCGATTCTGACCGTTCTGATTCAACGCCGTCGGCGCGATTCGAGCGGCCGCAACGGCCGTTCGAGCTGGCGTCGCGGCGGGTCGGCTGTGCAGGGAATCCCAAGCCGCCGAGGCGAACTCGCGGCAGCTGCCGAATCGGTCGGCGCGCCGCTTCGCCATCGCTCGGATGATCACCTCATCCAGTGCCTGCGGGGCACCGGGGCGAACGGAACTGAGCCGAGGCACCGGCTTACTGATGTGCCCGGCGACGATCTGTCCTGGATTGGTCGCCGCGAAGGGCGGGCGGCCCGCAAGCAACGTGAACAGGGTGCAGGCGAGCGAGTATTGATCCGACCGGTGATCGACCAGCTCGCCGGAGAGTTGTTCCGGGGAGGCGTAAGCGAGCGTGGCACTGAATGTTCCGCTCGCGGTGAGCTGGGTGTTCGAGTCGAGCAGGCGGGCGATCCCGAAATCGGTCAGCACCGCGCGCTCCGCGCGACCGGTGTCCGGCGACGACAACAGAATGTTCGCCGGTTTGATATCGCGGTGCAGCACCCCACGGCTGTGCGCGTAGTCGAGCGCGGAGCCGGTTTCGGAGACGATGCGCAGGACGCGGTCGATCGACACTTCCCTCGGGTTCAACCGCGCGGCATCGGAGCCGTGGATGTACTGCATGGCGATCCACAGGTGCCCGTCGTGGGTGCCTCGATCATGGATGCCGACGATCCCCGGATGATCCAACCGCGCGACAACATTGGCTTCCAGCTCGAACCGCCGCCGCACCTCCGGATCCGACGACACGTCGCGATTGAGCAGCTTGAGCGCGACCTGTCGCGGCAGCCGTGGATGCTGCGCCAAATAGACGGTGCCCATCCCGCCCCGCCCGAGTACACCCTCGATGCGGTACTCCGCGAACGACTCGTTCACCCCGAGCTGCATCACGCCTATCCCTACTCCTTTCGAACAGAACTATCCGCTGAGGAGTTAACCACCCCCATCCGCAACACGCACCCTCCGAATCTGCTCCCCGCTGCCGTTGCGCCCCCGGTTCAGCGACAATCCGACCGTTGCTCATGAGTTGCGCGGGCAGTTGTTCCATGGAAATCGGCGGACCGCCAGGTCAGTAGCGGTCCGCCGATGTTCACCAGAGAACCACCGACAGGTTGTTCGCCGTGGCGATCGGATCGGTTTTGACGTGTACGACGCCGCCGCGATCGTTCGGGTCGAACCACCAGCCGTTGGGCGCTCGATTCAGTTCGTCGAGTCCAGCCCGCTGGGGCAGTGCACCAGCCGAGGTGTGGGCGGCCTTGGGTGCGGTGTTGGTATGCACCGCGAGTTCATAGCGACGGGCGGCAGGCTTGCCCGGATACGATCCCGAACTCGCGCCGATGGTCACCTCGACCGAACCGGGCGCGGGCGATCGCACGGCGAAGTCCTGCGAGGCCTGCTCGCCGCGCTGATAACCCCGGGTTACCCCGTCGTCCTCGACCAGCTTGAAGCTACCGGCGGCCTGCGGGTAGATGTCCAGATCCAGCACGCTCTGGTCGCGAGTCCGCCATGACTGGGTGCCCTCCGCCCACATCGGCACCACCGCGCCGGCGCGTACGAACAGCGGAAGCGTGTCCAGCGGAGCGTGATAGCCGTTCACCGTGGTCGGCCCGGTCCAGGTGCGGCCGGTCCAGTAGTCGATCCAGGTGCCTTCCGGCAGGTATATCCCGTCGCGCTTATCCGAGTCGTTGTACACCGGCGCGACGAGAAAATCCTTCCCGGAAAGGAATTCGTAACGCGCCTGATCGCCCCACGTGGCGGGATCGTGCGGATACTCCAGCGCGAGCGGCCGAACCTGGCCGACGCCGGTGCGATTCGCCTCCGCCGCATACGAATAGGTGTAGGGCAGCAGTCTTTCCTTGAGCTGCAAGTACTTTCGGTTGATCGCGGTGTACGGCTCGCCGTAGCGCCACGGCTGCTTGTCGTTCTTCGCCCAGCCGTCCATCGACATGATGGTGGGCAGGAACGCCTTCCACTGCAGGTCCCGCGTGTAGGTCTGCGGGCTGCCGCCGAAGATTCCGTCGACATCGCCGGAGTTGTACGCGATGCCCGACATCGTCGAGCCCGCGTAGGTGGGAATCTGCCAGCGGATGTAGTCGTAGGAACCGGATTGGTCGCCACTCCAGAGGACCGCACAGCGTTGCGCGCCAGCCCAGCTCACCGGGGTCCAGACGAAACCACGGGCGTCGCTGTTGTCTTCGATGCCTCGGTGCGCGCTGTCGCAGCCGTCGAGTGCGAACTGGTAGCCGGGACCCACCCAGGCCACGTCCAGCTTGCGCACTCGCACACCGGCTTTGACCTCGTCGGCCTGATGCGGCAGCCCGTTCTCGGTCCACAACCCGAGCTGCATGTTGTCCTTGCGCAGCTCCTCGCCGACCTGCGGCAGATTCTCGTAACCGCAGCCGTAACCGTCGTTGACGAGCATCCAGCCGTTGGGCATCTGATTGCGCACATACCCGTCGGCGATGCCGACCGCGTCGAGGGTGTGCCGCTCGCCGCGGTTGGCGTTGTGCAGGTAGCAATCGGAGTCGCCCATCTCCAGCCCGTAGATCGGCGGCAGGAACGGCCTGCCGACCAGCGCGGTGTAGGCCGAGATCACGGCCTTGGGACCGTCGCCTACGACGTAGACCGCATCGAAGCGGCGTTCCTGATGGGTGGTGCGCGCCGGGTCGGTGAAGGCGTAGCTGCCGGGCGCGAAGGTGTTGCGCAGCACGCCATACCCGTTGCTGGACAGGTAGAACGGCTGCGAGTTCGGCGCGCCGCCGTCGTTCCAGTTGTCGTCGGCGAAGATCTTGACGGTCTGGTCACGGTGGCTGAACCGGCCGTTCTGCTCACCGCCGCCGAAGAACTGTTCGCCCTGTCCGCGGCCGAGGCTCTGCGTTGTCGCGTCCTTGGTCCAGGACAGCGGTGCCGACTCGGCCCAGATCTGCCTGGTGTCGGCGCCGTCGTAGAGGGCGAAGCGCAGCGGCGACTTGTAGGCGCGCAGCGTGAGATCGGCGGTGGCGATGGCCCAGTACTTGCCCTTGTCCACTCGCTTCGAGGCGGCGGGCGGGACCTTCGTCGGCAGGACGATCTTGTCGGCGGCCGGGTCGGTGAACGTGCCGTCGGGCGCCATCTGCACGCGCACCGCGCCGGAATTGGGGAAGCTCACCCGGACCGCGGCCGCGCCGGAATGCAGGGTTGTCGTCGCGCCGTCGTCGGCGATGCCGCTGAGATCGGCGAGCTGGCCGGAATCCGAATCGGCCAGGGCGGTTGGCATGGCGACCAGGCTGCTGGCGACAACCAGCAGGCCCAGCGTGATGTGCGTGATTCTGCGCATTCAGAGACCTTTCACACGCGAGCATGCCGCACTTCGAGGGGTGCGAGTCATGATCAAGTAGAACCACACCTGGGCGGCCATCTCGACTGGCGCGCAACTGGGGATAGCTGTCCCAAAAGCGGAATCTGTTGTGCGAGAGGTGCTTACGCTATTCGAACAGCACGCAGGTTGCGGCGGTCGCGTCGAGTGAGCCCGACGGCGCGGCAGGCAGGCCGGTGGTGGGGTCGAGGTTCAACCAGGTCACCGAGTTCGACTTCTGATCGGCGGCATACAGTCGCCGCCCGTCCGGGCTCAGTGTCAGGTCACGGGGGAACTTTCCGCCACAGGGCGTGGTGCCAACCGGCACCAGCATGCCGCCGACGATGGCGAAGGTCGCGACGTTGTCATGGCCACGATTGGCGAGGTAGAGGAACCGGCCGTCGATGGCGACCACCGGCGCGGACGGGTAGTTCCGGTCGCCGCCGCTGTTCAGATCCGCGGGCAGCGACTGCCCTGGTCGCAGTTCACCACGATCGGCCTGCCAATCCAACACGGTGACAGTGGAATTCAGCTCGTTGGCGAGGAAGGCGGTGCGCCCGTTGGGATGGAAGGTCAGGTGCCGCGGTCCGCTGCCCGGCGCCAGCGTGACCTGCGCGTGCTGATTCAGCTTGCCACCGGCCAGTTGGTAGACATAGATCGAGTCGACGCCCAAATCCACCGCAAGCACCCAGCGGCCGGAGGGATCGATGGACACCTGGTGCGCGTGCGGTGCGGACTGCCGATCCGGATCGGGTCCGCTGCCGGTGTGTTGGATGACGTCGACGACCGCGCCGAGCCGTCCGTCGTCGGCAACGTCGAGCACGCTGACGCTGCCCGACTCGTAGTTCGCGGTCAGCACGTAACGGCCGTCCGGGGTGACGCACAGGTGAGTGGGCGCATTGCCCTGTACCGCAACAGTATTCAATATGGTCGGCCGCGACGAACGCAGGTCGATCGCGGTGGCCGTGCCCGCGCCGGAGCCCTCGTTCACCGCGTACAGGTAACGCCGATCGGGAGACAATGCCAGGAAGGACGGATCCGCGACGTCCACCGTGCTTTCCACGGTAAGCCGACCCGTGCCGGGATCGACGGTGGCGACACTGATGCCGGAACCGCCTGCGCCACTGGAGGTATAGGAGCCAATGAACGCGCGCGTCCCGTTCGCCGCGCGTGCCACCGTAGGCCGTATCGCTCCGGTCGCCACCGCGACGCCGACGCCGACCACGCCGCCGAGTAGTCCGAGCAGATGCCGTCGTCCGAGCTCACCATCGCGCATCGTCTTCTCCTTTTGCCCCGCGTTCGGGTCAGAATGTCCCACGTCACCCCAGTCCGCAAGTGGCGCAACATATATTGCATAGTCCGCAATACAACTCGGCCGCCGTTGCAAGTGGTGTGCCCTCTTCGGTCGGTCGCCACGAAATGCCTCACCAGGGTTCCCCAGTTTGCAGTGGGGAGATCAGAAAACCTGCCGGTCTGCCACGGGCATTCGCTCGGAATGGTGCACCTCGGCCCAACTTCCCCAGTTGAGTGTCTGGACGCGGCGGGGATCCAAGGGGAATCTTGTGGCTGCCAACATCCCATAGTCACGGCACCTGAGCTCAGGTGCTGCTCGGTGTAATACCGTTACAAGACAGGCGGTTTGAGACATGTCGACTCTCCTCAGCGTTATGGACACCGTTAATTACATTGCCACGAGCTCGGGTTCCAGCGATGCCGGCGATTCGCTCAGCGGTGGTGGGTCATCGACCGGATCCCTCGGCACCGGGCTTGATATTGCCAAAGTGGCCCTCAAACTCCTCAGCCTGCTTGTCGGCAATTTGTCCTGACCGGTAAATCGCGATATTCAGCGCGGCGCCAACGGTCGCCGCGCTGAATATGCGTTGGCACTGCCAAGGAATCCCGGCGATCGGCCGACTCTGCCATTCGGCGATGAGCGGCCGACCGAGTTCGGTAGTGAGGTTCAGATGTCAGTCATGCATTCGTCCAATCGCTACGTGGTGGCGACGATGGTTGCCATCGGGGTAGCCGTCGCTTCCGCTACTGTCGCCGCTCCGGTTATCGCGCACGCGGCACCGGCTGACTGCGCGGAGACGTTCAATCTGTTCATCCCCGGCACCTGGGAGACCAACGAAAACGCCGACCCCGCAAAGCCGATCGGCATGCTCCGGCCGATCGCCGAGGCCATCCAGCGTCAGCAGGGACCTAAATCCGACATCTACTTCACGCCGTACATGGCCCGCGCCTTCGACAACGGCCACACCTACGCGGACAGCAAGAACACCGCGCTGGTCAATGCCCGCAAAGCGCTGCGCGACTACGACAACCGTTGCCCCGCTGCGAAGTTCACGATCACCGGTTACAGCCAAGGCGCGGACGCGGCGGGCGATGTCGCCGCCGAGATCGGCAACGACCGCGGACCCGTGCCACCGGACCGGGTCCTTGCCGTCGGTCTCATCGCCGACCCGGCGGCAGGCACCAAGGGCGAAACCGCCGTCGGCCCGCACACCGCTGGCTCGGGGATCGCCGATCCCCGGCCGTCGGGCATGGGCAAGCTCACCGGCCGGGTCAGCTCGATCTGCGACCCGGGCGACCTGTATTGCTCGATCAAGAAGGGCGACAACCCGTTACTCGGGAAACTCGGCTCGCTGCTGAGTAAGGTGCTCGGCAACTCCAGCATGGCCAAAACCCTGACGTCGAATGTCACCAAGGCCGACCTCCCCGGTCTGGCCGGTGCCGTCGACGAGCTGTCTACCAGCCTCACTGCGCCAGGCGGTATCAACCTGACCCACGTCCGCGACACCGCCGCGAAGCTGGAGGTTACCCTCAAAACGCTTGCCGGTCTGCAAGATTCCGGCGCCGCCGACCGATTGTCCGCTGCCCCAGCCGGATCGGCCGAGAACAACGCGGGCCGGGTGCTGATCAAGGTCGGGGAATCCAATCTGACCGGCGCCGCGACAGCGGTGGGCACGATTGCCGACACCGCGACCAGCCTGTTGAACAGGGGCATTCGCACACTCCAAGCGAACTCGCCTGACGCGACCACATTGACGATCAAGATCGACGCACTCGTCGGTCAGGTCGCACCGCTTGCCGACCTTCCTGCGGCCATCCTCGGATCGGCATCGAAGATCCTGGCGATGCTGAAACCCACTGTGCTGGTTGACCAGACCCTAGACGTCGTCGCCAACGTCACCGCGCTCGACTTCCACGCCATCCTCGACAATCTCGCGCTGCTACCGCAGAAGGTGGCGGCGATGGACGCCAAGGGCGCCCATCAAGTCGCCGGTGCCCTGAACAACGAGTTCAAACCGTTGGTCGATCTGGTCGCGAGTTCCGACCTGAAATCGGTCGCACAGGTGCTCTCAACGGTCCCGAACTCGCAGGGCTACGTCCAGATCGCGACGTCGATGACCGCGATCCTGTCCACTGTCGATGTCATCCGGATGGCGACCCTGGTCGGCCAGATCCAGGAAATCGCGTGGTCGGTGCTGGAGAAGCTGGCGCCGCCGCCGGGGCAGGCACCCGACCCGGCCGGTGCGGCGGCGATGCTTTCCGGCCTGCTTCCGGCCGGCCTCGAGCTGGCCACGGTCGCGACCGGCCTGCTCACCAGCAACAACACCCAGCACCTCGACCTCGACGACCTGAGCGCCGCGCTCGCCAAGACCGCGCCGCCTACCCGGGGCATCAACCTACTGTCACTCATCCGCGACGGCCTCAGCGCCGCAAGCTTTTTCGCTTCCAACGCACACATCAACTACGGCGCCCTAGTCGTAGACGACAAGGGCCACAACGCCATCCAGTGGCTTGGCGACTGGATGAACGGCCAGATCGGCCAAGGTAATTGAGGCCAACGTGGTTAGTGTCGGGGACATGCGAATTGCTGCGGCGCAGGCACGGCCTGCCTGGCTCGACCCAACGGCGGGAACGAAGATCGTCGTCGACTATCTGACTCAGGCCGCGGCGGCCGGGGTGGATCTGGTCGCCTTCCCGGAGACGTTCCTGTCCGGCTACCCGATCTGGGTGGCGGACACCGGGGGAGCCCGGTTCGACGACCCGGCCCAAAAGGCCGCCTACGCCTACTATTTGGACGCGGCGGTCACCCTCGACGGACCGCACCTCGCCACGATCCGCGAGGCGGTCGCCGACCTCGGGGTGTTCTGCTACCTCGGCATCACCGAGCGCGTGCGCGGCACGGTGTACTGCACCCTGGTCGCCATCGACCCGGCCCGCGGCGTAGTCAGCGCGCACCGCAAGCTGATGCCGACGCACGAGGAACGGATGGTCTGGGGCATCGGCGACGGCAACGGGTTGCGCGCCCACGATGTCGGCGAGTTCCGCGTCGGCGGGCTGTCCTGCTGGGAGAACTGGATGCCGCAGGCCAGGCACGCGCTGTATGCCGACGGCGCGACCCTGCACGTTTCCACCTGGCCCGGGTCGGTCCGCAACACCAAGGACATCACCCGTTTCGTCGCCATGGAGGGCCGGGTGTATTCCCTGGCCGTCGGCGCCGTTCTCGACTATGCCGACGTGCCAACGGATTTCCCGCTTCGCGACGAACTCCTCGCACTCGGCAAGCCCGCGGGCTACGACGGAGGCTCCGCCATCGCGGGCCCGAATGGCTGCTGGTTGGTCGAACCGGTGATCAATGACGAACGACTCGTCATCGCCGATATCGACCTGGCCGAAATAGCAAGGGAACGACAGAATTTCGATCCGACCGGACACTACTCTCGCCCCGATGTTTTCACCGTGACCGTGGACCGTCGGCGCCGGAATGCCGCGAATTTCGTGGAGGAATAGCGGTATTCGGCGTCGGGGCCTGAACATCGGCGGTACTGCGGGCGAACTGTAGCGCCAGACGGTGTCAGCGGCGTCGCGAGTCCTTTACATTTATTTTCATGTGGAAATATCTACTATGTCTATTCGTCACTCTGGCGGTGATCACCGCCCCCGGTCTGGCGTATGCGGCGGATGCATCGGTCGAGGTGCGGGGCACGGTCTTCATCGATAAGAACGGCAATGGTGTTCGCGACAGCGGCGAGGGGGGACTGCCGGATGTATCGGTCACCGATGGATCGGTGTGGGCGAAGACCGATAAGGACGGCGGCTACCGCCTGCGGATAGATCCGGGTCGCCGGGAAACCGATCTGGTCCATATCGTTTCGCCGGACGGGTACACCCCGGCGCTGCGCGAGGACTCGGTCCCGCGTTTCTTCCGCGCGCTCGACGAGGGCACACCGCGGCAGGACGGCATCGACTTCGCCCTGGTCCCCGACAAACGGGCGGACGATCCGCGCGAGGCGTGGATCATGTTGTCCGACACCGAAACCGACAATCGCAGCGACGCCTCCGCCGCGGCAACGCAGGCCCAGTGGACCGGGCAGGTCGAGGCGATGGCGCGCAACCGGGAGGCCACCGTCGCCATCGCGACCGGCGACATCACCGTCACCGACTACACCGCGCCCAACCGGCGCCAGGGCAGTTACGACATCCTGCGCAGCGGCCTGACCAAGGGCCGCTTCGGTCGCCCGTTCTACCCGGTGATGGGCAACCACGACGCGGGCGGGACCGGCAGCACGTCCGGGTATGCCGCGAGCATGGAGATCTACCGCAGGAACATGGGGCCGGAGTGGTACAGCTTCAATCGCAACGGCCGCCACATCGTGGTGTTGGAGGACAACTACGACACCACCGGGCTTGCCCCGCAACTGCAATGGCTACGCGAGGACCTGAGCCGCCATGCCTCGGGTAAGCAGGTGTTCGTCTTCGCCCACCGGTCGCTGTTCACCAAATGGGGTGCGGGACAAGCTATCCAGCCGATCGTCGACGAACTCGCCCGCTACGACGTGCGGATGTTCGCGGCGGGCCACAACCAGCAGAGTGAGTTCCGCCGCGGCGCGTTTCCGCGCTCGGTTGAGGTGAACAACATGGGCGCCACCTACGGCATCGACGGCGCACAGCCCGGGTACAAGGTGCTCGACTCCGCTGGCATCACCGACAATCCGACGACACCGGCGAACGAGGACACCGGTTACGTGTCCGGCACGCACCGGCAGTTCTTCGTGCGCGACCGGACGGCACTGGTAAGTCCGGCACCGGACAGCGCTCATCGGGCAGGTGCCTCGATCCCGGTCGATCTGTATGTCGAGGACGCCGGTCGGACTCCGGCGAATGCGCAGGTCGTGGTGCGTAATGAGCGCAACGGCGAGGCGTGGCGCGCGGATCTGCGCTTCGGCCGCACGGAGGCCACGCCCGGTTGGGTGAACTGCTACACACCGCCCGGTGGGCGGGCCGAGTCCTGCCCTGCCGTCCGAGCCAATTGGGCGACCGCGCACGGGAGCATCCTCTTTCTGCAGCCGGGGACCTACCGCGTCGAGGCGACCGCGACCGATACCGCGGGCGGGAAATGGCCTGTGCTGCAAGGTAGTTTCCGCGTGCTGCCCGTCGGCGCACCACCGGCGGCCGGAGCGGACTGGCCACGTCAGGGCGGAACCGAATCGGGTGGATCCACCGCGGTATCGGACCCGGGTGCGGTGCTGGATCAGCGGTGGTCGGCCAACACCGGCGAGCAGTTCGGCCTCAACGGCGCCGCCGTGGCCGGTGACCTGGTGATCGTGGCGTCCCAGGCCTTCGCCTCGCCCTACAACCAGGTGCTGGCCTATCACCGCGACACCGGCAAGGAACTGTGGCGGACCTATCTGGATGGTGACGCCGAGTCCTTCCCGACCGTGCGGGGCGGCCAGGTGTATCTCACCACCGGAGTCGGCCGGGTCTACGCGCTCAACTCGCGCACGGGTGTCATCGACTGGCAGACCATCGATGACGAGAACCGCACCGGGAAGACGGTGCGTCGCTACGGCCGGGCGGGCGGGCCGGTGAGCGTCTTCGACGTGCCTGAGCAGAACCGCGCGGTCGCGATCTACCAGGCCTACGACCAGATCGTCTGCCGGGACGCCAAGACCGGGAACCGGCTCGGCGGCGGCTTCCCCGCGCCCGCCGGTTGGGGCGAGTTCCACAGTGCCGCCGTGCGCGGGACGGACGCGAAAACGGCCTACCTGCACTCGGGTTCGAGTCAATCCCTCGTCGCGATGGATCTGACCACCTGCACCCGCGGATACTCCGTCGACACCGCGGGCGGCCTGTACAGCCACTCGTCCCCGGCGTTCACCGACGGGGCTCGTCAGCTGATCACCATGACCGGCGGTGGTCTGAACGGCCATGACCCGAGGGACGGGCGCGCGCTGTGGCACGCCGATATCCCGGGCAGTGCGTGCGAACCGGGACCGCCGCCGGTGACCAGTCCCTCGGTGCGCGGGCAGCAGGTCTATGTCGCGGCGATCGACGGCAAAGTCCGTGCGTTCGACACCCTTTCCGATAAACCGGCCCAGCCCGTGTGGGAGACCGGCGTCGGCTACCTGCCGGGTACCGGTCCGCTCGATGACCCCGCGCGGGTGGCGGCGGGCTGCACGGCCGCGCCGAACGCGCCCGCGATGCACGCGCTGACCACCGAAACCGTTGTCTACGCGGGCACCTGGGACGGCAGGTTGGTCGTGCTCGACCGTCAGACCGGAAAGCTGTTGAGCCAGTACACCTTAGGCGGCGCGGTCGCCTCGGCGATGTCGGTGACCGGCGACTGGTTGTTCGTCCTCACCACCGACGGCACCGTGCACGCACTGGCGCGCCGCGCTAGCTGAACCCCTGAGCGGCCCGTCGATCGCGGCGGGCCGCTCAGGTGTCAGTGCTGGGTCCAGTCGGGCTGGGTGAAGTGGGCAACGCGGGCGTTCGTGTGATCTCGGCCGAGTAGCACCACCTCGCGGAACTGCCAGAGCATCGCGCCGGTCGGTGCGTGAATGGTCATGCCGTCGCCGAGTCGCATCTGTAGCAGGCCAACGTTTTCCGGGACGGCGGCCGCCGCGTCGCGGAGTTCGGGTTGCGGCACGGCCTCGTGCGGGGCGACCCAGTGCGGCACCTCATCGGCGGCCAGCCGGGCGAGCCGGACCAGGTGCACCGAATGCACTTCGTCGGGGCTCGGCGTCAGCTCGATCGCGCCGGGCAGTGCCGCGACGAACGGCGTGATGACGAAACCCGATGCCGCGGGGAAGTCGTCGAGCCTGCCGAGCAGGTCGGCGGGAGTGGCGGTCAGGCCGAGTTCCTCGTGCAGCTCACGCAATACGGCCTGCGCCGCGGTCTCGCCCTCGTCCAGCCGACCGCCGGGCAACCCCCACTGTCCGGCATTGCGGCCACGATAGGCGCGCCTGATGACGACCACCGATGGTGCGCCATCGCCTTCTTCGACCACGCACAGCAGCACCGCCGCACGGCGAATACCCGGGGCGGCGGGAACTTCGGTATGCGGGAATGCGCGCAGTCGGGTGCGCGCGAGGTCGCGGAAATCGTGCACGGTCTCGGGTACCAGCGGTCCGGCGGTTGGGCCCATGCCGTCGATCTTGCCCCACCCGCCCACCACTACATCTTGGCGTATCGGGCCATGACGAAGCTGTAGAGGCCGTAGGTGATGATGCCGAGGCCCGCCACGATCAGCAAGATCAGGCCATAGGGTTGCGCCCCAAGGGTTTTCAGCGCACCATCGAGTCCGGCCGCTTTGTCCGGTTCGGACTGGCTCACCGCGAGGATCACCAGCAATCCGATGGCGGCCACGGCAAGCCCCTTCGCGATGTATCCGGCCATCCCGAGCCGTCGCACCAGGTCGCCGGTGTTGCCCTCGAGATCTTTGAGGAACTTCTTACCGATCCCCTTGTAGACGTGATAACCACCGACCCCGATGACGATCAGTCCGGCAATGACAAGAACGATCGTGCCCGCGGTGTTCTGCATCAATCGCCCTGTGGTTCCGGCACTCTGCTGGCTACTCGACTTGCCACGGCCGCGCGCGAATCCGAACGCGGACAAGGCGAACGAGAAATAGATCACCGCCAATGCGACCGCCTTCACTCGGCGAAACGCTTCCGACTTCTTGCTGTCAGCATCGGGTTTCGACGCACTGCCGAACGCCGCCTCCGCAAGCCGCCACAACCCCATCAACACAAATGCCACCACACCGATCCACATGACAACGATCCCGCCGGGCTTACTCGCCAATTCGGCCAACGCTCCGGACTGATCAGCAGTGCCACCCGGCCCGCCGAGCGCGATCCGAATAGCGATGTACCCGATGATCAGGTGCACGATGCCGGTCATGACGAACCCCGCCCGCGCGAACCGCTCGAAGACGCCGTTCTGCGCGATCTGCCCCGCTGTGGAAGACAATGTGCTGCCCCGTTGACCCCGGGACCTGCCCGTCCCCGTCGACAACCCACTCATCAGACGCCCTCATCTCCCTCGAACCGGACGTCGGGCAGATACCCGGCACCGAGGGATCGAAACACCGCTCAGCCGCCGGCACCGCACCACCGCTGGCCTACGGGCACGCGGAAACTTACGAGTTATTGATGTGGCGGTAATCACCGATGTTCGCGATTGGCGGTTACGGTACATTGGCGTAGGAATACCTGTATTCGCTGGGAGCAAGAGCTTTCCAATCCGCCAGGGAGACAACCTGTGCCGGATGCGTGACTATTCGGTGCCTAACCGGAATCCGCTATTTGGGTGTATTGCCCGAAATTCTCGAAACCGACGGCAATGTCGGTCTTGGCTGCGGACGAAAGACGTGATCGATCGCGCGGCCTGATGCACAGGAGTGTTCATGGCAACCATCACTCGCGGCTTCCGCGCCGAACGGGACAACTCCACTCGCCACGGTGGGTCGGCGGCCCCGGTGTATGTCAATCTCACCGACAAGGCCTTCCTGCGCCTGCATCACGGTTACGGCATGCCCGTTGTCACGCAGACGCTGACTGTGCTGGACCGTCGACCGAGCGACGATCAGCTGAATTCGATGTACGCACGGCTGAAGTCCGGACCGCTGTCGCGGCGCGTGCGCCGCTCGGTGGTGCCGTTCGCGCGAGCCCGCTGGGTGCACGCCGGCACCGCCCTGCCGCTGTCCGTTGCCGCCGACCCGATCGACGAGGCCGACGCATTGACGTGGGCGAACGAGCAGGCGCAGTATCGCCTCGATCCCGATGGGGGATATGGGTGGCGATTGTCTGCCGTGCCAACGCATTCCGGCGGCATGGTGGTCTGCCTGACCAAGTCGCACGCCCTCGCCGACGGTCACGCGGGACTGATGGCCGAGGCCGGTCTGGTCGACCCGGGACTCGCCACGAACCGCGGCCTCGATGCCAGGGTCGGCGTATGGGACCAACTCTCCGACGGCGCCCACCGCGGCATTACCGTTGCGCGACAGGCGGTTACGGAGATGCGCCGCGCCGCCCGCGACCCGCTGCACCGCGCGGCCGTACGCACGGCACTGTTCTCCCGTCCGCCGGAGCCAGAACCCGACCCGCAGGGTTGGCGTGAGCAGTCGGTGGTCCTCACCTTCGATGCGGCGCAATGGAAATCGGCGGCCGAACGCGACGGCGGCACGACCAATACGCTGTACCTGGCGCTGACCGCCGATCTCCTCCGGCGCTGCCCCCTGGTGGACAACATTCCGCCCGTGCTGACACCCGCCGTGCGAATCCTGCGCGAACACGATCAGCAGGACGCCAATTCGTTTACCAGGGTGCCGATCGTGGTGCAGCGCGAATGGCTGGACAACCACGACCTGACCTCGCTGCGCGCGGTGAGCAAGGCGGCGTTCGCGGCGGTGGCGACGGTCGGCTCCGGCGTACTCTCGCAGCCACGCCAGATACCACCCGATCTGCTCGACGTCCTGCCCGACGGCGTCGTCCATCGACTGCTGGAAACCGTGCCGATCACCGTCGGAATGTGTTCCAACATGGGTGTTCTCGACTCCTTTGTCGCGCCGCAACTCGGCCGGTTCGAGCCGTCGCTGCACATGAAGCGAGCCGTCGTCCAGGGCATCGACGCGCCGCGCACCGCCAGGCAGCCGGTCGCGCTCGCGACGTGGCTGTCCGAATCCAACGGCAAAGTGCACTGGGCCCTGGAGAGTCTCAAGCCCGAGATGGCGCACACCGCTGCGGAATTGGCCGATATGGCGAAGAAGGTCGCCAGATCGTGGGGCCTGCACCCGCTGCACATCTACACCGGTGACACGAGCAGACTCACCTGAGGTCTACTGGAACAGCTTGAGCAGGTTCACGATCAGGCGGTCGAGCCCATAGGCGAAGGGCGCGGCGACCCACAGCCAGGAGAAGATCAGCAGCGGAACGCGCCGCGCCGCGGCCATTTCCTCGGGCTCGCTCATGCCGGATTTCCTTCCGTGACAACGTCCTCGGTGGGGACCTTCCGATGGTGTTTCGCCGCGACCGGGCGAATCAGCTCGTTGGCGACGAAGCCGACGCAGAGCAGCGTGATCATGATGGCGAACGAGGCACCGTACAGCTCGGGCCCCGTCTTGCCGTGCCGCGCACCGGAATCCGCGATCGCGTTGACGATCAGCGGCCCCGCCACACCGGCCACCGACCACGCCGTGAGCAGCCGGCCATGGATCGCACCCACCTGATAGGTGCCGAACAGATCCTTGAGATACGCCGGAACCGTGGCGAATCCACCGCCGTAGAACGACAGGATCACCATCGCGCCGAGAATGAACAGGGGCTTGTTGGTCTGGCCGACCGACCACACCAGCGCGTAGGCGAGCGCACCGACGCCGAGATAGATCCGGTACACATTCTTGCGGCCGATCACATCGGACAGCGACGACCAGCCGATCCGCCCGGCCATATTGGCCGCGGACAGCACCGCGACGAAGCCAGCAGCGGCGGCCGCCGTCACCGGCGTCGAGGTCTGCTTGAAGAAGTCGGTCACCATCGGCGCCGCCTTCTCCAGGATGCCGATGCCAGCGGTCACGTTGAAACACAACACAATCCACAGCAGCCAGAACTGCGGCGTCCGGATCGCGTCGTTCGCCGCGACATCGTGCACGCTGATCAACTTCGCCGTTTTCGGCTGCGACACCCACCCCGCAGGACGCCAACCCGGCGGCGGCACCCGCACGAGCAACACGCCGACCGACATGAACACCGCGTAGACCACACCCATCACCAGGAAGGTCTCGGCGATGCCGACGTGGTCCGTGCCGAAGGACGACAGCAACTGGGCGGTCCACGGCGACGCGATCAGCGCGCCACCACCGAAGCCCATGATCGCGAAACCGGTTGCCATGCCTGGCCGGTCGGGAAACCAGCGGATCAGGGTGGAGACGGGGGAGATGTACCCGATACCGAGTCCGATCCCGCCGACGAACCCGTAGCCGAACACGATGAGCCAGTAGGCATTCGCGTACGCGCCGAGCGCCGAGATCAGCAGCCCGGACGAGAAGCAGACCAGCGAAACGGTCATCGCCCAGCGCGGGCCACGGCGTTCCACGAGCGTCCCGCCGAAGGCCGCCGACAACCCGAGCATGACGATGGCGATCTGGAAGGGCAGCGCACTGCCGGTCCCCGAGATATCCATCGCCTTTTCCAGCGGCGGCTTGAACACACTCCAGGCGTAGGCCTGCCCGATGGCGAGATGAATGGACAGCGCGGCGGGCGGAACCAGCCAGCGGCTCCATCCCGGTGGCGCGATGACGCGGGAGTATCCGGTGGTAACTGCGGTCATACGACGATCTCCACTCTCACTGTGTGGCGATCATAGGACTCGCGTCCCATCGTGATGGAGGTTCTGCGGCAACAACTTTCACCAGCCACCGGTCTGCCGACATCGCCGCCCGGAAATCCATGCCTTACCAGCGGCAACCCGCCCCGCACGGTGCGCGGGGCGGGCCGGGTCGAATCAGACGCCAGCGGTCACCGGGTAGTGGTCGGACAGGTTGGTGTAGGTGTAGTCCTTGCCCTGGCTGGTGACCGTCCAGGCGGGACAGGCCTCCTTGACGACGCGGTTCTGCCAGCTCGCCGGCTTGGCGTGGCCCTGACGGTGCAGGACGTAGTCGAGATCCTCGCGCGGATCGTTCGGGTAGCGGAAGTTCGCGATCGAGTTCTCCTTGGTGTCGAAGGAGAACGGGTGTCCGGTGCGGGCGGTCGCGGGCTCGAGGCGGGCGTTGGCCAGCATCGAACCGTATTCGGCGCTGTGCGAGTCGACGTTCAGATCGCCTGCCAGCAGCACCTGCTCGTTCGCTGGGATGTTCTTCGCGGTCAGGAAGGCGTCGATCTCCTTGAACTGCGACGCCCGATCACGCGCGGCCTCACCGGCGCCACAACCGGAGTCGGTCGACTGGCTGTGCGTGCCGACCAGGTGCACCTTGCTGCCGTTCACCGAGAGCACCACGTAGGCGATGCCCTTGTTGGCCCACCAGTCGGCGCCGCAGGCATCGGCGAAGATGAACTGCTCCTTGCGGATGATGGGCCACTTGCTCAGGACGGTGACCCCGCCGTCCTCCGGCGTCGCGGAGCTGTACTTGCCGCCGGTGGCGTCCCAGCCGTCCTTCGAGCGGCCGACGACCGGAGTCTGGTGCGGGTATTCGGCTTTGGCTTTCGCCTTCAGTGCGTCGGAGGCCTCGTTGTCGAACATCTCCTGTAGGACGACGACGTCGTTGCCCTTGAAGAAGTCGGTCTTCGGGATCTCCGCGGCCCGGTGGTCCTGGCCCCAGTTGGGGTACAGGTTCTTGCTCATCAGGAAGGTGTTGTACGTCAGCACCCTGAGCTCAGGGGTCGATGCTGGTGCTGCGGAGGCCTGCGGGGCACCCACCATGAGGGTGGTGGCGAGTGCGGCGATGATGCTGAGCCGGTTGGGCTTTGGTAGCGGCAAGGCACTTCCTCGAGTCTCATAGATTCCGGATATAACAGGCATGATCCGACCAGGCGTCGATGACGCGTTCGTGACGTTTTCATGATCTTCCGTCCGCTGTCGGGCGTCGGATCGATGGCAAACTGGACGAAACAGCTTGGCCTGGATCGGTTCTCAGCTCGATGTGAATTTGCTGGTCGCGGTACACATCGAACTTGTTTTGGGTAACACGGAGTGGCACAGCAGGTTCGATCACTCCTGCTGCGCTCTAGATAGGCGAATATCAGCGCTGGCGAACGTGCGTATAAGCCCGTCGCGCCGTGCCGTTCGCGGCATCGACGGTGTAGGCGTCGACAGTGACGGCGTTGCGGCGGATCTTCGCGAGCATGAAACCGAGGCTCGAAAAGTCCTGCCAGAACGACTGATTCGTGACCGAGGACGAGCCGTCACTCTTCTTGGCTGACGCACCGCAGACGATCTGCTGGGTACCACGCGCGGTGCCAGCGGTATCCAGGATCTGCATGGTGTGGTCATGGCCGGAGAGGATGTAATCCGCTCTGCCGCAGACGACTTCTTCGAACAGTTCCTTCAGATGACGGCCGCTCATGTAGTCGCCGGTGGTGACCCCGTCGTAAGCGCCCGCGTTGCCGTGCTTTCCATTATTGCGGTACGGGTGATGGGTCAGCACGATCTTCCACGTCGCGCGGGAGGCGGTCAGCGCACGATCCAGCCACTCGCGCTGCTGGCGCATGTACGGGCCGTCCCACTGGTAGTTCGGATCGGTCTGCAAGACCGTCGAGGAGACGGGAACGGTGTCGAGCGCGAAGAACTCGACCAGCGGCGCACCCGCTGCGGGCAGCGCCACCTGGTAATACCGGGACGGCATGTACCAGCGGGCGGAGCGCTGGTGATAGGCAACCTCGTGATCCCCCTTGCTCGGATTCCCGCCGCTGCCGGCGAACGCCCCGCTGCAGTCGTGATTGCCGAGGACCATCAGCCACGGCACGTCGATGCCCGCGTTTGGCTGCTCGAACTTTGTCGAGAACTCGTCGTCATCATCGCTTTCCGCGCCGTCCTCATAGATGTTGTCGCCGAGCCCGACCGCGAGCGACACCCCCTCGGCCTGGCAGATCCGCTTCGCTGCGGCGGCCACCGCCAGTTGCCCGGCCGCGCCGGTGCCCGCGTCGCCGGTGATGAGCACGTTGATGTCCGCGCCGGTCGGCATCGGAAACTTGCCGTCCGCCTTGGCGATACCGGGCAGCGCCAGGCTGCCGGCCAGCACGCTCGCGCCGACGAGCAGCCCGCGCCTGGAAATACACAGCTGGGTATTTCGGTCCACTTAATGCTCCCCTGTGTCCGGTGGATTGAAGTGACAACGTTTAACTGGACCGAGCGAACTGCGCACGGTAAACATCGGACGAATCGCCATCTTTCGGGCAAACAGGAGGTTGCGGGCAGTCCGCTGCGACGCGGTGCGTGGTCAACGGCCCGACCTCGGTCCGGCAATGCGGTGGCCCGGCACCTGGCGCGACCCGACCGCGGGATGCTTCGATCGGGGGTATGACGGATAACATCGAGCCTGCGCGCACCGTGACCGCCAGCCGCGATATCGCGGCAACGCCGGAACGCCTCTTCGAGCTGATCGCGGACCCGGTACAGCAGCCGCTGTGGGACGGCAATGAGAATCTGGCGAAAGCCGTGACGCGACAACGTGTCCGCGCGGCGGGTGAGGTGTTCACGATGACGCTGACCACCGGCGCCGACCGCGACAACCGCGTTGTCGAGTTCGACGAAGGGCGGCGCATCGCCTGGCTGCCGTCGGCGCCCGGCCAGCAGCCGCCGGGGCACCTGTGGCGCTGGGAGCTCGAGCCCGTCGACGCGACGCACACCCGGGTCACCCACACCTACGACTGGTCCGAGCTGACCGACGAGAAGCGCATGGTTCGTGCCCGCGCTACCACCCCGGCAAAGCTCCAGGCATCCCTCGACAAGCTGGCCGAACTCGCCGAGCGTCGGTGAATTCGGCTGCGGGACACCCGGGATCGGCGGTAGTTGTCGGTGGCTCGGTCTAGCGTGATCCACGGTGACGAATGCTGTTCGGCCAGTAGAGGAGAACCAACATGACCGTGCTCTCGGATCGACCCAATACCGCCTTGGTGGTGATCGACGTCCAGAACGGCGTGGTGGCGGTGGCGCACCAGCGTGACGCCGTTGTCGCCACCATCGGCACGCTCGTCGACAAGGCCCGCGAACAGGGTGCCCCGATCGTCTGGGTCCAGCACTCCTCCGAGGAACTGGTGCGGGGGACCAAGGACTGGGAGTATGTCCCGGAGCTGGTCCGGCTGGAGTCGGAACCGTTGGTGCACAAGATGTTCGGTGACTCCTTCGAGGACACCGATCTGGAAGAGGTGTTGGCGAAGGCCGGCGTCGGGCGCTTGGTGGTGACCGGCGCGGAGACCGATGCCTGCGTCCGATCCACGATTCACGGCGCCTTCGCGCGCGGCTACGACGTGACCCTCGTCGGCGACGGGCACACGACCTTCGACAAGAGTGAATGGGGAGCCCCGCCGCCGGATCAGGTCATCGCGCATACCAACCTCTACTGGCGCTACGAGACGGCGCCCGGCCGCACCGCGGGTGTCGAGGACGCGAAGGATGTGACGTTCAGCGGCTGAACGTGGCCGTTCCATCGCGGATCGACCTGCCCGGCCGGGCATGCCGTGAGATAGCTGGTGCGACAAAGGAATTCGTCGTGGCGACAACTGCGACAACCCAGCGAGACCACCTTGTTCCGGATATCCTCGGAGCATGGGTACCTCGGTGGCAGACCCGCATCCGCCAGTGGCCGTGTTCCGGGGACTGAAGGACGGGGGAACCGTCCCGACGTTGAATGCTCGTATCCGATCCGAAGCGCGCCGGACCGCGCAGGCGCTGGCCGAAGTGCCGACGCACGCCGGTCCGAACGAACGCACGGCAGCCCTTCAACGCGCCGCAACCGCCGCTGGCGAGCTGGTCGACGCGCTGTCGGTGGAGACGGGTCCGATCATCGGTGCGGATCTGCCCGCGGAATCGGTGAGCCAGTCGTTCTTTCGGGTCCGCGAGGTCGACCTGACCGATCAGCAGGCGGCCCTGCACGGACTGCTGGTTGTCCATCGCGGATTGCAGGATCTCTGCCGCGCCCCGCTCTCTGGTGCCGACCTGGCGGTGGAGGTCGCGGGAATGCGGCAGGCCGCGCTAGACCTCACCGGTGCCACGGAGTCCGACGAGCCGCCGGTCGCGGACTTACCCAATTCGGCGACAGCGCAAGGGATTTCGTTGGAGAGCGAGTGGACGGCGCGGTGGCTCGTCGGACACCAGGTGCACGTGCTGTTCAATATCTGCGCGGCGGTCGCGGTGACCGATGCCGCGCAGCATCTGCGGGACGGCGCGACCGACGCGGCACTGTCCCGGCTCGAGCATGCGACGACCTATGTGCGCGGCTTTCCCGCGGCGATGACCCACGCCAGCACCATCCCGGTGGAGTACTACATGGCATCGGTACGGCCGACCATGCAGCCACCGGATGTGTCGATCCCCTTGAGCGGACGACAGCATCGCGGCTACAAGACCTTCCGCGGCGCGATGAAAGACCTGCTCAGCGTGGTCCCAGACACCTTCGCGGAGTTACACGCCCGCGACCCGGAACTCGCCGAGGCCAGGGACGCGCTGCTGGAGGCCGACCTCATCGACAGCGAACGCCATGTCACGCTTGCCTATTCGATGGTGCGGCTGCGCCGTTCCATCGCGCAGTTGACCACCGGCCCGGACAACGCCGTCGGCGAACTCCGGCTGATGCGGCACCGGCGGGCGGCCCAGTACGCGCCGCTGATCCGGTTCGGCGACCACTACATCGCCGACGCCATGTCGACCCTGCGGCAGCGATGACGCACGAGATCGCCGAAGCCGCCGTCTACACCGTAGATCTGACAGTGGACCCCGCCGACACGGCCGACATCGACCAGCTGGCGCGTGCGCTCTGCGGCGATGCGCGAGACCGGGTGGACGATCCCGAATGGGTCGCCCGCGCACGACATTCCTGGGACGCGCTACCGCTGCCACTGCGCCGCGGCGTGCGCGAATTCCGGCGGCACTCCGGCCAGCGCGGCACGCTGGTGATCAGCGGCCTACCGGTCGACGAGCCGATGCTCCCCGCCACCCCTTCGACACCGGACTCGGTGCAGCGCGTGGCGACCGTCGCCGCGGCGGTGCTCACCATGCTGGCGTGCGGACTCGGTGACCCCGCCGCATACCTTGCCGAGAAGTCCGGCGCCCTCGTGCAGGACGTCGTTCCGGTGCGCGGCAAGGAAACCTTCTCGGGCAACGCCGGTTCGGTGCTGTTGACCTTCCACAACGAGAACGCCTTTCACCAGCACGAACCCGACTATGTGCTGCTGCTGTGCCTGCGCGCGGATCACGACCGGATCGCCGGTCTGCGCACCGCCTGCCTGCGCGAAGTGCTGCCACTGCTGACGGAGGCGAGCCGCGAAGCGCTGTTCGCACCGGAATTCATCACCGCGCCACCGCCGTCCTTCCCGTCGGACAGCGAGGCACGCGCGCCGAAACCGTTGCTGTCCGGCGCGGTCGACGACCCGGACATCCGGATGGCCACCATCGCGACCACACCGCTGACCCCGCGCGCCGAAGCGGCACTGACCGAATTCGGTCAGGCCTGCAATACCGTCGCCCACATCACCCGACTCGCCCCCGGCGACCTTGTCATCGTGGACAATCGAGTCACCGTCCACGGCCGCACCGCCTTCCACCCCCGCTACGACGGCGCGGACCGGTGGGTGCAGCGCACCTTCGCCGTGGCCGATCTCCGCCGTTCCCGCGACCACCGCCCCGACGACGGCTACGTCATCGCCCGATGAGCAGAACTGAATAGTGGCCAGGCAGCACACCTGAGGAGTTGCACGATGGCACATCCCGAGAGTCCGACCGACGAACGCACGTCATTGCCGGATGCGGCGGTTCCCGCCGTGCTCGACCCGGCTCCCAACGGCGATCTGCGCCGAGAGTTGTTGCTGATGCGGGCTTTTCAGAGCCGGATCGGCGGCCCACTGCTGCGGCGTTTCGCCGATCCGCAGCAGATCCTGGAGACCGGGATGGGGTTCTGGCCGTCCAAGGTCGTCCTGACCGCGGTCGAGGCGGGTGTGTTCACCGAGTTGGCGGTGCGTCCGCTGTCACAACAGGATTTGATGGAGCGGCTGGACTGGCAGCCGCGCGCCGCTGGCCCTTTCCTCGGCGCGCTCGTCGACATGGGTCTGCTTCGCCGCGATCGCACTGGGCGCTATACGAATTCGCGGCAGGCCGCGCTGTTCCTCGACCGGGCCAAACCCAGCTACATCGGCGGCCTGATGGAGCTGTCCAGCACTCGACTCTACGATCTGTGGTCCGGGCTCGGGGATCTGCTGCGGACCGGCAAACCCGGTGCCGAAGAGGAACAGGGCGAGAGCGAATTCTTCTCCTCGCTCTACGGCGATCAGGTCGCGCTGCGGAAATTCCTGGCCGGAATGACCGGGATCTCGACCGGCGAGGCGATGCTCATCGCCGCGCGCTTTCCCTGGAAGCGGTTCCGGACGTTCCTGGATGTCGGCGCGGCCCAAGGGGCATTGCCGGTGCGGATCGCACTCACCCACTCGCACATTCGCGGGGTCAGCTACGACCTCCCTGCGGTGCGGCCGATCTTCGAGGAGTACGTCGCGTCGTTCGGACTCAGCGATCGGATCCGGTTCACCACCGGTGACATGTTCGACGGTCCGCTGCCCACCGCGGACGTGATCTCCTTCGGCCACGTCCTGCACGGCTACAGCGAAACCGTGCGGCGTGAACTGATCGCCAAGGCGTACGAGGCTGTCCCGCCGGGCGGCGCACTGCTCGTCTACGACGCGATGTCCGACCCCGGTCGCAAGCGCAACCTCGTCAGCTTCCTGTCCAGCCTGAACATCATGCTGGAGATGCGCGAAGGCTTCGAGGCCAGCACCACCCAGTGCGCGAACTGGTTGCGCGAGGCAGGCTTCGAACAGATCAAGACGCGGCACCTGATCGGCCCCACGTCCATGGTGTTCGGGCGCAAGCCGGGCCGATTGGCGGATCGGCGGTAGTCGCCTACAGGACGTCGTCGTCGGGGGCGTTACCGGCGGCCCAGATGCCGCGGACATGCCCGATGTGTTTGCGGAGGAATCGTTCGAGTTCCTCGTCGTGGTGCTGTTCGATCAGGTCGATGATGGTGTGGTGTTCCTGCGCTGATTTGTCCAGCTCGCCGCGCTCGACGAGCGCGGCGAGACCGAACAGGCGGGTTTGGGCGCGCAGGTCGCCGACGATCTGCGACAGGCGCGGGTTGCGGCAGTAGTCGAGCAGCATCAGGTGGAATCGGCGGTCGGCGTCGACGTATTCGACGAGATCGCCGCGCTTGGCCGCGTCGACGATCTTGTCGGCCTGCACCCGCAGGCCCGGAATATCGGCTTCGGGGATTTCGCCGACGATCGAGCGGACGCTCGGCGGCTCGAGCAGCATCCTGATCTTGGCGATCGAATCCAGGTCGGCGTCGGAGATCTCGGTGACCCGGAAACCCTTGTTCGGCACCGAGATCACCAGACCCTGCTTGACCAGATCCAGCATGGCCTCGCGCACCGGCGTTGGGGAGACCCCGAAGCGCTCCGACAGCCACGGCGCCGAATAGAGCACGCCGGGCTCGAGCTCACCGGAAATGATCGCGGCACGCAGCGCGTCGGACACGTGATCGCGCAGCGTTGGCCGCCTGGGTATATCCAACCGTTCGATCATCAATGCGCTCCGGGTTTCTCCTGGGTACGAGCACCGCTGGTATCAGATTAGTTAACTGTCAACAGTGTTCAGCTTCGAGTGCCGGTAGCTGAACGCGACGTACACGCCGAGGCCGATCAGTAGCCAGACGACGAACCGTAGCCAGGTGACCCAGGTGAGGTGGCTGATCAGCCAGATCGAGAAGACGATCCCGATCAGCGGCACCACCGGAACCCAGGGCGTGCGGAACGCGCGCTCGACCTCAGGGCGGGTCCGGCGCAGCCGCATGACGCCGAGCGCGACCACGATGAACGCCATCAGGATGCCGACATTGGTGAGCTCGGCGGCCTCCCGGATCGGCAGGAATCCGGCGATCAGCGCGGACACGATGCCGACCGGCCAGATCACCCGGGTCGGCACCTTGCGGACCGAGCTGGACTTGGCGAAGTACGACGGCAGCAGGCCGTCGCGGCTCATCGCGAAGCCGACCCTGGTCACGGCGAGCATGTTGGCGAACGCCGATGTGGTGACGCCGACAACCGCGCCGACCGCGATGATCAGGCCGAGGACACCCATCCCGACCGAGTCGAACGCGCTGGAGAACGGTGACGAGACGTTGATGTCGGTGTAGTTGACCATGCCGACGATCACCAGACAGACCAGCAGGTAGACCACCGACGCGATGCCGAGGCTGATCATGATCGCCTTGGGCATCAGCTTCTTGCCGTCCTTGGATTCCTCCGCGGCGGCGCTCATCGCGTCGTAGCCGTAGACCGCGAAGAAGGCAAGCGCCGCTCCGGATACCGCGCCGCCGACGCCGAACGGGAAGAACGGCTGGTAGTTGCCCGCCTTGATGTGGAACGCGCCCGCCACCACCACGATCGCGACGATCACCATCTTCAACGCGACGAGTCCCGTTTGCACACGCGCGGATTCGCGGGTGCCGCGCGAGAGCAGGAAGGCGAGCAGCAGGCACAGCAGGACGGCGAACAGGTCGACCTTGTGTCCGGAGCCGGTGCCCGGCGCGCCGAGAGCCCACGTGGGCAGGTCGAATCCGATGTAGTGGGTGATGTAGTTGAGATACCCGGACACCGCGATCGCCACGACGGACACGATGGCGGTGTACTCCAGCAACAGATCCCAGCCGATCATGAATCCGATGATCTCGCCGAGCGCGACATAAGAGTAGGTGTAGGCCGAGCCCGCGCGCGGGACCATGCCCGCGAATTCGGCGTAGCAGAGCCCGGCCGCGCCCGACGCGACGATCGCGATGGCGAACGAGACAAGCACCGCCGGACCGGCCACCTCGTTGGCCACGACACCGGCCAGGGAGAACACGCCCGCGCCGACCAGCCCGCCGAGGCTCAGCGCGACTAGCTGCCACAGCCCCATGCTCTTCTTGAAATCGCCGGTGTCGGCGACGATTACCGGCATGCGCCGCATGACGCCGCCCTTGGTGAGTGGTTGGCGTGCGGGTCTGGTGACGACTGTCTTCATTGACGGTGCCTTTCGGGGTGGAGCTAGTGGAGCGGGTGGTGATGGCTAGAAGACGAAGCCCTCGGGGAAGGGGTCGGTGGGATCGAGGAGGTAGTTCGCGGTGCCGGTGAGCCACGCTCGGCCGGTGATCGCGGGCACGATCGCGGGGCGGTCGCCGACCGTTGTGGTGTCGACGGCGCGCGCGTAGAAGGTGGTGCCGATGAACGAATCGTTTTGCAGCACTTGGTCATCGGTGAGGAAGCCGCGGGCGTGCTGGCGGGCGAGCAGTGCGGAGGTGCCGGTGCCGCAGGGGGAACGGTCGAACCAGCCGGGGTGGATGGCCATCGCGTGGCGGGTGTGTGCTGGCTCGGCCGCGGGGTCGAGGAACAACACGTGTTTGCATCCGGCGATGCGCTCGTCCTCGAGATGTACTGGACGCCGGAATTCGTTGATGGAAGCCATGATTCGCAGGCCCGCGTCGAGGATGCGGTCCTTGTGCGCGCGGTCGAACGGCAGTCCGAGCTTGCCGAGGTCGACGATTGCGTAGAAGTTGCCGCCGTAGGCCATGTCGTAGCGCACCGTGCCGAGGCCGGGCACCTCGACTTCGTTGTCCAGGCTGTCGCAGTACGCGGGCACGTTGCGCAGGGTGACCGAATCGGCGTGGCCGCCGCTTACCGCGACCGAGGCGACGACGCGTCCGGCGGGGGTGTCGAGGCGAATCTCGGTGACCGGCTCGGTGATCGGAACCATGCCCGCCTCGACCAGCGCGGTGGCGACACCGATGGTGCCGTGCCCGCACATCGGCAGCAGGCCGCTGACCTCGATGAACAGCACGCCGTAGTGGCCGTCGTCGGTGGTCGCCTGCTGCAGGATGGCACCGCTCATCGCGGCGTGCCCGCGCGGCTCGTTGACCAGCAGTTTGCGCAGGCCGTCCAGGTGCTCGGCGAAGTGAATTCGCTTGGCCGCCATGGTGTCACCGGGGATGGTGCCGACGCCGCCGGTGATCACCCGGGTCGGCATGCCCTCGGTGTGCGTGTCGATGGCGGAAATGATGGTGTTGCTGCGCATCAGTGTCCTTTGTCCGCGTTCGGTGTCGGGTTTACGCAGGTCCCGCAGGCCGCGTCGTTGTCGAGTTCGGCGAGTTCACGCAACCGCACGGGAGCGGCGAGCGGGCGCCACGCTGGACTGGCGGCGGCGAGACCTGTTGCGGCGGTTGGCTCGTCGGCCACGCCGTCGGAGTAGGGCCGATCGCGCAAGGCATCGATATTCGCCGCACACATCCGGCCCTGGCACGGTCCGAGTCCGGCGCGCGTGGCCAGCTTGGCGGAGCGGTAGCCCTCGCCCGCGGCGGTGGACCAGGCGGTGGTCAGTTCGCCGCAGGTGGTGCCCTCGCAGCGACAGATGACGGTGTCGGGGCGGGACCAGGTCAGCACGCCGGGCCGGATCGGGTGCGCGGCCGCGAGCCGGGCCACGAACTGCTCGGCCGTGCGGTGGCGTACTCGCAGCGCCCGGTCCGCGGTGGCGCCCGCGGCGGCCAGACCGGCAACGGCGCCCTCGATGGCGGCGACCTGTGCGCCGCCGATGCCGGTGATTTCCCCTGCGGCCCACACACACTCGGCGCTGGTCTGCTGATTGTCGCCGACCTGTACGAAGCCGTGCGCGGTCAGTCGCGCCCCGGCGGCGACCGCGAGTTCGTGCTGCGGGGTGAAGCCGTGCGAGACCGCGACTGCGTCCACCGGCACCGTGCGGTGGCTGCCGGGGATCGGCGCCCAGTTCTCGTCGAGCCGGGCGACGGTGGCTTCTTCCACCCGTCCGTCACCCGCGACCGCGACCACCGCGTGCGCGGTGCGCAACGGAATCCGGTGCCGCACACCGCATGCCACGTACTCGATCAACTCCAGGGCCTTACCCGCGCTGTGCCGCAACTCCCACGGCCGCGCGGCCCAGTGCCTGGCGATCCGGCGTCCCGGGTTGGCTTCGAGCACCGCGCGCACCTCGGCGCCGTTGTCGGCCAAGGATTGTGCGACCGGCAGGAGGAATGGGCCGGTGCCGGAGAGCAATACGGTCTGACCGACGAGTAGCCGCTGGGTCTTCGCGAGAGTTTGTGCGGCACCGGCGGTGTAGACGCCGGGCAGGTCCCAGCCGGGGAACGGGCATACCCGGTCGTAGGCGCCGGTGGCGAGAACCAGTGCGTCGCCTTGCACTACGCGGTGCGTCCGCCGATCGCCCTCGGCGCCGATCAGCAAACGGACTGCGGGACAACCACCTTCGAGGTGACGCTCGACCTGATAGACCGCCGCCAACGGAAGGTATTCGCAGCGCGGGTGTTCGATCAGCAGGCGGGCGCGGCGGGCGGCCTCGGCATACCCGTGCCCGATACTGAGCGGCTGACGGACGCTGTACGCGGCCGGGATGCGCCGGTTGTACTGGCCGCCGAGTGCCTCGTTCGAGTCGATCAGCGTCACGGTCGCGCCGTGCCGCAGCGCGGATTCGGCGGCAGCGGTACCGGCCGGGCCGCCGCCGATCACCACAACATGTCTGGTCACCGCGCGTCTCCCGCCAGCCTGGTCTGGGTGGTGACGGTGTCGCCGTCGCGGGCCTGGCGCCTGCACAGCCGGACATCCGGCACGCCGTTGACGGTGGCGACGCAGTCGAAACACACTCCGATGCCACAGAACACGCCGCGCTGGCCGCCGGTGGGTGCGGTGCGCCATTGCGAACGTCCGTCGGCAAGCAGCACCGTCGCAAGGGTTTGACCGTGTACGCCAGGAATCGGGGTCCCGTCGACGGTGACCGTCAGCGGCCGGTCGCGGCGGCCGACGGGATCGGTATCCGGCCGAATGATATTGGGGCTCATGCCGTCACCGCCCTTGTTGCCGATAGACCGCCGTGCCAGGTCGAACCACTCGTCGGCTGAAGGTCATCATCAGCGTGCCTGGTCGACCGGATGCCGCCCTCGGTCGAACGCGCGCTGGCAAGCCCGCTCATCTGTAGACCTTCTCGTTGCTCGGTTCGGTGGGGCTGGTGATGACGGCGGGGCGGTCGACCGCGAAGGCCGCGATGTCGACCTCGTCCCGCCGACCGGCCAGCGCCGACGAAATCAGTTGGGCGGTACCGACCGACAGGCCGATGCCCGCGCCCTCGTGGCCGGTCGCGTGCCACAGGCCGGGCAGTCGCGGATCGGGCCCGATCACCGGGAGGTGGTCGTCGACGTAGGGGCGGAAGCCGCCGTAGGCGCGCATGATCGCGACGTCGGCGAGAATCGGGCACAGCCGCAACGCCTTTCGGGCAATCGCGGCCAGGCTGTCCGGGCGGATCCGATCGTCGAAGCCGCACTGGCGGCGTGACGAGCCGAGCAGCAGCGGGCCGCCCCTTGTCGATTCGACGACCGCCGACGATTGCAGGGCAGCATCCGAGCTGCCAACGGCACCAACATAATCGGCGTCGTAGACCTTGTGGAACACCGTCGGCGGCATGGGTGCGGTGATGAGTACATCGCCTCGCCGTGGCTTGATCGCGATCGGCGCGCCGAGCAGCTCCGACACCGCGCCCGACCACGGGCCCGCCGCGTTGATCACGACATCGGCGTGCCGTGGTCCTCGGGTGGTCCGCACACCGATCAGCCGGCCGTCCCGGATCAGCGGCGCGGTCACCTCGCAGCGGGTCTCGACGACCGCGCCCGCCGCGATCGCCGAACCGAGCAGGGCCGTCGCGGCACCGGCCGGTTGCACCTGCGCGTCCTCGGGGTAGTACACGGCCGCGCACACATCGCGGGTGAGTGCGGGCTCGGCCGCCGCCAACTGATCGGCGTCGAGATGTTCACACCGCACCCCCGCGCCGCGCTGGCCGTCGGCGAACGCCGTCAGCGCGGTGGCGCCCGCATCGGTGGTGGCAACGACTATGCCGCCCTTGGGTTCCCATTCGATGGTGGCCGCGTCATGGCCGAGCCGCTCGAGGACGGTGGGCCACAGCCGCCGGGAGAGCTGGGCGAGTGCCAACTCGGGGCCAGGCCCTTTGTCGGACACGAGCACATTGCCTTCACCGTGCGCGGTCGTGCCCGAGGCGACCCCGCCCCGCTCGCAGACGCGGACCGAAGCACCGTCCAGGGTGAGCCGCTCCGCGAGTGCGCAGCCGATCATGCCGCCACCGACGATCAGGACATCGGTTCCCCGCAGGGTGGGCGAGGCCACGGTCATTGCGCGCGTGCTCCGTTCACCGACCGCGGCACGGAAAGCGGGTTGTCCGTGCGTAATTCGAGCGGCAGCAACTCCTCGGGCACCGACTGGTACGTCACCGGGCGCAGGAAACGTGAAATCGCCGCGGTACCAACGGAGGTCGCCGTCGGGGCCGTCGTCGCGGGGTAGGGTCCGCCGTGCTGCTGCGCGTAGGTCACCGAGAGCCCGGTCGGCCAGCTGTTCCACAGCACCCGCCCGGCCGTACTCACTGCGGCGGTGGTCAACGCGCGCGCGGTGTCATCGACGTGATCGCCGAAGAGGGAGACGGTCAGCTGCCCACCTACCGAACGGGCCAGCTCCAGCAATTCGGCGGTATTCCGATAGCTGACGAGAAGCGTTGCCGGGCCGAACATCTCGTGCAACAGCGCGTCGCGATCGGACAGCACCGTGCGCGCTGTGGTGGCGAGCAGCATTGCCTCGCCCGGTCCGCCGCCCGCGAGCAGTTCCACGTTCGGGTGCGCGCGTACCTGCTCGACGGAGCGCGCGAATCCGGCGGCGATCTCCGCGTTGAGCATGTCCCCGGTCGGCACCGGACGGCTACGGATCAGCTCGGCCAGTTCGCTGAAAACCGGTGCTTCCTCGGGTATCGCGACCAAGCCGGGTTTGGTGCACAGCTGACCAGCGCTCGCACTGACCGCCGTGAGCAGCCCCGACGCGATCTCCGCCGCCCTGCTCCGCGCGGCCTCCTCGGTGACGAATACCGGGTTGATCGAACCGAGTTCGCCATAGAATGGAATCGGCACCGGACGGCGCGACGCCAGATCATACAGTGCCCGCCCGCCCGCGGTGGAGCCGGTGAACGCCGCGGCGGCGACGGCGGGATGGGTCAGCACCCGCACCCCCGCGTCGCGGCCGAAGACGAGCCCGAAAGTCGCACTCGGGGCGCCACATTCGGCAAGCACGGCACTGATCAGCCGACCGACCGCGACGGACAGCGCGGGATGTCCTGGGCTCGCCTTGACGATCACCGGGCAACCGGCCGCCAGCGCGGCGGCGGTATCGCCGCCCGCTACCGAGAAGGCGAACGGGAAGTTACTCGCCGCGAAGTTGACCACCGGGCCGAGCGCGATATTCATCCGCCGCAGGTCCGGCCGCGGCGCACCCATCGGCCATTCGGCGTCCGCGGTATCGATGCGCACGTCGAGGAAGTCGCCGTCGAGCACGGTCCGCGCGAACAGGCGCAGCTGGAAACTGGTACGCCGCAGTTCACCGACCAGCCTCGGCTCGGACAGGTGCGTCTCCCGCATGGCGAGGGGGATCAGCTCGGCGGCGTGCGCGTCGAGCCGGTCGGCGATGCCGCCGAGCACCCCGGCTCGATCGGGCAGTTCCATTGCCGCCCAGGGTCCCGCGGCCGCCGCTGCCGCGACGGCAATGGCGTCGACCTCGTCGGCGGTCGTGTCGCGAACGGATTCGACCGTGCTCTCGGACATCGCTAGCTCCTCGTCTTTCGTGTGCAACCGGCTACGGACTGCTTACCGGTAACCCTTGGCGAGCACGTCGCGGGTGTCCTCGGTGATCTTCGCGACCAGTTCGGGTGCCAGCGGAACCCGAGGCGGACGGCACTTGCCGCCCGTGCGCTCGGCCAGGTCCATCGATAGCTTGATCGCGTGCACGAACTCGGTCTTCGAGTCCCAGCGCAGCAGCTTGTGCAGGTCGCGGTAGAGCGGAAGCGCCTTGTCCAGATCCCGGTTGACCGAGGCGTTGTACAGCTCGACCGTTGCCCTGGGGATCGCGTTCGGGTAGCCGGCGACCCAGCCGACCGCGCCGGCGATGCCGAGTTCCAAGACCACGTCGTCCGAGCCGACGAGCACGTCGAGTTCGGGGGCGAGCTCTTTGATTTCATAGAAGCGGCGCACGTCGCCGGTGAACTCCTTGACCCCGACGATCAGCCCCTCGCCGTGCAGCTCGGCCAGGATGTCCGGGGTCAGGTCGATGCGCGTGTCGATCGGGTTGTTGTACGCCACGATCGGCAGGCCGACCTCGGCCACCGTGCGGTAGTGATCGAGGATCGAGTCGCGTCCGCCGCGATAGGTGTTGGGCGGCAACAGCATTACCGCTTGAGCTCCCGCTTCGGCGGCTTGCGCGGCCCACTTGCGCGCCTGCAACGCCCCGTACGCCGCGATCCCCGGCATCACCGTGAAGCCGGCGGGCGCGGCCGCGACGGCCGTCGCCACCACCCTGGCCCGCTCCTCGTCGTCGAGGGTCTGGTATTCGCCGAGCGACCCGTTCGGGCTCACCCCGTGGCAGCCGTTGGCGGCCAGCCACTGCACGTGCTGAGCGTAGGCGTCGTAGTCGACCGAGTAGTCCTCAGCGAACGGCAGCGTGGTCGCGACCAGGATCCCGTGCCAGGGCTTGGTCACGGCTGAGGTGATCGGTTCGGACATGTGAAGCCTCCATCTGCGCGATTGTCCGGACCAACAATCAGTCCGGATGTCATGTGACGTGTGACATTGCACAAGGTAGCGGAGTGATGCCTGTCACGCAAGAGGGCGGAAGTGACTGGGGACACTGAGATTTTCGCGCTACCGAACGCACAAAAGCGCCAAGCCCCGGCGGCGGCGCTCGCCGTCCCCTTCTCGAGGATGGCGTTGCGGCTGTTCGACTTTCGAGCAGCGCGCGCTGTGCCGGGGCTTGGCGTTATTCGGATCCTGATCAGCGAGGGACCGGGGTGACCGCGATCGGCGGAATGGCCTCGACGCAGGAGGTCGGTCCGGTGGCGCCGGTTCGGATGAACCGGGCGACGATATCGGTGACGCAGCCGCTGGGTTCCAGGTCCGGGACGTGGCCGGTGTTGGGGACCGACAGGAACGTGGCCCTCGGGAATCCGGCGGCTACCCGCTGACCGTTCGCGTCGGGGGTGATGGCGTCGAGGTCACCCGACATGACAAGCACCGGGACGTTCGGCAGCGCCTCGCGGAGATGGCCGGGCACCGACCGGGTGAGCCCTGGCCACCGGATGCACGCGTCGCCGCCGTCGCGTTGCCCGCCGCTGAATCCTTCGGCGCTGAAGGCGCCGACGCCGTCCGGACCGGCCGCCGCGAGCCCGCTTCGATACTGCTGAATCCGCTCGGGCACCGCGGCCTGCCGCGACCAGAGGTTGGGGTAGTCGTTGCAGGCGACGGTGATGAAGAGGTCGATGTTCTCGGCGGTCGGCTCCGCGCCAGCGTGCTCGGCCCATTGCCGCAGCCCGGTGTCGTCACCGTTGGCGGCCGCGTGCAGTGCGGCGGGCAGCGTGCCCATCAGGGTCGGCTGCTGTGGATCGGCGCCGACGTTGGTGCTTGCCACCTCGAAGACGAGGGTGGCGAGCTTGCTTTCGCTGAGCTGCAAGGGATGCTGGCCGGTGATCGTGAGGGGGTGCGTGGCAAGTCGTTGCGCCACCGTGCGCAGATGGTTGACGGCGGTCGCGCCGTCGCAGGCCTTGCTTCGATCGCAGATCCGTTGCAGCGCAAGCGATACCGCTTCGGCATTGGGTCGCGACAGCAGGTCGACATCGGGCGGGTACGCGCCGGAGAGCACGATGGACTGCACGTGGTCGGGGTGGCGTTCGGCGTAGATCGGCATCAGGTAGGTGCCGTAAGAGATGCCGTACAGCACCAGTTTCGGGATGCCGAGCCGCTCGCGGACCGCGTCGAAGTCGTCCGCGGTCGCCGCCGAGGTGTATCCGACGGCGCGCTCGCCGAGCTGTTCGGCGCAGCGTGCGACCGTCTGCTGCTGGTACTCACGGGTGCCGAGCTCGTACCCGGCCTCGTCCGCGCCGCAATCCAACGGGCTCGACAGCCCGGTACCGCGCGGGTCGATGAGCAGCAGGTCGTGATCGTCGAGCAACTGCGCGGACAGCTGGGTGGCCTGTGCGGCGTGCGCGATCAGCGGAACGCCGGGCCCACCCGGATTCGGTGCGATCGTGCCTGCCGAGGGCGCGTCGAGTTTGCTCCGCCGGATAAGCGCGTAACTGACTGCGACAGTGCCTAATTCGGGTCGATCGGCGACCAGTGGTCGGGACTGCACGCCGCAATCGACCTGATGTCCCGGCACGGTCGGGCACCAGTCGGGACCGGGTGGTTCTCTGTCGCCGCATGCCGTGACCAGAGTCGCGGCGGCCAGTGCGGCTAGCAGGCATGCGACTGCCCGCATTCCTTTGCGCATCCTCGAAATCCCTTTCCTCGGTACATCTCCCGCATTCGACGGGGTGTTGAGAGGAATCCTGGGCGGTCGAGGTCAATGCTCGGCGAGCGTCACGGAAGAATCAGGTAAGAATCCATTCGCCGTCCGCCGATCGGGATTCTTACCGCAGTGACGGCGGTCACGAAGTGAATAGCCTGATACCCACAGACGCGCTACTCACCAGCAACAATGACAGCGTGACCACACCGAGCTCGTCAGTACCCGCCGCGTCGGTGCTCGTCGTCGAGGACGACCCGCACGTGCGCAGCACCCTGGACCAGCTGCTTCGCTTCGAGGGCTACACCGTGCACCTGGCCGGGGACGGGCAGCAGGCCCTCGAAATGCTCGAGGGGATACAGCCGGACATGGCGGTGGTCGACGTGGTCATGCCACGTATGGACGGACTGTCGCTGTGCAGGCTGCTGCGCCGTCGCGGTGACCGGTTGCCGATCCTGGTGCTCACCGCCCGCCACCAGATCGGCGACCGCGTCGCCGGGCTGGACGCGGGCGCCGACGACTACCTGCCCAAGCCGTTCGCCACCGACGAGCTGCTCGCCCGGCTGCGGGCGCTGCTGCGGCGCAGCACCCTGGACGAGGACGGCACCGTCCTTTCCGTCGCGGATCTGACATTGAACCCGGCGACCCGTGAGGTGTACCGAGGTGATCGGGCGATCGAGCTCACCAAAACCGAATTCGACGTGCTCGAGCTGCTGCTGCGCAATGCGCGAATCGTGTTGACCCGCAGCCGGATCTACGAACACATCTGGGGTTTCGACTTCGACACCGATTCCCGCTCGCTCGATGTGTACATCGGCTATCTGCGCCGCAAGACCGAACAGGACGGGGAGCCTCGGCTGATTCACACGGTCCGCAACGTCGGTTACGCGGTCCGTCCCGCCTGATGTTGCGCGCCAGGATCACCCTCGTCGTCATCGTGGCCGTGGTCGCCGCGATCGTCGTCACGCTCGCGACGTCCTATCGCGGGGTCAGCGAGCTGGTCGGTAATCAGATCGACCGCAGCCTCAACGATCGCGTCGACGCCGTCATCGCCGTGCTGCCCGCCGTGTTGCCCGAGCGGGTCGACACCATCGAACAGCTGCTGTCGGCCGACGGTACCGCCCACCCGCTGGCGCCGGATCGGATGCCGCTCCCGGTGGCCGAGGCCGACCGCGTCATAGCCCGAACCGGTAGCGGCACAGCCGAATACAATCTCGACCTGGACGGCGAGCCGTACGGAATCCTCACCAAACCGCGTCCCGGCGGCGGCGCGGTGATGGTGGCGCAGCGCTATCACGAACCCGAACGGATCGACAACGAATTCCTGTGGCGCACCGGCGGTATCACCGCGATCGCGGTGGCGCTGTCGGCGCTGCTGAGCTGGCTGGCGATCGGGCGCATCCTGCGACCGGTCCGCCGCTTGCTCGCCGCCACCGAGCACATCAGCTCAACGCAGGATCTGTCGGTGCCGCTGCCACCCACCGGTCGCGACGAAATCGGCAGGCTCACCGGCAGTTTCGATACCATGCTCACCGCACTGCGGCGCTCGCGCGCGCAGCAGCACCGGCTGGTGCAAGACGCGAGCCACGAGCTGCGTACCCCGCTGACCTCCATCCGGGGCAGCGCCGAACTCCTGCAACGCGCCCGAGGCCGACTCGGCCCTGACGACGAAACCCAGGTCCTCAACACCCTCGTGCAGGAGTCCGCCGCGCTCGACGCGCTGGTCGCCGAGCTCGTCGAACTCGCCACCGACCAGCACACCGCCGAAGAGCCCACCGTGCTCGAGCTTGCGACGCTTGCCGAGGACTGCGCGCAACGCTTCCGGCACCGCAGCGGCCGCACCATCACCGTGACCGCGGATAATCCGGTGCCCGTGCTCGCCAGGCCGAGGGCACTCGCGCGATGTGTCGACAATCTGCTCAGCAACGCGATCAAGTTCAGTCCGCCGGATACCCCGGTCGACGTGCACATTCATCGCACCGAGTTGACGGTGCGCGATCAGGGTTCCGGCATCGCCGCCGACGACACCGCCGCCATCTTCGATCGCTTCTATCGTGCCGCGAACACCCAGGGCACACCGGGATCCGGGCTCGGTCTCGCCATCGTCGCGGATATCGTCGCCGCGCATGACGGCACCGTTTTCGCCGAGCACGGTCCCGGCGCGCGCATCGGTTTCCGGCTCCCGCCGGTCGAGCAGCCGTCGAACGGGCGCCGCCGCAGTTGACCGGGGGGGTCAGCTGGACTTGTGGCCGATGCCGCCGTAGATCACCAGTCGGGTGGCGGGCAGGTCGTCATCGAGCCATTCCTGCGCGGGCACCACACCGGGATCGATGAGGTCGAACCCGTCGAAGAACGCCGCCGTCTCCGCCCGCGTTCGGTACACGACCTGGGAGGGGGAGTGGTTGGTGTCGTCTTGTGACTGGTCGATGAAGTCCGGATGAGTCTCGTTGGAGCCGTGGGTGATCGCGAGGTAGCTGCCCGGCGCCATCACGTCGCGGAACTTGGCCATGATCTGGGCCGGGTGCTCATCGTCCATCACGTAATGCAGCACGCCGATGATGAGCAGCGCTACCGGCTCGTTGAAATCGATGAGCGAACCGGTCTTCAGCCGATCGATGATGTCGTCGGGTTGGCGGATGTCGGCCTTCAATGCCGTCACCCCAGCGGAATTCGCCAGTAGCGCGTCGCAGTGCGCGTGCACGATCGGGTCGTTATCGATGTAGACCACGCGCGCCGACGGCTCGATCTTGCGGGCCGTCTCGTGCACGTTGGGCGAGGTCGGGATGCCGGCGCCGAGATCGATGAACTGCCGGACACCGGACTCGGCGGCCATCTGGACCGCCTTCACCAGGAACTGTCGGATGAACCACGCCAGCGTCTTGGTGTCGGGCGCGATGGCTAGCATGCGGTGCGCGATTTCACGGTCGATGTCGTAGTTGTCTTTGCCGCCGAGCATGTAGTCATAGATCCTGGCCGAGCTCGGCACGTTCGGATTGAGCCCTGGTGCTCGGTCTACGTCCGACAAGGTGTCCTCCCGATCCTCGACCACAATCGTAGCGATCTTCCCGGCTGGATGGTGTGCTATGCCACAGTGCGACAGACCTGGTGCGGCGCACGCACCGAATCACCCTTTCGCGGCAAGTGTATTCGCTCGCGCCATCAGCGCGTCGGCCACCGGACGTGGGCGGCGGCCGAGGCCGCACGCGGTGGCGACGCCATCGACCGGCCTGCCGAGCGCCTGCTCGATAACCTGCAATGTTTTCAACTGTTCCACTTCGGTGGGACTGTCGTGCACCATGCCAGCGTAAAAGTCGGTGCCCGCGCTGAGCTTCAGATTCGCAAGGGGCGCATAGAATTTCGGCTTATCCGACGGTGGTATGTCGCCCGCCGCGAACGGTGCGTGCACGAACGCCAGAGTGCGATCCGCCGGCCAGTGCCTGACTATCGAATTGGCCAGATCCACGAACGGTCGAACAGTGCGTAGCGTGGCACGGGCCTTGTTGTTCATGCTGCCGAGACACAGGTGCACCCCGAAGCGGGTGCCCGGCGGAGCGGCCGCGGCCAGCGCGGCGATGCCCTTCCCCAGTCCGAGCACCCGATTGGCGAGTTTGTGCAACGGCTGCGTCTGCGCCATCAGCACCAATTCGGCGGTCGCTTCGAACTGTATGACGACGTCGTCACCGGCCAATTCACGGATCGCGACGATATCGCGCACCGTCGCGTCGGTGAAAGCCTTTTTGTTTCGCAGCACACCGGCAGCACCCATGGCGACGAACGCCATGGTGAAATCGGTCGCCATCCCGATCTGCAGTGCGAGCCCGGACAAATCGCGCTCCGCGCGCAGCGCGTTGAATACCGGAATCGCTTCCTGCGCCTCGCGGAAATACCCGAGATCCATCATGTCGCCGGTGAGTTTCTTGCCGCCGGCGGCCTGGTAAATTGTCCGTTCCCGGCTCGTGCGCCACTGGCCAGGTCGCTTCGATTCCAATGCGCCCTGCGTCATCAGATTCTCGATGATGGGGCGGATGTAGAACTCGTAGCGCGCCGTCTCGCCGGTGGGCAACGTGCGCAGCTGGGCACCGGAGCTGTCCAGCATCGCTCTCATCGCGGCATCGGTGCTCTCGGCTGGAAAACTTCCCACGTAGTGCACCGCTCGCGTACCCATGGGTCGGATACTAGACCGACGGTTTGCTTTGTGCGCCCCTCCTGGCTGACCGATACGACTCGTTGTCGTACTGTGACCTCGCGTAGTCACCGGGGCGCGGGCGCGCTCCGCGCTACCATACGGCTGCCGCGAATCAGGTTGGGGGGTACCATCATTCGCCGTGTGATGGTTCGCAGCTCTACCGGCCCATGTCAAGGAGGCGGCTCGACCATGAAGAAGCTCTACGCACGGATGATGAAGGCATCGTGCCCCATCGATCCCGAAACCATGGCTACCACAGTCCCATTCCTGCAGCACGACACCGTGCCGTACGCGATGGCCGACCACGGTGCCAGGCAGATGTTCTTCTTCGTCGATCATCAGGACAATACGGTCTTCTCCATCACGATCTACGACACCAAGGAAGACCTCGACAACGCGATGCGCGACTCCGACAGCGAGTTTCGGTTCTCGACCCTCGCCAAGCTCGGTTGCACGGCGGTGGACGCACGTACGTTCGAGGTGGTCGCCGGAGCCGTGAATCCGGACGCACCCGAGGTCGATTTCGCGAAACTCATTCCGCCGATGAACTCCTGAGCGGTCGTCCAACTGGTCGGGCCGGTTTAGTAAGCGCGCCAAGGTATCTCCGTCGGCGGTTCCGACAGTAACGAGTATTCGAAGTCTTCGCGATAGGTATTGCGTATCACCAGTACGGGGGATAACCTCCGGACTGACAACTGAAGCAGGATGCCAAAGTGGTTATCCTCGTGTAACTCCGAGGGGAGCGCGTCGCGTGCGGGCCTTCTTAAAAGCGTTTGTCATGTCATCAATTCTCTGTCTGGTGCCGGTGGTTGCCCACGCCGACGACACCGTCCTACCGAATAACTGCTCCGCAGTGACCTTTCCGGTGCCGCCGACGGGCAATCTGGCCGCGACCCTATGCATGCCGTCGACGCCGACGAGCACCATCATGGTGTTGATGCCGGGTTCCAATTACAATCACACCTATTGGGATTTTCCGTACGCCCCAGAGACTTACAACTTTCGGCGCGCGATGAATGCCGCGGGTTATGCGACGCTGGTGGTCGATCGGTTCGGCGACGGTGCGAGCACCCGCCCGCCGAGCGCGACGCTGACGGCGACCGGATCGGTCATCGCCCTGCATCAGCTGGTCGGTGCGGTGCGGCAGGGGCTGCCCGGCGTGCAGCCGTTCAGTAAGATCATTACCGGCGGCCATTCGCTCAGTTCCGGCGTCGCGGTCATCGAGGCGAGTACGAACCATGATGTCGATGGTGTTCTGCTCACCGGATTTTCACACGCGCTGAATATCGTCGGGACTTTGGGTGTTGTGTCCACCTACTATTCGGCCGCGGGAGATCCGAAATTCGCCGGCCAGGGATACGACCCCGGCTATCTGACCACGCGGCCCGGGACTCGCGCCGGTGATTTCTACGGTGCCGGTGACTACGATCCCGCGGTGCTGGCGACCGACGAGGCGACCAAGGAGGTCTTCTCGCTGACGGAGTATCCCGACGGTCTGACATCCACCCTGCCGCCGACAACCAACTTCATCGACGTGCCGGTCATGGTCGTCAACGGAAGTGAAGATCGCTTGTGCCTGAACGCATGCGCGAGCACGGCGACCCTGGCCGCCGAGGAGGCACCGTATTTCGGTCCGGCTGCGAAGCTGCGCACGTTCGTGTTGCCGGGTTCCGGACACTCGGTGAATCTGGCACTGAACACCGGCGCATACCAAGCGGCCGTTAGCGATTGGATGAAGTCGACATTCTGACAATCACCTAGTACCGAGGGCGGGAGCTTCGACAGCTCCCGCCCTTACTGGTTCGCGGACCGACCGTCCTCGCCGCCGTCAAGTAAGTTCGGCTAGTCGCGAACTCGCTTCTTACGCACGGGGTTTCGGATCGATGGGCGATCCGTCGGCGGGCTCGATGCGCGGGTCGGCGAAGATCTCGGTGCCTGGTGCGTCGGTGGTCATGCGGGCCGCGGCCGCATCGGTCACCCGTATGGCGTACAGATCGTTCGCCGGGTCGACGGCGACCAGGCCGTAGGCGGTATCTACGTCGTCAGCGGTGAGTTTCAACTCCCGCAAGGCGGCCTCCAGGGTCGCCTCCTGCGGGAGCCGAATGGTGAGCAACGGCATGCCACTACGTTACGCGCGGGTGGCGGTTCGTTTCAGCTCCGCGAGGATGGCCGAGGCGTCGGCGATGCCGTATCCGTAGTCGTAGTTGTAGCCGCCCGGCTGCGCGATCGCGGTGCGCTGCAACAACGCTCGCAGCTGGGCGGGCGGCAGCTCGGTCGCCGACCATTTGGTCCGAATGGCGGTGACCAGGCCCGCCGCCACCGGCGTTGCCGCGGAGGTGCCGGTGTCCGGGTCGGTGGCGCCGAAGACCGTCGACCCGAGGAAGTGGGTGTAGGCGCAGATATCCGGCTTGCGATCGGTCAACCGGCCTGGTCCCTGCGAGGAGTAGCCGACCCGCTGATTCTTGGTGTCGACCCCGGCGATGGACAGGACGCTCGGATGCGAGTTGGCCCCGCCGATCGGCTTGCTCGGGTAGGCGCAGCGACTGTCCGGGCAGTCACGCCCGCAATTGCCCGCGGCGAAGATGATGTCGGCGCCAGCGGATTCGAGCGAGCCGACGATCACGTTGAACGGGTGATTCGGATTGTCGGAATAGTTGCCAGGCTGTCCGACGGGGAAGTCCCAGCTGGGTGAGAATGCGCCCCAACTGTTACTGATCACCAATGCCCGCGACGCGGCTGGCTGATCGCTGAGCACCGTACGCAGGTGCGCGTAGCCAGCGAGTGCGTCCGACAGCAGTCCGTCCATGACGGTGCCGCCCTGCCGTTTGCTCTGCAGCACCGGCAGATCGAGCAGGGTGGCCTTCGGTGCCGCGATGAGCGCGTCGAACGCGCACATCGAGCCGTGGTCCACCGGAAACTCGCCAGCGGTACCGGTGACGCCCTGCGGATTCCAGCTGCGCGCCTTGTCGATGTTCACGGTGCCGCCGCGGACCTGCTTGACCTTCGCGGCGTTGATGCCGGTGTCGACGATCGCCAGTGCCACCGAATTCCCGTCGAGTCCGGCGGCCGTCAGATCGGCGCTGTGCAGCAGCGTTTCGACATCGTGCCAGGTGCCGACCGCGGGCGTGTCGCCGCAGGTGAGATTGGTTTGAATGATCGGATCGGCGAATACCCCGGTGACGCTGCGGGCCGCCGACAGTTGCGTCACGCTGTCCGCGACGCCGTCATCATCGATCTCGCCGCGCACCAGCACGGACGCGTCCTCCGGTGCGAGCGAAAAGGTCGGGCGATCGGTACCGGACACCGCGGGAACGGATTTCGGCACCGCGACCGGACGATAAGAGTGATCTAGCACGATCACGGGCAGATGCCCGGCAACGTCGGCGGAAGCGACCGAAACCGCACGGTCGGCCACTGCGGTAATCAGATCGACGGACGGACGAAGCTGAATAAGTACGCGCATATCTGCCATGATGCCGCGCCGCGCCGCAAAGTTCCCGCCGGGCACGCCAAGTACTGGTGCGGTGGATGCGGTATACCGACCGATGATGGTGAGAAGTGCAAGCTGCCAGCAATTTCGCCGGATGACGTGGCGTGGATCACAGTACGGTGTACCGCCGAGGTTTGCCGGATCTGCGGTCAGGCATATCGGGCAGTGGTAGGTGGTCGGTACTGTCTGTGTCTCCGCGCAAGGTTGCTTACATTATCGCCGCACGTCAGCGGCCAGAAGTGCTGTGCCACCACTATATTGATGTCTTGTGAAGTGAAATCCCTTTTACTGCAGCATCTTTCGATTTCCGATCCGTTGCCGAGTGGCCGCTTCGATCGCTAGCCTTGTTGCGGTTGCCGACGTCGTCGACCTTTATTCAGCAGGGCGGCAACCACGTTCATCCAGTACATCTCGAACAGCCGCCATTGGCGCCCGGCGAGGCCAAGATATACACCAACGGCAAATGCGACGGGGAGTACCAAGCCCATTGACCCGCAAGAACTGACGAGCACCCGGCCGATCGATGGCCGGGTGCTCAGGGGAACGTGTTCAGTCCGTTTGGATTTCGGTGCGGTCGGCGCTCCACAGGGTGTGGTACTTGCCGGGCATGTCGATGCGCTCGTAGGTGTGGGCGCCGAAGTAGTCGCGTTGGGCCTGGGTGAGGGCGGCGGGCAGGCACTTGGCGCGCAGGCCGTCGGACCACTGATGTGTGCTGTCCATGTTATGAATCCATTACCTGGCGAAGGCGTAATTGATCCGGAACATTATGCTCCGCAGTATCGGTCCTTGACTTGGGCAATGTTATGGATACATGACATGAGTTGCAAGTGATGGTACTGTAACGTCATGACGCAACCTCGGACGCGACGGCAGCTGGTTCAGCTCGGCGCGGCGTTGCGTAAGGCGCGCATCGATGCGGGGTTGACCCAGGATCAACTGGGAGAGCTGGCGGGGGTCTCTCGCCAGCTGGTGAGTCGCGCAGAGACCGGCAGCCCGCGCGGCGAAATCGGTCGTGTCATCCAAGTCGTCAGCGCATTAGGTCTGCAATTGGTCGCTGTGCCCATGTCGCGCCGCACCACGGCATCACGTGATCAGCAGGCGATTCAGGATGTATTCGCCCGGATACAGCAGGGCGTGGCGCCGAACCCGCAAGTTCCAGAGTCCCATGAGTGATCTGGTAGTGATCCTCAACCGAGTATTGATCGGGGCCGTCACGCATGCAGGCGGGCGGCCCCGCTTCACCTACCTCGACGACTATGTCGTCGATCTCGACGCCACCCCTTTGTCGTTGTCGATGCCTCCGGTAGAGGGCCGAACCTACGACCATCGCGTCACTGAGCCGTGGCTGATGAACCTGCTGCCCGATGATGCCAATGTGCGTGAGCGTCTGGCGCGTGAGTTCGATGTGTCGTCGCGCAGTGCGACCGCGCTGCTCGAGCATATCGGTCGCGACTGTGCCGGGGCTGTGCAATTGGCGGCACCCGAGGACGTCGAGGATGTGCTGAACCGCCCCGGCAGCGTGGAAGAAGTCACCGACGTGCAGATCGGTGAGCGGCTGCGCGGGCTGCAGAGTGCGCCGACGCAGTGGACCCGCGCCGACGAGCGTTGGAGTTTGGCGGGAGCACAGTCCAAGTTCGCTGCTGTGCGTACCGTCGGCGGGTGGGCGTACGCGCATGGCAACGCTGCCAGCACGCACATCATCAAACCGGGAATCGGACGCTTTCCGGGCCAGGCGTTCAACGAGCATCTGTGCCTACGCGCACTGGCGGCACTCGGGATTGTTTCTGCGGCATCTGAATTCATCGAGTTCGATGGCGTCGCGGCGATTGTCGTCGAACGGTACGACAGGCTACGTAGTGCTGATGGCCGTGTGCTCCGGCTGCACCAGGAAGACATGTGCCAAGCACTGTCGGTGCCGCCCGAGCGCAAGTATGCCTCCGAGGGTGGGCCGTCGGCCACCGCGATCGCAGGCCTACTCGCACGCAAGGCCAGTCGGCGCGATGTCGACCGATTCACCGACATCGTTATCGCTCAGTACTTACTCGGCGCTCCAGATGCCCATGCCAAGAACTACTCGGTGATCCTCAATGGAGTCGACAGCACGCTCGCGCCGATCTACGACGTAGCGAGTTCACTGCCATATGATCCCGAACGAGGATCGGATCTAGGTCGAGCGGCGATGCCGATCGGCGGTTGGTCGAAGTTCGGCGAAGTCACCTTGCATCACATCGAGAAGTTCGCGCACAAGGCGGGCACTGATCCTGATCGACTTGTCGCACGGACTCGCGAAATTGCCGCCGGATTGCCCGGGGCACTGGCCGAAGCCGATCGCGGCATCACCGACCCGGTACTTGTGTCGCTGCGTACGCGGCTCGTCGACACAGTAGCCGAGCACTGCGCCACCATCGACGCATAGTCGAGAACGACTGTCGCGCAATCTTTTTCGTGCCATACACGAAATCATTGGCTAATTCGGACGCGGTGAGTGAAGTGGCGTGGGGAATGTGACGAGCACCCGGCCGATCGATGGCCGGGTGCTCAGGGGAACGTGTTCAGTCCGTTTGGATTTCGGTGCGGTCGGCGCTCCACAGGGTGTGGTACTTGCCGGGCATGTCGATGCGCTCGTAGGTGTGGGCGCCGAAGTAGTCGCGTTGGGCCTGGGTGAGGGCGGCGGGCAGGCGCTTGGCGCGCAGGCCGTCGTAGTAGGCGAGGGAGGAGGCGAAGGCGGGGACGGGGATGCCGAGTTGGACGGCGGCGGCGACTACCCGGCGCCAGCTGTCGATGGCGTTCTCGATGGCTTCCTGGAAGAAGGGGTCGAGGATGAGGCTCGGCAGTTGGGCGTTGGTGTCGTAGGCGTCTTTGATGCGGTTGAGGAAGCGGGCGCGGATGATGCAGCCGCCGCGCCAGATGGTTGCGAGGTCGCCGGGGCGAAGGTTCCAGTCGTATTCGGTGCTGGCGGCGGCGATCTGGTCGAAGCCCTGGGCGTAGGCGACCACCTTGGACGCGTACAGCGCGCGCTCGATGTCCTTGGTGAACTGCTCGATATCGGTCGGCTTGTCGGCGAGCTGACCCGAGGCCAGTCCGACGGCGGCGCGGCGCTGGTCGGTGGCGCCGGACAGCGCGCGGGCGAACACGGCCTCGGCGATGCCGGTGACCGGGACGCCGAGATCGAGCGCCGCCTTGACGGTCCAGCGGCCGGTGCCCTTCTGCTCGGCCGCGTCGAGGATGACGTCGACGAGCGGCTTGCCGGTCTTGGCGTCGGTCTGGTTGAGCACCTCGGCGGTGATCTCGACGAGGTAGCTTTCCAGCTCGCCCTGGTTCCAGCCGGTGAACACGTCGGCGATCTGCTTGGCGTCGAAGCCGAGGGCGTCGCGGAACAGGTGGTAGGCCTCGCCGATGAGCTGCATGTCGGCGTACTCGATGCCGTTGTGCACCATCTTCACGAAGTGGCCCGAACCGTCCGGCCCGATGTGCGTGCAGCACGGGGTGCCGTCGACCTGCGCGGCGATCGACTCCAGCAGCGGGCCGAGTACCTCGTAGGACTCCTTCGGCCCGCCGGGCATGATGGCCGGACCGTTGAGCGCGCCTTCCTCACCGCCGGAGATGCCGGCGCCGACGAAGTGCAAGCCGCGCTCGCGCAGCGACTTCTCCCGGCGGATGGTGTCGGTGAACAGCGCGTTGCCGCCGTCGATGATGATGTCGCCCTCGTCCATCGCGGCGGCGAGTTCCTCGATCACCGCGTCGGTCGGGTCGCCCGCCTTGACCATGATCAGCACTCGGCGCGGCTTCTGCAGCGCGCCGACGAACTCCTCGATCGTCTCGGTGCGCACGAAATCGCCCTCGCTGCCGTGCGCCTCGAGCAGCGCGTCGGTCTTGGCGATGCTGCGGTTGTGCAGGGCGACGGTGTGTCCGTGCCGGGCGAAGTTGCGCGCGATATTGCTCCCCATCACTGCGAGGCCGGTGACCCCGATGTGGGCGCGTGCGTTCGATCCCGCCGATGACGTCATGCTGATGGGCCTTTCACTCGGCGCGGACCTCGCCGCGCTCCACCGACTTCTCGACTAACGGGCAGCTGATCGCCCGAGCAAGCGGTTCGCACCGAACCCGCAGGTCGCGCGGGTCCGATGGTTCCGCTTGTGCCGCAAGAGAACCTGCCGTCCAACCTACATGGGTGGCTTTTCGGGCTTGTCGGGTCGGCCTCGATTGGCGCGGCCGCGCGGTCGGACAGGGCGCGGTCCCAGCGGCGATGGCAAGGGGTCTTGTCATAGGATCATCCGATGCCGTTACGCCGCTGGATAGTCGCTTTGACCGTGTTCGCGACGGCCACCATGGCCGTCGGTTGCGGCGGCGGGGGAGCGTCGACCGCCGCGCCGGTGAAGGTCGGCGTGCTGGTCATCACGATGTTCGACCCTGAGGTCGAGCCGTGGCTGCAGCGCGAGTCGCTGCCGATCACCGTTGACGTCCCCACCTCCTATAAACCGGTGCACTGCAATGCCGACGGGCTGTGCGTCGCCGAGACCGGGCAGGGCAAGACCAACGCGGCGGCCACCATGATGGCTGTGCTGGACAGCCCGAAACTCGACTTCAGCACCGCCCACTTCCTCACGGTCGGCACCGCGGGCGCGCCGCCGGACCAGGTCACCCTCGGCTCCGCGACCTGGGCCCGCTGGGTCGTCGACTTCGACCTCGGCAACCACCTCGTCCCGGCCGAGGCGCCGGGCCTGCCGCACGGCTACCGCCCCGTCGAGAACTACAACACCGCCGCCTATCACCTGAACGAGCAGCTGGTCGACACCGCGTTCGGCCTGACCGAGCACGCCCCCTTGACCGACAGCCCCGAGGCCGCCGCCGAACGCGTCCTGTTCGGCCAAGGCGACCGCAAGCCCTCGGTGACCAAGTGCGACACCATCACCGGCGACGACTGGTTCTCCGGCAAGGAACTCTCCGACACCGCGCGCTACATCATGGGCGTGCGCACGAACAACCAGGGCAACTACTGCACGACGCAGATGGAAGACAACGCCACCGCCGCGGTACTCGACCGGCACGGCTACCTCGACCGCTATCTGTCGCTGCGCACCGTGAGCAACTTCGACCAGCCCTACCCCGGCCAAAGCGTGGCCGACCACCTCGACCAGCATTCCGCGGGTTTCCGCCTGTCCCTCGACAACGGCTACACCCTCGGCCGCACGGTCGTCGACCACTTCCTGAAGAACCCCTACCAACCGGCTCGCTGACCGCCTTGTCTGTGAAATTAAGTTAGGCTACCCTCATGTTTTGCGCGCGAGGGGTGCGTAGTCGACCCCGTTGGTCGATGGGTTTCGGTGGAACGCAAGGGAAGTCACACATGACGAAGAACGGTGCGGCCGGATGAACCGAGGCGCTCATCGCGAACGAATCGCCGAGGTACTCGATGCGGCGGCGGGCGGGGCCAAGGTGCCGTACCCGATCGGGCTGCGCGAGGCGACCGTGCGGGACGTGCGCATGGTCGGCGCCGGGCTGCGGCGGTTGACCTTCGCCGGGCCGGAGCTGGCAGGGTTCGAGAGTCATGCGCCCACCGAGCACGTTCGGCTGATCTACCCCGACGCCGATGGCACGTTGCGGCTACCCGAGCAGGTCGATTTCAAGCTGAAATGGCCACGCCCGCTGCCGATTTCGCGGGAATACACGGTGCGCCGCTACGACCGGGCCGCCGGCGAACTCGACATCGATTTCGCGCTGCACCCCGGCGGACACGCGGCGGAGTGGGCCGCGGCGGCGACGCCGGGGGACACCGTCTACATCGCGGGCCCGCCCGGCGGATTGATCGTGCCGTTCATCTACGACCGATACCTGCTGGCGGGCGACATCACCGCGCTCCCGGCCATCGCCAGCTGGCTGGAGGCGCTGCCCGCCGACGCGGCGGGCTTGGCGTTCATCGAGGTGGTCGATGCCAGCGAGGAGGTCGACCTGGTCGCCCCCGAAGGCGTCGAGGTGCGGTGGCTGCACCGCGGCGCCGTGGCGGCCGAGCGCTCGGATCTGCTCGAGCAGGCCGTGCGCGCGGTATCGCTTTCCGAGGGCGAGCGGGTGTACGCGTGGATCGCCGCGGAGGCGGGCGTGGTGCGGCCGTTGCGCCGCTGGGTGCGTGAGGTGCTACGGGCCGGGCCCGATGACGCCGAGGTGTCCGCCTACTGGAAGGCGGGGCAGGCGGACTTCGACGAAGACGACGACCACTGAACCACGCTGTGACTCGCTGAACCACGCTGTGTCCCTGGCATTTTCACTTCCGCCATGTCCGCCACGGTGCGCGCCTTAACGCGGTGGCCAGGTTCGCGCGCAGGATGATCAGCACCAGGAACGGACCGCCGATCGCCGCCGTCACCACCCCGACCGGTAGCGGATCGGCAAATAGGCTCCGGGAGCAGAGGTCCGCCGCTGTCAGCAGCAGCGCGCCCATGATGCCGGAGGCGAGCAGCGGCGGCGACGCGAGTCGGCTCAGCCGCACGGTCACCTGGGGTGCGATCAACGCGACCGCGAAGACCGGTCCGGCCGCCGCGACCGCGATACCCGTCAACAGCACCGCGGTGAGCAGCAGCGACAGCCGCACCGCGGTGAGCCGGACGCCGAGCATGACGGCGACATCCTCGCCGAGGGTGATCGCGCGCAGCGGGAAGGCAAGGGCGACAGCGATTACCGTCAACCCCCCGATGCCCCACACCGTCATCCACACCTGCGACCACTGCCGCGGCTCCAACGCACCGACCAGCCACAGCTGCGCCTGCCCGACATCGCGAATATCGGCCTTCGCCAACATCCACTGCGTCAGGGCCGACACGATGGCGGTGACCGCGACACCGACGAGTACAAGCCGCTGATGTCCAACCCGGCCGAGCGCGCTCACCACGAGAACGAATATCCCGGTGAGCAATCCGCCGGCCATGGCCGCCAGCGGCAGGCCGAGCGCGGACAGCGTCGAGATGGTGTGGCCGCCGACCCCGGTCACCACGGCGACCGCGGCGGCTCCGGCACCACCGGTGACACCGAGCACATCGGGGGACGCGAGCGGATTGCGCGCGATGGTCTGCACGATCGCTCCGCTCAGACCGAGCGCAAGCCCAACCAGCACGCCGAGCACGGCGCGTGGCAGGCGCAGTTCGTGAATAACGAAGGCGTTCATGCTGTTTCCGCGCCCGAACAGGGTGGCAAGCACATCGGGCAGTGAAATCGCGAGATCGCCCGTGCCGAGGCTCACGCAGAACAGCGCGAACGTCGCCGCCGCGGCCGTCACGGCCACCACGACAGGGCGCAAGCGCCAGCGGACCGAGATCTGCGTACCCGGTATGCGCACCGCGGGTGTCGGGCGCCTGGCCTCGAGCTGCGCGGTCATCGCGCACCCGACTTGCGCCACAGGACGACCGCGAGAAAGAACGGGGCCCCGAGCAGTGCGACGACGATGCCAGCCTGCAGTTCCCCCGGCCGCACCGTCACGCGCCCGACGATATCGGCGGCAAGCAGGATGACCGCACCGATGACGGCCGAGCAGGGCAGCAGCCACCGATAGTCGGGTCCGGTCAGCGCGCGCGCCAACTGCGGAACCATGAGACCAAGGAAGGCGATACTCCCGCACGCCGCGGTCGCCGCCCCCGCGAGCAGGGTGACGGTCAGGATGCCCACCAGCCGACCACGGAACACGTGGACGCCGAGCGACGCCGCGACATCATCACCGAGATCGAGCGCATTGAGCACCGGCGCGCACAGCGCCGCGAGCACGAAGCCGATCACCAGGAACGGCAGCACCACCCGGAGCACCGGCCACGCCAAGCCGCCCACCGATCCGGCGCCCCAGAACCGCAGCGCGTCCAGCGACGTGCGGTCGCTCAGCGCGATCGCGCCGGTCACCGCCGACAGCGACACCGAGATACCGGCACCGACCAGCACCACCGACAGCGGTGACGCACCCGACCCGAGCCCCGCGATGGCGAAAACCATTGCCGCGGCGAGCGCGGCACCGAGGAACGCGAACCAGACGTAGGCCGTCGGTGACGTGAGGCCGAAGACCGTGATCGCCAGCACCACGGCGAGCGCCGCGCCCTGCGTGATGCCGAGCAGACCTGGGTCGGCCAGGGGATTGCGCGTGTATCCCTGGGTCAGCGCACCGGCGAGTCCGAGTGCAGCGCCGACGACAACGGCGAAGACGGTGCGCGGAATGCGAATAGTGCCAAGGACATCGGCCGCCTCACCGGAGGCGCCCAACAGGCCATCCCATATCTGTCCCGGCGTCAGCGATCCCGACCCGATCATCAGGGACGCGACCATCGCCACCGCCAGCCCCGCCGCCAGCAGCCCGAGGGCGAGCGGCGGGGCGACGGTGCGGGAGCTACGGCGTGGCATGAGCGGCGGCGCTCAGCTTCGGTAGTGCATGCGCGATGAGCCACGGGATGTTCAGCACGTTCGGCGCACTGATCGCGTACACCAGCGGCGGATCGGTCAGCGCCACATACGCATTCCCCTTCACCGCGGTCAGCGAGCGGAAGATGGGATTGGCCTCGACGCTCGTCTGCAGAGCCGGTTGCAGAAACCAGGTGAGCAGCACATCCGGGTTGTAGCGGGGGATGTTCTCCCAGCTGACCTCCGCGGCGAACTTGGCCGAGTCGGTCTGCTGACGCAACTGCGCGAGCTCGGGCAGCGGGGTGAAGCCAAGGGTCTTCAACAGTTCGATGCGCGGATCGGTATCCAGATAGACGTTCAGCCCGTCCGGCTTGGTCGCGCTGACCACCGTCGCGGTCTTCCCGGCGAACTCGGGATGCTGCGAACGCGCCTGTGCGAGTTGCGCATTCGCGTCGGCGACGAGCGCGGTGGCCTCCGACTCCTTGCCGAGGGCCTTGCCTGCCAGCATGGTCTGGTCCTGCCAGCTGGTCTGCCATGGCTTTCCGGGATAGCCGACGGTCGGGGCGATCGCCGACAACTTGGCGAACTGGTCAGCGGTGACGCCGGATTGCACGGCCAGAATCACATCCGGGCGCAGGGCGGCGATCTTCTCGTACGGCATCGACTTACTCGTCGCCTCGAACGTCTCGGGCGTCGCCGAGCCGAGTTTGTCGCGCACCCAAGGCATTACGGGGTCATCGGAGCCGGAGTCGGACTTCATGTTCGGGATGCCGACCGGCGTCACGCCCAACGCGAGTGCCACCTCGGTGGAACCCCACCCAAGGGTGACCACTCGCTTCGGCGCACTGGGAATCGTCGCCGGTCCCAGCGCCGACCCGATGGTGACCGGGAAGGCCCCGCCCGCCGGTGCGCTCGACGTGTCGGTGGCTTGCCCGCCGCTGGTGCAGCCGGTCGCCAGCAACACCGACACCGCCGCGGCACAACCTGCCACGGCCCGCAGCACGCGTCGGCGAGAGGGTAGCTCCGGTCTGGTGCGAAGGGGACTTTCTAACATAGGGGGCTCACTCTCCTGTCGACCAACGCCCGAGGGCGTCGTTGATGACTGGCTCCATGCTCACCCGACAGCACCTCCACGATGCGTTGGGCGTAGGCGGCACGATCCATCACGGCTTTTCCTTTCCCAACAGCGGCGCGGCGGCCAGTGACGTCAACGCGACGAGTACCAGTGCGGCCAGTCCGTAGACCATGAGAGCGGTTCCGGGACTGAAGAATTGGCCGACGATCCCGGCCACCATGGAGCCGATGGCGGTACCGGCGACGGACTGCACCATGAGCAGGCCCGAGACGCGGCCGCGCAGCTCCTCGGGCGCGTCCCGCTGCAGAATCGCGTAGCGCAGCACCATGTTCAGTGCACGGGCCAAACCGAATCCGGCCAGGCCGAGGAATACGAGCGCGGCGTGCGGTGCGAGCCCGGCGACGATGACTCCGATCGGCATGAGCGCCAACGAGATCAGCAGTGCGAGGCCAGGACGGCGACTGCGGCCGATCCACCCGCTGGTGAGTGAGCCGAGTACCGCGCCGGCACCGGGTGCGGCATAGAGCAGGCCGAGAGCGGTATCCCCAACGCCGAGTTCGTTCTCGGCCAAGGCGGGCAGCAATACCAGCGGACCGCTGACCATCATGGCGACGGTGCCGGTCAGCAGGGCTGCGCGAATGACCTTGTGCCGGGCCGCGAACGCGATGCCGACGGCCAGCTCACGCAGCGGATGCGCGACTTCCCGCGCGGGCGGCGGCTGCGGTCCGATGGACCGGATCAGTCCCACGGTGGCCGCGGTAGCGCCCGCACAGAGGAAGAACGGCAGTGCCACACCGGTTTTCGCGATCAGCAGGCCGGCGATCGCCGGGGTGACCATGGTGCCCAGATCGGTAGTGAGCGAGGTCAGCGCACCGGCGGCCGCCACTTTCTCCCGTCCGACGAGCATGGGGATGAGCGCCATGAGCGCCGAACCGCTGACCCCGCCGGCCAGGCCGTCGACCACGCCCGCGGCGTAGACGACGGCCAGCGACGGATGCGGCAGCAGCGCGTTCACACCGAGCGCGAGAAACCCGAAACCGGCTGCGCTGCGCGACCATTGGATGACATCGCGCCGATCGTACCGGTCCGCGACTACCCCGCCCGCCAGACTCCCGGCGAACAGGGCGATCGCGGTGACCGTGGTGACGCCGGCGACATGCAGGGACGATCCGGTGGCCTGGTAGACCTGCACGGGCAGTGCCACCATGAGCAGTCCGATACCGAGCACCGAGATCAGCCGGGCCGCGAAGGCGTTGCGGAATGCCCGGCTGGCGTGCAGGGGCGAGGTATCGATCAGCAGGCCGCCGAAGCGTGTCACCTGAAGCGCTCCGCCAGCAGGTCGAGGGTGGCCATGGCGCCGCGGTAATCCGGACGCAGGCTGGTGGCCGGCAGATCGTAGACCTGTCCGGCCCGGAACGCCGGCAGCTGAGCCAACATCGGGTCTTCCTTCAGCTGGGCAATGTTGCGGCCGCCGTCGACCATGATCACGAACAGCACCGGTGCGTCGACGACGGTGCTCAGCAGTTCGGGGCTGAAGGTCACCCAGTCGCCGGCCGCGGGCCGGGCCGGGTTGCCTGCCTTCGCCTCGACCTTGTCGTCCATGGTGATGCCGACCGAAGACAGCAGTGTGGCCAGCAGGGTGTTGGGGGCGATCAGGGTGGGCTTGTTGTCCTTGCGGGACTGCATCACCGCGGTCGCGCCCTGCGGCACCTTGATACCGGCCTTCACCTTCGCGACCTTGTCGTTGTACGAGGTGATCAGGCCGTCCACCTTCGCGGACTGGTTCACGATGTCGGCCACCGACTTCAACTGGTCCTGCCAGTTGGTGCTGTTGGACGGCACCAGCGCGGTCGGGGCGATGGCGGTGAGCTTGTCGTAGTCGTTGATCGACTGCTGGCCCGGGTAGCCCGGTCCGCCACCGATGATCAGGTCCGGCTGCTTGGCAGCGATGAACTCCAGGTTCATGCTGTCACCGGACGGCACCACCTCGGTGCCCTGTTGCTTGGCGTCCGCGGCCCAGGCGGCGGGGAACTCACCGGGCTGCAGCGTGACGCCGAGCAGCCGTGGATCCGCGGCCTTCACCTTCACCCCCAGGTCGTAGAGGTATCCGGCGAGTGCGCCGTTGACGACCACGATGCGCTGCGGGGCGGCGGGCACGGTGACGACGCCCTTCGCTGTCTGCACCTGGCGAGTGCCGGATTCACCCGGCTGGTCCGAGGTGGAGCTACCGCAGCCTGCCGCCGTCGCGGCCACCGCGACGATCAGCAGAGCAACGGCGGCACGCACGCGTGTCGTCATTCGGTGAACTGACATGAAAAGTGTTCCTTCTTCTAGGGGGAGGTTCAGGTGCGGAGCGCCGGATCCACATCGAGGAGCGCCGCGACCTCGATCAAGCCGATTGTGGCGATATCGTTGTGCGAGTATGGAAGTCGGCGCACAGTCAGCCGTGCGCCTGCGGCCTGCCACCCGGTCATCTGGGCGGCGACGCGTTCGGGTTCGGCGCCGGTGTCGCCGGAGTACAGGACCATGGTTCCGCTGTAGCGCGGTGACTCGGATTCGGTGACCATGCGCAGCAGCGCCGTCGCGGCGGTGCGCACAGCGACCGACAGTTCCGGTGAGTACTCGGCCATTTCCGGTAGCAGCGCGTCCAGCCCGGTGGGGTTCGCGAGGGACTGGGCGGCGCGATCGGTGAGATTCGACAGCGGATACGAATCGAGCAGACCCACGTAGCCGACCGGCTCGCCCTCGGCCTCCAGGATCGCCGCCATCGCGTGGGCGATATTGCCGCCTAGCGAGTAGCCGAGCAGATGGTAGGGACCCTGCGGCTGGATACGGCGAATGGCCGTCAGGTAGTACCGCGCCAGGTCGTCGAGGGTGCGAACGTGGAAATCCCTATCGGTCAGGCTGGGCAGCTGCAAACCGACGATCGGCCGGTCGACGCGCAGCAGCCGGGCCAGCGGCGCGTACTTCCACGCCGTGCCGCCGATCTGATGGACGCAGAACAGCGGTGTGGCCGAACCTCCGGTGCGCAGTTCCAGGACCGGATCGAGGCGGCGGCCAAGGGCGGCGAGGCCGTCCGCCGGCCGTGCGGTGCCGGTTTCCGCCGTGCCGATCCGCGATGCGAGCGCGCGCGGTGTCGGGGCGGCGAAAACATCGTCGAGTACCACCGCGAAGCCCGCGCGGACCAGTCGGCCGATCAGGCGCACGGCGATGAGCGAGTGGCCGCCCTCGGCGAAAAAGTCTGCGTCCACGTCGATCTCGGGGATCGACAGCACGGCGGCCATGGTCTCGCGGACGGCATCGAGCGGACCCGCATCGCGCATGACGGTCGTTATCATCGGCTCGGGTGCGGCGGAATCCGGCGCCGGGAGCGCCTTGCGGTCGATCTTCCCGCTTGCGGTGCGCGGAATATGGACCAGCAACAGGAAGGCAGCCGGAATCATGTACGCGGGCAAGGCCGTACGCAGCTGTTCGCGCACCGCCTCGGTGTCGAGCTCGACCCCGGACCGGGCGACGAGATAGGCGACCAGGCGCTGATCGCCCGGGGTGTCCTCCCGCAGCAGCACGACGGCCAGGGCCACACCCACGCAGGCGAGCAGTGCCGATTCGATATCACCCAGTTCAATCCGCTGGCCGCGCAGTTTCACCTGGCTGTCACTGCGGCCGACGTAATCGAGTTCACCGGCGGGGGTCCATTTCACCAGATCGCCGGTGCGGTACATCCGTTCGCCGCCCGCTCCGCCTGACCGCGCCCCGAACGGGTCGGCCACGAAGGCGCCCGCGGTCAGATCGGGGCGGGACCGATAGCCGCTGGCCAGTTGGATGCCGGTCAAATACAGATCACCGATGGTGCCGACCGGGACCGGCCGCAGCCGATCGTCGAGGACATGGACGCCGGATCCGGCGGCCGGGACGCCGATCGGGACCGATCGAGTGTCGGCGTCGACGGTCTCGTGATAAGTAATGTTGACCGCGGCCTCGGTGGGGCCATACAGGTTGTAGACGACGGCTCCGGTCAACGCGCGCATCCGATGCGCCGTCGCCGGGGGCAGCGCCTCTCCGCCGATGTAGACGCAGCGCAGATCGGTGCAGCCGGACAGGTCGGCCTCCTCAGCGAGCACCGTGAGCATGGAGGGCGTCATCTGTATGGCGGTGACCCGCTCCGCGCGCATGAGCTGAGCCTGGTAGAACGGGTCGCGGTGACCGCCGGGGCGGGTCAGCACGATTCGGGCGCCGACGTGCAGCGGGAGGAACAGTTCCACCATGGCGGCGTCGAAAATCGGTGGGGTGCGGTACAACACTGTGTCGCCGGGGCCGAACCGGCATTCGCGCTGCAGCCATTCGAAGGTGTTGACGATCGCCGCGTGCGGCACGCTCACACCCTTGGGTACACCTGTGGAGCCTGAGGTGAACAGCAGATAGGCGGTGTTGGCGGAGCGCAGCGGTGTAAGCCGATCGGCATCGGTGAGTCCGGAGTCGGGGAATCCACCGGTGTCGATGTCATCGAGGGTGCGCAAAACCAGTGCTGGAGCGGCGGTTTGGAGGATCTTCTCGATGCGCTGCGCGGGCTGGTCGGGATCAACGGGCAGGTAGACGCCACCGGCTCGGCAGATGGCGTGTGCGGTGACGACCGCATCGATGGTGCGCGGAATGGCCACCGCGACAACCATTTCGGGACCAATGCCCCGCGAGACGAACCAGCGGGCGAGCCGGTTCGCGCGGGAATCGAACTCCCGGAAGTCGATCGTGACACCCTCGGCCGTGACGGCCGGGGCGGCCGGGTCGACGGTCGTGCCCCAGTCGGCCAGGGTCGAGCCGCGCAGATCCGGTTCGGACGCTTCGGCGGCTACCGGCCGATCCAGGAAGACCGCGGCCCGCACATCCTCGGTGACGGTGACGGCGGTCAGGATCTCGTTGAGCCGCTCGGCGATCCACCCCAACGTGGCATCCGAGACCCCGCTGCGGTCGTAGCCGATCAGCAGGGTCAGCTGGTCGCCCGGTGGGGCGACCAGGGTCATCGGATAGTGCGTGCCACCGTGGTTGTGGAAGGCCCCCCGCCGAAGCTCGTGCGACTCCGGTTGCCCGACACCGGAATTCGGGAAGTTCTCGAAGGTGACCAGGGTGTCGAAGAGGGTCCCGACCCCGGCGATACGTTCGATTTCCGCCAGACCCGCGTGATCGAACTCCTGCATGGCGAACTGGTTTTCCTGCAATTCGGCCCACTGCTCGAGCAGTGCGCGGTCCGGGTCGAAACTGCAGCGGACCGGCACAGTATTGGCGAACAGGCCGACCATGGCCGCCACGCCAGGCAGTTCGGCGGGGCGGCCGGAGACGGTCGCGCCGAATACGACGTCGGTGCGTCCGGTGAGTGCGGCGAGCACCAGCGCCCAGGTGCCCTGTACCAGTGTGTTCATCGTCAGACCGCGACGGCGGCCGAGATCGGTCAGCGCTGCGGCAAGCGATTCGGGCAGTGGGACTTGCCACTGCCGGAACTCGCGATCGCGGAAGGTGTTCGCGCGCACCAGCGTCGGCGCGGTGAATCCGGCAAGCCGCTCGGACCAGGCTGCTCGGACCGCCGCGTGATCGCGGGTGGCGATCCAGGACAGATAGTCGCTGTACGGTGCGGGCGAGGGCAGTCTGTCACCGTGATAGACAGCGAGCACTTCCCGCAGCACGATCGGCGTTGACCAGCCGTCGATGACGAGGTGATGGGTATTGAGCACCAGTCGGTGTTCGTTACCGGGCAGGCGAATCAGCGTGGCGCGTAACATCGGCGACCGATCCACCGTGAAACGGTGTCGGGTCGCTTCGGCTTCCAGCCGGTCGGCGGCGGCAACCGCGGCGCGCAGTGGCAGCCCGGACAGGTCGACCTCACGCCACGGCATTCCCACCGACTGGGGGATCGCCTGCACCGGCTGATCCAGGCCTTCGTAGTGGAAGGCCGCGGCCATGGTGGTATGCCTGCCGACCACGGTGTCGAAAGCCGCCGACAGTCGCGGCCCGTCCAGCGGACCGTGCAGGTCGACGCGTGCGCTCAGGTTGTAGACGTCTGCCGCGCCATCGCGAATCGCGTGGAACAGCAAGCCTTCCTGCAGCGGCGACAGCGGCAGCAGTTCGGCAAGCGGACCGTGCGCGGTCTCCAGAACGTCGATGTCGCCCTGGGAGACGGACACGCCGGGGCAGTCCGACGGCGTGAGACCGCCGGGAAACAGCACCGCGTGTGCGGCGAACGCCTCCAGGGCGAGTTCCCAGTGCCGCTGGAGTTCCGCGACCCGGTGTGTGCCGAGAATCCGGCTCGCCGCAGTCCACTCCACGGCGATCCGGGGCGCACCCGGCTGTGCGGTAGTGGGTTCGTGCACGAAGACGTTGAGCGAAAGTACTTCCGTCAGCGCCTTTTCCGGTGGCTCCGTCACCGCGAAGGGGTCGTGTTCGGGCAGGCTCCAGCCGAGGGCGGCGCCCCCGCCGAAGCGGCCGAGATAGTTGAGCAACACCTCGGGTGCTCGCCGCGAAGTGAGCAGCGGCGCGGTCTCCGGGTCGAGCATGCGCAGCACGCCGTAGCCGACCCCGTTGCCGGGGACGGCCCGCTTGGCCTCCTTGACCGCGCGCAACAGCCGCCCGGCCGCCGCGCCTCCGGCCAAGGCGTCGGCGAGCCCGTCCGGGTCATCGATACCGGTCGCGGGCGTCCACACGGGGTACTCACTGGTGAACCAGCCGATGGTGCCCGCGAAATCGGTATCCGCACGCAGAGGCTCACGCCCGTGTCCTTCGACCGTGACGGGTCGACCCGATTCGAGTGCCTCGCCACGCTCGTGCCGCCAGGCATTGAGCGCCAGCATGAGGGCAGCGAGCAACACCTCGTCGGTCTTCGCCCGATACGCGGCGGGCAGCGTGGTCAGCAGCGCCTCGGAGACTTCCGGCGCGGCGAAAGTCCTTGTACAGTCCGCACTCTCGACGAGATCCAGGCCATGGTCGAGCGGCCGTGCCCCGAGCGCCGCGACCATGCCGTCACCGAGAGCCTGCTGCCAGTGCGCCAGTTCTGAGCGATACCCGCCCGCAGCACCGGACTCGGCAAGCAGCGTGGCGTACCGTCGCCACGAACTCTCCTTGGCAGGCAGCGCCGCCGGACGGCCGTCCCGCGCCGCCACGCACGCCTCGTACAGCTCGGGCACCAGAATTCGCCACGAAACACCGTCGACCACCAGGTGATTGGCAACCAAGATGAGGCGGTCGGCCACGTCCGGCGCCATCCGAACCAGCGCGGCACGGATCTCAATGCCCTCGGCGGGAGCCAATCCCGTCGCCAGATCTGCCACAACCCGTTCGATGAACGCCGCGCCGGACTCCGCCGACCCTCCATGCGGAGCAACAGAATTCGAGACAGCAGCCGACCCATCCGCAGATCGAGGTCGGTCGTGGAACGCCATCTCACGGACCAGATCGGACGCGCGTATCGCGCCCATGTCCGCGATCACCAGTCGGGGACCGGTGTCGGTTTCGTCGAACACCAGCCGCAACGCGTCGTGGCGGTCGAGCAGGGTTTGCAGGCCGGTGATCAGGTGGTCGAGCGAGAGGTCCTCGTGCAGGGTCAGCGCGGTCCACTGGGCGTATCCGGCGATGGTGTTGCGGCTCCGGTTCACTTCGAGCAGTGCGCCCACCATGGGCGGGATCGGGACCGGGCCGGTGGCCTCGTCCGGTGTCGCGGTGCCGGACGCGTGCTCCACGGGTTGGGCCGCGGCGGCGATGGTGGCCAGATCGCGCTGGGCGAGTAAGGTTTTCGGCTGGACGGCCAATCCGAGGGCACGCAATCGGCTGCTCACGCCGATGGCGGTGATGCTGTCGCCGCCGAGTCCGAAGAAGTCGTCGGTGACGTTGACGCGCGCCACACCAAGCACCGCGGCGACCACACCGCAGACCGCGCGCTCCGCATCGGTATGGGGTGGCCGTCCGGTCGAAATCACTTGGGGCGCGGGTAGTGCCGCCCGATCGAGCTTGCCGTTTACGGTGGTCGGCAGGGCGGCCAGCACCACGAGCGCCGACGGGATCATGTGGTCGGGAACTACGGTGGTCAACCGATGCCGCAGCTGGTCGGTATCCAGCGTTGCGCCCGCCTCTGGGACCAGATAGCCCACCAATCGGTTGCTGTCGCCGGTCTTTCGGATGGTGGCCGCCGCGGCGGCCACGCCGGGCAGTGCGCCTAGCGCGGCCTCGACCTCGCCCAATTCCACGCGATAGCCGCGCACCTTGATCTGCTGGTCGGCACGGCCGAGGTAGTCGTAGCCATGGCCGGGCAACCAGCGCGCCCGGTCGCCGGTGCGGTACATGCGCTCGCCCGCCGCGAACGGGTCGGCGACGAAGCGGTCGGCCGTCAACGCGGCACGGCCGAGGTAGCCACGCGCCAATTGGGTTCCGGCTAAATATAATTCGCCGATCTCGCCGTCGGGCACGGGTTGTAGCCCACCGTCGAGCAGATAGGCGCGGGTGCCGGCCAAGGGGCCGCCGACGTGCGGGAGCGCACCGGTCACGGGCGCGCTGAGCGCGTCGACGGTCGCCTCCGTCGGACCGTACATATTGCGGGCCGGCACATCTGACGCGGCGATCGTCGACCACAGCGCGGGCGGGGTCGCCTCGCCACCGAGGAGTAGCAGCTCGGGGCGGTGCACGCCACCGAGTAACCCGTTGTCGATCAAGGCGGCCGCCATCGACGGGGTGGTGTCGACGACGTCGATGCGGTCGGCGGCAAAGGCGGCGACCTGTGCGGCGGCATCCTTCTGAATGTCGTTGTCGTACAGGCAGATCCGGTGACCGCACCATAGCCACAGTAGCTGGTCCAAGGCCGCGTCGAAAGCGAAGGAGTAGGTGTGGGCAATGTGCAGCTGCCGTCCGCCCGCACGGGCGGCGGCGTCGGCGTAGACGGTCGACAGGTGGTGATGCAGCAGCTGCGCCATCGCACCGCAGGAGATCTGGACACCCTTGGGCCTACCGGTGGAGCCGGATGTGTACACCACATAGGCGAGATGCGCGGCCGAGCGCGGCGCGGCGAGTTCGGCCTCGGTCAGCGGACCGCTTACGAGCTCGGCGACAGCGTCCCGAATCGCGCTGTCCGACAACCGGATCAGCCGGTCGGATCGGTCAGCGAAAGTCGCGTCCGCCACCGCGTCGTTGGTCAGGATCAGCACCGGTGCGGCGTCGTGGACGATGTCGGCGAGCCGCTGCGCCGGGTGCTCGATGTCCAGCATGAGGTAGGCCGCGCCCGCGTGCCGCACTGCGAGCAGGGCGACCACGATGTCCACGGTGCGCGGCAGCGCGATGCCGACGATGTCCTCGGGACCGACGCCTCGGCCGCGCAGATACCGCGCCAGCCGGTGCACTCGCGCACCCAGTTCGGCCGCAGTGTGCTGCTCGCCGCCGCCGACCAGCACGATGTCGTCCGGCCGTGCGGCGACCATGCGGTCGAAGACCTCGACCGTGTCCTCGGGGTGACCGGGCAGTGGCGCACCGGCCCGCTCGACGGCGATGCGCGCGCCGAGCTCTGCCGGATACAGGGTGATTGCGCCGATGTGCCGGTCCGCATCATCGACCAGTTCGGTGATCATCCGGACCAGTGCGTCCAACCGGCGGCGCACCGTCTCCGCGTCGAGCGACCGCGCGTCCACCTCGAATCCGAGCTGGATCCGATCCCGCGACAACGGCGTGACGGTCAGGCCGAGATCCTCTGGCGGGCCGCCGGCGACATTGCGCAAAATGCCTGTGGCGCCGTCGAAATCGAGGGCGAAGTCGAAAGCCTTCAGATTGATGCCGATGCCGTGCAGCAGCGCGCCGGTCTGCGTACCGCCGAATTCCCGCGCCAGATCCTCACCGCGGAATCGCTGGTGGGCGCGCACCTCCCGCAGCGCGTCGGTCACCCGCTTGCCGAGTTCGCCGAGGCGGTCCTGACCGGACGCCGGAATCCGCAGTGGCAGTACATTGACCGCCATGGACGGTGTGGTGAGCGCGGTCTTGCCGACTCGCGCCATCACGGGCAGGGCGATGACCACATCGGTCTCACCGAGCAGCCGATGCACGAATCCCGCATAACCGGCGACAAGTACGTCGGCCCAGGTGATGCCGGTCGCGGTGGCCGCCGCCTTGATGCGTGCCACCAGGTCGGCGTCGAGGACGGCGCGCGCCTCGTTGGTCTGCTCGACAGTTCCCTCGGGTGCGCGGCCACGCCCGTCCAGCGGCGGCAGCGGGGCGAGCCGATCCCGCCAGTAGTCGCGGTCGTGCCGATAGGCCTGGCTCGCACGGTATTCGAGGTCTTCCTCGACGAGCGTCCGGATCGAGCCCCACCGCGGCGGCGGTGCCTCGCTGCCGCGGCGCAAGGCGGTGTAGTGGGTGGCGACGCGGCGCGACACCATGGCCGCGCTGTATCCGTCGATGATCAAGTGGTGGTAAAGCTGAATGCACCACACGTCGCGGTCGGTGAGTCGCAGCAGCGTATAGGTGTACAGCTGCCGGTCGACCATGGCGCGGCAATAGGTTGCGGAGCGTTCGCGTTCGGCCGCGACCAGCCGGTGTGCGGCGGCGGTCGGGTCGGTCTCGCCGCGCAGGTCGACGAGCGGACGCAGTTCGGGTTCCAGGTCGGTGATCTGCTGTCGCGGGCCGTCGGCGGTGTCGCTGAACCGCAGTCGCATGGTGTCGGTCTCGGCGATGGTCCGGCGGATGGCGGTGTCGAGCAACGCCACGTCGATGGCCTCGGGTCCGGAGATCTCGAGCACCTCGCCGACCAGGTAGCTGAGCGATTCGGGGTCGAGATGCTGGGCGTTCCAGATCCCCAGTTGCGCTCCGGTGAGCGGTAATCCGAGATGACCTGCGCTCGCGTCGTCCCGTTCCACCGGTCTCACGGCAACTCCTTCACCATCAACGTATTGCGACCCCTCCCTCGGTCCACCCGGGCTCGAGGAGAGTCCAACAACGGAGGAAGGAAACATAGGCTAACCTAATTTAACTACCAATAGGAAATAGAAGCCCCTCATCACCGGATCGGCCACTTCCCGGTGCTGCGTCAGCTCACGCCCGCCGCGTTCTCGGCGAGCGGAATCACCAGCGGTGCACCGGTTTCCGGGTCGTCGATGATCCGGCAGCCGAGGGCGAAGACGTCCCGCACCAGTTCGGCGGTCGCGATCTCACGCGGCGTACCGGTGGCGATTACCCGGCCGTCCCGCATGGCGATGAGGTGATCGGCGTAGCGGAAGGCGTGATTCAGGTCGTGCAGGACGGCGACCACGGTCCGGCCGGATTCCCTGTTCAGCTTGCGGCACAGATCCAGCAGGTGGATCTGATGCGCGATATCCAGGTAGGTGGTCGGCTCGTCGAGCAGAATGATCGGCGTCTCCTGCGCAAGCACCATGGCGATCCAGACGCGTTGCCGCTGTCCGCCGGACAACTCGTCCACCGAGCGGGCCGACAGGTCGGTGACGCCGGTGGCCGCCATGGCCGCGGTGACCGCCACCTCGTCCGCCTGCGACCACTGGCGTAGCAGGGTCTGGTGCGGATATCGGCCGCGCGCGACCAGATCCGCGACTCGGATGCCGTCCGGGGCGGTGGAGGACTGTGGGAGCAGACCGATGCGGCGGGCGACCTCCTTGGCTGGATAGGCGGTGATGTCCTTGCCGTCGAGCAGCACGGCACCGTCTTCCGGGGTGAGCAACCGAGCCAGCGCACGAAGCATGGTGGATTTCCCGCAGGCATTGGGGCCGATGATCACCGTGAAGGCCCCGTCCGGAATATCCACCGAGAGTTGGTCGCTGATGGTACGGCCGCGATAGCCGAGGCGCACCCGGTCGGCCCGCAATCGGCTCCGATCCTCCTGTGCGCTGTGCCCATTCGTCTGCGCCAGCGCTCGATCCGCGCCATCGGTATCCCATTCGATTCCGGCGCTGTGGTTCTCGTTCATAGTCGCTTCCTCTAATCCCGTCGCGCCTCGGCGACCAGCACATATGCCAGATACAGCCCGCCAACCGAGACGGTGACGACGCCGACCGGCAGCGTGGTGGGTGCGAATATCCGCTGCGAGATCCAGTCGCAGGTCACCAGCAGCAGCGCACCCATGGCAGCGGCGGGAGCAAGTGCGGTGGAGGCCGTGCGAGCCAGGCGGCGGCCCAATTGCGGTGCGGCCAAGGCCAGGAAGGCAATGGGTCCGGCGACGGCCGTGGCGACGGAGCAGAACGCGACGCTCAGCACGATCAGTAGCATGCGGTCACGTCCGACCCGGATGCCGAACGCCTGCGCCAGATCGTCACCCAATTCCAGGATCCGCAAGCGGGGCGCGGCTGCGAGAGCGGCCACGCCGAGTACCGCCAGCAGGATGAGCGCGGGCGCGACCTGTGCCGTGGTGACCCTGCTCAGCGACCCGGCGCCCCATGCGGCCGCCGACATGGCAGCGGTGAGATCGGCGCGCAGAATGAGCCAGGTATTGATCGAGGCCAGCATGGCGCTGACGCCGATGCCAACGATGATGAGCCGGAAGCCGGTGACATTGTGCCGGAAGGCCAAGAGCTGAATGGCAAGGGCCGCAGCCAATCCGCCGAGGAACGCACCCACTGAGGTCTGGAATCCGCCGCCGCCCAGCGCCAGCATGACGATGAGCGCGCCAGTGTAAGCGCCGGTGTTGAAGCCGACCAGATCTGGGCTGCCGAGCGGATTGCGGGTCACCGATTGCAGGATCGCGCCGCTCACACCGAGTGCCGCGCCCAGCGCCAGCGCCAGCACTACGCGCGGAAATCGCCAGTCCCACACCACGAGTCGGTCGAAACGCTGATCTCCGACGAACAGCGCACGCAGTACCCGATCCGGTGGAATCGGGTAATCGCCGGTGCCGAGCGACAATACGGCCACGACCAATGCCGCGGTGACGAGGATCGCGCACACCACCACGGTGCGAACACCCACACGGGCGGCGAGACCGCGGGTTCGGACCACCAGCACCGAGCGGCCGAAATCGATTGCGGTCATTGCGCACTCACCCGGGTACGCCGCGTCAGCCAGATCAGGATGGGTGCACCGAGGAAGGCGGTCACCAATCCCGCCGGCACTTCATCGGGCCGAACGAGTATGCGCCCGAGCATATCCGCACCCAGCACCAGAATCGGCGCGAGCAGCATGGAGTAGGCGATGATCCAGCGCTGGTCGGGTCCGACGATCCAGCGCGCGATATGCGGCACCGCCAAGCCTACGAAGGTGATCGGCCCCACCGCGGCAGTCGCGGTGCCGCACAGCAGGGTCAGCGACGTGACAGTGAGCAGCCGGGTCCGCCTGATGTGCACCCCCAGCGCGTGGGCGAGGTCGTCACCTAGGGCAACGGCATTGAGCGAGCGCGCGGCGATCACCGCCGCCACCAGGCCTACGAGAATGAACGGCGTGGCGCCGGCGATGACGTCGTGGCCGCGCCCGGTCAACGCGCCTGCATCCCAGTTCCGCATTTGGTCGAAGGCCTTGGGGTTCAGCAGTATCAACCCCTTGGTGAGTCCGGACAGCACGGCCGTGATAGCGACCCCGGCCAGTGTCAGCCGGATCGGATCGGTCCCCTGCCTGCCCGCGGTGCCGAGCCGATACACCACAACCGACGCTACTGCGGCACCGATGAACCCGAACCACACGTACGACGTGATCTCGGTGACTCCCAGGAAAGCGACCGCCATCGCGATGACGAAGGCCGCTCCGGCATTGACGCCGAGCAGACCAGGATCGGCCAGCGGATTGCGCGTCAACCCCTGCATGAGGCATCCGGCCACGCCAAGCGCCAGTCCGGCGAGCAGTCCGAGCAGCGTGCGCGGCACCCGATACTCGGTGATGACCAGCGCGTCCGCCGATCCGTCGGCGCCCCATAGCGCATCCCACACCTGCCCGGCCGGAATGGCCTTGGTTCCGACCATGAGGCTGAGTAAACAGGCAGCCATCAGTACGGCAGCCGTCAGCAGCCACCCAGGCCAGCGCCTTGTCCGTGCGCGCGTACCTTCCATCTGGTAATTTCTCCACGATTTCCGAGCTGTAACAGGGCCTTCGGCGACGGTTCCGCCGGGCAGGGAACACAATCCTCGAGCAACGTTAGAATTTAGGTTTGCCTATCCTAGCGTGCTAACTCATTCGGAAGTAATCGCCAAGTAGGACGACCAGTGAGCAGCCCTGTGCCGCACGAGAGACGATCTCTCACACTCGGCGTGGTGGAGCTTCGAGCATGGCGAGATAAGTTGTCGCGGTGTCGGTTTCGGCGGCGCCGAGGCGGCGGTAGATGTCGATGGCGTGGCGCAGGTTGGTGGTGGCGGTGGCGGTGTCGCCGAGGGCGGCTTGGCAGCGGGCGGTGCCTTCCAGTGCGCGGGCTTGCTGGATTGGGCTGTCGATGTCGCGGGCTGTGGTCAGTGTGTCGGTGAACATCGTCAACGCCTCGCCGGGTTCGCCGGTCGCCAACAGCAGCTTCGCGGTGCTGATCAGTGTCTCGACTTCGCCGAAGCGGTAGCCGATCTCGCGGAACAAGGCCAGGGCTTGCCGGGAGAGGTCGGCGGCCTCCGCGTTTTTCCCGGTTTCCCGGCACACGGCGCCCAGGTTGGCGAGTGCCTCGGCTTCGCCGATGCGATAGCCGATCTCGCGGAACCAGGTCAGGGCTTGCCGGGAGAGGTCGGCGGCCTGCTTGTGGTCCCGGGTTTCCCGGCACACGGTGGCGAGGTTGTTGAGGTTGATGGCTTCGCCGAGGCGGTACCCGATCTCCCGGAACATGGCCAATGCCTGCTGGATCAGATCGGCGGCCTGCCCGTAGTCCCCGGTATCCCGGCGCACCAGGCCGAGGTTGCCGATCCAGCGGGCTTCGCCTCTGCGGTGGCCGATCTCCTGGAACGCAGCCGTGGCGCGCAGAAAGAAGTCGGCGGCCTGCCCGTAGTCCCCGGTCTCGCGGCGCACACTGCCGAGGAAGCCGAGGGCGTCGGCCTCCCCGAGGGCGGAGCCGGTCTCCTTGAACAGGATCAAGGCCTGCTGGATCAGATCGGCGGCCTGCTCGTAGTCGCCGTTGTCGCGGAGTACGCCACCGAGTCTGGTCAGTGTGCCTGCTTCGCCGACGGGGTGACCGATCGACCGGTACAGGGTGAGCGCCTCCCGGAGCACGTCGGCGGCCTGCCCAATGTCACCGGCGTATCGGTAAAAACCGCCGAGGTTTGCCAGGGTGTCGGCTTCGCCGATGGGATAGCCGGTCGACCTGTACAGGGCGCGAGCCTGCCAGAGCACGTCCGCGCCTTGGTCATGGTTCCCGGTCTGCCACTGCAGGACGCCGAGGTTGGTGAGTGCGTTGGCATGGCCGAAGCGGTTGCCCAAGCGGTCCGCGGCCTCAGCGGCACGCCGGTGCAGTCGCAGCCCTGATGACCACGGCCCTTCGCGTTCCAGCAATTCCGCGAGTACCTCGGTCAGTCCGACCAACCGGGCAGGATCGTGGTCAGCGGCGTACTCGACGCAGGCGAGCAGGTTGGTTCGCTCGGTACGCATCCACGCCAGCGCGTGCACCGCGTCGTTGAATTCCCGCACCAGGGCACCGCGCACGCCGGAGCTGCGGTTGCCGTCGGCGGGGCGGGGTCTTCGCGTCAGCCATTGGTCCGCCGCTGCCGCGGTGTGGCGGTAGTAGTCCAGCAACCGCTGCACCGCCGCGGCGACGTCGCTGGTCGACGTTGCCGCGGCGAGGGCGCGCACGTATTCGCGCACCAGGTCGTGCATGCAATACCGGCCGGGTGCGGTCTCCTCGATGAGGTTGTCGGTGTAAAGAGCGTCCAGGTCGGCTCGTGCTTCGGCGAGCGGTATGTCGTTCAGCGCGGCCACCGCATAAGCATCGAAATCGGTGCCAGGGTGCAGTCCCAGCGTGCGGAACAGTCGCTGCCTGCCGGGTGGCACCTCGTCGTATGAGGCGGTGAACGCGGCACGAACCGCGCGCTGACCGGCGTCGAGTTCACCGAGCCGATCTCGGGCGGCGCGGAACTCCTCGGCCAGGCCGGTGAGAGTCCACACAGGATGATGGGCGAGTCGGCCGGCCAGTAGCACGATCGCCAGCGGCAAGTACCCGCACAACCGGACGATCTCGGCGACGGCCGCGATGTCGTCGCCTTGTGGGTTGCGTTGGGCCAACTGGCAGAACAGGTCGACCGCGCTGTCGGGATCGAGGGTGTCCAGTGGCAGCGGGAGGGCGCTGTCCAAGGCGATGAGTCGGCGGCGACTGGTGATCAAGGTGAGGCATGCCGGCCCGGCCGGTAGCAACGGTTCGATCTGGTCCTGGTCGCGGGCGTCGTCGAGGATCAGCAGTACCCGTTTGGTGGAGACGCGGTCGCGCCATAGGTCACGCCGTGCGTCGAGAGAGTCCGGGATGTGGCTCGGTGCGATGCCGAGGCCGGTGAGCAGGGTGGCCAGTACCTCGGTGGGATCGGCGGGCACTTGGTCGGGGGTGTGGGTGTTGAGTTCGACGAAGAACCTGCCGTCGGGAAACCGGTCTGACAGCAGGTGCGCTGCGCGGGTGACCAGCGCGGTTTTCCCGACGCCAGGCATGCCGTCGATGGTGTGGATGGAGACCACCCGACCTGGCCCTGCCGCATCCATGATCCGCTCCACCTCGACCTCACGCCCAACAAACGTGGGGACATCACGTCGCAATGAGGTCAGCACCGTCGGGCGTACGGGCTGAGCGCTTGCCGCCTTCCATAAACGCCGCCAGGCCGACCGGTTCGTCAAGACCGACGGCACGGGACCGGATGTGTTCCGCGCTAGCGCGATCAACGTCACCAGCACCGGATCCAACGATTCGAATCGGGAGGGCACATTGCGCCCGCTTCGCCAATCGCTGATGCGCTGCATCGATGAGCGCTGGTTCTGTGCTTGGGTGCGGGTGGCCTTGAGCCGTTCCTCGGTGGCGGTCGTGACCCGCTGCAGTGTGGGGTTGCCTGCGGCTTCCCACAGTTCCGTCAACCTGGCCACGAACAGCGTCCGCGGCGAAGCGTCTGTACCACGACCTGCATTCGGACCGGTCTCGCTCATCATGACGTGCACGTCAACAGACGATAAGGGCACAATCCATCGATTGGGACCCGAGCTCGCCCATCTTTGCTCTGGATGGCGACTGTGCCCGATATGGCGACGTCAGTTCCTGTCGCCGTCGGCGGCCCTGAGCGGACAGTCGCACGCCACATCCCGTCCCTTCCCGATGTCGGGGGCGACGCCTACGACATCGGTGCGGGGCGAGGATTCCGACGACCTACGCGGCGACCGCGGGTCAGGTTGCGGACGCTTGCGCGGTGAGCGCGGCCCGTAGGGAGCGACGGCTGATCTTGCCGACGCCGGTCTCCGGGAAGCTCTCGACCACCTGGAGCAGGTCGGGGATCTTCCAGGTGGCCACACCGCGCTCCCTGACGAACTGGCGGATCTGACCGAGCGCGGGCGGTGTGGTGGGATCGGCGGCGAGCACGAATACGCAACTGCGTTCGCCGAGCCGCTCGTCGGGCACCGAGACGACGATCGCGTCTCGAATCAACGGATGGTCAAGCAGATGCTCCTCGATCTCCTCGGCCGAGATCTTCTCGCCGCCGCGGTTCACGCGGTCGCCGAGCCTGCCCTTGACCACCAGATTGCCGTCCGCGCGCAGGTTCACCACATCGCCGGTGCGGTACCAGCCGTCCTCGGTGAACGAGGACGCGTTGGCCTCGGGATTACGGTAGTAGCCGCGAATCGTGTACGGCCCCTTGGTGATCAGCAGACCGTCGGTGCCGGGCGGGACGTGGTTGCCTGCCTCGTCGACCACCGCGACCTGATCGTGCGCGGACATCGGGCGACCCTGGGTGGCGAGCACCACTTCTTCCGGATCGTCGAGCCTGGTGTAGCAGACCAGGCCCTCGGCCATGCCGAACACCTGCTGCAGGGTCGCGCCGAGGGCGGGCCTGATCCGGCGGGCCAGCTCGTCCGGGCAGCGAGCGCCACCGACGAGCAGCACTCGCAGGCTCGAAATGTCGTATTTGGTACTGGCTTCCGCGCGTTCGACCCACAGCCGGGCCAGCGGCGGGACCAGTCCGGTGATGGTGACCGAGAACCGCTCGATCGCGCTGAACGCGGTGGTGGGGGAGGGGTCGATGGCCATTGCCACCGTGCCGCCCGCCCACAGCGCGCCGAGAATGCCCGGCGAGCTCATCGGGAAGTTGTGTGCCACCGGCAAAGCCGCGAGGTAGACGCTGGTGCTGTCGAGTTCGCACAGCTCCGCGCTGCGGCGCACGCTGTAGAGGTAATCGTCGTGCGTGCGCGGGATGAGCTTCGGCGTCCCGGTGCTGCCGCCGGACAGCTGCAGGAACGCTACGTCGGAGGCCGCGACGGCCGGCAGGTCCCTCGGCGCGGCGCGCAGGGTATCGAGGGCATGCGTGCCGCCGGGTAGTGCGGGGCGCTGGTGGTCGGGAACGATGATCAGGTGCCGCAGGTCCGGGGCGTGGTCCCGCAGGATCGCGGCGAGGGTGGCGTGATTGAACGTCTGGTGGTGATGGCAGGTGACCATCGCTACCGCGCCGCTGGCCTGCGCGATCGGGATCAGCTCGGACTGGCGATGCGCAGGCAGGCAGAAAACCGGCAGCGCACCCGCGTAGAAGAGGCCGAAGATCACCTCGACGAACTCGGCGATATTGGGCAGCTGGACCAGGACCCGATCACCCGGCCGCACGCCGAGTTCCAGCAACCCGGAGGCCAGCGATGTGGCGCGCGTCGCCAGTTCCGCGTAGCTCCAGCGATTTCGGTCGTCTACCACGGCAATCGCGTCCGGCGTCGCCGCGGCGCGGGCGCTGAGCATACTGCCGAAGGTCTCGCCGGTCCAGTACCCCAACGCTCGATATTGCTCGACTTCCGTTGCGGGCCAAGGGGTTAGGTCGGATTGAGACGGCACTGTCGAACTCCTTCATACCGAAACGTCGTTGATTTACTTCTATCGAGAATTAAGGTTAGGCTAAGTATATGTCTAGGGCGAGTAAAGCCGATGGCGGTGTGATCATCACCGGCGCGGCCCGTGGTATCGGCCGCGCGGCGGCGCAGATCTTCGCGGCCAGGTCGGCGTCACCGGTCGTGCTGTGGGATCAGGATCCTTCCGTGCACGACACCGCCACCGAGCTCGGCGCGACCCGGGGCGAGAGCATCACCCGTGCGCAACAGGTCGATGTGACCGATGCCGATTCCGTGGACAAGGCGTTCGTCGCGGCCGTCGAACGGGTCGGTCCGATTGAGGCCGTCGTGCACGCGGCGGGCATCTTGGAAACCGGTTCGGTGGCGGAACTGACCGGCGCCCAATGGGATCGGTGCCTGGCGGTGAACGCCACCGGGACGATGAACGTCACCCGACGGGCCGCCGCCGTGCTCGCCGCGAACGGCGGTGGCTCGATCGTGGTCGTCACCTCGAACGCCGCCGGAACACCTCGAGTCGGCATGGCCGCCTATGGCGCGTCCAAGGCCGCGGCGCGGGCGTTCGCGATGGCACTCGGCCTCGAGGTGGCCGCCGCGGGCGTCCGGGTGAACATGGTGTCACCGGGGTCGACCGACACACCCATGTTGCGTGGCATGTGGACCGCGGATGCGGCCGAATTGCCCGAGTCGGCCCGCCACCGCCTGCTGGCGGGTGACGCGGAGAACTTCCGCCTCGGCATCCCACTGCGCCGGGTGGCGCAGCCCGAGGACGTAGCCGAAAGCATCTACTTCCTGACTTCCCCGCGTGCTCGCCACATCACCATGCATGACCTGCGTGTCGATGGTGGCGCGACGTTCGACGCCTGACACTGTCTGAATCACTGAACAGGAGAAGACTGTTGGCCATCCCGCCGATAGCACCGTATTCGATACCGGCGCGCGAGGACGTCGTGGCGAATCATGTGCCGTGGTTGGTGGATCCGTCGCGTTCCGCGCTGCTGATCCACGACATGCAGCGGTATTTCATCGACGCGTATCAGCCGGACCTCGAACCGATCGCCACTGTCATCGCGAACATCCGGCGGCTGCGCGAGCAGTGCAACGCCGCCGGTGTTCCGGTGATCTACACCATGCAGCCCGGCGATCAACATCCCTCGCGCCGTGGCATTCTCGCTGATTTCTGGGGTAGCGGACTCAGCACCGGGCCGTCTACCGAGGTGGTCGGCGACCTGACCCCCGGCCCGGCCGACATCCAGGTCACCAAGTGGCGCTACTCGGCGTTCCAGCGGACCGACCTGCGCGAGTTGCTGAACCACTACAACCGCGACCAGCTCATCATCACCGGCGTATACGCGCACATGGGCTGCATGCTCAGCGCCGCGGACGCGTTCATGAACGACATCAAGCCGTTCGTCGTGCTCGACGCGACCGCCGACTTCGGCCGCGATGAGCACGTGATGGCCATGAACTACGTAGCCCGCCGCTGTGGCGCGGTGACGACGACCGACGCGCTGGAATTCGCGCTGCGGCAATCGAATGCGGCCTGACGCGGGTCTGCTGAGTTACACGGAGGATGAACATGAGCGAGCCGGTTAGCATCGGCCGCCAGGACGTGATCGCCGATATCGCGGCCGCGTTGGGCGTGGCACCGCATGAGGTGCCCGAAGACGCGGATCTCACTGACGCGGGCCTGGATTCGGTGCGATTGATGTCGCTGGTGGAGAAGTGGCGCTCCGACGGCGCGGATCAGGCGGACTTCGCGACCTTGGCGTCCGAGCCGGTGCTGAGGGCCTGGCTCGGCGTCCTCGTGCCCGCGGACCGGGTAATGACAGGCCGAGCCGTGGACCAGATCGTCGATGAGGGCGTGCGGGTCGATGTCACGCACGGGCCGACCGGCCTTACCGAGACGCGGGCAGGGAGCTAAGAGCACGTCAGCTTCGCTACCCGCCGATCGGCGGTGATTCGCGTAACCCGGTGTGCACCTTGGCATCTGGGGCGATGACGGGCGCCAGGAACTGGATTCGCCGGCAAAAACGTACCGCTTGACAGGATTAGGTGTGCCTACCCTAAGCTCACCGCATCCCGACCACACCTAAGAAGGACCTGAGAATGTTGATGAGGAACTTTGCCGCGACGGCCACGCTGCTGATCGCAGCGCTCGGCGTCACCGCCGGCACCGTCAACGCGGCCCCGGCCGCGGACGCACCGATCAATTTCACCGCCGAATCCACCGAGACCCAGTCCGTCGTTTCCATCGACTCCGGCTCCCTCGTCGTCGAGGACAACGCGCTGAAGATCAAGGCCGCCAACGGCACTGTCGTCGCGGGCACCCCGCTGCAGTTCCGGCTCGATGACTTCACGTTCCCCATCGCCGCCGACGTCGCGGGCCGCACCGCGACGCTGACCCCGCAGCTCGACATGAACAAGGCCGTCTACACCCCGGTCGCCCTGCCCTTCGAGGACAAGGCGCCGTGGAAGTCGGAGTACGACCGTGAGCAGGCCGCCTGGTCGCGGATGACCGGCACGATCAGCCTCGGTGCCAGCATCGCCACCCTGGTCGGCGGCATCGGTGGCGCGGCCGTCGGTTGCGTCCTCGGCGGCATCGTCGGCGGCGCGGTCGTCGGCGGCACCATCATCGGCCTGTTCGGGCCCTTCATCGGTGGCATCGCGGCAGGCTGCCTCGGCGGCGCGGCCGCCATGGGTGCGCTCGGCACCGTCGCGGGCCAGATCCTGATCACCGCCCCCGTCGCGATCGGCGCGGTGATTCAGTACTTCACCACGATCAATGCCCCTTTCCAGGGTAAATGATCTGACCTGCGGAAACAGGGCGCGCTAGAGCCCTGACCAGGTACTATTGCGGCAGCGTGATTACCATCACAGTTCAGCTCCGGTGTCGGTGAGTGTATCTCGCTGGCACCGGAGCCTTTTCATGTGCGCGGCTCGTGGATGCGATGGCAAACGCGAGGGAGGGGGCGCGGCCAACTAGTAACAGGTACCAGCTCGGCGCATCCCAGCCGAACCGCGCGCCCAGCGGCAATATCGGATGTTCGCGAAGTCGACCGGCGGCTAACGGCTACGGCGCACTCGAACGCCCGGAACGCGGCATGACACGATACAGGGCGGCCCTCAATCGGCCCTTCAGGACGGCACTGAGGGCTTAAGAGAGTCCGCAGATGTATGCGGACTCCCTTCGGACTCGGCCTGACTCGAACAGGCGGCTACCCTCTCCAAACTGCGGGCGCATTCATCCGGGAGCCAGTGCACCTTAAGCGAGGACAGAGCAGACCGTATCGCCCAAATCGAGCGGATGGCAACGAGATATCCCCTGCCTTGCCGCTCTGCCTCAGAAAACGGGCATCTGGCCATCGGTGCAGGTTCCTTCGGCCTGGCCGCACTCGGCTCGTTCCGAAGCGACCCGTAAGCGGCTACCGGATGTGCCGACGGTGCGCGTCTATCGTGGTGGTGATCATGTTCGACCTGCTGTAAGGAATCTTTGTGACCGCGGTATTCGTGAACGGCAACCCAGAGAGCGCGGCGATCTGGGATCCACTGCTCGCCGAACTGAACCGCACCGACGTGCTGCGCCTGTCCCCGCCCGGGTTCGGAGCGTCCATCCCGGCAGGTTTCGACTGCACGGTGGCGGGCTATCGCGACTGGCTGGTTGGCGAGTTGGTGGCGCTCGGTGAACCGGTCGACCTGGTCGGCCACGATGTCGGCGGCAGCACGGTTGTCGGCGTCGCCATGACCCGGCCGGACCTGCTGCGGACCTGGGCCAGCGACTCTGTGGGGGTGTTCGATCCGGAGTACGTCTGGCACGGATTGGCCCGGGAATGGCAGACATCCGGGGTGGGTGAGAAGTCGATCGCGGACTGGATGGGCGGCACGGCCGATGAGCGTGTCGAACGCATGGTCGCGGTGGGCCTCAGCAGGGCAGTCGCTACCCAGCTCGCCCCAGCCCAGGGGCCGGAGATGGGCCACGCGATTCTCGCGTTCTACCGTTCCGCCGCCCAGCCGACCATGGCCGAACTGGGCCGTAACCTCCCCGCCGCAGCCCAACGTCCCGGTCTGGCCATCATCGGCACCGAGGATTCGTTTGTCGGCTCAGTGGAGATGCGCCGCCGGTCCGCAGCCCGCGCAGGTGCTCGCGTCGGCACGCTGGACGGTCTGAACCACTACTGGATGGTGCAGGACCCCGTCCTCAGCGCACGAGTACTCACCTCGTTCTGGGCTGAATACGACTGACCGATTCACGGGCCGTAATCGGCTAGGTGCGGATGTTGGGAAGCCTTGCCCGTCAACCGATCTGATCGACTGACCAACGCCCGCGCAGCGGCATGAGCGCTCACTACTTCCGAACGTAGTCAGCTCCTAGCTGTTCGACTGTATGCGGGTTAGCCGAAGCCACTTGTGCCAGCATTGGCTGCAGTCGGCTGAGCGGCAGTGCATCCAGCCGTCGCACACCTCGTCCGGCATCCACAGCGTGTGCTCGGAGATCGGATGCGGGCATTGGTCACAGACCTCGGGCGGAGTCCACTGCGGGTTGGGCTCGCTCATGAGCAGCAATCATCGACGATCGGCGCAGATACCGGCAGGCCGGGGCCAAACGTCGAGTAGCGCAGTAGCCGTTCCGATCAGCGCCATAAGCGTCAGTTCAGTGGTTTCTCAACGAGTCGCAGTCGGCTCAGGAACTTTCGAGTCCGAGTGCCTTCGCGCGGAACACGAGCGCGTCCATCGCCCAGTGAAGGCTTGGCTTCGGCTCCATCCCCGACCCGTCGCGCAGCGCTTTCACTGCTTGGATCTTGCGCCCTTCCTGAAACAATCGATCGAACTCGGCACGAGCCTCGACAGGCAATGCAGGCCACTCGGCACGCACGATGCATTGGCTACAGATTTCGGAGAACCTGGACCGCAGAGAGGTCTGCAGCACACCGCATCCCAGACAAGGAGCCGAGATGTACTGCTCCGCGCAAGCAGCACAGAGCACCGCAAGCCCAGCTTCGGGCGCGTTTCCTTCCGCTCCGCACATCCAGCAAGTAAGTCGCACGGCTCCAGTTTGCACTGCCAGCCTCGGATCGACACGGCCACTTGATCTTCCACCGCCCAGGCTGGCCGGTTCGGTCAGCGCGGTATGCGGCTACTCAATACTGGCGGTAGGACTTGACCTCGGCCAGGATCGGGTCCAGGTGCCCGGTGAGAAGCTCCCAACATTCGGCTGCCCACCGTCGGTATTGGTGTGGCTCTCTATTGGGTTGTCTCCCACCGGGTGCCGTGCAGGGAGTGGCTGAAGAGGGGCCTGCCCCAAGCTCGAACTAGCGGTGCCCTCCCGCACGGACACCACACTGTCGACAACGGGAGGAACCAGCGGTGACCGTCATCATCGAGTGTGGGCGGTGGCAACCGACCCTGAATATTTCACGGCACCCTAGCCCCGCAATCGCGCCGTAACGCGCGCAAAAGCCTTGCCCGGCAACATCTCTCATGATCAGCCCGGCTTCGCGCCGCCGATTTCTGTAAGCAACCCCCACAACATGAGGCAATGAACATGCGCATGCACCCCAACTTTTACACCGTTGACCATCGGGGTCCCGGACGGCTGAGCATCATGGCCAAGCCGCGCGGCGGAGAGTGGCTCGAAGACGAGATGACCGCTCTGAAGGCGTCCGGTGTCGACCACTTGGTCTGCGCGCTCACCACCGCTGAACTCTACGAGTGCGACCTCGGAGCCGAAGAGCGCACAGCACGTGAGGCTGGCCTGCAGTTCGTTTCCATCCCGATCGTTGACCGCGGCGTCCCCGACCGGGCCAGCGTGCTGCCGACTCTCCAGCACCTCGCTGCGGAACTGAACGACGGCGCACACGTCCTCACCCACTGTCGCTTTGGCATCGGCCGCGCATCGCTGCTGGCCGCCGCGCTCCTCGTCATCAACGGCACCGACCCCGACACGGCATGGAACCGACTCGAACAAGCTCGTGGACTCACCGTCCCCGACACCCCCGAGCAACGCGAATGGACCGACAAACTGCCTCGACGGCCGCTGTCCTGACTAGCGCTGTGGGACCACCCATCGCACTGCTGACCGATGATCACCGAGCGTCGCGTACGGGCTGCCGCACCCCTTCGGGGCTTGCCACTCAGCCCGTCGCTGATCGATAGCTGTGGCCCGTGTGCGACGTTCAGGAACGGACGTTGTCCGCGGGCGCGGTCCAGCCGGTGGAGCGGATCCACTCGGCCAGGTCCCGGGTGGCCGGCTCGATCGCCCGCACCGCTGCGAGGTCCGACGGGTATTCGGACGCCGCGGCGAACTGGCGGAACATCGCCTTGTCGAGGTCGTTGCCGAGGACGCTCAGCGGCAGGGCCTCGTAGCGTGACGGTAGCCCGGCGTGCGCGCCGAACGCGGCGGCGATCTGGCTACCCGTCAGCTCGTCGCCGACGACCTCGACCGCTCCGCCGGGCACGTCCGCTGTGCCGAGCAGGATCGCGGCGGCGACCTGTCCGATGTCCTTGATCGAGATCATCTTCAGGGCGATGTCGTCCGGCAGCGGCACCCTCAGCACGATCGTTCCGTCCTCCAGGCTCGGCGCCATCACGGTCGCGAAGTTCTCCATGAAGGCGGTCGAGCGAACCATCGTGGCCCGCAGGCCGGAATGCTTCAGGTATTCCTCGATCCGGAGCTTCGAGTCGTGGTGCGGCACGCCCGTTTCGCGATCCGCCCCGAAAACCGAGTTGAACACGACGTGCGGCACCCGCGCCGCCACCGCCGCGTCGACGAGGGCGATGCCCACTCGGACCTCCTCCTCGACCTCCTCGAGGCTGTTCGCCTCCGGGGTCATGAAGGAGAACGCGTCGACCGCCTTCAGCGCGGCGACCAATGACGTCGGGTCGTCGATCCGGACAGTCGCCAGCTCGACGCCTCGGGCGGCCAGCGCTTGTGCCCGGTCGGAATCGGGGGAGCGGACGAGGGCCCGCACCCGCGCTCCTCGGGCCAAGAGCGCGTCGATGACCGCCCCGCCCTGCTGCCCTGTCCCACCGAAGACCGCGATCACGCCGGTTTCCTGCGTGTCCATGTCGCCCACCTCTCATTGGTTCATGCCATGAACAATATTAGTTCATGGCATGAACTTCCGCAAGGCGTGCGGGTCTGCCGAGGGTTCTGCGCGGTAGGTCAGGACGTGGCGGACCCCGGAACGCCCGCCGCGTCGACGATAGAGGTGGCGACGCGTTCGAAGTCGCGCTGGTCGTCGGCGTCGAGGTTCTCCGCGATGTCGGGCAGGCGCTTGGTCGTCTCGGCGAAGATGGCTTCGGCGAGCACCTTCCCCGAGGGTGTCACGCCGAGCATGATGACCCGCCGGTCCTGCTCCGAGTTCACCCGGCGGACCAGGTCGCGTCGCTCGGTGCGGTCGACGAGTTGGCTCAGCGCGTTCTTGGTCATGCCGAGCGAGGTGGCAAGGTAGGCCATCTGCCGCGACTCGTCCTTGATCGCGCACAGCAGTGTGGCCTGCGTGGGGGTCAGGTCGTACTCGGCGCAGATCTGCGCGTATCTGCGCTGGATCAGGACCGAGAGCCAGAAAAGCTTGTCGCCGTAGCCCACGCCCGCCTCCACTCGTCCGGTGCCGAACGCCCAGTCTACCGCCGCGGACTGGCTCGCCCGACCGCTCACCTGCCGGTGAAGTCCGGCTTCTGCGTGGTCTGGAACGCCGCGACCCTCTCGGCGAAGTCCTCGGTGCCGAACAGCCCGACCTGCCCCCGCGTTCACGGGCGAGCGCCGCGTCGAGCCCCGTGAGCGCGGTGGCGTTGAACGCATCCTTGGTCCGCGCGTGCGCGGCGGTCGGCCCAGACGCCAGCCGCCGCGTCTTCGCGCCAGGCTTGAGCCAAGAGAGCCTCCGGTGTGCGCCCCAACTACCGCTTGCTCGCCACCTCTCTGTGGGACCTCGTGGCTAAGTTCGTTCCCCGCCTCTGGCGCACCGTCATCCGAGTCGGCATGGGCAGCCTGCTCAGGTCGATCGACTTCGGGGTGCGGCTGGCGCACGACTCGTGGCGCCGATCGCTCGCAAGAGGCCAGGGCCGACCTCCGACCAGCCGATCAACAGGAGCGGCCCTACCGCGTCGAACGCCGCTTTACCAAACTCGCCCGCGACCAGAGGCTCTGCCACGTTCAGCGCGAGCGTGACCACGCTAGCGAAGATCAGCAGCCGGCGAGCAGACCGCAGCACGTCCGGGGACGCACCGGTGAGCGCCAGGTGCCGCGTGCCGAGCAGCAGCCCGAGGATCGAAAGGTCAACCGCGGGAGCCACCAGCGGCGCGACCCAGGCAGGCACGCCGAGCCGGAGGGCGAGGTTGAGGACGTCGCCGAAGCCGAAGAGAAAGGTGAGGCCGATGACGACGCCGATGATCACGGTGACAGCCTGAACCACGGCAGCCCCGTCCGAACCTGATCGAGTCGACATAGCTGCAGGACGGGTCATCGGGCACCACCTGCTTCGATGCGCGGACGTCCGTGGCTGTCTCGGGTGGGGATGCCGCGTTCGCGCAGCTTGTTCAGGACGGTGGTGTGGTTGACGCCGAGGTGCCAAGAACTGCCCGAACCTGTCTCCCGATCAGGTGCGCGGTCTTCGACTAAAGATCTGGACGGATGACCAACGCGCGGTATGCGGCATGACAGGATGTTCACGATGGGTATGGAGAACATCGACGACAGCACCACGCTTCCAGATGGTTGGACCATCAGCGATGTGCGGCGACGCGCCGGGATCGACGCGGCGCTGCTGCTGGACCCGAGTACCCCGGTCTATCTGGCCCCCAACGGACCTGACCAGAGCACACCGCTGAACGTCGACCTCATCCTGGACTTCTCCTGCCTGTATCTCGCACGCTGCGTAGATGACAGTGAGTGGTACATGTGCCAGCGTGCCGCTCCAGAACAACCGATCTTCTGCTGGTCGAGCTACGGCGCAGACCTGGGTACCGCGATCGACAATCTCTGACGCGGAGGTTGGCTCGACCTTCTCCACAGGCGGAAAGCTTTGCCCGGCAAGCGATCAGGAGACGGCCACTACGGTGGCGCAGGGCTCCGACCGCCGGTCTCAACGACCCCGCTGCGGTATGTGCGGACGTTCATAGTGGGGTATCGCAGCAGGCAAAAGAACGCGGGTAAGCGGCGAAAATCGTAAGGCACTGCACTTCTGTCCGTCGATCGGTGGACAGCCGATTCAACTTCCCGGCTGTTCCGGGAGGTCCAGCGCGGCAACAGACTTGAGTCATGACGGCAGTGCGGGTGCGTGGATTGCGCAAGGAGTATCCGGGGCAGGTCGCGGTGGCCGGGCTCGATTTCGATATCGGGCAGGGTGAGGTGTTCGCGTTGCTCGGTCCGAATGGCGCGGGCAAGACGACGACCGTGGAAATCTTGGAGGGGCACCGGGATCGGACGGCGGGTGAGGTCAGTGTCCTCGGTGAGGATCCTGGCCGGGCGGGCCGGGCTTGGCGGGCGCGGCTGGGCATCGTCTTGCAGACCGCGACCGACGTGGCCGAGTTGTCGGTGGCGGAGACGGTCCGGCATTTCGCGAAGTACTACCCCGATCCGCGTGATCCGGAAGAGGTGATCGACAAGGTCGGGCTGAGCGAGAAGGCGGGGGCGCGGGTGAAGTCGCTGTCGGGTGGGCAGCGGCGGCGGGTCGATGTTGCGCTGGGCATCATCGGCCGTCCCGAGCTGGTGTTCCTCGATGAGCCGACGACCGGGTTCGATCCCGAGGCTCGCCGCCGGTTGTGGACGCTGATCGGCGGGCTCGCGCGGGAGGGCACCGCGATCCTGCTCACCACGCACTACTTGGACGAAGCCGAGGCGCTGGCCGACCGGGTCGCGGTGATCGCCCGCGGGCGGGTCGTCGCCGAGGGCACCCCGCGTGAGCTCGGTGGCCGTGCCGGTGCGGAGGCGACTGTGCGCTGGGTGGATGAACGCGGTGAGCACGTCGAGCGCACGGCGTATCCGACGAAGCTCGTCGCCGAGCTCTCCGCTGGGGGTGGGGAGCTCGGCGAGCTGACCGTGACCAGGCCCAGCCTGGAGGACATCTACCTCGAGCTGATCGCAGAGACGCCATGACCACGCTCGCTCTGCCCGGCACGTTCTCGCTGGGCCTGACCCGCGGCGGCGCGGAGCTGCGGCAGTTCTTCCGCAACAGGGAACAGGTGGTCTTCACCTTCTCCATGCCCGCGATACTGATGATCCTGCTCGGGTCCATTCTGGACGGTCCGACCGCGCAGGTGTCGGTCAGCTCGGGGCAGCTGCTGGCCGCGGGCATGATCGGCGCGGGCATCGTCTCGACGTCGTTCAACAGCATGGGCATCGGCCTGGCCGTCGACCGGGAGAGTGGCGCGCTCAAACGGCTTCGCGGGACACCGATGCCCGCGGGGTCGTATTTCGTCGGGAAGATGGTGCTGGTGGCGGTGTCCAGCGCGGTCCAGTCGGCGTTGATGATCGCGGTGGCCGTGCTCATGTTCGAGCTGCACCTGCCGTCTGAGCCGGCGCAGTGGCTGACGTTGGCCTGGGTGTTTGTGCTGGGCACCGTGTCGTGCACGCTGCTCGGCATCGTGATCGGCTCGGTGCCCCGGTCGACGAACGGGGTCGTCGCGGTGGTCAACCTGGTCTATCTGGTGTTGCAGTTCATGTCGGGGGTGTTCGTCACCCCTATCACGCACCTGCCGAAGGTTATGGTCGACGTTGCGTCGGTATTTCCGCTGAAGTGGGTGTGTCAGGGCTTCCGCTCGGTGTTCCTGCCCCCGGAGGCAGCGGCTCAGGAAATGGCGGGGACATGGGAACTTTCGAGGGTGGCGCTGGTGCTCGGCGCCTGGTGCGTGGTGGGACTGCTGCTGGCGAGGCTGACGTTCCGCTGGACGAACGAGGGCCGGTGAACCCGTCATCGCGCAGCGCGTGGCAGCGCTTCCGCTGGGTCTGGGACGTGGTATTCGGGGTGGCCTACGTCGGGACAGTGGCCTACGTCCTCACCGACGAGCCGACGACGGCGATAGCGGCCAGACTGGTCAGCGTCGCGGCGCTGACCGGGATCGCGATCGTCTACTTGTCCCAGGGCCGCCGAGCCCTCACCCGCGAGGACAACGACACACAGCGCTGGCTGTTCGCCGGGGTTCTGTCGCTGCTCATCGTCGTCGCGATGTTCGCCGACCCCAAAGCGAGCTTCGGTCTGTTCATCGTCTGCCCGCTGGTGTACATGACGCTGGACTTCGCACCGGCCGCCGCGCTCACGTCATTGACGATCATGCTGAGCCTGGTCGCTTCGATCGTCCGCGACGGGGCCGAGGCCCTGGCCATCGTGGTGCCGATGATCGTGATCGTCTTCAGCATGCTCACCGGGCGCTACATCACCGGGATCATCGAGGAGAGCCATGCCCGCGCCGGGCTGATCGAGCGGCTGGAAGCCAGCCAGGCCGAGGTCGCCCGGCTCTCCCTGGAGGCGGGCACGGCCATCGAGCGCGAGCGATTGGCCCGCGAGATCCACGACACGCTGGCGCAGGGATTCACCAGCATCGTCACCCTCACCCAGGCGATCGAGTCCGAAATGGACACCGACCCCGCCGCAGCGAGACGGCATCTCGGCCTCGCCGCGCGCACCGCGCGAGAAAACCTCGGCGAGGCACGGACAATGGTGGCCGCACTCGCGCCTACCGGGCTGGCGGCGGGATCGCTGGAGGAGGCGCTGCGACGCCTCGCCGACCGGCTCGCCGAGGAGAGCACCCTCACGGTGACCTACGAAGTGCACAGTCCGTTGCCGACACTGCCGATGGCGACCGAGGTGGTCCTGCTGCGTGCCGCGCAGGAGGCACTGGCCAACATCGGCAAGCACGCGTCGGCGTCGGCGGTGCTCGTCCGAGTCTCCGCCGTGGACGACTCGGTACGTCTGCTGGTGCACGACGACGGCGCGGGTTTCGACCCCGGCGCACCGACCGGGGGGTTCGGACTGTCCGGGATGAGGTCGCGGGCGGGGCAGATCGGCGGACGACTCAGCATCCGCAGTGGATATTCCGAGGGGACCGACGTGGAACTGCAGGTGCCCGCGTGATCACGATCATGCTGGTCGACGACCATCCCGTGGTGCGGGAGGGACTGCGCGGGATGCTGGAGTCAGAACCAGACTTCAGTGTGGTCGGCGAGGCGGGGTCCGGCGACGAAGCCGTCGCGCTCGACCGAGTCAAGCAGCCAGACGTAATCCTGATGGACCTGCGGATGCCCGGCCTCGACGGCGTCAGCGCGACCAGGAAGATCCTGCGGCAGACACCGCGGCGGCGGGTCGTCGTGCTGACCACCTACGAGACCGACGCCGACATCCTGCGCGCGGTCGAGGCCGGCGCGTCGGGGTACCTGCTCAAGGACGTGTCGCGGACCGAGCTGGTCGGGGCGATCCGGGCGGCAGCCCGCGGGGAGACCGTGCTGGCGCCGTCGGTGGTCGGGAAGTTGGTGAACCGGGTGCGGAACCCGGAGCCGCCGCCGTTGTCGGCCCGCGAGACGGAGGTGCTGCGGCTTGTCGCGAAGGGCGGGACGAACGCGGACATCGGGCGCGCGCTGCACATCAGCGAGGCGACAGTGAAGACGCACCTGCTGCGCGTGTTCGGAAAGCTCAGCGTGTCCGACCGGACCGCCGCCGTCACCACCGCCATGGAACGCGGCCTCCTCAGCTGAACAGCCAAAGCCCGCTGTCTATCGGCGGTCAGTAGCGGGGAGGCGGACTCGGGACCGACGTACTGGAATCGGCATAAGCGCGCTTTGAGAAGCGCTGTCAGCCAAACGTTTTGGACGGATGACCAACGCGCGGTATGCGGCAGATACGGACATTCGCTGCGGGTCGGCTGGCGTGAGGCCCCGTCGATGTGGACGGCTTGGCTACTAGGCGGAAGCAAGCCTGGGATCTTGACCGGTTCGGGGCCGCCGAAAGCCTTCTGCGACGCTTCGACAGCTTTCTCCTCGGCCTCTGCTGCCCTGTCGGCGACCGCGACATCGGTGGGTTTGTCGTATGAATCGTGGGCGGCGGTGCGGGCGATTTCCGCGCGGCCTGGTCGTAGGCGTCGTCCTCAACGGCGGCATAGTCATAGGCGCCGGGATCGATCCTTACCCGGCGCTGGACGAATAGCCGCTGCTAATTGCTCAATCCAGGCTCGGACCAGTCCACACTGAACGCCGCTTTCGCCGCCTTTTCCTCGGCATCGTCGGCCAGCAGGCGCTCGTCCAGGTCGTCGTGTTCACTCATATCCTTGCCCGTCTCGTAGGCAGCCACAGCCCTGGACTTGAGTTCCTGCCACACCATGGGCAGTTTATTGTCGTCATGGACCAGGCCGTCACTTCTGGAGCCGCCGGCCTGAAATTCACAAAGGGCGGCAGGGTGGTCGTCTTTACAGGGAAAGCACAGGCTTCCCCCATGCTCTACCAACGCGAAGCAGTGGATATATACCACTTCAGACGCCAGAGCCGCATAGGCGTCTGCTGGAGAATCGAACTCGGACTTGCGCTCTGTTCCTGTGACGCCCATCGTCCCTTCTATCTCGTAGGGCGTGCGATCCCGCAATTTCTTTGCGTTGGGTACGTTGTCGAAGCGTGCCTGAGCACTGGCCAAACGCTTTTTGTGACAGGCGTCCACGGCCTCTTGGTCACCGTCGGCAGCTTTTTCCTCCGCCGCGGTGCACACCTTGGGTGCCTTGGCAGGGTCGGCGGTGACCACCGTCGATGGCACCAACATCCCGACAACGACACCAACTGTGCAGGCCACAGCGGCGAGAACACGAGAACGAGCGAACATGGGATCCTCCGGATTCGATGTCGAAGTTCAGTACCTGCACCATCTGAGCACAGGCGCACACACCACCAGCCAGGACACGGCGGCGCGACACAGCTGACATTCGTTCCGACTGGTCATTCGGATGGGTCGGGTACCGAGGGAGTTCGAACAAGCCGAATCGGGTCGCTCGGTGCCGCCAGCCCAACCACCGGTCGGACGCCACCTTGGTCGGCGGCGCGGCGCTGGACGCCCTGCCGAGCGGGTCCGCCTGCTCGCCGCGGCGCTGCTGCTGTACTGCCCGTTCGCCGCAGTACCCACCTGCTGAGCGCGATTCAAGTGCGCGGTAATCGGCATTATCGGATGTCCGTGAGCTGCGCTGACCGCCTGCGACGACCGGCGTCGACACCCGAGAGCCGTCCGTCGCCGGATGGGTTCAAAGGCAAGCCCCGGAGGGGCGCGGCAGTACCTCAGGGTTGGCCCTGAGGTTTGGGCGTGCTGTGGTGGTTCGGTCCCCCACCATGGTTACGGGCCAATATCCCCCCGAACCGAGGTACAGGGTGGGGGAGGCACCCTCCCTAGCCCTCGGTGGCCCACCCTCAGGCATACGGGCCAATCACGCACCCGACAGGGGGAGGGGGTGGAAGTGTGCACTGCCCGACACGGGAGCGGCAGCGTGCCCTCTGGGCGGGCAGGGTGGCACTGGGTAGCCGGGTGCAGGCTCCGGCCTGCCGGGTGAGACTCGGTCTGTGTCGGCACAGATGCGTCCGGCTTAGCGTTGCTCGAATCCGACTGTGACCGTGACGGGTTGGCTTAGCTCCGACGCTCAGGGCTTAGCCCCTGGTACCCCCAGGGGAGGGAATCCCATCCCCTGTCCTTAGACCGGCTCGTAATGCGGGTGCCTGGTTCTGTACGGGTTTCAGGGCTTTCGTCCATCTAAGCCGCGGTGCACTGTTTGCGCTGCTCAGAGCAGGTTTCTGAGCTTCCGGACGATTGTGAATCGAGATCGCTCGTTCGCTGCCGAACCATCGGTAACCGACCGCACGTAACACCCCATCCGGAATCACGGCTGGTCCGAATACGTGGAAGTACGGTGAGCTGGACAAGCTAGCCCGCCGACCACACGATTGGAGCTACACATGATTCGCCGTGTCGTGATCGCCTCGCTTGCCGCGACGTTCGCCATGGGGGGAATTGCATTGGCCGGACCCGCCTCCGCAGATTGGGCTGACGAGTGCGCGAAGGAATCAGCTACCTATGCCGCCTTCAAAAAATGTGTGATCGACAAAGAAGCCGCAGCGGCGAAGCGGCGTGGCGACAATGAGTACGATGGACCTAACTAGCCACTAATTAAATCCCCGGTGGTAAACGCATCGATTTACCACCGGGTGGTTCCACCCTACCTTGAGGAATTGACGATCCCGCTCCATTCGGATCGGGCTCGACTCATAGCTAGGCGTTGTTAGAGCTGTGAACGACATCACCGGTCGCGGGATTGTCCTCGGTCGCGGCCCTGCCCCTGTTGTCTGCCGTGTCCTTGAACCGGAGGTGCGTGCCCGGGTGGTTCCCGTACCGCTCCGCGTGGGTCGGTGGCTTGACCTAGCCAGTGGAGCCGTTGTATCTCTGTGAGCCGTCCTTGTTCCTGGAGTCGTTGGTACGCGGCGTTTCTGGCCGCGTCTTGTTCTCTGGCCGCTTCGCGTGCTGCTGCCTGCGCCTTGTCTGCCGCCTCACGTTCAGTGGTAGCGGCCTGGTTCAGCTCCGGGGTAGGTCGTTCCCCAACCTTCGGGGTTTCGCGCTCCTGGGGCCGATCAGGCACTGGGAGCGGGAATTCTCGCAATACCTGTTCGCGGGCTTCACGTTCGACTCTTTCCCGTGCGGTTTCGGGCGACTCTCGTTCCGGAGTGGTCTTCTCGGGTGCTTTGTCAGCCGACGGCGCAGGGCCGGACTTGAGTAGGGCCTGAAATTCCCGCACGACCTTCTCAGCAGCTACACGGGCCGCCCGATCGCGCTCGGTCTCCGGTGCTTCACGCTCCTTGGCCCGCTGTTGTGCCTGCTGGGTGCGTTCGGCTTGTACGCGTTGTGGGGCTTCGGCTCGGCCACGTTCGGCGCCTTGACTGAATCTTTGCACCGCCTGGAACTTGCCCTTCACTTCACGAGCCTTCGTGAGCGTGACTTGCTTTTCCCGGCGTTTTTGAAGGTCTACACCCTTTTGTTCTCGCGCTTTCTGCGCAACCCCCGGCAGTTCGAGTTGTTGTGCGTTCTTCTCGCGATTGAGTCCTTTTGCGAACACGTCGCGGGCCTGCGCCCGAGATATTTCGACGTGAATCACTCTGGCGCCGAATTCTTTACGTAACTCGTTCAGATGTCTTTCGTAAGCCGCCGACATTTTCTCACCGGCGACAGTCCGAACGGTAAGCGTCTCGATCTCACGTTTCGCGAGAAGTTCGCGATCTTTCTTCAATTCCCGGATATCGTTTTTACTGCCAGTCTGGCCCGACTTGTCATCGATGGCATGAACCTTGCCCAGATCGTCGGTCCTGGCCTTGTCGTAGAATCTCAGGCCATGCAGCGTGGAATACGGGTCCGGGTGACCGACATATCCTTTTTCTCGGTCGTGAAAGACTGCTTCGGTGCCGTTCTCGAAGATTCTTCCGCGTTCGGGTGGGTTGAAGTTCTCTCGAATCTTGTCGTATTCATCAGGCATGCCAGCCCACCCCCCGAATGTGAACTCCGAGCTAGAACAACCGGCTACGCGCCGTCGCGGGACGCCGCGTATCGCTCCGCGAATTCGCGTATCATCTCTGCCATACCGGAGAACATTCCGCCGTCGGCCGGGTCGTAGTCTTCAATCATGAGTTCCATCAACCCGTATGCGGTGTCGCCGCCGGTGTGAAATCCGTAGTTCAGAATCGGATTCACATGATCGTAGAAAGAATTCTCACGACCGAACCATTCGTAGTCTTCCCAGTGTGCACCCGCGAACTTGATAAAGCACTCACCGAGAAAGCAGATGAACGCATCGGCTATATCGGCGTTTTCGGGTGCCATCGCGGTAGCCATGTCCGGGAACAACTCCGCAACTGTCGCATCGAGCCGTTTCACTTCCGGTGAATCTTCCGGCCATGGCTCGGAAGGAATCTCCCGTATGCCTGCACGGTCCATGAATTTCTGAGCTTGTGCTTTGCGCCGTTCGGGGTCGACCCATTTACCCCACTCGGTTCGCTCGACGCCGAGATCCATAGTCAGTTGTTCGTCGTCACTCACATCTACCCCTCTCGTTGCGGCCAGAGTCCCGCGTCCACGGGCCAAGGTACAAGCAGACTGACTCTGTCATGGCGGGCCTTGGCTGGTGTCGCTCCACCGTGTCGGGTTCAGCGCCCAACGGGCGTAAGTCTGTTCAGGTGACACGGTGACCACGTCGACAACTCGCGTGAGTTCACAAGGGATCTCGTTGTCATCGAAGTGCGTGGCGTTAGGCACGATGACGGCGTCGGCCCTAGCTCGTCGTGCTGCGGCTATCAGGTCCGTTAGCGGATGCTCAGTGCTCGCACCGAAGACTACGGTTTTGGTGAGGTTGTAGCCGAGTCGCTTTGCGAGATTACGGATTTGGGTCTCGTTCCAGCCCTGCGCTATTCCGGCGATGTCTTTGCGGAGGTAGCCGATGGCTACGGGCTTGCTCCCAGAACCAAGCATCGTCATGGCCCTTCGTAGAGTCGTTCGTTCGGGAGTCGATCCAATCCCGTTGTGGCACCGGGGATCAGGCACACGCTGTCGATGTAGTGCCGCTGGCGTTGCTCCTCCAGGAAGAACAGCGCCGAGGTAAGGCAGGCAGCAAAGTCCAGCTGTTCGCCCCGCAGCGTGACGCGTAGGTGCAGGTCCGGCTCGTCAGGATGAGGGGATCGCTGCTCGGCAGTCATCGCGACTGCCGATCGCTGCCGCTGTCGGCACCGGGCTCCACCCGTGCGAAGTCGGCGCGGTCGTCTACGACCCGCGTCCCGATCCACGGGCAGCGGCCCGGAACTATCCCGTCGTGATCGCCGATCTTGCCGTCGACCACCGGGACCATGCCGGAACAGAGCATCGACGGGCAACCGACCCTGAATATTTCACCGGCCTTGTGGAACAGCACGGCCCCGCCTTTGCACTGCGACGCCTTGATCCACGGGCCACACCCGCACCCACATCCGCAATCAGCCATGATGCACCGCCAAGGATCGCGACTCGCGATTGATACCGGTACATCCGAGGATCGCGTCCACGACGACACGGGCCGAGGGACGAAAGGTGTTGCGTGGTAGCTCTATCCAGCGTCTGCTACCCCCTCCCGGTTCACCTGTGGGCGACGGCAACGCGATGGCACCCGCACGAACGATGCTTACGTTCAGCGGGAAAAGCTGGTTGAACAGCCGCGTGTCGTCATCGGGCACATCAGGACGAACCAGGAACGTCCACCGGTTCGACCCGACGTGCAACACGATCGGCCCGACCGCGACGCCGTGACGCTGCATATGTTGGCGCAGAACACTTCCCAACGTTCCGGGCATCGTCAGTGCGCCGGTACCCCCGGCAAGGAAGGTGATTCGCCCGGAGCCGGGCGGGTCGATGTTGGCGGCTAGACCGCACACCAACCGGTAGTAGACGCATCGCGAAACTGGTGTATCCCCAAACGAAATGTTCTTCATCGTGATTCAAGCCCCCTGCTGGCATCGCACGGTTTAGGTGTGCCCAGCCCCTAGCGGTTTGAGGGTTGCTCCGTCTTGGGAGCGCGTTCCGGGCACGTATTCAGACAACCACCCGATATGCCCGGAGATGCGCGGCTTCGTGTCCACATGCGTCCTCAGCTCCCGTTACGCTGGAACTGTGGAGCCTGGACCGCTGTTGCGGGCCGCCCGCGAGGCGGCGGGTATTTCGCTGCGTGGCATGGCTGAACGGACTTTCTACAGCCGCACGTACCTGAGTGCGATCGAGACTGGACAACGCCCGGTGCCTGCTGGGGTGACGGCCGCGTACGAACGCGTGCTTGCAACGACAGACCTCGGACGGCTCACTGCCGCGTCGAGTTCGGCGGCCAGCGTAGACGCCAACGCCTTGTCCGACGTAGCGGTGATGCTGGCGGCTATCCGCCGGATAGAGGACACAACCGGGGCTCTGGCGGTACTTCCGGCGGTGCGTGGCATGTCATCGATGACCGAGCAATTCGTCCGCGAGGCCCGTACCGGACGAGACACAGCAGCAGCGGTCGCGTCTGAGGTCACGCAATACCGGGGCTGGCTGGAACACGCAGTCGGAGCGGACACAGCCGCTCGCCGGAGTCTGACGACAGCAGTGGATTTGGCGGCGGAATCTCATGACCCGGACCGACTCGTACACAGCTTGGGTTTTGCCGGTTACGTCGCGTGGGGTGCGACCGGGGACTACGACGAAGTCATTGGGTTATCGGACGCGGCACTCAATGTGCGCGGGGCACACCCTGTCCTAGTCGCCTACGCCCGTATGCGGCGGGCCGAACTACTGGCCGCACGCGGAGAGACACTCGAGGCGCAACGCGCTCTGGCCGCTGCTGACGAAGCGACGGCATCGGCGGACGGCATCGAACCACCGGACGCAATGTACTGGTGGACACCCGGTTTCGGAGCTGTGCAACGAGGCGGTGTTCTCGCGCTGCTCGGAGACTCTGCCCAAGCAGTCGAAGAAGCTACGGCGGGCCTTGCTGAGATGCCGATCGAGCACCGCCGAACGGAGTGGCTCGCATCCGCGCTGCGACGTGTGGACCCGGATCTTACCGGGACCTGATTCCGAGTCAGGATCACGAGGCATTGGCACGGCGGCCGGGGCAGGGTTTACCAGTCGATATCGTGTCCTGTGTCAGGTTCGGACTGGTAGGGGGGATTCTGATTGGCGCTGTAGTCGTCGGTGTAGTCGGTGTGGTGGCCGAGGTCGGCGGCGTCGATCGCGTCCGCGATTTCTTGCCCCGCCGGGTCGGGATTGTGGGGTTGTGGAGTGGGTTCGGGTTGGTGAACAGTGATGCCGTTTAGGTCGATTTCCAGGCGTGCCCAGAGTGCGGCGGCGGGCATTTCGTCGGGGAGTGGTCGTTGCTGTGCGGCTTGGGCGAGTTGGTGTTCTATGTCGATTCCGGCGCGGGCGGCGGCGTCGACGTGGCTGGCGATGGCAGGCCACGTCGGGTCGGTGCTGATGCGAGGGTCGATTCGGTCGGCCGTTGCGGCCCAATGATGTTGGGGTAGTTGGGTATTGTCGTCGTGGTCGAGGATGCGGCGTTGGAGTTGTTGCTGGTGGGCGCGTTCGATGGTGGTGTGGCGGGTCGGTCCGGTGGGGCGGTGATCGGTGTCGGGGATGTGGAGTCCGGCACGCCAAATAGCTAGGTCGGCAAGCAGTTTGGGGTCCGCGAGCAGAGCTCGCGCCCACCTAGGGGCGGTGGCCGGGGTCCACGCTTGGGCGGTGTCGCTGATCTGGGTGGCGAGTTCGGTCACGATCTGCTGGCGGGCTCGCACGGGCGCGAGGGTGTCGGGGTCGAGGGTGTTGGTGGGTAGTCCGGGTATCCATGGGAGTGGGCCGGGTCCGGTCGAGTGCGCGCCGGTGGGGTCGATTCGCCAGTCCAGCACGGCGGCGGGGTCGGTGGCGGTGTCGAGTTCGCGGCCGGTGATCGCGGTGTGCAGGGCGGTGATCGGGTCGCCTCCGGCGAGGGTGAGCATCGCCAGGTGCTGGCGCAGGACCGGGTAGGCGGGGCTGTCGGTCAGCCCTGGCAGGAGCTGTTCGGCGACGAGGTCGATGGTATCGAGTTGTTCTGTGCCGCAGGCGTGTTCGGCGGTCATGGCCAGGGTGTCGAGGTAGATGTCGATGGCGCGGCCGATGCGGCGTGCGGGGTCGAGGGCATCGCGGAGTTCGGTGTGGGCGGATGTGGCGGCACCGTCGCGGTCGAGGATGTATTGCAGGTGTTCGGTAGCGGTGCGCGGGTAGTGGGCGGGAAAGGTGTAGATGTCGCCTTCCTCGCCGCCCATGGCGGTGGCGAGGTAGGCGTGGTTCGCGCGGCGTCCGCGTGTCATCGCCACATAGAACTGTTGGCGGGACTCGCGCCCGGACAGGGCGACGTGGCAGGTGTCGGCGGTGATGCCTTGGGCGGAGTCGATCGTGGCGGCGTAACCCAAATGCAGGTGTTCGCTCACGTACTCCGCAGGCAAGCGCACGACGGCAGTGGTGTCGCGGCCGTGGACGCGCCGCGCGAGGGTCAGTGCGCCGTCTGGGTGGACTTGGCGGATGGTCCAGGTGTAGCCGTTGCGGACCCAATCGTGTTCGCCGACGCGCAGGCGGGGGTCGTTGCGGCGGGTGCGCACAGTGTCACCCGCCGAGGCCACCAGGCCGTCCGCGAGGGCGATAACGGGACCGGAGGGTGTTGCGGTGTGGGCGAGCCGCTCGGCGCGGGCACGCATGTTCAGGGCGGTCACGATGTCGCGGGTCGGGGCCAGCATCACCGCGTGCGCGCCTGCGGCGGTGTCGGCGGCCCAGCCAAAGTAGGTGTCTTCATAGACGCTGCCCAGGTGCCCGGCGTGGATACGGCCATGGTCGAGATACCAAGCCAAGGCGAGCGGATCACCGATGCGTATTCCCTTGGACGCCAACGCTTCCCCTCGACTGGCGAAGCGCACCACCTCGGTGAGAGTGACCGGCTGTGTGGGTGCGGCGTGGGCCATGTCGGCGGCGGCGCCACCGGCATCGATGGCCGAGAGTTGGTGGTCATCGCCGAGGCATCGCACGGTCGCGTCCCGGCTGGTCAGATACCGCAACAGGTGCAGACGTTTGGAGGTCGGCACCGTGATGTGTTCATCGATGATGACCAGGGTGGTGTCGTCGATGTCGAGCACCCATTGCGGCAAGTGAGGCGGATACTCGCCGGTGAGAGCGGCAGGGTGATGAGCGTCGAGGACGTGGAGAAGTTTGTCGACGGTTTCCGCGCGGGTACTGATCGCATGGCCCAGTTCTGCGGCGGCGTTGGCGGTGGGAGCCAAGCCCAGCACGGTCCCGCCGGCCGATCGCCAGGCGGTGGTGAGCACTGCCATGGCGGTGGTCTTGCCGGTCCCGGCTGGGGCGTTGGCGGTGTGCACGCCCATCCCGGCAGCGGCGAAGGATTCGATGACACGGACCTGACCGAGGTTCAAAGGCTGGTCCAGGTGCGCGGTGTTGTAGTCATCGACCGCGACGGCGACATATCCGGGGTCCAGGATGCGCCCGCCGGGTTCGACGGCCAGGGCGATGAGTTCGGCTTCGGCAGCGAGAGTGGCGGCGGTGGTGTAGATCTGAGAGTTCACGCGAGTGTGGGTCGGGGTGCCGTCGTCGCGGCGCAACCATGCCGGGACCGCACGCAGATCGGGCTGCTCGGCCACGTCGGGATCGCCGCGCGCGAGTGCCGATGTCGGCGCGAGCGCGTGCGCGCAGACCTCTGCGGTGACGCGGGCCCAGTCCGCGGGAGCCACCTGCCCGCGGAGTTGGCGTTCGACCTCGGCCCGCAGATTGAACGCACGCCAGATCGCGCGCTTGTCCGACACCGCCGCCAACGCCCGACCGCTGATACGGGCGACGAACGCGTCATCGGGTGCCGGACGCGCGACGGGTGCGACAGACAAGACGCGCGCGATGATGTCGTCCACAGCCTCGGAGCCGCCGAGTAGTTCGGCGGCTTCCTCGCGCCAGTTCGCGCGTTGCTGGGTGCGTGAACCCGGAAGATGTTTGCCGGGTCGGGTTTCCAGAGTCGCGCGCTGGGCCAATCGGTGCACTTCGCCGGGCTCGGGTTCGCGTCCGAACGCGGCCTGCCATGCGGCAGTGAGGGTATCGAGGCGATCGGTGATCGCGGCCCCGCGCCGAGACCACAGGTGGATCAGCGGCAGCGGCACACCGACGATCTCACGGACACGAACCCGTTCGGGGTCGCGGTCGAGGCGGTCGGTAAACCGCAGGCCGAGCGCGGTTTCGAGGTGGTGTTCCAGGCGGGTGTCATAGATTTCGGAGACCGTGACCACTGCCTCGTGGATGGTGGTGCCGTCGATGGTGCGCCACTTGCCGTCGGTGGTTTGCACGCGGTTGGCGATCAGGACGTGGGTGTGCAGGTCGGGATCGGAGGCGCGGGAGTCGCGGTGGGTGAAGGTCGCGGCGACCGCGCCTTGCACTTGGACTTGGCGAATACCGTTGCGACCCAACCGGGTGAACAACGCCTCCGATTCCAGCCAGGTCAGCGCATCGGTGACCGCGTGCCGGTGCGCGGTGGCGATCATGTCCGCCAACGGTGGTGAGGCAATCGCCCACAACGCTGACACACTCTTGACGGGACTGAACGTGAAGTCGTATCCGGCGACCGCCGTGCGGTCGGGACGGGAGTTCTTGACCACCCACCCCGACAACTCACGCGCATCGAGCGGTGCGCGCCGGTACTCGGCGGTGAACATGTCGGTGGCGACTCTGGTGCCGATCCGAGCGCGGACAGCCTCGGGGATCGGCGCGGTGACGCACGCGCCCACGCTGGTGTTGTAGTCGCGGTATGCCTGAGCCTTGGCCGCGCGGTAGCCCGATGTAGAGGTATAGACCGGATAGCGGTTGCCGAGTCTGGTTGCCTTCTCAGCCATCCGGGCGGCCTGGGCGCGCGGCATACCGGCAGCGCGATGGCGGGCGGTGGCGCGTGCGCGGACCTGTTCGGCATCCGGGTGGATCCCTTCGCCGAACAGATTGCGCATCTGCTCCTCGGTCACCTCCGTACCGGGGTCGATACCGAGGGCGGAAAGTCCGGTGCCGCGCCAGGTTCCGGGGGCTTCGCCGTGTTCGTTGTAGTACTCGGCCAGTGAGGCGCGCCCGCGCGCGCTGGTGTCGTTGGCGGCGGTGTTTCGCAGGTAGTACTGGTAGCCGTTGCCTGCGGCGACTTTGTGCATCGTCGCGACCATGCCTCCATGAAGCGCCTACTACACTTCGTAATTCAAGAGATCAACCCTTAAAACTAGCTGAGAACAACGATTTCCGGGGCGATATGACCCCGAGATGCAAGATGTCTGATTGTTGATAAGTGAGGTGATAGGGGGGTGGGGTATGTGGTGGGAGGGCGAGAATGGGTGCGCGGGTGAGGCATACAGCAGATGAAGGTGAAGGGGTGCGGAAGTCGGTGGTAGCGATGCGTGTGGGGTGAGTACGTGTCGGCCGGGAGTAGGGAAGTGAGTCCGGTGGACCCGGCGCGCCGGACGGCGCGGGGCACGCGACCAACGGGCGCGGCCCGCGCGACGAGCGGGAGCCCCGAGGGCTCAATCCGGGTTACTCGGGCACTGTCGATCTACAGGCATACTGGACTCAGGGAATCAGGTTGACGGGTCGGTCGGAGAAGAGAACCGCCATGTCACCTGACAGGAACCCTCGCGCACACACCAGCGGGTTCGACCTAGCCACCAACAGCGATAGCGATCAGCAGATTCTCCGATGGCGCGTTCGCAGGGCTGCTCGAGGGAGCGGGTCACCGGACGGCGGACGCGCAGGTCAACGGCCACGATGGCGGGCTGATGTCGGCTCGGAAATCCGATGACGGACAAGCCTAGACAGCGGCGGAACTGGTCACCGGAGGAGCTCGAATACCTCGATCGGGTACAGCAACGGTTGTCCGGACCGCTGACCGACCAGCAACTCTCGGTGCTGAGGCGGTGGTGGCGCGGCGGCTACCGTACCGACACCACCACCGATCTCACGCGACCAGACGGGCAATCACGATCGTCTCCACGCCGGGCGAACCGCCGAAACCGCGACGCTTCCCGGCCGGATAGATCGTGATCGACAGCAACGACCGGATGATGTCGCGCTTGGCCTGCAACGGTGTCTGTTGCTCGTCGTCCCACTTCGCGCGGGCGTCCGGCCCAGCGGCGGCGACCACGTGCGGCATCGGCATCGCTGCCTGAGCGCGGGCCTCGGCTGCCTTGATCGCGGGCAGCTTACGGTCCTTGTACTGCTTGATCTCCATCGGCGACAACTCCGCCTCGATCGCTTCGCCAACCCACTTGTCGTAGGAGGCGCGCAATGCCTTGGCTTCGGCACCAGCGGCGGCGGCTTCCTCATCGCTGCGTTCGAGCGCGGCCAGCAACTCCGGATCCTCGAGCCGCCGCAACACCGTCTCTTCCACCAGGTCATCAACGAGCTCAGCGTTGCGGGCCACACAGAACCGCTCGCACTCATAGGTCCTCGCCTTGCCCGCCGACCCACCCGAACGCGACCGGACCTTGCCGCCATCACACTTACCGCAGCGAGGGATACCCGAAAGCAGCCAACGCGGCGCGCAACCCCGATTGCTCGTCAAGCGAGCTGGGTCGGTGAACATCGCCACCAACCGATCGTGATCCTCGACACTGATAATCGAATCCCACTGCGCTGCAACAGTTTCGGTCTTACCCGTCGCCTTGTCCTTGTGGGCGCGCAAACCAGCGATAGTCGCACTGACCAGCACATTGCGGACCGCGACATGATCCCAGAGAGTCATCCACCCCTTGTCACACGGGCAGTGACGGCGGTCGACTGCTTCGAGGACCTTACGGCCCTCGGTGACCGAGCACACCCGGCACGGCAACCCCATACCCGCGCTCGGCACCGGAACCGCCTCGCCGGTCAACCACCGCGCGATACTGGTAGCAGACTCCAATCCCAAGGCACGTCTGGCCATTTCACGCACAATCGGCGCGGTCACCTCGTCGGGCACCCGCTCTACCGCCTTACCGCGCTGGTAGACGATGCGATACCCGAACGCTTCCTTACCGTGTGGCTTGCCGTCGAGGAAGTTCTGCTTGAGCTGCTGCATCGAATCGAAACGGTTCTGCTCGGGCTGGTACTCGTTGTCCACAGCCTCCTGCGCCAGAACCCGGCGATCCTGCGGGTTGTTCATGTCGTAGAGCTGACCGCCCGAATACCAGAACACGCCCAGCTTGGCGCACATCTCGCGCAGCAACGCGAAGTCCAGCAACTGGCGATTTGCTCGCGAGGACGAGCGAGTGATCAACACCCACTGCTTACCCTCCGGGGCAGGCTCGGCCAACCCGGCCACCAGATCCTTATAACCAGGACGTTGTTTGACGGTGTGCCTCGTCGCGCCGATATCGGTGTCGGTCGTCACGCGTGGGTCCGGCCACCCGAACCGAGCGCACTCCTCCCGGCCCCACCGCACCTGCTGCGGCACCGACAGACCCTTGTTCTTGTCCTGCGAGTTCCGCCCATAGATCCACGGAACTAAATCGGGGAAATCCTTGGGGTTCAACGGCATAACCCCAGCGTACGCCGCTACCACCCCTAACTGAAGTTAACCACGATCAACCAGCCGTTCAACGCCCCGGCCAAGTAAGACGGTTTCGTATTCAGGTCAGGCCCCGCTTCGGCGGGGCCTGACTCGTATGTCCGGTTGTCTCTGTATGCAGCTGAATCCGACTGTGGCGCCGAGGTTTCGCGCTGCTGTACGCCGGGTGTCAGTTGGGTAGCGGGCCGACGGGCACCGGTGTGCGGTGCGCCACTTCGGATTCCGGTCGCCGGATCTCCAGCAGTCCTGCGGCCCCGAACTTCCGGACGAGGTCCGAGTCGGTGATCACCTCGAGGAACTTTTCGACATGCAGCGACTTGTCTCGCGCGTGCACCGTCAATTCCCGGCGAATCGGACGGGCCAGTCGAATGATGGACAGCAGCCTTGCCGAACCGTGCAGTGCCATCTTCGGCACCAGTGCGACGCCGACGCCGTGTTCGACCAGGCTGAGCGCGGTAGTCACATCGGGCGCGCGGACGGCGAATCGGACATGCACGCCCGCTCGGCCCGCCTCGCGCGAAACGGTGTCGGTGAGATCGGAATTCGCGCCGCAGCGGATCCACGGCGCCTCGACCAACTGCTTCCATGAGCCGTCGAAGCTGCTGCGCTGGCTGGGATGGCAGACGACGACGAGTTCTTCCTCGCCGAAGCAGTGCACGACGCGCGAGCTGGATTGCTCCAGCGGGCCGAGCGCGACATCGAGTGCGCCCTCTTCCAGGGTCGCGTTGAGCTCGCGCAGGTCGGTGAACGCCCTGACCTCGATGCTGTCGATATTGCGTTCGTGGCGCATCCGGTAGATGAGCGGCGGCAGCAGCTTCTGGGCGATGGTCGGCGTCGTTCCGACGGTCATCACACCGTCGCCGAACGTCTGCCCCATCGCCATTGCCTGCCTGGCGGATTCGACGACGTCGGAGGCCTGGGCGAAGAACTCTCTGCCGAACTTGGTCAGCCTCGACCTGCGTGACCGCGGGTCGAAGACCTTTCGGCCGAGCGAGGTCTCCAACGCGTCGATCTGTTGGGACATCGCGGACGGCGTTATTCCGAACCGCCTGGCGGCGGCCGAGAGCGAGCCGAGTTGCACCGCGTTCACAAAGTAATCGAACTGTCGCAACGTGATCGTATTGGAAGTTAGCAAGGGGTAATCAGACATCGGCAACCTTTGTATCGAGCCGGGGCTCATCCGCAGCACCTTCGGTCCATCACTGAAAATTAAGTGAGCATTCCGTCACCGAGTCATGGCACCTGCCGGTCGGCGTGGACCGGCAAACACATCACATTCTTTCGTTAACTGTGCGTTCATCCGCGAATTGTGGCGAGAGTCTGAAGGACTGCCTTCGAGGTGTTACGCCGACTTGTGTGCAAGCAGTATCTACTGCGGCGGTCATTCCGTCAAACGTTACGCCAAGCTAAACCTTCCTGTCGTACAGATCACATTTTAGCTTCAACTGAATTACTGGTTCTCGCTCCGACCTGGGGATCGCCATTGGAGAACGGTCGCTCGCCAAGTGAGGGCGCATGACCTTCCTTCGGGGCCGCAGGATGGGCGCTATACCCCTATCTTGACCACAAATGGCCTTGGCTAGGTGCTGATTCAAGGGAAATCTGAAAGGACTTTAGCCCGCCTAACAACAGGAGGTGGGGGCCATTCGTGGAGCCTATGCTCGGCATTCACTCTGTTCCGTGTGAAAGGGTCATCGGCACCGTTCGTAGCCGTGCTGTGATGCTGTGGTGATCTGCTGGAGCAGGGTGTGTGATCTGGTCGTGATCAGCTGTTTGTCCGACTGTTAATCGGATCTTGATTCGATGTAAGAATGTCCGTTCTTCTTGTTCGTCACACCGGCGAGTTCTACGCTCGGAAATGGAAGCCGACAGCCCGTAGGACCGCGTACTTGACCGCAGAGCGGCGGTCGAACGGCTCCGACCGGCAGTTCGAACCAGGTCGTACCACGTGGAGGGCTGTCGGCTTCGCCAGCGATCGGTCATTTCGAAGGAAGGCACTCATGGGGAAGCACAGCGCGCCGCGAACCACTGTCGTCCCAGCGCGTTTGGCAATGCTCTCGACGGCCACGCTCATCGGCCTCGCGGTCTCGGCCAACGGCGGAGCCGGGCAGGCCATCGCGGACGACACGAGTTCCACCGTCTCGGGGGACGGGGTGTGGGTCACGCCGCCGAAGCAGGCGGTGGCCGCGCCGCCGAAGCAAGCGGTGGCCGCGGTGGTCCCCGCGTCCTATCAGCACCAGGCCCGCGCGGAGCAGGTCGCGCCGATTGTCCGAGCGGAGCGTGTCGCGCCCGTGTCGAGCAAGCGGCCGATGCACCGTGCCGATCGGCCGACCGCCAAGCCGGGCAAGGCCACCAAGCCGGGCGGCGCTGCGAAGCCGGGCGGCACCCCTAAGCCCGGTGGCACCGCGCCCCTGGCCACCATCGTCGACTCGCTCAATACCGGCAGCGCGGCGTTGCCCCCACCGCTGCGCGCTGTGCTGGAGGATCTGGCCAAGCAGGTCGGCCCGGTACTGGCGAAGGGCTTGCTGCAGTTGATCAACAGTGGAAACCTGCCGAGCTCGAACGCGCCGGCCCCGACAGCGCCGAGCCCGAAAGTGCCGAGCCCCAAGGCCAGGCACGCGGCCCCCGCTCCGGCCGCGCCAGCCGCCGCTGCTGACGAAGACGACGACGAAGACACCGGCGGCGTCGACAGTGTCGGCGTCCTCGGGAATCACGGTGGCGCTGGCAATACCGACGCCACCGACAACACCGATGTCCGGGACAGCAGTGAGGTTCCGGACGACGACGCCGATTGGACCCCGCTCGCGCTCGGTCCGAGTACTAACGGCTGATCTGTATCTATAGGTTCGACAACTCTCGAAGGAAATAGTGCGTTTCTCTCCCGCTACAATGCTGTCCTTTTCCACCGCCGTCGGCATCTCGGCTTTCGCCCTCACCGTTGCGGGGGCCCCAGCGGCCCTTGCCGCACCACAATCCACCTCCACCGCCGACGAGGTGGTCAGCCTCACCAACAATGAACGCGCCAAGGCTGGCTGTTCCCCGCTGAAAGCGGAAAGCCACCTTACCCAAGCCGCGCAGGGCCATTCGGAAGATATGGCAGCTGGCGGCTTCATGGATCACAACTCATCGAAGGGCGATCCGGGCGACCGGATCAGCGCCGCGGGCTATCACGCGCAGACCTGGGCGGAGAATATCGCCGCGGGTCAGCGCAGCGCCTCCGAAGTGGTCAGCTCGTGGATGAACAGCGCTGGCCACCGCGCCAACATCCTGAACTGCGGGCTCAAGGACATCGGGGTCGGCTACGCCAAGGCCGGGAACGGCACGGCCTACTGGACGCAGGACTTCGGCACCTCCGACGGCCAGGGTGACGAGCAGCCCGCGGAGCCGGGCGGTAAGCCGGGTAAGCCGGGCGGCGATACCGGTAAGCCCGGCGGCGATACCGGAAAGCCCGGGGGTGACACCGGTAAGCCGGGCAAGCCCGGCGGTGGTTCGCCTTGGGATCCGTGGAACCCCGATGATGGCTCCGGTGACAATGGCGGCGATCCGGGCGGCGACGGTTCCGACGACAATTCGGACAATGGCGGCGATTCGCCGTGGGATCAGTGGGGCGACGGCTCCGATCCCGGTAATGGCGGCGACTCCTGGAACCCCTGGGGTAATTGGAATCCGTGGGGCGCCGCCGATTCGAAACCGGGTAACACCGGCGACGCGTCGTGGGACCCGTGGAGCAATGGCTTCGATAAGCCTTCGAGCAACGGCGGCGATTCGCCGTTCGGTGGTGCGTGGGGCCAAGAGTTCGACGACCTCCTCGGGCAGCTCGCGGGCAAGGGTGGCTGGTAGTACGCCTCACTAGCGGTGCCGCCGGATTCAATGACGCGTCCGGCGGCGCCTTTTTGTCCGCTGACCACTGCCCACATCGGTCAGCGGATTCTTCGCGCTTGTGGGACTTCTCTCAGTCCGTAGTCGACGAAAACCCGCCGCACCGAAGGGGTTCAGCGCGGCGGGCGGTGAGTTATGTTGTGAAGTCAGCTGTTCGGCGGGGTGCTCGTGCAGGTGGGGTACGCGGTGTTGTCCGCGTCCAACGCGTTGAGCACGAGCTGGGCCACCACCTTGTCGTAAGGCAGCAGGAGATGGTCGGTCAAATCGCCGGGGCAGTAGTCCTGGACGACGTAGTTGCTGATGCTCGGCCCCTGCTGGATCCCGCTGGTGTACGGCACCACGAATTCGTCATGGCTGGTAACGATGTTGGTGTAGGTGACGCCGGGAACCGTTGTGCCACTGGCGGTGAGCTTGCGCAGGAAGTCCGAGCCGGTCTGAATCTGTAAACAGGCGGCGCAGATCGGGTCGACGACGGCGCCGAGCGCGGGTGCCAGCCGCAGTCTGGCGGCAAGAGCGGTGAAGAGGGCGCCGAACCCGAGGGAATTGGTGCCGTTCCAGCCAGGGCCGATCGAGATGAAGCGATCTATCTTTTTCGCGCCACCGAGGAACTTGGCGTAATAGTCGGTGACCAGGCTGCCTTCCGAATGCGCGACGATATCGACGCTTTGCACACCGGTCGCCGCCCGCACCTTGATGATGAAGTCGCGCAGCTCCTGCGCGCTCTGCTCGATCGGCAACAGCCCGCCGAGCGCGCCGAGCGGTCCTGGCATGCCTGGAATCGCACCGTAGGTCAGGGTGTAGACGCAGTAGCCATTGTTCGCAAGCAGCGGTGCGAGCGCACCCCAGTCCAGCCGAACGGTCTCTGGCCCGCCGTGTACAAGAACGATCGGATTCGGGTGCAGCGCAGTGGGTTTGCACGTCCAGTCGTTGGCGCCGGGCGGTGCCGCGCCTGGGTTGTCCCGCTCGGCGTCCACCGCATCGCTGAACAGATAGGAGACGGGCCGCAACCCCGCGGAATCGCCCGGCTCGCCCGTCGCGGCGGGCGCGGCAAGGAGACCGGCGAACATCGCGGCAATGGTCATCGAGACAATGGGAGTAAGGCGCATAACAAGGCCCCTTTCTGCGAATTAGTCCAGACCAACTATCTGTCCACAGAGTGACAACAACAACACACTTCAGTTGACATCGTGTTGTCTTTGTCACCGCCGACTCCGCTGAATATCACTCCTACTTAATTTGCTTAACCGGCACCTGAAAACTACGTCGGATCAAGGTGATTCGCGGTCACCGAACGGCAGCGTCCGCTACGAAGAGCAGTGCCTCTTCGTAGCGGACGCCATCGGCTCCGGCGATCAGCGCCACCCTGTCTCAGGCGCTGAACAGTCCGCCGTCACCGAATGCCAAGTCGGCGAAGCGTTCTCCGATGCGGCGGTGGGTTGCCGAGTCCGGGTGCAGCTCGTCGGGCAGTGGCAGCTCGACGAAATCGGTTTCGCCGTAGAGCGAACGACCGTCGAGATAGTGCAGGTTCGCGTCGTCGGCCGCGCGCTGCTTGACGATGCGGGCGAGCTCGTCGCGGATGACGTTGAGGGTCAACCGCCCGGTGGCTCGGTCCGCCGGGTCGCCGGTGGCGCGGAAACTCACTCTCGTGCCGTCGAATTCGATCGCACAGGGGCCTGGGGTGTCCTCGTGGATCGGGCAGAGAATGGGGGAGACGACCAGCAACGGTGTGTCGGGGTGGCCTTCGCGAATGGTGTCGAGGAAGCCGTGCACCGCGGGACCGAACGCGCGCAACCGCATCAGGTCGGCGTTGACCACGTTGATGCCGAGCTTGAGGCTGATCAGATCCGCCGGGGTGTCGCGAATGGCGCGCGCGACGAACGGATCGAGCAGGCTGTTGCCGCGCAGACTCAGATTGATCAGCTCGACACCGCCCCGCGCGGCCGCCAGCGCGGGCCAGGTGGCCGTCGGTACCTCGGCGTTGGCCCCGTGGCTGATCGAACTGCCGTGGTGCAGCCACGTTTTGCGGCCACGGTCCGGCGTCGGCTCGACCGGTGCGTCGGTGCGCAGCACGACCAGCTCGGCGATTTCCGTGTGCGGCAGCCAGATCTCGATGTCCTTGGGGTCGGCGGGCAGGTCGGCGAATCGGACGGTGCCGACCGATCCCTGCTCGGTGACCTTGGTCTGGGCCGCCATATCGATGATGTGGCGGGTGCCGCCGGGCACGCTGGCCCGACCGGAATGCGTTCCGTCGACGAGCAATTCGTACACACCGTCGGGCGGCGGCGGTGCGCCCCGGTAGACGGTCCGCGTCGGCAGCACGTCCAGCTCGATGACGGTCGCGCTGGTCCGGAAGGCCACTCGGACGCCGCTGGGTTGGGCCTCGACCATCGCCAGATAGTCGTCGGGGAACTGCTTGCGTGCCCACTCGGGCAGCCGGTGCGGCAGCACGCCGTGCGCGGTGCGCTCGAGGTCGAGTGCGCCGCGGAGGATGGGGGATTCGATGGGGGTGGTGATCCAGGTGGTCATTGGGGTGTTCCTTAATGAAGTCGCGGAGTTTACCGCGCCAGCCGGTAGGTTCGGCGGGCAGTCTCCGAGAACAGCGAGGCCAGTTCGGTTTCCGAGGCGCCCGAGGCGAGCCGTTTGAAGGTGTTCCACAGCGTCGCGTATCGGGTTCCCATTTTGTCTACGGGGAAGTTGCTTTCGAACATGCAGCGGTCGGGGCCGAACGCGTCGATGCAGGTGTCGAACCACGGATGCCACAGGGCGGCAAGCTCTTCCGAGGTCGGCGGGGTCGGCGTGGTGCGGTAGTCGAAGGCGGCCGCGGTGGCGAGGATGCCGCCGAGCTTGCAGACGACATTCGGCCGTTCGGCCACTTCCCGGATGCCGCGCGCCCAGGTGGCGAAGTGCTCGGCCCGGTCGGTGGCGTAGGGGCCGAAGCCGAGCGGCGCGCCGCAGTGGTTGAGCACCAGGCGCAGCTCGGGAATCGCCTCGGCCAACTCGGCGGCGTCGGCGAGTTGGGGCGACAGGATCCACAGGTCGAGCGTCAGGTCGCGGTCGGCGACCACCCGCGCGCAGTCCCGAATGGCTGGTTCGGCGAGCATGTGCGGGCGATTGCCGGGATGACTGAGCTTGATCTCCTCGCTCGCGTCCCAGCTTGCCCCGAACCTGAGCCCCCGAAACCGACCCTGACCGGCCGTGATGTGGTGCTCGACGACGTTATCGACAATGGCGGCGCCGAGCCCGAAATCGGCCCGCCCGATGATCCCGGCGGCCACCTTGGTCGGGCCACCGGCCGCGTCGCTGGTCGCGGCCAAGCGCGCGATGGTCTCGGTCTCGCCGACCGGACGCAACTCCGTCGGCCCATCGGTGCGGTAGCCCGACATGGCTTCGGCGTGCACCGTGCCGATCACGGTGTGCCCGCTGCCGGTGTCCGCCGCGAATTCCTCGAGCAGATAACGGAATCCGGGGTGGTACCAGAGGTGATGGTGCGCATCGATGATGGGCAAGCCGGGCAGCAGGATCTCCTCCTGCGGCTGCCGCGCGAGCCAGTTCTCGTCCGGCGGAAAGATTCGGCCGAACTCGGTCGGGCGCGTGGTAGGGGAAGCCGGTGCGTTCATGGTTGGTCTCCCGTCGGTCGCACTCGCTAGCTGATTTAACAAGTCTATACGCTAAACTACCTAGAGACATTAGGCAAATGAGTTAGATATGTAGGCAAATGAGGAGGACGGCATGGCACGCGCGCGGATGACCGACGAGAGCCTGATCCAGGCGGCGGCGGAGCTGGCCGACGAGGTCGGCTTCGACAATGTGACGGTCTCGGCGCTGGCCCGCAGGCTCGGCGTCAAGGACGCGAGCCTGTACTCACGCCTCGAAAATGCCCGCGACCTGCGGGTCAAGGTCGCGGTGCTGGCGCTGGCCGAACTCGCCGACCAGGTCGCGGACGCGCTGGCCGGTCGCGCGGGCAAGGACGCCCTCGTCGCCTTCGCCAACGCCTATCGGGACTACGCGAAGAAGCACCCGGGCCGATACGCCGCGACCCAACTCGACCTCGACCCGGAAACCGCCGCCGCCAGTGCGGCCATGCGGCACGCGGAGATGACCCGCGCGATCCTGCGCGGCTACGACCTGTCCGAGCCCGACCAAACCGACGCGATTCGCCTGCTGCACGGCACTTTCTACGGATACGTGAGCCTGGAAACGACGGGCCGCTACGACAGCCACCCCCGCAATGTCGAGGACTCCTGGTCGAGGGCGTTGGACGCGCTCGACGCCGTCCTGCGGAACTGGCCACCGGCCTGACCCGCGTCCGCTTGTCGTACCCGGCTTCTAGATTGGTGCGGGTGAACCGTACAGATCGGCTCTATGCCTTGGTCGAGGAAATGCGAGCGGTCGCGCCGCGCCCGCGAAGTGCGCGCTGGCTGTCCGGTCGTTTCGAGGTCAGCGTGCGCACGATCGAACGAGACATCAACGCGCTGCAGCAATCCGGGGTGCCGATCTATGCCGAGCCCGGTCGCACAGGCGGCTATTGCCTGGACAAGGCGCGCACGTTGCCGCCGGTCAACCTGACGCCGGGCGAGGCGGTCGCGATGGCGGTGGCACTTCGGCAATTGGCGGGCTCGCCGTTCCAGGCGACCGCGGGCTCGGCACTGCGCAAACTGGTCGCGGCAATGCAGCAAGACGATGCCGCCGCGGCGCACGACCTGGCCGGTCGCGTCCACCTGCTCGCCGACGTGTCCGCCATACCGTCGATGCCGCGCATGGTGGCCGACGCGGTGGCCACCCGCCGCGTCCTGCGCATCGGCTATGGCGACCGCGCGGGTGCCGCCACGATGCGCGACATCGAGCCGCTCGGCTATATCGGCAAGGAAACCCACTGGTATCTGGTGGGTTGGTGCAGGCTGCGCGACGCACTGCGGGTGTTCCGCACCGACCGGATCAGCTCGGTCTCGGTTACCGCCGAGATCCCCGCGCAGCGCGCGCTGCGCAGGGAGGACCTCGACATCCCGTACGGCGTCGTCGAACAACTCAGTTTGAGTTGAGTGGCCGGCCCCGAAGCGGGACCGGCCAGCCGACTCAGGAACGGACGGAAGGCGGTGTGAACACCGCGAACTGATTGCCGTCCGGGTCAAGCAGGTGTGCGAACGTCACCCCGGTCGAGTTGACCACGGGCTCGCGCTGAACCTTGCCGCCCGCCGCTTCGGTCCGTCGGCACGTCGCCGCGACGTCCTCGACCAGCACGCCGAAGACCGCGTAGTTGGCCAGCTCGCCCTGTGTCGCGAAGATCGCGCCGCGCAATCCCTGCGCGTCACCCGTCGAGATGACCTGGTACGCGGGGTCTGTGCTCGTCGTATTGTCCTGCGCGGCAGTCCAACCGAACACCTCGCCATAGAACCGCTTCGCACCTTCGGGGTTGTCGGTGCCGATCTCGAACCAGCCGATGCCATTGAATGCGGGCATGTCATCCCTCTCGTGTCGCGCCGGGCTCATCCCGGCTTGTTCCACTGTCGAGGGCGTTGGCGACAACCCCCTGTCGGTGTTTTCGCGACTTTCGGGACAACGTTTACCTGCGGCGCAGCAGCACGCCGCGGAGGAAGGCGGCCTGGCCCGCGTGCTGGATGTCGTCATCGACGACACTGATCAGCCGGACGGCGAGCGTGACCGGGGGATCCCAGCGGGTGTCGACGACGCGGGGGAGATCGGCGTCGGTCAGCGCGGAGACGTATTTGATCGTCTGCTCATGCACCGCGTCGTAGTAGCCGAGGAGCAGCTCCGCCGACACCGCACCGAGCTGGGCGACCTCGTCCGGGTTATCGCCGTAGCCGGTCGCGGTGTCGTCGAACGGCAGGCCGAAGCGTTCGGCCCAGCCCGCGGCCGTCCACACCTGCTCGATGTCCGCGACGTCGGCGATGTGGTCGTCTTGCACGCGGGTCAGATGCCAGATCAGCCAGGCGATGGAGTTGGCGCCCGGATCCAGTTGGACGGCCAGTTCGTCGCTGGTCAGGCCGGACACGGCGCCGTGCACGTTCTCCTGCACGCGGCCGAAGGCGTCGATCAACAAGTCAGCGCTAGTCATGATCGGGTCCAATCGTGTGGTGGGCGTTCATTATTCCCGCACACGGTGGCGCGCCGCACAGGGGCGCTGGCGCGGCTATCACCCGGTCCGTTCGCCAGAGACCGCGCGAGGGTCACTCACGCGCAATGAATTTCGCCGGAGCGCTCCGTGAGTGGAAGGTGAATTCTTCGCGTCGGCACGCGCTCGGATAGACCGTTGCTACCACCACCATTACGCTGACCGCACGTCGGCAAACGGATGGACAACCCGGGACTGCGCTACGGTCGGGTAATTGCCGGTAAACGCAGGAAAACTGTTTCAAGTAAAACTACATACGCTTTCAAGTCGCTCTAAAGAGCGGCCGGCCGATCTGATCCGGTAGCCGAGCGCGACGCTGCGCGGAGGCCAAACTGCCTGGCCAGCAGACTGTTAGCCCTTGGTAACGGCCTGCTGGCATTACGAGCGTAGCGCAACTTTAATTCGTATTAAGACCGGCATGTAATCTGCGACACTTCGACACCGGCTCGGCCACGACAAATCATGGGACGATGACTATTGTCGTTTCGCGCACGTGAAATGCAGTTCACCGGATCACCTGAAAATTATCGCGATGCAGTGGAGGTAAAGCCCAGTGGGTAGACGACTTTTTCGGCAGGCAACAGGTGGCCGGAAACTCAGACCGATCCTCGCGGCGTTCGGTGCGCTGACGATCAGCGCGGTCATGGCCACCGCTGGCACGGTCACCGCCAACGCCCAGCCGATCTGGCCGAACCCGGACCCGGATCCGTTCTACGCCGCACCGGCCGACATCGCCAGCAAGTCCAACGGTGACGTGCTCGACGCCCGCCCGATGCCGCCGCTGTTCTACTTTCCCGGCGCCTCGGTCACGCTGATCAAGTTCCGCTCGACCAACTCTCAGGGCAAGCCGATCGCGGCGACCACCACGGTGATCACGCCGATCATTCACCGCGCGGACGCGCCGCTGCTGTCGTTCCAGCACATCATCAACGGGCTCGGCACCCAGTGCGCGATCTCGCACGGGCTCTACGCCAACGACACGAACTTCATCGTCCCGTTCGCACCGGCGCTGAACGTCGCGCTCGCCCGTGGCTGGTCCGTCTCCCTGCCCGATCACCTCGGCCCGAACAGTGCTTACGGCGCAGCGAGATTGGGTGGCCAGATCACCCTGGACGGCGTCCGTGCCGCGCAGCGACTGCCGCAGCTCACCCTCGGGAAGAGCCCGGTGGCGCTGGCCGGTTACTCCGGCGGCGGCATGGCGACCGCGTGGGCCGCCGCGCTCGCGCCGAAGTACGCGCCGGAGCTGAACATCGTCGGCTCCGCCGAGGGCGGTACCCCGATGAACCTGCAGACGATGGGCTGGGCCATCGGACACAACCAGCACCCGGCGTTCGGCCTCGGCTTCGCCGCCGTGCTCGGCCTGGAGCGGGAGTACCCGGACCGGCTGCCGATCACCGACGCGCTGAGCGAGCGCGGCCTCGCCGCAGCCAGGGAGATCGCCAACAGCTGCACCAACGACCTCATCGCGCGCGGTGTCGGGCACAGCTTCGACGATTACGCGAAAGACAATGTGATGGCTCATGATCCGAAGGCGTGGGCGGTGGCCGACGAGAACAGCGTCGAGCTCTACAACGGTGTGCCCAACGCGCCGATCTTCGAATGGCACTCCCCGCAGGACAACCTGATCCCGCTGGACGCGATCGCGAACACGGTCAACCGGTACTGCCGTGCGGGTGTGCGGGTGGAATCCGAGCTCTTCCCCTCGCCGGACCACCTGACCACCGCCGTCATCGGCTTCCCCTCGATGCTGAACTGGCTCGACGGTCGATTCGACGGCAGGCCTGCGCCGAGTAACTGCGCCTAGTCGGACAGCTGCCCCTGATCGGTAGCTCGCGCTGCCGGTCAGGGGCATTGTGCTGCGTCGATGTGCTTGTCCGACAGATCAATCGCGCGCCGGCAGCTCGCATCCGTCCGGACCACACACGTCCGCACCACCGATCGTCTGGATAGCAGGTTCGCGATCGGCCCACGCCTGATCGAGAGCCTGAGCGAACACGGCGGTCGGCTGCGCGCCGGAGACGCCGTACTTACGATCGAACACGAAGAACGGAACGCCGGTCGCCCCGAGCTGCGCCGCCTCCTTCTCATCGGCCCGCACGTCGTCGGCGTAGGCATTCGGGTCGGCGAGCACCGCGCGCACGCTCGACTCATCGAACCCCGCGGCGACCGCAAGCCGAACAAGTCGCTCATGATCGCCGAACAGTGACTCCTCCTCGGCGAAATTCGCCCGATAGAGCGCATCGAGCAGCGCTTCCTGCCTGCCCTGCGCCAACGCGAAGTGCAGCAGCCGATGCATATCGAACGAGCTGCCGTAATCGCGCCCCTCGGTCAGATACGGCAACCCGACCTCCGCCGCCTGCGCCCCGATCCCACGCTCATTGGCTGCGGCCTGCGCCGCACTGATCCCATACTTCCGCGCGATCTCCTCGATCACCGGCCCCGACTCCCCAACAGGCAACGTCGGATCCAACTCGAACGACCGATGCACCACCTCGACATCGTCGCCATGCGCAAACCCCGCCAACGCCTGCCCGAACCGCTCCTTCCCCAGGTAGCAGAAGGGACAGTTGATATCGGTCCAGATCTCAACCCGCACGCCAAAACCCTCACTCTCGCCTAACCCCCCCCAGCTAAGCAACACCCGAGCAACCAAGTCTGTTCCAACGGATTGCGCTCGCCCACGAGTGGCACATGGTGGCGATCCGTTCTCGACGTTCGCCGCCATGCGCCACTTACGGCGGTTACGTCACCGGTGGTGGCTGGACGAATACCACGCTGTCCGGAATCGCCGCACCCACCTTCGGATGCGGTGGTGGCGGAGTGACCGGGGCTTCCTCGGTTTCCGCCTCGTCCTGAATCTCGTCGGGTGTCTCATCCGCCATGGGGATCACTCCTGATCTGTCACATCGTGACAAGAGTCGGTGCCTGACCAGTCCAGTTTCCGCCCCTCCTCAGCGACACGCCAGATCGTGGGTGTCTCGGGTAGGTCAGTTCAGGCGAGCGACATACGCGAGCGTTCTTGGGGCGCCGTCTACTTCGAGTTGAAGGTGCAGGGTGGTGTCGGTGCGCTGAGTGCGCAGCAGGACTTGGTCGCCTGCGGTGATCGCTCCGACGTGTTCGATGATGGCGCGGTATGGAGCGATGTGGGTGGATTGTTGGTTGGCGAGTCCTTCTTCGACGGCTTGCCAGTGGACGGCGTTGTTGACGTGCCCGTAGCGGTCGAAGTCCGCGACGCGTAGTTGGAATGAGGTGGGGGATGGGGTGGTAGCGGATATTCGCTGCAGGGCTGGCTTCCAGCGGAGGCGGTGCTCGGTGGTGCTTGCGAGCATCGGCGCCATGAAGCGGTCTGTCATGCGGGCGGGCCGGGCGGCGACCGGGTCGATGTTGATGAGAAATTGTTCGGCTTCGATCAAACCGCCGTTGCCGCTTCGGATTTGGATGCGCGCGGTGAACCAGCGATTGGACAGGGCCGATGGCCAGCGGCGTAGGTGCACTCGGTCGCCGAACTCGATCGGGCGGAGTACGTCGATCACAGTGCGCGACACCAACCAGGCGGGATGCAGGTCGCCGTCGTCGACGACCTGTAGCTGTTCGTAGCCCAAATCCATTGCGTAGCGGGCGATTGCGTCGAGGCGCAGCCGTTGTTCGGTATCGGTGTCGGCGAGACGCACCGGCCACGCGGATTCGAATGCGGCGTGCCCGTCGGGGCACGGTGGCAGGGGATAGGCGATCTCGGCGCCCATCAACGATCCTTCGAGGCTTGCGCTGTCGATGGGGTAACAGGGTGCTTGCGTCGTGCGCGCAGGACTTCCGCGCTCCGATTGCACCAGTCGAGGGCTTCCCGCTCGAATGAGATACCCCGCAATCCGACGAGATATGGCCCAACCCAAGGGCTTTGGGTCAGGAAGGTCTCCTCATCGAGGTCGCCCCTCGCCTGGATCAGCCGCCGCTCGAATTGCTCGATCTTGCCGCGCGCCTCGTCCGCCCGCTCTTCGAGCTGTGCGATCAGCCGCGCGGAGTCACCCGCCTCGGCACCCTGCATCTTGACGAGCAGGTCGTCGCGTATCGCCGAAGGCTTACTCGGGCCCGCGATGAACGCGGACATCTCCGCTGTGCCCGCCTCGGTGAGCGTGTAGACCCGCTTGTTGGGCCGACCACGTTGCGCCACTTCGCGTCCCGCCACCAGACCGGCCGACTCGAGCTTGGCCAACTCGGTGTAGAGCTGCTGGGGCAGCGCATGCCAGTAGTTCGAGATGTTGACGTCGAACAGTTTCGCCAGCTGGTACCCGGACAGTTCGTTGCCGAGCAGTGCCGCGAGCACCGCGTGTCGTAGTGCCACCACATGCCTCCCGGGAAGTCGGGGCCGAGCTTATAGTCAAAAATTGACTTAGGTCAATCGTTGAATATCACCAAAGGGGATCTTTCGGTCTAGAAATGAGTGAGACAGGCTGTTACTGTAAACAGGTGTCACATTAACCTCGACTGGATATGAGGTAGACGTCATGGCTACTAAGTCGGCAACGGCGCCGTCTCGGAGTGCGTATGCGGGGATCCTGACTACGTTGTCCGAAGGGTCGGTGAACAAGCACTTCGATCCGTATACCGAGATCGATTGGGACGCGCCGGAGTGGGCGGTGGTGCCGAACGATCCGCGCTGGATTCTTCCGGCGGACAGTGATCCGCTCGGCGCGCATCCCTGGTATCTGGCGCTGCCGCAGGCGCGCAAGATCGAGATCGGGATGTGGCGGCAGGCCAACATCGCGAAGGTGGGGCTGCAGTTCGAGGAGGTGCTGATCGGCGGCGTGATGAACTACCTGTTCGCCGTGGTGCCCAACGGATCCGGCGAATTCCGCTACCTCAACCACGAGGTCGCCGAGGAAATCAACCACACCTTGATGTTTCAGGAGATGGTGAACCGGATCGGCGCGGACGTGCCGGGTATGAGCCGGATCATGAAGGTGCTCGGACCGCTGGTTCCGCTGCTCGGCCGGTTCTTCCCGACGACCTTCTTCGTCGCCGTCCTCGCGGGCGAGGAGCCCATCGACCACGTGCAGAAGCAGGTGCTGCGCGCGGGGGAGAACGTGCACCCGATCATGCGCGACGTGATGCGCATCCACATCGCCGAGGAAGCACGCCACATCGCCTTCGCGCACGAATACCTGCGCCACCGCGTGCCCGAACTCGGTCGCGTGCAACGGGCGACGCTGTCGCTGGCCTACCCCATCATCATGTTCATCGCCTGCGACCTGATCGTGAAGCCGCCGCGTTCGCTGTTCCGCGAGTTCGACATTCCGCTGCGCATTCGCCGAGAGTTGTTCTGGCGCAGCGCCGAAGCGCGTTCTCGCCGCCGCGACTTCTTCGGCGAGGCGCGAATGCTCGCGAACGATATCGGACTGATGAACCCGGCCGCGAAGCTGACCTGGCGGCTGCTGCGGATCAACGGCGGCGAGTCAAGGTACCGGGGCGAACCGGTGCGCACCCGCTCCTGAATTCGCGAGGCTCGGCGCTCATCCCCACGAGCGCCGGGTCCCCGGCATTCCGGTGTGCCCCTGCGCATCCGGCACCACGCCGAGCACCTGGTGCAGCCCGAGCCCACCGTCCTCGAAACCGAGCGCCGAGGCAGCCATGTAGAGCCGCCAGATCCGGGCCCGCCCTTCACTGGCTAGCGAAACCGCTTGCTCCCAACCACTTTCGAGGTTGGCGATCCAGGCCCGCAACGTCAGCGCGTAGTGCTCACGCAACGCTTCGACGTCGCGCACCTCGAATCCCGCCCGCTGCATCGCCAACGCGACCTCGCCGACATCGACGAGCTCCCCGTCCGGAAAGACATAGCGGCCGACGAACGACCGACTCCCCATGACGGATCCGCCCGCGGAGGAGATCGCATGGTTGAGTAGTCGTCCCTCGGGCCGCAACAGCGCACGCAGGGTTTCGAAGTACGCCGCCGCCCGCTTGGTACCGACATGCTCGAACATGCCGATCGACGAGATGGCATCGAACTGCTCGCCGCGCAGATCGCGATAGTCGGCAAGCCTGATCTCGACGTTCTCGGACAGCCCCGCCTCGGCGACCCGCTTGCGCGCGAGCTCGACCTGAGCACTGCTGATCGTCACCCCGACCACCTGCACGCCATATGTCGCGGCCGCGTGCATCGCCATGGAACCCCAACCGCACCCGACATCCAACAGCCGCATCCCCGGCCGCAGATCGAGCTTGCGGCAGATCAGATCATGCTTGGCCTGCTGCGCGTCGTCCAGCGAAACGGTGTCGTTCGCACCGCCGTGACCGTCGTCGTCCGCCGCGACGAACCGCGCACACGAATACGTCATGCTCGACCCGAGCACCAGCCGATAGAAGTCGTTGCCGACGTCGTAGTGATGACTGATCGCCGCCGCGTCCCGCCGTTTGGTGTGCAGCGGCCCGCGCTGCGGCCGCGCCTCCTCCGGCGGCAGCTCCGGGCGCCGCCCGAGCGCGCCGAGCTGCCTGGCCGCATCGATGGCCTGCCAGGCCGCGCCGGCGCCGAGCTTGGCATCGCCTGGCGCCGTCGACGCCAGTGATCGAAGGATCGTGAAGATGTTTCCGTCCAGGTCTACCGCGCCGGATACGAAGGCCCGGCCGATGCCGAGTTCGCCTGGCGCCCACACCATATGACTCAGCGCGTCCTTGGAATTGATCCGGATGGTTCCGGCGCATTCGCCCTCGGGTTCGATCGCGCTGCCGTCCCAGAACTCGAAGCGCACCGCCGAATGAGACCCGAGCGCGGCCCGCGCCAACGGCTCGAACACGGCCGCAACCGTCATCTTGTTGCCCATAGGACCACTATGGCCCGCACCGCCCGCTGACCACAGCAACGACTTGCCAGGAGTGTCGGGGGTGCGTCAGCGATCGGCCAGGCTCACCGCAACATCTCGCCAGCGTAGAGGGCGTAAACGGCTGCGGCGGCGCGCATCTTCTGCTCGTCGACGTATTCGTTCGGCCCATGGGAGACGTCGAGACGTCCGGCGCCGTAGCCGAAGGCGGGGATGTCGAGTTGGGCGTACCAGCGGGTGTCGAGGATGCCTGCGCACATCTCGAAGGGCGGTTGCGCGCCGACCACGCGCGAAACGCAGTGGGCCAGAGCCTGTCCCGCCGGATGGTGTTGATCGGTGCTCGCCGACGGCTGGAATTGGGTGAGTTCAACGGTCACCTCGGCGCCGATGCTGTCGGCGGCGTTCTCGATGATCGTTGTCAGATTCTTCAGTTCGACCTCGAGATCTTCTTCGGGATTGAACCGGCTGTCGATGGTGAACCAGCTCGTGCCGGGGACCACGTTGAAGTTCGACCCGCCGCCGGACAGCCCGCCGACGACGACCATCGATCCACGCGCGTCATTGCCGTCCATCGCGAACGCGGTGTGCTTGTCCATCATGGTGCGGACGTACTTCTCCAGCGGCGCCGCGATCCGCACCATGTGCTGGAACGAGTTGATGCCCAAGTTCGCCTGGCCGACGTGCGCCGCACGCCCGTGCACGGTGACCCGCAGGCTGACCGCCCCGCGCGCGGCGTGCCAGATCGTGCCCGCGCTCGGCTCGGCGGTGACCATGGCGACCGCTGCCGGAGCGATCAGACCGTGCTGGCGCAGGTAACCCGATCCCGCGACGCTGCCCGTCTCCTCATCACACACCAGGTGGATGACGATCTTGCCGTCGCCGAGCAGCCCGAGATCCTTGGCCGCGGCGGCACCGTACAGCATGCTGACGATCCCGCCCTTCATATCGGCGGTGCCACGTCCGATGATCTTGCCGTCCGCCCGCCGAGCGGTGAACTGCTCGCGATCCTGGACCGGCACAACATCGAAATGCCCATGGAAATATAGTGTTTTCGCGCCGGAGCCGACGGTCGCGCGGACGATGCACGGATCCTCCTGGGCGTCCACCGCTGGCACCCCGATGATCTCACCGCCGAGACCTAAACCGGTCATGGCGTCGCTCAGCGCACGGGCACAGTCACGCAGGCCGCGACCGGGCGGATTCTCCGTCTCGTGCGCTACCAGCGCGGTCAGCAGGTCGGCCATCTCGTCGGCGCGTGGTTCGAGCCAGGCGTGCACCTGGGTGGAGCTGTCGATCGTCACGAATTCGAGTGTCGCCGACGGCGGATGATTCCGTGCGCGGTTCACCCGAGAGCTTTCGCCTAGCTCGCCGGTTGCTCGGTGTTTCGGCCTGAACCGAATCATGGTGACCGCGCCCCGTTCTCGTTCATAGGCTCTGAACAGTGACAACGAGGAGTTGGAAGATGATGGAGAACACAGCGGTACGCGCCGACGGCGGTGTCGCGATGGCGGTGGCTCGACTGGCCGACAGTCTGGCGGCGGAATGGAAACGGGGGCGGCTGCGGTTGACCCCGATGTGGTCGCGTCGCGACGAGCTGGCGGCGAAGGAGTCGCTGACCGCAGCGAACACGGGCGACCTTTTGTTACGGCTCGACCCGCTCGTCGCGGTACGGTGGCGAGGTTCTTGGTGATCGGAGGTGCCGTCGTGCGGTATCGAGTTGGCGCGGCGCGGGGTGGCGGCGCGGGTGGTTCGGGCGTTGCCCCGCGCGGGCGAGGTAGCCGCGAATGAAGCGGATCTATTGCACGCCAGACGATTTGCTGCGCATCCGCGTCGGCGCCCCACTCGGTGCCGTCGCGGAGACGATGCTGGCCACCCGGGTGGTCCAGCGTAGAAACGTCGCCGGTTTCGCGGGCTGGCGCAGTCAGGTGCGCAGCGCGATTCCGGCCAACTTCGGTGTGCTCGCCGACATCTTGCCCGCCGACGATTCGTTTCTCGACCTGATTACGCCGATTCGGGGTGCCAGGTCGATCGCCGCGGGCATCGAGGCGTTGCATCTGGTGTCCCGCGACGAGGTGCGGATGGAGGTGGAGAGCCTCATCCGCAACCGGGCGCGGGAAGGGCGAGCGCCCCTGCCCGCATGGACGGCCGAGCTGGCGGACCGGGACGGCACCGCGCGCCGCAATGTCGCCGACGCCGTCGAGGCGTTCCATTCGGTGGCGTTCGCCGGACGCTGGGCCCATATTCAGTCCTATCTCGAGCAGGCCGCCGAACGGATGGCGCGCACGGTCGCCACCGAAGGCGTTGAACGGATGTTCGCCGAGCTGCACCCCTACGTGACCTGGCGCGCACCGGTGCTCGAAGTCCACAGGCAAGGCGATTGTCTCCACGATGAGTACCTCGACGGCCGGGGGATGGTCATCATCCCGTCCATGTTCGCCTGGCCCCAACCGCTCACGCTGACCTCCCTGGTTGACAAGGACGCGCCGCTGATGGTGGTCGTTCCGGTCCTGCGTGACATCAACGATTTCACCACCGCGTGGGGTCCGCGCGCGACCAACGAGACCCTGACCGCCCTGCTCGGCCGCACCCGCGCGGCCGCACTGCAGGTGATCGCGGAAGGGTGCAGCACGACCGAACTCGCGCGGCGACTTGGGGTTTCGCCGGCGACGGCGAGTGAGCACGCGTCGATCCTGCGCGAGTCAGGACTCATCGACAGCTGGCGGCACCGCAATGCCATGCGCCACGAGGTGACGACCCTCGGCGCGGCGTTGCTCGACGGCAACGTCGGCAACCTCGGCAGCAACGTCCGCATCGCGTAAAACCTTGCGCGGCAGTGGCGTAACTCAGAACGCATCCGCACAGCCGCAGGAACCACGGGTCTTCAGTTCCGCACCAAGGCTGACCACTCCCGGCTCGGCGGATCCGGTGTCGATCTGTTTCAGCAACAGCTCGACCGCGAGTTCGCCCATCTTCCTGGTCGGCTGGACCATGGTCGTCAAACCCGGTCTGGTGTAGCGGGAGTACTCGATACCGTCGAACCCGACGATCGCGAGATCGTCAGGGACGCGCAGGTTCGCGTCGTAGGCCGCCCGCAGCATGCCCATCGCTTGAAGGTCGCTGGTCACGAATACCGCAGTGGGCGTGGTCTTTCCGCTCATCAGCTCGCCGAGCGCGCGATAGCCCGCGGCGCCGCCGAATTCGGCACGTACGACAACACTTTCGGGCAGTCCGGCCTCGTGCAGCGCCTGCCGATAGCCGACCACCCGCTCGTCGGCGGTCGACACGTGCGGTCCACTGAGACAGGCGATTTCGCGATGCCCGTGGGATATCAAGTGCTCCACGGCAATTCGGGCACCGGCGAGAGAGTCGCACATGACGTGCGCGCAGCGTGCCGGGTCGATGATCCGGTCTACCGCGACCAAGGCCATGTCGGCCGCCGCGCAGGCGTCGGCGATGCCCGACTCCCAGGACGACGAGATCGCAAGCAGCCCTTCGACTCGACGGTCGATGAACGCGCTCACATACGCGCGCTCCCTGCCCTCGTCGCCCGCGGCGTTCCCGACGATCAGCGGATATCCCCGCCCGAACGCGGCCGCCTCGACGACCGCGGACAGCTCGGCGAAGAACGGGTTCGCCCCATCGGGGATGACCATCCCGAGCGCGTGGCCTCGGTTCATTCGCAGGCTGCGTGCCGACATGTTGGGCCGGTAGCCGAGCTGCTCGATGGCGGCTTCGATGCGGGCCCTTGTCGCGGGCGCGACCCGCCGCGGACCGTCGTTGAGGACGTAGCTCACCAGGGCGGGTGAGGTGCCTGCGAGCCGGGCAACATCGGCTCGGGTGACTGCCATCGGGGCACTCCTGTCGTGCTGGCAATTCGTGCGAGCTGTCGAAGAACCCTTGACAGCTTCGTGATTCGGGTCACACACTACACATCAATTCGTGTTGTCAACACGAGTTGAAACTCGTACAGGATAGGTCGAATACCAGATGAGCACTCGATACCGGTTCGGGCTTGTTGCCCTGGCACTCGTCAGCGCGGTCGCCCTCACCGCCGGATGCGGCCGCGGCGGCAACGCCTCGGCCGACTTCAAGATCGCCGTAGTCACCCGCAACTTCACCAACCCCTACTGGGCGGCGCTGCGCGACGGCGCGATGGCGGAGGGCAAGCGGCTCGGCGTCGACGTCGCGGTGCAGGCGGGGCAATCCGAGACCGACGCCGACGGCGAGAACGCCCAGATCTCCACGCTCGCGGCGCAGGGCTACGACTGCTTCGGTGTGGTGCCGGTCAACGCGACCAACGTGATCACGCCGCTGGTTCCGGTGGCCCGCAAGAACATTCCCATTCTCAACCTGGATACCCAGATCGACGCGAACGCCTCGAAGCAGGCCGGGGTCGACTACGCGAGCTTCATCGGCTCCGACAATCTCGCGGCGGGCAAGATCGCGGGCGAGAAGATGCTCGCCGCACTCGGCGGAGCCGGGAAAGTGATTGTGCTGCAAGGCATTGCCGGTGAGCAAAACGGCATCAACCGGGACAAGGGATTCACCGACGCGGTCGCGGGCAAGCTGGAGATCGTGCAGCGCGCGCCCGCCGACTACGAACAGGACAAGGGCCTCACGGTCACCGAGGCGATCTTGAAGGCGCATCCCGACATCACCGGCGTCTTCGCGGCCAACGACACCATGGGGCTCGGCGCCGCGCAGGCGATCAAGAACGCGGGCCGGACCGGGCAGATCAAGGTGATCTCCGTCGACGGCATCCAGGCCGCGCTCGCCGCGGTCAAGGCGGGCACCGTCTACGGCACCGTGACCCAATACCCTTACGCCGAAGGCCAACTCGCGGTTCAGGCCTGCCTCGCGAAGCATCAGGGCAAGGCCATCCCCGACCGGGTGGTCGCGCCGATCGCGTTCATCGGCCAGGACAACGTCGACCAGCAGATCGCCGCGTTTCCCCAGCCCATCGCCGCGTTCGACAATCCGCTGGCCGGGCTGGTGAACAAATGAGTAGCGTCGCCGACATCGCGCGCGCCGCACCGGGGCGGCTCGGTGAGCGGCGCATCCCGGCCAAGCTTGCCGACTACGCGGCGCCGATCGCGCTGGTGATCGTGTGGCTCGGGTTCTTCATCGCCACGCCGAACTTCTTGACCGCCAGCAACATCGACGATCTGCTCGTCGCGTCCACGATCCTGACCGTGCTCGCGCTCGGTCAGCAGTTCGCCGTGGTGGTCGGCGGCATCGACCTCTCGGTCGGCGCGACGCTGCCGTGGTCGGCGGCGCTGCTCGGCTATTTCACCAGTCACGGATACCCGGTGGTGACCGGCATCGTGGTCGCGATTCTGGGCGGTTTGCTGGTCGGGGTGATCAACGGGGTGCTGATCGGGCACTTCCAGATGACCGACTTCGTCGTCACGCTCGGCTCGCTGAGTGTGCTCAGCGGCTGCACCCTGCTGCTCACCAGCGGCAACAGCGTCGCGGTGAATTCGTCCTTCCTGCAGAGTCTGGCGTTGGACGGCGCCGGACCGCTGCGCTGGTTCTGGCTGCTCGCCTTGGTCGCGGCGCTCGGCGTGGCTGGCATTCTGTTCCGCACCAGGGTCGGCACCCACCTGCTCGCCACCGGCGGCAATATCGACTCGGCCAGGGAGACCGGCATTCCGGTGCGCCGGATCCGGTTGCTCGCCTACAGCGCCTGCGGGCTGCTGTGCGGCGTCGCGGGTGTCATGCTGGTCGCCCGCAACGGCGGCGCGGACCCGTCCCTGCAGACCACCTATCTGCTGAGTTCGATCGCCGCGGTGGTGCTCGGCGGGTCCTCGCTCAGCGGCGGCAAAGCGTCGGTGCTCGGCACCGTGTGCGGCGCGATCCTGTTCACCTCGCTGATCAACGGGTTCACCATCCTCGGCATCTCGCAGTACTACCAACCGATCGCGGTGGGCGCGGTATTGCTTCTCGCAGCGGCTATTTCGCGATTCCGGAAGTAGGGCAAGTCATGACAAAGCCGATGCTAGAGGCGCACGGCCTGACGAAGTCGTTCGACTCCGTCCGCGCGCTCGACGATGTCACCCTGACCATTCCGGAGGGTGAGGTCACCGCGCTCGTCGGTGACAACGGGGCGGGTAAATCCACCTTGGTGCGCTGCCTCACCGGCGTGCAGCCACCCGATTCCGGCGAAATCCTGTTCCGTGGCACACCGGTGCGGCTCGGATCGCCGGAGGACGCGCGGAAGATGGGCATCGAGACCGTCTATCAGGATCTCGCCCTCATCGACGACCTGACCGTGTGGCAGAACCTCTTCCTGAACCGGGAACTTGTCTATCCGTTCTGGCCGATCAAGATCGTGAATCGGAAGGCGATGATCGGCAAGAGCGGGGAGATCCTGCGCGATCTCGACGTCGACGTGCCCTCGGTGCGCACCACGGTGCGGCGGATGAGCGGTGGTCAGCGGCAGAGTATCGCCATCGCCCGCGCGGTCGCCTGGGGTAAGTCGATGGTGATCATGGACGAGCCGACCGCCGCGCTCGGTGTGCGCGAGACCGCCGCGGTGGAGAAGCTGGTGCGCGGCCTGCGGGACCGCGGGGTCACCGTGCTGATCATCAGTCATGACCTGGCTCAGGTGATGCGTATCTGCGACAACGTGGTTGTGCTGCGCCGTGGTCGTTCGGTGGCCGCGCATCGGGTCGGCGAGATCGATGGTGATCGACTGGTCGCGTTGATCACCGGGGCCGCGCCGGGCAATCTGGAGGCGAAGTCGACCGTGCAACAACAGGTCTCGTGAGCGAGCGGCAGCGGGCGAGCCGAAGGCGCAGCGCGCCACCTGGCACGACGGGACCGAGCGGCAGCGTCACGGTCATCGGATCGATGAACCAAGATGTGGTGTGCGAGGTGGCGCGGCTGCCCGGGCCCGGCGAGACGGTGCTTGCCCTCGGCTCGCGGACGAATCCGGGTGGCAAGGGAGCCAATCAGGCGGTTGCCGCGGCGAAGGTGGGCGGGAGCGTGGAGTTCGTCGGCCGGGTCGGTCGTGATCCGGCCGCCTCGGCGCTGCGGGACTCGATGGGCGAGGCGGGGGTGAAAACCACTGGGCTGCGCGAGGTTCCGGGCGTGCCGACCGGGCGGGCGTACATCTCGGTTGCCGGAGGCGAGAACCAGATCGTGGTCGATCCCGGTGCCAGCTTCGTCTGGGAATCGAGCAGCGAACTGGCTGCGATGGCCGAGGGCGAGCTGCTCGTATCGGCGGATGTGGTTGTCGCACAGCTGGAAATACCGCTGGCGGTGGTTACCTGGGCCGCGGGTCTGGCCCGCCGGTTCGTCCTCAACGCGGCACCTGCCGCCGAGATCGGCGATGAACTGCTGCGCCGGTGTGATCCGCTGGTGGTGAACGAGTACGAGTTGGCGGCGATCAGCGGTGCGGCGACCGGAAGCAGGGAGCAAGCAGGCCGAGCCGCGCGTTCGCTGTGTTTGCGCGGAGCCCCGTCCGTCGTTGTCACGATGGGTGCGGTCGGTTCGATCCTGGCGCGCCGAACGACGGAAGTAGTCGAGGTCGCGTATCAGGCTGCGCCACAGGTGGAGTCGGTGGATTCGACCGGGGCGGGTGATGCGTACGTCGGCGCGTTGTCCACCGCCTTGGCGGACGGAGTCGACCTGGGCGAGGCGGTGGCCTTTGCCACGGCCGCCGCCGCACTCTCCGTCCAGTCGCCGGGCACCCAGGCCTCCTATCCCACTCGCGAGCAGGTCATCGCGGCCCTCGCCGCGGTGCCGCCCGCTCATCGACTCGACTGAACTTCGTATCACCACAAGCAGATTGGAAGCCCTGTGCGTACCGGTGGATTGATTCACGCCGAACTGATGTCGGCACTCGTCGCCCTCCGCCACACCGACACCTTCGCCGTGAGCGACTCGGGCCTGCCCGTGCCGCCCGGGGTGCCGGTGATCGACCTCGGAATCAGCTACGGCATGCCGCGATTCGCGCCCGTGGTCGAGCTGATCCTGGATGAGGTTGCCGTCGAGGCCGCCTGGGGGAGTGCCGACGTTGTCGCCGCGAACCCGGAGGCGGCCGAGTTGCTGACTCGTTTGAACGCGGAGTTGCTCGACCATGCAGAGTTCAAACGGCGGATCGGTCAGTGCCGCTTTGTCGTTCGGACCGGTGAGGCGCGGCCGTATGCCAACGTGCTGCTCCGGGCGGGCGTGCCATGGTTATAGAAATCGACCCTCATGACGCGCGGTGATCGGACAGACTTTCCGTGACGGCCTTGCCCCCTGATCGAATGCGGGGCTGTGCCGCCTATGAGGGAGGCAACGATGATCCGACGTGGACCGGTTTCGGTCGCCGCGCTCGCCGCCTTGGCCATGCTCACCGGTTGCGCGAGTTCACCGGCGAATGTGGCTGAGCCGGTCGCCAGGACAGACATTTTCGCGTATGCGACCAGCACGGAACTGGTTGTCGCGGACGGAACCGCAATCGTGTCCAGGACGCCGGGGACGTTCGACACGACCCGCGATGTCGGCGTCACCAAAGACGCGAAATTCGCTTTTTGGAAGGAAGATTCGCCGGACGGACCGGTCATCGCGGCAGTATCCACAGGAGCACACGCCCAGCCTCTTCGGCTGCCCTGTGGTTGCCGTCAGGTCCTATCGCTCAGTGGAAGCACCATAGTGTGGTTGCAAGCGCCCGCCACCGTGATGCGCATGGATCTCGCGGCGGCGCAGCCGAAACCGAGCACGTGGCGCGCGATCAGCCCGGAACCTCAAGCGCAACAGCGCATAGACCTGCTGGCCGTCCACGGCGATCAACTACTGCTGAACCGGTACGGGATAGAGCAGCAGTACGACTCGATCAAAAGCCAGCTCTTCTCGATCGAAGCCGACGGCACAACACACCTGCACGGACCGCTCTCCGACACGAAGGCGTACTTCTACAGCGCCGCATTCAGTCCCGACGGTCAGACGGCCGCACTGTCCCAATATGCGGTTCCCAGCAGCTATCTGCGGGACATGGCGTGTAGCCAAGCCGTAGTGTTCTTTCTCGACCTGTCGTCGGGCGCCTTGCAATCCACGGTCCCGGCACCCGAGAACTGTTCCAGCGCACTGAAACTCCGATGGGACACTCCCGACGGTCCCACTCTCGCCGTCGATCGGTGGCCCGCCTTCACCAAGCCGACCGACGCACAGACAACGCGCTGGCAGAGCAAACAGCGCAGCTGGACACCCCTCGACCCCCAGATCGCCGACCGTGCCCAGACCTCGGCGGGCACGACTGTCGAACTGTCCAAGCCAGGCAGCGCCGGTTTCTATGACGTCTACTTCATCAAGGACGGTCAACGCACCAAGCTCGCCGAACAGGTCTATTCGATCGCTGTCCCATGAGCGACGACCACCCCGACGCGGTGTCCGAAAACCGCGTGAGTTCGCGCGGCCGGTGATCTAGCGTTCGGTAAATGGAGCAAGTCGTTCGTTCGGGCGATCGGAAGGCCGTTGTCGCGGCCGCGGTCACCGTGGTGCTGTGGGCCTCGGCCTTCGTGTTCATTCGGGTTGCGGGAGAGGACTTCTCGCCGGGATCACTGGCGTTGGGCCGACTGCTGACCGGGGCGATCGCGCTCGTCGTGATCCTGGTCAGCACGGGCGAGGGTATGCCAGCGCGGGCCGCGTGGCGCGGCATTCTCGTGTCCGGGGTGCTGTGGTTCGGGGCCTACATGGTGGCGTTGAACTGGGGCGAACAGTATGTCGACGCGGGCACCGCGGCGATGGTGATCAACATCGGTCCCGTCATGATCGCGGTGTTGAGCGGATGGCTGCTCCGGGAGGGATTTCCGGCGCGCCTGATGGCCGGGATCGCGGTGGCGTTCGCCGGAGCGGTCGTGGTCGGCCTGTCGAACTCCGGTGGCGGCAGTGCCGCGGTACTCGGCGTGGTCCTGTGCCTCACCGCCGCTGCGGTATGGGCGGTGGCGGTGGTCGCGCAGAAACCCGCGCTCATGCACGCGTCGGCCCTACAGGTAACCACCGGCGGCTGCGTCATCGGCACAATCGCCTGCCTCCCGTTCGCGGGCCAACTGGTCAGCGAAGCCGCCGCCGCACCACTGTCCGCGACCTTGAGCGTGGTGTACCTGGGCGTATTCCCCACCGCATTGGCATTCACCACCTGGGCCTACGCCCTGTCCCGCACCACAGCCGGAAAGATGGGCGTCACCACCTACGCCGTCCCCGCCTTGGTAGTACTGATGTCCTGGATCGCCCTAGGCGAAGTCCCCCACCCACTAGCCATAGTCGGCGGCCTACTGTGCCTATCCGGTGTCGCGATCACCAGATCACGAGCAGACAAGCCCGTCACCCCGGAAGACGCGGTAACACAAGAGGTAGCGAACCCAGCAAAGTAGTCACGCCACGGCAACGGCCTACCGAACACCACACCCGCACCGCTTCTCGTCCCCGCCCCGCCGAGTCGGTTCCCACCCGCCCTTTGATTCACCGCGCGGCAACCCAGAAGCCGTGCGGCCTGAGCTGCGTGCCGGGGGTATCGGTCGATGCCGTTGCCTAGGATTGTCGCGGATGACGACCCCGAGGTGGCAATGTCGACGTAGTTAGGTCAGCGCGTACTGAGTGGAGGGGTTGCTGTGGCAGATGATCGGAACTGCCGGACCTTCGCAGCAACGCGGCGCCGTTGGGGGCGCAGGTTGTTGGGGGCGACGGTTGCTACGGGGACTGGTCTCGTTCTGGTGGTGGTTGGCGCGAACATCCGGTTGTGGATGGTGTCGGCGGGCCACCGGTTCGGCCCTGATAGCGCGCCTTCCGTTCCGGTGGTGATCGTGCCGGGGGCGAAGGTTGGGCCGGATGGGGCGCCGATGGCGTATTTGCGTGGACGGCTCGATGTCGCGATTGAGCTCGTGCGGTCGGGGAAGGCGAGGGAGATCTTGATATCCGGCGATGCGGCTGGTAGCTCGGGTGACGAGATCGCTTCGATGGCGAAGTATCTCGTCGACCATGGAATCGATTCGGCACTCGTGCGTTCCGACGGTGCGGGCTTGTCGACCCGCGCCACCTGCGAACGCGCCAAACAGTTGTTCGGGATCGACCGCGCGATCATCGTCACCCAGTACCGGCATGTGCCGCGAGCCGTCGCGCTGTGCCGCGCCGAAGGCATCGACGCCGACGGAGTCACCGCCTACTGCGACTGTCGGCGGACAACGTTGATACGCAACAACATCCGCGAATGGCTAGCCGCCCCCAAGGCGGTCGCCGCGATGATCTGGCGCTGACCATGCGACCCGTGGTTGTCCAGGTGTACGCCGAGATTTCCGCTGCGCCGCAACGACTCTGGGAGTTGCTCACCGACTGGGAACACCAGGGGGAGTGGATGCGCGAGGCCTCCGACTTCGAAGTGGTGTCGCCACAGCGCGCTGGCGTCGGAACCACGGTAGCGACCACCGTACGGATCGCCGGAATAACCACCCGCGACCGGATCCGCGTCGACATATGGCAGCCCCCGACCGGATCCGCCCCCGCCCACCTCGGAATCGTGCACCTGGGCTGGGTGAAAGGCCGCGCCGACATCCACCTGACCGAACTACCCGACGAACGCCTACGCCTCGACTGGACCGAACAACTACACCCACCCCTCGCCCTACTAGGCGCAACCGCAATGCGCCTGCTCACCCCACTCCTCACCCACACCTTCCGCCGCGACCTCACCCTCCTGCGAACACTGGCCGAGCAAACCTGACCCGCCACCCCCATACCCGAGATCCGCACCCCCACTCGGGATCCGCACCCTCTCCCTAGGCACTCAGAAGGGGTGCAGATCTAGCGAAGGAACCCAACTGCCCCAACACGTCCCCCTCCATGATCAACGAGATATGACGGCGTCCCCACCCACACCCTCCCGCCACCATGTCCCGCTCGCCGTCAACCCCGCCCCCGTGCGGGACATGAGGGCGGCCCTACTCGCATTTGCGCGCCACCATGTCCCGCTCGCCATCAGCCCTGTCCTCGTACGGGACATGAGGGCGGCGTCACTTGCACTTTCGCGCCACCATGTCCCGTTGAATCGTGATCGCCGCTGCCCGGCGCACCATCAACCACACGGGACCCATCCGGGCGGCCATCAACGGGCCGTTGTCGATCAAACGGGACATAGTGGCGGGCTCACTCGCAGGTTGCCGCCGTCATGTCCCGCTCGCCGTCAACCCTGTCCTCGTGCGGGACATGAGGGCGGCGCCACTTGCACTTTCGCGCCACCATGTCCCGTTGAATCGCGATCGCCGCTGCCCGGCGCACCATCAACCACACGGGACCCATCCGGGCAGCCATCATCGGATCTTTGACGATCAAACGCGACATAGTGTCGGGCTCGCTTGCCCTTTGCCGCCACTATGTCCCGTTCGCCGTCAATCCCGCCTTCGTGCGGGACATGAGGGCGGCCCTACTCGCACTTTCGCGCCACTATGTCCCGTTGGTTTGCTGTCGCCGTCCTTCCACACCACCAACCACACGGGACCCATCCGGGCGGCCACCAACGGATCGTTGACGATCGAATGGGACATAGTGGCGGGCTCGCTAGCACTTTGCCGCCGTCATGTCCCGTTCGCCGTTGACCCCGGCTCCGTGCGGGACATGAGGGCGGCGCCACTCGTACTTTCGCGCCGCCATGTCCCGTTCGTCGTCGATCCTGCCTCCGTGCGGGACATGAGGGCGGCGCCACTTGCACTTTCGCGCCACTATGTCCCGTTCGTCGTCGACCCTGCCCCGTATGGGACATGAGGGCGGCCCTACTCGCACTTTCCCGCCACTATGTCCCGTTGGATCGCGGTCGCCGCTCCACGGCGCACCACCGAGGGCGCGGGCCCCAGCTCGGCAGCCATCAACGGATCGTTGACGATCGAACGGGACATGGTGGCGGGCTCCACTTGCACTTTGCCGCCACCATGTCCCGTTGATCATGAAATTCCACTATCTAAAAGACCCACTACCCGAATGACGCTCGAGAACAGCACCACAGCCAGTCCTCCCCTCGGAAACCGCAACCTCACCACCTAGGCCGCGGCAGAGAAAGCCGGGAACCCCACCTCACGCGCTCAGCACTACCCGGGCATCCCACGAACTGTCGAAAACCAAGGGACAGCACACCATTGGACTTCCCTCAGTACTCAACTCAGAGACACTCGGCGGATCAGGACTGGCGCTGCGTGGTGAGCCCGGCGGTCAACCCGCCGTCGATGACGAACTCCGACCCGGTGCAGTACCGCGCCTCATCGCTGGCCAGGAACAGCACCAGATCGGAAACCTCCGCCGGCTTCGCGGCTCGCCCCAACGGAATACCGAGTTCCTCGGCCTTCAACCCCTCGGTCATCTGAGTGTCGACGAATCCGGGGTGGATCGAGTTCACCCGCACATCGAATCGGGCGTACTCCAGCGCGACGGACTTCGTGATGCCGCGGACACCGAACTTCGACGCGACGTAGGCGTGCAGTCCCTGACTGCCGCGCAGCCCCTCGACCGAGGAGATGTTGACGATCGATCCGCCGTGTTCGAGCATCGCGGGCACCGCCGCCTGCATGCCGAGGAACGTCCCGGTCAGATTGATATCGATGATCTTGCGCCACGACTCCGGCGTGGTCTCGGCCAGCGGCGCGATGCCCGCGATGCCCGCGTTGTTGACCAGCACGTCCAGCCGGCCGAACTGTTGTACGGCGGCCTCGACGGCGGCCTTCCACTGCTCGGGGTCGGTGACGTCGAGCTGCACGTATGCCGCGTTGTCCCCGAGCTCATCGGCCAGCGCTTTGCCGTCGTCGGCGAGGATGTCGGCGATCACCACCTTGGCACCCTGGCTCGCCAGCAACCGAGCGTGCGCGGCACCCATTCCCCGGGCACCACCGCTGATCAGGGCAACCTTGTCTTGAACTCGACCCATTCCAACTCACCTCTAGCTTTCGATTCGATCAGTTAATATTGAGCGTGCTCATTTTTGAGCTTACTCAGAAATCGGGACAGGCCGCGAGGTATGCGAGCATGAGCCTGATCACTACCGAAGGGAGATGCCGTGCCGATGGCCGCCGAATCGACGACACAATCCCCCGGCCGCCGCGAGCGCAACAAGCAGGACAAACAGGACCGGATCTTCCTCGCCGCACAGCAGCTGTTCGTCGAACGCGGCTACTCGGCGGTCACCACCCAGGAGATCGCGAAGGCCGCCGACGTCGGCGCGGGCACGCTGTTCACCTATGCGTCCTCGAAGGCCGAGCTGTTGCTGATGGTGATGAATACTCAGGTGGAAGTGGGGACGAGCCGAGGCAAAGCGGTGGCGTCGAGCGAGGAGTCGATCGTCGCGGCCGTGATGGCACTGTTGCACCCGCTGGTCGCGATCAGCTTGGCGCAACCGGAGAACACCGCCGTCTACCAGCGCGAGATCCTGTTCGGTGCGCCCGGCCGACATCGCACGGAAGCGCTGAACCGGATCCGGGAGTTCGAGCACGCGATCGCCGACATCCTGCGGCGCGGTGACATTCGGGCCGACATCGATGCCGAGGGCGCGGCCCGCACCATCTTCTCGGCCCTGCACATGGAAGTCATTCGGATGGGGCTCGGCGCGGAAAGCGCGGAGACCCTTTCGGCCACACTGCGTTTCCACGTCGACGTGCTGCTGCGCGGTGCCCTCGTGCCCGGCGGATCCTGACCGCTGGCGGACGGTCAGGATCGCGGTGGTGGCTACTTGTCCGGGTTCGGCGGGAACTGTCCGTTGGCCGTGACGGTGGTGCCGTTCAGGGTGAACGTCACGTTGGTCGGTCCGCCGGACGGGCAGCACAACGCGTCTTCGGGCTTGGCCCAGCGGTACTGCACCGAAACGGTGTTCCTGGTCTTACCGAGCACCGTCGTGTAGCTGTAGTACTTCGACGTTGCCGTCCCGAGGTACTTACCATCGGTGAAGTACAGGATATGGACCCCGGGATGAGTTCCGTCCCAGTCCACCAACATCCAGGACAGCACGCCGGAGCAGCCTGCCGAGATCGGATCATTGCTGGCGTCCTCGATGATCCACGGGTAGCCCCCGGCGTTCGGCGCCAATCGGGCTACCGCGCTGTGCGCGAGTTCGGAGTTCCGGTCGAAGCACAATCCGTGCCCACTGCCGTTAGGGCCTTGGTCCGCGGCCGGTGGCGGGGCAGGCGCGGGTTCCTTCTGATCGACCGGCACGCTGGCGGGCGGCGATCCGACCTCGGGTGTATTCGGCTGTGCCTGTGGCGGATTGGTGGGCTGATCGGCGTTGCCCGACTGGGCCGGGGCGAGCGCGTTGCCCGATGCGGTGGGAACCGCCGACGGGATCGGGGTCCTGGTGGCCTGCGATGCCGGGCTTGAACCGCAGCCGGTCGCGCCGAGTACGACGCTCGCGGCTAGTGCGGCAAAAGCCCATGACTTGATGTTCATAAAACCCCCGGAATAGGTGTGGGCGGTGTGCGATTGTGCCGCCGCAACTGCCTCGGTCTCCCGAAGCACGAACGCGGTCCTCCATCCACGAACCTGCGATGACAATTGGTCATCGGGTGAATTGCGGGCCACGTTACCAAGTTTCAGGCACGGCGCGACGCCACAAATAGCGCCACTACCGTCGGGGCCACCGACACAAAGGGCGCGAATTGATGCCGCTGCCGAGTGTCGCGTTGCTCCCGCGCCGTCCGCTGAGAAAGAATCTGAACACCGAGCACTACCGGTGACCTGGGTTTTCCGTCTAGCGACACTGCGAAGCGAGGACGTGCATGCGGAAGTCGAGGGTTCCTCTGGTGCTATCCGGTGTGCTCGTCGCCGGTTCACTGGTCGCGGCCGCCCTGATGTACGAGCCGCGCGGAGCAGAGCACGAGGGCCCGGGTCGTACGGGCCCGGCGCGCGAGGAGATCGGCCCGTCGCGCGGTTTCGATCCCGCTTTCAAGATGCGTATCGCGCAGGCCGAGGCTTACGCGAAGAGCCGTCCCGGATTCACCGGGATCGTGGTGCGCGATCGCCGCACGGGTGCGGTGTGGCGCAATGCGAATGCGGCGACACCGATCTGGGCGTGCTCGACGCCGAAGCTCGCGATCGCGGCGGATCTGCTGCTGCGCGACGACCTCGGTTCGATCACCCTCGGCGACGAGGACCGCGAGCTGATGCACCGGATGCTGCACGCCAGCGACAACGACGCGGCCACCACCCTGTGGGATCGCTACGGCGGGGAGAAGTCGTTCGCGCCGCGGTTCCGCTCGTTCGGCATGGCCGGGATCAAATTCGCCGACCGGCACCCGGATTCCTGGGGGTGGATCCAGGCCTCGGCGAACGATCTCGAGCAACTCATCGACTTCGTTCTGGAGAAGATGCCCGCGCGGCACCGGAACTATCTCGTCGAGGAGATGCGCTCGGTCGACGGCGCGGACTCGCTCGATACCAACCAGCGGTGGGGTGTCTGGGGCGCGGGCGACGCGGCCGCGCCGGGAAACAAGAACGGCTGGTCCGACGACAACGACGACGGCTCGTGGCTGATGAACTCCGTCGGGTTCGTCGGGCCGCGTGAGCAATTCACCGTCGCCCTCATGAACAACACCCAGCGGGTCGAGGACGGTTACCAGGTCGGTAAGGAGACCGTCACCAAGGTGAGCGAGATCCTGTTCAAGGACTACTTCAGCTAGCTCACGGCCGGTAGGGCGGTGCCACGCCCCAACCCCAGTGCGGCATCGGCGCTGCCAGCGGCGGCGTCGCGTCGGGCTGTGAGTTCGCGTGTGCCAGCCGGGTGCCCCACTCGATGTAGGAGGCGAAGGCGGCACGGAATTCCGGGTCGCCGGGCAGGCCGACCTCGTCGGCGGCGTCCATCAGCAGATTGACCCACCGGCGGCGCTGCGGCTCGGTGATCGCCTTGCCGAGGTGCTCGCGGACCATGTGCGCGTAGCCGCCGCGCTGGGTGCTGTAGGTGTCGGGTCCGCCGAAGACCTCGGCGAGCCACATCGCGACGTATTTCGGATGTCCGGGATCCATGCCTCGGAACAGCGGTCCGACCAGATCGTCCTTCAGGACTTCCCGATAGAACACCTCGGTCAGTGCCTCGAAAGCCGCAGTGCCGCCAGCCCATTCGTACAGGCTGGGCACCGCCTCCGCCGCGCTGGTTGCCTCCGTCATCGTCGGTCTGTTCAGTTCCACTGCGACTGGGTGCGGGTCCGGCCGGAGGATCCGGTGTTCGCCATGGTCTGCAGGTCGTCCAGGAACTTCTCGACGGCGTCCGACTTGATCTGCGGCGATTGGACCTGCTCGCGCACGCTCTCGGTGGTGTGGCTCATCACCTGCTTGGCGAAGTCGGTCTTGAGATCGCGGATCAGCTGCCTGCGCATCAGCTCGATCTGGTCGCGGCCCTGCTTGCCGACCCGTTCGACCTCGGCGGCCGCAGTCTCCCGCATCTTCACCACGATGTCCTCGGCGTCGGCGTGCGCGTCCTCGAGGAGTTGGGCGAGTTCGGCTTTCGCCTCGGCCATACCCTCGTCGTATACCTGCTTGGCCTTGCTGAGCCGGGCCGCGGCCTGCTCGTTCTCTTCGATCTGCTTCTGAATGTCACCCTGCGCCTTGGTCATCATCCGTTTGACGATCGGCACGACCCATTTGGTCATGGCCCAGACGATGACCGCGAAGCCGAACAGCTGGCTGAAGAACACCTGCCACTCGAAATGGATCTGGTAAATGCCCTCGGCAAGGATGTCGCTGCTAGGAGTCATGACGACGCCCGTCCTGTCTGCTGACCTCGGCTTGTTTCGGCCCGGCGATCATCGTCGACACCGACCACACGGTTGGCGAGTGATCGAGCCAGTGGCTCGACGTTCTCGCGCAGTTCCGCGGCGATCTGATCCGCCTGCGCCCGCAATTGCGCCTCGGCCTCAGCGACAACGCCGTTGGCCTCCTGCTGCGCCTGCCCGCGCATCTCCTCGAGAATCTCCCGGCCCTCGGCTCGCGCCTTGCTCCGGATCGCGGCCGCTTCCGACCGCGTCTTCTCCAGCGCCGCATTATGTTTGGCTTCGGCCTCGGCGAAAAGCTGCCTCGCCTCTTTGGTCGTCGCCATGGTCTCTGCGGCCCGCTCTTCGCGTTCCTCCAGAACCTTGCGGATCGGTGGAACAACGAAGAACCAGATGACGCCGAGCACGATCAGGAAGATCAGCAGCTCGACGAAGAAGGTGCCGTTGGGGATGAGGAAGTTCTCCGCGGCAACTACATCGGTTCTCGGAGACATACCCGGTTACTTGCCGGGAGTCGCGAATACGAAAAGAGCCATGAAGGCTAGGTTGATGAAGTACGCCGCCTCGACCAGACCGACGGTCAGGAAGAAGATGCCGCGCAACCGACCCTCGGCCTCCGGCTGACGGGTGACACCATTGATCAGCGCGGCACCGGCCAAGCCGTCACCGATGCCTGCGCCGATGGCGCCACCGGCCATGATGATGCCGCCGCCGATGAGGGCGCCCTGGATGATGGACGCGGTGGTTGGGTCTGCCATTTTCTACTTCCTATTCTCGGATGTGGGCTCGATCGACGCTCGCCGATCAGTGGTTTTCGTTCTCCAGTGCCATCGACTGGCTGAAGTACAGAACAGTCAGCAGTGAGAAGATGAAGGCCTGAATAGCGCCGACGAACAAGTCGAACATTTTCCAGACAGCATTGGGGCCCCAGCTGATCCAGAAGGGGAACAACGTGATCACCGAGAGCATCACGCCGCCGGCGAACATGTTTCCGAACAATCGCAGCGACAGCGAAAGCGGCTTGGCGATTTCTTCGATGACATTGATGAACACCATCGGGCCCCAGCCCGTGTGTCCCTTCAGTGTCGCCTTCAGGTGTCCGAACAGACCGCGCCGCGCGACGCCGGCGGACTGGTAGGCGATGAACACGAACAACGCGAGCGCGTAGACGAAGTTGACGTCCGAGGCGGGCGGCGCGAGCAACTCGCCGTCGCCGATCTGCACCGGAAGCACCGACAGCCAATTCGACAGCAGGATGTAGATGAACAGGGTGACCGCGAGCGGGAGGGCGAACGGCGCGACCTTCATGCCGATGGCGCTTTCCACCTGGTTGCGCATCTGGACCGTCACGGTTTCGAAGAACAGCTGCACGCCGTTCGGTACCCCGGAGGTGATCTTGAGCCGCAGGTAGAAGGCGAGGCCGAGGACGATGAGCGCGGCGACCGAGGTCGACACGATGGTGTCGACGTTGAAGGCCATGCCGAAGAGGTGCGCGACCGCGTGATGGCCGACCTTGATCTTCGGTTCCTCTGCGGGGGCCTCCTGGCCGAGCAGCGTGACGCTCGAGGCCATCTTGGCTAACGAAATGGCTGGGATCGTCATGGTGTCTGGCGAAGCCCTTTCAATTCAGGCAGGACAGTGTTGAGGACCAGGGCGACTTGAAAGAGGGCAAGGCCGAAGAAGATGCCGACGCCATTGGGTCGTGCGAAGAAGGCGACCAGGATGGCGACGGCGGTTATGCCGAGCAGCCGCAGCGCCGAGGAACCAACCAACCGCTGCTTGCTCGGTGCTTCCGAACTGGCAATTCGGGTGATGGCCCACAACGTGAGTTGGGCATTCAACCAACCAACCGCGAGTCCGGCGCAGATGAAGGTACCGAGCAACAGTCGGTCGATCAGGCCGGTTATCCCGAGGGCCAGCACACCCAGAGCGATCGCGGCAATAGCCGCGCGACGTATCTGAATCTTATTCACGTCCACACCGACACCGCCCTCGCCCATACCCCCACCTCATAGTGGGGGACGTGATGAATCGATAGCATACACATGTGAACCACCCTGCGTGGCAAGGTTTTTGATCTTTGTTGACCCGATCTTGAATTTGGCTACAGACATCTTCTGGTTACTGTCGTGAGCCGTTCTTTGCGCACATCACATACAAGCGCAGCGCTATTCCCGAAGTCCCGCAGAGCCTTTACGAAACGGGCTGACATGGGGAAAGTCTGTTGCCCGCTGAGTCAACTCGTGTGCGATCTACGGAGCCGGGTTATATATGCGAGGAGTATAGCTAGTAGGGTGGTGAATCGGTGGCAACTTAGCGCTCTCTGGTCAGTGGCCTTGTCGGTGACGGGTTACCACCGAATCGGCTTGTCCAATTAGTTCCATTTGTCTGAATTGTCCTAATTTGAGATGCTAACTACTTGCTGCCGGGGGCTGCTGATCCACCGCTCGGGGCGAGTCACTCTCGGGCAAGTGCACAAGAATCAGCCCGACCCCGGCGATCAGGAAGTTCTGCAGCGCCGCCGAGGACGCGTTCACCTCTTTGTTCGCCCACATCCGGAACCATTCGCCCGCGATGGTCAGGAATCCGCCGAGGAACAGCAGCGCCACCATGGTCCAGCCGAGGCTCGACAGTTTGGCTGCCACACCGGGACCGGAGCGCAGGCGCCGCGGCCATCCGCTCAGTTCGCGGATCCATGCCACGGTGGCGGCCAACAGCACGAAGGCGATCAGGAACTCCCAGATCACGATCAGGATGTAGGCGACAAGAGCGACGTTGCCGCTGGTGATCGCCCGCCACTCGGTGCCGGAGTGGTGGATCGTCGACCGCATGGACAGCACGTCGGCCACGCCGCGCCGGTTGGTGTCGGTGTCGACGCAGTTGGTGACCGCGACGAACAAGTAGTAGAAGCCGGTCATCGCCGCCAGCGCCGCGACCGCCATCCGGCGGCTGCCAACGACGTCGAGCATTCTGGTACCGCTGAGTGTCATCTGCCCTGCCTCGGATCGGCTATCGACGAGTAGTGCGGGAACGGCCCGGTTTGCGGGTACCGGTCTGCGTCGAACAGGTCGACAAGATCGACAAACCTGGATCCGACCCTATTTTAGGGTCGGCTCGGCCGTGCGTGGTCCCGTATCTCGCCGTCGACGGGTGGTCGCACGATGGTCGGCGGGTGATCAGCCTGGGACGTAGGGCTCGCCGTCGGCCTTGGGCGGACGCACCTGCCCGACCGCGCCCGCGACGGCGATCACCGTAAGCAGGTACGGCGTCATCTGCAGCACCTCGGTCGGGATGGGCGTGGCCAGCACTTGCAGCTGACCCTGCAAGGCCTTGGTGAAGCCGAAAAACAGTGCAGCGCAGGTCGCGCCGAGCGGATGCCAGCGGCCCATGATCACCGCGGCCAGCGCGATGAACCCGTTGCCCGCCGTCATCTCCTTGGTGAAGCCGCCGGTGGATCCGATGGTGAAGTAGGCGCCGCCGAGCCCGGCGATGGCACCGGCGAGCAGCACGGCCTGATACCTGACCCGCAGCACCTTGATCCCGACGGTGGCGGCGGCGCGCGGATGCTCGCCGACCGCGCGCACCCGCAGCCCCCATCGGGTCCGATACAGCACGAACCCGAGCAGGACGACCGCGACGACCATCGCGTACACCAGCGCGGTCTGGTCGAAGATCGTCGGCCCGATGATCGGGATCGACGACAGCACCGGAATGGCAAGCGGCTGCATGGTTCCCGGGTTGTTGAACCGGGCCGTGCCGTCGGTCAGACCGGTGAGCTGATCGAACAGGAAGCCGGTGATACCGGTCGCGAAGACAACGAGCACCACGCCGAGCACGATCTGATTGACCAGGTAGCGGATCGAGAACACCGCGAGCAGCCAGGCGATGAACACACCGGCGACCACCCCGGCCAGTACCCCGACGAGGAAGCTGCCGCTGACCGTCGCGATGATGGCGGCCGCGAACGCACCGGCCAGCAGCTGACCCTCGATGGCGATATTGATGACGCCCGCGCGTTCACACAGCACGCCCGCGAGCGCACCGAGGATCAACGGCGTCGACAGCGCGAGGGTGCCCTGAATCTGGTTGGTGAGCGGGAAGATCTTGCCCGACGCCGCCCAGCACACGAACGTCACCACGAACGCGATGCCGAACACGGTGAACAGCACGGCCGCCCACCGGCCGGACAGGCCGCGCCACAGGTGTGCGATCGCGATCGCGAGGGCGATCACCGACAGCACCAGGGCCGCCGGCTTGGCCGCGACGTTCAGATCGGACGGGCCGGCGGTATCCGGTGCGGCCAAGCGGAAGTCGACGGTGCCCGACCTGGTGAACACCGCGAGCGCGACCGCGGTGACCGCGAGGATCAACAGCAAGATCCCCAGGCGCAGACGCTGTCGGTGCTTCTCCGGTGACTCGAGCCCGTGGGCGGCGACGACACCGGCTGTGGTTGTCGCCATTCAGTTCCACCCTTTCGCGAGTACCGCGTCCGCGCGCTCGGCGCGGATCCGGAAGACGGCGCGCACCAACGCCGGTGCCGCGACCAGCACGACGATCACCGCCTGCAAGACGGTCACCAGGCTGAGCGGGGTGCCCGTCGCGGCCTGCATCTCGTTGCCGCCCGCGTTCAAGGCACCGAACAGCAGCGCCGCGTAGACCGTGCCGATCGGACTGCCTCGGCCGAGCAGCGCGACGGTGATGCCGTCGAAGCCGAAGGATCCGGCGATCCCGTTGGTCAGCGGCAGGTCGGTGCCGAGCACCTGTTGGGCACCGGCGAGCCCGGCGAGGCCGCCCGCGATGAGCATCGCGAGCACATACGCCCGGCCGACATTCATCCCGGCCGTGCGCGCCGCGTCGGGATTGGCGCCGACCGCCCGCAGCCGGAAACCCAGCGTCGATCTCGACAGCAGCCACCACACGAACGCGGCGGCGCCGAGGGCGACCAGCAGCCCGAGATGCAGTCGGGTATCGCCGAATCGGGGCAGCTGCGCGGTGTCGTCGACGACCGGGCTGATCGGCTCGTTGCGGCCGGGCCGCTGCAACCATGAGGTGGTGAGCAGCCAGGTGAGCGCGTACAGCGCGACGTAGTTGCCCATGATCGTGGAGATGACCTCGTGCGCGCCGGTGCGCGCCTTCAACAGTCCGACGATCCCGCCCCACAGCGCGCCACCGGCGACACCGGCCACCAGCGCGACCACCACGTGCAGCACCGGCGGCAGGTGCACCGCGAAACCGACCCAGCCCGCGAACAGCGCACCGGCGATGAGCTGACCCTGCGCGCCGATATTGAACAATCCGGTGCGGAACGCGAGCGTGACGGCAAGGCCGGTGCAGATCAACGGGGTTGCCGCGACCAAGGTTTCGGCGATCTGATGCTTGCCGCCGAACGCGCCGAGAAACAGTGCCTTGTACGTATCCGAGACGGCGCTGGTCGCCGCCGACACCGAATCCATCGGTCGCGCAAAGAAATAGCCGAGCGCGCCGGTCACACTCGGATCGCTGACGATGATCAGCAGCGCGCCGACGACGAGTGCGAGCAGCACCGCCAGCGCGCTGACGATCAGTTCCCGCACCCAGGGCCGGTCGGGTCCACTTCTTTTCGAATCGCTGCGCGCTGGTTCAGTCACGGTCGCTCCCCGGTAGCGCGCCCGCCATCATCAGGCCGAGCTGATCGCGCGGGGTGTCCGGGCCGACGATGCCGACGACGCGCCCGCGATACATGACGATGATCCGGTCCGACAGCGCGTAGATCTCGTCGAGCTCGGTCGACACGATCAGCACCGCGGTGCCCTGATCACGTTCGCGGACAATGCGTTTGTGCACGAACTCGATCGATCCGACATCGAGGCCTCGGGTGGGTTGTCCGGCGATCAGCACCTCGAGCGGCCTGGACAGCTCCCGCGCGAGGACGACCTTCTGCTGATTGCCGCCCGACAGGGTGCTCACCGAATCCCCGATGGCGCGGGTGCGGATGTCGAACTCCTCGATCCGTTGTGCCGCATTGTGTTTCATTGCGGCGCGCGACAGCACGCCGTGGCGGGAGAACTCCGGCCGGTCGATCAGATCCAGCACCAGATTCTCGGCGACGCTGAAGGTGCCGATGCAGCCGTCGTGCGAACGATCCTCGGGCACATAGCCGATACCGGCGTCCAGATGCTGGCGCGGTGATCGGCTCGCCACGTCCAAGCCGCCAACCGTGACCGTGCCGGCCACCGGCGTGCGCAGCCCGAGCAGCGCGCTGACCAGTTCCGACTGCCCGTTGCCGACAACGCCTGCGATGCCGACGATTTCGCCGCCGTCGACGCCGAAGGACACCTTGTCGACCACCACGGTGCCTGCCGTGTCGACCACGGTCAGATCGGTGACGACCAGGGTCGGCCCGGTCGGCTCGGCGGGCGTCTTGGCGACAACGAGCTCGACCGAACGGCCGACCATCAGTTCCGCGAGTTCGCCTTCGGGAGTGGCTGGTTCGACGGTGCCGACCACGGTGCCGCGGCGGATGACGGTGATCCGATCGGCGATCCGGGTGACCTCTTTCAGCTTGTGCGTGATGAAGATGATCGACGTGCCGTTCGCGGCGATGGCCCGCAGCACACCGATCAGCTCGTCGATCTCCTGCGGGGTGAGCACGGCCGTCGGCTCGTCCAGAATCAGCACTTCGACGTTGTTGGCCAACGCCTTCAGAATCTCCACCCGTTGCTGTTCGCCCACCGACAGGTCCGCCACCAGCGCGTCCGGATCCACCGGAAACCCGTAGCGCTTGGACAATTCACGCACCTGCGTGCGGGCCGCGCCGCGATCGAGCAGGGCGAAACCCTTGGTCGGCTCCCGGCCGAGGATGATGTTCTCCGCGACGGTGAACACCGGGACCAGCATGAAATGTTGGTGCACCATGCCGATTCCGGCGGCGATCGCGTCGCTGGGCGACAGACAGGTCACCGGCGTGCCATCCAGGAGGATCTCGCCGTCGTCGGGCTGTAACAGCCCGTAGAGCATGTTCATCAACGTGCTCTTGCCCGCGCCGTTTTCCCCTAGCAGGCAATGGATTTCGCCTGGTTCGACGACAAGGTCGATGTGGTCGTTGGCCAGCAAAGTGCCGAATCGTTTGGTGAGACCGCGTAATTCGAGCCGCATATCGCTCCCCGTTGTGACGGCCGCGGCTCACTTGGCTGCGGGCTGGGCCTTCGACGTGAGGGTGATCTTGCCGCTCGCGATATCGGCTGCCAGCGCGGTGATTTCGCTCTTCAGCTCGGCCGGGATGGTGGCGTCGAAATCGTGGTACGGCGCAAGGCCGACACCTTTGTTCGCCAACGTGCCGACATAGGCCTGGTTGCTGAACTGCTTGTTGTAGGCGTCGGTAACCGTCTTCGTCACCGCCAAATCCATCGCCTTCTCGACGCTGCTCAGCAGGGAGGAACAGTATTCGGCGGCGCTGACACAGCCGTCGGTGTCGACCCAGATCGCGGTGACCTTGCCGCCGGAGGAGTGCGCTGCCTCCAATGCGCCCAGGCCCGCCGGGCCTGCCACCGGCAGGATGATGTCGGCGCCCTGGCTGATCAGATCGTTGGCCTTGGTCTTGCCGATGTTCTTGTCCTGGAAGTCATTGGTGATCACGCCCTGCTGGGTGGCCTCGTCCCAGCCGAGCAGCTGGACCTGCTTGCCCTTGGCCTTGTTGTAGTACGCGACGCCCTCGGCGAAGCCGTCCATGAAGATGGCGACGGTGGGGATGTTGATCCCGCCGAACGTGCCGACCTTGCCGGTCTTCGTCTGCGCCGCGGCCAGGTAACCGGCCAGGAACGACGGCTGGGCGGAGTTGAACGTCAGGCCCTGCAGGTTCGGCAGCGGCGGGTTCTGCTGCGTATCGGTGTAGGCGTAGTCGACGATCGCGAAGTTGACATCCGGATTGGCCTTGGCCGCGGCGTAGGTGGCATCGCCCTGCTTGAAGCCGACCGTCACGATGATGTTGCACTTCTGCCGGACCATCGTGTTGATGTTGGTCGGATAGTCGTTGTCGGACTTCGACTCCAGCTGCGCCTTCGAGATGCCGAGCGCGGTCACCGCGTCGGTGAGCCCCTTGAAGGAGGTCTGGTTGAACGACTTGTCGTCGAACCTGCCCGAATCCGACACCATGCAGGCCTTGAAGTCCTTGGCGCCCGCGTCGCCGTTCTTGGCCTGCTCGGACGGCGGACTACCGCACGCCGCGACGGTCAGCACGAGAACACCGGCAGCGGTGAGGCTGTGCGGCCACCTACCCATATTTGCCTCCTGAAACGCGATACCCCGCAACCCAACTCACCCAATTTGCCGAGAGAGTGCGGTAGTGGGAGGAGTTTAAGACGCGGAACCGATCTTGGCTCGGTTTCCGCGTCATCTCCGACCTCGGGTCAGGGGGCCTATTTGCGCGCGGGTGCCGAACGCAGGATCAGGACGGTGACCTCGCTGGGGGCGAAGACGCGCAGTTGGGGGCCCCAGAAGCCGGTGCCTCGGCTGGTGTAGAGCTGGGTGTGGTCGCCGTGGCGGCTCAGGCCCGCGACAACGGGTTGATCGAGGCGAACCAGGTAGTGGAACGGCCAGATCTGGCCGCCGTGGGTGTGGCCGGAGATCTGCAGTGCGATGCCGGCGGCCGCGGTGGCGGCGATCTGCTTGGGCTGGTGGGCGAGCAGCACCACCGGCAGTGCCGGGTCGGCACCGGCGAGCGCGGTCGGCAGGTCGGGTCCGTGGCCGGGCAGGCCGACGCCGGTGGGGTCGTCGATGCCGGCGATCACCAGTCGGTCGCCGCCTCGGGTCACCGTCTGGTGCTGGTTGTGCAGTGGCTGCCAGCCGATCGACGCCATGTGGTCGATCCAGCCCTGTGCGTCGCCGAAGTACTCGTGATTGCCGGTGATGTAGAACCGGCCGAGTGGCGCATCGACCTTGCCGAGCGGGTCGACCTGCGGGTGCCGCTTCGCGACCGAGCCGTCCGCGAGATCGCCTGCGTGGCAAGCGATATCGGGCCGCTGCTCGTTGACAAGGGCGACAACCTTCGCCGACCAGCGCAGTCGATCCAGGGCGGCGAAGTGCGTATCGGTGACCACCACTAGGCGCAGCCCATCGAGTCCTTGGCCGAGCCCGGGTATCGACACATCGACCGTGCGCACCCCTGGCACCCGCCGCGCCTCGAAGATTCCCCAGGCCACCAGGACGATCGACACCGCGAGCACGCCCACCGCGACGACGCGCGAGCGAGCCGGATCGTGCACGCCCGCGATGGCGAGCACCAGCCCGACGATATTGCCGATCACCGACCAGCTGAACACCACCCACGCCACGCCGAGCAGCGTGTCGCCCACGATGGACGCGGCATCCGACTGCCTCGGTCCGTGTCCGAGGAACATCGACGCCGGCAGGCCGACAAAGGTGAGCAGGAAGACCGCGGAACCGAGCCAGAACAGCGGCCCGGTGCCCTCGGTGGGCGCGCCGACCAGGGTCCACCACGGGACCAGGAACAAGAGGGCGGGGATCGCCAAGAACAGGGCAACGCGGGGAACGTATTTCAAGAGACCATCCTCGTCGGCACGGAGTGCTGCGCGCGGTCCCTCCGCCCGGCGCGGGCGCTATCGACGATAACAGCGCCGACCGGACAGCTCAGCGACGAACCACACCGCACGGTCTGTGCGATGTGGTTCGGGTCGATTCGGCGTGGGTCAGCAGGAACCGCTGCCGCTGCCGCCGGTGCCCGGTGCGCCCGCGTGCAGGCCTGCGCCGCCGCTGCCGCCCGCGCCGCAGGCGCCGAGCACGCCGGTGCCGGTCTTGGCTCCGCCGTTGCCGCCATTACCGCCTGCCCCGCCGGTCCCGAGAGGTCCGGCGCCGCCGTTACCGCCACGTGCGGCCGCGCCGCCACTGTTGTTCGCGCCGGAGGCGTTGCCCCCGTTACCGGCCTTGCCGCCGCGCCCGCCCGTGTCGACAGCCTGGGCGACACCGCCGAGGCCGCCTGCGCCGCCGGGTGCACCGGCTGTGCCCGATCCGCCGGTCGCGCCCGCGCCGCCGTTGCCGCCCGCGCCGCCTGCCCCACCGGAGCCGCCGGTGGGTCCGCCGAGTCCGCCGAAGCCGCCTGCGCCACCCGCACCGTGCAGTCCGAGTCCGCCGCTTCCGCCTATCCCGCCCGCGCCGCCTGCACCGCCACCGAAGCCGTTGCCGCCGTTACCGCCCGCGCCGCCGGGACAATCCGGAGTGCCGTTGGTGCCGTTGCCGCCCGCGCCGCCCGCTGGCTGGGAGGCCGTGCCGTTGGCGCCGTTGGCGCCGTTCATGGCGCTGCAGGTGGCGAAAGCCGGTGGGGCGATGGCGATCATGGCGCCGGTGGTCAGGATGATGCCGCCGAAGAGGGCGGCGATACGGGTGCGTGCGGTGCGCTGGGTGGTCATGTTTGTGCTCCTAAATCGCTGATGCGCTGCTGAATTGCTGATGCGCTGCGGCCGATATGACATCGACCATGGCGGCGCGCGTTATCGACTTCTCCGCTTCGGTGTGAAGTAACGGCGAATACGCAGCGCGTCACGGCGCATTCACCGGCTCGCCGTTTATTGACAAGCCAATTACTTCGCCGGTTTCGTCAGCGGTGGTGGAAGCTGGAACTCTGCCGTGGACATCAATCTGATGTCGCCATGGGCTGGAGCAGCAAATTCAGCCTACGCCTTTTTGGTGTCGATTACTACGGAGTTCGCGCCCGATAAATCGAATTATGTATTTTCACATGGCGTTTTACGAAAATGGGTAGGATATTGCTTGCGGCGTCGGCTATTTCGTCGGATCGAGCCGAGTCTGCTGCTCACGGGCTGGTTGGGGCGCAATCGGGTGTCCGCGTGGTTAATACGGGATGGTCGGCGGGGTGCCTGTTTGTGACAACTCTTACTTGGCGAACGACCCTTTCCTTTGTTGACGTGTCTTGAATTCTGGCCATACCGTGCGTCCCATGGATGCTCGATCTGCGGCGGTGCCGCGTTTGTCCAGATTCGTTCTGGGAGTTGTTATTTGTGCATTGGCGGTGCCCGTTGTAGTGGCGTCGGCCGCGAACGCCGACCCCGATACGCGGGATCTCGACACGCTGTTCGGCGGAATGGGCTCGCACCAGGTGATTCAGACCGCCGCCACGATGGCCTGTCCCGGGCCGGGTGCCCTGAGCGGTGAGAATATGGTCGTGCCACGCCGATGTCAGGGCACTTTTCCGTCCGGGCCCGGATCGCCGGTCGGTGTCCAGTACTACTATCCGGCCGATATCGACCAGTTGGGCAGGGCACCCTCGATCGTTTTCACCCCGGGTATCCTTGCCGAACCCGGCTTTTACGACGCGATGCTGAAGCAGTGGGCCAGTTACGGTTTCGTCGTCGCCGTGTCTTTCGATTACTTCAATACCATGTCGGAAATGCAGTTCGCCGGTCTTGCCGGGTTGAAAGAGCGCGACCTCGATCCGGCCTCGCCGCTGGCCGGAAAGGTCGACTTCGGTCGAATCCTGTTGGCCGGTCATTCGGCAGGCGGCGGTAGCGCATTGCTCGCCTCGAATATCGCGCCGCGATTCCACGCGCTCGACGCCACCTTCCAGGTGGTCGGCTCGCTGGCCATGGAGCCAGGCCCGTTGGCGGCCACCAACTTCGTGCCGACGCCGACCTTGATCATCCAGAACGCCAGGGACTCGGTGGTGCCCGCGGGTGGCTGGGTCGACTGGTATCAGTACCCGGGGCTCGGCGCCGCGCCCGCCTACGTGGCCACCCGTAAAGCGGTGACGCACAACGATGTCGAGAACGCGCTGCTCGCGTTGAACGCCGAGCACAGCCTCGCGCTGGCCTGGCTGCTCACCGTCGGCATGCGGGATCCGGTGGCGAGTCAGTTCTTCGTCGGCCCGGACTGGAAGCTGCCGGGCGAACCGAATTACGCGAACGTCCGGCGCAGCCCGAAGGCCGACCAATGGCAGCTCGCGCCGCCCGCCGGAGCCGACACGATCGTCGGCGCTCGCACGGTGACGGGGCCGATCGAGCAGACGTTCCTCGAAACCGGCGGCCAAGTGGTCTGGGGCGCACCGCTCGACGACGTACGCGACACCGCCGACGGCGGCCAGTTCCAGCGATTCGAGCGCGGCGTCTTCTACCGCAAACCGAATGTCAACGGCGGCAAGGCCTATGCCGTGAACGGGCCGATCCTCGCGAAGTGGGGCGAGCTCGGCTGGGAGCGCGGACCCCTCGGATATCCGACCAGCGATGTCTACACCCTCTCCACCGGAGGCTTCGTCGTACCGCTGATCGGCTACTTCGGCGACACCCCTGGCCGGTGGAGCAAGTTCGAGCACGGCGTGATCTATTGGACCGAAGGCACCGGCGCGCACCCGATCTCGGGCCCGATCTATGACATCTGGCGCAAGACCGGTTACGAAAGCGGCTCCTACGGATACCCGATCGGCGACGATTACCGCACCCCGGACGGCGGTATCGCGCAGCGGTTCCAGCGCGGAACCATCACAGTCACACCATGATTCGGCCATCGAGGGCGGGATGGTCGAGCATCACCGCAGCGGCATGAGACTCGGGCTTGACTCGGTTGCAGGGGCAACTTACCCTCGAACCGCCACGCGGCAACCATCGTCGATAGCTTTCATTCAGTGGCGTTGATTACGAGTGGGGGGCGAGCGGTTGGCGGAGTTGAAGGCAGCGTGAAGGCCGAACGCGAGTTGCGTCGCCGCCTCCGTCGTCTGCTCGTCGAGCTGGATATTCAGCCGCCATTGGATGTGGCCATCCTGTGCCAGCGGGTTGGTGCGCAGCGCGGGAAACCGATCCAGCTGGTGGCGCACCCGATCCCGATACCCGGCCCCTTCGGGGCGTGGATCGCCACCGCCACCGTCGATTACATCCTGTACCAGCAGGAGACGACCAAAGCCCACCAGGACCACATCATTCTGCACGAACTCGGGCACCTGCTGGCCGGTCACCACAGTGACGAGCAGGACGATTCGCTGATGACCGAGCTGTTCCCGTTCAGCGGGCTGAGCCCCGACGACGTGCGAACCGTCCTGCGCCGCACCTGTTATGACACCGTCGAGGAACGCGAAGCCGAGACGGTGGCCACGATCATCCTGGAATGGGCTTCGGTGCTCGACTGCATCGCCCCCCGGCCGATATCGGACGTGGCCGCACAACGCCTCGGCGCCGCACTGAACGACCGGCGGGGCTGGCTGTGATCGGCATACAGATCGTGGTCGGTCTCGGTCTCCTCACCCTGGCGTGGATGCTGTCGCTGGTGGCGCGCAAACCGCGTGACGTGCGGCTGCGTTCGATCACCGCCGCGGTCGCCTGCTGGACCGCTGGCTTGCCCTTCGTGGTCTACGCCTCCAAGGGCGTGGATTTCCTCGGTCTCGAACCCATGTGGTCCCAGCTGATCAATCATGTGCTGATCCTGACCGGCGCGTACTGCCTCGTGTGTTTCTTTTCCTACAGTGCTTTCGATCGTCACCAGGCCGGTGTCCGAGCCAAGTGGCACGCGCTCGTGCTGGTCGCGGTGGTGAGCACGGTGATCGTCGCGGCCGTGATCATGCCAGCGGAATTACGCACCATCGGCGCGCAAGTGACAACGGGCAAGGGTCAAGAGGCGCGCGGCGTATTCAGTATCAGCCTGTTCTACACAACCGCGAATTGCTATCTGCTTGCCGCGTTCCTGAGCGCGGCGATGGCGACCCGCCGCATCGTGCGGCACGCCAAGGGCGGGCTTCGGCTCGCGCTGCTGATCACCATGGCCGGGCTGGCCACGCTGATCGTTGCCTTCGCGATCTTCACGATCAGCAGCAGTCTGCACTTCGCGAACACCGACCTGCCCGACGCCGTCCGGGTGGCCGGAGTGATGTTGCTGCTGCCCGGCTTCGGGCTGTTTCTGCTCGGCATCACCGTGCCCGCCGCCGTCACCAGGGTGGCCGCCGGACGCGTCTGGCTGCGTCACCTGCGGGCTTATCACACGCTCACTCCGCTGTGGACGCTGCTGCACGCCGAATTCCCGGAGGACGCGCTGATCCGCGTGCCGACCAGTCCGCGACTCGACCGACTACGGGTCACCGGTGTGCACCGCCGCTTCTACCGTCGGGTCATCGAATGCCGGGACGGGCTGGTCCGGATCAGCCCGTACATGGCCCACATTCAGGCCGCCGACCTCCAGAACGCCGCCGCGCCAACACAACTGGCGCAGCAGCTCCGGCAGGCCCTGCATGCCCGCGCGTCCGGCGTCGAGGTCCGCGGTCGGCCGATGCCGATCGCCAGCCCGGTGGCCGCTGGGCTGGACGCCGACGTCGACGAACTTCTCGCGCTGGCCAGCGCGTTACCGCCGGTCGGTGCTTCCGCGCGCTGAGATCGTCACGACGAGGTCAGTCGCGCGCCCCAGCTGGTCCGCACGGTGGCACCCGGGGTCAGCCGGATCAGGCCGTCGCCGCTCTGAAAAGCGTTGGGCGGGCAGGTCATCGGCTCGGCAGCGAGGCCGGTGCGCCGGTGTGCCGTAGCGAGTGTGTCGCCGGTGAACAGCTGAATCACCGAATAGGAGTCGTCCACCCATAGCTCGGCGACCGCATCATCGTTGCCTCGCAACCGAACCCAAGCCCGGCCGTCGGCATCGCGGGCGAGATCGGTGAACGGATCGTCGATCACCAACGCGGCGAGCGGCTTTGGCGTTGCGAAGTCGAACGGAGTACCGCTGACCGCTTCGGTGCCGACCGGAAGGTGGCGGTCGGGGTCGGTGACGATCCGGGTCGCCGCGTCGAAATGCAGGACCGCCGTGTCGATTCGGCCGCTACCTGGCGAGAGATATGGGTGCTGACCGCAGCCGTACGGTGCCGCGGTATCGCCGAGATTGGTCGCGGTGGTGGTGACCGTGAGGCCGTCGTCGGCGAGTACGTAGCGGATGGCGACATCGAGATAGAACGGATATCCCTTGCGCGGGTGCAGCGTGGTCCGCATGGTGACCTCGTTCTCCTGCGCGTCGGTCGCCCGCCACGGCCGCCAGCGCAGCAGCCCGTGGATCGCGGTCTGCTTCGCCGGTTCGGTCAGCGGAACCTGTTGGTCGACGCCGTCGAAGCGATACTTGCCGTCCGCGAGCCGATTCGGCCACGGAATCAACGCGGTGCCGCGACCACCGTCGGCCATATCCATCACGTCGTAGGGCTCGAGCACGTCGCGGCCACCGACCCGGAACTCCCGGATGCCGCCGCCGACTTCCACGATGACCGCCCGCTGGTCGCCCCGGCCGATCGAGAATTGCTGTCCGGAAGGTGGCGGCGTCATAACTGACGACGGTACCGCCGCCGAGCACCTCGCTGATCAGGTGGGCGGAACTCAGTCCGACGTGGTCGCGGGCGCGCCGTTCGGCACCGGTGTGACAGCCAGGCTTTGGGTCGCGGCGTGCAGGGTGCCCGCAGCGGCGGTTTCCCTGGCGAAGAAGGTGCCGACGTCGGCGACCGCATTCATCAGCTGGGCAGGGAAGACGACGGTGGTGTTCTTGTCGACGCCGAGTTCGATGAGCGTCTGCAAGTTGCGCAGCTGCAGGGCAAGCGGGTGCGCCATCATCGTGTCGGAGGCGTCACCGAGTGCCGCCGCCGCCATCGATTCACCCTCGGCGGCAATGATTTTCGCACGCTTCTCGCGCTCGGCCTCGGCCTGGCGCGCCATCGCCCGCTTCATGCTTTCCGGCAGTTGAATGTCCTTGAGTTCGACCAGCGTGACCTCGACACCCCATTCCAGCGTGGTGGTATCGAGGATCTCCCGAATGCCGGCGTTGATGATGTCGGTCTCGGCGAGCGCCTCATCGAGGGTGTGCTGTCCGACCACCTTGCGCAGTGTGGTCTGCGCGATCTGATCGATGGCCGCGTAGACGTTTTCGATCGCGACGACCGATCGCTCGGCATCGACGATGCGGAAGTAGGCCACCGCGGAGATATCGACGCTGACGTTGTCTCTTGTGATGATCCCCTGCGACTGGATCGGCATGGTGATGATCCGCATCGTCACCTTCCGCAGCTGGTCGATGACCGGAATGATGAAGTTGAGGCCGGGTTCGCGGACCGCGATCACCCGCCCGAGGCGGAACAACACGCCCTTTTCGTACTGGGTCACTATCCGAATCGACAGCGCCGCCCCGATCAGCGCCAGCACGACTATGACCGCGACGATGACGAATACATTCATGACTTGCGCCTAACTCGGAGCTAGTGGTTCGGGGGGTTTGATGGTGGCATCAACTCCAGTAGACGCCGCGTATGGCATAGTGTCAACGTCGTAGGCCTACACCCGTGACCTACCGAGACGCTGAGGGAATGAGGACCGCCGGTATGACCGTGCCCCCCGCCAAACGCGGCAATTCTCGATCGGGAAACTCGCGAACCGACGGCGCGACTTCGGGTCGGGGCGAGGGTCCGGTGACCAGGGCGGCCGTGTTGGACGCGGCGCTGGCGATCATCGACAGCGATGGTGTGGACGGGTTGTCCATGCGGCGACTGGCCGACGCGGTCGGGCGGGATCCGATGGTGATCTACCGGCACGTGCCGAACAAGGCCGCCGTCCTCGACGGTGTCGCCGAGATCGTGTTCGCCCAGCTGTCGGTCGACCCCACCGACTCGGACTGGGTCGCGCAATTGCGAGCGGTCGCGCGTGACTTCCGTGGGCTGGCGCTGGCGCATCCAAAGGTGGTGCCGCTGTTGGTGACTCGCCCGCTGGCGACGCCGCTCGGCTTGCGCCCGACGTCGGTGGTGCGGCCGCTCGAGGACATGCTCGCGCTGCTCACCCTGGCCGGTTTCGCGGGGGCGGACGCGCTGCATATCTATCGCGCGCTGTTCGGGTTCCTGTACGGGCACGTGCTCAACGAGTTGCAGGAGATCGTCGAACGCCCCGACGAGACCGACGAGGTGCTGCGGCTCGGGCTGCATCGGCTGCCGATCGCCGAGTTCCCGCTGCTGCGTGAGCTCGCGCCGGTGCTCGCCGCCTACGACGGCGCCGTCGAGCTCGAACGCGGGCTCGACATCCTGCTCACCGGCCTCGCCGCGACGCTGCCAGGGCCGGGCTGACGGCCTAATCCGGCCCGCTCCCACCCTCGGCGTCCCAACGCTGCTGTGCGGCAACCAGTTCGGCGATTCGGGCGGTGTCCTCATCGGCACTCAGGTTCGGCAGCGGCGCGTCCGGGGTCATCGTCGTGTTGAGACCGTCGATCAAGATATCCAGGCCGAGTTCGAGTTCGGCGAGACCGTCGTAGGCGGCGAGGTCCGAGGCGAGGCTGCGGAGCAGGGGGAATTCGCCGATGGGCAGGCGGTTCAGTCCCATGCGCAGTAGGTCGGTCGTTTCCTCCGGTCGTTCGACGACTTCCTGTAACTCGGTGAGGATGTGGCCGTAGAGGAAGCCGAACAGCGCCCGATAGATGTGTAGTGCGTCGGTGCCGCTGAAATCGGCGTGGGTGAGCAACTCGAGCATGTGCTCCAGTGGCCGCAGGGTGCCCGTCGGCCGCAGTCCGATCGGCGTCGCCAGCGGGTGGGTGACCAGTAGCGGAACCACATTCGGATGGGCGACTGCCAGCCTGCGGAAATCGCGTGCGACGACCCGCAATTGGTGCTGCCAGTCGGGGTCGGTGGCGTCGACCGACAGCTGAGCGAACACGATCTCGGCGACGCCGTCGAGCACCGCGGCCTTGTTCGCGGCGTGCCGATACAGCACCATAGGATCTCGGCCGAGTGCCGCGCCGAGACGCCGCATGGACAGCTGGTCGACGCTGTCCTTGTCGATGATCTCCAACGCGGCCGCCAGCATCGCGGCCCGCGTCAGCGGATTGTTCCTGCCGTTCTTGCGTGCGGGGGGAGGCGCCTCGGCGTCCAGGGGGTCGTCGGGTCCGGCCCTGATTCGATTCATGGAATCGAGCACCTCTTCTGCTAAACGATGCGCTGTTAACGTTGTAAGCCTACGCTGTAGACATACGCTGTGACGGAACTCGAGGACACCAAGAATGGCAATTACTGAAGTTGCTGCCTATGCGCACCTGAGCGCGGCGGATGTCGAGGCGCTCGGGCTCGAACTCGACGCGATCCGCCGCGACATCCAGGAGCAGCGCGGTGCCAGCGACGCGACCTATATCCGTCGCACCATCGCGTTCCAGCGCGCGCTCGACGCCGCGGCCCGGCTCACCATCGGGCTCAGCCGAGGCCGGACCGGCTGGCTCGCCGGGACCGCCGGGCTGGCGCTGGCGAAGAGCATCGAGAACATGGAGATCGGCCACAACGTCTGCCACGGCCAGTGGGATTGGATGAACGACCCGGAGATCCACTCCAGCACCTGGGAGTGGGACATGGCGGGTGTGTCGGCGCAGTGGCGCTATTCGCACAACTATCGCCACCACATCTATACCAACGTGCTCGGCATGGACGAGGACATCGGGTTCGGCGTCATGCGGGTGACCCGCGACGAACGATGGAAGCCGGGACATCTGCTGCAACCGCTGCGAAACCTGTTGCTGGCGGCCACCTTCGAATGGGGCATCGCGCTGCACGGCCTGTATTCCGAACGCGATCGTGCGGTGGGCGCGGCGGAGAAGGCCGCGCACACCAAGGCCTTCCTCGGCAAGATCGCCAGGCAGACCGGCAAGGACTACCTGCTCTTCCCGGCGATCTCCGGACGACGCTGGCGGCGCACGCTCGCCGCCGACGCGAGCGCGAATGTGCTGCGCAATCTCTGGGCCTACGTGGTGATCTTCTGCGGCCACTTCCCTGATGGCGCAGAGAAATTCGAGCCGACCGTCGTGGCGGACGAGACGAAAGGGGAGTGGTATCTGCGGCAGATGCTCGGCACCGCGAATTTCGACGCGGGCCCGGTTCTTGCCTTCCTCAGCGGCAACCTCTGCTATCAGATCGAACACCATCTGTTCCCCGACCTGCCGAGTAATCGGTATGCCGAGATCGCGCTGCGGGTGCGGGCGCTGTGCGACAAATACGACTTGCCCTATACCAGTGGGTCATTGCTTCGTCAGTACCTGCTGACCCTGCGCACCATCCACAAACTGGCGCTGCCGGACAGCTTGCTCACCGCGACGGCCGACGACGCCCCGGAGACCGCCTCGGAACGAAAGTTCTACGGCGACAAAGTATTCGACGCACCCGATAGCGGTCGGCCACTCGGCCGCAGCGGGCTGCGCACCGCGCTGCGGCGGGCCGAGAAGTCCCGCGTCGCCGTTCGGCGATCGCAGCACCGCCCGATTCGGATCAATCCGGCCGATACTCGGCCTAGGCAGGAGGATCGGCCATGACGAAATCGAAGACTCGCGTCGTCGAACGCACGCTGCGCCTGCGGCTCAAGCCCACAGCGCCCAAAACCGGTTACGTCGACGGCGCCTGGTGGCCGCACAGCGATGAATTGGCGGCCGAGCTGCCCGCGCTGCTCGCGGCCGTCGCGGGGCGGGTCGGGACGATCCATCATGTTGCCTATCCGCTCGGCGAGTGGGCACGCACCCCCGATGAGCTCGTCGTCGCAGGTCAGACGGTGCGGGTCGAGGGAATTCGGCAGGGGACCGGGCACACCGTCGAGCTGCTCGGCGTGAAGAATCGCAGGGTGGTGCTGTTGGTCGTGCCGCCCGGCACGGTCGAGCGCGACGCGATGGCGACGATGACGTCGGCCTCCGCCGTCGACAATGAATCTGCGGTCGATGAGCTGCTGACGGCGGGCACCCGCCAGCGCGGCGATCACGCCGAAGGTGTTGCCGCGGTGCAGCGTTGGGTTACCGAAGGTGGTGCCGACCGAGGGTCGCGCTGATCAGGGAATGCGGGCGACCGCGCCGAGCATGGAGACCGCCTCCGGCCTCGGGTGCGGGCGCCATTCGCCGGGACGCCACGTCATCACCGAGCCGATGCCCGGCGAGACGAGTTCGAAGTCGGTGAAGAAGCGGGTGAATTCCTCGGTGGTGCGTAATCGGAACGGAACCCCGCTGCGTAGGTTGGCCGCGTTCGCCTCGGCGAGCTCGTCGGGGGAGAGATGGTCGCTGGTGGCGTGGGTCATCACCAGGTAGCTGCCCGAGGGCAGCGCGTCGCACAGCTTGCGCACCAGCTCGTAGGGGCCGTCGTCGTCGGTCATGAAGTGCATGATGGCGACAAGCATCAGCGCCACCGGCTGGTCGAGATCGAGGACTCGGAGCAGGTCGGGGTGGGTGAGGATGCGGTCGGGATCGCGGATATCCGCGTCGAGGTAGGCGGTCGCGCCCTCGGGGGTGCTGTTCAGCAGTTCACGGGCGTGCACGAGCACGATCGGGTCGTTGTCCACGTAGACGACGCGCGATTCGGGGGCGATGCTCTGCGCGATCTCGTGCACATTGCCCGCGGTGGGCAGGCCAGCCCCGATATCGAGGAACTGCCGGACGCCCGCGTCGGCCAGGTAGGCAACCACGCGCCGCAGGAAGCTGCGATTCTCCAGCGCGGCCAGGCGAATGGTGGGAAACGCCTCGGCAACCATATCGGCCGATTCCCGGTCGGCGGGGAAGTTGTCCTTGCCGCCCAACCAGTAGTCGTACCGGCGCGCCGGATGTGGCTTCGACACATCGATCTTCGCGGCTGACGGCTCCGAGTTCACAACGCCCTCAATTCATCTCGACTATTGTCATCATGTCAGCTCGAGTTGCGAACCGGTAGCGATGGTGGTGTCGCACCGCCCGGAAGGCTCCGCCATGTCATTGCAATACAGCCCATACGACTTCGACGTGCACAGCGACCCGTACCCGTACTACGCCAGGCTGCGTACCGAGGCGCCGGTCTTCCGTAACGATACCGATGATTTCTGGGCGCTGTCCCGGCACGCGGATGTCCTTGCCGCACTGCGAGATTCGGACCGATTCTCGAACGCGAACGGTTCCATTCGGATGGAACCGGCGTTCTGGGGGCCGCAGGCGGAGCAGATGTTCTCCTTCGTCGCGATGGACCCGCCTCGGCACACCCGGCTGCGCGGGCTGGTCGCGCGGGCCTTCACCCAGCGTCGGGTGCAGGGTCTCGAGCCCCGGTTGCGGGAGATCGCTCGCGGGCTGCTGGCACCCCTGCTCGAGCGCGGCAGCTTCGATCTGATGGCCGAATTCGCGGGTCCGTTCCCGACCGAGGTGATCGCCGAATTGGTCGGCGTTCCCCAGGGGGACCGGGACATGCTCCGCAAACTCGGCATGGAGATCATGTACAACGACGAGGAATCCACCGACCTGCGGCCCGAGGCGGTGCAGGCGATCGGCGCGGTCATCGGCTACTACACCGAGCTGACCATCGCACGGAGCCAGGACCGGCGCGACGACCTGCTCTCCGGCCTGCTCGACGCGGCGGACGGCGACGATCGGCTCACCCCCGAGGAGATCGTCGGGGTGCTCATCCTCCTGGTCGGTGCAGGCATCGAGACAACCATGCTGACCATGGGCAACCTCTGGCACGCCGCGTGGCAGCACCCCGACCAGCGGCGCAAGGCGTTCGACGGGCAGATCGACGCGTGGATCGCCGAGGCGATGCGCTACGAACCGTCGACGCAGACCGTGCTGCGCACGGCGACCGAGCAGTTCGAACTGCACGGGGTGACCGTTCCGGCGGGCGCGCGCATGCTGCTGGCGATCGGGTCGGCCAACCGCGACCCCGAGGTGTTCACCGACCCCGACCGGTTCGACCTTGACCGCGACACCAGCGCGTCGCTGGTGTTCAGCAGCGGCAGGCACCACTGCCTCGGCGTCAACCTCGCCCAGTTACAGATGCGCGTCGCACTCGAGGAGATCGTCGCCAAGGTCGCCGACTACGACATCGACCCCGACGGCCTGCGCCGCATCCACGCCTCCAACACCAGAGGCTTCGCCGCCCTGCCCACCACGATCACGGCCCGCTGAACCGACTCGGCCCTCAGCCAGCTGCGGTCGCGGCCGTGCGACACCCGGGTTGACCGGGCTGGCCGGGGCGGGCAAGGTGGGCCGATGGGCAGTGAAGAGGTCCGTGCCGGGGTTGCGCTGACCAATCTCGACAAGCCATTGTTCGACGGTGCCGAGGCGACCAAGCGTGATTTGGTCGATTATCTCGAGGCGGTTGGTGAGCGGCTTGTGCGGCAATTGCGGGGTCGTCCGCTTTCGGTGATTCGGGTGCGGCCGGGGCAGGAGCCGTTTATGCAGAAGAACCTGCCCAAGTACACCCCGGATTGGGTGCCGCGGGTGACGGTGTGGGCCGAGAGTTCGCACCGTGAGGTGACTTACGCGCTTGGCGACGATGTGCGGACGCTGCTGTGGTTCGGTAATCAGCGTGCGGTCGAGTTCCATCCGACGCTGCTGCTTGCCGACCACAGTAAGGGTCCGACGCATCTGATCCTCGACCTCGACCCGTCGCCGGATCAGCCGTTCCGTCAGGCTGTGCTGGCCGCGAAGCTGATCCGCGAGGCCCTCGCCAACGACGGGCTCGCCGGTGCGGTGAAGACCAGCGGGGCCAAGGGCGTTCATGTGTTCGTGCCGTTGCGACCCGGCCTCGCCATCGATGACGTCGCTGCGGCGACCCGTGCGGTCGCCGCGCGGGCCGAGCGGCTCGATCCGGACCTCGCCACCACCGCCTTCATCCGTGAGGATCGTGGCGGACGTGTCTTCCTCGACTCCACCCGCGCGGGCGGAGCGACCATCGTCGCCGCCTACAGTCCCCGAATACGTCCGGGCACCACCGTGTCGTTCCCTGTCGCCTGGGCCGACCTCGACGACGTCACTCCCCGCGATTTCACCGTCCGCTCAGCGCCAGCTCAACTCGGCGACCGCGATCCGTGGGCCGATGAAATGCCCGAACCGCAAACCCTGCCCGCCGACCTCATCGCGGAAGGGCACACCATTCCCATCGCCCGCGTGCAAGCAATGCACGAGGGTAAACGCCGTGCCCGTGCGCGCCGCGCAAATGCCGAACCGGAGTCGTAAATAGTATTGCCTCCGCGTGCCAGCACCGATCGGCGCGAATTCTCTTGCCATACTGCTGGTCAGTTATAGCGGCCACCGGAAATGGAAGGGATTCTCAACTGTGCTACGTGGAAATCTGAGCTCCGTCAAGGGTTTTGCGCTGGTGTTGGCCGGTGTGTTCGGCCTTGGGTTGCTGGTCGGGGTAGCGCCGCCCGCACACGCCACTACCTGCGCGGCGGTACCGGATCGCAATGCCTATGACGGGGCTTGGAAAGGCGGCGAGCACAATACGCTGGTGACCGGATTCAATGGTCTCATCAGCTTCGGGGAGACCAAGTACACCAAAGCGGGGGCGGAGCCGGTGGTCTGGCTCGGCCAATTCACGGTAGACGCGAAGAATGTGCTGACAAAATGGACCGGAACGCAGTTTATCGGCGACGGCAGCACCCTCGACGCCCTCGTGTCGACGGTGACGTGCGATGCGAGCAACAAGCCGATCAGTTTCACCGCCGACGTTATCAATACGACCACAGACCACAAGAAGACAGATCTGGGCACTTTCACCCTGAACAAGGTCGCGATCGGTTCGATTTCGCGGTAGTTCCAGCGGTGGGCCCCAGCCGGATACGGATGCGGCTGGGGCCTGGTGGATCGGCATCGCCGGCCGTTAGTCGGGCAGCACGAGGCCGGTGGCGGGTGCGGTGCCGTCGATGAGATAGCGGGCGATGGTGTCCTGGGTGTGGCCGGGGTGGAGGAAGGACGTGTGTCCGTCACCGTCGCGGGTTACCAGGACGGCACCCTGAATCTGCGTCAGCATCAGTTGTGCCCAGCCGTAGGATGTGGACGGGTCGTGGGTGGCGTTGACGAGTAGCGGTGCGATGGTGGGTTTGGCGGTGGTTTCCCTTGGGGGATTGGTGAATTCGGCGGGCCACCCCTGGCACCACGCGACGTAGCTGTAGGACTGGCCGACGCCTCGGGTGTGCGGCGCGATGGTGCTGAGCAGTGTCTGCTGGGCTTTCAACGCGGGATAGGTATCGAAGTCGGCCTTGAAATCCGCGCAGCCGACGGCGAGGTCGGCGCGATTGCTGTCGGCGACCTGCTTGGCCGGGGCGAGATCGCTCGCGTCACCGTTGCGGGCCCGGTCGAGCGCGGCGGCCAGGCCGGGCCAGCCCTCGACGCCGACGTTCGGGATGGGATCCTTGAAAAGCAGATGGCCTTGGATGCCGCCGAGCAGGTCGACGGCCCCGACCTCGTCGCGGCAGTTGCCGGAGATCTGGCAGCCCGGCGCGGGCAACGGCTTTTGCTCGGCCCTGGCGACTAGATCATCGAGGACCTTGGACGGATCCTGGTCGCGCAGTACGCATTCCGCCGCGGACCGGCACCAGAGTGCGAAGCGGTTCCAGCTGTCCTCGAAGGCGATGGATTCGTAGTAGCTCATCGTGCCGGCGGGTTGCGAATGGACGAGCGCCCCGTCCAGCGCCAGGGTGCGGCTCTTGTCGGGGAAGAGGCGGGCGTACTCCGCGCCGATCTCGGTGCCATAGGACAGGCCGAGGTAGTTCAACGGCGCCCCGCCGAGGCGTTGACGCAGCACCTCCAGATCGCGGGCGACGTTGACCGTGTCGACATGATCGATCAGATCACCGGTCAGGCGACGGCAGGTTTCGCCGAACGCGCGGTTCGCCGCCACCAGGTTGTCGAATTCCTGTTGACTGCTTGGGAATTGGTTCGGCGGCCGGTTGGCGAGGTCGGGGTCGCAATGGATGGCCGGTTGGCTACTGCCGACGCCGCGTGGATCGAATCCGATCAGGTCGAAGCGCTGCCGGATACTTGCCGGGAAGAGACCCGGTTTGCCGCTTTCAGCGGCCACGATCTCCGTTCCCGCACCGCCGGGTCCGCCCGGATTGAAGACCAGGTCCCCGATCTTCTGACCCGTATCGCTGGCCGGCAGCCGGTTGACGCCGACCTGAATCTTCTTGCCGCCCGGGTTGTTCCAATCGAGTGGCACGTCGATGGTCGCGCATTGCACGGCGGCGCCATGGCCCGGTGGGCAGGCGACCCATTTGATGGGCTGCGTGTTGTTCGCGGCGTCGTCGGACGTCCTGTCGGAGCTGCATCCGGCGCAGAACGCGACGGCGGCCAGCGCGGAAAGCGCCAGCCGCGCCGCGGTTGTGATACCCATCAGCGGATACCCCCTCCATGTTTCTGTCTACTGACGGATCCGCGGCCCCGCGCTCAGACGGTGAGCGGGAGCATCGGGATCGAGTCGTCGCCGAAGTCGACCGGCGGCGCGGGCATGAGCTGGATGTCGCGTTCCTCGGTCCAGGCGTAGTGGCGCAGGGTGTTGAACTGTGCGACGAAGTGATCGCGCCAGGGCTGCGCGCCGAAATTCATCGCGGTATTGACCTGCAACCAGCCACTCGTACTGAAGTTGACCGAGCCCTCCCAGCATTGCGGGCCGCTCGGGGTATCCGCCACCATGCCTTTGGTGTGGCAGATGTACTTGCGGCCGCTGGTGCTGGTACCGATGGTGACCTCGATACCGGCGTCGACGAGCTGCTGCACGATCGGCTTCTGGGTCGGGCCGGCGGATTGGGTGCGGTCGAGGTAGAGGTGTAGCGGTACGCCGCGCTTGTGCGCGGCGATCAGGTTGTCGGCGGCATCGGTCAGGGTGAAACCGTAGGCGATGAGCCAGGTTTCGCCGGGCGCCGCGACCAGCTCGAGGAACCGTTTCTCGGCTTCCGCGTGGTCGTCGGGCATCAGGTAGCACGTCATCGGACCATTGATCACGAAGGGCATAACTGCACCGTACCGGCGATGTCCACCCCTGAGCAGGAGGCGACCTCGAGCAAGTCGCCGCGCAGCGCCTAGCCGTCGCCCCGGACGGCGGTTCGGACGAATCCGCCGGCTCCGGCAAGCAGCTTCCTGGCCGCCGCCACATCGACGCCGGTCAGCTGCATGACGATCGCGGTCTTCGGGTGGCCGTCGGCGGCGTCGAGCAGCGCTGCCGCGGTGGCGTAGTCGACGCCGGTCGCGTCGGCGATGATGCGGCGCGCCCGGTCGACGAGCTTGGCGTTGGTCGGCTTCAGGTCGACCATGAGGTTGCCGTAGACCTTGCCGGACTGCACCATGGTCGCGGTCGACAGCATGTTGCACACCATCTTCTGCGCCGTGCCCGCCTTCAAACGGGTGGAGCCGGTCAAAACCTCAGGGCCCGTTTCGATTTCGATGCCGACGTCGGCGTGCGCGCTCAACTCGGCATGATGATTGCACGAGACGCCGACGGTGGCGGCGCCGATGGACCGGCCGTGCCGTAACGCGCCGATCGCGTACGGGGTCCGTCCGCTCGCGGCCAGCGCGACGATCACATCGTCGGCGGTCAGGTCGATATCGGAGAGATCGTGCACGGCCCGCGCCGGGTCGTCCTCGGCGCCCTCGACCGCGTGCGCGAACGCGACCGGGCCGCCCGCGATGATCCCGATGACCTCGTCGGGCGCGGTGCCGAAGGTCGGCGGGCACTCGACCGAGTCCAGCACGCCGAGCCTGCCGCTGGTCCCCGCGCCGACATAGATCAACCGGCCGCCGTGCCTGCGCGCGGCGACGATCAGGTCGACCGCCCTGGTGATATCCGGAATCGCCTGCGCGACAGCGGAAGCCACCCCGGCGTCCTCGGAGTTCATGGTGCGCAACAACTCATCGACCGACATCGAGTCGAGTGCGGTAGTCCGCGGATTCGCTTCCTCGGTAGTCAAAGTACTGAGCTCGCGCATATCGCCTCCTGTGTCGTGCCGGAATATCGGTCGAACGAGTGCTGCTTTCATGGCGCCTTTCGCGTGGTACGGGAAATCCTGCGATCCGCGACCGCGTCATGGGTCCGGCGCAGCGCGATCGCCGCCGACGGCGTGCGTTGCAGGACACCGATATACAGCGCGTCGACGATGAGCAGCTGGCTCATCCGGCTCGCCATCGCGGCCGAACGGAAGCCATCCTCGCGGCCGGCGACCAGCACGGTATGCGCCGCCGTCCTGGCCAGCCTGGACTGCGCCCCCGCCGTGACGGCGACGGTCGTCGTCTGCCTGCCTGCGGCCCGGTCGACGGCGTCGACGACGGCGGCGGTCTCGCCGGAATGGGAGAAGGCGATGATCACGTCGCCGGCTTCGAGCAGGCTCGCCTGCACGAGTGCGTCATCCTCTGATGTGCAAGCGACACACCACATTCCGATTCGGGTCAGCTTCTGCGCCATGTCCATGGCGACCAGCCCGGACGCGCCGATCCCGATGAGTTCCACCCGCCGCGCGCTGACCAAGGCGTCGACGACGGCGGCCATGGTGGCCGGGTCGGCGAGGTCGGCGGTGGCCACCATGCCCTCGGTCTCGAAGGCGGTGAGCTTGTGCAGGACCTTCGACAGCGAGTCGTCGATGTCGATATCGGTCGCGAACACCGGCGAACCGTCGTCTTTGCTGGTGGCCGCCAAGGCCAGTCGCAGCTGCGGATAGCCTTCGTAGCCAAGTGCTTTGGATAATCGGACGACCGCGGAGGTGCTGGTCGAGGCGCGCTCGGCGAGTTCGCTCACGGTCAATTGCGCCGCGGCGGCGGGGTCGTCGCGAATGACCTGGGCGACCCGCAGCCCGGTCGGCGTGAGCCGAGGGATCGCCCCGAGTAACCGGGTGCGCACGTCGTCACCGTCAGACATGGCTCACCAACCTGAGCTGTCGCGGTGCCGCGCTTGGCGATTCGGGCAGGGTGAGCGGCCCGGCGCCGGGCGTGATCGAACCGAGCACCGTCGCTCGGGTCGCGCCGGTGCACGCCGCATCACTGCCCGCGAGGCCGTGCATGGTGAGGAAGCCGAGCACGGCGAACGCCGTGGCTTCCTTGGCGGCCGACGGCAGCCCGAGCTCGTCGGAGGTGCATAGGGTCGCGTTACCCAATCGCTGGCCGAGCATGCCCATCAGCGTCGGATTTCGCGTCCCGCCGCCGGACACGATGACTTCGTCCGGCTCGAAGGGCGCCAGTGCGTCGGCGATGGTATGTGCGGTCAGCGCGGTCATGGTGGCGACGATATCGTCCGTCGGCAACCGGTAATCCGGCAACACTCGCTCGACATACGCGCGGTTGAACAGCTCCTTGCCGGTCGTCTTCGGCGGTGCCGCCCGGTAGTAGCTATCGGCGAGAAGCGCTTTCAGCAGTCGCTCGTCGACCGTGCCGCGGGCCGCGCGCTGGCCGTCCCGATCGAAATGCTCCGCGCCGTCGGTCGCGAGTTCGACGGCGGCATCGATCAGCGCGTTGCCAGGGCCGGTGTCGAAGGCGACGGGGGATTCGCCGGTGACGGTCGCGTTGGCGATGCCGCCGATATTGAGTGCGGCCGAACGGCCGGGCCGTCCCGCGAGCCACAGCAGGTCGAACAGCGCGACGAGCGGGGCACCCTGCCCGCCGGCGGCGATATCGCGCGAGCGGAAGTCGTTGACGACCGGTAGCCCGGTCAGCTCGGCGATCCAGGACGGCTGGCCGAGTTGCAGTGTGCCGTATGTCTTTCCGTCGGTCACCCAGTGATAGACGGTCTGGCCGTGCGATGCGACGAGATCGGCTGTGCCGTCGAAGAACTCGCGCACCGCCGCGTCGGCGGTCGCCGCGAACTCCTGCCCGATCGCGGTGTCGAGTCGGCACACCGTAGCGATGTCGACCGTGCCCGGCGGCAGCGCGGCGATCAGTTCGGCGCGCAATCGATCGGGGTAGGCGCGGCTCAGCAGGCCGACCGTGTCGACGTGAATAGTGTTGTCCCGCAGGTGAATATCCGCGCCGACCGCATCGATCGCATCGTGCGATGTGCCGGACATCAAGCCGATGACGCGCACTAGGCCACCGCCTCCTTGATCGGCTCCTGCGGCGTCGGTTCGGGCGCCGGATGGAAGACGCTCGAGATCCCGCCGACGACCAGCGTGACGATCACCCCGATCGGCACCAGCCACTGCGCGGCGATGCCCTTCTCGGTCACCTTCCCGGCGACGGTGACATCGATCTTGATGACCCGCACGACGAACGTCATCACGATCACCGTGACCACGAACGCGAGCACCGCGTCGAACTGGTTGGCGCGCTTGATAAGTCGGCCGAGCAGGAACGCGCCGAGCAGTGCGCCGTAGGTGTACCCGGCGATGGTCAGCGCGGTGAGGTACACGTTCCCGGTCGTCGCGCTGAACCCCATCGCGAACAGCGCCATCAGCACCGCCCAGACGAGCGTCATGTAGCGCGCGAGCTTCAGCAGCGACTCGTCGGAGATCTCGCGGCGCGAGAAGCTGCGAACGATATCGGCGACGGTCGAGTTCGACATCGAGTTCAGCGCCGAGGACAGCGATCCCATCGCGGCGCCGAGGATGCCGGCGACCAGCAGCCCGGAGATCACCACCGGCAACCCGTGCAGGATGAAGTTGGGGTACAGGTTGTCGGAGGTGGCCAGGCCGAGCTCCTTGGGCGACTTCCCGCCGTTGTACGACCACAGCAGCGCGCCGACCAGCGAGAAGGCGGCGAACTGGATGGCGACGAAGATGCCGGAGCCGATCATCGCCTTCTGGCTGTCCCGCAGCGACCTGGTCGACAGGATGCGCTGCACGATCAGCTGATCGGAGCCGTGCGAGGCCATCGCGAAGATCGCGCCGCCGATGATCGCCGTCGGCAGCGCGAAGGTGCTGGTGAGCACGTGGGCCAGGCCGAAGTCGGTATCGAAGATGTGGAACTTGCCGTTGTGCAGCGCGTCCGACCAGCCCTTCGCGCCGACGTGCCCGGTGAGCACGCCGATCGCGATGATCGCGCCGGACACGTACAGACCCATTTGCAGCGCGTCGGTCCAGATGACCGCCTTGATGCCGCCGAGGTAGGTGTACACGACGGTCAGCACCGTCAGCACGATGATGATCACGTCGTAGCCGAGGTCGAGGCCGAACTCGCTGAGCAGCAGTTTGATCGGAATGGCGGAGGCGAACAGCCGAACACCCTCGGCGAGCAACCGGGTGAACACGAACGTCACCGACGCGACGCCCTGCAGGTAGCGGCCGAATCGCAGCTCGAGATACTGGTAGGCGCTGACGAATCCGCCGCGCTTGTACAGCGGGATCAGCGCGGTCGCCACGATGGTGCGGCCGATGATGTATCCGATGGCCAGCTCGACATTGCCGAAGGCCTGGTCGGTGTACGCGCCGCCGGGCACCGAGATGACCGTGAGCACGCTGGTCTCGGTCGCCACGACGGAGAAACACACCGTCCACCACGGCATCTTGCCCTCGCCGACGAAGTAGTCGGTGCTCGACTTCTGCTTTCCGGAAAGGCGAAGGCCGATCCACGCGACGACGACCAGGTAGACGACGATGACGGCGACGTTGAGTGCGTTCATCGCAGCTCCTCGGTAACGCGACTGGCGGATTGAAAGTAAGTGTCAGGGTCGATACAGATTCTGTCAACGAGTGTCACGTGATTCGTACCACCAATGCCTCCAGCACCGTTGTCGTGTCAACGGCGAGCAGCGCGGCACCGTCGATCGGGCCGCCGCGCGCCGTCCGTCGATCGATGACCTGCGCTATTGCCGCATCGAGCGGATCGAGGAGCGCCGGGCCGAGGTTGGCCAGTCCGCCGGTGATCGCGTAGGGCACCGGCGGGTGGATGCCGGACCGGTCGATCGCGGCGAGGACGGTGCGTGCGAGTGCGCGTCCGGCCGCCGTCATGAGGGCGGCCGCGGTCTCGTCCGTCGCGGCGGTCGCGGCGACGACAGGGGCGAAGCGAGCGGCGAGCAGGGCTGGGTTTTCGTGCTGGCCTAGGTGTTTCGGCAGTTCGTCGAGCTGCACCCCATAGTGCTCAGTGGCTTTCGCCGCGAGTTCGGTGTGCCCGCCGCGCCCGTCATAGGAGCGCAGCGCGGCACGCAATCCCTCGACCCCGATCCACGCGCCGCCGCCTTCGTCGCCGAGCAGTGGACCCCAGCCGTCGGTCCTCGTGAATCGTCCCGTCGCATCGACCGCCGTAGCCACGGCGCCGGTTCCGGCGGCAAGAACAACGCCCGGCGCGCCGCCGAGTGCACCGGCGTGCGCGGTCACCGCGTCGGAGGTGACGGCGACGGCTCGTGCGCCGGGGATATCGGCCAGCTGTCGCGCGAGGAGTTCGGCCGCGTCGGGCGCGGCGGCGGCACCCGCGGCACCGACGAACAGCGTGAAGGTCGTGTCGGCCAGTGCCAGTCGACCGACCACAGCGCGTATCGCGCGGTCCGCCGCCGCGACACCTCCGGCGTACGCCAGCCCGGGTGCGCCTGGCCCATCGGCGGACCGCGTCTCGCGTCCGTCGAGCCGAAGGGAGCCCCGGCACCCGGTCTTGCCGAGGTCGATCGCGAGCACGTGGTCGGTCATGCGGACCATCCTCGCGCGATTGCCCGCGCCGCGGTGTCGCACGTCGGGAACATTCGTTCAAGACACGCGCCGGGCGAGCGGCGACACCGACCTGGCCACCTCGGACTGGGAGCGCCACCCGGACATCGACGAACTGCTGATGGTGGGTAGATGACCGGCTGCCGGACTGTCGCCGTGCCCGGCGCGCATTCGTGGCGAGCGGGTCGAATGCGCGCAGCTGCGGCTTATCGACGGTGGCGGCGTATTCGCTGCTCGGCGTCGCGCTGTCCGACCTCGATGACGCGGTGGTCGATGTCGGCGAGCTGTGCGGCTGCGACACGCGCCGGTTGCGCGCGCAACTGCCATGCTGGTGCGCTTCGATCACGCGGCCGCCGGTTTGGCCGCGGGCGTCGACTTCGCCGAGGTCGCCTTCGCGTGCGGGTACGCGGATCAGTCGCACATGTATCGCGACGTAGTGAGCTTCACCGGGCGCACTCCCGGTGCGTTGATCGGCTGACGCGCGGTCCGAGGGGTACGCGCGTCAGCCGATGATCAGCGAATCACGGTGTGGAGTAACCGATCAGGGCGCCGATGCCCGCGCCGATGGGGATGGTGACCAGGGCGCCGACGCCGCCGAGGAAGAAGCCGATCACCGCGCCGATGCCAGCGCCGATCAGGGCGCCGATGCCGGCGTTGTACTGCTTGCGTGCCACGGTGTCGTCTTGTTCATCGACGAGTTGTGCCAGGCGCGAGCTGGTTTCCGGGGCGCTGACGGGGGTCATCGTCAGTGCGCGCCCGCTGTCGCTGATTTGTGGCCGCAGGCCGAAGGTTTGGCCGTTGGCGGTGAAGGACGTTGGTAGCGTCGCGACGACATTGCCCGCGCTGTCGGTCAGGGTGATCGCGGCGGCGTCACTGGTCAACGCGAAGACACCCGCGTCGACGGTGGTGATCACCCCGCTGCCATCCGTTGCCGTGGTGTATCCGATTCCATGATCAACGCTGGACACGCTGACCTCGGCCGACGGCTCCGATAATGGTTGGGCGTGAACGATGCCCGCGGTAATTCCGGTGGCGCCCACTGCGAGAAGGGCGGTGGCAAATCCTTTGACTTTCATCGTGTTTCCCCACATGTTCGGTCGGCCACGACAGCCGATACGTCCCCGTGAAGCCGGATCAGGCCACCTCCATTCTCACTCCGCGGCCTGCGTCGAGTGATCGATTCCGCGAATTCCGCGCAACGAAATTCGGTGAATTTGCAGGTGTTGAATTGCCACGAGCGCAGGGTATTCAGGCCGCGATGGTCAATGCGAAGGGAGCGAGACCCCGGTTTCGGATGAGCGAAGGGATAAGCAGCATCATGGCTTCCGTGCCGCGAGCGGTGCTGAGATCGCCGAGATCCTCGATCCAGTCGGTAGGCCAGCCGAGGTCGGTGAGTAGCGCGGTGACCACTGTTTTCGCCGCCGCGTCATTGCCGGAGAGGAACGCGGTGGGCGGTATGCGCAGGCTGTGCGGGTCGGTCATCACGGTGAAGAACATGGTGTTGAGCGTCTTCACCACTCGCGTCGCGGGCAGTGCCGTCTGCAGGAGTTCGGCGAGACTGTGCTCGGATCCGCTGGGGCCGTGGGTATTCGAGACGTCGACGAGGATCTTGCCGTCCAGCGCCGCCGACAGCGCGCCGAATCGTTGGATCGCGCCGTCGCCCGGAGTGGCGTTGATGACGAGTTCCGCACGGCGCGCCGTCGACTCGTAATCGGCGACGGTGATGGGTGCGCCGGTCCAGTTCAGTGCGTCGGCATTTCTGGTTCCGATGGTGACGTCGTGTCCCGTGGTGGCCAGTTTGTTCGCAAGCACGGTAGCTACTCGTCCGGACCCAAGGATTCCGATGGTGCTCATGGTCTGTTCCTCAGTGGTTGTAGGACAAAGGATTTCGATGGTCAACGGACTGTGGCGAGGACCTGCCGCGCCGCCGCGTGCAGTCCGGGAGCGGACGCGAGGAAGTCCGGGCTGCTCAGCTGCCACGGGTTGCCCTCGGTGTCGGTGACCGTGCCGCCCGCCTCCGCCACCAGCAGTGCGCCGGGCAACAGTCCCGAGCGGACGGCGCTGTACTGCCAGAACACATCCGAGCGCCCGGCGGCGACCTGGATCAGTTGCAGTGTCGCCGGGACCGACACCTTGATGACGAGTGCGGCCTCGAGCATGGCGGTGACCGATTCGCCGATGCGGCGGAAGGTATCTCGGTCCTCGCCCGGCTTCGCCTGCCCGGTGCCGACGAGCGCGGCATCGAGTCCCGTCTTGGCCGACGCGCGCAACGCGACGCCATTGCGGAAGGCGCCGCCGCCGCGCACCGCGGTGTAGGTCTCGTCGACCAGCGGGAGGTGTACCACGGTCAGGACCGCCTGGTTGTCGCGCACGAGTGTGGCGGTCACCGCCCAGTCGGTCATGCCGTGGATGTAGTTGATATTGCCCTCCACCGCGTCGGCGACCCACCATTCGCCTGCGGGAAGGTCGCCCGCCGCGAGTTCGTCGTCGACCCAGCCTGCGCCCGGCCTGGCCGCGAGCAACGGCTCGCGCAGGAACGGCAGCGATTCGGCATCGGTGGCGGTGATCGCGGCGAATACGGCTGCGCGGTTGTCAAGCTCGGTCCGCGGCACGAAGCGTTCGCGCAGGTGTGCGCCCGCGGCGCGTACCGCGGTAACCACCGCTGGCAGGAGTTCTCGGTCCGCCTCGACGGTGGCGTTCAGCAAAGTCGACATGGTGATCCTGTTCGAAAGAGAAATCGGGAGAAGTGTTTTCGTGAGTTGCTGCCTTAACGCTAGAAAACGTGACCGTTGTCGTCAAATGCATTCCAGTAAGTAATAGAGTTACTCTCATGCAATTGGATTTGAACCTGCTGACCGCGTTGGACGCGCTGCTGGAGGAGGGCAGCGTGGCCGGTGCGGCGGATCGGCTGCATCTCACGGCGCCCGCGGTGAGCCGGGCGCTCGGGCGGATTCGGCGGGTGATGGGCGACGAGATCCTGGTCCGGACCGGGCGGACGATGACGCCGACGCCGCGTGCGCTCGCGGTCCGCGAACAAGTGCACGCGCTGGTCCAGCAGGCACAGCTGGTGCTGTCGTCCGAACACGACCTCGACCTGACCACGCTCGAACGGACATTCACGCTGAAATGGCATGACGCCGTGGTCAATACGATCGGTCCCGACCTGCTCGCGACGGTCCGCGCGCAGGCCCCCGGCGTCCGGCTGCGCCTACTCGCCGAGGCGGACGCCGACACCGACGAACTGCGGCACGGACACGTCGATCTCGAGATCGGCTCGAATCCGCCTGCGTCGGCGGACATTCGGCACGAGATCATCGCGAACGACCGACTGGTGGTCGCCATCGGCCGGGACCATCCGGCGCGCACGTTCACTATCACCAATTACGTTGGTGCGGAACACATCACGGTATCGCGGCGCGGACGCCTGCACGATCCGATCGATGATCTCCTGCACGCGCGCGGGCTGACCCGCCGGGTCGTCGCCACCGTGCCGACGGTCGCCGCGGCGCTGCGGTTCGTCCGCCGCGGCGATCTGGTGGCCACCGTGCCGGAGCGGATGACCGAGGCGATGACCGCCGAACTGGGACTGCGCCTTGTCCCTCTTCCGCTGGAGCCGATATCGATCCCGGTGATCGCGGCCTGGCATCAGCGCTACGACGGCGATCGGGCGCATACCTGGCTGCGCGAACAGGTCCGCACCGCCGTCCATCAGGCCGTTGACCGCCCGGCAGCTCAGCACGGCCGCGAGTAACCGATCGTCGTTGTGTTCGCGCGATCGTCGCTCCGGCGACGCCAAGAACATCCGGACCGGTTGGTCGATTACCGTACGATGCCGCAGTGATTACCGAAGCTGCCGTCTATCTCGATGGCCTGACTCAGGTCGAGATGACGGAATACGGCCCGAACTGGCGTCAACCAGGTGCGTTCGCCTGGGTGAGCGTCCAGGAGCCGGACGCCGGGGATCTCGCGCGCCTGCACGCGGCGGTCGGTGTCGCCCCGCAGGCACTTTCGGCGGCGTACGAGGATCTGCAACGGCCCGGCATGCAGGTCGTCGAGGACGCGGTGATCGAGGACGGCCGCGCCGAACTGCGCGGCGGCCCGCTCGCCCTGTTGCGCGGCGTCCTCGATCTCGTCATCGACAGCTATCTGCTGCTGATCGACGACATCGATCGGGAGATCAGGTCGGTAGAGCGTGAAGTCTTCCCGCTGCGCGGTACCAACCCGGTGGAGCGGATCTACCGGCTGCGGCGACTCCTGACGGATCTGGAGCAGGCCACCGGGCCGCTGGTCGACGAGCCGCTCGAACGTCTCGTCCGCCGCCGCCTGCCGACCTGGGTGAGCGCGGACCCCTACGCCGCGGAAATCGGCGAACAGGCGCTGCACGAGATCGACCGGCACTTCCGCCAGATCGACGGGCGGGTCCGCAGCCGCCGCGAACTGCTCGATGGTGTGTTGAACGCCAACCTCACCCAGGTCGGGATCCGGCAGAACGACTGGCTCTGACCCGACACACCCGACGCCGGGAGCTGCGATCTGATGACAGCGCTCGGTGGAATCGCTACTGTCCGAGGACATTCAAGGCAGATCGTGTCGGCAAGCGCTGGTGATCTCACGCGTGTCGCGGGTTCTGCCCCTTCTCGACCTGGGGAGAACGCAGTGAGATTCACAAGAGCTGGCGCGTTGACGGCGGCGGTGTTACTGGCCACAAGCCTTGGGCTGTCCGGATGCTCGTCCGACGACAACACCGACTCGGGCATCGTCACGACCAATATCACCGAGCCGCAGAACCCGCTGCTGCCCGCCAACAACAACGACAATAACGGCAGCCGCATCGTCGACCGGCTCTTCGCCGGGCTGAAGTACTACGACGCCGACGGCGTTGCCCACGACGACATGGCGCAGTCGATCGACTCGACGGACCGGAAGAACTACAAGATCACCATCAAGCCGGACTGGAAGTTCACCGACGGTACGGCGGTGACGGCGAAGTCCTTCGTCGACGCGTGGAACTACGCCGCGCTCGGCACCAACGCGCAGCTACAGGGCTACGCCTTCTCGAACGTCGTCGGCTACGACGACGTTGCGGCGGAAAAGCCGACGGCACAGACGATGTCGGGCCTGAAGGTGGTCGACGACCACACCTTCACCGTCGCGCTGAAGAGCCCGTCGATCGACTTCGAACTCGCGCTCGGCTTCCAGCCGTTCTATCCGTTGCCGGAGGTGGCGTTCAAGGACATCAAGGCGTTCGGCGAGAACCCGATCGGCAACGGACCGTACAAGATGGCGCGCACCGGAGCGTGGGAACACAACGTCAAGGTCGATCTGGTGCCGAACCCGGACTACAAGGGCGCACGCCCGGCCAAGAACAAGGGCCTGCGGTTCACCATGTACCAGTCGTTCGACACGGCGTACGCGGACCTGCTCGCTGGCAACCTCGACACGCTCGACACGATTCCGGACAGCGCGGTGTCGTCCTATAAGAAGGACCTCGGCGATCGGGCCATCACCAAGCCGACCGCGCAGAACCAGCACATCAGCAGCCAGCCCAACATCCCGCACTTCGGCGGCGAAGAAGGCGTGCTGCGCCGCAAGGCGCTCTCGATGGCGATCAACCGAGAGCAGATCTGCGACAACATCTTCCACGGCACCAGGGTTCCGTCGCGCGACTTCACCGCGATCACGCTGCCCGGCTTCAACGGGAATCTGCCTGGCTCGGAGGTCTTGAAGTACAACCCCGAAGAGGCGAAGAAGGTGTGGGCACAGGCCGACGCGATCTCGCCGTGGTCGGGTCGCTACGAGATCGCCTACAACTCCGATGGCGGCCACCAGGCCTGGATCGAAGCGGTGGCGAACAGCATCAAGAACACCCTCGGTATCGAGGCGATCGGGTCGCCGTACCCGACGTTCAAGGACATCCGCACCGCGATCACCGCGGGGACCATCGGTAAGGCGTTCCGCTACGGCTGGCAGGGCGACTACCCGACGATGCTGCAGTTCCTCACCGCGGAGTACTACACCGGGGCCGGGACCAACAACGTCGACTACAAGAATCCCGAGTTCGACAAACTCATCGACGCCGCGCTGGCCGCGCCGAGCCTCGACGAGTCCTACAAGCTGGTCGCACAGGCACAGACCTTGCTGTTCCGCGACATGGCCGACATCCCGGTGCTCGACTACATCGCCACCGCCGGCCGGGGCGAGAAGGTGAAAAAGGCCGAACTCACCTGGAACGGCCAGTTCGATTTCGAGAACATCGAGAAGTAATCGCCCGGTGTGCCGCGCCGTCGGAAACGGCGGCGCGGCGGCACGGGTGTGCCCGCTGCCGAGCGCGACTCGGTCCGGGTAGGCTGACCCGTCGATCGGACACGCGCGCGTAAATGAGGTGGTGGCGGAATGAGTGAACGGGTATCCGAATCCGTGACGGAGACAACAACGGTCGCCGTCACGGTGCCCGCGTCGCCGGAGCAACTGACGATGCTGCGCGCGCTCGCCGAGACGGTGCTGCTGATCGCCGATTTCGGGCTCGACGAGGTGACCGATATCCGTCTCGCGCTCGACGAGATCGCGACCGTGCTGATGCAGGACGCGGCGCCCGGTTCGACCATCGATTGCGCGTTCACCTATCGCGAAGGCGTGCTCAGCGCCACCATCCGCGCGGTGGGTAAGTCCGAAACAGAGGTCGGCGCAGGAAGTTTCGGCTGGCATATCGTGCAGACCCTGACCGATTCGGTCACCGCGACCAGGGCGCCGTTCGATGCCGCCGTTTCCGGCTACCCGACTGTCGTCGACTTCGTCTGGGCCCGGGGCGACCTCGATGAGCAATGAGGCGACAGCGTCCGGCGTAGGCAGTGAGCCACGCCGACGTGGTGGGGACAGCTACGACAATATCGAGCCGCTGTTCCTCGAGCTGAGTGAACTCGACGCCGACGACCCGCGACGCGCGGTCGTGCGCGACGAGCTGATCAGTCGCTGCCTGCCGCTGGCCGAGCACATCGCGCGCAAGTTCACCGGCCGCGGCGAGAACTTCGACGACCTGCTGCAGATCGCCCGCGTCGGCATGGTCGCAGCGGTGGACCGTTTCGACGCCTCGCACGGTTCGCCGTTCCTCGCCTTCGCGGTGCCGACCATCATGGGTGAGGTACGCAGGCACTTCCGCGACTACACCTGGTCGGTGCGAGTTCCGCGACGGCTCAAGGAGATTCAGCAGACCATCGCGCCCGCGATCGAGACGCTCGCGCAGCGGCTCGGCCGGATGCCGAAGGCGCGCGAGATCGCCGACTATCTCGACGCCGACCTCGTCGAGGTCACCCAGGCGTTGATCGCCCGCAACGCTTACCAGACCACCTCGATCGATGCCGGTCTGGACAGCGACGACGACAGCGCGCCGCGTTCGCCGCTGGACACCCTCGGCGCCGAAGAGCCCGAATACCAGACCGTCGAGGACTACCTCGCGGTGAAGCCGCTCATCGCGGCGCTGCCCGAACGCGAACGCCAGGTGCTGGTCATGCGGTTCTTCGAGTCCAAGACCCAGGATCAGATCGCCGCGCAGCTCGGGGTGTCCCAGATGCAGGTCTCGCGGATACTCTCCAAAACGCTGAGTACGTTGCGGGAACAGGCATTACGCGACTGACACTGCCTGCGGCGGTGTTTCGTGGACGAGCGGTGGCCGGATCGGTTTGAGCGCGATGGCGGCGCCGGTCACCGCCATCCAGGTGGGCCGCGGGTAGAAGATGAGCCGCTCGGTGATGCCGATCTGCGGGCCGATCGCGAGCAGAGTCATGGAGCGTGAGTTCTCAACTGTAGTTCATCAGTGTAGGCCTACACTGTTGACAGTAGGACCTGGGCGGCGTGTACTGGGAAGACACAGACAGATCTGAGGATCATCATGCTCGTCATCATCGGGCTCGTCGTCCTGCTCGCCGCCGTGATCATCGGGGTTATCGGCGTGTTCGCCAATAGCGGCGGCGCGCACGCGTTGACCGATAACTTCGCCGTCTTCGGCTATCACGTCACCGGCTCCACCGGGGTGCTTTTCCTGTACGGCATCGTCGTCGGCGCCATCGGACTGGCCGGGCTGAGCCTGCTGCTCGCCGGTGCCCGCCGCACTGCCCGCCGCGGCGCCGTCGCGCGTCGCGAGCTCGCGGAAACCCGCCGGACGCCGGTCTTCGGCAGTCGCCGTATGCCCGACCAGCCGCCATCGAACCCACCCGTCCGCGCCGATCTGCCCGGCACCGAAGCCGGGGCCGGTGCGGTCAGCAACGTCGCCGGGCAGGGTACTGGCGGTCAACCCCTACCCGGCGGCCAAGGCCGACCGGCCGCCGGTCCGCAACCAGCCGAGGGTGACGGCCGGCCCGCACGGACCAGCCAACGCCGGTTGTTCAGACCGAAGTCTGCCGATTCGCTGCCGGCGGACACCGCGCGTAAGTAACCGCGCGGCGGTAGTGTCGGTCGGTCGGCGAGGGTGTGGCGGGCTACCGTTGTCCGGTAGCCGACCGACGAATGGGGAATGCCTTGAGCAGCGACAACGCTACGCGGCTTGCGGTGCTGATCGACGCCGACAACGCCCAGCCCGCCATCGCTGACGGGTTGTTGGCCGAGGTGGCCAAGTACGGGACGGCCCATGTGAAGCGGGCCTATGGCGACTGGACCAGCACGAACCTGAAGGGGTGGAAGGATCAGCTGCTCGCGCAGTCGATTCAGCCGATCCAGCAGTTCGGCTACACCACCGGCAAGAACGCCACCGACTCGGCGATGATCATCGATGCGATGGACCTGCTCTACACCGGCAACCTCGACGGCTTCGTTATCGTCTCCAGCGACAGCGATTTCACCCGCCTGGCCAGCCGCATCCGCGAATCCGGCCGCACCGTCTACGGATTCGGCCAGCACAAGACGCCGAAACCCTTCGTCGCCGCCTGTGACAAGTTCATCTACACCGAAAACCTCACCGGCACAACGGATGAGTCGCCGACGCCCACCCGTCGGCCCGCCGCCAACCAACTCAAGGGTGACGCGAAACTCATGAACCTGCTCCGCAACGCCGTGGACGCCGCCTCCGACGATTCCGGCTGGGCCACGCTGTCCAGCGTCGGATCGATCATCAACAAGCAGCGGCCCGACTTCGATCCGCGCACCTATGGTTACAGCAAGCTCGGTGAACTCTTCGTCGCCACAACACTTTTCGATTCGGATACGCGCAGCCCCGGCGAAGGCAAGCAGGCCGTCACCTACGTCCGCGACATCCGTAATCGCCCGGCGACCAAGTGACGGTCTCGGCCATTCAGCCGTGATGATTCATGCCAGGCGTGCCCTCGGATTCCATGCCTGGCATGTCCATTCGCATCGGCGCGGGCTGCTGGCCGGGGGCGAGCACGAGGAATTGCCCCATCATGCCGTGGTCCTCGTGCAGCAATAGGTGGCAGTGGAACATGTAGGGATAGGTCGGGTCGCTGTGCTGCGCGAAACGCATTGCCAGCCGGTAGGTGAACCGCGGCTCGGTGTAGAGGGTGTCCTTCCAACCGGCGAGGGCGGGCGGCGGGGCCTTGCCGTCGATGTCGACCACTTGGAACTGGACGTCGTGCACGTGGAAGTTGTGTGGCCAGTTGTCGTTGTTGCGCACCGTCCACACCTGGGTGGTGTCGACCGGGATGGTCATGTCGATGCGGTTCATATCCATCCGACGGCCGTTGATCATGAACCATTTCAGTTCGAAGGTGTGGTCCGGGGTGGTGCCTGGCGCGGCGAGGGCGGGGATCGATGCGAGCGAATCCGGAACGGGCGCGGACGTTTTCGGGCTGGGTGCGGCGCGAAGCTGCAGGATGTCGAAGGTGTCGTCGAAGCCGAACGCGGCGGCGCGGTCGATGTCCCTGCGTTGCTCGATCGGCAGTGATCGCAACATGACCCGCTCGGCGCCGCGCAGTTCGACCACGATCTCGACGCGTTCGCCGGGGCTGACCTGGATGCTGCTCAGCGTTGCCGGTGCCGTGAGCAGGCCGCCGTCGGTGGCGATGAGCTGGAAGGTGCGGTGGTCGTCGAACGCCAGGTGGTAGATCCGGCCCGACGATCCGTTGAGCATTCTTAGGCGAACCCGGTCGGTGCGAACGTCCAAATACGCTCCCGCGATACCGTTTACGACGATGGTGTCGCCGAGCAGGCCGATATCGGTCGGATCGGATTCGTCCAGTGCGCCGTCGGCGGTGAAGCGCCGGTCCTGGATGACGAGCGGAATATCATCGACCCCATACTCTTTCGGCAGATCGAGGGTGTCTGTTGACTCGTCATCGACGATGAACATGCCCGAAAGTCCCCGGTAGACATGCTTTTCCGTGGCGCCGTGCGGATGCGGGTGATACCAGAGCGTCGCGGCCTGCTGGTCGACGGTCCACGCGGGCTCCCAGGTGCCGCCGACGGCGATCGTCTGATGCGGGCCGCCGTCGCACCGCGCGGGCAGGTGCATGCCGTGCCAGTGCACGGTGGTCGGCTCGGGCAGGGAGTTCCGGATGGTGAACGCGACCGATTCGTTGCGCTTGGCCCGCAGCGTCGGGCCGAGGATCGCGCCGTTGTAACCCCAGGTCGGCGTGCGCTTGCCCGGCAGCATCTCCGACGTGCCCTGCTGGATGTCGAGGGTGAATCGGCGGACGCCGTCGGCACCCACCGACGACGAGGCGAGCGGTGGTATCGGAAGCGGCCTCGAGGTACTCGTCGCGGAACCCGGGATCGGCGCGCCCGACCGCGCCGCGCATCCGGCGAGCGGTACCACGGCGAGTCCGGCCAGGAAGCCTCGTCTCGAGACCACGTTCACTCCTTCGATCGGTGTTGCATCCAGCCTCGATTGCCGATGAGTTGCGGGGATCGTCCGCGTAGTCGCCTTTCTGGGGCGTTTACTCCGCCCGCGGACCCTTGTGGAAGCGGGCATGACGTGCTAGCGACGCATCGTCGGTCGTTCGAGCACGGCATGCCATCGCCGACGACGAATCCGCGGTCCCCTACCGTTGACGTGTGATGGAGATCCGGTTGCGGCGCGACCTGCGGCTGGTCGTGCGCTGCCTGCCGCTCGTGCTGGTCCCGTTGCTGTTGGTGGCGAGCACCTTTCCCGGCCAGTACCGGGTGCCATGGAGTTACTGGCTGCTTGCCATGCTCGCGAGCGTGCTGTTCGTGGCGGGGGATCGGTGGCCGCTCGCGGTCTCGGTGGCGCTCGCGGCGCTCGCCGTGCCGATGTTTCGCACGCACGCGTGGGGACTATCGGGTCTGGTGCCGTTTCTCGGTGCGGTCGCCCTCGTCGACGTGGTGATGCGCACCCATCGGAACCGGCGGGTTGCGCTAGCGGCGGTGTGCTGGGCGGCGGCCGTGCTGCTCGGCCGGTGGGGTAGTCACGAGGCCAGCCTGTGGGGCGCCGCCACCGTGGTCGAGGCGGGTACCTATATGGGGGTGCCGTTGTTGCTCGGGCTGTATCTGCGTGGTCAGCGGGATCTAGCGGCGACCCTGCGGCTGCGCGCCGCCGACGCCGAAACCCGTAGGGCCGAAACAGAATTGCGCACTCGGGCGGCCGAGCGCAGCGCGATGGCGCGGGAGTTGCACGATCTGATCGCGCACCACATGGCCTCGATCGTGCTGCGTGTCGGTATCGCAAGGCATGTCGTCGCCGAGCAGGATCCTCGGGTCGACGCGGTGCTCGACGACGTGCGCGATACCGCCGCCGACGCGCTCGCCGATATCCGCCGGTTGCTCGCCGCGCTGCGCGATCCGGAACTCGGCGAGGTCGCGCTCGTGGACGCGGCGGCCGTGCGGGCCGAGATCTCGGCGGCGGTGCGCCGGGTCGAGGTGGCCGGATTCACCGTCGAGGCCGATATCGCGCCCGATCTGGGCGGACTCGACGCGATCGGCAGGCTCACCCTGCTGCGGCTGGTGCAGGAATCGCTCACCAACGTGATGAAGCACGCCGCGCCCGCCACCTCGGTCCAGGTCGGTGTGCTCCGGCGCAGCGAGGGGGTCGCGGTGCACGTCCGCAGCGGCACCGGCGTCTCCGGGACGAACCCGGCCGGGCACGGCATCATCGGTATGCGGGAACGGGTCGAACTCGCGGGCGGCACCTTCGCCGTCGGGGCGACCAGGCAAGGATGGGAGGTGCTCGCCTGGCTGCCCGGCGTCGAGACACCGGCCGGGGCGGGGGCCGCGCGATGATCACCGTATTGCTGGTCGACGATCAGCGCCTGGTCCGCGCCGGGCTGCGCATGCTCATCGAATCCATCCCGGATTTCGAGGTTGTCGGCGAGGCCGCGAACGGCATCGAGGCCATCCGGCTGAACGCGGAACTGACCCCCGACCTGATCCTGATGGACCTGCGCATGCCCGGCCTGGACGGCGTCGCGGCGACCGAACAGATCGTCGGCGCCCGCCCGTCCGCGAAAGTCTTGGTACTCACCACCTTCGACGACGATGACCACCTCTTCCCAGCGCTGGCCGCGGGCGCCACCGGCTACCTCGTCAAAGACACCGCCCCCGCCGACCTGCTCACCGCCATCCGCCGCACCGCCGACGGCGACATCCTCTTCTCCCCACCCCTGATGCGCCGCCTGGTCGACCGCGTAATCGAAACCCGCCCCACCTCCGAACCCCCCGCCACCCACCCAAACCTGACCCCCCGCGAACACGAAGTCCTCACCCTCATCGGCGAAGGCCTGAGCAACCAAGAAATCGCCACCCACCTCCACCTGGGCATCACCACCATCAAAACCCACGTAGCCAACCTGATGGACAAAACCGCCTGCGACAACCGCGTCCGCCTAGCCGTCTACGCCCACAAACTCGCCTAGTCGCGCATCGCCAGTTCGATCGCCTCGGTCAGCTGAGCTGCCAGCGGGCCCAGGGGTGTTGCACTTATAAGTTGCGGATTCGGCCGGAGTCCTCATCGGCCTCCGAGGCGGCGACACAATAGAGATGCCCGCCGAACTGTCTTCGCTTATCGGCCAGGTTCTCGACCTGGTCAGCCGCGGCTGCACGGTGACAGTGGCCAGTGTGCCCAACGAACTGACCACGGCGGTCGGAAGGCCGCCTGTGCGCCGTCGCGCGTGACTCGGAGTCGGGTGTGCTGGCTGCGGCGGCGAACCCTCGCGGCATGCGGGGTTACGTCGTCGGCTGGTGATTGCCGCCTATTTTGGTGCGGAGATCTCGAGTTCGCTCAGGCTCGGATGGATGGCCGGGTCTGTGGCGGTGACGTCCAGTCGGATGTAGCGGGCGGAGATCGGGCTGGCGGTCGTGCCGGATGTCGCGTCGACGGTGACCGTCGTCCAGGTCTTGTTGTCGGGTGACACCGAGAGGGTGGATGCCGTCGGTGCGGGATCCGACCAGCGCGGGAGTATCCGGCCGACAAGGGTTTCGGCGCCGAGGTCGACGGTGAGGGTGCCTTGCGCGGCGTCGGGAGCCCAGCCGGTGGCGGTACTGCCGTCGACGGCCGCCTCGGCGTATCGGCCGGGTTCGGACGAACTCGCGGACACGGTCTTGCAGCGGGCGATGTTGTCGGTGGGCGCCAGGTCAGGGCGGCGGGTCTTGACGCTCAGCGGATGATCGCCGCTGACCAGTTGGGTGCCGGTCGAGGTCCGAACCTGCATTGCCGCACCGTCTTTCAGTGTGAGCCTGGTGTCGACCGGTCCTATCTCGGCGTCGAAAGTCCGTCCCTGCCAATGCATGCCGCGGATGTGCAGCCCGTCGCTCAGTTCCGGCGGCAGCATCGGATCGATGCGAATCTCGTCGGCCCGCAGGCGCAGCCCGAGCAGGCCGTTGGTGAAGGTCTGCAGGAATCCGCCCGCGGCGGTGACGAAGGTGAAGGCGGGCGCACCGGCCAGCGCGTCCTTGACGCCCGCCTTGTTGCCGCGCGCCTCCGCGAACTGCCCGAACGGCGCCCGCTCGAACGGCCGGACCGCGCGTTCGAGATAGGTGTCCGTCGCGCAGCCCGGCGTGCCGATCGCCGCGGCGTCGATGGCGTGCACCGAGTCGGTCATCGCCGGACCGTCGGGATCGGTGCGTTCGGCATAGTATTCGAGGGTATTGGTCGAAACCTCTTGCGACATAGGCCATTCCAGCGGATAGATCAGCAGTACGGTGTCGGCCTGTTTGATGGGTGTTCCCGGATAGCCGTCGTACTGGGCGAATATCTGCCGCGCCGGATCGAAGGGCATGCGCAGGTGGTCGGCGATCGCGGTCCACTCGGGCGGGGCGGGCTCGCCGACGATCTCGGCGGCGCGGGCCGCATTGCGCAGTGCCAGTGCGGCTACCGCGTTGGTGTAGACCCCGTCCTTGACGCCGTTGCTGTATTCATCAGGGCCGGCGACGTTCTCGATCGAGTAGCTGCCGTCCGGGTTCGGCGTGACGCGCGAGGCCCAGAATTCGGCCAGGTTCCGCATGATCGGCCAGCCGCGCTCGCGCAGGTAGGCGGTATCGCCGGTGGCCAGGTAGTACTGCCAGGCCGCGAGGGAGATATCGCCCTGCAGGTGGATCTGGGTCAGGCAGTGCGGCGGATCCCAGCTGTGGCATTCCGCGAGCGCGCCCCGGCTTTCACTGGTCCACGGGTAGAAGGCGCCACGGTAGCCGAGCTGTCGAGCGTTCGCCTGCGCGGCGGGCAACGTCTTGAACCGGTATTCCACCACGGATTTCGCGAGATCGGGCGCCAGCTGGAGCAGACCGGGGAACATCCAGATGTCGGCGTCCCAGAACACGGCACCCGCATAGTTGTCGCTGCTGAGTCCGACCGGCGAAATACTGTTGTCCTGTTGGGAATTCGTGCTCGAGTACAGCGAGTACAGCGCACCGCGGGCCCACGTCTGCAGGTCGGGACCGCCGGGGATCTCGATGTCGCCGCGCCACAACGATCGCCACGCCGCCGCGGTGTCCGCCAGCAGGTCCGGCCAGCCTTTACGTGCCGCTCCCTGCGCCGCGTCCTTGGCCGCCGCCAGGGGATCGCGTGTGGTGAGCGCGGTGTCGACGCCGACGAATTTGGTTGCCTCGTAAGTCTTTCCGTCCCGCACGGTGAGACGGTTCTGCTGGCTGACGGTGAGATCGTGTGCCGGGGCTGGCTGCCGCGTTGCTCCGGTGCTCAGCACGGAGGCGATCGCGCCGACGACTCCGGTGCCGTCGGTGCGGAAGCCGACCCGGATATCGCCGTCGCTCGCGCCACCCTCGGTCTGCGTCATCCGGCGAGCGCCTGCGCCGTCGAGCAGATCGGTCACGGCGATCTCGCCGGACCAGTGCGGGACGAGCGTGAGATGGACCGCGCCGACATGCTGATCGACCCGATCCGCGACCACGTCGTACACCAGATCCGTCGCCTTGCCGTCCCGGCTGGTCCAGGTGAGCGCCGTGCGCACCAACCCGCACCGCAGGTAGCGGGTCTGCGAGAAGTTCGTGATCTGCGCGGCCGGTGTGTTCGCGGCGTACGTCTCGTCGCCGACACCGACCGTGAGCGCGGACCAGTTCGGGATCGCCGCCGCGACCTCCCGATCGTCGGCCAGCCCCGGCGTGTGCCCATACAGACCGGCGACGAAAGCGCCGTCGTACCGCGGCGTGTACAGCGGCCAGCCGCTCGTCTCACCCGTCGACGCGTACCCCGCGCCGCGCGGCGGCACCCGCAGGCCGAGGTACCCGTTGCCGACGAACGGATGCTGCTGGAACGAGGCGTCCACCTCGGTATTGGTCGACGTCCACCCCGGTGCGGACGCGGCATCGTCACCCGGGCAGACCGGCGCGGCATCCGCGCGCGAGCCGTGCCGGACGGCGAACAGAATCCCGCTCGCCACCAACGCGACTACCGCGACAAGCGCGATGCCGATCAGCACTGTGGTGCGAGAACGCAATCCCTACCTCCATGTGACGCATGGACGATCGTGTCGTGCCCGGCTGCTCCGCCTGAGCTCCATGCAATCACGACCAGGGACAGCCCGCCAACAGCCGCCCCAAGATCGACCGAGGCACCCGAACGGCGACGTTACGGGGTCGCGGTGCGGGCGTTCGGGTCGAATCCGCCGGGGATCTCGTAGACGACACCGGTGAAGGTCGCGCCGAAGAGGCGGCCCGCCGAGAAGCCGTTCGTGCCGCGGCCGTAGGTGAGCACGCTCGTCAGCGGGTTGCCGCCGCCGAGGACGCAGTACTGGTTCGGGGCGTCGATCCGGATGACCTGGCCTGCCGTATTGAGGGGGACCACCGGGCGGTCCAGCGAGTCGAGGGTCAGGCCGTCCGGCGCGGCGAGCGCGTCGGCGCCGCCGAGGTCGAGCAGTGACTGGGGAGCGCCGGGGTTGGCGGTGGGAATCCGGCTCACGCCCGGGTTGACGAATGTCCTACTGACGTAAAGGTATTCGTCGTTCTTGCCGAGAACCGCGCCGTTCGCGCTCGGGAACGACGTCCAATCCGCTTGGACCGCTCCGTTCGGATAGACCCGGCCGACGAGATCGCCGAAGTCGTTGGTGGCGTAGACGGTTCCGTCCTGCGCGACGTCCATGCCGTTCGCGGCGCTGAGCCCCGAGGCAAAGGGCGTGACCGCGCCCGTATCCGGATCGAGCTCGATGATTCCGGCATGGCGCAGCGTGTCGCCGACGAAGGACCGTGCGTCCGCGCCATAGCCGACCAGCAACTTGTCGCCCGGTGTCCAGGCGAGCGCGCCGCCACCGCCGCTCGGCACCGTCGCGATGGGGACCGGGATCGCGCCGGGTGCGTCGATCCGATACACCCGACCGGTCGCCAGGTCCGTTGTATAGGCCCGCCCACGCGCGTCGACGGTGAGCCCCTCCAGCGCGCCGGGCAATGTCGCCGCCAGCACCGTCGGCTGACCGGCCCCGCCGCATACCGGCGCGGCGCTCGCCGCGGGCGCGGCCACCCCCGACAACGCGGCGAAGGTCAGTGCCGCCACGGCGACCGTTGCCTTGTCCATGCTGCTCATTGCACACCTCAGCTGTCTGGTGGTGGGTGCGATTCGCCGCCACGGAGCACGAATCGCCGAATGGTGCCGGGGGAATCCAGTGCAGTATGCGCCCGTTGCCGCGGAGATCCGCGCAACGCCGGTGGTCCTGGCGTGGCACTGCGAGACGATCAGCGCCGCACCGGGTTTGCGGTCGGACGGCGGCTAGGCTGCAGCGACGAGGTGCTTGTCGCCTCCGGTGCGAAGGGATGGTGCGGTATGGGTGACGAGGTGGCGACACCGCCGTTCGCGGAGATCGTCAACGGGGCACTGGAATTCACCATTCCGGTCGCGCACCGGATGGGGGTGACGGCGGTCGAGGTGCGGCGGGGATTCGCGGCGACGACGGTGCCGATCGAGGGCAACGGCAACCACTTCGGCGTGATGTACGCGGGCGTGCTGTTCACGGTGGCGGAGATCCTCGGTGGCGCGATCGCGGTCGCCACGTTCGACAACGCGGAGTTCTACCCGCTGGTCAAGGATCTGCACGTGTACTTCCGCAAGCCCGCGAAGACCGATGTGCTCGCGCAGGCGAGTCTGTCGGCGGCGGAGATCGCTCGGATCACCGAAGAGGCTGCCGCCAAAGGGAAGTCGGACTTCACCTTGACTGCCGTTGTCACCGACGACGACGGCGTGGTTGTCGCGGAGACCGAGGGGCTCTATCAACTGCGAGCGCACGGCAAGTAGGCGTTCGGCGCGGCCCCGTTCCTCGGAGAGTTCGCCGATATTCGAGGCATTGCACGGCGAAGTTTTCATCGGCGTCCCGCTGAGCGGGACGCCGATGCGACCGAAGACACAATTCACCAGTGATCTCGGGCACATAACGTAACAATTACCTCGGGTAATGAAGATTCCTTTTGCCTGCTCGAGATGCATAAACGGCATAACTCTCCAGTTTCGGTTCAGGTAGTCCCTTCGTGATCGCGACGTGATTCGCAGCGACTTCTTCGCTACCGTCGCCGGGGCCCGATCGATGACGGGCTCGAACTCGAACCGCTGAATGCCGGCAACCCTGCCCCGCGGCTCGAGGGTCCCCGACCTACCTGGGGGCAGGGACACGGCGAGCAGGTGCCGTGCCGGTGGGCGCAGGCAGGAACTCCTATGTCGCATAACCGCAAGATCAGCACCCGCGTCCTCGGCTTCACCGCCGCACTCGGCACCCTCGTCGCCATCCCCTTCGGTCTGTCCGCCACCGCGTCGGCCCACGACTGGGACGCCGTCGCACAGTGTGAGAGCGGCGGCAACTGGGGCACCGAGACCGGCAACGGCTTCTCCGGCGGCCTGCAGTTCACCCAGAGCACCTGGTCCGCCAACGGCGGCGTCGGCAACCCGAGCAACGCGAGCCGGGCCGAGCAGATCCGCGTCGCGGAGAACGTGCTCGCCACCCAGGGCCCCGGCGCGTGGCCCGTCTGTGGCGCGTACCTCTAAAGTGTGACCGGGGCCTACCTCGAAAAGCGGTAGGCCCCGGGCTATTTCAGGGCGACTGATTGTCTGGTGCAATTGGCCGACTTTTACGCCTTCTTCCGCACGCTGAAACTCTTGTCGAATTATCGAACCGGGATGTGCCGAGCGAGCGCTCAGGTATTTCATCCCACGATTTCGAACTAGAACACGTTTCGGTCTCGTGGCGCGAAATGCCTGCGGGTCGTGATGCCTATCACTAGCCTGTTGCCACCCGGCTCATTCGTGCTGGCTCGAGGGAGAGCCGGACGAGATGCCGTGGCTAGAAAGGCATCTCGACCATGAGCTCGACCCAGACCTCGGCACCGCCGACCATTCTCACCGGGCTGTGGCAGCGCAAGCTACCGCACTATCCCGATACCCCCGCCCGATCCTGGTATCTGACCGTCGTTGTCATCGCCTCGATCGCGCTCTACTACCAGCTGTTCGTCACCGGTGCGGTGGGCAATGAGCTGATCGCCTATTTCCACCTGTCGTTCGCCTACTTCGTCTGGATCTTCATCATCGGTGCCGCGTTCGGCGCGATCGCCTCGGTGGCGGCCGGTCTGCTCGATCGGTGGGGCCGGGCGAACATCGTGGCCTATGGCGTGGTGATCTGCTCGCTGCTGACGCTGTTCGCGGTGCCCGCGACCACGACGAAGGAGCAGTACCTCGTCGTGTACTGCGTGGTGAGCATCGTGGAGGGCGCGGTGCTGGTGGCAACGCCCGCGCTGATCCGTGACTTCTCGCCGCAGCTCGGCCGGGCCTCCGCCATGGGGTTCTGGACCCTCGGTCCGGTCATCGGCGCCCTGGTCACCACTCAGATCTCCACCCGGACGCTGGACGCGCATCCCGACTGGCAGTACCACTACCGGCTGTGCGGCGTGATCTGCCTCGTCATCGCGGTGATCGCGCTGGTCGGCCTGCGTGAGCTCAGCCCGCGACTGCGCGACCAGATCATGGTGTCGCTGCGCGATCGGGCGTTGATCGAGGCGCGGGCCCGCGGACTCGACGTGCAGCAGCTGGAGCAGGGGCAGTGGCGCCAGATGCTGCGCCCCAACATCGTCGGTTCGGCGTTGGCGATCAGCCTGTTCCTGGCGTTCTTCTATACGATCGTGTCCTTCCTTCCGGTCTACATGGCGACGAACTTCGGCTTCAGCCCGGCCAAGGCCAACGCGCTCGGCAACTGGTACTGGACCGCCAACGCGGCCGCGCTGGTGCTGGCCGGGATCGCCTCGGACTACCTCAAGGTGCGCAAGCCGTTCATGATCGTCGGCGCGGTGATCAGCGTCGTCGGCATGTATCTGTTCATCGGGTACACCGACAAGCCGGGCACCGACTACTACACCTTCGGCTGGGTGTTCGTCATCATCGCCGTCGGCACGGGCATCGCCTACTCGACCTGGATGGCCAGCTTCACCGAGACGGTCGAGGAGCGCAATCCGGCGGCGACCGCGGTGGGTCTCGCGGTGTGGGGCGGCACGCTGCGCAGTGTCGTGACCGTGGTGCTGTTCGGCTTGCTCGTGGTCGTGAACGCGGCCGGTCCGCTCGTCAACTACGGTCCTCGGCTGCAAGAGATTCAGGCGAAGTACGGCCCGCAGCTGGCGACCATCCAGCAGGTCGGGCCGGAAACCCTTGCGGCACTGACCAAGAACCCGAACGAACCGGCCGCGCAGGTGGCGGCGCTGAACAAACTGACCGGCGCGGCACCCGCCGACATCCAGGCGGCGTTCGCGCTCACCGCCCGATATTCGACGGAACTCGCGACACTGCAGGCGATCGACCCGGCCACCCAGGCGACACTGGCCGCCAATCCCACTGACGGGACGGCCGGGCTCGCGGCGGTGGGTCAGGTAGCGCAGAAGTTCGGCATCCCGGTGGATCAGGCGATCGCCCGGCTGACCGCGGTCCAGCAGATCCCGCCCGCCGACCTCGCTGTCCTCAGCACGGTGGGTCCCAAGCTCGCACAGGCCGGTGCGCAACTCCAGTCGGTCGGCACCATCCCCGCCGACGACCAGGCCTATCTGGCCGCGCACGCCAAAGAAGTGCAGCAGGCCAAGGCCGATTCGCCACACCAGTGGGCCCGCTGGTGGTGGATCTGCCTGCTCGGTCAGGTCGCGTTCATGCCGTTCGTGTTCCTCATGGCAGGTCATTGGAACCCGAAGAAGGCCGCGGCCGAGGCCGCCGCGCACGACCGGATGGTGCAGCGGGAACTGGCGGAACTGACACCGCTGCCTGTCGATCGGTAACCGGCGGGCTACTCGACGCCGAGGGTTACCTCGGTCGACTTGATCAGCACCTTCACCGGGACGCCGTCGGCGAGCTTCAGATCGTCGACGGCGTCGCGGGTGATCGAGGAGGTGATCTCGTCGCCGCCGGTGAGACGGACCCGGACCACGGCCATGGCCTCGCCGCGGGTGACCGAGATGACGGTGCCGTCCATTTGGTTCCGGGTGCTCAGTCGCATGTCGGCGAGCATACGCAGGCCGACCGCGGCGGGGCGGGATATGCGGGCGGTGTCTATCGGGGGATGGCGGAGGGCAGCGGGTGGTCCGGCTCGAGCGCGGGCAGGCCGTCGAGGCTGGCGGCGTTGTCGCCCGCGATGCGGCGGGCGAAGTCGTCGTCGGTGCGGCGGGCGTGCAGCGTGTCGAGCACCGGGCGTTCGTCGACGAGCTCCAGATAGGGGACCGAGTAGCCGCAGGAGTCGGCGATACGGTCGATGCTGACGACGATGGCGGCCCGGATGCCGGGGTGCTGCAGGCCGAAATGCGGTCGGAGGGTGTCGAATTCGGCGGAGTCGGGGCGAACGACGCGGCCGGTGCCGAAGAGCCGCAGGATCTTCGAGGTGCGGGTGAACGAGCAGAACATGATGGTGATGCGGCCGTTCTCGCGCAGATGCGCGATGGTCTCCGAGCCGCTGCCGTAGAGATCGAGGTAGGCGATGGTGTGGTCGTCGAGGACGGCGAAGGTGTCGCGATAACCCTTGGGGGACAGGTTGACCCGGCCGCCGTCGACGGGTGCGGTCGCCACGAAGAACATCGACTGGTCGCCGATGAACTTGCGTAGCGCGTCATCGAGGTACGGAAAGACCTTCGCCATCAGGGCCCCTTCCCTAGTCGTCCCATGACAGGGCTTCGCTTCGAGGGTAACGCCGGGGCCGGGTCTCGATGGGCGGCTGAGGCTCAGATCACGTGTCAGGCCCGCCAGAGTTGGTCGCCCGCGCGGGAAATCACGATGTTCGGCACCACCGCGTTGCGGGACAGACGGGTGATGGCCAGGACCATCTCGGCGATGTCGCCGGTGCTCAACATGGCCGACTGGTCGAGGACGTCGCGTTTCCACGCGGTCATGTCGGTGTCGACGTAGCCGGGGGAGATGGCGGTCGCGCTGACGCCGTTGGCCGACTCCTCCAGGGAGACGGTTTCGCAGAGCGAGATCAACGCGGCCTTGGTCGCGCCGTATGCGGCGAGACCCGCCTCGCCCGCGACACCCGTGATGGAGGCCAGCGCGATGATTTTCGCGCCGTGCCGCGGATCGTCCTGTGCGCTTTTGCGTAGCAGTGGAAGTGCGGCCTGGATGAGGGTGATGGGCGCGCGGAAGTTGACGTCGAGCATGCGCTCATAGGTCTTCACCGGCATGTCGGCGACCGCGCCCGCGGTGCCGGTGCCCGCGCTGAGGACGAGGGCGTGCAGTCCGTCGAAGTGCTCGGCGTGCGCTTGGACCAGCGCGCGTACCTGGTCGAGGTCGTTCATCTGGGCGGCAACGGGATTCACCTCGACGCCGGTCTCCTCCCGCAGCCGGGTCGCGGTCTGCGCGAGCACCTCCTTGTTCCGTGCCGCAATGGTCAGCTGGTAGCCCTCTTTCGCCAGGCGGCGGGCCACCTCGGCGCCGATGCCGCGCGAACCACCGGTGACCAGTGCGCTGCGGAGGGTCATCCGAGCGTTTCCAACCCGGCGTCGAGCAGCAGCGGCACGGCCGCGCCGATCGTGGCGAAACCGTCGCCCACCGTCTTGCCCGCGAGGAAGCGCTGATGAATGCCCTCCGCGATGACCGCCAGCTTGAAGTAGCCGAGTGCGCGGTAGAAGGGGAGCTGTTCCAGCGGGTAACCCGTTGCGGTGGCGTAACGTTCGGCGATCTCGTCGGTGGACAGGAAGCCGGGGTTGGCGCTCGGGGCGTGCCGGACGCCGAGCACCGGCTCGCAGCGGTCGTCCCAATAGACCTGGAGCAGGCCGAGATCGGCGAGCGGGTCGCCGAGTGTTGCCATTTCCCAGTCGACAACGGCGGCGATCCTGCCGAAGTCGGTGCGGTCGACGATCGTATTGTCCAGGCGGTAGTCGCCGTGCACGATGGTCTCGGCTACCTGTTCGGGCAGCTCGGTGCGCAGTGCGTCGGTGAGGCGGTCGAGCGCGCCGAGTTCGCGGGTGGCGACCCGGTCCCATTGGCCGCGCCAGCGTTTGACCTGGCGGGCGAGATATCCGGCGGGGCGGCCGAATTCGGCGAGGCCGACCGCGGTGTAGTCCACCGCGTGCAGTGCGGCCAGGGTATCGATGAGGGCTTGCGAGCAGGCGCGGGCCTGGTCGACGGTGAGTTCGGCGGTCTGGTCGCCGTCCTGTAGGACATGGCCGTCCACGAAGGCGACGACGGCGAACGGTACGCCGATCACCTCGGTATCCTCACACAGCGCGATGGCCTGCGCGACAGGGACATTCGTGTCGCGCAGCGCCGCGACGATGCGGTATTCGCGGGCCATGTCGTGCGCGGTGGGGGTGAGCGGGCCCAGCGGTGGGCGGCGCAGGACCCAGTCGTTCGTGCCGTCGTTGAGCCGGTAGGTGAGGTTGGATTTGCCGCCCTTCAGTAGCGCGGCGGTCAGTGGTCCGGCGGTCTGCGGCACGTGTGCTTCGAAATACCGTTGCAGTGCGGGGAGGTCGAGTCCGGCCAGTGCCGCCGTCATCGGTTCACCTGCTCGGTGATCCGGCCCGCGCTTCGCTCGACTTGGCAGGGCGTCATCCGAGGCGCTCGATAATGGTGGCGTTGGCCAATCCGCCTGCCTCGCACATGGTTTGCAGGGCGTAGCGGCCGTTGGTCTGCTCGAGATGGTTGACCATGGTGGCCAGGATACGGGTGCCGGAGGCGCCGAGCGGATGCCCGAGGGCGATCGCGCCGCCGCGCGGGTTCAGCTTGGCCGGATCCGCGCCGAGTTCGTGCTGCCAGACGAGTGGCACCGGCGCGAACGCCTCGTTCACCTCGTAGGTGTCGATATCGTCGATGCTCAGCCCGGCGCGTTCCAGGACCTTGCGGGTGGCCGGGATGACGGCGGTGAGCATGAGCAGCGGATCGTCACCGACCACCGAGAACGCGTGGAATCGGGCCCGGGGTCGCAGGCCCAACTTGTTCGCCGCTTCCTCGCTCATGATCAATGCGGCCGAGGCACCGTCGGTGAGCGGCGACGAATTACCCGGCGTGATCGACCATTCGATCTCCGGGAACCGGCGGGTGAACTGCTCATCCACGAACGCGGGCCGCAGCGCCGCCAATCCCTCGGCGGTCGTTGTCGGGCGGATGGTCTCGTCCGCGGTCAAGGTGCCCGCGGCAACCAGCTCGTTCGCGAACCCGCCCGCCGCCGCCGTTTCCGAGGCAAGCCGATGTGAGCGAGCGGCGAACTCGTCGAGCGCGGCCCGATCGAACTTCCACCGCGCACTGATCACCTCCGCCGCAATCCCTTGCTGCACAAGCCCTTCCGGATACCGATGCGCCAGCGGTCCCTGATTCGGATCCTTACCCTGCGCATTCGAGAACATCGGCGCCCGGCTCATCGACTCCACACCGCACGCGATCGCGACGTCATACGCCCCCGAGATCACACCCTGCGCCGCGAAATGCGCGGCCTGCTGACTCGACCCGCACTGCCGATCCACCGTCGTCGCTGGCACCGACTCCGGAAACCCCGCGGCAAGCGCGGCCGTCCGACTGATATTGAACGCCTGCTCCCCGCTCTGCGTCACACACCCGCCGACCACATCATCGACCACCGCCGGATCAAGCCCGTTCCGCGCCACCAACTCGGCCAACACCCCGGCCAGCAGCGTCGCCGGATGCACCCCCGACAACCCACCCCCAACCTTCCCCTTGCCCGACGGGGTACGAACGACATCGACGATGACGGCGGACCTCATGGTCGCCTCCGATCAGCTAAGTTAGTTGCGATTCTCGTCTAAGTTAACACGGATTCGCGTTGCGCTGTGAGGGTACGACCACGTCCGCCGAGCGTCACGATCAGTCGTCGAAGATGGCATTCATTGAGTCGGCGACGACGGCCTTGTCCATCCAGGCTTCGAGCTGTTCGGTATCCAGGCACGAAACAATGCGCGTGCGAATGTCGTCCGGGACCGAGAGGCCGCGCGCCATAAGGATGCGCAGCAGTGCCTTCGCTTCGCCTTCGGCGCGACCTCGGTCGAGTCCTTCGGCGCGGCCTTGATCGAGCAGCCCGTCGACCCAGTCGTCGCGGTATGTGGGGCTGGCCATGAGTTCCTCCAGGGCTTTTCTGGCCGCGTCCGAGGCGGCTTGTCGGACAAATCGAGTGTAAGTGGTGCGGGTCTCGCGATCGAGGGCTGCGAGGTTGTCGAGGACCATGCGGCGGTTGGCGTCCTGGTCCAGGTCAAGGGCGTTGGTAAGGGTTGCGAGGACGGTGAGTTCGGGTGTGACGGAGTCGAAGGCGGGGTTGGTCGGATCGGGGGTGTTTTGTGGGCCGATGACGATGGGGTCGAGGTCGAATCCGGGGTGGCCGGTGCGGACTGTGCGGCGGCAGGCGCGTGCGGTGGCTCGGGTCGAGGCGATGACTACGAGGACGGCATCGCAGTTGTGTTGGGATTGGGCGATGGCTACATAGGCGGGCCATGCTCTGCGCTTGCCGCGTTTGGGTGGGGCGGACTGGGATTCGGTGACGACGACCAGCTTTCCGTGGGTTCCTTCCAGGAGGGTGACGGCGTCGGCGTGGTACTCGGGCGGGTCGCAGGTGCTGAGGTTGCTGTCGGTGATGGTGGCGCGGGTGTCGTCGGCCAGTTCTATGCCGGTACCCGCTAGCAGTGCGGCGGCCAAAAGCGGGTTGTGGCGCAGCAATTCGAGAGGGGCTTCGTGGCGGATGCTCGGCATGGCGGGAAGGTTGTCACGAGCCACCGACAGGTTTTTGTGGCTCAGGTCGCCTCGGCCGAGACACGCCGATCAGCTTCGCACACAGTTTATTTCGGCATCCGGGGGTGGGTGGTGGTGGCCGTGTGGCGGAAATGCGAATTACGCCGGATAGGTATGTGTTTCTGTGGCTTTCACAGCGGCCCACAGTTTGAGGCCTGGGCGGAGGCGGAGGTCGGCGACGGTGGCGGGGGTGACGTCGGCGAGGACCGGTGGGGTGCCGTCGAGGCGGAGGCGGATGGTGTGGGCGTGTTGTTCGATGCCGGCGATGGTGACCGGCCAGGTGTTGCGTTGGCTGCCGGTGGGGTGGTCGGGGTGCAGGCTGACGGCGGTGGGCGGGAAGGCGATGTGTACCGCGCCCCGGCTGGGTTCGGCGGCTGTGAAGGTGCCGCCGGTGTCGAGGTCGACGGTGGTGCCGTTGGCGATGCCGCGATAGAGGTTGAGGCCGACCAGGTTTGCGACGTAGTCCGAGCGGGGGCGGTTCGCCACTTCGCTCGGGGAACCCTCCTGGACGACGACGCCGTCTTCGAGGATGACGAGTCGATCGGCCAGCACCATGGCATCGAGCGGGTCGTGGGTGACCAGTACGGTGTGGCCGGGGTAGTCGGCGAGGTGGTGGGCGAGGTCGGAGCGCACGCGTAGCCGGGTGCTCGCGTCGAGTGCGGCCAGCGGCTCGTCGAGGAGCAGCAGCGCGGGGTCGGTGGCGAGGGCACGGGCGAGGGCGACGCGTTGGGCTTGACCACCGGACAGGGCACGCGGTTTGGCCTGCAGGTGCTCGGCGAGTCCGACGCGTTCCAGCCACTCGGTGGCGCGGGCGCGGGCGGCGGTGCGGCGCTGGCCGCGAGCGCGCAGGCCGAACGCGACGTTGTCCAGCGCGCTCAGGTGGCCGAACAGCAGGTAATCCTGAAAGACGACGCCGACCTCGCGGCGCTCGGCGGGCACGAACACCTTAGGCGGTGCGTCCCAAGTCTTTTCGCCGATCCGCAGGACGCCACCGGTGAGCGGGGTCAGCCCGGCCAACGTGCGCAACGCGGTGGTCTTGCCCGCGCCATTAGGCCCGAGTAGCGCGACGACTTCCCCTGGTGCCACGGACAATTGGATGTCGAGCTCGAATTGACCTCGGGTGACCAGCAATTCGGCGTCCAGGCTCATACCGCGCCCCGAATCCACCGCTCGCGCAACGCGACGAGCACGGCGACCGACACCGTGAGCAGCACCAGGCTGAGCACGATCGCGTCGTCCGGATCGGCTTCCAGCGCAAGATAGACCGCAAGCGGCATCGTGGTCGTCTTTCCGGGAAAGTTACCGGCGAAGGTGATCGTGGCACCGAATTCGCCGAGCGCCCGCGCCCAGCACAGCACCCCGCCCGCGACGACACCCGGCAGCACCGAGGGCAGCGTCACGCGCCGAAAGGTCAGCCAGCGCGACGCGCCGAGCGTCGCCGCCGCCTCCTCGAACCGCGGATCCGCCGCTCGCAGTGCGCCTTCCACCGAGATCACCAGAAACGGCATCGCCACAAACGCTTCCGCGACCACAACGCCCGCCGTCGTGAAAGGCAGTGAGACACCGAACCATTCGTACAGATACCGCCCGATCAGCCCGCGCCTGCCGAGCACGAGCAGCAGCGCGACACCGCCGACCACGGGCGGCAGCACCAGCGGCACGGTGACCAGCGCCCGCAACACCCCGCGGCCAGGCACCTCGCCGCGCGCGAGCAACCACGCCAACGGCACGCCGAACACCAGGCAGAGCACCGTCGCCAGGCTCGCGCATTGCAGCGAAAGCCGAAGGGCCTGACCGACTTCGGCGTTGAACAGTCGGCTCGGCATGCCGCGCCACGGCGCCCGCCACAGCAGTCCTACCAGCGGAACGAGCAGAAACGCCAGTGCGCACAGCGCGGGCAGCAGCAGCACGAGCGGTCGCCGTCCCTGTGCCGCCCGCCGCCGCGGCACCCGCGTCACGGTGCGTCGAATCCCGCCTTGGCGAACACCGCCCGCGCCTGATCGGACTTCACGAAGTCGACGAACGCCGCGGCCGCTGCCGAATTCGGCGCGTGCGCCAGCGGCGCGACCGGGTAGTCGTTGATCGCCTGTGACGCCTCGGGGAAGTCGATACCCTGCACCTGATCGCCCGCGGACAGCACGTCGGTCCGATAGACCAGTGCGGCATCGACCTCGCCGAGCTTGACCTTCGTCAGCACCGCCTTCACGTCGGCCTCGCGGGTATCGGGCTGTGGGTTGATGCCTGCGATGTCGAACACCGTCTTGGCGGCGGCGCCACACGGCACCTGTTCGGCGCACAGCGCGATCTTCGGCTCGGTCTTGCCGAAGTCGGCGAGGCCGGTGATGTGGCCAGGGTTGCCCTTGGGTACCGCGATCTCGAGCCGGTTGCGCACGAAGGTGAACGGCGCGCCGCTCACCTCGCCCTTGTCCTGCACCTGCTGCATGTTCTTGGGTGCCGCTGAGGCGAATACGTCGGCCGGGGCGCCCTGGTTGATCTGCTCGGCCAGTGCCGAGCTGGCACCGAAGCTATAGACCACCTTGACGCCGGGGTGCGCGGCCTCGAACTGCTTGCCGAGGTCGTTGAACGTCTCGGTCAACGAGGCCGCGGCGAACACCGTGACGGTGCCGCCGACCTTATCGGTGGCCGCGGGCGCCGCCTTGTCGTCGGAGCCGCAGCCAACCAGGGTCAGCGCGGCCACACCGGCAACGGCGGCGACGCTCAGCGAACGAATCATTTTCGACCTCATCAACTTTCCGGAATCTCGACTACGACATGTGTCGACTTGACCGATGCCACCGCGACGCTGCCGACCTCGAGCCCGAGCTCGTCGACCGATTCCCGGCTCAGCAGCGACACCAGCCGGAACGGTCCGGCCTGCATCTCCACCTGCGCCATCACGGTGTCCTTGAGTACCCGCGTCACGATGCCGCGCATCCGGTTGCGGGCGGACGCGGCGACGGTGACGCCCGGCTCCGGGGTCTCGGCGGTGGCCTGCAGGAATTCGGCCAGTTCCCGGCCGCGCACGCCCTTGCGTCCGTTGCCGAGCTGGATCGCGGTGAGCCTGCCCTGATCGATCCAGCGCCGCACGGTGTCGTCGCTGACTCCCGCCAGCACCGCCACCTCACTGATCCGCAAATTCGACACGAATCGCAGTTTATTGCCGTATCTGCGGAAAGCAAGGGGCGGCTGTTGGGCGGCGTGGCGGGCCCGGGTACGTGCGGAGGTCATCGTCTCGACTGTGTGGGCGGGGGCTCGCCCGGCATCGACCCACGTGTGCCCGCGCGATATACAGCGGCCGCGCGACCGATTTCTCCGATATGTGCCTGCTGTGGTTGTTGTGGTGGAATTTCCGGTGAACTGTCTCACAAAGGCCACCGCCCGAACTTCCAGCGGTGCTTCTCAGGAAAACGCTGAAACCCTTGTTGGGCATATCATTTCGCGTCGCATTCACGGATCGTGTCGTGCTCCGTTCCGCTGATCGAACCGCCGGACACACCCCGCGATCATTACATTGGAGGGGATTTCGCAGTCCCATCTGATGGAGGAATTTCGGTGCCGATTATCGATCTGGGTTCGTCAGCGTTGAATCTCGCGAACGTAGTGACGTCCATTGCCGCCAACATCACCTACCTGTTGCAGGCCTGGCACGTCATCTAATCGACCCCGTGACCCGGCGGCACCGCACCCTTCGCGTCGCCGCCGGGCACAGGCGATAGATCGTCAACGCCGCCGCGAGCAGCCGCGAATCGGGGGGCTCGGTCGGATCGATGCCGGTGAGTTCGGCGGTCCCGGCCTGGTGAGCTGATGTTCGAGCAGTAGGTCAGCGGGCCGATAGACGCCCGGCGATTTGCCGAGCAGACGGGCCAGTTCGGCGAGATCGCTGGCCTCGCACGCGGTCCGCGGCCCGTCGGTGGATCGGCCGCCGTACGCCGCGACCGTCGAGGCGAAGCCCGGTGCGTCGTTCCCGCAGAGTCCGCGCTGAAGTTTGTGTGTCCGATCACAAATGTCCGGCTTTTGCTCTAGCGTTGGGGCGGTTGGTGCCGAGAGGGGCTGTGGATGCGTAGCGGGATGTTGAGTCTGGCGCGGTTGCGGGAGCTGGTCGCGGTAGGGGAGATCGACACGGTGTTGGTCGCGATGACCGACATGCAGGGTCGGTTGCAGGGAAAGCGTTGCGCGGCACAGTATTTCCTGGACGAGGTGGTGCGGCACGCGACCGAGGCGTGCAACTATCTGCTCGCCGTCGACGTGGATATGACCACGGTCGACGGGTACGAGATCTCGTCGTGGGACACCGGTTACGGCGACTTCGTCCTGCGGCCGGACCTGAACACGCTGCGGCTGGTGCCGTGGTGGCCCGGCACCGCGCTTGTCCTGTGCGATGTCGAGAAGGTGCAGCCGGAACGCGAGCCCGTCGGGGTGTCGCCGCGGCAGGTGCTGCGTGCGCAACTTGACCGGCTTGCCGAGCGCGGGCTGCGCGCGTTCGTCGGGACGGAACTCGAATTCCTGGTATTCGACGACAGTTACGAGGCGGCGTGGTCGGCCGGCTATCGCGACCTGCGCCCGGCCAACCAGTACAACGTCGACTACTCGCTGCTCGGCACCGGGCGCATCGAGCCGCTGCTGCGCCGCATCCGCACCGAAATGGACGGCGCCGGAATGTATGTCGAGTCGGCCAAGGGGGAGTGCAACCCCGGTCAGCACGAGATCACCTTCCGCTTCGACGAGGCGCTTGCCACCTGCGACAACCACAGCATCTACAAGACCGGCGCGAAGGAAATCGCCGCGCAGGAGGGGCGCAGCCTCTCGTTCATGGCGAAATACAATGAGCGCGAGGGCAATTCGTGCCATATTCATATCAGCCTGCGCGGTGAATCCGGCGAGGCGGTACTCGCGGGCGACGAGGCGAACGGATTCTCGCCACTCATGCGGCATTTCGTCGCGGGCCAGCTGGACTGCTTGCGCGAGTTCACCTATCTGCTCGCGCCGAACATCAACTCCTACAAGCGATTCGTGCCTGGCAGCTTCGCGCCGACCGCCGTCGCCTGGGGACGCGACAATCGAACCTGCGCGCTGCGCGTGGTCGGGCACGGGCAGTCGCTGCGGCTGGAGAACCGGGTGCCGGGCGGCGATGTGAACCCCTACCTCGCCGTAGCCGCCGCTATCGCGGCCGGGCTGCACGGTATCGAGCAACAGCTGCCGCTGGAGCCGGAGTTCAACGGCAATGCCTATCGTTCGGAGCGGCCGAGGGTGCCGCGCACGCTGCGCGAGGCCGCGCAGCTCTTCGGGGACAGCAAGGTGGCACGAACCGCGTTCGGTGATGATGTAGTTGAGCACTACCGCAATGCGGCGAAGGTCGAACTGGACGCCTTCGACGCCGCCGTCACCGACTGGGAGCGAATTCGTGGATTCGAACGACTCTGAGGTTCTGAACACTGGAGTTGTGCACGCCGGGCCGCGGCCCGTGATCGGCCTGCCGACCTACCTGGAGCCGTCCCGTTTCGGGTCGTGGAATGTCGACAGTGCCGTGTTGCAGGCCAGCTATGTCCAGATGGTGGTGGACGCGGGCGGCGTTCCGGTGCTGCTGCCACCGGCCGGGGTCGCCCGACCGGAGCTGGTCGCGCGGCTCGACGGGCTGGTGCTGACCGGCGGCGCCGACGTGTCGCCGTCCCGATACGGCGAGCAGGCGCACGCGCTCACCTACACCAGGCCCGATCGGGACGAGTCCGAGTTCGCGCTGTTCGCGCTGGCGCGCGCGGCCCGGCTGCCGGTCCTCGCGGTGTGCCGTGGTTTGCAGGTGGTGAACGTCGCGTTGGGCGGCACGCTGGTGCAACATCTGCCGGACGTCGTCGGGCATGCCGAGCATTCGGGCACCGTCGGCGGCTTCCTCGTCACCGAGGTGGTGACCGTGGCCGGAAGCCGGGTTGCCGCCATCGTCGGGTCGCAGGTCAAGGCCAACTGCCACCATCATCAGGCGATCGACGCGCTGGCAACGGATTTGGTGGCTACCGCGCACGCGGCGGACGGCACGATCGAGGCGGCCGAAACGGCGGACGGGCCGTTTCTGGTCGGCGTGCAATGGCATCCGGAGGTGGATGCGGTGGACCGTCGATTGATCAGAGCACTGGTCGCGGCGGCCGAAGACTATCGAAGGGAGCGGATTTCGTGACGACAGCGCAGGTGGTCAACCCGGCGACCGAGCAGGTCGTGGCGACGGTCGAACTCGTCGGCGAGGCCGAGACCGACGCCGCGATCGAACGGGCCAAGCGCGCCGCGCGTACCTGGCGCGACGTGGCGCCTGGCGATCGGGCCCGGCTGCTGCGCCGGTTCGCCGACGCCGTCGACGCGGATCTGGAGCGGCTTGCCCAGCTGGAGGTGACCAACTCCGGGCACACCATCGGCAACGCGCGCTGGGAGGCCGGCAATGTCCGTGACGTGCTGCATTATGCGGCGGGCATCCCAGAACGGTTGTTGGGCAACCAGATTCCGGTCGCAGGCGGTGTCGACATCACCTTCCACGAGCCGCTCGGCGTGGTCGGGGTGATCGTGCCGTGGAACTTTCCGATGCCGATCGCGGCGTGGGGGTTCGGGCCCGCGCTGGCGGCGGGGAACGCGGTGGTGCTCAAGCCCGCCGAGCTGACGCCGTTGACCGCGATTCGGCTTGGCGAGCTGGCGCTAGAAGCTGGCTTGCCGGAGGGCGTTTTCCAGGTCCTGCCCGGCAAAGGATCGGTGGTTGGGCACCGGTTCGTGACTCATCCCGCGGTGCGCAAGGTGGTGTTCACCGGGTCCACCGAGGTCGGCACCCAGATCATGGCCGGTTGCGCGCGGCAGGTGAAGCGGGTGACGCTGGAACTCGGTGGCAAGAGCGCGAATATCGTGTTCGCCGATGCCGATCTGGAGCGGGCGGCGGCCACCGCGCCCTACGGTGTGTTCGACAATGCCGGGCAGGATTGCTGCGCGCGGTCACGAATCCTGGTGCAGCGCAGTGTCTTCGACAAGTTCTTGGCATTGCTGGAACCGGCGGTTCGCGGGGTGAAGGTCGGTGATCCGGCGCAGGAGTCCACCGAGATGGGCCCGCTGATCTCCGCCGCGCACCGCGAGCGGGTCGCCGCGTTCATCGAGCCGTCGACCAAGGTCGCGTTCACCGGCGAACGGCCCGACGGACCCGGATTCTGGTATGCGCCAACGGTTGTGCTGCCGGACGCGCCCACCGACCGGGTGCTTACCGAGGAGGTGTTCGGCCCGGTGGTCGCGGTGCTGCCGTTCGAGGACGAGGCCGACGCCATCCGGATCGCCAACGACACCGAGTACGGGCTGTCCGGCTCCATCTGGACCAACGATGTCGGCCGGGCGCTGCGGGTTTCCCGTGCCGTCGAGGCCGGGAACCTGTCGGTCAATTCGCATTCCTCCGTGCGGTATTGGACGCCGTTCGGCGGATTCAAGCAGTCCGGGCTCGGCCGCGAACTCGGCCCCGACGCCGCACTCGCGTTCACCGAAACCAAGAACGTCTTCATCGCCACCTAGTTGACCCAACTCTGAACTTACCCACCCCGGCCGACTCCGTCGGCCTACCGTCCCCCTAACTTGACAGGAGATGCCTTGCAGCGCTTACAGGATCGAGTCGCCGTCGTCACCGGCGGCGGGAGCGGCATCGGTCTCGCCACGGTCCGCCGCTTCGCCGCCGAGGGCGCGAAGGTCGTCGTCGCCGATATCGACGCGACCACCGGTGCGGCGGCGGCCAGCGAGGTCGGCGGCTTGTACGTCAAGGTCGACGTGACCGACGAGGCGCAGGTCGAGGCACTGTTCCAGACCGCCGTCGACACCTACGGTGGACTCGATATCGCCTTCAACAACGCGGGAATCTCACCGCCGGAAGATGATTCGATCCTCACCACCGGACTCGACGCGTGGCAGCGCGTCCAGGAGGTGAACCTGACCTCGGTCTACCTGTGCAGCAAGTACGCCATCGGCCACATGCTGGAACGCGGCAAGGGGTCGGTCATCAACACCGCCTCGTTCGTCGCCGTCATGGGCGCGGCCACCTCGCAGATCTCCTACACCGCCTCCAAGGGTGGTGTGCTCGCGATGAGCCGCGAACTCGGAGTGCAGTTCGCCCGCAACGGAATCCGGGTCAACGCACTCTGCCCCGGCCCGGTGAACACGCCGTTGCTGCAGGAACTGTTCGCCAAGGACCCGGAGCGGGCCGCCCGCCGCCTCGTGCACATCCCGACCGGGCGCTTCGCTGAACCCGAGGAAATCGCGGCCGCCGTAGCGTTTCTCGCCAGCGACGACGCCTCGTTCATCACGGCATCCCAGTTCCTGGTGGACGGCGGGATCTCCGGCGCGTATGTGACACCGCTGTAGACCACGGGCGCTGCTCGTCGTTGGGGTTGCCTGTACTACTTGCTCGGGATCCGCACTGGCTCGAGTGTCGCGTCGTCGCCGAGCTTCAGGCTCGGCGACGACGCGCACTGTGGTTCTCGGCAGCCGCTTACAAGATGTTGTTCAGCTGCTGCAGCTTTTCCAGCAAGCCGCCGCCCGGTGCGCTCGGGGTGGCTGGGTTCGCCGGGTTAGCTGGGTTCGCCGGATTGGCCGGTGTGGCCGGGCTGGCCGGTGTTGCCGGGGTACCTGGCGTAGCCGGGTTGGCTGGTGTGGCCGGGTTAGCCGGGTTGGCTGGCGCGGCAGGCGGTGCGGGTGCTGCTTGCCCGCCCGGTGCGGGTGCCGCTTGTGCGGGTGCCGGTGCCGCCGGTGCGGGTGCCGGTTGGTTGGCTGCGGCGACGCCGGTGAGTAGCAGTGATGCGGTCAGCCCGGCGGCGGCCGCGGTTCCGATCAAGATCTTCATGTGTAGCCCCTTCTCGTCTCGAAGTGGTACATGAGTGCATGTTTATCAAACGCTCAACCCGCTAGTGGCTCGGCACAATGCGCAAAACCGTCCGCCTTGCTGGGCCTACGCCGACGGCAGTTACCCACGGCCCGCTGGGCGCGCGTGGTCCTCTACCGGATCGGTCGGGAGTGCGGCCGAGCGTCGTCGCCGAGCGCCACGCTCGGCGACGACGCTGACCAGTGTCGGTTTCCGCTGCGACGGCAACCCGTATCGCTCGAGCGTGAGCGGCTGCCACCGCGGCGGCGGCTCGGATTGTCGATGATGACGTCGAGCGGACCGATTGCCAGTTCAGTCGCGGGTTCGCACCCCGGTGACGATGGGGCCGCAAGCGCGCCCCGGCTGGACTGGCTGCGTCGCCCTATGATGCTCAGCCGCCCAAGCGAGGCAGGTTGCCGAAGCTCGGCATGTTCGGAGCGCCAGGCGCGCTGGGTGCTGCGCCGGGTGCGCCACCGGGTGCTGCGCCGGGTGCGCCACCGGGTGCACCACCGGGTGCGGCGCCGCCTCCGCCCGGCAGGTTCACGCCAGGGATCTGCGGCAGGTTCACGCCGGGGATCTGGGGGAGTTGGGCGCCGCCTCCTGCGCCGCCGCCATTCGGGCTGACCTGCCCGCCGCCTCCTGCGCCGCCGTTGGGGGTCAGGATGTTGCCCTGCGCCCCGCCGCCATTCGGGTTGACCTGCCCGCCGCCTCCTGCGCCGCCGTTGGGGGTCTGGAGGGTGCCCTGCGCTCCGCCGCCATTCGGACTGGCCTGTCCGCCGCCTTGCGCGCTGCCCTGTGGACCTTGGGCGCCGCCTTGCGCTCCGCCCGAGGGTTGGCTGACTGTCGTGATCCCAGCGATCTGGGACGCATCCGCTGCGGCGATGCCGGTGAATATGAGTGACGCGGTCAGCCCAGCGGCGGCCGCGGTTCCGATCATGATTTTCATGTGGAGCCCCTTCTCGTATCGAAGTGGTACATCCGTACATGCTGATCAAACGTTCAACACGTTAGTGGCTCACATCACAATGAGCAAAACTGGTCGGTATGAAATGGGCCCGAGGTCGGGGAATTGGTTTGCCGCCGACGCCGCTCGGCATCGCCTTTCAGCGGGACTATCGCGAAAGTGGGCGGCGAGGGCCGGCCGTGAAGGATTCGGTCAGCTCGACACGCCGATGGCGGAGCTGAAGCCGGTGGGCGTCGTCGCCGAGCGGAGGCGCGGCGACGACGCCGAGCAGTTATGGCTTCGCTTCGACGCCCTACCCGCTACCGCTTGGGGAGCGGTCGCCACCGAGGTGGCGAGGTTCGTTCGTGCACACGTCGGGCGGGCCGATCGTCTGTTCAGTCGCAGGACTGCACCAGAGTTGTTATCAGCGGGTGCGAGCGGCAGGAGTGCCGTTGTTCGTGCTGGGAGTGCCCGCGCCTGCGCCGGTCCCGTTGCTCGTGCTCGGGCTGTTCGCACCGGCGCCGCTGTTCGCGCCGCCCGCGCCCGCGCCGCTGTTGGCACCGCCTGCACCGGCGCCGCTGTTGGCACCGCCTGCACCGGCGCCGCTGTTCGCGCCGCCTGCACCGGCGCCGCTGTTCGCGCCGCCTGCACCGGCGCCGCTGTTCGCGCCACCTGCACCGGCACCGCTGTTCGCGCCACCCGCGCCCGCACCGCTGTTCGCGCCGCCTGCACCGGCACCGCTGTTGGCACCGCCCGCGCCGCTGTTCGCACCGCTCGCGCCGTCTGCTCCGCTGTTCGTGCCGTCTGCGCCAGCGCCTGAGGGGTTGTCGCTGCTAGCGCCGTTGTCGGTACTAGTGTCCGGGCAGTTCTTCTTCGGGTCCGCCTTCTCTGCGGACGGGTCGCTGGGCTGCTCGGCAGCCGGGCCGGCGCTGCCGGTGCCAGTCAGGCCAGCCGCTCCGCCTGGCAGTCCGCCGCCGTTTCCGACACCAGGGGCTGCTCCGCCGGGAGCGGGTTGGGCCGGCTTGTTCGTGCCGGACTTGTCGCCCGAGCCTTCTTTGCATTTCTTGGGATCGGGCTGGCCGATCAGTGTGAATCCACCGACCGAATGATCGGGCTGGAATGTATTCGCTCCGGCGGCACCGGCTAGCAATAGTGTCGCGGTCAGCCCTGCGGCGGCCGCGGCTCCGATCTTGCAAATCATATGTGTAGCCCCTTCTCGTTTCGAAGTGGTACATGCTGATCAAACCCTCAACACGTTAGTGCTGATACTTCGAAATGAGCAGGACGCCGGTAGCGCAGGCAAGTCACCGCCGATCGGGCCACATCAGCCCATATGGCCTGGAATTCGAATTAATTTGGTCCTGCCATTTCCAGGGCACGACCCATTCCCGAATCGAACGAAATTAAACCGCCGGATTCAGAGAAAATTGGCGAGCGAACGGGACATGGCTGAGGCGAACATTGCGAACGCGCTCGGCCATGTCCCGTTCGTGCCAGGCTATGGGGCTACGGCGGCCTTGCCGGGGAGTAATGAGTCCAGGCTGAGATCGTCGCCCGCGTCGGGGACTTCCGTGCCACGCAGCGACGTGCCGGCCGTCTCGCGGAGGAAGCACCAGGCGACCAGGCCGACGAGGCTCGCGCCGACCATGTAGAGGGCGGGGAACAGCGACCAGCCGGTCCATTCGATCGCGGCCTCGTTGACCAGCGGCGCGGTGCCGCCGAAGGCCGCGGTGGACACGTTGTAGGCGAGCGCGAAGCCCGCGTAGCGGACCTGGGTCGGGAAGATCGCGGGGAAAGTAGAGCTGATCGTCGACAGCTGCGGGACATACAGCAGGCCGAGCACGACGAAGCCGGTGATGGCCCAGCCGGTGCCCTTGCCCATCAGCCAGTACATCGGAATCGCGAGCAGGCCGAGACCGACCAGCGAGAACAGCCACATCGGACGACGCCCGACCCGGTCGGACAGTCGGCCGAAGAACGGCAGCACCAGCATCATCACCGTCTGCCCGATCAGCATCATCGTGGTCGTGGTCGACTCGCCAAGGCCGATGGTTTTCTGCAGGTAGGTCGGCTGGTAGGTGAGCAGCGTGTAGTTCACGACATTGAGGGCGACGACCAACCCGGCCATCGTGAGCAGCTCGCGCCGGTAGGTGGTCACCAGTTCGCGCAGGCCGCGCAGGCCGCCGGGCGGATGCTTCTTGTCCTCCTCGGCGACTTCGCTGAACACCGGGCTCTCGTCGAGCTTCGAGCGCAGGTACCAGCCGATCAGACCGAGCGGGACGGCCAGCAGGAACGGGACGCGCCAACCCCAGGTGTGCATCGCGTCGGAGCCGAACGCGAGCTGGCAGACCAGCACGGTCGCCGAACCGCCGACAAAGCCTGCGAGCGTGCCGAATTCGAGGAAGCTACCGAGGAAGCCGCGCCTCTTGTCGCTGGCGCATTCGGCCAGATATGTTGCGGCGCCGCCGTATTCACCGCCGGTGGAGAAGCCCTGCACGACGCGCAGGGTAATGAGCAGGATCGGCGCGAGCACGCCGACCTGGGAGTGGGTCGGCAGGATGCCGATGGCGCCGGTGGCCGCGGCCATCAGCAGAATCGTGGTGGCCAGCACGGCTTTTCGGCCGATCCGGTCGCCGAGCGGACCCCACACCATGCCGCCGAGCGGGCGAAGCAGGAACGAGACGGCGAAGCCGAGCATGGTGCCGAGCGTGCCGAGATTCCCGGGGAAGAAGGCGTCGGTCAGGTAGGTGGCCGTCGCGGCGTAAACGCCGTAGTCGAACCATTCGGTGGCATTGCCCATCGCGGAAGCGGCGACCGATCGCCGTAGCGGAAAACTCTCCGGGTCCCCATCAGTCACGTGCGCGTCCTCTCCAGCCCGTCGAGCGGACCTCGTTTCGGCCTACCTCCGGGTCCTGACACCAGAGACTGGGCACGAATTAGACCGATACCCACGTTTCAATCAGCGCAAACCGCGATCTCCTGGCGCATACGCACCGTGTGGACGTCACGACCTGCGATGAAGTGCATGGATGCGACGATGGTAACGAATTGATAACGGAGCCGCAACCGGACAGCGCCGGTTCGTCGCCGCAGGTCGCCCGCCAGCGGTGCTCGATGCCGTTCGCCGTCGCCGCCCGGCCCCGCCGAGTGCGGCACCGAACAGCGCAAGGCAGGTCCAACCGAACCAGTTCCCGAACCGGGCGTACACCGTGCTGCCCGAGGTCAGCGGAATATCGGCGAGCACGGTCCGCGTCATCGTGACATCGGTTGTCGCGGAAGCGAGTACATGCCCGCGCGAATCACTCGCGACGAGTTCGCCGAGTTGTGGTGCCCGCGCGACGCCCATGCCGAATTCGACGCCACGCATGACGGCCATCCGGCTGTGCAGCCAGTAATCGCTGGTGAAATCGAGCGCGGGCACCAGCAGCAATGTCGTACCGCGGCGCTGGTTTGCCAGGACGAGGTCCGGGTGGTCGAGGTCGAAGCAGACCGCCAAGGCCCATGGCTTGCCCGGGACGCTCTGCCATCGCGTGCCCGGCTGGTTCTCGTCCTCCAGTCCTGGAATCAGGTAGTGCTTGTCGTACCGCACGCCGGAGGGATAGTCGATCGCGGAGTTGTAGCTCTCGCCGCCCGTCGTCAGGACCAACCCGGCGATGACCTCGATGTTGCGGCGAGTCGCGACATCGGTCAGCGGCCCGGACAGCAGTGCGATAGTGGAATCGTCGGCGCGCCAAGACTTTTCCGGCAGCACTACTACCCGCGCACCCTGGTCGGCCAGCTGGTCGATCTCGACGACGGCCCGCGCCACCATGTCGCGTCCGTCGGCCGAATCCACCGGGACGTAATCCGGCGGTTGTGCCACCGCGACCAGCCCGACCCGCACCGTGTCGCGCTCCTGCGGAACGGCCAATCGCCAGAAACCGAACGCGCCGAGTGCGATCAATACCGCCGCCGTCGCTCCGGCCACTCGAAGTCGTTGCACCCGAGTCACTTCCGGTGCGAACAGCACCGCGATCGCCGAGGGCACCAGCAGGATCAGAAAGGTGACACCCCACACGCCGGTGAGCGCGGACGTCTGGATCACCGGCAGCACATCGGCCTGGGTGTAGCCGATGCTCCACCACGCGCCGAACGGACCCGCCACCGCGAGCAGGAATTCCACGCTCACCCAACCGGCGGGCAGTGCCACCACCGCGAGACCTGGCCGTCCGCGCACCAGCAGGGCGCGCGTCACCGTGCTGACGCCGCCGAACAGCAGCGCGGTCCCGCCGAGCAACAGCACCGTCACCGGAACCGGCTGTTCGATGGATTCGGTGAGGTAGCCCCACAACTGGAGCGCACCGCCGAGCCAGGACAGTACCCCCGCGACGAATGCCGTGCCCGCGGACACCCTCGGCATCAGCAGCAACACCGGCATCGGGGCCAGAAAGGCCAACCCGGTCAGCGGATGTAGCCCGGTGCCGAAATGCCACAGCAGCGCGGAGGTCAGGACCGCGAGCGCGGCCAGCAGAAAGCGTTTCACCACTTCGATGTTCGACGCATGACGCGTCCAGCACATCGCCGAGACGAGCCAACCCGACCTCCCTCCTGCGGTGGCTCAACCGGCTTCGGTCGCGGCCCCCGGTTTCACCAGACCGGCCTCGTACGCGAACACCACCGCCTGCACCCGATCGCGCAGACCGAGCTTGGCGAGCACCGAGCTGACGTGCGTCTTCACCGTGTGCTCGCTGACCATCAGCGCCGCGGCGACCTCGGCGTTCGACAGCCCACGCGCCAACTGGCGCAACGTATCCCGCTCCCGCTCGGTCAGCTCGTCGAGGCGGCGCGCGAGCTCGGGTCGCGGGTGTCCGCGCTGGGTGAGTTCGGCGATCAGCCGCCTGGTCACCGTCGGCGCGAGCAGTGCCTCACCCGCGGCGACGACGCGAACCGCGTCGACCAGCTCGTCGCGGCGGACATCCTTGAGCAGGAACCCGCTCGCCCCGGCCCACAGCGCGTCGAAGACATACTCGTCGAGGTCGAACATGGTGAGCACCAACACTTTCGCTGAGGTCTCGGCACAGATGCGGTGGGTAGCGGCCACGCCGTCCAGGCGCGGCATCCTGACGTCCATGACCACCACATCGGGCATGAGCACGCGGGCTTTCTCGATCGCTTCCAGTCCGTCGGCGGCCTCACCGACCACGGTGAGATCGGGTTGGGCGTCGAGGATCAGGCTGAAACCGGCTCGGAACAGGTCTTGGTCGTCGACGACGAGTACGCGCATGCTCAACTCCATTGTCCGAGCGGAAGTTCGGCGGCGACGTCGAAACCGTTGTCCGAGGGGCCATGTCGCAGCGTGCCGCCGTTGCCGGTGACCCGTTCGCGCATGCCGAGCAGTCCGTACCCGCCGGACTCCGTGCGCACCGGGCCGACGCCGTCATCGGAAACCCGTACCGTCAGTAGCTGATCCGACCAGCACAGCGAGACCCGCACGCCGGTGGCCCGCGCGTGCTTCATGGTGTTCGTCAACGCTTCCTGCACAACGCGGTACGCGGTGACGGCGACATCCTCGGACACCGTGCGCCTCGGTCCGTCCTCGTCGAGCGACGCGGTCAGACCGCCGCGTCGCGACAGTTCGACAAGGTCGGCGATCGCCTCGATGCCTGGCTGGTGTCGCGGGTCGCCGTTGTCGTCGCGCAAGGTGCCGAGGCTGCGCCGAAGTTGTTGCACCGCGACACGACCGGTCTCCGCGATGCTCGCGAAGGTGGCGTCCGCGCGCTCGCGGTCGGTGCCGGTGAACAGCGGGCCGGTCTCGGCCTGGACGATCATCGCACCGACCGAGTGCGTGACGATGTCGTGCATATCCCTCGCTATCCGCAGGCGTTCCCGGTTCAGCGCCGCGAGGCGTTCCTCGTCGAGGCGGCGGGCGCGTTCCTCGAGCATCTCGATCTGCGCCCGCCTGGCCCGGACGCCGGTGCCGAGCGCCCACGCGGTGAGGAAGGACATGGCCGCGTAACCGTAGGAGTCCGGGCTCTCGTTGGGGACGACCAGGGAGAACAGAATGCCGACGGCACCGGCGACGAAGGCGCCGCGCCGTCGCACCGGCGGGCTGTACGCGGCAATGGTGTACGCGCAGACGATGGTGCCGTAGGGCAGGTCGGGCATGGCGTGCAGGCAGGCGAGCGCGGTGATCGCCGGGCCGACCACGAGGAATACCGTCACCGGCGCGCGCCGCCGCCACAGCACCGGCACCGACGCGACCGCTGACAGCACGAGCACCAACCACGGCCGACCGTCGAGCACGGCGGGCCCGATGGTGGCGACGGTGATCATCACGGTCAGCGCGAGATCGACCGCGCTCGGCGGGAACCGCTCGAACCGTTCGGTCACCCGCCGTGTCGCGTCGTCGACGGCACCCGCGGCCCGGGCGATCGCACTGGTAACCCTCACAACCAGTCAGTGTGGCCTGTCCGTGCGCCCCATGGCTTCACTCTCCGGACTGATAACCCCTCACCCCTGCGGATGAGGCCGCGGCATCGCGCCGTGAGCCGACCTCCCTGCGACCCCATCGGCCCTTCACCCCAGGCCACGGGCTACGTCGCCCAGCCGCGAGTACAGCACGCCGAGATCACGGCGATACTGCGGATTAGACGGATCCGCCAGGATCAAGTCCTCGGCCAGTTGCAGGCCTCGGCGATAGTGGCGCTCGGCTTCGGCGCCGTCGCCGGTAGCGCGCGCGAGATTGCCGAGCTTGTCGCAGCAGACCAGGAGGTCGCGGTGGTACGCGAGGCCGGTGGTATCGGCGGCGATCAGTTCTTCGATGATGGTCATGGTGAGCCGGTAATGCTCCGCCGCCGCATCGAACTCGCCGCTGAGGTGCGCGACGTCGCCCAGTTTGCGGTAGGTGCAGGACAGGTCGAGTCGATACGTCGAGTTGGCGGGTTCGGCCTCCACCAGGCTCATATCGACGGCCAAGGCATGCTGGCACAGACGATTCGCCTCGACGAATTCGCCACGGGCGGCGGCGATGTCGCCGAGCTTGATGTACAGGACCGACATGTCGCGACGGTGTCCGCGGTCGACCGGCTCGACCTTTGCCAGCTCTTCGGCCATGGCCAGTGCGCGGTTGTATAGTCGCGCCGCCTCCCTCGAGTCACCCAGCGCCACAGCGGTGTTCCCCCACGCGTTGGCGGTGATCAGCAAGTCGCGGCGATGGGCGTGATTGCCGGGCTCGGCCGCAAGCAGCTCCTCGGTGATGGTGAGCGAACGCCGGTAATAGTGGGCGGCTTGCTGGTGGCTGCCACGGTCGCGGGCTAGATTGCCGAGTTTGTCGCAGGTGACGGACAGGTCGCGACGGTAGGCGAGGTTGCCGGGTTCGGCGTCGACCAGAGCCTGGGCGACATCGAGGGCTCGCTGATACAGGCGATCCGCCTCGCCGACATCGCCACCGCGCCGAGCGAGGTCGCCGAGGCGGTCATACGAGACCGAGAGCTGTTGGCGGTAGTCGAGATCGGCGGGTACGGCCGCGACGAGCTCTTCGGCGATGGCCAGTGCGCGGCGAAAGAGTCGGTCCGCCTCGGCGACATCGTCATTCGCGCGGGCCGTGCGACCCGCCCTGTCGAAGCAGGACCAGACATCGCTGAGGTATGTGGTGTCGGCGGGTTCGCTCGCCGCGAGTTCTTCAACGATCGTGAGGGCCAGCAGATGTAGGCGCAGCGCCTCGTCGCCCTCGCCGCGGGCCAGCGCCAAGGTGCCCAGTTTGTCGTAGGAGATGGAGATGTCGCGGCGGCAGCGCCGATTGGTCGGGTCGGCTTCGACCAGCTCCTCGGCCAGGGTCAGCCCGCGCCGAAAGTAGCGGTCCGCCTTGTCGAAGTCGCCCTCGGCGAGGGCGAGTTGGCCGAGCTTGTCGCAGGGGACCAGGACGTCGCGCCGGTAGGTGTTGTTGGTCGGGTCGCTGGTGAGTAGTTCCTCGGCGATGGTCAGTGTTCGCTGGTAGAGACGCGCCGCTTCGCCGCTGCCGCCGGGCTCCGAGTCCGCCATTTCGCCACCCCCACAGAGAAATTGGTCGAGCGATTCACCTCTCTTCGGCAGCGTAACAACGGGGTCCGACAAGGCGTCGAGATCGCGTGATCAGCTGCTCGCGGGCCAGGTCTCCTCGACGATCAGGCGGCCGGCGCGTACCGCTGCCGCGTGGTGGTCGGCGACCAGGTCGGGTGGGTAGGTCGGCCAGAGGGTGATGGCGCCGGTGGCCTTGTCGATGGTGCTCACCGTGCCGCCGATGGGCAGCGGGCTTGGCGGAGTGCGGGTTTCGGTGGGTGGGGGTGGGGTGAAGATGGCGACGACGACGAAACAGCTGTCGAATTCGGTGATCCGGTTGGTGATCCCATGCCCGGCGTCGTCGTCGAAGGACAGGTAGCGCTCGGTGAGGCGCTCTGCTTCGGCGAGGGTCACCGGGGTGATGCACTCGGTCGGGTAGGCATGGATGTCCATGGTGTCGACGGCGGCCACCGGGGGTGGCGCCAGCTCCTTTCCGCAATCCTGGTGCCCCACTGTGCCGTACGCGCGTGGCGGTTGTTCGCGTTGTCCGGGATTTGCTGCCGGACGGCGCGGTGTGCCGGTCAGTCGAAGTGCACGGTGGCGAGCATACGGCGGGCAAGGACCTCGGTGTCGGTATCGACCGTGGATCAGGCGGTGACGCGCAGTTCCTCGGCGGTGATGTCTTCCAGCGAGCGGCGGCGGGTCTCGATCAGGAAGACGATGCCAGCGACGGCCGCGATAGCCATCGGGACCGCGCTGATGAGCGCGGTCACCGAGATCGACGGCGTCGCAACGGCGAACACGACGAGCGCGATCACGATGACGCCGCCCGCCTTACTCATACCCGCCGCCAAACCAGTTCCGCGGGACCGTATTCGGGTCGGATAGGCCTCGGCACCGTAGGCAACGAGCACCGCGACCACCGAGCTCGCGCCCCAGATCGGCGGAATGAGCAGCGCGTACAGCAGCGTCTTGTTGTCGGCGACGTTGTCGCCGAACGCTACGAAACCGAACAGCGAGACCGCGAGCAACGCGCTCAGTATCACCATCGTCCACTTGGACGAGCGGTGATAGCAGTAGGCGACAAGGAAATTGAGCGGTACGCCGATCAACGCCGAGTCGCGCAGGATCTGATCGGCCGAGACGCCGCTGTACCCGAGCTGGCGCAGATTGGTCGGTAGCCAGAGCTGGAAGCCGTAGACGACCAGGCCGACACCGAGCCCGACCAGCACGAGCACGGTGCTGATGCCGCCGAACGGCGGCTGCCATAGTCGGCGGTACCCGCCGTCGACGCCCGATTCGACGGTGAGCTCGGAGTGCTCGACCGTGACGATGGACGCGTTGTAGGCGCGCAGCACCTGCTCGGCCTCGTCGCGACGGCCGAGGGCGAGCAGGAAGCGCGGCGACTCCGGGACCCAGCGGGTCAGCATGATGGTCAGCAGTCCGGTGGGGAAACCGATCAGCCACATCACCCGCCAGCTGTAGGTGTCGCCGATGGTGGACGACAGCCAGCTGGTGATCACGTAGGCGCCCGCGATATCGCCGCCGATCAGCACCATCAGCCAACCGCGGTGCCGCGCCGGAATCGTCTCGGCGAGCAGCGTGAACGCGATCGGCAGCATGCCGCCCGCGCTGATGCCCATGATCAGGCACATCAGCAGATTCAGCTGGAAGATCGGCATGGTGCCGCAGATCGAGGTGGCGACGAAGAAGACCCCGGCCAGCAGGATGGCCGCCTTGCGTCCGATCCGGTCGCCGAGCCAACCCCAGACGAACGAGCCGATCACCGTGCCCGTGATGCCCGCCAGCGGCAGCAGCGCGGCGGGCAGGCCGCCGCCGGGATTGGTCGCCGTCTTCAAGCCGTATTCCTTGGCGACGCCGGGCACCACGAACGCCAGCGTGGTCGGCTTCATCACGTCGATCGTGACGGCCGCGGCCATCGCGAGCAGCAGCACGATGTGCACCCGATTGATCGGCGCGTCGTCGAGCGCGCGCACCTGCAGGTTCGACACCTGATCACGGTGTGCGCCAACGGGAATCAGGCTGTAGGTGGTGACAACGAGGCCGATGACGATCAGCACCATGCCGACGATCATGCTGACATCCATGGGCATATCCGCCATGTGATAGCCCATGTCCCTGGACTGCCAGAACATCGGGAGGTGCAGTGTGGTGCCGAGAGCGGTTGCGGCTAGACCGAACCAGAAGGCACGGGTGCGCCGTCTGATGGGTGTCTCAGTACGGACAAACATCACTCAGGCTATCCGAAATACATTGCCACATTCTGGATTTCGAGATCCTTCGGACAGCGGATCGGCTGGCTCAGGTCTATAGCACGGCTTGGGTCTGGGTCACCTTCGCGACGAGCTTGCCCGTGTCATCACGGATCTCGGTTTCCACCACGATGAACGAGCGACCCGCGTGCAGCGGCGTCGACGAGCCGGTGGCATAGCCGGAGCGGACCGCGCGGACGAAGTTGGTCTTCGATTCGACCGTGGTGGTGCCCGCCTTGCCTTCCGGCAGGTTCAGGTAGGCACACACCGCGCCCGTCGCGTCCGCCAGCGACATCAGCACGCCGCCGTGCAGCACGCCGCCCAGCGTGCACAGCGATTCGGCCCAGGCGACGCGGCTGCGCACCAGCTCGGGCCCGTGCTCGAGCACCTCGATACCGAGCCGCTCGGTGAACGGCATGGTCTGGTGGAAAAGCTTGGTGCCCGGCTCATCGATCATGATCGCGATACTGCCCGATCCGGCGCCGCCGGTCGATTACCCGCGAGGTAATGCTTATCGGTCCGGCCAGGTGCGCCGTTGCGCGGCATGGGTGCCCACCGCGGCGATCACCAGGGTGGCGGTGAGCCCGCCGAGCAGCATCACGGTGGCGGGCGAACCGCGGTCGACCACCAGGCCACCGGCTAGTGCGCCGAGGGAGAACGTCGCCTGGAAGGCGGCGGTGAACAGCACCGAGGCCGCTTCCGGCGCGTCAGGGACCGCCTTGGCGAACCAGGCTTGCGAGGACACCGGCACCGCACCGTATCCGATGCCCCAGATGACAAGCAGGACAAGGGCACCCGCCTCCCACCGGCCGAGCACCGGCAGCAATAGCGTCGCGGCCGCGATCAAGGCCGCGGCGCAGCCGAAGGTGAGGTGCGGTCGCCGCGTGATCGCGGCGCCGCCGAGGAAGTTGCCGAGAATGCCCGCGCTGCCGTAGATCAGCAGCAGCAGCGTGATCATGCCCGGTCCGAGATGGGTTACCTGTTCGAGGAACGGTGTGACGTAGGTGTAGGCGCCGAACTGGGCAAGCACAACGAGAAACGTTGCCAGCAACGCGAATCGGACGTTGATGCCGCGAAGTAGCCCGCACAGCACCGACGCTCGAGTGACAGTGCGGGCGGGCAGCGGCGGCAGGAACGTCGCAAGCATGCCGAGCACCACGGCCGTCAACACCCCGACGACCACGAAAGTCGTTCGCCAGCCCGTGATCTCGCCGAGCAGGGTACCCGCCGGCACGCCGAGCACGGAGCCGAGCGGCACCGAGGAGAAGATCACCGCATTGGCCCGGCCCACCGACGGCGCGGGCACCAGGCGCTCGGCCAGCCCGGCCGCGATGGACCAGAATCCGCCGATGGTGATGCCGACCAGCACCCTGGACACCAGCACAACCCAGTACTCGGGTGCGACAGCGACCAGTACGTTGGCGAGCACTAGTAGAAACATGAACAGGCACAGGATGATTCGCCGATCGATCCGCCCGGTGGCGACCGTTGCCACCGGCGCGGTGACGGCGGCGACCAGCCCGGGCATGGTCATCATCAGCCCGGCCATGCCGTCGGAGATGGTGAAGTCGGCGCCGATCGAGGTGAGCAGGCCGATCGGCAGGATCTCGGTGGTGACGATCGAGAAGATCCCGATCATCACCGAGACGACGGCGAGCCAGCTGGTCAGTGTGCTGCGGGCGGGCGCCTCGGGAGGGGGAGTGAGAACTGTGGTCACGCCGCCAAGTTCAGCAGCGGTTCGGCCGGAGATCTGGCGGGTTTACGCCACGACCGTATCGATGGCGGAAAGCCGCTCAGCCGCGTGCGGCACGCATCGGGGCGAGGAATTCGGCGTTCGTCTCGGACTTGCGCAGGCCTTCGAGCAGCAGGTCGAGGCCCTGCTGGTTGTCCAGGGTTGCGAGGGTCTTGCGCAGGGCGTGAGTCGCGGTCAGCTCGTCGGGTGCGAGCAGCAGCTCGTCCTTGCGGGTACTGGACTGGCCGATATCGACGGCGGGGAAAACCCGGCGGTTCGCGGCGTTTCGGTCCAGTTTGAGTTCGGCGTTGCCGGTGCTCTTGTACTCCTCGAAGATCACCGTGTCGGCCAGCGAGCCGGTCTCCACCAGCGTGGTGGCGATGATGGTGAGCGAGCCGCCGTTCTCGATATTGCGGGCGGCGCCGAGGAAGCGCTTGGGCGGGGCGAGCGCGGAGGCGTCGACACCGCCGGAAAGCACCCGGCCGGAGCCGGTGCTCGCCAGGTTGTAGGCGCGGGCGAGGCGGGTCAGCGAATCGAGCAGGACCACGACGTCGCGGCCCATTTCGACGAGTCGTTTGGCGTGTTCGATGGCGAGTTCGGCGACCGCGATGTGTTCACGGGCCGGTTGGTCGAAGGTGGCCGCGGCGACGTCGGCGGGCACGGCCCTGGTCAGGTCGGTGACCTCCTCTGGACGCTCGCCGACCAGCACGAGCATCAGCTCGCACTCGGGGTGGTTCTTCGCGATGCCGTGCGAGATCGCTTGCAGCACAGAGGTTTTGCCTGCTTTCGGGGGAGCGACGATGAGTGCGCGCTGCCCCTTGCCGATCGGCATGACCAGGTCGGTGACACGGGTGGTCATGGCGTGTCGTTCGGTTTCCAGGCGCAGGCGTTCGTTGGGGTAGATCGGCACCAGGTCGGCGAAATCGGGCCGGTGCCGGATCTTGTCCGGGTGCTGTCCGTTGACGGTGCCGACGGTGTGCAGCGGCGCGGGTTTGCCGTTGTCGCCGGTGGATTGTGTTGTACCGGTGAGGAAGTCGCCGCGACGCAGGTGGTGTTCGCGGATCAGTCGTTGTGGCACGGTGATGTCGTCGGGGCCGGGCAGGTAGCCGTCGAGGCGCAGGACGCCGCGGGTACCGGCGAGGTCGAGGATGCCGGTGACGGTGCGGGCCTGGTGCTGTTCGGCCGCTGGGTCGTCGGTGGGATTGTCGTTGATTGTGTTGGTATTCATGGGATTTCCTTCTGGGGAGTGAGTTTTGGGTACGGCGAGCAGCCGTGAATGCGACGGCACGAGACGCGTCGCGGGGCAGGATCCTCGGAGGTATTCCGGAACGGCTCTGTTGACCGGGTCGGAAAGGGAGGGATCTCGAAATTCTTGTGGGAGAACTACCTACATCCACAAGTAGAAGACGTGGCCGAGAGTACAGGTTCGATCTTCGGCGCGCAATGGTGTGGATAGCCGGACGGGCGGATGCTGCACACCTTCGTCGGCAACACGTTCAACGACCTTCGTCATAGGGATATTCCCGTGCGGGTAGATACAGCGAGGCCCGGCAGGCGACGCGGGGAGCGTCACCGGCCGGGCCTCGGCGGTGTTCGGGGCTGGGTTTAGCCGTAGACGGAGCTGAAGAACTGGACCGCGCTGGCGATGCCGACCGGAACGCCGAGCAGGATCATGCCCGCGGCGGCACCGAGGGCGATGCCGACACCGGCGCCCGCGATGCACAGGCCGACCGGACCGGCGAAGAACGTCGGAACAACCAGCGGCGCGCCGATGATCGCACCCGCGACACAGCCGAGGGCGCCGCCGACGATGGTGCCGACCAGGGTGCCGATGGCGGTGGCCAGGCCGAACTGGGTGGCGGCCGTGCTCAGCGCGGTGTTGAAGTCGACCCCAGCGACGTCCTTGGCGTCGACCGGCTTGAGCATCGCGGCAGGGTGGGCGTCGGCCACGTTGGTGCTAGGCGTGAAAGTGGCGGTGTTGCCGTCGATCTGGGCCGCAATGGGCCATTCCATACCGTCTTTGAGGTAGGTCAATGGCATGCCAGCAACCAGGTGTCCCTGATTATCCAGAACCTGGAATTGCGTGCCCTGTGTCGTCAACGATCCGGCCTCGGTCTTCAGCACAACCGATTTGTCGACCACATTCGCGGTGTAGTGGATGCCGGGCAGAATGTCGGTCTGCACGGTCGACCCCGGGGCGGGGGCCGGTGCGGCAGGCTCGGCGTAGGCGGTGCCGCTCGTGATCCCTACCGCCGCAATAACCAGTGTGGACGCGGCAGCGAACTTCTTGACCCTCATACTTTTCAAACACTTTCCTCAGCAGGAGCACCTTCGGCCCATCAGGGGGCCCTAGCAGGCGCGGCCCATCAATACGAACCTTTGGAAAGGGTCGTCGCACATTATTACGAAGGTGTAACGAGAGGCGCTAGAGAAACGTCAAATAGCAGTGGAATGTGTTAAAGAAACATAAATTCGGACATTTGGTTAACTTTTAGCATCCGATAATGTGGCGCGCGACACGTTATTTCGTGTTTGAACGAGTCGCGCGTGGATCAGCTGATGCGCGCGACCACCGCGCCGGGCAGCAGCGGCAGCACCACATCCAGCAGCCGCCACGGCCACGCGGGCACACACGCCCGCCGCTGTTCCTTCTCGATCGCACCGACCATCGCGGCGACGCCCTTGTCCAGCGGCACCACCAGTCGCGTGTCGCCCGCCTTGGCGGCCATGTCGGTGGCGATGAACCCCGGCAGCAGCGTGGTGACCGCGATCGGCGACTTCGCTAGTTCGGTGCTGAGCGCCTGGCCGAGCGCGGCGAGGCCCGCTTTGCTCGCCGAGTATGCGGCCTTCTTGCCGGGCAGTCCGCGCACCGCGCTCATCGAGGACACCAGCACCAGATGCCCGGCGTTCTGCGCGCGGAAGATCTCCAGCGCGGCCTCGGCCTGCGCGAGGGCGCTCACGAAGTTCGTTGTCGCCGTGGCGATATTGGCGTTCGCCCGGCCGCTGCCGATTACCGCGCCCTTGCCGAGACCCGCGTTGACGATGACCCGGTCCAGTCCGCCGAGTTCGTCGCGCAGTTCGCCGAAAACCCGAGGCACGGCGACATGTTCGTCGACGTCGAGCGCGCGGACCGCGACGGTGATGTCGGGATGTGCCGCGACCAGCTCGTCGCGCAGTGACTCGAGCGCGTTCAGCCGCCGGGCGCACAGCGCGAGGTCGCGGCCCCTGCTCGCGAAGTCGCGGGCCATCGCGGCGCCGAGGCCTGCGCTCGCGCCGGTGATCAGAATCTTGGTCCTCGTCATGGGCCCGACCCTAGCGAGGCGTCGGCGTCAGCCGCCGGACGATCCTGTGCGCGGCGGCGGGGGAAGCAGCCGCCACGGGCCGCAGCTCACCGTCTTGAAGGCCACGTCGGTCGGCTTGATCTCCGCCCGGATCGGGCCGAGCCGGGTGAAGTTGTTGCCGATGATGTAGTTCATATCGGTGTTGTCGCCCTCTACCTTCCACAGCCTGCGCCAATCGCAGCCGTGTGCCGGGTCGGGTGTGCCTGGCGCCTCCCAGATACCGGGGAAGATGTCGACGCCCACCAGGTAGACGCCGTCCTCGGGCATCGTATTCGCGGGTTCGGCCGCCGCCGTTCCGGCGCCGAGCATGGTCATCGCGGACGTCATGGCGCCTGCGATCAGGAGCGTGCTTGCACGCATGGCGATGTTCTCCTCGAATCGTGCCGCAACCGCCGCGCAGCGGCTGACCTGGGAGATCCCCAAATCTCCGGGGCCAAGATCTACCAGACGGCACGGCTGAATGTGCCACATTCCACTTTTCTTGTGTGCACGCATAATTAAATCGCGCACGATGTTGTCATCGGTCGGTCCCGCCGCGATATCCGAGGTATGACATGTGCTCGGCTCGAGTCCGTCCGGACGGTGCGACGGTCTACATCGTGTGGCGCGCGGTGCGCGGGGTTATGTACCGACGCCGGTCTGGCCGCGGTGCTGTCGACCGACCGGGCGCTGCTGCACTGGCGGGCGATGCGTGCGCTGGGCGATAGCGGGCTGGCCGAGCAGGCGGTGCAGGAGGCGCTGCTTCGGGCCTGGCGCTCATGCGGGTTCTTCGATGAGAGCAAGGGCAGCGTCCGAACCTGGCTGCTGGCGATCCTGCGCAATGTCATCATCGACATGATTCGCTCGCGGGCCGCGCGGCCGGGCGATACCGGCTGGGACGAGGTCGGCGAGCTCAGCGACGTTCGCTACGCGCATCCCGATTTCGCGGACGGTTTGATCGACGGGATGCTGGTCGCGGAGTTGCTCGCGCAATTGCCCGACCCGCAGCGCGAGGCCGTTGTCGAGGTGATCCTGCGCGACAGGGCCTATCAGGAAGTTGCCGATGACATCGGTGTTCCGGTCGGCACGGTGAAGACGCGGGTGCACTACGCGCTTCGCTCGCTGCGCAGGCTGCCGCGCGGCGCCTGATTCGCCGGTGAACACGCCGCGCTAGCGGTAACGGTTGAATAACTGGGGTTGCTATGCTGAGGCACGCGTTGCGAGAGTGAACCACTGGGTTTGGTGTTACTAATGGGAAGGGAGGGGTGCCCTGTCCCGGGGCACCGACCGAACATGAAACAGCCAAGCATCATCAGGGCCGGTATCTGTTCCGCCGTCACGGCCGCGGTCACGGTGACGCTGTCCGGGTTCGTTCCGGTCATCGCTACGGCCGATCCGGCGGTGCCGGAACTGGCCAACAAGCTCGCGGGCAAGACCGTGTTCCTCGATCCGGGCCATCAGGGGCCCGGGCATACCGAGAACGTCGCCAAGCAGGTCAGCGACGGTCGCGGCGGGACAAAGGACTGTCAGACCACCGGCATGGTCACGGTGAACGGGGTTCCCGAGCACACCATCAATTGGAATGTGGCGCAGTTGGTGAAGACCACGCTGGAGAAGTTCGGCGCGCAGGTGAAGCTGAGCCGCCTTGATGATCAGGGTTGGGGCGGTTGCATCGATGATCGCGCCAGGGCCGCCAATGCGTCCGGTGCTGCCGTCGCGGTGAGTATTCACGCCGACAGTGCGCCCGCCGACCAGCGCGGCTTCCACCTGATCATTCCCGAGCTGCCGATTCCCGACGAGGCGATCAACGCGATCCAGTCCAACGCGGGACGTGCCGCGTCGACCGCGATGCGCGACGCCTACCTGGGCGCCGGGTTCCTCCCGGCGAAGTACGCGAGCGCGGATGGTTTGATGCCGCGCAAGGACATCGCCGGGCCCGCGCTCACCGCCGTGCCGGATGTGTTCATCGAGATGGGCAACGGCGCCAACGTCGATGACGCTGCGGTGCTGGAGAGCAAGGAAGGTCAGCTCAAGCACGCCATCGCCATCACCACCGGGCTGGTCGGCTACCTGCTCGGCCCGCAGTCGGTGACGCCGAATGTGACCGGTGACAAGCCCGCCGCGGCTGCTGTGCCGCAACAACATCCGGCGGCGGCCGAACCGCAGGCGGGGGCACCGGCCCCGCAGCCAGCGGCGGCCGAACCGCCCGCGCAGTCGGCGCCGCAGCCACAAGCCGTACCGCAGATGCAGTTCGCGCCGCAGGTTCAGTCGAATTCGCCGCAGTGGCAACCGCATCCGGCGGTGACCGAGCCGCCGACGGTGACCGAGCCGCAGTCGCAGGTGCAGGCCGCACCTCAGGTTCAGTCGAATTCGCCGCAGCTGCAAACACATCCGGCGTCCGCTGAGCCTCCGGCGGGCGTACCGGCGGTGAGCGAGCCGCAGTCGCAGGTGCAGTTCGCGCCGCAGGTTCAGTCGAATTCGCCGCAGCTGCAACCGCATCCGGCCTCGACCGAGCCTCCGGCAGGGGTGCCGGCGGTGACCGAGCAGTCGCAGGTGCAGGCCGCGCCGCAGGTTCAGTCGAATCCGACGCAGTGGCAGCCGTATCCGGCGTCGACCGAACCGCCAGCGGGCGCCCCGGCACAGCAGGGGCAGACCGCACCGCAGGGCCAGTCGTCACCCTTTACCCAGCAGTCGCCGTGGCCGGGCACCCAGCAGTCGCCGACCACACCGGGCACCCAGCAGAGCCCAACCGTGCCGGGTGAGCAGAGCGACATGTCGTCAGTCCGCGAAATCATGGACATGGTGCTGACCCTGTTGATGCCGCTGGCCAAGTCCCTCGGCGTGGACAACAACATGGTCACCGCCGAGCTGATCAATCTCGCCTACGCTCTGGCGGCCAAGTTCATCGCCCCCGCCAAGTAGCGGCTCCGCACGGCCGAACGTCACCCTCGACGAGGGTGACGTTCGGCATTTCCCGGCCAAGTATGGTGGTCGGCGTGGCTGACCGGATACCTGTTGTGATCGTCGCGGGTTTTCTCGGTTCCGGGAAAACAACGCTGCTCAACCACCTGCTGCGCAACAGTCGAGGCACCCGAATCGGCGTGGTCGTCAACGACTTCGGCGCGATCAATATCGACTCGATGCTGGTCGCCGGGCAGGTCGACGCCATGGTTTCGCTCGGCAACGGCTGCGTCTGCTGCGCCGTCGACGTCAGCGAATTGGACGAGCTGTTCACCCGGCTCGCGCAGCCGCGCGCCAAGATCGACGTGATCGTGGTCGAGGCAAGCGGTCTCGCCGAGCCGCGCAATCTGATCAGGATGGTGGTCGGCAGCGACAATCCGCGCATCCGCTACGGCGGACTGGTCGAGGTGGTCGACGCCGAGCAGTTCCCGGCGAGCAGCGCGCGCCATCCCGAGCTGACCACGCATCTGCGGCTGGCCGATCTGGTGGTGGTCAACAAGGCAGACCGGGTGCCCGAGGCGCAGCTGAGCGCATTGCGGGGCGATATCGCGGAACTGATCGGGCAGGTACCGGTGTACGCGACCACGCACGGCAGGCTGGAGCCCGGCCTGCTTTTCGACGAGCCGTTGCGCGAAACACCAAGGGTCGCCGAGCAATTGAGCTTCGACGAACTGCTCGACGACCACGATCACGACCACACCGAGCACCGTCATCTGCACGACGACTACCTCAGCGTCTCCTTCACCAGCGAGCGAGCCCTTGATCCGCGCCGGTTGATCGGTTTCCTGGAGGACCCGCCACCCGGCCTGTTCCGCGCGAAGGGTTTCGTCGCCTTCGCCGTCGCGGACGAGCGCCGCAAGTTCGTGCTGCACCTGGTCGGCCGTCATCTCGTGTTCGAGCCGGAGAACTGGGCGCGCGGCGAATCCCGCACGACCAATCTTGTGCTGATCGGCGCCGGCCTGGATACCGAGGTGGCGACGAAACGGCTGCAGGACACCGCCCACCTCGACGACGACCCGCTCGACCCGCAAACCATGCTCGGCGTGTGGCGCTACACGCCACACTGAGTTCACCCACCCGTCGGCTTCGCCTCCTGCCGTCCCCCTGACGAATTTGGCGCGTTCGGCCCGAAGCTGGCGCGTTCGGTGCTAGCGGCGGCGCCGGGCGGACATGAGACTGTCCTGGTGCCCGCCGCGTCGGCACGTGCGCAAGGGTGCGAGCAAGCCGCGCGCGGTGTCGGGTCGGCGCACCGATTCATGATCGAGACGATTCGTTTTGCGACCGACGGGAGTTTTCCATGTCAGATTCGCTGGAGAGCGCCACGGCGTACGTGATCGAAGTGCTGGAGGCCAAGGGCACCGCCACGCGCTACGACTTCGACGTGCCCGGCATTGTTGCCGAATCGCATGCGATTGCCAACGGCTGGGATTTCCGCGCGATCGAGGACGCCACGTTCTGGGGGATCGTGGCGCGTTTCCTCAAACCGTGAGGCTTCAGTAACCGTGAGGCTTCAGTCGAAGCGGGCGGCCTGTTGCCCGCGTGGCGCCGCCGTCCAGCGCCTGGCCGCGCGGCGCATCGAGCCCGCGTCGGAGTAGCCGAGGAGTTCGGCCTGGCGTGACCTGGTGAGCGGACCCGCCGCGCTGAGCCGGGCTGTGCGCGCCCGATCGAGTTCCTGCCGCCACGTGGTGCCCGCCTCCATCAAACGGCGCTGCAGCGTGCGCGGGCTGGTGGCCAGCCTGCGCGCCACGTGATCCAGCGAGACGTCGCCGGTTTCCAGCGCGTCGGCCAGCGCGGCGGCGACCCGTTCCGGCCAGGCGGTGGCCAGCGGCGGCGGTGGCGGCAATGCCTCGGCCAGCGGCTGCAGTATCGCGGCGAGTATCGGATCGCTGGTGGTCAGCGGCAGGTCCATATCGCTGGCGCGAAAGACCATGGCGTCCACCGGTGCGTCGAATTCGATCGCGGCGGTGCCGAACACCTCGACGAACGTCTCCACCTTGACCGGTGCCGACTGCCGCAGCGAAACCCGCAGTGGCACAACCGGTTCACGGACCACCCGCCTGGCCCGGCTGAGCACGGCGGCCAGGCCCCACAGCTGGGTGAGGTCGCGGCCACGGCCCTCGCCCCGGATAATGTCCAGGTAGAGGGTCACTTCGCCGTCGTGCTCGGCGACCAGGTCGAAGCGGTGGTTGGTGGTGACCGCGGCGACATAGGGCCCGCAGGTCGCCAGGCCGGCGCCGAGCGTCGGCGCGGTGGAGAACAGGTAGTCGTACAGGCCGAGGGTAGGCAGTTGGTAGCGCCGGGCCACGTTCAGCGCGACGTCCGGATCGCCGAGCCCGTGCTCGCCGATCTCCCACAGCCGGGAGAAGGTGTGGCTCGGCAGGTGCACGTCGTCACCGGCCATGGTCCATTCGGGCAGCCCGGTCTCGCGGATCAGCCGTTCGCGATCGAGACCGGCCGCGCTGAGCTGAGAGATGACGAACCGGTGCAGCAAAACCTGATCGGTACCCATCGCGTCCTCCCGCGCCTCCGGCGAACTGCGTGTGCGGAAACGCTATCTTCGGCGTGTTGATTCGTCATGGGGTCGGTGTGACGGCTTGGTTAACCGCACGCATTGACCCATTCGGACAATCCGTCGGCGAACAGCTGTCTTTTCCAGATCGGCACGTCGTGCTTGATCCGATCCACCAATGCGGCGCAGGCGGTGAACGCCTCGGCGCGGTGCGCGGCGGCGACCGCGACCACGATCGCGTCGTCGCCGATGGTCAATGCGCCGACGCGATGCACGGCGGCGACCGGCAGGCCAGCCGATTCCGCCAGCTCGGCGCATACTTTGTGCAGGAAGCGCTCGGCCTCGGGATGCGCCGAGTACTCCAACGCGGAAACGGCCTGTCCGCCATCGTGATCGCGGACCTTGCCGGTGAACACCACGACGGCGCCGTAGTGCGGCCCGGTCACCGCCGCCTCGACCGCGGCGGCGTCGAGCGGCTGGTCGCTGATCCGGGCCAGCCGGACGGTTGGTTCAGTTGTTGTCATGGCTTCCGCCTCCGGCTACTTGCGCGAGCAGATGGTCGAGCAGCGGTTCGAGCACCGCGATGCCGTCCTTGACGCCGCCGGGGGAGCCGGGCAGGTTCACCACCACCGACCGTCCGGCCAGCCCGGCAACGCCGCGGCTCAGGGCGGCAAGGGGGAACTTCGCGGTGCCGCGCTGGCGGATCGCCTCGGCGACGCCGGGCAGTTCGCGGGTCAGCACGGCGAGGGTGGCCTCCGGGGTGGCATCGGTGGGGGAGGCGCCGGTGCCGCCGGTGCTGATCACCAGCGACGGTTCGAAGCGCAGCGCGTCGGCCAGTCCGACGGTGATGTCGGCGTCCGCGTAGACCAGCGGTCCGCGCACCGAAAAGCCAAGCCCGGCAAGCCATTCCGTGAGCACGGGGCCGGTGGTGTCGACCCGGGTGCCCGCGGCGGTGCCGGTCGAGGCGACGAGGACAACCGCGGAACGTGCGTCTTCCGGCAGTGTGTTGTTCGCGGATTCGGTTGCGTGGGAGTGTGAATGAGGTCCGTCGGTGACACCCGCAGCGGAATCCGTTGTGCCGCTGACTTGGTGGAGCCCGTCGGCGGGAACAGCGGTCGGCTCCGACTCGGGCCGCACCCAATGTCCGTGCTTACCGCCCTCTTTGGTGAGCAGCCGCACCCCGTTGAGCGTCGCCGCCGGATCGACCGCCTTCACCATGTCGTGCAGCGTCAGCCCGGCGACCGCGACCGCGGTCAGCGCTTCCATCTCGACACCGGTGGGCCCCTTGGTCTTCGCGGTGGCCTCGATGGTGATGGTGGTGTCGGTGAAGCCGAATTCGACCTTCACCGAGGACAGGGCGAGCTGATGGCACAGCGGGATCAGCTCCGAGGTCTTCTTCGCGCCGCCGATGCCGGCGATCCGCGCGGTGGACAGCACATCGGCCTTGGGCATGTCGTCGGCCCGCACCAGCGCGACCACCTCGGCGGTGGTCAGCAGCTCGCCCGCGGCCACCGCGATGCGGACGGTGTCGGACTTGGCGCTGACATCGACCATCCTGGCCCGGCCCTCGCCGTCGACATGGGACAACTCACTCATCGAACTCTCCTGGGACACAGCGGATCACAGCGCCCACACGCGCACGATGGCGCCCGCGGGCAGCGAGGTGACCTCGGCCGGAATATCGATCAACACGTCGGCCCACGCCATGCTCGCGACGAGATGCGACCCTGGCCCGGACACCACCTCCACCGCGTCCGGATGCCAGTGCAGCGCAGGCAGATCGCCGTGTGTCTTGCGAATCAGCTTGCCGCGCAAGAACTGTCGCTTGCCCTGCGGTGAGCGGGCCACCTCGTTGCGCAGCGGCAGTTCATAGATGTCGACGTGGGGCAGTCCGGCGAGACCGCGCAGGATCGGCCTGGCGAACACCTCGAACGACACCATGGTGCTGACCGGATTGCCGGGAAAACTGAGCACCGGGACACCGTCGACGACGGTCAGGCCCTGCGGCCCGCCCGGCTGCATAGCGACCGAGCCGAACGTGCCGCCGAGCGGTTCGAGGACGTCCTTGACCACCTCGAAGTCGCCCTTGGACACCCCACCGGAGGTGAACACGACATCGGCGGACCTGGTCGCGTCCGCGAGCAGCTCGCGGAACTGGGCGGGATCGTCGGTGCTGTGCGCGACCGAGACGACGCTGACCCCGTTCGCGGTGAGCGCGGCGGCCAGCGCGATGCCGTTGGAGTTGTAGATCTGTCCAGGGCGCAGCGTGCTGCCCGCCGGGACCAGTTCGTCACCGGTCGTGATGACCGCCGCCCGCACCGCGCGGAACACCGGCACGGTCGGCAGGCCGACCGCGGCGAGCGCCGCGATATGCCGGGGCTCCAGGGTGGTGCCCGCCTTGGCGAGCAGGTCACCGGCCCGCACGTCGGTGCCCGCCTCGCGCACGAATTCCCCAGCGCTGCGGCCGCGTTCGATGGTGACGGTGCCGTCGTCGGCGTGCGCGTCCTCCACCGGGACCACACAGTCCGCGCCGGGCGGGATCGGCGCGCCGGTCATCACCTTGATCGCGGTGCCTGGCGGCAGCGGAGTGCGTCCGGCCTTGCCCGCCGCGACGACACCGGCCAGCCGCAGCGTCACCGGCGCGACGACCACGGACGCGGCGCGCACCGCGTAGCCGTCCATCGCCGAGTTGCGGAACACCGGCAGATCGACCGGCGAGCGGACGTCGTCGGCGAGTTGCCTGCCGAGCGCGTCCGGCACCGAGACGGTTTCGACCGGGCGCGCGGCCAGCGGCCGCAACAACTGTTCGATGGTGTCTCGGTAGTCATCGACGGGCCGGGCCGAGACGCTGGCGGGCCGAGGGTTCATGTGAGCAAGCCTAACGTCCGCTGATCGAGGTCAATCGGCCGTCTGGCTTGTGTGAACCTCACAATCTCCCGGCGCGCGCGGTGCGCGATTCCGTACCTTCTGCGACTGACCAACGACGGGCGGAGGTCATAATGGACAGGTGACTCTGGTCGAGATGGGGATTCCTGCCGTGCGTTCCGGGCGTCCCTCGCTCGACGGGCGCCCCGATACGCCGTTTCTGCTCGACCGATTCGGGCGGGTGGCCCGTGATCTGCGCGTCTCCATCACCGAGAAATGCTCGCTCCGGTGCACGTATTGCATGCCTGAGGAGGGCCTGCCCGCGATTCCGCACCACGAACTGCTGACCGTCGAGGAGATCGTGCGCCTGGTGGCCATGGCGGTGCGCGAGCTCGGGATCGAGGAGGTCCGGTTCACCGGCGGTGAGCCGTTGATGCGGCGCGACCTCGAGCAGATCATCGCGGGCTGTCACGAACAGGTGCCCGACACGCCGCTGGCGATGACCACCAACGGCGTCGGCCTCGAGCACCGCGCGCACGCGCTCGCCGCCGCCGGACTGCACCGGGTGAACGTCTCGCTGGACACCGTCGACCAGGCTGGATACGCCAAGCTGACCCGCCGCGATCGGCTCGACTCGGCGCTGGCCGGTATCCGGGCCGCCCGCGACGCCGGGTTGGCCCCGGTCAAGGTGAACGCCGTGCTCATGCGCGAAACCCTGTCCGGCGCGGCCGATCTGCTCCAGTGGTGTCTCGACGAGCGGTGTGCGCTGCGGTTCATCGAGGAGATGCCGCTCGACGCCGACCACGAATGGGCCCGCACCAACATGGTCACCGCCGCCGAACTCCTGGATGTGCTCGGTGCCCGCTTCGAGCTCACCGCGACCGGCCGCACCGACCCCTCGGCCCCCGCCGAGACCTGGCTGGTCGACGGCGGTCCCGCGACGGTCGGCATCATCGCGTCGGTCACCCGCAAGTTCTGCGACACCTGCGACCGCACCCGCCTCACCGCGGACGGCATGCTGCGCTCTTGCCTGTTCAGCGACCAGGAGTACGACCTGCGCCAGGTGCTGCGCTCCGGCGCCGACGACGCCGAACTCGCCACGCTGTGGCGCGGCGCGATGTGGAACAAGTGGGCGGGCCACGGCATCGACATCGAGGGCTTCGTCCCGCCGGAACGTTCGATGGGAGCCATCGGTGGTTGAGATCCGCTACTTCGCCGCCATCGCCGACGCCGTCGGCAAGGACCGCGAGACCCTCGACCTCCCGGTCGGCGCCACCGTCGCCGACCTGCGCTCGTCGCTGTCCGCCTCGTACGGCCCCGATCTCGACAAGATGCTGTCGGTCTGCGCCTATCTTGTCGGTGACGAGCTCACCCGCGACCCGCACACCGCGTTGACGCCCCGGGTGGACGTGCTTCCGCCCTTCGCGGGCGGCTGACGTGTAGAGAAAGCCATGCGTTGTTCGTCGTCTGGGTAGGGAAGGGTATCGGGCTCTTCCGTTCGAGGAAGGTTGGCGACCATGCACTACTTGGCGACGATTGCGGGAACCGAGCAGACGGCTCAGCCGGGAAGTCCGGAGTTCGCCGCGGGGCTCGAGAAGTACGCGGCATTCCAGGAGGCGGCCGGCGCGGCGATCGCGGGTGGTGCGGCATTGTTCCCGGCGACCACGGCGGTCAACGTCCGGCGCAGCGGCGATCAGACGTTGGTGACCGACGGTCCGTTCACCGAGCAGGCCGAGGTGGTCACCGGGTTCTACGTGTTCGACGTGCAGGACCTGGATGAGGCCATCGAGCTCGCACGGCGGATTCCGTCCGCCCTGCACAGCGCGATCGAGGTGCGTCCGATGGTGGGGTGGACGCCGCACGACACACCGGGCGCGGACTGGTGGACCGCGCTGCTGTGGGAGTCGCGGGCGGACATGATCGCCCCGGACAGTCCGGAGTGGGCGAAGATGGCGCTCGAACATGGGCAGTTCGCGGAGAAGGTCGGCGAGGCGATTCGCGGCGGCGGGGCGTTGCAGCCGCCGGATACCGCGACCATCGTCCGCGTGCGCGACGGGAAGTTGCTGCTCACCGATGGCCCGTTCACCGAGGGCGCCGAGGTGGTCGACGGACTGTACGTTTTCACGGCGGCGAGTCCGGCGGAGGCCACCGAGATCGCGGCCCAGATTCCGCGGCGACCGCAGGGACGCTCGGAGATTCGGCGCATCGTCGACATCGGCTTCTGATCGTGCCCGTCCCGGCCGTCGACGGCATCTATCGTGCCGAATTCGGCCGGGCCCTGGCCACGGTCGCCAGGTTGGTCGGCGACATCGGGCTGGCCGAAGACGCGGTGCAGGAGGCGTTCGCCGACGCGTTGCGCACCTGGCCGGACCGCGGTGTGCCCGCGAATCCCGGGGCCTGGATCACCACCGCGGCCCGCAATCGCGCACTGGACCGGCTGCGGCGCGAGTCGGCCAGGAGCGGCAAGGAGCAGGACGCGGTCCTGCTGACCGCGCCGAGCGAGGAGATCGACATGTCGCCGGTAGCGGACGACCAACTGCGGATGATCTTCACCTGCTGCCATCCGTCGCTGTCGCCGGAGTCTCAGGTCGCGCTGACGCTGCGGCTGGTGTGCGGGTTGCGGACGTCGGAGATCGCCAGGGCCTTCCTGCAACCGGAACACACAGTGGCCCAACGTCTTACCAGAGCCAAGGCGAAGATCCGCCAGGCGGGTATTCCGCTGCGGGTACCGCCCGCGCCCCTGCTGCCGGAGCGACTGCCCGCGGTGCTTGCCTGTATCTATCTGGTCTTCACCGAAGGCTACTTCGCCACCTCCGGTCCGACCGTGGTCCGAGATGAGCTGTGTGACGAGGCAATTCGGCTCGGCAAGCTGTTGTGCGCGCTGCTGCCCGACGAGTCGGAGGCGCGGGCGCTGCTGGCACTGATGCTGCTCAACGACAGTCGTCGCGCCCAACGGCGAAGTGCGGAAGGCGAATTGGTGCCGATCGAGGAGCAGGATCGGCTCGACTGGAATCGGGCGCAGATCGAGTCGGGACTGCGCTGCCTGATCTCCGCCGCCGCGGCTGGCACCGGCCCCTATCTTGCGCAGGCGCGGATCGCCGGTGCCCATGCCGTCGCCGCCACGTGGGAGCAAACAGACTGGGCCGCAATAGTTTCCGGATACAACGAGCTGTGCGCCTACGCTGACTCGCCCGTCATTCTGGTGAATCGCGCGATCGCCGTAGGGTTCCTGCGCGGCTTCGACAGCGGTCTCGCCGCCCTCGACGAGGTCGCCGACCATCCACGCTTGGCCGCTTCACATCTCGTCGCCGCGACCCGCGCCGATCTGCTTCGGCGCGCCGGGCGCTACGCGGAATCCGCGACGTACTACCGCATCGCGCTGGACCGCGCGTCCAACGAGCAGGTCCGCCGCTTCCTGTCCCGTCGTCTCACGGAGGTGACGGCGGCCTCGTAGCGGAATCGGCTGGCCGCCGGGCGAGGCGCGCGGTCCGACCGCGGTAGCGGGTTAGCATCGGCGCGCCAACGTGTTTCGCCGCCCGAGGAGGCCGATCGGACATGGTTCAACCGCCGCAACTCGCCCGTCACCCCGCTGTGCTCAAACTGCAGGAGATGCGGGCAGCCAGCCTGCAACTTCGGATCGCCGACGCGATAACCCAATTCGCCGGATCAATGCAATTCGTCTACATCCACGCCATCATTTTCGCCATCTGGATGGTGTGGGGCGAGGCGACACCGTGGCCGACGCTGACGCTGGTCGTCTCGCTGGAGGCGATCTTCCTGTCCACCTTCGTGATGATCGGCCAGAACCGTCAGGCGCAGTTCCAGCAGATCAAGGCCGACCACGATTTCACCCAGCAGGAACTCGAACTCAAGACCAACACCGAGCTCACCAGGGCGATCCACGCGATGACAAGCGAACTTCTTCGCCGTGACCAGGCCGGGCACGATCGCTAGTCGCGCCACCAGGTGTCGAGCGGGGTCACCGGGACGGTGCGCTTGTGCCGGGTGTTCAGGTAGATCGATTCGATCCGCTCGGCGACCTCTGGGGTGACGTCTTTACCCTCCAGATAGTCATCGATCTCGCGATAGGTGAGGCCGAGGGCTTCCTCGTCGGGTAGCGCGGGCCGGTCGTCCTCCAGGTCGGCGGTCGGCACCTTCGACCAGATGCTGTCCGGCGCCCCCAACTCGCGTAACAGCTCCGCCCCTTGATGTTTGGTGAGACCGGTCAGCGGCGTGAGGTCGACGCCACCGTCGCCGTACTTGGTGAAGAAGCCGGTGACCGCCTCCGCCGCGTGGTCGGTGCCGACCACGAGCATGTTCTCCTGACCGGCCAGCGCGTACTGGATCACCATCCGCTCGCGCGCCTTGATATTGCCACGCACGAAATCACGCAGCTTGTCGATCTTCAGCGCGGAGGCGACCTCCCCCGCGGCCGCGTTCGCACTCGGGCGCACATTCACCGACACCGTCTTGTCCGGCTGAATGAAACGCAAAGCGGCGCGCGCGTCGGCCTCATCGGACTGCACGCCGTAGGGGAGGCGCACCGCGATAAACGTCGCGTCCACCTCGTCCGCGCGCAGTTCCTCCACGGCGAGCTGGCACAACCGCCCGGTCAGCGAGCTATCCTGGCCGCCGCTGATGCCGAGCACGAAACCCTTTGCGGGAGTGGCGTTCAGATAGTCCTTGAGGAAATCGACCCGGCGCCGTATCTCGTCCTTCGGCTCGATGCTCGGTTGAACGCCCAACTCGGTGATGATCTGTTCGCGCAGGTTCCGCATGGCAGCCCACTTTACTGTCAGTTCACCGCGAGACAACGCGACGAACGATCGCTTCCCAGTTATCACCGATCTGGTCGCGGGAATACCCCTGTGCATCCATCTGATGCATGACGAGCGCGGCACTGAGCGTGCCGAGCAGACTGTCGGCGACCAACGGGATCTCGCCGGGGATGCCGGCCTGCCGCAGCAGGATCGACACGTGCGTCTTGAGCAACAGATACGGCGCGCCCGAATAGCGGTCCGCCGCCTCGCCGACCTCCGCCGCGCGATACAACTCGCCCTCCACATCGATATCGAGCAGCCGAGCCCGGCCGAACGCGATCAGCCGATCCAGCGGCGGCGCGCCGGGCCCGAGCGGCGGCGGCCCGAACATGAACGCCTCCTGCGTCTTGCGGTCGGAATGATCAAGCAGCGCGAGCAAGAGCCCGGACCGGCTGCCGAACCGGCGGAACACGGTGCCCTTGCCGACACCGGCCAGCTTGGCGAGTGCGTCCATGGTGAGACTGTCGACGCCCTGCTCGCGCACCAACTGTTGCGCGGCGTCGAGCAGCAGCTGCCGGTTGCGTGCCGCGTCGGCGCGCTCGGCGGGTCCGGCCGCGCCGGGCGGGGGCGGCCCGATCCCGAGCAGCGGACGCTCCCCGGGCAAGGGGACATCCGATGTGGGGTAGCTCACAGCACTCACTCAATCTCCGCGGGAAGTAATCGGACCACGGTCCGGTTAGTCATCAGTGAAAGTTCGGACAGCACACCACTCAGTACACCAGGAGTCGTCATGGGCCAGACCCGCATCCTCGCTCTCGTCGGCAGCCTCCGCGCCGCCTCGATCAACCGCCAGCTTGCCGAGACCGCCGCGCAGACGGCCCCGGAAGGCGTCGAGGTCACCCTCTATGAAGGCCTCGCCGACATTCCTTTCTACAACGAAGACCTCGATGTCGTAGGCGCCGTGCCCGCGGCGGCCCAGGCGCTGCGCGATGCGGTCGCCGCGTCCGACGGCCTGCTCGTGGTGACCCCGGAGTACAACGGCACCATGCCCGGCGTGTTGAAGAACGCCATCGACTGGGCCTCCCGCCCGTACGGTGCCGGTGTGCTCAAGGGTAAGCCGACCGCCGTGGTCAGCGCGTCGATCAGCCCGAACGCCGCGCAGTGGGCCCATGGCGACGCGGTGAAGTCGCTCGGCGTCGCCGGTGCCAGCGTCGTGGAATCCGCGCATCTGCACTTCGCCACGATCGGCGAGCGGTTCGCCGCGACGCACCCGCGCGAAGACGCCGAGGCGCTCACCGAGCTCGCGGCCACCCTGCACGAGCTGGTGCAGGCCACTCGGGCCGAATTCGTCGCGGTGTAAGCTTCGCGTCCGGTCTTCTCGAGGGTCATCTCCACGCGATGGAGGTGGCCCTCTTCGTCTGTTCAGGGAGTTTGCTGGAAATCAGCTACGGTACGAAATTGTGATCTGCACCACGGTCGTGTCGGGTTGCGAATCGAGCGTCCAGGTACTTACCGCCTTAGAATTTCATCAATGTGACTCGCAACATGTCGTGTTGGATGAATCTGTCGGCCACTAGGTGTAGTGTCTTCGGTACTGGAAGACGGCAAGGCACCCCGCTCTGCGAACACCAGCCCGAAGGGGCTGAGCAGGGGATTCGAGTCCAGATCCAGGAGTTTGCGCAGCAAGGTCGGAACGTGCATCGCTAGGTCGCTAGAACGATCGGCATACGGATCACAGGCTGTGGATCAGGCACAAGGAGAAGAGGGATACCAATGACCGTCACCGTGTACACCAAGCCCGCTTGCGTCCAGTGCAATGCCACCTACAAGGCCCTCGACAAGGTCGGGGTTGACTACGAGGTGATCGACATCTCCGAGAACGACGAGGCACGTGACTACGTCATGGCCCTCGGCTACCTGCAGGCTCCGGTCGTCGTCGCCGGTGAGGATCACTGGTCCGGCTTCCGCCCCGACCGCATCAAGTCGCTCGCCACCGTGGCGGCCTGACCGCTTCCACTTTTCGTTCCTCCGAAAGGAGAGGTGACCGTGTCCGAAGAGGCCGCGCTCGTCTACTTCTCCAGCGCCTCGGAGAACACGCACCGTTTCGTCGAGAAGCTGGGTCTCCCGGCAACTCGCATTCCACTGCACACCGCCGATTCGCTGCGCGTCGACGAACCCTTCGTGCTGATCGTCCCCACCTATGGGGGCGGTCGGCACGTCCTGGGTGGGAACAGATCCGACAAGGATCTCGTGCCGCGGCAGGTCGCCAAGTTCCTCAACGATCCGCACAACCGCGCGCTGCTGCGCGGGGTGATCGCGGCGGGAAACACGAACTTCGGCGATACCTACTGCTATGCGGGAGACGTGATCTCGCGTAAATGCGGGGTGCCGTACCTGTATCGCTTCGAACTCATGGGAACCGCCGAGGACGTCGAGCGCGTCCGAGAGGGATTGGGATTGTTTTGGCAACAACAACGACAGCACCGGCCGGAAAAACGGCTCGCTTAGAGCAGTCTTCCGCCCGCGGTGCGGACGCCACCGAGGTCATGGACTACCACGCCCTCAACGCGATGCTGAACCTGTACGGCCCGAACGGCGAGATCCAGTTCGACAAGGACCGCGAGGCCGCGCACCAGTACTTCCTGCAGCACGTCAACCAGAACACCGTCTTCTTCCACAACCTGGACGAGAAGCTGGACTACCTGGTCGACGAGAAGTACTACGAGCCGGAGGTGCTGAACCAGTACAGCCGCCCGTTCATCAAGCAGCTGTTCCAGCAGGCGTACGCCAAGAAGTTCCGGTTCCCCACCTTCCTCGGCGCGTTCAAGTACTACACCTCGTACACGCTCAAGACCTTCGACGGCAAGCGCTACCTGGAGCGCTTCGAGGACCGCGTCTGCATGGTCGCGCTCACCCTCGCCGCCGGTGACGAGGTGCTCGCGGGCAAACTGGTCGACGAGATCATCGACGGCCGCTTCCAACCCGCCACCCCGACCTTCCTCAACTCGGGTAAGAAGCAGCGCGGCGAGCCCGTGTCCTGCTTCCTGCTCCGCATCGAGGACAACATGGAGTCCATCGGGCGTTCCATCAACTCCGCGCTGCAGCTGTCCAAACGCGGCGGCGGTGTCGCGCTGCTGCTCACCAACATTCGCGAGCACGGCGCGCCGATCAAGCAGATCGAGAACCAGAGCTCGGGCGTCATCCCGATCATGAAGCTGCTCGAGGACTCGTTCTCCTACGCCAACCAGCTCGGCGCGCGACAGGGCGCCGGCGCGGTGTACCTGCACGCGCACCACCCCGACATCTACCGCTTCCTTGACACCAAGCGGGAGAACGCGGACGAGAAGATCCGCATCAAGACCCTCTCGCTCGGCGTGGTGATCCCCGACATCACCTTCGAGCTCGCGAAGAAGAACGAGGACATGTACCTGTTCTCGCCGTACGACGTGGAACGCATCTACGGCGTGCCGTTCGCCGACATCAATGTCACCGAGAAGTACTACGAGATGGTCGACGACAAGCGCATCCGCAAGTCGAAGATCAAGGCCCGCGAGTTCTTCCAGACCATCGCCGAGCTGCAGTTCGAATCCGGCTACCCGTACATCATGTTCGAGGACACGGTGAACCGGGCGAACCCGATCGCTGGCAAGATCACCCACTCGAACCTGTGCTCGGAGATCCTGCAGGTGTCGACGCCGTCGATCTTCAACGACGACCTGTCCTACGCCAAGGTCGGCAAGGACATCTCGTGCAACCTCGGGTCGCTCAACATCGCCAAGGCGATGGACTCACCCGACTTCGCGCAGACCATCGAGACGTCCATCCGCGCGCTCACCGCGGTCTCCGATCAGACGCACATCTACTCGGTGCCGTCGATCGAGCAGGGCAACAACGAGTCGCACGCGATCGGCCTCGGCCAGATGAACCTGCACGGGTACCTCGCTCGTGAGCGGGTGCACTACGGGTCGGAAGAGGGCATCGACTTCACCAACATCTACTTCTATACCGTTGTCTACCACGCGATTCGGGCGTCGAACCTGATCGCGAAGGAGCGCGGCAGCTACTTCGGTGGCTTCCCCGAGTCCAAGTACGCCAGCGGCGAGTACTTCGACAAGTACACCGAGCAGGCGTGGGAGCCGAAGACCGAACGGGTGGCGCGGCTGTTCGCCGACGCCGGGGTACGTATCCCGACCCAGGACGACTGGCACGAGCTCAAGGCCTCGGTCATGGAGCACGGCATCTACAACCAGAACCTGCAGGCCGTCCCGCCGACCGGCTCGATCTCCTACATCAACCACTCCACCAGCTCCATCCACCCGGTGGCGTCGAAGATCGAGATCCGCAAGGAAGGCAAGATCGGCCGCGTCTACTACCCGGCCCCCTACCTCGACAACGACAACCTCGAGTACTACGACGACGCCTACGAAATCGGCTACGAGAAGATCATCGACACCTACGCGGCCGCCACCCAGCACGTAGACCAGGGCCTGTCCCTGACGCTGTTCTTCAAGGACACCGCCTCCACCCGCGACCTCAACCGGGCCCAGATCTACGCCTGGCGCAAGGGCATCAAAACCCTCTACTACATCCGCCTGCGCCAAATGGCCTTGGAGGGAACCGAAGTCGAGGGCTGCGTGTCCTGCATGCTGTAGGCGTCACCGCCTACCGATCGTCCGCGAAAACCTCAGTGCCGTTGCGGTACTGAGGTTTTCGCGTTTCATGCTGACGATCGGCGGCGGTCGAACTCTCCCTCGGTTACCTTCTCCGGTCGGCACCCGTCATATAGGCGACGACCGAATACGCCTGAGGCGACAATGGAGTGGAGAACACTGGTGCTGACAAACGTTATGTTCGCGACGATCTACGTCACGGATCAAGACCGCGCGTTGACGTTCTATACCGAAGCGCTCGGCCTGGAGAAGCAGATCGATTACAGGGGGCCCGATGGACGCTTCCTCACCGTCGGCTTTCCCGGCCGTCCGGTCCAGATCATCCTGTGGTCGCACGCGCCGTCCGCGGGGCAGCCGGTCGGGGCGCGCCAGGGTGTGGCTCCGGGTCTGCTCGTTCTCGAATCCGATGATCTGCGAAAGGATTTCGAGGTGCTTCGGCAACGAGGCGTGACATTCACGCAGCCCGAACCGCAGGTCTATCCGTTCGGCGTCCGTGCCGAGACGCTGGATCCGGACGGCAACCGGATCTCGTTCCGCCAACCGCGCCGTACCGATGGCTGACCGCCCGGACCTGGTGGCGCAGGCGTTCGAGGCCCAGCGCGATCGGCTGCGCGCGGTCGCCTACCGCGTGCTCGGATCGCATGCCGACGCCGAGGACGTGGTGCAGGAAGCCTGGCTGCGGCTCGCTCGCCAGGACGCGGCGGCCATCGAGAACCTGGCCGGGTGGCTGACCACGGTGGTCGGCCGGATCAGCCTGGATGTCCTTCGATCCCGCCAGACCCACCACGAGGCGCCCTACGACGGCCTGCCGGAGCTCATGGTGACCGCCGAAGACGAACCCGAGCCCGCCGAGCACGTGGCACTCGCCGACTCGGTCGGCCTCGCGCTGCTTGTCGTGCTCGACTCGCTCGGGCCGAGCGAGCGGCTTGCCTTCGTCCTGCACGACATGTTCGCGGTGCCGTTCCACGAGATCGGCCAGATCCTCGGCAAATCCGCCGACGCCACCAAGATGATCGCCAGCCGCGCCCGCCGAAAGGTGCAATCGACCGAGCGCCCGGCAGTCGCGGGCCGGGCGCGGCGAGAGGTGGTCGAAGCGTTCCGCGCGGCAGCGTTCGGCGGCGATTTCGCGGGGTTGCTGCGCGCGCTCGACCCGGAAGTGAAGCTGACGGTCGACACTCCCGGCGGCGTGATCGTCCGCCTCGGCGCCACCGAAGTCGCCGCGGGCGCGCAACTGTTCGCCGGCGCGGTCGCGCAGCAGCGGGCGGTGCTCGTCAACGGCCTGCCCGGCTATGTCTCCTGGCGCGAGGACGGATCGATACTCTCGCTCATCTCGTTCACCGTCGTCGGCGACCGGATCACCGCCATCGCCATCGTCACCGACCCCGCGAAACTCGCCGCGACACACCTGCCGGACCCTGCGTAAATCGACTGCGCGAAAACCTCAGTGCGACAGCCGCATCGAGGTTTTCGCGATCAGTCCATTCGCTCGATCTGGCGGATCTTGTTCATCGCGTCCAACGCGGCGACCTTGTAGGACTCGGCCAGCGTCGGATAGTTGAACACCGCGTCGACCAGGTAGTCCACCGTGCCGCCGCAGCCCATCACGGCCTGGCCGATGTGTACCAGTTCGGTTGCGCCGGTGCCGAATACGTGCACACCGAGCAGCGACCTGTTCTCGCATGAGACCAATAGCTTGAGCACGCCGTAGGAATCGCCGATGATCTGACCCCTGGCCAGCTCGCGATACCGGGAAACGCCGACCTCGAACGGAATTCGCGCCGCGGTCAGCTCGTCCTCGGTCTTGCCGATGAAGCTGATCTCCGGGATCGTGTAGATGCCGATCGGCTGCAACGCCGAAAGCGCCTGCACCGGTTCGCCGCACGCGTGATGCGCGGCAAGGCGTCCCTGCTCCATCGAGGTCGCGGCCAGCGCGGGGAACCCGATCACGTCGCCGACCGCGTAGATGTGCGGCACCTCGGTGCGGAAGAACTCGTCCACCTGGATCCGGCCGCGCTTGTCCGCGCTGAGTCCGGCCTTCTCCAGCCGCAGGCCGGCGGTCATGCCCTGCCTGCCCGCCGAGTACATGACCACCTCGGCCGGAATCTTCTTGCCGCTGGCCATGATGGCGAGTGCCCCGCGCGGGTGCCGCTCGACTGCGGTGACCGTCTCCTGGAAGCGGAAAGTGACCGCGAGGTCACGCAGGTGGTATTTGAGCGCCTCGACCACTTCGATATCGCAGAAGTCCAGCATCCGCTCCCGCGATTCCACCACGGTCACCTTGCAGCCGAGCGCGGCGAACATCGAGGCGTATTCGATGCCGATCACGCCGGCGCCGACCACGATCATCGACTGCGGCACCCGCTCCAAATCCAGGATGTCGTCGGAGTCGATGATGGTCTTGCCGTCGAAGTCCACCGTGTCCGGCCGGGCGGGCTGGGTGCCGGTGGCGATCACGATGTTCGCCGCGGTCACCTTGGCCTCCTGACCGGTGCCGTCGATCACCTCGATGGTGTGTTCATCGACGAAGGCGCCGAGACCGGGCAGCAGGGCGACCCGGTTGCGGGAGAGCTGATTGCGGACCACATCGACCTCGCGGCCGATCACGTGCTGTGCGCGGGAGAGCAGGTCGGCGACGGTGATGTCGTCCTTGACCCGGTAGCTCTGGCCGTACATCTCGCGCTGGCTCAGGCCGGTCAGGTAGAGCACGGCCTCGCGCAGCGTCTTGGACGGGATGGTGCCGGTATTGATGCACACCCCGCCGACCATGTCGCGCCGCTCCACCACCGCGGCCAGTTTGCCCAGTTTCGCGGTGGCGATCGCCGCCTTCTGGCCGCCGGGACCTGACCCGAGAACCAGCACGTCGAAGTCGTACATGCGCCAAGTCTGACAGTGGAATATGAAATCCACGGTCACTTCGGGTAACCGGTCGAGCGAACACGGGGGACTGGTGGTGACGCCAGTCCCCCGTGCTTGCCGATCGCGGTCGGATACTCAGGCGAGGGCGGGGGCTACTTCGCGCTCGAAGAGTTCGATCCCGGACGTGTCGTAGGCGGCCTCGGGGAAGTTGAAGATGGCGTAGCCGAGGCCGAGGTCACGGATGGCGGTCAGGCGTTCGATGACCTGCTCGGGGGTGCCAACCGCGAAGGACGGACGGAACATGTTGTCGACGAAGGTCTTGGCTTGGCCGTCGCCGATCACCGAGGCCAGTTTGGCCTGCACCGCCGAAAGGCGTTCCTCGACTTCGGCTTCGGTGGACGCGATCACCACGTTGAAGTTCGAGGAGCGCACGATGGCGTCGAAATCGGTGCCGACGTCGGCACAGTGGGCGCGCAGGATCTCGGACTTCGCCGCGAATTCGTCCGGTGCGCCGCTGAAGTTGGTGTACTGCGCGTACTTCGCCGCGATCCGCAGCGTCTTCTTCTCGCCGCCGCCCGCGATCCACAGCGGAATCCCGCCGTCCTGCAACGGAAGTGGCCGCACGATGGCGCCGTCGACCTGATAGTGCTTGCCGTCCAGGGTTGCCTTACCCGTTGTCCACGCCTGACGGAAGATCTGCACGCCCTCGTCCAGCCTGGCGAGTCGCTCGCCAGCGCCGGGGAAGCCGTAACCGTAAGCGCGCCACTCGTGTTCGTACCAACCGCCGCCGATGCCCATCTCGACCCGGCCGCCCGAGATCAGGTCGACGGTGGCCGCGACCTTCGCCAGGTAGGCCGGATTGCGGTAGCTCATCGCGGTGCACATCTGCCCGAGCCTGACCCGCGAGGTGGACGCCGCGAACGCCGACATGAGGGTCCACGCCTCGTGCGTCGCCTCCTCGGTCGGCTCCGGAACGGTGTGGAAGTGGTCGTACACCCAGACGGACTCCCAGGTGTCATTGGCATCCGCGCGTTGCGCGAGATCCCGCATCACCCGCCACTGGTCCGCCGGGTCGATGCCGACCAGGTCGAGTCGCCAGCCCTGCGGAATGAAGATGCCGAAGCGCACAGATTTCTCCTTCGTATGTTTGCCCCAAACCTACTCAATCGTCCCGTGCTCGGCTGATCGAGGCGTGGTGGCAGCGCCGGCCGGGCGAGGCTCAACGCCCACTGCGTCTAACCCCGCACCCGATCAACCAACGGGTTTCTCCCAGACAGAGACGTGCTTGCGGCTCTCGTTGGTGAAGGGCTCGCGCAGCCAGCCACCCCAGCGGTCGCGCAGCCGTAGCCCGGCGAGCTTGGCCATCAGATCGAGCTCGGCAGGCCACACGTAGCGGAAGGGAATCGATCGGTATTCGCCTGTGCCGTCGACGATCTCGAGGTAGTTCGAGCTCATCTGCTGGGTGGCGATATCGTAGCGGTCGAATGCCCAGCGAGTCGGGCCGTCGTGGAACGGGACCATGGTCTGGCCGGGTGGCAGGCTGCGCAGATCGGGGACGCCGACCTCGATGACGAAGCAGCCGTCTGGTTCGAGGTGGGCGGCGGCGTTGGCGAAACACGCGACCTGCTCGGCTTGCGTCGTCAGGTTCATGATGGTGTTGAAGACCAGGTAGGCGACGGAGAACGGGCCGTCGACCCTGGTCGTCGCGAAGTCGCCGATCGTCACGCCGATCGCGGCACCGCCGGGTTTCGCGCGCAGCCGGGTGACCATGGCGGGTGACAGGTCGATGCCGTGCACCGGGACGCCGCGGCGCGCCAGCGGTAAGGCGATGCGCCCGGTGCCGATACCGAGTTCCAGTGCTCGGCCGCCGTCGGCGAGCCGCACGAGCAGATCGACCATCGGTCCGACGACGTCCGGCTCGAACAATTCCGCGTACGACTCGTCGTATTGGGCCGCTACCCGCTCGCCGAAGTGGTCGTCCATCACCGGACGGTATCGCGCCAAACACGCACGGCGCACATGGTTTTCACGCGGACGCGGCCGAAGGGGTCAGCGGTCGCGGCGTTGCCAGGTTGTCCAATAGCGGTCGTCGGTGGGGGGAGAATCGTTGGGCGGGAGGACGATTGGGTCCGGCTCGCCGGGGGTGATTTCCGGTGCGACCTCGTTCGTCGGGTAGGGGTGTGTGCTGTGTACCGGCGTGGCACCGGTCCAGGCTCCGTGCGCGGTCGGGTGTCCGGCGAAATGGCGTTCCAGCAGTTCGGCGCCGCGCAGCGTGCCGCCTGCCGCCGTGAACCCGGCGGCTACGCTGGCCGCGCCCGCACGGCAGGCCACCGCCTTGTCGATACCGGCGCGAAGAGTTGCGGCGGTGAGCCGTTTCGCGGACACCCAGCTGCCCGCCTCGTTGCCGACCACGCGCCGCGCGACCTCGGACTGGCTCCGCCCGAATGGCACCACACACACGGGAACGCCTGCGGCCAAGGCCTTTTGGGTGATTCCCATGCCGCCGTGCGAGACGACGACGGCGGCACGGTCGAGGAGGAGATGGTGTGGCACGAACTGCTCGACCCGCGCGTTCGGCGCGACCGTGAAGGTGCCGGCGTCGATGGCGCCTGCGGTGACCACCGTGTACAGCCCGCTGTCGGCCAGCGCGTCCATGGCGGCCTGGGCGAGTCTGCCGTCGTCCTGGAACTGGGTCGAACAGGTCACCAGCGCGAGCGGCCGATCGATCTCGTCGAGCCAGGCGGGCGGCTCGGCGTCGGGCGCCCACAGGCCGGGACCGATCTGGTGCACCGTCAGCGGCCAGTCGGTGCGCACATCGTCGAACGGCGCCGCGGTGAAGTTGAGCATCAGCGGTGGCTGCCGCAGGTAGTCAACGGTGTTGTCCAGCGGGTCGAGCCCGTAGTACTGGCGCATGTGATTGAGCTGCGGCAGTACCTCGTTCCATCGGCGATTGAGGAACCACTGCAGGCTGTTGTCGCGGACGCGGCCGAGCAGGTCGGCGCGCGGTCTCAGCCCCGGGCCGAAGGGCGGCGCGTCGCGCGAGGGGAGCGGCAGCAACATCGGCGCCCAGGACGCCCACGGCAATCCACTGGCCGCGGCGAGGATCTGCGCGCCCGGCGCGCTGACGTCGATCAGCAGGGCGTCCGGCCGCTCGGCGATGATCGCGCTGCGCAGCGCCTGGATCTCGTCCGGGATGCGGCCGACGAGCGAGCGAAGGGCCGCGCGCAAGGCCGCGATCCGCGAGGTGGTTGCCCAGTCGTACAGAGTGTCGCGTGCCAACTCGGGCGGGAGCTCGCGGGCAGTGATGCCGAACGTCTCCAGTGCCTCTTCGCTGCCGGGCAACGTCAGCACGGTCACGTCGTGGCCGCGCGATACCAGCTCCGCCAAGACCGGCGCGACTGGATACAGGTGTCCTTGTGCCGGTGAGGTGAATGCCAGTATTTTCGTCATGACACAGGCTAACTTGTAGCTAACCATCACGTCACCCGTACTGGCGATACGTTATAGACCAGTTAAATAGATTGCCGTACACGGATACCCTCGTATTATGCGATATGGCAGCGGTTTCCATCCGTAACGTCATGGTGGCCGATACGGTGCATGTCGAAGAAACAAACTTGAGGTATGAGAATGTCGTGAGCTCGCCAGTCGCTTGTGGCAAATAGTTAGCTGACTCTCGAGTGGATACCGGCTCGCCGAGGACGTCACCTGACCGATCGAGACGAACCGCTACCGTCGATATGGCACCCGCCGGGCGAGAGGACGAAGTATGACGAACACCATCGGCCTGCTGCTGTTCCCCGGAGTCGAAGAACTCGACGCCGTCGGCCCGTGGGAGGTCCTCGCCTTCTGGACGCAGTACTACCCCGACGACGGCTACACGGCATTCACGTTCTCGATGGACGGCGGCCCGATCAAATGCGCGAAAGGCATGACGATCGAGGCGGAGTACTCCTTCGCCACCGCCCCGCGCCGGGACGTGCTGATCTTCCCGGGCGGCAAGGGCACCCGGCCGATGGTCGACGACGAGGCGATGCTGTCGTGGACGCGCGCACAACCCGAGACGACCCCGCTGATCACCAGCGTGTGCACCGGTTCGCTGGTCCTCGCGGCGGCGGGCCTGCTGTCCGGCCGGCCGGCGACCACGCACTGGAAGTCGCTGGATCGGCTTGCCGAACTCGACCCGACCATCGAGGTCCGCACCGAGGACCGCTACGTCGACGACGGCGACATCATCACCTCCTCGGGTGTCTCCGCCGGCATCGACATGGCACTGCACCTGGTGCGGCGGCTCGCCAGCGCCGAGCGCGCCAAGGAGATCCGCAGCCTCATCCAGTACGACCCGATGCCGCCGGTCTGATCCTGCGCCCGAACGAATTCGCTCGCCACGGCACCGCTGCCCGAGTCATGCTTGGACGCAAATGAATACAGATGGACAACCACGACTCGGCGTCGATTTCGGCCGAGTCATCCAGGGGCGGCCCTGCTACCCGGCGACGAGGACACGGTCTTCCTCTCCGGCGGACTGGACGAGGCCCTGCGAACTCCGCCGAGCCCCAACGCCTTCGACGTGCTGCCCCGGCTGGTCCAGCTCTTCGGGGGCCGGGCATGGGTGATCTCCAAGTGCGGGCCACGGATCGAACAGCGCACCCGGCAATGGCTCGACCACCACGACTTCTACGACCGCACCGGCATCCAACGCGAGAACCTGCGCTTCTGCCGCCAGCGCGCGGACAAGGCGGGGCACTGCGCCGACCTCGGCATCACGCACATGATCGACGACCGGATCGACGTGCACCACGCGCTGCGCGGCCAGGTGCCGCACCTGTACCTGTTCGGCGCGCAATCGGAACCGGTGCCCGACTGGGTGCACCACGTGCCGACCTGGATCGACGCGGAGTCCGCCGTCGCTGCCATGGTCGACTGACCAGCAAGATCGTTCGTGGTGAAAACTTCACCGAAATGCCTGTATCCTGCACAGGGATGCTTTCGCATCCGATCAACGTTTCACTGATGGTGCGGACGTGTCACGTCTGCGGCAGCGACGAGAAGGAGGTGGGGTTGCCATGCGCAGCGAACCTCCCAGTCGAAGGCCGCGCGGCGCCGCCCCTTCGCACTCCTGAGTAGTTAGCGACAGTGGGGCCGGGCGCCCGCGGTGTGAATTCTCGCGCTCCCCATTCACTCACGCATATTGCTGAGGACACCTCATGTCGCAGACCGATGTCATCGAAGTACGTCCGACGCTGTCCGAATCACTGCAGGACATCGCCGACAGCCACCGTGTCGACGCCGCGCTTGCCTGGCTCGACAATCACCCGCCGCACGTCATCGCCGACCAGCTCGCCCGGATGGACGCCGTCCAGGCCGGGATGGCGTTCCGGTTGCTCGACAAGGACCTGGCGCTGGCCGTCTTCGAAGAACTCGAGCCGGTCGACCAGCAGCAGATCCTGCAGGGCCTGCGGGACCAGAGCTTCCGCGACCTGATCGAGGGCATGGCGCCCGACGACCGGGCCAGGATGCTGCGTGAGGCGCCGGCGAAGGTCGCCAAGAAGGTGCTCGCCGGGCTGAGCCCCCGCGAGCGGCGGATGACCGCCGCGCTGCTCGGCTACCCGGAGGGATCGGCGGGTCAGTACATGACCCCCGAGGTCGTCGCGCTGCCGCAGAACCTGACCGTCGCCGAGGCGCTGACCATGGTGCGGGCCAAGGGCGCCACCGCCGAAACCGTCTACACGCTGCCCGTCGTCGACGCGGGCCGACGGCTGACCGGCATCGTCGAACTGCGCGAACTGGTGCTCAGCAAGCCGGACGCGATGATCGCCGAACTCGTCGTCACCGAACCGGCCTGCGCCCGCGCCACCGACTCCGCCGAGAAGGCGGCCAGGCTGATGCGCGAGACCAACGACATCAACATGCCCGTCGTCGACAGCGAGAATCGGCTCGTCGGCCTGCTCACCATCGACGACGCCGTCGAGGTCATCGAGGCCGCCGACAGCGAGGACGTGGCACGGCAGGCGGGCTCGGCGCCGTGGGAGGGCCACTACATGGCCGCGGGCGTGTTCCAGCTGGCCCGCTATCGCGCGATGTGGTTGCTGCTGTTGCTGTTCGCCGCGACGCTCACGGTCAGCGTCACCGACATGTTCGAGGGCACGCTGCAGCAGGCCGCGCATCTGGCGCTGTTCATACCGCTGCTCATCGGCGCGGGCGGCAACGCGGGCGCCCAGGCCGCCACCTCCTGCGTGCGTGCGCTGGCCGTCGGCGAGGTGCGGGTCACCGACCTGTTCAAGGTGATCTGGCGCGAATGCCGCGTCGGCCTGGTGCTCGGATCCATGCTCGCCGCAGCGGGATTGGTGATCGGCGGGCTGTTCGTCGGCCCGCGCGTCGCGGTGGTCGTCGGCATCACGCTCGTGCTGATCTGCGGCTGGGCCGCCACCATCGGCGGCACGATGCCGCTGCTCGCCAAGAAGCTGCGGATCGACCCCGCGGTGGTTTCCGCGCCCATGGTCACCACCCTGGTGGACGCCACCGGGCTGATCATCTACTTCACCACCGCCAAGCTGGTGCTCGGCATCTGAGCCGAACTACCCTCCGGCGCAAGTGATTCCGAATCACGGGTCGTGCGGTAGCGGCCCGGGGTGGTGCCGATGATGGTGGTGAAGGCGGCGATGAAGCTGCTCGGATTCGCCCAGCCGCAGGCGTGGGCGACGCGGATGGTGTCGTGACCGTCGGCGAGCAGAACCAGTGCGTGATGGATGCGTAGCTGGGTGCGCCACTCGTAGAAGGTCATGCCGAGTTCGTGGTGGAACAGTCGGCTGAGGGTGCGGGCGCTTGCGCCGATCGTCCGGCCTAGTTCGGCCAGCGAGGTGTTGTTCGCGGGTTCCTCGTACAGGATCTGGGCGATGGCTTGTAGCCGGTCGTCGCGTGGTTCCGGCAGCTGCAGTGGTTGCTCGTGTGCTGCGTGGAGCTCATCGACGAGGACCCGACGGAGGCGAGTGCGTGCGGCGCGGTCGTAGTTGGTCGCGGCGCGGTCGTAGTTGCGTGGGCCGGTGAGGCTGAGCAGGATTTCGCGGGCGAGGTCGGAGGCCGTGAACACGGCGGGATGATCCGGTACCAGCCGGGCCAGGGATGCCGGTAGGAACACGATCCGCATATCGGTGTTGCCGTGTGCGCGGTGGTAGTGCGTGAATCCGGCTGGGGTCCAAGCGATTCGATTCGCCGGAACGATAGACGTGCGATGTTCGGTGTGCACCGACAGGACGCCGCGTGCCGCGTACACCAGGTGTCCCCGTGGATGGGCATGCATTGAGCTCGTTTCCCCCGACGACCACAGATGCGCGCCGCCGGACGGCCATATCCGCGATATCGGACCCGGTGCGGGAGGTTGGCGGCCAACGAGCATGAATTGGCATTCTAGCGGTGGCAGGCCACCCCGCGCGCTGGCGATAGTGAAGGCATGGGCGATTACGAGATGGGGACGACAATGCGAGCTGCGGTCTGTGTGCGAGCGGGCGGTCCGGAGGTGCTGGAGATCCGCGAGCTGCCGGTTCCGGCGGTTCGAGCGGGCTGGAGCCTGGTGCAGGTGCGGGGCACGGGCCTGAACCGGTCGGAACTGCGCACCCGGCAGGGACATTCGCCGAACGTGGCATTCCCTCGGGTACTCGGGATCGAATGCGTGGGAATCGTGGCGGCCTCGACCGATCCACTGTTGCCGGAGGGGACGACGGTCGCGGCGGTGATGGGTGAGATGGGCCGGGACTTCGACGGCGGCTATGCGGAGTACGCGTTGTTGCCGAATTCGCTGCTGATGCCGATCACTACCACGTTGCCCTGGGACGTTGTGGCCGCGCTGCCCGAAACGTACTTGACCGCGCAGGGTGCGTTGGACGCGTTAGGAGTCGTGCATGGACGTTTGCTGATCCGCGGCGGGACCTCGTCGGTGGGAATGGCCGCCGCATCGATCGCGTCCGGCAACGGTGTCGAGATCGCGGCCACCACTCGGCGGCCAGACAAGATCGACGCGTTGACGATGGCAGGCGTCGACCACGCACTCGTCGACGACGGCGCATCGCTGACGGAGCAGGTGCACGCGATCTGGCCCGAGGGCCCGGACTATGTGCTGGATCTCGTCGGGTCGAGCACGGCGGTGGACTCGCTGCACCTGGTCCGTCGTGGCGGAACGGTGTGCGTTTCGGGCTCGCTCAGCGGGTGGCTGATTCCGGACTTCGAACCGATCGCAAAGATTCCGTCCGGGACCAAGCTCACCGCTTTCCACAGCGACACTATGAAGGGCAGCGCGGGCAAGGCCGTGTTGCAACGCATCGTCGACCAGGTCGAGGCCGGTGTCTACCGCCCCAACGTCGACCGAGTCTTCGGCCTGGACGACATCGTCGCGGCCCACCGCCACATGGAAGACAACCAAGCCACCGGCAAGCTGGTCGTCATCCCCTAACCGCCCGCAGCTCCCGGCGCGCACGTATTCGCTGACGACTTCGTGCGCGTCGGCTCCCTGCGGTCACGATTCGGCCACTTGTCACGCCGCATTACCTCCGCTGTATGCAGTTATACGTGCGTGGCATGTGTGATCAGGTCGGACACACCACTGGGCTCCCGGTGCTCCCACGCGGTTGGGCGGTGAAAAGGAGTCCGTGCGTTGATGTTTGAATGACTCGACTGACCGATGACGGCCGCATGAGGGGCGAATGAGACAGATTTTGTTCTCGGCGATGATCGCGCTAGCGGTGTCCATCACCTTGACACCATTGCTGATCAAGCTGTTCACCAGGCGAAAGGTCGGGCAGGAGATCCGGGCCGACGGACCGGCCAGCCATCAGGCCAAGCGCGGCACACCGACCATGGGCGGCATCGCGATCCTGGTCGGCATGTGGGCGGGATATCTCGGGGCGCACCTGATCGGAATCCGGCATGACGCGGAGGGGATATCCGTCTCGGGGCTGCTCGTGCTCGGTTTGGCGACGGCGCTGGGCGTTGTCGGTTTCCTCGACGACTTCATCAAGATCCGCAAGCAGCGCAACCTCGGGTTGACCGCGACCGGCAAGTACGTCGGCCAGCTCGCCGCCGCGGTGGTCTTCGGCATCCTCGCGCTGCGCTACCCCGCCAGCGGTCTGACGCCAGGCAGTCGGCACATGTCCTATGTCCGGGACGTGGAAACCATTTCGTTCGGAGTGGTCGGGTTCCTGCTCGTCGTCAGTTTCCTCGTGGTGGCCTGGTCCAACGCGGTGAACATCACCGACGGCCTCGATGGTCTCGCCGCCGGATCGATGAGCTTCGCGCTCGGCGCCTACGTGATCATCACCTTCTGGCAGTACACCAACGCCTGCGCGACCACGCCGGGCGCCGGGTGCTACAACGTCCGCGACCCACTCGACCTGGCACTGGTCTGTGCCGCTGGCACGGGTGCCTGCGTCGGATTCCTCTGGTGGAACGCCGCACCGGCCAAAATCTTCATGGGCGATACCGGTTCGCTGGCGCTCGGCGGACTGCTCGCGGGTCTGTCGATCACCACCCGCACCGAGTTGCTCACCGCGGTGGTCGGCGCACTCTTCTTCGCCGAGATCCTCTCGGTGCTGCTGCAAATCGTCGTCTTCCGCACCACCCGCAACCGACTGTTCAAGATGGCGCCCTTCCATCACCACTTCGAACTCAGCAAGTGGGCCGAAACCACCGTCATCATCCGGTTCTGGTTGCTGGCGGGAATCGCCTCCGCGGTCGGCCTGATGCTCTTCTACGGTGAATACCTCGCCGCGATCGGTTGACCACCGCGTTCATGCCTGCGCCTCGCTAGCGCTCGGCTCCGGCACGAGCGCGTGCTCGGCTGTGCCTATTGTTCGCTCGCGCATGAGCGGTGCCAGCGTTCGACGACCTGGGCCATCTGCTGGCCGAGGTAGTCGAGGTATCGGCCTATCCCGTCCAGCCTGGCGCCCGCTGGCGTTGTCACACCGAGGAGTTCGGCCCCGCGGCGGGCGGTCTCGGCCTTGACGTCGGCGGCGCGGGCGAGGTTCAGCGTGGTGCGGTACCAGGTGTCGTCGTCGATGCAGTATCGCTCGCGTCGCGAATCACGTTCCCGGCGAAGGAGATCCCGTTTCGCCAGCGCGCCGACGGCGGTGGAGACCGAGGCCGGGCTCACGTCGAGCTGGCGCACCAATTCGGCGGCGGTGAGACTGCCGGAATCGGTGAGATGCAGACAGGTCATTATCCGAGCCTGCATCCGTGGCATGCCGTCGTAGACGAGCAACTCGGCGAAGTGTGCCGCGAAATCGCGCACCGCGTCGTTGTCGATCGTGAATCCCGTTGCGTCCGAGTGCGGTGCCGCCGCCGCTTTGCTTCGTCGGGCCCGTGCCGCGGTGGCCCGATGGGCGCGGTCGGCGCGATAACGACCGGGTCCGCCGTTGCGGGTCACCTCGCGGCTGATCGTCGAGGCGGGCCGCTCGAGCTGGCGTGCGATCTGGGTGTATCCCAGCCCATCCGCCAGTCCGGCGGCGATGCATTCCCGCTCGTGCAGGGTGAGCCTGCCGCCCGGCATCGGTCCTCCTTCTGGTTCCCCGTGCGGTATGCGTTCAGTGGCATCTCATTGCATGCCGGGTGTCCGGTGTGTGCGTTCGATGGCAAGGTCATTGCACGGATGAAATCGAATATACCTGCGGGGATTGTGAATTGCTGAGCCATCTCTGTTGAGCAATCCTTGAACGCAACCTAGCGTTCGGTCGATACTGAAACTTGTGCGCCAGTGAGGAATCCGATGACCGAACCGCTGACCACCGTCGTCGCGTTGCCTACCACCCGTCCCGCGGGTTGCCCCTTCGATCCGCCCGTCGAACTCGCGCGGATTCGTGAGCGAAACCCGTTGACCCGCATGGTATTTCCGGACGGGCACCACGGCTGGCTGGCGACCGGGCATGCCACGGTGCGCGCCATCCTGGCCGATCCTCGGTTCAGCGCGCGATCCGAGCTTCTCCACTCCGCGCTGGCGGATCTCGGCCCGATGCCCCCGGCGCCGCCCGGCGACTTCCTTTCCCTCGACGCACCCGAGCACACCCGTTATCGAAAGCTGTTGTCCGGCAAGTTCACCGTTCGACGGATGCGGCTGCTCACCGAGCGGGTGGCACGGATCAGCACGGACCACCTCGACGCCATGGCACGAGCCGGTGGTCCGGTGGATCTGCTGACCTCGTTCGCCTATCCCGTTCCGGCGCTGATGATCTGTGCACTGCTCGGTGTGCCCGAACCCGACCGCGATCGGTTCCAGCGCCTGGTCACCAGCCTGGTCGCCACGCTGAACGACCTGGACCTGCCGCCGGAGGAGCGTCTCGAGCAGTGCCTCATCGCTTTCGAGGAAGCTCAGGAATACATGCGGGACCTGGTCGCCGCCAAACGAACCGAACCGACCGACGACCTGCTCAGCGATCTGACCGACACCGATCTCGCGGACGCCGAACTCGCCGGAGTGGGTGTACTGCTGCTGATCGGCGGCTTCGAGACCACCGCGAACATGGTGGCACTCAGCACTTTCGCGCTGCTGACCCACCCGGAACAGTTGACGGCGCTGCGCGCCGACCCCGATCGGGCGGTCGATGAACTGATGCGCTATCTCTCCGTCGTCCACACCATGACGCGTTCCGCATTGGCGGATGTCGAACTGGCCGGTCAGCTGATCAAAGCCGGTGAAACGGTGGCCCTTTCACTACAGGCCGCCAATCGAGATCCGGCCGAATTCGACCACCCGAACACCCTCGACCTGTGCCGTAACGCACTGGGACACCTGGGTTTCGGACACGGCGTCCACCAATGTCTCGGCCAGCAGCTGGCCCGCATCGAATTGCGAACCACCCTGCCCGCCTTACTAACCCGATTCCCCACCCTACGACTAGCCGTACCCCCGGACGGCATCCGCATGCGCCCCGACGGCATCGGCGTCCACGGCGTCCAACAACTCCCCGTCACCTGGTAGCACAATCCCCGGTGGTCACCTGTTGGTCAGTCGATCATGGGGAACTGGTGGCGGTGGTCTCTCGGCCGATGCCGCCACCAGTTCCCCGTGATCACTTGTCCAGCAGTACTTCTGGGATGGATGCCGAGGCGTCGGTAGGTATCACGGGCGGTTGAATTCGCCGTCTACGACACCAGCGGTGAAGGTGTCCCATGCGCCGGGGGTGAAGACCAGCGCTGGACCGGTGGGGTTCTTGGAGTCGCGCATCCCGACCATGCCGTCGTCGAGATGCGCTACCTCCACACAATCTTTCGTAGCAGTGCTGCGCGTGCTCTTGAACCATCGTGCATTAGTTGTGTCGATGTTCATGCGGCGAACTCCTCTGCAATGTTGAGGATGAGAGCGCGGCTGTCGGCCTCACCCAATGCCAGACGCTTGAGATCTGTGCAAACCATACGATACGCGGCAACCTCCTCTGGGCGCTCCAAATATAGATCGCCGGTAAATCCCTGGACGTAGACCACCGGTGGCTCGGTCAGGTACGCGGTCGGGTGTGGTGGGAACTCGAGTAGCACGAATGTGCCCACCGTCAGAGCCTGATAAGTGCCTGTCGAAGTTGGTACGACGCGCACTGAAACAGTCGGTAGTTGTGCGATATTGGCGAGATGTGTCAACTGGTCGGACATCACTCCGGTGTTGCCGGTCGTGCGGCGCAGCGCCGATTCGTCGATGAACACGTCCAGCGTCATGGGATTGGCTTCACTGGTGAGTCGAGCCTGTCGTTGTGCGGCGACATTGATCGTCGTCTCTACGTCTGATGTCGGCTTGTTCGGGTGCTCGACCCAAAGCATCGCACGGCGGTACTCGGTGGTCTGCAACATTCCAGGCAGGAACGTTGTCTGATACGAAATCGCGCGGTGCGCAGCGTCTTCCAGCCCGACGAACAGCCCAAAGCTCTGTGGTATCGCGTCGTCGAACGCATGCCACCATCCTTTCGCCTTTGTCTCTTCGGTGAGTGTCAGCAGCACCTGCGTCAGCTCTGTCGATACTTCGTATATTTCGCATAACCGTTTTACGAATAGTGCGTTTAACCTGATCGGGATCCCGTTCTCCATGCGCCAGAATGTTTGTTTACTGACACCGATCTCGCTCCGCGCAGCTTCCAAGCTCACACTCGCCGCTTCGCGGGCTCGGCGGAGCTCGCGGGCCAGTAGCCTGCGGGGAAGGGTCGAACCAGTCGTCATGGTTGCATCTCCGAAGGGTAGCTAACGAGGCAGGTCCATTTTGGAACCCACATGTGGCAGCAACTGTGGAACCTTCCAGAAATGCTGGCGAGTTCAGTCCCGGAAGGGTTCCGATCGTTTGGCTGCGGTGTTGCAATGCTTGTGTGCCTGGAAAACCGAACCGATCGGCTTCCGGGTTCATACAACCAGCAGACCCTAATGGAGGTTCGAAGAATTGCCGAATTGCCCAGCGCGAGAGCGCAACAGGAACAGTCCAGAATGGAAATCCCATGCCGGAAAAGAGCTTTGGCCAGTGTGCAAAGATATGAAATGCCAGCTGGATGCCATGGAGAATCGCGAGTCCCACATAGAGTTCGGACTATCGGCGCTCGCGGACCGAGCACGAAGATTCGATGAGCGATTGCGATCGCTGGAGCTAGCAGTCGGTGCGGTCCGGTTCGATGTCGGCGGGCTCACCGCGGACAGCGCGGAGGTGTTGAGCATCCTCCGGAAAGCCTATGGCGAGGGGTAGTTCGGAGGGGAACCCGAGCGGGAGACCGCTCGGCCCCGACACTCGAGGGGAGTGCCGGGGTCGAGTACGGCAGTTCGGTGCTAGCGGACGTCCGATGCGAGATGGCGGCCGGATCGGTACGTCACCTACCGAGGTCGAATCGTTCGGCGAAGCGCGACATTTCGTCGAGTTGGGTGTCGGGGTCGGTGCTGCCGATGACGATTCGGGTTACCCCTTCGGCGGCGAGCCCTTCGACGCGTTCGGACGGCATGTCGATCGATCCCCAGCGGGTGTACTGCAATGCTTCCGGATCGCGGCCTGCGGCAACGGCTTCGGACTTGGCGAGGTCGAGTTGGCTGGCGCGTTCGTTGGGGCTGAGCATGCCGCCGGGGAAGTAGCCGTTGCCCCGTCGACCGGCTCGGCGAGCGGCGGCGCGGCTGGAGCCGCCGATATGGATCGGAAGGTGGGGGACGCCAAGGGGTTTCGGGAAGCTGACCAGGGAGTCGAAGGCGAAGAACTCGCCGTCGAAGCTGATGCCGTCGGCGCCGCCGGACCACAGTAGGCGCAGTACGTCGATGGCTTCGTCGGCTCTGCGGCCACGGGTGGCGAAATCGACGCCGGTCGCGGCGGCTTCGCCGGGCATTGTGCCGAGCCCGACGGTCAGCAGTCGCATGCGACCGCGAGACAGCACATCGATGGTCGCGAGGCGTTTGGCCAGAATCACCGGGTGGCGGTACGGCAGTAGCAGCACGCCCGTGCCGAGCAGGATTCGCTCGGTGGCCGCGGCGACGAAACTGAGGCAGTCGAGCGGGTCGGGATAGGGCAGGGTGGTCGGCATCTCGAAGTCGCCGACCTTCGCACCCGGATACAGCGCGATGTGATCGGGAAGATACAGCCCCTCGAATCCGCAGGCTTCCGCGTGCTGCGCGAAGGCGATGATCCGATCGGGGTCTGTTCCGTAATGCGGTGTGCTGTAACTGATCGCGAACTTCATCGGTGTTCCTCGGGTCACGTAGGCAGCGACGATCGCACAACCGGCCTACCGAGACCAGTTGCCGGACAGGTGATTACGCGAATTCGCAAGCAGGCGAATGCTGCTCGGCGCCGTCGAGCCGGTGCCGGAGTTGGGCACGCAGCGCGGTCAACCGGACCAGCGCGTCGTCCACCTCGTCGAGCTTGCGCCGCAGCACCGCGACCGAATCCGGGCAGACGTCACCGGAGCTGTTCCCATCGCGCAGGCAGCTGACGAAGGGCCGGATGTCGTCGAGGTCGAAACCGGCCTCGAGCAGCGTCCGAATCTTCAGCACCACCGGCAGCTCCGTCGCGTCGTACACGCGATACCCGTTGGTGGAGCGGCGCGCCCGCACCAGCCCGTGCTGCTCGTAGTACCGCAGGGTGCGGGTACTCGTTCCGGCCTGTTGCGCCAGCTCACCGATCAGCATCCGACCTCCTCCGAGCGACCGTCACGGCCACGCTAAACGTTGTCGCCGGTGTCAACGCAAGCGCCGCCGCACGCCATCCCCAGACGCGAAACGGCGACGGAAGAATCCGCCGCCGTCTCAACCGGGTGTGTCGCTCAGAACTCCCAGTCTTCGTCTTCGGTGTTCACGGCCTTGCCGATGACGTAGCTCGAACCCGAGCCCGAGAAGAAGTCGTGGTTCTCGTCCGCGTTCGGGGAAAGCGCCGACAGGATGGCCGGATTCACCTCGGTCTCGTCCTTCGGGAACAGCCCCTCGTAGCCGAGATTCATCAGCGCCTTGTTCGCGTTGTAGCGCAGGAATTTCTTGACGTCCTCGGTGAGGCCGACCTCGTCGTAGAGGTCCTGGGTGTATTCGACCTCGTTGTCGTACAGCTCGAACAGCAGCTCGAAGGTGTAGTTCTTCAGCTCGTCGCGCTCGGCCTGGCTGACCAGCTCCAGACCCTTCTGGTACTTGTAGCCGATGTAGTAGCCGTGCACGGCCTCGTCGCGAATGATCAGCCGGATCAGGTCAGCGGTGTTGGTGAGCTTGGCCCGCGAGGACCAGTACATCGGCAGGTAGAAGCCGGAGTAGAAGAGGAAGCTCTCCAGCAGCGTCGAGGCCACCTTGCGCTTGAGCGGATCGTCGCCGTTGTAGTAGTCCAGCACGATCTCGGCCTTGCGCTGCAGGTTACGGTTCTCCTCCGACCAGCGGAACGCGTCGTCGATCTCCCTGGTTGAGCACAGCGTGGAGAAGATCGAGCTGTAGCTCTTGGCGTGCACCGACTCCATGAACGCGATGTTGGTGTACACCGCCTCCTCGTGCGGGGTCAGCGCGTCCGGGATCAGGCTCACCGCGCCGACGGTGCCCTGGATGGTGTCCAGCAGCGTGAGGCCGGTGAAGACCCGCATGGTCAGCTGCTTCTCATCAGGGGTCAACGTGCCCCACGAGGGGATGTCGTTGGACACCGGAACCTTCTCGGGCAGCCAGAAGTTGCCGGTCAGCCGGTCCCAGACCTCGGCATCCTTCTCGTCGGGCACCCGATTCCAGTTGATGGCCGATACCCGATCGATCAGTTTCATCCTGCCTCCACACCTTTCCCGAGCCCGCTGCCGTGACGGATCTTCTCTCCCCGGGACACTACTCCTTGGGGGTGACAAGTCCGTGCAGCACAACACCTTGTGTCGCAGCGATGCGTGTCACCGAGGCGAGAAACGCCGGGAGCCATCGCGTGCGGCCCCCATTCTGCGCCACGATCGCGCGAACAGCCACATCGGTGCTGGCGCGCCGCGCGAGATCGCTCATTGTTTGCCTGCGGACCACCGCGTGCTCGCACCACTGCCTGCTCGGCGCGCGGCACGTTTGCCCGACCCGAACCGGCGGGCCGCGCGTCCCGGTGACCCGCCCGCCGACCTGCGCCGGTTTTGCCTGATCAGAGGCTACGTTGGGCCGAAAGATGTCTCACGCGTTTCGGAAGGAGTGTGTGTTATGACTAGTCCCGGACCTGTCCGGACCGGCCCGGTGCTCAATGACATGACCATCTTCGCGGGCGTCCTGATCCTCATCACCGGTGTGCTGCACCTGCTGACCGCCATTGCCGCCATCGCGGGTCGCGACATCTTCGTGGTGCACGAGGATCAGGTGTTCCTCATCGACGTCTCGGCGTGGGGCTGGGTCCATCTGGTGATCGCCGTGCTCATCCTGATCGCCGGTTTCGGCATCGTCACCGGAAAGACCTGGGGTTACCTCGCTGGCATCGTGATGGCCTCGATCAGCATCCTGGACAACTTCCTGTTCGCGCCGATCTACCCCTTCTGGGCGCTGGTGATCATCGCCATCGATGTCCTGGTGATCTGGGCGCTGGCCCGCCAGTTCTCGGTCCAGTAGTCGCGCGAATTCCTCGGCCCCGGTGACCCTTTGGGGGTGCCGGGGCCGAGTCGTGCTGGTGGATGGCACATTATGGAGACCTCTGCTCGGCCAGGAGCCACTCAACGGTGGGGATCCATCCCGGCCCCGCGCGAAGTCTCGCGGCGCGCTGGAGAATCATCGAAATCTGATCCCCCCGTTACCTTCTTCGTGGCCCTGACACGGGGCCACGGTCGCCAGGCCCGGTATGACTTCTTCCCCCTGTCGTTCGCATGATCCGGGGGGTGGTGTCGCCGGGTTCCTGGTGGCGTCGACGGACCGCTGATGGGGACAGGGCTGCTCGTAGGTCTCTTCGTAACGTGGGTGCCGGGCGTTGACGCTGGATCGGCGACCGACCGGGTTTCGACGCGATGAGGAAATGCGAAGTGGCACAGGCGTATGCCGTGTTCTGCGGCATAGACGTGGGAAAAGGCGAACACCACGCCGTCGGTATCGACACCGGCGGCAAGCGGCTGTTCGACAAGGCACTGCCCAACGACGAAGCACGGCTACGAGCTGTCTTCGACCAGCTCGCCGCCCGCGGCCCGCTATTGATCGTGGTCGACCAGCCCAACACCATCGGCGCCCTGCCGGTCAGCGTCGCTCGCGCCTGCGGCCACGACGTCGCCTACCTGCCCGGGCTGTCGATGCGGCGCATCGCCGATCTCTATCCAGGACAAGCCAAAACCGACGCCCGCGACGCCTACATCATCGCCGACGCGGCCCGAACCATGCCCCACACACTGCGCCGCGTCGACACCGGCGACGAAACTCTCACCGAACTCGGGGTCCTGGTCGGCTTCGACGACGACCTCGCAGGCGAGGCGACACGCACCAGCAACCGCATCCGCGGCCTGCTGACCAGCATCCACCCAGCACTCGAACGCGTTCTGGGACCGCGCATCTCGCATCCAGCAGTCCTGGAAATCCTGTCTCGTTGCGGCGGGCCACAAGGAATCAAAGCGGCGGGCAGACGCAAACTGACCACGATCGCGACCAAACACGCCCCACGCATGGGCGCGCGGCTGGTCGAGGAGATCTTGGCCGCGTTGCCCGCGCAGACGGTGACTGTTCCCGGCTCGAATGCCGCCGAGATCGTGCTGCCGAAACTCGCCGATTCTCTGAAAACTGTTCTGTTGCAACGCAAGAGCGTCGCCGAGGATATTGAGAGGATGCTCGATGATCACCCTCTTGCCAAGGTCCTGACCTCGATGCCCGGCGTCGGCGTCAGGACCGGAGCCCGCATCCTGCTCGAAGTCGGCGACGGCACGGCCTTCGCCTCGGCCGGCCACCTCGCCTCCTACGCGGGCATCGCCCCGGTAACCCACCGCTCCGGCAGCTCGATCCGCGGCGAGCACCCCGCCCGATCCGGCAACCACAAACTCAAACGCGCCTTGTTCTTGTCCGCATTCGCCGCCCTACACGACCCGGCCAGCCGCGCCTACTACACGCGGAAACGTGACGAAGGCAAGAAACACAACGCCGCCCTCATCTGCCTGGCGCGGCGCCGCTGCGACGTCCTCTACGCCATGCTGAAAACCAAACAGCCCTATCGCATCCCGGAGGCCGCCCAGGCTTAACCGGTCGACAAGACCGCACCACGGGAGGCGTCACGGCGTTGCAGGCTGTCGATGTCACCTGACAGCGAATCCATCCTCCAGATATGCCATCACACCCTCAGAACGAGCGCGACGCGCTGCCACCGTCCGTCGAGCCAACACATCCGGGAGTCGCTTTGCGACCTCGGCATCATCGCACCACGCCCAGCTTCGAAGCTCTTCCGCCTGAAGGTTTATCGCCGCCGTGTGCTCAGCACTCAACGCTCCACCGTCATAGACAAACATCACCCCGTCACCGGGATAGAGACCAGACGGAACCCAATCCACCACCAACAGTCGCCCCAGGGCCACCGTCAGGCCCAACTCCTCACCGACCTCCCGGACAGCCGCGGCATAGGGCGACTCATCGGCCTCCACCACGCCACCCGGCAGCTCCCAGTAGTCCTTATACGTCGGTTCGACCAACATCACCCGGTCGACCTCATCGACGAATAACGCACCGGCCCCCATCCGCTTACGAGGCAGCGAGGCAATGTGTTCAGCGGTCTCGGAGTCCATCGGCACACACTATGCGCCGCAGCTCATCTCACGCTCAATCGCAGACCGGGCCCTACCGGACGCGCGATCCATCCCGGCCGAATTGACGAAAACCATAGGGACACCCCCCTGTGAAAAGCGACGTTTGGGTAGAGCGCTGGTTGCGGTGGCGGCGATAGCGCAGAGTGCGGGTGTCGAGGGCTACGCAGGGTGCCAGGGCGGACGCGGACATGAGCAGGCCGGTGTCCTCCATGCCGCGCATGGCGGCCCACCCGCCGGTGGCGAGGAGTAGGTCGCGGTGCCACAGCACACCGGCGGGATGTACCGGTAGGCGATAGTGATCCGGGTCGGTCACCCAGGCGTCGACCACTGCGCCGCGGGCGAGTAGACCGGCTTCGAAGGGGAGCGGAACATCCATCAGCTCACCGGAATTCAGCAGGTCACCGGCCAGTCCGACGGTGAAACCGGCGGTCGGGTGCTGCCGCAGCGCGGTGGTGAGTACGGCCAGGGCCGTTGGTTCGAGTTCGTCGTCGGCGTCGAGGTTTTGGATCAGGGTCGCGGTGGCGCGACCGAGCGCGACATTGCGGGTGACCGCCGGTCCCTCGCGAGTGCCGTTGAACGCCAGGCGCGTCCGCGGGTCGTCCGCGGCGCCGCATTCGATCAGTGCCGCGCGTACCGCCGCGGCATCGCCGTCGACCTGTACCAGCCAGGTCCAGTCCGGATGCGTTTGCGCGCGCAGCGATCGCCATGCCGACGGCAGGTAGCGGGCGTACTCGGCGTGCACCGCTGTGACGACCTCTACCCGCATAGCGAGCAGTGTGCCATCGTGACGATCATGGTTCGGATGTGGTAGGCAGTGAGCTCGGGCGTTCGGTGGTCGTCGGGAGGCAGGGGCACGGATGGATCACGAAGTGGTCGAACAGGCACTCGCGGCGCTGGCGGCGTCGGGTTCGCGGCAGTTGGATCGCGATTGTGATCGGTACGCGCGGCGCTATATCGATGAAGGGGTGGAACCGCAGTTCGAGATCCGCTCAACGGATTTCGGCGGCGATCCGTACTTCATCTGCGCCGACCGGTACTGGAATCACCGGCTGACCGACGAGCCGACCCTGCACATCGCCGTCGAATGCGCGGGGTGGTTGCGCGAGCATGTCGCGGCGGGTTGCCGCGACGCGATACGCGAAAAGTGGGCGCTCGGTTACGCATTCATCACCCGCAGCTCGGTGGAGTCGCTGGACGAGGTCGCCGACGCGACCCGCGATATCGTCGCCAACGACGATCGTGACTGCAGCCGAGCCTATTTCGCCACCCTGTATCACGCCGACAAGCTTGCCGCGAACTTCCAATTCGACGAACTGCATCAGTTCCTGGAGTCGTCGCCGCTGTCGATGGCGGCCGGAACCCACCGTGCGGCACCGCTTTTCATCGCCCTACAGGCCTTCGCTGCATTCGGTAGCCGCCGCATCACCGAGGAATACGCGCGCAGCCTGTTCGACCGCGCATGGCACGCACCCGACCGCACGCACGCGACAATCGACGTCGCACTCAACGGACTCGCCGTCGGCGTACCGTTCGACGCACAGGGCGAACTGCTGCGCACCCACGCCGCGGAAGCTGTCGCGGCGTACCCCGAAAACCACATCTTCCACTACCGACTGGCCACCGGCCAGTACCTGTGCGCCGCCTATGACGCCGCCCTCGACAGCATCGACGCCGCTCTACGCCTGCTGCCAGCGATCGGCTGGCGAGTCAGCCACGAACTACTGCAGGGCCAATACCTCACCAAACGCGAAGCAATCCTCAACGGCCGCACCGAAGCTCACCGCGCCGCCGCCGACCGAGAACGCGTCCAACACCACGAGCACACCATCGCCGGAATGGCCGACACCGTCCGCAACTCGATGCTGCGCACCGTAGAAGTAGTCTCCGTCTTCGCCGCCATCATCGCCTTCGCCGTAGGCTCCCTGAACGTCTCCCTCAACGGCAACCTCCACCTCTCCGAACGACTCTGGATAGTCACCCTCCTAGGCGCAGGCCTCCTCCTCTTCGCCCTCCTCATAGTCGGCGGCAGCTGGCTCATCGCCCGCCGCCTATCCGGCGAACACACCGACTAGCCTGCCCGCGAGTAGCGCCGGTCAGCGGCGTGCCGTCTAAAGACTTGGCAAGACTTCTGAAAAAGTTCAGAATGGAGCCATGGTTACTGAAGTGCAGTGGAGCGAGCTACAGCGCGACCCCAAAGCGGTCGCCAAGCTGGCCGATCAGGGCGATGTCCGGGTGCGGCGTCGTGACGGCGCGCCGCTCTTACTGATTCGGGAAGACCGCGCCCAGGAGACGTCCGAAGGCTCGATCACGGCAGCAAGGGCGCTGCGCAACGTGTTGGTCCACTTGCCGGTCGATATCGCGGCGCGAGCGCTACTGGACGAGTTCCCCTGGGTGGATGTGCTCCCGACGGAGGCCCAGGCGCGTTTCGTGAAGGACTTCGCCCGTGCTTTCCAGGCTTCGGCCGAACTCGGGCAGTGGTCGGTCCTTGCCCAGACGATCGTGGAATGGCGAAGTACTGCCGCGATCTATGCCGATCCCGTCCTTGCCGAGCAGCTGTCCGGGCCCGTGGATAACGACTTCGGTCCGGTGACCGAACCAATGGGGGAATGAAAGTATGTCGGCCAAGCGTGGTGACCGAGTAGCGCCGCCTGCGCGGCCAGGTGCGTGGGAGGCGCGATTCGCGACGTCTGAGGCGGCAAAGGGGTGGGAAGACCTATGCCGGGCGGCGCCAGGCGGCATCACCTCCTGCTGGCTCGGCGGTAGCCGAGGGTGGCGGGGATGGCGAAGAGGGTGATTGCGCCTAGGGACCAGAGGAGGGTGAGGGTTAGGGGGCGGGTCAGGGGGCCTTCTAAGGCTAGGGCTTTCATGGCGTCTACGGCTACGGACATGGGTTGGTTGCGGACTACCGGTTGGATCCATTGGGGGTAGGCGGCAAGGGGGACGAAGCCGGTGCTGAAGAACATCATCAGGGAGGTGAGGATGGTGATGCCTTCTACCAGGGCGGCTTTGGCGGTGAAGACGGCGACCGAGGTGACGACGGTGGCGAAGGCCAGGCCGAAAAGCACTGGGATGAGCAGGAATACGAGAGTGGCGAGGATGCCCTGGTGGAAGCGGAAGCCGAGCAGGTAGCCGACGAGGATGATGGCGAGGGTGCCCGCGAAGATGCGACACCCCTCGGCGAGGATGCGGGAGGCGAGGCCGGAGGCGCGGTGCACCGGCAGCACCCAGAAGCGGGCCAGCAGGCCCGCCTCCCGTTCCCGGCCGAGCAACACACCGCAGGCGACGGCACCGGAGACGGCACCGGCGATGGTGACCATCGGAACGGAACCGTAGAGCGCGCTGTCCCCGGTGAACTTCCGAATCTGGCCGCCGACAACAGTTTCCAGCATGACCAACAGCAAGCACGGGATGATCAGCGCTTCCAGCAGCGTGATCGGATTGCGCACCCAGCGCAGCAACAGGCGTTGCGTCTGAATCAGGGTGTGCCGCACCAGCGACGCGTACGACACCTCCGAATCGGTACGGGCAGTGCGATCGGCCAGCAGCGCCATCACGCCCTCCCCGAACTCAACCGGACGGTCAAGGGAATACACAGGACGAGAATCGCGGCCGTCCACGCCAGCGACGGCCCCATCAGCGACCACGTCGCCGTGCCCGCGTTCCCCAGCGTGTCACCCGCCAACGCGCGCAGCGCGAGCACGAACTGCGACACCGGCTGATTGCGCACGAACGGCTGCACCCACGCCGGAAACTGGTGTGCCGGAGCAAGGCCCGCCGACAGCATGCCGAATATCAAGGGCGGCAACACAAGTGCCTGGGTGACCGCCTCCGGACTGCGTGACACCGTGCCGATCACATCCGCGCCGAGCGTCAACGCGGTGCCGATGAGCATCGACAACAGCAGGAACCCGACGGTGTGCGCGGCATCCAGATAGAACCGAAACCCGATGACGTAGCCGCAGGCGATGGCGGAGCACAGCGACAACGCCAGCCGGAAGACGTTGCCGGACATCCGCGCCGCCGCGGGCACGAGCCGACCGACCGGCATCGACCCGAACCGCCGATTGAGCCCGGCCACCGAGTCGGTCGCCGATCGGAACGCGGCCGAGATGGCGGTGAACGCGGCGGCCTGCAGCACAACGAGGGGCATCATGAACTGCGCGTAGCTGCTGAATCCGGTGCCGGCGAAGGTCATCACGGTCTTCAGCGGAATGTAGAAACCGGCCGTGAAGGTCGCGGGCGCCAGGATCGAGGTCAGCACCTCACCGGTTTTGACCGAGGGCACGATCAGCCGCGTCGTGAGCACCCACCACTGCCGCGCCCGAGCCGGGGTGGCACCGACGTCGGCCAACCAGGTCCCCGTGGTCATGAAACTGCCTCCACATCAACGACATCGGCCTTGGCGCCGTCCGTAGTGGCGAGGTGGCCGGTCAACTGCAGGAACACGTCATCGAGCGACGGCCTGCGCAGCGCGATATCGACCAGTTCCACCTCCGCCCCGTCCAGGCGACGCAATGCCTCCGCGAGCGTCTTCGCACCGTCCGGCGCCGGGATGGTGATACGGTCCGAATCCGGTGTCAGCGCAACGCGATTCTCGTCCGGCAGCAGCGAACCGAGCGCGGCGGCGATGACGTCCAGATCCTTCAGATCCAACGGCACCACCTCGCAGTAACTTCCGCCGGTCCGCGACTTCAGTTCGTCCGCGGTGCCCTGCGCGATCACCACGCCGTGATCGATCACGATGATCCGATCACTCAGTGCATCAGCCTCTTCCAGATACTGTGTGGTGAGCAGGGTGGTGATGCCCGCCTTCTTGAAACTGCGCACCAGGTCCCAAACCCCTTGCCTGCTGCGCGGATCCAAGCCGGTAGTCGGTTCATCGAGGAACACCACGTCCGGACGGACAACGAGACCGCAGGCGATGTCGATGCGCCGCCGCATACCTCCCGAATACGTGCCGACCCGGCGCCCCGCCGCGCCGACGAGATCGAACTCGGCGATCAGCTCATCCGCGCGGGCGCGGGCGGCGCGCTTGCGTAGCCCCATCAGCCTGCCGAACATCACGAGATTCTCGTAGCCGCTGAGCATGTCGTCGAGCGCGGCGTACTGCCCGGTCAGCATGATGGATTTGCGCACCGCCGCCGGATCGGCGACGACATCGTGCCCGGCGACGAGCGCGCGTCCCCGGTCCGGCGCGATCAACGTCGACAAGATGTTCACCATGGTGGTCTTGCCCGCGCCGTTCGGGCCGAGGATGCCGAGAACCTCGCCCGTCGTCGCCGCGAAATCGACTCCGCGCAAAGCCTTTACGGCGCCGAACGACTTCTCGATGCCCTCGACGACAACTCCCTGATCGGAATTCATGCCTGTCCCTCCAAATGTTCGTCGAGTACGCGCGCGATGATCGGCAGCACATGCGGCGCGGTCAGCTCGTTGTGCGTGACGTCGATGTCGTAGTTGACGACCGCACCGGTCGCGTACGGCCGCCAGCCGTCCGGACCGACGAGGTCGGAGCTGTCCACGGTCGCGCTGAAATACAGCACCTCACCGTCGAATACCGGACGCTGGTAGCCCGCTCGTGCGCGCGCCGCCGCGTTGTACGACTCGGTCAGCCGCTCGATCATGTCCGCGTCCACGACCGTCACGCCCCCGAGCCGGTCGCGGATGAGGTCGGCCGCCTGCTGCGCGGTGGCCTCGGCGGGCACTTCGTGGATCCCGAAGATCGAACCGAAACTGTTGACGAAGGCGCCCGCCGTGAGTTGCTCGACGTCGGCACCGTCGACATCGGCGGACTCGGTGTCGAGCAGCGCGACAATGCCGACCCGGCTGCCGGTCTCCTGTAGCCGGGCCGCGATCGCGTGCGCGATCAGCCCGCCGAACGACCAGCCGAGCAGGTGGTAGGGGCCGGACGGCTGGATGGCGCGGATCTCGCGGACGTACCGGTCGGCGAACTCCTCGATCGAACGCAGCGATGGTTCGCGGCCGCTGAGATCCGGTGCCTGTAGCGCGATGATCGGGCGGCCGGGGCGTAGTACCTGCGCGAATCCCAGGTAGCTCCACGATATTCCGGAGGACGGGTGGATGCAGAACAGCGCGGGTTCGGTGCCGTCCGAGCGGATCGGCAACACCACGTCCAGGCCGAGGGTGGCTTCCATCGCTGGCTGGTCGGCCGCGACCGCCACCGCTTCGTCGGCCGCGGCCGTCTGCGCGGCGGCAGTTCCGGTGAACTCGGCTGCCGCCCGGAGCACATCGATCCACAGACCCGCCAGCTCGGCGATCTCGGCACGGTGCAGCAGCGTCTTCGGGAAGGTGAAGTCCGCACGCAGCCGAGCACCGACCACCACCGTGCTCACCTCCAGCGCCGACAGCGCCGGGATCTCGGGATCGTCGACGGCCGACAGCTCGCCGAACTCGTCGGTCGGCGTCCAACCAAGGCCGTGCAGTCCGGCCGGGACATCGCCGACCGACCGCCGGCCCCGATGGCTGAAGCCGACTTCCGGAAGACGGTGGGCTCCGCTCAGTTGCGCTGTCGTGTCGGGATTGAGGTAGCGCAGTAGCCCGAACCCGATTCCGTTGTCCGGCACCGACATCAGCTGATGTTTCACCGCACGGATCGCCGTGCCCATCGCCGCACCGCCCGCGAACGCCGCATCGACGTCGACCTTGTCCAGCTCGAGCCGCACCGGATAGCTTGTGGTGAACGAGCCGATTGTGCGGGAAAGCACCGCGCCGGGGATCGCCTGCCTGCCGTCACCCGTGAGCCGGACCAAGACGCCCGTGCCGGTATCGCCGGATCGGCTTGCGCGCCAACGCATCAGAGCGAGCGCGAGCGCGGCGAGCAGGGTGTCTTCGGCGTCGCCGCCGAACAGGGTTGGCAGCGTGGTGAGTACCGCGGTGGTGACCTCCTCCGACACCTCGCATCGCACGGTGCGCAATGCGGGTGCCATATCGACGGTCGAGTCCAGCGCACGGGAACCGAGGAACGGGTCAACGCCCGCGAGCACGCCTTGCCAGTATCCAAGCTCGAAAACCCGGTTGGCCGTGCGGGATTCGTCGACCAAGGCATGTGCCCACCGGCGCATCGAGGTGCCCGTCTCGGCGAGCACCGGGGTGTTGCCGACCGACACCTGCGCCCAGGCGGCCACCAGATCCGGCAGCAGAATGTCCAAGGAGGTGTCATCGATCAGTAACTGATGCGCCAGCACGATGAGCCGACCCGTCCTGGTCCTGGTTCCGGCGTCGCCGACCGGATCGAGCCAGATGAACCGCAGCACAACGCCGTTCGCCGGATCCAGCCGGTTCGTCTCGGAATGCAGTTCGGCCACCGCGTATTCGCGCAGATCGACACGATCGGCGACGGCATCGAACTCGATGCGGTGCACCAGTGGGTCGACATCGACAGCGCCGGGCTCGCTCACCATGATGCGCCAGCCATCCTGGTCGTTCGCCAGCCGGGCGCGCAGCATGTCGTGCCGGTCGACGGCCGCCGTGAGGGTGGCGACCAGTTGCGCCCGCTCGATGCCGACCGGAAGTTCGAGCACCGCTGTCCGAACCGAGCGGGGGATACGTCCGCCCTGCTCGATCAGGTATCGCATCATCGGCGTGAGCGGCAGTTCGCCGATGCCGCCGCCGGGCAGCTCGGGCAGTGCCACCACCGCGTTGGCGGCGTCGACGACCGCCGCGAGTGCGGCAACGGTGCGGTGCTCGAACACCTGCAACGGTGTGCAGGCGATGCCCCGCTGTTTCGCCAGGGACACCAGCTGGATCGCGAGAATACTGTCGCCGCCCAGCTCGAAGAACGACGCGTCGACACCGACCTTGTCGAGACCGAGTAGCTCGGCGACGATCTGTGCCAGTGCCTCCTCCGTCGGCGTCCGCGGCGCCCGGTACTCGGCCTCCTCGGCACTGAATTGCGGTGCGGGCAAGGCCTTTCGGTCGAGTTTGCCCACTGCGGTGAGCGGGATCTCGTCCAGGACGACAAACGCGGACGGGACCATGTAGCCGGGCAAGGTGTCGGCCGCGATGGCGCGCACCCGCGCTATATCGAGTTCCACGTTAGGTTTACGCACCAGGTAGGCCGCCAAGGCGGTCGATCCGGCCGGTCCTTTGACGCCGAGTGTGAGGGCGAAGTCGACGCCGTCCATCCGGCCGAGCACGGCATCGACCTCGCCGAGTTCGATCCGCTGGCCGCGCACCTTGACCTGGAAATCGGTGCGGCCGAGGTATTCCAGGGCCAGCGTGCGGTCAGCGGCGTGCGTCCACCGCACCAGGTCGCCCGTGCGATACATCCGCTCACCCGGTGCCCCATAGGGATTCGTGACGAAGCGTCCTGCGGTCAGCCCCGGCCTGGCGTGATAGCCACGGGCCAGCGCGTGCCCCGCGAGGTAGAGCTCGCCCGCGACGCCGACCGGAACCGGGTGTAGCCGACCGTCGAGCACCATGGCGGTGGCGCCGCGTATGGGCGGACCGAGCGAGACCTGTGTGCCGGTGGTCAGCGCGGAACCTGTTGCCGCGATGGTGAACTCGGTCGGCCCGTACAGGTTGACCATCCGCCGGTCCGGTGCGCGTCGATGCGCGATGCGACCGTGCTGATCGGCTGTGCCGGGTCCACACCAACGCTCGATGAGCTCGGCGCCCACCGCCTCACCGCCCACCGCGAGCACCCGCACACCCGACACCTCCGCGGGATCGATCGTCGCGAGCGCGGACGGCGTGATGATCATGTGCGTGACGTGCTCGGCGTCGATGAGCTCGGCCAGCTCGCTGCCGCCGTACACCTCCGCGGGCGCGACGACCGCCGCCGCGCCCCACCCGAACGCCATCAGCGCCTCGAAGATCGATGCGTCGAAACTCGGTGAGGCAACATGCAATACCCGGGCGTCTTCGTCCAGATCGAGCAGGTCGTGTTGCATCCCGAGCAGGTCGGCGATGCCACGATGCGAGACGGAGACGCCCTTGGGCGTGCCGGTCGATCCGGAGGTGTAGATCAGCCAGGCGGGGTTGTCCAGCCGGATCGGTCCCGGCAACTCGTTGTCCCGCAGTGGACGTGCGCTCGCGGCGGACCAGCGCTGCACGAGGTCGATGTCGTCGAGCACGAGCCACCGGGTGCTGTCCGGCAGCGACGGCCGGTAGGCGAGCGTCGTGAGGCCGACGCGCGCACCGGAATCGGTCAGCATGTGGTCGATCCGCTCGATCGGGTGTTTCGGGTCGACCGGCAGGAAAGCCGCCCCGATCTTGGCCGCGGCCCAGAGGCCGGTAAGCAGATCGGGCGAGCGCGGAAGGCCAAGGGCAACTACGGTTTCCGGTCCAGCACCCGCTTCGAGGAGTAGCCGGGCCAGCCGATTGGCGTGTGCGTCGAGTTCGCGGTAGGTCGTCGTATCCCCGGCGGCAATCACGGCGGGGCGATCCGCGTACCGGGCTACGGTGGCGGCGAGCAGCTCGGGAAGTGTTGTCGTTCCTACACTTTCGAAGCCGCGCACCGGTATCAGCGTCGCGCGTTCGTTGTCGTCGAGGATGTCGATATCGGCGAGCCGCACGTCTGGCTCGGCCAGCACGGTCGCGAGCACGCGCCGCCAGCGGGTGGCGAACGACGCCACCGTCGCCTCGTCGAACAGGTCTGTCGCATAGGTCAGCACACCGGCCAGTCCGGCCGGACCCGTGGCGTCGAAACGTTCGCGCAGGTCGACCGTCAGATCGAATTGCGAAGCGCGCCGGTCGAAGTCCTCCACCTCGAACCGCAGCCCTGGCAGCTCGAGCACGGGCTCGATGAAGTTCTGCAGCGACAGCGACACCTGGAACAGTGGATGGTGCGCCGTCGACCTGGCCGGATTCAACGCCTGCACCAGCCGCTCGAAGGCAACATCGGTGTTCGCGAACGCGTCGAGATCCGCCGAGCGGACCGCGGTGAGGAAGTCGAGGAAGCCGACGTCGGGATCGACCGGCGTGCGCAACGCGAGGGTGTTGACGAACATGCCGACCAGCTCATCCAGGGCTTGCTCACCCCGCCCGGCCACCGGCGTGCCGACGACCACATCATCGGTGCCGCCGAGCCGGGCGAGCAGCACGGCGAGTGCCGCGTGCACGACCATGAACAGGCTGACGTTGTGTGCCGCGGCGAATTCCACCATGGTGCTGTGCAGTTCGGCATCGATGCCGAACTCGACGTCGGCACTGCGCATCGTCTGCACGGCGGGCCGTGGCCGGTCGGCGGGCAACTCCAGCACGTCCGGCGCACCGGCGAGAGTATCGGTCCAGTACCGAACCTGCTGTGCCGCCAGCGATTCCGGATCGGCTTCGCTGCCGAGCACCTCGCGATGCCACAGTGCGAAATCGGCGTACTGGACGGCGAGTGGCACCCTGGTGGTGTCGGCGCCGGACGCCCGCTCCGAGTACGCGGCGACCAGGTCGGTAGCCAGCGGTGCCATCGAGGCGCCGTCCGCGCTGATGTGGTGCACCACCAGCACGACTACGTGCACCGACCCGATTTCGGTTGGTACAGCGGCGGATACCGGTGCGTCATCCACCGGAGCGAGGGGGTTCGAATCCACGGAATGGCCAGAGGACACGGCAGCCACCCCCGCCGAATGGCTGGATATGGCTGGAACGCCGCCGAACGGCCCCGAGGACACCGGCCCGGAACCCGCTGTATGCGCGGGCGGCACCGCTCCGGTGGTAGCCGACGCGAACGACGCAGCCGGATCTGTTGAATCGGTGATACGGAACAATCCGACCCGTAGCGGCGGCTCCGAGCTGATATCGAATCCCTTCCCCGCCAGGGAACTGATCCGATCACGCAGGGCCACACCGTCTTCGGTGGCCACCACGGTCAGCGCGGGAGCTGCCGTCTCGATGCCGACGATGACCTGACGTGGGCCGTCGGCGTCGGCGGGGTAGATCGTGCGCAGGCTCTCGTGCCGCCGCACGACATCGGTCAGTGCCAGCCGCATCGCGTCCACATCGAGGTCGCCGGTCAATCGCAGCGCGACCGCGATGTTGTAGGCGGGCGAGGCCGGGTCGAGCCGGTTGAGCACCCACATGCGCTGCTGCGCAGGGGACAACGGGATGCGGTCCGGCCGAATCCGCGGCGCGAGGGCGAAGCGACCCGGTACGCCGTTGGTGGCGGGCACGACGCGTGCGGACAGTTGCGCGACGGTGGGCGCGTCGAACAGGTCGCGCAGCGCGATGGTCGAGCCGAGCGCCGAATTGACCCGCGCGACAACCTTGGTCGCGCTGAGCGAGTTGCCGCCGAGCTCGAAGAACGACTGGTCGACGCTGACCCGCTCGCTGCCGAGCACCTCGCCGAACACCGCGGCCACCGCACGCTCCACCGGTGTGCGCGGCGCGAGGTAGGGCCGATTGGTGTCCGAGAAGTCCGGCACCGGAAGGGCTTTACGGTCCAGCTTGCCGACCGGCGTCAGCGGAATCGAGTCGAGGACGACGAGGTAGCCGGGCACCATGTACCCGGGCAGCTCACCGGCGATCCGCACGCGCAGCCGCTCGGTATCCAGCGTGACACCCTCGGCGGGCAGCACATACGACACCAGCACGGTCGCACCGGCGGGCCCGGCCCGTCCGATCGTCACCGCGTACTCGACCTGCTCGTCGCGGGACAGCACGGCGTCGATCTCGCCGAGTTCGATGCGCAGGCCACGAATCTTGACCTGGAAGTCGCTGCGGCCCAGGTACTCCAGCTCATAGCCGTCGCGGCCGACAACCCAGCGCACCATGTCCCCGGTCCGATACATCCGCTCGCCTGGCTCGCCGAACGGATCGGCGACGAATCGACTCGCCGTCATCTCGAAGCGGTTGAAGTAGCCGCGAGCCAGGGCGGGTCCGGCCAGATACAGCTCACCGGCGACACCGACCGGTACCGGGCGCAACCAGGTGTCGAGCACCATGTTCGCCGCACCGCGGATCGGGCCGCCGATCGTGATCGGTTCGCCAGCAACGAGTTCCGCCGGTCCGGTCGCCCAGATGCTGAACTCCGTCGGACCGTAGAGGTTCACCATCCGCCGACCGACGGACCACCGTTCGATCAGCTCCGGTGTGGCGGCCTCACCGGCCACCGAGAGCACCCGCAGGTGGTCGAGATCGGTCGGTTCCATGGTGGCCAGCGCGGACGGCGTGATCACCGCGTGGGTCACCCGTTCGGTGCGCAACAGTCGTTCGAGTTCCGTGCCGCCGTAGACATCCGGCGGCGAGACCACCAGCCTGCCGCCCGCGCCGTGCGCGGTGAGCAACTCGAACACCGAGGCGTCGAAGCTCGGCGACGCCACCTGCAACGCGCTCGCGGTCGGATCCAGCTCGAGCGAGTCACGCTGGGTGGAAACAAGATTCGCGATACCGCGATGACTGAGCAGCACCGCCTTCGGTTTGCCGGTGGAGCCCGAGGTATAGATCAGGTACGCCGTCTGGTCGATATCGATCGGGCCGCCGCGTTCCTCGTCGGTGATGGGTGCCGCGGAGACCGTCATGACCCGGCGGATCGTGTTGAGGTCGTCGAGCAGCAGCCAGTCGATGCTGCCGGGCAGCGTCTCGCCGGTCGCGGTGACCGTCACGCCGATCGGCGCCTTCGAATCGGTGAGCATGTGCTCGATCCGTTCGACCGGATAGTTGGGGTCCAGTGGCGCGAACGCCGCGCCCGACTTGGCCAATGCCCATACCGCGACAACGGATTCCAGCGATCGGGTGAGGGCGAGTACGACGAACACCTCGCGCCCGACACCCCGGTTCAGCAGCAGCCTCGCGAAGCGATTCGACCAGGAGTCGAGTTCGCCGTAGGACATGGTGAGGTCGCCGACACTCACCGCGATGGCATCGCTGTCGATCGCCGCACCGGCCGCGAGGATTTCGGGCAGCGTGCGCGCGGGCAGCGACTCCGGCCCCCGAACTGGCAGCAGCGCGGCACGTTCGGCGTCGTCGCAGTACTGCAGTTGCGAGACGAGGGCGCGCGGATTGTCGGCGAGCTGGGTGAGCAACCGGACGAAGCGGTCGAGCAATGGTTGTGCCGCAGCGGGATCGAGCTGGTCGGCCATGAATTTCAGGCTGACCCGCAGGGTGTCGTCGCCGTCCGTGCCGCGCAGCGGAATGACCATGAGGTTCAACGGATATGGCGTCGCGTCGGTGCCTTCGACGTCGAGCACCCGCATGCCAGCGATGTCCAAGGCCTGAGAGAGGGCTTCGCGGTCGATCGGATAGGACTCGAAAACGGTGAGGGTGTCGAACAACTCGGCGAGACCGACGGCCTGGTGGATCGCGGCCAGCCCGACGTGCTGGTGATCCATCAGCCGCGCCTGCTCGGCCTGCAGACGAGCGAGCAGGTCGACCACCTTCTCCGCCGGGTCAAGCCGCACCCGCACCGGCAGGGTGTTGATGAACAGCCCGACCATCTCTTCGACACCGGCCAGCTCCGGCGGCCGACCGGAGACCGTGCCACCGAACACTACATCGGTGCGGCCGGTGCGCATGGCGAGCAGCATCGCCCAGCTCGCCTGCACGAGTGTGTTGACCGTGGCCCCGGATTCGCGCGCGGTCGCCTCCAATCGGGCGACCGTGTCGGCGGATAGGTCGGTGGACAGCATCCCGGTCTCGGTCGACTCGATGCCGGCCAGGGTTGGCACCGCGCGGGTCGGGGTATCGATCCCCGCTAGGGATTCCGACCATGCGGCAATAGATTCGGCGTCGTTTCGTTCATCGAGCCAGGACAGAAACTCGCGGTAGGAGTGCGCGGGCGGCAGCGCCGACGCGTCACCCGAGGTGACGTAGAGAGCGAGCAGTTCGCGCACCAGCAGTGGCGTCGACCAACCGTCCAGCACCAGATGGTGATTGGTGAGGACGAAGCGATACGCGTCGGGCTCGGTCCGGATCAGGGTGCAACGCAGCAAAGGCGGACGGGTGAGCTCGAATCGGGTGCGGGCGTCGAGTGCGATCACCCGGTCCAGTTCCCGCTGCCGCACCGCGGGATCGGCGATATCGGTCAGATCCACGTCCTGCCAGTGGATTTCGGCGTCGGCTAACACCAGCTGACGGGGACCGTCGTCGGTTTCCACGAACGCGACCCGCAGGTTTTCGTGCCGGGCCACCAAAGCCTGTGCGGCGGTGCGTAACCGGGCCGAGTCGACGGTGCCAGCCAGGGTGAGCAGCGACTGCACGGTGTAGCCGTCGGCGGTGTCGGAGTCATAGAGCGCGTGGAAGAGCAGCCCGTATTGCAGCGGCGAGAGCGGCCACACGTCGGCGAGGTTCGAGTAGTCGCGTTCCCAGGTGTCGATCTGCCGCTGCGTCACCGAGACGAGGTCGAAGTCGGACGGTGTGCGCCCGCCCGAGCCAGCGGATTCGGCGTGCTGCGCGAGTGCCCGCAGCGCCTCGGACCAGAGCTTGGCGAGCCGATCGACATCGTCCGCGTCGAGCAGCCGAGACGCGTAGGCCCAGGTCACTTCCAGGCCCGTGTCGGTCAGCATGGCATTGATGTCGACGACAGCGGCCAGCGGTGCGCGATCGTCCTGCGTCGCCGTAAAGCGTTGCGGCAGCCAGTGTCCCGCCTTCGCGCCGGTGTCAGCTCGGCCAAGGTAGTTGAAGCTGATCTGCGGGGTCGGGCTGTTGGCAAGTGCCGCAGCGGATTCGGCGCTGAGGTAGCGCAGCATGCCGAAGCCGATGCCCTTGTCCGGCATCGTCCGAAGCTGTTCCTTCGTGGCCTTGATGGCGATGCCCGCCGCCGGGCCACCGGCGAACGCCTCGGCGAGATCGATCCCGGCCAGGTCGACCGTCACCGGATACACGCTGGTGAACCAGCCCACTGTCCGCGCGACATCGGCACCGGGCAGGATCTCCTCCGCGCGGCCATGACCCTCGAGAGTGAACAGCGTCGCCGTCCGGTCACGCCACCGGCCGACCGCCATCGCCAGCGCGGCGAGCAGCACATCGTCTGCGCCACAATGGAATCGATCGGGTGCCGTGGTGAGTACGGTATGCGCGATATCGGAGGCGATCACCGTCTGCCGGTGTGCCATGGTCGCGACGACATCGACGGCCGGATCGGGCAGATTGGTGCCGAGCGCCGGGTCCGGGGTCGCCAGGATCTGTTGCCAGAGCGGCAGTTCGGCGGCACGCTCGCCCGCCTGCTCGGCCTGGCCGTGCGCCCAGCGCCGGAACGAGGTGCCGACGGGCGCGAGCGTGCCACCCATGGCGGCGGTGGCCAGATCAGGCAGCAGGATGCGCCAGGAGACACCGTCGGTCACCAGGTGATGCAGCACGAGCCAGAGCACCGGCTCCGCCTCTTCGATGAGCACGAAGCGTGCCACGACACCGGCCGCCGGGTCGAGCAGGTCCGCGGCGCGCTGCAATTCGCGCTCGCGCACCTCCGCGCTATCCGCACCGGTCGCGACCGCCTCGACCAGCGATTCGGCGTCGATGGCACCGCGGTCGGCCACCGTCCATTCCCAGCCGTCGTCGCCGCGCCGCAGCGCGGAACGCAGCAGATCATGGTGGTCGAGCAACGCCTGCACCGCCGTGACCAGCTGCCCCCGCTCGAAGCCAACGGGCAGACCGACGAGCACCGCCTGGCTGAACCTGGGCCAGCTGTCACCCTGATCCAGCATGGCGTGCACGATCGGCGTGAGCTCGACCGCGCCGACACCGCCGCCGGGCAGCTCGTGCACCGCCTGCGTTCGCACCTCGGTCGCGACGGCGGCCAGCGCGGCAACGGTCTTGCGCTCGAACACATCCCGCGCGCTGAGCCCGATGCCCGCCGCCTTGGCCCGTGACACCAGTTGGATGGACACGATGCTGTCACCGCCGAGTGCGAAGAAGCTTTCGTCGACCCCGACCGATTCCAGCCCGAGCACCTCGGCGAACAGTGCCGCCAAGGCCTCCTCGCGCGGCGTGGACGGCGCCCGGCTGACAATCGCCCGCGCCCCGAAATCCGGCGCGGGCAGCGCCTTACGGTCCACCTTGCCGAGCGGCGTGAGCGGGATGCTGTCGAGCACCATCACAACGGCGGGCACCATGTACGCCGGAAGTGTCTCCCCGGCAGCGGCTTTCAGTGCTTCGGGATGTAGCTCGGCACCGGGCTTCGGCAGCACGTACGACACTAGTGCGGTAGCGCCAGAACCGGTCTCGGCACCAAGGGTGATCGCGAAGTCGACGTCCGGATGACGCTGCAGCGCGGCGTCGATCTCGCCGAGTTCGATACGGAAGCCACGGACCTTCACCTGAAAGTCGCTGCGGCCCTGGTGCTCCAGCTCGAGACGGCCACCGCGGGTGCGCCAGCGCACCAGGTCTCCGCTGCGATACATCCGCGCACCGGCCTCGTACGGGTTGGCGACGAACCGCCCTGCGGTGAGCCCATTGCGCCGGTGGTAGCCGCGCGCGAGCCCGGGGCCCGCGAGATACAGCTCACCGACGGTGCCGGGCGGCACCGGCCGCAACCACGGGTCGAGCACCACCGCGGCGACACCGCGCACGAGTCCGCCGATGGTGACCGGCGCCCCGGGTACCAGCGGCTCGCTCAACGTCACGGTCACGGTGGTCTCGGTGGGCCCATACCCGTTCAACAGCGTGCGACCGGACCACTTGGCCACCAGCTCGGGCGGGCAGGCGTCGCCGCCGACGATCACGGTGCGCAGGTCGGGCAGCGTCGCCGGATCGAGCGAACCGACAACGGCCGGCGTGACGTTGAGGTGCGTGACGCGGTGGGCGCGCAGCACTTGCGCCATCTCCTCGCCCGCGTACGCGGCGGGCGGCACGACGGCGAGGGTGGCACCGGCGGCCAGGGTCACCAGGATCTCCTCGACCGAAATGTCGAAGCTCGGTGAGACCGCATGTGCGACAACGGAATCAGCGGTCACGCCGAAACCGGCACCGGAGCCGGTCGCCAGGTTGGCCAGTCCGCGATGGGAAACCAGCACGCCCTTGGGCAAACCGGTCGATCCCGAGGTGTAGATGATGTACGCGACCTGATCGAGGTGCGGCGGGGCAACGACGGCTGTCGAATCCTGGTCGCGCACAACGCGTGAGGTGGCCTCGTCGTCGAGGATCAGCCAGTTCACCCGATCCGGCAACGACTTGCGGGCGGCGGTGACGGTGACACCAGCGGCAACGCCGCTGTCGCCGACCATGTGCTCGATCCGATCGGCGGGATAGGTGGGATCGATCGGCACGAACGCGGCACCGGTCTTGGCCACCGCGATCATCGCGAGTACCGACTCGGCTGAACGCGGAATCGAGATCGCCACGGCGCGTTCCGGTCCGGCACCGGCCGCGAGGAGCACCCTGGCCAGCCGATTCGTCTGCTCGTCGACTTGCCGATAGGTCAACATGGCCGCTTCAGCCCGGATCGCCACCGCGTCGGGGTCGAGTGCCGCACCGGCCGTGAGGATTTCGGGCAGCGTGCGCGGCGTGACACCGGCGGGCCCACGGGCGGGCACCAGCTCGGCCTGCTCGTCGTCGGACACCACCGGCACCGTCGAGAGCGCGGCCTCCGGTCCGGCGGCGAGGAATCGGTGCAGGAACACCAGGAATCGGCGATGCTGCGCCGCCAATTCGGCGTCGCTGTACAGGTTTCCGTTGCCCTGGAAGTCGATGTGGGTGCTCTCGCCACCAACGCCCGGATACAGGTTGACGAACAGATCATCGATCAGCCCGGAGGTCAGCACATGCAGCCGCCCGGTGACCGCACCGAGCTGAATTCTGGTGTCCACCATCATCAAGTTCACCGAGGGACCGAACGACGCGGCCTCATCCATCGGCCAGCCGAGATCGCGGAAGATGTCCTCCTGACGGTAGCGCTGCCGCCGCAACGCCCCGGTCAACTCACCCTGCGCCGCCCGGATCACCTCGCCGACCGTCGTGCTCGGCGTCAGCGTCAACCGCAGCGGAACGACATTGGCGATCATCCCGCCCGAACGGCGAAGTATCGCCGTCGTGCGCGCCGAAACAGGAAGGCTCAGCACGACTTCCGGCGCGCCGGTCATGGCGGCTAGATACGCGCCGAACGCCGCGACCACGGTCGGCGCGACACCCGACGAGGCGGCCTTCGCGACGGAATCGAGCAGCGCCGCGGTCTCCCGCGGCAGCGCACCAGCGACCCGATTCGGGTGCGCGTCGACATCGGCGGTGCGACCGGCCAGGCTCACCGGATCGGCCATCCCGTCGAGATGTTCGAGCCAATGCTCCCGATCGGAGGCGAAACGATCCGAATTGCGGTACGCCAGATCGGCTTCGACGATTTTGCGCAGATCCTCGGCCTTCGCGGCGGGCGGCTGTTTGCCCTCGACCGCCGCGTTGTACAGCTCGCCGGTGCGCTGCACCACGGTCAGCGCGCCCATGCCGTCGAGCACGATGTGATGGATGCGCGAATACCAGTACCAGCGGTCGTCGGCGAGCCGCAGCATCGCGACGCGGACCAGGCGGTCCCTGGTCAGTTCGAGCGGCGCCTCGTATTCCGCGCGCATCCACGCGTGTGCGGCGGCCTCCGGGTCGCGTTCGCCGCGCAGATCCACCGTGAGCAGGCTGTCGTCCAGGGTGGTGTCCACGAACTGGTACGGATGGCCGTCGACCTCGAGCAGCCGCAGATACCCGGTGCCGAACTCGCGCCCGGCCTGCCGCGCGGCGCCGCCGAGCAGGTCGAGGTCGATCGGTCCGCTCAACTCGACGTACTGCGCGATGGAGATCGGAGTGTCGCCCGCAATGTGCTGGGCGAACCAGATGCCGCGCTGGGCCGCCGACAGCGCGAAGGCGCCATCGGGCAGAGCTCCGCCGGTCTCGAGGGGCGAGGGGAGAGGCTGTTGCATGAATAGTCCTACGTTCTTACCGCCCGCAGCTACCGCGGCGTGACCGCCGCCAGCCACCGCGGTAGTGGTAGTACCCGCCGCACAGCTCGCGACAGGATTCATTCTGAACCGATGACGTGTGCACCGATGGCGATTGCCGACAAGTAGGGGCGAACATGCCGCCGGGCGCGCCCGAACGTCTTCGGGCGCGCCTGGCGGGTCAGGCCGCCAGGGGCAGCTGGTCGGCCTCGGTGAGTGGCGCGTCGGAACCGGCGAGGTAGCGCTGCAGGGTCGAGCGGTCGTCGAGCACCAGCCAGGAGATCGCGTCGGTGAGCTCGCCGCGCTGCGCCTTGGTTGTCACGCCGAAGGTGGTGCCGAGCAGGAACGTTCCGTCCGCGGCGGCCGGTACCGGTGTACCGCCGATCTTCACGATGGCTCGTTCGGCGACTACAGACTCGATCTCGTCGGTGATGACGATGGCGACGCGGCTGTTGGCGCCGGCGCCGATCCCGAGCAGCAGCCTGGCCAGCCGGTTCGACCAGCGATCCAGCTCGGCGTAGGTGAGGGCGCAGTCGGCGGTGGACACCACGACCGCGTTCGGATCGACCTCGGCGACGGGCCGCGCGAGCGGCAGCAGGCGGAGGTTGTCGGCGAGCGATTCGGTCAGCGTATGCATTGTGGTTGTCCCTCGGAGTCTCGGTGAAGAGGTCTTTTGCGTACCTCTAAATCTCGTCTACGAGGGAGAACTTCGACAGCAACCCAAGCGCTGGTGGTTGTCCCTCCGAGGGTGGGGAAATTCGCACCCAAGGGGGTACTGCGGAACTACATCAATCTGTGACGAAGCCGTTGAGTGTGCCGTTCAGATCGGTCAGTAGCGCGCGGGCGGCGACCAGACCGTTGCCGTGCCAGACGGTGTCCTCGACGGCGAAGACGCGTTTGTCGGTGGCGGCGCCGAGGTCTTTCCACTCGTCGGTGCGCATCACCTTCTCGCCGTGCTGCTTGCCCTGTTCACCGGCGAGGATCACGTAGATCAGGTCGCCTTCCACCTTGGTGGCGAACTGGTCGGGGTTGACGTCGAAGGACGGGCCGCGCTGGGCGGTCGGCCGCTGCACACCCGCGTCGCTGATGACCTGACCCGCGAAGCTGTTGTTGCCCTGAATCTCGTTGGTATCACCGGTGAATCGGATGAGCGAGGCCTGGGTCTGACTGGACGAGATCGCGTTGCCGGTGTCGGTGGCCTCGGTGCGGTAGTTGTCGAGTGCGGTGTCCGCGGCCGCGCGTCGGCCCAAACCCGTTGCGAGCGCGGTGAATTCGGCCTGCCAGCTGTTGTTCGCGCCGACAAGCACGGTGGGCGCGATGGCCCGCAGCGTGTCGAAACTCGCAGTGGTGGTTGGGATATCGCCGAGGATGAGATCGGGATGCAGATCGGCGATCAGCGCCGGATCGGGCTGCGCGGCCGAGCCGACGCCGGGGATCTTCAGCACGCCGGTGCCGAGATAGGCGGGCTGCGGGCTCGGGCCGTCCAGGGTGACCGCGCCGACGACGCGCTCCCACAGCCCGACCGCGCACACCGCGTCCAGCGCCGAGGTGGTGAGCACGACGATGCGCTGCGGATCGGCGGGCACCTCCGAGACACCGGCGGCATGGGTGACGGTGCGGGTGCTGCCGTTCGCCGGATCGGGTGCGCTCGGCAGCGCACAGGCCTTGGTGGTGTCGCGCTCGAGCCCGATGACGCCAGCACCCGCGATATTCGTGGTGGTGCGCACGATGCTGCTCGCGTCGTCGGGCTTGCTGCTGCAGCCCGCGGCGACAACGGTGACGCATAACGCCGCGACGGCGACGATCCGGCGCGCCACGCGGGCGGTGCCGGATCGGGGAGAAGCTGTGCGGTTTCGGGTGCGAACGAAGGCGCTCAGCGGCATGCGGGTGAGGGTACATGCGTCGGCGCGGCAGGAAGGGGAGAGGTCAGTGTCGCCGCGCCGTCGCGGGAGTCGTCAGGCCTTGTCCCCGCCGAGGCTGAACCGGGCGCCGGTGATATCGGTGACCGTGGCCAACCGGCCGAATTGGGTGTCTTCGGGCGGACGCACCACCGAACCGCCCAGCTCGACGACCTTGGCGACCGTCTTGTCCACCTCGTTCGCGCCGAAGTACACGCCCCAACCGCCTGGCACGCCCTCGGGCAGGAAGGCCGAGGCATCGAGGACACCACCGAGCATGGGGCTGTCCGAGTGAATGGTGGTGTAGCGGAACTCCGGTGCGTCCGAGATGGTGAACGGGTCCTGCCAGCCGAAGACATCGCGGTAGAAATCGAGCGAGGTGTCGTAGGCGCGGGTGTGCAGCTCGAACCAGGAGGGCACGCCGTCGTTGTCGCCCCAACGTCCGCCGGAGACCGGGGCGACGGTCTCGATACCGCCGAAAGTGCCTGCCTGCCAAGCACCTACGCCGACTCCGCCCGCGTCGCCGAGCACCGCCATGCTGCCGAGATCGCCGACCCGCATCGGCGGCACGACCACGGTGCCACCCTGTGCGACCGCCTTGTCCGCGGTGGCCTGGATGTCGGTACTCGCGAGGTAGACGGTCCACTGCTCCGGCGCGTCGACATCGTCCTCGCTGTGTCCCATGGCGCCCGCGACCGCGAGACCGTGCTGACGGAACGTGACATAGCCGCCGAACTCCTCGGCGGCGCGCTCGGCGGTCCACCCGAACAACTCGCCGTAGAAGGCGATGCTGCGATCGACATCGGAGGTGTAGAGATCGACCCAGCAGGGATCGCCGGGCTTGGGCTGGTTCTGGTCGGTCATGGCTGATCTCCTGGACAGGGGTGGAAGACTGATCACCGATATAGACGCCTGCCGCGGACGAAACTCATCGCTGCCGTCGATCAGCCCGGCCGACACGGTGGCCGACCGGCGCGGTGTCTGATCAACGCAGTGCCCGATCAACGAAATACGACACAGAGTAGGACCCGTGCGGATTGCTGCGGCAGCACGGTTTACGATTCCAGGAGCGCAAGCGAACTGTCGTCTGTTCCGACACGGGGATGGATGCAAGCAGCGGAGCCTGCGGAGCGACCTAAAGGCACCTTCAGGAGGATCAGTGACTGCGGTAGAGCCCCAGCCAGTCCAGCAGTTGGAAGCGACTCGGCCGTATCCGGCGCGGACCGGGCCGAAGGGTTCGTATCTCTACAAGATGGTCACCACCACCGACCCCAAGGTCCTCGGCGTCATGTACCTGGTGACGGCGATGAGCTTCTTCCTCATCGGCGGCCTGATGGCGCTGATGATGCGGGCCGAGCTCGCGCGGCCGGGTCTGCAGTTCCTCTCGCCGGAACAGTTCAACCAGCTGTTCACCATGCACGGCACGATCATGCTGCTGTTCTACGCGACGGCCATCGTGTTCGGCTTCGCCAACATCGTGCTTCCGCTGCAGATCGGCGCCCCCGACGTCGCCTTCCCGCGACTGAACGCGTTCAGCTACTGGCTGTACCTGTTCGGCGGCACGATGGCGACCGCGGGCTTCATCACCCCGGGCGGCGCGGCCGACTTCGGCTGGACCGCCTACACCCCGCTGACCAGCATCCTGCACTCGCCCGGTGTCGGCGCTGACCTGTGGATCCTTGGCCTGGCCGTCTCCGGTCTCGGCACCATCCTCGGTGGCGTCAACATGCTGACCACCGTCGTCTGCCTGCGTGCCCCCGGCATGACCATGTTCCGGATGCCGATCTTCACCTGGAACATCGCCGTCACCAGCGTGCTTGTCCTGCTTGCCTTCCCGCTGCTCACCGCGGCGCTGTTCGGCCTCGCCTACGACCGGCACCTCGGCGGCCACATCTACGACCCGGCGTCCGGCGGCGTCCTGCTCTATCAGCACCTGTTCTGGTTCTTCGGGCATCCAGAGGTGTACATCATCGCGCTACCGTTCTTCGGCATCGTGTCCGAGATCTTCCCGGTGTTCTCGCGTAAGCCGATCTTCGGTTACACCACCCTCGTGTACGCGACGCTCGGCATCGCCGCGCTGTCGATCGCGGTGTGGGCGCACCACATGTACGCCACCGGTGCCGTGTTGCTGCCGTACTTCTCGTTCATGACGTTCCTGATCGCCGTGCCGACGGGTGTGAAGTTCTTCAACTGGATCGGCACCATGTGGCGCGGTCAGTTGACGTTCGAGACGCCGATGCTGTGGTCGATCGGCTTCCTGGTGACCTTCCTCTTCGGTGGTCTCTCGGGTGTCATCCTGGCCAGCCCGCCGCTGGACTTCCACGTCACCGACTCGTACTTCGTTGTCGCGCACTTCCATTACGTGCTCTTCGGCACCATCGTGTTCGCCACCTTCGCCGGTATCTACTTCTGGTTCCCGAAGATCACCGGCCGGATGATGGACGAGCGCCTCGGCAAGTGGCACTTCTGGACCACGTTCGTCGGCTTCCACACCACGTTCCTTGTGCAGCACTGGCTGGGCGCCGAGGGCATGCCGCGTCGCTACGCCGACTACCTGCCAAGCGACGGCTTCACCACGCTGAACACCATCTCCACCATCGGCGCGTTCATCCTCGGCGCCTCGATGCTGCCGTTCCTCTGGAACGTCTTCAAGAGCTTCCGATACGGCGAGGTCGTCACGGTGGATGACCCGTGGGGCTACGGCAACTCCCTCGAATGGGCGACCAGCTGCCCGCCGCCGCGGCACAACTTCTACGAGCTGCCGCGGATCCGGTCGGAGCGTCCGGCCTTCGAGCTGCACTACCCGCACATGGTCGAGCGGATGCGCGCCGAAGCGCACGTCGGCTGGGGTTCGGGCAAGCACGCCACCGACGTCCACGAAGGCGCAGTGGTCACCAAGTAGGAATTCAATTACGACGACGAGTGTGCACCTGCTGGTCAACGGCGGGTGCACACTCGTTTGTGCAGCACAGCAGCGACGTGACAACGAGGTCAAGCGCAACCAACTTCTAGCCTGGAGTACTTCAGTTGGCCGACACCACCGTTCTCGTCACCGTCACCGGACCCGACCGTCCCGGTGTGACGTCCGTGCTGCTCGCGGCGATGTCCCGGCACCACGTGAGCCTGCTCGACGTCGAGCAGGTCGTCATCCGAGGTCGGCTGACCCTCGGCGTGCTGGTCACCTGCCCAGGTGACCCCGAGTCGCTGCAGGACGAACTCGAGGAAGCGATGAACACCGTCGGCGTGCACGTCGACGTGGAGGTCGACGCGGCGATCGGCAGAGAGCCGATGTCCACCCACGCGGTGGTCATCCTCGGCGCCCCGGTCACCGCACACGCGTTCAGCGCGGTATCGCGGCAGCTGGCCATCCTCGGCGCCAATATCGACACCATCCGCGGCATCGCGGACTACCCGGTCACCGGGATGGAACTGCTGGTGACCGCGACCGACACCGGCGCGGACACCGACTCGAGGTTGCGTACGGCGCTGGCCGAGGTCGCGGTGGCCGAGCGGGTCGACGTCGCGGTGGAACGGGCCGGACTCGCCCGCCGGGCCAAGCGGCTCATCGTGTTCGACGTGGACTCGACGCTCATCCAGGGCGAGGTGATCGAGATGCTCGCCGCGCACGCGGGTGTGGAGGCGGAGGTCCGCAAGGTCACCGAATCCGCCATGCGCGGCGAGATCGACTTCGGCGAATCGCTGCGGCAGCGGGTCGCGACTCTGGAGGGCCTCGACGCGTCGGTGATCGAAGAGGTGGCCGATCGGATCGAGCTGACTCCCGGCGCCCGCACCACCATTCGCACGCTGCGCAGGCTCGGCTTCCGCTGCGGCGTGGTGTCTGGCGGTTTCCGTCAGGTGATCGAGCCGCTGGCGCACGAACTCGAGCTGGACTTCGTGCAGGCCAACACCCTGGAGATCAAGGGAGGCAAGCTGACCGGCCGGGTCGTCGGCGAGATCGTCGACCGCGCGGCCAAGGCCACCGCGTTGCGCAAGTTCGCGGCCGAGGCTGGGGTGCCGATGGAGCAGACGGTCGCGGTCGGCGACGGCGCCAACGACATCGACATGCTCAACGCGGCCGGGCTCGGGGTCGCGTTCAACGCCAAACCCGCGCTGCGCGAGATCGCCGACGCGGCACTGTCGCACCCCTACCTGGACGCGGTGCTGTACGTGCTCGGCGTCACGCGGCACGAGGTGGAGGCCGCCGACGCCCGCGACGGCGGCGTGCGGCGGGTGCCACTCGATCAGTGAACGGCCGGTAGCACGGGCACCGTAGTTTTCGCTGTTGTTAATCTAATTCGACAGTAGTGCAGTGATTTTCGTCGCTAGCGTCGCTGCATGACGAACAATGAAGTGGCAGAACTGGTCCTGGCTCCCGCAGCGGATCTCGCGCGGCGGATCCGCGGTCGCGCGATATCTCCGGTGGAGGTGGTCGAGGCGTATCTGTCCCGGATCGAGGACAAGAACCCCGCGCTCAACGCCTACGTGAGCGTGCTCGCCGACGAGGCGCGGGCCGCGGCGAAGACGGCCGAGGACGAGGTGGCCGCCGGGCGGGTGCGCGGACCGCTGCACGGGGTGCCGATCGCGATCAAGGATCTCTTCGACTTCAAGGCCGGTGTGCCGAATACGTTCGGCGTCAAGGAGTTCGCCGCCTATGTGCCGGAGGAAACCGCGCCGCACGTGCGCAGGCTCGAGGAACTCGGCGCCATCGTGCTCGGCAAGACGAACACCCCCGAATTCGGGCACAAGGCGACCACCGACAACCGGTTGTTCGGCCCGACGAGCACCCCGTTCGCCCTCGACCACAACGCGGGCGGTTCGTCGGGCGGCAGCGCGGCCGCGGTCGCCGCGGGACTGTGCGCGTTGTCGCAAGGCTCCGATGGTGGTGGCTCCGTACGCATTCCGGCCGCCATGTGCGGTGTGGTCGGCCTCAAGCCCAGTTACGGACTACTCGCCGGGGTGGTGCGCCCCGACGCCTTCTTCACCATGGACCCGTTCATGGGCAACGGCCCGCTGGCCCGTTCCGTCGAGGACTGCGCGCTGATGCTCGACGCGATGGCGGGATTCGACGAGCACGATCCGGGCAGCGTGCCGCTGCCGACGCAGCGGTACAGCGACGCGATCTTCGCGCCCGTCGCCGGCCTGCGGGTGGCGTATCTGCCGACGCTCGGCGGGTTTCCGGTCGAGGCCGAGGTGCGCACGGTCGTCGACGCGGCGGTGCGCGCGTTCGACCTTGCTGGCGTCGAGGTCGAAACACCCGAATTCGCGCTGCCCGCACCGCATCAGGAGGTCACCGACCTGTGGCTGCGGCTCACCGGGTCGGCCATGGTGTCGCTGATCGAGATGTTCGGCGATCTCGGGCTCGATCTGCGCACCGTGTCCTGGGACAACCTGCCGCCGCAGCTGCGTGACGCCGCCGACCGCGGCGCCGCGATGACCATGGCGCAGAATCGCCGGGATCAGTTCCTGCGCACCGCGATCTTCGATGCGATCCTGGCCGTCCTCGATCGCTACGACGCGATCATCACCCCCACCCTCGCGGTGGCCGGGGTGCCCAACGCCGACGACGGCTGGACCGTCGGGCCAGACTCGGTCGACGGGGAGACCGTCGATCCCGTACTCGGCTGGTGTCTGACTCATCCGTTCAACTACAGCGGCCACCCGGCGATCTCGGTCCCCGGCGGCACGACAGCACAGGGGCTGCCGGTCGGCATGCAGATCGTCGGGCGCCGTTTCCGCGACGACACCGTGCTGAGCCTTGCCGCGGCGTTCGAGCGGATTCGCCCCTGGCAGCACACCTACCAGGGGTTGCTCGGCTGACCGGGCGCACGAGGAGCCAATGGCCGGATTCGTCGGACACCGTCGGTAAGCTGGCGCCGACCAGGATCGTCAGGGCGAAATCGGAGGGTGCGTTGCGGAAATCTCTGCTTGTGCTGCTGCTCGGATTGGCTGTTGCCGGGTGCGGTAAGAACGATTCGTCCTCGGACGCGACCTCCTCGGCCGCGCCGACCTCGGCCCAAGGGCCTGCCGCGGTGACGGCGGGCCAGGCCGATAACGGGCAGGAACGACAGGTCGCCGTCGGGCAGTCGCTCGTGGTGACGCTGCCAGCGAACCCGGCGACCGGATACCTGTGGCAGATCACCGAGCTGGACGCGAATCTGCTTCAGGCGCAAGGCGATCCGGGGTACAAGCCGGATCCCAACGTGCCGGTCGCGCCCGGCTCCGGCGGCGGTACGGTGTGGACCTTCGTCGGTAAGGCCCCTGGTACCACCAAGCTCTCGATGGATTACCTGCGGCCGTGGGAGCAGGGTGTCGAACCCGCGCAAACGTATTCATTGACGATCAAGGTGGAGTGATGTCGAGCATCCCGGAATGCGGTGCCGGAGTCCGGGACGCCCTGGAAAACCCTGTGCGGCCAGTCGAATTCGATGCGGAGGGCTTCCGCGTCCGGCACGCGGAACTCGCGCGGGGCTACGGCGGCGCCGGCGACCCCGACGATCCGGCCATGGTGCAGGCCATGCAGATCGTGCTGCACCTGCCCAAGGTGGATCCGCCGCCGCGCAGCGTGCTGCTCGCCGCGGCGGCCACCGCCTCGGTGGCGCTGTGCCTCGATCCGAGGGTCGGTCCGGACGGCGAGTGGGCGTCGCGCTACCTGGCCTGGAAGCGTTCACGCATCCGCAAGGTGAGTCGGCGCGCCCGTGGCGCCCAGTGGCTCGCGGCGAACGAGGTGGACGGCATCACCGTCGACCTCGACGGCGCGCAGGCCCGCGCACTCGTCCCTGGACCGGTCCGCGACGTCGACCCGCGGATTCGGCGTTTACAGATCGGCGGCACCGACCTCGAGCACGACGACCCGGGGCCCGCCGATCCGGAACTGCCGGTGCTGTGGGTGAATTCGGCACTCGGCATGACGCTGGGCAAGGCCGCCGCGCAGGTCGGGCACGCCAGCATGTTGCTGGCCGGTGCGTTGACCGCAGAGCATGCGCTGCGCTGGGCCGAGCGGGAATTCCGTTGCTCGGTAAGGGAAGCCGATGCGCGACAATGGAAGGCGTTGGCCGATCAGGTCGCGCGCGGCACGGCGGTAGCTGTGCGCGACGCCGGGTTCACCGAGGTGGCGCCCGGCTCGATGACGGTGATCGCGGTGCCAGCCCGATCGTCGTAACCGTCGCAAAGACGCCCGCGCGGAATGTGCGTTGCGCGGGTCGAATTGGGGTATCACTCTGAGCAACTTCACCGAGGACGTTGTGCCCTACCCACGCCGAGCTCTCCCAGTGGAGGCTTGTAGTTATCGCGGCATCGCGTCCTTGCCGACCGAAGGAAGGACCAGCTATGACGACGCTGCTGGTGATTCTCGCCCTGTGGGTGCTCCTGTCGGTTCCCTTGGCCCTCATCGTGGCCCGGCTGCTGCACAAATCGGGCGATGACGACCATCAACCTCCGGAACAACCCGACGACCAGCGCCTTCGCGATCTCTTCGCGCTCGGCCGCCGCCGCTGACCCCAGCGACACGCTTTTCGCACCGCCCGCGTTGGCGAGTAGTCGGGCGGGTGGGCCAAGATGGACCGCGTGCCGCAACCGGATCCCGATCTGCTCATCGATTTCACCGACGTCACCGTCCGCCGCTCGGGCCATACGCTCGTCGGCCCCGTCACCTGGCAGGTCGAGCTCGACGAACGCTGGGTCGTGCTCGGGCCCAACGGCGCGGGCAAGACCTCACTGCTCCGCATGGCCGCCGCCGAGATGCATCCGACCTCGGGTACCGCCCATCTGCTCGGCGAGGTGCTCGGCAAGGTCGACATCAGCGAGCTGCGCCCGCGCATCGGCTTGTCCTCCGCGGCGGTAGCGGGCCGGGTGCCGCGCGAGGAGAAGGTCAGCGATCTGGTGGTGTCGGCGGGATACGCGGTGCTCGGCCGCTGGCGCGAACGCTACGACGACGTCGACACCGATCGCGCCGTCGACATGCTGGAAAGCCTGGGTGCCGAACATCTTTCGGACCGCACCTACGGCACGCTGTCGGAGGGCGAGCGCAAACGAGTGATGATTGCTCGCGCGCTGATGACCGACCCGGAACTGCTGCTGCTCGACGAACCGGCCGCCGGCCTCGACCTCGGCGGTCGCGAGGAACTGGTGGAACGGCTCGGCGATCTCGCCGCCGACCCGGACTCACCCGCCATCGTCCTGGTCACCCACCACGTCGAGGAGATCCCGCCCGGGTTCACCCACGGGCTCCTGCTCAACGAGGGTGAAGTGGTCTCGCAGGGACTGCTCAGCGACGTGCTGACCTCCGAAAACCTGAGTGACGCCTTCCGCCAATCCATCGCACTCGATCGCGTGGACGGCCGCTACTTCGCCCGTCGCTCGCGCCGCGCCGGAAAACACCGCACCCGCTGACACCCCCGTGCCGTAACCCCGACCGAAGGCGCCCTTCATCGCGTCCGCCCCCTAAAGGTCGCCTTCGGTCGCTGCCTGGTCCCCGACTGAAGGCGACCATTTGCTGGTGTGGGCGGCTGAAGGGCGCCTTCGGTCGGTCGCTTGCGGGACCAAGCACGCGTTAGGGTGCAAGGGTGAGTGAGACAAATGCGCAGGGTGACTCTCAGCTGGTGCCGCCCAAGGATGCGTCGACGGTGATGCTGGTGCGCGATGGCGCCGCAGGGCCCGAGATCTTTCTGCAGCGCAGGGTTGGTGCGATGGCGTTCGCGGCCGGGATGACCGTGTTCCCTGGCGGCGGCGTCGACCCCGCCGACGGCACGGCCGACATCGAATGGGCCGGGCCCGAACCCGCTTGGTGGGCAGAGCGTTTCGCCACCACCGAGCCGAGGGCCAAGGCGCTCGTCTGCGCCGCCGTGCGCGAGACATTCGAGGAATGCGGTGTGCTGCTTGCCGGTCCGACCGCCGACAGCGTGGTCTCCGACACCGCGGGCTATCGCGAGGCACGCGGCAGGCTGGAACGACGCGAACTGTCCCTCGCCGGTTTCCTCGCCGCGGAGCATCTGGTGTTGCGCGCGGATCTGCTTCGGCCGTGGGCGAATTGGATCACGCCGGTGGTCGAGCCGCGGCGCTACGACACCCGGTTCTTCGTCGCGGTACTGCCGGACGGACAGCTGGCCGACGGCGCGACCACCGAGGCGGCGGAGGTGCAGTGGCGTACTCCGGCCGAGGCACTGGACCGGTGGCGCGCCGGTGCCGACATCCTGCTGCCGCCCACCTGGTCGCAGTTGGACGCGCTCGCTGAATTCGGTTCCACCGCAGAGATTTTCGGCGCCGACGCGGTGATCGAGCCGATCATGCCGATACTGTCCGACACCGTGGGACAGCGGGTGCTGAGCTTCCCGGACAGTCAGCGCTACTTCGCCGATCTCCCGGATAGAAGCAGGCTCAAGGGATCCGTCCGCAAGTGAGTCCTCGGGTGCGCACCCGGTAGCGTTTCCGTCCATGGCCGAATTCGTGACCCTGGATCTGCCCGAGGGTGCTACCGCGCGCCGCGTCGCCGTCCTCCGGATCGCCCGCCCGCCGATGAACCTGCTCAACGCGCAGCTGGTGCGGGAGCTGGCCGCGGCGGCCGAGACCGTCGCCGAGGACCCGTCGATCGCCGCGGTCATGCTCTACGGCGACGAGCGGGTGTTCTCGGCGGGCGACGACCTGACCGAGCTGGCCGGACTGAGCGAAGACCAGGCGCGCGCGATGGCGAGTGATCTGCAGCATGACCTCGGTTGCCTCGCCCGGCTGCCGCAGCCGACCGTCGCGGCGATCAGCGGCTACTGCCTCGGTGGCGGGCTCGAGCTCGCGCTCGGCGCGGATCGGCGGATCATCGGCGACAACGTCAAGCTCGGCCTGCCGCAGATCAAGGCCGGGCTCATCCCGCTCGCCGGGATCCGCCGCCTTTCCCTGCTGATCGGCCAGGGACCGGCCAGGGACCTCGTCTACAGCGGTCGCTTCGTCGAGGCCGACGAGGCGCGCACGCTGGGTCTGGTCGACGAGGTCGTCGCGCCCGACGATGTCTACACCGCCGCGCTGCAGTGGGCCGGGCAGTTCACCGACGGCCCGGCCCGCGCCCTCGCCGCCGCGAAGGCGGTGTTCGAGGCGGGCCCGCACGGCCTCGACCGCGCACAGACCGAATGGTCTGATTTGTTCGCCACCGAAGACCGCCGGATCGGGACCGAGTCCTACCTGGCGGACGGTCCGGGCTCGGCGGCATTCGTCGGTCGATGAGCCGTCCCGAACGCGATCTTTGAAGTCCGGTTTGTGACGGTCTGAGCAGCGGGTTGTCGAAGATCACCTGATCGGAACAGGTTCCTATCTGGCCAACGGTCCAGATGTGGCCGGAAATCATGGGCCGACAGCAGGCCGGATCTGCGTGTTTGGGTAGGCTTGGCGTCCATGACGGTACGTCCCGACGACCCCGCGCCTCACCCGCACGCCACCGAGGCAGAGGTCGAAGCAGCGCGCAAGGATACGAAGCTCGCCCAGGTGCTCTATCACGACTGGGAAGCGGAGACCTACGACGACAAATGGTCGATTTCCTATGACGAGCGCTGCATCGAATATGCCCGCGGTCGGTTCGACGCTGCCGTCGGTCCCGCCCCGCTGCCGTACGACCGCGCGCTCGAACTCGGTTGTGGCACCGGCTTTTTCCTGCTGAACCTGATGCAGGGCGGCGTGGCGAAGACCGGCTCCGTCACCGACCTGTCGCCGGGCATGGTGAAGGTCGCGCTGCGCAACGCGCAGAACCTCGGCCTCGACGTGGACGGCCGGGTCGCCGACGCCGAAACCATCCCGTACGAGGACGACACCTTCGATCTCGTGTGCGGGCACGCGGTGCTGCACCACATCCCGGATGTCGAACTCGCACTGAAGGAATGTCTGCGCGTGCTCAAGCCGGGCGGCCGCTTCGTCTTCGCGGGCGAGCCGACCACCGCGGGCAACTTCTACGCACGCTGGCTCGGCCGGGCCACCTGGAAGGCCACCACCACCGTCACCAAGCTGCCGCAGCTGGCCGGTTGGCGGCGTCCGCAGACCGAGCTCGACGAGTCCTCCCGGGCCGCGGCGCTCGAGGCGGTCGTCGACCTGCACACGTTCGACCCGCGCGACCTGGAGCGGATGGCGAGCTCGGCCGGTGCCGTCGACGTCAAGGCGACCACCGAAGAGTTCGCGGCCGCGCTGTGGGGCTGGCCGGTGCGCACGTTCGAGGCGGCCGTGCCGGACGAGAAGCTGACCATGGGCTACCGGTTGGCCATGTACAAGGCGTGGCTGCGGCTGAGCTGGCTGGACGAGAACGTCATGCGCCGGGTGGTGCCGCGTCAGTTCTTCTACAACGCGATGATCACCGGCGTGAAGCCGGGTAGTTCTGCCAAGTAGTGGGCTACGGCTTCAGTCGCGAGGACGTCGCCTTCCTCGGCAGCACGGCGGGCACTGCCGCGCTGACCGAGGTGGACCGGCTGGAGCTGTCCCAGGCAACGCATCTGCGTGATCTGGAGCGGGTGCGCCGCGAACACGGCGGGCGGGCGGCGGCGCTCGTCGAAACGGTGCGCCTGCGCCGCAAGGCGGGTGCCAAGCTCGCCGGCGCGGGGGACTGGTTGTTCACCGACGACGCCTTGCAGCAGGCGACCCCGACGCTGGTCGCGCGCCAGCGGGCCGCCCGGTTGGCCGGTCGTGCGGTGCACGACGTGACGTGCTCGATCGGGGCGGAACTCGCCGAGCTGGCGCGGGTGTGCACGTTCGTGATCGGCAGCGACCTGGACGATGTGCGGTTGTCGATGGCCGCGCACAACCTCGCCGGACGCCGAAATGTATTGCTGGCCAAGGCGGATGCGCTCGTGCCGGTGAGTAGGGATACCGTCGTCATCGCCGATCCGGCGCGGCGAGCGGACGGGCGGCGCACCCACGATCCGGCGAAACTGCAGCCACCACTGCCCGACCTGCTCGCCGCCTACCCCGGCCGCGATCTCGCCGTAAAGTGTGCCCCCGGACTGGATTTCGACCGACTCGACTGGTCCGGCGAGATCGAAGTGGTCTCCCTCGACGGCGCCGTCCGCGAGGCCTGCCTCTGGTCGGCGGGCCTGACCGACCCCGCCGTCACCCGCCGCGCGACCGTATCGTCCTCGGCCGGAACATCTTTCACCCTCACCGACGCGGACACCGACGACATCCCCGAACGGGAACCCGGCGACTGGATCATCGATCCCGACGGCGCCGTCGTCCGCGCCGGACTTGTCCGCCACTACGCCGCGAAACATGCCCTCTGGCAACTGGACCCACGCATCGCCTACCTCACCGGCGACACCGTCCCACCCGGAACCCGAGGCTTCCGCATCATCGACCGCCTCGACTACCGCGAGAAAACCCTGCGTGCCGAACTCCGCCGCCACGACTGCGGCCCCCTGGAAATCCTGATCCGCGGCGTAGACGTAGACCCCGACAAGCTCCGCCGCACCCTCAAACCCCAAGGCACCCAACCGTTCACCCTGGTGATCACCCGAATAGGCCGCACGCCGACGGCCTTCCTGTGCACCGCCGTCGCGGCTACTCGCTGACGCGTCAGCGTTCGGGCTTGAAGACGAACAGTTCGCCGATGCGGGTGGCGACGATGACCTCGCCCTGCGCGCCGATGGAGGTGCCGGTTGTGCTGCCTTGCGCGCCGGGGAGCACATCGGAGTCGATGGTGGTGCCGGTCTTGGTGTCGAAGGTGATGAGGTTGAGGCCCTCGCCGATCGCCGCGGCGGTGTAGCCGGTACCGCCCGCGGTTTGCACGGGCGTGCCGCGCAGGTCGAGATCCTTACGCTCCCAAGCGATCTCCGCGGCATTGCCCTTGTCGCGCAGGGCGAGCAGATAGCCCTCGTCGCCGGACGGGATGATCAGGCCGTCGCTGGACACCGAAATGCCGCCGCGCGGTGTCCATTCCAGCGGCTGCACCCATTTGGTGCGCCCGTCGGCGGTATCGACGGCGATCAGCCGCTTGCTGTTGTCGCCGACGTAGACGGTCTTGCCGTCGGGCGACAGGGTCGGGCTGGTGGAGCTGCCGCCGGACAGCAGGTCGGCACGCCATTCCTGTTGGATCTTGTTGTCCGCGTAGCGAAGTGCGACCAGGGCGGCGGTCGGTTTGCCCGGCTGCCATACCGTGACGTAGAAGCGTCCCGTCGCGGCGTCGACGGCCGAGATGTTCGCGACCGGGCACTGCGGTTCGCCGACGTGGCAGTCGTCGAGGCCCTGCCCGGCCGCCGGCCAGGTGAGGTTCGGGTTGTCCAGGAAGTCGGGCTCGCCGAGCAGCTGCATCGTGGACACGACACGGTCGCCGGTCTGCCGGGAGAGCACGTCGACCTGACCGGATTGGGTGATCGTCAACAGGTTTCCGTCGCCGGTGAACTGCGCCGAGACCGGGGCACCGGCCACCGTCGTGCGCCACCTCGGCTGGCCGAGGTAGTTGAACGAGATCACCGCGCCGACATTGTCCTTGTCGTCGCCGACATAGACATTCGTCATGCCGTCCACCACCGACGGCGTCGCGATCGCGGTCGGACCGAGCCCGCTGCAGAAACGCTTGCGCCCGGTGGCCATCTGGAAGGAGTAGAGGGTGCAGCTCGGCGTGTTCGTGGTCAGGAACATCTGTCCGTCGGGGCCGATCGTGACCGGCTCGGCGATCGGCCCGCCGATCGGGCGCGACCAGCTCAACGCGATCTTCCTGGCGCCGACCACCGGGCTGCTTCCGCCGTTGCGTCCGTCGTGATACGCGGCTGGCCAGCCCTTTCCCGGACCGACCGCGATGTCGTCGACGTCGGTGCCGCAGCCGGCCAACGCCAGCGCACCGACCGCGGCCAGCGACGCAACCACCCGCATCCGCGACGGTCGCCACATGGAACTAGCCAGTACGCCACTTCGCACCTGCTGCACTCCTGTCGTCGTTTCCGCTCGCACGAGACTAAAGCGTGCCGACCCACAGCTCTGGAGCGACCCGGTTCGGGTGTACGCGTGTGGATTCGGGGGCGCCGCCCGCGGCGCAGCAGTCACTGTACGGTAGGCGCCCGCGCGGGTGTACGTGTCCCGCCGTTGTGGTTCGCGCGTGGCCCGCACCCGCGTGCGCGGTCTGCGGACGGATCGCGTCCGGGCGCGCCCGTTATGCTCTACCCGTCGCCGCCGAGGTGGCGACGAGCCGTTGGACCACGACAGGAGAGCCGTTCGTGACGAGCATGTGGGGCGCACCGTTGCGCTCGCGCTGGCGGGGATCGCGCCGCCGGGATCCGCAGCAGGCGCGCTTTCTGACCGCTGCGTCGCTGCGCTGGGTGCTCGCGAACCGGGCATACACCCCCTGGTATCTGGTGCGCTACTACCGGCTGCTCAAGTTCCGGCTGGCCAACCCGCACATCGTGTTGCGCGGCATGGTCTTCCTCGGCAAGCGGGTGGAGATCCATGCGACGCCCGAGCTCGGCCGGATGGAGATCGGCCGGTGGGTGCACATCGGCGACGGCAACGCCATCCGCTGCCACGAGGGTTCGCTGCGCATCGGCGACAAGGTGGTGTTCGGCAAGGACAACGTCGTCAACACCTACCTCGACATCGAGATCGGCGAATCCACCCTGGTCGCCGACTGGTGCTACATCTGCGATTTCGACCACAAGATGGACGACATCACGCTGCCGATCAAGGATCAGGGCATCGTGAAGAGCCCGGTTCGGATCGGTCCTGACACGTGGATCGCCGCCAAGGTCACGGTGCTGCGGGAGACCCGGGTCGGCCGCGGTTGCGTGCTCGGCGCGCACGCCGTCGTCAAGGGCGAGATCCCGGACTACAGCATCGCGGTCGGCGCACCGGCCAAGGTCGTCAAGAACCGCAAGGCCGCCTGGGAGGCGAGCGCCGAGGAGCGCGCGAAATACCTTGCGGCACTGGAAGATATCGAGCGTAAGAAGAACGGCGCCAAGACGGCATGACGCGCTACGCCGCACTGTTGCGTGGGATCGCACCGAGCAACCCGAACATGAGCAACGAGAAGTTGCGCGGCGTATTCGAGGGGCTCGGGTTCGAGAAGGTCGCCTCGGTGCTCGCGAGCGGCAATATCGTGTTCCAGACCGAGGACACCGATGTCGGCGATCTCGAGGATCGGATACAGCAGGCGCTCAACGCGGAACTCGGCATCGCCGGTGGCACGATCATCCGCAGTTACGAAGAGCTGCGAGCCCTGCTCGACACCGACCCGTTCCCCGGCCTCACACACGGACGTGGCACCTATCTCGTGGCCACGTTCCTCAAGGACCGTAAAAAGGTCGCCCGCAAGCTGCCCGACCAGCCCGATCCGCTGACCCGCGTCGTCGGCTACGACAAGCCGTGCAGCACCTACCTGGCGGTGATCGACAACAGCGAACCGGGCAAGACCCCGGACTTCATGAGCTGGCTGGAAAAGTCCCACGGCAAGGACATCACGACGCGTACCTGGCTCACGGTCCAGCGGGTCGTCAAGAAGATGGACGCCTAGCCCCGAGCTACTTCAGGTCGCAGCCCCGAGCTACTTCAGGTCGCAGCGCCGAGCTACTTCGGGTCGCGCTCGGGGAGGGGGCGTTCGATGATGTTCGGGCGGCCGAGGGGGTTGCGGACGCGGCGTTTGGCGGAGTGGTAGACCTGTGCGGTTTCGGCGGCAACCACGTCCCAGGCGAAATCGGCGGTGAGGCGTTCGCGGGCGGCGTAGGCGCGGTCTTGCGCGGCAATGGGGTCGTCGAGGGTGACGCGGGCGGCGTCGACCAGGCCGTCGACGTCGGCGGGGGCGAAGGAGGCGCCGGTGACGCCGTCGATGACCGCTTCGCCGAGGCCGCCCGCGGTGGAGGTGATCAGCGGGGTGCCTGCGGCGGCCGCCTCGAGCGCGACGATGCCGAAGGGTTCGTAGCGGCTCGGCAGCACAATGGCGTCGGCGCCGTGCAGCCAGCCGAGCAGTTCGCAGTGGTCGAGCTGGCCGACGAAGTTCACCGCGCGGGCCACCCGATGCACGCGAGCGCGCTCACGCAGCCACTCGAACTGGGTGCCGACACCGGCGACGGTGAGCGTGGTGCCGGGGTGGGCGCGGCGGATGCGCGGCAGCGCGGCGATCGCGTCCTGCACACCCTTCTCGTATTCGAGCCGACCGACATACAACAGTCGCGGCGGGCCGGTGCGCGGCGAGCGCGGCCGAAATGTCCAGGCGCCCACGTCGATTCCGTTGCGGATCACCGTCATCGGCACCCGCTCCGGGCCGTAGAGCCGCTCCACCTCGTCCTGCATCGAGGCCGAGCAGGTGATCAGCGCGTCGGATTCGTTGGCGAGCCACCACTCGACGGAATGCACCTGCCGGTTGACCTTGCCGGCGACCCAGCCGCTGTGCCGTCCCGCCTCGGTGGCGTGAATGGTCGACACCAGCGGCACGTCGTAGTACTCGGCCAGCGCGATACCGGGGTGCGCGACCAGCCAGTCGTGCGCGTGCACCACGTCGGGCGCCCAGCCGTCACCGATGCCTGGCTTGCCGAGCGCGATACCGGCGCGCACCATCGCGTGCCCCATCGCCAGCGTCCAGGCCAGCATGTCCTCGCCGAAATCGAAGACCGGCGGGTCCTCCGCGACCGCGACAACCAGCACACCCTCGGCGATGAAGGAGTGGGTGGGATGGGTCGAGGAGTCGGTGCCGGAGGGGCGGCGTGCCAGCACGACCACCTCGTGGCCGGCGACGGCCAGTTCGGTCGCCAGGTGATGCACATGCCTGCCCAACCCGCCGACCACGACCGGCGGGTACTCCCACGACACCATCAAGATCTTCATGCATGTCCTTCTGCGCTGGACGCGGCGTGCTCGGCAGCCGCGGCGAAGCTTCCTCCGGACCCGGCGCTCCCGAGTCGTCGCGCGTCCACACCGGGGAAGAGTCCGTCAGCCGCCCCCCATCCTGCCGCCAACTGCTGTGCTTTCGCGAGTTGACCCGCTCCGACAGCGGCCGCGATCTCCCGCACGGCGTGCGCGTGCCGGTGCGCGCGGTCGCGCGCGTAGCCTGCGGCGGAGTCCTTGCTGACCATGAACGCCCAGTCGCTGGACACGGTGAGGATGGCTTCGCGCAGCAACTGATCGGCGACCTTGTCGCGCAGCGCGGGCCCGCCGTCGGCGGCGCGCATCTTGTCGACCGTGTCGAGGGTGACCCGCACGATGTCGTCGTTGAGTTCGACCAGGTCGCTCACCTGATCTCCGGCCCAGACCCGCCAGTCCTTGCCGGAGCCCCAGGACGAATCCGCCAATGGCACCGGCGCACCGACGAATCCGCGTTCCCGCGCATCGGCCAGCGTGCCGACCGTGACGCCCGCTTCGGGCAGTGCCCGCAACACCTGGGCCAACCATTGCGGTCCCTCGTGCCACCAGTGGCCGAACAATTCGGTGTCGAACGCGGCGACCACCAGTGCGGGCCGACCGATCCGCGCGGATTCGCTGATCAGTCGCTCGCGCACCGTGTGCACGAAGTCGTCGACATCGCGGACGATCGCCGCGGCCGCCAGTTCCGGGTCGTACGGAGCCTTGTCCGGACCGGCTACCGTCTTGCCGGTGACCCTGGACGGTTTGAGACCCGTCGCGTGGTCGTAGTGATGAAAGTCACGGTAGGCACTCTGGCCCGGGTAGCCCGATTTCGGCGACCAGACCCGATAGCTCACCTGCAGATCACGCCCGAACGCGACCACATCGGACTCGCGGACCGGCCGTCCCAGGGTCGTGTCACCGCGCAGCGCGGGTCCGTCGACCATGAAGTGGGTGACACCGGCGGCGGCGTAGCCGACCTCCATGCCCGGCGTGTAGCCGCATTCCGGGGCCCAGATGCCGGTGGGGGTGTGGCCCCAGCGGTGTCGCGCGTCGCCGAGACCCTCGGTGAGCTGGAACTGGCGCAGCCGCGGATCGAGCAGTGGCTGGAACGGATGGGCGAGCGGCCCGCCGAGCAGTTCGATCGTGTCGGCGTCGATGAGTTCACGCCAGACCGGTGCGGCGCCGTGCCGCCAGCGGTGCTCGAAATCAGCCAAAGCCGCTGTGGCCAAACGATGTTCGTGCCTGCCGAGGGCGACGTTGCCGGACATGGCCGCCTCGTCGGCGCGCAGCTGCCAGTTGCCGAGCCAGTGGTGCATCCCGGCCAGGCAGTGCGGGTCGTCGAGCTGGGCCGCGAGCACCGGCGTGATGCCGAGGCTCAGCAGGCGTGAACGTCCTTCGGCGGCAAGGGTTCTGAGCACCTCGGCGACGGGAAGGTAAGAGGCGGCCCAGGATTGGTAGAGCCATTCCTCGCCGACCGGCCAGCGGCCGTGGTGCGCGAGCCAGGGCAGATGGGAGTGCAGGACCAGGGTGAACTGGCCAGGAACAGCCTCGTTGGTCAAGGCTTCACCGCGATGGCGACCAGATCCAGGCTCGCGTCGATGTCCTCGGCGATCAGTGTGAAGTCATCGATGGTGACGGCCGCGACGTCGGCGGTGAGCTCGGCGGGCCACGGCTCGCCGGCCAGCGCCCGCTCGATCTGCGCGTCGATGAACGACCCACCGTGCTTGGCGTCCAACGCTTTCAGGCTCGCGCCGTGGTGAACGCCGGTCATCTGCGCGACCTCGAATCCGGCCTCGACCAGCAGTTCGGTCAGCTCGGCCGCGTTGAGTTCGCGGGTGTGGAACGGGTTGAGCGGGGTATCGCGACCCGGCGAGAAGGTGATCCGGTTGGGCGTGCTGATCAGCAGTTCGCCGCCGGGGCGCAGCACCCGAAGGCACTCGCGGAGGAACTGGCCTTGGTCCCAAAGATGTTCGATCACTTGGAAGTTCACCACCACGTCGACCGAGGCGTCGGGCAGTGGCAGTGCGGCGAGGTTGCCCTGGATCATCTCAACGCGCGGGTAGCGGGCGCGCACGTGCTCGACCGCGCCGGTGTCGTAGTCGACGCCGGTGACCTTGGTGGCCACCGAGGCGATCATGTCCGCGCCGTAGCCTTCGCCGGATCCGGCCTCCAGCACGGTTTTTCCGGCGCAGCGAGCGAGCAGCCTCGCGTAGGCGATCTCGTGCCTGCGGAACCAGTAGTTCTCCTCGGCAATGCCGGGGACGGTCCGTTCGCCCGTCAACGGCAGCGGTTCGACGGCGCCGATGGTCGTTTCCGGGGCGCCGGTCATGCCCGTCGGGTCGGCCACTGCGGCAGGGATCACAGCCTCGCTCATCGTTCCGACGTTACTGGCACTGAGTGTTTGCGGGATACCCGCACCCGTTCACCGGGATGCCCCTACCCAGTCGCAATGGGCCGTTCGGCGGGGGTCGCGCGGCAGGGCTCCAGCCCGGCACGATATCGCTGGGTCTGGTGCTGTGAGAGAGAAGCGGCTAAGTTACCCACGAGTAACTTAACGTAGGGTAGTGTCACGCCCTGAGCTACTCACACGGACGTACGGCGCCCGCTCGTGCGACCACTCCATACGTGTAACCAGAACAGGAGGTCGACGAAGACCGATGCCGAACATCGTCGTACTCATCAAGCAGGTTCCCGACACCTGGTCCGAGCGCAAGCTGACCGATGGTGACTACACCCTCGATCGCGAAGCCGCCGACGCCGTCCTCGACGAGATCAACGAGCGCGCCGTCGAAGAAGCGCTGCTGATCAAGGAGGCGCAGGGCGGCGAGGTCACCGTGCTTGCCGCCGGTCCGGACCGGGCAACCGAGGCCATCCGCAAGGCGCTGTCCATGGGCGCCGACAAGGCCATCCACATCAACGACCCGGCGATCCACGGCTCCGACGCCGTGCAGACCGCCTGGGTGCTCGCGAGCGCGCTCGGCCAGGTCGAAGGCGTCGAGCTGGTCATCGCAGGCAACGAGGCGACCGACGGTCGCGCCGGTGCGGTGCCCGCCATCATCGCCGAGTACCTCGGCCTGCCGCAGCTGACCCACCTGCGCAAGCTCACCGTCGACGGCGACAAGGTCACCGGCGAGCGCGAGACCGACGATGGCGTCTTCAAGCTGGAGGCCACCCTCCCTGCCATCGTCAGCGTCACCGAGAAGATCAACGAGCCGCGCTTCCCCTCCTTCAAGGGCATCATGGCCGCGAAGAAGAAGGAAGTGCAGACCTTCACGCTGGCCGATCTGGGCGTCGACCCGTCGACCGTCGGTGTCGCGAACGCGGGCACCACCGTCACCGGAGCCACCCCGAAGCCGCCGCGCACCGCGGGCGAGAAGATCGCGGACGAGGGCGACGGCGGCACCAAGATCGCCCAGTACCTCGTCGGTCAGAAGATCATCTGATCCCGCCGATCTGCTTAGGAGAGAACACAAATGGCTGAAGTACTTGTGCTCATCGAGCACGCGGACGGTGCGATCAAGAAGGTCAGCACCGAGCTCCTTACCGCTGCCCGCAACCTGGGTGAGCCCGCTGCCGTCGTGCTCGGCACCGCAGGCACCGGCGAGAAGCTGGCCGACGCGCTCGCCGCGGCGGGTGCGGAGAAGATCTACATCGCCGAATCCGACGACGTGGAGAACTACCTGCTCACCCCGAAGATCGACGTGCTCGCCGCGCTGACCGAGCAGGTCTCCCCGGCCGCCGTCATCGTCGCCGCCTCGGCCGAAGGCAAGGAGGTGTCGGGCCGCCTCGCCGCCCGCATCGGCTCCGGCCTGCTCGTCGATGTCATCGACGTGAAGTCCGACGGCACCGCCGTGCACTCCATCTTCGGTGGCGCGTTCACCGTCGACGCCAAGGCCACCGGCGACGTGCCGGTGATCTCGGTGCGCCCTGGCGCCATCGAGGCGTCCGCGCAGGCCGGTGCCGGTGAGAAGGTCACCGTCGAGGTGCCCGCGCAGGAAGACGGCGTGGTCAAGGTGACCGCGCGCGAGCCGATCGTCGCGGGTGACCGTCCGGAGCTCACCGAGGCGAACATCGTCGTCTCCGGTGGTCGCGGTGTCGGTTCCGCCGAGAAGTTCTCGGTCGTCGAGGAGCTGGCCGACTCGCTCGGTGCCGCCGTCGGCGCCTCGCGTGCCGCGGTCGACTCGGGCTACTACCCTGGCCAGTTCCAGGTCGGCCAGACCGGTAAGACGGTCTCGCCGCAGCTCTACATCGCCCTCGGCATCTCCGGCGCCATCCAGCACCGGGCAGGCATGCAGACCTCGAAGACCATCGTCGCGGTCAACAAGGACGAAGAGGCCCCGATCTTCGAGATCGCGGACTACGGCATCGTCGGCGACCTGTTCAACGTCGCCCCGCAGCTCACCGAAGCGGTCAAGACGCACAAGGGCTGATCGCTCGCTTAGCGCGATGATTGGTGGCTCCGACTGGGAATTCAGTCGGGGCCACCTTTTTCGTTGCTGGGGGACGGGCAGAACAAGGCAGCTACTGTCTGCGTGGAGCGCCACGCGGTGCATATTCTGGGGAATCAGGGGAGGGTTACATGGTGGACGTCGATGGCAGCGGGAGCCTGCCCCTGGAGTCGGTGTCATCGGCACTGGACGGTGGTCTGCCGATGACCGCTCGACAGGAACAGTTCAGCCTCGCCTTCATTCAAATGGTTGCCGCCGCCGCGGGCTGTTCCATCAAGCATCATCTGACCGACTATGACGGGGTCGACATCACGATTGCGTCGTCTGCTGAGTACATGCGGTACTACTGCCCTGAGTTCGAGATGCAGCTCAAGTGCACGACACAGTGGCGGCTGCTCGGAGCCGAACACCTGGCATGGTCGCTGGGGCGCGATCGGTTTCTCAAGCTGGTGAACCCGAAACGGTTCGCCCCGGCACTGCTTGGCGTCCTGCTGGTCCCTGAGGATCCTGAACAACTACTGGACCTCTCCGAAGCAGGCTTGACCAGTTCAAGCCGAATGTACTGGCAGCATGCGAGAGAACTCGGCGCGATCGAGGATGGTAAGGCCAGCAAGACGGTCCATCTGCCTAGGAGCAACCTGTTCGACGTGAGCAGCCTTCAAGGGATCATGCAGGTAATCGGCGAAGGAGGTCAGTGGTGAAAGAGGTTCCGCTCGACGGTCTCCAGGAGATCGCGTCCACTTTGTCGCCGCCCGCCGTGTCTCAGTACCTCGCGAGCCAGGATTGGCAGCTCGAGGCTAGGGACCAAGACGTCAGAGAGATCTGGCGGCTTCCGGGCGCGGACGGTCCGCTAGGCCGTGTCATGCTGCCGTTGGCTACTGATTACGCTGACTTCCCTGTGCGTTTTCGCGACACGCTTCAAGCTCTCGCCACCATTTATGATTGGAATATCGGGCAGCTGGCCGAGCGTATCGCTGCGGCACGTGCTGATCTTTTCTTCGTGCGTCTCGACCAGGAAATGACGGATGGGACAATCCCTTTTCGGCAAGCCGAGAAGACTCTGGAAGCACTGTTGACGATGATGCGGGCCGCCGCTACAACTGCTGATGATCCCACTCATTCGCACCGTGGCAGTAGGTCGGCCATTGTCACCGACTTTCTTGAAGATGATATCCGGCTGGGGCACACGAAACGGGGCAGTTTTGTATTCACTGTCGTGACTCGTCTCGGTGAAGTTCTGCCGCCGCACGAGGACGGGTCGCCGACTGTGCCATTTCCGCGCAAGGTGATGACAACGCTGGCCACGGGTTTGCAGTCGACGCGGCAGCTTGCACTCGATTGGGACGAAGGTGCACTCGACCGGGCGGGACAGCTGGGCTTGAGCGCAGGCTTGGTGGAGTCGGTGCTGGATCTCACCCAGCCGGAAACACTACGTGCATTGGAGCTGTCGTTCGATTGGGCGGCCGCTGAACCGCGCCCTGACGTTGGCACTTCGCGAATCATCGTCGATCGCAATGCAATGGCAGGCCTGCCCCGCGTACGGGAACGATTGGTTCGGCGCGAGGAGCCGCCTCGTTATGTGACGCTGCTCGGCACGGTTCGTACGCTTAATCGAGATGATTCCGGTGACGAGGATCAGGAAGCCAGCAGTATCGTGTTGTCTACTCATGTGGACGGCCGCCCGCGAAAGGTGCATGTTCCGCTGGCCGGCGAGGAATATGCGTGGGCAATTCGTGCGCATCAGAGCAAGCAGCCGATTGTAGTGTCTGGTGATCTGATATTCGAGCGTGGTGTTTGGCGGCTGACCGGAACAATCAATGTAGATCCCAACTTTGTGGACCGTCGGATCTGACCGCTGCCGTGATCAATGGCCGGTGTCGGTGGACGCTCCGATACTGGGTTCTAGTCTCCGGCCAGCTGGAACGAGTTGCGCGGGAACGTGTTCCAAGAAGGCGCTGCAGGTGCGATAGCCTGCCGGTATGGCTGTTCCTACTACTCGGATGCTGGTGCTCGCCATCGTCCGGCTGCTGCAACCGGTGCACGGGTACGACGTTCGGCGTGAGCTGCTGTCCTGGCATGCCGATGATTGGGCGAATGTGAAGCCGGGGTCGATCTATGGTGCGCTGAATACCTTGCAGCGCGACGGACTGATCGCGATCGAGGGGGTCGCGCAGGAGGGGGCTCGCCCGGAGCGGACCACGTATCGGCTCACCAGCGAGGGGGAGAAGGAGTTCGGCGAGATGCTGCGTGAGTCGCTGTTCTCCGCCGAGCAGCCGAAGAATCCGTACTTCGCCGCGGTCGCGCTCTTTCCTGCGGCGCCGCGCGATGAAGTCATCGCCGCGTTGAACAGCCGGATTCTCAAGTTCGAGGCCGAGCTGGTCTTCACCGAGCGGGAGGTGGCCCGGATCTTGGCGGGCAGTGGTGATCCCGCCGAGGCCGTGCCGTACCACGTTGCCGACGCGATGCGCCTGTCCGCCGACCACATCAGGGCGGATCTGAACTGGTCGCGAAAGACGTTGGAGCGCATAGAAACCGGTGAGCTCGACGCGTGGGGCGGCGGTATGTACGGGATGAACACCTGAGACCCACTCGATATGATCAAGCCTGAATAGTAAAGCTTGACTATTTGGTCGATCGTTCCTACCGTAAGCGGTGTGGAAACGATCGACACTGTTCGTGGCCGCACACGCACCGCGGTCATCGAGGTGCGTGGGCTTGCCAGAACCTTCAAAACCAGAACCGGTCCCGTCGAGGCGGTCAGGGGGGTCGATTTCGCCGTGCACGACGGCGAAATCCTCGGTCTCCTAGGCCCGAACGGCGCGGGCAAAACCACTACCCTGCGGATGATCAGCACGCTGATCGCGCCGACCGCGGGCGAGGCGACCATCTCCGGCGCCGATCTGCGCACCGAGGCGCGGACCGTGCGTTCGCGCATCGGGTATGTCGCGCAGGGCAATACGACCAACGATCTCGAACTCGTCATCGACGAATTGGTCTTGCAGGCAAGGCTTTTCGGCCTCGATAAGGCGCAGGCGACACGCAATGCCGAGGAGCTGCTCGCGGCGCTCGACCTGGCCGGCCTCGGCGGGCGCAAGTGCTCGCAGCTGTCCGGTGGACAGCGGCGACGGGTGGACATCGCGCTCGGGCTCGTGCACGGTCCGAAGCTGATCTATCTGGACGAGCCGACCAGCGGCCTCGACCCGCAGAGCCGGGCCAATCTGTGGGAACACATTCGGGGACTTCGGGATCGGGGCACCACCATCGTGCTCACCACGCACTATCTCGAAGAGGCCGACGCACTGTGCGACCGGTTGCTGGTCATGGACCACGGCGGCATCGTCGCCGAGGGCTCGCCCGACGAACTCAAGCGGCGCATCTCCGGCGACGTGGTCAGCCTCGAAATCGCCGACGAGCACGCCGATCTCGCGCTCCGGGTGGCCGAGTCCGTGCTCGACGTGCGATCGGGGGTACGCGCCGAGGACGCGGGCGCGACGGTGGTGCACCTGACGGTCGAGCGGGGCGACGCCGCCGTCGTGCCCCTGCTGCGGGCGCTGGACGAACGGGGAATCGCGGCGGGCGCGATCACCGTCAAACGGCCGAGCCTCGACGATGTCTTCCTCACCATCACCGGACGTTCACTGCGAGAAGGGAATCGGTCATGAGATTCGCGCATGACACCGGCCTGATCTTCTGGTCTCAACTGCGCAGCAACCTGCGCAACCCCATCTGGGTGATGATCGGGCTGTCCCAACCGATTCTGTATTTGGTGCTGTTCGGTCCGTTGATCAAAGGGATCGCGCCCGCGCTCGGCACCGACGTCGACCCGTGGAAGATCCTCACGCCAGGATTGGTCATCCAGACCGGGCTGATGGGTTCGTTGTTCGCCGGATTCGCCATCATCTCGGAGCTGCGCGCGGGTGTCATAGAGCGACAACGGGTTACGCCCGCGGACCGGGGCGCGCTGTTGCTCGGCCGGGTGCTCAAGGACATGGTGGTGCTGATCGTGCAGGCGCTGGTCCTGGTCGGGGTTGCGGTGCTGGCGTTCGGATTACGGCCGGACCCATTGGGTTTGGTGCTGTCGGTGCTGTTGATCGCGGTGATGTCCGCCGGACTCGCAGCCGCGTCCTATGCACTGGGGCTCTGGGCCAGGCAGGAGGGCACGCTCGCTTCGGTGCTCAACACCCTGACCCTGCCGATCATGCTGCTGTCCGGGATCCTGTTGCCGATGGCCGTCGGGCCGAACTGGTTGCGGGATATCGCGAAGGCAAACCCGTTCTCGCACACCGTCGATGCCGCGCGGGCGCTGTTCCGCGGCGACTTCGGCAGCACCGATGTCTACCTCGGCACCGGCGTTACCGTGGCGATTGCCTTGGTGCTCATGGTGATCGGTGCCCGCAGCTTCGCCAGGGAGAACGCCTGAGTGAGACATGCTCGCGCACTGCGTGATTCATAGCGAACGACCCCGGGCCCAGGCTCGGGGTCGTTCCGTCGATCAGGTGCGGTGCGCTCAGGGGCGGTGGAGCCCGGCGAGCAGGGTGGTGAGGATGGGAGAGCGACGGACGTCGCTGCGTAGGACCGCGGAGACCGGGATGCGGAGCTTCTGGTCGGCCAGTTTCAGGACGACCAGGCCCTCGGTGGAGCTTTCGGCGTAGAGGACCGTCCAGGCGTCGGGCCGGTTGATCAGTTCGAGGGTCGCGGTGTGATCGGGCGGAATCGGCGGACCGAAGGTGGGTCCGGTGGGCAGCTCGGCGAACGCGGACCGAATCACGGTGTGCAACAACACCTGTTCCTGCTCCGGCGGCAGCAGCAGCGGATACCTGCTCAGATCCGACAGCGTCACCGTCTCCCTGGTGGCCAGCGGATGTGCGCTGGAGGTGGCGATCACGAGGTCCTCGACCCACAGCTGCTCCACCTCCAGGCCAGGCTGATCGACGCTGCCGCGGATGAGCGCGAGATCGCAGTCGCCGTCGGCCACCGCGGTGATCCGCTGCCGGAACGGCTTGATCACGAACTCGATCTCCGCCTCGGGGTGCGTCGCGCGGGCACCGGCGATCGCCGACAGCGATCGCGTCGCGAAGGACATGTTCGCCGCGAGCCGGATGCGCGGGCCGACCGTGCGCACCGCCGCCCGGATCGCCGACTCGAGGCTCAGCATTTGTTTCGCAAGGGGAAGTAGCCGCGCGGTGGCGTCGGTGGCAACGACTGATCTTGTCGATCGCTCGAACAATTGCACGCCAAGATCGCGCTCGAGCCGGGAGATCTGATGGCTGATCGCGGACTGTGAGATAAAGCACCTCGCGGCCGCCCCGCTGAAGCTGAGCTCCTCGCAGACGGCCACGAAGTAGGTGAGCTGCCGAAGTTCCACAGCGCCTCCGATTAATGACGGATCGAGATAAGAGTCATCTGAATTATGCGCCCTAACTCCTGAAATATCCTCGTTCCCGATGACGGTTGGTAATGAGAGAAGGAGGCTGTCATGCAGTACGTGGATGCGGGAATCGAAACCGCGGGTGTCGTCATCGTCGGATCGGGGTTCGGCGGACTCTCCGCCGCCAAACAACTTGCCAAGTCGGGTATCGATTACGTGCTGATCTCCAGCACGCCGGAGCACCTGTTCCAACCGTTGTTGTACCAGGTAGCGACCGGTGTGCTGGCATCGGAGGAGATTGCGCCGCCGATCGCCGCCATTCTGCGGCGCCACCGCGAGGCCGATGTGCGCCTCGGCAAGGTGGTCGCCATCGATCCCGATAAGGCGATCGTCACTTATGAGCAGAACGGCGAACAGCGCCGCATCCGGTACGGCTCGCTGATCGCCGCCACCGGCGCAAGCCAGTCCTACTTCGGCCGTGACGATTTCGCCGAGAAGACCTACTCGCTCAAGACCATCGACGACGCGAAACTGCTTCGCGCACAGATCCAACGGGTCTTCGCCGAGGCCAAGGGCGCCGATGCGGAGACCAAGCGCAGGCTGCTGAGCTTCGTGGTGGTCGGGGCTGGCGCGACCGGCGTCGAGGTGGCCGGTCAGCTGAAGGAACTGGCGAAAAGGTATTACCACCAAGAAGTTTCGGTCACCCTCGTCGAGGGCGCCGGTGAGGTGCTTCCGCCGTTCGGCGGCGGGCTGTCCGAGTACGCGAAGAAGTCGTTGACCCGCACCGGCGTCGACGTGCTGCTCGGCACCTTCGTCACCGACATCGACGAGGGCAAGGTCACCGTCAAGGACAAGAGCGGCGTCGAACGCGGTATCGCGGCGGAGACGATCGTCTGGTCGGCGGGCGTGCAGGTCGGCGGGTTCGCGAAGGTCCTCGCCGAGGCCACCGGCGTCGAAACCGACCGCGCCGGAAGGCTGTTGATCAATCCCGACCTGACCGTTGGCGGCTACGCCGACATCTACGCGATCGGCGATATGACCTCCCTGAACGGCTACCCGGGGCAGTCGCCGGTGGCCATGCAGGAGGGCAGGCACGCCGCGGACATCATTCGCCGAAAGAAGCAGGCTGGCACCGCGTTCAAGTACTGGGACAAGGGCAGCATGGCGGTGATCAGCCGGTTCAGCGCGGTGACCAAGCTGAACGACAAGATCACCTTCCGCGGTCTGCTCGCCTGGTTCATGTGGCTCGCGGTACACCTGTTCTACCTGGTCGGCTTCCGCAACCGGTTCGCCGCGGTCGCCTCCTGGCTTGTCGCCTTCATCGGCACCGGGCGCCCCGGTTTCGCCGAGGTCGAGAAGGCGCCGCGGCGGGCGGGTGCTGAGGAACGTAGCGCCGCCTGAGCTCGGACTCGGGCCTGTTGGGCGCAACTGAACAACGCAACCTGGACGCAACGTGAAGTCGCATCGCGAGATCCGCGCGACGCGACTTCACGTTGTTCGGCGTCTGTTCGAATCGTGTTCACGGACAAGGCTTCCAGCAGTTCAAGGACGCGATTTCGGCGCGCTGACGCGAACATGGCGCGACGGTCCGGTGAACGCTCGGTGTGATCAGCGTCTCGTTCACCGAACCTGCATCGCGGTGACACTTCGAGGTTGCTCCAGCGCAGTTTAGGCCTGGCTTCATCACGGATATGACTATTACGTCCGTGTTGACAGCCCCGGCGCGCTCGACGGACTCCGGGGTGGAACGGTCACGGTACTCGCTGGTCGTCTCGTCCGACGCGGAGCACCGCGCGGCGGCGCAGCGACTGCGCTACGGCGTGTTCGCGAGCGAGCCCGGATTCCACATCCCCGACAACGGTACCGGCCTCGACGCCGACCGATTCGATGAGCACTGCGACCACCTACTGGTTCGCGACGACCTGACCCAAGACTTCGTCGGCTGCTACCGGATGTTGCCGCCGGACAAGGTCGCCGCGGCGGGCGGTTACTACACGGCCACGGAATTCGATCTGTCCCAACTGGATCCGCAAGGCCGGCGGATCGTCGAGATGGGCCGCGCCTGCGTGGTGCCCGATCACCGCAACGGCTCGGTGCTGACCCTGATGTGGGCTGGCATCCTGCACTACATCCAGCTCACCGGTTACGACTGGGTGATGGGCTGCGTCTCGGTACCGATGCAGGACAGCGCAACTGACGAACCCGGCGTGAACGTGCGCGGCGTGCGCGACATGCTGCTCGGCAGGCACGCCTCCGATCCGGAACAGCGGGTGCACCCGATCCGCCCGGTCGTTGTCGACGGCAAGACCCTCGACGACATGACACCGCCCGCGCGCCCCAAGCTCCCCCCGCTGCTGCGCGGCTACCTTCGTCTCGGCGCGGAGATCTGCGGCGAGCCCGCCCACGACCCCGACTTCGGCGTCGCCGACTTCGTCGCCATCCTCGGCCTCGACACCATCAACACCCGCTACCTGAACCGATTACAAGACGCCGCAGCGACTTTCGACGGGGGACGGTGAGCGACATGGTGTTCGACGCGCCGCTCGCCAAGGCCACCGCGCACGCGTGGATGCCGTCGAGTCCCTGCGGGGCCGGGTGCATCGAGTCGATCGATGAGGTCGGCACCGGCCGGGTGATCGGTCGGCTGCTCGGTGTAGCCGGGCTGCTCATCAGCTTCCCGATGGTGAATCTGGTTACCCCGCAAGGCAAACGAGAACGTCTGCAGCGCGGTTACGCGCGAACGCTATTGAGTTGTCTCGGAATGGAATTGCGGATAGTCGATCGCCGGATCGACACGAACGGGCGCGGTGCTGTCGATGAGGGCAGCACCGCGCCTTCTGTTTACGGGGCATCTGGTACCGGGGTCATGGTCGTTGTCGGGCATATCGGCTGGACCGACATCGTCGCGCTCGCCGCGGTGCAGCCGCTCGGCTTCGTCGCCCGCGCGGACATGGTCGACTGGCCCGTGCTCGGCAAGCTGGCGACGCTGATGCGGGTCATCCCGATCGAACGGGAGAAGTTGCGCGCGCTGCCCGGTGTGGTCGCCCAGATCGGCGCCAGGCTCAGCGCCGGCGAGCGGATCGCGGTGTTCCCCGAGGGCACCACCTGGTGCGGTCGCGCGTACGGCAGCATGCGTCCCGCGCTGTTCCAAGCGGCGATCAACACCGATACCCCGGTCCAGCCGGTGCGGTTGCGCTACCTGGACCGGCATGGCGTGCAGTGCACGGTCCCCGGATTCGTCGGCGAAGACTCCTTCGCCTCGTCCGCCCGCCGCGTGCTGCGTTCGCGCGGCATGGTCGCCGAGGTAGTCCTGGAGACGGTCCAGCAGCCAGGCACCGATCGCCGAGACCTGGCCCGCCGCTGCGAGGCCGCCATCCGTGGCGCCGAACTGTCCCGGCACGGCGCGCTCGACGCCACGGTCTGGATCGAGTCGGGCAAGACCCGCGTCAAGGACCCGTCGGTCTCCTCGGACGCACCGGAGGTCCGCAGGCCACCCCGTCGCCTGCGGCCCGTATTGCGCGGCCGAGGTCGCCGGGTCGAGACGGTCGGCAGGTAAGCCGAGAACTGCGCGCAGCCGCAGGCAATGGCCTGCGGCTGCGCGCTGTCCTACCGAGCGAGTCGCAGCGCCACGGCGGCGGCCGGGATCAGCACCGGGAAGATCGTGATCTGGTACGAGCGTGCCGAATGGCGGTCGCTGGGGAACCGGACACACGGGTCGAGCGCCCAGGACGCGCCGGTTGCGGGAATACCGCAGGGCGGTAGGCGGGTTGCGCATCGTGGGTGAATCACAGACAGCCGGGGGAGACCCCAAAGATGCGCAGGTCAACGCTGGGATAGGCTTATTTGGTCATGAAGGCGGCTATTTCGGGTTCGGTCCACGGTGCGGCGACCCATACGGTCTACCTCGATCATGCGGCCACCACACCAATGTTGCCTGCCGCTATCGAGGCGATGACGGCTGCGTTGGCGATGGCGGGTAACGCCTCGTCGCTGCACGGATCGGGGCGCGCTGCCCGGCGGACGCTGGAGGAGGCGCGTGAGTCGATCGCCGCCGATCTCGGCGCAAGGCCCTCGGAGGTCATCTTCACCTCCGGCGGGACCGAGAGCGACAATCTGGCGGTCAAAGGCATCTACTGGGCGCGCCGCGACGCCGACCCGCGCCGAACCAGGATCATCGTCAGCTCGGTCGAGCATCACGCGGTGATCGACGCGGTCGAGTGGCTGGAGCGGCACGAGGGCGCCAGGATCACCTGGCTGCCGGTGGACGCCGACGGCGTCGTCTCGCCGCGCGTGCTGCGGGCCGCGCTGTCCGCGAACCCGGACGATGTCGCGCTTGTCACCATCATGTGGGCCAACAACGAGGTCGGCAGCATTCAGCCGATCGGTGAATTGGCCGCCGTGGCACAGGAATTCGGCGTCCCCATGCACAGCGACGCGGTACAGGCCGCGGCCCAGCTGCCGATCGACTTCGCCGCGAGCGGATTGTCGGCGGCCAGTTTCGCCGGGCACAAGGTCGGCGGCCCGCACGGCGTCGGCCTGCTGCTGCTCGGCAGGCAGGTGCCGTGCGTGCCGCTGCTGCACGGCGGCGGGCACGAGCGCGACCTGCGTTCGGGCACCTCGGACACCGCGGCCGCGGTCGGCTTGGCCACCGCGCTGCATCAGACGGCGATCGAATTGCCAACGCGCACCGCGGAACTGACCGCGTTGCGGGACGCGCTGATCGACGGCGTGCGGCAGATCGTGCCGGAGGCGGTGCTCAACGGCGCGCCCGGCGATCGACGGCTGCCCGGCAATGTGCACTTCACCTTCCCTGGCTGCGAAGGGGATTCGCTGCTGATGCTGCTCGACGCGGCCGGGATCGAGTGCTCGACCGGGTCGGCCTGTACCGCCGGTGTCGCGTCGCCGAGTCACGTGTTGATCGCGATGGGTGTCGAACAGTGGCAGGCCCGAGGGTCGCTGCGATTTTCGTTGGGGCACACCTCGACGCGCGCCGATGTCGAGGCGTTGCTCGATGTGTTGCCCAAGGTTGTTGAGCGGGCCATGGCCGCGGGTCTGGCCGGTGCCAAGGGAGGTGTTTGATGCGAGTACTTGCCGCGATGAGTGGTGGTGTTGATTCGGCGGTGGCGGCGGCACGTGCCGTCGAGGCTGGTCACGAGGTGGTCGGTGTGCATCTGGCGCTGTCCGCGTCGCCGGGCACATTGCGCACCGGGTCGCGTGGCTGCTGCTCGAAGGAGGACGCGGGCGACGCGAGGCGGGCCGCCGACGTGCTCGGCATCCCGTTCTACGTCTGGGATTTCGCCGATCGCTTCAAGGAAGACGTGATCGACGATTTCGTCGCCGCCTACGCGGCCGGTGAGACGCCCAACCCGTGCCTGCGCTGCAACGAGAAGATCAAGTTCTCCGCGCTGGCCGACCGCGCGCTCGCGCTCGGCTTCGACGCCGTGGTCACCGGTCACTACGCGCGGCTCGACGACGGCGTGCTGCGCCGGGCCGTCGACGCCGACAAGGACCAGTCCTACGTGCTCGCGGTGCTGAACGCCCAGCAGCTCTCGCGCGCCATGTTCCCCGTCGGCGACACCCCGAAGCCTCGGATCCGCGAAGAGGCCGCCGAGCGCGGCCTTGCCGTCGCGAACAAGCCGGACAGCCACGACATCTGCTTCATCCCGTCCGGCGACACCCAGGCGTTCCTCGGTGCCAAGATCGGCATTCGGCCGGGCGCCGTAGTCGACGCCGACGGTCAGAAACTCGCGGAACACGAAGGCGTGCACGGGTTCACGATCGGCCAGCGCAAGGGCCTCGGGCTGCCCGGCCCGGCCGCGGACGGCAAGCCGCGCTACGTGACCGGCATCGATCCCGACTCCGGCACCGTCCGGGTCGGTTCGGTCGAGGACCTGCAGGTGTGGACCATCGAGGCGGAGCGCGCGATCTGGACCTCCGGTGCCGCGCCGGACGGGCCGATCGAATGTGTCGTGCAGGTGCGCGCGCACGGCGGCACCGCACCGGCGATCGCCGAGGCGGTCGGCGACGGGCTGTCGGTTCGCCTGCGCGAGCCGCTGACCGGTGTCGCGCGCGGCCAGGCGGTTGTGCTGTATCGACCGGATGAGCTGGGGGACCTGGTGATCGGCAGCGGAACCATCTCCGGTACCGGCAGCGCGGCGATCGGCAGCGAGGCGGAGTCGGCCGCCACGCGGTGACCACGACCAACGCGCCGATGTGCGAGGGTTACCCGAGACCGGCTGCCGCGTCGAAGGGCAGCGATTCGCACCGGATCGCGGTCGGCGAATCCGCCTGCCGCGCACACTGATCAGACCGCGACCGGGTATCCGGATGGCGCGCACAACGATCGACTGACGGAAGCGACAACGGTGTACCAGAACGCGAAAGGCACGGAAATCGACCGAGCGAGCGACGCTGCGGACCAGCCAGCGGCGAGCGGGTTGCGCGGCGGGATCGCGACCGGCGTCGGCTCCTGGCCCGGCACCGATTCCCGCGAGGCCGCCGCGACCATTCTCGGCGAATTGCCGGATCTGCCACACCTGGTGGAACTTCCGGGGCGCGGGGCGGGCGCGGACATCATCGGGCGGATGTCGGCGCTGCTCGTCGACATGCGCTTCGACACCACCACCCGCGGCTACCGGCTCGCGCCGCGGCCGGGCGGAGTGTCGCGGCGGGCTCGCGATTTGCTCCGCGGCGATCTCGACGCGCTCGAAGAGGCATGGGAGACAGCGGGTTCGGCGGGTTCGGGTCGTCCGATCAAGCTGCAGGTCGCCGGTCCGCTGACGCTCGCGGCACAGGTCGAGCTGCCGAATGGACACTTGGCCGTCACCGATCCCGGTGCGCTGCGCGATCTTTCGGAATCCCTCGCCGAGGGCCTGGTGAACCATGTCGCCGAGGTCCGTAAGCGGCTCGGCGCGGAAGTCGTTCTGCAACTGGACGAACCGTCGCTGACCGCCGTGCTCGAAGGCTCCCTGAGCGGTGTCAGCATGCTCGACAGCGTCCGCGCGATGCCCGAACCCGAAGCACTCACCATCCTGGACACCCTCATCGCGACCCAGTCCGCACCGGTGCTGATCCACAGCTGCGCCGAACCCCCCGCCCTCGCGTTCCTGCGCGGAAGCACCGCCGCCGCAATCGGATTCGACATCGCCACCATCGGCACCCGCGAATTGGACAGCATCGGCGAAATCCTGGACTCCGGCAAACATCTAGTACTCGGCCTAGTCCCCACCACCGCCCCCGCCACCCCGCCGACCTGGCGCGACATCGCCGAACCCGGCGTCCGCCTCATCGATCGCCTCGGCTTCGCGCGCACCACGCTGGCCACCCAGATCCTCGTCGCCCCGGCCTGCGGCCTCGGCAACACCACACTGACCTGGGCCCGCAAGGCCATCGGCCTCGCCAACGAGGTAGCCCGCGCCTACGCCGAAGACCCCGAGTCCCTCACCTTCGACGAGCCGTCGGGCATCGCCTGACCCGCTCGCCGTCGCGCATCCCGTCGGTCGGCTCGGTTCCGCCGCATTCGGTGCGGCGACGTGCGGGAACAGTGCCGGAGGTTGTCGGGGGGCTCCGCTAATGTGCGTTGGGTGAGTGACAGCGGTGCGGTGAACAGTGACGCGAGTGCGGTGAGCCCGGCTACGGCGGAGCAGCGCGTCGAATGGCAGCGGTTGGCGGATGAGGTGCGTGAGCATCAGTTCCGCTACTACGTGCGTGACGCACCGATTATCTCCGACGGTGAGTTCGACACGTTGCTGCGGCAGTTGCAGGCGTTGGAGGAGCGGCATCCCGATCTGCTCACCCCGGATTCACCGACCCAGCTCGTCGGCGGCGGGTTCGCGACCGACTTCACCGCGGTCGACCACCTCGAGCGGATGCTGTCGCTGGACAACGTGTTCGACTTCGACGAGCTGCGCACCTGGGCGAGCCGGGTGGAGGTGGAGACCGGGCCGAACCTGCACTATCTGTGCGAGGTGAAGATCGATGGCGTTGCGCTGAACCTGGTCTACGAGAACGGCAAGCTGGTGCGCGGCGCGACCCGCGGCGACGGACGCACCGGCGAGGACGTCACGCTCAACGCGCGCACCATCGAGGACATCCCCGGCGAGTTGACGCCGACCGACGAGTTCCCCATCCCGACGCTGCTCGAGGTGCGCGGCGAGGCGTACATGCGGCTGGCGGATTTCGAGACGCTCAACGCGTCGATCGTGGCCGAAGGCAAACCGCCGTACGCCAATCCGCGCAATACCGCGGCGGGCTCGCTGCGACAGAAGGACCCGTCGGTCACCGCGCGCCGCAGGCTGCGGATGATCTGCCACGGCTTCGGCCGCATCGAGGGCTACACCCCGACCTCGCAGCACGAGGCCTACCGCGCGCTCGCCGCCTGGGGCCTGCCGGTCTCCGACCACACCAAGCTGGTGCATGGCATCGACGCCGTCATCGAGCGCGTCGAGTACTGGGGCGAGCACCGCCACGATATCGAGCACGAGATCGACGGCCAGGTCATCAAGATCGATGAGATGGCGCTGCAGCGTCGTCTCGGCGCCACCTCGCGGGCCCCGCGCTGGGCGATCGCCTACAAGTATCCGCCGGAGGAGGCGACGACCAAGCTGCTGAACATCGAGGTGAACGTTGGCCGCACCGGCCGGGTCACCCCGTTCGCGGTGATGGAACCGGTCTCCATCGCTGGCTCGACGGTCGAGATGGCCACGCTGCACAACGCCTCGGAGGTCAAGCGCAAGGGCGTGCTGATCGGCGACACGGTCACCATCCGCAAGGCGGGCGACGTGATCCCCGAGGTGCTCGGCCCGGTGGTCGACGCGCGCACCGGCGACGAGCGCGAGTTCGTGATGCCGACGCACTGCCCGGCGTGCGGCACCGAGTTGGCGCCGCAGAAGGAGGGTGACGCCGACATCCGCTGCCCCAACCAGCAGTTCTGCCCGGCGCAGCTGCGCGAGCGCGTCTTCCACGTCGCGGGCCGCGGCGCCTTCGATATCGAATCGCTCGGCTACGAGGCCGCCAATGATCTGCTGAAGTCGGGTGCGATCACCAACGAGGGCGACCTGTTCGACCTCGATGAGGCGACGCTGCTCACCACCACGCTGTTCGTGAACAAGGACGGCGAACTGTCCGCCAACGGCAGGCGGCTGCTGGAGAATCTGGAGACCGCCAAGAATCGGCCGCTGTGGCGAGTGCTCGTCGCACTGTCCATCCGGCACGTCGGTCCCACCGCGGCGCGGATACTTGCCCGCGAATTCGGCAGTCTCGACCGGATCCAGGACGCCTCGTCCGAGGAACTGGCCGCCGCCGACGGTGTCGGCCCGACCATCGCGGCCGCGGTCGCGGAGTGGTTCACCGTCAACTGGCATCACGAGATCGTGGACAAGTGGCGCGACGCCGGTGTGCGGATGGCCGACGAACGCGACGAGTCCATCGAGCGCACCCTGGCAGGCCTGTCGATCGTGGTGACCGGCTCGCTGGAAGGATTCTCGCGCGACGGCGCCAAGGAGGCGATCCTGATTCGCGGCGGCAAGGCCGCGGGTTCGGTGTCGAAGAAGACGGCGTTCGTGGTGATCGGTGATTCGCCGGGGACGAAGGCCGCGAAGGCGGAGGAGCTCGGCGTGCCGATCCTCGATGAGGACGGGTTCCGATTGCTGTTGGCGGAAGGGCCGGACGCGGTGGTACCCGCCGCGGCGAGCGCGGATGCCGAGGCGGAGGCGGAAGAGTAAGCGAGCGAGCGGTATTCGCCGGGCGCGGTGCGCTGTCGGCGAACAGTGCTTGACCTGAACTTCACTTCAGGTATGAGGATGGAGCGGTAGGTAACTACCAGGAGGTTCTCATGGCTCGTCCCACGGCACTGATCACCGGCGCGTCCGCCGGACTCGGGTTGGCGCTCGCTCGCGCACTCGTCCAACGCGGTTGGCGAGTGATCGGCACCGGTCGACGGGCCGAGCGGCTGACGCGGGTGTCCGAGGAACTCGGCGCCGCGTTCATCGCGATTCCCGGCGATGTGACCGATCCGGCGCATCGCGCGCTGCTGGCCGAAACAGTAAGCGGCGCCGGGGAACTCGCGCTGATCGTGAACAATGCGAGCAGGCTCGGGCCGAGCCCGCTCGCCCGGCTCGACGACTATCCACTCGACGAACTCGAACTGGTCTACCGGACGAATGTCCTTGCCCCGCTGGCAATTCTGCAGTTCGCGCTGCCACTGCTCGCCGCGGGCGGCAGCGTGGTGAACATCAGCTCCGACGCCGCGATCGAGCCGTATCCCGAATGGGGCGGCTATGGTTCGTCGAAGGCCGCGCTCGAGCAGCTCACCGCGATTCTGGGCGCCGAGCATCCTGAGCTGTCGATCTACGCGTTCGATCCCGGCGACATGCGGACCGAGATGCAGCAGGCCGCGTTCCCCCGCGACGACATCTCCGACCGGCCGGAACCCGACACCGTCGTGCCCGCATTGCTGCGCCTACTGCACGAGAAACCGAAGAACGCGCGCTATTCCGCCGCCGATTTCGCGGTAGGTCGCGCCTCATGACGGTCACGTTGGCGCAGCGCTCCTTTGTCCTGCCGCCCGAACGCAATGCCGTCGCACCGCCAGAGGCGCGCGGGTTGGCCCGCGACGAGGTCCGCCTGCTCGTCGCCGGAGATCAGCTCACGCACGCACGGTTCCGCGAACTGCCGCGGCAGCTGCGGCCGGGTGACCTTGTGGTGGTGAATAATTCGGCAACCATGGCGGCAGCGGTCGACGGCCGGATGGCTGATCGACCGATCGCTGTGCACTTCGCGACGTGGCTGGACGACGGCGGCTGGGTGGTGGAGGTCCGCACCACCGCGCGCACTCCTTTTCCCGCAGAGGAGCTTTCGGCGGGGATGATCATTCAGCTGCCGGCGGGTGCGCGAGCCACGCTCCGTGAACCGTGGCTGGCCGGTGCGCGTCGCCTGTGGGTGGTTGATGTCACGACTGATCCGCGTTGTCTACTGGAGGTTTACGGCTACCCGATCACCTATTCCTATGTGCCGCAACGGTGGTCAGCGTCGTACTACGCGACTGTCTTCGGACGGGTCCCGGGTAGCGCGGAAATGCCCAGCGCGGCAAGGCCGTTCACCGAACGACTGGTTCTCGACCTGATCTCCGCCGGTGTCGGGATCGCGCCGATCACCTTGCATACCGGGGTGTCCTCGCCGGAGGCGGGTGAACCGCCGAGCCCGGAACGTTTCGTCGTCTCGGATTCGACAGCACGCACGGTGAACGACGTGAAAGCCGCGGGCGGTCGCATCATCGCTGTCGGCACCACCGTCACCCGCGCGCTGGAGACCGTTACCGACCCATCGGGCCGCGTACGTGCGGCGCACGGGTGGACCGAGCTCGTCCTCGGCGCGGATCGTCCGGCCCGCGTGGTCGATGGGTTGATCACCGGCTGGCACGCGCCCGGTGCTTCCCACCTGGATCTGCTGGTCGCGGTGGCCGGCGAAACCGTTGTCCACGAAGCATATTCGGTGGCATTGGACACGGGGTATCTCTGGCACGAGTTCGGTGACAGTGCCTTGCTACTGCGCGAGCGGTGAGCGGCTACCCGGCATTCGGAAGTCGCAGGGGTCAGTTGGGCGTAACGGCGACAGTCGCGCTCTGCTGGCCCGCGATCGGGAATCGCCCGCAGGTTCCGTTGCTCAGTTCGAGCCTGGTGGTGACGGGCTTCTTCTTGGCGTTCAAGTAGACGGCCTCGGCGACGACATCGGCCCCGGTCATCGAGCAGACCTTCGAGATCGTCTCCGCGCTGTAGCTCGCGCTCCCCGTCTGACACGAGGGATCGGCGTTGGCGAAGAAGATCCGCGCTGAGCCGTCCGGACACGTCTCGGCGACGGCCTGCGGCGCGACGACCACTATCGACCCAAGGGTGATGGCGGCGGCGACGGAGCTTCGGACTACAAGACGACGAACCGTCATACCTATCGCTACCCATCAGTTTCGAACGTTCCAGCAATAACGGCACACGAACAAGTCGTGGCGTCCAGCATGCTAACCCGTAACCAGCGTCTTTGTCGGCCTATCGGCGCGCACCACCCGCCAACGCTCGTGCTATGCGCATTCGCTATGAATCATCTTCCGTCCAGTGCGTGGCAGCCCCTGCTGTCGCGGCGTGTCGACGGGGACGAAAGGATGGCGGGATGCTGCGCAGTTTTCAGGTGACGAATCACAGATCGCTGGCCGAGGGGCAGGAACTACGGCTGACCAAGGGGGGTGGGCCGGTCGCGGTGCCGGTGACCGCCATCCACGGTGCCGCGGCGGCGGGCAAGACGAACCTGATCGATGCGCTCGGGCAGATGCGCGACGCGGTGCTGCATTCGGTGACCGGCTGGGACCCGTACGCCGGACCTGCGCGGGCGCCGCATCTCGGATTCCCGGACCGCCCTTCGGAATTCGTGGCGGGCTTCGTGGCCGAAGGGGTGCCCTACACCTACGGCTTCCGGCTCGACAGTGCCGACGTCACCGCCGAGTGGCTCTACACCCAGCCGCGCTCGCGCAAGCGAATTGTGTTCGAGCGCAACGGTGATCAGATCAAGATCGGTCCGATGTTCGAGGCGGCGCGCTACGGGATCGCCGCGCTGGTGCCGCTGGTGCGCCCGAATGCGTTGCTGCTCAGCCTCGCTGGGCAGATGTACGCCGATGCGCTGGTGCCCGCCTACCGCTGGTTCGAGTCGATGCTGGAGGTGCAGCTCGGCCCGGCCGATCCGGCGGCCATCGCGCATCGGCTCGGCGGGCACATTTCCCGCTCGCCGGAGAATGCCGCGCGCCTGCTCATGCTGCTGCGCACCGCCGAGCTCGGCATCACCGATCTGCTCATCGCCGAGAACGATCCGATGTACGCGGACTACCTGCGCGACCTGGACGCCGACATCGCCGCGCTCGGCAAGCAGATCGAACTGTGCGCCACCTCGGCCGACTTCGCCGACCGGCTGCTGCGCGAGAACGGCTTCACCCCGGTGCTGCTCGAGCGTGAGCTGACCAATCTGAAGGCCGCCAGGGACGCGCTGTACACGCGGATGGTTGCCCGGCGCGGGGTCGGGCTCGGTCTGGTGCACGACGGCATCACCAACCCGTTCGACATCACCGATGAGTCCGCCGCGACCCAGTCGCTGCTGCGCGTCCTGCCGACCATGCTGGACGCACTCGACTCCGGGCGTGTCCTCGCCATCGACGATATCGGCGCGCACCTGCCCGCCGAGGAGACCGACCGCCTGATCCAGCTTTTCCAGAACCCGGAAACCAATTCCCATGGCGCCCAACTGATTTACACCACCAACAACCGCGCGCTGATCGATCGTGGCAACGGGCGTTCTTCGCGCACCCGCAGCGCGGTCTGGCAGGTTCGTCGCACCGAACACGGCACCAGCGAGCTCGCCACGGTGTAGCGACCGGCGGTGGTCGGGTTTGTCCGCCGGGCGCAATAGCATGGGGCCATGCTGGAGTTCGGAATGCTGCTGATCATGATCGTCGCCCTGGTCGGCGTGGTCGCGGTGTATCTGCGCGGGCGCGGCAGCTTTCGGCCAGCGCAGGGGGAGACCGGCACGCTGTACGTCACTGGGGTGAGCCCGCGGCCGGACGATGTGGTCGGCGAGCAGTACGTGACCATCACCGGCAATGTGACCGGTTCGTCCGTGCAGGGCACCGTGGTCTACGGGCGCTTCGCGTGGGACGTCAACGCGTGGCCGTCGATCGGGGATCTGATCACCGTTGTCTACCCGGCGGGCAAGCCGGAGCGCTGGCGGATCGCGCATCCCGGTGCCCGCCCGAGCCTCGGCTCCTGACGTTGGCATGTGTGACGTAGACCGTTCTACGTCGGATGGCACGATGCCTGGTATGGATGCGAAGGCAGGTACCGGCGCCGAGAACGTGGGATTGGTCATCCGGACGGCGGAGCCGGACGAGTACGACGCGGTCGGCGCGCTGACCGTGGATGTCTATGTCGGGGAAGGCTTTGTCCGCGCGGACACCCCGTACGCCGCTGAGCTGGCCGATACCGCGCATCGCGGCGCGTCCGCGCAACTCCTGGTGGCGACGCACGCCGACCGGATCGTCGGCTCGCTCACCGTCGCCCGCCCCGGCACTCCGTACGCGGAGATCGCGCGCCCCGGCGAACTCGAGTTCCGCATGCTCGCCGTCTCGAAGACGGCACGCGGCCTCGGCGCGGGAACCGCGTTGGTGCGCACCGTAATCGACATAGCCAAGGCCGAGGGCTTCCACGCAATAGCCCTCACCACCATGCCCGCCATGACCGACGCCCGCCGCATCTACGACCGCTTCGGCTTCACCCCCACCCCCGACCGCGACTGGCACACCCCCTCAGGCGAACTCCTCACTGTCCTCCGCCTAGACCTCCAGAGCTAACGCCCAACGGGACATGACGGCGCGGCTACCCGCACATTCGCGCCGCCATGTCCCGCTCGCTGCGGAGGAGTCCGTCGAACGGGACATGAGGGCGCTGCCACTCGTGCTTTCCCGCCATCATGTCCCGCTCGCGGCAAAGCCGTCCGTCGAATGGGACATGAGGGCGGCGCCACTCGAACTTTCGCGCCACTATGTCCCGCTCGGGGGCGGAGGTGTTCTTCGGATGGGACATGAGGGCGCTGCTTCTCGTGCTTTCGCGCCACCATGTCCCGCTCGCCGTAGAGGTGTTCATCGGTCGGGACACGAGGGCGGCGCTTCTCGCACTTTTGCGCCACTATGTCCCGCTCGCCGTAGAGGTGTTCATCGGTCGGGACACGAGGGCGGCGCTTCTCGCACTTTTGCGCCACTATGTCCCGCTCGCCGTAGAGGTGTCCGTCGCTCGGGACATGAGGGCGCTGCTTCTCGTGCTTTTGCGCCACCATGTCCCGCTCACTGTGGAGAAGACGTCGGACAGGGAGATGACGTCGATCGGGGAGATGACGGCGCTGCTTCTCGTGCTGTCCCGCCACTATGTCCCGCTCGCCGTGGAGTTGTCCGTCGGACGGGACATGAGGGCGCTGCTTCTCGTACTTTTCCGCCACCATGTCCCGCGCGTGGCAGAGCTTTCCATCGGATGGGACATGAGGGCGGCGCTGCTCGTACTTCTCCGCCACTGTGTCCCGTTGGCGGCGGGGAAGGGTCAGCCGAGGACGGTGGCGACTATTCCGGCGAGGTAGCCGAGGCGGGCTACTTCGGAGGGGCGGAAGTCGGGGCCGCCGGGGCGGCCGAGGAGGAGGACCTTGCCGGTGTTGCCGAGGGGGGCGGCGGCGAGTTTGGTGTCCATGTCGCGCCAGATCTCGGGGACCCATTCGGACTCGGGGTCGAGGGTAGCTGGCTTTTCCAGCGGCATCCACGGCGCCGAACCCGCTTGTGTCTCCGGCGCACTCGGGCTGCCGACCACGCGGTAGGCGCCTTGCGGGCCCATGTCGATGATGGTGCTCCAGCCGACGCGCAGCACTCGGGGCACGCCGTCGACGAGCACCTGCAGCCGGTCGTCCTTGGCGCTGGCGACCTGGTCGATGAGTTCGAGTTCGCGGTGGGTGTCCAGCACGCCGGAGTACGGGCGGATGGAGTCGACGCGCACATCGCCGATCGATTCGGCGGCGGTGATCAGTGTGTCGGGTAGCGCGCCCTGGGGCACCTCGACGACGAGGTCGTCGACGGCGAAACCGGCGCCGCGTTCCACCACGTCCAACGAGAGAATGTCGGCGCCGACGGAGCCGAGCGCGAGCGCGAGGGCACCGAGGCTTCCCGGTCGATCCGGAAGTTGCACGCGGAGCAGATACGACACGTGCGTTCCTTTCCTAGGGCGGCCGAGGCTCTCAACGGATACCCGGGTCACGCAATACTTACACCCCCGCGCCCCAGTAATCGACTCGAAGTACGGCCAGTGATGTACGCCACGCGGCGATTTCGTGACAATACGGCGTGTCGAACTAGTTGGGAAACCGTGTCGTAGAACCGGATCGACCGAATCATTGCCGTGCGCGGCTCGCCAAGCCTACCGCCGGGTTCGGACACAAGCGGCAGGTGTCGCACTGTTGTAGCGAGGCTGCGCCCGATATGCGATGTTCGCCCGGAATGGTCCGTATCCCGTTGTGCCCCTGCGACACAATCGCACTGGCCGAGGCGTAGGCATCGCGCTGTTGCCGATGGGAAGGGTTGCACCGATGGGATGTGTCGTGTCCTGTGGGATCGGGTGTATCCCCTCGTGCGCGGGTGGCGCGATCGCGTTGGCCAGGGGCGCGGGGGTCGGTGTCGCGTTGTTGGCGGTGGCAAGGCAGCACCGATTGGATATGCCATGTCCCGTCGGACTGTGGGTGTCCCGTTGCGCCCGCGTGACGCGATCGCGTTGGGTCGAGGCACGGGCGGCCGGTGTCGCGTTGTTGTAGCTACGCTGCGCCCGATATGCGATGTTCGGCCGGAATGGGCGTATCTCGTTGTGTCCCTGCGACACAACCGCGCTGGCCGAGGCGTAGGCATCGCGCTGTTGCCGATGGAAGGGCTGCACCGATGGGATGTGTCATTGTCCTGTCGGATCGGGTGTATCCCGTCGTGCCCGTATGACGAGATCGCGTTGGGCCTGGGCCTGGGCCTGGGCGCGGGTGGTCGGTGTCGTGTTGTCGGCGGTGGCAAGGCGGTCCTCGATGGGTATGTCATGTCCTGTCGGATCGGGCGTATCCCATCGCGACTGTGCGACTCCCATTGCGTCCGTGTGGCGTGATCGTGTTGGGCCGGGGTGATCGGTGTCGTTGTGTTGGTGGTGGCGATGGATAAGTCATGTCCGGTCGGATGGGTGTATCCCGTTGCGCCCGCGTGATGCGATCGCGTTGGGCCGAGACATGGGCGGCCGATGTCGCGCTGTTGCGGCCAGGCTGCGCCCGATATGCGATGCTCGCCTGGATGGTCCGTGTCCCGTTGTGCCCTACGTCGCGACCCGCGCGGGCCGAGGGCATAGGCGCCGTGCTGTTGCTGGTGGCAAGGCGGCATCGACGGGATACGTCATGTCCCGTCTAGATACGTCACGGCCCGTCGGGTCGGGTGTATCCGGTCGTGCCCGTGTGGCGTGATCGCGTGGGCTGAGGCGCGGGTGGTCGGTGTCGTGGTGTCGGTGGTGGCAAGGCGGTCCTCGATGGATATGTCGTGTTCTGTCGGATCGGGCGTATCCCATCGCGACCGTGTGACGCGATCGCGTTGGGCCGGGGTGCGGGTGGTTGGTGTCGGTGGTGGCAAGGCGGTCCTCGATGGATAAGTCATGTCCGGTCGGACTGGGGTGTATCCCGTTGCGTTCGTACGATGCGATCGCGTTGGGCTGAGGGATGGGTGGCCGGTGTGGTGTTGGTGTCGGTGGCTAGGCTGTACCGGTTGGATATGTCGTGTCCTATCGGATACCTCGTATCCTGTTGCGTCCCTGCGACGCGATCCCCACTGTTGAAAACGAAGCCGAAAGGGGTCCCGCGGTGCCCGCCATCTCCCGTGACGAGGTAGCACACCTCGCCCGGCTGTCCCGGCTCGCGCTGTCCGAAGCCGAACTGGATCAGTTCGCCGGTCAGCTGGATTCGATCCTGAGCCACGTGCGGACCATTTCCGAGGTCGCCGCCGCCGATGTCCCGGCCACCGCGTCGCCGAACCCGACGACGAACGTGACCCGACCCGACGTGGTCGTGCCGTGCCTGACCCCGGAGCAGGCGCTGTCCGGCGCCCCAGCGGCCGAGGAGCAGAAGTTCATGGTTCCGCAGATCTTGGGAGAGCCCGAATGAGCGAGCGCAGCGAGCGAACAACAGGCGCAGCCGACTGGTCGGTTATGCCGGAGCCGAGCGTCAGCGAGGCGCAGGCAATGAGCGAGCGCAGCGAGCGAACAACAGGCGCAGCCGACTGGTCGGTTATGCCGGAGCCGAGCGTCAGCGAGGCGCAGGCATGAGCGACCTGACCGCGCTGTCCGCGGCGGAACTGGCCGACAAGATCCACGGCGGCGAGGTGTCCTCGGTGGAGGTCACCCGTGCGCACCTGGATCGGATCGCCGAGGTCGACGGCGAGTACCACGCGTTCCTGCACGTGTCGGGGGAGCAGGCGCTCGAGGCCGCCGCCGCGGTGGATGCCGCGATCGGCTCCGGTGCCGCGCCGGCGTCGCCGCTGGCCGGAGTTCCGTTGGCGCTCAAGGACGTTTTCACCACCACCGACATGCCGACCACCTGTGGATCGAAGATCCTCGAAGGCTGGGTTTCGCCCTACGACGCGACGCTGACCACCCGGTTGCGCGCGGCGGGCATCCCGATCCTCGGCAAGACCAACATGGACGAGTTCGCGATGGGTTCGTCCACCGAGAACTCCGCCTACGGCCCCACCCGCAACCCGTGGGACACCTCCCGCATCCCCGGCGGCTCCGGCGGCGGTTCGGCGGCCGCGCTTGCCTCGAACCAGGCGCCGCTGGCCATCGGCACCGACACCGGCGGCTCGATCCGCCAGCCCGCCGCGGTGACCGCGACCGTCGGCACCAAGCCGACCTACGGCACGGTGTCGCGCTACGGCCTGGTCGCCTGCGCGTCCTCGCTGGACCAGGGCGGCCCCTGCGGACGGACGGTGCTGGACACCGCGCTGCTGCACGAGGTGATCGCCGGATACGACCCGCGCGACTCCACCTCGCGCAACGTGGCGGTGCCGCCGGTCGTCGCCGCGGCCCGCGAAGGTGCCAAGGGCGACTTGAGTGGCGTGAAAGTCGGTGTGGTGAAGGAACTTCACTCCGACAGCTACCAGCCGGGCGTGCTCGAATCCTTCGACGCCGCCGTCTCGGTGCTGAAGGAACTCGGCGCCGAGGTGATCGAAGTGTCTTGTCCGCACTTCGAATACGCGCTGTCGGCCTACTACCTGGTGATGCCGTCCGAGGTGTCGTCGAACCTGGCGCGCTTCGACGCGATGCGCTACGGCCTGCGCGTCGCCGACGACGGGCAGCACAGTGCCGAGCAGGTGATGGCGGCCACCCGCGCCGCCGGATTCGGCCCGGAAGTCAAGCGCCGCATCATGATCGGCACCTACGCGCTGTCGGCCGGTTACTACGACGCGTACTACGGTCAGGCGCTGAAGGTCCGCACGCTGATCGCGCGCGACTTCGACAAGGCCTACGAGCAGGTCGACGTGCTCGTCTCGCCGACGAGCCCGTTCACCCCGTGGAAGCTTGGCGAGAAGGTCGACGACCCGCTGGCCATGTACCTGTCCGACCTGTGCACCCTGCCGACCAACCTGGCGGGCCACCCCGCCATGTCGGTCCCGTCCGGGCTGAGCAAGGACGACGGCCTGCCGGTCGGCTTCCAGATCATGGCCCCGGCCTTGGCCGACGACCGCCTGTACCGCGTCGGCGCGGCCTACGAGGCAGCCCGCGGCCCCATCGCCTGACCGGTACGCGAACTTCGCACACCTGCTTGGGACTTCGCACACCGGCCAGCTAGCCGACTGGTGTGCGAAGTCCCGACGCGGTGTGCGAAGGAAACCCGGGCCGAGCTGGACGACCTCGAATTGGCCACCGACCGGCTTTGTCGACGTACGCGATATCGCCGAGGTCGCGGAGTTGACCGCCGGACGCCCCGTCGGCGGCGAGATCGAGTTGAGCGGTCCTCGAGAACTGCACCTGAGCGAGGTGGCCGCCGCGCTCGGCAGACCGGTGCGCTATCTCGACGTCCCGCTCGACGAGCACTGGCGGGCGCGGTTCACCGAAGCGGGTGCGTCGAGTTCACGGTCGATGGTTTGGCGGGTCTGTACCGGAACTACCGGGCGGAGCGAGCATCTGGACTCGGCGACGGCGTGCGCCGGGTGCTCGACGTGACCCGAGGTCGATCGAGGTGTTCGCCACCGAGGTACTGGCCCCCGCTGCCGCCTGACTCACACTCCGAGAGCAGCGATGAGGTGCTCGCCCGCCAGAAAGCACGTTCCCGCACACCTTTTCGCGGGGATGCCGGTCGTCTTCAAGATCATGGGGAACTGGTGGCGGGGGCTTCTCGCACGATGCCGCCACCAGTTCCCCATGATCTTGGTCAGCTGACGCGCAACGACTCGGCTCGCTGTTTGACGCCCGCGGTCATGCCCGCGAAGCCGCGTTGGAGGTGTTTGCCGAGCAGGGCCACCACGACGGGGTGCAGCCAGCCCGCGAGTTCGAAGTGGGACTCGTAGCGGGTGCGGTCGCCGTCTAGCGGGGTGAGGGTGTGTGAGCGCAGGCTGTGCAGGGTGCCGAGGGGGACCGGCTTCATCGAGTAGCTCAGCTCGTGGCCGGGGGTGTGCGAGCGGATGAATTCGCGCTGGCGGCGGGGCTTGGGGCCGAGGTGCACGAGCATGTCGATCGGCTCGCCGGGGACCAGCGAGCTGCGGCATTCGCTGACGAAGGGGTTCCACTCGCCGTAGCGGGGGAAATCGGTGATCACCTGCCAGACGAGGTCGGCGGGCGCGTCGATGTCCACGGTGGCGTCGATGACAAAGGCCATGTCGGCAATTAGAACATGTTCTATGTCAGCAGGTGCCCATCGCGGTGCCCTGGTCGGTGCCGTAGCGGTGGCCGTGGCCAGCCGGCGCGTCGAGGGCCGCGAGCAGGTCGGCGGTCGTCTGCACGAAGCTGACCACCGGAAGCCACTGGGGCAGTGGGGCATCCAGACGGGCGCCGGTCAGCTCGGGCGCGCGCCACAGCAGGGCGGGGGACCAGTGGACCACCGGGTCCGAGCTGTTGGCGAGCACGGTCGCACCGGCGCGGTGGACCTGTCCGGCGGGCGGTCCGGCCCAGAGGGCGGCACAGGTGCGGCGATCCTGGTCCGCGTCATCGGCGAAGACGGAGCTGCCGCCGATCGCGCCGAGGCTTTGTCCGTAGAGGTAGAGCTTGGGCCTGTGGTCGAGCGTGCGGATCCGGTTCGCCACGGCGGTGAACAGTGCCCGCGCGGCGTCGACCGCCTCGTCGCGGCCGAAGACGAAGGTCACCCAGCTCGGTGCGTAGGAGTACTGCAGGCCGACGAGGGCGACGTCGCCGCCGAAGCGTTGGTCGAAGCCGCGCACGGCATTGCTGTCGATCCAGCCCGAACCGGTCGGCACCATCACCACGAGGTTCGATCGTTCGAAGGCGCCGGAGCGTTCCAGTTCCCGAACGGCCAGCGCGACACGGGATTTCAGATCCGGTGCCGATTCCACCCCGACGTAGACCCTGGCCGGGCCAACGGGCGCACCGCTGACGAACTTGCGCCCTTCGGCACCGAGCGACGACCAGCTCACCGCCGATTCCGCACTACCCGACCTGGCATCCGAAACGGGCTGCACCAGAGTCGGATCCAGCTCCGCATTGGCACCGGCATACGCCGCCTGCTGCCACCCGACCACCGCGGGCGCCGCAAGGAGGTACACCAACGCCGAGGTGACCACGGCAAGCGAAACCCCACGCGCCCAACCCAACTTGCGCAGCATCCACCCCACCGCCTGGGCGACCCCCGCGGCCGCCCCGACAATAAGCGCCGACTCGATCAACCACCGCGGCCAGTAGCCGACCCCGATCGGCGCCGTACTCATGGCCGCCCGCAACAGATTCTGCCAATGCCCGGCCAGCGCGACCGCGCCGACAACCAGCGCCGAAGTCGCGATCAACAACGGCAGCCGGACCCGAGGCAGTCGGTGATTGATGTCGAAACCCCAGCGCCGCACCACGAATCGAACGATCCCCGCGATCCCCAACGCCAGCGCGACGAGCAACCCGGTCAGAATCGCCTGCGCCCCAGGCGTACGCGGCAGCAGTCCCGGCGCGAGCGACACCAGCGTGCCAACCCCGATCGCCAGCGTCGTCCCGATGCGGGGCAGCGAGAGCCGTTGTGTCGCAGCCGATACCGCGGTGACCACCCACTGCGGCCAACGGACTGCACCGTGCCGCAGCGTAGTTCGTGCCCGGAGGTCGTCGAAGCCGAACGGGATCGGTCCCGACGGAATGCTGGTCATCGCTGAACCCCCAGTAGCTCAGTGGTATTCATCGGCGCCGAACCGGCGCTAGCCCGCTTCCTATTGCGCATCGTGAGCACCGCACCGAGCCCGGCCAATCCCGCACCGAGCACCCCGAGCAGCGGCCACCTGGTGGCCGAGCCGTTCTCGGCCGCATCGAAGACCGGTTCGACAACCGGGGCGCCGTAGTCCTGACGGCGCGAATTCAGATCGACGAAGGTGCTGGCGATCGAGGCCATGGCATTGCAACGGGCCCGCGAGAACGGATCGACCCGGCCTTCGCACGCCTCGTGCATGTGCCGATCGAGGGTGCTGTCCAGCGCCTGCCGCGCCCACGGCCCGAGCGGTTCGCCGCGCTGGTCGGCGTAGCGCAGCAGGTCGTAGCCGAGGTCGTGCGCCTTGCACGAGGTCTCGAACTCGGCGGGCAGCGTCACCGGCGACGAGCAGTCACCCTGCGGATTCACCACAAGTCCGTCCAGGGTGCTCGGCCGGTAGCCGAACTCCGCAGTGAAGTCGTCCGAGATGTCCTCAACCGAACCGGGCCCGCCCGAGGTGAGGTCGGCGACCGCGGCGCTGGCCATGGCGCTCTCGACCGGCGCGGACACGCTCGCCGCCGCGGCATGCGGCGCGGGCGCGAGAAATACGGTGGCCGCCATGGTGGTCAGCGCGGCGGCGGTCAGTGCCGCGGCCCGTCGCTTCGCGGAACCGGTTGTGGCGGAAGAGGAAAGGGGGGCGCCTGCGGCCGGTGCGGACCCGGTCGCGGGTCCCGCGTTGGTCGGTGTGCTCATGATCTAGAGGCTAGGAACCCACCCCGCGTACGGGCCTCACGCCGGGGACCGGTTTCCGGGCCCGTGCCGCCGGGTGAGCCCGGTCGCACCCTCGCACCTGGGTACGGGGTGCGAAATCACCCGGGGGTATGACGTGGCAGCACGCTGGACTTTCTAGGGTCGTAGGTATGAAGCAGCAGAACCGTGCCCAGATAAAGCGAATGAATGGGCGGATGTGGTTCGACGTCATCACGGTGCTCGTCGCCCTCATCTTCTTCGCGGTGGCGTGGCCGACGCTGCACATCACCCATTCGGTGCCGATCGCGGTGCAGCCGTTCATCGCGGCGCTGGCCGCGTTCCCGGTGCTGCTCGTCCGGATCAACCCGGCGCTCGGCTGGGCGATCTCGGCGGGCGCGGGATTGCTGATCTCCCTTGCCATTCCGCATCAGCCGAACAACGATATGCCGATCCAGGTCGTGCACATCCTGGCGTTGTTCGTGCTGCTGCTCGCGGTGGCGGTGCGCGCGACGGTCCCGATCATCGGCGTGGCCTGGGTCGCGACATCGCTGCTGCTCGGTACCACGATGGCGAGCGCGGGCGGCGGGAGTTCGGCGTGGGGCTGGCCGATCGCACTCGGCGCGGTGGTGCTGTTCGGCCTGCTGGTGCGGTGGCTGGTGCAGTCGCGCAGGCAGTTGGTGCAGCAGGAAGAGGAGACCGAGGTCGAGCGGGCCCGCCGGGCGATCCTGGAGGAGAAGGCCCGCATCGCCCGCGACCTGCACGACGTGGTGGCACATCACATGTCGCTGGTGGTGGTGCAGGCACAGACCGCGCCGTATCGGGTGGAGGGCGTAACCCCCGCCGCCCGTGCCGAATTCGAATCCATCGGCGCCACCGCCCGCGAGGCGCTCAACGAGATCCGCGGCATGCTCGGCGTGCTGCGCAGCGACGGCCAGGCCCCCGAGCACGCGCCGCAACCCAAGGCCGCCGACGTGCCGACTTTGTTCGAGGGCGCGTTGCGCGCGGGCGTCCCGATCGCGTGGACGATCGACGGTTCGTTGGAGACCGTCCCCGACGCCGCTGGCCTCGCGCTGTATCGGATCAGCCAGGAGTCGCTGTCGAATGCGTCACGGCACGCCCCGGAGGCGCCGATCCAGGTGCACCTGCGCGTCGGCCCCGTGCTGGAGCTGATCGTCCGCAACGGCCCGACCGCCACCGTCGCCCGCCCGGTCGGCAATGGCGGGCACGGCATCGCGGGCATGCAGGCCAGGGCCCTCGCCGTCGGCGGCGACCTCACCGCCGGCCCGCGCACCGATGGCGGCTTCGAGGTGCACGCGCGCCTTCCGCTGAGCCAGTCGGTGACCCTGGACCCCGCCCTGCTCGGTCAAGCCGGTAACTGAGCCGTCTCGCTGGTACTGCCCGCGTCCGCTTAGGGTAGGGCCGTGGCAATAACCGTGTTGATCGCTGACGATCAGGCGATGGTGCGGCAGGGCTTCGGTGCCCTGCTCGCCGCCCAGACCGACATCAGTGTGGTGGGGGACGCGCCGGACGGGAAGATCGCGGTGGCCGAGGCCAAGCGGCTGCGTCCGGACGTGGTCCTGATGGACGTGCGGATGCCGGAGATGAACGGACTCGACGCGGCGCGGCTCATCCTGGCCGCCGGGTTCGATCCGCCGGTGCGGGTGCTGATGCTCACCACGTTCGATATCGACGATTACGTGTACGAGGCGCTGAGCATCGGCGCGAGCGGCTTCCTGCTCAAGGACGCGCCCGCCGAAGAGCTGGTGCGCGCGGTCCGGGTGGTCGCCGACGGTCAGGCGCTGTTGGCGCCGACGGTCACCAGGCGGCTCATCGCCGACGTCACCCGCCGCCGCTCGGCCACCCGCGCGAAGCCGACGCCCGCGCTGGCCACGCTGACCCCGCGTGAGCGCGAGGTGCTGGAGCTGATCGCGAAGGGCATGTCCAACACCGAGATCGCGGAATCGCTGTTCGTCGCCGAGCAGACCGTGAAAACGCATGTCTCCAAGGTCTTTTCGAAGCTGAATCTGCGCGACCGCGCACAAGCGGTGGTGCTGGCGTATGAGTCGGGTCTGGTCACGCCGGGCTGAAACCCGCAGTGCCGGGGCACAACCCGCCGCGCTGGGCGCTGACCTGTAGTGCTGGGTCCCAACCCGCTGCGCTCAGCGCTAACTCGCGGTGCTGGGCGCTAACCCACGGTGCTGGGCGCTAACCCGCCGCGCTGGGCGCCAACCTGTGGTGCTGGGCGCCAACCTGTGGTGCTGGGAGCTAACCCGCTGCGCTGGCGCGTATCAGTGCGCGCAGGTCCCGCCGCGCAGCTCGGTCAGGTGCCGTCCGAGCAGCACGGCTATCCGGCTCAGGATGGCGGTGGCGTCGTCGTAGGTGCCCGAATCGGCCTGTGCCGCAAGGGCGACCGCGACCATGCCGGATTGCGTCGGCACCACCCCGAATTGGCGGACCGTGTAGATGCCGGTGTCGTCGTCGGGCCCCCAGCCGCCCTTGAACGCGGAGCCGGCCAAGGTGCCCAACCCCCAGGACTGATCGGGGGTGATCTCCGACATGAGCTCGGTCACCTTGAACGTCTGCGTCAGGCACGGCAGCCGGGAGGCGAACCGCACCTGGTTGGCCAGCGTCCATTCGGTCTGCCCGAATGCCGTGTAGTCCAACTTGGTTCGCGGTCCAGCCGCGCTCGTGGTGGCGTCGCCGCCCTCGTCGAGCACGTCCTGCACCGCCTGCGCGGCTTCGAGGCCGTCGCCGAGGGACTGCCAGAGTTCCTCGGCCGCATCGTTGTCGGAGACGGTGATGGCGGCCTCGGCGTCCTCGAAGATGCTGGTGTTCGAGTCGTGCCGCAGCGCCGCGATGGCCAGCGGGACCTTGATGGTCGACCAGGCGATGCCACTGGTCCAGTCGCCGAACATGGTCATCCGGCCGCCGCCGACCGGCATGATCGCCAGGCCGACCTGGCCGCCGAGGGTTGGCTGCAGCTGGGTGAAGTCGGCGGCCAGCGAATCGGGGATGGACACCGACAGGCCTGGGCGGAACGATCCGGCGGTGTCGACGACGACAGCGGGCCGGTCGGCCTGGTGCCGATCGCCGGGGAGCAGCGCGCACGAGGTCAGCCCGAGCAGCGCGACCAGGGCCGAGCCGCGCAGCAACCCGCGCAACGCGGAACCTGTTCCCGTCGACTTCACCACGCGTCCTCCCCACCACCAGTAGTGCGTGTCATCGCTGTCAGTCGGCGGTGCAAAATTTAGCTCATCGGTCCGACCCGGTCGGTAACCGGGCGTAAGGCCATTATGAACGCGCCGTACTTCGTTGACGTGACCATGATGTCTCCGCCATAGTTTCGCCGATTTTCCCCGAGAATTCGAAACCGCGTGGCCACGGGGTCAGCGGCTATGCTCCAAGCTCTGTATGACGCGCTCGGACGTGACATCCGGGGGCCGCGGTTGACCTGAAGGGATTGTGTTGCTGACCAGCGGTGAGATTTTCGCCGGATTCACCATCGAGAAGCTGCTCGGTCAGGGTGGCATGGGATCGGTGTACCTTGCCCGACATCCCAGATTGCCACGGCAAACCGCGCTGAAGCTGCTCAATCGCGAGTTGTTCACCGATACCGAGGTGCGGGCGCGGTTCGAGCGGGAGGCCGATCTGGCCGCGCAGCTCGACCATCCGAACATCGTCGCGGTGTACGACCGCGGCGTCGAGGACGACCAGCTGTGGATCTCCCTGCAGTACGTCGACGGCGTCGACGCGGCGACGGTGAACCCGCACAACCTGCCGCCGGAGCGGGCCGTGCAGATCATCGAGGGCGTCGCGGGGGCGCTGGATTACGCGCACGGCATGGGCGTGCTGCATCGCGATGTGAAGCCGGCCAACATCATGCTGGCCAGGTCCAGCGGTGGGCGCAAGGAGCGGGTGTTTCTCACCGACTTCGGAATCGCCAGGCTGCGTGAGGATTCCACGCACCTGACGCAGACCGGCATGTTCACCGCGACCCTTGCCTATGCCTCGCCGGAGCAGATGACCGGCGCGCATCTCGATCACCGTTCCGACCAGTACTCGCTGGCGTGCGCGCTGTACTGGCTGCTGACCGGCGTCGCGCCGTTCGACGCGCCGGCCCCCGCCGACATCATCCGCGGGCACCTGCAGTTGCCGCCGCCGTCGGCGGCCGCGCTGCGGGCGGGCCTGCCGCCCGCGCTGGACATGGTCATCGCGGTGGCGATGGCGAAACGGCCCGACCACCGGTTCGGGTCCTGCCTCGAATTCGCCGCTGCCGCACGGCAAGCGCTCACAGCGCAGGTGGCACCGGCGGGATACATCCCGCAGCCCGCCCCGACGGTGCTCGCTCAGCCGCCGATACCAAACCAGGGGCAGTACCCGCCGTCGAGCCCGACCTATTCGCCGCCGCAGACATCAAGCCCAACCTATGTGCCGCCGCAGACATCGAGCCCGACCTACCCGGCGCCACCGCAGTATGGATCGAATCGGGTTGCCGCGCAGCAGTTCCCGTCCTCCGGTTACTCGGCTTCGCCGCAGAACGCGGCTGTCGGCCAGTCGTTTTCCGCCAATCTGGGAAACGGCTACTCACCACCCAATCCCGCTGCCGGACAGTCTTACTCGCCACCTCCGGTAGGTTATGGCCCGTCGAATCCCGGTCCGGGTTACCCGCCACCTCCGGCCCGCCGCTCGAATACGGGCCTGATCGTGGTGATCATTCTGATCGTCGTGGTCGTGCTCGTCGCCGCCGGAATCGCGATAGCGAAATTCGGTAAATCGGATTCGTCACCACTGGACTTCGGCAAGGCGCCCGCGGCGGGCACGGCGGCGGATCCGACGACCGTCGCTAAGGCTTTCCCGAATGTTCTCCCGCAGGGTGTCGACACCAAATTCGGGTTCGGCAGCGGCAAGGGTTATCACGACAAGACCTGCTTCTTCGACACCGCCAAGTCGAGCGACAAGATATCCACCGACAGCGATGTGCCCGCCTTCCGGAAGTGGGAGACGGGCTGGAATTGCTGGGGTGTGCCGATCAACGAGCCGGACTTCATCGCGGTCGCCTTCAAGACGCCCGATGCCGCCAAGGCCGCGGTGCGCGACCTGCCGTCGAATACCAAAGCGACCGAACGCAATGGCGGCAAGTCCTACACCACCTATCGGTGGCAGCAGTCGGCAAGCAGTTTCCCAGACGGGTTCCTGGTGGTGAGCTTCGAGTCCGATCCGGCGCGGTCGAGCTATCTGTTCTTCGCCAAGGTGACGCTCACCGACAGTCAGCCGGACTCCGGGCTGGGTCTGACCCAGTCCAAGTTCAAGGCCTGGTTCGCCGACTTGCCCTTGTAGTCAACGGGATTCAGTCGACGGCCAGCGCCTCGACGATCGGCATCCGCCCCGCACGCAGCGCGGGCGGGATCGAACCGAGCAGCGCGAGCGCCAGCGCGGCCGAGCCGTAGACGAGCAGCATCGGGCTCGGCCGATAGACGACGTCGATGGTCAGCGCGTGCCCGATGGCGACGGTGGCCAGGTACTGCACGGCGATGCCGACGACGAGACCCAATGCGGCACCGACCAATCCGATCCCGGCCGCCTCGGCGAGCACCGAGCGCATCAGGAACCTACGGCTGGTACCCATGGCCCGCAGCACGCCGAGCTCCCTGCGGCGTTCGAGCACCGACAGCATCAACGTGTTCAACAGGGCAATGGTGGCCACCAGCACCACGATCCAGAGGATGGCGTTGCTCATCGCCGAGCCCTGCCGAATGCTGGCGACGGCCGCGGTGACCGTGGCGGCCCCGCTGTCCACGTGTATCTCCGGCGGCACCAGCTGCCGGATCGCCGCCTGCACCGCCGCTCGATCCGCGCCCGGCGCGAAGTCGACCGTCACGACCGTCTCGCCCGGCCGCTGGTACCAGCGGCGCAGCAGATCGAGGTCCATCATGACCACACCAGAGACCGCCGAGAAGTACGGAATCACCTGCAGCACAGTCACTGTGCGTTCGCCGGTCGGCGTCGGCAGGGTCAGCTCGGCGCCGACGCCGATGCCGAGTGATTTCGCGACATCACGCGAGATCGCCACGCCCTGACCGGCGGACAGTCGTGCGGCGACCGCGTCATCGAGCCTGCCCATCTGGGATTCGCGCGCGTTCGGTGGAAAGCCTTGCAGCATCACGCGTCCGGTGCCGAGGGTGGCGAAGGCCATCTGCGCCGGGCTGACCGCGGCGACGCCGGGGACCGCGGCGATCTTGTCCGCCAGCCCGGTGGGCAGCAGCGGACCCGTCGGGAACTCCGCCATCGATGCGGGGCTGACGTACAGATCGGTCTTGCCGAGGTCCGCGAACGTCGTGGTGGCGGAATCGATCATGTTCCTCGACGCGCCACCCATGGCGACCGTGGCCGCCACGCCGATCAGCACCGTCATCGCGGTCGCCCACACCCGACGCGGCGCCCGTTCCAGCGTGGTCGCGCCGAGGGCCCCGGACGCGCCGAACGCGCGCGCGGTCGCCGCGGCGGCCCGGACCAGCGGCCCGGTCGCGGCGAAACAGAGCACGATGGCGGCGACGAACGAGGTCGAGATGGCGCCGAGCGAATAGCGGCCGAGATCGAGTTCGGCAATCGTGATCGCCGCGGCGGTCAGCCCGAGACCGGCCACGATCGCGGCCCACCGCAGCAGCGGGCTCGTCGTGTCGGTGCGGCCGACGCCGACCGGAACCAGCGCCTCGATGGGTTCCACCTTGTACACCTGGCGCGCGGCCAGCCCGGCGGCGCTGACGCTGGCGACCACACAGGCGAGGATCGCCACCGGAATGGCGTAGCCGGGTACCAGGTACTGGGTCCGCGCCTCCACCGACGACATGATGGCGACGGGCAATTGTTCGATCGCCATGCGCCCCATGAAGATTCCGATCCCCGCGCCGACGGCGCCGCCAAGCACCCCGAGCAGCGCGGCCTCGGCGAGCAGATCTCGCACCATCGGCCCGCGCTTGCCGCCGATCGCGCGCAGCAGCGAGAGCATCGGCCTGCGCTGGGCGATCGCCATGCTCATGGCGTTGTAGATGAGGAACGCCGAAACGATCAGTGCCGCAGCCGAAGCCATCATGGTGGAATACCGCACCAGCTGGATCGCGCCGCCCGCCTGCGCGGTGCGCAGGCTCGGCTCGGCGACCACCGCGCGACCGTCCACGACCTTGGTGAGTTCCGCGCGCAACGTATCGACCGAGGTGCCCCGCACCGGGATGACCTGGATCGAATCAAGCCGCCCGGTCCGCCCGGTCACCTGCTGCGCGAGCCCGAGTGGCGCGGCGACGATGTGGCCGTCGTTGAGCTGCTTCGACGTTGCTTTGTCGAGAACGCCTGCGACGGTGACGGTTCCGGAGCCAAGGGTGAACCGTTCGCCCTCCGCGTGCCCCATGCCCGCGCCGACCAGGACGCCATTGGGGACCGCGAGCAGCTTGCCGATCTGCTTGGTCATCGGCCCGGCCAGCTCGCCGCCCAGCGCGCCGATATTCTGATCGGCCCCGATCAGCAGCGCCCGATCAGGGCCGCCGCCGATCTGTGCGCGCAACATCGGCACCGCCTTGTCGACTCCCGGTGCCGTCGCGATCCGTTGCAGCAGTTGCTGATCGAAGCCCGCGTCGGTGATGCCGGTGACCTCGAGCGCGGCCCGGCCGCCGAGGCTGTGCGTGAGGCGGTCCACCGACCCGGTGACCGAACCGGAGATGCTGAACACCGCGACGAGCAGGCCCGCCGACACCCCCATCACCACGAGCGACATCATGGTCCGCCCGCGGTGCACGAGGAGTTCGCCGATATTGAACAGCCGCAATCGATCCCATGCGGCGCCGATCACGCGTTGACCGATCGCGTCACGGTGTCGTCGGAGCCGATCCGGCCGTCGCGCAACGTGATCACCTGGTCGCAGTAGGCCACCGCGCCCATATCGTGGGTCACCATCACCACCGAATTGCCGGAACCGGTGATCTCGCCGAGCAATTCGAGGATGGCCGCGCCGGTCTTGGAATCGAGGTTCCCGGTGGGCTCGTCGGCCAGGATCAGCGGCGGATCCATGATCATCGCCCGAGCCACCGCGACCCGCTGCATCTGTCCGCCGGACAGCTCGGCGGGCCGATGGTTCGCCCGATCACTCAACCCGACGCGGTCGAGCAGCTCCAGCGCGCGCGGCTTGGCCTTGCGTAACCCGGTGCCGTCCAGCAGCTTCGGGATGGCGACGTTCTCCCACGCGGACAGGGTGGGCAGCAGGTTGAAGAACTGGAAGATGAAGCCGACGCGGTGGCGGCGGAACTCGGACTGGCGCCCGTCGTCCAGCGACCCGATCTCCTCGCCTCGGAACAGGATCGAGCCCGCGTCCGGGGTGTCCAGCGCGCCGAGTAGATGCAGCAGCGTGCTCTTGCCCGAGCCGGACGGCCCGATGATCGAGGTGAATCGGCCAGGCTCGATGCGCAAGCTGATCTCATCGAGCGCGCGGACCGTCTGCCCGCCGACCCGATATTCCTTGGTAACCCCGGCTAACTCGAGCATCGCCGAATTCGACATCGTTGCCCCACACCCTGTTCGGTCGGTGACCAGTTGGTCGTTCCTCGTCGCGCACTATCGCGCCATGGCCTCCGGCGCGTGGTGGCGGCGACGATACTGGGCATCGAGCACCGCGCGCAGCACCGGCTGCTCGGCGGCCAACTCGAGGTAGGCCGTCAGCACCGATTGTCCTTGGGCCAGCGCCTGATCCAGTTTCGCATCGAGGTGGATGTTCCAGCGGTAGCGCAGCGCGAGCAGCAACCCGTCCGCGTCGCCGAACAGCCGCTCCAGATCCGGGATTCCGGTGAACAGCCGCGGATCGGCCGGATCGACGGCGGCGCGGGCCAGCACCGTGTGCACAACTTCGGTACGGGCGTGTTGATCTTTCCAGGACATGAGCCTCGCCTTCCGTGTGATGCTGTGACTCACGTTACGGACGGGCAGGTCGGGCTGTCTTCGTGCCAGGGACCCGTATTGATCTCCGCCCACGGTAGGAGAAACGACCCGCTTCAGGAACGATGTGCGGGCCGGAACCGGCGGTTAGCCTTACCCCATGGGTGTGATCGGCGTCTCCGCCCAGCCGAGGCTGGTAGGCCGCGCGTTGCGGCGCGTGGTCGTCGGTCTACGCCGTTCCGGTGGACGCGTCGCCGAGTTCGTACGACAGCCGGTGGCCTCGTTCCGGCGCAGGGTCGAGGAAATGCCCTTCGATTACCCGCCGTCGGTCATGATCGTGATCGATGTGGCACTGATGATGGTCGCCGTCGCGGCGGCGATCCAGCGGCACAGCTACTTCCCGACCGCCCTCCCGATCCTCGCGGTGCTGCTGACCTCGGCGTTCGGTCCGATGCACGCGTTCCTCGGCGTGATTCCCCGGCCGGTGACGCTCGGCGTGTTCGCGATGATCGCCGAGGCCCTGTTCCTCGTCCAGCCGGTCTCGCCCGACCTCGCGCCCTTCGTGCTCGTCGCCGCGGCGGGTGAGGTGTCGGCGATCGCGGCGAAGTGGGTCAGCGTGCCGACCGCCGCCGCGATGATGCTCGAACTGATCGTGTTCGACACCTACGGGCATCTGTCCCAGGGCTTGCCGACCTATCTGGTCAGTGTCGCGTTCGGGTGGATGGCCGGTGTGCTGCTGCAATACCAGCGCCGATTCCTCTACCAGGAGCGCGGCTACCAGGACATCCGCGCGGCACAGGCCGCCGACGAGGAACGCCGCCGGATCGCCCGCGAGGTGCACGACGTGATCGCGCACTCGCTGAGCATCACGCTGCTGCATCTCACCGCGGCGCGGCACGCGTTGCAGACCGATCGCGAGGTCGACGAGGCGGTGGAATCGCTCGTCGAGGCCGAGCAGCTCGGCCGCCAGGCCATGGCCGACATCCGGCGCACCGTCGGGCTGCTCGACGCGCGGCCGTCGAAACACGTGCCGGAGCCGGGCGTCGAGGACATCGAGGGCTTGGTCGGCGACTTCGCCAGGGCCGGGCTCGACGTGCGATTCGTCTGCGCGGAGGATCTGCGCCCGGTCTCGCCCGCGGTCGGGCTCGCGCTGTACCGGATCGGCCAGGAGTCCCTGGCGAATGTCATCAAGCACGCGCCGGGTGCGTCCGCGTTCGTTCAGGTCGCGGTGGACGCCGCGGCGGCGGTATTGACCGTGCACAACACGTTGCCCGCCGGGCTGCCCGCGCAGCGGGGCGCTGGAATGGGTATCTCGGGGATGGTGCAGCGCGCCGAACTGCTCGGCGGTCGAATGATCGCTGGCCCGATCGACGGAGGCTGGTCGGTCCGGGCCGCCATTCCGCTCGCTCCGGCCCGCGCGGGATTCGCGTGCACGTTCTTATGGGCCGGTGGCCCGTCGGCGATACGGGAGGCGTGATGCGACACAAGGCACAGGAGGTCAGGTGTTAGCGGCATCGCCCGCGGGCGTCGAGGACGCGGTCACCGTGCTGGTGGTCGACGACCAGGAGTTGGTCCGCGGCGGTCTGCGCCGAATCCTGCGCCGCCGCGACGGGTTCGTGGTGAGCGAATGCGCCGACGGCGACGAGGTGCTCGCCGCGGTGGCGGCCGAGCGGCCCGATGTGGTGCTGATGGATCTGCGGATGAAACGCGTCGGCGGCATCGACGCCACCCGCATCCTGCGCTCGCGCGACGGATCACCGCCGGTGCTTGTGCTGACCACGTTCGACGACGATCAGCTGCTCTCCGGCGCGTTGCGGGCGGGCGCGGCCGGGTTCATCCTCAAGGACTCACCCGCCGAGGACCTCATTCGCGCGGTGCGGATGGTCGCGGGCGGCGGCGCGTGGCTCGACCCGTCGGTCACCGAACGTGTGCTGTCGGCGTATCGGAGCGTGCGGCCGAGCACGACACGCACGAATGCCCGGCTGTCGGACCTCACCGCGCGCGAGTACGAAGTGTTCGAATTGATCGGACGCGGCCGCGTGAACTCCGAGATCGCCCGCGAACTGGGTATCTCCGAAGTCACCGTGAAAAGCCATGTCGGACACATATTCGGCAAGCTGGAGCTGCGGGATCGGGCCGCCGCGATCGTCTTTGCGTTTGACCACGGGGTGGTGACACCCGGAGAATCCACTCTTTGACGGGCAGGCGTCGCGAGAGTTATGCGTGCACTCCTGGCCCGGGATGTGGAGGATTGACGGGGTGGAGGCACCTGGGCCGAGAACCGGTACACGGTTTGGGCCGTACGAATTGCGATCGCTGCTGGGCAAGGGGGGCATGGGCGAGGTATACGAGGCCTATGACACGGTGAAAGATCGCGTGGTGGCGGTCAAGCTGCTGCACGAGGAACTCGCGGGTGACCCCGCGTATCAGGTCCGGTTCCGGCGGGAATCGCAGGCGGCCGCCCGGGTCGCCGAACCGCACATCGTGCCCATTCACGACTGGGGCGTCATCGACGGTGTGCTGTTCATCGACATGCTGCTGGTGCGCGGCGTCGACCTGCGCACGCTGCTGCGCACCGAGGGGCCGCTGACTCCGGTTCGCGCGGTCGCCATCATCGAACAGATCGCGACCGCGCTGGACGCCGCGCACGCGGGTGGCCTGGTGCATCGCGACGTGAAACCGGCGAACATCCTGGTCACCGCGGCGGATTACGCCTACCTCGCCGACTTCGGCATCGCGCACACCGAGGGCGACAGCGCCGTCACGATGGTCGGCATGGCCGTCGGCTCCTACATCTACATGGCGCCGGAACGATTCGACGTCGCGCAGGTCACCGGCCGTGCGGACATCTACTCGCTGTCCTGCGTGCTGCACGAGTGCCTGACGGGCGCATCGCCGTTCCCGGCGGCCAGCATGAATGTGCTGATCCGCTCGCACCTTTCCGATCCGCCGCCGCGACCGAGCGCACAGCAGGCGGGCATCCCGGCCGGGCTCGACGCGGTGATCAGCCGCGGCATGGCCAAGGATCCGGCCGATCGATGGCCGACCGCGGCCGCGCTTGCCTTGGCCGCGCGGGCCGCGCTCTCCAGTGCGCCCTCGACGACCCCGCTGCCGGACGTGCCCACCGCGGCAGACGCGCCCGCGAGCAACGTGCCCCCGCCGACCGGTCCGATGCTTGTCGTGCGCGCGCCAGGGACGCCGCGCGGGTCGGGGGTGGTGCCGCCGGAGTCGACCGGCGAGATCTCCGCCGTGATCCTGCCGAGCGCGCCGACCGTGGTGCGGCCGACCGAGATCCAGTTCACGACGCTGTCGTCACCGCAGGAGCCCGCACCCCCCTTCGGGCCGACCGCGCGGTGGACACCCGAGCAGGGACTGCCGCCGGTACGGCCGTTTCCTGACGCGCATCTGTACTCGGAGCAGTCCGGCGGGCAGGCGTATTCGGAGCGGCCTGGTGGTCAGCCGTTCGTGGATCAGCCTGGGGGACAGTCGTACTCCGAGCGACCTGGCGGTCAGCCGTACGGGGAGCAACACGGGGGACAGTCGTACTCCGAGCGGCCTGGCGGTCAGCCGTACGGGGAGCAACACGGGGGACAGCCGTACTCCGAGCGGCCCGATGGACAGCCGTACGGTGATCAGCCCGGCGGTCAGCCATATTCGGAGCAGGCCGGTGGTCAGCCGTACTCCGAGCGGCCCGGTGGGCAGCCGTACGGGGAACAGCCCGGTGGGCAGGCGTATTCGGAGCGGCCTGGTGGTCAGCCGTTCGACGAACAGCCCGGCGGACGACCGTACCCGGAACAGCCTGGCGCCCAGCGCTATTCAGAACCGCCCGGCGGACAGCCATACCCGGAACAATCCGGCGGACAGCCGCATCCGGGTCATCCTGGCACACAGGCATACTCGGCACAGCCCATACCGCCGCATACAGAACATCCTGGGGCGCAGGCATATTCGCAGAATGACCCCTTCGTAGGCGGCCAAGCGTATTCGGACGCCCAGCAGTACGAGACGACGCGATTCCCGGACGCACCGGGCTTCCCGCCGCCTCCGCCTTCCGACGACTATCCCCCCGATTGCCAGGCCACCCAGGCCTATTCGGCCCCGGCCGGATACTCCGCTCCGGCGGCCTATTCCGAGCCCGACGAGTACTACGGTGCCGGAGGGTATTCCGCGCACGGCAGCCATGCCCGCGCCGAGCAACCGCCGCAGAGCAACTACACGATTCGCCGCGAGTACCCGGAGCAGGGCTACGAAGGGGAACAGGGCTACGCGGACGACTACGACGACTATGGGCCAGCGGAAGATCAGTACGAAGAGCCGGGCAAACGCCGATCCGTCGTGCTACCCATCCTGGTCGGGGTGGTGGTGATCGTGGTGATCGCCGTCGTCGGTGCGATCGGCTGGCAGGTGTTCAGTTCCCGCAATGTCGCGAAGCCGACCGAACAGCAGGCCGGTGCTCCGGTACCGACGGCGGGCCCGCAGCAACCGTCGCCGGGCAGTTCCTCGGCGCCGCCGGTCGCGTCGACCCCGGCCAAGCCGACGACGGTCACCCTGCCCGCCGGTGCGAAGCCATGCGATCAGAGCAACTCGGCCTCGGGCCCATTCACCAAGTCCGCCACCGGATCCGCCGCGACGAGCTGCGCGTTCGCCGAGGCCGTCCGGCAGGCCTACGCCGTGGCGAACACCGCGAGCACGGTCTCGCGGGATGCGCCCCGCTCAGTAGTAGCGACCAGTCCGGTCACCGGCCGGACCTACACGATGAATTGCCTCAGCGAAGGCCAGCTCGTCACATGCAGTGGCGGCGAAAACGCGGTGGTGTATGTATATTGATCGACCCCGTACTGCTCGTGTGCGAAAAGCATTGAGCGGTGCGGTATTAGCCGTACTCCTGGTGTCCGGTTGCGGAACCGGCACCGACAGTTCATCCTCGGACGACACCAGCATTACCCAGGCCGCCTCGCACGCGGACCAAAAGGGTTTGTCCATCAACGTTCCCGGCACCCTGGCCGCGGACGTCGCCACGTTGCAGGCGAGTGCGCGCGGACATCTCGGCATGGCGATCATGCCGGTTGGCGGCGACCAGGTGGTCACCTTCGGCGACTGGACCACCGGCCCGGCGTGGTCAACCATGAAGGTGCCGTTGACGATTGCCGCGCTGCGCCACAACGCGGGCAACACGACCTATGCCGCGACGGCCGCGATCACCGCGTCCGACAACGCCGCCGCCGACACGCTGTGGCAATCGCTCGGCACCAATCAGGAAGCGGCACAGGCGGTGCAGTCGGTGCTGCGCGAGGGCGGTGACAGCAAGACCACCGTGCCCGATACCAGGACCAGACCCGAGAACTCGGCGTTCGGCCAGGCGGATTGGTCACTGGCCGATCAGGTCAAGTTCGCCTCTCGACTGCCATGCCTGCCACAGGTCGCGCCGGTGATCAACCTGATGGAACAGATCCAAGCCGCGCAGCGCTGGGGTCTCGGCGTCTTCACCAGCGCCGAGTTCAAGGGCGGCTGGGGCCCGGACGCCTCGGGTGCGTACCTGGTCCGGCAGTTCGGGTTGATCTCGACACCGTCGGGTCAGATCGCGATCGCGTTCGCGGCACAGCCGGATTCCGGCGCGTTCTCCGACGGGATGACGATGCTGGACAAGCTGTCCACCCTCATCTCCCAGCACCTGAACGAGCTGTCCGGCGGACAGTGTCCGGCCTGATCCGCCTAACTTGACCGGGTAACGGGTACCCCGGAAAATCCCGACGTATCGGATGTAGGCCGCCGGGCCTACAGTGCGGCCGGGTCGCGTACGTGAGGTGGAGGTGGACGGGGTGGACGGACCGCAGACGAGGATCGGGACTCGATTCGGTCCTTATGAGCTGCGCTCGCTGTTGGGCCGGGGTGGCATGGGCGAGGTGTACGAGGCCTACGACACGGTGAAGGATCGGGTCGTCGCGGTGAAGCTGTTGCCGGAAGCGCTCGCGAAAGACCCGATGTTCCAGGCGCGGTTCCGCCGCGAATCGCAGGCGGCCGCGCGGGTGGCCGAACCGCACGTCATCCCGATCCACGACTGGGGCGAGATCGACGGCGTGCTCTACATCGACATGCGGCTGGTGCGCGGCCACGATCTGCGCTCGGTGCTGCGTGGCGGCGGACCGCTGACCCCGGCCCGCGCGATCGGCATCATCGAGCAGATCGCCGCCGCGCTGGACGCCGCGCACGCGGAGGGCCTCGTGCACCGCGACGTCAAGCCCGCCAACATTCTCGTCACCGCATCGGATTTCGCCTACCTGGCCGACTTCGGCATCGCCAGGTCAGCGAAGGATCCCGACATGACCGGCACCGGTGCCGCCGCGGTCGGTTCGTACAGCTACATCGCGCCGGAACGTTTCGAGAACGGCCCGGTCACCGGCACCGCCGACGTCTACTCACTCGCCTGTGTGCTGTACGAATGCCTCACCGGCGCACAGCCTTTCCGTGCCGACTCGATGAGTGTGCTTATCCGCATGCATCTTTCGATGCCGCCGCCGCGACCGAGCGTTATCCGAGCTGGTGTGCCCGCCGCTTTGGACGAGGTGATCGCCAGGGGGATGGCCAAGCGGCCGCTTGACCGCTACTCGACCGCCAGTGGGCTGGCGTCAGCGGCGAAGTCCGCGCTCACCGGGCGGCCCGTCGTCGCGGTCACCGAGTTGCCGACCGATCGGATGGGGACCGTGCGGCCGAAGGCGCCGCCCACCGTGGTGTTCCCGACCGTCGGGCATGAACAACTGCGCGCGAATGCCCTTCCCACGGACGCGATTTCGCGTCAGCCGGGCACGAGTCAGCCAGGGGCAAACCCGATCATGCCGCGCCAGGATCCGAGCCGCGAGGCGGGTCACCGCGGCGAAGTTGTTCGGCGGGAGCCGAACCGGGTTCCGGAGCCGAGCCGCGAGGTCGGCCACCGCGGCGACGTGGTTCGGCGCGAGCCACGCCACGTCGAGGAGCCGGGACCGAGTCGCACGGACCCGAAACCTGCCGTGGTAGCGCCAGGCGCCGACAAGCCCGTTGCCACACCGAAGCGCCGGTCCCGCACCAAGTGGCTCCGGATTGTCGTCGCGCTCATCGTCGTGATCGCCCTCGCGGGTGTCATCGCCTGGTTGCAGCGGTCCGCGTTCGGCACCGGTGCCACCGCACCGACGCTCGCGCCGGTGCCGTCCACCGCCAGGGGATGCGCGACGAAATACCCACCTGCGGGCCGCTTCACGTATTCCGCGATCGGCAACGGGGTCACCTCGTGCGATTTCGCCGAGGAGCTCCGCAAGGCCTACGGCACCGGATCCGACGCCGACGGCACCCGAACGGTCACCGCGTTCAGCCCGGCCACGCAGCAGAACTACACCATGCAGTGCGTCACCCGCGACGGTCTGGTCACCTGCACCGGCGGCGAGAACGCGTTCGTCTATATCTACTGACGTACGCGAAAGATATTGGCCCACCGGGGATTCCGGTGAATTCTCGACACTCGCCGAACCGATAGCAAACGTCGGTGCGGCCGACACACGCTTGCCTTCTTCCGAAATTAGCTTATGCTAACCTCACTTTCTCCGAACTTTATCCGGTTTGTCTGGTTGGGAACGGTGAATCGGACAGGAATGAAGTTCCGCGAGAGGGATGTCGTGCACGTTTTACCCGCAAGAAGAGGCCGTTCCGTGCGACGGATCATCGCGATAGCTCTGGTGGCGACCGCAGCGCTGTCCGCGTGCTCGAGCCGCGAATCGAACAGCGCGGACAAGGCGGCTTCGGCCACCATCCAGGTCGTTGATCAGCGCGGACAGCCGGTGACGATCACCAAGGACGTCAAGAAGATCGCGTTCGCGGTCATTCCGGCGCCCGCGATCTTCGCCGCGGTGGATCGCGGTTACGACCGGATCGTCGGCATCAACCAGTCCACCTTGGTCGCCAACAAGGGCGGCATGTTCGCCACCATCTTCCCGCAGTCGGTGCACTCGACGGTCGTTGCCGGGAACAACTTCATCCCCAATGTCGAGACCCTGCTGAAACTCAACCCGGATGTCGTTGTGCAATGGGGAGATCGCGGTCCCGATGTCACCGAGCCGATCACGAAAGCCGGATTCCCGGTGGTCGGATTGAAATACGGCACGCAGGAAAACCTGGAAGGCTGGATCAAGCTCTTCGCCGATATCGCCGGCAAGCCAGCGCGCGGAACGCAACTGGTCGACTGGCTGCACACCGAGATCGACGCGACCCGCGCCGAGGTGGCCGCCGAGAAGACGCCGCGGCCGCGCGCGATGATTCTGTCGCGCGTCGGCGAGGCGTATTCGACCACCTCCGCCAGCGGCTACGACGGGTTCCAATTCGACCTGGCCGGTGCGGATCTGGTGACCAAGGGATTCCCCGGTGATGCCCCGCAGATCACCCCCGAGCAGATCCTCGCGTGGAACCCGGAGGTGATCATGCTCAGCGGATTCGACGAGAGCACGCCCGCGCAGATCTATGCCGATCCTCGGCTGGCCGGGGTGAGTGCCGTGCAGAACAAGCGGGTGTACAAGACGCCGCTCGGCGGCTACCGGTGGCAGGTGCCGGGCGTCGAGTCGCCGCTGATGTGGCAGTGGATGCACGAGGTGCTCTACCCGAAGACCACGCCAAGCGATATGCGCAAGAACGTCCGCGACGGCTTCGACAACCTGTTCGCCTACAAGATCTCCGACAAGGAGATCGATCAGGTGCTGCGGATCGACCTCAACGCGAACTCCGCGGGCTATGACCACTTCCGCGGTTGAGCGCGACGCACCGGTAGTCGACGAGGAGAAGTTCACACCACCTCGGCGGTGGCGTGCCGCAACGGTGATGCTGGTGCTTGTCGTCTTGCTGGTGGTGGTGGCGATCACCGCGCTGGCCGTCGGCCGGTATTACGTGCCGCCCAACGAGGTCGCGCGGTTGCTGCTCGGGCAGGTGTTTCCGCTCGATGAGACCTGGTATCCGCAGGAACGCAGCGTGGTGCTCGACATCAGGTTGCCGAGGGTGCTGCTCTCGATGATCATCGGCGCCGGGTTGGCGGTGACCGGCGCGGTGATGCAGGCGGTGTTCCGGAATCCGTTGGCCAGTGCGCAGGTTCTCGGTGTGTCCTCCGGTGCGTCGTTCGGTGGGGTGCTGGTTTTGCTGGGCGGTGTCGGCGGCGTCTACCTCGTCGGCGGCGCGTTCGCCGGCGGTGTGCTCGCGCTCGTTCTTGTGCTGGCGATCGCCAGGGCGACGCCGGGCTCGCCGCTGTTGATGATCGTGCTCGGCGGCACCGTCGTCGGCGCGATGTTCCAGGCCATGGTGTCGTTCGTGACCTACATCGCCGACCCGTACCGGGAACTGCCGTCGATCGTGTTCTGGCTCTTGGGTTCGTTCGCCACGGCCAGCTACGGCAAAGTGCTGGTGGCGCTGGTGCCGATCGCGATCGGCGGGACGGTGGTGCTCGCGTTACGCTGGCGGCTCAATATCCTGGCGATGGGTGACGAGGACGCGCTGTCGCTGGGTTTGCGACCCGCCAGGATGCGCCTGCTGCTGCTCGGTTGCGTCGCGCTGATCACCGCCGGTGCGGTGGCGGTCGCCGGTGTGATCAGCTGGGTGGGATTGATGGTGCCGCATCTGGTCCGAATGATGGTCGGCACCGATAATCGGATCGTGGTGCCGATGAGCGCGCTACTCGGCGCGTCATATCTGACCCTGATCGACACGTTGTCCCGAACGCTGAGCACCGCCGAGATTCCGATCGGCATTCTCACCGCGATGATCGGGGCACCGTTCTTCGTCGTGCTGCTCATCCGCAGTCGGCGCCAGCTGTGGGGTGCCGATGGTTGAGGCGCGCTCGATCTCGTTTCGCTATTCGGCCAAGGGGCCGTGGATCTTCCGGAACGTGTCCGTGGACGCGCGACCGGGCGAGGTGCTCGCGGTGCTCGGGCCCAACGCGCGCGGCAAGACCACGATGCTCAAGTGCCTGTCCGGACTGGTGCCGCCGACCGAGGGAACGGTGCAGCTGTCCGGGAACGTCGGCTTCGTGCCGCAGAGCCATGCGGTCGTGTTCTCGTTCTCGGTGGCCGACACCGTGCTGATGGGCCGGGCCAGACAGGTCAGGATCTACGGCGCGCCGACCCGCGCCGATCGCCGCGCCGCCGCGGCCGCGCTGGCCAGGGTGGGGATCACCCATCTCGCCGAGCGGGATTACGCCCGGCTCAGCGGCGGGGAACGGCAGTTGGTGCTCATCGCGCGGGCGCTGGTATCCGACTGTGCCACCATCGTTCTCGACGAACCGGCCTCGGCGCTCGACCTGCGCAACCAGGCGCGGGTGTTGACATTGCTGCGCTCGCTCGCCGACGAGGGGATGGCGGTGGTGATGACGACCCACCATCCCGATCATGCGTTGCACATCGCCGAGCGGGTGGTGCTGATGGTCGACGCGGACGATCAGCGGGTCGGTCCGACGCGAGAGTTGTTGACCGACAGCGTGTTGAGCGAGTTGTACGAGCTGGATATCGTGACGGCGGACGTCCGGACCGCGAGTTCGATGCGCCGGTTGATCGTGCCCGACTTCGGTAGGGGTGTGTCGTGACGGTGCTGCGGGTGGTGATGGAACCGGGCGTCGCCGAGTCGCAGGGGTGGCGGCGGATCGACGTATACGACCTTCCCGCAACGGATATCACGACGGTGACCGGGCTGTATCTCGCCGCCGATATCGATCAGGAGTTTCTTTTCGAGCATCGGGAGTGGTTGGGGCGGTTCGTGTTCGAGGGCGGTCGGGTCGTGGTGAACGGCCATGTGCAGCGGGTGTTCCTCGACGGGCTGACGCGCTGGCGGAAACTGGATTTCCGCAAGCCCGCGGATCTCGTAGTGACGCGGGTGTCGGAGCATCCGGTGTTCGCGGGTATCGATCCGCGAGTTTTGTTGTACAGCACGGGAACTCCGGGTCGGCTGTCGTTGGAGGAGCTCGAGCGGATCGGCGTCGCCGGATTCTATGGTCGCGGTTACTACCTGGACCTCCCCGACGGGGCGCAGGTGATCCACACCATCGGGCCTACCGCCTGTCCGATCGACTACGTGTACCCCTTGGGTGCCGGACAGGTACTCGTGCACGGCGGTAATGATCTGTTGCAGTTCGCCAGCGACGATCGCGGCACGAGTTTCCTTACCGGACAGGTGCTGTCGTGGTTGGGGCAGCGATGAAGCGGGTTGCCTTCGTACACGGCGGATCACACGGGCAGTTGGCCACGCTCGCCGATCCGGCATTGGCGCCGTACCGAATTCGGCCGGTGCACGTCCGCGAGCTGTCGGCGGACGCCGCGGCCGATGCCGATGTGGTGGTGGTCAGTGATCGGCTGCGGCCGGACCTGCTGATCCCGAATTCGGCAGCACTGCTTGGGTGCCTGGATCGGGGTGCGACGGTGGTGGTGTTCGGCGTGAACGCGGTCGGCGACTGGCTACCCGGCGTTCGCGAAGAAGCCCGGCCGACCGTCTTCTGGTGGTGGCGGACCGGCGAAGACCATCGAGTCCGGTTGCGCGCGCCCGACCATCCGTCGTGGCCGTACTTCGCCGAACGATCGGTGATCTGGCACTACCACGGTGTGCTCGAGCCGCCCGAGGGAGCGGTGAGTCTGGTCGACCTCGAGACCGGCACGGGGGAGCGTGACGGATCGTTGCTCTACCTCGACGAGACCTCGCCAGGGCGGCTGCTCGTGACCACGATGGACCCGGTCTATCACCACGGCTCCGGATTCATGCCTGGCGCAACCCAATTGCTGTACTCCGCGCTGCAATGGGCCACGCGGAGCTGACGAGGAGATGGCATGTCACTGATCGTTCGGGAAGACACGACCACCTTGGACTTCACCTTCGATGACCTGATGAAGTACCACGGCCCCCATTTCCCCGGCGGTGTCGCCCACGCGTACTCCGCGATGCGGGTGGCGCTGCCGCGGCTGGCACCGCTGGTGGAACGCCGAGAGGTGCAGGTACGGACCGCATTCCGCGGGCCAGGCGGCCGGGACGCGGTCGAGATGGTGCTGCGCGCCGTCACCGAGGACCGCTACATCGTCACCGCGGAGCTGGAGAAGCCGGAGCGCGGGCAGGTGCTCGAACGCTACGTATGGGAATTCGGCTACCTCGGCAATAGCGTGACGGTGCAGCTGCGCGACAACGGTTTCGTTGTCGAGGAGTTCATCGCGCTCGGGCGCAAGCCGGATCGCACCGAGGACGAGGAAGCCCGCCTCACGCAGCTCAAGCGGGAAATGACCGCGCGATTGTTGAGCAGGGACGCCGACGAGGTCTACGAGATCGTGTGACACCGCGACGGCTACCGAATGAGCACTGTTACCCAGGCTTCACGGGGGTCGTCCTGCCGTTCGCGGCCCGGCGGGGCAAGATAGCGGCCATGCGCATCGGAGTCTTGACCGGAGGCGGAGACTGCCCTGGACTGAACGCGGTCATCCGTGCCGTCGTTCGCACCGCGAACGGCCGCTACGGCGACGCGATCGTCGGGTTCGAGGACGGTTGGCGCGGTCTACTGGAGGATCGCAAGATCCAGATCCACAACGACGACCGCACCGACCGGCTGCTCACCAAGGGCGGCACCATCCTCGGCACCGCCCGCACCAACCCCGACGTGCTGCGCGCCGGGCTCGGCCGGATCAAACAGACCCTGGACGACAACGGCATCGACGCGCTGATCCCGATCGGCGGCGAGGGCACGCTCACCGCCGCGAGCTGGCTGTCCGACGAGGGCGTCCCGGTGGTCGGCGTGCCGAAGACCATCGACAACGATATCGACTGCACCGACGTCACTTTCGGCCACGACACCGCGCTGAGCATCGCCAGCGAGGCCATCGACCGGCTGCACACCACCGCCGAATCACACCAGCGCGTGATGCTGGTCGAGGTGATGGGGCGGCACGCGGGCTGGATCGCGGTGAACGCGGGCATGGCGGCGGGCGCGCACCTGACCCTGGTACCCGAGGTGCCCTTCGATGTCGACGAGGTCTGCGCCATGATCAAGCGCCGCTTCCAGCGCGGCGACAAGCACTTCATCTGCGTCGTCGCGGAGGGCTCGCACCCTGCGGAGGATTCCGGTTTCACGTTGCGCGCTGGCGGTATCGACGAATTCGGGCACGAGCGGTTCACCGGCGTCGCCCAGCAGCTCGGCGCCGAGATCGAACGCCGCATCGGCAAGGAGGTCCGCACCACCGTGCTCGGCCATGTGCAGCGCGGCGGTAGCCCAACCCCCTACGACCGCGTCCTGGCCACCCGCTTCGGCCTGCACGCGGCAGAGGCCGTGCACGCCGGTCAGTTCGGCCAGATGGTCGCCCTGCACGGCAGCAATATCGATCTCGTCCCGCTGTCGGAAGCGACCAAACAGCTCAAGCGAGTCCCCGACGAGCGCTACCGCGAAGCCGAGGCCTTCTTCGGCTGACCCCTCGAATTCACCAGGGGCACAACCGATCAGCGTGTGCCCGGCCGTGCCGTCCCGGCCGCCGGGCTATTCTGGCGGTCATGGCCGACTTACACGTGAACGACCTGCCGGACGCCGACGTCGCCGTGCTGCGCCGTCGGGCCGACGCCGCCGGACTCCCGCTCCTCGGTTACGTGCGCGAGGAACTGATCGCCCTGGCCCGCAGGCGATCCGCCGACGACACGGTCGTCGAATTCCTCGAATCCGAAGGCCGCGAACTCATCCCGGAGATCGACTCGTCCGCCGTCGCCCTCATCGACACCTACGACCTCCCCGCCGACACCCTCGCCACCTTCGGCCGCCGCGCCTACGCCACCGGCCACCCCCTCAGCGACTACGTCCGCCACGCCCTCACCACCTCCGCCCGCCGCAGCACCTTCGACGACGTCATGCTCGAATTCCACGAAACCCAAGACGGTGAGCCGAGTCTGAACATCGATATGGAGTCCGTCGCGGCCTCGGTCCGCTACGCGCGTGGGGAGTGAGCACCCAGCACCACCAGCGGTCGCTAAGGCAAGCAACGAACCGGCGCTCACGACGGCCGAACTTCGGCAGCGCATGGCCCGTTTCGCCGATGGGCCGAGCGGGGCATCGATAATCGCCGAAATCGACGCCGTCTTCGGTGCGGTCCGGTTGGATGACTGATACCGGGCGCATTGTCTCGGGACATCTCGGTGGGGAGGGCATCGTTGACGTCGCCGATTTCCGGGTCTATCGCCTGGTTGGTGATCGGGTATGTGGCGATTGTGGCTGTGGGCAGGGTGTTGTTCACCAGGGATACGGTGATCGATCGGTTGGTCAATCGGTTGCCGGTGTGGTGTCTGATCGGGCTGGTTCTGTATCGGTGTACGCCGACGCCGAGTGTCAGCAGTGTGACGAATGAGTTGGCGTTGGGGTGCATCGTCATGCTGGGGATGTATCTCTATGGGATGGCTCGGTTGTGGGAGTCCGGCCCGGAAGGCACTTGGCGGCGGCAACGGGTCTACTGCGCTATAGCTGTTGGTTCGGCGTTGTTGATCGTTCTCGCCGGTCCTGCGGCGGGTAGTGCAGGTCGCTTGTCCGAGCAGCTCAATTGGGGTGGGATCGTCGTCTGGACCGCCTTTGCCGCACCGCAGGCGGCGACGGCGGTGATCTTCGCTCGGCTGTGTATTCGAGAGCTGCGCGGTGGCAAGCTCGGGCCATTGGCGAGGGCGTTCTGCTATCTCATGCTGCTGGCTTTTCTGCCGTTCTGGATCGACCTGGCGCTCTTCGTCTTTCAGCTGATCCTCGGGTGGGACTACTTCCCTCCGCACATCGTCCGGGCGGAGCTCATCTTCACCAGCACCGCCGTCGTCGCTTCGACGCTCATCGCCAGCCCGGTGGTCGAACTCCTGCTGGCGCAGGCCGGTTGGGATCGTGACGGGCGGATCTGCCACCGTTTGCGACCGCTGTGGCGTGCTGTCACCGCGGCGGTGCCTGAGGTCGTGATGTCGGCGCCGTCCGATCGCCTGACCCGAGGGGATTCCACCGCCCGGCTGCTTCGGATGATCGTCGAGATCCGCGACGCGCTACTGCATCTCGGTCCATATCTGCCGAATGCCGTGTCCGCGCCCCTGGATGGCCCCGATCGGGAGATCAAGGTCTACGCCTGTCGGCTCGCGAGCGCGGTCCGCGCGCGTAAGGCGGGACTGCGACCCATGGACTCGGACCCCGTGCCGCAAACGTTCCTGACCGCACAGGATTTCGACACCGAATTGCGGCAGTTGCTGGAGTTGGCGCGGGTCTGGTCGGCCGCACGTGCGGCACCGAAAGTTGTCACCGGCGATCGGTAGTGTTGATTCATGCGCACTGGGCGGCTGATCGCGGTGGTTCTGTTCGTTGTTGGTGTGCTGGTCGCGGGGTGCTCGTCGGACTCGAATCCGCCCGAACCGACGACCGGTGACTGGCACGGGATGATCGAGATCCCTGGTCAGCCGCTCGCGGTCGGGGTGACGTTCACCGGTAAAGACACGGCGACCATCGACATTCCGTTGCAGGGTATGGCGGGTGTGCAGCTGAAGGACGTGCAGTCGACGCGCGACGCGGTGTCCTTCGCGATCGCCGATATTCCAGGTGACCCGAAGTTCCACGGGAGCTACGACAAAGGCACCGACAAGATCTCGGGCGACTTCACCCAGAGCGGCAAGACCTTCAAGCTGTCGTTCGAGCGTGGCAAGGTCGCCCCGTTGAACCGCCCGCAAACGCCGCAGCCGCCGTTCCCGTACAAGTCCGAGGATGTCACCTACCGCAGCGGCGATATCACCATCGCGGGCACGTTGACCGAACCGCAGGGCAGCGGCCCGTTCCCCGCGGTCCTGCTCATCACCGGCAGCGGCCCGCAGAATCGCAACGAAGAACTGTTCGGCCACAAGCCTTTCCTGCTGGTCGCGGACACCCTGACCCGGGCGGGCTACGCCGTCCTGCGCGCCGATGACCGAGGCGTCGGCGGGACCGGCGGCAAGCTGGACGACGCGAACTACACCGACCTGGCCAACGACGCCGCGGCGGGCGTCGGGTTCCTGCGCGGCCGCCCGGACATCGATCCGGCGCGCGTCGGCTTGTTCGGCCACAGCGAGGGCGGTTATCTCGCGCCGCTGCTTGCCTCGCGTCCGGACAGCGGTGTCGCGTTCGCCATTCTGATGGCCGGACCGGGTGTGCAGGGCGCCGATGTGCTCATCGAGCAGACCCGGTTGATCGCCGCCGCCGGTGGCGCTGCCCCCGATGCGGTGGACACCCAGGTGCGGCAAACCACCGAGCTGGCAGCACTTTTGAAGGTGGGCGACCTAGCGGGCGCCAAGGAACTCGTCCGCAAGCAGAATGATGCCCTGCCACCCGAGAAGCGTGTGTCCGACGCCGAGGTGGCCGCGTCGATCACCCCGTACTTCGCCGCCCTTATCGCCTACGATCCGGCACCGGCACTGAAGGCGCTGCGCATTCCGGTGCTCGCGTTCTTCGGCGGGAACGATCTCCAGGTGCCGCCCAGCCAGAGCGAACAGCCGATGCGCGACAACCTCGCCGCCGACCCCGACGCGACGGTCCACGTCTTCCCCGGTCTCAACCACCTGATGCAACCGACCAAGACCGGCCTACCCAGCGAGTACGGCAGCATCGAGACGACCATCTCGCCGGACGTTCTCACCTTCGTCACCGGCTGGTTGACGCAGCGCATCCAGCCGAAGTAGGTGTCGAAGGGCGGGGGCGTTCCCGTCCGAGGGTTTACATAGAATGTTCCGCATGAGCACACCCACACTCGACTTGATGGACTACTCGGATGTCATTGCCCGGTTCGAGCCGGTGCTTGGCCTGGAGGTCCACGTCGAGCTGAACACCGCGACCAAGATGTTCTGTGGCTGCCCGACCGAATTCGGTGCCGAGCCGAATACCCAGGTGTGCCCGGTGTGCCTCGGCCTGCCCGGCGCCCTGCCGGTGGTCAACGAAAAAGGTGTGGAGTCGGCGATCCGGATCGGGCTTGCGCTGAACTGTTCGATCACCCCGTGGGGACGGTTCGCCCGCAAGAACTACTTCTACCCTGATCAGCCGAAGAACTACCAGATCAGCCAGTACGACGAGCCGATCGCCACGGAGGGCCACCTCGATGTGCTGCTCGACGACGGCAGCACCTTCCGGGTGGAGATCGAGCGCGCGCACATGGAAGAGGACACCGGCAAGTCGACCCACGTCGGCGGTGCCACCGGTCGCATCCACGGCGCCAGCCACTCGCTGCTCGACTACAACCGCGCGGGTGTGCCGCTGGTCGAGATCGTCACCAAGCCGATCACCGGCGCGGGCGAGCGCGCGCCCGAGGTGGCCCGCGCCTACGTGACCGCGCTGCGCGAGGTGCTCAGGTCGCTCAACGTGTCCGACGTCAAGATGGAGCAGGGTTCGCTGCGCTGCGACGCCAACGTGTCGCTGATGCCCATCGGCGCCAAGGAATTCGGCACCCGCACCGAGACCAAGAACGTGAACTCGCTCAAGAGCGTCGAGGTCGCCGTCCGGTTCGAGATGCGCCGCCAGGGCGCGGTGCTCGCCAACGGCGGCACCATCGTGCAGGAGACCAGGCACTTCCACGAGACCGACGGCACCACCTCGCCGGGCCGCATCAAGGAGACCTCCGAGGACTACCGCTACTTCCCCGAGCCCGACCTGGAACCCGTTGCGCCCGAGGCGGAATGGGTGGACCAGCTGCGCGACACCATCCCGGAGTACCCGTGGCTGCGCCGGTCCCGCATCCAGTCCGACTGGGCGTTGTCCGACGAGGTGATGCGCGACCTGGTCAACGCGGGCGCGCTCGACCTGATCATCGCCACCGTCGACGCGGGCGCTTCCGCGGGCGAGGCGCGCTCCTGGTGGGTCAACTACCTCACCGAAAAGGCCAAGGAGCGCGAGGTTCCGCTGGCAGACCTGCCGATCACACCCGGCCAGGTGGCCGAGGTGATCACCCTGGTCGAAGCGAAGACGGTGAACAACAAGGTCGCCAAGCAGGTCGTCGACTTCGTGCTGGCCGGTGCGGGCGAGCCGACCCATATCATCGAGGCCAAGGGCCTCGGCATGGTCAGCGACGACAGCGCCCTGCAGACCGAGGTCGAAAAGGCCCTCGCCGCCAACCCCGATATCGCCGAGAAGATCCGCTCCGGCAAGGTCCAGGCCGCGGGCAAGATCGTCGGCGACGTCATGAAGGCAACCCGCGGCCAGGCCGACGCCGCTCGCGTCCGCGAACTCGTGCTTGCGGCTTGCAGCTGAGTTCGTCTGGCCCGCAACAGCTTCGGCTGTCCGGCGCCGCGTAGGTCCGGCGTGCCTGTGCGATGAGACGGGCGTAGCTGACCGAACCTGTTCGTGCACAACGGCAAGGGGGCCGACTCCGTAGAGTCGGCCCCCTTGCCGTCGGCGCCTAGTCCGGGCCGTTTCCACCGGCCTGCGGCGGCGGAATGCGCACTACGCGATCGTCAGTTTGGCCCGGCTGACCGTCGGTCTTGTTGACGGTGCCCACCCAGATGGCGCCGTCCGCGCCGACCGCGGCACCGCCGAGCTGACCGTACTTGTCCGTCGCGATCAGGGTCGGGGCCGAGGTGATCGCGTGGGTGGTGGCGTCGGCCGCCGCAAGAGCGAGCGCCTTGCCCTTGGTCAGCGCGATCGCGACGCCGTCGGTCGCGGCGGCGCAGCCCGCGACACCGGGGCGGTCGGGCCAGGTCCACGCCGTGGTGACCACGCCGTCGCTGCCAAGCCGCTGCAGCCGGTCCTCGACCGGGGTGCGGTCGGTGATCCAGATGCTGTCCTTGCTGTCGCGGCAGACATCGCCCGCGACGCCGATGCCCGACACCGCGACCTCCGCGGTAGCGCCCGGCGCGGGGGAGTTCACCCGCAGCAGCTTGCCCGCCAGTGAGGACGGGGAATTCGCGGCGCCGGGATTGCCGGCGTCGCCGGTCAGCACCAACATCTGGCTCGGCGTGGCGAATTCGATGGCGCCGTGATTTCCGCTTGGCCCCTTCGGTATTCCGGTCAGGATGTCCTTCGGCGGCCCGCCACCCTGGGCGATGCGGACCACCCGATTGTCGCTCGGCGTGGTGATGTAGGCGTACATCAGCCCGTCCTCCTGAAAGGTCGGGGAGAGTACGAGGTCGCTGAGGCCGCCGTCGCTGGAGCCGTCCACGTCGACATGCGCGAACTCGCTCGGCGGCGTATCCGGCGCCACCTTGAGGATGCGTCCGGTGCGCCGCTCGGCGACCAGCGCGCCGTCACCGAGCGCGACCAGCCCACCCGTGGTGTCGAGGCAGGTGGCGACCACCGCCGGATCCGGGTCGATGCACGGCCCGCTCGGCCGGGTGGTCGACGTCGGCGGCTGCGACGGTTTCTGCGGGTCGATGTTCGCCCCGTGCAGCGTCGGCTCCGGCGTGAACGGGCTCGACGCCGAATCATCGAACCGCGCGCATCCGGTCACCAGCGCGGACCCGAGCACCAAGCTCACCGCAACGCGACCAACGACAACCAACCTCATAACTCAGACGTTACGGAAAACCATCCGCCCCCGCCCCTCCGGGGGCCCGCGCGTCGTAAGTCGGAAAACCTCTCGGCCACGCCGCGCTGTTAGGGGCCCGCTGTGGGGCGGCGCAGCATAGGGTATTGGCCGTGACCGAGAAGCCGAAAGATACATCCGACCCCTCGGCGGCCCGTAGTTCCGTGCCGTCCATGGCAGAGCAGTCGGCGGTGTCGTCCACCGGTCGAGGCGTCAGCAGTCCGTTTGATTCGCCCACCGAGCAGTTTCCCAAGTTGACCAAAGACATCCCGCACACCGACGACGAGCTCGGCCTTGATCCGCAAGTACCGTCGGTCGGTGCGAGCGGCACCTCGCCGGACGCGCCCCCCGCCTACGCCTACGCCAGCATCCCGCCCGCCGCGAACGCCCCGAACGAGACGGGCCGACTGCGCCGCCGCAATGGCGAAAACCGCCGTGGCACACTGGATTTCGGCCTGTTCCTGCTGCGGCTTGTCGTCGGCGGCATCTTCATTTACCACGGCCTGCAGAAGCTGACCGGATGGTTCAACGGCCCCGGCCTCGACGGCACCCGCGATATGATGGCCAGCGGTGGCTGGGACCACCAGACCCTGGCGGCCATCTTGGTCACCATCGGCGAACTCGGCGGCGGCGCACTGCTCGTCCTCGGCCTGGCCACCCCGTTCGCCGCGGGCGCGGTGCTCGCGGTCATCCTCGACGCCTGGGCCTGGAAGCAAGGCATGATCCCCGGCTTCCAATTCAAGGACGCGGTTCCCACCGGCGTCGAACTCGAAAGCATCCTCGCGGGCACCGCCACCGTCATCATCCTGACCGGCCCCGGCCGCTGGTCCTTCGACCGCAACCGGGGCTGGGCCACCCGCCCCTTCGTCGGTTCCTTCGCGGTCCTGGTCGTCGCCATAGCTGCCGCGGTCCTCACCTACTGGTACCTCCACGGCGGCAACCCGTTTACGGGTATCGGCCCTTTCGACTAACCAAGCCCACGAACGGCGAAGGCCCCCTCCTGAATCGGGAGGGGGCCTTCGCCGTCGAGTGGCTGGGGGAGAACGGGATCCGGCGCCCCTCGATGAGAACGGCGCCGGATGATGTTGGGCGGGGTGTCTTTACGGCACGTAGCGGACCGCGCCCTTGTCGGCCGAGGTCGCCAGGGCGGCGTAGGCACGAAGGGCGGTGGTGACGGGGCGGTCGCGGTTGACGGGTTGCCAGGGGCGTTCGGAGGCTTCCATTTTGGCGCGGCGTTCGGCGAGGACGGCGTCGTCGACCAGGACCTCGAGCGCGCGGGTGCTGACGTCGATGCGGATCTGGTCGCCGGTTTCGATCAGGCCGATGGTGCCGCCGCTGGCCGCCTCGGGGGAGATGTGGCCGATGGACAGGCCCGAGGTGCCGCCGGAGAAGCGGCCGTCGGTGATCAGCGCGCACTGCTTGCCGAGACCGGCGCCCTTCAGGAAGGCGGTGGGGTGCAACATTTCCTGCATGCCGGGACCGCCTGCGGGGCCCTCGTACCGGACAACGAGCACATCGCCCGCCTTGATCTTCTTGCCGAGGATGGCCGACACGGCTTCCTCCTGGGATTCCACCACGAGCGCGGGACCCTGGAAGCTGAACAGCTCCTCATCGATGCCAGCGGTCTTGAGCACGGCACCGTCGGGAGCGATGTTGCCGCGCAACACAACCAGCCCGCCCTCCGTGGTGTAGGCGTGTTCGAAGTCGCGGATGCAACCACCGGCGGCATCGGTGTCGAGCGAGGACCAGCGGTTCTCGGTGGAGAACGGCTCGACCGTGCGCACGCCGCCCGGCGCGGCATGGAACAGCTCGATCGCTTCGTCAGATGCCTTGCCGGAGCGGATATCCCAGGTGTCGAGCCACTCGTCGAAGCTGCGCGTGTGCACGGTGCTCACGTCGGTCTCCAGCAGACCCGCGCGTCGCAGCTCGCCGAGGATGGCGGGGATGCCACCGGCGCGGTGCACGTCTTCCATGTGGTAGTCGGAGTTGGGCGACACCTTGGACAGGGTCGGCACCCGGCGGCTGGTCTCCTCGATGGTGTGCAGATCGAAGTCGACCTCACCCTCCTGCGCGGCGGCGAGGGTGTGCAGCACGGTGTTGGTGGAGCCGCCCATCGCGACGTCCAGGGCCATCGCGTTGCGGAAAGCCTTGGCGTTGGCCACATTCCGCGGCAGTACCGACGCGTCGTCCGCGCGGTACCAACGGTTGGCGATGTCGACGACCACGGTGCCCGCCCGCTCGAACAGCGCCCGCCGCGCGGCATGAGTGGCCAGCGTGGATCCGTTGCCGGGCAACGCGAGTCCAAGCGCCTCGGTGAGGCAGTTCATCGAGTTCGCGGTGAACATGCCCGAACACGAACCACAGGTCGGGCACGCGGACCGCTCGACCTCGCTCAAACCCTCTTCCGACACAGCCGGATTCGCGCTCGCCGAGATCGCGGTGATCAGGTCGGTCGGCGCCTGCGCGACGCCGCCGACGACAACGGCCTTACCGGCCTCCATCGGCCCGCCGGAGACGAACACCGTCGGAATGTTCAGTCGCATAGCGGCATTCAGCATGCCCGGGGTGATCTTGTCGCAGTTGGAGATGCACACCAGCGCGTCGGCGGTGTGCGCGTTCACCATGTATTCGACCGAGTCGGCGATGATTTCGCGCGACGGCAGCGAGTAGAGCATGCCGCCGTGGCCCATCGCGATGCCGTCGTCGACGGCGATGGTGTGGAATTCGCGTGGTACGCCACCCGCGGCGCGCACCGCCTCGGCCACGATCTCGCCGACGTTCTTCAAGTGCACGTGGCCCGGCACGAACTGGGTGTAGGAGTTCGAGATGGCGACGATCGGCTTGCCGAAGTCGGAGTCGGTCATACCGGTGGCGCGCCAGAGTGCGCGGGCGCCTGCGGCATTGCGGCCGACGGTGGTGGTGCGTGAACGAAGCGGTGGCATTGATGGTCCTCGATCTGGGTCGCGGGGGCTGGTGTGCGACTGCGCAGAGTTAGCTCGGCGGCCGCTCCACGGTACTCCCGCGTGGGTATCGGCCTACCTGCCGGTCAGGGCGGCTCGTGGCCGTCATCCCGAACCGTTCTCGGTGTCAGTCCGTGCTGGTGTCGCCGCGAAGGGTGTTCGTCGGCGCTGACGGTTTCGCCGGAGTTGCCGGGCCGTCGGGCTGCGGTGCGTGCGTCGGAGATCGCTCCTCCCGACACGCTGACCACATCGCCGACAACATCCTACCGTCGGTGATTGTTCCTGATCGCGGGCCGCCGCGGCCGCAGTGTCATCGCCGCGCGGCCAACTACTCCGAGCTGTCCTTGCCTGGGACGTCAGCGACCTCGGCCTTGCTGTCTGTGCTCTGGTCTGCGGCTTTGTCGTCATCGGAGGTGGCCTTGCTGTCGGCCTCGACCGCCTCGGTGTCCGACTTCGCCTCAGCCGGTGGCACCGCATACGGATCCGGGATCCGCCCCTGCGACGCGACCGCGAGATCGCGCACCCGGTCATAACTCACCGCGGGCAGTTTCGCCTCGGTGCCATCGATCAGATCGGCCCGCACGTATCCACGTTTCGGGATACGCACCCCCTTCAGCTGAGACCAGTCCAGGTGCCGCGACCCGAACACGGTCCGCAAATCCAGCCCGGTTTCGGAGACCGTCGTCTGCGTCCGCAGCACCCACACGGTCACCGCCACGGGGATAAGCAACAACCACCACAGGCCGATGGGCCAGCCGACGAACATGAAGAACACGCACATGAACAGGATGAACACGCCTAGGAACGCCAGGCGTGGGATGCGGATCACAGTGGCGGCCGAGCCGCCACCCGTATCCGATCCCTCGGGCGCGGTGTGGGACGATTTAGCCGGTGGCACGGACTGATGCGGTGATGACACACCACCATCCTCGCATCCTGGTGAAGGACCCAAGCAGCCGCACTATCCCACATAATGGGACCTGTTTGACTCTTCGGCTCACGCACACATACCGTCATGCGCGTGAATCGAAACGAGCTTCTCGTAATCGGCCGGCGCGTCCAGCGTTGAGCCTGACTATCTGAGTCGAATACGTCAGCTCGCGTTGCGACGCGCCACCCTCGAACAGCCATGCGCTGTCGGGGGTTTTTTGTGTTCGGGCGAAAATCCGAACCGGGCGAATCGCAAGACACCGCATGTCAGATACAAATCCGGGGTCAGAACGACAAGCAGTTAGGAACGAAGACGGTGAGTGCACCAACCGCACGGCCCGGGCCCTCGGCCCGCAGGCCAGCGCCCTCGGCTAATCAGCCGACAGCGCCCGCTGGCAACGCGACAACGTCGGCCAACCGCCGCCAGCTCCCGCCCGAGCGGGTTACCGGCGCGCAGTCGGTCGTCCGCACGCTAGAGGAGCTCGGCGTCGACACCGTATTCGGCATTCCCGGCGGCGCGATTCTCCCGGTCTACGACCCGCTGTTCGACTCGACCAAGGTGCGCCACGTGCTGGTCAGGCACGAGCAGGGCGCGGGTCACGCCGCGACCGGCTACGCCCAGGCAACCGGCAGGGTCGGCGTCTGCATGGCGACCTCGGGCCCCGGCGCGACCAACCTGGTCACCCCGATCGCCGACGCGCAGATGGACTCGGTGCCGATCGTCGCGATCACCGGCCAGGTCGGCCGCGGCCTGATCGGCACGGACGCCTTCCAAGAAGCCGACATCTCCGGCATCACCATGCCGATCACCAAGCACAACTTCCTCATCACCGAGGGCGTCGACATCCCGCGCATCATCGCCGAGGCGTTCTACCTGGCCTCCAGCGGTCGCCCGGGCGCCGTGCTCGTCGACATCCCGAAGGACGTGCTGCAGATGCAGACGACCTTCAGCTGGCCGCCGGAAATGCGGCTGCCAGGCTACCGTCCGGTGACCAAGCCGCACGGCAAGCAGGTGCGCGAGGCCGCGCGGATGATCTTGGAAGCCAAAGCGCCCGTGCTCTACGTCGGCGGCGGCGTGATCAAGGCCGACGCCTCGCCTGAGCTGCTCGAGCTGGCCGAGATGACCGGCATCCCGGTGGTCACCACGCTGATGGCGCGCGGCGCGTTCCCGGACAGCCACCAGCTGAACATGGGCATGCCAGGCATGCACGGCACCGTGGGAGCCGTTGCGGCACTGCAGCGCTCGGACCTGCTGATCACCCTCGGCGCCCGCTTCGATGACCGGGTCACCGGCCAGCTCGACTCGTTCGCGCCGGACGCCAAGGTGATTCACGCCGATATCGACCCGGCCGAGATCGGCAAGAACCGGCACGCCGATGTCCCGATCGTTGGCGATTGCCGTGAGGTGATCGTCGAACTGATCGAGACCTTGAAGGCCGATCCTGCCGCGAAGTCTCCGCTGCTCGACCTCACCGAATGGTGGAAGTACCTCGACGGCATCCGCAAGAGCTACCCCCTCGGCTGGTCGACGCCGAGCGACGGCTCGCTCTCGCCCGAATACGTCATCGAGGCGCTCGGCCGCCTGGCCGGACCCGACGCCATCTACTGTGCCGGCGTCGGCCAGCACCAGATGTGGGCCGCGCAGTTCATCAAGTACGAAAAGCCGCGCACCTGGCTGAATTCCGGCGGTCTCGGCACCATGGGCTACGCCGTCCCGGCCGCCATGGGCGCCAAGATGGGCATGCCGGACAAAGAGGTGTGGGCGGTCGACGGTGACGGCTGCTTCCAGATGACCAACCAGGAGTTGGCCACCTGTGCCGTCGAGGGCGTGCCGATCAAGGTCGCGCTGATCAACAACGGCAACCTCGGCATGGTCCGCCAGTGGCAGACGCTGTTCTACCAGGAGCGTTACTCCAACACCGATCTCGGCACGCACACCCTGCGCATCCCCGACTTCGTGAAGCTCGCCGAAGCCCTTGGCTGCGTTGGCATCCGGGTGGAGCGCGAGGAGGACGTCGAGGACGCGATCCGGCAGGCACAGTCCATCAACGACCGTCCCGTGGTGATCGACTTCATCGTCGGCAAGGACGCCCAGGTGTGGCCGATGGTCGCCGCTGGCACCAGCAACGACGAGATCATGGCCGCCCACGGCATCCGCCCGCTGTTCGATGACGACGAGCAGGCCGCCGAGCCTGCGGTTATCCACGAGGCGATGTCGCATGAGAAGAACAAGGTGAGCGAGGCATGAGCGAGCGCAGCGAGCGAATCAAAGACACAGCTACGAGGGTGCTCGTGGCGGAGCCGAGCGCTAGCGAGGTGGAGGCATGAGTACCACCCACACCCTGAGCGTCCTCGTCGAGGACAAGCCGGGCGTGCTGGCGCGAGTCGCGGCGCTGTTCTCCCGCCGCGGCTTCAATATCGAGTCGCTCGCGGTCGGCGGCACCGAGATCCCCGAGATCTCCCGGATGACCATCGTCGTCACCGTCGAGGACCTGCCGCTCGAGCAGGTCACCAAGCAGCTCAACAAGCTGGTGAACGTCATCAAGATCGTGGAGCAGGATTCCGACACCTCGGTGGCCCGCGAACTGATCCTGGTGAAGGTCCGTGCCGACGCCAGCGTGCGGACCCAGGTGATCGAGGCGGTTACGCTCTTCCGTGCGAAAGTGATCGACGTCTCGCCGGACGCGCTCACCGTCGAGGCGACCGGAACCCGGTCCAAGCTCGACGCGCTGCTGCGCATGCTGGAACCGTACGGAATCAGGGAGATTGTGCAGTCCGGTGTTGTCGCCGTCGGCCGCGGTCCCAAGTCGATCACTGCGACGCGTTAAACGCTTTTAACTAAACAACTTTCAGACCTAAGCAAAGTATCCAGAAGGGAACCAACCAAGTGGCAGTCGAGATGTTCTACGACGACGACGCCGACCTGTCGATCATCCAGGGCCGCAAGGTCGCTGTCATCGGCTACGGCAGCCAGGGCCACGCGCACTCGCTGAGCCTGCGCGACTCCGGCGTCGAGGTCAGGGTCGGCCTCGCGGAGGGTTCGAAGTCGCGGCCGAAGGCCGAAGAGGCGGGTCTGACCGTCGGCACCCCGGCCAAGGTTTCGGCGTGGGCCGACGTGATCATGGTGCTCGCTCCCGACACCGCGCAGGCGTCGATCTTCACCAACGACATCGAGCCCAACCTGAAGGACGGCGACGCGCTGTTCTTCGGCCACGGCCTCAACATCCACTTCGGCCTGATCAAGGCGCCGGAGTTCATCACCGTCGCGATGGTCGCGCCGAAGGGCCCCGGCCACCTGGTGCGTCGTCAGTTCGTCGACGGCAAGGGTGTGCCGGCCCTGATCGCGGTCGATCAGGACCCGAAGGGTGAGGGCCAGGCGCTCGCCCTGTCCTACGCCAAGGCGATCGGTGGTGCCCGCGCCGGCGTCATCAAGACCACCTTCAAGGAAGAGACCGAGACCGACCTGTTCGGTGAGCAGGCCGTGCTCTGCGGTGGCACCGAAGAGCTGGTCAAGACCGGTTTCGAGGTCATGGTCGAGGCGGGCTACGCGCCCGAGATGGCGTACTTCGAGGTGCTGCACGAGCTCAAGCTCATCGTCGACCTGATGTACGAGGGTGGCATCGCCCGGATGAACTACTCGGTCTCCGACACCGCCGAATTCGGTGGCTACCTGTCCGGCCCGCGGGTCATCGACTCCGACACCAAGAAGCGCATGCAGGACATCCTCAAGGACATCCAGGACGGCACCTTCGTCAAGCGCCTCGTCGCCAACGTCGAGGGCGGCAACAAGGAGCTCGAGGGTCTGCGCAAGGCCAACGCCGAGCACCCGATCGAGGTCACCGGCGCCAAGCTGCGCGGCCTGATGAGCTGGGTCGACCGGCCGATCACCGAAACCGCCTGAGTTCCAGCACAATAGCGGCCCGGCACCGATTGGTGCCGGGCCGTTGTGCGCTAGCTGCTGCCGAACAGTCCCTGCGGACGGTTCTGGCGGAACTGCCAGAACGGATCCTGATCGTGGCCACGGTTCGAGAACGGGCCGTTGTTGCAGCTCCAGTCCTTGAACGGGCCGAAGTCGCAGTTGCGGTCGTGGTGTGGATGGTGGCGGACCTGGGTAACGACCGGCACGCCGAGCTGCGCGTCGGCCGACGCGGGAATGGCCAACGCGGTCAACGGAACCGCGGCGATGGCGCCGGCGACAGCCACTCGAGCCAGCATGCGGCGCGAATTAGTGGACTTGGTTGTGGAGAACAACATGGATCCTTTCACTCTGCGGTGAACTGTTCGTTCACCATCCCCCGCTGCGGTCTGCCCACGTGATGCGCGCATCACGCCGACAGGTCGGGATCAACTGTGTCGCCGCTGCTTTGCGGGCGCCCCCGGCATACCCGGCCCGGCACCGACTGCACGGTCTCACTCTTGCGCATTTCGTCCGAAAGGTCACGGGTGCTGACCGGTCTGCGGAAACTTTCAACCTCGGGTACTAGGGGTTAACCCCCAGGGGCGCAACAGGCCCCGAGAATCGACGGCAACAGTCTCGGGGGCTTGATTCTGTGCTGCCCAGGCAGTCGCTGTCGAGTCCCGAATATCGGCAGCAATGTGTCGACGACGGTTTCGGGAGAGGGTAGACCGGCCACGGCTCCCGGTGCGTCAGGGCGGGGTCTTCACGACGTCTGCTCTCGTCGTCTGTTGCGGTGTGGGCGCGACCGGGAGCGGGTCAGCTGTCTATCACGTTGTCGCGCCGACGTTTTCCCAGGTGTTCGGCGATGAGCGGTGCGCCGATTCCGTGCAGGACGACACTGCCGACGACCACCACCAATGTCACGCCGATCACGAGGTAGGCGTCGTCATCTTTGTGTAGTCCGTTGAAGGCGAGCAGTGCGAACACGATCGACGCCACCCCGCGCGGTCCGAGCAGGCCGATCATCAGCCGTTCGCGCCGCGTGAACGGCGACCCGAGCAGCGAGATCGCGACCGGAACGAGGCGGACCACCGTCAGCGCGAGCAGTCCGTACACGATGACCTGCCAGGTGAGCCAGGTGAGTGTGGCGGCGACGTTCCCGACCGCGAACCACATTGCCAGACCGCAGAATTCGGCGACATCCTCGGTCGACTGCAGTGGTTCACCCGGTATCTCCCGCCGCGTCGCGCTGTAGGCGATGCCAGCGAGGAATGCGGCCACGAAACCGTTGCCGTCCAACCACACGGCGACGCTGTAGGTCAGCACCGGTATCGCGATGGTGCCGATGCGCACGGCCCGCGCGTCCGTCCATCGCTTGCGCACGGCGATCGACATGCAGTATCCGGCCACCGCGCCGATCGGCAGGCCGATGAGCACCGACTTCACCACCGCGGGCACCGCCTGCCCGAGCGCGTGCAGCGCTTGATCGGACTCCGCGCTTGCTTCCGCCGCCGCAAGCGCGAACAGGAAGATCGGTGCGACGAGTCCGTCGTTGAAACCGCTCTCCACGTTGAGCGCGTGCCGAACCCGTTCTGGCACACGCAGATCCCGCACGATCGCCTGCGCGGGCACCAGGTCGATGGGGATGACGATGCAGGCGATCAGCAGGATCACCGACCACGAAATGCCCGGCAGCAGAATGAATCCCAGTAGGTAGGCGGCCGCTAGGCTCAGCGGGAAGGCGATGAACAGCAGCCGGAAGATCCCGGTGTGCCGACGACCGGACAGCCCATCGCGCACCTCGGTCGCGTCGGCGAAAAGGAACAGCGCCAAGATGAATTCGACGATCCGCTGCGCCGTGTCGGTGTTGATCGCCGCGGCGAGCCAGTGATCGCTGCTCCAGCTAACCAGCGCGCCGACCACCACCATCGCCAGCGGTGCGGTCACCTTCCAGCGGGCCATCGAGCGTGACAGGCAGGACCACACCAGGATGACCGTCATCGTCGCGGCGATCGCAATGAACATGAGGCTCCCGATCCGTCAGGGCCGCAGGATGAGTCGGATCGGGTCGCCCTCTTTGCGGACGAGCCGGTCGACGACCGCCGGCGCGTCGGCGAGCGGGAACACCCCGCTGATCGAGCGTGAAAGGTCAAGGCGCCCACCGGCGGTCAGCCGAATCAGCTGCGGCACATGGGTCGCATCCGAGCCGTAGTGTCCGCGAATCTGCTGCTGCGCGACCACGAACGGCGCGCTGTACTTGATGGTCAAGGGCTCATTTACGATACCGACCAGGACGAGCCGCCCCTGGCGCGCGAGTACCCGGACCGCTTGCTCGCGCACCGCGGGAACTCCGGCGAAGTCGAACGCGACATCGATACCGCCGCCGCCGGTGGCCTCCGCGACCTTCTTCGCCAAGTCCGGGTCGGCCGAATCGAGCGCCAGATCGGCCCCGAACTCGACGGCCCGCTCCCTGGCGGCGGCGTTCGGGTCGACCGCGATGATCGGATACGCGCCGACAACGCGCAGCAACTGCACCGCATGCGCACCGAGCCCGCCGACGCCCCACACCCCGACGGCCTGCGCGGCCCGGACGTCACCGGTGACCGTGATCGCGGCCCACGGCGTCGAGACCGCGTCCGGAATGATCGCCGCCTGCTCGAACGGCAGGCTGTCCGGTATCGGAATCGCGGTCGCCGCCGTGGCCAGCGCGTATTCGGCCCACCCGCCGTCGTAGTCGACACCACGCGTGTAGATCGTGCCGTTGCGTACCTCGCCCGCCTGCAGCGCCACTCGATCCCCGACCGCGAGCCCGGTGACCTCCGGCCCCACCTGCGCGACCGAACCGGCGACCTCGTGCCCGAGCGTCACCGTGTCGCCCGCCAGTAGCTGCGGCTGCAGTCCGCCGTCGATGAGATGCACGTCGGACAGGCACACCCCGGCGGCCGCCACCTTGATCACGACCTCACCCGCCCCGGGCACCGGCTTGGGTACCTGCTCCATGGACAAGGTGCGCGAGGGGATGTGCAATCGGGCCGCAAGCATTGTTTCCATGCGAGTCCTCCGCAATCAGTTACTCGAAAAGGCCAGTCTGACAGAGATTTCGGGTGACAGGTTGGTCGTTGAACTGGCGTGGATAAGGGATTCTCGGTGCTAGTTTGCCGCACTTCGCACGCTATCAGCAAACATAGGGCTCGGCCTGGTCGAATACCGACTGCGGCCGGTCACGAGCCGTTTTCCACTGCGGCTGTCTTCGTGCCCTGGAGGAGCAATGTGCCGACTCTGGGTTCGGACAAGCGTCAGCGATCACGCCGTTCGGCTGAGCGGGCGTGTCGGCCGCGCATGAAGTGGGCCCCGCGAGGGCTGAGCGCGACTCCACCGCACGGGCATCCACGTGGCCAGCGGGACATGGTGCAGCAGTGCGTGGCGCAGGATCGCTGCGAGTGTCGAGGTCGGCGGCGGTGGTGGGGGCGGGATGACAGGCGTCATCGTGCGAATAGCCACTTCACTATGTCCCGTTCGAGCATCGCCCGGCCGCTCTCTCGTAGGCCTGTTGCCTAGATGTCTAGGGGGCGGCTGGGAGTCTGCTTCGACGGCTAGGCGGTATCGAGGCGGCCGTGACCTACCCCAGCGGCGTCTACCCGACGTTGCGTGCGCCGCCGTCGGGGTTGGCCGGGTCGATGTGCCAGCTCCGGATGCGGCGGGGGTGGATTCGGATGATGTCGTTGGAGAACCATTCGGGCGCGACCGGCGCAACGTCCACCGTCAGGGTCTCCACGACACCGCGGATCTCGACTCCGCGTCCCCAGCCCGGCTTGATCGCGCCGGGCTCGTCCGGGGTCAGGTCGTCGATCAGGAGGCTCACCAATGGGTTGGCCAGAATGTTTCGATAGCGTTGTGTGGCAGCGTGATTCGGCCCGCCGATGTCGATGGTGTCGTCGGGGTTGAGGCGGAAGCCGAGTGGGCTGACCTGCGGGGCGCCCTCGGGTGAGACGGTAGCGAGGCGGGCCAAGCTCTGGCTGGCCAGATAGGCGCGTTCGACGTCGGTGAAACTCATACCGTGACCCTAGAACCTCAAGCACAGTTCAGATCAACCCTCGGTCGGCCGATCTCGGCTCGCGACTATCGAATCCGGGCGATCTAGACTCTTACTGATGAGTAAGTTCTTCGGCTCCGTCGATGAGGTGACTCGGCGGCTCACCGATGCCGGGTACCTCCCGTCCATCGATATCGCCACCGCCGTCTTCCTCGCCGACCACCTCGGCAAGCCCCTCCTGATCGAGGGGCCCGCCGGCGTGGGCAAAACGGAGCTGGCCAAGGCCGTCGCCGCGGCGTCGACCGCCGACCTCATCCGCCTGCAGTGCTACGAAGGCATCGACGAGGCCCGCGCCCTCTACGAGTGGAACCACGCCAAACAACTGCTCCGCATCACCGCCACCGACCACGAGGCCTGGGACAGCACCCGCGACCACGTCTTCACCGAGGAGTTCCTGCTCGCCCGCCCGCTGCTCGCGGCCATCCGCAACCCGCGCCCCACCGTGCTGCTCATCGACGAACTCGACAAGGCCGATGTCGAACTCGAAGGCCTGCTCCTCGAGGTGCTCGGCGACTACCAGGTGAGCATCCCCGAACTCGGCACCATCACCGCCGTCCGCAAACCTTTCGTCATCGTCACCTCCAACGCCAACCGCGACCTCTCCGAAGCGTTGAAGCGCCGCTGCCTCTACCTCCACATCGACTACCCCACAGCCGAATTGGAACGAGCCATCGTCCGCATGAAGGTCCCCGAACTAGACGAAGCCCTTGGCGAACCGGTAGTCCGCGTCGTCGGCGCCTTACGCGAAATCTCCCTTCGCAAGCCGCCCTCGATCGCCGAAACCATCGACTGGGCAAGAACTCTCGTTGCCCTCGGCACCCGCTCGCTGACCGGCGGTGTCGTCCGCTCCACCCTCGGCGTCCTGCTGAAATACCAAGCGGACCACCGCATTGCGTCCGAACGCCTGTCGCTGGACTCCGATGAGGGGACGCAGAGGTGAGCGGTCACTCAGTAGTCGGCGTTGGCCGGCTCGATGCCGGTCAGCAGAGTGGCCACCACGGCCAGATCGCCCGCCTGGGCGATCATCACGACATCATCAGCGCCTCACCCGGTTGGCTTCTTCCGATCTCGCACCACGCAGACACCGCGCTTTCGGAGCCGCTCGAGTCGGAACCTGTGGGCTGGGACAGCGCGGCGATCGTCGATCACAGCGCGGCCGAACTCGTGTTGTCCGCACCGACCCCGATGGTCCAAACGGAGGCCGCGGCATGACGTCGACTCGCCACGGTCCAGCTGCTCCGCAACAACCCTCCGACACGATCACTGATCGCCTCGTCGAGTTCGTAGGACTCCTACGTGACCACGGAATCACTGCGGGCCCCAGCGAAACCATCGACGCCGCGGAAGCCATGCTCGCCCTCGGACTGTCGGACCGAAACCGACTGCGTTCGGGTATGGCCGCTTGCTTACTCCGCCGCAACGGTCAGCGTGCGGTCTTCGATCAACTCTTCGACCTCTATTTCTTGACGACCGAACAGCCGCGGTCGGCATTACCCGCAACGCCGGAATCCATTGATTCACTTCGAGATCGACTCGCCGCCGCGCTCACCGAGGACGACCCGTCCGCCGCCGCTGACCTCGCCCGTCAAGCACTGACCGAACTCGGCGCGTACGGGGGAGCGGGCACCGGCCAGTCCGACACCCCCGTCACCACCGCCTCCGGCGCAGGCTGGTCCTCCTACCTGACCATGCGAGCCCTGAACCCAGACGACCTCCTCGCCCGCATCACCGCGGGCACAAGCGGCACAACCGAACTCGACACCGCCGTCCGCACCATCGAAGCCAACCGCCGCCTCACCGAATTCCGCACCGCCGTCCAAACCGAGGCCCGCCTACGCTCCGCCCAACTCCGCGGCACCGAATACATCGCCCGCCGCGGCGTCGAATCCAGCGCCGACCAGATCGATTTCCTCGGCGCCCGCGAACAAGACCTGGCCGAAATGCGCCGCCTGGTAAACCCTTTGGCCCGCAAACTAGCCACCCGTCTAGCGGCCCGCCGCCGCAAATCCGTCCGCGGCCACATCGACATGCGCCGCACCCTCCGCCGCTCCATGGCCACCGGCGGCGTCCCCATCGACCCCGTCCTGCGCGCCCGCAAACACGGCCGCCCCGACCTGGTAGTCCTAGCCGACCTCTCCGGCTCGGTAACCGGCTTCGCCGAATTCACCCTCCACCTGATCCAAGCCCTCCAAGATCAATTCACCAAGGTCCGCAGCTTCGGCTTCATAGACACCTGCGACGAGGTAACCCCCTTCTTCACCCGAGGTGACCCACCCACTCCAGGCCTGGCCGCCCGAATCGTGCACGAAGCCAACGTAGCCCGCTACGGCAGCAGCAACTACGGCGAAGCCCTCCAATCCTTCACCGACAACTACCTCGAAGCCCTAGGCCCCCGAACCTCCCTCCTAATCCTCGGCGACGCCCGCACCAACCGCACCACCCCCAACCTCCCCGCCCTCCAAACCATGTGCGACAGAGCCAAACACGCCTACTGGCTAAACCCAGAACCCGCCCGCTCCTGGTCCACCGGCGACTCCGCCGCCCACACCTACGCCGACCACATCACCATGCACGAATGCCGCAACGTCAAGCAGCTCGCCGAGGTTGTTGGACGACTCTTACCGACGTAGGAGGACAATTTGCTCCCGCCGGGTACGGCCTAATGGGTTGAACATGGTTTACGCCAATTCAGGCATGCGCGCCCTCGGCGCACTGCGGTTCGTATCGTCTGATGGCTCACCCAGCAGCAATGTAGTCAGCAAATCGTTCGGCAAGCCGCTCTTTGGAAGGGCGGTCGCCTCGTCGATGTGGCAGCGTCAACTCTGTGCCATCCATGGACTGAAGGCCATGGATGAGCATGAGCCCGTCGTTCGGATCCTGCATCAGCTTGTCGCTGATGTGAACTTCATACTGTGGGGATATGCCGAGCAGGTTCGCATCGAAGGCTGCGTGGTGAATCTTGCAGAGGCACAGTCCGTTGGTGACGTCAGGCGAGCCATGCTCCTTACTGTCGGAGATGATATGGGCCGCGTCGAGAAGTTGCGCATGCCCGATACTGCACACCGAGCACCTGTTGTCGTAGGCAAGTAGCACTCGACCTCTGAACTCCGGCTGATGCAGTCGCTGCTTCGTGAGGCGCCGGGCGTATGCCCGCTCGATCGGGTCGAGGTGGAGCGGATCTGAAACTGATCGAAGGGTCTCGTCCAGTGCCAGGATGAATCTGCGGCGGCCGGGGTCATCTCTGGTTACATAGACTGGGAACACCGGGACATAAGCTCCGTCGCGAATCCATCGGAGCAGAATGATCGGTAGTTGGAGCTCGTAGGCGCGCCTCAGCTTCGTGTTGTCCCCGTTGATGCTTCCGTCGCGGTAGGCGTAGGCATACAGAGATTCGCCGATTTCCTCATCTGAGTAGGGGCTGCCTGGCTTTGAGACGATCGACAAGGTGGCCTGAAGCGCTCGCGGGTTCCAGATTCCTTTGTTCTGATCGATCAGCCGATGGGTGGTGTCTCCGACCGTGAACGCCGAGAGCTCACTTCGCGTGAGCGACCCTTTCTCTGCAACCTCTCGCCTCAGCTGATCGAAGATCATCTGACGTAGTTCTAGCTCCGCCCCGCTGGTCACGAGTGGAGTGTGCCACGGTCGCTGGCTACATGGGAACGTTCCACTTGGTGATGTGTGCGATTGGATTGTTCCAGATCAGGATTTGCGGCATCCCTGGCTGAGTGTCCCGGTCTACATGGACACTTTTGAAGGGTCCGGGCCATGTATCCGACCTCCGCATGGGAAATTGTCCGCCCAGGCCGTCATGCTTGGCGCCGTCGGCCCCGAACCACAGCAACCACCTCATCCGCGCATCGATCGATCGCGGCGTAGATGTCCGCAGCGGCATAACGGAGAACCAGCCACCCCTGGAGCTGGAGCCAGTTCTGTCGCCGTCTGTCATGGCGGAAAACTTCTGGTGCGCTGTGGAACTCGCGGCCGTCGACTTCTACGACGGTGCGCGAGCGTTCGTCGACGAAGTCGCATATGTACGGACCGATCGGATGGTTTGCCAGCATGTGCAGACGACGTTTGGCGAGCGCCCGTGCGAACAGTCGCTCCGGTTCCGATGCGGAGTAAAGGGCTGACTCTCGGAGCTGTCTACGCAGCGCGGGCGAGCCACGGTGTCGACCGTCAGGCAATTCCCCCAGGCTGCCGTCACGGAATTCCTCCAGTAGACGTGCCTCGCTGCGAGCGTAGCGAGCCGCTTCGAGGTGGTCAGCTGGCGGGTCGGCCTGGCCGTTTGCGGGGCCGGAACGAGGGTCCGTCCATCAAGACCTGATGGCTGGTGTTGATCAGTCTGTCGAGCAGGCTTTCGGCGACGACCGGGTTCGGGAACAGGGCATACCAGTCCTTCGGAGCGCGGTTGCTGGTCAAGATCAGCGGCTTGGCGCTGAGCGCGCGTTCGCTGATCAACTCGTAGAGGTCATCGGCGTGCAGGGCGGTGTGCTCGCGCATCGCGAAGTCGTCGAGGATCAACACGTGCGGGCGAGTGTATTCACGAATCCTTTTGCCCCAGGACCGATCCGCGTGACCACCGGCCAGATCAGCCAGAACGCGACTGGTCTTCGCGAAGCGGACGTCACCGCCGCGGCGGGCGACGGCATGGCCCAGTGCTTGTGCGACATGGGTTTTCCCGACTCCGACCGGGCCGTAGAGGATGACCGATTCCCCGGAATCGAGCCAGCGCAGCGCGGCCAGGTCGCGGATCATCGCCGAGGGGAGTTTCGGGTTCGCGGCGAAGTCGAAGTCCTCGAAAGTGGCTTGTTCTTCGAACTTCGCTCGCCGGATCCTCCTTGTCAGGGCATTGGTTTCGCGGCGGGCGATCTCGTCTTCGCAGAGGACCTGCAGGAACTCGAGGTGCCCGAGTTTCCCGTCGCGGGTTTGGGCCAGGCGGGCGTCGAGAGTGTCGAGCATGCCGGTGAGTTTCAGCGCGCGTAGAACATCGCGCAGGGCGGGGTCGCTGATGGACATGAGTGTGTATTTCCTTGCTGGAGTGAAGAATTAGGAAAGAATTGTTGGCCGGGTGGCGGGCGGGTCAGTTATTGGCGAACTGGTCGGGACCGCGCAGGAACGCCGGGACCTCGGCGATATCGCTGGTAGCGGTGCCGCCGAATGGGTCTTCGGTCTCGGTGCCGACCGCGAGGATGCCTTTGACGGTGCGGTAGGACGGGTCGCCGACCTCGATCGCGCGTGAGCAGGCCGCTTCGAGGCGGTCGAGACCGTATTTCTCGCGTAGCCGAAGGATGCCTTGCGCGGCGCGTAGATGGTGGATCGCGTTGGGTGACAACAGATCACCGATCACCAGCTCGCAAGCCGGGCCGACATCGATGGCGATCTTGCGGCACCAGGTCGGGCCTTGCAGGTGGAACGCGATGGTCTCGGGCGGATAGTGCTCCATATTCGTCGCCCGCCCCGCCAGGCGGCGGACATGGGTCGCGACGACGTGCTGGTCGCGGAAGATCTGCACGATGTCACCGCTGGTGCGGGCGTGCAGGGTTTGCCCGATCAGCCGCCACGGCACCGAATACAACGCTTTCCCGATCTTGATGTGGGTGTCGAGCCCGACTTTCCCGGTCGACCACACCGACAACACGAACGGCGCCGCCGGCAATGGCATCAGCGCGTCGCGTTCTGTCGCTTCGAACACCGGCAACGGTTGCCCACCGTCGAGCGCCCGCGAATTCCGCAACCCCGCGACGTCGCAGCACCACCGGATGGCTTCACCTTGCATCTGGGCCAGGGTGCTGAATTCCCTTCCACGCCAGAAGGAATCGCGAATGTACTGCATTTGACGTTCGACGCGTGGTTTATCCTTCGGTTTGCGGACCCGAGCCGGGTCGATCAACGTCTGGTAGTGGACGGCGAGTTCGGCGTAGGTGCGGTTGAGTTTCGGGTCGTAGAGATCGGGTTTGTCGACGCCGGTGCGTAGGTTGTCGATCACGAGCCGGGCGGGGACTCCGCCGAAGAACTCGAATGCCGCGACATGGGAAGCGCACCACGATGTTTGATCCATCGACAGCACCGGTTGCAGGAACGGCATCCGCGAGCACGAGAGCACCATCACGAACGCCTGCACCGTCACCCGCCGCCCCGAGGTCGGATCGAACCACGACCCGAGCCGGCCGTAATCGATCTGGGCTTCGCTGCCCGGTGGCACCGGCGGGCGCATCACCGTCACTTTGGCCCGGGCGGCCTCGTCAGCGAAATGTGTTGCTATCCAACGGCGTACAGATGATTCCGATACGTCCACCCCGTGGTCGTCGCGTAAGCGTTGCGCGATCGTGGCGACCGTGACACGGTGACCCAGCCAGGACTTGATCCGCTCAGCGTGCGGGTCGATCAACGACCATGTCACTGCCCGCGCGCCCGGATCATGCAGTGCGGGAAACCATTCCGCGACTCGCTCGGCCCACTGCTCAGCAGAAAGGGGTGGGCTCGCGCCCGGTGTTATGCCAGCGGCAACCGCTGGCGCGACGTACTTCCGGATCGTTTTCCGGTCGATCCCCAGCGATGCCGCCAGTTCGCGTTGTCCGCGACCGGCCTGCCAGTGGGTGTAGAGCTCGACAAGATCGAACATCGAGAAACTCCTCCTCGCCATCTCTTTCTCGCTCTCCTCGCCGGAACAACCGTCGAGGACAAGCGAACATGTGTGCGAGACACGCCGACCGGCGACACACCGCCAGGTGGGGGAATTACGTGACGGCCGGTGGAGGAATTGAGTGACGGACAGTGGGGGAATTCCGTGACGGAACTACCCCTCACCTGGGGGAATTACTTGACGGCTGACAGCCACGGTTGCCTGAGCGACTCAGGCCGATGAGTTCGGACACCGCGACTGTGCGATCAACGTGGTTGTCGACCAGGCGATCAGCGTCGTCCTCTGGCATGACCGAAATGCAGTCGATCAGGGTTTGCGCAACATTCGTTGACGGCAGACCCCACGTGTCCTCCACTACGTCGGGAGGTAGCTCTCGGCGATACAGAGTCAGCCATTTAGGGCTTCGACGATGCACACTCGCCGGCACGGTTGCCTCGAAGACAGTCGGCTCCGGCAGCATATTGTGCAGCCATCCAGCTGTTCGGTGGCTCAACGCTGCTGTCGGGATCCAAGTTACGATGGCCGCGCATTGTGCCAGACCCGTGGGGGCGCCAAGCAAGTACGTGCGCGGTAGAAGCCGCACGTATGTACCGCGCCGACAACGGTCGTCGATCGTTGTTCCCGGTACGCCTTCGGCAATAAGTTGCGCGCGCGACCGGACGCCGTAGAGGTCCATGGGCGGAGAGTGCACCGGAAGCGCTCCCCGGGGGATAGGCGGTGCTGGGGAAACAGTGGAGCTGTGGATAAACGCTGGGTTGTTAGTAACCGGATTCAGTGCGGGCGGTGTACATCGGTGAATCAGTCCGATTCGAAGCTATCCTGACCCACATGGTGTCCGATCCTGACTGGACTCGAGATGAGTTGATCCTCGCCTGTGACCTCATGATAGGGAACGACTGGCGACAGATCAGGGAGACCGATCCGCGTGCGGCGGGGCTGTCTGAGCTGCTTCGTTCGTTGCCTATCCATCCGGTTGAGCGCCGGAGCGAGAAGTTTCGCGGACCGGGGAGCGTTTCGCGCAAGACGGCTGATATCGCTGCCGTCCATCCGGGCTATGTGGGTGCAAAGACAAGAGGATCAAGACTTGATGGTGAAGTTTTGGATGACTTCCTCGACTCGCCGGACGAGATGCGCGCGGCCGCGGAGGCTATTCGCCAGGCCGCGGCAGGCGGCGAGTTGGTGGAGGAGTCGACCAAGGGCGGCTTGGACATAGTGTTCCTGGAGGACATCGAGGTCCGGGAGGGGCGGCTGCTGGCGACCCGATACTTCCGCAGAGAGCGGGATCTGGCTTGCGTAAGAAGAAGATCGCAGCGTTCCTGAAGTCGGAAGATCGCGTCCGATGCGAGGTATGTGCGTTCGATTTCAAGGCGACCTACGGCGAGCGCGGCGAGGGATACATCGAGGTTCACCATGTGATCCCGCTGCATGTTTCCGGCGAGACGAAGACCAAGCTGTCCGACCTGATCCTCTTGTGCTCCAACTGTCACAGGATGATTCATACGGGGTCCCAGTGGCTACACCCGGATGAGTTACGAGCACTACTGGTCCAACATAGCGGTGCGGACTGAATGCGAGCCCGGGACCTCTCGAGCTCGAAGAGTGGGCTGCTGCTGAAACCGTAAGGGGCATTTGCGTTCCGAGGGATGCCGACTGTTGCCGGTAGGCGGGGGATCTACCGGCAACGGGAGTCAGCGGCGGACTTCGGTGATCTGGACCGGACGATGCTCGTGGCGGGAGAGTTCGCAGGCTTCGGCGACGTAGAAGGCTTCGAGGGCATCGGTTGGGCTGCAGGGGTTTTCGAGGGTGCCGTTCACTACGGAGATGAAGGCGATTAGTTCTTCGGTGTAGGCGTTGCGGAAGCGGTCCATGAAGCCGGGGTAGGCGGGGGAGGAGGAGGGGGTGTAGTCGGGTTCTACTGAGGTCAGGGGGGAGCGGTTGTCTAGGCCTACTATGGCGTTTCCCTTGGAGCCGAGGGCTTCTAGGCGGACGTCGTAGCCTGCGCCGTTGTAGCGGGTCAGGGAGACGGTGGCCAGGGTGTTGTTGTCGAGGTGTAGGAGGATGGCGGCGGTGTCTACGTCGGCTGCTTCGGTGAAGAATGGGTCGCCCTGGTTGGTGCCGGTGGCGTAGACCTCGGTGATTTCGCGGCCGGTTACCCAGCGGATGATGTCGAAGTCGTGGACGCCGCAGTCGCGGAAGATGCCGCCGGAGCGGGGGATGTAGTCGGCGGGTGGAGGTGTGGGGTCGAGGGTGGTGGCGCGCAGGGTGTGCAGCCAGCCGAGGGAGCCTGCGGCGATGGCGGCGCGGGCGGCTCGGTAGCCGGCGTCGAAGCGGCGTTGGAAACCGATTTGCACTGGGACGGTGGAGGTTTGGATGTGGTCGAGGACGGCGAGGGTGCCCGCGATGTCGGCGGCGACGGGCTTTTCGCAGAAGACCGGGATGCCCGCGTCTACCGCCCTGGTGATCAACTCGGGGTGTGAGTCGGTGGCGGTGGCGATGATCAGGCCGTCCAGGTCGGCGGCGAAGAGGGTGTCGAGGTCGGGGGCGAAGGTGATGTCGAGTTTGGTGGCGACGGTGCGGGCTCGGTCGGGGTCGGCGTCGGCGACGATGATGTCGGCCACGTTCGGGAGGTTCTTGAGGGTTTCGGCGTGGGAGGTGCCGATGCGGCCGGTGCCTGCGAGGCCGAGGGTGACGGCTTTGTGGGATGTCATCGACTTCCTTCTGGTGAAATCTCAACGTGCGGTTGGGGAAACTGCCCGGGGGCAGGGGGATTCAGATGCTCGGGGTGCTCGTCGTCGCGCGGACGACGAGGGACGGTTGTAGTCGGTGACGGACCGGTTCGGTGCGATCGGCCTGTAGGCGTTCGACGAGCGCTTCGACGGCGAGGCGGCCCATTTGGACGCGCGGCTGGTCGATCGTCGTCAGCGAGACCTGGCGGAGCGAGGCCAGGGAGGTGTTGTCGTAGCCGACGATGGAGACGTCGTCGGGGATGCGTAACCCGGCCTCTTCCAGCGCGGACATGGCACCGACGGCGTTGAAGTCGTTGCCGCACACCAAGGCGGTGGGGAAGTTGTCGCGAGAGAAGATGTTCAGCAGCTTCTGCACGGCGGCCGCGCCTGCGGAGTCGGTGTGCTCGCTCGGGATGACCATCGGCTCGAAGCCGTGGCGTTCCATCGCGGTGCGGTAGCCCCTGCGGCGCGGCGCCGCGGTGAACGCGCTGCCGCCGTCGAGGTGCACAATCCGTCGATGCCCAAGGGAGGCAAGGTGATCCACGGCGAGCCCGGCACCGACCTCGCCGTCGTCGTTGACGGTGTCGACGTCGGCGACGGCCGAACTACGCGACACCAGGACCAGCGGAGTCTGTTGCGCCGCATCGCGAATGGCGGCGGCGGGCAGGATGGGGGACAGCAGGATGATGCCGCCGGGCCGGAACGAGAGCAGGCTCTCCAGCGCGGTGCGTTCGCGCGCGGCGCTGCGGCGGCCGGTGTTGAGGATCAGCTTGAGGCCGGATTCGTTTGCGGCGCTGTCCATTCCCTCGACGACATCGGCGAAGAAGGCGTTGCGCAGGTCGGAGACCATGACACCGACGATGTTCGAGGTTCGGCTCGCGAGTGAGCGCGCCATGATGTGGGGCTGGTAGCCGAGGTCTTTCGCGGCCTCGAGCACGGCCCGGCGACGGTGATCGCTCACCTTCGGTGAGTTGCGCATGACGAGTGAGACGAGCGCGCGGGAGACGCCGGCGCGTTCGGCGACATCCTCCATGGTCGGTCGCGCCATGTCGCCTCCGTTCCGCGTTCGTTTATCCGTGCGGTGTCGGACGTTACAAGGTCAGCGCGTACTAATCAATAGAGCGCTCTAACCGGACTTTCTACCCATCGACGATTCGGGCATTTCCCCAGGAAATCACAGAAAGTACCAGGTGGTAGCGCTATTGTTGGCTCCGTACCACCTCTTGACACACTATGACCCACGTTACATAGTTGGAGCGCTCCAATCCGCTTGGAGCGCTTCAACTCGACATCGAAGGTCGGAGAAGTCCTGATGACCGAACCGCTCTACCCGCTGCGCATCGCGGCCGCACCCATCTCCTGGGGAGTATGCGAAGTTCCCGGCTGGGGTCACGTGCTCGACGCGCACACCGTGCTCGCGGAAATGGCCGCGCTCGGCCTGTCCGCGACCGAACTCGGCCCGCCGGGCTATCTACCGCGCGACCCGGACGAATTGCGCTCGCTGCTCACGACATTCGACATCGCCGCGGTCGGCGGATTCCTCGCGCTGGTGCTGCACCAGGAGCCCGAGCGCGTGATCGCGGAGGCGAAGCAGGCCGCCGACCTGTTCGCCGCGACCGGCGCCGACGTGCTCGTCCTTGCCGCCGCGACCGGGCTCGGCGGCTACGACGCCCGCCCGCAGCTCAGCGAGGCCGAGTGGGGCACGCTCATCGACACTTCCGCCGCGATCCGCGATATCGCCGCCGAATACGGCCTGCGCACCGTGCTGCATCCGCACGTTGGCACGCAGGTGGAGACCGAGCCCGAAGTCGAACGCTTCCTTGCCGATTCGGATCTCGATCTCTGTCTCGACACCGGACATCTGTTGATCGGCGGCACCGACCCGGTACTGCTCGCGCAGCGACATGCCGACCGGATCGGCCACATTCACCTGAAGGACGTCAGCCGCGCGGTGGCCGACGAGGTACGCGGTGGCGCAATGGAATACAGCGAGGCGGTGCGCCGCGGACTGTATGTCCCGCTCGGCGAAGGCGATGTCGACATCGCCGCCCTGGTGCAGAGCGTGCAGGCCGCCGGTTACCGCGGCTGGTACGTGCTGGAGCAGGACACCGCCCTGCGGCCGACCGACTCGGCGGAGCTGCCGACCCGGGATACCGAACGCAGCCTGCGCTATCTTGCGGGCATCGCGACTTCGGCCGCACGAATCTAGTTGGGAAGTGATGACAACGATGTCTCTTCGAGTTCGCCGAGGGTGGCAGCGATCGCGCCGCTTGGTGCCGTGGCTGGCCGCCGCCGCGGTGCTCGCCGCGTGTAGCGGGCCAGGCTCCGATGTGCCCGCACCGACCAATTCCCCGGTCGCCGCGGGCAAACTGAACTCCGTCGCGGTGGTCACGCACGGCAGCCCCGGCGACGCGTTCTGGAACGTCGTCAAGAACGGCGCGGAGGCGGCGGGCAAGGACCTAGGCGTCCGGGTGGAATACAACTCGGCTGGTGATCCCGGCCAGCAGGCCAAGCTCATCGACAACGCGGTGGCGCAGGGCGTCGACGGGCTCGTCGTCTCGATGGCCAATCCCGACGCACTGCGGCCCTCGATCGAAAAGGCCATCGCCGCAGGCATTCCCGTGGTGACCATCAACTCGGGCGAGGCCGAGAGCGTCCAGTACGGCGCCATCGGCCATGTGGGGCAGAGCGAGTCGCTGGCGGGACAGGCGGCGGGCAAGCGGCTCGCCGACGCCAAGAAGACCAAGCTGCTCTGCGTGATCCACGAGGCGGGCAATATCGGCGCCAACCAGCGGTGCGAGGGCGCGACCAAGGCCTTCGGCAACGGCACGACGCTGCAGGTGGACATCAACAACCCGACCGACGCGCAGTCCCGCATCAAGGGCGCGCTGGAGGCGGACAGGTCCATCGACGCTGTGCTGACCCTGAATTCGCAGGTCGCCGCTCGTGCGGTGGACGCGGTGGGGGAGGCGCGGTCCGGTGCGACGGTCGCGACGTTCGACCTCAATACCGATGTGGTCGAGGCGATCCGCGCGGGCAAGCTGCTGTTCGCCGTCGACCAGCAGCAGTACGAGCAGGGCTATCTGCCCGTGGTGTTGCTGCAGGCATACCGGACGAACCTGAACACCGTCGGTGGTGGCACACCGGTGCAGACGGGTCCGGCCTTCGTCGACAAGAGCAACGTCGATGCCGTCGCCGCGCTCGTGGCACAGGGCACGCGCTGAGGTCAGGGAGTAAATGAAATGACTGTTGCCACAAAGGCATCCGAGACCGACGTGCAGCCGAAAGGCCCGACGATCTGGCAGCGTATGGTCGTCCGGCCGGAGATCGGTGCCGCGCTCGGCGCGCTGCTCGTGTTCGTGTTCTTCTCGATCATCACCGATCGCTTCCTGAGCCCGCTCGGCGTCGCGACCTGGCTGGACGATTCGTCCACGCTCGGCATCATGGCGATCGCGGTGGCGCTGTTGATGATCGGCGGCGAGTTCGACCTGTCGGCCGGTGTGATGACGGCGTCCACCGCGTTGGTCACCGCGCTGCTCGCGGTGCACGCGGGCTGGAACGTCTGGTTCGCGCTGCTGGCCTCGCTGGTACTCGCGCTGCTCGTCGGCGCGTTCAACGGGTGGCTCGTGATGCGCACTGGACTACCGAGTTTCATCGTCACGCTCGGCACTTTCCTTGCGCTGCAGGGGCTTAACCTCGGCGTGACCCGCATGGTCACCGGAACCGTTCAGGTGTCGGGGATTCGGAGCGCGGACGGCTACAACTCGGCTGGTTGGGTGTTCGCCTCGACGCTGAACATCGGTGACGCGCGCATCCAAGCCTCGGTCATCTGGTGGATCGTGTTGACCGTGATCGCCTCGATCGTGTTGGTGCGCACCAGGTTCGGTAACTGGATCTTCGCGGTCGGTGGGGCGCTGTCGAACGCGCGGGCGGTGGGTGTGCCCGCGAATCGAACCAAGATCGTGCTTTTCATGACGACGGCGTTCGCCGGTTGGGTGGTCGGCTCCTGCAGCATCTTGCGGTTCGCCAGTGTGCAGGCCAATCAGGGTGTCGGCCTGGAGCTGCACTACATCATCGCCGCGGTCGTCGGCGGCTGCCTGCTGACCGGTGGTTTCGGTTCGGCCATCGGCGCCGCGATCGGCGCCCTCATCTTCGGCATGGCGCGGCAGGGAATTGTGTTCGCGCGCTGGGACAGTGACTGGTTCATGCTGTTCCTCGGCGTGCTGCTGCTTGCTGCGGTGCTGGTCAACAACAGATTCCAGAAGCGAGCCGAAAGGGTACGCCGATGACTCCACTCATCGAGACCGTTGATATCGGCAAGAGCTACGGCGGCGTCGTCGCACTGCAGGACGTGTCGACCGTGGTGAACGCGGGGCAGGTCACCTGCATCCTCGGCGACAACGGCGCGGGCAAGTCCACGCTGATCAAGATCCTGGCCGGTGTGCACCAGCACGATCGCGGCGAGTTGCGGATCGACGGCCAACCGGTCCGATTGTCCTCGCCGCGTGCTGCTTTGGACTACGGCATCGCGACCGTCTATCAGGATCTGGCGGTGGTTCCGCTGATGAGCGTCTGGCGCAACTTCGTGCTCGGCTCGGAACCGACCTCCGGTCCCTTCCGGCTGCTCGATCGTCGCAAGGGACGCGAGATCGCCCGGCAAGGGTTGGCGGACATGGGCATCGAGATCCGCGATATGGAGCAGCCGGTCGGCACGCTGTCCGGCGGTCAGCGCCAATGCGTCGCCATCGCGCGGGCCGTGCACTACGGCGCCAAGGTGCTGATCCTGGACGAGCCGACCGCCGCGCTCGGCGTGAAGCAGGCCGGGGTGGTGCTGAAATACGTTGTCCAGGCGCGCGATCGCGGGCTCGGGGTCATCCTGATCACGCACAACCCGCACCACGCCTTTCCCGTCGGCGACCGATTCCTGCTGCTCAAACGAGGCACGACGCTCGGCTCGTATGAGAAAAACGAGATCGACCTGCCGGAGCTGACGAGGCAGATGGCGGGCGGCGCCGAGTTGGACGCGTTGCAGCACGAACTGCAGCGGGTCGTGTCGTGAAGCGCCTAAGCCCCGAATTGCAGCGGAAGGTGTTGTCGTGACCGGTCTGGAAGCGTTGACGATCGGACGCGTCGGCGTCGATCTCTACCCGCAGCAGAGCGGTGTCGGCCTCGCCGAGGTGGAGTCCTTCGCGAAGTTCTTGGGCGGCACCGCGACCAACGTCGCGGTGGCCGCCGCGCGACTCGGCCGCCGCAGCGCCGTGCTGACCAAGGTCGGCCCCGACGGCTTCGGTGACTACGTGCGAACGGCGTTGGAGGACTTCGGCGTATCGGCCCGCTACGTGGGTACCGCGCCGGATCTCCTTACGCCGGTGGTCTTTTGCGAGTTGAAGCCGCCCGCCGACCCGCCGCTGCTTTTCTATCGCGCCCCCATTGCGCCCGATCTCACCATCACCGAGGACGAGGTGCCGTGGGAGGTGGTGGATTCCGTTCCGCTGCTGTGGGTTACCGGCACGGGAGTGAGCGCCGAACCCGGACGCGGCACCCAGCGCGCGATCCTCGAACGGCGTGACCGGCGCGGGCACACCGTGCTCGACCTCGACTACCGGCCGATGTTCTGGCCTGACGTCGACACGGCCCGGTCCGAGATCGGCTGGTTGGTCGACCACGTCAACGTCGTGGTCGGCAATCGCACCGAGGTCCAAGTCGCCGTGGGGACAGCCGATCCCGACGAGGCCGCCGACCGGCTGCTGTCGCGCGGGGTCCGTCTCGCGGTGATCAAGCGCGGTGCCGAGGGCGTGCTCGTCGCCACCGAATACGAACGCTGGACGGTGCCACCGTGCCGCGTCGAGGTGGTCTGCGGACTCGGGGCGGGCGACGGATTCGGCGGTGCGCTGATCCACGGCCTGCTGTCGGACTGGGATCCCCATCGCATCGCCACCTACGCCAATGCCGCTGGCGCGCTGGTGGCGTCGCGATTGGCTTGCGCGGACGCCATGCCGACGGACTCGGAGATCGAGGAACTGCTGTGCCGCTGATGTGGCGAGCAAACACGGAACTGGAGGAACTACGGTGCATTTGACCGACGAACGCTGGCGTGAGCTGCTTCGCGTCCGCGCGACGGACCCGGCGGCGGTCGAGCGGGCTTATGCGAAGCGGGTCCGTCGCCCGAATCTGTTGGCGAACAAGGAGACCCTGTTCCTGATCGCCGCGGACCACCCGGCCCGCGGCGCCCTCGGGGTTGGTTCGGATCTGACCGCAATGGCGGACCGGCGCACGCTGTTGGAGCGGTTGCTGATCGCGTTGGCGCACCCGGACGTCGACGGTGTGCTCGGTTCGCCGGACGTGGTCGAGGAACTGCTGCTGCTGGACGCGTTAGACGACAAGGTCGTCATCGGCTCGATGAATCGCGGCGGCCTGGCGGGCGCGGAATGGGAAATCGACGACCGCTTCACCGGTTACGACGCGGACTCCCTCGCGCGATTCCGCCTCGACGGCGGCAAAATGCTGCTGCGCCTTGTCGATTCCGACGCGGGCACGGTGCCGACGCTGCAGGCCTGCGCGCAGGCGGTCTCCGAACTCGCGGCTAACGGCCTCATGGCGATGGTCGAGCCACTGCCATACCACCGCAACGAATCCGGCACCCTGGTGATGAGCAGGGACGCGGCATCGCTGGCCCGTGCCATCACGGTCGCCTCCGGCCTCGGTGTCACCTCCGCCTACACCTGGCTGAAGATCCCTGCCCCGCAAGACATCTCGGTCCTCGACGCGACCACCCTGCCGGTCGTCGTCCTCGGCGGTGCTCCCTCCGGCGACCAGGTCGCCGACATCGCGTACTGGGACGGCGCTCTCGGCCACGACGTAGTCCGCGGCCTGGTAGTCGGCCGAACCCTGCTCTACCCGCCGGATGGTGACGTCGGAGCGGCGGTCGACGCGGCCGCGAAGATGCTGAAGGAGGCCAGATGACCCCCGGGCGCCGTAGCCGAGCCGGTGGCATTGCGCGGCGTAGTGGCCGTCTGCCGCGCACGAACCATCATGGTGCGCAGGGAATTACCCGCAGTTGTGTGCGCGGGGCGCGAATTCGGACGCGGCGGCTGGTCGGTGCGGGCGTTGGCCGTGGAGTAACTTCGGCGGGCCAAGGGGCGATCGCCACTGACCGAAACGGAGGGGTGCGATGAAGTTGCATCGACCTGCTGGAACGCTCAGTGATGGTGGTGATTCGATCCACCTCACCCCGGAGGGCGCCGGGTGGACCTATACGGGCTTGCGGGTGCTGAACCTGCCTGCCGGTGAGGCCAGGACGGTCGAGACGGGGGAGTTCGAAGCGTTCGTCTTGCCGTTGGCTGGGTCCTGCACCGTGCGGGTCGACGGTATGACGTTCGAATTGTCCGGCAGGGACACGGTTTTCACTAGAGTGACGGACTTCGCCTACGTCCCGCGTGACGCGCACATCGAGTTGATAGCCGAAGCAGACGCGGAACTCGCTCTTCCCATGGCGCGCTGCACGAACCGCCTGGATCCGAAATATGGTCCCGCCGAACAGGTCCCGGTCGACATCCGCGGTGCGGGGCAGGCCACCCGGCAGGTCACCAACTTCGGCATCCCCGGCGTCTGGGACCATGCCGACAAGCTGAACGCCTGCGAACTGATCACCCCGGACGGCAACTGGTCCTCCTACCCACCGCACAAGCATGACGAGGCGAGCGACTGCGAGGTCATCAACGAGGAGATCTACTACTTCCGCATCGCCGGACGGGACGGGATCACTCCGTCACGTGACGGTTTCGGAATGCATCGGACGTACACCGCGGACGGCGCACTCGACGAAAACGTCGCGGTGCGTGATGGCGACGTTTTCCTGGTCCCGCAGGGCTATCACGGACCATGCATCGCCGCACCGGGCTACCCGATGTACTACCTCAACGTGCTCGCGGGCCCCGCCCAGCAGCGCTCGATGGCCTTCTGTGACGACCCGGCGCACAGCTGGGTGCGTGGCAGCTGGGACGACGAACCGCTCGATCCCCGCTGCCCGGTCACCAACCATAAAGGACGGCTCGGATGAAACTGACCGCGGCGCAGGCGCTGGTGGCCTGGCTGGTCGCCCAGCGCTCGGAAACCCTCGACGGCCGCGAAGTCCCGTTGTTCCCTGCCGTTTTCGGCATCTTCGGACACGGCAATGTGCTCGGCCTCGGCACCGCCTTGCAGGAACGACGCGACGAAATCCCGGTCTGGCGCGGCCACACCGAGCAGGGTATGGCCCTTGCGGCCGTCGGCTACGCCAAGGCAACTCATCGACGACAGATCGGGGTGGCCACCTCATCGATCGGCCCCGGCGCGCTGAACATGGTGACCGCCGCCGGCGTCGCGCACGCGAATCGCCTTCCGCTGCTGCTGCTTCCGGGTGACACCTTCACCACCCGTGCCCCCGATCCGGTGCTCCAGCAGGTCGAGCATTTCGGCGACGCGACCGCGACCGTCAACGACGCCTTCCGCGCGGTGAGCCGCTATTTCGACCGGATCACCCGTCCAGAGCAGCTGATTTCCACGCTGCCCCAGGCGGTTCGGGTGCTCACGGACCCGGCCGAGGCCGGTCCGGTGACCCTGGCCCTGCCCCAAGACGTGCAGGCCGAGACCTACGACTTCCCCGATGCGTTGTTCGCACCGGTCGTCCATCGCATCCTGCGCCCACGCGCCGACGAGCGCTCGCTGACCGACGCGGCCACGGCGCTGCGCGACTCGGCCCGGCCACTGCTGGTGCTCGGCGGCGGTGTCCGCTACTCGGGCGCGGGGCGTACCGTCCTCGAATTCGCTGAGCGCCATGGCATTCCGATCGTGGAGACGACGGCGGGCCGCACCATGGTGCCCCATGAGCATTCGCTCTACGCCGGTCCGCTCGGCGTCACCGGCTCGACATCGGGCAACGTGCTGGCAGCCGAAGCCGACCTCGTCCTCGCCGTCGGCACCCGGTTGCAGGACTTCACCACCGCGTCGTGGACCGTGTTCGCGCCGGAGGTCCACCTCGTCACCATCAACGCCGCCCGCTTCGACGCGGTCAAGCACGGCGCCCTCGCGGTAGTCGGCGACGCCGACGCAACGGTCCGTGACCTGGCCGAACGCACGCAGCAATGGCGCGTCGACCCCGAATGGACCGCCCGCGCCAGCGCCCAACGCGGCACCTGGGACGCGCACATCGACAAGCTGCGCGCGCACACCCCTGGCGTCCCCAGTTATGCCCAGGTGGTCGGCATCGTCAACGAGTTGAGCGGACCGAACGACTACGTCATGACCGCCTCGGGCGGCATGCCCGGCGAACTCGTCGGCGGTTGGCGTGCCAGCGGCGGCGCACCGACGATGGACGTCGAATACGGATTCTCCTGCATGGGTTACGAACTCGCCGGAGCCTGGGGCGCGGCCATGGCGCGCACCAACGGCCTGGTCACCACCATGCTCGGCGACGGCTCCTACCTGATGCTGAACTCCGAACTGTTCTCGGCCGCCTTCGCCGGTCATCCGTTCGTCGCGGTCGTCTGCGACAACGACGGCTACGCCGTGATCGCCCGCCTACAGGAGGGGCAAGGCGGCGCACCGTTCAACAACTTCTACGCCGACTGTCGCAGCATCCACGACGAGCCGCCGCGGGTTGACTTCGCCGCGCACGCCCGCGCGCTGGGCTGCGCGGTCTTCACCGCCACCGACCTCGACGAATTCCGTGACGCCTACGGCGATGCGCGGGAAACCGCGGCCCGCGAGTCCCGTCCGGCCGTGCTGGTGGTCCGCACCAAGCCGTCGTCCTGGACCGAGGCGGGTGCCTGGTGGGAGGTCGGTGTCCCCGAGCATCTGTCCGGTCGCACCGCCTACGCCGAGTCGAAGCCGCGTCAGGTGCGCTACCTTCGCCCGTGAACATGGGGCGAATCGTGGGGGCTGCACGACTCGGCAGAAAGTCGTAGGATGACTTATCGGCGCGTTAGTGCGCTGGTAGCGATGGCCTTTGCGGCACAAGATAACTGGACCTAGCCGAGCATCGGCGACAACTTGCGTCGAGAAGGGGAAGGCCTGTGCGGACCGAGGCGATCAGAGCGGGCCGGTGACTCTCAACAGAGTCGACCACACGGCGCTGGCGCTGTGGGCGGCCGCGTGCGCCGAGCACGTGCTGCCGCTTTTCGAGCGCGAGCGCCCGTCCGACGTGCGCCCGGCCGCGGCGATCGAGGCCGCCCGCGCATGGGTGCGCGGCGACCTGACAATGCCGGAGGCACGCAAGGCCGCCTTCGCCGCACACGACTCCGCCCGCGAAATCGACGGCGCCGCATCGCTTGTCGCGCGCTCGGCCGGGCACGCGGCGGCGACCGCCCATGTCGCGGGCCACGCGGTGCACGCGGCGAACTATGCGGTGCAGGCGGTACAGGCCGATTCGTCGGAGGGGGACGACGAACGGGCCTGGCAAGAAGCTCAGGTACCTGAACGGCTGTTCCGGGTGGTTTTCCCGGATCGGGGCCTGTCAGAGCAGGGGAGGTGAAGGCAACAATCCCTCGTCAGCGTTGTTTTGCTCACAGTTGACCGAGGAAGATGTGGAGAAATTCGTCGGATCATGGCATCGTTGATCACGAGACCAGGCCATTCCATTTGGCAGAATCTGGCTCGTCTACAGAAAGTATGAAATGGCTCAGGGCATTGTGAAGTGGTTCAACAGCGAGAAGGGCTTCGGCTTCATCGCGCAAGACGGCGGAGGCCCCGACGTCTTCGTGCATTACTCGGCCGTTAGCGGCGCGGGTTTCCGGTCCCTCGATGAGGGGCAGCGCGTGGAGTTCGAGATCGGCCAGGGCCAGAAGGGCCCGCAGGCGCAGGACGTTCGCGTTCTCTGATCGCTCCTAAGCTTTTGAAAGGCCCCACACCGGCATGGTGCGGGGCCTTTCCCCGTTTCCGGGGAGTGCTTACGCCCTGGTGAACGTCACATGGGTGACCGCGGGGGAGCGGACAACCGAACTGACCTGGTAACCGGGCAGGTTGCCGAGGTCGTCGTAGAGGCGCTCGCCGCCGCCGAGCAGGACCGGCACGACGGCCAGGTGCAGCTCGTCGACCAGACCAGCCCGGAGGAACTGGCGCACGGCCGATGAGCCGCCGCCCAATCGCACATCCTTGCCGTCGGCGGCCTTGAACGCCCGCCGCAGCACCTCTTCCGGGGTGTCGTCGACGAAGTGGAATGTGGTCCCGCCGTCCATCGGCAGCGACGGCCTCGGGTGATGGGTCAGCACGAAGGTGTCGTGGTGGTACGGCGGGTTGTCACCCCACCAGCCCTTCCACTCTTCGTCCTGCCACTCGCCCCGAATCGGGCCGAACATGTTGCGGCCCATGATGGTTGCGCCGATCCCGACGTCGCCCGCCTTGACGAAATCGTCGTCTGTACCGGTCTCGCCGTCCCCGTTGCCGAACCACTCGCTGCCGGTCCGCGTGGCGAAAACCCACTCGTGCAGGCGCATGCCGCCCTCACCGATCGGAGTGTCGGCACCTTGGTTCGGTCCGGCGACGTAGCCGTCCAGTGAAATGGACAGGTTGCGTACGAAGAGCTTCGGCATGATGACGTCTTTCTCGCTACCGCTTGCAGTTTGCAATCGCTTGTGCAGAGCCTAAAGCCAACTGATTGTATATTGCAAGCAGAAGACCTGAACGATTTCGCGGAGTTAGGAACGGTGGATGCGCGACGAGGGACGCTCGGGCTGCCCGATCAACGCGACGATCGAGGTGATCGGTGATCGGTGGACCCTGCTGGTGCTGCGCGACGTGATGTTCGGCAACCGGCGCTATTTCCGGGAACTGCTCGCCGGGTCGGAGGAGGGCATCGCCTCGAACATCCTGTCCGACCGGCTGAAACGGCTGGTCGCGGCGGGTCTGCTCAGCCGAGCGGACAGCAGGCCCGGGCAGAAGGCGGAATACCGGCTGACCGAACCAGCTATCCAGTTGGTGCCGATCATGGCGCAGCTCGGGGCGTGGGGGTTGCGGCACCGGTCGACCACCAAGCAGCTGCGGGTGCGGGCCGAGCTGCTCGAGGAGGGCGGGCCCGAACTGTGGGCGGAGTTCATGGACGAACTGCGGGAGGCGCACCTCGGGATTCCGCGTCCGGATCAGGACCAGCCGACCGCAACGCATCGGCTGGCACAGGCATACGCGGCGGCCGTCGCGGAATCCTAAGGCGCGCCGGCGGCCTCGGCGCGGAAGAACTCCGCGGTGAGTTTCCTGGCCAGGTCGAAGTCCGGGTCCACCGTCTTCGGGAAAGCGTCTGCGGCCAGCTCGAATTCGGACTCGATGAATGTGGCGATCGGCACCGGCATTGTCCCACTGCCCATTTCGCGGGTCCGCGACTTGAGCTCGGTCAACTCCGCCACTGCCGCAACAAGTTCGGCGGGCAGGTCGCACTCGCTCATCAGCGTCGGCAGGTGCATCGGCGCCACCGCCGCACCTGGGTGCTCGCGCAGCCAGCGCAAAGCCATTGCCGGACGCACTGCGTAGAACACCTTCTTCAATGATCGGTTGCGGTCGAGCAAATCCCACTGCTTCTCGCCCAGGTGCAGGTAGTGCCTGGCCACCCGGTTGCGGTCGGCGACCTCGTCGGCCAACGCGCGCAGGTCGTCGCGGAACCGGCTGTCGCCGCGGTACACGATCGGCGACATCAGCCATTCGATGAGCACGGCGTTGCCGGCGACCAGCAGGCGCAGCGCCTTGGCCAGGTCCCAGCCGTTCACGTCGAGCAGACCGGCAAGAGGCGTCTCGATCACGTCGCGGGTGCGCCAGGGCGACAGGTAGGTGTCCAGGCTCGCGACGTAGACGAACCGGCAGTCGTAATCGGAATCCGGTGACGGGAAACCCCAAGCCCGGCTGCCGCTTTCGATGGCGAGCCGCACCGAGACGCGGTGCTCGCGCTCGATTCTGTCCAGCTCGAAGTCGATGGACCCGACCACCGTCGGGTCCATCGAAGCGGGTATCGCGCGTAGGGCCATGGCGTTGATGCTATGTGCTGGCTACCTCGAAACGCAGTTCATTTTCCGGCTATCGGCGCAGTTCAGGGGAGCGGCCGACCGCGGCGATGGCCATCGCGACGAGCACAAGCACGCCGCCGAGCCACATCGCCGAGATGACGCCGAACCAGTCCGCGGTGCGCCCGCCCACCAGCGCGCCGAGCGCTATCGCGCCGTTGAAGACACCCGCGTTCAAAGCGGACGCGGCCTCGCGCGCGTCGGGTGCGGCGGCGAAGGCCCAGTTCTGCGTGGTGACCGACACGCCGCCGTAGGACAGACCCCACACCACCATCAGCACGACGGCGAGCCAGAGCGAACCGCCGAGCGCCGGTATCAACAGCACGGTGACGGCCAGCGGGAGGCCGATGGTGATCAGCGTCCGGCGCGGGCCGCGAACGCCAACGGCGCCCATGCCGAAATTGCCGAGGACACCGGCGATTCCGTACACCAGGAGCAGGGTTCCGATGGTGCTCGCACCGATGCCGGTCACCTTCTCCAACAGTGGACGGATGTAGGTGTAGGCGGCGAAGTGGCCGGTCACCAGGAACGCGACAACCAGTAGCGCGGTACGCAATTGGGGCCTGCGGGCCAATCTCAGCACGTCGCGTAGCGGAACCACCTGTGCGACAGCCAATCTCGGTAGCAGTGCGGCAATGGCGATCAGCACGACCGACGCCAGACCGGCGGCGACGACGAAGGCAACGCGCCACCCGGCGAGCGCGCCGATATAGGTCCCGGCGGGAACGCCGATCACCGAGGCCACCGCGACGCCGCTGTAGACCAGCGCGGTGGCCGGACCGACCGACTTCTCCGGTACCAACCGCGCCGCCATGCTCGCCGCGATGGCCCACACGCCGCCGATGCCGATGCCGACCAGCACCCTGGCCCCCAGCATGACGCCGAAGTTCGGCGACCAGGCCGCGCCGAGATTGCCGAACATCAGCACCGCGAGCAGCACGCCGAGCACGAGCCTGCGGTCGGTGCGGCCGAGCGCGGCGGTGATCAGCGGCGCGGACAGGGCAGCGACCAGGCCGGTGGCCGTCAGGGAAAGCCCCGCCGCACCCTCGGAGACCCGCAACGTGCCGCTGATCGGAGTGAGCAACCCGACCGGCAGCATTTCCGAGGTGACGACCGTGAAGGTGGCCCCGGTCACGGCGCCGACGCCGAGCCAGCCGCGCAGGGCCGAATCGTGCACTGCCGGTGCCGGACTCGCGCCGTTTTGAACCTGTGTCATGCCTCCAGCCAACCGATCGGCCTGGGTGGAAACAACGGCGAAGACCTCATCGTTCTATGAGCTGAACTCATCGACGCTGGAGAGGACGCCAATGACCGGCCTAGAGGTACGTGAGCTGGAGGCCTTCCTCGTTCTCGCCGAGGAACTGCATTTCGGGCGCGCGGGGGAGCGGCTGTACGTCTCGCAGAGCCGGGTGAGCCAACTGCTGCGCGCATTGGAGCAGCGGGTCGGCGCGCGGCTGATCGAGCGCACCAGTCGCAAGGTCACGCTCACGCCGCTCGGCGCGGACTTCCTCGCCGACCTGCGGCCCGCGTACGCCGCGTTGCGCGCGACGGTGGACGGTGTGCGCGCCGCCGCCCGCGGGACGGAAGGGGTACTGCGGATCGGCGTTCAGGGCTCGTCCACCGAGAGTCTGACCGCCGCCCTCGCGCTGTTCGAGCGCCGGTTTCCCGCCTGCGTCACCGAGGTGGTCGAGATTCCGCTGGCCGACCCGTTCGGTCCGGTGCAGCGCAGTGAGGTCGATATCGCGGTGGTGCTGTTGCCGATGGGTGAGAGCGATCTTGTTCTCGGACAGGTCTTTTCGGAGCAGCCGCAGCTGTTGGCGATGCACAATACTCATCCGCTCGCGGCGCGGACCAGCCTGTCGCCGGAAGACCTCGCCGAGTTCGCGCTGATCGGCGTGCACGGGCCGGCGCCGCACTACTGGCGGCGCGCTCAGTCGCTGGATGTCACCCCGGGCGGTCGGCCCGTTCAGGCCGGTCCCGGAGTAGGCACATTGCGGGAGGGGATCGAGTTGGTCGCGGCCGGGCAGGGCGCGATGCTGCTGTGCCATCCGACCGCCGTGTTCCACGACCGGCCGGAGGTCGAGTTCGTGCCGGTGGCCGGGTTGGCGCACTCTCGGATGGGTTTGGTCTGGCATCGCAATCGCGAGACCGCGACGGTGCGCGCCTTTTCAGGAGCTGTCGCCGCAGTGAGCTGAACGTTATTGTCCGTCGGACGAACAGTATTGTGCGACAGGTTTATCCAGTGCTCGTGTAGTCGTGCCGATTGCGTATTCCGGTGATGTGTACACGACTCCTTGTAGGAGTTGCCATCGAGGAATTCGGGGCACCCGTTACAGGGCTTTACCGCTCGACCGTGATTGCCGGAAATGTCCGAGTCGACCGATCGGGCAAACCGCTCTTATCCGGCTGCTATCGATCTCTTAGAAACTCTTTATGTTTACCTAGTCGTCGGCTCGGCATCCTGCCGGTTGGACACATATGTAGTGGTCAAGCCCATGGTTCTCGGGGCGCGCACCCCTGTTGGTCATCTGACCAGGGGTTCTTCGTGATGTGACTGTAACCTGCATCACTAAATAGCCGAATTTCGTAACCGTCTTTGTTCGGCCGCCGATGAGTCTTGTGTCAGCCAGTACGACTGGATTGTCTTTCAATGAAGAGGTATTTAAATGATCCCCGTTATCATCGACACCGGTAGCGCTGCCCTCGGCGGTTTCCTTGACACCTTCGGTGCCGCTTTCCACGGAGTTCTCAACACTCTGTGGACGGGCTCCTTCGGCGGCCGCTGATTCAACGTAATGGTCGATTGATCGACCGGGTCTCGCGCCCACTGAGCGCGATTCCGGAGAGGGCCCCGCACCCAAGTGGTGCGGGGCCCTCCGTGTTCGCTAGCGCGCGGGCGCCCTCGTCGCGCCGACCCTGGTGATCTCGGCCGCGACCTGTGCGGGATGGGTCAGTTGCGGGTAGTGACCGGCGCCATCGATCACGGTCGGTTCCCGCCGCGTGGCCGTCGAGAGCGGATCCTGTGCGCCGACGACCAGCCGCACCGGCACAACTACCTTCGCGAGCAGTTCGGCCAACTCGTTTCGCGCTCCGAGCGCACTCGCGTGCCGCAGCGCGGCGACCGTGCGTGCTGCCACCCCGGGCCTGCGCAGGTTGGCCGCCGCACTGTCCACCGCGGGCCCTGCGGGGATGCCGAGCCGTGTTGCCAAGGCGGCGGCCGACATTCGCCGCAATGCCACCGCCGCCAACGGCGACCGCGGGAGCCAACCGGTCCGCGGCTGCAGGAACGCGGGCGACACCAGAACGACACCCGAGACCCGGTCCGGGTGTGCGGCGGCGTATCTCAGCACCGGCCCGCAGCCGAGCGAATGGCCGACAAGCACCGGACGACTGCGTACAGAGCTCATCAATCGCGGTAGTACGTCGTCGATTTCGCCGGGTGCGGATCGCCCGAGCCCGGGAAGATCGGCGACCAGGCTCGGCGCCGCGAGCGCGGCCCGCACCCCGGTCCACGATTCACTGTCGACGGGCAGGCCGTGTAGCAGGACATAGTCCGGATGCTCCCGATCCCCGGAAACCCAAGTGCCGTTGACGAATCCGGCGCTCGGATCCGCCTCGACGGCGCCGAACCGGCTCGACACCAGGTGATCGGCCCAGGTGCGCAGGACGGTTTCGGCGTCCGGCATCGTGATTCCGGCCGCGCGCGCGACCGCATCCGCCGCGGTGGTGTCGTACCGATCGTCGGCGATGAACGGAAGTGTCTCGGGGTCGGCACCGGTCAGCGCCCTCGGCAGCTTCTCGATAACACGGACCGGAACCGAGAAGCGCGGAGCGCGCACGCCGAGATGCCCGGCGAGCACCCGAATCAGGTCCGGCAGCACCGGGGTTCGGGAATCGAGGACGGTGAAGGACCGCCCCGCCGTGTCGTGCTGGTCCGGCAGATTGATCAGGAAGCTCGCGAAGTAGTCCAAATCGACTATCGGAACAAAGGTTTCGCGACCACCGGGGATCGCCGCGAGGCTGCCGTGCCACAGATCGTCGACAATACTTGCGAGCCCGACGTATTGGCCGGGGCCGAGCACGCTGCTCGGATTGGCGATGGTGAGGGGAATGCCGCGCTCGGCCGCGTGGCGGCGCAGCATCGGATCGGCCTCGAACTTGGACGCGCCGTAAGCCCCTCTCTCATAGTGCTGTTCGTTGGAGTCCTCGACGGTGATGCGATAGCCGGTGATGTGGACGACGCGCCGCAACGCGGGCAGTGTCGCGGCCCAGTCGAGCACGTTGAGTGCGCCGGTCACGTTCACCGCGTATGCGTCGTCCTTGCCGAGACCGAAGGCGAAACGCGCCGCGCAGTTATAGACGTCGCCGATGTCGGCGGTGCCGAGATCGGCAGGCAGGCCCAGATCCGTTGCGGTGATATCGCAGGACACGACGCTGAGCCGGGTCTGGTCGACGTCACGCAACGCCGAGATGAGCCGATCCTCGCCGCCGGGACGAACGGCGGCGAGGACGGAACCGCCCTGCTCGAGCAGTTGCGCCACCACTGCGCGGCCGATGAACCCGGCGGCGCCGAGCACGATGCTGTGCGACATGATTCTCCTTAATAGACCGGTCTACATATTCTGTCGACCTGCGAAAACTGTTGGGCTAGCGATTGATTCGTTCAGAGCATCGTGCGAATGGTCCGCGCTACCCGCTCGAGCGGCGCACGGCTGCGCTGCGCGCGCGCCAAGAGCAGGCCGCCTTCGATCATCGCGAGAATGGCCGCGGCCAAGTCCGCCGCATCCGACCGCCCGTCGGCCTGCAGCCGAATGCGCAGTGCCTCTTCCCATCTCGCGTACGCGGCGGCGCATTCGGCCTGGATCGTGTCGTTGGCCGCCGAAACATCGAGGGTGACGGTGGCGACCGGGCACCCCTGCTGCCACTGCGAGGCTTCGAGTCGATCGCCGAACGCGGTGAGCAGACTTGTCGCCGCCGCGGCGGTATCGCCGGGTTCGATCGCATCGATCAGCGCCGCGATCTCGTTGCCCGCCTGAGCGACCGCCTCGGCGACGAGTTGGTCCTTGCCGCCGGGGAAGTGGAAGTACAGCGAACCGCGCGGCGCGCCACTGGTCTCGATGATCTGGTTGAGGCCGGTGCCGAAGTACCCGTGCTTCTCCACCAGCCCGCGCGTGGCGCTGATCAGTTGGCAGCGCGTCTCGGTTCCTTTGGCACCCATGTGGGTAACTGTAGACCGGTCTTCATATTTTAACTAGTGGCATACTGAGGACGGCCGCCTTACCAGGGGGTAGAACATGCCGAAACGACGCCCACTAAGCTGATCGGCGGTAATTGCCGACCCCTTTCCCCAGGAGTACTCCACAGTGAGCCAAGCAGGCCGTCCTGTTGTCCTGATCGCCGACAAGCTTGCCAAGTCGACCGTCGACGCGCTCGGTGACGGAGTCGAGGTTCGGTGGGTCGACGGCCCTGACCGCCCCGCTCTACTCGCCGCTGTCCCCGCCGCGGACGCGCTACTTGTGCGCTCCGCGACCACGGTGGACGCCGAGGTGCTCGAGGCAGGCAAGAACCTGAAGATCGTCGCTCGCGCCGGTGTCGGCCTCGACAATGTCGACGTGCCCGCGGCAACCGAACGCGGCGTCATGGTCGTCAACGCGCCGACCTCGAACATCCACACCGCCGCCGAGCACGCTGTCACGCTGCTGCTTTCGGCCGCGCGCCAGATCCCGGCCGCCGATGCCACGCTGCGCGAGCACACCTGGCAGCGCGGCAAGTTCAACGGTGTCGAGATCTTCGGCAAGACCGTCGGCGTGGTCGGCCTCGGCCGCATCGGCCAGCTGTTCGCCGCCCGGCTCGCCGCCTTCGAGACCAAGATCGTCGCGTACGACCCCTACGTCTCGCCCGCCCGCGCCGCCCAGCTCGGCATCGAGCTGCTGAGCCTGGACGAGCTGCTCGAGCGCGCCGACCTGATCTCGGTGCACCTGCCGAAGACCCCGGAGACCAAGGGCATCATCGGCAAGGAAGCCATCGCCAAGACCAAGCCGGGCGTCATCATCGTCAACGCCGCGCGCGGTGGCCTGGTCGACGAGCAGGCGCTGGCCGATGCCATCAAGTCCGGTCACGTGCGTGCCGCCGGCCTCGACGTGTACGAGACCGAACCGTGCACCGACAGCCCGCTGTTCGAGCTGCCGCAGGTCGTGGTGACCCCGCACCTCGGCGCGTCCACCTCCGAGGCGCAGGACCGGGCAGGCACCGATGTCGCCAAGTCCGTATTGCTCGCGCTCGCCGGTGAATTCGTGCCCGGCGCGGTGAACGTCACCGGCGGCAGCGTCGACGAGGACGTCGCGCCGTGGCTGGACATCGTGCGCAAGCAGGGTGCGCTGCTCGGTGCGCTGTCGGACGAACTTCCGGTCAGCGTCGAGGTACAGGTGCGTGGCGAGCTGGCCGCGCACGACGTTGCGGTGCTGGAACTTTCGGCGCTGCGCGGCATCTTCTCCGCGCTGGTCGAGGACCACGTCACCTTCGTCAACGCGCCGACCCTTGCCAAGGAGCGCGGCATCACCGCACAGGTGAACACCGTGCCGGACAGCCCGAGCCACCGCAGCGTCGTCGACCTGCGTGCCGTGTTCGGCGACGGCCGCACCCTGAATGTCGCCGGCACGCTGACCGAGCCGCAGCAGGTGCAGAAGATCGTCAACATCAACGGCCGCAACTACGACATGCGCGCCGAGGGCATCAACATGGCCGTGCTGAACTACGAGGACCGGCCGGGCGCGCTCGGCAAGATCGGCACCAAGCTCGGTGAATCCGGGATCGACATCCTGGCCGCGCAGCTGAGCCAGGACGTCGACAAGGAAGGCGCAACGGTGATCCTGCGGGTCAACCGCGAGGTCCCCGGTGAGGTCGAGGCCGCGATCGCCGAATCCGTCGGCGCCGCAAAGGTCGTCGTCGTCGACCTGTTCTGATCGCGTGCGGGGCGCGCCAACGGCTTGGCGCGCCCCGCTTAACAACGGAGCGTTGCAATGAAGCTTGCTGTCATCCCCGGGGACGGCATCGGACCCGAGGTCATCGCCGAGGCGCTCAAGGTGCTCGACGTGGTCCAGCCCGGCGTCGAGAAGACCGAGTACGACCTCGGTGCCAAGCGTTACCACGCGACCGGTGAGATCCTGCCGGATTCCGTGCTGCCGGAGTTGAAGCAGCACGACGCGATCCTGCTCGGCGCGATCGGCGATCCGTCGGTGCCGAGCGGCGTGCTCGAGCGCGGGCTGCTGCTGCGCACCCGGTTCGCGCTTGATCATCACGTGAACCTGCGCCCGTCCAAGCTGTTCCCCGGCGTGACCAGCCCGCTGGCCGGTACCCCCGACATCGACTTCGTGGTGGTCCGCGAGGGCACCGAGGGCCCGTACACCGGTACCGGCGGCGCGATCCGCGTCGAGACCCCGCACGAGGTGGCCACCGAGGTCAGCACCAACACCCGCTTCGGCATCGAGCGCGTGGTGCGCTACGCCTTCGCGAAGGCGCAGGCCCGCCGCAAGCACCTCACGCTGGTGCACAAGACCAACGTGCTCACCTTCGCCGGTTCGCTGTGGCAGCGCACCGTGGACGAGGTCGCGGCCGAATTCCCTGATGTCGCAACGGCTTACCAGCACATCGACGCCGCGACCATCCACATGGTGAACGATCCGGGCCGGTTCGACGTGATCGTCACCGACAACCTGTTCGGCGACATCATCACCGACCTCGCGGCCGCCGTCAGCGGTGGCATCGGCCTGGCCGCCAGCGGCAATATCGATGCCTCCGGCACCAACCCGAGCATGTTCGAGCCGGTGCACGGCAGCGCCCCCGATATCGCGGGCCAGTCCAAGGCCGATCCGACCGCCGCGATCCTCTCGGTGTCGTTGCTGCTCAACCATCTCGGCAATACCGAGGCCGCCGCCCGCATCGAATCCGCTGTCGCCAAGGACCTCGCCACGCGCGCGGGCGCGGCGTCGACGGTCGAGGTCGGCGACCGTATCGCCGCCATCGTCTGAGCGAAAACCTGATGAGGTCCCGTGCCGGGTTCCGGTGCGGGACCTTATTGGCGCGTGTGAAACGCACGTGAGGTGGTAAACCATGGACTGGGTCCATGACGTGTGCCGCGCTCGGCCGCTCGTCGATGGGCTTGCCTGGTGAGACGGAGGTTCGATGAGCGGACAGCGCGGGAATCGCAGATCGCAGGTCGGTCCGTATGCCGGGTTCGACCTGCGTGACGTGCCAGGTGGCGGCAAGGGTTTCGAACTCGAAGACGGCTGGCTGGTCGAGGTCGCGTGTGGTGCTCGGCACAATCACGTGACGCAGCGGCTCGGCCGGTTCATCGATGCCGGCGCCGTCGGCGCCGCCGTTCATCTCTGCGTGGGGAGCGGCTGGGAGGTCAGCACGCGCAGCGGGGTGCGCAAGCCCGACATCATCGTTATTCCGCGTGAGGTCGCCAGGGCCGCGGTTGTCGCGGAGGTGCCAAAGCGGATTCCCGGATCCGAGGTGCGGCTCGCGGTCGAGGTGATCGCGCCGGGCAGCGGGACCGAACGCACCGATCGGGTCCGGAAGGTGCGCGAGTACGCGGCGGTCGGTATTCCGCAGTATTGGATCGTCGAGCATCAGCCCGATGTGGTTGTGCATCGGATGGTGTTGGGCGAGGGCGGGTACGGCGCCGATCCGGTTGTCTGTTCCGGCAGTGTCTTCGACGCGGTCGTCGATGCCGATGTCCCGTTTCGGGTTACATTCGATCCCGCTGCGCTGCTTGCTGTTTGAGCCGGGGCTGCTTGGGTGCGCCGCGACCCTGTTCGTACCGGCGGCGAGCGTTAGTAGTCGAAAGACGTTGTGTCGTGCTGGCGTAAATGGTCGGACGAATTCATCCCATGCCGTGGTGGCGGGTCGGGCGCTGGTTGATGCCGACCGCACGGCGGACGAACCCGATTGTCTCCCTGGCGATCTCGTCGTGGTGGCAGCCCGCGTCGATGTGCTCGATGGCGCGGGCGAGCGCGCCGTCGACCAGATCGGCGGTCAGGTCGGGGTTCGGGTTGTCGAGCGCGACGAGTGCCGCGCGCAGTGGGGCGGCCGAATCGTGGTGTGCGTCGGCGAGATCGCGCCGGGTCGCCTCGTCGCGGGGGAGTGTGTTGCCGAGCACGGCGATGCGGTGCGCGCCAGATGCGGCCAATGCCAGGGTGGTTCGCACGTAGGCCTCGACCTGGCCCGCCGGGGTCTCGGCGCGTTCGACCGTGTCGCGCACGCGCGCACCCCACTCGATCAGCGCGTCCGACACGATGCGGAACAGGATTTCGTCGCCGGAGCCGAAGTATTTGTAGACGCTGCTGCGCGCGAGTCCGGCGGCCGCGCCGACCGTGGCGGGTGTCACCGCCTGTGGCCCGTTCTGTAGCAACACCATACGTGCGGCGTCGAGCAGCGCGCGTTCTTGGTTCGCCCGGTGTTCGGCGACGGTCGGTGCGTCGATCCTCGGCATCGCACTCCTGGTGATAGCGACGGAAAGGGCTCCATCATACCTATGGCGACAGGGTGTCACTAAAGGCGACAGTGGTGGTCGAGGGAGTGGCTCGACCATGCTTCTGTCTGAGTGTGGCGCGAGGGTTCGCCGATGGTGAATTGTTCAGTGGGCTGAATGGTTCAGTCGTACTAAAAGTGTTGTGGCCTAGTCGTTCCCGAGCCGCTGCGGTGATCTACGTCGCACCGGGCTTCAGTGCGGCGCCCGCGCCAAGGTGTCGAGCGGGCGCCAAACCATCAGGGCTGAACCACTATTGGGGGCGACGATCGGTCGGCACCAAGGGGACGGCGGCTGCCGCGAGCGCTGCCGCCAGTAGGTAGGCGGCGCCGAATCCGCTTGCGCTGATGAGCGCGCCGAACACCGGTGGCACCGCGGCCATCGCCAGATTCTGGCCGGTGTTGTGGATGCCGAGGCCGCGGCCACTCCAATAGGGGCCGGCGATTTCGGCTACCGCGGTGAAGGAGAGCCCGTTGTCGGCGACCGTGATCACCGAGGCGGCGACTAGCAACGGGATTGCGGCCCACCACATGTGGGTCCAGGCCGCCAGCGCCAGCGCCGCCATCGACAGCACGGCGGCGATGGCGACCGTGCGCAACGGACCCAATCGGCTGCCGACGCGGTCGGACCAGGCGCCGGCACCGATTCGGCCTGCGGCACCCAGGATTTGGGTGGCGGTGACCAGGATTCCGGCGGCGGCCAACGACCAGCCGACGTCGCGGTGCAGCCACAGCAGTGCGAAAGTCCACACGGTGCCCTGCGGTATGACAAGCAGCACAGAGACGGCGTGGATGCGCCACAGCGTCGTATCGCCGCGATAAGGATTGGCGCGCAATGCCGCATCGGTGGCGGCACTGTCGGGGCGGGGTGGATCGATGATGCCGACCAGACTGCCGACAGCGGCGATGCCGGCCATCGTCGCGGGCACCAGAATCGCCGCGGCCACACCGTATGTCGCGGCGACGGCGGGTACGGCCAGCGCGCCGATCCCGACGCCGAGCGGCTGCGCGGTCTGCCGGATGCCCATGGCCAACCCGCGCCGATGGGGCGGGAACCAGCCGACGATGAGGCGGCCGCTCGCTCCGTTGGTGCTCGCCGCGCCGACGCCGCCGAGGAACAGCAGTGCGCCCAAAGCGATGTCGTTCGTCGCGGTGGCCGCGACGCCGCCCGCGACCAGCATCAGCAGTGGCCCGCCGATCAGCACTTTGCGCTCGCCGATCCGATCGACCACGAACCCCCACGCGATCAACGTGCAGACCAATCCGAGTGTCGGCATCGCCACCAGCAGTCCGGCGGCGGCCAACGGCGTACCGCGATCGGTCAGCGCGGGCAGCAGAAACGCGACGCCGTTCACGAAGACCGAGCTCGCGGCCTGCGCGAAGACGCCGAGGCCGAGCATTGACCACCGTCGAGTCTCGTTGATCTGGGTAACGGTAGTCATCGGCCTCACCTCAAAATCTCATAATTTGGGATCATATTCCCATTGGGTGAACTGTGCGGCTTACGTTACACCGCGCGCGCAAATGGATTAGGCGAGCCTGCTGTCAGACTCCTCACACCTGGCGGAATTCGGGCGGGCGCGGGGCGCTCGTACCGCTCGGTTGGGCGCGTTCGAGCAGGTGGAAGCCGGTCGATAGACTGCCCGGCATGCGTCTAGGTCGAGTAGCCAGTCCCGATGGGGTCGCCTTCGTCAGCATCGAGGGGGACGGAAGCGACAGCATCGCGAAGGAAATCGCGGAACACCCGTTCGGTACGCCGACGTTCACCGGGCGGAGCTGGCCGCTGGCCGATGTGCGCCTGCTCGCGCCGATCCTGGCGAGCAAGGTGGTCTGCATCGGTAAGAACTACGCGGCGCACGCGGCCGAAATGGGCGGCCCCGCACCGGAAGACCCGGTGATCTTCCTCAAGCCGAATACCTCGATCATCGGGCCGAACGCCCCGATCATCCTGCCGCCCAGCTCCTCTCAGGTCGACTACGAGGGCGAGCTCGCCGTCGTCATCGGCCGCCCGTGCAAGGACGTGCCCGCCGCCCGCGCGCTCGACGTCGTGCTCGGTTACACCGTCGCCAACGATGTGACCGCGCGCGATCAGCAGCGCCACGACGGACAGTGGACGCGGGGCAAGGGCTACGACACCTTCTGCCCGCTCGGCCCGTGGATCGAAACCTCCTTGGATCCTTCGGATCTGGAGATCGTCACCGAACTCGACGGCGAAGTCCGCCAGCGCAGCCGCACTTCGCTTCTACTGCACGACATTCCGAAGCTCATCGAGTGGATCAGCACGGTGATGACGCTGTTGCCAGGCGATGTCATCCTCACCGGGACGCCCGAGGGCGTCGGTCCCGTGCAGGCCGGACAGCAGGTGTCCGTGACCATCGAGGGCATCGGAACCCTTATCAATCCTGTTGCCGCCAAGCCTCGCTAGTCGAAAGAGAGCCATGACTGAAGTACGGGTCCGCTTCTGCCCGTCACCGACCGGGACGCCGCACGTCGGCCTGATCCGGACGGCACTGTTCAACTGGGCCTACGCCCGACACCACGGTGGAAAATTCGTCTTCCGCATCGAAGATACCGATGCGGCACGGGATTCCGAGGACTCCTACCGCGCGTTGCTCGACGCACTGCGCTGGCTCGGCCTCACCTGGGACGAGGGCCCGGAGGTCGGCGGTCCCTATGCGCCGTACCGCCAGTCGCTGCGCAAGGATCTGCACCAGGATGCGGTCCGGCGTTTGCTGGCGGCCGGGGAGGCCTACGAATCCTTCTCCACCGCTGAGGAAGTCGAGGCGCGCCATCGCGCGGCGGGCCGCGACCCGAAGCTCGGCTACGACAACTACGATCGCGAGCTCACCGCGCAGCAGATCGAGGCGTATCGAGATGCCGGGCGGCCCGCGGTGATTCGGCTGCGGATGCCCGACGAGGACATCACATGGCACGATCTGGTGCGCGGCGAGACCACCTTCAAGGTCGGCTCCGTGCCGGACTTCGCGCTCACCCGTGGCACAGGTGATCCGCTGTACACGCTGGTCAACCCGCTCGACGACGCATTGATGAAGATCACTCATGTGTTGCGCGGCGAGGATCTGCTTTCCTCGACACCGCGCCAGATCGCGCTCTACGGCGCCCTGCGTCGCATCGGCATTGCCGAGTTCACGCCGGAGTTCGGTCACCTGCCGTTCGTCATGGGACAGGGCAACAAGAAGTTGTCCAAGCGCGATCCCGAGTCGAATCTGTTCGTCCATCGCGACCGCGGATTCATCCCGGAAGGTTTGCTGAATTACCTGGCACTACTCGGTTGGAGCATCGCCGACGACCACGACCTGTTCAGCATGGCGGAGATGGTTGCTGCCTTCGACATATCGAAAGTAAATTCGAATCCGGCCCGATTCGATCAGAAGAAGGCGGACGCGCTCAACGCCGAGCACATCCGATTGCTGGAACCCGGTGATTTCAGCAACAGACTGCGCGAGTACCTGACCGTGCACGGTCATATCGGCGCCGAAATCGATGAGAAGATGTTCGCCGCCGCGGCAGATCTGGTACAGACACGGATCGTCGTGTTGTCCGACGCTTGGGAACTGTTGCGTTTCCTGTTGGCGCCCGCCGAACAATTTGCGATCGATGACACTGCGGGAGCCAAGAATCTCGGTGCGGACGCAACTCCGGTATTGCAATCCGCTATTGCCGCTCTCGAGCCACTGACACAGTGGTCGACAGTCGCTATCGAAGAGGCGCTGAAAACCGCGCTGATCGATGATCTGGGGCTCAAACCACGCAAAGCATTCGCGCCAGTGCGCGTCGCGGTGACCGGGTCGCACATCAGCCCGCCACTGTACGAGTCGCTCGAACTGCTCGGCCGCGACACCAGCCTCGCTCGACTGCGCTCGGCACAGGAGTGGTCCGCAACGGTCTGAAATCTGCGTATCGGGCCAAAAACATGGCTTTGACCAGGCGATTTGTAGTTAACCCGTAGCCGTTTGGTAGTCTTCTTCTCGGCTCGGAACAAGGCCTCGCAGTCATCCAGACGCGAGGCTGAAACGCCTGGTCATTGGGGTATGGTGTAATTGGCAACACAGCTGATTCTGGTTCAGCCATTCTAGGTTCGAGTCCTGGTACCCCAGCGGAGAGATTGTTGTCGAGATCGGTCGCGCAGCCGAAATCAGAACAGCAGCTGGCGATTTGGTCGCCACGCTCCGGCCAGCTAAGCTAGCCGAGCCTCCTGATCGAGAGATCAACCAAAGGTGCTCCTCGTGTCAACGAGAAGCAGTCCTGGCCCCGTCGTCTAGCGGCCTAGGACGCCGCCCTCTCAAGGCGGTAGCGCGGGTTCGAATCCCGTCGGGGCTACAAACCAGTGCAAGGCTCATGCTCATTGCGAGCATGAGCCTTGCTGGTTTTCCGCGTATTTTTTGGGGGTGCAACCCCCAAACCCCGCCCGGCGGGCTGCGCCCCCGGACCCCCTGGCCGGGAGGCTTCGCCCCCGGCGCTCATGTGGGCGGGTAGACGATGGATGTTTTGTTCTTGCGGTTTTGCTCAACGGTCTCTGGTTGGGCGGGGTGGTGCCGGGCCTCTGGTCGGGTGGCTTCGTCTCTGGCGCGCATGTGGGTGGGTGTGCGGTTGATATTTCGTTCCTGGGGTTTGCCGTCGGGCGGGGCTGTTTCGGCTGCCTCGCCTAGGCAAAGCGAAGGCCCCCCGGTCTGGTGACCAGGGGGCCTTTTTTGTCTGATTTATCCGCTCTTGCGGCGGAATTCGCGCTTGGTGCTTGCGTTGCCGTGGGTGGCGTTGGCGCCCTTGGAGCGGCCGTCGAGGTGGTCGGCGGTGCGGGCGTTGTGCTGGTTTTTGCGGTCGAGGGCCTCTTTGAACTTGCGCTTCACTTCGTCGGCGCTGGTGGCCTCGGGGGTGCCTGAGCCGTTGGAACTATCAGATTCCGTCATCGCCGTCTCCTCGTGGTGGCGGTCGGGGTGCGCCCGTGCGGGCGGCGGTGCCCGGCCGATCGTGTCGAACGGTTCGACGTTAGTCGTCGGAGGGGGGTGATGTCAGTTCGATATCGGGGCGCGTCGGGGGCTGTGGCTCAACGCATAGGCAGGTCAGTCCATGGGTTGGGCGGTGGTGCCGCCGAGGGGGAGCTGGGGCAGGCCTAGCTTGCGGTGGTCCCAGCTGCGGACGCGGTCGGGGATGACGCGGATGGCGGATCGCTTGTGCAGCATGGTCTCGACCATCGGGCGGACGTCTTCGCTGTAGGGGCCGGTGTAGCGCTCCCAGACGCTGACGCCGACGGCGTAGAGCTTTTCGGGGTCATCGATGATCTCGGCGTGGCCCTCGATGGCGACGCCGCGCAGCTGATCGTAGGTCTGGCCCGCCTCGACCATGCAGGTGATGCGGGGGTCGCGGCGCAGGTTGACGGCCTTCTGGGATTTGGTTTTGGTCTCGAACCAGAGTTCGCCGTCGAGGAGGGCGTACCACATGGCGGTCAGGTGCGGCCTGCCGTCGGGGCCGATGGTGGCCAGGGTGGCGACGCGGCTTCGCTCCAAGAACTCGCTGATCTCGGTGTCGGACATGACGATCTGTGCCCGTTGGTTGACTCCCATTGGCTTACTCTAGAACGTGATTTCTAGAACGTGTTACAGGCGCTTGTGTAATGCGTCGGCGGCGGCGACCAGGTCGGCCGCCCAGCGTGCGCCTGGTCGGCGGCCCATGCGGTCGATGGGGCCGGATACCGAGACGGCCGCGATCACGGTGCCGCCAGCGTCGCGCACGGGAGCGGACACGCTTGCCACGCCGGACGCGCGTTCGGCGGCGCTCTGTGCCCAGCCGCGCTTGCGCACCTCGGTCAGCGCGCGTTCGCCGAAGACGGCGTCGGCGAGGATGGTGTGCTGCAGGTCGGCGTCGGCCCAGGCGAGCAGGACTTTGGCGGCGGAGCCCGCGGTCAGCGGCAGCCGGGCGCCGACGGGGACGGTGTCGCGCAGTCCGACTGGCGGTTCCAGCGCCGCCACACAGATCCGCGCATTGCCGTCCAGGCGATACAGCTGGACGCTTTCGCCGGTGATCTCGCGTAATCGGGGCAGCACGGCCGCCGCGGCCTCCAGCAGCGGATCGGTGGCTCCGGCGGCGAGTTCGGCGAGGGCGGGGCCCGGTCGCCACATTCCGGTGTTGTCGCGGGCGAGCAAACGGTGTACTTCCAGGCCGACGGCCAGGCGATGTGCGGTGGCGCGGGGTAGGCCGGTGCGGGCGCACAGCTCGTTGAGACCGCAGGGGTGCTCGGCTACGGCGTACAACACCGCCACTGCTTTATCGAGGACACCGATGCCGCTATGCTGTCTCATAGAACGATACTAACGTCTCGGATGCTGGGAAATCCACTGCCGGAGCAAGTGGCGCGGAATCTCCAACGAGGCATCCGACCTCGCATATCCGAAAACTTGTGCAGCCGCGCGCTCCCAGCCCGGAACGCGACGGGATGCTCGTCGAAAGGTGATCGAGAATGGCAGAGCCACGCACCATGGCCGAAAAGGTGTGGGAGCAGCACGTCGTAACCCACGGCTCGGGTGAGGGGGCCGGGCGCGAACCCGACCTGATCTACATCGACCTGCATCTCGTGCACGAGGTGACCAGCCCGCAGGCGTTCGACGGCCTTCGCGCGGCGGGCAGGCCGGTGCGCAGGCCCGATCTGACGATCGCGACCGAGGACCACAATGTCCCGACCACCGACATCGATAAGCCCATCGCGGACCCGATCTCGCGCACCCAGGTGGACACACTGCGCCGTAACTGCGTGGAATTCGGTGTGCGCCTGCATCCGATGGGCGATCTGGACCAGGGCATCGTGCACGTCGTCGGCCCGCAGCTCGGGCTGACCCAGCCGGGCATGACGGTGGTGTGCGGGGACAGCCACACCTCGACGCACGGCGCGTTCGGCGCGCTGGCGATGGGCATCGGCACCTCGGAGGTCGAGCATGTCCTTGCCACCCAGACACTCTCGCTGCGCCCGTTCAAGACGATGGCGATCACCGTCGACGGCACGTTGGCGCCCGGCGTGACGAGTAAAGACCTGATTCTGGCCGTCATCGCGAAGATCGGCACCGGTGGCGGCCAGGGCTACGTGCTGGAGTACCGCGGCGAGGCGATTCGCGCCATGTCGATGGAGGCGCGAATGACCATCTGCAACATGTCCATCGAGGCGGGCGCACGGGCGGGCATGATCGCTCCGGACGAAACCACCTATGAATTCCTCGAAGGACGCCCGCACGCCCCGCAGGGAGCCGACTGGACGGCAGCAGTGGCCGCCTGGGAGGCGCTCAAGACCGACGACGGCGCGACGTTCGACGCCGAGGTGCACATCGACGCCGCCGAGCTGACCCCGTTCGTCACCTGGGGCACCAACCCGGGACAGGGCGCGCCCCTTGGCGAATCGGTGCCAGACCCCGCCCAGATCGCGGACGAGACGGCGCGCGAGTCCGCGGCGAAAGCGCTGCGGTACATGGATTTGGAGCCGGGCACTCCGCTTCGCGATGTGGCGGTCGACACGGTATTCGTCGGATCGTGCACCAACGGACGCATCGAGGATTTGCGTGCTGTCGCTGAGGTTTTAAAAGGACGCCGAGTCGCGGACTCGGTGCGAATGTTGGTTGTACCGGGGTCTATGCGGGTTCGTGCGCAGGCCGAATTAGAAGGACTGGGCGAGATTTTCACCGCGGCGGGCGCCGAATGGCGGCAGGCAGGCTGCTCAATGTGCTTGGGAATGAATCCGGATCAGCTGGAGCCGGGCCAGCGATGCGCGTCGACGTCGAACCGTAACTTCGAGGGTCGACAGGGCAAAGGTGGCCGTACGCACCTGGTTTCGCCGCTGGTGGCGGCCGCGACAGCGGTGCGCGGAACCCTGTCCTCACCTGCGGATCTGGACTGACCGGACGCGATACCCCTACCGACTCAGGAGAATCAATGGAAGCCTTCACCGTGCACAAGGGGATCGGCGTGCCGTTCCGCCGTTCCAATGTCGATACTGATCAGATCATCCCAGCTGTGTACCTGAAGCGGGTGACCCGCACGGGATTCGAGGACGGACTCTTCGCCGCATGGCGTAACGATCCGGAGTTCATTCTGAACAACGAGCCCTACAACCGGGGAAGTGTGCTGGTAGCGGGCCCCGATTTCGGCACGGGATCCTCGCGTGAGCACGCCGTATGGGCGCTGTCGGACTACGGCTTTCGGGTGGTGATCTCGTCTCGCTTCGCCGACATCTTCCGTGGCAATGCCGGTAAGGGCGGGCTGTTGGCCGCTCAGATGTCACAGAACGATGTCGAAATGCTCTGGAAGTTGCTCGAGGAACAGCCAGGACTCGAATTGGTTGTGGACCTCGAGGCGCGCACGGTGACCGCCGGAACCGCCGTGTTGCCGTTCGATATTGATGACTACACACGGTGGCGTCTGCTCGAAGGATTGGACGACATCGGCCTCACGCTGCGCCGCAGCGACACCATCGCTGAGTTCGAAAACGCAAGGCCAGCATGGAAACCCACTACCCTCCCAGCACGTATTTCGCAGTCCTAAACACCCTTGGGTGTTAGCTGGATGGCACCGGGGCCGATAGCTGGACGTGTGCTAAACCACATGAATTTTGGCGTGGCACATAGACTCTTGCCCATTGTGGGTTTACCGTGGTACCTAGTCGGTCCGACGACGGGCCATTAGTCTGCGGAGGATTCAATGAACAAGGCGGAACTGATCGACGTTCTGACCGAAAAGTTGGGTACTGATAGGCGCACGGCCACCGCGGCAGTCGAGCATGTGGTCGACACCATCGTGCGCGCGGTGCACAAGGGTCAGAGCGTCACAATCACCGGATTCGGTGTGTTCGAACAGCGCAAGCGTGCGGCTCGAGTTGCCAGGAACCCGCGCACCGGCGAAACCGTCAAGGTGAAGCCCACTTCGGTGCCTGCGTTCCGTCCGGGTGCTCAGTTCAAGGCCGTGATCGCGGGTAAGCAGAAGCTCGCCCAGAGCGGTCCCGCCGTCAAGCGCGGCGTGAATGCCCCGGTGGCAGCCAAGAAGGCGGCCGCCAAGAAGACGGCGGCCAAGAAGGCCGCCGCCAAGAAGGCCACCCCGACCAAGGGCCCGGCCAAGACGACGGCGAAGAAGGCTGCCAAGAAGGCACCCGCAAAGACCGCTGCTCGCAAGACGACTGCGGCCAAGGCGCCCGCCAAGAAGACGGTCGCCAAGAAGACGGCCGTGAAGAAGGCTCCGGCCAAGAAGGTCACCGCCGCCAAGAAGACGGTGGCAAAGAAGACCGCCGCCAAGAAGACGGTCGCCAAGAAGGCTCCGGCCAAGAAGTCGGCCGCCAAGAAGGCGCCCGCTCGCGGTCGCCGCTAGATACTGCGCCAGTACGGTATTGGCGCCGGTTGATCGGCCGTAAGGCCGAATCATCCGCTGTACCGATCGAACACGGCCCCGGAGGTTCACCTCCGGGGCCGTTTCGTATGTGTGGGTGTGTCTTTCAGGCCTTCACGAAGTCGGAGTTCAGCGACCGGTCCAAGTGGTCGGCGGCAACCAGCTTGCCGTCGACGAAGGACAGCACCCAGACGCTGCCTTTGCGGTTGCGCGCGGACGGTAGCGTGATGCCGTCGCGCTCGGCCCACCACCGCAGCAGATCGGGAATCACCTTGCCCTGACTACAGATAACGGGCACCTCGGTATCCGGCACCAGCGAGACGATCCGCTGCCGCGTCTCGTCCTGCGCTGCGGCATAACCGATTTCGGAAAGCAGCGGCTCGAGGATGATCTCGGTACCGAGCTTCTCGGCCAGCGGCGTCACGGTCTGCACGCAGCGCACCGGATCGGCCGAATGGATCTCAGATGCCCCGAACGCCAGCAGATTCGAGACCAAGGCCCGTGCTTGGGCCTGGCCGGACCGATCCAGTGGGCGCAGCGGGTCCGGGCCGGAGAAGCGGTCTCGCCGACCAGCTTTCGCGTGCCGGACCAACAGCATCGTGCGGGTGTTCGGTGGCAGCCTGGTGAACGCGCGCAGCACCTGCCGGTCCATCGGGTAGGACAGCTGCTCCATCACGCAATCCAGCGAATACCAATTCAGCACGTCCACTTCGTCATTCGAGGTGAACTCGCCACCGGCCACCTCGGCAGCCCAGTAGTCGACCCGCTTCAGCTTGCGGTGTCCCGGAACGGGATAGGTGACGTGGCCGAGGTAGCGCCCGAGCTTGCAGTCGAGCCCGGTCTCTTCGCGGACCTCACGGACCGCGGCGAGCACCGGCGTCTCACCGGGATCGAGCTTGCCCTTGGGCAGCGACCAATCCTGGTACTTCGGCCGGTGCACGACGGCGATCTCGATGGCGCCCTTCGGCGTCCGTCGCCACAACACCGCACCCGCGGCGTGAATGTTGGCAGTAATACGGGGATCCCAGAAGGGTCCCCCTTCCATCTCGTACCCCGTAGCACCACTCACTGTTGTTCTGGTCTCCGCAGTCGCATCAGGAATTCTTGGTGGTCACGCACTTTGACGTCGTCGTCGCCCGCGTGCTCGGGCCAGGCCAACCAATTGCCATCCGAGCTGAGTACCCAGCAGCGGGTGTTGGGATGCAACGCGGAGTCGAAAACCTGGCCGAGCTGCTCGGTCAGCCGCGGATCCTTCACCTGCGCCATCACTTCCACGCGCCGGTCCAGGTTGCGGTGCATCATGTCGGCACTGCCGATCCAGTACTGGTCCTGGGCCTGGAAGTGCATGACCCGCGAGTGCTCGAGGAAGCGGCCCAAGATCGAGCGCACTTCGATATTCTCGCTCATCCCCGGCACGCCGGGGCGCAGCCCGCAGATGCCGCGCACCACGATCTGCACCGGCACACCGGCCAGCGAGGCGCGATACAGCGCATCGATGATCTCCTCGTCGACGATCGCGTTGGCCTTCAACCGGATTCGGGCGTCCTTGCCCTGGGCGGCCAGTTCGGTCTCGCGCTGGATCCGCTCGATGATTCCGGCGCGCACACCGTGCGGTGCGACAAGCAGGTTGCGGTAGTTCTCTTTTCGCGAGTAACCGGTCAGCGAATTGAACAGGTCGGTCAGGTCGGCACCGATTTCCGGTGCGGCGGTGAGCAATCCGACATCCTCGTAGAGCCGCGCGGTCTTCGGGTTGTAGTTGCCGGTGCCGATGTGGCAGTAGCGGCGGATGGTCGCGCCCTCGCGTCGCACCACCAAGCAGGTCTTGCAGTGCGTCTTCAAGCCGATGAGGCCGTAGACCACGTGCACGCCGGCCTGTTCCAGTGCGCGGGCCCATTTGATGTTGGCCTGCTCGTCGAACCGCGCCTTGATCTCGACCAGCGCGACGACCTGCTTGCCCGCCTCGGCCGCGTCGATGAGCGCGTTGACGATCGGTGAGTCACCGGAGGTGCGGTAGAGCGTCTGCTTGATGGCGAGCACCTGCGGGTCCGCGGCGGCCTGCTCGATGAACCGCTGCACGCTGGTGGAGAACGAATCGTAGGGGTGGTGCACCAGCACGTCGCCCTCGCGCAGCGCCGCGAACACGTTGCGCGGAGTCTCCCGCTCGCCGAACGCGGGCGGGGTGGCCGGTACGTAGGGCGCGTCCTTGAGGTTCGGCCGGTCGACCCCGTACACCTGCCACAGGCAGGACAGGTCGAGCAGGCCGGGCACCTGGATGACGTCGCCGGGATCGACATCGAGTTCGCGCAACAGCAATTCGAGCATGTGCTCGGTCATGTCGTCGGAAACCTCTAGGCGCACCGGCGATCCGAAGCGTCGCCGCGCCAGTTCGCGTTCCAGCGCCTGCAGCAGGTCTTCGTCGCGGTCCTCGTCGACCTCGAAGTCGGCGTTGCGGGTGATCCGGAACGAGTGCTGCTCAACCACTTCCATGCCGGGGAACAGCAGATCGAGGTGCGCCGCGATCAGCTCTTCCATCGGCAGGAAGGCGGCGATGGTCGAACCGGCGTCGGTGCGGCGCACCCGGACGAACCGATCGACGTTGTCGGGCACCTTGACTCGCGCGAAGTGCTCGCCGCCGGTGGCGGAATCCTTCACTGTCACCGCGAGATTCAGGCTCAACCCGCTGATGTAGGGGAACGGGTGCGCCGGATCCACCGCGAGCGGGGTGAGCACCGGGAACACCTGATCCTGGAAATGGCCCGAGAGACGTTGGCGCTCATCGTCGTTCAGGTCGGTCCAGTCGATGATCGCGATGCCCTCCGCGGTGAGGGCTGGCAGCACGTCGTCGAGGAAGACCCGCGCGTGCCGCACGGCGATCTCCTGCGCGCGGGCGGCGATCAGTTCCAGCTGCTCGCCGGGGGAGCGCCCGTCGGCCGAGCGAACAAGCAGACCGGTCTCGGCGCGACGCTTGAGGCCAGCGACGCGCACCATGTAGAACTCGTCGAGATTCGACGCGAAGATGGCGAGGAATTTGGCGCGCTCCAGCAGCGACAGCGAGGAGTCCTCGGCAAGGGCGAGTACCCGGGCATTGAAATCGAGCCAGCTCAGCTCTCGGTTGAGGTAGCGATCACGTGGCAACTGCTCGACCGTCGCGTCCGAAGGCACCGGTGTCGCCGCGGGTGGCGGCGTAGGAAGCAACTGCTGCTTGACAGTTTCCGTATCGCTCATGCCCTTACCTCGCTGGCGCTCGGCACCGACACGCGCGATGCGCGCTGGCAGACGGATAGCTCGCTTCGCTCACTCACGCCAACGATCATCCCCTACGAACCGGGTGGCGTGGAGCCCGACACTATGATTGACGTGAGCATCACCTCACTCTGGCGATCTCCTAGCACACTCGGCGGACCGGTTGGTGAACGCGGTCTGGCCAGCCGATGTCGTGCAGCGCCACTCTGGTCGCGCAGCCCGCGCCGAGGTCAATGGCCAGGTCCAGGTCGTCGGCCGTGTCGACATCCAGTCGCAATCCCGGCCAATCCCCGGTCAGATCGACCGCGCCCGCGGCGATGTGTTTGCCCGCCGAGCCGGGCCCGAAACGCGGCTCGAGGGCGGCGTCGGGGTCGCGGACAAGTAGCGCGGCCGTGCCGGTGCCCGCGTGGTCGACCACGATCGAGCGAACTCCGCGCGGCGCGATGGTCAGTACGTCGGCCAGTTCGGCTGCGCGCAACGCGGGCAGGTCCGCCTGCAACGCGAGCAGATCGACCGGTCCGTGCCGGTGCCGCAGCCCGGTCGCGGCGTCGGCGAGGGCGTTGTTCAGCCCGTCCAGACCCGCCGAACTCGGCTCGGGATGCACCGAGGCGCCCATCGACAGTGCCAGGTCGGCCACCGCCGGATCCGGCGTGACCACGGTGACCGAGACGATCTCCGGAACGGCCGCGGTGGCGGTCAAGGTGTCGGCGAGCATGGCGAGGACGAGCCGGGCCCGGTGTTCCGGGCGCAGCCGGTCGGACAGTCGGCTCTTGGCCTGATCGAGGCTCTTGACCGCGATCACGGCATGCACAGCGTGCGGGCGCATGCGTCCAATCCTTCCATGGCATATTGGGCAGATGACGAGGGCGGCAGTTATGGGCGCGGGATCATGGGGGACCGCGTTCGCGAAGGTGTTGGCGGACGCGGGAACCGAGGTCACCATCTGGGCGCGACGACCCGAGGTCGCCGAAATACTGCACACCCAACATCGCAATCCCTCTTACCTCACCGATATTCCGCTGCCCCCGATGGCGGCCACCCACGACCCGGCCGTCGCGCTCGACGGCGCGGACATCGTGGTGCTCGGGGTCCCGTCTCAGTCGTTGCGCGCGAACCTCGAGCACTGGAAAGAGTTGATCGCCCCGGACGCGTCCATGCTGAGTCTGGCCAAGGGCATCGAAAACGGCACCCTGCTGCGGATGAGTCAGGTGATCGGCGAGGTCACCGGCGCCGACGAGGGGCGAATCGCGGTGCTGTCCGGCCCGAATCTGGCGCACGAGATCGCCGTCGGTCAGCCGGCGGCCACCGTGATCGCCTGCACCGACGCCGACCGTGCGGTCGCGCTGCAGCACGCGAGCGCTACCGGATACTTCCGGCCGTATACCAACACCGATGTGATCGGCTGCGAGGTCGGCGGCGCGAGCAAGAACGTGATCGCCCTCGCCTGCGGCATCGCGTCGGGAATGGGGTTGGGGGACAACACCGTCGCCAGCATCATCACCCGCGGCCTCGCGGAGATCATCCGGCTCGGCGTCGCGCTCGGCGCCGAACCGGCCACCCTCTCGGGCCTGGCCGGAGTCGGCGACCTGGTCGCCACCTGCACCTCACCGCTGTCCCGCAACCGGTCGTTCGGGCGGGCACTCGGCGCGGGCGGTTCCATGGACTCCGCGCAGGAAGCGACCCACGGACAGGTGGCCGAGGGCGTGAAATCATGCACGTCCATTCGCGCGCTCGCCGTGAAACACGATGTCGATATGCCACTCACCACCGCGGTGAACCAGGTCTGCCACGAGGGCATGGCGGTGAGCGAAGCCGTCGGCAATCTGCTCGGGCGGCGGATCAAGCCGGAGTAGCGGTGTGGTGAATTCCACACGTTCCCAGCCGGATTCGAGTGCTGATTGGTATCTTGACCTCGTCTGGTCGCGGTGCATCGATACTGTCGATGAATAGCTACCGAGGGGCCGGTATGCAACTGGCGAAGGCACCGCCAGCGTTCGACGCGGCGTTGCTTGCCGCGGAATGCGGCGCGATTCGAACCGGGATTCGTAATCGGTGCTCGGAGTCGACACGCCTACGGCTGATGCACGGAAACGGCAACATCATCGCGATCCTCGAGGGACGCCGGTATCCGGGCACCCGGAGTGATCGGGCGGCGCTGGCCTGCGAGATCTGCGGTCGAATCAGCGCGGTCCGGGTCGACGGTGTCGGGTATCTGTGTTGGACCGACACGACAGCCCGCTTCTGGTTTCACGATCGGGACGGCACCTACGAGCCCACCTGTGGCAACGGCTTGCGGTGCGCCACTCGCCTGCTCAGTGATATCGGGTGGCTCACTGGCCAATCGGAGATCCTTACCGACAATGGCCCCCGCCGCATCCGGATGGAGCACAGGGAGGCCGTCGCGTCCGTCGGAACAGCGAGGGGCTATCGCGCACTCGGACCGGATCGGTACTTCGTCTACACCGATATCCCGCATGTTGTCGTACTGTGCGAACGGCTCGAGCAGGTCGATGTCAGGACCGAAGGCTCGCGACTGGCTCATGACGGCCGACTATGTCGGATGGTTGGGCATCCGGAAGGGGTGCATGTCGATTTCGTCGAGTCGACGGCTGTCGGGATAGCTGTACGTACCTACGAGATCGGTGTCGAGGACGAGACAATGGCCTGCGGTACCGGCGCCGCAGCGGCGGCATACGTAGCGAATCGGCTTGGGCTCCACCGTATGCCGATCGAGGTCGGCATGCGGGGCGGAACCCTTGTCGTCACGGTCGAGTGCGCTGAACTACTGATCACCGGGCAAGTCGGCTACCTACTGCGTGCCCCATCGGAGGAGGGCGAATGCGTGACTTCGGGAAACTGATCCGGCGCGTGGTGGAACATCTCACCAGGACACGCGCCAGGGCAGGCTGGGCCCTCACCGCGGCGTCATTGCTGGCCTATATGGCATCTGGTCACAACGAAGGCCTGCGTCAGTTCTGGTTAGTGTTGACCGGTGTCGCGGCCGGAGCGATCTTCCTCCCGGAGCGAGACGAGTCGGTCTGGCGGATGAGTTCCGCGCAGTTGCGTGCCATGGTTCCCGAGCATCGAATCGCGGCGCTGCAGCGGCTGCTGATCGGCGCGCGATGCGAGTCACCGCAGTGGGCCGACATCGTCTGGCAGCGTGGGCTCGAGCCGCTACTGGAGGTGGGCCGCAACGCCGAACTGGTCATCTGGGATGCCAAGTACGACATCGCTATTCACCTCATCGAGCGTCGGTGCGGTGACGTCGATGTGTTCAGGGTGGACACGTTGAGCCGGGCTCGTCGTGCGCTGCCCACCGCGGCGACGCGGAAATACTGGGTCAGCGTGGCGCGTACCGAGGAAGCGCTGCAGGTGGAGTACCAGTTCTCGAACTGCCTTACGCGAGAGTTGGTCATGATGCCAGGAGTCGACCCCGCGGTCTGGCGAACCGCGGTGGCCGATTTCTGTCTGGTCCGGATGTGGTTCGACGGAGTGGCCGCGCAGGTACACGTGGACAATTCGGAAGGCTTGTCGGACGTCGTGCGGTGGTACATCGATATTCCGGAAGAGCAGCAGGTGTCGACGGCCGTTCCATACACCCTGCAGTTCGACTTTCCGATACCGAGCGCAGAGCGCAACTTCCCAGTGCTGTTCAACGGCTACTACAGCGCGGGTGCGAGTGAGGTGACGTTGCGAATCGATGACCCCTCCGGCGCCAGTGAACTCAGGTACGAGCAGTTCCTCGCCTACGGTCTCGGGGCCTATGTCGGTGAGTTCTCGCGGAGTGTCGACAGCACCCATTCCCAGCAGATCAGTTTCTCGACGCCGCGGGAGAGCTTGCTCTGGCCGGGGTCGGGGATAGTCTTCCACTGGTGAGTTGGCCGTACGGTGTTGTGACGGGCTCGCACCACGTTTGCTGTCGGCGCAGCGGGCCCGTGTAGCCTGCTCGGTTGTCGATGCAGGCTGAAACCGAGCGCGGATCAAGGCGGAAACACATGCGGGTAGCGGTGCTGTTTGGCGGGACGAACAGCGAGCGGGATGTCTCGATCGCGACGGCAGGGCAGGTCTTCCGTGCACTGCGCGAGCGAGGACATGACGTCTCTGCCTTCGACACCACGGCGGGCAAGTTGAAGCCGAGTGACGAGGATCGCCTTATGGAGGCAACGGTTCCCATAGAGCCGCCGGATCTGAGCATCATTCCCGGCGAGGATGTGACCATGCAGCTACTCAGTGAGCCGGGTGGGCTGCGGGCCGTCGACGTCGTGTTCCTTGCGCTGCATGGCGGCACCGGTGAAAACGGCACGATTCAAGGACTGCTCGACCTTGCGGGCGTGCCTTACACCGGAAGTGGCGTGCTGGCCAGCGCGATGGCGATGGACAAGGATGTCTCCAAGAGACTGTTTCGGCTCGCGGGTGTGCCGACACCAGACTGGTACATGGTTGGTCCCACCGCCGAGTTCGACGATCAACTCGGCTGTCCGGTGGTCGTTAAGCCGAACAAGCAAGGTTCAACGGTCGGCCTGACGGTGGTCAAAGATCCCGCGTTGTTCGCCGACGCCGTGCGGGTCGCGCGGATCCATGATCAAGAGGTCATGGTCGAGAAGTTTGTTCCAGGGCGCGAATTCGTCATCGGAGTCCTCGGCGGGGAAGCGCTTGCCGTTGGCGAGATCATTCCGCAGGGCAGTGAGATCTTCGACTACCGCAACAAGTATCAAGTCGACGGTGCGGTAGAGATTTTTCCGGCTCAGATTCCGGACGCGCAGGCGGACGAGATGCGTAGCTTGGCAGTGCAGGCGCACCGTGCTCTCAAACTGGGCAACTACAGTCGCGTCGACTTCCGAGTGGACAGCGAAGGTCGCATGTGGTGCCTGGAGGCGAACACATTGCCGGGGATGACCGCGACAAGCCTGCTCCCGCAATCCGCGGCGGTTGTCGGTATCGGTTTCGCCGAACTGTGCGAGAAGATCTGCCAAAACGCACTGACCAACAAGTGATCATCCCAACCCTCGCGCGCGGCACCGGACTTCGCTAGCTGACCTCAGTTGGGGAGGGGGCCCGGGTCGAGGGGGGTGGCGGGGAGGTTGGCGGTGATGGTGTCGGAGACCGCTTGGAGTGGGGTGGGGCCGGAGCCGTCGGGGACGGTCAACGCGATGTAGGTCTCGCGGTCGACGGCGAACCAGGTGCTTGCCTTGGCGGCCTGGTCGCGGGCCTCGAACCATTGGACGCCGTTCACGATCTGCAGTGCCGAGGCGCGGTTGAACTCGAGCGGGCGGTCGAGGCCGCAGCGCAGCACGATCGGGTCGCCGCCGTCGGCGTGCTGCCAGGCGCGGGTCGCCGGTGGAGAGGGTTCGACCAGGGTGGATTTGGTGTACTCGCCGAGTTCGGTCGGCAGTGCGGGGAGCAGGTTGGTGCAGGCGGTGCCGTTCGCGGCGGGAGCGGGGACCGGGCCGAGGACCAGCGGTTCGCGTTCGACGGGGGCGCGGCGGGCGAAGATCGCGATCACGAGCACGGCGACCACCAGCGCGACCGGCAATGCCACGGCGGTGGCGATGAGTGCGGGTGAGTACTGGCGCGTGTTCGCGGTCTCGGCTTCCGAGGTAGCAGGTTCAGTGCCAAGCGGGCCGTCGGCGGGCGTGGTGCTCTCGGCCTCGGCGAGTTGCCCGGCCGTGTCCTTCGACGAATCGTGGTCCGACGATTCCGCCGCCATGCTCACCGATCCTTTCCGTTTCGCTGCCGAGCGGCCGGCGGCCGCATAAGCGCGGCGGCGCCGTGACCGGCCCGGTAGCAGTCGATTGCCCTGAAAAGGGTACCTTCGGGTCGATTCCAGCCAGCAGCGCGTCTGAGAGGACCGGTCATCAGCGAGCACACGGGGCCAACGACGGTGCGTGAACTGGGGGAGTTCGCGCTGATCGATCGGATCAACCGCGGTCGGGTCCAGGCGCCGAGCGTACTGCTCGGCCCGGGCGACGACGCGGCCCTGGTCGCCGCGCCGGACGGCCGATTCGTTGTCACCACCGACATGCTCGTGCAGGACCGGCATTTCCGTCTCGACTGGTCGAGTCCCGAGGACATCGGAGGTAAAGCGATCGCGCAGAACGCGGCCGATGTGGTCGCGATGGGTGCGTGGCCGAGCGCGTTCGTGGTGGCGCTCGGCTGCCCCGCCGACACCCCGCTCGACGTGATCGACGGGCTGACCGACGGCATGTGGGCAGAGGCGACCCGCGCGGGTGCGTCCATCGCCGGCGGCGACCTGGTCCGCAGCCGCGATCTCGTCATCTCGGTCACCGCGTTCGGTGACCTGCGTGGCCGCGCGGCCATCACGAGAGCCGGTGCGCGCGTGGGTGACACGGTCGCCGTCGCGGGCCGCCTCGGCTGGTCGGCCGCTGGCCTCGCGATCCTGACCGCCGGCGCGGCATCCGACGACTTCGCCGAAGCGCTTGCCGCGCACCGTGTCCCGCGGCCGCCCTATTCGGCGGTGCTGAATGCGCACACCGAAACCGGGTTGAACGCACTCACCGATGTCTCCGACGGCCTACTGGCGGATCTCGGCCATATCGCCGAATCATCCGGTGTCGCTATTGATCTGGATTCGTCCGCGTTGCACGACCGAACACTCGCGGACCTCGCCGCCCGGATGGATGCCGATGCGGCGCAATGGATTCTGACCGGCGGCGAGGATCACGCGTTCGTCGGCGCCTGGTCAGCGGAGTGTGAGCTGCCCGACGGATGGGTGCCGATCGGCCGGGTGTCCGCCGGTCATGGCGTCACGGTCGACGGCGCGGCGCGGGCGGGCAGCGCCGGGTGGGAATCGTTCGGTGGGGCGGACTCGGCGGCCGCGAGCGAACCACGATAAGTTGTGCGGTCATGGGCGCGAAACCACTGTCGGAAATCATGGATCCGGGATGGGCGAAGGCACTCGAGTCGGTGGCGGAACGCATTTCCGCCATGGGCGAGTTCCTGCGTGCGGAAAACGCGGCGGGCCGCGGCTATCTACCGGCCGGTGAGAACGTGCTGCGTGCCTTCCAGCGCCCGTTCGACGCGGTGCGCGTGCTGGTCGTCGGGCAGGACCCCTACCCGACCCCCGGCCATGCCATGGGCCTGAGTTTCTCTGTCGCACCGGATGTTTCGCCGGTCCCGCGCAGTCTGTCCAACATCTTCGCCGAATACACCAAGGACCTCGGCCATCCGACGCCGTCCTGCGGCGACCTGAGCCCCTGGTCGGATCAGGGTGTGCTGATGCTGAACAGGGTGCTGACGGTGGCGCCAGGCCAGCCCGCCTCGCATCGCGGCAAGGGCTGGGAAGCGGTGACCGAACAGGCGATTCGCGCGCTGGTCGCGCGGGACGAACCGCTGGTCGCGATCCTCTGGGGCCGTGACGCGTCGACGCTCAAGCCGACCCTGGTCGCGGCCGAGGTCCCCTACATCGAGTCCGCGCATCCGTCACCGCTGTCGGCGTCGCGCGGCTTCTTCGGTTCCCGCCCGTTCTCCCGAGTGAACGAACTGCTCGACGAGCTCGGTGCCGAACCCGTTGACTGGCGCCTGCCCTGAGTCGGCGTCTGTGTGTGATCTACCTAGATTGATTTCGAGTGAGGAGCTTTTCCATGCCCAACAACACCGTTCGCGGCGCACTGCGCGGCACCACCGCCACCCTGGCCCTCTGTGCCGCCCTCGCGGGTGGCGCCGCGACCGCGAGTGCGACGGGCCTGCCGCTGGAGCCTGCCGCCGACACCAGCACCTCGGCACCGGCCGCCGACACCTCGTCCACGCAGATCGGCGAGGAGTTCACCTCGAACGGTTCGTCCACCATCTCCTCCTCGGTCAACGCCAAGGTCGCCTGCCTGCTGCAGCGCACCCTCAGCGCCTCGGGCAAGTGGGACTGCTGACCTGAGCCCGTTTCGAGAGGCTCGCCCGCAAACCGTAACCGGTTCTATGCGATCCTCGGTTTGTGAGTAATGCGAACAATCATCTAGAGCCCGCGCCATTGCGGCTGCGCGGTTCGGGTGGGATCGAACTGGCCGCCGACCAGTTCGGCCCGGTCGACGGTCAGCTCGTCGTCTTCTTGCACGGCGGCGGGCAGACCAGGCACTCGTGGAAACAGACCGGCGCGAAGCTCGGCGCCGCCGGTATGCGCGTGGTCACGCTGGACGCGCGCGGCCACGGCGACAGCGCGTGGTCCGAAGACGGCGACTACCGCCGCGACACCATGGTGGACGACCTGCTGCTCGTGCTCGAACAGCTCGGTGCGCCCGCCGTCGTGGTCGGGGCGAGCATGGGCGGCATCACCGGCCTGCTCGCCACCGCCGTCCCCGGTGCGGCGATCAGCGCGCTGGTGCTCGTCGACATCGTGCCAAGGCCGGAGCGGGCCGGTGGCGCGCGGGTGATCGACTTCCTCGGCAAGCACCGCGACGGATTCGACAGCCTCGAGCAGGTGGCCGATGCCGTCGCCGAATACCTACCGCACCGGCCGCGTCCGAAGAACACCGACGGCCTGCTGCGCAACCTGCGCGAGCGCGACGGTCGCTGGTACTGGCACTGGGATCCGAACATCCTGGCCCAGCGCGTCGAGGACCCGTCGGATATGACCGATCAGCTGGAAGCCGCCGCGCGCAAGCTGACGATGCCGGTGCTGCTGGTGCGCGGCATGCAGTCGGATGTGGTGAGTTCCGAAGGCGCTGCGGCGTTTCAGGAGTTGGTGCCGCACGCGCAGCTGGTCGAGATCGGCGGTGCGGCACACACCGCGGCCGGTGACGACAACGACTCCTTCACCGACGCGGTCGCGAAGTTCGTGCTACAGACCTACGCGTAGTTCGGCTTGCGCTTCTCGACGAACGCGTCGACACCTTCGCGGCCGGTCGCACCGTTGGCCGCCGCCGCGATGGCATCGCGTTCGCGGTCGAGCTGATCACCGAGCGCCGACGAAGTGGATTGCGCCAGTAGCGTTTTGATGCTCGCGTAGGTGGAACGCGGTCCGGCGGCGAGGGTTCGGGCCAGGTTCAGCGCCTCGGCCTGCACCTCCTCGTCGGCGACCAGTCGGCTGAGGATGCCGAGCCGCACCGCCTCGTCGGCGTCCAAAACCGCGTCGGTGAGCAGGATTTCACGGGCTCGGCCGACTCCGACGATGCGCGGCAGCGTCCAGGACATGCCGCCGTCGGGGCTGAGGCCGATGCCGGGGTAGGCCGGGCGCAGCTTGGTGCTCGGCCCGCCGAGCGCGATGTCGGCCGCGCAGACCAGGCTCATCCCGGCGCCCGCCGCCCAGCCGTGTACACCGGCCACCACCGGGACCGTGGTGGCGTCGAGTGCGCGCACGAAGTGGTGCAGATCCGTTGCCAGGCCGTAGATGTGGGCGGCCCGGTCGGCTGCGGCAGCGAAGCCGCGCACGTTGCCGCCCGCGCAGAAGTTCGCGCCGGTGCCGGTCAGCAGCACGGCGCCGACCTCGCGGCCGAGCGAGCGCAGTGCGGCGGTGCCAGCGACGATTCCGCCGAAGTCCATGGACGTGCCGTTGGCCGCGGTCGCGATGGTGATCTGCAGAACGCCGTCGACGGTAGTCACGTACCCGGCTTGTTCGGTGGAGGTCATGATCAGCACCCTAGGGCCTACGGATACGGTCGATCCAGGCGACCTGGCTCGCGCACCATTCTGACCTCGATCGAGGGCGAGAAGGCCTCGACCCTGCTCGTGCCGTCCAGCTCGAAACCGTGTTTGCGGTAGAAGGCGAGGGCGCGCGGGTTCTGCTCGAACACCCATAGCGAGTATGTCGCCGACGGATCGAGCGCGGCGCGCAGCAGATCATCCGCGACGCCGGTGCCGTACCAGGGCGACCGGACGTACATCGCCTGCAACTGGAGCGGGGGCACCGGCGGCTCGTCGAGGGTCTCGCCCGCGCTGGCAAAGCCGATCACCTGTGTGCCGACGAGCGCGACCCAGGTGCGTCCGGGGTACTTGACCCGGTTGCGTTCCCATTGCTTGGCGCGCCGTTCGACATCGAAGGCGTCGAGCACGTGCGCGGGCACCAGGTCTCGGTATGCCTCCCGCCAGCAGGCGATGTGGCATTCGGCGAGGCTGTGGGTGTGCTCGGCGGCAAGTGCGGCGATGCGCCAGTCGGGCTCGGTCATACCCGCCTATCGATGACTACGCCCCGGATCACCCGTGAGGGTGCCGGGGCGTGCGTCGGTCTCGTACTGGTCAGCCGTGGCTGAATCAGCCGCGGGCGACCTTGCCTGCCTTGAGGCAGGAGGTGCACACGTTCATGCGACGGGTGTTACCCGGCGCAACCTGGGCGCGAACGGTCTGGATGTTCGGGTTCCAGCGACGGTTGGTGCGCCGGTGCGAGTGCGAGACCGACTTCCCGAAGCCGGGGCCCTTGGCGCAGACGTCGCAGACGGCAGCCATAGTCGCGAACTCCTTCATGTCATGTGGAGGACCGTCGCCCGCAGGCGGCATGTCCGGAAACAATGTATTGACCTGCCCCTGCCGACTGACATCGGCCAGCGCAAACCGGCAACGGCCACGCGAGGCAACCCTGCAAGGGTAGCGGGACGGCCCCCGATCCACCAAACCGGGTGCGCCGCGGACCTTGCTGGCACACGTGGTGGGTACCAACAGTATGTCGGTAACGCCCGCTAACCTTGCGGGCGGTGCAGGTGGCGACCGCGGCGCGAGCGGCAGGCCAGGAGGCAGCAGCTTGCGTAACCACGTAGCCACCGGGAGCGCCGCAAATGGAACACGGAAGGGGTGACGGGTGCCCGGAGTGCGGGATGTGATGGACGGCACGGCGTTGCTGCGCTGGGGCCGAACCTGCCTCGACGGTCTGGAGAACCGCCGCGAGGAGATCAACGCACTCAACGTCTTCCCCATCCCCGACGCGGATACCGGCACCAACCTTCTTGCCACGATGCGCGCCGCCATGGACGCCGCGGCGACGCGCGGTCCGGCGGACACCTTGTCGGCGCATGATGTCGCCGCCGCGATGGCGCGGGGCGCGACCATCGGCGCACGCGGCAACTCCGGCATCATCCTGTCGCAGGTCCTGCGGGGTATCGCCGAGGCGGTCCGCAGCGAGCCGCTGACGGCAACCACCCTGCGCGAGGCCCTCAGCCGAGCCTCGATCCTGGTTCGCGAGGCATTGAGTGAGCCGATCGAGGGCACCATCCTCACCGTCCTCGACTGCGCGGCCGCCAGCGCGGCGGCGTGTAGGGACACCTCGCTCGCCGACGTGGCCTTGGCCGCGGCCGACGGCGCGGCCAAGGCGCTCGGTGACACGCCGTCCCAGCTCGGCGTGCTGCGCGCGGCCGGAGTCGTCGACGCGGGCGCGCGCGGGCTCGTTGTGCTGCTGGACAGCCTGGTGTCGGTCACCCTCGGCGAGATCCCGTCCCGGCCGGAGTACACCCCGCGCGAACCGGTGCCCGTGCCCGCCGCCGAGGACAACGGCGAAACCGGCTCGGCGACACCGCAATACGAGGTGATGTACCTGCTGGCCGACACCGACCAGAATCGGATGACCCAGCTGCGCGCCCGCCTCACCCAGCTCGGTGACTCCGTGGTGGTCGTCGGCGACGGCGAGCGTTTCTGGTCCGCCCACGTGCACTGCGCCGACCCGGGCGCCGCCGTCGAGGCCGGTATCGCCGCCGGAAAACTTAGCGGGATCCGCATCGAGAGCTTCGCGCTCACCAGGCACGAGGCACCGCACGATATGACCTCCGGGCACCTGGTCACCAGCACGAACATCGACTCCGCGAAGGAAACCGACGGACCGGCCGACCGCGGAATTCTCGCGGTCGCGGCCGGAGCCGGTGCCGCCGAGCTGTTCGAGGACGCCGGAGCGGTGGTGCTCGCCGGTGACGGCGCGGTGACCGCCGCGGCCTTGCTCACCGCGATCAGGGCGATGCCGAACCGTGAGGTGCTCGTGCTGCCCAACGGCGCGCTACCCGCGCACGACCTGGTCGCGGTCGGTGTCGCCGCCCGTGACGCGCACCGCGACGTGCTCCTGCTGCCGAGCGGGTCCATGGTGCAGGGACTCGCCGCGCTTGCCGTGCACGATCGCGGCCGGATCGCCGTCGACGACGCGTTCGCCATGTCGGAGGCCGCCGCGACCACCCGGTGGGGTTCGCTGCGCGCCGCACCGGAACGGGCGCTCACCATGGTCGGCACCTGCGAAGCGGGCGACGGACTCGGCCTCGTCGGCCACGATGTCGTTGTGATCGACCATGATGTGCGCACGGCGGGCTTGACGTTGCTGGATCGGATGCTCGCCTTCGGTGGCGAACTGGTCACCTTGTTGATGGGTGCGGCGGCGCCGGACGGCCTGTCCGGCGAACTCGCCGCACACATCGGCGAAAGCTTTCCCGGCGTCGAGGTCACCGTGTATTCCGGTGGGCAGCACGGGAATCTGGTGCAGATCGGAGTGGAGTAGATGGCGACCCTGAGTGACCGGCTCGACCATATTCTCGGCGTGAAGGCGGCGGGCTCGCTGGTCGACGCGTTCGACATGCACACGGTGGAGGACCTGCTCCGGCACTACCCGCTGCGCTACGCGACGCAGGGCCAGCCGCTCACCGAGGAAGAGCCAGAAGACGGTTCGCACATCACCGTGATCGGCCGGATCACCAAGGCCGAGCTGCGGCCGATGCGCAACCGGCGCGGTTCGCTGCTGAAAGTGGTGTTGGACACCGGATCCGGCACCGGCCGTGGTGTCGACGTCACCTTCTTCAACGGCGACAAGGTGAAATACGTTGTCCGGGAAGGTCTTCGGGCGATGATGTCGGGCACGGTCAACTACTGGCGGCCCGGCCAGTGGAACCTGAGTCATCCCGGCTATCTGATCCTGCCCGAGGCCGACGACGAGTCGGTCGGCGCGGTGAAAACCGTGCGCGGCGGCGGCGACCTGCGCGGGCTCGCGCAGAGCGCGAAAGGCGCTGAGGGCATTGACACCTCGTTCATGGAGCGAGAGTTCATCCCGGTGTATCCGGCCACCGCGAAGGTGCAGAGCTGGGACGTCCTAGCCTGCGTGCGACAGGTGCTCGATCAGCTCGATCCGATCGACGATCCGCTGCCGGACGCGATCAGGGACGACCGTTCGCTGATGAAGATCTCCGACGCGCTGCGCCTGATCCACCTGCCGGAGCACAAGACCGATATCGAGCAGGCGCAGCAGCGTTTGCGTTTCGACGAGGCGCTGGCGTTGCAGCTGGTGCTCGCCGAACGCCGCCACGAGGTGTCCGGCCGGGCCGCACGCCCGTGTCCGCCGCGACCGGACGGTATCGCCGCGGAGTTCGAGAAGCGTCTGCCCTTCGAGCTGACCGCGGGGCAGCGGCAGGTGATCTCGGAAATCTCCGCGGACATGTCGCGCAGTCATCCGATGCACCGGCTGTTGCAGGGTGAGGTCGGCTCGGGCAAGACGATCGTCGCGCTGCAGGCGATGCTGCAGATCGTCGACGCGGGCCAGCAGTGCGCGTTGCTCGCGCCGACGGAAGTTCTTGCCGCCCAGCACTATCGGTCGCTGCGCGGAATGCTCGGCGACCTCGGCAACGCCGGTGAACTCGGCGCTGGCGACAAGGCGACCAAGGTCGTGCTGGTCACCGGGTCGATGTCGACCGCGACCAAGAAGGCCGCGCTGCTCGAGGCGATGACCGGCGAGGCGGGCATCGTGATCGGCACGCACGCGCTGATCCAGGACAACGTCGAGTTCTTCGACCTCGGCATGGTGGTCGTCGACGAACAGCACCGCTTCGGCGTCGAGCAGCGGGACGCGTTGCGCGCCAAGGCGAAAGCGGGCACCAGCCCGCACCTGCTCGTGATGACCGCGACACCGATCCCGCGCACCATCGCTATGACCACCCTCGGCGATCTGGAGACCTCGACGCTCACCGAACTACCGAGGGGTCGTTCACCGATCACGTCGAAAGTCGTTCCGCGCAGGCAACATCCGAACTGGGTGGACCGTGCGTGGGAACGCATCGTCGAGGAGGTCAAGGCCGGTCGGCAGGCCTACGTGGTGTGCTCACGCATCGGTGACGACGAGGAAGGCTCCGGCAAGTCACGCAACGGCAAGGCGAAGGCCGCGGAGCCCGAAAAGGAAGGCCCCACAACGCAGGCCGCGCTCGACGTCTTCGAGACGCTCAGCACCGGCCCGCTGTCCGAACTGCGCGTCGGCCTGCTGCACGGGCGGCTGCCAGCGGACGAAAAAGACCAGGTGATGCGCGCTTTCAACGACGGATCGGTGGACGTGCTCGTCTGCACAACCGTCGTCGAGGTCGGCGTCGACGTGCCGAACGCGACCGTCATGGTGATCGTCGACGCGGACCGCTTCGGCGTCAGCCAGCTGCATCAGCTGCGCGGGCGCATCGGCCGAGGCAAGCACCCCGGATTGTGCCTGCTGATCACCGATTCCGCGCCCAACGGTTCGGCGATGGCGCGGTTGGACGCGGTCGCCGCCACCACCGACGGCTTCGAACTCGCCGTGCTCGATTTGCGCACCCGGCGCGAGGGTGACGTGCTCGGCGCGGCCCAGTCCGGCACCGCTCGCTCGCTGCGCCTGCTCTCCCTGCTCGACGACCTCGAAGTCATCACCGCCGCACAGGAACTCGCGCGCGAGATGGTCGAAGCCGACCCGGGCTTGAAGAAGCACCCCGGCCTGGCGAGCATGATGCACGCCGCCGTCGACTCCGAGCGCCTGGAGTACCTGGCCAAGTCGTAAACGGTGGCCTGTCGATTACCTGTCGGGTAATCGACACGGCCCCACCGCGGGCGGACGATCATCGGATGATCGAGGTCGGAATTCTGCTGCCGAGCCGGGAAACGGCGATGACCGGGCGGCATGACGTGGCAGGGCTGGTTGCGTTCGCGAAGGTCGCCGAGGAGGCCGGATTCGATTCGGTGTGGACCGGTGATTCGCCGTTGGCACGAACCAGGGTTGATCCGCTGACGCTGCTCGCGGCTGTCGCGGCGGCGACCAGCCGGATTCGCCTCGGCACCGCGGCGTTGACCGCGACATTGCGCCATCCACTACTCGGCGCGCACCAGGCCGCGACCGTCGATCAACTCGCTCCGGGCAGGCTCGTACTCGGGCTCGGTGCCGGATTCCCACTGCCGGAGAGCCGCGCCGAGTTCGACGCGATCGGTGTCCCGTTCGGCGAACGGGTCGGCCGGTTGGACGAGACGGTGCGGATCTGGCGCGCGGCCTGGTCAGGTGCGCCGGATTTCGACGGAAAGTTTTGGCGGATAGACGATCTGGCGCGGGCGCTGCCGACCCCGGCGGGTGGGCCGCCGCTCTGGCTCGCGGGCAGTGACACGCCGAAGGTGCTCGCCAGGGTCGCTCGTCATTACGACGGTTGGCTGCCGTATCTCCCTGACCCGAGCGCGTATGCCCGTGCCTGGGCGACGATCCAGCAGCAGACGACCCGCGCGGTGACCCCAGCGATGTACGCGACGATCGTGCTCGACGATGACCCGGAACATGCGCGCGCCGAGCTGGAAGGCTATGTGCGCCAGTACTATCGCCAGCCGCTGGCGGTAATGTCTGCCATCCAAGCCTATTTCGGCGGCACCGCCGAAGAGTGCGCCGACTGGCTGGCCCGCTACCTCGACGCGGGCGCGACCACCCTCATCCTGCGCCTCGGCTCCCTGAACGTGCACCGCCAACTCGACCTGGTCGCCGAGAAACTGTTGCCCGCCTTACGATCACGCGTCATCGCATGACGCTACCGATCACCGCCCGACGCGCGGATAGGGCAGGTCGGTGCTGGTGTTCTCGGTGACCGCCAGCGGGCTGCCGATATGCGGGAAGGCACGCTGCGGGCACGACGGCCGTTCGCAGACCTTGCATCCCGCGCCGATCTGCACCGCCGTCGCCGGGTCGTCGAGCTGGCGGCCGGACGAATACACGAGTCGCTCCGCGTATTCGATGTCGCAGCCGAGCCCGATCGCGAAGTTCTTTGTCGCGGTGCCGAATCCGTGCGGCACGGACATCGCGGTGCGCGCGAGCCACAGATAGCGTCGCCCGTCCGGCATTTCCGCGATCTGGGTGAGGATGCGGCCTGGATGGGCGAACGCCTCGTGCACCACCCACAGCGGGCAGCTGCCGCCGACCCGGGAGAAGTGAAAGGCCGTGGCGGACTGGCGTTTCGAGATATTGCCCGCGCGATCGGTGCGCACGAAGAAGAACGGCACCCCGCGCTGACCCTGGCGTTGCAGGGTGCTCAGCCGGTGGCAGATGGTTTCGAAACCGACCTCGAAGCGCAGGCCGAGCAGGTCGATGTCGTAGTGCAGTTCCTCGGCCGAGCGCAGGAACCGCCCATAGGGCAGCACCAGCGCTCCGGCGAAGTAGTTGGCGAGCCCGATCCGCGCCAGGGTGCGGGATTCGCCGGTGAGCGAGGGTGTTTCGGCGAGGACACCGTCCAGTTCGGTCCCGTACAGCAGGAACGCGAGGGTGGTCGCGATCTGGAAGGCGCGCTGCCCCGGCCGTAGTCGCCTGGCCAGCGTCAGCGTGCGGCTTTCCGGATCGTAGTGCCGTTTCGGGATGGACGGATCGGCGCCGTCGCCGCGGACGAGCACGGTGACCCCGGCGCGTTCCTCGGCCACCCTGGCGAGCTGGCGATCCAGTGAGCCGATGGTCAGGCCGGACTGCTCGAACAGCTGCTCGGCGGCGATATCGAGCTGCGGAATGTGATTGTGGTGATCGTAGAAGAAGTCCCGCACATCCTCATACGGCATGGGCATGCCCGGCGCGCCGGTCGGTGCGGACACCCGGGCGGAGAGCAGGTCGAGCTGGTCGGTGGCGGCGCGCAGGCGGCGGTGCATCGCGACGACGATCCTGGCGACCTCGGGTTGCCTGGTCGCCAGCTCCTCCACCTCGGTGAGCGGCGCCGTGTGCCCGCCCGCGGCGTCGATGAGCACCTCGTGCAAGTCGGACACGAGGCGCGCGTCCGAGTCCGCGGCGAAGAACTGGACGTCGAGGTCGAAGGTGGAGTTCAGTTTCAGCAGCACCGGGATGGTGAGCGGCCGCTGATCGCGCTCTAGCTGATTGAGATAGCTTGGCGATAGATCGAGCGACTTGGCCAGTGCCGCCTGGGTGAGTCTGCGTTCCTCGCGCAGCCGTCGAAGGCGAGCACCCGCATACATCTTCCGCACGGAAAGATCGTAGCCCCGGACCTTCGCAATCATCGCAATATCCGCACTTCTTCCGCCTAGAAATATGCGCTGCAAGGGATTTTGCGCGCGAAGTCGGCTGCGTAGCGTGCGAAGAGAGGATCTTACCGCCGCGATCTAGCGGGGCACGGTTGGACACGCGCAATAAGCGCCGGGAGCCGCTGAGTGTCAAGCCCTTCCGTACCGAGCAATTGCTTGGTTGAATCGAGGGGGCGGTGCGGACAGCGTGGTTCGCCCGCCCCTCGGCATCGGAAAGTGAGTCAGCCCTATGACAACCCCCGACGAACTCGTCCGCGATATGTGTCGAAGCTGGTCCGACCCAGACCCCGACCGAATCGCCGCGTTCTTCGCCGAAGACGCCGTCTACCACAACATTCCGCTCGAACCGGTGGTCGGTCGTACCGCCATCCGCGACTTCATCGCTGGCTTCCTTGCCACCTTCGAGGGCATCGACTTCGACATCCACCACCAGATCACCTCCGGCAACCTGGTCATGAACGAACGCACCGACACCCTGCGCGGCGCGGACCGCGCCATCCCGCTTCCGGTCACCGGCGTCTTCGAGGTCGCAGACAACACCATCGTCGCCTGGCGCGACTACTTCGACATGGGTGTCATCAACCGCGCTTTCAGTCCGGAGGGCTGACCGGGTTCAGCCCCGGGAATTCGTGGCAACTGGTCGGAACCGAATCGTAGGTTCGCGCGTCGAAGGTGGATAGGGGCGAATCATGGTGTGGTTCACAACGTGCGAAAAGGGGTTGGCATGGATCGGTGTCCGGGGTGTCATACGGCGTGGCGACGGGGGATGAGTGCCAGGTCGCGGCAGCAACCGGTCAAGCGGGCCGAGGAGCCGTGTGAGCGGTATACCTCACGGCGCAGGCGGGTGCCTCGGTCCGAGCCCGAGGCGGGCTGAGAACGAAGGTGATTGGGGTAGTGCGGGATTCGTGAGCTCCGCCGGGTGGCACTACCAACGGCTCAGCACCTCCTCCGTGAATCAGGAGGAGGTGCTGAGCGTGTCAGCGAACAGCCGAAATGTCAGCGCACGACCTGGACGGTCAGCGCACCGCCGTCGCGGCGGCAACCATGTTGCGCAGCGACGCTTCCACCTCGACCTGGCCGCGGGTCTTCAGTCCGCAGTCCGGGTTGACCCACAGCCGTTCGGCGGGAACGGCTTTCAGCGCCGCGCGCAAGGAGGCGGTGATCTCCTGCACGCTCGGCACGCGGGGCGAGTGGATGTCGTAGACGCCCGGCCCGACGCCGAGGTCGAAGCCCGCCGCGTTGAGGTCGTCGAGCACCTCCATACGCGAGCGCGCCGCCTCGATCGAGGTCACGTCGGCGTCCAGTCCGGCGATCGCGTCGATCACCTCGCCGAACTCCGAGTAGCACAGGTGGGTGTGCACCTGGGTGGCGTCCGAAACACCGGACGTGGCAACCCGGAACGACTGCACCGACCAGTCGAGGTAGGCCTGCTGGTCGGCCTTGCGCAGCGGAAGTAGCTCGCGCAGTGCGGGCTCGTCGACCTGGATGACGCGAATACCAGCGGCCTGCAGGTCCACCGTCTCGTCCCGGATCGCCAGCGCGACCTGCCGCGCCGAGTCACCGAGCGGCTGATCGTCGCGCACGAACGACCAGGCGAGGATGGTGACCGGCCCGGTCAGCATGCCCTTGACCGGCTTGTCGGTCAACGACTGCGCGTAGCTGCTCCAGTCGACGGTCATCGGCGTCGGCCGCTTGACATCGCCGAACAGGATCGGCGGCCGCACGCAGCGGGTGCCGTAGGACTGCACCCAGCCGAGCTCGGTGGCGGCGAAGCCGTCGAGCTGCTCGGCGAAGTACTGCACCATGTCGTTGCGCTCCGGCTCGCCGTGCACGAGCACGTCGAGGCCCAGCTTCTCCTGCAGCGCAATGACATCGGCGACCTCGGCGCGCATCCGGCGGATGTATTCCGCCTCATCGATCTCGCCCTTGTTGAACGCGGCCCGTGCCAACCGGATGGCCGAGGTCTGCGGGTACGAGCCGATGGTGGTGGTCGGCAGCGGCGGCAACTGCAGCCGCTCCTGCTGCAGCACGCGGCGTTCCTCGGCGGGCGCACGCCGGATCGCGTCCGGGCCGAGCGCCGCCAACCTGGCCCGCACCTGCGGGTCGTTCAGCCGCGCGTCGGCATGGCGGGCCGCCAATGCCGCACGCACCTCGGCCAATTCGGCGCCGATCGCCTCGGTGCCCTCGGTCAGTGCGGTGGCGAGCAGCCGGACCTCGGCCACCTTCTCGGTGCCGAACGCCAGCCACGACCGCAGCGCCTCGTCCAGCTTGGTCTCCGCGGTCAGCGTGTACGGCACATGCAGCAGCGAGCAGGAGGTCGAAACCGCCACCGACGCAGCGGAACCCAGCAGGGTGCCGAGGGTGGACAGCACGGCGTCGAGATCGGCGCGCCACACGTTGCGCCCGTCGACCACACCGGCTACCAGTAGCTTGCTCGCCAGTGCCGGGATGCCGGCCACATCGGAAACGGTTGTGCCGGAGGTGAAGTCGAGTGCGACGCCCTCGATGTCGGTGCTGGCCAACGCGGTCAGCGCGGCATCGGTGTGGCCGAAGTAGGTGGCAACCAGGATCGCCGGTCGCCCGGTCGCCGCTGCCAGCTCGGTGTAAGTGCTTCGCACCAGGGCGAGTTCGTCGTCGGTGAGGTCGGTGACCAGCACCGGCTCATCGATCTGTACCCATCCGGTGCCCGCCTCGGCCAGCAGCCCGAGCAGCTCGCGATACAGCGGCACGAGTTCGGCGAGCCGATCGAGGGGCGCCCCGCCGGTGGCCTTGGCCAGCTTCAGGAAGGTGATCGGGCCGATCACCACCGGACGAGCGGGCGCGCCGAGCTCGAGCGCCTCGCGCACCTCGCCGAGCAGCTTCTCCGGGTTCAGCGAGAACACGGTGTCCTGGTCGATTTCCGGGACAAGGTAGTGGTAGTTGGTGTCGAACCACTTGGTCATTTCCAGCGGTTCGACCGTGTCGTTACCGCGCGCGGCGGCGAAGTATCGGTCAAGCGGATCGGCGATCCCGGCCACTCGCGGCGGCAGCGCGCCGAGCAGCAGGGCCGTGTCGAGGACCTGGTCGTAGTACGAGAAGGTGCCGACCGGGATCGAATCCAGGCCCGCCGCTTGTAGTTCGGCGAGTTGGGCGTGCCGCAGGTCGCGCGCGACCGTGTGCAGCTGTTCGGCGTCGATCTTGCCTGCCCAGTAGGCCTCGGTGGCCCGCTTCAGCTCACGCCGCGGTCCGACCCTAGGTAGCCCGAGAACCGTTGCGGTGAACGGTGTCTGATTTACAACAGTCACGTTGTCTCTCCAGTGCTGGTGTCGTGGGCCCTCGCCATACGGGCTTGCGCGGCTACCGGAGATACGTCAGGAGATTCCGACAACAGAGCCCCGACACATCAAGTACTGGTAGAACCGCGCGCCCAGATCCACGAGGCGGTGGCCGTCGGATACGGCGTACCCGACACGGCTGGCAGGTCTTCGGACTCACAGGCACCGGCCTTGTCGGCCGACCTACTGGCCGTCGCTTCCCGGGTGTCGCGCCCAGTGCGTGTGACGGCGGTCGTTCCTGCTTACCGCTGCGGGACAGTCCCGGATTCCCACCGGGTTCCCTCTCGCCCGTCCGCCCTTTCGGGGCGAACGAACTCGGCTCCGCAACGCGACGACGGGGCTCCATCTCGTACGCGCGCGGTGAACCAGCTGCACCAACCAGCATAGGGCGTCGCGCGTGGCGGCGGTGTGGGCGGGCGCGGAAGCGGTGGCCGTCGATCATCCCGCCGACACGATCTGGTCATGTGTCCAAGTCTGTGAGGAAGCCCACGGAAGTTGGGTGTAGCCCAACTTTCTGAAACATGTTTAAAGTTATGCCCTCGGGGGAGGGGCTCCCGCATGGGGATCGATAGCAGGAGTACTTGTGGTGACTGAGCGGTCGGTATCGATCGTCATTCCGACGTACATCGGGACGGCGGAGGGCCTTGACTTCCTCGATGTGCAACTAGACGCCTTGACGTGTCAAGACTATGTGGGGGATTTCGACGTCGTAATAGCCGACAACGGCTCACCGCTCGACGTGAAAGTCCACCTCGACAATCACCCGACCAGTGACCGACTGAAACTTCAGTATGTCGACGCGTCCGGGACACAAGGCGCCGCATTTGCGCGCAACGTCGGAGCCGACAGTGCCGCCGGCGAGATTTTACTGTTCTGTGATCACGACGATCGCGCGTACCCGACTTGGGTCAGCCACCTGGTCGCGTTTCTGAACGAGGGCTACGATCTGGTTTGTTCTGCGGTCGAAGGTGATTCGCTCAACACCGACAATCCGCGACACGTTGCCAATGTCCCCGCACCCGACAAGTTCCAGCCCGTCGGGCTTTATGCTCCTGTGATTGCCGGTGGCAGCATGGCGTGCCGTGCCGAGGTCTACCGGAAGCTGGGCGGCCAGGACGTCACCTACGTCGCCAATGAGGACCTCGAATTCGGCTGGCGCGCGCATCGGGAGGGCTATCGCACCGGGTATCTGCCCGAGGCGCTGCTTGCCTATAGATACCGTCAGGGTTTCCGTCCCGGCTATCGTCAGGGTCGCACCAGAGGTTTGGCCCTGACGCGGATCAGTGTCGAATTCCCGGACAGCGGATTTCCCGAAATTCATCTTCCCGAAGTCGTGTTACGCATGATTCGTCTTCCCTTTACTCGCGGATTAGTTCCCGAGGAACGCGGATTGATGATCGGCCTCGCCGTCGGTCAGTTCCGTGGCGCGCTCAGGCATCGCACGATGCGCTGGATCTGACGATGTGACGTCGGAGGTGCAAGCGTCCGCACCACGTCGCCGGATCGCGTGGTGCCGATGCTCGCGAAGGCCCCTTCCCTGCCTGCGCGGGGGCCGGGTCCGGGTACCTTAGGCCAATGTTCACGAAAGTCTTGGTTGCCAATCGCGGCGAGATCGCCATCAGGGCCTTCCGCGCGGCCTACGAGCTCGGCGTAGGGACGGTGGCCGTCTTCCCGTACGAGGACCGCAACTCGGTCCATCGGATGAAGGCGGCCGAGTCCTACCAGATCGGTGAACAGGGGCACCCGGTCCGGGCGTACCTGTCGATCGACGCGATCATCGACGCGGCGAAGTCGGCGGGCGCCGACGCCGTCTACCCCGGATACGGCTTCCTGTCCGAGAACCCGGACCTGGCGGCGGCCTGCGCGCGCGAGGGCATCACCTTCATCGGTCCGTCCGCCGAGGTGCTCGAGCTCGCGGGTAACAAGGCACGGGCCATCGCGGCGGCCAAGGCCGCCGGGCTTCCGGTGCTGCGCTCCAGCGCGCCGTCGGCCGACGTGGACGAGCTGCTCGCCGCGTCGCAGGAGTTGGACTACCCGATCTTCGTCAAGGCGGTCGCCGGTGGCGGCGGTCGCGGCATGCGCCGGGTCGCCGAGGCCGAGCACCTGCGCGAGTCCATCGAGGCGGCATCGCGCGAGGCCGAGTCGGCGTTCGGCGATCCGACCGTGTTCCTCGAGCAGGCCGTGGTCAACCCGCGCCACATCGAGGTGCAGATCCTGGCCGACCAGCACGGCAACGTGATGCACCTGTTCGAGCGCGACTGTTCGGTGCAGCGCCGTCACCAGAAGGTGATCGAGCTCGCGCCAGCGCCGAACCTGGATCCCGCACTGCGCGACCGCATTTGCGCCGATGCCGTCGCCTTCGCCAAGGAGATCGGCTACAGCTGCGCCGGCACCGTCGAGTTCCTGCTCGACGAGCGCGGCAACCACGTCTTCATCGAGATGAACCCGCGCATCCAGGTCGAGCACACGGTGACCGAGGAGATCACCGATGTCGATCTGGTGCAGTCGCAGCTGCGCATCGCGGCCGGGGAGACCCTCGAACAGCTCGGCCTCAGCCAGGAAACGGTCAGCATCCGCGGCGCCGCGATGCAATGCCGGATCACCACCGAGGACCCGAACAACGGCTTCCGCCCCGACACCGGCCGCATCACCGCCTACCGCACGCCGGGTGGCGCGGGCATCCGGCTCGACGGTGGCGCCAACCTCGGCGCGGAGATCGGCGCCTACTTCGACTCGATGCTGGTGAAGCTCACCTGCCGCGGCCGTGACTTCGCGGCGGCGGTGTCGCGGGCGCAGCGAGCCCTCGCCGAGTTCCGAATTCGCGGTGTTACCACCAACATTCCGTTCCTGCTCGCGGTGCTCGACGACGCTGACTTCAAGGCGGGGCGGGTCACCACGTCGTTCATCGATGAGCGTCCGGAGCTGCTCAACCAGCGCGGGTCGGCTGATCGCGGCACCAAGATCCTTACGTATCTGGCCGACGTCACGGTGAACAAGCCGCACGGTGAGCGGCCGACCACGGTTTATCCGCACGACAAGCTGCCCGCGATCGATCTGTCGGTGCCGCCGCCGGACGGTTCCCGGCAGCGACTGTTGACGCTGGGTCCTGCGGGTTTCGCGCAGGCGTTGCGCGCGCAGAAGGCAGTTGGGGTCACCGACACCACGTTCCGTGACGCGCACCAGTCCCTGCTGGCCACCCGCGTGCGCACCAACGGATTGCTCGGCGTCGCGGGCCATGTCGCCCGCCTGACCCCTGAGCTGTTGTCGATCGAGGCGTGGGGTGGTGCGACTTATGATGTGGCGCTGCGGTTTTTGTATGAGGACCCGTGGGAGCGGTTGGCCGCGTTGCGTGAAGCGGTACCCAACATCTGTTTGCAGATGCTGCTGCGTGGCCGTAATACCGTGGGCTACACCCCCTATCCCGAGCAGGTGACTCGGGCGTTCGTGTCCGAAGCCACCGCGACGGGTATCGATATCTTCCGGATCTTCGACGCGCTCAACAACGTTGACCAGATGCGCCCGGCGATCGACGCCGTACGCGAAACCGGCACCGCCATCGCCGAAGTCGCGATGAGCTACACCGGGGATCTGTCCAATCCTGATGAAACCCTCTACACCCTGGACTATTACCTCAAACTCGCCGAGCAGATGGTCGACGCCGGTGCACACATCCTGGCGATCAAAGACATGGCCGGACTGCTCCGTGCCCCTGCGGCAGCGACTTTGGTGACCGCGTTGCGTAGCAACTTCGACCTGCCGGTCCACGTGCACACCCACGACACCCCTGGCGGGCAGTTGGCCACCTATCTGGCGGCGTGGCAGGCCGGTGCCGACGCGGTCGACGGCGCCAGTGCCGCGATGGCCGGAACCACCAGCCAGCCAGCGCTTTCCGCGATCGTCGCGGCTGCGGCACACAGCGACTACGACACCGGGTTGAACCTGGCCAACGTGTGCGACCTCGAACCGTATTGGGAAGCCCTGCGCAAGGTCTACAAGCCTTTCGAGTCCGGACTCCCCGCCCCGACCGGCCGCGTCTACACCCACGAAATCCCCGGCGGGCAACTGTCGAACCTGCGCCAGCAAGCCATCGCCCTCGGCCTGGGGGACCGGTTCGAGGAAGTCGAAGCCAAATACGCTGCCGCGGACCGACTCCTTGGCCGCCTGACCAAAGTCACGCCCTCCTCAAAAGTCGTCGGCGACCTCGCCCTTGCCCTGGTCGGCACCGGTGTCGATATCGACGACTTCGCCGCCGACCCCGGCCGCTTCGACATCCCCGACTCGGTCATCGGTTTCCTGCGTGGCGAACTCGGCACCCCGGCTGGCGGCTGGCCAGAACCCTTCCGCACCAAGGCACTGGCCGGACGCGGCGAAGCCAAACCGGAAACAAAACTCACCGCCGACGACGAGGCAGGTCTGGCAGGCACCTCCGACCAGCGCCGCGCCACCCTGAACCGACTGCTGTTCCCCGCGCCCACCGCCGAATTCAACGCTCACCGCGAGAAATACGGCGACACCATGGGCCTGTCGGCCAACCAGTTCTTCTACGGCCTGCGCCACGGCGAGGAACACCGCGTGCAACTGGAGAAGGGCGTCACCCTGCTCATCGGCCTCGAGGCCATCTCCGAACCCGACGAGCGCGGCATGCGCACGGTCATGTGCATCCTCAACGGCCAGCTGCGCCCCGTCGCCGTCCGCGACCGCTCCATCGCCAGCGACGCGCCCGCGGTGGAGAAGGCGGACAAGGGCAATGCGGGGCACATCGCGGCCCCGTTCGCCGGCGTCGTGACATTGGCTGTGTCCGAAGGCGATTCGATCGCGGCGGGCGACACCATCGGCACCATCGAGGCGATGAAGATGGAGGCCGCGATCACCGCGCCTCGGTCGGGCACCGTCGGCCGGGTCGCGATCGGCCAGGTGCAGCAGGTCGAGGGCGGCGACCTGCTGATCGAGCTCGCGCTGCGCGAGTCCGAATGACCCGGATCGTCGCCGGAACGGCGGGCGGGCGGCGGCTTCGGGTGCCGCCCGCCGGCACCCGCCCGACCTCCGACCGGGTCCGCGAGGCCGTGTTCAGCGCGCTCGACGCGCGGATCGACTTCGACGGCATCCGGGTGCTCGACCTGTACGCGGGCTCGGGCGCGCTCGGATTGGAGGCGTTGTCCCGCGGTGCCGCCCACGCGCTGCTGGTCGAGGCCGATCGGAAGGCGGCCGAGGTCGTGCGCGGCAACATCGCCGATGTCGGGCTGCCCGGTGCGGAACTGCGCGTCGCGTCCGTGGCGAGCGTGCTGGCACTTGGCGGCGCTGGTGAATTCGATCTGGTCTTGTCCGACCCGCCCTACGCCGTCGAGATCGATGCGGTACTCGGCGACCTGCGGGCGCTGGCCGACGGCTGGCTGCGGCCCGACGCCCTGGTCGTCGTCGAGCGGGCCCGCCGATCGCCGGAAATCGAATGGCCAGCGGGCTATTCGGCGATGAAGCCGCGCAGGTACGGCGAAACCCGCATCGAAATGGCGACTTTCGACTGACGGTGTGGTCTTGTGCACCCTCCGTGGCGCGCGAACAGTCCCGCACGATAGCGTCTGACCATGGCAGGAGCACTGTGCCCCGGGTCCTTCGACCCCGTGACCAACGGACACATCGACGTCTTCGCTCGGGCCGCGGCCCAGTTCGACGAGGTCGTTGTCACCGTCATGATCAACAAGAAGAAGCAGGGCATGTTCAGCGTCGACGAACGCATGGAGATGCTGCGTGAGGCGACCGCGCACCTGCCCAACGTCCGGGTGGAGTCGTGGTACGGCCTGACGGTCGACTTCGCCAAGGAGCAGGGCATCACGGCCATCGTGAAGGGCCTGCGCGACGCGAGCGACTTCGGCTACGAGCTGCAGATGGCTCAGATGAACAAGAAACTCTCCGGCGTCGACACCTTCTTCATCGCCACCAACCCCGCCTTCAGCTTCCTGTCCAGCTCCCTGGTCAAGGAGGTCGCGACCTTCGGCGGCGACGTCACCGACATGCTGCCCCCCGCCGTCCACAAGCGCCTGCTCGACCGTCTCGCGGAGAACAAGAGCTGACCACGGACAAAAATCAGCCCCGGTCCCAAAAGCTTTGGGGCCGGGGCTGATTCCCCTCACTCGACGAGGTTCAGAAGACCAAACCACGCAGGGCCAGGAAGCGCATGCCGCCGACCGCCGCGGTGATGCCCAGGATGGCGGTCGCCTCAGCCGTGCCGCCGATGGTGGGTGCCCAGACATCGAGGGCCGCCAGTCCTGCGGTGGTGATGGCGAGGCCGACCAGTGCCAGGCCGCCGCCTTCCCACTGTGCGGTGAACCAGCCGACCCGGCCGCTCGCGTGGAAGGTGAGTTGACGGTGCAGCTCGTTGGCGATCACGGTGCTGACGATCGAGCCGACCACGTTGGCGAGCAGCGGGCCGATGCCGTGCATTGCGAAGAACAGCAGCACGTAGGCGATATTGCTGGACCCGCCGACCAGCGCGAAGCGGATCAGCTGGGCGAAGGCCCGGTCGCCGCGCAGGTAAGCCATCATCTGCTCGAACCGCGCCGACATCGGTACCGTTTTCAGCACCGGATATGGGCCTACCCACGGCATGAAGTAGCTGGTAGTAGTGCTAGCTCCTGCCGATCTCTGTAGATCCAGAACAGTCATGGTGTTTCCGATCGAACATAAGCCTTCGATGGGGACAACAGCGATGGTGATCGCTTCCTTCCCACCGACTCTTGATAGGTCCCGCTTGCACAGTCGGGATCTGTCAACACTCGGCGGACCGGGTAGCCCTTCCCTCTGGCTTCCTCAATCCCGCAGTCCCGGTGGGGCCTGCGCTCGGGATGAAGACCTTGTCGATCTTCCTGACCAACTTTAACACGAAGCGGAGACAGATCCTCCACTTGATTTGTGTGGCGTACGAGACACTGCGACGACACACCGGAGGATGACTCGGCACAGCCCGTGATGAGGGGCACACTTGGTCTCGGCGGAGAGTTCGCCACAGAGTCGTAGGAGAGTGGGGTAGTCAGCATGTACCGCGTATTCGAAGCCCTCGACGAGCTGGTGGCCATCGTCGAGGAGGCGCGTGGCATCCCGCCGACCCGCAGCTGCATCGTGCCGCGCGGCGACGTGCTCGAGCTGCTCGACGACGTGCGTGACGCGCTGCCGGGCGAGCTCGACGATGCCCAGGACGTGCTCGATATCAGAGACAAGATCGTCACGGATGCCCGCTCGGCCGCCGACGTCACGGTGACCAGCGCCAACGAGCAGGCCAGCCACACCATCGGCTCGGCCCGCGAGGAGGCCGACCGCATCCTCGCCGACGCCAAGGCGCACGCCGACCGCATGGTCGCCGAGGCGAGCGCGCACGCCGACCACCTCGTGAACACCGCGCAGGCCGAGGCCGACCGGGTCGTCGCCGACGGCAACGCCGAATTCGAGGCCGTCACCGGCCGGGCCAGGCTGGAATCCGAGCGAATGATCGACGCGGGCAAGGCTTCCTACGATCGTTCCGTCGCCGAGGGCGAGGCGGAGCGAGACCGGCTGGTCGCGCAGACCGAGGTGGTGCGCGCCGCGCACGCCGAATCCGCGCGGGTGATCGACTCCGCGCACGCCGAGTCGGATCGGATGCGCGAGGAGTGTGACGTCTACGTCGACTCCAAGCTCGCCGATTTCGAGGAGACACTGAGCAACACCCTGCGCACCGTCGGCCGCGGCCGCCACCAGCTCCGCTCCGGCGCCGGCGCACCCGACTACGCCGCCGACTACCGGCGTTAGACCCCGACAGCCGCACACCTTCCGATCTCCCGCGGGCCGTCGGCAGGCGTGCGGCTGCCGCATTTGGGTCGACGCGGACCCTCGCGTATCGTGGTGTGGTTGCCCATTCCCCCGATAGTGAAGTGAGTTCGTGATGCCCGCCGGTTCCGGTTCCGCCCCACGTCAGAGCTCGGCCGCGCGCCGAGAGCCTGACGCGGCCTTCGTGCTGGACGTCCGCAGTCTCGGCCGCAGGGCAGGGACGATGCGCGAGCTCCAGCGCACCATCACCACCGTCGACCGGATCGGGCTCGACCTGGTCGGCGTTCCGGTCGGCGCCGAAATCGAGCTCGACCTGCAGCTGCAGGCGGTGTCGGAGGGGGTGCTCGTCACCGGAACGGTGGCCGCGCCGATCGAGGGTGAGTGCTCGCGCTGCCTCGAACCGTTCACCGACGAGGTGCACCTGCGGATCACCGAACTGTTCGCCTACCCGGACAGCACCACCGAGCAAACCACCGACGACGACGATGCGTACCGCATGATCGACGACACGATCGACCTCGAACCGGTGATCATCGACGCGATCGGCATCGAGCTTCCGCTGCAGCCGCTGTGCTCGCCCGACTGCGCCGGACTGTGCGCGGAATGTGGCGTCCGGATGGCGATTGCGGGATCCGAGCACTCGCATGAGATACTTGACCCTCGCTGGGCCGGGCTGGCGAAATTCGCCACATCGCCCGGCAACGGCAGCCCCGACACGGGTGCGGCCACAGCAACAGACCAGTCAGCCGAAATGGCAAGCAATATGACAGAGGAGAAGTAGTCGTGGCCGTTCCCAAGCGCCGGATGTCCCGTTCCAACACCAGGTCGCGGCGCAGCCAGTGGAAGGCCACCGCGCCGACCCTGATCACCTGCCCGAACCGCGCCTGCGGCGAGAAGACCATGCCGCACATCGCGTGCCCGTCCTGCGGCACGTACAAGGGCCGTCAGGTCACAGCAGCTGTCTAGCAGTACAACCTGTCGTATCGACGTGACTGACGAACCCGACTCGTCTGATGACCACGCGACCTTGCTCGCGGCGCTCGGCGTCGAGGTGCAGCCGGATCTGCTGCGCCTGGCGCTGACGCACCGGTCGTACGCATATGAGAATGGTGGCCTGCCGACCAACGAGCGCCTGGAGTTTCTTGGCGACTCCGTCCTCGGGCTGAGCATCACCGAGCGGCTTTACCACGAGCACCCGGACAAGTCCGAGGGCGAGCTGGCGAAGCTGCGCGCGAGCGTGGTGAACATGCACGCGCTCGCCGAGGTGGCGCGTCAGCTCGGCCCTGGCGGTCTCGGCGTGCACCTGTTGCTCGGCAAGGGCGAAGAGCTCACCGGCGGCAGGGACAAGCCGAGCATCCTCGCCGACGGCATGGAGTCGCTGCTCGGTGCGGTGCATCTCGAACACGGCATCGACGTCGCGCGCGAGGTGGTGCTGCGGCTGTTCGCCGACCTGCTCGAGCGCGGTCCCCGGATGGGGGCTGGCCTCGACTGGAAGACCAGCCTGCAGGAACTCACCGCCGAGCGCGGCCTTGGCGTGCCGAGCTACGAGATCACCTCGACGGGCCCCGATCACGACAAGGAATTCACGGCGACCACGGTGGTCGGCGGCCGTGCCTACGGGCAGGGCGTCGGTCGTTCCAAGAAGGAAGCCGAGCAGAAGGCAGCGGGCACCGCCTACCAGGCGCTGACCGCCGAATCCTGACGTGCCCGAACTTCCCGAGGTAGAGGTCGTCCGGCGCGGCGTCGCCGAACACGTGGTCGGTCGTGTCATCGAATCGGTCGCGATCACCCATCCCCGCTCGGTGCGCCGCCATCTCGAGGGCGCCGCCGATCTCGCCGCACGGCTGACCGGCCTGAAGGTCGAGTCCGCCGAGCGGCGCGGCAAATACCTCTGGCTCACCTTCGACGAGCCGGACACCTCGCTCGTCGTGCATCTCGGCATGAGCGGGCAAATGCTGGTCCAACCCGCCGACGCGCCGCTGGAGAAGCACGCGCACATCCGCGCCACCCTCGGCGACGGCACCCAGCTGCGCTTCGTCGACCAGCGCACCTTCGGCGGATGGGCGCTCGCGCCGCTGGTCGAGGTGGACGGCACCCGCGTGCCGGAACCGGTCGCGCACATCGCACGCGACCCGCTTGACCCGCGCTTCGACGCCGAATCCGTGGTGACCGCGGTGCGCGCCAAACAGACCGAGATCAAACGCGTGCTGCTCGATCAGACCGTCATCTCCGGCATCGGCAACATCTACGCCGACGAATCCCTGTGGCGCGCAAAGCTGCACGGCAGCCGCATCGCCGCAAGCCTGTCCCGCCCCGTCGTGCGCGGTCTGCTCGCCGACGTCGGCGCGGTGATGGGGGAGGCGCTCACCGCAGGCGGCACCTCGTTCGACGCGCTGTATGTGAACGTCAACGGCCAATCCGGCTACTTCGAACGCTCCCTCGCCGTCTATGGCCGCGAGGACGAGCCGTGCCGTCGCTGCGGCGCGCCGGTGCAGCGGGAAAAGTTCATGAATCGTTCCTCGTATTCTTGCCCACGGTGCCAACCGAAGCCTCGTCGTCGTTAGCGGGCGCGAGTTACCTTTCTTGTAGGCGGTTCGGGAAGTCGGTCCGGCCGTGGAGGAAGGACACATGCGCAAGCTCACGTACTACGTAGCGTCGACCATCGACGGATACATCGCCACCGAGGACGGATCGGTCGATTTCTTCCCGGTCGGCGGCGACCACGGGCCTGCGATCACCGCGCAATACCCCGAAACACTGCCTACCAAGGTGCGCGAGTCGATCGGTATCGACAAGCGCAACCGCTACTTCGACACGGTGCTGATGGGGCGCAAGACGCATGACTTCGGCGTGCGCACCGGCACATCGAGCCCGTACGCGCATCTGAAGCAGTACGTGGTGTCGACGACGCTGCCGGAAAACCCCGACCCCGATGTCGAGCTGATCGCGGCCGACCCGCTGGCGAAGGTGCGAGAACTCAAGCGCGCCAACGGTCTCGGGATCTGGCTGTGCGGCGGCGGCGAGCTGGCGCAGGAGTTGCTTCCCGAGATCGACCAGATCTTCCTCAAGCTGTACCCGGTGCTGCTCGGCCGTGGGAAGTCGCTGTTCGGGGCCGGTCCCCGGCTGCCAGACGCGGCCAAGTTCCGGGTGATCACCAGCCGCGTTTTCGAGGACGGAGTGGCCTTCATGAAATACAGCAGGATGCGATAACCGCTGTGGCGGAAGATGACTCGATAGCCGCGGACCCGACGACAGCGCCGGGTCCGGTGGCGGTGCTTCGCGAGATCGGCTTCTGGCTGGAGCGCTCGCGAGCCGAGACGTATCGGGTCAAGGCCTACCGCCGTGCCGCCGACATCGTCGCGGAGCTGTCGGACGACGACCGCGCGGCGCACCAGAGCGCGCGCAGCTGGCGCGATATCGCCGGGATCGGGCCGAAGACCGCCGCCGTCATCGAAGAGTCGTATTCCGGTGTGCTGCCGCAGGTGTTGCTCGATCTGCGCAAAGCGGCGAAGCCGATCGGCGCACCCGGTAAACCGCTGCGCGCTCAGCTGCGCGGCGACCTGCACACCCATTCGGACTGGTCCGACGGCGGTAGCCCGATCGCGGAGATGATGGGTGTCGCGGCCGCCCTCGGGCACGAATACTGCGCGCTGACCGATCATTCGCCGCGCCTGACCGTCGCCAACGGGCTGTCCGCCGACCGGCTGCGCAAGCAACTCGACGTGGTCGCCGAGCTCAACGACCGCCTGGCGCCATTCCGTATCCTCACCGGCATCGAGGTCGACATCCTCGACGACGGCACCCTCGACCAGCAGGCCGATCTGCTCGCCGAACTCGACATCGTGGTGGCGAGCGTGCACTCACACCTGCGCGCGGACAGTGCGACGATGACCAAACGCATGGTCTACGCGGTGGCCAACCCCCATGTCGACGTGCTCGGCCACTGCACGGGACGGCTCGTCGAAGGCGGGCGCGGCACCCGCCCCGAGTCGAGCTTCGACGCCGAGATGGTCTTCGAGGCGTGCCGCACCTACGGCACCGCCGTCGAGATCAACAGCAGGCCGGAACGCCGCGATCCGCCGTCGCGGCTGATCCAGCTCGCGGTCGAGATGGACTGCCACTTCTCCATCGACACCGACGCGCACGCCCCCGGCCAATTGGATTGGCAGGGTTACGGTTGCGAACGCGCCCTCGCGAATGGTGTTGCGGCCGAACGGGTCATCAATACCTGGCCGCTGGCCGATCTGCTGGCGTGGACGGAGTCGCCCGGCGTGTGATGGCCGTCGGGTTAACTGTTGCCTAATAGTTCTGCCGTTGTGGGGATGTGCGTCGATCGCGGCTGAAAATGGTTGTCGGACAGATCTTGTGGGGTGGGTTGATCGTTGGGCGACTTTCCAGTCGAAATCGTGCTGGCGGTGATCGGTATCGTGGTGCCGATCGGCGCGTTCCTGTGGGAGTTCGTGTTTGTCGGGCGCAAGCGGCTCGGCTATCGCGTACAGATGGATACGCCCGTCACCGGTGAGGTCGAATCGGTGTTCCCCGGCGTGCTTCCGCAGCTGCGTCCGTCGCTGGACGGTGCGAGTCCGGATCTGAAGGATCTCTCGGTTGTCCTGGTGCGCATCGAGAACAGCGGCGCAACCACCATCGACACGCACGACTACAAGGCGCCCGATCCGGCGCGGATCGGGCTGCACCTGCGGTTCCCGCAGCGCCTGGTCATCGGCATGGCGGTGACCGAACTCAGCGATCCCGGCCTGGCGGACAGCCTCGATGGCGACTCGGGGATCGCGGTGCGCGAGGACATGGCCGGGCATATCGGCGTCATCGATCTGCCCAAGGTGCCGTTGAATCGTGGTGAGCACTACAAGATCCTGGCCATCCTGCAGCGCTCCGAGGGCGCGGGGGAGTACCCCGTTCCGGTGTTGACCGGCGGCATCAAGGGCGGGCGTGTCCTCGAAACCCGAAGCCAGACCGGCATTCCCCGAATGATGCTGGGGCTGACCATCTTTCTGGTGCTGGTGATCGCCATCCAGCTCGTCGTCGCCGCGGTCGAGCCGTCGCCGACCCCACTGGAATGCGCCTCGGGCAAGCTCACCGTGATCGGATCGTCGGCCTTCGCGCCGGTCATTCAGGAGGCCGCCGGTCAGTACGAGAAGCGGTGCACCGGAGCGGAATTCGTGTTCGGCTTCGAGAGCACCGAGCGCGGGCTCGACCGGCTGGCTGAAGAGGGTAAGGACAACCCTGGCCTGCTCGCCATCAGCGACGGCCCGAAGGGCAGCGGATATCCCGCGCTGGTGCAGCGCCCGCTCGCACTGTCGCTGTTCAGCATGATCGTCAATAAGGATGTCGGCGTGCGAAGCCTCACCCAAACCCAGATCCAGGACCTCTATCAGGGCCGGGTCGGCAATTGGCGCGACGTCGGCGGCCCCGATCTCCCGGTGGTGCTGGTGAATCGGATTCCGGGCTCCGGCACTCGAAATACCTTCGAGCGCAGGCTACTCGGTGCCGGACAGCCCGACCGGCCGCACGTGAGTTGCACCGCGATCAAGGGCACGGTGCTGTCCGACGCGGCGCACTGTGATGTCCAGGTGACCACCGACATGCAGAAGGCGGTCGGCGAAATCCCCGGCGCCATCGGCTATTCCGAGTCCTCCGAGGCGATCGATGCCGGACTGCCGACCGTCGCGATCAACGGGGTCGCCGCTGGCCGTGACGCCGCCATCAGTCGCACGTACCCGTTCTGGGGCGTCGAGTACGCCTACAGCTACGGCGAGCTGCCCGGTGACTCACTGGCCGCGGCCTTCCTGCACTACCTGGTCGATCAGACCGGCAAGGACGTGCTGCGCGCCCACGGCAACGCGCCGTGCGGTGAACTGCCCGATCCGGCCAGGTGCCTGCCCGATTCGTGAGCGGGCGTCACACTTCCGGCACCTGTCTCGTCCCTCTGGTGTAGGAGAACACCGACGAAAGGACGACAACGTGTCACGGATGAAGCTCGCGAAGGTTGCTCCGGAGTTGTACCAGGCGTGGTTCGCGGCCGAGGCGGCCATCCGCCGCGGCCCGCTGAACCCGGTCGTCCGCGAGCTGGTCAAGATTCGTGCCTCGCAGATCAACGGCTGCGTGTACTGCATCGACACGCACACCACCGATGCCAGGCTGGCCGGTGAAACCGAAAAGCGCATCTTTCAACTCGACGCCTGGCGTGAGTCGGCGCTCTACACCGACGCCGAACGCGCCGCGCTCGCCTACACCGAAGCGGTGACGAAGCTCGGCGACCATGGCGTCAGCGATGAGGTGTGGGCCGACGTCGAGCGGCATTTCGAGGAGGGTGCCGTGGCCGGATTGGTCGCGGTGACCGCGATGATCAATCTGTGGAACCGAATCGGCGTTCCGCTGCGCATGCAGCCCGACGTGGACTGACCCAACATGTCCGATGACCGAAGGCCACCATCATTCGGCTAGGCAGGATGAGGGGGCGCCTTCGGTCGCGGGCTTCAGTCCGTGGGCGGCAGCATCGGGCGGGTGAAGTAGTCCTCGACCGGTAGTGGGCCGGTGTAGCGGCGGCAGGGGCAGCGGACCCATTCCCATGTTGCGGGTGCGATGGACCGCCGCTCCTCCGCGTGGCACGCGCCGGCCTGCGGATCGTGGATCGCCAGGTCGTGGCCGCAGCCGCATTTCGCGACGCTCTGCAACGCCTTGCCGCCGACCGAGCCGCGGTGGCCGTACCGTCCGACAGCCCAGCCCGCGCCGAGGATGGCGGCGCCGACGGCCAGGGAAATGGGATCGAACATACGTCGATTGTACGTATACGTATGCGGGTTCGGCGCCGAAGGCCCCCGTTTTGTCGGTGGTATCGGCGAAGATGGCAGACATGACGGAACTATCGCTGCGAGAGCTGAACCGAACCCTGCTGGTGCGTCAGATGCTGGCGCGGCGGGCCGCGATGACACCGTTGGAACTGGTGCGGCATCTGGTCGCGGTGCAGGGGCAGGAACCCAACTGGCCCTACGTCGGGCTGTGGGCCCGGCTGACGGATTTCGCGCACGACGACCTGGCCGCCCTGCTGCGCGAGCGAAAGCTGGTGCGCTCCGCCATGATCCGCCGCACGGTGCACCTGGCCGACGTGCACGACTTCCGCTGGCTGCGCCCGACGGTGCGCCCGGTCGTGCACGCCGCATTGCAGGCGCCCTACTACCAGGACGAGATCGAGGGCATCGATCTCGACGAACTCGCCGCCGCGGGGCGGGAATCGTTGTCCGGGCGCATCCTGTCGCGCACCGATCTCGGAAACCTACTCGCCGAGCGCTTTCCGGACCGGCACCCGCGTCGGCTCGCCGAGTCGGTGGAGCTGCTGGTTCCCATCGTGCACAGCCCGGTGACCGGGGCGTGGGGCAAATGGCGCAACCGCTCGGTGACTGTCGCCCTTGCCGACGAATGGATCGGCGCGCCGATGGAGACGACGCCGCAGGCGCAGACGCTGATCCTGCGCTACCTTGCCGCGTTCGGGCCCGCCACGGTCGCCGACATGCAGGCGTGGGCCGGTGTCACCCGGCTGGCCGAGGTGGTCGACGAGATGCGCACCCGCCTACGCGTTTTCACCGACGACCAGCATCGGGTGCTGTTCGACCTGCCGGACGCCCCGCTGGCCGACCCCAATCTGCCGGTGCCGGTGCGCTTCCTGCCCGCCTTCGACAATGCGCTACTCGGCCACAAGGACCGCCGCCGGATCATCAGCGACGAGGATCGTCAGCGGATCGCCAAGGAGGCCTCGCAGGGCGTGCCGATGTACCTGGTCGACGGTTTCGTGCACGGCCGGTGGTCCTTGGACGACAGCACTATTCGGGTTACCCCGTGGCATCCGCTGTCCGTCACCGACGAGGGGGCGGTGCGTGCCGAGGCCGAGCGGCTGTTGGCCTTTGTCGTGCCCGGTCAAGACGGAAAGATCGTGATCGAAGGCTGAGCGGATGTCCAGACCCGTAGACACTTTGGATTGAAACTCGCAAAGGCCGCTCCCACCTGGCGATCTCGGCAATCGATCAGCAACGTAATCGACTGCATGGTTTGAGAAGGCTCCGGTGAGGTACATCACTGGCGGCCCCCCTGATCGTGCGGCAAGCGACCAGGCCAACCAAGCCTCAACGGACCGGCGGTGCAGCTGAGCTCCACCTCCGCCGCGGCGGCCACCAGCTCGGCGCCCTGCGCTTTCCGAGTGCTGGGTGTGTGCGCGAATTGCTAGCGGTTGTGCCCAAGCAAATGGTTGTGTCCCTGCACGGTTGTGCCCTTTGGAAGGAGGGTCCATGAGCGAGCCCCGGCGAGCGAATCGACAACACAGTGCGCCTTCGCGAGTGACGGAGCCGAGCGCCAGCGAGGTGGAGTCATGAGCGAGTTGCCCATGTCGGGTTCGGGTCAGGTTTCTACGTCGGATCTGCTGTCGATCGATCACAGCGGCTCCCGATTCCGGATCGCGATGGTTGTTCCGCCGTACTTCGATGTGCCGCCCAAGGCGTACGGAGGTGTCGAGGCCGTCGTCGCCGATCTGGTCGACTCGCTGGTGGCAAGAGGCCACGACGTGACCCTGCTCGGCGCGGGTGAGCCGGGTACCAAGGCGGCGAAGTTCATTCCGCTGTGGGACCACATCTGCCCCGAGCGTCTCGGCGAGCCCTTCCCCGAGGTCCTGCACGCGCTGCGGGCCCGGCGGGCGATCGAGAAGCTCGCCGCCGACGGCAGCATCGATCTCGTGCACGAGCACACCTTCGCCGGGCCGCTGAACGCGCCCGCGTATAGGGGGCTTGGCTTGCCGACCGTGGTGACGGTGCACGGTCCGGTCGAGGGCGAATGTTATGAGTACTACCGGGAAATGGGCGATGAGGTCTCGCTCGTCGCGATCAGCGACCGGCAGCAGGAGCTGGCTCCGGATTTGAATTGGGCTGGGCGCGTGCATAATGCTCTGCATCCCGAGGAGTGGCCGTTCCGAGCCGACAAGGACGACTACGCGCTGTTCCTCGGCCGCTTCAACGAGTGCAAGGCGCCGCACCTGGCGCTGGAGGCCGCGCACGCCGCGGGCATGCCACTCGTGCTCGCGGGCAAGTGCAGCGAGCCGCCCGAGATCAAATACTTCGAGGAGCAGGTACGCCCGTTGTTGACCGACCAGGATCATGTGTTCGGCCTCGCCGACGCCACCGACAAGCGAAAGCTGTTGGCGGGAGCGAAGTGTCTGCTCTTTCCGATCCGTTGGGAGGAACCCTTCGGCATGGTGATGATCGAGTCCATGGTGTGCGGCACCCCGGTGGTCGCGTTGCGCGGCGGCGCGGTGTCCGAGGTGATCGTCGACGGGGTGACCGGGCGCGTGTGTGACGACCCGGCCGAGCTCACCGCCGCCATCGCCGAGGTGCAGACCATGGACCCGGCGGCCTGCCGCGCGCATGTCGAGGCGAACTTCGGCGCCGACACGCTGGGTCGCGGATACGAGCAGGTCTACCGAAAGCTGATGCGGGCGCGCAAGCGGACCGGATTCCGTTGGTACAAGGATCAGGCCGTGCCCATGCAGGCCGCGGCGAGCGGACTCGCGTGACGGCGGATTCCACCGCGCTCAGCCCCGCCCCACTGAACTCCGGTGAGTCAACGGGTTTCGGTGGGGCGGGCTCGGTGACGCTGGTGGAGGGCGGCACCTTCTGCCTGTCGAACCGGCTCGGCGACGTCGAGCCGGGCCGCCCGCACGGACTCTTCTTCCGCGATGCGCGCGTCGTCTCGCGGTGGGAGCTGCTGGTGGACGGCCAACTGCCCGAACCGCTTTCGGTGCTCAGCCCGGAGGCGTTCGCGGCGCGGTTCGTGCTGCGAAGACCGCCGACGGCCGGGCTGGCCGACAGCACGCTGCTCGTGGTGCGCGAGCGCATCGTCGCCGACGGCATGCACGAGGTGCTCACGCTGGAGAACATGGGCCGCGAGCCGACGGCGGTCACCCTCGAATTGCATGTCGACGCCGATTTCGTCGACCTGTTCGCGGTCAAGGAGGGGCGCGCCGGGCACGGCCGCTCCGAGGTGACGGTGGCCGAGGGGGAGCTGCTGTTCCACGATCGGGCCGATCGGATGCGCGGCCTCTCGGTGTCGGCGACCGTCGAACCCACCGTATTGCCAGGCACTTTGATGTGGCGCGTCGTTGTGCCCGTCGGCGCGAGTTGGCAGACCGAGATCACCGCCCAGCCCACCCTTGGCAACCAGCGATTCCAGGCGCCGCTGGCCCCGGGCGAGCACTACGGGGTCAGCGCGCCAGGTCGCAAGATCGCCGCGTGGCGTCACACCGCCACCGATATCGCCGCATCGCATCCGGAACTGAGCCAGGTTTTGCGGCGTACCGAAAGTGACTTGGGCGCCTTGCAGATTCACGACGACACCGGCGAGAACAGACCGTTCGTCGCGGCGGGCGCGCCCTGGTTCATGACCTTGTTCGGCCGTGACAGCCTGCTGACCGCGTGGATGGCGCTGCCGCTCGAGGTCGATCTCGCCGTCGGCACGCTGCAGCAGCTTGCCGAACTGCAAGGGCAGACGGTGAATCCGCTGACCGAGGAGGAACCGGGGCGGATCATGCACGAGATGCGCCGAGGCCCGGCGGGCGGGCTGGTGCTCGGCGGCAACATCTATTACGGAACCGTCGACGCCACACCACTTTTCGTGATGCTGCTGGCCGAATGTCATCGCTGGGGCGCGGATTCGGAGGCGATCAGGCAGCTGTTGCCCGCCGCCGACGCGGCGCTCGACTGGATCAGCGACTACGGCGACCGTGACGGCGACGGGTTCGTCGAATACTGCCGGGCGACCGACCGCGGCCTGATCAACCAGGGTTGGAAGGACAGCTGGGACGGCGTCAACGACCTGCAAGGCCATGTCACCGAGGCGCCGATCGCGCTGTGCGAGGTGCAGGGTTATGTGCATGCCGCGCTGCTTGCCCGCGCCGAGCTCGCCGAGGCGTTCGACGACCCGCACCGGGCCGCGGAGCTGCGCGACCAGGCCGACGAGCTGCGCGGCAAGTTCGCCGAGGCGTTCTGGCTGCCGGAACAGGGCTGGTACGCGATCGCGCTCGACAAGGGCAAACGGCGCGTCGACGCACTGACAAGCAATGCGGCACACTGTCTTTGGTCCGGCATCGCCAGCGACGCGCACGCCGCCGAACTGGTGCAACGACTTTCGGGGCCGGAGATGGACAGCGGCTTCGGGTTGCGCACGCTCTCTTCGGAAATGGGCGCCTACAACCCGATGAGCTATCACTGTGGCTCGGTGTGGCCGCACGACACCGCCATCGCGGTGGCCGGTCTGCTCCGCTACCGTCATGTGCCGGGCGCGGTCGACCTGGCGACTCGGCTCTCGACCGGATTACTCGACGCCGCAGCGGCTTTCGACGGCAGACTACCCGAGCTGTACTGCGGCTTCCCGCGCGCGCGATTCCCGTCGCCGGTGCCGTATCCGACCTCCTGTTCACCGCAGGCGTGGGCGAGCGCGGCCCCGCTGCTGCTGGTGCGATCGTTCCTCGGCCTCGACCCCGACGTGCCGAACCGCACCATCACCGTTCGCCCGCTGGTGCCGCCGGAGTGGGGCCGAATCACGTTGTCCGCGTTGCGTCTCGGCCCGATCACCGTCGACCTGGAGGTGGAAGGCGCCCAGGTCACCGCCGCGCGCCTACCCGACGATTGGCAGTTGATCACGCGATGAATGTCAGATCTCGGTATGAATAGCCTGACAACGGGTACCCCGCCGGTGTAAGCATCTCGGGCAGGCTTTTCAGGCTGATAGACAACGCAGGCTGGAGGCGCACCATGCAGACATCGCTGGATATGCGGGACCTGTGGAGCACACAGCACCGCGACTGCACCATCGAGCCCATGGATCTGGACATGGACCTTGCCCAATTCGTCCGCAGCACGCACGCGGGCCACGGCCCCGAATGCTGCCAATACCTGGCAGCCTCGGCCTACTACTTCGGCCACGCCGAGGTCGCGTCTTGATATTCGAGGGTGCGGACGACGGTGCCCCGGCTCCGTGCGCGGAGCCGGGGCACCCTCGATTCAGGGGTCTACTGGGTGGCGGGTTTGGGGCCGCCGAGCCCGCCGGACAGGCTCGACAGGGTCTTGGCGAAGGTGCCCGAGGAGCCGGTCGCCGCGTCGTCGATCGGTTGCGCGCTGGGTGCCGTGCTCGTGGCAGGCTCCAGGGGCAGGCCGGATTCGGCGGTCGCGTGTGCGGCGCCGAACAGTGCGCCGAGCGCGATCGCGCCGATGATGGCGCTGTTCGCCACTATCCGCTTCATGAATATCCTTTCCTCCGTTAGTGATACGGCGTTATCGAGCCCGCAGTATCGACAGCAGGGTCAGGGGCGGTTGGCACCGACCCGGACAGGCTGAGGTTTGCCGTGCCGCCCACGCCGGGGGACACCGGCGATCTCGGCCGTGCAGGGTCCGTTTCGGTAAGCATTCGTTGCAGAGGCGGTTCCGGATGGCTGGCAATTCCGGGAGGGATCGGCGAGCGGTATCTATCGGCGATGAGGAATGACGAAAGTCTGACGCTGCGGCGTGGTCAGCCCCGAGTGGGGTGCGGACCAGGCACGATCGGCGTATGACGTCAGCAGCGGAAATGGTCGTGACCATCGCCCAGGCTGGGCCGCAGCCGGAAGCGCGCGGGTGAGCGGCATGCGAGTGCTGCTGACCGGCGCGGCCGGATTCATCGGGTCCCATATCCGCCGCGACCTGGTCGGCGCGGGACACGAGGTGACTTCGCTCGACCTGATGCTTGCCGCGGCGCACGGTCCGACCGCGTCCACCCCCGAGGGGGTCGCGCGGGTGGATGTCCGCGACGGCGCGGCGCTCGACGCGGTGCTGCACGGCATCGACGTCGTCTGTCATCAGGCGGCGGTGGTCGGCAACGGAGTGAGCGCGCAGGACGCACCCGCCTACGCGAGTCACAACGACTTCGGGACCGCGGTCCTGCTGGCGGCGATGGATCGTGCCGGATGCCATCGGCTGGTGCTCGCGTCCTCGATGGTGGTCTACGGCGAAGGTCGCTATCGCGGGGAACGCTGCGGCACAGTCGATGTGGGTACTCGTCGCGCCGAGGATCTCGACGCCGGGATGTTCGAATACCGCTGCCCGGACTCCGGCGAGATACTCACCTGGGATTCCGTGCACGAGGACGCGCCGTTGCGCCCGCGCAGTCTGTACGCGGCAAGCAAACTCGCGCAGGAGAATTACGCGGCGGCCTGGGCGTCGGTGACCGGTTCCAGCGTCACGGCGCTGCGCTACCACAATGTCTACGGCGACGATATGCCCAGGGACACACCGTATTCCGGGGTGGCGGCCATCTTCCGATCGGCGCTGGAGGCCGGTCAGGCACCGCAGGTGTATGAGGATGGCAGGCAGACAAGGGATTTCGTGCACGTCACCGATATAGCCGCGGCGAACGTCGCCGCCGTCGAACAGCCGCTGCCCGGCTTCGTCCCGCTCAACGTCTCCTCGGGTCGCCCGATCACCATCGGTGAGGTCGCGACCACGCTGGCCGCCGCGCGTGGCGGGCCTACGCCGGTGGTGACCGGGCGCTACCGGGCAGGCGATGTGCGCCATATCGTCGCCGACCCCGATCGGGCCAGGCGCGCGGTGGGTTTCGCCGCACAGGTGGATCCGATCGCCGGTCTCACCCAGTTCGCCTTCGCGCCACTGCGCGACAGTGCCGGCACGTTCGCCCCGACGTTCTGAAGCCGTCGCTCAGTTATCCGACAACGGCAGCCGAACCTCGAAACGGCAACCCTGATCCCGGTTTTCGACGGTGATGCCGCCGCGGTGCGCCTCGATCAGCCCGGCGGCGATCGCCAAACCCAGTCCGCTGCCGGTGGGTACGCCGTCGGCAGCGACCGGCGACCGCGCGGCGGTGCCCCGATAGGCGACCTCGAAGATCCGCGGCAGATCCGTCTCGGAGATCCCGGGCCCGGTGTCGTCGACCCGTGCCCACGCCTGCCCGTCGGACGCGCCAGCGGAGATGGCGACCTCGCCACCGGGCGGTGTGTGCGCGATCGCGTTGGACACCAGGTTGGTCAGCACCCGCCCGAGCGCCTGATCGCTGGCCGCCACCACGATTCGGGTGTCCGGTTGTTCCGCGCGCAACGCGACCTGCGCGCGCTCGGCGGTCGGGCGGTTGGCGGCGAGCACCTCGTCGATCAGTTCGCGCAGGTCCACCGGTTCCAGGTCGAGCCGAAGCGCGCCCGCGTTGATCTTCGACATCTCGAACAGGTCATCGACCATCCTGGCAAGCCGATTGGTTTCGCAGCCGATCTGCTCGGCGTAGCGGGCCACGTCGGCCTGCCCGGTGACCACACCGTCCGACAGTGCCTCGGCCATAGCGCGAATACCGGCCAGCGGGGTGCGCAGATCGTGGCTGACCCAGGCGACCAGCTCGCGCCGCGAACGCTCGGCGGCCCGCTCCTGCTCGCGGATCTGCTTTTCCCAGACCATCTTTCGCGCCTGCTCCCGCCCGAGCAGGATCGCGGCCGGCACGGTGACCACCGCGACGACGGCCAATACCACTGCGGTGCGCTGCAATTCGTGGGTGAACATCAGCCCGCTCACCCCGATGATGCCCGCCAGCGTCGCGAGCGTCGGAATGAGCACAAGCACAACCATGCTCGTGGTCAGCGAGCGATTGCTGGCGGCGCGCAGGATCACCGCGCCGATCAGCACCACCAGCGCGGAGCAGGCGAGCGCGTAGGCGATGAGCTGGGCGGTGTTCTCAGGCATCGGCTGCTCCATTCCCGTTCCCGGTGCGCGCCCATGCATAGCCGCGGCCCCATACGGTTTCGATCCGGTGGCGATCGCCGAGTTTCGCGCGTAATCGCTTGATGTGCACGGTGACCGTGGACAGGTCGCCGAAATCCCAGCCCCACACCTGGGCGAGCAGCTGTTCCCGGCTGAACACCTGCTGCGGATGCCGCAGCAGAAAGACCAGCAGATCGAATTCGCGTGGCGTGAGGTCCACCGGCGCGCCGTCGACCAGCGCGAGCCGGAACGCGGGCCGCACCTCGACCGCGCCGTCACGCAGCGACGGATGGGTGTTGTCGCGCACCACCTGCGCGCGCCGCAGCACCGACGCGACCCGCAGCGCGAGCTCACGCGGACTGAACGGCTTGGTGACGTAATCGTCGGCGCCCGCCTCCAGCCCGAGCACCCGGTCGTCCTCGTCGCCGAGCGCGGTGAGCAGGATGATCGGCGTCTGCGGGCGCGGCCCAGAGCGGATCGCGCGGCAGATCTCGATGCCGTCCGGCGCGGGCATCATCACGTCGAGCACGGCAAGCTCGATCTCGTCGTCGGTGTCCGCCAGTGCCGCCAAAGTTGCTGTGCCGTCTGCGGTTTCGCGGACGGTCAGGCCGTCGCGCTCGAGGTAGCGGCGGACCACGTCCCGGACAACGGGATCGTCGTCGGCGATCAGGATGGACATCGTTTCACCAATTCGTCAGGATCGTGTGGACCAGCACGAGAGTTCCGATGCTCTGCACCGCGAGCCAGCCTCGGGCGGTGGACCTTGGCAGGAACGCGGTCGCGGCGAGCAGCCACATATCGAACGGTAACCAGATGCGTTCAGTCTCCGCCTTACTCAGGCCGCTGATATCCGCGGCCAGGATCGCACACAGGGCGGCGGCAACCAGCAGCGCCGTCGGATCGAGGGCACGCAGCACTTTAGGCGACAACGCGCGGTGCAGCGCCGCCGCCGTCGCGAGGCCGACCGCGCAGACCGTCGCGGCTAGATTGCCCCACCACCAATACGCGTACGGCCGGTTCTTGGCGACGCCCTGGTAGTAGCGCTCTACCACCAGGTGATAGCCGTCGACCCACCAGAATCCGGACAGCGTGAAGGCCGCGACGACCACCAGCGCGCCGGCCACCGCGGGCAGCAGCGGTCGGAGGGTCCGCCGCGCGATCAGGACGGCCACCGCGGGCAGCGCCATCAACGTCAGTCCATAACTGAGGTAGATGCCGAGGCCGAACAAGATCCCCGCCGCGACCGCCGAGACGTGACTGCCCGCAGGGCGAGCGGCGAGCGCGAGCAATGCGACCGCCCACGCGGTGACACCGGCGAACATCGCGTCGGCGGAGACGGCGATCCACACCGCGGCGGGCGCCAGTGTCAGAAACGGCAGCGCGGCCCGCGCTCGATCCTCGGCGCCGAGCGCGCGCAGTGCGACCGCGACCGCGACCACCGCGCTGGTGCCGATCAGCATGCAGGCCAAGGCCGCCCAGGTGCTGCCGCCGAGACCGATGCGATCGAGCAGCACGAAGAACAGCAGTGCGCCCGGCGGATGCCCGGACACGTGGGTGGTCCACGAGTCCGGCTGGAAATCGAGGATGCGATCGGCGAAACCGTGCAGCATCGCGCCGATGTCGGTGACGCCGCCGACCTCGTGCAGGTATTCGTTGGGGTCGTTGAATCGGTTGGTGAAACCGCGACGCCAGCCGTCGACCATCGCCAGCGAGAACGTCCAGCCGGTCGCGGTGATCCACGACATCGCCAGCAGCCGCCGCCACGGCAACCGCTCGGCCAGCGCCGGGCCTTGCACGGCAACGAAAGCCGCGATGACGATCGCCGGACCGGTGCCCCAGCCGATATGCGGTATCCAGGAACCGAAGATCGGCGCGGAGGCCGCATAGAGTTTGCTAACCCATTGCGGATTGGCGATTCGCGGGACGATGAACGCTGTTGCTACCAGTGCGGCAGCGATGCCAGCACCGACTAGGTCGCCGCGGATGCGGACACGCGGCGGGGCTGCGACCTCGGAGACGTCATGCACGGTTATCACGATAGGTTGGCCATCGGCCCGTTATCGCTGTTCCGGACGCATATTCTGACGATGTCACTGTTTCGTCACAGGTTTTTCGGCCGTCCGGCGGGTTCGACGGCATAGCGTCGTTGCCGTGACTCGAACCCAGGTTGATCCGGCCGGAGTGACTGTGGTGATTCCGTGCCGAGACGAAGCTGACGCGTTGCCGGATGTCCTAGCAGCCATCCCCGCCGGGTATCACGCCCTGGTCGTGGACAATGGCTCGACCGACCAGACGGCGGCCGTCGCCCGCGCGCGTGGTGCCACGGTGGTGCGTGAGGACAGACCGGGCTATGGCGCCGCGGTCCAGGCGGGCATCGCCGCGGCGCGCACCGATGTGGTCGCGGTGCTCGACGGTGACGGATCGATGGACCCGGCCGAACTACCGGGGTTGGTCGAATTGGTCCGTGGCGGAGTCGATCTCGCGGTCGGGCGACGGCGGCCGACGAGCGCCGGTGTCTGGCCGTGGCACGCGCGGCTCGGCAATCTGCTCATCGCGCACCGGCTGCGCCGCAAATACGGTCTGCCCGTGCACGATATCGCCGCGATGCGGGTGGCGCGGCGGGCCGGGATGCTGTCGCTCGGTCCGTTGCATCTGCGTTCCGGGTATCCGCTCGAGCTGCTCGTCGGCGCCGCGGGTGCGGGCTGGCAGGTCGTCGAACGAGACATCGCCTACCGGCCGAGGGTCGGTGGTGTATCGAAGGTTTCCGGCTCCTGGCTCGGAACATTGCGCGCCACAAAGGATTTCCTGGCGGTGCTGCGATGAGTCCCTGTCCGGCAACCTTGCTCGTCATCGCCAAGGCGCCGATCGCCGGTTTCGCCAAGACTCGGCTGACGCCGCCGCTCACCCCGCGTGACGCCGCGCGGGTCGCGGCCGCGGCGCTGCTCGACACCCTCGACTCGGTGCTGCGCAGCGACGTCACGCATCGGGTGGTCGCCTTCACCGGGGACCTCGCCGCCGCCGAGTGCAGTGACGAATTGGCAAGGGAGCTGGCCAAATTCGAGGTGATGCCGCAGCGGGGCGCGAGCTTCGGCGCTCGCCTGGCCAACGCGCACGCCGACGCCGCCCGCTTCGGTGCACCGGTGCTGCAGATCGGCATGGACACCCCGCAGATCGGTCCGGAGGTATTGACCAGCGCGGCCGAGCAACTCGCCGCCGGTGACGCCTGCCTGCTCGGTCCAGCCGAGGACGGCGGCTGGTGGGCTCTCGGCCTTCCCACGCCGCAGCCAGCCCGGGTACTCGTCGACGTGCCCATGTCCACCGATCGCACCGGTGAATTGACCCGAAAGGCGTTGCGACAGTGCGGGTGTCGGGTACGTTCGCTGCCGAAGTTCAGCGATGTCGACACGTTCGCGGACGCGGTCCGAGTGGCGGCGGAGTCCGGTGGTCGCTTCGCCGAGACGTTCCACGAGTTACGCGACCGTGGTCTGGTGCTGCGGTGATCGGCGCGGACTTCGATATCTTCGACCGCGCGCTCGCCGGTGAAAGATGTTGGATGCGTGGGGCGGATGGCACCAGGCAGCGATTGCCGACCGGACGGTGGCTCGGGCTCGCCGGTGTCGGCGACCGTCGGGCCGACCACGCCCTCACCCACTGCTGCGACGGCCCGACGGTGGACCTCGGCTGCGGGCCAGGACGATTGGTCGCCGCCTTGATGCAGCGCGGCGTCCTCGCCCTCGGCGTAGACATCTCGCCGACAGCGGTCGCCATCACCAGATTTCGCGGAGCGCCCGCGCTACGCCGAGATCTGTTCGGCCCGTTGCCCGGAGCGGGCCGCTGGTCCTACGCACTCCTGGCCGACGGCAACATCGGGATCGGCGGCGACCCGCAGCGCATCCTGCGCCGCACCGCGGACCTGCTCGCCCCCGACGGCCTGGCGATCGTCGAATTCGGCCGTCCCGGTACCGGTTCGGTAACCCGCCAGATCCGCCTGGAGTCCCGATCACACATCGGATCCTGGTTCCCGTGGGCGTCGGTGGGCATCGATCACGCCGACCAACTAGCCCGCACCACCGGCTTCCGGATACTCAGCACCGCCGATGTAGGCGGTAGACACATCGCGTGGCTGCGCCGTCACCGCGCCACCGAGGCGGTGACCGTCCGATGAGCCGCGCAATGTATCTGCCGCAGCAATGGCGCCTGGTGTCCGGTGAGTGTGCGCGAAACCGTCGAGCGCAGTGGGACATCGGCGCACCGTTGGTTTCGGCTGCTCAGCACCGTCGACGTCGCCAGTGGGCATATCGTGTCGCCGCGCCGCCCTTGCGGCACCAGGACGGTGACGACTCGATGGGTCGCACTCCCTGCCGCCCGGCAGGTGTCCGATGAGCGTGCGCGAATCAGTCAAGCGCAGTGAGGCATTGGCCGCGCGATGGTTTCGCGTGTCCAGCGCCCGCGGCCCGGAGGTCGCCAGTCGGGTAGGCATCGCCCTCGGCACCGCCATCCTGATCTGCTTCGTTACCGGTCTGCTGAGCCACTGGATCCAACACCCGCCAACCTGGTTCTGGTGGCCCGCCCACCCGGTGTGGTTGTACCGGCTGACCCAAGGGCTACACGTCATTTCGGGCGTAGCCGCGATCCCACTGCTACTGGTGAAACTGTGGGCGGTATACCCAAGGCTGTTCCACCGCCCCCTGATCGGCTCGCCCCTACGCATGCTGGAACGAGGCTCGATCGCCCTGCTCGTCGGCGCGATTATCTTCGAGCTATCAACCGGCCTACTGAACATCGCCCAGTACTACCCATGGAAATTCTTCTTTCCCCCCACCCACTACGCCATGGCCTTCGTCGCCCTGGGCGCACTAGCGGTCCACCTAGCAGTCAAGCTGCCAGTGATCCGAGAAGCATTGAGTCGTCCGATCGACTCAGACGCGGACATTGCCTCAGCCTCGAACCTGGACGCGGCCCCGGGCTCGCCCCTCAGCCAGGGCCCTGCCGCGGCCCCGGACCCGCGCGTGGTCGCCACGTCGGCCCCAGACGTGGCATCCAACTCAGACGCGGCTGCAAACCCAGGCATGGCTGCCAGCTCGGACGTGCCGTTGGGCTCAGGCTCAGGAATGGTCCCCCGCCCGGGCATGGTCTCGGCGTCGGACCCGCACCCGGACTCGGCCTCGCACCTGGCCGCGACCTCGGGCTCGGCCTCGGCCTCGGCCTCGGGTGTGTCTTCGGCCCCAGCCCCGGACTCGGACGAAGTGTCGGGCGTGGTCTCGGCGTCGGACCCGCACCCGGACGCAGCCTCGCTCCTGGACGCGGACTCGGCTTCGGTCGCGGCTTCAGACCCGGGTGTGGTCTCGGCATCGGACCTGTCCCAGGACTCGACTTCGCCCCTGGCCGCGGCCTCGGGCTCGCATCAGGGTGTGGCTTCGGCCTCGGGTGTGGTCTCGGGCTCGGCGCCAACTGCGGCTCTGGACTCGGCGGCGGCCCCGGTTTCGGACCTCGGCGCGGCCTTGGACGTGGGCGTAGGTGCCGACCCGGTCGCGGCCGCTGACCTTGCCTCGCCCTCTGACTCGGACTCGGACTCGGGCCCGGATCGGGTCGAGGTTGTGCGTGCTGGAGTCGATTCCGTTGGGGCGCGCCATGTTTCGCGGCGGACCGTGTTGGCTGCGGCGTGGGTTTCTGCGGGGGTTGCGGGGTTGGCGGTTGCTGGGCAGACCGTTCCTTGGCTGCGTTGGGCTGCGGTGCTTGCGCCGCGTAGTGGGGAAGGGGCGCAAGGGGTTCCAGTTAATAGGTCGGCGCGGGCCGCGGGGGTTGTCGAGTTGGCGCGTGCTGCTGACTACCGGTTGACGGTGTTGGTCGGCGATCGGCAGCGTAGCTTCACCAGGGACGAATTGGTTGCCATGCCGCAGGTGCATGCTCGGCTGCCGATCGCTTGTGTCGAAGGGTGGAGCGCGTCGGCCGACTGGTCGGGTGTTCGCCTGCGTGATCTCCTGGCCGCCGTGGGTGCGTACCCCGGTGGCGACGTGCGATTCCGCTCGCTGGAGACGAGCGGAATCTACGCCAGTTCGGTTCTGCCGCAACGGCATGCGGTCGACTCCGACACGCTGGTGGCGTTGTCGTTGAACGGGCAGACTCTCGATGTCGACCACGGCTATCCGTGTCGTCTCATCGCACCGAGTCGTCCGGGCGTGCTGCAGACCAAATGGCTTTCGACGATCGAGGCACGGTCATGATCGCGATCCGAATCCTGCTGCTCCTGGCCGGGCTATGGCTCGGCTGGTACGGAATCACCTTGCTGCTCGACTTCCCTCGAGCCGATCTGTTCTCGGTCGCACTGTGGTTCGCGAGCGGAATCCTGTTGCACGACGCGGTATTCGCGCCGCTCTGCGCCGCCGTCGGCGTTACCGCGCGCCGATTCCTGCCCAACTCCTGGTGGGGGCCGACCGCGTGCGGCGCGGTCTGCACAGCTGCATTGCTCCTGATCGCCGCCCCCGTACTCGACCGCGGCCACGCCATGCCGGACAACCCCACCGTGCTCGACCGCGACTACCCACTCGGCCTCACCGTGGCCCTCATCCTGATCTGGACTCTGGTAGCCACCGCAACGGCGGCCAGGCTGGCAACCAACCGAAAACGGCCATCGCGGCGACCAACGACACCAACGAGCTGACCCTCCCCATCGAACGGGACATAGTGGCGGCAAAGTGCGAGTAGCCGCGCCCTCATGTCCCGTTCGCGGTGCCGTCCGGTTGTTGATGGCTGGGCTAGATTTGGCTGGGTGGGGACGTAGCTGAGGAGGGTGGTGGCGGTGAGTTCTGGTTTGGGAGTGCGAATCGCTCGGTTGCGGGCGCTGATCGATCATCCGGGTACTGGGGGCAGTGAACGTGCGGTGCGCAGCGGATGCTTGATCGGATTCTGCATAAGTCAGGTGGCAGTGCGGGAACAGTGCCGGTCGGCGACCGGTCGTACGGTGCGCGCCACGACCGGGCCGGGCGGCATGCCGACCTGCCGCGCATCGCGGAGATGATCCGTGCGGACATCGCGTTCGCTCGAACATTCTCGGTGTTCGGGTCACCCACCGAAGTTGCCTTGCGTAGCCCCATCCGCGATGCCCCAGAAGGGATTTCGTACTCCGTCGAGACACCGTCATTCGGCCGGATCGTCATCACCGTCGAGGGAGTTCCGCCGGGGTGGGGCCGGGCAACCGAGGACGAATCCGTCAGCCCGGAGCTACAAGCGCTGGCCGACGAACTGGCAGAGATCATGAACAGCTACAACCGAGACGGCTCAGATGTGGGCAAGAGGTTCTTCGGAAGCGTCCGCATCGGTGACGTAACCCTGGTCTGGTAGGCCCCCGGAGGCTTGACTGCGAAGAGGCCTCGCGCCAGGTCCCGAGGACGTCCCGGATGATATGGCCGTGGATCTGGATTCGATCAGTGCATGTGCCAAGGAACTCGCGGCGCGATTCGATGTGCGGCCGCCGCACATCGAGGCAGGCTTCGTGCCGAAGTGGCTGCCCGACGGCGTGCATCCGCTCCTGCGGAGACGACAGCCGGTCGTCGTGATCGGCACCGGCTTCGGCGACTCCCTCTCAGCGGCCGAGCAGGAAGGCGCGCTCGCGTCCGCCGTGGTCGGCTTGGAGCTCGCCTGGGCCGGGCGGCAGAAGTTCGCGCTCACGGTCGGTCTCGTCGGTGCCGTGGCGATTTTGTTCCTGATCGGCGTCACCGGCGGCCCGAACTGGCAGTCGATAGTGGCGGCCACAGTGGCGTACGCGGTCTGGTCGGTCGTGGCGACTGTGGTCCGGAGTCGGCGCATCGCATACGAGGTGGACCGCAGGGTCGCGGAGGTGATGGGCCGACCGTTCCTGGACCTGATGTTCGAACTCGACGCCCGCCAGCGATCGCAACGCCGGAGCCTCGCGGGCAAGATCGTCAATCTGCGGGTGCCAAGCGAAGCTCGACGGGCAAAACGACTGGACGCCAACTCTTAACGGCGCGGTCGCGGTGACGATCCGTAAGATCGTTTTCGTGGCTATCGCTCAATTGAGTCTGATCACTTTGAACTGTGCCGACAAGGAGGAGCTGGCGGTGTTCTGGGCCGCTTTGCTCGGAGGGGAGATCGTTTATCGCGCAGACGATTTGGCTGTGGTGCACACCGAACGCGGTTCGCTGTGCGCGGTGCTGGTACCGGACTATCAGCCGCCGACGTGGCCCGCGGGGGACACTCCGAACAACATCCATCTAGATCTCAAGGTAGACAATCTGGACGACGCGCAGGCGGAGGCCGTCCGGGTGGGGGCACGGGTCGCCGAGGTACAACCTGACCCGGATGCGTGGCGGGTGCTGCTCGACCCGGCAGGCCACCCGTTCTGCCTGGTCACTCGCGCCCCCTTGCTTCCCCTCGGCCCGCAGCCGAAGAAGCAAGACGACTGAGTTCAGCGCCAAAAGGGTGGCGGCGAAACGCATGTGCGCCCCGCCATGATGTGCCACTCGAATAGCAAGAGGGCCGGTGACGTGTTGTCACCGGCCCTCTTCGGGTTCTGGATCAGCCGCGGAACGGATACCGCTGGTCGAGGTCGAGGTTCAGCTCGACCACGTTGACGCGGGGTTCGCCGAGGAAACCGAGGGTGCGGCCGGTGGTGTGCGCATCCACCAGCTGACGGACCTGATCACCGGAGATGTTGCGGGCCTTAGCGATCCGCGCGATCTGGATGTCCGCGTACCTGGGGGAGATATGCGGGTCCAGCCCACTGCCACTGGCGGTGACCGCGTCGGTGGGGACCGGTGTATCGACGGGCGCGTCGCCGAAGATCGGAACGATTCGTCCGGCCGAGTAGTCCTCGCCCGGCTTGGCGCACTCGACCCGCACACCCTTGTAGGTGGCCAGGAACGGCGTCGCCGGCCACGCCTCGTTGACGCTCACCACCTGGGTGGGATGGGAAACCTCACCGTCGGTGTCGCGCGGTCCGATCACCGAGAGCACCGCGCCGACACCGTCTTTGGTGCAGAACGGGCGGGCGCCGTCGACCCCTTCACGGTCGCCGATCGCCTTGCTGCGCGCGCACACGGTGGACAGCAGGCTCAGCTTCACGTTCGCCGGGTCGGCGTCGAGGGTGTCCACGATGCTCTCGGGGCCGAGATTGCTTGCCGCGGTGGCCATCGGGTCGTAGCCGCTGCTGCCCGCCGAGGACGGACGGCTCTGGAAGTACTGCACCAGCGCCTTGCCGTCGGGGTCGGTGAAGGACTGCCCGAGCAGGCTGGAGCCGACGACCTTGTCATCGACCTTGATCAGCGACCCGTCCGCCTTGTCGTGCAGGCCCGGTATCTGCGCGATCGCGAAAACCGCGAGGGGATAGACGATTCCGGTGATCACGGTGAGCACGAGCAGCGCGCGCAACGCGGCCAGATGCTGCCGGATCCAAGTTGAAAACTGCATGTCAGGACATCCCAGGGAGGAGTTGGACAACGAGGTCGATGATCTTGATCCCGATGAACGGTGCGATGATGCCGCCGAGGCCGTAGATCAACAGGTTGCGGCTCAACAACTTCGACGCATTGCTCGGCGTGTAGTTCACGCCGCGCAGCGACAGCGGGATCAGCGCGACGATGATGATCGCGTTGAAGATGACCGCGGACAGGATCGCCGACTGCGGGCTGTGCAGCCGCATGATGTTCAGCGCGTCGAGCCCGGGGAACAGCGCGATGAACAGCGCGGGCAGGATCGCGAAGTACTTGGCGATGTCATTGGCGATCGAGAACGTGGTCAGCGCACCGCGAGTGATGAGCAGCTGCTTGCCGATCTCGACGATTTCGATGAGCTTGGTCGGATCCGAGTCCAGATCGACCATGTTGCCGGCCTCTTTGGCCGCCGAGGTGCCGGTGTTCATGGCCACGCCCACGTCGGCCTGGGCCAGCGCCGGTGCGTCGTTGGTGCCGTCACCGGTCATCGCGACCAGTCGGCCACCGTCCTGCTCCTTCTTGATCAGCGCCAGCTTGTCCTCCGGCGTGGCTTCGGCGAGGAAGTCGTCCACGCCTGCTTCGTCGGCGATCGCCTTGGCGGTCAACGGATTATCGCCGGTGATCATGACGGTGCGGATGCCCATCCTGCGCATCTCGTCGAAGCGCTCCCGCATGCCTTGCTTGACAACGTCTTTCAAGTGAATGACGCCGAGCAGGCGCGCGGTGCCGTCCCTGACCTCGCCGACGACCAGCGGCGTGCCACCGGAGGCGGAGACGCCGTCGACGGTCACGCCGACCTCGCTCGGCACGTTACCGCCTTGCGCGCGAACCCATTCGATGACCGCGCTGGCCGCACCCTTGCGCAGCTGGTGCCCGCCGGTCAGGTCGACACCCGACATCCGGGTTTGCGCGGTGAATTCCACCCAGGTAGCGCCCTTCAGCTCGCCGGGCGTGCGCTCGCGCTTGTTGAACTCCTGCTTGGCGTACACGACGATGGAGCGACCCTCTGGGGTCTCGTCGGCGAGGCTGGACAGCTGGGCCGCATCGGCCAGCTCGTCGGCCGAAATACCAGGCATCGGAACGAAATCCGAGGCCTGCCGGTTGCCGAGGGTGATGGTGCCGGTCTTGTCCAGCAGCAGCGTGTTCACGTCGCCCGCGGCCTCGACCGCGCGCCCGGACATAGCGAGCACGTTGCGCTGTACGAGGCGGTCCATGCCCGCGATACCGATGGCCGAGAGCAGCGCGCCGATGGTGGTCGGGATAAGGCAGACCAGCAGCGAGACCATGACGATCCCGGTGATCCCGTTGACGTCCAGCGCCGAAGTGTCCGCCACGCCAGGGTTGTTCGCCTTGGAGAAGATCGCCAACGGCTGCAGGGTGACCACGGCAAACACGAAGATGATCGTGAGCGAGGCGAGCAGGATGTTGAGCGCGATCTCGTTGGGCGTCTTCTGCCTGCTCGCGCCTTCTACGAGGGCGATCATCTTGTCGATGAAGCTCTTGCCCGGTTCCTGGGTGATCTTGACGACGATCCGGTCCGACAGCACGGTGGTGCCGCCGGTTACCGCGGAACGGTCACCGCCGGATTCCCGGATCACCGGCGCGGATTCACCGGTGATCGCCGATTCATCCACCGACGCAATGCCTTCCACGACGTCACCGTCACCGGGGACGACCTGTCCGGCCTCGACCACGACGTGGTCCCCGCGCTGCAGTTCCGGTGCGGCGATGCCCTCCTCGACGACCTGACCGCCAGGCGTCCAGTCCACCAAACGCCGTGCGACGGTGTCGGTCTTGGCCTTGCGCAGCGTGTCGGCCTGCGCCTTGCCTCGTCCCTCGGCGACGGCTTCGGCGAGGTTGGCGAAGATCACGGTGAGCCACAGCCACACCACGATCGCCCAGGCGAAGAAGGTGGGATCACTGATCGCGAGCACGGTCGACCAGACGGCGCCGAGTTCGACGATGAACATCACCGGGTTGCGCCACATGGTGCGCGGATCCAGCTTGCGTACCGCGTCGGGCAGCGAGGTCAGCAGCATCTTGGGATCGAGCGCGCCACGCGGGACGCGACCCGACTTCTGCTCCAGCTGCTTCTTCGACTCGTTGAACTCGTCCGGAACAGTGATTTCGGTAGTGGGACTGGTCATTTCAGTGGATTCCTTCAGCGAGCGGCCCGAGCGCGAGTGCGGGCAGGAAGGTGAGCGCGACCAGGATCACGGTGGTGCCGACGACCATGCCGATGAACTGCGGCCGGTGCGTCGGCAGCGTGCCGATCGACTCAGGGGTATTGCCCTGCTTGGCCAGCGAACCGGCGAGCGCGAGCACGAAGATGATCGGCAGGAACCGGCCGAAGACCATGGCCAGCCCCAGTGCGGTGTTGTACCACTCGGTATTGCCGGACAGACCCGCGAACGCGGAGCCGTTGTTGTTGGCCGCAGAGGTGAAGGCGTACAACACTTCCGAGAGCCCGTGCGGCCCGGAGTTCGCCATTGCCGCCCGTTGACCGGGCATCGCCATCGCAATCGCGGTGCCTATCAACACGATCAGCGGGCTGACCAGGAAATAGGAAGCGGCGAGCTTGATTTCGCGTGGGGTGATCTTCTTGCCGAGGTATTCCGGTGTGCGCCCGACCATCAGCCCGGCGACGAAGACGGTGATCACCGCGAGGATGAGCATGCCGTAAAGCCCGGAACCCGTTCCGCCGGGCGCGACTTCGCCCAGTTGCATGTTGAACATCGTCATCATGCCGCCGAGGCTGGTGTAGGAATCGTGGAACGAGTCCACCGCACCGGTGGAGGTCAGCGTGGTCGCGCCGGAGAAGGTGGCGGAATCGGCTACGCCGAAACGGGTTTCGACGCCCTCCATGGACGCACCGATCGCGGTCGGCACCGTGCCATGGTGAGCGAGCTGGAAAACGTTGCTCAACGCGATGCTGACGATCGCGATCGTGCCCATCACCGCGGCGATGGCAACGCCCTGCTTCTTGCTGCCGACCATCCGGCCGAAGGTGCGTGGCAGCGAGAAGCTGATCACCAGGATCAGGAAGATCTCGAGCCAGTTGGTCCAGGTGGTCGGGTTCTCGAACGGGTGCGAAGAGTTCGCGTTGTAGAAACCGCCGCCGTTGGTGCCGAGTTCCTTGATGACCTCCTGGCTGGCCACCGGCCCGCCGGTAATGGTCTGCTCGGTGCCGTTCAACGTCTGCGCGACCTGGTCGTGCAGGTGGAAGTTCTGGATCACACCACCGGCGACCAACACGATCGCGAAGATGAACGCGATCGGCAACAGGATGCGGATGGTACCCCTCACCAGGTCCACCCAGAAGTTGCCGAGATCGCCGGTGTGGCGGCGAGCGAACCCGCGGACCAGCGCGACCGCGACGGCCATGCCGACAGCGGCGGAGACGAAGTTCTGCACCGCGAGTCCGGCCATCTGCACCAGGTGGCCCTGGGTGGATTCACCGGAGTAGTTCTGCCAGTTCGTATTCGTCACGAAGCTGACCGCGGTGTTCCAGGCCAGCGCCGGGGTCATCTCGGTGCCGGGATTGTTCAAATGCAGTGGCAGTTTGCCCTGGACCAGTTGCAGGAAGAACAGGAACAGAATGCTGACTCCGGAGAAGGCCAGCACACTGCGGGCATACACGCCCCAGGTCTGCTCGACCTCGGGTTGCACGCCGATGGCTTTGTAGAGGACGCGTTCGGCGCGGGAGTGTTTGGTGTTGTTGTAGACCCGGAACATGTAGTCGCCCAAGGGCACATGCACCAGGGCAAGCGCGATGATCAGGGACGCGATAAAGGCGATCCCCGCTGTGGTCGTGTTCACCTAGAACCTCTCGGGGAAAAGCAGCGCCGCGACCATGTAAATCGCGACGGAGATGGCGAGAACCAAACCGATCAGGTTCGCGATCACAGCTTCTCCACCCCTCGCTGGATCAGGCCCAACAGGGCGAAGATCGCCACGGTGAGCACCGTGAACACCACGACAGACATGTTTAACCAACCTCCATCACAGCGCTCCTGTTGTGAAGCGCGCCCAGGCGAGTCAAGTCTTCGATCCGGCCCCAGCCGAGGTTCCTTACGACTCCTTTGCGCGACCAACCATTGCCTTTGCGCTTCGTTTACACCACGGCCTTGGATAGCTGAAAGGATGCCGTCAAAGTGTGCGGCGATGCCGTCAACACACCGTAAAGATCCGCGTGATCTCCATATGGGCGGGTAGTAGTGGAGGGCCGGCCAGGCGGACCACTCCAGCGCAACCGGTTGTTCGCATAGGTCGCCAGAGAGGATCGAAATGTCGGCTGTCGCCGTCGCCGTCATCGTCGGGTTCGTGTGTTGCGCGTTGCTCATTCGCGCGCTGGGGGCACGCGTCGAAGACAGGCAGGTACAGAGCATGGTCGTCGACAACGACCAAGGACACACCTGGCACGGTATCGGGCCAGGGCCGTTCGATGCTTGAGCAGCGAATGCAGCGCGCCGTTATGTCCACGTGGTGCTCGGTTCAAGGACCACGACGCGCAATGATGGACGAGTGAAACGCGGACAACTCCGTATCTACCTTGGCGCCGCGCCGGGAGTCGGCAAGACCTTCGCCATGCTCGGCGAGGCACACCGACGGCTCGAGCGCGGCCGCGACGTGGTGGCTGCGGTGGTGGAGACACACGGGCGGGCCAAGACCGCCGGTCTGCTCGAAGGCATCGAGCGGATTCCACCCAAGATGGTGGAGTACCGAGGTACCGAGCTGCCCGAACTCGATGTCGACGCGGTACTGCGCCGCCATCCGGCCGTAGCACTTGTCGATGAGTTGGCGCACACCAACGCGCCCGGCGGCAGGCACGAAAAGCGTTGGCAGGACGTCGAAGAACTCCTCGACGCGGGCATCGACGTGATCTCGACGGTCAACGTGCAGCACCTGGAAAGCCTCAACGATGTCGTCGAGCAGATCACCGGCATCCAGCAGCGCGAAACCGTGCCGGACGCGGTGGTGCGCGGCGCGGATCAGGTCGAGCTGGTCGACCTCACCCCGGAAGCATTGCGGCGCAGGCTCTCGCACGGCAACGTATACGCGGCCGACAAGGTCGACGCCGCGCTGCGCAACTACTTCCGTCCCGGAAACCTCACCGCGCTAAGGGAATTGGCGCTGCTGTGGTTGGCCGATCAGGTCGACGCCGCGCTGTCGAAATACCGGGCCGACCACAAGATCACCGATCTGTGGGAGGCGCGCGAACGGGTCGTCGTCGCGGTGACCGGCGGGCCGGAATCGGAGACGGTGGTGCGCCGGGCCAGTCGCATCGCGAGCAAGGCAAGTGCCGAGCTCGTCCTCGTGCACGTCGTGCGCGGCGACGGGCTGGCCGGGGTATCCACCGAACGGCTGGCCAGGCTGCGTGAACTCGCCGCCAGCCTTGACGCCTCGCTGCACACGGTCACCGGCGACAATGTGCCGAGCACGCTGCTGGAATTCGCCCGCGAGGTGAACGCGACGCAGCTGGTGCTTGGCACCTCGCGGCGGTCGAGGTGGGCGCGGATGCTCGACGAGGGCATCGGCTCCACCGTTGTGCAGCAGTCGGGCAAGATCGACGTGCACATGGTGACGCACGAGGAGGCGCACCGCGGTCTGCGCCGGTACTCGCTCATGCCGCGACAGCCGATCCGGGCCTGGCTCGCCGCCGTACTCGTGCCGCTCGCGGTGTGCGGGATCTGTGGCTGGCTCCTCGACGGATACCTTCAGCTCGGCGGCCTCAGCGCGGTGTTCTTCATCGGCGTCGTCGCCGTCGCGTTGCTCGGTGGTGTTGTCCCAGCGGCCTTTTCGGCGCTGCTGTCCGGTCTGCTGCTGAACTGGTTCTTCGCCGATCCGCGGTACAGCCTGACCATCGCCGCGCCGGACAGCTTCGTCACGGTGGTGGTGTTGCTGTTCGTCGCGGTCGCGGTGGCCGCGCTGGTCGATGTGGCCGCGCGGCAGACCAGGCAGGCGCGCCGGGCTTCTCAGCAAGCCGAATTGCTGACGCTGTTCGCCGGCGCCGTGCTGCACGGTGCGGACCTGCCCAATCTGCTGGAACAGGTCAGGGAGACCTACGGCCTGCGCGCGGTCAGCATGATGTGCGGCGAACAGGTGGTCGCCGCGGTGGGTCCGAATCCGCCGCAGCGCGCCGCCGAGGCCGAGACCGCTATTCAGGCAGGCGACGCGTCGAGCTGGCTGCTGCTGGCCGGACGGCCGTTGGCCGCGGGCGACCGGCCGGTGCTCAACGCCGTCGCCAACCAGGCGGCGGGGCTGGTGCGCCAATCCAGGCTCGCCGAGGAGGCCAGCGCCGCCGCGGCGCTACTAGAGGCGGACCGTTTACGCCGGGCGCTGCTCTCCGCGGTGAGCCACGACCTGCGCACCCCGCTGGCCGGGGCCAAGGCCGCCGTGTCCAGCCTGCGCAGCGACGACATCGAGTTCTCCGCCGAGGACACCACCGAATTGCTGGAGACCATCGAGGAATCGGTGGATCAGCTGACCGCGCTCGTCGGCAACCTGCTCGACTCGTCCCGGCTCGCCGTCGGCGTGGTGAAACCGCAGCTGCAGCGGGTGTACATGGACGAGGTGGTGCATCAGGCGCTGGTCAGCGTCGGGATGGGCGCGCGTGGGCTGCGGCGCGCCGCGATGGATCGGGTAAAGGTCGAGGTCGGCGACGTCTCCGTACGCGCGGACGCCGGGCTGCTCGAGCGAGTGGTGGCGAACCTGATCGACAACGCGTTGCGGCACGCGACACGCGACACGCCGGTGCGGGTCACCGCCGAACGCGAGGGGGAGCGCGTATCAATCGCTGTGGTTGATGTCGGTCCCGGCGTGCCGTCGGGCACCGAGGAGCAACTGTTCGAGCCGTTCCAGCGGCTCGGCGACCGTGACAACACCACCGGCGTCGGGCTCGGCCTGTCGGTGGTGCGCGGTTTCGTCGAGGCGATGGGTGGCACCGTGCACGCCGAACCGACCCCTGGCGGAGGATTGACCATGATCGTGGACCTGCCTGCCGACGAAACGGAAGCGAGCAGCTGATGATGGACGCATCGACAGTGGGAGCCCCGCAGCCCCGGACCACACAGGAAGCCGTGATGACCGACAAGAAGCAGGATGCCCCGGCGATCAAGGTGCTGGTGGTCGACGACGAACCGCAGATCGTGCGCGCGCTGCGGATCAACCTGTCCGTCCGCGGCTACGAGGTGATCACCGCGGGCACCGGCGGCGCCGCGTTGCGAGCGGCCGCCGATAAGCACCCCGACGTGGTCATCCTCGATCTCGGGCTGCCCGATATCGACGGCATCGAGGTGCTTGCCGGTCTGCGTGGCTGGACCTCAGCGCCGGTGATCGTGCTTTCCGCGCGCACCGACTCGGCGGACAAGGTCGAGGCACTGGACGCGGGCGCCGACGACTACGTCACCAAGCCCTTCGGGATGGACGAACTGCTGGCCCGGCTGCGCGCCGCGGTCCGGCGCGGCGCCGCCGACACCGACTCGTCCGATCCGGTGGTGGTGACCTCGTCGTTCACCGTCGACCTCGCCGCCAAGAAGGTGACCAAGAACGACGAGACCGTGCATCTCACGCCGACCGAGTGGGGCATGCTCGAGATGTTGGTGCGCAACAAGGGCAAGCTGGTCGGGCGCAAGGAGTTGCTGCGCGAGGTGTGGGGACCGTCATACGCGACCGAAACCCATTACCTGCGTGTGTATTTGGCTCAGTTGCGGCGCAAGCTCGAGGACGATCCGTCACACCCCAAGCACCTGTTGACCGAGGCGGGAATGGGTTACCGGTTCCAGGAGTGAGTCGGAGACTCGACAGGGCAACTGATATCGCAAGGACATGGGTAACTCACCGGGAACGGGCTGACTCGGCACTTCCTTGCCGCCGGTCGCCAACGAAACTCGGGTGGCACACGAGTCTGGCCTGAAGACTCGGAGAGGCGGGGGAGCTGGCAGGATCGAGCCCATGGCTGAACAAACACCCGCGACTGCGGCACAACAACCGACCGAACTATGGGTCGAACGCACCGGGACGCGGGCGTACACCGGGCGCAGCTCGCGCGGCGCCGAGGTACTGATTGCCTCGCAGGGCGTGCCGGGCGCTTTCACCCCCGGCGAATTGTTGAAGATCGCGCTGGCCGGTTGCTCGGGACTGAGCGCTGACTTCTCGCTCGCGCGCAAGCTCGGCGACTCCTTCGACGCGACCATCCGGGTGTCCGGTGACGCGGATCGGGAGAACGAGCTGTACCCGCAGCTGGACGAGACGTTCCAGCTCGACCTCAGCGAATTGGACCAGGAGGCGAGGGAGCGGCTGCTGGTTACCGTGCAGCGTGCCATCGATAAGGCGTGCACGGTCGGCCGGACTCTGCAGGCGGGGACGAAGGTGACCTTGTCCTTCGATATCGAAGCCTGATGGGCGAAACCGCTGAGCTGGTTCGGCTGAGCGCATGGGTGCACGGCCGCGTCCAAGGTGTGGGATTCCGCTGGTGGACGCGGTCACGTGCGTTGGAGCTCGGGTTGACCGGGCATGCGACGAACGCGCGGGACGGGCGGGTCCATGTCGTCGCGGAGGGGCCGCGAGACGACTGCGCGCGGTTGCTCGGACTGCTACGTTCCGGTGACACACCTGGTCGGGTGACCTTGGTTGTGGAAAGCTGGGACCCCGTGCGGGGTGATTTGACCGGATTCGAGGAGCGGTAGTTGTGAGCCGGGATAGGACGAGGACTCGACAGTGAGCACGCACAATCCCGGTGACGAGCGTCCGGGGAACGAACATCCCGCCGAGGCGGAGCAACCGTCGAGCGCGCACGAGGCGACCACTCCCGAGCCGAGCGATACGGCCGAATTCGGTACGAACGAGCCGAATCCGGCCGGACTCGGCGCGGCACCGGGACAGCTGGCGGCCCCGCCTACCGATGTTCCGGAATCGCCTGCGCCGCAACAGGTCCGGAAAGGCAGTGTGCAGCGGCAGGAGCCTGGCATCACCCAGCCACGCCCGCCGACGGTGGCCGAGGCGCGGGCCAGGGACAAGGCCCGTAAGCGGGCCGAGGAAGCGCAGCAGGCCGCCGTCGCGGCGGACGAGGCCAAGAAACGCACCCGCAAGCGGGTGATGATCGGCGGAGTCGCGATCGTCGGTGTCGCGGCGATCGTCGGCGGCGGTTACCTCGCCTACAGTGCGATCACCGCACCCGACAAGGTCACCGCGTCGTGCGTGAAGACCGAGAACGGCCAGGAAGTCGTTGTCGCCGACAGCTATTGCGGCGACGGTCGCCAGGGCTTCGTCGGTGACGGTGGCATCGGACCGGGGCTGATCCTACTCGGCGGCGGCCCGCAATACCGCTACTACTACGGCGGCACCCCCACCATCGGCCAGCCGCCGACGGGTGGCACCACCGTGAAACCCAAGAGCGCCGAGATAAAAACGAAGAGCGGCACCACCATTCAGCGCGGCGGACTCGGCAGCAAGAGCACTGGCGGAGGATCGTAGTGCGGCGAGTACGCAGTACGCCCCGGCCGGATTGGCAGCAGATCACCGAGAGTCAGGGCCTCGTCTACGGTGTGCCGGGCCGCGATGCCAGCGGGCGGCCGCGACCGTACTGGGACGAGTCGGTGCACTACGAGTTCGAGATGGACGAAATCCTCGCGCTCGAAGCCGATGTCGAGCTGCTGCACTCGATGTGCCTGGACGCCGTCGAGCACGTCGTGCTCACCGAGCGGTTCAAGGATTTCGGTCTGCCCGAATGGAGTTGGGGGCCGATCGCCGAATCATGGCGGCGCAGTGACCCTTACGTGTACGGACGATTCGATCTGCGCTACGACGCGCGTCGTCCGGCGAAACTACTGGAGTACAACGCCGATACGCCGACGTCGCTGCTCGAGGCGGCGATTGTGCAGTGGCACTGGCTCACCGCGCTGTATCCCGGCGGCGATCAATGGAATTCGTTGCACGAGAAGCTCGTCGAGCGCTGGGCCGCGCTGCGCGACACCCTGCCGACCGCGCAGCTGCACTTCAGCTGGTCGGGGGCCGACGCCACCGGCGAGGACAACGTCACCACCGCCTACATGCAGGAGACCGCGGCCGAGGCCGGGTTCGACACCATCGCGTTGCCGATCGAAGAGGTCGGATTCGACACGGAGCTGGAGCGTTTCGTCGATCTGGCCGAGGCGCCGATCGAGTCGATCTTCAAGCTCTACCCGTGGGAATGGGCCCTGGACGATGACTTCGGCAAGCGGGTCGTCGCCAGCCTGCCGCAAACCATGTGGATCGAACCGCTGTGGAAGACGTTGCTCAGCAACAAGGCGATCCTCGCGGTGCTGTGGGAGATGTACCCGGGGCACCCGAATCTGTTGCCCGCCTACCTGGATCAGCCCAACGAGCTCACCGAATACATCCGTAAGCCGAAGCTCGGCCGTGAGGGCGCCAACATGACCATCGTCGGCGCCGGACTGGAGACCGCCACCGGCGGTGTGTACGGCGAAGAGGGCTACGTCTACCAATTGCTTGATCCGCTACCGGAATTCGACGACATGCGCCCCGTGCTCGGCGCCTGGGTCGTCGGCGACGCCGCCGCGGGCCTCGGCATCAGGGAGACCGCCGGCCTGATCACCGACGACGGCTCCGCCTTCGTTCCGCACCGCATCGCCCAGCCCTCATCGGAAGGAAAATGATGACCGCAGTCGCCCTCGAATCGGGGTACTGGAATTCGCTCGGCGAGGGCGTTGGAGCGATCATCCTTTACGCACTCATCGGTCTGGTACTGATGCTCGTCGGCTTCTACGCAATCGACCTGACCACCCCGGGCAAGCTGCGTGCCCTAGTCGTCGCGGGCAAGCCCAACGCGATCATCGTCGCCGCCGCGGGCATGATCAGCATGGCCTTCATCGTTGTCCTTGCCATCCTCGCGGTAGGCAGCGGCGGCAAACTCTCCGAGGGCCTCATCGCCGCCCTCATCTTCGGCCTGGTCGGCATCATCGCCCAGGTGATCTCGGTCCGCGTCATCGAAAAGGTCCTCGGCATCGACATCGGCGCCGTCCTCCAATCCGCCACCTACACCACCGAAGTCCTGGTAGTAGCCGCCGCCCACTTCGCCCTCGGCCTCGTCGTAGCCTTCGCCATCCTCTAGCCGCTGGCGCGTCATGGAGCACCACCCGCTCAGCACCTTGTCGATAGATCCCACGCACGGGTGGTCAGGGATGGTCTCCGAGAGTGCCGAACCACTGCACCATGAGAAGGTGCACTTCTCGTGCGCGGTCATCGATGAGATAGACGAGTTGTCCGGCGTGGGCGGGCCCGAAGGTCCAGCGCCGGACCGCCCCATCGGGGTTGTCGGCGTTTTGTGGTTGGCCTGCCCACGGTGTCAGTTCTAGGACGGTGAGGACTTCGGCGAATTCGCGCAGCACCTCAGTGGGGAGTGCCGCGATCTGTTCGGTTGTGTCAGGGTCGGGAACGATGAGATACACGTGGCGTGGTGCCTCAACCTGCCTGCAACCGGTGCGCCAGCAGCACGCGGACGTCCTCAATCGAGACATCCGTCACGCGGCCGCCGTCGGCTTGGATCCGCGCGGCTTTGTTGAGCATCCGCTGGTAGGAGCCGGGTTCGCGGATCTCCATGACGGCGGTGTGCTGCCACTTGTTGAGCAGCGCGTGGATATCTTCGAGGGTATGGGAGTCCTTTGCCTGCTCGAGGACAAGATCCCATTCGCGGTCGAATTCGGCCCGTAGTTCGGGAGCAAGGGCAGCCCGCAGCGCTTTGGGTTCCGCGGCGGGCACGGGGGTGTTTGCCGGGTCGGAGTGAGGGGCGGCCATGGCTTTCACGATAACCGGTGGGGGTGACAATGTCGCCGACCACGGCTCTGCACGTATCCGCCCTCGGCGGCGTGCAGATGCGGGTGGTCGGACCGTGAGTGGTACACCGTGGTGTGGGCTACTCGGCGTTTGCCGCAACCGTGTGCCACTCGTGAACTAGTGGTCAGTGTGGGATCGGGGTTGTTGTGCCGGGATGTTGCGGCGGGTGTGCGTTGTGAGCGCACCGACGACGTGCGCCGCGATGAACAACGACAGGCATCCGGTCAGCGCGTAGCGCGCGGGCCAACGACCGGCGACCATCGCCATCGGCGGGGCGCCGATGATCATGCCGACCGCGAACAGCGAGGTCAGTAACCCGGCAGAGCCGAGCGAAACTCCGAGGTCCGCCGCGATGGGCTGGATCAGGCCGGACAACATGAATTCCGATGTCCCCTGCGCGAATACGGCGACACCCAAGACAACAGGCATGCGAAGACTCCAGACTCGACAGGTGGCTAGCGTCTGGACGCCTCTGGGGAAGTCACGATCGACACCAGGGCAACGGCATCGCCGGTGACCGCAAGGGAATTAGTGGCCGCGGGCGATCCAGTCTGCGAGAGAGGGCTTTTCGGTGCCGATGCTGGTGGCGTCGCCGTGGCCGGTGTGCACCGTTGTCTCGTCGGGGAGGGTGAGTAGGCGGTCGCGGATGGAGGCGATGATGGTGTCGAAGTCGGAGTAGGAGCGGCCGGTGGCGCCGGGGCCGCCGGAGAACAGGGTGTCGCCGGTGCAGAGGGCGGCTGCTTCCGGGAGGTGCAGGGAGACCGAGCCTGGGGAGTGGCCTGGGGTGTGCAGGATGTCGATATCGGTGTCGGCCACCGTGATTCGGGGGGTGTCGGCCAGGGAGCGGTAGTCGACGTCGGGGTGGGTCATCCGCCAGAGTGGGTCGTCGGCGGGATGCAGCAGGATGGGGGCGTCGAGGCGCGTGCTCAATTCCGGTGCGACGGTGACGTGGTCGTTGTGGCCGTGGGTGCACAGGATGGCGACGACGTTGCGGGTGCCGACGGCGTCGGCGATCGCGTCCGCGTTGTGCGCGGCATCGACGATCAAGACGTCGTTGTCGTCGCCGATGAGCCAGACATTGTTGTCGACGTCCCAGGTGCCGCCGTCGAGGGTGAAGGTGCCGGAGGTGACGACGCGATCGATCCTCACAGGACCACCACCGAGCGCAACACATCGCCCGCGTGCATCGCGGTGAACGCGGCTTCCACCTGGTCGAGTGAAATGCGTTCGGTGACAAAGCGTTCCAGCGGCAGGCGACCCTGCAGGTGCAGGTCGATCAGCATCGGGAAGTCGCGCTCGGGCAGGCAGTCGCCGTACCAGGAGGACTTCTGGGCGCCGCCGCGGGAGAACAGGTCGATCAGCGGCATCTCGATGGTCATGTCCGGCGTGGGGACGCCGACCAGGACCACGGTGCCCGCCAGGTCGCGGGCGTAGAACGCCTGCTTCCAGGTTTCCGGACGGCCGACCGCCTCGATGACGACGTCGGCGCCGAAGCCGTCGGTGTACTCCTGAATCTTCTCGACCACGTCCTCGCTGGTCGCGTCGATGGTGTGGGTCGCGCCGAAGTCTTTGGCCCAGGTCAACTTTCGCGCATCGCGATCGACCGCGATGATGGTCTTCGCACCGGCAAGCCGCGCGCCCGCGATGGCGGCGTCGCCGACGCCGCCGCAGCCGAGCACCGCAACGGTGTCGCCGCGGGACACGTTGCCGGTGTTGAGCGCCGCACCGATGCCCGCCATCACGCCACAGCCGAGCAGCCCGGCCACCGCGGGGTCGGCCGCGGGATCGACCTTGGTGCACTGACCTTCGTGCACGAGCGTCTTGTCGACGAAGGCGCCGATGCCGAGCGCCGGGCTCAGCTCGGTACCGTCGGTGAGGGTCATCTTCTTGCTCGCGTTGTTGCTCGCGAAGCAGTACCAGGGGCGACCGCGCTTACAGGCCCGGCATTCGCCGCACACCGCGCGCCAGTTCAGGATCACGTAATCGCCGACCTCGACGTGGGTGACCTCGGTGCCGACGGTTTCCACGATGCCAGCGGCCTCGTGCCCGAGCAGGAACGGGTACTCGTCGTTGATGCCGCCCTCGCGGTAGTGCAGGTCGGTATGGCAGACGCCGCACGCCTGCACCCGAACGACCACGTCGTGTGGGCCGGGATCGGGAATCACCACGTCGACGATCTCGACCGGCGCGCCTTTGCTACGGGCGATGACACCGCGCACGGTTTCCGACACCTATGCCTCCTGGGAGATTTCGTCGACGCGGACCCTGTGCGTCCGCGAACTGAGCACCGTCCATACTGCCGCGCGCCGGATCGCGACACCACCGCCGGGTCGTCGAGGGGTTGACATTCCACAATGGAGTGTTCATTCTTGATGCATATTCCACTGGGAGGGTGGAACCGTCGATAAGGATTTCTGATGGACATCTCGACCGGTACCCGCGCCTCGAACGCCGAACGTGACAAGGTGGTGCGCCTGCTCGCCAGGCATCTGGAGGATGGGCGCATCGACCTCACCGAGTACGACCAGCGCGCCGCCCAGGTGTACGCGACCATCACGACTGACGACCTGCAGCTGGTGTTGTCGGACCTGCCCAAGCTGCCGAAAGAGACTGCCGGAAAAGCGGATTCGCGCTCCCGGATCCCGATCTGGCAGAAGATCGAAGGCAGCAGCTGGCTCGGTGTGAGCGTGCTCGTTGTGCTGATCTGGGGCACGATCTCGCTCAGCGTCGGCGAATTCACCTACCCGTGGCCGATCTGGGTGATCGGACCGTGGGGTGCGGTCCTGGTGTTCCGCATGCTGACCGGGTTCGAGTCCGGGCGGTATTCGCGTCACACGAGCTGAGTTCGGTCGTTCAACGGGTGTCGGCAGCGCCTACTGCCACGGCGGGCTGGCGCTGTGCGATGCCGAATGACGGCCGGAGCCAGGGGAATTCGGCGGCGGGCTCGACCGATGGCGGCGCGCGGGCGGCGGTTCGTCGTACTCGGAAGGCTGGTCGGCCCAGGGGTATTCGTCGCGCTGTGGTGGTTGTTGGGGTGCCTGCCGCTGCCTCGGCATAGAGCGCTCGGGCCAGGACGGACCGGGTCGTTGCCCAGGCGGCGGAAGCTGCTCGTATCGAGCGGCTTCCGCGTGCTGCGGTACGGCGGAGCTGCCTCTGCGTTGTAACGGCAGGAAATCGTCGGGCGCACTGTGGCGCGAATCGTACTGCGGCTGTGCGGCTTCCCTGCGGTACGACTGCTCCGGCTGTGCGTGCGACTGTTGTTCCAGCTGCGCCTGAATGGCATCGAGGCGTTGGCGTCGTGCCCACGCCTCAGCTGGGTCCTCGTAGGGGGACTGTGCGGGCGCGGAGTCGTCGTGGCGGGACCAGTCGCTTGCCGGTTCCACCTGCCGAGACCGTTTGCGCCGCTCGAGCGGGGGGCGCGCGTTCTCGTCCCGGACCGGCCATCGAGGTTCGGGGTCCTCGTGAGATGGTGCGGGATCGTCCTCCCACGCCGATCGGGCCGGGGTTGGGTCCTCGTATGGTGACCGTGCGGGTCCGAAGTCTTCGCGTGCCGAGGAACTCCACTGCGAGCGTGCGGGTTCCGGCTGATCGTGTGGTGATGGTGTGGGCTCGAAGTCGTCGCGCGTCGAGCGGGCGGGGGAGTTCCACTGGGAGCGTGCGGGTTCCGGCTCGTTGCGTGGTGATCGTGTGGATCTGAAGTCTTCGCCTGCCGAGCGCGTAGGTACGGCGGAATTCCACTGCGAGCGTGCCGGTGCTGACTCATCGTGTCGTGATCGGGCAGGCATGGAGTCTTCGTGCCGGGATCCGGAGGACGCGACCGCATCTCGCCGCGAGCGTGCGGAGTACTCCCGTTCGATCGGGATGGGGGCCGAGTCATCGTCCAGTGGCGGTGCGGAATTCCGATTCGCACGACGGGAACGGCTGGGCGGCAGCTCATTTCGGCGCGCACGCGGCGAAACGGGTTCATCACGCCGGGGTGTCGGGTCGGGGAGGCCGGGCTCGAGGAGCGGGAGTTCCCGGGTTTCCTGGGTGGCGCTGACCCCCTTCTCGCGATAGGTGGCCGGGATGTCGTGCGTGCGCAGCCAGGCACCGGGATCGTGCCGACCGTGCCGATTCAGCTGCGGCACAACATCTTCGAGGAGTTCCAGGATGTCACCCTCGTCATCGCCGAGGGCAATACGGATCTCGGCGAAGGTGTCGGAATGGAAGACCCACATCCATTCGTAGGCGGGATAGGTGCCGCCGAGATCGTGTCCATGGAAGATCAGATCGCCGGACCGGGCGATCTTGGCGCGCATCGACCAGCCCTCGGATTCGACCAGGAATTCCCGGGTTCCGGTGCTCGGTTCGTCGGCGCGGACGTTGCCGGGTATCCATCGGTTCTTGCGTTTGCGGCCATGGGCTGCACCTCCCGCGGTGCGGTCGCCGCGACCAACCGCACGAGCCTTCGCCGCCTCGGTGCGGACTTCCGCACGACTCTTGATGTGCCCCCCGCGAACCTCCGCGCGCTCCAGCTCGTCGTCCTCGTCGAAATCGCGATAGTCGTTCAACTTGATCTCGAACCAGGCCGCCCCCAGCCCGGCCGCCAACAACCCGCCCGCGATCGCGACCTCGACCCACTTGTCGGCCAGCACGGCGCTCTTGCTGTTCTCGCACGCGTAGAGAAACAACAGACTGCCGAGCACGAGCGCCGCGATTCGGGCAAGCCGGAACGCCGTACTGGTCCCGGCTGGGGCTGGCATCCTCTGGCGCTCCAAACATTCCCGCTGGCGAATCAGACTGGATCGTATGCGGCGACGTCGCCGGGCGTCATGGCGTGCGGCGAGTCCGTTGGTCTATTGGTGTAAAGGTTCCGCTGAGGTCGAACAAGATGCCCGAGTTCGTTACCTGCGGGCAGCAACGGGCCCTGTCGGGGCGCGCTACCGTCCTGCATGCGGTGGGCGCGTCGGTCGCACCACCGGATCCGGTGGGGTAGACACTAAGGCGACGCGTCCGGCAAACCTCGGGCACATTGAAATACGCGATATTGCGGGATGACTCGATAACCTACGTGTATCGCCGAAGCACCATACGGTCACGTGGGCTGTCCCGCGTCCGAGGTATTCGACACTCGACGGATACCATGGCTGGTCGCCCGCGTCTGCTGACCAGGCAGAACACGGCGGCGTGCGCGACGGGCACGCTCGTGGAACCGACGAAGGCCGCCAATCGAAAACGGAAAGGTCGTCGAACTTGCATCTCAAGAGCCTGACGTTGAAGGGCTTCAAGTCCTTCGCGTCCGCGACGACGCTGCGGTTGGAACCCGGTATCACGTGTGTGGTCGGTCCGAACGGATCCGGCAAGTCGAACGTGGTCGACGCGCTGACCTGGGTCATGGGCGAGCAGGGCGCGAAGGCGCTGCGCGGCGGCAAGATGCAGGACGTGATCTTCGCAGGCACCGCTGGCCGCGCGCCGCTCGGCCGCGCCGAGGTCACCCTCACCATCGACAACTCCGACGGCGCGCTGCCGATCGACTACGCCGAGGTGTCCATCACCCGGCGGATGTTCCGCGACGGCGCTGGCGAATACGAGATCAACGGCAGCTCCTGCCGACTGATGGATGTGCAGGAGCTGCTCAGCGACTCCGGCATCGGCCGTGAGATGCACGTCATCGTCGGGCAGGGCCAGCTCTCGGCCATTCTGGAATCGCGCCCGGAGGATCGGCGCGCGTTCATCGAAGAGGCCGCCGGCGTGCTCAAGCACCGCAAGCGCAAAGAGAAGGCGGTCCGCAAGCTCGACGCCATGCAGGCCAACCTGGCCCGCCTCACCGACCTCACCACCGAACTGCGCCGCCAGCTCAAACCGCTCGGCAGGCAGGCCGAGGTCGCCCGCCGCGCGCAGACCGTGCAGGCCGACCTGCGCGACGCGCGGATGCGCCTGGCCGCCGACGACCTGGTGACTCGCCGCGGCGAACTGGAGAGCCAGCAGAGCAAGGAAGCCTACGCCCGCGAGCAGCACATCAACGTGCAGAGCGAACTCGACGCCGCCAATGCCGCACTGGCGCAGCAGGAATTCCAGCTGTCCAGGCTGACGCCGAGCGCCGAGGCCGCCGCGCAGATCTGGTTCCAGCTCTCCGCGCTGGCCGAGCGGGTCAACGCGACCATTCGGATCGCGCAGGACCGGGCCCGCCATCTCGATACCGAAGCCCCGGTCGGCAACGGACGCGACCCGGAGCAGCTGGAGGCCGAGGCCGAGCGCGTCGAGGCCGAGGAGGCCGAGCTGCGCGAGGCGGTCGAGATCGCGACCGAGACCCTCGAGGCGGCCAGGGACGCGCTTGCCGAACGCGAGCACACCGCCAAGGCCGCCGAGCAGGCACACTTGGCCGCGGTGCGCGCGATCGCGGATCGTCGCGAGGGCGTGGCACGGCTGGTCGGCAAAGTCGACACGCTGCGGACAAGGGCCCAGTCCTACGACGGCGAGATCGCGCGGCTGACCACGTCGATCGCCGACGCCAGGCAGCGCGGCGACGCCGCACAGGCCGAATTCGACACGGTGCAGGCCGAACTCAGCGAGCTGGACGCCGGTGAGGCTGGCCTGGACGCGCAACACGAGCACGCGACGCAGGCGCTCGCGCTGGCCGATCAGCGGGTGACCGAACTGCGCGAACAGGATCGTGAGGCGAGCAAGCGGGTCGCGTCGCTGTCGGCGCGGATCGAGGCGCTCGGCATGGGCCTGGCCCGCCGGGACGGTGCCGCCTGGCTGGTCGAGCATCGGTCGCAGGGGCTGCTCGGCCCGCTGTCCGGACTGTTGCGGGTGCACGGCGGGTTCGAGGCCGCGGTCGCCGCCGCGCTCGGGCCGCTCGCGGATGCCGTCGCGGCCGACACCGGCGAGTCGGCGCACGACGCCATCCGCGCCTTGAAGGACGCCGACGGTGGGCGTGCCGCACTGGTATTCGGTGCCGACGGGGTCAGCCGTCCGCAGCTCGGCCCGCTGCCGGGTGCGGCGCGCTGGCTCGCCGACGTGGTGGAGTGCCCGGACAGCGTGCGCGGTGCGATCACTGCGCTGACCGCCGGTATCGCGGTCGCCGACGATCTGTCGACCGCCAGGTCGGTGGTCGCGGCGCGGCCGGACGTGCGGGTGGTCACCCGCGACGGCGACATCACCGGAACCGGTTGGCTGCTCGGCGGATCCGACCGCGCGCCGAGTCAGCTGGAGATCCAGGCCGATATCGACGGGGCCAAATCCGATCTCGTCGCGGCGCAGCGGCGGGCCGAGGAACTCGAGGCGGCACTGTCCGGCGCGCTAGCCGAACAGGCCGATCGCAAGGACGCCGTCGACCAGGCACTGCTCGCGCTGCACGAATCCGATCAGTCGCTGGTCGCCATTTACGACCGGCTTGGCAGGCTCGGCCACACGGCGCGCACCGCGCAAGCCGACAGCGAGCGGTTGCTCGCCCAGCGCACCGAAACCGAGGCGAGCAGGGAGGAATCGCTCACCTCGCTGGCCGAGATCGAGGACCGGCTGCGCAATGCCGAACTCGAACAGAGCGAGATCGACTCCGACGGCACCTCGGCGGGCACCGAGACCGCTGGCCGCGAACGCGAGGAGGCCGCCGCCGCGCTGGCCGAGGCTCGGTCGATGGAGGTGGAAGCGCGACTTTCGGTGCGCACCGCCGAGGAACGCGCGGAATCGGTTCGTGGCAAGGCGGATTCGCTGCGCCGAGCCGCGCGCGCCGAACGCGAGACCCGCGCCCGCGCCGAACGTGCTCAAGCATCGCGTAAGAAGGCGGCCGAAGTCGCTGCGGCCGTGGCGGAATCGGGTGCCAGGGTGGCCGCGGAGCTGGAAAAGGTTGTCGCCGAGGCGGGTACCCGCCGCGACGACCTGGTTCGCCGTCGCGGTGAGGCTGCCGCCCAGGTCGAGCAGGTCAAGGAGCGGGTGCGCGCGCTGGCCACCCAGCTGGCCCAGCTCACCGACGCGGTGCACCGCGACGAAGTGGCGAAAGCCCAAGCGGCGCTGCGCATCGAGCAGCTCGAGACGACCATCTCCGAGCAGTTCGGTATCGCCCTCAGCGACCTGATCGCCGAGTACGGCCCCGACGTGCCGCTGCCGCCCTCGGACCTGGAATGGCAAGAGTACGAGCAGGCCAAGGAACGCGGCGAGCAGGTCACCGCGCCCGCGCCGATGCCATACGACCGGCCGACCCAGGAACGCCGCGCCAAACGCGCCGAGAAGGACCTCACCACCCTCGGCAAGGTGAATCCCCTTGCGCTGGAAGAGTTCGCGGCGCTCGAGGAGCGCTACAACTTCCTGGCCACCCAGCTCGAGGACGTCAAGAGCGCGCGCAAGGACCTGCTCGAGGTGGTCGCCGAGGTGGACGCCAGGATCCTGCAGGTGTTCACCGAGGCGTGGGAGGACGTCGAGCGCGAGTTCGTCGGCGTGTTCTCGAAGCTGTTCCCCGGCGGCGAGGGCAGGCTGCTGCTCACCGACCCGTCCGACATGCTCACCACCGGCATCGAGGTGGAGGCCAGGCCGCCTGGCAAGAAGGTCAAGCGGCTGTCGCTGCTGTCCGGTGGCGAGAAGTCGCTCACCGCGGTGGCGTTGCTGGTGGCCATCTTCCGTGCCCGGCCGTCCCCGTTCTATGTGATGGACGAGGTCGAGGCCGCGCTCGACGACACCAACCTGCGCCGCCTCATCGGCCTGTTCGAGCAGCTGCGGGAGAAGAGCCAGCTGATCGTCATCACCCACCAGAAGCCGACCATGGAGATCGCCGACGCCCTCTACGGCGTCAGCATGCGCGGCGACGGCATCACCCAGGTCATCTCGCAGCGCATGCGCGGCCAAAACCTGGCCCCGGTAGGCGCTGCCAGCTGACCCGCGCCGCACGCTTTTCATGCGCCGCACCGGGAATCGCATGCGAACAGCTGATGCGGGCAGCTGGAGGGGGTGCGGCTGGTTTTGGCGGCAGTCGTCCATTGCCGCGGCGCTGACCCGACACTGATGGGCGCCGCGAGCTGTGCCGCACGCTTTTCATGCGCCGCACCGGGAGGATGCGAAAGGTGGTGCTGCAAGCGGAAAGCGCGCGGCTGTCCTCGGCGGGCTGTTAGTGCGGGGTGGGGATTTGGTCGCTGTCGAGGAGCGATTTGATCTGGGCGGCACCGGTTTCGGTGAGCCAGGTGTCGAATGTGCGCAGGCCCGGGTGGATTTCGCGGATGGCGGGGATGTCGGCGCGCCAACCGCCGGTCGAGCGCAGCAGGCGCCAGGTGTGCGCGATCGAGTCGCCGAGGCTGGCGGCGGCTGACTCGTCGAGTTCTTGGTAGCGGACCGGGTGACCGGTGGCGTTGGTGATCGCTTCGGCCGCGGCGGGTGGGGTGAGCGCGTCGCCTGCGAGTTCGAGGGTCTTGCCGTGGAAGCGGTCGGGGTCGGCGAAGGCGAGGGCGGCGATGTCGGCGATGTCGGACAGGGCAATGACTTTCATCGGCTGGTCGGCGGGGAACAGGTGCCGATGGACGCCGTCGATGATGCCGTCGACCGGCATGCCGCGCAGGAGGTAGTTCTCCATGAAGCGAACCGGGCGCAGCAGGGTGTAGCGAGTTCCGCTGGCCGCGATGGCCTCCTCGATGCGGCTCTTGCCTGCGGCGCCCCAGGTGTCGTCGCCGTTGAACGAGGCGATGCCGGTGAACACGATCTGTTCGACACCGGCTCGGCGGGCGGCATCGACGAGCGCCAGGCCGCGTTGCGCTTCGAGTTCGGCATCCCAGCCCTGCGGGCCGAAGGCGGCGGGCGGTACCGCGAAAAGCGCTGTGGCACCGGCGAGTGCAGCGGGCAGGGTGTCGGGGGCGTCGAAGTCGCCGACGGCGAGTTCCGCGCCAGCGGCGGCCAGCGACTGCGCGGCAGGTGCGTGTGGGTCGCGGACCAGCGCGCGCACCGCCCGGCGATCCGCGAGCAGTCTGCGGGTGGCCGCGCCGCCCTGCTTGCCGGTAGCTCCGGTGACCAGGACGAGGTTGTGCTGAGGGGACATGCGTGCCTTCTCTGTCGATAGAATCGGGTGGGACAACCCGTATTTCGGACCATACGGGTGCTGTGACCCGGTTGGCCAGGTCACGCAAGGGAAGGCCGTAACGAAATGACCGTTTCAGTCGACGCCGCGCCGAATACCGCGGCCCGTGCCGATGCCAGGCGTAACCGCGCGCTGGTGCTTGCCGCCGCGCAGCGAGCGTTCGCCGAATACGGCGCCTCGGTGTCGCTGGCCGAGGTGGCCCGTCGAGCCGGGGTCGGCGCGGGCACCGTCTATCGGCACTTCCCGACGAAACTCGATCTGCTGGAAGCGGTTATGCAGCAGCGTGTCGACCGGCTGGCCAAGCTGGCCGCCGACTACCTCGACGCGCCGGATCCCGGTGCCGCGTTCTTCGACTTCTGCACCGAGGTGGTGGCGTCGACGCCCGGCAACGAGGCGCTGTGCGAACTGATGCAATCCGATGACGGCTGGCCGCGCGCTCTGCTGATGGGCGCGGGTGCGCGCTTCCATAAGGCGTTGGCTGCGCTGCTGCTGGCCGCGCAGCGTCAGGGCGCGGTGCGCACCGATATCGAGGTGTCCGATGTGCTTGCCATTTTCACCGGATGTGTTGCCATCCAACGGCTTCAGCAATCCACAGGTGGAATCGACCGAACCGCCGCGATTGTCCTCGACGCGATGCGTGCCGCGCCGGGCGTAACGAATCTCATTACTGCGATCGATGCGCGTAACGAATCATCGAATCGTAACGAAATCGATGACCACTGCTGCCCGGTCTGCGACGCCGAGGTCCGACACACCGGCACTGGCCGCCGTCCCCGCTACTGCTCGGCGGCCTGCCGCCAGAAAGCACACCGCCGACGCACCGCCGCCCGCCGCTCATGAACGCCCCGCTGTTGCCAACTGCCACACCCCTTCTCAGAATCCGCCCCTCTGAGGGTGCCCACCGAGGGTGCGGATCCCGAGAGCTGGTGCCGATCGGCAATGACCGCGACGGACAGGTCGGGCCGCGCGTGCCGTCGGGCGGGGTGTGATTTGGATCGCTATGTGAGACGGCGCGGTGGTGTGGCACAAAAGCGACGCGGGTCGCAACGGGACATGGCCCGAACGGGCAGGGTCAGCGGGCGGGGACAGGGCCGGTCGGCAGCCGGGCATGGGCCGCGGGCTGCCGCCGGGGATGGGCGATTTACAACAGGTCGCTGACGTCGTTGGGCACGTCGACGGCGTACTTACGCAAGATGTCCATCGAGATCACTTCCAGGGCGTTTTCGTGCGTGGCGGCCAGCACTACGGGTGCGGCGACACCGTCCTCATGCGCGTGTAGCCATCGCACGGCCACCACGCACCACCGGTCTCCTGGTTGCAAGCCCGGGAAGTTGTTCTCCGGACGCGGCGTACTCAGATCGTTGCCGATGGACGCCTGGTGCTCCAGGAATTCGGCCGTGACGACGGTGCACACGGTGTGGCTACCGAGATCCTCCGGCCCGGTGCTGCAGCAGCCGTCCCGGTAGAAGCCGGTGAGAGGATCGGTGCCGCACTCTTCCAGCGGCCCCCCAAGCACGTTTCGATCGGTCACGTCGCCGATCCTATTGCCACCTCGCGAGAAGTTCCGCAGGACAAGAAATCTCGGGGGTTGTGTCTCGGCGCCGGGGCGGCGTGGTAAAGCAGGTCGCTCCGTTCTGCAAGGATGGGCGCGTGAGTTCCGAAGCCTGGATCCTGATCGCCGTCGTCGCCGCCCTGCTGCTCGTGGTGCTTGTTGTCGGTTTTGTCCGGTACAAGCGCTCTCGGGTATCGCTGACGCCGCCGCCCGTCGACAAAGAACTGACCGACAAGTCCGGTGGTTACGCGGCGTCGGGCGGATTCAGCTTCAGTCAGGGCGGTACCGCGACGAAGCCCGCGCCGCAACCGGTCGAGCGGACCGACACAGACGGCCAGCCGCACGTCGGCGACGACGCGGCCATCCCGCGGGACGCGCCGAAGCGCGGCATCACGAATGTGTCGCTGCCGGACACCGACATTGTCGAGGCGCCGGAAACCGAGCCGGCCGCCGAATCCGGCGCGACTGCCACCGACGTTGGGACGGAATCGGGGGCGAAAGAGGCTGGCACGACGGCGGCCGCTGACACGGTCGAATCCGGCGCCGCACCCGCTGGAGCGGGCACAGCACCCGCTGAGTCGAGCACAGCACCTGCCGAATCCGGCACTGCGCCGACGGGGTCGGGCACTGCGCCGACTGAATCAGATACTGCATCGACCAGGTCAGGTACTGCGTCGAATGAATCGGGGACTGCGCGGACCGGGTCAGGTACTGCGTCGACTGAATCGGGGACTGCGCCGACCGGGTCAGGCACCGCGTCGACTGAATCGGAGACTGCGCCGACCGAGTCGGGCACCGCGTCGACTGAGCCGCGCACCGCACCTGCTGAGTCGGGCACGACACCGGCTCCGACGGCAGCAGCTGCGGCTCCGAGCGGAACAGGCACGGCGTCGACCGGCACCGCCGCCCCCGACACCGCCGCAGGTGCCGAAGCTCCAGCCCCCCTCGAAGACATCGACCCCACCGCAGGCCGCCTCGTCCGCCTGCGCGGTCGCCTGTCGCGCTCGCAGAACGCGGTCGGCAAGAGCCTGCTCGGCCTGCTCGGCGGCGGCGACCTCGACGACGACTCGTGGGAGGAGGTCGAGGACACCCTTGTCCTCGCCGATCTCGGCACCGCGAGTACCGCCGCCGTGGTGTCGCGACTGCGCGAGGAGATGGCCTCCCGCAGCGTCCGTACCACCGACGCGGCCCGCGCGGTCCTGCGCGACGTGCTGATCGAGGCGCTGCGCCCGGAACTCGACCGCTCGATTCGTGCGCTGCCGCACGCCGACCACCCGTCGATCCTGCTCGTCGTCGGCGTCAACGGCACCGGAAAGACCACAACCACCGGCAAACTCGCGCGCGTGCTCGTCGCCGACGGCCGCCGCGTGCTGCTCGGCGCGGCCGACACCTTCCGTGCCGCCGCCGCTGACCAGCTGCAGACCTGGGGTGAACGGGTCGGCGCCGACACCATCCGCGGCAAGGAAGCCGCCGATCCGGCGGCCGTCGCCTTCGACGCGGTGAGCGCGGGCATCGAGCGCGGCGTCGACGTGGTGATGATCGATACCGCGGGCCGCCTGCACACCAAGACCGGCCTGATGGACGAGCTCGGCAAGGTCAAGCGCGTCGTAGAGAAGAAGGCCGCCGTCGACGAGGTCCTGCTGGTGCTCGACGCCACGGTCGGCCAGAACGGTCTGATGCAGGCGCGGGTCTTCGCCGAGGTGGTCGACATCACCGGCGTGGTGCTCACCAAGCTCGACGGAACGGCCAAGGGCGGCATCGTCTTCCAGGTCCAGCACGAACTCGGCGTTCCGGTGAAACTGGTCGGCCTCGGCGAGGGCGCCGACGATCTGGCGCCGTTCGAACCGGGCGCGTTCGTCGACGCACTCCTCGGCTGAGTCGCCCGGCCCGGCCAAAAGCCGGTGGCGGATTCCGAGTCAGCGTGCTGATTCTGCGTTGGCCTGGATTGGCGGGGCGGAGCGGATCAATTGGCGGTGCGCGTCGAATTCGGCGCGGCATCCGTTGAGTTTTCGGTGAAAGGCATCGCAAACGGAATGTTTGCTAGCTCTACTCGCAAGTAACCGCATATCCCTTTTGTCCGATGCTAGCTTTTGCTCAGCCCGGAAACTCGGGGCGTAAACCACGAAACGTGGAAGCAACACAACTGGCCCATCCGTTCACGCAGGTGAAACACGCCAGCTCTGTGGATGAAACACCAAGTGAGGACCCTTCTGTGCAGGTCCATTTGCCGGAGTCGGCAGGGCCCGAGATGAGGAGGACTTTAAGGTGGCATTTCCCCTTACCGGTGCACCGGACACCGGTGACACCGCTTGGATGCTGGCGAGTTCAGCGCTGGTGTTGTTGATGACGCCCGGTCTGGCATTTTTCTACGGCGGCATGGTTCGTTCGAAGAACGTGCTGAACATGATCATGATGAGCGTCAGCGCCATGGGTTTGGTCGGCGTCCTATGGTCGCTGTACGGATACTCGACGGCATTCGGCGACAACAAGTTCGGCGTGATCGGTGACCCCGCGCAGTTCTTCGGCTTGAAGGGTCTGATCACCGGCAGCTCGGTTGCCGAGGTCAAGGACTCCACCGGCACGGTCACGTCCGCGGCGGTGAACATTCCACTTGCGGGCACCATCCCGATGAGCGTGTTCGTCGCCTTCCAATTGATGTTCGCCATCATCACGGTCGCCCTCATCTCGGGTGCGGTCGCCGACCGCCTCAAGTTCGGCGCCTGGCTGCTCTTCGCGGGCATTTGGGCCACGGTCGTCTACTTCCCGGTCGCGCACTGGGTCTTCGACTTCGACGTGACAGACCCCAACACCAAGGAGATCATCCATCATGGTGGGTGGATCGCGAATCAGTTGAAGGCGATCGACTTCGCAGGCGGTACCGCGGTGCACATCAACGCCGGTGCGGCGGGCTTGGCCCTGGTGCTGGTGCTCGGTAAGCGCAAGGGCTGGCCGACGACGGCGTTCCGTCCGCACAACCTGACGTTCGTGATGCTCGGCGCCGGTCTGCTGTGGTTCGGCTGGTACGGCTTCAACGCCGGTTCGGCATTGGGCGCCAACGGCACCGCGGGCTCGACCTTCATCACCACCACCTTCGCGACCTGTGCGGGCATGCTCGGCTGGCTGCTCGTCGAGAAGCTGCGTGACGGCAAGCCCACCTCACTCGGTGCCGCGTCGGGTGTCGTGGCTGGTCTGGTCGCTATCACCCCGTCGTGTTCCTCGGTGAACGTGCTCGGTGCCCTCGCGGTCGGTGTAGTCGCCGGCGTTCTGTGCGCCCTCGCCGTCGGCCTGAAGTTCAAGTTCGGCTTCGACGACTCGCTCGATGTTGTCGGTGTCCACTTGGTCGGCGGCATCGTCGGCACTCTGATGGTGGGTCTGTTCCTCGCACCGGAGTCGCCCGCGGCCGTGTCGGGGCTGTACGCGAACACCAAGGGACTGTTCTACGGCGGCGGCATCGACCAGCTGTGGCGGCAGGCGGTGGGTGCCGGTGCGGTACTTGCCTTCTCCTTCGTCGCCAGCCTGATCATTGCCTATATCGTGAAGTTCACCATTGGGCTGCGAGTCAGCGACGAAGCCGAGGCAGTGGGCTTGGACGAGTCCGAGCACGCGGAAACCGCCTACGATTTCGCCGCGCTGGGCAGCACGGCACGTTCGGCCGTCAAGGAGGCATGACGAACATGAAACTGATCACCGCAATCGTCAAACCGTTCACACTCGAGGACGTCAAGACCGGGCTCGAGCAGGCGGGCGTGCTCGGCATGACTGTCAGCGAGGTGCAGGGTTACGGCCGCCAGAAGGGTCACACCGAGGTCTACCGAGGTGCCGAGTACTCCGTGGATTTCGTGCCCAAGGTTCGGGTCGAGGTGGTCGTTGACGACGCGTCCGTTGACAAGGTCGTCGAGGTGATCGTCGAGGCCTCGCGTACCGGCAAGATCGGTGACGGCAAGGTCTGGGTCACTCCGGTCGACACGATCATCCGAGTGCGTACCGGCGAACGCGGTACCGACGCTCTGTAACGAATATCGATCGAGCGGCGGCCCCGCCTCCCACCGGAGCACCGGTCGGGGCGGGGCCGCCTTGCATGGATGGGTGGTGTGTTGTGGGCAGCAACGGGCACGACGGCAGCCGGGGGACCGGAGAAGCCAACGGCGGCAAGGTATCCAATGGAGCGGCCGATCTGGTCCGCGCTCGAACTCAACTGCTCGACGGCGGCATGCCGCGCAACCCCCGCCTCGACGCCGAATCCTTACGACAAGCCCTGGTCGACCTTTATGAACTGTGGCTCACCAGCAAGGGCACCGAACTCGGCATCGCCAGGGAAAGCGGCCTGGCCGTGGTCGCCGTCGGTGGCCTCGGCCGCAGGGAGATGCTGCCGTACTCCGATCTTGACCTGGTGCTGCTGCACGACGACGTCGACCCGGCCAGGGTCGCCGAGGTGGCCGACCAGCTCTGGTACCCGCTGTGGGACGCCCACATCAAGCTCGATCACAGCGTGCGGACCGTGCCGCAGGCGCTGCGGGTGGCGTCCGACGATCTCATCGCCGCGCTCGGCATGCTCGAGGCCAGGCACATCGTCGGCGATCAAGACCTGAGCAATCTGCTGATCGGCGGGGTGCGCCGGGAGTGGCGGACCGGGATCCGGTCCCGATTCGACGAGCTGATCGCCCAGGCCGAGGCGCGGTGGCAGCGCAGCGGCGAGATCGCGCATCGCGCCGAACCCGATCTGAAGAACGGGCGCGGCGGCCTGCGCGATATCCAACTGCTCGACGCGCTCGCCATCGCCCAATTGACCGATGCCATGCCGGGACTCGGTCCTGAGGTGCCAGGCGGCGGCGTGAAACAGGCCCATCGTCGGTTGCTGGATGTTCGCACCGAGCTACACCGGGTGGCGGGTCGAGCCCGTGACCAGCTGCGAGCCCAGGATGCCGACGAGATCGGCGCGGCGCTGCGCATCGGCGACCGCTTCGATCTCGCCCGCACGCTGAGCGATTCCGCGCGAACGGTGAGCTACTCGGTGGATGTCGGATTGCGTACCGCGGCAAACGCTTTGCCACGCCGCGGTCTGGCCCGCCTTCGTCGCATGCCGGTGCGCCGACCACTCGATGAGGGGGTGGTCGAGCACGCCGGCGAGGTGGTGCTGGCCAGGGACGCGCGGCCGCAGCGCGACCCCGGCCTCATCCTGCGGGTGGCGGCCGCGTCGGCGCAGACCGGGCTGCCGATGTCGGCCACCACGCTGAACCGGCTCTCCGAAGACGCGCCCGAGCTACGCGAACCGTGGCCCAAGGACGCCCTCAACGACCTGCTCGTGTTGCTCGGCGCGGGCCGCGGCGCCATCGACGCGATCGAGGCGCTCGATCGAACGGGCTTGTGGGGCAGGCTACTTCCGGAATGGGGCGCCGTCCGTGACCTGCCGCCGCGCGACGCCCTGCACACCTGGACCGTCGATCGTCATCTGATGGAGACGGTGTCCTACGCCAGCGCGATGAGCACTCGCGTCGCCCGGCCGGACCTGCTCGCCCTCGGTGCGCTGCTGCACGACATCGGCAAGGGTCGCGCGGGCGATCACAGCGTCGTCGGCGCCGAACTGGCCACCCACATCGGCCGCCGCCTCGGCCTGTGGCCGTCGGACGTGCGCACCCTCAGCGCCCTCGTGCGTCATCACCTGCTGCTCCCGGACACCGCGACCCGCCGCGACCTGGCCGACCCAGCCACCGTCCAGCTCGTGGTCGACGCGCTCGGCGGCGATCCGGAACTCCTTGAACTGCTGCACACCCTGGCCGAGGCGGACTCGCTGGCCACCGGCCCCGGCGTGTGGGGCGACTGGAAGGCCTCGCTGATCGGCGATCTCGTTCGACGTTGCCGACTGGTCATGGCGGGTGGCGAGCTGCCGACGCCAGAACCGATCGCGCCGGAGCTGGTCGCCAAGGCCAAGGCGGGCGGCGTGCACGTCGAATTGAAGCCGGGGGAGAGCAAGTACGCCTATATCGTCACCGTGATCGCGCCGGACAGCGCTGGCCTGCTCTCCGACGCCGCCGGGGTGCTCGCGCTGCACTCGCTGCGGGTGCTGTCGGCCTCGCTCGGTGTCGAAGGTGATTCCGCGATAGACACTTTCGTGGTGTCCCCGAAATTCGGTGACCCGCCGGATGCCGGACTGTTGCGCCAGGAATTGATCCGCGCCATCGCCGGTGACCTGAACGTGCCTGCCGTGCTCGCGAAACGCGAACGCGAGGCGGGCGGCCTCGGACCGAGCCAGTACGCACAGGCGCAACCGCGGGTGCTCTGGTCCGCTACCTCGGTGCCGGGGCAGGTGCTGCTCGAACTGCGCGCTGAAGACCGGCTCGGTGTGCTGAGCCGCCTCGCCGCCGCCTTGGAGGACTCAGGCGCCGACGTCCGCTGGGCGAAGGTGGTGACCATGGGCTCGGCCGTGGTCGACACCTTCTGCCTCGAACTCGGGTCCGCGGACAGCCCAGATCGCCGGGCGGACATCGAAAAGGCGATTCTGGCCGTCGTCCCGCGCCCGGCGCCGAAGAAGCCAGAAGACGGCATGCCCGGGCCGGAGATCATCGGTTCCTGACCTTCGCTATCGAGTAACCAATCTGTTGCACATGATTTGCTGGAACTCATATCTCGAGGCTCCCTCACGTTCTACTATCAGAGCGTCTGGCTATCGCTAGCATGAGGGGAGTACGTCGGTGGCAATAGAAGTTGTTTCGGCGTCGATGATGACGAGCGACGAGACCACGCACATGGCGCGGTGCGTCGGCGGGGATCGCTGGGTTGTTTCCTGGCTACCGGGTCGGACATTGACCGGACAACAGGCTGTGACCGCCATGACCATCGCCTCGACGGTCGCCAACTCACGAATCCCCACCACCACGGAATGGGCCATCCTCGATGATCTTGCACTCGAGCTCGGATTGACCGCACGCGAAGCGGTCTACATGGTGGCCAAGGAGAATCACGACTATCGCAAGACGGCGAAACCGCGTCGCCGGTCACTCGAATAAGACCTGCCGTCCGCGTGGGAAATAGGTCGACCGGGAAGCGAAACGCCCCGGTCGATTTCCGGCGTGTTCATCCCCGTGCGCGGTCATGCGGGAGATCCCATTACCCTGGGAGGCAATTGACGTCCCCCGAGATCAGGAGCGCGATCGGTGTTCGAATCCCTGTCCGACCGGCTTACCGGTGCCCTCAAGGATCTGCGTGGTAAGGGGCGTCTGTCACCGGCCGACATCGACGCCACCTGTCGTGAGATCCGGCTAGCCCTGCTCGAAGCCGACGTCGCGCTGCCGGTGGTGCGCGGCTTCATCGCCCGAATCAAGGAGCGCGCCAAGGGCGCTGAGGTCTCCGCGGCGCTGAATCCGGCGCAGCAGGTTGTCAAGATCGTCAATGAGGAACTCGTCGGAATCCTCGGCGGCGAGACGCGTCGGCTGACCCTGGCCAAGAACCCGCCGACCGTGGTCATGCTGGCCGGTCTGCAGGGTGCCGGTAAGACCACCCTCGCCGGCAAGCTCGCCAAATGGCTTAAGGGACAAGGACATCAGCCGTTGCTGGTGGCCTGCGACCTGCAGCGTCCCGGCGCCGTCACCCAGCTGCAAGTGGTCGGCGAGCGCGCGGGCGTGCCTGTGTTCGCCCCGCACGGCGGCACCTCCATCGGCGGCGGCGACAACGCGCTCGGTGTCAGCGCCGCCGACCCGATCGAGGTCGCCCGCGCCGGTATCGACGAGGCCCGCGCCAAGCAGTACGACGTGGTCATCGTCGACACCGCCGGTCGCCTCGGCATCGACGAAGAACTGATGCGGCAGGCCGCCGGCATCCGCGACGCCGTGCAGCCGGACGAGACGCTGTTCGTGCTCGACGCGATGATCGGTCAGGACGCGGTCACCACCGCGGAAGCCTTCCGCGACGGCGTCGGCTTCACCGGTGTCGTGCTCACCAAGCTCGACGGCGACGCCCGCGGTGGTGCCGCGCTGTCGGTGCGTGAGGTGACCGGCGCGCCGATCATGTTCGCGTCCACCGGTGAGAAGCTCGAGGACTTCGACGTCTTCCACCCGGACCGGATGGCGAGCCGCATCCTCGGCATGGGCGACGTACTCAGCCTGATCGAGCAGGCCGAGCAGATCTACGACCAGGGACAAGCCGAGGAAGCCGCCCGCAAGATCGGCAGCGGCGAGATGACGCTCGAGGACTTCCTCGATCAGATGCTCGCCATCCGCAAGATGGGCCCGATCGGCAACCTGCTCGGCATGCTGCCCGGCGCCGGCCAGATGAAAGACGCCCTCGCCGCCGTCGACGACAAGTCCCTGGATCGGGTGCAGGCCATCATCCGCGGCATGACCCCCGCCGAACGGGACAACCCGAAGATCATCAACGCCTCCCGCCGCCTGCGCATCGCCAACGGCTCCGGCGTCCAGGTCTCCGAGGTCAACCAGCTCGTCGACCGCTTCTTCGAAGCCAAGAAGATGATGGCCATGATGGGCCGCCAAATGGGCATGCCCGGCTCCCGTCGCGCCAACAACAAAAAAGGCAAGAAGGGCAAGAAGGGCGGCCGCGGCCCCACCCCACCCAAGGTGCGCGGCGGCCTGCCCGGCATGCCGGCGGGAATGCCCGGGCTGCCCGCCGGCATGCCCGACATCTCGAACATGCCCGCCGGACTGGACCAGTTGCCGCCCGGCCTCGAAGGTTTCGACTTGTCGAAGCTCAAGTTCCCCAAGAAGTAAGACCGGTTACGCCGCCCCGCACCGAGATCACCGGTGCGGGGCGGTTTTTCATGCGAGCGCCCCGCACACGAGATTTGCGACGATTCCTACGCAGCGCAGGATTCCGCGCGCGGCCACCTCCACATTGCTGCCAGCACGCGAGTCGGCCTCGGTCAGCCCCAAGCGAGCGTCCCGGCGCGCGGTGTGTTCCGCTGTGCACGGATCCGCTAGCAATTCCGTGCGCGGCGGCAGAACTCATGCGCGGCGGGAGTGTCGGTGCGCGGCATGGTTGTGGGGCTGCCGGTGGTGGGGCTGTTGTCGTCAGGGCCCCTGGGTCTGGCCTAAAGTCGCGGGAGGCGGGGTCGGCGACGTCCAGGAGGTTGATATGCATCTGCGGGGTGTGGTTCTCCCTGGTGCGGAAGTCCGCGATCTGTGGGTGCGGGATGGGCTGGTGTCGTTCGAGCCGGTGCCAGGGGCCGAAACGCTGTGTCGCACAGGGTGGATCGTGCCGGGGTTGGTCGATGCGCACTGTCATGTCGGGATTCGGTACGGCGGGGGAGACGAGGACCGCGAGGGTGCGGTCGCGCAGGCCGAGACCGAGCGGGATGCGGGCGCGCTGCTGTTGCGTGACGCCGGGTCGCCCATCGACACCCGGTTCATCGATGAGCACGAGGAACTGCCGCGGATCATCCGTGCGGGCCGACACATCGCCCGCCCCCGCCGCTATATCCGTGAACTCGGCATCGAACTCGACGACGAACGCGACCTGCCGGAGATCGTCGCCGAACAGGCCCGCTTCGGCGACGGCTGGGTGAAGATCGTCGGCGACTGGATCGACCGCTCCGTCGGCGACCTGGCCCCGCTCTGGAGCGACGCCATCCTCAAAGAGGCCATCGACGCGGCCCACGCCAATGGCGCCCGCGTCACCGCGCACGTCTTCGGCGAGGACGCGCTGCCCGGCCTGATCGACGCGGGCATCGACTGCCTCGAACACGGTACCGGCCTCACCGACGACACCATCGAGATGATGGTCGAACACGGCACCGCCCTGGTCCCGACCCTCGTCAACATCGACACCTTCCCCGAAATCGCCGACAGCGCAGGCAAATTCCCCACCTATGCCGCGCACATGCGCGACCTGCACCGCCGCGTCCGCAACACCGTCGCCAACGCACACGACGCGGGCGTGCCCATCTTCGCGGGCACCGACGCGGGCGGCTCTATCCGGCACGGCCGCATCGCCGACGAGATCAGCGCCCTCGGCAAGGCGGGCCTGTCCACCCACGACGCCCTCGGCGCCGCCTCCTGGAACGCTAGAACCTGGCTCGGCCGCCCAAGTATCGAACCCGGCGCCCCCGCGGATTTCGTTGTCTACCAAGAGGACCCGCGCATCAATCCCGAAGTGCTCACCACTCCCTACGCCGTAGTCCTGCGCGGCCGCCTCTACTCCAACCACGGCCCTATCACCGGCCACCGGTAGCGGGGCCCTCCGATCGGAGGCGGCTTTGGCCCCTACCCTGTAGTCCTGCGCGGTCGCCTGTACTTCCGCCACGGCGACGGCCCCTTCCGCCGGAGGCGGCCTTCACCCCTACGCCGTAATCCCGCGCGGTCGCGTTGTTGGGCCGATTTCACCTGATCATGATCGGAGGGCGGGCGCGCGCGTATCGTCGGGCGGTATGAGCATTCGTCTCGGTTATCAGATGCCCAATTTCAGTTACGGACAGCCGGTGGGTGAGCTCTTCCCGACGGTGGTCGCGCAGGCCAGGGAGGCCGAGGCGGCGGGGTTCGACACCGTGTTCGTGATGGATCACTTCTATCAGCTGCCCGGTATCGGTACGCCGGAGGATCCGATGCTGGAGTCCTACACCGCGCTGTCCGGTATCGCCGCGTCGACCGAGCGAATTCAGTTGTCCGCGTTGGTGACCGGCAATACCTACCGTAATCCGGCGCTGCTCGCGAAGACCGTGACCACGCTCGACCTGGTCAGCGCGGGCCGCGCGATCCTCGGCATCGGCGCTGGCTGGTTCGAGCTCGAGCACAAGTCCTTCGGCTTCGAATTCGGCACCTTCACCGATCGTTTCGAGCGGCTCGATGAGGCATTGCAGATCATCAAGCCGATGTTGCGCGGCGAGCACGCCACCTTCGACGGCAAGTGGTACCACACCGACAACGCCATCAACGAGCCGCGCCTGCGCGACGACCTGCCGATCCTGCTCGGTGGTTCCGGCGAGAAGAAGACCTTCGCGCTGGCGGCCCGGTACGCCGACCACCTCAACATCATCTGCAACGCTTCGGAACTGCCGCAGAAGATCGCGGCTCTGCATCAGCGCTGCGCCGAGGTCGACCGCGATCCGGCCACCCTGGAGGTCAGTTACCTGTGCTTCCTGATGGTCGACGAGGACGGCGATCAGGCCCGCAAGGAACAGCGAGACATGCTGCAGGGCATCGGTATAGACGTGGACGCCCTCTCGGAGGAAGAACGCAAGCAGAGCATCGCCGATCGCCAATTCGTCGGCGCGCCCGACGAAGTCGCCGAGCAGCTGCAGACCAGGGTGCTCGACCAGGGCGTGCAGGGCATCATCGTCAACATGATCACCAACGGGCACCAGCCCGGCGCGGTCGACCTCGCGGGACGCACTCTCGCTCCGCTGGTCCGGTGACCATTCGAGCCCTGAAAAGTGTTGGGGCGCGAAATCTTTTGGGCTCGATAGAATTGGCCTTGTGACCGCGACCACATCCAGGCGGCGAGCGTCCTACGGCTTCGACGCGCCACCCATCATGCTGATGCTCGGCGTACTCGCGGTCGGCTTCCTGGTCGCCGCGATCGCCAACGCGCTGGTCGGCAACGCCGTACCGGCCTGGCTGACGTTCCTGCTCGGCCTGGCCATGGCCGCGCAGTTCGGACTGTTCCTGCACGCGACCCGGCGCGGCAAGTTCCGCGCCTGGGACGGCCTGCTCGACGACCTCGGACTGCGCGGCGACGAGCGCCTGCTCGACCTCGGCTGCGGGCGCGGCGCGGTGCTGCTCGCCGCCGCGAAGCGCCTACCGGAAGGCCGGGCCGTCGGCATCGACCTGTGGCGTTCGGTCGACCAGTCGGGCAACAGCCTCGCCACCACCGAGCGCAACGCCGTCGCCGAGGATGTCGCCGATCGAATCGAATTGCACACCGGCGACATGACCGCGCTGCCGTTCCGCAACGGCGAATTCGACGTGATCGTCTCCAGCCTCGCTATACACAACATCAAAGCGTCCGCTGGCCGGGCCGCCGCGGTCCGCGAGGCACTGCGCGTGCTGCGGCCGGGCGGGCACCTCGTCCTGGTCGATATCGGCAGGACCGGCGAATACGAGACCACCCTCACCGCTAACGGCGCGCAGACCCTCACCGCGCGTTCCCTCGGCTGGCAGCTGTGGTGGGGTGGGCCATGGATGCGGACCCGCGCCCTCACCGCCGCGGCGCCGACCGCGTGAACGCTCGACTCTCGGGGCGCCTCGAGGGACGCGATTTCGGGGGAACGCTGCCCATCTGGCAGAATGAACAACCGTCCTTCCGGACAAGTGTCAGCCCGTCTCCGGTTACGTACCGCGCGGCGGTCACACACTCCATGCGCTAAACCGGGCTCGCAGACCGTGCGGGTCGCTGAATTGCGCCGTGACCAGACTATGAAAGAGGCAGAACAAGCATGGCTGTTCGCATCAAGCTCACCCGCTTGGGCAAGATCCGCAACCCGCAGTACCGCATCGTCGTCGCCGATGCCCGCACCCGCCGGGACGGCCGGGCCATCGAGTCCATCGGCCTGTACCACCCGAAGGAAGAGCCGTCGCTCATCGAGATCGATTCCGAGCGCGCTCAGTACTGGCTCGGTGTCGGCGCGCAGCCGACCGAGCCCGTCCAGCGACTGCTGGAGATCACCGGTGACTGGCAGAAGTTCAAGGGCCTGCCGGGCACCGAGGGCACGCTGAAGGTCAAGGCCGAGAAGACCTCCAAGCTCGACCTGTTCAATGCCGCGCTCGCCGCCGCCGACAACGCCCCCACCGGCGAGGCCGTCACCCCGAAGAAGAAGGCCGCCAAGAAGGAAGAGGCCGCCGAGGCGCCCGCCGCTGCCGAGGCCGCTGAGTAATGAGTGCAGTCGTCGCCGATGCCGTGGAACATCTTGTTCGCGGCATCGTCGCCAATCCCGATGACGTCCGCGTCGAGCTGATCACCGGCCGCCGCGGACGCACCGTCGAGGTGCACGTGCACCCCGACGACCTGGGCAAGGTGATCGGTCGCGGCGGTCGTACCGCGACCGCGCTGCGCACCCTCGTCGCCGGTATCGGCGGCCGGGGCATCCGGGTCGACGTGGTCGACACCGATCAGTAGATGGAACTTGTCGTAGGACGGGTCGCCAAGTCGCACGGCGTGCGCGGCGAACTGGTCGTCGAGATACGTACCGATGAGCCGGAAGCCCGGTTCGCGCCGGGCAGCACGCTGCGCGGACGGCTTGCGCGATCCAAGGAAGTCCGCGACTTCACCGTGGAGTCGGCTCGAGAGCACTCGGGCCGACTTCTGGTGTTTCTCGCCGGTGTCGCCGGCCGGGACGCGGCCGATGCGTTGCGCGGCACGCTGTTCTTCGTTGACAGCGCGGACCTGCCGCCGTCCGGCGACCCCGACGAGTACTACGACCACGAACTCGAGGGGCTGACCGTCCAGCTCACCGACGCCACCGTGGTCGGCACCGTCAGCGAAGTACTGCATTCCGCTGCGGGAGAACTGCTTTCGGTGAAAGCCGCCGAGGACGGCCGGGAGATCCTTATCCCGTTCGTCACCGCCATCGTGCCCACCGTGTCGCTCGCGGACCGGCTGATCGTCATCGATCCGCCTGAAGGACTCCTCGATCCGGAATGAGGGGGTGGGCACGACGTCTACCTACTCGATGTCCCGCAGAACACGGGGGATTACATGAAACTCGACGTTGTCACGATCTTCCCGGAATACCTCGAGCCGCTGCGAACGGCGTTGCTGGGCAAGGCCATCGATAAGGGCCTGATCTCCCTCGACGTGCACGACCTGCGCGGCTGGACCCACGACGTGCACAAGTCCGTCGACGACTCACCCTACGGCGGTGGACCGGGCATGGTCATGAAGCCCACCGTGTGGGGCGACGCACTCGACGAGGTCTGCCCCGACGACGCACTGCTCGTCGTCCCGACGCCCGCCGGTGTCCCGTTCACCCAGGAGACCGCGCAACGCTGGGCCACCGAAGACCACCTCGTCTTCGCCTGCGGCCGCTACGAAGGTATCGATCAACGCGTCTTCGACGACGCGGCCCGCCGAGTTCGCGTCGAAGAGGTCAGCATCGGCGACTACGTCCTCATCGGCGGCGAAGCGGCCGTCCTCGTCATGACCGAAGCCGTCGTCCGCCTGCTGCCCGGCGTCCTCGGCAATCAGCAGTCCCACCAAGAGGATTCGTTCTCCGACGGCCTCCTCGAAGGCCCAAGCTACACCCGTCCCGTCACTTGGCGCGACCTCGAGGTCCCCCCGGTGCTCCTGTCCGGTGACCACGCGAAGGTGGCCGCGTGGCGCCTCGAACAATCCCTCGAGCGCACCCGAGAACGTCGCCCAGATCTCCTCCCCGACGCCAACGCGAACTGATTCCCCAGTACGCCAACGACATTCGCTAAATGGGCGTGGCCCCTTGAATCCGTCTCAGGGGAGTAGCCCGTGGCGGCGGGCGGTGACGACGGCTTCGTGGCGGGAGTGGGTGTCGAGCTTGGTCATGGCGTTGCGGAGATAGCTCTTGACGGTTTCCGGGGACAGCGAGAGGCGTTGGGCGGCTTCCTGATTGGAGCAGCCAAGGGCGATTTGCGAGAGGACGTCCAGCTCGCGTCGGGACAGGTGGGGCGCGTCGGGGAGGGGATCGCCGACCATCACTCGAGTCAGGCGTTCGCAGACGGTATGGAGGCGGCTGCGGAGGTGGTCGTCGGCGGCGGTGCGGGCCATGCCGCGAAGTTCGGCGTGGATATCGCGGAGTTCCTCGGCGACGGCTGGGGCGGCACCCGGGGTGGGGGTGGTCGTCTCGAGCAGACGCAGGCGGCGGTCGACCTCGTCGCGGATGGTGATTTCAGCGGCAAGGCGACGCCCGGCCTGGACAACGAGGTCGGCGGTGCGGTCGCCGAGCGGACTCACGCCGCGGGTGGCGGCATAGAGGACGGCGCGGGAGCGTTTGTCGACCACCACCGGCACCGCGACGATCGAGCGGAGTCCTTCGCCGGAGACCGGCCCGTCGTAATGGTGGGTGATGGTGGAGGTGTTGACGTAATCGGTCACCGAGGCGGGCCGCCCGGAATCCATCACGCGCCCGCCGAGCCCCGAGGTGCGCAGCACGGACAGCCCGCGCAGTCCATTGGTCAGCGTGCCGAAGAATTCGGAAAGCAACAACGCGTCGTCGTGCACTTCTCCGCCGAACGCAACCGGCACCCGGGCCGCCCCCGCTACCCAGCGGATTTCGGCGCGCAACGCGTCGGCGTCGCGCGGACGCAGCAGTGCGGTGTTGGTCATCGGACTCACCCCTTTTCGGGGGTAGTAGCGGAATCGGTGTGACCCACATCCTATTGGGTGAGCTGGATCACGATGAGGAGTGGCGAAGATGGGCACCGATCTGAACTCGCGGGTGCGCGAACTGCTGGACATGTACGACCGGCCCGAGGCGTCCGCGGCGGAGCTGCTGTGCGACCGGCATCCGGCCGACGCGGTCGCCTTCACCATCGTCGAGCGCGACCTGTCCGCGATCGACCTCACCTACGGCGAACTGCGCGAGCGTTCGGCGCGATTCGCCACGGGGTTGGCCGAACTCGGGATCGCGCAGGGTGATCGAGTCGCGACGTTGATGGCGAAGTCGGCGGATCTGGTGGTGGCGTTGCTCGGGATCTGGCGTCGCGGGGCGGTGCACGTTCCGCTGTTCACCGCGTTCGCGCCGCCCGCCATCGCGTTCCGGCTGACGGCGAGCGGCACATCGATCGTCATCGCCGACGCGGACCAGGCGCCCAAGCTGGCCCCGGGCCCTGACCTGCCCGTCGACGCACCGTGGCAGGTCATCGTCAGCGGTGACGCGCCCGAGGGCACGCTTGGCATGGCGGACCTGCTCGCCGACGACGCGCACAGCGAACCGGCGGTGGTCGGCGGCGATGGACTGCTGGTCGAGCTGTTCACCAGCGGCACCACCGGAACCCCGAAGGGCGTGCCGATTCCGTTGCGCGCGTTGGCTTCCTTCCAGGCGTATCAAGAGTTCGCGTTGGATGTCCGTGCCGACGACGTCTTCTGGAACGCGGCCGATCCGGGCTGGGCGTACGGGCTCTACTGGGCGATCATGGCCCCGCTGGCCAGCGGCGTCCGCAGCATTCTGTTGCACGCCGCGTTCTCGCCGACGCTCACCTGGCAGGTGCTGGAACGTTTCGGCGTCACCAACTTCACCGCCGCGCCGACGGTGTACCGCGCCCTGCGCGCCGACACCATCACGCCGGTGCACGCCACGCTGCGCCGCGCCTCCTCCGCCGGGGAACCGCTGACCCCCGAGGTCGTCGCCTGGTCGCTGGAACATCTCGGTGTCGCCGTGCGCGACCATTACGGGCAGACCGAGCACGGCATGCTCATCTGCAATGCCTGGCACGCCGCGCTCGACGCCGACGTTCCCGCGGGCTCGATGGGCCGCTCGCTGCCCGGTTGGTCCTGTGCGGTGCTGTCCGACGACGCCGACACCGTCGCGCCCACCGGCGAACTCGGCCGGGTCGCCATCGACACCGAAAACAGTCCGCTGCTGTGGTTCCTCGGCTACCTCGACGCCCCGGAACGCACCGCGCAGCGCTACACCCCCGACGGTCGCTGGTATCTCACCGGCGACGCGGGCTCGCAGGACGAGAACGGCTTCTTCCGCTTCTCCGCCCGCGACGACGACGTGATCATCATGTCCGGCTACCGCATCGGCCCGTTCGAGGTGGAGAGCGTGCTCGTGCTGCACGAGCAGGTCGCCGAGGCGGCCGTCGTCGGCATGCCGGACGAACTGCGCGGCGAGGTGCTCGAGGCATTCGTGGTGTTGCGCAACGGTTCTGACGGTAGCGGCGACCTCGCGGCCGCGCTGCAGGATCTGGTGAAGAAGAAGTTCGCCGCACACGCCTATCCGCGCACGGTGCACTTCGTCGAGGAGCTGCCGAAGACACCGAGCGGCAAGGTGCAGCGATACGTGCTGCGGCAGAAGGGAAACAAGTGATGTCGCACCCGAGCTATGCGTCCGGCACCTCCGACATCCCGCTGCTCGGTGACACCATCGGCGGCAACCTCGACCGCACCATCGCCGCCCATCCGGATCGGGAAGCGTTGGTGGACAAGGCAGCCGACCGACGCTGGACCTACCGCGAGCTCGGCACGGCGATCGACGCGCTTGCCAGCGGACTGGCCGTGCGTGGCGTCGGCAAGGGCGACCGGGTCGGCATCTGGGCGCCGAACTGCGCGGAGTGGTTCTTCGTGCAGTACGCGACGGCGAAGATCGGCGCGATCCTGGTCAATATCAACCCGGCCTACCGCACGAGCGAGCTGGAATACGTGCTGCGCCAGGCGGGTGTGCGGGTGCTTGTCGCGGCGCCGGAGTTCAAAACGTCGAACTACGTCGCGATGATCGACGAGGTTCGGTCGAACTGTCCCGTGTTGGAGCAGGTGCTGGTGCTCGGTACGCCGGACTGGGATGCGCTGGCGCGAACGGAGATCGACACGGATCGCTTGGCCTCGCTCGCGGCGGAACTGTCCATCGACGACCCGATCAACATCCAATACACCTCGGGTACAACAGGTTTCCCCAAAGGCGCGACGCTGAGCCATCACAACATCCTGAACAACGGCTTCTTCGTCGGCGAACTGTGCGGCTACACCGAACAGGACCGGATCTGCGTTCCGGTGCCGTTCTACCACTGCTTCGGCATGGTGATGGGCAACCTCGCCAGCACGAGTCACGGTGCGGCGGTGGTGATTCCGGCACCGGCATTCGACCCGGTCGCGACCCTGGCCGCCGTCGAGTCCGAGCGCTGCACCTCACTCTACGGCGTGCCGACCATGTTCATCGCCCTGCTCACCGAATTGGATTCCGCCACAACGGATCTCTCCACCCTGCGTACCGGAATCATGGCGGGCTCGCCATGTCCCGTCGAGGTGATGAAGCGGGTGATCGACCGGATGGGCATGCACGAGGTGTGCATCTGCTACGGCATGACCGAGACCTCGCCGGTGTCCACCCAGACCCGTCGCGACGACGGCATCGACCGGCGCACCGCCACCGTCGGCCGGGTCGGCCCGCACCTCGAGGTCAAAATCGTCGACCCCGCAACGGGTCTCACGGTACCGCGCGGCGAGCCGGGTGAACTCTGCACCCGCGGCTACTCGGTAATGCTCGGCTACTGGAACGACCAGGCCAAGACTACCGAGGCCATCGACACCGCCCGCTGGATGCACACCGGCGACATCGGCGTGATGGACGGCGACGGCTACCTGGCGATCACCGGCCGGATCAAGGACATGGTCATCCGCGGCGGCGAGAACGTCTACCCGCGCGAGATCGAGGAATTCCTCTACACCCATCCCGACATCCTGGACGCCCAGGTGATCGGCGTGCCCGACCCGAAGTACGGCGAGGAACTGATGGTCTGGGTCCGGCTGCGCGAGGGCGCGAAACCGTTGGACGCCAACGCTGTTCGCGACTACTGCGCGGGCAGGCTTGCGCACTTCAAGATCCCGCGCTACGTGCACGTGGTCGACGAATTCCCGATGACCGTCACCGGCAAGATCCGCAAGGCGGAGATGCGCGAGCTGTCCAGAGCACTCCTCGGGTTGGCCGATGAGACCTGAGATCAGGTGCCCCGATTAGTGCGGTCATGTGATCATCCGACGTAACACATAACGTGGGACAAGGTCGTTCGTCGGGGATCTGATTTTTATCTGGTCGCGAAAGGTCTTATATGTCTATCGGTTCGTTGTCACGTGTCCTGTCTTGTGTTATCGCCAGCGCCACACCACTTCTCGTGCTCGCGCCCGCTGCCGTCGCCCAGCCGGGCAGCTCATACCTCTGCGCGGGTCCTTATCCGGCCAGAGATGGTTCCGCAAACTTAGATTCGTGCATTTATGCGGAGGACGGCACGGTACGAGCATTCGGTGAGCTCGAGATCAAAGACGGCACCATCGACAAAACAAATTGCGTCATGTCTGTGCGGGTTATCGATAAAGATGCCTACAAGACCGGGGAGAACGAAGACGTCGCGAACAGCGGTGACTTCCCCTGCTTCAACGGAAGGTATCCATCCCCGCCGTTGACGATGGATATCGCAAAGGCGAGGCCCGGACACGTGTACGTCACTGTCACTACGGTCACCAAGCGCGGGCAAGATCATTTCACTCCTATGTACAGCCCGGAATTGGTCCTGTAGTAGGCGATTCGGCACATGTGCAGGAACTACCGAACCCGGTCGAGCGTGCTCGGCCGGGTTCGGCGCGTCTGGGGGCGCGGGTGGCGAAGTTCGCCGGACCAGCGGACGATGCGGCACGCACGACCCGGTTCCGTCGGGTGTGAGCCTCTTGTCAGGCGGCCCCGGTAGTGTCTCCGGACGTGACGACAGCGCCCGAGACTGTAAGTGCAGAGTCCGACCCCGCCGTGCCCCCACCCGCGACGTCCTCCGGTGTCGCGAGCCAAGCCAGCGTGAACCGTCGCATCGCCGACGAGCTCGCGGTGCGGGAGAGCCAGGTGCGTGCCACCGTCGAGCTGATCGACGGCGGCTCGACCGTGCCGTTCATCGCGCGATACCGCAAGGAGGTCACCGGCGGTCTCGACGACGCGCAACTGCGCCTACTGGACGAGCGTCTGCACTACATCCGCGAACTCGACGAGCGACGCGGCGCGATCCTCGAATCGATCCGTGGCCAGGGCAAACTCGACGACGCGCTGCACCAGCAGATCATGCTCGCCGAGACAAAGGCCCGGCTCGAGGACATCTACCTGCCGTACAAGCCGAAGCGGCGCACCAAGGCACAGATCGCGCGCGAGGCGGGCCACGAGCCGGTCGCCGACGCACTGATCACCGATCCGACCACCGATCCCGCGCAGTACAACGCCGAGCAGCTCGACGGCGCGCGGTCGATCCTGGTCGAGCGTTTCGCCGAAGACGCCGACCTGGTCGGTGAGCTGCGCGAACTGATGTGGAACCGCGGTCAGGTCAAGTCGACCGTGCGCGCGGGCAAGGAGGAGGCCGGCGCGAAGTTCGCCGACTACTTCGAGTTCGACGAGCCGTTCACCAAGCTGCCCTCGCACCGCATCCTCGCGCTGCTGCGCGGCGAGAAGGAAGAAGTGCTCTCGCTGCACCTCGAACCGGACACCGAGGAACTCGAGCCCGGCGAGCGGTCCATCTACGAGGGCCGGATCGCGATCAAGTTCAACATCGCCGAGAAGGGCCGCGCCGCGGATTCGTGGCTGCTCGACACCGTGCGCTGGGCCTGGCGGACCAAACTGCAAGTGAGCCTTGGCATCGACACCAGGATGCGGTTGCGGCAGGCGGCCGAGAAGGACGCCGTCGACGTGTTCGCGGCGAACCTGCGCGACCTGCTGCTCGCCGCGCCCGCGGGCACCCGCACCACCATGGGCCTCGACCCCGGCTACCGGACCGGCGTGAAGGTGGCCGTCGTCGACGCCACCGGCAAGGCGGTCGCCACCGAGGTGATCTACCCGCACAAGCCGCAGGGCCAGACCGAGAAGTCCCTCGCCGTGCTCGGCGCGCTGGTCGCCCGGTTCGGGGTCGAGCTCATCGCCATCGGCAACGGCACCGCCTCGCGCGAGACCGATGCCCTTGCCACCGAGCTGATCTCGCGCATCCCGGAGAACAAGCCGACCAAGATCGTGGTGTCCGAGGCGGGCGCCTCGGTGTACTCCGCCTCGGCATACGCCACGCAGGAACTGCCGGACATGGACGTGTCGCTGCGCGGCGCGGTGTCGATCGCGCGCCGCCTACAGGATCCGCTCGCCGAACTGGTGAAGATCGATCCGAAGTCGATCGGCGTCGGCCAGTACCAGCACGACGTGTCCGAGACGCTGCTCGCGCGTTCACTCGGCGCGGTGGTCGAGGACGCGGTGAACGCGGTCGGCGTCGACGTCAACACGGCCTCGGTGCCGCTGCTGTCGCGGGTCTCCGGTATCGCCGGGTCGGTCGCGGAAAGCATTGTGGCGCACCGCGATCAGAACGGACCGTTCCGCAGCCGGACCGCGCTGCTCGAGGTGCCCCGGCTCGGCCCGAAGGCGTTCGAACAGTGCGCGGGCTTCCTGCGGATCCGCGGCGGCGACGACCCCCTGGACACGTCCTCGGTGCACCCGGAGGCGTACCCCGTGGTCCGGCGGATCATGGAATCGACCGGACGCGACATCACCGAGGTCATCGGCAATACGACCGTGCTTCGCGCGTTGCGCGCCGACGAGTTCACCGACGAACGCTTCGGCCTGCCGACCGTCACCGACATCATCACCGAGCTCGAGAAGCCGGGCCGCGACCCGCGGCCCGAGTTCAAGACTGCGGAATTCGCCGCCGGCGTGGAGAAGGTGGGCGACCTCGAACCGGGCATGGTGCTCGAAGGTGTTGTCACGAACGTCGCGGCGTTCGGCGCGTTCGTCGATATCGGTGTGCACCAGGACGGCCTCGTGCACGTCTCGGCGATGTCGCACAACTTCATCAAGGATCCGCGCGAGGTCGTGAACACCGGCGACGTGGTCAAGGTGAAGGTACTCGAGGTCGATGTGGCCAGGCAGCGCATCGGGCTGTCGCTGCGGCTGGACGACGAGCCCGCGCCGAAGGGCGAACGCGGCGACAATCGGCAGCGTGGGCAAGGTGAGCGCAAGGGTGGCGCGCCCGAGCGGCAGAATGGTGGGCAAGGCAAGAACCAGGCTCGCAATCAAGGACAGCGCACTCAGGGTCAAGGCCAGGCACGCGGCGGTGGCAATCAGCGCCGCAACACCCCGCCGCCGAGTGGTTCGATGGCGGACGCGTTGCGCCGGGCAGGTTTCGGACAGTAGGTCGGACGGAGGTTTCAGGCGGCCATGCGACGGTGGCTCGATGAGGATGTGATCGCGCAGGGCAGGCTTCCGCTGCTGTGCTTCCTTCTAGGGTTCATCGTCGGCTTCCTGTTGATCCGGCTCAGCGTCCGGCTGATCCGGAAACAGGTGCGCTGGTGGCCGGGCAACGTGCGCTCCGGCGGCGTGCACATCCACCACATGGTGTTCGGGGTGATCCTGGTGCTCGCCTCCGGCATCGGCATGGTCACCCTGTACCAGACCGCCGACACCACAACGGCATCCGTGCTCGCCGCCGCCTTCGGTGTCGGTGCCGCGCTGACCCTCGACGAATTCGCGCTGATCTTCTATCTGCGCGACGTGTACTGGGAGGAGCAGGGGCGAACATCGGTGGACGCGGTGTTCGTCGCGCTCGCGGTTACCGGGTTGCTGCTGCTGGGTTTTCATCCGCTGTGGTTGCTCGATATCAACGACTTCCGCCGTGACCCGAGCATGGAAGTCCGGGTCTTCGTCATCGCCTTCGCGGTGGTGAACCTGTGGCTCGCCGCGATCGTCATCGCCAAGGGGAAGATCTGGACCGGCCTGTTCGGCATGTTCTTCCTGCCGCTGCTTGTCGTCGGCGCGTTGCGGTTGAGCCGACCGGGCGCGCCGTGGGCCCGCTGGCGTTACGCGGACCGCCGCCGCCTCATGTATCGCGCCATCGTCCGCGAGCGGCGCTACCGTCGGCCGGTTATCCGCGCCAAAATCTTCGTTCAAGACCTGGTCGCCGGTAAGCCCGACGTCGAACACGTGCGCACCGCCGCCGAGGCCGAGCTGACGCGCACTGTCGTGCCCGCCCCGCCCGCGCCGCACCGCGTTCACCTCTCGCTGTTCGCCTCGGACCACGAGTCCGAACCGGTGGCGCACGCTCCTGAGCGGGACTGAGCGTCTCGCCGCGAGTCCTGTCGGGGCGCTCGGCGGTGATCGCCTCGAATCAGCATGACGCTCTGGCAATTCCGGCGGTGTCGGGCAAGACTGAACGAATGAATGATCTCGGGGAGGAGACATCGCGGCGCGCCAAGGTCGTGCGGTTCTTGGGGGAACGTGGGGCCGGGGCGATAGCGCATCCGGGCGGAACATTGCTGGCTCATCTCGTTCGAGTCGCCGATGTGCTGGCCGAATGGGGCGCTGACCGGGATATCCAGCTCGCCGGACTCTGTCACGCGATGTACGGCACAGACGGCTTCGCTCAGTCCTTGGTCGATCTAGCCGATCGCAAGACCGTTGTGGAGCTGATCGGCGAGCGCGCCGAAGCCCTGGTCTACTTCTACGGAAGCTGCGACCGGACGGCGGTGTATCCACGACTCGACACCCAACCGGTTGTCTTCCGCGACCGATTCACCGGACTCGAATACGAGCCCGCCGACGCCGACCTGCGGGTATTCCTGGAAATCACCGTCGCCAACGAACTCGACGTACTGGCACACAACGCCGACCTCGCCGCCCAGCACGGATCGGCGCTCTACCAGCTGTTCGCCCGTACCAAGAACTACCTGTCCGCACCGGCGTGGCAGGCCTGCCACGCTGAACTCGCCTCGGCCACTTCCTGATCGGCGCGGCAACTCGCCGCTTGTTACCTTCTCGCCCCGCCTTCCGTCAGACAGACAGCACCGACGGAAGGGACGGAAATCATGAACGCCAACACGAAGGACCTCGCACTGCGCGCCACCTACCTGGGTGCCACCGCGTTCGTGCTCACCGAATCCGTAGTCGGCTCCTGCTGGGACATCGCCCGGATCGCTTATGTTCGTGAGGTTTTCGACCGGCTGGAATACCCGATGTACTTCGCGACGATGCTCGGCGTTGCCAAGCTGGCGGCGGTGGCCGCGATCGTGCTGCCCAGCAATCCGCGGGTCGAGGAATGGGCCTATGCCGGACTGACTTTCGTCTACCTCGGCGCGGTGGTGTCGCATCTGTCGGTCGGTGACGGGCCGACGGTATGGGTCGCGCCGTTGGTCTTCGCCGGACTCAGCCTGACGTCCTTGGGCCTGCGCCCGCCTGCCGGTCAGCGCAATCCGCTTGCGCTGCTGCGCCGTTCAGCACGGGCCTCGTCCGGCCAGGTGTAGTTGGTCAGCGAGTGATTCGCCGCGTGCGCGTGCTGGCGCCGCCTGGTCGTTCGGTGTCAGCGCGACGTGCATGCACGCGGTGATCAATGCGGTCTCGGCCACCGCGCAGAGCAGCGATTGCGCCAACGGGGCTCCCGGGTCGGCGGTGACCACGTCGAACCACAGGTCGACCACCGCGATACCGGCGACCGCCGACGCCACCAGCCGCGCTCGGGAGTCGTTGCGGCGCAACAACCCTGTGGTCAATGCGCAACCGGCGGCGAGGAAGAGGTCGAGGCCGACCCACGCCGACGACCAGTTCCGCACCTGCGCGGTGTCCGGCAACGTATTCGCGAGAACGGCCGCCCACGGGATGAGCGCCACCGCGCTGGCGGCGATGAACCAGCGCGCCTTGTCGCGGAGGAAACGGGTTCGGGAAGGGAGGAGTGCTGTCATTCGCATGACGGCAACGCTACGTCCGCAAATAGTTCTTTGCAAACATTTCTTTGCAAAGAAACGTTTGCTATCCTTCCGGCTATGACACCGCGCAAACCTGACGACATGACCAGCGCCGAGCGGACCGCGCTCTACCGCACGCTGGCACACCCCTTGCGCGGTCGCATCCTGCAGTACCTGGGCAAACACGGCGAAGCCAATTCGGCGACGCTGGCCGAGGTGCTCGGCGAGAGCACCGGCAGCACCAGCTATCACCTGCGCAAACTCGCCGAACTCGGCCTCATCACCGAGATCGCGGAGAAATCGGCGGGCCGCGAGCGCTGGTGGAAGTCGCTGCCGTTCGAGCACACCACCCCTGATCCGGCGACCATGGAACCGGCCGAGTACGCGGCGGCGGAGCATCTCGGCAGGCTGAAGACCGGCCACGATATCGATCTCTACCTGCGGGCGGTGCGCGAATGGGCGGGCCCCGACGGCTGGGCACAGGTGCAGCGCACCGGAACCTACATGGCGAAGTCCCAGGTGAGAGAGTTCGTTGAGGAGTACAAGGCGCTGCTCGCGCGCTACAGTTTCAGTCGCGAGGACGCGCCGGCGGAGGCCAAGCCGATGAGCGTTCGCCTGTTCGCGGTACCGGACAACCAGGCCTGATCCGGGGGCCGATTTTCCTCGCGAGCCGCTGATCTGGCACAATACTCAGGTTGCCCTGGGTGAGTCTCTACCCGGCGCACCCCCTTAATCGGAGCATGAACCGGTCGAGCACGTCCCGTGCCGCCAGGGTCCTCTGTTCGCGCGAACCCATAAGGATGGAAATGAACACCCTTGACTTCGTCGACGAGAAGTCGCTGCGCAGCGACGTCCCCGACTTCCGGCCGGGCGACACCCTCAATGTGCACGTAAAGGTCATCGAAGGCTCGAAGGAGCGCATCCAGGTCTTCAAGGGCGTCGTCATCCGACGCCAGGGCGGTGGCATCCGCGAGACCTTCACGGTCCGCAAGGTGTCGTTCGGTGTCGGCGTGGAGCGCACCTTCCCGGTGCACACCCCGAACATCGACCACATCGAGGTCGTCACCCGTGGTGACGTCCGCCGCGCCAAGCTGTACTACCTGCGCGATCTGCGCGGCAAGGCCGCCAAGATCAAGGAAAAGCGCTGACGTAGCTTTCGACGCGTTCGCGCGTCTGGTAGCCCGGCATCGGAACTCAGTTCCGATGCCGGGCTACTGTTTTCGGTGTGACACACCACAGCGAGTCATCGGCGGATTCAGGTGACCGGGGGACAGGGCGGCGCGGCAGGCGACGCGGGAAGAAGCAGCGGCCGTTCTGGCAGGAGTTGCCGGTCCTAGTGGTGATCGCGGCGGTGATCGCCGCGCTACTCGTCAACTTCGTTGGGCGGCCGTACGTGATTCCGTCGGAATCGATGGAACCGACGCTGCACGGGTGCGCCGGTTGCACGGGCGACCGCATCTACGTGGAGAAGCTGAGCTACTACTGGGGCGACCCGAAGCCCGGCGATGTGGTCGTGTTCGTCGGGCCGCCGTCGTGGAACGACACCTACCAGTCGACACGTTCGCACAACTCGGTTGTTCGCGGTGTGCAGAACTTCTTCTCGTTCTTCGGCCTGGTGCCGCCGGATGAGAACGACCTGGTCAAGCGGGTAATCGCGGTCGGCGGGCAGACGGTACAGTGCTGCGACGCGCAAGGCCGGGTCCTGGTGGACGGCAAGCCGGGGGATGAGCCATACGCCCGCTACACCATTCCGTACACGCCCGGCCAAACCTTCGGTGTCGGTGGCGGGCGGGAGTTCGCCCCGATCAAGGTGCCCGACGGCAATATCTGGGTGATGGGCGACAACCGCAACAACTCGCGAGATTCGCGCGCGCACACCAGCGATGACCTGCACGGAACCGTGCCCGTCAGCAACGTCCGTGGCGAAGCGGTGTTCAAGATCTGGCCGCCGGGGCGGATCGGGCCGGTGCGATCGGAGAGTCCGCAACCGAAATAGTGTGACGCCGGTCGCCCGGCGTCGAACGACTCTCAGGGTGCCGGGCTAATCTGTTCGGCGTGGCAGACGAGAGTGGGTCGGTGTCGGTGTCCGATTCGGACGACGAGGGGGTGCGGCGGCGTCGCTTCAGGCGGCGGCGCGAGAAGAAGCAGCGGCCGTTCTGGCAGGAACTGCCGATCCTCGTCGTGATCGCCGCGGTGATCGCCGCGCTGATGGTCACCTACATCGGACGCCCGTACGTGATCCCGTCGCAGTCGATGGAAACCACGTTGCACGGCTGCCCCGGTTGCACTGGCGACCGCATCTACGTGCAGAAGCTGAGCTACTACTGGGGCGACCCCAAGCCCGGCGACGTGGTCGTCTTCGTCGGCCCGCCGTCGTGGAACACCCACTACCAGTCGATCCGCTCGGACAACGCCGCGATGCGCGGTGTGCAGAACTTCTTCTCCTTCTTCGGCCTGGTGCCGCCGGACGAGAACGATCTGGTCAAGCGGGTCATCGCGGTCGGCGGTCAAACCGTTCAGTGCTGCGACGCCCAGGGGCGGGTGCTGGTGGACGGCAAGCCGCTCGACGAGCCGTACGCGCGCTACCTCTTCCCGTACGTCCCCGGCCAGCCCTACGGCCCTGGCGGCGGACGCGAGTTCAAGCCGGTCAAGGTGCCCGATGGCAATATCTGGGTGATGGGCGACAACCGCAACGAGTCCGCCGATTCGCGTGCCCACATCAGCGATGAACTGCAGGGCACGATCCCGGTGGACAACATTCGCGGCAAGGCCGTCTTCAAGATTTGGCCACCGAGCCGGATCGGTCCCGTGCGGTCACAGAACGCCCAAGCGAACTGATCATCAGCGGCCGCAGCATAATTGGACGGTGGGGCAGAGCCGAGTGGTACAGAGCAATGGGTGGCCGCCGCGCGTGGTGATGCGTAAGGCGGGTGGGTTGCGCACGCTCGAAGCGGCGCTGATCCGCAGCGGGCTAGGCCCGGTCGCCGGCGTCGACGAGGCGGGTCGCGGACCGTGTGCGGGGCCGCTGGTCGTCGCGGCCTGCCTGCTCGCGCCCAAGGCCTACGACAAGCTGGCTGGGCTCGACGACTCCAAGAAGCTCACCGAGGCCGTCCGGGAAGAGTTGTACCCGGTTATCGTCCGACTGTCGCTGGCCTGGAATGTGGTGGTCATCCCGGCCTGGGAGATCGATTCGATCGGCATTCACGTCGCCAATATCGAGGGCATGCGGCGCGCGGTCGCCGGGCTCGGCCAGTCGCCCGGTTATGTGCTGACCGACGGGTTCCGGGTGCCTGGCATTCCGGCGCCGTCGCTGCCGGTTGTCGGCGGCGACGCGGCCGCGGCCTGCATCGCCGCCGCCAGCATCCTGGCCAAGGTCACCAGGGACCGGATGATGGTCGATCTCGATGAACGGTTCCCCGGCTATGGTTTCGCGGTCCACAAGGGCTACAACACGCCCGACCACCTCGCCGCCTTGCGCCGCCTCGGCCCCAGCGACGAGCATCGGCGTTCCTGGCGCAATGTGCGGGAGCTGGCGGGCCTGCGACCGGTCGCCGCGGTGGCCGAGCAGGCCGACGCGATGCTCGCGGGCGAGGCCGACCCGATGATGTCCGATGAGTTCCAAGACGCGCGTCCGGATAGCCGAGTGGCTACCGGCGCTACCCATGCGCGATGATGTCAGCACACGACGCAGCGCGGCGAGAAGGAGGACGTCCCACCCGATGAGTGCCGAGGACCTCGAGAAGTACGAAACCGAGATGGAGCTCTCGCTGTACCGAGAGTACAAAGACATCGTCGGTCAGTTCTCGTACGTGGTGGAGACCGAGCGCCGCTTCTACCTGGCCAACTCCGTGGAGCTGCGCCCGCAAAACGCCGACGGTGAGGTGTATTTCGAGGTTCGGATGAGCGATGCCTGGGTGTGGGATATGTACCGCCCGGCCCGCTTCGTCAAACACGTCCGAGTGATCACCTTCAAGGACGTCAACATCGAAGAGCTGGAGAAGCCGGACCTACGCCTGCCGGAGTAGTCGCCTAGCACGGCCTACCGACAACTCGACGCTCCCCGGTGCCAACGCACCGCGAGTTGTGCACAGGGTGCCTGTTATCAACAGGCTTTGTATTTGCCCAGGTCGGCGCCCGAAGCCGAGGCGCGGAGCTGGGCACGCTGGCCGAGTGACAGACAGAAGAGCGCTCGGCGCGCACGGGGAAGAGCTGGCGGCACGGTTCCTGCAGGCGGCGGGGATAGAGATCGTCAGCAGAAACTGGCGATGCAGATACGGTGAACTGGACCTGATCGTCCGGGACGCCCAATTCACCGCGTTCGTGGAGGTGAAGACCCGGTCGGGGCTCGGGTTCGGGATACCGGCCGAGGCGGTCACCTTCACCAAACAACAGCGCATCCGGCGGCTCGCGCTGCTGTGGCTGGCCGAGCAGGACGGCCCGTGGCGGCACATCCGCTTCGACGTCGTCTCGGTGCTGCTGACCCACGGACACGAGCCGGTGATCGACCACCTCAAGGCGGTGTTCTGATGGCGCTCGGCCGGGCCCACTCGGTCGCGGTCACCGGGGTAGACGGGCTACTGGTCGAGATCGAGGCCGATATCGGGCAGGGCCTGCCCTCGGTGCACCTGGTCGGGCTGCCGGATACGGCGCTGCAGGAGTCGCGCGACCGGGTGCGGTCGGCGGTGGCGAACTCGGGGGAGAAGTGGCCGGACGGGCGGGTGATCCTGGCGCTCTCGCCCGCGACGCTGCCGAAGATCGGCAGTGTTTACGACCTGGCCCTTGCGATCGCGGTGCTCGACGCGTCGGGCGCCGTACCGTCGGAGCGACTCGCGAAGACGGTGCTGCTCGGCGAACTCGCGCTGGACGGCCGGGTGCGGCGGGTGCGCGGCATCCTGCCCGCCGTGATCGCGGCCCGCAATGCCGGATGGCCCGCGGTCGTGGTGCCGGAAGCGGCGATGGCCGAAGCCGGATTGGTCGACGGCGTCGATGTTTTCGGGGCGGCGAGCCTGCGCACGGTGGTGGCCTGGCTGCGCGGTGAAGGCACGCTCCCCGAACCGAGTGGGCAGCTGCCCGATCCGGTGCGTACCTGCGGCGATCTGAGCGAGGTGGTCGGGCAGGACGAAGCCAGGTGGGCGTTGGAGGTGGCCGCGGCCGGTGGGCACCACCTGCTGCTCACCGGACCGCCCGGCATCGGGAAAACCATGCTGGCGCAACGTCTTCCTGGGTTGTTACCGCCGTTGTCGGAATCCGAGTCGCTGGAGGTGACCGCCATCCATTCGATGGCGGGGGTGTTGTCCGGCGATCATCCGCTCATCACGATGCCGCCGTTCGTCGCGCCGCACCATTCGACGTCCGTCACTGCGATGGTCGGCGGCGGCTCGGGCACCGCGCGGCCCGGTGCGGTGAGCAGGGCGCATCGTGGCGTGCTCTTCCTCGACGAATGTGCGGAGATCGGCACCAAGGTGCTGGAAGCGATGCGAACTCCGTTGGAGGAGGGCGAAGTTCGCATCGCCCGCCGCGATGGTGTCGCGCGATATCCGGCGCGATTCCAGCTGGTGCTCGCGGCCAATCCGTGCCCGTGCGCGCCCGCTCGGGACGTCGACTGCATCTGCGCGCCGCTCGCTCGGCGTCGCTACCTCGGGAAACTGTCCGGGCCCCTGATGGATCGCATCGACATCTGGGTGCAGATGCGGGGACAGTCCGGCGCCGCGTTCAGCACCGACGAGGCCGAAAGCAGTGCGGTGGTGCGTGATCGGGTCGCCGCGGCCAGGCGGGCGGCGGTGCAGCGGTGGCAGGAGTTCGGCTGGCTGACCAATGCCGAAGTGCCCGGCCATATTCTGCGCCAGCGATTCCGCCTGCCGCAGGAGGCGATCGCACCGGTCGAAACGGCACTGCGCCTCGGACGGATGTCCGCGCGTGGTGCCGACCGTGCCATTCGGGTGGCGTGGACGATCTGTGACCTGCGTGGTGCGGGCCTGCCGACCGCTCAGGATGTGCTGGCGGCGTTGAACTTTCGTCAGCGGGGTGCGCAATGAGTGCGGGGTGGGGCGTCGGCACGGCGGTCGTCACCGGCAGCGCGCTATTCGATGTCGACGCTTACGAGCGGCGGCTGGCGTGGGTGTATCTGTCGCGGGTGGTTTCGGGGCCGTGTGCGGCCCTGTCGGCGTTGATCGAGTCGGTCGGGGTGATCGAGGCCGCACGTGCCGTGCGCGAGTGTGACCTGCCGGAGTCGTTGCGCGGGCCGACGGAGCAGCGGCGCGGAACGGATACGGCCGCACGGGATCTGGACTTGATGGAGCGGATAGGTGGACGGGTCGTGACACCGGACGATCCGGAATGGCCCGCGTGGCGGCTGCTGGGTCTTGCTCAACTCGATTCGGGTCGCGACCGAGACGGTGCGGTGCCGCTTGTGCTGTGGGTGCGCGGCCCGAGGTCGCTGCTGGAATCGAGCGAACGTGCGCTCGCGGTCGTCGGCGCACGATGCAGCAGTGGGTACGGGAATCAGGTCACCGGTGAGATCGCGGGTGACCTCGCGGCCAAAGGCTGGACGATCGTGTCCGGGGCGGCATTCGGGATCGACGGCATGGCCCATCGCGCGGCATTGGCTGTCGGCGGCTCCACCATCGCGGTGCTGGCCTGCGGTGTCGACCGCCCCTATCCTGCACAGCACGACCGGCTGCTTGCCGAGATCGCCGCGACCGGGCTGGTGGTCAGTGAATATCCGCCGGGAACCACCGCACACAAACACCAATTCCTGGCCCGGAATCGGCTCGTCGCCGCCCTGGCCGACGGCGTGCTGGTCGTCGAGGCCGGATTGCGCAGCGGGGCGCGCAACACGGTGAAGTGGGCGCGCCGCCTCGGCCGTCCGGCGCTGGCCGTGCCCGGACCGGTCACGTCGGCGTCGTCCGTCGGTTGTCACCGGATGATCCGCGAAGGCGAAGCCCTGCTCGTCACGCGGGCGGAGGAGGTCATCGACGAAGCGGGGCCGCTGCGCTTGCCATTGCCCGGCTCGACCGCGAGCCCTAAGGATTCCCTGTCCGGCGAGGAAGCCCTCGTCTTCGCCGCTTTGCCGAAGATCGGTTCGCGCACTCCCCGCGAACTGGCCGAGCAGTCCGGCCTGTCGCTGCCTACGGTCCGCGCGGCACTCTCCGCCCTCGAACTCGCGGAGTTCATCGGCACCACCGAGGGCGGTTGGTACCGGAAAGCGACCCACCGCCGCCGGTCCGAGGACACCTGACCGATGCAGCCCACCCCAGAAAAGAAAGCTGACACAAATGTATGGTGCAGGTACCATAACCTCCATGCTGAAAAAGACGACAGTGATGGTCGACGAAGAGGACCTGGCCCTCATCAAGGCGGCTGCCGCGCGGGAGGGCAGGCCCGAGTCCGAGATTTTCCGCGAGGCATTCCACATCGCCGCACTACGCACAAAGCGCTGGGACGAAGACTGGGACATCCCGAGGCTCGAAGGCGGCAGGGCAAGGACCCCCGAGTACATCAAGCAGGTGGTGCACGAGGAGATCGTGCGGCGGAACAGTTGATCGTCATCGGCGATACTTCCGCCCTGGTCGCCGCGTTCGACACGAATGAGCCGGAACACGAAAGTGCGCGCGCCGCACTGGCGGCGGCGTCGCTGACGGTTGTCTGCTCGCTCGTGCTGCTCGAGATCGAGCACATCGTGACCCGAGACTTCGACTGGTCGTCGGCGGCCGTCGTCAACGACTGGCTGCTCGCCCAGGAACCGCTCGGCCGGGTCGCTGTCCCGGCGCTGCCGAGCGACTACCTGCGCAAGGCGCGCAGGGTGCAGGACCGCTACGCCGATTTGCGGCTCGACCTGACCGACGCGGTAAACGTTGTCCTGGCAGCCGAATACGAGACCGACGTGATCCTCACCCTCGATCGCAAGGACTTTCGCGCGATCCGGCCATTGACCGGCGCCAAGGCCTTCCGGGTGCTGCCCGACGACCTCTGATCGGCGCGGTGGCTTGCCAATGATGACGACTGTCGGGACGGTGGTGAGATGGAAGAACTGCCCGAGGACCTGGAAGCGCTGCTGACGGAGTACGGCAGGCACCTGCGGCTCGGACGGAACCGGTCGGCGCATACCGTGCGCGCCTACCTCGGCGACGCGCGCTCGCTGCTGGCACACCTGTACGCCAGGTCTGCGGATTCCGCGGTGCGCGAACTGGATCTGATGTTGATGCGTTCCTGGCTGGCGCAGCAGGCGACTGCGGGGGTGGCCCGAACGACGATGGCGCGGCGGGCCTCCTCGGCCCGGACCTTCACCGCGTGGCTCACCCAAACCGGACGGTTGACCGTCGACCCGGGATTGCGGCTCGGTTCCCCCAAAGCGCACCGGGTGCTACCCGCCGTGCTCGGCCGCCAGCAGGCGCTTGGCGCGATGGATGCCGCGGAATCCGGTGCCGCACAGCATGATCCGATGGCGCTACGGGACCGGTTGATCGTTGAGCTGTTGTACTCCACCGGGATTCGGGTCAGCGAGCTGTGTGGCCTCGACATCGACGACGTCGACCGCGAACGCCGGGTCGTTCGAGTACTCGGCAAAGGCAACAAGGAACGCTCGGCCCCCTTCGGCATCCCCGCTGACGACGCGATCGGCAACTGGCTACAGCACGGCCGCGCCGCCTTCGCGACACCCGAGTCCGGCCGCGCCCTCCTACTCGGCCGCCGCGGTAAACGGCTCGACCAACGCCAAGCCAGAACCGTTGTCCACGAAGTAGTCTCGTCCATCCCCGGCGCCCCCGATATGGGCCCGCACGGCCTACGCCACACCGCGGCCACCCACCTCCTCGAGGGCGGAGCCGACCTGCGCGTCGTCCAAGAACTCCTAGGCCACGCCAGCATGGCCACCACCCAGCTCTACACCCACGTCTCCATCGAACGCCTCAAAAAGGTCCACGACCAAGCCCACCCCCGAGCCTGAGACCCAGCAATCCGCTTGCTGCAGTAGGGTTCTCCGTTGCCGTTGCCGTTGCCGTTGCCGTTGCCGTTGCCGTTGCCGTCGCCCGTCGCTTGTTGGCCGTCGCCCGGTCGCCCGTCGCTTGTTGGCCGTCGCCCGGTCGCCCGTCGCTTGTTGGCCGTCGCCCGGTCGCCCGTCGCTTGTTGGCCGTCGCCCGGTCGCCCGTCGCTTGTTGGCCGTCGCCCGGTCGCCCGTCGCTTGTTGGCCGTCGCCCGGTCGCCCGTCGCTTGTTGGCCGTCGCCCGGTCGCCCGTCGCTTGTTGGCCGTCGCCCGGTCGCCCGTCGCTTGTTGGCCGTCGCCCGGTCGCCCGTCGCTTGTTGGCCGTCGCCCGGTCGCCCGTCGCTTGTTGGCCGTCGCCCGGTCGCCCGTCGCTTGTTGGCCGTCGCCCGGTCGCCCGTCGCTTGTTGGCCGTCGCCCGGTCGCCCGTCGCCTGTCAGCCGTCGCCGGTCGCCGGTCGCCTATTGCCGGTCGCCGGTCGCCTATTGCCCGTCGCCGGTCGCCGGCTGCTCTTTGCCCGTCGGCTGTTGCCCGTTGGCCATCGGCTGTTGCCCGTCAGTCGTTGCCCGTTGCCCGTTGCCCGTTGCTCGTCAGTCGTTGCCTGTCGGCTGCGGACCGGCGCGGTCGCTCACCTGCGGCATGGCAGTCCACGGACGGTGCGTGGGATGCACCGTCCGTGGACTGCCGTCAGCTGCCACCGGCCCGCCACTGCGTTGCGGCACAGCGGGTTTCGCTCGACACCGCCGCCTCTCCCATGGTGCTCGGAGAGGCGGCGGTGACGCCCTACTTATCCGACTTCGACCGGCTCGGCCAGCGGTTCCGCGGGTGTGCGTCGCGGGCGGAGCAGGGTCAGGCCGAGCAACGCGGCCGCGACACAGAACCCGGCGCTGATCCATGATCCGGTGGACATGGCGGCGGTGAAGGCCGCCTTGGCGGGTTCGCCGAAGCCGAGTTGGAATGCGGCACCGATGGATTCGCGTGCCGCGTCGGGTACGTCCGTCGGCATATGGTCGGTGAACACGCCCGCCAGCACGCTGCCGAGGATGGCGATGCTGATCGCCATGCCGACCTGCTGCAGCGTGTCGTTCATGGCCGAGCCGACGCCCGCGTGTTCGAGCGGAATGGCGCTCATGATCGAGGCGTAGGCGGCGGGACCGGCCAAACCGCCGCCGATTCCCATGACCAGCATGCCGACCAGGACCAACAGGTATCCCTCGCTGACGGCGAGGATCGCGAATGCCGCCGCCATGACCAGCAGCCCCGAGACAATGAGCGTCTTGTTACTGAGTGTCTTGCCCAGTGTCGCGCCGAGCCCGTTGCACACCGCGGCGGCCACCGCGTAGGGGAGCAGCGCAAGTCCGGCCTTCATCGGCCCGTAGCCGAGCACGAACTGCAGGTACTGGGTGAGCATCAGCATGACCGCGCCCATCCCGAACACCATCAGCAACAGGGTGAACGCGGTGCCGGTGAAGTCGCGATTGCGAAAAACCGCCAGCGGCAGCATCGGATGCTCCGACCGGCTCTCCCACACCACGAACCCGAGCGCGGTCAACACGGCCAGCGCGATCATGCCGAGGTTCCACTCGCGCTCGATGATCACGTAGACCGTCGAGGCGAGCGCCACGATGGACAGCAGCACGCCGACCAGGTCGACCGGCCGCTGCTCACCGGTGGACTCGGGCATCAGCACCAGCGCCGCGACGATGGCGAGCACCGCGACCGGGATATTGAGCAGAAACACCGACCCCCACCAATAGTGTTGCAGCAGAAAACCACCCAGCGTCGGCCCGGCGACGATGCCGACCATCGAGACGGTGGACCAGGCGGCCATCGCCTTTCGCCGCTCGTCCTCGGCGAAGGTGGTCATCAGGATGGAGATGGTCGACGGCATCAGCAGCGAACCGCCGACACCCATTGCCGCCCGCGCGACGACGACATGCCACGGCTCGGTGGCGAGTACCGCGCCAAGCGAGGCCACGCCGAATACGGCCAGACCGTAGATCAGCATCCGTCGCCTGCCGAATCGATCGGACAGGCTGCCCGCGGTGAGCAGGAGTCCGGCGAAGACGAGCACGTAGGCGTCCAGGATCCACTGCACGTCCGACGGCGTGGTCCCTAGCTCGCGAATCAGCGACGGGATAGCGAGATTGAGCACAGTGCTGTCGAGCATCAGCACCAGCAAGGACAGACAGAGGACACCCAGAATCCACCAACGGCGGGGGTCTCGTACAGTGTTCGATTCCACTCGAACACTGTACGATCAGCTCGAACAATGTGCGAGCGAATATACGATTGGTCGGTGCCCAAGCAGTTCACCTCGGTATGGATCCGCGAACCCCGACAGCCGAAGGCCTCGGGTCTACGCCTCGACCAGATCATCGCCGCCGCCGTCGAGCTCCTCGACGCCGAGGGCCTCGATGCGCTGAGCATGCGCAAAATAGGCGCCAAACTCGACGCGGGCGCCACCAGCCTCTACTGGCATGTCGCGAACAAGGACGAATTGCTGGAATGGGTGCTCGACGAGTTCTGGGGCATGGTCGAGGTGCCGGAGCCCGACGAGGCGCCGTGGCGCGAAGTGTTGTCGAACTTCGCCTACAACTTCCGCGACACCTTGCGCGCCCACCCGTGGGGTGCGTCCCTGATCGGCCGACTGCCAAGCATGGGCCCGAACTCGTTGCGGCTCACCGACCGTCTGCGCCGCACGTACATCCGCATGGGTTTCCGCGGCATCGACACCTACCTCGCCAGCGGCACGGTGATGTCCTACGTACTCGGCGTGGTGACGCCGGAGATCGCCTGGTCCAAAACGTATGGCGACGCCACGATCGACCGGGAGACGGTGATCACGATGATGGAGAGCGTGTCCGGGGACTATCCCGAACTGATGGCGGACTATCGGGAAATCTCGCCGACCGACACCGACGTCGCTCGCGCGATGGCCTTCGATTTCGGACTGCTGTGCATCCTGGACGGTCTCGAACATCGCGTCCCCGGGACTCGACCCGAACGGTAGCGCGTGGCGTCGATCGCCCCGTCCGGGCGAACTCGCGCACCGCGCACTCATCGACGGCCCGGTGCCGCACATGCTTCCGCACCGACCGACTGACCGCAGGCACTCTGCGATCCATGCTGCTGCACGCCAATGGCGACCCTCGGTGCCCGCCCTTTGGTAATCTATAACGTGTTCTAGTTATCGGACCACGCAGTTCCGAGAATCGGTGTACCTCGCACCTCCAACGAGGTGCACAGGAAGGCGTTCGCGTGAGCACCCACACCGTTCTCGGTCAGGAAGTTCGGATGCCGGTTCGGATCCGGCTCGCGCACGCGTTCATGGCGAGCTACCTGGTCCCAGCCGACGCCGCGCAGCAGCTGATCGAATACTCCGGGCTGCGGGTGCTGCGATTGCCGGGTGGTCGGGCGATGTGTTCGCTCGTTTTCGTCGAGTACGTCGACGGTGACCTCGGTCCGTACAACGAGTTCGGCGTCTCGTTCATGGTCCGGCACCACACCGCCGATCCGGGCGTCCGTTTCGGCGACATCCGGGCTTTGGCGACGAACCAGGCCGGAGTCTTCATCCATCAGCTGCCGGTCGACGGCGACTTCACGCTCGCGGCCGGTCGCGGAATCTGGGGATTCCCCAAGGAACTCGCCGATTTCACCGTGCGTCACGCCGCCGGAACGCGCCACGGCGCACTGCACCAGGACGGCAAGCTCGTCGTCGATCTGACTGTCCGCCAGGGCATTCCCACGCCGCAACGCCGAAACACAGCCTCCTCGTTCGATGCCTATTCGCACATCGACGGCGTCACTCGATGCACACCATGGCGGATGGAACCGTCCGGCCTGCACGCCCGTCCGGGCGGTGCCGCCCTCGCCCTCGGCGACCACCCCATCGCCGATGAGCTGCGGTCGCTGCATTTGCCTCGCCGCGCCGTCATGACCTCAACCATCGCCGAGCTCGCGATGACCTTCGAGGACGCCGTCACGGTGTAGAGACGGCCGCGACCAGCGGGAACAGGTCGGAGTCCGGTCGAGTAACCGCATGGTCACGGCCTCGCGCGGTTCGTGGACGGGCTTCGGATGTCCGGTTAGTGTGACGTAGCGGATTGTTTGCTCGCAGCACGAAACCGACCTGTGTGGGAGAGATGCCCGTGAATCCCGACGACCAGCGTGAGGTGCTGGATCGAGGCGACGGCCTAGCGGATTCACGCGGTGTGCTTGCGGAGAAGTGGGGGAAGTTTGCGGTGCGGCTGGTGCGCGGCGATTCGGTGCGGGTGGTCGCGCTCGCGGTGCTGGTGATTCTGGTGTTCTCGCTGTTCGTCGAGATCACCGGGGAGGGGCGCGGTTTCTATCGGCCCGAAGTAGCGTTGAGCGTCGTGATGACCGTGCTGTTCGGTGCGACGCTGCTCACCGGCAAGCCGCTGAGCTATACCGTGACTCGAGAAATCCGGCTCGAACCGGCCGAGCCCGCGGCCCGGCTGCGGCGGCATCGCCGAATCACCTTCGCCTGGTTCGTGTTCTGGGCGGTGCACGTGACGGTGATGGTTCCGCATTACCTGGCCGACAAGGTCGTTCTCCTCGGTACCTTCGCCCTGGTCTTCGGCAAGCCCGCGCTCGCCGCCATGCTCGCGCTGACGTCGCTGTGGGTGCGCGACAAGTCCACCGCCAGGGCCGTGGCGATATGACGCTCCCGAGCCCCGACGCCGAGTCGGAGGACGGGGAAGAAGAGGTGGACTACCGGTTCACCCTCGCCAACGAGCGGACGTTCTTGGCGTGGATGCGCACCGCGCTCGGCTTGCTCGCCGGTGGTGTCGCGGTGCACACGCTGGTGCAGCCGTTCCGGATGGGCGGCGTGCGGCGGGCGCTCGCGCTGACCTGCCTGGTGCTGGCGGTGATCATTGCCGTTGGCGCGTATGCGCATTGGCGGCGAGTGGGCGTAGCGATGCGGCAGGGACGTCCGCTGCCCGACACGGTGCTGGTGCCGATCCTGTCCGCTGGTATCGCCGTCGTCTCGGTGCTCGCTGGTGTCGCGGTGTTGCTGCGATGAGCCCCGCCGGACTCGCCGCGGAGCGCACCGCCCTGGCGTGGCGGCGGACGGCGGTGGCCTCGATGATCACCGGCGCGCTGTTCCTGAACCACGCCGTGACCAGCGGGTGGCGTCCCGCGATGATCGCGCCGATCGGTGCGGCGATCGCGATGGCGGCGCTGGCGGGCATGAGTTATCTGCGCAACCGCAGCTTGCACGAGGGCCGCTACGGCCACGGCAGAGGGGTCGTCGCCGCGGCGACTGCGGCGGTGGTGGCCGTCGCCGGCATCGCGGCCGTCATCCAGTTCACCGATCCATGGCCCTGAATCCCCACCGGCACCGCAACTTTGCACCGACTCCCAGGAGGATGACATGAGCGAACGAAGTGAGCGAATCATCTGCCAGCGCGCGTCGCGCGTGCCGGAGCCGAGTGCTAGCGAGGTGCGGGCATGAGCGAGCGTAGCGAGCGAGCAATAGGCACAGCTACGAGTGTGCTCGTGCCGGAGCCGAGCGTTAGCGAGGTGCGGGCATGAGCACAGCGACCGAGCCGAGCGACTTCATCGTGGCGGAGCAGCAGCGCGCGGCCGCCGCACTACCGTTCGCCGACACCGCCGATCTCGCGGATGCCGACCGAGGTTTCATCGCCGCACTGGAGCCCGGTGTCGTGACCGCGGCCGACGGAACCGTGGTGTGGGACAACGACTCCTACGACTTCCTGAGCGAATCCTGTCCCGCCTCGGTCAATCCCAGCCTGTGGCGTCAGGCCGGATTGGTCATCAAACAGGGACTGTTCGAGGTCACCGAGGGGATCTATCAGATTCGCGGGCTCGACCTGTCCAACATGACGCTCGTCGAGGGCAAAACCGGTGTGCTGGTGATCGATCCGCTGATCTCCGCGGAGACGGCCGCCGCCGGGCTCGCGCTGTACCGGGCGCATCGCGGCGATCGTCCGGTGACCGGTCTCATCTACACCCATTCGCACGTCGATCATTTCGGCGGCGCGATGGGCGTCACCACCACCGAAGACGTTGCGGCAGGGCGTTGTCCGGTGATCGCCCCGGCCGGGTTCCTGGAACATGCTGTGGCCGAGAACGTTTACGCGGGCACCGCGATGGCGCGCCGGGCAGGCTACATGTACGGCGCCGTGTTGCCGCGTGGACCGCTCGGCGCGGTGGGCGCTGGTCTCGGGCAGACCACCTCGGTCGGCACGGTGACCCTGATTCCGCCGACCGTCGACATCACCGCGACCGGGCAGGAGGAGACGATCGACGGCATCCGGATCGTCTTCCAGATCACCCCCGGCACCGAAGCGCCCGCCGAGATGAACTTCTACTTCCCGGACCACCGAGCCCTGTGCATGGCCGAAAACGCCACGCACACACTGCATAACCTGCTCACCCTGCGCGGCGCCCTGGTGCGTGATCCGCACGTCTGGGCGAAGTACCTGACCGAGGCGATCAACCTGTACGCACGCCAATCCGATGTGGTGTTCGCCTCCCATCACTGGCCCACCTGGGGTACCGAACGGCTGGTGGAATTCCTTGCGCTGCAACGTGATCTATACGGATACCTGAACGACCAGACGCTGCGCCTGCTGAACCAGGGTTACGTCGGCGCGGAGATCGCCGAAATGCTCACGCTGCCATCGGCTGTCGAGGGCAGCTGGCACACGCACGGGTACTACGGGTCGGTCAGCCACAACGTCAAGGCCATCTACCAGCGGTACATGGGCTGGTTCGACGGCAACCCGGCGCATCTGTGGGAGCATCCGCCGGTCGAATCCGCCGTTCGGCACGTGGAATTCATGGGCGGCGCCGAGGAGGTGCTGCGCAAGGCGCGGGAGTCCTACGCGGCGGGCGACTATCGGTGGGTGGCCCAGGTGGTCAACTACGTGATCTTCGCCGATCCCACCAACGATGCCGCGAAAGCGTTGCAGGCCAGCACGTTCGAGCAACTCGGCTACGGCGCGGAGAATGCCACCTGGCGCAACTTCTACCTCAGCGGCGCCTACGAACTGCGCTACGGCTCGTTCGGCACGCCGACCAAGGCCAACGCGCCGACGCTGCTCGCCGCGCTGAGCGTGGAGCAGATCTTCGATGCCATGGCGTTGCGCGTCGACGGCCCGAAGGCGTGGAACCAGCGGGTCGTCGCGGACTGGCAGATCAGTGACGAGGATCGCGTGCATCGTCTGGAGCTCCGCAATGGGCGGTTGACTCATTACGACCGGCCCGACGGGGTGCCGCTGCCGGAGCCCGACGCTTCCTTCACGCTGAGCAAGTCGACGCTCATCCGAGTGCTGTTGGTTGGCGAGGATTTCGGGGTCGCGGCCGCTGCGGGCGACATTCTCATCGAAGGTGACGTGACCAAGCTCGCTGAGCTGGTCGGGGTGTTCGATGCGCCGGATCCGGACTTCACCATCATCACGCCGCGGGGAACGATCGGTTAGCCCCGCGAAATCAGTTCGACTCGGAATCCGACTCTCCTTACGGTGGTGAGCATGTCAACCGAACCGTCGACCGATCGGCCACCGCTGCGCGAGCGCATGCGCGCCGCGCTGTCCGCTGCGATGAAATCCCGTGACCGTCAGGTAATCACTGGCCTGCGGTCCGCTTTGGGAGCCATCGACAATGCGGAGGCCGTGGATGTCGGCGAGCATCGGGCGGGTGCGGTGGAGGGCAGCGCGGTCGGCTTGGGTGTCGCCGAGGTCGCCCGACGCGAGCTCACCGAAGGCGATATCGAACGGATCGTGCGCGCGGAGATCGCCGAACGCCACACGGTCGCCGAGGAGTACGAGGGGCTAGGTCGCTCGGAGCACGCTGAGGACTTGCGCGTTCAGGCAAAGGCGTTGACCGACCTGCTCTAGGCCGCACCCGCAGCTATCCCTGAGGTGACCGTCGAGTGAGTTGGTTACGGGCCGAGTAGGGACGCCCGGCGCTCGATCATCGGCCACCAAGAGCGGGACGCGCTTCGAGTCAGGCCGATGTTGGCAGGGTTTTGATGTACCGCACGGCGATGAAGCGCTGGATGAGGCGCACCACCGGGCCGCCGAGCCGGGCGTACCAGGCCGCGGGGCGTGAGAACGCGGTCACGATGCCGTAGACGGCGTCATCGGCAGGGTCGTACTCGACGGCGAACAGCTCCTCGCCGGTTTCCGGATGTCCCGGCAGCGTGCCGTAGGCGAACCCGCGTTGGTCCGGCGCGGCCAGTACGTACACCACCCGGCACGGCGCGATGATGGTCAACGGCCAGAATCCGATCCGCACGGTAATACGGGTGCCCGGCTCGGCCTTCAGAGTCGACGCGTCATGAAAGATCCCCGTGCCCTTCTGCATTCGATAGTCGAGGATCTCCGCACCCGCGTGCTCGAACAGCGCACGCCCGTACCCGATCCGGCGCCGCAGTCGAAATCGGTGATAGCCCTCCGGCAACTCGCCGCTCGTGGCACCGACCTCCGGATAGGTGAACGGCGGATCGCTGGGCACATGCTCCATGGTCTGATCTTCACCCTCGCTCGGCACGCTTGGGAAGCATTCGGCGGCGTTGGGTTCGACACGCCGCACGCCTCGCATGCACGAGTCAGCGGCGCGGCTTGCCTGGTAGCGGCCGAACGGCGCGGCTTGCCTGGTAGCGGCCGAACTGGGGCGCAGACATTACGGGCCAACCGGTTTCAGGCGCAGGGGAGCGAGGTGCAACAACCCCAACGGATCCAGGTATTCACGTCGGCGCCGACCACCGCCCTCGCTGCGCAGTCCCCAGTGCAGGCACGTCCCGCAACCTTCGTGCCCGGCTTCCAGCGTGCCGATCTGGGTGCCACGTCCAACGCGCCGCCCGACCGAAACCTCGGCCCGCACCGGCTCATACGTGGTCCGCAGCCCACCCGGATGATCGATCGACACCACCGGCTTGTCCGCCACCGTCCCGGCGAACACCACGATCCCGTCCCCGGCCGCCAGCACCGCCTGCCCCGGTGCACCAGCCAGGTCGACCCCGCGATGTCCTGGCAGCCAGTCCTGCGCGGGCTTGTCGAACCGCCGAAGCACGGTGGGCCGAGGCTGTAGCGGCCAGCCGAACCGCCCTACCGGCGCGGCCGTCGCCACCGGCTCCGCACCTGTCAGCAGGACCAGCACGAGTCCCATGAGGACTGTGGCGAACGGTTTCGGGCGCGAACTGTTCGTCATCACGGGAGATCACTTGTTCGCCGCCGGTGGCAACGCCAGCGGGGCGGGCGAGACGAGCCCGCAGAACTCCGAATCGCTCGGTGACATGAAAAACGGTGCGGGACCGACGTATTCGCAGAACTCGGGATCGAGCGGAGATATCGCGAACGGATCGAGACCGGTCGCCCCGCGCCCCGCCTCCGCGCTACCTGGCACAGCGTCCGCGACGCGGAGCGGTGCCGGGCGCACCGACCCGCAGACCGAGCCGGTGCACGCCACCTGCGCGGTTCCTTCGTTCTGTGGGCCAACCACGGCTCCGGTGCAGAACGAACTTGCGCAGGTCCCGAGCGCAGCTACCCCCAGCTCGACTGCGGGCGCGGCTCCCGCTGGCCCACCCAGCACGGCTTCCGCCACATGGCTATACGCCCCACCTCCGGCAAGCACCCCAGCCGAAACAGGCGGTGCCGTCAACACGGCGAGCACAAAGAAAAGCGGGATAACCAGCGTCATCATCGAAGAAATCGGATTCGAAGGCATGCCACAAACCCTCATCCGCCCGCACCGATCGCGGTACCCCCACCACCCCGATTGTGGACAACTTTCTCGATTGTGGACATCCTCCGTTCCATCTGCCGAAACCACCACCACGTACCCCCTGACAGGCCGATTTAGAAGCTAGGCCGCCTACCCCGTAGACTGATCGAGCGGTCTGTGCGTGCATGGACCGACTTCGCGCGCCACCCCGTGCTTGTTCGCAACGGCGCTGTTCGAATCGAGCTCATCACCATTCGGTTCGTGACGGTGCCTGTGCGGAGCAGGGAGCCGTCGGCTGGTCCCACCCTCAAGGTCGGGTCCGACGGTTCGGAGGCGCCAGGGCAGCGAATCACCGATTCGCTGCGTCAACCGGCAACGAAAGAGAGATACGGGAGCTATGGCTGTCGTAACAATGAAGCAGCTGCTTGACAGCGGCGCGCACTTCGGACACCAGACACGGCGCTGGAACCCGAAGATGAAGCGGTTCATCTTCACCGACCGCAACGGCATCTACATCATCGACCTGCAGCAGACGCTGACCTACATCGACAAGGCCTACGAGTTCGTCAAGGAGACCGTCGCCCACGGTGGCACCGTTCTCTTCGTCGGCACCAAGAAGCAGGCCCAGGAGTCGATCGCGGCCGAGGCGACTCGCGTCGGTATGCCCTACGTCAACCAGCGCTGGCTGGGTGGCATGCTCACCAACTTCTCCACCGTGCACAAGCGCCTGCAGCGCCTCAAGGAGCTCGAGGCGATGGAGCAGACCGGTGGTTTCGAAGGTCGCACCAAGAAGGAAATCCTCATGCTCACGCGTGAGATGAACAAGCTGGAGCGCACCCTCGGTGGTATCCGCGACATGGCCAAGGTGCCTTCGGCCATCTGGGTCGTCGACACCAACAAGGAGCACATCGCCGTCGGCGAGGCGCGCAAGCTGAACATCCCGGTCATCGCGATCCTGGACACCAACTGCGACCCCGACCTGGTCGACTACCCGATCCCGGGTAACGACGACGCGATCCGTTCCGCCGCACTGCTGACCAAGGTCGTCGCCTCCGCGGTGGCCGAGGGCGTGCAGGCGCGGGCCGGCCTGTCCTCCGGCGACGACAAGCCGGAAGCGGGCGCGGGCGAGCCGCTGGCCGAGTGGGAGCAGGAGCTGCTCGCTTCGGCCGCACCCGCCGCCGACGCGCCTGCCGAAGCCCCGGCTGAGGCCCCCGTCGAGGCTGCCGCTGAGGCCGCCCCGGTCGAGGCTCCGGTGGAGACCCCGGCCGAGGCCTGAGTCTCGTAACCCGCTGTTCCAGCGGTGATCATGATCGCGTGCGATGGTGATCACCGCTGCCCAGTATTTCCAGAACTTTCTCCGAAGGAGGCTCGCCACCGATGGCGAACTACACCGCTGCCGATGTGAAGCGGCTCCGGGAGCTCACCGGCTCCGGGATGATGGACTGTAAGAACGCGCTGGCCGAGACCGACGGTGACTTCGAAAAGGCCGTCGAGATCCTGCGCATCAAGGGCGCGAAGGACGTCGGCAAGCGTGCCGAGCGCACCACCGCCGAGGGCCTGGTCACCGCCAAGGGCGGCGTCATGGTCGAGATCAACTCCGAGACCGACTTCGTCGCGAAGAACGCGGAGTTCCAGGCGCTGGCCGACCAGATCGTGGCTGCCGCCGCGGCCGCCAAGCCCGCCGACCTCGACGCGCTCAAGGCCATCGACCTCGGCGGCCAGACCGCCGACCAGGCCGTGCAGGCGCTGGCCGCGAAGATCGGCGAGAAGCTCGAGCTGCGTCGCGTGATCTCACTCGACGGCCCGGTCGCCACCTACCTGCACAAGCGTGCCTCGGATCTGCCGCCCGCCGTCGGCGTGCTGATCGAGTACCAGGGCGAGGGTGACGCGGCCGCCGAGGCCGCCCGTGCCGCCGCCATGCAGGTTGCCGCGCTCAAGGCGAAGTACGTTACCCGCGACGAGGTTCCGGCCGACATCGTGGAGAACGAGCGTCGCATCGCCGAGCAGACCGCTCGCGAAGAGGGCAAGCCAGAAGCCGCGCTGCCGAAGATCACCGAGGGCCGCGTCAACGGCTTCTTCAAGGACGTCGTGCTGCTCGAGCAGTCGTCGGTCACCGACTCGAAGAAGACCGTCAAGGCCCTGTTGGACGAGGCCGGGGTCACCGTGACCCGCTTCGCCCGCTTCGAGGTCGGCTCCAACTGATCGCGCCCCGCGATCGTCCCGGCGAACACCGGGACGGACACGCGGGACCGGGTCTAGCCGCACTCACAGCACCATAGCGAGCAGGCCCCCCGTCGACCGATATGCCGGTTGACGGGGGGTCTTCTTATGCCGCCGAACACACATAGGGCAGGATAGGGGCCGCTCCGTGTTGAGGAGCCTTTCCGAGCTGCCGAATTCTTTGACGCACTTGCCTGCCGAGAACAACGTTGACCGCCGAAGGAGAAGAACACCCATGACGGACCCGGGGATCGATCGCCCAGGATATCGCCGGGTGCTTCTCAAATTAGGTGGCGAGATGTTCGGCGGCGGCCGAGTCGGCCTTGACCCGGACGTGGTGGAGACGGTCGCCGAGCAGATCGCCGAGGTGGTCGCCACCGGCGTGCAGGTGGCCGTGGTGATCGGCGGCGGTAACTTCTTCCGCGGCGCCGAACTGGAGGAGCGCGGTATGGAACGCGCCCGCTCGGACTACATGGGCATGCTCGGCACCGTGATGAACAGCCTTGCGCTGCAAGACTTTCTGCAGAAACAGGGCGTCGAGACCCGGGTGCAGACTGCGATCACCATGGGCCAGGTCGCCGAGCCCTACCTCCCGCTGCGCGCCAAGCGTCACCTGGAGAAGGGCCGCGTGGTCATCTTCGGTGCTGGCATGGGCATGCCGTACTTCTCCACCGACACCACGGCCGCCCAGCGTGCGCTGGAGATCGGCGCCGAGGTGGTGCTGATGGCCAAGGCGGTCGACGGGGTGTTCAGCGCCGATCCCAAGGTCGACGAAAACGCCACCATGTACTCCGAGATCACCCACAAAGAGGTCATCGAGCAAGGGCTCAAGGTTGCCGACGCGACGGCCTTCAGCCTGTGTATGGACAACCAGATGCCGATGCTGGTGTTCAATTTGTTGACCAAGGGCAATATCGCCCGAGCGGTCGCCGGTGAGAAGATCGGCACATTGGTTCGGTCCTGACCCCGCGACCCGCGGATCATGACGATGACGACGCAGTGGAGGAAACGGTCGTGATTGATGAAGCGCTCTTCGACGCCGAGGAGAAGATGGAAAAGGCTGTCACAGTAGCGAAGGACGATCTCGCTGGCATCCGCACCGGACGTGCGAACCCGGGGATGTTCACTCGGATCGTCGTCGACTACTACGGCTCGCCGACCCCCATCACCCAGATGTCCAGCATCACGGTGCCGGAGCCGCGCATGGTTGTCATCAAGCCGTACGAGCAGGCTCAGCTCGGTGCGATCGAAACCGCGATCCGCAACTCCGATCTCGGTGTCAATCCCACCAACAACGGTGACATCATTCGCATTTCGGTGCCGCAGCTGACCGAGGAGCGTCGCCGCGAGCTGGCGAAGCAGGCCAAGGGCAAGGGGGAGGACGCGAAGGTGTCGATCCGCAATGTCCGCCGCAAAGCCATGGACGAACTGTCGCGCATCCAGAAGGATGGCGAGGCGGGTGAGGACGAGGTCGGGCGTGCCGAAAAGGATCTCGACAAGACCACCGCCAAATACGTCGGCCAGATCGACGAACTGGTCAAACACAAAGAATCTGAACTGCTCGAGGTCTGACGCTGACGGTGGTGTGAGCGAAGGGCACCGCGAATGCCACCGATCGAACGCAGCAGGCCCGCCCGGGCGGGGGACGAACGGAACGACGAGTTGAGCGACGGGACAATCGTGGCCGAGAACGCCGCCGCGACCGGTGCGGCTGAGGAGCCGAGGCCGGTGAACGGCACAGCTGATGCGAGGCAAGAGCACGTGCGCGGCGCGGGAGCGTCGAGTACCGAGCCCTTAGCCTCGGCTGCGGCGTCCGATCACGACGCTCCGGCCGGTCCCGATGGTGCCTCGGCACCCGCGGCTTCGGTCGCCGGTCACGATGGTCTTGGGGCTTCGGTCGTCGGTCACGATGGCGCTCCGGTCGTCGGTCGTGACGGTGCTTCGCCGGTTACCGGTCATGACGGTGCGCCGACCGGCGCTTCCTCCTGGGCACCGGATGCCGCGTTCGCTGAGCACGCTGTTCCGGCCGCCTCGGCAGCCGAGCACGACCCCGAGGCGCACGGTCCCAACGCGGTGCTCGCCGCCGCCCCCGCGTCCGGCTCACGCGCGGGCCGGAATCTGCCCGCGGCGCTCGCCGTCGGATTCGGCCTCGGCCTCTCGCTCATCGCGATCCTGCTGTTCGTACCGAAGGTGTTCATCGGTGTCGTCGGCGTCGCGGTCGGCGTCGCTACCTGGGAGGTCGCCAAGCGCCTTCGCGAAGCCGACGTTCTGGTACCGCGCATCCCGCTCATCGTCGGCGGCCAAGCCGTGTTCTGGCTCGGCTGGCCCTACGGTGCCAGCGGCGTCGCGGGCGCCTTCGCGGCCACCGCGCTGACCTGCATGGTGTGGCGCCTGTTCGACCACGGATTACAAACCGCGCCACGAAACTTCCTGCGCGACACCGCCATCGCCATCTTCACCCTGGCCTGGATCCCGCTGCTCGCCTCGTTCGCGACGCTGCTGCTGCTGGAGCCGGACGGCAACCTGCGGGTACTGACCTTCATGATCCTGGTCGTCTGCTCCGACGTCGGCGGCTACGTGGCCGGTGTTCTGTTCGGCAGGCATCCGATGGTCCCGTCGATCAGCCCGAAGAAGTCCTGGGAAGGTTTCGGCGGCTCCCTGGTCTTCAGCGTGATCGGCGGCCTGCTCACCGTCACCCTGCTGCTCGACGCCAACTCGATGATCGGCGTCGTCCTCGGCGTCGGCCTCGTCCTCGTAGCCACCTGCGGCGACCTGATCGAATCCCAGATCAAGCGCGAACTCGGCATCAAGGACATGGGCACCCTGCTCCCCGGCCACGGCGGCATCATGGACCGCCTCGACTCCATGCTCCCCTCCGCCTTCGTCTCCTGGCTGGTCCTCTCAACCCTGCTCTGACCTGGCACTATGTGCGGACAGTCAGTGCCTACTTCTTCGCGGCGCGGCGGAGTTGGAGGATGCGGACGCCACCGACCAGGGCCATTACCAGTGCGCCGCCGATCACCGACAGCAGCACGGCGACACCGAGTGGCAGCGAGAAGTGCCAGAAGAACAGGCTGACGTCGACCCGATCGAGGTTCTGCAGGATGAATACCAGCAGGACGATCAGGATCAGCGCGCCCGCGATCAGAGCTATCCAGGTGTTGCCGGCGCGTGAGGACAGTGACTGGCGGTGCTTGCCCGCCGGGATTGTGGTCGGAGGTGCGGTCGTCGTCGGCGGTGTCGTAGCAGGCGGAGCCGTGGTCATCGGCTCATCCGGGAATGCCGGTTCGGGATCCGGCAGGTGGTCAGCATTGGTGGACATATCCCGATCATTGCCCACTGCTATGACAGTTACACGTATTTCCCCGCATCGAACTGGTCATGTCGGATGCGGTGTGTGCGGGCGAGTGTGCGCCACATTCGCTCAGATGGGAGAATAGAAGAACTATGACCGTCTCCCTGCCCCTCGTTTTCGATGCTCCGCGCCGTGGCATGCCGCCCCGGCACCTCGCCGACCTCGACGCAGCGGGCAGGCAGGCGGCCATCGAGGAGCTCGGACTGCCGAAGTTCCGCGCCGACCAGATCGCCCGCCAGTACTACGGCAGGCTGCAGGCCGACCCGGAACAGATGACCGACCTGCCCGCACCCGTGCGCGAAAAGATCGGCGAGGCACTGTTCCCACCGCTGATGTCGGTCGTGAAGCACGTCGCCTGCGATGCGGGCGAGACGCGAAAGACGTTGTGGCGCGCGGGCGATGGCACCCTCCTGGAGAGCGTCCTCATGCGCTACCCGGACCGCGCCACCCTCTGCATCTCCAGCCAAGCAGGCTGCGGCATGGCCTGCCCCTTCTGCGCGACCGGCCAGGGCGGACTCAACCGCAACCTGTCCACCGCCGAAATCGTCGACCAGGTCCGCGCCGCGGCAGCCGCGATGCGTGACGGCGAAGTCGCCGGTGGCCCCGGCCGCCTCTCCAACATCGTCTTCATGGGCATGGGCGAACCCCTAGCCAACTACAAGCGGGTAGTAGCCGCGGTCCGCCGCATCACCTCCCCGCCGCCGGACGGTTTCGGTATCTCCCAGCGCAACGTGGTCGTCTCCACCGTCGGCCTAGCCCCCGCGATCCGCAAACTGGCTGACGAAGACCTCTCCGTCACCCTCGCCGTTTCTTTGCACACTCCCGACGACGAACTGCGCGACACTTTGGTCCCGGTCAACAACCGCTGGCCGATCGCCGAGGTCCTCGACGCCGCCCGCTACTACGCCGACAAGTCCGGCCGCCGAGTCTCCATCGAGTACGCGTTGATCCGCGACATCAACGACCAGCCGTGGCGCGCGGACATGCTCGGCCAAAAGCTGCACAAGGCCCTGGGCTCCCGCGTGCACGTCAACGTGATCCCGCTGAACCCGACCCCGGGTAGCAAATGGGACGCCAGCCCCAAACCCGTTGAGGCCGAATTCGTTCGCCGAGTCAACGCCCAGGGCGTCCCTTGCACCGTCCGCGACACCCGCGGCCAAGAAATCGCCGCCGCCTGCGGACAACTCGCCGCAGAAGGCTGAGCGCGGCACTGATCGTGCGTGAGCGCACGAACATGCCTCCAGCACCTTCTTGTCGTAGTCGACCTCGCCGTAGATGAGCTCCGTCAGATGGGTCGATACCCACCAACCTGGTCAGGTCTTCGCGTTGCTGTCGGTGCTGGACATGGACGTTGTTGCATACACGTCGAGCGTGAGCGGGTATAAGTACGCGGAACTCAGCGGGATCGGATTCGTTGAATCCTGGTTGTGGAGGGGACGATGCCGTGACAACGGCAGGTGTGCGTAGCAGGCACGATGCTCACGGACTGATGAAAGCTGCCACATGTCCGGTACGCCCGCCGATACACTGGTCAAGCCCGATAGATGTCACTCGAACGGGGGATGAGTGTTCATGATGGATGACGGTGAACTAGAGGCGTTTGAGGGCGGCGTGCGAATCATTCTCTTGGAACTCGGGCTGGACTGGGTCCGTCAGAGCATCGATGAAGGAATCGCAGCGGGTGTTAACAAGGCCGTTACGGTCCCACGTGGTAGCAAGTGGAGGGAAGATCCGACATGGCAGATGGAGGAGCTTCCTTTCTCACATGAACTGGAACAGCCTCCGGGTAAGGGGCAACTGATGGTTGGGAATACGCGGCTCGGAGGTGAGCAACGCGTCGCCTTGATCATCCAGGCGCTTAAGCGCCTGATCGTCGAGGTACCTGAAATTCATCAGGATATGGCGAAACGTCTTATGGCGGTCGATGATTCCGGCGCACAGGTGGATTCCATCAGCTTTCTTCCCGATCAGGATGACTCCGCGTCTCCTCCACCTAGCCTCGATCAGATCCTGGCACCGGCGGCGCAGGAAGCGCGTGCCGCTGCGGCGGCATTTCTCAATCGGATGAGCCAGGAGGTGAGCGATGGCCGCAGTAGATGAACTGCTGGCAGAGTTGCGCGCGCATCTCCGAGCTGCGGTTTCGTATACGACGGCGTCGATGCCTAACGATGTCTATGAGGGGTTCCTCTTCTCCCTGGTTATCGCAACTGCGCGCAAGAGCGGAGCTCAGATCCGCTACCAGGACGTCAACGGATCCATGGCAAGCAATCTCGTCTTCCGGACCAGCCCCGGATGGCTGTACTCCACGGCTCGGAACTACACACATGCGGTTCTTGAATTCGGAAGAGCACCAGAGCTAGAGGTCCACATAGGGGTCAAGGTTCAGGGCAACTCAGGAGTCGAGCATGAGTGCGATGTCGTCGTTCTCGATGCAGAAGAGGCGGATCTCTGTCGATTTGCGAGAACATCTCCACGTGCAAGCAAGTGTCTTCTGGTCATAGAGTGCAAGTACTACACAGGCCATCTGCCGCTCGGGCAAGCTCGCGGATTCGCGGGCCTTAGCGCCGATTTAGGTCGTCGAGCTCATCCCATTTTCGTCGCCAACACGGGCTCCGGATCTGTCACGAAATACCTTACGGGCCGCACTCTTTCACGAGAGCTCCATGTGGTGCCTAGGGCTTCCGAGGTGGAAGGCGTCCAGAGCCTGATTCGTGAGGCGTTCAAGGACCACGTGGGGCGGCGGGACTCCGGTTTGCGGGTGTACTAAGGGCTGGAAATTCAGTGCCTAGCCGTGTGCGATAAGAACAGTTACTTGTTACGGCGTCTGGAGTATCTGGCGCCAATCGGCGAACCGACGGCGTATGGCGGTGATGTGCTCGGGTGTGATGTCGTACTCGGCGAATGCGTCGTCGGTGATCTGGCTGAGTGCGCCCAGGGCGTCGGCAAACATGCGTGGGTCGAAGCCGCTATCGGCATTAACGGCGAGTTCGAATAGCCGGTCACGGTTGTAGCGGCCGCTGGTGATTGCGGCGTCGATGTCGAGGAAATCTCGAGGAAGTGCGCGCCCGTAGAGTGCGCACATCTTGTTGGCGACGGCGTCGTCGGGGTGTAGGACTGGTCCGATGTCGAGCAGGACTGGAGGGTGTGCTCGCCAGTCGGCCGACAGCTCTAGTTTGTCTGCGCTGGCATCGGGTTCGGTAGGGGAGGAGACCAGTAGACGTGCGAAAGTGTCGCCGCTCATCGTGGTGGCGACAACGTATCCGTGTTGTTCAAGGGCGGCGATGACCGCCTTGACGGCTCCGGGAAAGTCCGCTCGGCGGTGCCAGTCGGTGAACAGGTCGACATCGCCGCTGGGGCGGTTACCCATTCCGTGGGCGCGGATGGCGTAGCCGCCAGCGAGGGCAAAACCTTGATCACCGGCTACCGCGAGTGCGATTTCTGCCAGTTTGCGATGGCGTGGTTCCACTGGATGCCTACGCCGAGGCCAGTCGGCTGAGTTGTGCGAGTTCGGGGAATCGGCTTTCCCAGGCGCGTTTGATCTGCAGGGGAAGCCAGATGTAGGACCAGAGCCGTTTGAGAACTGCTTCGTTGAGGTAGGAGTGCAGGTCGGTTGGGCTGGCGGCTTCGTTGATCACCGTGCGGTAGAGGTCGACGATTCTGCCTGGCCGGTCGAGGTCGTACTCGGCGTGGCCGGACCAGTCGAGATGCGTCGGGAGGTTGACGATGCCACTGGTCGGCCCCGTGAGCAGGTGCAGGTCTTCGGGTACCGCGACAGGCCTGTGGTACATCGGCTGGCCGTGCGTCATTTCCGGCATCTTCCCTGCTCTCTGGGATGTTGCTTACTTAGCCAGCTTACCGTCGACTCAGGACGGACAGTGCTCGGCGACGCGCGTCTATTTCCGCAGGTCAACCATTTTGTCAAGGGGCGCGATCGGCGAACCTTTGGCCAACTACAAGCGGACTCCAGAATAGGATTCATTGAGGGGCGGGGCGGGCGCGGGCGAGAACTTCCTCCTCGGTGAGCGCGCTGGACGGGTGGTAGCTGAGGCACATGGGGGTTGTGATCTTGCTGAAGCCGGCACCTTCGGTCGCGCCGTAGAACCTGCCTGCGGGTAGGCGCGAGATGTCGTCGACTCGGCCGCCTTTTGCTCGGGCCAATTCTTGGGCGGCCTGGATCTGCGCAGAGGCATTCAGTCTGCCGAAGAGTTGGGTTGCGGCATTGCCGGTAACCATGTTGTGCAGTGCTTTCGGCGCTTGGGTTGCGTACACGAGGCCGAGGCCGTACTTGCGGGCCTGGGTTGCGAGCTTGAGGGTGCTCTCCGTGGACGCTGTTGTACCGCGTGACGGGGCGAAGGTCTGTGCCTCATCGAGAACGAGCAGGCCGCCGAGCGGTTTGTCACCGGCGGGATTTCGCTTGATCCAGGCGAACAGCGCCAATTCGAGCTGGTTGACGAAGGTCTGGCGTTGTTCGTCGGTGGGCAGCCCGATACAGCTGATCACCGAGATCCTGGCGCGTTTACCCGCGGTCGGAGTGAGCAGCTCGCCGGGGTCGAGGCGGGCGCCGACACCGCCGAACACGGGATCGTTGATCATGGCCGCGTGGAGTTCGTCGGCCATGTCCGCTGCCAGGTTGGCACCATTGCGGACAGTGCTCACCCCTTCGGGCAGATTGCCGAGCAATGCGACGAAAGCATTGAGGTCTGATCCGCCGTTCCTGGCGAAAGAGGTCAGCGCCTGGGTCAGCACCGCGGTTCCTGTTCGCAGTTTTCGCGCGGTCAGGCCGGTGCGGGAGATCAGGCCGGCGACTGAGGCGTCGATAGAGGTTCGGAACTCGTCAGGATCGTCGAGCACTCCGCCGAAGTCGGGGAGCGGGTTCAGTGCGAGCGGGCGGCCCGCTTCCCGCCGGGGCGTCCAGATGATCACTTCGGTGTCGGCGAAGTAGCGGTCGGCACGGTCGGGGTCGTTGTTCCCCCAACCGTCCGGCATCGACGGCCACCGGTCGCCCAGCCGGGACAAGTCATTGTTGGTATCGATCAGAATGGATGAAACACCATGAATCGCAACCTCTTCGACCAGGCGACGGAGCAGGACGGTCTTACCTGATCCGCTGCCCGCGAACACTGCGGTGTGCTTCCTCAGCAGTATCAACGGAATCTGGAAGCTGAGCCCGGTCTCGACATTGCGCCCGAGCACGATCGACGGTTCGTCACGATCGGTGGGCGCGGCAGATGCCGACGCCGTTGTGGCGGCGACGGCGGATGTCGATGCTTCCGTCTCGCCGGTGGAAAGCGATTCCGGCGCAACGACTCCGGCCCGATCGTCAGCGAACACTCGGCTGAACAACTGCGATCCGCTTGCCGGTCGCCGAACTGCCAGCCAGCCGAGAAATTCCGGCGCACCCTCGCTGAGCATCGTGCGCAACGCCGAGAAGGTTCGTAGATCCTCGGCGGATATCGGTAGCGCGATTCCTTGGGAGACTTCGAATTCGGCGACGGCCGCAGTCGTTACCGGACCGGTCGAGAAGGGTGCGTTGCGCAGAATGACGAGGTGCCTCTTCCTGGCCCCCGGATGGATCCCGGCCTCTAGGCAGGCCGAACGCATCCGGGTCAATACGGCTCGGTGGTGGCTGTGGGCGATGGCACGGAAGCTCCAGTGTTCCTCATCCTCATTGGCCTCGTCGAGCGTCCGGCGTAGCCGGGCGTGCAGGGCGGGCTGGACGATCGTCGCCGGGTCGACTGTCAGTTCCTGCTCGCCTCGCCGCTCGAGCACGTAGCAGTGCAGCGCGGCGTTCAGCAGCGAGAACATCAGGGTGTCTTCGTGTTTGGGATCCATCGGTTCGATCACGTCCGCGGCGGAGCGCAGGTCGGTGAACCGCTTGTCCAGGGTTGTCAATTCAGCAGGGGCTGGTACCGCGGGGGTTGGCGCCTGCTGGTCGGATGTACCGAAATGGGCGAGCTCGCTGACCGTGTTCTCGGCCAGACACCGGCTTGCGTGCATCTCCACCAGTTGGAGCAGCCGACGCGGCGTGAAGTTGGGTACATCCGGATCGTCGAATGCTTTCGGCAGTACCGGCCATGTCGGGTACGGCGGCTCGAAACCCACCTCCCCGTAGAGGCTTCCGAGATGTCGTTCGACGATCGCGGAGGCCAGTGCCGCGGAAGGCATGGCGGTCGAGAGTCCAAGAACCTTGAAGCGGTCTTCGACTGAGTTCGTCGCACGCGTCGCGATCAGATCCCACGATTGCGGGAGGCATGCGGCGACTATCAGTGTGCGGACGGTTTCCTCACGCATCTGCATGAGACCATCGGCGAGCTGGCTCGCCAGGTTGTTCTCGTCGTCCTCGCCGGACTCGGCTATTACGGTGTCGACTTGGTCGAGTGCCAGCACGACGGGCCCGGTCAGCGCGAACAACCGGATCATGTGTTGGAATATCAACTGTGGCGCGTCGTTGCGACGACGGAATCCCCAAGCGGCGCGGTCTGATTCGTCGATGCCATCGGCAAGGGCGAGGAAGCTGTACCCGACCTCCCGCAGTTCCCGCTTGGCTTGGTAGAGCACCAATGCGCGCAGTGTGTCCTTGCACTGCAACGCTACTTGCTCGTCGAGTGCTTCGATCCGCTCGATGAATTCGTCGAGTTCCGGCCTGCGAACGGCCATCGTGCCGTGCAGTCGCATGCGCAGCTCTTTCCCGCAGCCCGCGATGTCGGCGAGGGTGTTGAGCATCCGGCCGAGTTGCCCACCGTCGGGAGCGAGCAACTGGTTGACGACACCGTGTACCGCACCGGCCCAAAATGACTGACCCACAATCAGTTTGGGCATGAAGAACGAGCCACCCTGCTGCTGAACATAGTGCCGGAGCCAGCCGAGCATATGTGTCTTACCGACACCGCGCTCGCCGCTGAGCACCAGCCCACGCGGTGTGCTGTCAGGCCGACGTTCGGCAGCCTGTACCGCGCGGACGATCTCGTCCACCGCCACCGGATGCAGGCCGTCGACATGATAGTTCAGTGGGCTCCACACTTGATCGGCGCTGAGCACGCTGCTGAACTGGATCGATGCGAGCGCGTGGTGATGTTCCTCGTTCACTGTGCGGCCTCGATGGTAAGCACATGTCGTGGCGTGCCACCCAGTACCACCGCCGCTTCCCGGTCGAGGTCCGTCAGGGTCTTCTGGTCTGCCTCGGCGCGTACATGTACGTCGCCGCGGCGGGCGAGCACCGCGAGGGCCCGGTCGACATCCTTGCGAGGTATGGCATCCAACCGTTCGCGCAGTACCGAAAGTCGCAGCGGCATACCGATTTTGCGCGTCAGCTCCGCATAGGCTGCCTCCACCTGGCTCGCCACATCCGGCCGGAAAATGTCGGCGAGTGTCTGTCCGGAATCGTCGAGATGGCGCCGCAGACCGCCTAGCACGGAGTACAGGGCGCCGCCGGCGTAACCGGATCGAGCGGGGCGCGGGTTGGCCAACTCTTCGGCGCACCACACTGCCCCTCGATCCGTTAGCTCGTGCACGAACGCGCGATTCACCGTCGTGCTGCTGACCAGGTCGAGAGCATTGAGGTGCCTGCGGTTTTTGCCGTCAAGCTTGATGCCCGCGACCGCGTGTAGTTCGGCATTGGTGAGCTCACGTGCCTCGGCCATCAGGACGAGCAAGACACAACGTTCACTCGAGGTCAACCGGTCATCGAACATGTCAATCCCGTTCCGTTCCAATAGTTCACATCTGTGTTCGGTCAGCCACCGTGAATCCCGCTGCGGTGACGTTGATTCCAGCGGGGCTACCGGTGACGGTTCCTACCGCTCGGACCGTGTGCCCATTCCGGTGGGCGGTGATGGCGGCCTCGTAATTGGTACTGTCGCCGAGCGATACGTTCACCAGCCGTGTTCTTCCGGTCGCGGCACCGTCGACTACGAGCACGCCACGCACCCTGATGTGCCATCGGCTGCTACTCGGGTCGTCGGACAGGCTGATGACGGGTCCTTCGACGACGCCAACCGGAGGCAGGGGTGCCGGTTCGACGCGCCTGCCTCCCCGGCGAATTCGCTCGCCTGCCCCTGGTGGAAACTGCACGGTCACGTCTCGCCTCGGCATCAGCCAGGACCAGTGGAAACCCAGTTCGAAAGCGAGAGTTTCGCCAGGACCAGCCAATTCGGCGAGAACCTCGCACTCGGTCGGCGAGATGCCTTGGCGAAGGATTTGTTCGAAGGCATCGTCGTCCGACGAGTACGTGGCATGCCGCACAGCAGTGGAGCCGTGCAGCAGCCGCAACGCCGTCAACCGTCCGAGTGGATCCGGATCGTCCGCGTCGATAGGCAGGGCGATATCGAGACCAACCACCCCCTCGCTCGGCGTCAAGAGCGACCGTTCCAGCAAGGCCCCGACCGCGCTATCCGGGATGTCGTGATGAGTCGAATTAGATTCGCCCGCAACCTCTTGCGCGCAGAACGTAATCAGATCGCGCACCGCGAGGATCGTGCGGGTGCCCGCCGGAAGCGTGATCGACTCGCGGTCGGCCTGCGTGCGATAGGCGATGATGTCTACCCCCGGAGCGGTCATATCGCGCCAGACAGCGGTCGGCGACCGACCTTCCGCGTCGGCGACGCACTGCACCAGCTCGCGCAACCTGATTGTCGCGTCGGCGACACCATCGCTGGGTGGGACGAGCACGTCGAAGTCCTGCCAGGTCCACACATTCGCGGTGCGCCATTGGCCGGTGACGGACCAGCCGTGCCCACGCAGGTATCCGGCCACATCATCGATTGTCGGCACTCGTCTCATCGGTACCGTCATCCGATCGGTAGTGAGGCGTTTTCAGTGACGAGTGCGCGCAGGCTGGTCGCAGTAAGGATGTTGCTCATCGGGATCTTCACCCGTAGTCGCCGTCGGACGTCCGGGTCAGGCAGTGTGTCGAGGCTGCTGAGCGATGTGTAGTAGCCGATATGCCGAAGTAACAACCCGGCGGTGCGCAGATCGGCATAGTGATTCGAACTGCGCGGAACATGAACGACGAACAGGTAACGCGGCACGGTGAAGCCAGGACCCGCGAGCTTGTTGAATTGTCGCTGGTTCAGCCCGTCGAAGTTGATCAACCCGCTTCGGGTTTGGAGGGTAGAGACCGTCTTCACCTGTACATCTATCCGCGGCGAGAAACCGCGCGGGGTACGGCCAGGTAGCTTGATGCACAGATCGACGCCGTCCAAGTCCACGTCGTCCTGTGACCAGCTCAAGCCCGCGGCCGAAGCGAGGACGCGTATGTAGTCGGCGCCGAACTTGCCCTGGTGATTACCGGCGTCGAGTTGGTGATCACGCGCGTCGACCACTGTGCCCCCTTCAAGCCGTAACCACCCCAACAGCGTTGACCACAATACTGTAGCCATCGGCCAGTCGATGCCCTGGGTATTCCCCCAATTACCTTCCGGTGCAACGGATTCACAGTGAGTGGACGGTATCCGGAGGTGTCGATCTGCAATCCCCGATTCGATGACGTTTATCGGTCGCGACCGGGAAATCGTTCGGTATGCGGGTGGTCGTATGCTCGCTCCGGCTCAGCCTCCGCGGTGATGATTGTGTGGCCGACGAGTTGGCGAATGAGTTCGAGATCGATGTTCGGCATTGGATCGACCGGGGATTCGTGGGTGCACTGAGCTACTCGGTCTACGCGCACGTGGTACTGACTCGCGCTTGATCGACTGCCGCCCCGACCTCGATCCTGATCTCGCCGCCGATGGCCCTAGGCGGCCAGTGCTCCACCGAGTAGCACCCCGCCGATGATTATCGCGGGCACGCCGAAGACGATGGTGCCGACGATGGCGCCGAGGGCGGCGCCGGGGATGGCGGTCACGATGCAACCGCCGAGGAAGCCGGGGATGGTGAGTGCGCCGAAGGTGGGGACGGTGGCGGCGCCGCCGACCAGCAGGCCGCCGAGCAGGCAGCCGAGGGAGGCGCCGACGAGGGTGCCGATGATCGTGCCCAATGCGGTGCCGATACCGACGATGGTGGAGAAGTTGGACAATGCCGCGCCGAAGGCGGGGGACTGCGGGTCCAGCGCGATGTCGTTCAACTGGTCGGTGGTGCCTGGTGCCGGTGTCGCGCTCGCGGGGTCGACACTCGGTGTCAAGGTGGCGGTGTTGCCGTCGATCCGGGCGGCGATCGGCCACCGTTGGTTGTCCCGGTAGTAGCCGAGCGGGAACGCGGCCATCAGGTTGCCGTTGTCGTCGCGTATCTCGAGGCGGTCGTCGGCGGTATCGAGTGAACCGGCGTCGGTGGTCAGGATCATCGAGTCGGTACTTGCCCGTGCTGTGTAGTGAATGCCCGCCGGATCGGCATCGGCACGCGCTGTGGTCAGCGAACCTGCCACGATGGCGGCGGAAATCACTGACACGGCAACGAATTTCGTCGATCCATTCATGCGCACACCACCTTCGATTCGGCCTGCTGGCACGGCGATACCGCGCATCAGATCGGGTTTTCGACATGTCGCGGGACAGCATGGGCACCTGACAGCCCTGCTGACGATAGCCATCCCGTATGAAAGTATGCGCCTAACCTAAGTCGGCGATGCGTCATACGCAAGACTTGCCAGTTGTTAACTGTGGCACACGGCGGTTGCTGAGAGTGGTGACAATGGGCACAGGCCGCGTGAATCCTGCGTCAGTGCAGGGTCTGTCGGTACGTGTTGTCGTAGGGCACGAATTCATCCGTTCGACCCGCACGAAGCTTGTTGACCCACTCCGGGTCTGAGATCAGGGCACGGCCTACCGCGGCGAGGTCGAATTCCGCACGCTCGTACTGCTGCAACAGTTTGTCGATGTCCGCGACACCGGCTGTGCCGTCCGCGGTTCGGAGGGCGGTGGTGAACTCACTGTCGAGACCGATTGAGCCGACGGTGATTGTCGGAACGCCGGTCACCTTCTTGGTCCATCCCGCCAAACCGAGTACGCCGTCGGGCCCAGCGAGATCCTCGAAGGCGGGGAGCCAGTGGCGGCGGGTCGATGCGTGCAAGATATCGACTCCGGCGTCCACCAATGGAGTCAGAACCTGCTCGAGTTCAGCCGGTGTCTGCGCGAGCCGAGCCCGGTAGCTGTTCGATTTCCACTGCGAGAAGCGGTAAATGATGGCGAAATCGGGGCCGACGGCCTCGCGGATCGCGGCCACCACCTCTGCGGGGAATTTGCTGCGTGACGCTATCGAGCCACCGTAGGAATCGGAGCGCAGATTCGTTCGTTCCCACATGAACTGATCGAGCAGGTAACCGTGCGCGCCGTGCAATTCCAGTCCGTCGAACCCGACCCGCTGAGCATCGACCGCCGCGTCGACATACCACTGCCGCAACTGATCGAGGTCCGCGCTGCTGAGTTCATGTCCCAGCGGATCGCCGTCGAGCGTGCGACCGGACGGGCTGACCGACGGTACCTCGGGATTCAGGTCCGGTCGTTCGCCGCGGGTGACACCGACGTGCCACAGCTGCGGAACGATCGCGCCGCCCGCCGCGTGCACGGCATCGACGACGCGACGCCACCCCGACAAACTGTCCTTGCCGTATATCCGCGGCACCCGGGGGCTTTCCCCGGCTGCCGGATCGGGGATATACGTCCCCTCGGTGATGATCAGCCCGACGCCGCCGGCGGCCCGGCGCCGGTAGTACTCCGCGACGTCCTCGCCCGGCACCCCCTCCGGCGAGAACTGCCGAGTCATCGGTGCCATCGCGAACCGATTGCGCAGGTGTAATGATTTCAGCTCGAACGGCGCGTACAAGCCGTCAACACCTGTGGTGTGCGAGTCGACAATTTCGTTCGCAGAGGTCATGAACAAAGCCAACGCCGCCGAGCGCCTGGCCCGTTCCTCTTTCCGTTATGACCTGGACCACAGTCATAGTTCGACAGCCGCCGAGCGGATCAGCGCGAGTCTGATTCGGAGTGTCGCTCGTAGCGGGAGCGCGCGCGGTCGTAGGCCGTCTGCAGCAGTTCGCGGGTCGCAGCGTCGGTCCGGGTGCCGGGGTTCACCACGGCGAGCCAGCCTCCCATGCCGTAAATGGGGTGTGGGATGACTGTGTCGGTGACGCTGTAGTCCACCTCCTCGGTGACTGTCTGTTTCGGTGAGTGGCCGATCCGGTCGATGAATGCCTCTTTTCCGGCGGCGATGTTGACCCGGAAGGTGTCCGGGCGGTCCAGGTGCGACCTCTGATCGTCGGGGTAATCCTTCGTCACGATCGTTGCGAAGGGCTGCGTTTTCGTCGGGACGACCCCATCGGGGGAGTAGTAGAAGAACGAGTCGCCCCAGCTGAGTTCCGGCCAGGGATCTCCGGCGGTGGGGCTGATGGCCAGCACGCCGTCGAGGCTGGAAACGAAGTCGATGATCTCATCTATGGTCATAGCTTCCAGCGTCTCATTCAAGTGCTTGTGTGGACCTTATGCGCAATCACGAGGAGTTCCGGTTGATAAACCTCAAATCGCAGTACAAGCGCACCGTCGATATCGCCCGACGCGCCGGGTACTCGGTGCAGCAGGTGCGCAATCTGGAACGCGACGGCGTGCTGCCGCCCGCGACCCGCACCGCGACCGGCCACCGGATCTACGGCGAGATACACCTGCATTCGGCACTCGCCTACCGAGCACTCGCGGTCGGCGCGGGCCCGACCGAGGCCAAGAAGATTCTCCGGGCATTCCACACGGCTCCGATCGCGGAAGCACTCGCCCTGCTGGACGCGGCGCACGCGCGACTGCACGCCGAGCGCATCGAGCTCGGTCACGCCAAACAAGCCGCCGCGTCCATCTCCTTCGAGCCGATCGATGACGTGCACAGCAGCGACTCGATGAGCATCGCCGAACTCGCCGACGCACTCGGCGTCCGCACCTCGACGTTGCGACACTGGGACACCGAAGCTCTGGTCGTCCCCGAACGCACCAGACAGGGCGCGCGGCACTACACCCCGAATCAGGTCCGAGACGCCCGAATCGTGCATCAACTCCGCAAAGCGGGCTACCCCATCACCCACCTGCGCGCCGTGCTGCCGGAATTACAGCACGCACATCGATCCGACGACGTGCGTGCGGCGCTGGCCACCCGCGACGCCAGCATCACCACTCGCGCCACCGCATTCCTCGACGCCGCCGCCGCTCTACACGCCGTGGTTTCCCTTGCCGCACCGATCAATTCGGCGATATGAGATGCACCGCCACGGTGACCTACTCCACGACTTGCGCCCGTTCAACGGTAATGGCACGATTCCCGGGTTCGGGGGGCTCGTTCGGAATCGCCGAACTCTGTGTATGACTACTTCGATGGGGGAAATCCGTGAATCTCGACTTCAGTGCCGACCCGCAGTTCTCGTGGTACGTGGTTCTGCTGCTGGTGAGCGGCGTGGCGATGATCGCGCTGTCGTTCGCTAAATCCCAGGGCAATGTGGGTCAGCTGCTCAACGCCATCTTCGGCACCCTGTTCGTGGGCTACGGCATCTATCTCGCCTTCATCTTCGACGGCGGCTCGTACTGGATGTTCTTCCAGGCATTCATCCTGCCCGTGCTGCTGGTGTTCCAGTGGGTCAAGTCACTGGGCCGGTCCGGCAACCGGTCCGCGTAGCGGGTATCGAAACGTGCTGCTGACCGCTAGCCGAGTGGGTGCGGCCAGCGTCACAATTCGCCCCTGAGCTGGGGGAATGACGCCGACGGTCAGAAAGATAGTTTCGCGAGGCCGCATGTGGCTACCCCTTGGAGAACGCCAGTGCTGGCTGCCGACGCCAATGATGGCGTGTGCGGCTGGTCGGCGTGATGGAAGTTCGCCAGTACTTGGCGGACTGTCACGACAGCGGGAAGGAACCACATACATGTTGATGCTCACCCCCACCGCCATCGAGGTCGTTCGCAATATCACGTCCGCGGAGGGCGCGCCGGAAGAGGCCGGGCTACGCATCTCCACGGCGGACGGTGCCGAGACGCTACAGCTCGAAGTTGCCGCGGTACCGGCTGAGCAAGACCAGATCCTGACTGCCGAAGGCTCACGGATCTTCCTGGACCGAGAGGCCGCTGCGTTCCTGGACGACAAGGTCCTCGACACCGGAACGGACCGCAATGGTGAAGGCGGGTTCGTCATTGCCCAGCAGAGCCAATTCACCTCGGGCAACTAGCTAGGTGCCGTATTAGCCGGTTGGCAAGGCCAACCGGCTAATACGGCACGATTCTCGTTGTCCGGCAACGACTATCGGATTGCCGAGTCGCGAAAACCGCTACGCCACGAGTGCGAGGTGAGCCGCCTTGCGCCGACCGCTACCGCCCGCCCGCGTCAGCAACCGGGCAATGGCCTCGGCAACCCGACCCGGCTGCTCGAGAATCACCGAATGCCCGGCGCCATCGACCATGACGAAATCCGAGTACTCGACGGCGGCGGCCATCGCGACGGAATGCGACGGCGGCGTCATCAGATCCGCCGTACCGCACAGCACCAACGTTGGGATCTTCGAGAGCACCGCGAGCGCGTCGGTCTGGTCATAAACCATGAAGCCGCTCAAGAAGCTCGCCATCGTCACGATCGGTGTCTCGTTGTGCATCGCGTTGGCAAGAGCGAGCACACGAGCGCTGACCGTGCGATCGCCGAATTCCGCGGTCCGGATGATGGGCGCGAAAACCTTGCAGGCCAACAGCTTTGCGCGATGCATCAGAACCGGAGCGCGGCGGACGGCGGCCTGGAATACCGAAACGACCGGGTTGCGCAGCAGACGCCCGAAACCCGCGTCGGCGAGCCCGCTCGCCGCGGTCGCGATGAGCGCGACGCCGACGATGCGAGTGCCGATCTCGTGCGGACGCTGGCTGACGTAGGTCAGCACGGTCATGCCGCCCATCGAGTGGCCGACGAGGACGACCGGCCCGGTCGGGGCGACGGCGTCGAGCACGTGGCTCAGGTCGTGGCCGAGCTGCTCGAGGTGGTAGGTCTGCCGCGATGCCGCCGCCGAGTCGCCGTGGCCGCGATGGTCGTAGCAGACGACCCGGGCGCCGGGATACTCGCGCAACAGCGCGTCACGGACGTAGGTCCAGGACTCGGTGCGCAGGCAATGTCCGTGCAGGAGAACGACCGTGAGCTCCGCGTCCCGTGGCCCGTACTCGCGAACCGCAAGCGCCACACCATCTTTCGTCGAAACCGTGGCACGACGTTCTGCCGAGGTGACGATGGTGCTCGGTATCGGCATCGGAGGCTCCGGTTCGCTGGCGGTGACACATCCAACTTTCCGCCGCATCCGTCGCCGATATCAGGACCCCGAGTACTGAGCTCGGTCCTCCAAGGTGGAGTCGATCACCACCCAAGGTGAGGGTCATTCCTGGACGCCGTGCGTGACCTTGTTGGTCAGGTCTGGCGATCGGAGGGTTGCAGGAGTCGTTCGTTGAGCTGTCTGCGGATTCCGTCGACTTCGATCGGCGCACCCGAGGCGATGACCTGGTCCAGGTCGGCGCAGGCTTGGGCGGCCGCGGTGGAGCGGGGCAGCATGACGGTTTCGTAGGCGCGAATCGCTTCGTCGATGGTGGGGTGGGTGGCGATGGCCGCGGCGAGGTCGACGCCGTCGAGCATGGCGAGGTTGGCGCCGATGCCGAAGGGCGGCATGAGGTGGGCGGCGTCGCCGAGCAGGGTGATGCCGGGGGTATGGTCCCAGGTGTGTCCGACGGGCAGAACGAACAGCGGGCGGTTGACGAATCCGCCTTCGCTGCAACGCAATAGGTCGAGCAGACTGTCGTGCCAGCCGTCGAAGATGGTCAGTAGGTGTTCGCGGACGGCAGTGGTGTCGTCGAGGTCCAGACCCGCGGCGAGGTGCCAGTCGTGCGGTATCTCGAGCCCGGCGTAGACGCGGATGTGGCCGCCGCTGTTGCGCTGCGCGGACAGCATCGTCCGACCGGACTTCGCGATGATGGTGCCGTTGCCGACCAGGTGCGCCAGCGCGGGATGGTGAGCGTCGGCCTCGTCGAGGAAGGTTTCGACGAGGGTGGTGCCGGTGTGCGTGGGGGTGGCGGCGGAGAGGGCGGGCCTGATGCGCGACCAGGCGCCGTCGGCACCGACGACGAGGTCGAACTGCTGGGTCGCGCCATCGCGAAACCGCAGGGCGGTGCCGTCGGGACTGACCGACTCGACGGTTTGTCCCCAGTAAATCGTTCCGGGAGTGAGGGATTCGAGGAACAGGTCGCGCAGCTGGCCTCGGTCGATCTCCGGCGCGTAGTCTCCGTCCGGTTGTTCGTGATGCAGGATTTCGGCGGTGATGGGGTCGAGCGCGCGCATCTCCTGACCTTCGGGACGCGCCAACGAACGGAACATCTCGAACAGCCCCGCCGCGCGCAGGGCGACCTGCCCGGTATCGGCGTGCAGATCGAGGGTCCCGCCCTGGGTGCGAGCGCCGGGGGAGATCTCTTGTTCGAACACGGTGACCGAGTGACCGTGCAGTTGGAGGCCGCGAGCGCAGGCAAGGCCACCGAGCCCGGCACCGACGATCGCGATGCGGGGGGCTGAAGCGGAACTCATGGCACCATAAAACCTCACTCACTAAAAAAGTTCAACCACTAAACTTTGTTATTGAATGCACCTTGGTTGGGTAGTGTGAGGGGGTGGACGAACCGATCGGGCGCCGCGAGCGCAAGAAGGCCCAGACCCGCCAGTCATTGGCCGATGCCGCGTTGCGACTGTTCCTCGAGCACGGCTATGACCAGGTCGGCGTCAAAGACGTCGCGGAAGCCGCCGACGTATCGGTAACCACCCTGTTCAAGCACTTCCCCAGCAAAGAGGCCCTGCTCTTCGACCTGGACGACGACATCGAGGCGGCGGTCGTCGCTGTGGTCCGCGAGCGTGCCCACGGCCAGTCCATCCCGCAGGCCTTGCGCGAGCACATCTTGTGGCGGGCAACCAACGTGCCAGCCGGCGACACGCAACCAGCCGCCTTCACCCGTATGGTCGCCGACACCCCTGTCCTACGCGAGTACGCCCGTCGCATGTGGCTGCGCCACGAAACCACCCTGGCCAGAACGATCGCGGAAGACATCGGCGCCCCCAATGACGACATCTCCTGCGCCGCGCTGGCCCGATTCGCCCTCGACGCCAGCGACGTGATCGAACGCCACGCCAACCCCCAACGCGCCGCGGACGAGATCTTCGCCCTACTCGAAAACGGTTGGAACGCAATCCATCCCGCGCAATGAGACTACCTGTTCGATTCACCCGCAGGCGGGGTGATCGGGCATAAAGGCGGGCCTCGTAAACGAGGCCCGCCTTAGTGTTTGCCGGTTCTTACTTCAGCGTGACGTCATCCACGCTGTACGACCCTTGGCCGTACCAGCCGTGCACCCAGACCGTGACCTTGGTGGTCGAGGCGCCGGTGCTGAACTTGGTCGAAAGTTGTTGGTACGCACCGCCGGTGCCGGGTGTCCAGGTGGACGTGTCGTTGGTGCCCGAGCCGGTGACGCCGAGGTAGACGTAGTTACCGTTCACCCACGCGGACAACGTGTACGCGTGATTCGGCTCGACGGTGACCTCCTGGGAGCATTGAGCATTATCGCCGCTGCTCGCCGCTCCGGTCAGCGCGTTCTTGCCGCCGTGCACCGGACTGGTGGTGATTGTGCCGAGGTTGCCCGCGCAGGTCCACGGTGACAGTGCGCCGCTCTCGAAATCACCGTTGATCACACCGTTTCCGGTTGGTGGTGTGGTCGTGGTGGTCGGCGGGGTCGTTGTCGTTGTTGTGGGCGGCGTGGTGGTTGTGGACGTCGGCGGAGTGGTTGTCGTGGTGGTCGGCGGAGTCGTCGGCGTTGTTGTCGGCGGCGTGCAGCTGGCCGCGCTACCGTCGACGGTCTTGATCACCTGGTTGAACAATGTCGACGCCGGATCCATGTTTTCCAGCGAGTACATCATCGCGCCGCCGAGACCCTTGCAATGCAGGTAGTCCGACTTGGCCTGGATGGATTGCAGCGAGTCGCCGCCCCAGAAGTTCGTGCCGTCATAGAAGTAGGCGGCCTGCGCGACGGGGTCGTAGAACGTGGTCGACGGATTGTCGACGACACCGGACAGCTCCTTGTACATCCTGATGCCAGGCTCGTTTCCGGACTGCGGGCCGCCGGGCGCCGGACCCGACGCGGGCTGGAAGAGCCCGTGGTTACTGCCCGGCTGCACACCGGTCCAGCCGCGATAGTAGAACGGATACCCGATGGTCAACTTGTTCGATGGGAAGCCGCCCGCGATGCCGTATGAGCTGTCGCCCGCGGTCCACGCGGTGATCGCCTCGTCGATGTTGTACTTCGCGTTGCCCGGCGGCACCGGCGCCATCGGATCGTCCGGCCTGCTGTAGATCGGATCCTGGAAGTTGGTCGGGCCCTTCGCATCCCACGCTCCGTGCATGTCATAGGTCATGACATTGGCGAGGTCGAGGTAGTTGCCGAGATTGTTGGTCTCGTAGTTGCGAATCTTGTCCTGGCCCGCCGAGACGGCCGCGGTCAGCGCGTAGTGCTTGTTGTCGGCCGTGCCCTGGGCATCCAGCTGCTTGCGTAACTCGGCCGCCAGCAACGTGAAGTTGGCCTTGTCGGCAGGCGTCGCGTGGTTGCCGAGATGACCCCCACCGCCCGGATACTCCCAGTCCAGATCGAGGCCGTCGAAGATGCCCTTACCGGTGCCTTGGCCGCCGAAACCGCCCTGCTGCGGCAGGTTGCCCTTGATGAACATGTCGATGCAGGAGGAGGCGAACTTCTTGCGCGCGGCGTCGGTCGCGGACACATCGGAGAAGTACTTCGAGTATGTCCAGCCGCCGATCGACAACAGCACCTTCAGATTCGGATGCTTCGCCTTCAGTTGCTTGAGCTGTTTGAAGTTGCCGACGATCGGGTCGTTCCACGCGTCCGAGGTGCCGTCGACGCTGATCGACGAGTCGAAGGACTTGCCGTAATCGGCGAACGAGTCACCGGCGCCGTCACCGGCATTCGGATCGTTCTCGTCCTGGCTCGCCGCCTTGTTCGCCTCGAAGCAGGTCAGGTTGACCGGATCGATGTTCGCGAACGCGTACATCATGTAGTCGAGCTTGCCCGCCATGCCCGAGGTATCGACATTCTTGGGGTAGAACTGGTTTTCGTAGATCGACCACTGGTTGTAATAAGCGATCTTGACACCGCCCGATGTCGCCGCAGGCGACGCGGTGCGTACCGGCGGTGCGTTGGTAAATCCCACCAACACCGCCGATATGCCGATCAATAGACTCGCGACCGTCGCGACGAGCCCGGTGGATTTCGCCGTTCTCATGGGGTCCTCCCTGTGGGGACGTTGGATCGGTCCCCGATGAACTGAGTCGCGGAGCAGGTCAGCGAATCGTCCACCGCGACATTGCTGTGCGCGCGGCGATGGCCCGAAGATCATAGGCGAACGAGAACCGAAAACTGTTGTGCTAGTGGATGTCCTGGCCGACTGGCCTGTCGCCGAAATCTGGACAACCATTTGAATCATGACATGAATAGGCGCGCGCGGATCCCCAGTGTAGGAGTGGGGAATGCAGCCGCGAAGCCCGGTGAATTCCCCAGTCGATCAGGTGTGGACGTGGACGCGGCGGCAAGGGAGTCTTGTTGCGGGCAATCCGGTGCACCGCAGCACATTTCAGCGCCGATTAAACGGATCTAGAACGCCCGGTTCCTGCCGGCGGAGCAGCCGACAGGAATCAGGACATCAAACTTCGTATGGCATTGGCAATTATCCGGTGACAAGTCGACCCATCGAGTGAATTTCGTCGACGTCGCTGCCTGTTATGAAGGACCATGGTGCGGTGAAGAATCCGTTGTCACCCCAGCTCGATCCCCAGGAGTTCTCGATCGTCACGCCCTTTGAGTCGTATCCAACGATCGTCACCTCATGGCCACCGAGCGTGCGCTCGTTGGGCGACGGGTTATACCGGGAGTTGCTCTGGTTCAGATTCTCGAAGCTCTCCCTTACCTCGAACCCGATCGGGACAGGCAGGCCTGCGGCGATCGCGGCCTTGATGTTGGCCACCTTGTCGCCGGAAGTCAGATCCTTTGAGCCGGAGAGCTTGTAGTGCGCGGCATTCGCGATTTCGTTCTGGTCGGGCTGAGTGGTGTAGTCGAAATCGCCCTGCCAGTAGTCGGACTTGGTGTCGATTCCCTGGTCACGCTCCATCGGCAAGGCGACACCCGCCCACGTGCCCTGGTCATTGCCCTGCGCGATCTGCGCGTAGATGAACATCGGGGCCATCGGGCCACCGGTGATCTGCTGTTCATTCATCAACACGCCGTAGCCGGTGTAGCCGGTCGCCCATGTCACGCAGGCCCCGACCGGACCTTGGTCGCCCGGGGTTCTCGCGTACTGCTTGAGCGAATAGGACGCCGGCGGCGCGCCGGAACCCACCCGAACGGGCAACGCGAATCCGTTGCTTGTGTCCCTACCGAGGGCGGCTTTCGCCGCTTTCACGTCGAAACCGAAGGAATGGTGCTTGAGCTCGGGCGTGGTTGGCGGCGCTGCGTGCGCGATTCCTGCCGAGACGATTCCGACGCCCACCGCGAATGCCATTGCGGCAGGCAGGACTGAATTACGCATGGTGACTCCTAGCTGATGTTGTCGACTTGGGGCATATGCCCCTGATGCGCGCGGGACGTCCAGAATTGTTGATCAGTGGGGGTTGTTCAGACGTTCCGTTGCTACTCTGCGAATGCTCCTCGCAAAACAACAGTGCGGCAACAGTATTCGGTGTTGACATCTTGTTTCGCGTTGGGGAACTTCCCCACTTGCCGCTGCGCGAAGCGGCGGCGTAACTTTCCCTGAAATTCAGCGAAAGTGGGTGCCCAAGTGCTGCCGCGACGAAAACTACATGCTGCTCTCATCGCCGCCACGGTGATGTTTCTCTCCTTCGGTCATGGTACGTCCATCGCCGAACCAATCTCTGCCGGAAAGGATTTCACGTCGCGCTCAACTGGGCTGAAGGTCACCACGGCACTGCCCGGTGTCATCGAGCCGCGTTCGGTAGCCGTCGGTTCGAAAACCCTGCCCTACGCACAACAGGTGCAGGAGTGGAATCAATGGTGCTGGGCCGCCGACGGCGCCTCGATCTCCACCTACCTCGGTCACAAGATCGCCCAGACCGACTACTGCAAACTGGTACACAGCACCGCCAAGGGCGCGCCGTGCCCCAATGAAAGCGCCTCCCTGGAGGAGATCGCCGCCGCATTCAAAAAGATCGGCTTCGCCGCATCGGTCGGCTCGCCATTCTCCATGACGAAAATCGCCGCGGAAATTACGGCAAATCGCCCAATCCTCACCGGAATAGCGTGGACCGCGGGTGGTGGCCACGCCCAAGTCGTCTACGGGTACGACGCCGACGCGAGCACCGTGACGTACGGGGATCCATGGCCGACCTCGCAGCGAATCGTCACGCGGACGCTCGCGTCGTATACCCAAAACCCCGACTGGGCATGGTTCGGCGAAGACTACGGAATCACGAAGAGTAAATGAGGGTGCGCCCGCTCTGCGCGACGGCATTCCTGTGCGCCGCCTTGACAATTCAGGGCTGCGCCACGGCGCATGACCCCCCTGCACAGGCGACCACCGCGGCTGCCCCGGACCTCGGCACGATCGATCAAGTGCTCGAATCACCAGCAACCGCGCAACTCGCCGCCTCATTTCTCAGATCGCAACACCCGCCCACCACCGCCGAAAACGCGCCGCATCTGCGCCGGACCGGCACACCCGTCATGGTCTATGCAACCAACCTCGAGTTCGCGACCGATCCCGACTCCCCGTTGAGCACCGCTGGCACTCCGTCCTACATCGCCGTGCCAACAAGAATCGACCCGCGAACCGACACCGACACAACACAACTCACCCCGACCCCGCCTTACACCCCGCAAGCCATCGCCACCGGAACCGAGGAATCCCAAGTGGCCCAAGCGCTCCCCACCAACGCCAACCTTCTCCTCGACTACCCCTCGCACACCTGGTTCGCCTGGACCGAAACCCGTGTCACCGCAATCTCATCCAGCACGAACACCGACCTGAAGGGGCGGGAGTTCGATACGAAGCAGTTCAAGAAATGGCTGATGTCGCGGTGAGACCCGCATGCGCACATCAGGTTTCCGTGATGCCGATCCAGACGTAGTCCCTGGCGCGGGTGATCGCGACCAGTCGCTGCCGGGCGGCGAGTTCGGCGCGATCGCGATCGGGCCCGGTGTGAGGTCCGGATGGATTGAGCTCGGTGGGGTGCAGGACAGCCGCGAAGTCGAGGCCCTTGGCTCGGTGCACGGTGCCGACTTTTACCGCCCCGCAATAGGTTCCGCGGTAGCCATCCAGGTAGCAGATGGGAATCCCCGCCGCCTCCAGCGCACCCGCGATCCGTTCGGCCATCTTGCGTGTTCTGGTCAGTACGGCAATGTCCGACAACGGTTTTCCGCAGGTATGAATGGCGTCGACGAGTCCGGCTTCCAGGTATTGGTTCGGTCCACGCCAGGTGACAACCTCCCCGCCGGGGAGCGTGACCTCGGCGTCCCGGAGCAGGACCACGGGTTCGTTGTCGAAGTCGCCGAGCGAGTTCACGGCGTCGACCTGTGCGGCGTGTGCCCAAACACGTTGCCGATTGCGGTAATTCACCCGCATGACCGCGCCCCGGCCGCGAAGGTTGATGTTCGCGTCGGTCAGCCGCCAGCCACCGGCGTAAACCTGCTGCTGACCGTCGCCGAGCAGCAGCAGTGGGCTGGTGTTGTCGCCGCCCGCGATGGCATGTGTCAGCTGCAACCCGGCGAGGGTCATATCCTGCACCTCGTCGACGACAACCATGTCGTACGGCTTGTCCAGCGGATGGTGCTGAATCACGGCGAGCGCGATACTGATGACATCGCTGTAGTCGGATACTCCGCGTCTGCTCATCTCCCGAACGTATGGCGCGTAGAGCTTTTCCCAGACGGCTCTGCGCTGGTCACGGTCGAGCGCGACGCCGTTGCGTCCGGTGCGGTCGATGCGCTGATACACGTCGAGGTCGTTGATGTTGCGGCCCTTGATGACGCGGTCGATCTCCTCCCGCCAGTAGTAGGCGTGCGGTTCGAGTGGTTCGAAATAGGCTCTGGCGCTGTCCCATACGTCCCGGAAGACGGCGTCGGAATCCTTCGGACTCAACTCAGGCGGCGGCAGATGCTCCTTGACGAAGTGCATCGCCCACGAGTGCAGGGTCGCGAACTCGACCCGTTCCTCGGTACCGGGCGCGAGTTGGCGAAAGTAGGTTTCCTGACAGGCCGCCAGGGTGGTGACGAACGTCGTGTACAACAGGCGACCGGTCGAACGCTTTGCGTGACTTGCCATCCGGTGCAACGCGACGACGGTCTTGCCCGTCCCCGCAGGACCGGCGAATCGCGCAGGGCCGGAATAGTTTCGGGAGACAAGCTCGAGCTGATCGGGATCGAGAAAGACCATCCATTCGTGGAAAGGCTTGAGCAGAGCCGCATCCCGTTGCAGCGTGGCCGCATCGGCTCGTCCGAACAGTGCGGGTGCGGCATCCGGATGCTGTTCCGCGGCGACCTCGAGCAGCCGATACTCGGCCGTGTGGCCGCTCACCGCGCTGACGATTGTCTCGATCTGTTTGGGGCGGAACTCGCGCTGGTGTGCCCGGATGACCTGATCGAGCTGCATCAGTGAGGCGACCGAAAAACGGCCGTCCTCTTGAATACTGGTGTGATCGGGAACCATCAGCACAACCTGCACATCGTGCGCCGCGTACTGGTTACGGCCGAACAAGAGGTTACCGAGCAGAGCCTCGGCGTGGTGCCGAATCCGATTCAACTCATCAGGGGCGGTGCTGGTGCAGACCAGCGCGAAGATTCCGGTCCGACACACGAGCAGCGCATCCGCCCGGTCCTTCGGCGTCCCGGGCATACCGCGATGAATGAGAAGCTGCCTACCCGGCTCGAGCAGGGCCGCACTGAAGAAGTTCCTATGATCCGATTCGAGACCAGGCACGCGACGCAATGCATCCGCCACCCTGACCTGCCATCTTCGAGAAGCATCGCCAACCATCGATCCCCCTTCGATCGAACTGTGCCGAACTTTCGACGGTAAGTCCGAAGGAAGGAGAGCGCGGAGGGCTTCGTCACTTTCAAATGGAACGGTTACCCACGCCCACAAACTGACAGCCACAACGTTGCCCACCCGCCACCCAAATGTGCCCTTGGTGCGCACCGGTGGACTGAAGGCCGGAACTGATCGAAACCGGCAGGTTACGGCCTTTGACAACCGGCAGAACCGCTACGCTCGGGAGACAACACTGTGCGGGAGGGCGCCTTGAGCGACGTCGGATCGTTGTGGAAAGCACTGGACAAGCAGCTGGTGCCGTTGCTTCGCCGATACCGCCGCAACCTCGCTTCGCTGCACGTTGACACAAAAGCTGACAACACGCTGTTGTCCGAGGCGGATCTGGCCACCCAGGCCGCCATCATCAAAACGATCAGGCGGCACTTTCCCGAGTCTCGATTCGTCGCGGAAGAAGACGAGGCGGAGCTGCCCAGCTCGGGCGAGCCGACTTGGATCATCGACCCGATCGACGGTACGAGCGAGTTCGTCGCACCCAATGGGCGCGAATTCTGCAGTGTCGTATGCCTTCTCGAAGCAGGTGTACCGACTGCCGCGTACGTCCTCGCGCCCGAGTTGGGTGTTGATCGCACACCGATCACCATCCAATGGTCGGGGGAGGTAGTCGTGAACGGGCGAACGGCTAAGCCGCTTGGTCGTGCGGCAAGACCGAGACGCGCCTCGGTCACGCGCAGCAAAGGCTCCGCCGCACGGAAGTTCGAGATCGATCTTGCCGAGGTCGGTTGTGCCATGAAGACCCGCACCACATCACAAACCCTCGACATGGTCCGAACCTGCATTGACCTTTCCACCTGGGCTCAGACTCCGGAGTATCAGTTCGACCTGTTCTACCGGCCACGGCAGAAGGTGTGGGATGGCGCCGCGGGCATCGGACTGGCGACAGCGATGGGCCGCACCGCCACTGACGGCCGCGGGATCAGCCCGTTGCCGCTCGACGAGCAGTTTCTGAACCAACGCGAGCCCACATTTCCCGAGACGGTTGCTGGCGATCCGGACTGCGTGCGGTGGTTCGTAGATCTGCTGGCGGAGTCGCGGAGCGGTTGATGTCGAATCGTGTCATGGTGGACGTCACGACGTTCATCAGCGCAGAGGAATTCATCCTCTCCCAGAACCACAGCTCCCCATCCCGGCCACGCGATCCCTTTGCGCAACAGTGTTATGCGGAGCTCGTCCAGTCCCTGATCTACTTCGATGAGGTGCTCGTACCGCACCCGACCAAGCTGAACCCTGTTGCCGCTGACTACGGTGACTTCCCTCGGATCCTTCGCCATCTCTTCGACCTGCGGATCGCTGTGCCGCTGTCGATCGGTCCGAGCGAGGAGGCAGGCCTCGCAACGGCCGAGCGCACCGCCATGGAGACGCTCAAAACAACCGGCGTCGAAACCATGCTGCGGTTCATCGACAAGACCCGCCGCGCCGATCGCGAAGTGCAAGAGCGCGGTGGTGGCCAGCGAATGCTGGCGAACATTACGGCGTGGGCGGACTACCAGTGGGAGAACGTCAGGATCGAAGGCCATCACCGTGCTCGGATCGGTGGTGTCGATGGTGTTGAACTCGATCCCTTCGGTCAGTGGGCGCGTGCGTCATCGTTCGCGATGGAGGGGCAATTCCGCAGCCTGATCGCGGACAGCGAACAGCAGCTATGGCTCATCGCCACGTTGGTGCGGTCACTGCGCTACTCGGCGCGAGCGAAGGTGAAAAGCATTGCGTACACACCACATCCGCTTCGTCGCGACTTTTCGGTGATGTTCGACCTCTTCGATGACGGCGTCGCGGAGAGCGCAATCGAGGAAGTGATCTCGGCAGTCCGCGGGATACCCAGCGAGATCCGCAAGGTGGCCGGGGCACGGCAGGGGCGGCGCCTGCAGATGCTGGAGTACCAACTGCCGCTGCTGGGCGGACGGTTGTGGTCGTTGCGCGACCGAGGACGGTTCACCGATGAACGCTGGTTACAGATGATCTGCGGACGGATCGATGAATACCGCTCGCGAGCAGTCGATTTCCGTCGCGCCCTATCCCGCTGTGACACCGAAGAGGAAGCTCGCCGCCTGGAACTCGACGTGGAGGGCGTCCGCGACCAGCTCCTCAGGCGCCTAGGTCTCGAATCAGCCGAGCCAAACGAGACAGAGACCACATTGATCGAGGCCGCGGCCTCGGTAGCGGAACTGGTCGGGCCCGGGATTCCCATCACCCGACCGCTTCGGCTCGCCTTGGTTCCCTTCCGGCGGTACTCGGGAACCTTGGAGAGCCTGCACCAGAAGTTTCTCTATCGCGAGTTCGTCAGCGGGATGTGAGGAGTCCGAGGGCTGATGTAGACCTACGTGCGGTTCTTTGCGGGCCGGTTGGTGGCGGCGCGGCGGTCGGCTTCCTTGGTGGCGATTCGCTCGTTTTCCTTGAGGACCTCGGCGTAGTTGGCGCGTTCGCGGATGAGCCATTCTGGCGGGTCGGCGAGCAGTGCCGCGATTTCGTCGGCGGTTAAGGCGTCGGAGACTTCGGCGCGGGAGAGGCCGGAGTTGGAGACGCCTAGTTTGCGGGCGGTGGTGTCGCGGGGGAAGGGGCCGGTGCGGCGGAGGTCGGTGAGCCACTCCGGGGGGTTGCTGCGGAGGGCTTCGAGGTCGGCGCGGGAGAGGGGGGCGTTGCGGAAGGATTCGGGGGCCGCGGGGAGGTAGATGCCGAGCTTGTTGGCTGCGGTCAGGGGCTTCATCAGCTGAGGGTTAGGGTCCGGGCTCACTGAGACAGCGTATCGGGTGGCGATATGGTTCCTGGCATGAGCCGGTTGGAGTCGATTGATGTGGTGCGGCTGCGGTGGTTTGTCGCGGTTGCCGAGGAGCTGCATTTTGCGCGGGCGGCGAAGGGGTTGAACATTTCGCGGCAGCGGTTGAGTCAGACGGTGATCGATGTGGAGTCGGAGCTGGGGACGAAGTTGTTTGTGCCGGGGGCGCAGCCGACTCAGTTGAGTGCGGAGGGGGCGGCGTTGCTGGGGGAGGCGCGGGAGTTGATCGCGCGGGCGGAAGCGGCGGTGGTCGAGGAACCGTCGGACGGGCCCGCCGCGTTGCGGGTCGGGTTTGTGCCCGGTGTCACGGTGTCGAAGTGGACGCGGATCTGGAGTGAGCGGTTTCCGGATACCTCGCTCGAGGTGGTCGGGGTGCCGATGGGGGAGCAGGACGTGGCATTGCGGGAGGGGCGGGTCGATCTGTGCTTTGTTCGGTTGCCGATTGATCGGGACGGGATGAGCGCGATTCCGCTGTATCGGGAGTTGGCGGTTGTCGTGGTGCCGAAGGATCATCCGATCTCGGTGTTCGAGCAGGTGAGCATGGCGGAGCTGGCCGATGAGCGGATGCAGGACGCGTCCGATATCGATGCGGTCGCGGGTGCTATCGAGCTGGTGGCCGCCGGTGTCGGTGTCGCTGTCGTGCCGCATTCGATCGCTCGGCTGCATGCGCGCCGAGACCTCGTGTATCGCACGGTGACCGATGTCGCGGACACGGAGATCGCCTTGGCGTGGCCGACGGATCGGACCAGCGATGTGGTCGAGGATTTCGTGGGTGTGGTCCGCGGGCGTTCCGAACGTAGCTCTCGATCTCCGGCCGCTCGGACCAAAAGCGCTGAGCCGCAGAAGAAGTCGGCTGCGAAGCGGACGGGTGGACGACCGAGTCCTGCCAGGAATTCGGTCGCCAAGAAGAAGCCCGCGAAGCGCCGGGGGCGTTAGTCGCGGGCTTTGATCGGCGGTCGCCTAAATGTCGCGGCCCCCGCCGAACCTGTTCGCCCCCAACGAGTTCGGGTCAGCCCGCGCAGACGCGGTTGAGTTCGTTGGTGAACGGGTCCATGTCGCTGACGTGGTCGTCGGCCAGCGCGTTGGCGTAGGCGGTGATGACGTCCTTCTCGGCCTGTTCGCCACCGCTCGCGGCGATGGACAGCAGCGTGCCGTGCAGCGCCTGCGCGACCGGGCCCTCCAGAACACCGTTGGGGGATCCGTCGATGGCCTTGTTGACCGCGTCGATGGCGCGGCCGCAGGTCTCGGACTGGGCGTAGGCCGGGGCGGCGGGCAGTAACAACAGCGAACCGACGGCGCTTGCGGTCAGCAGCGCGGCGGCGAACATCTTGGGCATGGCGTCCTCACGGGTTGGTCAGCAGCGAAGGTCCGCGACTCGATGGAGTCGCGGACCTCTCGACCCGAACCGTACTAGGCGCCCCTGGCCTGGCGAAAGCCGGTATATCTCAGGGCATTCGGGCGAATGCGGGCCACGTCACGGTGGCCGCTGTTCGCGAATGACCGTGGCGCTCGACTAGCGAGGCTTGCGGCGCAGGAACGAGTCCCGGACCAGGATGCCGACGATGGCGGCGGCGAAACCGACAAGGAAGATGTCCTCGACATGGCCCTTGTGGTTACCGATGACCATCGCGACCAGGATGAACGCGACGATCCACCCGGCGACGCGGAAGGTGCGGGGCGACTCGCCGCTCCACCCCCACTCGGCGGAGGGAACCTCGGCGGTGTCCACGTGAGTGACGATGCCGCGCTCGGTGCTGGCGGGTTCGAGTTCCGTGGCGGCCACGATTCGCTCCTTAGCTGGTTCGGGATGGACTGCTGCTCGTTATCGTGACATACGACGGTGCGTCGTTGTAAGTCGGGACACGCCGCTTGGCGGTCGGTAGCCGGTGGAGCGGGTACGCACCGTGCCTATTTCTTTGTGCGCCACAATGAACTCGTGTCCGACATCGTGAGAGTCCTGCTCCTCGGCAGTACCGGATCCATCGGTACCCAAGCGCTCGAGGTGATCGCCGCCAACCCCGACCGGTTCGAGGTGGTCGGCCTGGCCGCGCGCGGCGGCAATACCGAACTGCTAGCCGCGCAGATGGCGGCCACCGGGACGCGCAATGTCGCGGTCGCCGATCCGAAAGCCGCCGAGCAGCTCGATATTCCGCTGGCCGGTCCGGACGCGGCGACCGAGCTGGTGCGGCGCACCGAGGCCGATGTCGTGCTCAACGCGCTGGTCGGCTCGCTCGGCCTTGGACCGACCCTGGCCACCCTGCACTCGGGCACCCGGCTCGCGCTGGCCAACAAGGAATCGCTGGTCGCGGGCGGCTCGCTGGTCACTCGCGCGGCCGCGCCCGGCCAAATCGTGCCGGTCGATTCGGAGCATTCCGCGCTCGCGCAGTGCCTGCGTGGCGGTCGCGCCGACGAGGTGGATCGGCTCGTGCTCACCGCGTCGGGCGGCCCGTTCCGCGGCTGGACCGCCGAGATGCTGGAATCGGTGAATCCCGCTGAGGCCAAGACACATCCGACCTGGTCCATGGGGCCGATGAACACGCTGAACTCGGCGTCGCTTGTCAACAAGGGCCTCGAGCTGATCGAGACGCACCTGCTGTTCGGTGTGCCCTACGACCGCATCGACGTCACCGTGCACCCGCAGTCGATCGTGCACTCGATGGTCACCTTCACCGACGGCTCCACGCTCGCCCAGGCCAGTCCGCCGGACATGAAACTGCCCATCGCGCTGGCCCTCGGCTGGCCGGACCGGGTTCAGGGTGCCGCGCTGGCCTGCGACTTCGGCACCGCCGCCACCTGGACCTTCGAGCCGGTCGACAACGAGGTCTTCCCCGCGATCGAGCTGGCCCGCCGCGCCGGCGAGGCGGGCGGCAGTGTCACCGCCGTCTACAACGCCGCCAATGAGGTTGCGGTACAAGCCTTCCTTGACGGCGCCAGCCGCTTCCCCGACATCGTCCGCACCGTGGCCGCCGCCGTCGAAGCCGCCGACCAATGGCGCACCGAGCCGACCTCCCTCGACGAGGTGCTCGCCGCCGACACCTGGGCCCGTGAGTTCGCCCGCGCTCGGGTGACCGCCTGACACACCGCCTACCTGACCACTCATCCGTGAGTGGCACATGAACACGGGAGCACCTCTCCACCACGTGCCACGGACGGAACCTGACCCGTTCGCGGCGTGATCCGCACTGCTGGGAAGGCTCGGACTCGCCCGTCGACCGCCGCCTGGCACACTGAATACGCAGGGCCGGGCGGGGTCCGGTTACTGTGGTCGGGGTGCTCGCGGCCGTGACGGGATGTGCGGGTCCAGAGGTTTATGGGCGGCCGATCCGGCGGTCGCCCTTCGTCGAGGCGAGCTGCGCTATGCAGGAGGGCTGCTAAACACATGGTCTACGCGTTGGGGTTCGTGCTGTTCGCGCTAGGCATCACGATATCGATCGCGTTGCACGAGTGCGGGCACATGTGGACCGCCCAGGCCACCGGTATGAAGGTGCGGCGATACTTCATCGGTTTCGGACCGAAGGTGTTCTCGTTCCGGCGCGGGGAGACCGAGTACGGCCTCAAGGCGCTGCCGCTCGGCGGCTTCTGCGATATCGCGGGCATGACCGCCCTCGACGAGCTGGAGCCGGAAGAAGTCGACCGCGCCATGTACCGCCAGGAGACCTGGAAGCGGATGGTCGTGATGTCGGGCGGCATCGCGATGAACTTCCTGCTCGGTTACATCCTGGTGGTCATCCTCGCGATCGGCTGGGGCCTGCCCCGGTTCGACCAGCCGCCTGCCACCCAGCTCGGCAACATGAGCTGTGTGCCGCAACAGAATCCGGACGGCAGCACCCAGCCGTGTTCCGGCGCGGGCCCGGCTCAGCGTGCCGGTCTGCAGCGCGGCGACATCGTCAAGTCGGTCAACGACGTGAAGGTGACGACCTGGAAGGACTTCACGTCCGAAACCCAGAAGCAGTCCGGCCCGTTCACCTACACCATCGAGCGCGACGGCAAGACCCTCACCGTCCCGGTCACCCCGGAACAGGTCATGCGTTACGTGGACGGGGTCGGTCGCGAGGTCGGTGCCGTCGGCGTCGGCTCGGACTTCTACGGGCCGGTCAAGCACAACGTGCTCGGCGCGATCCCCGCCGCGGGCTCGTTCACCGGCGATATGTTCGTGCGGACGTTCCAGTCGCTGGCCCAGTTGCCGCAGAAGGTGACCGCGCTGTGGAGCGCGGTGACCGGCGGCGAGCGCGACCCGGAGACCCCGGTCAGCGTCTACGGCGCGAGCAAGATCGGCGGCGAGACCGCCGAACGCGGCCTGTGGGGCGTGTTCATCCTGGTCCTTGCCAGCCTGAACTTCTTCCTCGGCGCCTTCAACATCCTGCCGCTGCTGCCGCTGGACGGCGGCCACATGGCGGTGGTGCTGTACGAGAAGATCCGCAACACCATTCGCGGCTGGAAGGGTCTGGCACCCGGCGGTCCGGTGGACTATCTGAAGCTATTGCCGTTGACCTACGTCGCGGTGGTGATCGGCGGCGCCTACATGGTGCTCACGTTGGTCGCCGACATCGTCAATCCGATCAAGTTGTTCTGACGTTCCCCTCGACGCGGTACCCTGTCGCGGGCACTTGGGGGACAGCACGTTGTCGTGGGCGTCACAGGGTGGTCGTTCGGCGTGCGCGACTAAGCTCGGAAGGCGAACGGCCCGGAATGTACGTACGAAAGTAGGCAGCCGAAAGTGACCAGCACAATCGGATTGGGGATGCCCGCCGCTCCTGCGGCCGTTCTCGCTCCTCGACGCAAGACTCGCCAGCTGATGGTGGGCAATGTCGGGGTCGGAAGTGATCACCCGATCTCCGTGCAGTCCATGACCACCACCAAGACCCACGACGTCAACGCCACCCTGCAGCAGATCGCGGAGCTCACCGCTTCCGGCTGCGACATCGTCCGGGTGGCCTGTCCGCGTCAGGAAGACGCGGACGCGCTGGCGACGATCGCGCGCAAGAGCCAGATCCCTGTCATCGCCGACATCCACTTCCAGCCGCGCTACATCTTCGCGGCTATCGACGCCGGCTGCGCCGCGGTGCGCGTAAACCCGGGCAACATCAAGGAATTCGACGGCAGGGTCGGCGAGGTCGCCAAGGCCGCGGCCGCCGCAGGTATCCCGATCCGCATCGGCGTCAACGCCGGTTCGCTGGACAAGCGGATGCTGGAGAAGTACGGCAAGGCCACCCCGGAGGCGTTGGTGGAATCCGCGCTGTGGGAGGCGAGCCTGTTCGAGGACCACGGGTTCGGCGACATCAAGATCTCGGTCAAGCACAACGACCCGGTGATCATGGTGGAGGCCTATCGTCAGCTGGCCGCGCGCAGCGACTACCCGCTGCACCTCGGCGTCACCGAGGCGGGCCCCGCGTTCCAGGGCACCATCAAGTCCGCGGTGGCGTTCGGTGCGCTGCTGTCGGAGGGCATCGGCGACACCATCCGCGTCTCGCTGTCCGCGCCGCCCGCCGAGGAGATCAAGGTCGGCGATCAGATCCTGCAGTCGATGAACCTGCGCCCGCGCAAGCTCGAGATCGTGTCCTGCCCGTCGTGTGGCCGCGCTCAGGTTGACGTGTACAGCCTGGCGAACGCGGTCAGTGCCGGGCTGGAGGGCATGGAGGTGCCGTTGCGGGTTGCCGTGATGGGTTGCGTCGTGAACGGGCCCGGCGAGGCGCGTGAGGCGGATCTCGGTGTCGCGTCCGGCAACGGCAAGGGCCAGATCTTTGTCAAGGGCGAGGTCATCAAGACCGTGCCGGAGGCGATGATCGTGGAAACCCTGATCGAGGAGGCGCTGCGCATCGCCGAGCAAATGGGCGTGGACGCGGGCGCTGGCGAGCCGGTCGTCACGGTCGGCTGACGCCGCACCCAGGCTGTAGCCGGACTTCGTCTGGTTCAGTTGAACAACACACGAACTGTTGCGTTCGGCATAGCCGTACCACATCGCCGATTTTCGTGGCAGGCTAGCAACGTGCGGAGTCTGCTGGAGCCGACGCGTAGGGCGAAGTACGTTCCCGCGCGGCAGCTCGCGAACCGGGACCTGGGGCAGGTCCTTCGAGTTCTGGATGCCGACCCGGTGGCCTCGTGCATGGTCGCCGCTCGGCTCCAGGAATTCGGCCTGGACACGACCCGATGTGGCCAGGGCGAACTATGGAGTCGAGGCGGACCTTCGGAGTCGCTGTGTTTCTCCGGTGCGAACCTGGTCCCTCTGCGCGGTGATCATGACGCGCTACGGGCGTTCGCGGACCGGGCGATCAGGTGGCCGCGCATCGCGTCATCGGTGGTCGGACGCCGTGAGCTGGCATTACCGCTCTGGGAGATGCTGGCCGACCACTGGGGTCCCGCGCGGGAACTGCGCGGCGAACAGCCGCTGCTCGCCCTCGCGCAACCGCCGCTGGTGACCCCGGACCCCAATGTCCGGCGCGTGCGTCCGGACGAACTCGACCGCTACCTCTGCGCCGCGATCGCCATGTTCATCGAAGAGGTCGGCGTCGATCCCCGCGCCGGTGACGGCGGCCGCGGCTACCGGCGCCGCATTCAGAGCCTGATCGAATCCGGCCGCGCCTGGGCACGTTTCGAGGACGGCGAGGTCGTATTCAAGGCCGAGGTGGGGTCCCTGTCCCGGCGCACCGGCCAGATCCAAGGCGTCTGGGTGCATCCCGAACATCGCGGCACCGGACTCGGTACCACCGGTACGGCCGCCATCGCCAACGCGGTGGTGGCATCCGGGCGCACCGCGAGCCTGTACGTGAACGACTACAACGAGGTCGCCCGCCGCGCCTACAGCCGCGTCGGCTTCCGGCAGATCGCTACCTTCTGCACCGTCCTGCTCGACTGACCGCGCCGACGCTGAAAGCTGTTTCAGTGGAAAGAAACACGGAGCGGCGCGGAGGTTTGCTCGACATTGGCTACTACCATCGGTGCCGATGTCGACCAGGACCTATCCGCTGAGGACGCCGCTGCTCGTCACGCTGGCTGTCGCGCTGCTCGCGCTGCCGGTGGCCGGTTGCGCGCGTGGCCCGCAGGGACCGGTGCCCGCGGCCGACGACTTCGTCGAGGCGTTCGCCAAGCACGACCTGGCGGCCGCAGCCGACCTCACCAATCAGCCCGAAAAGGCCAGTGCCGCACTGGGTTCCGCGTGGGACCACCTGCAAGCCGAGAAGCTGACGGCGCGCACCGGCTCGGCCAGGGTCAGCGGCGACACCGCGACCGTCGACTACACCTACGAGTGGCACCTGCCCAAGGACCGGACCTGGCGCTACACCGGACAGCTGCAGATGGGGCGCAGCGGCGGTCGCTGGAAGGTTCGCTGGACCTCGTCGAACATCCATCCCAACCTGGGTGACACTCAGACGATGTCGCTGCGGGCCAACCCGGCGCCGCGCGCGCGGGTGAACGAGCAGGCTGGCAGCGATGTGCTGGTGCCTGGCAAGATTTCCCGCGTCGCGTTCACCGCGGCCAACGCCGCCGACCCCGGCGCGGTCGCGACCTCGCTGGCGGCGGCGCTGAGCCAGTTCGACCCGCAGCTCACGCCCGAATCCATCCGGGACACGGCCATCTCGACCAAGGGCGCCTACCCCGTCGCGATGCTCAGCGAGAGCGAATTCGACCAGGTGAGTACCGATCTCATCGGCCTGCCCGGTGTCGTGGTCACCACGCAGTGGGACCTGGTCCCCACCGACCGCAACTTCGCACCCGATCTGCTCGCGCAGATCCGCAAGACGGTGATCGCCGAGGTGGACGGCAAGGCGGGCTGGAGCGTGGTCACCATGAACGCGAACGGTGCCGACACCGATGTGCTCACCGAGGTGCCGTCGCAACCGGCCCCGTCGTTCTCGCTCAGCGTGGATCGCAACGTGCAGAACGCCGCGCAACGCGCCGTCGACGGGCGCGCGGAGCAGACCATGATGGTGGTGCTTCGTCCGTCGACCGGTGCGATTCTGGCGATCGCGCAGAACAAGGCGGCCGATCAGGACGGTCCGGTCGCGACCATCGGCCAGTATCCGCCGGGTTCGGTGTTCAAAACGGTGACCGCGGCCGCCGCGATGACCACCGGCCTCGCCACCCCGGACACGGTGTTGCCCTGCCCGAGCCGAATCACCATCGGGGACCGGACGATTCCCAACTACGACCTGTTCACGATCGGTGACGTGCCGATGATCACGGCCTACGAACGGTCCTGCAACACCGCGTTCGCCAACGTGGCGAGCAGGCTGCCCGGCGACGCGTTGCACGCGACCGCCGCGAAATTCGGTGTCGGCCCTGGCTATACGGTCGCGGGGCTGCCGACGTTCTCCGGCTCGGTGCCGCCGTCGGACGAGCTGATCCAGCGCACCGAGGACGGCATCGGCCAGGGCAAGGTGGTGGTCAGCCCGCTCGGCATGGCGCTGATGGCGGCCACCGTCGCGCACGGCTCGGTGCCGGTGCCGTACCTGATCGCGGGCCGCAGCACGACGGTCGACGGCGAGACGCCCGCCCTCGCGCCGCAGGTGATCACCGGGCTGCGCGCGATGATGCGCAGGGTGGTCACCGGCGGCACAGCCGAGCGGATCGCCGATCAGGGTGAGGTGTACGGCAAAACCGGCGAGGCCGAGGTCGACGGCGGGTCGCACTCGTGGTTCGTCGGCTACCGAGGGGATATCGCGTTCGCGACGCTGCTGGTCAAGGGTGGCAGCTCCGACAACGCGGTCGCGGTCAGCCGGGACATGATCGCCGCGCTGCCCCCTGGTTACTGAGGCGCGCTGGCCGGCGCGGCTGCCTGGTTGCTGGTGGACGAGGAGTGGTCCGTGATCGCGGCACCGGCGTCGCCGCCGTCGAGGATCTGGACGGTCGCGGCGCCGCCGAGAACGATGGCAACGCTGGCCAGGATTGTGGTGGAACGCTTCATGGTTCGTCTCCCTCGGGTCAGGGGTGTCGACGGGGGAAGGGTTCTATCCGGTCCGCGCAGGGATTGCCGCGCGAAGTTATCTGAAAGTTTGCTGCTTCGGAACCGTAAACCGTGATCGATTCACCGAACAAGCCCAAGTGATCGACGGCACATGGCAGCAAGAAAATACCGCAGGTCACATTCCGGAGGAATCCCGGTGAGAGTACCGCCTAGCGGTCCGGCATTTTCGGGAAATTCGCCGATCGCGAAACAACTCCGTGGGACGGGCTATTCGGCCAGATAATGTTCCGGATCCTTCGCCGGTCGGCGGAGGGTGTTCGGATCCCGGCCCGCCGGGCCTTACGGTGCGGCGAGCGGGCCGGGCGGATCGGGCGCTTTAGTCGGCCCGGCGCAATGTGGCGGCGAGGTGGTGTTGCAACGGCTCGCCGACCGCGGCCATGCGCAACGTGTAATCGATGGTGTCGCCCTTCAGCTGAAATGTGCGGCCGAGGGCGGTAACGAGTTTCGCGGTGCTGGTGCGGCCGATGCTGGTGGAGTCGAATTCCATGTGCAGCGCGCCATCGGCGACATCGAGTGCGCCCTCGCATATCTCGGTGATGCCGGTGGGGTGGGCCAAGATCAATTCCACTCGGTCCGGGCTCGGGCAACGCAGATAGCCGGTTTCGGCGTGCATGGGGCGGCTGCCGTCGGCGGCGCGGGTGCGCTGCCGGTAGGTGAGGAATGGGCGGCCGAGGTGGCCGAACCGGACTTCTTCCAGGTAATCGAACGACTGGATGGTCGGGTATTCGCCGTGCCCATCGCCACGCCAGGTGCCGAGCAGTGGGGCCAACGGGGCGATATCGGGATGGGGCGCGATTGACGGTTGGGGTTCGACCACGGCGCACAGCCTAAACCTGTTGGTTCATGAGGTGTTCGTATACTGCTGAATTCGGTGTGGCGCTAAGGTTAGCATCGCCTATCGCCAATCATGTTGTTCGGCAGAAGTTCCTGGTCGGCGACTTCGGCGGCTACGGTCTGGCTTTCGGTGAGGCAAACGGCCCGCACTCCGAGAAGCGCGGGCCGTTCGTGTTCGCTCAGAAGCTGAAGTCGGCGTTTCCGCCGCCCTTCAGGATCCAGGGCACCCCACCAAACGCCGCTGGTGATTCGGCTATCCGCGGCCGGTCGGAGCGGACGCTCGGGGGCTGGTGTCGTGCGCTTGGATCGCTGCTTCGACTTCGTCGACCGCAGTGCGAATCATGGTGCCGTAAGGGGTATCGGGGAGGGCATGCAGCGTGGCTTTGGCGGCGGTGAGTTCGCGTTGCGCGGCGGTGAAGGAACTCAGTTTGCGGTAGTTGTCGGCCAGGTTCAGATGCAGGGACGGGTAGAACCCTTGAACGTCGAGGGAGGCATGGTATTGCTTGGCGCGGGTATTGGTCAGCGAGTCGGCGGCGTCGAGGGCGCGGATGTCCCAGGCGAGTGCCTCGGCGGCGTCGTCGTAGAGGTCGGCGAGGTAGTGGGCGAGGGTGCAGCGGTGTAGCGGATCGCCCTGCGGGCCAAGGGAACTCCAGAGGGTGAGCAGGGATTCGCGGGCCGCGTCGGGTTTGCCTTCGCGGCCGAGTGTGACTGCGTCGGTGATCGCGACCATGGTGTCGTCGGTCATGGCACGGGGTCCTATCTTTCGGCTGGCTGCCGGGTCGGCATGGCCAGGGTCGTGAGGTCGCCGTCGGTGGCGGAGCGCAGCACGATCGGGTGATCGGCTGCGGCGATGTCGAGCATGAGATCTGGGCCCAGTGCGGTGTGCACGGCGGGGAGCAGTGTGGCGACATCGAAGTGGAGATCGATGTCGGAGCCGGTGACCGTCGCGGGCAGGTGGTTGCCGGACACCGTGAGACCGATGTTGTTGATCTCGAATCGCACTGTGGGGGAGGTGTTTTCGAGAAGGTCGAGCAGCGGTTTGCGGGCGGTGACCACCCGTGTTCGTACCGGCGCGAGGTTCGACAGCACTACTCGATAGTCGGGGAACGGTTCATCGATCACCCGGCAATGCCGTTCGGTGCCGTCGCCGATGAGTCGTAATCCTTGTTCTGTTGGGGCAGTGACGATTTCGTCCAGGCCGCGCAGCCACGTGATGATCGGATCGAGATCGCTCGCGTCGACGACCAGTGCCCAGTCCGCGCCCTGCCGGTCTCGTGACACCACGGTCCGCGTCGAAAGCCGATAGCGATCAGTGGCAGTGAGCGTCAGCGAATTCGCGCTCGCCTCCAGCAGAATGCCTGCGAGAACAGGTATTTCGCGGCTACTCGCCGCGGCGGCCCGCACCTGCTCGAACGCCTCGGCCAGCAATGTGGCAGACAGCTCGACACGGTCGCCTATCGATCCGACGCCGAGCGCCTGCTTGATTCTCTCGGCCACGAGTGCGGCGTCGAGGGCTCGTTGTTTCAGTTCGTCGACGTGCTCGTCCAACAACCGTTCGGCGCGCCCCGTATCGCCGGACAGGATGTCCGAGATCGTATCGAGCGGCACCTCGATCGCCCGCAGCCGCCGGATCAGTGCCGCGCGTTCCCGTTGCGCCTCCGTGTAATACCGGTACCCGGTGAGCGGATCGACCCGCGCGGGTGCGAGCAGCCCGCAGTCGTCGTAAAACCGCAGCGCACTCGCGGTGAGCCCGCTCGCTCGCGCCAGCACGCCTATCGTGATCAACCCATCGGACTCAGCCACCAGGTCATCATGGAGTCTCAGGTAGGCGGAAGGTCAAACCGCTCAGTCGTTCGGGTCGGTGAGTGATTTCTCCCACCGCCGCGACCAATCCCACACGTCTTGCATCGCGGCGCCGAGTTCGGTTCCCGCGGTGGTGAGTTCGTAGGACTTGTCGGCGTTCTTGACGATGAGCCCAACGCCCTGCAAATGCTGCAGGCGCACCGAAAGCATGCTGGAGGAGCAGTTGTCCATGCGACGCCGCAGCTCGAGGAACCCGAGCTGGCCGGGCGCCAACTCCCACAGCACACGCAACGTCCACCGCTGTCCCAGCAGTTCCATCGCGGCCAGTACCGGCGCGTCGGCCGAATCATTGGGCGGCTTCGCCCCGCTTGCACTTCTCATTTAGAACTACCATAGTGATTCTGATTTAGAAGCAATCTGCCGGGCCGACGGCCCGCCATCGAGAGGGAAACGTGGGCGAACCAGCCGGACAGCGAATCGTTTTGATCACGGGTGCCTCCCGCGGCATCGGCGCCGAAACCGCGCGCATCCTCGCCGCCCGCGGCGACCACGTGATCATCAACTATCGGGAAAAGCTCAAGCGCGCCAAGGCAATCGCCGATGAGATCGTCGCCGCGGGCGGCAGCGCCGCCACCGCGGGCGCCGACATCTCCGACGAAACCTCCGCCCGCACCCTCATCGAAACCATCACCGAGCAGTTCGGCCGCCTGGACGTCCTCATCCTCAACGCCTCCGGCGGCCTCGAACGCAACGCGGCCCCCGACTACGCCATGTCGATCAACCGCGACGCCCAAACCCGCCTGGTCCACCTGGCCCGACCGCACATGCCGACCGGATCCCGCATCGTCTTCGTCACCAGCCACCAGGCCCACTTCCACGGCCGCAAACCGGTCCCCGCGGACTACGAACCCATCGCCGCCAGCAAACGCGCGGGCGAAGACGCCCTGCGCGCCATGATCCCCACCCTCGCCACCCACGGCATCACCCTGCACACCGTCTCCGGCGACATGATCGACGGCACCATCATCGTCCAACTCCTCGAACGCCGAAACCCAGCCGCCGTCGCAGCCCGCCGCGACAACGCCCCCCTCCCCACCATCCCCGAATTCGCCGCCGCCGTAGCCGAAGCCACCACCAGCCAAGCCGAATCCGGCCACACCGTCTACATCGGCGGGCCCGACTACCTCACCGCTCCCGCTTGACCGAGAGGCATGGTCGACTACGCGGAGTCAACTCCCGGCAACCAACGCCAGAGCACGCACCGCACCCGTGCGCGCATCAAGCGTGATTTGCCCGACTCACCCGGGGTTGGCTGGGACGCCGGGGCGGCTGGGCATAGCCGCAGGTGATTACTTCCGAGTGGCAGATTAAGGTGTGGTCACTCTAAGTTTGCCGAGCCTGGATTGTTGTGGCGGCGGACCGGTGGGGAGGCGGCTGACCAGCGTGTGTCGGAGAAACGGAAGTGGGTGAAATCGACGTGGAGGGGGGAACTCTCGTTCACGCTATCGATGTGTGCCAGGTGCGGGATGTGCCGCTGCGGCGGCGCGGTATTCGTCACCACCCGACGGCGGGGGCGCGCCGACGCGCGGCCAGGTGGGGGCGCTGAGGTGGACCACTCGGGTAACGACCGGACGATTCCGAGCAGAGATCTGCTGCTGGCCGCCTTCCGCGGCTTCCCGCACGAGGACCATCCGATGCTCGAGGCGGCGGGCGAACTGGCCCAGCTGCACCTGGTGCGCGAGCGGACCCCGGCCATCGAGTCGGTCAAGATCGATCGGCGCCGCATCCAGCTGGTGCGCACCATCGATCGCTGGGTCACCCTGGCGACCCCGGTTCCGGAGATCGCGGCACCCGAGCACGTCGAAACCGTCGGCAGGCTGGTCGACCGGCTCGCGGGAATGACCGCGCAGGCGGTCGCCGCGCTCGCCTTCGCTCCGGAGGCGGTGTTCTATGACGCGTGGGTGCAGATCGAGGCGCTGGCCGACGGCTACCAGGACCTCATCGACGACCTGCGCAGCGGCATCCGGCGGCTACCCGACGACCCGTACGAGTGCTGCTGACTACTTCCCGCGCCCGAACAGCCGGAACGACCGATTCCGGCGCTGCGGCAATGTCGCGTAGACCATGGTCATATCGGCGAACACCTCCGCCTCCCGTTCCCGGTCGACGCCGAATTCGCTGCGCCCGAGCACATGCTCGATCGACTGCGGCGAAATCGAGGGCAGCATCAGCGCCAGTGTCGGCGGCACCGGAGCACCGCGATCGGACTCCTGCGTGCCGTGACCGAGCAGCATGTGCCCCACCTCGTGCAGGATGATGTGATCGGCGTTTCGATCGGTGGCATCATCGTCGTAGACGATGATGTCGTCGTGTTTGCGCGCGACCCACAAACCGCCTCCGCCGCAGCCGATCTCGTTCAGCAGTGCCCTTGGCGCGGTGTGCAGGCTGATGGAGCGGCCACGGTGCGCGGCGACGGCGGCGAGATAGGCGGTCAGATTCCACGGGTTGGGGAGGGGCACGGTCCGGGTCGCGTCACCGAAACGAGCTTCCATGCTGGTCATCTCGGCACACATTACTCACAGGGTGGCCACTAGTCATCCACTGATCCGGACGAACACGACGTGAGTTGGTGCACTGTCCAACAACGAGATCCGCTACTCGGCGGGCGGCGGGTTCGGCATGAACCGAACCGCTTGCTGTCTCGGTATCTCTCTGGGCAACCACCCGCGACATGCGGACAACTGCCGGTTCCCGGCAAACCGGCGCGGATATCCGCAGGATGAGAGCGTGCAGATGAGCCTGCTGACGGTGCCGTCGCGGATCGGGGCGATCGCCCAGTGGTGGGTGCTGACCTGCCGCCTGATCCGGCCGTCCTGGCGCAACGGCGAACTGGTCACCGCCGTCGTCGCGCCCACCGTGTTCACCCTCGGGTTCTATGTGCCGTTGAACCTGGTGATGACCGTGTACGGGCACGGACTCAGCAGCTACGCGCAGTACCTCATGCCGATGATCGTGATGCAGGCGGTCGCCTTCTGCGCCACCTCGGCCGCGTTCCGGGCGGCCAGCGATGCCAAGGACGGGCTCACTATCCGATTCGGATCGATGCCGATGCCCGCGGTGGCACCGCTGGCGGCGCGGATCACCGCCGCCATGTACCGCGCCGCGGTCTCGTTGGCCGTCGCCGTGCTGTGCGGGTGGGTGATCGGCGTGCATTTCTACGGAAGCTGGTGGGATACGGCGGGATTCATGGCGTTCGCGCTGCTGGTGGCGTTGGCGTTCTGTCTTGGCGCGGATTTGATCGGCAGCCTGGCCAGGAGTCCGGAGGCGATCACGCAGGTGCTCATCTTTCCGCAGCTGATCCTCGGGTTGGTGTCCACCGGTATCGTGCCGGCGCGCCAATTCCCCTCGTGGCTACAAGGTTTCGCACGCAATCAGCCGGTGTCGCAGTTCGTGTACGGATTGCGCGCGCTGGCCGGTGATTCGACCGGCAATGCGGGCGTTGTCGGCCTTCCGGTCCTCGGACCCGGTCTGGCCTGGGCGGCAGGGATACTCGTGGTGTGCGGCGCGCTCGGCACGGTGGTCGCCGTGCGGAGGTCGGCATGACGAGCACGCACGATCGGGCCGCAGATCTGCCCGTGGTGTCCGGCCGGACCGAGACCTGGCGACTGCTGGTGCCGCAGACCGTCATTCAGACCAGGCGGCTGTTGCTGCGCTGGTGGCGTGACCCGCTGACGATGGTGCAGTCGCTTGCCTTCCCGGCGTTGCTGCTGATCGTGCTGAATACCGTGCTCGGCAAGCAGATTTCGACATTCTCCGGCGCGAGCGCGCTGTACGGTTCGGTGCCGATGGTCGCGCTGGTCGGGGTGATGTCGGGGTCGCTGGCCGGTGCGGTCACGCTCGGCAGGGAACGCGATCAGGGGCTGCTCGCCCGATTGTGGGTGTTGCCGGTGCATCGCGCGTCCGGGCTTGCCTCGCGGATCGTCGCCGAAGGAGTCCGGATTCTGTTGTGCACCATGGTGTTGTTCGCGGTGGGCGTGGTGCTCGGTTTCCGGTTCGAGCAGGGCGTGCTTGCCGGTATCGCGCTGTTCGGTGTGCCGCTGCTGTATGGGCTCGGCTTCGCGACGCTTGTCACCGCCGTCGCGGTGTACAGCGCGAAAACGGCGCTGGTGGAGGCGGTTTCGCTCGGCTCGTCGATCATGATGTTCTTCAGCACCGGTTTCGTGCCGCTGATCGCGTATCCGCGCTGGGCCACACCGATTGTCGCGCACCAGCCGATGACCTACGCGATCGACGCCATGCGCGGGCTCTCGCTCGGCGGGGCGGTCCGTGCCCCGCTGCTGGCCACCGTGGCGTGGTCGGTCGGCGCGATCGTGCTGTTCGCGGTGCCAGCGGCGGTCGGATACCGGCGGGCAAGCCGGAGCTAGTCGCCCATCCGCGCGGCGGCGTCCATGATCATCTCCGCGGAGTCGCGCGGGCTCAACGCCATCGCACGCAGCTGGTCGAAAATCACGCCGAAGCGCCGGATTTCGGGATGGCCCTCGATCAACTCGTCACCCGCGATGCCCTCCACATACACCAGCTCAGGATCGGCCGGATCATGAAAGTCCAGCAGGGTGAACGAGCCGGCCATGCCGGGATGGGCGCCAGCGTCGAACGGCAGGATCTGCAGAATCACGTTCTTGCGCTTGGTTTCCTGGAGCAGCCGATCCAGCTGGCCGTGCATGACGACGGGCCCGCCGACGGTGCGCCGGATCGCCGCCTCGTCCATCACCACCCACAGCTCGAGCGGCTCCTCCTTGGTCAGGTTGGCGGCCCGATCCATCCTCGCGCGCGCCCGGTCCTCCATGATCGCGGCCTCCACCTTGGGCATCGAGGTGTCGATCACCGCCGTCGCGTACTCCATCGTCTGCAAAAGCCCCGGGATGGTCGAGGTCTGATAGTGCCGCGCGGACAATGCCTCGGCCTCGAAATTGATGTATGCCGCGTACACCTCCGACACACTGCCCTCGTAGGCCCGTGACATACCCGGCTTCAGCGCGTCCGACAGCAGTTCCATCGCGTCGTCGCGCTGCTCCTCGGTCACCGCGTACAGGTCGAGCATCGCCTGGAGGGTGCGCCGCTGCGGCCGCGCCTGCGCGGTCTCGATCCGATACAACGTGGTGACGTTGATACCGGTCTTCGCACTCACCTCCTCTTTACTGAGTTCGGCATGCTCGCGCATCTCGTGCAACATCGCCGCCAACCGGCGTAATCGCACGGTCAGGACGGTGCGCTTGCCTGCCATCACAACATCCCTTCGGCGCGTTCGTAGGACGAAAGCGTACGCGTTCCAACTCGGCGAGTTCCAAGGTTTCAATACCAAAGTTCTCGATGCCAAAGTCGCTGGTTCCCTGGATAGGGATCTCGGGTGACATCCGCCGCGCACCAAGGCTTCACGCGTCGGAAACCTGGCGAAACCTGGAGTTCGACTTGGGCACGTAGCTTCAGGCGTTATGACTGGGGCGGGATCGACCTCGAAGCGGTTCGTGCACATTCTCGCGGTGGTGGCCGCGGCCTTGACGCTGGTCTTCGGCCTGTCGACGGGGGAGCAGTCGCCGAGGCCGGTGCATGGCGAGTCGGTCACGCTGGTCAGTGCCGCTGTGCCGCAGCGGGCTTGGGACACCCTCGCGCGGATCGACGCGGGTACCTGGCCGCCGAATGACGGATCGGGCACCAAAGGTGGTGGTACCTGGACGAATCAGGAGAAGTCGCTGCCGAGCACCGATTCGGCGGGGCGTCGGATCTCTTATCAAGAGTGGGACGTCAATATCAAGAAGCCGGGACACAATCGCGATGCCGAACGCATTGTCACCGGAAGCGATAAGTCCGCTTGGTACACCGGCGATCACTACGTCACGTTCACCCGAATGCGCTGACCCGGAGAAAACCGACTCGTACGCGGTTCGTAACCGGTCTTGACACCTTTCCCGGCCGCGATCGGCGGCCGCGGTGCCGCAGAGCAACCGATCGGCATCCCTTCTGGCGCTTGCTGATCGACCATCGCGACCGACGACGGGCGCACTGAACACACACTCGGCGCTGGCCGGCGAAGTCGGCCCGCGCATCGCCTGAGGTCATTCGGCGACGTTGCTGCTCAGCGGGCGCTGAAGCTGTTGTCCGGCTGGGAAACCGGGCCTCTTAAGGTGCGCTAACAGACGAGTCGCAGCAATGCGGACGCACTCTTGCGTTCTTGCATCAGTAAGTGCATGATCCAGCTAGCCTAGTTGTGAACAACCGATCCGATGACCGGGATAACCGAATCGAGAGCCAATTATGTTGGTACAAAGCGTGTTGGTGTCGGGCGAACTTGGGGTGAAGGTATGAGTGCGCCTACGGTGGGGGTACTACCGACAGCTCCACAGTTATTGTGTGCCTTTCAAGGACGCCGTTTCCAAGATCGGGAAATGCTGCGGTCCGCGCACGCCCTCGCCGAGTTGCACGCGCGCAGGCAGCAGGTGCGTGACGCCGCGTTGATCGTTGAAATCGACTGCCGCCGAAGTGAACTCGTCGACGACATCAATGATTGGATCGGCAAGGAGATTCCGCAGCATCGCAACGGTGCGTCGCTGCACACGGAAAGCCTCGGCGCGGTGGTTGACCGGATGGCCCGCAGTTGGGTCGATGCGAACCAGGCCATCGACATCGAGGGCGTGCGCAGTGACAATACCCATAAACATTGGTACCACCTGGCAGAACTTGTCGATGGGTACACTGATTTGGTAACCGACGTGGCCGGTGGCCGTCGCCGATTGCCTGAGCAGTGATCTTCTCGACCAACGGATTCCCTCTCGATAGTGACACTGCCCCGACAGCGTCGCTTGCTCAAAAGGGCGACGTCCCAGGGTTGTCATCCGACCAGTGACCCCCTCTGGACGATTACGTCGCCCGCACAGTGACGGCGGGCGCAACGGGGCGCCCCGCCCGGCGTGCCGCGTGGTCGACTGGCGCGGCACGCCCGCTGAGAATCCCGCCGCACTCACTCGGTAACGGTGAAGATCTCGTGCGCCGCCACCCGGACATTGCTCTGCCCATGCGTCCGCATTCGGGCGAGTAGCTCCACCCAGGTCGGCGTCCAGCCGAAGTGATTGCCGCACTGCGAGATCAACGCCAGCGCGGCTAGCGCGGTCGCACTGTCGACATCCGTGGACAGATCGCGCGCGACCGTCGTCATGGTCGCGGCATCGACCATCTGCCCGGTCCGCGCCAGCTGTATCCGCAGCTGTTCGGCCGGATAGACCACCAGCGCCCCTCGCGCGAGCCCGCACGCCTGCTGGATCGACCGCACACTCGACGCCGCATCCGCCCACCGAATCTGGGCGAGCAGCAGATCGATCGCAAACCGCCGCCACTGCGTTTCCCCGGCCAGCCGCTCGGCAACGACGACCGCCGTCGTCCGCGCCTCGTCGGACAGCGCCGCCGAGCTGCCGAGACTGCCGAGCAGTGTCGAGAGTCGTTGCCTGGCAGGAAGATCACGACCGGCGATGATGATGTCCTCGGCGGCGAGCAGCCGGTCCACCGCCGCCGGCACCTCCGCCCGGAAATCGCCGCCGACCAGCACCTGCGCGGCCTGTCGCCATAGCCCCGCCTCGCTGAGGTCGGCGAGCCTGCGCACCAGCATGTCGCCGGTGTCGGCGGGCGCCCAGCGCTGCCAGCTACCGAGCACCCGCATCGCCTCGGTGGCCAGCTGGACGTCGGCGCCGCCCGCCATCTCCCGCACCAGCCCGGCCATCCTGCGCCGCTGCGGAACCGGCAGCAGGGCGGGCGTGAGATTGAGTGCCTCGCCCGCCACCGCGGGGTCATGGGACGCGTCGGCGAGGATCAGCCACGCCGCGTCGTGATCGAGCAGCCAGCGGCACGCGAACACGACCGCGCGTTTGACGTCGCGATGCTGGTTCGGCCGGTCCCAGATGGCCCGGATCGTTGCCATCGCCTCCGGCACGTGCAGCGCCGCGAGCAGCCGAACGCCCTCCTTCACCGAGGTGATCTTCGGCGAATCCACCAGCGGCGTGAGCGCGACCGCGAGCCGATCCGGTGCGATGCTCCTTGCGCGGGAAGCGATGCCGCTCACCGCGACTCGCGCCCGATCGGAGTCGACGTGCCGACCGAGCACACCGATCGCTGCCTCGGCGTCCTCGCTGCGGCCGAGTGCGGTGAGCGCCGCCTCGGCCACCGTTAGCTCGGGATGGTCGGTGTAGCCGACGAGGCGCGCGAAACTACCGGGCAGACGACCCAATCGCTGTATCGCCCAGGCCTTCTCCCATGCCGAGGACTCCTTCGCGCGCACAAGCGCGGTGAGCGCCCGCGCGTACAGTTCGATCTGGCGTGGGGTCCAGCCGTCGAAGCCGTCCCAGAAGTCGGGCACCAGACGCACTTTCGGCGCGATGAAACGGCCCGGTGTCGCGCCGTTGAGCGCGATGTCGAGCAGATCGGTTCGGCGCGTGGCGATCAGCCGTTGCACCCGGGGTAGCGAGAAGAGCGAGCGGTCCCGGTTCAGCAAGGTGGCGAGGTGATCGTCGCGGGTGGCCGGGTTGGCCAGGACGAGGTCGACCGCGCCGCGGATCACGGCGTCGTCGCGCGCACCGCAGGCCCGTAACAGCAACTGCTGCAAGGGGACGACGTTCCAGGCGCGTTTGTGCAGGCCGTTGGCCAGGCCGAGGGTGAGGCTCCATGCATCGCGCACCGCGTCGCCGTCCAGTCGCCGACGTAGTGCCGCGAACAGTCGATGTTCGGCGCCGTGCGGCAGATTGCGGTCGAGGTCGGCCAGCGGGATCGAGCTCGCATGCGCCGCAAGGCTTTCGACCAGCCGCAGCGCCGACTCGGTGCAGGCCGGATCGTCGGTGCGGGCGCCGTGGACCAGCAGCCCGCGGGCCATGACGCCGACCGCGCCGGTGGTCATGGCCGACCTGTCCCGGGCCTGCAGCGCGTCCGTACCCAGAATCTCCAGCGCGGGCAGGTGCTCGGGGCGAAGCAGGGTCGGCGGGATCTGATTGATCGCTTGTAAAGCGGTGCGCCGCACCGGGTCCTGCTCGTTGCGCAGGCGGCGCAGCGAGTCGAGCAGCGTGCCGACCACCGCGGGGTCGCGGCTGCCGATCGCCGCGACGACGAGCAGCGGGTACGCCTGCGCCCGCTCGTCGGCCGTCGGACGCCGGATGCTCTCGTACAGAATGGGTTCGGCTTCCTCCCACGACAGCCGCGCGATCAGCCGCTCGCGGACCGGTCGATCGTCGGATCCGCCTTGGCGAGCCAGCAATTCGCGGGCAAGCGCCGCCCGGTCGAGCAGGGGCAGGCTGTCGAGCGCGTCGAGATCGACCTGCGCGGCATCGACGCCGGGCCGGATGAACACCTGCCGCACCACCTCGGTGCGCCGCCCCGGCGGCAGGGCATGTAGGAATCGTCGCCGGTGATATCCGGAATACGCGGCGCACACCGCGATCAGCCGATTGTCGGGGAGTTCGCGCAATGCGGTGAACAGCGCACGTCCGGCGAGAGCGGTGCCGCGCCCACTCGGATGCAGGATCAGTTCGACGACGGCACCGGGGTTGTGCCGAGTCAGGCTGCCCGCGATCGCGTCAAGGCCGTTGATCCGCACGTACCGCACGGCCTGAGTGGCGAGCGCGAGCAGGCGGTCCGGTTCGCGGATCGCGAAGGTGCCCGCTCCAGCGGCGATGCGCGGCCACAGTTCGGGCCAGTCGGTCTCGCCCGCCTGCGCCGCGAGGTTCGTCAGATAGGTGAGCACCGCCTCGGTGTGCCTGCGGCTCAACGTTTGCCAGTTCGGCGCCGCGTAGGCGAACTCGGGTAGGTACTGGGTGACAAGCCGGGTCGAGCAGTACGGCAGAATCCGCGCTGCCTCACCGTCCCCGAAGAGGCGCCGGACCTCGGGGAACAAGGCGTCGGCCAGACCGGCGTCGCGGGTGCGCCGCCCGATCGCGCGATACAGCACCCGCCGCGTCCGCTGCGCCATCCGCGGCAACCGCTCGACCAGCACCCCTGGCTCGACGCCGATCCGTACCAGCGCGACGACCGCGCGTGAAACGAACTCCTGTCCCATCGAATCCACTTGGGCAACAAGATGATTGCGATCGGCAGCGATCGCGGCCAGCTGAATCGAGAGGATCCGCTCGTAGCGATCGCGGCGCGCAAGATCGGCGAGCAGCGCGCCGAGGTCCGGCGTACCGGCCAGCCGCAGCGCCACCGTCGCGATGGCCCGGCGCCGCTGCGGCGCGGACAACGGCTCGATGTCCTTCACTAGCTTCGTCGCCGGTGCTGCCATTGTTCGACCGCCAACCTTCCCTCAGATGCGGAGGAATCCCCCGTGGTCGTTGTGAGGATATGTCGCGCACACCGGGTTTCGCCGGACCGAGATCGAAACACCCGGCCCGCGCGGAACCCGCACCGTGCTCAGGTCGCGGTAACGCCCCGCGCCTGCCTGCGCTGTCTGCGGCGGCGGAGGTAACGGCGGATGCGGGTGGCGAACAACGACACCAGCAGCAACCCGATCACCAGCAGGATGCCCGCGATAATCGCGGCGGCCAGTGGATGGAAAATGGCCAGGGTGACGATCCCCGCGACGGAGACGTCCTCGGCGGTGCTCGTCACGATATTGGTCACCGGTTCCGGCGAGGTGTTGATCGCCATCCTGGTGCCAGCCTTGACCAGGTGGCTCGCCAGCGCGGTCGTTCCGCCGACCGCGCCCGCCGCGAGTTGGGGCAGCGAACCGTCTTGTCCCGCAAGCAATGCCGCGACGACGGCACCGGCGGCGGGCCGGATCACGGTGTGCAACGCATCCCAGAACGAGTCGAAGTACGGGATCTTGTCCGCGACCGCCTCGAGCAAGAACAACACCGCCGCGGCGATCAGCACGTCGGTGCGCTGCAGCGCGTCCGGCACCGAGTCGGACAGGCCGGTGCGGCCGAACAGGCCGAGCAGCAGCACAACGGCATAGGCATTGATCCCGCTCGCCCAGCCCGCGGTGAAGATCAGGGGAAGTGCTGACACGTCGTCATCCTAGGTCGAGACCCGGACCACCGCCCTGACCATCGAGAACACGCTGAGGTCAGCGCAGGGCGGCGCGGCTGCGCAGGCGACCGAGCAGGATCAGGGCGAGGAGGGTGACGAGGACGAGCAGCGTGGTGCTCGCGGCGGCGTCGAAGACCTCGCCGCGATCGGTTTGCGCGAAGATGCCGACCGGCAGCGTCTTCCAGGTGGCCGGGTAGACCATGATGGTGGCGCCGAGCTCGCCCATGGACAGCGCGACGGCGAGTCCGGCGGCCGCGCCGAGCGCGGGGAGCAGCAGCGGCAGCGTGACCTGGCACAGGACGCGCACCGGACTCGCGCCGAGCGATTCGGCGGCCTCGCGGTAGCCGGGGTCAAGGCGATCGAGGGCGGCGGCGACCGCACTGAATGCGTAGGCCAGCACGAGCACCGAATGCGCAAGGATGACAATCCATTTGGTGCCGCCGAGCAGCACCGGGCGCTCGTTGAACGCGATCAGCACGCCGAGGCCGATGGCCACCGACGGGATCGCGACGGGCAGATGGAACACCGCGTCGGTACAGCGCCGCCACCAGCCGGGCGCCGCGCGCGAGGCCAGCGCCGCCCAGGTGCCGAGTATCAGCGAGACGGCGCCCGCGAGCAGCGCGGTCTGCAGGCTCACCGAGAGGCTGGCCGCCTGCTCGCCGGACAGCGCGCGCCCGAAGTTGGCGAAGCCGAGGTTCGACGGCAGCGGGCCGGTCCACTGCCCGGCGAACGCGGCCCCGACGACGGTGGCGATCGGCGCGACGAACACCACGAACACTACGAGCGCGAACACCGCGAGCACCGCGGCCCTGCCGCGCTTGGTCCACATCAGCATCGCCTCAGTTCTCCTTCCTGGCCGTGAACCGGGCGAAGATCAGCCGGTACCCGATGTAGAGCGTGAGCGACAGCAGCACCTGCACCGTGGCGAGCACCGCTGCGCCGGGCAGATCGAAGGTGACGATGCCGCGGGTATAGATCAGCGCGGGCAGCGTGATCACGCCCTTCGCGCCGGTGAACAGCACGATGCCGAACTCGTTGAGCGTCAACAGCAGCACCAGGCTGCCGCCCGCGGCGAGCGCTGGCCACGCCTCGGGCAGCACCACCTGGCGCAGCACCCGCCACGGCGATGCGCCGAGACTCGCCGCCACGTCGAGCTGTTCGCGCGGCAGTTGAGCGAACGCGGCGAGCAGCGGGCGCACCACGAACGGCGTGAAAAAGGTGATCTCGGCGAGGATTACGCCGAGCGGGGTGCTCAGGAAGTTCAGCGCGGGCTCGTTGTTCCCGGTGATGCTGGTGATCAGCGCGTTCACCGCGCCCGCCGTTCCGTAGAGGAACGTGAACGACAGTGTGACGAGAAACGACGGCAGCGTCAGCACGGTATCGATGAGACGCCCGACCACCTGCGATCCGGGAAACGGCACGAATGCCAGCACAATTGCCAGAAACGCGCCGAGCACCAGGCATCCGGCGGTCGAGGTCACCGCGATGAACACGGTGCGCCACAACGCATCCCGGAACGACTCGGAAACGAGCACCTGGGACCAGACCGATGTGCCCCGGCCGGTCGGTGTCACGGTGGACTCGGCGAGGATTCGCACGATCGGGTACACGGCGATGAACAGCACTACCAGCAGTGGCGGCAGACTCCACAGCACCGGCTTCCAGTTGCGTTGTCGCGCAGATAGACCGGGGGACTCGGGCGCGGTAACCGGCTCGAGCAATGCGGGCGCACTCACGACTGCACCTCCGCCGCTCGCGCACTCATGACCGCACCGCGCCGACCGCGCGGGGGATCAGCACCCCGGCGGGGTCGGGGAAGCGGACGCCGACAACGGCGCCGATGGCGGTGTCGACCTGGCCTGGCACGTCGGCGGTGACCTCGTCGGCCAGGCCGTCCACCGCCACGTGCAGGCGGGTGGACGCGCCGCGCCAGACGGCGGAGACCACCGTGCCGCGCAACGCGTCACGCTCGGAGGTGGCGACGATCCGCACCGTGTGCGGGCGCACGCACAGCAGCGTGGGCGCGTCGAGGATCCAATTCTCTTGACCGACACCGGGTGTTGGCGCCTCCGCACGCAGCGTTTGGCTGCCAACGGTGACCAGCGCCGACCCGCCGGACAGGCGATTCACCGTGCAGGGCAGCAGGTTCGCGCCGCCGAGGAACGCGGCGGTGAAGTCGCTGGGCGGCCGCTGCCAGAGGTTCTCGGCGGTGTCGATATCGACCAGGTGCGAGTCATGCATCACGGCGATGCGATCGGCCAGTGCGAGCGCCTCGGACTGGTCGTGGGTCACGTACAGCATCGCCGTGTCCGGCAATGCCTTTCGCAGCTGTTGTAGCTCGCCGAGCATGGACTGGCGCAGCTGCGCGTCCAGCGCGGCGAGCGGCTCGTCGAGCAGCAGCACCTTGGGCCGGATGGCAAGCGCCCTGGCGATCGCCACCCGCTGCTGCTGGCCGCCGGACAGCTCCCTCGGCAGCCGCTTGGCATAGGAGCCCATGCCGACCATGGCCAACGCCTCGGTCACCCTGGCGCCGATCTCGGTGCGCGGCACCCGATGTGACTTCAATCCGAAGGCGACGTTGCCGTGCACACTCATGTGCGGGAACAGCGCGTAGGACTGTACGACAACGCCGATCCCGCGCTTGGCGGGCGAGAGATCGGTGACGTCGCGGCCGGCCAGCCGGACCGCGCCCGAGGTCGGCCGGACGAATCCGGCCAGTGCCTTGAGCGCGGTCGACTTGCCGGAACCGCTCGGACCGAGCAGGGCGACGGTCTCGCCCTCGGCGACGCGCAGCGTGAAATCGGCCAGCGCGACAGTGGTTTTGCGGCCGCTGCGGTAGCTGACCCCGACCCGGTCGAACACGATCGCCGGTTCGGTGGCGGCGGGTCGCGACGGGGCGGTGGTGGATAACTTCGTAAGCGCGTCACCGGTGGACATGGTCGACTCCCTTGTGGTTGACGGCGTTTCAGCTACCGGTGGCTTTCTGGTAGGCGGCCAGGTCGCCGTCCAGGTCGGTGAGCACCTTGTTCCAATCGACCGGAAGCACCTCGACACCCTTGAGCGCCGCACTCGGCGACGGACCCGACCCGGTGGCCGGTGCGTCGCGCAGTTCGGCGCGGGCCGGTACCGCGAAAGCGTCCGGGCCCAAGGTCTTCTGCACCGCGGCCGAGAGCAGGAAGTCCATCAGCTTCGTCGCGTCGGCCTTGTGCGGTGCGCCCTTGGCCAGGCCCATCACGTAGGGGACCGCGACGGTCGACTTCTTGCCGTCGGCGGCGGCCGGGAAGAAGACGGTGAACTTCGAGCTCTTCTCCTTGATGGTGCTCAGGTTCATCTGCACGTCGCCGTTGGCGACGGTCAGCTCACCCTTGTCGACCTTGGCCTGCAGCTTGCCGGTGGACGAGGACTGGCCGACATTGTTGGCCTGCAGCTTGTTCAGGTAGTCGAGCGCGCCCTGCTTGCCGAGCAGCTTCTGCAGCAGGATCAGCACGGCGGTGCCGTCACCGGCCTGGCCGGGCGTCGAATACTGCAGCTTGCCTTTGAATTCCGGCTTCAGCAGGTCGTCCCAGGTGAGCTTGGTTGCGTCGACCGACGGGTTGGCGATGAAGCACAGGTAGTTGTTGGCCAGGGTGACGTACTTGCCCTCGGCGTCCTTGTCGGCCGAGGGGACCGCGCTGGTGTCGATGCCGCTGTCCTGCAGCAGCCCACTGGCTTTCGCCTTCTGGATGAACGGCGGCAGCGTGACGAGCACGTCGGCCTGCGGGTTGGCCTGCTCCTTGTCGACCCGGTTGACGACCTCGCCGGAGCCCGCCTCGACCAGGTTGACCGCGATCCCGGTCTGCTTCTTGAATTCCGCGAACTGGGTCTGGTACCAGGGGCCGACACCGTCGGCGGAGTAGACCGTGATGGTCTTGCCGCTCGCGCTGTCGGTGCCGGTGCCGCCGCAGGCCGCGGTGGCCGCCACGGCGGTGGCGGTGGCGACGAGCAGCGCGGTGCGGGCGAGGGTGCGTGCCAGCTTGACCGGCTTGTACGAAGTACGCACGATGACTACAACTTTCGGTTCGTGAGGAGTGTCGGAGTCGAAGGGGCGGAGGGACCGTCGGCGGCGGAAACCGGTCGACGGGGTCAGGTGAGGTCGGCGAGCACCAGTTCGGCGAACTCGACCACCGACGGCACGACATGGGTGGCGCCCGCCGCGCGCAGCTGGGCCTCGTCGTGCGCGCCGGTGAGCGTGCCGGCGACGATCCGGGCGCCCGCGGCAAGGCCGGTGGCGATGTCGCTGGTCGTATCGCCAAGTACCGCAACACGATTCACGGCATCGGCGCGCAGGCGCAGCAGCGCGGTGAGGACCAGGTCGGGGTAGGGGCGCCCGCGCCCGGCGTCCGAGGGCGCCAGCGTCAGGTCGGCGATGTCGTGCCAGCCGAGCGCGTTCAGCAGGCGGTCCTGGGTGGTGCGGCTGAACCCGGTGGTGAGCGCGACCTTGACGCCCGCGTCGCGCAGCGTCGTAATGGCCTCGGCCGCACCGGGAATCGGGGTGATGTCGACCTCGTCGATCAACGCCTCGTAGGCGGCCTCGAAGGCGCGGTTGGCCTCCTGCGCCCGGTCTTCATCGCTCAGCAGCGCGCGGAAGACGGCGATCTTCGACTGACCCATCGTGTCGAGCACGTAGGTGCGGGCCTGCTCCCGTTGCGGCCCTTCGGTGTCGATGCCCGCCGCGGTGGCGGCCACGTCGAACGCGCGAAGGACCAGTCCGCCGTCGGCGACGGTGGTGCCGGCCATGTCGAGGGCGACCAGTTGAATGGTGTTGTCAGACAACGCAATCCTCACAAATTCAGCAGGTCGGCGGTTTGCTCGCCGAGCGCGGGTCCAAGGGTCATGCCGCGGCCACCCGGTCCGGTGATCACCCAGGTGTGCGTGCCCGCTTCGGCGCGGGTGACGATCGCGGTCGGGTCGACGCTCTGGCTGTACACACCGGCCCAGCGCCGAACCACCTGCGGCAGTTTGCGTCCGAGCAGTTCCTCGGTGACCGCCGTGAGGTGCTCGTAGGGCGCCTCGTCCACGTCGAACGCGAACGGCTCGTCGTACTCGTGGGTGTCGCCGATGGTGAGCCCGCCGTGCAACCGCTGCACGCAGAGCAGCTGCATCTTGTGCTCGGCGGCGGTAGCCGATTGGGACTGTTCACGATTCAGCGTGTCCACCGCCTCGCCCGCGAAGCCGGGGTAGTAGCGGAAGCTGTCGCCGTCGGCGATGGCGGTGGTGAGCGGTTCGCCGAGCGGCGCGGTCTGCATCATCTGCAGCCGGACCCGGCGCACCGGCAGGTCGTCGACGAGCTCGCGGGTCAGGCCGCTGTGCGCGGCACCGGGGCAGACCAGCACCAGATCGGCGTCGAAGTGGCGGCCCTGATCGTCGCGCACCGTGGCGCCCTCGGCGGTATCGATGACCGACCTGGCCTCGGTGGCGGCATGGCAGGTGTAGCGGCCGGTGGCGGCCATATAGGCGCGCAATGCGGGCAGCACCTGCCGCGACTCGACCGCGGCGTCGGTCGAACAATGCAGTCCGGCAAAGAATTTCCCGCGCAGCGCGGGGTTGAGCGCGCGCACCTGCTCCGGTTCGAGCAACTCGAACCCGCGCGCGGCGGCCGACGGACCGGCCGCGGCGGCCTCGGCGACGGCCAGCTCGGCGGGGGTGCGCACCAGCGTGATCGACCCGGCGGCGCGGAATCCGACACCGGGGACCTGGCCGCCGATCTCCTCCCACAGCTCGCGTGAGCGCAGCGTCAGCTCCAATTCAGCGGCCGAGCGCCCGGAGACCCAGACCAGGCCGAAGTTGCGTACCGTCGCGCCGCGGGCCTCGGTCTCCCGCTCCAACTGCACGACGTCGTGACCGCGGCGGACAGCGGCCAGGGCGTGTGCGGTGCCGAGGATCCCACCTCCGATGATGACCAATCGCATGGCCCCTATGGTGCACATTGGTCTAGACCAAGGGGTGTTGCCGACGCAAACGTCAGGTTAACAATTGGTATAGACCAATTGCGGGTAGGCTGTGCCACATGGAAGCAACGGAGGTGGGCGGGGTCGGTGCCGAGGTGGCGCCCGGCGATACGCGCGGCGCGCGCGCCGAATTCGCGCTGCCCGACCGGCTGCCGAAGTCGTATCGCGTGCGCACCGAGCTGGAAACGATCCTGAGTGATCTGGCCGAGGGCGATCCGGTCCCGTCGGAACGTGACCTGGCCGTGCGGTTCGAGGTGGCGCGCGAGACCGTGCGTCAAGCGCTGCGAGATCTACTGGTGGAGGGCCGAATTCGCCGACAGGGGCGCGGCACCGTGGTCTCTCGGCCGAAAATGGTTCAGCCGCTGTCGCTTCGCTCCTACACCGAGGGCGCCATCAGCTACGGCCGCGTCCCCGGCCGCCTGCTCGTCAGCTGGGACGACGTGTCCGCCGACGCCGACACCGCCCGCGATCTCGATGTGCCCGTTGGTACTTCGGTCATGCACCTGGAGCGCGTCCTACTCGCCGACGGCGAACGCATCGGCCTGGAGAGCACCTACCTACCCCTGCACCGCTTCGCTACGCTGCGCACCACTTACGACCCGACAACTTCGCTCTACGCGGCGGTGCGCGGCTCCGGCGTGATCTTCGGCCGGGCCACCGAACGCATCGAAACGGTGCTTGCCTCCCCGCGCGAGGCCGCCCTCCTCGAATGCACCACGGCCCTACCGCTTTTGCTGCTGCACCGTCGCAGCCTCGACGCCGACGGCGCCCCGATCGAACGCGTCCGCGGCCTCTATCGTGGCGACCGCATCGCCTTCGAAGCGCACCTCACCAAGTAGCTCAGGCGGGCAGCAGCCGGCCCATCGAGTGGATTTCGTTCACGTCGGCGCTGGTGATGAAAGACCAAGGGGCGGTGAAGAAGCCGTTCTTGCCCCAATTCGGGCCCCAGGAATTCTCGACTGTCACCCCTTTTGCGTCGTACGCGACGATGGTGACCTCGTGGCCGCCGAGGATTTTCTCGCCGGCTGCGGGGTTGTAGTTGTCATTGGTGCTATCGAGGTCCTCGAAGCTCTCTCTGACGTCGAATCCGAAGGGCACCGGCAGGCCGGATGCGATCGCCTTCTTGATGTTGGTGACGATATCGCCCTTGGTGAGATCCAGTGCGCCGGACAGTTTGTAATGGGTGGCGTTAGCGCGTTCCTTGGCGTCGGGCTGGGTCGTGTAGTCGAAATCGCCCTGCCAGTAGTCCGATTTGGTGTCGATGCCCTGCTGCTGCTCGATCGGCAACGCGACTCCGGCGTAGGTGCCTTGATCGTCGCCCTGCGCGATCTGCGAGTAGATGAACATGGGGGCCATCGGATCGCCTGCGATCTGCTGCTCATTCATCAACACCCCGTACCCGGTATATCCGGTTGCCCAGGTGACGCACGATCCGACCTGACCCTGATCGCCCGCGGGTAAAGCGTACTGGCGCAGCGAATATGCGGCAGGTGGCGCACCGATCGTGCCCACCTGAACCGGCAGCGCCGAACCGACGGTGGTATCCCGGCCGAGGCTGTCGTGGGCGGCCGCGCGGTCGAGCCCGAACGCATGGTGCTTGAGCTGCGGAGCTGGCACGTCCGGGGCGGCGTGCGCGGTGGCGAATACCGCGAGGCTGATGCCGAGGGCGGATACGAAAGCGGCGGACAAGCGCGAATACTGCAAGGTTCCTCCTGCTGAGCCCCACGATCCATCACTTCCGGATGGAATGATCGGTGAACTGAACAGGGAGTGTTCCACGGCATTTTGGCGGCGACAATATAAAAGTCACCCTGATTCATTTAAGTCGGTGTTAACGGCGGTGTCTCGCAAGTAAATTCACCCAAGTCGCCCAGCCGCACTGTGATTCTTTGCGGCCCGATTGCGGCCGAGCGTAGGGATATGTACCGTGCCATGGTATTTCCGCTCGGAAGGATGAGGCATGGCGTCGAAATGGAAGCTGTTCTGCTGCCCTGTCGCGATATTCCTCGCCTTCGCACTCCACGGCTCCGCCGCGGCCGAGCCGGATCCCGCTGTCGGGCATCCGCACGGTTTGGCGGTGACACCGAACCTGCCTCGGGTTCCGGAACCGCGCAGCGCCGTCTTCGGTGCGCAGACGCTGCCCTATCTGCAGCAGACCCAGAGTGCGGACCAGTGGTGCTGGGCCGCCGATGGATCATCGATAGCGACGTATCTGCACCGGCCGATCAGCCAGAATCAATACTGCGCACTGGTGCACGGCGTCAGCGGGGACGGCGCCTGCCCCAATGAGGAGGCATCGCTCGAGCAGATCGCCTCGGCTTTTCGGGGGATCGGCTTCGACGCGGCCGTCGGCGCGCCCTTGACGATGGCCAAGGTCGTCGATGAGATCTCGGCCGATCGGCCGATCCTCACCGGTATCGCGTGGGCGGCAGGCGGCGGGCACGCACAGGTGATCTACGGCTTCGACGTGGACGCGGGCACCGTCACCTATGGGGATCCGTGGCCGTCCTCGCGGCGCAGCGTCACGCAGGCGATCGACTCCTACACCCGGAATTCGGACTGGACATGGTTCGGCGAGGATTACGGCATCGCACCCCGATGAGCGGACCGGTTCCGCGCTTCGCGATCGGTCTCGCGGCCGTCGGTCTTGCCCTGTCTGGCTGTGCGAATCACGGTCCACCCGCGACGGCATGGGAGAGCGAGCCGGACAGCAGTGCCATCGACCGCGCGATCGATACTCCGGCGGCGCAGCGGCTCGCGGGATCGTTCCTTCGATCGTTGGGTGCGTCGAATGATGGCGGGGCCGCGATATTCCGCCGAGATGGCGCATCGGTCACGGTGTACGCGACCGATCCGTCGTCCCGCGACGATCTCGAGCGCGCCGGAAACAAGTCCTATATCGCGGTGCCGGTGCACGTGGCCGGGCGCAGTGCCACCGACACCGTGCAGTTGGAACCGTTGCCACCGTACCTGCCTCGGGCCATGGCAACGGGGGTGGAAGAGACGAGCCAACCACGTGCTGCCGACGTCCGGTTGCTACTCGACTATCCGACCCACACCTGGTTCGCCTGGACGCGAACCGGAGTCACCGTGATCTCCTCGCAGACGACCCCCGCATTGGCGGGCAAAGAATTCGACGGCGCGGGGTTGCGTGCCTGGCTGCAATCCCGTTGACCCGCCACGTCGTTCGCGCGCCTCATTGCCTGCCGCGCACGGAATCGTCATCGATTTCGTGCGCGGGCGCCAATCCGTGCGCGGCGCAAGGGTTTTCGGTCAGCCGACCTGTGGTGCGACCTTCGCGCCGAGCAATTCGATGTTGTGCAGCACCTTCTCGTGCGGCAGGGTGCCGACGCTGGTGTGCAGCATGAAGCGGTCCAGGCCGAGGGTGTCGCGGATGTCGGCGATCTTCTCGCCGACGTAGTCGGGAGTGCCGACGAACAGTGAACCCTCTTTCGAGCGCAGGCCGTCGAACTGTGCCTTGGTCATCGGACCCCAGCCGCGTTCCCGGCCGATGACGCTCATGGCGAGAGCGTACGGCTCGTAGAAGTCGGCGACGGCCTGTTCGTCGGTGTCGGCGATATAGCCGTGCGCGTGCACCGCGACCGGCTGCTTCTCGTGGCCGCCCTCGGCGAGCGCGCGGTGGTACAGATCGACAAGCGGCTTGAACCGGGCGGGCTGGCCGCCGATGATCGCGATGGCCAGGGGCAGGCCGAGCAGTCCGGCGCGGACCACCGACTCTGGGCTGCCGCCGACCGCGATCCACACCGGCAGCGGCCGGTTGTCGGTGCGCGGGTAGACGGTGGCATCGCGCAGCGGCGCGCGGAACTTGCCGTTCCAGGTGACCGGCTCGTCCTCGCGGATGTGCAGCAGCAGTGCCAGCTTCTCCTCGAACAGCTCGTCATAGTCGGACAGGTTGTAGCCGAACAACGGGAACGACTCGGTGAACGAGCCACGTCCGGCCATCAGCTCCGCGCGACCGTTGGACAGTCCGTCCAGCGTCGCGAAATCCTGGTACACCCGTACCGGATCGTCGGAGCTCAGCACGGTGACCGCACTGGTCAGCTGGATCTTCTCGGTCCTGGCGGCGATGGCGGCCAGGACGACGGCGGGGGAGGAGGCGGCGAAATCCTTGCGGTGGTGTTCGCCGACGCCGTAGACGTCGAGTCCGGCCTGCTCGGTGGTGACGGCCTCCTCGACCACCTCGCGCAGTCGGGCACCCGCGCTCGGCGCGGGCCGGTCGCCTACCGGGTACAGCTCGGCGAACGTCGTGAGTCCCAATTCCACGGTCGAGCCTCTTTCCTGGGTTTGTGTCGATGTCAACCAATAGCGTAAACGGACCATGGTCCGTAGGTATTCCGGCTGGCTTCCGGCACTGGGTAGGTCTGGCGCTTGGGCGCGCACGCCGGGGTCCGATTACGCTGTTCCCATGTCTGTCCGCACTCGCAAGCCGCTCGTCCCCGGCACCCAGTCACCCACCCGCGAGGTCCCGCGCACGATCGAGCGCCCGGAGTACGCGTGGAAGAAGACCGTCAACGAGGGCCGCGAGCCCTGGGTGCAGACGGCCGAGACGATCGACAAGATGCGGATCGCGAGCAAGATCGCGGCGCAGGCGCTGGAAGAGGCGGGCAAGGCGGTCGCGCCCGGCGTCACCACCGACGAGCTGGACCGGATCGCGCACGAGTACATGTGCGACCACGGCGCCTACCCATCGACCCTCGGCTACAAGGGTTTTCCGAAGTCGTGCTGCACCTCGCTGAACGAGGTCATCTGCCACGGCATTCCGGACTCGACGGTGATCGAGGACGGCGACATCGTCAATATCGACGTCACCGCCTACATCCACGGCGTGCACGGCGACACCAACAAGACCTACCTCGCCGGTGACGTGGCCGAGGACGTCCGGCTGCTCGTCGAGCGGACCGAAGAGGCGACGCTGCGGGCGATCAAGGCGGTCCGGCCGGGCCGGGCGCTGAACGTCATCGGCCGCGTGATCGAGTCCTACGCCAACCGATTCGGCTACGGCGTTGTCCGCGACTTCACCGGGCACGGCGTCGGCCCCACCTTCCACAGCGGCCTGGTGATCCTGCACTACGACCAGCCCGCCATCGAGTCGATCATCGAACCCGGCATGACCTTCACCATCGAGCCGATGATCAACCTGGGCGGCATCGACTACGAGATCTGGGACGACGGCTGGACCGTGGTCACCAAGGACCGCAAGTGGACCGCCCAGTTCGAGCACACCCTCGTGGTCACCGACACCGGCGCAGAGATTCTGACCCTGCCGTGAAACGAGTGGGCCGCCCAGTTCGAAGCTCGCGCCGTCGGGTGGTCACCGACACCGGCGCGGAAATCCGCACCCTGTCGTGAAAGGCGCCCTGCTCGTCGCGGGGACCACGTCGGACGCGGGCAAAAGCGTTGTGGTGGCTGGCATTTGCCGGATGCTGGCGCGGCGCGGGGTGCGGGTAGCGCCGTTCAAGGCGCAGAACATGTCGAACAACTCCGTGGTCACCCTCGACGGCGGCGAGATCGGGCGCGCGCAGGCATTGCAGGCGCAGGCGTGCGGGCTCGAGCCGAGCGTGCGGTTCAATCCCGTGCTGCTGAAGCCGGGCAGCGATCGGCGCTCCCAGCTGGTGGTGCGGGGTAAAGCGGTCGGCACCGTCGGTGCAAGGGACTACTTCCAGCACCGTCGGGAACTGCGCGAGGTGGTCGCCGCCGAACTCGCCTCGCTGCGTGCCGAATTCGACGTGGTGATCTGTGAGGGCGCCGGATCGCCCGCCGAAATCAATCTGCGGGCAACGGATCTGGCGAACATGGGTCTCGCGCGGCCCGCGCGGCTTCCGGTGCTGCTCGTCGGCGATATCGATCGCGGCGGCGTGCTCGCCCACCTGTTCGGCACCGTCGCCATCCTGGAACCCGAAGACCAGCAACTGATTTCCGGGTTCGTGATCAACAAGTTCCGCGGCGACGTCGAGCTGCTCCGCCCCGGCCTTGACCGCCTGACCGAACTGACCGGCCGACCAACCCTCGGCGTGATCCCGTACGCCGAGGACCTCTGGATCGACGCCGAGGACTCCCTGAGCACCATCGCGGACGCGCCGGTCGGCCGCCCGTGCCCACCGGTCGGCACCGAGTGGCTGACCGTCGCCGCCATCCGGCTGCCGCGCATCTCCAACTCCACCGATATCGAGGCATTGGCCTGCGAGCCAGGGGTTTCCGTGCGCTGGGCCAGCGAGCCGTCCCGGCTGGCCGGGGCCGACCTCGTCGTGCTGCCCGGTAGCAAGGCGACCGTATCGGACCTGGAGTGGTTGCGGCGCACCGGAATCGCCGACGCCCTGCGCGCCCGCGCGGCGGCGGGCGGCCCGATCCTCGGCATCTGCGGCGGCTATCAGATGCTCGGCAAGCGGATCGTCGACCAGGTCGAGTCGGCGGCGGGCACGGTTGACGGGCTCGACCTGCTGGACCTGGAGATCGAATTCACCGATCCGAAAGTGTTGCGCCGCAGTAGCGGACACGACACCGACGGAATTCCGGTGCACGGCTACGAGATTCACCACGGACGAGTGATCGGCAACGCCGACCCGGCCTGGCTCGACATCGACGGCGCACCGGAAGGCAGTGTGCGCGGCCCGCTCTGGGGCACCCACCTGCACGGCCTGCTCGAATCCGACGAGTTCCGGCGCACCTGGCTCCACTCGGTGGCCGCAGCGGCCGGACGCGCGGGTTTCGTTGCCGCCCAAGGTACTTCCGTCGCCGAGGTGCGTGCGAGCCAACTCGATCTGCTCGCCGATCTGGTCGAGAGCCACCTCGATCTGACCGAACTCGACCGCCTGCTCACCGACGGCGCGCCCGCCGACCTGCCCACGCTGGCGACCCACGCGATCCCCACTTCCGCAACCTAGCGTCCATGAACTGTTGACGCGACGAACGCCGCCCCTTACCTTTCAGTAAGGAATTCGGCTCCGGGTAAGGCGCGGGCCGGTGGGCGCGGGAGAAGCACGGGTCGGTGAGCGAAGTGGCAGCAGACAAGAAGTCCGGCGGCAGAGCGGGAAACGTGGTGTCCGCGACCGTGACCAGCAAGGGACAGATCACCATCCCGGTCGACGTCCGGGTCGCCATGGGCCTGCGCGCCGGGGTCAGGGTCGCCTTCGTGCCCACCGTCAACGGCACCTACGAACTGGTGCCCGAGACCCGAACCATCAAGTCGCTCAAGGGAATAGTCGGCTGGTCCGGCTCGCCGATCGGCCTCGCGCAGATGAACGAGGCGATCTCCGGAAATGTCGTGGAAGGCAAGCAGCAATGATCGGTCTCGACGCCAATGTGCTGATCCGCTACCTCACCCAGGACGATCCGGAGCAATCCGCGCGCGCCAACCAGGTGATCGACGGCCTCAGCGAGAGCCGCCCCGGATACGTCACGATGATCGTGCTCGCGGAGATCCACTGGGTGCTGCGCCGCGGCTACAAACAGGACCCGGAGGCGGTTACCGACGTGTTGCTCGGTCTGCTCGATTCGACCGAGATCGTGGTCGAGCGCGCCGACACCGTGCGCCAGGCGCTGCGCCAGGCCGCCGACGGCGCGGATTTCGCCGACGCGCTCATCCAGCAGCTCGGCCAGGAAGCCGGCTGCGACCTCACCGTCACCTTCGACCACAACGCCGGCGAACGCGCGGGCATGCGGCTACTGGCCTGACCCGAAGATAGGGCTTCGTTCAGGTGACCCGTGTAGCGTCATTCGGCATGAAATCTCGGCAGATCACGGTGGGCGACGGGACATGGACCGTGCGGGTAGACGGCCCGGAATCCCGGCACAGTGTGCTGCTGCTGCCCGACGCGGGTGACCCGGTGGACGTCTACGACCAGGTATGTGCTCGATTGCACAATTCGGATCTGCGCACGGTCGTGCTCGAGTCGATCGATGGTCTCGATGCCGCCGGCGTCACCGCGATCCTGGACGAGCTCGGGGTGCCATGGGCGAACGTGGCCGCGCGCGGGACGGGCGCCGAGCTGGCGTGGCGGGCGTGCTCGGCCGGATTCGGGCGCTTCATCAGCCTCGTGGTGGCCGATCGCGGCCATCCGGCGGCTCCGGGCCCGGACGGGACCGTCGCCGACGCCACGGTCCGTCCAGTGGAGTTGCCGACCACGGTGCTGGTGACCAAGAACCTGCCGCGCTCGGTCGCCGACGCCTCGGGGCGTTTCGTCTACGGCGAGTTCCGCGTGGTCGATGTCGACGTCACCAATGTGGCGACCGAGGCCGACCACGAGCTGGCCACCGAGATCGTGTTACGCACCAGCACCTGGTGACTTGGCCTGGTAGGCGGTCAACCAATCAAGCCAGCTGTCCAGCTCGGCGAAGGCATTGGCGAGCGGTTGCGCCGAGGACAGGAACACGTCGTGCTTGGCGCCGTCGATCGGCACGATGTTGGTGCGGTCGCCCAGGCAGCCGGACCAGCGCTGAATCTGCTTGACGTCCAACACCGCGTCGGCCACGTCGACCGCGGGACCGTACTGGCGGGCGAACCTCGTCATCCGGGAACGCAGGATCAGTGACGGCACACCGATATCGAGTCCGGCGTGTAACTGTGCGTGGCCGTTGCGGATCGCGCGCAGCCAGCCGAACCGAATCGGGAAGCCGTGCAACGGTTTCCAATCCAGGTTGTAGTCCCATTCACCGGCAACGCTGTGATGCAGGCTGTCGCCGTAGGTGCTGACCTTCGCGCTCGGCAGCGCGAACATCTTCCGAAACCGGCCGAGCCCCTTGATGATCGGTGTCCCGACGGTCCGGTAGTAGGACGGCCCGTGCAGATCGAACCATGGGCTGTTGAGCACCACCCCGGCGATCCCGGCCGCCGCGGTGCCACCGGCCCGATTGAGCCGGTCCAGCCACAGCGGCAGGATCAGTCCGCCGGTCGAATGCGCGTTCAAGACAACCGGCGCGCCGGTCTCCTCGCGAACGATTCGCAATGCCTCGTTCAGCTCGTCGTCATACAGTGCGAGATCGGTCACATAATGCGGTGTCTGCCCGTCCCGCAGCGAACGTCCGCACTTACGCAGATCCAGCGCGTAGAAGTGGTAGCCGAGCGCCGCGAAATGCTCGGCGAGATGTTCTTGGAAGAAGTAGTCGGTGAACCCGTGCACATACAACACCGCCCCCGCGGTGGCCTCGACCTCATCGCCGGGCAGATAGCGCACCAAGGTGGCCACTGCCTCGCCTTCTCCGTCGGGATCCGGCCCGAAACTCAGCGTGCGCTGCTGGTACTTCTCGCCGAGGACATCGGCTTTCCACTGGCCATCGCCCTGGGTGTCGGATTGCGGAGCGGCAAGTGAAGTTTCCTTTGTCACATACACAATCTAGGTCACATTCGGCGGGTTCGGCGCGGGGGATCGACGTGGTGAGGTGCACAATTGGGGCTAGGTGAACGGCGGGTAACCTAACTCCCGCCATGGTTTACGAACCGGAACCGAGGCAATAACACGCAAGCACCGTGCCCAGGCAGGTCCACCCGCCCGGTGGGCCCGCGTAGAAGGACAAGGAAGTCGATCTAGCCGTGCCGAACGCTGCCATGACTGAAAAGACCGATGTTGTACTCATCGGCGCCGGCATCATGAGTGCCACCCTCGGTGCGCTGCTGCGCCAGCTGCAGCCCGATTGGTCGATCTCCCTGTTCGAGCGGCTCGACGCCGCGTCGGCGGAGAGCAGCGACCCGTGGAACAACGCGGGCACCGGCCACTCCGCGCTGTGCGAGCTGAACTACAGCCCGCAGAACCCAGACGGCTCGGTGGACATCAGCAAGGCCATCGACATCAACGAGCGGTTCCAGGTGTCGCGCCAGTTCTGGTCCTACGCGGTCGAGAACGGCGTCCTCGGTGACCCGTCCCGGTTCATCAACCCGATCCCGCACGTCAGCTTCGTGCACGGCGCGGACAACGTCGAGTACCTGCGCAAGCGCTACGAGGCGCTGTCGCGGCATCCGTTGTTCGAGGGCATGGAGTTCATCGACAGCCCCGACGAGTTCGCGCGGCGGCTCCCGCTGATGGCACGTGGTCGGGACTTCTCCGACCCGGTCGCGCTGAACTGGTCCGACGGCGGCACCGATATCGACTTCGGCTCGCTCACCAAGGAGCTGCTCGCCTACCTCGGCTCCACCGGCGCCGACCTGGCCTTCGGCCACGAGGTGCGGGACCTGACCAAGCAGTCCGACGGGTCATGGCTGGTCAAGGTGCGCAACCTGCGCACCCGCGAAACCCGTACGCTCATCAGCAAATTCGTCTTCGTCGGCGCGGGCGGCGGCGCGCTGCCGCTGCTGCAGAAGTCCGGCATCAAGGAGATCGTCGGTTTCGGCGGCTTCCCGATCAGCGGTCAGTTCTTCCGCTGCACCAACCCCGAGCTGATCCAGCAGCACGAGGCCAAGGTCTACGGCAAGGCCGCCGTCGGCGCGCCGCCGATGTCGGTGCCGCACTTGGACACTCGCGTCATCAAGGGCACCCCCGGCCTGCTGTTCGGCCCGTACGCGGGCTGGACGCCGAAGTTCCTCAAGGACGGCAAGCTCACCGACCTGTTCAAGTCGGTGAAGCCGAACAACCTGTTCTCGCTGCTCGGCGTCGGCGCCACCGAGCTCGGCCTGACCAAGTACCTCGTCAGCGAGCTGCTCAAGTCGCAGGCGGACAAGGTGGACACGCTCTCGGAGTTCATCCCGCGGGCCGACGGCCGGGACTGGGAGCTGATCACCGCGGGCCAGCGCGTGCAGGTGATCCGGCGCAAGGGTGCGGGCGGTGTGCTCGAATTCGGCACCGCCGTCGTCGCCGCCGAGGACGGCACCATCGCGGGTCTGCTCGGCGCCTCCCCCGGTGCGTCGACCGGCGTCACCGCGATGCTCGATGTCATGCAGCGCTGCTTCCCCACCGAGTACGCGGACTGGACGCCGAAGCTGAAGGAGATGATTCCCTCACTCGGCGTCAAGCTGTCGGAGAACCAGGCGTTGTTCCACGAAATGTGGGATTGGACGTCCAAGACGCTGAACCTCACCGGTGGCAGGGATAACACGCCAAAGCACGCGGGGGTCGCGGCGAACCGCTAGGTGTGATAGCAACAGGCGATGATGTCAACGGTTGCTCTCAAACGGTCATGGGCGTTGGATCTCGACACCGCCACCCTCTATCAGCTGTTGAAACTTCGCGTCGAAGTCTTTGTCGTCGAGCAGAAATGCGCGTACCCGGAATTGGACGGTCTCGACCTGCTGCCGGAGACCCGGCACTTCTGGCTCGATGACGAGGGCGAGGTGATCGCCACGCTGCGCTTGCTCGAAGAGCACGAGGACGGGGTGAAGTCCTTCCGCATCGGCCGCCTCTGCACCGTCGTCGCCGCCCGCGGTCACGGGTACACCACGCGTTTGCTGCAGGCCGCGCTCGCCGAGGTCGGCTCGGCGACCGTGCGGTTGAACGCGCAGGCCTATCTGGTCGACATGTACGCCAAGCACGGCTTCGAGCCCGACGGCGAGGAATTCGACGAGGACGGAATCCTGCACGTGCCGATGCGCAAGGGGTGATCGCCGGACCGCTGATCAGCCGCCGCCCTCGTCGCGAATCCGCGACGGGGGCGGTTGTGCGTTATCGGGGCCCATGATCGGAAGGGCAGCGTCGGTGGGCTGTGCGTGCGCGCATAGAGTTGGGGCGTGTCCTTGTCCCATGCCGAAACTGTGCCGTCGCCTCACTCGCTGACCGGATCACGCGCGCGTCCGGCCGCCGACGGGGAGGCGGGTTTTCCGTTCTCCGCCGTGGTCGGGCAGGAGCGGCTGCAACTGGCGCTGATTCTGTGCGCGGTGCATCCCGGTATCGGCGGTGTGCTGGTCCGCGGCGAGAAGGGCACCGCGAAGTCGACCGTGGTGCGTGCGCTCGCGCACTTGCTGCCACCGGTCGTCGACGAGACCGGTGCGCGACCCGCGCGGCTTGTCGAACTGCCCGTCGGCGCCACCGAGGACCGCGTGGTCGGCTCGCTGGACTTGGAGCGGGTGCTGCGCGACGGGGAGCAGGCGTTCCGGCCTGGATTGCTGGCGGCCGCGCATCACGGCGTGCTCTACGTCGACGAGGTCAATCTGCTGCACGACCATCTGGTCGACGTGCTGCTCGACGCCGCGGCGATGGGCCGGGTCCATATCGAGCGTGACGGCGTCTCGCATTCGCATCCGGCACGATTCGTGCTCGTCGGCACCATGAACCCGGAGGAGGGCGAGCTGCGTCCGCAGCTGCTCGACCGGTTCGGGCTCACCGTCGACGTGGCTGCCTCGCGGAACGTGGACGTGCGGATGTCGGTGGTGCGGCGGCGGCTCGATTACGAGGCCGATCCGGCCGGGTTCGCCGACAGCTACGCCGCCGCGGATCGAGCGGTCGCCGAGCGCATCCTCGGCGCCCGCGACCGGGTCGCGCAGGTGCTGCTCGATGACGGCGAGCTACGGCGAATTGCCGCGCTGTGCGCCGCATTCGACGTCGACGGCATGCGCGCCGACCTGGTCGTCGCGCGGACCGCGACGGCGCACGCCGCGTGGCGTGGCGCGGACGCGGTCACCGAGGAGGACGTGCGGATCGCCGCGGAACTCGCACTGCCGCACCGGCGTCGGCGCGATCCGTTCGACGAGCCGGGCATCAGCGAGGACCAGCTCGACGACGCGATGCGTGACGCCGCTGAAGAAGTGGAGCGCGAGGCTCAGTCGCCGAGTGACACCGATGAGTTGTCGCCAAATGACACAGGCGAATTCGATTCGAACCGGTCGCCCGAGGAGCAGAGCGGCGCCAATCAATCGCCGGACTCCGATGATTCCGGTCAGGCGCCTGACGATGGCTCTCCGGACGACGATCCCGACTCGCCACCCGACGGCCCCGGTGGTGGGCAGCGGCCCAGCGCCCGCGAAGGTCGCACTGGCGCACCGAGTTCCGCCGCCGCGACACCGCCGCGCTGGGAGGTGCCAGGCATCGGCGAAGGCGCGCCCGGCCGCCGCTCGCGGGCCGAGTCCAGGCACGGCCGCGTCGTTCGCTCCAGCACCGATACCGCCACCGGCCTGCACCTGCTCGGCACCATCTTCGCCGCCGCACCGCATCAGCGCTCCCGTGGTCGCGGTGACGGTCCGCTGAAGCTGGTTTCCGAGGACCTGCGCGGTGCGTATCGCGAAGGCCGCGAAGGCAACCTGGTCGTCTTCGTGGTCGACGCCTCCGGTTCGATGGCGGCCAGGGACCGGCTCTCCGCCGTCACCGGCGCCGTCGTCGCACTGCTGCGTGACGCGTATCAGCGGCGCGACAAGGTCGCCGTCATCACCGTGCGCGGGCAGGACGCCGAACTCGTCCTTCCGCCAACGTCTTCGGTCGATATCGCGGTGCGCCGTCTGTCCGGCATGCGCACCGGCGGCAAGACCCCCCTCGCCGCGGGACTGCTGAAGGCGCGCGAGATCGTCCTGCGCGAACGCGTCCGCGACCCGCGCCGCCGCCCGATGCTGGTGCTGCTCACCGACGGTCGCGCCACCGGCGGGGTCGACCCGCTCCCGCGTGCCCGCGCCGCCGCCGCCCAGCTGGCCAACGACGCGGTCACCTCGATCGTGGTCGACTGCGAGCGCGGCATGATCCGGCTAGGCCTGGCCGCCGAACTGGCCCGTGAACTGCGCGGCGGATACCTGAGATTGGCTGAGCTGACCGGAGATTCGGTCGCGGATGTGGTGCGCGCCGGGTCCGGGCGACCCGCGACCCGCGCCGCCTGATCGGGGTTGCGCCGACGCCGGTGCGTCGGCGGTCGGTTCGATGCAGAACCAAGGACTATCAAGGAGATTCGATGCCCAAGGGTGTTCCGGAGACCGTGCCCGAGGACGGGCTCACCACGCGGCAGCGGCGCAATCAGCCGGTGCTCGCGGTGCATACGGGCCCGGGCAAGGGGAAGTCGACCGCGGCGTTCGGGATGGCGCTGCGGGCCTGGAACCAGGGTTTCGATGTCGCGGTGTTCCAGTTCGTGAAGAGCGCCAAGTGGAAGGTGGGGGAGGAGGCGGCCTTTCGCACCCTCGGCACCTTGCACGAGGAGACCGGCGCTGGCGGCGCGGTCGAATGGCACAAGATGGGCGAAGGCTGGTCCTGGACCCGCAAGCAGGGCACCGACGAGGACCACGCGGCCGCCGCGCTGGCCGGCTGGCAGGAGATCGCCCGCCGCCTGAAGGCAGAACAACACCGCTTCTACGTCCTCGACGAATTCACCTACCCCCTCAAATGGGGTTGGGTCGACATCGACGAGGTCGTCGAAACCCTCACCACCCGCCCTGGTAACCAGCACGTGGTGATCACCGGTCGCGACGCCCCGCAGTCGCTCATCGACGCCGCCGACCTCGTCACCGAGATGACCAAGCTCAAGCACCCCATGGACGCGGGCCGCAAGGGTCAACGAGGCATCGAATGGTGAACTCCCGCACTGACTTTGCAGCGAGTGGGACATGGCGGCGGCAAACGTCGAGTAGGGCCCGCCACCATGTCCCGCTCGCGGACGGATTCCGCCGGGGTGCGGCGCTGTCGCTGGGACGCTCTGGCGCGAGGCGGTGCTGGTGAGCGCGGGGGTGCCTGCGGTGGTGATCGCGGCGCCCGCTTCGGGGAGCGGGAAGACCACGGTGGCAACGGGATTGATCGGGGCACTGCGGCGGGTCGGGCATCGGGTCGCGCCGTTCAAGGTGGGGCCGGACTACATCGATCCGGGGTATCACGGGTTGGCGGCCGGGCGGCCTGGACGCAATCTCGACCCGGTGCTCGTTGGCGCGGAACGTGTTGTGCCGCTGTATCAACACGGAGCGCGGGACTGCGACCTCGCGGTGGTCGAGGGCGTGATGGGGCTGTTCGATGGCCGCATCGATGAGAACCATGCCGGGCCGGTCGCCGAGGGATCTACCGCGCAGGTCGCGAGTCTGCTCGGCGCGCCCGTCGTGCTGGTGGTCGACGCGCGCGGGCACAGCCAGAGTCTGGCCGCGCTGCTGCACGGGTTTGCCACCTTCGACAGCGGCATTCGCCTCGGCGGGGTGATCCTGAACCGGGTCGGCAGCGAACGGCACGATCAGGTGCTGCGCGCGGCCTGCGACCGAGTCGGACTCCCGGTGCTCGGTTCACTCCCGCGCATGACCGAATTAGAGGTGCCCTCACGGCATCTCGGGCTCATCCCCGCGGTCGAGCACGGCACCGCCGCCACCGCGGCGGTGTCGGCGATGACGGATTTGGTTGCGGCCCACGTCGATCTGTCTGCGATCGCGGCGCTGGCCCGCTCCACGGCGGCCGGTCCGGCCTGGGATCCGGTGGAAGCCGTGCAGGGGCCAGACTGCGAGGTACCTGTCGCCGCAGACGGCTCAGGACCGCTGATCGCGATGGCAGGCGGACCCGCCTTCACGTTCGGCTACGCCGAGCATCGCGAGCTGCTGCTGGCAGCCGGCGCGCAGGTGGTGGTGTTCGATCCGCTGCGGGACGAATTGCCTAGCGGAACAGCGGCTTTGGTGTTGCCCGGCGGATTTCCGGAGGAGCATGCCCCGGCGCTGGCGGCGAACACGGCCTTGCTGAAGGCGGTGGCCGAGCAGGCCCGACGAGGGCTGCCCGTGCACGCGGAATGCGCGGGATTGCTCTACCTGACACGCTCGCTCGACGGACATCCGATGGCCGGGGTCATCGATACCGACGCCGAGTTCGGCCCGCGACTCACCCTCGGCTACCGGGATGCGGTGGCGCTGGCGGATTCCCCGCTGTGGCGAGCAGGCGAACGCGTCCGCGGGCACGAGTTCCACCGAACCCGCCTGATCGACGCGGCCGCGGACAGTCCGGCCTGGGGCTGGCACGGCAGCGACGGCGCACGGGTGCGGGAAGGCGCACTCGTTCACCGAGTCCATGCCTCCTACCTGCACACCAACCCCGCCGGAAACCCCGAAGCGACAACCCGATTCGTGGCGGCAGCGAACGAGTACGTCGGTGCTCGTGCGAACCACTGAAGGCGCGCCTGAACTGGTTGTCGGCCTGGGCCTGCGCCCGGGCACTTCCGCTGACCGCATCGTGGCGGTGGTCCGTAAAGTGCTGGGCTTCAACGAGATCAGCTGCTTGGCGACCATCGACCGACGGGCGGGCGAGCCGGGTCTGGTCAGTGCGGCGGCGGAGTTGGGGGTGCCGATACGTACCTACAGTGCCGCCGAACTGGCCGAAGTGCCTGTGCCGAACCCGGACTCGCGCACGGTGGCCGCAGTGGGCACCGCGAGTGTCGCCGAGGCGGCCGCCATCCTCGCGGCCGCGGGCGGCACCCTGGTCGTCCCCAAACGTACCGTCCACGGCGTTGTCATCGCCGCGGCGCAACGCAACCCAGCTGCGCCCGAACGGCACCGCACGTAGCCGACACTGCCCTGAACCAGGTGAGCTCGCGGTCATCGGGTGGTTTGATGACGGAGTGGATATCCGAGGGATCGACAATGTCCTGGTCCCCGTGGGGGATCTGGCCGCGGCGGTGGAGTTCTATGAGAGCGGGCTCGGGCTTTCGGTGCGTTTCACGGTGCCGGAGCGAGGGATAGCGCTGTTCGGGGTCGCGGCGGAGACACCGGGGATCATGGCGATGGTGGATCCGGCCGCGGGGCAGGGCTCGCCGCCCGCGATGCGGGTCTGGCTCGAGGTGCCGGACGCACAGGCCGCCGCGGCCGAACTCGAAGAGCGCGGCGTCGAATTGCTCACCGCGCCCTTCGAAGTCGCCTCGGGCTGGAGTGTCGAGGTATCCGACCCGTGGGGCAATGTGATCGGATTGACCGACTACATCAAGCGCCCCGAACTGGCCCGCCCCGCGTTCTGACCTACGGCGCGACCGAACCCCAGTCGGCGAAACCGGTGGGATCGTGGCGCCCGAGGCTGGCGTGTTCGAACAGGCCCCAGCCCTCGGCATCGCCGCAACGGGCATGCGCCACATGGTCGATGACGCCATAGGGCGCGCGGGCGACGATGGCCGGGTCGGTGAGGTCGTACCGGCTGGCCAACGACCAGTCGCGGCCCTTCCACTGCCCGTGCTGCCAGTCGGGATCCCCGCCGTAACCACAACCGACGTGCAGCGGCACATTGGTGCCCGTGGTCACCTCGATCTCGAGCGGCTTACCGTCCGGTGTGGTCAGTTCCAGCCGGGCACCGACGGGAAGCCTTGTGCCGGACCGGTAGTCGATCGAGATGCGCGGCCAGCCGAGCTGTTCGGTGCGCCCGTCCGACCAGATCCGCACCGCGTCGTTCAGCGTGCGCGTGCCGTCCGGATCCTCCTGCACGATGATCACCACCGCGAAGTCGTCGAACCGCAGCGGCATATACATCCACCAGAACCCGCCGGACGGTTCACTGGCCGTGCGGCCGGGCGGCTCGCTCTCGCCGACCGGACGGATGCCCCACGACCGATCCCTGGTGCCGGTCCACACCGCCGGGTCGACGGTGATGTCGTCCCCGTCGACGTGCAGCGTGCCCGCCCACGAGCCGAGCTGGGCGAACCGGGTCGCCTGGATGATCGGCCGGTTACCGGCCAGGATCAGATGCGGCTGCTCCTGCACGGTGGGGAAGGCGCCCTCCCAGGTGAGGTCGAAGGACAGCTCGTCGTGCTCGCAGATCGCCCGGATCCGTTGTAGCGGCTCGACCACCTCGATGCGATAGCCGCCGACCCGCTGCTCCAGGCTGCGCTCGCCGAGCGCGTCGGAGAAGCGGACGGTGCGCTGCACGTCCCCGCGCCGGACGCAGGCGTAGGCATCGGTCACCCCGAGGTTCGGGTACACCCCGAATCCGGTGATGAAGAAGGTGCCGCCGTCGCGGTTGTGACCGTTGAAATAGCTTCGGTCATAGAAGTTCCGGTCGGTGCTCGCTACCCTGGCCAGCGATAGGCCGGTCTGGTGAATCGGGTACTCGTCCAAAGGAACTGGCATGGTCAGCTCTCAATCCCACTCGTAGGTTCCATCGAGCAGCCGTTCCAGGCTGGCTCGGTGCATCACATAGTCGTCCCGGTCCGTGGTGTCGGTGTCCTCGCCGAAATGGATCATCCGGCGCTTCACCCTGGCCATCACGATGCCGTGCCGCAGCGCGGCGTAGATGATGTGCCAATCCAGGTTCCGCACCGTATGACCGGTCAGTTCTTCGTATTTCGCGACGACGTCGGCGCGGCGCAGGAAGTCGGGCAGGCCAGGCTGGTCGAATCGGGTGGCGATGTCCTGGAAGAACCGGTGGATGAAGATCACCCAGGCGATATCGAGTTCGCGCGGACCCAATGCGGCCATCTCCCAGTCCAACACCGCAGCCGGCTCGAAATCGCGGAAGATGATGTTGCCTGGTCGCGCGTCACCCCAGCTGAGGACATCCGGTCCTGGGTCGGTCGGCCAGTTGTTGTCGAGCCACGCGAAAGTCCGCTCGAGCAGCGGGATCTCGAAGCCGTCGTCGGCCAAAGCCCAGCGGTACCAGGCCTTCTGGGCTTCGACGTGCCTGCGCAGCGACTGCCCAGGCCCGCGCAGGGCGGTGAATCGGGTTGCCGGATCGGGGATGTCGTGCACCTTGGCGATCACCTCGACGGTGCTCGCGGTGAGCCGCGCGCGTTCCTCGGGGCTCGCGTCGAACAGCCAGCCGATGAACACGTACGGCGGATTGTCCGTCGGAACCCTGCCATCGACCCGCTTCATCACGAAAAACGGTGTGCCGAGCGCCTTCTCGTCTTCCTCCAGCCAGCACAACCCGGGCACCGGGACGTCGGTGGTCTCGGCGACGCCGGCCATCACCTTGTACTGGGTGGCCAGATCATAGGTCTCGAACACCGGGAACGAGCCGGTCTCCGGCGCCATCCTGGCGACGAACGACCCGCTCTCGTGGCGTCCGTCCACGCTCCACTCGGCGTCGAAAAGGATGGAGGTGCTCGACATCCCGCCCGACTGTGGGCGCGACAGATTGGAGACCTTCGGCGGATGATCGGCGCAGACCCTCGAATCCAGCCAGCGCGCCAGATCCTCGGCGAGCACGTCGAGATCGCGCTCGCTGACGGTCAGCTGCTGCCGCTTGGCGGGATCCGGATCTTCGGCCATCGTTGTCCTCCTGACGCCATGCACCGCGGGCGTGCCTCGGCACAGCCCACATCGGCGGCGGTCCGCCGCGATAGGCGACAGTAACCCGTTCCAGTCGGCCCGCGGGCGGAAAACGAGCGCGGCCGACGAACCCGCTCACTGTCCGGAACCGGGCCTTGACATGGGCGTACCTCGCCTGCGCTCGAGCTGGCCCCCGTGCCGGGGTTGGGTTAGCACGTACGACTGATGGCGTAGGGGAAGACCAGGGATTTCCTGGAGGCTCGCCGCTATCCCGCCTCGATACCGTTGCCGCACACGCAGTGTTCGGGATGAGGGGATCGTTGTGAGTGCCGTCAGCACGGAGTCGGTCGATCGGGCCGGAGTCATCGGAACGGGGGATACCGCCGACGCCAGGGACGCGAGGTGGAACCTGTTGACCCGCATCGCATTCCGGTTCTGCTTCACCTACTTCGTCCTGTTCTGCGTGGTGTTTCCGCAGTTCCTGTTCGCCTACACCGGGCTCCTCGGCCAGAAACTGCCGGAAAACGCGATCCTGTGGCCTTTCTCTGCGCTCGCTCCGGTCTTCGAGTGGGTGGGGCGGCACGTCTTCGACGCCGACGTTGCGCTGAACCTGAATTCGCATAGCGGGGACCAGGGGATCATCTGGGTCTTCCTCTTCACCATCCTGGTGATCGCCGTCGCGACGACCGGAGTGTGGACGGCGCTGGATCGGCACCGTCCGAATCACTCTCGGCTGAACGCCTGGTTCCTGCTCTTCCTGCGGCTGGCCCTCGGCGGGCAGATGCTCTCATTCGGGATGAGCAAGGTCATTCCGACCCAGATGCCGGAGCCGTCGCTGATGTCGCTGCTCACGCCATACGGGAACTTCACGCCGATGGCGGTCCTCTGGACGCAGGTCGGCAGTTCCCCCGTCTACGAGATCCTGCTCGGGTCCGCGGAACTGGTCGGCGGTCTGCTGCTGTTCCTGCCGAGGACCGCGACGTTGGGCGCGATGCTCAGCCTGGTGAGCATGGCCCAGGTGTTCATCCTGAACATGACCTTCGATGTGCCGGTGAAGATCCTGGCGGGCCACCTCATGCTGATCTCGCTGGTGCTACTCGCGCCGCAGGCCGGGAGGCTGGCGAATGTGCTTGTGCTGCAACGCTCATCGGAGCCTGCCACGCAGCCGGAGCCGTTCCGTTCGCGTCGCGTCCGGTTGGTCGCCGTCGGTGTGCAGGTCGCGCTCGGCCTGTGGATGCTGCTCGGCGTAACGCTGGACAGCATGAAGTTCTGGAACGAAGGTGGTGGTGGCGCGCCGAAGCCCGCGCTGTACGGGATTTGGACGGTGTCGGAGTTCAGTCAGGACGGCCTGCCACTCCCGCCGCTGACCACCGATCAGAATCGTTGGCAGCGTGTGGTTTTCGATATCGGTGGGATGGCATACCAGAAGATGGACGGCACGCTGGTGCCCATTGTCGGTGCGGTCGACAGCCAGGCCCATACGATCACGGTGTCGCAAGTGGCAGGCGATACGTTGCCCGGGCTCATCGCCAAGGCGCAGCCGACTCAGATCGGCAGCTTCACCTTCGTGCAACCCGTACCTGACCGGTTGCGCCTGGATGGTCAACTCAACGGCCACCACGTGACGCTGTCCATGGAACAGGTGGATCTCAATTCGTTCCCGTTGCGCGGCACCGGCTTCAAATGGGTCCAGGACGACCCCCACTTCAGCTGAGCCGACGGCGCGTACCACTCGAGGAGGAGGCGGAATTCGGGGATTTCCTGGAGGTGCGATCCACTACCGCTCGATAGCGTCGGCTAGTTGGAGTTCGGGGATTCGGAGGTTCGTTGTGAGTGTGATCAGTGCGAAATCGGTCGAGCAGGACAGCGTCGAACGCGTAGACACCGAGTGGAACGTGTTGACCCGCATCGCCTTCCGTTTCTCGTTCGCCTACTTCGGCCTGCTCTGCCTCGGACTCGGGCTGCCGCGCGTCTACGCCGGGATCTTCCTCGACAAACTGCCGGCCTGGGCGTCCAATGGGCCGCTGTACCCGCTGAGTCCGGCCCTCGAGTGGGTCGGCAGGGAGGTCTTCGACGCCGACGTCGCGTTGCACCTGAGTTCGGGCAGCGGCGACCAGGCGATCATCTGGGTGTTCGTGTTCTGCGTCCTGGTGGTCGCGGTGCTGGCGACAGTGCTGTGGTCCGTGCTGGATCGCCACCGCCCCAACTATCAGCGGCTGCATGCGTGGTTCCTGGTCTTCATCCGGTTGTGCCTCGCCGGGATGATGATCGTATACGGCACCGAGAAGCTGATTCCGCTGCAGATGCCCGGGCCGTCGCTGACCGCGTTGCTGACGCCGTACGGGAACTTCCCGCTGGCCTCGGTGCTGTGGCTGCAGGTCGGTAGTTCGCCGGTCTACGAGATGCTGCTCGGGTCAGCGGAAGTGGTCGGCGGCCTGTTGTTGTTCCTGCCGAGGACCGCGACGTTGGGCGCGATGCTCAGCCTGGTGAGCATGGCTCAGGTGTTCGTCCTGAACATGACCTTCGATGTGCCGGTGAAGATCCTGGCGGGTCATCTGGTGCTGCTCTCGCTGGTTGTGCTTGCGCCGCAGGCGCGCAGGCTGGCGAATGTGCTTGTGCTGCAACGGTCCACGGACCCCGCGCGGCAACCGGAACTGTTCGGCTCGCTACGTTTGCGGTGGATCGCGGTCGGCGTGCAGGTCGCGCTCGGCCTGTGGGCGGTGATCGGTATCGTGCCGGATGCGCTGAAGGCATGGAACGAAGACGGGGGCGGTGCGCCGAAGCCCGCCTTGTATGGGATCTGGTCGGTGTCGGAGTTCAGTCAGGACGGTCAGCCGGTTGCTCCGCTGACCACGGATCAAAACCGTTGGCAGCGGGTGGTGTTCGATGTCAGCGGCATGGCGTATCAGAAGATGGACGGTAGCTTGGTGCGCGTTGTCGGCGCGGTCGACAGTGCGGCGCACACGATCACGATGTCGCAGGCCGCAGGCGGTTCCGGCGCGCAGCCGTCGCAGATCGGCACGTTCAGCTTCGCTCAATCGGCACCGGACCGGCTGCGACTGAATGGTCAACTCAACGGCCACCCGGTAACCCTGTCTCTCGAGCAGCTGGACCTGAACTCGTTCCCGTTGCGCAGCACCGGCTTCAAATGGGTCCAGGACTACCCCCACTTCAGCTGATGCGGTCAGCCGATGGTGATGGCGTCGAGGCGGGTGCGGAGGAACTCCGCCGAGACGACCGGGGGTAGACCGCTGACCCGTCCGATGGGTGGTTCCAGCGGGGTGACGACGGCGTCGTGGTCGAGTTCGTAGAAGTAGATCAGCGACACCAGGTCTTCCTCTGGTGCCTGCGCCTGCGGTGGCAGCACCCGGTGCCGCCCGGACGGCCAGCGTTCGCCGCTCCAATAGGCAAGCAGGTCACCGATGTTCACCGTCAGGGCGGCGGGATCGTACGGTGCGTCAGCCCAACCCTCGGCCTCGGTGTACACCTGAAGTCCGCCCGCGCCCGGCTCGCGATCGAGCACGGTGACGGTGCCGAAATCGGTGTGCGGCCCGATCCGGAACTGACCGGGCTCCGGCGCGCCGACCACGGTCAGCGGCGGGTAGTGGTTGATGTTGCAGGTCCACGTCGGGCGGCTGGCCAAGTCTCGAAAAGGGTTGGCGGGCAAGCGAAGTGCGGCCGCGAACAGGGCGAGCAATTCGTCGGACAAAGTGTGTACGGCGTCGGTGTAGGCGGTCAGCAACTCGCGCAGCTCGATCACCTCGTCCGGCCACGTATTGGGCAGGAACCAGACGTCGTCGACGTGCGGATCGCCGGTCGCGGTGTCCGCGCCGACGGCGAAGGTCTCCTTCAGATCGGGCGGCGTCTCGGTGCCTTCCGCGTAGCCATTGGCCTCCTTGCCGGGCCCGATCCACCCGCGCCCGCCGACCGTGACGGCGTAGCGCTGCTTCACCGAATCCGGCAGCGCGAAGAAACGCCGAGCCGCCGCGCGCACCGCACCGGCCAGGCCTTCCGGCACGCCGTGCCCGTTGACAAGCAGAAACCCGGCGCGACGCAGCCCATCGTCCACCTCGTGCTCGACCTCGGCCGCCGCGGCACCTCCGGCGCGCCACCTGGACAGGTCGATCGATGCGATCGCGTTCATCTCGTCTCGACTTCGTCCGCGACGCCGATGTCTTCATTCCAGAGCGCGGGGTTTTCGGTGATGAACCTGGTCATCATCTCGACGCAGCGATCGTCCTCCAGGACGGTGACCGCGACGCCGTTCTCGGCCAGCCAGTCGTGGCCGCCGTGGAAGGTCTGCGATTCGCCGACGATGACCGCGCCGATGCCGAACTGGCGGACCAGCCCGCTGCAATACCAGCAGGGCGACAGGGTGGTCACCATGATCGTCGAACCGTAGTCGCGGCGGCGGCCAGCGGCGCGGAAGGCGTCGGTCTCGGCGTGGATGCTCGGATCGCCGGACTGCACGCGGCGATTGTGGCCGCGGCCGAGCAGCGTGCCGTCGGCGGCGAACAGTGCCGCGCCGATCGGGATACCGCCCTCGGCGAGCCCGCGTTGGGCCTCGTCGTATGCCACCTCGAGCAGTTGTCGTGCCTGGGTCATGGGGTTAAGCCTGCAAGGGAACGGCCCCTACCGCAACGTACAGATCGTCCGCACGGTCCGGGGGCGTGGATGACAGGATGACCGTATGTTGCCCACCGTACGTGACTTGCTCGATGACCAGTTCGCTGCGGCCGATCCGTTCGTCTTGGCAGGTCACAGCGCGCTTCGGCGGGTGGTGCGCTGGGTGCATTCGAGTGAGATCTACGAGATCAGTCCGCTGTTGTCCGGCGGTGAACTGCTGCTCACCACGGGGCTCGGCTTGGCCGGGGTGGACGCGGGGACGCGGCGGCACTACCTGCGCGAGATCGCCGGGCGCGGGGTGGCCGGGGTGGCGTTCGAGTTGGGCCGCACCTTCGATGCCATCCCGCAGGACATGGTGGCGGAGGCGTCGAGCCACAGCTTGCCGTTGATCGCGTTGCGCAGTGTGGTGCCGTTCATCGATCTGTGTCGCGCCGCGAACACCGAGATCGTGTCGCGCGAGGTGCGTTCGCTGCGGCTGCTCAACGCACTGGCCCGCGACCTCACCGGCGAGCTGGCGGCGGGCAATGGGCTCGCGCAGTTGCTCGCCAGGATCGGCGAGGTTGTCGGATGCGCGCTGATCGTGACGAGCGGCAATGGCGCGTTGATCGCCGCGCACGGTGTCGACGATGATCGATCCGCCTGGGCCGCAGTGGAATCCGCGGCTGCCTCGGCGACGATCCGTGCCAAGGAGAACACCTGGGGAACACTCACCGCGGGTCCCGGCTCGGCACTGGACGGTGCCACGCTCGCTGCCGTGCTAGCGCAATCCGCGCCGATTCTCGGCCTCGCGCTGGCGAATTCGGGCGCCCCGACCGGACGTCCACAGCTCGCGGCGACCACGTTGCTAGCGGATCTGTTGGACGGCAAGCCGATCCGCCAGGCCGACCTGAAGGTGCGGGCCGCGGCGGCGGGTGTGTCCGCGCTGGCGGGGCGGGCGCTGGTGCCGGTGGCCGCCGACGCTCCCGACGCCCGCATCGCGACCCGCCTGATCGACACCGCGGCAAAAGAACTCGGCAGGCCCGGCCTGGTAGCCGAGGTGCACGCCACCACCTACGGGGTGCTCGTAGTGGACCAGGCGACCGCCGACCCGGTCGGCGAAACGGTCCGGCTACTGCGAAACGCCTTCGCCACCAACACCATCGAGGGCGTCACCCTGGTGGTCGGCGACCCCTGCGAGTTCACCTCCGCCGCACTCACCGGCGCACTGGACGCCACCAGATCCGCCCTCCGCCTCGCCACCCGCCATCGCCGCGACTGGCTGGCCGGCAGCCCCATCTCCACCTGTCGTGAACTGGCCGCCGAACTCGTCGTCGAATCCCTGCCCGCAGGCGAACGAACCCGCCTGATCGCCACCACGATCGCCCCGCTGATCGCCTGGGACACAACCCATCACAGCAACCTGACCCGCACCCTCGAGGTCTATCTACGGCACGGCGCCAGCCCAACCCGCTGCGCCACCACCCTGCACATCGGCCGCCAATCCCTCTACCAGCGACTGGACCGCATCCGCGACCTCCTCGGCTACGACCCCACCGCCCCCGCCCTCACCGGCACCCTCCTGCTCGCCCTGTGCGCCCACCGCCTGACCGCCCCCGCCTGAAATCGCGTGCGCTAGGCGGGGATGCGGCGGCGGGCTAGGAGGAGGTATGCCGCGGCGGCGAGGAAGAAGCCGACGAAGAAGGTGATGTCGCCAAGGTCGGGGAGTTGGCGGACGAGGTAGCCGGTGAACTTGGCCTGGTTGGCGAACAGCAGCACCGAGATCGCCAGGCCGAGGAGGAATGCCGCTACGCCAGGCCAATTCGTATAAGCACGGTTATAGAGCAGGTCCTCGATCTTGCGGCCGCGGCGCAGGTACTGGTCGGCGAACATCACGCCCAACCACGGGCCGATCCAGTACGCGACGATCAACAGGAACGCCTCATAGCTGGCCGCGGCGTCGGGCAGTGCCCACCAGGCGACGAGAAAACCGATGGCGCCGAAGCAGATCGAGACGACGGCCCGCTGCGTGCGGACCGGCAGCCTGATGCCGATCGTCACGAATGCCATTGCGCCCGAATACACATTCAGCGCGTTGGCCGCGACGGCACCGAGCGCGATGGCGAGCAGCGTCAGGTTGGCAAGCGTGCCAGGCAGATTCGCGGTGAAGACATCCGTCGGACTGCCCTGCGCCGAACCGACGATGGTCGCCGAGGCCGCACCGAGCGCCGAAAGCCACAGGCACGAGACGAACAACCCGGCACCGGCATACCCGCCGGTGGCGACCCGCGACACGGACTTGGGCAGATAGCGGGAGTAGTCCGCCGCGTACGGATTCCAGCCGCCCGCGTAGCCGAACGCGGTCCCGACGGTCAGCAGGAACCCGCCGACCCCGCCGACACCACCCGACGGCGCGGCGGCACCGAGGTCGGCCTTGCTGACGATCACGATGGTCACCACGAGGAACACGACCGCGAGCACCGGGAAGACGAACCGCTCGAACGCGTGCACCAGATTGTGCCCGAACGCCGCGAAACCGGTCTGCACCACCACGATCAGAATCAGCGCGGTGAGCTTCGGCAGGCCGGTCAGCGTGCTCAACGCGAACGCGCCGCTCACGCTGTTGGTGGCGAACCAGCCGACCCCGCACATGATCGACATGAACGCCGCGGGCAGCGCATTGCCCCGATACCCGAATGCCAAGCGCCCCAACACCATCTGCGGCACACCGTGCACGGGCCCGCGCCCCGACAACACGTAATGCGCTGCCGCACCGAGCCCGACGCCCACCGCGAGACCGAGCGTCGCCTGCCAGAAGTTCATCCCGAACGCGGTGACCGACAGCACGCCGATGAAGACGGTGGCGAATTCCAGGTTCGGCGACATCCAGGTCCAGAACAGCTGACGCGGGCTGCCGTGCCTGGCGTCGTCGGGGATCTGCTCGTTGCCGCCGGGTTCCACCGCGATGACGCGGTCGGCGTATTCGGACGCCAGCGGCGTGTCATCGGTCAAAGCCATGTATGAACACTCGTCGCTGACGGCCGGGTGGGCAACGGACGAACCGTACGTCAGTCGGTACTCTGCGACGGACAGTTCGCCCGCCTGGTGCGGCTCATCCGGTGACGTTGCCGACCTGATTGCGCCAATTCGGTGAGGGTGTGAAGAACTCGCTGCCGGAGCGGAAGGCGTCGCGCGCGGTGGCGTCCCCGCACAGCTGCGCCAGCAGCCACGCCGTCGGATACCCGAGATAGCCGTACACCCCGGTCGTGCACGGCACCGACGCGGCCGCGCAATCCGGCTGTCCCTGCACGTCGTTGTGATTCGGGCCGTTGAGCGTGCCCCACACCTTCGCCAGATTCGCCGGAGTCGCCTCGTAGTACGCCTGATTCGACTGCAAGCCCTCCGCCTGCCACGGCACGAGCTGCTGCGAAGGGGAGATGAGTCCGTCGGCGGAACCGTTCACGAAGAACACCGAACCCGTTGTCAGCGAACGGGTGTCGGCGCAGGAGGTCGAGGTGGAACAGAAGTGCTGCGCCGGAAGCTCCAGCGGCACCGCGGTTTTGATCGCTCCGCCCGAGTCACGCATGGCATTCAGCACGCCCGACGCGCCTTGTGAATGTCCCACCGCACCGACCGCCGTCTTGTCCAGCTTCCCGAAGAACATGCTCGTCGGATCGTCGTCCTGGGCAAGCAGGTAGTCCAGCGACTTCCGGATATCGACCCCGGACCCGGTGTTCTGATTCTCGGTGCCGATCACGACAAACCCCCACGACGCCAAATGCCTTAGCAGATAGGCGTATTGGCTCGGCACCGCATTGGTTCCGTCGCCCCATACGACGATCGGATGCCGAGTCGCACTCAGACCTGTCGGATACCAGATGTCGAACTTCGCGCCGGTGCTGTCGCAACAGCCGAACCCGAGCCGCTCGGTCACCGCCGAGGGGCCAGGCTCGAAGTACGTCGACTCGACCCCCGGCGTCGGCACGTAGATCGCCGGATCGGCGTGTGCCACACCGGCCGCGGCGGGCACGCAGACTAGAGCCATCGAGGCGACCACCATATGTACTGTCCGACTCCAGCGGTTCATGCGCCCGAGTATAGGAATGATCTTCGACGCCGACGGTCCGCCTCGGCCGCGGCCATTTCCCGCTGGTCGAGCGGCCCGCATCGGCGGCGACCGAGTCGATTGCCGTCGCGCCGACCGCAGGCCGTAGGCTCGAAAACTGTGCCGAACACGCCAGACCACGCCGATGACCAGGCGGTATCCAGTGCCGCGCCGCAAGAGGGCGACCCGAACTACTTGGTCGGGCTCGACCTCGACGGCCGCCGCGTCGTCGTGGTCGGCGGCGGCACCGTGGCGCAGCGCAGGCTCGGCCTGCTGATCGCCTCCGGCGCGGACGTGCACGTGGTCAGCCGCGAGGTGACCCCAGCGGTCGAGGGAATGGCGACCTCCGGTCAGCTCACCGTCACGCTGCGGGCCTACGCCGACGGCGACCTGGACGGCGCGTGGTACGTGATCGCCTGCACCGACGAACCGGCGACCAACGCGGCCGTCGTCGAGGAGGCCACCCGCCGCCGGATCTTCTGCGTGCGCGCCGACAACGCGCGGCTCGGCACCGCCGTCACCCCGGCGACCGCCCGCTACGACGGCATGACCCTCGGCGTGCTGGCAGGCGGCCAGCACCGGCGCTCGGCCGCGGTGCGCAACGCACTCCTTGAGGCGCTGCAATCCGGTGTGGTGACCGATGATTCGACGCCGATCACCCCGGGCGTCGCACTCGTCGGCGGCGGGCCCGGCGACCCGGACCTGATCACCGTGCGCGGCCGCCGCCTGCTCGGGCGCGCGAACCTGGTGGTCGCCGACCGCCTCGCCCCACCGGAACTGCTCGCCGAACTCGGCCCCGACGTCGAGGTGATCGACGCGGCGAAGATCCCCTACGGCCGCGCGATGGCCCAGGACGCGATCAATGCCGCGCTCATCGAAGGTGCCAAGGCTGGCAAATTCGTCGTGCGACTCAAGGGCGGCGACCCGTACGTCTTCGGCCGCGGCTTCGAGGAACTCGAGGCCTGCGTCGAAGCGGGCATCCCGGTAACCGTTGTCCCCGGCATCACCAGCCCGATCTCCGTCCCCGCGGCCGCTGGTATCCCGGTGACCCATCGCGGCGTCACCCACGAATTCGTCGTCGTCAGCGGCCACGTCGCCCCCGACCACCCGGACTCACTCGTCGACTGGCCCGCCCTCGCCCGCCTGCGCGGCACCCTCGTTTTGATGATGGCCGTCGAACGCATCGAGCAGTTCGCCACCGTCCTCATCGAGAACGGCCGCCCCGCGAACACCCCGGCGACGGTCATCCAGGAAGGCACCATGCGCACCCAACGCGTCGTGCGCGCCGACCTCGGCACCGTCGCCGCCCGCGTCAAAGCGGAAGGCATCCGCCCACCAGCCATCGTGGTGATCGGCCCCACCGCGGGGTTCTCGGCCGCTCCCACCGAGCCGCGCGCCGCCGAGTAAAGCGGTCCGAGCCATGCGGATCTGTCGTGTTGCCGACCGTCACATCGACAATGAGGGTCGTCCCCGGCTCGGATACAGTGGCTCACTGTGCTCCAGAATCCCGCTGCGACGATGCAGTATCCGATGAAGCAGCGGGCCTTCGGGCTCGCCATCCTCGTGCTGAGCGGGCTGCAACTCATGGTGGTGCTCGACGGCACCGTGGTGATCTTCGCGCTGCCCCGCTTACAGGAGGAGATGGGGCTGTCCAGCGCGGGCAGCGCGTGGACGGTGACCTCCTACGGCCTCACCTTCGCCGGGCTGATGCTGCTCGGCGGACGGCTCGGTGACGCGTTCGGGCGCAAACGGATGCTGATCATCGGCGTCGGGCTGTTCACCTTCGCCTCGCTGCTGTGCGGACTGGCGCAGAACGAAGGCATGCTGCTCGCCGCACGCGCCATCCAAGGTGCCGGTGCGGCGATCGCGGCACCGACCGCATTCGCCCTCGTGGCAACGACTTTCGCGCCGGGCAAGGCGCGTAACCAGGCGATCGCGATCGTCGGCTCGATGGTCGGCATCGGCTCGGTCGGCGGCCTGGTGGTCGGCGGCGCGCTGACCCAGGTGTCCTGGCGCTGGATCTTCCTGATCAACGTGCCGATCGGCGTGCTGATCATCCTCGGCGCGATCTACAAGCTCGCCGACACCGCACACCATCGCTCGCCGCTCGACGTGCGCGGCGCCATCCTCGGCACGCTCGCCTGCGCCGCCATCGTGTTCGGCGCGACCGAGGGACCCGAGATGGGCTGGGACAACCCGGCGATCATCGGCTCGCTGGTCGGCGGCGCGGTGCTGCTCATCGTCTTCGTGATCATGGAACGGCGGATAGCCGATCCGCTGCTGCCGTGGTCGCTGTTCGACAGCCGCGATCGGGTCGCGACCTTCCTGCTGATCTTCCTTGCCGGTGGCGTCCTCGGCGCGATGACCTTCTTCGTCGCGCAGTTCCTGCAGAACGTGATCGGCTACAGCCCACTGCAAGCGGGCGTCGCGGCCATCCCGTTCACCATCGGCATCGGCATCGGCGGCGCGCTGGCCTCCAAGGCCGCGATGCACGTCGCGCCGCGCTGGCTGCTGGCCGGGGCGGCGACCGTGCTCGGCATCGGCCTGCTGTTCGGTGCGACGCTCGACGGTGACGTGCAGTACCTGACCACCCTGCTTCCGCTGCTGGTCGTGATCGGCTTCGGCGTCGGCATGGCGATGGTGCTCGCGCCGCTGTGCGTGCTCGTCGGGGTGTCCGCCGAGAACATCGGGCCGCTGTCCGCGGTGGGGCAGATGTTCATGAACCTGGCGACGCCGGTGGCCATCGGCCTGCTCAGCCCGATCGCGGCCTCGCGCACGCTGTCGCTCGGCGGCCGGACCGGCAAGGTGACCGAGATGAACGCGACCGAGATCGCGGCGCTAGGCAGCGGTTACACGCTGGTTCTTTTCGTCTGCGCGTTCGTCGCGTTCGTGGCCGGTCTCATCGCGTTGACGGTGCGGTTCACCCCGCAGCAGCTCGCGCAGGCGCAGCACGCGCAGGAAGAGGCCCAGCAGGCCTGAGCCTGCCGAACCTGCGGTTTCAGAAGCGACCGGCGACCTTGCGTGGGGTCACGCGGACGATAACGCGCGGGCCGTCGTTGACCGAGGCGGGGTTGAAGTCCCGGTACTTCTGACCGGTGTACTTCACCGACAGCTCGTCCGGCAGTGTGTTGTCCGGATCCGGCGTGAGTGTCACGGTGCCGCGGACCTCGGCGTACTTGTACGGGTCCTCCGGCGGGTTGATCAGCACCGTGATCCGCGGCTCGCGCGCCAGGTTCTTGCCCTGCTGGCGATCGGTGGTGGTGGAGAACACGAGGTCGTTGCCGTCGCGCTTGAGCCAGATGACGGTCAGGTGCGGTTGCCCATTGGGCCCGATCGTCGCCGCGGTCGCGAACACCTTCGACTCGTCGAGATACTTCTTCAGATCGTCGGAAAGCTCAGTAGTATCGGTCACGCCTGACTGAAACGCCCCGGGAGCCAATGGCATTCCGGCCCGGCGAAAGCCGGGACCGACCATATGGTCAGCCCCGGCCGTCGCCAGGACGTGTGTCGTCAGGAAGTGTGCCGATCGGCAACGGTCAGCGTCTGGTCGAGAATCGCCAGGCCCTCCTTTGCCTCGGCCTCGCTGACGATGCACGGCGGCACCACGTGCAACCGGTTGAAGTTCACGAACAGCAGCAGTCCGGCGGCCTTACTGGCGGCGACGACCTCGGTCATCGCCGGGCTGGTTCCGCCGTAGGGCGCGAGCGGTTCGCGGCTCGTCCGATCGCGGACGAGTTCTAGTGCCCAGAACACCCCGGTGCCGCGCACCTCGCCGATGCTCGGGTGCCGACCGGCGAGCTCACGCAGGCCGGGGCCGAGCACCTGGGCACCGATCTCGGCCGCGTTCTCGATGACGCGTTCGTCAGCCATCGCGTTGATGGTCGCGACCGCGGCGGCGGTGGCCAGCGGATGGCCCGAGTAGGTGAGACCGCCAGGGTAGGGCTTGTCGTCGAAGCTCGCGGCGATGGCCGGGCTGATCGCCACGCCGCCGAGCGGAACGTAGCCGGAGTTCACCCCTTTGGCGAAGGTGATCAGATCGGGCACGACGCCCTCGAAATGCTCTATCGCGAACCACTTTCCGGTGCGACCGAACCCCGACATCACCTCGTCGGCGATGAACATGATGCCGTACTTGTCGCACAGCGCACGGACACCCGCCATGTAGCCGGGCGGCGGAACCATGATTCCTGCTGTGCCGGGGATGGATTCGAGCACGATCGCCGCGATCGTGTTCGGCCCCTCGAACGCGATGGTCTGTTCGAGATGCGCCAAAGCGCGTTCGGTTTCCTCGGTTTCGTCGGTCGAGTGGAATTGCGTGCGGTAGAGGAACGGACCGAAGAAGTGCACCACGCCGCTGTTGCCGTGATCGTTGGGCCAGCGCCGCGGGTCACCGGTCAGGTTGACCGCGGTCTCGGTGCCGCCGTGATACGAGCGGTAGCGTGCCAACACCTTGTAGCGGCCGGTGTGCAGCCGGGCCATCCGCACCGCGTGCTCGACGGCCTCGGCGCCGCCGTTGGTGAAGAAGATCTTGTTCAGTTCACCGGGTGTCCGCTCGGCGATCAGCCTTGCCGCCTCCGAGCGGGCGTCGTTGACGTGCGGCGGTGCGACGGTGCACAGCTTGGCCGCCTGCTCCTGCACCGCCGCAACGACTTTCGGGTGCTGATGGCCGATATTGGTATTCACCATCTGCGAGGAGAAGTCGAGCAGCCGGTTGCCGTCGCCGTCCCAGACGTAGCAGCCCTGAGCGGCACTGATCGTCATCGGGTCGAGGTGTGCCTGGGCGGACCAGGAGTGGAAGACATGGCGGCGATCGAGCTCGTACGCGCGTGCCGCCGCCGCGCGGGCGGTCTCCGGTGTCAATCCGTTCGGGAGGGTCATCGGCGAGTTCTCCTGCATCGCTTGGATTGTCGGGGTTATTTACTTGTTCTCGGGGAAGCCGAGATTGATCCCACCGTGACTCGGGTCCAGCCAGCGCGTGGTGACCGCCTTGCCGCGGGTGAAGAAATGCACCCCGTCGGCGCCGTGCGCGTGCGAGTCGCCGAACAGCGAGTTCTTCCAGCCGCCGAAGCTGTAGTAGGACATGGGAACCGGAATCGGCACATTGATGCCGACCATGCCGACCTCCACCTCGTTGTGGAAGCGCCGGGCCGCGCCGCCGTCGTTGGTGAAGATGGCGGTGCCGTTGCCGTAGGGGTTGGCGTTGATGAGCGCGAGCGCGTCGTCGTAGCTGTCCACCCGCACCACCGACAGGACGGGACCGAAGATCTCGTCGGTGTAGACGCTCATCTCCGTGCCGACGTGATCGAGAATCGTTGGCCCGAGCCAGAATCCGTCCGCCGCGCCGTCGGCCGCGATGCCGCGCCCGTCGAGCACCACACTGGCACCGGCGGATTCGCCCGCCGCGATGTACTCGGCGACCTTGTCGCGGTGCGCGCGGGTGACCAGCGGACCCATGTCGGTGCCTCGGGTGCCGTCGCCGGTCTTGATGGTGCTGGCCCGCTCGGTGATCTTGCCGACCAGGTCGTCGGCCGCGTCGCCGACCGCGACCACCACGCTGATCGCCATGCATCGCTCACCCGCAGAACCGAATCCGGCGTTCACCGCGGCGTCGGCGGCCAGATCCAGATCGGCGTCCGGCAGCACCACCATGTGGTTCTTCGCGCCGCCGAGCGCCTGCACCCGCTTGCCCGCGGTGGTCCCGCGCTGGTAGACGTACTTCGCGATCGGCGTCGAGCCGACGAACGAGACCGCCTTGATGGCCGGGTTGTCCAGCAGCTCGTCGACCGCGACCTTGTCGCCCTGCACCACATTGAAAACGCCTGCGGGCAAACCGGCTTCGTCCCACAGCTCGGCCAGCCACAGTGACGCCGACGGATCCTTCTCACTCGGCTTGAGCACCACCGTGTTTCCGGCGGCGATGGCAAGCGGGAAGAACCACATCGGCACCATCGCCGGGAAATTGAACGGTGAGATGACGGCGACCGGGCCGAGCGGCTGGCGGATGGAGAAGATGTCCACCTTCGTCGACGCGTTCTCGGTGTAGCCGCCCTTCAGCAGATGCGGTACGCCACAGGCGAATTCGACGACCTCCAGGCCGCGGCTCACCTCGCCCATGGCATCGGCGAGTACCTTGCCGTGCTCCGCGGTGATCAGCTTCGCCAGGTCTTCCTTGCGCTCGTTCAACAGTTCGCGGAACCGGAACAGGACCTGGGTGCGCCGGGCCAGCGAGGTGTCGCGCCAGGCCGGGAAGGCGTCGGCCGCGGCGTCGATCGCAGCGCGGGCGTCCGCGACATTGGCGAGCGCGACCTGACCGGTCACCACGCCGGTCGCCGGATTGGTCACCGGCGCGGTCGCCTCGCTGGTGCCTGCGAAAGCCTTGCCGTCGAGCCAATGCGCGATTGTCTGCATTTCTCCTCGTTTCGATTCGATCCGTGCGCGTCGCGGTGCGTCGGCGGATGGACGCGTCCTCGGTACTACTCTCCGGCATCAACCATCCTCGATGGCCCGACGATTTGTACGTGATTTCGGATTTCGTATTACGATTCGTCGATGCTTCCCTCCGTGGCCGATGTGCTGGCAATGCCGGTGGTGTGCGCGGGGGAGCCCGAGGTCGTCGCGGGCGGATCGTTGGACCGGCCGGTGCGGTGGGTGCACGTCAGCGACGTGGCCGATGTCGCGCAGCTGCTGGTCGGCGGGGAGCTGATTCTCACCACCGGGCAGGCCATGAGCCACGGCGATATCGCGACGGTCGGCTATCTGACCGCGCTGGCCGCGGCCGGGGTTGCGGGGCTGGTTATCGAGCTCGGCGGCTACGTGCCGGAACTCGCGCCCGTCGTCGCCGCGACCGCCGACGCGCTCGGCCTTCCGTTGATCGTGCTGCACAAGATCACCCGGTTCGTCGAGATCACCGAGGCGGTGCACCGGGTCATCGTGGCCGAGCAGTACGCCGAACTCGAGTTCGCGCGCACCGTGCACGAGACCTTCACCGATCTCAGCGTGCGCCGCGCCTCGCTCGCCGAAATCGTGAAAACCGCTGCGGGCATGCTCGATTCGTCGGTGGTGCTGGAGGACCTGGCGCATCGGGTGCTCACGCTCACCGCCAAGCACGCGTCCACCTCGGCGCTGCTCGACGACTGGGAGACCACCTCGCGGCTGCTGCCCGACGGCTGGGACGCGGTCGCCGTCGGCCCGCACACCCAGCCGTGGGGGCGGCTGATCCTGCCCTCTGACAACGTGCCGACCGCCCGCGCCAGAATGGTCCTGGAACGGGCCGCCCAGACGCTCACCCTGCACCGGATGATCGAGAAAGACCGCTTCGGCCTGCACCGGCAGGCGCAGACCGGGCTCATCGACGACATGGCCAACGGCCGCGTGCTCGACGAACGGGACGCGGTGGCGCGGGCCGCCGCGCTCGGCCTGGCCCGCCGTGCCGCCTACGTTCCGCTGGCCATCGATATCGCCGCGGTCGCGGAGACCGATCCGGTGGCCAGGCAACGCCGTGCCGCTGGCATCCTCGACGCGGTCACGCACGGCCTCGGGTTGGCGAAGCTGACCGCGCTCGCCGCCGCCGACCAGGGCGACCGGGTCGCCATGATTCTGGCGTTGCCGCGCACCGACGCTTCGGGGACGGCAGTCGGCGGTGCCGACGGGGTGGGTGGATACAGCCTGACGGCCGCCTGCACGGCGATCATCGGCGAGGTGCGCCGGGTCGACGGCGTCGAGCGGGTGGTGATCGGCGTTGGCGCGGAATCGGATTCGCTGCTCGACACCGCGCACGAGCTGCCGCACGCCGCGCACGTCGCGGAAGTCGCGCTGTCGCTGGAGACTTCGGCGCCTCGGCCGTTCTACCGCAGCGGCGACGTGCGGTTGCGCGGACTGCTCTCGCTCATCCGCAACGAGCCCGGCGTCCAGCGCTTCGCCGAAACCGAGCTGAGTGCGTTGCTGCGCTACGACATTCGGCACACCGCCGACCTGACCCGCACCCTGCGCCAGTTCCTCGACCTGGCGGGCAACAAGACCGAACTCGCGCGCAGGCTCACCATCAGCAGGCCAACCCTCTACGACCGGCTGGCCCGCATCGAGCGCATCCTCGCCGTCGATCTCGACGACGGCGAGTCCCGCACCTCGCTGCACGCCGCGCTGCTCATTCGCGACCTCACCGCCAACGCTGATACCAGGTAGCCGGTGCGAACCTGCCCACGCGGTCGGATCCGAGCCATGTGGTGTGGCTCACGCCGCTGAGCTGCCCGCCTTGCGCACGGGAACATCGCAGGTCGCGGCGTCGTTTTATGGTGTATGACAACGCTTGGATTGATCGGTAGCGGGAATATCGGCGGCACGTTGGCGCGTCTTGCCATCGCCGCGGGCTTGGACGTGGTGCTCAGCAACTCGCGTGGTCCGGAAACCCTGGCCGATCTCGTCGCGGAGCTCGGCCCTCGGGCTCGGGCGGCGACCGCCGAGGAGGCGGCCGCGGCGGGGGACATCGTGGTGGTGACCGTGCCGCTGCGCAACTACCAGCAGGTGCCGGTGGCGCCGCTTGCGGGCAAGGTCGTGATCGACACCAACAACTACTACCCGGATCGGGACGGGACGTTCCCGGAACTGGCGGACGGGTCGACGACGAGTAGCGAACTGCTGCAGAAACATCTGCCGACCTCGAAGGTGGTCAAGGCGTTCAACAACATCTACTTCGTGCACCTCGGCACGCTGGCGCGACCCGTCGGCTCGCCGGATCGCACGGCGCTGCCGATCGCCGGCGATGACGCGGACGCGAAAGCCGCTGCGGCACAACTACTCGACGTGCTCGGATACGACGCGGTCGATGTCGGACCGCTGAGCGAGAGCTGGCGTTTCCAGGTGAGCACGCCGGTCTACGCGGACGCGTACGCGTCCGCACTTCCGTTCTGGGAGAACGACGGTGCGCCCGCCGACGCCACCAAGATTCGCACCCTGCTGGCCGCCGCTGAGCGCTGATACCAGGTTGCCCTGAACCCGGGAGCGTGGCCGCGCTCCCGGGTTCAGTTCTGTCATGCCCTAGTCTTTCGATGTCGCGTCAGCTATTTCGACGGCCTGATTCGTTGTCGTGCAGGCGAACTCGCTTTCTGTTGAGTTAGTGACCACTCAATTACCTCGGCGTTATGTGCTGTGCCGATTGCCTAGTCCGCGCCGCTGCCCGCGCGATGATCTTGCACCCATGACGGAATGTCGGATGTCATGCCCGCAAAAGTGGGGGCAGCGGCACTAAATGTTAAGGGGGGCAACGCAATTCGCTTCACTTCCGAGGGTCCGCTGTTATTCTTGGGACGTCCGGTGAACCGGACATTCCGCTAGCCGCTCGGCGTCAGCCCACCCAGCGGTTGGCGCTAGCGCATGGTCTCCGAGGGGAGGTTTTGTCATGAAAATTCGTCGTACTTCGAAGGTTGTTGCTCTGACCGCAGTTCACCTCTGAGTTCGCAGCAGAGTAAGGATGGGGCGGCCCTGTATCGGGGCGCCCCCTCCGCCCCTTGAATTCCTGGTACGAAAGGTCGACGGCGCGGTGACTCGAACAATCCCGGGCAAGCCCAAGCTCTTGGCGGAGGTATCGGAAACCTCCGCCGATACCCTCGAATTGCGCAGTGGGGAGGTGACATTCGAGGTCGAGCCGGAAGGCGATATCACCGCCGCGCAACTCGGCGCGGTACTGCGCTCGACCGACGGCGCCACCTCGCTCGCGGAGATCTCGGCGAAGACGGGCGTCGCGCCGGACAAGCTCGCGACGATCCTGCTGCCCGCGCAGATCAGCGGCCTGCTCGCCGACCGCTCGGTGCCCGAGGCCGAATCGCCGATGGTGGTACTCAGCAGCGTCGAACACGTGGTGAACCGGCTGCTCGAAGAACTGATCTACGACGGCCCGTTCTGGCGCGCGATACTCGATCATCCGGAAAAGGTCGCGCCGAACGTGTATTACGGCTTCGGCCTTGAGAATTGGTTCTTCCTTTCCCGCGAAAGCGAATTCGACTCCGCGATCCTGTCCTATCCGAGCAGCGACGCGATCCGCACCATGGCGAACGACTTCTATCACGAGGAGCACCGCCACGACGATATCGTGGTGCGCGCCTTCGAAGGTTTGGGTATCAGTCGCCAAGACCTGGTCGCGGCCCGTCCGCTGTCGACCACATCGGCTTTGATCAAATTGCTGTCCTGGTGGGCGCGTACCGATCCGCTGTTCTTCATCGCAACGATCGGCATTCTCGAAGGACGCCTGGAAAAGGCCGAAGGTGAAGGGGCTTACTACGATTCGTTCCTGCACGCATGTGCCACCGCCGGTATTCCCGCGCATTTCGTCGAGCCGCTGCGTCAGCACGCGAAGGTCAACGCCGGCCATGATCACGGCAGTGTGAGCCGGGAGTTCTTCGCGGAACTGCCGCCGCTGCCCGTCGGAACCGAAGCTCGACTGGTCGGTAAGGCCCATCTGTTCGTCGAGGCCTATGCCGAGTTCTTCAACGGAATTCTCGAGTATTACGGCGATCCCGGTCGGCCGCTGGTGCGCACGATCGGTTCGTCATCCGTCACCACCACCGCAGGAGTTGAAGATGGCAGGCCATGAAATGCTGCGGCGCCCGACATTGCGCCGCGAGGTCGAACGGACCGAGACGGCCGACGGCATCCGGCTGTCCTATCTGGCCGACAAGCATTGGATCGAGCTCGAATACCTCGAGGGACACGCCGACGAATCGCGAAAGTTCTTCCTGTCGTTGGCATCCGGCGCCCGATCGGCCGACGATCTCGCTGCCGAGTTCCCCGGCAGCCGGGAAGAGTTCGACGCGGTACTCGAGGCACTCGACGAACAAGGCATGCTCGCCGACTCGGACGTGGTCGATCCGGCGAGCGGAATCACCGGCGCCGGTGCCTACGGCCACCTCAAGCGGGCGGCCGATGCGGCGCGGGCGACCATCACCAGCCCGTTCAGCGACGCCCTGGTGTCCGGGAAGCTGAGCAGGGAACAGATCATCGGCTATGCCATCGAGTACTGGCACGTCACGCATTTGTGCCCGCGTGCGCTTGCCCCGCTGCTGGCGCGCGACGATATCGACATCGAGGTGTGGCAGCAGTTCATGGCCTTCTATCAGGCCGAACGCAATCACGATCGGATGCTGGAGAAGTCGCTGAAAGCCGTTGGCATCACCCGGGATCAGCTGCTGCGGATGCAGCCGCTGCCCGCGACGATGGCCATCATGGCGACGATGGGCGTGCACGCCTACCAGTTCCCGCTCGGCATCATCAGCACACTGTTCCCGATGGAGGAACCGGAACCCGACTTCCTCGATCTGTTCCTCGCACGCTGCAAGGAACACGAGCTGTCGGAGGAGTTCTCCAGGCCGATCGCCGCGCACTCCGGTGTCAACGAGGACGAGGAACACGAGGCCGTCACCCTCGATCTGCTCGCCGAATTCTCCTTCGTCGGCCACGAAGAACTCAACGAATGCGCGAAAGCGGTGGTCGACATCATCGAGCTGCGTGCGCGGCTCGACGGCCAGATCATGTCGTGGTACGCCGACGGCGGGCTGCGCATATTCACCGACGCGTATCCGGTGGCGACGGGAAGGGCGCTGACGTGCTCGCCGCTAGCCGCCTTGCTCTGATCGCTCTGGCGGCTATCTGGGGTTCCAACTTCCTGCTAGTCGACGTGGCGTTGGGTGGTGCCAATCCGGCCCAGATCGTGGCGGCACGACTGTGGCTGGGTGGGGCCATCCTGCTGGCCATTTGCGTGGCGATGCGGCGGCAGCTGCCGCGCGGCGTCGGTATCTGGGCGCGGCTGCTGCTGATGGGGATTCTCGGGCAGGCGTTGCCGTGGATGTTGTTCGCCTGGGGTCAGCAGAACGTGTCGGTGAGCATGGCCGGCATCTACAACAGCATCACGCCGCTGGCGTCACTGCCTGTTGTCTGGCTGTTGTTGCGGCACAAGGGGAGTCGTGGCGAGGTCGTCGCGTCGGTCTTGGGGTTCGGTGGGATCATCGTGCTGATGGCGCCGTGGGGTGAGCAGTCGAACTCGTCGCTGACGGGGCAACTCGCCTGCCTCGGCGGCGCCGTCTGCTACGCCGTCGCCTATGCGTACGCGAAGTATTTGATCAGTACGCTCGGCTACTCCAAGGTCGCGCTGGCGGCGAGTCAGGCGCTGGTCGCCGGTCTGCTGATGCTCGTGGTCACCGCGCCGCAGCTGCTCGATCCGATGGATCCCCGTGCCGCGGTGGTCGGTTCGCTGGTCGCGATGGGAATCGGAACCGCGGTGGCGTTCCTGCTCAACTACTGGTTGATCGGCGCGGTCGGACCGTTGCAGGCCGGGCTCGCCTTCTATCTGATGCCGCTGGTGGCGGTCGGGCTCGGTGTCGGACTGCGCGGAGACGTGCTCTATACGCATCAGATTGCCGGTGCCGCAGTCGTATTCGGCGCGCTAGCGTTGCAGTACGTCATCGACCGGCGGGAGACCGTCGAGAGCCCGGAACCCGAGGTCGCGCAGGAGAACGTGGTCGAGCAAGGAGAAGCCGGGGCGTCGACTCGAGTTGAGCAATAGCACCGGGCACGCGGCGGTACTCCTAGGCCTAGCTGCCGAGCCTCGTCCGAACCCCCACTGCTCGAACGTGATTCGAGGCCATGGCGCGGGCCGACGCCGACCGTGCACTGACGGCGCCGCTCAGGTGATGATCAATAGCTCGGTGGGCGAGGCGATTTCGGCGCGCAGGCCCGCCTTGCTCGCGACGTTCGCGAGGCCGCGGACATCGGTGGGTTCGGCGCGGGTGAGGACGAGGGCGCGGGCGAGCAGGCCCTTGTGGTGTTTGTTGAAGTGGCTCACCACGGTGCGGGTGCCGTCGGGGTGTTCGGTGAGCACGTTGGCGGTGACGGCGCCGGGGACGCGGCCGAGCTGCTGATAGGTGCCCGAGCGCAGGTCGACGACGAGGTCGCCCGCGGCCTCGGCGAGCAGTGCGTCGGCGAGTGAGTCGCGCCAAACAGCCGAAAGGGTCGGCAGGCCGGGCAGTTTCGAGCCGCCGGAGAGCCGGTAGGCGGGGATCGGGTCGCTCGCGCGGACCGCGCCGAACAGGGCGGAGCCGATGCCGAGGCGCGCGTACGCCTTGGCGCGCTGGGCTTTGCTGAACGAGGGTGCGTCGAGTGCGTCGTAGAGCACGCCGGTGTAGCGCTCGAGCGCGGGCCGGGTGGGGGAGGTACGCAGGGCCGCGTTGCGCGCGATCTCGCTGTCAGCCCCCTTGCCGAGGCCGAGCACGGCGCGACTGGCGTCCGGGTCGGTGGCTAGCTTGCTCACCTCATCGATGAGACGGTCGCGCACCGCTGTGAGCTGCGGCATCGACAGCTCGCGGAGGTCGAGCGGGACGTCCGTACCACCGTCGGACTTGGTTTCGGAGGGAGGCAGCAGCACCAGCACGAGCGATAACGGTAATGCGCTGTGAACACCGCTCGGCCAGCGACTACCCTGTGCATCCGTGATCACCCGCCTCTCTCGCCTTTTCCTGCGTACCCTGCGCGACGATCCCGCCGACGCCGAGGTGCCGAGCCACAAACTGCTCGTCCGCGCCGGATACGTGCGGCGCATCGCGCCGGGCGTCTACTCCTGGCTGCCGCTTGGCCTTCGGGTGCTGCGCCGGGTCGAGAACGTGGTGCGCGAGGAGATGGACGCGATCGGCGCCCAGGAGATCTCGCTGCCCGCGCTGCTGCCGCGCGACCCGTACGAGACCACCAACCGGTGGACCGAGTACGGCGACAGCCTGTTCCGGCTGCAGGACCGCAAGGGCGCGGACTACCTGCTCGGCCCGACCCACGAGGAGCTGTTCGCGCTCACCGTGAAGGGCGAATACAACTCGTACAAGGACCTGCCGGTCACCCTGTATCAGATCCAGAACAAGTACCGCGACGAGGAACGGCCCCGCGCGGGCATCCTGCGCGGCCGCGAGTTCATCATGAAGGACTCCTACTCGTTCGACCTGGACGAGGACGGCCTCAAGGCGAGCTACGCCGCGCATCGCGAGGCCTACCAGCGCATCTTCGAGCGGCTGCACGTCAAGTACGTCATCGTGGCGGCCACCTCGGGCGCGATGGGCGGCAGCGCGTCCGAGGAGTTCCTCGCCGACAGCCCGGTCGGTGAGGACACGTATGTGCGCTGTGTCGAGTCCGGCTACGCGGCCAATGTGGAGGCCGTTGTCACGCCCGCGCCCGCGCCGCTGGCCCTCGAGGGCCAGGCCGAGGCCGTCGTGCACGACACCCCGGATGCCCCCACCATCGCAACGCTGGTCGACTGGGCCAACGGCGCCGGGATCGCGGAGCAGTTCGGTCGCCCGGTCACCGCGGCCGACACCCTGAAGAACGTGATGGTGAAGCTGCGCCACCCGGACGGCAAGTCCGAGATCGTCGGCATCGGCATCCCCGGCGACCGCGAGGTCGACGACAAGCGCCTCGGCGCGTCCGTCGAACCAGCCGAGGTCGAGTTGCTCACCGAGGCCGACTTCGCCGCGAACCCGTTCCTGGTGAAGGGCTACATCGGGCCGAAGGCATTGCAGGCCAACGGCGTTCGCTACCTGGTCGATCCGCGTATCGTCACCGGCACCGCCTGGATCACCGGCGCGGACGCAAAGGGCAAGCACGTCGTCGGCCTGGTCGCCGGGCGTGACTTCACCCCCGACGGCACCATCGAGGCCGCCGAGGTCCGCGACGGCGATCCCTCGCCCGACGGCCGCGGTGTCCTGGTGGCGTCTCGCGGCATCGAGATCGGCCACATCTTCCAGCTCGGCCAGAAGTACACCAACGCGTTCGACGTCGACGTGCTCGGCGAGAACGGCAAGCCGGTGCGCCTGACCATGGGCTCCTACGGCGTCGGCGTCTCCCGCATGGTCGCGGTGATCGCCGAGCAGCAGCACGACGACAAGGGCCTGCGCTGGCCCGCCGAGGTCGCGCCGTTCGACGTGCACGTCGTCATCGCGAACAAGGACGACGCGGCCCGCGCCGGCGCCGAGGAAGTCGTGGCCGGTCTCAACGCCCAAGGCCTCGACGTCCTCTTCGACGACCGCACCGCCTCACCCGGCGTGAAGTTCAAGGACGCCGAATTGCTCGGCATGCCACTGGTTCTCGTCGTCGGCCGCGGCTGGGCCGAAGGCAAGGTAGAACTCCGCGACCGCTTCACCGGCGAAGCCGAAGACCTCCCCGCCGACTCGGCCGTCGCCGCCGTCGTCGCCAGAGTCCGCGCCTAACCCCCCTCGTCACCAAAATCCGCACCCTGACTCTGGACCCGCACCGGCTTTATGCCCCTATTCCCGGTGCGGCTCCCGAGTCAGGGTGCGGATTTCTGCGCGAGGGTGGAAGGAGACCGGCGGACCTACGGTGGCGTAGGGGGGATTTGCACTGTGAGGTACGACAGAGCTGCTCCGGAGTGCGATTACTCGCTGGTAAGTTAACGGCATGACGAGCATCGATGCGTTGTTGTTCAACCCGGCCACTTACGACCCGCAGCAGTTCGACGCCGAGACACGGCGGCTGCTGCGCGCGACAGTCGAGTGGTTCGAATCGCGGGGTAAGCAGCAGCTGCTCGCCGACGATGCGGACGCGGTGTGGACGGCGGACTTCCTCGACTTCGTCGCGAAGGAGAAGCTGTTCGCGACCTTCCTGACCCCGGCCGCGTACGCCGACGGCGACGAGAACCGGCGCTGGGACGCGGCGCGCAACGCGGCACTGTCGGAGATCTTCGGCTTCTACGGCCTTGCCTACTGGTACGCCGAGCAGGTGACCATCCTCGGCCTCGGCCCCATCTGGCAGAGCGACAACGAGGAAGCCAAGCGGCGGGCGGCCGCGGACCTGGCCGAGGGGCAGGTGATGGCGTTCGGGCTGTCCGAGCGTGAGCACGGCGCCGACATCTACAACACCGACCTCGTGCTGACCCCGAGCGAGCCGGGCAGCGCCGACGCCGAGGCGGGAATCCTGTTCCGCGCCAACGGCGAGAAGTACTACATCGGCAACGGCAATGTGGCGAGCATGGTTTCGGTGTTCTCCCGTCGCGAGGACGTCGAGGGCGCGGACGGCTACGTGTGGTTCGCCGCGGACAGCAGGCATGAGAACTACCGACTGCTCGGCAACGTCGTGCACCAGCAGATGTATGTCAGCACCTTCCGTTTGGAGAACTACCCGGTGCGCGCGGCGGACATCCTGCACACCGGACCCGAGGCGTTCTCCGCGGCGCTGAACACCGTCAACGTCGGCAAGTTCAACCTGTGCCACGGCGGCATCGGCATGGTCGAGCACTCCTTCTACGAGGCGATCACGCACGCAAACAACCGCATCCTCTACGGCAACCCGGTCACCGAGTTCCCGCACGTGCGAACGAATTTCGTCGACGCCTACGCCCGCATCGTGGCGATGAAGCTGTTCAGCGACCGCGCCGTCGACTACTTCCGCAGCGCGAGCCTGGAGGACCGGCGCTACCTGCTGTTCAACCCGATGACGAAGTCGAAGGTGACCTCCGAGGGCGAGACGGTGATGACGCTGCTGCTGGATGTGCTGGCGGCCAAGGGATTCGAGAAGAACACCTACTTCGCCGAGGTGCAGCGGCTGATCAACACGCTGCCCCGGCTCGAGGGCACCGTGCACGTGAACGTCGGGCAGATCCTGAAGTTCATGCCGAACTACCTGTTCAACCCGAAGGACTACCCGGAGATCGGCACCCGCCAGGACGCCGCCGACGACGAGTTCTTCTGGCATCAGGGCCCGGCGCGCGGCGCGGGCAAGGTGCAGTTCGCCGACTGGACCCCGGCCTACGAGAAGCACGCCGACATCCCGAACGTCGGCCGCTTCTTCGAGCAGGCCCAGGCGCTGCGCACGCTGCTGAGCACCGCAGCGCCAAGCGCCGACCAGCAGAAGGACCTGGACTTCATGCTGACCATCGGCCACCTGTTCTCGCTGGTGGTCTACGGGCAGCTGATCCTGGAGCAGGCGGCGATCACCGGCTTGGACCGCGATCTGCTCGACCAGATCTTCGACTTCCAGATCCGCGACTTCAACAGCTACGCCACCACGCTCTACGGCAAGCCCTCCGCCACCCCCGACCAACAGGGTTGGGCCGCTTCGGCTTTGCGTCCGCCGGTCGCCGACCGTGCGCGCTTCGACCGTCTCTGGGCCGAGGTCGCGTCCTACGACGGCGCGTACGAAATGCGCCCGTAGGTTTAGTGCTTCAACGAAAAGGCCGGTCCCGCAGTCAGTGCGGGACCGGCCTTTTCGCGAATATCAGGCTTTGCCTGGGAAGGGGATCGTCGGCGGGTTGGTGCCCAGAATGGACTGCCAAGTGGCAAGGCGCACAGCGCTTTCGGTCAGCGCGTCGACGCCCATGCGGCGGGTGGCCTCGGAGCCGCTGCGTTCGACCACCGACCGCCAGACCACCGCGGTATCGGTTTCCACCGTCGCGGCCAGGCGGGCGGCCGGGATCGGGTCGTTGACCGGAAACGGGACCGTATAGGCGGCGTCCGGCGGGGGAGCGGTGACGCCGGCCGCCGTGAGGGCGTCGATCGTGGTGTCCCGGCGGGCACGGTGGGCGGCGGTGTTCTCGGCGACGAGGCGACCGCGTTCGGCGGAGGCGTACGCGGCGATCACACCGTAGGCGTAGACGGCGCCGTATTCGGCGTGCAGCGCGTCGAGCAAGGCTTGGCGTTCGTCGTCGATCATCCGAGCAGCACCCCCGCGTGCACGGCACAGGCCGCGCTGATCGAGGCGAGCAGGCCGGCCCGGTAGCCGGACTGGCCGTGCGCCAGATCGGCGGCCGACTGCCGCGACTTGGTGAGCTGAGCGCGTAGCGCGTCGACGGTCGGCGGCGGGCTCGGCGGGATGGCCGTGCCCGAGGCCACCGTGGACGGGCCCGAGTCTTGTCCTGGGCCGTTCGCCCTGGTGCGATGGACCGGCTTGGTGCCGTCGCCGTAGACGCCGACCAGCCGATCGATCTCGGCTTTCAAAGCGTCTGCGTGCGCGGTCCTTTCGGTCGCGATCGAGGTCAACGCGCTGTGCCGCTGCGGAGCGAGCGCGATGGCCGCGGTCGCCGCTGCGGCATCGGCGCGGGCCTGAACCTCTTGGGTGGCAAGCGGATCCGGCTCGTAGATCTTGTTATCGTCGCCACAGCCTGCGGCCGCGCCTAGCGCGAAGACGCCGACCGTGCCGCCACCGGCGAGCCGTAACATGCTGCGGCGGTCCAAGGCGAACCGGGAATGGTGCCGGTCGGAGGTGCGCAGGACGATCGGCTGCGCGGGAAGGCGGATGGGCACGGCACCATCGTGCCAGATTCGCGAAGCACCGCAGGACCAGGCATAGTCGTGGCGCGCGTAGTGCCTGCCCACTGGTCCTTTACACTCTCTGGGCGCGTTACGCTAGACCTTCGGTAGAAAATTCCGACCGCTTGCGACTGCTTGCAGGTCACTAGAAACAACACCGTCGTCACAACTGAACCAGGAGCCGCCCCATATGCCGATGCCGACCGAGGAAAGGCTGAGCCAGCTGGTAGCTGGACTCGTCGAACGCCGAGGATTCGACCTCGAGGGCGTCGAGATTTCGACGACCGGCAAGCATGCGGACGCGCAGGCTCGACTGAAGGTGACCGTCGACAGCGACGGCCCTTCCGATTTGGACACCATCGCCACGCTCAGCACCGAACTTTCGGAGTTGTTCGACGAGGCAGGCGATTTCGGCGAGACGCCGTACCTTCTGGAGGTCACCACGCCGGGCGTCGACCGGCCGCTCACCGCGGACCGGCACTGGCGTCGCGCGCGCGGGCGCAAGGTGCGCGTTCACCTACGCGAGGGTGCGCAAGCACCCGAGCCGGGCGGATCGGCGAAGTTCGAAGCCAGGGTGGGTGAGCTCGGCGCCGACACGGTCGCGCTGGTGCTCGGCGGCAAGCACAAGCCGCACCTGGTGCACGTTCCGCTGGCCGATATCGCCGAGGCAGTGGTGCAGGTGGAGTTTTCCAAACCGGGCGCCAAGGAATGGGAACTCGCCGGTGGCGTCGTCCCCGGTCGCCCGGTCCCAGGCCAGGACAATGATGAGCCGGCGGTCGACGCCGCGGATGTTCGAGGATCAGCACAATTACTACCCGAATCAGTACCAGCGTCCGATTCGCCGACCGAAGGGATCGTGGAATGAACATCGAAATCGAAGCCCTGCGTGCGATCGTCGCCGACAAGGGGATCTCGATCGAGACCGTGATCTCCGCGATCGAGTCGGCGCTGCTCACCGCTTACCGGCACACCGAGGGCCACCAGCCCAACGCGCGCATCGACATCAACCAGAAGACCGGAACGGTCAGGGTGATGGCGCGCGAGCTGGACGCCGACGGCAACATGGTCTCCGAATGGGACGACACCCCAGAGGGTTTCGGCCGGATCGCGGCGACCACCGCGCGCCAGGTGGTGCTGCAGCGGCTGCGTGACGCCGAGAACGAGAAGTCCTTCGGCGAGTTCTCCACGCACGAGGGCGACATCGTCGGCGGTGTGGTGCAGCGCGATGCCAGAGCCAACGCCCGAGGCACCATCGTTGTCCGCATCGGCAGCGAGCTGCACGGCGCCGAGGGTCTGATCCCGCCCGCCGAGCAGGTGCCCGGTGAGACCTACGAGCACGGCGACCGGATCAAGTGCTACGTCGTCGGCGTCTCACGTGGTCCGCGCGGCCCGCAGATCACCCTCTCGCGCACGCACCCCAACCTGGTGCGGCGGCTGTTCGCGCTCGAGGTACCCGAAATCGCCGACGGCTCGGTGGAAATCGTCGCGGTCGCGCGCGAGGCCGGGCACCGGTCCAAGATCGCGGTGCGCAGCACCGTGTCCGGAGTCAACGCCAAGGGCGCCTGCATCGGGCCGATGGGACAGCGGGTGCGCAACGTGATGAGCGAGCTGGCCGGCGAGAAGATCGACATCATCGATTACGCGGAAGATCCGGCGACGTTCGTCGGCAATGCGCTGTCGCCATCGAAAGTGGTGTCGGTCACCATCGTCGATCCCGAGGCGCGCGCCGCGCGGGTCGTGGTGCCGGACTTCCAGCTATCGCTCGCCATCGGCAAGGAGGGCCAGAACGCCCGCCTCGCCGCTCGGCTGACCGGCTGGCGGATCGATATCCGCAGCGACGCCGCCCCGGACATGGGCGGCGGCTCGGTGCGGACGGAGGCGCACCGGAGTTGACCGGAACCGACGCCGCGCACCGTCCGTTGGACATCGCGGGTCGCGAATCGGACCGTCGGGATGACATGTTGGTAACTTCCGCGGGGGAGCGGTTCGTTGATCCGACCGGGTCGGCGGTAGAGTGGACACAGGTTCAGCACGCGCAACCGATTCGGACCTGTATCGGATGCCGGAAGCGCGAGTTGGCCGCCGATCTGTTGCGGATCGTGGCACGGGAAACGGATACCGGAAACGGCCCGAATTCCGTCACGATCCTTCCCGATCCGCGGCGCAGACTTCCCGGACGGGGTGCCTGGTTGCACCCCGTCTCGGCTTGTCTGACTGCGGCAGAACGGCGCCGAGCATTCGGCAGAGCACTAAGAGTGTCCGGAAATCTGGATATCTCAGCCCTGGAGAAGTACCTCGAGAACAGGCACGAGCACTCATGAGCACACCGTGAAGCACCAACGATGAACGTCCATCGGAGATAACCCGAGGTCGTGCGGGCCCCGTCCCTGAACAACGGGTGCACCTGCTCGACCTCTCAGTGAGGAGAGCAGTGGCAGGCAAGGCCCGCGTGCACGAGTTGGCTAAAGAACTCGGTGTCACCAGCAAGGAACTACTCGCACAGCTCAAGGAGCAGGGCGAGTTCGTGAAGTCGGCGTCCTCGACGGTGGAAGCTCCCGTCGCACGCCGTCTGCGTGAGTCGTTCGCATCCAAATCAGCCCCCGCGAACGGCACCAAGTCGGGATCACGCCCCGGCCCGTCCTCGTCGGCCCGTCCGGCCGCGAAGCCCGCAGGAAACGGTCCCCGTCCGGGACCGCGTCCGCCGGCTCCCGCGCCCGCCCCGGCCGCGGCAGCTCAGCAGGAAACCGTTCGTGAGACCCCGCGTACCAGTGAGGGACCGGCTGTGAAGCCGGGCCCAGCAGCACGTCCGACCCCGGCTCCGGCGCCCAAGCCGGCCGCCGCCCAGGAAGTCGCACCGGCACCCGCCGCGTCGGCGTCCACCGAGGCGACCGCGAGCTCCGCGCCCGCGGCACCGGCCGGGCCGCGCCCGACGCCGAACGCCGCGCGTCCGGGTCAGCAGCAGCAGCGTCCCGGTGCTCCGGCACAGGGTTCGCCGCGGCCGGGTGGTTCGGGTCCGCGCCCGGGTCCGAAGACCCCTCGGGTCGGCAACAATCCGTATTCGTCGGCGCCCGAGCGTCCCGCGCCGCGTCCGGCCCCCGGCCAGGGTGGCCCGCGTCCGGGTCCGGCTCAGGGCGGTCCCCGTCCCGGCCCGGCTCAGGGTTCGCCCCGTCCGGGTACTCCGGCGCAGGGTGGTTCGCGTCCGGCGCCCGGCCAGGGCGGTCCCCGTCCCGGCGGTCCGCGTCCGAGCCCCGGCTCGATGCCGCCTCGTCCTAACCCCGGTGCGATGCCGTCTCGTGCGGCACGTCCTGGCGGTGCCGGTGGACCCGGTGCCGGTCGTCCGGGTGGTCCCGGTGGTCGTCCCGGCGGCGGTGGCGGCGCGGGTCGTCCCGGTGGCGGCGGCGGTGGCGGTGGCTACCGCGGCGGCGGCGCTCCCGGTGGTGGCGCGGGTGCAGGCACGGGTGCGCCCGGTGCCGGTGGCGCTCCCGGCGGTTTCCGCGGTCGCCCCGGTGGCGGTGGCGGCGGTCGTCCGGGTGGTCCCGGTGGTCGTGGCGGAGCGGCCGGTGCGTTCGGTCGTCCCGGTGGCGCGCCTCGTCGTGGCCGTAAGTCGAAGCGGGCGAAGCGCGCTGAGTACGAGAGCATGCAAGCGCCAGCCATCGGCGGCGTTCGGCTGCCCCGCGGCAACGGTGAGATCATCCGGCTCGCCCGCGGTGCGTCGCTCTCGGACTTCGCGGAGAAGATCGACGCGAACCCGGCTGCCTTGGTACAAGCCTTGTTCAACCTCGGCGAAATGGTCACCGCGACCCAGTCGGTGAACGACGACACCCTCGAGCTGCTCGGCAACGAGATGAACTACGTCGTGCACGTGGTCAGCCCGGAGGACGAGGACCGTGAGCTGCTGGAATCGTTCGACCTGACCTACGGCGAAGACGCGGGCGGCGAAGACGATCTCGAACAGCGTCCGCCGGTGGTGACCGTCATGGGTCACGTCGACCACGGTAAGACTCGACTGCTCGACACGATCCGTAAGGCCAACGTCCGTGAGGGTGAGGCCGGTGGCATCACCCAGCACATCGGTGCCTACCAGGTGATGACCCACCTCGGCGAGACCGACCGGCTCATCACCTTCATCGACACCCCGGGTCACGAGGCGTTCACCGCCATGCGTGCCCGTGGTGCGAAGGCCACCGATATCGCGATCCTGGTGGTCGCCGCCGACGACGGCGTCATGCCGCAGACGGTGGAGGCGATCAACCACGCGCAGGCGGCCGACGTGCCGATCGTGGTGGCGGTCAACAAGATTGATAAGGAAGGCGCGAACCCGGACAAGATCCGGCAGCAGCTGACCGAATACAACCTGGTTGCCGAGGAATACGGTGGCGACACCATGTTCGTCGACATCTCCGCGCGGGAGAACATCAACATCGAGGCTCTCCTCGAAGCTGTGTTGCTCACCGCGGACGCGGCACTGGACCTGCGGGCGAACCCGGACATGGACGCGCAGGGTGTTGCCATCGAGGCGCACCTCGACCGCGGCCGTGGCCCGGTGGCGACCGTGCTCATCCAGCGCGGCACGCTGCGCGTCGGCGACTCGATCGTGGCGGGCGACGCCTACGGTCGCGTCCGGCGCATGGTCGACGAGCACGGCGAGGATGTCATCGCGGCACTCCCGTCGCGACCGGTCCAGGTCATCGGCTTCACGTCGGTGCCGGGCGCCGGTGACAACCTGCTCGTTGTCGACGAAGACCGGATCGCTCGCCAGATCGCCGACCGCCGCAACGCACGCAAGCGCAACGCGCTGGCCGCACGCAGCCGCAAGCGGATCAGCCTGGAAGATCTCGATGCGGCGCTGAAGGAGACTTCGGAGCTCAACCTGATCCTCAAGGGCGACAACTCCGGTACCGTCGAGGCCCTCGAAGAGGCGCTGCTCGGTATCCAGATCGACGACGAGGTTCGCCTGCGGGTCATCGACCGCGGTGTCGGTGGTGTCACCGAGACCAACGTCAACCTGGCGTCGGCGTCGAACGCGATCATCATCGGGTTCAACGTCAGGGCCGAGGGCAAGGCCACCGAGCTGGCCAACCGCGAAGGCGTGGACATCCGGTACTACTCGGTGATCTACCAGGCCATCGACGAGATCGAGAAGGCCCTCAAGGGCATGCTCAAGCCGATCTACGAAGAGGTCGAGCTCGGCCGGGCGGAGATCCGCGCGATCTTCCGTTCGTCGAAGGTCGGCAACATCGCCGGCTGCATGGTCACCTCGGGTTCGGTCAAGCGCAACGCCAAGGCGCGCTTGCTCCGCGACAACGTGGTGATCGCCGAAACGGTCACGATCTCCTCCTTGAAGCGGGAAAAGGACGACGTCACCGAGGTCCGCGAGGGCTTCGAATGCGGTTTGACGTTGACCTACAACGACATCAAGGAAGGCGACATCATCGAGGCCTACGAGCTGCGCGAGAAGCCGCGCGACTGAGTTCACTCGCCGCACGTCACGCCGGGCATCCGCCTGGCGTGACGTGCGGGATGAGCTCCTCGAAGCTTGCGCCTCATTCGACACAAAGAGGTATGTAGTTGTTCCTGGGGGCACTCGAGTTCGACCTCCTCCTCGGAGACGTGCACTCACTGAAAGAGAAGCGCTCCGTGATCCGGCCGATCCTGGCCGAATTGCAGCGCTTCGGGGTGAGCGCCGCCGAGGGTGGAGAGCAAGACCGCCATCGTCGCTCATTGCTGGGGGTTGCCCTGGTCAGTTCCGGTATGGAACACCTGACCGAGGTACTCGACCGTTGTGAGCGGCACGTCGCGGCACGTCCGGAGTTACAGTTGCTGGCAGTGCGCCGCAGGATCTTCGGACCCGAAGACTAACTAAGTAGTGAGGAGGGTTCCGCCATGGTGGATCAAGCCAGGGCACGCCGACTCGCCAAGCGGATCTCCTCGATCGTGGCCACCGCGATCGAATACGAGATCAAGGATCCGCGGCTGGGTTTCGTGACCATCACCGATGCCAAGGTCACCGGCGATCTGCGCGAGGCGACGGTGTACTACACGGTGCTCGGCGAAACCTTGGACACCGAACCGGACTATCAGGGCGCGGCCGCGGGCCTGGAGAAGGCCAAGGGGGTGCTGCGCTCCAAGGTGGGCGCCGGCACCGGTGTGAAGTTCACGCCGACCCTGGCGTTCGTGCTCGACAAGGTGCCCGAGGTCGCGAAGGACATGGAAGAGCTGCTGGCCAGGGCCAAGGCCGCGGACGAAGAGGTGGCGAAGGTCGCGGCTAACGCCAGGCACGCCGGCGACGCCGACCCGTACAAGGTCGAACGCGACGACGCAGAGTGACATGCGGTAGACGATGACGACAATGCGGGACGCGGTCGACCTCGAATCTGCTGTCGAGGCGTTGAACGCCGCCCGCTCGGTCACCGTCGTCTGCCATGTGCAGCCGGACGCCGACACCGTCGGCAGCGGTCTCGCGCTGGCGCTGGTCCTGCACCGGCGCGGGATACCGGTCTGGGTGTCGTTCGCCGAACCGGCCGAGCTGCCCGACTCGATGCGGTCACTGCCCGGTGTGCACCATCTGGTGCCGCCCGCCGACGTGCCCGCCGAGGTCGATCTGCTGATCGCGGTCGATTGCGGCAGCGCGGGGCGGCTCGGTGCACTGGCCGATCGAATGGCCGGGGCCACAACGACTTTGGTGCTCGACCATCATCGATCCAATACCCGGTTCGGGTCGATCAATGTGGTCGACGCCGGGGCGGAGTCGACCACAAGCCTGATCGTGCGGCTGCTCGACGCGTGGGGCGTGCCGATCGATCCTGAAGTGGCGCACTGTCTTTACGCCGGTCTGGTCACCGACACCGGCTCGTTCCGCTGGGTTCGTCCCGGTACGCACGAGCTGGCCGAGCGGCTGTTGGCCACCGGAATCGACCCAGCGGAGATCGCCAGGGCCCTGCTGGACACCCATCCGTTCGGGTGGTTGACCATGCTGTCCCGGGTGCTCGGCACCGCGCAGCTCGTTCCGGGCGTGCACGGCGGCATCGGGCTGGTGTACGCGTTCGTGCGGCTCGCCGACATCGCCGACGTGAGTTCCGAGGAGGCGGAGAGCGTCATCGACATCGTCCGCACCACCTCGGAGGCGGGGATCGCCGCGGTGTTCAAGGAATCCAGTACCGGAGCCGACCGGTGGACGGTGTCGCTGCGCGCCAGGGACAGTCAGCCCGGTGCGGACGACGGGGTGGATGTTGCCGAGGTCGCGACCGCGCTCGGGGGTGGCGGTCATCGCTTCGCCGCCGGGTACACGGCGTACGGCAGTCCTGATGCGCTCGTTGCCGAACTGCTGGCTGCTCTCGGGTGATCGTCGCGCTGACAGAACTTGTCGGTGGCTCGTGGCAGGGTTCCTCGTGGGCAGGATGGTTGGCGGTGACCGGGGAGGTTTCGTGAATTCGATTGGTGCTCGTGGTTTCGCGGACTCTGGCGGAGCTAGTGGTCCGATATCTCGCTACGGCGTGGCCGATACTCGCCTGCCAGTCGAATGTGTTGCGGGAGGGCGGCCCGTATGAGTGGGGACGGGCGCGAATCCGAACTGGTTGCGGCGGTGAGCCCTGCGACCTCGATCGAAGGTCCGGTGCTCGCTCCTCGTGATCCAGCCGCCGAGGCTGGACCGGGACGCATCCTCGGTCTCGCGTTGCCAACGCTCGGGGTGCTGGTCGCCGAGCCGATCTATCTACTGTTCGATCTCGCGGTGGTCGGGCGGCTCGGTGCGTTGGCGTTGGCCGGGCTCGCGGTCGGGGGATTGATTCTGGCGCAGGCGAGTTCGCAGTTGACGTTCCTGTCCTATGGCACGACGGCGCGCGCGGCGCGCAGGCACGGCGCGGGCGACGAACGCGGCGCGGTGGCCGAAGGGGTGCAGGCGACGTGGTTGGCGGTCGTGGTCGGCCTACTGATTCTCGTACTGGTTCAGGTTTTCGCGAAGCCGCTGACCAGCGTGATTGCCGGTGGTGGCGACATTGCGGCCGAGGCACTGACGTGGGTGCGGGTCGCGTTGTTCGGGGTGCCGTTGATCCTGATCTCCATGGCGGGCAACGGGTGGTTGCGCGGGGTGCAGGAGACCCGTCGTCCGCTCATCTATGTGGTTGCCGGGCTTGGTGTTTCGGGGGTGCTGTGCCCGGTGCTGGTGCACGGGCTGCTCGGGGCGCCGCGGCTGGAGTTACCCGGGTCCGCCGTCGCGAACGTGGCCGGTCAGCTGGTGATGGCCGGGCTGTTTCTGAATGCCCTTGTTCGTGAGCGTGTTTCGCTCGCCCCGCACTGGTCGGTGATGCGTGCGCAACTGGTGCTCGGCCGTGACCTGATCGCCCGCAGCCTCGCCTTTCAAGCCTGCTTCGTCTCGGCTGCCGCCGTCGCCGCCCGCTTCGGCGCCGCTTCGGTCGCCGCCCACCAGTTGGTGCTGCAACTCTGGAATTTCCTTGCGCTGACCCTGGATTCGCTCGCCATCGCCGCGCAAACCCTGGTCGGCGCCGCCCTCGGTGCGGGTGACGCGCGTGGTGCGCGCGGCCTGGCCGGTCGGGTCACCCGCTGGTCCGAAATCTTCGCCCTCGTCCTCGCCGCGTGCTTCGCCGTTGGCGCGGGGATCATCCCGAAACTCTTCACCGACGACCCCGACGTGCTTGACCGCACGCATGTCGCCTGGTGGTTCTTCGTCTGCATCATTCCGGTGGCAGGCATCGTCTTCGCCCTCGACGGTGTCCTGCTCGGCGCGGGCGACGCCGCCTACTTGCGCACCAGCACCCTCGGCGCCGCCATCCTCGGCTTCCTCCCCTTCATCTGGCTTTCCCTCGCCTTCGACTGGGGCATCGCCGGAATCTGGACCGGCCTGGTCGCCTTCATGGTCCTACGCCTGGTCGCCGTCTCGTGGCGCGCTTGGTCCGGGCAGTGGGCGCAGGTCGGGGCCGATATCCCTCGAAAGGTATAGCGCCACAACCACTTCGATGCACTTTGCAGACGGGCGGCTGGCACGGATGGTGTGTGCCGGGTGGATGCTGGGTGCGGTTCGTTTGTGGGTCGATGTTCTTGTCCGACTGCAGGCGTGGGCCTGGATACGTCGCGGTGGCCGGAGGACGCGGGTCGATGCGGTCGGCCGGGCGATTGGCATGTGTGCTCGTTCGATGCGGGTCGCGGTTCGTTTGTGGGTTGATGTTCCTATCCGATTGCACGGCGCGGGCCGAGTACGCGGTAGTGGCCGAGATGGTGCGGGCGATGCGGCTGGTCCGGCTGCCGGGCGCAAATCGGGGCCGAAGTTCCTCGCCGACAGGTCTAGGCGTCTCCCGACGTCCGCTGTGAATGGCACATGGCTGCGGCAAAGGCCGAGTAGCGCTTTCCATGGTGTGCCACTCGTCCGTGCTGCGTAGCGGGGTGCAGGGGGAAGATCGGTGCGCGTATGCCTAAGGTAGGTGTGGTGATACCCAAGTTGATGGCGGTGAGCGACATTCATGTCGGGCACCAGGGGAATCGGCCGGTGGTCGAGCAGATTCATGCCGACTCGCCGGAGGACTGGCTGATCGTCGCCGGGGACGTGAGCGAGAAGACCGACGACATCCGGTGGGCGCTCGAGTTGCTGCGCGGCCGGTTCGCCAAGGTGATCTGGGTGCCGGGCAATCACGAGCTGTGGACGACCGCGAAGGACCCGGTGCAGATGACCGGTGTCGCGCGCTACGACTACCTCGTGTCGATCTGCCGGGATCTGGACGTGCTGACCCCGGAGGATCCGTTCCCGGTGTGGGAGGGCGCGGGCGCCGAGCAGTACGGCGGATCGGTGACGGTAGCGCCACTGTTCCTGCTGTACGACTACTCGTTCCTCCCGAAGGGCGCCACCACCAAGATGGAGGGGCTCGCCATCGCGCGGGACCGCAACGTGGTGGCCACCGACGAATTCCTCCTCTCCCCGGACCCCTACCTGACCCGTGACGCCTGGTGCCACGCCCGCGTGCAGGTCACCAAGCGCAAACTGGACGCGCTGCCCGAAGGCACGCCACTGGTGCTGGTCAACCACTTCCCGATGGTTCGTCAGCCGACGGACGTGCTGTTCTACCCCGAGTTCGCGCTCTGGTGCGGCACCGAACTGACCGCCGACTGGCACACCCGCTACAACGTGGTCTGCTCGGTCTACGGCCACCTGCACATCCCGCGCACCTCGCACTACGACGGCGTCCGCTTCGAAGAGGTCTCCCTCGGCTACCCCCGCGAATGGAAACGCCGCGGCCTCCCCGAACGCCTACTCCGCCAAATCCTCCCCGCCCCGGAATACCCGCCCGGCTCACTCAACAAGTGGGGCGGACACTTCAAGGTCACCCCGGAGATGGAAGCGGCCGCCGAGGAGATGCGCAGCAAGGCCGAGCGCCGCCGCGGGGTGTGATCGGAGAGCAGGCGCCCGGCACAGTGCTGAGCCGCGGCTGCGACTACCGGCGGGGCTGCCGGGTGCGTCGCGGCTCGGTTAGGCTCGTGGGTGATGATCGAGAACATACTGCCGTCCGGTGTCGCGTCGGCTGAGCTGCTGGACTACCCGGAGGACCTGAAGGCGCATCCGGCGGAGGAGCATCTCATCGCGAAGGCGGTGGAGAAGCGGCGCCGGGACTTCATCGGGGCCAGGCATTGCGCGCGGCTGGCGCTGGCCGAGCTCGGTGAGCCGCCGGTGGCGATCGGCAAGGGGGAGCGGGGCGCGCCGATCTGGCCGCGCGGGATCGTCGGCAGTCTGACGCATTGCGACGGGTATCGGGCTGCGGCGCTGGCGCACAAAATGCGTTTCCGCTCGATCGGCATCGATGCCGAGCCGCACGCTGCTCTGCCCGAGGGCGTGCTGGATTCGGTGACACTGCCGCCGGAACGGGAGTGGTTGAAGACCAACGATTCCGCGCTGCACCTGGACCGGTTGGTGTTCTGCGCCAAAGAGGCCACCTTCAAGGCGTGGTGGCCGTTGACCGCACGCTGGCTCGGTTTCGAGGAAGCCCACATCACCTTCGAAATCCAGGACAGCTCCGGCGATTCCGGCCAAGGCACCTTCCACAGCGAGCTGCTGGTGCCTGGACAGACGAACGATGGTGGGGTGCCGTTGCTTTCGTTCGACGGCCGTTGGCTGATCACCGACGGGTTCATCCTCACCGCGATCGTGCACGCCTGATGGATGGTCTCGGCGGGCTGCTCATCGTCGACAAGGACAGCGGCATGACCAGTCACGACGTTGTCGCGAAGTGCCGGAAACTATTGCGCACCAAGAAGATCGGCCATGCGGGCACACTCGACCCGATGGCGACCGGTGTGCTCGTACTCGGCGTGGAACGGGCCACCAAACTGCTCGGCCTGCTCACCCTGACTACCAAGGCGTACACCGCGACCATCCGCCTCGGCCAGGCGACCACCACCGACGACGCCGAGGGCGAGGTGCTCTCGACCACCTCCGCCCTGCACCTCGTCGACGACGAAATCGCCGCGCACACAACGAAACTCACCGGCGACATCGAACAGGTGCCCGCCACCGTCAGCGCGATCAAGGTGAACGGCGAACGCGCCTACGCCCGGCACCGCGCTGGCGAAGAAGTGCAGCTGGCCGCCCGCCCGGTCACCGTGTCCCGCTTCGACATTCTTGCCCGCCGCGACGTCACGGACGGCGAATTCGTCGACCTCGACGTGATCGTCGAATGCACCTCCGGCACCTATGTCCGCGCCCTGGCCCGCGACCTCGGCGCCGCCCTCGACGTCGGCGGCCACCTGACGGCCTTGCGCCGCACCAGAGTCGGCCCCTTCACCCTCGAACACGCCCGCACCCTGGACGAATTGGCCACAGCCGCCGAATCCGACGCCACCATGCTCAGCCTCGACATGGACGAGGCCGTGCGAACCGCCTTCCCGCACAGGGAAATCGACGAAACCCAAACCAACGACCTCCGTAACGGCCGCTGGCTCGAGCCCATAGGCATCCCCGGCGTCTACGCCGCCATCGATCCGGAAGGCCGCGCGATCGCCCTGCTTCAGGAAAGCGGCAAGCGCGCGGCATCCGTCATGGTCGTGCGCCCGTCGAATCTGTAGTTCCGCGTCGGGACGGGTGTAGCCGACTGGCCGACCGGCGACTTTCGTAGTGATGCAGTTGGTTTCGTGGCGAGACTTGTCGGGTTGCCGTGGTTGCCACCCCTGCGTCAGTTCGACCCGACCGGTGGAAACTCGGGTCCGAGGATCGGCTGCAGGGCACCGAGGAGTGCGCCGACGGTGATGTCGAGTAGTTCGGCGCGGGTGAAGTGGTGGTTTTCCAGCCATTCGACCGTGAGGATGCGGACGAAGGTGAGCCAGCTCATCAGTACCGAGGAGACCTGGGTTCGGAGGGGGCCTTCGACGCCGAGGGCATCGAGGAGTCGGCGGCGGAGCTCGCCGAGTTCGCCGGCGATGATGGCCTGGATAGTCGGGTCGCCCGCGAGGACGCGGTTCGCGGCGAGCACGCTGTTGGCGTTCGCCTCGAAGTAGTCGAAGTGGGTGCTCAGCCCGGCGGTTAGTTGTTCGGCGAGCGGCTTGCTGTTGTCGAGCGGGGTGGCGACCAGCAGTTGGTCCGCCGCCTGCTCGTAGACCCCGGCGAAGAGATCGCGCTTGCTCGGGAAGTGGCGGTAGAGCAGAGCCCGGGACACCCCGGCGGCGGCCGCCACGTCCTCCATCAACACCGCGTCGTAAGCGCGCTCGGCGAACAGTCGCGCGCCCGCCTCCAGCAGCACCTGACGGCGCGCGTCAGGGGAGAGGCGGCGGCGAGTACTCATTCGGAAAACTCTAGTTGACGTCTGTCTACTAAGGGTCGTAGGGTCTGTTATTAGACAAACGTCAACTTGTGCGCGGTCGGTGGTTCGGATGGGGAAACCACTGTCCGCCAACAGGATTCGTCGCATACCTGCGGAGGAACAGATGGCTACCACACTAAAATGGCTTTCCATGGTGATGGGCGTCGCCTGCGTCGCCATCGGCATCTTCCACCTGGCACTCGGCATCGACGGCATCCCCGACATGGGCTCCTCCGGTGTCACCGCCGACAGCCAGACCAGGTTCTTCGGCGCGATCTTCCTCGGCTACGGTGTCGCCTGGATCTGGGTCGCCCGCCAGACCCCGATCCCCGCCACCGCCATCCGCTGGCTCGCGGGCATCTTCCTACTCGGCGCCGTCGGCCGCTTCATCTCCGTGGCTGTCTACGGCTGGCCGCACTGGTTCCAAATCGTCCTCACCGCCCTCGAAGTAGCCCTCCCGCCGATCTACTTCTGGCTGGCCACCGCCGACGAAAAGCGCACCGCCCCAACCCCGATCGCAGGCACAACCCCCGCCTTCAGCTAACACCACCCCACACCGCGATTGCCGCCGCGTCGTCTGCTGGGCGGTAGGCAGTATGCCTTATTGGAGGCCGCCGCCGACCAAGACGCCGACGGCTACCTCTCCCTCCCCGAATTCCGCACCCTCCTAAACTTCCTCTCCCACTGACCGCCATCGAACGGGACATGGTGGCGGCGACACACCGATTCGTCCGCCCTCATGTCCCGTTCGACAACGGCAGGGCGTGCGCCGCCATGGGATCGCTTGGCTGCCAGGCGGTTCAATTCGCCGAGCGGGACGTGGTGGCGGCGACGCGCCGGTGATCGCGCCCTCATGTCCCGTTGGATGACGGCAGGGCGTGCGCTGCCGCGGATTCGCTTGGCTGCCAGGAGGCTTGGTTCGTCGAACGGGGCATGGTGGCGGCGACACGCCGATCGGGCCGTCATGTCCCACTGGACGCAGTCGGGTGCGCGCCGTCGCGGGATCGCTTGGCTGCCAGGCGGTTCGGTTCGACGAGTGGGACATGGTGGCGGTGACACGCCGATCGGCCCGCCCTCATGTCCCGTTCGACGGGAGGCGTGCCTTGCTTAGCTGATGGTTGGGGTGCGGTCGGTGGCCAGGCGGTGGATTGCGTCTTGCATGTGTTCGATGAGGAGGGTGCGGGCTTGGGTGGCGGGGCCGGTGCCTATGGCGGTTCGGAGGGCGACGTGTTCGCGGGCTTGGTCGTTCAGGTCGGGATAGATTGTTTGCAAGGCGCCCAGGCACATTCGGGTTTCGATGAGCAGGGTGCGGGCGGCGCGGGCCAGGCGCGGGCTGCCCGCGCTGTCGACCAGCGCGACGTGGAAGGCTTGGTCGGCGTCGGAAAGTCCGGCGGCATCGCCTATTTCGGCGGCCGCGCACATCTTGGTGACGCTGTCGGCGAGGGCGGCGTAGGCGACCTCGCGGCGGCCGTCCAGGATCAGCTCGAGCGCGCCGCCTTCGATGGCGGTCCTGGCCTGGTAGATGTCGACGACGTCGTCGAGGGTGAGTTCGATGACGAAGATGCCGCGATGGCGAATGCTGTGCAACAGTCCCTCGGAAACGAGTCGCTGCATCGCCTCGCGCACCGGCCCGCGCGAGACGTCGAAGCGGGCCGCGAGGTCGGCCTCGCCGAGCTGGTCGCCCGGCGCGAAGCTGCCGCGCATGATCGCCTCGCGGAGCCGATCGGCGATCACCTCCGCCGTCGACTGTCTACTGACCGGCTCGATCTCAACGAGCGGCATGCGCGTGCCTTTCTGTGAATAGAGTGCCGAGGGCCGGGCAGGTCACGGCGGCGCCGACGAGCCGCAGCCCCGCCCAGATGGTGACCTGGTTGGCGGTCAGCACCGGCTTGCCGAGGGCGGCCTCGAGTTCCGGCAGCACCGCAAGAGTATGCATGGCGGTATCGGGGATGAGCAGCGCCTCGGCGTCGGGATGATCGTTGGCCAGGGCAAGCTGTCGAACCTGGTCTGCGGTCAAGGTGCCGACCTCGGCGGCGGTGTCGATCCCCGCGCTGCGCATCGAGACCACCGTGATCCCGGCGTCGGCCAGGAATTCGACGAACAGCGCCGCGACGTCGTCCGGATAGCTGGCCGCGATGGCGACGGTGTGCACGCCGAGCGCGTGCACCGCATCGACGAACGCCAGGCTGGTGCTGGTCGCGGGCACACCCGCGGCCTCGGCCAGCGCGTCGACCTGTTCGCGGGCGCCACGCGGTCCGTAGACGAAACTGCCTGAGGTACAAGCCCATACGACAGCCTCGGGCTCATGCGATGCGAGCAGTTCGGCGCCGTGCCGCAACTTGTCCGGGCTACCCAGATCCAGCAGCTCAGGGATCGCGTGCAAATCGGTGCCATAGATATGAGCCACCGGCAGTCCGGCACCGAGCGCGTCGGCGGCCAGCGGGTAGTCGTCCTCGGCCGCGTGGTCCGGGTAGATGAAACCGATGGTGGGTGTCCGCATGTCCTGTTCTCCTCAGAAGACGTTCAGTAGCCACTTGCCCGGACCCATCATCGGCAGTTTCATCCGGCCGAGACAGGCCCACATGGTGAGCTGGTTCGCGGTGAGCACGGGTTTACCGAGTGCCTGTTCCAGCGGCTCGATGACGTCATAGGTCGGCAGGTTGGTACAGCTGACGAAGATGGCCTGGGCGGCCGGATCGTCGGCACCCACAATGCGCTCGGCGATGGTGCGGTAGTTGACTTTCCAGATGCCACCGCCGAGCCCGAGATGGTCGGACCGGATGACGGAACAGCCCGCTTCGCCGAGGAACTCGTGCAACTTGTTGGTCAGGATCTCGTCGTACGGGGTGAGCACCGAGACCCTGGTGATGTCGAGATGCCGGATCGCCTCGATCAGCGCGCCCGAGGTGGTGACCGCGTCCAACGCGCCTGCCGCGCAAATCGTTTCGCGCAGCGACCGCTCGTACTCGAGGCCCTTGATGAAGCTGCCCGAAGTACAAAGGTAGGCAACCACTTCCGGCTCGACGTGCAGCACATCGCGGGTCGCGGTGGTCAAATGCGCAGGGTTCGATACCAGTTCGGCCATCGCCAACGAGACCGGAACAGGCTCGTAGGGCGTTCGGGCCAGATGCAGGCTGACCTCCATCGGTGCCCAACGCCAGAGCTCGCGTTCGAGCGCGAGGTCGAACGGAGCGATGATGCCGATGCCCCGTTGCGCGACGGGGCCCTCGATATCCGGGAAGCTGAGTTCCAAAACGGCCCCTCTCGCACTCAGCTGGGCAGGCCTCCGAGCAGAGTCAGATTGTTGACAATCATACGATGCGATCTTAGTGTGTCAATGTGGAAACGGGCCCCATTGTCACCGTCCTGCACAGTGACCGCGTGCCCGAGGCGGATCTGATGGCCGCCGTGACAACTCGGGCGACTGTGCGCTACACCGAGGCATCCGGCCTCGCGGTAGCGCTGCGCGGTGCCGACGTGCTGTTCGTCTACGACTTCCTGACCCGCGCGATCCCCGCCGCGTGGCCATCCGCCGACCGGCTGCGATGGTTGCACATGGGATCGACCGGGGTAGACCCCGCGATGTTCCCAGAACTGCGGGCCAGCGACGTCGTGGTGACCAACACGCGCGGCCTATTCGATACGGCCATCGCGGAATACGTGCTCGGACAGATCCTCGGTTTCGCCAAGGACCTGCCCGGATCGATGCGCAGGCAGCTGCGCCACGAGTGGGAACATCGAGAGAACGAACGGGTCGCGGGCAGCACCGTCCTCGTTGTCGGCACCGGCTCCATCGGCCGCGCCATCGCGCGACTACTGCGCGCGGCCGGGCTGAATATCCGCGCGGTCGGCCGCCGAATGCGTTCGGACGACCCCGATTTCGGCTCGGTCGGCACCGACCTACATGCCGAATTACCCGCAGCCGACTACGTGGTGGCGATCGCCCCGCTCACCCCACAGACCCGGAATATGTTCGGCGCCAGAGAATTCGCCGCGATGAAACCACATGCGAGGTTTGTCAACGTGGGCCGAGGGGAACTCGTAGTTACCGACGATCTGGTCGCCGCACTCGGCGCCGGATCGATCGCCGGGGCGGCGCTCGATGTGGTCGACCCTGAGCCGCTGCCGCCCGACCACCCGCTGTGGGATCTGCCGAACGTGTCGATCACACCGCACAATTCGGGCGATTTCATCGGCTGGCGGACCGAGATCGTCAGCGCGTTCGCTGAGAACTTCGACAACTGGATCACCGGCCGACCACTGCACAACGTGGTCGACAAGGAGCTGGGGTACGTGCCCGGCTGAAGGAGCCAACAGATGAGCGAGCGTCAGCGAGCGAATCAACAACACAGCGCCCCGTGGGGCATGACGGAACCGAGCGCCAGCGAGGTGGAGTCATGAGCTACCCCGACATCAACATTCCCACCGACCCAGCGGCGATGACCGCCGTCCAGCTGGTCTCGGCCTATGCGGCGGGCGCGCTCTCACCGGTCGAAGCGACCGAGGCCGTCCTCGACGCGATCGCCGCGCGCGATCCGGCCGTGAACGCCTACTGCCTGGTCGATCCCGATCGTGCGCTGGTGCAGGCCAAGGACTCCGAGGCGCGCTGGCACTCGGGTCACGCCCGCGGGCTGCTCGACGGCGTGCCCATCTCGATCAAGGACATCTTCCTCACCGAGGGCTGGCCGACCAAGCGCGGCTCCACCTCGGTGGACCCGGCCGGACCGTGGACAGTCGACAGCCCGGTCGCGGCGCGGCTGCGCGAGGACGGCATGGTCTTCCTCGGCAAGACGACGACGCCGGAGATCGCGTGGAAGGCGGTCACGGACAGCCCGTTGACCGGCATCACCCGGAATCCCGTCGACCCGACGACCACCGCGGGCGGCTCCTCCGGTGGCAGTGCGGCCGCCGTCGCGGGCGGTATGGGACCGGTCTCGGTCGGCACCGACGGCGGCGGCAGCATCCGCATTCCGGCGGCGTTCTGCGGCATCGTCGGATTCAAGCCGACGCACGGCCGGATCCCGCTGTATCCGGCGAGTCCCTTCGGCCCGCTGGCCCACGCGGGGCCGATGACCAGGACCGTCGAGGACGCCGCGCTGCTGATGGACATCCTGTCGCTGCCCGACCCGCGCGACCCGACCAGCCTCGCGCCGACCCTGACGACGTTTCGCGGACAGGTGGTCCGCGAGGTTCGAGGACTCACCGTCGCCTACTCGCCGACCCTCGGTTACGCCACGGTCGACCCCGAGGTCGCCGCGCTGGTCGACGCGGCGGTGCGAAAGCTGTCCGAAGCCGAATTGCGGGTTGTCGCAGCCGATCCCGGCTTCGCCGATCCGCGCGAGGCGTTCGAACTGCTGTGGGCGGCGGGTGCGGCCACCATGCTGTCGAAGTTCCCGGAGGGCTCGCGCGAACGGGTAGATCCGGCACTGCGTGAGGTCTGGGAACAGGGCGATGCCGTCCGGGCTGTCGACTACCTGGATGCCCGCAACGTGGCAGCTGAAATCGGAATCACCATGGGCTCCTTCCACACCGCCTACGACGTGCTGATCACGCCGACAATGCCGATCACCGCCTTCGAAGCAGGCCACAACGTACCGCCGGGCAGCGGACTGACCAGCTGGCCGCAATGGACGCCATTCACCTACCCGTTCAACATGACTCAGCAGCCCGCCATCAGCATCCCGGTCGGCACGACGAAGGACGGCCTCCCCGTCGGTATGCAGATCATCGGCCCGCGCCATTCCGACGACTTGGTCCTCGCCGTAGCCCGCTACGCCGAACACGTACTGGCACCCTGAAATACGAAACCGTCGCCGGTCCGGTAGCCCCGGGCCACCGACGGTGCGCGCACGTCTCGTGATGTCGCGTACGAATTCGTTAGGGAGTCGCCGCGCGGGATGCGAGTCGTTTGCGGCGAGCGCCAGCGGTAGGCGAATGCGGTTCGCGGTGGGCGTCAGTGGTTGGTGCGCCGCAGTGAAACCAGCTCGTGCTGGGGTGAATACAGCTGCACCGCGCGTCAGCGGTTCGCGCTGTGGCGAATAGCTTGGGGCCCGACCTAAGGCGGTCGGGCCGTGAGTCAGCGGTGTAGCGATCAGGCGCGGGCGAAGGACAAGGTTTCGCCCGAAACCCCGTGTAACCACAGGTCGTTGCAGGCGGCGGCGATGTCGGACAGCCCCTCTTCGATCGTCGCGAACACGTTGCCGGGGACCCAGCCCATGTCGCCGTTGATGAGTAAGTTGTTGCGGCCGTAGAAGATTGCGAGGTCGGTGGCGCCTTGATCGTGGTGTGCGGTCGAGCCGGGCTCGTAGCCGTAGGCGGGGTTGCCGATCTCCCATGCCTCGAAGTCGAATAGGCAGACATCGCCGGGGATGGGGGTGACGGTCGGGTTCTCTCGGTGCGGGGCCGCACCGATGCGGGGGACCAGCGTGTACACCTCGTTGCGGGCGTATTTGGCGTGGAACGCGTCCCCTTCCTGTGGCAGCGCGTCCCACACCGCGGCACAGGTGTGCGGCGCCTCCGCGTCGAGCAGCCGGGCGCGGCAGGTGACGGCGGCCTTGGTCAGGGTGATGGTGAGGTAGCGGGCCATCGGTTTCTGCTTTCTGGTCGTCGGTCGGGGCCTTCTGGTCGATCGAGGTGCGTAGTGGCCGGGTAGAACCCGAACGCCAACGGCGGCGCGATCACCGTCGCCGTGGCTCAGGTTGCCGACTAGAGCTCGGCCAGCACCTCGTTCCAGATCGCGAGCGCGTCATCGATCTGAGTATCGGTCACGATCAGCGGCGGGATCATCCGCACCACATTCATGTGCGCGCCGCAGGTGAGCAGCAGCAATCCCTTTTCGACTGCGCGCCGTTGCGCGGCACTCGCCGTCTCGGTGTCGGGTTCGCCTGTCGCGGTGGTGAATTCGGCTCCGGCAAGCAGCCCGAGGCCGCGTACGTCGCCGATCGCCTTGGTGGCGCTCGCGCGCAGCCCGGTGAGCAGCTGCGCGCCGCGCGCCGCCGCGTTGTCCACCAACCCCTCGGATTCGATCACCTCGAGCGTCGCCACCGCGGCGGCGCAGGCCACGGCGTTGCCGCCATAGGTGCCCCCCTGCGAGCCGGGCCACGCCTTCGCCATCAGCTCACCCGAGGCCGCGATACCGGACAGCGGGAACCCACTGGCGAGGCCCTTCGCGATGGTGATGATGTCGGGTCGCACCCCGAAGTGCTGATGCCCGAAGAACTTTCCGGTGCGGCCGAACCCGGTCTGGATCTCATCGATCACGAGCAGGATGCCGTGCCGGTCGGCCCGTTCGCGCAGCCCATGGAAGAACGCCGTGTTGCCCGGTATGTAGCCGCCCTCACCGAGCATCGGCTCGACCACGAACGCGGCGGTTTCCGCGGGCGAGGTGATCGTGGCGAACAGGTAGTCGAGCTCGCGCAGCGCGAACGCGGTGGCCTCCTCCTCGGTCCAGCCGTAGCGGTACGCGGTCGGAAACGGGGCAACGTGCACGCCCGACATGAGCGGGCTGAACCCGGCCGAGAATCGGGTGCCCGAGGTCGTCATGGTCGCCGCCGCGACGGTGCGGCCGTGGAAACCGCCGTGGAAGACGACCACGTTCGGCCGTCCGGTCGCCTGACGGGCCAGCCGCAGCGCCGCCTCGATCGCCTCGCTGCCGGAGTTGGCGAAGAACAGCGTGTCCAATCCGTCCGGCAGCACCGCGCCGAGTCGCTCGATGAGCCGCAGCATCGGCCGGTGCATGACGGTGGTGTATTGGCCGTGAATCAGGCTGGCCACCTGCGCCTGGGCCGCCTCGACCACGTGCGGATGGCAGTGGCCGGTGCTGGTGACGCCGATACCGGCGGTGAAGTCGAGATAGCGGCGCCCGTCGGTGCCGTAGAGGTAGCAGCCGGATCCGTGGTCGACGGTCACCGGTGTGGCCTGCCGCAGAACGGGCGAGAGTTCGGTCATGGTGATGCGCCTCCCGGGAAGTGGTGCGATCGCAACATCCGCAGATTGTCTATTGTCGGATTGTTGACAATATGCATAACATGGCGGCAGAGGTCGCGGCAATAGCCCGCGGCCACGTCCGGTAGCGAAAGGAGTCCCGCGCCGATGCTCACCGAGACCTTGTCCACCGAGGAACGAGCCGTAATCGACACTGTGCCAACGGGTTTGTATATCGACGGCCAGTGGTGCGAGACGAATACCGAACTGCCCGTGCTGGATCCGGCCACCGGCCAGCCGCTGTGCGCGGTCGCCGACGCGAGCCCGCAGGACGGACTCGACGCGTTGGCCGCGGCCTACGCGGCGCAATCGGAGTGGGCCGCGACACCGCCGAGGCAACGCGCCGATCTGCTCATGCGCGCGCACCACGCGCTACTCGACGACACCGACCGGCTCGCGCTCATCATGACCCTGGAGATGGGCAAGCCGCTGGCCGAGGCGCGCGGCGAAATCGCCTATGCCGCAGAGTTTTTCCGCTGGTCCGCCGAAGAAGCCGTCCGCCTCGACGGTGGCTATCTACCCGCGCCGACCGGCGGTGCGCGGTTCCTGGTGACCAAGCAGCCGGTGGGTCCGAGCTTGCTGATCACGCCGTGGAACTTCCCGATGGCGATGGGCGCCCGCAAGATCGCGCCCGCGCTGGCCGCCGGCTGCACCTGTGTGGTGAAACCCGCTGAGCAGACACCGTTGTCGATGCTCGCGCTGGCGGACCTGCTCGATCGGGCTGGGCTGCCGCGCGGGGTCGTCAACGTGCTCACCACCGCCGACCCCGGCGCGCTGATGACGCCACTCATCCTGGACAGCCGCTCGCGCAAGCTGTCGTTCACCGGCTCGACCGCGGTCGGCAAGCGGCTGCTCGAACAGTGCGCGCACACGGTGATGCGCACCTCGATGGAGCTCGGCGGCAACGCGGCGTTCATCGTGTTCGACGACGCCGACCTGGACGAGGCCGTCGAGGGCGCGCTCGCCGCGAAGATGCGCAATATCGGGCAGGCGTGCACCGCCGCGAACCGAATCTTCGTGCAGCGCGGCATCATCGACGAGTTCGCCGACCGACTCGCCACCAGAATGGCGGCCTTGCCGATGGGCCGTGGCACCGAGCCTGGGGTTGTCGTCGGCCCGCTCATCGATGCCGACGCGGTGGCGAAGGTCACCGAGCTGGTCGCCGACGCGTGCCGCCGCGGCGCGCGGGTACTGACCGGCGGCGTCGCGATCGAGGGGCCCGGCAACTTCTATCCCGCGACCGTGCTGACCGGCGTGCCCGACGACGCGCAGATGTGCCACACCGAGATCTTCGGGCCGGTCGCGTCGATCGCCGTGTTCGACACCGAGCCCGAGGTCGTCGCCCGCGCCAACAACACCCCGTATGGGCTGGTCGGCTACGTCTTCACCGAGCATCTGCGGCGCGGACTCAGGGTCTGTGAGGCATTGGAAACCGGTATGGTCGGCCTCAATCAGGGTGTCGTGTCCAACCCCGCCGCGCCCTTCGGCGGCGTCAAAGAGTCCGGGCTCGGCCGCGAGGGCGGTTCGACCGGGATCGACGAGTTCCTAGAGACCAAATACATCGGAGTGCGCCTGTGACGGAACGTAACTACCGCATCGCGACCATCCCCGGCGACGGCATCGGCGTCGATGTCACCGCCGCGGCCGTCACGGTGCTCGACACCGTGCTGCCCGGGATCGAGTGGACCGAATTCGATTGGTCCTGCGCGAATTACCTGCGCACCGGCCAGATGATGCCGCAGGACGGTCCCGAACTGCTGGCCGGGTTCGACGCGATCCTGCTCGGCGCCGTCGGCTTTCCCGGTGTGCCGGACCATGTTTCGCTGTGGGGGCTGCTGATTCCCTTGCGACGCGCCTTCGGTCAGTACGTCAACCTGCGCCCGGTCCGATTGCTGCCGGGCACCGAGTCGGCGTTGCGCGACCGGACCGCCGAGGACCTGGACATCCTCATCGTGCGGGAGAACTCCGAAGGCGAGTACTCCGAGATCGGCGGTAAGCACAATCCGGGCCGGTACGACGAATTCGTGCTGCAGGAGTCGGTTTTCACCCGCGTCGGTTGCGAACGGATCATCCGGTACGCGTTCGAACGGGCCCGCGAGCGCGGCGGCAAGCTGTGCTCGGCCACCAAGTCGAACGGTCTCATCCACTCGATGCCCTACTGGGACAGCGTGTTCGACCGGATCGCCGCCGAATACCCCGACGTGCGGACCCGGCAGATGCACGTCGACGCGCTGGCCGCGGAGATCGTGCTGCACCCGGACCGGCTCGACGTGATCGTCGGCTCGAACCTGTTCGGCGACATCCTTTCCGACCTGGCCGCCGCGGTGACCGGCGGGCTCGGGCTTGCCCCGTCGGGCAATATCAATCCCGAGGGCACCGCGCCGTCGATGTTCGAGGCGGTGCACGGCAGCGCGCCCGATATCGCCGGGCAGGGCATCGCCGATCCGGTCGCGCAGATACTCGCTGGCGCGATGCTGCTCGACCATCTCGGCGAACACACCGCGGCCGCGGCGGTGGACCGCGCCGTCTGTGACGTGCTCGGCGAGGGCCGTGTCCGCACCCCAGACCTCGGTGGCACCGCGACAACTACGGACCTCGCCAAGGCCATCGCGAGCCGCGCGGCCGAACTGGTTGCAGCTCGCTGACGCGAGCCGCGATCAGGTGCTGAGCCAGATCGCTTCGGCGGCGGGACTGCCCAGGTCGGTAGGGGTTTCGCTGGCGCCGATGCGAATAGCGATGGTGCCGGCGAAGTCTCGGCGTTCCAGCACGGTGATGGCGGTGTCGAGGGCGATGCCGACGGAATCGAAGTAGCGCAGCATCTCCGGATCCGAATCGGAGATGCGCGCCACCCGGCCGGACTCGCCCGCGCGGAAGTCGCTGAGCTGGCGGGCCGGTGGCGTCGGCACCGCGCCGTCGACCGAGGGGATGGGGTCGCCGTGCGGATCACGGTCGGGGTAGCCGAGTTTGGCGTCGATGCGGGCCATCAGCAGTTCGGACACCGCGTGCTCGAGCACCTCGGCCTCGTCGTGCACCTCGTCCCAGCCGTAGCCGAGCTCGTTGACCAGGAATGTCTCGATCAGCCGATGCCTGCGCACCATCGCGATCGCGGCAAGGCGACCGCCCTCGGTGAGGGTGATCGAACCGTAGCGGGCGTGCTCGACCAGGCCTTGGTCGGCGAGCTTGCGCACGGCCTCGGAAACGGTGGACGCGGACACCCCGATGCGCTCGGCGAGCAGCTTGGTCGACACCTTCTCCTGTGACCACTCCTGTGCGGTCCAGATCACCTTGAGATAGTCCTGCGCGACCGAGGAGAGCACCGGCGCGATCGTCGCGGTGCCGCCGGTGGCTTGTCCCGGCGCGGCAGCGTCGGCTAACTCACGGCGGGTGGCGATGTCTCGTTTACCGGGCACATACTCGAGCTTAAGCACATGGCCGCCGAATGACACAGCTCGCCGCACAGTGGAACCAGGGATTCACCACCCGTACACGACACCGGAAGCGCGGCGTGACATCGCAGGCTTCGGTCGAACCCCGTTCAGCTGCGCGATATAAGCTGCCGACTGTGCAGAGATGGCGAGGTCTGGACGATGTGCCCGCGGACTGGGGCCGATGTGTGCTCACGATCGGCGTGTTCGACGGGGTGCATCGTGGTCACGCGCAACTGATCAGCCGGGCGGTGAAATCGGCCGCCGCGCGCGGTGTCCCCGCGGTGCTGATGACGTTCGATCCGCACCCGATGGAGGTGGTGCGGCCCGGCTCACATCCGGCGCAGCTGACCACGCTGACCCGCCGGGCGGAGCTGGCCGAGGAACTCGGCATCGACGTGTTCTGCGTGATGCCGTTCACGCAGGCCTTCATGAAGCTGACCCCGCAGCGCTACGTGCACGATCTGCTGGTCGAGCGGCTGCACGTGGCCGAGGTCGTGGTCGGCGACAACTTCACCTTCGGCAAGAAGGCCGCGGGCACCATCGACACCATGCGTGAGCTCGGCGGTCGCTGGGGTTTCGAGGTCGACGGCGTGAAACTGCTCGGCGAGCACGCGGTCACGTTCTCCTCCACCTACATTCGCGCCTGCGTCGACGCGGGCGATATGGCCGCCGCGGCGGAGGCACTCGGGCGCCCGCATCGGGTCGAGGGCGTGGTGGTGCACGGCGACGGCCGCGGCCGCCAGCTCGGCTTCCCGACCGCGAACGTCGCGCCGCCGATGCACGCCGCGATCCCGGCCGACGGCGTGTACGCGGGCTGGTTCACCGTGCTCGGCCCCGGCCCGACCATCGGTACCGTCACACCGGGCGAGCGGGCGATGGCCGCCATCTCGGTCGGCACCAACCCCACCTTCTCCGGTCGCGCCCGCACCGTCGAGGCGTATGTGCTCGACGGCGAGGCCGACCTCTACGGCCAGCACGTCGCGGTCGATTTCGTCGACCACGTTCGCGGCCAGCGCAAGTTCGACTCGATCGACGAACTCGTCGAGCACATGGGCCGCGACGTGGAGACCACCCGCAAGGTCCTCGCCGCCGTCGACGACCGGTAGCTGACCAGCTGAGCCCCGCCCGATTCGGTTCACCGGACCCTGTCCGGTAAGGTGGATCCTCGGGTTTGCTGCGGTCCGCGGTGGCACCCGACCCGGGTAACCGGAACTTCGAGCGCGGGACTGAAATAGGGAGTGGATGCCTCATGGCTCTGACCACTGAGCAGAAGTCGGCAATTCTCAAGGAATACGGCCTGCACGAGAAGGACACCGGCTCGCCGGAGGCCCAGATCGCGCTGCTGTCCAAGCGTATCTCCGACCTCACCGAGCACCTGAAGGTGCACAAGCACGATCACCACACCCGGCACGGCCTGCTCGCGCTGATCGGTCGTCGTCGTCGGCTGTCGAAGTACCTGGCCGCCAACGACATCGCGCGTTACCGTTCGCTGATCGAGCGTCTCGGCCTGCGCCGCTGATAGCTTCACACGCCGGTTACCCGAGGTAGCCGCAGACCCGGCCAACGGGGAGACGTACAATCTCCCCGTTGGCTATTCGTGTATGCGGGTCGCAGTCCTTTTCGCGGGCCCGGAAACACGACGACATTGCACAGCCGTAAGCACCCGCCCGCGTGGCGTCGGTCTTCGGTAGTGGCCTCCCGGCAGGGCAAACACCGCCGGCGGGCTTCGATCGATGACCGCCTCCGCGTCGCCGTGATCCAAGGGGATCCGGCCGGGTGCTCGTGCCGTAGCCAGGATGGTTGCCGCGCGTCCGTACCAGGTACGGCTGACGAAGAGCCGGATCGCGCCACCGGGCGCTTGATCCGGCGAAGACGAGAGGTTGAGAGAAGAGAATGACCGAAACAACTGAACGCAAGTCCTCGGCCGTAGAGGTCGAGCCCGGTGTGTTCGAGTCCGTCGCGCTGATCGACAACGGCAGCTACGGCACCCGTACCATCCGCTTCGAGACCGGCCGGCTGGCCCGTCAGGCCGCGGGCGCGGTCGTGGCCTACCTGGACGACGAGACCATGCTGCTGTCCGCCACCTCGGCGGGCAAGCACCCGAAAGACCAGTTCGACTTCTTCCCGCTGACGGTCGATGTCGAAGAGCGCATGTACGCCGCGGGCCGTATCCCCGGCTCGTTCTTCCGTCGCGAGGGCCGTCCGTCCACCGACGCGATCCTGACCTGCCGCCTGATCGACCGCCCGCTGCGCCCGTCGTTCGTCGACGGCCTGCGCAACGAGATCCAGGTCGTCGTCACGATCATGAGCCTCGACCCCAACGACCTGTACGACGTGGTGGCGATCAACGCCGCGTCCGCGTCAACCCAGATCGCCGGTCTGCCGTTCTCCGGCCCGGTCGGCGGCGTGCGCGTCGCGCTGATCGAGGGTCAGTGGGTCGCGTTCCCGACCGTCGAGCAGCTCGAGGGCGCCGTGTTCGACATGGTCGTCGCCGGCCGCGTCGTCGAGTCCGGTGACGTCGCGATCATGATGGTCGAGGCCGAGGCCACCGACAAGGTGATCGCGCTGATCGACGGTGGCGCGCAGGCGCCGACCGAGGCCGTCGTGGCCGAGGGCCTCGAGGCCGCCAAGCCGTTCATCGCCCGCCTCTGCAAGGCGCAGGCCGACCTTGCCGAGCTGGCCGCCAAGCCGACCGGCGAGTTCCCGCTGTTCCCGCCGTACGAGGCCGATGTCTACGAGGCCGTCGAGGGCACCGCCAAGCGTGAGCTCGGCGAGGCGCTGTCGATCGCCGACAAGCAGGAGCGCGAGGCGAAGATCGACGAGATCAAGCTCGACGTGCTTTCCCGGCTCGGCGACGACTTCACCGGTCGCGAGAAGGAACTGGGCGCCGCGTTCCGCTCGGTCACCAAGAAGCTGGTGCGCCAGCGCATCCTGACCGACGGCTTCCGCATCGACGGCCGCGGACTCGCGGACATCCGCGCGCTGTCCGCCGAGGTCGCCGTTGTCCCGCGGGCGCACGGTTCGGCGCTGTTCGAGCGTGGCGAGACGCAGATCCTCGGCGTCACCACCCTCGACATGGTGAAGATGGCCCAGCAGGTCGACTCGCTCGGCCCGGAGACCAGCAAGCGCTACATGCACCACTACAACTTCCCGCCGTACTCGACCGGTGAGACCGGCCGCGTCGGCTCGCCGAAGCGTCGCGAGATCGGCCACGGCGCGCTCGCCGAGCGGGCCCTGATGCCGGTGCTGCCGAGCCAGGAAGAGTTCCCGTACGCCATCCGTCAGGTGTCGGAGGCGTTGTCCTCCAACGGTTCCACCTCGATGGGCTCGGTCTGCGCCTCGACCCTGTCGCTGCTGAACGCCGGTGTGCCGCTGAAGGCGCCGGTCGCCGGTATCGCGATGGGCCTGGTGTCCGACACGATCAAGAACGACAAGGGTGAGGACGAGGTGCGCTACGTCGCACTGACCGACATCCTCGGCGCCGAAGATGCCTTCGGCGACATGGACTTCAAGGTCGCGGGCACCCGTGATTTCGTCACCGCGCTGCAGCTCGACACCAAGCTGGACGGCATCCCCTCGCAGGTGCTCGCCGGTGCGCTCAGCCAGGCGCACGACGCACGCACCGCCATCCTGGAGGTCATGGCCGAGGCCATCGACACCCCGGACGAGATGAGCCAGTACGCCCCGCGCGTCACCGCGATCAAGATCCCGGTCGACAAGATCGGCGAGGTGATCGGGCCCAAGGGCAAGGTGATCAACCAGATCACCGAGGAGACCGGCGCCAACATCTCCATCGAGGATGACGGCACGGTCTACGTCGGTGCGACCAACGGCCCCGCGGCGCAGGCGGCGATCGATCAGATCAACGCCATCGCGAACCCGCAGCTGCCGAAGGTCGGCGAGCGCTTCCTCGGCACGGTCGTCAAGACCACCGCCTTCGGCGCGTTCGTCTCGCTGCTGCCCGGCCGCGACGGCCTGGTGCACATCTCCAAGCTCGGCAACGGCAAGCGCGTCGCCAAGGTCGAAGATGTGGTGAACGTCGGCGACAAGCTGCGCGTCGAGATCGCCGATATCGACAACCGCGGCAAGATTTCGCTGGTCCCGGTCGAGGAGAACGCCGAAGAGCCGGCCGAAGCCGAGACCGTTGATGCGGGCGCGGCAGCGACCGAGTAGTACTTGTCTTTGTGACGACGAAGAAGACGACAGCCCCCCTGCTCCGACGCGAGCAGGGGGGTTCGTCACTGGAGCTGCGAGCCAACATGACCGATCCCGGCGTACAGCGCACCGTGCTACCCGGCGGACTGCGCGTGGTGACCGAGCATGTCCCCGGCGTGCGCTCGGCCTCGATCGGCGTCTGGGTGGGCGTCGGCTCGCGCGATGAAGGCCCCACCGTCGCCGGTGCCGCCCACTTCCTCGAACACCTGCTGTTCAAGGCGACCCCGACGCGCACGGCGCTGGACATCGCGCAGGCGATGGACGCGGTCGGCGGCGAGCTCAACGCGTTCACCGCGAAGGAGCAGACCTGCTACTACGCGCACGTGCTCGACGAGGACCTGCCGCTGGCCGTCGACATGGTCTCCGACGTGGTGCTCAACGGGCTGTGCCGGGCCGAGGACGTCGACGTGGAACGGCAGGTGGTGCTCGAAGAGATCGCCATGCGCGACGACGACCCGGAAGACCTGGTCGGCGACGCGTTCCTGTCCGCCCTGTTCGGCGAACATCCGATCGGTCGGCCGGTGATCGGCTCCGTCGAATCCATCGAATCGATGCACGCCGCGCAGCTGCGCGGTTTCCACCTGCGGCGCTACCGGCCGGACCGGATGGTCGTCGCGGTCGCCGGCAATGTCGAACACGAGCACACGGTGGAGTTGGTGCATCGCGCGTTCGAGAATCGGCTCGACCCGGCGGCTACCCCCGCCAAGCGCCGCGAGGGTAAGTTCCGCCCGGCCAGCGATCCCGAACTGCACTGGAGCCACCGCGACAGCGAGCAGGCGCACCTGGCCTTCGGGGTACGCGCCTTCGGGCGGCACGAGGGGGAGCGGCGCTGGCCGCTGTCCGTGCTCAACACCGTGGTCGGCGGCGGCCTGAGTTCCCGGCTGTTCCAACGGATTCGGGAAGAACGCGGGCTGGCGTACTCGGTGTACTCCAGCGTGGACACCTTCGCCGATACCGGCGCGTTCTCGGTGTACATCGGCTGTCAGCCCGAAAACCTCGGCAAGGTGGCCACCTTGGCTCGTGGCGTACTCGAAGAGGTTGCGGCCAACGGCATTACGGATGCCGAATGCGCTCGCGCCAAGGGCTCGCTGCGCGGCGGTCTGGTGCTCGGTCTCGAGGATTCCGCGTCGCGGATGAACCGCATCGGCCGCAGCGAACTCAGCTACGGCAACCACCGCAGCGTGTCGGAGACCCTCGCTCGGATCGACGCGGTCACCACCGACGAGGTGTCCGCCATCGCGAGCACGCTGCTCGGTCGTCCGTTCGCGGCCTCGATTGCCGGGCCGTACAAGCGAACTCGCGAACTGCCCGCCGCGGTGCGCCGGTTGGTCGAGGGCTGACGGCGGCTACGCCGCGCTGAAGTTCGCGGGCGCGTACAGCGTCACAGGGGGCGGATGCGACATCGTTTGTGCGCGCCACCCGCTCGATGATGCTGCATCGATTCCCGGTTTCGGCGGACCCAGCGGCGCGTGTGCCGAGTGTCTCAGGCGTCGCTGGCGCGGTTGGCGTTGTCGACCACCGAGGCGAGCAGGCCGGGCAGGGCGGTTTCGACGTCTTTCGCGCGCAGGCGCTGCCAGATCTGTCCGTCGACGATGACCCGCTCGATGACGCCGGCCTCGCGCAGGATCTTGAAGTGGTGTGTCGCGGTCGACTTGTTGATCACCTCGTACAGCTCGTTGCAGCGAACCGCGACGCCCGCGTTGCTCAATCGGCGCACCATCTCGAGGCGGATGGGATCCTGGATCGCGCCGAGCACGGTGGACAGCGGGGCCACCGGCGTGGCTTCGGCCGCCGCTTCCTTAGCTTCGGTCATGATCTACCTCACTCCGGGGTTTGATGATCGTCATACTAACTGTAAGGTCATACGAGGTTCGATCATTATCAAACTTACCTGATCGGAGTTTCGATGGCAGCGACGACGGCGGTACCCGCCGCTGACGAGCAGACATCACAACGCTGGGCCTACGGGCTCGTTTTAGCCGCGGGCGCGGTGGCGCTCGGGGTATCCGGCGTGCCGGCCCCGCTGTACGGCATGTACCAGAAGGAATGGCACTTCTCGCCGCTGACGACGACCTTCGTGTTCGCCGTCTACGCGTTCGCGGCCCTCGGCGCGGTGCTGGTGTCGGGCAAGATCTCCGATGTGGTCGGCCGCAAGCCGGTGCTGCTCGGTGCGTTCGTGACCATGATCGCCGGGCTCGCGGTGTTCCTGATGGCCGATAACGTCGTCATGCTGTTGATCGCGCGTGCGTTGCACGGCTTCGCGGTCGGCGCGACGGTGGTCGCCGGTGCGGCGGCGCTGCTCGATCTGCGCCCCAAGCACGGCGCGCGCTCCGGCCAGCTCACCGGTGTGGCGTTCAATATCGGTATGGCCGTGGCGATTCTGGGCTCTGCCCTGCTCGCGCAGTACGCGCCGTATCCGCTGCGCACCCCCTACGTCGTCATCACCGTGGTGTGCCTGCTCATCGGTATCGGCGTCATCGCGCTGGAGGAACCGCACACCGGCCGCATCCCCGGTCGCATCCGGATCGCGAAACCGTCTGTGCCGTCGGAGATTCGGGGCGACTTCTGGTTCTCCGCGCTCGGCGTGATGGCGGCCTGGTCGGTGCTCGGCGTGCTGCTCTCGCTGTACCCGTCGCTGGCTTCGGCCGAAACCGGCATCCACAACCTGGTTTTCGGCGGCGCGGTGGTCGCGTCGACCGCGCTGGCCGGTGCCACCTCGCAGCTGTTCGCCACCAAGATTCCGGCCCGCCGCGCTGCCATCGGCGGCGATACCGGCATGGCGGTGTCGCTGCTGCTCACGGTGCCCGCGCTGCACACCGGCAACTGGGTCGTCGTGCTGCTGGCCGGTGTATTGCTCGGCGCCACTTTCGGACTCGGCTTCGGCGGATCGCTGCGCCACCTGTCCGAGGTTGTGCCGCACCACAAGCGGGGCGAGACCATGTCGGCGTACTACCTCCTCGCCTATACGGCCATGGCATTGCCGACCATCCTGGCCGGTTGGGCCGCCACCACCTGGGGTCTGAGCACAGTGTTCCCGTGGTTCGTCGTGGTCGTTTCGCTGGCCTGCCTGACCGCCGCCGGACTCGGGCTGCGCAGCACCCGGGCGGCCGTCGAACAGGCCGCATGATCACGGATTGGCATTTTCCGCCGCCGATCGGCTAAAGTTTCATCTCGCATCGCGGAGTCACCCGGGATGCGATTGCGGATGTAGCGCAGTGGTAGCGCATCACCTTGCCAAGGTGAGGGTCGCGGGTTCAAATCCCGTCATCCGCTCAACGTAACCCCGGTCCTCAGCGGCCGGGGTTTCGCATTTCCGCCGAATTCGGTTGTCGGAGTTGCTCGCTCAGGGCGCTGCCGTGTTCTTGAAATCGGGGTCGGAGATCCGGCGGGTGTTGGTCACCAGGATGTCGGTGGTTCTGCGAATCCAGTCGCTGATCGCGACCAACTCCGCGGGGGTGTACCTCGACATCAGTTCGGTCATCTCCGCGCCGAACGGGATGAAAGCCGCGCCCATCAATGCGTCGGCCTGCTCGTTGGGGACGAGCTCCACCAGCACCTTGCGCCTGTCCTGTTGGTCACGAGTGCGCTTGGCGTAACCAGCCTTCTCCAGCCGATCCACCAAACCGGTGACCGCGCCGGAGGTCAGGCCGGTGTGTTCGGCGATGACGCCCGCCGTCACCGGGCCGAGGATGCGCAGCGTGTCCATGCACTTGCGCTCGACCGCGCTGAGCCCGAGGAGCTTGCCCGTAGCGGCATGAAAGTTGACCATTGCCGACGCGAACTCGCGGCCGAGGATGGTCGGGTCTGCGGCCTGCGCCGGTGGTACCTCTTGCGTCATGTCCTCAATATAGCTTAGCCTCTCGCTATCTTACAAACTAAGATAGTTATCTACTGAGAGATTTAGGGGATTCATGAACGGCACGATCGGCAAGCGCGAGAAGGCCCGGTGGCTGGCCCTGAGGGTCGCGAACACGGCCATCGATCTGCTGCTTCCAACGGTGGTTTTCGCTCTGCTCGCACCGACCGGACTGCCCGCCGCGATCCGGCTGTCCCTCGGCGGCACGCTGCTGGGCGCCAAGGCCATCGGCGGTGGCATGCAGACCGGCCAATTCCGTTGGCGATTGGCCACCGTCACGGCCGTCGCGTCCACCGCGGTACTCATCGGCTGCTACCTGGGCGGGCTGGGGGATACGGCAAGCATGGTGGCGGGTGCGGTCGTTGTCGGGCTGATCGTCCTCGGTGAGCTACTGCGAAATAGGTTGCGGCAGAGCGATACACGCCGGATCGATAGGTTCGCGGTCCTGGTGGTCGCCGAAGTCGCCGTCGGTGTCGTGGTGACCTCGATCAGTGGCGACGCACGGTTCGTGCTGGCAAGAAGTTCGCTGTACATCGCCGTCGCCGGGATCCTCATGCTCGCCACTACCTGGACGGATCATCCGCTCATGCGCGACGCGCTCAAACCCGTTGCCGCGAAGGGAGATCCATTGCGGGCCGAGGGGTTCGACCGAACCTGGCTGAAATCGGCGCGGTTCCGGGCTAGCTACCGATTCATCACCGCCACATTGGGTTTGGCGCTGCTGGCCGACGCGGTGTTGCGCGTGGTGGTGATCTACAGCTACTCGCCCGACGAGGCGGGCAAGTCGTCGCTGCTGTCGGGTCTGCCGCTGATCGGGCTGGTCGGGCTGTGGCTCGTCGTCAATCGCACCTTCGTCGTGCCTCGGGCAAGGCGGCTGCTCGATCTGGAAATGGCGGAGTCGCAGCGGATTACCGTATGCGAACTCAGCGCAGGGTGATCGGGCGCGGCACTCCGGCCGGTGGCGTCGCGGTGTGAATCAGCGCGGGAACTCGCAGCGCTCCCGTTTCGAAAGCCGCTCGGATGCTGTCGATTTCGGTCGCAGGGTCGCGGAGTAGCTCGCTCAGGGCGTCCATCTCGGTGATTGTTCGTGCGTCGACCTCCGCGGAGGTGTCGAGCGGTCCCCATAGATCCCAGAGGATCATCTCGTGCTTGTTCAGCGCGGCGAGGTCCAGTACGAGGTTGTGCAGTAGGTAGGGCCAGCCGCGCAGGAAGGGTGCGGGTTGGTCGGGGGAGACGACGAAGCGGGCTGGGTCTGCCGCGCCGCCACGGCACGCGGCCCAGGCATCGGCGCCGACGAGGAACCGGTCCCTCGGAATGTCGAGCAGGTCAAGCGGTGTGCCGTCGGTGGGATCCTGGTAGCCCGGCGCGAACTGCGGGTCCATGAGTCGCCAGCGCCCCTGCTCGGTGTCCCAGATCTCGGCGATCGTGTGGTCCGTTGCCAAGCCCGGCATCAGATACGTGGCGAATCCGGTGCGACTGCGAGCCGGAATCCCGTGCTGGCGAGCCATGGCGACGAACAGCAACGTGAAGTCTCGGCAGCAGCCGACTACCCGCTCGGTCGGCGCGCGTTCCGCGTCGAGGGGTGCCGGATTCAGCTCGTGCAGCCTGGCGAAGATGTCCGCGGCGTAGCGGAGGTCGATCTCCGCGCGCCGCTGCGCGGCGAAGCCATGCTCGGAGATATCACCGTTGCCCCAGAAGTGGAACACCAACCCGGCGGCGGCCTCGCGTAGCGCCGCCGGATCCGGATCGATCGCGGCGACCCACGGCACGAACGCGCCCGGGTCGGTGAACCTGCTCTGCGTGGCGTAGTCGAGTTTCATGGCCGTGGCCCTCCGGTCGGAACTATGACCATCCACGTCTATGGCCTGACACGGTGTCAGAGTCAACGATCGGCGAGCATCCCAGCGACCTCGCGAGCGCTGCCCCAGGAGAGACTGACGCCCTGCCCGTCGTGGCCGTAGTTGTGCACGACCCTGGCCGTGCCGACGCGTTCCTCGTCGAGCCTGGCTTCGGTGCGGCCGGGGCGAAGGCCGACCTCGTGGCCGATCACCTCCGCGTCGGCGAGTTTCGGCTCGACCGCGATGCAGCGGCGCAGGATCTGTTCGGCCACTTCGGGATCCGGCTCCAGGCTCCACTGTCCGCGTTGCCGCACGCCGCCGAGGATCAGCCGTTCGCCGTGCGGGAAGTAGGCCGCCCACTGGGGTTGGCCGCCGAGTTCGACGTAGTAGTCGGAGATGCCGGGATTGCGGACGATGACGTGCTGTCCGCGTACCGGCTGCACCGCCGCGTCGCCCGCGAGTTCGCCCGCCGCCACGCCGGTGCAGTTCACCACGACGGGTGCCGCGGCCGCGGCCTCGGCGAGATCGCGCACCGTCCGCTGCTCGATCTCGACGTTGCGCGCCGCGAGGCGTTCGGTCAGGTATCGCAGGTAGCGCGGCAAATCGATGAGCGGGGCCGTGCACCGGAAGCCGATCAGCATGCCGTCGGGCAGCTCGTCCGGGGCGCACACTTCCACATCGACCAGATCGTCTATCCACGAGGGTATTTCGGACCAGACGCTCGAAACCTGAAGTCCGCGTTCGAAATGCAGTCCCGACGCCGGATCGTCGGCCAGCCGGGAGAACTCGGCGAATGTCACCCGACTCCACGCCGAATCCCTCGGCGTGGCACCAGGTCCCCACAACCCGCTCGCCACCGCCGAGGTCGTTCGGCCAGGCAGTCTTTCCGCCCACACCCGAACCCGATGCCCTTCCTCCGCCAGGCACACCGCGGTGGTCAATCCGATCACGCCCGCCCCGAGCACCAACACATCATTAGCCATGATCGCGACGGTACCGACGAACCAACCCCGCTGGCTCGGAAAGTTGGAATGTGCACCGCGCGCTAGTGATTGGCGGGATTCCGGCATCGGGCGGCAGGATGCCGGTGGTGAGCAGTGCGGGGCGTGCATAGCGTAGTGGTATTCCCGCTTTGGGCGATACCGCGGGCGCTACGCGGGTGATCAACTCCGAGTTCGTCGCTGGCTGTGACGGTGACCGTGGCGTCAGCAGGGCAGCCATCCCCAGCGCGTCCCTCACCCGGTACGCCCACGAATACGGGTACGCGTGGCTGACGATCTTGGCCGAGGTGGCCGTAATCCGTTACCAGGAACACGATTCGAGCCTGCTCGACAGTTACTCGTCGACGTGCCTTCGCCACGTGTGGAACTATCAGGCGTATGCGACGTGGTTGACCGAATTGGTGCACAACTCCGGGGACACCTCGTATCACGGTGAATTCCGGCGCCAGGTCGCTCGGGCGGAAATGGAGCGGTTGTTCGAGCCAGGCGCGGCGAACCGTCGTTTCGGCGAGTTCATCACCGGGCTGAACTAGTTCTCACCGCAGGCGATTCAATCGTTGGGCGCGTCGGTCTCGTGCAGTACTCGCCAGCTGTAGCGGGGCGGGTTGGCCTCGGCGGTCAGCACCGCGGTCGTCCAGCGGTCGGCGTGCCTTCCAGCGAGGTGATGTCGCTCCAAGAAACGGATCACGGTCACGTTCCCCGCGGCGAACAGCACCTCGGCCTCGGTGATCTCGATATCGAGACCTGGGCTGGAGTGCCGGGCGCGGCGCAGGCCCGACAGCAGTTCGGAGCGGCTGAGCCGGGCGCCGGAGGTGGTCACCATGGAGAAGGTGTCGTGCTGGGTCGCGGCGAAACGCTCAAGGACCTCGGGTTTCGCGTCGGTCCCCAGCCACGTGGACAGCAGCGCGTGCACGGCCTCGACCTCGGCCACCGGATCGAGCGAATCGGAAGCGGACATGTCGGCAGACTACTCGAGCGGAACGTATGAGTAGCCCAGCGACGCGGGTCCTGAACTGGACCCGCGTCGTTCGGTGTCCGTGTTGTCGCAATGACGCCGTCGAGCGGCACCCGCCTGCGGCGAACGTCGGCATGGTGCGCCACTCGTGGATAGAGGACATTTGAAAGGGTTTGGGGCGCAGCGATAGCCGATCTTGTCCGGTAGTCGACGGGCGGCAATGCGGCTACCATGCGCTAATGCGATGGGGGAGGTTGGGCGACCGACTGCACCGCGCGGCGTTGCTGCTTGCGGTGCTGGTCGCGGTTGTCTGCGGCCTCGGTATCGCGGCGCTCACCTGGTGGCTGCTGTGGCTGGCGTTCGGTGCGAAGGCCGAGACGCCGAATCAGCTTGATCTCACCAAGATCGCATTGTCGGTGGCCGCGGGAGTCGGTGCCACCGTTGCTTTGGTGGTGGCCTATCGGCGGCAGCGCGATCTCGAACGCGGGCGTTTCGCCGACTTGTTCGGGGCGGCCTCGCGGCAACTGGGCGACGCGGACGTCGCGGTGCGGATCGCCGGGGTGTACGCCATGGCCGGGGTCGCGGACGAGTTCCGTGCGCGCGGCCGCCGCCAGCAATGCGTCGACGTGCTGTGCGGGTATCTGCGACTGCCCTATGATCCGGTCGCCGGTGCGAACCATCTTGTGTCGCAGGCGGAAACGGTGGACGAGTCCGGTCTGAAGGTCGAGCGCGTCTACCAATTCAGGCAGAACGATCGCGAGGTGCGCCGCACCATCGTGCAGGTGATCGCCGATCATTTGAAGCGGTCGGCCGACATCTCCTGGTCCGACTGTGAGCTCACCTTCAACAACGCCGTTATCGAGCGGGCCGATTTCCGATACGCGATCTTTACCGGACGGCACACCTCCTTCGCCCGCGCGGTGTTCATCGGGCGCACCACGTTCGAGCACGCGATCTTCGCCGGACCGCACGTCACGTTCCGCGATGCGCGTTTCGAAGACGGGCCAGCGCTGTTCGACCACGCGCGCTTCGGTTCGACCCGCGTCGAGAAGGTCGAACGCGCCGGTTATGGCACAACCTTCGACGGCGCGACGTTCGACGGCTCGGTGTCGTTCGAGAACGCCACCTTCGTCGGCCCGCGCACGACCTTCATCGGCATCAGCTCGGCCGGGGCCCGAACCTCGTTCCAGGACACCAAGTTCCACGCCGACCTCACCTCGTTCGAGCGCGCCACCCTGGACGGTCAGCACCTCGCCTTCACCGGCGCGGAGATCTCGAGTCCGCGAATCACCTTCGCGGGCGCGCACTTCGAGGCGGGCACCGTGGCGTTCGACGACACTCGCATCGGCACGCCCGCGCGCATGCGCAACCGAGGCACTCGCGAAACAGACTTCAGCCGAGCCGAATTCCACGGCACCACCACGTTCGCGGGCACCACGTTCGCCGGTCGCTCCGTCGATTTCAGCGAGGGCGACTTCTTCGGCGACATCTCCTTCGTCGACGCCCGATTCACCGCCGGCGAAGTCAGCTTCGAGCGTCCAACGGCCTGGGTCGGCACGCATTTCGACTGGGACGACATCCCGACGCGCAAACCGGCCAACGTCAAACCCAATCCGTGGCCGCCTGAGCTGTCCGACGAGTGAAACGGGGCGGCGCCCAGCTGAACGCCGCCCCTGATCTTTCAGCTCGGCCAACCGCCGTACGGAACGGTGATCAATTCCATGAAGTGGCCGTTGGGGTCGAGGAAGTAGACGCCGCGGCCGCCGTCGTTGTGATTGATCTCGTTGACACCCTGTTGACGAGGGTCGGCCCAGTGATCCAGTTTGTAGCGCTGGATCTTGGCGTATGCCACGTCGAATTCGGGTTCGGAGATCAAGAACGCGTAGTGCTGAGGCTGGATTTCGGTGACATGTGGCGGCACGTTCGCGAAATCGAAGGTAACCGAGTTGTCCAAGGGGAGCGGAATGAACGGCCCCCATTCGGTCCCGAGTTCCGAATCGAGGAGGTCCGCCCAGAATTCGGCGGTCACTCGATTATCGCGGCATCCGACAATGGTGTGATTGAACTGTACTGACAGTGGAGTTTCTCCTTGTGCCGTGACGGTCCCGACCCCGGGCTCGGTACAAGGCGGCCAACGGGAGCACCGTCACGGTCATCGACGCTAGCAAAGGTCCCGTGGATTTCGCCAGTACCCAGTGTTCCGCAGCGTGTTTCGGGTCAGCGGGGCACGCGCAGCGCCGCGCGATAGCCGCGGTCGGCGGTCGGGCCGGACTCGAAACTACCGCCGAGCAGTTCGGCGCGTTCGGCGAGGCCGATCAGCCCGTGCCGAGAGCTGGGCAGTGCCACCGCGGGCCTGGTCGGCTCGGTATTGGTGACCGTGACGCCGAGGGAGTCGGCGTCGTGCCACAGCGACACGGTGGCGGTCGCGCCCGGCGCGTGCTTGCGGACGTTGGTGAGCGCCTCCTGCACCGTTCGATAGATCGCGCGCTGGCCGGGCGCGGCAAGCTCGTCGGGCAGCTCGCCGCGCAGCTCGACCTGAATACCGCTGGAGTCGAGCAACTTTCGCAGATCGGCCAGCGTCGGCTGTGGCGTGAGCTCGGTGCTCTGACCGCCAGCGGCGCGCAGCAGCGTGACCATATGGCGGAGCTCGTCCAAGGTGTCGACGCTGAGCCTGCGGATGGTGCGTGCGGCCTCGATCGCGTCGGCGTCGGTGGCCGCGACCTGGAGCGCGCCCGCGCGCACCGCGATCAAACTGACCTGATGCGCGACGACGTCATGCATTTCGCGGCCGATCTGCGCCCGTTCGCGCGCGAGCACGGCCTGGGCGTGCAATTGCCGTTCGTGGTCGCGCGCCTCCTCGATCTCGACCAATCGGGCGGACAGGTCGCGGCGGGTCCGCACGAGCTGGCCGAGTAGCACCGGGGCACCCGCCCAGGCCAGCGAGTACGCGAAGGTGACGAGCATGCCGCGCTGGTCGAGGGGATGGCCCGGCGGCCACGGCGCGGACGCGGCGATCGAGGTGGCGAGCACCGAACCCCACAGCAGCGCGCGGTTGCTCGTGCGTCCGGCCAGGGTGTACAGCGCGATCGCGGGGGCGGCGAGGATGGCGAGCATCCAGCTCGCGGGCAGCGTCAGCGCGAAGGCGAGCAGCGGAAGGCGGCGACGCAGCAGCAAGGCGGCGCAGGCGAGGCCTGCCGCGGCGAACTCGACGGGCGAGCGGGCCTCGCCGTCGGCGAGCACGTCGGCCACGGCCACGGCGACCAGCGCAAGGTCGACGAGCCACGGCGGGAGCCGGTTCACGGCAGCAGTCCCGCTCGCTGTGCGAGCAACGCCGCCTGTACCCGGCTGGTCACCCGCAATTTGGTGAAGATCGCGCTGACATGGTCCTTGATCGTGCCGACGCTCAGGTGGATCCGCTGACCGATCTCGGCATTCGACAGCCCGTCGGCGAGCAGCACCAGCACCGCGCGTTCCCGTTCGGTGAGGCGTTCCACGCGCGCGGCGTCGATGTCGGTGGTGGCGGCGGGTTCTGCGTTGCGCAGCAGGGTGGCGGAGACCTTCGGCGACAGCACGACGCCGCCCGCCGCGAGGGTGCGCGTCAGCTGGGCGAGCTGCTCGGGTTCGGTGTCTTTGAGCACGAAACCCGCTGCGCCGGAACGTAATGCGGACAGGATGTAATCGTCGGTGTCGAAGGTCGTCAGCATCGCGACCACCGGTGGGTTCGGCACGGCGCGCAGCTGTCGCAGCACCGTCAGGCCGTCGACGTCGGGCATCCTGATATCGAGCAGCACGACGTCCGGCCGCGTCGCCGTGACCGCCGCCAGCGCCTCCGACCCGGTCGCCGTCGCAACCACCTCGATGTCGGCGGCCGCGTTCAGAATCAGCTCGAAACCCGAGCGCACCAGCGCTTCGTCATCGACGACCACCACCCGGATCACCCGCAACACCTCCATCGCCCCCCATCGCCGCTTCCACCCGTGCACGAGCGAACCAGAAATACCGCGCCCCGGTGCGCACGACGAAGCCGAGCGTCAGCGAGGCGCAGCCGTGAGCCTAGATCCCCCCGATACGCCGACCCGTCGGCGAGGCGGTGGGACGACCGACCGGCGGGGATGGTCCAGCCGGTCGGCGGGGTACCAGCCACCGATCGGGGGAACGATCCGGACGTATGCCGGATACCGGATGGATCAGGCCTTCTGAACGCTGAAAGGATGCCACAGAACGGACTTCCGGCTGCAGTCGATGTCGGTCAGGGTGCTCGGGTGGGTGATGTGAATCGGGTGGGTGATGTTGTGCGGGCCGATGACGCGGCGCGGGTTGATGGCGCAACGCGGGCCGGTGAGGGAGCACGGACCGGTGGCGCAACGCCGCTTGGTGAGATAGCGCTGGTTGGTGAGGCAACGCGGGCTGGCGAGGTCGCGCAGATTGGTGAGGCCGCACCGGTTGGTGAGGCAACGCGGGCTGGTGACGTAGCGCCGGTTGGTGGCGCAACGCGGGTTGGTGAGGTCGCGCGGGCTGGCGAGGTAGCGCGGGCTGGCGGCGCAACGGGGGCTGGTGACGTAGCGCCGGTTGGCGTAGCGCGGGTTGGCGAGGGAGTGCAGGTCGGTGGCGTAGCGCGGGCTGGTGAGGGAGCGCAGGTCGGTGGCGCAACGGGGGCTGGTGACGTAGCGCCGGTTGGTGGCGCAGCGCGGGTTGGTGAAATGGCGTGGGCCAGTGGCGCGACACAGGCTGGCGACGTAGCGCAAGTTGGTGAAGTAGCGCGGGTTGGTGAGGTAGCGCGGACGGGTGAGGTAGCGCGGGTTGCTGATGGTGCGCCGGTTGGTGACGCGGTGCGGGCTGGTGCGCGGTTGATCGGGGTTGATCTTGCGCGGGGGCTCGCGGTGCTCGGGATGTATGCGGCGCATGTGGGGCCGGAGCCGGCGGAGGGTGGGTTCGTCGGGTTCGTCATGGAGGTGACGCATGGTCGGTCGTCGGCGCTGTTCGCGTTTCTCGCGGGGTTCTCGATCCTGCTGATCACCGGTCGTCGGGCGCCGAAGGCGGGGCAGGCGGGCCGGCAGGCGCGGGTGAAGATACTGATCCGGGCGGGCATCCTGCTCGTGCTCGGTACCGCGCTGACCGCGTCCGGCACGAAGGTCGAGGTGATCCTGGCCTACTACGGGCTGTACTTCCTGCTGGCGCTGCCGCTGTCCCGGCTGCGCGCCGCCACCTTGGCCGTGGTCGCGGCGGTGAGCGCGCTGGTGCTGCCGCAGCTCGCGTTCCTGGTGATCGCGACGGACCCCGGCTGGACCTCCGCCGTCAATCGGTTCGATCCGCTGGCCTGGGTGGCCGGGCGCGGCGATCCGATCGGGAGCAACGATGGACTGGTCGGGCTGCTGTTCACCGGCGGCTACCCGGCGCTGGCCTGGATGCCGTTCGTGATCGCGGGTATGGCGGTGGCGCGACTCGACTTGGCCGCCACCGTGATTCGCGTTCGACTTGCGGCGACCGGCATCGGCCTTGCGGTGCTCGGCTACGGCGGCTCCGCGTTGGCACTGCCTTCCGCGCCCGACGTGGCAGAGCGCGGAATCATGTACGCACCATGGTGGTCCGACCTGGCCGACCAGCCGACAGACTGGCGATACCTGTTTGTCGCGATGCCACACAGCGAAACCACGCTGTCGATCGTCGCGAACACCGGCGTCGCGCTCACGGTGCTGATCGCCTGCCTTGCCGCGGCCGACGGGTCCCGGCGATTCCGGCGGATGGCCACGCCCTTGATCGCGGTCGGCAGCATGTCGTTGACCGCCTACGTTTTCCATGTGGCCGCGATCGCGGTACTCGGCTTCGACGTACTCCCCGCCGGTTCGCTCCCGGTGCTGCTCAGCCTGAGCGCCATCATCATGATGTTCGCGTACTGCTGGAGCCGTTTCTTCCGCCGCGGACCGCTGGAGTGGTTGCTGTATCGCGCGACGTCGGTGGCCGAGCGGGTGCGTTAGCCGTCCACCGCCCCTGTGCCTCGGACAGTTCGGGCGGTAGCGTCGGCGGAATGAAGATTCGTGGGGCGATCCTGGAGCGGATCGCGGCGCCGGTGCCGTTCGCCGAGTCGGCGCCTATCAGCGTCGGCGAGCTTGACCTGGGCGAGCCGGGGGCGGGCGAACTGCTGGTGCGGATCGAGGCGGCCGGGCTGTGCCATTCAGACCTGTCGGTAGTAGACGGCAATCGGGTGCGGCCGGTGCCGATGCTGCTCGGGCACGAGGCGGCCGGACGGATCGAGGCGATCGGTCCTGGCGGTAGTGATCTCGCGATCGGGCAGCGCGTGGTGATGACCTTCCTGCCGCGCTGCGGCGAATGCGCGGGCTGCGCGACCGACGGCCGGACGCCCTGCGTGCCGGGCAGCGTCGCCAACAACGCGGGCGAATTGCTCGGCGGCGGAAGACGATTGAGCCGCGACGGCGCCGAGGTGCACCATCACCTCGGGGTGTCCGCCTTCGCGACGCACGCGGTGGTGGACCGCAGGTCGGTGGTTCCGGTGGACGACGACGTGCCGCCCGAGGTGGCGGCCGTACTCGGCTGTGCGGTGTTGACCGGCGGTGGCGCGCTGTTGAATTCGGCGAAACCGGGGCCGGGGGACCGGATCATGGTGGTCGGGCTCGGCGGCGTCGGCATGGCGGCGGTGCTGGTCGCGGTGTCGCTGGCGGCCGATGGTCACGAGGTCATCGCCGTCGACACGGTTCCGGAAAAGCTGGCCCTGGCAAAGGAATTGGGTGCCACGTCCGCCTATACGCCGGCTCAGGTGGCCGAGCTGGGTGTGCAGGCGGAGATAGTCGTCGAGGCGGCGGGCAATATCCGCGCCTTCGAAACCGCTGTCGCCGCAACGGCTGCCGGTGGCACCACGGTGACCGTCGGTCTGCCCGCCCCCGATGCTCGTGCCAGCATCTCCCCGCTTGCCCTTGTCGCGCAAGGCCGTTCGATCGTCGGCAGCTATCTGGGCTCGGCGGTCCCCGCCCGCGACATTCCCACCTATGTCCGCATGTGGCGTGCGGGCCGTTTGCCGGTCGAACGTCTGGTGTCCGCGCACATCGGCCTCGACGAAATCAACCACGCCATGGACGAACTCGCCGCAGGTCACGCCCTTCGGCAGGTCATCGTTTTCGACTGACGAGTGGCAGGGCCGCGGCCCGGCGTCGAAGCCATGGACGCGCCGCTTCGACGGCTTTGGTGATCGCGTCGTGCTCTTCCATCCGGCGGAATGGGACGCCGAGCATCACCGACGAGCACTTCGCCGAGACCATGCGGGTGCTGGAGAAATTGGCCGAAAATATGGCTGGCGCCGCCGCGACCAAGTAAGTAACCTGAACTGACCAGAGTAGTCAAAGTGGTCGAAACGGGTGATCAGATGGCTCGAAAGCGATCGGAGCGACCTGATGTCGCATGGCCCCTTGCCGACGCAAAGGCCAGGTTGTCCGAGTTGATCGACAAGGTGGAACGGGAGGGACCGCAAGTGATCAGTAAGCATGGACGAGAGGTCGCCGTCGTCGTACCCATCGATGAATGGCGTCGGCGGAACGCGCGGCAGGGGAGCTTGGCCGAATTCTTCGCCGACTCGCCGCTACGTGATGCCGATCTAGTCGTGGACCGGGACAGGACGGAATCGCATCACCGCGACGTGACCCTGTGACGGCATTCGAGGTCGAGCCCGCAGGCTATCTCCTGGACACCAACGCCGTCTCGGAGTGGATCAAGCCGCGACCGGACCGCGGGCTGATGGAGTGGTTGCACGAAGCCGACGAGGAACGAATGTTCCTCAGCGTCATCACCATCGGGGAGATTCGTCGAGGCGTCGACCGGATGTCCGACGGACGGCGCAAGGCACGCCTGACCACCTGGCTGTCCGAACAGGTCGCCGACAGATTCGATAAGCGACTACTACCGGTCGACTTCGGCGTCGCGCAAGCCTGGGGCCGAATCCGCGCCAGAGCCGAAAGCATCGGGCAACGCGTCGATGCTGTCGACGCGCTCATCGCGGCGACGGCCGAGGCGCACGGACTTGCCGTTGTCACGCGCAACCGCAAGGACTTCCGTGGCACCGGGGTGCGGTTACTGTGCCCGTGGGGCGAATAGTTATGTGCGGGTGAGGAATTCGGTCCCGACCTCGATGTAGTCGGCGGTTCGGCTGATCAGCAGGGAGTGACCACGCTCGGTGAAGGTGCGGAAATCGCAGCCGGGATGCAGGTCGCGTAGGCGATCGGCGTGGGTGGTGGTGATCAGCGGATCGTCGTCCGCTCGGAAAATCACAGTGGGTCCAGCCCATCCGGGCCCGCGCATGAGCTTGTCGACGCCCTCGGCGAGTTCGAGCAGCAGACGATAGGAATTGGCGGCACCCGCGCTACCCGCCGCGTCGGTGGCCGTCAGAACCTGCTCGATCCAGAACTGGGGATACAGCGCGCCTGGGCGCACGACGGAGCCGAGCGTCAGCGAGGCGCAGTCGTGAGCTCGATCGATCCCCCCGCATCGAGCACCGCGACCACGCCGTCGACCAACTCGGCACAGGTCGCGACGCTCGACAGGTAGTCCGGCGCGATAGTCCGGAACCGCGGCATCAGCGCATCCGCTAAATCGAGCCAGCCGATACTGATCCCCGCGCCACCACTGAGCAGCAGCACCGGATCGCCAATTCCGCCGGTGAAGTACCGCCAATCATGCTGCCCGACACTGAGTTTCTTACGATCGTGCTGCCGTAGAAAGACCGCTGCCCGCTCGCGAATCGAAGTCACGCCCGCGACGGTGAGTCAGATGTCGGCCAGGCGCAAACATGCGCATGTAGCAATGTAAATCACAGAGGTCAGCAGACTGCCGCGCCGACACGGTCGATAGGCTGACACCGACGAAAACGGAAAGAGGAGGTGCGGTGACCACACGGGTCGGAGTACTCGGAGCGCGCGGCAAAGTCGGACAGGCCATCTGTGCGGCGGTAGACGCGGCGGCCGATCTGGAACTGGTCGCCGCCGTCGACAAGGACGATTCGCTCGACGCGTTCACCGAGGCGAACGCGCAGGTCGTCGTCGACTTCACCCACCCAGACGTGGTGATGGGGAACCTGAAGTTCCTGGTACAGAACGGCATCCACGCGGTCGTCGGCACCACCGGCTTCGACGCCGCCCGCCTCGACGAGGTGCGCGGCTGGCTGGCCGACCGCCCCGACACCGGCGTGCTGATCGCACCGAACTTCGCCATCGGCGCGGTGCTGTCCATGCGCTTCGCCGAACAAGCCGCCCGGTTCTTCGAATCGGTCGAGGTCATCGAACTGCACCACCCGAACAAGGCCGACGCGCCCTCCGGCACCGCCTACCGCACCGCGGGCCTGATCGCCGCCGCCCGCGACCAGGCAGGCGTCGGCCGCAGCCCCGACGCCACCACCACCGAACTGGATGGTGCCCGCGGCGCCGACGTCGACGGCGTCCGAGTGCACTCGATCCGCCTGGCCGGACTGGTCGCCCACCAGGAGGTGCTGTTCGGCACCCAGGGCGAGACCCTCACCATCCGGCACGACTCCATCGACCGATCGTCCTTCGCCCCCGGCGTGCTGCTCGGCGTCCGCGAGATCGCCAACCGCCCCGGCCTCACCGTCGGACTCGACCCGTTCCTCGACCTGTGAACGAGCGAACCATTCCCACCCAGGCCCGTACGAACGGCGCGGCCGGAGATCAACGCGGCGCGGTCGTGAACGAGACCGCGGTCCGCACCGAGGTGGCGTCGTGAGCGAACGTCAGCGAGTGAACCGAAGATGCGGCGCGCAGGTGCGCACGATGGAACCGAGCGCTAGCGAGGTGGCGTCGTGAGTGCCGCGGATGGGACCAGGCAGAACCGGGAAGTCGTCAAGGTCGTCGCGTTCCTCGCGGTGCTCGTCCTCGTGCTCGGCTTCTACTTCCTGCTCCTCGGCCGAATCGCGTTCAGCCTCATCGGTTCCGGCGGCGTCGCCGCGATCCTCATCGGCATCGGCGTGCTGATCCTGCCGTTCGTCGGTGCCTGGGTCGTCGCCGCGACCGTGCGCGCCGCCCTAGCCCACCAGCACCTGGCCCGCCGCATCCACGAGGAGGGCCGCGAACTCGACACCTCCGAACTACCGCACCGCCCGTCCGGCCGGATCGAACGCGACGCGGCCGACGAGCTATTCGCCCAGGTGAAAACCGAATGGGAAGCAGACCCCGACAACTGGCGCGTCTCCTATCGCCTGGCCCGCGCCTACGACTACGCCGGGGACCGCACCCGCGCCCGCGCAACCATGCGCCGCGCGGTAGCACTGGAAAAACTCGAACGCGACCAAGCGAAATAGCCGGCGGGACTGCGCAAGTGCCGCACGACCCGCGCCGCGCACTAGGCTCGACCCGTGGCGCAGTTGCTGATCATCCATCACACGCCGTCCCCGCACATGCAGGCCATGTTCGAGGCGGTGGTCTCCGGCGCGACCGACCCGGAGATCGAAGGGGTGGACGTCGTGCGCCGCGCCGCACTCGCCGTCACAGCCTCGGATGTGCTGGCCGCCAACGGATATCTGCTCGGCAGCCCGGCGAACCTCGGCTACATGTCGGGCGCCCTCAAGCACGCGTTCGACACGTTCTACTATCCGTGTCTGGACTCGACGCGCGGTCGGCCGTTCGGTTTCTATCTGCACGGCAACGAAGGCACCGAGGGCGCCGAACGCGGTGTCGGGCAGATCACCACCGGCCTCGGCTGGACACCGGCAGCGGCGCCGGTCATCGTGTCGGGGCCACCGATCAAGGACGACATCCAGCGCTGCTGGGAACTCGGTGCGACCATTGCCGCGCAACTAATGGGCGACTGACAGTTTTTGTCCTCGAAATAGCTAGCAGTGACAATCCATGCCGGTTACAAATAACAGACGGCCCCGATTTCTGGTGTCTGACCATTCGGTGCTTCGGCCCGGCATACTGACAGAACGTTGTTGCGGTGGGGATGTGACGAGTTTGCTCGGGAATGGAGATTTCAGGTGACGTTGGCCGAAGGGGGCAATAACGCACCGCGCCGGATCGGAGTGGTCGAAGACCACGAATCAGTAGCGATCGGACTGGCTGCCATGCTTGCGCCGGAACCCGATCTCGACCTGGTGTTGACCGCTGGCACGGTACCGGAATTACTGGCCGCCGCTCAGGATCTACCGCAACTGGACTTGGTCGTGCTCGACCTGCGCTTGGCCGACGGCTCGACGCCCGAGGACAACGTGCGAGCCCTGCGCGACCGCGGCATCGAGGTGCTGATCTTCACCGGCGCGGACAACGCGTTCCTCGTGCGGTCCGCCGCACGGGCCGGTGTGCTCGGCGTGGTGCGCAAATCCGAGGACGTGCAGACCGTCGTCGCGGCCGTGCGCCGTGCGGGCTCTGGCGAACAGGTGGTGACCACCGACTGGGCCGCCGCCATCGACGGCGACCCGCAGCTGTCCGACGTCGGGCTGAGCCCGCGTCAGGAAGAGGTGCTCACGCTGTACGCATCCGGCGAAAAGGCCTCTCGGGTAGCGCGATTGACCGGTCTGTCCGAACAGACGGTCAACGACTACCTTGGTCGCATCCGGCAGAAGTACGCCGACGCGGGCCGCCCGGCGCCGACCAAGACCGACCTGTACAAGCGGGCGGTGGAGGACGGATGGCTTCCGGTACCCGAGCGGCACCCGCGCGGATGAGCGAGCGCAGCGCGCGCGAACACCATGCACTGCCGACCGCGCGATCGTGGTGGTGCCCAGCGCACAGCGAGGCGGAGTCATGACCGCGTCCAGCATGCTGGACACCCCGACCACCCCCGTGTCACTCGATCGCATCACCACGAGCCGTTGGCGCCGGGGCAGTGCTCCGGCGTCGGCCTCGAGTGGCTACGAAGGCGCGTCCGATCGCATTCTGCGCCGCTTCGGGCTGGCGATCGGAATCGCCGGGGTGATCGTCGCGGTGGTGGAGCTGCCGGAGATCGCGGACCAGAGCCGGTTCGTCGCCGGTGGCTGGACAATCCTCACGGTGGTACTGGCTTTCGGGCTGTTCCCGGTGCTCGCTGCGGTGTCGATCGCGTCGAGCAGGCACCTCATCCAGCTGGTCGCCGGTGCGGCGGCGGTGAGCTTTCTCGCGGCGATGGCCGTGATCCCGTTCGCGTATCCGAATCCGGAACCCGACACCTCCTCGGTGTGGCTGTATCGCGTGCTCGCGCTCGGCGTGCTCGCGGCCGTGCTGGCGTGGCGGCCGATGATCGCGGTCGGCTACCTCGTGATCGGTGCGGTGCTGTCGGCCTGCGCCAACGCGTTCGTGGTCTCGGACGCGACGCCCGTGGTGTTCGCCGGTGACTTCGTGCGCGCGGCCGGATTGTGTGCGCTGTTCCTGTGGTGTGCCGTCTACGCCAAAGCCGCCGCGGATCGGGTTGACCGGGAATCGGCGATCGAGAGCAGGCGCGCGGCGGCCGTCGCGGGTGCCGCGGCCCGCGACCGGGAACGTGCGCGCTTCGCCGCGCTGATCCACGACGCGGTGCTGTCCACCCTGCTCGACGCGTCAAGGGCGGGTACCGACTCGCCGGTGCTGCGCCGGCAAGCCGAACGGACACTCGAACAGCTCGACGAATGCCGGGTCGGCGACTCGGAACCGAATCGGCTCGACGCACAGTCGGCCAGCGGGTTCCTGCGTTCGGCCGTGCACGAGGTCAACCCGGGTATCCGCTTCACCGCGCGGCGCTGGTCCGGATTCGACGACCTGCGCCTGCCGGTGGACGCCGCGGGCACCATCGCCGCCGCGCTCACCGAGGCGGTGCGCAACAGCCTGCGTCATGCCACGGTGCCGGGCCGCGAGGTGCAGCGCACCGTCACGGTGACGATCAGCGCGGGTGGCATCAGGGTCGTATTCCGTGATGACGGTGCGGGTTTCGATATGAGTCATGTGCCCGTCGATCGCCTCGGCATCTCGGTGAGCATTCTCGGGCGGATGCGCCAGCTCGCAGGCGGCGCCGGCTTCGTGGAATCACAACCGGGCGAGGGCACCACGGTGACGTTGGTGTGGGGCAGTGATGGCTGACACCGATACCGAATTCGGGCTCCGGGACCTACTCGGACTGCGGGATCCGGCGGCCGGGCTGTTCCTGCTCATCTTGCAGGCGACCATCGTGCTGTACATGGTGCGCAACTTCGGCGATTCACCGCTGATCGCGGCGGTGGCCGCGCTGGTGCTGCTGGCCGCGGCCGGGGTACTGGTGCTGGTGATCCCGGTCGATCCGCTGCCATTGCCCGCGACGGTGTTCGTGGCCGCGTCCGGTCCGGTGGCGACCGCGCTCACCTCGTTCGGTGTCGATTACGGCTGGTCGAGGCAGGTGTGGACCGCGTTCGCGTCGTCCTATGTGCTCGCGGTGCTCGTGCTGCGCGGTCGGCTCGGCGCGGCGTGGCTCGGCGTCGGTGGCGTCGCGGTGGTGATCGCGACCGTCGGCGTGGTGAACGGGCTGCGCGGCGGCGTGATCGCCGGATCTATCGTGCCGATCTCCACGGTGGCCGGTGTCTCGCTCTTCGCGGTGATCATGCGGCCCACCCAGCGTTCGCTGCGGCTGCTGCGCGAGGAGTCGACGATGCGCGCCGCCGCCGAGGCGACCATGGCCGCGGAGAACGGCGAACGCGACCGCCAGCTGGCCCGCCTCGACAAGGTGGCAAGGCCCATCCTGGAACGCATCGCCGACGGTGTCGAACTCACCGCCACCGAACGCGAACAATGTCGCCTGCTCGAAGCCGAACTGCGCGACGGCCTACGCGCGCCTCAACTCGTCACCGACGAACTCAGCAGCGCCGCCCGCGGCGCCCGCTCCCGCGGCGTCGAGGTGGTTCTGCTCGACGACGGCGGCTTCGCCGGTGTCCCACGCTGGGTTCGTCAACAGGTAATCGAAGCCGCGACAAAGGAATTGGACGCCGCCAACGCCGGCTCGGTCACCGTCCGAGTCCTCCCGATGGGCCGCCGCATCCTGGCCACCGTCCTCGCCAACGCCCCCCACCAAGACCGCCGCACCGAAATAGACGCCGCCGGAAGCATCAAGGTCTCCACCTAGCCCGCGAAGGTTGTCGGACCCGCATGGCATTGTGCGGGGTATGCGGAAGATTAGTGTCGGGGTGGCGCGGCGGGTGGCGCTGGCGGCGCAGGGGTTCGGGGCGCGCAAGCCGGTGCGGGCCACGCGGCGGTCGGTGCTCGGGGTGATCGAGAAAACGCAACTGTTGCAGTTGGATTCGGTGTCGGCGGTGGTGCGGGCGCACTATGCGCCGGTGTTCAGCCGGATCGGGGCCTATGATCGGACGCTGCTCGAAGAGGCGGCCTGGAGCCACACTGCGCGGCGGCCGCGGCGGCTGGTGGAGTATTGGGCGCACGAGGCCGCGCTGATCCCGGTCGAGGACTGGCCACTGATGCGGTGGCGGATGAAGCAGTTCGAGAACGGGCGTTGGGGAGCGGCCACGAAGGTTACCGAGCGTAATCCCGCGCTGGCCAAAGACATCCTGGATGTCATTGCCGAGGTCGGCGCGTGCACCGCCGGGGAGGTGGAACGGCATCTGGAACTGGACAAGCCGCGCGCCAAGGGTTCCTGGTGGAACCTCAGTGACACCAAGGTGATCTGCGAGCAGCTGTTCGCCTCCGGTGCCCTTTCGGTCGACAAGCGCGTCAGCTTCGCCAGGCACTACGACCTGGTCGAACGCGTGATCCCGCCGGAAGTCTTGGCGCGCAACGTCTCCGAGGAGGACTCGGTACGCGAACTGGTGCGCCGCGCGGCCACCGCGCACGGCATCGGCACCGAAACCGACCTGCGCGACTACTACCGCCTGCACCGCCGCCAAACCGAACCGGCCATCGCCGACCTAGTCGACGCGGGCGAACTACTCCCGGTCGAGGTCGAAGGTTGGGACAAGCCCGCCTACCTGCGCGCGGGCACTCCCACCCCGCGCCGCGTCGAGGGCGCCGCCCTGCTGTGCCCGTTCGACCCGCTGATCTTCTTCCGCGCCCGCACCGAACGCCTCTTCGACTTCCACTACCGCATCGAGATCTACACCCCGGAACCCAAACGGGTGCACGGCTATTACGTCTTCCCGTTCCTACTCAACGGCGAACTCGTCGGCCGCGTCGACCTCCGCGCCGAACGCGCGGCGGGCCGCCTGTCCGTCCCCGCCGCCTTCGCCGAACCCGGCCACGACACCCCCGCCACCGCCCACGCCCTCACCGAGTCTCTCCGCGACATGGCCGACTGGCTCGAACTGGACAAGGTGGTAATCGGCCCCCGAGGCAACCTCGCACCGTTCCTCTAGAACGGCAATCATGATCAACGGCACATGGCCGAGTAAGGCCACCACCGTGTGCCGTTGATCATGGACCGCGGCGAGATCCGTCAGACGTCGCGCTTGGGCCCGTAGCCGCGCATCTGATCGCGGAGCGCGCCGGAGACCGCGCCGGACAACCAGGAGTTCAGCGACTGGTTGCTCTGCGCCGCGGCCTCTTCGGCCTTGGACTTCAATGTTTCGACCAGGCGCAGGGTGACGCGGCTGATGTCGCCGGTCATTTCCTCGAAGGTCGGATGATCGTCGGCCGCGGTCTGCTTGCGCAGGTCGACCTTGGCTTCGGTGCCGTCGAAGGAGAGGTGCACCGTGCGGTCACCCAGTTCGGTATTGAGCTCGGCGGCCAGTTCGGACAGCGCGGCAAGCAGCACCAGCCGGGCCGAGCTCTCTGTCGCCGCGGCCAACGCCGCCGCCGTGGCCTGGGTCTTTTCGTCGCCGAGGGCGGCGGCCGCGATCAGGTCCTCGCGCAGGCGGGCGGTGTACTTGTTCAGATCCATGACATCAGTGTGACGCCATATTTGATGTCGCACAAGGACGGGAGTGACATCATGATCGTGCGGCGGGTGCCGCCGCACCCGACCGGCCGGTCCATTCAGCGGCGACGGTGTCGAGAGCGTTCCGCCGACCGGGTAGCCTTTCTGACCATGACGAACGGTGTATCGACGCAATCGGAGCTGCGCGCGTCCGGCACAGTAGGTGTCGCGATGGTGACCCCCTTCAGTGCCGACGGCAAGCTCGACGTCGATGCCGGGGTCTCGCTCGCTGCCCGCCTAGTCGACCGTGGCGTCGACCTACTCGCCATCTCCGGGACCACCGGCGAATCGCCGACCACCAGCGAACAGGAAAAGGCGGACCTGCTCCGCGCCGTCGTCGATGCCGTTGGCGACCGCGCCACCGTGATCGCGGGCGCGGGCACCTACGACACCGCCCATTCCATCGAACTCGCCCGCAACGCCCAGCGCGCCGGCGCGCACGGCCTGCTCGTGGTGACGCCGTACTACTCGCGCCCCTCGCAGGAGGGCCTGTTCGCGCACTTCACCGCGGTCGCCGACGCCACCGACCTGCCGGTCACCCTCTACGACATTCCGCCGCGCTCGGTGGTCCCGATCGCCAGCGACACCATCCGCCGCCTGGCCGAGCACCCGCGCATCGTCGCGGTGAAAGACGCCAAGGGCGATATGAACGCGGGCGCGGACCTCATCGCGAACACCGGCCTCGCCTTCTACTCCGGCGACGACACGCTGAACCTGCCATGGCTGTCGATCGGCGCGACCGGATTCATCAGCGTCATCGGGCATCTCGTGCCCGAGCGCCTGCGCGAGCTGCTCACCGCCTACACCTCCGGCGCGGTGGCGCGCGCCCGCGAGATCAACGCGGCCCTGGTGCCGTTGAACTCGGCGATGTTCCGTTTGGGCGGTGTCGCGATGAGCAAAGGCGGCCTGCGCCTGCTCGGGATCGACGCGGGTGAACCGCGATTGCCGCAGTTGATGCCGAACCCTGAACAACTCGAGTTCCTCGCTGCTGATCTACGGGCAGCCGGGGTGCTCGAATGAGAGAGCGGAGCGAGCGAATCACCACAAACCAGAGCGAGCTAAATGACCGGTGTGCCTCACGCATGACGGAGCTGAGCGTCGTCGAGGTGCACATGAGCGAGCGAATCATCGGCACTGCGACCCCGGTCCGGCCGGAACCGAGCGTTAGCGAGGTGCGGGCATGACCGAACCTGTCGCACGTCGGCCGCGCAGAACCGCCTCGCGCACCGCGGGGCCGCCGCCGGCCGTGCCCGCCGAGCAGCCGGCGCGCATCGAGAAGCCGCAAAAGGCCGTTGCGCAGGCCGAAGCTCAGCCGGAGGCCGTGCAGTCCGCACCCGCCGAGCAGCCCGCGGCGATGAAGACCGCGAGGAAGTCGAGCGCGGCGAAGAAGTCCGCACCGGCGAAGAAGTCGGCCCCGCGCGCCGAAGCGCCGCAAAACGGCCAGCAGGCAAGGAAATCCGGCCGTGGCCGCCAGCAGTCCGGTCGCGGCCGCGCCGAACAGTCCGCGCCCCAACAGGATCCGCGTGCCGCGGCACCCGCGCATGACCGGCTCGGCGCACCGCCGAAGCTGCCCAAGAACGGCCTGCGCATCTTCGCGCTCGGCGGTATCGGCGAAATCGGCCGCAACATGACCGTTTTCGAATACGGCGGCAAGCTGCTCATCGTCGACTGTGGCGTGCTGTTCCCCGAGGATCAGCAGCCCGGCGTCGACCTGATCCTGCCCGACTTCCGGCCGATCGAGCACCGGATCAACGATGTCGTCGCCGTCGTGCTCACGCACGGCCACGAGGACCACATCGGCGCGGTGCCGTTCCTGTTGCGGCTGCGCGCCGATATCCCGGTCGTCGGCTCGAAGTTCACCCTCGCGCTGGTCGCGGCGAAGTGCAGAGAGCACCGCCAGCAGCCGAAGCTGATCGAGGTCATCGAGGGCCAGCACACCACGCACGGTCCGTTCGACTGCGAGTACTTCGCCGTCAACCACTCCATCCCGGACGCGCTCGCCGTCGCCATCCGCACCCCGGCGGGCGTCGTACTGCACACCGGCGACATCAAGCTCGACCAGCTGCCGCTGGATGGTCGCCTCACCGACCTTGCCGGGTTCTCCCGGCTCGGCGACGAGGGTGTCGACCTGTTCCTGGTCGACTCCACCAACGCCGAGGTTCCCGGCTTCGTCACGCCGGAACGCGAGATCGGCGGGGTGCTCGACACGGTGATCGGCAAGGCGCGCAACCGCGTGATCGTCGCCTCCTTCGCCAGCCATGTGCATCGCATCCAGCAGGTCGTCGATGTTGCCCAAAAGTACGGCAGGCGAATCTGTTTCGTCGGTCGCTCGATGGTGCGCAACATGCAGATCGCGCAGGATCTCGGCTATCTGACCGTGCCGGACAGCGTGGTCGTCGACCTGGACCAGGCCGCGACACTGCCCGGCGATCGCCTGGTGCTGATCTCGACCGGTTCGCAGGGCGAGCCGCTGTCGGCGCTGTCCAGGATGGCCCGCGGCGATCACCGCCAGATCAACATCCGCGAGGACGATCTCGTGGTGCTGGCCTCCTCGCTCATCCCCGGCAACGAGAACTCGGTGTTCGCGGTGGTGAACGGCCTGGCCAGGCTCGGCGCCACGGTGATCACCCAGCAGAACGCCAAGGTGCACGTCTCCGGGCACGCGTCCGCGGGCGAGCTGCTGTACCTGTACAACGCGGTGCGCCCGACCAATGCGATGCCGGTGCACGGCGAATGGCGGCACCTGCGTGCCAATGCCGCGCTCGCCATCGCGACCGGCGTGCCGGAGGACCGGGTCATGCTCGCCGAGGACGGCGTCGTGGTCGACCTGGTCGACGGGATCGCGTCCATCGTCGGTCGGGTGCCGGTCGGCCACGTGTACGTCGACGGCCTCTCGGTCGGTGACGTCGGCGAATCGACGCTGTCGGACCGCCTGGTGCTCGGCGAGGGCGGTTTCATCTCGATCACCGTCGCGATCGACGAGACCACCGGCAAGGCGGTCAGCACGCCGGAGGTCAACGGACGCGGCTTCTCCGACGATCCGACGGCGCTCACCGTCGCGGCCGAACTGGTCGAGGCGGAACTGCTGCGGCTGGCGACCGAGGGTGTCACCGACATCCATCGGATCGCGCAGAGCGTGCGGCGCGTCGTCGGCCGCTGGGTCGCCGACACCTACCGTCGCCGTCCGATGATCGTGCCCACGGTTATCGGCGTCTGATCCTGGAATAACGAAAAGCGCCGGATGCCCGTGGCAACCGGCGCTTTTCGGGTTTCTCAGCTCATTCCTGGCAGGCCGCTGATTCGATTTTCGCGCTCTTGACGATATTGCAGGCGAAGGTGTGATCGACCTTCCATTCGCCGCCTTCGGAGACGAAGGAGACGAACGCGTCGTCGACCGGGGTGCCGCCGATGGTGACCTCGGCGTCGGCCTTCAGCTTGCCGTCCGTGGGCTCGTTCACGTTGGTGATCTCCACCTTGACTCTCTGCTTCTTGGCGGCGTCGACGAGGTTGGCGACCAGGTAGGGATCCTGCTCCGCGGCTTGGATCCAGCCGATCTTCTCTTTGTCCGGCACGTTCGGATCGAACGCCTTGGTGAGCCGGTCGTTCAGCTGCTGTGTCGAGGGCTTGGCCAGCACGGGCGAGGACGGTGTGGTCGGCGCGGAGCCGGTTTCCTTGTCGCCCTTGTCACTTCCGCCCTGGAGTTCGCCGGGTTTGGTGTCGGCATTGGCGGTGCTGCTCGGCGACGAGGACTGCTTGTCACCGGAGGCGCAGGCGGTGAGCGTGCACGCGGCGGCGGTGAGGACGATGGCCACGGCGGTCCGGAAAGTGCGGTGTTTCACGATGTTTCCCCTGAAATCGATGCGCGGACGTCAGCCGTGGTTGGACGTGCAGTTCCAGTGCACGATATAGGCGTCGGAGTTGTTGTTGGACAACGCCTTACCCTGCGCACCGGCACGGGACGCGGCGTAGCCCCAGCTGTAGGCGCCGCTGTGGCGGGAATAGGCAACTGCCCCACAGCCATTGGCGAACCAGACCACCGTCGCGCAGTCTCCGGCGCCGCAGCCGCGGACCGCCCGCGCCTGCGCCCCCGCCGAATCCGGGTAGTCGTAGGAGTAGCCGATCAGCCCGGTAGAGGTGGACAGCGCGATCGCGCCGTAGTTGTACGCCTTGGCTTGTGCGGCAGGCGCGCTGATAGCCAGCGCACAACTAGCTGCGGCCGCGATGGCCGCACCAGTCACAAACTTCTTCACAGGGAATGTGCCCTTCTTGTTTTTGAGGCCCACGACCCGATGGACCGAGTGACAAGTTACATAGCGAGCACTCATTGCGGTACCCAAGAATTCGGGGGCTCTCGCGCGCCGAACCGCGGCGATATCACACTCCCGGACCCGAATACGACCGCACACTTTTGCGGTGCCGCACGGGTAATCGCCCGCAATTTCGAGTGTGGGAAATCATATGGTCTGCGGGTCGGTATGTTCAGGGGGTGAGCATCGCGCAGCGGGAACGTCAGGAACTCGTCGAGACCATGACGGCCGTCGGGCCGGAGGCACCGACGCTCTGTGGCACCTGGACGGTGCGAGACCTGGCCGCGCACTTGGTGGTTCGCGAACGACGGCTCGACGCCGCGCCGGGCATCATGCTGAAGCCGTTCGCCGGGTATCTCGAAGGCGTGCAGGCGAAAGTGGCCAGCAAACCGTTCCCCGAGCTGCTCGAACTGGTCAGGACCGGGCCGCCGTGGTGGTCGCCGCTGCGCCCGATCGACGCGCTCGCCAATCTGACCGAGATGTTCGTCCACCACGAGGACGTGCGCCGCGGCAGCCCCGGCTGGATGCCACGCGAGATCTCGCAGGCCGACGAGGACAAGTACTGGTCGCTGGTCAGCCGCATGGCGCGGCGGTCCTACCGCAAATCCCCGGTCACGGTCGTGTTGGAGTCGCTGGACGGTAAACGAGCGGTCGTTCGTTCGAGGCCGGGCGACGAGGTGACGTTGACCGGCGCACCGTCGGAGCTGCTACTGCACTCGTTCGGCCGCGACGAGGTCCGCATCGAGACCACCGGCGAACCCGACGCCGTCAGCACGGTATTGGGCCTCGACCGTTCCGTTTAACCGCTACTTCGCAGACATGCTCGGTTCCTCGCCCATCCGGCAGACGGTCAAGCCCTCTGTGAAGACACGGTTTGCTGTGTGAAGTCGGACCCGACCGGTCGGGTCCGACACGCTGGATCGGCGGTTGGGGGCGCGCGACCCGGATCCGCAGCGACCTGGGCATCTGCACAGTTCGGCACTCCTGAGACCTGCGATACCAGTGTTGCGGATGGTCTGGGAGGGGCGTTTGCGGCTAGCCTGGGCTCATGGCAGGTAAGTCCCGCAGCACCACGACTACTCGGGCGCGGGCGGGATCGGCGCGGGGGAGGACCACCACGGCTCGGTCCCGCGCGGCGACGCCCCGCACCACGACGACCCCGCGCGGGCGCCGCCAACCCGTCCGGCGGCCGGTTCGGCGCAAGTCGAACACCGCGCCGCTCGCGGTGTTCAGCCGCGGCATCAGTAGCGGCTGGAACATGCTTGCGCGCGGCCTCGGCGCCACCACGCGGACGTTGAGCAAGGCGGGCGAGATCGAGCACGGCCACCGTCGTGACGGCATCGCGCTTGCCCTGATCGCGTTGAGCGCGGTGATCGCGGCCGCGGTGTGGCTGTCGGCGGGTGGTCCGGTCGGGCACTGGGTTGGCGAAGCGATCCGTGCCGTTGCCGGATCGGCGTCGGCCGGTTTGCCGTTCGTGGCCACCGCGATCGCGGTGATTCTCATGCGGACCGAGGCGCATCCGGAGATCCGGCCGCGGCTGGTGCTCGGCGGGCTGCTGGTCGGTCTGCCGGTGCTAGGGCTGTGGCACGTCATCGCCGGGGCGCCGACCGATCCGCACGGGCGTTCGCGCGCCGCGGGTTTCGTCGGATTCGTGGTGGGCGGGCCGCTCACCAACGGACTCACCGCCTGGCTTTCGGTGCCGATCCTGTTGCTGGCCATCGTCTTCGGCGTGCTGCTGCTGACCGGCACCACCGTGCGCGAGGTGCCGGCCCGACTGCGCGAGTACTTCGGTACCGGCAGCGGCGGCGACGAATACGGTGAGTACGACGGCGAATTCGAGTACGACCCGGCCAAATATGACGCCGACGGGTTCCCGCTGCATTCCGCCAAGACGAAGCGCCGCGGCCGCACCCCCGTGGAGAACTATCCCCCCGACGAATTCGGCGATCCCGACGCGGTAACCGAGGTGCTCGGCGAGCCGCCGTTGCAGGACGCCAAGCCGATCGCGACGGAAGAGCCTGCCGCCAAGCCGAAACCGAAGAAGCAACGCCCGGTCGTGAAGGTCGAGGACCAGACCCCGCCGCCGCCGAAGCAGCTCGAGTTCGTCGCCGACCGAGAGGTCGAGGGCGACTACATCCTGCCGCCGATGTCGCTGCTGACCGACGGCGATCCGCCCAAGAAGCGCAGTGCCGCCAACGAATCGATGATCGAGGCGATCACCGAGGTGCTGGTGCAGTTCAAGATCGACGCCGCCGTCACCGGTTTCGTGCGCGGCCCGACGGTCACCCGCTACGAGGTGGAGCTCGGGCCGGGTGTGAAGGTCGAGAAGATCACCGCGCTTGCCCGCAATATCGCGTATGCCGTTGCGACCGAGAACGTTCGGCTGCTCGCGCCGATTCCTGGCAAGTCCGCCGTCGGTATCGAGGTGCCGAACTCCGACCGCGAACTGGTCCGCCTCGCCGATGTGCTCAAGGCGCCGTCGACCCGAAATGACCACCACCCGTTGGTGATCGGGCTCGGCAAGAACATCGAGGGCGATTACCTCGCGGCGAACCTGGCCAAGATGCCGCACCTGTTGGTCGCCGGTTCCACCGGCTCGGGTAAGTCGAGTTTCGTGAACTCGATGCTGGTCTCGCTGCTGCATCGGGCCACGCCGGACGAGGTCAGGATGATCCTGATCGACCCGAAGATGGTGGAACTCACCCCGTACGAGGGCATTCCGCACCTGATCACGCCCATCATCACCCAGCCGAAGAAGGCGGCCGCCGCGCTGACCTGGCTGGTGGAGGAGATGGAGCAGCGCTATCAGGACATGCAGGCCAACAAGGTTCGCCACATCGACGACTTCAACAAGAAGGTGAAGTCCGGCGCGATCACCGCGCCGCTGGGCAGCGAACGGGTGTACCGGCCCTATCCGTACATCCTCGCCATCGTCGACGAGCTCGCCGACCTGATGATGACCGCGCCCCGCGACGTCGAGGACGCGATCGTGCGGATCACCCAAAAGGCCCGTGCCGCAGGCATTCACCTGGTGCTCGCCACCCAGCGGCCCTCGGTCGACGTGGTCACCGGCCTGATCAAGACCAACGTGCCGTCCCGATTGGCCTTCGCCACTTCGTCATTGACCGACTCGCGCGTCATCCTGGACCAGCCGGGCGCCGAGAAACTGATCGGCATGGGCGACGGCCTTTTCCTGCCGATGGGCGCGAACAAGCCGACCCGCCTGCAGGGCGCGTTCATCAGCGACGAGGAAATCCACGCCGTCGTCGACTTCGCCAAGAACCAGGCCGAGCCCGAGTACCAGGAAGGCGTCACCGCCGCCAAACAGGGCGAAAAGAAAGACGTCGACCCCGACATCGGCGACGACCTCGACGTCTTCATCCAGGCCGTCGAGCTCGTCGTCACCTCCCAATTCGGTTCCACCTCAATGCTGCAACGCAAACTCCGCGTCGGCTTCGCCAAGGCGGGCCGCCTCATGGACCTGATGGAAACCCGCGGCGTAGTAGGACCGAGCGAAGGCTCCAAAGCCCGCGACGTCCTCATCAAGCCCGACGAGCTGGACGGCCTGCTGTGGACCATCCGCGGCGGCGGCGAAGAGCCACCGCCGGAGGAATCCGACTAGTCGCCGCACACTCGCGGCGCTGCGCGCGATCGAATTCACAGGTTCACCGCCGATACCACGGACGCCAGGCCGTGCGCGGGAGCCACCGCGTGCCCGGAAGGATTTGAACCTCCGGCCTCCTGCTTCGTAGGCAGGCGCTCTCTCCGCTGAGCTACGGGCACTCGCGCCCCACCCGGGCGCGAAAGCTGGGTTCCCTCGACGAGATTCGAACTCGCACCTGCCGGAATCTAGGTCCGGTGCCTCTACCGATTGGGCTACGAGGGATTGGGTTTCGTATCCATGGGTGGAGTCGAACCACCGGCCTGCACCTTCGGAGGGTGCCGCTCTTCCACTGAGCTACATGGATAGGAAACACGGGTGGCAGCAGGAGGATTCGAACCTCCGGTGGTGAATACACCTGATTTACAGTCAGGCCCCTTCGGCCGCTCGGGCATACTGCCGTGATCGTCGCTGTGGAGTTGTGCGGTACGGACACGAAAAAGGGGTCACCCCTTGGCGTTTGCCGCGGAGTGACCCCTTGCTCGGGTCTGTGGAAGACACGGGTCAGGGGCCGCTCCGGACGGTCAGCCGTCGATAGCTGACCGTCGATAGCACGGCATTGGCGCGCGACCGCCAGGCACCAGTGCGCGACCACTGTCGCTGCTGGGTCCCGGTCATCGTCTTCGCCTTCCTGATGGTGTGCGTTCTCTGGTACCGACGTTAACATCCGAATTTCGGGATGGGAACCGAATTTCGGGGTCAGCAGGTGCGGTTGGCCTCGCGGGAGATCGTGAACCCGGCGCCGGTGGTGTCATTGGTGCAGGTCACTCCGCTCTCGGCGGAGTCACAGGTGAACGGTCCAACGGTAAGCATCCCACCATACGGAAGTACTCGTCCGCCACCGCGGCTCCCACCGTCGATCGGCGCGCCGACGAACACGCCCTGGTTCAAACAGAGCGCTTTCGCATGTGCGCCGACGGCCAGCGCGCTCGCTTGCGGATTCTTGCTCCAGCAATCCGTGAACTCGGCGGGCACCGGCGAGGTGGCCCCCTGACAGCCGGCCTGAGCGTTGTCGTCGATCGGCTGATCGAGGATCGCGCAGAGGAACGCCCCGCACCCGGCCAGCAACGTCAGCGCGACGGCGCACGGCACCACAGCGATACGAGCTCCTCGGATTTGCATGACGGCATTCTGTCCTGCGATCCCCGGCTTTCGGCTGGGGCGCGCCGTGCCGCGTGATCGAAGGTGATCCGCGAGCAGTGCCATCACCGCAGGTGACAGCGGCAGATCAGGGCTTGCGCGCCTGCAGGGTGTAGCTGAGCGGCAGCCGCTCCGGGTGCTCGGTGAGATGCCATTCGCCACCATCGCCGAGCGTCATCTTACCGGGCAGCGCCTCCCACGGCACGCTCCGATGCTCGGCAAGCCCGGTGACCGACAGGCCCGCGTTCAACAGCGCGGTCACCACTTCACCGATCCCGTGATTCCATTCGTGGGTCGTCGTCTGCTCGAACTCGGCGTCGGTCTCGACGTAGGTGCCGCCGTCGGAAAACACCATCGGCTCCGGCATTTCGAAGTACGGGTAGCCGAGAACCAGTCGGTCCGTGTGGGTTTCGTCGGTCGCCCACAGCACGGGATGACCTTCCCGAATGAACAGCCGCCCACCGGGCCGCAGCAGCGCGGCGACGGTTCGCGCCCAGCGGTCGATGCTCGGAAGCCAGCACAGCGCACCGTTTCCGGTGTACACCAGGTCGAATTGCGCACCGCCGAGCGCGGATACCGCGTCGTAGACATTCGACTCGACGAAATCGATACCCGTACCGGTCTTTTCGGCGAGTGCGCGCGCCTGCGCCAACGACGCGGGCGAGAAGTCGAGCCCGGTCATGTCGGCGCCCAGCCTGGCCAGGGAGATCGTGTCGGTGCCGATGTGGCACTGCAGATGCACCCCGCGCAGCCCGCTGATGTCGCCGAGCAACGGCTGATCGAACCGCACCGCTGTGCTGAGAAAGTCGGGCTCGGCGAGGAAACGGTGCACCGCGTAGTCGCGCGCCGCGGCATGCGCCGGCGCGCGCTCATCCCAGTTGGCCCGGTTGAGGAGCAGGTAGTCGTCGGTCACGGTCGCCACTCTGGCATGGATGCCTCGGCGCGCGCATGTGAAATTATGGTCAGCAACCAACCCGCTAGCCAACTAGAACGGACAAATCGGGCATGATGGATGCCATGACCTTCGCTACCGATCGACGCACCGCATGCAGGTAACCGCTCTCGAGTGGGTGATCACCATCGTGGTGATCCTCGGCTTGTTCGTCTTCGACTTCTTCGCCCATGTGCGCACCCCGCACGAACCGACCTTCCGGGAATCCGGATTCTGGTCCGCGGTCTATATCGGAATCGCCCTGGCCTTCGGCGGTTTCGTCGCCTGGCAATGGGGTTCGACGTTCGCGGGGGAGTACTATGCGGGCTTCGTCACCGAGAAGGCGCTCTCGGTGGACAACCTGTTCGTCTTCCTCATCATCATGTCCACCTTCGCGGTGCCGCGGATCTATCAGCAGAAGGCGTTGCTGATCGGCATCGTGATCGCGCTGGTGATGCGCGGCGCGTTCATCGCCGTCGGCGCGGCCGCGATCAGCGCGTTCAGTTGGGTGTTCTATCTGTTCGGCTTCTTCCTCATCTACACCGCGGTCAAGCTGATTGCGGAGAGCGGCCACGAGGCCGAGCACGAGGAGAAGCGCGACAGTCGGATCGTCGCGCTGGCCAAACGGCTGCTGCCGACCACCGACAGCTACGACGGCGACAAGCTGGTCACCCGCGTCGACGGACGGCGCGCGCTGACCCCGCTGCTGCTGGCGTTGCTGGCGATCGGCTTCGCCGACCTGCTGTTCGCCCTGGACTCGATCCCGGCGATCTACGGTCTGACGGACCAGCCGTACCTGGTATTCACCGCAAACGCGTTCGCGCTCATGGGTTTACGGCAGTTGTACTTCCTGATCGGTGGACTCCTCGATCGTCTGGTCTACCTGTCCTACGGTTTGTCGGCCATCCTCGCGTTCATCGGCGTGAAGCTGATGCTGCACGCGCTGCACGAGAACACGCTGCCGTTCATCAATGGCGGCGAGCACGTCAGCGTGCCGGAAATCTCCACCCCGGTCTCGCTCGGAGTCATCCTCGGCATCTTGATCGTCGCGACGGTCGCCAGCCTGCTGCGCACCCGCAAGAACTGAGCGGGTTCAGAACACCCGGTTGCTGTCCGGTGCGATCTCGAACCCGTGCCCGTCCTGGTCGTTGCTGCAGATGACGCTGAAAGTCTCGGCCCGACAGGTGAATCCGTGCGCTTTCAGGGTGGATCCGGCGGGCAGCACCGGTCCGACGCCGGTGCCGGTCTTGACCTGCGGCCCGGTGTAGAAACCCTGGTTCACGCACAGATACCCGGCGTCCTCGCCGACCGCGACCGCGGCCGCCGCCGGATCGGTGCGCCAGCATCTCTGCATGTGCGGCGGCGCGGGGCCGGTCGCGCCCTGACAACCCGCGGTGCGTCGCGGTTGGCCGGTCGGCTGATCGAGGATGCCGCAGGTGATCTGCCGGTCCGCCGTCTGGAAGTAATAGCCGTCGGCGTTGCGGTAGAGCACCGGGTCGGCAATGCCGGGCTGGGTCAGCGGGCGGGCCGAAGAAGAGGTTGCTGGGTCCGATTTGTCCGGTACGCCCAGGTACGCGTACAACAGGCCAGCGGTGGCAGCCGTCGACGCGAAAACCGCTACGTATGTGCGCATGGCCGCGAGTCTGCCGTGTGGGGTAGGGGGTATGTCCGTATCGCGCACGGTGTGTCGCCGGAAGTTAGCTGTCTTCGACTAACTATCCGGGCTCGCCGCCCGATTCCCCGCAGGTAGAACCGCCGCGCGGGGAATCGGGACGGCACGCTCAGGACGTGAAAGCGCCGAGCACCGGAAGCCATTCGACGACGCGAACGTCATCGATCAGCTGCTGCCGCGCGAAGGGATCCTCGGCGAGCAGTTCGTCGAGTGCGGCGGCGTCCTCGGCCTGGAACAGGAGCAGCGCGCCGGACCCGTCCGGGTACGGCCCGCTGGTCAGCAGGGCGCCCGCCGCGAGCTGATCGGCCAGCCAGCCGCGATGCTCGGGACGATGGGTGTCCCGGCCGGCGACCGTGGCCTCGGAGTAGGTGTAGTGAACGGCGAAGATCGGCACGGCGAATCGCTTCCTATGTCAGAGAGTAAGCAGCATCCGAGTATTGCCGAGGGTGTTCGGCTTCACGTAGCTCAGGTCGAGGAACTCGGCGACGCCGGTGTCGTAGGACCGGCACATCTCGGCGTACACCTCGGCGGTCACCGGCGTCCCCTCGATCTCCGCGAACCCGTGCCGCGCGAAGAAATCCACCTCGAAGGTCAGCACGAACACCCGCCGCAGCTCCAGCTCGCGCGCCACCGCGATCAACCGCTCCACCACGATCCGGCCGACGCCGCTGCCCTTGACATCCGGGTGCACCGCGACCGTGCGCACCTCGCCGAGATCGGCCCACAGCACATGCAGCGCACCACAACCGACCACCCGGCCGTCGAGCTCGGCAACCCAGAACTCCTGCACCGCTTCGTACAGCGTGACCAGGTTCTTTTCCAGCAGTATCCGACCGGCGTAGACATCGACGAGGCGTTTGATCTCGGGCACGTCGGAGGTTCGCGCGCGTCGGATGACCAGTGCGGTGCTCAGGGGGGTGGCAGTCGACGGGGCGGGTGAGCGCTGCGTGCTTAGAGGCACGCCCGGATGTGCGTCGCTGGTCGAACCACCTAGTGGTCCCCGAGAGTTCATGGGGTGCAGAGTAGTCGGGTGGGTTACCGATAGGCTGAACGTGTGCCACACATCCAGTCGTCCCGCTCACCGCATCGCGCCGGGCAGCGGGTCCGGCATGACGCGCGCCGGGTAGGTGCCGGTCATCGTCATGCCGTGCAGGGTCTGGGGTGTGTATGAGTGCACAACCGGAAGAGATAGAACGACGCTGGTCGGCGACCGCGCCGATCAGGTCCGGGATCGTCTCGCCGCACGCTGAACCCGTCGTGCCGCTGATGAATATCGCGAACATCCTGACGATGCTGCGGATCGCGCTTGTCCCGTTGTTCGTGGTCGCGCTGTTCGTCGACGGCGGGCACGAACCGGTCTGGCGGATCGTCGCGGCCGCGCTGTTCGGCATCGCCGCGATCACCGATCGCTTCGACGGGCAACTGGCGCGCAAATACGGACTTGTCACCGATTTCGGCAAGCTGGCCGACCCCATCGCGGACAAGGCGCTGATCGGTTCCGCGGTGATCGGGTTGTCCGTGCTCGGCGACCTGGCCTGGTGGATCACCCTGGTCATCTGCGGCCGCGAGATCGGTGTCACGCTGCTTCGCCTTGCCGTGGTGCGCCGCGGCGTGATTCCGGCCGGACGCGGCGGCAAGCTGAAAACCCTTGTGCAGTCCCTCGCGATCGCGGTCCTGCTGCTGCCGCTCGGCGGCTGGCTCGCCACCGCGGGCATGGTGCTGATGTATGTGGCCGTCGCGCTGACCGTGATCACCGGCCTCGACTATGTCGGGCAGGCGTTGCGGGTGTGGTTCGCGGGCGGGCCTGGCCGAACGCGCGGCGCATGACGGCGGTCTCGGCTGATCCGTTGCTCGCGGACGTGCCTGCCGCCGATCTGGTGCACGCGTTGACCGCGTCGGGCCAGACCGTCGCGACCGCCGAATCCCTCACCGCCGGGCTGTTGTCCGCGACCATCGCCGGAGTTCCCGGTGCCAGTGCCGTGCTGCGCGGCGGGCTCGTGGTGTACGCCACAGATCTCAAACACAGCCTCGGCGGCGTCAGTGCCGAAGTATTAGAGACGGAAGGTCCGGTCGCGGCGAGTACCGCCGAACAACTGGCGGTGGGCGCCCGGACGAGATGCGGGGCAGACTGGGGAGTAGCGCTGACCGGTGTCGCCGGACCCGATTCGCAAGACGGGCACCCGGTCGGCACCGTTTTCCTCGGTCTAGCCGGGCCGGGGCACACCGAGGTGATGCGGTTGAAACTCCTCGGGGACCGGTGGACGATCAGGATCAGCGCGACGCACATCGCGGTGCGTGAATTGTTGCGATGTGTGCGACGACCGGACGCGCGTGCGGCCGGGCAGGGCGGGCAAGGTGAATGATTTGCGCCCGGCGGGAACCAACCGGGCCTTGTCCGACGTTGTGCCAGAAAGAACGGCGTGCGTGGCACTCGTGAGTGTCATGCAGGTCCCCTGACAGGGAGCGAAGGAGAACGAGATGACGCTGCTGCGAGAGGCCATCGGGGACAGTCTGCGGCGTGCTCGTCTCGCCCAGAACCGGACGCTGCGCGAGGTGTCCACCTCGGCGCGCGTGAGTCTTGGCTATCTCTCCGAGGTCGAGCGGGGCCGTAAAGAAGCCTCCAGTGAGTTACTGGCCGCCATTTGCGCGGCCCTCGATGTGCCGCTGTCCCGGGTGCTCTGGGATGTGAGCACGATCATGGCTGGCGCCGACGGCCTGCCGACCCGCACCCCGGCCGATGCCGCGGCCGCAGCGCTGCCGGTCGACGCGGAGCAGACCGCCGCCGAGGCCGCGCCCGCCGCGGACGTGCCCGCCGCCGAGCCCGCGCTCGCACCGGCGAGTGCCAGTCTGTCGGTGGCCGGAGCAGGCGTTCGTCCGCTGCCGCTGGCCATGGACACCAGAATCGTCATTCCCGCACCGAAGGCCGACATGCTGGTCCTGGTGAAGGGCATGTGACACCCAGCGACAGGTGGCAGCCGCGGCAACGCTGCGGACCGGCGCCGAAAGCGGATAGATTCTCACTAGGCGTCGGTTGGGCCGGGTATACCCGGCCCAACGGCCGCATGGTGGAGGATAGGCACATATCGAGTGCGTGACGGTCGCGCACTGGAGCCGCGTCGAGGGGCGCGGCACGTCAGATGGAGGCGGGATCAATCGATGGCTAATCCGTTCGTCAAGGCCTGGAAATACCTGATGGCCCTCTTCGATTCGAAGATCGAGGAGCACGCGGATCCGAAGGTCCAGATTCAGCAGGCTATCGAGGAAGCTCAGCGCCAGCATCAGGCCCTCTCACAGCAGGCCGCGTCGGTCATCGGCAATCAGCGTCAGCTGGAAATGAAACTGAACCGGCAGCTCGACGAGGTCGAGAAGCTCAATGCCAACGCGCGCCAGGCGGTCACGCTCGCCGACCAGGCCGGTAACGCTGGCGACACCGAGAAGGCGATCCAGTACACCAACGCCGCCGAGGCGTTCGCCGCGCAGCTGGTCACCGCCGAGCAGTCGGTCGAGGACCTCAAGGTGCTGCACGACCAGTCGCTGCAGGCGGCCACCCAGGCCAAGAAGGCCGTCGAGCAGAACGCGATGCTGTTGCAGCAGAAGGTCGCCGAGCGCACCAAGCTGCTCAGCCAGCTGGAGCAGGCCAAGATGCAGGAGCAGGTCTCCGCGTCGCTGCAGCAGATGGATTCGACGCTGTCGGCGCCGGGGACAACGCCGAGCCTGGACGCGGTGCGCGAGAAGATCGAGCGCCGTTACGCCAACGCCCTCGGTTCCGCCGAGCTCGCGCAGAACACGGTGCAGGGTCGCATGCTCGAGGTCCAGCAGGCCAGCATTCAGATGGCCGGGCACAGCAAGCTCGAGCAGATCCGCGCGTCGATGCGCGGCGACCAGCTGCCAGCGGGTGGTGCGGCCCAGCCTGCCGTCAATCCCGCACCGGCCCAGGCCAACCCGGCACAGCCGCAGATGAACAAGGGCCAGGCCGCACAGCAGTAGCCGCTCGGCGAGGACTTGTCGGTGGTGGCTGGTTCACTGGTCGACAACACGGGTACCGGCGGGTCGGCCGTCGGCCACGCCGGACCGTGCTGGTCCGATCCGCGCAACCAGTGGGAGAGATGGCATGACTCGGGATAAGGCGTTTCCGGGCCGCAGGCGCGATGCGGCGATCGTGCGAGCGCAGGCGGCGCTGGCGCCGCAACCGGGAAGCCTGCCCGACAGTCTGCGCGAGGCAGGCGAGCACGCGCTGGTCGCGGTGCGCCGCTGGGCCGACCCGCGCGAGCGGGAACTACGCCGTCGGCGCCGAGTCCGCCGCCGCAGCTTTCAGCTCGGTACCGCCTCCGGCATCACCACCGCGGGAGCCGTCGGGCTCGTGATCCTCACGGCGCCTGCATGGATCGTCGTCGTAATCGGCAGCGGCGCGGTCGCACTCGCCACCGGCACCGCGCTCAGCGCCCGCCGCTACTTGCGGCTGCGCAACTCACCACTGCCGCAAGCCACGTTCATCCCACGCAAACAGCCACCCCTGTGGTCCCGGGCGCGCGGACCCATCGCCAGACTGGTCCGCGCCGAACGAGCCCTGCACGCCCTCGGCGCCCAAATCGCCCGCGGCAACCGGCTGCCCGACGACGAACTCACCGACATGCTCGAAACAGCAGGCTCCGGCTCGGCCGCCCTGCACGCCCTCGCCGCCGACGTGACCGCGATGGAACAGGCACTGGGCGCCATGGGCCGCACCAAATCGCCTGCGGCAGCAGCCCTCACCGACAACCTCCACTTCGCCCTCGGCCGCCTCGACACCGGCGTAGTCGAATACGAACAGGTCGTCGCCGCCGCAGGCCGGATCCTCGCAGTCCCCGAAAGTGCCGTGCTACGACACAATTTCGACGCGATCGTCGCCGACCTCCGCCACGCCGCCGACCGCCTGGACGGGTGGGCACAAGCTCTGACCGAGGTCGCCGATCAGCAGGTGCCGATCTCGCAGCCAGGTCAGCTCTGACCACCGCGTGAACCCAGGGGCTGCGCCGGATCTACCCTCTCGGGATCGCCCTCGGCTTGTGTCGACCCTTGTGGTCTGGTGCTCCCGAATGCTGGGCCCAACTCGGTCGGAGCATCACCCCTGCGGATCATCAGCACACGTTCGTCTGGCAGGCGGCTGCCCCTGAGTGCCGCGCAATCCTGAGCGCGCGCACCGCTGGGCAGCTCCCGATCCATCGCGGTGTCGCCGAGCCAGGGCGTGCAAGGCGCGGCACAGCTGCGCGATTACGTACGACGCGCTCGCCAACGTTTCAGCAGCAGGGCGAGGAGTGGGAACACGAAGAATGCCACGAGCAGCGCGAGAATTGTTGCGGCGGTGGAGGTTCGATTGCCCGGTGTATCCGTGTGCCGCGGTGTCGCGAACGGCGGGCCCGGATACTGCGTCGTCAGGTACCGGGGTGCGGTGTTTCGCGATGGTGGGTTTTGCGCTGGCGGGGACGGCGTGCCTGGGTACCGCTCAGCCGGGTACGGCGAGGTGGTGTCGTGCTGTGCTGGGTACCGCCGGGCCAAGTCCGCCGGGGTGGTGTCGTGCTGTGCTGGGTACCGCCGGGCCAAGTCCGCCGGGGTGGTGTCGTGCTGTGCTGGGTACCGCCGGGCCAAGTCCGCCGGGGTGGTGTCGTGCTGTGCTGGGTACCGCTGAGCCAGGTCCGCCGGGGTGGTGTCGTGCTGTGCCGGGTACTGCTGAGTCAAGTCCGGCGAGGTGCCGTCGTGCTGTGCCGGGTACTGCTGAGTCAAGTCCGCCGGGGTGCCGTCGTGCTGTGCTGGATACTGCTGAGTCAAGTCCGCCGGGGTGCCGTCGTGCTGTGCCGGGTACTGCTGAGTCAAGTCCGCCGGGGGCCGTCGTGCTCTGCTGAGTACTGCTGAGCCAGATATGGCGGGGTGGCGTGGTGCTGTGCCGGGTACTGCTGAGCCAGGTATGGCGGGCCGAGGCACGGGCTCCCGACGGGCCCGGGCGTGACGCGATGCGGTGGGCAAGGCAGGGCGTGCTGGGGTACCGGGTATTCAGGCGGCGCGGGGTCGATCATCACGTCATCGTCGTTGTTCGGCGGACATCGGTGTATCCGCCGAACAGTCGACACAGCAGTGCATCCGGCGCGCAGGCCACGCACATTATGTGACGCAAGTGCCACGATCAGGCGGGGGTTGTCGGCGCGGATGGTCGCGCCTGCGTACGCCCCGCGCACGTTATGACGCAAAGGCCCGTTCATCCGGTTGATCCGAGCGGCGTCGCAGAACCCGGCCGACGCTACCGGCGAACCGTGCGCTAACCGGTCTCGATTCAGCGAAGTCCATCCCGATTCAGCGCAGTCCATCCCGGCGTCGCAACTCCTCGGCCCTGGCGCGCAGCGCGGCATTGACCAGTTCGCGGCCCTCGGCCATCAGGTCGAGTACTTCCCAGGAAGCTTTGCGGGCGGCGCCGCCGACGATTCCGGCGATCGCTCCGCCGTGGCGCCGAGCCGCCGCGGCCAGTTCTTGTGCGAGTTCGTTTTCCATCAGGCACCGACCGTCACGTGGGATTCAGTGAATGAGTGTGTGCCGAACGAGGTGTGTACATAAGCCGACCATCCCTTCCTGACTGCGACTATCCGGCAAGCTGCGCGCAAGATCAGAGTACAACCGTACACTGACCGAGGTCGCCGCTGGGAGAGCGCAAAACCGAAGCCTCCGCGAAGCGTAATAGGCGACGGGGCCGACCGGTACACCCAACCGAGGCGACCCGCACCGAACCCCCGCGACACATCGCCCGGTCGCGCGCTGATTTCACCGATGAGGCGTTTGGTGTAGATCACGCCGGGTAGTTGCCTTCTTGTAGCTGATCGGCCGGATTCCCTCACAGGGGATCGGGAACATTCACTACAAGGGCAGGAGCAGACAGATGCTTGATATTGCCTACCGAAAATCCGCGATCGACCAGGACACGCAACGGCTGGATATCAGCAGATATCTGGCCTGGGGCAACGTCGATGATCCGGTCCGACGCTCGCGGCAATCGCAGCGAATCGCCGAGGATCTCGACCAGTCCGATCAAAAAGCTAGTGCCTGAATCACTTTCATCGAATGCAACGCGGAGGAATCACATCATGACCGGAATGCTGGAAGAACTCATCGGAAGCGCTGTGTACGACCCGGAAGGCGACAAGATCGGCAAGGTCAAGCGGATCTACGTCGACAACACCTCCGGCGCGCCGACCTGGGTGTCGGTGAGCACCGGCATGTTCAGCGGTGACTCGCTGGTCCCGCTGGCGGGCGCCCAGCTGCAGCACGACCCGGAAGCACTGCAGGTGCGCGTCGAGAAGGAGGAGGTGAAGACCGCGCCGCATCTCGAGCACGACGGTCTGATCAGCCCCGAAGCCGAACGCGAACTGTTCGATCACTACCACATCGACCCGAGCAAGGCCGGTATGGAAATGGGTGGCAGGCAGCAGATGCGTGGCGGTCGCCGCCCCGATGACCAGGGCATGGTGCGTTCCGAGGAGCGCCTGGCGGTCAACAAGCAGAACGAGGAGGTCGGCCACGCGCGTCTGCACAAGTACGTGGTGACCGAGGAGCAGACCGTCACCGTGCCGACCACGCACGAAGAGGTCCGGATCGAGCGCGAGCCGATCACCGACCGCTCGCAGGTCGGTCGCGCCGACATCGGCGAGCAGGACGCCGAGGTCACCCTGCACGAGGAGCGGGTCACCGTGCAAAAGGAAACCGTGCCGGTCGAGCGGGTCCGCCTCGCCGTCGATCAGGTCCAGGACGAGCAGACCGTGTCCGAAACGGTCCGCAAGGAGCGGATCGAGACCGAAGGCGTGCAGGACGATCGCCGCAACCCGCGTCGTAAGTGACCCTCGGCGCGACTGATATCACTGGGTGAGGATCAGGCCAAACCTGATCCTCACCCATATCTCTGCCACACGAATCAGTCAGTGCAGCAATGGTATTGGTGATGTTGTGGCCCTCTCGGAGGCGTCGATCAGGAGCCTGGCTTGCCCGAATGTCGCCGTTCGCCCGCGCGGATCTGTTAATCGCCCAGGGCGGCAACAGTGTTGGCTTCGGCGTCGATCAGAAGCCTGGTTCCGGGCGTCGGAAGCGATGCGCGAGTATCGCGACGTCGCGGTACCGGGTGACCCGCTGGACGGTCGAATGTGCTGGACTGCTTGGGGTTCCGGTCGCGCGAGCTGGATGCAGTGCGGGATCGTGCCGGAGGATGCGAACCTCGAGGTCGACGGTTTCCGGAGCGAGCGCGGCGCCGAATTGGGCGGCGAGGGTGAGTCGTAAGCAGCGCAGGAGGTCGAGCGCGTCGACCTGCCTGCCCGCGCGGTAGAGGGCGAGCGCGTGCAGTCGGGCCAGCGGTTCGTGCAGCGGGTGCTCGCCCGCCAAAATGCCCATCTCCCTGAGGCATTCGAGGCCGGTGCCGAGGCGCAGCGCGGCATCCAGTCCGGCGATGGTCAATTCGAGCCGCCACGCGTCCAGCCTGGCGGCTTCCACCGCGGCGTACGGCGCCCACAGGAGGTCGGCGAGCGCCGGTCCGCGCCAGAGCCGCAGTACCTCGTCGGCGGCCGCTCTGACCTCGGCATAGCGACCGGCCCGCTGTGCGGCATACAGCCGATCCGCGATGGCTTCCGCGGCGAGCAGGTCGCCGACGACCAGCGTTGTTCGGTAGCCGGCCGGGGTGCGCAGGACCGTCGCGCCGTGCGCACCCAGCGCCGTCCGCAGTCGCGAGACGACAACGCGCAATCGTTCGACCGGTCGCGAGAGCTCGCCGTCACCCCACAGATCAGCGGCAAGTCGCCGATCGGGGACAGGAACCCCACCCGCGAGCGCGAGCCGAACCAACGCTGCCCGCTCGAGCGGACGGTCGACCCCGATCATCACCGCCCCATCGGTGACCGACACCGGCCCGAGGATGCGCACCTGCGCGTATCCCGAAGCGCTGGCCGGATAGATGATGCGTTGTGGCGCAGTCATTTTCGCCTCTCCTTCCGGTTCGACGGCGACGGACCGACAACGGTGACCCCATACCGCGCGAATTCCGTCTCGACCTCCGCTCCCGAGGGCCGCCGGGTATCGGCGGGCGGCAACACGAGCCCGGTGGCCGCGGTACCGAACGTCCGGTGTGCCCGCTCCACACCCGCCGGGGTGTAGTGGTGCAGCACCCGTGCCGTGGCGGTATGCACCGCGAACCCATGCGGAATACCGCGGGGCAGCCACACCGAGGTACCCGGCCCGGCAGGAATGCGGGCCAGTCCGCGATGCACGGTGAGCTCACCATCGAGGACGAAGCACAGTTCGTCCTCGCGCGAATGCAGATGGACCGGCGGCTCGTCACCCTTCGGCAGCACGACCTCGGCGAGCGAAAGCACCCCGCCCGTGGTTTCAGCGCGCTGATGCCAGATCATCAGCCACCCGAACGCCCATTCTGCGATCGGCTGGTGCTGCCCGAGTTCGTGACGTTGTTCCGGCAAGGCAGGACTCCTCGATTGATCACCCGATGTGAACAATGCTCGATCCGCCGAGCCGAGAACGGAAACACCGATCCGCTGTCGGATCTACAATCCACACTTGTGGATGTGGAATTCCGGCACCTACGCGCGTTCCACGTACTGGCCACCGAGCTGAACTTCACCAAGGCGGCGGCTCGCCTGCACCTGACCCAGCAGGCGCTGAGCAATCAGATCAAGCAACTCGAAACGCGTATCGGCGCCACACTTTTCCAGCGCAACAGCCGTCAGGTGACGCTCACCGACGCCGGTCGAACGCTGCTGGCCAGGGTGCCCGACATCCTGGACACCGTCGGCGCGGCGATCGCCGACACCCGCGACACCGAGTCCGGCCAGCGCACCGAACTGATCGTCGGCATCCGAGGGGTCACCGGCCTGGACATCACGCCACGGGTGTTGCGCGCCTTCGCGGCCGAGTTCCCACACGTCGCGGTGACCGTCGGCAAGGTCGAATTCGACGATTCGAGCGCGGGCCTGCTGGCCGGTGCCTCGGATGTCGGGTTGATCTGGCTGCCCGCGCCGGACGGCCTCGACGTGACGCCGCTGCTTGCGGAGGAGCGGATCGCGCTGCTCCCCGCCGATCATCCGTTCGCCGCCGACGCCGCGGTCGCGCCCGCGGAACTGGCCGTCCAGCCGTTCGCGTGGTGGATCGACAATCGCGATCTCGTGGCACGCGACTTCATGACACTGGCCGAATACCGCGACGGCCCAGCGACTATCGGCGCCGAGGTAGCCACGCTGGAGGATCTGCTCGCCGCGGTGGGCAGCGGTCAGGCGGTCGCGGTCTCGGTCGCCTCGGTGTCGCGTTTCTTCCCGTGGTCGGGTGTCGTCACTCGGCCGTTGCTCGATGTCGCGCCCGCGGTACTGGCCGTCGCCTGCCGCGCGGGCGATGCTCGACCGCTGGTGGCGGCCTTTGTTCGGATCGCGTCGAAGGTCGCGGCCGAACTGACCGCCGAGGGCGCGGCGGCCCCGTCGCCGTGATACTCGCGGCGGGTAGGTAGTCAGGGTTCACCCTGATCTTCACCCCGATATCGTTGCTGACCTGGTGATTTATCGCCGCACAGCTGTCAGAGTAGAACCTGTCGGATCGTGGGAGAGCGGTTCGCGGAGACCCTCGGAGGCTGGCAAATGTTGTGGAAGATTATCGGAATCGTCGCGGTCGTCTGGATCGCGCTGGCCATCATCGGTGCGCTGATCAAGGGGCTGTTCCCGATCCTGGTGATCAGCGCCATCGTGTTCGGCCTGTACCTGCTGTACAAGGCGGTGTCGGGCTCGGACAACTCGGTCAGCAAGCTGTAGCTTCCGCCTGCGGAGCGGCTTCAGCGCGCCGGGTAGCGCAGCGAAGCCGTGCGGGCGGCCGTCGGACGGAACCAGGTGTGGCCGGGATCCCACCGGGAGGCGCGAGCGAAGTCGCGACCGTCCGACCAGGGGCCGTGTGCTCCCCGATGAGGGGAAGCGCACGGCCCCTTCGTCGTATCGAGGTCTGCTTGAATGGCATTCGTGGAGCACCTACCGGAGGATTGGCAGCGCGGGCTGGTCATCGTCGCGCACCCCGATGACATCGAATACGGTGCCGCCGCGGCGGTGGCTCGGTGGACGGGGCAGGGTAAGGACGTTCGGTACGTCCTGGTCACCAGCGGGGAGGCTGGCATTGCGGGGCTGCCGCCCGCGGAATCCGGGCCGGTGCGCGAGGCCGAGGAGGTTGCTTCCGCCAAAGCTGTTGGCGTGCAACAGGTGGACTTCCTCGGCTATCCCGATGGGCGGGTCGAGGAATCCTTGCGGTTGCGTCGTGATCTGGCCGGGGCGATCCGGCGGCATCGACCAGAACTGGTGGTGCTCTTCAACTTCAGCGACACCTGGGCTCCTGGTTACGCCAACAGCGCCGATCATCGTGCGGTCGGCCGCGCGGCCTTGGACGCCATTTCCGACGCCGGTAACGAGTGGATCTTTCCCGAGTTGACCGACGCGCCGTGGTCGCCGCGCTGGGGAGCGGTGGTGGGCCCCAAGGTAACTCACGCCGTCGACGTCACCGCGAACATCGATCAGGCCACGGCGTCGTTGGCCGAGCACCGCCGCTACCTGGAGGTGCTCAGCTCGGAACCGGTGCAGGATCAGGTTCGCGCCATCGTGGACCGGGCGACCGGCCCGATCGAAGATTTTCCGGCCGAGCGAGCCGTCGGCTTCGAGCTCTACTACTTCAGCGGCACGCCGGACTGAGCTCGGCGAGACCCGTTGTCACCCAGCCGAACCAGCACCCACACGGCATCGGTGAGGGGGAACTGACGGCGGCGGCCTCTCGCGTTACTCCGCCACCAGTTCCCCATGATCTTGGTCGGCGACCCGCCTGATGACGGGAATCCAGGAGTCGAGGGGTGCGACGGTGAGGCCGACCACCTTGCCCGCGTCGTCGGCGCGACGCAGGGCGAGGGCGGCGTCGAAATCCGGGTCGGCACGGAATTCGGCGATCTCCGCGGCGTTCATCGGACCGCCCTGCGCTACGAGGGTGCGTTGGCTGGAGGGGGACAGGCCCTCGGTATGCGCCGAATCCGTCGCTGCCAGATAGCGTTTCGCGACCACATGCAGCTCGACCAGGCGTGCGACGCGAGCACCGAGCAGCTCGCGGATCGCGTCCGCGCCATGCCTGCCGTGGCCCGCGTCGTCACCGGGGACGAGCTGGTGGCCGATGTCATGCACCAACCCGGCGACCTGCAGCTCCTCGTCCCGTGGATACCGCTGCCGCAGCAATTCCGCGCACTGCCGGTCGTGGTCGAGGATGTCGACCGGATCGCCGCTGCGGTCCGGCATATCCCAGACGTCCTCGCCGTTCGCCAGCAGCACCATCAATTCGTCCACCGTGGACACCCGCACGATCGCTCCACTCTCCGACACCAATTGGTCTAGACCATAGCGCCGCGCGGGCCGGAGGTCACGTGAAGTTCTGCTGTCGAGCAGGTGAAGTCGCGGGAGATGGGTGCTGCCGGGCCGCGAGACGGTGTGGCAGGCTATGCGGATGCGAGTAGCCGTAGTCGCGGGACCCGATCCGGGGCATGCCTTTCCCGCCATCGCGTTGTGCTTGCGTTTCCTGGCCGCCGGCGACGAGCCCGTGCTGTTCACGGCCCCGCGCTGGTTCGACGCCGCCCGCGATGTCGGAATCGGCGTCCGTCGCCTGAAGGGCCTGGCCCCACGCCCGGCCGACGATGACACCGACGCGGGCCAGCGCATCCACGAGCGCGCCGCGCACATTTCCACCGAGATCATGCCCGACCTCGGCGCCATGCTGCCCGAGCTGGTCGTGTCCGACGTACTCACCGCGGGCGGCGGCCTGGCCGCGGAACGACTCGGTGTCCCGTGGGTCGAGCTGTCCCCGCACCCGCTCTATCTGCCGTCGAAAGCCTTGCCGCCCATCGGAAGTGGCCTCGCCCCCGGCGAGGGGCTGCGCGGCCGGATGCGCGACGGCGTGCTGCGCACGATGACCGCCCGCGACATCCGCAACGGCTTGCGTCAGCGCGAACATGCCCGCGAAGGCGTCGGCCTGCCCGCCACCGACCCGGGCCCCGCCGCCCGCCTGATCGCCACCCTCCCCGCGCTGGAGGTGCCGCGTCCCGACTGGCCCGACAACGCCCACGTCATCGGCCCCCTGTTCTGGGAACCCACCGACGCGATCCTGTCGCCCCCACCGGGCGACGCCCCCTTGGTGATGGTCGCCCCGTCCACCGCGCACACCGGCGTGACCGGCATGGTGGAGACGGTCCTCGACGCGCTCGCGGGAGCCGATGTCCGCGTGGCGATCTCGACCCTCGACACCCCGCCCGCCGATCTACCACCTTGGGCCACAGCAGGTTTGGGTCGCCAAGACGAACTCCTGACCCACGCGTCGGTCGTCGTTGGTGGTGGCGGCCACGGCCTCCTCGCGAAATCGCTGTCCGCCGCCGTCCCCGTTGTCACCATCCCCGGCGGCGGCGACCAATGGGAGCTCGCCAATAGGGCTGTCCGACAAGGAAGTTCGCTACTCGTCCGCCCGTTGACGCCGGATGCTGTCCGCGCCGCCGTCCTGGAAATCCTGTCGACCCCGCACTTCGCCGCGGCCGCGAAGCAGGCAGCGGCGACCGCCGCGGACGTCGCCGACCCGATCCAGCTCTGCCATCAGGTTCTCGACACGGTGCGGGCGGGTTAGCGGCCCTCCACGGCGAGTAACAGGGCGGGTGGGGGTTGCGGGTATCTTGGGCACGGTGCGATTGACGGAGTTCCAGGAGCTGTTGCATACCGAATTCGGGTCGGCCAGGGGCGATGCGCTGCTGGCCGATCATGTGATCCCGGCATTGGGGCGGACGGGGTCCGATGCCATCGAGGCGGGCGTTGATCCCCGGGATGTGTGGCGTGCGCTCTGCTCGGAGTTCGACGTGCCGCGCGGGCGGTGGTGAGCGTGCCGGGCCAGGCGGTGGATCGGGACGGGCCGCTATACCGGTTCGACGACCGTGAGCGAATGATTCCGGTCGATCCGCAACGGCTGGCCGCGCGGCTGGCCAAGGCCGAGCCCGTCGACTTCGCCGGATTCCGGCAGACCGGTATCGAAGCGATGCTGCTCGGACGCTACGACCAGGCACTCGACCTGTTGGACCAGGCGCTGGAACTGGTGGACACCGAGGAACGCCGGATCACGGTGTGGATCAACCTCGGCGACGTCTACCGCTACCAGGGCGACGCGGCCACCGCCGAAACGCTGTATCGCCGCGCCGTCGAGCACGCGCGGGTCGCCGCGCCGGACGTGCTGTCGTTCGCCGTCCAACATCTCGGAAAGGCGCTGGCCGAGCAGGACCAGCTGACCGAGGCACATGAGCTGCTGCGCGAGGCGCTCGACTTGCGTACGGCCGAGGGCGATTCCGAGCTGATCGAATCCACCAGGGTCGCGCTGGAGCGGCTCACCGCGCTGCCGATTCCGTTGCCGCCGAAGGTCGCCGCGCTGCTCGGTGCCGCGCCGACCTGGTCGGACGAGCACGAGGGAAAGAGCGGCGGCGTCGCGTTCGTCAACGAAACCTATTGGGTCAAGCGGGGACCGAAGGCGGTCGCGGAACACGAGCGGCTGAACTGGCTGCGCGACCGCGGAATTCGGCTGCCGGAGATCGCCGTGTTCGACGGTGACGTGCTGGTGCTGGCCGACGCGGGCGCGTCCAGCCTGGCCGCGCGGGCCGACGCGGGCCAGGGGGCGACGTCGGTGGGCGCGATCCTCGGTGCGCTGCTGCGCCGGTTGCACAGCATTCCCATTGCGGAGTGTCCCTTCGACGGACGTCTCGATGTTGTGCTGGCACAGGCGCGTCGCCAGGTGATCGAGGGCTTGGTCGATCAGGACGACTTCGATGCAGATAATGACCTCAGCCCGGAAGACGTCTTGGCACGGCTGCTCGCCGAGCGCCCCGACCACGAGGACCTGGTCGTGGCACACGGCGACTTCACCTCACCCAACGTGCTGGAGGGCGCGATCCTGCTCGATGTCGGCGCGCTCGGCGTAGCCGACCGGTACCGCGACCTGGCACTTGCCGTGCGCGATCTGCGCGACCACTTCGATGCCGACGAGGTGACCGCGTTCTTCGCCGCGTATGGCCTCACCGAACCGGATCATGGTCGCCTGGAGTACTACCGCCTGCTCGACGAATTGTTCTGAGGCTCAAGGCTTTTTGGCGTAATGGCGGGCCGCCTTGGTGCGGTTGCCGCAGGTCGCCATCGAATGCCAGCGGCGGGTACCGTTTTTCGAGGTGTCGTAGAAGAACAGCACGCAGTCGGGGTGGGCGCACTGGCGGATGCGGTCCGGAGCCTCGGTGAGTAGGTGCAGCAGGTTGTCGGCCGCCAACCAGGCTGGCAGCCACGTGGTGTCGGGGATGTCGGTGACGTCCTCGGGTCCGGTGTCGGTCAGGGTGCGCCGGATTCGACCGTGCTCGAGTACCTCGTTCAGTGCGGTGGGTGCGGCGTTGCGCACCACGTCGTAGATGGCGGCGCGTGCCGTCAAGACCGCGTTCAGGGTCGCCTCGTCGGCGGTCGCGCGGTCGGTCAGCCCGGCCGAGGCCAGCCACACCGCGAGACCTGCCACATCGATGAGCAGGTCCTGTGGGTGTCCGTTCTCGTTCCACCGCGTGTTGAGCAGGTCGAGTGCCAGCGGTTCGCCGAGGTGGGGGCGTGGATCGCGCATGACTGAGGGTATCGAGCTCCTTCTGGTGGTCGGGGCAGCGCCATTTCTCTAACCGTCTAATCGAAGTTTACAGGTTGACGTGCGCGTTCCGTTGTGACTATCCTCTAACCAGTTAAACCGGTAAAGACGGTTGACGCGTCGAGGAGGATTACATGACCACGGTTGCCGCACCCAAGCTCAGCACTGGGCATATCGGGCTGAACGTCGCCGATCTGGATCGATCGGTCGACTTCTACCGCCGTGCACTGGGTTTCGAGCAGCTCACCGCGAGCACCGACGGCGACCGGAAATGGGCGTTCCTCGGCATGGGCGGCAAGCTCGCGCTGACGCTGTGGCAGCAGAGCGCGGGGACGTTTTCCACTGAAACCCCAGGCCTGCACCATCTTTCGTTCCAGGTCGACACCATCGACCAGGTGCGTGCGATCGAGGCCGCGCTGCGCGAGCAGTCGGTGCCCCTCGTGCACGACGGCATCGTCGCGCACGGTGAGGGCGTCGCCTCCGGCGGCATCTTCTTCGCCGATCCCGACGGCATCCGGCTCGAGGTCTACGCGCCGACCGGCGCCGAATCCGCACCCGCGCCCAGCGCCGACGCGCCGACCTGTGGATTCTTCTGAGCCGCAGCGCTGTTGAACCTTCCGGCGGCGCTGGCCGTCGTCGGAGCATTGCCCGCGACAGGAGTATTGCGATGGCACCCTTCCATTCCGGCGAGCTCGCCGTCCAGCAGCGCATGGGTCAGACGGAGATCGCCGACCGGGTCGGCCGGTCGATCCGCGCCGACATCCCGGCCGTCGCCGCCTCTTTCCTGGCCGAGCAGCCCATGGTGGTGATCGCGGCGGCCGACGACGCGGGCAGGCTCTGGGCGAGTGAACTGGTCGGGCCGCCTGGCTTCGTGCACGCCGTCGACGCGGCGACCATCGTCATCGACGCACGGCCCACCGCGGGAGATCCGTTGCGGGAGAGGCTGACCCACCCCGCCCGCATCGGCATGATCGCCCTGCAACCGCAGCGGCGCAGGCGGATGCGGATCAACGGTGCCGCGACGGCGGCGGGTGGCGGCTTGCGCATCGCCACCGAACAGGTCTATGCGAACTGTCCGAAGTACATCACCCGCAGGCACATCGAGTCCTACCAGGCGGATATCGAGCCGCCGCTGCCCCGGCACAGCACCGAACTCGACGCACGCCAGCAGGCGACGATCGCGGCCGCCGACGCGTTCTTCGTCGCCACCGCCGACGCCGCGGGCAACGCCGATGCCTCGCATCGCGGCGGCAATCCCGGCTTCCTACAGGTGCTTTCGCCGACCCGGCTGCGGTGGCCCGACTATCGGGGCAACTCGATGTTCATGACACTCGGGAACATCGAGGTGAACCCGCGCTGTGGCATCCTGGTCCCCGACTGGACCACCGGCGGCACCCTCCAACTCACCGGAACTGCCGAGTTGACCTGGGCGCCGGAGACGTTCGCCGTCGGCGCGCAATGCTCGATCGACTTCACCATCACCGAGATCGTCGAACGCTCCGGCGCGGGCCCACTGCGCTGGGGTCCACCCGAACTATCGCCCGTCAACCCCTGAGCGCCCATCGAAGAGGAGTCGTTCGTGCGTCCTCCAGTACCACCGTTCGATCTCGAATCCGCCAAGGTCAAGGTGCTTGCCGCCGAAAACGCCTGGAACACCCGCGATCCCGAGAAGGTCGCCGCCGCGTACACCGAGGACTCGGTCTGGCGGAACCGAGACGAGTTCTTCACCGGCCGCACCGCCATCATCGAATTCCTCACCCGCAAATGGGCTTCGGAAAACAGCTACGCACTCCGCAAGGATCTCTGGGCCTTCGAAGGCAACCGGATCGCGGTGCGTTTCCAATACGAATGGCACGACGAATCCGGCCAATGGTGGCGCAGCTACGGCAACGAACAGTGGGAATTCGCCCCCGACGGCCTGATGTCGCGCCGCGAAGCCAGCATCAACGACGTCCGTATCCCCGAATCCGCCCGCCGCATCCTCGGCCCCCGCGAACCGGGCGACGATTCGGTGCTGCCCCAGCAGTAGCCGACCACAGTGCGGATCCGGAAGATGCGGATCTCGACGCGGTAGGGCTCGTGGGTTGGTGTCGCGGGGGTCGCGATCAAGATCATGGGGAACTGATGGCGGCAAAGTTCGAGAAGGGGCCGCCACCAGTTCCCCATGATCTTGAAGACGGCGCCGTCCGAGGTGGACGGCGCCGTGGTCGGGCGACGCGGATCGTGCGGGGTCAGGCTGCGATGGCTTCCTGCTCGAGGTTGTCCGACTTCATGGCGGGGCGTTGGCGGTGGAGCAGGGCGAAGGCGATCACTCCGAATACGATGCCGACGGTGGCGGCGACGGTGAAGGCCGCGTTGAGGCCGGATACGAAGTGCGGCAGCGTCATCGGTTGGTCCGCGTGCGCCGCGCCGCGGAACACCGTGCCGAGTACCGCGACGCCGAGCGCGAGCCCGAGCTGACGTGCGGTATTCACCGCACCCGCCGCCGTGCCACCCTGCTGCGGCGGTACCGCGGCCATGCCGACCGACACGAGTGCCGGCGCGTTGATGCCGATCCCCGCGCCGATCACCACGAAACCGGGAACCAGTGCGGCCCAGGATGATCCGGTGTCGATCACGGTGAGCAGTCCGGTGCCGATACCGACAACCACCAGTCCCGCGCCGATGGTCCACTTCGGCGCGGCGTCGTGCATCAACCGTCCGAACACCCCGGCGACCAAGAACGCGGTCGCGGCCATCGGTAGCAACGCCAATCCCGCGTGCAGCGGTGTCATTCGCAATTGCTGCTGCAACCAGAGCGAAACCAGGGGAGTGCTCGCGAAAGCCGCGAACGTTTGCCCGCTCGCGCCGAGCAGGGTCGCCCCGAAGTCGCGGTTGCGCAGCAGCGCAAGCGGGAACATCGGTGCGGCGCTGCGGGATTCGACGACGGCGAAGACAGCGATCGCGACAGCGCCCAGTACCAACGTGCTCACCGCGCGACCATCCGACCAGCCGTGCTCGCCGCCGCGAATGACGCCGTAGGTGAGCGCGGTCGCCGCGGTGGCGAAGGCGAGCATGCCCGGCACGTCGACGGCCCGGTCCGCGCGGCGTACCGACGCCGGAAACACACTGGCGGTCAACGCGATTGCCAGCACCGCGATCGGCAGGTTGACGAAGAAGATCCACCGCCAGGACAACGCCTCGGTCAGCACGCCGCCGAGCACCACCCCGACGCCCGCCGCCGCACCGGATACCGCACCCCAGACGCCGAAGGCGATGCCGCGGTCGCGCCCGGTGTAGGTCGAGTGCAGCAGCGACAGCGTGGTCGCGAACATGGCCGCGCCGCCGATGCCCTGAAGTATCCGCGCCGCAATGAGATTCGACGAGGTGTCGGCGACTCCGCAGCCGAGCGAAGCGAGGGCGAACAACACGAGTCCTACGAGGTAGGCGCGTTTCGCACCGACCCGGTCGGCCAGCGAGCCGAGGACGAGCAGCAGCGCAGCCAAGGCAAGCGCATACCCATCCACCACCCACTGCAGGCTGGACAACCCGGCGTGCAGATCGGCCGCGATGTCGGGCAGCGCGACATTGACGATGGTGACGTCGATGAGCAGCATCAGCGTGCCGAGGCACGCGGCGAACAGGGGGAGCCATTTCTTCACGGAAGCCTCCACGGCGGAATCGAACGATATCGACGCCAAGCGTGCGGCAATCGAACGTATCCGCCTAGCCATATGGTCTGCTGCGTTAGATTCCTCCTATGCAGCACGATATTGTCGCGGAATCCTCTGCCTTGGACATTCTCGATCGACAGATCCTGCGCGCGCTGGTGCTCGACGCTCGCATCCCGTTCGCCAAGCTCGGCGGCATCCTCGACGTCTCCGAGCAGACGGTGGCACGCCGCTACCGTTCGCTGCGCGAGCGCGGCATCATGCACGTATCGGGGCAGCTCAACGCCGTGCCGCTCGGGCACGCGCGGTGGGCGCTGCGGATCAAGTCGACACCCGACAAGGCGCTGCAACTGGCCGAATCACTGGCCAGATTCCCGGATTTGAGCTGGGTCACGCTGCTGTCCACCGGGTCCGAGGTCACCTGTGTGAGTAGGCCGCGTTCCCTCGAACGACGGGACGCGCTGCTGCTGCACACGCTGCCGCGGGCGAGTCAGGTGCGCGAGGTGATCGCGCACGAGGTGATGCACCGGTTCGAGGCCGACGAGGAATGGCCGCGCTTCAACCACCTCTTCACCGACCAGCAGCTGCGTGAGTTGGGCCCGCCCCGCTCTCAGTTGGCGGCGGCCGGACCGGACGCATTGCCGGATCTGACACCCGAGGACGAGGCGATGCTCGCTCTGCTAGGGCGCGACGGGCGCGCGCCGTACGCGCAGATCGCGGCCGAAACCGGTTGGACCGCACCACGAGTCGCGCGACGGATGGCCGAACTCGAGCAGTCCGGCGTGCTGTTCTTCGACCTCGACTTCGCGATCGAGGGCATGGGGTACCTCGTGCGGGCGGCGCTGTGGCTGCGCGTTCGCCCGCACGATCTGGACGCGGTAGGGCGGGCGATGGCGACCCACCCGGAGATCGTGTTCGTCGGCGCGACCACCGGGCCGACCAATCTGATGGCGTCGATAATCTGCCGTGACACGCCCCACCTCTACCGCTACATCACCGAACGGCTCGGCGCGTTGGACGGCATCACCGACCTCGAGGTGACACCCGCGCTCCGCGTGCTCAAACAAGCACAAACGCTGCTCAACAGCGACCGGGTGTCGCTGGTACGTTGACCCAGGTCAGCCCGCTGATTTTGTTCGTACACAGGTAACTTGCCGGGTACCGGCCAACCTGCAACGGCCACCCACCGCCGGTCGCCAACGGCATCCCGGTGGCAGACGGGTCCGGCCTGAAGGCCAGGAGAGGCGGAACTGCGCGGCGTTTGCCGAGGCCGCAGAAGTTCGATTGCGTGTTCCAGGGCGCGTCGCTTGACTCGAACACGTGTTCGTCTAATCTTGGCGCCAGAACTTGTCGGTGCCGCCCTCTAATGTTGGCGCCAACCACAGCAGAGACTTACCCGTCGAAAAGGGGATCAAGACATGGCACCACAGGCGTACGACCGCGACAAGGCTCTCGAACTCGCACTTGCTCAGGTCGAGAAGAACTTCGGCAAGGGCGCGGTCATGCGTCTCGGTGATGAGGTACGTCAGCCCCTCGCGGTGATCCCGACCGGCTCCATCGCGCTGGATGTCGCGCTCGGCATCGGCGGCCTGCCGCGCGGCCGCATCGTCGAGGTCTACGGCCCGGAATCCTCGGGTAAGACCACCGTCGCGCTGCACGCGGTGGCCAACGCTCAGGCCGCGGGCGGTGTCGCCGCGTTCATCGACGCCGAGCACGCCCTCGACCCCGATTACGCCAAGAAGCTCGGCGTCGACACCGACGCGCTGCTCGTCTCGCAGCCGGACACCGGTGAGCAGGCGCTGGAAATCGCGGACATGCTGGTTCGCTCCGGTGCCATCGACATCATCGTGATCGACTCGGTGGCCGCGCTGGTGCCGCGCGCCGAGATCGAGGGCGAGATGGGTGACAGCCACGTCGGCCTGCAGGCCCGCCTGATGAGCCAGGCGCTGCGCAAGATGACCGGTGCGCTCAGCAACTCCAACACCACCGCCATCTTCATCAACCAGCTGCGCGAGAAGATCGGCGTGATGTTCGGTTCTCCCGAAACCACCACGGGCGGTAAGGCGTTGAAGTTCTACGCCTCGGTCCGCCTCGACGTGCGCCGCATCGAGACGCTCAAGGACGGCACCGACGCGGTCGGTAACCGTACCCGGGTGAAGGTCGTGAAGAACAAGGTCAGCCCGCCGTTCAAGCAGGCCGAGTTCGATATCCTCTACGGCCACGGCATCTCCAAGGAGGGCTCGCTCATCGACATGGGTGTCGAGCACGGCTTCGTGCGTAAGTCCGGCTCCTGGTACACCTACGAGGGCGACCAGCTCGGCCAGGGCAAGGAGAACGCCCGCAAGTTCCTGCTGGAGAACGTCGACATCTGCAACGAGATCGAGAAGAAGATCAAGGAGAAGCTCGGTATCGGCGCCGATGTGACCGCGGATGCCGCCACCGCCGAGGTCCCCGCCGATTTCTGATCCGATGAACGGCCGACGCCAGTCCCCACCGCGCCGGACCGCGCCCGATGAGTCGCGGTCCGAGCCGGTGCAGGAGATGCGTCGTCGGCTCCATGAACTCCTGTCCGCCTCTGGTGCCGCCACCGATCCTGTTGGATTTCGGCCCGGCGGACAGGACCCCGGACGAGTCCGATCGGCCGAAGGTGGTTCGGCCGAAACGGACACGTTGGGAACTCGGTCGAGCGCGTCCGATCCGCAGCGGGCGCGTTCGGCTGGGTCCGGCCGCGGACGTCGAAAGTCGTCCCGGCGCACAGACTCCCAGTCGGCTGACTCCGAACAGTCCGAAGGCCGATGGGCGGATCCGGTGGCGGCCGGATCCGAGCGGGGTGCTCGCTCTCCGGAGCTCACTCCGCCAGGCGGGACGGTCGAGCAGGCGAAAGAGGCGTGTCTTCGCCTGCTCGCCGTCCGCGCCCGCAGCCGTGCCGAGCTCGCCCAGCGACTGGCGGCCAAGGGCTACAGCGAGGAGATCACCGACCGTGCCCTCGACCGGCTCACCGAGGTCGGCCTCATCGACGACGCGGCCTTCGCCGAACAGTGGGTGCATTCACGGCATACCTTCTCCGGCAAGGGCAAACAGGCACTCGCCCAGGAACTCCGCCGCAAAGGCGTAGCCCAATCCGACGCCGCCCCCGCCCTCGACGCGATCAGCTCCGACGACGAAGAATCCCGCGCCCGCGAACTCGTCCGCCGCAAACTTCGCAGCATCCCCTCCGGTCTCGACCGCGACAAAACAATGCGCCGCCTCGTCGGCATGCTCGCCCGCCGCGGCTACAACCAGTCCACCGCCTTCACCGTGGTCAAAGCCGAACTGGCGCAAGCCGATGTCGATACCTCGGACATCGACCAGGACTAGCGCCGGTCCGGATCATGTCTGAGCGCGGCGTGCTCGCGTAGGTGGGCGACTGTCACCCGCGTCGTGCCGAGGCGGCAACCTCCGGGAATGAATCTCTGAGTCTCGTGGCTGTCGTTCAGGCCGGGTGGTGACAGCTGCCCGGTTCCGTGTGTTCAGTTTTGAGGGAGTGTCAGCACAATGTCCGTCACACAGCCTGCCGCCGAACGCGTGCGCGTCTCTGCGGAACCCGACTGGTACGAATCGGCCGGTATATCGCTCGGCGTTCGGGTCGGGAACTTGGTCTTCACGTCGGGGCAAGCGCCGATTGATGCCCAGGGAGCTACGGTCGGCGTGGGGGACTTCGAGCGGCAAGCCCGTCAGGCGCTCGCGAATCTCTCGACGGTCCTGACCAACGCGGGCTCCAGCCTCGCCGAGGTAATCAAGGCAACCGTGTTCGTCACCGACATCACACAGCAGGACATCTTCGCGACGTTGCGTGCCGAACACTTCCCTAACAAGCCGCACCTCGCGGAGTCATTCGTGGAGGTCTCCTCACTCGCCAACCCTGAGTGGATGATCGAGATCGAGGCCATCGGGCTCGTCGGGTAACGCCAACCGCCCCGGCGCTGGCGGTCTTGAAGCCGGTAAACCCTTCCATCGCAACGACTTCGACCCTGTCGCACCAAGTCTTGGGTCGTTCGGCCTGCCAGGTTTGAACGCCTGCTCGGAGCGGCCCTCGACCATGTCCCTATCAGGCGCGGTCGTGGAGGGTGATCTGGTAGCCGTCGGCGCCGGGGACGATGGCGCATAGCTTGTTCCCAGCTCGCGTCTCACCGCCGATTGGCTGCGATAGTCACAGCCCCGGGATGGTGACGAAGACGGCGCCCAGGCTGTCCTGACGGAAGAAGATGTCGTCCGGGGGATTTCGGTAGGACCGGATGCCGGAGTCGGGGAGCCAGGTGTAGTCGACCAGCTGTAGCGGCAGGGGACCGGCCGGTGCGACCAGTTCTACGTCGATGCCGTCGGGTGCGGGTGCGTAGAACTGGAAGCCCGTCTTCGGTAGCGGCGTTACTTCGCGGCCCGCCACCCGCATGGAGCTGGGGGTGGTGTCATAGTGCAGGCCGATGCTCGTCGCGTTGCGGGTGGAGCGCAGGCGAAGGCGGACGGTGCGTTGTCCGGATTCTGTTGTGTCGGAGAGGATTTCGGCGGTCGGCGCGGAGAGTTTCTCGGCGGTGGCGATGCCGCTCGTGATGGCGGTCGGCCAGAGTTGGGCGAATCGCTGACTTGGCGCGGTGTCGTTGACGAGGTGGCGGGTCCAGCGATCGGGGGCTTCGCGCGAGAGCCACAGGGCCTCGTTGCGGTCGGCATCGAGCGCATATATGAGTTGCGACGTCAGCGGATGACGATCGTCGAAACGGTCGACGGCCAGACCGACGGCGGCGAGCACGAGCGTGAGCACGAACGCGGTCGATGGGATCGCCCATCCGCGCCGAGCAGGCCAGGCCTGGGTGAGGGTCAGCAGGAGGAGCCCGCCGAGCAGCGCCACCGCGGGCGCGACCAGGAACGGGGCGGTGGTGATGCCGGTCTGCAGCACGGCCCACGTCGCGCTGCCGAGGAATATCGCCGCCGGTATGAGGAACACGGTGAGGATCGGCAGCCGCCATCGTTCGGGCACCGCGAAGGTGGCCGCCACGCCCACCGTCGCACTGAAGGTCGGGATGACCAGCACGTGCGCGGTGGCGGGGGCGAGGATCGCGAGCGCCGCGCCCAGTATCGCCAGGCAGCACAGCAATCCGGCCGCGGCGGCCGTGGTCCCGAACAGTCGCCGCGCGATCACATACCAGGCGACGAGGACCGTGCCGGACAACACGAGGATCGCCAGGTAGTAGAACTCAGGCCGATACGGGTCGACGAACAGAGGCCGGTACTCGGGCCGGATCGCCTGCACCACTTCCCACAGCCCGTATACCGCGCCCGTCGCGAGCGGCGCCGCGACCAAAGCCGTTGCGGCGGCGCCGAGTATCCGCCGCAGGCTGGTCTCCCCGGCCCGCCGCAACTGCCAGCTGAGCCATCCAACGGCAAGGACGGTGGCCACGGCGAGCGCGATGATCACCCACAACGGCAGCACCACCAGTGTGCCGAAGGGCAATTGGAAGAAAGCGCGATCGGTGTCGTCCGCGACGGTGAGGTCCTTGTCGCCGAACTCCCTGGCCAGCGCGAGGCTGTTGTCACCCATTTGCTGCACCGTCGCCAGGTCCACGTGGGCCGGGTCATCGAAACGGTTGTGGTAGTACGCGCTTCGACCGGCGTAAGCCCAGTCGAGCAGGTGCAGGCCGGTCGGCTCGAAGGAGGCGAAGTCGGTGTTGCTCGATGTCTGCGCACCGGCCAACGTCGTGGTCAACGAGTCCGTGTTCGGATGCGGAGCGGCGTCCTCGACGGCACGGATCAGCGCGTTGTCGGGATGCGTTGTCCGCCACAACAACGGTGGGCCGCCCGCGCCGCGCGCCTCGTGATTGATGACCACACCGGCGCCCGGACCGACCTTGCCCGCCGCGACGAACGCTTCCGCGCCGAGCAGCCCGGTCTCCTCCGCATCGGTCAGCAGGATCACCACGTCGTTGCGCAACGCGGTGCCGCCGGCCCGCAGCGCGCGCACATCCTCCAGCACCGTCGCGACGCCGACCCCGTCATCATTCGCCCCGGGCCCGGAGGCGACGGAATCGTAATGCGCCGTCAGGAAAACCGTTCCGGTCGAATTCGTCCCTGGTAGCCGGGCAACGATGTTCGCGACCCGCGCCATCCCGAGCACGTCCCGCTGGAGCGTGGTGGGGTATCGCCCGACGCCCTCTTGAATCTCGGCCGCCACCCCGAGCTCGCGCAGCTCCGCGACAAGATGATCACGAACGCGGTCGTGCTCCGCCGTACCAACCGGATGCGGCCGCTGCGCGATCTCCTCCACCACCCGAAACGCCCGCTCTGCACTGAAAACGTCGCCAGGCGCTGACTCGGGCCGATGTCCACGCGGCTGCTGATCCCACGCGGTCAGCACCACCACGGCCAGCAGAACAGCAAACGCCAAGAACCCCGAAACCCGTCGCCCCATCCGCACGGACGCGATCGTAACCGACCACCCCGACAGGTCGTTGCCCCCAATCCCACCGCCCCACACCCACAAATCCCGCGCCCGGATTCGTGCCCTGCGCATGAATTCGCTGGCAGTGTCATGCGCGGCGGGCGATTTCGTGCGCGGCAGACGAAGAGGTGTGCAGAACCCCGCGTTGGCGGATCAGCCGTTCACCGGTGTCAGCGATCAGACTGGTCGGGTGACGCTCGCGCGTTTGTCTCGAGGCCCGGCGCCCGAATTCATGCCCCCGCGGATGAATCCGCTGGCAGTTTCGTGCGCGGCAGACGAAGAGGTGCGCGGGATGGGAACGGACGCGTCGCGCCTGACGTCTACAGGTTCGGCGTTCGGACCCCCAACGCGAACGGCGGTGCACCGGAGCGGATTACCGCATCCAGTGCACCGCCGTCCGCGTTGCGTTGAAGCCGACCTACTTCCTGCCGGTGAGGTCCATTCCTGGCACCGCATCGGTGAGGATCGAGTCGGCCGCCACCACGGCACCACCCTTGCCCTTCTTCCGCGCGCGCAACCGTTTCTCCAGCTTGGTTGCCACGAACGTGAGCGTCATGTTCAAGATGATCATGACGATGGCGATCACGATCAGTGAGGGAACCGTGTTCTGTTCCGCCGCACCGAGTTGCTGACCGGAGCGCACGATCTCGGTGTAGGTGATCTGATAACCCAGCGCCGAGTCCTTCAGCGCGACAACCATTTGCGAGACCAGCGCGGGCAGCATCGCGGTGATCGCCTGCGGCAGCAGGATCAACCGCATCAGCTGGTTCTTGCGCATGCCGAGCGCGACGGCCGCCTCGGTCTGGCCCTTGGGCAGCGAACGGATACCTGCGCGGACGATTTCGGCGATGACCGAGCCGTTGTAGATGGTCAACGCGATCACGACCGCGGCAAGTGCCAGGTCGTCGGCCTTGAACAGCTTGTTCTTGGAGAACAGCGCGAACAAGAAGATCATCAGGATCAGCACCGGGATGGCACGCGCCAGCTCGACGACCGCACCGGCGACCCACCGCACCACCCGATGTTCGGACAGTCGCAGAATGCCGAAGACGATGCCGATCAACAGCGCGAACACGATCGACAGCAGCGCGGCGACGACCGTGCCCTTCAGGCCGGGCAGCAGATACGTCCGCCAGACCTCGGCGTCGACGAACGGCTTCCACTTCTCCGCCGTGAACTGTCCCTTGTCGGCGAACCCGTTGTAGAGAACCCAGAGGAACGCCGCCACCGCGACGATAACGACCACCGAGTAGAGGCGGTGCCGAAGGCGTCCCTTGGGGCCGGGCGCATCGAAGAGAACCGAAGGCGCGGCAGTCATCGGGCCACCTCGAATCGTTTGGCGAGCCAGCCGAAGAGCAGCCCGGTCGGCAGGGTCAGGATGACGAAGCCGAGCGCGAAGATGGCACCGATGGTGACCACCGCTGCCTCGTTCTCGTTGATGTTCGCCATGAGCGTTGCCGCTTCGACGACGCCGATGGCGGAGGCGATGGTGGTGTTCTTGGTCAGCGCGATCAGCACGCTGCCCAGCGGGGCGATCACGACCCGAAATGCCTGCGGCAGCACGATGAGTCGCAGATTCTGGGAGAAGGTCAGACCGAGCGAACGGCCCGCCTCCGACTGTCCCATGGCCACGGTGTTGATACCCGATCGCAGCGACTCGCAGACGAAAGAGCCGGTGTAGATGCTGAATCCGAGGATGGCGTAACGGAAGTTGTTCTCCGCCACCGAATTCGGACCGTCGCCCGCGAGATGCCAGCCCATCGTTGTGTACAGGCCGAGCGACATGAAGATGATGATCAGGGTGAGCGGGGTGTTGCGGAAAATGGTGACGTAGGCGGTGCCGACCGCGCGGGCGATCGGTACTGGGGACACGCGCAGCGCGGCGACGATAGTGCCGAGGATCAGCGCGCCGATCGCCGAAAGGACGGTCAGCTTGATGGTCACCCAGAAGGCGTCGAGGATTTGATCGTCATACCTCGAGATCAGGTCGAACACGGCGTACGTGTCCCTCCCATCGGTTCTCGATTATCAAGGGAAGTGCGGCGGGTGGCCCGATCCCGTGGGGTCAGGCCACCCGTGCGGGGTGAAAAGCTCAGTACCGGTTGACCTTCGGCGGCTCCGGCGCCTGGTATCCGGATCCGCCGACGGTCGCGTCGAAGGCCTTCTTCCAGGAACCGTCGGCGAACATCGCCTCGATCGCGTCGTTGACCTTGTCGCGCAGTTCCTTGTCGCCCTTCTTCAGGCCGATGCCGTAGTTCTCCGTGGTGAACGGCTTGCCGACGACCTTGAACGCACCCGTGCTCTGCGCGGCGTAACCGGCAAGGATGATGTCATCGGTGGTCACCGCGTCCCACGAACCGGCGCGCAGGCCCTCGAGGCACAGCGAGTAGGTGTCGTTGGTCTGCAGCTGGGTGTCCGGGAAGTTCTTCTCGATGTTCTGCGCGGGCGTCGAGCCCTTCACCGAGCAGACCTTCTTGCCCTTGAGGGTTTCCGGGGTGCTGATGTCGGTGTTGTCGGCGCGCACCAGGAACGACTGTCCCGCAACGTAGTACGGGCCCGCGAAGTCGACCTTCTGCTTGCGCGCGTCGGTGATCGAGTAGGTGGCGACGATGTAGTCGACCTGGCCGTTGTCGATCAGCGTCTCGCGCTGGCTGGACGGCGCTTCCTTCCAGGTGATGCCGTCCGGCTTCACCCCGAGCTTGTCGGCGACGTACTTGGCGACCTCGACGTCGAAGCCGCTGTAGGAGCCGTCCTTGTTGCGCAGGCCGAGGCCGGGCTGGTCGAACTTGATGCCGATGGTGAGCTTGCCGTCCTTGGCGTGATCCAGGGTGGACTTGCTGTCACCGCCGCCACACGCGGTGGCGGTCGCGGCGGCGAGTGTCAGGGCGATCGCGCCGACACCGAGTCGCAGGGCACGGTTGATCCTCATCGAGTTTCCTTCTCCCTCTCATGGGTTTGCTGGCCGTGGTCATGGTTCGAGGCCGTCAATCGGTTCGGCACGAGCTCAGCGGTCTATCTGTGGTCAGTGGCTCAAGATCTTGCCGAGGAAGTCCTTGGCTCGTTCGGACTTCGGCGCGGTGAAGAAGGCCTCTGGTTCGGCGTCCTCCACCACCTGGCCGTCGGCCATGAACAGGACCCGGTTGCCCGCGCGGCGGGCGAAGCCCATCTCGTGGGTGACGACCAGCATGGTCATCCCGTCCTTGGCCAGCTGGACCATCACGTCGAGCACTTCCTGGACCATTTCCGGGTCAAGTGCCGAGGTCGGCTCGTCGAACAACATGACCTTCGGGTTCATCGCCAGCGCGCGGGCGATGGCGACACGCTGCTGCTGACCACCGGACAGCTGGGCCGGGTACTTGTCGGCCTGGTTACCGATGCCGACCCGGTCGAGCAGTTCCATGGCGTGCGTGCGGGCCGTGTCCTTCTTGACCTTGCGTACCTTGATCGGCGCGAGCATGACGTTCTCGACGATCGTCTTGTGCGCGAAGAGGTTGAACGATTGGAACACCATGCCGACGTCGGCGCGCAGCGCGGCGAGGCCGCGGCCCTCGGCGGGCAGCGGGACGCCGTCGATGGCGATGTCGCCGGAGTCGATGGGTTCCAGGCGGTTGATGGTGCGGCACAGCGTCGACTTCCCGGAGCCCGAGGGGCCGAGAACAATGACTACCTGTCCCTTCGGAACTTCGAGGTCGATATCGCGCAGAACATGCAGTTCGCCGAAGTGCTTCTGCACATTGCGCATCGAGATCATCGGCGCGCTGGTGGCGGCGCTGGCGTCCCCTGTAGAAGCGTCCCCCGTTGAATCGGGCGCGGCGGCGTCGTCGGTCATGGTCCAAGACTGTAAAGGCAAAATGTGGATTTGCCCGAGTTTCGGCGACACACCGTTATGCCGCGCCGAGCGGACACGTCTCGGTAACCCAGTCGACCGGTTCGTCCGAATCGTCGGATTTCGAGCTTCGGGTGGGCGCGACGACGACACGCCGTGCCTGATCAGGGGCGGTCGGCGGCTGCCGCGACCGAGCGGCCCGACGGCTAGCGCGCCGTCGTTCGGCGGCGCGTTCGCAAGTTCTATGCCCCTAAAACTGGGGTTGGGCGTGCCCGTACCCTGGACCCGTGGATTCGATCGGACAGGCAGTGTTGACTCCCACCCACCTTCCCACTGACGGCATGCGCAGCTACGAGGTCCGCACCTTCGGCTGCCAGATGAACGTGCACGATTCCGAACGCTTGTCCGGACTCCTGGAGGACGCGGGTTACGTGAAGGCCGCGCCGGGGGCGACGGCCGACCTGGTCGTCCTCAATACCTGCGCGGTGCGCGAGAACGCCGACAACAAGCTCTACGGCACCCTCGGTCATCTGGCCTCGATCAAGGCCGAGCAGCCCGGCATGCAGATCGCCGTCGGCGGCTGCCTTGCGCAGAAGGATCGCGGCGTCGTTGTCCGCAAGGCGCCGTGGGTGGATGTGGTGTTCGGCACGCACAACATCGGCTCGCTGCCTGTGCTGCTGGAACGGGCACGGCACAACGCCGAGGCGCAGGTGGAGATCCTGGAATCGCTGGAGGCGTTCCCGTCGAGCCTGCCCGCCAAGCGGGAGTCCGCGTACTCGGGCTGGGTGTCGATCTCGGTGGGCTGCAACAACACCTGCACCTTCTGCATCGTTCCGTCGTTGCGTGGCAAGGAGGTCGACCGCCGCCCCGGTGACGTGCTCGCCGAGGTGCAGGCGCTGGTCGACCAGGGCGTGCTGGAGGTGACGCTGCTCGGACAGAACGTGAACGCCTACGGCGCCTCGTTCGCCGATCCGGACGAAGCGCGCGATCGTGGCGCGTTCGCCAAGCTGCTGCGCGCGTGCGGCGGCATCGATGGGCTGGAGCGCGTGCGCTTCACCTCGCCGCATCCGGCCGAGTTCACCGACGACGTGATCGAGGCGATGGCCGAGACCCCGAACATCTGCCCGCAGCTGCACATGCCGCTGCAATCCGGTTCGGACAAGGTGCTCAAGTCGATGCGGCGTTCCTACCGCAAGGCGCGCTACCTCGGCATCATCGAGAAGGTGCGAGCGGTGATGCCGCACGCGGCGATCACCACCGACATCATCGTCGGATTCCCGGGGGAGACCGAGGAGGACTTCCAGGAGACCCTGGACGTGGTCCGCCAGGCGCGCTTCACCAGCGCCTACACCTTCCAGTACTCCAAGCGGCCAGGAACCCCGGCCGCCGACATGCCCGATCAGCTGCCGAAAGCCGTTGTGCAGGAACGCTATATGCGGCTGATCGCGCTGCAGGAGGAAGTCTCCCTCGACGCGAACCGTGCGCTCATCGGCACCGAGGTCGAACTGCTCGTGGCCGATGGCGCGGGCAAGAAGAACGCCGCCACCGCGCGGATGAGCGGTCGCGCCCGCGACGGCAGACTGGTGCATTTCCGGCCGGGCGGCACGGCCGAGTCGATCCGTCCCGGCGACATCATCACCGTCGATCTCACCGAGGCGGCACCGCATCACCTGATCGCCGACGCGCCGATCAAGTCGCATCGCCGCACGGCCGCGGGGGATGCGCACGAACGTGGTGTCACCCCGAAGACCGAGCCGATCGGCGTCGGCCTCGGACTACCCCGTATCGGTGCTCCCGCGCCGGAACCGGTCGCGGCCGCGGGCTGCTCGACCGGTTGCGGCACATGAGTGTGCGAACTAGAGACATCGCCGAGGCACTCGGTCATGCTGGAGCGGAACGCAATCCGGGCGCGGGCATGATGTGTTCGCGCAAGCCGGAACCGAGTGTCGGCGAGGGGGAAGCGTGAACGACAAGCCCGGCGAAGACGGCTTCGTGGCCGGCGGCGCGGAGCCAGCGCCCGGACCGGGCGACCAGCCCGTGAACCGCAAACCTACTACCGGCGGTAGTGGGTCGGCTGCGGCGAACGAACCCGGTGATGGCACAGTGGACGCGGGCAGTGCAGCGAACCACGAACAAGCCGAACGAAACGAGGGTTCAGTGAACTCGGTCGAGAGCAGCAACTTCGAGCAGTTCCGCGACGACCTGGACGCGGTGGAACGGCGCATCGCCGGGGAGATCGACCCCGGTGTGCGCGCCATGGTGGTCGCTGGCGCGGTGTTCGTGCTGTTGCTTTCGCTGGTGCTGCCGCACGCCGGTGGCGCGCGCGGTTTCGACGTGCTGCTCGGCACCGAGGCCGCCCGGATGGAGCACATCGGGCTGCCGTCACGGATTTTCGTCTGGTTCCTTGTCGTGTTCGGCGTCGGCTTCTCGACCCTCGCCCTGATGACGCGTCGCTGGTTCCTGGCCTGGATCGCCGTCGCCGGCACCGCCATCACCAGCGTGTTCGGCGTCTTCTCCATCTGGCACCGGCAGACGCCGGGCATCAACAACTACCACGGCGCCGGCCCCGCCATCGGCCTCATCCTGGGCACCATCGCCGCGATCGTGCTGACCTTCCACTGGGTCCGCGTGGTCTGGAGCCGCACCGCCCTGCAGTTGGCCGCCGAAGAGCAGCGCCGTAATGCCTCGGCCGCCGCGGAGGAGCGCGACCGTCGCCGCCGCACCGGCGAAAACTGAACTCGCACAACAAGGGCGGGCTTCCAGCGCAGTGCTGGAAGCCCGCCCTTGTCTGATATCTAGCGGTTGGTGACGGCGCCTTCGGCGGCTTCGGCCCACTCGCGCCACTGCTTGGCCTGTTCGAGGGCCTTCTCCGCGTCGCGGGCCTTGCCCGCGGCCTGCGCCTTGGCTGCCTGCTCCTCGAATTGCGCTACCCGCTCACGGAATTGGGCCGCGCGGGCCATCGCCTCCGGGTCGGTGCGGCGCCACTGCGCGTCGACCGCGTCGCGGACTCGCTTCTCGATGGTGCGCAGCTTGCCTTCCAGTTCCTGGATGCGTTCGCGCGGGACCTTGCCGATGGCGTCCCACTTGTCCTGCAGTTCGCGCAGCGCGGCGCGGGCGGCTTCCAGGCCGTTGGCCGGGTCGATGTGCTCGTAGGCCTGCAGCAGCTCTTCCTTGGCGGCCGCGTTGGTGTCGAACTCGGCGTCGCGTTCGGTGACGGCGGCATTGCGGGCGGCGAAGAACACGTCCTGCGCGCTCTTGAAGCGCCGCCACAGCGCCTCGTCGGCCTCGCGCGGCGCCCGCCCAGCGGCCTTCCACTCGGCGAGCAGGTCACGGAAGATGCCAGCGGTGCCGACCCAGTCGGTCGAGCCGGACAGTTCCTCGGCGCGTACACACAGCTCTTCCTTGCGCGTCTTCGCGGAGGCGCGTTCCCGATCGAGTTCGGCGAAGTGCGCGCCGCGCCTGCGGTTGAACGCCTCGCGGGCCTTGGAGTACCGCTTCCACAGCGCGTCGTCGACCTTGCGGTCAACGCCCCGGATCGACTTCCACTCATCGAGGATCTCGCGCAGCCGATCGCCCGCGGACTTCCACTGGGTGGATTCGGCGGCGATCTTCTCGGCCTCCGCGCACAGCGCTTCCTTGCGCTCGGTGTGCTCGTGACGTGCCTTGTCCTTCTCCTCCTTGGCCTGCGCGGCAGCCTCTTCGGAGTGTTCGGCGATCGCGTCGAGGCGCTTGGCCAGTCCGTCGACATCGCCGATGACGGCGGCGGTCGGCAGCGATTCGGCGAGGGCGACGGCGGCGGCCTTGGTCTTGCGGGCGTCCGCGCCCGCGGCAAGGCGGGCCTCGAGCAGCGCGACCTCGGTGGCCAGGTCGTCGAACCGGCGGCCGAAGTGGGCGAGGCCCTCGGCGGCGTCACCGGCCTGCCAGGAGCCGACCTGACGTTCACCGTCGGCGGTCTTCACCCAGGCGGTGCCGTCGTCGTCGACCCGCCCCCAGGCGCTGGGATCGGAGACGGCGGGCACGACGGGATGCGGATGCTGGGCCTGACCCGGTGTCGCGTGCGGCTTGGGGGGTTGGATCGAGCCGCCGGGTTTCGGGGCACCGGAAGAGCGCGGCATCGCGCCGGGGCTGGCTTTCGCGGTTCCGTTGCTGTCGGTCATTGCTCCTCGTCCCTGCCGCGCGTCACGGCTGCCTGGTTACGCCCTAGCTCATCCCATTGAACCCGGTTTGAGCGCTTGTGACCATCGACCCATGCCTTCACTCGGCGGAATCTCGGGGATTGCAACCCCTGATGACCTGGGTTGTAGCTCATCGAACAGTATCAATCTCGACCAGCTTTGCGGCAGAGACACTCGAAGCCGGGCGGTACCCGCGGTGCGTAAGGGCGTCGCGCGGAACGGTTACGGTTACCACGTGTTCTCGATTGCCGCCCTGGTCCCGTCGCCGCCGATCCTGGTGCCCGAGCTCTGCGGCGGTGCGACGGGCGCGATTCCGGGCCATCAGGGTGACCCGCGAGCGGAGCTCCGCGCGGCCGTCCTCGCGGCTGCGGAAGTGCTTGCGGCAGTGACAGACCACTGGACAGTTATCGGTACCGGTGCCGCCGACCAGGTGTTCGGTCCGGAGACGGTCGGTACGTTCCGCGGCTTCGGCGCGGACGTGCGGATCGCGCTTTCCGCGGCCGCGTCGGCCGAGCCGGATCCTCAGCATCCGCTGCCGGTGTTGATCGCCGGATGGTTGCGGGGGCGGGTGGCTCCGGCGGCGAGTGCCGAGGTTCGGCTCGTCGCTGCCGACACCCCGGTGGAGCGCTGTCTCGAACTCGGCGCGAAACTCCGTGCGGAATTGGACAATTCGGGCAAACGGCACGGTGTGCTCGTCGTCGCCGATGGTTGCGCGACGCTGTCGCTGAAGGCGCCCGGCTACCTCGATGAGCGGGCCGCCGCCGTGCAGGACGACCTCGATCGCGCGTTGACCGCGGGGGACCGGGCCGGGTTGCGCGCGCTGGATCCCGCACTGTGCGCGGAACTGGTGATGTCGGGCCGGGCCGCCTACCAGGTGCTGGCCGGGCTGTTCGACACTGATCCGATGGCCGAGACGCTGTATCACGACGCGCCGCTCGGTGTCGGCTATCACGTCGGCCTGTGGCGACCGGCGGGGGAATCGGCATGAGTGACATCACCCCGATCGCGGTCGTCGGTCCTACGGCCACCGGCAAATCGAACCTCGGCCTCGATCTAGCCGAACGGCTCGGCGGCGAGATCGTCAACATCGACGCGATGCAGCTCTACCGAGGCATGGATGTCGGCACCGCGAAACTCACTGTCGCCGAACGGCGTGACATTCCGCATCACCAACTCGATGTGCTCGACGTGACCGAAACCGCGACCGTCGCCGCCTATCAGGCCGCGGCGAGCGCGGACGTGGTCGCGATCATGGCGCGCGGGCGCGTTCCGGTGATCGTCGGCGGCTCGATGATGTATGTCCAAGCGCTGCTGGACAAGTGGGAGTTCCCGGCCACCGACCCGGCCGTGCGCGCCCGCTGGGAGGCCGTGCTCGCCGAGGGCGGAGTTGACGCGGTGCACGCCGCGCTGCGGGCAGCCGATCCCGCCGCGGCGGCCACCATCCTGCCCACCGACGGCCGCCGCATGGTGCGCGCGCTCGAGGTGGTCGAACTCACCGGCCGTCCGTTCGCCGCCTCGGCACCCGAGATCGGCACGCCGCGCTGGGGCACGGTGATCATCGGCGTCGACCGCGACACCGCCGAACTGGACGAGCGAATCGAACGCCGCACCGAGCTGATGTTCGCCGCCGGACTCGTCGAGGAGGTCCGCGCGCTGATCGACCAAGGCCTGCGCGACGGCGTCACCGCCCGGCGCGCCATCGGGTACGCACAAGTCCTGTCCTACCTTGACAACGAATACGACTTGAAGCACGCGCAAGAACGCACCCTGATCGGCACCCGGCGCTATGTTCGGCGACAGCGCTCGTGGTTCCGGCGCGACCAACGGGTGCACTGGGTGGACGGCGCCGCCCCCGATCTGGTGGCGACCGCGCTCGCCCTGCTCGACGAGAAAGAACGGACTCCGCAGTGACCCGACGTGTGAGCACCCGCAATGCCTCGGTCCAGGTGTGGCAGGCGTACCTGAACAACCGGACCAAACGTCACCGCGACGGGCGCTTCCTGGTGCAGGGCGTGCGCCCGATCACCCAGGCCGTCGCCAACGACTGGCCGCTGGAGACGCTGCTCTACCGCCTCGGCACCCCCGACCTGTCCAGCTGGGCGAGGGAGCTACTGGACACCAGCGACGTTCCGCAGGTCGGGCTGGTTCCGGAGTTGATGGCCGAGCTCGGCGAAAAGGTCGGCGGCATACCGGAATTGGTGGCCGTCGCGGTGTCGCGGCAGCAGGAACTCGACACCTTCGAACCTGGGGAGCCGGGGGAGGACGCGCCAGTGGTCGTGGTGTTCGACCGGCCGAACTCGCCGGGCAATCTCGGCACGCTGATTCGGTCGGCCGACGCGTTCGGTGCCAGCGGCGTGATCGTCACCGGACACGGTGCCGACCAGTACGACCCGCAGGCCGTTCGCGCGTCGACCGGCTCGTTGTTCGCGATGCCCGTGCTGCGTGCGGCCGGTGCCGCGCAGGTTCTCGAATTCCGGGACAGGCAGGTGCGGCGCGGCATCCCGACTCGGATCGTCGGCACCGACGAGGACGGTCCGCGCGCGGCCTACGACCACGACTTCACCGAGGCCACCATCCTCGTCGTCGGCAACGAGACCAGCGGGATGAGCGCCGCCTGGCAGGAGGCCTGCGACGACATGGTGCACATCCCGATGGGCGGCACCGCCAGCTCGCTCGGCGCGCCCTCGGCCGCCGCCGTCGCGCTCTACGAAATTTCCCGGCAGCGCCGGACGTTTGCCAAATGACGAGTAGTTAGGGAGAACACGCACGTGTCGGATATCGAGTTCACCAAGGGGCACGGCACCCAGAACGACTTCGTGGTGCTGCCGGACCTCGAGGTTCGCCTGGAACTGACCGCTGAGCGGATCAGCGCGCTGTGCGACCGCCAACGCGGCCTCGGGGCCGACGGTGTGTTGCGCGTGGCGCGCGCCGGTGCGCTGCTCGGTGCGGGTGTGCTCACCGAACTTCCCTCGGGTGTGCGCGATTCCGATTGGTTCATGGACTACCGCAACGCCGATGGCTCGATTGCCGAGATGTGCGGCAACGGGGTTCGCGTGTATGCCCACTACCTGGTGGCTTCCGGTCTGGAGACGGCGCGTGAGTTCGTCGTCGGCAGTCGGGCAGGTGGACGACCGGTCGTCGTGCATTCCGCCACCTCCGTCGACGGTGACGTGACCGTCGACATGGTCACGGTCGACATGGGCACCGTGCGCGAACTCGGCGAATCCACCGCGACCGTCGCGGGCTGGGCCTACCCCGGCATCGGCATCGACGTCGGCAACCCACACCTGGCCTGCGTCGACCCTGGCCTGTCCGCCGACGGCCTTGCCAAACTCGACCTCACCGTGCCCCCCGGTTACGACCCCGACCTGTTCCCGCACGGCGTCAACGTGGAAATCGTGACCGCGCTCGACGCCGACCGCTCCGTCGACATGCGCGTCTACGAACGCGGCGTCGGCGAAACCCGTTCCTGCGGAACGGGAACCGTAGCCGCGGCCGCCGCGGCCCTGGCCCGCGAGGGCTTCCAGATCGGCACCGACACCGGTGAGGTCCGCGTCCGCGTCCTCGGCGGCGAGGTCACCGTCGGCCTGGACAAGGGCACCGCCTGGCTGCGCGGGCCCTCGGTGCTGGTCGCCTCGGGGACCATCGCCCAGGGCTGGTGGCAGCACCTCGGACTCGCTTAGCGTCGGCTGCGCGCGATCTGGTCGTGGGGTTCGCCGGTTCTGGTCGCTCGGGCATATCGCCGTGGGCCGGTAGCGGGGTGCTCGCACCCGCTCTGTCCAGGCGCGCTTCCGCCGCGCGTCGGCCGGTGCGCGGTCCGGCGGCACCGCCTGGCTGAGCGGACTCGACAACCCCCAACACGCTGTGCTCAATATCCGAATGCGCCATGTCGGTGCATCGTGGGATCATGGATCTTGTATGACGAAATCTAAAGTTTATGAATTCACTCCGGCCGACGACTTCACCGAGACGGCCGATGACGACATCCAGCTCGACGCTGCCGCCGACGGCGCTCCCGCCGACGACGCGGTGACCGGCGATGTCGTCGCCGAGCACGCCGCGCGGATGAAGCGATCCGGCGGCTGGACCTCGGCCGAACCCACCGTCGGCGAGATGCAGCTCGACGAACGCACCTCGCTGCGTCGCGTCGCCGGGCTGTCCACCGAACTCACCGACATCACCGAGGTCGAGTACCGGCAGCTGCGCCTGGAACGGGTCGTGCTGGTCGGTGTGTGGACCGCGGGCAGCGCGGCGCAGGCCGACGCGAGCATGACCGAACTGGCCGCGCTCGCCGGGACCGCCGGTTCCGAGGTGCTCGAAGGGCTCATCCAGCGCAGGGACAAGCCGGACCCGGCCACCTACATCGGCTCCGGCAAGGCCGAAGAGCTGCGCGCCGTTGTCCTGGAAACCGGCGCCGACACCGTGATCTGCGACGGCGAGCTGACCCCGGCGCAGCTGACCGCGCTGGAGAAGGTCGTCAAGGTCAAGGTGATCGACCGGACCGCGCTGATCCTCGACATCTTCGCCCAGCACGCCACCTCCCGCGAGGGCAAGGCGCAGGTCGCGCTCGCTCAGATGGAATACATGCTGCCGCGACTGCGCGGCTGGGGTGAGTCCATGTCCCGGCAGGCCGGTGGTCGCGCGGGCAGCAACGGCGGTGTTGGTCTGCGTGGTCCCGGTGAGACGAAGATCGAAACCGATCGTCGGCGCATCCGCGAGCGAATGGCCAAGCTGCGCCGCGAGATCCGCGAGATGAAGACCGCGCGCGACACCATGCGGGCCCGCCGCAACTCCAGCGGCATCCCGTCCGTGGCGATCGTCGGCTACACCAACGCGGGCAAGTCCAGCCTGATGAACGCGCTGACCGGCGCCGGGCTGCTGGTGCAGGACGCGCTGTTCGCCACCCTCGACCCGACCACCCGTCGCGCCGATCTCGACGACGGCCGCGAGGTCGTATTCACCGACACCGTCGGTTTCGTCCGGCACCTGCCGACCCAGCTGGTCGAGGCGTTCCGGTCGACCCTGGAGGAAGTGACAGGCGCCGACCTGCTGCTGCACGTCGTCGACGGCTCCGATTCGCTGCCCGCCGAACAGATCAAGGCGGTCCGCGAGGTGATCACCGACGTGATCAAGGAACAGGGCACCCCGGCCCCGCCGGAACTGCTGGTGGTCAACAAGATCGACGCACTCGACCCGATGGCATTGACCCGTCTACGCGGCCAACTCCCCGACGCTGCCTTCGTCTCCGCCCGCGCCGGCCTCGGCATCGACGCCCTGCGCGACCGCCTCGCCGAGGTACTCGGAGGCCTGGACGTCGAAGTCAGCGTCTTGGTCCCCTACAGCCGCGGCGACCTCCTGGCCCGCATCCACGCCGACGGCCGCATCATCGACTCCACCCACGAGGAAGGCGGCACCCGAGTCCACGCCCGAGTCCCCCACTCCCTCGCCGCGGCCCTCTCCGAATACGCCCACGCAGGCGGCCCGGCCCTCGAGGCATAACCCCGAACGGGACATAAAGGCGTTCGGACTCGCACGTTCCCGCCCCCCATGTCCCGCTCGGCGGGCCGTCTGCCGCCTGATGGAGTAGCTGCTCTATCGAGCGGGACATGAGGGCGGGCTTACTCGCACTTTGCCGCCGCGATGTCCCGCTCGGCGAATCGTTTGGCGCCTAATGCAGTAGCTGCTCTATCGAGCGGGACATGAGGGCGGGCTCACTCGCACTTTCCCGCCGCGATGTCCCGGTCGGCGGACCGTTTGGCGCCTAATGCAGTAGCTGCTCTATCGAGCGGGACATGAGGGCGGGCTCACTCGCACTTTGCCGCCGCCATGTCCCGCTCGGCGGACCGTTTGGCGTTGCGGGTTGAGTCGGGGGGGAGCTTCGGCGGGCTGCGCCTTTCCCGCGCACGGTTTGTGCCGATGCGCATGCAACTGCTGGCTGTTCCATGTGCGGCGGGAGCAGTGGTGCGCGACGGGGTCAGCGTGTTCGACCGCGGCGCGAAGGTCTCGGTCCGGCGTTGCCGGTCTCGAGCTGTGCACGTTCGGCGGTAGGGTCGCGGATGTTTGTGCTGGCGCACATGAGTCGTGTTCGCGTGCACATCTTGTGCTGATACGCATGAAATCGCCAGCAAATCTGTGCGCGGGGCGAGGGGTGGTGCGCGGCAGGCAGGGGGGTGGTTTAGGTGGCAGGGGGAGAGGTCGGGCTCATAGCAGACCGGGTGGACTGTGTTGGGGCTCACATGTGATGCGGCACAGTGGATTTCGTTACGGTATTGTTCGGGGCGACATCAGGAGGGATGTATGTCGCACGACCGTTCGGGTTCGGCTGATTCTGCGGATAAGGCGTCCGGTGCGCTGTTGCTCGACAAAACGGGGCTCAGCGACGGTGCGCCGCTGTCGGTTTCGCTGACCGACAGCGACCTGCGGGTAATCGAGGCGCTGCTGTCGCCGTTGCGCGCGTGGACCAGTCCGCGGTTCTACGGACTCGACAACATCCCGACCGACGGTCCCGTCCTGCTCGTCGGCAACCACAACCTGATGGGCGGCATCGACGCCCCGCTGCTGCTGCCCGAGGTGCTGCGCCGCCGCGGTCGCCTCATCCGCGGCCTTGCGGAGCACGTGCTGATCGCCGTCCCGGGCGTGCGTCACTTCCTGCATCGCTACGGCGCGGTTCGCGGCACCCGCGGTAACTGCCTCGCCCTGCTGAAGCGCGGCGACGCCGTCATCGTGTTCCCCGGCGGCGGCCGGGAAGCGGTACGCCGCAAAAACGAGAAGTACGCCCTCAAATGGGAGGGCCGCACCGGCTTCGCCCGGATGGCGATCGAAGCGGGCGCGCCGATCGTGCCGGTCGCGATGATCGGCGTCGACGACGCCTACGACATCGTGATCGACGGCGACCACCCCCTGCTGCGCCCGCTGCGCTGGACGGTTGAAGCGCTCGGCATGAACCCCGAACTGACACCCCCACTGCTGCGCGGCCTAGGCCCAACCGTCCTCCCGCGCCCGGAGCGCTTCTACTTCTCGGTCGGCACACCGATCGATCCAGCCCCCTGGCGCGACGCCGACGACATCACAACGGCCGCAAAGGAATTGCGCGACGTAGTCCGCAAAGCACTGGAGGAGGAACTCAAATTCCTCTTCACCGAACGCGAACGCGACTCCGGCCGCACCCTACTCGGCCGCATGCGCGACTGGCTCCAGCGCTGACGTCCGCGCACTCCCTGTCGTCAGGGTGGTGACTTCCGGCGCGACCGGTCACAGCCGCGTGCCTGTTCCAGCGCTGACACTAATGCGTCCGCCCGTCGCGGTGTCGCCGAGCACGACTTGATCTCGGCCCCTCAGCGCGGACACCCGTGTGCTGTCTATCGCTCATGAACCGACTTCGACTCGGCCGCAGTCTGATTGGCCTCGCACGCGGCTGGCTCCGGCGCAGAAGTTGTGTCCGATCGCCGCGGAGCAGCGCCGGATGCGTGTGCGATGTCAGGCCGTATGCTGCGATGTCGAGCGAGTCGCCCGCAGTCTCCCTCACTCGTTGAGCGACTGCGGCGGACGTCTAATTCGGGTGCGGCGTCAGGTCATACACCGCGATATTGCCGACATGCGTTGCGGTGTAGTGGTGGCTCACCCAGTCGGCGATTTCCGGCTTTCCGGTTACCTGCCAAGGCTTTTCGGACGTCGATGGCGTGCTGGCGCCAGGCTGGCCGCCAACTTTCCATGACGCGGGTAACTGCATTTCTTGCACCAGATAGTAGGTCAATTGATGATCGGCCACGATGTGCTGGAACTCCTCTAGCGTTGGTACCGGGTCTTCTGCCGCGAACCCGCCGATGGCGATCACCGGGGTGCGGCTGGTCAATTCGAGTGCGGCGGCGATCGAACCCCGATCCACCGCGGCCGACCACTTCGTCGTTGCGCTCATCAGCATCGTGATGAGCTGCGGATTGGTGAATGCGCCACCATCGGCGAAGTTCTGCGTCTGACGATGGATGAGGGCCGCGATCCCGGTCTCGACGGGTTTGGCCGGTCCGACAACGGGACTGCGCCCGACATGAGCCTGCGGCAGGGTGGCCGCCGCATAGGCTGTCGACCCGCCGAGCCCGGCGAGCACCCCGACGACCACCAGAACCGTGGTCACCTTGGCCCGCAAGGTACGCCACCCGTCCGTAACCGGAATCGCGGTCACCAGCAGCCCAAGCGCGGCCACCACCGCAGGCACCACGATGGCCCACCGCAGCCACGGCAACCAGTCCGTATTACGTTGCAGCACAACAAAAGCCCACAAACCCATGGTCACAATGAGAACAGCGGCACCGAGTTTGCCGAACAGCTCATCCCGCCGCCGCCACAGCTCGTGCACCCCGACCGCGACCATCCCGGCCGCGGCGGGCGCGAGGGTCAGCGTGTAGTAGGAGTGCTCGATGGCCTTCATCGCACTGAAGGCGCCACCCATGGTGATCAGCCACAACCCGAAAATCAATGCGGCACCGCGTATTTGATCAGTGCGCGGCGCACTCCACCTGGACACCAGCACCACGACGAACGCCACAAGCGCGGCCGGAACCAGCCAGGAGATCTCGAACCCGCTCTCCCCGGCGAACAGTCGCCCGACGCCCGGCGAACCGAAATCGTTGAAGCTCTGCAGAAGTCCGGGCGGCGTCTGATAACCGGACGGCAATGCGATCTGCCCGGTCGCCGGAGTGTGGCCGAGGAATCGACCGAATCCGTTGTAGCCGAGCACCGAATCCATAAAGCTGTTGTCCGTCGAACCGGCCAGATATGGTCGCGACGAGTCGGGCCACAGAATGGTCAGCAGCACATACCAGCCAGCGGAGACAATCAACGCTGCAGCGGCACCGATCAAGTGCCACAACCGATTCCGCAACGTGGTCGGCGCGACGATGAGGTACGTGATGCCCAACGCGGGCAACACCATCAACCCTTCGAGCAACTTGGCCAAGAACGCGAACCCCAGCGCGACACCGGCCAGCATCAGCCAACGCCCATTCGCCCGCTCCAACGCCCTGATCGTGCAGTACCCGCCCGCGGTCATCAACAACACCAGCACCGCGTCCGGGTTGTTGAACCGAAACATCAACGCCACCACCGGAGTTACCGCCAACACCAGCCCGGCGAGCAGCCCGGCACCGCGGCTGCTCGTCGCCCGTGTCACCGCCGCATACGTCAACGCGACCGCGGCGACCGCCATCAACGCCTGCGGAATCAACATGCTCGCGCTACTGAACCCGAACAACTGCCCGGACAGCCCCATCACCCACTGCGACACCGGCGGCTTGTCGACCGTGATGAAGTTGCTCGGATCCAGCGACCCGAACAGCAACGCCTTCCAGTTTCGCGACCCTGCCCAGGTCGCGCCCGCGTAGAAGTTGTTGCCCATGCCGTTGACGGTGATGTGCCACAGATACGCGATCGCGGTACCGAGCAGCAGCACGGTCAATCCGAGACGTTCCACCGGACGTGCCGGTGGCAGGGCTGTCGGACTGGGGGTTGAGGCGACGGAACCGGTCGGAGCCGTCGCGATGAGGGTCGCCGCCATCGCCCAACGGTCGCATGCTGATGTTCACCAAAAGTTGGACAGCGGGTTAACACGGCGTCGGAATTCTGTGGTCGACGACACTACCGGTCGGCCTCGGTTTGCCGGGAATCTCGGTCTTCTTCCACGGTCTTCGCTACCACGCCTGGTTAACCAACGATTCCGCCCCAGAAGTGAACTGAGATTCTCGTTCCGGGTACCGTATTAGGCAATGACAGGTCGGTGTGGACCGGCCGGTGTGGTCACTAGGAGGTTGGTGTGGAGCGCACACTGTTCGAACCCGAGCATGATCTGTTCCGGGAGTCGTTCCGCAAGTTTCTCGATCAGCATGTCGCGCCGAACCACGCGAAGTGGGAAGAGCAGGGGATTGTCGACCGCGCGGTGTGGCTCGAGGCCGGCAAGCAGGGCTTCCTCGGTATGGCCATGCCGGAGGAGTACGGCGGCGGCGGGGTCAAGGATTTCCGCTACAACTCGATCGTTGCCGAGGAATCGGTGCGCGGCCAGTACTCCGGCCTCGGCTTCGCCCTGCACAACGACGTGATCGCGCCGTACCTGTCGGAGCTGGCCAACGAGGAGCAGAAGCAGCGCTGGCTGCCCGGTTTCTGTTCCGGCGAGATCATCACCGCGATCGCCATGACCGAGCCAGGCACCGGCTCCGACCTGCAGGGCATCAAGACCCGCGCGGTCCGCGACGGTGACGACTGGGTGCTCAACGGCGCCAAGACCTTCATCACCAACGGCATCAACGCCGATATCGTCATCGTGGTCGCGCAGACCGACCCCGAGAAGGGCGCGATGGGCTTCAGCCTGCTCGTCGTCGAGCGCGGCATGCCCGGCTTCGAGCGCGGCCGCAACCTGGACAAGCTCGGCCTCAAGGCGCAGGACACCGCCGAACTGAGCTTCACCGACGTCCGGGTGCCCGCCGCCAACCTGCTCGGACAGGAGGGTGCTGGCTTCATCCACCTGATGCAGAACCTGCCGCAGGAGCGCCTGTCCATCGCCGTGATGGCGGCCGCCGCCATGGAGGCGTGCCTGGACATGACCATTCAGTACGTCCGCGACCGCAAGGCGTTCGGCAAGCCGATCGGCACCTTCCAGAACACCCGCTTCGTCCTCGCCGAACTCGCCACCAAGACCACCGCCGTCCGCGTCCTCGTCGACCGTTTCATCGAGGATCTCAACCGGGGCAAGCTCTCCGTCGAGGACGCCGCCATGGCCAAGTGGTGGAGCACCGAGGAACAGGTCGACCTCATCGACCGCTGCCTCCAGCTACACGGCGGCTACGGCTACATGAAGGAATACCCGATCGCCAAGGCCTACATGGACGCCCGTGTCCAAACCATCTACGGCGGCACCACCGAGATCATGAAGGAAATCATCGGGCGTTCGCTGAAATTGTCCTGATACCAGGCGGTTTCGGCGCTGACTCGAGAGTTTGATTGAGGGTGGTACCTATCGAGGTGCCACCCTCTCGCCGGAAATGTTATGCCGCAGGGCAATTGGTTCCCGGATTCGCACCGGCGAGGTAGTCGGTCTGCGCGAAACACCGCAACGTTACGTCGGTCTCCGCGGTGTTCGGTTCCGATTTGTCGTTCGTGCCGAGTATGAGATCCTCCGGCCAGTATTGATCGTCCAACCACATGCTTGCCATACCCGGATACGCCGCGTCATCCGCGCTCTGCGGGTAGTCGAAGACGCCACGGCTTTCGCCGTCGATGAGAAATTCGACCGAGCGATCCGATTGCCGCACCGTGTATCGGTGATCCTGGGTGAGCAGCTTCTCATCCAGCCGAATCAGCTCGAGCTGTGTGGTGCCCGCCTTGCGGACTATCAGGAAGAATCCGTCGGGCACGGCCAGCGTGGTCGGGTCGAGAATCGGCCGGAGGGGGTCCGTAATCGGTGAAAACCTCTGACTGTGCTGGTACACGAACATGGCCAGGCTGACCTGCGCCGGGTCGCCGATGCGATTGAAGAGCCCGAACGCCATCGAGCCGTTGAGGTTGCTGAGGTCGGCTCCCTTGATCGTATAGCTCATCGCCTGTCCGGCCGTAAACGCTGGCATAGCAACGATCTCGGCGTACCGCCATTGCGCGCCGGTACCGCTGTCCGGCGTGTTATGGAAGGTCAAGCCGTCGGAATCCGAGGTGAGAGTGTCGGTGCCGTAATGGATGTTGCACCAGTTCTCGGGTTGGGGCGGAGCGAAGTTGTCGGCGAATGTCCTGGTCGGGCCGGCGCCCGTCGCATCATGTATCCCCGACGTATCCTTGCTGCCCGCGCAGGTCGGGATGCCCGCGATAGGACTCGGATCCACCTCGATCGCCGCCGCAGGCGCAGCGGTGAACGCGAATATGACGACGGCGACTATTCCAAGAAGACGTAGGAATCGCTGAATTACGCAACCCGCAAATAGGACACCGAAGCGATGATGAATACACATTTCGCCAATCTCCCTTGCTCGTTGAATAGACTCCGGCCGGGCTAGAAAACAGACGAACTTCGGACGCTGACTAAGCGCTTGCTTAGTAGCTGATCGCTTGCCCAGTCTGCATCGGCGAGGCATAACCGTCAAGGGTTCGGCGGTAGGTGAGGGAGTCGCGGGGGCTGAAGCCTGCCCGTTGATAGAGGCGATTCGCGGACTCGCGGGAAGGCCTCGACGTCAGGTCGACGGTGCGCGCTCCGACATTGCGGGCGAGGTCGACCGCGGCGCGGGTGAGTTCGAACGCTACGCCCTTGCCTCGGGCGGATTCGTTGACGACGACATCTTCGATCCGGGCTCGGATGCCGGTCGGGATCCGGTAGGTGATGAGGGTGAGCATGCCGACGACGCACGTGTCCGATGACGCGATGAGCAGCGTTGCGGAATCGGACGCGATGAGTTCGGCGAGTGCGTCGACGGTGAGCGGCGCGGCCGTCGTCGAGAGCTGTTGAACTAGCCCGGTCACCTCTTGTGCCAGGTCGGCCGAGGCGTGGAGCGCCGTTGAGATCCGGATATCACCCATCGGCTCAACGTAATCCACGGGCAGGCAACCCGAATGCGGTGGTCAGCTGAGGCGGTGTTTGGCGAGTAGGGCTGTGTCTTCGAGGATTTCGGCGGCGGGGCCGTTGGCGACTATGCGGCCCGCGTCGAGGATGACGACGCGGTCGCAGATGCGGTGGGCGTAGGGGAGGTCGTGGGTGACCATGAGGATGGTGGTGGGGAGGGCGGTCAGGACGTCGGCTAGTTCGCGGCGGGCTACGGGGTCGAGGTTGGCGGCCGGCTCGTCCAGGACCAGCACTTCTGGTTGGCAGGCCAGGACGGTGGCGAGGGCGGCGCGGCGGCGTTCGCCCACGGAGAGTTGGGTGGGGGAGCGGTCGGCTCGGTCGGACATGCCGACGGCGGCCAGGGCGTCGCGGACGTTTTCGGTGAGCTGGGCGCCGCGGATGCCGAAGTTGGCGGGGCCGAAGGCGACGTCTTGCTCGACGGTCGGCATGAACAGTTGGTCGTCGGGGTCTTGGAACACCAGGCCGACGCGCTGGCGGATGGCGCGAACGGTGGTGCGGTCCAACAGGATTCCGCCGATGCGTACCTCGCCGGATGCTGCGGTGAGCACGCCGTTCAGGTGCAGCATCAGGGTGGATTTACCGGCACCGTTGGGACCGAGGACGGCGACCCGTTCGCCGGGGGCGATGTCGAGATTCACACCGTGCAGCGCGCCGGTCCCGTCGGGATAGGCGAAGGTCAGGTCGACCAAACGTACTGCGGGCGTTGCCAGATCGGTCATCGGACCGCCCAAGCGCTCAGGCAGACACAGATCGCCGCGACGGCGGGCAGGCAGCCGAGTAGCCATTGCGCCCGTGTCGCCGGCTTGGTGCCGAAATCCGGTACGGCGCCGTCGAATCCGCGTGACAACATCGCCAGATGCACTCGCTCGCCTCGTTCGTAGGAACGCAGGAACAAGGTGCCCGCACCGCGCGCGGTCGCGCCTGCTTGACGCAGCGTCCGTGGATCGTCGCCGCGGGAGATCCGCGCCAGCCGCATCCGCGCCGCCTCCTCGAGCAGCACATCGACGTAACGCAGCATCAGCACGACAATGGTGACGATCATGCCTGGAACGCGCAGCCTGGTCAGTCCGCCGGGCAAGTCGCGCACGTTCGTGGTTGCCGCCAACGTCAGCGAAACACCCACGCCGATAGTCCCTTTCGCGATGATGCCCCACGCTGCGTACAGTCCGGCCGTCGACAGCGACATCCCGAGAAACGTCGTCCTCGGCTCACCCGCCGCGAACGGCAGCAGGACCGCGAGCACAACGAAGGGCAGTTCGATGAGCAGCCGCGGCGCGATCCAGCGCAACGGAATACCCGCCCACCACCACAGCGCGACCAAGCCGAGCGCGTAACAACCGAACGGCCAGAACAACTCTCGCGGCGTCGCCACGACCGCGAAGACCGTGAGCACCGCGCAGACGATCTTCACTTCGGCCGGAACCCGATGCGCCGGTGAACTTCCCGGCAGATACAGGCGGTGGCTGACAGCGGTCACTTACGTCGACTCCGACCTGGTAGCCGCACTGGTCTTGCGCCGTCCCGTCCGGATCAGGTTCACCACGGCGAACAGCACGGCGAACGCGGCGGCCACCCCGAGAATGCCTGCGAGGCCGGTCAGTTTGTCGTTGCCATCGATCCGATATCCCGCCAGCGGCGAGTTCGAGAGGTGATGCTCCCTGGCGTTCTTGGCGATACACTCGCCCTGTAGTTGTTCGGCGCCGTCGACTTGCACAACGGTGCACCCCCGCTGGGTGGTGGCGTCGAGCCCGTCCGGTTTCGAACTCGCCACGTAGGACAGCAATCCCGCGACGAGCACCGCCACCGCGGCGAACGCCAACAGGAATCCGGTCATCGAAAGCCGTGGCCGCAGCGGTGTCGCGGCAGTGCGCCGCTGACCGGTCACCCGTAACAGATAGACCAGATCGGGCCGGGCATTGACCACGGCGATGATCGTGATCGCGGTGATGATCCCTTCACCGACACCGATCAACGCGTGCGTGATCAGCATGTACCCCGCGACCGCTCCGACGGTCGAGCCCGCCGCACCGCCGATCGCGTACTCGATCACGAAACCCAATGAGGCGGCGACGGTTCCGACGAACGCCGCGACGAATCCGACGATTCCGATCCCCGCATCCGCTCGCCGCCGCGACAGCACCGGCAGCACGAGGCGGGCGACGGTATAGCCGACCGTGACGCCGATCAACGACATGTTCGTGATGTTCGTCCCGAGTGCGGTCAATCCACCATCGGCGAACAAAAGCGCCTGAACGACAAGCACAATCGCCACGCACAACGCCCCGACATACGGACCGACCAGGATCGCGGCCAGCGCACCGCCCAACAGGTGCCCGCTCACCCCCGGCATGATCGGAAAGTTCACCATCTGCACCGCGAAGATGAACGCGGCCACCAATCCCGCCATCGGCGCGGCCCGTTCGTCCAGCTCGGCGCGCGCCCGCCAGGCCGCGAAACCTAGGCCCGCGACCGCGATCACCGCGAAGATCACCGAGGTCGGCGCGTTGACGATGCCGTCGCTCATGTGCATGGACTGGGTGGTGCTCGAGCTCACCCCTGAAGACGATACGCGCGATATCTGTTCACGTGAACAGATGTACCTATGTTGTGGAGGACTGGTCGTATTCGCCAAGGACCGGCAGAGTAGGTGTGTGGCAGTAAGCATTCCGCTGGACCCCGATCACGCAGGCCGTGCCGCATCGGGTTTGGATATCGCCGGTATCGAGCATTGGGCCGGGCGTTTCGAGCTGCTGTCCGACGCCAACCGGCTTCGCCTCCTGGTATGTCTGCACCACGCACCCGATATCAGCGTCAGCGACCTCGCCGCCGCGGTCGGCATGTCGGGCACCGCCGTCTCGCACGCTTTGCGGCTGCTGCGTCATCAGGGCTGGGTCGCCAGCGCCAAACACGGCCGCATCGTCCGATACCGCCTCGCCGACGACACGATCCACGACCTGCTGCACTGGATCGGCGCCACCCACGCGGAGGAATCGATCGAACAGCAAGCGGTGAGCAGCAGCTGATCACCCGCGGTTTTCGAGCCGTCGTCGATTGCCGATCGGTGGCAGTGACGATTGAGTGAGGGCTGAGCGGCTACTCATCCAGAGACAGGTGTTATCCGGTACGCCTCCGTCACCACGGTCGACGACCAGACCGGGTAGTCAGTCAGCGACGAGGACGACCTCGTTGCCGGAGATTGCCCAGCTTCTTCCATCGCCGGTAGCGCCCCGCAGCCCGTCGAGGACCGCGGGGCCCGCCAGCACGCCGCACATCGGATCGGCCAGCGACGCGAACGCGAAAGTACGTCGCGCGGTCCAGTGGGTGGAGTGCACCAGCCGCCTACTCAGCTGCACGAAACCGTCGACCGCCGCGGCGATTACCCACACATCGGGAGCTCCGGCAGTGAGGCGTCGCGCCTGCCGCAGCCAGGAGGCGGCGTCCTCGGGCCAATCGACGACCGCCGACACGCGATGACCGCGCTCGCGCCACGCCGAGAAAAATGCGTCCGCAGCGGCGACGGAGTTCGCGTCTCGGCTGTGTCCGATGCTGACGGTCGTGCCGTTTTGATGTTGTTGCTGCAACATCACCAGCAGACGCTCGAGTTCGGCATCGGTGTGCGGTAGGGGAGCCGAACGAGGGGGATAGAGCCCTAGATTTCGCAGCCGCGGCGAGGGACGTCCGTCGCTGCGGTGCATCGGCTCAGCCGCCCGCCAAGTAGGGGCGGCGGAACGAGAAGCGTGGTTTCCGGACAACTTCCGCTGCATGCTCACGCCCGGAAGACGCCCACTGCACCGCATTCGTGAGAACGCCCAGGTAGACCCCATGCCGAGCGAACGTGCGTCGAGCAGGACATGACGCCCCTGGTCGGCCCCGCATACGTCGACCGGAACATGATGCCGCAAGTGGGTTCTGGCCGACCGAGCACACTTCGCGCGGAACATGACGCCGGAGGTGGAACCTCCGGCCGACCGAACGCGCGTCGAGCGGGACATGATGGAGTCGAGCGCCGACTAGACGCTCCGTCATGTCCCGCTCGACAACCACTCAGGCTGCCGGACCGAACCAGGTCGGCAGCGACTCGGCCAGCCCGTCGCCCTCGGGCTCCCCGCCGACCCACGCCGCGTAACCATCGGGCCGAACGAGGATCGCGGCAGGTACCGCGATGTCGCCAACGCCGGGAACAGCCCAGCGCTCAGCGCGACTGCGGGCGTCGACCACCTCGAGCCGATCGAGCCACCCTTGCGCCGACGAGACCTGATTTCCATTGAGCTGCAACAACATCGGACGACCCGAGCGCAGCAGTTCACAAACCCGCGTATCGCCCTCGGCAGTAATGAGATCCCCATCGGGCACCCGCCGTCCGGCCAGCGGATGATCCCCATTGGTGTCGTAGCGGATATCCAGTGCGGTGATCATCACCCCGAGCCGCTGCCGCACCACGTCCATGTCGATCAGATCGCCCATGATGTCGCGCAGCGCCTCGACGTGCGCGCCGGGCCGCTGCAGCGCGGTCTGTGCCCGGGTGTTGGTCAGCACGCGAGCGCCGACCGGATGCCGCTCGGACTCGTAGGTGTCGAGCAGGTCGTCGGACCCGTTGCCGCGCAACGTGATTGCCAGCTTCCAGCCGAGATTGACCGCGTCCTGGATGCCGAGGTTCTGCCCCTGACCGCCCGCCGGGTAGTGGATGTGCGCGGCATCTCCGGAGAGGAACACGCGCCCGTCGCGGTAGCGATCGGCCTGGCGCGCCGCGTTACCGTAGTGCGTCACCCAGCGCGGGCTGTGCATGCCGAAGTCGGTGCCGGCGATCTCGACGAAGTGCTTCCGGAAGTTCTCGAACGACAGCGTCGACCCGCGTGCCATGACGAGGTCGTGGCGCTGCACGACCAGGCGGTACCAGCCCGGCTCGAACGCACAGTGGAATTGGCGCTGCGCACGCTCGAGGACGCGGGCTTCACCCTCGCCGAGGCGGCGCGGGTCTCCCGATCCTGCTGCACTACACCGTCGGCTTCGTCATCGAGGAACAGGCGCGCGGCGGCGCGGAATACGAGAACAATCCCTATCGGCCGGAACAAATTGAAACGGTCATGGACAACATCAGATACCCGCTGACCACCACAATGGTCGACGACCTTTTCACTGCCGAGTTCGACTACGGCCTGCGCGTCATTCTCGCCGGAATCGCCGCTACCCGAACAGATCAAGCGATCTGATTCGCCACGACGGCGCCGCGCGCGGAGGTAGCCTCGATAGGGGTCCTACTCGATGATCCGAGAACCGCGATGCACGAAATGGCCATTACCCAGAGCGTCATCGACGCCGTGTGTGAGCATGCGGCGGGCCGGACCGTATACAGCGTGACCGTCGAGGTCGGCGCATTGTGTGCGGTGGTGCCCGACGCGATGCAATTCTGTTTCGAACTCGCCGCCGAGGGGACGGTCGCGGAAGGCGCGCGGCTTGTCATCCAGCAAATACTAGGCACCGCCGAGTGCCGGTCTTGTGGCGCCGAATTCGGTCTGGCCGATCCGATTGTGCTGTGTCGTTGCGGGAGCGCTGACGTCGAGATCCTTTCCGGACGCGACCTACGCATCCGGTCGATGGAAGTGAGCGAAGCATGTGCGCAACCTGTGGATGTGGCGACGACGCGGCAGCAGTGATCCGCGTCCCGCACGAACACCATCAGCACGGCGATCATGAGCACGACCACGAGCACGGCCATGATCATCACCACGATCACGAGCACGGCAACGGCGCCGACCACGTGCACCTGCCGCGCACCGAAACGGTGAGCCTGGAACTGAAGGTCCTGGCCAAGAATGACCAACTGGCGCAACGTAATCGGGAGTGGCTGGCCGAGCGGGACATCCTCGCGCTCAACATGATGAGCTCGCCGGGCGCCGGCAAGACCACGCTGCTCGAGCGGACCATCCGGGAACTCGGCGAGCTGCCGGTCGCGGTGATCGAGGGCGACCAGGCCACCCTGCTCGATGCCGAGCGCATCCAGGCGACCGGATGCAAGGTGGTGCAGATCAATACCGGCGCCGGTTGCCATCTGGATGCCGAAATGCTGCACCGCGCGCTGGAGGCCCTGGACCCCGCGGCGGGCACCTTGCTGTTCATCGAAAACGTCGGAAATCTGGTCTGCCCGGCACTGTTCGATCTCGGCGAGCGCAGCAAGGTCGTGGTTATCTCGGTGACCGAGGGCACCGACAAGCCGCTGAAGTACCCGCACATGTTCGCCGCCGCCGAGTTGGTGCTCATTAACAAGATCGATCTGCTGCCCTATGTCGACTTCGATCTGGACAAGTGCGGCGAGTTTGCCAGTGCGGTGAATCCCGGCGTTGAGATCCTCCCGCTCTCGGTAACCACAGGTGAGGGCGTGGATCGATGGTACTCGTGGCTTTTCGAGCAACGACGTCCTCAGAAATCGGCCGCCCTTGAGGATGCTGTCAAGCTGGGCTTAGACTAACGTGATCAGGATCACATTCGGATGATGTGTCTTCAAGCCCAGTGAGACCGCAAACCCGATGATCCGCTGTGGAAGGTGGCAGCTAGATGCCAACTCAGGAAGCAGTGCGAGCCGAAGAGACCCTGATCCACGTGCTGTGGATCAACGCCGGTCTAAGTTGCGACGGCGACTCGGTAGCGCTAACCGCCGCCACCCAGCCAAGTATCGAAGAGATCGCCTTGGGCGCCCTACCCGGGCTCCCCAAAATTGCGGTGCATTGGCCGCTGATCGATTTCGAGTGCGGCCCGAACGGTGGGGCCGACGACTTCCTGGAGTGGTTTTTCAAAGCCGATAGAGGCGAATTAGAACCCTTTGTGCTGGTCGTAGAGGGTTCGATACCTAATGAAAACCTTCATGATGAAGGTTATTGGTGTGGCTTCGGCAACAACCCCGCGACGGGCCAGCCGATGACAACCAGTGAGTGGCTGGACCGTTTGGCGCCGAAAGCGACCGCGATAGTCGCGGTCGGTACCTGCGCCACCTACGGCGGCATCCACGCGATGGCCGGTAACCCGACCGGTGCCATGGGTGTCCCCGATTACCTCGGTTGGGACTGGAAGAGCAAGGCGGGCATACCGATTGTCTGCGTGCCTGGCTGCCCGATTCAGCCGGACAACCTGTCGGAGACGCTCACCTACCTGCTCTACATGGCCACCGGTCAGGCGCCGATGATCCCGCTCGACGAGGCGTTGCGGCCCAAGTGGTTGTTCGGTGCGACCGTGCACGAAGGATGCGACCGCGCAGGCTATTACGAGCAGGGTGATTTCGCGACCGAATACGGCTCGCCGAAATGCATTGTCAAGCTGGGGTGTTGGGGCCCGGTCGTCAAATGCAATGTGCCCAAACGCGGTTGGATCAATGGCGTCGGTGGCTGCCCGAATGTGGGCGGCATCTGCATCGGCTGCACCATGCCCGGCTTCCCCGACAAGTTCATGCCGTTCATGGACGAACCACCCGGCGGGAAGCTCTCCTCCGCCGCATCAGGGCTCTACGGATCCATGATCCGCAGCCTCCGACACATCACCGGCCGCACGGTCGACAAAGAGCCGCGCTGGCGGCACAAGGGCGAGAAGCTGACAACTGGCGCGACTCGCACCTGGTAGGAGGATCTTCGATGACTGCCATCGTCCCCGAGCCGTCGCATAAGAAGATCGACCCCAACAGCCTCGTCGAGATGGCCTGGGATCCGATCACGCGCATAGTCGGCAGCCTGGGCATATACACCAAGATCGACTTCGAGAACCGGGAAGTTGTCGAGTGCCATAGCACTTCGTCCATCTTCCGCGGCTACTCGATCTTCATGAAGGGTAAGGATCCACGCGACGCGCACTTCATCACCAGCCGCATCTGCGGCATCTGCGGCGACAACCACGCGACGTGCTCCTGCTACTGCCAGAACATGGCGTACGGGGTGAAGCCGCCGAACCTCGGTGAGTGGATCGTCAACCTCGGTGAGGCCGCCGAGTACATGTTCGACCACAACATCTTCCAGGAGAACCTGGTCGGGGTCGACTTCTGCGAAAAGATGGTCGCCGAGACCAATCCCGGCGTGCTCGCCATGGCGGAGAAGACGCTCTCGCCGCATTCCAACGAGCACGGCTACCGGACCATCGCCGACATCATGCGGGCGCTCAACCCGTTCACCGGCGAGTTCTATCGGGAAGCCTTGCAGGTCAGCCGGTATACGCGCGAGATGTTCTGCCTGATGGAAGGCAGGCACGTGCATCCGTCGACGCTGTATCCCGGTGGCGTCGGCACCGTCGCGACCATTCAGCTGATGACCGACTACATGTCCAGGCTGATGCGCTACGTCGAGTTCATGAAGAAGGTCGTGCCGATGCACGACGACCTGTTCGACTTCTTCTACGAGGCGCTGCCCGGCTACGAACAGGTCGGCCTGCGCCGCACTCTGCTCGGCTGCTGGGGATCGTTCCAAGACCCTGAGGTGTGCAACTTCAACTACCAGGACATGGCCGAGTGGGGCCGCAAGATGTTCGTGACCCCTGGCGTCGTCGTGGACGGCAAACTGGTCACCACGTCGCTGGTCGATATCAACCTCGGCATCCGAATCCTTTTGGGCAGTTCGTATTACGACGACTGGACCGATCAGGAGATGTTCGTCAAGTCCGATCCGCTCGGCAATCCGGTGGACCGGCGCCACCCGTGGAACCAGCACACCAATCCACGGCCGCAGAAGCGCGACATGGACGACAAGTACAGCTGGGTCATGTCACCGCGCTGGTACGACGGCAAGGATCACCTCGCGCTCGACACCGGCGGCGGCCCGCTCGCCCGCCTGTGGTCGACGGCGCTGGCCAGGCTCGTCGACATCGGCTACGTGAAGTCGACCGGACACAGCGTGCAGATCAACCTGCCCAAGACCGCGCTGAAGGGCCCGGTCAGCTTCGAATGGCACGTTCCGGTGCACGGCAGCAACACGATCGAACGCAACCGGGCACGCACCTACTTCCAGGCCTACGCCGCCGCGTGCGCACTGCACTTCGCGGAGAAGGCACTGGAGGAGATCCGGGCGGGCCACACCAAGACCTGGGAGAAGTTCGAGGTGCCCGACGAGGGCATCGGCTGTGGCTTCACCGAGGCGGTGCGTGGCGTGCTCTCGCATCACATGGTGATCAGGGACGGCAAGATCGCGAACTACCACCCGTACCCGCCGACGCCGTGGAACGCGAATCCGCGTGACAGCTATGGCACGCCGGGCCCGTACGAAGACGCGGTGCAGGGCCAGCCGATCTTCGAGGAGAACGACCGCGAGCACTTCAAGGGCATCGACATCATGCGCACTGTGCGCAGCTTCGATCCCTGTCTGCCGTGCGGTGTGCACATGTATCTCGGCAACGGCAAGACGCTGGAGAAACTGCATTCACCGACACAAACGCTGACCGCGGAGTGAGGCCGGGTCGAGCGGAGGGTCGGAAGAAATGACAGTGGACGATCGCCCGGGAGACCAGCAAGACACAGCACTCGAGGACACCGCACTCGATGAGGAAACCCGTTGGCGCACAGCGGGTGAACGGATCGAGACCCTGCTGGACGCGAGTTCAGCAGGGGGTGCTATGGCTCGTGAGCGCGCCGAGAATCTGGTGCGTGAGGTCGCGGATCTCTATGGCGCGGGGTTGCAGCGCGTGCTGCGGCTGCTCGGCAACGACAACGACACGATCGATCGGCTCGCCCGCGACGACCTGGTGGCCAGCCTGCTGCTCGTGCACGGACTGCACCCGCACGACGTGCACACCAGGGTGCGGACGGCACTCGATACCGTGCGGCCCTATCTCGGGTCGCACGGTGGTGACGTCGCGCTGCTCGGCGTCGCCGATGGCGTGGTCCGGCTCGAGCTCTCGGGCAGCTGCAAGACCTGTCCGTCGTCGTCGGTGACCTTGGAACTGGCGGTCGAGGACGCGGTGCGTGCCGCCGCGCCCGAGATCGTGTCCATCGAGGTGGCCGAGGCACAGGCGGCGTCGGCGGGCATGATCTCGGCCGACTCGCTGTTCTCGCGGGTACACGCCAACGGTCAGCAGTCCGGCCAACCCGCCGGAAACTGGGTGGCGGTACCGGAACTCGCGGAGCTGAAGCCGGGCGAGGTGGGCGGTTTCGCGATCGCCGGGCTGGTGGTGCTGGCCTGCCGGGTCGGCGACAACCTGTTCGCCTATCGGGATCACTGCCCGGCCTGCGACAGCTCGCTGGCCGGTGCCGCGCTGCATCGGCGGGTCGGCTACCCCGTCGGCGACGCGGTGCTGCGCTGCCCGAACTGTCTCGCGCATTTCGATGCCGTGCGCGCCGGTGCGCGAGTAGACGGCGAGGGTCATCTCGAACCGCTGCCCGTGCTGGTGCGTTCCGGTGAACTGTCGGTGGCCGTGCCGGTGGGGGTGAGTGGGTGAGCTCTCCGTTTCGCGCCTTGCAGCGGATCACCGCCGACCGCCCGCCCGTGGTGCCGGTCGGCGAGCGGTGCGAGATGTGCGCCGAGCCGATCTCCGACGAGCACCAGCATGTGGTGAATGTCGAAGGCAGACAGCTGATGTGCACCTGCCGAGGGTGCTATCTGCTGTTCACCGACCAGGGTGCCCAGCTGCGCTACCGCGCGGTGCCGGACCGCTATTTGCACTTCCCTGATTTCACGATCAGTCAGGGGGAGTGGGACGCGCTGGACATCCCGGTGGGACTCGCCTTCTTCTTCCGCAACTCCGCCATGGACCGGACCGTCGCGTTTTATCCCGGACCGGCCGGTGCCACCGAATCCGAACTGCCGCTTGCCGAATGGCAGGCGGTGCTGGATCGGCATCCCGAATTGGGCGTGCTGGCAGCGGATGTCGAGGCCCTGCTCATCCGGGTTCCCGAACGCGGTACCGGCGAGGCCGTGTGCCTGCTGCTGCCGATCGACACCTGCTACGAGTTCGTCGGCCGAATGCGCACGCTCTGGCGCGGATTCGACGGCGGCCGGGACGTGCACGACTATCTCGACGAGTTCTTCACCGCCGTGTCCGCTCGTGCGAAACCGGCACGATCAGGCGGCGCGTGATGAGCCCGGTCAACTCGATGACCTTCGCGGTACTCGACGTGAAGCCCGAACCCTATGCTGTCGCACCGAATCTGACCGCGCGCATCGGCATCGCCTCGCTCGCCGACGAACCCGTGCACGCCATCGCGTTGCGCGCGCAGGTGCGGATAGAACCGCACCGCCGCCGCTACTCCGAGGAAGAGGGCGCTGGCCTGGCCGACCTGTTCGGCCCGAGGGAACGCTGGCGTGACACCCAGCGGACCTTTCTCTGGATGCACTGCGCCACCATGATTCGCGGATTCCACGGCGGGTCCGAGGTGGACCTGCCGATGCCGGTCACCTACGACTTCGAGGTGACGGGTTCCAAGTATCTGCACGCGCTGCGTGAGGGCACTGTTCCGTTGATCTTTCTGTTCAGCGGCACGGTATTTCTCAAGGGGACAATGGGTTTCGGGATTCAGCAGATTCCGTGGGACCGCGAGGACAAGTTCGACATGCCGGTCTCGGTCTGGCACGACGTGATGGCCGCGCACTACCCGAACTCCGGTTGGCTGCGCCTGAGCAGGGAGACCCTCGACGCCCTCGCCGCGTACAAGTCCGAACACGGCATGCTCGGCTTCGACGACGCGGTGACCCAGTTGCTGGCTCGCTGCCCCGAGCAGACCCCGTCGACCGGTGGCGAGGCACAGCCATGACCGCCGAGACCAGGGCCAGGGCGCGCGCCGTCGCCGACGCGGTGCTGTACGAGGGCTATCTGCTGTACCCGTATCGGGCGAGTTCCCGAAAGAACCAGTCGCGCTGGCAGTTCGGCGTGCTCGGTCCCGAGGGTGCCGCGCTGGCCGGGCTCGGTGAGGAATCGAGTCTGTCGGCGCAATGCCTGATCGACGAGACCGCCGACACGGCGATCACCCTGACCGTTCGGTTTCTGCAGTTGCAGCGCCGTGCGGTCGAGGACAAGGACGGCGCGCGGATCGCGGAACTCACCGTCGGTACGCGTTCCTGGATCACCTGGGACGAAGCCGTCGAGCGCGAATTCGTCTACGGCCCACTGTCACTCGCCGCGGGGACGTGGCCGCTGGTGGTTTCCGGTGGGACCGATGTCGAGGACATCGCCAATTCGACCGGCAAGGCCGCGGGCCGATTGGTGCGCACGCGTCTCGCGCTGGACGCCGAACTCGAGCTGTCCGTCGAGCGGGACGCGGGCTACGTCCGGCTCTCGGTGCTGGTCCGCAATATCGGCGCGGCCGCGACGGACCAGCGCGACGCCATCGCCCGCTCGTTGATCGGCGCGCACGTCATCGCCGAAGTTACCGACGGACAGTTCATTTCGTTGCTCGAACCGCCCGACGAAGCGGCCGATGCCGCCGCCCGCTGCGTACGGGACCGCTGTTTCCCGGTGCTCGCCGGACCGCCAGGGGACCAGAGCCTGCTGCTCATCTCGCCGATCATCCTCTACGACCACCCGGAGATCGCCGAGCAGAGCGACGGGCCGCTGTTCGACTCGACCGAGATCGACGAAATCCTCACGCTGCGGGTGATGACGATGACCGACGAGGAGAAGGCGCAGGCCCGCGCCACCGATCCGCGTGCGGCCCAGATCATCGACCGCTGCGACGCCATGACGCCGGAGTCGATGCAGCAGCTGCACGGCGTGCTGCGCGACCCGCATCTCGGTCAGCCGCAACTGATTCCGGAGATCCCCGAGGGGGTCGACTGGTGGGATCCGCTGGCCGACAACGCCGTTCAACCCGACTCCGACGCAGTATCGATCGCCGGGGTTCGGGTGCGCAAGGGCAGCAAGGTGCGGCTGCACCCCTCGCGCCGCGCCGATGCGCAGGACCTGTTCTTCGACGGCAAGGTCGCCCGCGTCACCTCGGTGCACGAAGACGTCGACGGCCATGCTCATGTCGGCGTCGTCATCGAGGACGATCCGGCGGCGGATCTGCACGAATGGTACGGCCGCTACCTGTATTTCGCGCCGGACGAGATCGAACCACTCACCAGCCCCGAGAAGTAGAAGGAAGGTCCGATATGGAGATCGTCGGAATTGTTGCGACGGCCGTTGTCGCGGTGATCGTCGTTGGTGCCGCGTATGTCGGTGTGCGATCGATACCGGATTTGCGGCGTTACTTGAAGATCCGTCACATGTAGCACTGAGGAGATGTCATGACCGACCCCGAGCAGCGCGACGAACCCCAGTCGGAACGGGGCGAGCCGGGCTCGCGAGACACCGGTGCCGATACGGCCGCAGCAGGGAGTGCGGATCGTCCGGCGGGCGATATCGGGCACGAGGAGACGACCTCGGCCGAGGGTACGCAGCCCGAGCGGACCGCTGAGTTCACCAATGAGACCGCTGGTTCCGATGCTGAGCCCGCGGTGCCGCCCTACGAGGGGCGCACAACGGAAGCGAACGACCCGAATGAGACGGCCACCGGCGAAGTCGGCGGCGCGGACGTCGGCGGGGCGACCGCGCCGACCGAGGATCAGGGGTGATCTGACGACGACAGTGCTGGTCGCCGGGATCGGCAACATCTTCCTCGGCGACGACGGATTCGGACCAGAGGTGGTGCGACGACTGCCGCACCACCCCGACCCCGCGGTGCGCGTGGTCGACTACGGCATCCGAGGCATGCACCTCGCCTACGACCTGCTCGACGGATGGGACGCACTGATCCTGATCGATGCGGTGCCGAATCATGGTGCGCCGGGCCGTGTTCGAGTCTTCCAAGCCGAACAGGGCAGCGATGGCGCCGCGAATCTCGATGCGCACGCGATGAACCCGGAAGCGGTATTCGCCAGCGTCCGCGCCCTCGGCGGCACCCTACCGCCGACCTACGTGATCGGCTGCCAGATCGAATCGGTGGACGAGCGGATGGGTCTATCCAAACCTGTTGCCGCCGCCGTAGATACGGCCGTAGCAGCGGTCGCCGAAGTTCTCGCGGACTTGTCGCCTATACCCGCAGCAGCTCGACAGGAGGAATGAGCGATGTGCCTTGGCATTCCCGGCCGGGTCGTCGAAATCCTCGACGGCTACCACAATCAGATCGCGCTGGTCGATGTCCAGGGCGAGAAGCGCAAGGTGAATATCGGTCTGCTGGAGGATGATCCGGCGCGGCCCGGCGACTGGGTGATCATCCACATGGGGTTCGTGGTGGAGAAGACCGACGAGGCGGGCGCGGCATCGGCGCTATCCGGACTGCGCATGCTCGGGAGCGGTGACGAACCATGACCGCGCACCGGTCGCGGCGCCGGGTGGTGGTGCGCGGCGTGGTGCAGGGGGTCGGCTTCCGGCCCTTCGTCTACACCACCGCCGCGGAATTGGCGCTGTCCGGCAGTGTGTCGAACGACAGCTCGGGCGTGATCGTCGAAATCGAAGGCGCGCCAGCCGATCTGGACGAATTCGTCCGACGCGTCCTGGACAATCCGCCGCCGCTCGCGGTGGTCGAATCCGTCGAGCAGCAGACCATCGCGCTGTGCGGCGGCACCGGCTTCCACATCGCCGACACCACCCGTGACGGTGGCGGACGCACTCTGGCCTCGCCAGACGTCGCGCTCTGCGCGGACTGCGCCAGCGAACTCGCCGACCCGGCGAACCGACGCCACCGCCACCCCTTCATCAACTGCACCAACTGCGGCCCGCGCTTCACCATCATCGCGAGCCTGCCCTACGACCGCGACCGCACCTCGATGGCCGACTTCCCGATGTGCGCCCGGTGCGCCCGCGAATACGCCGACCCCACCGATCGCCGCTTCCACGCCCAACCGATCGCCTGCCCCGACTGCGGACCAACCCTCGCCTACACGGGCCCGGGCGTCGGCGATCCACTCATCGCCGCCCGAAAGTTGTTGCGCGACGGCGGCATTCTCGCCGTCAAAGGCATCGGCGGCTACCACCTCGCCTGCGATGCCACCAACGAAGCCGCCGTCGCCGAACTACGCAAGCGAAAGCAGCGTGGCGACAAGCCTTTCGCGGTCATGGTCGCGAATGTGGACTCTGCACGCGCGATCGTCGAGGTCGACGCCACAGCTGCCGCACTGCTGACAAGCCCCGCGCGCCCGATAGTGCTACTTGCCCGCCGTGTCGCCGGAGCCGCGGGCGGCCCGCAGGCGGACTTGCCTGGACCGTCGGGCCCCGGATCCGCGCGGGCCGCTAGCCCGGCGCCGCCTGCCGAGTCAGCGTGGTCGCCGGAACAGGCCGAATCGGTTGTGCCCGTTGGCATCATCGAGGTCGACCAGCAGGGTCGTGTCCAGTCCGGCACCCGGATCGGCGTCGAGTCAGGTGCCAGTCCGGTGACCGATGGGCCTGAGACGATGGTGGGCCTCGAACGCGGCCACCACGGACCGCCCACGGTGCGTGCCGACATGGCACAGGCCGCGCAGACGGACGATGTGTCGCTCATCGAACGCGCGTGGCCCTCCGGAAGGGTGTTTCCGGCGGACTCGGTGGCTCCGCGCAATCCTGACTTGGGCGTCATGATCGCCTACGCGCCGCTGCATCTGCTGTTGTTCGGGCTGCCCGACGACCCGCCCGGACCGCAGGTGCTGGTTATGACGTCGGGCAACCTCGGCGGGGAGCCGATCTGCTACGACGACAACGACGCGCGTACTCGCCTCGCGGGTCTCGCGGATGGGTGGCTCTCGCACAATCGGCGCATCCTCGTGCCGTGCGATGACTCGGTGGTCCGTCTGGTCGACGGCATGGAACTGCCTGTGCGCCGCTCTCGTGGTTACGCGCCGCTGCCGCTGGCGTTGCCCATCCCGATGCCGCCGACGCTGGCAGTAGGTGCCGATCTGAAGAACACCTGCGCGGTGGCCGACGGACGATACGCGTGGCTCAGTCAGCACATCGGCGACATGGACGACCTCGCCACGCTTCGTGCCTTCGATGACGCCGAACATCACCTCGAGCAGCTCACCGGCGTGCAGCCGACCCAAATCGTCGCCGACGCGCACCCACGCTATCGGTCCACCGCGTGGGCGCAGCGCAACGCGGGTGACCGTCCGGTGCGCCTGGTGCAGCATCATCACGCGCACATCGCCTCGGTGATGGGGGAGCACGGATTGGGCGCGGCGGCAACGGTTCTCGGTATCGCGTTCGACGGCACCGGATTCGGTCCGGACGGCGCGGTGTGGGGCGGGGAGGTGCTCGCGGCCGGTTACAAGGGTTTCCGGCGACTGGCGCATCTGAAGTACGCGCCGTTGGCCGGCGGTGACGTGAGCGTGCACCGGCCGTACCGGATGGCGCTGGCCCACCTGTGGGCGGCGGGCATCGACTGGTCGGAGTCGATCCCGTCGGTGCACGCTTGCCCCGCCGACGAACGCGCCGTGCTGACACACCAATTCGAGACCGGCCTCGGCTGCGTGCCGACCTCCAGCATGGGCAGGTTGTTCGACGCCGTGTCGTCGCTGGCCGGCGTCCGGCACGTGGTGGACTACGAGGCGCAGGCGGCCATCGAACTGGAGGGGCTGGCCCGCGGCGTTACGGACTACGGGGTTGGGTACCGGTTCGCGGTGGAGGCCGAGCTAGCGGACGCAGTTCCCGCGCTGCGTGACTCGGTTGGATACCGGGTCGCGCCGGATGCCGAGCTAGCGGATGCAGCCCCCGCGCTGCGTGATTCGGCGGGGTGCCGGGTCGCGCCGGATGCCGAGCTACCGGATGCAGCTCCCGCGCTGCGTGATTCGGCTGGATACCGGGTCGCGCCGGATGCTGCGCCAGGGGATGCGGTCCCCGCGCTGCGTGATTCGGCTGGGTACCGGTTCGCGCTTGATACCGAGTCAACGGACGCAGCCCCCGCAGTAATCGATCCGGCCTCCGTCCTCGCCGCGGTGGTGGCGGATGTCGCGCACGGTGTTTCGCCCGCCGTGATCGGCGCGCGCTTCCATGACGCGGTGGCGCACTTGATTCTCGAACTGGCGGTGGCCTATTCGACCCCGTCGACCCCTGTCGCTCTGTCGGGCGGCGTTTTTCAGAATGCCCTCCTGCTGTCGCGCTCACGCGCCCTGTTGCAGGACAACGGTTTTCACGTCATTTCCCATCGCAGGTTGCCGCCCAACGACGGCGGACTCGCGTTCGGGCAACTACTCGCCGTCAGCGCGGGATGAGGAAAGGAGCGCGAGCATGTGCTTGGCAGTACCGGGAAGGGTGCTCAACCTGCAGGAGCGGGACGGCACCCTGATGTCCGTCGTCGACTTCGGCGGCGTGCACAAAGACGTGTGCCTGGAATACATTCCGGACGCCGCGATCGGCGACTACGTGGTTGTCCACGTCGGCTTCGCGATCCAGCGGCTGGATGAGGAATCCGCGCTCAAGACGCTGGCCGAGTTCGAGCGGCTCGGCGTGCTCAACGAGGAGTTCGGTGACGGCTTCGCCCTCGCGGCCAAGCAGGCCGGGCTCGCCGACCCAACGGCCGAATCAGCCCAATCGAAGACAGAGGTGACGCCATGAAGTATCTCGACGAGTTCAGCAGTCCGGAACTGGCCGCGAAGCTGCTCGACAAGATCCGCAGCGTGACCACCCAGCGCTGGGCCATCATGGAAGTCTGTGGCGGACAGACGCATTCGATCATCCGGCACGGCATCGATCAGCTGCTGCCGAACGAGATCGAGATGATCCACGGCCCTGGCTGCCCGGTGTGCGTCACCCCGCTCGAGGTGATCGACAAGGCATTGGCGATCGCCGCGCGCCCCGGCGTGATCTTCTGCTCGTTCGGCGACATGCTGCGCGTGCCGGGCAGCGAGAAGGACCTCTTCCACGTCAAGAGCGAGGGCGGCGACGTGCGCGTCGTCTATTCACCACTGGACGCGCTGAACATCGCGCGGGAGAACCCCGACCGTCAGGTGGTGTTCTTCGGCATCGGCTTCGAAACCACCGCCCCCGCCAACGCGATGACCGTGTATCAAGCGAAACGCCTTGGCATCAACAACTTCTCGCTGCTCGTCTCGCATGTGCTCGTCCCACCCGCCATCGCGGCCATCATGGAGTCGCCGAGCTGCCGGGTGCAGGCATTCCTCGCCGCCGGACACGTCTGCAGCGTGATGGGCACCGAGGAGTACCCGCCACTGGCCGCGAAATACAAAGTGCCGATGGTGGTTACCGGATTCGAGCCCCTCGATATTCTGGAAGGCATCCGCCGCACGGTGATTCAGCTGGAGGCGGGCAAATACGAACTGGAGAACGCCTATCCGCGCGCGGTGCAGGCGGCAGGCAACCCGGCCGCGCGGGCGATGCTGCGCGATGTCTTCGATGTCACCGACCGGGCCTGGCGCGGGATCGGCATGATCCCGCAGAGCGGATGGAAGCTGTCGGAGCGCTACCAGGACTACGACGCCGAGCTCCGGTATTCGGTGAGCGACATGCACACCGACGAATCGTCGATCTGCCGCTCCGGCGAGGTGCTGCAGGGCCTGATCAAACCGCACGAATGCGCCGCGTTCGGCAAGGAATGCACGCCGCGAAACCCGTTGGGCGCCACCATGGTTTCCTCCGAAGGCGCCTGCGCGGCCTATTACCTGTACCGTCGCCTCGACCTGCCAGCGGAGGTGGCTCATGCCTGACGAAACGGTCGTCGCGGGGGCGACCATCGACATGGAGAGCTGGGTCTGCCCGATGCCGCTGCGGGACTCACCCAACATCGTGATGGGCCACGGCGGTGGCGGCGCGATGTCCGGTGAGCTGATCGAGCACCTCTTCCTGCCCGCCTTCGGTGCGGCCGCCGACGCGGGGCTCGGCGATTCCGCAGTGGTCACCCTCGGCGGCGTCCGGCTGGCGTTCTCCACCGACTCGTTCGTGGTGAAGCCGCTGATGTTCCCCGGCGGTTCCATCGGCGATCTCGCGGTGAACGGGACGGTCAACGACCTCGCGATGTCGGGCGCGCGCCCGATGGTGTTGTCCACCGCGTTCATCCTGGAGGAGGGCACCGCGCTGGCCGAGATCGCCCAGATCGCCAAGGCGGTCGGGACGGCGGCGCTCGCGGCGGGCGTCACCCTGGTCACCGGCGACACCAAGGTGGTCGATTCCGGGCACGGCGACGGCATCTTCATCAACACCGCGGGCATCGGCATCGTCGACGACGGTGTCGACATCCGGCCGCAGCGAGCCCGGCCCGGTGATGTCGTGATCGTCAGTGGCGATATCGGAGTGCACGGCGTGGCGGTGATGAGCTGCCGTGAGGGCCTCGAATTCGGCACCACCGTGTGCAGCGACACCGCGCCGCTCAACGGACTGGTCGCCGCGATGCTGGCCACCGGCGCCGACCTGCACGTGCTGCGTGACCCTACCCGCGGTGGGGTGTCGGCCACGCTCAACGAGATCGCGCGGGCCGCGAAAGTCGGTGTGTCACTGGATGAACGGAAGCTGCCGGTGCCCGCCGCCGTGCGCGACGCGTGTGGTCTGCTCGGGCTCGACCCGATGTATGTCGCCAACGAGGGCAAGTTGGTCGCCTTCGTCGCGCCGGCGGAAGCGGACATGGTGCTTGCCGCGATGCACGAGCATCCGCTCGGCTCCCGCGCCGCGGCCATCGGCGTCTGCGTCGAAGAGCATCCGGGCATGGTGGTCGCGCGGACCGCGCTCGGCGGCACCCGCGTGGTCGATCTCCCGGCGGGGGAGCAGCTGCCCCGGATCTGTTGAGACGCTGGTCGTCAAGAAAGTGAGGAGTCCGCTATCTCGGAGATCATCAGCGGGACCGAGATCTTCGCCAGGTACGCGTACGCGCCGAATCGGCTCGGCTTCTGCGGACCGCCGGAAGCGGTCGCGCTCCGGGGCGGGTCCGAAGCCGACGTACGTGCGGTGGCCAGGCAGTTTTCCGGTGCGTGGCCCTACCTGCGGGTGATGGCCAGGCTGACCGGGATCGCCGACCCCTTGGATCACCGCCTCGTCGAATCGTATTGGCTCGGCGGTGGTATCGGCGCCGATCTCGATCCCGGTGCGTTCGCGGCCGAGTTGCTCGCTGTCATCGGGCCGTTAGCCGGACAGTACTGGACGCATCTGACCGCGGACCTCGCCATCGAGGCAGCCGCCAATCATTGTTTCCATGTGCTCGGCGTGTATCCGTGGACCCGGCTGCTCGGGAAAGGGAAGAGTAACCATCCGCTACAGGTCCTCGATGGCTGCCGCATCTCCTGGGGAACCGTAATCGATTGCGCGGGAACCAATATCACGCTGAGCCGCCGTGAACTGGCATGGGACGGTCGGGAACTGAGCCTGTCGGAACCCGCGCCGCAGCACGCGGAGATCTGGACCGACGGCTACTCAGCCGTCCCCGACGTGACACCCGGCGACCAGGTCGCCGTCCACTGGGGACGGCTGTGCGGACGTTTGGACGCCGGTCAAGTTCGAGATCTCGAGGTCAGCACCGTCCGCCAGTTACACGTCACCAACCAACGACTGGTCGTGCCGCACTGATTCTCGGCCCGCAGCACCGGAGTTGTTGAGCCGCCCCAGCCGAACGTGTGATGTGGTCGGCCAGAGCGGCGTCCACAGGCGCGAAGTCACGGTTGGTCACCATGACTGACATAGCGTCTTCCGTCCAGCGCCCGATCCCGCCATGCGCTCGAAATACCTACCAGGCCAATAAGATCCGCATTTCTACGGCTGGTAGAAGCGGCGCGAATCCAAGAATGGGTGCAGCTATTCCAGCAACGCCCCGTTCAAGATCATGGGGAACTGGTGGCGGCCCCTTCTCGAACAATGCCGCCACCAGTTCCCCATGATCTTGAACGCGCCCCCGAAACGCACCACCAACCCCATACGCCCCACCCCGTCGAGATTCGCACCCTGACCCCGGATCCGCACCCACTGCGGGCCCCTGGAGACAGTGCGGATCCCGAGTCGGGGTGCGTCTGCCTCCGACAACGCCCCCGTTCAAGATCAACAGGACCAGTTGCACCACGAACGGGACATGACGGCGGCCCCACTCGCACTTTCCCGCCACCATGTCCCGCTCGCCGTCACCCCCGCCCTCGTACGGGACATGAGGGCGGCCCCACTCGCGCACTTTCCCGCCGCCATGTCCCGTTGGATCGCGGTCGCCGCCCGGCGCACCACCAACTACACGGGCCTCACCTCGGCTGTTACCAACGGCCGGTTGCGTCAAAACGCTTTGGGCAAGGGCGCGGCACGTCTGGTGCCGACTAGCTGCGCCACATTTCGGGCTCCGGCTGTCAGCGCTGGGGATCTGCACACCTTCTTGCCCCAGGCGCTCAGAGTGGGTGCAGATCCCGAGAGCGGGTGTAGATCCTGGACTAGGTGTACTGACCCGAGAGGTTGGTGACGCGGCTGGCTGGTGGGTGGCCTGCGAGTGCGGTGTGGCCGCGGTGGTGATTGTAGGTGTGGAGCCAGGTGGTGAAGGCCGTGCATCGTTCGGTGTCGCTGCGGTAGAGCCGGGCGTAGGCCCACTCGTCGGTGAGGGTGCGGTGGAAACGTTCGACCTTGCCGTTGGTTTGTGGCCGGTAGGGGCGGGTGCGTTTGTGGATGACCGGTCCGAGCGCTTCGGCGAAGGTGCGGGATCGGTAGCAGGAACCGTTGTAGGTCAACACTTTTCGTATGGTGATGCCTTGTGCGGTGAACCAGGCGTTGGCGCGGACCCAGAACGCGGCGGCGGTGTCTTTTCGTTCGTCAGCGAGGAATTCGGTGTAGGCAAGCCGGGAATGATCGTCCAGCGCGGTGTGCAGATAGTGATAGCCGTGCATCGGGTTGCCGTGGGCGTTGTTGACTCCGGTTGGCTTGTGCGCCTGAGAATTTCGGTTGCCGCTCGTTCGACCGAGTTTGCGCCAGCCACCGCCGTCGGGGATTTTACCGAGCTTTTTGACATCGATATGGATCAGATCACCGGGGGCATCGTGTTCGTAACGACGCACCGGCTCGCTGGTGGCGCGGTCGAGCCAACGCAACCGTGCCAGTCGGTAGCGGGTCAGGACCCGGTGCACGGTCGAGGGGTGCAGGCCGAGCAGGTAGGCGATGCGGGCCGGTCCCCATCGGCGCAGGACACGAACTTTGATGATGCGACGCTCGGTGCGTGTCGGTGTCCGGCGTGGACTGTGGTGCGGACGTGAGGACCGATCGGTCATACCCGCGGCCCCCAGCACGCGATAACGTCCCGCCCAGCGTGTTGCTGTCGTGACCGAGACCTGGAACCGTTCGGCCGCGCGCCGCAACGGCCAGCGGTCATCGACGACACAACGAGCAAGACGCAACCGACCCAACTCCGAGAGCGGGGCATTACGGTGAGACACGAAGACCTCCGATTGGTGAATGCGTTCCTAGACAGCTCGCATCTCACTCGGAGGTCTTCGCCATGTCAGCTCGCCACGCCGTCACCAACGTCCGTGGTCAGTACAACTAGGTCAGCGACGTTTGGTGATGTGGGTGCCTTGGCCGGGGCGCCATACTTCGACGACCAGTAGTTGCTGTTCTTGGTCGACGCTGGTGAGGACGGCTTGGGTGAGGTCTAGGCGGAAGGTGTGGGCTTCGCCGGCGGGTTCGGCACCGGCTGCGGCCCGGGTAGCGGGGTCGGTGAGTTCGATGGCGGTGCCGGATACTTTGGCGTCGCCGTCGGCGGGGTGGGCGTGGATTGCGCAGCGGCCGTCGCGTTGGAGGTCGCGGGCCTTCTGTGCGCCGGGCATGGAGCCGAAGGTCAGGTCTGGGTCGTGGAAGGCTACTTCGGATCCGCTCACTCGGGGGGCGCCGTCGCGCCGAATCGTTGCCAGCACATGACTCTCGTGTAGCTGGAAACGTCGCTTCACCTCCGCTGCCAGCTCCGGAGCCTCGTTCTCGAAATCACGCCAGGTAGCCATGTTTCCACCATCCCACCAGCCACCGACACATTTCGGGGTCGGGCGACCCTTCAAGATCAACGGCACATGGCGGCGGCATTTCGCGAGTGGTGCACGCCGTCATGTGCCGTTGATCATGCGGAAGTCGATCTGCTGATCAGTGCGTCGGCGTCGTCAGGTCGTAGATCGCGACGTTGCCGATGTGGACCGAACTGTAGTGCGCCGCAACCCAATCCGCGATCTCCTTGTTGCCGGAGGGGCGCCACATGCCGTTGCTGGTCTGCGGCTGACCCGGCTGCGTGAGGACGCCCGGTTGGTCGGCGACCTTCCAGGAGTCGGGCAACTTCACCTCTTGCGCAAGGTAATACGTCACCTGGTGGGTGCTGACGAGGTGCTGGAAGTCGGGCAGGGTCGGCACCGGGTCGTCGGAGGTGAAGCCGCCGATGGCGATCACCGGGGTGCGGCTGTCCAGCTCCAGGCTGGCGGCGGTGGAGGATCGATCGACCGCCGCCGACCACGTGGTGGTGGTGTTGCGCAGCATCGCGGCGACTTGCGGTTCGGTCGAGCCGTCGAGGAATGCCATGACGACGCGGCGGATTTGATTTGCGGGGCCGGGCGTTTCGGGCTTGGCGGGGCCGACGGAGGGGCCGCCGCCGGTGTGTTCCTGCGGCAGGGTAACCGCCGCGTAGGCGGTCGTTCCGCCCAGCCCGGCCAGCAGGCCCGCGATCACCAGTACCGAGGTGGCCCGGGTACGCAGTCGGCCCGAGACGGCGGGGAAGGCGGTGGCGAGCAACCCGAGTGTGGCGAGCACCGAAACCGTGAGGAGGGTCCAGCGCAGCCACGGCAGCCACTCGGCATTGCGATTCAGCAGCACGAAGGCCCATCCGCCGGTCGCGATAATCAATGCGGCAGCACCGATTCGGCCGAACACCTCATCGCGGCGCCGCCACGCTTCGTGCACGCCCAGGGCGAACATCCCTGCCACCGCCGGTCCGATAGCGAGCGTGTAGTAGGCGTGCATGCCGCCCTTCATGGTGGTGAACGCGATGCCGTCGATCACCATCCACAGCCCGAAAACCAATGCGGCACCACGGAATTGATCGGTGCGCGGCGCGCGCCAGCGCGACACCAACACCACGGCGAAGGCAAGCAGCGCCGCGGGCAGCAGCCAGGAGATCTCGAATCCGATCTCACCGGTGAACAGCTTCCAGTGGCCCGATCCGCCGAAGCCACCGAAACCGCCGCCACCACCCCAGATGTTGCGTGGCATCTCGTAGCCGGGTGGCAGCTCGAAGCGGTTGCCGCCGCCCCGATGGTTCTGGCCGAGGAATCGCGCGAATCCGTTGTAGCCGAGCACCAGATCCATGAAGGTGTTGTTCGTCGATCCGGCCAGGTAGGGGCGTTCGGAGGCGGGCCACAGGATGGTGAGCAGCACGTACCAGCCGGACGACACGATCAACGCGGCGGCGGCACCGGTCAAGTGCCACAACCGTTTCCGCAATGTGGTCGGTGCGACGATGAGGTAGGCGATGCCGAGCGCGGGCAGCACCATCAGTCCTTCGAGCATCTTGGCCAGGAACGCGAATCCGAGGGCGACACCGGCCAACATCAGCCAGCGCGGACTCGCGTTGCGCAGTGACCTGATGGTGCAGTAGGCACCCGCGGTCATGAGCAGCACCATGACGGCGTCGGGGTTGTTGAACCGGAACATCAACGCCACCACGGGGGTAACCGCCAGCGCCGCCCCGGCGAGTAGTCCGGCGCCGCGGCTGTCGGTCGCGCGGGTGACCGCGGCGTACGTCAACGCGACCGCGGCGACCGCCATCAGTGCCTGGGGGATCAGCATGCTCGCGCTGCTGAACCCGAACACCTGACCGGACAGTCCCATCACCCACTGGGAGACCGGTGGTTTGTCGACGGTGATGAAGTTGCCGGGGTCGAGGGATCCGAACAGCAGTGCTTTCCAGTCGCGCGAGCCCGCCCAGGCGGCGGCAGAGTAGAAGTTGTTGCCCATGCCGTTGACGGTTATGTGCCATAGGTACGCGACGGCCGTGCCGATCAAGAGCGTGGCCAGTCCCGCTCGTTCCCAGCGGCGGGCGGGTGGTAAGCCCTCCCGCGCTGAGGCGTCGGCGGTGTCGGTCACATCGGGCAGGGCCGGTTCGGCGCTGATCGTGGTCACCGCAGGAGCATGCCCGGCAGACCGGTGAAGGCGCTGAGCGCTCGCTGGCAATGTGCTGTGAACGCCCGCTACCACCGGGAATAACCCTCGGCGTGTCGTTGAATCATCCCAGGCGGAACGAACGGCCGCACGGATCACCGTGCGGCCGTTCGCGTATCGACCTCGGCGGCTAGGCCCCGTGTCGAAGTCCGCACCCGGATGCATCCGGCCGGACTTCGACAGGGCCTAGATCTTGCGGATTACCGTGACGACCTTGCCGAGTACCTGTGCGTCATTACCGGGGATCGGCTCGAACACCGGGTTGTGCGGCATCAGCCAGACATCCTTGCCGGTGCGCTTGAACGTCTTCACGGTGGCTTCGCCGTCGATCATGGCGGCGACGATGTCACCGTTGTCGGCGACGTTCTGCTGCCGGACCACCACCCAGTCGCCGTCGCAGATCGCCGCGTCGATCATCGACTGCCCGACGACCTTCAGCAAGAACAGCGATCCCTCGCCGACCAGTTCGCGCGGCAGCGGGAACACGTCCTCGACCGCCTGCTCGGCCAGTATCGGGCCACCGGCGGCGATTCGGCCGAGCACCGGCACGAACGTCGGCGTCGGCCTGCTCGGATCGGCTGCGCCGCTCTCGGATTCGTCGACCGTGGCGGCATGCAGGCTGGTGACCGCGCGTCCCACCTCGTCGAGGCCGCGGACGTCAACGGCGCGTGGACGATTCGGGTCGCGACGGAGAAAGCCCTTGCGCTCCAACGCGCGCAGCTGATGAGCCACCGAGGAGGTGGACGTCAGCCCGACGGCGTCGCCGATCTCCCTGATGCTCGGCGGGTAGCCGCGCTCGCTCACCGAGGACCGGATCACGTCCAGCACTTTGCGCTGACGCACGGTGAGATCCGCCCCGGTAACCGCCGTGTCGGCGCCGCCTTCGCTCTCTACGCCCGTGTCGTCTGTGTGCCTCACCGCAACCGCCCTTCCTTGCTGTGTCCGGGCTGATCCGTTGCCCGGCATATCTGTGCATGGCCTGTCCTGAATTTCGTCTTTCGAATCTAGTCCGGTCGAGCCGATGTTTCAAACATCTGTTCGAGGAGTGTCGGGCGTTTCCTGCTGACATTGTCGGTGGCACGTGGTAGAAATCGAACATCAGTTCTTCGAACACCTGAGCGAACAATGCATCGAAAAGCGGCACTGAACAGCGGTCCCGAAGAGTCCCACCGGTCCGCACAGCTCGAACGACCCAGCTCGAACACAGACGGAGCACCCACCACGGAGGTTTGTCCGATGAGCACTGCGATCAGCGATATCAACACCGAGATCGGCGCGCCAAGCATGGCCCTCGTTCCGCGTGTCGACGAGGTTCGTGACATCGATACCCGCGCGGCCGACCCGCGCGACATCGACTCGGCCGAGGTGGATCTCGCCTTCGAGACCGTCCCGCGCGTCCATCGGGGCACCCTCCGCACACGGACTCTGGATTCGACGCATCGATCCACCGTCGACCGGCGCCCGCGCGGCGCGCGGCCCGGCGGGGTCGTCGTATACGACCGTGGCACACGAACTTCGACCGTCCGGCGGCCCAGCGGCACCCATCCCGGCGAGCTGGTCGAGCAGGCGCAGGTCGGTTTCGCCGTCCTCGCGGTAGCCGCCCTACTGAGTGCGTTCGTGGTGGTCGCGCTCATCACCCTCGCGCACCTGCGCGCGGGGGACTGGGGTGGCGACACCACGTCGACCACGGTGCCCGCAGTGGTCGATGGACAGTCGGTGCCCGTCGACCTCGTCCCCGGAAGTGTGCTGCCGCACAGTGTTACCGCGCCCCGCTGACCGAGGATCGGCGAGCCCGGCAACCGGCCACTCGGGCGCTTGGCTGCGAGTGGTGGACCGGCGTCGCCCAAATGGAAACTGGCCGCACCGGTTACGCATCGCTCTCGGCGCTGACTTGTGCCATGCGTTCAGAAGTGGCCGGATTTGTTGATCAGGGGGTCGGGCATGTTGCTAGGGTGCTGAAAACGTGATCTGGCAAAGGTCTTTGCCAGACGCGGCCCTGGTCAACGAACGAGTTCGGGATCTAGTAATGACGCATCTCGCTATCGCCGGACGCTCCAGCCGGTTTCTCGCCCGAGTCGTCGGGCTTGCCCTGTGCCTGGTCTTCGGGTTCGGTTCGATCCCGGCTGTTCAGGCGGCGCCCGCCTACGCGGAGTATCTGGACCTACCTGCCGTCAACGGGGACGGCGCGGGTGGGGGCGGGTTGAATCCGGCTCTCCCGCTGGACGAATCGGCGCTGTCCGCGGCGCTCGACGAAGCGCGTACCGACGGTGTGTCGCCGCGGCGGTACGCGACGTTGCTGCATCAGTACTGGCTGGTTGTCGCGACCCGCAACGCCGATATCGATCTCGCGGCCTGGGATCCGGCGCGCGGGGTGCAGGCCAACCAGCGCACCTTCAGCCAGGTGTATGTCAACTACCTGCGGCTGACCACTCAGCACCCGGAGTTCTACTGGGCCGGGCTGGCCGGCATCGCGGGCGGCTCGTTCGCCTCCGGCTACTTCGACATGAGCGATGTCGGCGTGGTGCTCGACGTGCCCGGCATCCATCAACTCGGCGACGCCGTGGCCGACCTGTTGCGCGGCACCCCACCGGAATTGGTGCGCGAACTGCCCGCCGACATTCGCCTGCTGGGCGAGGAGGGCTCGCGGCTCAGCGCCGAGGACGTCGCCTGGTACCAGACCCGGCTGATGATCATGCAGAAGCACATCTTCACCGACCTCGTCCCGATGCACGAAGCGTATGTCGCGCTGGGGATGCGTGGCATCGATGAGATGTACGACGCGGGGGTGATCGACGCCGGCATCCACACCGCGTGGCAGTCCATCGCCTCCGGCACCCGCGACGGCAATATCGACGCGCTGATCCGGATGACCGACCGCGAACAGAACCGGGTGATCGCCGACCAGTGGGACGCGACCTCGGCCGGGCGCGCACCGATCGGCCGCGTCCTCACCTATGTGAGCACCATCGCGGGCAAACCCGCCGTGCCCGGTGTCCGCGCCCCCGGCGTGTTCGCACCGGCCATCGTCCGCGCGGACATCGGCGGCCACACCCTGGCCCTGCGCACCCCGCTGCCCGCCTTCAACTGGGCCGACCGCGACACCCGCTGGACCTACATCACCGGCGATCTAGTCCCGCGCCACATCGACATGGAGTCGAACCCCACGCTCGCCCCCGCTGTGCTCGGCGAGTCGTTCTGGAACAAGCTCGCCCGCGGGCGTCTTGTCTCGCGCCTTCCCGAGCTGATCGCCGATCTCACTGCGGAGTGGCAGGTCGTCGAATAGCCGCTGAGTCGACCGTGACATCCGCTGGAACGATCTCACCGGCGATTGTGTCCCGCGCTACATCGCCATGGCGCTTGATCCCGCACTTGCTCCCGCTGTGCTCGGCGAGTCGTTGTGGAACAAGGTCACCCACGGGTGTCTCGCGCCTGCCTGAGCTGATTCGCCGACCTCAGTGCGGAGTGTCAGGGCGTCGAATAGCCTCCGCAGATGCCGGAGTCGAGGGAGATATGAGCGTGGAGGGATGGGCGATCGTGGGGGCAATGCGGGTGGGTAAAGGGTGAGTGGGACAACCTGAGTACCCGGACAGGTATCCTCGAAGTGCTATGCAGGTATTCCGCATATCGCCTGAGGATTACCTGGTGCCGGGGTCTAGGCCCCTGGACACGTGCTCGCCGGGACGGTCACCCAGATCGGTTGCCGGGCCGGCCGCGAGCGCGCGCATCGACGAAGGATCTCTCGGATGCATTGCCCGTACTGCCGACACCCCGACTCACGGGTGGTGGACTCGCGCGAGGCCGACGAAGGCGCGGCCATCCGCCGCCGCCGCGCGTGCCCGCACTGTGGGCGGCGGTTCAGCACGGTAGAAACCGCGATCCTGTCCGTGGTCAAACGCAGCGGCGTCACCGAGCCGTTCAGCAGGGAGAAGGTCATCCGCGGTGTCCGCCGCGCCTGCCAGGGTCGTGAGGTCGACGACGACGCACTGAACCTGCTCGCACAGAAGGTAGAAGACGCTGTGCGCGCCAAGGGTTCTCCCGAGGTGCCGAGCCACGAGGTCGGCCTCGCGATCCTCGGCCCGCTTCGTGATCTGGACGAGGTCGCCTACCTGCGCTTCGCGTCTGTCTATCGCTCCTTCACCTCCGCCGCCGACTTCGAACGCGAAATCCAGGAGATGCGCTCCGCCCGCGAGGCGGCGGCCGTCGCGGCTGAATAGCGGCTGCCTCGCTAGGCCCTGTGTCGAAGTCCCATCCGGCGCCTCCGTCCGGACTTCGACACAGGGCCTAGCGACGGATGGCGGCTATCGCGCGTTCGATGCGTTTGGCGGATACCGGGTATGAAGTGCCGAGTTTTTGGGCGAACAGGCTGATGCGGAACTCTTCGATCATCCACCAGATCTCGGTGACGGCCGGTGCGTTGCGGCGGTTCTCCGGGAGGGAGTTGAGCAGCCGGTCGTAGGCGGTGAGGGCGCGGTCCAGTTCGATCATGCCCTGACGGTCGCGGACCGCAGAGGCGGGCAAGGCCTCGAGGCGGACGACGGCGGCTTGGAGATAGCGGGGGAGTTCGCGTAGGCGGGTGCTGCCCCATTCGGAGACGAAGCCGGGGAAGACGAGGTTGTCGAGTTGGTCGCGGACGTCGTCGGCGATGTCGCGTTCGGAGGTTTCCGCCAGCGCTGCCGAAACGCGGTGTGCCTCGGCCAGAATCGGTACCACCAGGCGGACCAGTTGGACTACCGCGGAGACGAAGTCGGGGCGGATCTTGGCGACCAGCGCCGTGAAGTCGTCCGGGTTGTGCACCGGACCGCCCGCGGCGGCGATGAGTTCGTCGGCGGCCGCGGCGCGGCAATCCTCGATCAGTGCGTCCAGTGAACCGTATGGATTCTGGCTCAGCGCAAGGCGATCCGTGGGACGCAGGCTCGAGGTGACGGTGCGGACCGAGGTCGGCAGCGCGTTCAGGACGAGCGTGCGGGTGCCCGCGCGCATCGCGGTGGCTTGTGCGGCAGGGGAACTCAGCACCCGGACCGCCACACCGTCACCCTCGGGGACCAGGGCGGGATAACCGGTGACGGTCTGCCCGGCGACCTCGCGGCGGACCGTCGGCTCCACCGTGCCGAGCGATTCCGACGTCCACGCCGCGGCGGGTGCGCGTTCCGAGCCCGCCGTCGCGCGGGCGACTGAGGCGGCAACCTGTTCGGCCAGCTGGCTTTTCAGTGCGGGCAGACTCTTGCCGCGCGCCAGCACACGACCGTCGGTGTCGACGGCCGCGAAGGTCATTCGCAGATGGTCCGGCAGTGCGGCGGTGTCCAGGTCGGTCGGGTCGATCGTGATCGAACCCAGCCGCGACAGTTCCCGCGCCAACCCGATGCGCAACGGTTCCGCGCGCGGGGTGAGCGCGGCCAGTGCTGCCGCCGCGAAGTCCGGCGCCGGAACGACGCTGCGCCGCAATGCCTTCGGCAGCGTCTTGATCAGTGCTGCGGCCAGCTCGTCGCGCATCCCCGGCACCAGCCAGTCGAAGCCGACGGCACGCACATGGGCCAGCTGCTCGACCGGAATGCGAACGGTGACACCGTCTTCCTCGTTGCCCGGTTCGAACTGGTAGGTGAGCGGGAAGCTGAGCTCGCCCTGCCGCCATGCGTCGGGGAAGGCGGCCGGATCCAGTGCCGCCGTGCCCGCGTTGACGACGGTCGAGGTCGAGAAGTCCAGCAGTGCGGGGTCTTTGCGGCGCGCGGACTTCCACCAGCTGTCGAAGTGCCGCACGGACACGATGTCGGCGGGCAGGCGCTTGTCGTAGAACTCGAACAGCACCTCGTCGTCGACCAGGATGTCGCGGCGGCGGGCGCGGTGCTCCAGATCGGCGACGTCGTCGATCAATTCGCGGTTACGGTGGAAGAAGTCGTGGCGGGTCTGCCATTCGCCCTGCACCAGTGCGTGTCTGATGAACAGTTCCCGCGACAGCTCCGGATCGATCCGGCCGTAGTCCACCTGCCTGCCGGTCACCAACGGGATGCCGTAGAGGGTGACGCGCTCGTAGGCGCTGGCCGCGCCGCGCTTGGCCGACCAATGCGGTTCGGAGTAGGTGCGTTTCACCAGATCGCCCGCGAGCCGCTCGGCCCACTCCGGCTCCACCTTGGCCGCCATCCGGCCCCACAGCCGCGACGTCTCGACCAGCTCCGCGGCCATCACCCAGCGCGGCGGCTTCTTCGCCAGCGAGGAGCCGGGGAAGATCATGAACTTCGCGTTGCGCGCGCCGAGGAATTCCCGAGACTCCGCCTCGCGCAGCCCGATATGAGACAGCATGCCCGCTAGCAAGGCTTGATGGATGCCGGTGGAATCCCAAGGCATGTCATCGGATTCGAGCGACGAGCTGTCGACTGCCTGTGGTGCATCGCCACGAGCGCGCTTCGAGCCAGCCCGGCCACCACGAGATGTGTTGGCCGCGGACTCGGTGCGTTCGCTGGTCTGTCGGCTTCCGGCGGATTGCACGGTCGCCTTGTCGCCTGAACGTCCACGGCGCGAACCACTCTCGGTGCTCTGCCCCGAGCCGGGCCGTTCGCCCGATGTGTCATCGCCGCCTTGGCCGCGCGATCGCCTTTCGCGCGAATCACCCTTGGCGCCCGCTGGCGAGTTGGACTGTTCGTTTGGCACACCGTCGCCTTGACTGTGGGATTGTCCGTGGCGCGAACCGCTCTCAGAGTTCTCGCCGGAGGCGGCGAGCTGCTCGCCCGATGTCCTATCGCCGCCTTGCCTGCGCGAGCGCCTGCCGCGCGAACCGTTTTCGATGCCCTCTGGCGAATTGGACGGCCCGCCGGGGGACTGCTCGCCGCGCGAATCACCTCTGGTGCCTTCCGGTGAGCCGTCCCCACCTCGGGATCGTCCACGGCGCGAACCACGGCCGGTCTTGCCCGACGCGGGAGTTGAGTCGCCTGCTTCCTCGGGACGGTCCGATGCGTCCGCCGACCACCCGAGTCCCCTCGTGATGGTGCGCAACTGCCCGTGCAGGTCCTGCCACTCCCTGATCCGCAGGTAGTGCAGGAACTCCTCTCGGCACATTCGCCGGAACTGATTGGACGACAACGACTTTCGCTGCTCGGTCAGGTAATCCCACAGCCTGAGGTAGGCCAGGAAATCTGATCCTTCGACGATGAACCGTGCGTGCTTGGTGTCGGCGGACTGCTGGTGGTCGGCGGGTCGTTCGCGGACGTCCTGAATCGACAGTGCCGCAACGATGATCAGCACCTCGGCCAGGCATCCGCTGCTGTGCGCCTCCACCAGCATCCGCGCCATCCGCGGATCGACCGGAAGCTGCGCCATGTCGCGCCCGATCGGGGTGAGGGTCAGTCCGGCATCGGATTCGGTGTCGCTGCCCGTCCGTCGTCCGAGCGCGCCGAGTTCCTCGAGCAACGCGATGCCGTCTCGGATCGCCCGCTTGTCCGGCGCCTCCACGAACGGGAAGTTCTCGATATCGCCGAGCCCGAGCGCGGTCATCTGCAGGATGACGGCGGCAAGATTGGTGCGCAGGATCTCCGGTTCGGTGAACGCGGGCCTGGACTCGAAGTCGTCTTCGGCGTACAGCCGGATGCAGATGCCGTCGGCGACGCGACCGCAGCGACCGGCGCGCTGCCTGGCGGAAGCCTGGGACACGGGTTCGATCGGCAGCCGCTGCACCTTGGTGCGCATCGAATAGCGCGAAATGCGCGCTGTCCCAGGGTCGACCACGTACCGGATGCCGGGCACGGTCAGCGAGGTCTCCGCGACATTGGTGGCCAGCACCACCCGACGGCCAGGATGCGGCGCGAACACCCGGTGCTGTTCGGCGGTGGACAGGCGCGCGTACAGCGGCAGGATCTCGGTGCGCGGCAGCCTCAGATCGCGCAAAGCGTCGGCGGTGTCGCGGATTTCGCGTTCGCCGGACAGGAACACCAGCACATCACCGTCGCCCTCGGCGAACAGCTCGGCGACCGCGTCGCCGATGGCGTCCACCGGGTCGCGATCGACCACCCGGGTGTCCTCGTCGTCTTCGTCGTCGGCGCCGGGCAGTTCCAGCGACAGCGGCCGATAGCGCAGCTCCACCGGATAGGACCGGCCGGACACCTCGACAATCGGTGCGGGAGTGCCGTTTTCGTCCGCGAAGTGCCGGGCGAACAGTTCCGGGTCGATGGTCGCCGAGGTGATGATGATCTTCAGGTCGGGTCGGCGCGGCAGCAGCTGTTTGAGGTAGCCGAGCAGGAAGTCGATATTGAGGCTGCGTTCGTGCGCCTCGTCGATGATGATCGTGTCGTAGCGGCGCAGCAGCCGGTCGCGCTGGATCTCGGCGAGCAGGATGCCATCGGTCATCAGCTTGATCAGGGTGCGATCGGAGGCGTGATCGGTGAAGCGGACCGTGTAGCCGACGACGTCGCCCAGTTCGGTGCCGAGTTCTTCGGCGATGCGCTCGGCGACGGTGCGCGCGGCCAGCCTGCGCGGCTGGGTGTGGCCGATGGTGCCGCGGATGCCTCGGCCGAGTTCCAGGCAGATCTTCGGAATCTGGGTGGTCTTGCCGGAACCGGTCTCACCGGCCACGATCACCACCTGATTGGCGGCGATGGCGGCGGCGATGTCGTCGCGGCGCTGGGTGACCGGCAACTGCTCGGGGTAGCGGATCTCGGGTACGGCGGCTCGGCGCGCGTCGATGCGGAGCTCGGCCGCGGCGATCTCGGCCTCGACCTTGCCGAGGTCGGCACCGCGCGCCCGGTCGAGCTGGCGGCGCAGCCGGTATTCGTCGCGGAGGGAGAGATTCGCCAGGCGGGTGCGGAGCTCGCGGGGTCCGGTGTCAGCTGTCCTGGTCATTGCAGTCACAAGCGTAGCGAAGGGCGGCAACTGGTATTTCCGTCAGGCGGCACGACGGGGTTGCCGACAGTGTGCGGACTGTCCGGATTTACCGGGTCGACGGCTGTTGATATGCGAGGATCGGGCGATGGACGCCGATTCGGGCACGGCTTGGGTGTATCGCGGTCTACGGATCGCCTTCGGTGTGCTCGGCATTCTCGCGCTGGTGTGGATCCCGCTGCGCGAGATGCACGCGGCGGCGTTCTCCACGGGAAACTACTTCAGCTACTTCACCATTCAATCGAATGTGCTCGGCGTGCTGGTGCTGCTGATCGGCGGACTGTGGGATCCGCACAGCCATCGCTGGGAGGTGCTGCGCGGCGCGAGCGCGCTGTATCTGCTCATCACCGGCGTGGTCTACGCGGTGCTGCTGGCCAATATCGACGTGATGCTCACCGATCGCTGGATCAACGACATCTTGCATCGGGTGCTGCCGATCGTGATGGTCGCGGACTGGGTGCTCATTCCGGCCCGCCAGCGTGTCAGCCTCTCGCCGCGCCTGGTCGGCCTGTGGCTGATCTATCCGCTGATCTACGGCATCTACACCCTGATCCGCGGCCCGATCGTCGACTGGTATCCGTATCCCTTCCTGGACCCGCGGCAGCAGGGTTACGTTTCGCTGGCGATCGGCCTGATCGTCCTCAGCGGTGTTTTCACCCTCCTGGCTGTCGCCATCGCGGCCGTCGGCGGCCTGGCCCGGCGCCGAACACCATGAGCGAAATGCTCGTTACGACCATGTCCCGTCCGGTACTAGCGCAGACGTGTCGATGGCCATACACCTGCCGTGGCGCGGTGGTGTTCGGCCTGGTGTAGCGCGTTTTGTGGTTGTTGGTGAGTATGTAAGCCGTCGGCGCGATTCGGAGGCCGACACCTTCCTCCGGTAAAGGTGGACACATGAACTCGCTATGGCATGGATTTGCCGACATGGGTGCGGTCGAGCGGGACGGCGCGTTCGTCGTCGCCCGTGGCGAGGGCGCCTACATCTACGACACCGCGGACAACCGCTACCTGGACGCGACGGCCGGGCTCTGGTTCACCAACGTCGGCCACGGCCGCGGCGAGATCGCCGACGCGGTCGCCGCGCAGCTGCGCCAGATCGCGCACTACTCCAACTTCGGCGACTTCGCCGAACCGGCCACCCAGGAACTCGCCGAGCGGCTGTCCGCGCTCGCGCCGGTGCCGGGCAGCAAGATCTTCTTCACCTCCGGCGGCTCGGACTCGGTGGACACCGCGGCCAAGCTGGCCCGCCGCTACTGGCACGAGCTCGGCCGACCGGACAAGTCGATCGTGGTCGGGCGGCAGAAGGCCTACCACGGCATGCACGTCGCGGGTACCGCGCTGGCGGGCATCCCGGTCAACCGCGAGGGCTACGGCGAGCTGATGGCCGACGCGCGCACCATCGAATGGGACGACCCCAAGTCGCTGCTCGCGTTGATCGAGGAGATCGGCGCCGAACGCATCGCCGCGTTCTTCTGCGAACCCATCATCGGCGCCGGCGGCATCTACCTGCCGCCGGACGGCTACCTCGCCGAGGTGCGCCGCATCTGCCGGGACAACGACATCCTGTTCGTCGCCGACGAGGTCGTCACCGGCTTCGGCCGGATCGGCGGCTCCTGGTTCGCCTCGTCCCGCTTCGATCTGCAGCCGGATCTCATGACCACCGCCAAGGGTCTGACCTCCGGTTACGTCCCGATGGGCGCCGTCTTCATCGCGCCGCACATCGCCGAACCGTTCTTCGCGGGCGGCGTCTGGTGGCGGCATGGCTACACCTATGGCGGGCATGCGGGTGCCGCTGCGGCCGCGCTGGCCAACCTCGACATCGTCGAGCGCGAGAACCTCCTCGACGAGGCGGCCAGGCTGGAAGCCACGCTGCACGCGAAGCTCGCTCCGTTGGCCGAGCATCCCCGGGTCGCCGAGGTGCGCAGTGGGCTCGGCGCCGTCGCCGCCATTCAGCTCGTCGATCCCGCCGAGGGTCTTCCGCTGGTGAAAACCCTGCGAGCGCACGGTATTTCGGGCCGTGCGGCAGGTCAGGGTGCCATGCAGATCTCGCCGTCGTTCGTGATGACCGACGATCAGGTCGACGAGATGGTCGAAGGCTTCACGCGCGCTCTCGGTTGATCTGCGTTGTTCAGAGTGTGCGCGTCATGAAGTGGCTGTACGGATCGAGCTGGTAGTCGCCGAAGGGGCCACAGAACTCGAAACCGTGCGCGGCGTAGAGCTTTTGGGCCGGGACGAAGAACTCGGGGGTGCCCGTCTCCAGGCTCACCCGCCGGTAGCCGCGGGCGGTGGCTTCGGCGAGCAGGTGGCGCAACAGGATCGAGGCGACGCCGCGGCGTTTGTGCGTCGCGGCGGTGCGCATCGACTTGATCTCCGCGTGCTCGTCGTCGAGGTGCTTGAGCGCGGCGCAGCCCGCGAGGGTGTCGCCGTCCCAACCGCTCCAGAAGGTGATCTCCGGACGGCGCAGCGCGTCGATGTCGAGGGCGAACACGCTCTCGGCGGGGGACTGTGCGGCCATATCGGTCAGGTGCTCGGTGAGCAGGGCGGCGATCTCCGGTCCGGCGAGGTCGTTGGCGACGATGCGCAGTTCGAGCATTGAGCTGGCGGTCCCCGCGATAGCAGACTGGTCGGTGTTGCTAGACATTCGTCCATCATGCAGTGCGGCGCAGAGGACATGCAGTGTGGCGCAGAGTGCCGATCCCTCGACGGACGTCGATCGAACAGGCTTTACTGAGAGGGCACTCGCCCGCACTTGCTCGGCGGACAGCTTTGTCCAGCCAGGGGGTCTGAATCATGAAGCTTGCCAAGGTCGCAACGCTCGCGACGGGCGTTGCTCGCCGCGCCGTCGATGAAACCTACTACGCAACACTGGCGGTTCGCGCCGGTCTGGTGACCCCGGAACGACCCGACCGACTGGCCCAGATCGGCGCGGCGGTCGTGCGGTCCGGCATGCTCGGTGCTCTCCCCACGGTCGCCGCGCTGCGCTATCGGGACCGCGCGGCGCTCATCGACGAATTGGGCACGGTCACCTTCCGCGAACTCGACCAGCGCACCAGCGCGCTGGCCAATGCCTGGCGGGCTCGCGGGCTGCGCGACGGCGAGGGCGTGGCGATCCTCGTGCGCAACCACCGAGGCTTCCACTATGCGGTGTTGGCCGCGGCCAAGTGCGGTGCCCGAATCGTGTTGCTCAACACCGACTTCGCGGGCCCGCAGCTGCGCGAGGTGGTCGCCAGGGAGGGCGCGGATCTGCTGGTCTTCGATGAGGAGTACACGGAGATCCTCGGCGATCTCACCCCGCCGCGCGGCCGCTACCGCGCCTGGGCCGAGCAGCCCGGCGTCGACACCCTGGACAATCTGATCGCGGGCGCGGCCCGCTCCGCGCCCCGGCGCCCCACCACCACCGCGAAGGTCATCCTGCTGACCAGTGGAACGACCGGCACGCCGAAGGGCGCGCCGCGCGGCGAACCGACCTCGCTGGCTCCGCTGGGCGCGATCCTCGACAAGGTGCCGTTCCGGGCGCGCGAGATCACCGAATGCCCGGCGCCGCTGTTCCATACGCTCGGCTTCGCGCACGCTTTCTTCGCGCTCGGCTTCGGTTCGACGCTGGTGATCCGCCGCCGCTTCGATCCGCAGGCCGTGCTGGACAGCCTGCACCGCAATCGGGTCACCGCCATGATCGCGGTGCCGGTGATGTTGCGGCGGCTGGTCGACCTCGGCCCGGAAGCCCGTGCGGGACACGACTTCTCCGCGCTGCGGATCATCTTCGTCGCCGGATCGCAGCTCGGTGCCGAGCTGTGTACCAGGGTGACCGAGGCGTTCGGGCCGGTGGTCTACAACCTGTACGGCTCCACCGAGGTGGCCTCCGCAACCATCGCCACCCCCGCTGACCTGGCGGTCGAGCCCGGTTGCGTGGGCGGTCCGGTGCCGAGTTCGACGGTGAAGATCCTCGACGAGGACGGTGCGGAGTTGCCCGCGGGGCAGACCGGTCGCATCTTCGTCGGCAACAGCTACCAGTTCGAGGGCTACACCGGTGGCGGCGACAAGGCGCGCATCGGCAACCTGATGTCCACCGGTGATGTCGGCCACTTCGACAGTGCCGGAAGGCTTTTCATCGACGGCCGAGACGACGACATGATCGTCTCCGGCGGCGAGAACGTCTTTCCAGGCGAGATCGAGGAACTGCTTTCCGCGCACCCCGCCGTCGAGGAGGTGAGCGCCTTCGGCGTCGACGACGACCGGTACGGGCAACGGCTGCGCGCGGTGATCGTTGTGCGCGAAGGACATTCGCTCGCCGAGGACGAGGTGCGCGAGCATGTCAAGGCGCATCTGGCCCGCTTCAAGGTGCCGCGTGATGTCCTGTTCATCGATGAACTGCCGCGCAACCCGACCGGGAAGGTGCTCAAACGCGTGCTGCGCGAACTCTGATCGGCCTCAGCGGGCCTGCCCGTCGCGCGTGAACGCGCGGCGCAGGATCCCGCCCGGTGGCCGCAGCGCGGCACGCAGGCCGTTCGACGGTGGCACGCTGATCAGGCCGCCGCGCCGGTGCACGACGCAGTCGACCACGGCATCGGCGACGGCTTCCGGATCCGCGACCGACCCCGAGGACACGGTGCTGACGGTGACGCCCTGGTCCGAGAGTTCCTGATCGAGCGCCGCGCCGAGGCCGACAACGCCGTGCTTGGTCGCGCAGTACACGGCGACGCCGAGCGCCGCGGTCACCCCGGCCGCCGTGCCGATGTTGACGATCTGGCCGTGTCCCTGGCTGACGAATCGTTCTGCGGCGAGCCGGGTTCCGATGATCACCGCGCGCAGGTTGATATCGATCTGCAGGTCCGACTCGGCCTCCGATTCCGCGAGGAACGGGCCGGACGGCATGACGTCGGCGGCGTTCACCACGACGTCGAGGCCGCCGAGCCTGCGTTCGGCGAAGGTGAGGAAGCTGCCGAATCGGGCGCTGTCGGTGACGTCGAGGGGCAGCCCGAGCACGGTGCCGCCGTGGGTTCTGGCGAGTTGGTCGGCGACCGCGCGTACCGCCCCCACATCCACGTCGCCGATGACGATATCGGCACCCTCCGCCAGGAATGCCAACGCGGTCTCACGCCCGATGCCGTGCGCGCCCCCGGTGATCGCGATTCGTTTGCCAGCGAGTGTCTTCCGAGACATATGTTTTCGCCTGCCTTAGTCTCTCTTAAACGCTAGATTGTCGCTAAGCACCTCTCCATGCGATATCGGGTCAGCACCTTGCGCAAACCGGCCAGGGAACGGCGTCGGCTCGCTCTCCATGCGGACTTCGGCCGAGAAAGTTGCGCAGAACGGCCACGTCGAACCGGTCGGACGGTTTTATTTCCCGGTCCGAACCCCCTTGGGAGAGCGGAACATACGATCTCCGGCCAAAAACCTTGCGCATATCGGCCACGGCAGGCAACGATGGACTCGTGGCCTCATGGGAGTGGCGGCGTTCGGTGACACACGCGGTGATCCTCGTCGAGCTCGGGGAAGATCACGGTCTCACGCAGTACCAGTGCCTGCGCGGCACAGACCTGGATCCGCGCGTGCTGAAGACGCCCGGTGCGGAGATCACCGCCGCGCAGGAACTCGGCGTGGTCCGCAACATCGTCACCCTGCTCGGGGACAAGCCCGGCCTCGGCCTCGAAGCGGGCACCCGCACCCACATCACCACCCTCGGCGTGTTCGCCTTGGCGGTGCTCAGCAGTCCGACGATGCGGCAGGCCATCGACGTGGCCATGCGGTACTTCAGCCTGATGACCTCGTTCTCCCGTGCCTGGCATGTCTACCGCGGCGAGGAGATCTGGCTCTACGGCGACGACCGCGAACTGCCCGCGGAACTGCGCGGCTTCCTGGCCGAACGCGATGTGTCCGCGCTGCTGACCAACTGGTTTCTGGTGTTCGGCGTGCCGCCGCCGGTGCTGCGCGTCGAGGTCGCGGGCGGACTGCGGGCACGGCTCGCGCCGATCTTCGACCAATTCGAGATCCCGAGCAGCGACTCCGCGGAATTGCAGACCGCGGTCTTCGACGCCACCGGCATCGATGAACCGATGCCGCAGGCAAGCCCGCTCACCGCGCAGCTGTTCGAGGAACAATGCGACGACCTGCTGCAGCGCCGCGGCCTACGGCAGGGCGTGGCCGGTTCGGTGCGGTCGATGCTGATGCATCAGATGAACGGCAGGCTCAGTCAGGAAGACGTCGCCGCCGGGCTGCACATGAGTCTGCGCACCATGCGTCGCCGGTTGGCCGAGGAAGGCATGTCCTACCGCCAGCTTTGCGCCGAAACGTTCGGCACCCTCGCCGAGGAACTGCTCTCCACCGGGCTGACCGTCGAGGACGTCGCCTACCGGATGGGATACTCGGGCGCGCCAAGCTTTTCGAACGCGTTCAAGCAGTGGCGCGGGGTATCGCCGGGCCGATTCGCCCGCTCGACGGTCGATCGATACCGGCAGTCCGTGCCGCACTGAGATCGCCACCGCCCGCGAAAAGGGCACCCTGAGCAGCGCCGGGTGCGAGCATGGAAGGGCAGGTCCACGGTCGCCGCGACGAGAGGTGGTGGGACGTGGCGCAGTTCGTGCAGGAGTACGCCGCATTGCGGTGGTCGGTGGTTGCGGCGTTTCTGATCGCGGCGGCGATCGTGCTCGGCCGGTTGGCCACGCCCGCTCGACTTGTCGAAAGCGGTGAGTCCCCGGGTCTCGTGGTGGCGGAACCTGACTGGCGGCAAGGAGATTCGAGCCCCGGGTATCACGAATCCGACGCCGCTCACCTGATCATGTGTCTGGTGATGCTCGCGATGCTGGTATTCCCGGCGGCCGCGAGCCCGTCCGCCGTGCGCGGCGTGCTCACGGCCATGACGGTGGTCTTCGCGGCTTTGCTGGTGAGTCGGATCGTGGAGTGGCGCAGCGCGCCTCGCGAGACGCCGGTGGAACGGCTCGTGCCGCTGGGCTACCACACGGTAACCGCCGCGGCCATGCTGTACGCGATGTCCGGACACGCCATGTCGGGACACGCCGGTGGGCCCGCCACGATTCCGGCGCTCGGCCTCGCCGCGCTGTTCGCCGCTGACGCGTTGCTCGTCGCGCTCTCGTTCGGCCGCCCACTCGTCGACACGCCGGGCTACCTGGGTGTTCTGCTGCGCTCCTGTGGGTGTGTCGCGGCGCTGACCGGCCCGAGGCAGCGGGCGGCGATGGTGCCGCACGTGGTGATGGATCTCGGTACCGCCTACATGCTGATTGCGGCAGTTTCGAGTTGACCGGCGCCGCAGACCAATCCGCGCGGTAGTGCATACCGAACCCCTGTCATGCAGGCAGGGATTCGGCCATGAGGGAGCACGGTTTCGCGTCAGCCCATCGGTCCGGCGATCCAGCGCTGGATACCGAGGGGGAGGACGTCGACTCGTTAGCCGTATGCCCGATGCCGAGCGGGCTCGACCGACAGCGGTCGCAGCTGGCCAGCCGCCGACTTTCGACACTGCTCGCGGCGACCGGCACGCGAGACCGCGCCGCGTTCACCGAGTTCTACCGGCTCACCAGCTCGCGGGTCTTCGGGCTCGCCGTGCGCATCCTGCGCAGCCACGCCGCCGCCGAGGAGGTCACCCAGGAGGTATATCTCCAAGTGTGGTCGTCGGCCGATCGTTACGACCCGGCACTGGCCAGCCCGGTCGGCTGGCTCATGATGCTCGCGCACCGCCGCGCGGTCGACCGGGTGCGCGCGGAAGCCGCCGCCGCGGTGCGGGACCTGACCTACGCCTACTCGCACGCGGGCCGCGATCACGACGTCGTCGCCGAATCGGTGACGCAGCGGATGGAGGAACAGGCGGTCCTCGGCTGCCTGGACGCGCTCACCGCGACGCAGCGCGAGGCGATCTCGCTCGCCTACTACACCGGACGGACGTACCGTGAAGTCGCGGACCACCTATCGGTGCCGCTGCCCACCATCAAGACCCGCATTCGCGATGGCCTGAAGAGACTGGAGAAATGCTTGTCCGTAGAAGGCGCCGATGGCTGACACCGCTCCGCGGCCCGACGCGGAACTGCTCGACCTGGCATACCTGTGCGCCTTGGACGCCGTCCCTGAGATCGAACGCCGCCATATCGAGCAGCGCCTGGCGAAGGCCGATCCGGCTGTGCGGCAAGAATTCTCGGACACGGTGGCGCGACTGCACGAGGTGATGGCGCGGGTCGCCTCGCTCGACGCGCAGGAGCCGCCGCCGGAGCTGGAGGCACGGATTCTGGCGGCACTGCCCGATGCCGAACGTCCGTCCGTCTGGCAGCGCCGGATGCGATGGGTGGTGCCGGTGGCCGCCGCAGCCTGCCTGGTGATCGGCGGCAGCGTGGTCGCCGACCGCATCGGTACCCCGCCACCCGCCGTGCCCGGCGCGGAACAGGTGCACCGCCAACCGGATGCGCGCACCCTGACCGAACCGGTCACCGGCGGTGGCACTGCGGTAGTGGAGGTCTCGCCGCAGCAGCGACTCGCGGTGCTCGCGTTCGACGGAGTGGCCGAGCCGCCGTCCGGGCGGGTGTATCAGGTATGGCTGGTGCCCTCCGGTACGGAGTCGAAGCCGCGGTCGGCGGGGGTGCTCGACGAATTGCCCTCGGCGTCAAGACCATTCGTGACCGCGTTCGACGCGGGGGAGAAGTTGGCGGTCAGCGTTGAACCGCCTGGCGGATCTCCGGCCCCGACAACGACTCCGATCACCGGAGTGACGTTGCCCTGAGCGTGCTGGCTCCGACGGTGAGGGCTGTGCATTCGACTGTGCCGCAAGGTCTTCGGGGCGCGGCGTGGCCGGGGTGCAATCGGGCTGCGGTGGTGGACTCGACTGTGCGTCAGGGCGTTCGGTTACACCGCAAGCGCTACGGGCCGCCACGTGTCGGCCATGCTCCGGCCCGTCAGTGCGCGGCTACGGCGCCGCGGGCACGGTGTTCGCAAGGGCGCAGCGCTCGGGTGCGGTCCCGTTTGGGCGCAGCCAGCTCTGCGTGGCAGAGCGGGGATCGGCGTGCTGCACTTGCCCCGGCTCCGGAGGGTGGTCAGACCTTGAATCGCAACGGGTTTGGTTGCACCGCGCAGGCTGACCTTGCGCGTCAACAGCTCACATCGCCAGTGGCCGATCGGCGACCAGGCGACCGTCGGTCGGGCGCTTGCGGTGGGGTCAGATCTCGACGGATTGGTCGGCTACTACGCGGCCGCCGAGGCGGACCCAGCCGTCGGAGTCCCAGGAGGTGAAGATCTGGGAGCCTTTGCCCTGGGTGATGACCAAGCCTCGGCGGAGCAGGGCGGTGATGGCCACGGCGGCGGCGCCGGTGGCCTCGTCTTCGGCGATGCCCAAGGTGGGGGCGAACATTCGGGAGCGGAGCGCGCCGCGGTTCTCGTCGGTCCAGGCCCAGAAGTAGTGGGGGCCGCCGGTGAAGTCGTCGGGGCGCAGGTTCGCCAACTCGTCGAGGTCGGCGAGTTGGTGGAAGGTGAAGTCGGGGGCCCATTCGCCGCGTGCGGTGATCCAGGTGAGGCCCTCGGTCAGCTCGACCGCCACCGGGCCCGCGGGGACGTTCAGCCGCCGCACCGGCTTGCCCTGCTCGGCGAACCACCAGGCGGTGCCGACCGAAGGGTGTCCGGCGAACGGCAGCTCGACGGCCGGGGTGTAGATCCGCACGCGCGAGACTTCGTCGATCGGCTCCTCGACCACGACGGTCTCGCTGTATCCCGCCTTCGCCGCGAGCGCCTGCCGCTCGGTTTCGGCCACGTCCACGGCCCGCGCGATCCCCAGTTCATTGCCGAACCGCCCGGCGGCATCGGTGAACACTCGCACCACGTCAACCTGTGTGCCCATGGTCGCCGAGCCTACTAGCCAGCACCGACGCCGAGCTGTCGCGTGGACCACAGCTGGCCTCGATCGGAGCTATTGTCGCTGGTCGGCAAGGTACGAAAGAGGCCGCCGACGGTCCGTTGGACGGACTCGTCGGCGGCCTCGAATCGAACGCGCTAGACCGAAGCCGCGGCAAGCGTTTCGGTCGACTGCACAGCTTGGCCGACACCGGCGATGATCGCGGCCGCGCGCAGCGACTCGAAGATCACCTCGCGAGACACGCCCGCTTCACGCAGCGTGTGCTCGTGCGCCTCCAGGCAATGCCCACAGCCGTTGATCGAGGAGACCGCGAACGACCACAGCTCGAAATCGGCCTTGTCGACCCCCGGGGTACCGATGATCTGCATGCGCAGACCGGCCCGCAGGTCGTCGTAGCGCCCGCCGAGGAACGCCTTGCCCCGGTAGAACACATTGTTCATGCCCATGATCGAGGCGGCGCCGAGCGCGGCGTTGTAGGCCTGCTCGGACAGCACGTCGGCGGCTTCCTCGGCGATCTCGCGCAGCGTTGTCGCCGACCGGGTCGCGGCCGCCGACGCGAGCAGGGTGCCCCACAGCTGCTGTTCGTTCAGCACGGTGGTGCGCGCGAGCGATGACAGATTGAGCTTGAGGTCCTTGGCGTACTCGGGGAGGGAGTTCTTCAGGTTCTCAACGCTCATTCTTTGTATCCTCGGGTCATCCCCGCAGGTGCGGGGAACGGTGAATTCGGGTCGATCATCTAGTGGCGCAGTGCTTCTGCGGTCAGACGCTCGCGGCGAGCAGTTCGCCCGCGTTGATGGTCGGATCGCCCTTCTTCCAGTTGCAGGCGCACAGCTCGTCGGACTGCAGCGCGTCGAGCACCCGCAGCACCTCGTCGACGTTGCGGCCGACCGAACCCGCGGTGACCGAGACGAACTGGACCTCGTTGTTCGGGTCGACGATGAAGGTCGCGCGGTCGGCGACACCGTCGGCGTTGAGAACGCCGGCGGCGGCGGCCAATTCGCGCTTGAGGTCGGAAAGGATCGGGAACGGAAGGGTCTTCAGATCCTCGTGCTGGGCGCGCCATTGGAAGTGCACGAACTCGTTGTCGACCGAGGCGCCGAGCACCTGCGCGTCGCGGTCCGCGAATTCCTCGTTGAGCTTGCCGAACGCGGCGATCTCCGTCGGGCACACGAAGGTGAAGTCCTTCGGCCAGAAGAAGACGATCCGCCACTTGCCCGCGTGATCGTCACTGGTGATCGTGGTGAAGTAGTCGTCAGGCTGCTGAGCGTCGACCTTCGACAGATCACCACCGATGACAGCGGTGAGGTTGTATGCCGGGAATTGGTCGCCGATGGTCAGCAAGGCCATGCCTAATCTCCTCGTTCTGTGATGGGTTTGCTAGCACTGTGCAGAAAAGCAGAAAAGCTCACTTGCGATCTTGCCGTAAGGGCTGCTGAAAGGTAAAGGTGATCAGTCGCACTACACTGATAGCCGTGACCGATCAGACTTATCAGCCGACCCTGTCACAGCTGCGTGCGTTCGTTGCGGTCGCGGAATACCGCCACTTCGGCACTGCCGCAGCGCGGCTCAGTGTGAGCCAACCCACGCTATCGCAGGCGCTCGCAGCACTTGAACACGGGCTCGGGCTGCAACTGATCGAGCGCAGTACGCGCAGGGTGCTCGTCACCGCCGCGGGGATGCGGTTGCTGCCGAAGGCGATGGCGACGCTCGAGGCGGCGGACCGTTTCGTGGCGTCGGCGACCGGTGACGGTCTCGGCGGCACGCTGCGGATGGGCATCATCCCGACGGTTGCTCCGTATGTGCTGCCAGGTCTTCTTCCGGAGTTACACAAGAAGTTACCTGCCCTGCACCCGCAGGTGATCGAGGATCAGACCGCGCGGCTGTTGGATGGGCTGCGCACCGGTGTGCTCGATGTCGCGCTGCTCGCGTTGCCGACCGACCTGCCCGGCTTGGTCGAGATTCCGCTCTACACCGAGGAATTCGTGCTGGTGACGCCGCGCGGCCACGAGCTGGCCGGCCGCACCGACCTCGCGCCGTCGGTTCTCGACTCGCTGCCCTTGCTGCTGCTCGACGAGGGGCATTGCCTGCGTGATCAAACCCTGGACCTGTGCCGCTCCGCCGAGATCCACCCGGCCGGGGTCGGCGACACCCGCGCCGCCTCGTTGGCGACCGTAGTGCAGTGTGTCGCAGGCGGTCTCGGCGTTACCCTCATTCCGGAGATGGCCGTGGCCTCGGAGACTGCTCGCGGCACCCTCGATACCGCCCACTTCGCCAGCCCTGCCCCGGGCCGCACTATCGGCCTCGCGTACCGGACCTCCACTGCCCGTGCGGAGGACTACGAGTACCTCGCCGCGATCATCCGTACCAAGCGTCCGGAGTAGGACGGAAGAGGTTCGGCGCCAGGCGGTTTCGGTGCGGCGACGATGCCCCGCCTGGGAGGTCGTGACTCGAACGAGCATCGGTGCGGTGGCAGGTGTGCAGAGAACCGCGCCGGGAGCGGGTTGACGAGCATTGGTGCGATGCGTGGCGAACTGTGGCCGGGTTCGCGCTGATAATGGACTATCCGAGGTGATCCCGGCTTGAACGAATTCGGGTGTCCGGTGGAAGAGTGTGCGAGACCGTCCTGTGCGCGAGCGCCGCGAAGTGTGCAGGGTAGTGGATGCGAGAGGGCATGCGGATGGACTTGTCGGCGTCGAGCGCCGGGCGATGGGATGAGATTGCGGCCCAGGCTCATTCGTTGTTCGTCTACGGAACACTGCAGTTCCCGGCAGTACTCGAGGTCCTGATCGACCGCGTACCGCAGCGAGAGACCGCCACCGCCCCGGGCTGGCGAGTAGCGGCTCTACCTGGCCGCGTGTACCCGGGGCTCGTTCCGCACCCGAACGGCTTGGCTCACGGCACCGTGCTCAAAGGCCTCACCGCGCCGGAGTGGACGATCCTCGACGCCTTCGAAGACGACGAATACGACCTCCGCACAATCCAATTGAGCAACTCCTCAGGCACGGCCTGGACCTACGTGTGGACCGCCCCTGCGGCACAGGATGATTGGCACCCCGATCGCTTCACCACCGACCACCTCCCGCACTTTGTCACCCACTCCGCCCAATGGCGGCGAGAGTTGTAACGGCGGGATTCATGCCGGGGTGTCCCGGACGAACTGTGCGAAGACGCCCAGGTCCAGTGTCTCGCCTGCCTCAGTCGCTATAACTCCTCGACGAATCTGGTCGACCAAAAGCTGGCGCGCTGCCGTCGCCTGCCGCAACCGCTTCCATCTGCCCTACCACCTGCCGTCATTGCGTGTGATGCGTCGTCGGTCCATATCAGGCCGCGCCAATCATTGTGGGTCGGGCCGAGTCTGAGCAATGCCTTGAGGAAAGCTGACGGTGACGCTCCCTGCGTGACTCTGACGTCGATTCCCAGTGAGTTTGTTTGATCCAGTGTGAGGGGGAACTGACGGCGGCGGGCTCTCGAACTTTGCCGCCACCAGTTCCCCGTGATCATTCGTCCAGCTCTGAGGGGCGACGATCGGTCGAGTTGGAGTTTGTAGACGACCGGTCGTATATTGAGGGCATGGCGCGACCGCGACGGAGTGGGGACACTCGGCAGCTTCTGGTGGAGGAGGGGGCTGCTGGGTTTTTGGCGAATGGGTATCACGGGACCGGGATCAAGCAGGTCCTGGACAAGGTGGGGGTGCCTAAGGGGTCGTTCTATAACTACTTCGATAGCAAGGAGAGTTTTGGGCGGGCGGTGATCGAGCATCATTCGCTGTGTGTGCAGCGGAATTTGAGTGAGGCGTTCGGGGCGGCGGCGGATCCGGTGAGTGGGTTGCGGGCGTTCTTCGGGCGGTTGATGGATGAGTTCGTCGAGGCGGAGTTCACCGGCGGGTGCTTGATCGCGAATCTAGGTGGGGAGCTGGAAGGTAGTGAGCTGCTTCGGGAGTCGTTGTCGAGTGCGTGGGGGGCTTGGCGTGATCGGGTCGCCGAGCAACTGCGGGAAGCGCAGGGGTTGGGGATGATTCGCGCTGATATCGACGCGACCGACCTGGCTGATCTGCTGTTGGAATCGTGGGAGGGGGCGGTGATCAGGATGAAGATCGACCGGACGTTGGCGCCGCTGAACAAGTGTTTGGACCGTCTGCTGGGGGACTACTTCCGGCCCTGACCTAGGGCTTTCTAATTGGGTCGTCTTGCATGCCCATTCCAAGACGACCGGTCGTATCAATGCTGAGAAGGAGAGAACATATGACGAAGACGGTGATCGTGACGGGATCCTCCAGCGGGATCGGGCGCGATATCGCCCGCGCCTTCGTGGCGCGCGGAGACAACGTGGTGCTCAACGGCCGCGACTCCGGCAAGCTCGCCGACGTGGCCACGGAACTCGGCGCGCCCGAGCGAGTCGCCACCTTCGCGGGTGATATCGGCTCTCCCACAACGGGTTCGGAGCTGGTGCGGGTGGCGGTCGAGCGGTTCGGTGGTGTCGATGTGCTGGTGAACAACGCCGGCATCTTCGGAGCCAAGCCGTTCGTGGACGTCACCGAGGAGGATCTCGACGGCTACTTGAACGGCAACCTGAAGGGCACCTACTTCACCACCCAAGCCGTGGTGCGGCAGCTGAAGCAGCAGGGGAGCGGCGGCAGCATCGTGAACATCGGCACGGTGCTGATCAACCATGCACTGGCGGGGCTGCCTGCCTCTGCGGCCCTGGTCAGCAAGGGGGGCGTGCACGCGCTGACCACGAGCCTCGCTGCGGAACTCGCGGCCGACGGGATCAGGGTCAATGCGGTGGCGCCCGGCATCATCCGGACTCCACTGTTCGGTGACGGTGACGAAACCGCTTCCGGCCGACTGGCTTTGCTGAACCGGATCGGCGAGGTGTCCGAAACCACTGCCGCGGTGCTGTATCTCGCGGACGCGGAGTTCACCACCGGCCACATCTTCCCCGTCGACGGCGGATTCATCGCGGGGCGGGCGGCCTGATGCCCTACGTCAACATCAAGGTCACCGACGAGGGCGTCACGCGAGAACAGAAGGCGCGGTTGATCAAAGGCGTCACCGACCTACTCCAAGGCGTCCTCGGCAAGGACCCGGCAACCACGTACGTCGTCATCGACGAGGTCGACCTCGCCAACTGGGGCGTCGGTGGCCTGAACGTCGAGGACTACCGCAACCGCTCTTAGGTCGAACGACACGGGCTCCCAAGCGAAATCACTGGGGAGCCCGTGCCGTTCGAGTGGCTTATACGCGCAGGGCGTACGGTTCGATCGCGCCGCGCACGAGCGCTCGTGCGTCGACGGTTTCCGGGCGGTAGGGCAGGGTGACCAAACGGTCGGTCATGTCCTGTACCGGGTCGGCGAGCTGTTCGTTGAGCCCGAACAGGAACGTCCATTCGTGCTCGTCGCTGCCGTACTGCACCACGGTGCCGAACTGCTCATGGAAGCGGTTCCAGGAGCGCTTCAGCGTTTCGTTGCGCCACATGGTCGCGCAGCCGGCCTGCGCGCTCAGCACGCCGCCGGGGGCGAGCAGGGCCCGACATCGGGACAGGAATTCCGACTCGTAGAGGCGGTTGTGCTGCGCGTCCTCGACCCGCTCGTCGGGCAGGTCGATCACGATGACGTCGTAGCGGGTGCCCGCCTCGGCGGCCTTGGCCAGGAAGTCCCAGCCGTCGGCGTAGTGCACCTTGACCGGGCCTTCGCCCTTGACGGCGGCGGCCAGCTCGTCGCTGGTGTAGCCGTAGGGCAGGTGCTCGGCGCACAACTCGACCTCGAGCTGGTCGATGTCGACGTGGTCGACCAGCGTCGCGCCGGCGGCGACCGACATCTGGCTGGCCACGCCCTCACCGGAACCGATGATGAGCACCTTGTCCAGCTTCTCGGCCAGCGCGAAGGCGGGGACCATCATCGCCTCGTGGTAGGTCACCTGGGAGAACTCCGTGGATTGGCGATCGTCGTCGGAGAACAGGCTGATGCCCTGCTCGGTGCGCGCGATCACCATGTGCTGGAACGGAGTATTGGTGTCAACGATGACCTCGTGCAGGTCCCAGATGCGGGTCAGGCCCGCGCCCACTGGCTCCTCGATCCGCTGCGAGCCATGCCCGCGGCGGATGACCTGCATTCGAACATCCTTGGGAGACAACTTATCTCGCAGGAGTTCGACGGCTTTCGACGCGCCTGCGCCGATACTGCCGCAGGTGAAGACGTCGACAAAGATGTCGCCGGACTCCGGATAAGTGTGAATCGAGGCGTGAGACTCCGACAACAGCGCGAGGACAGTCACCCCCTGCGGATCGAACTTCTTGTGTACGACATCGCAGATGGTGACGCCCGCCGCTATCAAAGACTCACGCAACGCCGATTCGAGTCGTTCGAGGTCATCGCAAAGGGTCGCGTCGACACCACCGAACTCGGCCAGCACGTGCCAGCCGGTGAAATCCGCCGTCATGGGCAAACTCACTCTCGCTCAGCGCCCGAGACATGAACGGTCAAGGGCGGAAAACCATTGAAGGACACCGACGAATAGCTCGCGGTATAGGCGCCGGTGTCGAGGATCTGGATGCGATCACCGGCTCGCAACGTGGTCGGTAGGAGGACACGCGTGCGTTGATACAGTACATCGTCTCCGTCGCAGGTCGGACCGGCCACCACTGCCTCATCGACAGGGTCACCGTCCCGATCCGTGACGAATCGATAGGCGATGTACTCGTTCTCAGTCTCGGCCATTCCGTTGTAGCGGCCGATGTCGAGATACACCCAGCGCCGGGCGTCCGGCGCGATGCGCACGCCGACAACTTCGGCGTGGATGATGCCCGCGGAACCGACCAGCGCGCGGCCGGGTTCGACCACCAATCCGGCGGTTTCGGGCAGGAATTCGGCCGCGGCGGCGTTGACCACCGCCGCGATCTCGGCGAGGGCCGGCGCGGGGTCGGCGTACGCGATCGGCAGGCCGCCACCGATATTCACGGATTGGACGTGAATGTCCTTGTCGGCCAATGCTTCCGCGATGCGACCCGCCTGCTCGACGCCGATCCGCCAGGCATCGGGATCGAGCTGCTGCGACCCGACGTGGAAGTACGGCCCCGCCACGATCAACCCGAGATCTCGAGCCCGCACCAGCAGCCGGAACGCCTCACCCGGCGTGCAGCCGAACTTGGTGCCGAACGGGGTGCGCGACTCGGGAGCCGAAGCGAGGAAACGGCATTCGACCTCCGAACCCGGCGCGTGCTCCACGATGCGCAGCAGATCGTCCTCGGTGTCGAAGGCGAACCGGCGCACACCGAGCGCGTACGCGCGGGCGATGTCGGCGGCTTTCTTGATCGGGTTGCCGTAGCAGAGCGTGTCGGGTTCGACACCGAGCGCGAGGCACAGCTCGATCTCGCCGATGCTGGCGACATCGAACTCGGCGCCTTCCTCGTCGAGTGCTCGGATGATCTCCGGCACCGGACTTGCCTTGACCGCGAAGCGAATCCTTGCCGCGGGCATGGCGGCATGGAGCGCGTGGAAGTTCGCACGCGCCCGCTCGGGATAGATGACAAGAAACGGTGATTCGGGCATAGTTGATCTTTCGCTTGGCAGCAGCGGAGAGAGTAGCAGCGGCCCCTACCCAGAAACGAATCCGTCAAACCACGTGTCCGTGGCACCTCAGCGAAGCACCCGTTAACGGGCGTGGGATAGCCGCTGACCTGTATGGATTCTGTAGTGATTCGGGTGGGCCCGGCGGTGCGGTCAGCCTGCGGACACCGTGATTTCGTCGAAGACGACCTCACCGGCGGCATCGGACTCGGCCAGATCCACTACGCCGACGATCGACCAGCCATGGTCGCCCGCCGGGTCGTCGAGGACCTGACGCACCTGCCAGAAACCGGGTCTTCGTTCGATCTGGAACAGTTGCGGTCCGCGCGCGTCCTGGCCGATGCCGATGCGCTCGTATTCGTCGAAATACGGGGCCAGTTCGGTTTCCCAGTCCGGCCCGGTACCCATATCGGCCAGCACATCCCAGCGTCGCAGCGAGGCCAGCTCGACCCGGCGGAACATGGTGTTGCGGATCATCACCCGGAACGCGCGCTCGTTGGCGGAGATGGGGCGCACCGTCTCGGCGCCGAAGGCCAGCTGGTCGGCGTCGATCTCCGCGCCGGGGTTGGTGAGCTGCTCCCATTCGTCGAGCAGGCTCGAGTCGACCTGGCGGACCAGCTCGCCGAGCCACTCGGTGATGTCGTCGAGTTCCTCGGTGCGCGCGGCGTCGGGCACGGTGCGGCGCAGCGCGCGGTAGGCGTCGGCGAGATAGCGCAGCACCACGCCCTCGGAGCGGGCCAGCTCGTAGAACGAGATCAGCTCGGCGAAGGTCATCGACCGGTCGATCATGTCGCGCACCACCGACTTGGGCGACGGCGCGAATTCCGACACCCACGGGTGCCCGGCACGGTAGGTCTCGAAGGCGGGCTCGATCAGCTCGGCCAGGGGTTTGGGCCAGGTGACCTCTTCGAGCAGTTCCATCCGCTCGTCGTACTCGATGCCGTCGGCCTTCATCTCGTTGATCGCCACACCGCGCGCCTTGTGCTGCTGAGCCATCAGCAGCTGGCGCGGATCCTCCAGGGTCGATTCGATGAGGGACACCACATCGAGGGTATAGCCAGGCGCGTCTTTGTCGAGTAGGTCGAAGGCGGCCAGTGCGAACGGCGACAGCGGCTGGTCGAGGGCGAAGTCGCGTTGCAGGTCGACAGTGAGGCGGGCGCGGCGGCCCTGCGCGTCGGGTTCGTCGAGCTGCTGGACCACTCCGGCGTCGCGCAGCGCGCGGTAGAGGCGGATGGCGCGCAGGATGTGTTTGCGCTGGGCCGGGCGTGGCTCGTGGTTGTCCTCGAGCAGATGGCGCATGGCGTCGAAACAGTTGCCTGGACGCGCGATCACGTTGAGCAGCATGGCGTTCGTCACGCTGAAGCGCGACACCATCGGCTCCGGCTGGGCGGCGACGAGCCGGTCGAAGGTTTCCTCGCTCCACGACACGAAACCCTCGGGTGGCTTGCGGCGCACCACCTTTCGCTGCTTCTTCGGGTCGTCGCCCGCCTTGGCAAGCAGGCGCGTGTTCTCCACTTCGTGCTCGGGTGCTTGGACGACGATGGTGCCCATGGTGTCGTAGCCCGCGCGTCCCGCGCGGCCCGAGATCTGGTGGAACTCACGGGCTTTCAGCCTGCGGGTGCGCACGCCGTCGTACTTGGTCAGGCCGGTGAGCAGCACGGTGCGGATGGGGACGTTGATGCCGACGCCGAGGGTGTCGGTGCCGCAGACCACCTTCAGCAGGCCCTCTTGAGCGAGGCGTTCGACCAGGCGGCGGTACTTCGGCAGCATGCCTGCGTGGTGCACGCCGATGCCGTGCCGGATCAGCCGGGACAGCGTTTTGCCGAATCCCGAGGCGAAGCGGAATTCGCCCAATGCCGTGGCTATCGCGTCCTTTTCGGCGCGAGTGGCGAAGTTCACGCTGGTCAGCGCCTGGGCGCGTTCGAGGGCCGCGGCCTGGGTGAAGTGCACCACATAGACCGGTGCCTGGTGGGTAGTGACGAGTTCTTCCAGGGTTTCGGTAATGGGGGTGCGCGCGTAGGAGAAGGTCAGCGGCACCGGGCGTTCGGTGCCAGCGACGATCGCCGAGGGGCGGCCGGTGCGGCGCCGCATGTCCTCGGCGAAGAAGTCGACCTCACCGAGGGTGGCGGACATGAGCAGGAACTGGGCGCTGGGCAGTTCCAGCAGCGGTACCTGCCAGGCCCAGCCGCGGTCGGGGTCGGAGTAGAAGTGGAATTCGTCCATCACGACCTGGCCGACGTCGGCGGCCGAGCCCTCGCGCAAGGCCAGGTTGGCGAGGATTTCGGCGGTGGCGCAGATGATCGGGGCGTCCGCGTTGACGGCGGCGTCGCCGGTCACCATGCCGACGCGGTCGGCGCCGAACACCTCGCACAGGGCGAAGAACTTCTCGCTGACCAACGCTTTGATGGGCGCGGTGTAGTAGGTGCGTTTGCCCTGGGCGAGTGCGATGAGGTGGGCGCCGACCGCGACGAGGGACTTACCGGAACCGGTTGGCGTGGCGAGGATGACGTTGGATCCGGACGCCAATTCCAGCAGCGCCTCGTCCTGCGCCGGATACAGCGGGGTGCCTTGCTCGGCCGCCCACGCCCCGAAGGACTCGTAGAGGGCGTCGGCGTCGGTTCCCGGTATCTCCAGCAGTTCGGTCAGATCCACTCCGAACACCCTACGGGCTGGCGCCCGCAGGGTTGTTACCGCTGCTCGCCCGTCTCGCCCGGCTCTTGGCCGGTCTCGCCCTCGTAGCCGCCCTGCTCGGCAAGGAAGCGTTCGAATTCGGCGCCGAGCTCGTCGCCGCTCGGTAGTTCGCCGTCACCGACGAGCAGGCTCGACTGGCGTTCCTGGGCGCTGACGAAGCTGTCGTACTGGCGTTCCAACGCGTGCACGACGGTCTCCACCTCGGAGTTTCCGGCGATGTGCTCGTTGACCTGTTCGCGCACCCGCGCGGCCGCCTCGCCGAGCGCGGCGAGAGGGATCTCCAGGCCCGCGTTGTCGGCGACGTTCTCCAGCAGGGTCTGCGCGGCCTCGGGGTACGCGGTCTGTGCCAGGTAGTGCGGCACGTGCACCGAGAAGCCGACCGACTCCTGACCGTGTTGGGCCATCCGGTATTCCAGCAGCGACGACGCGCTGCCCGGCACCTGGAGTTCGCCGGGCCAGCGCTGATGCTCGGCGATGAGGTCGCGGTCGGAGGAATGCGCCGTCACGCCCAACGGGCGGGTGTGCGGGATCGCCATCGGGATGGCGCTGAGGCCGATGCTGCGGCGCACGCCGAGCTGTTCGGCGAGCAGGCGCACCGCGGTGGTGAACTTCTCCCAGCGCAGGTCCGGTTCGATGCCGGCGAGCAGCAGGAACGGGGTGCCCGCCGTGTCGCGTAGCGCCCAGAGGTTGAGCTCGGGCTCGGCGTACTCGGAGAAGTGATCGGTCTTGAACGTCATGAGTGGGCGGCGCGAGCGATAGTCCAGCAGCTCGTCGACATCGAACGAGGCGACCAGTTCGCTTTCCAGGCTCTCGCGCAGGTGCGTCGTGGCCAGCCGCACCGCATGCCCGGCATCGGTGAAGCCCTCCAGTCCGTGCACCAGGACCGGACCCGCGCCGTCGTCGGACGACAGCTGTGGAGCGGGAAACTCCAGTTCGTACATTCGCGACTCGTGGTCCATCGCGTGCTCCTTCCTGCGCGGTTCCCCCGACACGGGTGTTGCTTTGTCATCGACACCGAAGTCGTTCGAGACGAGCAGCGTCCGAGATGGGAACCAATGTCCATTGTCCCCCATGCCAGTGACAGCCACCGCGCACGGCCGGACACCGACCCATACGACGAGCCAACAGCGTCGGCACCCCGCGCATTCCCGGTACGGCGGCGTGGCATCGCGGGCGGGCACCGGGAGTTTGGCACAGTGGGGTGGGTGACTGTGGCGGATTCGGCGCGCAAAGGGGTGCTCTTCGCCATGCCCGCGGCGTGTGCGGTGCTGCTCGCCGGGTGCGTGTCGACCGTGGGCGGGCATCCGGTCGCGGGAGAGCAGACGGCGGTGACGCGGCACATCGAGGGTGCGTTGTCGGCGTTGCTTGTGGAGCCCTCGCAGTTTCCGGCTCAGTATCCGGCGGTGGTCTTGCCGCCCGAAGCGGCGTCTCAGGCGGCCGGGGACTTGACCGGGGTCGGGCGGGGCGCACGAGTGCAGCCACAGAGCTGTGTGCCGCCGCCGCAGCAGTTCGGGGCGGACAAGACGGCGATCGCGGTCGGTACCGATGACGCGACGCGGGGGACCATCACGGTGGAATTGACGCGCACCGAACAGCCGCTCGCGGCGCTGCGCGGCCAGCTGAAGCAGTGTGGGTCGGTGCGGGTGAGCCGGGGCGCTGTGCTGACGACGGTGACGACCGAGCTCGATCCGGCGCCGCCGATCGACGCGGACGATACGTTGGCGTTGCGGCGGACCGTGACGCCGGACGTGGGTGGGGCGGGGTTGACGCAAACGATGCGGACGTTGGCCGGGCAGGTGGGCGATGTGCGAATCACTGTGACATATATGTCTTTTTCCGATGCCGAGCCGGATATGACGGCGGTGGACGGGCTGTTCACGACGGCCGTGCAGCGGGTCGAGAAGGGGTAGGGCCGGGCACCGTAACAGGTCGCACCGACAACCGAGCGTCAGCGAGGGCCTGCCGCGGCCAGTTTGTCCACAGGGCAGGAGAATTCCCCAGGGCGGCTGAATCGCCAGGTCAGCGTGGAAGGCGCGGCGGTAGCGGCGGGCAGTCTCGACGCCATGACCACTCCCGCGAACCCTCACTCCACCGGTCGTGTTGACGCACAGGCCGATTCCGATCCTGCTGGCGACGACCACGTCGCACAGGACGAACTGTTCTGTTCTCGACCGTCAGTGCTCAGCGGTAAATCCCCTTCCCGCGCGCCGGTGAGCCTCGCCGCGGCCATGCGATCGTGTGAGTTCCTCCGGAACGGTGATCGCGCGCGGATCGACGGCACAGCGGGGCTGGAAGACGCTGTGCGGTCAGAAGATCGGACGCTGCCGGGCGATATGGACAGGTCTGCCGACGCAGTGCGGCTGGACGGCATTGGGCAACTTGGCGATACGGTGCAATCGGACGGCGCGGCGCGGCCCAACTATCCTGCGCGGCAGGACGGCACGGCGCGATCAGACGCCGCGACGCGGCTGGACGGCACGGCGCGGCTGGGTGACACGGCGCGGTCAGACGCCGCGGCGCGGCTGGACGGCTCGGCGCGGCTGGGTGACACGGCGCGGCCAGATGACGCGACGCGGCTGGACGGCACGGTTTCGCTGGGTGATGCGACGCCGCTGGACGACGCGACGCCGCTGGGTGACATAGCGCGGTCAGACGCCGCAGCGCGGCTGGGTGATAAGGCGCAGTCGGCCAGTGCCTGGCGGCCCAACCCCACCGCGCGGCTGGAAGGCACGGCTCCGCTGGGTGATGCGCCGGGGCTGGACGACGCAGCGCCGCTGGACGATACGACGCAGCCGACGGACACAGCGTTGTCCGAAGACATGGTCCGGGCGGGCGACGCGGTGCGCCTCGATGACACCGTTTGGCGCTGCGACATAATCGCAAATGCTGACTCCGACCAGTCCGGCGCGGCTGCGTTCAGTGACGACGGCGAGCGAGTCGGCGATTCGGCGAGTGCCGGTTTCAACGACGTGGCCGGTGAGTTCAGTGTCGCCGACCACGGGCGTGTAGTTGTCTGCGCGGATCAGGCGCCGCCGTTCGATGCGGATGCGCCTGATTGTGCTGTGTGCGTGGATGAACCGGGGGAGGTGATCGCGGCGGTGCCCGCGATGATCGGGTTCCCGCCGGAGCGGTCGCTGGTTGTGTTGGTGTTGCGGTCCGCGCCCGGGCGGGGCGACGGGGCGATCATCGATGCGGTGGTGCGGTTCGATCTTGATCAGGACGGTGGACGGCGCAAGCTGCGGGCCGGGATGGTGGCGCAGTGCGTGCTGCAGATCTGCGCGCATGACGACGTGGCCGAGGTGCTCGTTGTCGTGGTCGACGAGCGGGCCGTTGAACCGGCTCGGCGCGGCTCGGAGGTCGGGGAACGGTGCGGCACCGGGCGTTTCGAGGTGCTGATCGACTCGCTGGGACGACGGCTCGCCGTGCACGATATCGCGCTGGCCGGGGCGTGGGCGACGCGTGCGATCGAGCCACAGGGGAACTGGTGGAGTTTGTTCGGCCCGGATCGGCGTGGCGTGCTGCCGGATCCGGCCACCTCGGTGGTGGCGCTGTCGCATGTGCTCGACGGCAGGCAGATTCGCGGCTCCCGCGCGGAGCTGACGGCGCTGGTCGCGGTGGACGCCGAGGTGCGGGATCAGGTGGCGGCAGTACTGGACAGCGCGGTGTCGGTCGCCCGTGATCGTTATGCGCGGGCGGTGCGGCGCGGTGATCCGAGCGACTACAGCAGGCAGGCACTCGACTATGTGCTGTGGCAGATCTCGAACACCGAATCCGGTGTACAGCTCATGGTTCCCGAGCTCGCGGAACTCGCTGCCGCACTGCGTGACCGGGCCGTGCGCGACACCATGTTCGCCCTCGCCGTCGGCGATCACGCCGTCGCCGCCGAAGGACTGTGGGCCGCCCTCACTCGCGCCTTGACCGGCCGCGATCGAGCCGAGGCCGCGGCGCTGCTCGGCTATAGCGCCTACGTCCGCGGCGACGGACCGCTCGCTGGCATCGCACTCGAAGCGGCCTTGGATTCCGACCCAGACCATCCGCTGGCGACGCTGCTGGAGACGTCGTTGATGATCGGCATGCGCCCCGAACAACTGCGCCGCCTGGCCCGCAGCGGCTACGACACCGCCGCGGACCTCGGCATAGACCTGGGCTCTCCCACACCGTGAAGTGGGTTGCAGTGCCGCCCTCCCACGGTCACCGTGCCGTGGACATAGGGTGTCGTATTGGGTGGCCTGGTGCGGCGGGCGGAAGGTTCACCGCAATCGTGTTGCGCACCAGCAAGGTCGGGCAGGCGCGCCAAAGCTACCTCTGCTGGCCGGGCCTGCCCGCGGTCCAGCGAGGGCAGGCCCGGTCGGCAACCAATCCTGTGGGCGGGGCGGCACGGCGGATGGGAGGCGTGTCGCCCCGGTCAGCAGACGTGGAACCTCAGCGGGCGCTGTGGGCGCGCTGGCCTAGGGACTGGAGGAAATCCCAGGCGTCGGAGACGATTTCGTCTAGGTCGTTGTGTTCCGGGTGCCAGCCGAGGTCGGCGATGGCGCGTTCGCTGGAGGCGATGAGGGTGGCCGGGTCGCCGGGGCGGCGGGGGGCGTCCTGGGCGGCGATGGGGAGGCCGGTGACGCGTTCGCAGGCCGAGATCACTTGCCGGACCGAGAATCCGGTGCCGCTGCCGAGGTTGTAGACGCGGTGCGTGCCCGGCTCGGAGGTGGCCAGGGCCAGCAGGTGGGCCTGGGCGAGGTCGCGGATGTGGATGTAGTCGCGGACCGCGGTGCCGTCCGGAGTCGGCCAGTCGGTGCCGAACACCGAGATCGCCTTGCGGTGTCCGAGCGCGACCTGCAGCACGAGCGGGATGAGATGTGTTTCCACCACCCGGTTTTCGCCGAGGCCGCCGTAGGCCCCCGCGACGTTGAAGTAGCGCAGGCTGGTCGCCGCCAGCCCGTGCGCGATCGAGTAGGAGGTGATGGCGTGATCGATGGCGAGTTTCGAGGCACCGTACGGGTTGGTCGGCCGGGTCGGCGCGTCCTCGGTGATCGGCACCTGTTCCGGTTCGCCGTAGACGGCGGCGGTGGAGGAGAACACCAGTCGTGGCGTGCCCGCGTTGCGCATCGCCTCGAGCAGTTCGAAGGTCTTCACCACGTTGCCGTGCCAGTACTTCTCCGGCTGCTGCACCGACTCGCCGACCAGCGACTGCGCCGCGAAATGCAGGACACCGTCGAAGGATTCGGCCGCCAACAGCGCGGTCGCGGCCTGCGCGATGTCGCCCTCGACGAAGCGGGCGGCGGACGGGACGCCGTCCGCGTTGCCGGTGGACAGGTCGTCGACGACGACTACCTCATGCCCTTCTTCGAGCAGTACTTGAGCGCACACACCGCCGACGTACCCGGCACCACCTGTGACCAGAAGTTTCACGCGTCAGACCAGCTTCACCTGGACGGCGTGGGCCATTTCGTCGGACAGCTCGAAGCCGCCGTGGCCCGGCACGGTGATGACTACCGCGCCCGGCTTGTTCTCGACCGTCACGCGCGCGTCGGGCACCACGCCCGCTTCCCGCAGTTGACCGATGACATCGGGGTCGGTCTGGATGTGCTCGGCCAGCCTGCGCACGACGACGGCGTGCACCTGGCCGTGTGGCAGATCCGACAGCCGGACCAGGGTCTCCTCGGCGGAGGCCAATGGCACGATGCCCAACTCGTCCAGGCCGGGGATCGGGTTGCCGTAGGGGGAGGTGGTCGGGTGGTTGAGCACCTCGACCAAACGCCGCTCGACGTCCTCGCTCATCACGTGTTCCCAGCGGCAGGCCTCGGCGTGCACGTTCTCCCAGTCGAGCCCGATGATGTCGACGAGCAGTCGTTCGGCGAGGCGGTGCTTGCGCATCACCGCGACCGCCATGCCGCGGCCCTTCTCGGTCAGCTCGAGATGCCGGTCTCCGGCGACCAGCAGCAGACCGTCGCGCTCCATCCGCGCGACAGTTTGGCTCACCGTCGGTCCACTCTGCTCGAGGCGCTCGGCGATGCGAGCGCGCAGGGGCACCACGCCCTCCTCCTCGAGGTCGTAGATGGTACGGAGATACATCTCCGTGGTGTCGACCAGATCTTTCACCTGTTACCCCTTCGTCGGCACGAATTCTACCTACGCACACCGACACGGCCGTGCGCCGGACGGTGTCGCGCCGCGCAGCACGCGGCAATGCGGGATTCCTGTCGGCGCACGGCTTGCCGCCGCGATCGCACTTATCTGTATTTCTACTGCATAGCAACGTTCGACAGGGTCCTTACCTTCCCGCGTAGCGTTGCGACCATGGCCACTGCACCGCGCAGCGAACACCCGGCGCCACCCGGCGAACAGCGCACCCGGGGAACCGTCGTCTGGACCGACCGGTTTCTCGACTACGCCTGGACCCCGGAGCATCCGATGAAACCGGCGCGCCTGAAGTTCACCATGGCGCTGGCCGAAAGTCTCGGATTACTCGACGGTGTCGAGCTATTGGCGCCCGCCGCAGCGGATCGAGCCGATCTGCTGCGCATCCACACCGCGGACTACATCGACGCGGTCGAGCACGCCAAGACACCGGCCGGATCGCCGCAGGCGCCGCCGTACGGCCTGGGGTCGCCGGACAATCCGGTGTTTCCCGGTATGCATCAGGCGGCCTCGGTGATCGTCGGCGGCACGCTGGCCGCGGCACGGGAGATCGCCGAGGGCAGGACACGGCGGGCGGTGAGCATCGGCGGTGGCATGCATCACGCGATGCCGGACTCCGCGTCCGGGTTCTGTATCTACAACGATGCGGCCGTGGCCATCTCCTGGCTGTTGGACAACGGCTTCGACCGCATCGCCTATCTCGACGTCGACGTACACCACGGTGACGGGGTGCAGCGCGCGTTCTATGCCGACCCGAGGGTGCTCACCGTCTCGCTGCACCAGCATCCGGCGACGCTCTGGCCGAACACCGGCTGGCCGGAAGAGACAGGTATGGGCGCCGCCGAGGGCACCGCGATCAATCTGCCCATGCTGCCCGGCACCCGAGACGCGCAGTGGCTGCGCGGTTTTCACGCGGTGGTGCCCGGCGCGGTCGCGGCGTTCCGGCCGCAGATCGTGGTCAGCCAGTGCGGGGTGGATACCCATCGCGAGGATCCGCTGGCGGATTTGGCGCTCACGGTGGACGGCCAGCGTGCCGCCTTCCGCGCCATGCGCGACCTGGCCGATGAGCATGCGGAGGGCCGCTGGCTCGCGGTCGGCGGCGGCGGATACGGGCTGGTCCGGGTGGTGCCGCGGGCCTGGACGCACCTGCTTGCCACCGCGCTAAACCGCACCATCGCGCCGGAGACCGCGATCCCGCAGGAATGGATCGATCAGGTCCGCGCGGCGGCGCCGCAGGTGGATCCGCCGCGCACCATGGGTGACGGCGGCGACATCGCCTACCGCCCGTGGGATGGCCCCGGCGGCACGGGGGAGACTGGGGACCCGCGCGTCGACCGCGCCCAACACGCCATCGACACAGCCGTGCTTGCCACCCGCCGAGCGACTTTCGGATTGCTCGGCCTGGACCCGGAGGACCCTCGTGACTGACCCCGTAGACACTCCGGACACCCCCGCGGTTCCGCCTCCGCCGCCGCAGCACTGGTTCGCCGACGTGCTCGCCTCCGACGGCGGCGTGGTTCGGCTGCGGCCGATCACGCCGGACGACGCGGACTCGCTACAGGAGTTCCACGCGGCGCTGTCCGACCGGACCAGATATCTGCGCTATTTCGGCCCGTACCCGCGGATTTCGCCGAAGGACCTGTACCGGACCACGCACGTCGACTATCACGATCGGGTCGGTCTAGTGCTGGTGCTGGGTACCGCGATCGTCGCGGTGGGTCGCTACGAGTCGCTCGACCGGGTCGGGCGGCGGTCCGCGGAGGTCGCGTTCGTGGTGGCCGACGGGCATCAGGGGCGCGGGCTCGGCTCGATCCTGTTGGAGCACTTGGCCGGTGCCGCCGCCGAGAACAAGATAGAGACCTTCGTCGCCGAGGTGCTCGCCGAGAACACCACCATGGTGACCGTCTTCCGGGACGCGGGCTATCAGGTGGAGCGCAGCAGGGACGGGTCGGTGCTGCACCTGGAATTCGCTATCGACCCGACCGAAGCGCTGCTCTCCGTGCGGGATTCACGTGAGCGGGCCTCCGAGGCGCGCAGTGTTGGCAATCTGCTCACGCCGCGGTCGGTGGCGGTAATCGGTGCGACACCGAGCGCGGGCCGAGTCGGCGGTGCGGTGTTGAACAACCTGCTGTCCGGGGTGTTCCAGGGGCCGGTGTTCCCGGTGAATCCGAACCGGCGCTCGGTGCGCGGGGTACGTGCCTACGCGACGGTGCGGGAGATCCCGGACGAGGTCGACCTCGCGGTGGTGGCGGTGCCGCCGGAGGCGATCGGCTCGGTGCTGGACGACTGTATGGCCAAGGGCGTCAAGGGACTTGTCGTGCTCACCGCGGGGTTCGACACGACCGGCGTCGGGGGCAGCGCGGCCGAACGTGAGTTGGTCGCGGCCGCACGGGGGCACGGGATGCGGGTGGTCGGGCCGAGCGCGCTCGGCGTCGCGAATACCGATCCGGCGGTGGCGCTCAACGCGACGTTGGCGTCGGTGCTGCCCGGTCGAGGACGGATCGGGTTCTTCTGTCAGTCCGGGCCGTTGGGCGCGGCCATCCTCGGGGAGGCCGCGGCGCGGAATCTGGGACTGTCGACGTTCGTGTCGGCGGGTGACCGCGCCGACGTGTCCGGCAACGACCTGCTCCAATACTGGGACACCGACCCGGACACCGACGTCGTGCTGCTCTATCTGGAGAGCTTCGGTAATCCGCGTAAGTTCTCCAGGATCGCGCGCCGGGTGGCCAGGACCAAGCCGATCGTCGCGGTGAGCAGCGGGCGCCACGCGGCCCAACCGGCGGGCGATATGGACCGCTCGATCGTGCGAGACCTGTTCGCGCAGGCGGGAATTGTGCAGGTCGACTCGATCTCGGAGTTGTTCGACTGTGCCGCGTTGCTCGGCTATCAGCCGCTGCCCGCGGGTTCCCGGTTGGCGGTTGTCGGCAACAGTGCGGCGCTGAACTGGCTGGCTGTCGATGCCGCGCAGAGCGAGGGACTCGACGTCGGCGACCCGGTGAATCTGGGACCGCAGGCGACCCCCGGTGCTTACCTCGATGCCACGGTGGCGGCGCTGCGTTCGGACGACATCGACTCGGTGCTGGTGGTTTTCGCGCCGCCGGTGCCGGTGCCGGTGCCGATGGCGGGCTTCGCCGACGCCATTCGCGCCGCCGCGGCGGCCGTCCCCGATGCGAGCAAGCCGATCCTGACCACTTTCGTTGCCGAACAAGGCATTCCGAATCTGCTGTCGGTCCGCGGCGCGGGCGCGACGGCAGTGCGCGGGTCGATTCCCTCGTATCCCGATCCGGAGCGGGCGGCGCGTGCGCTGGCCCGGGTTCGTCGGTATGCGGAGTGGCGGACCAGGCCGGTGTCGCAGGTGTTGCGCCCCAACGGGATCGAGACCGAACGCGCGAAGCGGTTGGTGGCGCAGTGGATGGCCGAGTCGGGCGGACGTCGGCTCACCGATCTGGAAACCGTCGAACTACTCGACTGCTATGGCATTTCGGTGGTGGAGTTCCGTGAGGTGCGCAACGCCGACGAGGCGGTCGCGGCGGCCGAGGAACTTGGCTACCCCGTGGCGGCGAAGGCAACCGGCGAAATGTGGCGTCGCAGACCGGATCTCACCGGTGTCCGCCTCGACCTGTGGCGCCCAGAAGCGGTGCGTCAGGGGTACGCGGATCTGGCCGAGCTGTGCGGCGATCCGGTCCTGCACATCCAGAAGATGGCGACCAAGGGTGTCGGCTGTGTCCTGCGCGTCCAGGACGACCCCTCGTTCGGCTCGGTCATCGAATTCGGCCTCTCCGGCCTGATCATCGAACTCCTCGGCGACCGCGCCTACCGAGCCCTACCGCTCACCGCCGACGAGGCAACCGCCCTCATCGACGCCCCCCGCGCCGCCCCACTCCTCTCCGGCACCCCAGCCAGCCCGCGCGTAGACAAAGCGGCCCTAGCCGAACTGGCCCAACGCATCTCAGCCCTCTTCGACGACCTACCAGAAATGCGCGAACTCGCCTTCGACCCAGTACTAGCCTCCACCAACTCCGCCGAGATCCTCTACGCCCGCGGACGAATCGGCCCCGAACCAAGCCGCTTCGACACCGGCCCACGTCGACTCGGCTGACCTGCCGGGGTTGCGCGTGCTCGCGTTCGTCACCGTGCTCGCGACCCATTAGCTGGGCGGCGATCCTGTTTGCCCGCGCACGCGGGCTGGTGTTGCCTCGGCTCCGAATCGAGCCGCTTCGACACCGGCTCGTGTCGCCTCGGGTGACCTGCCGGGGTTGCGCGTGCTCGCGTTCGTCACCGTGCTCGCGACCCATTAGCTGGGCGGCGATCCTGTTTGCCCGCGCACGCGGGCTGGTGTTGCCTCGGCTCCGAATCGAGCCGCTTCGACACCGGCCCACGTCGCCTCGGGTGACCTGCCGAGGTTGCGCGTGCTCGGGTTCGACTCGTGCTCATGACTTACCAGCTCGGCGGAATCCTGTATGCCCGTGGATGAATCGGCTGGCTCTGAATCGAGTCGCTTCGACTTCGGTCCGCGTCGATCCGGCTGGTGGTCGGCACGTTCATGATCAACGGGACATGATGGCGGGCTTACTCGCACTCTGACGCCACCATGTCCCGTCGATCATGAAAACCACCGTTCGACATCGGTATATGTGTCGAGATACGGCGAAAATCTCGACTACCTCTGATGCCGGTCCGCGTCGGTTTGGCTGAGTGGTCGTCCGGCACCCTCGGGGGTGGTCTGGATGACGGTCGGTCAGCCGTCGACAGCTCAGTCGGTGTCGACGCGCATCGCACGAGTTCGCGGCGACCGCTGTCGGCTGAGGTTCCCTGTGCTGAACGCGCGCGGTGGGGTGAAGGGAAGTCGACCACGGGGATTGTTGACGTCTCACGGAGCCGTCAGGGCCTTGCGCGGTGTGCGTGACATTCGCTGGGGCGGTCGATTTCGAAAGAATTCACGCCGACCGGTTCGCGGATCCCGGAGGGGGCGGGGATGCGCGGCACCGGTCGACGCTGGCAGGTGACCCCGAGGGTCACCAGGTCGCACGCCGGACCGGTGTGGCCCGGCGTCATGTCGCGTGCCGGAGTGATCCGGCAACGTGTTTTGGGTCAGCTGGCGTGGGTCAGCTGGCGTAGGCGCGGAGACGGTCGGCCCGCTCGCCCTTGCGCAGCTTCGCCATGACTTCGCGCTCGATCTGACGGACGCGCTCGCGGGAGAGCCCGAAGAGCTTTCCGATCTGGTCGAGGGTGCGCGGCTGGCCGTCGTCGAGGCCGAAGCGCAGGCGGATGACCTGCTGCTCACGCTCGTCGAGGGTGGCGAGGACGCTGCGGACGTCGTGGTGCAGCAGTCCGGCGATCACCGCGGACTCGGCCGAGGTGGCCTCGGAGTCTTCGATGAAGTCGCCGAGCGGGGCCTCTTCGTCGTTGCCGACCGGCATGTCCAGGCTTACCGGGTCGCGGCTGTGATCGAGCAGATCGGAAATCTTCTCGACCGGGATGCCGGACTCGTTGGCCAGTTCCGCGTCGGTGGCTTCGCGACCGAGCTGCTGGTGCAGTTCACGCTTGATCCGCGCCAGCTTGTTCACCTGTTCGACCAGGTGGACTGGCAGCCGGATGGTGCGGCTCTGATCGGCCATGCCACGGGTGATGGCCTGACGGATCCACCAGGTGGCATAGGTGGAGAACTTGAATCCCTTGGCGTAGTCGAACTTCTCCATAGCGCGAATCAGACCCAGGTTGCCTTCCTGGATGAGATCGAGCAGCGGCATGCCGCGGCCGGTGTAGCGCTTGGCGAGCGAGACAACGAGGCGGAGGTTGGCTTCCAGCAGGTGCGACCGCGCGGCTTGACCCTCGCGGACGATTTGCGCCAGATCGCGCTTGCGGGTGGCCGACAAGCGTTTGCCGGTCTCCAACAGGTTCTGGGCGTAGAGGCCCGCCTCGATACGCTTGGCCAGCTCGACCTCGTCGGCGGCCGTGAGCAGTGCGGTACGGCCGATCCCGTTCAGGTACACGCGTACCAGGTCGGCTGCGGGGCTCTGGGCGTCGAGGTCCTGATCGCTGATGCGCACACGAGTGGTGGCGGGGCTTGTCATGACTTGCCTCCTGTCGGTGGTGTCTCACTCCGAACAACGGACCCGACAGAGAGAAAGTTCCCCGTCTCGGCTCAGATAAACCGCTCTGACGTGCGGTTTTCGTCACTCTCGTCTGAGAAGTTCCTGAGAAGGTCTCAGCCGTGGAACGCGCCTGTTGTCCGGTGCCTGCACCGACCTACCCGCGATTGCCGGAATTACACGGGCCGTACCAGTCCGTGGCGGACCAATCCGGCCACCACGGACAACGCGTCGGCCGCGAACTCCGTGGTCACCTCGTCAGATCCGTGGGCAACCGCCAGCAGTTCGATCAACTCGTATAACGGGAGGCCATCCGCGCGCATTCCCGCGAGCAGGGAGATGGTTGTCTCGTCCACCTCGTGCTGCCAGCGGGGTCCGTCGCCCCGGTGCACGCGCGCCACCTGCGGTGCCCAGCCGTCCGGGCCCGGCAGCGCGACGCGTTCCAGCGCGGTCGCCGGGTCAACCACGAAACGTGAAGTCCAGGCGAGTTTTTCGTCGCCCGCGACGGCGCGCAGCCAGGCCGACCGCTCGAAATAGCGGGTGGCCTCGTCGCCGAGCGGGTCATCGAAGCCGTGGGTGAGGTCCTCGGCGAGCAGTTCGGTCGGGCCGTCGATATCGCGCAGATAGACGAAGCCGAAACCGATGCCCTCGACATCGGCCGCAGTGAACGCGTCCAGCCACTGTTCGGCGCGCGCCTGGGCGTCGGGGTCGCGCGGGTCGAGACCGGCATCGCGCAGCCAGGTGCCGACATAGAGGGCGGGGTCGGCGACATCGCGCTGCACTACCCAGGCGTCGACGCCGTGCGTGGGCAGCCACGAGGACACCCGCTGACGCCAGTCCTCGCCGTCGACATGCACCCAGGCCGCCAGCATCGCGGCGGTGCCGCCGGGGGCGAGCAGGTCCGCGGCCTGTCCGATCACCAATTCGCTGGCACCGTCGAGGGCGAGCCCGGAATCGCGGTAGGTGTGCTCGATCCTGGCCGGGCCGACGACGAACGGCGGATTCGCCACCACCTGATCGAAGCGGCGCCCCGCGACCGGTTCGAACCAGGAGCCTTCGAGCAGTTCGATATCGAGTCCGTTGAGCGCGGCGGTCGCTTCGGCGAGCCACAGTGCGCGCGAGTTCACGTCGGTTGCGGTGACGTGGTTCGCGTACGAGGCGGCGTGGACGGCTTGCACACCACAGCCGGTGCCGAGGTCGAGCACGCTGCCGACCTTGCGGGTCGGTGTGGCACGCAGCAGGGAGAGGGAGGCGTGGCCGACACCGAGCACGTGTTCCTCGGTGAGGGTGCGCCGGTACATCGAATCATCGAGGTCGGACAGGATCCAACGGGTGCCAGCTCCGGCGTCCAGCGGACGAAGGTCGAGGGCCGCACGGATCGAGTCGCCATCCCGGACGAGCAGCCCCGCCGCCACAGCGCGCTCGATATCTACCGGTACCAGCGCGGCCGCGACATCCCGCTCGGGCAGCGAATCCCCGAGCAGTAGCAGCCGAATCAGCGTGCCCAGTTCCCCCGCGTCGCGCGCGGCCCGCCGCACCGGCACCGGCTCGGACCGTCCCAGGGCCGCGTGCACGTCCTCACCGAGCACCTCTAGCAGCGTGTCGGCGTCATAACGAACACGAGCCAGCGCCGTCCGCAAATCCGGGCACAGCGCCGTAAGAGATCCGGTAGTCGTCGATCGGTTCGCAGCCACCCCGATACTCTGCCACCACCCAATACCCCCACCCCCGCCACCCTGACCACGGAATCCGCACCGACCTTAGGCCCTATTCCGAGTGCGGATCCCGAGTCCAAGTGCGACTCCCAAGAATCACCGCTAGACGCCCACCACCCGCCACCCTGACAGCAGAATCCGCACCGACTCTCTGAATCCGCACCGACTTTAGGGCCTTATTCCGGGTGCGGATCCCGAGTCCGGGTGCGGTTGCCGAGGGTCACTCTTCGAGACGTCATTGCCGTCATTCTGGCAGCGGGATCTGCACCGGCTTTCTGAATCTGCACCGGCTTTGGGGGCCTGTGGGGCGGATTCAGAGTCCGGGTGCGGATCCCACCGCTCGAGACGCCACCACAGCCAGATGACCACCTCGGGAACGTGACATCGCGCACCTGACGTGCGCCTAAAGCCGGGTACGGCACGCGACGCGCCCACACTACTCACAGGAATACCTGGGTGGGTCTTCAGCTTTCGCTAGACGGGTCACGTTGGGGAGTCTTTAGTTGTACTCACCAGGTAGGTACACAGTCCCAGGGAATGACCGAGTAGTGCTGAGCGCGTCGAGTGCCGTACCCGGCTTTCTCTGCCGCAACCCGGGAGGGGCAACGCCTAAGTTCCAGCGCGCGGACTGGCTGTGGTCCCGTTGACTGATCTTCCAGGAGCGAGGCGAGTCAAATGGCTGCTGTTGAAGATCTTTTAGCGACCATATGACTCGCCTCGATGGTCAGACCCCGTTGGGGTCGCGGGCGGTGATGCAGTAGACGGCGTCTGCCGGGTCGTTCATCACGATCCAGTGGTCGTGGCGTTCTATCACTGTGGCGCCGAGGGATTCGTGCCAGTTGGCGGTGGCCTCGATGTCGGAGGAGGACAGGTCGACGTGGGCGCTGGTGGGGCGGTCTTCGTCGAGGCGCTGGAGCAGCAGCTGGATGGGGAGTGCTGCGTCGGCGCTCAGCAGGGCGAATTCCGATCGCCTGCCTTGCTGGAAGTTCCAGCCGGTCAACGACTTCCAGAAGTCGGTCTCGGTGGCGTGGTCGGCGGGGCCGATGTCGAGGCACACCTGGTCGAGGCGGCTGAGGGTGCCGTCGGGGGCCGTCGTCGCGGGGGCGGGGGTGCTTTTCGCGCGGCCACTCGGTGTGAGACAGAAGGTTTGGCCGCCGGGGGAGCGCAGGACGGCGTAGCTGGGATGGTTGGCGACCAGGTCGGCGTCGAGGTCGAGCGCGGTGCGCACGGCGGTCGGGATGTGGTCGACGTCGAGGTCGAGATGGACGCCGCCGAGACCGGTGACCGCCTGCATCTTCACGCCCGCGGCGGCGAAGAGCGCGGGATCGGGTAGCAGCGTGAGGAATTCGTCGTGCTCACCCCGGCGCGCGGAGAGTTCGGTGCCGGTGATCGTTGACCAGAACTTGGCGCAGTCGTCGAATCGCTGTGCGGGGCGGTCCAGGAAAGCCCAGATCCACCGAATCATGTTCACTCCTGTCTTGTTTCCCGAGACACCATAGGGAAAGCCACGCGCGGTGTCGAGCACAATGGCGTGTCGCCCGCACTGGCACGATTTTGGTGTTTTGTGGCATTCCGGCCACTCGTTGGGTGGGTGGTTTTCCGGCACGCTCAGCGGGTGACCGAACTGCAGACGCCGCCGACCGCACCGTTGCCCGACACCGTCGCAAGGCGCCTGCATCCCGCGTGGACCGTCGCCGGTGTCGGTTTCATCGCGCTGCTCGGTGCCGCCGCGTTCCGTTCGGTGCCCAGCGTGCTGATGGATCCGCTGCACGAGGAGTTCGGTTGGTCGCACGGCACGATCGGCGCGGCGGTATCGCTGAATCTGCTGTTGTACGGGCTGATTTCGCCGTTCGCCGCGGCGCTGATGGACCGGTTCGGCATCCGCAAGGTGGTGTCGTGCGCGCTGCTGCTCGTGGCCGCGGGTGCCGGGCTCACCGTGTTCATGACCCAGCCGTGGCAGTTGATGCTGACCTGGGGTCTGCTGGTCGGCGTCGGAGTGGGATCGATGTCGATGCCGTTCGTGGCGACCATCACCGGGCGCTGGTTCGTGCGGCAGCGCGGGCTGGTCACCGGGGTGCTCACGGCCGCGGGGGCGACCGGTCAGCTGGTGTTCCTGCCGCTGGTGTCGATGCTGGCGCACGAGCACGGGTGGCGGCTGCCGTCACTGATCGTCGCCGGGGCGGCGCTGGTTGTTGTGCCGTTGGTGCTGTTGTTCATCCGGGATTTCCCGAGTGATGTCGGCGTCACCGCGTACGGCGCGGAGCCGGGCAGTGTGGTCGGTGTCCGAACGACCGCGGCCGTCGGTGGCCTGCGCGCGCTCACCGTCCTGGGCAGGATCGCGCGCACGCCCGGATTCTGGTTGCTGGCAGGCGGATTCGCGGTGTGTGGCGCGTCGACCAACGGTCTGGTCGGCACCCATTTCGTCAGTGCCGCGCATGACCACGGCATGCCGCCGACCGCCGCCGCGAGCCTGCTCGCCGTCGTCGGCATCTTCGATGTGGCGGGCACCATCGCGTCGGGTTGGCTGACCGACCGCATCGACCCGCGCTATCTACTCGTCGGCTACTACACCCTGCGCGGCCTGTCGCTGCTGATCCTGCCGTCGCTGCTCGGCCCGAACACCCAGCCGAGCCTGTGGGTCTTCATCATCTTCTACGGCCTGGACTGGGTAGCCACCGTCCCACCCACCGTCGTGCTCTGCCGCGAACTCTTCGGCAACGACGGCCCCGTCGCCTTCGGCTGGGTCTTCGCCTCCCACCAGATCGGCTCCGCCATCGCCGCCACCGGCGCTGGCATCATCCGAGACATCCAAGGCAGCTACGACACGGCCTGGTACCTGGCCGGCGGCCTGTGCGCCACGGCAGCGGTGATGTCGGCGGTCGTCCGCCGCAAAGCCTGACGCGGAACAAGACACCCAATCCGTCACCCGCCCCATGTCGCGCTCGCGACCGACGCCGCACACGAACGGGACATGACGGCGGGTCTACTCGGCCGATACCGCCGCCATGTCCCGTTGGCCGCTGACTCTGTTCGCGGGTGGGACGCGGCGGGTGTCGGCGCTGTTCAACCGGCGGCGTGTGCGTGGGGTGCCGGGTGGTCGCGGCGGGCCGCGGCAAGCAGCAGGCCAGCTGCGATCAAGAGGATGGGGAGGGGCGAGGGCCCTCCGACGACGAAGCCGATCATGACCCAAGCCGTGAGTGTCCACGCGATGAACTGGGGCGGCACGATGTTGCGACGGCCCAGCCACAGCACGATGAGTCCGACCAGGAGCAGTAGCGGGCCGAAGCTGTATCCGGAATACCAGAATGCGGCGGTGGCGTGGCTCATTTCGAGCGGATCCCCCTGCCCCCACAGCTCCCCGCTGAACCACGCGCCCGCGTGGCTTGGGGCTGTCTCCACCAGGCTGCCCAGTAGGTGCCCGAATCCGCACAACACGATAAGCCAGCCTGCCCACTTGATCATCCGAGGTCTCCGATCCCGCCGCGAGGCGTTCGACGCGTTATACGATGGCGTATAAGTCGAGGTTAGACCTGTTATACGGCACCGTACAACGTAGCTGGCGAATGAGGTGGATCACAGGATGGGTGCGTTGCGCACACCGCGTGAAACGTGGATCGAGGAAGGCTTGCGCGCGCTGGCAGCGGGCGGCGTAGACGCCGTGCGCGTCGAGACCCTGGCCAAGGCGCTCGGCGTGACCAAGGGCGGGTTCTACGGCTACTTCGCCGACCGCGACACGCTTCTGACGGAGATGCTGGACGCTTGGGAGCGAGACAGTGTCGATGACGTCTTCGATCAGATCGAGCACGAGGGCGGCGACGCGCTCGACAAGGCCAGGCTCGCCGGGCGGCTCACCTTCGCCAGCGACCGCCTGCCCCTCGACTTGGCCATCCGCGACTGGGCCCGCCGTGACCAGGCCGTCGCCGACCGCCTGCGCCATGTCGACAACCGGCGCATGCAGCTACTACGCGACGCGATCAGCACTTTCTGCGCCGACCCAGACGAGGTCGAGGCCCGCAGCTTCCTCGCCTTCTGCATGGCCATCGGCAATCATTTCCTTGCCGCCGACCATCCCGGTCACACCCGCGAGCAAGTCATGGCCCGCGCCAGCGGTCTGCTACTCAACCGTTCCACCTGGTAACCCGCCGCAAAGCCTGACGGATCGTCAGCTGTCGATGGCGTTGTGGGGGCGCGCTTCGATGGCGGCGCGGCGCTCGTCCCAGCGGCTCGGTTCGTCTTTGCGGCGGGGTGGGCGGTCGTTGGCGATGAGGACGGCGATCCAGGGGAGGGGGATGGAGACGGCGATGATGAGGATTGCCAGCAGGGCACTGTGGAAGGTGCTGTAGGCGATGGCGGCCAGGATCAGGCAGGGGATGCGGAACGCCATGATGATGGTGTACCTGCGGACGCGGGAGCGGTGCTGATCTTCGAGCGAGGGTTGGGCCTCGGTGATCAGGACGGGATGGTCGTCGTCGGTGCCGGGGAAGTATCCGGCGGAGCCTGAGGAAGCTGGCGGCATCGTCACGTCCGGGCGCTCGCCACGGCCGATGTCGTCGGCGTTGGGAGAGTCGCCGTGCTGCTGCATAACGTCGAGTCTTCCACTGTCGGAGCCCCAGCGCACACAGCGTGGTCAGCCGGACACCGGACCGTGATCAGTCACCGCTTCAGGTAATGCGGCATCATGGAATCCGTGAGCACCGACACCATGGTTCGCCCCGATTCGACCACCGACGAGTCGACGAGCGACGACACCCCCAAGTTCTTCCACTACGTCAAGAAGGACCGGATCGCGGAGAGCGCCGTCATGGGCACCCATGTCGTCGCGCTGTGCGGCGAGGTCTTTCCGGTGACGCGGTCGGCCAAGCCCGGTTCGCCGGTCTGCCCGGACTGCAAGAAGGTCTACGACGGGCTGAAAAAGGGCGACTGAGGCTGCTGCGGCGTCTGCGAGGGCGCCGCGCTCGACTTATCGGGTGCGTCGACAGTTGACGACGGAGACTGCTCCGTCGTCTCGGTGGTGTCTGTCGTCGAATCGTCCTCGTCCGACGAATCCCCGGTCAGCTGGTTGGTGATCCACTCCTTCACCTGCTCCATCCTGGTCGCCCGCGCGGGCCAGAACTCCTGCACGGCGGCGTTGAATTCCGCGCCGAGGATCACCGCGAACCCCAGAAAGTACGTGAACAGCAGGAACGCGATCGGCGTCGCCAACGCGCCGTAACTCACACCGGTCTTCGTGACCCACGCCAGATACCGTCGCAGCACCTCGCTCGCTGTGATGAAGAAGACGGCCGCGACCAGCGCCCCGCCGAACAATCGGTGCCAGGGCAGCGAGGTGTGCAGCGCCAGCTTGTACAGCGTGGTCAACACGATGATCAGCAGCAACCCGACACCGGGGTAGTAGAAGAAATCCAGGAGTTCCAGCCCGGTCTCGCGCCACGGCGCGGGCAGCACCCGCCCGATCAAGGTCGGCCCGAGCGCCACCAGCGGCAGGATGAACACCGAGGCCACCAGGAACGCCACATACAGCAGCAGCGCGAAGATGCGCTGCCACACCGGATGTCGCAGGTCCTGCTGATCGTGCGCCTCGACGATGGAGTCGACGAAGGTCGCCATCGCCGACGACCCGGCCCACAGCGACAGCACGAAACCCACCGAAACGACCGCGCCGCGCCCCTTTCCGAGCACATCCTTGACGGTCGGCTCGATCAGATCCGACACCACACTCGCGCTGAACAGATCCCGGCTGAACGAGATGATCTTGGATTCCACGATCTGCACGGTGTCCGGCCCGAACCAGGTGCCGACATAACCGAGGCTGCCGAGCACCCCGAGCAGCAGCGGCGCCAGCGACAGCGTCTGCCAGAACGCCGCGGCTGCGGACTTGGCGAAGATCGAGTCGTTCCAGGCTTTCACCGCGACCCGCACCACGAGTTTGCTGGTGTTTCTGCGGGCGCGCCGCAGCCGGATGGTCACACGCTGACCGACGGTGAGTTCACGTGCGGCGATTCCACCGCTGAGCGACGGTATATCGGTCCGCAGCGGCTCGCTCGGCATGGCGTTTTCCTCGGTCATCGTGCCTACAGCATCGCGCACGAGGCGTCCCCGCACCGGACTCCGGGGGCGACGTGTCGTCGGGCAATCGGTGAACTTCGGCGTGTCGGTAGTTGAACATGTGATGCCCATCGCGCATGCCGCGTCGGTTTAGCAACACGCCGTGCCGGGCCAGTAGGGTCGAGTGCGTGACTGGGTCGGGTGGCGCCGCTGTGGCGGGAAAAGCGGAGACACCGGGCGATTCGGCGAGACCCGACGCGTCGGGGACGCCGAACAGCTCCGGTACATCGGGCAGCGGATCGCTGCGTGCCTGGCAGCGCCGGGCCTTGACCAAGTATCTGTCGTCCAAGCCACGTGACTTTCTCGCGGTGGCCACGCCGGGCGCCGGTAAGACCACGTTCGCGCTGCGCGTGGCCGCCGAACTGCTCGCCGATCGCACCGTCGACCAGATCACCGTCGTCGCGCCCACCGAGCACCTCAAGCATCAGTGGGCGCACTCCGCGGCCCGCGTGGGGATTCAGCTGGATTCGCGGTTCTCCAACGCGACCGGCGGCACGTCCGGCGACTATCACGGTGTCGTCGTCACCTACGCCCAGGTCGCCTCGCACCCGTCCCGGCATCGGGTGCGCACCGAAAACCGCAGGACCCTGGTCATTCTCGACGAGATCCACCACGCGGGCGACGCGAAGAGCTGGGGTGAGGCGACCGCCGAGGCGTTCGGCGACGCGACCCGCCGCCTCGCGCTGACCGGAACCCCGTTCCGCAGCGACGACAGTCAGATCCCGTTCATCACCTACGAACCCGATGAGTCGGGTTTCCCACGCTCGCGCGCCGACCACGCCTACGGCTACTCCGAGGCCCTCGCCGACGGCGTGGTCCGGCCGGTGGTGTTCCTCGCCTACTCCGGCGAGGCGCACTGGCGTGACAGCGCGGGCGACGAGCACACCGCCCGCCTCGGCGAACCGCTCAACCCCGAGCAGACCGCCCGCGCCTGGCGTACCGCGCTCGACCCGGCGGGCGACTGGATCTCCGCCGTGCTGCGCGCCGCGGACATGCGGCTGCGCCAGTTGCGCAGCACGGGCATGCCCGACGCGGGCGGCCTGGTGATCGCGACCGACCAGGACCGCGCCCGCGACTACGCCGAACTGCTGGAACACATTTCGGGCACCAAGCCCGCGCTGGTGCTGTCCGACGAACCGACCTCCTCGGACCGGATCGAGCAGTTCGGCGCGAGCACCGAACCGTGGATGGTCGCGGTGCGCATGGTGTCCGAGGGCGTCGACGTGCCGCGCCTCGCGGTCGGCGTATACGCGACAAGCGCCTCGACGCCGCTGTACTTCGCGCAGGCCATCGGCCGGTTCGTGCGTGCCCGCAAGCCCGGCGAGACCGCGAGCGTGTTCCTGCCCTCGGTGCCGGTGCTGCTCGATCTGGCCGCGCAGCTGGAATTGCAACGCGACCACGTCATCGGCAAGCCGCACCGGGAGAAGGACGGCCTCGATGACGAGCTGCTGATCGACGCGAACAAGCAGCAGGACGAGCCAGGCGAGGAGGAGAAGTCCTTCGTCGCGCTCGCCGCCGACGCCGAGCTCGATCAGGTGATCTACGACGGATCCTCCTTCGGCACCGCCACTTTCGCGGGCAGCGACGAGGAGGCCGACTACCTCGGCATCCCCGGTCTGCTCGACGCCGACCAGATGCGGGCCTTGCTCCGCGAGCGGCAGTCCAAGCAGATCGCCGACCGTGGTGAATCGGCCGCCGATCCCGGACCGCAGGTCGCGAGCGCGGCCGAAAGGGTCGCTACCGCTGACCGATTGGGTGAGTTGCGGCGCGAACTCAACAGCTTGGTCGCCATGCATCACCACCGCACCAACAAGCCGCACGGCGTGATCCATGGTGAGCTTCGTCGCGAATGTGGTGGGCCGCCAACGGCGTTGGCGTCGGCGGATCAGTTGGTGGAGCGCATCGCGGCGCTGCGTCGCATGTAAGCGCGGGGTCGCATGTAAGCGCGGGGTCGCATGTAAGCACCGCGTCGCATGTAAGCAGCGGGCCGGATGTAGATCGCGGCGGCAAGGTCGCCCAGCACTGTGGATCGCGAACCCTCCGCCCGTTCTCGGATCGGCACACTTCGCGCTGGCAATGCGCTGCCTCGAGGTCCCAGGCTGTCCTGCCGGGCGCAGATCAGGCCGTCGCGGGCCAGGCCGCCATTGCGCAGTCGATCGACTGCGTCAAGTCCGCCAGCGACGCCCCGTCTCGGGCTTGGATCGACAGGCCGTACAGCACCGTGGTAAGGCGGCGACGTAGGCGCTGGGGGTGGCGTAGCCGACTCGGCCTGCGATGCGGGCTATCGGGAGGCCTGCTGCGAGCGGCGGTAGGGAGGCGGTGAGGCGGATTTGGGTTCGCCACTGGCCGAAGGTGATTCCCGTTTCGGCGAGGAACAGGCGGGCCAGGGTGCGTGGGCTGGTGGCGACGGCGGTCGCGAATTCGGCGAGGGTGCGGTTGTCGGCGGGGTCGGCGGTCAGGATGTCGGCTACCTGTTCGGCGCGGGGGTCGGTGGGCGGGTGGGCGCCGATGGGGATGACGTGGACCGGTTCGATGAGGTCGAAGACGACGGCTTCCGCGCGTTCGCGGCTGGCGGCGTCGGTGCCGGGGGCGCCGAGATGGTCGAACAGTTCGTGCAGCAGCCGGGTGACGCGCATCATCGTCGGCGCGGTGAAGGCGACGGGGCAGCGCTCGGGTTCGACGTAGATGCCGCGCATTTCGGCACCGTCGGCCGAACCGGTCCGGTGCCGGGTGCCGCCGGGGATCCACAGCGCCCGCGTCGGCGGCAGCACCCAGCGGTTCTCACCGACCTCGACGGCGATGACTCCCCGTGCGGCCCAAGCGATCTGGTGCTGCGGATGCTCATGGGTATCGAACCAGTACCCGGCGGGCAGCACCCCGGCGCCGAGCACCATCGCGGTCGCACCGGGCGGGGCGGGGTGTACCGAGTGATGACCGTTTCGCGACACAATGTGTCACCGTAGCTCGTCGCGGTCACGGCCGCCTGCTCCTAGCGTCATGGGCATGGCGATGAACATCTTCCACCGACTCTGCTGCCGCTCATCGATGTGGGAACGGACCAGTGCGACACAGATCGTGCCGTGGGCGCTGTCCGATCTCGACCTCGGCGGCTCCGCCCTCGAGATCGGCCCCGGCTACGGCGCGAACGTGCGCGCGCTGCTCGACCGAACGACCACACTCACCGGCGTCGAGATCGACCCCGACCTGGCCGCCCGACTGCGCACCCGGCACGGCTCGATCATGACGGTGGTGCAGGGCGACGGCACCGACATGCCTTTCTCACTAGGCGAATTCGACTCGGTGGTGTGTTTCACGATGCTGCACCACGTGCCGACGCCCGGTCAGCAGGACGCGCTGTTCGCCGAGGCGCTGCGCGTGCTGCGCCCCGGCGGCGTCTTCGCGGGCAGCGACGGCCTCGACAGCCGCATGTTCCGCCTGATGCACATCGGCGACACCTGCGTCCCCGTGCCGCCCGAGCATGCGGTCGATCGCCTCACTCGCGTCGGCTTTACCGACGTCGAAATAGAAACCGGCGCAAGCAGTTTCCGCTTCCGCGCGCGCCGGCCGGACTGAGTCGCGGTTGGACTTCGCACAGGTGCTTGTTTGCTCGCACACCCCTCGGAGTGCTGGCGGGTGTGGGAAGGAGCGGACTGCTGTGCGAAGCCCAACCGGGTGTGCGGGGTTGGTGGTGCCGAATCAGACCGGTGCTGGGGCTTCGAAGTAGTTCGCTGGATCGAATCTGTTGATCGGCACCCAACGCGGCACTTCCACGGGGGTGGGCGAATCATCCTGCGCGGCTTGGAAATAGCCCTGCACCTCCAGGGCGAGGCGAGGATTCTCGTCCACCCGTCGGGCCATGTCGTAGAACGCGGCCAGCACGTGCAGACAGCGCGCCACGCGCGCCTTGCACGAGCAGTCGGTACCGGCGAGCACCGGCGCGAGGGTGAGGTCGGCCGCGAGCACCGCTCGGTGCATCTCATCGGTGAGGACGGTCGTATCCGGAATGACCTCGCCGATCGCGGTGATCGCGGCGCGGGGCAGCGGCGCCACCTCCAGGTGGATCACCGACGCCTCACTGCCGCGGTGGATGGTGGCGCGCACGATGCGACCGTCGACGGTAGCCTGCACGCCGTCGTTGCGGGCGATGCTGCGGGCCCGGGGGAGTAGGGGCTCGGGGCGGGTCTGGCGGATCGGTTCGGCGAGCCGAACCCAGTCCATGCCCCATTTGGTGTAGCCGAATTCGTTGTCCGCCATCAGTTCTCCCTCTTGCGACGCAGGATTTCGACGAGTTGGTCGTCGTCGAGGCGGGCCAGTGCGGCGATGCCCGCCGAGTCGCCGAGGTCGGAGAGCGCGGATTTGCGGTCGTGCATGCGCGCGATGTGCTCTTCGACGGAGGTGGTCGAGGTGAGCGTGGTGACGGTGACCGTGCGGGTTTGGCCGATCCGGTGCACCCGGTCCGAGGCCTGCGCCTCGACCGCGGGGTTCCACCAGCGGTCGAAGTGGATGACGTCGGCAGCGCGGGTCAGCGTGAGGCCGGTGCCTGCGGCGCGCAGGCTGAGCACGAGCACGGGCGGTCCGTCCTCGGCCTGGAATCCGGACACGATGGCGGCGCGTTCGGCCTGGTTCAGCCCGCCGTGGAAGAACGGCGCGGCAACCCCGAACTGCTCGGCGAGATGCCGGACCAGCAGTTCACCGGTCTGCCGATACTGGGTGAAAATCAGTGTCGGGGCGTTCATTTCGAGGTTATTGGCCAGGATGTCGGTGCACAGGTCCAGCTTGCCGGAGCGTCCGGCCAGCTCGGTGAGCTCGCCGGTGACCAGGCCGGGATGGTTGCAGACCTGTTTGAGCGCGGTCAGTGCCGCGAGCACCCGGCTCTGGCGTTCGATACCGGCACCGAATCCACCGTCGATGGCCTGAATGAGCAGCTTGTCGTAGAGGTCTTCCTGTTCGCCGGTGAGGTCGCACAGCAGGTCGGTGTGGATTTTCGCGGGCAGCGACGCGGCGACCTGCGCCTTCTTGCGGGCGAGCACGACGGGTTCGATGGCGTCCTGCAACCGCGCCGCCGCGGCCGCGGAGCCCTCCTGGATCGGCCGGACGAACCGCCGCCGGAACTGCGTCTTGTGCCCGAACAGCTTGGGCGTCACCAAGTTCAGCAGCGCCCACAACTCCTCGAGATGGTTCTCCACCGGCGTGCCGGTCAACGCGACGCGCACCTCGGCGTCGAGCGCCCGCGCGGCCTTGGCGAGCTGGGTGCTCGGATTCTTCAACGCCTGCGCCTCGTCGAAAACCGCCGTCGCCCACCGCTGCTCGCTCAACGACTGCCCGTGTAATCGCACCGTGGGATACCCGGCGACGACGACAGTCCCTGCCCCGGCGTTGATTTCACCGCCGCGCCACACCACCACGCGCAGTCCTGGCGCGAACCGATCGATCTCGTGCGCCCAGTTGCCGACCAGCGAGGTCGGACAGACCACGAGCTGCGGCCCGTCGGGTGCGCGCCCGAGCAGAAAGCCGATGGTCTGCACCGTCTTTCCGAGCCCCATCTCGTCGGCGAGCACGGCCCCGCCGTGTGCCGCGATGGTTTCCCGCAGCCAGCTGACCCCGCGCACCTGGTACGGCCGCAGATCGGCCTTCAGCGCCGAACTCAATTCCGTTGCCACCGACTGGGTCTCGCGCAGCACCCGGACCGCGCGTTCGGCGGACACGATCGAGGTGCCCGCCGCGTTGGGGACCGCGTGCGCCGCGATCGGCAGCTGGTCGAGCGGATCCGCTTGCGGGGCAGCCGAGTCCGCGCGCAGCGTTGTCTGCCAGCTGTGCACCGATGCCCCGGCGTCGGCGAGAACTAGCGCGGCGAAAGCGGTGGGATCGATCAACGCGCAGTCGATCTGGGCGACCTCGATCGCCCCGTCGAACCCGGTCGGCACGGCAAGGGACAGGGTCTCCCGATCGCCGAGCTCGGCGGGTGCGGGCCCGGTGGCCTCTCCAGTCCACGTCCATAACGCGAACACGTGCCGGTCGGGCAGATAAGTGGCCTGTGTGCTGGGCAGAGCGAACCCCTCCATCGGCGTATGGTGTACGAAGTATCTGAATAACGTACAGAGTACCGAGTTTGTTCCAGGAGTCCCGTGCCCGACGAATCCGCCGCTGAACAGGCGAAACAACTGGTGAGCCTGCTGTGGCGGCACGAACTCCCGCCGCGGCAGGGCGGCCGAGGACCGAAGCCGACGGTCAGCGTGGACGCGGTGGTCGATGCCGCGGTGGCGCTCGCGGATCGGGACGGCTACGCGAAGGTGTCCATTCGCGCGGTGGCGGCCGAGCTTGGCTTGCGCCCGATGGGCCTGTACACCTACGTCCCGAGCAAGGACGCGCTGACCGTGCTGATGGTCGATGCCGTCGCCGACGAGGACACGCCGATCCCGCCGCGGCTGCCGGTCCGCGCACGGATGGCCGCCATTGCCCGCCAGACGCGCGCTGAGCTGATCGCCCATCCGTGGCTGCTGGAAGTGTCGCCGTGGCGGCTGGAGATCGGCCCCGGCCGAACGCGCCGCTACGAACGGCAGCTCGCGGCCATCGACGGCATCGGCCTCTCGGATCTCGAGATGGATCGGGTGATCGCCGTTTTGTCCGAATTCGCCACCGGCAACGCGCGTGTCGCGGTGGGCGCGCGGCGCGACGCGCAGGTGATGACCGATGCGCACTGGTGGGAGGTGCACGGCCCCTTGCTCGCTCAGGCCATGCCGTCCAGTCTGTTTCCGCTGTCCGCTCGGGTCGGTACGGCGGTCGGCGAGCTGTATCAGGCCCCCGCTGACCCGGATGGCGCCTTCGACTACGGCCTGGAACGCCTGCTCGACGGGATTCTCGGCGACCGGAAAGCCCCCGAACACACCAACAGCGGGCGATCCGAGGATCGCCCGCTGCGGTAAACGGTTTTCTGTTGTCGGATGTTGTTATCTCAGGACGCGAGGAGTTGGTCAGATCACGGGAGCGGATTCCGTGTCGATCACGGCTTCCAGCTCACGCAGTCGATCCATGTGTTCGTTCGCGTGGTGCTGGCAGAAGAGCAACTCGCCACCTGCGGGCAGAACGGCGCGCACTCGTGCTGCCGCCCCGCAGCGGTCGCAACGATCGACCGCGGTCAGTGGGGTGCTAGTCAGGGTTCCTGGCATGACTCCTCCGTCCTGGCTCCCGGTTTCACAGACCGTTCGCCTGGTGTGGGGCCCGTGGTCACTCCGCGGGCTCGCAACCGCTACTTCCCAGCAGTGGTATGACTACTCTGTCAGACGTTCGGGACGGGGGCTTTGTTCCCGTGAGTGATTCTGTGTGTTTTCGATAACACGACCAGGGATTTCGCTACTGGCGAACATTCCAGGTCACGCTACGAACTACGTTTGGTCACCACCTCGAACAGGCCGATCCAGTTGTCTACCGGGAGATTACCCGTGACCCATGACACTCACACGCTTGTTCACCTATGCACTTTGGGTGAGTGGCTTTCCGCTCGGCAAACGGGCGAGTATCGCGCGCCGTCGCTGGACGAGGTGGGGTTCATCCATCTGTCCGCCCCGCAGCAGGCGCATCTGCCCGCCAACCGGCTCTTCGCCGGGCGCCGCGACCTGGTGCTGCTCCGGCTCGATCCGGCCCGTTTGGGCGCGCCGGTGAAGTGGGAGCCCGGCGTGCCGACCGATCCGGCGTCGATGCTGTTCCCGCACCTGTACGGGCCGCTGCCGACCGGAGCGGTGATCGCCGTGGAGGAGTTCCAGCCCGGTCCGGACGGCGTGTTCGCGCCACTGGCCAAGTGAGGCTAGCGGTCGCGGACTGAGCTAGCGGTCGCGGACCTCGCGCGCCACGATGGCCGCCTGAACCCGCGACCGCACACCGAGTTTCGTCAGCACCCGGGACACATGGGTCTTCACCGTCGTCTCGCCGATGAACAGGCGACCGGCGATCTGCGCGTTGGACAACCCGTCACCGAGGCAGTCGAGCACCTCGCGTTCGCGCTCGGTGAGATCGCCGAACCCGCTCGGTTCCGGTTCCGCCGCATCGGTATTGGTCGAGGCGAACGCGGTGATCACGGCCCGCGTCACCTCGGGGGCGAGCACGCCGTCGCCCGCCGCCACCGTGCGGACGGCGTCGATGAGCGACTGTCCCGACGCGGACTTCAGCACGAAACCCGACGCGCCAGCCCGCAATGTCCGGAAGACGTACTCGTCCAGATCGAACGTCGTCAGGATCAGCACCTTGGCCAGCCCGTCGGCGGTGACCCGCTCGGTCGCGGTGATCCCGTCGACGCCGGGCATCCGCACATCCATCAGCACCACGTGTGGCCGCAGCGCCTTGGCCTGCGCGACCGCGACATCGCCGTCGGCCGCCTCGCCGATCACCTCGATATCGTCCTCGGCGTCGAGGATCATCCGCAGGCCGGCGCGAATCGCGGCGTGGTCGTCGGCGATCAGCACCCGGATCATGCCGGGCTCGCGGCGGCCAGCGGCAGGTGCGCGAGCACTTCCCACCGACCGGAATCCGGTCCAGCGGTGAAGTTTCCGCCGAGGGCGGCGGTGCGCTCGCGCATGTTGATCAGACCGCGGTGCGGATCGCCGTTCTCGGTGCGCCGCGCGGCGATCGCCGCCAGCGGGTTGCGCACCACCAGCCGTAACTCCCCGTCCCGCGCGCCGACCTCGATGTCGACCTCTTGTCCCGGTGCGTGTTTCATGGCGTTGGTCAATGCCTCCTGAACGATGCGGTACGCGGCCTGATCGACCGCGCTCGGCAGTTCGGTGCCGTCGAGGGTTGCCCGCACCCGCACGGTGATCCCGGCCGCGCGGGCGGCATCGACGAGGCTGGGCAGCTGCGCGAGCCTGCGCGGCGCGGCCACCTCGTCCATGGTGTCGCCGTCGCTGCGCAGCAGTCCGATCATGGTGCGCATCTCCTGCAACGCGCTGACACTGTTGGTCCGGATCGAGCGCATGATCCCGGTGACCGCCGGGTCGGCGTCCTTGCGGGCCAGCACGCCGAGCGCGGCCTCGGACTGGATCGCGATGGCCGAGAGGTGCCCGGCGATCACGTCGTGCAGGTCACGCGCCATGGTGGTGCGTTCGTCGGCGATGGCGGCGCGCCGGTCGAGCTCGGCGACCAGGGTCAGCGCCTGCGCGCGGGCACGTTCGGTGCCCGCGATCTCCTTGTGCGTGCGGACCGAATTGGCCCACCACAGCGGTGTGGCGATGAAGGCGACCACGACGACCAGGGCGATCGAGACCGCGCGCAGATCGCCGGTGCGGACCAGCGTCACGATCACGATCAACCCCGAGAACACCGACCAGACCGCCATTGTGATCCGCGACGCCCGCTGCGCCGAATACAGCACGGCCGCGTAGACCAGGTCGCCGTACAGGATCCACACCGGCACGGTCGGGCCGAAGTACATGTCGATCGCCAGCGGCACCAGTCCGGCGAGCATGGCCAGCAGCGGCATACGTCGGCGGCACATCGTCAACAGACACAGCGGGGCGTACACCGCGAGCCGCGTCGGCAGCGACACGTCCGTCCCGCTGCCGATCAGGGCGTACAGATTCGAGACGTAGAGTCCCGCGCCCGCGGCGAACGCGAGCAACGCGCCCAGCGCGTCACGCGCCGTCTCGGGAATCTGCGACCACTGCCTCACATCTCCATCTCAGCACAGCCCTGACCAGGCGCCATCGGCCGAAGTGATGACCGCACCGCCGAGTGAATCGGACATCGGTCTAACCTGGAGCCCGTGAATGTCGACGTGACTGCGCTACCCGGAATTGGAGTCCGGAAAGACTTCGAGGTGCGCTCCGGCCGCCGGATCGGCGTGGTCTCGCACCGCGACGGTGACATCGACCTCATCGTTTCCAAGACCGACGACCCCGACGCCTGCGCCGCGCAGATCCCGCTGAGCACCGACGAGGCGGCCGTGCTCGCCAACCTGCTCGGCGCGCCGCAGCTGGTCGCGAAGCTGAACGACGAACACAGCGACCTGCCCGGCATCACCACCAGGCAGCTGCCGATCGCCGACGAATCCCCGTACGAGGGACGCACTCTCGGCGAGACCGCGATGCGCACCCGCACCAAGGTGTCTATCGTCGCGGTCATGCGCGCCGGGCAGTTGCATCCCTCACCGGGACCGGATTTCACCTTCACCTCAGGCGATATGCTCGTCGTCGTCGGTACCCCGGACGGCTTGGACGCCGCCGCGAAGATCCTCACGCACGGCTGAGACCAGTGACTGGAACCGCGCTCGCCCTGGTCGAGCTCGGAGCGATTCTGTTTGTCCTCGGCTCGTTCGGGCGCTTGGCTGGTCGCTTCGGGATGTCTCCCATTCCGCTCTACCTGATCGGCGGTCTCGCCTTCGGCCAGGGCGGCTTCATCCAACTCAGCGCCGCCAACGAATTCGGCCACATAGCAGGCGAAATCGGTGTGGTGCTGCTGTTGCTGCTGCTCGGCCTGGAGTACACCGCGCCGGAACTGATGACCGGCCTGCGCCGATCCTGGCCCGCCGGTCTGCTCGACATCGTGGCGAACGCGACACCCGGTGTGATCGTCGCGCTGATCCTCGGCTGGGGCGCGGTCGGCGCGGTCACCATGGGCGGGGTCACCTACATCTCGTCCTCGGGCATCGTCGCGAAGGTGCTCAACGACCTCGGGCGACTCGGTAACCGCGAGACACCGGTGATCCTGTCGATCCTGGTGTTCGAGGATCTGGCGATGGCGGTGTACCTGCCGATCCTGACCACCATCCTGGCCGGGCTCAGCTTCGCCAGCGGCGCGAAATCCCTTGCCATCGCGCTCACCGCGATCACCGTCGTGCTCGTGGTCGCGCTGCGCTACGGCCGATACGTCTCGGCGATCGTGGACAGCTCGGACAACGAGGTGTTCCTGCTGAAGCTGCTCGGCGCTGCGCTGCTGGTGGCCGGTGTCGCCTCCGCGCTGAACGTGTCCGCGGCGGTCGGGGCGTTCCTGCTCGGCATCGCCATCTCCGGCTCCACCGCGCACGAGGCCGCGAAACTCCTGGAACCACTGCGGGATCTGTTCGCGGCGATCTTCTTCGTCGCCTTCGGACTCACCACCGACCCGAGGGCGATTCCGCCGGTGCTCGGCTGGGCGGTGGCGCTGGCGGTGGTCACCATGCTGACCAAGATGGGCACCGGTTGGTGGGCGGCGAGCAGGCAGGGCATCCGGCCGATGGGGCGGGCGCGGGCGGGCGCGGCACTGGTCGCGCGCGGCGAATTCTCCATCGTCATCGCGGGATTGGCGGTCACCATGGGCGGTGTCGACGGTCAGCTGGCCGCGCTCGCCTCGGCCTACGTGCTGCTGATGGCGGTCCTCGGTCCGATCGCGGCGCGCGTCGTCGAGCCGGTGGTCGGGTTGGTGCAGCGCCGAGTGAAGCCCGCCGCCGTCACTCCGTGACCAGTACCGCGGGTTCCTGTTTCGCGGCGGTCCGCTTCTCGAGCCAGCGTCCGATGGCGGTCGCGATCGCGCCGACCGACAGGCCGATCGCGCACGCGCACAGGTGGCCGTAGTCGGTGAACGTCGGGCCGATCCACAGCGCCGCGACCAGCGTCACGATCAACGTGCCCGCCCACAGCAACCGGACGAGCCCACGGAACCGGAACGCCATCGCGGCAAGCACCGCCGAAAAGCCATAGCTGGTGCCGACATCCGCGGCGACGGCCACCACCCGCGGGATGACGTGATGATCGATGGCGTGCGAGATGCCGGTGACGGTGAGCAGCGTCGCCCCGATGTGCCCGGTGGCGAACAGGATGATCCAGCGGGTGGTGCCGAGCCAGCGTTCCGCGTAGGCCATCACGATCAGGAACCCCGCGATGGTCGACCACGGGAACCCGCCGTCGGTCCAGAACGCGGACGCGACGAGCACCTGCACCGGGTTGTGCCGCATGTTGTAGAGGTTGGTCGACGCGGAGAAGATCAGCCTGCGCTCCACCGAGTCGCCGACGCCGCGCAACGTCCACCAGGTGACGAACAGGGTGAACGCGTAGGCGGTGCTGGCCGGGGCCGCGCCGAGATGCTCGCGGATCGCCGGTAGCACGCGATGCGGCAGCCCGGGACGGCGCAGCCAGTCCCACACGATGCGTGCTTCGGTTCGGAGATCGATCGTCTGAGTCCAGGGTGACCGAAACCGGACCGGGGCGGAGGCAACCACCCGCCAAGTGTGCCGTGTCTTGCTGAGAGCGCCAGCACGACCCGCCCGGGGTGTGCGCGGTGTCACCGACGGCGACACCGCGTCCGTAACGTCGGGTCACACCCGGGCAACAAACGCTCCCAAGAATTGGGCCACCGACCAAACGGTATGTGGACGAGGAGTGCGTAGCGCCTATGACGATCGAGGACGTGCAGGTGACCGGCTCCGCCGGGAATGTCGGCAACGCCGCCGGGGCGGATTATCTGGCCAAGCGGACATTGCGCTCGGGCTCGGCGGGCTGGGTGCTGCTGGCCGGTCTCGGCGTCAGCTACGTGATCTCCGGCGACTACGCGGGCTGGAACAGCGGCATCGCCCACGGCGGCTTCGGCGGCCTGCTCATCGCGACCGTGCTGATCGCGAGCATGTACCTGGCGATGGTCCTCGGCATGGCCGAGTTGTCAGCGGCGCTGCCCGCGGCGGGCGGCGGCTACACCTTCGCCAGGCGCGCGCTCGGTCCGTGGGGCGGATTCGCCACGGGCACAGCGGTATTGCTCGAGTACGCGATCGCGCCCGCAGCCATCGCCACCTTCATCGGCGGCTATGTCGAATCGCTGAACCTGTTCGGCATCACCGACGGCTGGTGGGTGTACCTGGCGGTGTACGCGCTGTTCATCGGGGTGCATCTGACCGGGGCGGGGGAGGCGCTCAAGGCGATGTTCGTGATCACCGCGATCGCGCTGGTCGGCCTGGCGGTCTTCGCGGTGTCGGCATGGGGCCTGTTCGACGCGGGCAACCTGACCGATATCCCCGCGGACCCGAATGCCGTTGGTAGCTCGTCGTTCCTGCCGTTCGGCGTGTTCGGGATCTGGGCCGCGGTGCCGTTCGCGATCTGGTTCTTCCTCGCCGTGGAGGGTGTGCCGCTTGCCGCGGAGGAGGCGCGGGAACCGGAGAAGAACGTGCCGAAGGGAATCATCAGCGCGATGCTCGTGCTGATCGTCACCGGCGCGGCCGTACTGTTCCTCGCCACCGGAGCGCTTGGCGCGCACGCCATTTCGATCTCGGGCAATCCGCTGGTCGAGGCGCTCGGTGCCGGCGGCGCCGCGAAACTGGTGAACTACATCGGCCTTGCCGGACTGGTCGCCAGCTTCTTCTCCATCGTTTACGCCTACTCCCGGCAGACTTTCGCGCTGTCGCGGGCGGGTTATCTGCCGACGAGCCTGTCGGTGACCAACGCGCGCAAGGCGCCGGTGCTCGCGCTGATCGTGCCCGGCGTCGTCGGTTTCGCGCTGTCGCTGACCGGCAAGGGCGCGATGCTGCTGAACATGGCCGTATTCGGCGCGGCGCTCAGCTACGTGCTGATGATGGTCAGCCACATCGTGCTCCGCGTCCGCGAACCGAACATGCCGCGCCCATACCGCACGCCCGGCGGCATCGCCACCACCGCGTTCGCGCTCGTGATCGCCTGTGCCGCGGTGATTGCCACGTTCCTGGTCGACCCGGCGGCGGCGACCTGGACGCTGGTCGCGTTCTGCGCCTTCATGGCCTACTTCGGCCTGTACAGCAGGCAGCGACTGGTGGCCAACTCGCCGGACGAGGAATTCGCGATGCTCGCCGAGGCCGAGGAGGAGCTGGAATGACCTGCTACACACAGCGACTCGGCGGAACCACCTATCAGTTCGACGGCCTGGTCGAGCTGCTCGCCAAGGCGACCCCGCTGCGCAGCGGCGACGAACTGGCAGGCTGCGCGGCGGATTCGGACGCCGAGCGGGCCGCCGCCCAGTGGGCCCTGGCGGAGGTGCCGCTGACCCGGTTCCTCGACGAGCCGGTGGTGCCGTACGAGACCGACGAGGTCACCCGGCTGATCATCGACACGCACGATCGTGCTGCGTTCCAACCGATTTCGCAGCTCACCGTCGGCGGGTTGCGAGACTGGCTGCTCGCCGTCGCGGCGGGTGCCGGTGCCGCGGCGATCCTGCGCGCGGTGTCGCCGGGCCTCACCCCGGAGATGGTGGCCGCGGTCAGCAAGATCATGCGCAATCAGGATCTGATCGCGGTCGCCCGCGCCGCCGTGGTCACCGCCGGTTTCCGCACCACCATCGGCCTGCCAGGCACGCTGGCCACCCGGTTGCAGCCCAACCATCCCACCGACGACCCGCGCGGTATCGCCGCCGCGACGCTCGACGGGCTGCTGCTCGGCTGTGGTGACGCGGTGATCGGGATCAATCCGGCCACCGACTCGCCGCAGGCGACCGCCGACCTGCTGAGCCTGCTCGACGAGGTGCGGGTGCGCTTCGACATCCCCACCCAATCGTGTGTCCTCTCGCACGTGACAACGACCATCGGCTTGATCGAGGCGGGTGCCCCGGTCGATCTGGTGTTCCAGTCGATCGCGGGCACCGAGGGCGCCAATACCGGGTTCGGCGTGAACATCTCGCTGCTGCGCGAGGGCAACGAGGCGGGCCGGTCGCTGCGTCGCGGCACCGTCGGCGACAACGTCATGTACCTGGAGACCGGTCAGGGCTCGGCGCTGTCGGCGGGGGCGCACGTCGGTACCGGCGGCAAGCCGGTCGACCAGCAGACCCTGGAGGCGCGCGCCTACGCGGTGGCACGCGATCTGGACCCGTTGCTGGTCAACACCGTCGTCGGCTTCATCGGCCCGGAGTATCTCTACGACGGCAAACAGATCATCCGCGCCGGACTGGAAGACCATTTCTGCGGCAAGCTGCTCGGCCTCCCGATGGGCGTCGACGTCTGCTACACCAACCACGCCGAGGCCGACCAGGACGACATGGACACGCTGCTGACCCTGTTGGGCGCGGCGAGCTGTGCCTTCGTCATCGCGGTCCCCGGTGCCGACGACGTCATGCTCGGCTACCAGAGCCTCAGTTTCCATGACGCCCTCTACGCCCGGCGCGTGCTGAACCTGCGTCCCACACCGGAATTCGAGTCGTGGCTGTCCGGGCTCGGCATGATCGATGCGGCGGGCCGGGTGCTTCCGGTGGAACCCCTCGCATCGCCGCTACGCACATTGGCGGGTGCCTGATGAAGCGGCGGAACTCGACAACGAGGCTGGAAGTTGTTGCGTCGCAGGACGAACGAGGCACCGAGCCGGGACCCGACGCGTCTCGATCGGAAAGTGCTGCGGCACACCAGTTCTGGCAGGAACTCCGGCGCAGCACCCAGTCCAGGATCGGCTTGGGCCGGACCGGCGACGCGCTGCCCACCGCGCGGGTGCTGGAATTCCGTGCGGCACACTCGGCGGCGCGCGACGCGGTGCACATGCCGTTGGACGTACCCGCGCTGCGGGAGCGGCTCGCCGTGCTCGGTGTCGGCGACCCCGTGCACGTGCCGAGCCGGGCGAGCGACCGCGCGGAATATCTGCGCCGACCCGATCTCGGCCGGTTGCCCGCCGAATCTTCGGATCGCGCAGCCGGATCCGCGCTGTCCGTGGTACCGCACAGCGGCGCCGAGATCGGCTTCGTGCTGGCGGACGGACTGTCACCGCGCGCACTCACCGACCACGGCCCCGCGACCCTGGCCGCGTTGATCGCCGAACTCGCACCGCGCTACTCGATCGCCGCCCCGGTGATCGCCACGCAGGCCAGAGTCGCGCTCGGCGATCACATCGCCGCGGCGCTGGGCGTGGCGACCGTCGTGGTGTTGATCGGCGAGCGCCCCGGCCTGTCGGTGGCCGACAGTCTCGGCATCTACCTCACTCACCTGCCCCACCCCGGTCGCACCGACGCCGACCGCAACTGCATATCCAATATCCATCCACCGGAAGGCCTCGGCTATGCGCAGGCGGCAAAGGTGGTGGCCGGCTTGGTGGCCGGCGCGCGCATCCTCGGCCGTTCCGGTGTCGACCTCAAGGACACCTCACGCGCCGACGCCATCGCCTCCGGTCCGGTCGTCGCGATAGAGAACTGAGTCGGCGGCGCGGTATGCTGCGGCGGTCGAAAAGGACCTGGGTCGGCAATGGTAAGCCCGGCCTCCTCTGACGAGGCTCCGTGTCGCCACCCCGGTGGCGAACCCGCGACAAGCAATCGGCGAGACCGCCGAGGGCTTGACGCGCGCCTGTGGTTCGAACTGCCCTGCCCGGTCAGGTCTTCGGCTGTCTTCGCCTCGTCACAGTAGAGGAGAGACAATGCCTATCATCCGTGTCGACGCGTCGGTCGTGACGCAGATCAACGTGTTCACCGTGCCGCCGGAAAACCAGCAGCCGTTGATCGATTACCTGGCCGAGGCCGCCAGGGTGGCCAGCGAGGTGCCCGGTTGGTTGTCGGCCAGCCTGCATCGCAGTCTGGATGGCACCAGGGTGGTCAATTACGCCCAGAGCGCCGATCTCGGCGCCGCACAGCGAGTGTTCGAGCATCTCGCCGCGGCCGGGCTCATCGAGGGCAACAAGGCGTTCGGGCAGGCTGACCCCGGCCTGTACGAAGTGCTGTTCACCCTCGATCGGGGCAGCGTGTAGTACGACGCCCGCATCCGTTGAACGCCGAATGACAAGCGGCACAACGCGGATGCGGGCCTACGCCCGCATCGTCACAGCCCGTGGCTGCGTGAGGCCTTCATGGCGGCGTCGGCGCGGGCGGCGGCGTCCTTCGCGCGGGCGGCCGCCTGTTTGACCAGTTTCTGTTCCGAATCGGTGACCGCGACCTCGGTGACGCCAGGGGTCGGGGCCGGCGCGGCCTGGGCGCGGACGACAAAGCCGACCACCGCCAGCACGGCGGTGACTGCGACGGCGACGAACAGGGAACGCAAAACACGCATTTGCCCTCCAAGAATGATCAGGGGTGGAGCCGGACCAAGCGAGAGACACGAGACGATGTGACAGCCACAATAGCGGTATGCGCGCAGGCCAGTTGCCCGGCCCCGCCGGAGATCGACCTGGGCAAGTGTCCTGGAACGACAAAGCCCGCATCCGCCGAACCGCTGAAAAGGGCAGCGGCGCAACGAATGCGGGCGTCGAAACGAAGCGACCTAATCCAGGTAGTCGCGTAGAACCTGCGAGCGGCTCGGGTGGCGCAGCTTGCTCATGGTCTTGGACTCGATCTGCCGGATGCGCTCACGGGTGACCCCGTACACCTGGCCGATCTCGTCGAGGGTGCGCGGCTGGCCGTCGGTGAGGCCGAAGCGCAGCCGGACCACGCCCGCCTCGCGCTCGGACAGCGTCTCCAGCACCGACTGCAGCTGATCCTGCAGCAGCGTGAAGCTCACCGCGTCCACGGCGACAACGGCTTCGGAGTCCTCGATGAAGTCACCGAGCTGGCTGTCGCCCTCGTCGCCGATGGTCTGGTCCAGCGAGATGGGCTCACGCGCGTACTGCTGGATTTCCAGCACCTTCTCCGGCGTGATGTCCATTTCCTTGGCGAGCTCCTCCGGGGTGGGCTCGCGGCCCAGATCCTGGAGCAGTTCGCGCTGGATGCGGCCGAGCTTGTTGATGACCTCGACCATGTGCACCGGGATACGGATGGTGCGGGCCTGGTCGGCCATGGCGCGGGTGATGGCCTGCCGGATCCACCAGGTGGCGTAGGTGGAGAACTTGTAGCCCTTGGTGTAGTCGAACTTCTCGACGGCGCGGATCAGACCCAGGTTGCCCTCCTGGATCAGATCGAGGAACGCCATGCCACGGCCGGTGTAGCGCTTGGCCAGCGAGACGACCAGTCGCAGGTTGGCTTCCAGCAGGTGGTTCTTGGCGCGGTTGCCGTCGCGGACGATCCAGGTGTAGTCGCGACGCATCGCGACCGGCAGCTTCTCGCCCTGCTCGGTGAACTCGCGCACCTTCTCCGCCGCGTAGAGACCGGCCTCGATCCGCTTGGCGAGTTCGACCTCCTCTTCGGCGTTGAGGAGCGCGACCTTGCCGATCTGCTTGAGGTAGGCACGCACCGAGTCGGCCGACGCGGTGAGCTCCGCGTCCTTGCGGGCCTGCCGTAGCGCCTCGGATTCCTCTTCGTCCCAGACGAAGTCGCCCGATGCCTTGTCGGCGGCGGTCGGCTCGACCTCCTCCTCGGCGGCCTCGGCGACCTCCTCGACGACCAGGTCCTCGGCCTCTTCGGTCAGGTCGTCCTCGGAGACCTCGAGATCGCCGAGATCGGCGACGTCGAGCGAATCCTCGTCGCCTGCGTCATCGGGGCCTGGCTCGCCGTCTGGTCCCACCTTCTTGGTGGCAGCCTTCTTGGCGGGTGCCTTGGCACCGGCCTTCTTCGCAGGCGCCTTCTTGGCGGCGGCCTTCTTGGCCGGGGCCTTCTTCGCGGCAGCCGCCTTACGAACCGGCCGGGCTTCGGTTACATCTGCGGAATCGGCCTCGGCCGAATCGGCGGTCTGACGGGTATTCGTGGCTACCACGTACGCCCTTTCGTGACGGTCTCGTGCGGCGTCACGCCAGAGTGGGTCTTCCGGCGGAGCGGTCTGTCGGGTTTCACCGGTGAAAGCCGGTCGGGTTTCGCCGGCTCAGCACCGGGCACGTTCCATTGTAACGATCTAACCAGGGTACCTATGGCCACCATGCATGAGGCGGCGCTTCGCAAGCTCGGCTTCGCCATTTGTCAGCAACGGTAAAGGCCTTCGTTCGCTGCGCTACACCCACGGTATACCGCGCGATGGTACGGCGTCGGATGGTTGCCGCACCCGATTCACGGCGCGATGCCTGCGTCGATCGCCATCGCAGCGCCGACGATGCCCGCGGTGTTCTTCAGATGCGCGGGAATCACCTGAGTTCGGTTGGTGAGCAACGGAATCCACTGATCGGAGTCGCGGCTGATACCGCCGCCCGCGACGAACACCTTCGGCCAGAAAAGGTTCTCGAGACCGATCAGCACGGTGCTCACCTCGGCGGCCCACTGCTCGAAGCTGAGCCCGTCGCGGTCCTTGATCGAGGCGGCGGCGCGATGTTCGGTCTCCATGCCGCCGACCTCGAGATGACCGAGTTCGCTGTTGGCCACCAGGGTGCCCTGGTACAGCAGGGCCGAGCCGATGCCGGTGCCGAAGGTCAGCAGCAGCACGAGCCCGTCGAAATCCTTTGCCGCGCCGTAGCGATCCTCGGCCAGGCCCGCCGCGTCCGCGTCGTTGAGCACGGTCACCTCGCGGCCGTCCAGGGTGTTGGCGAACAGCGCGCGTGCGTCGGTGCCGACCCAGGCCTTGTCGATGTTGGCGGCGGTGCGTGCGACGCCGTCGAGTACCACCGACGGCAGGGTGATGCCGACCGGTCCGTCCCAATCGGCTTGTGCGACCAGCTTTGCCACCGCGTCGGCGACGGCCTGCGGTGTCGACGGATGCGGTGTCGCGATCTTGATCCGTTCGTGGACCAGCTCACCGGTCGCCAGATCCACCGCGCCACCCTTGACGCCGCTGCCGCCGATATCGATGCCGAATGCGTGCCCCCGAGCGGACATGACTTAGCCCTCGTTCCTGTGCTGGCCGGTGTGGAGCACAACACCGATGCACAAGGCTTCACCCCGGCCGCGAGCGGCGATGCGGTGGTGTGCCCGACGACGGCGTTGTGTCGTGCACGACAAGAGTAATGCGCGATCGATGCTGCGCGTTCCGGAGGATCTGTGATGCGATGGGGAGCGTGCCGGAAACCTCATCGCCCGTGTCCGACTACACCTCCGAGATCATCGTCGCCCGCGGCGACGAGGCTGAACTGCGCAGAGTCGCCGTCGACCTCGCCGAAACCGCCGCGGCGCACGTTCGTGCCCGCCGCCCCGAGGTCTTCGGTCAGGCCGGTGGACCCGCCGAAGACGCGGTGCAATCCAAGAGCCATCCGACCGACCCGGTGACCATCGTTGACACCGAAACCGAGGAACTCATCCGCGGCCTGCTCGCCGAGCAGCGCCCCGGCGACCCCATCCTCGGCGAGGAGGGCGGCGGCAGCCTCGCCGACTCCGCCGCCGACATCGTGCACTGGGTAGTAGACCCAATCGACGGCACGGTCAACTTCCTGTATGGCATCCCCGGCTACGCGGTCTCGGTGGCGGCGATGCGCGGCGGCCGACCGGTCGCCGGCGCGGTGGTCGATGTCGCCAGGCGCGCCACCTACAGCGCCGGGCTCGGGCTCGGCGCGATCCGGGTCGACGCCGAGGGCGCGGTGGAGCACCTGAGCTGCACGCCGGTCGAGACGCTCTCGATGTCGTTGGTGGCCACCGGTTTTGCCTATGGCAAGCATCGGCGGACGAGGCAAGCTCAGTTGATCGCCGAGGTGCTGCCGCAGGTGCGTGACATTCGTCGCTTCGGCGCGGGCGCACTCGACCTGTGCCACGTCGCGGCCGGCCGGGTGGACGCCTACTTCGAGCACGGCCTCAACGCCTGGGACTGGGGCGCTGGCGCGCTGATCGCGGCCGAGGCCGGTGCCAGGCTCACGCTGCCGCCAGCCACCGCACCGGGCGAGGCAGGCGACCTGGTGATCGCCGCGGCACCCGGCATCGCCGACGAGTTGTTCGCCCTGCTGGACCGAGTCGGTGCCACAGAGCCGATCCCGGACCGCTGACCTACACAGGCTGCAACCCATGTGCCTACGAAATCACTGATTTCGTAGGCACATGGGTAACTCGCCGGGTACGGGCTGACGCTGCCGACGACTTAACCGTCGGCCGCCAACGTCACAGGTGTGGCACCTAGGTCTGGCCTGAATACGCGGAGAGGCGGATCAGCAGTGGGCTTGCCGTGCGGCCTCTAGGAGCTTGATGTCGATCGAGGTGCTGCCGCCGGGCGCCGGGTTCTTCAGCGACCGCAACACCTCCTCGGCGTCGTTGCTGGGGCGGATGTCGCGGAACAGCGAGCCGAGCACCATGTCGACGGTGTCGTCGGAGCGCTGATCCTCGATCAGCTCGGCGCACGGGACGACCAGCTGGACCGATGCGGCGGCCGGTCGGCCGTTCACACCGAACCGGATTTGGCCGGTGCATTCGAGATCACCGTTGACGTATACCGAATCGTTGCCGTATTGCGTCCCCGGCGCACTCGCGAACCCGAGGTCGCCGAACTGCGCCGCGACGTGCGCGGCCTGGCCACGCTGGTTGTTCGCGTTGAGCACGCGCACTTTGCTCGCCGCCAGCGGCGCGGGTTCCACGTCCTGCAGGCGGCTCGCGCCGACCCGCTGACCAAGCGTCGCCGCTGGTTGTGCGCCAGGATCGGTGGCCGGGCTCGGCGAGTTGCAGGCCATCGCGCTCGTGTCGTGCTCGGTCGTCGTCAACGCCTTGACCCACACAATCGTGCAGATCAGCGTGACAATGCCGAGCATGATGAGCCATGGCTGCGGGCGCCGTCGGAGGAAGGGCCTGCCCTGGGAATCCACGGGGCGGCCTTCGGTGATCAGTGAAACCACCAGCACACTCTACGAAAAGGTGGTGGCAAACGGGGACGGCAGGCCGACGAAGTCCGCCGGAGTGGGTGAATACCGCGGACGGCAGGCCGACGGAGTCGGTCGGGGTTGGCGAACACAGCGGACGGCAGGCCGGACGGAGCCGGTCGCGGTGGGTCAAAACGTTGCACAAGGTGTCCTGAGTTCGACGGACGGTGTCGATTACCCGTCAGTTTCGAATCGTCTGTGTTTTGATTGCGACTTTTGTGCCGGGGTCCGCTATTGTCTGGCGGCCCAGATCGAATCGCCGGTGCTGAAATTGGTGGTCGGTCGCGGGAACAAGTAGGGCATGTCCTGCGTTTACCGAGCGCTATCCGGAGTGGATCAGCCCGATCCGACCTGATGGGTGACCGGTGTACGTGTGACGTGCACCACCGGCGGGACGGCGCGAGTCACGGCGGTTCCAGCAGGAATCGGTGTGAGCGAGCCGGTCCGGGATATATGAAGTAAGGACGAGGGGAAGACGACATGGCAACCGACTATGACGCACCGAGGCGCACCGAAACCGACGACGTGTCGGAAGATTCGCTGGAGGAGCTGAAGGCTCGTCGTAACGAGGCACAGTCCGCCGTCGTGGATATCGACGAATCCGATACCGCGGAGTCGTTCGAGCTTCCCGGCGCGGACCTGTCCGAAGAAGTGCTGAGCGTTCGGGTGATCCCGAAGCAGGCCGACGAGTTCACCTGTTCCAGCTGCTTCCTCGTGCACCACCGGAGCAGGCTGGCCAGCGAGAAGGGCGGTCAGCTGATCTGCATGGACTGCGCGGCGTGAGCTAGTTCCACGGTGATCAGCCCGCGCTGGGCAGGCCCAGCGCGGCAAGGACCCGTTCGGGTCGGCGCGTACTGACCAGCCAGTACGGCGTCGGATCGTCCGGGTCGTCGAGTACGAGCAACACCATCGGTCCGATCCACGGCCGATGTTGCACATAGGCGGCGGGGTCGAGCTGGCGACCCAGCGCCGCACTCTTCGCCGTGCGGGCGACGACGGCCGCACGGGCGACGAAATTCACCGGCAGGTGGGCGCGGTCGGCACGGAGTTCCAGCGTGCCCGACGCGTCCGCCGTGACCTCGATGCGGTGACGGCTCAGCCACACCAGCACCCACACCGGTAGCGGAAACAGCAGCACATAGGGCAGCCAGGCACGCAATCCCGGTGCGCCCATGTGGATTTCGGCGGCGAGCAACCCGGTGATGGCGAAGGCTACCGGCCACCACCACAGCGGCACCCACAGGCGCTCGCGGTACGGCTGCTGGCTCTGCTGGTTCTCGTCCATCTTCACGGGGTTGGGCTGGTCCGACACGACTCAACACTAATTCACGATGGTGACTGGTCAACGCGTAGGCTCGACCAACGTGAGGGAGCGAAGCGAGCGAACCATGGACACAGCAGCCACGCTCATGACGGAGCCGAGCGCCAGCGAGGCGGAGTCATGAGCGCACTTTCACCCATACCATTGCTGCGGCTGGATCCCGGCATCCCCATGCCCGCGCGCGCCCATCATGGCGACGCCGGCGTGGACCTGTGCACCACGGAAGACGTCATCCTCGAACCGGGGGAGCGGGTGCTGGTCGGCACCGGCGTCGCGGTCGCGCTACCGGTCGGCACGGTCGGCCTGATCCATCCCCGATCGGGACTGGCGGCCAAGACCGGACTTTCAGTAGTGAACACCCCCGGCACGGTCGATGCCGGATACCGGGGCGAGATCAAGGTGTGCCTGATCAATCACGACCCGCGCACGCCCATCGAGCTGCGCCGGGGTGACCGGATCGCGCAGCTGCTGGTGCAGCGGGTCGAACTCGTCGACTTCCTGGAGGTCGACACGCTGGACGAGACCGCGCGCGGTGCGGGCGGTTACGGCTCCAGCGGCGGTCACGCGAGTCTGAGCGGTGCGGGCCAGGCCGTCGGCAAGGAGGCGTGATGGGCATATTCGGCAAGAAGAAGAGATCCGACGACGAGTACGACGACGTCGATGACTACGACGAGGTCGACGAATTCGACGACAACGAAGACGAGTACGACACCGACCAGCACCCGGTGGTCGCGGGGAACTACCGCGACGCCGGTGCGGCGAACTCGGGTCCGTACGACTTCACCGAGGTATCGGACCTGCTCGAGAACGTCACCGATCAGCGCCTCGATCTCGGCTCGGTGATCCTGCCGGTGCCGCAGGGCGGCCAGCTGCAGGTCGAGATGACCCCGGACGGCACGCCGCAGGCCGTGCACCTGGCCACTGAGCACGGCAGGCTCACCGTCGCGGCGTACGCGGCACCGAAGTCGGCGGGCCAATGGCGCACGGTGGCCGCCGATCTCGCCGATTCGCTGCGCAACGACGGCGCGCGGGTCGCGGTGGAGACCGGCCCGTGGGGTCGCGAGCTGCTCGCCATCACCGAGGGCGCGGATCTGCGGTTCATCGGTGTGGACGGTCCGCGCTGGATGGTCCGGCTGGTCGCGGCGGGTCCGTCGGGCGCGTCGAACGACGGCAGTCCGCTGGTCGCGGCGGCCCGAGCGATCCTGCGCGAGACCGTGATTCGCCGCGGCGACGATCCGTTGCCGGTGCGTGAGCCACTACCGGTGGTGTTGCCGCAGGAACTGGCCGAACAGCTGGCCGCGGCGCACCAGGCGCAAGCCGACGCTCAGCAACAGCAGGTCGCGGCGCAGGCCGCGGCCGCGCAGGCGGGCCCACAGGGTGTGCCGCCGCGGATGCCGGAGGGGCCGCGACGCGGTGCCGACGGTTCCGCCATGCAGCAGCTGGGTCTGAACTAACCACTGGGCTGAACTAACCACTGGGCTGAACTGACCAACAGCCGGGTCTGACCTGACCGGCAGCTCGATCTGAACCAGCTCGGCTGTGCGTCAGCGATCAACTCAGCTGTGCGTCAGTAGTCAGCGCGGCAAATCCCGTGTGCCCGAGGATCGCCGGATCCGCGCCGAGTTCGGCGAGTGTGATCCGGCGAATCGCGGACCGCGGGATGAGCGCGGCCCATTCTTCGGCGATCGCTAACGGATGCACCGGATCGTCGACGGCCGTCACAACGGCGACGGGTGTCTCGATGGTGCCGAGCCGCTCGGCGCCCGGCCACTTGTAATCGGCCGCTTCCTCCAGTGCCGCAGGCAGATTCGGCCATTGCGACCGCCACGACTGGGTGAGCGCGTCGGCCAGCCAGCGTGGACTGCTCGCGCGCATCCGCTCGACCACCGCGGCCAACCCGTCGGCCCGCAACTGCGCCGCGGTCGCCGACGCGCTCAGCGCGGCGGGGCAGGCGGTGGTGTCGGGCCCGGTCCACCCGGGCAACGCCGCGACTACGCCGACCGTCAGGTCCGGATGCTCGGCCGCCCACTCGATCGCGACCGCCGCGCCCAACGAGATTCCCGCCACAACAATCGGTCCCGCCACGGCCGCCGCATCGAGCGCGGCCCGGTAACTCGCGACCACCGCGCTCGGATCGGGCTGCACCGCGACCACGTCGAGACGGCGCGCGGTGCAGGCGGGTTCGAAGGCGCGCCTGGCGAAATCCGCGTCGGATCCGGTGCCGGGCAGTGCGACGACGACGTGGGCGGGCGACACGGAGTGTGGGGAGTCGAACACCGTGCCGAGCGTAGCGGGGGTGTGCTGGTGCATCTACAGTGGCGGGTGTACGTCCACCGCCGGTCGTGCTGAGAATCCACGATGGTGTGCGATCCACACTGTCTGCTCTATGCAGGAGAGCGTGCGAAATGTCATCCGCTGCCTCAGGGTATTTTCGACGTCTGGGCCGCAGACTGACCGAGGATCTCGACCAGTTGGACGCCGAGGAGCTTGCCGAGAAATCGGAGGCTTCGGGAGCGTGCCGTGCGTCGGAGTGTCGCCGCGGCGACGAGGCGACGATGCTCGGTAAGCTGCGCAGTGTCGAAGCGTGTCCGAAGTCCGCGGGCGCTACTGTGCAAGCGGAGTTCTTCGACGGAACCGACGCCATCACCCTGGTGTGGATCGGCCGTCGGCGCATCCCCGGTATCGAACCGGGGCGGCGTATCTTGGTTCGCGGCCGCGTCGGCGATCGAGACGGCCGCAAGGTGATCTACAACCCCTACTACGAACTGCGCGGGAACAGCTGACGTATGCCATCGAGCAACGACAACGCCCCCTCGGGCGAACACACCCCCTCGACCGAACAGATCGAGCCCGACGTGGCTCTCGACCCTGACGAGGAGGCGGCCGAGCAGACGTTGCTCGAGCAGCTCGGCGGTTTCAGCGGCCTGATCTATTCCACCGTTCCCGTTGTCGTCTTCGTCCCGGTGAACAGTTTGGCCGGGCTGACCGCGGCGATCTGGTCCGCCCTCGGCGTCGCCGCGCTCATCCTGGTCTGGCGCCTGATCCGGCGCAGCCCCATCCAGCCCGCCATCTCCGGCTTCCTCGGCGTCGGCATCTGCGCGTTCATCGCCTACCGGATGGGTGAGGCCAAGGGCTTCTTCCTGTTCGGCATCTACACGAGCCTGGTGTACGCGGGCGTATTCCTGATCTCGATGCTGGTGCGCTGGCCCCTGGTCGGCGTCATCTGGGGCGTGCTGAACGGGCACGGCACCGACTGGCGCAGCGATCCGCGCGTGCAGCGCCTGTACTACGTCGCGACCTCCACCTGGGTGCTGGTGTTCGGCGCCCGCTACCTGGTGCAGTCACAGCTCTACGACACCGACCGCACCGGCTGGCTGGCGTTCACCCGCATCGCCATGGGCTGGCCGCTCACCGCGGTCGCGCTGGCGGTCACGGTCTGGGCAGTGCGTCGCGCGGGGCATATGCCCACCAAGACCGCGGTGGCCGAGCCCGCATAGGGCGTTAACCCCGCGGTCCTCGGCCGCGAAAACCCTCTGGGGTGGGGTAAGTCCCACCGCCGAGGTGGGGGGTTACCCACCCTGGGGTGCCTGGAGGGAAGCCCGAGTTCATCAGACGATCAGTTGCGTACAGAAAACAACGCACGATCGTAGGAAAGGACTCGGACGTGGCTACCGAGCACAACACCGCAGCATTGTCGAAGAACCACAATCCGGCCCTGTCGGAGAGCCGCCGGGTCGGGGCCGAACTGGACAAGTTGATCGGCCCCGCGGCAGCGGGTGACCGCGCCGCCATCACCGAGATCGTGCGCATCGTCCATCCGCTGGTCCGCCGGTATTGCGGTGCCCGCCTTGGCAATACGGCGCACCTGCAGGTCACCGCCGACGACGTGGTTCAGGAGATCCTGATCGCCACGGTCAACGCCATCCCGCGCTACCGCGATCAGGGCAAGTCGTTCCTCGCCTTCGTCTACGGCATCGCCTCGAACAAGGTCGCCGACGCGTTCCGGCGCTCCCAGCAGCACCCCACCTACCCGATGGCCGAGATGCCGGACGCGCCCTCGACCGAGGCCGGGCCCGAGGAATGGGCGCTCGCCTCCGAACGACGCGCGGCCACCAAGGAACTCATGAAGATCCTGGCGCCGGCGCATCGCGAGGTGCTGGTCATGCGGATCGTGCTCGGCTGGTCGGCGGCGCAGACCGCGGAGGCGATCGGCACCAGCCCCGGCGTGGTCAGGGTGATGCAGCATCGCGCGCTGAACAAGCTGCGCGCGGAACTGAAGGCGGCGGCCTAGTTCACCTCGCCACCGCCGCGGATCAGCCCTGTCGGGGAGTCAAGGCTTGATGCCGTGGTTGGCGAGTTCGACCCTGAGGTCCTCTTCGGCCTCCACCGAGGTCACGAACAGCAGTTCGTCGTCGCCCTCGAACGGATCATCCGGTTGCGGCACGATCACCCGGCCGCCGCGCAGAATCGTCACCAGGGCGGCGTCGCGCGGCAGGGTGAGCGTGCGCACCGGCTTTCCGGCCAGCCCGGTGTCGCCGGGCAGCGTGATCTCGACCAGGTTGGCCTGACCCTGTCGCAGCGTCATCAGGCGCACCAGATCGCCGACCGTGACCGCCTCCTCGACCAGCGAGGCGAGCAGGCGCGGCGTCGACACCGCGACATCGACACCCCACGACGAGTCGAACAGCCACTCGTTGCGCGGATCGTTCACCCGAGCCACCACCCGCCGCACGCCGAACTCGGTCTTGGCGAGCAGGCTGTGCACCAGATTGGCTTTGTCGTCACCGGTGGCCGCGATGACCACCTCATAGGTTTCCAGTCCCGCGTCCTCGAGCAACGCGAGTTCGCAGGCGTCGGCGTGCACCCAGACCGCGTCCGGAATGGCCGCAGGCTCGATGTGATCGAGTTGCCGCTCGAGCAGCATGACGTTGTGTCCGCCGCGCAGCAATTCCCTGGCGATGGATCGGCCGACGGCGCCTGCCCCGGCGATGGCCACTTTCATGTTCAGTCCTCGCTCACGGGGGGCTTGCCTGCCAACGCGATGGCCTCACCAACGGAACCGGAGGTGGCGGCGACATAGACGACGTCATCGGCTTGCACGATGGTCTTGCTGTCGGGCAGCAGGCCCTGACCGAATCGGATGATGAACGCGACCCGCACGCTCACCTCGCGCTCCAGGTCGCGCACCGTCCGGCCATACCAATCCTCGTGCAGCGTCAGCTGCGTCACAGCTACCGTGCCGGTCGGGTCGCGCCAGGTGGTGGTGGTGTTATCGCCGATGAGGGCGCGCAGGAACCGGTCGGTGGTCCACGGCACGGTGGCGATGGTCGGAATGCCGAGCCGCTCGTAGACCGCGGCGCGCTTGGCGTCGTAGATGCGGGCGACCACCCGCTCGACGCTGAACATCTCGCGGGCCACCCGCGCGGAGATGATGTTGGAGTTATCGCCGGAGGACACCGCGGCGAACGCGTCGGCCCGCTCGATTCCGGCTCGCACCAGCACATCTCGGTCGAAGCCGACGCCGGTCACCCGCTCGCCGGTGAAATCCTGGCCCAGGCGGAGGAAGGCGGCCGGGTCTCGATCGATCACCGTGACCTCATGGCCGACCCGGACCAGGGCACGGGCCAGCGCCGAGCCGACGCGCCCACAACCCATGATCACTACGTACACCCGTGCAACCTCGTTCCTGGAACCAAGCGTTCGGTCTGCTAATTATGTGGTCGAACGGTACCTGCCGAATCATTCCATCGGCCACGTTCCCCCTCCGCCACACGGCCAAACCTGCGAGCCACGCGCGCGACCACCCTCGCGTGCGCCTATGCTCGCTCCAGTGTCCAAGATGACGACGGCAGCGAAACGAATGCTGCTGGGCAGGCCTTTCCGTAGTGATTCGCTTGGCCATACCCTGCTGCCGAAACGCATCGCCCTCCCGGTGTTCGCTTCCGATGCCATGTCCTCGGTCGCCTACGCGCCGGAAGAAATTTTCCTGGTGTTATCCGCAGCCGGAATTTCGGCCTATGTCTATGCCCCCTGGGTCGGCTTAGCCGTCGCGTTGGTGATGGCCGTGGTCGTAGCAAGCTACCGGCAAAATGTGCACGCCTATCCGTCCGGTGGCGGTGACTACGAGGTGGCCACGACGAACCTCGGACCCAATGCCGGTCTGACGGTCGGCAGCGCGCTGCTCGTCGACTATGTGCTGACGGTGGCGGTCTCGATTTCCTCGGCCGCGTCCAATATCGGCTCGGCGATACCGTTCGTCGCTACGCACAAGGTGTTGTTCGCGGTTGTCGCGATCGCCATCCTGACCGCGATCAACCTGCGCGGCATCCGCGAGTCCGGCACCACCTTCGCGATCCCGACCTACGCCTTCATCGTCGGCATGTTCGTCATGCTCGGCTGGGGGCTGTTCCGCATCTTCGTCCTCGGCGACAACCTACAGGCGGAGTCGGCCGGTTTCGGATTGAAGGCGGAGGACGAGCACCTGTACGGGGTCGCCTTCGCCTTTTTGATCGCCCGCTCGTTCTCCTCCGGTTGTGCCGCGCTGACCGGTGTCGAGGCGATCAGCAACGGTGTGCCCGCGTTCCGGAAGCCGAAGTCGCGCAACGCCGCAACCACCCTGCTGATGCTCGGCACCATCGCGATCGTGCTGTTGCTCGGCATCATCATCCTGGCCCAGCGGATCGGGATCGTGTACGCGCACAACGATGCCGATCTGATCGGCGCACCGCCCGGATACCACCAGAAGACGTTGATCGCGCAGCTCGCCGAGACGGTGTTCCACGGGTTCCCGATCGGGTTCTACTTCATCACCACGGTGACCGCGCTGATCCTCGTGCTCGCCGCGAACACCGCGTTCAACGGGTTCCCGGTGCTCGGTTCGATTCTGGCGCAGGACCGTTACCTGCCCCGGCAATTGCACACCCGTGGCGATCGGCTGGCGTTCAGCAACGGCATCCTGTTCCTGTCCGGTGCGGCGATCGCGTTCGTCGTGCTGTTCGGCGCCGAGGTCACCAAGCTGATCCAGCTTTACATCGTCGGCGTGTTCGTTTCCTTCGTGCTCAGCCAGACCGGCATGCTGCGGCACTGGACCCGATTGCTGCGCACCGAAGCCGATCCCGCGCAGCGGTCGCGGATGAAGCGGTCAAGGGTGATCAATGCCGTCGGCCTCAGCGCGACCGGCGCGGTGCTGATCATCGTGCTCATCACGAAGTTCTTCGCGGGCGCCTATATCGCCATCTGCACCATGGTCGCGATCTTCATTGTGATGAAAATGATTCGGCGACACTATGATTCGGTGTCGCGCGAGCTGGAAGAGCAGGAATGGGACGGCGTGCTGCCCAGCCGCTCCCACTCGATCGTGCTGGTCTCCAAGCTGCACCTGCCGACGCGGCGCGCGCTGGCCTATGCCCGCGCCACCCGGCCGGACACCCTCGAGGCGATCACCGTGAACGTCGACGAGGCCGACACCAGGGCGCTCGTGCGCGAGTGGGAGCAGAGCGATGTCACCGTGCCGCTCAAGGTGATCGAATCGCCCTACCGCGAAATCACCAAGCCCGTCCTCGATTACGTGAAGCGGGTGCGCAAGGATTCGCCGCGCGACGTGGTGACCGTGTTCATCCCCGAGTACGTGGTCGGACACTGGTGGGAACAGGTGCTGCACAACCAGAGTGCGTTGCGGCTCAAGGGGCGACTGCTTTTCGAGCCCGGCGTGATGGTGACCAGCGTGCCGTGGCAGTTGAGTTCGTCGACGCGGGCGCGGACGCCAGGCATGGTGAACGCGCCGGGTGCGGTGCGGCGTGGTTATGACGACCGCTCATGAGTGATTGGCTCGGCACCACTTTCGAGGTGCGCCTCGGCCCGCCCGGGCACGGTGGGTTCTGTGTTGGCCGGCACGAGGGACGCGTGGTGTTCGTCCGGCACGGGTTGCCTGGCGAGCTGGTGCGGGTGCTTGTCACCGAGGATCGTGGCGGCTCGTTCTGCCGCGCCGACGCGGTGGAGATCCTCGAGCCGTCCCCGGACCGCGTCCCCGCGACCTGCCCCGTCTCCGGCCCCGGCGGCGCGGGCTGCTGCGACTTCTCCTACGCCACCCCGAAAGCCCAACGGGCACTGAAGGCTTCGGTGGTCGCCGAACAACTGCGCCGACTCGCGGGAATCGACCGCGAGATCGTCGTCGAACCGATCACCGGCTCCGGCGACACCACCGGCGGCTGGCGCACCCGAATCCGCCTTGCCGTCGACGCCGAAGGACGAGCGGGCGTACATCGATACCGCAGCACCGAGGTCATCACGGATCTGCGCTGCCCCCAACCGGTTTCGGGTGCCCTCGACGGGGTGGCGGATCGATTGTGGACGCCGGGCGCGGATTTGGTGATCGCCGTCGACGGCGACGGCGTGCGCCACATCATCGAACTGGCCCCCGCCGTCGAGGGGGAGCGCCGCAAGTCACGCGGCGGCGACCGCGAGTGGCAACGAGCAGACCCGACCGCGACCGGTGAGCGTCGCGGAGATCAGCGCGGCCGCGATCGCCGTGGCCGCGCCGACCGCCCCGATCGCCGCCGCCCCGGCGCCGAACCCGGTAGTGCCCGCGGCGACGCCGACCGCAGCCGAAATTCTCGCGCCGACGACCTGGGTGTACGTGGACGTGACGACCGAGCCGGTGCCGACACGCGGGGCGGTGTCGAACGCGACAACCGCCGCCGCCCAACCGGCAAGCCCGGCAGCGAACTGCGTGGCGACGACGCACCCGGCCGCACCGAGCGCGCCCACCGTCGCCGCCCAGGTGAGATCGGCGGCGTCTGGCGCGGCGGCGCACGCCGCGGCACAGAACCGAGCGATGGTCGCAGCCCGGATGAGCCTCATGGCGGCTGGCACCGCGACGACGCACGCAGTGACGGCAGCCTTGGCGAGCGCGAGGCCAGCGGACACAACGACTTTGATCTGCCTGGCAGCAACGACGGTGGTCGCGGTGCCGCTGAGCGTGGCCGGGATCGCGACGGTCGGCGGGGTCCGGATGAGCGTGGTGGCACCGATCGGGATGATCGTCGTGGCACGAGTGATTCTGGTGGCAGTCGCGGCGGCGCGCGCGGTCGCGATGAGTCGCGTGGTGCTGATGAGCGTGGCGGTTGGCGCGATGGTCCTGATCGGCGCGGTGACGACGACCGGGCCGCACTGCGGGATCGCGACGGTCTGCGGGGCTCGGAGGGGCGTGCTGGCAGCGACCGGGACGATCGTCGCGGCCCCAACGATTCTGGTGGTGATCGCCGCGGCGGGCGTGGTCGCGAGGAGGCGCGCGGTGCTGATGGGCGTGTGGAGGAGCGGTACGCCGCCGATGGTCGGCTGGAGGCACCGCAGGCTGGTGAGCGGCGCAATGCTTCTGCTCGGCGAGCGGCTACGCACGCTGCGCGCGACGAGTGGGTGATCGCCGGAACCGGGCGTGCGGTCGAGTATGTCGCGGGTCGCCGGTGGGAGGTCGCCGCGACCGGCTTCTGGCAAGCGCATCATGGTGCCGCGCAATGTTATTCGGATCTCGTGGCGGAGTGGTCCGGGTTGCGTCCCGGCGGCTTGGCCTGGGATCTGTACAGCGGCGCCGGTGTTTTCGCGTCCAGGTTGGCCGACCAGGTCGGGCAGACCGGCGCGGTACTCGCGGTGGAGTCGGCCCGCTCAGCAGTCGCCGACGGCACAGCGGCCCTCCTCGACCTACCGTGGCTCGACCTACACGCCCAGCGGGTCGAGCGCTGGGTAACCGAACGTGTCGGCGGCGCAGCACCAGACGTCATCGTCCTCGACCCACCGCGCGCGGGCGCTGGCAAGGACGTGGTAGCCGCGATCACCGCAACCGGCCCTCTCCGCATCGTCCACATCGGCTGCGACCCAGCCTCTTTCGCCCGCGACCTCGGCCTCTACCAATCCGCTGGCTACCAACTAACCGACCTCCGAGCCTTCGACGCCTTCCCCGGCACCCACCACGTCGAATGCATCGCCCTCCTGGAGCGCTCAGCACCGGAATAGCGTGGCACCGCTCGCCAAGCGAGACATGGTGGCGGCGAATCGCGAGTGGGCGCGCCGGATAAGTACAGCTGCACGCTTTTTGATATGGCGCACCTGGAATCGCAGGCAATTCCGGGTGCGGGAAATCAAAAGGCGTGCGGTGACGTGGGTTTCGTCGGTGGTTTGACAGGTCAGTCGTCGTAGACCGGGGGGCGGTGGTCGCGGCGGGCGCGGATGGCTTCGTCGAAGTTGGCGGTGGTGAGGCGGACGTAGAGTTGGGCCATGCCCTCGTGTTGCATGTGGGATTCGAAGCCGCCTGCTTCCATGCCGCTCCACAGCATGCGTTTGGTGAGTTCGGTGCCGACGCGGCTGAAGCTGATGATGCGGTCGGCCAGGTCGTAGCAGGTTTCGAGGAGTTTGGCGGCGGGCACGGTGCGGGAGACGAGGCCGATGCGTTCGGCTTCGGCGGCGTCGACGTCGCGGCCGGACAGCATGATCTCGAAGGCGCGGGAGGCGCCGATGGCGCGCGGCAGCAGGTAGCTGATGCCGAGTTCGGTGGAGGTGAGGCCGTTGTTGATGCCTGCCGCGCGAAAGTAGGCTTCCTCGGCCGCGATTCGGATGTCGGTGGCGACGCTGAGACAGAATCCGCCACCGATGGCGGCGCCGTTGATCGCGCCGATCACCGGTTGGTTCATCCGCCGCAGGGTGATCATCACGTCGTTGAGCAGATCCATCGAGCGGCGCGCGACGCTGGTGACGGTGAGCCCCTCGACATTGGGCACCTTCCCCGCGCTCTGCAGGTCGGCGCCGGAGCAGAAGCCCTGCCCCGCGCCGGTGAGCACCACGACCCGAATGTCGTTGTCGGCGCTGACTTCTTCGAGCGTTTCACGCAGCGGAATCATCACGTCGAAGGCCATCGCGTTCATCCGGTCGGGGCGATTGAGTGTGACCAGGGCGACGTGCGGTCGCGGTGTATCAATGAGCACGAACGACATGCGAACCCCTAACCAGCGGCGTCCTGCCACCGACTTCTCAATATAGGTTGCGCGAGGGATACGCTCGTCCGATCGCGGTTTTGGAGATATGCGCATCCGTTGCCCCGAGGTGCGTCAGCCGAACGAGGGCCAGGAGTTTGCCGGTGCCGTAAAGGGTTTCGACCTGGTGGTTGCGGGGTGGACCGGGAACCAGGTGAACAGCACGGCCGCGATGACGGTGAGTACGCCCCAGCCGACGAAACCGTATCCGGCAAGCAGGGGGTTCATTTCGTGCGCGGGGGAGTTGAACAGGCCGAACAGCATTGCGCTTCCGTTGAATGCGGCGTGGGCGACGGCGCACGGCCAGATGCTGCCGGTGTACATCCGTAGCCAGCCGAGGATGGCGCCGAACGGGACGCAGAATCCGATGAACGCGACGGCGGCCAAGGAGCCGAGGTTCGGATAGTTGTAGCCGAGCAGCGTCAGCGGTGCGTGCCATAGGGCCCAGATCACGCCGGTGGCAATGATTCCGCCGGTGCCGCCGAGGCGGCCGGTGAGCTGCGGCATCAGCCAGCCGCGCCAGCCGAGTTCCTCGCCGAGCGCGAACGGCAGGGTGCCGAGGGTGGAGACGGTGATCGCGTCGACGACGACGGCCGCCACGATTTGCGGGCTCGGGAATTCGAAGATGTACACGTTGAACAGCACGCTCAAACCGAAGGCCACCCACAGGAACAGCGGCGCCGCGAGCCAGGCGATCGCCGTGAGCCATGCGGTCCGTCCAGGTCGCGCGCCGAGCCGTAACCCGTTCTGCGCCACCAGCGCGGACCAGGACAGCCGCCGGTATCGCCACACAGCGAGCACACCGAGCGCCGGGGAGAGCATCATCAGCGCGGCTCCGGTATGCAGCCACAGCCCCGACTGCAAGCCTTGACCATCGAGCCACGGCCCGGACGCGAGCACCCAGGCCGCACCGACCGCGACGAGCAGGAACAGAGCGAAATCGTTGCGCCGAGCGATCATCCGACATCCTTAGGACGGCGTGCTGCTATACCTACTCGGACGCGGTGGATGTCCGTCCGGTTCCATCGATGTCGAAAGTTCTTCTACGGTTTTAGTCCCCGCTCGGCTAATTCAGTTGCCAGGTAACGCGAATCCCCGCCGAGATCTCGCTCTCGCCGAGCTCGACCGGTACCGGAGCGGCACCGTAGGCGTCCATCGAAATCGACATCGCCTTCACGTGCGGAATGGAAGGCGGTGCGGCGGAAGTATTCTCGGTGATCTCCAGCACGGAGCCGAGCGCTCGACCCGCACGCGCCGCGAACTGCTCGGCCTTGGCGACGGCGTTCTCCCAGGCCGCGTCCCGCGCTTGCACGAGCAGCGACTCCTGGTCGGCGAACGTGAGATTCAGACCACCGAGCCGAACATCATCGCCACCCGCGTCGACAGCGTTGGCGATGATCGTCGCGGGGCCGGGATCGGCATCGTCACCGAGGTTGCGCAGCGCGATGGTCAGCGACGTGCTCGCCAGATAACCGGTAATACGATTGCCCTGACCCTCGGTCCACACGGTTTCGGTGTGCACGGACAACCCGCTCGTCGCGATATCTTTCCCCTCGACCCCGTCCGAACGCAGCGACCGGGTAACCCCCGCGACCCGCTCACCGGCCTTGCTGTACGCGAGCGCGACCTTGCTCGCCCGGCATTCGACGGAAATCGTGACGCGCATCAAATCCGGCGTAGCGCGCGCGGTGCCGCTGCCGAAAATGGTGACGGTGCCCGCGGCGTCGGACTGGTTACTCACGGCATTCTCCTCGATCGGTCGACGGTCAGTCTCGCTTCAAGTGGTCAACGGCGGACACAACACAATCGTCCCCGCCGATAAAAGTTCGTAGCCTCATCATCCCGGCCGACACCGGGACCGGGACGCACCTGGACCTCGATCACCGGCATACGCCGAGATGATGGCAAGCCGTGTGGGCCATGAGGTAGTGCCACCCGGTGATGAGTCAAGCCGCACTGGGAAGTGGCATGCCGCGAGGCGGTGCGGCAAGCCGCACGGGGACGGTGACGAGGCTGTGTGGCGACGGGTACGCCAGGTGACGGGCGAGCTGAGCCGCTCAGTAGTCACCCCCACGCACAGCGATCGCGCGCACCGCCGCGTCCATCTGCGCATAAGCCCCCGCTGCCAACCGCTCGAGCAACGCCAACTTCAACTGTGGCGCCCGCGAGGTGAGCTGATCGAATCGCGCAGGGCTCAACACCGCGACTCGCACACCGGTCTCCGCCCGTGCCTCGTTCACGAACGGTGTCCCCACCAGCATCGGGATCTCGCCGAACGACATCCCCGACGACAAACTGACCAGCCGATGCGTCCGATCATCGCTGCCCTCGAACGTGATTCGCACCCGACCTTCGAGGATCAGATACAACCCCGATCGCGCACTTCCGCGCCGCGCGATCACCTCGCCGCGCGCGAAAGTGTGCACCTCGAACTCCTTGGCCAACTGCACTCGATCATCCTGCTCGAGCGCGGCGAGCGCTTCATGATCCTCGATCGCGATCGAGGTGCACACCGGCTCCTCGCCCGGCCGGTGCCGCTCGAGCACGATGTCCTCACACCATTCGGTGGCGGTGTCGCGATCGATGAACACCCGCCCGCGCGGATCGTCCGGATCGAGGCTGGACGCGAGGTGCCCGAGCTTGGCGTCGGGATCGACCAGCGCCACTCGCACGCCGATCGCCGCGAGCTCGGTCTGCAGATCATCGATCATGGTCACCGCGATCGCGCTCACCTCACCGATCCGGCGCAGATCGACCACGAGCGCTTCCAGCTCGCCCGCCTGCGCCTCGATCGTGCGTACCGCGCTCTCCGCGCCCGCGAACAGCAGGTCGCCGTGCAGTTCGTAAACCCGTGCCCGATGGCCGTTTTCGGCGAGCACGGCGATCTCCTCGGTCGTCCTGCGCAGCCGCGATGGCACCTCGGCGACCGAGTATCCGGCCCGGATCGCCGTCCGCGCCGCCCGTGTGACGTGCAGAAAGTGCAGTTCCAGTCGCTGCGACAGCTCACGGCAGGCCGCGACGCCGCGCACGCTGTTGCCGTGCGCGTCCAGCCGAGGGGAGTAGACCGCGATGCCGATCTGCCCGGGCAGCACCGCGACGATGCCGCCGCCGACCCCGCTCTTCGCGGGCAGCCCGACGCTGGTCACCCAGTCACCGGCCGCGTTGTACATGCCGCAGGTGGTCATCACGCTGAGCACCCGCTCGGTCAGCGCGGTCGACAGCGCGCGTTCCCCGGTGACCGGGTTGCGGCCGTTGTTGGCCAGCGTCGCCGCCATCATCGCGAGGTCGCGGCAGGTCACGTCGATCGAGCACTGCCGGAAGTAGCGGTCGACCGCCTCGTCCGGATCGGAGTCGATGATGCCGAACGAGCGCAGCATGTAGCCGATGGCGCGATTGCGGAAACCGGTGCGCGCCTCGGACGCGTACACCGCCTCGTTCATGCTCAGTTCGCGTCCGGCGAAACGCGAATAGCAGCGGCGGATGCGCTCGAATCGCTCGAGCGGACCGTGACCGGTGATCAGTGCCGCCGCGGTGATCGCGCCCGCGTTGATCATCGGATTGCGCGGTCGCTCGGTCACCGGGTCCAAACTGATCTCGTTGAACGCCTCACCGGAGGGCTCAACATCGATGCGCGCGTCCACGAACTCGGTGCCGCGATCGGCGAGCGCGAGCGCGTAGGTGAACGGCTTGGAGATCGACTGAATGGTGAACGAGGTAGCCAGGTCGCCGGTGCCGTAGACCCGCCCGTCGGCGGTGGCCAGGCACAGCGCGAACGAATCGGGCTGCGCGGCAGCCAGTTCCGGAATGTAGTCGGCCAGTGTGCCGGAATCGTCGGGACGGCACAGCTGATAGACGTCGTTGACGATCCTGGACACGACGCCCGGTTCGATTGTCCTCTCGATCGCCTCTTCGAGCTCGGCCACACGATCACTGTAGGCCGAGTACGGTATGCCGAGGCTCACATTTCGGCCTGATGTCGGCAGGTGGTGGTCGTTGCCAGGTGTGGCAGTTGGGTTCTCGTTCGAAGGCACCGACCGCCGCTCCGTAGACTGATCGGATCAGAAGCGCTATCCGGAGGGAGCGAGTTCAGGTGGGAGTGCTTTCCCGGGTCGACACGCCCGAAGATCTTCGTCCGCTCACCGCATCGCAATTGCGTGAGCTGGCGGACGAGATCCGCGATTTCCTCGTGCAAAAGGTTGCTGCGACCGGCGGGCATCTCGGCCCGAACCTAGGCGTGGTCGAGCTGACCATCGCGCTACACCGGATCTTCGACTCGCCCGCCGATCCGTTGATCTTCGACACCGGCCACCAGGCCTACGTGCACAAGATCCTGACCGGTCGCAAGGGCGATTTCGACACCCTGCGCAAGCAGGGCGGCCTGTCCGGCTACCCGAGCCGCGCCGAGAGCGCGCACGACTGGGTGGAGTCCTCGCACGCCTCCGCGTCGCTGTCCTACGCGGACGGGCTGGCCAAGGCGTTCGCGCTGACCGGGCAGGACCGGCACGTTGTCGCGGTGGTCGGCGACGGCGCGCTCACCGGCGGCATGTGCTGGGAGGCGCTCAACAACATCGCGGGCGCGCCGGACCGGCCGGTGGTGATCGTCGTCAACGACAACGGCCGCTCCTACGCGCCGACCATCGGCGGCCTGGCCGACCGGCTGACCGCGCTGCGCACCCAGCCCGCCTACGAGCACGCGCTCGACGCCGGGAAACGAATCCTGAAGAGCATTCCGCGCGTCGGCGAGTCCGCGTACTCGATGATGCACGCGGTGAAGGCCGGGATAAAGGACGCGGTGAGCCCGCAGGAGCTGTTCAGCGACCTCGGGATGAAGTACGTCGGCCCGGTCGACGGACACGACATCGTCGCGCTGGAGGCCGCGCTGCGCCGGGCCAAGGACTTCGGCGGGCCGGTCGTGGTGCACGCGGTGACGCAGAAGGGGCACGGGTACGCGCCCGCCGAGAACCACATCGCCGACCAGATGCACGCCTGCGATCCCATCGATCCGCTCACCGGCGTGCCGGTGGGTGGGCCGAAGGCGCTCGGCTGGACGTCGGTGTTCTCCGAGGAACTCGTCGCGCACGCCGAACGACGCGACGACATCGTCGCGATCACCGCGGCCATGCCGGGACCGACCGGGCTCGCGGCGTTCGGGGAGCGGTTTCCGGAGCGGATGTTCGATGTCGGCATCGCCGAACAGCACGCGATGGCGTCGGCCGCCGGGCTCGCGCTGGGCGGCATGCATCCCGTTGTCGCGATCTACTCGACGTTCCTCAACCGCGCGTTCGATCAGTTGCTGATGGATGTCGCGCTGTTGAAGCAGCCGGTGACCGTTGTGCTCGATCGCTCCGGCATCACCGGGCCCGACGGCGCAAGCCACAACGGTATGTGGGATCTGTCCGTGCTCGGCATCATTCCCGGGATTCGGGTGGCGGCGCCGCGTGACGCGGCGACCTTGCGCGAGGAGCTGGCGGAGGCGCTCGCCGTCAGTGACGGGCCCACCGCCATCAGGTTCCCCAAAGGCAGTGTCGCCGACGATATTTCGGCCGTCGAGCGACTCGACGGGGTGGATGTGCTCCGGCTGGCCGTCGCTACCGGTGATGACGTCGCGCTGGATGGCGGCGGGTCGGTCCAGGCGGTGCGCGGTGACGTGCTGCTGGTTGCCGTCGGCTCGTTCGCCGAGGTGGCCATGCACACCGCGGATCTGCTGGAGGCCGAAGGGGTTTCGGTCACCGTGATCGATCCGCGCTGGGTGCTTCCGGTGTCCGACACCTTGGTCAAGCTTGCCGAAAACTACCGGCTTGTCGTGACTTTGGAAGATGGTGGACTGCACGGCGGTATCGGCTCGACCGTGTCGGCTCGGTTGCGCAACTCCGGGCTGGATATCCCGACCCGCGATCTCGGTGTGCCGCAGCAGTTCCTGGATCATGCGTCGCGTGGTGCGGTGCACGCGGAGCTCGGGTTGACGGCGCCGGATATCGCGCGGCGGATCGGTGGGTGGCTCGCCGCACGGTGAGTTGAGAGGCGAGCGCCCCGCGAATGGCTGGCTCTTCTCGACTGAGTCGTCGAGCGGATCCGGTCAGGTGCGAACTGGTGCGGTTCGCTGTGCTGCCGAGCGATGCGTGTGCTCGCGATATGTGGCGACGGCACCAGGTGGTAGCCGATCCGTTCAGATCCACTCCGCGAGTGTGGCTGCTGTCGAGCGGATCTGTAGGTGCGGCTGTGCTGACCCGCCTGTCTCCCGACCGCTACACCACCGGCGCCGACCTCGCCATCGCGATCAGCGGGTATGTGCGCTAGGGCGAACTAATGTCCGGATTCGGTCTCGTGCCTGACGCGCCCGCCGACCTCGATCAGACCGTCCGGCTGCGGGGTCGTCACGATCTGTGAGCCGCGGCCCTGCGAAATGTGCAGGGGGCGGCCGAGACTGGCGGTGAGGAGCAGTGCCGCCGCGCCCGTGGCCTCGTCCTCATCGATGCCGTCGTCGCGGCCGGGGAAGGCTCGGGCCGTGATCTGACCGGCCGCCTCGTTCTGCCATGCCCAGGCGTAGATCCATTCGCCCGGTTCCGGCATCGGCAGTGCGTCTACCTCTGTCGCAGAGTCGTACTGGCGCAATGTGCGCGGAGGCACCCATTCGGGTCGCGCTGTGATCCAAGTGAATTCGTCGTCGGCCCGGGCACCTACTACGCCTGCCTGGATGACCAGGGTGGGCACTTTGAGCAGCCAAGCTGTACCAACGCACGGATGTCCGGCGAAAGGGAGACGCAAGGTCGGTGTGTAGATGTCGATGACGCCGCGTTCGGGATCATCGATGAATACGGTCTCGCTGAACCCCAACTTCCTGGCGAACGCCTGACGCTCGGCCTCCGCTGGGATAGCGGCCCCCTCACGAACAACACCGAGTTCGTTGCCAAACCGGCCGTCGGGCCCACAGAAGACGCGCAACACGTCGTACTCAGTCACCCACGCAGTCAACCACTCCGGTCACGTCCGCCAAGATCGGCATGATCAACGGGACATGGTGGCGGAAAAGTGCGAGAGCGGCCGCCCTCATGTCCCGTTGGCCGCCAGTGATCTCGCCATCCCGGACCGCTCGGCCGTACTGCAGCGGCAGCGCGGGCGCGCCATCGTCACCGTGCAGGCCTCGCTCGACGTGATCGAGCACTAGTTGGACTGCGACCACGCCGACTTCACCATCTGCCCGCACTTCCAAGAGGCGATGTCCAAGTGCCTGTTTCGGCAATAATGCGAAGGATGGACGAGCATACGGTCGAAAATCTGTTCGCCGATCGCCCGAGCGCGCTGCGCCTGTTCCGCAGTCTGGCACCGCGGATCGAGGCGCTCGGCGCGATCACCACCTCGGTCACCAAGAGTCAGGTCTCCTTCGGCGCCGATCGAAAGTTCGCGTGGCTGTGGCCGATACCGCGGAGCAAGCAGGCACCGGAGGATGTCCTCATGCTCACCCTCGACCTGCGCATACCCGTATCGGATCCGCTGATTCTCGGTGTGCAGGAGACGTATCCGGGTAAATGGACGCATCAGATCCGCGTGCTGGACGAATCGGTCGTCGAGCACGTGGTGAACGAGGGTTGGCTCGAAGCCGCCTACGACTTCGGCATGAAAGATTCGAAGTAAGGCGGAAACCGCTGCCGCCGAGTTCGTTTCAGCAGGAGCCTGTTGCCAAACCCTTTCGGCGCTCCCGAGGCGATCATCCCGTTCAGCGTGCCCGAGGGCGCGCACGATATCCGGACGAGTGATGCCGCACGAACAGGCGCACCCGGTTCGGCGGTGCGACGGTGCGGGTCTGGCGAGGCTGCAGTGCCGGAGTGGAGGGTGTGGCGAGGCTGCAGTGCCGGAGTAGAGGGTGTGGCGAGGCAGCAGTGCTGGGGTGAGGGTGTGGTGGTGCCGCGGTGTGGCGGTGCTGGGGCCTGCTCGTTGCGCTGGCCACCGCGGCTGTTGGATCGGCGCCACTATCTTCGCGCCGGGCACCCCCATGCTGCGTGCCTGAGGGCGCGCACGATATCCGGACGGGTGGTGCCGCATGAACGGACGCACCATGTTCACCGGTTCACCGTTGCGTGCGGGTGTGACGGACAGCGGTGCCGGGGTGTAGGGGGTGTGGTGGTAGCCGGGTTGCGGCGGTGCCGGGTGTGGTGGTGCCGGGTTGCGGCGGTGCCGGGGGTCGCGCTGACCACTGCGGCTGTTGGATCGGCGTCACCATCGTCGCGCGGGACAGCCCCATGCTGCGTGCCCGAGGGTGCGCACGACTATCCGGACGAGCGCCGCATGAACGGACGCACCATGTTCACTGGCGCGGCGGTGCGTGGCGCTGATCACCGAGAGACTCGGCGGCTGCTGGATCGGGTTCGCCACCTTCCGTCGGGCGTCACCGGCGGCGTGCTCGCTATCAGCGCCAGGTGGCAATGCCTGCCGCCGAACGTCTTCGGCTAGCGCGTGGTCCGTCGACGTTGTGCGGCACGGACTTTGACGCGATTGCCGCACACGTTCATCGAGCACCAGGTGCGGCCGTGGTTTCGGGAGTGGTCGTAGAAAGCCCAGCGGCAGCTCGGTTCTCGGCAGGCTTTGAGGCGCGGCCAGGTGCCAGCGGCGACGGACGTCGCGACGTCGGCGAGCAAGATCGCCAGCGCGTGATCGACCGGTTCGCGGGACTGGGGGACCAGGCGCGGCGGCACGCTGGTCACGTCGAGGCGCAGCGGTAGCGCGGCGGATAGCGTGCCGAGTTGTGTTCGCGCCGTGGCGTCTAGGCCGTCCGGATGGGGGCTGGTGACAGGCTCGGCATTGTTCTCGGCGAGTAGCGCGCGCAACCCTTCGCGCAGCCAGACGGCGCGCTCGCGGCCGTCGGCGTCGGCCTGTGCACAGACGGGGAGTAGGTCGTGGGTGTGCAACCAGATCGTCAACTGCTCGGGGGTGGCGAGCCCGTCGCCGTCCGCGCGACGCGTATTGACGAAGTCAACGATGCGCTGCAACACCGCGGTCGTGGTTCCGATTTCGCTGGGCACGTCACCATCGTAACTATCTATTGACGTTGGGTAGTTAGCTAACTATCGTTCAGTCAACACTAGTTAGCCAAGCATGGCTGGAACCCGCAAGGAGTCTGCTGATGGCATCGGTCAAGAAAGAACTCATCGTCGAGGTCCCCGTCGAGAACATCTGGGCGATCATCCGCGATTTCGCCGGTGGCCCGGTCCGGATGGCACCCGGCTACGCCGTCGACAGCAAACTCGTCGCCCCGGACACCCGCGTCGTCGACTTCGCCAACGGGTCGACGCTGCGCGAACGGCTCGTCACGATCGACGACGACGAGCGCCGCTTCGTCTACTCGATCATCGGCGGCAGCGTCACGCCGGAGCACAACAACGCCACCATGCAGGTCTTCCCGCACGGCGACGGACACAGCCGCTTCGTCTGGATCCACGATGTGCTGCCCGCGGAACTCGCGGAGGCCTTCGGCGCCGGCATGGACGAGGGTCTGCGCAGCTTCAAGCAGACGCAGGAGTCGAACCCGTCCTGAGCTACTCGGCGGGTTGCGGGGTGAGCGCGATGGTCAGCTGCGGCACGGCCAGCTCGCGCTGCCAGGGCCTGGCGCCGCCCGACTTGAGGAAGCCGTCGATGGCGGCGGCCAGGTCGTCGGGGGAGTCAGGGATGCGGTCGTAATCGGGCAGTCCGTCCCAGCACAAGCGGCGGACCAGGTCGGGGGAGAGCAGGTTCTCGACCGGGATCGAATGTTCGGTGGACAGCTCACCCATCGCGGTGCGCGCGCGGGTCAATCGGGCGGCGGCGGCCGGGTCGCGGCGCTCCCAGCGGTTCACCGGGGGCGGACCGTCGAATGGCTGGGTCAGCGGGGGTAGGTCGCTGTCCGGCATGGTCCGGCCGCGATCGACGGCGGCCAGCCATTCACGGGAGTAGCGGCGCTGGCGCGGGCCGCCGAATACCGGCAAAGCGCGCAATTGCGCGATGGTCTTCGGGTCGGCGGTGACGGCCGCGATGATCGCGGCGTCCGGCAGGATTCGTGCGGGGGCCACGTCGCGGGAGCGGGCCAGGGTGTCGCGGGTGGTCCATAGTTCGCGCACCACGGCGAGCTGCCTGGTGCGGCGCAGATTGTGGATGCCAGAGGTGCGCCGCCAGCGGTCCGCCTTCGGCGCCGGTGGCTCGGTCGTCCTGACGTGCTCGAATTCCTGTGCCGCCCAATCGGTTTTGCCCTGTGCCTCGAGGTCGGCGGCGACCGCGTCGCGTAACTCCAGCAGCAGTTCGACATCCAGCGCCGCGTAGTTGAGCCATTCGTCGGGCAGGGGCCTGGTGGACCAGTCGGCCGCGCCGTGGCCCTTGCGTAGCGCGTGACCAAGCAGATTCTCGACCATCGCGGCCAGGCCGACACGTTCGAAACCGGCCAGCCGACCGCCCAATTCGGTATCGAACAGGCGCTTGGGGCGCAGGCCGAGTTCGGCGAGACCCGGCAAATCCTGGTCCGCCGAATGCAATACCCACTCGAGGTCGTTGATCGCCTCGGCCAGCGGTGCGAGCGAATCGGCGACCGGAATCGGATCGATCAGGAACGAGCCCGCGCCCTTGCGGCGAAGCTGAATCAGGTAGGCGCGCGCCGAATACCGGAAACCCGAGGCACGTTCGGCGTCGACGGCGAGCGGGCCGGTGCCCGCGGCGAGACGAGTAGCGGCCGCGGTGATTTCAGCGGCGGTGTCCAGTACCGGAGGCACGCCATCCACGGGCGCGAGCAAGGGTGGCGCGCCGGTGGGTTCGGATTCGTCGGGTACGGACATGTTGTTGAACTTTACGTGCAGTGCCGCAGCGGTCGTCGTCCTATCGGGCTTCCGTGTGTCGGGAGGGCGAACAACAGCGGAATCGATGGATGCTTTCGTTCATCTCAACGCCGCGTCGGCCGCTGGTCTTCCCGGCTAGCGATGATCGTTGGAGAGATCCGGTCGCATCTGTAGCTCGGTGATACCGGCCGGTGGGAGTCCTGCGGCGTAGGCGAGCACCTCGCAGAAGCCTTCCACGTGCGGGCGCATGTCATTGGTGATCGCGGTCCAGGAGGCGCGCAGCTCCAGCTGATGGGCCCGCGGCGGGCCCGCGATATCGCCGTAGCGCACCGAACTGGTCGAAGTCACAGTGCCGCCGAGCGCGGTGAACGGTTCCGAGCGCGACTCCAGCGCGTCGACCAGCCAGCTCCACGCCACCTCCGGTAGCAGCGGATCGGTGGCGAGCGCGGCATCGATGTCGGCCTGGATGTAGGCGACCAGCCGCAGGGTGCCATGCCAGGCATCGTCACCGTCCGGATCGTGCAGCAGGATCAGCCTGCCGAACGCGTCGCCGTCCGAATCGACCGGCACGACACCGGATTCCGGATGCTTTACCTCGGCACCGAGTGCGTAAGAGTAGGGCGCCAGACGTTGCGGCGGGCGGATCGGAGCCAGCTCGATCCGAGGGTGCACGGTAGCGGTGCCCATCGCATCGACCGCGGCGCGAAATTGAGCTGGCTCGCCATGGGGTCCCTCGGTCGCTGCGGCGCCGTCGCGGAAGTCGAGCGGTGTCACGAAGGGGACGGTAGACCTTGTGCACCCGGCACAGTCGGAGGCGCGCCGCTGTATTGATGCCGCGTCCGCGGGCCATTCCGTACTTCCGCGCGTCGCACCTTTCGGCGTGTCGCCCTCGTCGGGGTGATCGGAGGTGGTCCGTCCGCAGGCCCGCGCGCTGCCAGGGCGCAGCACGGGCCTCGCCCGCATCCTGATTGCCCGCACGCGGGATCGTGGTGCGGGGGAATCAGGATGCGCGCGGGGGTCGAGTGGGTCACGGTGGCAGCGGTGAACTGGATCGCCGAGGAGATGCGGCGCGGCGATGCGGAGATGTTGGTGACGGTCGGATGTGAGCCTGCTGCTCCTGTGGCTCGGCCGTATCGGGCGGCGGGTCACGCATCGGGGACCGCCGAAGTAACCCGGCCCAATCAATCGGCTCGGCCGCGTCCTGCATCGGGAACCGCCCACGTACCTGACACCAACGAACTGGCTCGGCCGCGTCACGCATCGCGGTCCGCCGAGGTACCCGATCCCGATCAATCGGCTCGGCCGCGTCGGCTGGTGATCGTGCATCGCGGGATCCCACCGCACGCCTCTTGAATTGCCGTACGTGGAATCGCAGGCGAATCGTGGTGCCGGGAATCAAGGGGGTGCGGCTGGGCTGGGGCGGTAGCGGTGGAAGTGGGGGCGTGGAGGCGTGGTGGAGGTGGGGCGACGGCCCTTTACGATGGGCGTTGATGAGCACTCATACTCGCCGCCGCCTGACCGATGCCCCGTTCCTGGCCGCCGCCACCGGTGCGGCGCCGAGCAGGCGTCCGGTGTGGTTCATGCGGCAAGCCGGACGGTCGTTGCCCGAGTACCGCGAGCTGCGCAAGGGCGTTGGCATGCTGGAGTCCTGCTTCGATCCGGAGCTGGTGTGCGAGATCACGCTGCAGCCGGTCCGCAGGCACGGTGTCGACGCGGCGATCCTGTTCTCCGACATCGTCGTTCCGCTGAAGGCCGCCGGGATCGACCTCGATATCGTGCCCGGCGTCGGGCCGGTCGTCGCGTCGCCGGTGCGCACCGGCGACGATGTGCGCGCGCTGCCGCGATTGCGGCCCGAGGAAGTGGGCGCGGTCGCCGACGGGGTGCGGTTGCTGGTGGACGCGCTCGGCGAGACGCCGCTGATCGGGTTCGCGGGCGCGCCGTTCACGCTCGCGTCTTACCTGGTCGAGGGTGGGCCGAGCAAGAACCACGAGCGCACCAAGGCGATGATGTACGCCGACCCGCAGACCTGGCACGCGCTGCTCGGTGCGCTCACCGACATCACCATCGTCTTCCTGCGGGCTCAGCTCGACGCCGGTGTCGACGCCGTGCAGCTGTTCGACTCCTGGGCCGGCGCGCTCTCCCTCGCCGATTACCGCCGGTTCGTGCTGCCGCACTCCGAGCGGGTGTTCGCCGAGGTCGCCGACGCGGGTGTGCCGCGCATCCACTTCGGTGTCGGCACCGGTGAACTGCTCGGCGCGATGGGCGAGGCGGGCGCCGACGTGGTCGGCGTCGACTGGCGGGTGCCGCTCACCGACGCCGTGCGCCGCGTCGGACCCGGAAAAGCGTTGCAGGGCAACCTCGATCCCGCCGTGCTCTTCGCGGGCTCGGCCGCGGTCGAAACCGAAGCACGCCGCATCGCCGCCGAAGCCGACGAGGCGATCACCTTGGGCGCCAAGGGCCACATCTTCAACCTGGGCCACGGCGTCCTCCCCGACACCGACCCCGCAGTGCTGACGGCACTGGTCGAATTGGTGCACGAGCTGTAGTGCTCGCGGAGGTCGGGGCGGTTGTCGCGAACGAACCATGGTTCGGTTCGAGACCGTAGCGGTCGTGAAGGTTGTGGCACGGGTTGTCGCGAGCGAGCGAGCGAGCGAACGGCGGCTGGGTGGACTGGACGAATGATCATGGGGAACTGGTGGCGGCGTTTACTCGCAAGATGCCGCCACCAGTTCCCCATGATCTTGGTCATGCCCCCTGCACCCCACCACCAACCTCGCCGTGCTGATGGCATTGGTGGAATTGGTGGACTAGCTCTGTGCTCACAGAGGTTGTGGCGCGTTGTCGTGAGGGAACTACGGTTCGGGGCGAGACCGTAGTGCTCGTGGAGGTTGCCGCGAGCGATCCACGGTTCGGGTCGAATCCGTAGTGGTCGTGGAGGTTGTGGCGTGGGTTGTCGCGAGTGAGCCGCGATTCGGGGCGAGACTGTAGTGCTCGCGGAAGTCGTCGCACGCGTTGTCGCGAGTGAGCCGAGGCTCGGTTCGACCAGGTTGGTCGCGGTCGACGGGCCGGGCGGAGCTGGAAAGTCAACGCTGGCTGGACAACTCGCGCGCGAGTTCGACGCATCCGTAGTGCCGACCGACAGCTTCGCGTCGTGGGACAACACGCTGGACTGGTGGTCGCGGCTGGAGAGCCAAGTACTCGAACCACTCGGCCGCGACGTGCCCGCTCGATACCAGCGGTATGACTGGGATCGGCGAGCGTTGGCCGAATGGCACGTGGTCGAGCCCGGCGGCGTGGTGGTGCTGGAGGGCGTGTCCTCCTCTCGCGCGGCCGTTCGTGCCCGCCTGTCGCTGGCCATTTGGGTCGACACCCCGCGACCTTTGCGGCTGGCCCGCGGCCTCGAACGCGATGGCTCCGCCGCGCTCCCACTGTGGGAACAGTGGATGGCCGACGAGGACAACCACTTCGTAGCCGACAACACCCGCGCGCACGCCGACATCATCGTGAGCGGCACCGCGTAACCACCTCCGCAGACCTGCTCACGCCTCCCACCCACTTGCGGTCCGCGCACGAAATCGTCGGCAATTACCTGCGCGCGAAGCAAATACGCGCGCAGGAGCGCCCCCCGACTGGCGTTTCCGCCGTCACGCCCCACCGGGTGGACTGGACGAATGATCATGGGGAACTGGTGGCAGGGTTTTCTCGCACTTTGCCGCCACCAGTTCCCCATGATCTTGGTCACGCCCCCTGCCCACCACTGACTCCGCCGTACTGACAGCACTGGTCGAATTGGTGCACGAACCGTAGTGCTCACAGAGGTCGGGGCGCGTTGTCGCGAGCGAACCGCGATTCGGGTCGAGACCACGGTGCTCGCGGAGGTTGTGGCGCGTGAACCAGGGGTCGGTTCGAGATCGTAGTGCTCGCGGAGGTTGTGGCGCGCGAAGCGGGGTTCGGGTCGAGACCGTAGCTCTTGTGGGGTAGTGCGCTTCTGCGTGGGAGTGGACCGGTCGGGGGTGGCGGGTGGGTGGGGGATACCGTCGAGGGCATGAGGATCGCGGTGGTCGGTGGTGGGATCAGTGGGCTGGTTGCCGCGTATCGGTTGCGGGTGTTGTTGGGGGCCGGGGCCGATATCTTGGTGCTTGATCGGGCTGAGCGGGTTGGTGGGGTTCTCTATACCGGTGAAGTAGGCGGGGAGCCTTTGGATCTCGGGGCGGAGGCGTTTGTCGGGCGGCGGCCAGAGGTGCCGGAGTTGCTGCGGGAGGTGGGGCTGGAGACGCAGTTGGTGACGCCCGCGGGGTTGCGGCCGTTGGTGTGGTCGGGTGGGGCGGCGCATGCGTTGCCGGAGCGGACGTTGATGGGGATACCGGCGGATGCCGAGTCGATGCGGGGGTTGGTCGATGCGGAGACGGTCGAGCGGATCGCGGGGGAGTCGCGGCGGCCGCTGGCTTGGGAGCCTGGCGCGGATGTCGACGTGTACCGATTGATCGCCGACCGGTTCGGGGTACAGGTTGTCGAGCGGAGCGTTGATCCGTTGTTGGGTGGGGTGTATGCGGGGAGTTCTCGCTCGATCGGGGTGCGCGCGGCGCTGCCGACATTGGCCGCCGCGTTGGACGACGGTGCGCCCAGTCTCACCCATGCCGTGTCCGTCGCGCTGCCGCCGCCGTCGAGTGCCCCGGTCTTCGGTGGGCTCCGTGACGGATACCAGGTGCTGTTGGCGGCGTTGGCGGCGCGATCCGGTGCGAAGTTCGTCACCGCGACACCGGCCACTCGGCTCGCCCGCGGACTGCGCGGTTGGGTCGTCGACCCGATCGGTGCGGTCGACGCGGTCGTGCTCGCCACGCCCGCGCCGGTGACCGCCCGACTGCTCGGCACGGTCGAACCGAATGCCGCTGCGGCACTTGCCGGTATCGAGTTGTCCTCGTCGGTCGTTGTGGCGCTTGCCCTTCCGCGCGACACCGCGCTGCCGCAGAACTCGGGCATCCTGGTCGCCACCGGAGAGTCGTTGCGCGCCAAGGCATTTACCCTGTCCAGCCGAAAGTGGACGCACCTGGCCCAGCGCGACACCGCCCTGGTCCGTGCTTCCTTCGGCAAATTCGGCGACGACTCCACCCTGTCCTGGTCCGACGCCGACCTCATCACCGCCGCCGCCGAGGATTTGGCGACAGTCACCGGCATCGCCATCGAGCCCGTCTCCGCCGTCGTCCAGCGCTGGCGCGGCGGCCTCGCCCAATACGCCCCCGGCCACACCGAACGCACAGCCGTCATCGAATCAGCAGTCGCCCCGCTCGACGGCCTCGCCCTCGCGGGCGCCTACCTCCACGGCGTCGGCGTCCCCGCCTGTGTCGCCTCAGGCAATGCCGCCGCCCGCCACATCGCCACTGCCGCAGGCTGATTCGTCCTCACGTGCGCCTACCTCGACAGCGGGGTGTCGTGTGCGCGTCTCCTCGGCAATGCCGCCGCCCGCCGCATCGCCACTGCCCCAGGCTAGTTCGCCCTCGGCAGGCACCGATGTCTACGGTATGGGTGTCCTGTCGTGCTTCGGTATTGCCTCGCAGGCTGTTACGAGGCACGAACGCTGCGGGATGCCTCTCGCGAGAGAGGCCCGCACTGTTGGTGCGTTTCGGCTGGCGAGGTGGGGTGCCGGCGGTGCATCGCCTTGCCGCCGTGGGCGAAGCATCGCAAGCTCATGGAGGGGTTCGAACCACGGTCGAGCGCTGTCGGTCCGTCGGCTGGGCTGGGTACGTGGCTGGGGTCCGCCGACGACCGCTCGCAACGGTGTGTCGACCCCGGACCGCGAAACGGTTGACTTCCGGCGGGTGGCACGATGGGGGCATGGCGCGACTCGATTTTCAGGAACTCAACTCGACCATTCGGTACCTGATGTTCTCGGTGTTCCAGGTGCAGCCCGGGGTGCTCGGCGATGACCGGGCGGCTGCGATCAAGGAGGCGCGGGCGTTTTTCGACGGGCTGGCCGATCGGGACGTGGTGGTGCGTGGCGTTTATGACGTGGCGGGGATGCGCGCTGACGCCGACTTCATGATTTGGACGCACGCCGAGCGGATCGAAGACCTGCAGGCCGCCTACGCGGATTTCCGTCGCACCACCGAGCTGGGGCGGGCCAGTGACCCGGTGTGGAGCAATGCGGCATTGCATCGGCCCGCCGAGTTCAACAAGAGCCACCTCCCGGCCTTCTTGACGGGCGAGGAGCCGGGCAACTACATCTGCGTGTACCCGTTCGTCCGCTCCTACGAGTGGTACCTGCTGCCCGACGAGGAGCGGCGCAAGATGCTCGCCGACCACGGCAAGGCGGCCCGCGGCTACCCGGATGTGCGCGCCAACACGGTCAGCTCGTTCGCCCTCGGCGACTACGAATGGATCCTCGCCTTCGAGGCCCCCGAACTGCACCGCATCGTCGATCTCATGCGTGATCTGCGCGCCACCGAGGCCCGCATGCACGTCCGCGAAGAGGTCCCGTTCTTCACCGGCCCCCGCGTCGAGCTCGACAAGCTCATCAACGCCCTGCCCTGAGCAACCGACGACAGGCCCGGCATGCGGGGGGTTGCCGCGAAACGCGTCCCCCGGTCGCCGACCGCGCCAGCATCGATACGAGGACTCCTCGTCAGCTGAGTCCGGCAGCCTTCTTCGCGGCTTCCTCCAGCTCGGACCGATAGCGCTGCCACCAGGTCGGGTCGCTGGTTGGCATGTTGTCTTTGTGGGCGAGCAAGCCCGCCGCGCCGTCGATGAGTTCGCGAACGATATCGGCGTGTCCGGCATGCCGATTGGTTTCGGCGGTCACGTGCACCAGGATCCGATGCAGGGTGACGGTTCGGCGGTCTTCTGACCACCACGGAACCGAACCTTCGGCGGTGAGGTCGAGACTGTCGATCGTGGCGTCGGAATGTGCCCAGGCCCTGCGGTAGAACGCGATGATGTCGGCACGCGATTCTTCGGCGGTGGCCCACATGTCGGCGGTGGGATCGGCCTCGAAATCCTGTTGGGTGATGGATTCGTCGTTCGGTCGGCCGAAGGTGTCGCCGAAGTAGCCGAACTCGATGGTGCCGAGGTGTTTGACCAAGCCGAGCAGGTTGGTGCCGGTGGGGGTCATGGGTCGGCGAACGTCGTACTCGGACAGGCCATCGAGCTTCCAGAGCATGGCTTCGCGGGCATCGCGCAGGTAACGGTGCAATTCCACTTTAGGGCCGGAGACGGTCATGTCGAGCACTCTGCCAGGCCGCCCGTCGATGCCGGACTGTTTTTCCTTCTCCGCCAACAACATCCACTCGACAGACACGCTCAGGTCGCCGCAGCCGCCGATATGGCCGTGACCACGTTGTTCAAGCATTTCCCCGACGGCAAGGAAGCACTGATCTTCAGTCACGGCGAGGATCGGGCGGTCGCGCTGACCATGGCGGTCCGCGAGCGTGCCGAGGGGTGTGATGTCTTGTCGGCTGTGCAGGACTTCATCGAGTCGCGGGGCCGTTCCGGGCCGAAAGTGACGCCTCGCAGGAGCGAGTCACTCGGCTTGTTCGCCGCACGCCCGCGCTGCGGGCCTATGCCCGGCGGAAATGGACGGACTGCGAGGACAGCCTGGTCGCGATCGTTGCCGAGGAGACCGGGCGCGCGGTCACGCCCGCCGTTCGAGCTGTCGTGGTCGACGTCGCGGACGCCCGGTGAAAACGTTCACCCGGCGCCTGCGAGCGACCGAGTTCCAGCGTTCTAGCTGGTAGAACCCTCCGCGGGCTGCAACCGCAGCGAAATGGAGTTGATGCAGTAGTACTCGAACATCTGCAGGCCGTTCGGTCTGGGTATGTGGGTATTTTGGCTGGTGAGTACCGTCTTTGGCGGTTGGTGGGCCGGCGTCTGAATCACTGGACGTTCGCGCGGATAACGGAAGATCAGCCTGAATTCGTTCGCGAAAACGTTCGCGACGATCGAGCGGCCCTCGGCGTGTCGCTGAGCGGCGCGCCGAAGGAGTTCTTAGCAGGGCAATCCTCTGGCAACTAGTAGTGTCTGCGCTTCGAGGCGGCCTGCCTTACCGGCGGGACGCGCAGCTGTGCGGTGTTCAAGTGGGAGACTGCGAGACAGATCGTGAGCGATCCTGCGTAATGCAGGCACTCCTGGGCGCCAGATTATGCCCAGCGAGCGGCCACGGCAGGTTGTGCCGGGGTAGCGGCTCGCCGCGTCGGAATTGTGCTCTGGTGCACTAGAACACGCGGCACTGGACTTCTTTTCGCGAGAAGAAGAATGGTGCGCCATCAGGGACTTGAGCGCAGATTCAGTACCTCTGGACACTGAAGATGTGTCCATGCGGGAGCGCCGCGCTCGGCCGTTCAGCGGCTCCGGTCGACGCGGTCGACGAAGTCGCCGACCGCGGTGGCGAAGGCGGCGGGCGCCTCCTGCGCGACGAAATGCCCGACGTCCGGGATCGTGACCGCGGTGACGTCGCCGGCGACCTGGCGCATCGTCCGCTCGGTGAAGGGGGCGTTGATGCCGTCGACGGCGAGCACGGGAACGGTCAGCGGCCGCGACTCGGCCAGCGCCCGCATCCGGTCGCCGCCGGTCAGGGAGGAACGGTAGAGCCCCTCGGTGCCGCGCCAGCCGCCCGGCCGCGAGTAGGTGCGGGCGAACTCGTCGAGGTCGGTCTCGGTGACCCCGCCCGGCGCCATCGTCATCACCGAGACGGCCCAGTCCAGCATCACTCGCTCGCGGCCGGCCAGGAACAGCTCCGGAATTCCCGGGGCGGCCAGGAATCCCACGTGCCAGGAGCCGCCGTTCCTCACGTCGGCCAGCATCTCCCAGCCGTACCCCGGAAGGGTGGTCTCGACGCCGGTGAAGCTGAGGACGTCGCCGGGGTGCGTGGCCGCGAACGCGAAGACCGGCCCGCCGCTGATGTCCTGGCAGGTCACGTGCACGGGCCCGACGCCGAGGTGGGCGACCAGCCGGTGCAGGTCCTCCGCCATGGTGGCCAAGTCGTGGTCGCCGTCGGCGATGCCGGAGTCGCCGAAGCCGCGCAGGTCGACGGCGAACACCCGGTGGGTGGCGGCGAGCAGCGGGATGACGTCGCGGAAGGCCCACCAGGACTCCGGCCACCCGTGCACCAGCAGGATCGGGGAGCCGGTGTCGCCCGCCGAGACGTAGTGCAACGTGGTGCCGTTGACCTCGGCGGTGTGGTGCGTGACGCCCGCCACGGCGGGCGAGGCGGTCGCGAAAGAGCTGGTCATGCGATTACTCCCAAGATAGACAACCAGGTTAACTCCAGTGTTGGACAACCTGGTTGTCCGTGTCAAGGGAAGATCTAGACTGTGGCCATGTCCTCACGATCCGGCGCCGATCTCGCCCTGCTGCTCCTGGGCAGCTATCGCAATCTGGTGGACGAAGTGGTCCGGGAGCTGGCGACCCGGGGATACCCCGACGCCCGGCCGTCGCACGAGTACGCGATGCGGGCCATCCGAGCCGGCGCCCACAGCGCCTCGGACCTGGCCCGCAGACTCGCCATCACCAAGCAGGCCGCGGCGAAGACGATCGCCGCGCTCGTCGAACGCGGGTACGTCACCACCGAGACCGACCCCGCCGACATCCGCCGCAAGAACATCCGGATCACCGATCACGGGATCGGGCTGATCACCGAGGGCACGGCGATCTTCGACGAGGTGCGGGCCCGCTGGGAAGTGCGTCTTGGCGCCGCCGAACTCGCCGAGCTGGAAACGCAGCTCGCCCAATTCGTCGGCGACTCGCCCATCAACCTCGACGCTCCGGGCTGGGCGGCGGGGCAGGAACTACGCTAGCGGTCAGCCGAGGGTCGTGGTCGGCCGGTCGGCGCCGCTTTCGGGGCCGCCGGAGACATCGGCGGGGCCGAGGAATTCGCGTTTGTACAACCGTTTCACGCCACCGGGATGCCGGCCCACCTGCTTAAGCTCGAGCTGGCACCCGGACGGTCCATCACCAAATCACAGCATCACAACGCGATGCCATCACCCGGTCACCCCCTGGGCAGTCCCGCCCCCCGGTGCTCGTCAGCCGAGCCACTTCCTCGCGCAGCCGCTCGACGTCCCACCGGAGATGCCCACCCACCGTGCGCACCGCGGGCGTACGGGGCACGGGCACGAAAACCGGTCTTTCACAACTACTTCCAGGCAGGGACCGCGCGAGCGTGCCCGAGTCCGCCACTCCGAGCCCAATCGACACGCCGCAGCAGGCATGACGACCCCTATGCCCGCGATCCCGGACTCGACCAAAACCTCCCTGGCTCAGCGGCTGCGTCAACACGCCACCGAGCGCTGGCCCCAGCTGACCGGTTTACATGTCCGCTACCACGGCCAGTTCGCCTACGTTGAGGGCGAACTGGCCGACGGCGACCGGCTGCCTCTGATCCGGCTTCGTTACGGCGGATCGGCTTCAACGTGGGGATTCAGCCTCTACCTCGCCAGCAGCGGCAAGTACGAAAACCAGATCCTGCCCACCGGATTCACCGCAGGCAGCCCACAAGAAGCCCTCGATTGCGCCTGCGACCTCTATCTCGAGCACTGATCCCCGAAGAACTTACGGGCGGGACCACTAAGCGTCGCGGCTCATGCACGCATCGTTATGGAAGGTGTTCTCATGTCGGACACGTGTGGCGTGTCATTGACAGAGGTTGAAGGTCTCGATACATAGAGGTTCCGGTCGAGCCCAGCAGGATGGTGTACGACTCCCGGTTCCTGCACAACGCAGGGTGCCGGAACCGAGAAATAGATGACCACCGCGCGATCCCCAGAAGCCCCACCAAGTCGTTCAGAAGAAAAGAAGACCACGCGATGACCTCTGCCCAACCTATCGCCCGGTCCGTGGCGTTGCCCGGCAGACTCGCCGCCGCGAGTCCTGATCTACTACGCAACATGCGTTATCCGCATCAGCGGTGACCGCGCTCGGCGGGGTCGTGAGTGCCCACGACACGTCGGTTCGATCCACATCTACATGATCACCCAAATCGGTCACCATCGCGCGCTATTCGGCTACTTACCGCGCATTCGTACCAGGGTTAGGCGCGCGGTTCAGTCCGGTCAAGGTTGTGGCTCGCGAACGACCTCGGCGGGTGCCTTGCCCGGGCGGAGACCCCTCCAGATTGGGTGGCGGAGTCGGCCGTCGCTGGTCCACTCCGTGAAAGAGACTTCTCCCACGACCCGTGGATCTACGTACACTGCGTCCTTCACATCGGCATCGACAGTAGGTGTATCGCGTTGCAGTGGTTGACGTTTGGCGCGTAGTTCGTCGAGCATTCGATCCGACCAGCCGGTGCCGACGTTGCCGATGTAGATCAGCGCCCCGCTGGGATCGTGGACGGCCAGCAGCAGCGAACCGATGTGGCCCGCGCGGCGGCCGGCGCCGGGGACGATGACGACTTCTTGTTCGAGGGTGTTCTTGAATTTGATCCACAGTCTTTGTTGTTGCGGGAGACCAGGCGCAGATGGTCATCGACGCAGCCGATGGCCAGGATGCCGTCGTGGCCTCGGTCGGGAGCCGAGTGTGGTTGGCCATCATCGGGTTCCGGTGCTGCGGTCGGTCAGTGTGGGGATGGCGTCGCGGCGTCGGCGCAGCCGTGCGGCGGGCAGGGGCGGCAGGCTGGGGCGGCGTGATCCTCGGTTACGCGATCGCGGCGCGGCGCAGCTGGTCGATTTCGCGAAGGATCTCGGTTCGGTGCTTGGCTGACTTGATCCATTTCGGTAGTCGCGCGACCGCTGTGTGTCTGATCCCGCCGTCGTCCCACGGTGCGTGTTCGCGCAGGGATGCTTGGACATAACGCCTGATCAGGGCCAGATGGTCGAAGTTGTAGGCCCACAGCCACCCGTGACGGGTCTCGGCCCGCAGGCACAGTGGCAATTCGAAATACGGATCGGTCGCGGTTGAGCCCGCACCGGTGATGAGGTGGTAGCCGCGGCCGGGTTTGGTCCGCGCCAGCCCGCAATGGCCGCACACCAGCCGATGCGCGAACAGCTCTCGACCTGGGCGACCGGCGTGTTCTGGCGCCGGTGACACATGCGCGGTCTTGCCGCATCGCGGGCACTGCACCAGAATGTCGTCCTCGAAGTCCACCAGATTGCGGCGGTCGTCGAAGAACCGTTCCGAATGCATGCACTGATTATGCGGCACATGGCGCCTGGCGAATCCTCCCAACATTGGATATTGCCGCTGTTCCACCGGCGAACAGGATGTCGGGATCCAGACCGAGCAATTACTCGCCCTCGGCGTACGGGGACGGTGGAGGTACGAGGATCGTCTGCAGGGCGGGACCGACGTGCCGGACGATCATCTCGCGCTCTGCTTCGGTGAGCACGGCGACTTGCACGATCTGCCGGCCGACGGTGATACCGATCAGCATGGAGGTCGCGAGCGCAACGCGGACGGCGGTGTCGTGACTGTCCGATCCGAAGTGGTGCAGGTCCTCGGCCAGTCGCGATTCGATGAACTCCCGCAGTTGCGTGTTCGCCTGTTCGTTGGCGATCGCTCCGCGGAGCATCGCGCGCAGGGCATCGGCGTGCGGCTGATCGCCCTCCCAGACTGCGAGGTAGGCCCGGACCAGCCGTTCGCCGACGGACTCGACGGGACCGCTGAACGCGTCGGCGATGCGGGCGAGTGCATCGGGCGAGATCGACATCACGGCTCCGAAGAGCCCGTCCTTGGACCCGAAGTACTGCATCACGAGCGCGACGTCGACCCCGGAGTCCGCGGCGATCGCACGAATCGTCGTGCTTTTGAACCCGTCTGCCGCGAACCGCCGGCGCGCGGCGTCGAGAACCGCCTGGCGGGTCGTGCTCTGCCCTGGCCGTCGACCACGTCGAACGTGCGGCGTCGGTCCTTCGGGTTGCTTGGCCATGCGAACAGCGTAGGCTGGCGGGCAAAATATCAACAACAGTTGATTTAATTCCGGCTGCCCGCCCAGAACTCCCGAGGAAGAGCGATGACACACACAGGTCTGCTAGCCGGCCCGATCAGCGGGCTCAGGTACCAGACACCGACGCACCAAGGACTCACCGGCAAGCAGGGCGAGTTCCTGTACGAGGAGGGTGAGCGAGTCGCCTTCCTCGTCGGCGCCACGCCCATCGGCAACGTCTCCGGACGCCCTCGGGTGAACCTGGCGCAGATCGTCGCCCGTACCGACGGCAACATCGCCAAGCTGCGCGATCCCGGCCTGACGAACGTGGCCCGGTTCGTGTTCACCCTCGGACGCAAAGCTGTCCGAGACGAAGGGACGAAGATCGCCCCTGAGGTCCACGACATCGTCGGCCACCGGCGAATCGACTTCCGGCACGACGCCGACTTCACGGGCATCGGTCCGGCCGACAAGCTCCAGGCGTTCGCTGACGACCCGGTCGTTGTTCAGCTCCTGCGCGACCTGAACGACGCCGGGGTTTTCGAGGGTGCCGGCCCGCGGACCCTGTGCACGCCGGCGAACGCGCGCAACGAGGTCCGCCGCAACGTCATGGGCATCCTGAGGTTCCGCGACATCGAGATCCCGCTGCAGAACGGCGAATACGTCCTCGCGGACGTCTTTCGGCCCGCTGAGCCGGGTAGCTACCCGGTCGTCATCAGCTCAGGCCCCTATGGCAAGGCGTTCCATCACCACTCCATCGCGTGCGATGGCGACCTCGAAGCGCACGAACTCATGGAGGACGACTACTTCTCGGGCAATACCGTCGGCCAGCCGTTCGAGAACCATGAAACGGTCAACACTGCGTCCTGGGTGCCCGATGGATATGTGGTGGTCCGAACGGACATGCCCGGTGCCGGGAACAGCCCCGGACGGCTCGCCCCCTGGGGCATCGCCGGAGCCGAGGCTCTTCGCGACTGCATCGAGTGGGCGGGGGTACAACCATGGTCCAACGGCAACGTCGGCACGTGGGGCATGTCCTACCTCGCGATGAATCAGCATCAGGCCGCCAGTCTCCGCCCGAAACACCTCGAGGCGATGATCGCCATCGGCACAGACGTCGATCTCTACGAGGAAGTCGCGTACAACGGCGGAATACTCAACGAGCAGTTCTGGCCGATATGGAAGGCAAATGGGATCGATCGCGCGATCATCGGGGAATCCGACATCGCCGACTTCATCCGGATCATGAAGGACAGCCCCTTCCGCGACACCGATCCAGACGCGATCTTCGGAGAGCGGGCCGACGTGTTCATGTGTCCCGACCTGACGAACGTCACCGTCCCCCTCTGGGCGGTCGCCGCGACGACCCACGCCGCACACTTTCACCAACTCGGCGGCAGCAACGCTTATCTGGTCACGCCCACCCCCCATAAGAAGCTCGATATCTGGGACGACTGGTTCCAGAAGGCTTACGCCTTGGAGACCGTCGCCGCGCACAAAGCGTTCTTCGATCACTGGCTCAAAGGAATCGACAACGGGATCATGGACGCCCCTCCCGTGCGCCTGGAGATCAGGTCCGGTAACGGTGCTGCGGTCGTCCTCCACGAAACCGAGTGGCCCGTCGCACGCACCGATTACACCCGCTGGTACCTCGACGCATCTTCCACCGAGACAGCCGAGCCGGCAGGAGAACGACAGTTTCTCCGACTGTCGACAACCGAGCCGACCACCACCGCAGCGCGGTCGTACTCAGCCGAGATCGCCCTCGTCGCACCCGCTGCCGGAGCAGTATTGCGCGTCGACCCCACATCGGCCCGGTCCGACCCGCGCGCGACAGGCATCTCCTTCCTCAGCGCGCCGTTGACGGCCGATGCGATCCTCGCCGGATACGGCAAGGTCGGCATGACAGTCTCGTCCACCAGTCATGACATGGACATCTACGTGTCGATACGTGTCATCGACGAGGCCGGCCGCGAAGTCGACTTCACCGGATTCGCCACCAGCGGCTTCGGTGATCGCCCCATTCCCCTCATGAAGGGCTGGCTGAAAGCATCACACCGGCGAATCGACGAAGAACGCAGTACCGAATACACCGTCAAACACACCCACCGCAAAGCCGACCACGCGCCACTCGTCCCGAACGATGAGGTCGAAGTCGAGATCGAGTTGATCCCGAGCACCGGACTGCTGAGGAAAGGTCAGCGGATCCGCGTCGACGTACAACCGTACGACGGAGTCGCGCACGGCATGCATCATGCTTACGACCCGGCCTACCACGACGGAACTCTCAATAGCATCCACACTGGCCCGTCTCGCCTGGGGTACGTGCAACTACCCCTCATCGACGCCACAACCGACCACCAGGATCCGAAACCCAGCACCCCCTGATAAGCCGAGACCACCAATACGAACAAGCCTCCCCGCCTCGGAGGGCCACGGGCAGTTGATCTTCCGCCGCACCGCGCTGGCCCGTTCGGCTAGCGCGACATGCGGCATATCGTGCGTTCGTCGACTCAGCTGAACGAGGAGGCGACTGCTGATCTCCGGACATAGAGCTTCTGGCGTGCGCGGGCAATCACCACACCATTCGAATCGACCAGCTATGCCTCATGATTGGTAACCGACTTCGCGCCATCCGCTGTCGCGCGGCGGATCTCGTCGACCAACTCCCGTGGCATCACCATCGTCGATCGCACCGTGTCACGTCCCGGTGCCAGGAACTCGATCTCGGCGGTGGTGTTCCACACCCGGTAGCCGCTGCCGAGCTGTCCGTAGGCCATCATCCCGAAGAACGGGTCGGTCATCGCGAAAAGCGACCACCCCGGGGCGGCGCCGTTGTGGTTGGAGTTCCAGCGACGCACCTTCAGGCTCACCTCGGCCGATGTCCAGTCATCGGCGAATCGTTCGACACGCATACCGAGAAACAACAACGGCGGAGCAACATTCATCACCATCCGCAGCATGCTCGGCGTCATGACCAGCGCAGGAAGCGTGCGCCTATCGAATCTCCCGGGGCTTGAAGCGCATTTCGGTACTCTACCGACCACAGACGGCATCCTGAACAAGCCGACTGGCCGACGGGGTGACCACATGGTGATCTGTCCGATCACTCGCTCATCGCCATGTGCGCGCAGTCCGTGAGATCAACCGCCAGCCAACGTCTGTGCTCGCTCGAACGCGCGGGTCGCGGCAATATCGGATGTTCGAGAGACGTTGGCGGTCAACCGATCAGCGTCCCTCAAGGGTGAGCTCGGCCCATACGGTCTTGTGCCTGTGGTGGCGGGTGTGGGCCCATGCTGTGGCGAGTCGGTCGATCAGGATCATGCCGCGACCACCGGTTGCGTCCGGGGTATGTAGATGGGGTCACCGTGGCCGGTGTCGTCTACCTCGATGCGCAACCGCGTCTGGTCCGCGCACAGTGATATCCGGCATCGTCACGGAGCCAGTCCGTGACGGCGGGCGTTTCTGACCAGCTCGTCGAACACCTGGATCGCATCGGCGAGCACCACCGGTGACAGTGACAGCGGCACCGAAGCTACCTGGTCACGATGATCCGAAACCCTGAACCCGCTCGTGAAATAACCGACCGCATCCGAAGACGAAAATCTGTCGTGGCGGGTGTAGACATCCTGTAGAAGCAGGTATACAGTCTCTGTTGTTCGAAGAGAAGATCAAGAGGCCGGGCAGGTGAACTGCCTGGAATGAAAGCTCCACCCCCGTCCCCTCCGGCGGAGAAGAGAATCCGGTGCACTCGGCTGGACCGCCGGAGGGGGGACGAACACGCAAGATAGACAAGTAATGCGCAGGTCGAACCGGCAAACCAGGAGGTGGTCACTGAGTAGTCACTTATCGGTTCCGCGTCCCGGCACATGTCGGATGCGGTGTGGAACATCGGCTTTCGTGGCCGGTGAACAGAATTGATACTCCCTCTTCCGTAAATCCCAGGCCCCGGCGCACCTGCGCCGGGGCCTGCCTGACGTCGAACCCCGAAAGGTGCTGTGCAGCAACCGAACACCGACCCCGCCGATGGCCCCAGCGCCACGGACAAACTCGACGACGACACCTATCCTGCCTACAGCATGGGCCGCGCCGCGGAGATACTCGGCGTCACCCAAGCGTTCCTGCGCGGCCTCGACGCCGCCCAACTCCTGACCCCGCAACGGTCGACGGGCGGGCATCGCCGCTATTCGCGCTACCAGCTGCGCATCGCCGGACGCGTGCGTGAACTCGTCGACGCCGGAAACACCCTCGAAGCGGCGTGCCGCATCGTGATCCTCGAAGACCAGCTCGCCGAAGCTCAGCGCCTCAACACCGATTTGCAGCACACCCTCGACCAGCGCACTCACCCCGGCTGACCCCTGGAAAGCGAACGTGACCGGACCACGCACCGCCCGAATGGATGTCCATCTTCCCCAAGCGATGGACCCGGCCGCCCTCGACGCTGTGATCGGTCTGCACGTCGAGTCGGCCCTGGCCCGAACCAGAGAACGGCCCGCCACCATTGAACGCGGCCCCGGCCACCCGCATGCACCCGGGGTTATGTGCTGGCCGGTCACCTACACAACCGGTCCGACCCATCAACAAGACTGAGGGCAAGCCGAGCATGTGACTCTGGACTCGACACCCCCTGTGAACGGTCGGCCAGCCACCTCTGAGTGACCGCTTCGCTCAGCGCGCACAGCGGCATTACCGCTCACTCGTTCTGACTGAAGTCAGCATGAATGAGTGCGATACAGAACGTCTTACGCTGATCATGGCGTGTTGCTCGCAGTACCCCGGTCACCCTTGCGGGCATGCGTTGGCGCTGTGCGCCGGGCCGATTCACTCGAGCCGGTGTTGCTGTCAGGAGTTTCAACAGGCCGTGATCCGGGCGGCCAGGGTGTGCGCGTGAGCGATGATCTGAGATCGGTTTGCTAGCGGGCCGCGCATCAGCGCCCAGATCGGCCGTGCAGGCCGCTGAACTGGTCGGGCAGGAAGTTCTAGAGTGTCACTCCTCGGTCGGCGGGTCCCGAAGAACTAGGCGTTTGTCAGCTGCGCGCATAGGGCGTCGACCGTGTTGGTGGCACGAGCGAGCCCGAGGTGGTCGATGTAGTCCCGCGACTCGACGATCAGCCCGTCGCGGATCCGGAAGACGATGATGCCCGGCGCGGCCCAGCCCGCGTCGCCGCGGTAAGTGAACTCGCCGATGACCACCTCAGGGTCGGCAGTCTGGTGAACGCGTACGTCCTCGACGCGGAAACCCGCCAAGCTGGCTGGCCCCGCCGCGGCGAAGTGCTGCGCGGTGAGCGCAGCCGAGGCGGCCAGGCTGGATCAGCTGCCGCGAGAAGGAAGTCTCGACCGCAGAGGTGGACTATCCGCGCTCGGGTGAGGGCTACGGTCCGGCCGCGGTGTTCGCTGTAGCGTCCATCCTGAGTTGGTTGTGGTGCCGGGTGATTCCGACCGTTGCGCGGTAGCGGCGCCCGGTTCGTCGGCCGATGTGAAGGACATTGCCGTAGCTGGGAATGCGCGCTGTGACCGACTGGAAGGCCGGTTTGGTCAGATGGAGCGTTGCTGCGCGGAAAACATGATATTCGCTGCGACATCGGTCATCGCGATCCAGCCAAAAGTGCCCGGTGGGGGGATGCGTCGTCGATCCGCAGATCGGGGAGCCGTTCGAACAATGTTCGCAGCGCGTAGGTGCCCTGCATGCGGGCAAGGGGAGCGCCGATACTAGTGGTGTGGTGTCGACCTCTTCACTGGTGGCGATAGCGGCCAGGGCGATCTCGCGGGTGCGGGGGGACAGGTCGGGATCCCGCTCGCCACTAGGAGTGGCGATGAGGCTGAGGGTGACGCCGGTGTTGGCGGCGTGGATCAGGCGCGCGGCCTGTTCGGGGGGCATGCGCAGCCGGCCAGCGGCGGCGACCCGGTCGAGTTGGCCCACCAGCAGGCGGTAGGCCTCGGCACCGGCGGCGGGACGGTGTCCGGGTTGGGGGCTGCCGTATATCAGGACGTAGAACGCGGGGTGGGTCAGGCCGAACTCGGTGTGGCTGTCCCAACCTCGGCGTAGGTCCTCGACCGGGTCACCGGTTGGGGTGAGGGCGTGTTTGTGGGCCAGGTACTGCTCGAGGCCGTGGGCGGTCACCGCGTCGAGAAGTCCCTGCTTGTCGCCGAACAGGTGGTCAGGAGGGGTTTCTCTGTCGGGGTAAGCGGACGGTATTTGAAACAGTGGGAACCGGACCGTTTCAGCAAGGTGATCACCAAGATCCAGGCTGCTCCGGTCCGCCGGCCGCAGGCGGGATCGAGCAGTGTGAAGCCTCGGCGACTGGATCGACGGCTCACGGTAGAGACGATCGCCGAGCTGGTGGCTGCCTACGAGGCGGGCACTTCGACCCCTGAGCTATGCAAGCGATACGAGCTGTCCAAGGGCGGAGTGTTGAAGCTGCTCGGTGAGGCCGGGGTGACGATGCGCAAACAGCCTATGACGGACGAACAGACGGAGATGGCGGTCAAGCTGTACGGCGAGGGGCGGTCGCTCCAGGCAATCGGTGATCAGCTGGGCAAGGCGAAAAGTAGTGTACGGGAAGTGTTGCTGGCTCAAGGTGTCAGGATGCGGCCCTCAACTCGGTGACGGATGCCGAGCACCCTTCAGAGAAGCGACACCGAGGGCACGATGATGTCATCGTGGACGGTCGGCTCGTCTACCGTTGATCGCTGGAATCAGGCGAGTAGCTTTGACTTCTGCGCTTCGAACTCGTCAAGTGTGAGGACCCCGGAGTCTCGGAGCTGAGCGAGCTTTATGAGCTCATCGGCAACTGAGCTCGGCGCGACAGGCACTTGCGACTGTGCGCCACTGCCGAAGTCCCGATGCGCACGAAACCAGGCTTCGATCTTCTGAGCAGTGCCGTAGCTGATCGCGACTTCCCTGCGTGTCAGGCTGAGTTGAGTCCACTGGTTCACAGCAAATCGGCCTGGCGCGGGGCGAGATCGGATCGACCTTCTTCATGACCACCAGAACGAGGACCGCAGTCGGCGGGGGCCAGAATGGACCGATGGATTCCCTGGGGCCACGAGCCGACGAGCCCAAGCGCCGCCGCGCATTCAGTGCGGCCGATAAGCTCGCCCACCTCGAAGCCTACGAAGCCGCGGTCGAACACGGCGACGGAGGCGGATATCTGCGCCGTGAGGGTTTGTACTCGTCGTTGATCAGCGAGTGGCGCAAGCAGCGCGACGCCGGGGTGCTGGCGGGTAAGAAACCCGGCGAGAAGATCGGCAAACTCACCGCCGAGCAAGCCGAGATCGCCCGGTTGCGGCAGGAAAACGAACGGCTCAACAAGCGCCTGGCGACCACCGAGACCGCCCTCGACATCATGGGAAAAGCACACGCTCTCTTGGCTTGAGATTTAACCCTTCTTCTCGGCTCCGATCTTCTCCGCGGTGTCGGTTTTGCGCAGTTCGGATCCGAGGTAGTGCCGTGGTGCAGGAGTGTTCCTGCCTCCTGGTGGACGGCCTGGTCCGGGGTGGCTCGTTTTCGGCAGACGGGTCGGGGTGCCGAGCCGATCGCGCATATGTCGAAATGCGCGGCGAACTCGGTAGGGAGTCAAGGGTTTTCCCGGTCGTGGTCGCCGTTCCCATGGGCGGCGCATGTCTGTGGCCAGGTCGCGGGCCAGGTGCAGCTGGGTATACGCAGCGATGAGCAGCCACGTCCACCGGATGGTTTGCTCGGGGTGCCGCAGACGAGCGGCGGTCCAGCCGAGCTGGGATTTCATCAGCTTGAAAGTATGCTCCATGTCGAATCGGCGCAGGTAAGCCCGCCAACAGATGTCAAGATCCGGGGCGTGGGGCCCGGAGTGCCATAGCCACATCGTGCGGTGCGGATTCCGGCCGTCGGGCAGCCGTTCGACCCGGACTTTGATGACGGTGCCCTCGATGACCGGCAGCCGGGTGAACAACTCTGCGTCCAGGCGGGCGAAATATCCGTTCCGCTGGACTTTTTGATGCATGCGTTGCCAGCACCGGACCTCGACACGACCGTAGTTGAGGGTGTCGGGCGCGACCAGCAACTGGTCGGGGCGACGCAGGTTCACCTTCGCTGAGAGCTCAAATCGGTTGCCATGCACTCCGTTTCGTCCTGGACCCGGCTTTCGGGGGCCTGGTCGCCCGTCGTAGTAGACGCGGTCACCGCCGATCCGCACCAGCGTCTGGACCTCCAGCCCATCCAGGGCGTGGGTGAGCGCAGCTGCCGCATATCCTTGGTCCAGGACGAACAGCGGCGCGGCCCGTTGGATCACATCTGATTGCTTGCTGAGCCGCTCGGTGAGGTCGCGGATCTGGTTTGCGGTCCAGGCAACGGGGTACGACCCTGCCGGCAGACGCCGAGCATCCAGCGGAAGCGTCCACGACGAACGCCCCCACTCCAGACCCATAACCCACTGAAATTCCCAGCCCGGCACCACCTTTCGATCACCATCACAACGACACGGCGCGTAGTGCAGCCCCCGGTCCGGTGAGCACTCGGCGTTCGGCCGCGGATAGGTCGTGGAGTCGATGCCGAACATCAACGGCGCATCTGCGGGCAATTGATCGACCAATAGGTCCCGCAATCGTTCCTCGTCGATCGCGCCGTCGGTCAGCGCGTCATACAACGCCCCGTGCCCGCGCCGGAACACCGGAGCCAACGACAGCTCCACCAGCGAAGTGACAGGTCCGTCGGTGCAGATCACCGCATCGGCAAGCTCGAACAGCGCATCCGCTCGCGTATCCAAACAGTCGTAGAACCGGTCACGGAACCTCGACAGCCCAGACAGCGCCTCAACATCGGCCACCTCGTGCGGCACACTCACCTCTACAGCCTTCAATCAAGATCGGAAGATGACACGATCTCGCGAAAGTTGTTCCGCCGTCTCGTAAATCGCGGAATCAACCGAAGTTGATCTTGCGATGGTTAAATCTCAAGCTTGGAAACTCTTTCCGAGAGAGCGGATTCCGACGACAAGCGCAAGAAGCGTTGACCGTCGCCTATACGGCGTTGACCGCCGCGCGGGTCTCGACTCGGCGGGCGGCGTCGTTGACCGGGCTGGTGCGTTCGACCGCGATCCGCCGAGACCGGGCTGCGACTGCACCCGCACCGGTGATTGAACCGGCACCGGCAGCCGAGCCGCCCAACAAGCTCACCATGATGGAGCGACACCGAATCCTGGAGGTGCTCAACAGTTCCCGGTTCGTGGACTTGGCGCCGCTGCAGATCTATGCCCAACTGCTCGACGAGGGCGTCTATCTGTGTTCGGTGTCCACCATGTATCGGGTGCTGCGCGAGAATCGCCAAGTCAGCGAACGACGACGGTTGGCGCGCCATCCGGCCAAGACGTGTCCGGAGCTAGGGCTTGTTTCATAAGTCGGGGCATCGGAGCCACTGGTTGATGGCGGCGATGTGGATCGTGGCCAGGTAGCGGACGGCGAGTTTGTCGTATCTGGTTGCGACAGCACGGTGTTGCTTGAGCTGGTTGATGCCGCGTTCGACAGCGTTGCGGTTTCGGTAAGCCTCGGAGTCGAAGGCCGGTGCCCGACCGCCGGCCGAGCCGCGGTTACGGCGGTGAGCCACCTGGTCACCCGGGATTGCGATGGTGGCTTTGATCCCGCGTTGGCGCAGGTAGGCGCGGTTGGCGCGGGAGGAGTAGGCCTTATCGGCCAGGACCCGATCTGGTCGGACCCGCGCCCTGCCCAGTCCGAGGCGTGGCACTCGGATCGAGGCGAGCACGGCGGCGAAATGCGGGCTGTCACCGGCTTGGCCGCCGGTCAGTAGCAACGCCAGAGGCCGTAGGCCCTGCTCACAGGCCAGGTGCAGTTTCGTGGTCCATCCGCCACGCGAGCGACCCAGCGCGTGGTCGGCGGGTTCGACTTCGACCCCGCCGGGTGGATGTTTCTGCCCGTCGCCGTCGCGGCGGGCGCCAGCGGCGTGCTGGTGGGCCCGCATGATGGTGGAGTCCACACTGATCTGCCAGATGATCGCGCCGACAGCATCAGCGAAGGCCTGCAACATTTTCAGGATCAAGGCCCACCTCCCGCCACGCTGCCAGCGCCGGAACAGCCCATAGATCGTCTGCCACTGCCCATACCGCACCGGCACATCCCGCCACGGCGTGCCGGTGCGGGTCCGCCACCGGATCCCGTCGATGAGCTGCCGTTTCGTCCACTTCGGCGGACGGCCCGCCTTCACACCACGGGGCAGCAACGGCTCCAACCGCGCCCACTGGGCATCGGTCAGATCCGCACGCCCCGCGACCGATACGCTGGTCACGAGGTCTCCGGTATTCAAGGTTTTGCTTGGTCGCTAAACCCCTTTACCGGAGACCTCCCTCGCATCAGGTCACCAACACGCCAACCACCGCAACAACTTTCAGCTCATCTGCGCTGCCCCAGCACTTATGAAACAGGCCCTAGCGCGAAAGTCACGCATTGATGACTGGCGGCAGCTACAGTTCGGGCCGGGACCAGCGGAAACGGGAGTGATTGACGCTCAGGCGGGCGGAGCAAACGCGAAGCGAGGGAGGGTGAAAATGATGGCCGATACTCAACCACTGCACGCGAGGCTCAATCGGTTGTTCGAAACCTTCCACATTCGAGGGACACCCGAAGAGACCAATGCCGACGTCGCGAGCGCTATGAGTGCCGCACTGGAACGTACGGTCTCTGCCCGCGAAGTCGAGGCCCTTAGGACGGGGACCGTCGAACCCGATACGGACAGCGATCCCGCCATGTTGGAGGCGCTGGCCAAGCACTTCGGGGTGCCGTCGGTGTACCTGACGGGGTCAGGGGAGCGAGTCGATGCAATCGACGCCAACCTCCGACTGATTGCTGCGGCCAGGGATGCGGGCGTCAATGGCTTGGCTTTGCGCGGAGATGGTCTCGATTTCAATGACCTAGCTGATGTCTTCTCGAAACTCGCTCAGCAGCAACACCTTCCATGACGACGTAGCCCTGATTCAGCGATACGGCTGAACGGGATGCCCAGGGGCTTGCGGGCAGGCAAGGAGGCTCGATCGTGTGTTCTCCGTCGATCGTTGCTCTAGGGCGTCGCCGAGATCGTTCTGATCGAGGTGGGACGACGGGTGCTCGAGGTGAAACCTGTGAAAGCTGAACGCGAACTTCGTCGTCGGTGTCGTCGCCTGCTTTCGGACCTCGATATTCAGCCGCCCTTGGATGCGGCGACCTTATGTCAGCGTGTAGGGCACCAGCGAGGTAAGCCGATTAGACTACTGGCGCACCGCATTCCGGTACCGGGGCCATTCGGTGCATGGATCAGCACCGACGCAGCGGACTACTTTCTGTACCAGCAGGAAACCAGCAAGTCACACCAGGACCACATCATTCTCCACGAACTAGGGCATCTACTGGCCGGTCACCACAGCGATGAACAAGATGACGCATTGACAGTGCAGCTGATCCGGGCGGGAACCCTGCCCGCCGATGTTGTACGCCGTGCGTTGCGTCGTACCTCCTACGACACAGCCGAGGAGCGTGAGGCGGAGACAGTGGCGTCGATCATCCTCGAATGGGCCTCGGTGGTGGACCGTGTCGTCGCACCCCTCTCGGTGGACAGCACCGCGCAGCGGATCGGCACGTCGCTCAATGACAGGTTGGGCTGGCTGTGATCGCGCTGCAGGTCGTGGAATGGGCTGTGGCCGCTCTCGCATTGGGGTGGATGCTCTACCTGGTGGTACGTAAACCGCGCGATCTCAGGTTACGGTCGATCGCTGCGGTGGTCTTGTTCGGGACTTTGGGCTGGCCATTCGGGATAGCGGCCTCCAAGGGCGTGGATTTCGTGGGCCTCGAGCCGATGTGGTCTCGATTCGTGAACCACGCGCTGACTGTGACGGTTGCGTACTGCCTGGTTTGCTTCTTTCTGTTCTCGGCGTTCGATCCTCGCCGAGCAGCTGCTCGTGCTTGGTGGCAGGCCCTCGTGCTTGCCGCTGTCTTGATCGTGCTGATCGTCGCGACTGCGACAATTCCCAGCGATGTTCGGACAGCCGCCGCGATGCTGCCGGTGGAGACGCGTCCACAACAGCGAGGGGTAGCAAGCATCGGGTTGTTCTACGTGACCGTGAATTGCTACCTGCTCTACGTTTTCGTGACCGCAGCAGTGTTGACGCGACGCTATGCGCGCAGCGCTGAGCGGCACCTCCGGCGTGCGCTGCTGCTGGCAATGTGGGGATCTATCGCTCTGGTGCTGGCATTGATCATTTTTGCTGCTGGCGACATTGTCTACTGGGCCGGCGAGGTCATGCCGAGTCACCTTCTGTTACTGGGGATGTGGGCAATGGTGCCGGGGATAGTTCTGTTCCTGCTCGGCATCAGCTATCCCGCCGCGGTCACTCGGTTGGCTGCCGGGCGGATCTGGTGGCACCATCTCCACGCCTATCACGCCCTGAGACCGCTATGGGCGATGCTGCACACGGAGTTTCCCGAGGATGCGCTGGCGCGCCTACCCAACCAGCTGTGGCAGGACCGGATAACGATCACGGGCATTCATCGTCGCTTCTATCGCCGGTTGATCGAATGCCGAGACGGGCTGGTACGAATCAGCCCCTATGTCGCAGACATCAGGGCAAATGCTCCACAAAGCGGCCCGGTAGTGGCAGACCTGCCGGCACAGCTGCGGCAAGCCTTGCGCGCACACGCGATTGGTGTCGAACCCGTCGGAAATCGAGCGATCCCCATCGCGGTGCCAACGTCCGGCAGGCTCGACGCCGATGTCAACGAACTCGTGGCGCTGGCCCGTGCGCTTGTGCCAGCTCGTGCGGCTACAACCGGAACCGAGAAAGGTGCTATCTCGCAATGACAGCAACAGGTTTCACGAATGAGTCGACCTCGATCGGTGCGACGCTGGCAGCGTTTATGCGGCACTCGCCGCAGATTGCGATTACGCACGCCGATAGCGCCTGGACCTACGAGCAACTGATCGATCGTATTTTCCAGATGGCACGGGCGCTGCGCGCCGAAGGTCTGGGGCGTGGCGACGTGGTCGCAATCGCGACCGGCAACCGTCCAGAAACGTATGTACTGCGGTATGCGGCAAACGTGCTCGGCTGTTGCTCCAGTGTGTTGTATGACGACCTCGCCCCGTCGTTGCTGACAGAGATGCTGCGAACGGTCGGCGCGAAAGCTCTGGTTTTCGACCCGGACAGCGGAGCCGACCAGGCGCTGGCGGCGATCCAGGAATTACCTGGTACTGCAGCGCTTGCTCTAGGGAAATACCCGGACGTCGTGAACGTCCAAGCTCTCGCTGACGCGCAATCGGCCGAGCCGGTCGCTGTCGAGGCGCTGCCCGAAGACACGTCAGCGATCCGACTCACCGGAGGCAGCACCGGTACCCCCAAAGGGATCCCGCAGGACTTCAGAGTGCCGTTCTACCTGACCGCGCCCGCACTCAAGATGTGGGAGGGCGCGACACAGCTGATGTGCACCGCCATCGGCCACCTGGCAGGAACGTTGTCTGAGGCTGTGCTCGCCGCGGGAGGGCGAGTCGTAGTTCAGGATTGGTTCAACCCTGATGAGGTTCTCAGAGCGATCGAGCGTGAGCGGGTTACCTTCATCTGGTTGCAGCCTGCAATGCTGCACCAACTGCTCGACCACCCCGCTCTCGAATCCACCGACACCTCAAGCCTGCGCTCGTTGATGATCAGCGGCGGACCCAGCACACCTCATCGAATCACCCAGGCAATTCAGCGCTTCGGACCGATCATCACCCAGGGCTACGGCGCCTACGAGATCGGCCAGATCACCATTCTCAGCCCCACCGACCACCAACGGCCCGAACTCCTCACTACGGTTGGGCGCCCAGTACCCGGCACGCAGGTGAGTATCCGCGACGACGAGGGACAGTCAATGGACAACGGTGTCACCGGTGAGATCTGGGTGCGAGGTCCGAGCCTTATGACTGGCTACCACAACCAACCTGACCAGACGGCGAAAGCGCTGACCGATGGTTGGTTCCGCACCGGCGACCTCGGCACCCTCGACTCCGAGGGTTACCTCACCCTTGCCGGACGCAGGAAAGACGTGATTATCGGAGCTCGTGAAACCATCTACCCATCCCACATCGAAAGTGTGCTCCACCGACACCCCGGTATCCAGCAGGCCGTGGTTTTCGGCGCCACCGGCAGCGATAACGACGAACAGGTATGCGCGGCAGTCGTTCCCACGCCGTCGCATCAACTGTCGGAAGGCGATGTGACCGAGTGGATTAGCGCTGAGCTTGGTGGAGCGTACGCACCGGAAGCTGTACTTGTCCTAGAGGAAATGCCGACGATGGGTAGCAACAAACCTGACCGGACCGTATTGAGAGCTCTGATCAGGGATCGGCTCAAGAAATAGGCAATCGCACGGCACCGGCACCCTGGCGGCTCGGCCGCAGTGGCTGAGGTCGGGGAGGTCGTGCGAGGAGTGGTCCGTTCGATTGGACCCTGTTAGGGCGTGTCCGAAATTCCGGATAGCTCCGACTTCCCGCGGCGTGCCGCCGGATTCAGGAATGCGATCATGCTGTGCGTTGCCAGTGCAACCGGGCCGTTACGTCACCAGTGGGTGCGCTGAGCCCGAGCTCTGTGCGATCGGCCGAGAGATCGGCCGTGCGGGCAAGCACGCTGCCCTCGCCGAATGGTGTCGTGCCGACGCTGACGTGATGGATCACGGTATCTGCGTCGACGGTGACGGTGCCGGTGTAGGCGCCTGAGAGTAGGCCGTCTGATTGGTGGTCGGGAACGTGCAGGATTACCCACACCTGGCCATCTGCGGTGTAGCGCAGTATTCCGGACACGCTGGGCTGGACGAGGATTCGGGCCTCAGTGGCTCCGGTGATCTCGATCCGGTGCAGTGTCCACGTTCCTATCAAGTCGGCAAACCGCACGGCTGGCCCTCTCGGTTGATGAGGTCTGTTTCTATGAGAAGACTGCCAGGATGGAGGCATCGGGTCGATTACCTCGCAGCTACTCCAGGCCGCTGATCTGCGCGTCCAAGAGCATTTCTGAAGTTTCCTCAGGCGCGAGTGGGGAGGCGGGACATGACGGCGACCAATAGAGATCTGAGCCATGGCCTCGTACTGGCCTGGTCGCGTCTCGCAGTCGCGGACGTAGCTGCGGGTAATGTTGCCAGCTGGTTGCACTATCTGTGTGATCTGGGTTACATTGGGTAATCGCCCCATTCTGAGGGGTTCCCGGCAACCGCAAAGCGGAACCGGACGAGGGCTGGAAGATCCGATGTCGCCCGCACGCAATCCGTGGTAAGAAACTGCACTGATTGCCTGCGGCGAGCGTGGTCGACCCGCATGACGGCTCTGTGCTAGGCCAGGATGTCATTGTTCTTGTGTAGCACGGATATCCGTGGCCTCCTGAGCTGAGCGGAGGAGGGCAGTCGCGATGACCGACAGTTCTCGACGGAGTGCCGAATCCAACGCCAGGGGAAATAGTGGCGACCGCGAATCGTTGGGGCGTAGTAGAGCACACCCCGAAATTCTGCGAGACGTAGGGCTGAGTGAACGGCTAGAACGGTTGTACGACGCCGTGGTTGACGAAAATCGGCGTTTGCGGCGATCAGCTCGGTTGCGCCGCGAACTGCTGCCGGGCAGCAGAGAGAAATCACAATGCTGCGGGGTCCGTCAACATCGAATTGGCGGTACGGAAAACCCGAAACAACACTGGCCGTAAGTGGTTTCCCGTCCTGGGCGCAAGCCCAGGGAATCTCGTGTGCGTCAAGCACGGGCCTGATCGATATGTCGATTCCAGTAATCGAGGCGTTGGTGGCGCAGCGAGGTATGTCGCAGCGTTATTCGGTTCGAGCACGGATATGTAGAACCCGTTTGTAGCGGCGGGCGTGGGAGGTGGTCTGATGGGTGGTAATCATTCCGGAAGTGTGAATGAAAGTCCGGCTGAGCGGATTCTGCGGATCCGGGAGATCAGTGCTCGAACGGGGGATACGCCAGATCGTATCCGTCATCTGCGTGTCGCCGGGCATGAGTTGTATTCGCGGGCTTGGAAATCGGGGCTTGCGAAGAATTCTCCGCTGAAGTTAGAGGCGTCGGCCGTCGATGCTTGGGTGCACGAGCGGAAGCGATCGACCGGTCGGGACGCGTCGTGAAGTCGGGCAGTGGTGTCGAGGGTTCGGTCCGTCGCTCGGTGCCGATGCGGCTGTTGGCCGGTGGGGCTGTGTGCGTCGTTGGGGTCGCTGGTGTGATGACCGGGGCTGGTGGGGCTGTGGGAAGTCCTTGGTCGGGTGCAGGATTGAGCGGACCCGATTGTCCCTCGGTCGCTGGCGTGTTCTTGCCTGGTACGTGGGAAACGAATGCTTCAGCGGATGAGACGAAGCCGGTCGGGCTTCTGGGTCCGGTGGCGACCCGATTGTCGGAACAGTTCGGTGGCAAGTTCGCCTTCAGGTTCCCGGCGTACGCGGCGGCGGCGTTCGACGGCATGGCTTATGGGAACAGCAAAGCTACCGGGGTCGCCGCTGTGCGTCGGGTTATCGAGGACTTCGGACAGCGTTGTGGTGCAACGAAATTCGTTTTGGCTGGCTACTCGCAGGGTGCTGACGCGATGGGCGATCTCACCGCATCGATCGGTTGCTCCGGGGACCCGGTCAGTGCGGATCGGGTGTTGGCGGTGGGTTTGGTCGCCGACCCGCGCCAGGGGACTAATGGTGGGAAGCTGGTCGGTCCGCAGGTGGAGGGTGAAGGTATCGCTGGCCCGCGCCCTGGTGGGTTCTGTGCGTTGTCGGCGGTGACGGCCGAAATTTGTGCACAGCAAGACAAGTACTGTGCCACCAACGCGTCGACCAATCCGATTCTGGCAGGGCTGGGTCGGGTCCTGTCGCAACCTACCGGTAGCGCACCGACGACCCCCGACCAACAGACGAGCTCGGCGCCGGAGCCGATTGAGTCGCTGGTCTCCGATGTCAGCAAGATCAATCTCGCGGGCGTGCGGGACGCGATAGGGAAGGTCATCGCGGCCGCGGGGCAAGGGCAGGCCGACACCGGTGTCCTTTCGGCGGCGGTGAACGATGCGCAGACAGCTTTGGGGCCGCTGGGTGAGCTGGTGTCGTGGACCAAGGCCAATCCCGCGGCGCTGTCGGGTTCGACGAACCACACGCCGGGGTCACCAGAAGGGTTGGCCGCCGATGTGGTGGGCGGGCTGTCGCGGTCGGACCTGCCCGCGGCGAGGGACTCGCTGTCTCAACTCGCTGCCAGCGCCGGGACAACAACGGCGGGTGACACATCGAGTGGGAATGCTGCCGCCGCGGGCCGGTTGGCGACGGCGACGGCGCCGTTGACCGATTCGATGGGCTCGTCCTCGCCGGAGGCGTTGTCGCAAGCATCGCGGACGTTGGGGATTGTGAAGCCCTCGGTCGTGGTCAGCCAGGTCACCAATATCGCCACCAACGGGTTGAGGTTCGCGGCGAACGTGCCCGCGATCGTGGACACGGTCTCGCGGATCAGCGCCGCGGTCACCGACACAAACGACGTCGCGGCCACAGTGATGACCCTGCATGGGATGTTCGGTGAACTGAACACCCTGTTCACCCCTGTGGTGGTGATGGCTGACGGTGTTGATCTACGCACGGTATCGCAGCTGGTGGCGATGATCCCGGACAGCACCGGTGCCGCGCAGACCGCGTCGGTGCTGGTCGGGTTGCTGGACAACCTGAATGTCGTGGCGCTCGCGCGGCAGGTCGGCCGGCTGCAGGAGGACCTATGGGGCATCGCCGAGGCAATCACCAAGGGCGGCGACCCGGTCGAGATCGGGACCCGGCTGGTCGGGCTGGTTCCCACGATGCTCGGATTCGCAAGCTTGGCGGTGGACACACTCACCGGCACAACCAGCCACATCGACAGTGCCGAGCCTGTGGCGCAGGGTGGCGTCGGGGATCTGGGTGGGCTGGCACGGAAGTTGACCGACAGCGTCGGCGGGCAGGGCGGTGACGACCTGGCTCAGCTGGCATCGGACGGGCTGACAGCGGCGAACTTCTTCGCTTCCGGTGTTCATCAGGGCTATCAGAACTATCTCGTCGATGGGCAACGCAATGCCGTTGACTGGCTGACGGATTGGTTCGCCGCCCGTATCCGCACCGTCGCTGGGGTGGTGTGATGGCCGCCCCGTTGATCGGCCTGGTCGGCGTCGGTGGCGTGGTGATAGTTGCTGCGGTCGTGCTTCTGCTCGGGGCAGGGGACCGGAGGCCGCCGAACCCGAACTGCCTGCCCGACATCCCCCGTACCCACCAGCGAGTATCCGCCGGGGCAGTGATGATGCCGCTGGCCGAAGGCAGCTATACCGTGTCCTCGCCGTTCGGGGTGCGCGAGGGTGCTGCGCACCGCGGTGTCGACTTCGCCGCGGGGTTGGGGACACCGATTCTGGCGGCGACCGATGGTCGGGTGGCCGCGGCGGGCCCGGCGGAGGGGTTCGGGCATTGGATCATTATCGACACCGTCTACGACGGTGCCCCGCTCTCGACGGTCTACGGGCATATGAACGCCGGTGGCGTGTTCGTCAAGACCGGAGACCTGGTCAGCGCCGAGCAGCCGATTGGCGCGGTCGGCAGCGACGGCGAATCCACCGGCCCGCACCTGCATTTCGAAGTCGTACCGGGCGGGCGACTGCAAGGCGGCCAACAGATCGACCCGATGCCGTGGCTAGAACATGCCACAAACCATGCGACCGAGACGCAGGTGGCACCGGTAGCGCATGACGCTGCGGATGGTTCGCGGCAGACGTCACGGTCACGGTGGTTGCGGGAACCTGGCACGGCAATGGTGGGGTGTAATCCGAGTTCGGTTGTGGTGGCGGATGTTTCGTTACGCCCAGGATCGGTGCCGAGCGAGTATGAGCCGTGGATTCGTAAGGCTGCGGGTACGTGACGGGAGGTGTCTGCACCGCTGGTGGCTGCGCAGCTGCGGCAGGAGTCGGGGTTCAATCAGTTCGCCGTTTCTCCGGCGGGTGCGCAGGGCCCGGCTCAATTCATGCCGCAGACCTGGGCTCGGCACGGTATCGACGGCGACGGTGACGGACGTGTCGATGTGTACTCGATCCCCGATGCGGTGATGTCGCAGGCAGCATTCGACTGCTCACTAGCCGGTATCGCCAAAGATGCTCTGGCGCAGGGGAAACTGCACGGTGATCTGACGGAGCTGTGGTTGAGCATGTACAACTGCGGCCTCGAGGGCACCCTCGCCCAGGGCGGGGTATGCCAGAACTCCGAAACCCAGGGCTATGTGAAAGCCATCCCACGCATGGCCTCCAAGTACGCCGCGGCAAACCGATCACCAGGCATCCAAGCCAGCGCGGGGGCAGCAGAGCACACGGTGAGCGTGGCCCGTGGGGGAGGCGATCTCTAGTGGCTGGACGTAGCAACGACGCGTCGCTGAATCGGCGATCACCCGTGGCCGATGACGACGTGAAGGAGGCGGATATGGATGAAACCGGTGCCCCCGGCGGGGAGATGGCCGCCGAGGCGGAATACACCGCCGAGCGCCCAGTGGACTTGCGGCGGCAACGACTTCGCCAGCCCGCACCTGCAGACGCCTACGACGAGAGCCTCGAGGAGTCGGGCGATGAAGATCTCGAAGGACCGCTGGAGTCGCCCAACGATCCCTACGGCGTTGGGGAAGCGAACCTTGTGGTGTCGGGGCCCTCGGCCCATGAGGTCGCGGCGGCGCGGGAGGTCCGGTTGTCGATGCTGCTGCGGCCCGCGCTAGGGGCAGAAACTGATCCCGCCCAGTGGGGGTGGCGCGGCAAGGCCAACACAGTCGGTTTGCGGCTCAAGCCTGCCCGGTCGAGTCCGGAGGTGGCGTGTCGGCGTGCGGTGGAACGGATTCGCCAACCCCTGCCCGGTACACCGGTGGTCGCGGTGGCCAACCCGAAGGGCGGATCCGGGGTGACACCGGTCACGGTGGTGTTATCGGCGTTGTTCGGGCGTTTCCGTGGCGGGCAGGTGGTGGCGTGGGACGCCAACGAATCCTGCGGCACCCTGGCCGCACGCGCGGCGACGTGCAGTGGGCCAGAGACGGTGTGGGATGTGTTGGCCCACGCGCGAGAGTTGTGTTCGGCCAACGGCGATGCCTCGGCGCTGGGGCGGATGTTGCAGCGCCAGCCGAGCTTGGATGAGGTGTTGGCCTCGGACCAAACCCCTGGCGGCAGTGTGAATGTCGGGCGCGAGGAATGCGCGGCGATCCTGGCGGTGCTGCGGCGGCACCGGTCGATGATCCTGATCGACACCGGCAACAACGAACGCGCACCGGCGTTCCGGTGGACGGTGGAGAACGCCACCCAACTCGTGGTACCGGTCGTGAACCGCCGCGACGTCATCGTGGCAGCACTGCGACTACTCGACGGTATCGCCGATGCCGGGCACGAAGCCTTGGCCGCCAACGCGGTGATCGTGCTCGCCGACCACGACACCCGGCAACGCGCGGAAGCCGCAGAAGCGTTGGCTGGTGCGGGGATTGGGCGTGTGCTGGGTGTGCCCTATGACCCGATGCTGGCCGGAGGCGAGCGGATTGTCGTGTCGAGACTGAGCCGCCCGGCGCTGCGGGCGTGGTCGCAGGTCGCGGCAGCGGTTGCTGACGCGGTCGCGGAAACCCTTGCCGCACAACAGGCACCGATAGAGACAGAGTTCATTCCGGACTCACATCGACTCAGCGAAAGCCACGACGCGCTGGCCCATCGCCGACTGCTGGCCTACGCACTACACGAAGGCCCGGGACCACTGACCGGCCGCTACCCGGTACCGACGTGGTCGGACTGCGCGGACAGCACAGCATTCGGCTGGTGAACCACATCGCCGGTGTTGAGCAGGGCGAGGTTCAACGTCCACGAAACAGCAAGAGCCCACGAGCCGTGTTCGGTCAGGAGGTGAAGCGATGATCAGCAGAGATGTTGTGCCACAACGACTAACGATCGGGTGTCGCAGTGCGTCAGTGGTGGCGATGAGCATCGTAGTGGTGGTGTTGGCCGGGGTGCCGGACGCTTCGGCGCAGGGGATCCAGAACCCCTTGGGTGGGGTGAGCCCGGACTTCGGATTGTTCGGTGGGGCCCTGGATGCCACGTGGAAACGGATTGTGGCGTTCGTGTGGGCGCTGGTCATCATCGGCGCTTCGGTGCGGGTGATCGTGGGCGCGTTCAAGGTCAAGCGAGCCAAGAGCCGCGGCTACGCCAACGACCTGTCCGAAGGTTCGGAAGAACTCCAAGACGCACTGATCTCGGTAGGACTTGTCGCAGCGGCCTCGCCACTGGTGGCGACCATCTTGTTCGTCGTCGGGGGATAAACCCGCCAACACGACCATCGCCCGATCACAGCGGGCCACGACTCGGTTAGTAGGTGAGGCACATGCGTTGGAATACACATAGATTCGCCGATCTCACACCAGAATCAGCAAGTGCTACACAACGATCCCGGTCGACGAAGACAACCAAGCCAGCTACTGGCCGCCGGAAGATCCCGTGCAAGGCACTGATCGGTGCGGGCGTGGCCGTGTCGCTGGGGGTGAGCGGGCTGGTGATCGTCGGCTCCTGCGACGGCGACCATGGTGGCGGGCACGGATCGGAGGTAAGTGTGCGGGTCGCGCACGGCCCGACTGGTGTGCGCGACGGTGTCCCGGTCGGATACGCCCGTGACCGTGAAGGCGCGGCGACCGCGGCGGTGAACACGGTGCAGGCATTGAACCAAGCCGGGCAGGGCCGGATCACGATGGACGCGGTGCAGGCCGCGCTGCTCGCGCGAGATCCGGGCCCGCACTTGCGGGACTCGATCCAGATCGGGCGTGATCGCGCGCCCGGCCCGGATGTGGTCAATCTCGTTCCGGCGGCGGTCAGTGTCGCGGCATTGGCACCGTCCTCGGCGCGAGTGGTGGTGTGGACGGTCGCGGTGTCACGCTCGGCGATCACCGAGGGCGCGCCGGTCTCGGTGGTGACCGCGTGGGCGACCCACACGGTGGAGTTGGTGTGGGAGCGCGGGGACTGGAAGGCCAAAGACACGACCGGCCGGGTCGGCCCTTCCCCGGACGAAGTCGTCGCGCCGGGCACCGAGTCGCCGCTGAGCCAGCCGCTGCAGTCGGGCTACTACACCGTCTACGTCAACTAACCGGGGGTGAGCGCGATGAACCGACACCAGGTGGCTACTGTGGTCGCGACTGTGTTGTGCGCGTTAGCTATCGGTACTGGCACCGGCGCAGCGACCGCGGCCGCCCAACCCGATACCCAGGCGTCAGCAACGAAGGCGTTGCCGCATGGATTCCCGCTCGATTTGCGGCAATTCGTGAGTGGTACCGACGAATTCCGCACCGCACCATGGTTTTCCGGAGTATGCGCGAACCGGGGCGGTGATATCGGCGGCTACATCAACGCGGTGATGGGCGTCGAGGACCGGTTGCTGTACTGGTCGGCCAGTGACGAACAGAAGAAGACGTTGCTGGGTGGCGCGAGCGCGAATCCGGACGTAGATCGCTGGATCCAGGAAGGGATCGAGCCACCGAAGGATCTTCTCCCCAAGGTGTTCCCGGCCGGGGATACCCGCTTCGGGTTGCCCTCACCGGTGTGTGCGGAGGATGTGAAGCGGTGGGCGAGCCCGGCGTGGAACGCGTGGGGCTTCGACTGGGCCAAGACCCCGGACCGGCAATCGATGCACGAGATCACCACAGCCACCGGCGAAGACTTCTCCGCCGTACCAGGCCAAGCGTGGACCGACCCGTGTAGCGTGCACCAGTCCTACTGTGTGCACGCCTTTTTCGCCGACTGCACCCACGCCGATCCGGCGAGTGGGGATCTGGTGCGGTGCCTGGACTGGAACCGCGCGGTAGGCAAGCTGTTCGTCGGGACCGCGCAATGGCGCGACCGCAACACCTCCTTCGCCGATCGTTTCGGCAAAGCGATGTTCGGGGCCGCGGGTCAATCCGCCGGAGCAGCGTTCACCCAAGCCTTCTCCTGGCTGTGGGACGCGACGGCGAAAGTGGTTCGGTTTGTTGATGATCCGCAGTCGGTGATCGATGACTGGGCCAACTCCTCCAAAGCCAGCGCCTCGGAGCTGAGTGCGAAGGTCCTGGACGGGTTGGCCGCGACCGGGCGCTTCGACCCTCACGCGGGGTGGTTTCTGCGCTGGTATGCCTTCAGCACCGGGATCGGGGTCATGGTGATGGGGTTGATGACGCTGATGGCGTTGTGGCGCGCGGCCTCGCGCGGCGAAACCGTGAAAACCATCGCCGGAGACCTGTTCGGGTACATGCCCGCCGGGATTTTGTTGATGCTGTTCGCGCCGATGCTCGCCGCGATGCTGGTGGAAGCGGCGAACCTGGCCTCAGAATCCATCGCGCGCATGGCGGGCCCGGACATGGGCGAGATGATCGACCACCTCAAACGGTTCACCGGAGAGCTGACCGCCACCGACCTCGCCGGTGGTGTGCTGGTGGGGTTGTTGCTGTTTCTGCTGTTGATCGTGTGTGCGTTGTCGGTGTTCGCGGGGTTGTTGATGCACCAGGTGGCGTTGCCGTGCCTGGCGGTGGCCGCGGGGATCGGATTCGGGATGTGGGTGCACCCGCAATGGCGCAAAAAGGCCCTACGGCCGGTGCTGGTTTTCGTGGCGATCGTCGCATCCAAACCCTTGCTGTTTCTGCTGTTGGCCACCCTGACCGGAGTCATCGACGCCGGACTCACCGACACCGCAGAACAACAACCACTCGGCACGTTGGGGCAGTTGTGTCTAGTGGTGGTCGCTTTTGGAGTGGCGGGTCTGGCTCCGTGGTCATTGCTGCGCTACGCACCGCTACTGCCGTCGCGCTCGGACGCGGCAGGGTTCGGCCAGTCACCCTCGCTGATGGCCGGCGCTGTTGGCGGCGCGGGTACGGCGATGTGGTGGAGCAGTCGAGGCGCCGCAGGTCGAGGTCGTGGTGGGCGCGAGAGTGCACCCGCTGACACCGGCGGGGGAGGCGGCAATAGTGACCCGGGGTGGCGCACCGCGGGCAGTAGCGACGGCCGGTCGGCGACCGAATCACGGTTCGGACAAACGCTTTCCCGCAACACCAGCGACTCGACTGGTTCGGGCGGGGGCCGCCGTGGTGCTGGTGACGTCGGCCGATCCGCGACCGGGGCGACTCGCCGGCTCGGCTCCGCGGCGTTGTCGGCGGGAATGGTTGCCGCGCCGATCGCCGCGCAGGCGGCCAGCGGAGCGCTGAGCAAAGCACGCTCGACCGCGGAAGCCGCACCCGGTGACGCCGAGTCGGAGTCATCATGAGTACCGAGGCGCGAACCTCGATTCTTGGTGGGGAGATCGCTCGCCGATCGTGGTTAGGTCTGTCGCGTCCGGTGCTGATCAGCTGGGCGGTGACCTTCGCGGTCGTGGTCGCGATCTATGTCCTCGGTGGTGGCCAGCCGTGGGTGATCGCCACCGCGATCATCACGCTGGTGTCGGTGTTCGCGGCCACGATGGAATGGCGCGACAAACCCTCCTGGGCTGCGCGCCGCTCGCACACCGCGCGCACGTGGTTGCGGCGCCGACGCGGTGAACACATCTATCGCCATCGCAACGACCCCCACCACGGTGACCCGGACCTGGATCCGGGCTGGGCATTCCCGCCACCCCTAGGCAGCACCGCCCCGCTGCCGGTCGCAGGAACCGGTTTGGATGAGATGTTCATCGTGCGCACCGCCAATCCCGGTGAACGCACCACCTATTCGGTGATCGTCGCAGTGGAAGGTGTCGCCGACGGCCTGCGTGGCGACAGCGCCTACGCCGCCTCCTCGGTCTCGTTCGGGACCTTCCTTGCCCAACTCGCACGCGGCGGTTCCCATATCCGGGGCATCCAACTGCTGCACCGCAGCGTCCCGCACGACATGACCCCACACACCCGATGGGCACACGCCCGGGTCGCCCAGCTGACCGACCCACGGCTGGGGCCCGCGGTCGAATCCTATGGCGCACTGATCGACCTGACCGCACCCCTGGCCGAAGAACACAGATCGTTTGTGGTGCTGCGTATTCCGCAAACCGAAGCCTTCATGGCCGAGACCGCACGGCTGGCCCGAACCAAACACGCCACCACCGCCGCCGCGATCGCGCAACTGGTCCGCGACGAAACCGAACGCGCCACAAGACTTCTCGCTATCGCAGGCATGGGACGCATCGACGTCCTCGGTGAACGCCGAGCATGCGCGATCATCCGTGCCTTCCTCGATCCCAGCTTCAAGATCGATCGCCATCGCGACGCCACCTGGACCAGCTGCTGGCCCACCTACATCGGCGGGACCGACAGCGTCGCTGTGGGCGCCGAGGGCCGGTGGCGCACCCGGGTCGGCTACATCCGGCCCCGTTCCATCGAACCGGTCGAGCTCGGACCGTTGTGGTTGGCACCGCTGCTGACCGGGGTAGAAGCCGATCCCGGTGACGACGAGACCGCGCCGATGCCCACCATCCGCACCATCAGCGTCCGCCTGGACTTCGTCCCCGCCCACCGAGCACGCGCCGCAGCACGCGGAGACCTCACCGCCGATCAAGCACGCAAAACCAAAGAAGCCAGACGCGGAAAACTCGACGACGGCTCGACCGAAGTCCTGACCAACGCCTCCAGCCGCCGCCGCCACGACCTGGTGCCCGGCTCCGGACACCACGGCGCCGTCTACGCCGCGACGATTGCGGTCACCGGACGCGACCCTGACGACCTGCAACGCGCCTGCATGCGCGTCGAAGAAGCCGCCAACGACTCGGCGATCGCCGGAATCGACTGGGCCAACGGCGATCACGACGTCGCGATGTTCACCACCGTGCCACTGGGACGCGGCCTGGCCGCCACCCCTTACACCCGATAGGGAGGCGAGCAACCATGCAACGGCACCGCAGCACCACCACTCACAACGATGGGCGCATTGAATCCCATTGGCAGCGGCCCAGTTTCGGCCGTTGGAAACATCTTCAGCACCGACGCCTCGCACGGCACGAAACAGAGGAAGGAAACGGACAACCCGAACCGGGTAATGAAGCGCAGCACGCGCTCGTGCGGCGCCCAGCACCGAAACGTCGACGTGGGCTGGATCGATACGGATGGTATGAGCCACGCTCGGAAGGCGCGTGGACCACCACCCGGCAAGCCGAGGCCTGGAACCTGGCCACCAGCCGACGCAGCTCCCGTCAGGATGGCGTGCTGGCCGGGCTGAACACCATGACCCAAGAATTGGAAATCGTTGACGCCTTCGCTGCCTACGGCAGCGAAACCAGCGGCATCAACGTCGTCGTCATCGGTGACATCGGGCGCGGCAAAAGCTCCTGGATCAAAACCGTCTGCGTCCTACGGCAATTGGTCGCCAACCGCCAAGTCGTCATCCTGGACAAGAAACCCCAAGCCGGCCTCGGCGAATACACCCCACTGGCACAAACACTCGGTGCAGAGAGCATCCGCTTCCGGGTCGGCGGCCACGGCGCGTGCCTGAACCTGCTCGACCCAGCCATCAGCGCCCGAGGCGACCATCGTGGCGGTATCGACGGCGTCGTCCCGGCCGGACAGGAAGCCCTGGTGATCGCGGTCCTCACCGACGCCATGGCGCGTGAGCTGGACGAGAAAGAAAAGGCCGCCGTCGGCGCCGCACTCTCGGCTGTCACCACCCAAGCTCGCCAGGCAGGCAGGGATCCAGTCATTCGCGACCTGGCGCTGCGGCTGCTGGACCCGAATCCCGCAGATGGCAACGGGTTCGGACCACGATGGTCGCAGCGAGCCCTGGAGTGGGGACTCGAGCCGGGGTTGGCGTTGCTGCGCCTGGCCGAGCGCGATCTACGCGGGCTGGTCGATTCACCCACCAGCCCCGCGGTGCGGACCGCGCTGGAGAGCCATCCGCTGGTGCATTTCGATCTCAGCGCGCTACCGACCGAAGGCCCGGCCCTGCGGGTGGTGATGACCGCCGCCAACACGTGGCTGGCCAATAAACTGGCGGCACGATCCTCGCGCTACCAGCAGACGATCCTGGTCGTGGAGGAAGGCTGGCACGTCGCCGCCGGATCGACCGGTGAAGTGTTCCGCGGCAACGTCAAACTCTCCCGCGGACTCGGTCTTTCGACCATCGCGGCATTCCATCACCCGGCTGATCAGCCTCCGGATTCTCCGGCGCGGGCGTTGATGAGTGAAGCGAGCATCGTGGTGCTGTTCGGGCAATCCCGTGCCGACGACGCGCTCGAGACTGTGCGCCTGTACCGGCTGCCCGCCGGTACCGAGGACACGTTGATGCGGTTGGGGCGCGGGCAGTGCCTGGTCAAGATCGGTACCCGGGATCCGTTCCTGCTCACCCACATCCGCTCACCCCAGGAGGTCCTGCTCACCGACACCGACGCGGCGATCACCGGACGACAAACACCCGATGACACCAACACCGGCATGGTCGAGGAGACAGCGTCATGACCGGGCGCCGACTACCGAATCCGGTTCGCGGCGAACCGGTCCTACCCGCCGGAGCTGTCCTGGCGGTCTATGCGGTGACCACGATCGTGGCCGGTGTGTTCGGCGGCGGCGCGGCCTCAGCCGCGCTCGCCGGGCATGGGATCGGGTTCGTCGCACCCGCGCAGATGATTCCGACACTGGGACTGCTGGTGCGCGGTCCTGGTGACCCCGCTGCGGCGTGGCCTGGCGACCCGGGACCGGGACCAGCTTGGTTGACCTGGATGTGCATCGTTGTGGTCGGCACGTTGTGGTGTGCGGTTGCGGTCATTGGCAGTGACGAGATCGATAGCCGATGCCGTCACCGCCACCGGCCCGGTCTGGCAACCAGGTCCGACCTGCGACGTGCCGGTCTGAACCGGGACGCCGCTCTCATTCGCGCCCGACACGAATTCCCCAGCCTAGTCCGGCGATCAGGGCTTAGGAGGTGGCGGCGATGAGGCATCGGTACTGGTCGTGCACTCGCTTCGCTGATCCGTCGCGGGCAGCGGTCGACCTCGGTGTCCTGGCCGAGCGACACAGCGAGCATGTCTATCTCCAGCACCGCGATGGCGTGATCGTGCATGGGCCTACGGGGGCGGGCAAGACCTGGCGGGTGGCCTACCAACGCGTCTGTGACGCACCAGGATTCGCCCTGGTCACCACGACCAAAGCCGACCTCGTCGCCGCGACTATCACCCACCGTGCTCAACTGGGTCGGGTGGCGGTGTTCGATCCGGAAGGGTTGACTGGCTGGCCCGCCGGGTTGCGCTGGTCGTTCCTGGCAGGGTGCACCGATCCCGACACCGCGATCCGGCGCGCGGACGCCGCAGCGCGTGCGATGCCCCTGGAGGGCACCCGCAACGGCGCCTACTTCGAGCAGAAAGCCGCCACGGTTCTGCGCTGTTGCCTGCATGCCGCGGCGACGGCGAACTACTCGATCCGCGACGTCCGGGTATGGATCTCGGCGCGCACCAACCGAACCCCCGTCGACATCCTGGCCCAGACCCTGCCCGACTGGGCCAGCGAACTCGACCAAATCCTCGCCTCGGGCAGCGAATCCACCGACGACGTCCTCGCCGCCGCCTCACGGCTGCTCGAACCCCTGGCATCGCCGAAACTACTGGCCGCCATCGACGTTGATCTGTCGGAGTCCTTCGATGTGGAACGGTTCGTGCTCTCCGGTGCGAACACCCTGTATCTGGTGTCGCGGGGCAGCACCCGATCCATGGCACCGTTCGTTGCCGCGCTAGCCGCCGAAGTCCATCACGTCGCCGACCGCGCCTCCCAACGGATGCCAGGCAAACGCCTGGATCCACCCGTCCGGCTGGTTTTGGATGAAACCAACAACGTCGCTCCGATCCCGGATCTGCCTCAGATCATGACCGACTCGGGCGGTAAAGGGATCTGTGTGTGGGCCTTCGCCCACAACCAGGATCAGAACGAATTGCGGTGAGGGAGCGAAGGTGGACGCGTCCTAGCTCAGTCCGCGCCGGCGATGCTGATCCTGCCCGGCCTTCGTGGCACCGAGGAACTGGCCGCGATCTCACGGCTGATCGGGGAACGCCGCGGTTGGGAAGCCAGTCTGCACCAAGGCGGACGCACCTACCAACTCCACGACGACACCGTGCTGCGCGCCGATGAAATCCGTGAACTGCCCAGCGACCACGGGCTACTGCTCTACCGCAACGCCCCCGCCTGCCTGCTACGGCTGCCCAGCGTGTGGGAGGTCCCACGCTGGCGCCACGAAGCCCTGTCTTCGACGGCGCTGTTCGACGAAATCGTTGCCAGCGGAACAGTTCCCGAACATCTGCGCCCAACCAGTGAACACGGAGGCTCGCGATGAACATACCGGCCGCCTCGGATGCGGAACCTTCAGTGCCGCAGTATTATCCGTGCCGCTACAGCTGGCGCCACCTGGACCGGGACGAAGCCGCAGCGTTGTGGGAGGAGCTGATCGACTGGGTCGGCTGGCTGCGACAGATCTACCAGCTAGGCTCACGCATCCCCTCCTGCTGGTTCCAGCACGATGGGGTCCGCGAGGAACTGACCGCCCTGATGGCTGCACACACCGCCGCCTATTGGTGCGAGCAGGAAACCGCCGAGCTGCCCCGCGAAGACATGACCGCCTGGCATACCCAATGGTTATGGCCGACCGTCGAACGCCTCACCAAAATCTCGGACTTCTCCGGATGTCAACCCCGCCACTGTCGCTACGTCCGGCAGCCACAACCCACACAGGCCGGTCTCACGGAATACATCGCCACCGACCTCGACCAACGCAACGACGGCACACAGTGACCAGCGGTGACGGCCACCGGCCTCGAGCCCACTGAGATAGATCGATATGAGCAACGAAAGGAGCTGGTACGCAACTAATTTCGTGACCGAGAAGGAGGCGATTTCATGGACGATAAGGAGGCCCGGAACTCGGGACGACCCGAGTTCAGCGAATCGGGGATGCGGTGGGCGTACGAGGATTTCTACCGACTCCGTCAAGACGCCATCACCACCGAGTCCGCTACCGAATACCTAGCGCTCAATAATGAAGCGGCCCAACTGGAACGGGCTTGGCTGACGGGCCCACCCCAATGGGCCTTACGGTGGCGCTCCCTCGACGCCGCGGTCGAGGGATGGGCCAACGACCCAGACTTGGCCCGTCGGATCCACGATGAAGCCGTCCTCGGCTCCGTGGACTACCCGCCCAATCTGAACAAGATCGAACGCGACAGCCTGCATCAAGCCGCATGGCTGGTCCGGCGCAGCACTCTGGCCGAACCCACCGAGACCAGCGCGCTGGCCTACATCGCCACCTACACCCACACCGCAAGCGCCACCGGTGATCTCGGCGTGCACACCAGCTGGTGGAAAACCCGGGAATGGGTGCGCGAGCGCGCGGTAGCCGACGGCGAGGCCGCGGTGGATTTGACCATCGCCGCCCATGACGTCCTCAGCGGACGACGACGCCTGCTGAGCACTGCCACGGCGATTCCCGCGGCTGATTTGGTCACTGAGCTCGACCGCCTGACCACGGTGCTCGGCGGTGCCCGCGAACCCGACGGAAAACCCTTCGTCGACGACCTGCACTACGAGGTCCTCTGCGATGACTACCAGGCCGCGATGGTCGCGGCCAGCCATCCCGACGCCGCGGTCCTGCGCATCGAGCACAAACTGTTGGCCGATGACCTGCGCGACCAGACCCTCGACTTCGCGGCCAGTATCGGTAGACAAGACGCCGTCGCGCAACTGGCCGGCATCGACCGCACCGCACGCCAGGACGGAGCCGACGTCGCTGCGCCGGGCTCGAGCTGGCTCGATCAGATCACCGACCACGCCGAACGCACTCGCGAACAGGTGCGCGGGCAGGGCATCGAGGTCCACTACCCCCACGCCCACGACCCCACCCTGATCGTTCGCGTCGGTCGCAGCCCCGTGCACCAGCTCGACCCCTGGTACAGCGAACAGCTCCGGCTGACACAACTCGGCGGTGAACACACCGGCGAGATACACCCGATCGGGCGATACAGCTCGTGTGAAGAACTGCTCACCGCGCTGGAAAACCACACCACCACAACAAGTCCCGGCCGTGACGCACACCCCGGCGCGGTGCCTGCCGAGGTCGTGGCACGGCTCCGCGAATACGACCGGCAACTGCGCGAACTCGACACCAACCTGGCTACCAGCACCAGCATCCGGACCGCGATCCGATCCGGACAACCGATCGGGTGGACGCGATCGGGACAACACTCGAACACAACAGGATCCGGCTCTCCAGGCGAGCGAGACCCGGCCCAAGGACTCACTGTGCCGGTCACCACTGACAGTCAGCGCTACCGCGAAGGTACCGACAATGCGCGAACACCACCATCGGGGACTGACCCAACCCGTGATGCCGGAAGGCGGCGCCGCGAGCGAATGGCACGCCAACCCAAACGAACTCGGCCTCACCGCCGCCACCCATGACCCAGTGTCGAGGAGGTCTCCTATGGCGCAACCACACCACGACAACACCGCCGGACCGGCCTCCGCCGCGGGCGCGGGCGAAGCAATCCAAACGATCCGAGCCCTGGTCGAGGCCCGCGACATTCGCACAGCCAAACAACAACTCCGGCGAACCCAAACCCACCTCGACGACCCCACCTGGGCCATGATCGGCGAAATCGCCAACACCCTGCGCTACAAAACCCACGACGTCGCGATAACCAAACTCCGCAAACTCTGGCGAGACAACGAACAACACCGCGCACTTATCGAGGCATGCGTACCGAAAACCGATCAACACCAATACATCCCCGACACCCGACCCGCCGCGACAAGGCGAACTGACCCGGCGTGGCGTCGACCTGGACTCGTCGCGCGTCGAGTCGAGGAGACCAAGCGCACCGACCCGCGTCAACGCACCGGAAGCGGGGGCGCTAGCCGCGTGGATGCCTACGAAGACCAACTCACTACCGAAGAACGCCGAGAGCCAGGCACACCCCGCCCCGAACTGATCGTTGATCGCCGCGACTACGACCGCGACGCCGCCGCCAAGGTCACCGATCCCTTGTGCGTGTCATGCCGACTCGAACGCGCCTGCATCGACCGCTGGACCGGCCAAATCACCACCGGCCACGGCGACGACGGCCTGTGCGGAACCTGCCGCGAAGAAGGACGGCCAGGCATCCCCGAACTCCCGCTCGAACACACTCGAAGCCAAGCGATCCAAGTCCGCCTCGACACCATCGCCGCGAACTTCGACAGCCATTCCCCGGAGCTATTCCGTCAGGAGTGGCGCTACGGCGACCGCCTGACCAAGGCAGTCACCGAAGATTGGGTCAGACAACACAACCGGCGAGTAGTCGCAAGGGCGACCCCCACCAAATCAGTCGACCTCAACGGCGAATGCGGCGGATGCCGCGAGTGGAGACAACTGCGTGACGAGCTGTGTGTGGATTGCCACGAAGGCTTGAACGGCGAGGTAGTCATCGCCGGGACACTGGAGCCGCTCACCATCAAAGGACCATTAGCCAGGATCGTCAATGACGACGCCACGCTCCAGACGCCGACGCACCCGCCAGCAGATACTGCTGCAGCAAACAATGCTTGGGACCGAACGGTATTCATGCAGCGACTAAAAACCGGGCCAACAAGCGAGGACTCAATGACCGCGTCGCCTCAAGACCACTCCAAAACCGTGGCAATCGGCGATGACCAGCTACATGAGCCAACTGCACCGCGGACGAAGAGCGCGGACCAGACTCGCACGCGCTTCAACACGTCGACGCCGAACCTGAAGCAACGCAACCAGAAACCCGCCATGGCAACGTCAAACGACCCCAAGACCGCCATATCCGAGCCCGCGAAGGACCCAGCTGTCCGTCGACGGCAGCAACTTCGCAAGCGAGCGACAGTAGCCACAGCGAGTCATAGAAGACGGATCTGACTTAGTAGGGATGAGGAATCGTTGTCCGTAGCGGGTGCGCACTGTTGTGGGTTGCCGCGGTCGCTGCTGCAGACCGGTGTCGAGCCATTTCCGCAGAAGGATCTGTTTGACAGCGATTCCAGGACCGTATCGAACCCACCAGCGGGCCGCGACGAGCAGCACAGGCCACGGTGGCGGCCTCAACACGGTCCTTTGCCACAGTGGGAGGGTCGAGAGGGTGCACCGCTGTGACGATATCGATGCCCCAGGGGAGCCGTCGAGCAATTTCCGCACGAGTCAGTTCTCGACGCGCGACTGCTCACCGATCGAAGTTCGCCGTACCTCAACAAGTCGAGTATCCGGAAATCAGCGTAAGACGTTCTGCATCCCACCTATCCATGTTGAGTTCAGTCAGAGCGAGTGAGTGGTAATGGCAGCCGCATATCGTGCTGACCGGACCGGCCAGCACGAGCCCGGCCGCGGCGCGCGGAAGTGGATAGTGTTGTGTCCCATGGAGTCCGAACGAGCTGAACACATTGCCAGGCTGCCTCGTAAGCGGATGGGGGCGGGGGCACTATTCGTCGATGAGCTGTGCCGCGTGTTGCTAGTTGAACCGACGTACAAGGACTATTGGGAACTGCCCGGTGGCGTTGTGGAGGGCGGCGAGTCGCCGGGCACCGCCGCTGTCAGGGAGGTCCGGGAAGAGCTGGGTATCGGCGTGCCTCTCGGACGGCTGTTGGTGGTCGACTGGGTCCCGCCGGGTCTCTATCCCGATGATGGCCTGATGCTGATCTTCGACGGCGGAGAACTGGATATTGCGCAGACGTCGGCGATCGTCCTTCAGGCCGAGGAGCTTCGAAGTTGGGCTTGGTGTGATGAGACCGAGGCTGCCGAGCGGCTGCCGGATGCGATGGCTCGACGAGTGGCGGCAGCGGTGCAAGCTCGCACCGAGGGCAGGACTGTCTATCTGGAGGACGGGCTCGCGATGGTATGACGCCAGCGCACTACGTCGAGCCGCCGCCGAACGCACTCATCTGCCGCGTTCCGGGCGTTCGAGCAGGCCATAGCTGTTGACCGGCAGTCGATCTCGCGAATGTCTGCCTCTGCCGACGAGCGGATGTTGACGCTGGCAGATTCTGTCCTCCTATAAGGAGATGTACTCGACGGCCGGAGAAAAGCTCGACCGTTACTCCATAAACGGACCCCTGACAGTCACGCGGATTCACATTCACACCGAGTGCCTATCCAACCAACGCAACGGCTGTAATCCGCCAGCGCCGGGGCTGCCCGGGCGGAAGGCTGTGGTGCATGGATCTGGGTTTGCACGACATGGTCGCGGTGGTGACGGGCGCGTCGAAGGGCATCGGGCTCGCCACCGCTCGGACGCTGAATGCCGAAGGCGCACTGGTGGTTGCCGCATCAAGACGCTCCACCCCGGAACTCGACGCACTGGCGGGCGAGCGATTGGTCCATGTCGCCGTTGATCTCGCGACACCAGAGGGCCCGGCTCAGGCGATCGCGAAGGCGAAGGACGCCTTCGGTGGGCTCGACATCCTCGTCAACAACGCAGGCGGACCGCCGCCCGGCGCGGTCCTGCCGCGCTTCTCGTTCACCGCACTCACCGACGCGGACTGGGCCGCGATGCTGGATTTCAACCTCATGTCTGCGGTCCGGGCGGTTCGCGCGGCGATACCGTTACTACTCGCGCGTGGCGCAGGCTCCATCGTCAACATCACCTCGACCCATGCCCTCGTGCCCAGCGGTGTCAACGTCGACTACGGGGCGGCGAAAGCAGCGGTCGGCAACCTGACCCAGGCATTGTCAGAAGAGTTCGGCCCGCAAGGCATTCGGGTCAACACGGTCGTTCCGGGGCCGGTGCGCACACCGTGGTGGACCGATGAGGGCGGGGCAGCCGACATCTTGGCCGCAGCCACCGGCACCGACCGCGATACGATCTTGAACCAGAAGGCCGCCGAGATGATGCGATTGACCACCGGGCGACTCATCGACCCACAGGAAGTCGCCGACGCCATCGTGTTGCTGTCCTCGCCACGCTCGGCAAGCGTCACGGGCTCAGCGGTTCTCGTCGATGCGGGCCTGAGCAAATCCGTCTGACTCTCACCTGGTCGTCTTGGCGATTCCGTCTGGCCGGGCCGGTGTTCAACAACGATTGATTTATCGACACAGCCTTTACGCTCGGACCCCCTAATCGACCCTGCCCCTCTGCGAGTGCCGGAAAAACGCTTTGAGAGGTACGGCGGTTCAGCGCCGTGACCACACTCAAACGAACGTCCGGTCTATGCCGCGGGGCGGGCGTTCTGCGCGGGGAGATCGACTGCGGCGCAGAACGTCCGATATTGCCGATTACCGTGCACTTTTACCCCTCACTCCGCCGCCTCGGGGACAAGCAGCCAGATGTTGCCCGACCAGATGTTGCCCGACCAGGTGCAGCCTGGCGTTCAGTGGTCGTCGTTCAACGCAACTACTCGTGCGATCAGTGCTGCTGGGCCGTGATGTTAAACATCCAGCTGATCCCGAACTGGTCCACGAGCGAGCCCGCCTCGTCGCCCCACACCTGCTCTTCGAGGGGCAGCGTCACGGTGCCGCCGACCGAAAGCTTCTCGAAATAGCCACGGAGTTCGTCGTCGTCGCCACCGACGAAGACCGCAACGTTGTTGTTACCTGGCTGATAGGGCGGGTGGCCGGGCCGGTCGTCGGGGAAGTCCCATCCGATCAGCGTGTAGCCGGCCTGCGTGTCGAGCCGGGCGTGCGTGACGTTGTCAGCGTTGGCGCTTCGGGTGAGCCGAAGTCCGCGACCGTCGCGACCGCCAACTCGCCGCCGAAGACCTCCCGATAGAACTCCAGCGCTTGCCGCGCATTGCCGTTGAACACGATGCACGGATTGACTCCAGAACTCACTTGACACTCCTTCATGACGCGACCGATCGGGCCGTCCGACGGTCGCCAAGTCAGCCTTTCAAATAAATCACGACACCTCCTGCCGTGATTATTTGTAGAACATGGAGAGAGTAATTGTCAATTCCTGTGGATGGGGTTTTTCAGGTCATTTGTTCTTGGTGTTGAGGTTTTGTTTGGCGACGTTGCGGACTCGCCGGGTTCGTCCGGCCTCGGCGAGGATCGTGAGGGCTTGCGGGGAGGTCCTGCTTTGGGATACCTTGCGCTGCAACCAGTCCGACGAATTCAGGAGTGCGTCGGGGTTCCATGGCTCGGCCAGTGTGATAGCGCGCAACAGCGACCACTCGCGGATTCGCTGCACGATGAAGGGATACCCTTCTACCGCGTCCGTCATTGCCTGTGCCCACGCCGAGTATTGAGGTTCGTCGAGCAGGGCCGCCGCCCGCCGGTCGATGTGCCAGACCACTGCCGACTGCGCCATTACCTGGTCCGGGTCCTCGAGAACGGTTGCTACCAGCGCGAGTTCGCCGGCATCGGGAACCATGGTGAAGGCGTGCTGATAATGCATCCAGCGGGCGTGCTCGGCGGCGGGGAGGTCCGGGCTGTCGTCCGATGGGGAAGGGCTCATCATGCGACCTGGTTTCCAGGGGTGACCTCGGATGTGGCGTTGTCCGACTCGGTAGATGTGGTTTTGGCCGTGATGTCGCAGGGTCGTTCGAGCAGCTTGCCCTTGTGGAAGAGCGCCCCGGTGCGGACGAGGGCGACCAGTTCGGGTGCGTTGACCTTGCGCCAGCGGGCCTGGGCGGCCTCGATCAGCTTGTAGGCCATGGCGATTCCGGCCGCGCGCGAGCACGGCCCCTTGGTGACTTTCATCCTCAATCGCACTGTGGCGAAGGTGGATTCGATCGGGTTGATGGTGCGCAGGTGGATCCAGTGCTCGGCCGGGTATTTGAAGAACTCGAGCAACACGTCGAGATCGCCGGTGATTTTCGCGACCGCTTTGGGATACTTTGCGCCGTAGTCAATTTCGAATGCTCTCACCGCAAGTTGCGCCTTGTCGATGTCCTCGGCGTTGTAGATCTCCTTCATCGCTGCGATCGCGCCCGGGTGCGCTGATTTCGGCAGCACGGCAAGCACATTCGCAGATTTATGGAACCAGCAGCGCTGCTCTTTCGTCTCCGGGAACACCTCCCGCAGCGCTTTCCAGAAGCCGAGCGCGCCGTCACCGACCCCGAGCACCGGGTCGGTCATGCCGCGGCGGCGACATGACCGCAGCAGATCCGCCCATGACTCGGTCGATTCGCGGTAGCCGTCGGCGAGCGCGACCAGCTCCTTGCGGCCGTCGGCACGCACGCCGATCATCACCAGCAGGCACAGCTTTTCCTGCTCGAGGCGGACTTTGGTGTGGATGCCGTGTCGACCCACAGATACACGTAATCGGTGCCCGAGAGGTCTCGCTGCGCGAACGCGCGGGCTTCGTCCTGCCACTGACCGGTCAACCGGGTGATCGACGCTGGTGAGAGTCCAGCGCCGGAGCCAAGGAACTGTTCCATGGCCGGACCGAAGTCACCGGTGGACAACCCGTGCAGATACAGCAGCGGCAACACTTCGGTGACTTGCGATGACTTACGTGCCCAAGCGGGCAGGATCGCCGAGGAAAACCGTTGACGCTCACCGGATTAGGCATCGATGCATTTGTCGTTGACCCGTGGCGCTTTCACCGTTACTGCGCCGGCGGCGGTCAATACCTGGCGTTCGTTGTGGTAACCGTGGCGTACCGCCAGCTTTCGCCCGTTCTCGTCGACCTGGTCGGCGAACCTCTCGACATACACGGCGACCTCGGCCCGCAAGGAGGCTTCGAGCATCCGGCGGGCGCCTTCGCGCACGATCTCATCGATCGGTGAACGCGACACCCCGCCCGGCGTTGGCGCGCCGGACTGATCAGCTCCTGGAATCGAAGATCATCCGGGAAGGTACTCCTTCCCGGTCGTCCACAGGTTCTGATCATTGCTCGGTCGTAGTCATCGATGAGGCCGAGCGGACACACACCAATCGGTGCGAATCCGCAGGGATACGCGTCTAGTGAAAGGCGTACGCCGAGCGGTGGCAAGCACCACAGTGAAGAACAACTGACCGCGGAGTCGATTCACACCGTCAGAGCGCAGTCCGTCTGGATGGAAGAATTCATCGCAGATCGCGCATTGCCGTCGTCGTGCCGTCGTCGGCGATGGAGGTACGTCATGCAATGCCCTGTGCCGTAAGACTGTTCTGCTTTCACGGAACTTTCAGTGCCAACGATCTGGGGAGCTTTGGGGAGTACCACCCCATGATCATCTTGAGGCAACATCTTCGATACGACCGGTCAGCTGAGGGATCTCGAGCATGACCTGTCACGAAGCTCGCTGCAGGCGATAGCCATGGCAGAGGTTCCACGTGTCCGATGAGTGACATGTAGGGATAGGAACGAGGGGGGTCTCGATGACGAAGAGCGCATGGTCTATGAGGGGTGCGAAGAGGATTCGCGAGCTGCGGCGACGGTTTGGCCCCGCGCGATGGGGGCGCTTACTGGCGCCCTTACGGGAGATGCGTCGAATCACATTGGGCAACAGGGCTTCTCGCTACGGCGTCTCTCTACTGCCTAACTCCCGATCGCGGTTGTGGTGGCAGGTGGTTGTGGCCGCGGTGGCTGTGGTGTTGGTGGCGACGTTGACACAGGTGATCGTGTCGCACGTCGGTTCGGGGTCCAAATCGCATGAGGTGCCGATGCTTTCGCCGGCGAGTGGGCCCACACTCGAATCCCCTCCCGCGCCTGCGGCTGATTTCGGACCGTTGGTCGGTGCCGCTGGGCGGCGTACGGGTTTTGATCCGAAGACGTCGAAGGAGTCGGGTCGGTCGGCGCGTTCGGTCGAGTACGCCAATGGCGATGGCACGCGGTCGGTGGTGTTGTCCCAGGTTCCGGTGAGCGTGCCTGATACGCGGGGCGGTTGGGTTCCTGGCGATACTCGGGTTGTCGAGGACAAGGGTTCGAAGACGGCGACGGCGGTAACTGCCGGTGGCAGTGTGGGTTTCGCCGAATCCGGTGATGACTCGTCGCTGGTGCGCATCGACCGGAACAACACCGCGGTCACCGTTGCGTTGCAGGGGGCCAACAGGTCTCACCGCACGGTGACGGATTCGACCGTATCGTACGCGGATGTGTTGTCGGGCACGGATCTGACCTACGCAGTGTCGCAGGGCGAGGTCAAAGAGTCGTTGATCGTGAAGTCGTCGGCCGCGGTCGGTGAGGGGCGGTGGGTGTTCAGGATGAACACCGGCGCGCTGACACCGCGGGTGCAGGGCGACACGGTCGTGTTCATTGACGCGTCCGGAAGCGTGATGGCGGGGTTGCCGCCGGTGTCGGTGTGGGATTCCGGCCGTGACGATAAGCCGTCAGCGCGTACCGGCGGCACGTACACGCTTGCAGCCCAGGGTGATTCGTGGCTGATAACAATATTGGTGGACAAGCGGTGGTTGACCGATGCGGGGCGACGGTTCCCGGTCACGGTCGACCCGACCTACACCTATGGGTTCGACACACAGCCGTCGACGATCGCGTATCGATCCGACGGTGCTGCCGAATGTGCGAATACGTGCGGTATCGCGGTGGGTAATTCCCGGCCGAATAACCAGGACTTGGTGTGGCGCTCAGCCTTCCGATTCGATTTCACGCCGGTGGCGGGGAAGACGGTGGTCGGGGCACGGCTGGATTTCCAGCGCAGCGGCACTGACGGGACCTCGAAGTCGTTCACGTCGAACGTATCTGGGGCAGCTAGCCCGCTCGGCTTCGGCGCGACCGGTGACGTCTTGGCATCCGCGCCGATCGGGGACGGCGGGGCAATGCAGTCCAAGGCATTGACCGATTTCATCGCAGGTCGGGTGGCGGCGAACGACAACAACGCCTGGTTCATGCTGACCGGCAGCGAAACCAGCGAGCTGTCCTATAAGAAACTGCAGGTGCGGCTGATCGTCGATTACGGCACCGCACCACCGGGATCGGCGATGGTCGGCCCGGTCGATGACGCGGTGGTCTCAACTCTCACCCCGACGTTGCAGACCACTGCGGTATCGAATCCGTCGGGCGATGCGACACAGTACTGCTTCAAGGTCTCCACCGGGCAGGACGGCCGATCGGGCAGTGTGGTCGACTCGGGATGCCTGGAATCGCCTTCATGGACCATCCCGAAATACGTGCTGCACGACGGTGGGCGGTACACCTGGACGGTCGACACAGCGATCAAGGGCGGGGTGACCGTGACCCCGGCTCGGTGGGTCGGGCATTTCAAGGTGGATCAGCGGATCGGTGAACCGGGCCCGGTGCCGAAAGACACGATGGGCCCGGTGCAGGTGAACCTGTTCAACGGTAACGCTCACACCGAGGTCGGGGGCCCCAGCTTTGCCGCGGTCGGCGGCAGCGCGGGGGTGAAGTTCGTGTACAACTCCCAGGCGGGTGAGGGGCACGGGATGCGGGCGTCGTATTTCAACGATTCCCGCCATAACGGAACCCCCGATGACGCACCGGTGTTGGTGCGCTCCGAGTCGCAGGTGAATTTGAACTGGTCGAACTTCTTACAGAACCAGAACGGGTCGTTGGTTCCGGGGGCGTGGGAATCGCGAACTCGCCCATCGGCGTTGGCACCGGACTGGTATGTGGTCCGGTGGGAGGGCTATTTTCAAGCCGACTATGCCGGGGATTTCCAGTTCACCGGCGCGCATATTGATGGCGCGAAGATCTGGGTCGGTGACAAGCTGATCTATGACCACCCGGACCGCTTCAACGCTGATCAGATCAAGCTCGGATTAGACGGCTGGACCGACAAGATCTCGCTCAAGCGGAACCAGCGTGTCCCGGTGAAGGTGGAGTTGTATCACCGAAGCCTGGATCCGGCGCTGATGCAGTTGTGGGTGCGGACCAACCCGGCCAGGCCGGAGCTGATCAAAACCGATTCGCTGTTCCCGCAAGATGTTTCCCCGCTCCCACCGGGCTGGCTGCTCGCCGCGCACGCCAGCGGCTACACCCACGCGGAGCTGCTCGACGGGGCGGTGGTGTTGACCGACACCGCGGGCGGTGCGCATTCCTGGGTCAAGACCGCCGGTGGCTACGCACCGCCGCCGGACGAGGACGGAGTGCTGGCCTTCGACGCGGACGGCCGGATCTCGGTGACCGAGAACGGTGTGGTGTCGCTGTTCAACACCGATGGCGCCCTGGCCGCGGTGTCCTCGGTGCTCGACAGTAAGAAACCCGCTGCGCTGCAATACCTTTACTTCGGTAGCCCGTCACGGTTGATGCAGATCAAAGACCCGGTGTCCGGTCGCGCGCACACCTTGTTCTACAACACCGATGACAGCGATAGCTGTTACGGCGGCGCGGCCAAACCGACGGGCGCGACGAAAGCACCGCAGGGAAAACTGTGCCGGATCGCCTACTGGGACGGCACCGAAACCCGCCTCTGGTACGACCGGCTCACCTTGCAACGGATCGAGAACCCCGGCGGGGCGCGATCCGACTTCGCCTACCTGCGGATCCTGGAGAAGAAGGTCTGCCACCCCAACCCCACGCCCGGCAAACCGGATATTTGTGAGACCCAAGACCCTGAGGAAGACCGCGACGGCCCGCACGGTCCGATATCGAAGATCCGCACCCCGCTCGGCAACGACTGGGTAGCGGCTCAACCCCCGTTCTCCCTGCACTCCGAGGCTGTGACCAATGTCAGCTACACCCTGACCCCCGATATTCCGGGCGACCTGGATTCGGAGCGGGAGAAGAAGTTCCGAGCGGTGAAGGTGGAACTACCGTCAGTAGGGTCGTTGCAGATCCCCACCCCTGAGCAACACTCCTACGGCTACGACTTTCCCCACAAGCAGGCGGTTGTGCTCGTGGCGGGGTTGAACCCGAAGATCGGGTTCGCCCGCAAAGTAACCTGGGACGACGCGGGCCGCGCACTGGTCAGCACCGACGGCCTAGGTGCCAGTACTACCGCGGAATGGAACCCGAAGAAAGACCTGCCGCTCGCCACCGTCGATGCGGCGGGCCGACGGTCCACGACCGTCTACGACCACGCTGATCGCCCGATCGACAAATACGGTCCGGCACCGGGCTCGTGTTTCACCGGGCAGACACCGACCGCTGCGTGCACAGAGTCGATGCCGCACAACCACACCGATTACGACCAAGGCCTAACCGGGCTGCAGGCGGTCTTCTACGACAACCGGTTCCTGTCGGGAGTACCGAAGGTGTGGGCGACCGGTGTCGGCGCTGCCGACGGGTCACTGTCGGGAGCTTGGGCGAACAGTCCACCGGTGCCGAATTCAGATGGCTGGTCGGGCCGTTTCACCGGTGAGATCCAATTCCCCGCCACCGGCGACTACGGAATCGGGGCCACCGTGGTCGATGGGGTTCGATTGTGGATCGATGACGTACTTCTGATCGACTCTTGGAACGACAAGACAGCTACCGCCGTTCCCGCCAAGTACGCGAATGCGGTTGCGGGGAGCTGGCATCGAGTCCGGGTCGACTACTACAACCGCTCCGGCACCTCGGGAGCGCTCAACCTCACCTGGACCCCGCCGGGCGCGTCGGCACCGATCACGGTGCCCGGACAGTATCTTGCCCCACGCTACGGGTTGGCGACCGGTTTACTCACCGACGACACGTCCGGCGGCAGCGTTGAACGTGCCCCGTCCGGCCATAGCGCGACGAGCTTCTCGGATCCGAACGCAGGGATCGACCCGGTCTTCGGGCTGACGGTCTCGACCACAGCCGACCCCGACGGGCTGAACCTCACCGCGAAACACAGTTACGAGAAACCCGGCGACGGATACCTGCGCAGCCTCGCCGGGGCGTTGCCCGCCGGTGATATCGGATCTGCGGACAAGCGAAGCACCATAACCCACTACGGCGAACACGAGACACGCACGAACCCGTGTGACACGACCACACCGGCGGTGAATCAGGCCGGGCTGGGCAAGACCGTCACCGGAGCCAAACCGGCCGACGGCCCCGCATTGGTCGGGGAATCGGTGTACGACAACGCCGGACGTGTCGTCGCGACCCGGATCGGTGACGGCGGTTGGGCCTGCACCAGCTACGACGCCCGTGGGCGAACAGCGAAGCAGACATCTCCGGAATTCGGTGGCAAACCCGCACGCACCGTCACCTACGACTACGCCGTCGGCGGGGATCCGCTCACCAAGAAGATGACCGACGAATCCGGCACCCTCACCACTGTCGTCGACCTGACCAGCCGCACCGTCCGCTCCACCGACGCCTCCGGAGTGGTCTCCGACAGCACCTACGATCAGGCCGGACGCCTGATCAAGAACACCGTAACTGTCAAAGGCACGACCAGCGCAACCACTTACGCCTGGGACGACGCCTCGCACCTCACATCAGTGGCGCTCGACGGCACCGCGATCGCCACACCCGGCTACACCGACGCCGGTGAACTAGCCAACGTCGGATACGGCAACGGATCTCGCCTCGACTCACTCGACCGCAACGCCTCGGGCACACCGACCACGTTGACATGGAAGGCCTCGCAGTCCACGGTCACCGACACCGTGACCCGATCCCGCGGCAACCGGATCACCAACGATATGGTCACCGCCGACGGGAATGCTGTCGCGTCCTACGCCTACACCTACGACACCGTCGGTCGACTGATCGCGGCGACCGTGCCGCACCACCAGCTGACCTACTCATTCGACGGCGCGAACGGCTGCGGGCCATCACCATCGGCGGGCCGCAACACCAACCGCACCTCGTTCACCGACATCCGCGACGGCGCCGCACCCGCGGTCACCACCTACTGCTACGACAACGCCGACCGACTGCTGTCCACCAGCGGCGCAACCAACATGGCGGTGACCTACGACGTGCACGGCGACGTGGTGAAAGTTGGCGGCGACGAACTTGGGTACGACGCCACCAAACGGCACACTTCCACGAAAAACGCTGCAGGGACACTGATCTCCTACAGTTACGATTCTGCGAACCGGTTGATGACCCGTACCGTCACCGGGGCGGCGAGACCGGAACAGAACGGCACCACGCACTACGGGTACAGCACCAACGGCGCCAGCCCGGACGTGATCCTCGATGGCTCCGGTGCGATGCTGCAACGAATCCTCGGACTGCCCGGCGGGGTGCTGCTGACCAAGACCTATGCCCAACCCGCACAGGGGTTCCCCGCCGCCCGCGCGGCGACCCCGCCCTCGGCATCGGCGACCAACACCGCACCGGCTACCCCGTCGTCGGCCACACCGCACTCACCGCCGACCACCGCCTCACCGAACGCGACGGCGACCAGCACCGTTCCGACGAAGACACCAGCACCACACGCTCCCGCCTCGGCAACGACAACTCACCCGCAGGCACCGACCACATCGGCAACCAAGCCGGCCCCGGCACCACCCTCGACAACCACCTCGCCCCCTACGACCGCGCACCCGGGTTCCACACCGCCCACACGGACACCAGTGGCAGCACCTGTCGCAGCGAGGAACCAGCTACCAGTCACACCCTCATCCCCACCCGCGACGACAGCAACCGGACCGTCGACAGCTCCCGCACCGAAGAAGATCGAAACATCCGCGACGACGGGAACTACTGAGGCTTCGGCGACGACTACCACGCCGCCGACGAAGTCCCCCACGACGACCACCCCCGCACCGGCACCGGCACCGGCACCGGGCATACAGCCACCCTCGCCCGGGCAAACCAATTGGTCGTACCCGAACATCCACGGCGACGTCCTGTTCACCGCGGACAGCACCGCAACCCGCTCTGCCTCTATCTATCTGTACGACCCGTACGGGCAGAACATCGACCCGGGCACCGGCGCGATCGGTGATATTCCGATCCCGTCGACCGCTGAAGGCGGAATGGACTTCGGATGGCTCGGCCAACACGAACTCCCCATCGAACACCTCGGCGGAGTCCAAGCCATCGAAATGGGTGCCCGCACCTACCTCCCGGCGCTGGGCCGATTCCTGCAAACCGACCCCGTCTCCGGAGGCTCAGCCAACAACTACGACTACGCCAACGCCGATCCCATCAACAGCTTCGACCCCACCGGCAACGGCCCCCAGATGAATGGGAACGGCGGCGGCGGACTGCCCCCCGAATATCCCGACATTCCAGAGTGGGCTTGGGAAGAATACAAGGGTGCCCACCCGTCTGGCCGTATAGACCCGGGTAAGGCGGCGGAGGAGGGTGCCGTTGTCGATTACGCGGGCACCCGCTCATACACCCGAGCAGACCTGGATGGTGTGGCCCAGCACCTGTCCAGGTTGGATTACTCTCCCGCGAACGACGCCATGATCGGTCGCATTCGTAAGGCGATGGACAACGGCAGATCCCTGTCGGAGGGAGAGAGCAACTTCATGGCGCACGAGACGACTGAGACGCGGCTGATGGGCCAGGGAATGTCCTATGATGACGCGCATGCGGAGGCTCTGAAGACGCACCCACTGTTCAAGAACTATGATCCTGAGGTCATCGACCAGTTCCCTGAACTGTTCAACAACAACTGGCGAAAGGCATGGGGGTTGCCGCCCAAGTGATCATCAATGAACAAGGACGGAAGGTCGCGGTGCACGCCGACGAACCGTCAGCGGCCTACGTCAGCGGCTCGTTGCTTCGCTTGGCCAGTCCGGCCGAGCCCGCGAGCGAGGACTTGACACCGACGCGGGTAGTCGTGGAGGTGCAGCGCGCCTTTGGTGGCATGATGTCGCGAGCCCTGCTCGGCGGCGAGTTCTGCCCCTCAGCGGGCAGAGAGACCACCTTCGAGGTCCTCGTCGCCATCGAGCCGCTCGGGCTCGGCAATCCAGCAACCTGTGCCAGCAGCCTGAGCAAGCCCCTGGTCCCAGGACTGCCTGACGAGTTTGCCCAAGCCGTGATCGTCGGCCTGTCCGACTCGTCTGAGCAGCCGACGCTTCCAGCCGGAGCCTTGCGGATCGACCGTGCAGGACACGACGAGGTCAACTCGTCCTCGGAGGCGTTCCGGCTCGCGGGCGCGCTACTTCGGGTTGTGCTCACCGCAGTGATCAACGGACAGGACGTGGAGACAGCGGCCCACGGGGCGATACGCGCTTGGTGATGGCGACAGGTTGATGCCGACGCTGACGAGGTCGGATAGAGGAGCTGCTCCCCTATCCTGAGGTCCGCTGACACGGTCAACATGCCCTCCACCTACGAAACAAGAGGGCGTGTCCCTATATTCGCCGGGTTAGTCCGGCTCGACGGCTCGTCCAGGGGGTACACAGCGACGGCTATCTTGCCGCGTGAGCGTCGTGGCCCTCGCCGGCAGAGCCACATTCCAACAGTGGTGCGCCTGTGCGATGTCGGCCAGCGGTAGCACGACGCCGATCACTGGTCGGAGTTTGCCCTGGTCGACCAGCTGTCCGAGGGCCGCGAGCTTCGCCCGGACGGGGCTGACGAAGAGGATACGACCGACGGAAAGCGGCTGAACGACAAGGCATTACCGAACGACGAGGTCCGCCCACGGGCGGTGTTCGACCAACTCGCCACCCGCAGCCCACTATTGACCGTGGTCGACCAGCCCAACACCATGGGTCCCTACCGGTCACCTCGCCCGGGCATGCGGACACGACGTTGCCTACTTCCCGGCCTGTCGATGCGTCGCATCGCCGACCTCTATCCAGGACAACCGAAAACCGACGCCCGGTGAACGTATGAGGGTCAGCGCACCAGCCACACCGTCGAGCAGGTCATCTGAGTTTTCAGACATGCTCTATTGCGTTCGGACAACCAAGACACGGGCATACTGACGCTCGTGCAGTTCGGGATCCTAGGGCCGGTCGAGGTACGGCGGCCTGACGGCAGCCCTGTCGCAGTAGGTGGCCCGCAGGTGCGGTCGCTACTGGCGTTGTTGTTGATCGACACCGGACGGACGGTCAGCAGGGAGCGGTTGATCGACGGCCTCTACGGCACGCACCCGCCCGGCGATGCGGCGCACGCATTGCAATCTCAGGTGTCACGCCTGCGCCGTGGCCTGCAAAGCGGTTTGGCGACAGACGAATTCGTCGAGTTCGGTCCGGCGGGCTACCGGCTCACGGTCGATCCGGACGCCGTGGACGCCCACCGGTTTGCCCAACTCGCCGATGCCGGTCGACGTGCGCTGCACGGCGGAGATCCCGCCGTCGCCGCCGCCCTGCTGGACGAGGCGCTGGGTCTGTGGCGGGGGCCCGCCCTTGCCGACGTGCTGCACGCACCCTTCGCCGAGCCGCAGGCCGCGCGCCTGACCGAAGCGCGGCTGGCGGCGGTGGAGGATCGCGCGGCGGCCGCGCTGGCATTGGGCGAGTCGCACCGCGTTGTCATCGAGCTAGCAGACTTTGTTGCGGCACAACCACTTCGAGAGCGTGCCCGGGCGCTGCTGATGCGCGGGCTGCAGGCGGCAGGGCGGCAGGCGGAGGCGCTGGAGATCTTCGAGCATGGCCGTCGGCTGCTGGCCGACGAATTCGGCGCCGATCCCACCGCAGAACTGGCCGAGGCACATCTGGCGATCCTGCGCGCGGACTCGGTAACCGCACCGGCGCCGCGAAGATTGCCCGCTCAGCTGACCAGTTTCGTCGGCAGGGACGACGAACTGGCCCGACTGCGGTCCTTGCTCGCGCGGGAGCGACTGGTCACCGTCACCGGTCCGGGCGGCACCGGCAAAACCCGGCTGGCGTTGGAGGCCGGCGGCCGGGCCCGCGGCGAGGTCTGTTTCATCGACCTCTCGCCGCTCGCGGACGGCAGCCGACTGGCGCACGCATTCGCCACCGCGCTTGGAGTGCGCGATGCACGCCCGGCACGCGACCTGACGGATGTAGCGGCCAGACTACTGGCGACGCTGGCCGACCGGTCACTGCTGATCATCGCCGACAACTGTGAACACGTCGTCAGTGACGCGGCATCGCTCATCCATCGGCTACTGGTGTCCTGCCCTGGGCTGCGAGTACTGGCCACCAGTCGAGAAGCGTTGAGTATCACCGGCGAAGCGCTGTTCCCGCTCGGTCGGCTGAAGGTGGCGGGTCCGAAGGACGGACCTGCCGATATGCTCACCAGCCCGGCCGTTCGGCTTTTCGGTGACCGGGCGGCGGCGGCACGTCCGGATTTCATCGTGGACATCGCGACCGTCCCGACCGTTCAGCACATTTGCCGCAGCCTCGACGGGCTACCGCTGGCCATCGAACTTGCGGCCGCCCGACTGCGCACCCTCACCCTGGGCCAGATCGCCATGCGGCTCGACGATCGATTCCGACTGCTGTCACGCGGCGATCGCACCGCCGCACCCCGGCACCGAACCCTGCGTGCAGTCGTCGAATGGAGTTGGGACCTACTCGATCCCGACGAGCGGACGCTGGCCAGTCGGCTGACGGTATTCGCCGGTGGATCTACCGGTCATGCCGCCGAACGTGTCTGCGGGCTGCCCGACACGGACGAACTATTGGCCGGGCTGGTGGATAAATCACTGGTGGAGGCCGTCGACGGCCGGTACCGGATGCTAGAGACGATCCGAGAGTTCGGCGCACAGCGGCTCGCCGAAAGTGGTGAGCACGAGTGGTTGCGCCGCACGCACGCACAGCACTTCCTGGAACTCGCTGAGTCGGCCGAGCCGGGTCTGCGGCGCGTCGAGCAGCTCGACCGACTGGTCGAACTAACCGCTGAGAGCAGCAATCTGCAGGCCGCACTGCGGTGGGCGGTCCGGGCCGATCACGACATAGCGCTGCGGCTCGTGGCCGCACAATCATGGTTCTGGTGGTTGAGCGGCCGGCGCGGCGACGCCGCCGAGATCGCGACCGAGCTGCTGGACAACCTGGATTCCGTTGCGCCAGTGGAGGATTACGCGCTCTGCGTCGTGGCAGCCGCACGCGGCAGCGCGGACCTGCACTCCCGGCTCGATGATGCCGCCGCGGCGATCACCCGCGCGCAACGGCCATTGCGTCGGCCTTACGTGGTGTTCCTACTGGCCATGGCGGGTGTCACCTTCGATGCCGACCGAACCCGGCAGCATTTCCTGTTCGAGCCGGACCCGTGGTCGCAAGCGTTTGCCCGGATGAGCGAGGGGCTCCAGCTGCTGTACAGCGGCCAGACATCCGGCGCCGAAGTCGAATTCGCCACCGCGCTAGCCAGTTTCCGATCCATCGGTGACCGCTGGGCGATCGCCAGCGCCCTCGACAAGCTGTCCGCCATCGCAGACTGGCGGGGCGAACTCGATCGCTCGGTCGCGCTGGTCGACGAGGCGATCGCGCTCACCGCGGAACTCGGCAGCGTCGAGGACACAGCGGATCTGCTCAACCGCCGCGGGGATGCGCTGGCCCGACGTGGCGGACGCGCGGGCCCAGACGCTGCCGCGGATCTGACGTCGGCCCGATCGGATTACGAACGCGCAGCAGAACTTTCCCGCGACGCCGGGTTCCCTGCCATGGTCGCCAACGCGCGCCGCGGGCTGGGTGACCTCGAATGGCTCGCGGGCGATCCGGCGTCCGCCCATGCACAGTATTCGGCGGCGTTGGCTCAGTGCCCCGACAATTCGATCGACGCGCACGAGACCCGCGTCCGGATCTTGACCAGCATCGGACGCGTGGCACTCGCTGAAGGTGATGCGGTGCAGTCGCTTTCGTCGCTTCGCGCGGCACTGCGGGCGGCAGCACAGCACGGCCAGCTGCCTGCGGCGGCGGGCGCGGTGGATGTCATGGCCGCGGCGGCATTGTCCGCCGGTGACGCCGAGTGGGCCGCAGAGCTGCTAGGCGCTTCGGTAGCGCTGCGCGGCACACCTTTCGGAGACGGGCACGATGTAGGGCGAACAGCCATCGAGGCCGCTCGGATCCTGGGCGAACACCGCTACGCCGCGGCCTATCACCGGGGCGCCGAGCTGACTCCTGAACAAGCGTTGGCCTGGGCCGGTGAGCGACGGTGAGTTCGCGGTGAGCGGTTGGTGAGCGGTACCACCGACCTTTGTCCCATGCCGACAACGCAGCAGTTCACCAACAAGACCGTACTCATCTGCGGAGCCAGCGTGGCGGGCCCCGCTCTCGCCTACTGGCTGCACCGGTACGGCTTCACCGTCACCATCGTGGAGCAGGCGCCTACCCTCCGCGGCGGCGGATACAAGATCGACATCCGCGGTGTCGCAATTCAAGTCATCGATCGGATGGGGCTGCTGCCCGAAATTCGGCAGGCGAGCACCGCCATGCGCGGCGGGGCCTGGGTCAACCGGTCCGGCAAGGTCCTGGTTCCCCTCGGTCCCGACCTGATCGGCTTCCGCGCGCCCGGTGACGACGAGGTGTTGCGCGGCGATCTCGCGCAGACCCTGTATCGCAAGACCAAGGGCCAGGTGGAGTATCTTTTCGCCGATTCAATCACCGGCCTCGTCCAGGGACCGGACGGTGCCGAGGTGACCTTCCAGCATGCGGCCCCACGGATTTTCGACCTGGTGATCGGCGCCGACGGATTGCATTCGACCGTGCGCAGGCACGTCTTCGGTCCGGAGGCACAGTTCGTCCGCGACACCGGCATCCATGCCTGTGTGTTCACCGTGCCCAACCACCTCGACCTCGACCACTGGGAATTGAGCCTTCTGACGCCGAGCCGGATCGTGCAGCTGTACAGCACTCACGAGTCCGCCGCGAAAGCGCAGTTCATATTCCGCACTCCCGCAGCACTTCCCGATCGCCGCGACATTGCCGGGCAACAGCGCCTGCTCGCCGACGCCTTCGCCGACGCAGGCTGGCAGACGCCGGAACTGTTGCACGCCATGCCCGAATCACCGGACTTCTACTTCGATTCGGTCAGTCAGGTCCACCTGGATCGCTGGTCGGACAATCGAGTCGCGTTGGTTGGTGACGCCGCCTACTGCCCGTCTCCGCTGTCCGGTCAGGGCACCAGCCTCGCATTGGTCGGAGCGTATGTGCTTGCCGGCGAACTGAAATCAGCCGCCGGCGACCACCGAATTGCGTTCGCCAAGTACCAAGACAGGATGAGCGAATACGTCGCGCTCAACCTGACACTCGGCTGGACCAACGCGAACCGAATGGTCGCGAGCAGTGCGAGCATGATCCGGATGCAGACCACCATGATGCGGATGATGAGTTACTTGCCATGGAAGGGGCTCGCCATGCGCTCGATCATGAAGCCGGTCATCCATGCTACCAATGCCATTGCCCTAGAGGACTATTGAGAAACTCAAGCGGGCACGTGGGGTCCGTCACGTCGGCTGAACGAACACAGAAGCCTGGCCGTCCAGCAGGCGGCGGATCTCCTCGTCCGGATACGGGATGCTCAGGCTCGCCTGCTGGAACGCACGCATGAACGCGGACATCGCCGCAGCGACCGGCGCCTGCCGGGTGAGGACCGCGGCGGCTCCCTCGGGGATGCCCTCCGGCGCCTTGCCTTCGGCGATGGCGCGCACCATCGCGGCGCGTGTCTCCCGGTCTTCGCGCCGGAGCCCGTAGAGGGCGGTGAGCAGCTAGTTCACCAGGTAGGTGGCAGTGAAGCCGCGGTCATAGCTCTGGTTCTGGTCGAAGAACGCGGCTTCCTGCGGCGAGAGGTCGAACCCGGAGGAGAGCGCGAGGCCGTAGTCGGCGAAGTAGAGGCCTCGACCGTCGGTGAGGATGTTCTGGAAGTGCGCGTCGAGGTGCAGGAGCCCACGGCTGTTCATGAACGCGGTGCCGGCGGCCAGTTCCCGCTCCACCATGGCGCAGGCCCGTGCGGTCAGTTGGCCGTGCTGGTCCGCCATCACGATCGCACCGAGATGCGCTCGCTCAACTGACCGCTTGAACCCGCACCGCCTACCGTGCCGACCAGAACTGTCACGACGGTGGCCTGCCGAGAACTATTGCAGTACAACGCATTCTGTTAGATTCTCGCCGGGCCCTCGGTCAGCGCCCCGGGCCGAGGACGCAGAACTCGTTGCCCTCCGGGTCGGCCAGGACTGTCCACGGCACGTCGCCCTGGCCGATGTCGCTGTCGGTGGCGCCCAGAGCCCGCAGCCGGGCCACCTCCGCCGCTTGATCGTCACCGGCGTACGGCAAGAGGTCGAGATGGACGCGGGTCCACACGGTCTGCACGCCGGGCGTACGGCGGAACTCCAGATAAGGGCCGACACCCTTGGCCGAACGCAACCTCGCGTGATCATCGGTCACCTCGTGCAGGGTCCAGTCCATCGCCTCGCCCCAGAACCGGGCCATGGCCCGCGGATCCGCGCAGTCGACCGCCACCGCGGCGATAGGCCCGGTGTCCCGGTAGATCTCCCGAGGCTCCAGCACACGGAACATGTTGCCCTCCGGGTCGGCCAGGACCGTCCACGCGACGTCGCCCTGGCCCACGTCGGCGGGCCTCGCACCGAGATCGGCGAGGCGCGCGACCAACTCCGCGTGATGGGCCGCGGAGGTGGTGGCGAGATCGACGTGCACCCGGTACTTCACCGTTTCGGGGTCCGGGACGGTAACGACATCGACGCAGACAGCGACGGGGTCCGGCCAGACGAAGCCCACGGGCTCAACGTTGGTCACGCCGGGTCCCTCGCTGGAAACGCCCCAGCCGAGCGCCTCCGCCCAGAACCGGCCGAGCGCGGAGTCATCTCGAGCCTTGATGTTGATTTGAACAAGCCGTGTCGCCATGCGGGTGATCCTATGCACGTTGTCCTGCAACGACATACCCAAATTTCGTCGCCGAGCAGAGATCAACTCGCTCGCCAACCGCGACGCTCACCTCGCTCAGCACAACCTGATGAGACCCCGAGCGCGGGGCCGGAACGTGCTAGCAACCGAAGAACGTCCTGAAATCAGCGTAAGACGTTCTGCATCGCACTCGTCCATGCTGACTTCAGTCGGGACGAGTGAGCTATGCCGCGACCCGCGCGTTGGTCAGTCGCCCAGATTGGTTGGTTGGCAACCCTGTCGTTCGCCAGATCAGTTGAGACGAGGATGGTTTCGGAATCTCAATAAACCTGGCGAGAGCAGGGCGGCTTGGTGGCGTGGTGAACCTGCGGACAGATAACCGGTCGCGTGCCCGTCGGGGTGTGTGGTCGGATCGTGCTCGTGAAGACCCGCCAGTACTGCTATTTCGCGTTGAAAAGTGTGACGCTGTCCGCTGCGGATATGACCGTGCGGCTGGGGATGGAGCCGGACGAAGTGCTCGTGATGGGCAGCCGGTCACCCGAATGTGTTGTTCCGCGCTGCCATTCGTGGAAGATCGTTCGCCGTAGCGATGAGAGCGTCGATGAGCAGATTCAGCATCTGGTGGATCGGTTGGATCCGATTCGTGCCGGATTGGTCTCACTCTGCGCTGACGACGAGATCAGCCCGGTGATGCAGGTCGTGCGTTATTTTCATGATCTAGAAGGGGTCCAGGCTGCGCCTGGTGGGACCACTTGGGAGCAGGCACGGCCTTGGCCTCGGCCGCTGGGATGGCATCTATCGATCTCGGTGATCGATTTCCTGTCATCGACCCGGACCGGGCTCGACGTCGACGAATACGACTTCAGCGATGAGGATGACACTCCTCACCATCAAGTCCAGTAACGCCCGACTCCCTCAACACCTTCAGGCCAATCGGTGCGCGCTTTGACGAGCAGATCGAGGTGTTCATACGGTGTCTTCTTCGAGTTACGAAGTAGATATCTGCCAGCGATCAGTGCGCCGGCACAGGCGGCGATCACCGCTCCGCCGCCCTGGACGAAAGGCCCGTAGTCCTTCTCGCGAGAACCGTTGCCGCCCCGATGTTCACGCCGTCATCCTGGCAGTCTCACCGGCTACTCGCCATGGTTCTCCCGCAACCGGTCGAGGACACGCCCCCGGTACGCTCTACACGCCAACGGCCCCGCTCCGACGCACGATCGAAGCGGGGCCGTTGGCGGTTTGGCTTATGTGCGGTCGAACTCGCCGTCGTTCACGCCCGCGGTGAAGGCCGCCCACTCGCTGGGGGCGAACACCAGCGCCGGGCCGGTCGGGTTCTTAGAGTCCCGCACGCCGATCTTGCCCTCAGCGAGGAACGCGACCTCTACACAATCTTTAGCTCCGGTGCTGCGGCTGCTCTTGAACCACTGGGCACCGGTCAGGTCTACGTTCACGTCGCGTACTCCTTCGCAATTTTGCTGATGAGGGAGTGGCTCTTGGCCTCATCCAGTGCCAACCTCTGGAGGTCGGCGCAAGCTTCACGATACTGCCGAACCTCCTCGGTCTTCTCAAGGTATAGGTCGCCAGTGAAGCCTTGCACGTAGATTATCGGCGGCATGGTCAGTTCGGCCTTGGGGTGAGCTGGGAACTCCAGGATCACGAACGTGCCCACCATCAACGCGCGGTACGTGCCCGCCGACGCGGGGATGACCCGTATCGACAAGTTGGGCAGTCGGCCGACTGCCGCCAGGTGCTGAAGCTGTGAGGCCATGATCTCCGTACTGCCGGTGACTCGGCGCAGCGCGAATTCGTCCACGAACACGTCCATCGCGATGGGGTTGGACTCGTCGGTAAGCCGGTCTTGGCGCTTCATCCCGACCACTAGCATTCGCTCCACATCCTCCGGAGGCTTGTGAGGGAACTCGGTCCAGATCAAAGCTCGGCGATACTCCGCGGTGTGCAACAGTCCAGGCAGGAACGTTGTTTGGTATGAGATCAGGCGATTCGCTGCGTCTTCAAGACCAACGAACAACCCGAAGTCTTTCGGAATCGAGTCCGTGAACGCCTGCCACCAGCCCTTGGCCTTGGTTTCCTCGACCAGGCCGAGCAGAACCTTGGTCACCTCTGGCTTCGCCCCGTACAGGTCGCAAAGGTGGCTGAGCAGGACCGGGTTGAGCCTGACGGACTGACCGGTTTCGATCTTCCACAACGTCGATTTTCCGATGGATATGGAGTCGGCTGCCGCTTGCATCGTGATGCCCTTCGCCTCACGAAGTGCCTCAAGTTGGAGACCTAGTAGCCGCCGAGCGACTGTTGAGTCGGTTGCCATCTGCGACCTTTCGGAGGATGCGGTTTCAACTGAAACCAGAATGCGCCGCGAACTAAAACTATGCACGTTTTTTCTGAAACGTTTCTGTCGAAACCTTGAGGGTTTGGAGGTCTCGGGTGTGTGCTGAGTGTGCGCCCGGAGCGACGGCTCCGCTTCCGCTACCCGGAGCTCTCAAGGGCTGGGCGCACCTAACTTCCATCGTGAACGAGGGGTGCTGATCGTGAAACCATCACTACTGCAACAAATCTCGATGACCCTGCAATCGCGCGCGGTCATCGGCGCATTAGCCATCGCTATTGCCTACCGCAGCTGTGGACGGGGGAGGTCATAGCCATGTCTGTACGGGTAGTCGGCTCGACTCTGGTCAGCGATCAGACTGAGCATCAAGCAAAGAGCGTCGGCCTCGGTGGGTGGGTGGTGTCGTTCCTGCCGGGCCGAACCATCACGAAGGGCCAAGCCTCAGCGGCGATGGAAGTCGCCGATGCCGTCGCGAAGATCAACGAATTCGCCGACAGTGTCGGGCTCACCACCTTGGAAACTGTGTGGTTTGCGCTCCAGGACTCGTCATGGACGGAGTTGGCTCGAGGGCGGCGCTGCCCTCTGTGGCCATTACGACGGCGATGAGCCGCGATGTTGTCCGTGTACGTCTGGGGCGTACGACGAATCGGGGTTGCGCAGAACAATGGTCCGCCGACCAAGGAACGGGTCGTACACATCCGGTTCGTCTACACGCCCAAGGGCACGGACACGCCCGTCATCGTCGAGGACCGCAGCGCCCCCGAGGGCATGGCAAACGAGTTCCTGACGGCTTTCAACCAGAGCCACAACCCGCGCCTAAGCGCATTCCTGGTCGACGACGACCAAACAGATCACCATCCATTGAATTGCGGGACCTTATGGACACCCTGGCCTTCGTCGTAGTCATGGCCGTCGTCGTCGCACTCTTCGCCGCCATGGAGGTGTTGCGGCGCCGCGATGAGCGCGAGTTCGCCCGACTCCAGCGAACCTGGCGTACCCGACGGCGTTTGGCGCAGGAGGACTGGGCGGCGAAGACCATGCCACTGCCGAAACTCGATCCGACCAGGCTGTCCGCCCCGCGTCACATTGCCAAGATCGCGAGCTAGTCAGCAAGTGCGTCGCCAAATCAATTCCTGCACACCACATCTCAAATTCGAAGGGGCTTGTCAATGTCTCTACTCATCCCTGTGTGCGCACTACTTCTACTTGCCGTTGTTGTGGCGGTGATGCATGGCAAGTACGGCTTCGGAAAGCGGGGCGAAGGCAGTTCACCCCAGCCGGTTGAGGCCAGTCGGCAAGGCTCCGAGCATGGTGACGGGGAAGTCTGACAGTGGCTACCTCAACCATCGATTCAGTGAATACGCCTGTACTGCGGGCGACTTCGCAACGCCGCGACCTATATCAGAGTGAGTTCGGGCTGAATGCGTTCTTCGATCGACAAGATCGCATCGTTTTCTACGGTGGTCTGGATGCCGCCGCGCGGGTGGTGGCGATGCCCAGGCATCTTGGCGTGTGTGTCCGCAGTGCATTGCTGGCGGACCGGATGCAGATGCCGATCATCTCGTCGCTGACAAGCCGATGGTTGTTCCTGACCGGGTCAGCGCCAAAGGATTCCGCGCTGAGCATCTTGTTCGGTCCCGGATCGAGATTCGCCAAGAACGACGTCGTGCTCATGCAGGGGGTCCTTATCACCCTGCCGACGCCGGGATGTCCTGATGCCACCTGGATCTCCGCGCCGTCGGGCCGCGATCGTCCGCCTTTCAATGAATTGTTCGCATGCTGAGCGAAGTACTCGCCCTCCGCACGGTAGAGGGTGGGCGCTCATGATCGACCGAATCGTTCGTGCCCTGTCTCTAGTCGCGAGCGTGCTGTTGTTTCAGCAGGTATTGGAACTCCGGCGTCGGCTCGATCAGCTGTATCACCCAGGAATTGGATGTCCGCACTACAGCCGTCGACGCGATCACGTCCAATTCCCTTGCGCGCGTGGCGATGATCCACGATGAGCCTCACTGCGACAGGGGCCGTCACCGAATTGCTCACGACCACACAATGATTGGACGAATCAGTCGTGTCAGATCTGGACCGCGTTCCCGGTCTCAATCCGAATGTACCCAGTTCGGCACGGATCTATGACTACATGCTCGGCGGCAAAGACAACTACGACATCGACCGCGAAATCGCGCACCGCATGCTAGCCATCGCGCCCGACACCAAGACACTGGCGTGGTTCATCCGCCAGTTCCTGATGAAGGCGGTCGAGATGGCCGCTGAGGCCGGTGTCCGGCAGTTCATCGATCTCGGTGCTGGCATCCCGACCTTGCCCAACGTGCACGAGACGGCGCGCAAGATAGAGCCGTCGGCGGACGTGGTCTACATCGACAACGACCCGATCGTGCACTCGCATTGCGATGCGCTGCTGGCGCATTCGCCCGGCGTGACGGCGTTGAAGGCCGACCTTCGCCAACCCGATGACATCATCGACCAGTTGAAGACCGGATCGCTCATCGACTTCGACGAGCCGGTTTGTGTGCTGATAGTCGGCGTGCTCCATTACGTGATGGACGACGAAGACCCGTGCGGGATCGTCGCCAAGTTCTGCAAGGTGATGGCACCGGGCAGCTACCTCGCGATCACGCATAGCTCCAACGACACCCATCCCACCTTCATCGCCCAGTCGCAGGACGACACCGACAAAAGCCCATCCCAGGTCGTGTACCGATCGCTGGGGCAGGTCGAGGCGTTCTTCGACGGCTTCGACCTCATCGAACCCGGTGTGGTGCCTGCTCAGGAATGGCTCGACGACGATCTGCCCGCCACCCGACTGGTGATCTACGGCGGAATCGGCACCAAGACCAGCTAACACCCCCGCAGTGCGTGTCCGGTGCAGATATAGACGAAAGGACAAAATGAACATGAAACAACAGATCGCTACACCTCACAGCCAGCAGGGGCGTCGGCGTCGCTCAGGCAAGAGCATCAAGTGTGCGACCTTCGAACTGGACGGCCACCCCGGTATCGAGTACGAAGCCACCATTGTCGAGAAGACCTCTGGTGTATGGAAGCTCGTCGACATGCGGATCTCCTCGCGAGACGGTGTGCTTATTGATTGGAACTTCAAGCCCAGCGTCGAGAGATTGATTCACAACGCGAGGCACGGCTGCGATCTCCTTCCGTCAGCGGGTGAATTCGAGCCCAAAGGTGAATTCGACTGGATGACGGAGACGACAGCAAATCGCCTGCGTCGCCATGGAATTCGCACCATGGCAACCCTTGCCGAGATGTCAGATGATGACCTGCTCAGCCTGAACTGGATCGGCCCTCAACGCCTCACCCTCATACGTAGGGGTATCGAGGCGTGGAAGGCCAAGCTCCCGCAGACCGACTGATTCGGCCGACCTCGCACGAAAGTTACTGACAAGCGAATCGATGAAATCCGCGCTGCTGACATGTTTTTGAGAGAGGCTATCGATGGTATGCACTGAACCGTCCCCACTTTCCGGCCGGCTTCATGGTTGAGTCATCACCGGCTGGGATGGCTGTTGTTGAGCGTAATAGGCGGCTTCGTACTCGACGGGTGGGATATGGCCGAGCAGGCTGTGCAGCCGCTGGTTGTTGTACCAGTCGACCCATTCCATCGTCGCGTACTCGACATCGTCGAGCGCCCGCAGTGGCCCGGTGAGAAACGGGCTGTCACGGGCGAGGGCTTCGGTCTTGAACAGCCCGATCGTCGACTCCGCCAGGGCGTTGTCGTAGGCATCGCCGATACTGCCGATCGAGGCCGCAATCTGTTCTGCGGCAAGGGTTTCTGCGAATCTTATCGAGGTGTATTGCGATCCCGCGTCGCTGTGATGGATCAATCCATCCTCAACGGCGTGACCATCGTGATCGCGCCGCCACAGCGCCATTCTCAGTGCGGTGGTGACCATGGCAGTGTCCTTGATCGTGGCGGCCTGCCAGCCCACGATGGAACGGGAGAAGCAGTCGATCACGAACGCCACATACACGAACCCCGACCAGGTGGGCACGTAAGTAAAGTCGGTGACCCACTTGCGATTTGGCTCGGTTGCGGTGAAGTCGCGGTCGAGAAGGTCCGGGGCGCGGCGATGACCGGCGCCTTTCCCGCCGATCGTGGTGCGGTGTTTGCCGCCGCGGACCACGCCCGACAGACCTTCGTCACGCATGAGTCGGTCGACGGTGCCGATCCCTACCTGGAGGCCCTGGCGGCGCAGATACGGGGTCATCTTGCGGCGCCCATACATTCCCTCGGGCGTGCCGATGGTGGCCAGCAATGCGTCGGTCAGGCGCGCGTCGGTCACTGTCCGCGCCGAAGCCGGCGCGGTTTTCCAGTTCCGATAGGTTCGTCCGGCGACCTGCACGCCCTGCTCGGTGAGCACGCGACAGATCGGATCGACCCGGAAACCCAGCCCCCGCATCTGATCGATGAACGCACAGATCACCGGCGGCGCGGGTCGATCTCCCGCGCGAAGAAAATCGAGGCAGCTTTCAGAATCTCGTTGGCCTCCTTCAGATCTCGGACTTCGCGTTCGAGTTCTTTGATCCGCGCCTGCTCCGCACTCGTCACACCGGGAGCCTTCCCGGTGTCAATCTGGGCCTGCTTCACCCAGACCCGCAACGACTCCGGGTGGACACCGAGCTTCGGGGCGAGCGCCTGGCAGGCGGCATACGCCGACGGATACCCGTCGAGGCGGTCCAGCACCATCTTCACCGCACGCTCACGCTGCTCGATCGGATAACGCTTGGGCATGGCCCACATCCTTCACAAGGAAAGAAGCGGCCGAAAAGCCGGGGCGGTTCACACTGACGCCGAACCAACGGTGAATCTGTCCGAGACTCGCGTGAGTTGTCCGAGCCAACACGAGCGACATGGTGGTCGGCAGTGAGCGCCGAAAGCTCGTTGCCGATGAGGAACCTTGTCCTTGCCGCGTGCCGCGGAGTGATTCACGAGGACCACCCGCTGTTGGTGTCAGCATGGGAGCTCACCAATCTGCACGATCGACGGTTGACAGCGGATACGGCATCGTGGAAAGAGATCGATGAGGAGCGCGCCAAACTGGTCGAAGGCATCGACCGCTGGGTAAATGAACAGTTGCCACCAGCGCTCGGGGCCGCATACCTACACACCGAGACCGTGGGTGCAGTCATTGATCGTCTGGCTCAGTTCACGGCTTGTGCCTATACCGCGCTCGTGAGCATGTCCGATTGGGACTTGTGGAATGCCTGGGAGCGACTGGCTGAGTTGGCAGTCGGGTATGAAGACCTGAGAGCGGAGGTATCCGCGGGACGACGACGGCTGCCCCGCGGGCGATAGGGATCCGAAAGGGGGCAACAGCATCAGCTCGAACCTCACTTACGAGCATGAGGATCTGCGGGCTGGCCTCCGACTAGTCGGCAGTACGGACGCTGCTGCCATCGGCGACAAGGTGGCGCCGAAAACAAGGGCTGAGCTCGTGGTTGAACGCACCTATTGGATGCGCGGTGCGCCGAAAAACGCCCCGATCGCATGCAGGTCTCAGGCCGATTGAACCCACGAGCGCGCCGCTTGCGAGCTGATATGGCTGACGGTACGGTCACAGCAGCTGATTAGGGGGCGGAGAAGCCGGTCCGACCCTGTGCGGGACTCCGAGGCACCGGCCGCGAGGGGACTGAATGACAAGCTGTGGCAACACAGTTCGTGCCGCGACCTTCATATTCGGAACTGTCATGCTCCTCGCCGCCTGTGGGCCCTCGGATAACGGCGGGACTGGTTCTACAGGCAGCTCGACAAGTTCGGTTGGGACCTCGATTGCGGCCGATGTGCCGCGGGGGTACGACCCGTGCAAAGACATCCCTGATGCTGTGCTGGCCTCGGAGAAACTCACCGCGAGGGGGCAAGCCGACTCGGACGCTGATGGCGGGATCAAGTGGCGTGGGTGCCGATATGGTCGATCGAACGGATACGTGGCGAGTATCCGGACGACAAACTTGACCATCGATATGGTGCGAGCCAAGAACTTCCCAGAGACCCAAGAGTTCACCATCGCGGGGCGCCGGGCAATCTCCAGCCGTCAGTTCGATGGCGCCCACATCAAGGAAGCGTGCACGGTGGACGTGGAGATGAAGGGTGGCAGCCTCGAGTTCAATCTCAACAATCCGCCGTCGAACCGAGACACGGGGAGTATCGACTCGTGCGAGCTCGCCCGCTCTCTAGCGGAGAAAGTCGCGTCAACTCTGCCTGCGACGGCGTAGCCGCGGCGATGCGGATCGAATCTCATTGGGAGGGAACGTAAACCATGAGCGATGAGGAGAAGCCGCCTCGTCCGCTGGCCAATCTTGTCAGCGAGGCGCGCGAGGGTCGGCTCAAGGTGCGGATGGATCCCGAGCAGTTCGTCTACGTCGACCGCGACTGTGAGTTCTTCAAGGACAGGATCAGGGACATCCAGCAGACGATGACCGATATCGCGCAGCAGGACACGTGGGGTCTCGGCGAGCACTACCAAGGCAACGGTGGCAAAGATCTGGTCTCGGGGAAGACCATGGTGAAGCGCTACCGCGAGAAAGCGCGAGGCTCGCAGAACGGCGTGTACGAGGTGATGGAGTCTCACTACCAGGTCGTGGAGGATATCCAGGACATGTTTCGTGCGATCCGCGATCGCTACAGCCAGCAAGACGCCGAGTGGGGTGCGCGTTACCGCGAGCTGGAGGCGACATTGCCGCCCCAGCCCCCGTCTCCGCAGCGGGTCTTCTCGATGCCGTTCGCGAAGGAGTGAGGGCCGTCGGATGCAGCAGAACGAACCGAAACAGATCCCGGGCAGCGGGGAGTACACGGGCGCTTGGTCGCACCAGGAGATCAAAAACGCTTTCGAGGGGCTGAACACGCACAACAGCTATAGCGCGGCGGTGCAGTACTCGAATGCGGCCACCGCGTGGGACCAAGGTGTGGAGACATTCGCGCGTTCGGTGATCAGTTCGATCTCCCAGGCGTGGGAAGGTCCGGCGGCCGACGCCGCAAAGGACGCATTGAAGCGATACACCGATGACGCCCGCAAGCTGGAGCCGACGCTGACGCAGCTGTCGAACAACATCAACGACTCGGCTGGCGCGATCGTAGACACACGGAACGCGATCCCGGGCTATGCCGACCACTCGTGGACTGCCAACATCTGGCCTCCGCGCGCCGCGGAAGAAGAGCGCTCGCGCAACGATGCCGAACACGGCGCCCGCGACGCTATGAACAACATTTACGTGACCCGCTTCTCCGGCTATGACGCCCAGGTGCCGGTACTGCCGGTTGGCGTGAATCCGACCCAACCGCTGGATGTTTCGACACCCGGCCCTGGAACGAACCCAAGCATCGACACCGGCGGCAACCCATCGAATCCTGCGAATCCCGGTACGTCGTCGAATCCCACAGGCACTGCTGATCCCAACGATAAAGACGGCGACGGTAAGCCGGACCAGCCCAGTACGCAAGACAAGCGCGCTGACCAGCTGACATCACTGCAGAACCCTGCCAACCCCCAAACCGCACCGAGCGGCTACAACCCGACGACCACGGATCCAAGCACGCCCCATCCCGGCGAGCAGCCCAAAACGGTGCCGAGCAGCACCACCTCCGGTACTTCGCATACCCCTGGACTCGGAGTTCCCGTCGGCCCTGAAAGTCGCACTGCCGCACCGGGACGCAGCATGCCAGGCACCCCTAGCCCAAGTTCGAACCCGACTGCCGTAGCTGCGGCTGCCGCGAGCCGCAGTGCCAACGGTATGCCGGGGATGGCACCTGGAATGGGCGGAGCCGGGCGCGGCAAGTCCGACGAGGAGTCAACACACAAGATTCCCGAGTACCTGATCAACCAAGCGAATACCGATGAGCTGCTGGGGGAGACACCGAGAACCTTGCCAGGAGGGTTGATCGGCGTAGACCCCGAGTACGCAGAGGACGAGCACACGAGTGCTGACTCGGCAGACCAGTCGACTGACATCTGATTCCTACTTGCCGAGAGCCGTACCTGAACCAGGCTACGTACGTCGCTGTCGATGACCGGCACATATGCATCGGTGGTTATCGGAGCGACAGTCGATCGCATGCCCCTCGGCCGGAACTCCAGCGTGACTGAATGGATCTTGAATGCATGAATGGACTTGGGACCCCGATGACTTCGCTGCTCTCTGGTACAGCGACGCCAACGACCGCTTCCCCAATCCGCTGCACTATCAAAGCAGCTTTGTGCTGCGCGACGAGTTCGCGGCCCATGCCGTTGCGGTACGGAACCGCTATTCCCGCGATGAGATGGAGCGGATCCAGCTCGCCGTGCACACCCTGACCACTTCGGACATGCGTATTGAAATCCTTGGTGGCACAATGAAACACAAAGGACGCGACGGCAGGGTGCGGATGTATCGAATCGTCGGCGCCCGAAACCCCTATCACGCAGTCACGCTGACTCAGACCGCCACCGTCGATCTGGACGGTCCGATCAGGCTCCGGATGTGTCGGCCCGCGGATCTACCAGGGCACATCGCGAAGTCGATCCCAGCTCGTGAACCCGGCCGGGAGAAACCCGCCACCTTCCACGTCGGAGATCTCCAGCCTCGTCGCACTGGTCATTTCGAGGAAACGTCGCGCGGCAACCCTCGCGAACAGTATCAACGGTTGCTGCAGCGCCCGGCCGACGGAGGCGGCAGCGCCGGTCTGCTGACAGGCCCCATCAACACAGTCTCGCAGCCGTGGAATGTACTGCAGTGGCACGACATTACCGATGACGGCCGCTACCTCGAACGGCGCAGCGGAGATCAAATCAGCGTCCGTCCCGTCACGGCACAGGAGCTGTCGGCTCATTTCACCGCGTGGATCGACCGTGCGCTGCAACGCCTTCGTGCCGACGAGGACGAGACCTGGTAGGCGCCCGTGTCGACGGCTGCCAGCCACGCCGGAACCTGACGACACGCGGGCGCACGCCAAAATAAATGAGCCAGAACGGAACCGAATGCGGCTCGAGTGCGTCGAGTAGATTGACGGACCGAATCTCGGAACGGGAGCGCAGATGGACGCCAGTGAGAAGGCCGGGTTAGAGGCACGTAGCGAAGGGTTGGGCGAGCAGGTCCAGTCGATGCTGGCGACCTTCGAGCAGCAGCGCCACGATTTCGCCGATGTCCAGGCCCAGGTGGCGAAGATGACGGCCGAGGCATGGTCGTCGGACAAGCTGGTTCGGGTAGTGAGCAACACCGCGGGTGTTCCGATCGAAGTACACATGGTTGCCGATGCGTTCAGACGTTCCACACCCGAGAAACTCGGTAGATCAGTAGCCGAGGCCGCCCAGATCGCGGCCAGACTGGCCGCCGAGCAGTCGCGACGAGCTTTCGCACCGATCACTGGTGCCGCCGACAAAATGCCTGACCTCTCCGACCTCGTTCCCGGCGCCCCCAGCATCAAAGATCTGTTCGGCTCAATGCTCTCCAAATCCGAGAACCTCTCGCCGCCCAAGCCGAAACGACGGGTGCTAGACGAGGAAGAAGAGGACGAGTACTACCGCAATCGCTCCTACCTGGATGAGCGTCCATGACGGACCTGAGGGCAAATCCAGAGGCGTTGCGTGCCACCCATCCTCGGTTCGATGACATCTGCGACAGAGTGAAAACCGCAGCAGCGCAGTTGCATCGAGTGATCGATGCGGAAGGAAAGTGCTGGGGAGCCGACGAGATCGGCGAGTCTTTCGCCAAAGACTATGTGCCCGGTGCGGAGTCCGCGCTGAAAGGGACTGATCGGTTGGCTGAAGTGATCGAGCGTGTCGGTGACAACGTCGTGATCACCGCCAATACCCTGGAGGCCCGAGACCTGGCCAACGCCGCCAAGACCAATCAGATCACCTGACGCATGGGTATCGAGATTCCGGGCGAGCTGCAGTGGGTCGCTAAATGGGTTGTCGGAGCGGGTGATTGGCCGCAGGGCGATGAAACCGCCATGCGAAGGATCGCCAGCGCGTGGAGTGATCTCGAAGCAGCTCTCGGTGAGGTCGAAGGTGACACCGAGCATGTGATCCGCGATGTCCTCACCGCACTCGACAGCGGCCAGACCCACGATTCGATAGCGGATTTCTGGACGCAGCTGGACGGGCCCGAAGGTGCGTTGCCTGGGTTGATCAAACAGAGCAAATCTCTTGCCAGCAGCCTCGATGACGGTGCGAACGACATCGAGCACACCAAGTACATGATCATCGCCGCGCTGGTTATCTTTGCCGCGCAAATGATCTGGGCGTTGGCGGCCGCGGCGTCAGTGGTCCTCGCACCGGTCGCGGCTGCGGCCGAAATCGGAGCGCGAGTGGCCGCGCAGGTCACGATCCGGATGATCATCCGAGAGTTGATTCAGCGGATGCTGACCCGTGAGGCGGCCAAAGCCGCAGCCCGAGCCGCATTGAAGGGCGCGGGACTGGGGCTTTTGCAGACCGGCGGCGTGGATTTGGGTGCTCGAGGACTTCAAGTCTTAGAGGGTCATCGTGACGGTTTGAATGCGAAAGACTGGCAGCAGATCGGGTTGAGTTCGCTGACTGGCACCGTCGCCGGCGGACTTGGCGGAGGGCTCGGTGCCGGTGGGGTTGGATCGCAGGCCGTCGAGGCCGCCGGTTCCAAAGTGACCAAAGCTACGGTAGCCGCCGGGGTCGACACAGCGGTCGGCACAGCTGCTTTCACCGCAGGCACCGCGGCGACCGTCCCGTTCGGCGGGAAGTTCGAATTCACACCCAACATGATCACGGCCTCGGCGGCCGGTAGCTCTATGTCCGCCTTGCACGTGAGTCACGCACCGGAAGCCAAACCCGACACCGCGACTGCGCCGCGCGACAGTGACAAGAAGCCGACGACAACGACCAGTGCGGACCGGCCGACGATCAATACCGACAAGCTCATCGGCCCTGAAAAGTCTGATGTGCCCGAAACTGTGGCCGATACCAAATCGACAGACAGCAACCCCACAGTCGATAGCTCTGCTCCAACTCAGCACGACAACGCACCAGCTTCAACGACCTCCCAAAACCTTTCGGGCACCACACACGAAGGCCCGGCTACGACATCGGTTGGGACCGAACATGATTCGGCACTACAGCCGAACACGCACAGCGACAGCCATTCCAACCATCCGGACTCGCCGACCCCGGCGCCGACCGATCACGGCGTTACTCCAACTGCATCTTCACACGAGGCGTTGCCGCCATCGACTTCTGATGCCCCGATTCATTCCGACGGCCTGCGAACCGAAGTTCTCCCTGATGGCTCGACGAAGCTGACCGGCCACGGCTCGCTGAACATCGAAACCATCCTCCACCCACCCAACGCCGAACCACCACGTTCACTGGACCCGGCAGCGGACAACACCAACGCCCAGACACAGAGCCCGAGCGCTTCGACCTCGACTCCGCACGAAACTGTCGCCAACGCAACGAGTATCGAGCAAACGACCGCGCCGACTGTCGGCACACCGTCGAGCCATCCAGATCCCTCCGCGGCCCCGACAACCCCACCCGAGAGCTCGACCTCGACCGCCGCCGCTCCCTCAACACTTGCAAATCCAACATATAGTGCTCCATCGGCCGCGAGTCTCGCCACGCCGACGTCACCCCATTCTGAAGGGGCTCACCGGTCTAGCACCCCCAACCACAGCCTCCCCTCCGACCAAGCTCCGCCCGGCTTGTCGACCCCGGCCGCAACCCCGCCCACCCCTGCGCGTCCGGAAACGCCTCCTGCCCCAACGCGACCCGAGCTGAATCAGCCCGTTCGCACGGAAACCAGAACTAGCACGCGACCAGATCAACCGCAGTCCGCACGCCCGGACGTGACACAGCCCGCTCGACCCGAACCATCCGACACGGTTCGCCCGGGCCCAACGCCGCCGAACCGCTCACCTGCCCGAACCGACGCCGTGGCGCCCATACGTCCCGAGGCCGACCGCGCCCCACAAACGAATACCGATCGGCCACAGCCACATTCCGACAGACCCTCGTCCGGCCCTCACCATGCTGAACCACAGCCGAACCAGCGACAGCCTGTACCGAACGAAACCGGTAGTACACGTCCGGAGACCAGCAGAGCAGGCCAAGACACTGCTGTGCGCCACGGCCCCGAAATAGGGCGCCCCCCAACCGAACACGTCAGTTCCCTGCGCCCGGATGACCCACGCGTGAACTCGCCTGTCGCGCCGGGACGCTCGGCGGACCACCCGCGCGAGTCGCAACTACCCAAGTCGTCTAGCCAACCGCGTCTTCCGGACGGGCCCAGCATCCGCGAGTTGCCCCGAGAGCGAACTCCGGAGATTCCAGCCAGTAATCGGCCGGATCAGCTAGGTCCTGACCGCCCGCATGTAGACGACAGTCCGGTTGAATACGATCCCACCGCCGTGCTGCCGCCAGATCCGTACACGGGCACGCAGCCACTGCTGCCCAGCTACCTCGACCCCAATTGGCACGTACGAAACTCCCGTCCGCCCGAGTGGTTTACCAACCCGCGCGGAACTGCTCCACACGAGACGGGCCCAACGCCTTCCCGGAGCGTCGCACCCGACGCTGCAACACCCGGTGCACACCCGCCGCACGATCCCGGCCGTCCGCCGCGGAATCCCGGCGCTCCCATCGAACGCCAACCGGCTGACCCAGATTCGCCGCAGGGGACCGAGGCGCGCGACCAACGCGAGTTCTACCGGCACCAAGCACCTGAAGACGGATTGATTACGCCAGTCGCCCCGCGTGGCCGCGCCAACGCGACTCCGGCCTACGAGATCCGTCGGTTCACCGACCGCCCCAATGACCCGCTAGCGGTGGTCGCGGTCCGCGTGCACCTCTCAGCAGGCGACCACATACCCCCGCAGGAACTACGCCACGTACTCGAACGCGCGCAGGTGGGTGTGGATCATGCCTTCAACAACGGTCAGCGACTACTCAGCGGTGATCGACTATTGGTCGACGTCGTCCATACCAACAATCCTGCCGACGCCCACCTCCACATAAACGTCGACCACGGGCCAGCCGGTCCGACCACCTGGCACCCTGAGGCCCACCCCGAGACACTCGCCAACCATCTCCGAGACCAGCTCGGCCTGCCCGCTGACACCGGTCACCCGCCAGGTCTCGACTCGGCAGACCTGCGACAGATCAGCAATGACATCGCCCGCGCAAACACCGCCGCCCGATTCCACGACCTACCCGAAACTCGTGAGATCGGCATCGGACGGCTCAAGGCCCTGGAGGATCCAGCATTCCAGGCGGCGGTCGAGGACGCGCTGCGCGACGGCAATCGATTCCTGGTCGCCGCCGACCCACGCACCAACCCTTACGGTCAGCTGATCAACGACGGCGGACCCGGCGAGCCCGGCCGCAGCAACAACTGCATTGAAGACGCTCTGGCTGGTCTGTCCTCCTTCCACGGTGATCCACAAGTCGGTGCGCCGAGATGGCCCGATGTGCTCCCCGACGGAACCCTCGACCGCACAGACGGCGAGGAAGGCGGTATCGAGCGAGCCACCGACTGGCTGGGCGGTGAATGGCAGGACTTCGACAACCAGGGCAAAACCATCTCGGAGCAGTTCACGGCACTGCACGACTGGATTGCACACCTGGGACCGGGATCGTCGGCGTTGATCATCAATGAATGGCACGCCCGCGACCTGAACACCGGCGACTTGCTCTACCACCCCGACGGATCTCCACAAATCGACGGTGGGCACGCGACACTGATCGTCTACCCGCGCGACGCTAGTGGACCCGTATGGTGGGATCCGCAACAGCGGCTGATGTCGGATACGCCGCCAGCGAATCTATCCGAGAACTCAACGTCGTTGTGGTTCATGGCAAATGACCCTGGAGGTACGAGCAGTGCCAGAACAGCTTCACACCAAGGAGCAAGTGGAACAGTATCTGGCGCGCATCTTCCCGACGACTCGAGAGTTCCGGATACTGAAGATCGAGCACGGGTGGGTCTGTCGGAAGGTGCTGACACCGGAGGAGACCGCCAAGGGGAGGGGGCTCGGCCTTGGGAATTACGTGATCAACGCCCAGACCGGAGTAGTGACAGCGCATTCGAGTCTGCCACCGCACGTGATCGGGCAGATGTACGACGAGGCGATACGGACGGGTCAGCCGATCCAAGGCGACCAGGTGTACCCGCCGAGGTGGCGCGTGAACATCCAACGGACACAGGAAGACCCACAACAGATCGAATACCAGATCGAAGCGCAATCGATGACGCAGCCACCAGAACCGAGCATCGAACACCGGCTGCTGATCAACAAGCAAACCCTGTCCTACCAACCGACAGACACCACCTCAGCGAACGCAGTCGCCTGGGCGGAGATGCGCAGCCGCGTGGACGGGACCTGGCCGGACCAGGGGACCCTCGAGTACTAGGCCAACAGAGGCCCACACCCGATGGCCCTGCGGCACCTTCGCCATCACACGCACCGGAAATTGCGCCATCAGGCCGCGACAGCATTGGCGAACCCGATAGAACTGGTGGCGACCCCCACGACCCCTCGAACGAATCAGATCACAGACAACAGCCCGACAGCTCGGGGAGCACGAATACGCCTGGGCAATCTGCACCGGATTCGTCAAGTCCCGCACACGGACATCAGGCCATCCCACCGGGTATGCACCGCGGCGATGACGGGCTGCTGCACAAGCCAGGAGATCGCGCCGACTCGTACCGAGACCCTGATGGTAAGTGGCATCGCCTCGGCGATCGAGACGGTACGTACCGGGACAAGACATTCCAGCTGAGAGAGGGGCGCAGCTGGGTAACCGATCCTGCGGTCAGGGAAGATATCGCCTTCCTGTCGGACAAGGGCCCGGCCGAGCCGTATGAGGTGGTCGACCCGAACAGTCGAGGCAAGCTGGACGAATTGGTGGGCCAGGCGGCACGACAAGAAATTGATCGTGCAGCCGCCAGTGCTGCGGCAAAAGCGCACATGAAAGAGTTCGGGCTCGAAAAGATCGATCAGTTGAGCGAAAAGAAGATCCCCGGGCTCATTGAAAACCGAGAAACGGCCATAGCCAACGATCCGTCACTTAATGACCAAGCGAAGCTTGCCAAGCTCGAGCGGCTGTACGAAATGACGGACAACGCGAGCAAATACAACCTGCTTGGTACCGAGATGGTGAACACCTCAAAAGAATTGGGGGAAGTGGGTGGAATCGCGCATGCGACCGACCGGCCGGACGCTGTGCTGCTGACGCCGTTCGAAGGCGCCTTTGACGGGCGTGACACGTTTGATGTCATCTCGTTCACCGACAACCCGCACCCCACGCTCATACTCGAAGAGTGCAAGGGCGGTTCATCGCCGTTAGGTGCTGCCGACACCGAGAAAGGGCGCGCCCAGCAGGGCACACCTGAGTATGGCGAGCGCACTGCGGCAATAGAAAAGAATCTCGCGCGCCTGCTGTCGGAGACACCCGAGCAAATGCGTGCGCGCGGCGTTGACCCCAACGGCCCGGAAGGGCAGCAGCTGTTGAAGGCTCGCGATCAGCTGCTGCGCGCCCACGCTGAGGGCACTCTTCGAGTCGAATACAACCTGGTCCACGTCTCTCGCGACGGAACGATCACCGTCTCGCGGTTCAACCTCGAACGTGACGGACAGTCGTTCTCACTTGATGTCATCGGTGGTATCGATAAAGCTCGAGCGCAAGACCTCGTTCGAACCCCCGAGGCGCAAGCGCTGGAACAAGCCATGGCACGAGCGATGGAGGACCAGCGAGCAAGACTATTGCAAGCATTGGACCCGCGTGACCGTGAAGCTGTTCTCAAAGCTGTCGAATTCGCGAGGGAGATGGCCGTCACGGGCAGCAAACCGGCGGAGCTGCGAGCCCAGGCGCTCGAATTGATGGAAAGGGCTAGAGAAACTCTCGGACAGGATCCTGGCCAGGCAAGCAAGGAACTCCTCGCGGCAGGTCAGCATCTAGGTAGGGCGGAGGACTGGGAATTCCAGCGTAGCCTCGATATCTTGCAGAACCTTAACATTGACCCGCAACTGAAGGAAGTCGCTAAAGATCTTTTGACGGTCGAAATAGTCGACCGTGATCGTGCAATTGCGGCGAGCCTGGAAGTAGGAAATCGGGAAATAGTTGCCGCTGTGGCTGAGAAGGTGCTTGCGACCAGAGACCCGCAGCAGGTGCAGGACCGTGAAAAGCTTCTGCAACAGGCAGTCGATAAGGTCATGCAGTTGGAAGGAGAGCGGGAGCAAGGGGCGGGAACCGATCTGGTCAGACTGCTCGAAGCTCATCAATCGGTTGAGCGTGCTGAGCAAGCGGTAGCAGCTGAACGCGAACGCGAAGCACGCGCGATGAAGGCTATCGGATTGACGCCTGAACTGGGGCAAGAGGTTGCCCAGTCTCTGGATGTTGACCGTGTACAAGCCATAGAGCAGGCCAGGGAAGCCGTTTCGCGGGAGGTCGTACAGCAGCATAATAATATCGTCGAATATAATCCTGCATTGAGGGTTCCGCAGGGCCGAGAGGGCGCCTTTGACGCTCGCGCATATTTATTGAGGCTGGAACATCAACCGAGTAGGTTCGACAGGGAGAGGGGTGCATTCGTTTTTGAGCTGCCAGGTCGAGAACCTGTACTCGTTCCGTACAACTCGGAGGCTGTGCGCCTAGCGGCTGCCGCAAAAAATATCCAACGGGGTCTGTCGATCGAGAGCGCGGCAGTGGTTCGATTGGCTCAAATTGGGCAGGGCGTACCTGCCCACGAAGTTGTTCAAACACCACCCACTGCTGAGGAGTTGCGGATGCGTGGCCGTGGTCCAGAACTTGATCGGGCACGCGAACGCGACCAATATCGAGAGCGTTGAGACTGAAATGCTGATGCGGAAAGAGGCAGTGTCCACGATATCCTCGATAGGCGCCGGGCAGCGCCGCTATTCGGTGGCTGATGTGTTGTGCCCGCTCGCACCATGTGGCACAGTCGATCTCGTAATAGAAATGGTTGGAATGCACGTGGATTCGAGAGGATCTTCTATGCTTTACAGAAAGGAATCGGTCCGGCCTGCGGTCAGCTCGGTGACGGCAAGTGCCTTTCGGATCGTACGAGGAAGCGGCTACTCGGATTGTGTTGAACGTAAGGTGATGTCATGACAGAGTGGCGAGCGCTGAGTGACGCCGATATCGTAGAGCTGGCGAATCGGCTGCTTTCGCTGGACTGGTCGTGGCAGATGTCGGATGTACCCGAGCTAGCCAGCCAGTTTGGTTGGCAGATACAGAGTGTCAGGCCCCAGTCCGTCATCCTCGACGCCGGACTCGGGATGGCTAGCGGCCGGGTTCACGGCCGCGACAGTCGAGCGGAGATCGTCGAACTGGCCATCACCACGCGGGCGGCAGAAGACGCCGCTGGTCGAACATTAGTGCTTGATATGTTTGCCTGGACGACTAGCGTTTTGACCGCCGCGTTAGGCGAACCCTCGAGCCGGATCCCTGGCGAGCTTCCCGAGATTCGTTGGGCTGCTGAGGAAACAACGCTGCGGTTGATGTGCCTGTCAGCCACAGTCCGACTGTTCCTGGTGACCAACGCATGGCTGACCCTCCACGATGAGACGGTCGAGCTGCAGGAACAGGGATTGATATGACTAGTTGGGTGGAGTTCGAGGAAGGCCTGACCGAGCATCTGAAGTCGCTGCCCGCTGGAGTTGTGGTGATCATCGACGAGATCGAGCGACAGAAAGAGCGTCGGCGGTTTGCACAGTTCCGGCAACTGGATGACATGATCTGGGCCGAGTTGCCGGGTGACGACTCACTGGACCCGGACGTGCAGGTCCGAGTTGCCGGAGCGCGACTCATAGCAGACGCTGGCTGGCAGCAGCCGGACCCCGACCACTGCGACAACTGGTGGTATGAGCTGCGGTGGCCCGCCACCTCGGATGCGTATCGGCGACTGGCGTCGATGATCGTGACCGGACTGCGAGATGCCTATCGGGTCGCGACCCCGGACCACCTTGTATACGACGCGTGGAACGAGCACGCCGGTAATCGAAAATTTGAACTGCCGCGCACCGGCTTGATACGGGAGAGCTGACGATGGCAGGTTCCGATTCGGGCAGCGACGCTTCTGTGGCTGCATGGCGAACGTATAGCGACGTAGAAATTGTCGATCTGGCCGCTACGCTGCAATCACTGGTCTGGTCATGGCGCATGGACGACCTTATGAACCTGCTGGTGGATTTTCTCTGGCGGGATCCGATCATTGAGTCGACCGACTGGGTCCGATTCGATGCTGGGCTCGGTGCGGGCACATGCGACGTGATCGGTAATAATGGGGATGCTGAGCGCATCGAGGTCGCAGTGACCACCCTGTCGGCCGATAACGCGGCTGGCAGGGCCGAAGTGCGCAATGTGTTTAATCATATGACCGCGGTGCTGACAGGCTCGCTCGGTGAGCCTAGCCAGCGGATCGAGGATGCGATTCCCGAGATCCGGTGGACTGGCGAAGAAACGACGCTTCTGCTCACGGATCTGTCGCTAATGGTGCGACTGTGCCTTGTCACTAACACTTGGCTCGCCGAATATGACGATACAAACGGATTCCACGGCCAGCGAACGACCTGACAGTGTATGTGTGCGGAACAACGTGTCTGAACAGCGACCCGTGAGGCGGTCTAGCCCAAGTTGTCCTCCCTTCGCGCCTGCTCTGGAGGTTCAACCGGGCGGGTTGCTGGGTCCTCGGTGGCGTCGAAATGCCACATGAACGGCGTTCTCGCCGTTGTCGGCTGCCAGGGAGAAGGGACCACTTCAGAGACGGTTTTGCCATGAGTATGGGACCGCTTGTTTGCCACTGATGGGACCACCTGGGTAGGGGTTTTGCCAGTTATGGGACCACCCGGCGTGGCTGCGGGGTTCCCGGTCGTTCGGCCGCTGTATTGGCCCAATGAGCTACCGGGAGGTTTCGGTGATCGAGATCGTGGAGATGCTGCGGCTGTGGCTGCAGGGGCTGGGTTTGCGGGAGGTGGCCCGGTTGTCGGGGACCGACCGCAAGACGGTGCGCCGGTATGTGGAGGTGGCGCGTTCGTGTGGGCTCGATCGTGAGGGTGATGCAGCCCAGTTGACCGATGAGCTAGTCGCGGCGGTGATAGCCGGGGTTCGGCGCAAACGCCCGAACGGGAAGAGTGATGCGTGGGAAACCATTGCCGCGCAACATGATCAGATCAAGGCGTGGCTCGATGAGGGCCTGACGTTGACGAAAATCCATATCCTGCTGGGACGCCGTGGTGTGGTGGTGTCATATCGGACTTTGAACCGTTATGCGACAACAGAATTGGGGTTCGGGAAACGCCGGACTACAGTGCGGGTTGCCGATTGCGAACCCGGTGCTGAGGTGCAGGTCGACTTCGGCAGGCTGGGGATGCTCACCGATGCCGATGATGGTCGGCGTCGGGTGGTGCAGGGGTTGATCTTCACTGCGGTTTATTCGCGGCACATGCTGATCTATCCGAGCTACCGGCAGACCCTCAACGATGTGATCGACGGGTTCGAGTCGGCGTGGGTATTCTTCGGTGGCGTGTTCGCGGTGGTGATCCCGGACAACATGAAAACGATTGTGGACAAAGCAGATTCGACTGATCCGAAACTCAACGACGCGTTTCGTGAGTATGCCCAGACGCGTGGGTTCGCCATCGATCCGGCCCGCATCCGCAGCCCCCGCGACAAACCCCGCGTCGAACGCTGCGTGCCCTATGCGCGGTCTAATTTCTTTGCCGGAGAACAATTCCGGGACCTGTCGGACTGCCGGTCCAGAGCCGCCAAGTGGTGCGCGGAAACGGCGGGGATGCGGATCCATGGCACGACCCGGCTGCGCCCGGCGGAGGTGTTCGCCGCCGAGGAGGCCCCGCAGTTGAAACCACTCTCGCAGGAGCCGTTCGACATCCCGACCTGGGTTCGACCGAAGGTGGCTCCCGACAGGCATGTTCAGATCGCCAAAGCTCTCTACAGCGTTCCCGGTGAACTCGTCGGGGTCCGCCTGGATGCCCGCCTTGATTCGACCACGGTGAAACTGTATTGGCGCGGAGAGCTGATCAAGGTCCACCCGGTCATGGCGCCGGGCCGCCGGCACACCGATCCCGCCGACCTGCCCAGTGAAGTCAGCGTCTATGCGATGCGGGACTTGAATACCTTGCAGCGCAAGGCATCCGAGCATGGCGCTCATGTCGGGATCTACGCCGCGGAGGTGCTGGAACATCCGCTGCCCTGGACGAAGATGCGCCAGGTTTACCGGCTGCTCGGGCTGGTTCGCCGTCACGGCGCCGCCGCCGTCGACGACGCCTGCCGCCGCGCCCTGGACGCTGAGGTCGTCGATGTCGGCGTCATCGATCGCATGCTGACCCGCAGCGCGGTCGGCCAGCAGCTCAGTCTGTTGCCACCACCGCCGACTCCGTCCCGGTTCGTCCGCGCGACAACCGATTTCGAGATCAGGAGGCCGTCATGACCACCCGCCGACCCGCCGCGACACCGGCGGTCAAACCGATCGATATCTCACCGGAACTCAAAACGTTGATGCGCCGGCTCAAGCTCGGGCAACTGCTCGACACCCTGCCTGAACGCCTGGCTTTGGCGCGATCGAATCGGCTGCCGCACCACGACTTCCTGGAAATGCTGTTCTCCGACGAGGTCACCCGCCGCGACCGCCAATCCGCCCAACGCCGCGCGAAATCCGCGCATCTGGACCCGCAGATGCAGCTGCAAGCCTGGGACGACACCACCGCAGTCAATTTCGACTCCGAACTCTGGGCGGAGCTGACCTCGCTACGGTTCCTCGCCGACGCCTACAACATCCTCATCATGGGACCGGTGGGCGTCGGAAAAACGTTCCTGGCCAACGCATTAGGACACATCGCGGTCCGCCGCCACCATTCGGTTCACACCGAACGCAGCGATAAGCTGTTCAAACGCCTGCGCGGGGCACGCCTGGACGGCAGCTACGAAGACGAGATGCGCAAACTCCACCGCGTCGACCTGCTCATCCTCGACGACCTGGCCCTGCACCGGCTCGAAGCCACCGAGACCAACGACTTCTACGAACTGATCGTCGAACGTCACCGCAAAGCTTCCACCATCATCACCAGCAACCGGGAACCACCCGAAATCCTGACCATGATGGCCGACCCGCTGCTGGCCCAATCAGCGATGGACCGACTGCAATCAGCCGCCTACGAACTCGTCGTCGAGGGCGAGTCCTACCGGCAACGCCAGAAGCCACGCCACGGCAAGCCCGCAACCGATTGACCAGCGACTCGGTCGTCAGTCACCATCAGCACACGGCCCGCGACCGGGTCCAACCCGGTCCCATGCTCATGGCAAACCGGTGGTCCCATCACCCTGGCAGGCGACATCGCCGTCCAGCCAATCGGGGGAACCCCGCTTCCCCGACGCGGCCTGGTTTCTACCAGTCTTAAAGCGGTGTCACCCTCAAGGCCGGCGTGGCATCGCCTTCGCATCACATAGAATCTATGACACCAAACTCTCATTCACTGGGCGACTGCCGCGTAGCCACGCTCCGAAAGATCGAGCAGCTGCTGGGCCAGTGCCTGCATCTGGCTAGCCAGTTCATCAACCTCGGATACTGCCCACGCCTGCTCTACCGCGTACTTGCGATAGCGGCTGCGGACGACGTGGAAGACGAATTCAGGATGGTCGTACGTTCGCGCCGAACGAGGGGAGCACATATCGGCATCTGCGGGCGGCCAGCCGCAACGCGTTTGCCACCGTCCGTGGATCACGGTGTTCCGCGCATTTTTCAGCTGCTCGGCTCGCTCGAACAGTTCACGGAGCGCAGGGCCTCTAGGGTCACTCCGAGACATAGCGTCGTCGGAGACAAGCATCTTTCCATTCCCGATCAACCAATCTGCGGACTGTCCTTCTAGCAATAGCGAGCCGCCATCGTACGCGGTTATGCCTGCCAAGCCTGCAACGAAATGTCGTAACACATGTTCGAGATCAGCACTCGCGACCGCCACTGTTCCGATCGCCAGTAGCAGGGACTCGGGAATTCGGGCCGCATCTGCGTTCATGTCGCCATTCTGCTGACCAGGAGCGACAGATGCATGTCATTTTCCTCAGGAGTCGGCATCAAGGACTTGAGCGATGTTGGGCGCGAGCACAGCGGGGGTGCTGGAAGCGTTCGACGATCTCGACGCCCCCGACGCGTTGGAACTGCTGGCCAAAGCACCCGCCCCGGGCCAGGCCTCGCGGCTGACGATCGCTGCGATCAGCGCCGCGCTCACGGCAACTGGGTCCAGCTCAACCTTATTGACACCGGACAAGGTCATCTCGGCTCCGGCCACACCTCGTATTTCCGAGCCAAAGTAGTGAGGGCGACTTGGTCTGGATCGGGGCCTGGAATGGCAGAGTTTGCCTGATCGAACGCAGGAGCGCGGCACGGTGAGTATGACGACGCGCGTCAGGGCCGAGGGATCACATACGGGGTCGTCGGATCGGGTGTGGCTGGGGGCGAGGTTGGCGGCGGGGATTCTTTTGTCGGGGTTTGTCTGGTCGTCGAGCTGGCTGCGGTGGGTTGGATGGTGACGCCGGTTGGTGGTGGTTCGCGTCCTTCATTTGGGTGGAATGGTTGGCTGTGTCGACCGTCAGGCAATTCCCCCAGGCTGCCGTCACGGAATTCCTCCAGTAGACGTGCCTCGCTGCGAGCGTAGCGAGCCGCTTCGAGGTGGTCAGCTGGCGGGTCGGCCTGGCCGTTTGCGGGGCCGGAACGAGGGTCCGTCCATCAAGACCTGATGGCTGGTGTTGATCAGTCTGTCGAGCAGGCTTTCGGCGACGACCGGGTTCGGGAACAGGGCATACCAGTCCTTCGGAGCGCGGTTGCTGGTCAAGATCAGCGGCTTGGCGCTGAGCGCGCGTTCGCTGATCAACTCGTAGAGGTCATCGGCGTGCAGGGCGGTGTGCTCGCGCATCGCGAAGTCGTCGAGGATCAACACGTGCGGGCGAGTGTATTCACGAATCCTTTTGCCCCAGGACCGATCCGCGTGACCACCGGCCAGATCAGCCAGAACGCGACTGGTCTTCGCGAAGCGGACGTCACCGCCGCGGCGGGCGACGGCATGGCCCAGTGCTTGTGCGACATGGGTTTTCCCGACTCCGACCGGGCCGTAGAGGATGACCGATTCCCCGGAATCGAGCCAGCGCAGCGCGGCCAGGTCGCGGATCATCGCCGAGGGGAGTTTCGGGTTCGCGGCGAAGTCGAAGTCCTCGAAAGTGGCTTGTTCTTCGAACTTCGCTCGCCGGATCCTCCTTGTCAGGGCATTGGTTTCGCGGCGGGCGATCTCGTCTTCGCAGAGGACCTGCAGGAACTCGAGGTGCCCGAGTTTCCCGTCGCGGGTTTGGGCCAGGCGGGCGTCGAGAGTGTCGAGCATGCCGGTGAGTTTCAGCGCGCGTAGAACATCGCGCAGGGCGGGGTCGCTGATGGACATGAGTGTGTATTTCCTTGCTGGAGTGAAGAATTAGGAAAGAATTGTTGGCCGGGTGGCGGGCGGGTCAGTTATTGGCGAACTGGTCGGGACCGCGCAGGAACGCCGGGACCTCGGCGATATCGCTGGTAGCGGTGCCGCCGAATGGGTCTTCGGTCTCGGTGCCGACCGCGAGGATGCCTTTGACGGTGCGGTAGGACGGGTCGCCGACCTCGATCGCGCGTGAGCAGGCCGCTTCGAGGCGGTCGAGACCGTATTTCTCGCGTAGCCGAAGGATGCCTTGCGCGGCGCGTAGATGGTGGATCGCGTTGGGTGACAACAGATCACCGATCACCAGCTCGCAAGCCGGGCCGACATCGATGGCGATCTTGCGGCACCAGGTCGGGCCTTGCAGGTGGAACGCGATGGTCTCGGGCGGATAGTGCTCCATATTCGTCGCCCGCCCCGCCAGGCGGCGGACATGGGTCGCGACGACGTGCTGGTCGCGGAAGATCTGCACGATGTCACCGCTGGTGCGGGCGTGCAGGGTTTGCCCGATCAGCCGCCACGGCACCGAATACAACGCTTTCCCGATCTTGATGTGGGTGTCGAGCCCGACTTTCCCGGTCGACCACACCGACAACACGAACGGCGCCGCCGGCAATGGCATCAGCGCGTCGCGTTCTGTCGCTTCGAACACCGGCAACGGTTGCCCACCGTCGAGCGCCCGCGAATTCCGCAACCCCGCGACGTCGCAGCACCACCGGATGGCTTCACCTTGCATCTGGGCCAGGGTGCTGAATTCCCTTCCACGCCAGAAGGAATCGCGAATGTACTGCATTTGACGTTCGACGCGTGGTTTATCCTTCGGTTTGCGGACCCGAGCCGGGTCGATCAACGTCTGGTAGTGGACGGCGAGTTCGGCGTAGGTGCGGTTGAGTTTCGGGTCGTAGAGATCGGGTTTGTCGACGCCGGTGCGTAGGTTGTCGATCACGAGCCGGGCGGGGACTCCGCCGAAGAACTCGAATGCCGCGACATGGGAAGCGCACCACGATGTTTGATCCATCGACAGCACCGGTTGCAGGAACGGCATCCGCGAGCACGAGAGCACCATCACGAACGCCTGCACCGTCACCCGCCGCCCCGAGGTCGGATCGAACCACGACCCGAGCCGGCCGTAATCGATCTGGGCTTCGCTGCCCGGTGGCACCGGCGGGCGCATCACCGTCACTTTGGCCCGGGCGGCCTCGTCAGCGAAATGTGTTGCTATCCAACGGCGTACAGATGATTCCGATACGTCCACCCCGTGGTCGTCGCGTAAGCGTTGCGCGATCGTGGCGACCGTGACACGGTGACCCAGCCAGGACTTGATCCGCTCAGCGTGCGGGTCGATCAACGACCATGTCACTGCCCGCGCGCCCGGATCATGCAGTGCGGGAAACCATTCCGCGACTCGCTCGGCCCACTGCTCAGCAGAAAGGGGTGGGCTCGCGCCCGGTGTTATGCCAGCGGCAACCGCTGGCGCGACGTACTTCCGGATCGTTTTCCGGTCGATCCCCAGCGATGCCGCCAGTTCGCGTTGTCCGCGACCGGCCTGCCAGTGGGTGTAGAGCTCGACAAGATCGAACATCGAGAAACTCCTCCTCGCCATCTCTTTCTCGCTCTCCTCGCCGGAACAACCGTCGAGGACAAGCGAACATGTGTGCGAGACACGCCGACCGGCGACACACCGCCAGGTGGGGGAATTACGTGACGGCCGGTGGAGGAATTGAGTGACGGACAGTGGGGGAATTCCGTGACGGAACTACCCCTCACCTGGGGGAATTACTTGACGGCTGACAGCTGGCGTGGTTTGAGCGTGGGGTGGTGTGTTCAGTTCGTGTTGGATTCGTTGACGTAGTTCGTGGGCGTAGTCGGCGAGCTGGTTGTCGCGGTCTGGATAGTTGGGTATGGGGCGGAATTGGCTGTTGTAGGGGTAGTCGGTGAGTGCTCGGAAGCCGTGATCGGGGTGGATGTCGTCGTGGGGTGTGGTGTGGGTGTTGATCCATGTGTCGGTGCGGTGGCGGAGTTCGTGGGCGGGGTCGGGGACGAGTAGGAGGCTGGCGCCGAGGTCGCGGTAGTTGTTGGTGGCGATCACGGCCACGAGCGTGGTGGTGTCTAGATGGTGGGCCTGGGCGAGGGCGATGGTGTCGAAGAGTTCGTCGTAATGGCGGGATTTCTGTGTCTGTTTGTAGAGGACGGCGGGGAGCGCGCGGTAGAGGAGCTGGTCGGTGCGAGCGTCGGCGAGTTCTTTGACGTAGTGGTGGTAGTCGCGCACCATGCGGTTGATGCGGTCGGCCCGGTTGATGTGGTGGTAGTCGGCGAGATCGCCGCTGTGGGGCTCGGTGACGGCATCGACTGTGTCCGAGTGGGACGACACGGCAGTGATTTCCGGGTCGTGCGGGGTGTTGCCGGTCGGTGTAGTTGTGGATTGAGCCAGTGGTCCGCTGAACTCGCTGCTGGTGTCAGCTTGGGCGACACCAGGACTGGATACATCGCTGCGCGGTGGCGCTAGTTGGTCGGCTGTGGGGGTGATGAGGCGGTGCCGGAGTTGTTCTGCGTGGTGGGCGAGTTCGAGATCCATTGTTGGATGGCGGGTGGGGACAGGTCGCAGTGTGCCGGTGTAAGGGCTGTCGTGGAGTGCGCGGAATTGTTGGCGTGGGGAGGCGAGTACCGCGGTGGTGTTGAGGCGGCCGCTGAGCGTGTTAGCCATCTGCGGGGTCAGGCTCGCGAGGGTATCGACCGCTGCTGTGGTGATGGCGGGCGGTGTGATGGGGTGGTGAGCGTGGATCCAGGTGTCGGCGCGTGAGCGCAGCAGGGCGGCGGTGTCTGGGGCGGTGGTGAGTGATTCGCCGAGGTCGCGGTAATTGTCGGTGGTGATCGCGGCGACGAGTTCGCAGGTATCGAGGCCGTGAGCGTCGGCCAGGGCGAGGGTGTCGAGCAACTGCTGACAGGTCGGCGAACCCATGGTGGCGCGATAGAACACGACCGGCAGGGCGTGAGCGAGCAGATAGGTGCCGCGTGCGTCGGCGAGCAGCTTGTAGGCGTGGGTGTAGGTGATGCGGGTTCGGTGGTCGGCGGCGGTCTGTTCGGCGCGCATGATGTCGATGGCGGAGAGGTTGTCGTCTTCGCGGGCCAGGACGCGGGCGAACATGGTGTGGGGTTGGGTGGGGTCGTCGGGTTGTTGGTTGCCGGTGGGGTCGATAAGGGTGTCGGTGGCCAGGAAGATGCGGTTGAGTTCCCAACCGCGGGTCAGCCCGACATAGGCCAGTGCTCGTCCGAGGATGTGGTTCATCAGTACGTAGGCACGGCGGACGGTGATGCCTTGGGCGCGGTGGATGGTGGTGGCGTAGCCGAGTTCGACGTGGTGTCGGATGTAGTCGGTGGGCAGGTGCACGCTGCCGCGGTGGCTGGTACCGATCACGGTGATGGTCCCGTCGTGATGGATCGTCCGGATTCGCCAGAGGTCGCCGTTGTCGATGTGGGTGGTGTGGCGGATGCCTCCGGTGATGCGCAGGCGAGGGTTGTTGAGTCGGGTGACGACGACGTCACCGACATAACCGGTGTGGCTGTCGGACAACAAGACTCGACCCTTGCCTGTATTGATGCGGCCGGTGAGTGCGTGGTGGGCTTGGGTGGCGGCGTTGAGTGCGGAGACATCGGTGAGGGTGGCGGCGATCATGATCGAGGAGATACCGGCGGCGGTGTCCTCGAGGTGTGTAGCAAGGATGGCTGCCCGGAGTTGATCGCTCATCCCGCAGGTGACGCGGTCGTTGCTGTTGTAGAACTCCCATGCTTGTTCGAGGTTTCCGTCGCGGATGGCGAGGGTGGCGTCGGCTTCGGCGGGGTCGGTGAAGCGCACCACGTGGCGCAGTTGGGGTGCTCGGGTGTCGCGGGCGAGGGTGCGGAAGATCCCGCCGGCTTCCACAGCGGGGAGTTGTTCGGGGTCACCGATCCCGCGTAGGACCGCGCCGCTGGCGTGGGCTAGGGCGCGTAGCGCGTCGAAGTCTGCGGTGGCGGCCATCGAGGCTTCGTCGATGAGCAGCATTGTGCCGGGGAAGACTCCGGTGGGAATGCCGTATGCGGCTTGGGTGAGGAGCCGGTCGATGGTGTGTGCGGGGATGGCGAGGTGGGCGGAGAGTTCACGTGCCGCCGATGCGGAAGGTGCGAGAGCGATAACCTCGCGGCCTGAGGCTTGCCAGGCGGTGGCGACAGCTTTCATCGCGGTGGTTTTCCCGGTGCCAGCGGGCCCGACCGCGACCGCTAATTCGGTGGCACAACAGCACAAATAGCGGGCGATCTCGCGCTGTCCCTCGTTGAGAATGAGCTTCGTATTCGTCCTGATTCGTGTGATCGCGGCGTCGACCAGCTGCGGTGGGATCGCTTCAGGACTGGGGGTCCGTGCGGATTGGAGGAGTCGAGTTTCGGCGTCGAGGACCGCGTGGGAGGTGTAGCGGGTGGCTCCGGTGACGGTGAACACGCTCTCGCCGTCGCGACGAGCCAGCGCGGTAGGGACGGGGTCGGGGTGGAGGGTGAGTTGGATGCTGTGCTGGTCACGGACCGTGGCGGTGATGTGTTCGACGGCAGCGCGGTGAGCGGCGTCGGTGGCGAACTCGATGACCGCGAGGCGATCTTCGACTGCGGAGCGGATGTTGGCTTCGGTCCAGGTCGCCCGGCGCCGTGCGACCGTGTCCACCACATCCTGGGCGATGCGGGCTGGTGTCCAGATCGCGCGCAGGCGCGCGGTGTGCGCGATGGAGATGCGGTCCAGGAGTGCGAGTTTCGGGTGCTGGGATAGCAGTAATTTGACTGCTTCGGCGGTTCGCGCTCGTGCGGCGGGGGTGGTGAAGGGCGCGAGGTTGAGGTGGTGTTCGATGCAGTGGTCGAGTTGGCCGCGAGTGCAGTCGATGAGAGCGCGGGGGCCGCCGAGATCAACCCCGACCGCAATGGCGATCTGTTCAGGATCGGTAGGACCGTGTGCGTCGGGGTGGGTGTGAGAGTGCAGCAGGTCGCGGGCGAAACGGACCGCGTCGCGGCCGTCGCCGAGGAAGCGGTGGGTGCGGGTACCCCATTCGGTGACCATGTCCCGCAAGGTTTTCGGGAGTGGTTTGGCGTGGCGGGTTTGCAGGGTTGCTTGTTGGGCGAGCCGGTACTGGACGATGGTGCTGGGGTTGCGGCCGTGGCGAGCGCGATAGTCGGCGACGAGTTCTTCGGTGCGGGCGATGATGTCGGGCGTGCGGGAGAACTCGGCGATCATCTCGTCACTGGCGCCCACGACTTCCAACACGGGCTGTTTGCCTCGGCCACGAGGGCGTTCCTCGAAACGAAACCCGACCTGGCGCCGGACCTTGCCGATGATGGTGGCGTTATAGCGCGAGGAGAACGACACCGCCGACGCATACAGTGGCCGCGCGTCCAGCGCCGACCATTTGCCGTCGGAACCGAGCACCTTGTTCGAGACGACGGCGTGGGTGTGCAAGTTCGGGTCACCAGATCTGTTGTCGAAGTGATCGAACGCCACGATCACAAACCCGTCGGCATCGATCTGCCGGATGCCGTTGTGACCGCGGCGCGTGACCGCGCACTGGGATTGGGTCCATGCCAGGACTTCCCGCACCGCTTCGGTGTGACAGCGCCAGATCATCGCGCGGAGCTCGTCATCGCCCAGGCCCCACAGGATCGAGATCGACTTCGGTGGTGTGAACACCAGATCAAACCCGGCGACAGCCTTGCGGCTCTCGGACTTCTCCTCGGCTAGAGCGGCTTCGATCTCGCTGCGTTCGGGTTCGCGACCGAGGGTGGCAGTGAGGTGCTCGCGGGTGGCGTCGCTGCGCAAGATGGTGCGTTCATCCCAGGTCGGACGACGTTGATAGGTCTGGATGAATGTGTCGATGTTTCGCGCGAGGAGATCGGTGATCGGTGAGGATTTGTTGGTGAATTCGTAGAAGCTGGCACCGAGCCCAGTGGCTTTGACGGCCTGGGTAGCGGTCTTGCCGGCAGCGATTCCAGCGGCGATGATCGCATTCGCTTGCGGATGTAATCCTTCACCGAACAACGCTTGCATTTGCGCCTCGGTAACGTTTCCCGAAACGCCTAACCGGGCTGCGCCGGTGCCGAGCCATATACCGGGCGGGGTGCCGCTCTCGAGGTAATAGTCGGTGAGGTCACGTGTGCGATCCCGCAGGCGATCGCCGCTGGCCACCTGCCTCGTAAGGTACTGGTAGCCATCGCCTGCATGGAGTCGATGGATCGTCATCACACAGTCGAAGATAAGCGCGTAATCGCACTCTAAATTGGTCATTACTGGCCGGTAGCATCACGATGCAAGAGGTGTGTCAGTGTGAAGAAATAAAACCCATATGGGAAGTGCAGAGGAATAGTGGCGAGGATTGCATTGATAACAATTCGGTGAGATTGTGGAAATGGATCAGAGAATGATCAGATGAGAAATCCCGCACGTCGCCGCGCGCAGCGCGGCAGACACGGGTGAAAGGGAGGTGCGGTATGGGTGCACAGGAGGTGTCGGCGCGTAAGCGGGCGCGCAACGCGATCGCGGGTGTACTGGAAGCGCAGATGCGGGCGGCGAGGGCTGCAGAAGCGGACCTGGTCGAGTTCCACAAACAGGCGGGCCGATTACGGCGCGCGGCGCTGCGGCGCGACGTGGTGATCGCGGACGCGGTCACCCGGTATGAGGGGACCGCCGCAGAAACAGAAGCAGCGCAGGCTGCAGTGCTGAAGAGGTTGGAAGAGCGCGGTATGCAGGAGGCACAACTGCGGGCGGTGACCGGAGTTGATGTGGCGGAGTTGAAAAGGTTGCGTCGCGTCGTCGCCGCCGAGGCCATCGCACACGACGGCCGTGGACCGACCCGGAAAAGGGCGCGGCGCTCATCGCCGCGAAAGTTAGCCGATCAAGACCGAGCGGGGAACCAGGTGCCGCAATCCGGGGAGTTGGAACAGGGCGCGGGCGAGGCGCGATCCCCAGGCACCGTGTTTGGCGGCCCAGGCCCAGTGCCCGGCCAGCCATAGCACGAATCCCCCAGCGAGCCAGGGGAGACGGGCGGGTAGGGCGTAGTCGGGAAACAGCACGATGCCTAGTAGGGCGTCGAGGACGATGAGGAATCCGAAGATGCGGGCGAGCATGGGGAACAGCCACCAGATCGCTAGCAGTACGAGAGCGATGAGTGCTACGAGCCAGATCAGCGACATCGGTGGACCTCCGATCATGTGGAACATGTAGCGGGGGAGTCATTTCATTGCAGCGCGATACCGGTCGGTATGGAAGCGATTCCGGGGAACTGGGTGGTTGGCAGACGGGTGCGGTGTACCCAGGCGTTCGTGCTGTGAGCACAGCGCGTGAGCGGATTCGCGATCCAGCGAATCGTCAAGCGCGACGGTCAGCTGCCGAACGTGATCGCGCAGTAGGTGAATGTCGGAAGCCAGAGTGCGGATGCGCGACTCGAGCATGCCGATCAACGTGAACTGGGCGGCGGCCTGCGTCGCGGGGTAGCAGACTGACGAGACATACGTCGGCGACTCCTCGAGGGGCGCAGGCAGCGCGAGGTCGTGTGATTCGTCGTGCTCACGTGGGAGAGGGAATGGGATGGTGTCCTGAGCGGACATGATCAGTCACCTCCAACAGGGAGAGACGTAGTACGAAACGGCGATCGGGGAGCGCCGTTCTGCGACGAAGTGGTGGCCGGGCGGGGCACCAGGGGTGCCCCGCCCGGTGGGTCAGAACGGCGGTTCGCCGTCGGCGCCGACACCGGCGAGTTCTCGGTCCTCGGCAGGTGCGTCGTCCGTGCCGGGAGACGATTGCGGGTCGGAGTCGTTGTCCCGGGGGTCGACTGCTCGGCGGTCGAGCTTGGCCACCTTGGCTATCCCGAATCCCGCAGGTTCGCTTTCAACCTCGTGCTGTCGGAATAGCCCGTGGTCAGGGTGTTTTCGGTCGCCCGAGGGCCTTGAGGGAATTCTGATCATTGTTCGAGATTCCTGACGGTTCTGTGATATTCATGTCCGATGCCTCCTTTCGGTGAACTCTGGTGCGGACGGTGAGCTTTGCTGTTGTGCGGTCGATCGGCTCGCCGCGGCAGCTGCGGACGACCCAGGACGAGGAGGACTACGAGCAGGAGCTGGTCGACCAGTTCGCCCTCGCGCAGCTGGGTGCGGGCGCCACCGATGGGTTCGTGGGCACCGAACGGTCGGTGATCTTCGAATTCATCCGGTTCTTGGGTCGGCCGGTATGGACGACCCAAGCGGCGGATGCCGACCGGTTCTTGGTGCACCTGCGCCAAGAACGTGATCTGGCCCGCTCGACCCGCGAAAGCAAAGCGGGCACCTTGGCGCGGTTCTTCGAGTTTGTGATCGCCCGCTATCAGGGCGATATCCACGCTCTGACAGGCTTTGTCGTCGCTCAGCCGATCGATGAGTTCAACCGGCCTACGAGTTCGGGCATGTCAGTGGTGCGGGTGCCGCCGAGTGCGGACGAAGTCGAGACGCTGTTCGCGGGCTGGCGTGTAGCGTTGCCGACCGCGCGCAAGTATTTGCCTGCGGCGCGGGACTACGTCGCCGCGTCGTTGTGGCGCCGGGCGGGGCTGCGGATCAACGAGTCGGTGATGCTCGATATGCGGGACTGGCGACCGGATCTTGGTGAGCACGGCAAGCTGCACGTCCGTTTCGGTAAGGGCAGCCGTGGTCGGGGGCCGAAGGAGCGTCTGGTGCCGGCCATCAACTCGGTGGACGCGTTGCTGGGCTGGTGGATGACCGATGTTCGACACCAGTTCGGTGATGACTGGTCGGATCCGAACGCGCCGCTGCTGCCCAGCGAACGACGCGATCGTCATACCGGTGGTTGCGCCCGCGTCGGCGACGACGCCCTGCGGTCTGGTCTGAAGAAGGCAGTGGCGCTGTGGCTGCCAGCATGGGGCGACCGTCTCAGTCCGCACGGATTGCGGCACTTCTGCGCGTCGTCACTGTATGCCCGTGGTGTGGACCTCAAGGCCGTCCAAGAATTGCTCGGCCACGAGTGGCTCTCCACGACGACCCGATACATCCACGTCCACACCGACCACATCGAGCACGCATGGGCCAGCGCGAACGACCGCGTCACTGCCCGCTTGATAGGAGAGTGAACCGATGCGCTGGAACCTACGAATGGTTGCCGCCCAACACGGCATCTGGAAGTCCACGGAACTACGGCGACGACTCGCCGACGCTGGCCTCGAGGTCAGCGCCGGGAAGATGTCGGGCCTGTGGACGGGCACGCCGACCACCATTCGACTCGAGGACCTCGACGTGCTCTGCGCTGTACTGGGCTGCGCGCCAACGGATCTGCTGATCTGCGAACCCGAGCAGGTCGCGGCCCGCAAGCCGCGCAAAGCCGCCAGCGCCGAATCGTCGAGAACACCGACACCGCTGACACCCCGACTCGGGCGCAACCGCTCGGAGCCGCCGGTCTGAGCGGAGCCCATCCACCGCGACCATGCGCCCGATGCCGCAACCGCCCGGTTGCCTGGAGCACTTACCCTAAGACCGACTTCTGCTACGACTGCATGCCCGGCAAGCGGGTGGTCCCGCCGCCCTGTCGTCGATGCCGACGAGTCGGCGGTTACTACTCCGCCGGTCTGTGCGACCGCTGCCATCGCCATGCTCCACAGTCGGCGACCGCCTGCCTGGACTGCAACGCCTGGGGCGTGTTCCGGACGACGAGGTGGTTGTGCTCCGCGTGCATGTATTGGCGAAAACATCACAGCGTCGGGACCTGCCGGATCTGCGGCGCCTTGCTCGCGGTCAATGACGAGAGTGCCTGCCGATTGTGTTGGCGCGAATTCCTCGACCATGGCGGCCGAAAAGGCACACTCGGCTTGGAGGAAGCCAATCGCTTGGGCCAACAACTGTTCCTGGCGAACCTGCACCACGCGAGCGCCGGACGCCCCAGGGGAACCCGCCGCAACGACGCCACAACAATTCAAACGCGCGGGTTGGTCATTGCGGCAACGAGTTTCCGCCCCGTCGGACATAGACAGCTGCTGCTGTTCACCGTCGACCGAGACCTGCGCAACGGCCGGGCGAGCGGATTCGATGAACCGGCGCATCCGTGGATGGCCGCCTTCCTCAAGCAGTTCCTCATTGATCACGCCGCTCACCACGGCTGGAGCAAGTCCTCGATCAAGATATCCCTGCAAGGGCTCGCGATTGTGCTCAGCCTGCAAGACACCCCCGGCGCGCCAGTGCGGGCCTCGGAGATCCTGGCGTTGCACCAGATCCACTTGACCACGCTGCGCCTGCTCGAGGTCTGCCAGGCTGCCGACGTACTGGAAGACGATCGAACCCCCGTGTTGGACAGCTGGTTCGCCGACATCACCGCTGAGTTGCCCGAGCCGATGCGCAGCGAGGTTCGTCGCTGGTTCGCCATCATGATCGAGGGCAGTAAGACGCCACCTCGCAGCAGAGCCCGATCCGAAACGACCGCTCGGCTGTATCTGCGTTGGTGCATGCCCGCGCTCCGATATTGGGCGGGGTCCGGACATGTGTCGTTGCGCGAAATATCCCGTGAGGAGGCCGTGGCGGTGTTGCCCGATTCGGGTAACCCTCGTGCCGGGATGGGACAGGGCTTGCGATGCCTGTTCCGGGTACTCAAGTCTCATCGGGTCCTGTTCCTCAATCCGTTGAGGAGCGTCAGTACGGGAACCCACGAACGACGGCTCCCGATGTCGCTCCCAGCGGTCGTAATCCGCGATGGCCTCAACTCGCCGGACCCCGCCAGCGCTGCCGTGGTCGCGCTGACTGCGTTCCATGCGTTGAGATCGGGCGATCTGCGCAACATCCGGTTGACCGACATCCACTCCGGCCGACTGCATCTTGAGGGCCGCGTCATTCCCCTGGCAGAGCCCGTCCGCGTTCGTATCCAAGCCTGGCTGTCCGAACGCACACAGCGCTGGCCCAATTCGGCCAACCCGCACTTGTTCATCAGCAAGCGGACCGCGATACGTGCGAAACCCGTTGGGGTGGAATGGGTCACGCAGCGACTCGGATTGACTGCCCAAGCGATCCGCGAAGACCGCATCCTCGACGAATTGCACGCCACTGGCGGCGACGTCCGACGCATCTGTGATCTGTTCGGGCTCAGTATCGCTGGCGCAGTCCGATACAGCTCGGCACTCGACCACTCAGAGCGCGTCTGAAAACTCCGGGTGGCTCCGACTTCCGCGCCGCCGCCGGATTTGGGGATTCTGATTACGCTGTCCGTTGCCAGCGCAACCGGGCCGTGACCCCAGCAGCGGGTGCGCTGAGGCAGAGCTCTGTGCGATCGGCCGAGAGATCGGCGTTGCGGGCAAGCACGCTGCCCGCGCCGAATGGCGTCGTACCGACGCTGACGTGATGGATCACGGTGTCTGCCTCGACGGTGACGGTGCCGGTGTAGGCGCCCGAGAGCAGGCCGTCCGGTTGATGGTCGGGAACGTGCAGAATTACCCACACCTGACCATCTGCGGTGTAGCGCAGCATTCCGGACGCGCTGGGCTGGTCAAGGATCCGAACCCCAGTAGCTCCGGTGATCTCGATCCGGTGCAGTGTCCACGTTCCCACCAAGTCGGCAAAGCGCATGGCTGGCCCTCTCGGTCAATCAGGTCTGTTTCTATGAGAACTCGGTGCTGGTCGGCGTGTGATGGGAGGAGCTCCCGGTAGGAGTTGGGGTTACCACGCCATCAACTGCATACCGAAAGCTCCTGTGTCAGTGTCGCTTATCTGCTCATGTTCGTCGTGTCCGGCCCATGGCGAGTCGTCCGCCACGCCGTCGTGCCCGTTCTACCCGTCGTCCTCGCTGACCGCCGCTGAGTGGGCGATCCTGGAGCCGCTACTGCCACCGCCGGGTAACACCACCGGTAAGGGCGGACGACCGGAGAAATGGCCGCGCCGGCTGGTGTGCGATGCGATCTTCTACCTGGTCCGCGGCGGCATCGCCTGGGCTCAGCTTCCCCATGACTTCCCGCCCGCGAAAACCGTGTACGACATCTACCGGTGGTGGACGAAAACCGTTGTGTGGCAACGCACCAACGACTGCCTGCGGGACCGGGTGCGTATGCGTGCTGGGCGTGCGCCGCAGCCGAGTGCGGCGATCATCGACTCGCAGACTGTGCGCGGTGCCGACACCGTTCCCGCCAGCACTAGCGGCTATGACGCGGGTAAAAGGGTGAAAGGACGCAAGCGGCACATCGCCACCGATGCGACCGGGCTACTGCTGGCCGTCGTGGTCACCGCCGCCTCGATCCAGGACCGCGACGCCGCGCACCGGCTGCTGGCCGCGATGGCGGCCCGCTTCTGCGCGGTGTCGATCGTGGTCGCAGACGGCGGCTACGCCGGACGCTTCGAGAGGTGGGCGAAATCCGTTCTGGCCGTAGCGATTCAGATTGTCAAACGCGGCCACACCGCGACCGGGTTCGAAGTCCTGCCACGCCGTTGGGTTGTGGAGCGAACCTTCGGCTGGCTGGTCAAACACCGCCGCCTGATCCGCGACTACGAAACCCGCCCCGACGACCACGAAGCGATGGTCTTCCTCGCCGCCATCCACACCCTCACCCGCCGACTCGCCCGCACCGACCATCAGGGCACCTGAGTTCTCAGATGCCCTCTCAGAGGTTTTTGAACCTGGGCTCGGGCGCTGAGAGGCCCGTCGGCCGGTATTCGTCTGTGGTCCAGCGGAATTGGCTGGCAGCTAGGACGTGCGCCGGGAATGTGGCGCGAAATCGACCAGGGCATCGAGCGGCGTTGTACTTCGCTTCGGGAAGCGTCGGACGAGGGGGCCGTCACGCCGTGATGGCTTCTCTCGACGAGAACACGACCGCACAAGGATGACCATCGCCAACAAGAGACCGGTCAGCGGATCACTGGCAGGAACAAGAGTATGGGACCCGCCACGGCCGGGCGTTTCGGCAGTGGACGCGTGGCGCCAGGCCGATCGACATCGATCTAGTCGCTGTCGCGTCCAAGGAGCCGGACGAGCAGGGCGACCTGTTCGGCGTAGTGGGCGATGAATTCAGGTGAGCGCGGGTCGATCCCGCAGACACCCTCGATGACGTGCGGCAGCGTGGTGGGCGCCATGGCCGCCGCCATCAGCATGACCAGCAGTGAGGCCGGGTCCAGTTCGGCGGGCAGGCGGCCTGCGGCTTGCAGGCCGCGCAGTTCCTCGACGCTGTGCTCGAGCATCTTCGCGCGCGGCGCGTGGTCCGGATCGCTGTCGGGGCCGGTGTATTCGAGTCCGCCCCACGCCATCAAACGGACACCGTCCGGGTTGTGCCGCGCCTCGAGCGCGTAGCGGCGGAACTGTTCGGGCAGCGGGGTTTCCGGGGGGACGAGGTCGCGGCGGCGTTCTTGCCAGCGCTGTGACATGGCCTGGTACAGGCCCTCTTTGCCGTCGAAATAGTACGAGATCAGCTGCTGGTTGACCCCGGCGCGGGCGGCGATCGCGGCGGTCCTCGCGCCCTGGAATCCGTGGGCGGCGAACTCGGCTTCGGCCGCGTCCAGGATGAGCTGGCGGGTGCGTTCAGGGTCGCGCTGGCGCTCTTGCGGCTTGGGTGACCTGCGGGGCTTCGACGACGGCACGAAGCGATTGTACATACGCATAGCAGTTTCAGGCATGAAGACAAGTTAATCAACTACATGATTGACAGAGTACTTCGTACGATTGATGATAGGCGGACAGTTCGACCACTAGAGGAGAAGTCCGTCGTGAACACACATCCAGGCGCCCAGCAGACCGCGGTCCTCATCGTGGGAGGAGGTATCACCGGCCTGTCCGCCGCACTGTTCCTCGCCCGTCTCGGGATCCGCCCGATTCTGGTCGAACGGCACCCGACGACGGCGATCATGCCCCAGGCGCGGGCATTCAACCCGCGCTCGATGGAGATCTACCGGGCCCTCGGCTTGGAGTCGGACATCCGGAATCATCAGTCGATGCTGGTGGACTTCCCAGAGATGATCGGCGCGGACACGTTGTTCGGCCAGGAACGCTTCCGAGTCGACCTGTTGGCCCACGTTCGGCCGCCGGAGTGCCTCAGCCCCACCGACTGGGGCATGATCGATCAGGACGAGTTGGAATGCATCGTGCGGGCCGCTGCCGAAAGCAGCGGCGCTGACGTGCGGTTCGGCACCGAACTGTTGTCCTTCGACTCGCACGACGCAGGTGTGACGGCTCTCGTGCGCGAACTCGGCAGCGGTGCCGAGTACCGCGTCCACGCCGAATATCTGATCGCCGCCGACGGCCACCGCGCAGGCATTCGCAACCGGCTCGGTATCGGCGTGGACCATCCTGATGCTTCGGGCACTGCGGTGTTCTTCCTCTTCGACGCCGACCTCGACGCCGCACTGCGGGGACGCCGATTCCTGCTCGCCTACCTCGACCGCCCGTCGACGGGCACGGTCCTGGTGCCGCTACGGAAGTTCGGACGATGGATGCTCGGAGTGCCCTACCAGCCGGAGCCCGGTGAAAGCGCCGCCGACTTCTCTGAGCAGCGCTGCATCGAACTGGTCCGCCACGCGGTTGGGATGGAAGATCTCGACATCACCCTCATTCCCCCGGTACCCGGACTGCCCCACAAGGTCTCCTTCGTTACCGGTGGTGGGTGGGTCGCAAACCAATACCGAGCAGGGCGGGTGTTCTTCGCAGGCGACGCGGCCCATGTCGTACCGCCCTCGGGCTCCTTCGGCGCGAACACCGGCATCGCCGACGGGCACAACCTGGCATGGAAACTCGCCGCTGTGCTCAACGGCCAAGCCGGAGACGCACTCTTGGATACCTACGAAGACGAGCGCCGCCCGGTTGCCCAGACCACGCTGGACACTGCGATGCAACTCCTTCACGACCGACACCAAAGTACCGGTGACGACGTCACGAAAATCGACGACCTCACCATGATCTTGGGATATCGATACCGCTCCACAGCCATCCTCGCGGAAACACCCGCCTCGGACAGGCCCGTCGAGGATCCCCGCACCCCCAGTGGGCGTCCAGGCTTCCGTGCACCACACGTCTGGTTGCACCGGGGCGGAACGAAACTGTCCACCGTCGACCTGTTCGACGGTGCGTTCACCATGCTGGTCGGCCGGGATAGTGCGGAGTGGACCACAGCGGCCGAAAAGACAGCCACCGCACTGAATCTCGACGTGCACATCCACCACATCGGTACCGACTTCGACGACCTCGACAACCACTTCCCGGCCGCCTACGGCATCACCCACACCGGTGCGACGCTTGTCCGACCAGACGGATTCGTCGCCTGGCGCGCCGCCGACCTGCCCGCGGAGCCCGACCGCGAACTACTGCAGGCACTGACCCGACTGCTTGCGCGGGGGAACCACGGATAGACCCCAACAATTTTCGTACTGACACCCGGGTTTAGAGAGACAGCTTGCTCTACCGAACAGACGCGGCACGGTGGCCCGCAAGTCGGACGCTGCTGCGGGCCACACGCCGTTACTACTGCCGGTTGCGTGAACCCAAGCATCAGAACGGAGCCGGCTCTGCCTCTGAGCTAGGGCTCTCCGTCAGGGGCCATGGGTCCTCGGTTGAAGAACCCCGGGTTTTCCTGAACACGCCGGAGACGACGGCGTAGCGCAGGTCAGGACCGATGCTGTCGACGATCAGCTCGTTGACCCAGCGCTTCTCACCTTCGGCGGTGTCGTAGGTGCGCTGCTTGAGCTTGCCGTAGGCGATCACCCGCATACCGCGCCGTAGGCTCTCGACGGCGTTTTCGGCCATGTCCTCCCAGATAACGCAGCGCATGAACACGACGTCGCCGTCTTTCCATTCACCGGTCTGGCGGTCGAAGATCCGGGTGTTTTGCGCGACCGAGATGGTGGTCACCGCTTTACCGCCGCGGGTAAAGCGCTGTTCGGGGTCCTCGGTGACGTTCCCGACGACGGTGAGGAGAAGGTCTCCAGCCATGACAGCTCTCCTAACAGTGGGATTGCTCGGAAAATGGAATGGACCGACAACCCCAAACCGGTCGGTGACCGGAAGGGGCTGTCGATCTGCGGCCGTGCCATCAGAGGTGGGGTCGGGCCCGCAGGGCCGGCGAGGGTTCCGCGCCGCGGGTAGGGGGATCGCCGGAGGCGACCTGAGCGCAGCGAAGGCTTGTCCCCTCACCCGTCGCGGCGCGGGTTCATCGCCGGTTTACCCGACCCGGCTCTGATCCCCTTGGGGGCTGATCGACAGCCACTGCGGACACCGCTCAAAACGCGGCACGGAAATACTGGACTTCGGGTTCACAGCCAGGTTCGAGAATCACTGCGGCAACATCGAATCGGACTCGCCACCACGGCCCTTCTTGTTCGGCCAACCACAACAACGACAGGCGGCGCAAGCGTTGCTGTTTAGTGAAGCTGACCGCTTCGGGTGGCACTTGGAAAGGCGGTCTGGTGCGTGTGCGTATGTAGACGAATACGGTGGTGCCCGCGTCTTGGGCGATGAGACTGATCTCGCCGTAGCGACAGCGCCAATTGCGAGCGAGGATCTGCATCCCCGCACCAATCAGGTATCGGGCAACGAGTGCGTCGGCAGGAATCTCCGGTGTCGGATCGGGTTTCATCTCGCGGGTCCTTTCTGCCCAAGGCGAGCGATTGGATGGGTGCTGTTGCGGGCGTGTGCTGTTAGTGGTTCAGGGGTCGGAGATGAGGTGGCGAGGTCGGCGGGCGCCGTAGGCGAGGCCGTTGGTGATCGCGCGGTCGAGTTCGTTGTGGGTGAAGCCGTCGATACCGACGTGTTCGACCGCGGCTGCGGTGAGTTCGGCGCGGACCTGTTGTTCGGTGAGTTCGCCAGCGGCGACGAGTCGTCCCAGCACCAGGGCGGCGCGAAAGAGGGTGGCATTGCGGGTACGTGGCGCAGCATTAGCGACACCTCTGGCCTCGTCGGCCACGATCGCGGCGAGGTAAGCACTCGGATACCCAGGTGAGCGATCCGACGAAGGCTGGGGTTGGGGTGGCGGCGGAGCCAGCAACTCGACCAGTGCAGAGGGCAATTCGGCTACCGGGCGTGCATCGATGAGCCGATAGGTTCCTGCTCGTGTGCGCGAACCGGCGGCGACGACGTATCCACCACGTCCACGTGAATCGATCAGAGACCCGATGCGCCCGACCGAGCAGCCGAGTTCCGGGACGGTCGGCGCGCGATAATAGAAGTGCGCGCCGCCCGACGTTATCGGCGGTTTGAGCGAAAGATGGCTCTATCTATGCTGGTAGCGACGATATTGCGATCGCATCAACGACTATCGGTGGTTAGGTCTTGGTGGAGTCCGGTGTCAGACCGCCAGAGAGCGTCCGTGCCAAAGTCGGAGCTGATCGGGGTCTGCGACGCGCGGCCGAGGAGCAACGGTGCCGGCCAGCCAGATCGGGGGCAGCCAGAGTTCGTTCGGATTGTCGAACTCCGCCACTTCGGAGATTGTCCGGATCGTCTGGTCGGCGAGCTGTAAAACAGCGTGAACGCGGAGCGGGCTGTCCTTGTGTTGATCGTTTGGCCGTCGTGGGCATCCGTTTTCTCGAGCCAGGTGAGCAACTGCGGCAGCCCGCGGTGGGCAACTTTGTGCCGGACCAGGACCCACCAGTCAACAAGTTCGGTCATCAGCGGATCGAGCCCTTCGGCGGTGTAGCCGAATTTCAGGAACTTGCCTTGACTGCGGCTTGTGATACGGATTCGCCACCTGTCGGGGAGTTGTTGCCCTGATGCCACAGTTAGTGTGCTGATGGCCATCGAGGGTCCGCCGTTGGCGTCTGCGCCGAGGGTGTTGAAACCTTGGCTTCCAACCGTGCCGGGAGCGACGGCGGACGGGTCGATCGACCGTGCCAATAGTCCGATGTCGGCAACGAGCCGTTCCCAGGCCGCGACGCTCAGCAACGCCATGAAAGGGTTCAGTGTTGTCCGTGGCTGGGTGCCGCGCACGACCCTCTCGTTGTGGATGAGGATCAAGTCGATGACTTCGGAGAACCCCTTCCGTGTGTCGTCGCAGATCAGGGCAAATGCGGCTCGCTGGTGGTGACCTATCTTGCGCGCCTTACCCACAATTCCCCCGGTGTCCGCTGCTGTGCCTGATTGCGTTCGGTTTCGAGGAACGGTAGCAGCCCGGAGCCAGGCGCGAATCTGATTGGGGCTCTTGCGAAATGGCGAATGAACGCAAGGTGTGAGCTCGTTAGCGATGTTGTTGGCCGGTCCAGCCGCGCCGGGCGAGTTCGCGGCGGAGGTCGAGGTTCTCGCCGTGGGCCTGTGTGAGTGCGCCGCGGAGCTCGTCGACCTGTTGGCGCTGCTGCTGTTTGAGCTGTTTGATCTGGATGGTGAGGGCCAGGACGAGGGAGCTTTCGGAGTCGGGCGGGGGCGTGGAAGCTGTGGGTTTGGGTTGAGACTTGCTGCGGAGGGTCTCGATGCGGCCGCGGAGTTCGGGGTGGTTGTAGAGGAAGGCGTGAGACACGCCGGCCTCGCGTCCGACGCCTTGGAAGGTGATGGGTTCGTGGCGTTTGATCAGTGTCCGGATCGCTTGTTCGGCGGCGCGGGTTTTGTTGTGGGACTTGGTTTTCGCGGCTGTGGTGAGCACGGCGATGCGGCGGTCGCGGGCGCTGGTCATGGTCTGGTCCTGCGGTGGCGGGTGAGGTCGAGGTCGATGCGGGTCGGGCCGTGCGCGGGGGCGGACCCCGCGCCGCATCCGCCCCTTCGAGTGCGCGCCCGTGTTGGTCGGGCAGCTTGGTCAGCAACTGTGTCAGCGCTGCCTGTTCGGCTCGCCGGTGGGCAAGCCAGACATTGTCGTCGGGCATGGGCGTGCCGTGGCGGTCCTCGAACGCTGTGGTGGTGCGGGCAATGAGTGCGCTGGTGTCGGTGAGTTGCTGCTCCAAGGTGGCCTGGTGGGTTCGGTCGGTGACGAACACCGAGCAGGTCAGGCAAGCGTTTCCCCTGTCGCAGGTTTGCAGGGGCGGTAGCAGGCACCATCCGTGCGGGAGAATGCGGTCGGCGCGGTCGAACAGTCGCATGCCGTCGTGGTCCTCGCGGGAGAAGCTGATCTGGGTGCCGTCGGCTTTGAACTTGACCGTAGCCAGAAATGCCTGTTCAGCGTGTTCCTCGCGTTGGGCGATGTAGTGCATCGACATTGTCGGGGTGGCGTGCCCGGCGTAGCGTTGCAGAACCTTGATGGGGAGCCCGAGTTCGGCCAGACGGGTCAGTTTGGTGTGACGGAATCGGTGGGTGTGGCCCAGCCGGACGAGTCGTGTCTTGCTGTCGCTGATCTGGACGATATCGCTGAATTTGTTCAGCATCCTGTTGTAGTTCGCTGCCGCACCCTTTGTGACCAGCTGTTCTTTAGCGAAATGAGGTCGTGCGTGGCGAATGCGTTGGCAGTGCAGCCCTCCTCCGGGCAGCGGACCTGGACGGTGCTCGATTGTTCACACCGCACGGTCGGTTCGGTCGAGGAGTGGGTGGAGGCACACCGCCATCTTTGGTCGCCGAACACCGTCCGGGGCTATTGCACCGCGCTCGCTCAGTGGTGGACGTTCCTTGAACAGCGTGGCGAGACCGACCGGTGGGCTACGCACTCACCGACCTACAAGGCGGACCTGAACCGGTTCGCCACCCTGCTGGTACGACCGACCATCCTGCGTGACGGCCATCTGGTGCCGGCGGGCGACGTCGGATACCTCGTCAGGCATCGCTGATCCGGTGCCGAGGCTTCAGTTCGTGCGGTGGACCCGTATGAGTGGTAGGAAAATCTGATCGACGATCGAGTGGATGCGTTCGATGCGCAGAGGTTCGAGGTCCATGAGCAGGTCGTGGCGCACGAGGTCGAAGGGCAGGGCCAGTATCGCGGGCGCAACGTTTTCGAGGTCGAGTTCGCCCCGCGCCGCGGCCTGCCGGTAGATGGTTCGCGCCTGTGGCGGTGCTTGCTCGCCCATGGCCCGTTCGCGGATTCGCGCGGGCGACAGGCTGGTGGCGGCGAGCAGCCCGGAGAAGGCCGCGCCTGCGGCGATAGCGAAGAACCCGGCGAGGGAGTCGCTGAGCGCGGTCAGGTAGTGGACCAGATCGGTGCGCAGATCGCCGGTGTCAGGCACGGCGACCGGATGGGTGTCTCGGTAGCGGTCGAAAATGGCAAGCGCGAGTTCATCCTTGTTCGCCCAGCGCCGATAGAGGACAGGCTCGCTGGTCTGGGCGCGCCTGGCAACCGATCCCATGGTCAGACGCGCATAGCCGACCTCGGCCAGCTCATCCCACCCGGCGTCGAGGATCGCCGCCTCGAGCGCCGCTCCGTGCCGCCGGTTCACCGACTGCCCGGGATTCGTCTCGGATATGGCCACCGCCCCATCTTAGAAAGGTTTGCCTTTCTTAGCAACGAGAGCTACGCTGCAAGAAACGTTTTACTTTCTTATGGAGAGATTCGATGGAGCAATCGAGCACCACGGTGTTGATCGTCGGCGCCGGGCCGACAGGGCTGACGCTGGCAGTCGAACTCGCACGCAGCGGCGTCGCGTTCCGGCTGATCGACTCGGAGCCCGGTCCGCATCCGGGTTCGCGCGGCAAGGGCGTGCAACCGCGCACCCTCGAGATCTTCGAAGACCTCGGCATCGCCGAGCGGGTGATCGCCAACGGCCGGATGGCCATGCCGATGGACTCCATCGATCCCCACGGCCGGGTGGCACACGGTGGTGCGATCCCGGAGTCGCTGGCGAACCGGCCCGACATCCCGTACGCGGCGAGCCTGATCACGCCGCAGTGGCGAGTCGAGGAGGCACTGCGGCTCTTGCTCGAAAAACTCGGGGGCACTGTCGAATTCGACACCGCGCTGGTCGGCTACACGCAGGCCGATGACGCCGCCGCGGCCGAGATCGTCACCGGTGGCAGGACCACGACCATCGCCGCGCGCTGGCTCGTCGGCGCAGACGGCGGGCACAGCGTCGTCCGCACACAGGCAGGGGTAGCCTTCATCGGCGAAACGCGCGACGACGTCCGAATGGTCTTGGCGGATCTTCCGGTTTCCGGCGCGAATCGTGATGCGTGGCAGAGCTGGACTCACTCGACCGGCTTCCTGAGCCTGTGCCCACTGCCCTCGACGGATCTGTTCCAGTACTCCGCCAGCCTTGCCCCGGGCGAGCAGCCCCGACTCGGCCTCGCGGCCCTTCAGGCGACCCTCGAGCAGCGAACGGGCCGCACTGACATCCGCCTGCACGCCCCCGAGTGGAGCTCGGTGTGGCGCGCCAACATCCGTCTGGCCGACCACTACCGTGTCGGGAACGCGTTCCTCGCCGGCGATGCGGCGCATATCCACTCACCTGCCGGAGGGCAGGGCATGAACACCGGAATTCAGGACGCGCACAACCTCGCCTGGAAATTCGCCGCCATCGTCAACGACGGTGCCCCGCTCACCCTGCTCGATTCCTACGAGGCCGAACGTCGCCCCATCGCCGCGCACGTCCTCGCGCTCTCCAACACCCGCCTGGCCGAAACCGTTCGCACCCGAGCGATCCCGATCGAGCGGGACGCGAGCACGATCGAACTCGACGTGGGATACCGCGGATCTGCCCTGGTCAGCGACGACCGCGACGAGCAGGCGGTCCTGCGCGCCGGCGACCGCGCTCCCGACGCGACCGACTTGGCCGCGACCGACGCAATCCATCGCCTGTTCGACCTGACCGGTCGGGGCTGCTTCACCCTCCTCCATTTCGGCCCCCGGCTGGCCACGACATTTTCCGGACCCCAGCCGCGGATACTCCACGTCGTCGCCGAGCCGACCGGCGACGACGAGATCGCCGACACCGCAGGCCATCTCGCGGCCGCCTATCATCCCACCGACACAACACTCGTCCTGATCCGCCCCGACGGCTATATCGGGCTGATCTCCGATGCCGGTGACCTCGGTGCCGTCACGAAGTATCTCGCCGCGTTCCACTGATTCCGCCGTCGGCAGCCCGCTGCGAACCTGCTTGTCCGGGTCTCGACGCCAGCGGGTGCGAATGGACACGCTCGCCGTATCGGCCGCGCTCGGTTCGGCGCGGGGCAGGCTGCCTGCGACGGAGCAGGTGGTGGCCCGATGTTGAACATCCGTGGCCGATGGCAGGCAGCGCATCCGTCGCGCGGTGCTTGAGAGTTCGGTCATGAGTGACTTCTATTTCCATGCGCACGAACGGAGTTCCCATGTCCAGCAACCTCGCCGGAAGCAGAGAGGCCACGGTGCCGACCCGGGTCGACGCCGTGATCGTCGGCGCCGGATTCTCCGGGCTGTACATGCTGCACAAGCTGCGCGAAACCGGCCTGAACGCGGTGGTCCTGGAAGCCGGCGACGGAGTCGGGGGCACCTGGTACTGGAACCGCTACCCCGGCGCACGGGTCGACGTCGAGGGCTTCGACTATTCCTATTCTTTCAGTGCGGACCTGCAGGAGTGGGAATGGAGCGAACGCTACCCGGCGCAGCCCGAGCTGCTGCGCTACCTCGACCATGTCGCCGACCGCTTCGGGCTGCGCCGCGACATCCGGCTGAGCACCCGCGTCACCAGCGCACACTACGACGAGGCGGCGACGTTGTGGACGGTGTGCACCGAGCGGGGCCAGGCGTACCGGGCCACCTGGTGTGTCATGGCCACCGGCTGCCTGTCGTCTGCCCAGCTGCCCGCCATCGACGGCATCGGCGACTTCGCCGGCGAGTGGTTCCACACCGCGCACTGGCCGGTCGGTGGAGTGGACTTCACCGGCAAGCGGGTCGCCGTGATCGGCACGGGCTCCTCCGGTATCCAGTCCATCCCGATCATCGCCGAGCAGGCCGCCCGGCTCACCGTCTTCCAGCGCACCGCCGCCTTCGCGATTCCCGCCCGCAACCGCGACCTCGAGCCCGGTGAGCTCGACGAGCTCAAGGCGCATTACCCCGAGCTGCGCGACAGGGCCCGCCACGGCATCGTCGGCATGTCCAGGATCGCCGAGGGCAGCACCAGCGCGCTGGACGCGACTGCTGACCAGCGGCAGCAGGTGTTCGAGGAGATCTGGGCGGCAGGCACGCTGTCCGGCCTGACCACCAGCTACCGCGATGTGATGACCGACCGGACGGTCAACGATCAGGTCGCCGACTTCGTCCGGGGCAAGATCCGCGAGATCGTCGACGACCCGGACACCGCCGAGCGACTGTGCCCGCGCGGCTATCCGTTCGGGGCCAAACGCCCCTGTCTGCACACCGGCTACTACGCGACCTACAACCGCGACAACGTCCGTCTGGTCGACGTGAGCGAGAATCCGATCGAGCGGCTCAGCGCGCGCGGTGTGGTGGTCGGCGGCACCGAGCACGAGGTCGACGCGATCGTATTCGCCACCGGGTTCGACGCGATGACCGGCAGCCTGGCCGCCATCGACATCCGCGGCCGGAGCGGACGCACCCTGCGTGACAAGTGGTCGGCAGGGCCGATCACCTACCTGGGCCTGCAGAGCGCTGGTTTCCCCAACCTGTTCTTGGTCGCCGGGCCCGGCAGCCCGTCGGTCTTGACCAACATGGTGATGTCGATCGAGCAGCACGTGGAGTGGATCGCCGACTGCATCGGCTATGCCCGCGAGCGGGGCGTGGTCGCGGTCGAGGCGACCGAGCGGGCCGAGCGGGATTGGGTGCACCACGTCAACGACGTGAGCAATGCACTGCTCTACTCCGAGGCCAGTACCTGGTACCTGGGTGCCAATGTGCCGGGTAAACCGCGCGTGTTCATGCCCTACGCCGGGGGCTTGGGCGCGTACCGCAAGCGGTGCGACGCCGTTGCCGCGGCGGGCTACGACGGGTTCGTCCTCACCGCCGGGTGACCGGCGGCTCCGCAAGACGAAGGCGAGATTCTCATGAAGGCAGTTCAATACCGCAGCGTCGGCGCGGCGCCCGAAGTGGTCGAGATTCCCGATCCCGAGCCGGGCCCAGGCCAGGTCGTGGTGCAGGTCACCGCGGCCGGCCTGTGCCACTCCGACCTCACCCTGATGAACCTGACCGCGGAGCGGCTGAGGTTCCCGCTGCCGTTGACCCTCGGCCACGAGGGCGTTGGCACGGTGGCGGCGCTCGGCGCGGGCACGACCGGGGTGCGGATCGGCGACAGCGTCGCCGTCTACGGGCCGTGGGGCTGCGGTCTCTGCGCCGCGTGCGCGGCGGGTCGGGAGAACTACTGCCCGCACACCCGACGGCTGGGCATCGGTTCTCCAGGGCTGGGCGCTCCAGGCGCCCTCGCGCAGTACCTGCTCGTCGACGACGTGCGCCACCTGGTGCCCTTCGACGGGCTCGACCCGGTGGCCGCCGTGTCGCTCACCGACGCCGGCCTGACGCCGTACCACGCCGTCAAGTGGGCATTGCCCGCGCTGGTACCGGGCTCGACCGCGGTGGTGATCGGCGTCGGCGGCCTGGGTCATGTGGCGATCCAGCTGTTGCGCGCGCTCACCCCGGCGCGGGTCGTCGCACTCGACGTGAGCGAGGACAAGCTGGCCCTCGCCGGGGAGGTCGGCGCGCACGAGGCGCTGGTGTCGGACGAGTCCGCGCCCGCGGCGATCCGCGCGCGCACCGGTGGCCTCGGCGCCGAAGCCGTGTTCGACTTCGTCGGGGTGGAAGCGACCGGCCGCATCGCCGTCGCGTCCGCCGCTGCGCAGGCACGGGTGCTCAATGTCGGACTCGGCGGCGGCGCGATGCGGATGGGTTTCATGCTGGTCCCGCCCGGCATGAGTGCTTACGCCCCGTATTGGGGTACCCGTGGCGACCTCATCGAGGTGATCGCCCTCGCCCGAGCGGGTGCGCTGTCCGTTCGCACCGAAACCTACACCCTCGACGGGGCCCCGCTCGCGTACGAACGGCTGCGCGCGGGAAAGGTCACCGGCCGCGCGGTGGTCCTGCCCAACTGCTGATCGGCCGACGCAGCCCCGCGCATTCCGGAAAACACCGCCGGCCTGGTCCGCGGGTCGTGCTCGAACCGGCGGCGCAACACCGAAAAACGTTCAACCACAACACTATCCGAAGTGAGTGACACCATGAGAATCGGTATCGGACTGCCGAACCAAGTTCGTGACGTGCGCCCCCGGGTTATTCCGGCCTGGGCGCAACGGGCCGAGCAGGCGGGCTTCCGCAGCCTGGGTACGGTCGGCCGCAACGCCTACCCGGGAGTCGCCGACACCGTCGCGCTCAGCGCGGCCGCCGCCGTGACCAGCCGGGTCGAGCTGATCAGTAACGTATTGGTCGCTCCCACATGGCCTTCGACCTTGCTGGCCAAGGAACTCGCCGGCATCGATGGTGTGTCCGGCGGCCGACTGACCGCCGGACTGGGTGTCGGCGGCGCGCGCGAGGACGATTTCATTGCCGACGGGTACGGCCCCCGCGGTCGAGGCGCACGGCTGGATCGGGACCTAGAGACGTTCCGCTCGGTCTGGCTCGGCGAACCGGTCGGCGGTGGCCCGAACCCGGCGGTGCCGGCGGGCACCCGTCAGGTGCCTTTGTTGTTCGGCGGCTCCGCACCGGCCGCGCTGAACCGGATGGCGCGCTGGGGCGAGGGCTACATCGGCTTTTCGCTACCGGTGTCGTCGGTGCGCCCGAGCTTCGACGCGGCCCGCGACGCCTGGCAGCGGGTCGGCCGCGCGGGCGAACCGCGACTGGTCGCGCTCGTGTACTTCGCCCTCGGAGACGGTGACGCGGGCAAGCGGAACATCCACGACTACTACATCGCCAAGGGCGCGGAAACAGCCGCCTTGGTCACCGGCACGGTATGCGACTCACCGGAGAAGCTCGAGCAGGCACTGTCGTCGTTCGCCGATATCGGAGCCACCGACATCATCTTCAACACCGGCACCGACGACCTCGACGACATCGAACGCCTCGCCGACGCGGTCCTCTGAGCTGGGCGATCTATCACAATGCCGACTTGCGCTGGGTACTGGTCGAACCGGCCACGCCCCCGCGACCCGGGACAATCCTGTACTTTCACGGCGGCGGCTGGGTTTACGGCTCCCCGCAGACGGCGACGTCACTGACCGCGAACCTGGTAACCCGGACCGGATTCCGGCGCCTTCTCGCTGGACTACCGGCTGGCCCCCGAACATCCCTTCCCGGCTGCGATCGAGGACACCCTGAGCGCGTACCGCGCCCTGCTCGACAGCGGCGAGGATCCCTCGGCCATCGCGTTCGCCGGTGATTCCGCCGGGGGCGGCCTGACCATCACTACATGCCTCGCAGCGCGCGACGCGGGATTGCCGCTACCCGCCGCCATCGTCGCGTTCTCCGCGGGCTTGGACACGACTCGCACCGGCGAGAGCATCGACACCAAGGCTGGCATCGACCCGCTGTTCACCCGCGAGAGCCTCGAACGCACCGCCGGCATGTACCTCGCCGGGCAGGACCCCCACCAGCCGCTGCTCAGCCCGGCGGTCCTCGCCGATCTCAGAGGCTTTCCGCCGATACTGCTGCTGGCAGGCGCCAACGAAATGATGCTGGACGACTCGACGCGCCTGGCCGCCCGCGCCCGCGCAGCCGACGTGGATGTCATCCTCGACATCACCGCCGACGTGCCCCACGTGTTCCAATCCTTCAACGGCGTACTTGATGAAGCCGACCAAGCCCTGGACCGCGCCGCGCTCTTCCTCGGTCAGCACCTCCGCAGCCCGGGCACCGCCGACGCACCATAAGTAGCCGCATATCGTGCGTTCGTTCGGTCGCTGGCGAGACACTGCTGGAGGTCAAATGTTCGACCTGATTCTCCGCGGTAGCCGCTTGCCATAGGCGATGGCATCATCGATCGTGCGTTCCACCTCACCGGTGGTGTAGCCGGCGGTGCCGACATGCGGTGCCGAAGCCGCGATCATCGCGTTCCTGGCGTCGTGCTCGGTCAACTCTCCGCCGCCCACTAATCGGCCAAGGGTGCGTGCCGCCTTCAGCAGGATGATGTGGCGCGTACCGACTTCGGCGGCCGTCACGGCTCGTGTTTCGCTGTCGACGATCGCGCTGACATAGGCAGCGGCTTGGGTGCTGGGCAACCGCAGTGGCTGACTGGGACCGGGAGGCGCGGGCAGTGTCAGCGCCTCGGCAAGCCACCCGGGCAGCTCAGCGACAGGCTCTGCGCGAACGACCCGGTAGTTGCCGTTCCTGAGGACCGAACCGGCCCCAACGACATAGCCGCCGTGGGCGCGGGTGTCGATCCGCCAACCCAGCTTGGCGGTCGTGTTGCGTAGCGCAAGCCCGGTCGGTGCCCGGAAGTACAGGTGAAGCCCCGTCGGTGTGGCCACAGTGAAGGTATTGGTCGGTACTTCTTCGCCAGCACGAGCAGCCAGCAACGCTAACACATCTCGACCGTGGTGCGCACCGGCGAACCTCTTCGGCGCGTGACCGCCATGGTTGTCATCGAGGTCGATGACAACCAGGCTCGACTTTCCGGTCACGATGCCGATGTTGTTGCGCGCGCCGTCGGCCCAGTACCGGTGGATGCGATCGGGATCGGTGGTGGCCCGATCTTCCCAACCGCGTACCGCAGGAGTCTTCCCGAGTGGGATCAATGGGATAACGCTCCAACCACGGCCTGCCGCAGCCAAAGCCGCGTGGAGCAGAGCGGAATTCCTGATCATCGATCCTCCGATCCTGGTGGCGCGATGGGTTCGGGATTCGTTGTTGCATACCCCCTGATGGCAATGAATCAACGAGGCATAGACGCATTGGCTCCAGTCGTTGATGACGTTGAAGAGATCTCGAACCAACCCGTTGATAACCGACGGAGTCCGCACCGCGAAGGTGTGCACAGCGGACGGATCACCCGTGATAGCCGCCAGTCGGGCCAATAGCTGCTGTGCGGTGGGCACGGCCGACGCGGGATCGGCCCGGCCGATGTCGATGTCGATGACCAGCAGGCCGCTGAGGCCGGTGGCGATGGCGGTTGCGGCGCGGGTTCTCGTTCCACCAGCGCCGGATCTGGTCGGGATCGGTGGTGGCATGGCCTGACCAGTCGCCTTGGAGGGCTGGGGTTTTGGCGTTGGGACGCAGCGGGAAGACGTACCAGCCGCGCCCTGCGGCGCGCATCGCCGCTTCGCGCAACGGATTGGCCGCAGACACGGGAATCCTCCTGGGAAAGTGTGGGTGCGATGAAAGGCAGCGGCGCGCGCCGTGGTGGCCGTGCGCCGCTGCGAATGTGAGGGTGGGGTGGGTCGGTCAGATTTCGATGCAGTCGGGGTCGCGGTCGCCGACCGCGACTTGCTCGATGGGGGTGAGGGTGTGCCCGATCTCGGCGAGGAATCGCAGGTAGCGCTGGACTCTGGGGTCGTCGTAGCGCCAGGCCTTCTTGCCGGTGCGCTGCTCACAGGCGGCGAGCACCAGCGCGAGCAGCACGACCCGGCACCGCGGGGGTCGGGCGTTCTCGATGCTGCTCAGCAGTTCTGAACGCCATCCCTTGACGCCCAGTAGATCCATCGCGAGGACCGTTGCGTCGTGGCTGTCGAGTAAGCCGGGCTCGGTGATGACGGAGGTGACGACGAACGACGACGCTTGTTGGGGAGGGTCGTTGTTGCGGGACAGCAGCTTCTGCAGGAAGTCCCGTCGTGCTTCCATTGCTGCTTTGCCGAGTTTGTCGAGCTCAGTCGCGCGCTGCTCGGCGAGTTCGCGTTGGCGGCGTTCTTCCTCGGCCCGGGCTCGCGCTTCGGCTCTCTGTTGGGCGAGCGCCTCCGCGCGTGCCGCAGCGTCAGGATCGTCCTCGGCGGGCGCGGTGTCGCTCGAGTCGGCCTCGTGACGGTCGCTGAGATCGGTGACCGTGTCGGGTTCGATGGTGTCGGTGAGTTCGTGGAGCCCGGCGGCGTCGAGTTGGTCGGTGGGTAGGTAGTAGTAGGCATCCCACAGGTCGTGTTGTTCGACTTCGCGAGCGTGGCGCATGCCCTGGGTGGGTGTGGCATCGGGATAGCGTGCGGTGGCCCAGTCGACCGTGTCGGGATCTACTGGTTCGCCGGTTTCGCGGTCGAGGGTCGCGACGTCTTCGAGCAGATCGCAATAGACCGCCCACCGCTGCGGTTCGGCCTGAATCTGGGCCAAGCTGACGGGCTGATCGTCGGCGGTGTACAAGCGCGTGGCAGAGAGGAATTTGGGGTCGGCGTAGTCGAGGTCGTGGGTGAGGATGGTGAACCCGGCTGCGGCGTAGGGCAGTGAGGCCTGCAGCAGTTTGCGGCGTTCCTCGCGTTGGTTGGCGATGCGGCGTGCTTCGAAGGTGAACATGCTGGGTGGGGTGTTGAGCAAATGCTGCACCGCGTCGGTGTCGCCGACGACGTCGTAATCGGCCAGGATAGCGGCCTGCTCGAAGTCGAGTTGCCCTTCGTCCACGATCTGTCGAGCGGTTGGCGAGTGGCCGACCTTCTCGGCGAGTTTGACCTCTTCGCGGTCGGTTTGCAGCTCACGCGCGACCCGGGTGACCGAGGCGCCGAAGTCGAGCATCTGGGCGATGCCGGCGGCGCGATCGCCATCGGTGAGCGGGATACGGCGGTCGTTGACCGTGATCTGATCGCTGATGCGGGTGATCTCGGCTTCCGCGGTGCCGGGATCGGCAGCCGTAGTGATCCACACCGGCACCCGTGTGAGCCCGAGCTCGAGCGCGATCAGGGTCCGTAGCTGGCCGTCACGGACCTCGATAGTGCCGTCGGGCATCCGTTCTGCCTTGATCGGCAACAAGATGCCGCGCTCGCCGATCGATGCCTTGTATTTGGGATGGTCGAATACGACATCACTTGAGTTCGATTAGGTTCCGCGGGTCGGGGGAGCCACGGGCCGGGGGTTTGCTGGTTTCTGCAGCTTGGTCGGTGTGTCGAAGTTGCTTCGGGATTTCTGAAGTGATCTCATCAGGGTCGATCTCCTCTCGCATGTTCCGAAGGCAAGGAGCGTGGGTTGGCTGTTGCTGTGGTTCAGGATCTACGGGTGCATCGACCGGCGGCGTCGCCGGAGGAGCTGGAGGCGTTCGAGACCGATGTGCTGGCGGGGCTGGTGCTGGCGCGGTCGGCGGCGGGGCTGACGGATGCGACGATCCGCGGTGATCTGAGCAATCTGGGACAGATCCGCGAGTGGTTCGGGCGCCCGTTGTGGGGGATGGAGCCTTCGGACGCGGACGGCTATTTCGGCCGCGAGCTGCGCGGCGCGCCGACCGGGACGCGGTTGGCACGCGCGGCGGCGCTGTCGGTGTATTTCGAGTTCCTGGAATTGCGGCACAAGGTCGAGCTGCACGCGATGACCGGCCGGGTTATCGAGTGCCCGCTCGATGAGATGAACCGTCCTCGCGGCCGCAAGGACGCCAAGTTACGGATCCCGCCGTCGGAAGCCGAGATCGGGACCTTGTTCACTGGGTGGGCGCAGGAGCTTGCGACATGCCGGAAGTTCGCGCCGGCCGCGCGCAATTATGCGGCAGCCCGGTTGATGGCTGATGTGGGGGTGCGGGTCAACGAGGCCCGCCATCTGGACTTGGCCGATATCCGTTGGGAGCTGGGGCGATTCGGCAAGCTCCACGTCCGGGTCGGGAAAGGCGCCCGCGGGTCGGGGCCGCGGGAGCGGATGGTGCCGTTGATCAACGGTGCCGACCGCACCCTGCGCTGGTATGTCGAGGACGTGTGGGGTCAGTTCGGCGATGACCCAGCCCGCCACGGCGTGCCGTTGCTGCTGTCCGAACGCGCGTCTGCGACTGGAGGGCGGTGCCGGGTCGGCTACGACACACTGCGGGCGGGACTGGCCGAGGCGACCGCGACGCACCTCCCGGGATGGGCCGGGCGGCTGACTCCCCATGTTCTGCGGCATTTTTGCGCCAGCCAGCTTTATCTGAACGGGATGGACTTGTTTTCGATCCAGGAGCTCTACGGGCACGCCTGGGTGGCTTCCACGATGAGGTATGTCCACGTGCACCGCAGCCGGATCGAGGACGCTTGGATCGCCGGTCAGCAGCGAGCCGCGACGCGGCTGGAAGGACTGATGTGAATGCGCTGGAACCTGCGCCTGGCCGCGGCTAACCGCGGTATCTGGCAAGCCTCCGAGTTGCAGCGTCAGCTGGCCCAGCACGGCCTGGTGATCTCGGCAGGCAAGATGTCGCATCTGTGGTCCGGACAGCCGGCCTCGATCAAACTCGCCGACCTGGACGTCCTGTGTGCGGTGCTCGGGTGCCAGGTCGGTGAACTGCTGATTCCGGAGCCCAGCGCGGTAACGCGCCCCAACGCTGGGGCCGATGCGGATCCGGCTGTGGTGAACGCGCCACCGCGCGTGGTCCCACGCCGCCGCGACGGACGTTCGATTCCACCGCGGTAACCGGTGGTCACACGAAACGGCAGCGGGCCGAGGATCGCCCGATCGGTGACCAGCTGCGTCGAATGTCTGGCCTGGGGCCTGACCTATGCCCAAGGGGTGTGCACGGCCTGCTACAACTTCTCCGCCGACGGGCGGCACCCAGTCGGCGACTGCGGCGCCTGCCACCGGCGGATGCCACTCAAAGACGACTACTGCCGGCTGTGCTGGTGCCAGGCCGTCGAGGACCGCGCGGTCACGGCCGACAACCCTCGCGACAAGGCTGTGCTGGCTCCCTATCTCCCGCAGGTGCGCTATCACCAACTGTTCCTCGCCGACCTGTATCACCGACACAAACCACCACACATACCCGCGCGGCGCGGAGCGAAAGGGCCCCGGCTCGAGCCGGCCGCGTTCGCAAGCCGTCTGCGCCCTGACGGGGTGCAACTGATCATGTTCACCGACCTGCTACGTACCTACCGCTACGGCACCATCGATCTCAGATCAGTTGCACCACCGAATAATTCATGGCTATCGTGGGCGCTGCACCTGTCCGAGGCTATGAGTGAGACACACGGATTCTCACCGGCGACGCGTCGGGCGCTCAATCGGAACCTCGTGATGCTGCTGGCCAACCACGTCGACGGCGACACCGTGCGAGTATCGGAATTTCACGATGTGCTGCGCGGGCGGAAGGCTGGTTTGGTCCACGTCATCGATGTCCTGTCGAGGATGGGCGTGCTCGTCGACGATCGACCGAACGTGTTCGACACCTGGCTCGAGACCAAACTCGCCGATCTTGCCCCTGGAATCGCCGCCCAGGTCGAGCGCTGGGCCCACCTGCTCCGCCACGGCGGACCCCGCCGCCCGCCGCGTCGGCCGCACACCGCACTCGGCTATGTCTACGGAGTGCGTCCCGCGCTGCTGGAGTGGTCGAGCCGCTACCAGCATTTGCGCGAGGTCACCCGTGACGACGTACTGGCCCACCTCGACACCGTGCGCGGAAACCAACGCCATCTGATCATGGTGACGCTGCGGTCGCTGTTCGGCTGGGCCAAACGCGACGGGGTGATCTTCCGCAACCCGTGCGCCCGGATACGCATCACGAAACCGCCACCGCCGATCTGGCAACGACTCTCGCGCGAGGAGATCGCCGCAGTCCTCGAGGCCGCAACCACTCCGCACGCGAAGCTGTGCATCGTGTTGGCTGCAGTGCATGCTGCCCGCCGCGGCCACATCCAGGCCCTGCGACTCGACGATGTCGATCTCGGCAACCGGCGCATCAGCATCGACGGGCGGACCCGCCCGCTCGACGAGCTCACCCACCAGGTGCTCATCGAATGGCTCGACCATCGGCGGCGCCGCTGGCCCAACACCGCCAATCCGTATGTGCTCATCAACAAGTCCACCGCACTACGGACTGTCGCGGTCAGCCCGAACTTCTTCAGGCGCTTGGGCGTAGTACCCGCGAAGCTGGAGCGACTGCGAATCGATCGGCAACTCGACGAAGCGATCACCTGCGGCGGCGATCCGCTACACATGGCTGCCGTCTTCGGGCTCGCCGAACCCACCGCCATCCGCTACGCCACCAACGCCCAGCAACTACTCGCTCACGATCATGCCACCGCACGGCCAGGTTCCTTGCCAACCCAAGTGCCCACACCCCAGAATGAGGTAGATCCACACTTGGGTTCGACTCGAAAACACTTGGGTTCCAACGAACTCCGGTAAGTTTCGAGGGTGAACGTGAGCCGCACGTTCTCGGCGATCACCAAGTCGGTCGGATTCAGGAAAGCCGCTTCGACTTGCGGGCTCGGTGCGGACGAATCGGTGGTGTCGGGCTCGGTGCCTGCCTGAGCGGTGTCGGCAGGCAGGTCGGTGTTGTCGCCGGGATCGGTGCCCTTCGGGGTGTCGATGGTGGTGGTCATTGCGGGGTGCTCCTATCGTGAAAGAGGTAGGCACCGGGCAGTTAGGAGCTGTCCGGTGCCTACTTCAAGGGGTGGACGGTTTTAGATGGCGCGGCTGATGGCGAAACGTGGCTGTCGTCGTCGGCGGGCGACGAGATCGGCCAGCAGCTGGTCGTAGCTGAGCGCGAGATCAGCCAGCGCGGTGTCGAGCTCATGGATTCCGCTAGAGCGATCACCAGCGACCGCGAGGACGCTGTGGGTGATGGCGAGTGAGACCAGTCGGTCGATGACCATGGCCAGTGGTTCGGTGTGCACTTTTACCCGGCGCCGACGGCGGTGCGGAAGCCGATGGCGAATGCGCCGATCGAGCCCCACCATCAAAGTGTCGTGAGTGAGCTCCGAATCGGTCACGACATCTGCACCGGGCTCCGCTCCGGGATAGTCGAAGTAGTGACTGTGCCAGCCAATGGCCGCCAAATCCCTTATCGAACGCAAGATTTCGGGATCACCGACAGTGACGGTGCTGAGCGCATGGGAGCTGATACTGATCACTTGGGCGGCACTGGGCAGTGCCGACCCGAGCACTCGGCGCCGTGTGCGCCGTCGACGCGCTCGTTGCTCGTGCGCAAGCAGGCCCGCGCGGCGATTCATCGCCGAGCCTTGAGGCGGGCGGCGACGTTGACCGGCTGTACACGCAGCAACCGGTCATCGTCAGCGACGGGAGAATATGACCAGTATTTGCCCTTCCAGTCCGGATACTGCTCGCGCCAGCGCGCTAGCTCCGCCTCGTTGAGGACGGATGTGGTTCCGGCGTCACCGAAATGGGCGCGGCGATCGAATTCCTCGCGGGTGATGGTGTCGGTCATCAGTTGTTACCTCCTGTGTTGGTGATGGTTGAAAAATGGAGAGCCGCAGTGGGTTTCAGGCCAGGCTCATGGCCTGCACGGCCAGATCGTCGAGGGAGTCTGCGCGGTCCGGGTCGGCGACGGTTTGGCTGTAACTGGTGACCGCGTTGGCGATCCCTGCCGCGGTGAGCTGGCCGCCGGCGATGAAGTGCGACAGGACCCCGCTGCGTTCGGCCTCGGTGAACCCGAGCTTCTTGCCCAGGACCTCGATCGTCTTGTCGGGCTGGGTGACTGGGGCCCCGGCTTGGGCTTCGAGTTCATCGATGCGGGCGTTGAGGAAGTCCGTGGAGAGCCATTCGCTGACCTTGTCGCGGGTCTTGGCTGTGATGACCGCGAGTTCTTTGCGGTAGGTGTCCTGCGACCAGCTGATGGTGCCGGTGTCGAGTTTCTCGCCGATGTGGTTCTTGCGGTAGGTGAACAGTGGCAGCGTTAGTCCGTTACCGCAGATCTGGACTACTAATTCTGGTTTCAAGGTGATGGCGTGGTGGCCGGTTTCGGAGTTGGAGAACCGGAACCCTGCGGTGATGACTGGCTCGTGGCCGGGGGCGTAGCCCATACCTTCGCGGGCGGCGATCGGCCGCCATCGATCCAACTCACCGGCGACGCGGCGGCGGTCGGCGTCGAGGTCGCTGTTGGCGAACGGGTTGCGATAGTTGGCCAGGAAATGCGGTGCCAATGTCGCGACCTGCGGTGAGTAGACCTTGCAGCGCATCGATGAATCGCTCAGATCACACGAGCGGATATCGACATCGACGTCGACTTGGCGGATGCCGTCCATGACCGCGGTCCCTGGGGGACGGCAGATATTTGAATCGTGCGCTATTCCCGGCCATCTTGAGGTCTGCTGCGGTGGAGTGGGCTGGCGGGTTCAGCCGTTAAGTGAGCGGGCGGCCAGGTAGGCGGCCCAGCTGTCCTGGGCGTAGCGAGCCCAGGCGGTGGCGGTGTTCGGGTTCAGGCCGAACAGGTCGCTGACCACGATCGGGGGGAGCTGGGTGACGGCTTCGATCATGGCGGTGTTGCGTGCGGCGATGGTGGGCAGACCGTATTGCCGGAGCATCGCGGTCAGCGCCAGTGCCTGGCGGGGATGGTTCGGGATGTGGCCGGGCAGCAGGTAGTGAGTCGACCCGGATGGGTGATCGATCAGCGACCGAGGTCGTTGTGCTGCAAGGGTTTCGATGAGCTGGGCCAGTTTCGGAGGGAGCAGGACAGGGTGGCGATCGATGGTGAGGTAGGCGTTGTTCTCCTCTCGTCGGTATTGGTCGACGGTCAGTTCGACGATGCGTGATACCGGCATGGCGTAGAGACGGATCAAGGTGCCGGCAACTCGGAGCGCAATCGGGAGTTTCTCGTCGGTGAGGCAGCGGTGCAGTTGTCGACGAAGTTCGGTGTCGTCGACGAATTGTGTTGGCTCAGTCCGCTTTCTGATCGGAACTTCCAGTTTGGCGGTGACTCCTCGGGCGACGATCCAGCGGGCGAACGACCGCAGGGCTCGCTGCTTGGTCGGGTTCGCGCTCAGCCAGGTGTCGAGGTGGGCTTGCTCGAGATCGGCCAGCGTCAGGTTCTGCGCATCGAGCCACTGCAGCAACAACATGGCGGCGCGGATATCGGTGCGGTCGCCGGAGGCGGCGTGCTCGGTGTAGGTTCCGCGGTCGGCGCGGCGTCGGGCATCACGCAGGACGTGCCATTCGGCGAAGGGCCGCAGCAGGCGGGTGTGGTGTGCGGGCAGGCCGGTCAGCGTCGTGTCGACCCATAACCGCAGCTGTGCCAGGTTTTCGTTGCGGGCGGGCAGGATTCCGGTGGCCACCAAGTGCGCGCGAACGTAGCGGGTGCCCCGATCCTGGGCGAGTTCGTCGAGACTGTCGTGGGTGATCTCGGTGTGCTGGCGCGCCAGGCGTGCCAGCAGCGTCGCGGAACGGCTGCGCGCGAGCCATGTCAACATCTCGAACGGCCGGTCGGTGCCGGCGAGTACCCGTGCCAGTGGCCGCAGTTGCTCGTTGATGTATCCGTCTGTGCCGCTGAGTAATTCGTTGACGCGGTCACCGACCACGCATGATGCGCAGCTGCCGGTGGTGTGGATGTTTCCGGCCTTGCCGCATCGGGGACACAGGTAGTCCAGGTCGACGCCCGAGCAGGGCCCGCAGAGGCCGTTTCCGGTCGCGTCTGTGCCGATGAGCACGCGCACCGCCCCGCATCCCGTGCAGGGCTTCGGGTTACGCAGGCGCAGGTTGTAGCAGCCGGCGCAGACCGGGCCGATCGGCCAGGCGCTCGTCTTGACCGGCGCGTCTTTTCCGCAGTCGGCGCAGGTGCGGGACGTGCGGGGCCAGCAGGTCGCGCAGTGGAACTCACCGCCGCGGTAGCGGCCTCCGTTGCGTTGGTGGCCGCAGACGACGCAGCGGCCGATGTTGCGGTAGCACTTGGTGCAGGTGTCGGGCCGGTCCGCGGTGGCGCGCGCATGGATCGAGGCGATGTTGCCGCAGATCCCGCATCGTCGTGGCGGGGAGTCGTGGCATCGAGAACACAACGGCCCGTTCATTGTTCGCGCCAGGACCGGCGCGACCCGGCCGCAGCCGGCGCATTCCTCCCGCGGTCGCCCGCAGATCTCGCACAAGTATGTGCCGTCGTCGCGGCGCTGCCGTGCTGGTCGCCGACGTCCGCATTGCACGCACGTCCGCTGGGTGGCGGGATCACGCCGGTAACAGCGCGAGCAGATCCGGCCCTCGGGTCGGCGCGCCACCAGATTGCCGACGCGACCGCACCGGTCACACGGGTGGCGGGTCCGGCGCAGATGGCACTGGTGGCAGCAGCGGCCCGCATCGGTCACCAAGGGCAAGGGGCGGCCCTGGTGACCGCAGGTCACGCATGCCGGCAGCGTGATCAGATGCCCGTGACCGGCGGCATCGAGTAGCCGCATGAGCGTGTCCAGGCAGGCGGGGTGATGTGTCGGCGAGGTGGTGAAGGCGTCCGGATTGGCCGACAGATAGCTCTCGAGCCTGCGCGCCGATCCGGGAGCCCACGCACGAGCCTGCTGCAACAACGCCGTCGCCGCATCGGCGGTGACCGCCGGGCCGAGGAGACTGCGCAGCCGTGCGACCAGAGCGGCTCTGGTCTGGGCCAGTTCACGGTGAGCACGCTCCCCTCGGCGCTTCACTGCCTACCCGGCCGTTTCACCACCGACCGGCGCGGCGTGATCGGCGCCGGGTCCGATTGTGCACCAACAGGTTTAGAGATCTGCTGACTGACCACCGCAGGTTCGATCAGATCATTGGGGGTGCAGTCGAGGATGTCACACAACGCGACCAGGGTGTCCATGCTCAACCGTTGCGGCGGCGCAGTGACCAGCCGATACACCTGCTCACGCGAGAGCACCACCCCCCGTTCGGCCAGCAGCGGCACCAGATCGGTGGTCGCAAACATCTGCCGGTCGGCCATCAGATCCCGCAGCCGCCACCGATACCCCATCTTCCGCATCATCGCCCACCATCCCAATCCTCGCCGAGACGATCCCGTAATGCCGCCTCCAGCAACGTATTTCGAAATTCGTCGGAGACGCCGGTATAGATCGCGGTCGTCGATGCGTGTGAATGCCCGACCTGTTCTTGGACAAACCGTGCCGGATAACCGAACTCGATCCAATGCGTGACCGCCGAATGCCGCAAGCAGTGCAGATCCAGCCTCGGATCGAGCCCGGCGTCGACGCGGGCAGCGACGAACGCCTCGTTGATCGAGCGCGGCGACAGCCTGCCCACCCGCTCGGTGACCCACAACGCCGGATGACTGCCCGGATGAAACCGCGGCCGCAACTCGGTGATCCACTGCTCGAGGGTGTCGATCACCCAATCCATCTCCGGCACCAGCAGCACCGTGCGCCGCTTGGGTGGAGAACCCTTCGGCGCTTTCCCGAACCGCACCATCACCGACCCGAAATCCTTGAACTGCGGCGCTTTCCGATTCCGGCGCAAATCCACCACATCCAGACGCGAGGTCTCGGTCCGCCGCATCCCGAAGGCGTAGATCGTCTTCAACACCGCCGCATCCCGGGCCGCGCACAACCCGCCCTTGACGCCACGCCCGACGATCCTGCCCGGACGTGCGTCCGCGGCGTCGAACAGCATCTGCACCTCGTCGTAGGTCAACGGCCGCCGCCGCGGATCGCCCTCGTAGTCGAGCTTGTGCGCAATCGAGTTGCCCTCGTGGAAGATCGCCTGCGGAACCTGCCCGAACCGCTCGGCACACACCCCGGCCCATCCATAGCGAGGATCGAGCAGAAACTCCACGAACAGACTGATCGTCACCTCGTAGGACCGCGCCGTCGACACCGCCTTCACCGTCGACCCGCGCAAATGATCGATGAACGCCTCGCCCTCGGCCGGAGTCCACTGCCACGGATACAACCCGGTGAACCGCTCCAACCGCCGAATCGTGCGCACCCGTGACCCGATCGTCGACGACCGTAGAAACCGAGCCGACTGATTCCGTCGCCACCCCTCCAACATCGCCTCGAACATCGCCGGAGCCGGATCGAGATGAACGACGTTGTCGGCCAACACAAGCTGCACCGAACCCGGAGCACCAGTCACCGGACTGTTGTATCAGACGCAACAATGATGCGGCAGGGAAACGAGCCCAGATCAGCAGATCCATCCACACTCGTACACCAGGCGACCAGACCGCCCCCACCCAGCGGATACGGTGATCCACGCCCTCGGCGATATGTTGCATCAAATGCAATTCCGCCCATTTGAGCAAGTCGAGGTTGTCGACGATGCCGTAGCGATTGGAGAGGCAGGCCCGCAGCACGCCCGGCCGGTTCGGGTGCCCGGAAGTGAACAGCCGCAACAGAAATGGTTTGTCATCGGGATCAGGTGCGAGGTCCCGGCCGAGGGGGCCGTGAAGGAGGCCGTTGATGTTGGCGTCGTAGAGGTCTAGGCGGTCTTCCTCGCGGAGCCATCGCAGATAGCCCCCGAGGATTTTGAGTTTGGTGCCGATCTGGGAATCTGCCGCGAGCGTGGGCAGATAGAGCCCGGCGACGTCGGTGACGCCGTTGTCATCGATGACCGGCGGCACATCGACCAGTTCGAGCATGCCGTCGCGGGCACGCATCGAGGCGGCTGGTGCGACGACATCAATCTTGCTCGCTTGCTGCTGTTGCAGCAGTGCGACCATGTCGCCGAAATCGGCATGACGAACGAACTGTGGATTCGACACAAGGAGGCCTTTCCGAGAGAGAGGGGGACGGCAGAAACTTTAACGGCCGCGAAATATGTTGCAGAGCAACCTTGTTCAGCTGGTTTGGCGACGAGGTCGGTATCGGCCTGACACGAAGTGCCGCGAGGGGTACTACGGGGGTCCAACGGTGGGTGCCTGCACAGGGGAGTGCGCGGGTGCCGCGTAACCAGGCGAGCACGGCGGTCAGGGTCGGCGCGCCGACAACGGTGACTCCAGTGCACACGCCGAACTCGGGAAGCAGCGGTTCCGGCACGACAGCATGGGTGATGCCCAGCGCCGGAGCAGGATCGAACGCGGCCCAGGTCCCCTCGACCGAGCGCAGCGAACCGTCGAGACCGAACTCGGCTGCGAACATGATCTTGTCCAAACAGGGTGAACGCACTGCCCCTGTGGCTGCCAGGATCGACACACCCACTGCCAGATCAGCGATACCGCCAGGCCGCGGCATACGAGGAATCGACAAGTGCACCACGGTATCCGGCCACACCTCGCCGCTATTGAGCAGCGCGGCCCGCACGCGATCCCGGCACTCCGGAGCCAAGTTCGTACACCGCGAGTCGGCAGGGGAGGAGGCACTGAGAGTCGCTGTCACCGGTAACGGCTCGGCGCGCTCACCTGCCAACGTGACCGACCACACCACTGCCCGGTTCATCGAAGACCCCGCTCTACGGCCAGAGGTTCGGTGGCAGTGGCTGATTGATGCGCGGCCGACGGTGAGGCAGGCAGAGCGGCGGTGACATCGTCGGCGCACGTCAACAGACGGGCACGCCCATCGACGATCATGCGATGGCAACCCACGGATGCCGCCGAGGTGACCGGTCCCGGCACCGCCCATGCCGGGCGCTGGAGCCGGTTGGCCCAGCCGATGGTGTTGGTGGTGCCGCTGCGGAGCCCGGCTTCGACCGCGATCACGGCGGACGAGAGCCCGGCGGTCAGCCGATTCCGCGCCAGAAAATGGTCCTTATAGGGGATCGTCCCGGGTGGGTATTCGCTCAAGATCAGCCCTGACTCGGCGATCTGGGCAAGGAGCCGCTCATGGGCGGCGGGATAGGCACGGTCGACCCCGCACGCGAGGACCGCGATGGTCGCGGTATCGGTGGCGAGAGCGCCACGATGAGCGACGGCGTCGATTCCGAAGGCGGCGCCGGAGATGATGGTCCAGCCGCGTGCCGCTAGATCGCTGGTGATGTCGGAGGTGACTTGGTTTCCGTACTCGGTGCTCGCTCGGGCTCCGATGATCGCGATCGCGCGGTTGGTCACAACGCGCAATGGCAGTGGTCCACGAGCCCACAATGCCACCGGGGCAACGAATTCCGGGTTATCGCTGTCGGTGTCGAATGCGCGTAGGAGATCGGCCGGCCACTCGTTATCGTCCGGGGTGATCAGACGGCCACCGAGGCGATGTAGGTGATCCAGATCCCGCGCCGCGGTGTCGAAGCTGCTGCCACGCTCGAGAACGCGACGGTCGAGCGCGACCGGGACATCGCCGGCCACCACTGCGGTGGCGGCCTGCTCGACGCCCAACTGTGCGATCAGGTTCTGTAGCGGGCGGCACGGACCTGATGCCGCCCGCGACAATAGTGCCCAGGCCTGGCGCCGCGCATCGGTGCTCATCGCCACGCCTTGCCGCACAACGAGAACCGGGCACGGTAGCGCTGCCCGGCACCGAAACGGATACTGAGCCTGCGCCTGGCTCGGCGACGATCGGGTGAGGTGCGGTGGGTGACGGTACTGGTCAGGCAGATTCGCCCTGATGCCGAAAGATGAACGAACAACAGCTGATTCATGGCGTAGCTCCTTGTGTAGTAGCCCGGTGGCGGGCCTGGACCGATGGGGCAACTAGCCCGACGGGTTTTCGCGGATGCGGTGACGCGTTCGAACACCTCTAGGCGATGCGCCTACCGGACCAGTAGGTCCACCGCAGCGGTGAGAGAGAGTAAAACCGTTGATGCAGAAGCAAATTGGACAGTGGCCATCTGGCACTGAGCGCGGTGAACGAAGCAGCTGCTGTGCGAGCCGGTGGGGCGGTGGGCGCACTCAACCGACACCGGCGGCGCAGTAGCGGGGTCAAGCGGAGCTTGACCCCGCGGCCGCCGGTGTAGAGTGCGCCGGCCCACCGACCCGACCGGCAAGCCAGCGAGAAACCAACGATCAATCTCGCGAATTACGTTGGAGTCGAACTCTTTCCGGAGGGATCGAGAGAGCTCTGGGGTTCTGGTTCTGCGTAGGCCGATATGGTGGCGATGTCGAGGCCTGCTTGCCAGTTCCGCCACGCGCCCTCAATCGAGGGGCGTGACCTGTGTGAGGCGACCAAGACCGCGTAGGCACGGCCGAAATCGATGGCTTCACCGGAGCCGATGCCGGCGGCGTCGCAATAGCCTCGTGCGTAGCCGATCGCTTCGAAGCACATCACGTGAGCCTGATGGTTTTCGATCGCCTGTAACCACTGCTCGTCGGTCGGTATCCGGTTCATGACGAGGCCTCGGGCGTGTCGATCTCGATGCCGAGTCCTCGCATGAGCTCGGCGCCAGATCGACCGAGTCGACGCATGGTCAGCGGGTCCATGCCCGTTGCCAGCGACGCGTCGAGCAAGATCGCGAAGTGATGATAGGGAACGGCATCCAGCGCAGTCTGCAAGGCGATCCCAGCGAGGGGGCCTTCGCCGCGAACGTAGGCGCTGTAGGCCAGCAGCGTCGCGGCTTCGGCGCGTTCGGGACTAGGCAGGGTTCGGGTCAGATGTGACCACAGGGATTCAGCCGGACGCGCGTAGTTGCTCAGCGCAGTAGCAAACAATCCATCTCGGACACGGCGATCAGCCAACAGCGCGGCGACCTCGGCGGTTCGATAATCCGTTGGCAGGCAACCTGAATCGAGTGCAGCGATCACCTTGAGCACCCGTTTGAGCGCCCACCGGGTGCCGCCATCGGGATCTCCGTCAAGTCGTTTCGCTGAATACCGGTGCTGCACTGTGGCCCTCGCCGACGGCAACAACCGGCTGACCTGTTCGGCCTTTTCCTGATCCAGCTCCACCAAGGCGACCAGCTCAGCACGGGAAGCGAAGACCTGTTTGTCCACGGCGCTCAGGGCCACTGCGGCTACCGAGGTTTCTGGGTCCGGAATCAAACCCCGGTCAGGGTGCCCGAGCACACTCCACCACAGCTGCCCTTCCTCGATCGCAGCTGTCGCCCAGCTGCCCTCCAGGCCGATCTCGGCATCAGCGAGATGCTGGGCAACGGAAGCGATCAGCGCGACGTTTCCTCCGCGCTCATCTGTGGCCCCGGGAGGGGGAGGGGTGGTGACTCGGTCATCGACAATGACTGCCAGGACCTCGGTGGAGTCGGCAGAATCACAGATCCTGATGACAGCATCGGCAATGATTTCAGCAAGATCGCCGGTGAATTCAGGAGGCAGTTCGAGGTCGAATCGCAGAACCGCAGACACGAATGCTGAACCAATCTGGGGCTCACACGCGGAATCTGTCAGCACCACCACGAGCAGGGACCGCTCAGGAACAAAGCCGAGCATGGCCGGAACTGCGGCGACGAGATCGCCGGGCTCATCAAGATAGGACACGGGAACTCCTTTGCTGGAGAATAGGATTGGAGCGAACAAACCGAATCCATCGGTCCGCCGCCGCCCGCCGACGGCGAGCGCTCAACCCACCCCAGGCCTCGCTACGAGTCGTTGGGCGGTGGGCGCACTCCAGCTACGCCGGTGGCCGCCCACGGGCGTCAAGGCGCACGCCCTTCGCGCCTTGACCCCGTCGCCACCGGCGTAGAGTGCGCCCGCCCGCCGCCCAACGACTCAGCGTGATGTTGGGCTACAGGCCAGCCAAGGTGCACCGGTTTCGGCGGTCGTCCTATTCAGGGGTGCCAAATCCTGATTCATTAGTATCGGCGGCATATTACGCCCTGCAATTGATATGGGCATCCGACCAGTTAAGGGATGGCAGTGAACTCCAAACGCGGTAAACGTCAGCGTGTTTGGCATTCCTGTCTTCTGTATCCTGACAAGGTGCTGCTCAACGCGTAGTATCGCAAATAAGGAGCAAAGCAATGGTGCCGCGTTATGAGGCTGCCGCGGTGGCTGCCGCATTGGGTTTACCCGCCGTCGAGTTTCTGGCTGCGGGAGCGTTCGGAGATACGTGGCGCGCCGATGGGCGAGCGGTGAAGATCATCTGCGACGACGGCTACCCACCAGAACGCGTTATGCGTGAGGTCGCCGGATTGTCTCGCGTGGACAGCCCGTATGTGGTGAAGCTCCTTGAAACCGGAGTCGTCCATCTCGGCGGAACCGACCGGCCCGCACTGACATTCGAGTACATTTCCGGCGGCGATCTCGGACACAAGGTAGCAGCAGGAATCCGGCCTACGAGTGCGGAAGCTCTGGAACTATTGCGTGGACTGCTGACCGGCCTGCGCGATCTCCATGACGCTGACGGCACGGTTCACCGCGACATCAAGCCCGAGAACATCGCCTTACGGCACGGGAACTGGAACGCTCCGGTAATCCTGGATCTTGGCCTCGCTAAGTCGGTGTCGGAGAAGACGGTGACTGTGTACCCCGGCTTCTTGGGGACGTGGCCTTGGGCGTCTCCCGAGCAACACGAAGGCAAGCCAGCGCGGAAAACCTCGGATCTGTTCTCGGTCGGTGCCACCGTGAGATACGCGATCACCGGCGAACATCCCTTTTTCGAGGCCGGCCGGAGCTACACGATCGATGAGGTTCTCGCCGCGATCGAGGCGGGGCCCAAGCCGTTGCCGTCGTTCGTCTCTCCGCAGGTCGGAACGGTCCTGGACCGTTTGGTCCGATTCGTTCAGAACGAGCGCGGCAGTACCAGCAGCAACCTCAAGAAATTGGCGGGACAGTCATGAGTGATCCCCAGGATGATGCGCAGGAAGAAGCTCTGCTGGACTGGGACGATCCGGAGGACGACGAAGATGCGCAGGAGGAGGACGGCTCGGACCTCGACGACGTAATCGCGGATTCTCAGGGACCGCGGGTCGTCACCGAACTTCCCGGCGGCGTGGGTGCGCTCGTGCTGACAGGACGCGGAGCTGGCAGAACCGTGGTTCCGCCATCCTCCGCGACCGGCAACACGACACAATCCGCCAGCGGGCTGCCGACCCGAGACGAAGCGCTCAGCGGTAGTAGACCTCTGATGATCGTTCATTGCCCGCACCGAGATCGACGTGACATCCCCCACCTGCTTGCGTCGATTCTGACGGCGACGTCAGGAAATGTCGGGCTGGGCGCAGCTGTGCGGCTGCCGACAGCGACCGCCACTGCCCACACAAACTGGTTAGATGACTGCGCGGCAGCAGTTCTCCGCATTGCCGATCCCGCGTGCTATCTCCTTGATCCCTCGATCGTCCGGGTGAAAGCAGTCTCGACGCGATCGAAAAAATGGTGGCCGTACCTTGCGAGTCCATCGCCATCCGTCGACGAGGTGCTGGATGCCCAGCGCGCCGTCGGCGCCAATCTCTTGCTTTCTCCTGGTCGGGCAGTGGATCCGTCAGGCGGGCAGAAGGCGCTTGATGATGCATTCGACGAGGCCACTCGCGCTCTGGAATTATTGGCTGGTGGAGAACGCCTCGCGTTGAACCTCACCCTGCCAGGGCAGTGGTTGAGCAGCCCGACGGCGCGGAACATGCTGCTCGATCAACTGCTGGATCAAGATCAGTTCCGTGTATGGCACATTCGCGTGCAGTGGCCAGCAGCGCTGTCGCCCTACCAACAACCGGTGGATCTGAATCTCCTGCGCGGATACAAACGCCTGGCGCAGATCGCCGAAGACGAAGAACGGATCCTGCTGCTGCCGCAGACTGGTCTGACGGGATGGCTACAGCTTGGATTTGGTGCAACCGGGTTCGGTGCCGGACCCTGGAGTTCCAGCCACGCATTCAAAGAAGAGAAAGAGCAGGGTGGCGGAGGGGGAAACCCTGAGGTGCAGCGTTATTTCGAGCCGACATTGCTGCATACCATCGAACGAAGCGTGCACGACGTGCTGAGCTCAGACCCGGAGTATGTCACCTGCAACTGCCCGTTTTGCCCCGTTTTGCTCTCGGGTGGAGTCTGGAACCATCGCCTTGCGAAGCAACACCAGCTGCATTGGCTTGGTCGCCTGTCAGGCGACGCAGCGTTGAATGGCAGGACCCTGGCATCGCAGGTGAGACACACCGTGCAAGCAGCCCTATCTGAGCGGAGCCGGTCTCTCCTGTCTGGACTCAATGTGCCGGCGCATCTGCAAGCCTGGGATCAGATCCTGTAGTGGCGAGGAGAGTCTTGCCGAACACTTGTGGAATATCGCCAGATACGCGACCGGTTAGGTACAACCCGGCTGTTCGTTCAGCGAGCAGTTCCCGCTCAACAGGGCGAGGCCGTGGCTCACTGGGCTTTATTAGAGGCAGAACCGAACCATCGGACGACACTGTCGCGAGGCCGACACCGTAGGTGAAAAACCACTGCGGGTTGTTCGCAGCTGCTCGGCCGGAGGCCGCATCGATCGCAACCCATGCCGCATCCGCCACCGAGGTGTGCCGAGATGCCTGTGCGACAGCTCCTCGCCAATCACGCAATTTGGCCTCGACAGTCACAATCCGCTTGGCTAAAGACCGAAACCGGTACGTCGTCCTCCAGTCCGCACCGGTTTTTTCGAGATGCCCGCCCGCGACGAGTCGCGGCAGTACCGACCGTCGAAGGTGAGTCGGCGTCAGATCGACTACTGTCGCCATGTCATCGACGGTCCAGGTCTTGGTAGCCCAACTTCTACTCTGCGCGGCTGCCATCATCACACGGACCTCTGCGAGGTCAGCCAAAGTTGACCGATCGGCGCGCTGAGTGAGGGCCACATCGTCGAAATGGACGAAGACGACATCAGGCACCCCGGCTGTGCAGGGGACCTCGAAAAGCGTCTGCATCCGTTTGCCGAACAGCGTCGACTTGGCCAGGTGGGTGAGCATGTCGGCTTCCGCCCGGAAACGGGATGGCCGCGAGGGCGCTGTCACAATAGTCACTCTAGTCACGTTGCCTCTCGCGGAGGACCAGGTCAGAAATGCTGACTGTATAGGTCATACACGTCGCGATGTCCTGAAGGTCGTAGAGCCGAACGACTGTTCCGACCGTGAAGGCGGCGCGTGTGTACGCCTCGTTCTGAAACTGGATTCTGCATCCGCCATATGGAGTGTTCTGGACCTTCTTGTGTAGTCATTGCTTCTGTTGGGATCCTTGAACCACTTATTACCGCACAATTTTTCGGTTGATCGTAGGGCAGCGCCAATTTCGTGAGGTTCAGCGAAGTCCGGCGGGAGGGGGCGTGCCGATGGATGGCGATGTGGAAGTTTCTGGCGAGAATCCACCGAGGAAACTTGGGGTCGAAGACGGGGTGGCTATCCGAACGGATGTGTGCGAGTTGGCAACTCCTGCGGAGGCGGCCGCCTTTCTTCGGACGACCGTAGCGAAACTTGCCAACGACCGTTACATGGGTGTCGGCCCGGGCTACCTGAAGTATGGCCGCAATGTGCTGTATCCATGGAAATGCTTACGGGCGTTCGTCGATGAGCATACGGTCCGCGGCCTGTAGGCCGGCGCAGCGTACTCGCTGGCAATTGTATAGCTACATTTAGCGCCTTCCGCTCATCCGATGGGTTCCATACGCTCTCCGCCGCACGGCAAAAGCCGAGTGACGGTCCCGTCGCGACGGAGCGGACGGGCGGATGGAAGAGGGTGACGCGTATGCCTCGAAGAGCGTTGAAGCCGGGCGAACCGGGAGACCCGAGTGAGCCGGAGTGGAACGAAGATCGGCAGGTTTTTGAAACCCATTGCCGGATTGGTGAACCCAAGCCGTTCAAGCCGAGCCTGGTGCGAGCGTCGGGCAAGACCAAACGGCAAGCCAAGGACGCGCTCAAGGCCCGTTGCGCCGAGTGGAAACCGAAAGTTACCTGGGCCGGTAGTTACGACGAGAAGTGCACGGTCGCCGAGGCGGCTCGCGCCTGGCTCGGGTCGTACGAGAAAAACCCCGGGAAGCGTCCACAGAACGGTAAGTCGTACCGCAACGAGATCGAGCGATCGACGAGTGCTCGGGCCAAGAAGGACAAGTTCGTGATCGTCGGTTCGACGCTGGGGCGGATGAAAGCCGTGGATGTCAAGCCGTACCACATCCGGCTCCATCTCGAGCAATTGAACTGGAGCACAACGAAACAAGAGGTCCACAAGGCGCTGCTGCGCATGACGTTTCAGATGCTGGTGGAGGACGGGCTGCTGGATTTCAACCCGGTTGCCACGGTGAAAATCCATGGACGCGCGGGGCATCGACGGAAGACAGGTCGGGCCGGAGCGGTCAACCCGTACTTCCCGGACGAGCCGCAGCCTTTGACACCCGAGGAGATGTGCCGGTACTGGGAACTCGAAGCGGCGCGCTTCGCGGATCGCACCCGTCGAACACCGAAGCAGTATCGGGACTACACGATGCTGGCGTACGGGCTGGCGGCGCGCCCGAGCGAAGCGGTGGCGCTGCGGTGGGACGATGTGGACTTCACGTCCGGGACGGTGACGATCGCCGGAACGATCGTCGATTGCTCGCTACGGGTCTGGCAGGTCCACAAGATCATCGACCACTACGAGCTCGCTGAACACGAGATCGTTGTCCGCGGCGACTGGCGAGAGCTCGACGAGGAGGACGTGGTGACGGTGGCGTTTCGCCAACCGTTCACCAAGACTCGCGGTTCCATGCGGACGATCAAGGTCGACGCGGAGTGCCTCGCCATGTTGCGCAAGCGGAAGCTGGCAGCGGCGCCGGGGCAAGCATTGGTCTTTCCGAGCCGGGTCGGCAAGATCTTGCGCACGAACAAGATGTCGATGGTGTGGCACCGGATCGTCAAGGACACCGAGCTGTCGTGGTCGACGCTCAAGACGCTGCGCAGCACCCGCGCGACCAGGGTCGCGGAGGGTCACGGAGTCCCGGCGGCACGGCTGATCCTGGGCCACGAGGAGAACTCCGCTATCACCACGCAGGCGTATGTGAACCTGGAACGACCGGTGGTCGACTTCGCGGACGCCTGGTGAAAACGTTCGCAAAACGTTTACCTGGCGTCTGCGAGCGACTGAGCTCCGGTGTTCTAGCTGGTAGAACCCTCCGCAGGCTGCAACCGCAGCGAGATGGAGTTGATGCAGTAGCGCTTGTCGGTGGGCGTGTTGTATCCCTCGCCCTCGAAGACGTGGCCGAGGTGGCTGTGGCAGTTGGCGCACAGCACTTCGACTCGGTGCATGCCGAGGGTGTCGTCCGATTTCAGGATGACCGCTTCGGATTTCGACGGGTCGAAGAACGACGGCCACCCGCAGTGTGAGTCGAATTTCTCTGTGCTGCGGAACAATTCGGCGCCGCAGGCACGGCATTCGTAGACACCGTCGGTCTTGGTGTCGGTGTATTCGCCGACGAAGGGACGTTCGGTGGCGGCCTCGCGCAGCACCGCGTACTCCTCGGGGTTCAGCTTGGAGCGCCATTCCTGGGGCGTCAGCTGGATCCGCGGCGCGGGCAGGGACGTATCGGCTTCGGAACTCATCACTCCACGCTAATAGGTTTCGCGACCGTCGGCGCGGAACCATTCGCTGGCCTGGGCGAATCGGGCGTGGCAGCCGCGGCGGTCGGCACCGGCTTGAACCAGGTGGGATCGATGCCGAACGCCAGCCGACCTTCGCGCTTCGCGGCCAGATACCGATCACCGAGCACACAGAACACCACGATCAGCAGCAGCCCCCACCCGAAGGTGATGCGCAGATACTCGAGGTCGCGGCCGAAGTGCTGCCAGCCGGGACGTTCGGAGAGCCACTTGTCGTAACTCATGAACCCGAAGATCGCCAACCACGCGGGCCAATTGCGCAGCACCGAATTGCGCAGCACCACCGTCATCAGGAACGGGAACAGCGTCATCGAGTAGTACATCTGACCGAGCGAAGGCAGTAGATACGACGCGGTCAGCAGCACACCGGACGCGGTACACACGAAGAACAGCTCGTCCTCGCGGTAGTAGCGGTACAGCAACCACAGCGAGATGGCGACCAGGACGCCCATGCCGAGTCGCATGCCCCAGATCAGCCACGGCGGCAGCCCGTAATACTCACCGTTGCCCGCGATCGCGCTGTTGAAGTAGTCGCGAGTCTCGAAGATGTAGGGCGCGGTGTGGCTGAGGAACTTCTCCGGATCCTTCGACAACGGCCACGCGATCGCGGTCAGCACCACCGGCACACCCAGCGCGGTGATGAACACCTTCCACTGCCCACGAACAAGCGCGATCAGAAGTAGCGGTACCAGTGTCGGTTTCACCGCGATACTCAACCCGAGCGCGACACCGGCCCAGAGGTCTCGTCGTTTCAGCAGCAGATGCAGGAACAGCATCTCGGCCAGCAGGATGCAGCCGTTGACGTTGGTGAAAACCAGCGTGTTGGTGACCGTCTCCGACATGAACATGGCGAACAGCAACACCGGCGCGACAACCGAATTCAGCGTGAAACGGAACAGCCGCAGCAGCAGGTACCAGGCGAGGATGATCGCGGCCGCGTTCAGCAGGATGAACAGCCAGCGCGCCTTCTCGTAGTCGTGCACCCAGGCCACCGGCGCGATGAGCAGCGTGCCGCTGGGGTAGTACAGGTAGTGCGGATCGACCGAGTCGAAGTTGGCCGTGTACACCGGTCGCCGGTTGAGGAAATCCAGCGATGCCTGGTAGACCGGCCGGAAGTCGTCGGTGATGTAACCGTTGACAGCCTTGATGAAAACCCGGTTCAGCACAGTCATGACCGCGAACGGCCAGAGTGCGAACTTGATCACCTCGGCGGTGGTGCGAGCACTGCGGGGCTCGAGCTGTCGAAGTAACACTGGGGCACGGTACACCGGATCAGGTTCCGTCGGTTCTCCGGACCTGTTCGACGCGCCGCTAGAAGCGCTATTCCGACCGACCGGTCAGGCCGGACAGACGGTCCCGTCGGCGGGCAGTTTCGCGTCCTTCAGATAGTCGACCATGCTCTGCTGCGCGCAACTCGAGTGGGTGGACACCGGGTGACCCCAGCCCTGCCAGGTGAGTCCCGCGTGCCGCGCCCCGGCCGCACCGAGCGCGCCGGCGACCGACGCCTGCCCGGCATTGCCGACCACCGGATCGGCGATGCCGCCGAGCACGAGCACCGCGATATTGAGCTTGTCCGGCATCGCGGGCGCGGCGGACACCGGCCAGGCCGCGCATTCCATCAGCCCGATCGCCGTGTTCTTGCCGAACACCGGGTACTTGGTACCCCAGGTGCCCATCAGTTCCTTGGCCTTGGTCGGGGTCGGCGGTTGCTGAGTGTCGGTGCAGCGGTTGACGAATTGGCCGTCGCCGCCGGTGGCCGCGGACTCGCGCATGATCAGGTTGTTGAGGGCAGTGCGGTCGCCGCGACCGGCTGCGGACAGCGCGTCGGCGAGTTCGCGGATCCGGTCGGCCTGGTCGGCGCGCGGGCTGCCGAGGAAACCGGAGACCGCCGTGAGCACCGCGTTGGCCGAGATGTCGCCGAGCCCACCGGATCCGGCCCTGGTCACCAGATCGATGATCGCGGCGCGCGGGTCAGCGCCGAGCGAACAGCCGATTCCGGTGCAGCGCTGGGCGAATGCGGTGACCGCCGCCTCCGCGCCTTCGAGTTGCTGCTCGGCCCTGGTGACGGCGTCCGCGCCGACGGCCTCGGGGGAGTCGACGACGAGCCGGGCCAGGTGGTCGCCGTACTTGCGGGCATAGCTGAGCGCGACCTTCGCGCCGTTGCCGGAGCCGAGCAGCGCGACGTGGTCGACCTGCCATTGCTTGCGCAGCTGGTCGATGTCGTCGGCGGCGTGCTGTGCGTCGAAGACGCCCTCGTAGGGCTGCAGGAAGTCGCGGCAGGCGATGGTGCCGTCCTGGCTGAACGTGGTCATCGCTTGAACGGGATCGTTTGCGCCAGGCCCGAATTGAGCGTTGTCGGCCAGTCCCTTGCGGACGTCGGGGGGCAGGCAGTCGATCGGCTGCGAGCTGCCGATGCCGCGCCGGTCCACCGCCACGATTGGGCGCGAGGCGAGCAGGGCGCTGGCGGGTCCGGCGGCCAGTCCGGCGAGGGTGGCGGTGGAGGAACGATCCGCGCCGGAGGTGAGGATCAGCGGGGCCGCGTCGGCCGGGGTCTGTGCCAGCCTGGCCCGGATCGCCGCGGTGCGGAAGTTGCCGATCACGCCGCCGCTGGCGTCGATGGGGGTGGTGTACTCCGCGCAGTCGAGGACGAGTCCGGCGGGGGCAGGGCCGAGGCCGAGCAGATCAAGCGTCGGTTTCGTGCAGTCCTTCCACGCCAGGTCGGTCTTGGGCAGCTCGGCGCTCGGCGGCGGGGCCGGAGCGACCGAGGTCGGGGCGATGCCGCCGACCGGTTTGCGCTCGACGGCAACGCCGGGACGGTCCGAGGGGCCCGCCCCACATCCGGCGATCATGATCGAGAGTGTCGCGGCCAGCACGACGGCCCGAGTCCAGCGCATGCGCTACAGCCTGCCAGGTTCGGGCAGTTGTTTCATGCACGGGCCCATCGGGTCAGCATCGTGCCGTCGTCGTCGAGCAGGATATGCGCGCGGGACATGGGCCGGTCGAACTCGTGCGCGGACAGCGAAATTCGCCGCGCCGTGCCGCCGACCAGCAGGGGGGCGGTGGTCAGGCAGAGCTCATCGACCGCGTCGGCGGCCAGCAGCTCGCCGAACAGGTGGGGGCCGCCCTCACACAGCACGCGGTGCAGCCCGCGTTCGGCGAGCACGCGCAGCAGTGCCTTCGGGGTCACCGCGACGTCGCCCGCCTCGATCACGTCTGCCCCCGCGTCGGCGAGTTGTTGTTTGCGGTCCGCGGGGGCGGTGGTCGTGGTGATGATCAACGGCGCGACGGTCGTATCGGTGAGCAGCCGGGCGCCGACATCGATCGCCGCGCTCGCGGTGACCACGGCGATCGGCGGTGCCGAGCCGTCCGGGTGACCGCCGATGCCGCGCTGGTGCAGCGATCGGCGGTGCTTCGGATCGGTCCTGGCGCCGCCGTAGTTCTCGTCACGGGCCGTGCCTGCGCCGACGAGGACCACGTCGGCCAGTTCCCGCAGCATCAGGAACACGGCTTTGTCGGCGGGCGTGCCGAGGCCGGCGGATTGGCCGTCGCTGGTGGCGGCGCCGTCGATGCTCGACACGAAGTTCGCGCGCACCCAGGGTTCGCGAAGGTCTGCCGGGTACGCGTACAACTGCGCGAGGTCGTCCGGTCTCAGGTCTGTGAGCTGGATCGCATTGTGGATACGCTGCATGAACGTAGATCTCACCACGTCATTAGGCTCTGCACATGCAAGAACGCCTCGTCGACCGCCACCCTGAGGTTCCGGCCGACCAGCTCGTCGCCCAGATGGTGCCCCCGCCGATGTTCGACGATGTCAGCTTCGCCTCCTACATTCCAGATCCCAAGGAGCCGAGCCAGGCGGCGGCGGTGCGCAAGGCCGAGGAGTTCGCCGGTGCGGTCGCCAAGATCCATCAGGCGGTGAACAAGAAGAGCCTGTTCGGCAAGAAGAAGCAGATCTCCGGCGCTGGGCTGTATCTGGACGGCGGATTCGGTGTCGGCAAGACCCATCTGCTCGCCTCCATCTTCCACAGCGCGCCGGCGCCGAAGTCGTTCGGCACCTTCGGTGAGCTCACCAATCTCGTTGGCGCCCTTGGGTTCACCAATGCGGTGGAGCGGCTGTCGGCGAACAGCGTGCTGTGCATCGACGAGTTCGAACTCGATGATCCCGGCGACACCATGCTGGTCTCGCGGCTGCTGACCGAGCTGTCCGCGAAGGGCGTTTCGATCGCCGCGACCTCCAACACACTGCCCGGCCAGTTGGGCGAAGGTCGTTTCGCCGCACAGGATTTCCTGCGCGAGATCAAGAAGCTCGGCGCCATCTTCGAGCCGGTGCGCGTCGACGGCCCTGACTACCGGCATCGCGATCTGCCGCCGGCGCCGGAGCCGACCTCGTCGGCGTTGCTGACCGAACGGGCCGCTGCCACACCGGGTTCCACGCTCGACGACTTCGACGATCTGCTGAAGCATCTGAGCACGCTGCACCCGTCGAAGTTCGGCGCGCTGATCGCCGGGGTGTCGTCGGTGTTCATCGCGAACGTGCATCCGGTCACCGATCAGGCCGTGGCGTTGCGCGTCGTGGTGCTGGCCGACCGGCTCTACGACGCGAGCATTCCGGTCACCGTGTCCGGTGCCAAGCTGGACCAGATCTTCTCGCAGGAGATGCTCGACGGCGGGTATCGCAAGAAGTATCTGCGGGCGATTTCGCGCCTGCTCGCCCTGTCCCGCTTCGAGGTCGTGGCGTAAAGACCCCTGGTTTGAACCGTTGATGTTTCATTTGGTTTGCTGTGGTCTCGGGGGAACCGATGATTGGAGCACTCGCATGACCCGCTCGCTTCGCACCCCGATCGCGCTGGCCGCCGGACTGGCCGTCGCCTTCGGGCCGGTGACCGGTGCCGCGCTCGCCGAGCCGACCGCCGCGTCGGCGGTCGCGTTCGACCGTTCGCTGAACCTGCAGGGTGTGCAGAATGCCCGCGATATCGGCGGATACCAGACCGCCACCGGCAAGACGGTCCGCGCGGGCCTGGTCTATCGCACCGGTCAGCTCAACAACGCGACCCCGGCCGACCTCGCCGAGCTGACCGGCCGTCAGGTCCGCGTCGTCGACGACCTGCGCACCGTCTACGAGCGTGCGATCGGCCCGGACAAGGTGCCCGCGGGCGCGGCCGCGAACTGGGACGACGTCATCGGCCAGGCACCGCCCGCGGTCATGGCGAGCACCCTCACCGGCGGCGACAGCCTCTACCGCGCGTTCATCACCGCCCCCGGCGCCAACCAGGCCTTCGCGTCGGTGCTGCGCGACATCATCACTACCGATGGCGCGGTGCTGTTCCACTGCACCGCAGGCAAGGACCGCACCGGCTGGACCGCCGCCGTCCTGCTCACCGTCCTCGGCGTCGACCGCGACACCGTCAACCAGGACTACCTACTGTCCAACCAGTACCGCAACGCCAACCCCAACGATCCGGTCAACGGCGTCCAGCAGCCGTGGCTCGACGCCGCCTTCGACCAGGCGAACCAGACCTACGGCAGCTTCGACAACTACGTGCGCGACGGCCTGAAGTTCTCCGACGCCGACATCGCCGCACTGAAGGCCAAGCTGCTCGCCTGATTCAGGCGCGGTGCTCGTCGTACCGGCGGCCGATCGGTGCGGCAGTTCTTCGCCCATCGACCTCGGTTGGGCTGCCACTACGATCCGGTCATGACGAAGTTCAAGACGTGGGACGGCCTGGAGCTCAACTATCGGGTGTGGGAGGGCGAGGGCGTTCCCGTCGTACTGCAGCACGGGGTGGTCGCGGATACCAACGCGAACTGGATGAGCAGCGGCGTGGTCGGCGCGCTGCAGGCGGCCGGGCGCACGGTGGTTTCGCTCGACGCGCGCGGGCACGGGCGCTCGGCCAAGCCGCATGACTCGGCGCAGTACTCGTGGGAGTTCATGGCCGACGATGTGCGCGCGCTGTACGACGAACTCGGCTTCGATCGTGTTGTGCAGGTGGGTTATTCGATGGGCGCGATCATCTCGCTGCTGGTCGCCGCCGCCGACGAGCGGGTCGAGCGGCTTGCCATCGGCGGTGTCGGCTCGGGCGTGCTCGACTGTGGTGGCGTCGACCTCCGCGTCATCGAGTTGACCGATCTGCAGACCGCGATGAGCGACGACAACGACGGTGCGCCGCAGTCCGCCATGATGTTTCGGATCCTCGCGGACGCGGTGCACGCCGACCGGCAGGCCATCCAAGCGCTCGCGATCGGCCTCGACTCCAGGCCGATCAGTGGCCTGTCCGATGTCACCGTGCCGACGCTGGTGCTCGCGGGCGACAACGATCCGTTCGCGGCCGAGCCCGAACGCCTCGCCGGCGCACTGCCCAACGGAACGCTCACCGTGGTTCCCGGCGATCATCTGATGGCCGTGATCGCGCCGACGTTCCACAGCGCGCTGGTGGACTTCGCGACCTAAAAGGCCAACCACATCACCACGTCATCGAGCCGCTGATTGCCGACGGTGTTGGTCTTGGTGCCGACCGAGGTGAACCCGTGCTTGCCGTAGAACCGCTGCGCCCGCACGTTTTCCTGGTTGACACCGAGCCACACCCCGGCGAACCCGTCCTCCCTGGCGCGCTCCAAACACGCGTGCATCAGCGCCGTCGACACCCCGCTGCCGTGATGGCCGGGCACCACATACATCTTGTTGATCTCCACCACCGGCCGCGGCCGCACCGCCTCGGCGACCGCCGGATCGACCGGGTCGCCCGCGATGAGCATCGCGTAGCCGACGATATCGTCGCCCGCGACGGCCTTGAGCACGGTTTTAGCCGGATCGCTCAGATACTCGCCGAATCGTTCGCCGGATAACGCCTCGGTGATGAAGATGTCGATATCGTCGGCGGTCGCCTCCGGTGGGCAGGCGAGCGGAAAGGTCGCCGCCGCAACGTCACTGAGTTCTTCGGCGTCCCACAGACCGGCCCGGTCGACGGTGACTGGGATGTTGCTCATAGATCCAGTAGAGCATGGTCCCCGGGAGAGGTGGGATGTTTGTCCGCTTCAGGCCGGGTGTGGAACACCCGCGCCAACCCGATCAGCGCCGCCGCGAACACCAGCGGGATCACGAATCCGATCCGATGCCCGAAGCCCGCCGCGACCGCGCCGACCACCCCGCCGCCGACCAAAGTGCCCGCGTAGTTGAACAGATTCAGCCGCGCGATGAGTGCGTCCAGACCGCGACCACTGGTCAACTGCCCGGCCTCGCTGAAGCACAGCGGCGCAACCACCGGCAAGCCGACACCCGCGATCAGGAATCCGGCGATCGCGACGATCGGCCCGGGCGCGGCGATCACGACCGCGAGCCCGACCACCCCGATGGCCGCCGCCGTCCGCACTACCCGCCGCGGCCCGAACCGCCGGACGAACAGATCACCGGTGAGCCGCGCGATCAGCGAGGTCCCCTGGTACGCGGCCAGCCCCAGCGCCGCGGTCGCCGAACTGGCGAGCAGATCGTCGGTCAGATACAGCGCCGACCAGTTGCCGACCGCCAGGTCGATCGCGAACACCAGCGCCATCGCGATGCCGAACACCAGATACGCGCGGAACGCGACCGGCGCGGGTTCGGCGACCTCCTCGGCCGGACCCGCTTCCGCCTCGTGCGGCCCTAGCAGCCGCGGTCCGAGCACCAGCCCGACAACGAGCACGATGCCCGCCGCGCCGAGCAACGACTCCCGCAGCGTCACCCCCAGGGCCTCGCACCCCGACACGAACAGCGCGCCGATGATCGAGCCGGCACTCCACGCGGCATAGAACGACGACAGCACGAACTTCCCGTACCCGTGCTGAATGAACACCGCCTGCATATTGGTGCTCGCGTCGACGATGCCGACCGCGATCCCATAGCAGCTGAGCGAGATCAACAGCACCGCCGTGTTCGGCGCGAACGCGACAACGGTGCCGGTGATCGCGATCAGCAGCAGCCCGATCCGCACGGTGACCCGGCTCGACCAGCGCAGCGCCAACTGTTCCGCGGCCACGCTGCCGCCGCCGGCGAGCAGCGACACCAGCACCACCGAGCCGACGATCAGCCCGTCGGACAGGCCGAACTTGTCCTTCTGCTGCGGCAGCTCGGTCAGCACCACGGCGAAGAAGAACCCCTGCAACCCGAACGCGAACGAGTTCGCGATCCGGGCGCCCCGCAGGATGGGCGCGATCGAACTCATCTGCGCAGGGTAGCGGGGTAACCGGGGTCGTGCGCGCCGAATCCATCGGCCCGCCGCGGCAGTGATCGACGACCGTGATCGCGTCGAACGAATCGGGTGTGCGGGCAACTGGCAGCCGTGATCGGGGCGGATCAATCGGCGTCGTGCCTCGGCGATCGACAACCGCGATCGGCCGGATGATCACGGTAACGGCACTGGTCGCGAACCGTGGCGCATGTCACCATCGAAGGGCCGCAACGTAACTCGCGAGTGTCGGAGGACCGGTCCTGATGAGAGAGCTGCCAGCGGACTTCTTTCGCGCACCATATGCCTTCTATCAGGAATTGCGGTCGGACGGTCCCGTGCACCAGATCCGGCTGCGCAACGGTGTCCGCGCCTGGCTTGTCGTCGACTACGACGCCGCCAAGGCGGTGCTGCGCCATCCCGACATCCACAAGGACCCGCACTCGGCGACCGGCGCGCGGGCCAGGCAGGTCGGCGCGGGTGCCAGCGGCGTCACCTCCGCCAACAACCGGTTGAGCCACCACCTGCTCAACGCCGATCCGCCGAGGCATTCGCGCCTGCGCAAACTCGTCACCCCGGCCTTCGCCCCCGCCAGGATGGACGCCCTCGCGCCGAGGGTGGCCGCGATCGCCGACGAGCTGCTCGACGGCATCGCCGACGCCACCGGACCGGTCGATCTGCTGGATGCGTACGCCTTTCCGCTGCCCATCACGGTGATCTGCGAGCTGCTCGGCGTGCCGGTCGAGGATCGCGCGCGGTTCCGCGCATGGTCGGCCGCCGTGGCGGACATGTCGATGTCGACCCCGGAGGGCATGCGGGCCGCGACCAACGCCGTCGTCAACTACTTCGACGGCCTGGTGGCACTGCGCCGCACCAACGGCCTCGGCGACGACCTGATCTCCCAGCTGCTCACCGTCACCGACGACGGCGATCGGCTCAGCCACGACGAACTGATCTCGACGGCGTTCCTGATCCTGGTCGCCGGGCACGAGACCACGGTCAACCTGATCAGCAACACCGTGCTCGCCCTGCTCACCGACCCGCCTCGCTACCGCGCGCTGCACGACGACCCGACCGGCATCCCCGCGCTCGTCGAGGAGATGCTGCGCTACAACGGTCCGGTCAACATCGCGACCCTGCGCTACTCGACCGCCCCGATCGCCCTCGGCGGCACCGAAATCCCCGCGGGCGAACTGGTCCTGGTCGCGCTCGCCTCCGCCAATCGTGACGAACGTCATTTCGCCGACCCGACGGCCCTCGATCCGGACCGGGCGAGCAGCCACCTCGCCTTCGGCCACGGCATCCACTTCTGCCTCGGTGCCGGCCTGGCCAGGCTGGAGGCCCGCATCGCCCTGACCCGGCTCGTCGCGCGCTTCCCTCGGCTGCGCCTGGCCGTCGAGGACGACGACCTGCGCTGGCGTGAGAGCATTCTGATCCGCGGCCTGCTCGATCTGCCGGTCGATCCGGCCGGTGCTCCGGCGATGCGCTGAATCGCCGATTAGGGCGACCGACTTTGCTGCGCGCCTTAAGAGACGTAATCTCCTGCGCATGACGAGCGGAAACCGCATCGCGATCGTTGGTGCGGGTATCGCAGGTCTTGCCTGCGCGAAAGTGCTGATCCAGAAGGGTTTTCCGGTCGAGATCTTCGACCGTGCGCCCGATGTCGGTGGCGTGTGGAGTGCGACCCGCAGGTACCCGGGGCTGCGAACCCAGAATTCCAAGAACACCTATCACTTCTCCGACTTCCCGATGCCCTCGGACTATCCGAAGGTGCTCGACGGCGAACAGATGCAGGCGTATCTGGCCGCCTACGCCGACCACTTCGGTCTGCGCGAGCACCTGCGGCTCAATACCGAGGTCGTCGCCGCGGATCCGGTGGACAGTGGCTGGCTGCTGGAGATCCGTGATCAGGGCGGTATACACCGGACCTCCTGTGATCACCTGGTCATCGCCAACGGCGTGTTCAGCGATCCCGCGATCCCGGACTTCCGCGGTGCCGAGCTGTTCCGTGCCGCGGGCGGTCAGATGGGTCACGTGTCGGAGTTCCTCGATGTCGAGGCGGTGCGCGGTAAGTCCGTCGTTGTCGTCGGCTACGGAAAGTCGGCCTGTGACATCGCCGAGGCGGTGAGCGACGTCGCCGCTTCGACCACGGTGGTGGCGCGGCGACTGCTGTGGAAGATGCCGCGCAAGATGGCCCGCGTCATCGACTACGAGCGGTTGATGCTGACCCGCCTGGGTGAGGCGCACTTCCATCACCGGGAACCCGGCCGGATGGACCGTTTTCTGGACGGCCCCGGCGTTTCGTTCCGGGTCAGCAATCTCGACCTGATCCAGGAACTCGCCACCAAGCACATGAACCTGCGCGAGCTGGGTCTGCTGCCGGAGGGTCGGTTCGAGCAGATCGCCGAGAGCACCGTCAGCCTCGCCACCGAGAACTTCTACGAGCAGGTCGCGAACGGCCGGATCGTGGTGCAGCGCGATACCACCATCACCGAGATGCGCGGTGGCGGCGGCGAGGCCCCTGCGGTGCAGCTGGCCAACGGGCACCTCGTCCCGGCCGACATCGTGGTGTGCGCCACCGGCTTCCAACAGCGGGTGCCGTTCCTGACGCCGTACGTGCAGCGCAGGCTCACCGACGAGCACGGCAACTTCCGCCTGCACCGGCAGATCTTGCCGCTCGAGGTCCCGAATCTGACCTTCGCCGGCTACAACTCGTCGGTCATCAGCACCCTCAACGCCGAGGTCGGCGCGCACTGGACCGCCGCACTGCTGACCGGTCGGCTCGACCTGCCGCCACGCGACGTGCTGAGCGAGCAGATCGATGCCCGACTGCGCTGGATGGAGGAACGCACCCACGGCCACCACGCGCACGGCACCGCGATCACGCCGTTCTCGATCCGCAACGTCGACGAGATGCTGGCCGACCTGAAGTTCCGGCTGCCGCTGCGAACCCGTGCGGCCCAATGGTTCCGCACCGTTCGTCCCGAGGCTTACCGTGGGCTGGCCACCAGGCACGAGTCCGCGCCGAGCGCCACGCCACCGGCGTACCCGGTCACTCAGCACGCCGATGTCGCGGCACCGGGCCCGAGCCTCGGCGCGCCAGGAACGCCCGACCCGACCATCGGCGTACCGAGGGCGCTCGATGCCGGAGCGCACGACCCGAGCGCCGGAGTACCAAGGGCGCACGACCTAAGCGTTGGCGTACCCACCGATCTGCTGTACGGATCACAGGGCAAGTAGCTCCCCAGCCGCGCACCTTTCTCGGGGCCGCCCGCGTTCTAGGCGCCCGCAATGGGTGCAGACCCGGGGAGGTCCATGCCCTGCGCGCTGAACGGCCGGGGCGATCCTACAGACCGCGCGTACCTTTCACCGGGGCGGAACATCCTGTGAAAGGTACGCACGTTCTGTGAATCCCGGTGTCCGGCGGACTGTTTGCGCGACTCGCCGGGGGTTATCGGCAGCGCAATGTTGGTAATCGACCATTCCGCTGGTGATAATCCAGGGATGGAGGCGCTGGACATGAATCTGCTGGTAGCCCTCGATGCGTTGCTGGAGACGAACAGCGTTACCCAGGCGGCCGAACGACTGCACACCTCGCCTCCGGCGATGAGCCGGACATTAGCCAAGCTGCGTGCGGTGCTCGATGATCCGCTGCTGGTTCGGTCCGGTCGCCATCTGGTGCCGACGCCGCGCGCGCTGGAAATGCGTTACGAGGTCAGCACTCTGGTCGAGCAGGGGCGGGCATTGCTGACGCCGCGCGGGTCGATCGATCCGGCCGTGCTGAAACGGAACTTCGCCGTGCAGGCGGGGGACACGGTGCTCACCGAGCTGGCCGCACCGCTGCTGGCCGCTGTGCGCGCCCAGGCGCCGGGGGTGACGCTGCGCTTCCTACCCGACACCGTCGAAGGCACAGCGGGATTGCGCGACGGTCGCGTCGATATCGAGGTCGGCGTGATCGACCACGCCGATCCGGAGACGACGGTGCGGCGGGTGCTCGGCGATCGGATGATCGGGATCGCCGCCGCCGATCATCCGCTGATCACCGAGCGGGTCACCGTCGCCAGGTTCGCGGCGGCGGCGCATCTGAGCATCTCGCGTAATGGTCAGGCGCGCGGGCCGATCGACGACCGGTTGGCACTGCACGGCCGCACCCGCCGGGTGGTCGCCACCGTGGCGAACCTGACCACCGCGTTGTTCGCGGTGCACGGCAGCGACCTGATCTGCCCGGCACCCGCGTTGCTGAGCAGGTCGGCCTTGCCCGCGCTCGGGTTGTGCGCGTTCGAGATTCCGCTGCCGCTGCCGGAGGTCGCGATCGGCATGGCCTGGCATCCGCGCAATACCGCCGACAGCGGGCATCGCTGGCTGCGCGAGCTGATCGAAACGATCCTGACCCGGTCGGCCGAACCTACTTAGGCGGGCTCGACAGCCGGTAGTCGCGCGGGGTTTCGGTGCTGCGCTCGGGTTGGTAGCTGTTCGAGTTCAGGTCCGTCGCAGGCGGTCCGAAGACGTCGGAGCGGCCGATCGGCGCCGCCGCGGTCTTCTTCAGCTCGTCCAGCATCGCCTGCAGCTTGTCGACGTGGGAGTTGTCGACCGGGATCAGGTCCTCGTCGGCGCGGTGCGCACCGGTCAGCGCGGTGCCGTTCACCGCCGGTGCCGAACCGTTCGTGGTGCCGCGGCCGTAGTCGCCGCTGTCGGACGGCGGGACCATGCTCTCGTACGGATTGTCGTGCGGGGTGGTGAAACCCGGGTAGGTCGATTCGGCCGGTTCCCGCGGCGTGGTGAAGCTCGACTGCCGGACAGGCAGCGGCTCACGTGGCGTCGGCGCGGTGAAGTTCGACGACGGCGCCGGGCTCGGCTCGCGCGGTGTCGGGGCCGTGAAGTTCTGTGCGGGCGCCGAACTCGGCTCGTAGGGCGCGGGTTCGCGGGGTGCGCTGAAGGTGCGTTGCGGCAAGGAGTTCGCCTCGTGCGCCGCGGAGTCGCGAGCCGGTGCCGCATCGCGGGGGGAGTTGTCGTAGCGCCGGGAGACACTCTCCCGGGTCGCCGTGGCGTTCTCCCTGGTGGCCGCGGCGGTTTCGCGCGCGGCCGCGGTGTTGTCGCGGGCCGTCTTGGCGAGCTCGTGCGAGGTGCCGATGCTTTCCCGGACGGTGGGAGCGGTCGCGGCGGAACCGGATTCGCGCTGGGGCGGGACAATCGGCTCGACCGCCACGGAGTTCCGGCGCGACGCGGCGCGCGGTAGTGGCCGGTCGGCGCGCTCGTTGTCCGGCGCGGCATGGGACGGACCGCCGCCGGATTCGACCTTCGCCAGCCGCCCGTCGATGCCCGAAATGTCCTGCCCGGCACGGAAAGCCCACGCCTCGAGCTTGGCCAGTCGCGCCTCGACACTGCGGTCAGCGGGCACGACGGTAGCGACATCGACAGAGTCGACACCGTCGACCCGAGCCGCCACGGCGTCCAGCTTGTCGCTGACCTCACGGAGAACCGCCGCAATGCTCGACAGCATCGCGCCGATCGACTCGCCGGTCTCTTGGCCGTGCTCCATCCAGTACCCACTTCCCCGTATCGGCCCAGCTCGCACTCGGCCGGACGATTCTATCCGCCCGATTGGAAATACGCGGTGTACAACTGCGCTCGCTCACGAGGACCGGCTTGCCAACCGGCCCCTTGGATCTGATCGAAGCAGCGTAGGCGGGCGGCCCCACACCGATGCAGGCGGAGGTCGGCGCGATCCGGTTTGTCCGGAACAGTTCTGCTTACCAATCGGCGACCAACCGAGGCACACCCCGTCGTAGCCTAAACGTTATCTCGCTCCGGCGGCAGTCCGAAGGTGTGCGACGGCGCACACGAGCGCGTGGCGCGGCGAAGTCGCAGGATGGCGGCTACTGTCAATCTGCCGACATATGCGTGTCGTTGTGGCCGCCAACCGCGGCGAAATTCCTTGCGGCGCAGCCTACACCAGGCGTTCAACCGGAAATCTGACGGTGTGGCGCACCCGGGCGCGGGGTAAAGGGGACTGGCGAGGTTCGCGAGTCTGACGCACTCTTGATCTATGGCGTAGGTCGCCAGACCTGCGGTGGTTTGGGCAGGGGAGTGGTCGCGTGAGAACGAAGCAGCGGGCGGAGATCGCCTGCGGTCGCAGGGCGATGCTCGCCGAGTTGGGTATAGCGGACGGTCCGGGCCGGGCCCGCAGGCGCACCGGTGGGTACGGCTGTAAGTGTCCGGAATGTGACGCCGCGCAATGGGATATGCGGCGGTTGAAGTATTGGGTGTGTGGCAGATTGCTCGCGTATGGCGCCGATGTGGCCGAGGTGGATCGGCGGGTGGATGGGCTGCCCGTTGACATCTACTGGCGCAAGGGCGATCGCGAGTTCGTCATCGAGGTGCGCAGCGGTTCGCTGGAACGTGCTCTCGCGCAAGAACATACGGAGCGGTTGCGGGCGGCGGGCATCGAGGATGTGCTGTGGTTGTGCCCGCCCGGCTACTGGGTCGATCATCTGCACGCGCTCGGCGTCGCCGATTTCGCCCCGCCCGCATGCGATTACCAGACGGTGACCGGTGTGCTCGACACCGCGCACAGTGCGGTCGCCTCGCCGCGTAGGCACCCGCTCGAGCTGCGTGACTTCATCAACGGCTGGGTCAGTGGCGACATCGTCTGGGGATATCGTGATGTCACGACAGGAGGTTGGGCCACCGTGGCGGATTGGCAGCACCACACGAAAACGCAGGCGATGATCATCGCCAGGCAGCGTCAGGAGCTGGTCAACCAGCGCACCACGCTGGCCCTGTCCCGGAAGTCGGTGCGCGACAAGCAGAAGCACCTGATGAAGCTGACCGCCCGGTTGGAGCGGGCCGAGCAGGAGGCCCAGGATCGGGCCGATTCACTCGCGCAGGCGCGGCGCAAACTCGACGACCATCACCGCCTCGACACGTCGCTGCGCGCCACCATCAAGACGTTGCAGCAGACCATCAATCACTGGCAGCTGGTGACCTGCTGCGCGATGATGCTGATCGTCACGTTCCTCGCTGGCGCGATGGTGGTGCGCTGAGCCGGAACGGGCCACGGTCCCAACGCCATTCGTTACGCAGCACCAGCGCGATGAAATCGAGCAGCTCCAGGCCGGTCTCGTCGCGGACCTGCCGGATCGCGGGCCACGCCGCCGGTCCGTGCTCGACGAGTTCGGTCAGCGCGGCCGCGCTGCGTGCGTCGACTGTGCGGGCGAGCAGATCGGGGATGCCGAGCAGGCTGCCGGTCCAGATGAGCCAGCCCCACCCTTTGCCGTGCGCGTAGGCGCGTGCCGCGGCCGCCTTCGCCCGATTGACGTGGAAGGCAACGTGTCCGAGCGGTTGGACATCGATCAGCACCACCCGGCCGTCGGTGAGCCGCGCGGCGATGCTCGGGTAGCAGAGCTGTTCGGTGCCGTTCATGTCGAAACCGACGGCGCCGGGTTGTTCCTGGAACGAGTCGACGAGATCGCTCGCGTTGAGGATCCACAGCAGGCGTGCTTCCAGCCCGGAGTCGAACGGTACATCTCGCCCGACCTTGTCCAGGTAGAAGTGCCCCCGCCCGTCGTCATCACTGTCGACGGTGCGCGCCGATGTCACGGGCAGCGCGTCCGGCGCCGCCGAGCCCGGCCAATCCACTTGCCCAAGCCACGGATTCAGCTGACTCGTCGCGCGCGGTTCCGCGTCGCGCAGTTTGGCCAGCCGCCGGTTCGTCTTCTTCTGCCAGGCCGCGATCCGCTGCGTCACGAATCCCGCGACCCTTTTCGCGTCCTCGGCGGCGTGCCCGGCCAGCCGTAACTTCAAGTACGACAGCTCGTTTGCCGCGATATCGGTGTCGGTGGCGTAGGTCTCCACCAGCAAGGTGCGCATCAGCTGCTGGTCGCGGGCGCCGATCGGATAGCGCGCGGCGAACACGCTCGCCGCGCGATGCCCGCTCAGCTGGGCGTTGCGGATCAGCTGGCCGACAGCCTTGGTGTGCAGCTGACGGATCCGGTCGCGGGACAGGTCGTAGCGCGCGCCGATCTTGGCCAGCGTCTCGGGCTGCTCGCCGGTGACGCCGAGTCGATAGGACAGGATCTCGCCGTCCTTGGCCTTGCGGTCGGCCTGCAGCGCGATCAGTTCGGCGAGCAGCTCGTTGACTTCCTCGAGCTCGAACGAGATATCGTCCTGCAGATCGAGTAGCTCGGGGTCCGTCCCGTCCGCCGCGGCGGGTGTCTCGACCTCCCGGCTTGCCGTCACGCTGCGACCCCCTCGGCTCGGTTTCGGTGTGCCGCTCAGCCTAATGCCGACCACCGACAATTCCGTCGCACCGAGGGGGTTGCCCCGTGTCAGACGCCTAGCTGCTCAGCGGCCAGTGCCGTGCCGTCGATGCGCGCCTTGATCTTGGCGAACGCGGTATCCCGCGAGGTCGAGGTGTCGTCGGAGAAGGGGGAGAACCCGCAGTCGTCACAGGTGCCCAACCGCTCGACCGGCAGATGACGGGCCGCGACCAGCACCCGATCGCACACCTCTTCGGCCGTTTCCACCCTCGGATCGATCGGGTCGATGACGCCGACGAAGATGCGCGCGGCCGCGGGCAGATGCTCGGCGATGACGGTGAGCACTCGCTCCGCGTCCGGCTCGCTGGCCAGCTGGACGTAGAAGTTGCCCACCTTGAGCCGCAACAGCTTCGGCAGCAGCGCGGTGTAGTCCACGTCGAGGCTGTGCGTCGAATCCTGGTCACCACCCGGGCACGTGTGCACCCCGATCCGCGTCCGCTCCTCGGCCGAGAACCGTTCGAGCACCAGGTTGTTCAGCTCGATGAACTGATCGAGCAGCTCGCCGCTCGGATCGAGCTTCAGCGACAGCCTGCCCTCGGTGAAATCGAGCTGCACCACCTCGGCCCCGGCGTCGAGGCAGTCGCGAATGTCGGCCTCGGCCTCGGCGATCAGGTCCTTCAGAAAGGCCTCCCGCGAATAGCCGTCGATGCCGTCGGCCGGATACAGCAGGCTCATCGCCGACGGCGCGATCACCGCCTGCTTCACCGGCACAGTTGCCTGCGCCTGTGCCGCCCGCAGGTAATCGACCGCATGGGCCTGGTATCGGAACGGCCCGGCGGTGAGCACCGGCAACTGCCGCTGATGCCCGTCGGCGAACGGAATCGTCACGCCCGCCGGCGCCAACTGACTGAGCCCGGCGATCGGATACGTGACGAAACTGGGTTTGCTCTGCTCGCCGTCACTGACGACCGGCGACCCTAGCTCTTCTAGTCGGCGAACAGTGTCACTGACAGCCCGCTGCTGTACTTCAGCGAGCCCAGCGTCATCGATCTTGCCTGCTGCGTGGGCCGCCATCGCGGCAAGCAACTCGTGGGGACGCGGAATGCTACCGATCAGCTCTGTGGGAATGGTCACATTGACGAGTGTAGGTGAATTACTCTGGTGTACATCTCAAATCACCTGTGCCGGTATCAAATTCACGCGCGGTACGGGTCCTGACCAGTCATTGCGCGGCGACGTGCGCGGGTTGGTCAAGGCTGAGCCGGATACTCGCTGCCAGATGATTCCGGCGTCGCGCAGCACTCGGTAGCGGTGGATCAGGTTCGGCTGGGGCACGCCGTACATGATCGAGCCGCAGGTGTGCTCGCGGCCGTCGGACAGCACGCGAACGATGCACAGCCGCAACGGGTTTCCCACGGCGTAGAGCATGTTCGCCACGACAAGATCGCTCTGATCACCGGCGGCACCAGTGGAATGGGGCTGGCGACCGCCCGCCGCCTGCTGGACAAGGGCGCGCGGGTGGTCATCGCGGGGCGCGACAAGGCGCTCCTCGACGCCGCCGTCGAGGAGCTGGCGCGCGGGGGCCGCATGCTCGCGGTGCCAGGCGACGCGCGAATCTCGCTGACCTCGATGAGCTGGTGGCTGCGATCGTGATCAACGCGTCGTTTGCGATGCGCCGGGTGCCCCGGCGCCGCGCTCTGCTCGGCAACCGAGCGGCCGTGCACAATCTGGTGCGCACGCTGGCGGCGGCACTGGCGCCCAAGCGAATTCGGGTCGACGCCGTGAGTTCCTGCTGCACCGTTACTCCGGCGTTCGGTGTCGAACCGTCAGCCGAGGTGCGGGCCGCTGTCGTCACCACCCGTGGCGTCAGGCCGCATCGGCACGTCTGAGGCGGTCGCATACCGCGCCTCGGGCGACGGTGCCTACATCAATGGACAAGACCTGCTCATCGATGGAAGTCCGGTCGCCGCTACGCCCATGGGGCCATGGTCTAGGCACCGAGCGATCGGTCAGTGGTTGCTGCGTATCTGTCCGAATTGTCGTTGTTTTTGAGGGGGCGCCTGCTCGCTCGGCCTGATAGTTGATGTGTCATTTTCAGTCTCTTCCGTCAGATCTGCCGATTTCCCTCGTTTGGCGTCTAGCGTGGCCGTGGAGGCTCTGGTAATGAAACTCGAATAGGGGGGGTCGACTTGGTCGGTTGTGATGGATCTGCATGGACTCTAGCGGTATTGAATCGACATCTGTTGACCATCTATGGATAGGATGGAGAAGTAACTAGCGGCGAACCCTTCGGCGCGTAGCGCGCAGCACGCGCGAGGACCCGTACTTCTGCTCGACACCACCCCTGGGCCTTCCGTGTGCGATCGACGCTGCGTCGAAGATCGACAAGTAGGGAGGGCTACCGACCAGTGGCTGCCACAGACTCCGAATCCAAGGACTACGACGCCTCGTCCATCCGGCTGCTCGAGGGGCTGGACGCGGTCCGCCTACGTCCCGGCATGTACATCGGTTCCACCGGTGAGCAGGGTCTGCACCACCTGGTGCGGGAGATCGTCGACAACTCCGTCGACGAGGCGATGGCCGGATACGCCACCCGCATCGACGTCACGCTGCTGGCCGATGGCGGCGTCGAAGTGGCCGACGACGGCCGCGGCATTCCCGTGGAGATGCACGCGCTCGGGGTGCCGACGGTCGAGGTCGTCATGACCGAGCTGCACGCGGGCGGCAAATTCGACTCCAACACCTATGCGGTGGCCGGTGGCCTCAACGGCGTCGGGCTGTCGGTGGTGAACGCGCTGTCGGTCCGGATCGAGTTGGAGATCGACCGCGACGGCTACCACTGGACGCAGAACTACCTGCGCGCCAAGCCGGAGGAGCTGGTGCGCGGCGCGCCGACCAAGCGAACCGGCAACACGACGCGGTTCTGGCCGGATCCGGAGATCTTCGAGACGACCACGTTCAACTTCGACACCGTCGCACGTCGCATGCAGGAGATGGCGTTCCTCAACAAAGGCTTGATCATCGTCTTGACCGATGAGCGGGCCACCGAGGTCCTCGATGACGTGGTCGAGGCGCCCCGAGCCGGGGACGTCGCGCCGGTCGAGAAGCTCAGGACGCGTACCTACCACTACCCTGGCGGCCTGGAAGACTTTGTCCGCCACCTCAATCGGACCAAACAGCCGATCCACAACTCGATCGTCACCTTCACCGGCAAGGGTCCAGGGCATGAGCTGGAGGTGGCGATGCAGTGGAACGCGGGGTACTCCGAGTCGGTGCACACCTTCGCCAACACCATCAACACCCACGATGGCGGCACCCATGAGGAGGGCTTTCGTGCCGCGCTGACCTCGGTGGTCAACAAGTACGCCAGGGACAAGAAGCTGCTCAAGGACAAGGAGGGGAACCTCACCGGTGAGGACATCCGCGAGGGCCTCACCGCCATCGTGAGCGTGCGCCTGGCCGAACCGCAGTTCGAGGCGCAGACCAAGATCAAACTCAGTAATACCGAGATCAGGTCGTTCGTGCAGCGCACGTGCAACGAGCATCTCGCGCACTGGTTCGAGGCCAATCCCGCCGACGCCAAAACTATTGTGAGCAAGGCGGTTTCGTCCGCCCAAGCGCGCAGTGCCGCCCGCAAAGCTCGCGAACTCGTACGCCGCAAGAGTGCCAACGACCTCGGCGGGTTGCCGGGCAAACTGGCCGACTGCCGGTCCAAAGATCCGCGTAAGTCCGAGATCTACATCGTCGAGGGCGACTCCGCCGGCGGCTCGGCCAAATCCGGGCGCGACTCGATGTATCAGGCGATCCTGCCGCTGCGCGGAAAGATCATCAATGTCGAGAAGGCCCGCATCGACCGGGTGCTCAAGAACAACGAAGTCCAGTCGATCATCACCGCGTTCGGCACCGGTATCCACGACGAGTTCGATATCGCCAAGCTGCGCTATCACAAGATCGTGCTGATGGCCGACGCCGACGTCGACGGCCAGCACATCGCGACCCTGCTGCTCACGCTGCTGTTCCGCTTCATGCGCCCCTTGATCGAACAAGGCCACGTCTACCTCGCCCAGCCGCCGCTGTACAAACTCAAGTGGCAGCGCGGCGATCCGGAGTTCGCCTACTCCGACCGCGAACGCGACGCCCTACTGGCCGACGGCCTGGCCGCAGGCAAGAAGATCAACCGCGACGACGGCGTCCAGCGCTACAAGGGCCTCGGCGAAATGAACCCCAAAGAACTCTGGGAAACAACCATGGATCCCTCGATCCGCGTCTTGCGCCAAGTGACGTTGGACGACGCCGCCGCGGCCGACGAGCTGTTCAGCATCCTGATGGGCGAAGACGTCGAAGCCCGCCGCACCTTCATCACCCACAACGCCAAGGACGTCCGCTTCCTCGACGTGTAGTCGGACGTCAGCCGCAACAGAACGGGTTGTCGCAGGCTTGCCCCACCTCGCTGCCGTACGCCACGAAATCCTCGACAGGCGCCAAAACCGCCTTGGCTGTATCGGACTCCAGCCTCGGAGCGGACGGATCAAGCGGTCGCCCCCAGGTCGACGGAGCATCATCCACATCGAAGCGCGGCGCACCATCGATGAACAACGTATAGAGCGCATGATCCGGAAAACTGTTGAGCCGCAACACCCACCACCGGCCATCAACCAGCGCCGCAACCGGGAAGTACGTATTCCCGGTCCAACGCCACTCGGGGCGTGCATCCAGTTCAGGCGGGGCCATCATGCCAGTCTCCCCGATCCCACGGCGACCGCACCAGCCGCGAGAACCGGTGTGTGCGGCCAACTCCGGGGGTCCTGTTCCCGGGGCACATTTCATGCCGTCGACCGGCGCGCAGCTGCCCCACGAACGTCGAATACGCCGCAGGATAGAGGAGGTGAACCCAGGTTGTGCCTCGAACGTGGTACGGGAGGGTGTTCGACCACGGGAGGAACCATGAAACGGATCATCGCGGGCACTGTGTTCGCAGGGGCGATCGCGACAGGAATAGCGATCGCGGCAGGACCGGCTGCCGCCGACAACGGTGTGATCCACATAGAGGCGAGGGGCGCCGAAGCGGCATCGACACCAGGCGGTTCGGCCACACGCGATGCGACGGCGATCGAGTACGGACTGGTGGCGAAGTCTGGCGGTGGCGCGGTGCTCACCGACTCGAACGCCCTCGGACCATCTCGCTGAACGCGCAGCGGGAAACCGTCCTTGCGGTAGCCACTGAGGGGTGCGAGAGATGCGCTCTCCCGCTGAGCTGATCGCACGAGGACGGGGCCGCGAAGTCCCACGAATTACTTCTCGCTACCCGCGGAGGTGTGGTCGGTCGCTTGTTCTCCAGACGCGTTGTCCTGCTGCTGTTTCTGCGCTCGCTCAGCCTGAAGTTCGCGATACCACGGTTCGTACTCGGTGCCGACCATGTCGTCGTGGAACCGCTCGGGCAGTGGCTCAGCCCGAGGTGTGTCGGTTGGCGACGCCGCACGCTGTCGGGTCGTACTCGGCGAAAATGGCCAAGGCGTGTGCGACCAACTTCGGGTTTGGTGGTTCGTCGGGGGTGCTGAAGGTCTTCCCTGCGATCCGGTTGCCCTCGTTGTTGTTCACGGTGTCCCCTTCCCCTAGCTGGACTTCTCTACCAGTGTGATGACCGTGCGACCGGAGACGAGGTCATCGACGCAGTTGAACTTGGTACCGGGCTTAGACAGGATCTCCGGGTTACCAGGGCCGAGTACGGCGTGATGTCCTACGACGCCGATCGTGGCGCAGCACGGAGCGAATTCGGCAACAAGGCGGTCGATCTGCCAGGCCCTTGTGAGAAGGCGTTCTGCATCCTCTGCGGACACTGCCCGTAAGAGGTGCGCTCGGTGATGCAACGCCCGCGGAGGCAGGGCTGCGCCGGAAACAAGAAAGGCCCCCTCGAAAGGGGGCCTGACCTGGTACTACGGTGGTGCGCGATACTGGGATTGAACCAGTGACCTCTTCCGTGTCAGGGAAGCGCTCTCCCGCTGAGCTAATCGCGCGAGGTGGAGACGGGAATCGAACCCGTGTGCACGGCTTTGCAGGCCGTTGCCTCACCACTCGGCCACTCCACCGTGCGAAGGGGGACGGCTAAACTAATTGCCTGGCCCTACCTCTTCGAGCGGATGACGGGATTCGAACCCGCGACCCTCACCTTGGCAAGGTGATGCGCTACCACTGCGCTACATCCGCATTGTGCATCTCGGTGACCGTTCTGGCCTCCGTGGTGCGAGACAGAACATTAGCGGACGCCCGGTGAAAGCTACAAATCCGCTGGTAGAACGGGGGAAATCGGCGAGGTTGCCAGTGTGGCGGAGGTGGCCGGTGTGGTTTGGGAGGATTTTCGGCCGCCCGAACTGATCGGGGGACGGCTCGCAAGCCAGGGGAGCGGACCCCACCCTCGCCCCACCGAGACGAACTGCCGCACAGCACGTTCCGCCCCTGTCCGGATGGCGATTTGGTGAACCGCCGGTGCCGCATGCTAATGTTCCATCTCGTTCGGAGGGCGCTCCCACGCCACCCGGCCCGCCACCATGTGGCATGAGTTCAGGTCCCATAGCTCAGCGGGAGAGCGTCCGCCTCACACGCGGAAGGTCGCTGGTTCGAAACCAGCTGGGACCACAGAGAAACTGCAGGTCAACGCTAAGAAGAGCGATGGCCTGCTTTTTTCGTGCCAAATACGTGCCAGATTGTGACGCGATTTCGCATGTGCCTCTTGCCGGGCGTCAATGGGCCCGCCAATCGGCGAATGGAAGATCGGCAGGCGGCGGTCAGATGTCGGCAGTGACTGGGCATCCCGCTTACCGGCCAACGGGGGGCATAACCGGGGGCTTGACTCGACGACCGTAATCCGGCGCGGACGGACCGTCGGATCAGCGATCGGGGTTGTCCTTCGTCTGTTGGAGGACCCTCTGTCGAATTCCCAACCAAATTCCGGAGTCCAGGTGTGTCAAGAGCGCTCCAGGCGGACGCGCACTACACCGGACGTCAGTATGACGGGATGCGGAGGCCATCAACATGACTCGACGCGATCACGCCGACCTCGGTCGGCCGAGTTACTACCTGTCGATCCCAGCGGCAGCGGGCCGTGCATGCGTTAGTAGGGACACCATCAGACGGATGATTGCTTCCGGCCAGCTCAAGGCGTATCGGTTCCGTGGGCAGATCCGAATCGCGATCGAGGATTTCGACAATGCAATGCGTCCGGTGCGTTGAGCTGGATGCCTCGCCGTCGAACGCCGGTGGCATCGACTGGGCCGTGCATCGTTGCCGAGGTGGCCGATCGGCTCGAACTGGATCGGTTCGTATTGCTCGGCGCCTCCGGTGGTGGCCCTTATGTGTTGGCGTGCGACCGCCGTCTGACTCCACCGTGTGACTCGGGCGGTTGTGGTCAGCTCGCCTGCCCGGTTCGACGACCAGGTGAACAACGAAGGCGCAAGGGGCTTCAAGCGTCCTGGTGGGCTGATGGTGTTGCGACGGTTTCCTTTTCTTGCGCGACCAGCGGCTGGCTCGGATCGCCGCGGTCATGGCCCCCGAGCTGCACTGGACCTCCGTCGCGAAGCCGACCGCGAAGTCATCGCTGTGCACCGCGACCTCCGAGACAAGCAAGCGCAACTCGACGCTGCGCACGGCTACGCGCCCACGGCTGGCATAGCCGGTGATCAGCGCGATGAGTTGATCCCGCCGTTCATCACGTGCCTCGGCGTGGATCACCGGCTGGGAAGGTGGAGTCCTGGGCTATCCGACCTCCGACGAGATCGTCAACCCGGACAACATCGGCCGCCGCCAATACTTCCGGGGTGGCACCATCTATTGGAAACTCAACGAGGCCTACTACGTCGCAGGCGCGATCCGTGACAGCTGGGGCGAAACCGGTTGGGAGGGCGGCTGGCTCGGCTATCCGACCAGTGACGAGACAGGCACTGCGGACGGGGCAGGACGGTTCAACCGATTCGAGCGCGGCGTCATCTATTGGTCATCGCAGACCGGCGCGCAGCCGGTGACGGCCGGGTCCTCGACGCGTGGGCCGCATCCGGCTATGAGCGGGGTCAGTATGGTTATCCCGTTGCCGCACAGACCAGCCCGGACAACGGCGTGACCGCGGAACAACGTTTCCAGCACGGCACGATCACCGCGCCCGGCCCGAAGACGGTGCAGTTGGCCGACTTTCTGCCCGCCACGCCCGAGCATGTTCTCGCTGATGCGCGCAAGGCGATCGACGGGCTCGGCCGATCGTTGCGGGAGGCGATCGAGCAGGCACTGATCGAAGCCAGCGGCAACAGCGACTCCAGGAGCACGCCCCGTGACGAGAAAGACGCGGTCCAGCTCCCGCCCGCGAGGCGGGCCGGTGACCTCTTCTACTCCGACGCCGCGACTGGAGTGGGCAGGGTGCAGTATGAACACGGCCACAACGGCATATTCATCAACGTACGAGACACGATCCAAGCGTTGGATCCGGAGCAAGGCGTGAAATTGGTCCTCGGCGACTCCTCCAAGGGACCTGCCCTCGTGGCGTTGGTGATCGCCACCTCGGCCTGCGGGCGAGATTCCGCTCCGATCACCGCGGCCGAGATGGCCAGCGTGCCGGGCGAGGCGATCGCCGTGCTCACGGTCGGTCCGTCGCAACCTCCGATCATGACCAAGATCGACCACACGTCGGCCTTCGCCATCGACGCCAACGGCAACCTCGTCGGCAAGCTCCAGGGCGGCGCGATCGACTCGGCACGCATTGTCAGTTGGAATCGCGGGTTCACCTTCGCCACAGCTGATTCGGTGATGACCGTCGGTCCCTCCGGCCGCACCATGCTCGCGAACAACCAGGACGCGGTCGAAGGCATCGCCCACGATGTCGCCTCCGGCCGAAGCCTGATCTGGTTCAACACCGGCACCCGCGGCGGAACAGCGGCGCAGTATCGGCACGACTACGTCCTGACCTCCCCGGACGCAGCACCACTGCCGGGGTCAGTCCCCGGGATCATGCTCTCGGCGGCGCACTGCGGCGAGCGCGCGTTCGGGGTCGTCGTCACGTTCGACGACCTCACCTCGGACCAATCGATGATCAAACACCGACTGTTCGAACTCCCCATCAACGGTGGCGAACCCGTCCTGCGCGGTGAATGGCAGTGGCCCAACATGTTCCGCAGCGAGTCACGGACCTCGACATGCTCGGCGGACGGGTCGGCGCTGTTCAACCTCTACGGCTCGGCCGACGCAAGCTACGACCGCACCGGCGGGCTCGGACTGGAGTTGGTGCAACTCGATACCGGCACCGGTGCGCGCACTCAGTCACACGTGGGTATGGCCGGGCATTCCGCACGGTCCCGGCCGAACACGCTGACCCGGAGCGGGGATCGGCTGTACTGGATCAACGGTGACGACGGGGCAGTACTTTCCATACCGCTGAATCAGCCATCCGAAGCCCGCAAAGAATGGGAACTCCCTGCAAAGGGATTCGGACATCAAGCGACGGTGACCGGAACCACGGTCGCACACATCGACTCCCACAACACACCGGCATACACCGAGTACGACCTGATCACCGGCAAAAAGATGCGCGGCCCGATCGACCTGCCGTGGCTGAAGCCGATCGTCGACTCGCAAACCGAAAGCGGCAAAACGACTTACGCGGTGACCGGCGTCACGTGCCTTCCTGCATAACCGGATCTCCATCCGGGCTGTCGTCACGCGCGAGGTTTCTCGAACAGCAAGTTGTACAACACCGTCCTCGGCAATGCGATTGTGCCGAACCGCGGGCTCGGCCGCGGGCCTGCGGTGGTCAGCGCGGCAGGGTGACTGGGTCGGTGCAACTGTCGGGGAAATCGACGAACGAGCAGACGGCCGGGCCGCGTTCGGTCTCTGCGATCGCGTCGCGGGCTGCTGTCCATGCTTCCTTCTCGGTCTTGAATCCGCCCTTCGTGATCGAGGGCCCAGTGGCTTGAAGGGCAGCTCGCCCGCATGCGCGAGACGGTAGCCAGCCGATCGGCTGATGCCCATCAGCTTCGCCGCACGAGGAACCGCCAGTAGCAGCGGCAGGTCTTGCCATGCTTCGGGGTGTTCGGTGTCCAGCTCGACTTTGTCCATGAAACCGTCCTCTCTAGGAGCCAACAGTTCGCGCGTCCCACGCGTATGGACATCCACGCTCCATGCGATCGGTTAGTCAATAGTGTTGCAGGAGAAGAAAGTTCATTTCGTTGTTCTGGGTGGGTCAGGTTCGGGATCGTGGGCACGGGCAGACACGGTTGGTACGCTGCACCCTTGGCCTCCGGATATCGGCCATGGTTTCAACAAGACGAAACGCGATTTCTCGGCGAGCTGTCGATCCGGCGGCGTTGGTAGGTCTGCAACGCACCATCGGTGTGCACGGTCGATGACGCCCCGGCGGGTCGCAGGTTCGCGCCAGGGGCGGGGCACCATATACATGGGAACAGGACCGACCAGCATCTTCTTGCTGGTCGGCTGGTCATCGAAGCCGATTTCATCCTGAGCAGCGTTAAGAGCCAGGAGGTCATTGGCGTTGAGACCTCCTGGCGGAGGTGGCTACCGCCCCCGGGGATTCCCAAGTGGACTACTCCTGTCGCGATGCCTGCCATTTCGTGATCGCCCGCAACACCTCGGCTCGGCGTCGCGCGAGCATCTCGCCGTCACGCCCCTCGGCGATCACGATCTCGAACTCCGCATCCAGCGGCTCATGCCTGGCTCGCCTGAACGAGCGGGTACGACCGTAGAGGTAGGACGAATTCAGGGTGATACCGGATAGGCGTGGGTGTCCCGCATTCCTAGAGTCGTAGCCGAGGAGTCGTTGTGGTGTCGTCGAGAGAGGGAATTACGTGGGCGTGAGCATTTTGCGGCGTGGATGGTACGGTCTCGTGGCCGCGGCCGTGCTGGTGACGGCCGGTTGTGGTAGGAGCGCGACGACTTCGAGCCCGGCAGCTCCGATGCCCGCTCCGGTGTCCGACGCGCTGGCCGCGCTCGTCCGCTCCGGAATGCCCGGGGCGCAGGCCGTCCTGTACGGACCCGACGGACAGCGCACCGCCACCGCGGGCGTGGGTGACCTCGCTACCGGTGCGCCCTACGCCGACAACGCCCACTTCCGCATCGGCAGCGTCACCAAGACCTTCGTCGCCACAGTCGTGCTGCAACTCGCCGCCGAGGGCGTGATAGACCTCGAGGCCCCGATCGCACGCTATCTACCGAATGTGGTGGCGGGCAACGGGAACGACGGCGCCCGGATCACCGTGCACCAGCTGCTACAGCACACCAGCGGCCTGGCGGACTTCGCTCCCGAGGACCCCTCGCACAAACTGCCCCAGCAACTCGATCAGACCAGCGACGGCAAGGCATATCGCGATCTGACCCCGGCCGACGTGGTCGCCATCGCCATGAGCATCCCGCCGCAGTTCGAGCCCGGCGCAAAATTCCAGTACACCAACACCAATTACGCGCTGCTGAACCTGCTGATCGAACACGTCACCGGCCGTCCGCTCGCCGCCGAGATCGGTAGCCGCATTCTCGATCCCCTCGCCCTGCGCGAGACCTACATCCCCTCGGCGGGCGATACCGCACTGCGGGATCCCCACGCGCACGGCTACCGCAGCGTCGACGGCACGTGGCTCGATGTCACCGACACCGAGGTGGCGTGGGCGGGCGCGGCCGGCGCGATCGTCTCCACGGGGGCCGATCTGAGCCGGTTCGTCGCCGCCCTGCTCTCCGGAAAACTCCTCCCCGCAGCACAACTCGCGCAGATGGAACAGACCATGCCGATGTCAACCTCCACCGAGATGGAATACGGCCTCGGCCTGATCCGATTCCGGATGCCGTGCGGCGCGGACGGCAAGGACGTGCGGGAAGTCTGGGGCCACGCCGGCGGCATCCCCGGCTTCAGCACCCTGGCCATCGCCACCCCCAAGGGAACCGCGGCATCCCTCAGCATCAACACTGTGGAGACTAACGGCCAGTTCTCGACCGTCGCAACCGCCCTCGCCTGTGCGATCGCCTAGCCTCTATCATCCGGCAGTTCACTGCCATTCGCCCCAGAACACCTACACGGGGTAGAAGCGGCTCCGCCAGTAGGTGGCAGCCGCGCTCGACGCTGCCTTGACTGAAATCGCCCATGAGGGCACGAGGGGAGTCGATCCGAAGGTGGGGTTGATGTGCTAGCGCAGGAGGTAGTTGTAGCTGTCGACGGTGCGACGCGCGAGCGGCTTGCCGCGGCGGGATACGCGCGTTGCGACGACCTTCTTGGCGTACGGGCCGAACAGTATCGGGGGCGGAGGGCGTCGCGGATGGTGCTGGCGGGGAAGCCGGTGAGTCTGCTGCAGGTGGCGAGGGAGTGACCGGCGAGGTAGAGCCGTTCGGTGTGGTCGATGTCGGTGGTGGTCATCGACTGGTGGCGCCGCGGGACCTCGTGGTTGGTCAACAGCGTGAGCACCGCAGTCTTGGATATCCCGTACCGGGTGGCGAGTTGGGCGGTGGAGGCTCCGTCGCCGTATGCCTGGATCAGCTCTTCGACGATCGTGGAAGTGAGTCGCCGCTCGATGTTGCGAGGCACGCGAGGCTTGGCGGCGAGTGGCTGTTACGTCGGTGGCTCAATCCCTTCGCGACAGCTTGCCAGGACGTGCCCCCTGCTCGACATCTGGGCTCGCGATTCTTCGCAACGAACTGTACGGATGAAGACGCACGAAATTCGGATAGCGGATAGGAGACGCCCCTCTGGCCCGGCATGGACCGAGGGTGTTTCATCTGTCCGGTCACCGAAGAGGTGATACCTGCGGGTTCGGGTGGACCTTTCATCGGCTGACACGCCATGCCCAACGAGTAGCTGGCGACAGTCCGGTCGTAGACCGCGGACCGGCCGCCTACAAATGTGCGGCAACTAGCCGCTTGGCGGGCGTTCTGCGCGATGAGATCGACTGCGGCGCAGGACGTTTGCTCTCAGCCGAATACCGTGCACCCGTTCGCACCACTTCCCGGTTCGGGCGGAGTTCGGTCGTGACCAGCCCGGCAATCAGGGGATCGGTCGGGGATCCGAGACAGTGTCGGAGGGGTTGCTGGTCTGGGTGTGGCGGTGGTCGTTGGCGGCGCGCAGCTCGGCGTTGAGGTCTTCGAGGTCGAGGATGCGGGCGATGCCGGCGAGGTTGACTCCGGTCGCGGCGAGGGTGGTGATGCGGTGCAGGCGTGCGAGGTCGTTGCTGCTGTAGCGGCGGGTGCCGCCGTCGCTGCGCGCGGGGGTGATCAGGCCGTGGTGTTCATAGAGTCGCAGTGTCTGCACGCCGATGCCCGCCAGGTCCGCGGTGACCGAGATTCCGTATACCGCGCGGCCCGGATCGGGCAGCGGTGATCGGGGTGGTCGTTGTTCCTCGGGCATAGGTCTCCTCGCCTCCGCATCGCAGTCAGATTTTCTATTGTAGATACTTGCACTCTCCTATCGAGAGTGCTAAAACAAATCTATGCCAGATGGCATAGGTTATCTGGTTTCTACGATGAAGGATGGAGTGTGTTGGAGGTGGCGACCATGTTGATGCGTACCGATCCGTTCCGTGATCTGGACCGTCTCACGCAGCAGGTGTTCGGCACAGCGGCGCGGCCCGCGGTGATGCCGATGGACGCCTGGCGCGACGGTGAGCAGTTCCTGGTCGAGCTCGACTTGCCCGGGATCGACCCGGCATCGCTGGACCTGGATATCGAACGCAATGTGGTGACCGTGAAAGCCCAACGCCCAGGGCTGGATTCGAACCGATCGATGATCGCCGCGGAACGCCCGCGCGGTATGTTCAGCCGCCAGTTGTTCCTCGGTGAGGGCCTCGATACCGACCACATTCGCGCCGATTACACCGATGGTGTGCTGCGCCTGGCGATTCCGGTCGCGGAGAAGGCCAAGCCCCGCAAGATCGAGATCGAACGCGCCAACGGCAAGTCTCAGGCCATCAACGCCTGAACCGCGCCCGGCGCTTCCTTCGGAGGAGGCAGCGTCATGACCGCGGAACCCGCCCGCATCAGATCGACAGTGATCCTCGACGCGCGGCTGCTCGTGCTCGATCCTGACCTCGAGCCGTTGTTCGCCGAGGTGGAGCAGATCCTGTGCGAAGCTCTCGCGCCGCGGCTCTGTGCGCGGTGCGCGCCGGTTCCTGAGTCTGCGCCGAACCTGGTGTCGTGGCAGTACTACCGACGGTGGCGGGGGTGCCGTCCCGCGCCTGGGCGCGCTACCCAGCGCGGGCCTCCGCCACGCCCGAAATTTCCCCGACAGTGAACCAGCCCAGCGGGAATGGAGGTGATGCCCGTATCCCGACACCGTGGGAAGCACACCGTGCGGTGGCGGCGACACCCGCCACGATCCCCGCGCCGCGGCGCGTTCGAGATCCCGGCACTGACCGGAACTCCGCGCAACGCCACCTATGTGAGTGCAGCGGGCAGCGGGTGTCAGCGCCACCGCACGGACCGCAGGAATGTTCACAACCTTCCATCACGGCCGTGGGCCCGGACCCGGTAACTGGTATATCGAGGCCGAACGCGGGGTCGAAGAGTTCCTGGCACTCGGCGCCCACCACCGGACCGTGTCCCGTGCCGGACTGGGACTGTTCGATGTGGTCCTCGACACGGTGGGCACCGACCTGCGTACCGTGCGGCGGACGCTCGAGCCCGGCGGACGCATGGTCACCATCGCCATCGACCTGACGCGGCTCGCCGACTCGCTGGGCTACATTGCCGCGTGAGCTGCTCCTCCAGCCGGAGGTGGACGAGGACGGCCCGCGCGGCAAGTTCGGGATCGACGGCGGCCTCGCCCCAGACCTGCACCGACAGGCGGGCGTGCTCGCCTGGATCTGCCACCTACACGAGGCCAAGACCCCCGAGGCCGACTGGTTCGAGGTCGCGGTCATCCACCACACCGACTGTGGCTCAGCACTATTCGCCGACGACGATCTCCGCCACACCTTCGCCGCCCGCGGCGGCCACGACGAGCAGACCGCGGCAGACATGGCGGTCCTCGACCCCGTCGTGACCGTGCGCGCGGACGTCGCGCTCCTGCGGGCGGCACCTGAATTACGTCCCAGTAGTGAGCATTTCGCCATCGGGGGATATGCCTACGATCTGGAAACCGGCTTGTTGACCACGGTTGTTCCGCCCGCGTGAGGGTGCTGTGTCCACCTTGAGTTGACCAACTGCGACGGTTACGCCCCTGAATCGCGACTGGAAAAGTCAGGTCGGCGCTTCGGCATTCTTGGATGTATGAACGGGCCGAGTCATGGAATAGGTGAGAAATCGAGACTAAGCGCAGCGGGAACGTCCGGCTCGCTGAGGTGGTGATTCCTTGGCTCAGGACAGGAGCGGGCGGTGAACCAGATCCGGGGTTGTGGGCAGTTAGTGTCGTCACACTCCGAGATTTCCGGACCGCCATTGGGCAATCTTGCAGCAGCGCGCACCCCAGCGCCGCCGCTGGCTTCGCCGTTCCTTCCAGCACTCGATTGGAGATCATGCCAAGCACAATCGAGATGTACCCGCTCTGCCTTCGCGCCGTCGACAATGGGCAGATAACCGGCTGCGGTGTGTCGACGGTGGCGTTGACGCTATGGCGCGCGGCATACGCACAGGCTGCGTAGATCGGTATGCGACGAATCCGCATCGGACGCGCCTCTGAACCAGCCGACCGGCCCGAGACCGGTCGGCCCGAGCTTGGCGATCGTGGCCGGTCACGCGCGCCTGCGCCGAAGCGTCGACCTCGCACGTCGGTCACCCATACGGCTAACGGTGCTCGGCGTCCCGTTCGGCAGCGTCGACGACGGGTGACGACGGCCGAGCAGCGGCGCGATATCGCACTGCTGCTGCGCGGGAGCATCTACTCGGGCGTAACGCCGTCGCCGACCGCGGCGGGGGAAGAGTATTCGCCCCGCCAGGTCATCGACTTCTGTCTGGATCTAGGCGAGGTGATGTTGTCGTCGGGAGCCGATGCGCGCAGCGTCGAGGTAGCAATTGTCGCCGTCTCGGCAACCTGGAATCTGGCGGCCGTCGAACTCGACTTTCCTGGCTCGTCGATCCACATGGTGTACGCCGTGCCCGACGAGCCGACCATCGCCGGATTGCGGGCTGTTCGTGACACGGGCGCCGATCTGCACCGGCTCAACAATGTGTACGGCGTGGTCGACGATATCGTCGGCCATCAGACCGATATGACTCAGGCAAGCCGGCGACTGGTCGAGGAGATACGGTCGGATCCGCGCTGGCCTTATCGTGTTGTCGCGGGCGCCATGGGAGTTCTGGGCGTTGTCGTCGCGCTACAGGCAGGCGGGACCTACCGGTCGGCGGCCGGTGCGTTCGTGCTGATGTTCGTCCTGATGTATCTCGGTAAGGTACTTGGGAGACGTTATCTTCCAACGTTTTTCGTCGCCGTTGCGCAAATGGCGCTGGCGACGACGGTCGGCAGCGTGGCGATCGCGTACAGCCCGATCGATCCGGGCGAGGCGGCCAGTATGGTCGCTGCGTGTGTGGTGCTGCTCCTACCGCATCCGTCGATCGTCGCGACGGCGCAGGACGCAATATCCGGATTTCGGAGCTTGGCTCTGGTGCGCGGCCTCGGCATCGGCCTGGTGGTGCTCGGGATGGTCACCGGCATTCAGGCGGGTCTGATGTCGGCTCGGTGGGTCGATCTCGAAGTCGATCCGTCGGCGATCCACCTGATGGGTTTGACACCGTTCTGGGCGTTGTTCGCTTCGGCGATCGCGGCCGCGGCCAATGCCTTCGCGCAAGGAGCGACCGCGCGTGTGGTGCCTATCTCTATGGCGTTAGCGGTATTTACCCAGCTGATTGTGCAGTTATGTGCCCGTGCGCATATCGGCCTGCAATTGTCGTTGATGCTCGGCGCGGCGATACTAGGCGCACTCAGTACATGGACGGCCGCCCGCCTACGCATCTCCCCGGCATCGATAGTTGTTCCCGCATTCTGCGGCGCTCTACTGCCATCGCTGACCGTGGCCCACTCATTACTACAGTTCATCGGGCACTCGCCAGGATCGGGAGTCGCGTTCGCCTTTTCCGTGCTCACCACGCTGGCAATAGGCGCGGGCCTGGTCCTAGGCAATATCGTGGCCACGGGCGGGGCACGTCGGATGGTAAGCACCCGAACCCGGATCCGCTCGGCGAGCCTGGATACCGAACCGCGACCGACTACTCCGGAGAGTAAGCCCCGGCCGAGCAACACGGCAAACGGTCAGCACAGTGCCGGACCGCTCGGTCGGGAGTGATTCTCGACGGCCGATCCAACTCGGCTGGCGAGGTTCACCTTCCCGGTATTACTGGTTCAGCCCTGCTCTCGAAGGGCGGCCCTGCCTCGCTGCCCTAGAACCCACAGCCCCGGCCGAGGCCGCGACACCCGGGAGACGATGCGCCGGAGCTACTCCGGCGCATCGTTCGACAGGTTCGTCGATAGCGGGGTGCCGTTGTCGCCTATCCCGAGAACCTGCGGTAGGTCATGGTTTCCGGCACGTCCTGGCTTCACCCCGCGCCGAGGTAGCGCAGTACCGCGAGTACCCGGCGGTGGTCGGAATCGGCTTGCGGCAGGTCCAGTTTGGTGAGGATGTGGTTGGTGGCGGCTCGCTCGCAACCAGCCGGGCCGCGATGCCGGAGTTGGAGCGACCGCTGGCCATTAGTTCAAGCACCTCGGGTTCGCGAGGGGTGGGCCGGTCGAGCGGGTCACGATCGTGGCGCACCAGCAGCTGCGTCACCACTTCGGGATCGAGGGCTGTGCCGCCGGTGGCGACGCGGCGTAGCACCTCGCCGCACTCTTCGATATCGGCGACGCGTTGTTTGAGTAGATAGCCTATCCCGCTGGTCTGTGTCACGAGAAGCTCTGCGGCATAACGCTCTTCGATGTACTGCGATAGCAGCATCGGCCGTGCCTGGCCGGTCGCGCCGGATGGTGAGGACGGCACGGACGCCTTCGTCCCGGAAGTCTGGCGGGCATCCGGACATCGACGACGGCCAGGTCAGGCCGATGCTGTTCGACCACGTCGAGGAGCGCTTGCGCGTCGGCCGCCTCGGCCACGACATCGAATCCGGCGAGCCGCAGCACCGCTACCACGCCGACTCGCAGCGGCACTGAGTCTTCGGCGATCACTGCCCGCCTGGCAACTCCGCGGCGAGCCGGGTTGGACCGCCGGGCGTGCTGGTCACCTCGAAACGCCCGTCGATTGAGGCGACGCGCCAGGCCAGTCCCGTCAACCCGGTACCGACGCCCCGTATGAAACTGCGAAGACTTCTTCGCGAAGAAGCCTTCGCGAAGAACTGTTGGCGGTCTAGAGTGTGCGGTATGACTGATGCAGGCGCGGCGCCGGACAGCCCGAAAGTCGAAGCGGGCGTTGTTGTTCTGGATGCCAAGGGGCTACGCGTATTAGCGCATCCGGTGCGCGTGCAGTTGGTCGGGCTGCTGCGCAAGTACGGCCCGTCGACCGCTACCCGCCTATCCGAACGGCTGGGAGTGGGTTCCGGCACGACCAGCTACCACCTGCGCCAGCTCGGCGCGGCCGGTTTCGTCGAGGAGGACACCGAACGCGGCAACGCGCGAGAACGCTGGTGGCGTGCGGTGCATCAGGCAACGCAGTTCGACAGCGCTGAGTTGACCGGGCGAGAGCCCGAGGCCACACTCGCCTACTTGCAGTCCATCGCGACCGCCCACACGCTGCACGTCCAGCGGACGCTCAACGAGCTTCAGACGATGCCGCGCGCGTGGCGCGACACCTTCACTATGAGCGACTGGGCCCTGCGGCTCACCCCCGAGGAAACCGAAGCCTTGGGCCAAGAGTTGCGGGCGGTGATCGCCCGCTACCGCAAAGACGCACCGGAGGAGGCGGCGAATGCCCCTGCGGGGGCCGAGCGGGTCGAGCTCATTACGCATCTGCTGCCTGAGCTGGATGTGCCCGCTGTCGGCGCCATTTCAGTCCTTGGCGAACGCTAGGGACGGAGATGCGTTGTGACCGAAGATGTCTCGAGCGTCGACGACGTACCCAGCGGACGGTGCTCCCGACGGCTGAGCCGACTACTGGCGGCCATAGCCCGTGCCGCTGAACGGTCCTCGGATCTTGACCACCGCATTGCACTGGTTCGTGCTCGTCAGGACCGCCAGCTCCCCGCATGGTGGTCAAGACGTTCACCGGGCCACTGGTAGACCGGATCAGCCCGCCCGGCAGGCTCCTGGGCCACTGACCTGGCCAGACTCTCGCGGCAGCCCCCTCGCCGAAGCAGAATCGAAGCCGCCTCGCTCCTGCTCCGCTCAGTGCTGGCCAAAATGTGCGGACTCGGCTGGCTCAACGACCTCGCCGCCGCCAGCAGGTTCCGCCCGACCGCCGATAAGTGGCGGTTTTGGCTGGTCACCCGAGGAGGCCGCGCTCCATGGCGGTGGTGACGGCGGCGGTCCGGTCGGACACGCTGAGCTTTGCGAACACGCGCAGCAGGTGGGTCTTCACCGTGGCCTCGCTGATGTGTAGCGCGCGCCCGATGTCCGCGTTCGTCCCGCCCTTTGCGACGAGCCGCAACACCTGCGTCTCGCGGGCCGACAACGGCGGCGGCTGCGGGTTCCGAACCCGGTTCACCAGCTTCCCGGCCACCGACGGCGCCAGCACGGTCTCCCCGCGGGCTGCCGCCCGGATCGCCCCGACCAGCTCGGTCCGCGACACGTCCTTGAGCAGGTACCCCGACGCGCCGGCCTCGACCGCGCGCAGGATGTCGGCGTCGGTCTCGTAGGTGGTCAGCACGACGACCCGCCGCCGCGGTGTCTGCCGCAGGATCTTCCTGGTCGCGCTGACGCCGTCGAGGCCGGGCATCCGCAGGTCCATCAGGATTACGTCTGGCTGCTTGACTCGGTCGAGCGCGACGGCTTCGTCGCCGGACCCCGCCTCGCCGACCACACTGAAGTCTGGTTCTGACTCCAGCATCCCGCGCAGTCCCTCCCGCACCACGGGATGGTCGTCGACCAGCATGATCGTGATCACGCGGGCACCTGCAGTTCCACGTCGGTCCCCTCGGAATATCCACTGCGGATGCTGAGCTGTCCGCCGATCTGCCCCGCCCGCGACCTCATCCCGGACAGTCCGAACCCCCCGGTCGGTGCGCCGGGGTCGAAACCCGCGCCGTCGTCGTGCACCAGCAGACGTACCGAGTCGTCCACGGCGGAGACTCGGACGAGCACCGCCGACGCCGACGCGTGCTTGCCGATGTTGGCCAGTGCCTCCTGCGCGGCACGCAGCAGGACCACCTCGGTCGCCATCGGCAGTGTCGGCAACGGACTGTGCACTTCGTAGGTCACCGTGAGGGTGCTCTCCTCGGCGAGCCGGTCGGCGAGGCGTCGCAGCGCCTCCTCCAGCGATCCCGCCGCCAGCCCGGTAGGCGCGAGTGCGGCCACCATTGTCCGTGCCTCGCCGAGGTTTTCTCGCGCGGTGCGCGCGGCGAGGCCGAGATGCCGTCTCGCTGCGGCGGGGTCGGTGTCCATTTCGGACTCGATCGCCTGGGTGAGGGTGACGATGCTGGTGAATCCCTGCGCCAGCGTGTCGTGGATCTCGCGGGCCAATCGCTCGCGCTCGATGGCCGTGCCCGCCTCCAGGGAGAGCCGGGCGACCTCGGCCTGGCTGGCTTCCAGCCGCTCGATCAGCCCGGCGCGGGCATGGCTCTCCTCGATGATCCCGGTGATGTAGCGCCCGGTGAGCATGCTGAAGACGATCACGATCATCGGCACCACGATGGCCAGGGCCTCGGCCCCGTCGCGGACGATCGAAGCGACCAGGCTCAGCATGATCGTCAATGACGTGAGCGCGGCGGCCGGTGCGAAGTCCAGCGTCATGTACACCAGCGGGCAGACGATGAACAGACCGAAGCTCGCTTTGGGGTCGGCGAACATCGCGACGACGATGAGCAGCGACAGAACCCCGGCGAACAGCCAGCGCTGTGTGTCGTTGTCCTCGCGGGTGAGGGCTCGGCGGCCCTGGGACAAGTAGACGATCGCGATCCCGGTCAGCGCCGCGACGCTGACCAGTCTGGCCGCTATCGCCGTCGTCGGCTCGTCGGTGAGGACGTAGGCCACTGTCCCGACGTAGGCCACCCCGAATACCACGTCCCAGACCCAGCGGAAGCGCTGCCACGCGCTGCGCGATGACGGGTTCACCGGCCCTCGTTCGTCCAGCGGAACGTCAGCCTCGCCAGCAGCAGTCCCACCACGCACCAGGCGCCGAGCACCAGCGCCACCCTCGAAAGTTCCCATGTCCCCGCCATTTCCTGAGCCGCTGCCTCCGGGGGCAGGAACACCGAGCGGAAGCCCTGACACACCCACTTCAGCGGAAATACCGACGCAACGTCGACCATAACCTTCGGCAGGTGCGTGATAGGGGTGACGAACACCCCCGACATGAACTGCAACACCAGATAGACCAGGTTGACCACCGCGACGACCCCGTTCGTCGACCGGGGCACCGAGCCGATCACGATGCCGAGCAGCGTGCACGACACGGTGCCCAGCACAAACACCCAGGCCAACGTCAGCCACTGCGCCGGCTCAGACGGCAGGTGCAGCTCGAACATGAGCACGGCCACCGCGATCATCAACGCCGACTGGACCGCGCTGGACACCGCCACCAGCACCATCTTCCCGACGAAATACGACCCCGCGGGCATCGGTGTCCCGCGAAGCCGTTTGAGCGCGCCACTCTCCCGGTCGACGGCCAGGCCGATGCCCATGCTGTTGAACGACGTCGAGACGATGCCCGCGCCGATCATGCCCGCGGCCAGCAGCTGCCCCGAGCTGACCGACACCTGCGCGGTCGGACCGTCCAGAATGGACCCGAGCAGGATCATCAGTATCGCGGGCATGGAGAAGGTGAAGACCACCTGTTCCCTGTTGCGGAAGAACTGCCGCAGCTCCGCGCCGCCGCGGGTCAGGCCCAGCGAGAACGTGCCGGGCAGAGCGAGCGTGGTCATGGCGTCTCTGCGATCAGCTCGAGGTAGATGTCCTCCAGGCTGGGCCTGGTCACGGTCAGCTCGCCGAGCTCCCCACCCCCAGCGGAGAGCTCGGCGACGAGCTTCGTCGGATACGCCGTGCGCTCGACGTGCTCACCGCGTTCATCCACCCAGCGCACAGTCGCCTCCGCACCGGCACGGCCACCGAGCTCACGCGGGGTGCCCTCGGCGACGACCCGCCCGCGGGCGATCACCGCGACCCGGTCGGCCAGCGCCTCGGCTTCGTCCAAGTAGTGCGTGGTGAGCAGGATCGCGGTGCCCTCCCGCGCGAGCCCGCCGATCAGCGTCCACAACCGGCGGCGAGCCTCGGGATCGAACCCGGTCGTCGGCTCATCGAGGAACACCAGCTCGGGACGGCCGATGATGCCCAGCGCAACATCGACCCGCCGCCGCTGCCCACCCGACAGCGACTTCACCCGCGCCCCCGCCTTCTCGCTCAGCCCGACCTTGTCGATCACCTCTTCCGGATCACGCGGATCGGGGTAGTACTTCGCGAAATGCCGGACCGTCTCCGCCACCGACAACTCGGCCACGTCGGTCGCGGTCTGCAAGACGATGCCCAGCCGCGCCCGCCAAGCCCGGCCCGCCCGGCCAGGATCCTCACCGAGGACACTGACCTCACCCGCCGTCCGATCCCGGTGCCCCTCCAAGATCTCCACGGTCGTCGTCTTGCCCGCACCGTTCGGACCGAGCAACGCGAACACCTCACCCTGCCCGATATCGAAATCGAGCCCGGCCACGGCGAGCTGCCCCGGATACTCCTTGCGCAAGCCGCGCACCCGCACTGCTGTCATAACTCAAGTCTGTTGCCGCACTGGACCTCCCGGGACATCCGGAAAGTTGAACCCGGCTGTCCACCGATCGATGGACAGACCTGACCCTGACAAAATTACGGACTAAGTTTGTCTTGTGTGGCGCGCTGCAGGGAGGTATGGCGAGGCGCCACGTCTGTCACCGATTCGAGTTTTCGTTGCGCGGGTGTAGGTGTCGTGGTCGGTGCCCCTATGTGGGTTAAGTGCTGGTGATCGCATCCACGGCCAGCAGTTTGCAGCGCTCGTGGAAGGACTTCAGTGCATCGTGCGGATCTTGCCGCCAGTTCCACGGCTTCGATTTCATATCGTTGATATCGGCGGTGCACGACGCAGATCGAACGAAAAGTCACGGATCGTGATGAGATAGCGAGGTCAAGAAGTGTGCTCCCCGCGCACGCGGGGATGATCTAGTTCGCAGTGTCGGGAAGCAGGGTGGACGCTCTACGAGCTGCGCTGGGCATGAACCGGCACATGCACAGCTATTGGTCGGCTTGGATATTGGTGTTGCGTCGTAAGTTACGGCGGCGTTGGAGTGCTGGCACCTGGTCGGGGGGATTTTCGCGTTGTAGGTATCGGTGGGCGAGGTTGGCGGCACTCCGTCCGCTTTGGGTCTACCTGGGCTGGTGTGCTGGTGGTTTTCGTGGCTTCATTCGTTGAGGGTTTCCGAGGCTGCTCCGTCCAGATGCGTCAGAACCCAATCCTGTAAAGGTTGGATCTCGCGCTCGGCGGCACTCGTCCATCGTGCTAGCTGTTCTGTGGTCACCGCGATTCTGCCTAATACTCCTGCCAGTGAGGGTGTTTGTTCTTTGATTTCTCCACTGCGTATGTAGCCGCGTAACTGGTTTCTCGACCAGCTGAACCGTTCCGCGCGTTCAAGCCAAAAGTCTTGCATTTCGGTGGTCAACGCGGCGACCTCTGCGTGATGCTGGAAACTGAGGTTTTCTCGCCGACGGTCGATCGGAAACTTCCTGGCAACCCAGGCGTAGTTACGCAGAGTCTGATAGTCGAGTCCGGCTTCGTTGATCGCTGTCCGGTATCGACTTTCGTATCTGTTCTGGCCATATACAAGCCAGTCGCCAAGGCACCATGCGGACGAGTTGTGAGCGTCGGTAAGTCGCCGACCGGCCTGCGTCCACTCCTGATAGGGGAGTGGGCCTTGTATGCGGAGTCCCACTCGAGTGACAAGCACCGGTTTCTTTCGCATAACACTGGAATGGCCCTTAACAGGACTAGCCATCTGCTTACCCATCATGATGCTCTCCTTCGCACTTCTCATTGCGATGACCAGACCAGTTCATCCGGCGGGGAGCATGCAGTCGGCCGCTGTAGACCCCCCCCTGCAGATATTCGAGCCTCCGCGAGTTGCAATGAATGTCGAGTTCCAGAACGAAATCATTATCGAGGAACGGTCGTTTCGACAACAGAATCTTCGCAGCTCTTTGCTGTATTAATTCATACCAAGACCGTACGGCTTAGTTGGACCCCCCATGCATGGCGACAGTCGATAGTCAAGATCAGTCTAAAAACGAAGTAATTATGTGTCAACGTCATTGAAGTGCGTTCGGTGTCGGCAGTTCACATAACTAATCGGCCATTCGGGCAGCCTCCGGAGACGTGATTGTGAACTTTGTCTGGATTGCTTCGGTCCCTCCCGACAGTGCTCGAAAAGCGACAGTCTCGTCTTTCGCGGCGTTATCGTCGAAAGCGCATACGGATCTAGCTGGTGTCCTGCTGACAGGACGGGGTAGAACAACGCCGGGGACCGATGGTTGCGGTGGCAGGGCGAAGCGTGTGCGTGTACGCGGTGGTTTGCCACCGCTGTCCAGTTCGCGATTGTCCCCGCTGGCAACACTATACGGAGACGTCCCGCTGGCGGGACACCGCCGCGGAATGCAGATTTGCATTTGCTTGACCCCGTAAGTAGCAAGTTGCTAGCGTTGCCGTGAATGATATTTCGGTAAATTATATTTCGGTATGAAATTTCGAGAGGTGCCTTCCGTGTCGTCTCAGCGTGCCGTGTTGACGCCCCAAATGATCGAATACACCGAGCGGTTGTACGAGAACGGGGATGTCCGATGGCTTCCCTATCTGCTGTACTTTCATCCGGCGGATCACCGATCGGATATCGCGAATACGGACCGTTTCGGTTTTCGTTTCGCACACGGAATCGATGTGCGCGCTGCGCCCGGCGAGGGCGTGCCGAACGGGCCGGTGCGATTGTTGGTCGGCAGCTCGGTGGTTTTCGGAGTCGGCGCGACCTGCGACGAAGCGACCCTTCCCTCGCGACTGTGGTCGCGGCACGCGCCTTCTCTGCCATGGTTGAATTTCGGTGGGCGAAGCCACAATTCTATGCAGGAACTACTCCTGTTCCTGTTGCACCGCCATCTGATACCTCAGGTCGAGGAGATCGTCATCTTCTCGGGCTTCAACAACCTCGGGTTGGCCAGGCTGCCCGAGTCGAAGCGGGGCGACCACGGGGCGTTCTATCTGTGCAACGAGTACTTTGCGAAAATCGAGGAATTGCGGAAGCACCCCCGCCGAGAACTCGTCGAGCTTGGCGACGATGGTGTTCCGTCGAGCGCCGACCAGATCGCCACCGCCACCGAGTTGACGGTTCGGCACCTCGACGCCTGGCGGGTGCTTGCCGCGGGACTCGGGGCTCGATTGTCGTTCGTCTTGCAGCCGCTGGCTCCCTGGGTGCGCGAGCGCCCGGCGCCTCAGGAGCGGCTGCTGTTCGATGAGCTGGACGCTAAATTCGATTTCGGCGCGACTTTCGGCGATATCACACCGATGGAGGTTGGCCGATCGTATGCGGATGCGCTTCGAGTCGGCTGTGCGAAGCTGGCTGTCCCGTTCTACGACATGAACACTGTACTCGGCGAGTCCGTGAAACCCGATGAATGGTTGTTCGTTGACCGTGCGCATTTCACCGATAACGGATACGACATCGTCGCCGGGTTGTTGGCCGATCGGCTCGGCCTCCGCTGATTCGACCCTATCGGATGAGAAAGGTTGTGATTCTCCGTGGTGTGGTTGCGGAAAATCTTCGCGAAGGTATTTCGACGTAAGTCGGAGCGTCCGCGTGACAACTCCATTTACCCGATGTTCTGACGGGGGAGTCGCGGTGCCCCACGATAACGCTCGATCTGCCTATCAGCACTTCTTGGATCCGGAGTGTATGCCCCCGGGGAACATGTTGACGGCCGAGATTCGTGCCGAAATCCAACGGCTTGCCGGGGATGGGCCGAACCGACTGGAGCAATGCCAGCGGCAGGCGGTGGCGTGGTCGGCGGCTCAGGCCGACCGCTTCGCGGCGCTGATGCGGGCCGATTCCGACGAGGAGGCCGACGTCCTGGTGCGTAGAGCGGTTCTGGGGTGCGCACCGTTGGGTTTGGTGTCCGGGGCTTGGCTGCAATGGTTCAGCGCCCCGGGCAACGCCGACGATCCGGTGGTTTTGCGCGTGTTGGCGGTGTATGCCACCGACGTCGGCGTCGGACGTCCGCGCGCCTCGCGAGGCAGTGCGTTCCTTGCCATGCTCGATCGGCTGCGATTGGCCGCGCGCGCGGCGCCGACCAGCACGATCGCGCTCGAACAGCGGGTTGCCGACCAGGCGTTCTCGCTGCCTGCGCTGCTGCTCGCGATGAGCCGCCACTGCGATGAGTTCCGCCCGGAAATCCTCGGCGCGGATCTCTGTCTGCGGACAGTGGGACTGCTGCCCGCGCTCGCTATGGTCGCCAAGGTCATGCCAGCGGTCGCGGACTGGGATTCGCTCGATTTCGGTGCGGCCCGGGCGGCGGGAGAGCCGGCCGCGGTGGAGCTGTGCCGCGCGGCAGTAGCCGATTTCCTGGCCGACCGGCCCGCCGCCGCGGTGCGACTGGCCGCCGGATTCCGCTGGGCGCTGGCAGCATTGCGGGACTGGCATGAGGCGCTGTACGCGGAATTGGCGGCAGCCAGGAACCCGGCCTTCGAAATGGCCGAACTGCTGCGGTTGCGGGGCAGCGAAGGCGCGATCTACCACCGGAAGTACCGGATCGCCGGAAAGACGTTGGCCGACTGGCTGACCGAATGCAGATCCGACCCGTTGCCGTTGCTGAACGCCTTGGCCGGAAGCCGTTTGGTGAGGCCGGGACACTCATCTGCGAGTCCGCTGATCACCTGGCTGATCGGCGAGGGCGGCCCGATGTTCCGGATCTTCGACGCCGCGGATCTTGCCGTGATCAGGCGGTGGATCGATGCGCTGCCGACCGAACAGCCATCGACGTCGGCGCAGCAGCTGCCACCGAGCTCGTCACTGTTCGATCAAGCCACTGTGGACTCGACTGTCGAGGACGGCAGCACCCCTGCCGACCTGCGCGAGGCGTACCACCTGCTGCAAGCGAGGGCGCACACCTCGGCGTTGCATCGTTATGCCGTGGCCTACGCACGAGGTTGGCTGGGCCGTGCGCGCTACGGAATGGATCGGGGCGATATGCCGTTGCCTGCCGTCCGGCCCGTCGCCGGGCTGCGCCCCTGGCTGGCGCAGCAGCACGACCGCCACGCCAAGGAATTCGAGGAGACGGCGGAGGATGCCGTGTCGACTCGCCAGGAGTTGATCGACTCGACGGTGCAGTTGGCCCCGCTGACGCTGATCGACGGGACCTGGTTGCAGGGCTTCACCGACTATGAGCAGGCCAGCTCGGAATTCGGGTTTCCGCTTTTCGACACCTACTGGGACGAGCTCGGCAACGGCGAGGCCAGGCTGAACCATCCGTTGATCTATCGCGAGCTGCTGGTGGAGATGGGGGTGCGGTTGCCACCGACGGCGTCCCGCGAGTTCGCCAGATGGCCGGGGTTCCGGGAACAATCCTTCGCGTTGCCGGTGTACTGGTTGTGCATCGGCCGGTTTCCCCGGACCTTCCTGCCGGAGTTGCTTGGCCTCAACCTCGCTATGGAGCTGTCCGGGGTCGGCGGCAGTTATCGCAGGGCGCATATCTCGCTCGCGGCCCACGGTTTCAGTACGAGGTTCGTCGACGTCCACAACACCATCGACAATGTGGCGACCGGACATGCCGCCTGGGCCGCGGACGCGATCGACACCTACCTGTTCTCGGGCCCTGGGTCACCGGATTCCCGTGCCGGACAGCGCGAATGGGACCGGATCCGCGTCGGCTACCGGTCGCTGAACCCACCACAGGGATGGCGGGCAAAGCTCACCGGCCGCCGGGCGATGCGTCGCGGCGCGAGCGCGTCGGAAGCGACGCGCTGATGTCCGAGGTGATTCTGGGCGTGTCGGCGTTCTATCACGACAGCGCGGCGGCCTTGGTCCAGGACGGTCGGCTGGTTGCCGCCGCACAACAGGAGCGGTTCAGCCGCATCCGGCATGACCCGGCCTTCCCCGCCGACGCGGTGCGGTACTGCTTGCTGGAGGCGGGGCTGTCGCTCGTCGATGTGTCGAGAGTCGCGTTCTACGAGGATTCATCGGTGAAATTCCGGCGGGTGCTGGCGAACTATCTCGGTGCGGCCCCGACCGGCTTCGTCTCCTTCCGCGACACCCTGCCGCAGTGGCTGTCGTGGAAGGCGCGGATGGAACGGACCGTGCGGAACGAGCTGATGGGGCTCGAGCTTGGCGCGGTGCCGCCCGTCGTTTCGCGTCGGCACCACGAATCCCATGCCGCATCCGCGTTCTACCCGAGCCCGTTTTCCACCGCGGCCGTGCTCTGTGTCGACGGTGTGGGGGAATGGGCAACGACGACGATCTGGCACGGGCAGGGCACCACACTCCGGCAATTGTGCGAGCTGAGGTACCCGCACTCGCTCGGCCTGCTGTACTCGGCCTTCACCTATTTCTGCGGCTTCAAGGTCGACTCGGGCGAGTACAAGCTGATGGGGCTCGCGCCATACGGAAAACCGAAGTACGCGCGGCTGATTCGTGAGCAACTCATCGACCTGAAGCCGGACGGGTCCTTCCGATTGAATATGAAGCACTTCGAATTCCTGCGCGGGCAGGTCATGACCGGTCGCGGATTCGAGCGCCTGTTCGGCCGGCCGCGGCGGGAGCCGGAAGGCCCGCTCACCGAACTGGAATTCGATCTGGCCGCGTCGGTGCAGCAGGTCACCGAGGAGGTCATGCGCCGACTGGTCGGCACCGCGCTGCGGCTCACCGGGGAGCGCAGGCTCTGCCTCGCCGGTGGTGTCGCGCTGAATTGCGTGGCGAACGGCAAGGTAATCGGCGAGCGCATGGTGGACGAGATGTGGATTCAGCCTGCGGCCGGTGACGCCGGCGGCGCGGTCGGGGCCGCGCTCGCGGTGGCCGTGGAGCGCGGCGCGGGGCGGACCCATGTGGCGCAGGGCAGGGATGCGATGACCGGCTCCTTGCTCGGGCCGGGTTTTCGCGATGCGGAGATCGAGTCCTATCTCGACAGTGTCGGGGCGGTCTACCGCCGACTGCGCCAGGACGATCTGGTCGAGCAGGTGGCGGCCGGGCTTGCCGAGGGCAAGATTGTCGGATGGTTCCAGGGGAGAATGGAATTCGGGCCACGGGCGCTGGGCGCGCGGTCGATTCTCGGCGATCCGCGTAATCCGGCGATGCAGTCCACGATGAACCTCAAAATCAAGTTCCGGGAGTCGTTCCGCCCGTTCGCGCCGTCGGTGCTGGCCGAGCGGGCGCGGGAATACTTCGACCTGCGTGGCGACAGCCCGTACATGCTGGTGGTCGCCGACGTGGCCGCCGATCAGTGGCGGCAGGTCGATGGGCAGGACCGGCTCACGGGGCTGGATCTGTTGCGGGTGTGTCGGTCGAGCATCCCGGCCGTCACCCATGTCGACTACTCGGCACGCGTGCAGACGGTCGCCGCGCAGAGCAATCCCGCCTATCACCGGTTGTTGTCCGCATTCGAGCGGGCCACCGGCTGCCCGGTGCTGGTCAACACGTCTTTCAACGTTCGCGGCGAGCCGATCGTGCTTTCCCCGCAGGACGCCTATACCTGCTTCATGCGCACCGATATCGATCTGCTGGCGATCGGAGGGTTCCTGCTGGACAAGGCGAACCAGCCGGAATGGCGGGAAGCCGGTAGCTGGCGGGACACCATCCCGATGGACTGAGCACAAATCCGACCCATGGAGTCATCATGCGCACACTGCTGCTGGCGCTGGCCTACTTTGTTCTTGTCGTGCCGCTCGGATTGTTGCTACGTCTGGTTCGCGACCCGCTGCGCCGCCGCTGGGACCGACAGGCTCGCACCTACTGGCATACGGTCTGATCTCCATGGCGGGGTAGCGGTCGCCGCCTTGTCCGGGCGGACGATATCGATGATCTGGGAAATCCGGGGACGGCCGCTTCTATTGCTCGCTCACTGGGAGACCGCCATATCGAGGAGCGCGCCGAAGGTTTCCGGTGTCGGGGCGTCGAAGATGACCCGCGCCGGTATCCGAACCTTGAACTGCTTTCGCACCCGCGCAATGAGGCGCATCGCCAGCAGGGATTGCCCGCCGAGCTCGAAGAAATCGGAGGAACGGCCGATGTCCGCTACCCCGAGCACTTCCGCCCAGATGATGGCCAGCCGCGCCTGAGTCGGCGTCTCCGGCTGGTCGTTCTCGCCCTCGGTCGACTGCGCCGGCTCGACGGCCAGGCCGGCGAGCGCCGAGCGATCGACCTTGCCGCTGGCCAGTTTCGGCAGGCTCCGGTGATGCCGGTAGTAGCTGGGAAGCGCGACGGAGGGCAGCCGCTCAGCGAGGAACCTCCGCAGCCCGCCTTGGTCCACCGGGCCGTCCGTGCCGACGAGGTGCGCGGCGAGGCTCGGCTCGCCTCGGCGGTCGCGCACCGGAACCACGGCGGCCTGACGCACCTGAGGGTGTGCCTGCACGGCCGCTTCCACCTCGCCGGGCTCCACCCGCACCCCGCGGATCTTGAGCTGGTTATCGGCCCGGCCGATGAATTCGAACGCTCCATCGGGTCGCGCCCGCATCAAATCGCCGGTGCAGTACAGGCGCGCGCCGGGTTCCCGGCCGGTCGGATCGGGGACGAACACGGCGGCGGTTGCCGCCCCCATATCGCGGTAACCCCAGGCCAGGCATTCTCCGCCGACGTAGAGCACGCCCGGTTGGCCGACCGGCACCGGCTTGGCGTCGGCGCCGAGCAGATGGGCGGTGACTCCCGAGATAGGCCGACCCACCGGCACGGACTCCGCCGCGAGATCCCGGTCAGGTAACTCCCAGGCGAGCACATCGATGCAGGCTTCGGTTGGGCCGTATTGATTGAAGATCCGGCCCGAGGTCGCCGCCCGCAGCCGCCGCGCGAGGTCGGCGGACAGGGCTTCGCCGCCGCAGAACATCAGGCGCAGGTGACGCAGCGCGGAACCGTCTGTGCCGCCAAGGAATTCGGTGAGCAGGGTCGGGATGAAATGGGCGGCGGTCACCTGCTGTGCGACGATGAGTTCGGCCAGAGCCGTCGGCTCGGCCTCGACCCCCTCCGGTGCGATGACCACGGTGGCTCCGCAGCACAGCGGTGCGAGGACATCCCAGAAGGAGAAGTCGTAGATCATCGAACCGGCGTGCAGGACGGCGTCGCCGGGGCCGAGCGGGTAGGTTGCCTGCGCCCAGGCGATGCGGTTTGCCAGCGCGCCGTGCGGGACGAAAACCGGTCTTGGCTTGCCGGTGGAGCCGGATGTGTGCAGTACATAGGCCAGGTCATTGGCGCTCGGCGTGCTCGGTTCCGTCGGCTCGGGTGCCGCGTTCAGCAGATCGTCGAGTGGAGTCGCGTCCGGCACTACGGCACGGCCGTCGTGGTCGGCCAGCGTCAGCTTCGGCCGGAGTTCCGCGATGGTCTCCTTTGCCCGTGACCTGGCCTGGCTTGCGTCCACCGGAGCAGGGGCTGCCCCCGCTGCCATGACCGCGAGCACGGCGATGACCAGGTCGGCGGAGCGGGCAGCGCAGAGGGCGACCAGGTCGCCCTGCTCGATCCCTTTGTCGCGCAAGGCATTCGCCGTAACCTCCACCCGATGCGCGAGTGCGGAGTAGGTCAGTGCGCGCGTGTCGTCTCGAACCGCGACGTGGTCGGCGAAGCGAACCGCAGTCGCGCGGAACCAGGCCGGGGTCGTGCTGTCTCGCTGGCGGGACAGCACGACCCCGCGATCGTGGCGCCGGTCGGTCATTTCTTATTCGCCTCGGCCAGCCTCTTGCGCACGCTGAGCGGCGTGATATCGGTCCAGACCTCGTCGATATGGCGTAGGCATTCTTCTTTGCTCCCGGCCATCCCGGCATCGTTCCAGCCGAGTGGGTTCTCCCGGTCGCTCGGCCAGATCGAGTACTGCTCCTCATGATTGACGACGACACGATAGGCCTGAGCGGAAAAGGTGTCGGCGGTCTCTTCGGAACTCATTGCGTTTGCCTCCACGAAATTTCCATAGATATTGTCGGGGCTCTCTCCGTTGGAGAAGCGTAGCGATCTGGGCCGCGCGCCGTCGAGCGCGCCGCGAAGTTATTGCCAACGGGCAATGGCCCTCGGTAGCGTGAAAATCTGTTCAGCGCACAGCCATTCAAACGAAGGACTTCGACAGTGGCGCAAGAATACTCGTCGTCCCTTTCCGTTGAAGGTCGAAGGCTCCTCGAGTTACGCCTTTCCGGTCGTAATTATCGCAAGTCCTCGCCGGTGCCGGACAGAAAGGAATCCGACGGCATTCCGCTTTCCCTTGTCCAGCGCCGACTCTGGTTTATCAGTCAGATGGCTCCGGACACCCTGGCCTACAACGTCGACGCGGCCTACCGGATCCGTGGCGAGCTCGACCACCGCGCGCTCGGCACGGCGATCCAGGACATGGTTGGCCGACACGAAGCGCTGCGCACCCGATTCCAGGTGGTCGACGGGGAACCGTTCCAGGTGGTGTCGCAGCGGGTGGATGAGGTTCTGGCGCTGCACGATCTGTCCGGCGAGCACGATCCGATCGGCAGCGCGGTAGCGATGGCCGTAGCGAATGCGGACACGCCGTTCTCGGTCACCGATGGGCCGTTGTTCAGGGCGTGGTCAGCCCGTCTAGGCGAGCGTGACCATGTGTTCGGGATCGGTGCGCACCACTTGATCTTCGACCGTGAGTCACTGGATGTGCTGGTCGACGAACTGTCCATGGCCTACGCGGCGCGCGTGACGGACCGGGCGCCGAGTCTGGGGGAACCGTCGGCCCAGTACTCCGACTTCGCACTGTGGCAAGTTCGACAGTCCGAAGTGGATGGCTTCGCCGAGCATCGGCACTACTGGCGCGAGCGGCTGCGGTCGGCGCCGATCCTCTGCACGCTGCCGACGGATCGGCAGCGGCCTGCTCAGCCGTCGTATCGCGCCGGTGCGGTCGAGGTCTCGATTCCGGCCGAGACCGTCGCGGGCCTGCGACAGCTCGCACGAGAGCGAAACACCACGGCGTTCACGGTCGCGCTCGCCGGCTTCCAAGGCCTACTCGCCAAGTACAGCGGTGCCGAGGAGCCGATAGTGGTCGGCTGTGGATTCAACGGCCGCCGCAGGGTGGAATTCGAGGGCGTGCTCGGGTTCTTCGCCAACTCGCTGCCGATCCTCGCTGATCTCTCGGCAAATCCGCCCTTCACGGCGATGGTGGACGCGGCACGTGCGGCCATGCTCGAGGCACACGAGCACCAGGACCTACCTTTCGACGAAATCGTGGCTGAAGTCGCGCCGCCTCGGGATCTCAGCCACAACCCGGTGTTCCAGGTGTGGTTCGACCTGACCGAATCGGCAGGCGGTCCGGACGCCGGCCTGCGCCTGCCGGGCTGTGCGGTCGAGCCGTTCCCGACCGGATGCGTACGTACCCGCTTCGATCTGGAACTACATCTCGTCGAGACGGCGGCGGGGACGCTGTCCGGCCGGTTGCTGTACGCGACAGATCTTTTCGATGCCGCCACCGCACGAGAGTTCGTCGGGCACTACCGGCAATTGCTGACGGCCGTGGCCGCTGATCCCAGCCTGCGTCTCGCGCGGATCCCCATCCTTGATCCGGCGGAGCTGAGCCTCATTCTCGACACCTGGGGGACGGCCTCGTGACGAGCACGGCAGCGAACGATCTGGTCGGCATCGGATTCGGCCCGGCCAACCTGGCCCTCGCCGTCGCGCTCGCGGAGCACCACGAGGCCGGTGGCAGGCCGCTGTCGGCCCGCTTCCTCGAGCGCAAGAGCCGGTTCGGCTGGCATGAGAACACGCTGATCGACGATGCGACGATGCAGGTCAGCTTCCTCAAGGATTTGGCGACCCTGCGTAATCCGGCCAGTGCGTTCAGCTTCCTGGTCTATCTCAAGGATCGCGGTCGTCTGGTCGACTTCGTCAACCACAAGACGTTGTTCCCCACCAGGGTGGAATACCACGACTATCTGGAATGGGCCGCCGACCGGTTCGCCGATCGCGTCGAGTACGCCACCGAGGTGGTAGATGTCCGGCCGGTGGTGCAGGACGGCGCGGTGAGGTGGCTCGACGTGGTCGGCAGAGCCGGCTCGGCCGTGGTTACCCGGCGCACCCGGCACGTGGTGGTAGCTCCCGGGTTGGTTCCGAAACTTCCCGCCGGGGTGACCGTGTCGAGCAGGGTGTGGCACAGCGCCGAACTGCTGAACCGAACCGCCGAGCTGCCGGTGGACCGGCCGCTCCGCTTCGGTGTGGTCGGTGCGGGGCAGAGCGCCGCCGAGGTCACCGCCTATCTGCACCGCACCTATCCGAAGGCCGAGGTGCACGCGGTCTTCTCCCGCTACGGCTACAGCCCTGCCGACGACACGCCGTTCGCCAACCGAGTGTTCGATCCCGGCGCCGTCGACCGCTACTTCCACGCTCCGGCTTCGGTGAAGGAGAAGTTCTTCGAGTACCACGCCAACACCAACTACTCGGTGGTGGACATCGAGCTGATCGAAGACCTGTACGCACGGGTGTACCGGGAGTCGGTGACCGGGCGCAGGCGTTTGCACATCCATCATCTGTCCACGGTGGTCGACGTCGATGCGGGGGAGCGCGGGCTGTTCGCGGCCATTCGGTCGCTCGCGGATGGCGACATCCGCACGGTGGAACTCGACCACCTGATCTACGCGACGGGATATCGGCCGGCCGATCCGATCGACATCCTCGGGTCGTCGGCGGAACTGGCCAAGCGCGACAGCCAGGGACGGCTCAGGGTGGAACGCGACTATCGCGTGATCACCGGGGCGCACGTGCTGTGCGGGATCTACCTCCAGGGCGATACCGAGCACACACACGGCATCTCCTCCCTGCTGCTGTCCAATGTGGCCGGCCGAGCCGATGACATCCTTGCCTCGGTCCTTCGGGGCACAGATCCCGAAGGGGCGACCGAATAGTGTTCGTGCCCAAGGACTATCGCCCGGGCGATCTATCCTGGACGACCCAGCTGATTCGGGAGCACGCGCTGGCCTGCCTGATAACCAATGGACAGCCCTGGCCGCTCGCCACGCATGTGCCGATCATTCTCGACCCCGCCCAGCCGATGGACACCGATGCCACGGCCGGATTGGTCGGGGCACGGCTGCTCGGCCATATGAACCGGCTGAACCCGCATTGGCCGAGCCTGCACGCGGAACAGTCGGCGCTGCTGGTTTTCCAGGGCCCGAACGGCTATGTGTCGCCGACCGTTTATCAGACCAGACCCGCCGCGCCGACATGGGATTTCGCCTCGGTGCATATCCGGGGAACCCTCGAGCCGATCGAGGATCGCGAGCAAACGCTCGAGGTTGTGCGGCAGACGGTGACCGCGTTCGAGCGTGATCTCGGCACCGGGTGGGATATGACCGAATCCCTGGAGTATTTCCGGCGCCTACTCCCCGGGGTCGGGGCCTTCCGGATCACCGTGCACACGGTGGATGAGATGTTCAAACTCAGCCAGGAGCAGCAGCCCCAGGTGCGGGAGCGGGTTGTGGCCGCCTTCGCCGCCAGCCGATGCGCGCACCATCAGGCGCTCGCCGAGTACATCCGCCGGGTGGGATAGGGGTGCTGGACATGACCGAGGTTGAAAAGATTCTGCTCGGCGTGCTGCAGGAGTTCCTGGATGACGACATCGGACTCGAGGACAACTTCTACACCGCGGGCGGGGACTCGATCATCGCGCTGCGGGTGGTGGCCGCGGCCAACGAACGTGGACTGGATATCGAGCTGGCGGATCTGCTGCTCCAGCCAACCGTCGGTGCGCTGGCCGAGGTGCTCGCCGAGGCGGCGGCCGAGCCCCGAGCCGACGAACCGTGCACTGGATCGGACAGCGGGGACCCGGCCGGGCTGCCGGACGGGGCCGCGGACCTGTTGCCGGCCAGCTCGCTGCAGTCCGGCCTTATCTACCTGTGCGAGATGGCCGACGATCCCGGCCTGTATCACGATTTCGTCGGGGTCCGGGTGTCCGCCGACTTCGCCGAGCCACTGTTCCGCGCCGCGTTGCGCAGCCTGCTCCGCCGACATGCGGTGCTGCGCAGTTCCTTCGACCTCGCCGACTACGACTCGGCCATGCAGGTCATCTGGTCCGACGTGGCCGATCCGCTCACGGTCGAGTTCGGCGCGACGCAGGACGACGCGGACGCTCGGGTTTCGCGATGGCTGTCCCGTCGGCTCGCCGAGGGAATCGACTGGGCGAGCCCACCACTGTTCCAGTGCCACGTGGTCGCCGTCCCCGGCTCCTTCCGCTTGACCATCGGGATTCACCATTCGATCATCGACGGCTGGAGTTTCGCCCGGCTGCTCGTCGACCTGCTGACCTTCTATGACGCGGAGCTGACCGGTCGGCCCGCGCGACTGTCGCAGGTCCCGTCCGCGGGGCAGCACGAGTTCCTCGCCTTGGAGCGGGCTGCTATCGGGTCGGCGGATTCGGCGCGGTTCTGGCAGGAGCAGGCCGATCCTGGCCCATTGTTGTTCCAGCGCACACGTTTCGCCGGTTCGGCCGATCCGTCGGCAGACCGCGCGTTCCCGATCGATCTCAGTCGAGCGGAAGCCCTGCGGCGGGCCGCCGCGGCAGCCGGGGTCCCGTTGAAGAGTCTGCTGCTCGCGGTCCACGGATGGGCGCTCGGACGTTGGGTGGGGCGGGCGCGGGATGTGGTGACCGGACTGGTGGTCAATGGCCGTCCGGAGATCGAAGGCGCCGACCTGCTGGTCGGCCTGTTCCTGAACACGGTGCCGCTGCGGCTTCGGTCGGTGACCGTCCCCATGCGTGAACTCGCCAAGCAGGCATTGGCGGCCGAGCAGCGCACCATGGCGCACCGGCGTTACCCGCTCGCGCAGATCGAGCACCTGCTGGATCGGCCCGCCTTCGACGTGTCGTTCAACTTCACCCACTTCCATGTCTATCGGGAGTTGGCGGCACTGCGTCTAGTCGAGGTCGACGGCTGGTGGACCCATGACAAGGCCAGTTTCCCGTTGTTGGTGAACTTCGTGGTGGACGCGCCGGGATTCGGCACCGGGGTGCAGATCGCGTTCGACCCGACGATGGTGTCCGACGACCGGATCGACGGACTTACCGCGCTCCTGGACGAAGGGCTGGACCTGGCCGTCGAGGGGGTTTGAGCGTGCCGCGCGTGCTCGCCGTTGCCTACGACCGAGGATCGGCGTCAGCCACCGAGATCGCGGCGAGCCTGGGCGAGGTGGCCGAGTTGGTGTTCTTGGTCGCCGACTCCGAGCACACCAGGGCGCTTCGTCAGGTGCTCGCCGAGTTCGGCCGGTTGGTGCCGGTCAGCGGCGACATCCGCACCGATGCGGCGATGATCCGCGAATTCGCACCGCACGCGGTGGTGACCTTCAGCGAACCCATGCTGCGCTTCGCCGCCGCGGTGGCCGCCGAACTCGGCCTTCCTTTCCACACCCCGGAGACGACGTGGTTGCTCACCGACAAATCCGCCCAGCGGGCGCGGTTGCGTTCGGCGGGAGTGGATTCGGTACGGTTCGCGCGGATCGACGCGGCACCGGACTGGTGGCCGGCGCTGGCCCGAGTCGGCATGCCCGCCGTGGTCAAGCCGGCCTGGGGCGGCGGCAGCGAGGACACCTATCTGCTCGCGGACGCCGCCGCGGCCGGCCGGGTGCTCGCCGAGCTGTCCGACCGGCCGAGCCCATGGCCGGCCCTGGTCGTGGAGGAGTTTCTCCGAGGCAGGCCGAGCTTTCCCTACGGCGACTACGTTTCCGTCGAGAGCCTCTGCGGGCCGGACGGACCCGTGCATATCGCGTTGACCGGCAAGTTCCCCCTTCAGCCGCCGTTTCGCGAATGCGGGCAGTTCTGGCCCGCGGCGCTGCCCGCCGCTGACCAGGTCCAGGTGCTCGACCTGGTCACCGAGGCGCTCGCCGCGCTCGATATGCGGATCGGCACGGCGCATACGGAGGTCAAACTCACCGAGGACGGGCCGCGCATCATCGAAGTCAACGGGCGCCTCGGTGGCAACCTCCAAGATCTGGCCCTGCGTTCCGGGGCTGCCGACCTGGTGCTGGCCTGCGGACTGGCCGCGCTGGGCGAGCCGGTTCGGCTCGAGCCGATCAGGCCGGACAAGGTCTACTTCCAGTACATGTACCTGGCGCCGACTCGGCCATGCCGGATGGTCGCGGCGCACGGGGTCAAGGCACTGCGGCGGATGCCAGGGATCACGACGTACCGCGCCACGGTGCGCCCCGGTGACTGGATCCCCGGTGGGGTCGGAACACGGCAGCTCGGCCAGCTCTACGGGGTGGCCGACGACCATCACGCGATGTTCGGCATCCTCGATACCGCGCTGGCCGAGCTGTCCTTCGACTTCGTCGGGGCGGACGGCGAGCAGTTCACGCTCACCCGGCGGTGAGCGAGTCGACCGCCGCCCGCCGGGTGGTTCGGACGGGGAGGCTGGTGAGTCCGGCGATGAAGTTGGATCGCAGATGCGTTGGCGGACCGGCCAATTCGAATGCCTCGAACAACTCGAAGGCTTCCTCGAAGAACATCCGCAGGGTGAGCCGGGCCAGGGACGCCCCGAGACAGTAGTGCGGTCCGTGGCCGAACGCGATGTGCCGGTTGTCCGCGCGGGTGATATCGAAGGCGTACGGATCGTGGAAGACGTCCTCGTCCCGGTTGGCCGAGCCGATCCAGACGGCAACCGCGTCGCCGTCGTCGACCCAGCCGCCGCTGAGCTGGACCCTGGATGTCGCGTGCCGCAAGAAGCTGTTCGCCGGCGATGTCCAGCGCAGCCCCTCCTCGACCAGAGGCTGCGTCAACGGTGGGGCGGCGGCGGTCCGGTACTGGTCGTCGTGTTCCACCAGCGCGAGCACCGTGCCCGAGACGGTGTGCGGCGTGGTCGCGTTCGCGCCGAGCAGCATGCTGTAGCAGTTGAAGACGACTTCCTCGCGGGTGAGAGTCGCCCCGGCGACGGGCATGGTCATGAGGTGCCGGATCAGGTCGTCGCCCGCTGTCCCCGCCCGGTCCCGCTGACACCGGGAGAAGTACTCGAAAAGCTCGTGGTGCGCGATCGCAAGGGTCGCCCCGCTGCTGCCGACCCGGAACACGGGATCCGCTGGGGCGGCGGCTCCGCCGGTCCAGCGGACCAGTCGCGCCCAGTCCGGTTCGGGCAGATCCATGAGTCCGGCGGCCACCGCCATGGGCAGCATGGTGGCACGCTGTGCGAGATCCCATACCTCGCCGTCGTGCGCTGGAGCCAGCACCGCCCGCACCGCGTCCCGAATCCGCTCGACCGAAGCGGCGAGCGCCCTACCGGTGAACATCTGGTGCAGCGGGCGGCGAAGCTCGCTGTGCCGAGGAGGATCGGTGGCGACCAGCATCTTGCCCGCCGCCGCGTCACCGTGGCCGAGCTGGTTCAGCAGACTGCCGCGCTCCGAGGTGAATTCGCGATGGTTTCCGAGCACCCGGCAGGCATCGGAATATCGGGTGACCGAGTAGAAGGCCCTGCCGTCCGCGAGCACTTGCCGGTGCAGCGGGGCGCGGGCGCGCATCGCCGCCCACACCGAGTGGGGATCGCCGGTCGCATAGAACTGCGCGTCGAACAGATCGACCTGGTCGAGGTCCACCCGGGTGCGATCGGCCGCGGCGGTGATCTTCATTGTCCGGCCTCCGCCAGCGCCTTCTGCAGGGTCCGCGCCAACCCGGCTGGGCTGGGATCGAGATAGAAGGACAGCGGCGAGATCTCCACCCCATGGGCCCCGCGCAGTTCTTCGAGAAGAGTCACGGCGAGCAGCGAATGCCCGCCGAGTTCGAAGAAGTCGTCGTCCGCGCCGATACCGACGATGCCGAGATGGTCGGTCCACATGTCGATCACCTCTTGCTCCAGCGGTGACTCGGCCTCGCGATACTCGGCGTCGACCTCCGGCCGGCTATCGGTGGGCAGCGCCGCAAGCGCGATCCGGTCCACCTTGCCGCTGGAGGTCAACGGCAGGACATCGACGATCCGCATCAGGGCCGGCACCGCATAGGAGGGCAACATCCGGGCCAGTCGCTGCCGGATCGCCGACGCGGAGACGCTTGCTGTGGAGCCGACCACATGCGCGATCAGGCGGGTGCCATCCGGCGAGTGCCGCTGCGCCACCACAGCGGCGTGCGCCACTTCGGGCAGCCCGGCGATCGCGGACTCCACCTCGCCCGGCTCCACCCGGAAGCCGCGGACCTTGACCTGCCGGTCGGCGCGGCCGAGGAACGCCAGCGCACCGTCGGGGTATTCGCGCGCGAGGTCCCCGGTGCGGTACATCCGCGCGCTTTCCGCTTCCGCGAATGGATTCGGCAGGAACCGTGTCGCGGTGTGGGCGGGGCTGTTCAGGTACCCGTGGGCCAGGCCGTGTCCGGCTGCGTATATCTCACCCACCGCGCCGCGCGGCACCGGCCTGAGCCGCTCGTCGAGCAGGTACACCTCGGTGCCCCTGATCGCTCGTCCAATCGGCACCGTAGCCTCGTCCACTTCATCGGTGACCGGCATACAGCAGGTGAATGTCGTGTTCTCGGTGGGGCCGTAGCCGTTGATCACGGTGGTCCGGGGTAGCGCGCGGACCACCCGGTTGACCTGCGGGGGCGAGAGCACATCCCCGCCGGCCAGCAGATACCGCAGCCCACGCAAGTCGTCGAGGTCGGTCTCGGCGATCTGGTGGAACAGCCCGGCGGTCAGCCAGAGGACGGTGACGCCCGTGCGGCGAGCCAGCTGTCCTAGCGCGCCGAGTGACAGCTCGCCCGTCGGGGCGACCACCAGGCGGGCGCCGTTGAGCAGCGGCCCCCAGATCTCCAATGTCGATGCGTCGAAGGCGATCGGCGCGAACTGGAGGAAGACATCATCAGCTTGGATGGGGAGAAAGTCGGCGTCGAGCACCAGCCGTGCCACCGCCCGGTGTGGCACACACACGCCCTTTGGGCGGCCGGTGGAACCGGAGGTGTAGGCGACATACACGAGGGAATCCGGACAGTTGACCACATCCAGCGGAGTCGCCGGATAGCCGGAGACCGTCGGCCAATCCCGATCGACACAGACCTTCCGGACTGTCTCGGGCAGATCGTCGGCCAGCGGCTCCTGCGTCAGCACGACCGTGACGGCGGCGTCGCGCAGGATCAGCTCCCTGCGCTCGGCCGGCTGCCGCTGGTCCAGCGCGAGATAGGCCGCTCCGGCCTTGAGCACGGCCAGCAGCATGACGATGGTGGACGCCGAACGCCGTGTCCATATGCCGACGATTTCGCCTGGGACTACCCCGAGTTGGCGCAGATGCCTGGCCAACTGGTTGGCACGGCGCTCGAGTTGCGCGTACGTCAGCTCACCGTCAGCGTCGGACACCGCCACCGTGTCCGGACGCACTACGGCATGTCGGCCGAACGCCTCGCATATGGTCTGCATTGCCATGTCATCTCACCTGCCTAGGACCCTGCCGCATCGGCAAGTTCGCTCATCAGCGCCGATGGGGCCGACAGGAATCCGTAGTGGCCACCGTCGAGTACGGCGAAGCGGACATCCGTCGAGTAGTGCCGCCAGCCCTGGAGTTCGGCCAGCGTGACTTCGGTGTCCTGTCGCCAGTGCAGAGTCGTGATGCCGACCGTCAGGGGTGCCGGGCGGTCGAGGTGGTACACCTTGTTTGCCGCGAGATCCTGGTGCAGCACGGCCAACGTGAGCTCGATGAGCGTGGGATGCGGCTGGCCGCCACGGGCGATCATCAACTGCGCCAGCTCATCGGCCAACTCCGCATCGGTGAGCTCGAGAAAGCGATCATGCGGGCAGTCGTGTGGGGCGACCTGCGCGGACACCACGAGGCGGCGCGGCGCGGGCGCTTCGAGCTCAGCGAGACGGCGGGCGGTCTCGAACGCGGGCAGCGCTCCCGCGCAGTGTCCGAAGAAGACGAATGGCCGGTCGAGATACGGCACGAGGGACGCGGCCAGCTCAGCGGCCAACGCCTGGAAGGTGCCGAAATGCGGTTCGCGGATACGGTTCTCCCGCGCCGGCAGTTGCACCGGGCAGATCTCCACTCCTTCGATCCACCGCGGCCATTGATTGAACATCGAGGCCCCCACTCCCGAGTAGGGGAAGCAGAAAACACGTGCCCGTGCGTCCTCGGACGGTTTGCGTAATAGACACCGGGAAAATCGCGCCCGCTGTGACGTCGGCATGGCTGTCCTCCAATCAGATTCCGGCCGTGGCGTTCTCGGCGGTTTTCGCCGGCTGGCGGACGGCGCGGACGGCAGGCAGGGCGAGGACCGCCGCGCTGGCGATGAGCTGCCACCCCACGCCGACCGCGAGCACGGGCGTGACGCCGACGGTCTGTGCGATCGGACCCGTGATGGCGAATCCGATCGGGCCAACGGCATACGCTCCCAGCGATACATACGAGCTGATCCGCGAGAGCGCCGCCGCGGGGACCCGCTGTTGCATGGTCGTCGACCACAACGTGTTGAAAACCGCGCTCGCCGCGCCGGCAAAGATCGCCCCGACGACCACAACGCCCACCGGCGCGGCGAACAGCAGGCAGGCCGAGGGCGCCGCCCACAGGAACGTGACGCCGATGGCGACCACCAGCGGCCGAGCCGGCCGCCGACCGAGCAGCGCGATTCCGCCGAGGATGGATCCTGCTCCGTAACCGGCCATGATCGCGCCCCACGCCGAGGCGCCGCCGTAGCTCCGGTACGCCGATTCCGGGCCGAGGATCAGATAGGGGGCCCACACAATGAGGTTGAACAACGAGAACTGCACGGTGATGGCCCACAGCCAGGTGTGCGAGCGGAAGATCGTCCAGCCCTCACGCAATTGGGTGATCATCGAGCTGCGCGGGCGGGGGGCTGGCGTCGGCAGGCGCAGCAGCAGCAAACCGAGCACGCTCACCGCATAGCTCGCTGCGTCGATGGCCAGCACCGTCTGTGCTCCCGCGACGGCGACCAGGATCCCGGCCAGGGCGGGCCCGGCCACGTTTGTGGCAGCGCGCGACAGGCTCAGCAGCCCATTGGCCTCCTGGAGATGGCCTTCCGGGGCGAGCGACGGGATCAAGCCGCTCAGCGCGGGATTGAAGAACGCCTCACTCAGCCCGCCCGCCGCGGCCAGCAGCAGTAGTGCCCACAGCGATGCGTGGCCGAGGGCGAACAGCAGGGCGATCGCGCCCTGGCTGGCTGTTCTGGCGCAGTCGGCGACCAACATCACCCAGCGGCGGGGCAGCCAGTCGCCGACGACCCCGCCACCGAGCAGGAATAGCACCAGGGGCACGATTCGCGCGGCATTCACGTATCCGAGGTCGGCCAGCGAACCATTATTTTCCAGTACGCCGAAAGATAACGCGACCGAGGCCATCGAGGTACCGAACATCGATATCGAGTAGGTAGTGAAAAACAGCCGGAATCTGCCGTTTCGGAATGGAGCGAAGCGATCGGTGCGATTCGATGGCAGCCGTCGCCGAGAGATCATGCTCGACTGAAACACGGCACAAGAGATCTTGTCAATGGGACTCGGCCGGGCCACGAAGGATCTCCTCCCGATCGGTCGACGTCGACATCAGGTATCCGTCCACTCCATATGCCTCCCAGGATGATTCGGTCGATGTCGATATCCCTGGCTCGTCACTCCCGATGATTTCGCATCACCGCGAGAGTCTTGACAGAACACACCGGACGGTATTGCTTCAACCCCATCGAAGACGGGCCTTCATCGAATAGCTTCGACCCTTTCCCTGGCTGGAGTTCATTCCGTAGCATCCGAAATGTCCGCACGATTGCTACGGCGAGTGAGCGCCGAGGCGGTCCCGCCGGCGAGACAGCGGCGCAATTGTCGCTCGCTCGAATCCATGGAGGGTAGATCAATGATCTCCGGACAAACCCGGCGCGGCGATCCCGATCCATATCCGAATTACGCCTGGTTGCGGGAGCAGGCTCCGGTGAGTGCCGTGTTCAGCCCGCACGGCTCCGGTCAGACCTGGCTGGTCACCTCCTACGAGCTCGCCCGCGCCTGCCTTGCCGATCCACGGCTAAGCAATGACAAACGCAAGTCACGGGGCGATCCCGAGCGCGCCGCGGCGGAACACAGCACTACCGCGCGCGGCCTGCTCGACCTCGACCGGCCGGAGCACGCCCGACTGCGCAGGCTGGTTTCCGGCGCTTTCAGCCCGATCGCGTCCGAGCAATTCCGGCCCATGATGGAGCGGTTGTGTCAGGCCGCGGTCGACAGGTTCGCCGATCTGGGCGTGGTGGATTTGGTCGCGGAATACGCGCTGCCGGTTCCGGTGGCGATCATCCACGAGGTCCTCGGCGTGCCGGAATCCGAGCGCAAGGACCCCGCGCGGTGCTTCGATCTGTTCTATCGAGCCGGGTTGGCCAAGCCACCCGATCCCACCTGTATCGATGAGCTGATCGACTACGTCGATCACATCGCGGAGTACAAGCGTGGCCATCCCGGCGACGACGTCACCACGGCGCTGCTCGGCCATCTGGAGACCGGTCAGTTGCGTGACCAGCGAGAGCTACGCACCATGCTGCTCGCCCTGCTCGGCGCCGGGCACGTGACCACGGTGCAGTTCCTCGGCTGCGCGGCATTCCGTCTGCTCGAACACCCCGAACAGCTGGCCGACCTGATGGCGGCGCGAGCAGGCTGGGCGGACTCGGTGAACGAGGTGCTGCGCTTCGACTCGCCGATCCAGGCCAGCGTGTATCGATATGCCTTGGCGGACATGGAGATCGGCGGAGTCTCGGTGGCGAAGGGTGACGCCGTGCTGATCTCGCTTGCCGCCGCGAACCGCGATCCGCATCGGTTCGACGATCCCGAGCGGTTCGCCCTCGCCAGGACCAGCCTGTCGCACCTCGCCTTCGGCCACGGCGCGCATCTGTGCCTCGGCGCGCATCTCGCGCGCCTCGAGGGCGAGGTGGCCCTGGACGTCCTGTTCCATCGGCTGCCCGATCTCCGGCTGGTCGGCGAACCAGCGGACGTGGTCTGGGCGTACGGGCCGATGCTGCGCGGGCCGAGAGAGCTCGAGGTGGTCGTCAGCCGATGAGGCGGCCGGACAGGCGGAACGAACAGCGAGAAACTGGAGGACCTGTGCTGCAGGCAGTGGAAAACAGTGAGATTCCGACCGGACACGATCGAGGCGTGATCAGGGGATTCGATGACTGGGTCGGGAAGGCCCCTGACGATCTCGCTGTGGTGTCCGGTGAGATCGGACTGACCTACCTCGAGCTCGACCGACGGGCCAATCAGCTGGCCTGGGCGTTGCGGGAGCGCGAGGTCGGTCCAGGAGCCATCGTCGGCCTGTGCGTGCGCCGGGGTGTCGGGCTTGCGGTCGCGGTGCTCGCGGTGATCAAGACCGGCGCGGCATATCTGCCGCTGGATCCGGAGTACCCGGTCGACCGGGTACGGTCCGCGCTCATCGACTCCGCCGCGATGTTGTTGCTGGCGGATCAGTCGGTCCTGGACGCCATGCCCGGCATCGACCTGACCACGCCGGTGCTGTGTGCCGGTGACAGTGTGGCTGCCTTCCCCGTCGAGGCTCCGCCGGCCGCGGTAGCAGAGGACGACCTGCTGTACGTGATCTACACCTCGGGCTCGACCGGTCGACCCAAGGGAATCGCGATGCACCACGGGCCGCAGGTCCGTCTCCTCGACTGGAGCCGGACGCAGTACGCTCAGCGGCCGCGCGCACTCCAGTACTTCCCCATCACCGCTGACGTCGCCGCGCTGGAGCTGCTGTCGGCATGGTGGTCCGGTGGCTGCGTGGTGATCGCCACCGAACGCGATCGATACGACATCACCGCGATCGCCCGACTGATCCGGGAACACCGGATCACCAAGATCCTGCTCCCCGTGGTGGCCATGCAGCAGCTGGCCAGGCACGCGGTCGCGCATCCGGACGACATCGCCAGTCTGCGCGAGTTGATCACTACCGGCGATCGGCTGGTCATCACCCCCGAGCTTCGGCTGATGTGCGATCGGCTTCCCGACGTGGTGTTCGACGATCACTACGGCTCCACCGAGGTCAACGTGGTCACTTCGCCGCGGTTGTCGGCCCCGGCGGCGAGCTGGACGGATCACCCGGAACTCGGCCGGCCGTTGCCGGTGGCTCGGATCTACGTACTGGACGCGGATCTGAATCCGGTGCCCAAGAACGTGTCCGGCGAGATCTACGTCGGCGGCGGTCCGCTCGCCTGGGGCTATTGCGGCCGTGGCGCGTTGACCGCGGCGTCGTTCATGCCCGATCCGTTCAGCCGGACTTCCGGCGCGCGGCTGTACCGCACCGGGGACCTCGGTAGGTGGCGGCCCGGCGGTGTGCTCGAGTTCCTCGGCCGGGCCGACTTCCAGATCAAGCTCCGGGGTTACCGGATCGAGCCCGGCGAGATCGAGGCGCTGCTGTCCGAACGGGACGGGGTGGCCAAGGCCGTGGTCACCCTGGTGCGCCCCGAGCCTGGCGAGAATGCCGAGCCGCTGCTGGCGGCGTATGTGGTTCCCGCGCCGCTGCCCCCGGGGGAAGTGCTGCACACCGAGCCGCTGCGCGACTACTTGGCCACGAGATTGCCCACCCACATGGTGCCGCAGGCCATCGTGCTCATCGACCGGTTGCCGCTCACCGGGACCGGCAAGGTTGACCGCGCCCGGCTGCCTCGGCCCGAGGCCGTCGAGCCGGAGTTCGTCGCACCTCGCGACGAACTGGAATCGGCGATCGCCGACATCTGGGCGAAGGCGCTCGGCATGGACCGGGTCGGCGTGCGGCACAACTTCTTCTGGCTCGGCGGCCATTCGCTGCTGGTGACCCGGATCGTCTACGAGATCAGGGAGACATTGCGGATCGATCTGCCGCTCAGCTCGATGTTCCAGCGGCCGACCGTCGAGGCGCTCGCGGTCGAGCTGCGCCAAGCCATGGCGGGGCGAGGATAGCGGCGATGGCGCCGGTGCTGTCCTTCGCGCAGCGGCGACTGTGGTTCCTCGATCAGCTCACCGATAACCACGCCGCGTACCTGACCCCGCGCACGTACGCGCTGACCGGATTGCTGGACCCCGACGTCCTGGAGGCGGCACTGCGCTGGGTGGTCCGACGCCATGATGTGCTGCGGTCACGGGTATCGGTGCGCGACGGTGAACCGTATGCGGTGTACGACCGGGAAGACATTGTGCGCCTGAGTCGTATCGATCTGCGCGCGGAGCCGGAGCCGAGGCGCGCGGCGCTGCGGCGTGTCGCCGAACTGATGGTGCGGCCCTGCGATCTGGCCGCCGGTCCGCTGCTGCGCGCCGCACTGCTGCGGCTGAGCGAGAACACCTATCTCTTGCACTACACCGTGCACCACATCGCTTTCGACGGCATGTCACGGGTGGTGTTCGAGGAGGAACTCGGCGCCGCGTACACGGCCCTCGCCACCGGTCGGTCGGTCGGTCTCGACCCGCTGTCCATGCGGTATGCCGACTATGCCGAGTGGCAGCGCGCTCAGGTCGGCGACGCCGAATGGGTTGAACAGGAACAGTATTGGCGCGATCGGCTGGCCGGGGCTCCGTCGATGCTTGAGCTGCCTGCCGACCGGCCGCGGCCCGCGGTCCCCGCGCTGCGTGGGGCGCGGCTGCGACTGTCCGTTGCCCCCGAGGTTGGCGCGGGCCTGCGCACCGTGGCACGGCAGGAACGCACCAGCGTATTCGTCGTGACCCTGGCCGCCTACCACGCCGCGCTCGGCTGCTTCGCCGATGCTCTCGATGTGCTCATCGGGGTCCCGTTCGCGGGACGCCCTATCCCTGAATTAGAGCGACTGGTTGGTTTATTCGCCAACACGGTGGTGGTCCGAGCGGATCTGGCCGAGGCCGTGACGTTCCGCGATCTGGTCAGGCAAGTGCGGGACCGGGTGCTGGAGGCCATGGATCACCAGGACCTGCCCTTCGAGCGAATCGTGGACATCGTGGAGCCGGACCGCGACGCCGACCGTAATCCGTTGGTGCAGCATTGGTTCAGCCTGGTCGAAGGCGACCTGGCCGAGGCGGGGCTTACCCTGCCGGGGATCGAGTGTCAGCCGGTGGACGCCCCGGATGCGCTGTGCCGCTTCGACACCGAGCTCGAGCTCAGGATGATCGGCGAGCAGTTGACCGGAACCTTGGTCTACGCCGCCGAGCTGTTCGATGAGTCAACGATGGACCGGTTCCTCGGTTGCTACCGACGGTTGCTGACCCATTTCGCGGCGCATCCGGACGCACGGCTCATCGGCACCGCCCTGGTCGGCGCGGCTGAGCGCGCCGAACTCCTGCGACTGGCGGGCGAGCGGCCGCACGCGACCGTGCACCTGCCGACGATCGGGGAGTGGTTCGACCGGCAGGCCGCGCTCACCCCGGACGCCGTCGCCGTATCCGCCGCCGCGACCGAACTGACCTACCGCGAACTGGCCGACCGCGCGGCGCGGCTGTCCGCGCGGTTGCGCAGGGCGGGGGCCGGTCCCGCGAGTGTGGTCGGCGTCTTCCTGCCCCGTGGCACCGACTGGGTGGTGGCGCTGCTCGCCGTCGTCAAGGCCGGGGCAGCGTATCTCCCGATCGACACCGAGTCGCCGGCGGCGCGGGTGGACTATCTGCTCGACGACGCCGCGGCCTGCCTGGTCCTCACCGACGGCTCGTCCCGAGATCGGCTCAGCGCGGAAACGGTCCGAATACTCCTTATCGATCAGCAGGACGATCCAGGGCCGATCCCGCAGCAGTCGCCTCCTGCCGCCGAGGCCGTGCTCTACCTGATCTACACGTCGGGTTCGACCGGTCGGCCCAAGGGTGTTGCGGTGAGTCACACCGGCTTCGGCAACCTGGTCCGCTGGCATCTCGACCGCTATCCGACCGGGCCAGGCGACCGGATCGGCCAGCTCGCCAGCAGCGCCTTCGACGCGGCCGGCTGGGAGGTCTGGCCGGCCCTGCTTTCCGGCGCACGGCTGGAAATCTGCCCCGATCAGGTTGTCCGCGACCCCGACGCGCTGATGTCCTGGCTCGGCGATCGTTGCTGCACCCAGGCATTCGCGCCTACCCCGCTCGCCGAGCGGTTGATCGGCCTTCCGCTCGGCGAGCGCACCCCCTTGCGGATCTTGCGCACCGGGGGTGATGTGTTCCGGCCGGCGCCCACCGCCGATCCCGGCGTCCCGGTGGTCAATCACTATGGCCCCACCGAGAACTCGGTGGTGGCAACGGCGACCCAGGCACTGCGCGCACCGTGGGCGGAAAACTCGCTGGGGCGGCCGATCACCGGAGTGCGCGCCTATCTGATCGATCGTCACTTCCGCCTCGTTCCCCGTGGCGCTGCAGGAGAGCTCTGTCTCGGCGGAAGTTCGGTGGCCGTTGGGTATTGGCGCAAACCGGGCCAGACCGCCGAGCGATTCCTACCCGATCCGTTCGCCGGTGAACCGGGGGCACGGCTGTACCGGACCGGCGATAGGGCCCGCTGGCGATCGGATGGCACGCTGCAGTTCCTCGGCCGGTTGGACGAGCAGGTCATGGTGCGGGGCTATCGCATCGAGCCGGCCGAGGTGGAGGCCGCCCTGCTGACCGATCCGTCGGTGGCACAGGCGGTCGTGGTGTCCGGCGAGGGTCGGACGGGGCAGCCGATGCTCGTCGGCTACGTGGTCCCCGCGGGCACATCGGTTGATACCGAAGAACTTCGGGCCCGACTGTCGGCCGACCTACCTGCTTACCTGGTGCCGCAGGCGTTCGTGACCGTCGACTCGCTGCCGATGACCACGAGCGGCAAGCTGGACCGAAAGCGGTTGCCTGCGGCTGATTTCGGACAGTACGACCGCATCGCACCGCGCACTGAGGTGGAGCGCGTTCTCAGCGCCCTGTGGAGCGAGGTCCTCGGGGTCGACCCGGTCGGCGTCACCGAGGACTTCTTCGCGCTCGGCGGGAATTCGATGACCGCGGCCAAACTGCTGGCCAGGATCAGAGCGGCCTTCGATATCGACTTCCCGCTGCGCGGCCTGTTCGACCACCGCACCGTCTCCCGGCTCGGCTCCGCGATAGAAGCGCGGGTGGTGGCGGAAATCGCGGCGATGACGCCGGACCAGATCTCGGCGGAACTAGGACAAGGAGGCTGACCGGTGCGTGTGTTGCTGTTCAGCGTGAACCTCACTGTGCTCGGGGCGATGAACGAGTTCATGCCTCCGGCCAGCGTCGTGGTGCTCGAAGAGCGCGGTGTGCTCGATGCGCGAGACCGGTTGTTGGCGCACCGGACCGGCATGTCGAGCCGCCTTACCGGCCACGACGGGGACCATCGCTGTGTCGAGAAGATCGTGTTCGGAAACTATGTCCAGTCCGAGGAATTCCTTGACGTAGTGCTCGCTGAGCACGCGAAGCGCCCTTTTACCGCGGTGATCCCAGGCGGCGAGTACACGGTCGCGGCGGCGGCTTTCGTGGCCGAGCGGCTCGGCCTGCCGGGTGCCGGCGCAGCGGTCGCGCCCCTCTTCGGTGACAAGATCGCGCTGCGCGAGGCGATCGACCGTGCCGGTTTGCCTGCCCCTCGGTGGGCGGAGGTGGACGGAGCCGAGGACGTCGCCAGGTTCGTCGCGGGGGCGGCGGGCGGTTCCGTGCTGAAGCCGGCCGACCGGGCAGGCAGCCAGGGCATCCAATTGCTCGACCAGGACAGCGATCTGGAGCAAGCCTGGGCGCACGCCGTCGTCGGCGACGAGTCCGACCCTTCGGTCCCCGCTCGCCCGCTGCGCCGACGATTCCTGATCGAGCAGCGAATGCGCGGGCCGGAGTACACCGTGGGACTGCTCGTCCGAGACGGCGATGTGGTCTTCCACCACATCGGCGAGACCCTGTTGTTCCCTGGCCCGCACCCGCTGGAGCGCGGCCACACGTTTCCCGCCCCGATCAGTGCGGAGGTTCAGGCCGAGTTGTTGTCGGTGATGCGGCGCCTGGTGGCAGGCATCGGCCTGCACACCGCGATCCTGATCGCTGACTGCATCGTCACCGCGGCCGGCCCGATGGTGGTGGATTGCGCCGCCCGGCCGCCAGGCGCCAGCTTCATGTTCTTGGTCGGGTTGGCCTACCGGGTGAACATCACGAAGGCTCTGGTGTCCATGCTCAGTGGTGAGCCGGTCAGCATGCCGAGTCGTCCGACGGGAGCGGCGGCCCTCCGGTTCTGCTCGGGACTGCCAGGAGTGGTCACCGAGATCAGCGGGGTCGCCGAGGCCAGAAGGGTGCCGGGGGTGGTCGGCGTTGGGATCGAGACCAGGGTCGGCGATGTCATGGTGCCGCTGACCAGTTCGACGGCGAGAAAAGCGTACGTGATCGCGGTGGGCGAGAACCCCGCGTCCGCGGGCTCGGCGGCCGAGCGGGGCGCGGCCATGGTGCGCATCCACACCCGGCCTTCGGCGAATCTGGTTCCGTGACAACGACTCCGGTCAATGCCAAGACAGGCCGGTTGTATTACCCACTGACGACGGGGGGAGATGTTGTGGTGGAGCGTAATCGGACGGAAGTGCCGGTGCCCGTGACAGTGGTGTCGCTGTTGGAGAGGTGGGTGGATCGGGCGCCCGGCGCGGTGGCGGTGGTGTGCGCGGGGCAGCAGCTGTCGTACGGGGAGCTGGATGCGTGGGCGAACGAGGTGGCGTGGCGGTTGCGGGATGCGGGTGTGGGGCCGGAGACGACGGTGGGGGTGTGTGTCGAACGGCGTGTGTCGGCGATCGTGGCGATCGTGGCAGTTTTGAAGGCTGGCGGCGCGTATCTACCGCTGGATCCGGGACAACCCACCGACCGGATCGCGCAGGCGCTGGCCGATACCGGCGTATCAGTTCTGGTGGCGGATGCCAGGACGCGGACGACTGTGGCGTTGGCATCGGACATCCGGTGGGTGCCAGCGGAGCAGCTCTCGCCCTACGGAAGAGCTGATCGCCCGATACCGGTGGCCGGGCCGGAGAACGCCGCGTACCTGATTTTCACGTCGGGGTCGACCGGGCGACCGAAAGCGGTTGTGGTGGAACACCGCTCATTACTGAACCTGTGCTCGTTCTTCGCGGACAGCGGTATCTATCCGGACCCAGCGATATCGCGAACGACTGTGGGTTTGTTCGCGTCACTGGTCTTCGATTCCTCGGTAAAGCAACTGCTGCCGATGATGTGCGGGCATCTGCTGCATGTGATTCCGGAAGCGGTGCGGCGCGATGCGCACGAGCTGATCGAATACATCCGCCGGCATCGAATCGACATGGTGGACGCGACGCCGTCACTGGCGCGGCTGCTGCTGGAACAGGGATTGTTCGACAATGACGAGTGCGAGTCCGCTTCGCCGCGCGGATTGCTGCTCGGCGGCGAGCCCGTCGAGCAACAAATGTGGGATCGGCTAGCCGCTAGCGCCCGCGTTTCCTACAACCTCTACGGGCCAACTGAGTGCACTGTCGACACCACCTGGTGCCCGATCGAACCCGGCCCTCCGGCGGCGATCGGTGTGCCGATCAATAACTCGCGGGCATATGTGTTGGACGGGCTCGCACATCTGGTTCCGGTGGGTGTGGTGGGGGAGTTGTACGTGGGTGGTGTGGGGGTTGCTCGTGGCTATGCGGGTCGAGGGGGTGCGACCGCGGCTCGGTTTGTGCCGGATCCATTCGGGCCAGCGGGGTCGCGCCTGTACCGGACCGGGGACGCGGTGCGGTGGACGCGGGCGGGGGTGCTGGAGTTCGTCGGCCGACTGGACGACCAGGTGAAGGTTCGTGGTTTTCGGATCGAGCCGGGGGAGATCGAGTCGGTGCTGGTTGGCCATGCCGCAGTGGCTCAGGCAGCGGTGGTCGCACGGGAGGATCTGCCGGGGGATGTGCGACTGGTCGCCTACGTCGTCCCCCGGGCCGACGCCGATCGCGGTGATGAGACGCAAGCCGACGGTGGGACCGAGTCGGGAGTGCGGGTCGATGGTTCGGCCGGTGGGCAGGTGGCCGATTGGCGGGCGATTTTCAACGATGTGCAGGGGCAATGGGGTGATGTGCCAGGTGATTTCAACGTGTCGGGCTGGAACAGCAGCTACACGGGCGAGCCGATCGCCACCGAACAAATGCGGGAATGGGTCGACGCCGGCGTGACTCGGGTGATGGCATTGGGCGGCCACCGGATACTGGAAATCGGGTGTGGCACCGGCTTATTGCTGTCGAGGCTGGCGGCGGACGCGCGGGAATACGTCGGTGTGGACTTCTCGGCGCAGACGTTGGCGGGATTGCGGAAGGAGTTGGACGAGCGCGGTCTGCACCGGGTGCGGTTATTGTGCCGGGAGGCCGATGACCTGGGTGATCTGCCGATAGACGGGTTCGATGTGGTGATCGTGAACTCGGTGGTCCAATACTTCCCGGATCTGGAATATCTGGTTCGGGTGTTGCGCGGAGCGGCCCGCGTGGCCGCCCCCGGTGGGCATGTGCTGATCGGTGACGTGCGAAACCTGCGCGTGCTCGAAGATTTCCACACCAGGGTGCACGCCGCGAAACGTGGTGATGCGGCGGTGTCGGTGGCCCGAGCCATGGCCGAGGAAAGCGAATTGGTGATCGACCCGGCATTCTTCACCGGCCTGCCCGAATTGCTGCCCGAGGTGACCGGGGTCCAGGTGATGCCCCGGCGAGGCCGGTTCGCCAACGAGATGACGCAATACCGGTACGACGCCGTGCTGCGGGTTGGCACGCCCGTGCCACGGATCGCGGTCGAGCACTGGCAGGACTGGACCGACGAACCATCGCTGCGGCAATGGCTGGACCGACAGCACACCGGCGCGATCGGAATCAGGGCAATACCGAACGCACGCATGTACCAGGCCATTTCCGGCGCGGTCGACCCCGAACAGATCCATCAACTCGCCGCCACGTATGGATACCGAGCGGTGCTGAGCTGGGCTGACACCGACAACGCCGGCCGGTTCGACGCCGCGTTCCTGCCCGAGGATCCGAGCACGGAGTCCGACCGAACCCCGATGCCGTGGATCGACTTCCCGGTCGTGCCGACCTCACCGACCCGACCAGCCAACAACCCGCTACGGGGACGCCGACTGCAACAACAACGCCGCGACCTACCCGCCCTGCTACACAAGCACCTCTCGAACTCGCTACCCGACTACATGATTCCCGCGAGCTTGGTCATCCTCGACGCACTCCCACTCACACCCAACGGCAAACTGGACCGACGAGCACTGCCCGCGCGAGACTCTTCGGCCACCGTCGGTTATCGGGCTCCGTCGACGCCGACCGAGGAAGTGTTGTCCGGTCTGTTCGACGAGCTGCTTGGAGTCGATCGCTCCGGCCTCGATAGCGATTTCTTCGCGCTCGGTGGAAACTCGTTGCTGGCCATGCGCCTGATCGCCGCGATCCGACGATCGTTCGGCAGGAACATGGCGGTACGCGCGATCTTCGAAGCCCCGACCGTGGCAGGCTTGGCGCGAAGAGTCGAAGCCGATGCGAATGCTTGATAAACGGACGGATTTCTTGTCCGAGCCCTGCCCCACAGCGGATCTGCACGTATTCGTATCTATCCAGCCAACTGTGCACGCAGTTCGATCAAGAGGGCGGGGCTGATCGGAACAACGAGGTCGACGTTGCGGTCCGCCGGGCTGCCCGCCGAATGCGGTCCGCCGACCCGACTCGGCTCATTGCAGGACAGCTCGCGATGCAGGCTGGCCAGGTCCCACAGGTCGAGGGTGGGGCCAGGTTGTGGGGGCGCCGCGTGATCGATCATGGTTGATCGGATCACCAGGAGGTTGTCGGGCGAATCCGGTTCGGGCAGTAGGAGTTCCAGTGATCGAGCCTGGACGGGCCATTCGCACAGCCCGGAGGTGATCACGTGCCAGAATCCGCCGTGCGGGCCCGGGTGCGGGGTGATCGAGTTTCGGTGTTCGTGCCCGGCGAGCCAGAGTACGACGTTGTCGAAGCGGTGCAGGATCGCCTCGAGGTCGGCGGCGAGGTAACGCGGCAGGTCGGCTTCTGGTCCCTCGGTTGTGTTGTCCAGCATGGACATTCCGTGATGGGAGGCCAGCAGGACGACCCGGTCGCGGTTGCCGGTCCGCACCGGGGCGCCGTGCTCGTCGAGATGCGTGGAGTGCACCTCGGTCAGTCGATCGATCAGCCAATCCCGTTGGCGCGCACCGATACTCCCCGTGACGTGCCCTGCGGGGTTGGTGGTGTCCAGCACGATTATCCGGACGCCGGGCAGTGCGTCGTAGCAGTAATAGGCCGTACCGTCGGTGAGATTCTGTTCGGTGAACCCGTGACCGGCGGGCTCGGCCGGACTGTCCAGGTGCGCCCGAATGTATTCGGCGCGGTCGACCAGTCGTCGGTCTGCGCGCGGCTGGATCGGCAGGGCCGGACCATCCGATAGAGCTGTCGGGTCGGCCAGATAGGACCGCATCGGGTCGTCCGGGACCTGGACGGGGATGCCGACCGGTCGGCGATCCCCGGTCACCAGACGCTGGAAATCGGGAGTCACCGGTGCGCGCCCCTGCGCCAGACAGTCATGGTTGCCGAAGCACGCCAGCCACGGGGCGCCGAAGCCTCGGGTGGCGAAGGGAATCGCCGCTGCCGCAAGCAATCCCGGGACATCCGGGAATCCATGGTCGCGCTTGTACCGGTCCCTGGATTCGGGCTCGGGATTGTAGAACTCGCCCGATACCGTGTGCGAAGGATGTGTCTGCTTGTCGACAACGCCGAACGCCGGATCGAGCTCGACGCCGCCGTCCAGCAACGCCAGCACCGCGCGCAACTCGTTGAGCTGCGCGTTATCGGTGTTGTCGCCGGTGGTGACGACGAACGCGGCGTCGATGTCGCGGATGGTGCGCGCCATCGCTTCGAAGGCCTGCAGCGCGACGACTTCCTGCGGGCGGTAGGCAGGGAACATATCGTCCCAGCCGGGCCGCCCGGCCAAGCGCTGCAGGAAATCGAGGCGGCCCGGCGAAAACGGGTCGGCGAGCTGGAAATCGGTGATGTGCACGAACCGCAGCAGTCGGCGGCCGCCGCCCGGTTCGGCGCCCGGCGCGAGTTCGGTACGCGGCGTGTGTAATTCGCCGGGGGCGGTGGCCAGCGTGCGGTACCCGGCCGTGTCGCCGGGTACCAGGGTGTGATCGCGAGTCGACATGGGGTCAGCGCGCTACCGCGTCGGATTCTGGTGTCCGGGAAGGTGATTCGGTGAGTTCCTCCAGCGTGCGTCCCTTGGTTTCCGGGGCGAGGGTGATCGCGATGGCCAACCCGATCGCACCGGCGATGACGAAGATCCACAGCACGTTGTGCAGCCCCCACGCATTGATGAGGGTGGGTAGCAGCAGCGTGCCGGTGATCGCCCCAACCCGCGAGACGGCGGTGCCGAGCCCGTTCGCGGTCGCCCGCACTGAGGTCGGGAAGACCTCGCTCGGATAGACCAGGTTCACGATGCCGGGCCCGGAGTTCGCGAACAGGACCGCGATACCGAGCAGGGCGACGAGGGCGGCAAGCCCCGGCTCCCGCAGCAGCGCGAGCACCGTCAGCGCGACGAGCATGCCGGCGAATCCGATGATCAGCAGCGGGCGCCGGCCAACGCGGTCGACCAGCGACGCACCGGTGAAGGCCCCGACAACACCGACAAGCGCGATGATCAGCGAGCCGGCGTAAATGCCCGTGGTGCTGCTGGTGACCTGCTTGAGGATCGTCGGCGTGTACAGGGTGATGCCGTAGTAAGCCAGGGTGTACATGAACCAGAAGCCGCAGCAGAAGAAGGTCATGCGTAGCAACGGCATGGTCAGCAGGGTGCGCCACGGGGTGCGGTGGCCGGTGTGTGCGGTGGCGAGCACGGACTGGGTGTCGCCGAGGTCGGTCAGCACGGCGCGTGCCTGCTCGGTGTGCCCGTTGGACGCCAGCCAGCGCGGCGATTCCGGGATGCTGCGCCGCATCCACAGCACGATCAACGCGAAGACCGCGCCGAGCACGAGCATGATCCGCCAGGTGTGCTCGCCCGCGAACGGCACGAGGATGAGCGCGAACACGTAGGTGCAGGCCGCGCCGATGAACCAGGTGGCGCCCAGTCGGCACATCAGGCTGCCGCGGCGCTTGGCCGGTGCGTATTCGGCGAGCAGTGAGGTCGAGATCGTGTAGTCAGCGCCGATCGCAAGACCGAGCAGGAACCGGCAGATCAGCAACTGCCAGGCGTCTTGGGCCACCGCGGCGAGCACCGCGAACACGACGAACCCGAGCAGGTTCACCAGATACATCTTCTTACGGCCGAGCCGGTCGGTGAGCCTGCCGAACACCAAGGCGCCGAAGAACATTCCGATGACGGCCGACGCGGTCAACGCGCCGGTCATCAGCGAAGACAGATGCCACTGTTTGGCGACGGTCGGCAGTGCGACCGCGATCACCGTGATGTCGTAGCCGTCCAGGAACATGCCAGCGGCCGAGAGCACGGTCACTTTGCGATGGAACGCCGAAAGCTTGGTCGAGTCGAGAACGGAAAAGGCATCGTGCGACACGATGGTCCCTTCGTGGGAGCGAGCAATTTACTCAATCGTTTTAGCAGTGGTAGAAGCGCTATTCCAAGCATCGGCCGACGATGGCGCGCACTGTTCATCTTGGTTCAGCCTCCGTTCGCTAAGGTGTCCCTTTGTGGCAGCCGGGATCACTCAGCGAGATATCGCGTCCTCGCTCGGGGTGTCGATATCGGCGGTGAGTCTGGCACTGTCCGGCCGTGCCGGTGTCGGCGAGCAACTACGCGAGCAGATCCTCGCCCGCGCCGCCGAACTGGGGTACCGGCCCAATGTCTCCGCCGTCGCGCTGCGGACCAGGCGGACCAAGGTGCTCGGCCTGCTCATCCGCAACCTGCGCAACCCACACTTCCTCGACGTGATCGACGGCTTCGACGAGACCTGCGCCAGCGCGGGCTACGACGTCATGGTCGGATCCTCCCGATACGACCCGGACCGGGAGCGGGAACTGCTCGACGCCTTCGAAGACCGGGCGATCGATGGGCTTGCGATCGCGCCGATCGGCGCGAGCCGTCAGGTGCGGCAGTGGCACGCATCGACCAAAAGGCCGGTGGTCCTGCTCAATTCGGCCGAGGGCGGCGACCGGCAGACGACGATGAGTGTCCGATCCGACCAGCGCACGGCGGTGGATCTTGCGGTGCGCCACCTGGTCGACCTCGGCCACCGCCGACTGGCCATGGTGATCGCCCCACCGGACAAATCACCGGATCCCGAACGCTGGCAGCGGTTCCACGTGCTCAGCGCGCAACTTGATTTCGCCGCGACCGCCGTGACCACCGAACTCTCCGCCGATGCCGCACGGGTCGCGGTCGCCGACGCGTTGCGGGGCGCGCCCGAGGTACGGCCGACCGCGTTCGTCGCCAACAGTGATTACATCGCGCATGCCGTCTACCTCGCGGCCGCGGACTGCGGATTGCGCGTGCCCGACGATGTTTCCGTCATCGGACACGACGATCTGCCCACCTCGGCATCACTGTCGCCGCCGTTGACCACGATCGGTGTGAACCGTCGCGAAATCGGCGAGCGCGCCGCCACGCTGCTCATCGGCACCCTCGCCGGTCGTCCACCGGAGGACCCGGACGTCATCGTCGCGGTGGACCTGCGCGTCAGATCCTCCACCGCGCGGCCGACCGTATAGCGCGCCGGATCGCCCGCGATTTCACGCAGCGGGAACGCCCGTAGGAAGTGACCGGTGTCAGGCCCGCGACCGGGTCTCCTCGGATCCGCCAGGCAGGGTGATCCAGATCACAATTCGGTGACGGTTATGCCGATTCCACCTGAAACCTTTCCAAATGCTTTGCGAAGTCTTTACTATTACCCAGACCTTCGCGTCAACCGGGCCGCCGCTCTCGAGTGGCTGAGTTACGCCCCGCTCGCTTTCGATGCCAGTACATGTTCCACCGATGAACCGGGACGGCACACGTCCGCCCGGCGAAGGAGAAATATGTCCACCGACACCGATTCCGCACCACGGACGTCGCCGCGCCACCTCGCTTTCTCCGCACGTCTGGCCAGTATCGGCCGCCACGATCTACCCGCCTCCATCGTGGTTTTCCTTGTCGCACTACCGCTTTCCCTCGGCATCGCGGTCGCCTCGGGCGCACCCGTCGCCGCGGGCCTGATCGGGGCCGTGGTCGGCGGGGTGGTCGCGGGGCTGGTCGGCGGCTCAGCGGTGCAGGTGAGCGGGCCGACGGCGAGTCTCACCGTGATCGTCGCCGAGAGTGTGCACCAATTCGGCTGGGCCGCGACGTGTTTCATCACCGTCGGCGCCGGTGCGTTGCAGATTCTGTTCGGGTTGAGCAGGGTCGCCCGCGGCGTGTTGGCGATCGCGCCGGTGGTGGTGCACGCGATGCTGGCCGGGCTCGGCGTGATCATCGCGCTGCAGCAGGTGCATGTGCTGCTCGGCGGCGCGTCGCTGAGTTCGTCGTTCGACAGTCTCGTCCAGCTGCCGCATCAGCTGATGTCGGTGCATCGCGGCGACCTGCTGATGGGGCTCGTGGTGATCACCATCCTGATCGCCTGGAAGTTCGTGCCGCGCCAGGTCAGGGTGGTGCCGGGGCCGCTGGTCGCGGTGGTGGTCGCGACGCTGCTGTCGCTGGTGCTGCCGACCCATGTCGAGCGTCTGGTCCTGAACGGCTCGCTGCTCGACTCGATCGGACTGCCCGCCATTCCGTCGGGCAGCTGGACCGCGATCGCGATCACCGGCGTGACCATCGCGCTCATCGGCAGCGTCGAAACGCTGCTGTCCGCGGTCGCCGTTGACAAGTTGCGGCCGGGAACCTCGACCGACCTCGATCGCGAACTGATCGGGCAGGGTTCGGCCAACATGGTCTCCGGCCTGCTTGGCGGACTGCCGGTGGCGGCGGTGATCGTGCGCAGCATCACCAATGCGCAAGCGGGCGCGCAGAGCCGGGCGGCGACGGTGCTGCACGGTGTCTGGGTCCTGCTGTTCGCGGTGGCGCTTGTCGGTCTGGTGCAACAGGTCCCGAAGGCGGCGCTGGCTGGGCTGCTCATTCTCATCGGCGTGCAGCTGGTGAAGTTGGCGCACATCCGGCTCGCTCGGCGCACCGGTGATCTCTACGTCTATGTCGCGACGGTGCTGAGTGTGGTGTTCCTGAACCTGTTGGCGGGCATGGTGATCGGGCTCGCGCTGTCGTTCGCGCTGCTGCTGTGGCGGGTGGTCCGGGTGACGATCATCGCGGAACCTGTTGCGAGCGCGCGACGTTGGGTGGTGACCATCGACGGCACCTGCACCTTCCTCGCGCTGCCGAAGCTGTCCGCCGAGCTGGCCAAGGTGCCTGCGGGGGTGGACGTGACGGTGGAGATGACGGTCGACTTCCTCGACCACGCCTCCTATGAGCGAATCACCGAATGGGCCGCGCGGCGCGAATCCGAGGGCGGCACAGTCGAATTCGTGGAGATCGGCAGCGCGCGGATGGCGCGGGCGATGGCGGGCCCGCCGGAGCGCGGCAACTCGAGGCAGGTCATCGATCAGGCGATCAGCCCGTGGCGGCGCACCGGCATCCGCGAGGATCCGATCGTCGCGGGCATCGCGGCCTACCACCGCGGGCATGCGCACTTGATGCGCCCGCACCTGGACGGCCTGCGGCACCGCCCCGACGCGGACTCGTTCTTCCTCACCTGCGCCGACGCCCGCATCGTCCCGAACGTCATCACCAACAGCGGGCCCGGCGACCTGTTCACCGTGCGCAATGTGGGCAATCTGGTCCCCACCGCGGGCAGCGACGTCTCGGTCGAGGCCGCGCTGATCTACGCACTGGAGAAGCTGGACGTGCGCGCGGTCGTCGTGTGCGGTCACTCCGGTTGCGGCGCGATGGAGGCGCTGTATCGCGAGGTGCGCACCGGATCGGGGCTCAGCGACTGGCTTGCGCACGCCCGCCCGAGCCTGGACCGCTTCCGCCTCGGCCACCCGGTCGCCGAGGCTGCCGCGTTGGCCGGATTCGGCGAGGTCGACCAGCTCGGCATGGTGAATGTGGCGCTGCAACTGGAGACGCTGCATGCGCACCCGGCCGTGCGGCAGGGCATCGAGGAGCGTGGCGTCGCGGTGTCGGGGCTGTTCTTCGACCTGGCCACGGCCCGGGTGATCGAGGTGACCGTGGACGGTATCGCGGAGTTCGACGATGAGGGCCGCCGTGTTGCCGCTGCGCCGGTTTAACCGGCGCGACGGCCCATGCGTCCCGCCACGTGTCTGTGCGGCAGGCCATATTCGGGGTAGCGCGGAGTTTACGCGCTATTAGCCCCGTTCTCAGGCTTTGCTAAGTCTTTACTCATAGCCTTATTCCGGTTTACCTCTCGACCCATTGGTGCGTCGAGAACTGCTTCACCGCGAGATGCCGGTTCGCGGTCGTGTGCCCTGCTGGACATGTAGATCGTCAACCGACCTCGGCCGTCGTGGCCGAGTTCGGCGAAGGAGATAGTCATGGTCGTCGAGAACGATTTAGCCCCACCGATGTCACCGCAAGCGGAACGGGGCCATAGTTCTTGGCCCAGGTCCGATCGTCTGCGTTCGATTCTTCGCCACGATCTGCCCGCTTCGATCGTGGTCTTCCTGGTCGCCTTGCCGCTGTCGCTAGGCATCGCCGTCGCCTCCGGCGCGCCCGTCGCCGCTGGCCTGATCGCCGCCGTGATCGGCGGTGTGGTCGCCGGTCTCTTGGGCGGCTCCGTTCTGCAGGTGAGCGGCCCGGCCGCCGGACTCACCGTTGTCGTCGCCGAGTCCATCAACCAATTCGGTTGGAAAGTAACCTGTTTCATCGCCGCCGCGGCCGGTGTGCTGCAGATCCTGTTCGGGCTCAGCCGAATTGCGCGGGCCGCGCTCGCCGTCGCGCCGGTGGTCGTGCACGCGATGCTGGCCGGTATCGGCATCACCATTGCGCTGCAACAGATTCACGTGCTGCTCGGCGGATCGTCGCACAGTTCGGCGCTCGAGAATCTCACGGAACTGCCGGGGCAGTTGTTGTCGCTGCACGGCGGTGACGCGTTCATCGGCGCGGTGGTGATCGCCATCATGCTCGGCTGGAAGTACGCACCGGCCAGGCTGCGCGTCGTCCCCGGTCCGCTGGTCGCGGTATTCGCTGGCACCGTGCTCGCCATGGTGTTGCCGACCGGTGCCGAGCGAATTGTGTTGAACGGCTCGCTGTTCGACGCGATCGGTTTGCCGGAGCTGCCGCGTGGTGATTGGTCGGCCATTGTCTTGATGGTTATCACTATCGCCTTGATCGCCAGCGTGGAAAGCCTGCTCTCCGCGGTGGCGGTGGACAAGATGCACTCGGGTCAGCGCACCAATTTCGATCGCGAGCTGATCGGTCAGGGCTCGGCCAACGTGCTCTCCGGGCTGCTCGGCGGCCTACCGGTCACCGGCGTGATCGTGCGCAGTGCCACCAACGTGCAGGCGGGCGCGCGCAGCCGGGCGTCGGCGGTGCTGCACGGCGTCTGGATCCTGGTGTTCTCGGTGATGTTGGCCGCTGTGGTGCAACAGATTCCGAAGGCCGCGCTGGCCGGCCTGCTGATCGTGATCGGCATGCAGCTGGTGAAACTCGCGCACATCCGGCTCGCCCGGCGCACCGGTGACCTGCTCGTCTACGCCGTCACCGTGGTGTCGGTGGTGTTCCTGAATCTGCTGGAGGGCGTGCTGATCGGCCTCGCGCTCGCCTTCGCCCTGCTGCTGTGGCGGGTGGTGCGAGTTGCCATCAGCGCCAGGCAGATTCCGGGTTCGCAGCGCTGGGTGGTCACCATCGACGGCTCCTGCACGTTCCTCGCGCTGCCGAAGCTGTCGACGGAATTCGCGAAGGTGCCCGCCGACGCCGACGTCACCGTCGAGATGACCGTCGACTTCCTCGACCACGCCGCCTTCGAAGCCATCGAGGACTGGGTGCGTCAGCAGGAAAGCAACGGCGGCAGTGTCGATTTCGTGGAAATCGGCACCGCGAGGATGGCGCACGCGACCGACGGTCCGCCGTCGCGCAGCTTCGGGCGCGCGGTATGGACCGACATCCTCGGTCCGTGGCGGCGCAACGAGCACGCCGATCCGATCGCGGCCGGTGTCGCCGCCTACCACCGCAGTCACGCGCACGTCGTCCGGCCACACCTGGACGAACTGCGGGACAGCCAGGATCCGGATTCGTTCTTCCTCACCTGCGCGGACTCGCGGATCGTGCCGAACATGATCACCAACAGCGGGCCCGGTGACCTGTTCACCGTGCGCAATGTGGGCAACCTGGTTCCCGCCGTCGGCGACCCGTCGGTGGACGCGGCGCTCGTCTTCGCCCTGGAGGAGCTGAACGTCCGCTCGATCGTGGTCTGCGGACACTCGTCCTGCGGCGCGATGAAGGCACTGCACTCCGGGGCGCAGGCCGGTCCGGAAATCGACAAGTGGCTCGCGCATGCCCACCCGAGCCTGGACCGGGTCCGGCGCGGTCACCCGGTCGCGGTGGCCGCAGCGCGGGCCGGATTCGGCGAGGTGGACCAGCTGAGCATGGTGAACGTGGCCGTGCAGCTGGAAAACCTGCAGCGCCATCCCGCAGTGCGCGCGGCGGTGGCCGAGCGCGGCGTGACGGTGTCGGGTCTGTTCTTCGATATCGCCAGCGCGCGCGTCATCGAGATCACCGAGCACGGACTCGCCCATATCGAGGACGAGGCGGGTCACCGGGTCACGCCCGAACTCGTCTGATCTACGACCGTCGAGCCCGCCCGAACCGACCAGGTCCGGGCGGTCTCGACGGCTGCGACCTGGGCCGGACCGGGCGGTCTCGTACGCTGGGATCGTGACGGTCGAGCTGGAAGCAAGATCGACGGGGACGGGCTGGCGCGCCTTCCGTGCCCGCGTTGCCGCGCGACCTACGCTGAACCTCGCCTATCGGGTCGGGGTCGCGATGGTCGGCATCGCGGTGCTCTCCGTCGGGATCCTCGCGATTCCCGACAGGGCGCTTGCGAGGACGAGTGTCCGAGGCCGCACCCTGGACCCGGCTGGGCGATCGTGTTCGCCGGACTTGGCATCCTCGCCACCGAATTCGCCTGGGCACAACGGGCACTCGGCTGGCTGCGCGAAAAGTATCGGCAGGGTATGGCGTGGTATTCGCGGCACTATGGATTTTGGGCACGTTCGGGATGGTCGGCAGCTGGATCGGAGTCGAGTGGCAATGGTTACGCAGTCCCCTGAAATGGTGAATACGGTTCCCGGGCGAATGTTGACGCAGCCGGACTGGCTGGCGGCACGGATCGCCGAGATGGGTCACTCGTGGGGGACAACCACACCGAGGATCGCGGGCACGCTGTGGTGGTGCATGGTCGCCTCCGCGCTGGTCGAGCAGATCGCGCGGGCCTACGCGCACGACGAGCAGGCGGTCGAGCCGGTGCTCGACCGCTTCGACTGCGAGGTCCGTCCCGACGGCGGCGTCGAACGCATCCACCTCCTCGCCGAGCCCGACGAAACCACCGAGCCCGGCGCCGCACTGCGGGAAACCCTTGCGGCCGTGATCGGTCCCGTCGCCGAGGTGTCCGGCGCCGGCATCCCGTCGCTGTGGGCGATCGTCGCCGACGCCGTCGGCAACCGAGCCCTCGACGCGGGTTCCCCAGCGGCGGGCACCCGACTGGCGACCGACATCGGCGGCAAGCTCCCCACCCCGCGCTTCGTCGAGATCGGCGGCCGCACCTTCGTCAAACGCATCTCCTGCTGCCTGGTCTACGAGGTCCCCAACTGCGAGATGTGCACAAGCTGCCCCAAACGCCCAGCCGCCGAACGCGAAACCCTGCTCGGCAACCTGGCGGAGCGTGACCAGTAGGACCCCAAACGGACCAACCGATTTCGCAAAAACAAGGGTACGAGCACGATCGCCGACTCCGAAGACGACCGTGTCCCCGAACCGCAGGGCAGGGCGGCGGGGGTGCCATACGACTGGCGACGTCCGACCTGGGCGCGACTGCGTGCCCGCTGGTGGAACCATTCGCGGCCCCGACACCACGGGACGGGGCAGAGGAATCCGGGTCTGGCGACTGCTGATCCTTGCCCATAGTCTCGGCTCATACCGATGCCGAGCGGGGCGGGTGAAAATGGGGCTACTTGGACGTCCGAGATCGTTGGAGGAGCTGCGCGGCCCGCTCAGAAGCTATCGACATCAACCGCCCGTGGCAGCGCGTGCGCTGGCGGACACTGTACTCGACACAGCCATCGTGCCAGGCCCTCGGCGATCGGATGAGCTGCGAACGGTTCTACTCACCGGTGCGAGTGGGTTTCTCGGCGCGTATCTGGTGCACGAGCTGGTAAACCGGCTCGGGGTGCGGGTCTGGTGTGTGGTGCGCGCGACCGGACCGGTGGCGGCTCAGCGGCGGGTCGAGGCGGCGTTGCGGCGGCACCGGCTGTGGAGCGAGACCACCATGCGGAACGTGGGGGCCGTGCCCGGTGATCTCACCGCGCCACGGCTCGGCCTCACCGCCGCTGACTACCAACGCCTGGCCGAGACCACCGATGCCATCGTCCACAACGGGGCTCGGGTCAACCACGCCGAACCCTACGAGCGGCTGCGTGCGGCCAATGTGACCGGCACCGTGGAGATTCTGCGGTTCGCGTGCCGGAGCGCCACGATCCCGGTGCATTTCGTGTCGACCACTTCGGTGGCGGCCCGACAGGACACTCCGGTCCGCGAGATCGTCCCCGGCCTGCCCGGCAATGCCGACGGGTATGTGCTCGGCAAGTGGGTGGCCGAAGTCCTGATGACTCAGGCCGCCGCGCGCGGTCTGCCGGTGCTGATCCACCGTCCCGACCGCATCTGCGGCGCGGCCGCGACCGGCGCGACCGGCACCGATGATGCATTCTGGACGATCATCCGCGCCATTGCCCGCCTCGGCGTGGCACCAGCAATCGCCGACGTGGCCATCAGCTTGGTCCCGGCCGACTATGTGGCCTCCGCGATCGCCCACACCGTCGGTCAGCACCCACGCATCGGCGCGCGGGCACCGGTACATCACCTGGTCAACCACACCTCGATCACACTAGAAGCGGTCCTGGATCGCTTGCGCGCCAACGGCTTTCCTGTCGAGATCGTCGCACCCGAGAACTTCGTCGTCGAACTCTCCAGGGCCGCCCGCACCGATATGGGGATGGCCCGAGCCCTAATCCTCAGCCAGATGACCGGGCCCGGGACAAGCGAGTGGGATGACACCACCACCCGCCGAGCCCTGTCCGGCTCCGGAATAACGTGTCCCCCGATGACCGCCGACCTGATCGACCGCCACCTGGACCATTTGACCGAGATCGGCTTCCTGCCGAACCCCGCCGCATAACCCCGGACCGCATCAACCCGTCAGCTGCTGAGCAATACAAGGATGCGGCGGGCGCGTATCCAGCGGCTCACATCCCAGACGTGCGCGAGTCGAGATACGCCGCATATCGATCGTTCGGGACCGCGGCGTAGTCCAACCGGCGGGGCGATGACCCACCTGAGTGTGCCCTGAAACCCCGCAGTGGCGGACTAGCCGGGTGAGCGTGTGCGCGTTGGTCATGGCATGCCGATAGCATGGTCGCGCCGGGGCACACCGCTTGTCCCGGCCATGATCCACCGCACCCGAGAAACTCCAAGGAGAGCACCGTCGTGACCACCTCAGCCCGCAACAACCCCGCCGTCCTCGTCCGGGTTCCGGCCGGGACGACGGCGGGTGCCGCGGTGCGCGAGGCCGGGCTGCCGACCAAGGGCCCGGACACCATCGTCGTCGTGCGCGACGCGGAGGGTCTCAAAGACCTGTCCTGGATCCCGGACACCGACGTCGAGGTGGAGGCGGTCGCCGCCGACACCGAGGACGGCCGCAGCGTCATCCGGCATTCCGCCGCGCACGTGCTTGCCCAGGCGGTGCAGCAGGAGTTCCCGGAGGCCAAGCTCGGTATCGGCCCGCCGATCACGGACGGCTTCTACTACGACTTCCAGGTCGACAAGCCGTTCACCCCGGAGGATCTGGCCAAGCTGGAATCCAGGATGAAGAAGATCGTCAAAGGCGCGCAGCGGTTTTCGCGTCGTGTGATCGAGGTCGAGGACGCCCGCGTCGAACTGGCCAAGGAGCCGTTCAAGCTGGAGCTGATCAGCGACAAGTCCGGTATCGACGATCCGGAGGTGATGGAGGTCGGCGGCAAAGAGCTGACCATCTACGACAACCTCGATCCGCGCACCGGCGAACGCCTCTGGGGCGATCTTTGTCGGGGTCCGCACATCCCGACCACCAAGTTCATCCCCGCGTTCAAGCTGACCCGCAGCTCGGCCGCCTACTGGCGCGGTGATCAGAACCGCGAAGACCTGCAGCGCATCTACGGCACCGCCTGGGAATCGACGGAGGCGCTGGAAGAACACCTGCACCTGCTCGCCGAGGCCGAACGCCGCGACCACCGCAAGCTCGGCCTGGAACTGGACCTGTTCAGCTTCCCCGACGAGCTCGGCTCCGGCCTGCCGGTGTTCCACCCCAAGGGCGGCATCATCCGCAAGGAGATGGAGGAGTACTCGCGGCGCAGGCATGTCGCCGCGGGTTACGAATTCGTCAACACCCCGCACATCACCAAGGGGCACCTGTTCGAGGTCTCCGGCCACCTCGACTGGTACCGCGACGGCATGTTCCCCGCGATGCACCTTGACGCGGAGCTGAATGAGGACGGCACCGTCCGCAAGCCGGGCCAGGACTACTACGTCAAGCCGATGAACTGCCCGATGCACAACCTGATCTTCCGGGCCCGCGGCCGGTCGTATCGGGAACTGCCGTTGCGGCTCTTCGAATTCGGCTCGGTGTACCGCTACGAGAAGTCCGGCGTGATCCACGGCCTGACCAGGGTGCGCGGCATGACCCAGGACGACGCGCACATCTACTGCACCAAAGAGCAGATGCACGCCGAGCTGACCAGCACCCTGCAGTTCGTGCTCGCGCTGCTGAAGGACTACGGCCTCGACGACTTCTACCTCGAGCTGTCCACCAAGGACCCGGTCAAGTTCGTCGGCACCGACGACATGTGGGAAGAGGCCACCGAGACCCTGGCCAAGGTGGCCGAGGCCTCCGGGCTCGAGCTGGTGCCCGATCCGGGCGGCGCCGCCTTCTACGGCCCGAAGATCTCCGTGCAGGCCAAGGACGCGCTCGGCCGCACCTGGCAGATGTCGACCATCCAGCTCGACTTCAACCTGCCGGAACGGTTCGACCTCGAATACACCTCCTCCGACGGCACCAAGCAGCGGCCGGTGATGATCCACCGCGCGCTGTTCGGTTCCATCGAACGGTTCTTCGGCGTGCTCACCGAGCACTACGCCGGTGCCTTCCCGGCCTGGCTTTCGCCGGTGCAGGCGGTCGGCATCCCGGTCGCGGAAGCCTTTGCGCCGCACCTGGATCGGGTGATCGAGCGGCTGCGGGACGCGGGCGTGCGCGCGCAGGTCGACCGCAGCGACGACCGGATGCAGAAGAAGATCTTCAACAACACCGCGCAGAAGGTGCCGTTCATGCTGCTCGCGGGCGAGCGGGACGTGAACGCCGACGCGGTCAGCTTCCGATTCCGTGACGGCACTCAGGTGAACGGCGTGCCGGTCGCCGACGCGGTGGCCACCATTGTGGCGTGGATCGCGAACCGGGAGAACGCTTCGCCGACCGCGGAGGGCTTCGAGATCAAGGGTGCGGAATGACTGAACGTGCGGCGCCCGAGCTGAATGACGCCGAGGGCGGCATCGTGGACCGAGGTGCGGGCGAACCGGACCGGCTACAGCGGCTGTGGACCCCGTATCGGATGTCCTACATTTCCGAGGCCGCCTCGACCGGCCCCGCCTCGACCGGGCATCCGTTCACCGACATCCCGAAGATGTCCGACGAGGACGGTCTCGTCATCGCCCGCGGCGAGCTGGTCTACGCGGTACTCAACCTGTACCCGTACAACCCCGGCCACATGATGGTCGTGCCCTACCGCAAGGTGGCCAACCTCGAGGACCTCACCCCGGCCGAGAGCGCCGAGCTGATGGCGTTCACCCAGCAGGCCATCCGGGTGATGAAGAAGGTGTCGCAGCCGCACGGCTTCAACGTCGGGCTGAATCTCGGTGGCGTGGCGGGTGGTTCGCTGGCCGACCACCTGCACCAGCACATCGTCCCGCGCTGGGGTGGCGACGCGAACTTCATCACCGTGGTCGGCGGCGTGAAGGTGATGCCGCAGCTGCTCCGCGAGACGAGGGCGCTGCTGTCGGCAGCCTGGAAGGAAGTCCACTAGAAGTGCTGAGCTTCTTCGGCCGCGATACGTTTGCCAAAGCGACTGCGCCGCTGGGCAAAGCGCTGGTGAGCACCGGGCTCACCCCGGATGCGGTGACGGTCATCGGCACCACCGCGTCGATCGCCGCCGCGGTCACCCTGTTCCCGAGCGGACACCTGTTCTGGGGCACCATGGTGATCTGGTTGTTCGTCATGTTCGACATGCTCGACGGCGCGATGGCACGGGCGCGCGGCGGCGGCACGAAATACGGTGCGGTGCTCGACGCCACCTGCGACCGGATGGCCGACGGCGCCATCTTCGGCGGCCTCGCGTGGTGGGCGGTGTTCCACGAGCATCACAAGCCGTTGTTCGCCGCGACCCTGGTGGTGCTGGTGACCTCGCAGGTGATCTCGTACGCCAAGGCGCGCGCCGAGGCCAGCGGGCTCTCCGCCGACGGCGGGATCATCGAGCGGCCGGACCGTCTCATCATCGTGCTCGTCGGCGCCGGGTTCACCGGTATCGGTGGGTATTGGGGTCTCAACTGGCTCACCTACGCCGTGCACGTCGCGATGTGGATCCTTGCTGTGCTGAGCATCGTCACGGTATTCCAGCGGGTGCTCGCGGTGCGGAGTTCGCCGGGCGCGCGTGACGTGCTCACCCCTACTCAGCGACCGGCGCGGCCCGAAAACCCTACGGCGGGACCGGCGAACGCGACGGAGCTGCCAACGTGAGACCGCCATATCGTGGCGGTGTGGTGCAGGAAACGGGGCAATGGTCATGAGTATCGGGGAGCGGTTGAGCGACGTCGGATACGCGGCGGGCTGGCGGCTGGTTCGGGCACTGCCCGAGTCGACGGCGCGGCGACTGTTCGACTGGGGCAGTGATCGCGTCGCGCGCAAGGCGAATCGCGCGTTCCGGGCCGGTGGCGAGCCGAATCAGTTGCGGCGCAACCTCGCTCGGGTAATCGGCGGCACGCCCTCGGACGTGCCGGACGAGCTGATCCAGGCGAGCGTCCGGTCCTATGCGCGGTACTGGCGTGAGGCGTTCCGGCTGCCGTCGATGGACCACGCGGCCATCGGCGGACTTGTGCTGCAAGGAAAGTCGCACCTGGAGGCGGCGCTGGCCGCAGGGCGCGGGGCGGTCCTCGTGCTGCCGCATTCCGGGAACTGGGACATGGCGGGGGTGTGGCTGGTGCAGAATCACGGCACCTTCGCGACCGTCGCCGAACGGTTGAAGCCGGAGTCGCTGTTCGAGCGGTTCGTCGCCTACCGGGAAAGCCTCGGCTTCGAGGTGTTCCCGCTGACCGGCGCCGAGCAGCCGCCGTTCGTGCAGCTGGCGAAGCGGTTGCGGGAGAACAAGGCGATCTGCCTGATGGGGGAGCGCGACCTCACCGGTCGTGGCGTTCCGGTCACCTTCTTCGGCGAGCGCACCTGGCTGCCCGCCGGCGCCGCCAAGCTGGCCATCGAGACCGGGGCGCCGCTGCTGCCGGTGCACACCTGGTTCACCGACGACGGCGCGGAGGGCTGGGGGATGAAAGTCTACGAGCCCATTGATGTTTCGCGCGGGGTCGCGGCGGCCACGCAGGCGCTGGCGGACCGGTTCGCGGCGAATATCGCTGCGCACCCGGCGGATTGGCACATGTTGCAACCACAGTGGGAAAGCGACCTGTCCGAGGCGCGGCTTGCCCGGATCGCGGCCGCGCGGTCCGCCCATGATGAGCCGAATACGGCGGCGGGCGTGGGTGTTTCGGCGGCGTCGCAGGCAGCCATCGATCTGGACGCGGCACCGGGCGCGGACGCGGCGGCGACCCCGAACGGCACGGCAAACGTTGACACGACGGCTCATTCGGACGGCGCCCCGTGAAGATCGGCATGGTCTGTCCCTATTCGTTCGACGTCCCCGGCGGCGTGCAGGCTCACGTGGTCGAACTGGCGCGGGTGTTCATCGAACGCGGGCACCGGGTGAGCGTGCTCGCGCCCGCCTCGGAGGACACACCGCTGCCCGATTTCGTGGTGTCGGCCGGTCGCGCGGTCGCGATCCCGTACAACGGATCGGTGGCGCGACTGTCCTTCGGGCCCATGGCCTACACCAGGATTCGCCGCTGGATCGACGGCAATGATTTCGACGTGCTGCACATCCATGAGCCCAACGCGCCGAGCCTGTCGATGCTCGCGTTGAAGATCGCCGAGGGTCCGATCGTCGCCACTTTCCATACCTCGACCACGAAGTCGTTGGTGCTCAGCACCTTTCAGGGGGTGCTGCGGCCGTACCATGAGAAGATCAGCGGGCGGATCGCCGTCTCGGAGCTGGCCAGGCGCTGGCAGGTGGAGGCGCTCGGCTCCGACGCGGTGGAGATTCCCAACGGTGTCGACGTGCCCGCGTTCGCGCGCGCCCCGATGCTGCCCGGCTACCCGCGCGCGGGGCGGACCGTGCTGTTCCTCGGCCGCTACGACGAACCGCGCAAGGGGATGGACGTGCTGCTCGGCGCGCTGCCCGCGCTGGTGCGCAAGCACAAGGACCTGGAGATCCTGATCGTCGGGCGCGGCGACGAGGACAGGCTGCGCCGCGAGGCGGGCCCGCTCGCCGGGCACCTGCGTTTCCTCGGTCAGGTGTCGGATGCGGAGAAGGCCTCGGCGATGCGCAGCGCGGACGTCTACGTCGCGCCCAATCTCGGCGGCGAGAGCTTCGGCATCATCCTGATCGAGGCGATGGCCGCCGGAACCGCCGTGGTGGCAAGCGAATTGGATGCCTTCCGCCGCGTGCTGCGCGACGGGGCGGCGGGTGTGCTTGTGCCGGTGGGTGATTCGGCGGCGCTCGCGAAGGCCATCGACGGCATGCTCACCGACGACAGTCGCAGGGCCGGATTGGTCGACACCGCGACCCAGGTGGTCGGCGAGTACGACTGGCCGGTGGTGGCCGAGCAGATCCTGCGGGTGTACGAGACGGTGACCGTCGGCGACACCAGGGTGCGGGCCGCCGGATGATCACCTTCTCCGCGACAACGGTTCTCGTTCTCGCGCTGATCGCGGCGGTCATCGTCGCGATCGGCCTCTGGGCCTACTCCACCGCCAACCGGCTCGACCGGCTGCACGTGCGCTCCGACCAGTCCTGGCAGGCGCTCGACGCGGCGCTGGCCCGGCGGGCCGTGGTGGCCAGATCGGTCGCGATGGCGATCGCCGACCCGGTGGTCGATCCGGTGCTTGCCGATCAGGCCAAAGTCCTTGCGCTGCTGGCCGATCGGGCCGAACGCGTCGGGCGCGCTGATCGCGAGACCGTGGAAAACCAGCTCTCCGGGGCGCTGTCGACGATCGACATCGCGAAGTTGCGTCCGCAGATGGTTGCCGAGCTGGCCGATGCCGAGGCGCGGGTGCTCATCGCGCGCCGCTTCCACAACGACGCGGTTCGCGACACCCTGGCGTTGCGCACCCGGCGGTCGGTGCGCATCCTGCACCTCGGCGGTACCGCGCCGCTGCCCACCTACTTCGAGATCACCGAGCGCGCCACCCCGGCCGCGTCCACCGGTCTCACCGTCGACACGACCCGCACCACCGCGCGCATCGTGCTGTTCGACGAACAGGACCGCACCCTGCTGATGCGCGGCAACGATCCGACCACCCCCGACGTCTCATTCTGGTTCACCGTCGGCGGCGGAGTCGACCCGGGGGAGACCCTGCGTGATGCCGCCGTCCGCGAGCTCTACGAGGAGACCGGGCACCAGGCCGATCCGGACAGCCTGCGCGGCCCGATCTGGCGCCGCGTCGCGGTGTTTCCCTTCGACGGTGACCTGATCCGCTCCGAAGAACTGTTCTTCGCCCTGCGCGTGCGCGGTTACGAACCGCGGGCGACCAACCTGACCACCATCGAACGCCGCTCGATTTCCGGCAACAAATGGTGCACCACCGAGGACATCATCCAATTGGACCGTTCCGGTGAGACCGTCTACCCGTACAACCTTGACCAACTGCTCCCCGAAGCCGCTGCGGCCGCCTCCGGTGTCGCCCATCCCGAGGTCCGCTCGATCCGCTGAGCGGGGTGTGATGTGTTTCACGATCGTGCTACGGTCGCGACTGAATTGTCGCGTTCTGGGTAGTGCTTGACGCAAGGCACTCGAATCCGGTGTCGCGGCCCCCGCCCGCGGTGGGGGGAAATGCTCGGTGTGCGGAGGTACGTAATACATGTCCTACCTGTTGTTCGATTTCCTGCTGCCGCTCGTCGGCCCCGCCGCGGCCGAGTACTGGGCACAGTTGCTGGTTGTCGGCCCGCTCTGAGTCGCCGCCGGAAGTTAGCGGTGGGCGGCGAAAGTTCCCCGCTGCGGCTTTCATGGCCTCGCCGACCGGTCCAGTGAGCGCGGTCGGCGGACAGAGCGCCTGGTAGTTGACAAGGCCAGTCATCTCCGACTGGCTATCAAGTGGCCTGGGTGGCCCGCCTAGAATTAGGTCGATTCAATCCCTTGCGACCCGATTGGCGCAGATGACCCAGGAGTTTGCCGTGACGACGCCCGACACCACCCAGACCATCGGCACCGCCCGCGTGAAGCGCGGCATGGCCGAGATGCTCAAGGGCGGGGTGATCATGGACGTCGTCACCCCCGACCAGGCCAAGATCGCCGAAGACGCCGGTGCGGTCGCGGTGATGGCGCTGGAGCGGGTGCCCGCCGACATCCGTGCCCAGGGCGGCGTGTCCCGGATGAGCGACCCGGACATGATCGACGGCATCATCGCCGCCGTCTCCATCCCGGTCATGGCGAAGGCCCGCATCGGTCACTTCGTCGAGGCGCAGATCCTGCAGAGCCTCGGCGTCGACTACATCGACGAGTCCGAGGTGCTCACCCCCGCCGACTACGCCAACCACATCGAGAAGTGGAACTTCACGATTCCGTTCGTGTGCGGCGCCACCAACCTTGGTGAGGCGCTGCGCCGAATCACCGAGGGCGCGGCCATGATTCGCTCGAAGGGCGAGGCAGGCACCGGCGACGTCTCCAACGCCACCACGCACATGCGCAAGATCCGTCAGGAGATCCGCAGGCTCACCTCGCTGCCCGCCGACGAACTGTTCGTCGCCGCCAAGGAACTGCAGGCCCCCTACGAGCTGGTCCGCGAGGTCGCCGAAACCGGCAAGCTGCCCGTCGTCCTGTTCACCGCCGGCGGCATCGCCACCCCCGCCGACGCCGCGATGATGATGCAGCTCGGCGCCGAAGGCGTCTTCGTCGGCTCCGGCATCTTCAAGTCCGGCAACCCCGCCGAACGCGCCGCCGCCATCGTCAAGGCGACCACGTTCTACGACGACCCCGACGTCCTCGCCAAGGTGTCGCGCGGACTCGGCGAGGCCATGGTCGGCATCAACGTCGAGGAACTGCCGGTCGACCACCGCCTGGCCGAACGCGGTTGGTGATTGCGCGCCTTACGCGGGCGATTTGAACTTCACGGGCAGGGACTCAGCTGAGTCCCTGCCCGTGTGCGTTGGGGGTGTGTTGCGGCTGCGCGGAGGTGTGTCGGCGCATGTCGGGTGTGGTGCGGCGGTCGGCCGGTTGGAGATCGCGGCGTTCGTGTCGCGCGAGATCGCGGCAGATGCGTTGTGGGCTGCGCGGAAGTGTGTCGGCGCATGTCGGGAGTGGGGTGTCGGTCGGCGCGGGTGGGAGATCGCGGCGTGCGCGAGATCGCGGCGGGTGCGTTGCGGGCTACGTGGAGGTGTGTCGGCGCATGTCAGGAGTGGTGCTGCGGTCTGTCGCGTTGGAAATGGCTGCGGTTCGTGGGGCGCGCAGCAGGTGCGTCGGCGTATGCCTCGGTTGCGTTGAAGATCGTTGCGGCTTGTGGTGTGCGTGGTCGTTGTGGGTGCGTTGCGGATTTCGTGGGGTCGATGGTGTTGGCGGCGGCCGGTAGAGGTGGGCGGCGTTTGCGGGCGCGAGAGCGACTCGTGACTTGCGTGTCGATCGTGGCCGGTCTGTCGTTGACGTCTCGGAGGTCGTGTCGGCGGTGCGGTAAGAGCGAAATGTACAGCGCCGCACGACTTTTGATGTCACGCACCTGGAATTTTGGGTGCAGGGAATCAAAAGGGTGCAGCTGTCGGTAGCGTCGACGGCATGGTTTGGCGGGAGGGCGTCGTTTGATCGAGTGTGGACGGGTGTAGGTAGTCGTGGAATTGCGTCAATTGCGGTACTTCGTTGTGTTGGCGGAGGAATTGCATTTTCGGCGGGCGGCGGAGCGGTTGTTCATTTCCACGCCGACGCTCAGTCAGCAGATCAAGGTGTTGGAGCGGGAGATGGGTGGGGCGCTGCTCAGTCGGGAGCCGAGGGTCGAGTTGACGGCGGCGGGGGAGGTGTTGTTCCGCACCGGGAAGGAGGTGCTGCGGTCGGTGGATGCGGCGGTGCGGGAGACCAGGCGTGCGTCCGCCACTGGTGCGCCGGTGCTTCGCTTCGGACTGCTGAACGGTCTACCCCCTTGGCTCCCTTCACGAATCGAGGAACTGCTGCCGCCAGGGACCCGCATGGTGCTCACCGGCGGCACCACCGCCGACCAGGTTCGGTTGCTCGATGACGACGAGGTCGATCTGGCGCTCGTGCGCGCGCCCGTCGCGCTACCCGACCGCTTCGCCCAGCGGCCGGTCGCGCGTGAGAACCTCGGCGTCCTGATCTCATCGGCCCATCCACTGGCCGATTCCGCCGAGATCGACCCCACCGATCTCACCGATCAGGAACTCATCCTCTTCGCCAGAGAATCGGCCGCCGGACTCCACGACGAACTGCTGCGCGCGCTGCGGGATCGAGGCGCCCACGTCCGGCTGAGCGACAGCGCGATGGGACACGCGCAAATGTTGGCAGTGCTGCCCTTACGTCCGGACACGATCGGCCTCAGTTCGTCACGCGCCGCCGACCGCCCCGGCCTGGTCTGGCGACCACTGCACGGCGGCCCCTTGGCGGTCACCTACGCCGCGATCTGGCGCGTACCGGTCAAGAACCCGGCGGTGCGGGCGCTGGTCGACGTGCTCACCGCCGACCCCCATTGGCGGGCGACCGCCGACCCGAGCTGATTACGCTGCATGGCGGACTTTTGTGGTCACTTCGCCGCGATTTGGTGTGCCTGTCAAGAACCTGGCTGTGCGTGTGTTGGTCGCCGCCCCCCATTGGCGAGTGTCCGCCGTCTGTAGCTGATTACGCTGTGTGGCAGCAGTTTTGGGCTACCTTGTCGTGATTGGCCTGTCTGCCAGGAACCGGCTGTGCGGGCCGTTCAGCGATCCGCTCTCGGTCGAGTTGCGGGTCAGTTTGCCGTCGACGGCCACCAGCTTGGTGACCGTGGGTGGTTCGTCGACACTGACAAGCTCGACCGTGTGATCGACGCATTCGTTGTCGAGCTGACGGCCGATGTGCGGACCGAGAGGCTCTCGTTCCCGCCGACCCTCGAACTCGTCGGCCGGTGGGCATATGGCGGCCGGCGGTCTCGATTCAGCAGCGGTCTTATGTGGAACCGACTAGCCTTTTACTCGACGTCTCGACCCGATACGGCCGTATTTGACCGACTCTTCACCGCGCCCACACGATCGTCTTACAGTTCTCACAATTGTGCTGGGTAGCTTGACATTTCGATGCATGTCGACCGCCGCGTCGGCAGTTCGTGCCGCATCACCGTCGATGTACCAGCCGAACGCAAAGGACGAGCAGTTGAAACTTCGTAAGACCGGACGCGTAGCGATCGCTGGCTTGGCCGTCGTGGCCGCACTTGGCTTGACGGCCTGTGGCAGCGACGACAAGAAGGATCCGCCGAAGTCGACCACGACCAGCGCGACTGCCAACCCGGGCACGCCCGCGACTGCCAACCCGAACACGCCACCCCCGCCGACCGTCGATGAGCTGAACCTCCTGCTGCAGAAGGCGCTCGACCCAGCGGTGCCGAGCGCGGAGAAGCTCGACCTCGTGCAAGGCATCGAGGCCGACCCCGACCTGCCCAACCGCCTCGCTCAAGCGTACAAGGACGCGAACGCCAAGGCCGAGATCACCGGAGTCACCGCCTTCGGCGATTCCGTAAGTGCCCAAGGCAAATTGACGATCAACGGCACCGAGAACCCAGTGGACGTGCCCTTCGTCCTCGACGGCGGCAAGTGGAAGGTCCAGAAGTCATGGGCCTGCTCCGCCCTCACCAACCTCAACCAGCAGTCCCCCGCCTGCACCAGCTGACCCCCGCACCCCTGCTGCCCCGCCGCGCACTGAACCGTCAGCGATTCAGTGCGCGGCAAGCGAATTGGTGCGCGGCGTCGAAGTCGTAGTCGCGGAGAGGGGCGCGCTCGCAGTGTGCGCGGTCTGTCGTGCGGGGCCACGTGGGGCCTTCGTGCGGGCTGACCTGCGGCGTTAGTTTGACGCTAACGCGAATTCGATAGTGCGACATGGACACTCGATCGGTGCGGTGGTCGGGTGGAGGGATGACAGATAGCGCAACAACAACAGAACGAGTCGTCATTGTCGGCGGCAGCTCCGGTATGGGATTGGCGCTGGCCGCCGCGCTCGTGGCGGAAGGGGCGGAGGTCATCATTGCCAGCCGGTCGGCCGAGCGGCTGGCCGATGCGGAACGTACGGTGCCCGAGGGGCCGGGCACGGTGCGTTCGATCGTCGCCGATATCACCAGCGAGACTGATATCGAGCGGCTGTTCAGCGAGGTCGGTCCGATCGATCATGTGGTGACGACCGCGGTCGATGTCGAGGGTGTGTATCAGCCGATCGCGTCGTTCGACCTCGAGTTGGCTCGAAAGACCTTGGACGCCAAGCTGATCGGGCCCGCACTACTTGCCAAGCATGCACGGATTGTGCCCGGCGGTTCGCTCACCTTCACTTCGGGCATCGCCGCCTATCGCCCCGCCCCTGGCTCCTCGATCGTTGCCGCCGCCAACGGCGCCCTCGAATCCCTCGCCTACGCCCTGGCCATCGAACTCGGGCCCACCCGAGTCAACGTGGTCTCCCCGGGCTGGATCGACACCCCGATCTGGGACACCATCGCCGGTGACGCCAAAACCGAACGCCACCAACAACTTGCCGCCCGCCTCCCCGTCGGCCGCATCGGCCAACCCGCCGAAATCGCCAAGGCCATGCTCGCCGTCATGCATAACCAGTTCATCACCGGCACCGTCCTGCACGCCGACGGCGGCCATCGCCTCGTCTAGTGGCCCATGGTGGCGGCAACATCGAGAGCGCCTTTCCATGGTGCGCCACGCACGGGCCGGGAGAAGTGGATGCATAACGTGGTCAGCTCGGCGGCGGCGATTCAGGGGAGCCCGGCCAGGAGTCGACGTCGGTCCACGGGGATGGTTGGTGGGGTTGCCGACCGGGCGGCCGAAAACGTGCTGGTGGAAGTAGTCGACGGAGCTGCCGGTGATCGCGGAGACGGCGAATTCCGGTGGTAGCGACGGCCAACGGGACATGGCGGCGGCAAAGTGCGAGTGGAGCCGCCCTCATGTCCCGTTGGATGCATCTGGTTACGTGGATATGCGCATCTAACTACTAGGTGGGCAGCGCCGCTTCGAAACAAGAGAGCAAGGACGGGGGAGGGTTAGTCGAGGCGGAGCGCTGGGCGGTCGGGGTGGTCCCAGCGGGCGAAGAATGTTGGGGTAGTGGGGGTTTCGAGTAGGGCGGGGATGGTCCACTGATCTTCGGGTGGGGTGGTGCGGCGCAGAGCCGGTTCGGACATGTCGAGGCGGACGGTCAGGTCGAACCGGAGGGAGCGGGTCAGGAGCATGGGGCCCGCGATGAGCAGGACGGTGTCGGCGGGAGCGGGGCGGATGGTCGCGCGGGCCGAACGATCGGTTGCCTCGTCCCACAGGGCGGGGAGCCAGCGGCCCTCGGTGTGCAAGGCGTCGATGACCTCGCGGCGGAGCGCGTCGTAGTCGAACCAGGAAGTGCGGTAGGAGATCTCGTCGCGGCCGAATTCCACGCGCAGCGAGGCCGGGCGGACGTAGTCGTGCAGCGAAACCACCTCTGCGGGTCTACCGGTATCGCGCAATGCGGCGGCCACTCGGCGGGCGAGGTCGACGGGGTAGGCGGCGTCTGCACCGTCTATCGCGATCACTCGATGGCCGGGCATGGTGCGGACGCGCTCGATGAGACGTTCAATGAGGGCGTCCTGGGTGATCGGAACGAACTGTGGCACCGGTCCATCAGAGCAAACCGTTGGGGCGGTAGTCGTCGGCGGTGTGGGTGCGGACGTGTTTGTCGTGCGGTGGTTCTCGGCGGTGTGTGCGGGGAGGCGTGTTCGTCGGACGGCGGTTGTGCGGTTGGACGGGCGTTGGTCGCGCGGTGTGTGTGCGGACAAGTGTTCGTCGCGTGGTGGTTGTTGGCGGATCGCGGCAGATCGGTGCGGTGTTTGTCGGCGAAGCGCGTGTTTGTCGGTGCGTGCGGTCGCATGGTCTATCGCGCGCTGTGCGTCGGCGAAGTTGGTGTTCGTCGTGCGGTGTTTGTCGCGGTGTGGGTAGGGACGCGTGTTCGTTGCGCGGTGCTTATCGGCGGTGTGCGGCTGCGTGTTCGTCGCGGGGTGGTCGTCCGAGGAGTGCGGCAGATCGGCGTGAAGCACAGCCCTCGTCACCGGGGTCAGGCGGCCGAGACCGGAATCCATTGCTGGGCGATCACCTGACGGCCGAGGAGGAGCCGGACGGCGTGGCGCGTTAATCTCAGCCCATGGCGACAATCGAAGAGGCGCTGGAGATAGAGCGGCTCGAGCGCGACATCTTCCGTGGAGCGTCCACGAAGACTCAGCTTCCGCGCACGTTCGGCGGACAGGTTGCCGGCCAGGCGCTGGTGTCGGCGGTGCGGACGGTCGAAGCGCGGTATCAGGTGCATTCGCTGCACGGATACTTCCTGCGGCCGGGCAACCCGGACCAGCCGACGGTGTATCTCGTCGAGCGGATCAGGGACGGTCGTTCGTTCTGCACCCGGCGGGTCACCGGCGTGCAGGACGGTCAGGCGATCTTCACGATGTCGGCGTCGTTCCACCTCGGTGACGAGGGCCCGGAACATCAGGACGTGATGCCCGCGGTGCAGCCGCCCGACGAGCTCCCCGACGCCAGCACCACGCTGAGCCCGGAACGCCTGTGGGCGATGCGCGAGTGGGAGCACTGGGATATCCGCACGGTGCCGCAGGACCAGGTGGCTCGCCGCGAGGGCGTCGTCTCCCAACAGCAGGTGTGGTTCCGCTACCGGCATCCGCTGCCCGACGACCCGCTGTTCCACGTCTGCACCCTCGCCTACATGAGCGATATGACCCTGCTCGGCTCGTCGAAGGTGACCCACCCGGATGAGAAAACCCAGAACGCCTCGCTCGACCACGCGATGTGGTTCCTGCGCCCCTTCCGCGCCGACGACTGGCTTCTCTACGACCAGGCCTCCCCGTCCGCGGGTTTCGGCCGCGCCCTCACCGGCGGCAAGATCTTCAACCGCGAAGGTCAGCTCGTCGCAGCGGTAGTGCAGGAAGGCCTCATCCGCAATCTCCGCGACTGAGCGAAGGTTTTGTCGACCGCGGTGGTGTGGGTGTGGCCGACTCACACCACCGCGGCCGCCTGAATTCGTTCAGGCTTTCAGCCCACCTGGACGCGCAGGTGGCAGACCACTGTGTCGGTCATTCGGCGCAGGACGCGTTCGAGTTCGTCGCTGCGGTGGCTGGGTAGGACGCGGTTCCAGCCGACCGGGGGGTCGACCTCGGCGATGACGACGACCTTGCGGCGGCCCTCGAAGTTCTCCCTGACGTAGCGCGCCACCGGCCCGCCGACCGTCGCGTCGCTGTCTTCGAGCAGCACAAGGCGCACCTCGGGATGCCACGCCTCCCAAGCCTTGGTGAACGCCTTGACCGACTCGCCGGGCAGGCAAACATGCACCGCGACAACGTCTTTGCCGATCGACAGCGCCGCAGACAGCGCCTCGCAGCTCAAGTCGGAGACCTCGGACACCGGCACCACGATGACGGCGTCGCGCGGCCGAGGCGGCGGCGGTACCTCGTCGGACCGGCGGAACGCGCCGATCTTGCCGTAGGTGTCGCGAATTCGTTCCATCCCGACCACGAGCACGGGCAGGATCAGCACGATCAGCCAGGCGCCCTCGGTGAATTTCATTGCGGTGGTGACGATCGCGGCGACGAAGGTGAGCACCGCGCCGAACCCGTTGAGCGCCATCCGCCAACGCCAGCCCGAGGTCTTGGCGATCAGCCAGTGTCGAACCATACCGACCTGCGCGATGGTGAATCCGACGAACACCCCGATCGCGAACAGCGGAACCAGCGCGTTCATATTGCCGTTCGCGCCGATCAGCAGCACACCCGCGGCGATGGCGAGGGTCAGCACGCCGTACCGGTACACCTCGCGCGGCGAGCGCACCGCGAACCGATGCGGCAGGCAGTTGTCGTCGGCGAGGATCTTGGTCAGCGTCGGCAACCCGCCGTACGAGGTGTTGGCGGCCAGCGCCAGCAGCACAACGGTCGCGAATTGGACGACGTAGTAACCGATTCCGTGTCCGAGCGCCGCCTCGGTCAACTGCGAGAGCACCGTGGTGCCATCGATCGGATGCACCTCGAACTTCTCGATCAGCAACGCGAGCCCGATCAGCATGACACCGAGCAGCGCACCGAGTGCGACCTCGGCACGTTGCGCGCGAACAACTTTCGGCGCCTCGAAGCTCGGCACCGCGTTCGCGATCGCCTCGACGCCGGTCAACGCGGCACACCCGCTGGAGAATGCCTTGAGCAGCAACAGAACTCCGACCGTGTGCATGTCGAGCACGGTCGCGGTGCCTTCGCTGACACTCGCGGGTTCCGAACGCAGCAGTCCCGCGATGATCACCGTGCAGATGCCGACCACGAAGATGACGGTCGGCACCATGAACGCGCGCGCACTCTCGGTGATGCCGAGCAGATTCAACGCCGTGATGCCAACCAGAATCGCGACGCACAACCACACCGTGTACGGAAGCAACGCGGGAAACGCCGAGGTGAGCGCCGCGACACCGGCGGCGATCGACACCGCGACGTTCAGCACATAGTCGATGATCAGCGAGGCGGCGGCGGTCAAACTGGTGCGATGCCCGAGGTGCGCTTTGGCCACCGCGTACGCACCGCCACCGTTCGGGAACGCCGCGATCACCTGCCGATACGAGGCGACGAGCACCGCGAGCACCGCGGCGATCGCCAGCGTCACCGGCAGGGTCAGGCCGAGCCCGGCACCGCCTGCGGTGGCAAGCACCAGCACGATGGCCTCGGGACCGTAGGACACCGAGGCCATCGCGTCGAGGGAAAGTCCCGCCAATCCGGTCGGCACGGTGAGGCCCCGGCGGGGACGGACAGTATTGGGCTCTCCACGCGGCGCGGGGACCTTACGCGGCAACACAGCTATCACTCTGTGAGTGTCGACCTGTTTCGGGCCGACCGACCCTCTCGTTGACGGAACCCTGACGGAGACCGTGAGCAGGCCCACACCGCGGCGGCTCGTAAACTTTCCGACGTGAACGCTTCCCCGGTCGCCGCACCCGCCGCCGACCTCGCGCCGACCGGCCCGACCATCGGCGTGCTCGCCCTGCAGGGCGATGTGCGGGAACACATCGCCGCCCTGGCCCACTGCGGCGCCGAACCCGTGCTGGTCCGGCGCGCGTCCGAGCTGGCCTCGGTGGACGCGCTGATACTGCCCGGCGGCGAATCGACCGCCATCAGCAAACTGCTCGAGGTCTTCGAACTGCTCGAGCCACTGCGCGCGCGACTGCGAGATGGCATGCCCGCCTTCGGTTCCTGCGCTGGCATGATCCTGCTCGCCGACGAGGTGCTCGACACCAGGCCCGACGCGAAGCACCTGTCCGGCATCGATATGACGGTGCGCCGCAACGCCTTCGGACGACAGGTCGACTCCTTCGAGGTCGACCTCGACTTCGAAGGACTCGACGACGGCCCGATGCGCGCGGTGTTCATCCGGGCACCGTGGGTGGAGCGCGTCGGTGATGGCGTCGAGGTGCTCGCGACGGTGCCCGACGGACCGTTCGCCGGCCGCATTGTGGCAGTGCGGCAAGGGAACGTGCTCGCGACGTCGTTCCACCCGGAGGTCACCGGCGATCTTCGCGTGCACCGGATGTTCGTGGACCTGGTCCGGGACGCGTAGTTCACGCGCCGTTCAGACCGCGATGACCGGCCGAGTAGGCTGGAGAAGTTGTCCGTCCGGCCGGGCCGGTACGGTACACATCACCAAACGTGCCATCGACCTGAAGGAAGTAGGGAATGAGCGGCCACTCCAAATGGGCCACCACCAAGCACAAGAAGGCGGGGATCGACGCCAAGCGTGGCAAGCTCTTCGCCAAGTTGATCAAGAACATCGAGGTGGCGGCCCGCACGGGTGGCAGTGACCCCGGCGGCAACCCGACGCTCTACGACGCCATCCAAAAGGCGAAGAAGTCGTCGGTGCCCAACGACAACATCGAACGTGCCCGCAAGCGCGGCGGCGGTGAAGAGGCCGGTGGCGCCGACTGGCAGACCATCATGTACGAGGGTTACGGCCCCAACGGTGTCGCGGTGCTCATCGAGTGCCTCACCGACAACCGCAACCGCGCCGCGGGCGAGGTGCGCGTCGCGATGACCCGCAACGGCGGCAACATGGCCGACCCCGGCTCGGTGTCCTACCTGTTCCACCGCAAGGGCGTCGTGACGCTGGAGAAGAACGGCCTGTCCGAGGACGACGTCCTGATGGCCGTGCTCGACGCGGGTGCCGAGGAGGTCAGCGACCTCGGTGATTCCTTCGAGATCATCAGCGACCCGAGCGACCTGATCCCGGTGCGTAAAGCGCTGCAGGCCGCCGGAATCGACTACGACTCCGCCGAATCCGGCTTCCAGCCCTCGGTCTCGGTCGAGGTCGACGCCGACGGTGCCCGCAAGGTGATCAAGCTGGTCGACGCGCTCGAAGACAGCGACGACGTGCAGAACGTGTACACCAACGTCGACATCTCCGACGAGATTCTGGCCCAGCTCGACGAGTGACGGGCAGAACTCCGCCGCATCTGATGGTCGACATCTCAGGCGAGATCCTCGCGCAGCTAGACGACTAGTCCGGCAGGTTCTCGTAGTACTGCTTCATCGAGGGGTAGTAGTCCTCGAAATCGGGGCGGTCCGCACCAGTGCGGGCCGCCCTTAGTGCGTTGATGTGTCGAAGCGCGCGATCCAGTCGGCGAGCTCGGTGAGCGGCGCCGGATCGAGCACGTAGTACCGCTGCCTGCCGATGAGTTCGTCACGCGCCAGGCCGCTTTCGCGCAGCACCCGCAGATGCCTGCTCACTGCGGGCCTGCTGATCTCGAACCGCGCCGCGATCTCACCCGCGGTGAGCCGGGTCCCGCACAGCAGCGTCAGGATCTGCCGCCGTACCGGATCGGCGATCGCGCCCGCTACTTCGTCCACCCGGAAAGTGTAACCAAGTGGTTACGCTTTTGTTCATGGTTGCCAGCTGTTCCCTGGCGACCAAAGGGAAGGCGGCCGGTCGATGATCCGACCGGCCGCACAGGACGATTATTCGCGCGTCACTTCGGGAGCTCGGTCCGGCTGGACCACTCGTAAACACGCAACCGCCCCTCCGGGGTGTCCTTCTCCTTGCGGGTCACCTTGAAGTGTTCGTAACCACCCTTGAACGGGACTTTCAACTCGATCCCCGGCGGGGTGATGGGAACGATTCGCGCGGGCATGTCTTTCGGCCCGCCCTCGAGGACAGCCTTCACAACAGTGCTCATCATCGGATGGTAGAAGCGTGACCGCCCCGATTTCGCGGATTCACCGAAGCGCCGCGCGGAAAAAGTTTCGGTGTCAGGGCACAGTGACAACCAGTTTGCCGACGGTACGACCGGTGTCGCCCAACGCATGCGCCTTCGCGGCCTCCGTCAGCGGGAAGGTGCCTGCGATCGTCGGACGCAACTTGCCGGATTCGACGAGCCCGGCGAGCGCGACCATGCCCGCGTGGTCGTCCTCCACCAGCAGGCGCTGCGCGCGCACGCCGAGCTTGTTCGCTTCCGCCGCCAGATCGACATCGCCGAACGGGCGCAACGTGACGAGCAGGCCGCCAGGACGCAGCGTGCGCAGTGAGCGGATGCTGTTGTCGTCATCGATCACATCAAGCACCACGTCCACGTCGCGGACCGCCTCGGCGAAGTCGACTGTGCGGTAATCGATCACTTCGTCCGCGCCGAGGTCGCGCAGGAAATCGTGATTGGGCGCGCTGGCCGTGCCGATGACGTAAGCACCGTGCGCCTTGGCGATCTGGACCGCGAAATGCCCGACCCCGCCCGCCGCCGCGTGGATCAACACCCGCTGACCTGATTGCAATTCGGCCGTGTCGATCAGCACCTGCCAGGCGGTGAGTGCGGCAAGCGGGATCGCGGCGGCCTGCACATGATCCAGGCTCGTGGGTTTGCGGGCGAAGGCGCGCGCCGGTCCGACGACGTATTCGGCCAGTGCGCCATGGCCGTTCGGGTAGGGGAGCATGCCGAAGACCTCGTCGCCGGGGTGGAACAGGGTGACGCCGATGCCGGTTTCGGCGACCTCGCCGGAGACGTCCCAGCCGAGCACGAAAGGCGGCGGGGGCAGGAAGACGCCCGCGATGGCCCGGTGCTTCCAGTCGGTCGGGTTGAGTCCTGCCGCACGCACTCGGACCAGAATCTCGCCCGGACCTGGCACGGGCCGGGGTAGTTGCACTTCGGTGAGGACCTCGGGGCCGCCAAGGATGTCCTGACTGATCGCGCGCATGTTTTCACTCATTGCACCGAGTTTGCCGTTCCTGCTCTTGGCAGGAAATGGCACAATTGCCATTCTTCGATATGATCGTGCCATGACGTCTTCGGTTCATCGGATCGCGGTGCTTGCCCTCGACGGGGTGTACCCGTTCGAGCTCGGTATCCCGAACCGAGTGTTCGGTAGTGCGGGTGGTCGCTACGAGGTCCGCACCTGCTCGCTCGACGGCGAGCCGGTGCGCACCGTCGCGGACTACTCGATTGCCGTCGCGCACGACAGCAGCATCATCGACACCGCCGACACCGTGATCCTGCCCGCCTGCGACGTCGCGATGACCCTCGACGGCGACCTGCCCAAGCCGGTGCGCGACGCGCTCGCCCGGATCCGGCCCGATGCCAGGCTCGTCGCGATCTGCACCGGCGCGTTCGTCGCGGCGGCCGCCGGTCTGCTCGACGGTCGCCCCGCGACCACGCATTGGCATGAGGCCGACCTCTTCCGGCGCACATTTCCGCGAGTTCGCCTCGACCCCGACGTGCTGTATGTCGACGACGAAGACATCCTCACCTCCGCGGGTGCGGCGGCCGGTATCGATGTTTGCCTGCACCTTGTGCGCCGCGACCACGGCAGCGCGGTCGCCAATGCTGTGGCCAGGCGTTGCGTCATACCGCCGTGGCGCGACGGCGGCCAAGCTCAGTACATCGAGCAGCCGGTCCCGCCGTTGACCTCGGCCGGAACCGCCGTCGCGCGGCAATGGGCACTGGAGAACCTGCACCTGCCACTCACCGTCGACGAACTCGCCATCCAGGCTCGAATGAGCAAGCGCACCTTCGCCCGCCGCTTCAGCGATGAGGTCGGTATGAGCCCAGGCCGCTGGCTGATCCAGCAGCGCCTGTTCCGCGCCCGCCACCTCCTCGAATCGACGGACATGACGGTCGACCGGATCGCGGGCGAGGTCGGCTTCGCCACCGGCACCTCCTTACGCCAGCACCTACACGAGGCGATCGGCGTCTCACCCCAGGCCTACCGCCGCACCTTCACGCGCAAACTCTCGCCCGCGTAACGACGAAGGAGCCGTCCACGGCCAACGGGACCTGGTGGCGGCAAAGTGCGAGTGCGGCCGCCACCATGTCCCGTTGGTCAGGTGGCGTTGGGGGTGGGGAGGCCGAGGCGGGCGACGATCCACGGCAGTGACGAGGTGAAGGCCGCCGACGCGAATTGCCAGGTGTGGCCGCCCTGGGTGGTGTGGATGGTGCAGTCGATGCCGACCTGCCGGCCCTGATCGCACAGCTTTTGCGCGGCGCCGACCTCGCCGGAGTTCATGAAGCCGTCGTGGCCGCCCATTCCGGCGGTATCGTCGTCCGCGACCTGCGGTGGACGACCGTGCGGCGCGGCATTGCCGGTCGGGTTGCGGCGCTGTGGCGGCGTGAGGTCGTCGAAAAGCCCTGCGACACCGGTGTATTGGCCGTGCTTGGCCATGACGGTGAGCGGGTCGAACGCGGCCCACTGGTCGGCGTTGCCGCCGAAGAGGCGGGTGATGGTTTGTTCTTTGGTGCCCGAATCAGGGCCGATGTCACCGGCTATATCGACGAAGGTGTGCATCAGTTCTGGATGCATGACGGCGAGATCGACGGCGCAGGTGCCGCCCATGGACCAGCCGACCACCGCCCACTGCGCGGGGTCGGCGGAGGCGGCGAAGCGAGATTCGAGGTAGCTCGGCACATCCCGGGTCAGGTGGTCGGCGGCGTCGCCGCGCGGGCCGTTCACGCATTCGGTGTCGTTGTTGAAGGCGCCGCTGGAGTCGACGAAGACGAGGATCGGGGCGCGACCACCGTTGGCGGCGGTGAACTGGTCGACGGCGGGCATGATCTGGCCGCTGCGGATCCAGTCGGCGGGCGTGTTGAACTCACCGGCGATCATCATCACCACGGGCAACGTGGGCGGGGTCGGCCCGGCGAACCACGCGGGCGGCAGATACACGTACTCGGTGCGATGCGGAAAACCGCTGCCCGAGTCGGGAATCTGGACCGGCACGATCTTGCCGGTCGACACGTCGGTATTGCGCAATCCACCCAACGCGTCGATATCGGTCTGGTTCGGCAACGGACCGGCGGTGAGCGCACTCCACGCGGACTCGGCGGTGGGGTAGTAGCCGACCCACTGGTTGAGCACGAGACCGGTACTGAGCAGGGTCAACGGAATCGCGAGCACCGCGACCCCGCGCCGCCACCAGGACGCGCCCCGCCAGCCGAGCACCGCGACGGCAAGCGCGCCGACCGTTCCGCCGACACAGGCCCACAGCTGCGCGGGCGCGGGATCGGACGCCAACCCCTGATTGGACACATACCACCGCGTGACCAGCGCCCCGATGACGCCGATCAGCACGCACACCGGCACCTGAATCACCCACCACCGCCGCGTTCTTCGCGCGACCGCGACGAGCAGCACGACCACCGCGACGATCTCGACGGTCAACGGCAGCCACCCATGCAACAGGGAGATCCCATGATGAAAGGTGTTCTGATAGTTCGGATTCAGATTCGCCGACGGCAACTGCGGGGCCGGTGGTGGCACCGGGATCGCGGGCGCGGCAAACGGCACTCCAAGGGCAGACACCTACGGCATTGTCGACACCGTTCCTCGAGGCAGCCTGTGAATCGGCTCCAGCCAACCTGTGTGCTGCGCGGTCGGCTGGTCGAGAGTCTCGGTGAGCCAGGTCATTTCCGAAACTTGTCGGTGGGCGGTGGCATAGTCGGGGTCGTGTCGTTCAGTACGCGTATCGAAGTCCGGGTGTCCGATCTTGATCCGCAGCTCCATGTCACCGGCGCGGCCTATCACCAGTTCGCCGACCACTCGCGCTTCGCCTGCGTCGAGGCCGCGGGCATCTCGGTCGGCGAGTTGATCGCGGACGGGTTCGGACCGGTCAATCTGGAGACGACGATCAAATTCCACCGCGAGCTACGCGGTGGCGACTCGGTCGACGTGTCCTGCGTATGGCTATGGGGGACCGGCAAGACCTACCGCGTCGAACAGATCCTGACCCGCGCCGACGGGGAGGTGGCCGCCACGGTGATCCACGTCAGCGGCCTGCTCGACCTGCGGGCCAGACGTCTGGTCAGCGATCCGGCGCGGGAGTGGGCGGCACGTGCCAGTAAACCGGAACTGCTCGGCCTACCGGCGACGCCGTAAGCGCCCGGCACACCCCGTGTCGCTGGACGGTGAACGACCCGCCCTCCGCTAAACTCTCGAACAGTTGTTCGTCTCTGTGAGAGGGGATTTCGTGCGGGTCATGGGCGTCGACCCCGGGCTCACCCGGTGCGGCCTCAGCATCGTCGAGGGCGGGATCGGCCGCAAGGTCACCGCGATCGCCGTCGACGTGGTCCGCACCCCGCCCGACATGGACCTCGCGCAGCGACTACTGCAGGTTTCCGATGCCGCCGAATTGTGGCTGGACACCCACAAACCAGGGGCCGTCGCGATCGAACGAGTCTTCGCCCAGCACAATGTGCGTACCGCGATGGGCACCGCGCAGGCGGGCGGGGTGATCGCGCTCGCGGCCGCGCGCCGCGGCATACCGGTCGCGTTCCACACGCCGAGCGAGGTGAAGGCCGCGGTGACCGGCAACGGCACCGCGGACAAGGCGCAGGTCACGGCGATGGTCACCCGGATACTCGGGCTGCAGGTCGCACCGAAACCCGCCGACGCGGCGGATGCGCTCGCGCTGGCCATCTGCCATTGTTGGCGGGCGCCACTGATGGAACGGATGGCCAAGGCCGAAGCCCAAGCGGCCGAGGCGCAACGCAAGTACGCGGAACGGCTTGCCGAACAACGGAAGGCGGTAAAGAGGTGATCGCGTCGGTACGCGGTGAGGTGCTGGAAATCGCCCTCGACCACACGGTGATCGAGGCGGCGGGCATCGGCTACCGACTCAATGTCACCCCGGCCACGCTAGCCACGCTGACCCGCGGCGAGGAAACCCGGCTGTATACGGCGATGATCGTCCGCGAGGACTCGATGACGCTGTTCGGCTTCGCCGACACCGAGGCCCGCGACCTGTTCGGCCTGCTGCAAACGGTGTCCGGCGTCGGCCCCCGCCTTGCCATGGCCGTCCTCGCGGTGCTGGAGCCCGAGGCGCTGCGCAAGGCGCTCGCCGAAAGCAATGTCGCCGCGCTCACCAGGGTCCCCGGCATCGGCAAGCGTGGTGCCGAACGCATGGTGGTCGAGCTGCGCGACAAGGTGAATCTTGTTCCGGTGCAAGCCGGTCCGCCCGGCGCCGCCACCCCGGTCATCACGCCGGTGCGCGACCAGGTGGTCGAGGCGCTCATCGGCCTCGGTTTCCCGACCAAACAGGCCGAGCAGGCCATCGACTCCGTCCTCGCCGAACAGCCAGCCGCCAACACCTCCGTCGGGCTGCGCGCCGCACTCAACCTGCTCGGCAAGAATCGGTAGCACGGCATGGATCACGAAGAAGAAGTAGACGAATCCCAGGTCACACCAAGCTATTTGAAGTCAGACGGTGAGATCGAGGCCAGCCTGCGCCCGAAGTCGCTCGACGACTTCATCGGCCAGCCCCGCGTGCGCGAGCAGCTGGCGCTGGTGCTGCGCGGTGCCAAACAGCGCGGCGGCACACCGGATCACGTGCTGCTGTCCGGGCCGCCCGGCCTCGGCAAGACCAGCATGGCGATGATCATCGCGGGCGAACTCGGCACCGCGCTGCGCATCACCTCCGGCCCCGCGCTGGAACGCGCGGGCGACCTCGCGGCCATGCTCAGCAACCTGGTCGACGGTGACGTGCTGTTCATCGACGAGATCCACCGGATCGCCCGCCCCGCCGAGGAAATGCTGTACCTGGCGATGGAGGACTTCCGCGTCGACGTGGTCGTCGGCAAAGGCCCTGGCGCGACCTCGATTCCGCTCGATATCGCCCCGTTCACGCTGGTCGGCGCGACGACAAGGTCCGGTGCGCTGACCGGTCCGCTGCGCGACCGCTTCGGCTTCACCGGGCACATGGACTTCTACGACCCCGCCGAGCTGCTGCTCATCATCCTGCGTTCGGCGCAGATCCTCGGCGTGCAGATCGACCGCGAGGCCGCCGCCGAGATCGCCAGCCGGTCCCGTGGCACGCCACGCATCGCGAACCGATTGCTGCGCCGCGTCCGCGACTACGCCGAGGTCCGCGCCGACGGCATCGTCACCCTGCCCATCGCGCAGGCCGCACTCGAGGTGTACGACGTCGACGTGCTCGGCCTCGACCGCCTGGACCGCGCCGTATTGGCCGCGCTGGTGCGCAGTTTCGGCGGCGGCCCGGTCGGCGTCTCCACCCTCGCGGTGGCCGTGGGGGAGGAGGCCGCCACCGTCGAGGAGGTATGCGAGCCATTCCTCGTCCGCGCGGGCATGGTCGCCCGCACACCCCGCGGCCGCGTCGCCACCGCCGCCGCCTGGGAACACCTCGGCCTCGTCCCACCCCCCGACCTGGTCTTCGGCTCCATCGAAGTCCGAGGCCGCGAACCCCAACCCACCCTCGACCTCCTCGAGTGAGATCGCGTCTCGAGGCGAGTCACATGGTGCCTGTCGAAGATCGATCAGCAACCATACGACTCGCCTCGATAGGCACCCCTGTCGCCGACTGCTGTTCTCGAACCCATGTCAGGGGCTTTCGTCTCGAGGCGAGTCATATGGTCGTTGTTGGAGATCATCTGGCGACCGTATGACTCGCGTCGACGGGTGGTGTTGTGTCGCAGCGTTACTTGGTGGCTGCCGGTGCAGTGTCTCCCGGCGGCGCTGATGCTCGGCATGCGGCAGCACCTCGACCGCTGGATTCGGGGATGCGGCCGGATGGTCTGCTGTACTCGACCTCATGTGAACGCGGCATCGAGGCGAGTCATATGGTCGCTGTTGGAGATCATCTGGCGACCATATGACTCGCGTCGACGGGTGATGTTGTGTCGCAGCGCTACTCGGTGGCGTCGCGGTGCAGGGTCCAGCGGTGGTGCTGGTGTTCGGCGTGCTGGAGTGCGGTGACCACCAGGTCCAGGAAGGCGTCGACCTCGTCGCGTTGGTAGCCGCGGGTGCCGAGGCGCGCGCCGGTGAAGCGCACCGAGCGCACATCCGTGACGGTCAGGCTGCCGGGGCCGCCGTGTGCGAGGGTCGCGGCGACCAGGTCGAGGAACGCGTCGACTTCGTCTTCGTGGTATCCGCGATGACCGACCGGTGACAGCGTGAACCGCATCCGCCGCACGTCATCGGGGGTCAGCATCGACTGCCCGTTGCCCGACGGTGCCGGCCGCGCACCGCGCTGCCGGATCTCCAGCTCGACGCGCACCTGATCCAGATACTCGTCGACCTGATCCGCGCGATAGCCGCGCCCACCGGGCCGGGGCGCGCCGAAGGTGACGTGCCGCAGATCGTCGGCGGCGAGGGCGCCCCGTCCGGCCATGGTGGCGGCGACGAGGTCGAGGAAGGCGTCCACCTCGTCCGCGTGATAACCACGCTGCCCGAATGGTGGTGTCGCGAAACTGATTCGGCTCACATCCTCGGGGGTCACGGGCGACATTGTGTCAGGCCCGGTGCGCTGGTCCGTCGGAATGTGCGTTTTTCGTACTCCCTGGTCTCTTGCGACCACGAGCGCCCCCTGGCGGACACGTCGGAATTGTTCTCTCACCTTAACGCCGCCAAGGCCGTCAGGGGGCTTATCGATTTGCTCAATCCTTGCGGACACCGTCGATCAGCAGCCGCCGAATGGCCTCGTTGAGACCCTGGATGGACCCGGCGTCGGTGTCGCGCAAGCCGTGCACAATACCGGCGAGCAGCATGCCGGTGACCGCCCGCGCGGTATTGACCGTATCCAAATCCGCTCGCAGATAACCGAGTTCGACGCCGTGGTCGAGATACCCGGCGGTGAGCGCATCGGCCATGTCGAGCAGGCCGTAGAGGCGCGCGGTCAGCTCCTCGTCGATGCCGGGTGCGTGCACGAGCAGCAGCTGGGCGACCCGGCGGTCGTCCATCAGGATGTGCGTCAGCGCCTGGCCGATCCGGTCGGTCTGTGCGCGGTATTCGTCGAGCGTGGTCGCGGCGTCGGGGGCGTTCTCGGTGCCGAGGGTGTCGATGATCTTGGCCGACAGGTCGTCGATGACGTGGTCGATGATGTCGCGCTTGTTGCTGAAGTAGCGGTAGAAGGTGCCGTGCCCGATGCCGAGGTGACCGGCGATATCGGCGATCCCGGTGCCGTGATAGCCCTTCTCCGAGAAGCAGACGAAGGCGGTGTCGATGATTTCCTGGCGGAGCTCGGCTTTGCGCCGCTCGGCACGCGTCAATGGCTTCGTCACGCCCTCGATGATACAGTCGTCACAAGCGGAATGATGTGTCATTCTGTGATAGACGGTTCACATACCTGGAGGTTCGGAGTGGCGCCTCAGTACGACGCGGTCGTGGTCGGTGCGGGATTCGGTGGCATGGGGGCGGGCATCGAGCTCGATCGGCTCGGCCTGAGCAATTACGTGATCCTCGATCGCGAGAGCGATCTCGGCGGCACCTGGCACGTCAACCATTACCCCGGCCTCGCGGTCGACATCGCCTCGGTCACCTATTCGTATTCCTTCGAGCCGAACCCGTATTGGACGCGACTGTTCGCGCCGGGTGCGGAGCTGAAGAAGTACGCGGGCCATATCGCCGACAAATACGGCCTGCGCCGCCGCATGCGCTTCGGCACCGTGGTCGACGGCGCCCGCTGGGACGAGGAGCACCAGCAGTGGGTGGTGTCGGTCGCGGGCGGTGAAACCCTCACTGGCCGTTACCTTCTCACCGCGACGGGCTTCCTTTCCCAGCCCTACACCCCGCCGTTCCCCGGCATCGACTCGTTCGCGGGCAAGATCATCCACACCACCGCGTGGGAGGACGATTTCGACCTCACCGGTCGCAAGGCGGCGATCATCGGCACCGGCGCCACCGCCGTGCAGCTGGTGCCCGAGGTGGCCAAGAAGGCGCAGGCGCTCACCGTCTTCCAGCGCACCCCGATCTGGGTGGTGCCCAAGATCGACACCGCCATCCCGAAGCCGGTGCAGAAGCTGTTCGACCGGGTGCCTGCCACCCAGAAGGCGGCCCGGCTGTTCAACACCAGCCTGCTCGAGGCGCTCATGGTGGTCGGCGTGTTGCACTACACCCAGGCCAAGCCGTTGAACAAGGCCGCGGGCATCCTCGCCAAGGCGCATCTGCGTACTTCGGTGCGGGACAAGGAAACTCGCAAGCAGCTCACCCCGCACTACGACTTCGGCTGCAAGCGCCCCACCTTCTCCAACGCCTACTTCCGCACGTTCAACAAGCCGAACGTGCGGCTGGAGACCAACTCGATCGATCACATCGAGGCCGACGGCATCGTCACCGCCGACGGGCACAAGACCGAGATCGACACGCTAATCCTGGCCACCGGATTCAACCTGTGGGACGTGAACTTCCCGGCCATCGAGATCATCGGCCGCGACGGCGTCAATCTCGGAAAGTTCTGGCGGGACAACCGTTTCCAGGCCTACGAGGGCATCACCGTGCCGAAGTTCCCGAACTTCCTCAGCCTCAACAGCCCGTACTCCTACAGCGGCCTGTCCTACTTCACCACCATCGAGGCGCAGATGAAGCACATGGGACGGCTCTTCGGTGAGCTGTTCCGGCGCGGCGAGGACACCTTCGAGGTGACCGAGGCGGCCAACGCGGGCTTCCTGGACCGGGTCACCGACAAGCTCGGCACCTCGGTCTTCTACGGCGGCGACTGCTCCACCGCGCGCAGCTACTACTTCAACCCGCACGGCGAGGCCGCGCTGCTGCGCCCGACCAGCACCCTCAACGCCCACCGCGAGGCGGTCAGCTTCCCGCTCGACGACTACGTGTACGGAAAGTCGGCCTGAGCCACGACGCCCCGTTGCGCGAGCCCCGCCGGATACGCCCCGGCGGGGCTCGCCATTTTCCTACTTGGCGATCTTGCGCAGCACCCACTCCGCGAGCATCGGTGTCACCATCGAGTGCTCGGTATTGGTTGCGTTGCAACAGAATTCGGTGAGCGCGGTCTGCTCGGCGGTCACCTTGCGCAGATCCTTGTCGAGCTCGACCTCCCAGGTCATCGGGTCGAAGTCCAACGCGATCGCGCTGACCGACGGAACGAAGCAACTCCAGCGCTTCGCCTCCTCCATATCGATGCCGAGCGTGGTGGCGACCTGCCCGAACGAGTCGAGCATCCCGCCGGGTGCGCCGTCGAACGGTGCCACCCCGGTGGTCGTCGTGGTGCGCGCGGTCAGCCCCAAATGCATCCCGCCGACCGACTGCTTGTCGCCGAACGCCGGTTGGTAGCGCGCGGTGGCGCTGCCGACCATGCCGCCGAGGAACTTCTTGTCGAAGGCGATCTCCCCGGCGGGCAGCGCTGGCCCCTGCCCGTCGCCGCGACCGTTAGCGACACCGAGCCGGACCGGTCGCTGCGGGAACCCACCCAAATCGGCCATCTCCTGGACGAATTGGGCGCGCAGCGGCGACGCGGTGGCGACCGGACCCGAATACCGCGCGTCCTCCACCCAGGCCCACAGCAGCTGCTGGGCCGCGGGGCTGCGGATCAGGCTGGCCTTGCTTGCCTTACCCGGCGTGCCCGTCTCGAAGAACTCGAAGAAGTACGCCATCTGCTGCAGGACCAGCGGAATCCACGCCCCGTTGTGCGGCGAATCCCAGGACAGATAGGTCCCGGTCTGGTGATCCTCGTCGGCACGCTCCATCGCGGCGAGCGCGTGCCGGGTGATCAGGCCGCCCATGCTCACGCCGCCGACGATCAGCGGCCGTTTGCCCTGCTGCTCGGCGATGACCTTGCCAATGCAGGCCCGCGCCACGCCCGAGTTGACCTGGATGTAGTCGTGCCGGGCGTCGAAACCGAGCAACACGATGTCGATGCCGGCGGCGAGCAACTGGTCGAACAGGCGCTCACCCGCGTCGGAATACGGGTGGTTGAACCACTGCCACAGCGCGTCGAGGTCGCTCGGCCCGTAGTTGAAACCGTCGGCGAAGATCATCGGGTTGACCAGCCGTTCGTGCCCGCTCGCCAGATGCACCTCCGCCGTGCCCTTGCCGTATTTGCCAAGGTAGGAGTGCTCGGACACGAGCGGCCACTGGTAGTCCGGGTGCCGGGCCGGTTCGCCGTTCCTGGCGACCGGCGTGCCGAACCAGGCGCCCGATTCGGCCATCCGCGCCAGGTCGTAGAGCGCGGGCGCGGACAGATCCCCTGCGGCTTTCTGGAGCAGTGTTTTAACGTCGATTCTGGCTTCCTTGGCCATCATCGTTCCCCTTTGTGAAGGCACAGAAGGTCCCGAGACACGGCTCGAAGATCGATGAGTTCGTGCGAAGATCAGGCTCCCCGGCAACGCCGTCGGGACGTCCTGCGCTGATGAATTCCCTGCGATTTCTACTGTAGGCCAACGGAATTCGTTACGGACGGGTTTCCGGCCGGAGAATTTCCTGGCAAACCGACCGGGCTCTTCGGACTCCGGTGATCGCCGCGAATTCGCCGTGCGATATGGCCGACGGGCACATTCGCGCTCCCCAGCAGGTGTGCCGGTGTGGCGGCGGAGACACGAACTGGCAGACTGTCTGGGTACATACCCATCCCACCCACAAGACTAGGGACTGACTTCGACGATGGAACTTCTGTTTCCGCTGCTGCTGGTAGCCCTGCTCGTGCCGATGTTCCTCGGCGTCCGCCGTCAGAAGCGGGAAGCCGCCAAGGTCACCGACATGCAGGAAACCCTCAAGGCGGGCGATCAGGTCATCACCACGTCGGGGCTGTACGGCACCGTCGTCGATCTCGACGACACCACGGTTGATCTCGAGATCGCCGAGGAGGTCGTCACGACGTGGCTGCGCGCGGCCATCCGCGAGGTCCGCGTCGAGACCACGGTCGCCGACGAGGCCGACGCCGACACGATCGCGGTCGACGCGCCCGCTGCCGACACCAACGGCGCGCACGTGGCCGACACCAACGGCGCGAACGTGGCCGACGCGGTCGAGGAATCCGCCGCGCAGACCGAGACCCGGCTGACCAAGGACTGATGTCCGTTCGGCGTGCCCACGCGCCGGATGCCGCCGCGACCGAGGCCAAACGGCCGACGCCGCGGCGGTGCCCGATCCGCGGGCCCCGTCGCTCACGCCACTACTGTCCGCACCCGGCGTCGCTGGTGTGTGCCTGCCTGTTCCACTCTCGACTTCCCGCCTAGGAGATGACGTACTGTGCCACCTTCCCAGGGATCGGCGCATCCGCTCCGGCTGCTCGGTGTTTACGCCGCGCTGCTGGCCGTGATCTATGCGCTGGTGTTCTTCACCGGTGACAAATCCTCGACACCACGGCTCGGCATCGACCTCCAGGGTGGTACCCGGGTCACGCTGACCGCTCGCACCCCGGACGGCGGAAGGCCGAACCAGGACAGCCTGAAAAAGGCGCAGGACATCATCGAGAACCGGGTCAACGGTCTCGGCGTCGCCGGGTCCGAGGTCGTCATCGACGGCGACAACCTGGTGATCACGGTGCCCGGTGACGACGGGCAGCAGGCGCGCGCGCTGGCGACCACCGCCAAGCTGTACATCCGTCCGGTGCTGACCGCCGTGCCCGCCGCCCAGCGCGGCCAGGCGCAGCAGCCGCCGCCGGGTGCGGTACCGCCACCGGCTTCGGGCGACGGGGCCCCGCCCGCCGCGGGTGAGGTCGCGCCGCCGGTGCCGGGTGAGGGAGCGCCTTCGGTCGGTGCGCCCGCCTCGGGCGGCCAGCCCGCGCCTCCCGCCTCGGAGCCGGCACCGCAGCAGCGTGTGTTCCCGGCTCAGGGCCCGACCCAGCCGCCGACGCCGACCCAGCCGCCAACGCCGACACAGCCGCCCGCCGAGCCGAACAACCTCACGCCGCAGGAACAGGCGACCAAGGACATCCAGGACGCCAAGGCCATCCGGCAGAGCTCCGATCAGAGCATCCAGCAGGCCGCGATGGCCACGCTCGACTGCAGCAAGCCGGACCCGTTGCAGGGCAACGACGATCCGAACCTGCCGCTGGTCGCCTGCTCCACCGACGGCCAGGAGATTCTGCTGCTCGACAAGAGCCGCATCGACGGTCAGGAGATCAAGAGCGCGAGCTCGGGCCTGAACACCCAGCAGGCGCGACACGAGGTGTACCTCGAGTTCAAGTCCGGCGGTAGCGACGCGTGGGCCCAGCTCACCGGCGAATACGTCAACAAGCGGGTCGCCTTCGTGCTCGACACCAAGGTGGTCAGCGCGCCGACCGTGCAGCAGGGTCCGCAGCAGGGTGGCCGCACCCAGATCTCGGGTAACTTCACCGCGGCCTCGGCCAAGGAACTGGCGAACACGCTGAAGTACGGTTCGCTGCCGCTGTCGTTCCAGACCTCCGAGGCCGAGACGGTGTCGGCGACGCTGGGGCTCTCCTCGCTGAAGGCGGGTCTGCTCGCCGGTGCGATCGGCCTGGCCGTGGTGCTGGTCTACTGCCTCGCCTACTACCGGATGCTCGGGTTCGTCACCGGATTCTCGCTGGTGGCTTCGGGTTTCGCGGTCTACGGCATCATGGTGTTGCTCGGCAGATGGATCGGGTTCACCCTCGACCTCGCCGGTATCGCCGGTCTGATCATCGGTATCGGTATGACCGCCGACTCGTTCGTGGTGTTCTTCGAACGTATCAAGGACGAGATGCGTGAGGGCCGCAGCTTCCGTTCCGCGGCTCCGCGTGGCTGGCAGCGGGCCCGCCGGACCATTCTGTCCGGCAACGCGGTCAGCTTCATCGCCGCCGCGGTGCTCTACATCCTCGCGGTCGGACAGGTGCGTGGCTTCGCGTTCACCCTCGGCCTCACCACCATCCTCGACGTCGTCGTGGTGTTCCTGGTGACCTCGCCGCTGGTCTTGCTCGCCTCACGCACGAACTACTGGGCCAAACCGTCGGTGAATGGGCTCGGTGCGATCCAGCAGGTCGCGCGCGAGCGGAAGGCGGCCGAGGCCGCACTCGGGAAGGCGTGAACGAGATGACGAATCACACGAGCACCTCGCGCACCCAGAATCCGGCCGAGACCACGGACGTGTTCGCCGCGGTGACCGAGCCGCCCAAGCACGGCTTCTTCAACCGGCTCTACACCGGCACCGGTGCCATCGACGTCATCGGCAAGCGCCGGATGTGGTACCTGATCACCGCGACCATCATCCTGATCTCGTTGGGCAGCATCATCTTCCGCGGCTTCAACTTCGGGATCGACTTCGAGGGTGGTTCACGGATCCAGTTCCCGGCCGCGGGTGCGAGCCAGAGCCAGACCGAAGATATCTACCGCTCCGTGATCGGCACCGACCCCGTCTCGGTGCAGACCGTCGGCGGTGGCGGCAACGCGACCATCCTGATCCGCTCCGAGGCACTCAACAAGGATCAGGTAGACGCGCTGAACAACGCGCTGTTCGCCAAGTTCCAGCCCAAGGGCAAGGACGGCACCCCCAGCCGCGCCGCGATCAGCGCCTCCGACGTCAGCGAGACCTGGGGTAGCCAGATCACCCGTAAGGCGCTCATCGCGCTCGCGGTGTTCCTGGTGCTGGTCGCCGCCTACATCGCCATCCGGTTCGAACCGCACATGGCGATCGCCGCGCTGGCCGCGCTGGTCTTCGACGTCACCGTCACCGCGGGCGTGTATTCGCTCGTCGGCTTCGAGGTGAGCCCGGCGACCGTGATCGGCATCCTGACCATCCTCGGCTTCTCGCTGTACGACTCGGTGGTCGTCTTCGACAAGGTCGAGGAAAACACCAGGGGCATCCTGCATTTGAACCGCCGCACCTACGGCGAGCAGGCCAACCTCGCGGTGAACCAGACGCTGATGCGGTCCATCAACACCGCCCTCATCGGCATCCTGCCGATCGTCGGCCTGATGGTGATCGCGGTCTGGATGCTCGGCGTCGGCACGCTCAAGGACCTGGCGCTGGTGCAGCTGGTCGGTCTGCTGGTCGGCACCTACTCCTCGATCTTCTTCGCGACACCGCTGCTGGTGTCGATCAAGGAGCGTTGGGGCCCGGTCGCCAGGCACACCGAGAAGATCAAGTCCCGGCGGGCCGGCGTGGCCAGCGCGCGGGCGGGTGTCGAGGCGGAGCGCCGGGCGAGCACCGCGACCGGCCGATACGGCAGCGACGAACCGCGCAGGCCGCGGGAACCGGGGCAGGCGCCCCGACCGGGCGCGCGCCCGAGCGGGAAACGGCAGAAGCGGCGGCACTGACACAGGCAAGGGGTTTCATGCGACAGCCACGCAGCCGAGCGGTACGTCTGATCGGAGTGTTGGTCGCGGGCACCCTGGCCGCCGGGTTGGCGGCCGGGTGCTCGAGCAAGAACCAGGTGCCGTCTATCGGCTATGCCGTCGACGGCACCGTCGCCAGCTACAACGGCGGCAGCACCCTCGGCGCGAGCACCGGATCGACCTCGGTGTTCGGCCGGGTGCTCACCGGGTTCTTCTACACAGGACCGGACGGTCAGCAGGTCGCCGACACCGACTTCGGCAGCGCCAAGGAGACGCCAGCCGACGTGCTGACCATCCAGTACCGGCTCAACCCGGACGGCGTGTACTCCGACGGCGTGCCGACCTCGTGCGACGACCTGGTGCTCACCTGGGCCGCGCGCAGCGGGCGATTCACCAAACCCGGTGACCGAGGGCCGGTTCCGCTGTTCGACGCCGCGAGCACCGCGGGCTACTCCGATATCGAGCGGGTGGACTGCCAGCCCGGATCGCACGACGCCACCGTGGTGTTCCGGCCGGACCGGCACTACCTGCCGTGGCGCAACCTGTTCACCGCGGGCGAGATCATGCCCGCGCACGTCGCGGCGCAGGCGGCGAACGTGCCGAATGTGGTGTCCGCCTTGCAAACCGGCGATCCGAGCGCGCTCGGGCGGATCGCCGACTTCTGGAACACCGGCTGGAACTTCGGCACCGGCAATCTCGACCTGGCGAAGTTCCCGTCGTCCGGGCCGTACCGGATCGAATCCTTCAGTCAGAAGGACGGTTTGGTGCTGGTCGCCAACGAGCGGTGGTGGGGTAACAAGCCCGCGACCGGTCGAATCATGGTGTGGCCCAAGACCGTCGATCTGAAGTCCAAGATCGGTGACAGCGCCATGGGTGTCGTCGATATCGGCGCCGGATCCGTGAAAGACCTGAACCTGGACGGATTCCGGGTGCAGAACGTGCCGGGCCGCGGCGTCGAGCAGCTGGTGCTTGCGACCGGGGGAGTGCTCGGTTCGAACGACCTGCGCAGGGCGCTCGCCCTGTGCGTGCCGCGCCAGGCCCTGTTCGACAAGCTCGGCAAGATGCCGGACGCGCCAAAGGACGGGCTCGGCTCGGGCCCGCTCAACTCCCATATCGTGCAACAGGATTCGCTGTACTACCCGTCGGTCATCGGCGCGGCGGGCAAGTTCAACGGCGGTGACGTGCCCGGCGCGACCCAGGCCGTCGCGGCGTCGAAGACACCCAATCCGACCATCCGCATCGGCTACCTGCGCCCTGATGATCGTCGCGCGCAGACCGTGGCGATGATCACCGACGCGTGTAAACCGGCCGGCATCACCATCGTCGACGCCGGCGCGCCCGATTTCACGCCGTCCCAGCTCACCGAGGGCAAAGTCGACGCCATCCTGGCCAGCACCGCGTCCGCGCCCGGCCCGGCCGGATCGATGAGCGGGGTCGCGGCTACCAGTGCGTTGCGCTCCGGTAGCGGGCTCAATTTCGGGCGGTACGGTAACGGCCGTTACGATGCGATCACCGATCAGCTTGCGGCCGACGACAACTCGACCACACAGCTGAACCTGCTCACCGAAGCCGAAAACCTGCTGTGGGCGGAGTTGCCGAGCATCCCCCTGTTCGCCTCCCCGCGCACCATCGCGTTCGGCGGTGGTTTGCAGAACGGGATAGCCGCGCCCAACCAGGCGGGGTCCGGGTGGAACATGGACCGCTGGGTGCTGAAAAGGTGACAGGTGCTGTGGGTGTTGTGATGATGGAGAGGTGTCGATGAGTAAGCACGCGGCGATCGAATCCGATGAGCTAGCCGCCGATCGGACCGGCCGGGCCGCCGAAGCGGTCGAACGTTTGACCCGCTGGCGCGACGACTTCCCCACTCCGGGAGTCCGTTTCGCCGACCTCACCCCCGTCTTCGCCGACGCCGAAGGCTTCCGCACCGTCATCGACTGCCTCGCCTCCTGCGCCCCCGACGCCGACCTCGTCGCCGGCGTCGACGCCCGCGGCTTCCTGATCGGCGCGGCCGTGGCCGCCAGCCTCGGTACCGGCGTGCTCGCTGTCCGCAAGGCAGGCAAACTGCCCCCGCCCGTCCTGCGCCGCGAATACCACCTCGAATACGGCACCGCCGCCCTCGAAATCCCGGCCGACGGCGCCGATCTTCGAGGCAAGCGCATCCTGCTCCTCGACGACGTCCTCGCCACCGGCGGCACCCTCGCCGCCGCAGCCGACCTCTTCGCCCAGGCAGGCGCCCAAGTAATCGCCGCCGCTGTCGTTTTGGAACTCACCTTCCTGAACGGCCGTGACCACCAGGGCAATTACCCCCTGACCTCCATCGTCAAGGTCTGACCTGCTGCGGTTCCCCGCACACGCGGAGAGAGGGCGCTCGGTCCTCTCCCGCAAGTGACCCCGAGCCGACCATCGTGACTCCGGCCATCCCGCTGTAGACGCGGGGATGACCCGACGAACGCTGTCGACGGGAACGTCGCCGCCAGTCATTCCTCGTGCACGGGGATGGTCTGCGTCATCCTTTAACAACGAATGCTTTTGCGGCGCACCGGAGAACCCGCGCTGAAATCGCTGTAGTCTCCCCCGATCAGCTGGGGTGATCCCGGGGTAGACCACGGCGTCTTCATTTCCGGCTGCTGCAGTCAGCGCTTCGGATAATCAGTTCACTTCGCGTCGAGTTGTTCGTACGGTGGGCGGATGGATTGTGTGGCGGTCAGGCTGATGTGCGCGGGGGATTTGCCCAGCGCTGAACGGGCTTCCGACGTGGTGTTCCTCGACAGTGATCGGCGGGATCGGCGGGTCAGCGAGGCTGAGCCCGAACCTCGATCGGAGGAGGGAGCCAAGCGGTGGATCGATCGCATGCGCTACTTCCTCGAGGTTGATCCGCAGGGGTGCTGGGTCGCGGTCGACGAGGCGGAGGTGGTCGGTTTCGCGATCTCGCAGAATCGAGATCGGCTGTGGTACTTGGCAACCTACGGTGTTCTGCCGGGCAGGCAGGGGCAAGGCATCGGGAAGCGGCTGTTGGATGCTGTGCTGAACCATGCCGACGGTCGTCAGGGAATGTTCTCCTCCAGCGTGCATCCCGGAGCCACCCGGCGATACCGGTTGGCCGGGTTCTCGCTGCATCCGCAGATGCGCATGGTCGGCACGGTCGACCGGTCAACCCTTCCGGTGGTGACCGGGCTGTCCGACGGATCGGCCGACGACTTCGACTGGATGGATCGACTCGACCAGCAGCTCCGCGGGGCGGGCCACGGATCGGACCACCAGTACCTGCTGAACAATCACCGCCTGGTCGTGTCCCGCGCCGACGAGCCGGGCTACGTGTACATCGACGATCGAGGACGCCCGATTCTCCTCGCCGCCGCCGATCACCGAACCGCAGCAAACCTGCTGTGGGACGCGCTCGCCTCCGCCCGAGCCGACACCCTCGTCAACTGCATCACCACCGCCAACGAGTGGGCCGTAGATGTCGGACTGGCAGCGGGCCTCGACATCGGCCAGGAGGGATACCTCGCGGTCCGCAACATGCCAACCCCCGCCCCCTACCTGGCCAACGGCCAGTTCCTCTGAAACACACTCCTGCACAAAGCAACTCGATGACAGGTGATCCTGATCGGCGCGGCCGTGGCCGCCAGCCTCGCCAGCGGCGGCACCCTCGCCGCCGCAGTGCACGTCCCATCCGGATGTCCCGCGGTTTCGAATACCTCAGACGTATCTTGAACCGTTCGGTTCGGATTACCTCCGGGGATAGGAACAGGCCATGGGTGTGGATCGCGTTCGAAGTAACAGGCTCGTCGTCGTGACCATATTCGCCGCGACCAGTTGTCTAATTGCGATGACAGCGACAGCCGGAGCCGTGTCAGCTCAGGATGAGTACGTCAACTGTGCCGACACCGGGTTTATCAACGGCATGCTCAACGCTCACAACCAACTTCGGGCGCAACGCGGAATCCATCCACTGGTCCTCAGCGAGGACCTGACCACCTATGCCGGAACACGTGCGCGGCAGTTGGTGACGCACTTCGTCCACCGAGGGCGATATGTCGAGAACATCTACCACGGGCAGACGACGACGCCGGCCATGGTTGTCGACTACTGGGCGCAGGAACCGCCGCATCTCTCCCAGATGGTGTTACCACGCGCGACCCACATGGGCGTCGGCTGCGTAGCAGTCGAGACAGGGGCGCCTACTTCATACGTCGTAGTGAACTACCAACCGTAGGAAAGTCGGAGCCGCACATGAGCCAGTCCGCCGACCGTGGCTTGCCGGCCAACTCACGCTGAAAGTCGCTTCGGCCAGAACGAGGCCTCGTGGTGCAGGCCGGTGCGAATGATCGGCATCGTATTGCCCCCGAGTCGATTCGGTATCAGAAGCTTGCGGGTAGCCAGTCCATGGCGGCCGCGCATTCGCGGAGGACGGAGACGTGACCGTCTTCCGGCCGAGTCCACAACTGCGCCTTGGGGATTTGTTGGTGTAGCCAGTCGGCGTGCGCGGGTGGGACTACTCGGTCCTGTCCGCCTTGGACGAGTAGCACCGGGGCGGTGATCGCACTCAGCTCGATGCCCCACGGGCTGACAAAGGCTACGTCGTCGTCGATCAGTCCTTCGATGCCTGCCTCACCCGCTCGCTGAGCATCAGCGCCGAGACTGGACCATTGCCCGGCGAGGGCGTCCCAGTCGGCGGGAATGAAACTGGCCGTGTCGAATTCGTCGGTTTCCGCGAAACTTGCCCTGGCTGCGGTCCCACGCATCGCGGCCTCGAGTCCACCCGGCGACACCATGCCAGCGAACCAGTCGAACTCATCGGTGAAGGGTGCGATCCCGGCCAGGCAGACCGCCGCGGTGACCCGATCCGGGAGTTCGGCGGCACAGGCGAGGGTGTGCGGTCCACCCCCGGAGGCGCCCATCACCGCGAATCGCTCGATGCCGAACGCGTCGGCGATCTGCTCGACATCGCGCGCGGCTGCGGCGACATTCCGCCCGGGTAGCCGAGTGGAGCCCCCATAACCGGGCCGCCCGTAGGACAACAGCCGGATTCCGCGCTCGCCCGCCGCCGTTAGCAACGGATCCAGCGGCGCTCCCGTTTGCGGAGAACCGTGGTGCCACAACAGAACTCCCGCACGCCCGTCGTGCTCGCTGTCGTAAGCGCGAACGATCCGCCCGTCACTCAACCGAATGTCCCGAGATGCGACCATGCCGCCACGTTAGCGCCACCCACCGACAACCTTCGCGCTTGACATGGAGTGCGCTCCAACTCATAGCGTTGCGTCCAGTTAGTTCAAATCTCAGGAGGCACAGCATGATCAACGTCCCTACCCGGCAGCTCGGCGAACTAGCGGTTTCCGCGCAGGGCCTGGGGTGCATGGGTATGAGCCACGGGTACGGCGCCGCGGATGACGCGCAGTCGATCGCGACGCTGCGCCACGCCCTCGACCTCGGCGTGACCTTGCTGGATACCTCGGACTTCTACGGCTTCGGGCACAACGAGGAGCTGATCGGTCGGGCCATCGCCGGGCGCCGCGACGAGGCGGTGCTCGCCACCAAGTTCGGCTTCGCCAACCGCCTCGGCGAGCCGATCCAGATCCGCGGCGACGCGGAATACGTGCGGCAGGCGTGCGACGCGTCGCTGCGACGGCTCGGCGTCGACCACATCGACCTCTACTACCAACACCGGGTCGATCCGCAGGTGCCGATCGAGGAGACCGTCGGCGCCATGGCGGAGCTGGTGCAAGCCGGGAAGGTCCGCTACCTCGGGCTGTCCGAGGCCGGTGCGCAGACCATCCGGCGGGCGCACGCGGTGCACCCGATCAGCGCGCTGCAAAGCGAGTGGTCGCTGTGGACCCGCGACCTGGAGGCCGAGATCGCCCCGGTCTGCCGCGAACTCGGCATCGGCATCGTTCCGTTCTCCCCGCTCGGGCGCGGCTTCCTGACCGGCAAGTACAACTCGGTCGAGGCATTGGCGGACAACGATGTGCGGCGCAGCCAGCCGCGTTTCGCCGACGGCAACCTCGAACGGAACCTGGCGATCGTCGCGAAGCTGAACGAGCTTGCCGAGGCGAAGGGCATCACCGCTGGCCAGCTCGCCCTGGCCTGGGTGCAGCACCGCGGCGACGATGTGGTGCCGATCCCCGGCACTCGGCGCCAGCAGTATCTGGAGGAGAACCTCGCGGCCCTGACCGTCGAGTTGTCCGCCGCTGACCTCGCCGCCATCGAGGCCGCCGCCCCGGCCGAGCAGATCGCGGGCACCCGCTACGACGCGACCAGCCTCACCTTCACCAACGGCTGAATCGCCCGGTTGTGGCGTCGCGTTGGTGGATGCCGTCATGTCCGCCGACCGGATTTCCGGAGCGTCGTCCCGATAGCGCGAATCTCAGCGAATTCGAAGATTGGGCTGCAAGGATTCGCCGGTGAGTGTTGCGCCGCCGATGCGGCAGGTCAGAGCTGACTACGACACGGCGACCGTGGTTGTCTATCAGGCATATCCGGCGGCTATCGCCGACGCGGCCATTGCCGCAGGGACTTTCGTCGACCCGTTCAGTCGGGACCGGATGACGTGGATCAAGCCTTCGTTTCTATGGATGATGTATCGCTGCGGATGGGCGACCAAGCCGGGGCAGGAGCGGGTGCTCGCAATCTCCATCACGCGCAGCGGGTTCGAGTGGGCGCTATGGCAGTCCTGCCTGAGTCACTATGTGCCGGAGATGTATTCGGATCGGCAGGCGTGGATGGCGCGGCTACGGGTGAGTCCTGTTCGCGTTCAATGGGATCCGGAGCGCGACCTGCATCACCGGCCGCTGGCGCATCGGTCGCTGCAGGTCGGGCTCGGCGGTCCGGCGGTGGGGCTCTACGTCGATCGGTGGATCACCGGCATCCGTGACGTCACCGCGGAGGCGCAGCGGATCAGGCGGCTGGTGGCAGACGGGAAGGTCGAGGCCGCCGCCCGTGCGCTGCCGGTCGAGCGGCCCTATCCGCTGACCGCCGAGATCGCCGGCGTGATCGGGGCAGGGTAGAGCCCGAAAAGCGGCTGTGAGCGGGTGTGATTCAGATATCACTGGCATCGGCGGCGCAAGTGTGGTTAATCTAGGTTGGTCTTGTTCCCGTTGATCGGAGTCATGCAGTTGAACTCATGAGGTAGCCACTCGGGCGGCCCGCAGTCGCGCGCCGCGTACCCGTAGGGAACCTCTGGAGTCACCATGGCAATTCTGTCATTTTCCGATCTCACTTTCGCCTGGCCGGACGGCACACCTGTGTTCGAAGGGCTCGACGGCGGCCTCGGCCCTGGGCACATCGGCCTGGTCGGCAGCAACGGCGCGGGCAAATCCACCCTGCTGCGGCTGATCGTCGGCGAGCTCACCCCCGCCCGCGGTTCGATCACGGTCGTCGGCCATCTCGGCTACCTGCGGCAGGACCTCGGTCTCGCCGCGGGGCAACGAGTCGACGCGGTGCTCGGTATCGCGGAAATCCGGAAAGCCTTGCACCGCATCGAATCCGGTGGCACCGCCGAGTCCGACTTCGACATCGTCGGCAATCGCTGGGACGTCGAGGAACGGGCGATCGCCCTGCTCGGACGGCTCGGCCTGCACTACGTCGCCGACTCGGCCGAACAGCTGGATCGCCGACTGGAGACCCTCTCCGGCGGCGAGACCACGCTGCTCGGACTGGTCGCCGAACTGCTCGCCGAGCCGGAGATCCTGCTGCTCGACGAGCCGACGAACAACCTGGATCAGCTTGCCCGCGAACGGCTTTACGAGGTGGTCGCCCAATTCTCCGGCACCGTGCTCACGGTCAGTCACGACCGTGAGCTGCTGGAGCGAATGAGCACCATCGCGGAGCTGCGGCAGGGCGAACTGCGCATGTTCGGCGGCAATTTCAGCGAGTACGAGCGGATCATCGAGGCCGAGCAGGAAGCCGCACGAGCGGCGATCCGGGACGCGCGCAGCGATGTGAAGAAGCAGGCGCGCGAGCTCATCGATACGCGGATCAAGCTGGATCGCCGGATGCGCTACGGGCAGAAGATGTGGGACACCAAGCGTGAGCCGAAAATCATTATGGCCGAACGCAAACGGCAAGCGCAGGTGTCCGCTGGCAAGTTGCGCAACCAGCACATCGGCAAGCTGGAGACGGCCAAGGACCAGCTCCAGCAGGCACAGGATTTGCTGCGTGACGATCGGGAGATCCGCGTGGATCTGCCCGATACTCGGCTCTATCCCGGCCAGGACGTGATCGAACTGGTCGATGTCGAGTTGGCTTGCGGGCCAACGGTTTCGCTGCGAGTCAGCGGACCGGAGCGGATCGCGTTGACCGGGCGTAACGGCATTGGCAAAACCACGCTGCTGAAACGGATCTCGGCCGCGCACCCGAAGGTGCCGTGGCGGATGCTGCCGCAACGCCTCGACATCTTCGACGAGCAACGGTCGGTGTTCGAGAATGTGGCGTCGACGGCGCCACACGCTTCGCCGGAACAGATCCGAGCCCAGTTGGCCCGCTTCCTGTTTCGCGGTACCGACGCCGATGTCGCGGCCGCGGCGCTGTCCGGTGGCGAACGCCTCAGGGCCGCACTGGCCATGCTGCTGCTCGCCGACCCCGCCCCGAAGTTGTTGCTGCTCGACGAGCCGACCAACAACCTCGACCTGCCCAGCCTCGAGCACCTCACCCAGGCGCTGGCCAGTTTCGAGGGCGCGCTGATCGTGGTCAGCCACGACCCGCGTTTCCTCGACGACATCGGCCTCACGCGGCGGGTGGAGCTCACCGAGGACGGGCTGAGCGAGTAGTGCGTCGCGTAACCCCGCACACCCCTTGATCTCCCGCACCCGCAATCGCCTGCGATTCGATATGTGCCTGATCAAGGGGTGTGCGATAGGCCGATATTCCTGGCCGACGCGCGGCAACGTTCGATACGCTGCGTCAATGGTGCCCCTGTCGCATGCCGCAGCGTTCGCCGCTGCGGCGCTTGTCATTATCGTCATTCCCGGCCCGAACGTGCTGTTCGCGATCGGGCGCGCCTTGGCGCACGGCCGTCGTGCGGCCGTGGTGTCGGTGCTCGGCTCGATGGCGGGTACCGCCGTTCCGGTGATCGGCGTTGCGGTCGGCCTCGGCGCGATTCTCGCCGCGTCCGCGATCCTGATGACGATCGTCAAGATCGTCGGCGCGTGCTATCTGATCTACCTGGGAGCCATGGCGATTCGGGATCGGAAGAAGCTGACCCTCGCGCTTCGATCGGCCGACGCCGACCCGTCGACGGGCCGCATGGTCCGGCAGGGTTTCATCGTCGGCGCGACCAACCCCAAGACCATCGTGTTCTTCGCCGCCGTGCTGCCGCAGTTCGCGGTGCCGGAGGCTGGTGCGTTACCCCTACAGTTCCTGACCCTCGGCGCGATTGCCATTACCATTCAACTCTTTTCGGACACCGCATGGGCGATGGCCGCGGGGACGGCGCGGAGCTGGTTCGCGCGCTCACCACGTCGGCTCGAGGCGATCGGTGGCACGGGCGGGCTGATGATCATGGGAGTCGGTGCGAGCGTGGCGTTCAGCGGGAGCAACTGAACGTCAGTCGAGTTCGGCCACAAGCTTTTTCGGGGCAACCTTGCGGTAGGCGTCGTGGATGATCTCGGCGACCTCGGTCCAATCGGGGTCGACGTCGAGCCGCACACCGATCCAGCCGCTGTGGCCGACGTACGGCGGTATGAAGAACCGCTCCGGTTCGGCGTCAACCAGTTCGGCCTGCACCCCTTCGGGAGCGGGGCACCAGATGGTCGGACCAGGCTCGTCGTAACCCCCGTCGATGAACTTGACGAACGAGGTCTTCGCGCGCACGAAGAAGGTCGGGCAGCCGTGGCTGAGCCGTTCGCTGCACTCCGGTAGATCCAGGCAGATCGCGCGGATCCGCGTCAACGGGTCCATCCGCGCAGTCTACGACGCGGACGTGCCGCGCAGCGCCCTTCGGACCACTCCGGGGTGCCTGAGCAGGCCGGGCGCATCGGTCGCGATCGCCCCTTCGTCCTTCGCCGTGTGTATGGCACCGAACCTAGCCGCGTGCCCAAGGCTGCTCTGTCCGACATTGTCTGTTCGATCGCGCACGCTCGACGCGATCGGCGAGCGGTGGACGCCGCTGATCCTGCGCGACCTGTTCGTCGGGTTGACCCGGTTCGAGGACATCCGGCGCGACCTCGGCATCGCCTCGAATGTGCTCACCGCGCGGCTTGCCGCGCTGCAAGCGCACGGCATCGTGGAAACCAGTGTGTACCAGTCGAATCCGGTCCGGCACGAGTACCTGCTCACAGCCAAGGGGCGCGACCTGTATCCGGTCCTGACGATGCTCGTCGCCTGGGGTGACACCTGGCTCGCCGGGCCGGACGGGCCGCCCGCGTTGGTCGTGCACGATGACTGCGGCAAGGTCACCGCGGGTGTGGTGGTTTGCCGGGAGTGTGGATCGGCGCTGACCGCGGACAACGTGCGGTTTCATCAGGGGCCGGGCGGGCATCGTGGTCCGGGGACCATGCTGGTCGGCGACCACATGGCGTCGCCGACCTGACCTACTCGGCGATCGTCGGTCGCGCGGTCAGTTGACCGTGATGGGCTCGGCGCCGGTGGCCGCGACCAACTCCTGGAAGGTAGTCGGAAAGACGGTATGTGGGTGTCCGGCCGCGGCCCAGATCTCCGGCTGATCGGCCAGCGTCTCGTCGATCAATGTCCTGATCGGTGCTGGGTGACCCAGCGGTGCCACACCGCCGATGGCCTGACCGGTGTGCGCGCGAACGAATTCGGCGCTGGCACGGGAAAGCTTGGCGATGCCGAGGTGCGCGGCGACCTTGCCGGTGTCCACTCGGTGGGCGCCACTGGTGAGCACCAGTAGCGGCGAGCCTTCGGCGTCGAAGATGAGGCTGTTGGCGATCGCAGCGATCGGGCAGCCGAGTTGTTCGGCCGCTGCGGCCGCGGTCGGGGCGGTCTCCGGGAGCACCCGTACCCGTGGGGTCACTCCGGCGGCGCGCAAGGCGGCCTCGACGGCGAGCACGGTCGGCCGCTGGGAGATGTCGTCCATGGCGGCGATCTTAAACCGCTGGCACTTGCGGAGCCCGTGACTTTCTCGAGTGCTGCACAGCTTTCATCGATCGCGGTCGATCGAGATGTGCGGGGAGTCGCGCGCCATAGAACGCCTCGTTCGGTGATCCAGCCTGTGATGACTCGGCCGGAGTATGTCGGGAAGTGCTGGGCGACAAGGTTTTACCGCGATGCCGAACGCACAGATATCTCGGCTCGCTGCGGCGCGTCTCAGCCCGCGGCGACGACCTCGATTTCGACCAACCAATCGTTGTCCAGGGTCTGCACCACGATCGCGGTGGTCGGGACGGCGCGGCCGCCAAGCGCCGCCACCCGGGCGGCCGCGTTCGCCTCGGCGTCGGACGTGTCGCGCAGGTAGCTGGTGAGGCGGACGATGTTGTCGACGGTCATGTCGGCCGAGGCCAGGATGGCGCGCAGGTTCGACCAGATCAGGTCGAGTTGTTCGGTGAGGGTCTCGGCGGGCTTCCCATCCGCGTCGAGGCCCATGGTGCCCGAGACGAAGAGCAGTCGTTCAGCGCCACGAACCTCCATGGCGTGTACGTAGTCGTCGGCGGCGGCGTAGATACCTTCGGTCGGATTGCGCTGCTCCAGCTCCACGCGTTCGATCTTGCCAGGCAATGCGATTCGAGGAGGGAGTTCTTGACCAGACTAGTTTTAGTCGCATACACTAAAACTAGGTTCACGAGAGGAAGTGATCACATGGGATACGGAAACTGGGACGACACCGCCTACCGGGCGGCCAAGACCTTCCGTGCCAGCCGGGGGCTCGACGACTTCGGCTACACCGCCGAAATGCGGGGTGTGCCGTACGAGAACTGGCAGGCACATCCGACCCTCGATCCGCTGGGGGTCGGCGCGCGGGAGTGCCGGGATTCGGCCGACCACGAGAATTCGCTGCCCATCGCGGTGTTGTTCGACGTCACCGGGTCGATGGGGCGGGTGCCGCGGATCATGCAGCAGAAGCTCGGCAAGCTGCACGGGCTGCTGCAGCGCAAGGGATACGCGGACGACCCGCAGATCCTGTTCGGCGCCATCGGCGACGCCGACTGCGACCGAGTTCCGTTGCAGGTCGGGCAGTTCGAGTCCGACAACCGGATGGACGAGCAGCTGCGCGCCATCCTGCTCGAGGGCGGCGGAGGCGGGCAGAAGTCCGAAAGTTATGAACTGGCCGGGTATTTCATGGCTACCCACATCGTCACCGACGCATGGGAGAAGCGTCGCAAAAAGGGCTACCTGTTCCTGATCGGCGACGAGTTGAACAAGCCGAGGCTGGCGTCGCGGCATATCCGCAGCGTCATCGGTGACAGTGTGCGGCGCGACATCTCGGTCGAATCCATCTACCGCGAGCTCGCCGAGCGCTGGCACATCTACTACATCCTGCCGAATCAGTCGAACTACTACGACGATCCAGAAATCGCCGACCACTGGCGCGGGTTGCTCGGCCAGAGCTTCCTGAAGCTCGACGATCCGGCCGCCGTCTGCGAACTCATCGCCCTGACAATCGGTTTGGAGGAGGGCCGCGTCGACATGGACGCCGGGCTCGCAGACCTGCGCGATGTGGGGTCGGCCGCCGAGGCCGCGTCGGTCGGCAAGGCGTTGGCCACCAACACTCCGCGGATGCGGGCGTTGCCCAGTGGGCGTCGCTAGGGCGTCGGTTCCCGGGCGAATGCGCCGATGGCGTGCGACGGGGCGGCATCAGCGACCGGATTGCCTCGATGTAGGCGTTACCCAGTTGGCGTAGCTGGCACGTCGGTTCCCAGGCGAACCTGCTGGTGGCGTGCGACAGGGTGGCGGCGCATCAGCGATCGAATCGTCTCGATGTGGGCGCTGCTCAGTGGGCGTAGCTGACGCGGGACTCTAGAGGGCCACGCTGATGGCATGCACGGGCAGCCGATTCGGATCGCCTCGATGCGCGAGGTCTGTCGCCGTCGACGCGGTAGGTGTCGACGCGGTAGGTGTCGACGCGGTAGGTGTCGACGCGGTAGGTGTCGACGAGTGAAATAGGAAGGAGAGCACCGTGTTTCGGTCGCACATAGTGGTTGTCGACCTTGGCTTCGGGGATGCGGGGAAGGGGGCGACTGTCGATTGGTTGTGCTCCGCCGAGGCGGGGCTCGGGGTCTCGGCGGTGGTGCGGTTCAACGGGGGTGCGCAGGCGGCGCACAACGTGATCGCCGACGGGCGGCAGCACACGTTCGCGCAGTTCGGGTCGGGGACCTTCGCTGGTGTGCCGACACTACTTTCGCGGCACGTGCTGGTCGAGCCCATCGCGCTGGCGGGGGAGGCGCGGCAGTTGGCGGCGCTCGGCGTGCCGGATCCGCTGGCGCTGCTGTACATCGACGGTCGGGCGTTGCTCACCACACCGATCCATATCGCCGCCAACCGTGCCCGCGAGGACGCGAGGGGTTCCTCGCGGCACGGTTCGTGCGGTCGGGGGATCGGTGAGACCGCCTCGTACGCGCTGGATCACGACGCGCTGACGGTGTCGGATTGCCTGCGCCCCAAGGTTCTTCGCGACAAGCTCCAGGTGCTCGCCGCGCATTACGGTCCGCTGATCGCCCCGAGTGAACATCGCTACGAGCCGATCGACACCTTGGTCGAGATGTATCGGGAGTTCGCCGCCGCCGTCCGCATCGTCGGCGGCGAGCAGCTCGCCAGGTTCGCGCGGCGCGGCCGACTGGTTTTCGAAGGCGCACAAGGTGTTTTGCTCGATGAATGGCGCGGCTTCCATCCGCACACCACCTGGTCGACCGTCGAGCCACGCAACGCTCACGCCATGCTGTCCGAAATCGGTGCCACCGGTGATGTTCTCGGCGTCACCCGCACCTACATGACCCGCCACGGCGCAGGCCCGCTCCCCACCGAGGACCCTGCCCTCGACTTCCCGGAACCACACAACACCACCGGTCGCTACCAAGGCGACTTCCGCCTCGGCCACCTCGACCCGATCCTGCTGCGCTACGCGATAGCGGTATCCGGCGGCATCGACGCCCTCGCCCTAACCCACTTGGACACTCCGGGAACTCGTTACGCGACAACGGGTTACGCCACCCCCAACGGTGTGATCGACCACCTGCCGCCGGGCACCTGGCAAGACCTCACCCACCAACAACACCTCACCGACCTACTATCCACCGCCCACCCGATACTCACCGAAATACCGGACGACGTGGTGCCCTGGTTAGCGCAGACACTCGACATACCAGTCGTACTGACCTCCAACGGCCCCACCCGAACCCACCGCACGCTCACGACAACAACCGCCGCCGCCTGAGATCGTGATGCGCGCCGAGCCGCCACCACCTATCGCCAGCCCTGGCCCGTCGTGGTCGATCACGAATGCTGCCAGATCGGCGGGTGCAGTCCGCCAATCCGGTAGGCGTCCGCGCCTCAACTTTCGTCAGCTCTTGGCCGTGTCGTGGTCGGTCGTGAACGCTGCCAATACTTGTCGGGGGGTCCGCGGGTCCGGTCGGCGTCCGCGCCTCAACTTTCGTCAGCTCTTGGCCGCGTCGTGGTCGGTCGTGAACGCTGCCAATACCCGACGGGGGAGTCCGCGGGTCCGGTCGGCGCCCGCGCATCAACTTTCGCCAGCCCTTGGCTACGCCGTGGTCGATCATGAATGCTGCCAGATCCGGCAGACGAATCCGCCAATCCGGTCGGCGTCCGCGCGCCACCTTTCGCCGACATCACCAGCACCATCCGGTCAAACCACCGAGCGGGACATGGCGGCGTCAAATGTCGAGAGGAGCCGCCATCATGTCCCGTTCGACGCTCGCCCTTCGACTTCTGGCGGCGATTGGCGGTGATGTCCCGGTCGGGATCGAGCTCGGCGGGGTGGGTGCCGGTAGGGGGGAGGGGTGGTCGGGTGCGGCAGGATTGGGTGGCGTGGAGCAATCCGTTGTTTCGGTCGATGTGGTGGCGTTGCGGTTTTGGAGCGACGACGCGGGGGTGAGTGTAGGGATCGCGCCGCGCGCGGTGGCCCCCTTTGCCGGTGAGCTGGCACTGCCGGGTGTGTTGCTCGGTCGTGGCGAACGGCTGGTCGGGGCCGCGCGACGGGCGGTGCACACGAAACTCGGGGTGCCCGAATCCGCGATCGGCGCAGTGGGTCAGCTGGTCACCTTCGATGAACCGAACCGTGACCCGCGCGGCCCGACGCTCTCGATCGCGATGTGGGCAGTTGTCGGCCCGCACGAAGGCCCCGCACAGTGGATCGACTTCGATGCGATACCGAAACTGGCCTTCGACCACAACCGCATCGTCACCGCGTCCCGCGCTCTACTCACCGGTCTCCTGTGGAAGGACCTGCCTTTCACCCAGGCACTACTCGGCGAAGAATTCCCCGCCACCAGAGCCGTCGCAACCACAACATCTCTCTCCGGCACCCGCCCCGACCCCGCCAACCTCAACCGCACCCTGGCCACCCTCCCCGGCCTGACCCGCACCACCGAACGCCGCCGCGTAAAACCCACCGGCCGCCCCGCCGCAGTGTGGACCTTCGGCGCAGACTCCCAGCCGAAAAGCACTGCGCCACAAAGGGCGCCGTGACAGGACGATGAGCGGCCCGGCCGCCCGCAAACCGTGCCACCAAACCTCAGCGGCACCCGCCACTCGAGCGGTGGCAGCCACTACGGCCTGGCGAACCTCAACTGCACCCTGGCCGCCCTCCTTGGTCTGGCGCGCGCCACCGAACGCCGTCGTGTGAAGCTACCGGCCGCAGAGTCTCAGCGCCGACTGAGTCGGCAGTTCACGCTGCGAACCCAGATCTCGAACGGGCGACCGGAGGCCGTCGCGTCAGGCGACCGGCCGCCCGTGTCGGTGTGGGCACTCAGCGCAGGCACCTAGCTGAAAAGCGCTGCGCTGCTGGGCTTCTGCACCGACTGACTCGGGAGTCCGCGCTGCGGCGGTCCCGTGAGCGGCACATGGCTGTGGCGTATCGCGAGATCGCCCCCCCATGGTGTGTCACTCACGGACCGCGGATTCGGGTCTAGCGGGCGACCAGTGATTGGACTGCGCCGAAATCGAGGCTGTTTTCCAGGGTTGTATAGGTGCCGTGTTCGAGGAGTTCGGTGGTTGCGGTTTCGGCCAGTTTGTAGGCCGCCTGGGCGATGGCCGAGCCGACGCTGACTCGGCGCGCGCCTGCCGCCGCGAGTTCGGCGACGGAAGGTGCTCCCGGCCCGGTCATTACGTTGATCGGCAACGGGGACTTGCCGACGAGGTCGGTCAGAGTTGGGAGGTCGAGGAGGCCGGGGACGAAGAGGCTGTCGGCACCGGCCTCGGCGTAGGCGGTGGCCCGGGTGAGGACCTCGTCGAGACGGCCTTCCGGTGCACCGATGCCGAACAGGTAGACGTCGGTTCTGGCGTTGATCACCAGTTCCGGCAAGCCTGCCTGCTTGGCGGCGTCGCGTGCCGCGCGCAGTCGGTCGGACTGGGCGGCGGTGTCGAACAGGGGTCCGCCGGGTGCGGTCGAGTCCTCCAGGTTCACGCCGACGGCACCGGCGCCGACCGCGGCGATGATGGTGGCCGCGACATCCTCGGGTGCTGGCCCGTAACCGCCTTCGACGTCCGCGGTCACCGGGACGTCGACGACAGCGGCGATCCTGCGGATGACGCCGATCGTGTCCTCCCTGGTGAGTTGCTGGCCGTCGCCGGTGCCGAGCGACCAGGCAACGCCCGCACTGGTTGTCGCGATCGCCGGTGCGCCAGCGCGCGCGATCACCGCCGCACTAGCCGCGTCCCACGCGTTCGGCAACACGAACAGGCCTTGTTCGTGCAGCGCCCGGAAGGCTGCCGCCGCATTGCGCTGGGTGTCGGTGATGGGCTGAATGTCCTGTGCCACGGTGGCTCCTCGCCAGACTGTTTCGATGACCGGTCGCCTCTAGGTAACACCGGAAACCTCGGGAGCCATCCCGATGGCGTGCTCCGAAACCGATGCGGCAGAACATCATCGCTCGAGCTTGCCCGGCGTACCCGCGAACTCGGCCGAAAGACGAACTCGGTCGAAAGACGCAGCGCGCGCCGCAATCGTCGGGGACCGTGCCGTCCGATGACCGGAGACCGGACGTGCTCAGCCGGTCAGCGCCGCGGCGCGTACATGATGATGGCGACACCAACCAGGCAGATGGCCGCACCGAGGTAATCCCAGCGGTCCGGATGGAACTTGTCGACGAGCATCCCCCAGGCGAGCGAGCCCGCGACGAAGACACCACCGTAGGCCGCGAGAATGCGGCCGAAGTTGGGATCGGGTTGGAAGGTCGCGACAAACCCATAGGCCCCCAGCGCAACGACCCCCGCCGCAATCCAGAGCATCCCGCGATGCTCCCGCCACCCCTGCCACACCAACCACGCCCCGCCGATCTCAGCAACAGCAGCCAACCCGAACAGCAGCAGAGAGCGGACGACGGTCATGGGGTCAACCTACCGACCACCGTGCCCCGTCAGGCGCGACAGCCCGGCTGACGCGGCGATCGCTCGCTGCGCGGCAGGCAGTGATGTGCGCGGCAGGTAGCAACCTGCGCCGCAAGCGACGGCATGCGCTGCGGTGCCGATGCGGGTAATCCGTGCCGGTGTTCGGTGGTAGCTGCGCATCGCGGGATGTGGTTGGTCAGCGCTGTGGAGCGGTTGCTGGCGCGACGTCGTAGACGGCGTAGGCGCGGCCGATCACCGGATACGACACGTTGCGGACCGGGACTCCGCCTGCGGTGCAACCGATTTCGGCGCCATTGTGCGCGTGCCCGTGCAGGGCGAGCGTCGCACGGCCCGCATCGATCGCTTCGCCGAGAGCGTGGCAGCCGAGACCGGGATAGATCTTGGGCGGCTCGCCGACGAGGGTGTCGATGACGGGGGAGAAGTGCATCAACGCGATGCGGACGTCGGTGTCCAGGGTGTCGAGGGCCTGACGCAGCCGTAGCGCGTCGAGTGGACCGCGGCGCATCCGAGCCTGGTGCTCCTCGGTGCCTTCGTCGGGGCTTCCCGGGTAGTCGGGAAAGCCGCCACTGCCGCCCATCACTCCCGCGATGCCGACCCGAATTCCGTTCAGCTCCAGCGTGATCGCGGTCCCATCGAGCATATGTACGCCAATGTCGGTGAGCTGGGCGGAGATTCGGAAGCCGAGCTTGTGATCGTGGTCGTGATTGCCGAGCACGGCAACGACCGGCACCGGGAGGTCGGCGATTTCGGCGCACAGCAGGTCGGCTTCGGCGAGCCTGCCGCCCTCGGTGAGGTCGCCGGCCAGCAGCAGCACGTCGGCGTGCTCGGCCAGACGCAGGAAGTCGGGCCGGAATCGACCGACCACGGCGGGCCGCAGATGCGTATCGGCGACGGCCGCGATCCGGATACCCCGCTGCGCGGAATCGGCTGGCATGGCGTCAGCCAGCCACATCGCCGACGAGGTGTCAACCGCAATCCGACGTTCACCCGCTCGCCACCCGCCCGTGAGCTGCTTGCATAGCTGATAGCTATCGAGCGTTCAATCCGTGTTCAGCGAGGCAACGCGCGATGGCGAGGCCGATGAAACGTCAATGAACAGTGCCGCGGCGGCCTACCCATCGGGTCGGTTCGCCCCGCATGGTTCGGACTATGAGCGAGCGCGACAAGCGAGCGAATCATCGGCACGGCGGGTGTAACGGATGGCAGCGCGATGAGGGCGTTGCCGACCGGTCGGACGGCGGGGCGCGAGCATGAGCCGGTTCTTCGCGAAAGCACTTGCCGTCTTGGCTGTTACCGTTCTTCCCATGACGGTCGCCGCAGGTGGGGCACACGCGGACGCCCGCGTCGACAAGGTGGTCCTGATCGGGCTCGACGGCCTGATGTACGACAAGGTCTTGCAGGTGCGGGCGCCGAACCTGTTGCGGCTCAGTGCCGAAGGCATGCTCAGCCGCTCCTCGATCGCGCCGCACATCACCATCTCCGGCCCGTCCTGGGCCACCGTGCTGACCGGGGTGTGGGATCGCAAGCACGGCATCAAGGACAACGACTTCACCGCGGCGCCGTTCGCGAAGTATCCGACGGTGTTCACCCAGCTCGAACGCGCCAACCCGGCGCTGAAGACGCACTCGATCGCCACCTGGGATCAGATCGCCACCATGTCGGGCAGCGGCAACCCCCGCGCTGACGTGGTCGTCTCCACCCCGCCGGTCCCCGACGACCCGGACGAGGCCAAGACCGACGCGGCCACCGCCACCGACGTGGTCAACGCGATCACGAAGTTCGCCCCCGACTTCCTCTTCACCCACCTCGACCAGGTCGATCACGCCGGTCACAGCGACGGCGCCGCCTCGAGCCAGTACCTCGACGCCGTCCGGCGCATCGACGAACAGGTCGGCCGGATCGCCGCCGCCGTCGACGCCCGTGCCGCGGCCAACCCCGCCGAGCACTGGACCATCCTGGTCACCGCCGACCACGGCCACAAGCCCAAGGGCGGCCACGGCGGCCAATCCCCGGACGAGACAACCAATTTCGTCATCGCCCGCGGCCCCGACTTCACCGCGGGCGACACCACCTCCCGCTACACCCTCGTCGACATCACCCCCACCGTCGTCGACCTTCTGCACGTCCCGGCCAGCCCGGACTTCGATGGACAGTCCATGATCAACCGCGAGCCCGTCAGCCCGTCCACCATTCGCTAGCCCCACGTTTGGTCACAACGCCGCCACGCGGACGCCCGATATGTCAGGCTTTCTGTACGCCTCCGAAGCCCCCGGCGAACCCAGCGTCATCCCGGCCTGAGCACCCGCATCGCACCCGCCGCAACCACGCGCCGGACGCCAGCGCGCGGCCGGGACTAAAGTTGATGGCCTGGGCGGTTGCAGCGGTCGGATAGGGTGGTTCGACCGAGGCACGCGGCGCGAACGTCAGGCCCGGAGGCGGCAAACCACGGAGGGCCCGTGAGCGCCGCAAGTGGGCACTGAGAGGTGGTGGCATGACTCAGCACTTGGGCGAGGCGAATGTCGAGCAATCGGACGACGCCCCGCAGTCGAATGGTGCCGCCACCGGGGGAGAGCAGCCGAGTAACGGCACTTCGGCCACCCCACCCGCGTCTACACCCGCGCGTCAGCCTGGCACCTCCGCGGCGGTCCCGACCTCGGCGTCGCGTCGAGTGCGCGCCCGCCTCGCCCGCCGGATGACCGGTCAGCGTGGCATCGCCGCGGTCAAGCCGGTGCTCGAGCCGCTGGCCAGCGTGCACCGCGAGCTGTACCCGAAGGCCAACCTGACGCTGCTGCAGCGCGCCTTCGATGTGGCCGACGAACGGCACAAGCACCAGTTCCGCAAGTCCGGCGACCCCTACATCACCCACCCGCTCGCGGTGGCCAACATCCTTGCCGAACTCGGCATGGACACCACGACGCTGGTCGCCGCGCTACTGCACGACACCGTCGAGGACACCGGCTACTCGCTCGAGCAGCTCACCCTCGACTTCGGCCCCGAGGTCGCGCACCTGGTCGACGGCGTCACCAAGCTGGACAAGGTCAACCTCGGCGCGGCCGCCGAGGCCGAGACCATCCGCAAGATGATCATCGCGATGGCGCGTGACCCGCGGGTGCTGGTGATCAAGGTCGCCGACCGGCTGCACAACATGCGCACCATGCGCTTCCTGCCGCCGGAGAAGCAGGCGAAGAAGGCCAAGGAAACCCTCGAAGTCATTGCGCCCCTTGCTCATCGGCTCGGCATGGCGACGGTCAAGTGGGAGCTGGAGGACCTCGCGTTCGCGATCCTGCACCCGAAGAAGTACGACGAGATCGTGCGGTTGGTCGCCGATCGGGCGCCGTCGCGCGATACGTACCTGGCGAAGGTGCGCGCGGAAATCGTGAATACCCTTGCGGCGTCACGGATCAACGCGATCGTCGAGGGCCGTCCGAAGCACTACTGGTCGATCTATCAGAAGATGATCGTCAAGGGTAAGGACTTCGACGACATCCATGACCTGGTCGGCATCCGCATCCTCTGCGACGAGGTGCGCGACTGCTACGCGGCCGTCGGCGTCGTGCACTCGCTCTGGCAGCCGATGGCGGGCCGGTTCAAGGACTACATCGCCCAACCGCGCTACGGCGTCTACCAGTCGTTGCACACGACCGTCGTCGGCCCGGACGGCAAGCCACTAGAGGTGCAGATCCGCACCCAGGACATGCACCGCACCGCCGAATTCGGCATCGCCGCGCACTGGCGCTACAAGGAGACCCGGGGCAAGCACTCCAACGACTCCACCGAGGTCGACGACATGGCGTGGATGCGCCAGCTGCTCGACTGGCAGCGGGAGGCGGCCGACCCGGCCGAGTTCCTGGAGTCGCTGCGCTTCGATCTGAAGTCGCCGGAGATCTTCGTGTTCACCCCGAAGGGTGACGTGATCACGCTGCCGCAGAAGTCGACCCCGGTCGACTTCGCCTACGCCGTGCACACCGAGGTCGGGCACAAGTGCATCGGCGCCAGGGTCAACGGTCGCCTGGTCGCGCTGGAACGTCAGCTGGAAAACGGTGAGGTCGTCGAGGTGTTCACCTCGAAGGCGCAGAACGCCGGACCGAGCCGCGACTGGCAGAACTTCGTCGTCTCGCCGCGCGCCAAGGCCAAGATCCGGCAGTGGTTCGCCAAGGAGCGCCGCGAGGAAGCCCTCGAAAACGGTAAGGAGCAGATCTCCAAGGAGGTCCGCCGCGTCGGCCTGCCGTTGCAGCGGCTGATGAGCGTCGACGCGATGACCGCCGTCGCACACGAACTGCACTACACCGATATCTCCACCCTCTACACCGCGGTCGGCGAACACCAGGTCTCCGCGCACCACGTGGTGCAGCGACTGATGGCGCAACTCGGCGGCATCGGTGACGTGGAGAACGAACTCGCCGAGCGGTCCACCCCGTCCACCACGCCGAACCGGCAGCGGACCACCGGCGACGCCGGCGTGCTGATCCCCGGCGCGTCCGGCACCGTCGCCAAGCTGGCCAAGTGCTGCACCCCGGTGCCCGGTGACGAAATCATGGGCTTCGTGACCCGCGGCGGCGCGGTCAGCGTGCACCGCACCGACTGCACCAACGCCGGATCGCTGCGTGATCAGGCCGAACGCATCATCGAGGTGTCCTGGGCGCCGTCACCGTCCTCGGTGTTCCTTGTCGCCATCCAGATCGAGGCGCTCGATCGCACCCGACTGCTCTCCGACGTGACGAAGGTGCTTGCCGACGAGAAGGTCAACATCCTGTCCGCGTCGGTCGCCACCCACGGCGACCGGGTCGCGATCAGCAAGTTCACCTTCGAGATGGGCGACCCGAAGCACCTCGGACACCTATTGAATGTGGTCCGGAATGTGGAAGGCGTCTATGACGTCTACCGCGTCACTTCAGCTGCTTAGCGCGAATGCGCGGGGCCGCCTGAAATTGTCCGGCACAGCCACTCCCCTTGACGTGTCATTTGTTGTGCGAGTGGCAACCTCGTGGCGAACGATCGGCGAAGCCGAAGATACCTGCACGAATGCCGAAGCAATCGGGCGAACGGAAGGTGGAGTCCCGGTAGGGAATTCGCGTGACCGGCGGGTCGCCGGGCGGTAGCTCTCATTTTCGGACCATCGGAAAGTTGCCGGAGAGGTTTGCTCGGCACGCGCGAATGTGTGCAACCTCTTTCGGCAGTTCATGGAAAGTTTTCGGCGATGCCCCAGCAATAGTCGGAATCTGTTACGGTCTATTGCGTTTCATGGCGTTGAGGGTAGCTGCGGCAACACGGATTGATTGCGGATCGCTATGACGAATTACACGGCAAGAGTCACGGGGGTGCTGACAGCACTCGCCGTGACCGTGGCTATGGCTGGCACCGCCGCGGCCGTTCCGGCGAATCCCGCTGGCCCTTCGACCAACGTCACGCTCAGCGCGTGTCCGGCACTGTACGCCTTGGGAATTCAGGGCACCGGCGAATCGTCACCGGATGCCGCGCCCTCCACCGACACCGGCATGCTGTCCACCGTCTTCCGCCCGATGCTGGCCAAGGCCACCGCCCCTGGACTCGTCGATCGTGCCTATGTGCCATACGAATCCGGCTTCGGCGGGGCGACCGCCGGTGGCGCGGTGCCGTATTCCGAATCGGTGACCGGCGGACTGGCCAGGCTGCGCACGATGGCCAAGGCCGTCGCCGACCGCTGCGCGGACACCAGATTCGCGGTGGTCGGCTATTCGCAGGGCGCACACGTGGCCTCGATGTTCGCGCAGGAGATCGGGAAGGGGCAGGGGGTGCTCCCGGCCGACAAGGTCGCCGCGGTGGCGCTGTTCGCCGACCCGACCCGCAACCCTGGCGCACCCCTGTTCCCCGGCTCGCCGGGCAAGCAGTCGCCGGATCCGGCCCCCGGCACCGCGGGCGATCAGCTCGCCGCCGTCGCCGCGCTGCCCCAGGCGCCGGCCACCGGCGGCGGCATCGGCCCCGACCGTGACATCGCCGCCAACTTCGGCGCCCTCACCGGCCGCGTCGCCAGTTTCTGTGCGGCGGGCGACCTCGCCTGCGACGCACCGCAGGGCGCGCCGATCCTCAAGGCGGTCACCAACGTCGTCGGCCAGTCCAAGCTCAGTGGCGGCGACCCGATCGCCTCGCTCACCTCCATCGCCCAGGCGCTGGCATACACCTCGATCAAGACCGCGACCAAGGTCGCCAACGAGGACGTGCAAGGCAACTCGCTCGCGACGCTGGCCATCTCGCCCAAGGCGTCGATCGCACAGCGCCTCGCCGACGCCGCCGACCCGCGCACCCCACTCGACCTCCCCGGTGCGCTACAGGCGCTGCTGAAGGTCGGCATGATCGGGCTGAACGCGGTCACCACGGTCGTCAAGACGGTCATCAACCCGGCAACCATCGCCGACCTTGCCACCGCCGGTTTGTCGAACCCGCCCGCCGCGCTGCTGTCGCTCGGCACGAAATTAGCCGGCGCCGTCGCCCAACTGGTCCCGCCGACGACCAGCGCTCGATTGGTCACCCAGGCCTTCAACGCGGTTGTCCAAAACATCACCGACAACAGCCAACTGCTCAACACCGCGACCTGGGTGCGGTACTGGGATACCGTCCAGCGGCACGGCGCGTACAACACCGCGACGGTCGCCGCCAATGGCGACTCACCCACCACTTTCGTTGCCGATTGGTTCGCCGCTGTTGCCCGCGATATCGCCGGTAAATTCGGCGCGAACGGCAGCCCACAGGGTGGCGCGGACAAGCCGCCGATGGGATTCTCCGGCGCGTCACCCGGCGCGTCGACTACGCCGAATTCTTCCGGTACGGGACAATTTCCGTTCGGGACAGGAGCCGACGGCGCCTCATCCGGCGGCGCGACGTCGATTCCGCCCACCGATCGACCCGGCACCGCCAACACCTACCCGTTCTCCACGAACTGATCGCCGAGAGGGTCCGACGATGCGCTATGTGCCTCGCTCAGCGGGAATGGGGGAATGTTGAAGTCGTACAAAGAACTGTCCCGTTGGTACGCCGCGCTGGAGCCGGAAACGGCGCCGGTGCCCCCGGGTGAGCCGAGTTCGGTACATCTCGACGAGAACGGCCCGGCGCGGTACCCGCACTACATTCGCGACGAACCGCAGCCCGAGGTCCCCGCCGACCTCTCGGCGCAGCGCAGCGAATTCACCGGCGGCTGGTCGGACTGGGTAGGCCGGGCACCCGGCCCCGACGACGACTACGCCCCGCGCGACGCCGACCTGGTGCGTTTCCCGTGGCCCGACGACGATGACTACGACGACCCGCTGGACGAGCCGCGACCGCGCTCGTCCAGCGCCTTGCGTCTGGAGGCTCGCGCCCGTCGGTCGCGGCGCGGCCGGGTGTTCGTCGTGCTCGTCATCGCGGTGCTGCTGCTCGGCGCCGCGGCCGCCGGCGTGCTGTTCCTGCTGCACTCGTCCAACGCGCGCTCTGCGTCGCCGCGGCTGCCTGCCTCGTCGGCGTCGGTGCAGTTCACCGCAGGCAGTGCCCAGGCTGGCGTGAGCACCGACAGCCTGCGCGGCAAGTCGCAGGCCGGGGTGACCACCCAGCCCTTCGGCGCGTGCGCGACCGAGCGCACCGCGTCGATCGTGCGCGGCGCCGAAATGGGCAGTACCACAACGGGTCCCGACGCTATCCTGGCTTTTCAGTACGCGTATTACGTCGAGCGTTCCGGCGAGCAGGTCAGGCAGGTCGTCGCACCGGACGCCGCCGTCTCACCCGCGTCGACCATCCAGCGCGGCATCGACACCATCCCGGCGGGCACCACGCACTGCGTGCGGATCGTGACCATCGCAGACAACCGGTACTCGGTGGAGGTCACCGAGTACCGCCCAGGCGGCGTGCCCGCCACGTACAACAAGCAGACGGTCACCACCGCGGTGATCGACGGCCGCACCCTGATCACAGGTATCGCGGCCGGATAGAGGAGAGCAGGAAGCGATGGGAGAGGACTGGAGCCGCTGGCTCGACGAGGCACCCGACCAGGGTGAACCGTCGGGTCGGCCCGTGCGCTCCAAGGCTCCGGTGGTGCGATTGCGGCGCGGCAAGGGCGGCGGTTCCGGTGCGGAACAGCCGTTACAGCGCCCCATCCTGGTGGTCGGCGGCTGCGGTGGTGCGGGAACCACCACGACGGCACTTGGCATCGCGGGTGAGCTCGGCATAGCGGGAACTCCGACGGTCGCGGTGGACGCGACCGCGGCGGGCAGCGATCTGGCGCTGCGCGGCGCGGATGAACACCTGCACCCGATCAGCCTGCAATCGTGGTTATACGGGCGCGGCGACGACGAACCGGCCCCGCTGAAGGAATGCCTGTCCCGCGCGACCTCCGGAATCGGTTTACTGTGGCGCGATTCCGCGCCGCTGCGCAGGCGCGCGACCTACCTCACGGTGGCGCGAGCGGTATACGACTCCGGCTTCACCGCGGTATACGACGGCGGCAGCCCGATTGCCGGACGGCAGCTGCGCCCGCTGCTCGATGACGCGGATGTCGCTCTGGTGCTTGCCATTCCGGCGCGGGCCGACGCCGCGAACCGGCTGCGGGTCACCCTGGAATGGCTCGACGACCAGTTCGGCGACTCCGCCGAGGGGCAGGGCGGCGGCATCGTCGGCGACACCACAATCGTTGTCTCACACCAACATCCGGGTACCGAGTCGGGCGTTGCCGAGCATTTGCGTGAGCACCTGTCCGGCTGGGTCCGCGATATCAGGGAAATTCCATACGACCCACACCTGGCCAGGGGTGAACTGGTCAGGCACGCGTCGTTGGGCATCGATACGCGCCGGGCCTATGGGCGCCTGCTGGCCGGGGTGGCATCATGACCGCCGCCATGAAATTTCGACGTCAGACCGAATCCGCGCCCGCGGGCGTTGTCGCCCCGCCGGAGTCACGCCGCGCACCGATCTGGGACCGTCCGGTACCCGGAATCGGGCGGGCCCCGCTGGTGTGGCTGCTCGGTGTGCACGGCGGTGCCGGAGCCAGTAGCCTCGCGCATGTGCTTGCGCCCGCGGCGGATTCGGGCCGCCGCTGGCCCGGCGTCTTCGACCGCGAATCCCCCTTCGTCGTGCTGGTCGCCAGGGAAACCATCGCCGGTCTTACTCGCGCGCATGACCTACTGCGCCAACATCATTCGGGTTTCGCCGGTTCCTGCGAGGTGCTCGGGCTGATCACCGTCGCCGCGCGACCCGGTCGGCTGCCCGCCGAGATCCGCCGCTACCGCGACGTGGTCGGCTCGCTGGCCGGTCAGCTGTGGCAGGTCCCGTGGTATGAGGAATGGACGCTGGTCGAACCGGAGAAGCTGCCGGTGTGGGCGCCCGGTGACGCACTGCCACAGAAGAAACGCAAGATCGACCCCTTGGAGGAGGTACCGCTCGATGTCAGGGAGCTCGGCGCCGACATCGTCGCGGCGGCTCGAACGGCACTGGAGGAGGCACAACTCGACGATCCGGCGCAGGACCGGGCAAGTAGAAAGCCACCCGATCAGTGAACGTCCGCATCGAATCGGCGACGACTCAACTACTTTCGAGAAAGGCACCCGATGAGCATGATTCTCCTCGCCGTGCACGACACGTACGGCACCGTACTCGCGCAGGTCGGTAACCCGACGCCCGAGGCACCGCCAGGCTCGGAGAAGATCCTGCAGCTGGTGCGTTACCTCACCTGGTTCGTCCTGCTGTCCGGCATCTGCGGAATCACCTACGCGGGCGGCAAGTTCGCGTGGGAGAAGTGGACGGGTGGCGGACTCGAATCGCCGAAGATGGTGGCCGGCGCCATGATCGGCGGCGTCGTCGCGACCAGCGCCGGCACCATCATGAACGCCGTTATTGGAACCTGATGTCCGACATATCTACCGTGCGCGCGTCGGCAGCCGAGCTGCTGGCCTACAAACAGATGCCCCCCGAGGTCCTGGAACCGCTCATGCAGCTACTCAACTGGCTGCTGTGGTTCGTCTTGCTGGTGTGTCTGGCGTGGATGATCGTCTCCGCGGGCAAGCTGTGGATCTCCTTCCGCAGCGACCTCGCGATGAACGACGCCTCGCACGGGGTGCTGATGAGCCTGCTCGGGGCGATAGTGGCGAGCACAGCGTCGGGAATCGCGCTGGCCTTCCTGCCGACATGAGCGAGCGTAGCGAGCGACCTATGGGCCCAGCGGGGGCTATCGGCGCCGCATTGCTGATCGCGGCGGTCGGCTGCGGTAACGGCGACGGCCGAACCGGGCCCGACCTCTCGGCGCCGCCGACGGGCGTGCGGTGGCAGCCGTTCCAAGGCGTGCCGCTGCCGCAGACCGATCAGGGGCCCAAGTCGGTAGCCGACGGTGCCGCAACGGGTTTCGAGCATTCGCCGCGCGGCGCGGGCGTCGCGGCGATCAACCACGCGGTGCGGTTGGCGGTGGCCGCCGACAGCCAGTGGGCGAAAGTCGCTGCGCAGGAAGTGGTTCCAGGCGCCGCGAAGGACGAGTGGGCGGTGAATCGGATCCAGCTGTCCATCACCGGACCGGCCAGCCCCGACTACGCGCCCCGCGTGCTCGGCTATAAGGTCACCGGCTACACCGACCAGCGCAGCACCGTCGACGTGCAGACCCAATACTCGGACAGCTCGAAGGCGGTGAACCACACCACCGTTGAATGGTTCGGTCAAGACTGGCGGTTACTGCTGCCCGATCCGGGCGCGACCGCTAGACCGATCGATCCGATTGACGTAATACCTGATGACATCGTGAAATTGGAGGCACCGAAGTGAGTGAGAAGGAGTATTACACGCGTGATCGCGTCTCCTTCGGTGCCGTCGCGTCCGCCGCCGTGCTTGCGCTCATCGTGATCGTGGGAATCGTCGTCTACGTGACCCGTGACGACAACAGCTCCCCGGCCAGCGCGCCCGCGCCTGCCGCGTCGGCTGGCGGCACCGGCTTCGCCAGCCCCGAGGTCGATATCCTCGGCAGGCGTGTCGACGTGCCGAACAACCCTGCCGGGCAACCACTTCCGCAGGATCCGTCGCGGCAGCGCAAGGCCTCCGACGCGGACTGGCTGACCGCGGCGCCCGAGGGCACCACCGCGCCGCACGGCTGGCAGCGGGTCTACGGCGCCTCCGTGCCGTTCTCCACCTCGGACGGGCCGGCGCGCATCGAAGACGGTCTGGCCGTTGGCTATTCGCACACGCCGCAGGGCGCGGTGCTTGCCGCGGCGCAGATCACCTATCGGCTCAACGCCCGCCCCGCCGACCGTGATCTGTATGTGACGCAGGTGCGCGTCTCGGCCCAGCAGATCGCCGCCTACGACAAGGCGCTGGCCAGCGACAAGCTGCCCGCGCAGCAGCCGGAGACGCTGACCAAGTACTTCGTCGCCTCGGACGCGTTCAAGGTCGACGACTACGCCGACGACTTGGCCATCATCCGGCTCGCCTCGCGCGGCGACGTGATCGACGGCAAACAAACGTGGGCGGCGATCCGCCTGGTCATGGTCTGGGACGCGGGTGACTGGCGACTCAAGCCCTCGACGTCGAACACCGCACAAACCGGGAACCTCGAATCGCTGAGCGGGTGGACGAAATGGTGAGCACGATCGGCAAGGCCCGAGACCACGTTGACGGCCGACCTGCGGAGCAGCGAGGGGTGCAGACAATGGTGAGTCGAATACTCACGATCTTCGCGGTCATCTTCACGGTGATGATGGCGACGCCGACCGTGGCCTACGGCCAGCAGTACGGCTTCGACCAGACGTGCAACGACATCCACGACAGCCTCGACAATGTCGGCCTGCCTGGCATCTCCCTCGGCGACGCCGCCTCCGCCGCGTGCAAGGCGGGCAATGCCGCCTCCCATCCCGGTCAGGCGGCCACCGCGGTCAAGGACAAGGCGTGGGACTCGACCTTCGGCAAGGTGGTCGACTCGCTGATGAACGGCCTCGGCGAGGCCATCATCCTGGCGCTGACCTTCTGGATGAAGGTGCCCAACGAGGCGGCCAGCGACGGAGGTTCGCTGTTCACGAAGATCAACGACTACACCTATCAGGCCCAGATATTGCTCTTGATAGCCTCGGTGATCCTGTCCGGCGCCCGATTGGCCGAGGCAAGACGCGGGGCAACGATTAACGAGGCCGCCGAATCGTTCCGGATGTTCGCCAGAGTGGTGTTCAGCTCGTGGATGCTCGGCGCGGTGATCGTCGCAGGCACCCAGGCCTCGGATCGGTTCTCCGAGTGGATCATCAACGACTCGACCAACGGCAACGCCAAGGACCTGGCCGAGCTGATGGTGAAAACCAGTAAGCTGCAGGCGTTTTCGCCGGGCCTGGTATTGATCATCGCGATCGTCGGGCTGCTCGGCGCGCTCGCGCAGATCATCCTCGCCATCGTCAGGCAGGGGCTGCTGATCATCGCGGCCGGTGTGCTCCCGCTGGCGGCGGCCGCGTCAGGGATGAACGTCGGAAAACAGTCCTACCAGAAGCTGATCGGCTGGATCATCGCGTTCATGCTCTGGAAACCGGTGGCCGCGATCGTCTACATGATCGCGTTCACCACTGCGGGACATGTGGATTCGCTGACCGCCACCAACGGCCTGCCGGATGGTGAACAGGCGCAACGCATGCTGGTCGCCATCGTGCTGCTGTGCAGCGTCGCGTTCGTGCTGCCCGCGCTGATGCGCTTGGTCACGCCCGCGGTCGCGATCGTCGGCAGCGGCGGTTCCGGTCTCACCGCGACCGGCGGCACCCTGCTCGCCGTCGCGGGCCTCGGCGCCATGGGCACCAAAGCCGTTGGCGTCAAAGGCACCGCGGCGTCGGGTTCGCCGGGCTACGTCGGCGGCAGCGGCGCGGGTCCGCGTCCGCCGGGCGGCGCGGGCGGACGCGGCAGCGGCGCACCACGGCCGACCCCACCGCGCGGTGGCGGCGGACCGGCTGGTGGCGCGGCACCGCGCGCCTCCGGGCCCGGCGGCGCGGCGGGAGTACCGTCCGGTGCGGCACGGGCAGCGGGCCGGATCGGCGCGGCCCGCGCCGCGACGAGCAGCCTGAACCGTGCGGACCAGGCAATGGGTGATGTGGCCGGTGACCGTTGGGCGAATCGCTCGCCCGACCTCGGGAGGAGCACCATTCCGCGATGACGATGACGACGAACGATACCTACGAGCGTCGCTCGTACGGGCTGTGGCAAAAGCCCCGCAGCGCAGGCCTTTTCGGGCTGCGCTGGGAAGAGACCGTGATCGGTTTCGTGGTGGTGATCACGGCGTTGATCACCGCGATGGTCGGCGGCTTCAAATGGGGTCTGATCGTCGGCGTGACCGGCGTCGTGATCATGGTTCCACTGGTGTGGCGCACGGGCGGCCGATCGGGCTACGAGACGGGATTGATGATGTTCAACTGGATGCGCTCGCGCAAGAACGGCGAGCACGTGTACCGGGGTGGCCGGTTCTCCCGAATCCCGGGCGGCGTCACCCGATTGCCCGGTCTGCTCGCGCCGTCGAAGCTGTACGAGGGCATCGACGCGGGCGGTTACAGCTTCGGCATGATCCACCTGCCGCAGTTCGCCCAGTACACGGTGGTGCTGCGGGCCTGGCCGCAAGGCCATGAGGCGGTCGATCAGCCGGTGATCGATCGCTGGGTGTCGGCGTGGGGCACCTTCCTCGCCTCGGTCGGCCAGACCAGCGACATCGTCGCGGTCGTCCCGGTCATCGACACCGTGCCGGAGACCGGAAACCGTTTGCTCACCGAGGTTTCCACGATCACCAGGCCGGAGGCGCCGGAGCTTGCGCAGCAGGTGATGTACGAGCTCGCCACCGAGCTGCCGCAGGAGCGGGTGCAGTTGCTGCCGCGGGTGGCGATCACCTTCAAGGCCACCACCGCCGAGCGCCGCAAGAACCCCGCCGAGGAGGCGGTCGAGATCGGCCGCCGCCTGCCTGGCATCTGCGCGGCACTCGCCGAGGCGGGCGTGCGCGCCCAGCCGATGTCGGCGGACGAGGTCATCTCGTTCATCCGGCGCAGCTACGACCCGGCCTCGCAGGCCGACTTGGAAGTCGCCGCAAGCGAACCCAACGGCCACGGCCTGGATTGGGCTGACGCGGGCCCGGTTTCGCACGACGAGAAGTGGGACCACTTCGTGCACGACGGTGGCCGCTCGGTCACCTGGGAGATGGACGCGGCGCCGGAGGGCGCGGTGGACGAGCGGGTGCTGCAACGCCTGCTCGCGCCCAATCCCGAAGTGCCGCGCAAGCGCATCGCCATCGTGTACCGGCCGCATTCGGCCGCCGACGCCGCCGAGATCGTCGATGACGACTTCAAGAACGCGCTGGTGGCCCAGCAGAGCGAACGCGGTGTGGTGTCCGCGGCCGCGACCCTGCGGGTCGGTGCGACCCAGCAGGCCCGTGAGGAGCAAGCCCGGGGTCACGGTGTGACCCGCTTCGGGGCGTTGGTGACCATCACCGAGCCCCTGCGCGGCGACCTGCCGCGTATCGAAGCCATCACGCGCGACCTGTCCACGCAGGCGCGGTTGAAGATCCGGCGGTGTTACCGCTACCAGGCGGCGGCCTTCGCGGCTTCGCTCGGTTGCGGGGTGATCCTGCCGGAGCACGCGACTATTCCTAAGGCACTGGCGGGGTGAGTGATTCATGGCACGTGACAACGAGCCACCCGTACGGGATCGCGACGAACCAGCGGCCCGGCGCGGTAAGCGGCGCGACGAGGTCGAGCGCGACGAGTGGGGCGAGCGCCCCGCACCCGAGCGCGGCCGCCGCGGCGTGCGCGAACGGTCCGGCATCGAGGAGATGCCGGACCGGCCACGGCGATTCGGCAGGGGCGCGGCGCGGGTGACCGGCGACGACCGGTCGGGACTCGACGAGACATCGGAGCGGGAACGCGCGCGGGAGGCGGCCGAGCGACGGGCGCGGTCCGAGAGCGCCCGCGCCGACGGGTCGCGTCCGGAGCGGTCACGCGCTGCCTCGCGCAGTCGCGACGCGCAAGCGCTCCCAGCCGAAAACGGCCGGGGCGAGCGAAGTTCGGACCGGGCGCGCGGCGACGCGGCCAGGACGGCGCGGGCCCGCGACGGTGCGCCCGAGCGACCGGCCCGGCCGAGCCGGTCGGGTCAGGCGGACTCGCGCGGCGCGAAGGCGGCGCGCAACGGCAAGTCCGAGCGCGGCGTGCAGGACCGCAATGGTTCGCGGGCCGCACGTAATGCCCAGCGCCCCACCAAGACCGACTACACCGCCGACCGTGCCATGGGTACGCCGGTGATGGACAAGGCTGCCCTGCGCGCGAAGGCCAAGTCCGACCGGCGCAAGACCTCGGGTCCGCCGCTGCTCGACGAGCCGACCCGCGCCAAGCTGGAGATGATCGTCCGCGAGCAGACCGGCCTGCGGGCGGCGTTCGCGCAGTTCCGGATTCGCACCGACGACATCCGCCGCCGCAACTACGCCGCGCGCGCCGAACAGGTCTTCGAGGACGGATTCGACCGCAGCACAGCCCAACTCACCGATCGCGGCTACGCGGGTGAGGGTGGCGGCCGGATGAACGTGGTCGGCCGTCCGGTCGAATACCGTGCCACCACAGCGCAGGTCGCCGGGTTGTGGCCGTGGTCGGTCGGTGCCGGTGCGCCGCTGATCGGCACCCCGCTCGGCTCACACCTGCACACCGGTGCCCCGGTCTGCTTCGACCCGATGAACTGGTTCATGCGCGGCAGCTTCATCACCGCGCCAAGCCTATTCGTGCTCGGTCTCAATGGTTTCGGTAAGTCGTCGCTGGTGCGCCGGATCGTGTTGGGCGGCATCGCCCAGGGCATCACGCCGCTCATCCTGGCCGACGTCAAGCCGGACTATCGCAGGATGGTCGAGCTGGTCGGCGGCCAGGTGATCGATCTTGGTTACGGCCACGGCAAGCTCAACCCGCTCGCCGCCGGTGTGCTCGGCGCCGTGGTGCCGATGCTGGATGACCATCCCGCACTGCAGATTCAGGTGCTGCAGGATCTGCGGGCGCGCCAGGTGACGCTGATCGCGGGTCTGGTCGAACTGGTCCGCGGTGCACGGGTGCGTGACTACGAAGAGACGCTCATCGCCACCGCCTTGCGCATCCTCTATCAGACGGGCAGTGGCTACACCCCGGACCAGCCGCCGATCATGGAGAACCTGCTCGACGTGATCGTCGCGGGCGGTGAGGAATTGATGCTCGACGCGGGCGCCGACGACGTCGACGAGTACAACAACGCGATCAAGAATCTGCGTCGCTCGTTGCGCGCGCTCACCCAGGGTCCGTTCGGCGCGATCTTCAACGGGCAGACCTCGGTGCCGATCGACACCGGCGCGGTCGCGGTCTGCATCGATGTCTCGCACATCCCGTCCGGCGACAAGAAGCTCAAAGCCGCGGTGATGCTTGCCTGTTGGGCCGACGGGTTCGCGTCGGTCGAGGCCGCGCACGTGCTCTCCGACGCCGACCTCGGCCCGCAGCGCTACTTCCAGGTGGTGATGGACGAGCTGTGGCAGGTGCTCGGCCTCGGCGATTTCATGATCGACCGCGTCGACGAGCTCACCCGCCTGCAGCGCGGCATCGCCACCTCGCTGATCATGATCAGCCACACCATCAAGGACCTGCAGGCGCTCGGCTCGGAGGCGGCCATCGCCAAGGCGCTCGGCTTCCTGGAACGCGCGCGCGCCAAGATCTTCGGCGCGCTGCCCGGCGAGGAGGTCAAGCGGCTCGACAGCATCGTGCCGTTCACCTCCGCCGAGGAACAGATGGTGACCGGCTGGTCCGCGCCGCAGGCGTTGACCGGTGAGGCGCTCAAGCCGGGCCAGCAGCGGCCGTCGCCGCCGGGCACCGGCAAGTTCCTGCTGAAGATCGGTGAGGATCGGCGGCCTGGCATTCCGTTCCACATGGAGTTCACGCTCTCGGAGAAGGAGAGCGGCATTCACGACACCAACCAGCGGTTCAGCGAGTTCACCGAATCGACTGCCCGAGGGACGGATTCGCCGAGCGGGAGCGCCGCATGAGAGATCAGCCGAGACGCGGGTCAGCGATGGTCCGCCTCGATGGGAGGTGGGTCGGATGATGCCGCACCGCTCCTACCGCCGGGTGTCGCCCGAGGTGCGCAAGGCCGCCGTGCAGCAGGTGGTCGCGCTCACCGGGCAGATGCGCAGCGAGTCGGAGGCCTGCCGGGTCGTCGCCGAACAGATCGGCGTGCACACCAACTCGGTGCGCAACTGGGTGCGCGCGGCCGAGGGGCCGAGCCTGGAGCGCTTGGACGCGTCCGCGCTGCGCCGCAAAGTCGCACTGCTGCAACAACAATTGGCGGCCGCCGCCGAGATGAACCGCACCCTGGCCGACACCCTCAACGAATCCCGGCGCGGCCAGTGAACCCTGTCGTGCCCGGGCGTGGAGGGCCGGGCCCGGCGAGGCTGCGGTGACCGGCAAAGCGCTGCTGTGGGGCGCGCTCGGTGCGGTGCTCGCGCTGATGACCCTTGTTGTTGTCATCGTGCTGCCCTCGGTCGACGATCCGTGCGAGGGTGCGTCGGTGCTCGGCACCCCGTCGAGCATGCCGCCGCTCGGTGGCCCCGCGCCGGGTGATCCGCGCGCGAATCCGTCTGGCACGCAAGCGAGTCCGGCCGCCGCGGCGGGACCGTCGGGGACGCAGACGAATCCGACGAGCACAGGGGCGCCGTCGCTGGCCGGGGGCACCGGACCGGTCCGGCGCACCATGCCGCTGGCCGCCGGAACCTTCACGGTGTCGGACGTTTTCGGCGCGCGCGGCGGCACGCACCTCGGTGTCGACCTGGCCGCCCCCGACGGCACCACCATCTACTCGGTATCCGACGGCCGCGTCGTAGCCGCCGGTCCCGCATCGGGTTTCGGCAACTGGGTCGTCGTCGACTCGGTGGACACCAACGGCCGCGGCTACTCCGCCGTCTACGGCCACATGTGGGACACCGGCGTGCACGTGCACGTCGGTGACACGGTGACCGCGGGCCAGCCCATCGCCCAGGTCGGCTCCGCTGGCGAATCCAGCGGCCCGCACCTGCATTTCGAGATCGTCCCAGGCGGCCGATTCACCGGCGGCCGCCAGATCGACCCGCTGCCTTGGCTCGACGGCGCGCCGACCCCGAATGTCGGTGGCGCGCAGGCCTATTCCACCGACCCGCGGTGCAACCTCGGCTTCGGCACCCCCGGCGGCGCGCTCGCCGCTGGCAAGGTGCCGCCGGAGCTCGAAATCTGGTATCGCCGTGCGGGTTCGCTCTGCCCGCAGATCACCCCCTCGCTGCTCGCCGCGCAGGGCAAGCAGGAATCCGGCTTCCGCCGCGGCGCCACCTCGCCCGCCGGCGCGCAGGGGCTCGCGCAGTTCCTGCCGAGCACCGCGGTCAGCATCGACCCGGATGACGGGCAACCGTATGTGATCGACGCCGACGGCAACGGCACCGCGAGCCTCTGGGACGACGGCGACGCGATCGTCGGGCAGGGCCGCTATATGTGCGCGCTCGCGCACAAGATCGTGCAGTGGGAGTCCCAGGGCAAGGTGCAGGGTGACGTCACCGCGCTGTCCCTGGCCGCCTACAACGCCGGTGAGGGTGCCGTGCTCGCCTCCGGCGGCATGCCGAATCAGGTTGCGGCGCACCTGTCCGAGACCCAGCCCTACGTGGCGAACATCCTCGCGATGGAGGCGCAGTACCGCGCGCCCGGCGCGCTCGGCCGATTCGATCCGAAGGAGGGCGGCGGCGGAAGCCAGATCGTCCAGGCCGCCCACGATTGGCTCGGGCAGCCATACGTGTGGGGCGGCGGCGGTCCGGAGGGGCCGACCGGCGGTGGCATGGACGGGCCAGGCTTGACCTCGGCCGCGGTGTTCGCGGCCTCGTCCGGCGCGGTGACGCTGCCGCGCACCGCCGAACAGCAGTGGGAGGCTGGTGCCGAGGTGCCGATGAGCAAGATTCAGGAGGGGGATCTGGTGTTCAGCGCGTTCGGGCCGCGCGGGCCCGCGCAGGTCGGCATCTACTCAGGCAACGGTCGGATGATCCAGGCCGTGCCTGGCATGCGTGGCGGCGGTGGTGTCGGCGAGGTGCAGGTGCCGGGGGACAGCCGGGCGAGGAGGGTGCTGTGAGCGCCCGATCCGAACACGCGAGGTCGGGACTGCATAAGTGTCGGTCCTTGCGGCTAGCCTGGAGAGATAAAGCACAGGTACGCGCGAAACTGGTGGTGATGCTGGTGGTGAGCGTCGCGATGCTTGGCGCGGCCTGCGGTCGCGGAGACCGCGCGGACGCGGGATCCGGTGGGGCGCACCCGGCCACGTCAACGACCCGATTGCTCGAGGGTGTGCCCGCACCCGATCCGGTGACGCCCGACGGCGTCGCGGTGGCCGCGCTGAAGGAGATCTACACCTGGTCTCCGGCCACCGAAGCCCAGGGCGCTTCGCTGGCGCGCGCACGAAAGTGGTTGGGCCCCAGCCTGGTTCGTGTGTTGGACAGCGCACCGACCGGGCTGGAGACGCCGAAGACGACGCTGCAGTGGGCGGATTGGGCTACCGCGAAGGCGAACATCCAGGCGTTCACCTTCGCCTCCGGCGAGAAGCCGCCTGGCGGTGGCGATCCGAACATGCAGCAGTTCAAGATCGGGATCGAGCAGACCGTCGTCTACCCGGACGGCCGCAAGGAACCGCTGCCGCCCGCGACGGTCATCGCCACCGTGGTGCGCACGCCCGACGGCTGGCGCCTCGACGCGTTCCGCTGACCACCAAGACATTTCCCGTACCGAAAGTAGGAGGCAGACATGGCGAAGAAGGTGGTGAAGGATCCGGCCGCGGTCGGGCCGGACACGACCATGATCCTGCTGTACGCCGGTATCGCGGTCGTGGCCACGCTCTGGATCGCGCTGCATCTCGGCAACATGCTCGCGGTGACCCCGCAGTCCATCCCGATCAACCCGATCGCCATCGTCGCGGATCTGGCCAGGGGCAAACTGCATTGGCCGCGCGCGTCGACGGTGATCGTGCTGCTCGTTGTCCTGGTGCTGGTGGCCTGGGTGGTCATCCGCAAGCGGCTGAGGAAGCGCGCGACGATCGGCGTGCTTCCGGTCGACGAGAAGGCCGACGTGATGGGCCAGGGCGGCGCGATCGCGCACCTCACCGCGAAGGGCGTGCGGGAGAAGGCGCAGCAGCTCGGCGTGCGGCTCGGTAGCGAGGATGTGCCCGGCGTGCCGATCGGCATCGGGATCGCCGACAACCAAATGCTGTATGGCTCCTACGAGGATCTGCACCTGGACATCTGGGGCCCACGCCAGGGTAAGTCGACCTCGCGGGTGATTCCGGCGATCCTCACCGCGATCGGCCCGGTGCTGGCCACCTCGAACAAGCGTGACGTGGTCGACGCGACGCGAGATGTGCGCGAGGCCAAGGGAAGTCCCACCTTCGTCTTCGACCCGCAGGGCGTCGCCGGCGAGGAGGCGACCTGGTTCTGGGACCCGCTGGCCTGGGTCAATGCCCGCCTCGAGGGTTGTGAGATGCGCGCGGCGCGGCTGGCCGGACACTTCGCCGATGGCGACGACGGTTCCGATGCCAAGACCGACGCGTTCTTCGACCCGGAGGCCGAGGATCTGCTCGCCGGGCTGTTCCTGGCCGCGGCCGTCGGCGACCGCAACGGCAGCAGGCCGATCGTGCAGGTGTGGGAATGGGTGACCAACCCCGGCGATACCGAGCCGATCGAGCTGTTGCGCGCGGCACGGCACCACTACACGGCCTCGGGTTTGGCCTCCCAGTACAACGCCGACTTGCGTACGCGCAGTGGCATTTTCGGCACCGCGAAGAAGATGATCCGCTGCCTGAAACTGTCGAACGTACACCCGTGGATCACCCGAGGCGGCGATCGCCGCGAGTTCGACGAGCTGGAGTTCATCGAACGCAACGGCACCCTGTACAGCCTGTCGCTGGAGGGGCGCGGGTCGGCGGCGCCGCTGGTGAGCGCGCTCACCGAGGCCGTGATCGACGTGGCCATGCGCAAAGCATCGCAGTCCCTCGGCGGCCGCCTGCCCATCCCGCTGCTCGCGGTGCTCGACGAGGCCGCGAACGTGGTGCGCTGGAAGGATCTGCCCAAGCAGTACAGCCACTTCGGCTCGCGCGGCATCGTCGTGATGACCGTGCTGCAGTCGTGGGCGCAGGGCGTGCGCTGCTGGGGTGAGCCAGGCATGAACGCGCTGTGGGCCGCCGCGAACATCAAGGTGCTCGGTAGCGGGGTTGACGACACGAACTTCCTCCGCGAGCGTTCCGAGGCGATCGGCGACTACGAGGTCGTCTCGGCCTCGGTGTCGGAATCCTCTGGGGGCAAGAGCTATTCGCGTTCGCTCGGGTCGTCGAAGACGTTCAGCGTGCAGGCGCTCGCGCAGTTGCCGCGCGGTCGCGTGATCGTCTTCCCGTCCGGCGCGCCGCCGGTGCTGGTTCGCACGGTTCCCTGGTGGGAGGGCGAGTACGCTGCCGAGGTGACGAAGTCCATCTCGCACCATGATCCGCAGCGCAAGACGGAGATCGGTGACCTGATGCCGGGGACGCCATCGTTGAGCAAAGGCACCCAGCCGCCGGAGTACGGGAAAATCGAGGAGGTCAGGCCACTGTGAGTGGGCGCAGCGAGGCTCGGTCATGACTGAGCAACAGCAGCAACCGATGATCTACGCGAACGTGGTGGAGTTCGTCGAGAACTACCTGAGCCTGGTCTATCGGCGTCAGGTCACCGATCTCAGCGACACCGTCTGGTGCCCGGAGTGGTTTCAGCACGCTGAGGCGGTCGCCCGGTTGGACGCCATGTGGCGGGCTTGGGAGCACTTCCGGCTCAACGGATCAACGGGATTGAGCGTATGGTTCCTCGACCACGCCGACCCGCACATGGCCAAGCTGTTCGATCCCAAGGGGCCGTTCAAGTACTGCAGCGTGCGCAACGGGCACAAGGACATGCTCAGCCCGCTGCCGTTGAAGTCGCCGCAGCACGGAATGTTCGGTGACCCGACCGTCGGTGACTTCCGGATGTGACGCAGTGCCGGATGTAAGGCAGTGCCGGATGTAAGGCAGTGCCGGATGTAACGCAGTGCCGGATGTGACGCAGAGCGAAAAGCAAACGCCCGCTTGATAAGCGGGCGTTTCGCGTATGTCTGCTAGCGGGTGCGCTCCAGGCCGCGGGCTTGTTCTTGTTCCCTGGCCCTGGTGACCGCGGGCGCCTCCTCGGGGCGGGTGCGTACCGCCTCGATCGGTGGCTGCGCCTGGCCTACTTCGATCAGCATCCGTACCGCGGCGAGTTCCGGCGCGACACCCATTTTCGCCAGATGCGCGGCGATCGCCATGCGGCGCTCGGGGGAGTCGTATTGCAGCACCGGCTTGGCGTGCGCGGCGGCGATGCCTGCCATGCGCGTCGCTTCGGCTTGGGCGGTGAAGCGGTCCTTCTCCAGCGACACACCGCGTTCCGGGATCGGCTTCTCGATCATCCGAGCCAGTTCGGTGTTGCGCGGGTCCTTGGCCTTCGAGTCGCGGGCCTCGCGGATTTGCATCTCGCGGGCCTCTTTCATACGGGCCTCGGTGACCTTCACGCGCGCTTCGGCTTCTTTTTGACCACGCTCGCGGGTCCGCAGTGCGACGAGCGTCGCAAGCTGCAACATGGTCCTCATCATGGCCGCTGTCTCGCGGCCGATGTCGTCCAGTTCCTCGGACATGGCTGCTCCCCGGTGCTGCAGTGATCACTATGGATGTTGTGGTGCTTCGTCTGGACGCCGCCAGGGGACTGTAGTCCGTCCGACGATGCCCCGGCTGCAAACGTGGACACCGGGAGAACTCGTGTCGCCACATTCCCTTGCTCGGGGGTCGCCCGGTTGAGGGGTTGCCACGCTACGCGAACTCCGTGTTTCGAGGTTACCCGAGAAAGCGCCGCCGCAACCGTACGGCCGTGCCGCTTATCAGCATATATCGCACAATTCCGACAGTCTCGGTAACTCGCCGGAGGATCTCCGGTCTAAGCCAACCCTTACCGAAGTATTAGGGTCGCCTTCATGTCGCGACACGTGTCGGGCCCGGCACCGAGGAACGATGCCGGGCCCGAACGGGTTTCGCGCGGTTCGTCAGTCGAGCCGAACCGACTTGATCTCGACCGGCTGGCTCGGCTTGCCGTCGCCGGGGCCGTTGGAGTTGTCCTGGCCCGCCTTGGCGATCTTGTCCAGGGTGCCCATGGTGTTGTCGTCGACGGTGCCGAAGATGGTGTAGTTCGGCGGCAGCTGTGAATCGCCGTAGACGATGAAGAACTGGCTGCCATTGGTGCCGGGACCCGCGTTCGCCATGGCGAGCGTGCCGCGCTTGTACGCGATCGGCTGCTGGGCGGCATTCGGATCGTTGGCGTCGAGCTGATCGGTCGGGTACTCGTTGTCGAACTCGTAGCCGGGCCCGCCCATACCGCTCGCGGTCGGGTCACCGCACTGCAGCACCTTCAGGCCGTCGCTCGCGGTCATCCGGTGGCAGCTGGTGCCGTCGAAGAAGTTCTGCGACGCCAGGCTGACGAAACTGTTCACCGTGCAAGGCGATTCGGCGTTGTTCAAGGTCAGGCCGATGGGACCCTGGTTGGTCTCCATGCTGAGGCTGACCTTCGCGTCGTTACCGCCGGTCGGAATGCCGTTGACCTTGGTCGGCTTGGTCACCGGCTTGTCGGCCGGTTTCTGGCTGTCCTTGTAGACGCAGTTCACCATCGCGGGCTTGGCCGCCGCCGCGGGCGGTGCCGCCGCGGACGGTGCACTGCTGGAATTCGTCGCGTCCTTGGCATCGGAGCTGCTGTCGTCGCTTCTGGTCAGGAAGTACACCCCGGTTACCGCCGCGACTATCACGACAACGCCGAGCACCGACCCGGCGATCGTGAGTTGCTTGCGCCTTTTCGCGCGCTCGGCCCGGTTGGCGAGCTGGCGCTCCAACTTACGTTTCGCCGCTGCTCGCCGCTGTTCGTTGCTCGGCACTACCACGTTCCTCCCGTGTCCGGTTGTTACGGCATGAGAGTCTGCCATTTATTCCTGAGACTGCCCGACACTTCCTGAGAGCGGTGCGCCTCACATGTCGCGGGAAGCGCGCATAACGGACACCGACGTGCCCGCGGCTCGCGGTAGCGGTAACCGGTTGGACTTGATGGGGCGTGGTGGTGAAAACTGGACCATCGTGACCAAGACCAGCAGCTTTTCCGGCCCGAAGGGGATACCCGACTACGTCCCGCCCGGCTCGGCCGAATTCGTCGCGGTGCGCGACGGACTGATCCGCGCCGCCCGGCTGGCTGGTTACGGACACATCGAGCTGCCGGTCTTCGAGGACACCGGGCTGTTCGCGCGTGGCGTCGGCGAGTCGACCGACGTGGTCAGCAAGGAGATGTACACCTTCCCCGATCGCGGCGACCGCAGCGTGACGCTGCGCCCCGAGGGCACCGCCGGTGTGATGCGCGCCGTCATCGAGCACGGGCTCGATCGCGGGCAGCTTCCGGTGAAGTTGGTCTACAACGGGCCGTTCTTCCGTTACGAGCGACCTCAGGCCGGTCGATACCGGCAGCTACAGCAGGTCGGCATCGAGGCGATCGGCGTCGACGATCCGGCGCTTGACGCCGAGGTGATCGCGATCGCCGACGCCGGTTTCCGCGGGCTCGGGCTCGACGGGTTCCGGCTGGAGCTCACCTCGCTCGGCGACGAGACCTGCCGTCCGCAGTATCGGGAACTGTTGCAGGAGTTCCTGTTCGGGCTGCCGCTCGACGAGGAGACCAAGCGGCGCGCGCAGCTCAACCCGCTGCGCGTGCTCGACGACAAGCGGCCAGAGGTGCGCGAGATGACCGCGAACGCGCCGCTGATGATCGATCACCTCTCCGAATCCGCGAAGACGCACTTCGAGCAGGTGCTCGGGTACCTGGACGCGCTCGGCGTGCCGTACGTGGTGAATCCGAGGATGGTGCGCGGGCTCGACTACTACACGAAGACCACCTTCGAGTTCGTGCACGACGGGCTCGGCGCGCAGTCCGGCATCGGTGGCGGCGGGCGTTATGACGGGCTGATGGCGCAGCTCGGCGGACAACCGTTGTCCGGCATCGGATTCGGGCTCGGTGTCGATCGCACGGTGCTCGCGTTGCAGGCCGAAGGGAAAACGGCGGGCGACGCCGCGCGCTGTGAGGTGTTCGGCGTGTCATTGGGGGAGGCCGCCAAACAGCGGCTGGTGGTGCTTGCCGCGCAGCTGCGTGCGGCGGGAATCAGTGTGGATCTGGCCTATGGCGGGCGCGGGGTGAAGGGCGCGATGAAAGCGGCCGACCGGTCAGGGGCGAAGTTCACCCTGGTGCTCGGCGACCGCGACTTGACCGAGGAGACAATCGGTTTGAAGGATATGGCAACCGGGGAACAGCGCCAGATCCCGCTTTCGGACACGGTCATCGCGATCCGAGAGGCCCTCGACGTCTCGTCCGCCTAGAGCGGGTCCCGCGATGGCGACAGCGGCTCCCTGATCACGCGATCATCAGCAACGGGACAGGGTGGCGGTGTTTCTCGGCCATGTTCCGTTGATTACGCGGAGTGGGTTCGGTGGCGCGGCATGAGATCGAGCGGCGGTGGTGGTCAGTCGTGGAATGTTTCTGCATGGTCCCGTTGATCGAGAAGGTTGGGCTCATAGGTGACGCGATCAACGGGACATGTTGGCGGCGTTGCTCGTGGAATGTCTCGGCCACGTCGCGTTGATTACCAGGGGCGCGTTCTGTGATCACGCGAGCGTGATCAACGGGACATGGTGGTGGCCGTACTCGCGAAGTGCCTCCACCATGTCTCGATGGTCGTAGCGAAGGGGAACGTCCACGAAGAGACACCGGGGCGGGGGATGCGGGGGTAACGTGACTGCGCGCACTACGTGGCGCGGGAGTCGCGGAGAGGTGGGCCGGTGTCGTCGAATTCTGGTGAGCAGCAGACGAATCCACCCGTCGGGCTGGATCTCGTCGCGCCCGAGATGTACGCCCCGATGCTGCGCCGCCTAGCGCTCGCCGCGGCCGGTATCGGCATCGGGTCCGCGCTATTGGCCGCGACCGTGGTCAGCTGGCCGATCGCGGTCGCCATCGGATTGGTCGTCGGCGCACCGACCGTCGGCTACGCGGTCGCCATGCGACGGCGGCGAATGTGGTTGGCAGGCACCATGATCCACGCCCGCCGCCTCTTCGGTGAACGGCAGGTCGAGGTGTCCGCGGCCACCGGCGTCGAGGTACTGATCTTCCCCGCCCGCCTCAGCCGAATCGTCCTGCGCGTCACCGCCGGCGAAATCTCCCAAATCATCCCCCTGGCCATGTACACCGACGCAGGCAGCGGCCGCGAAATGCACCTCCTAGGCCTACGCCGCCTAGCCGACGCCCTCGCCACCAGCCAACTAGCCGCCGCCGTCGCAGTCTCCGCCCTCCTGACCAACCAACTACGCGCCGAAGCCCGCGACGCCGGCCTCCCCGAACGCCCCCTATACCGCGCCGTCCAAATGGCCCGCACCAAGGACGCCGTCTCCCCAATAGTCCTCACCGACCGCGAAGTAGCCGCCCTAACCTGACCCCGCCGCCCCCCCCAATTCGCTGCCCGCGCATGAAATGCCAGCAATTCCGTGCGCGTCCAGCGATCCGATGCGTGCGAGATCAATGCGTGTGCCGTGGTTGGTGCGCGCGGGTGGCCGTCATTCTGAGGCGTCGCTTGCCGATCGAGTGTTCGCTGTGGACGTTGTCGTTCGCTGTGCATGAAAAGGCCAGTAGGTCTGTGCGCGAAGCGGATCCGTGCGCGGGTTGCCTGCCGAGTGGTGCTGTCAGTGGTCGCGGAGTAGTCGTGGCCTGGATTCCGCCGGCAGATGGAACGGACTTTGCGCGCTGCGGACGATATTGCTGGCAGTTCCATCCGCGCGAGATCAGTGTGTGCGCGGTATTTGGTGCCGGCGGGTGTCGTCACCCGGAGATGTTGCCTGTTCGCAGTCGAGCACTCGCTGCGCGTGGTCGCTGGCTGCGCACGACATTCCTGGCAATTCCGTGCAACCAAGCCGGTTCGTGCGTGAGCGATCGTCCCGCTCCGGGTGCGGTGGGTGGCGCCCGTTCGCGATCGAGTGCTTGCGGCAGGCGGGTCGCTGGTGCGTACGGTTTCGCTGGCAATTCCGTGCGCGCCAAGCCGGTTCGTGCGCGGCGGCTGTCGTGCGCGGCTGATCGTCGCTCTCCGGGTGCGGTGGCCCGTTCGTGATCGAGTGCTTGCCGCGTGTGGTCGCTGGCTGGGCACGGTATCGCTGGCAATTCCGTGCGCGTCCAGCGATCCGATGCGTGCGAGATCAATGCGTGTGCCGTGGTTGGTGCGCGCGGGTGGCCGTCAATCTGGGGCGTCGCTCGTCGCTGGCTGGGTGCGGTTTCGCTGGCGATTCCGTGCGGGCGAGGGGTAAGGCGGGTTGGTGTTCGGGGGTGACTGTTGTGTAGCTCACCGTGCGGTTTCGGGGGCGGTGCTAGTCGTTAGGGTGAGGTTTGAGAGTCCGACTACCGCTAGGAGTTTGCCGTGAGTACCGCAGCTCGGAACGCGCCCGTGACCGTTGCCGTGACCGGAGGGGCGGGGCAGATTGCTTATGGGCTGCTGTTCCGGATCGCGTCCGGGGCGATGCTCGGTGCGGATACGCCGGTGCGGTTGCGGTTGGTGGAGATTCCGGCGGCGGTGGCTTCGCTGGAGGGGGTGGCGATGGAGTTGGAGGACGGTGCGTTCCCGCTGCTGGAGTCCATCGACATCAGTGATGATCCGTGGGTGGGGTTTTCGGGTGCGAACGTCGCGGTGCTGGTGGGTGCGCGGCCGCGGACGGCGGGGATGGAACGGTCGGATCTGTTGGCCGCCAACGGCACGATCTTCACCGAGCAGGGTGCCGCGATCAACGCGAGTGCCGCCGATGACGTGAAGGTGCTCGTGGTCGGCAATCCCGCCAACACGAACGCGTTCATCGCGATGAACAACGCACCCGACGTCCCGGCCGAACGCTTCACCGCGATGACCCGCCTCGACCACAACCGCGCGATCGCGCAACTGGCCAAGAAGACCGGCGCGCCCGCCGCCGACATCGCCCGAGTTGCCATCTGGGGCAACCACTCCGCGACCCAATTCCCGGATATCGCGCACGCCACCATCGACGGCCGCCCCGCCCTCGATCGCATCGGCGACCAGACCTGGCTGACCGACGACTTCATCCCCACCGTCCAGCAGCGCGGCACCGCCATCATCCAGGCCCGCGGCGCCTCCTCCGCCGCCAGCGCGGCCAGCGCCGCCCTCGACCACATCCACGACTGGGTCCGCGGCACCGCCGACGGCGACTGGGTCTCCATGGCCGTCCCGTCCGACGGCTCCTACGGCGTCCCCGAGGGCCTGATCAGCTCCTTCCCTGTAACCTGCACCAACGGTACCTACACCATCGTCCCCAACCTCGCCATCGACGACTTCGCCCGCACCCGAATCGAAGCCAGCGTCACCGAACTCACCCAAGAACGCGACGCCGTAATCGACCTAGGCTTCGCCAAGCGCGCCTAACCCCTCCCCGAACGGGACATGACGGCAGCGCAACTCGCATTTCCCGCCACCATGTCCCACTTGACGTCCACCTGGCCGCCGAACGGGACATGGTGGCGGCCCCACCCGCACTTTCCCGCCGCCATGTCCCGTTCGGCGTCTATCTGGTTGCCGAGCGGGACATGGTGGCGGGTCTACTCGTACTTTCCCGCCATCATGTCCCGTTCGGTGAGGTCTGCTTGCCGAGTTGAGCCATGGTGGCGGTGTCGCTCGTCGCCTTGTTCCGTTTGGTGTTTCGCTGGCCAATGTCGGAGTGGTGGCTTATCTGAGCGCGCTGATAGCTCGCCGAACAGGGCATCTCACCGAACGGGACATGACGGTAGCGCTACTCGCGTTTCCCCGCCGCCTTGTCCCGTTCGGCGTCTACCTGGCTGCCGAGCGGGACATGGTGGCGGGCTTACTCGTACTTTCCCGCCATCATGTCCCGTTCGGTGAGGTCTGCTTGCCGAGTTGAGCCATGGTGGCGGTGTCGCTCGCCGCCTTGTTCCGTTTGGTGTTTCGCTGGCCAATGTCGGAGTGGTGGCTTATCTGAGCGCCCTGATAGCTCGCCGAACAGGGCATCTCACCGAACGGGACATGATGGCGGCGCTACTCGCGTTTTCCCGCCGCCATGTCCCATTCGGCGTCTATCTGGTTGCCGAGCGGGACATGGTGGCGGGTCTACTCGTACTTTCCCACCATCATGTCCCGTTCGGTGAGGTTTGCTTGTCGAGTTGAGCCATGGTGGCGGTGTCGCTCGCGGCCTTGTCCCGTTTGGTGTTTCGCTGGCCAATGTCGGAGTGGTGGCTTACCTGAGCGTGCTGGTAGCTCGTCGAGCAGGACGTCTTCCCGAACGGGACATGACGGTAGCGCTACTCGCGTTTCCCCGCCGCAATGTCCCGTTCGGCGTCCACCTTGCCGCCGAGCGGGACATGGCGGCAGGCCTATTCGCACCTTCTCGCTGCCATGTCCCACTCGACGTCCACCTGGCCGCCGAGCGGGACATGGTGGCGGGTCTACTCGTACTTTCCCGCCATCATGTCCCGTTCGGTGAGGTCTGCTTGCCGAGTCGGGACATGGTGGCGGTGCCGCTCGCCGCCTTGTTCCGTTTGGGGAACAGGTCAGGCGGAGTGTTGAGCTGGAAATTGAGCTGGGAGTGGGGGATTCGGTAACGACGGGGTCAGCTGACGGTCCAGGTTTCGGGGCCGGTCAGCAATGACTGGAGGGAGTCTTGGTCGACGGGCTTGCGTTCCCGAGCCGTGGTCGCCTGTGCGCGTACCCCGTCGTCGTAGGTCGGGCGGGTGACGCTGCGGAAGATGCCGGTGACGACGTGGTCCAGGGATTGGTCGGAGAGGCGGGAGAGGGCGTAGGCGTATTCGGGGTTGTCGGTGTAGGCGTCGTGGACGACTATGTCGGATTCGGCGACGGTGTCGGTGCCGACCACCTGTAGGCCGAAACCGCTTTGTACGACGGCGAATTCGTTGTTGGCGCCGAAGCGGATGGGTTGGCCGTGGTGCAGGGGGACGAGGTGGTCGGCGGCGTTGTCGCGGCGCAGGGCGTCGAAGGAGCCGTCGTTGAAGATGGGGCAGTCCTGCAGGATTTCGACGAACGAGGTGCCGCGGTGTTCGGCGGCGGCACGCAGCACTTCGGTCAGGCCAGCGCGGTCGGAGTCCAAAGCCCGTGCGGCGAAGCTCGCTTCGGCGCCGAGCGCGATCGACAGCGTGTTGAACGGATGGTCGACCGAACCCATGGGGGTCGACTTGGTGACCTTGCCCTCTTCGGAGGTCGGCGAGTACTGGCCCTTGGTGAGGCCGTAGATCCGGTTGTTGAACAACAGGATCGTCATGTTCACGTTGCGGCGCAGCGCGTGGATGAGGTGGTTGCCGCCGATGGACAGCGCGTCGCCGTCGCCGGTCACCACCCACACCGACAGGTCGGGGCGGGTCACCGCGAGCCCGGTGGCGATGGCGGGCGCGCGGCCGTGGATGGAGTGGATCCCGTACGCCTCGAGGTAATACGGGAAGCGGCTCGAGCAGCCGATCCCGGAGACGAACATCAGGTTCTCCCTGCGCAACCCGAGTTCGGCGAGGAAGCCGCGCACGGTCGCCAGGATCACGTAGTCACCGCAACCCGGACACCAGCGCACCTCCTGATCGGTCGCGAAGTCCTTCACCCGCTGCGGACCGTCCGCGGTGGGTACCCCGGACAGTCCGGTCAGACCCAGATCGGTGCCGACAAGCGAGGTTTCCACGATGGTCATTCGTTGCCCCCAGTCGTGACGTAGGTGGCCCGCGCTCGGGCGGCGAAGGCCTTGTCCTGTTCCATCTCCTCGATCGAGCCGTCCAAGGCGGCGTCGATCACCCCGACGAGTTCCTGCGCGGAGAAGGCCGTGCCCGCGACTTTCGTCCACGGCCGCACATCGACCAGGTACTTCCCGCGCAGCAGCAGCGCGAGCTGGCCGCCGTTCATTTCCGGCGCGACCACCGTGCGATAGCGGCGCAGCACGTCACCGAGGTTGGCGGGCAACGGATTCAGATGCCGCAGGTGCGCCTGCGCGACGGGCACACCACGGCGGCGCGCGCGCCGGCAGGCCTCACCGATCGGCCCGAAGGAACTGCCCCAGCCGATGATCAGCAGTTCGGCACGCCCATCCGGATCGTCGACCTCGAGATCGGGCACGCTGATGCCGTCGATCTTGGCCTTGCGCAATCGAACCATCAGTTCGTGATTGGCCGGGTCGTAGGAGATGTTGCCGCTGCCGTCGGCCTTCTCCAGCCCGCCGATCCGGTGTGCGCGCCCCTTGGTTCCCGGGACGGCGAGCGGCCTGGCCAGGGTTTCCGGGTCGCGGGCGTAGGGCTGGAACGGGTCAGCGTCGTCGCCTTCCGGCTCGAACGCGGGCTCGATCGGTTCGAGATCGGTGACACGCGGAATCGACCACGGCTCCGAACCATTCGCGATCGAGCCGTCGGACAGCAGCAGCACCGGCGTGCGATAGGTGAGCGCGATCCTGGCCGCCTCGACCGCGGTGGCGAAGCAGTCGGCGGGGGAGCGCGGCGCGAGCACGGCGACCGGCGATTCGCCGTTGCGCCCGTACAGCGCCTGCAGTAGATCGGCCTGCTCGGTCTTGGTCGGCAGGCCGGTGGACGGCCCGCCGCGCTGCACGTCGATCACCAGCAGCGGCAGCTCGGTCATCACCGCGAGGCCGATGGTTTCGCTCTTGAGCGCGAGCCCCGGCCCCGAGGTGCTGGTGACGCCGAGCGCACCGCCAAGCGAAGCGCCAAGTGCCGCACCGATGCCCGCGATCTCGTCCTCGGCCTGGAAGGTGGTGACGCCGAAGTTCTTGTGCTTGCTCAGCTCGTGCAGGATGTCCGAGGCCGGGGTGATCGGGTAGGTGCCGAGGAAGACCGGCAGCCCGGCGAGCTGACCCGCCGCGACCAGTCCGTAGGCGAGCGCGGTATTGCCGGTGATCTGCCGGTAGGTGCCAGGCGGGAGCTTCGCGGGCGCGATTTCGTAGGTGGTCGCGAAACTTTCGGTGGTCTCGCCGTAGTTCCAGCCCGCACGGAACGCCAGCACGTTGGCCTCGGCGATCTCCGGCTTTGCGGCGAACTTCTCCCGCATGAACTTCTCGGTGCCGCCGATCGGCCGCCCGTACATCCAGGACAGCAGGCCGAGCGCGAACATGTTCTTCGCGCGCTGACCGTCCTTCTTGCCGACGCCGGAGGATTCGGTGGCGCCGAGGGTGAGCGAGGTCATCGGGACGCGATGCAGCACGAAGTCCGACAGCGTGTCGTCGTCGAGCGGGTCGGCGGCGTAACCGACCTTGGTGAGATTGCGCTTGGTGAACTCGTCGGTGTTCACGATCACGGTCGCGCCGCGCGGCAGATCCTCCAGGTTCGCCTTCAGCGCGGCCGGATTCATCGCGACGAGCACGTCCGGCTGGTCGCCCGCGGTGAGGATGTCGTAGTCGGCGATCTGGATCTGGAACGACGAAACACCAGGCAGTGTGCCCTGTGGCGCTCTGATCTCGGCGGGGAAGTTGGGCTGGGTGGCAAGGTCGTTGCCGAACGCGGCCGCTTCGTGCGTGAAACGATCACCGGTCAGCTGCATACCGTCACCGGAGTCACCGGCGAACCGGATGACTACCTTTTCCAATTTCGCTGCGGTGACATCGTTTTGGGCCGTGCCGACCTCAGTGTGGTGCGAAACCATCTGCCTGCTTCACTTCCTCGTCGATGAGAGGGGTGCCATCGCCAAACTACTCCGCACCGCGCGGTGCGTCCGCCCGAAATGTGAGGTTCTCCGGATTTACGTGAAGTTCAGGGGTCGGTGTGCAGGGCGTCAGCCGAACAATGCCAGCTGTGGGTCCGCGGTGTGCGCACTTTCCGGCTGTGGCTGCGGTTCGGCCGGTATTTCCCGCCGCAGGGCGTGTCGCTCTAGTAGCGGATCCAGGCGGCCGCGTAGCCAAGCCGCGTACTCGGGCGTCACATAGGCGCCACGGCCGTAGAGCTGACGGTAGCGCCGGACCAGCGCCGGATGCGCCTCGGCGAGCCAGCTGAGAAACCAACCTCGGGTGCTGCTGCGCAGGTGCATCGGGAAGGCGACGGCCGAGCTCGCCCCGGCATCGGCGATCGCGCCGAACAGCTCGTCCAGGTGCGCCTTGCCGTCGGTGAGATACGGAATCACCGGCGCCACCATGACATTCACCTCGAAGCCTGCGTCGGTGAGCGCGCGAACCATCTCCAACCTGGCTTTCGGTGACGGGGTGCCGGTTTCCAGGCTGCGATGCAGGTCGAGATCGAAGATCGCGATGGATACCGCCACGCTCACCCGCACCTCGCGCGCGGCCAGGGTGAGTAGTGGCAGGTCGCGGCGCAGCAGCGTGCCCTTGGTGAGGATGGAGAACGGCGTGCCCGAGTCGGTGAGTGCGCGAATGATGCCGGGCATCAACCGATATCGCCCCTCGGCCCGCTGATACGGGTCGGTGTTGGTGCCGAGCGCGACCGGTTCCTGATGCCAGGAGCGGCGGTTGAGTTCTTTGCGCAGCACGGCGGCTATGTTCGTCTTCACCACGATCTGGGAGTCGAAATCCTTGCCTGCGTCCAGATCCAGATACTCGTGGGTCGGGCGGGCGAAACAGTAGCGGCAGGCGTGTGAGCAGCCGCGCATTGGATTGATCGTCCAGTGGAACGGCAGGTTCGAACTTTCCGGCATCTTGTTGAGCGCGCTTTTGCACAGCACTTCGTGGAAGGTGATGCCCTCGAACTCGGGGGTTTGCACGGTGCGCGTCAAGCCTGCCCGGGTGAGGCCGGGCAGTGCGCCGTCGTCGGCGTCCAGGGTTTGGCTTTGCCACCGCACCCAACCAGTCGAACATATGTTCGCCTGATTGGCAATCGGGTGTCATCGCCGATCAAGGGTTGGGTGTGCGGAGGGTGAAGGTGGCGCGGTATTCCTTGGGTGTCACTCCGACGATCCGGCGGAAATGGTGACGTAGGAGCGGGCCGGTGCCCAATCCTGTTGCGCGGGCGATCTGTTCGACGTCCAGAGCGGTGGCCTCGAGGAGGTGCTGGGCATGGCGGATGCGTTGCAGGGTGAGCCAGCGGTGCGGGGTGGTGCCGGTTTCGGCGGTGAAATGGCGCAGCAGTGTGCGGGTGGACATGTTGGCCCGGCGGGCGAGTTCGGCGACGGTGTGTTCCACGGTCAGGTCGTCGAGGATGCCGTCGAGTACCGGCTGCAGGCCGGTATCGGTGGTCGTCGGAACCGGCTGATCGATGAACTGTCGCTGGCCGCCCTCGCGATGTGGTGCGACGACCATCCTTCTAGCGATCAGATTCGCTGCGGTGGAACCGATTTCGCGACGGACCAGGTGTAGGCAGGCGTCGATGCCAGCGGCGGTGCCCGCGCTGGTCACGATCGATCCGTCATCGACGAACAGCACGTCCGGATCGAGGTCCGCCCGTGGGAAACGCCGCTGGAAATCGTCGATGTAGCGCCAATGTGTGGTGCATCGGCGATCATCCAGCAATCCGGCAGCGCCGAGCAGATAGGCGCCGCTGCACACCGAAAGCAGCGTCGTCCCCCGATTTGATGCGGCACGTAATGCGTCCAGGACCGCCGGTGAGTAGTCGCCGCGCACGGCGGCCGCCGGGACGATCACCAGATCGGCATCGACCAGCCCGGTCAAGCCGACCGTCGGAACGACAGCGAAACCTTGTTCGCAGTGCAATGGTTCACCGGGACATTCACCGCAGACCCGGAAATCGAACGCCGGGCCGCCCTCGCCGGTACGGTCCACCCCGAAAACCTCGCAGACCACACCCAATTCGAACGGTGTGAAATCCTCGACCAGAACGGCGGCGATCGTGCGCAGCATTGTCGAATGCTAATCGCGACGCCCGGTGGGGCCTGTTCGCGCCACGCCAGTTACCGCACGTCCGTGCTGGTTTCTTCCCGGTGATAGAGCTTGGCCACGATCATCCAACGCTGTTCGACAAGCAGCAGGTTCAGGTAATCGACCATGATGTTGTCGTTGAGCCGCAGTCGCACCTTGGCCATGGCCATCTCCGGCGACAACATATCGATCGCGAGCACGATATCGTCGCGTGCGGCGCCGTTCTGCTCCGGTGCTCGGCGAGCACGCATGAGCTCGCGGTACTCGTCGCGCGGGCGTACCACGACGACGCCATCCTGGGCGGAGTAGAGCACCGCCGAAGGGTGGAATACCCGGTCGAACAGGTCCATGTTCTGCGTGTAGAGAACGTCGAAATAGTCGTTGAGCATTTCTTCGATTGCGGCAGTGGTGCGTACTTCGGGCTTGGTCATCCTGATCTCCTCGTCTTCTTATCGGCCACAGCGATCATTCAGCAATCACCGCGAGTGGCACCAGTGGCGAAAACGACGCCTACTGACAAGAAAACGCCATCCGATCACGTCGGGGTTTGTCGTCGGCCATCTCGAACGCGCCTGCTTCGAGGCGGCGGAATGGGCGCAGCGTCCATTCGGCACGGGTGTCCGCGGTGTGCGGCGAACAGCGCGCCGATGTCGGGGACGGACACCAGGCACTTGGTGGGCGGCTGGACAAACCTGACTAGCCGCCGCGGGTGCCGTTCAAGCGGGGATCAAGCGATCTGCCGGGTGTCCGGGGTCGCCGGGGTCGGGTCGGCGAAGAAGGCGACCAGGTCGCGGACAGTCTCGTCGGTGGGCCGCGGGCGGTAGTCGAGTTCGCGTTCGGCCTTGCCGTGATCCACTATCGGAGCCGAAATCAGCGCGCCCAGTGCGGCTTTGGAGACGATGTCGGATTTGAAGAGCTTGCCGATCGGGGCGAGTACGGGGATCGCGCCCGCGACGAGCTTGGGGGAGATGGCGAACCTCGGGCCGCGCTTGCCACCGTGGCCCGCGGCCAGTCGGCAGAGGTCGAGCATCGAGATCATCTCGCCGCCGAGCAGGTAGTTCTCGCCGGTGCGGCCGCGTTCGGCGGCCAGGATCAGTCCCTGTGCGACGTCGCGCACGTCGACCAGGTCGAAGCCGCCGCCGATCATCGCGGGGATGCGGCCCTGTGCGGCGTCGCGCAGTGTGCGATTGATGCGCGACAGTGGCTTGCTGTAGTCGAGTGGGCCGAATACGCCGGTGGGGTTGCACAGCACCGCGTCGAGGCCCTGGTCGATCACCTTGCGCAGCGCCACCTCACCCGCCCATTTTGAGCGGTCGTAGACGGGAAGCGCGGTATCGGTGGAGCGCGGCGCGGTCTCGTCGATGCGCCCGCCGCAGCTGTACTGGTTGAACGCGTGAATCGAGCTGGCATGCACCATTCGCCGCGCGCCGACCTCGAGCGCGGCCTCGGCGACCACCCGGACGCCCTCGGTGTTCACCTTCCAGGCCAGGTCGTTCTTCTCGGCGAGGGTGATCACCGCGACCAGGTGGTAGACGATCTCGGCGCCGTGCAGCGTCTCCCGCATCGATGCCGGGTCGAGCACGTTCCCGCTGACCCAGGTGACGTTCGGCTCCTCGGGCGTCGGCGGAACCGCCCGGTCTATGGCCGTGACTTCGTGGCCGCGCGCGACGAGCAGGCGGAGCAGATTCGTGCCAAGGTACCCGGCTGCGCCGGTCACTGCGACCTTCATGGCATCGAGAATATAGAACTTGTTCTAATTTGCAACACGTTCCAGTTCCTTTCTATTCCCTCTGTGAACGTCCTATTCCCTGTGTGAACGTCTCGATGGGCTCGAAAGTTGCCGGTACCGTCCGCTATATTGGGCCCAACCGTAGCGGTCATGCCGTTCGGCAATGGGCAGACGGTGACGACGAAGAAGTTCACGACACTGATGTGCACGACGATTTGGGGGGCAACTCGATGAGTGATCTCTCGGTAGAGACCGACGCGGTCCGGGCGTTCGCCGCCACGAACGCGGGCATCGCCGGTGATCTTGCGGGGGCAGGTAATTTCGACGCGGTCAAGAACGTCTCGGCACTCGTGCCGGTGTTCGGCTTGATCGGGGTCGACTATCTGGCGATGTTCGCCGCGGCACAGGTGCTGCAGGCCAAGGACATCAACGATCTGTCCGCCAAGTACAACAAGCTTTCCGAGTCCGCGTTCAGCGCGGCCGCGGCCTACGACGCGACCGACTGGTCGAGTGCTGGCGCGCTCAACGCCATCGGCAACCAGATCGGCGGCGCCGTATGAAGCCGCTCGATACCGGGGTGATCGCCCCCGAAGAACTCGCGATGGCGCACGCCGCCGATCAGCACGTCGCGGTCGGCCAGCAGGCCGTGCTCAACGCGACGCAGAACTCGCAGGCGATCCTCGATGTGCCGCTTGGCCAGGTGCCCCCCGATCTGCCGCCGATCGAGCCGCCGGAGTTCGTGCTGTCCAAGCGGATCAGCGAGGACCAGCACAACGCGCTCGGCACCGTGCCGTCCGGTATGCCAGGGCTCAACGGCAATCCGGCACCGGACGGGCACGGCATCTCCGGCGTCCCGTCCGATGTTTCGGCCCTGCTCGGCGATACGCACACCGCGCTGCAGCATGCCGCCGCGCCGCTGAATCAGGCACTCGATCACGCGACCGGTGTCCTGAACGGTGCCGTCGGCTCGGCGCCGAGCACGGTCGCCGCCGCGGTGAGCCAGGCGACCGCCGCGATCCCGACCTCGCTGCCCGCACTGCCCGCCGACCCGGTCGCGGCGCTCATGCAGGGCATCTCGGTGCCCGCGCTGCCCGGCGTCGACATGCTGATCAAGCCGATCCTCGATCTGCTCAGCAGCTTCGGCACCGGTGTCATCGGCGCGCTCGACCCGACCGCGATCCTGAGCCAGTCCTCCAAGGTCATCGACATGGCCATGCAGGTCGGCAAGGGCAGCATGACCACCGTCGAGCAGCTGTGGCAGAGCCAGGCCGCGCGCAACGCGCAGGCCACCAGCCAGCAGCACAATGTCGAAGGCCAGGAAACCAGCAAGCGCGGCATCGACATCTCCGATCTCACCCAGAAGGCCGCCGCGGTGGTGCAGCAGGGCAACGCGCAATTGCTCACCGTCGCTTCGTCGTTCGCCACCGAGGCGGCCGCGATGGCCCCGGTGATCCTGACCCCGCCCGCCCAGGCCACGCTGATGGCCTCGGCGACCGAGCATCTCGGCCAGGCCGTCGGCATCGTCAATGCCACCCGCGGCGATCTGGCGGGCAAGACCGGTGAGCTGGGCGGCATGGTGCAGCAGCTGGTCGCACCCGGTGGCGGACCCGCGCCGCAGGAGGTCGCGCAGGCGCTGGCACAGAACGTCGGCCAGCCGATCCTGGAGCAGGCGCAGTCGGCCGCGTCGGACACCGCGACCAAGGCGGCGGGCCTTGACTCGTCCACGTCCAACTCCACGATCCCCGCCTCGACCACACCCGCGTCGGTGCACAGCATGAGCAGCCCGAGCACGACCGGCCATGGCATCTCCACCGGCGTGCCAGGCAGCTCGCACCTGAGCGCGGGCAGCCCGAGCGGTCGGCCGAGCACCACCGGCATTCCGTCGATGCCGAAGGTGGCCGCACTGCCCGGTACCAGCATGTCGCCGATGCGCCCGATCGGTGGCGTGCCGGGCAGCACCGGGTTCGGCCCCGGCGCGACCGGTTCCGCAGGCTCCAGCGCCTCGGGAACCGGAGCAGGCAACAGCTTCATGGGCGGCGGCGCGGGCGCTGCCGGACAGCGCAGCGGCGAGGACGAGCACTCCCGCACCGTGCAGCCCTACCAAAGCGCAACGGGCAACGACGATCTCACCGGCCCGCTCGGTGAATCCACACCGGACGTCATCGGTGCGACCCACTCCGACGAGATCGTCAGCTCCGACTACGAACAGGACCAGTTCTAGGTTTGTCCAGCAGAGCCCGGCTCGAGCAGCGAACGTTCGCTTGAGCCGGGCTTTCTCCTGTCTGAGGTAGTGCTAGGTCGGAGCCTGCCGCCGACGATCGCTGTGCTGCGCATGAACTTTCGAGCTGCGCACGAAGTCGTCAGCAATTTCGTGCGCGGCGGGCACTCAGGTGCGCGTCGACTGCCCGCTGCGGTACGGATCGTCCGACAGAACTCAGCTCGAACAGCAAGGGTTCGCTCGAGCCGGGTTGTTGCTGTCCGGGGTAGCGCTCCCCGGAATCTGTCACCGAGATTGACTGTGCTGCGCACGAACTGCCGCGGCGCGCACGAAGTTGCTGGCGAATTCGTGCGCGGCGGGCTAGTGGCTTCGGGAGGGATCGTCCGGCGTGGTTCAGTTGGAGCAGCGAAAGTTCGTTCGGGCCACGCTTGTTGGCGTCCGGGGCAGTGCTCGGTCGGAGCCTGTCACCGAGGTTGACTGTGCTGCGCACGAACGGCCGCAGCGTGCACGAAGTTACTGACAACTTCGTGCACGGCGGGCGAATTGGGGTGCGGCGAGTCCCGGTGTGCGGCTCCCGGAAGGGGGACGAGTTATCTGGCTGAGGTCGAATTGCCCGGTCGCGCAGGGAATTTGCCGGCAGTTCGGGGCGGCGTTGCGCGGGGTTAGGTGTCCTGGACGAAACTGTCGAGGAGTTTGCGGTAGAGGTCGGCGAAGCGTTTGCGTGCTGCCTGCTGGTCGGGCGCGAGGCCTTCGGTGGATTCGGGTGCGTAGACGACCAGGTGGGCGTCTTCTTCGGGGGACTGGGGCATCAGGTCGATGATCTGGGTGCCCTGGTCGGTGATGGAGGGCATGCCGAAATCGACGGTGGCGAGTGCCTTGGTCTCGGTGAGGGCGGCGGCCAGTACCTCGGGTGGGATGTGGCCGTTGACCTTCTGCGGGAGGTTGTCCGGATTCCGTTCCGAGGCAACGGCATCGGGGATCTTAACGGCCCGCCCGTCACTGGAGACCTCCAGTTGCGGGCGCAGGTCGACCCGAGTCTGCCACCCGCTCGGGATGGTGGTCAGCGTGAGTAACGCCAGTGGGGCGGAGATCGGGCCGTGCACGGCCGGCAGTGCGGGCGGTTCGGCGGTCGCGGTGCCCGCGCCGATCGTGAGCGCCAACATGGCAACCAGCACTGCGGCTTTCGTTCGTCGCATGGATCGCAACCTCCCTGTCAAATGAAAACGCTCCGCTGACATCGCACAGTGATGTCGGCGGAGCGTCAAATCCACGCGTGGCGAAGGTCGGCGAGTCGCGGTCAGCGCATTCGCGTTGTCCGCCAACCGGATCGACGAGCGGGCGGAATGTCGCAGACACTTTGGTGACGAAGAGGTCATGGGCCGCAATACAAGCGCAGTGCTGACGGGCGGTGCTGACGCGCAGTGCCGACGGGCGGTGCCGACGAGCAGTGCTGACGGGCGGTGCTGACGTGGAGTACCGACGAGCGGTGCTGACGCGGGGTGCTGACGGGCGGTGCTGACGGGCAGTGCTGACGGCGATGCCGACGAGCGGTGCTGACGCGGAGTGCCGACGGGCAGTGCTGACGTGCAGTGCTGACGCGGAGTGCCGACGTGCAGGGCTGACGCGGAGTGCCGACGGGCAGTGCTGACGTGCAGTGCTGACGCGGAGTGCCGACGTGCAGGGCTGACGCGGAGTGCCGACGGGCGATGCTGACGTGCAGTGCTGACGTGCAGTGCTGACGTGCAGTGCTGACGGGCGATACCGACGAGCAGTGCCGACGCGGAGTGCTGACGGGCGGTGCCGACGCGGAGTGCCGACGTGCAGTGCCGACGGGCAGTGATGCTGACGGGCGGTGCCGACGGGCAGTGCCAGCGACGGCACCATGCCCACATGCGCCATTGCCTCGGCCTAGGGGCGTGTGGATCGCACTCGCCAGCGACCGCCCGCTGGCTTCCTGCGGCACGTTCGCGATCCGGGTGAGGGCTTCGTCAGTGCAGCGCGGGCGGATTCGTCAGGTCCCGAGCCGAATACGTGTCACAGGCTTTCACCTGTCCGGTTCGGTAGCCGGTGAGGAACCAGTTGCGCCGCTGTTCGGAATTCCCGTGGGTGAACTTCTCCGGGTTCACTCGGCCTTGCGCGGCGCGCTGGATCCGGTCGTCGCCGACTGAGGACGCCGCCGACAGCGCGTCGTTGATGTCGTTGTCGGACAACGGCTTCAGCAGCGGCTGGCCACCGCCCGGTGTCGGCGTCTTGTCCGCGAAGTATGCCCAGATGCCCGCGTAGCAGTCCGCCTGCAGTTCGGTGCGTACCGCGCCCGAATTCGCGCCCTGCGGATCCTTTTGCGCGCGGCCGATATCGCCGAGCTGGTTCTGGATGTGGTGGCCGAACTCGTGCGCGACCACGTACTCCTGGGCCAGCGGGCCGCCGCTGGAACCGAAGCGATCCACCAGTTCTTGGAAGAAGCTGACGTCGAAGTAGGCGGTGCGGTCGGGCGGGCAGTAGAACGGGCCGACGTCGCTGGTCGCGTTGCCGCAGCCGGTGGCCGTCGCGCCGGAGAACAGGTGCAGGTTCGGTTGCACATACTGCGTGCGCGTCTGCTTCGGCAGCTGATCGGACCACACCGCGTCCAGGCTCTGTGCGGTGAGGATCACCCGGCAGTCGACGTACTTGTTCGCGTCCGCACTGGTCTTACAATGTGCCGGGGTGCCGGCGCCTGGCTGGGTTTGCTGCTGGTCCTCGTTACCGGTGAACTGGCCGAGGACCGAACCGGGATCACCGCCGAGCAGCAGTGTGAGCACCAGCACGATCAGGCCGCCCGCGCCACCGCCGAGTGCGATCTTGCCGCCCATGCCAGGCCCGCCGGAGGACGCCCGATTGGGATCGATTTGCATGCCCTCGTTGAACGTCATCGTCGTCGCTTTCTCGTCGTCGCCACGCCCCGGACATACCCGGCCGATACAGCTTCGCACGGGTGTGGCGACATCGGTTTCCACTCGGCGGACGTGTCTCACTACGATGGGACCGCACCTGGTCATATCGTGCCGGTGCCGGAGTCGTCGAAAGGAACCTTGTGCTGCGCACCCACTTGGCTGGTTCGCTGCGAAGCGAGCATGCCGGTCAGACCGTGACCCTCACCGGATGGGTGGCCAGGCGGCGTGACCACGGTGGCGTGATCTTCATCGATCTGCGTGACGCGTCGGGAGTGTCGCAGGCCGTGTTCCGCGAGGGCGAACCGGCCGAGCAGGCGCACCGGCTGCGGGCCGAGTACTGCGTGCGGGTCACCGGCGTGGTCGAGCTGCGACCGGACGGCAACGAGAACCCGGATCTGCCGACCGGCACCATCGAGGTGAACGTCACCGAGCTCGAGGTGCTCAACGAGAGCGCGCCGCTGCCGTTCCAGCTGGACGAGCAGCCCGGCGAAGAGGCGCGGCTGAAGTACCGCTACCTCGACCTGCGTCGTGAAGGTCCGGCGCACGCGATCCGGCTGCGGTCCAAGGCGAACGCCGCGGCCCGCGCGGTGCTGGCGAACCACGAGTTCGTCGAGGTGGAGACGCCGACGCTGACCCGATCGACCCCGGAGGGCGCCCGCGACTTCCTGGTGCCGGCGCGCCTGCAGCCCGGCAGCTTCTACGCGCTGCCGCAGAGCCCGCAGCTGTTCAAGCAGCTGCTCATGGTCGGCGGCATCGAGCGCTACTACCAGATCGCGCGCTGCTACCGCGACGAGGACTTCCGCGCCGACCGACAGCCCGAGTTCACTCAGCTCGACATCGAGATGAGCTTCGTTCGCCAGGACGATGTGATCTTGCTCGCCGAGCAGATCCTTGCCGGGCTGTGGAAGCTGATCGGCTACGACATCCCGACCCCGATTCCGCACATGACCTACGCGGAAGCCATGCGGCGCTTCGGTTCCGACAAGCCGGACCTGCGTTTCGGCATCGAGATCACCGAGTGCGCCGAGTACTTCAAGGACACCCCGTTCCGGGTGTTCCAGGCTGATTACGTTGGCGCGGTTGTCATGCCGGGCGGTGCGAGCCAGCCGCGGCGGCAGCTCGACGCCTGGCAGGAGTGGGCCAAGCAGCGTGGTGCCAAGGGACTGGCGTACGTGCTGATCAACGAGGACGGCACGCTCGGCGGCCCGGTCGCCAAGAACCTGAGCGACGCCGAGCGCGACGGTCTTGCCAAGCATGTCGGCGCGGTGCCCGGCGACTGTGTGTTCTTCGCGGCCGGTCCGGCGAAGGCGCAGCGTGGGCTGCTCGGTGCCGCGCGCGCCGAGATCGCCCGCAAGGTCGGGCTGATCGATGAGAACGCGTGGGCGTTCGTGTGGATCGTCGACGCGCCGATGTTCGAGCCCGCCGCCGAGGCGACCGCGAGTGGCGATGTGGCGCTTGGTCATTCGGCGTGGACCGCGGTGCACCACGCGTTCACCTCGCCGAAGCCGGAGTCCGTCGACACCTTCGACACCGACCCGGGTTCCGCGCTCGCCTACGCCTACGACATCGTCTGCAACGGCAACGAGATCGGCGGCGGCAGCATCCGTATCCACCGCCGGGATGTGCAGGAACGCGTCTTCAAGGTGATGGGCATCAGCCTGGAGGAGGCGCAGGAGAAGTTCGGATTCCTGTTGGACGCCTTCGCGTTCGGCGCGCCGCCGCACGGCGGCATCGCGTTCGGCTGGGACCGGATCGTCGCCCTGCTCGCCGGGCTCGACTCGATCCGTGAGGTGATCGCGTTCCCGAAGACCGGCGGCGGCGTCGACCCGCTGACCGACGCGCCCGCGCCGATCACGGAGCAGCAGCGCAAGGAAGCCGGGCTGGACGCGAAGCCCGCGCCGAAGGGTGACAAGGCGGACAAGCCCGCCGAATAGCGAGCTCGAGCGGTTCGCGCGCGTAGACAAGGGCGGCGATGGCGAGCCTGAACGGTTCACGTGACGGTGGGCGCTGAATAGTGCGCTCGAACGGTCACTTTCGGGCAGCACCGGTTCGTCGGCCCGCTGCCGGGCAGCACCGACCATGAGCTGGTTGTTGCTGCCCGGCAGGGGTAATCGTGTGTGAGCCCGGCCTCGCGTTGACGGGCGGCAAGGCCGATGCGGAGGTGGGCAAGCCCGGGGAATGGTGAGTTTGAGCGGTTCGCGCGTAGCCGGACAAGTGGGCTGAATTGCGAGCTTGAACGGTTCGTGCGCAGGTGACAAGGGCGGCTAATTGCGAACCCGTACGGTTTCTTTCGGGCTGCACCGATCGTCCGCCCGCGTCCGGGCAGGACTGCGCACGAAGCGATCCGTTGCTGCGCGGCAGAGGTGATCGTGCTCGGGCCCGATCCCGCGCTTTCCGCGTGGTGAGGTGTCGGGCGCGCACTCTTTCCGTAAGCCGCACACCCCTATACCGGTGTGCGGCTTCGTGAAAGGGTGCGCGGCTTACCTCTGGTGGGTTCAGATCGGGGAGACGACGCCTCCGGTGAGGGTGCGGTAGGCGTAGGTGACGGCGATGACCGCGACCGGTCCGGCGACCAGTAGGCCGAGGCCGCACAGCAGCGCGCCGACGAATGTCACGAACAGCACGGCGAGGGCGAGTAGCAATACCGGCCAGATGTTGGTGATCACCAAGGTGGCGCTGGACTTGAGAGCCTCGAAGGGGCCCTCGTTCTGATCGATGACGAAGTGCAGCGAGAACATGCACAGCACGCCGACGACCAGGCCGGGCAGGATGCAGATCGCCGCCCCGATGAAGGACAGGACGAATGCGAGCAGGGCGGTGATCAACACGTTGCCCGCGTTCACGAAACGGAAGTACGACCCGAAATGGGGTTTGCTGCCATCGGTTTCGTACAGCGCGCCGCGCACCATGGCGGCCTGCAGCAACCACACGGCAGCCAGCACCGCGAGGAAGATCAGCAGCAGCGGGAACATCGTCGTCGGATCGGTGAGCTGCACGACGAGCACGAACGCGAGGTAGATGACCAGCCCGGCCGCGATCACCCCCATCCACGGGCCCGGGTTCGAGCGGAACTTCTCCCAGCCGTAACTGAGCGCCTGACCGACATCGAGGGTGCCGGGGGTGGTGGCAGCAGCCTGCTGGTAACCGTAGGTCGGTTGCCCAGGTTCCGCGCCCTGCGGCGGCATCATGCCCGACTGCATGCCTTGGGGTGGGGGCGAACCGTACGGCATGTTCCCTTGTGGCGGCATCGATCCCGGTGGCATCGCACCCGGGGACATACCGCCGGGTGTCATGCCGGGACCGGTTCCCGGCGGACCGTAACCGGGTTGTGCTGGGTAACCGGGCTGGGCTTGTTGGCCAGGCTGGGCTGAGTAATCGGGCTGTGCTTGTTGACCGGGCTGGGCTGAGTAACCGGGCTGCGCTTGCTGACCGGGCTGCGTCGGGTAACCAGGCTGTGCCTGTTGGCCGGGTTGTGCTGGGTAACCGGGCTGTGCCTGTTGGCCGGGTTGTGCTGGGTAACCGGGCTGCCCCTGTTGACCAGGCTGTGCCGGGTAACCGGGCTGCGCTTGTTGACCGGGCTGCGCTTGTTGACCGGGCTGCGCTTGCTGACCGGGCTGCGCTGGGTAACCAGGCTGCCCCTGCTGACCAGGCTGCGCTTGCTGACCAGACTGCGTCTGATAACCGGGCTGCGCCGGATAACCCTGCTGACCAGGCTGACCCGTTTGCTGTGGCGATGCCACCGGCGGCGGTGGCTCGACGGGTTCATTACCGTACTGCGCCGCGCCCGGCCCCTCGAACTGCGGATACCCGGCCGACCCTGCCATCTCGTGGCGGCCTTGTCCGGCCCCCGTCTCCGGGGACTGCGGGGTGTGACTCTCGTGCTGGCCTGGCCGCGCGGCATAGCGTTCGTCGTCTCCGGGGTCGGGAGCGTCGCCAGCTGATTCGTGGGGCGGGGGAGGCGGTGTGCCGGTCATGCCATAGACCTTTCCACTCAACTGGTTTGCGGTGTGGCGCAGAGCAGTTGACGATGAGAAAACCTGACGGGTGCAATCGTGTCAAGCAACGCGCGCTCGTCCCGTAACCTCGAGGGAGACACGCCGAACGACGCGGAAAGGTTGTGTATCCGCTCGCTAGAAGTGACCTGATGCGAGTAACTTGAAGGGCGATGACCGCACTATTGGCCGAACGCGCCGCCGAAGTCGTGTCCGCAGCGCAACAGTTGCTCACAAAGCGAATGGGTGCTCCGGTAAAGCTGAGCGATCCGATCGAACTCAGCGGTAGTGGTAGAACGACGGTTCTCCGTGTGCGTGTAGCGGAAAACGCCTTCTCATTACCGCGAACCCTGATCGTGAAACAAGTTCGCGGACACTCGCATGACCGCACCACGGGCGGTCTCGCGCCCGGAGTCGCCAGCATCGACTCCGCGTTCCTGCGTGAAGCGGTGTCGTATCAGTTCACCACCGCGTTGAGCCGCGAACAGCGGCCCGGTGCGTACCTGATCGCACACAGCCTGCCGGAGCGGTTGCTGATCCTCAGCGACCTCGGCGAGAACTCGCTGCTCACCCAGATGTTGCAGTCCGGCGCCGAGCCAGCGACCAGGAACGGGCTGATGGCGTTCGCGCAGGCACTCGGCCGGATGCACGCGGCAACCGTCGGTCGCGAGGCCGATTTCGTCGCACTGTTGCGTCGCGTCGACGTGGTGCATCGGGTGGATGGCATTGCCCAGCAGGCTGAATCCGCGATCGCCGAGGTGCCAGGTCTGCTGCAGCGCGAACTCGGCATCGAGGTGCCCGGCGAGATCGCCGAACGGATCGTGCGTGGTAACCGGCTGTTCTCTGCCGGGCGATTCCGCGCGTTCAGTCCGTCGGATCTGTGCCCCGACAACGTCATTCTCAACGAGGAGGGCGCGCGCTTCCTCGACTACGAGTGGGGCGGGTTCCGTGACGCCACCCTCGATATCGCCTACACGCTGGTGTCGTTCCCCGGCTGCCTGTGCGACTTCGAACTGTCCAGGGAACGTGCCAGGCAGATGGTCGAGGCGTGGCGTTCCGAGGTGGTCGGGGTGTGGCCCGCGCTGGCCGACGACGAGCTGATGTCCGAGCGCATCCTCGAGGCCCGGCTGATCTGGGTGTGGTTGTCCACCTACTGGTTCCTGCCCGCGGACCACGCGCGCATCGCGGCCGCACGCGAGCACGGGCTGTCCGTGCCTCGGTCGGAGGCGTTGATCAATCGTTGGGCCGCGCTGGCCGAAGACGCGCGCTGCACCGGCGACGACATCATCGGCGACTTCGCCGAAGACGTCTCGGCGATGCTGGAAGAGCGCTGGTCCGAATAGAATTCGCGGACTGCCGGAATTCGCATCACTGAAAGTTTTTATCTGCCAACGCGTTGGCGGTGAATGGATAATGCAAATCCGACCGCGGGCAGTCGAATTAAGCCCAGCTACCCGGGTTATCAGTTACCGCGGTAGCTCAATTGCTGAGCCGCACGCCTTTTGACATCTGTGCGCGTGTCCGTGCGGTGAGTCGGTGTGTGACTGTTCTGGCCGGGTGCCCATGTAATCGGGGGCCGGTGGTAGTGCGGTGGTCGCAGTATTCTGGGGTGTTCTAGACCACGGGGTTTGAGAGGGGTGGTCACTGTGAACGCTGTGCTGTTGATAATCATCGCGGGTGTCGTCGTCGCCGTGCTGGCGGTGCTGGTCGTCCGTCAACGGAAACTTCGTCGGGCCGCGGACGTCGACTCGTTGACCCGCGCTCGCCAGTCCGGTGGGCTGCTCAGCTCGCAGCTCAGCAGCCCACGAAGCCAGCGGCACCGAAGGAAAGGTTCCGGCGGCAGTGGCAGTGGCTGGGCCGTTGGCAGCATCGGCCTCGGCTACAACGGCGGCGACGGGGCCCACGGTCACGGAGGTCACGGTCACGGTGGTGGCTGCGGTGGTGGCCACGGCGGCGGCTGCGGAGGTGGCGGTGGTTGCGGAGGCGGCGGCTGCGGCGGCGGGTCGTAGCGAACACTCCGTCAGTTCGCCGGTGCCGAGCGTGGCTCGACGGCGAACCGATTTGCGTATCAACCGGCACAGACGACTCGGCCCCGCCACCATGTCCCGTTCGACAGCCCGGCCAGCGCAGCGCTGTCGTCGATAGGGACATGGTGGCGGAGACACGCCGTATAGGCCGCCACCATGTCCCGTTCGACGATCCAACCCGTGCAATCCGGCGATCCGGTCGCCGCCTGGGCGACCCGGGTGGACGGCGAGCCGATCTAGACGTCAACCAAACCGGCGACTTGGCCGAATGCCGCGGCCATGTCCCGTTCGGCGCAGGGCAGCGCTGTCGCCGAACGGGACATGGTGGCGGTGATACACCGAGCCGGCTCGCCACCATGTCCCGTCCGACGATCCAACCCGCGCAATCCGGCGATCCGGTCGCCGCCTGGGCGGGCCGGGTGGGGCGGCGAGCCAATTACGTGTCGACCCACAGACGAAACTCCGGCCGGTCCGCCGCTACTGGTCCGACAACCCGGACAGAGCAGCGCTGTCGTCGACAGGGACATGGTGGCGGTGACACGCCGAGCGGGCCCGCCATCATGTCCCGTTCGACGATCCGACCTGGCGGCCCGGCGACGGGCTGTGTGCGGTACCTGTCCGATCGAATGCCGTGTCGGCTCATGGTCCTGGGTGTGGCTCGGGCGCAGTCGAATGCCGTGTCGGGTCACGGGTACTGAGCGTGAGTCGAGGCGCCCGCCCCTCGAAAGCCCGGTTGGTTCGTGGCTGCTGATCGTGGTTCGAGGTGCCCGCCGGACTGAATGTCGTGTCAGCTCAGAGGTGCCGAGTGTGGCGCGAGGCGGCTACTCGCCGAAATGTCGCGTCAGCTCACGGGTGCCGAGCGTGTGTCGAGGCGCCCGCCCGATCTGCTGTGTCGGATCGCGGGTGCTGAGTGCAGCTGGAAGGCGCCCGCTGGCCGAATGTCGTGTCAGCTCAGAGGTGCCGAGTGGCTCGAGTTGGTTACCCGGTCGAATGCCGTGTCAGCTCACGGGTGCTGAGCGTGGCTCTAGGCGACCGCCCGATCGGACAGCGAGTGAATTGGCATGTTGTACACCGGAATTGGGGTCGGCCACGTCGATGAGATAGAACCAGTCCATCTGACTCTGCTTCGGGGTGACCTCGAGCACCCCGTAGCCGTGTGAATCCAGTTCGACGTAGCGCAGGTGTCGGTTGATGCCCTTGATCGTGTCAGCGATCGGTGCCGAGTTCACCTTCAGCATGTCGCCGATGCTGGTCGAGGTGATCGACGGAACGACGAACTCGGCGCCCGCGGTGACGCCCGCCGGATAGTTCGCGGCGTCGACGGGCAGGTCGGCGGCCCACGACGAATGGATATCGCCGGTCAGGAACACCACGTCGGAGACCTGCTGTTCGGTGATCGCACGGAACAATCGCTGCCGGTCCGCGGTGTAGCCGTCCCACTGGTCGCCGTTGACGGTGAGCCCGGACTGCGGCACGCCGAGGGCGCTGGTGATCGCGGCGGTGGTGGCCGGTTCGAGCGGCGGGAAGACCAGCGGTGCGATCATCACCGAGTTGCCGACCAGCTTCCAGCGCACCGGTGCGGACGCCAATCCTGCGGTGAGCCAGTCCATTTGGGCTTTGCCGGTGATGGTGCGCGCCGGATTGTCCGCCTCGCGCCAGCCCGCGCCTGGCTTCGCTTCTTGATCGCGGTAGCTGCGCAGGTCGAGCATGGACAGTTCGGCCAGCGTGCCGAAACGGAGCCTGCGGTAGATCTGCACGTCCGCACCGGATCCCTGCGCGCGCACCGGCATCCACTCCAGGTACGCCTGCGCGGACGCGGCCCTGCGGTCCTGCCAGTTGCCCTCGGTCGCGGGATCGTGGTTGTTGGCGCCGCCGGACCAGGAGTTGTCGGCGGATTCGTGGTCGTCCCAGGTGCAGATGAACGGCTGGCGGGCGTGCAGGTCGAGCAGATCGGGGTCGGTCTTGTACTGCGCGTGGCGAATTCGATAGTCGGACAGGGTGACCGTTTCGTTCGCCGGATCGTGCGGGCGCACGCTGCCGTTGCGGCCGCCGTACTTGCCGCGGCCGTACTCGTAGATGTAATCGCCGAGGTGCACGATGGCGTCGAGATCGGTGCGCGCGGCCAGGTGGCGGTAGGCGCCGAAGTATCCGGCCTCCCAGTTCGCGCAGGACACGATCCCGAAGCGCAGGCGCTCCGGTGAGTCGGAGATCGCGGGTGCGGTCCGGGTGCGGCCGATCGCTGACATCTCGCCGAGTGCGGTGAACCGGTAGAAGTAGACGCGGCCCGGCGCAAGCCCGGACACATCGACCTTCACGGTGTGGTCGGAAGACGCTGTGGCCGTGACGTTTCCGGACGCGGCGAGGTTGCCGAACGACTCGTCATCGGCGATTTCCCAACGCACGCTTGCCGATTCGCCGACACCCGAACCGGGCGTCGCATCGTCGGAAACGGTGACGCGGGTCCAGAGGATCACACCGTTCGGCAACGGATCGCCGGAAGCGACACCGTGCCGGAACACCACACCCGCCGCATGCCCGGGGGCGGCAGTCAGCAGCGCCGTCGCAGTGGCGACCGCCCCACCTTTCAGCAGCGTGCGCCGTGCGAAGGGTTCGAACGAAGAATCTGAAACGACCACGTTTTCAGCCACGGGTACAGATCCCATCCGATGCGTGGTCGACAAGCAAATCGGCTCGCCGCCCACGGGGTCGGATCGTCGAACGGGACATGGTGGCGGCCTATACGGCGTGTCTCCGCCACCATGTCCCTGGCGACGACAGCGCTGCTCTGTCCGGGTTGTCGAACGGGCGTCGGCGGACTGGCCGGAGTTCGCCTGTGGTCGACACGTCAATTGGCTCGCCCGCCCGCCCGCCCGCCCAGGCGGCGGCCGGACCGCCGGATTGCACGGGTTGGATCGTCGAGCGGGACATGGTGGCGGCCTATACGGCGTGTCTCCGCCACCATGTCCCTGTCGGCGATGGCACTCTCCCTGTCGGGTGTTCGACGGGCGGTAGTGGTGGTCTGGTGGGCGATTCGGCTGTGTGGTCGACCTGTAGATCGGCTTGGCATTGGGGGGTGCGGGCGGGGGATGGGGTGGGGGTGGTGGATTGCTGGGTATGGGGTGTTCGGGGTTGTCGGTGGGCGTCGGTAACGTTGCGCGGTGTGACCGATGGCTTGTTCGACGTGCCGGGGGACGGTGTGCCCGCAGAGCACAGCATTGACAATGTGGTGCGCCGGGATTCCGGGGCGCCGCTTGCTGTGCGGATGCGGCCTGCGTCGTTGGATGAGGTGGTTGGGCAGCAGCATTTGCTCGGGCCGGGGTCGCCGTTGCGGCGGCTGGTCGAGGGGTCGGGGGCGGCGTCGGTGCTGTTGTATGGGCCGCCGGGTACGGGGAAGACCACGCTGGCGTCGCTGATTTCGCATTCCACCGGGCGTCGGTTCGAGGCGCTGTCGGCGTTGTCGGCGGGGGTGAAGGAAGTGCGTGCGGTCATCGATGTGGCGCGGCGCAGGCTGTCGGCTGGTGAGCAGACGGTGCTGTTCATCGATGAGGTTCATCGGTTCTCCAAGACGCAGCAGGACGCGTTGCTTGCGGCGGTGGAGAACCGGATTGTGCTGCTCGTCGGCGCGACCACCGAGAATCCGTCGTTTTCCGTGGTGTCGCCGCTGCTGTCGCGTTCGCTGGTGCTGCAACTGCAATCGCTCACCGAGGACGATATTCGTCAGGTGCTGCAGCGGGCGATCCACGACCAGCGCGGGCTGGACGATCAGTTCACCGTGTCCGACGAAGCACTCGACCACATCGTGCGCATCGCGGGCGGCGATGCCCGCCGCGCACTCACTGCGCTGGAAGCGTCGGCCGAATCCTCCCTGGACGGCAAGGTCGGCGTCGAACTCGTCGAGGCCAGCGTCGACAAGGCCGCCGTCCGCTACGACCGGGCCGGTGACCAGCACTACGACGTGATCAGCGCCTTCATCAAGTCCATCCGCGGCTCCGATGTCGACGCCGCGCTGCACTACCTGGCGCGCATGCTCACCGCGGGGGAGGACCCGCGCTTCATCGCGCGCCGCTTGATGATCCACGCGAGCGAGGATGTCGGCATGGCCGATCCCACCGCACTGCAAACCGCCACCGCGGCCGCGCAGGTCGTCCAGTTGGTCGGTCTGCCGGAAGCGCGTCTCGCCTTGGCGCAGGCCACAATTCACCTGGCCAGCGCGCCGAAGTCGGGTGCCGTGATCGCCGCGATCGGTGCCGCCATGGCCGACGTCGCGGCGGGCAAGGCGGGCGCGGTGCCGCCGCACCTGCGCGACGGGCACTACGCGGGCGCGGCCAAACTCGGCAACGCGCAGGGCTACAAGTACCCCCACGACAACAAAGACGGCGTGCTCGCCCAGCAGTACCCGCCGGACGAGTTGGTCGGCGTCGACTACTACCAGGCCACCGACCATGGCAACGAACGCGAGGTCGGCCCACGGGTCGACAAGCTGCGCCGGATCATCCGCAGCAGGTAGGTCTGGCCTCGCCATTCGATCCGGCCATGCTCGGGCTGATGACCACGAATGCGAGGTTGGCCTGCGGGTGGACAAGCTGCGCCGGATCGTCGGTGGAAGGTCTGGCTTCGCCATTCGTTCCGGTCATGCTGGTTGATGACGATCCCGAAGGCGAGGTCGGCCCGCGCGTCGACAAGCGGCGCTGGATTACATACGAAAGTAGGGCTATCCGGTATTCGTCCCGGCCGTGCGCGGCCTGCGGGTCGACAAGCGCCGAATCATCTGCTGATAGTTGGTCTGGCCTTGCCATTCGTTCGGGCCGTGTCGGGCTGGTGACGACCACGAACGTGAGGTCGGCTGTGAGTGGACCAGCTGCGCCGGAGGATCGGCGGAAGGTCTGGCCTTGTCATTCGTTCGGGCCGTGTCGGGCTAGTGACGACCATGAACGCGAGGTTGGCTGTGAGTGGACAAGCGGCGCCGGATCACATGCGGAAGTACGGCGTATCACGGTATTGGTTCCGACTGCGCGCAGTCCGCGGGCGGACTACGCTCGGGGTTCGCGGCTGGACAATCGACCGGGTCGCCGCGAGATAGCCCGGTGGTCAACACCACCCCGAGTCGATGAAAAAGCACGTGCACCGCACCGGTAGGCTGGATATCTGTGCAGACCCACGAGATTCGACGGCGCTTCCTGGACCATTTCGTCCGTGCCGGGCATACCGAGGTACCGAGTGCCTCGTTGATCCTGGCCGACCCGAACCTGCTGTTCGTCAACGCAGGAATGGTCCAGTTCGTGCCGTTCTTCCTCGGTCAGCAGACCCCGCCGTACGCGACCGCGACCAGCGTGCAGAAGTGCGTGCGCACCGGTGACATCGAGAACGTCGGCATCACCACCCGGCACAACACCTTCTTCCAGATGGCGGGCAACTTCAGCTTCGGCGACTACTTCAAGCGCGAGGCGATCACCTTCGCCTGGTCGCTGCTGACCAACAGCGTCGAGGACGGCGGCTACGGCTTCGATCCGCAACGCCTCTGGGCCACCGTCTACCTCGATGACGATGAGGCCGAGCGGATCTGGCTCGAGATGGGTGTCCCGGCCGAGCGGATCCAGCGGCGCGGCATGGCCGACAACTACTGGTCGATGGGCATCCCAGGCCCGTGCGGCCCGTGCTCGGAGATCTACTACGACCGCGGCCCCGAATACGGCATCGAGGGCGGCCCGGAGGCCGACGAGGACCGCTACATCGAAATCTGGAACCTCGTGTTCATGCAGAACGAGCGCGGCGCGGGCACCAGCAAGGACGACTTCGAGATCCTCGGCCCGCTGCCGAAGAAGAACATCGACACCGGCATGGGCGTCGAGCGCGTCGCGTTCCTGCTGCAGGGCGTCGACAACGTCTACGAGACCGACCTGCTCCGCCCGATCATCGACAAGGCCGAGGAGCTGACCGGCCGGTCCTACGGCGTCACGCACGAGGACGACGTGCGGTTCCGGGTGATCGCCGACCACGCGCGCACCGGCGCCATGTTGATCGCCGACGGCGTCAACCCCGGCAACGACGGCCGCGGCTACGTGCTGCGCCGCCTGCTGCGTCGCATCGTGCGCTCGGCCCGCCTGCTCGGCGCCGAGAAGCCGGTGATGGGCGAGTTCATGAAGGTTGTCAGCGACCTGATGTCGCCGTCCTACCCGGAGCTCGCCACCGATTTCCGCCGCATCGAGACCGTCGCGGTCGGCGAGGAGACGGCGTTCCTCAAGACGCTGAACACCGGATCCACCCTGTTCGACAACACGGCCGCCGCGGTAAAGGCCAAGGGCAGCAACACGATTGCGGGCACCGACGCCTTCACCCTGCACGACACCTACGGCTTCCCGATCGACCTCACCCTGGAAATGGCCGCCGAGGCGGGCCTCTCGGTGGACGAGGACGGCTTCCGGTCGTTGATGGCCGAGCAGCGCAAGCGGGCCAAGGACGACGCGCAGGCCCGCAAGCACGCGCACGCCGACCTGACCGTCTACAAGGAACTGGTCGACCGCGGCGCCACCGAGTTCACCGGCTTCGACGAGCTGACCTCCGAGGCGCACGTGCTCGCGCTGATCGCCGACGGCGTGCGGGTTCCGGTCGCCACGGTCGGTCAGGACGTCGAGGTGATCCTGGATCGCAGCCCGCTCTACGCCGAGTCCGGTGGTCAGATCGCCGACCGCGGTTCGATCACGGCCAGCGGGCTGAAGTTGCGCGTCAACGATGTGCAGAAGATCGCCAAGAAGCTGTGGGTGCACAAGTCCACCGTCGAGCAGGGTCAGGTCACCGAGGGCGATGTCGTTCTCGCGCAAGCGGATCCGGCGTGGCGCCGCGGTGCCACCCAGGGTCACTCCGGCACGCACATGGTGCATGCCGCGCTGCGTCAGATCCTTGGCCCGAACGCGGTGCAGGCCGGTTCGCTGAACAAGCCGGGCTACCTGCGGTTCGACTTCAACTGGCAGGGCCAGCTCTCCGAGCAGCAGAAGTCCGAGATCGAGGCCGTGTCCAACGACGCGGTCAGCGCCGACTTCCCGGTGAACACCTTCGTCACCGACCTGGCCAAGGCCAAGGAAATGGGCGCGATGGCGCTGTTCGGCGAGAACTACGGCGACGAGGTTCGCGTGGTCGAGATCGGCGGCCCGTTCTCGATGGAGCTGTGCGGTGGTACGCACGTGCAGCATTCCTCGCAGATCGGCCCGATCACCGTGCTCGGCGAGTCGTCGGTCGGGTCCGGTATCCGGCGTGTCGAGGCCTTCGTCGGCCTCGACTCCTACCAGTACCTGGCCAAGGAGCGCGCGCTGCTTGCCGGTGTGGCGTCCTCGCTGAAGGTGCCGTCGGACGAGGTGCCCGCGCGGGTCGAGCAGCTGGTCGAGCGGCTCAAGGTGGCCGAGAAGGAACTCGAGCGGACCAAGATGGCCGCGGTGCTGTCCTCGGCGGGCAAGTTCGTCGAGGAGGCCGAGCGGATCGCTGGCGTGCTGCTGGTCGCCGTCGCCGCGCCGGAGGGTGTTCCGGCGGGGGATCTGCGGACGTTGGCCACCGATATTCGCGGCCGGTTCGGCACGCAACCCGCCGTGGTTGTGCTGCTCGGCAATGCCGACGGCAAGGTGCCGTTCGTGGTGACCGTGAACAAGGGTGCTCAGGAACTCGGCTTCAAGGCCGGAGATCTGGTCGCCGCCTTCGGGCCGAGCATCGCGGGACGCGGTGGCGGCAAGCCGGAGATGGCGCAGGGCGCCGGTTCGGATCCGTCGGGTATTCCGACCGGTCTTGCCGCCGTCCGCGCTCGGGTGGCCGAACTGGCCGGGTGATGGCTGACCCCGATAGTCCCGAGAGGTCGGCGTCGCAAGGCGCCGACCGGTCCCATCCCGATACTGATCCCGGTCGGGCAACGCGTGAACCCGCCGACCTCAAGAGACCGGAGCCGCACGGTGCCGACCGCCCCGACACCGATCCCGGTCGGGCGACGCGTGAACTTGCCGACCTCAAGAGACCGGAGCCGCACGGTGCCGACCGCCCCGACACCGATCCCGGTCGGGGGACGCGTGAACTTGCTGACTGCGAGAGGTCGGTGCCGCGTGGTGCCGACCGATCCAACGCTGACTCCGATCGCGGTCGGGCGACGCGTGAACCTGCCAACCTCGAGATCTCACCGCTGAACGGTGCCGACCGACCCGACCCCGCCACCGATCCCGGTCGCGGCAGGCGAATTGCCGTTGATGTCGGCAGTGTCCGAATCGGTGTCGCGTCAAGCGATCCCGACGGCGTCCTCGCGACGCCGGTGGAGACCGTGCCGCGCGCGAAGCCGAACAAGCGCTCGGCCGGGCCCGCGCCCGATATCGCCAGGATTGCTGAAATTGTGCGGGAGTACGAGGCAGTCGAGGTAATCGTCGGACTGCCGCGAACATTGCGCGGGGAGAAGGGCACTGCCGCTACCATTGCCACCGCATTCGCCGAGCAGTTGCGGAGCGCCGTGTCGCCGGTACCTATACGACTTTCCGACGAACGTTTGACTACGGTGTCAGCTGCACGTGCATTGCGGGACAGCGGAGTTCGCGCGCGTGGCCAGCGGCAAGTGATCGATCAGGCGGCGGCCGTCTCGATCCTGCAAGGATGGTTGGACGAACGGAGTGCGGTGTTGAGGTCGGTTGAAGCGGTGCGTCATGCGTCGTCCGAGGACGACGCATGACGGATCGATGGGCGCGGGCCGAGGAACGATACCGACAGCGCGAAGCTGATCGGCGTTACCGGCGTGACGACCGAGCCTGGGGTGGGCAGAACAGCAGAGACGCGCGCGGCAAAACGAACAACCGGGTGGTCGGCCGGGAGCAGGACGACTGGGACGACTACGACGACGACACCACGATCATCCCGCGCTACACCGACGAGATGGACGACCTGCCGCCCCCCGCACCGGCCCCCCGCCCCCGCGAGCGTCGGGAACCACCGCGCTCGCGTGTCGGCCGCAGGGAAGCCAGGGAAGCCAGGGAAGCCGCCGAACGCGACGAGGAACCCGAAGAGCGGCGGCGGTCGAAGAGCCCGCAGCGCAGCAGGCGGTCAAGGGCCGCGTCGCGCAAAGCCAAAGAGCGTAAGCGTCGCCGTCGCACGCTGTGGCTGGTCGCCGGTGTCTTCGTGCTGCTGTTCGCGGGTGCCGCGGTGTTCGCCGGTATGAAGCTGGTCAGCTCGCTCGGCAGTCCCGAGGATTACGCCGCCGGACCGCCAGGACCGCTCGTGGTGGTGCAGGTGCACGACGGTGACGCCTCGCAGCAGATCGCGGCCTCGATGAAGGACCGTGGCGTCGTCGCGAGCACGGGCGCGTTCTTCCAAGCGGCAGTGCGGAATTCGAATATGAACTCGGTGCAGCCTGGCTTCTACGCGCTGCCGAGCCACATCCCCGCCGCGCAGGCGGTTACCGCGCTGGTCGGTAAGGAATCGCGGGTCGGCAACCTGGTCGTCTCCGAGGGACGGCTGCTGCACGACCAACACGACATGAGCACCGGCGGGCGATACGACGGCCTCTACCGCAAGATCGCGGAGGCAAGCTGCATCGGCACCGGACCCAACCAGAAGTGCGTGACCTACGAGCAGCTCGATGCCGCAGGCGCGAGCCTGGACCTGGCCGCGCTCGGGGTGCCGGCGTGGGCGGCGCAGGGCGTCAAGGACTGCCCGGACCGGTCGCGGCAGTTGGAAGGCCTGATCGCTGCGGGCACATGGGATTTCGATCCGAGCGCCCCGCCGGAGCAGATCCTGAAGCAATTGATCACCGCGAGCGCGAAGAGTTATGAGTCGACCGGACTGGTGCAGTCCGGCGGCGACACCAAGCTGACGCCGTATCAGACGCTGGTCGCGGCCTCGCTGGTGGAACGCGAGGCGAAAGCCGAGGACATGGGCAAGGTGGCCCGGGTGATCGTGAACCGGCTGAAGGTCGATCAGATGCTGCAGTTCGACTCGACGGTGAACTACGCGCTCGACCGCACCGAGGTGGCGACCACCGACGCCGATCGTGCCCAGGAGACCCCCTGGAACACCTATGCGATGCGTGGCCTGCCCAAGACACCGATCGCCGCGCCGTCGCTGAATGCGTTGCGGGCCATGGAGAATCCGGAAATCGGGCCGTGGTTGTACTTCGTCACCGTCGACAAGCAGGGGACCACGCTGTTCACCGACGACTATCAGGAGCATCTGCGCCTGATCGCGCGTGCACAGCGCAGCGGGATTCTGGATAGTCCCAAGGACACCGGTGGGCGATAGTCGCGAGGGTTCGGCGTCGGGCCGTGAGGGTTCGGCGTTGGCTCGTGGGGCGGTGGTGTCGGGTCGTGAGGGTTTGGCGTCGGGTCGTGAGGCAGCAGTGTCGGGTCGTGAGGTCGTAGTGCCTGGTCGTAAGGCCGCAGTGCTTGGCAAGCCGATCGCGCACTCGCGCTCGCCTCAGCTACACCTGGCCGCGTATCGCGCGCTCGGACTCGACTGGAGTTACGAGCGCATCGAATGCACGGCCGAGCAACTGCCCGGGTTGGTCGACGGGCTCGGGCCGGAATGGGTCGGGCTCTCGGTGACCATGCCGGGCAAGGAGGCCGCGCTCGCGCACGCCACCGAGCGCACCGAGCGGGCGGTACTCGTCGGCTCGGCCAACACCCTTGTCCGCACTGACGCGGGCTGGCTGGCCGACTGCACCGACGTGGACGGCGTGCTCGGCGCGCTGCGCGGCGGCGGCGTCACCGACGTGACCGAAGCGGTCGTGCTCGGTGCCGGTGGGACTGCGCGCCCCGCGCTGCTCGCGCTGTCCGAACTCGGCGCGAAGACGGTCACCGTGATCGCCCGCGATGCCGGACGGGCAAGCAGCGCACTGGATCTCGCGGAACGCCTCGGCATGAACGCGGCGGTAACCAGCTTCGACCCCGCCGCCCTCGCCGGACTCTGCGAACGAGCCGGCGCCGTGGTCAGCACGATTCCGGCCGAGGCCGCAGCGGTGGTCGCGGACGCGGTCGCCACGGCCCCCGTCGTGCTCGACGCGATCTACAATCCCTGGCCCACGCCACTGGCCGAAGCGGTGGCGCGGGCCGGGCACACGGTGGTCAGCGGGTTGCAGATGCTGCTGAATCAGGCCTACGGGCAGGTCGAGCTGTTCACCGGTCATCCGGCTCCACGCGCGGAAATGGCAGCGGCGCTGGAGACTTCGGCCTGAGTCCGGCCGCGTAGTCTGCTCGAGTCGGCTGGGGAGATCGGTCAAGTCGATCCTCGCGTCGCCTTGGCTCACTGCGGGCGCCCGACTCGAGTTGACTCGTATGGTCGGGCGGAGTGGGTTCTTGTGTCGCCTTAGCTCACCGCTGGTGGTGGCTGTGGTGGCCCGGCCGGGTCGTTTCTCGCGTTGGCCTGAGCTTCGGCAGCGCTGGAGGATTCGGGCTCAGCTGGCTCTCGGTGGGCCGAGGCAGCGGCGTGAACTGGGTGCGCCGGGGCAGTGCTTCGCGGGTACTGCTCGATCCGGCGTACGGGCCGGGTGAACTGTTCGCCGATCGTCCGGCCCCGCGTGCGGAAGATGGCGGCGGCCGTAGGGTTCGGCCTGAGTCCGGTCTCGTGGTCGGCCTGAGCTGACTTCTGGTGGTCGGCCGAATTGGTTCTCGCGCCTGAGCGCTGATTTCTAGTGATCGGTCGAGTCGGTTGCCGCGTCGGCCGTGGCTCAGTCTGGTGGCGCTGTCGTTGTCGGCCTGGGGACGCTCCTGGCGTGTAGAACGAAACGAATCAGGGCGTTCGACAGACCGTCGCCCTCGATCCTCTCGATGGCAGGTGTGCTGCGACGTCCGGCCAGAAACTGATACCGGTTCTAGTTTGGATCGGCGCGGCGCAGGGTTATGGTGGTGCGCATGAATGCTTGGGTGTTGCGGGCCGTTGTGCTCGGTGCGCTGGTCGTCGTGTTGCGTGCAGCGCTCGGGTTCGCGATGGTGAACTGGCCGACCCACGGGGTCTGGATGCGGGTGTTCTGCCTGGTCGTGCTCGTGGTGGCCGTGCTGTACTGGGGCGTGCTCGACGGACGCAAGGACCGGTCGGACCAGCCAGACCCGGAGCGCGGCACTGACCTGACCCTGCTGTGGCTGAAGGCCGCGGCGGCGGGCGGCCTCGGTAGCGGGCTCGTCGCCTGGATCATCGACTGGCTGCCCAAGTTCGACCTCGGCGACAACGGCATCCTCTTCGAACTCACCGCAGGCGCCGCGTTCATCGTCCTGCTCATCTTCATCCCCGCCCTCATCGGCGTCGGCGTCGGCCGCCTCCTCGCCGACCGCGTCCACAACAAACAGTCCACCCCCGCCTGACGCCAGCTCGGCCGCGCCCGAATCGCCTGCCTGACGGCCAACTCGGCCGCGCCCAAATCACCCGCCTGACGCAAGCCCGCCCGCCCACGGAGCCGCCCGCCGCGCACTAAGTCGTCAGCAAAGTCGTGCGCGTCCAGAGAGTTCGTGCGCGGTAGGTAGCCCCGCCGGGCTGCGCGCAACGTGACTGGCCGCGTACCGATTGGCGTGCCGCGTACCGATTGTTCTGTAGCGCGGAATCAGTGTGTGGCGCACGAATTCGTCACTGAAGCCGTACACGGCCGGAGTATTCGTGCGTGGCCCGGGGGCCCGCAGTGCTGCGCACGGACTGACAAGCTACGCACCGGTTGGCATGCCGCGCGCCGGTTGCGTGCCGCGCGCGAATCGGGCTGCGTACGGAATCGTCAGCGAATCCATGCGCCGCACGCGAATCGGTGCGTGGTTACAGCAGAATGCCGGTGCTCGGGGTGCCTTCGCGGAGGATAGCGGAGTAGGCGGCGGCGAGGAGGGTGGGGTCGGGGCCCTCTAGGCGGCCTGGTTTGGCCAGGCCGTCGAGGACGACGAAGCGCAGGACGCCCGAGCGGGTTTTCTTGTCGGTCTGCATTGTGTCGAGCAGTTGGGGGAGGGCGTCGGCGTCGTAAGTGGTTGGCAGGCCGACGCTTTCCAGGACGGCGCGGTGCCGGTCGGCGGTGGCGTCGTCGAGACGGCCGGCGAGGCGGCCGAGTTCGGCGGCGAAGACGAGGCCGACGGAGACGGCGGCGCCGTGGCGCCAGCGGTAGCGTTCGCGGCGCTCGATCGCGTGGCCGAGGGTGTGGCCGTAGTTGAGGATCTCGCGGAGGCTGGCCTCCTTGAGATCGGCGGCGACGACATCGGCCTTCACCTGGATCGCGCGGCGGATCAGCTCGGGCAGCACCTCGCCGGTCGGGTCGAGAGCGGCCTGCGGGTCACGTTCCACCAGGTCGAGAATCACCGGGTCGGCGATGAAACCGGCCTTGATGATCTCGGCCATGCCAGCCACGATCTCGTTGCGCGGCACCGTTTCCAGCGTCGCCAGGTCGACGAGCACAGCGGCGGGCTCATGGAAGCAGCCGACCAGGTTCTTGCCCGCCTCGGTGTTGATGCCGGTCTTGCCGCCGACGGCCGCGTCGACCATGGCAAGCAGCGTGGTCGGCACGTGCACGATCTGCACGCCGCGCATCCAGGTGGCGGCCACGAAACCGGCCAGGTCGGTGGCGGCGCCGCCACCGAGGCTCACCACGACATCGTTGCGGGTCAGGCCGATTCGGCCGAGCACCTCCCAGCAGAAGCCCGCGACGGCGAGTTCCTTGCCTGCCTCGGCATCCGGGATCTCGATGCGGTGTGCGTCGAGGCCGCTGTCGGCCAACGCTTTCCGCACCGCCTCTGCGGTCTCGGCGAGCGGCGGCTGGTGGAAGATCGCGACCGAGCGCACGCCGCTCGTCGCGCCGTTGACCGCCTCGACAAGCTCACCGAGCAACCCGCGACCGATGATCACCGGATACGGATCGGCGGTACGAACTTCGAGACGATTCGGCTCTGTCACGACTTCTCCGATTCTGTTTGTGCTTCCTGGGTTTTACGCGCACGCACGCGAGCGCGCCGGGCACGAGCACGCCTGGCCCGCCCGCTGGATCGCGAATTCTGGCTGGGTTCTTCCGTACCGTCTGATTTCTCAGTCGCGTCGGTCTCGCCGTGCGAAGCCGCGCGACGGCCGCGCCAGCTTCGGCCGGTCGAGTGCGAACCATCAGCGGGCTTTCCATCACTGGACTTCGCAGCTGTAGTTCCTTCGGCCGCAGGCTCTCCGCTCGGAGTGGAGTCCGACGCCGAGGTCTCGCCGGTCGGTGCCGCCGCTTCGGCGCGACGCGCGCGCCAGCTTCGACCACCCGCGGTCGCGGCGGATTTCCCGGTAGGAACCGACTCGCCTGATGCTTCCGCCGATTCCCGCGCGGCCGCTGCCCGGCGTGCGGCGGCACGCGCTCGCGCCCGACGCCGGGCCCGAGATCGGCTGCTGCCCTGCGGAGTTCCGCCGTTCTCGGCCGTGGTCGCCGGAGTGATCTCCGGCAGATCCGGGCTGTCGAGATCCGTTGCGGTGTCCGGAACGGTCGGTTCGACGCCGAGTTTGGCAAGCACCATCTTGACGACCCGGCCGGGACTACGACCGTCGGTGCGCACCCGGACCGACGCGACCTCGCGGTAGAGCGGGCGGCGCTTGCGCATCAGCTCGCGATACTTGGCGGCGGGATCGGCGCCGTTGAGCAGCGGCCGGTTGGTGCTCGCGCCGGTGCGGCGAAGTCCTTCGCCGACACTGATTTCCAGGTAGACGACGGTGCGGTTACGCAACAGCGCACGGGTGTCCTGGGACAGCACAGCACCGCCGCCGAGCGAGACGACGCCGCGCTCGGCGAGGATGGCGCGGCGCACCACCCGCTCCTCGATCTTGCGGAACTCGGGCTCGCCGTCGGTGGCGAAGATCTCGGGAATGGTGCGACCGGTCTCGCGCTCGATGCCGGCGTCGGTGTCGTACAGCTCGACGCCGAGCTCCTTGGCGAGCTTGCGGCCGATCGTCGTTTTCCCCGCGCCCGGCGGTCCGACCAGCACCACGCGCGGCGCGCGCGGATCGGTCTGCACGATCATGGCGCGGGTGCGTCAGCGGGCGCGTTATGCGGGCGGTCGCTGATCCGCTTGACGTAACCGGTGATGTTTCCCAGCGTCTCGCCGAGCGAGTCGCCGCCGAACTTCTCCAGCGCGGCCTGCGCGACAACCAGCGCGACCATCGATTCGGCGACCACGCCCGCGGCGGGCACGGCACAGACGTCCGAGCGCTGGTGGATGGCGACGGCTTCCTCGCCGGTGGTCATGTCGACGGTCGCCAGCGCGCGCGGCACCGTCGAGATCGGCTTCATCGCGGCGCGCACGCGCAGCGCTTCGCCGTTGGTCATGCCGCCTTCCAGGCCACCGGCCCGGTTGGTGGAGCGCAGCACGCCGTCGGTGCCGGGGCGCATCTCGTCGTGTGCCTGGCTGCCTCGGCGGCGCGCGGTCTCGAAACCGTCGCCGACCTCGACACCCTTGATGGCCTGAATGCCCATGAGCGCGGCCGCGAGTCGCGAGTCGAGCCGGTTCTCGCCGCTGGTGAACGAGCCGAGGCCGACCGGAAGTCCCTCGATGACCACCTCGACGACGCCGCCGAGGGTGTCGCCGTCCTTCTTGGCGGCCTCGATCTCGGCGATCATCGCGGCCTCGGCGTCCTTGTCGAACGCGCGCACCGGGCTCTCATCGATGGCAGCGAGATCGGCGGCGGTCGGCACCACGCCCGTGGTGTTCTCGGCGGTGCCGATCGAGACGACGTGCGAGACCACCTCGACGCCGAACGCCTGCCGAAGGAAGTTGCGAGCGACGGTGCCCGCCGCGACGCGTGCCGCCGTCTCCCTGGCGCTGGCGCGCTCCAGCACGTTCCGGGCGTCGTCGAAGCCGTACTTGAGCATGCCGGAGTAGTCGGCGTGCCCGGGCCGCGGCCGGGTGAGCGGGGCGTTGCGGGACAGGTCGGCGAGCTCGGCCGGGTCGACCGGGTCGGCGGACATGACCGTCGTCCACTTCGGCCACTCGGAGTTGGCGATCTCGATGGCGACCGGACCGCCCATGGTGCGGCCGTGCCGGACACCACCGACGACGGTCACCTTGTCGGCCTCGAACTTCATCCTGGCGCCGCGGCCGTACCCTAGCCTGCGGCGCGCCAACTGCGCGGAGATCTCGTCGGACGTGACCTCGACACCGGCCACCATCCCTTCGAGGATGGTGACGAGAGCGGGACCGTGGGATTCTCCGGCAGTTATCCAGCGCAACACACTCTCCATCTTCCCATGTCGGCGCGCCTGCTCCGGCACGCGGCCTCGTGCACGCGCGCCCGCAACCGCTCCAACCGGCCCGTCGCGATAGCGAACGCACGTTCATCCAGCACTCGCACTGGCAAGCGCATAACCATCGCCAGGCACATGGCCGATCCGTACGGTATCGAGATTCGGCGAGGCGAGGCGGCGGGCACCCGGATTCGATGCGGCCCGATCATCCGGCACTCGCACTGGCCAGCGCGCATACCGTCGCAAGACACATCGCGGGCCCGTGCGGTACCGAGATTCGCCGGAGCGGGCCTGGCCAGTCGGTGGGGGCTCTGATTCGACGCAGCCCGATCACAGCAACTCCGACGCTCGCGGTGAGCAACGGCGCAGCCAACGCCGCCAGCACCCACGCCTGCCCACCCCCGAGCGCCGCCGCCGCGCCGAGCCCGACGGCGAGTTTCACATCTCCGGCGCCGAAGGCATCGGGGAGAACCAGATGCACCAGCAGATACGGCACCGCGAGCAGTGCGGCCCCCAGTAACGCGGCTGTGCATTGAGTTGTGGACAGGGCATACCCGAACACCGCGACGGCACCCCATCCGGTCAGCGGATTCGGTAGCCGCCGCTGCCGAAAATCGATGACGCTCAACACAACACACCACGCGAGGAGGGCGGCGAAGGCAACTATCGGCATGCCGTCCACTCTTGTCCGATCGCGGCGCGAGACAACCCCTCTTCCCCCGAATGTGGATAGCTTTCCGACATGTGGACAACACCCGATCCGCATGCCGTCCGGTACGGAAACCGCCCAGCGCCAACGGCATTCCGCGACCGTCACCAAGATCAGCACCACCGGCTCAGCGCAGCGGCAGTGACCAGTACACGTGTTGTATGCGGAGATACGGCGTGTCGGCGGTAGCTTTGAACCATGTGTGCTGATCACCTGGGCCAAGCGCCCGACTACGCCGCGCGGCGTGGCGCGCTGCGGAGTCTGCTGGTGGAGAACGGGGTAGACGCCCTGCTGGTCACCGACCTGGTGAATCTCCGGTACCTGACCGGGTTCACCGGATCCAACGCGGCACTACTCGTGCATTCCTGGGACATGCGCAACGCCGAGGAGCGCACGGTCATCGGCACCGACGGCCGATACCAGACCCAGGTCGCCGAACAGGTCCCCGACCTGCGCGCCGAGATCGCCAAAGCCACCGCCCGCCGGATCATCGAGCTAGCCGGGGAGTGGCAGCTCGGCCGGGTCGGCTACGAGAGCCACATCGTCACCGTCGATCAGCACCGCGGCTTCGTCGACCAGTGCACCGGTCTCGAATTCGTCGCGACACCGAGCCTGGTCGAGCAGCTGCGCATGGTCAAGGACGCCTACGAGGTGGCCCAGCTCCGCGCGGCCTGCGCGGCGGGCGACGCCGGACTCGCCACCCTGCTCGAACGCGGCCTGCTGCGCCCGGGCCGCACCGAGAAGCAGGTCGCCAGGGACCTGGAGTGGGCCATGTTCGAGCACGGCGCCGACGCGGTGTCGTTCGAGACCATCGTGGCGGCGGGCGTGAATTCGGCTGTCCCGCACCATCGCCCGACCGAGGCGGTGCTCGCCGCCGGTGATTTCGTCAAACTCGACTTCGGCGCGATGATCGGCGGGTACCACTCGGACATGACCCGCACCCTCGTACTCGGGCCGCCGAGCGACTGGCAGCGCGAGGTATACGCGCTGGTCGAAGCCTCGCAGCGGGCCGGGTGCGCAGCGCTGCGACCCGGTGTGCCGGTCGACGTCGTCGACGCGGCGTCGCGCTCGGTGATCGAGGCGGCGGGGCACGGCAAGCTGTTCGTGCACGGCCTCGGGCACGGGGTCGGACTGCGGATCCACGAAGCGCCGGGCATCGCGAAAAACGGAACCGGTACACTTCTTGCTGGCGTGGCGGTGACCGTCGAACCCGGTGTGTACTTTCCCGGCCGCGGCGGAGTCCGGATCGAGGACACGCTCGTGGTGCGCGAAGGGGGCCCGGAGTTGCTCACCAACACCAGCAAAGACCTGACCGTCGTCGAATGACGCCGGTTGACCAACATGTTGTTTACGAACTAGGAGATCCGAGGACAGTGGCGGACACCAGCGACTTCAAGAACGGCCTTGTGCTGAAAATCGACGGTCAGCTCCAGCAGATCATCGAATTCCAGCACGTCAAGCCGGGCAAGGGTCCCGCGTTCGTGCGGACAAAGCTGAAGAACGTGCTGTCCGGCAAGGTCGTCGACAAGACGTTCAACGCGGGCGTCAAGGTGGAGACCGCGACGGTCGACCGCCGCGACATGACCTACCTGTACCACGACGGTTCGGACTACGTCTTCATGGACGGCGACACCTTCGACCAGATCTCCATCTCCGAGCAGACCATCGGCCCCGGCGCGCGTTTCCTGCTGGAGAACATGACCGTGCAGGTCGCCACGCACGAGGGCGCGCCGCTGTACGTCGAGCTCCCGGTCACGGTCGAGCTCCAGGTCCAGCACACCGACATCGGCCTGCAGGGCGACCGCTCCACCGGCGGCACCAAGCCCGCCACCCTGGAGACCGGCGCCGAGGTGCAGGTACCGCTGTTCATCAACACCGGCGACAAGCTGCGCATCGATTCGCGTGATGGCAGCTACCTCGGCCGCGTCAACGCCTGATCGCCGCCCGCGGCGGGAGTGCCGGGCCAGGAAGTAACCACGCCGGGCCTGCTGCTACCGCCATAGGAAACAGCGACTGAGATAATGGTGACTGTGGCTGAACAGCCGTTAGACAAGAAGTCCTTCAAGAAGCTCGGCACGCGGCACAAAGCCCGCCGCCGGGCCGTTGACCTGCTCTTCGAGGCGGAGGCGCGGGATGTCGATCCGGCCGACCTGCTCGACGAGCGGGTCGAGCTCGCCACCCGCGACCAGGCCGTCGCGCCGGTGCACGCCTACACGCACACGCTGGTCGAGGGCGTCGCCGACGACCTCGACCGGGTGGACGGCACCATCGAGTCCTACCTCAAGGACTGGGAGCTGTCCCGGCTGCCCGCCGTCGACCGCGCCATCCTGCGGATCGCGGTGTGGGAGTTGTTCCACGCCAACGACGTTCCGCCGGTCGTTGCGGTGGACGAGGCGGTGGAGCTGGCCAAGGAGCTGTCCACCGACGACTCACCGTCGTTCGTGAACGGCGTGCTCGGCCAGGTCGTGCTGGTCGCGCCGCAGGTCCGCGCCGCCGCGGCCGCCACCCGCGCCCCGCGCCCGGAGGCCGACGCGTGAAGAAGTACCTGGTCATGGCGATGCGCACGCCGCGTTTCGACTCGGCCGTACTCCAACCGCACAAGGACTTCCTGCGCCAGCTGAGCGAGCGCGGTCAACTGGTGGAGAGTGCGCGTTTCACCGACGGCACCGGTGGGGCGTACTTCCTCGCCGCCGAAAACCTGGATGCCGCACGGGAACTCGCGTTCGCCGACCCGGTGCACACCACCGGCTCCTCGACCGTGACCGTCTACGAGTGGGAACCGACCACCCCGAACTGACTCGCGGGAGACCCTTGCACTCCCGCCGGGGGTGTACGGGACCGGCGGGAGTGGGATGCCGTGGCATCCGGGCCTGCGGTCGTCGAGTTGTTCGGCGACCGGTTCCCATCCTGGTTCCTCAACCGCACTCGAGGTCAAGCCGTAGCGCCAAGCCGTTGGCGCGCACGACTTCTGGTTTCCTTCGCGTCGCGTGCGCGGCTGCCTCTATCCTGGGGGGAATAGAGGGGAGGGCTGCATGGCGCGGTTGCTGATCTGGTTCCGCAACAACGTCGACGGTGTCGTCGCGCTGGTGCTCGCCGTGACCGTCGGCCTGCTCTCGGTGATCGACGTGATCCCCGTCGATAACGTGAACGCGGCGGTGCTGCTCGTCCTCGCGCTGCTGGCGACCACCCTGCTGCGCGATCGGCACCTGTCGGCCAAGGCCCTCCGCGACGCGACCTCGGTGCAGCTGCTGTACGGACCCGAGATCGGCCACGCGCACACCATCGCCAGGCGCGGCACCGAGCAGTGGATCTTCAAGGGCGGCACCGGAACCTACATCCGAGCGGTGACGCTGCGCGAATGCGTGGAGAACGCGCGACGCGAACAACGCCCGCTGCGTATGCAATTGGAGATCCTCGACCCGACCAACGAAGCGCTGTGCAAGACCTACGCCCAGTTCCGTTCCTCGCTCTCGCCCGAGGCCGACCGCACCGGCGAGCCGTGGACCACCGAACGCACCCGCAAGGAAGCGTTCGCCACCGTCCTCGCCGCCTGCTGGTACCGGCAGCGATTCACCTTTCTGACCATCGACGTCGGTTTGTCGACGGTGATGACGACGTTCCGCTGGGACCTGTCGTCGAGTTGCGTCATTGTCACCCAGGACAATCCGAACACCCCGGCGCTGATGTTCGAGCGGGACAAGCCGTATTACCGCGATTACAACCGCGAACTTGTCGCCAGCTTCAAGCAGACCCGTCAGGTCCCGCTGAGCCGCAGCGAGGAACTGGCGCTGTCCGATGAGCCGACCGTCGACCAGGTCCGCGGCCTGTTCCAGGCGCTGTCGCTGGAACTTCCGTCCGCCTTCACCGATCGCGACGTCGCCGACATCGTGCGTCGCGCGCTCCAGCCGAGGAACCCGTATTAGTGACTGAATATGCCCGCTTGCGCACGCTGATCGGCTCCGATGCCACCGGGGCCGCGGTGCGTGACTGGGTCCGCGAGGTGCTCGCGGGTGTCGTCGACGGTAGCTCGGAGCTGATAGCGGTCCGACATCCGTTGGGGTTCTTGTGTTTTCCCGCCTGGCGCGGCGGCGGTTTCGGTATCTGCGTGCACGTCTGGACCGAGGGGGTGCGCGCCGACCCGACCACGTCCAAGATGCACGCGCACAGCTGGGACCTGCTCAGTACCGTGCTGTACGGCATCGTCGGCAACGAGATCATCGAAATCATCAATGCCCCAGTGCATCCCACGCACCGGCTGTTCGAGATCCAGAGTGCCGCCGACGGCGACTTGGTGCGCGCGACGCAACGACTGGTCACCTACCGCACCCGGTCCCGCGAACACTTCCACACCGGCGAGGTCTACACCCTGCCGCACGGTGCGTTCCACGTGTCCGACGTGCACGGCGAGGCGGCGACCGTGGTCCTCGGTGAGGACAATCGCGGCCGCCCCGACCTGTCGCTCGGCACGCTCGCCACCACCGACCACTGGGTGCACCGAACCCTGTGCACCCCCAACGAAACCCGGCGCGCGGCGCACACCGTGCTCGCCCAGCTGCAGGGCCAGCCCCTGCCGACACAACTGGAGAACCGATGCGAGCGGGCGACGTAATGAACCAGGTACTGCCGGACACCCTCCTCGACATCGCGGCCGGTGTCGCCGTCGCGGCGGCCGTCGAAGCGGGTCACGCGATCCGCTCCGGGCTGCTAGAGGCGCTGACCATCAGCACTAAGGACCCGACCGGCGACGTGGTCACCGACCTGGATTTCCTTGCCGAGGAGATCATCCTGCGTCACCTGCGGCAGGCCTTCCCCGGCCACCGCATCCTCGCCGAGGAATCCGGTGCCATCGACAGCACCGACGACGCCTGGTGCTGGGTCGTCGACCCGCTCGACGGCACCAACAATATCGCCATCGGCCTGCCGGTCTGCACCGTCGGTATCGCGCTGTGCCACAACGGAACACCGGTCCTCGGCGTCGTGCACGAACCGATCGCCGACCGCACCTGGACCGCCATCCGCGGCCGCGGCGCGCACGGCCCGAACGGCCTGCTGTGGCACCCCGCGCACCGGCCCGCGGCTGCAGCCCCGGTCCTCGCGTGGCTCCAGGGTTATCCCGTGGCCCGCGCCGACCCCATCGCCCGCGCCCTGCGCCTCACCCTCGAATCGGCTTCCCGCCGCCTGATCCAACTCTGGTCCCCGCTGCTGTGCTGGGTCATGCTGAGCAACGGCGACATCGACGGCTTCGTCGGCTACCGGGCCGGTCTCATCGATCTCCCCGCAGGTGCCCTGCTCGCCCGCGAATCAGGCATGCACATAACGGATTTCGATGGCACCCTGCTCGACGAGCGCCTCGACCTTCCCGCCGGGGAAGTGGATTTCATCGCAGGCAGCTCCGAAATGATGTCCGAACTCACGTTATTGGTGAAGTCCGCGGCGGAAGTCACCGTCACCGGCCTGCCTGGCTAAGTGCTTTGTCGGAACGCTCAGTGCGGCAAGTATTCTCGCATGCGTCTGCCTATCCGATGACAAGCAGTGCCGCGACCGCCCCGGTGGTACCGATGAGGGCGAGCCCGAGGCCGGTGAGCACGAAGCGGAGCATTGGGACGCGGACGTTGTGAGTGCGGCAGAACTCCAGACACAGCAGGGTCGCGAGCGAAGCCCACGGGGTGACGATTGGGCCGATGTTGGTGCCGATGAGCAGGGCGAGTAGCTGGTTGTGGTTTTCGGGTGGCACGACCGCCTCACCCGCGGTGTAGGCGGGCAGGTTGTTGGCGATATTCGACAGGGTCGCACCCGCGCCTGCCGCACGGAAGGCGCCGACCGCGCCCGAATCGGAGCCGATCAGCGTGTGCATCAGATCAGAGAGGCCGAGGCGGCCGAGGGTGGGGACCACCAGGAACAGCCCGACGACGAAAACCAGCAGCCGCCACGGGATCAACGCGAACCGCAGCGACGAGCGGTCGAACACGGCGAAGGCGAGGACCGCGATGGCGGCCGCGATGGTCGCGGCGATACCGATGCGGGTGCCGACGAACGGGATCGCGAGGATGAACAGCAGGCAGGCACCCGCCGTGGTGTACAGCAGTGCCCGTTCTTTCCCGTTCTCCGGGCGGATCGGCTCGGGCGGAAGGTAGCGGTCGGTATCACGGCGACCACGCCGCCAATACCACAGCCACAGGCACAGCATCGTCGCCACGAGCGAAACGAGCTGCGGCGCCCACATTTTCGCGGCGAACCCGGTCGCGGTCAGCGCGACCCGGTCGGCGGCAAGCAGATTGGTCAGGTTGGACACCGGCAGCAGCAGGCTCGCGGTGTTGGCGAGCCACACGGTGGTCATGGCCAGCGGCAGCGGCGGGATGCGGGCAGGCACGGCGAGCGCGAGCATGACCGGGGTGATCAGCACGGCCGTCGTATCGAGGTTCAACAGCATCGTGGTTGCCGACGCGAACAGCACACACAGCACGAACAGCGCCGGATAGTAACCTCGCCCGAGAATGGCAAGCCGGTGCGCGATCACATCGAACACCTTGGCCTGGCGGGTCAGCTCGGCCAGCACGATCACGCTGCCGAGGAACAGCAGCAGCGGACCGATCCTGCGCATGTTGTCGGCGGCCTCGTCCCGGGGCAGCAGCCCGGTGAGCACGCACAACAGTCCGGCGAGCAACAGCCCGATCCGGACCCAATCCAGCACGCTCAAGCCCCAGCGGGGGCGTTGGACCGCCGCCGTGGCGCTCGACGGAGAGTTCCGTTCGGAGGAGTCGACCTGTTCGGGCACGACTGCCATGCTATTGGCCTGGGCCATACTGGGTGCGTGACACAGCAGGGCGGGCGGGCGCGGGACTTCTTCATCAGCTATTCCCCGGCGGATGAGCGATGGGCTACTTGGCTTGCCTGGCAATTGGAAAGCTCCGGTTATCGCACTCTGATCCAGGCGTGGGACTTCGTGCCAGGCACCAACTTCATCGACTTCATGGACCGCGGCGTGCGTGAGTCGGCCGTCGTGCTCGCCGTGCTCTCCGACAACTACCTCGAATCGCGTTACGGGACAATGGAATGGCAGGCCGCGTTCCGCACCGATCCCGGCAAGCTGCTGCCGATCCGCGTCGCCGACTGCGCGCTGGAGGGCCTGCTCGCCACCCTCACCTACATCGATCTAGTGGACGTGCAGACCGACGAGGAGGCCCGCCGAATCCTGATGGAGCGGGTGCGGCACCTGCTCGCGGGCCGGGGGAAACCGCAGCACGAACCGCGGTTCCCCAACGAGCTCGATGCCGCCGCAACGGACCGGTATGCCGACGAGGACCACGCCGGCCCCGTCGAGTCACCGTTGAACAGGCGTACTCCCGTTGCGGCCCCGGCCTTTCCTGGCGGCACGCACCGTGCCGAGCATCGTTCCGGTGTCAGCGTGCTGCACGTGGCTGGCCCGCGCTTCGGCCGCGGACTGTTCGCGCCCGACGAGCCGAGCACCGCCCGCGAACTGCAGTCCCGCATCTATGCCAACGTCACCCAGCTGGTCGACCAGGGCGTGCCGAAACCCGACATGATCGTGGTGACCGGCGATCTCACCGAATCCGGCCGCCCGCGCGAAGTCGACGAGGCGCTCACCTTTCTGACCGGCTTGCGCGTCCTGCTCGGTCTCGAACCGGACCGGCTGATCGTGGTGCCTGGCAATCACGATGTGTCCAAGGTCGCCTGTCACGCCTATTTCCTGAATTGTGAAGCGCGCGACCGCAAACCGCAGCCACCGTACTTCCCGAAGCTCGAGCAGTACGCGCGGCTGTTCGCCGAGCTGTACCAGGGCCTCGACCATCTGGTGTTCGACGTCGGCCAGCCGTGGACGCTGTTCCCGATTCCCGAATTGCGGGTGGTGGTCGCGGGTTTGAACTCGACGATGGCCGCGACCCACCTGCCCGACGACGACTACGGCCGGATCGGCGAACCCCAGGCCGCCTGGTTCGCCGAGCGCCTTCGCCCGTTCGAGGAGAACGGCTGGCTGCGGCTCGGTGTGGTGCGGCACGACCCGTTGCCAGGCCCGGCCGCCTCGCCGCGCGATCCCGCCCTGCTGCGTGACGCGGACACGCTGTCCCGGCTGCTCGGCGGTCGGCTCAATCTGCTGCTGCACGGCCCGGGTCCCGGTGGGCCGCACCTGGATCGGTTGGACGGCAAGCTCCCCGTCCTCCCCGCGGCGGCCGCGGGTCGCGACGAGATCATCCACCTGACCGCCGATGGCCTCGCTCGATTCTCCGCTACCGCAGCACATTCCGCGGAACCCACCGCGCGCCTGGAGTCGTCCTGGTCGAATGCCGTTGCGGCACTGGCCTCGAATACGCTGCTCGAGCTCACCGCCCCCGACGAGCCCGTCGTGGAAACCCCCGCCATCATCGACCCGCACGGCCGGCTGCTGGAACGGGTGGCCGAGGTGTGCGAGACCCGCTTCCCTGATGCCAAAATCCGCCGTGTCGAGACCGATCCGCCGCACCTGTTCATCACCCATCAGCGCGACGACGTCACCGCGCAGTGGCGCGTCGGTGTGCACGTCGGCGATATGACAAGGGAGGTCGTCGAGGAATTCCTCGGCAACGACCCGGAATACGGCTCCGAACTCGTCTATCGCGGTGCCCCGCCGCCGCGTTCGCTGCGTGACGAGGCGGCGAGCCACGGCCTGCGCGTGCGCAGCTTCACCGAATTCCAGGGCCTGCTCGACCTGGACGACTATCTCGCCAAGCAGGTGGAGCGGCTGCGCACCGACCGCCGCTACCCGCCGGATCTGTATGTGCCGCAACGTTTCCGGGTGCTCGAGCATGGCGATCAGCTGATCAGCGAGGATCTCGTCGCCGAACTGCTGCGCCTGGTCGCCGTCGATCACGGCCGATTCGTCCTGGTACTCGGCGATTTCGGGCGTGGCAAGACCTTCGCGCTGCATGAGCTGGCCCGCCGCATCACCGAGACCATGCCGGTGCTGATTCCGATCCTGATCGACCTGCGCACCCTGGACAAAACCCATTCGGTGGACGCGTTGGTCGCCGCGCATCTGGCCAATCACGGCGAGGACCGGATCGACCTGAAAGCGTTGCGCTACATGCTCCGTGAGGGTCGCGTGGTGCTGTTGTTCGACGGCTTCGACGAACTCGTCACCCGGATCAGCTACGAGTTCGCCGCCGACCATCTGGAGACCCTGCTGCAGGCCGCGGTCGGCAAGGCGAAAATCATTGTGGCGAGCCGCACTCAGCATTTCGAGTCGCGCGCGCAGGTGCTGACCGCGCTGGGGGAGCGGGTCGGGCTGCTGCAGGACCGGCAGATCCTCAATATCGAGGACTTCGCGCCCGCGCAGGTGCACGCCTTCCTCACCAACCGCTACGGCGGTGACGTGCACCGCGCCGACGCCAGGATGCGGCTGATCACCGGCATCCAGGATCTGCTCGGCCTGGCCCAGAATCCGCGGATGCTCAGCTTCATCGCCGATCTGGACGAGCGGCGGCTGCGGGCAGCGGCCGGTGCGCAGCAGACCGTCGGCGCGGCCGGGCTGTATCGGGAGATCCTCGAATCCTGGCTGTCCTACGAGACGGACCGCACCGCGGCGACCACTGGTTCGCTGCCCGGCCTCGGGCTGCACGAATTGTGGCTCGCGGTCACCGAATTCGCGTTGCGCATCTGGGAGACCGGCGAGCCGTACCTGCGGTTGGCCGAATTGACCGAGGTGGCACAGAGTCTCGTGGAGATGACCGGGTCCAACCGAATGTCGGTGCAGCAGTCCGCGCACGCCATCGGGTCGGGGAGCCTGCTGGTGCGTACCGAGGACAACCTGTTCGGCTTCATCCACTCGTCGGTGCCGGAATGGCTTGTCGCCAACCACATTGCCGAACAGTTCGGCGCGGGCATCGCCGCGCCGCCGCAGCTCGCGCACCGGCCGCTGTCCCAACTCTCCATCGACTTCCTGTGCGATCTCGCCGATGTCCGCAAGGCGCGCACCTGGGCCGACGGCGTACTGGATGACCTGGCCGCCGATGAGATCTCCCGCACCAACGCGATCCGGCTCACCACCCGCCTGCGCACCGCGCCGACCGCCGACCTGCGCGGCGCGATCCTGGTCGGCGAGGACCTTTCCTATCGCGATATGCAGCAGGTCGACCTGACCGGCGCGGACCTGACCGGCGCCCGGCTGGTCGGGGTGAACCTGGACCGGGCGATCCTGCGCGGCGCCCGGTTGACCGGTGCTCGGCTGGACGAGGCGAGCCTGGTCGGCGCGGACCTGACCGACGCCGATTTCACCAGAGCTCGGCTGGCGCGTGCGGACCTGACCGGTTCCCGCGGGACGGGCAGTCGCTGGAACCGAGCGGCACTGCTCGACGTCATCGGGACACCGGCGGGCACCGACCTGCACGGCGCGGCGGTGGTGCCCGGCTCGGTGGCCAGGACCGAATTCGCCCCTGCCGCAATCGGAGTCAGGCACGGGTTTCACGCCAGGCACGGCAGGTTGCCGCAGCCGCTTGCCTACAGCCCGGACGGCGGCACCCTTGCTATTGGCAGCGACGACGGCGGCGTGCTGATCTGCGACGCCGAGACCGGGCTGCCGCTGCGCACGCTGCAGGGGCATCGCAACCGCTCGTTCGCCGTCGCCTACACCGATACCGTGCTGATCAGCGGGTCGAGCGACGGCACGGTCGGCATCTGGGACGCGGCGACCGGCGAGCTGCGCCGAATCCTGCACGGGCACAGCGAATGGCCGTGGCCGGTCGTGCTGAACCGCGCGGGTGATCTGCTGGCCACCGGTGACGCGGAAGGGAAGCTGCGACTGTGGTCGCTGCCGAGCGGTGACCTGCGGCACGAGTGCCTGCCCGCGGACGGAAGCCGGGAGCTGATCTACAGTTTGGCCATTCACGACGGAGTGGTCGCCGCCGCCTATCGCGACGGGGTGGTTCGGCTGTGGGATATCGAAAGCGGGCGCGAGCGCGGCGAATTCGTCGGTGCGTCCGGCTCGGTGTTCCGGATCGCGTTCAACCCGGCGGGTGATCTGCTCGCCGTCGGCGACGTGCACGGCCTGGTCGCGCTCTGGGATCCGGTGCGCTGCACGGTGATTCGCGAGCTGCCCGGCCACACCGGACGGGTATACACCCTGGCTTTTCATCCGCGGCTTCCGCTACTCGCCAGCGGGGATACCGATGGGGGACTGCGCATCTGGGATATCGAGACCGGTCAGTCGAAGCACGCGCCGACCGACCACAACGCCGCCATCTACTGGGTGATCTTCGATCCGAGCGGCGATCTACTCGTCTCCGGCGACAGCGCGGGCCTGCTCTGCCTGCGCGACAGCGCCACCGCCGAACTGCGGCACCGGATCACCGCGCACACGGGCTCGATCTGGCCGTTCGCGTTCCGGCCGGACGGCGCGCAGCTCGCCGTCACCGACGACCAATTCACCACGCGCCTGTGGGATCCCGTGACGGGAGTGTGCAGGCATGTGCTCACCGGGCACGGCAGGCAGGTCAGGTCGGTGACCTTCAATACCGACGGCACGCTGTTGGCGGCCGGTGGCAACGACGGCGTGGTTCGGCTGTGGGATCCGGTGACGGCCAAGCTGATTCGGCGTCTGGTCGGCAGCGAGGATCGCCTGGTGACCTTCGAATCGGCGCTGTTCAGCAGGAAACAGCCGCAACAGCTCGGAGTGGTCGGCAACGACGGACGGTTCAGTCTGCTCAATCTGGATACCGGGTTGTTCCAGCGGCACATCAATGTCGAGGCCGCGCCCGTCTGGGCGATCGCTTTCGATCCCACCGATCAATACGTGGCCACCGCGAACGACGACGACACGGTGATCATCTGGAGCCGTACCACCGGCGCGCTGCACATGGTGTGCGCGCAGCATCACGGACGGGTGCGGTCCATCGCCTTCAACGCCGACGGCACCCTGATGGCCACCGGCTGCGACGATTCCGTGGTGCGGCTGTGGGACGTCGATTCCGGCAGGCTGCTGCGCGAGCTGACCGGCCATAGCGATCGGGTCTACGCGGTGGTCTTTCACGGTGATCGGCTGGGCAGCGTCTCCTGGGACAAGACGGTGCGCATCTGGGATGTCGACACCGGGGTGAGCCTGCACGAGCTGACCAGGCACACGGGGCGCGTGTGGGCGGCGGCGATCGATCCGCGCAGCGGCATCCTGGCCACCGGTGGTGAGGATCTGGTAGTTCGCCTGTGGGACATGGCGACTGGGCGTCATCTGCACACCATGGAGGGGCACAAGCGGCAGGTGTGGTCGCTGGCCTTCCATCCGTCCGGGCGGCTGCTGGCCAGTGGCGGTGACGACGGCAACACGATCCTGTGGACCGTGCCAGGGGGCGACGACCCGGATATGGAGACCGCGCCGACCATTCGCGCCGAGCTGCTCGGACTGCCGGAAGGATGGGCGGCGCTCGCGCCCGATGGGCGATACAAGTTCGAAGGGAATACGGCGGGTCAGTTCTGGCATGTGATCGGGATGTCACGGTTCGAATCCGGGGAGCTGGATCCGTATGTGCCGGAGGTCGGGCAGCTCCCGTTGGACGCGCCGTTCTGAGCTAGCAGGCGCCGCGCGCGAGGGGCACCCTCGGGTTTGCCCCGTCGCGCCGACGGCGGCTCTGACGCAGAGATAGTGTCAATGGCGCGACGTTGCCCCTAGTGAGGAGAGCTGAGATGGCCGAGACGAAGGGAACGGGAGCAGCCGAGTTGGCGGCGCTCCGAGCCCACCGCTGCACCCCGGAACAGGCATCGGCGTTGTTCGACAGCCTGCCCGAGGTGCCGTTCGCCGAGATCACCACCGGGCGCTGGCGCGGCGATGAACTCGATACCGGGCACCCGTTCGCCGGGGTGCTGGTCGCGTCGGGGTGGTACGGCAAGCAGTTCGATGACGCGGACACCGTGCATCCGCTGCTGTTCGCCGCCGACGGGGTCGTGTTTCCGGTCGACCCGCGCCGGGTGCCGCTCGGGCTCGCCGGGAAGGTGCCGATGGCGGGGGTTCGGGTCGCGAAGAAGCTGCTCGGCTACCTTCGGTTCGCGTTCCAAACCCACAGGCCGACAGCGCGTTTGCGGAATATCGAGTATCGCGGCGTTGTGAGTGCCGCGATGATCTACGACCACCTGCCGATCGTCGATCACTTCCGGCGGGTCGACGAGCGCACCCTGCTCGGCGTGATGGACATGCGCGGGTTGACCGAGCCGTACTTCTTCATCCTGCAGCAGGACGCCGCCTCTTGATCGACGGCCCACCCGGGTTATGGCCCGCGACAACCGATCTCGGCCCAGCACCGATCACCGCGCAGTAGCATTGGAGTACAGGCGATACCTTGCGGCGATGCGGTGACCGAGGAGGGAAGTCGATGGACGAGACGACATGCCTGGTGGTCGGCGGTGGTCCGGCCGGGATGATCCTCGGACTGTTGCTTGCCAGGGCCGGGGTCGACGTGACCGTGCTGGAGAAGCACAAGGACTTCCTGCGCGACTTCCGCGGCGACACCGTGCATCCCACCACCCTCGACCTGCTCGATGAACTGGGGCTCGGTGCGGAATTCGCGAAACTGCCTGCGCGCAAACTGGATCAGGTCGCGCTGCCGACCACCGGCGGACTGCAAACCCTTGCCAGCCTGAAACATTTGCCGGGTAAGCACAAGTACATCGCCATGGTGCCGCAGTGGGATCTGCTCGATCTACTCGCCCGCGCCGCCGACCAGGAGCCGAGCTTCCATCTGCGGATGAATACCGAAGCGACCGACCTTGTTTGGTCGAACGGAAAGGTTACCGGCGTCAGCTATCGGACCACCGACGGTGGTAGCGGCGAGATCCGCGCCGACCTCACCGTCGCCTGCGACGGCCGTGCCTCGGTGCTGCGCGCCGCGGCGGGGTTGCCCTCGCGAAGCTGGCCGACGCCGATGGACGTGTGGTGGTTTCGCGTGCCGCGCACCGACATCGACCCCGTGGGCGCCATCCCCATCGTCACCGCCCGCCGAGCCGCGGTGTTCCTCGACCGCGGCGACTACTGGCAATGTGCCACTCTCATCGCCAAAGGCACCGATGAGGCGGCGCGGCGCGGGCCGGTCGAGGAAATCATGGGCGCCATGTCCGACTCGGTGCCCTGGCTCAAGGACCGTGTCGACGCCCTCACCAGCTGGGACGAGGTGAAACTCCTCGACGTTCAACTCGACCGCCTGACCACCTGGTACACCGACGGCCTGCTCTGTATCGGCGATGCCGCGCACGCCATGTCCCCGGTCGGCGGCGTCGGCATCAACCTCGCCGTCCAAGACGCCGTCGCCGCCGCGAGAATCCTGGCCGCCCCGCTGATCGCGGGCTCGGTCAGCACCCGCGACCTGGCTCGCGTCCAGCGCCGCCGAAGCCTGCCGACCGCGGTAACCCAAGGCATACAACGCTTCTTGCATGCCCGCGCGATCCAACCGGCTCTCGCGGGAACCGTCGACATTGCCGGATCCGCCCGAGCGCCATTGCCGATCCGCGTCATCCGCCGAATCCCCGTGGTCCGCAGCATCCCCCCGTTCCTTGTCGCCCGCGGCATCCGCCCCGAACACGCCCCCGGCTTCGCCCGCCGCGCCCCCAAATAACGTCCCGCGCAAAAAGGTTCGGCCCGTGCGCGAATTGGTTGGCAATTCCGTGCGCAGCTGGACGACCCGTGCGTAGCGCCACGTCGAGCCGGATAGTGCGTTGCCGCATGCAAGAATTCGATCGCTCGCGATGGCACGCCCCCGCTGGGGCGCCGGGCAGGTCTTGCCTTTCCGCGTACGAATCGGCCAGCGATTTCGTGTGTGGCGCGAGAATCAGTGCGCGGCGGGAGAATTGGTGCGCGTGGTGTCAACTCGGCGGTGACATCGGGCTAGGGGCGGAGGATGAACTTACCCAGGGGGCTGCGGGCTTCGATTAGTTGGTGGGCGTGGGCGGCTTGGTCGAGGGGGAGGACTGCTTCGATCAGGGGAGTCAGGGTGCCGGTGGCGGCGCGTTGGAGGGTTGCGGTGCGGGCGTTGGCGACTCGGGTCAGCCAGTCAGGGCCCGCGCAGCCGGTGAGGGTGAGGCCGCGGGTGATGAGGTCGGTGGCGGTGAGTTGGGCGGGAGCGCCGGAGAGCCAGCCGTAGCTGAGCATTCGGCCGCGGAGGGGAGTCATGGTGTCGAGGAGGTCGAGGGCGGTGGTGCCGCCGATGGAGTCGAAGATTACGTCGAGGGTTGTGCCGCTTAGGGTTTCGCGCAGTCGGGTGGTCCATTCGGGGTCGTTGTGGTCGATGACCTCGTCGGCGCCGAGTTTGCGTGCGTGTTCGGCCTTCTCGGGACCGCCCGCGGTGGCGATGACGCGGGCCGCGCCGTATTCCTTGGCGAGCTGGGTGAGGTAGCTGCCGATACCCGTTGCGGCGGCTTCGATCAGCACTGTTTCGGCGCCGGTGAGGGCGGCTGTTTCCAGCAGCGGCAGTGCCACCGAGCCGCTCATCAGGACCGCGGCCGCGTCCACCGAGGACAGACCGTCCGGGATCAGGGTGACGGAATCGGCTGGTGCGCTGACGAATTCGGCGTAGGAGCCGAATCTCATGGTGGCCACCGTGACTCGGCGGCCGATCAGCGCGGGATCGACGTCGGTGCCAACCTCGGTCACCACGCCCGCGGCCTGGAAGCCGAAGACCAGCGGCGGCTCGACACCGAGGGGGAACTCGCCGGCGCGTAGCTTGGTCTCGGGGAACAGGACAGGGATCGCCTCGGCGCGGATCACGACGTCACCCGCTGCAGCCCGTGGCGCCGGGATCTCCTCGAGGACCAGTACCTCGGGCCCGCCGGTCGCCGTCATTACGATTGCCTGCATTATGAACTCCATAAGTTGACTGCCGGTCCAGTTGCCTTCGCAACGATATGGACCGCCGGTCAAGTTGTCAACGAAAGCGGGTGTGATGACCGACGGGCGTCCGAAGGAACGGGCCGACGCCGCGCGCAACCGGCGCGCGATTCTCGACGCGACGACCGCGCTGCTCGCCGAACACGGCGCCGAGGCGATCACCATGGACCGCGTCGCCGCCGCGGCCGGGGTGGGGAAGGGCACGATCTTTCACCGCTTCGGCAATCGTGCCGGACTGTTGCACGAGATGGTCGCCGAGAGCGCGCTCACGCTGATGGACGCGATCACCGATGGGCCGCCGCCGCTGGGGCCAGGAGCGCAGGCCGGTGCGCGGCTGCTCGCCTACTTCGACGCGATGACGCGCTTGGTGATCGAGAACTCGGAGCTCATGGTCGCCTATCGCACGGTGCCGCCGCATCCGCGGACCGGGGAGTTCCACGCGTTCTGGGACAACCACATCACCGCGCTACTGCGCGAGGCGCGACCGGATCTGGATGCCGAGGTGGTCGGCAGGCTGCTACTCGGTGCGATCGGTGGGGAATTGGTGCACACCATGGTTCGTTCCGGCGAGACCGATCGACTGCTCGGCGCCGTTCGTGAACTGGTCGAATCGGTGCTGCGCACGCCCTGAAAAGCCGTGTGCCGTCACCATATTGCGGCGAGCATCGGAATCGGCAGATTGATGACGCCGTGAACAAGGAAGAGCAGCCAGGGATTTCGGTATCGAGACCACAGGTAGCCGAGGAAGATCCCGTATCCGCCGATGTGCACGAAGGCGCTGGCGAGGTCGACACCGAAACCGTTGCCGCCGTGGATCACCGCGTGCCAGGAAGCGAATACCAGCGAGGTGACGAGGATCGCGGGCCAACGCCCGACGCTGGCCTCCAGCCGGGTCTGTAGCCAGACTCGGTAGAAGATCTCCTCCAGCATCGCATTCAAGATGAATACGCCAAGCACCGTGATCAGGTCCGGTCGCGAGCCGGTATAGCCGTGTCCGAACAGCGTGAACAGGGCAAGGAAGATGAGTATCGCGGGCGCGGGTCGAAGCCATCGGCCTCGGGTGTCGACCCGATACCACTCGCGCCAGGACGCCAATCGGAACAGCAGCGGAATGGCAAGCAGCAGTGGCAGTTTCAGGCCGAGGAACCAGCCGTTGCCGCCGGGGGAGAGGGCGAAGGCGATCACGAAGGTGAGGGCGAGCGCGAAAAGCCACCAGCCCTGACGTGTGGTGCGTGGGTCGTCCGGCAGTCCGTCGTCGCGGCGTTTCGGCGGCACCAGCCAGGCGACCGCGAGCCCGCCGAACACCGTCAGGCCGAGCATCCATAGCGGCAATGTGTCGGTGTTGTCGGCGGAGATGCGCAGTTCGGTGTGGTCTGTCCAGATCAGCGTCACCAGCGCGGCGACGAATACCAGAAGTCCCGCTGCCAGTAGAAAGCCGCCCGCCCCTCGGAGTTTCATGCGCATCACGATGCCATCGGGGGCGCGCCGTTCGAACCCGGTGAGTCCGATATCGGCCAAATGTCATACGAAGGGATGACGGCGGAGATCAATCACCGGCGAGGATGGCCTCGAAACGTTGGTCAGCACTGTCGAGTTGGTCGAGGATATGCTGTTTGACGTCGTCGGCCAGTGGCGTGTCGGGGCGGGTGACGAGGTCGCGGTAGATGGCGGTGAGCGGGCGGTATTTGGTCGCGAGCCGGTGCATGGCCGGGCCGGTCGCGTACAGGATGCCGACGCCGTTGTCGGTGAAGTCGGACAGCTTGATGATCCTGGCCCACGGTGCGCGGTCGAGGTTGGCGGCGACGTGCTCGCGGTATTGCAGATGCCGGTCGATCGCCGGGTCCGGTTCCGGGTTGGTGACGGCCGCGACGAGCTCGGCAACGCGGTCGCCGAAGCGGTCGGCGAGTTCGGCGAGGGCGGCGGCGGTGGGCGGGCCAGGTCGGTCACCGGCCAACTCCGTCGGATGATCCTCGACGGAATCGTGCAGCAGGCCCGCGGCGATCAGATCGCTGTCCGGGACCTTGTAGTGGCTGATGATCCGGATCGCCACCCGCAGTAGATGATTGAGATACGGTTCGCGGCCGTACCGATCGTCGCGGTGTAGTTCTGCGGCCAGGTCGAGGGCCGCGATGAGTCGATCGGTATCGGGTAGCTCCGCGATCTCCAGTAGTAATCGTTCGCGCAGACCGGCCTCGCCGTAGACCTCGCTGATCGTATGCAGCGGCATCACGGCCAGGACTCCCGCCCCAGGATTGCTCATGCTGCCAATCTAACGGGGTCGCGCGGTCGGCGTCGCATGGAAAATCCGTTGCCGGTCACTGCCCGGCCGTGGCGTCCAGAATGCACCGCGAGGCCAGGAATCGGACCGTCTCCACCCTCCCGGAGCCCTCCCCGAACAGACGCCATGGTGCGCATGGAGTTTGGTGGGTCGCGTTCAAGATCATGGGGAACTGGTGGCGGCATCGGGCGAGAAAAACCCGCCGTCAGTTCCCCATGATCAGTCGTCCAGATCCCTCCGGCGCAGCGCCGCACCCCTCGGTGCTGTTGCGGCGCTGCGCCGTTGGGGGCGGTTAGTCGGTTCGGTGGTCAGCGAACTCCGCGCGGGCGGAACTGAATGCTGATCCGCGGACCGGTCGGCTTCCTGGTCTTCGGTATGGCATGTTCCCAGGTGCGCTGGCACGAGCCGCCCATCACCAGCAGATCGCCGTGCCCCACCTGGTATCGAATGCTTTCGCCACCCCCGCGCGGCCGCAGCAGCAGCGCTCGCGGCGCACCGATCGACACGATCGCGACCATGGTGTCGTGGGTCGCGCCGCGGCCGAAGTTGTCGCCGTGCCAGGCGACGCTGTCCTGTCCGTCGCGGTAGTAGCAGAGTCCGGCCGTGCGGAACGACTCGCCGAGCTCGCGTCGGTAGTGCTCGCTCAGGGTCTCGCGCGCGTCGGCCAGCGCCGGATCGGGCAGCGGCTCGTGCTCCTCGTAGAACTTCAGCAGCCGAGGCACATCGACCACGCGGTCGTACATCGGCCGCCGCTCGGCCTTCCATGGCACGTCGTCGACCAGCCGATCGAACAGCGCGTCGGCGCCGGACAGCCAGCCGGGCAGCACATCCACCCAGGCACCGTGATCGAGCACCGTGCGCCGCGCGGCACGAAGCGACCCGAATTCGGTATCACCGAACCCGTCGAGCAGTGATCCCTGCAGCGGTGTCGACATGCCAGCGAATCTACCCGCAATCGAACGTATGTGCTAGCGCCATTCGGACGCGACAGTCAATTCTTGGCGAGAATCCCGTGCGCGATATCCACCGCGGCCGCGTAGCACTCGTCGTCGCTGAGCGGCAGATCGCCCATCATGGCGGTGCTCCAGCTGATGGCGAGCAGCGCCTGCCTGGCATGAAAGACCGCGCGCGGCTCGTGGTCGGGTTCGGTCATCAGATCGGCAAGTACCCGGAACTGATACCGCAGACTCACGCCGAAGCCGAGTTCCCGGAACGCGGGCTGGTTTTCGGCCATGAAACGCACCATGTCGCGTCCGACGCCGTGCAGCAGCGCGCCGTAGCGGTCGAGAATCTGTTGCGCGCGTTCAGGTCCCGGCGCTGCGGTCTCGGCCAACGCGACGATGTCGTCGATGCCGCGCCGCAGGTCGTCGGACAGGCTCGCGACGATGTCCTCTTTGGTGCGGAAGTGGTAGTAGAGCGCGGCTTTGGTCACGTCGAGGCGCTCGGCGATCTCCCGCAGTGACGTCTTCTCGTAGCCGCGCTCGGAGAACAACTCCATCGCCACCGCGCGGATTCGTTCCCGCATGTCGCTGCGACGGCGATCCATGGCTCTCCCTTTGCTTGACGACCGGCTAGTTGGAGCCTAGCGTGACGGCTGCGGCGAGATACCTAGCCGGTCGGCAAGTAAATCTTTTGGAGGGATCATGACCGAAACGCGACCTGAGGCACCGACTGCCGGTGTGGCGCTGACGGCGATCGGGGTGGCGGTGATCCGAGCGCGGGAATCGCGCAGGCCGGACCGGCTGTACGACGACCCGCTGGCGCAGCGTTTCGTCGACGCCGCGCGGCGCAGTTATGGGGAGGAGGGGGCGCAACGCTGGGCGCGGCTGGAAGCGTTGGCCGACACGTTCTTCGAGGGGCGGACCGTCGGGGTCCGGCTGGTCGACGATCGGATGGTGGCGGCCGTCGAGGCCGGTTGCCGCCAGATTGTCATCCTCGGGGCGGGCTTGGACACCCGCGCGTTCCGGTTGACGCTGCCCGCTGATGTTCGATTCTTCGAGATCGATCTGCCGGAGCTGTTCGCGTTCAAGGAGCCGGTGCTGGCCGACGCGGTGCCGAAGTACGACCGCACCGTCATCGCCGCCGACCTCCGTGAAGAGTGGTCGGAGATGCTGCGCGCCAAAGGTTTTCGCGCGGACGTGCCGACCTACTGGGTCGATGAAGGGTCCCTCGGCTATCTAGGCCGTGCCGATGCGTTGCGAGTCGCCGAGACCCTGACCGAACTCTCCGCTCCCGGAAGCCAATTCGGCGCGGGCCGCTTCCACGTCGACCGAAACCTGCCGCACTACACCGAACTCGGGCGGTTGGTCGGCGGCGAGCACCACGGCGAAGGTCGCGACCTGAGCGGACTCGGGCCGGACGCGCAGAACTGGCTCACCGCGCACGGCTGGCGCACCAGCTTCCGGAGATGGGACGACATGGTCGCTCCGCTGAACCGTCCCGCCGCCATCCGCGACGCCGAGGTCGGCCTCATCCTCGCGATCCGCGAATAGCCGATGTGGCCGGGCCAACCCCCTTCCCGTGGCCCGGCTCACACCGCGCTACACCTGGTGAAAGCCGGGCTCGGACCGCTGTTACGCTGCTTGCCGTAAGACATCCTTTAACGGACCGTCCGGTGAGGCGGGGAAGGAGGTCGGCATGGCCGTGCCCGAACGGGCCGCCAAGTCCGGCGCTGCCGAAACATCGCAGCGACACACCCCAGAGGGGGTGGAGGCGGGGCGGGAGCTGTTGTCGGCTTCCGATGTCAGTCGGACCATCGCGCGCATCGCGCATCAAATCATCGAAAAGACCGCGCTGGACGCGGGCGAGCAAGGCGCACCGCGCGTCGTGCTCATCGGCATTCCCACCAGGGGCACCTCCCTGGCCGCGCGGCTCACGGACAAGATCGAGGAATTCTCCGGCGTCCGCCCGGCCCTCGGCTCGCTCGACATCACCCTCTACCGCGACGATCTGCGCACCCGGCCGCACCGGCCGCTGGAACGCACCTCGGTCCCCGAGGGTGGCATCGAAGACGCGCTTGTCGTGCTGATCGACGATGTCCTCTTCTCCGGCCGCACCGTCCGCTCCGCCCTCGACGGACTGCGCGACCTCGGCCGCCCCCGCGCCGTGCAGCTCGCAGTGCTGATCGACCGCGGCCACCGCGAACTCCCGATCCGTGCCGACTACGTCGGCAAGAACGTGCCAACTTCGCGCGCCGAGGACATCTCGGTGCTGCTCACCGAACACGACGGCCGCGACGGCGTTTACCTGCGCCAGGAGGCTGAAGCGTGAGCGAGCGAACCATGGACACAGCGGCCCTGTGCCGAACGACGGAGCCGAGCGTCAGCGAGGTGGAGTCGTGAGGCATCTCCTTACTGTCAGTGATCTTGATCGCGCCACCGCGATCGAATTGCTCGACGAGGCCGAACGTTTCGAGCAGGCCCTGCTCGGCCGCGAAGTACACAAGCTGCCGACCCTGCGCGGACGCACCGTGATGACGGTCTTCTACGAGAACTCCACCCGCACCCGCGTCTCGTTCGAGGTCGCGGGCAAGTGGATGAGTGCCGACGTGATCAACGTCAGCGCGAGCAGCTCCTCGGTCTCCAAGGGCGAATCCCTGCGCGACACCGCGCTGACCCTGCACGCCGCCGGCGCCGACGCGCTGATCGTGCGGCACCCGGCTTCCGGTGCGGCACACCAGATCGCGCGCTGGATGGACGCCTGGGCCGTTGCATCCGGCAGCTCCGGCCCGGCCATCATCAACGCGGGCGACGGCACTCACGAGCATCCCACGCAGGCGCTGCTCGACGCGCTGACCCTGCGCCAGCGGCTCGGCGATATCGAGGGCAAGCGGGTCGTGATCGTCGGCGACATCCTGCACAGCCGGGTCGCCCGCTCCAACGTTTTCCTGCTGGCCACCCTCGGTGCGGAGGTCGTGCTTGTCGCCCCGCGCACGCTGCTTCCGGTCGGCGTCGACGCATGGCCCGCGCGGATCGCGCACTCGCTGGACGCCGAATTGCCCGGCGCCGACGCGGTTCTCATGCTTCGCGTGCAGGCCGAGCGGATGAACGGCGGGTTCTTCCCGTCGGCCCGCGAATACTCGATCAATTACGGACTGTCCGAACGCAGGCTCGCCCTGCTGACCGAACACGCGACGGTCCTGCATCCGGGCCCGATGCTGCGCGGCATGGAAATCGCCTCGCCGGTAGCCGATTCCGCGCAGGCCGCGATCTTGCAACAGGTGACGAACGGAGTACACATGCGCATGGCCGTCCTGTTCCGGCTGCTGGTCGGTACGCAGGAGGCGGTGGCATGACGCGACTTCTGATCAAGGGCGCCCGGGTCTACGGGGAGGGCGAACCGGTCGACGTGCTGATCGCCGACGGTGTAATCCGGGAGATCGGCACCGATCTCAGCGCCGACGACGCGGAAGTCATTGCGGCTGAGGGCCAAATCCTGCTGCCCGGCTTCGTCGACCTGCACACGCACCTGCGTGAGCCGGGCCGCGAAGATACCGAGACCATCGAATCCGGTTCCGCCGCAGCCGCGTTGGGCGGTTACACGGCGGTGTTCGCGATGGCCAACACCAGCCCGGTCGCCGACTCGGTGGTCGTCACCGATCACGTGTGGCGCCGCGGCCAGGAGGTCGGCCTTGTCGACGTGTACCCGGTGGGTGCGGTGACCGTCGGTCTCGAAGGCAAGCAGCTCGCCGAAATGGGCACCATGGCCGCCGGAGTCGGCGCGGTGCGGATGTTCTCCGACGACGGCCACTGCGTCTACGACCCGCTGCTCATGCGCCGCGCCCTGGAGTACGCGAACACCCTCGGCGTGCTGATCGCCCAGCACGCGGAGGAGCCGCGACTCACCAAAGGCGCGATCGCGCACGAGGGCCCGACCGCGGCCCGCCTCGGCCTGGCCGGCTGGCCGCGCGCGGCCGAGGAGTCCATCGTGGCCCGCGACGCGATCCTCGCCCGCGATGCCGGTGCGCGCGTGCACATTTGCCACGCTTCCACCGCAGGCACCGTGGAACTGGTGAAATGGGCCAAGGCGCAAGGCATTTCGATCACCGCCGAGGTCACCCCGCACCACCTGCTGCTGGACGACTCGCGCCTGGAGACCTACGACGCGGTGAACAAGGTCAACCCGCCGCTGCGTGAGGCGTCCGACGCCGCCGCGCTGCGTCAGGCGCTGGCCGACGGGATCATCGACTGCGTCGCCACCGACCACGCCCCGCACGCCGAACAGGACAAGTGCTGCGAGTTCGCCGCCGCCCGTCCCGGCATGCTCGGCCTGGAGACCGCGCTCTCGATCATCGTGCAGACCATGGTCGAACCCGGCCTGCTGGACTGGCGCGGTGTCGCCAGGGTGATGAGCGAGCAGCCCGCCGCGATCGTCGGGCTCGACGAGCACGGCAGGCCGATCGAGGTCGGTGAGCCAGCGAACCTGACGCTGGTCGACCCCGACGCCAGCTGGACGGTGCGCGCCAAGGAGCTCGCCAGCATCTCGAACAACACACCGTTCGAGGACATGACGTTCCCGGCCCGAGTGACAACGACGTTGCTCCGTGGTCGGGTAACTGCCCGTGAGGGCAAGGTCGGTGGGTAGCCGCGCGGTGCGAGCGACGGGCCCGGAGGCGGTAGCGCCGAATCAGCGCAGTCGGCCGGAGGCCGGCCGTTGAGGGCGGCGGTGGGTGACGGGTGGGCCCACACAGGGCACCGGGAGCGCAGCCGATTGGACACGGGAGGTTCGTAAGTGGAGAGAACGCTTTGGGTTATCGGGCTGCTCGCGCTGTTCGCCGTGTGCGTCTGGCTGATGTATCGGGGCTGGCAGAACCGGGCCGCGCGCCAAGGGGCACGCATCGGTGAACTGCCGACCGTGCCCGCCGACCTGGGCGCACAGGTGCTCGAGCCGACCACCGGACTGTATCTCGGCAGCACCATGGCGCCCAGCTGGCAGGACCGGATCGCGGTGGGCGACTTGGGTTTCCGGGCCACGGCGGAACTCACGCGGTTCGAACGGGGGATCCTGCTCGAGCGCGACGGCGCGACGGTGATCTGGATCCCGCAGGAATCCATTACCGCGGTGCGCACCGAGCGCGGGCACGCGGGCAAAGTAATGACAGCAGATGGTGTGCTGGTAGTTCGCTGGAAGCTGCCCACCGGAACCGAGATAGATACCGGTTTCCGGGGTGACGACAAGGCGGTGTACCCGGCTTGGACTCGGGGGTTGCAAGCAGACACCAGCACGACGACGGGAGACGACGAGGGATGAGTCAACAAGACGCTGCTCTAGTGCTGGAGGACGGCCGGGTATTCCGCGGCTCGGCCTACGGCGCCGTGGGCGAGACGCTCGGTGAGGCGGTGTTCTGCACCGCGATGACCGGCTACCAGGAGACCCTCACCGACCCCAGCTACCACCGCCAGATCGTGGTCGCCGCGGCACCGCAAATCGGCAACACCGGCTGGAACGACGAGGACGACGAGTCCGGCAAGATCTGGGTCGCCGGTTACGTGGTGCGCGACCCCGCGCGCCGCGCCTCCAACTGGCGGGCCACCGGCACACTGCCCGAGGCGATGCAACGCCAGGACATCGTCGGCATCGCTGGCATCGACACCCGCGCCCTGGTGCGCCACCTGCGCACCCGCGGCTCGATGAAGGCGGGCATCTTCTCCGGCCCCGCCCTCGCCGACACCGACGAGCTGCTCGGCCGGGTCACCGGCCAGCCGTCCATGCTCGGCGCCGACCTGGCCGAAGAGGTGAGCACCGACTCGATCTACACCATCGAGCCGACCGGCGATCCGCGCTTCACCGTCGTCGCGGTCGATCTCGGCATCAAGACCAACACCCCGCGGATGTTCGCCGAACGCGGCATGCGGGTGCACGTGGTGCCCTCGAACACCTCGATCGACCAGATCCTCGCGCTGAACCCGAACGGTGTCTTCCTGTCCAACGGCCCCGGCGACCCGGCCACCCAGGACGGCGCGGTCGCGCTGACCAAGGGCGTGCTCGAGCGCGGCCTGCCGCTGTTCGGCATCTGCTTCGGCAACCAGATCCTCGGCCGCGCGCTCGGCCGCAAGACCTACAAGATGAAGTTCGGCCACCGCGGCATCAACGTCCCGGTGATCGAGCACGGCACCGGTCGCATCGCGATCACCGCGCAGAACCACGGCTTCGCGCTGGAAGGCGAGCAGGGCGAGCAGTTCGACACCCCGTTCGGCAAGGCCGAGGTCAGCCACGTCTGCGCCAACGACGGCACGGTCGAGGGCGTCCGCCTCATCGACGGCCGCGCGTTCTCGGTGCAGTACCACCCGGAGGCCGCCGCCGGACCCCACGACGCTGCTTATCTCTTCGACCGTTTCGCCGGTCTCATGGAAGGAGCCTGATGCCACGCCGCACCGATCTGAAGCACATCCTGGTGATCGGCTCTGGACCGATCGTCATCGGACAGGCCTGCGAGTTCGATTACTCCGGCACCCAGGCGTGCCGGGTGCTGCGGGCCGAGGGCCTGCGGGTTTCACTGGTGAACTCCAACCCGGCGACCATCATGACCGACCCCGAGTTCGCCGACGCCACCTACGTCGAGCCGATCACCGCGGAGTTCGTTGAGAAGGTCATCGCCAAGGAACGTCCCGACGCCATCCTGGCCACCCTCGGCGGGCAGACCGCGCTGAACACCGCGGTCGCGCTGCACGAGAACGGGGTGCTGGAGAAGTACAACGTCGAGATGATCGGCGCCGACTTCGACGCCATCCAGCGCGGTGAGGACCGGCAGAAGTTCAAGGACATCGTCGCCAAGGTCGGCGGCGAAAGTGCCCGCTCCCGTGTCTGTTACACGATGGACGAGGTGCGCGACACGGTCACCGAGCTCGGATTCCCTGTGGTGGTGCGGCCTTCGTTCACCATGGGCGGCCTCGGCTCCGGAATGGCCTACAACGACCAGGATCTCGACCGCATCGCCGGTGGCGGCCTGTCCGCCTCGCCGACCGCGAACGTGCTCATCGAGGAATCCATCCTCGGCTGGAAGGAATTCGAGCTCGAGCTGATGCGCGACCGCAGCGACAACGTGGTCATCGTCTGTTCGATCGAGAATGTCGACCCGATGGGCGTGCACACCGGCGACTCGATGACCGTCGCGCCCGCGATGACGCTCACCGACCGCGAGTACCAGAAGATGCGTGACCTCGGCATCGCGATCCTGCGCGAGGTCGGCGTCGATACCGGCGGCTGCAATATCCAGTTCGCGGTTGACCCCGCCGACGGTCGACTGATCGTCATCGAGATGAACCCGCGCGTCTCGCGTTCGTCCGCATTGGCTTCCAAGGCAACGGGATTCCCGATCGCCAAGATCGCCGCCAAGCTGGCCATCGGCTACACCCTCGACGAGATCGTCAACGACATCACCAAGGAAACCCCGGCCTGCTTCGAGCCGACCCTGGACTACGTGGTCGTCAAGGCGCCGCGGTTCGCGTTCGAGAAGTTCCCCGGCGCCGACCCGACGCTGACCACCACCATGAAGTCGGTCGGCGAGGCAATGTCGTTGGGGCGCAACTTCGCCGAGGCGCTCGGCAAGGTGCTGCGTTCGCTGGAGACGAAGGCCGCCGGCTTCTGGACCCTCGAAGACGGCAAATGGACTGACGTCGAAGCGATCCTGGAAGACCTGCGCACACCCATCGAGGGACGCATCTACCAGGTCGAGCGGGCGCTGCGCCTCGGCGCGAGCATCGAAGACGTCGCCGCCGCTTCTGGCATCGACCCGTGGTTCGTCGCGGAGGTCGCCGGACTGGTCGAGCTGCGTACCGAGATCATGGACGCGCCCGTGCTCGACGAGACGCTGCTGCGCCTGGCCAAGCACTACGGCCTGTCCGACGGTCAGATCGCCGCGCTGCGCCCGGAATTGGCCGGGGAGACCGGCGTTCGCGCGCTGCGGCACCGGCTCAGCGTCCGCCCGGTCTTCAAGACGGTCGACACCTGCGCCGCCGAGTTCGAGGCCAAGACCCCGTACCACTACTCGACCTATGAGCTCGATCCCGCCGCGGAATCCGAAGTGGCCCCGCAGCGCGAGCGCGACAAGGTGATCATCCTCGGCTCCGGCCCGAACCGGATCGGCCAAGGCATCGAGTTCGACTACTCGTGTGTGCATGCGGCGCAGACACTTTCGCAGGCCGGGTACGAGACGGTGATGGTCAACTGCAACCCGGAGACCGTCTCCACCGACTACGACACCGCCGACCGGCTCTACTTCGAGCCGCTCACCTTCGAGGATGTGCTCGAGGTGTACCACGCGGAAAGCGAGTCGGGGCACGTCACGGGCGTCATCGTGCAGCTGGGCGGGCAGACCCCGCTCGGCCTGGCACAGCGGCTCACCGACGCCGGTGTCCCGGTGGTCGGCACCAGCGCCGCCGCCATCGACCTGGCCGAGGACCGCGGCGAATTCGGTGACGTGCTCGTCGCGGCCGGACTGCCCGCGCCGAAGTACGGCACCGCCACGACCTTCGCGCAGGCCAAGAAGATCGCCGCGAGCATCGGCTATCCGGTACTCGTCCGCCCGTCCTATGTCCTCGGCGGGCGCGGCATGGAGATCGTCTACGACGAGAACTCCTTGGAGGGCTACATCTCTCGGGCCACCGAGCTCAGCCCCGAGCATCCGGTGCTTGTCGACCGGTTCCTGGAAGACGCCATCGAGATCGACGTCGACGCGCTGTGCGACGGCGACGAGGTCTACCTCGGCGGTGTGATGGAACACATCGAAGAGGCAGGCATCCACTCCGGCGACTCCGCCTGCGCGCTGCCGCCGATCACACTGGGCCGCAGTGATATCGAGGCGGTGCGGCGCTCGACCGTCGCGCTGGCCAAGGGCATCGGCGTCAAGGGCCTGCTCAACGTGCAGTACGCGCTCAAGGACGACGTGCTCTACGTGCTAGAGGCGAATCCGCGGGCCAGCCGGACGGTTCCGTTCGTGTCCAAGGCCACCGCGGTGCCGCTGGCCAAGGCGGCCGCGCGGATCATGCTCGGCGCCACCATCGCCGACCTGCGCAAGGAAGGCATGCTGCCCGGCGAGGGCGACGGCGGGCACGTCCCGCTGGACGCACCGGTCGCCGTGAAGGAGGCCGTGCTGCCGTTCCACCGGTTCCGCAAGGCCGACGGCACCGGCGTGGATTCGCTGCTCTCCCCGGAGATGAAGTCCACCGGCGAGGTGATGGGCATCGACGCCGACTTCGGCACCGCCTTCGCCAAGAGCCAGACCGCGGCCTACGGTTCGCTGCCCACCGAGGGCACCGTGTTCGTCTCGATCGCGAACCGGGACAAGCGCGCGATGGTCTTCCCGGTCAAGCGCCTGCACGACCTCGGGTTCCGCATCCTGGCCACCGAGGGTACGGCGGAGATGTTGCGCCGCAACGGTATTCCGTGCGAGCAGGTGCGCAAGCACTCGGAGCCGGAAACGGTGGCCGCCAATGGTGATGTGCCGCAGCCGACGATCGTCGAGCAGATCAGGGACGGCGAGATCGACATGGTCTTCAACACCCCCTACGGCAATTCCGGGCCGCGCATCGACGGTTACGAAATCCGCAGTGCCGCGGTCGGTGTGAACATCCCGTGCATCACCACGGTGCAGGGTGCGGCCGCCGCGGTGCAGGGCATCGAGGCGAGCATCAACGGTGGGATCGGGGTGCGTTCGCTGCAGGAACTGCACTCGGTGCTGCGTGGGTGAGCGGGACGGAGACGACACCGTGAAGAGCTTCGGCGCTCGATTGCAGCACGCCATGGGGCATTTCGGCCCCGTGTGCGTCGGCATCGACCCGCACCCCGGCCTGCTGGAGTCGTGGGGTCTCACCGCCGACGCGGACGGGCTGGAGAAGTTCGCGGAGATCTGCGTCGAGGCCTTCGACGGCCGCGTCGCGCTGGTGAAGCCGCAGGTCGCGTTCTTCGAGACCTACGGCTCGGCCGGAATCGCGGTGCTGGAGCGCACGATCGAGGTGTTGCGTGCCTCGGGCACGCTGGTGCTCGCCGACGCCAAGCGCGGCGACATCGGCTCCACCATGGACGCCTACGCGCACGCCTGGCTCAGCGACGGCCCGCTCGGCTCCGACGCCGTCACGGTCTCGCCGTACCTCGGATTCGGTTCGCTGGCACCGGCTTTGGCGCTGGCCGAGGCCAACCGTCGCGGGGTGTTCGTGCTCGCGGCGACCTCGAATCCCGAAGGGGCGCAACTGCAACGGGTCGTCACGGCGGACGGCCGCAGCATCGCCAAGACGATGGTCGACGAGGCCGCCGCGCGCAATGCCGGCCCGGAATTCGGGTCGGTCGGCGTGGTGATCGGCGCGACGTTGACCGAGGCGCCTGACCTGTCTGCGCTCAACGGGCCGATCCTGATGCCCGGTGTCGGAGCACAGGGCGGGGGCCCGGAAAACATCCGTGACCTGGTCCCGGAGGCGATGCTGGCGGCCGCGGTGCCGACCGTCTCGCGGGAGGTTCTGCGCGCCGGACCGGCCGTTCCGGCGCTACGCGCCAGCGTGAGCGAGCTCCAGGAAACGTTCGCGTTCTTGCAGAAATAACCACGGGGACCGGCGCAATCGCGCCGGTCCCCGGTGGTTTCCGGCCAGCGTGCGGTCATGTGCACGCGTGCATGTGGCCCGTAGCGGGGTCTGTATGCCCTGCTACGGCCGTATCCCGGCCGGATGGTGCTCCGCATGGGCCGAACCGCCCGGATCGGCCCAGAACGGCGATTTCGTCAGTGCAGGTCGACAAACCCGGCGGTGCAGATCGACAATCGATCGGCCGCCGAAGCCGCCCGAACCGGTCGTTCGACCTGTCTGTGGTCCACGACACGCTGAAGGACAACGCGACACGCGGGAATTTCCGAGAAAGTTCCTGGTCGGGCAGGCATGGGTTTGCTGGCGCCGCATGTCACGTCATAGCAACCCTCCCGCTAACCTGTGTCAATAGTGAAAACTCCCTGCTGAGGAGGCATTTCGCGATTTCGGCGGTACGATCTGCGCAGCGACAGAGGAGCAGTGCGGATCGCGCTGCTCTCGCGTCTACGGCATCCGGAATCATGCGCTGACCTGGGGGGTGGGTTCGCAATCTGCGGATGCCGTGGGTACGGTCGCTGAGACTGCCGGGTTACCGGCAGGAGTTGATGCAATGAACGATGAGACGGAGGAACCGTGGCCCTTCCCCAGCTGACTGACGAGCAGCGCGCCGCTGCTTTGGAGAAGGCGGCTGCCGCTCGCCGCGCTCGGGCGGAGCTCAAGGAGCGCCTGAAGCGAGGCGGCACCAACCTGAAGCAGGTCCTCACCGATGCCGAGTCCGATGAGATTCTCGGCAAGATGAAGGTGTCGGCGCTGCTGGAGGCTTTGCCGAAGGTGGGCAAGGTCAAGGCAGCGGAAATCATGAGTGAACTGGAGATCGCCCCCACCCGGCGTCTGCGCGGACTCGGCGATCGGCAGCGCAAGGCGCTGCTTGCCCGGTTCGACTTCGACGCCTGATAACGAGGGTGGTCGAACATACGCGGAAGGGTCGACTGGTTGTACTGGTCGGCCCCTCGGCCGTCGGAAAGTCGACCGTGGTCCGTTGCGTCCGCGAGCGACTGCCGCACCTGATCTTCAGTGTGTCGGCAACGACTCGGGCCCCTAGGCCCGGGGAGGTCGACGGCCTCGACTATCGATTCGTGTCCAGGGAAGAGTTCGACGCCATGATCACGGCGGGCGAACTACTCGAGTGGGCGGATATTCACGGTGGTTTGCAACGTTCGGGCACCCCGGCCGCACCGGTACGGGCCGCCCTCGCAGAGGGTCTGCCCGTACTGGTCGAGGTCGATCTAGCAGGGGCGCGGTCGGTACGCGAGGCCATCCCCGAAGCGATCCTCGCCTTCCTCGCCCCACCCAGCTGGGACGAACTGGTATCCAGGCTCACCTCGCGGGGCACCGAATCACCGGAAGTGATCGAGCGCAGGCTGGAAACCGCCAGGACCGAATTGGCGGCCTGTGACGAGTTCGACATCGTCATCGTGAACGACGAGGTGACCAGCGCCTGTGAGCAGTTGGTATCCTTGTTCGTTAGCACAAATTCGAGTTCGTAATCCTTCGATCCGCAGGAGCCCCCCTAGTGAGCAGTACGGACAGCAAAGTCGTTCCCGCCTACGACACCCCGATCGGCCTCACCAACCCCCCGATCGATGAGCTGCTGGAGCGCACTTCGTCCAAGTACGCCCTGGTCATCTACGCGGCCAAGCGCGCGCGTCAGATCAACGACTACTACAACCAGCTCGGCGACGGCATCCTCGAGTACGTCGGCCCGCTGGTCGAGCCGGGCCTGCAGGAAAAGCCCCTCTCGGTCGCCATGCGCGAGATCCACTCCGACCTGCTCGAGCACACCGAAGGCGAGTAAGCGCCGCCGTTGTTCCGCAGTACCGAACTCCCCGTGTTGACGGGGATGATCCAGCCGGAGGCGTAGTGACCGCACGGATTGTCGTCGATTTCCCCGCGGCCGCGGGGTTCAGCGAGCCGGAGGCGTAAGTGACCACACGGATCGTCGTCGGCGTCGGCGGCGGGATCGCCGCGTACAAGGCCTGCTCGCTTGTCCGGCGGTTCACCGAGACCGGACACCAGGTCAGGGTGATCCCCACCGAGTCGGCGCTGCAATTCGTCGGTAAGGCAACCTTCGAGGCACTGTCCGGGAACCCGGTGCACACCGACGTGTTCACCGATGTGCCCGAGGTGCCGCACGTTCGGCTCGGCCAGGAGGCGGACCTCGTTGTCATCGCCCCGGCGACCGCCGACCTGATGGCGCGCGCCGCCCAGGGCCGCGCCGACGACCTGCTCACCGCGACGCTGCTGACGGCCCGATGTCCGATCCTGTTCGCGCCCGCGATGCACACCGAGATGTGGGAGCATCCGGCGACCGTCGCCAATGTCGCGACGCTGCGCGCGCACGGAGCGATCGTCATGGAACCCGCGTCGGGCCGACTCACCGGCACCGATACCGGTCCTGGACGGTTGCCCGAGCCCGAAGAGATCTTCGGGCTCGCCGCGCTGCTGCTCGAACGCGCCGACGCCATCCCGCGTGACCTGGAAGGCCGCCGGGTGGTCATCACCGCGGGCGGAACCAGGGAACCGCTGGATCCGGTGCGTTTCCTCGGCAACCGCAGCTCCGGGAAACAGGGTTACGCCCTGGCTCGGGTCGCGGCCCAGCGCGGCGCGCATGTGACGCTGATCGCGGGCAACACGATCGAGATGGCCGCGCCTGCGGCCGTCGACCTGGTGCACATCACCACCGCCGAACAGCTCAAGACCGCCGTCGACAAGCATGCGGTCGGTGCGGACGCGGTGATCATGGCGGCGGCGGTGGCCGACTTCCGGCCCACCGATGTGGCCGCGGCCAAGATCAAGAAGGGCGTCGGGGAACCGGACACCATCGCGCTGACCAAGACCACCGACATCCTGGCCGGTCTGGTGCAGGCCCGCCGCGACGGGCAGTTGACCGGCACCGCGATCGTCGGATTCGCCGCCGAGACCGGCGATGAGCACGGCGACGTCCTCACCTACGCGCGGGCAAAACTCGCGCGCAAGGGATGCGACCTGCTGGTGGTCAACGCGGTCGGCGAGGGCAAGGCGTTCGAGGTGGACACCAACGACGGCTGGCTGCTCGGTGCGGACGGTACCGAACAGTCGCTCGATCATGGATCCAAGGCGCTGCTCGCCAGCCGGGTGCTCGACGCGCTCGGTCCGCTGTTGCGCTGAAATCCGTTGTGTGACTGGGATAATGACCCGGTGATCAACCATCGGCGCCGCGGTGTCCCCGAGACCGATCGGACGAACTGTCTGAGATAGAGATCTCTTGGTCCCCGGCATGTCAGTGGTTTGCCATAGTCTGGAAAGAAGGGTTGCGCGGTAACGGCATCGCGTTACTGTCGCAAACCGAGACGAAATACCCGTTGAGGGAGAGGGAAGAACTGTGCGCACGTCCGGCAGCCGGCTATTCACCAGTGAGTCCGTGACCGAAGGTCACCCGGACAAGATCTGTGACGCCATCAGCGATTCCATTCTCGACGCGTTGCTTGCGGACGACCCGCGCAGCCGGGTCGCGGTGGAAACCCTCGTGACGACCGGCCAGGTCCACGTCGCGGGTGAGGTCACCACTTCCGCCTACGTCGACATTCCCCGGATCGTTCGGGAAAAGGTCCTCGAGATCGGATACGACTCCTCGGCAAAGGGATTCGACGGGAACTCCTGCGGCGTCAACATCGCGATCGGCGCGCAGTCGCCCGATATCGCGCAGGGCGTCGACACCTCGCACGAGGCGCGCGTCGGCGGGTCCGACGACGAGATCGAGAAGCAGGGCGCGGGCGATCAGGGCCTGATGTTCGGCTACGCGACCACCGATACCCCCGAGCTCATGCCGCTGCCCATCGCGCTCGCGCACCGGCTCTCGCGCAGGCTCACCGAGGTGCGCAAATCCGGCGTGCTGCCGTACCTGCGCCCCGACGGCAAGACCCAGGTCACCATCGAATACGAGGGTGACCGCCCGGTTCGGCTCGACACCGTCGTGATCTCCACCCAGCACGCCGCCGACATCGACCTGGACAACCTGCTCGCGCCCGACATCAAGGAAAAGGTCGTCGAGGCCGTGATCGCCGACCTCGAGCTGCCCTCGCTGGACACCTCGAGCATCCGGCTGCTTGTCAACCCGACCGGCAAGTTCGTGCTCGGCGGCCCGATGGGCGACGCCGGCCTGACCGGCCGCAAGATCATCGTCGACACCTACGGCGGCATGGCGCGCCACGGCGGCGGCGCCTTCTCCGGCAAGGACCCGTCGAAGGTGGACCGTTCGGCCGCGTACGCCATGCGCTGGGTCGCCAAGAACGTCGTCGCGGCCGGGCTGTCCGAGCGCGTCGAGGTCCAGGTGGCCTACGCCATCGGCAAGTCCGCACCGGTCGGCCTGTTCGTGGAAACCTTCGGCACCGAGAAGGTCGACCCGGCCCGCATCTCGGCCGCCATCGCCGAGGTCTTCGACCTGCGCCCCGGCGCGATCATCCGCGACCTCGACCTGCTGCGCCCCATCTACGCGCCGACCGCCGCGTACGGCCACTTCGGCCGCACCGACGTCGACCTGCCCTGGGAACACACGGACCGTGCGGACAAGCTCCGCGCCGCCGTCGGCCTGTAGGAAGGTGGCGGTGTGGATGTGTCGACCTGCCCTGGGAAGCCCCATCCGATGCGCGCGGACAAGCTCCGCGCCGCCGTCGGCCTGTAGGCCCGACCGCACCGAGTGAACAAACCCGCGGCGGGCACCCCCGCCACACCGGGGGTCCCGCCCGCGGGCCCCGCAGCCGTGGAGCACCCGATCGCTCGGGTGCTCCCTTTGCTGTCTCCGGCACACCTGGACCGCGACTTCGACTACCTGGTTCCGCCCGAGCTGGACGAACTCGCCCAGCCGGGGGTCCGCGTCCGCGTCCGCTTCGCGGGGCGGCTCGTCGACGGCTATCTGCTGGAGCGCCGCACCCACAGCGACCACAGCGGCAAACTGGTGAAACTCGAACGAGTCGTTTCCGCCGAGCGTGTCCTCACACCCGAGATCATGAAACTGGCCACCGCGGTGGCCGCGCGTTATGCGGGCACCCGTGCCGACGTCCTGCGCCTGGCCATCCCGCCGCGGCATGCGCGCACGGAAACCGGGGGATCGAAGAAGAAGTCGGCCGAAGCCGATGCGACACAAGAGGACTCGACGGCTACCGCTGCGGATACGGCGAGTCCCGCAGGGCGGCAAAAAGGTTCAGCTGCGAGTTCCCCGCTCCGTGTGAACCCGTTGCCCGCGGGGCCCTCCTCCGCCGATTCCATTGGGGTCGAGGGTGATTCGGCTGACCCCGGTCCGACACTCGATGCGAGTTCCCCTACCGTCGCGTCCAATACGGCTGACGCCGCGGAGACTCGCGGCGATCCGGACATATCCTCTGGCGCGGATGGCGCGGATGGCGCGGATGGCGCGGATGGCGCGGATGGCGCGGACGGCGCGGACGGCGCGGACGGCGCGGACGGCGCGGACGGCGCGGCTCGGTCGGCGCAGCCGTCCAGCACTGCGGTGAGTACCGATTCTGCTGGAGTCGAAGCTGATTCGGTGACGCGCGCTCCGGCGACTGATACGAATCCCGCCGCCGATTCGGCCGCGGAAAGCCCCGCTGCGATACGACGTGTCTCACCCACGCCATCCGGCGTCAATGCGCCAGTGCGGTCGGCGAAGTCGCGAGAGTCGGCACCCTTGAGCACGGATCCGCTTGTGGCTGAAGCTGATTCGGCGACACTCGGTCCGACGGCCGATTCGCGCCCCCTCGCCGCCGATCCTGTTGGGACGCAAGGTGACCCGTCCACGCCGCTAGGAGTGGACAGTGCCGCCCAGTCGGCGCACTTCCCCGACGCGACGCCTCCGGAGGGTGATTCCGCTGGTGTAGAGGCCGATTCGGTGCCGACTGGCCGTGCCGCTGGTGCGAGTGCCGCAGCGGACGCCGTGGCGGACGCTGCTGGTTCCGCACGGGCACAAGGGGACCCGCCCGAGTCGTCGGACAACAATGCCACCGCGCGACTGTCGAAATCCGTATCCTCGAATGCCGACCGAGTCGAATCCAAAGGGGCGCAAGACGACCCGTCCACACCGTCGTCAAGCGATGCTGCGGCGCTGTCGCCGGAATCGGCGTCCTCGACCGCCGACCGAACTGAATCCAATTCGATGCTCACCGGTCCGACGGCAGACGTGGCCCAGACGGCAGGGGTGGGGGACGCGGGCGGTGAGTCTGGTTCGGTGATTGCCGGTTCGGCGGCAGACGTGGATGAGGCGGTAGGCGCGGGGGATCGGGGTGGCGAGCCTGTCGCGGCGTCGGCGTCGGCGTCGGCGTCGGAGTCGGAGTCGGAGTCGGTGGGGGGACAACCGGCTGTCGACCACGGACCTTGGGGGCAGTACATCCATGGTCCGGCGTTTATGGCGGCGCTGGTGGAGGGTAGGGGGCCGCGGGCGGCGTGGCAGGCGTTGCCGGGGGAGGATTGGCCGCGGCGGTTGGCGGAGTTGGCGGCGGCGGTGGCTGGGCGGGGGCGCAGTGCGATTTTGATGGTGCCGGATCAGCGGGATTTGGATCGGGTGTTGGCGGAATGTGATCGGCTGCTGGGGGATTCGGCGGTCGGGTTGTCCGCGGGGCTCGGTCCGGCCGCGCGGTATCGGCGGTGGCTCGCGGTGTTGCGCGGGACGGCGCGGGTGGTGGTCGGGACGCGCAGTGCGGTGTTCGCGCCGGCGAAAGACCTTGGGCTGATCGCGATCTGGGACGACGGCGATGACACGTATGCCGAGCCGCGCTCGCCGTATCCGCACGCGCGGGAGGTGGCGATGCTGCGGTCGCACGAGACGGGGGCGGCGTTCGTCGCGGCCGGTTTCGCGCGGACCGCGGAGATCCAGGCGGTGGTGGAGTCAGGCTGGGCGCACGACCTGGTCGCCGATCGGGCGGTGGTGCGTGACGCGGCGCCGCGGATCAGCGTGCCAGGTGACACCGATCTCGCGATGGAGCGGGACCCGGTCGCGCGGGCGGTCCGCATCCCTGGTGTGGCGTACGCGGCCGCGCGGGCGGCGCTGAAGGAGGGGGCCGGTGTGCTGGTGCAGGTGCCGCGCCGCGGGTACGTCCCGTCGCTGGCCTGCGCGAAATGCCGGACCCCCGCCAGGTGCAGGCGCTGTAACGGACCGCTCGCGTTGCCGGATGGCCGTGCGCGGCACAGTGATACGCAAGGCGATGCCGCGCACAGCCCGAGCTGTCGGTGGTGCGGCATCACCGAGGCGGCGTTCCGCTGCTCGTCCTGTGGTTCGCGCGCCCTGCGCGCCGTGGTGATCGGCGCGACCCGCACCGCGGAGGAACTCGGCCGAGCGTTCCCCGGTGTGCCGATTCGCGGCTCCGGCGGCGGCGCGATGCTCGACACGGTGGAACCGGGTCCACAGGTGGTGGTCGCCACCGTCGGCGCCGAACCGGTCCTGCCGGGTGGCTACGGAGTTGCTCTGCTCCTCGACAGTTGGGCACTGCTCAGCCGCGCCGACCTGCGGGCCTCCGAAGACGCGCTGCGCCGCTGGATGACCGCCGCGACACTGGTGCGCTCGCGCGGTCAGGTCATCGTGATGGCCGACCCCGGCATACCCACCGTGCAGGCCCTGGTCCGATGGGACCCGGTCGGCCATGCCAGGGTCGAGATGGCGTCCCGCGCCGAGGTCGGTTTCCCGCCAGCGGTGCGGATGGCTGCGGTCGACGGTACCTCCGACTCCATCGCCGAATTGCTTTCCGCCACAGACCTTCCTGATGATGTCGAGGTGCTCGGCCCGGTGCCGCTGCCGTACGGCGCGCGCAAGCCGTTCTCCTCAGGCGACTCCCCGGCCGAGGTCGAACGGATCCTGCTGCGCGTCGACCGCAAGTCCGGCGCGGCGCTGGCCCGCGCCCTCACCGCCGCTCAGGCCATCCGAAGCACGCATCGTTCCGACGCGCCGCTGCGGGTGCAGATCGACCCGGTCGACATCGGCTGATCGAGAAAACTCGGTCGAAGAATCAGCCGTTCATCCGATAACGCGTGATTAACTGGCGCGATGACGACCTCGTCGCTCCGCCGCACCTTCGCGACCGCGTGCTTTGCGGTCGTCGCGCTCAGCCTGCTTGCGGCCTGCTCCTCCGATGATCCCAAGCCGCCGAAGTCCGACCTGACGCTGACCGTCACCCCGGCGGCTCAAGGCTCGACGCCGACCCGAGTCACCCTCACCTGCGAGCCGACCGGCGGTAATCACACCAACGCCGAAGCGGCCTGCGCCGCGTTGGCGGCCGCGGGCGGCGACTTCGACAAGCTCGTCGGCGACCCCACCGCCGTCTGCACGCAGGTCTACGAGCCGGTCACCGCCGCGGTCACCGGCACCTGGCAGGGCAAGAAGGTCGACTGGCAGAAGACCTTCGGCAACAAGTGCGAACTGAGCGGCCGCACCACTCCCGTCTTCTAGCTCTCCGCGAGTGCCATCCTCGCTCGCTCGGTCGAGGTCTATTCTTTAACTGGCCGATCAGTTAATGATACGATCGGCGCGTGGCCCGCACCGTCGATCCGAATCGTGTTGCCGAACGCCGTCGCGCCATCACCCTCGCCGCCGCCGAGCAGTTCGCCACGCACGGCTACGAACGGACAACGGCCACCCAGATCGCCCGCGCCGCCGGACTGAGCTCGGGCAGCGTCTTCTACTACTTCAAGGACAAGGCCGCTGTCTTCCGCTCGATCTTCGAGCTGTCGATTCCCGAGCACACCGAGGTCATCGCGCGCCACATCGACCGAACCGATTGCCTCGACGCCATTCTCGACATCGTCGAGGTGCTGGCCGGTGAGGCGCGGGATCCGGCGGCGCCCGGGCTGATGTTCGAACTGCTGCGCCGCCTCGGCCACGACGAGGAACTGGCGCGGGTCGTACTCGAGGACGCGCGACTGAGCGCCGAGGCCCTCGCCGCGCTGCTCGAGCGCGGCATCCGCACCGGCCAGATCGCCCCGGGATTCGAACCCATGGAAACCGCGCGCTGGATTCTGGCCGTCATCGACGCCGCCTTCCTCAACGCGGACTCCGACAACCCGCACGACCCGCGCCCACTGGTGCGCGCGACGGTCTCCAGGCTGCTACGGCCGATCGAAACGGAGAAACCATGACGACCACCTCCGCGCCAACTGTGCTGCGCTTTTCCTCGGTGTGGGCCTGGCTGTTCGCCGTCGGCGGCGTCGCCATCGGATGCGGCGTTGGTTTCGCCGTGCATCCCGTCGGCCGCTGGGCGACCGACACCCTGCACGGGAGCCCTGGCGCGCTCAAGCTCGCGATGAGCGTGCCGGAGGTGTGGCTGGTGCCGATCACCACCTTCGTCGGAGTTGTTGTGGGCGTGGTGCTTTACGAAATGGCCCGCTCGGAAAGCCTGACCCTCACCATCGCCGACGATCACGTCGAGCTGGTCAAAGAGGGTCGCGCGCAGCATGTGTCGCGCAAGCGCGTGGCCGCCGTGTTCCGCGAGGACGCCGACCTGGTGCTCACCGATCGGCACAAGCGCAGGCTCGCGCGATTCGGCGCGAATGACCTGAGCCGCACCGACATCGAGAACGCCTTCCGCGCGCACGGCTACCCCTGGCTGGACCAGAACGACCCGTTCGGCGCGGACTTCTTCCGCTGGATCGATGGCCGACCCGAGACAGGGAAAGACGTCGACGCCGTCCTACGCGCCCGTCGCCGCGCGCTCGCGGACGAAAAGCCCCTCGACGTCGAAGAACTCGATGAGGAACTGCTCGAACTCGGCATCGATGTCCGAGATCGCCAGGGCGAGCAGCACATTCGAGTCTTCGATCTGTCGGCATGGTGAAGGTCAGGCGAATACGGCCCGATTGCGTTGCGCCCATTCGAGATAACTCGCGGGCGCCCGGCCGAGCACCCGCCGCACGTCCGGGCTGATCTCCTGCTCGGCGGCCGTCGGTTCGCCGAGAATCGACAGCGTGTGCTCGACCACAGGCTCCGGCATGAACCGCGACATCCCCGTATATGCCTGTGCCCGAGTCAATTCCACGAATCGCACCGATGTGTCTAGCGCGGCGCCGATCGCCTCGGCCTGCTCGCGTGGCGTGCTCAGTGCGGGTCCGGTCAGGGTGTAAACCTTTCCGGCGTGCCCGTCCTCGGACAACGCGGCGGCCGCGACCGCGGCGATATCGGCCGGATCGATGGACGGCAAGCCGATCGCACCGAAGGGCGCCGCGACCGTCCGTTCGACGCGCACGGATTCCGCCCACGCGTACGTATTGGCGTAGAAACCCGCGGGCCGCAAGATGGTCCACTCCAGCCCGGATCGTTGGATGGCCTCCTCGAAGGCGACCAGCCGCGCATACCCCTCGGCACTGGCCCTGGTGGCCACGCCCTGTGAGGACACGAACACCACCCGCCGGACACCACCCGCCATCGCGACCTTCAGTACCCGCTCCGGATCCGGGCCACTCACCAGCTGCTCGCCGGTGATGAGCAGGAACAACGCGTCGGCGCCCGCGACGGCAGGGGCGAGGCTGTCCGGATCGGCCAGGTCGGCGACTATCGAACGCACGCCCTCCGGCAGCGCGACGTCCCTGCTGCCACGGGAAACCGCTATCACTTCCCGGCCCGCCTCGGCCAGGTTCCGCACGAGGTGTGCGCCGATGTTTCCGGTTGCTCCGGTAACCACGATCATCTTGTCGGCTCCATTTAGTTAGTTGACTGACTTAAACGAACGTAGCCGACAAACGCCCAGCTTGTCTACAGTGAGTTACGTGACTAACTCAGCAGCCCCGGCGCGCCCGAAGGGTGGTAAACGCGAGCGGCTCGGTGCCGCCGCCGCCCGCGTATTCCACGAGCAGGGGGTGGAGAAGACGACCATCGCCGACATCGCCAATGCCGCCGACGTGCCGGTCGGCAACGTCTACTACTACTTCAAAACCAAAGATCAGCTGGTCCGCGCCGCGATCGGCGCCCACGAGCAGGCGCTGAGCGACCTGATCGCGATGCTCGAACGGCTGCCGACCCCGCGGGACCGGCTCACGGCGCTGATCGGCGGCTGGGTGGCCGAACGCGAGACGGCCGCGCGATTCGGCTGTCCGTCGGGCACCCTCGCCACCGAACTCGACAAGCGCGCCGACGGCCTGGACCGTGAGCTCGCCGCCGTCATGCGGCAGCTGGTCGACTGGGTCGAGGGGCAGTTCGAGGCGATGGGCCGCACCGACGCGCGGCAGCTCGCCGTCGCACTGATCGCCGCATACCAGGGAATCTCGTTGCTCACCAACACCTTCCGCGACCCCGAGCTGATGGTGGCGGAGGGGGAGCGGCTGGCGCGCTGGATCGATTCACTCGCGGCCTGAGTCTGGCGGGTGCCCGGGAATTCTGCCACGGACCCTTGCTTTCGATGCATTGACGATATATCGTCGATAATATGAAACGAACACGAGAGCCTGAGGAGGCTTACATGGAAACGCAAGGACATCGAGAATTTGGACGACGCGGCCCCTGGCAGCGTCAGGGCGAGGACTTCGATCCTCGTCAGCGGCAGCGCCGCGGCGGACGACACGGTCACGGCCATGACTTCGGACCGGGCTTCGGCCCAGGTTTCGGGCCCGGCTTCGGCCCTGGGTTCGGTCGCGGTCGCGGACGCGGCGGTCGTGGCCGGCGCGGCGACGTGCGGGCGGCGGTCTTGCTGCTGCTCACCGAGCGGCCGATGCACGGCTATGAACTCATCCAACGGATCCGCGAGCGCAGTGACGACCTCTGGCGTCCGAGCCCGGGATCGATCTACCCCGCGCTGGCCCAGCTGGAAGACGAGGGCCTGGTCCTCATCGAGAAGGTCGCCGGGCGCAAGACCGCGCAGCTGACCGAGGCGGGCACCGCGTACGTCACCGAACACAAGGACGAAATCGGTGACCCGTGGGCAGACGTCAAGGAAGACGTCGGCACCCAGGCCATTGACCTGCGGGAACTCGTCAGTCAGCTGATGGGTGCGGTCGCGCAGGTCGCCGCGGCGGGCACGCCGGCACAGGCGGCACGCGCTGCGGAGCTGCTCACCGAGACCAGGAAGTCTCTATACCGAATCCTGGCCGAAGACGAGACCCCCGAAAAGTAATGGGGTGTGAAACGCCCCGTTGGAGCGCGCATTTGGGGCGGGTTCAGTAGATCATTGTGAGATGCGACAGTTTCGGGGTGTATGGGTTTGGGGTATTTCACACTTGGGTAGGGCCGTGCTGGTCGCCGCACTCGCCGTAGTAGCAATGCTCGGCACCGGTGCGGCGCACGCCGAGCCGTCCGGCTACCGCCCGCCCGAGGCCCCCACCCAGCCCGGCCCGCCGCAGTCCGATCATCTCGGCGCGGCAAGTTATCTCAAGTCACACAAGAACGTTGCCCCGTTGGGCACCAACGACTTCGGCTGCAAGCCGAGTTCCGCCCACCCGCGGCCGGTGGTGCTCGCGCATGGTACCGACTCCAGCGCCTACTCGGATTACTCGGCGATCGCGCCGCAGATCGCCGCGGCCGGATTCTGCGTCTTCGCGCTCAACTACGGCGGCACCCCGGGGGGCGACAGCTACGGCACCGAGGACGTGGTGCTCAGCTCGTATCAGATCGGCGCGTTCGTCGATCAGGTGCTCGCCGCGACCGGCGCCAAGCAGGTCGACCTCGTCGGGTTTTCCCAGGGCGCCACGGTCACCCGGTTCTACCTCAACAAGCTCGGCGGCGCGCCGAAGGTCGGCCAGTGGATCGGCCTGGCCTCGCCGAGTTACGGCGGGGTGATGTACGGACTGGTGCCGGTCGTCGACGCGGTGCCGGGCGCCATGCAGGCGTTCGCCAGGGTGACCTCGCTCGCCGCGATACAGCAGGCGCAGGGATCAGAGGTCATGGTCGAGCTCAACGCGGGCGGCGACACCGTGCCCGGCCCCAAGTACACGACGATCGGCAGCAAGGTCGACGAGATGATCCAGCCGAACAGCAATATCGCGTTGCGCGGCCCCGGCGCGGTGAACATCTCGCTGCAGGATCGCTGCGCGATCGACCTGACCGGTCACTTCCACATGGTGTACGACCCGTTCGTGCAGCAGCTGCTGCTGACCGTGCTCGATCCGAGCATGCCCGCGCCGGTGTGCCGCCCGGTGATGCTCGGTACGGGTATTCCCGAAGTGATCATCGCCGGGAACTCGTAACAGGGCGGCCGGACGGAGGACAGCTCACCCCGTCCGACCGCACTGGAGTTGTACCAGCTTCGGGCTGGTGGATCGGGGACATTCGGTCGTCTCACTAGAATGAGACGACCGTGTTCGTCCGCTTCCGGGAGTTTGCCGTGACCATTCAGCCTGTTCGCCTGTTCGGCGATCCCATTCTGCGTGCCCGCGCGGCGGAGGTCACCGAATTCGACCGCGAACTGCAGCAGCTGGTGACCGACCTGACCGACACCATGCACGACGATGGTGGCGTCGGCATGGCCGCACCGCAGATCGGAGTGGGGTTGCGTGTTTTCGTGTACGACACTCATGACGCCGCGGGGCATCTGGTGAACCCGCGGTGGGAAGTGGTCGGCGACGAGGAGCAGGTCGGCCCCGAGGGCTGCCTATCGATTCCGGGTGTGCGGTACGACACCCGGCGGGCGCTGCGGGTGCGGGCCACCGGCGTCGACATGCACGGTGCGCCTGTCGAATTCACCGCCGAGGGCCTGCTTGCCCGGTGCGTGCAGCATGAGACGGACCATCTTGACGGCGTGTTGTTCATCGATCGGCTCGACCCGGCGGCGCGCAAGGACGCGATGCGGACCATTCGCGAATCCGATTGGTTCAGCGCGGGCGTGACATCGCGGCCGTCGCGTTCGGCCGGGGGGACGGCAGCCGGCGGGGCGGGTATACACAGTGCGGCGGGCCAAGCCGGTCCGTTCGGACGGGGTCGCTGATGCGCATCGTCTTCGCGGGCACGCCGGAACCGGCCGTGCCGTCGCTGCGGCGCTTGATCGAATCCGATCGCCACGCGGTGATCGCCGTTGTGACCAGGCCCGATGCGGTTGCCGGACGTGGGCGCAAGGTGACAAGATCGCCGGTCGGGTTGCTGGCCGACGAGCACGGGATTCCGGTGCTGACGCCTCGGCGACCGTCCGAACCCGAGTTCATCGAGCAGCTCACCGCGCTGGCTCCCGACTGCTGTCCGGTGGTGGCCTATGGCGCGCTGCTGCCGCAGCGGGTACTCGACATCCCCCGATTCGGCTGGATCAACCTGCACTTCTCGCTGCTGCCCGCCTGGCGTGGCGCGGCGCCCGTACAGGCCGCGATCGACGCGGGCGACGAGATCAGCGGCGCGTCCACCTTCCAGATCGAGGCCGGGCTCGACACCGGTCCGGTGTTCGGCATGGTGACCGAGAAGATCGCCGTCACCGACACCGCGGGCGGGCTGCTCGACCGCCTCGCTCTCAGTGGCGCCCAACTGCTCGAGGCGACCCTCGACGGCGTGGAAGACGGGACCTTGCAAGCGGTTCCGCAAGCCACCGAGGGCGTCTCGCACGCCCCCAAGATCACCGCCGACGCCGCGCACATCCGCTGGGACCTGCCCGCGCTCGCCATCGGCCGCCGCATCCGAGCGGTCACCCCCGCGCCCGGCGCCTGGACCGAGGTCGACGGCAATCGCCTGAAACTCGGCCCCGTCGAACTGGTCGAGGAGACGCTGCCGCCCCGGACCATCGAGGTCCGCAAATCCGGCGTCTACATCGGCACCGCGACCACCGCGATCCGCCTGGATCAGGTTCAACCCCAAGGCAAACGCATGATGGCCGCCCTCGACTGGGCCCGCGGCGCGCGCTTGCAGCCCGGTGCGGTGGTCGAGTGACGATCCCCGATCGTCCCGCAGTCCTTTCTATCCGTGGCGATGCGCCGCGACCTCAACGAGAGCGGTGGACCATGACAGCACGGTGCGAGATTTCGCTAGCCGACCGGGCAGTCGACGCCGGTTTCGAGCAGGCGGTGGTTCGATGACATCCCCGGAACGCAAGCGCGACAACGAGTCTCGCGACTCGGGTCGGCCACGCAACGACCGATCGAGCGGGACCGAGTCCGGTCGCGGGAATGCGGCTGCCCGAACGGGCAACCCGCGTACGGGAGATTCCGCCCCACGGCGTGACGACTCGCGCGGGCGAAACGGCAGCGCGAATCAGCGGCCCGCACAGGCGAAATGGAGTCGTGACGAATCGAGCGGTGAACGACCCGCTCGCCGTGCGGCCGCATCGAATCCGGGTGGTAGTGCTACCCGGTCGGATTCCGGGCGCGGCGGTTCGGTGCAGGGCGGTTCGCGCTCGGCCGGTGGATCGGCTGGGCGTTCGAACGCTGGGCGCGATGCCGGATCGGCGAAAGGTGACGCGGGCGGCGGCCGGTCGTTAGCAGGGCGCGGGGCGCAGGGCGGTTCGCGTTCGGCCGGTGGATCGGCTGGCTGGTCCGCGGCGGGACGCGACGGGCAGTCCCCACGGGGTGGCGCTCGTTCGACCAATGCGTCGGGTAAGTCCACCGCGTCGGCGAAACAGGGTGGTGGCGTCAAGGATCGGGGGTCGGCCTCGGGCGGACGTCCCGGTGCGAATGATCCCGCCGACGCCCCTCGGCTCGTCGCGCGCGATGTGTTGCGGGCGGTGCGGGAGCGGGACGCGTACGCGAATCTTGTACTGCCCGGGCTGCTTCGGGATCGTCGGATCACGGGGCGGGACGCGGCGTTGGCTACCGAGCTCACGTATGGGGCGTGCCGTTCGCGTGGGCTGCTCGACGCGGTGATCGAGGCGGGGGCGGGGCGGCCGATCGGGGAGATCGACGGGCCGCTGCTGGATGTGTTGCGGCTCGGGGTGTATCAGCTGCTGCGGACCCGGATCGGGGCGCACGCGGCGGTGGATACCTCGGTGGCGCTGGCGCGCGCCGAATTCGGTGCCGGCAAGGCGGGATTCGTGAACGCGGTGCTCCGCCGGGCCGGGGAGAAGACGGTCGAGGAATGGGTGGAGCAGCTCGCGCCGCGGGATCCGGTGGGGCGGTTGGCATTCGAGTTCGCCCATCCGGTGTGGATCGCCCAGGCCTTCGCCGATGCGCTCGGTGCGCGGGCGGGGGAGCTGCGTGACGCGCTTGCCGCCGATGACGCGCGGCCCGCGGTGCACCTCGTCGCTCGACCCGGTGAGATAACCGCCGAGGAATTGGCGCTGGTCACCGGCGGCGAAGAGGGCCGCTGGTCGCCGTACGCGGTCTACCTGGACGGCGGTGACCCCGGCAAACTCGAGCCGGTCCGCGACGGCATGGCCGGTGTGCAGGACGAAGGCAGTCAACTTGTCGCGCTCGCGCTGACCCGCGCCCCGCTGAACGGACCGGACGGCGGCCGCTGGCTCGACCTCTGCGCGGGACCTGGCGGTAAAGCCGCGCTGCTCGGCGCGCTCGCCGCGATCGACGGCTTCCGCGTCGACGCGGTCGAACCCGCCGAGCATCGCGCCGAACTCGTCCGAAAGTCCGTGCAGGGCATGCCCGTCGACGTCCACGTCACCGACGGCCGCGACAGCGGACTGACCCCCGGTTACGACCGCATCCTGGTCGACGCGCCGTGCACCGGTCTCGGCGCATTGCGCCGCCGCCCCGAGGCCCGCTGGCGCCGCACCCCCGCCGACGTCGCCGAACTGGTCACCCTGCAACGCGAATTGCTCACCGCCGCATGGGATCTGCTCCGCCCCGGCGGCGTCCTGCTCTACTCCACCTGCTCGCCCCACCTCTCGGAAACCATGGTGGTGGTAGCCGACGCGGTCCGCCGCACCGGCGCCGAACAACTCGACACCCGAGCACTGCTCCCCGGCGTCGAGGACCTGGGCGACGGTCCAACCGTCCAACTCTGGCCCCACCGCCACGGCACCGACGCTATGTTCATGGCGGCCCTGCGCAAACCCTGACTCATAGCCGAATACTCTCGCCGCCATGGAATTCTCCCTGGATCTGCCGTGCACCTCGCTTGCGGATGCGGTTATGGCGGTCGTGTGGAGCTCCTTGCCGGAGCCGATCGCCAACCACAGCGTGCGTAGCTTCCTCTTCGCCGAACTGCTCGCCAAGCATCAAGGACTGACGAACGACCCGGACTACGACCGCGAGCTGGTGTTCGCGGCGTCGGTGATGCACGACCTAGGCACCGGTAGTCGGGCCACGGGTAGGGCGCGCTTCGAGGTCGAAGGTGCCGACATCGCCGCGGAGGTGCTCACCCGGCACGGTGCGCCCGCCGTGAACGTGGACCGGGTATGGGAGGCGATCGCCTTTCACACCTCCGAGGGCATCGCCGAGCGGCGCGGTCTGCTGCCGTACCTGACGGCGGAGGGCAGCAAGATGGACATCGGCTACAACGCGGACCTCACCGACGAATATCAGGCGGCCATCCACGCCGCCTACCCCCGGTTGAACATGGTGAAGGTCCTCACCGACGCGATCGTCGACCACGCCGCTCGCTCCGACGACAGCGCCCCGATCTTCTCCCTCGGCAACCTGCTCACCAAGGAACGTCAAGCGACCGGCATCACCGAACTGGAACTGCTGACAGCGGGAGTATCTCCCTGGGGCGAGTAGCCACCGGCTCAGCATCGGGGCTCGGTCGCCGAGCGCGCAACCGAGCTCCGATGCATAAACCCCGATGTGGTTCCATTCGTCCAAGCCTGTGCGCCCGGTCATCAAGCACACTGACAGTCATGGCTCTGACGTGGCAAGACGTGGTCGCACTCGCGACCAAGCTCCCGGGTGTCGAGGAATCGACGTGGTGGCGAAGCCCGGCACTCAAAGTCGGCGACAAGGGCTTCGGCCTGCTGCGCGGCGAAGGCGGTTTGGCCCTGGTATGTGATCTCACCGAGAAGGAAGCGCTACTCGCCTCCGGCGATCCGGCGTTCTACACCACCCCGCACTACGACGGCCACCCCTACATCCTCGTCGACCTGAACCGCGTTGCCCCCGAACAACTTCGCGAGATGCTCGACGACGCATGGTGGCTCACCGCCCCGCCGAAGGTGCGCGGACAGCGGGAGTTCCAAACGTACTGAGCTACTCCCGGCTGGACTGCTCCCGCAGCCGCGCAAGGGTTTTCGCGAGAATGCGCGAGACATGCATCTGCGAGATGCCCATCTGCTGGGCGATCTGGGTCTGCGTCATCGATTCGAAGAACCGCATCGTGAGGATCCGCCGCTCCCGCTCCGGCAGTCCCGCCAGCAGCGGGCGAATCGCGACATACTCTTCGACCCGGTCGAATTGGGTCTCTTCCTCGCCGAGGGTGTCGAGCAGCGAGGCGTCGGTGTCGCGGCCGAGGGTGGCCGCGTCGATGGAACTCGGCTGGTAGGCGTTGCCCGCGATGACGGCCTGGGTCACCTCGTCCGGGTCGACGTCGAGTTCGGCGGCGATCTCCTTGGCGGTCGGTGACCGGCCGAGGCGCTGCGAGAGCGCGTCGATCGCCGCGCCGATCCGCAGATGGGTCTCCTTGACCCGTCGCGGCACCCGCATCGCCCAGGTGTTGTCGCGGAAATACCGGCGAACCTCGCCCATGATGGTCGGCACCGCGAAGGACAGGAAGTTCGAACCGCGCTCGACGTCGAAACGGTCGACCGCGTGCACCAGCCCGACCCGCGCCACCTGGGTGAGATCGTCGAACGGCTCACCGCGCCCGCTGAATTTGCGCGCGATGTGATCGGCAAGCGGGATGCAGCGGCTGATCAGTTCGGCGCGGATCGCGGTGTGCCGCGCGGTCCCCGGCTTGCTCGCGCCGAGCTGTTCGAAGAGCAGGCCGACGTCGTCATAGCTGGCTACCGTCTTTACGGCTTCGAGGGTTTCGGTTTCCTCGGCGGCGTCCTCGGTGGTGACGGTCTCCGCTTCGTCGTCGGCGGGGGTCTCCGCCTCATCGGTGACGGTGTCGGCGTTGTCGTCGCGATCGGAGTCGAACACGGTGTCCTCGTCCGCCACTACGCTTTCCCCCGGACCCGACGGAACTCGACCGTCGTCGGATATCCGGAAACCGTCTCGTCGAATGAATCCTGTGTCGCCTGTACCTCATCGGTGAGCGTGCGCAGCACATGCCAGCCGAAGCTGCGCTGATCCGGTAAGCCCGCCTTGGCAGCGATCCCGCTGACGTGGACCAGCAATTCGGTCTCGCCGACGGTGAATCGACAGTTCAAGCTGGTGTCGGGTCCGGCGACGGCGATCAGCGTCGAGCAGACCTCGTCGACGGCGAGCCGGATGTCGGCCACCTCGTCCAGCGTGAAATCGCTTAGTAGGACCAGAGTTTCGGCGAGCCCACGAACGATGGGCAGCTGTGTGACCGACGCGGCCACCCGAATCTCCACCGGGGTGCTGTACAGCCCCTGTTCCGCCGAAATGTTGATCACCCTCATCAGGCTACCCACTCCCGCGCTGGACAACCCTCACTACCGATAGACTGCGACGTTGTGTCCACCCCGACTTACGCGCGTCCGGCCGTCCCGATGATCGCCCCCTCCATCCTGTCCGCCGACTTCGCGCACCTCGCGGACGAGGCGCGCGCGGTGGCCGGTGCGGACTGGCTGCACGTCGATGTGATGGACGCGCACTTCGTGCCGAACCTGACCCTCGGACTACCGGTGGTGCAGAGCCTGCTGAAGGCGACCGATATTCCGCTGGACTGCCACCTGATGATCGACGACCCCGGCCGTTGGGCACCGCCGTACGCCGAGGCGGGTGCGCACAATGTGACCTTCCACGCCGAGGCGACCGATGATCCGATCGCGGTGGCCCGCGATATTCGCGCGGCGGGTGCCAAGGCCGGTCTCTCGGTGAAACCGAACACACCGATCGAGCCGTACCTGGAGATTCTGCGCTCGTTCGACACGTTGCTCGTGATGAGCGTCGAGCCCGGTTTCGGCGGGCAGTCCTTCATCGCCGACGTGCTCGACAAGGCGCGCACGGTGCGCAGGCTGGTCGACGCGGGCGAGCTGCGGCTGCTGGTGGAGATCGACGGTGGCATCAACACCGACACGATCGAGGCCGCCGCGGAGGCGGGCATCGACTGCTTCGTCGCCGGGTCCGCTGTGTACAACACGGCCGATCCCGGTGCCGCCGTCGAGGCATTGCGCGGGCAAGCCGCCGCGCTGCGTTCTATCTGATCCGCGAAAGCGCTTACAGCGCGCGGACTTTGCGGGTGCCGATGGCGCGGGTCGCCTCGATCACCGCGTTGAGCGGGGGCCGGGTCGTCGCCGTCTCGGGCGGGCGGATCCAGGTGCGATAGCCGGTGTGCTCGTCGTCCGGTGAGGGCAGCACGACCTGGCTGCCGGTGCAGGCGACCGTCGCGTACATCCGGAACAGCTCGGCGGAGACCGCGGCGCTCAGGGTGTCCGGACGGTACGGGCCGGTCAGGAAGGTCCAGCGCTTGGCGCGCGGATGATCGACCACCGGTCCCGCGATGGCGGCCTTTTCGAGCCGCTGCTGCACCCGCTCGCCGAGATCGGCGGGCATGGTGATCGCACCGTAATGTGCGCCGATATGCAGCAGAATGCGACGCGAGGTCGGATCGATCGAGGCGGGCAGGTGCAATTCGCGCCGATACTGCACGCAGCGAACTTCCAGCGTCGAATCGAGAAGAGTGGTCACTCCGCGCCCCCAACTGTGTCGAACTTGATTTGAACCACTGTGGTTATCTGACTTCCTCGAGTGGTGGACAATCCCTTGGTCGAACTTCCTGACGGTCGTACGGGCACCACCGGGGCGAACGGTTCCGTTGCGAACTGCTCGGTTCGGAAGTTGAACGGTCGGAATCAGCTACATAACAATATTGCTTCTATTTCGGTCACGGCGCAAGCAAACGTTAAAAGTGTGTTGCAACTGGGTATGTGAAGGTTTCGCGGGTTGCCAGAAGTCTGCAAAACGCAACTTTGCGGTATCAATAATGCGTACAAACAATTATCGCTGACATTGAATGGGCGATATTTCCGTATGCTCGAACTTCATTCGGCATTAATTCGTTATTGGTCGTTGGCTCACGCGCCCGTCCCCTGGCTGGCGGTTTGATTCCCTCGGCGGTTGCCGGGACGCGGTCCGAAGGTTCCCTGGGCGGAACCGTGCTGTCGGCTACGACGAGCCGTCGTTAAGCTGAGGTCCAGCGGCACCGACCGGCGGGAATACCGGCCGCGGCCGGACTGTTCCGCAACCCGGGGACAACGAGGCGACAGGGAGTCATGGGATGTTCACAGGCATCGTCGAGGAACTGGGCGAGATCGTCGCCACCGAGCGGTTGGCCGACGCCGCCCGGCTGACGATCCGGGGCGAGCTGGTGACCTCCGATGCCGGGCACGGTGATTCGATCGCGGTGAACGGCGTGTGCCTGACCGTCGTCGAGGTGGTCGGCGGCGATTCGTTCACCGTCGACGTAATGCAGGAGACGCTGAACCGTTCCAGCATCGGCAAGCTCGACAACGGTTCGAAGGTCAACCTGGAACGCGCGGCCGCGCTCAACAGCAGGCTCGGCGGACACCTGGTGCAGGGCCACGTCGACGGCACCGGCACCGTGCTCTCCCGCACCCCCTCGGAGAACTGGGAGGTGGTGCGCATCTCGCTGCCCGATGCGATCGCCCGCTACGTGGTGGAAAAGGGCTCGATCACCGTCGACGGCATCTCGCTCACCGTCTCCGGTCTCGGCGTCGCCGACGAGCCCGCGGAAGCCGACAGCAAGGACTGGTTCGAGGTATCCCTCATTCCCACCACACTTGCCCTGACAAACCTCGGCTTTGCCACCGTCGGCACGACGGTCAATCTAGAGGTGGACGTGATCGCCAAGTATGTCGAGCGCCTGCAGCAGCGCGGGTGAGCATGACTGATCGTGCGGCTGCGATAGTTCGATCGCAGCGGAAACGACCGACACGCGCGAGGCTTTCGAGCGCCGTTCGCGGCCCGTCTTGCGTCCGAGTGGTCGAAGCGCATGCGCCGCAGGCGCGAGTCTCGGCCGCTCGGACGCAAGACTAAGGGGGGCGCGAACACGCAGCGCCGCAGGCGCTGCAGATCCAACACAGTAGTGTAGGGGCGGACCTATTTCGAGATGGAGCACAACAGACGTGACCAGGTTCGACACCATCGAGCGCGCAGTCGCCGACATCGCCGCCGGTAAGGCGGTCGTCGTCGTCGACGACGAGGACCGCGAGAACGAGGGCGACCTCATCTTCGCGGCCGAGAAGGCCACCCCTGAGCTGGTGGCCTTCATGATTCGCTATACCTCCGGTTATATCTGTGTGCCGCTGACGGGTGACGATTGCGATCGGCTCGGCTTGCCGCCGATGTACGCGATGAACCAGGACAAGCACGGCACCGCCTACACCGTGTCGGTCGACGCGCGCGAGGGCATCACGACCGGTATCTCCGGTGCCGACCGCGCCACCACCATGCGACTACTTTCCTCCGTCGAGGCGAAGGCCGACGACTTCACCCGGCCTGGGCATGTGGTGCCGTTGCGCGCGAAGGACGGCGGCGTGCTGCGTCGGCCAGGGCACACCGAGGCCGCGGTCGATCTGTCCCGGATGGCCGGGTTGCGTCCGGCGGGTGTGATCTGCGAGATCGTCAGCCAGAAGGACGAGGGCCACATGGCCCGCACCGAGGAGCTGCGCGTCTTCGCCGACGAGCACAACCTCGCGCTGATCTCCATCGCCGACATGATCGCCTGGCGGCGCAGGCACGAGAAGCACGTGGTTCGGGTCGCCGAGGCGCGGATCCCCACGGCGCACGGCGAATTCATGGCCGTCGGCTACCAGAGCATCTACGACGAGGTCGAGCATGTCGCGCTGGTGCGCGGCGATCTCGCCGACGGCGACGATGTGCTGGTGCGGGTGCACTCCGAGTGCCTCACCGGCGACGTGTTCGGCTCGCTGCGCTGCGACTGCGGTCCGCAGCTCGACGCCGCGCTGGAGATGGTGGCCGAGGAAGGCCGCGGCGTGGTGCTCTACATGCGCGGGCACGAGGGGCGCGGCATCGGGCTGATGCACAAGCTGCAGGCCTACCAGCTGCAGGACTCCGGCCACGACACCGTCGATGCGAACCTGGAGCTCGGGCTGCCCGCCGACGCGCGTGATTACGGCACCGGCGCGCAGATCCTGGTCGACCTCGGGATTCGTTCGATGCGGCTGCTCACCAACAATCCGGCCAAGCGGGTCGGCCTGGACGGGTACGGGCTGAAGATCACCGAGCGGGTGCCGATGCCGTTGCGCGCCAACGCCGAAAACCTGCGCTACCTGCGGACCAAGCGCGACCGGATGGGCCACGACCTGATCGGGCTCGATGACATCGATCTGGGCGAGTCCGCCCGCTAATTGACGAAAGAGGCTGACATCGATGAGCGGTACCGGCGTACCGACTTTCGCGCTCGCGGATGCCAAGGATCTGAAACTCGGCATCGTCGCGTCGCGCTGGCACACCACGATCTGCGACACCCTGGTGGCGAACGCCGAGCAGGTGGCCAAGGACGCCGGCGTCCTGCACGTCACGGTGGTCCGCTGCGCTGGCGCGATGGAACTGCCGGTGGTCGCGCAGGAACTGGCCCGCACGCACGACGCGGTCGTCGCGCTCGGCGTGGTGATTCGTGGTGGCACACCGCATTTCGAGTACGTGTGTGACGCGGTGACGGCCGGGCTCACCCGGGTCTCGCTGGACGCGGGCACGCCCGTCGCGAACGGGGTGCTCACCACCAACGACGAGGAGCAGGCGTTGGACCGGGCCGGGCTGCCCGGTTCCGCCGAGAACAAGGGTGAGCAGGCGTGTGCGGCGGCGCTCGATGCCGCGCTCACCTTGCGCTCGCTGCGGCAGTCCGTCTAGTGAGCGGGCTGGTCCCTCTCGCTGCGTCATGCCGCTCGGGGCCGGGCGCGTCCTGCCGCCGAGTCGATCCCACTGCGCGTCGCCGCAGTTCACGCGGAGGTGCACGTTAACTGATGCCGGTCGTCCGCATTTTCCGAAGGAACGCCGAACCCGTTGTGGGACAGGGTGATACGCCGGAGTGGGACCTCGAGGTCCGCCCGCACCGCGCGGTGTTCACCGCACGAATCGTCGCCGCCGTCATCGCCATCGCCTTCCTCGCTGGCGGCATCTGGCTGCGCACCGGCTCCACCGGAGTGAACTTCCGCGTCGCCGACCAGCTCGCCATGATCGGCATCGGCCTGCTCATCGCCGCCGCCGTTCTCCTGCTCACCCGCCCCAGGGTCCGCGTCGGACCTTCCGGCGTCTCGGTCCGAAACATCCTGGGCGACAGCGACTTCCCCTGGAACACCGTGCTCGGCGTCACCTTCCCCGACAAAAAAGCTTGGGCCCGCCTCGAACTCGTCAACGACGACTACGTCCCCATGCTCGCCATCCGCTCCAACGACAAGGAGCGCGCCGCCCAGGCAATGGACAAGCTCCGCGAGCTGGGCGCGAGGTACACCGCCGAACAGGAGTGACCGGCGGCGCCACCGTTGCGACGCGGCGCGCGTGTCGGGGGTTGGTGTCGGGGTTGGCGGCGCGATGGCCGTTAACCTGCACGTATGCAGACCGGTGCGTTCGTGCTTGCGGCGGCCTTCGCAGAGGATCCGCTGATGACCTACTTCTGGCAGCGTCCTGCGCTGCGGCAGCACGCGCTGCCACTGTTCTGGGATTCGCGCATCGCGTCGCGGACCGAGACCGGCATGGTCGATTCCATGTGTGACGAGGACGGCAACATCGTCAGCGTCGCGCTGTGGGAACCCGCCGGTGTGGTCGCGTCGATCGCCAAGCCGTTCACGCTGTTCCGCGCGTTGAAGGGCAGCCTCCCGCGCGCACTCGCGGCATCCCGCCAAATAGAAGACGTCCGCCCCGAAACCCCGCACCTGTACCTGGCCGCCGTCGGCACCCGGCCGGATGCACAGCGCAAGGGCTTCGCCTCATCCCTGCTCGAGCAACGCCTCGCCAGCTCTGTAGAGCCCTGCTTCCTGATCTCCCACTCCCGCGCGGACCTCCGCTTCTACGAGCGCTTCGGCTTCGTCCAACAAGGTGAGCTGGCCATCGACCACGGCCCCGTCGTCTACCCGATGCTCCTGTCCCGCTGACCAGGCCGCGCCACATGACCAACGGGACATGGTGGCGTGGCTGTTGCTCAGCGCGGGTCGCCGAGGACCGCGCCCTCGCGGCGTGGATCGGCGCCGCCGACCCAGCCGGTGCCGTCGTGTAGCAATGCGCTGAGGCCACTGGATTGGGGAGCTAGCGAGACCTGGTGGCCCAGTTGGCGGAGACGGGTGACCAAGGGATCGTTGTTGCCGTTGTCGGCGGTGATGATGCTCGGGTGTTCGCCGCCGAGGTCGGTCTCTGGACTGTTGCCGGCGCCGAAGGAGAGGGAGGACACGGCCTGTTGCGGGTCGAGGCCCCAATCCAGCATGCCGATCAGGGTTTTCACGACGAACTGGATGATCACCGAGCCGCCGGGAGAGCCGGTCACGTGGGTGAGGGCGCCGCGGGAGCCGTCGGCGGCCTTGTCGAACACGAAGGTCGGGGCCATCGAGCTGCGCGGGCGCTTGTTGGGCTGGACGCGGTTGGCCACCGGGACACCGTCGGTGCCGAGCGGGTCGGCGGAGAAGTCGGTGAGCTGATTGTTCAGCACGAATCCGTCGACGATGTGGAACGAGCCGAACGCCGATTCCACCGTGGTGGTCATCGAGGCCGCGTTGCCGTACTTGTCTACAACGGAGAGGTGGCTGGTGCCGTGCTCGGGCGGCTGCGGGCCGACGCCGAGCGGGACGGGGCCGAAGTCGCCGGGCTGTGCGGTACCCATGCTGTGACCGCGGTCGATCAGTGCGGCGCGCTGCTTCAGGTAGTCCTTGTTCAGCAGGGTCTGCGGTGAATTGCCAGGCAGCGGAATGAAATCGGTGTCGGCCACGTACTTGTTGCGGTCGGCATAGGCGAGGCGCTCGGCCTCGGTGATCAGGTGGACCGCGTCGGCCTTCGGTTTGCCACCGTTGCGGGCCTCGACACCGGACCCGAGATTGTCCGGGGGCAGCGCGGCGAGATCGAAGTTCTCCAGGATGCCGAGGGTCGAGGCGACGGTGATCCCGCCGGATGAGGGACTCGGCATGCCGCAGATCTCGTGCGTGCGATAGGTGGTGCAGAGGGCGGTGCGCTTCTTCGCCTGATAGTTCGCCAGATCGGCGGTCGTGATCAGGCTCGGGGTGCGGCCGCCTGAGGTCGTGGTCGCGGCCTGCACGATGTCGGCCGCGATCGCGCCGGTGTAGAAGGCCTGGGCGCCATCGGAAGCGATGGCACCCAACGTCTTCGCCATCGCCGGGTTGGTGAGCACGGTGTCGGCGGCCTTGGCGGTGCCGTCCGGATTCAGGAAGTACGCCTTCGCGGCATCGTCGAGGGCGAGATCCTTGGCCGACTCCCCGATCTGTTCGGCCATCCTGGGGCTGATCGGGAAACCGTGATCGGCGAGCTGGATCGCCGGGTCGAACAGTTCGCGCCAGCCGGTCTTGCCGTGATCGCGATGCGCCATCTCCAGCATCCGCAAAACGCCGGGCACGCCGATGGATCGACCGCTGGCTCGCGTGTTCGGCTTCGGCTGGGACCGGTCGACGTCATTGACCCAGCGCAGATAGTTCTCGGTGGCCGCGGCGGGCGCGACCTCGCGTCCGTCATAGGCGTCGACCGACTTGGTCGCGGCGTCGTAGTACATCAGGAACGAGCCGCCGCCGAGGCCCGACGCCTGCGGCTCGACCAGCCCGAGTACCGCCTGCGCCGCGACCAGCGCGTCCGCGGCGGTGCCGCCGTCGCGCAACACCGCGCACGCGGCCTTCGTCGACACCGGGTTGGCCGTCGACACCGCGAACGTCTTGGTGTGCACCGGCGTCATGCCCGACCGGTAGCCGGTGGAGATCTCCGGGTTGGTGCTGATGTTCTGCGTCGTGCCGCCCGCGGCACCGGTCGGTGTCGCGGCTACCGGTGTTCCGTTCGGCACGGTGTCGCAGACGCCGCCCGCCGTGTTCTCGTCGGACGTACAGGCCGTGACCGTCCCGAGAGCGAGCAGCACCGCCGCCGCAACACCCGTCCACGTTCCTCGCGCGCGCCTCATGGGGGGACTCTAACTCCCGGCACCGACACCGGGGGATGGTTTGTCGTACCAGAGGTCCATCGCCTCGCCGAGGGCGGATTCGTCCCATCAAGGGGCGTCGATTTCCCAGCTACCGGGATGAACTCGATTGCGCGGCACCGCTTGTCGTCCCGGTCCGGCCCGATCGGCACCACCGCGGCCTGCGACGACCTGGCCCACCGCGCACCGATCGGTAGGCTGGTCCGGTGACCATCGAGGCGGTGCTCTTCGACTATTCCGGGACCTTGTTTCGACTGGAGGAGGACGATTGGTGGGTCGACCATCTGGTCGCGGCCGACGGTCGAGCCTTCGACGTGCACGAGAAGGCCGAGATCCTGCGCAGAATGACAGCGCCGGTCGAGCAACTCGTGCAGTTCGGCACGGAAGGCCAGTACGCCTGGGACAACCGCGATCTTGACCCCAAGCTGCATCGACAGGCTTATATGGCAGTCCTGCGTAAGTCCGGCGTGCCGACCGACGATCAGGCGGACTTCCTCTACCGGCGCCTGATCGATCCGATGTCCTGGACGCCCTACCCCGACGCCGAAGAAGTGCTGACTCTGCTTGCGGCCCAAGGCATTCAGGTCGCGGTAATCAGCAATATCGCCTTCGACATCCGCCCCGCCTTCAGCTCGCGGAACTGGGACAGATACGTCGACGCCTTCGCCCTCTCCTTCGAGATCGGCGCGATGAAACCCGATCCCCGCATCTTCGCCGCCACCCTCGACAAACTCGGTGTCGAACCCGAGGCCGCCCTGATGATCGGCGACAGCGCCGAGGCGGACGGCGGCGCGACCGCCCTCGGCTGCCGATTCGCCCTGGTACACCCGCTACCCACCCAGGAACGCCCGACCGGACTCCTCGACGCCCTACGCGAGCACGGACTTTCGCGCTATCAGTGATCCCCGGCTCCGGTCACCGATCACGGTCGGATCTTTTTCCGGTCACGAATTCGGTGCCCGAGTTGTCCGACTCCTCGTGGTGATCTACCGTTCTGCCCGCGCGCCCGTTGATTCGGGCCGAGAGTGTGGATCGGGAAGTGGGGGGCGCCGTGGGCGCGGAGTTTTCGGACGAGGATTTAGCCGTCGCCGAGAAGCTGTGGGCATGGGATGTGCTGCCCGAGCCCGCCAGGGAAGCGCGGGAGGCGGCGTGGGGTCTCGCGGGATTCGGTCTCGCCTACTCGGTGATCATCGGGCTGGCGTTCGGGGGTGAAGCCGCAGGTGGCGCGGCGATTCAATTCCTGTTCAGCTGGCTGCTCGCCCTCGTCGCCTGCGGGTTCGTCCGTGGCGCGAGCGGCGTGCGTGTGCTGGCGATCATCTTGGCGCTCGCGCAGGCCATGGTCGGCTGGGGAACCCACCCCGGCGAAGTGCCGTTCGAGCCGTGGATAGTGGCGGTGCTCTATTCGCTCGGCGCGACGATCGCCATCGTCTACCAACTGAACCGCGCCGAAACCAAGGCATGGTTCGCCGTCTACGAATCCTGAGGTCGCGGCCTGCAGCAGGGCGAAACGGGTCGGGCAGCGAACCTCAAGTCGTGCAGTGTGTTTCGGCGAGGCGCCGCGTGACCGGCCGAATCGCAACACCGCCCGCGGGCTGAACCCGGCCGACACCCGGCGCTGTGCCGTACCTGTCGGACGTGCTCGATAGGCTTGGTGGGTGGCAGATCCAGCGACGTACCGGCCCAAGCCGGGCACGATCCCCGTCGAACCCGGCGTGTACAAGTTCCGGGACGCACATCGGCAGGTCATCTACGTCGGCAAGGCAAAGAGCCTGCGCAGCAGGCTCAACTCGTACTTCGCCGACGTCGCGTCGCTGCATCCGCGCACGCGCCAGATGGTCACCACGGCCGCGAGCGTCGAGTGGACGGTCGTCTCCACCGAGGTGGAGGCGCTGCAGCTCGAATACAACTGGATCAAGGAATTCGACCCCCGCTTCAACGTGCGGTACCGCGACGACAAGTCGTACCCGGTGCTCGCCGTCACGTTGAACGAGGAGTTCCCCCGGCTGTTCGTCTACCGCGGCGCGCGCAAGAAGGGTGTCCGGTACTTCGGCCCCTACGCGCATGCCTGGGCGATCAGGGAAACCCTCGATCTGCTGCTGCTGGTGTTCCCCGCGCGCACCTGCTCCAACGGAGTGTTCAAGCGGCACAACCAGATCGGGCGCCCCTGCCTGCTCGGCTACATCGACAAGTGCTCGGCGCCGTGCATCGGCAGGGTCAGCGCCGCGGAACACCGCCAGATCGTCGAGGACTTCTGCGACTTCCTGGCCGGGCGCACCGACCGTATGGTGCGCCAGCTCGAGCGCCGCATGCAGGACGCCGCCGAGGACCTCGACTTCGAGAATGCCGCGCGCCTGCGCGACGACGTGCAGGCGCTGCGCCGCGCGCTGGAGAAGCAGGCCGTCGTGCTCGGCACCGGCACCGACGCCGACGTGATCGCCTTCGCCACCGACGAGTTGGAGGCGGCGGTCCAGATCTTCCACGTCCGTGACGGCCGGGTCCGCGGCCAGCGCGGCTGGGTGGTCGACAAGTCCGGCGACGCCATCGACGCCCCCGAGGCGGGCAGCGAGCTGGCCGTGCTGGTCGAGCAGTTCCTCACCCAGTTCTATGGCGAACAGGTTTCGGTCGCCGAACTCGGCGAGGCCGAGCAACCGGCCACCGTGGTTCCGCGTGAGGTGCTGGTCCCCGAACTGCCCGCCGACGCCGACCAGATCCAGGAATGGCTGTCCAACCTGCGCGGCTCGACCGTGCAGCTGCGGGTACCTCAGCGCGGCGACAAGAAGGCCCTCGCCGAGACCGTGCAGCGCAACGCGATGGAGGCCCTGCAGCAGCACAAGCTCAAGCGCGCGGGCGACCTCACCTCGAGATCGGCTGCGCTGCAAGCCATTCAGGACGCGCTCGAACTCGACAGCGCCCCGCTGCGGATCGAATGTGTCGACATCAGCCACGTGCAGGGCACCGACGTGGTCGCCTCGCTGGTCGTATTCGAGGACGGCCTGGCCCGCAAATCCGAGTACCGCCACTACACGATCAAGGAGGCCGCGGGCGACGGCCGTTCCGACGACGTCGGCAGCATCAGGGAGGTGACCAGGCGGCGCTTCTACAAGCTGCAAAAGGAACGCGACCTGATGGCGAGCGAGGATCTGGCGGAGGCTGAGAACATCGACGGCACACCGGATCTCCTCGCCCGCCCCGGCATCGATCCGGACACCGGCCGCCCACGCAAGTTCGCCTACCCGCCCAATCTGTACGTCGTCGACGGCGGCGCACCCCAGGTCGCGGCCGCGGCCGAGGTGCTCGACGAACTCGGCATCACCGATGTCGCGGTGATCGGCCTGGCCAAACGCCTAGAAGAGGTGTGGGTGCCGGGGGAGAGCGACCCGGTGATCATGCCGCGCAACAGCGAGGCCCTGTTCCTGTTGCAGCGGGTCCGCGACGAGGCACATCGATTCGCGATCACCTTCCACCGCAGCAAACGCTCCCGCCGGATGACCGCGTCCGCGCTGGACTCGGTGCCCGGCCTCGGTGCGGCGCGCCGAACCGCATTGGTTACCCATTTCGGTTCCGTCGCCAAGCTCAAACAGGCCACGGTGGAGGAGATCACCGAGGTCCCCGGCATCGGCCTGGCCACCGCCAAAGCGGTGCTCGCGGCACTGCAGGGTGGGTGAGAAACATCGGAATCATCGGCTTCGCTGCCATCCACCTATATCCTCGGTACGGTTCCAATGCATGTTTGTGAACCGTCCACTGCGCTACGGAAGGTAATCGCGCATGTCTGCGCCCGATACCGGGACAGGTGCGGGATGATTCGAGAGGTACCCAAGAGACGGATCCGGTAGGACATGACACGCGTCGAATCGAACAACACTGCGGGCAATCCGCGACAGACCGAGGGGCGGGCCAGCCCCTCGAGCGCTGTCGCGGCGTCGAACCCGCAGGTCGAGGTCGTGATCGTGACCGGACTATCCGGCGCGGGCCGAGGCACCGCCGCCCGCGTGCTCGAGGATCTCGGCTGGTACGTGGCCGACAACCTACCGCCGGAACTCATCGGCCGGATGGTCGAACTCGGCTCCTCCGCCGAGCCGCCGATCCGGAGCCTTGCCCTGGTGATGGACGTGCGAAGCAGGTTCTTCACCGGCGATCTCTCGGTGGTCACCGACCAGTTGCGCACACTCGGCATCCAAACCAGGGTGCTGTTTCTCGAAGCATCCGACGATGTGCTGATCCGCCGCTTCGGCTTTGCCCGCCGCCGCCACCCGCTGCAGAGCGAGAGCAAGGACGGCACGCTCTCGGCGGGCATCGCCGCGGAACGAGTCCGGCTCTCGGCCGTGAAAACCGCGGCAGACCTGGTCATCGACACCACCGAACTGTCCATCCACCAGCTGCATCGCAAGCTGGAGGAGGCCTTCGGCGGCGGCGCGCCCAGCGCGCTGCAGCTGACCGTGCAGTCCTTCGGCTTCAAGCATGGGGTTCCACTGGACGCCGACATGGTGTTGGATGTGCGTTTTCTACCTAATCCACATTGGATACCGGAATTGCGGGAACACACTGGTCAGGAATCAGTGGTGAGCGAGTACGTGTTGTCGCGCCCCGGCGCGGACGATTACCTGCGTACCTGCCACCACCTGGTCGATCTGACGATGGACGGTTACCGCCAAGAGGGGAAGCGATACATGACGGTGGCAGTGGGCTGCACCGGAGGCAAGCACCGCAGCGTGGCGATAGCCGAGGCGCTCGGCGAACTGATGAGCGAGGTCACCGGCGTGACCGAGGGATCAGCCGACGTGGTGCGGGTCGTGCATCGGGATCTGGGGCGCGAATGACAGGGTGGGAATCCGATCCCAGCATTGTCGCGCTGGGTGGCGGGCACGGGCTCTACGCGACTCTCACCGCGATCCGGCGGCTGACCAGAAAGATCTGCGCGGTCGTCACCGTCGCCGACGACGGCGGTTCGTCCGGTCGCCTACGCGCCGAACTAGGCGTGCTACCGCCCGGTGACCTGCGCATGGCGCTCGCCGCGCTGGCCGCCGAGTCCGACGGCATCTGGACGCAGACCGTGCAACACCGCTTCGGCGGCACCGGCGCGCTGGCCGGGCACTCGGTCGGCAACCTCATCCTGGCCGGATTGACCGAGGTGCTCGGCGACCCCGTGGCCGCCTTGGATGAACTCGCGAAGATGTTGCGCATCACCGGACGGGTGCTCCCGATGTCACCCATCGCGCTCGATATCGAAGCGGATGTGGCTGGGCTGGAAGCGGATCCACGCGTCAGCCGCTGCATTCGCGGTCAGGTCGCCATCGCGACCACGCCCGGCAAGGTCCGGCGGGTTCGGTTGATACCGTCCGACCCGCCAGCGAGCCAGGAAGCCACCTCGGCCATCGAACACGCCGACGTGGTCGTTCTCGGACCAGGATCCTGGTTCACCAGCGTCATCCCCCATGTGCTCGTCCCCGAACTACGAGAGGCGCTGGTGTACACCCGAGCCAGAAAAGTTCTCGTGCTGAATCTCGCCGCCGAGCCCGGTGAGACGGCGGGTTTCTCCGCCGAACGGCACCTGCATGTATTGTCCCAGCACGCACCGGAATTCGTGGTCGACGAAGTTTTGGTCGATTCGGGGTCGGTGCCCGAGGGTCGCGAAAGAGAACATGTGGCGAGAGCTGCCGAACAGCTGCGAGCACGGGTAACCTTCTCCGATGTCGCCGAGGCGGGGACGGACCGGCATCACCCCGGAAAGCTTGCCGCCGCACTGGATCAACTGATCCGGCAACCTCGGCCGCAAATGGCAGGGCTTCGAGTCGAGGGACGGCACATGGGTCAGGATGTGCGTTCCGGGTTGGGTGGAAAGGAGCGCGTCTCGTGGCGATGACAGCCGATGTGAAAGACGAGCTGAGCAGGCTCACGGTGTCGCAAGTCAGTTCCCGCAAGGCGGAACTGTCCGCACTGCTGCGCTTTGCGGGCGGCCTGCACATCGTCGGCGGGCGGGTGATCGTCGAGGCCGAGGTGGACATGGGTTCCATCGCCCGCAGGCTGCGCCGGGAGATCTTCGAGCTATACGGCTACGGCTCCGACGTGCACGTGCTCGGCGCGGGCGGTCTGCGCAAGACCTCCCGCTACGTGGTGCGCGTGTCCAAGGAGGGCGAGGCGCTGGCCAGGCAGACCGGGCTGCTCGATGTGCGCGGTCGTCCGGTGCGCGGCCTGCCGGCCCAGGTGGTCGGCGGCAGCATCGCGGACGCCGAAGCCGCTTGGCGCGGAGCGTTTCTCGCGCACGGTTCGCTCACCGAACCGGGTCGCTCCTCCGCGCTGGAGGTCAGCTGTCCTGGTCCGGAGGCGGCGCTCGCGCTCGTCGGCGCGGCCCGCAGGCTCGGCATCACCGCCAAGGCACGGGAGGTGCGCGGCACCGACCGGGTCGTGGTGCGCGACGGCGAGGCCATCGGCGCGCTGCTCACCAGGATGGGTGCGCACGGCACCCGCATCGTCTGGGAGGAGCGCAGGCTGCGCCGCGAGGTACGGGCCACCGCCAACCGGCTTGCCAACTTCGACGACGCCAACCTGCGCCGCTCGGCCAGGGCCGCGGTCGCCGCGGCCGCCAGGGTGGAGCGCGCGCTGGAGATCCTCAGCGACGACGTGCCCGACCATCTCGCCGCCGCAGGCAAGCTGCGCGTGCAGCATCGTCAGGCGTCGCTGGAGGAACTCGGCCAGCTCGCCGACCCGCCGATGACGAAAGACGCTGTGGCGGGCCGGATTCGGCGCCTGCTGTCGATGGCGGACCGGCGCGCCAAGGAGCTCGGCATCCCTGACACCGAGTCCGCCGTCACCGCCGAGCTGCTCGACGAAGCCTGACGCACTAGTCATCCGGCCGGTTGCCTGCCCAGGCGACCGGCCGGACGTCTGTGCCGCGAGCGGGCATGCGGATACCGGCAAAGGGGACGTATGTCACCCGTGCGGGGGAATCGCCCTGGAATGTCAGGGTGATTGACGGGACTGCGGTGCTGGTAGGCGCACCGTACTGTGAGGAAACAGACCGGTCGGTGATTGATTTCGCTGGTTACCGTGGTGGTGTGTCCAGGTGCATGTCAGTGCGGTTACCGGCGGGCACTAGGGTTACAAGACATCGGAATGATCCGCTTGAAAGCTGAGGAGCGATAACGTGACTGTCCGGGTAGGCATCAACGGCTTCGGTCGTATCGGACGTAACTTCTTCCGGGCGGTGGAGGCGCAGAAGGCGCTGGGCACCACCGACATCGAGATCGTCGCGGTCAACGACCTCACCGACAACGCGACTCTCGCGACCCTGCTCAAGTACGACTCGATCCTCGGCCGCTTGCCGCAGGATGTCTCGCTCGACGGCGACGACACCATCGTGGTCGGTGACCAGCGGATCAAGGCGCTGGCCATCAAGGAGGGCCCGGCGGCGCTGCCGTGGGGCGACCTGGGTGTCGACGTGGTCGTCGAATCCACCGGCATCTTCACCGATGCGACCAAGGCCAAGGGCCACCTCGCCGCCGGTGCCAAGAAGGTCATCATCTCCGCGCCCGCCAAGGGTGAGGACCTGACCGTCGTCATGGGCGTCAACGACGACAAGTACGACGGCAGCCAGAACATCATCTCCAACGCCTCGTGCACCACCAACTGCCTCGGCCCGCTGGCGAAGGTGCTCAACGACAGCTTCGGCATCGAGCGTGGTCTGATGACCACCATCCACGCCTACACGCAGGACCAGAACCTGCAGGACGGCCCGCACAGCGACCTGCGTCGCGCCCGCGCCGCCGCGCTGAACATCGTGCCGACCGGCACCGGTGCGGCCAAGGCCATCGGCCTGGTGCTTCCCGAACTGCAGGGCAAGCTGGACGGTTACGCGCTGCGCGTGCCGGTCCCGACGGGCTCGGTCACCGACCTCACCGTCAAGCTGGCCAAGTCGGCCTCGATCGGCGACATCAACGCCGCGTACAAGGCCGCCGCCGAGGGCCCGCTCAAGGGCATCCTCAAGTACAACGTCGACCCGATCGTGTCGAGCGACATCGTCACCGACCCGCACTCCTGCATCTACGACGCGCCGCTGATCAAGGTCATCGACGATCAGGTGAAGGTCGTCGGCTGGTACGACAACGAGTGGGGCTACTCCAACCGTGTCGCCGACCTCATCGGCCTCGTCGGCAAGTCGCTCTGAGGCCATGACAGTCAAAACTCTCGAAGATCTGCTGAACGAGGGTGTCGAGGGTCGGGGCGTGCTCGTGCGTTCCGACCTGAACGTCCCCCTCGACGACAGCGGCCAGATCACCGACCCCGGTCGGATCATCGCATCGGTGCCAACGCTGAAGGCGCTGGTCGAGGCGGGTGCGAAGGTGGTCGTCACCGCGCACCTCGGTCGGCCGAAGGGCGCGCCGGACGCCAAGCTCTCGCTGGCGCCGGTCGCCGCGAAGCTCGCTGAGGAACTCGGCCGTAACGTTCAGCTCGCCGGTGACGTGGTCGGCGGGGACGCGCTCGCGCGCTCCGAAGGCCTGACCGACGGCGACGTGCTGCTGCTGGAGAACATCCGCTTCGATCCGCGCGAGACCAGCAAGGACGACGCGGAGCGGGCCAAGCTCGCCGCCGCGCTGGTCGAGCTGGTCGGCGACGACGGCGCGTTCGTCTCCGACGGCTTCGGTGTGGTGCACCGCAAGCAGGCGTCGGTGTACGACGTGGCCAAGCTGCTTCCGCACTACGCGGGCAAGCTGGTCGCGGCCGAGGTCGAGGTGCTCGCCAAGCTGACCACCGACACCGAGCGGCCCTACGCGGTCGTGCTCGGCGGCTCCAAGGTCTCCGACAAGCTCGCGGTCATCGAGGCGCTCGCGCCGAAGGTCGACACGCTGGTCATCGGCGGCGGCATGTGCTTCACCTTCCTTGCCGCGCAAGGTCTTTCGGTGGGCACCTCGCTGCTGCAGGAAGAGATGATCGAGACCTGCAAGGGCCTGCTCGACCGATACGCCGACGTCATTCACCTGCCGCGCGACATCGTGGTGGCGAGCAAGTTCGCGGCCGACGCCGACTCGAAGGTCGTTCCAGCGCACGAGATTCCGGACGGTTGGATGGGCCTCGACATCGGCCCCGAGTCGACCGCCCGGTTCGCCGCGCTGCTGACCGAGGCGAAGACGGTGTTCTGGAACGGCCCGATGGGCGTGTTCGAGTTCGAGAACTTCGCGGCCGGAACCCGTGGTGTGGCCGAGGCCATCGTCACCGCGACCGGTAAGGGCGCGTTCACCGTTGTCGGCGGTGGCGACTCGGCCGCGGCCGTGCGTGCGCTCGGTCTGCCCGACGACGGTTTCTCGCATATCTCCACCGGCGGCGGCGCGTCGCTGGAATACCTGGAGGGCAAGGAACTTCCGGGCATCGCAGTGCTGGACGATTGAGGAGTGGTACGGCTGTGACAAAGTCCCTTGCCAGGAAACCGCTCATCGCGGGCAACTGGAAGCTGAACCTCAACCACCTCGAGGCGATCGCCCTCGTGCAGAAGATCGCGTTCGCGTTGCCGGAGAAGTACTTCGCCAAGGTCGATGTCTCGGTGCTGCCACCGTTCACCGACCTGCGCAGCGTGCAGACGCTGGTCGAGGGCGACAAGCTGCTGCTCACCTATGGTGCGCAAGACATTTCGATGCACGACTCGGGCGCCTACACCGGTGAGATCAGCGGTGCCATGCTGGCCAAGCTCGGCTGCACCTTCGTCGCGGTCGGGCACTCCGAGCGGCGGCAGTACCACCACGAGGACGACGCCACCGTGCTCGCCAAGGCCAAGCAGGCGCTGAAGTTCGGGATCACCCCGATCGTCTGCATCGGCGAGGGCCTGAACGTCCGCGAGGCGAAGACGCACGTCGAGTACAACCTCGAGCAGCTGCGTGGTTCGCTGAAAGGCCTGACGGCGGAGGAGATCTCGAAGGTCGTCATCGCCTACGAGCCGGTCTGGGCCATCGGCACCGGCAAGGTCGCCACCCCCGCCGACGCGCAGGAAGTCTGCGGCGCGATCCGCGCGGAGCTGGCCGTGCTCGCCAACGCGGAGGTCGCCGCTGGCGTCCGCGTGCTCTACGGCGGCTCGGTGAATGCCAAGAATATCGGCGAGCTCATCAAGCAGACCGATATCGACGGCGCGCTGGTCGGCGGCGCATCGCTGAAGGGTGACGAATTCGCCACCGTGTCCGCGATCGCCGCGGGCGGCCCACTGCCGTAACCGTTTTCACGAACAAGAGCCGGGCATCAGCGATGCTCGGCTCTTTTCGTACTGGACTTACTCCGCGTGCAGTGTGAGCCCGCTGCCGTTGTCGTTGCGCAGGGTGAGGGTGTCGGCGTCGATGGTGGCGGTTGTCTTGCCGTCCAAGGCTTTCAGGACCGCCTGCTCGACCTCCATCACCGCCGGGTCGCACAGCATCCTCGTGGTGGCGATCTGGAAGGTGAGGTCGGCGTCGGGACCCGTTGCGCGGCCGGTCATTCGGTTGCAGCCCGCGCTGCCGGTGACGGTGCCGTCGGCGTCGATGGTGAGGGTCGGCTTCACCTCATCGATTGTCTGAGAACGGATTTTGGCGTCGGGGGTGATGAGGGCGGTGACGATCCACGGCGTGCCCTTGATCGGCTTGTCCGGCTGGGCGAGCTTCTTGTCCACCATGGTCACCGTCAGCTTGTCGGTCTTCAAGGTCAGCGTCGTGCTGTCGAGCTGCCAGGTTGGCTCGGAACTCAGTAGGCCGGTGAGCCATTCGTCGGTGCCCTGGCGGTCGCCCGTGCAGGCCATCAGGGTGCCGGCCAGGCCGGATACGTGCAGTTTGTGGTTGTCGAGGGTGACCGCGCCGGAATAGGAGTTACAGCCCGCGTCCGCGGCTATCCGGTCGTCCTTGAAGGAGAGGTTCAGTGGGCCGCCGCCGGGAATCGGGGCACCCTCCACCCTGGTGGAAACGAAGGTGCGGCCGACCAGCGTCGGCGCGGCCGGTTTCGGGTTCGAGTCGCCGCTCGAGCAAGCCGTGACCGCGAGGAGGGCCAACAGGACGACCGGGCCGAACCGCGCGAAAGTAGCCGACATGACGGCGATGCTACCGACGCCCTGCGGTCCGGCCGGGTGTTCAGCAGGTCAGACCGGCATGCCGAGCGCTGAGGCGAGAACTCCGCCGATGGTGTTGACCACAGCGCCGATCGCACCGGGGTCGAGGATCTCCGAGGGCACGTCGCGGTTGTGGCAGCCGGCCGCGGCGGGGATGCCGTTGAGTCGATCGTTGAGCCAGATCACGGCGGAACCCGCACCGGAGACGGCGGCGACACCGTGCTCGCTGAGCAGGTCACGGGTGTAGGCGACCTTGGCGTTCGGATCCTTGCAGTAGGTGTCGTAGAGCCTGTTGACCGCGTTCACCGGCATGACCTCGTCGAGCGGGGCCTCGTAGATGTAGATCGGCGCGGTAGGGGTGCCACGGCGGCCGAGGGCCAATTCGTCGAGCACCGGCTGCATTTCGGGCGCGCGGAGCGGATCGCCGCCGGGGTAGTCGAACAGGCCCTTGATGTTCACGAACGGGAAGCCCGCGAATTGCAGTGCGACACACTGCCCTTCGTGCACCACCCGCAATGCCTTACCGAACGGGTTCATGTACTGCTCGATGAACTGGTTGACCTGCGGGTATTCCCTTGCCACCCCGAACAATCCGCCGAGCACCGCGCCACCGAAGGTCGAGGTGCCGTTGTTGTAGTCGACGGCCATGGTGATATCGGCCATCAGGCCGCCGGTCGCGGAGCCGACGAGGTTCAGCTCGGGCGCGTACTGGGGCTGCAGTTCGGCGGCATGCCCGGTCGGGATGGCGCCGCCGGAATAGCCCCACAGGACGGTCCTGGTGGCCGCGCCGGACAGCCCGGCCTGGTCGAAGTTCTCCGCAGCCCGAATCCCGTCCAGGGTGATCCGCCCGCCGAGCGGGCCGACGGCATAGGCGGCGTTCGGCCCTTCATGGTCGGGAATGACCACGGCGTGCCCCAACTGGAGCATGGCCTGCACCTCGACGAACTCCATCTGGTGGACCGGACTCAGCGGGTTCGGCAGCGACCCCATCTGCAACGCATAGGACGGTGCGCAGTTCTGCGACAGCGAATCCTCCGCGAATTGGAACGAGACCAGTCCGCGCTGCCCGCTCGGTGCCGGGCGATACGGCACGATCACCGTGGCGACCGCGGGAATGGCCTCGCCGCGGGTATTGGTGCTGCGATAGGACAACTGCCAGGCCCGCGTATTGAGCGGGATCAGCCAGGCGTTGGCGAGATTGACCTGGCGTGCGGACAGGATTTCGCCAGGCTGCGCGGCGGCAACCCGGCCGGGGTCGGGGTTGTAGAACGCCGGGTCCAGGAACGGCGGGGCTGGCGGCAGCGGAAACGGCAGCGGCGGCGCCACCGGTACCGGATCCGCGTGTGCGGTGCCGATCAGCACGGGGCATACCGCGACGGTCAAGCCCGCGGTCAGTGCCAGACAAGTTCGCGCGACCATTCTCTTGGTGCCCGCGGCAGTGCCCATCTTCATCTCGGAACTCCTCTATACGCAACGCTGCGCGCTCTCGGGCAAAAAGAGAGCAACCGCTTCCTAAGTGGCGGGTCGACTGTAGAGTGCGCTTTGTCGCTGTGTCAACGATCACGCTGACCCGCTGTCGGCCGGTACGGGACCGAGCGGGCAGGATGGGCAGTCATGACCGGGAGCGCCGAAACATCGCGTCCACGCCGGACGCAGCAGCAACGCCGAGCCGCCACCGTGGCCAAGCTGATCGATGCGACGATCGCCGCGATCGGCGAGGTCGGCTATCAGCGCACGACCGTGCAGGAGATCTGCGGCCGCGCCGGGCTGTCCGTCGGGGCCATGTTCCGGCAGTTCGACAGCAGGCTCGACCTGATCGTGCGGACCGCCGAGGAGATCGTCACGCGGCAGACCGCCGCGTTCACCGCGGTGATGGAACACCTTGGGGATCAAGCGAATCCGCTCGACACCGCGCTGCGCTTCCTGCAGGCGGCCCAGTCCGACAACATCACCCACGCGCTGCGCGAGATCTACCTCGCGGCCCGCTCGGACGCCGAACTGCGGGTCAGGATCGCGCCGACCGTCGAGAACTACTACGACGAGGTCGTCGCCGCGGTGGACCGCACCGGGGTCCTGGACCAGTATCCGAAGCGCCTGCGCGAACCACTGTTCTTCATGGCGCTGCACGTGTTTTCGGGGCAGGCCGTCGTTCGCGGCGTGTATGAGCGCCCCGAACTCGACGACGCGGTCCTCACACTGGTCGAGGACATGCTCCGCGTCTACGCCGATTCGGTCGGCGAATAGGTCTCCCGGATGCGCTACACCGGCGGCTTCCTCGACGGCCCGGATCGGAGGGACAGGACCGGTCAGCTGGTCGCGCCGCCGGGCATTAGGATCGGGCGCGTGCACCGATGCTTTCCGATCACCCCGCCGCCCGCCTCCTGAGCGAGGTGTAGGCGTAACTCCGCATTCGCCCCGGGCAATAGGCAGTCCGACGACCGACTGCGCCCGGCGATGCCCGTTCCACGCAGTCGCTTCGGCGCTGCGCGATCCGAGGACCCGTTAAGGCGAACGCGCCCTTCGGCGTTCGTTGTGCACCTCGCTTCCGCGACCCCATCCCTCTCTGTCGCAGGAGCGCGAACCTTCATGTCCATATCTCTGTCAACGACCGGCCGTTCCGGGCTGGTCTATCTCGTCGGTGCCGGAATGCTCTGGGGCACCGGCGGTTTGCTCGGCACCCTGCTCGGACGTGCCAGCGGTTTGTCACCCGTCGCGGTGGCCACCTGCCGACTGGCCGTCGGCGGTCTGCTGCTCGTCGCCCTACTGACGGCAACCCGACGGCCTTGGCCGCGAAATCTGGTGGCCTGGCGCAGGATAGGCGCGGTCGCGGTGCTCGCCGCGACCTTCCAGGCGTGCTACTTCGGTGCCGTCGCGGCGTCGTCGGTCAGCGTCGCCACCTTGATCACCATCGGCGCGTCGCCGGTCATGGTCGCGCTGCTGGAACAGCTCACCGGACGCCGGGCGGTGGACCGCAGGCGGGCGGCGACGATCGGACTCGCGCTTGCCGGTCTGGCGCTGCTCGTCGGCGTGCCATCCGGCGATCTCGGCGCCGCCGGACTGCTTGCCGGTGCGGCCCTTGCCATTTCGGCCGCGGGCGCGTTCGCGACGGTCACCGTGATCAGCGCTCGGCCGATACCCGGCCTCGACCCGATGACCACCACCGGCCTCGGATTCACCGGCGGCGCAATCCTTCTCGCACCCCTCGCCCTCACCACCGGAATCACCTTCGACCCGAACCCCGGCACCCTCGCCCTGCTCGCAGCCCTGGGCTTGGTCCCGACCGCGGTCGCTTACACGCTCTACTTCCGCGGCCTGCCCGACACCGGACCCGGCACCGCCGCCGTCCTCGCCCTGCTCGAGCCACTCACCGGCGCGATCCTCGCCGCCATCGTCCTCGGCGAGCGGCTCACACCATGGGGCATGATCGGCGCCGCCTTGCTCACCGCGGCGCTCGTCCTCGCGGGCAGCAAGCCGAGTACCGGCGAAACAACGGATCGGATGCGCTGAGCCGCAGCCGGATCCGGCCGCAGGCGCAGACCGACACCGTCTCGCGGCACAAAGAACGCGGGCCTGGTGAGCAAGGCGATCTCGTGCTGCGCGACGGTGTCAGGTCCGTATGTTGTTGATCAACGCGGGGAGTCCGAGGACGGACGATGCGGCACCAGAGTTGATCTAGAGCGGGCCAGACGCGACGGCGTGCCGTCACCACCGGCGAGGCGGCCCTTCCGTTCGGATCGCTAAGCTTCAGTAAGTGATCACCGCCGTGAACAACACAGTCTCGACTTGGGCGCCGTTGCGGTCGAGGGTGTATCGCGCGCTGTGGATCGCCCAACTGGTGTCGAACCTGGGCACCTGGATGCAGACGGTCGGCGCGCAGTGGATTCTGGTCGATGAGCCGAACGCGGCCGCGCTCGTCTCGTTCGTGCAGACCGCGATCACGCTGCCGGTGATGCTGCTCGCCATTCCGTCCGGCGTGATCGCCGACCTGATGGACCGGCGCAGGCTGTTGCTCGGCGCGCAGTCGAGCATGGCGGTGCTCGCCGCGGTGCTCGCGGTGTCGACGGCGACCGGATACACCACCCCGTCGGTGCTGCTCACCCTGCTGTTCCTGATCGGCTGCGGGCAGGCGCTCACCGGACCCGCGTGGCAGGCGATTCAGCCGGAACTGGTGCCGCGCGAACAGATTCCGTCGGCGGCCGCGCTCGGCAGCATGAGCGTCAATATCGGACGCGCGGTTGGCCCGGCCATCGCGGGCGTGCTTGTCTCGATTTCCGGGCCGACGCTGGTGTTCACGCTCAACGCGGTGTCCTTCGGCGGCATCGTCGCGGTGCTGATCCTGTGGCGCAGGCCGCCGACGGATCGCCAGCTGCCGAGTGAACGCCCGCTGGCCGCGCTGCAGGCCGGGACCAGATTCATCAAGGCGGCGCCCGGGATCCGGCGGGTGCTGCTTCGCTCGATCCTGTTCATCGCCCCGGCCAGCGCGGTGTGGGCGCTGCTTCCGGTGATCGCGCGCGACGAACTCGGGCTGTCCTCGTCCGGCTATGGCCTGATGCTTGCCGCGCTCGGCATCGGCGCGGTGCTCGGCGCCGTCGGCCTGTCGCGACTGCGCACCCTGATGACGCCGACGCAGCGGCTGAGCACGGCCGCCGTGCTGTTCGGGCTCGCGTCGGCGGGCACCGCGGTGCTGCACATCGTGCCGCTCGTGCTTGTGCTGCTTGTCTTCGCCGGATTCGCCTGGCTGCTCGCCATGTCGACGTTGAACTCGACCATGCAGTTGCTGCTGCCCGCGTGGGTGCGTGCGCGCGGGCTTTCGGTGTATCTGCTGGTGTTCATGGGCGGGCAGGCGATCGGCTCGCTGGTCTGGGGTCTGGTCGCGGGTGCGGCAGGGCCGGTGTTCGCGCTGCTGACCGCCGCGGTGCTGCTCGGGCTCTGCGCGGTGAGCACGGTGTGGCTGCCGATCAGTCACAACGCGGAGAACATGGATCAGACACCGGCGGCGTTCTGGCCGGAACCGCAGCTGGTTGTCGAACCCGATCCGGCGGACGGCCCGGTCATGGTGCTGCGTACCTACGACGTCCCGCCGGAGAATGTGGACGAGTTCATGACCGCGATGGCGTTCGTCGGCCGGTCAAGGCAACGCACCGGCGCGATGGAGTGGCGGCTGTATCGCGACGTCGGCGTTGTCGACCGTTACGTCGAGGCGTTCGTGGTCCGCTCCTGGGCCGAGCACATGCATCAGCACCAGGTCAGGCTCACCGCGCAGGACCAGATCCGCGAGCAGGCGGCGTACGAATTCACCATCGGTGACGACCAGATCACCCACCTGGTCGCGATCTTGCCACCTTAAACTCGGCGTTGCCGAGTGCCTGATTCGGTGGTATTCGATCGTCCGCATACACTGTCGACCATGCGGATGTTCCTCGATATCCTCCTGATCATCGCCAGCGTGCTGCTGGTGCTGCTGGTGCTGCTGCACCGCGCCAAGGGTGGAGGTCTGTCCAGCCTGTTCGGCGGCGGTGTGCAGTCCAGCCTCTCTGGCTCGACCGTTGTGGAGAAGAACCTCGACCGAATCACCATCTTCACCGGCCTGGTGTGGCTCATCGCCATCGTCGGCATCGGCTTGGAGATCAAGTTCGCCTGATCAGGCGCGTCACCACACCGGCCGCGATCGTCGCAGCCGCCAGCACGATGGCGGCGATGACGAACGCGGCCGGATAGCTGTCGCCGATCACCGGCGCCACCACCAACGGACCGAGCATCTGCCCCGCACCATAAACGGCGGTGAGTGGTGCCGCCGTACTCCCGTCCGACAGCTCGCCGCCGATCCGAATCGCCAGCATCACGATGCCGAGGAACGTCGCGCCGAACAGCGCCGCCGCGACCACGGCGGGCCACACCGCGGTCGAGACGGCGGGCAGCACCGCCGAAACACACTGCGCCACCAGCGCGATCGGCATGGCGACCGCGGGGGACCAGCGGCGCGCGGCGATGCCCCACAGCACGGTCGCCGGTACCGCGGCCGCGCCGACCACCACCCAGACCGCCGAGCCGACCACCGGCCCGCGCTCATCGCTGACCGCCGCCACCAGGAACGTGCCGATCACGATATAGCCGACACCCTCCAGGAAGTACGAGACGAGCAGCGCCCGCCACGCGCCCCGCGACCGGATGGTCGCCTTGCCCCCGCGCCGACCAGGCTGGATATCGAGCCGCAAGGCGGGCACCAGCAACACCGCGGTCAGCACCGCCGAGACGAGCCACATGCTCTGCCAGCCCAGGAACGGCCGCACCGCCAACACCAGCACCCCGGTGAGCGCGATCCCGAATCCGACTCCGCCGAAAGCGATTCCGGCCGCCTCCCGACTGCTGCCGTGCCTGGCGGACACCCCGGCGCACGCGACGAAGATGACGGCGCTGGTGACACCGGCGATCAACCGCAGTGCGGCTGGGAAAATCGTCGGCGCCGGCACGGCCATCAACAGCTCGCTGACGATCAGCAGCGCGGCGCAGATACGGAAGGTGTTGCGGCTGTTCAGTTGCGGCCACCGCGTGAGCAGGATGGCGCCGAGCAGATAGCCCGCGTAGTTGGCGGTGGCGATCACGGCGCCGTCGTTGGTGCTGATCTGGTGTGCGTCCACCATGATCGGCAGCAGCGGCGTGTAGATGAACCGGCCGACACCCATCGCGGCGGCCAACCCGGCGGCGGCCGCGAACGCCGGTGCGAGACTACTGCGTGGTGCGGGAGCGATGGTAGCTGTCACTTCAATGACCGTACGGTCCGTCCCCGCGTCTGTGAAATGCTTTCTATGCACCGTGTATACGCGTGGTGCATGGACGAACGGGGGTCAGTCCGCGCGGGGAATGCGGCCGTCGAGGTCGGTGAAGTTGTAGGCGTCGGCGAGATCGGCCACCCGCCAGGCCGATCCGGTGCGGGTGCGGCGGTCGGGATCGGTGGCGAGCGCGACGACGGCGCGGCCGGGGAAGCGGGGTGTTTCCGCTTGGGCGAGGTCGAAGGTGCCTTCGCCGGGCAGGGTGACCAGGCGGTGGCCCTGTGCGTCGGCGGGGACCAGCTGCAGCAGTTCGGTGTCGACGATGCCCGGCCACAGGGAGACCACGGTGACCTTCGTGTCGGCCAGGTTGTGCGCCATGTCCGCGGTGAGGCGGTCCAGCGCGGTCTTCGCGACGCCGTACACCGCGTTGTGCATGTACCGTCGCGCACCCGGTGAGGAGATGTTGACGATCAAGCCGTCCGACTCGATCAGCAGCGGCGCCGCGAAAGCGCTTGCCACGTAATGTGATCGGACGCCGATATCGAAGGTCTCATCCCATGCCTTCGGCGGCACCTCCCAGAACGGCTTACCGAGCCAGCGTGCCGCGGCGGGGGAGTTGTAGACGTTGTTCACCAGGATGTCGAGGCGTCCGTGGTCGTCGCGGATCTGTTGGAACAGCCGTTGCACCGCGTCGTCGTCGCGGTGATCGCAGACGAACGGAATGCCGACCCCGCCTGCCGCATCGATCGCGGCGGCGGTCTCCCGCACCGTGCCTGGCAGTCGGCCCGGCGTGGCCGAGCGGCCGGTGACGAACACCGTCGCACCGGCCGCGCCGAGTTCCAGCGCGATGCCTTTGCCGATGCCGCGACTCGCGCCGGTGACCACCGCGATCTTGCCAGCCAGTGCGTTAAATATTCCACTCACGACTCCACCTCGCTAGCGCTCGGCTCCGTCGTGCGCGGACGCACGCTGTAATTGTGGTTCACTCGCTGACGCTCGCTCACGACTCCAGGACACTACAGTGAAACAAGAACACGTTCTAGGTTTTGGAGGCAGCAGTGGAGTTGACGCATCGGTTCGTGACGACCAACGGCGTCCGGATGCACGTCGCTGAGCAGGGCGAGGGGTATCCGGTGATCTTCTGCCACGGCTTCCCGCACACCTGGTTCATCTGGCACAACCAGCTGGCCTCGGTCGCCGCGGCCGGGTATCGCGCCATCGCGCCGGACCTGCGCGGTTACGGGCAGACCGACGTGCCGACGGACGTCGAGTCGTACACCAACCAGGCGGTGATCGGCGACCTACTCGCCCTGCTCGATGACATCGGTGCCGAGCAGGCGGTGTTCGTCGGCTTGGATTTCGGCGCGGCCCTGGTGTGGGAGTTGGCATTACGCGCGCCGGAACGGGTGCGCGGTGTCATCGTGTTGAACAATCCCTTCGCGCCGCGTCCGCCGAAGTCGCCGTCGCAGCTATGGGCGAAGGCCGCCGCACGACATTTCCTGCACCTGCACTACTTTCAGACCCCCGGCGTCGCCGACGCGGAATTGGGTGCTCGCCCAAGGGAATTCCTAGCCCGCGTCTACTACTCGCTCAGCGCCGACTACCACTACCTCGACACCTGGCAGTTCCCAGCGGAGGACACCGGATACCTCGATGTGCTCCCGGAAGCGCCGCCGCTGCCGTGGCGCTGGCTCTCCGAGCGCGAATTCGACACCCTGGCACGGGATTTCGAGCGCACCGGCTTCACCGGCGGCCTGAACTGGTATCGCGCGCTCGACCGCAACTGGGAACTCACCGCCGACTACGCCGACGCCTCGGTTACCGTCCCCGCCTACTTCATGTACGGCGATCACGACCCGGACATGGAGGGTTTCAGCGGCCGCGACCCACTGACGACGCTGCGTAATCACGTTCCCGGCCTGCGCGAAGTAACCAAGATCGCGGACGCCGGCCACCTGGTCCAGCTGGAGCGCGCGGCCGAGGTCGGCGCGCTGCTCACCGCCCACCTGCGCGAACTCGTCACCAATCCGTCCGACGTGCCCGCGTAGCGTCAAACCCGCTCCGCCGGTGCGCCGTTCATTGTCGGTGGGTGCCGCTAATGTTCGCTCATGAGTTACAGCCTGAGCGTTTACGTCGTCGAACTGGATAGGGTCAGGGCCGCCATCGGCTCGCGGGACGAACAGCTCGGGCGCATGATCGGCGGCCGGTTCAAGGCCCAGCTTGCGCACGCCGACGACTGGTTCGCCGACGAGATCGCCAACGGCGCCCCGGCCCGCTACGACGCGGTGCGCGCCGTCATCGACGGCGGCCCGTTCGATCAGACCTACGGCTTCCAATACGCCTACGCGTACCAAACGATCTGCCAGTTCTACGGCAGATTCCTGGACAACCGCTACTTCTCCCCGTTCCGTGGCAACTGGCTGGAAGAGGTCGACGAGGGCCTCGCCGAACTCGGCATCAAGGCGATCAGCCTCACCGGCTTCGTCTACCACGCGCTGCCCGCCGCCCTCCCCGAGCCGGACGAGCTACCCGGCTACGGCGAGTTGACCCCGGAGCAATGCGCCGAAGCCCTGGTGCAATGGGAATCGACGACCCCACAACAGCGCGAGGAAGTCGACCACGAGGTGCTGGCCGCGATCGAATCCTGCATGGAGTGGATTCGCGAGGCGCAGGCGCGGCCGGGCTGGGGGATCGCGGGATTCTTCGTCTAGACCGGCGGAGCTGGGCTGCAGGCAGCGGCCTGGCGTCGTCGGATCGCCCTAGCGGTATTCGTCCGCCCGCTTCGGATAGTCGGCCCACTGCGGCAGCGGTTGATAGTCGAGGTAGGCGGTGAGCCGGTCGAGCAGGTACTGCCAGCGGGGTCCGATCGCGCGCGCGTCCTCGGGGCTGACGTGACGGCGGATCAGTTCGACATTGGTGACCACGCCGACCTGGGTCATCCTGATCTCCAGCAGGCAACCGTCGATGTGCACGATCAGCTCGTGCGGCGCCTGGCAATGCCCGACGCGCACCGCGACGGGACGCGACACCGGTCCGTCCATCGGCTCGATCGTCAGATTGCCGCTGCCGCCCGACACCGCGCCGAGCCAGCGCGTCAGCTGCCCGCGGTCGGTCGCCGCCGACCACACCTCGAGCACCGGCTTACGGAACGATCGCAGGTAGTGCAGTAGAACTAGCTCGCTGTCCGCCGCGCCCTCGTGTTCCGGCCGAACCTCACCGAGCATGGACATCATGGTCATCGCCGTGCCCTTCGCCGCTGGTCTCGTCACTGCCACTGTATTTCCAGTATTCCCCGGTCGAATCCGAATCGTGGGGATACCGGACCGGCGTGCCAACACGGGATTCGACGTTGCCTCGACGAGGACGGCGGACGGCGGCGGCGTGACCGCGGTGTGACGAAGCGATGATCGGAAAACTACCGATCGGTAGCAAACCGGGGCGCAAGCATCGTTGAAAAATAAAGTAGCGCAATACAATACAACTATTGCGCAACCCGCTAACACCGCATATTAGATGCGCTCGCCGAGATGCGGAACCGGTTGGTGGTCTGTACATTTGGTGCAGCCCGAACTGCGCAGGAGGGGTCGGGACTCGTAGGGCATGCCTTCGTCGTGAACGTGAGTGCGAAAGTACGGAACTTGTCACAGTCATTGAATGCGCCGGAAGGCGAGCGTCGGGAACCACTGTTTCGACGACTGCGCATGCCCCTGTTAGCCCTGCTCACCTGCGCCGCGATCACCTCGGTGGTGGTGGTGATCGCGGTGTACTACGCGCCGACCGACTTCCGCATCGCGCTGACTGTTGGCGCGGTCACCGCCGCTATCGCGTTGTGCGCCACGGTAACCGCGGCGGTGCACTACCGCGGTGTGGCCGGGCGGGCGCGCGAGTCCGCGGCGGCCGTGACCGCCGAGGCGACGGCGCGCATGGCGGCCGCGAGCGAGGCCGCCGGTGTGCACGCGTGGGAATCGAAGAACAGCGAAAGCCGCCGGTCCGCGGCGATGGCCGCGTTCGCCGGTGCTGCGGGCCGCATGCAGGCGATGACCACCAGCATGCTCGCCGAACTGCGCGAGATGGAACACCGGCACGCCGACCCGAAGGTGCTTGCCGACCTGTTGCACCTTGACCACCGCACCGCGCAGGCGGGCCGCCTCGCCGACAGCATCGCCGTACTCAGCGGTGCCCGATCCGGGCGTCGCTGGGCCAAACCCATTGCCATGGAGTCGATCCTGCGTGGCGCGATGGGCCGCGTCTCCGGCTATCAGCGGGTCCGATTGCGCGCCATCGCCGAGATCGCCATCGCCGGTCACGCGGCCGAAGGCGTGATGCACACCCTGGCCGAGCTGCTCGACAACGCCTGTAACTTCTCCCCGCCAACCACCGAGGTGCACGTCTACGCCGCCGAGGTGCCCGCGGGCGTGGTGCTCACCATCGAGGACAGCGGCCTGGTGATGAGCGAATCGGCGCTGCGCCGCGCCGAACAGACCGTGTCGAACGCGAGCCAGGACGGGCGTGGCCAGCGTTCGTCGGACCTGTCGTCGTTGAGCGGAACGCGGCTCGGACTCGCCGTCGTCGGACACCTCGCGCGCAAGCACGGCCTCACCGTGTCCTACCGTCCCTCCGCCATCGGCGGCACCGCGGTGGTCGTGGTGGTGCCGCGCGATCTCACTGCGCGCGTTGATCGTTCGCAACTGGCCTCGCTCGCCACCAACCCCGCGATACCGACCGCGACGTTGCCAAGCGCGACATCGCCGGTCATCGTCGCGCCGCAGCCCGTCGACGAGCCGCAGGAAGCGCCAGCGCTCGAGCCCGCCGCCGAGCTCACCACCATGGGCCTGCCGAAACGGCGCCGCGGCAGCACCCTCGCCGCGGTGCACCCCGCCGGGCTTTCGCTAGCCGAGCCGAGCAAGCCCGCCGCGCCGACACCGCCCGCGGCGACCCCGGCGTCCTTCGGCGCGTTCCAGCGTGCGTTGGCCGGTCGTGACACCGACAACTCCGCTGCCGCAACACCTTCCCCGTCCCCTACCGTTGCCGTGGAGAATGATCGATGACAACGTCTGTTCCGTCGCAACTCAGCTGGCTGTTGGAGCAACTGCTCGCCCGCACCCCGCGCACCAGGCACGCGCTGCTGCTCTCCGGCGACGGGCTCAAGATCTGCCACACCCCGGAACTCAGTATGGACAAGGCCGATCAACTATCCGCCATCGCCGCCGGCATCCAGAGCCTGTCGCACGGCGCCTCCGTCGAGTTCGGTGACGGCAGAGGCGGTGTGCGCCAATCGATGACGGAGTTCTACGGCGGCATCCTCTTCATCGTCGAGGCGGGCCTCGCCGCACACATCGCGGTGGTCGCCGCCGAGGACGCGGACGCCGGACTGGTCGGGCACAACATGCGGGAGCTGGTCGAACAGCTAGGCCACCATCTCGCGTCCGCACCGCGTGTCGGGGGAGCGAGCGTGTCGTGAACAGGCCAGGCCGCGACGACGACCCCGACCGGCTCTACACACTGACCGGGGGACGCAGCAAACCCGACTCCGACAGCTTCGACCTGGTCACCCTCGTGGTCAGCGAATGCGATCCGACCCAGGGCATGCAGTCCGAGCACGTCGCGATTCTGGACATGTGCCGCGCGCCGACCGCGGTCGTCGAGATCGCCGCCGAGCTGCGCATCCCGGTCGGCATCGCGACCATTCTGCTCTCCGATCTGCTGCACGCAGGCAAGATCACCGTCCGGCACCCGAGCAACGGCCCCGCTTACCCGGACGCGCCGTGGAATTCGGTGCCCGACTCCACCACCCTCGAGAAGGTGCTCGTTGGACTCCGCAACCTTTGACGCTCGGCCCGCTCGTGCCGACGCGCCGCTGAACAGCGCAACCCGCCAGGGACTCAAGATCGTCATCGTCGGCGGTTTCGGTGTCGGCAAGACCACCATGGTCCGCGCGGTCAGCGAGATCCGCCCGCTCGACACCGAAGCGACGATGACCAACGCTGGCATCGGCATCGACGACCCGAGCGGCGCACCGGGCAAGTCGACGACGACGGTCGCCTTCGATTTCGGGCGCATCACCATCGACGCCGAAAACGTGCTCTACCTGTTCGGTGCGCCGGGGCAGGAACGGTTCTTCTTCCTCTGGGACCGACTGTTCAGCGGTGCGCTCGGCGCGATCGTGCTGGTCGACCAGCGCCGGATCACCGACTCCTGGTACGCCATCGACCGCCTCGAAGCCCAGCGCACCCGATTCGTCGTGGCGTGCAACAACTTCGGCGGACCCTCTCGACTCCATGAAGTCCGCGACGCCCTTGATCTGGATCCGCAGGTGCCGCTGGTCGACTGCGACGCAAGGTCGCGCGAATCCTGTAAGAGCGTGCTGATCAGCCTGGTCGAGCACATCTACGCCGATGTCCCGCGAGCGGAGACCGCATCATGACCACCTCGAGTGCCGCATCGGCTGCCACCGGCGGCTGCCCGGTCCACCCGGAGACCGGCGCCGTTCCGTTGAGCGGCCCGCGCTTCCACACCGACCCGCAACACCTCTACCGCGAGATGCGCCGCGAACACGGGCCCGTCGTCTCCGTCGAACTGCCGGGCAATGTCCCGGCCTGGCTCGTCATCGGGTATCGCGAGCTGCATCAGGTCACCAGCGATCCGGAGCTGTTCCCGCGCGATGTCAGCCTGTGGAACCAGTGGCCGAACATCCCCGAGGACTGGCCGCTGCTCCCGATGGTCGGGCAGCCGAGGCCGTCGATCTACTTCACCGCGGGCGCCGAGCATCGCAGGCACGTCGCGATGGTCGAGCCCGCGCTGGAATCGGTCGATCCGTTCGAATTGCGCCGCACCTGTGAGGAATTGGCCGACCGGCTGATCGACGGGTTCTGCGGCAGGGGCGAGGCCGACCTGGTCGCCGAGTTCGCCGTGCCGATGCCGGTGCTCGCGCTCGCCTGGGCCCTCGGCTTCCCGGATGAGGACGGCGCACGGCTGGCGTGGAGCATGAAGGCGCTTGCCGACGGCGGCGCCGACGCGCAGGCGGCGTACGGGCGTTTCTACGAGCAGATGCAGCACGTGCTTGCCGCGAAGAAGGCGCGGCCTGGCACCGATCTGGTGTCGCGCATGCTCGCGCACCCCGGCCAGTTCACCGACGAGGAGTACGTGCAGGACCTGATGGCGGTCACCGCCGCCGGGCACCTGCCGACCGCCGACTGGATCGGGAACTCGGTGCGGCTCATGCTCACCGACGACCGGTTCGCCGCGGCACTCGGCGGCGGGCGGCGCAGTGTCGGCGAGGCGATGAACGAGGTGCTGTGGGAGGACACGCCGACCCAGATCCTCGCCGGTCGCTGGGCGGCGCGCGATACCCGGTTGGCAGACAAGGTGATTCGGGCCGGCGACATGCTGCTGCTCGGACTGGCCGCCGCGAACGCGGATCCGCATGTGCGCCAACATCTTGTCGACGGCGTCGAACCCGCGCACACCGGCAACAGCGCGCACTTCGCGTTCAGCTACGGCGAGTACCGGTGCCCGTTCCCCGCTCAGCAACTCGCCGAGATCATCGCGCGGACCAGCATCGAGGTGCTGCTCGACCGGCTGCCCGATATCGATCTCATGGTTCCCGCACAGAACCTGGTTCGGCGTCCGTCGGCCTTCTTGCGCGGCATGACTTCTTTGCCGGTTCGTTTCACCCCAGTTCGTGCAGTCGGAGGTACCCAGTGACCCAAACATGTCCATTCGCCATCGATCCGATGGTCGGTGACCTCGCTGGAGAGACCACCTATCTGCGCACCGCCGGTCCGGTCACGCGGATCGAACTGCTCGGCGTTCCCGCCTGGACCATTACCGAACATGCCGTGGCCAGGCAGTTGCTCGTCGATCCTCGGCTGATCAAGGACATCAGCGGCTGGTCGCTGTGGAACTCCGGTGTGGTGACGCGGCAGTGGCCGCTGATCGGCATGATCGACGCGGGGCGTTCGATGTTCACCGTGGACGGTGCCGAGCATCGGCGGCTGCGGATCAAGACGACGCAGGCGTTGTCGCCGCGTCGACTAGCGGACATCCGGCCCGTGATCGAGCGACTAACCGCCGAGCTGCTCGACGATCTGAGCGCGGCGGGCGGCGATGGTTCGGTCGTTGATCTCAAACAGGTCTTCGCCTACCCGCTGCCGATGCGCGTTGTCGGCGAACTGATGGGCGTGGATCGCGCCGACCACCCGATGTTGCTCACCGCGTACAAAGCGTTCTTCTCGCTGCTCACCCCGCAGGACGAGCGGTTGCGGTTGATCGACGAATTGGATGTCTACTACACGGATTTGGTGCGCAAGAAGACCGCCAACCCCACCGACGACCTCACCAGCGCCCTCATCCTTGCCTCCGACGGCGGCGAACCGCTGACCGAAGAGGAAGTGGTCGGCAACCTGAAGGCGCTCGTCGCCGCGGGTCACGAAACCACCGTCGGCCTCATCCTCAACGCCGTCCGCGCCCTGCTTGCCCGCCCTGAGCAGCTGGACAAGGTCCGGACCGGTGACATCGAGTGGAAGCAGGTCGTCGAGGAAACGCTGCGCTGGGACAGCCCCGTCAGCCACCTCCTGATGCGCTTCGCCACCGAGGACATCACCATCGGTGACACCGTCATCGAAAAGGGCGACGGCGTAGTCATGTCCTACCGCGCCATCGGCCGCGACACCGCCGTACACGGCGAGACCTCCGACGACTTCGACATCACCCGCCCCACCGCCAACCGCCACTTGACCTTCGGCCACGGCCCCCACATCTGCCCCGGCGCCGCCCTCTCCCGCCTAGAAGCCGCCATAGCCCTCCCCGCCCTCTTCGAACGCTTCCCCACTCTGCGCCTAGCAATCCCCAACGAAGAAATCCGCAACCTCCCGGTCCTAACCCAAAACGACCTAGCCGCCTTCCCGGTCCACCTACGCTGACCCGCCCAAAATCCGCACCCTGACTCGGGATCCGCACTGGGAATAGAGGCCTATTCTGGGGCGGATTCAGGGAGTCATCACAACACTCCCTGATCAACAGTGTTGCAATGACTCCCTGAATCCGCCTGAGAATAGAGGCTTATTCCGGGTGCGGCTCCCGAGTCAGGGTGCAGATTTCTGTCCGTGGGTGTGAGGTTTGCCTGTGCTTCACCGCGTGAGGAGGTCGGCTAGCGGGAGTCGATGGTTACTCCGTCAGGAGTTTTCCGGCGGCGGTTTCGATTTTGGTTTCGTCGAGGAGGATGGTGTCGGCGGCGGGGCCCAGGGGGACGAAGGTGTCTTCGCTGGTGATTCTGGCGATGCGGCCTTCGAAGCCCGCGTCTATGAGGGCGGCGCAGAGGGACTCGGAAACGCCGCCGCTGTGGCGGGTTTCGTCGGCGATGAGGACTCGGCCGGTGGCTCGGGCGTGTTGGAGGAGGTCGTCGAGGGGGAGGGGGGAGAGCCAGCGGAGGTCGAGGACTCGGGTTCGGATGCCTCGGTCGGCCAGGCGGCGGGCTACCCGCAGGCTCATGGGGACGCCGTTGGCGAAGGTGACGATGGTGAGGTCGGTGCCGTCGCCGTAGACGCGGGCCTTGCCGATTTCGGCGTGGGTGGTGTCGGAAGTTGTTGCGAGCCAAGCGTTGTCGCCTGGTTCGTGGAGGTCGCGGGTGTGGTAGAGGGCGATGGGTTCTAGATAGACGCAGACGCGGCCGTCTACTCGGGCGGCGGACACGCAGGTGCGGAGGAGGGCGGCGGCGTCGTCGGCGCGGGACGGGGAGGCGACGATGAGGCCGGGGATGTCGCGGAGGGCGGCGATGGAGTTGTCGTTGTGGAAATGGCCGCCGAAGCCCTTCTGGTAGGCGTAACCGGCGATGCGGACCACCATCGGATTGCGGTAGCGCCCATCGGAGAAGAACGACAGGGTGGCCGCCTCGCCGCGCAACTGGTCGGCGGCATTGTGCACGTAGGCCAGGTATTGGATTTCGGGGATCGGGATGAAACCGGCGAGCGCGGTGCCGAGTGCGGTGCCGAGCACGCTCTGTTCATCGAGCAAGGTGTCGAAGACGCGGCGCTTGCCGAATTGCTTTTGCAGACCCTTGGTTACGCCGTACACGCCGCCCTTGCGGCCGACATCCTCGCCGAAGACGAGCACGTCGGGGTCGCGGGTCAGCAGGTTCGCCAGTGTGCGGTTGATCGCCTGCCCCAGGGTCACCGGATCCGCGTTCAGCGCATCGCTATTCGCCTCGCGGACAGTGGAATCGCGCTGTAGGCCAGCGCGTTGTGCCGCGGTTTGTGGCGCCGCGGCGGCACGTGCGGTATCGGTGTGCAGTGCGTCGGCGTCGGCCGCGGTCATACGCGCCGTGGATGTCGCCGGGTCGTCGTGCCGTGCGTCGACGCGGAGGACGTCCTCGCGCACCAGCGCTGGATGGGCGGGGGCGAGGGACGCCATTACCGCGGCGGCGGAGGTCAATTTCGGTTCGCGCCAGACGATTTCGGCCATGGTGGCGACGCGGTCGGCGATGCTGTCGTAGCGTTCGAGCACCTCGGTTGGCGTGGCGACTCCGGTCGCGACCAGCAGGCGGGCGGTCGCGGTTACCGGGTCGCGGAGCAGGTCGGCGGCGATGTCGGCGGGCCTGCGGTAGGCGGCCTCGACGTCGGAACCGGCGTGGCCCATCAGCCGGACCGTCCGCATGTGCAGGAAGGCGGGCTTGCGGTGTTCGCGGACCCAGGCGGCGGTCGCGGTCGCGGTGGTGAGTGCGTCGATGGGATCGCAGCCGTCGGCGCCGAAGTACTCGAGGCCCGGGCGGGAGCCGTAGGCCTGCTGGATCCAATCCGCGGGAGTCGGGACGCTGATGCCGATGCCGTTGTCCTCGCAGAGGAACAGGATCGGCAGCGGAACGCCTTGGCGGGCAGTGTGAATCGCCGCGTTGATCGCGCCCGCCGCGGTGGAATGGTTGGCCGACGCGTCGCCGAAACTGCACAGCACCACCGCATCCGACGGCCACTCACTCGAAACACCCAGCCGCGCGGCACGATCGATCGCGAAGGCGAGGCCGACGGCGCGGGGAAGGTGGGAGGCGATGGTCGAGGTCTGCGGGATGATGGCGGCGGGCTTGCTGCCGAAGACCTTGTGCCGCCCACCGGAAATCGGATCCGCCGCCGCGGCGACGACACCGAGCAGCACGTCGCGGATCGGATCGAGGCCGGGCACCCGCCGGGTGCGTTGCACGAAAAACGCGCCGGACCGGTAGTGCAGCAACGCGGGATCGGTCACCCGAAGCGCCACCCCGAGCGCCGCATTCCCCTCATGCCCCGACGACCCGATGCTGTAGTACCCGCGCTTACTCGCGCCCAACTGCCGCGCCGCCAGATCCAGCTGCCGACTCGTCGCCTGGGATTCGAACAACTCCAGCAGCGTCGCCCCGGTAATCCCAGGCGCGATGTCATCCACCGCCGCCTGCCCCGGCGTCAGCGCACCGACCGCCGCCCGAAACCGATCGTCAAGAACCTTGCCCGGACTGGATCCGGGGTTCGCGTCCCGCTCGCTCATTCGCGCCAGCTTAACGGTCATCCGATGATTTTGCGCGTCATCGAGGCTCTGGCCGGACTAATTCCCGTCAGATCAACTCGTGCCGTGCGAATGGTCGGCTATCGCCGCGATCACCGCACGCCTTTGCTGCAGCGGATGCGCCAGGTCCGGCCACCAGAAGTAACGCGAAATCGGCTCGCACAGCCAGTCCGAGCGCCGCGCTGCCGCTGGGCATTCGGCTCCACCATGTCCCGCTCGGCGGGCAGTAACCCTGCGGCGGTGCGCCGAACGGGACATGGTGGAGCGCCTTCTCGAACTTTGGCGCCACCAAGTCCCGTTTGGCGACCCGCCTCGCCGGGCGATGGAACGTGGGGTTCAGTCGGGCAGTTGGAGGGCTGAGGCGGCGTCTTGGTCAAGGAGCCAGGTGGTGGATTCGGCGCCGAGTGCGCCTGCGGAGGGGATGTCGACCGGGTCGGCGCCGGAGATGGCGGCGGCGACGGCTTCGGCTTTGGCGGCACCGCCGACGATCAGTACCACGTGGCGGGTGCGGTGGATGGCTGGGAGGGTGAGGGTGACTCGGACCGGCGGGGGTTTCGGCGAATTCGTTACGGCGACAACGAGTTCGTGTTCTTCGCGGACCGCGTCGGTATGCGGGAACAGGGAGTTGATGTGTCCTTCGCCGCCCATGCCGAGCAGGTGCAGGTCGAAGGAGCCGTGTTCGGCGAGGTAGGCGTGGACGGCCGTGGAGTATTCGGCGGCGGCCTCGATCGGGTCGGGGTATTCGCCGTCGGAGGCCGCTACCGGATGCACCCGGGACGGGTCGACGGGGACGTGGTCGAGCAGGGCTTGGCGGGCCTGGAGGTCGTTGCGCTCCGGGTCACCGGCGGGCACGAAACGCTCGTCGCCCCAAAAGAAGTCGACCTGAGACCAGTCGATGTCACCGGGCGACTTGCGGACCAGTTCGAGCAGTCCGATGCCGGTGCCGCCGCCGGTCAGCACGACCGACGCGGATCCGCGCTCGGCCTGGGCGGCGACGACCACATCAACGAACCGTGCCGCCGCTGCGGCAACAAGCGATTCGGTATCGATGTGGACTTCGACGGTGTCGCTCGCTGACTCACTCATAGGTCACCTTCTCGATTCCGGCGAGCGCCTCGGCATAGATCTCATCGGCGTCCAGCCTGCGCAGCTCCTCGGCAAGACAGTCGCGGGTTTCCCTGCGTGCCAACGCGATTCGCTGATCAGGATCACCGGTGCGGGTAAGCGTCGCGGTGCGCCCGGTCTGCGGTCGTTCGATCGTGACCGACACCGACGGCCGGTGAATCTCCACCCGCAGCGCGCCGGAGCGGCGGATCACCGGGCAGTTGAGCCGGATGGCGAGCCAGCCCGCCAGGGTGTCCAGCGCCGGTTCGTCGCGCAGCCCGGAGACCAGCACCGATTGCACCGGCTCGAAGGGTGGCTCGTCCATCGCGGCGGCAAGCAGCGCGCGCCAGTAGGTGATCCGGCTCCAGGCCAGATCGGTGTCACCGGCGGCATAGGAGCCGAGCCGCTTCTTGATCGCGGCCTGCGGGTCGGCGGCGAAGGTGGCGTCGGTGATGCGCCGAGTCGCCAAGCGGCCCACCGAATCCTTGGACGGGAACTCCGGGGCGCCGCGCGGCCACCAGGCGACCACGGGGGTGTCCGGCAGCAGGAACGGGATGACGACGCTGCTTTCGTGATTGATCAGCTCGCCCTGCAGCCGCAGCACGATCACCTCGGCCGCGCCCGCGTCACCGCCGACCCGGATCTGGGCATCGAGCCGGGTCTCGGCATCGCGATCGCCGCGCGCCAAAACGACCACCCGGCAAGGGTGTTCGCGGCTGGCGTCGTTGGCGGCGTCGATGGCATCCTCCGCCTCGGAGCTGTCAAGGGTGCACACCACCAGGGTGAGCACCCGCATCATGGTGATCACGCCGTTGCTCTCGCGCAGCGCCACGATGCGCTTGGTGACCTCGCCGGTGGTGGTGTTCGGAATGTCGATGATCATGGCCGCCGCCATTCGCGCCCGGTGCGAGCGAGCATCTCGTCGGCCGATGACGGACCCCAGGTGCCCGCCTCGTACGGTTCGGGTTTACCTTCTTCGGCCCAGCGCTCGAGCACCGGATCGAGGATGCCCCAGGACAATTCGACCTCCGCGTTCACCGGGAACAGTGACGGCACCCCGAGCAGCACGTCGAGGATCAGGCGCTCGTATGCCTCGGGGGAGGACTCGGTGAACGCCTCGCCGTAGCTGAAATCCATGTTGACGTCGCGCACTTCCATGCTCGACCCCGGCACCTTCGACCCGAACCGAGTGGTGATGCCCTCGTCCGGCTGCACCCGGATGACCAGCGCGTTCTGCCCGAGATCCTCGGTCATGGTCTGATCGAACGGCAGGTGCGGCGCCCGCTTGAACATCACCGCGATCTCGGTGACCCTGCGCCCCAAGCGTTTTCCGGTGCGCAGGTAGAACGGCACACCCGCCCAGCGGCGCGTGTCGACCTCGAGGGTGATCGCGGCATAGGTCTCGGTGCGCGATTCCGGGTCGAAACCCTCCTCGTTGAGCAGCCCGACCACTTGCTCGCCGCCCTGCCAGCCGTCCGCGTACTGCCCGCGTGCAGTGGTCTCGTCCAGCGGCTCAACGAGTTTGATGGCCGAGAGCACCTTGATCTTCTCGGCCTGCAACTGCTTGGGCTGGAAGCTGATCGGCTCCTCCATCGCGGTGAGCGCGAGCAGCTGAAGCAGGTGGTTCTGGATCACGTCGCGCGCGGCGCCGATGCCGTCGTAATAGCCTGCGCGCCCGCCCAATCCGATGTCCTCGGCCATGGTGATCTGCACATGGTCGACGTAGTTGGCGTTCCAGATCGGGTCGTAGAGCTGGTTGGCGAAGCGCAGCGCCAGGATGTTCTGCACCGTCTCTTTGCCGAGGTAGTGGTCGATGCGGAAGACCGTCTCCTCCGGGAACACGCCGTTGACCAGTGCGTTGAGCTCCTGGGCGCTTTCCAGGTCGTGCCCGAACGGCTTCTCGATCACCACCCGCCGCCACGGCTTACGGCCCGCGGCGTCGGTGGCGGTCGGCTGCGCGAGTCCGTGCTCGGAGAGCTGGTTCAGCACCACGGGGAACATGTTCGGCGGAATCGACAGGTAGAAGGCGTGATTGCCGCCGGTGCCGCGGTCCTTGTCCAGCTTCGCCAGGGTGTCCGCGAGGGTAGCGAAGGCCGTGTCGTCGTCGAAACTGCCCTGCACGAAACGGATTCCCTCGGCCAGGTGGTCCCAGACCTCCTGGCGGAACGGAGTGCGGGCGTGTGCCTTCACCGAGTCGAGCACCACCTTGGCGAAGTCCTCGTCCGCGTAATCCCGCCTGGCGAAGCCGACCAGCGCGAAACCGGGAGGCAACAGCCCCCGGTTCGCGAGGTCATAGATGGCCGGCATCAGCTTCTTCCGAGACAGGTCACCGGTGACACCGAAGATCACCACGCTGCACGGGCCCGCGATGTGCGGAACCCGCTTGTCCCGCTCGTCGCGCAGCGGGTTCTGCCAGGTCGGGGTTTTGGGGCCGGCCATCGTTGTCAGTTGTTCCCGGCCGCGGAAAGTTCGTCCGTGGTGGCGGAAATCAGTTCCGCCCACGACTTTTCGAACTTGTCAACGCCCTCGGTCTCCAATACCGCGAACACGTCGTCCAGGTCGATGCCGACGGCCGACAGCTTGTCGAAGACTGCCTGGGCGGCCTCGGCCGTGCCGCTGACGGTGTCGCCGCGGATCTCGCCGTGATCGGCGACGGCCTCCAGGGTCTTCTCCGGCAGCGTGTTCACCGTGTTCTTGCCGACCAGCTCGGTGACGTACATGACGTCGGAGTACTCCGGGTTCTTCACACCGGTCGAAGCCCACAGCGGCCGTTGCCGATTCGCGCCCGCGGCACCGAGGTTGTTGTAGGTGGAGGTGTGCTTGCCGCCGTCGAATACGTCCTGGTATTCGGCATAGGCCAAGCGCGCGTTGGCGATTCCGGCCTGCCCGCGCAACGCGAGGGCCTCGTCGGTGCCGATCGCCTCGAGCCGCTTGTCGATCTCGGTGTCCACCCTTGACACGAAGAACGAAGCGACCGAATGGATCTTGCCGAGGTCGTGGCCTGCGGTCTTGGCGGCGCGCAGGCCGTCGAGGTAGGCGCCCATCACCGAGCGGTAGCGCTTGACGGAGAAGATCAGCGTCACGTTCACGCTGATGCCCTCGGCGATCACCTTGGTGATCGCGGGCAGGCTCGCCTCGGTGGCCGGGATCTTGATGAACAGGTTGGGCCGGTCGACGGTCTTCCACAGGTCGATGGCCTGCGCGATGGTCTTGTCCGCGTCGAACGCGAAGCGGGGGTCGACCTCGATGGAGACGCGACCGTCGACGCCGTTGGACGCCTCGTAGGCACCGGCGAAGACGTCACAGGCGGCGCGCACGTCGTCGGTGGTGATGGTGCGGATCGCAGCGTCGGCGTCCGCGCCTTGGGCGGCAAGCTCTTTCAGCTGTCCGTCATAGGCGTTGCCCTTGCTGAGCGCGCCCTGGAAGATCGTCGGGTTGGTGGTCACCCCGACGACATTGCGGGTCTCGATCAGCTCGGCCAGGTTGCCGGACTGGATCCGGTCCCTGGACAGGTCGTCGAGCCATACGGAGACACCTGCCGCGGCGAGGGCGGCGGTATTCGCGTTCTGTGCCATGAGCGCTTATCCCTTCACATTCTCGAGTGCGCGCTGCGCGGCGGCAACGACGTTGTCCGTAGTGAAGCCGAACTCGCGGAACAGGGTCTTGAAGTCGGCGGAAGCACCGAAGTGCTCGATCGAGACGATCTCACCAGCGTCACCGACGAACCGGTGCCACGGCATCGCGATACCCGCCTCGACGGCGACGCGCGCACGCACCGCGGGCGGGAGCACCTCGTCCCGGTACGCCTTGTCCTGCGCGTCGAACCACTCCACACACGGCATCGAGACCACCCTGGTTCCGATGCCCTGCGACTCCAGCGTAGTCCTGGCGTCGACGGCGAGCTGGAGCTCCGAACCGGTAGCGATCAGGATCACCTGCGCAGTGCCCGTGGATGATTCGGCGAGCACGTAGCCGCCCTTGGCGACGCCCTCGTAGCTGGTGCCCTCCTGGATCGGCAGATCCTGGCGGGTCAGCGCGAGCGCGGACGGGCCGTCCTGGTGCGGCTGCTCGGACACCGAGAAGTGCGAGGTGTGCTCGCTGCTGTCGCGCTCCAGGATGGTGCGCCACGCGTAGGCGGTCTCGTTGGCGTCGCCGGGTCGGACGACGTTGAGGCCGGGGATGGCGCGCAGCGCGGCGAGGTGCTCGATCGGCTGGTGCGTCGGGCCGTCCTCACCGAGGCCGATGGAATCGTGCGTCCACACGTAGATGGCGGGGACTCGCATCAGCGCGGCCAGGCGCACCGCGGGACGCATGTAGTCGCTGAACACCAGGAAGGTGCCGCCGTACGGACGGGTCGGGCCGTGCAGCGCGATGCCGTTGAGGATCGCGCCCATGGCGTGCTCGCGCACACCGAAGTGCAGGGTGCGCCCGTACGGGTTGGCCTTCCACATGCCGGTGGAGATCGACTCCGGGCCGAAGCTGCCCTCGCCGGACATGGTGGTGTTGTTGGACTCGGCGAGGTCGGCCGAGCCGCCCCACAGCTCGGGCAGCACCGGGGCGAGCGCGGCGAGCACCTTGCCGGACGCCTTGCGGGTGGCGACACCCTTCGGATCCGGTTCGTAGGTCGGCAGCTTCTCCGCCCAGCCCTTGGGCAGGTCGCGCTTGGCGAGCCGATCGAAGAGGGCCTTGTTGTCCGGGTTGGCCTTCGCCCACGCGTCGAACTGCTGCTGCCACGCGGCGTGCGCCTGCTTGCCGCGCTCGATCGCCTTGCGGGTGTGCGCGATGACCTCGTCGGCCACCTCGAAGCTCTGCTCCGGGTCGAAGCCGAGGATCTTCTTGGTCGCGGCCACCTCGTCCGCGCCGAGGGCGGCACCGTGCGCGGCGCCGGTGTTCATCTTGTTGGGCGCCGGGTAGCCGATGATGGTGCGCAGCACGATGATCGACGGCTTATCGGTCTCCGCCTTGGCGGCCGCCAGCGCGGACTCGATGGCGACGACGTCCTCGCCACCCTCGACCACCTGGACATGCCAGCCGTACGCCTCGTAGCGCTTGGCGACGTCCTCGGTGAACGCGATGGTGGTGTCGTCCTCGATGGAGATCTTGTTGTCGTCGTAGATCAGTACGAGGTTACCGAGCTGCTGGGTGCCGGCGAGCGAGGACGCCTCGGACGTGACGCCCTCTTCCATGTCACCGTCGGAGGCGATCACGTAGATGAAGTGGTCGAACGGGCTGGAGCCTGCCGCGGCGTTCGGATCGAACAGGCCGCGCTCGCGGCGGGCGGCCATCGCCATGCCGACCGCGGAGGCCAGCCCCTGACCCAGCGGGCCGGTGGTGATCTCGACGCCGTCGGTGTGCCGGAACTCGGGGTGGCCCGGGGTGAGTGAGCCCCACTTGCGCAGGTGCTTCAGATCGTCCAGTTCCAGACCGAAACCGGCCAGGTAGAGCTGGATGTACTGGGTGATGCTGGAATGACCACAGGACAGCACGAAACGGTCCCGGCCGACCCAGCTCGGATCGCTCGGGTCGATGCGCAGCGTGCGCTGATAGAGGGAGTACGCCAGCGGCGCCAGGCTCATCGCGGTGCCAGGGTGCCCGTTTCCGGCGTTCTGCACCGCGTCCGCGGCGAGCACTCGGATGGTGTCGACGGCCTTGGTGTCCAGATCCGTCCAGTCGTCCGGGTGATTCGGCTGAGTGAGGGCGCGGATGTCGTCTGTGACTGACACGACCGAGGTTCTCCTGACATTGGTTTCGTCGACGGCGGCAAAACTGGCGGCGGTGAACGCACGGCAGCTGCGCGTGCATACCGGGTGTGTACCCAACCACCCTAGATGTGCACGCTGAGCGGCACGAGGGGAACCCTGTGTTTATTTGCCGCGCGGGCGCGGCGTGTTCGCGGCCCGTGTATCAGCATCGCGCAGCGATTCGATGAGGGGCGGTGGTCGGGTGACGGGTGGGCCTCACGTCCGAGTGGTCGAGACTCGCGCCTGCGGCGCATGCGCTTCGACCACTCGGACGCGAGACGGGCCGCGAACGCGCTCGTAAGACTCGCTTTGTGGGGGGCGGGTCGGGATATGAATCGCTTGGTCAGGTGGATCACACTCCGAATGTTGTTGTGTGGGGCTATGCGAGCACCGAGCGCGGCGGGGTCTACCATCCTCTGTAGTAGTAGCCGCGCCGCACGGCTGAGGGGCGCCGAGGCGGGCGAAGGTCCAGCTCTCGCGCATCCAGCTCTGCGGGACCGAGCGTGCTGCTTGGTCCATGCCGGATGCGATGCACAGCGTGCGAGGAGAAACAGTGCGGATTGGGCAACAGCCGGGTGGCAGTGACGCGCACGGCTCCGCTCCGACGGCGCTGGCCGACCGGTTCACGGGGCCGGGCCTGCCGTCCCGACTGATGCGGCGGGTGCTCGCGTATATCGCGCTCACCAAGCCGCGGGTCATCGAACTGCTGCTCGTCGCGACGATTCCGACGATGCTGCTCGCCGACCGAGGGCATATCGACATCCGCCTCATCCTGGTGACGCTGTTCGGCGGCTGGATGGGCGCGGCCAGCGCGAACACCCTGAACTGCGTCGCCGACGCCGATATCGACAAGGTGATGAAGCGGACCGCGAAGCGCCCGCTGGCCAGGGAGGCGGTGCCGACCTCGCACGCCTTCGTGTTCGGTGTCGTGCTCGGCCTCGCCTCGTTCGCCTGGCTGTGGTGGCAGGCGAACCTGCTCAGCGGTGTGCTCGTCGTCGCGACAATCCTGTTCTACGTCTTCGTCTACACCCTCGGCCTCAAGCGCCGCACCTCACAGAACGTGGTGTGGGGCGGCGCCGCGGGCTGCATGCCAGCCCTGGTCGGCTGGTCCGCGGCCACCGGCGGCATCGGCTGGCCCGCGATCGCGCTGTTCGGCGTCATCTTCTTCTGGACGCCGCCGCACACCTGGGCGCTGGCCATGCGCTACAAGGAGGACTACCGCGCGGCGGGCGTGCCGATGCTGCCGGTGGTGGCGACCGAGCAGGTGGTGACCAAGCAGATCGTCATCTACACCTGGCTCACCGTGCTCACCACGTTGGCCCTGGCTCCCGCGGCCGGAGTGGTCTACACAGCCGTCGCGCTGGTGGCCGGAGCGTGGTTCCTGCTCATGGCGCACCAGCTGTACTCGGGCGTGCGGCGCGGCGAATCGGTGAAGCCGTTGCGGCTGTTCCTGCAGTCGAACAACTATCTCGCCGTGGTGTTCTGCGGTCTCGCGGTCGATTCGGTGCTCGGCTGGGACACCCTGGGCAGCTTCCTCAACTGATCGCGCCGAGGTAGCCGTCCGGCCGGACGGTGACCCTGGTTCCGTCGACCGCGTGGTACGCGGCGAACGCGTGACCCTCGACATCGATGACGTGTCGTCCGATGGCGGTGGCGCCGGGCCGGATCACCGCGTATGCCTCGGGATCGGCGGGGAGTTCGCCGGTTTCGCCGAAGTACAGGTGTGTCGCGTGCGGGCCGCGGAACAGGTCGAACAGTCGGATCGCAGTGCCCGCCATATCTTTCAGCGGTGCGTCCGGGGCGCGATCACCCACCACGAGCGGACGGCGATCGGCCAGGTCGCGGTAGCTGATGTCCAGTTGCTGGGTCTCCGGGCCGCGTTCCATCGCGTCCTCGGCACCGTCGACCAGCTTGTCGAGCAATGCCGAGCTCACGCCGAGCACGCGAGCGGCGACCGTCCTGCGCTCGGATTCATAACTGTCCAACAGTGATTCGTCGCCGCCGACCGCGGCGGCCAGCTTCCAGCCGAGGTTGTAGCCGTCCTGGATGCCGGTGTTCATGCCCTGTCCGCCGGTCGGCGGGTGCACGTGCGCCGCGTCACCGGCCAGGAACACGCGGCCGTCCCGGAATCGTTCGGCCAGGCGGACATTCGGCCGCCATACGGTCACCCAGGTCAGGTCGGTCAGCGTGATGTCGGTGCGGCCGGAGTAGCGGTCGACGTACTCCTGCAGCACTTCGAGGGTCGGCTCGGCGTCGCCGGTCAGCGGGGCCGCGAACTGGAATTGGCGGCCACCGGGCAGGGGAGACATGGCGATTCCCTCCATCGGCCGATCGGCACCGGCGAACCAGTAGCCGAACTCATGGTCGAGCGCGTCGGCGCGGACATCGCCGAGCAGCATCCGCAGCGATTCGTCGGTGCTGCCCTCGAACGCGATACCCAGCGCCTTACGCACCGTGCTGCGGCCGCCGTCGGCGCCGACCAGGTAGGCGGCGCGCACGGTTTCCTCGATGTCGTCGTGGGTCAAGGTCGCGGTGACGCCGGTCGCGTCCTGCGTGAAGGTGGTCAGCGCTGTGCCGAGTTCGACCTGGACACCGAATTCCGCGAGCCGATCGCGCAGGATCGCCTCGGTCCGCGACTGCCCGAGCATCCATGGATTGGGGTAGGGGAGTGCGGGCGTCGGGTCGATCGGCTCCCAGATCCTGCGCTCGCCGACGAACTCGCCGCCGAGGTAGGCCCGCGTGATCGGCGCCGGGATGCCCGCGGCCAGCACCGCGTCGATGACCCCGAGGTCGTCGAACACTTCGAGGGTGCGGGGCTGGATGCCGTCGCCGCGTGAGCCAGCGAAGAACTCGGTGGCCTTGTCGACGACGCGTACTGGAACGTTCCGGCGGGCCAGTTCGAGCGCGAGGGTCAGTCCGGTCGGCCCGGCGCCTGCGATGAGTACCTGGTCCTGCACGATTCCTCCTATATGAACTTCAATTCAGTGAATGTAAATTCAGTATGAGAGTTGGTACGTTCCCTGTCAAGGAGGTGGGTGCAGGTGTCGATGAGTCGCAAAGAGAAGTCGGCCGAAACCGAGCTCGCGCTGAAGACGGCGGCCCTACGGCTGTTCGCCGAGCGTGGCTACCTGAACACCAAGATCGTCGACATCACGACAGCGGCTGGCCGCGCGGCCGGGTCGTTCTACAACCATTTCGCGGGCAAGGAAGAGCTACTCCAGGCGCTGTTGAACGACGTTGCGGCGCAAAGCGATGTGACGGCGGAGGGACCGGGCCACAACCCGGACTTCACCGATCCGGCGGCGATCCGCTTCCACGTCGAGGAATATTGGGTCGCGGCAAGGCAGCACTGGGCGGTGTTCCGATCGATCCAGCAGGCGGCCCTGATCAACGACGAATTCGCCAGGCAGGCAGGTCAGTTCGCGATCCAGCAACGTCGCGACATCGCCAATCACCTTGACGGCTTCGGGCCGCGCGGGCTGACGCTGCCAAGCACCCCCGACGCCAGTCTGGCGATGATGTTCCTACTCACCACCAGCATGGTGCAGGCCGTCGAAGAAGGCGCCGTCGAGCTGACCGACAAACAAGCCGTAGACGGCCTGACCCGCTTCATCTACCGAGGCCTGACCGGCCTGGACTACTAGCGGCTCGGCCGGACGCGCCCCGAGCCGCACGCGTGTTGGTGCGGCGAGTCGTGGTGTGGGGAATCAGAAGGCGTGCGGTCAGGGGATCAAGACGATAGAGCCGGTTGTCTTGCGCGCCTCGAGATCGCGGTGGGCTTGTTCGGCCTCGGCGAGGGGATAGGTCGCGCCGACGCGGATCTTCAGGGTGCCGCTGGCCATGGCGTTGAGGACATCTGTTGCGCGCCAGAGCAATTCGGCACGATCGCGGACGTAGTTGGCCAGGGTCGGGCGGGTGACGAACAGCGAGCCGGAACTGGCGAGGCGCTGCAGGTCGAATGGGGGCACGCGGCCGCTGGCGCCGCCGAAGAGCGCGAGCATGCCGCGCACGCGCAGCGAGGCCAGGCTGGCCTCGAAGGTGGCCGCGCCGACGCCGTCGTAGGCCGCCGCGACGCCGATGCCGTCGGTGAGCGCGCGTACCTGGTCGGCGAGGTTGTCGCCGTAGCGAAGCACCTCGGCGGCGCCCGCCTCGCGGGACAGCTTTTCCTTCACGTCGGACGACACCGTGGTGATCACGCGGGCGCCGCGGGCCACGGCAAGCTGGGTCAGGATCAGGCCGACACCGCCCGCGCCCGCGTGCACGAGGACGGACTCGCCCGGCTGCGGTGTGTAGATCGTTTCGAGCAGGTAGTGCGCGGTCATGCCTTGCAGCAGCGCGGAGGCGGCGACCGTCGGGTCGACATCGTCGGGCACCGCGATGGCCACCTCGGCGTCCACCGCGGCGCGCTCGGTGTAGCTGCCGGGCCCGGTCGCCCAGGCGACCCGGTCGCCGACGGCGAACTCGGTGACGTTCGCGCCGACCTCGGCGATCACGCCGGTGGCCTCGGAGCCGGGAATGTAGGGCACGTCCTGGGGGTAACGGCCGGTGCGAATGTAGGTGTCGATGAAATTGATGCCTACCGCTTGGACATCGACGAGCAGCTGATCAGGGCCGATTTGCGGATCGGGCACCTCGACGTACTTCAGTACTTCGGGACCACCGAGTTCGGATACCTGGATCGCACGCATGAGATCTGTTGTACACCTTCGACGCAGCATCAGCCGGGGGAGGAGCTCGGGCAACCACGCACACCGACAATTCGGCACAGCGACTGGACCGTTTGCTACTGGCCGGTAAACTCCTTGCCATGAGTGCTCATGCCGCCACTGCCCCGGTGAAGTTGTCGGGCGCCCTCGTGGAGTCCGTCAAGGGATTCGTCGCCGATCACGACGGCTCGGCCACCGCCGTGCTGCAGCCCGTCGGCCGCGCCGGTGTCCGGGTGACGCTGGTCGGTGCCGACGGCATCCTCGGCGACCGCGTCGTCGCCGACCTGGCCACCGCGAAGGAACTCGTCGCGACCGTCGACGGGCTCACCGAGGCCGACGAGTGGGACCGCGAGCTGACCTCCGTGGTCACCCCGCGCAAGTCGCACTGGACCAAGATGGCGGGCTGGGTGGCCAACCAGAAGCGATTCCCCAAGGCGCGCAACGAGAACTGAGCGATGCGAGGGACGCGGCTGTTCGGCCGCATCGGCGCGGTATTGCTTGCCGGGTGGACAGTCCTTGTGGCGCCGGCGATTCCGGCGGGAGCCGACGAGGCGAACGCACTGCGCGTGTGCACGCCGGGGGACTACCCGCCGTACTCGATAGCCGATGCTGGCGGATATCGCGGCATCGATATCGATCTGGCGCGCGGATTCGCCGACATGCTCCGTCGGCCGGTCGAGTTCGTTCCGGTCACCTGGGCGACGATGAAGACGGATTTCGCTGAGCGCCACTGCGATATCGCGGTCGGCGGCATCTCCGACCAGCCCGCCCGCCGCGCCTACGCCGACTTCTCCCTCACCTACGGGACCGACGGAAAAACGCCGATCACCCGCCGCGCCAACGGCACCGACTACTCGACGATCGACCAGATCAATCGCCCCGAGGTGCGCGTGATCGCGAATCGCGGTGGCACCAACGAGGAATTCGCCCGCACGAACTTCCCGGACGCCCAACTCACCCGCTGGCCGGAGAATCTCACCATCTTCGACGAGATCGAGCAGGGCCGGGCCGACGTCTTCGTCACCGACGCCGTCGAGGGCCGCTACCGAGTCCGCCAGCACCCCGGCCTCCAGGTCCTGCACCCGGACAAGCCTTTCGACTCCTTCGGCAAGGTCCTGCTGGTCCGCAAGGATGACCCGGTCCTGTCCACCACCCTCAACGCATACCTGGCCACCCAACTGGCCACCGGCGCGATAGACCACCTCCTCGACCAGTGGATCGGCCCCGACGCGACGGTTCCCGTCGGCTGATACCGCCGGCCCGGAACCTGTCCGTATCGAATCCGTAAAGATGCTTGCGGCAAGGGATTAGGCGGGGTCACCGTGAGGGGTCGAACTGCGGCGGGGTCGGAGGAGTGGTGGCGACAGATGTAATCGGCAAGATTGCGCGCGTGACCGCGGCAATCCGGCCGGACCACCTCGGTGAGGTGGTGATCGAGGTGCGGGCGGGGACCGAACGATTCCTGGCGCGGGCCGCCGACGGGGAGACAACTATTCCCAAGCACACCCAGGTTCTCGTGATCGGGAGCCTGGGTGGGCGCACGGTCGAAGTCACTCCCTTGAAATGAAGGTGCATCATGGACGTCCAAATCTTGGTCGTCATCGGGATCGTCGTCGTTGTTGTTCTGCTGTTGGCCGTGCTGTTCCGGCTGTCCTGGCGGGTCGCCGAACCCGATGAGGCGCTGATCATTTCGGGCTTCCGCGCCGGTGCTGGGCCCTCGGGTGTCGGCGAGAGCATGGGCTTTCGCATCGTCACCGGACGCGGCTGTTTCGTCATTCCCGGCTTGACCAAGGTGCGGTTCATCTCGCTGGAGGCGCACGAGAGCCAGATCCTGGTGCCGTGCGTGAGCCAGCAGAAGATCAACCTGGAACTCGGTGGAGTGGTGGTGTACAAGATCGGCGACGACTACCGGTCCATCGCCAACGCGGCGCGCCGCTTCCTGGATCGTCCGGCCCAGGAGCTGGAGACCAAGGTGCAGAACGTCTTCGTCGGGCATCTGCGAGCCATCGCGGGATCGATGACCGTCGAGGACATGATCAGCGATCAGGACAAGTTCTCCGAGCAAGTGCGCGACCGGTGCTCGCAGGAGATGGAGTCGTTCGGTCTTGTCATCGACAGCTTCCAGATCCAATCGATCGCCAGCGGCTCCAATTACATTGCCAACCTTGCGATTCCGCACCAGGCGGCGGTGGAGCAGAAGGCGCGGATCGCGCGGGCCAACGCCGACCGGGAGGCCATCGAGCAGGAGCAGGCGGCGCAGCGGCAGATCGCGCTCGCGATGCGCGACACCCAGATCAAGAAGGCGGAGTACCAGGCCGAGATCGACAGCGCCAGCCAGGAAGCCGCGCAGCAGGGGCCGCTCGCGGAGGCCACCGCGCGGCAGGCGGTCGTCGAGGTCGCCACGAAGGTATCTCAGCTCGAGGCGCAGCAGATGGAACAACAACTGCAGGTGGAGGTGCGCAAGCCCGCCGACGCCGAGGCCTACCGGCAGACCACCCTCGCGACCGCCAACCGTGACGCGCGGATCAGCCAGGCCGAGGCCGACGCGCAGGAAACCCGGCTGCGCGCGGAAGCCGCTGCGGCACAGACGAAGATGCAGGCGCTCGCCGAGGCCGAGTCGATCAAGCTGCGCGCGGCCGCGCAGGCCGACGCGACCAGGCTGGCCGGTCAGGCCGAGGCCGACGCGATCAAGGCGCGCGGCCTGGCCGAGGCCGACTCGGTCCGCGCGCACATGGCCGCCGAGGCGGCCGGCATCCAGCTGCGGTCCGAGGCGATGAGTCAGAACCAGGAGGCGGTCATCGCCCAGCAGATCGCCGAGAAGCTGCCACAGATCGTCGCTGCGGCCGCCGCGCCGTTCGAGCACATCGACCAGTTCACCGTGCTCAACGGCGCCCAAGGGGTGACCTCGGCGCTGGCCGAGATCATCCAGCAGGCGGGCGCGCTCACCTCGTTGGCCCGCGAATCATTGCTCCCCGTGGTCAACCCCGGCGCGAAGCCCGCCGAGAACGGACAGGCCGACCTCAAGCTGCCGAAGTAGACATCGCCACATACCCGGTCTGAGCAGCCGGAGGGCTGCATCGGTGATCAACACCGCCGCTGGATCGGGCACCTACTCGCGGCCCATGGGTGGCCCGGACAGTTAGGGCCAGCGCATCTAATTCGGCGAGTAAGGCAGGTACTTCGTCGACGCCGTGCACTCCGTAGCGAATGCACGGCGTCGACGATTCCGCCGCGTTCGCGGCAGGTGTGCTGGCGCGCGTCCCTCGCCTATCCGGCCGAGCCATCGACGTTTGCCTCACTTCGCCCGTCGTCGCCCGGACATTTTCCGGCCGGTCGGTCCGTGCAAATGGATTTGTATGCAACTGTCTCAGTCGGTGGGAGGATTAGGCCGAAACGGCCGCAGAGTGACATATCAGTCGGTTAAATTGTGCCTCGCCGGGGGGTGGAGTCCGGCGGAATTGAGGTAGCGGTGGTCGACAGGGTCGCTCGGGTGTCCGAGCCGCTGGTGCGGTGGGGATTCGAACTGGTTCTCAACAGTTTGCGGACCTTCGGCCGGACGCTGCAGCTCGCGGTCGCGGCGTTCAGCTTTCTCGTCGGCGACATCATCAAGCTGCGACATCCCTGGCGAGACACGCTGCAGCAAGGCTGGTTCATCGTCAGTGTGACCGCGATTCCCGCTGTGCTGGTGGCGATTCCGTTCGGCGTGATCGTCTCGGTGCAGGTCGGCAGCCTGACCCAGCAGGTGGGGGCGACCTCGGTGGCCGGTGCGGCGGGCGGGCTCGGCGTCATCCGGCAGGGCGCGCCGATGGTGACCGCGCTGTTGCTCGGCGGCGCGGCCGGGTCGGCGATCGCGTCGGATCTGGGGGCGCGCACCATCCGCGAGGAAGTAGACGCGTTGCGCACCATGGGAATTGATCCGGTGCGGCGACTGGTCGCGCCGCGGCTGGCGGCGATGCTCGTGCTGACGCCGCTGTTGTGCCTGCTTGTCATCTTCATGGGGGTGTTCACCGGTTACGTGGTCGCGGTCGGGTTCCAAGGGGTGACGCCGGGCAGCTATCTGTCGTCGTTCGCGGCCTTCGCGAGCATGGGCGATCTCGCGGTGGCGGTGGCGAAATCGGTCATCTTCGGGGTGATCGTGCTGATCGTCGCCTGCCAGCGCGGGCTGGAGGCGACGCACGGTCCCAAAGGTGTCGCGAACGCGGTAAACGCGGCCGTGGTGATCGGGGTGATCGCCGCGTTCGGCGTGAATCTCGTGATCACCCAGCTTGTTTCGATGTTCCTGCCGCAAAAGGTGGGCTGATGACCGAAGTTCCCGCCCAGTATCGGCCGTTCGGCCGGGCCGGCCGTTTCGTCGAGCGCGGCACCCGCGGACCGCTGACCCTGTTCGAATCGCTCGGCCATCAGCTGTCTTTCGTGATCCAGGTGCTCGCCGCGGTGCCGCACACGCTGCGCGCGTACCGCCGCCAGACCATGCTGACGCTCACCGACATCACCTGGGGCAGCGGCAATATCATCGTCGGCGGTGGCACGGTGGCGGTGCTGATCTTCCTCGGCGTCGCGGTCGGCGGCTCGATCGGCGTCGAGGGATTCACCGCGCTGAACATGGTCGGCATGGGTCCGCTGACCGGATTCGTCTCCGCCTACGCGAACACCAGGGAGATGGCGCCGATGGTCGCCGCGATCGGCTTCGCGGCGCAGGCGGGCTGCCGGATGACCGCCGAGATCGGCGCGATGCGCATCTCCGAGGAGATCGACGCGCTGGAAGCCATTGGCATCCGGCCGATTCCGTTCGTGGTGACCACCAGGGTGATCGCGGGCATGATCACGATCGTCCCGCTCTACCTGCTGACGCTGATCCTCAGCTATCTATCCTGCGCGGTGGTCGTCAATGTGCTGCACGGCCAGTCCTCCGGCACCTACTACCACTACTTCGACGCCTTCCTGCAACCCGGCGACGTGATCGCGTCGCTGATCAAGGCGACGGTCTTCGTGGTGATGATCATCCTGATCCACGGCTACCAAGGGTTTTACGCGACCGGCGGGCCGGAGGGGGTCGGGCGGGCCTCGGGCCGGGCGATCCGCGCGAGCCTGGTGCTTGTGGTGATCGCGGACATGATCATGACGATCGTCTTCTGGGGTCTCGATGTCGGAATCAAGATTTCGGGGTGACGCGTGCCGATATTCGTTGATCATTCAGGGCGCACCGCCGGGCGGTGGACGCTGCGGCTGCGCGGGCTCGTCGTTGCCGCCGTCATCCTGGTGTTCGCCGTGGTCACCACGCAATACGCGCAGGGGAAGTTCGCCGACAAGTTCACCCTCACCATCGATGCGGCCACCCTCGGCGAGGGGCTCGCGCCTGGCGCGGAGGTGAAGTTCCGCGGCTTCGGGATCGGCACCGTGCGCAAGGTGGAGACGGTCGACTACGGGCATCAGCGCATCGTGCTTGCGCTGGATCGCACGCAGGCCGCCGCGTTGACCGACGACGTGTCGGCCCGGTTCACCTCGTCGAACATCTTCGGTTCCAGCGCAATCGAATTGGTGAACAACGGCAAGGGCGGACGGCTGCCGGAGAACACCACGCTGTTCATCGGCGCCAACGCGACCAACGCGACGGTGTCGAGTGTGTTCCGCAGGGCGGCGCGGCTGACCCAGGTGCTCGATTCCGACACCGTGCGTGCGCTGTTCGATCTGCTGCTGGACAACACCGCCTCGCTAGGTCCCGCGGTGCAGTCGTTTTTCGCCACCGCAAGAGTGCTTGCCATGAATCAGCGTGCGCCGCTGGGCCATTACCTGGATATCGGCGCCGATGTCGGTACCGGTGTCGCGCGGACGACGCCACCGGTGGTCGACGTGATCCTCGGCGTGCTCGACAACAGCGAGTACTTCGGCAGCGCCGAAAACCGGGAGCGGACAAAGCATGCGCTGTCCGCGTTGGATACCGGACTGCTGCTGCCGGTCACCGAACTGTTGCGCAAGGACAACCCCGATCTGGCCACCATTATCGGCGGTGTGCTGGACCTGGTGGTGCCGATCAGCGCGTCCGTCGGCACGGTCGCGCCCGCCTACAACCGGCTGCCCGCGCTGCTCGCCCGCATCGACAGCGCGTTCCCGGTGATCGACGGCAAGGTGCAGCTGCAGCTCGAGGTGATCGTGAAAAACATGCCCTACCTTGCGGATTCGATAATCGGGGTGCCGCGATGAACAGTGTGACCGCCGCCGCCGTCAAGCTCGGCATCTTCATCGCGATCGTCGCGGTGTGCTCGGCTTTCATTGTGGCCGCGTTGAATACGCCGGTGCCGGAGGACAAGGTCTCCTATGACGCTGTCTTCACCGATATCTCGGGGCTCTACGCCGGGGACGTGGTGCGGATGTCCGGGGTGGCCGTCGGGAAGGTCGACAACGTCGCGTTGGACGGCACGCAGGCCAGGGTCCGGTTCACCGTCGACCGCCAGCGGCCGATCTTCGACAACACCGAAGCCGCTGTGCGCTACCAGGATCTGATCGGGCAGCGCTACATCGAACTGATGACGGCGAAGACCGGCGGGACGCGGCTCGCGGCGGGCGCCACCATTCCGGTGGAGCGCACCATCCCGAGTTTCGATGTGTCCAAACTGTTCAACGGCTTCAAGCCGCTGTTCGAGACCTTGGATACGGCCCAGCTCAACCAGTTCGGCACGAACATCCTGCGCGTGCTGCAGGGCGACGGCAGCGGCATCGGTCCCGCGCTCGCCGATCTGGACCAGCTCACCAAGCACGCCAAGAGCAGCGAGGCGGTCGTCGTGCTGCTCATCCACAACCTCGGCGAGATCTCCCAGTCGATCGGCGGAAAGTCCGCCGCGGTCGGCGATCTCGTCAAGCAGCTCAACGGCGTGCTGAGCCAGTTCGGCAGCAGGACCTCGACGATCATCACCGCCATCGAACAGGCCAACCGCACCCTGGTTCCGCTCATCCCGCTGCTCGAGGAGCTGCAAGGGGCCTACGACACGAGTTACCTGCCGTTGGACGGGCTGTTGCGCCGGTTGTTGCCGCAGACCGATCAGCTGGTCGAAATCCTGTCGCTGGTGCCGTCGTTGATCACCGGGCTCGATCAGAACATCCCGGCCAGCGGTCAGGCGAAGACGTATTCGTGTGCGGGTGGTCAGCTCGGGCTACCCGGTATCGGCAATGTCGTGCTCGGCAATCAGAAGCTGGTGGTGTGCAAATGACTGGTGCGGCAAGGCAACTGGCCGGACTGCCGTTCCGGTTGTTCGGCGAGATCAAACAGTTGCGGGCGGAGAAGTCGGAGTCCTGGGGCCAATTGCGGTGGGGGATAGCGGGTGTGCTGGTCAGCGTGCTCGGGCTGGTCGCCGCCGCGGTGGTGTACGTGGTGCCGTTCGGGGAGCAGTCCTATACGGCAGACTTCCGTAGCTCCGGCGGCACCCGCACCGGCGACGAGGTGCGGATCGCGGGAATCAAAGTGGGTCAGGTCCGTTCTGTGGATCTGGTCGGTGACCACGTGGAGGTGCGCTTCGGCGTGGATCACGACGTGCACGTCGGCGATGGTTCGGCCGTGGCGGTGAAGATGCTGACGCCGATCGGCGGGCACTACCTGTCGCTGGCGCCGCAGGGGGAGAAGGCGTTGGGCGGCAAGCACATTCCGCCGGAGCGGACCAGCACACCGTTCGAGCTGACCGACATCATCGACGTCGCCACCCCGGTGCTCGGTCAGGTCGACGGAACAACCTTGCGCAGCACCATTGCCGAGGTGAATGCCGCGCTGGCCGGTCAGCCCGACGCGGTCCGCTCGATCATCGGCAACTTCAACGACCTGACCGGCGTGCTGGCCGACCGGTCGAAGCAACTGGATTCGGCGGTGCAGGTGTCCGACGAATACGTCGGCGCGATCGCCACCGACCGGGCGGTGCTCGCCGACTTCGTGCGCGAATTGGGCGTCGTCGCTGTCGTTCTCGGGCAACGTAAAGGTGAGGTCATCCAGGTCTTCGAGATGCTGAGGCGGTTCTTCGCGGTGCTGCACCGGCCCGTAATGGCCTACGGCGATTCGATCGAGCCGTCGGTCGCCGAATTCGAGGACCTGTTCAACAAACTCGTGCAGGACCCCGGTCGGCTCGACACCGTCATCACGGGGATCAAGGACTTCATCGGGAAGATCTCGGCCATGCTCGGCGCGGACGGGGTGACCATCGACCAGTCCGCCAGCGTGATACGCGGTCCGGCACTGTGCATTCCGTTCGAGGGGAGGACGTGCTGATGCGGGCATGGGGCAGAACGGGTGTTGTCATCTCCGTCGTGCTTGTCACGGTCGCGGTGGTGGTCGGCGTGAGCGGTGCGACCTGGATCGATCGGGTGCGGCCGACTAAGCAGACCATCTGCGCCGAATTCACCGACACCGTAGGGCTTTACCAGGGCAACAGCGTCACCATGCTCGGCGTCGAGGTCGGCACCGTGTCGGGCATCGAGGCGCGTGGTGACCGCATGCAGGTGACGATGACCATCGACGGCAAACGTGATCTCCCCGCCGATATCCAGGCGGTGACCATGTCGAGCTCGATCGTCACCGACCGGCACGTCGAGCTGACCAAGACCTACACCGGTGGACCGAAATTCGATACCGCGCACTGCATTCCGTTGGAGCGCACCAAGACTCCGGTCGGCATCAGCGACGCCCTCGACGCGCTCGGGCGACTGTCCGGTGACCTGCTCGGCGCACAGCAGTCGCCGACGCCGGGCGCGCCGTCGGACACGCTGATCGACCAGACGATCACCGGTGCGGTGCGGTCGCTCGACGGCACCGGGCCGCAGTGGAATGCCTTGCTACAGCATCTGTCTCAGGTGATCGGTGATCCGGCCGATCGGGATGTGGTGATCCGCAGGCTCGTCGACAACCTCGATCAGCTCACCACGATGTTCATCACCAACTGGCCGGATATGCAGGCGCTGGTTGACAATCTGAAGAACGGTATCCAGCTGGTCGACGGGTTTTCCGCACAGCTGTCTCGGGCGGTCGATCTCGCGCTCCAGTTCCTGCCGGTGATCGCGCGCAATGTCGGCAAGTACGACCAGCAGTCCTATGCGTTCCTGGATCGGATCGTGCCGGAGGTACACCGCTATGCGGTGCTGGCGGGCAGCATCGTGGATCTGCTCGTGCAGCTGCCGCCATTGAGTGATCGGTTGACCAAGGTGTTCGACCCGGCGACGGGTGCGGTGCGGGTGAATTACCGTCCGCCGCACTATGAGTCGGCGGATGGCAGCCAGCCGGGCCTCGTTCAGGTGATCCTCGGATCATTGGGGGCGCCGTGAAGCGTGTGATACCCGTGCTTGCCGCGCTGGCGCTGTTGTTGACCGGCTGCGGTGTGCGCGCGACCGACGTGCCGATCCCCGGGACGTATCTGGCGGGGGACACCTTCTCGATCAGGATCGAATTCGGTTCGGTGCTCAACCTTCCCGACCGGGCCAAGGTCATCGCCGAGGGCGTCGAGGTCGGCATGCTCGACCGGATCGAGTTGATCGGGGACACCGCCGTCGCCACGGTGAAGCTGAAAGCCGATGTGCAACTGCCCAAGTCGACCACGGCGGAACTACGGCAGAGCACGATCCTCGGCGATATTCACATCGCGCTGGAGGCGCCGCCGAACGCGGGTCCGCCGTTCCTGGTGAACGGCGACGTCATCCCGCGTTCGCGCACGGTGCCCGCCGCCAATGTGGAGGACATCCTGTGGGCGATGTCGAATATCGTCACCGGCGGCCGATTCGGCGAAATGCAGCAGCTCGTCAACAGCGTCAACGCCTCCTTCCCGACCGACCCGGCGGATCTGTCGCGCATCCTTGCGGGCGGAAAGAACGCGCTGCACGACCTCGCCACGCACAGCGACGATATCGATCGAATCCTCGCCGCCGCGGCCAGTGTGACGACCACGCTGGAGGCGAACAAGGACAATGTCGACCGCACGCTCACCCTCGGGCCGAGCCGCGCGGCCGGTCTCTCGGATGTGCTGTTCGGCCTGGTTCAGTTGATCATCGACGGCGGCGAATTGGCCAGGTATGTCGGCGATCTCGCGCTGCCGGTGCGCGGTGACCTGCACGACGTCATCAGCATTCTCGCGCCCGCCGCACTCACCATCGCGAGCGCCGACACGACGGTTCCGATGAATGTCGACACGATGAACAAGCTGTTGCGCGACAAGCTGATCCCGTTCTTCAGTGCGCCACCGAACATTCGGGTGCAGCGGGTCACCTCGGACGCGGTCGCCGCCGACGCGTCGGCCCGCTCGGACGAGATGATCCAGGTGCTGCGGTCGATAGGAATGGTCCGATGAAGCTCTCCGGTCCGGTCTCACTGGTGCTGCTGCTCGTGATGACCGTGGTGTGCGCCGCGTACATGGCCATCGGGGTGCTCGACATCGATCCGCGACGCACGACGAATACCGTGACGGTGCTGATGGATTCGTCCGGCGGGCTGCTGCAGACCTCCCAGGTCGACCTGCGCGGCATGCGGATCGGCAAGGTGCGCGCCATCACCGCCACCGGCACCGGGCTCGCGGTGCGGATCGAGCTCGACGCGAAGTACCGGGTGCCGATCGACAGTGAGGTGCACGTCAGCAATCTGTCGGCGGCGGGCGAGCAGTTCATGGACTTCCGCCCGACCGGCATGGCAGGCCCGTATCTCGCCGACGGCAGCGTCATTCCGGCGCATCAGGTGCGCATCGCGACGACGGTCAGTGAGGCGCTTGCCAAGCTGGATGTGCTGAACTCGCAGATAGATCCGGCGAAGATCGAACAGCTCGCCACCATCCTGTCGCAGGGCTACGCGGGCCGGGAGAAGGAGATCGCCAACCTCACCCGAACCCTCACCATGACGGCGCAGCTGCTGCACGACAAGCGAGACGAGATCACCCGGCTGTATCAGAACGGGCAGCAGCTCGCGGAGAACTTCAACGGCTACGGACCGGTAATCGGTGGCTGGGCAGACGATTTCACCCAGGTGCTCCCCGAAGTCGTGCACCTGATCAAAGGCTTTCAAGGCTATTCCTATGCGGGCGAACATATCTGGGACGACCCGCTCGGCCCGCTCGTCCAAAAGATCGACCAATACCTGGCAGTACTGGGCCCCGACCTCGCCCACATAGCCACCGCCCTGAAACCGTCCACCAGCGTCCTGAAACCCCTCCGAGTAGACGCCGGTTCCATCATCGACCTGCTGTCGGCAACCTTCCCCGAGAACGGAACCGCCCGAATCACACTCGACGTCCCAAAATAGAGAGTTGAGGACACCATGCCCCCGAACGACCCCGCCGACACCCCCGACCCCACCTCCAACCCGCTGCCCGCGACCGTCTCTGAACCAGCGCCCGAGGCCGCTGCTGCTCCGGCGCCCGACGCCGTCACCGAGTCAACCCCCGTCACCGTTGCCGCCGCCCCCGAGCCTGTCGCCGCCCCCGAGGCTGCTTCCACCTCAGCGCGAGACACCGTCGCTACGGTATCGCCCGAAACTGTCACCGCTGCTGCGTCTGGTGCCGCCAGTCCAGTATCAGGACTGAAAAAGTTGCGGCGCAACGGGATCAGCTACATCTTGGGCGGGCTCACGGTTGTGCTCGCGGTGCTCAGCATTGTGCTCGGGCTGTCCTGGCACTCCAGTTCCGACGATCTCAGTGCGTTGCGGCAGCAGAATGCTGATCGGGACAAGGCGGCGGAGATCGCTAAGGATTACACGCTGCGTTCGCTTACCTACGATCACAACAATCTGCCCGCGTTCTTCGACGGGGTGCAGCGGGGTACGTCCGACGCGTTGCGCAAGCGGTATGACGAGGTGCATGACACGCTCGCGAAGATCATGACCGAGGCGCAGGTGGTTGCTACGGGGCAGGTGCTCGGCACGGCGGTGGACGCGCAAGGTAATGACCAGTATTCGGTGACGGTGTTCGCGACGCAGAAGACGCAGAATATCCAGCAGCCGACTCCGGCGACCGTACCGAATCTGCTGGTGGTCACCGTGGCGAAGAATGGCGGTAACTGGCAGGTGGTCGACTACGGGCCGAAAGGTGAGGCGCCTGGACGTTAGTGCTGTGCCGGATCAGTCAGGCGCGGCCCGCCGCGGTCGGCCACCGCTTGCCGGTCTGCCGGAACGGCGCAGGCAGCAGATCATCGAATCGGCGTACGCGGTGTTCGTCGAGCGCGGTTATGAGGCGACGGCGATCTCCGATGTGGCCGCGCATGCGGGTATCGGGCAGGGCACGGTGTACCGGTACTTCGTGAGTAAGCGCGAAATCCTCGACCACGTAGTCGATTTCGGCTTCGGCAAGCTCGTCGACGCGTTGGAGCCGCATACGCTGCTCAGTCGCCCGACCTCGGCCGAGGAGATGCTCGCCGGTGTCGGGGCGGCCATCGTGCGGTTGTACACGATGCTGGAGCGCGATCCTGACTTCGTTCGGCTGGTGCTCGTCGAGGCGAGTGCGATCGACAAGGAGCTGAGCGATCGGCTGCTCGGTGTGGAGTTGCTCGTCAGTACCTTTGTGGCGCAAGAACTTCGGCGCGGTGTCGCGAACGGATGGATTCGCGCGGACATCGATCCGGAGGTGACCGCGCACATTACGCTGACCCTTGTGGTGCCCGGATTGTTGCAAGAGATGCGCGGCGACAACACGCCGCAGGCGCGAGAACGGGCCACCGCCGGTGTCCTCACTTTGCTCGGAAAGGCATTGCGGCCACGCGATTCCGTCGCGGCCGGACCCGCTCTATGAATGTCGAGGACCGCGGCGTCAGACGCCGCGCGGAACTGGTGTTCGCCGCCTATGAGCTGTTCGTGGACAAGGGTTATCGCTGCGTCGTTGTCGCCGATATCGTCGCCCGCGCCGGTGTCAGCCACGGCACCTTCTACAACTACTTCACCAACAAGCGCGACGTCCTCGACGCGGTCATCGACCACTATTTCGCGTTGATCCGCGACCGCGTCTTCAGCCGGGCGGTGACCGGGCAGCGTCCGCGGACCCTCGACGAGTTCTGCGCGCTGTTCATCCGCGTCATCGATCATTGCTACGAATTGGTCCAAGACGAACCAGGTTTGGTGACCTTCATCCTCATCGAGGCGACCTCGATCGATGACCGGGTCGCCGAGCGCTCGATGCAGAACCTGACCGGCTACGGCGACGAGGCCACCGCCTGGATCAAGAACGGAATCGCCCTCGGCTACCTGGATCCCACCCTCGACCCGAGGCTGACCGGCGAGCTTCTGCTCTCGATCCTGTTGTCCGCCTTGCTGTCCGCGATCCGCGACGGCGCCGACGGACTTGACCCGCAACGCGTCAGAACCGACCTCGTCGCGTTCGTCCGCGCGGCGCTCGAACCCTAACGGCGGCCGAAGCGGGCGACGGCGTCGAAGATCGTCGCGCGCATGATCGGGCTGCCGGTGTGGCCGGATTCGTCGATGATGTGCAGTTCGGCATCGGGCCATGCCTTGGCCAGCTGCCAGGCGTACCGCAACGGAGTGCCGAGATCCAGGCGTCCGTGGATCAGTACGCCGGGGATTCCGGCCAGCTTGTGCGCGTTATCGAGCAGTTGTCCGTCCGGCAACCAGGCGCCATTGGCGAAATAGTGCGTGCAGATCCGGACGAAGGCGAGCATCGCCGCATCGGGTTTGCTGCTGTATTGGCCTGGGTTGCCGAGGGATTCGTGTGCGATGACGGCGTCTTCCCACGTGCACCAACTGCGCGCCGCCGTCGCGCGTACCGCCGGGTCGGCGTCGTTCATCAAACGGCTGTACGCGGCAACGAGATTCCCGTCCCGCTCGGATTCCGGCAGCGCGTCGCGGAACGCCTCCCACGGGCCCGGCAGGAAGCGGGCGACGCCGCGGTAGAGCCACTCGGTCTCCTCGGGTCTGGTCATCGTGACACCGACCAGAATGATCTCGGACACCCGCTCGGGATACCGCTGCGCGTAGGCGAGGATCAGCGTCGACCCCCAGGAACCGCCGTACAGCAGCCATCTTTCGACGCCGAGGTGGACCCGAAGCCGCTCCATGTCGGCGATCAGATGCTCAGTGGTGTTGTGCGCCATGTCGACCGACGGATCCGAGGCGTGCGGCAGGCTTTCACCGCAGCCACGCTGATCGAACAGGATGGCGCGATAGACGCTGGGGTCGAAGGTCTTTCGCGCACCGCGACGGCCGCCACCGCCGGGCCCGCCGTGCACAACCAGCGCCGGTTTGCCGTCCGGATTACCGCTGGTCTCCCAGTAGATCTGGTTACCGTCCCCGACATCCAACAGCCCGTGCGCATAGGGCTCGATGTCGGGAAACGGTTGTGCCGCTACGCCTTCCGGCTGGTTCGCATTCGACGCCACTCCCATGGCCTCGAGCGTAGTCAACCTCGGGTCGGGCTGGGCTTGATTATGCGGACTGCTTCGCGGGGAGCGGGGCGTCGACCTTTTCCCTGGTGCGCAGGGATGCCCAGAGGGCGGCGGTGGCGGCGACGCAGGCGGTGGCCCCGCCGACGTGGACGACGACGAGGGCGGCTGGGACGTGGGTGAAGTACTGCACGATGCCGACCAGGGCCTGCGAGCAGACGAGGGCGAGCAGCACGAACATGCGGTTGCGGATCGCGGGGGTGATGCCGACCGCGAACAGGCCGAAGGCCAGGCCGATCAGCAGCGCGAGGTAGCCGACGAGCAGTTGGGAATGCAGGTGCACGAGGGTGACGATTTCGATCTGCAGGCGTGCCACCGGACGCTCGATGCTCTTGTCGCCGGCGTGCGGTCCGGCGGCGGTGACCAGGGTTCCGGCGATCAGCACACCGGTCAGCGCGACACCGCTGAGGGCGGTGAGCCAGCGCAGCGGGGCGGGGGCCTGCACGGTGGCGATGCCGTCGTCGGGTTGGTTGATCTTCGCGTAGAGCACAACGGCAAGCCAGACCATCAGCATGGACGCGAGCAGGTGCACCGAGACGGTCCACCAGAGCAGGCCGGTGCGCACGGTGATGCCGCCGATGATGCCCTGCAGCAGCGTGCCGCCCGGCATCAGCCAGGCGTAGGTCAGCACGTCGCGGCGGCGCCGGGCGCGGGTGACCGCGAGCACGATCAGCGCGGCGCACAGCGAGACGGCGAAGGTGAGCAGCCGGTTGCTGAACTCGACGGTCTGATGCAGGACCGGCACCTCGGAGACGCCGATCGGGGTGAAGCTGCCCGGGAAACACTGCGGCCAGGTCGGGCAGCCGAGGCCGGAGGCGGTGACCCGGACGACGGCTCCGGTGACCGAGATGCCCGCCTGCGAGAGGATGACCGCGATCGCGATCAGTCGCTGCACCCGCAGCGAGGGCAGCGGCAGCTTGTCGACGAGTCGCAGAAAGGCGCGATACAGCACGTCACGATGGTAGAGCACGGTCAACTACACGCTGTCGTTGGTACCGTGCGCGGTGCTATTCGAAGCGGAAGTAGCGTGCGGCGAGGATGCCGGAGATCGCGCCCCACGCGGCGAGCACGGCGATGCCGAACCAGTCGATGCTGCTGCGCATCGCGTCCTCGAGGGTGACCGCCAGCGCACCCGAGGGGATCAGGCGGGCAAGCACATTCACCGCGGTCGGCATGTCGTTGGAGGCGAACACCAGGCTGGCGATGCCGAGCATGACGAACCACAGGATGTTCGCAAGCGCCAGCACGATTTCCGCCTTCAGCGTGCCGCCGAGCAGCAGGCCCATGGCCGCGAAAGTCGCGGTGCCGAGCGCGATTACGAGCGCGCCAAGGGCTAATCCGGCGGGTTCGGGCCGCCAGCCGAGCGCGAAGCCGATGACGCCGAGCAGAATCGCTTGCAGCACAACGACGATCAGCACCGCCGCGCTCTTGCCCGCGATGATGCCCCAGCGTGGTAGCGCGGTGGCGCCGAGCCGTTTCAGCGCGCCGTAGCGGCGGTCGAAGCCGACGGCGATGGCCTGTCCGGTGAACGCGGTCGACATGATCGCCACCATCATCACCGCTGGCACGATCTTGTCCACCCGGTCGTCGCCGAGGTCGCCGAACGGCAGCAGGCTAAGCCCGACGAGCAGGGTGATCGGAATGAACATGGTCAGCAGCAGCTGTTCGCCGTTGCGCAGCAACAGGATCAGCTCGAGCCGCGTCTGCGCGATCATCATCGCGGCGCGCGAGTTCGGCCGTGGGTCGGGGGCGAAGGTGCCCGGCGCGAAGCGGTTGGCGGTCAGGTCGGGCTTGGTCATCCGCGTAGGTCCCGTCCGGTGAGTTCGAGGAAGACGTCTTCGAGCCTGCGCTGATCGATCCGAATGTCGGTGGCGAGCACGTTCACTCGCGCGCACCACGCGGTCACGGTGGCGAGCACCTGCGGATTGATCTCGCCCTCGACCAGATACGTGCCCGGCGTGGTCTCCCGTGGCGAAAAACCTTCCGGCAGCGCCGATTTCAGCAGATCGAGATCGAGTTTCGGTGGGGCCGAGAAGCGTAGCTGCCCCGCAGCGCCATGCGCGGTCACCTCGGCGGGCGTCCCCGAGGCGACGATGCGGCCGTGATCGATGATCACCAGCTGGTCGGCGAGCTGCTCGGCCTCGTCCATCAGGTGGGTGGTGAGCACAACGGTCACCCCGTCGCGGCGCAACGCGTCGATCAACTCCCATACGATCAGCCGCGCCTGCGCGTCGAGCCCCGCGGTCGGCTCGTCCAGGAACACGATCTCCGGCTTACCGACCAGCGCACACGCCAACGCAAGGCGCTGCTGCTGGCCGCCGGACAGCCGTCGATACGGCGTCCCCCGATTGTCCTGTAGGCCGAGCGTCCGCAGTAACCACTCGGGGTCAAGCGGATCGGCGGAGTAGGCGGCCACCAGATCGAGCATCTCGCCCGCCTTCGCCCCCGGATAGGCGCCGCCGCCCTGCAACATCACCCCGATGCGCGGCCGCAGCCGATCGGAATCGGCGATCGGATCGAGCCCGAGCACGCGCACCGAACCCGCGTCCGGCGTCACGAATCCCTCGCACATCTCGACCGTGGTGGTTTTGCCGGCCCCGTTCGGACCGAGCAGCGCGAGTACTTGGGCCCGTTCGACATCGAAGCGCAAACCGTCGACCGCCGTGGTCTCGCCGTAACGCTTGACGACACCGTCGACGCGAACGGCAGGTCCGGAGGCGAGGTTCACGATGTCACACCGTAAGACGTGGCCGCCTGTGACGGAGCCGACACCCCCCGCTCGCCGCGCCACGGCAGTTTGTTACGGGTGATCACGATGAACAGTACCGAGACGATCACGGTGGCGATGGCGGCGCCGACGATCTGGAAGACCTCGAGGTCGGCGCCGCGCGGCATCAGGATGACGCTGACGACCGCCGAGAAGGCCACGGCGGGAACGCGGAACGCGGGCCGGGTGGCCCAGGCGGCCAGCGGCACGATCGCCCACAGCACATACCAGGGCTGCACCACCGGGAACAGCAGTACGATCGCGCCCATCGCGACGCCGAGCGCGCCGACCGGATGCAGCCGCCCGGCGCCGGTGGCGACCAGCATGCGCACGGTGAAGAACCCCGCGATCACCGCGGCGATCGGCCGGGTGATGCTCAACAACGCGGTGGTGTGGTCGCCGAGCCCGAGCAGCACGCCGCCGAATCCGGTGATGATGCCGAGCACCGTCGGCACCGACATCCAGCTGCGCACCGCGTTGGCGACACCGAGGGTGTGGATCCAGCCGAAACCGAGCCCGCTCATCGCGCCGATGAAAACCGTTGTGCCGATGGCGATCGCGCCGATCATGGTCGCCGCGACGGCCACGTTGCGCAGCGTGAAACCCCAGCGTCTGGCCAGCGCCATGCCGACGAACCCGAGCGCGACGATCGAGGTCAATTTCACCGACGACGACATCGTGATGACGATCGCCCCGCCGATCAACCACGCGTAGGCCCGTTCGTTGAACGGATGGATGTCCTCGATGGCGCGTAAGCAGAACTCCATCCCGGCCAGCATCAGCCCGAGCATCAGGGCGTCGTTGTGCACGCCGCCGACCAGATGGAACAGCACCAGTGGATTCGCGGCACCAAGCCACAGCGCGCTCACCGGTGCGACGCCGCAGCGCACCGAAAGTCTCGGCAGCGCCCAGACGATCAACGCGACACCGGCCAGCGCGAGCATCCGGTGCACCCACACGCCCGCGATGATGTTGTCGCCGGTGATCTCGGCGATGCCGCGGCCGATCCAGAGGAACAGCGGACCGTACGGCGCCGGGGTGTCGCGCCAGATGGTCGGCACATTGTTGGTCAGTACGTTGTCGATGCCGAGCCCCGCGACCGGCCCCTCCTGATAGGGGTCTATACCGCGTGCCGCGATTTCGCTTTGTGCCAGATAGGAATACACGTCGTTGCTGAACAGCGGCGGGGCGACGCTGAGCGGGATGATCCAGAGCAGCAGGGTGCGGTCGAGTTGGGAGCGGGTCAGCCGATGGCGTGGGGCACCGCCGATGCCACCGACCGCGAAGCGGCCGAGCAGCAGCCAAGCGAGCACAACGACGACCGTGCCGGTCATGCACATGGCGAGCGAGCCGGTGTGCGCGCGGGCGAAGATGCCGAGCACGCGGACGCCCGAGGTGGGGTTCTGATGCACCGGCTGCGCGCCGATGCCGAGGGCGCTGATCGCCATCAGCACCGTTCCGGTCGCGCCCATCAGGCGGATGCGGTCGAGTTGGACGCGTTCCTTCTGGTCGAGGCCGGGGACTTCGGTCTCGTCCTGGTGCAGGACCGCGATCGTGTGATCGGCGGTCGGCACGTCTAACCCGAGTGCTCGGCGCCCGAATGCCAGTGTCCTGCGCCGCGCGCCCTCCAGTACCGCCACGAGACGAAGCATAAGGGGCGCGGTCGGACCGAGTCCGGCCACAGACCGCACCGGCCATGGTGACGGGCAGTGCTCGTTCCAATCGGAAGCGTCGCCGACCGGGGCACAATCAGACATATGGTTTCGGAGTCCAGGCGGCGGATCGAGGTCGCCGCGTGCGGGCTGCTCGCACGGCACGGGTATCACGGGTTCGGTCTCAAGGCGTTGAGCGAGGCGGCCGGATTGCCGTATGGGTCTATCTACCACCACTTTCCGGGTGGCAAGGAGGAGATCGCGGTCGCCGCCATCACCGGGACGGGGACGTTGACCGGACGGATGATCAGGCAGGCGCCGACCGATGTCTTCGCCACCACGACCACCATCTTCGACTTCATGGTCGACAAGCTGGCCGCCTCGGAATGGGACGACGGCTGCCCGATCGGCACACCCGCGCTTGACGGCGGCAGCGATATCGAGGCGATCCGCGCCGCCTGCGGCACGGCCTTCGAGACGATGGAGCAGGCGTTCGTCGGATTGCTCGGCGAATTGGGGTTGTCCGCGCAGGACGCGGGGGAGTTGGCCACCACGGTGGTCGCCGCGTATGAGGGCGCGACCATTCTGGCCAGGGTGCGTCGCTCGGAGGCGCCGCTGCGCACGGTCGCCGCGGCGATGGAGCGGCTGATTCGGGTGACCTTCACCGAGGCAGGGCTGCTGAATGCCGAGGCGGGTGCGGTGGACTCGGATCCGTCGGGCACCGGATCGTCGGATATCGACGCCGGGATGCCCGCGGTGGACTCGGCCCTGTCGGTCGAGGCGCGGGTGGTGGCGGCGGCCGAGGCATCGGATCCGACCGGAAATGTTCCGGAAGTTGTTGTCGAGCAATGAAATTCCGCGCGGAGGCATTGACTAGAAAGAACGTTCTAGCGAAACTTGGACGATGAAGCGTCTGATGTTGACCGGCCCCGGCGAGCTGCGCTGGGAAGAACACCCCGAACCCGAACTCACCGGGCCGGATCAGGCGCTGGTGCGCCCCGTCGCCCTGGCCACCTGCGATATCGATCCGGCCGTCCTTCGCGGTGAGTTCCCGCTGGCCGGTCCGTACGCGTTCGGGCACGAGGGCGTCGTCGAGGTGGTCGCGATCGGCGACGACGTGCGCACCGTCGCGGTCGGTGACCGTGTGGTGGTGCCGTTCCAAATCTCTTGCGGCACATGCACTGCCTGTCTGCGCGGCCGCACCGGCAACTGTACGAGCCACCCTCGGCTGTCCAGCTTCGGCCTCGGCCCGCTCGGCGGACTGGAATGGGGCGGACTCTGGGCCGACCTCGCGCTCATCCCGCACGCCGACGCCATGCTCGTCCCGCTCCCGGCCGGCATCGACCCGGTGGCCGTCGCCAGCGCCAGCGACAACATCCCCGACGGCTATCGCGCCGTCGGCCCGCAGCTCGCCGACAGCCCCGGCGCCGAAGTGCTGGTCATCGGCGGTGCCACCGCACCGTCGATCGGTCTGTATGCCGCGGGCCTCGCGGTGGCACTCGGTGCGTCCAGGGTGGTTTACCTGGACGACGCCGTCGAGCGGCTGGAAATCGCGAAGTCCATGGGCGCCGAGGCGATCGAAGGACCGAGCGACGCCAGGGTCGGCCGCTTCCCGATCACGGTCGAGGCCACGGGCAATCCGACGTCGCTGCGCTCGGCGATCAACGCGACCGCCTACGACGGCTGGTGCACCAGCGTCAGCCTGCAGGTCACCGACGTGGCACTGCCGCTTTTCGGGATGTACTCGCGCTGCTGCACGTTCCACACCGGTCGCGCGCACGCCCGCCCCGCTATCCCCGAGGTCCTGGACCTGGTCGCCGCGGGCCGGTTCGATCCGTCGCTGGTCACCACTCGGACAGCAAACTGGGACGAGGCCGTCGACGCGCTCTTGGCGACCCCGATCAAGCTCGTCGTCGTCCGCTGAACGGTCTCGGTGAGGTGGTCGAATGACCAGATGTGATGTAACGCACTGATCAAGATCCAGGCGCGAGTGCTCGTCGAAGGGCTCGGCGGCCGGGAGGTCGAAGTGCGGCGGGCGAACTTACCGGCGGAGCTAGGCGTTCTCGGGTCGCTCGAGGAACGGGCAGGTCAGGGCTCGTATTTGCGGTCACTTTAAGGTTCGGCTTAAATATCGCGCGGTCCGCACGTCGATCCGCAACTCCGCGGCACTCCGGATCGTCCCCGCAACAGCGGTCTATGCAGGTCACAAGGCCCTAGAACTCAGGGCACCCTTATTAGATTTCGGGAACGAATTCCGCCACACTGATGTTGTGAAAACCGTGGGTTTGCGGAGCGAGGACGAAAGGGCTGGTCGTAAGGCCGGTACCGGATCGTCTGCTGCGCCCGCGACTGCCGGTGAGGGACATACCCGCGCGGCCATTGTCCAGCTACTGCTGGAAGAGGGTCCGATCACCGCGACCGCCATCGGCACCACATTGGGACTCGCCCCAGCAGGGGTCCGTCGCCATCTCGACGCACTGATCGACTCCGGTCAGGCACGGGCCAGCAGGTCCGCACCTTGGCAGCAGAAGGGTCGCGGCCGCCCCGCCAAGCAGTATCAGCTCACCGCCGCGGGCCGTGGCCAGCTCGGCCACGCCTACGACGACCTGGCAGGCGCGGCGATCCGCCAGCTCGGCGAGATCGGCGGCGAACAAGCCATCGCCGAGTTCGCGCGGAAACGAGCCAGGACTATCGTGGCCGGGATCGCACCGGTCGAGGACCACACGCCGCAGCACACCGAGGCCAAGGCCGAGGAGATCGCGGACGCGTTCACCGAGGCCGGTTTCGCCGCCTCCACCCGCAAGGTGGGCACCGGCGTGCAGATCTGCCAGCACCACTGCCCGGTCGCGCACGTCGCGGAGGAATTCCCGCAGTTGTGCGAGGCGGAACTCGAGGCGTTCCGTGACCTGCTCGGCACCCACGTGCAGCGGCTGGCCACTATCGCCAACGGCGACTGCGCGTGCACGACGCACGTGCCGCTGCTCGTACTACCGATTGCCAAACAAACTTCACCAGAAATCGCTGCACAGCCCGCAGCGGTACGAACGAACGACTCCGGAAGGAGTGCCGAATGACGACAACCACCGACCAGGTGCAGCCGCTCACTCAGGAAGAGACCATCGCTTCCCTGGGCAAATACGGTTACGGCTGGGCCGATTCGGATGTGGCCGGAGCCAGCGCGCAACGAGGCCTGTCCGAGGCGGTTGTTCGCGACATCTCGGAGAAGAAGAGCGAGCAGGACTGGATGCTCGACATCCGGCTCAAGGCCCTGCGCATCTTCGATCGCAAGCCCATGCCGAACTGGGGCTCCAACCTCGACGGCATCGACTTCGACAACATCAAGTACTTCGTGCGCTCCAGCGAGAAGCAGGCGGCCACCTGGGACGACCTGCCCGCCGACATCAAGAACACCTACGACAAGCTCGGCATCCCGGAGGCGGAGAAGCAGCGCCTGGTCTCCGGTGTCGCCGCGCAGTACGAGTCCGAGGTCGTCTACCACTCCATCCGTGAGGATCTGGAGAAGCAGGGCGTCATCTTCCTCGACACCGATACGGCGTTGAAGGAGCACCCTGAGCTCTTCCAGCAGTACTTCGGCTCGGTGATCCCCGCGGGCGACAACAAGTTCTCCGCGCTGAACACCGCCGTATGGTCGGGTGGCTCGTTCATCTACGTGCCGCCCGGCGTGCACGTGGACATTCCGCTGCAGGCCTACTTCCGGATCAACACCGAGAACATGGGCCAGTTCGAGCGGACCCTGATCATCGTCGACGAGGGCGCCTACGTGCACTACGTCGAGGGCTGCACCGCGCCGATCTACAAGTCGGACTCGCTGCACTCCGCGGTGGTCGAGATCATCGTGAAGAAGGGCGGCCGCTGCCGCTACACCACGATCCAGAACTGGTCGAACAACGTCTACAACCTGGTCACCAAGCGGGCCAAGGCGGAGGCGGGCGCGACCATGGAGTGGGTCGACGGCAATATCGGCTCCAAGGTCACCATGAAGTACCCGGCGGTCTGGATGACCGGCGAGTACGCCCGTGGCGAGGTGCTCTCGGTGGCGTTCGCCGGTGAGGGTCAGCACCAGGACACCGGCGCGAAGATGCTGCACCTGGCGCCGCACACCTCCTCGAACATCATCAGCAAGTCGGTGGCGCGCGGCGGCGGCCGGGCCTCCTACCGCGGCCTCGTTCAGGTGAACAAGGGCGCGTACGGGTCCAAGTCGACAGTGAAATGCGATGCGCTGCTTGTCGATACGATCAGCCGCTCGGACACCTACCCGTACGTCGACATCCGCGAGGACGACGTGACGATGGGTCACGAGGCCACGGTCTCGAAGGTCTCCGAGGACCAGCTGTTCTACCTGATGAGCCGCGGCATGACCGAGGACGAGGCGATGGCCATGGTGGTGCGCGGCTTCGTCGAGCCCATCGCCAAGGAACTGCCGATGGAATACGCGTTGGAATTGAACCGGCTCATCGAGCTGCAAATGGAAGGGGCCGTTGGCTGATGTCGACTGGTGTCATTGGAGCGGTCGAGGGCGAAAACCCCGCTAAGCCGATTCAGAACCCGGGCGCTGGCGCCGCGGTCAACAAGGGCGAGGTCTTCACCTCGTTCGACGTCGACAAGTTCGAGGTGCCCTCGGGCCGTGACGAGGCGTGGCGGTTCACCCCGCTGCGCCGCCTGCGCGGCCTGCACGACGGCACCGCCGTCGCGAATGGTGCTGCCGACGTTGCGGTGACGACGGTCGACGGCATCACCGTCGAAACCGTCGGACGCGATGACGCCCGCCTCGGCCAGGCCGGACAGCCCGCCGATCGCGTTGCGGCCCAGGCGTATTCGGCGTTCGAGTCGGCCACCGTGCTGAGCATCGCCGCCGAAACCGAGGTGGCCGAGCCGGTCGTCGTGACCATCACCGGTCCCGGCGTCGACAAGGTCGCCTACGGTCACCTGCAGATCCGGCTCGGCAACTTCGCCACCGCCACCGTGGTGATCGACCAGCGCGGCAGCGGAACCTACGCGGAGAACATCGAATTCGTGCTCGGCGACAGTGCCCGGCTGACCGTGGTCGCCGTGCAGGACTGGGCCGACGACGCCGTGCACGTCTCGGCGCATCACGCGCTGCTCAACCGCGACGCGACACTGCGGCACACCGTGGTCACCATCGGCGGCGACCTGGTCCGGCTGACCCCGGTCGTCAAGTACGCGGGCCCCGGCGGCGACGCCGAACTGCTCGGCCTGTACTTCGCCGACGCTGGCCAGCACTTCGAGCAGCGCCTGCTCGTCGACCACTCGCAGCCGCACTGCAAGTCCAACGTCGTGTACAAGGGTGCGCTGCAAGGCGATCCGGACTCCGGCAAGCCCGACGCGCACACCGTGTGGGTCGGCGACGTGCTGATCCGCGCCGCGGCCGAGGGCACCGAAACCTTCGAGCTGAACCGCAACCTGGTGCTCACCGACGGCGCGCGCGCCGACTCGGTGCCGAACCTGGAGATCGAGACCGGCGAGATCGTCGGCGCCGGACACGCCAGCGCCACCGGCCGTTTCGACGACGAGCAGCTGTTCTACCTGCGCGCTCGCGGCATCCCGGAGGACGTGGCGCGACGCCTGGTCGTGCGCGGCTTCTTCCACGAGATCATCCAGAAGATCGCGGTCCCCGAGATCCGGGAGCGGCTGGAGTCGGCTATCGAGGCCGAGCTCGCCGCTGTCGGCGTCTGATCCCGAAAACTCATACCCACAAAGGAACTCGAATTCGATGACCACCCTGGAAATCAAGGACCTGCACGTCGAGGTCGCCAACCCGGACGAGTCCGGCGCGCCCATTCAGATCCTCAAGGGCGTCAACCTCACCATCAATTCCGGTGAGACGCACGCCATCATGGGCCCCAACGGCTCCGGCAAGTCGACCCTGTCCTACGCGATCGCGGGCCACCCCAAGTACACGGTGACCTCCGGCTCGATCACCCTCGACGGCGAAGACGTTCTCGCGATGTCGGTCGACGAGCGGGCGCGCGCGGGCCTGTTCCTCGCCATGCAGTACCCGGTCGAGGTGCCCGGCGTCTCCACATCGAACTTCCTGCGTACCGCCGTCACCGCCGTGCGCGGCGAGGCGCCCAAGCTGCGGCACTGGGTCAAGGAAGTCAAGGAGTCGATGGCCGAGCTGGAGATCGACCCGGCCTTCGCCGAGCGCAATGTGAACGAGGGCTTCTCCGGTGGCGAGAAGAAGCGCCACGAGATCCTGCAGCTCGGCCTGCTCAAGCCGAAGATCGCCATCCTGGACGAGACCGACTCCGGCCTCGACGTCGACGCGCTGCGCATCGTCTCCGAGGGTGTCAACAAGTACAAGGAGCGCGAGAACGGTGGCGTGCTGCTGATCACGCACTACACCCGCATCCTGCGCTACATCCAGCCGGAATTCGTGCACGTCTTCGTTGGCGGCCGCATCGTCGCCGAGGGCGGCTCGGAACTGGCCGACGAACTCGACGCCAACGGCTACGTCCGTTTCACTCAGACTGCCACTGCGGGAGCTTGATATGACCGCCACGGTCCGCACCCTCGACGTGGCCCGCCTGCGGGCCGACTTCCCGATCCTGAGCCGCACGGTTCGGGACGGGAAACCGTTGGTGTACCTGGACTCCGGCGCGACCTCGCAGCGGCCCCTTGCCGTGCTCGACGCGGAACGTGAGTTCCTGGTCACCCACAACTCGGCGGTGCACCGCGGTGCGCATCAGCTGGCCGAGGAGGCGACCGACGCGTACGAGAGCGCCCGCGCGGATATCGCCCGGTTCGTCGGGGTCGATGCCGACGAGATCGTGTTCACCAAGAACGCGACCGAATCGCTGAACCTGGTGACGTACTCGTTCGCCGACGACCGCTTTCCGTACCACGTCGGGCCCGGTGACGAGATCGTCATCACCGAGCTGGAGCATCACGCGAATCTCGTTCCGTGGCAAGAGCTTGCGCGCCGTACCGGTGCGACGCTGAAGTGGTACGGCGTGACCGACGACGGCCGGATCGATCTCGATTCGCTCGAATTGTCGCCCGCCACCAAGGTTGTCGCGTTCACGCACCAGTCCAACGTGACCGGTGCCATCACCGATGTCGCCGAATTGGTGCGCCGCGCAAAGGCTGTCGGCGCGCTGACCGTGCTCGACGCCTGCCAGTCGGTGCCGCACATGCCGGTCGACTTCCGTGAACTCAGCGTCGATTTCGCCGCGTTCTCCGGACACAAGATGTTCGGTCCGTCCGGTGTCGGCGTGTTGTACGGGCGTCGGGCGCTGCTCGCGGAGACGCCGCCGTTCATCACGGGTGGCTCGATGATCGAGACCGTCACGATGGAGGCGACCACCTACGCGGCGCCGCCGCAGCGGTTCGAAGCCGGTGTGCCGATGACCTCGCAGGTGGTCGGATTGGGTGCCGCCGTGCGGTATCTCGAGGCGATCGGCATGGATGTCGTTGCGGAACACGAACATTCGCTGGTCGGTGCCGCGATCGAGGGCTTGAACGCGATCGACGGTGTGCGGATCATCGGTCCGACCGAGAACGTAGATCGCGGTGGCACGGTGTCGTTCGTGGTCGACGGGATCCACGCCCACGACGTCGGGCAGATCCTCGACGACGAAGGTGTCGCGGTACGGGTCGGTCACCACTGCGCGTGGCCGCTGATGCGTCGGCTCGGCGTGCCCGCCACCGCGCGCGCCTCGTTCGCCGCCTACAACACCCTCGACGAGGTGGACGCACTGGTCGCGGCCGTGCGGAAGGCTCAGAGCTTCTTCGGAGTTGTATAGAACATGCGCATGGAGCAGATGTACCAGGAAGTGATCCTGGACCATTACAAGCACCCGCACCACCGCGGGCTGCGGGAACCGTTCGGTGCCGAAGTGCACCACGTGAACCCGACCTGCGGTGACGAGGTCACCCTGCGCGTGCAGCTCGACGACAACGGTGACGTCGCCGACGTCTCCTACGACGGTCAGGGCTGCTCGATCAGCCAGGCCTCCACCTCGGTCCTCACCGACCAGGTCATCGGCTTGCCGGTGCAGCAGGCGCTGAAGGTGGTCGACTCGTACTACGAGATGATCTCCAGCCGCGGCACCGTCGAGGGCGACGAGGACATGATCGGCGACGGCATCGCCTTCGCCGGGGTCGCCAAGTACCCGGCGCGGGTCAAATGCGCACTGCTCGGCTGGATGGCGTTCAAAGACGCTGTGGTCCGGATAGCCTCGGCGGAAGAGACACAACGAAACGGGGACCAGGCATGAGTGAGACACCGGCAACCGAGACGGCCGAGCAGGTCGAGCTGTCCGCCGAAGACATCAAGCGGCTCGAGGACCTCGAGGAGGCGATGCGTGACGTCGTCGACCCCGAACTCGGCATCAACGTCGTCGACCTCGGCTTGGTCTACGGCCTGGCCGTGCAGGACGAGGTCGCCATCCTCGACATGACCCTCACCTCCGCCGCCTGCCCCCTCACCGACGTCATCGAGGACCAGTCCCGCAACGCCCTGGTCCGCAGCGGCCTGGTAGACGACCTCAAAATCAACTGGGTCTGGATGCCCCCCTGGGGCCCCGACAAGATCACCGAAGACGGCCGCGAACAACTCCGCGCCCTCGGCTTCACCGTGTAAATCCTGTTGGGGTGAGTCACATGGTCGCTGTTGAAGATCATTTAGCGACCCTTTGACTCGCGTCGACGCTGGTTGATCGCCTGCCTGATGGGGTCGGTGAAGAGTTGGGGCTGCTGGAGGACGTCTAGGGCGGTGGCGTAGAAGATTGTCCAGCCTTGGGTAGCTAGATGGTTGTGGCGGGCGTTGTCTCGTGCGGCGGCGTGGAGGCCGGAATGCCAAGCGACGCTGTCGTATTCGAGGCCAATCCGGTATTGCGGCCAGCCCAGGTCGAGTCGACGCTCGCCGTCTGGGGTCGGGACCGCTAGTTGCGGCTGAGGGTGGGGGAGTCCCGCGTCGATGCATCGCAGGCGGGTGCATGACTCCATCGGTGATTCAGCTCGGCCGTCCACCAATTCGATCAGTTCGGCGGCCTGCCGGAAGCCGCGGCGTCGGTGGTGGCGGGTGATTTCCTGCTCGAGCTCGTCGAATGAGAGCCCGAGGCGGATCGAGGTGTCCAGCGTGGCCAGTGCTTCCATTCGGTCCAGTGTGCGTGCCATGTCGATCGCGGTGCGGGCGGCGGTGGTAGTGGATACGCCGTTCACTATTGTCACCTGTGCGGGATCGAGCCGATCTCGATGTACAACAAGGTGTTTCGAGCGAGATAGTTGCACACCCAGTACGTGTGTCGCACTGCTCTCCGCCATCGAGAAGCCGTGTAACTCGGCGGCCGTGTCGTAGGCGGCGATCAGGACTGGCAAGCCCATCGACAGCCGCGCCGCTTCGATGCGCAGTTCTGGTCCCGGCCGCGCGGTAGCCTCCCGGTATACGCCGTGGAAGACCTGCACCCAATCGCCACGATGTAGGCGTGCGCGCAGTTCCGCGCGGGTGTATTCGATCTGCACCTGCGAGGTGGTGAAGACACCGAACTGTCTATCCCTCAGCCCCTCCAGTCGTGGCCTCATGCACCTAAGCATCGAGAGCCCCGCCACCAGCCCGCACTACCTCACCTGCGCAAACAACTCCCCTGTGCACAACTCGCCGCTGGGGATAGACCATCGAGGCGAGTCAAATGGTCGCTATTGAAGATCGTTAAGCGACCATTTGACTCGCCTTGATGAGATGTCGCGCTGTTACTACGGGGAGCGGGTGTGCGGGCGAGGATAGAAACCGCTGGGGTGCAACGGGATACTGGACATCGGGGCACTTGCTCGGCGATGATCAGCTCCGCGTTTACTTCTTTGAAACCGGGGAGAATCTGGTGTCAGTTCTGGGTAGGGTCGCGTTCGGTGTGGCTCTGACATCTACCGCGGCGCTTGCTGTGGTGGGGGCGGGCTCGGCGCATGCGGCGGGCAATTACTATGGGACGCTGGCATTTTCGCCGGGGGCAGGGAAGTTTGTCGAGGCGACCGATCAGTCGAGCTGGGTGGCGGCCGATGTGGTGGCGATCAGGGATTGCGGCGTGTACGACTGCCGGATTCTGGTGCGGTTCGTCAATGGTTGTGCGGCCGTCGCGCGGGGCGCGGACGGGCAGATCGCGGCCGATTCGGCCCCGTCGCGACAGGACGCGGAGCAGTCGGCGATCGCCAAGCTCGGCGAGAGTGCGCCGCCGTTCCCCGACCTTGGCAGTTCTTCGCCGCGGGCGGCGAGCATCGTGCTGTCCTCGTGCACCAAGAACGCGAGCTGAGGTTCGGCTCTGGTGCGCGCCACGATCTGAGAGGTTTCATTTCGAAAGACTCTGTGTTCCAGCAGGTTTCATTGCCTGAAGTGATTTGGACAAATCGGGTGCGGTGGCTCATGATCTGACTCGAAGTTATTTCTTTCTCGGGGAGGATCACAATGTCGTTGTCGCGCAAGGCTGCTCTCGGCCTGGTCGTGTCATCCGCGGCCGCTCTGGTCGCAGCCGGTGCGGGCGCCGCCCATGCCGAGCCGGATTCGGCGGGCAGGTACTACGGTTCGATCGCGCTGAACCCTAAGAGCGGGGCCACCGGAGCGGCGTGGAACTACCCGGGCTGGTCCTTGTCGGACACGGACGCACTGGCCGAATGCGGCAGTTGGGACTGCTTCGTCGTCGTGCGCTTCGCGGACGGGTGCGGTGCGGTCTCGGCGAGCTCGGACGGCAACTGGGCCGTCGGCACCGGCCGGAGCCGGGCCGAGGCGGAACGTAACGCGATCGCCGCCCTCGGGCCGCTTGCGCCGCCGTTCCCGAACTTCGGTAGCTCGGCACCCAAGCGCGCCGAGATCCTGCACTCGCAATGCACTCCGGAGTAGTCACGCCATAATCGAACGAGGGGTGTCCGCTGGACACCCCTCGTTTGTTTCGACTACCTCAGCGGCTTCGACTATCTCAGCGCCGCAACACCTTTCGAGCCAGCCAGTTGCCGAAGAACTGAATGACCTGCACGCCGGCGATAATCACGAGCGTGGCGACCAGGGTGACCTGCCAGTTGAACCGCTGATACCCCTGGACGAGCGCGAAATCGCCCAGCCCGCCGCCGCCGACGGTGCCTGCCATGGCGGAGATGTCGACGATCCCGATCACCACGAAGGTGTAGCCGAGCACCAGCGGGCCCAATGCCTCAGGTATCAACAGCGTCACGATGATTCGTAGCGGCCCGGCGCCGACCGCCCTGGCCGCCTCGATGACGCCGGGGTCGACCGTCACCAGATTCTGCTCCACGATCCGGGCGATGAAGAACGACGCCGCCACGATCATGACGAACACCGCGGCATCCTGGCCGATGGTGGTGCCGACCACCTTCAGCGTCACCGGGCCGAGCGCCGCGAGCAGAATGATGAACGGGATGGGCCGGACCACATTGACGATCACGTTGAGCAACAGGTTGATCGGCGCGTTCGCCAGCAGACCACCCTTGCGGGTGACATAGAGCACGGTGCCGAGGAACAAGCCGATCAGGCCGCCGACCACGAAGGTGACCAGCACCAGATAGATGGTCGTGCCGATCGCCTCGTACAGCAGCGGCCGCAGAGTATCCCAATTCGCATGCATGAGAACTCCTTTCAGACCGTCCGGCGATCGAGCTCGTCGATCACCTTGTCGATGGCGTCGTCGGGACCGTGCAGCGCCAGGGTGACACTGCCGAATGTCTTGTCCTGCAACGTGCTCACTCCGCCGTAGACCACCTCGAAGCCGACGTCGGCGTGTGCCGCGGCGGCCAGTGCCGCGCCGATGCCGCGCCGGTCATCGATGTCCACCGTGACCAGCCGACCACCGTGCAGCTCACCGAGCCTGCGCAGTTCGTCCTCGGACGGCCGGTTGTGCAGCACCGTCGCCACGAACGACTGCGTCGGCACCGCCTTCGGGGCCGCGAAAACCTCGAAGGTGCTGGCGAGTTCGACGATGCGACCCTCGGCGAGCACCGCGACCCGGTCGGCCACCGCGCGAATCACATCCATCTCATGGGTGATCACCACGATGGTGACGCCGAGCTCACGATTGATCTTCTTCAGCAGCCGGAGCACCTCGCCGGTGGTCTCCGGGTCCAGCGCCGAGGTCGACTCGTCCGCGAGCAGCAGCGACGGCGAGGTCGCCAGCGCGCGAGCGATACCGACCCGCTGCTTCTGTCCGCCGGAGAGCTGATCGGGATAGCTGCGGGCCTTGTCGGTCAGCCCGACGAACTCCAGCAGCTCCGCGACCCGCGCCTTGCGTTCGGCCCGCGGCCAACCCGCGACCTTGAGCGGATACTCGATATTGCCTGCGGCAGTGCGTGATCGGAACAGGTTGAACTGCTGGAATACCATCCCGATATCGCGGCGCAGTCGCCGCACCTCAGCCTCGCGCACCCCGGTGATCGGGGTGCCGGAGATCTCGACGGTGCCGCTGGTCGGCTTCTCCAGCGCGTTGATCAACCGGACCAGCGTGCTCTTGCCCGCGCCGGAATAGCCGATCACGCCGAAGATCTCACCCTGCTCGATGCGCAGATCGATAGCGTCCAGCGCGACATGGGCGTCCGCGCCCTTGCCGAAAACCTTGGTGACCGAACGGAACTCGACCGCGGGCGCGTTACTCACTTGCCGTCGCGGATGGACTGCTGCACCCGCTGCAGAATCTGTTCCAGCTCAGGACCATTGCGCCGCACCTCGACGGCGGTGCCCTTGGTCACCTCACTGTGTGCCTTCTGCACCTCGGGGTCGTGCCAGAGCTCGACCAGCTGCAGCAGTTTCGGATTGTTCTTGTCCTCGGCCCTGGTCACCAGCGCGTTGATGTACGGCTCGGCCGAGGGATCCTTCGGATCATCCTTGTACAGCGCCGAATTGGGGTCGATGTCGGCGCGGTCGAGGAAGGTGTTGTTGATCACCGAGCCGTCCACCGAGGCCAGCGAGAGCGCGGTCTGCGCCGCGTCAACGGTGGTCACCTTGACCTTGGACGCGCCCCTGTCGATGTCGGCGGGGGAGGGCGAGTTGGTCTTCGAGGACAGCTTCAGCAGACCGGCCGCCTGCAACACGAACAGCGCCCGCGCCTGGTTGGTCGGGTCGTTCGGGATCGCGATCTCCCCGCCCTGCGGAATGTCGGCGAGGGTCTTGTGCTTCTTGGAATACAGGCCCAACGGCACGATATAGGTGGACCCGATCGGCGTCAGGGTGTCGTTGTTCGCGACGTTGTAGGCACCGAGGAACTGCAGGTGCTGGAACAGATTCACGTCGATCTGCTGCTGCGACAGCGCGAGATTCGGTTGCTTGTAATCGGAGAAGTTGGTGACCTTCAGCGTGATGCCCTTGTCCTTGGCCCGCTGCTCGAAGACGTCCCAGGCTTTGTCCTTGTCGGTCGTGCCGATCCGCACTACCGTGTCGGAGGAGGCCTTGTCGTCAGAACCGCACGCCGTAAGGGTGAGGGCCGCGGTTGCTACCAGGACCGGGATCGCCAGTACCCGATGGAATTTCACTCGTGCTCCCGAAATGCTTGTCGCGATATGAACCCGGTAATCCAAGCGGCCCGGCAACCGGGCAGACAACGGTTTGGATTGTGGTGAGCGAAACCCTTCCGGAAACTTGTACGACCGTTTAGTTTGCTCGCAATGCGCTTGATGCACCGACTACTGCTCATCCCGATCCTGTCCGCCGTGGCCGTCGCCTCGGTTTCCTGTGGCGCGCAACACCGCGACGACGTGATCCGCATCGGTGTGAACGATCTCGCACTGCCGCACTGGGACGTGTACAAGAAGAAAGCCGCAGATCAGGGCATTGCCGTTGAGTTCGTCAACTTCACCGACTACAACCAGCCCAATCCCGCACTCGCGCAACGGCAGATCGATCTCAACAAGTTCCAGCACGTGCGCTACCTGGCCAACTACAACGCCCGCAACAACGACAACCTGGTGCCGATCGGCGCGACCGAGATCTTCCCGCTCGCGCTGTACTCACGTAAGCACAAGTCGGTGGCCGACATCCCGCGCGGCGGTCAGGTCACGTTGAGCAACAACTCGGCCAACCAGGTGCGGCCGCTGCTCAGCCTGGCCGCGGCCGGTCTGATCGTGCTGAAGGGCGGTGCCAGTTGGGATTCGAAGATCGAGGACGTGGACACCGTGGCGTCGAAGGTGAAGCTGACGCCCATCGATCCGACGCTGACCGCGCAGTCGCTCAGCAGCGTTGACGCGGCCTTCGTCGACGACACCTTCGCTCGCCCAGCGGGTTTGACGAAGAACGACACGATCTACACCGACGATCCGGAACTGCCCGAACTCAAGCAGTACATCAACATCTTCGCCGCGCGGGCCGCCGACAAAGACAACCCGACGCTGCTGAAACTGGCTCGGCTGTACCACGATCCGGAGGTCGAGGCCGCGGTGCGCGCCGAGACCGGGTATGAGGGCACCTTCAAGACGAACGACCCCGCCGACCTACAGGCCACCGCGACGGAACTGGAAGCCAAGTTCCGCAAGTAGTTTCGGCTACGAGCGCGCCGAGAGGGCCCGTGCCGCTTCTCTCGGCGCGTTCGTATTCGGTTGCAGGCCACGGGAACCGGCGAGCTTTGCCTGCACATGTTCGGAGACGGTGATCGGCGCGTACTTGCTGCCCGCGCCTATACACGAAGGCAGTGTTTCGATCAGCGCGTCGAAATTGCCGTCATGGAAAAACGCTGCGCTGCGGCGTCGTTCGACGGTGCCGTCGATGATCGGCGGCATTACTCGGTGCAGAGTCGAGAGCCAGCGTTCGTTCGTCCAGCGCGCCATCAGGTCGCCGAGATTGACCAGCAGTGCGTCGTCGGCGGGCTGCACGTCATGCCAGCGTCCGTCCGCGCCGAGCACCTGCAGGCCGGGTACCTGATCGGCCCAGAGCACGGTGACGATCCCGTAATCGGTGTGCTCGCCCATGCCCTTGAGTTCGCCGTCGAGGTCGACACTGCCCGGCGGCAGCGCATAGTTGTTCATCCGCAACACATTCAGCGAATGATCGGTGAAGCGGTCGAAGTACCCGGCAGGCAGATCGAGGGCATCGGCGAAGATGGTGGTGAGCGTTCCCGCGACGCGCGCGGCCTCGGCGTAATACGCCAGCACGCGTTTCCGGAACGTGGGAAGCTGTGTGGGCCAGACATTTTCGGCGTACCCCGCCGCCGCGGGCAGATCGAGCCCCGGATAATCGGCGGTAGTGGTGCCGATATTGAACGCCTCGAAGAAATCGTTCATCCGCGTCGCCGGCGCCACCCCGAGACTCAAGCTCAAACTCTCGCTCTTCGGCGGCGAATACCCACGATTGAACTCGACCGCCGCCCGATACCCCTCCTTCGTCGCCTGCTCGAGCGCGAAGAACTCATCGAGCGCCCCTGCGAACTCATCGACCACCGCCCCCGCGATCCCATGCCCCCGTATCTGCATGAACCCGACCTGCTGCGCCGCCGCATCGATCTGCCGCGCGACCGCCGCCCGCTCCGCAGCACTCCCACCGCCGACATAGGCGGAGATATCGATGACAGGAACCTCGAACTCCACGACAAGCCGTCCTTCCAGTAGCCGACAACCGCTCCCAGCATGGAACGCGCAGGCGTCCCTGGCTGCTCGTTCGAGTCACATTCGGGACTGTGGATTTAACGGTGGTTTCCGGCCTAACGCGCTGAGTGAAGTTCAGCGGGAAGGGTGCTGTGATGACGACACTGGATGTCGTGGCATCGAAGAAGAAGGCTCGTGAGTCCTCGCCGGAGGCCGTGGCAGCGGCGGAGCTGGTCCGGATGGCCAAGGAACAGGGTTTGTCGCTGACCGGCCCGGATGGGCTGCTCAAGCAGTTCACCAAGGCCGTGCTGGAAACGGCGTTGAACGAGGAGATGACCGAACACCTCGGCTATGACAAGAACTCAGCACCGGTCGATCGGGAATCAGCCAACATCCGTAACGGGACTCGGTCCAAGACGGTGCTGACCGAAGCGACCGGTCATGTGCCGATCGAGGTTCCCCGTGACCGGGAGGGCTCCTTCGAGCCGCAGATCGTCAAGAAACGCCAGCGTCGGTTGACCGGGGTCGATGAGATCGTGTTGTCGTTGTATGCCAAAGGCCTTACCACAGGCGAGATTTCGGCGCACTTCGCTGAAATCTATGGCGCCTCGGTGTCGAAGGAAACGGTCTCGAGGATCACTGACAAGGTGATCGAGGAAATGCAGGATTGGGCCCATCGGCCCCTTGATGCGGTCTACGCCGCGGTCTTCATCGATGCCATCGTGGTGAAGGTCCGCGACGGTCAAGTCGCCAACCGGCCGATCTATGCCGCGATCGGGGTCACGGTCGAGGGCGGCAAAGACGTGCTCGGGTTATGGGCCGGCACCGGTGGCGAAGGCGCGAAGTTCTGGATGAGCGTGCTCACCGACCTGCGCAATCGCGGTGTCAAAGACACCTTCTTCGTCGTCTGTGACGGGCTCAAAGGGCTCCCCGAGGTCGTCGGCAATATCTGGCCGTTGGCGATCGTGCAGACCTGCATCATCCACCTGATCCGCAACACTTTCCGCCTGGCTTCCCGCAAGGACTGGGATGGGTTGCGCCACGACGTGAAACCGATCTATACCGCAGTCAATGCCGCTGCGGCCCGTACCGCGCTCGATGACCTCACCGAGAAGTGGGGCACGAAATATGCTGCGATAGTTCGTCTTTGGGACAACGCGTGGGAGGAGTTCATTCCGTTCCTCGACTACGACGTCGAGATCCGGCGGGTGATCTGCTCTACCAACGCGATCGAGTCCTTGAACGCGCGCTACCGGCGAGCGATCAAGGCCCGAGGTCATTTCCCGAACGAGCAAGCCGCGTTGAAATGCCTCTACCTGGTCACCAGGTCCCTGGACCCAACCGGGCGCGGTCAGGCACGATGGACACAACGCTGGAAACCCGCGGTCAACGCCTTCGCGATCACCTTCGCCGACCGCTGGCCCAACGCCCAAACCTACTGAGAGAAACCGCCGGAAACACCGTTAGCGAGATAGTCCCTCACATTCCGGTAAACGGACGTTCCTGCCAGGAACGTACTAGTGGTCGTTTCTGGAACCTTGCCTGATTCAGTGAAGTTTCTGCCCGAATCAGCTGGCGTGTCTGTCGGTACCCAGCCCTACACTGGGGCCTTCATTCGAGGCGACAGGGGGCTCTACATGTCAGCGACGCTGCCACCGCTGGAGGTGCGTGTGACCAATTTGGAGACCAAGTACGAGGTGCTGGACGAAGACCGGCGCGCGTATGAGGAGGCCATCTTCCAAACGAACAGAAAGGTGAAGAAGACCCATCGGTGGGTCCAGGGGCTCCAACAGGAAGTCTGGGAGTTGCGCGAGGACTTCGTGACGTTCCGGCTGGAGATGGGGACCTTCAAGCATGAGATGAGGGCCTTCAAGCGGGACATGGGGATCTTCAAGGAGGATATGGGGGCCTTCAAGCAGGATATGGGAGGCTTCAAGCAGGAGATGGGAGGCTTCAGGCATGAGGTCCGAGACGAATTCGCAACGGTCAAAAGCGATGTTTCGGATCTGAAGCGAGGCATCAACGCGATCGTGTCGCACCTCGGGATCGCTACTCCTGAGGGGGAGGCTAAGCCCTAGGCGAAATCTCTGCGGGTGGCGTCCACACCGGACATGATTCCGGTGTGGACGAGCAGACTTATGAGCGGTCGCGGGTGGCGCTGCATGCGGCGGCGGAGTTGTTGATCGCGGGGCCGCAGTATCGGGAGTACGGGACTATTCGGTTGCAGGCTGTGCACCAGGGGTTCGGGGGTGTGCGGTGGCCTTATTCGGTGGTGGGGGCGGAGTTGGTGTGGCCGGAAGGGCGGACGACGCTGCAGGGGACCTATCGGGATGTCGGGAGGGCGGCGGGGTTCGAGGCGGAGGCGCCGAAGGGGGTGTACGCGGACACGACGGGGGTTGATCCCGACAGCGTGATCGATGTCGATCCCGAGGTCGCGCGGCAGATCGGCGCGTGGTTCGCGTTGGGGGACAAGGCTTTGCGAGGTTTGGCGCCGGATATTACGCCGGTGCTGTGGCCGGAGCATTTCGATCTGTCCAGCGCCGTCGGTGAGGTGAATTACGGTGTGTCCCCGGGGGATTCGGGGCATCCGGGACCGTACGCGTATGTCGGTCCGTGGACGCCGCGCACCGGGGAATTCTGGAATGCCTCGTTCGGCGCGGTGCGTTCGCGCGCGGAGGTGGACACGGTATCCCGCCTGCTCGAGTTCTTCGAGCAGGGACGGGCGGCGGCCGCGGCCTGAACCGTCGCACCGAATCCGTGCGCTACCAACTGATTTCGCGGTCAGCGGGCCATCCGGTTGTCACCGGCCAGGCGACCCCTGCGGATCAGCGCGCGCTTGTTGCCGGGGGCGATGGCCGCCGGGGTGAGCTGCGATTCCGGATCGGGGTCATCGGGATTCGGGCGGACGAACAGCGTCACCGTGGCGGCGGCCATGAACCCGCTGCGCGTCATCAACGCCGTCGAGGCCGCGTTGCGGTCTTCCACATCGGTGACGATGCGCCGGGCACCGCGCGCGAACAATGCCTCCGAGCAGACATCCACCAGCCGTCGGGCGATGCCGTGGCCCTGCATATCCGGCGCGACGGCGATCCATTCGAGGTACGCCCAGTCGTCACGGTTCTCAAACTCCATGGACCCGAGCACAAAACCAACCACACGGTCTGAATCGAGCGCGACCCAGCAGGCGTTGTCCGGGCTGTCGAGGTGCTCGGCGACGGAGGTCAGCGACCACGAGGTGTACGGCTTGACGGTGATGTCGAAGACTTCGTGACCGAGATCGAGGACCTGGCGCAGATGGCCGAGACCCATCGGGACGATCACAACGGCAGAATCCATGCTGACAGTTTGCCAGCAAGACGCGGTCGTTCCGTCACGCGCCCTTACGGGCCGCTGTCTTCTTGGCCGCCTTCTTCGCGGGCTTGGCGGCGGTCTTCTTGGCGGCCGCCTTTTTCGCTGTCTTCTTCGCCGGTTTGGCCTTGCCGTTGTCCTCGCCGCCGCCCGCCGCCCGCCTACCACTTGCCTCCAGGCTGCGTTGCAGGGCGGCGACCAGGTCGACCACCTCCGCGTCCATCTCGGCGGGCGCGGACTCGGGTTGCTCGGCGACCTTGCCGGTGCCGCTGGCGATGGCCTCGTCGAGCAGGCGCTTGAGTTCGATCTGGTACTCGTCGGTGTACTGGTCCGGGTCGAAATCGTCCGACATGGTCTCGACCAGCGTCTCGGCCATCTTGATTTCCTGTGGTTTCGGCGCGGCGACGCCGTCGAGGGATTCGAATTCGACCTCGCGCACCTCGTCCGGCCACAGCAGCGTCTGCAGCACCAGCATTCCGTCGCGCACCCGCAGCGCCGCCAGCCTGGTCTTCTGCCGCAGCGTGAAGTGCACGAGCGCGGTGCGGTCGATGCGTTCCAGCGTGGTCGCCAGCAACACGTACGCCTTGGGCGTGCTGGAATCGGGCTCGAGGTAGTAGCTCTTGTCGAACAGGATCGGGTCGATCTGGTCGGACGGGACGAACTGCAGCACTGGGATCTCGTGCTTCTCGGCGGCGGGCAGTTTGGCGAAGTCCTCGTCGGTGAGAATGACCTTGTCGCCGTCGGGCGACTCGTACGCCTTGTCGATATCGGCGTACTGCACGGACTTCCCGCACACCGTGCAGACACGGTCGTATTTGATCCGACCGCCATCCTTGGCATGCACCTGATGGAATCGGATGTCGTGGTCCTCGGTCGCGGTGTAGACCTTGACCGGGACGTTCACCAGCCCGAATGCGATCGAGCCCTTCCAGATCGACCTCACTGCTGCATCCCCTCGACGCGGGTACCTCGTCCGCGAGTCACCGATTCGGCGGCTCGGGAACGGATGAGTGCTGGACGGTAAGGCCCACTCATTGTTCCATGATGGCGGACGGTATTCGAATACGCGAGCGAATGCGCATCCCGAGTGTCGCGGCCGCGACGCGCCGACGCAGCGGCGGCGGGAGACCGTCGAAAAGCGTGCGCATGGCGGTAACGGTGCCGGTCAGGTCGGTTCGCCCGGACAGGTAGGCGCGCTGCGCGGCGGGCGGCATGGTGAAGAACGTGTCGAAGAAGACGGGGATGTCGGCGGGCGGTAGTGCGAGGAGTGCGCGCAGGCCTGCGGCGCGGAGCCGGTACACGGCGCGAGCCGACGCTGACCACGCGCGTGCGCCCGCCGCGACGGCATCGGCCGCGGTGAGGGACGCGGCCACGCTGTAACCGGTGGCCGTATGCGCGAACCCGCCTGCCGCGCCGAAGGTGTGTCGTCCTGGTCGGCCGCCCTCGACCGGGAAACGAACCCGTTCGACTCGCTCGTCACCGGTGAGTTCGATTCCGCGCGAACGCAATCGGTGATGCAGCCGGTCGCGCAGCGCGGTGCCGTCGAGCGCGGGCCGACCGGCCAGACAGGTTTCCTCCAGCAGCATCGCCCCGCCGCCGAGCGGCACCGCGTAGAGAAACGAACGCGGCGCGTCGGCGGGTGCGCCATTGTCCGCGCGCCAGTCCATGAACAACGGTTCGAGTCCCGCGCATCGCCGCGCGTCGAGCACGAGCCCGTAGGCCGTCTGCTCGGCCAGCGCGGGCGATCGGGCTATGCCACGCGCATCGATCACCCGTCGAGCCGTGAGCAGCCGCCCAGAGGCCAGTGACGCTGTGCCGGTGGTGAGCTCCACCGCCCGGTCGGCGACGATTTCGGCACCGGTCAGTTCGAGGGACTCCCGCAGCCGGTTTGTATCGAGCACGACGTAAGGCCGATCAATCCGATGCGCACGAGTTCCCCATGCCATCGGCTGATCGACGGTCGCTCCGACCGCCGCCGGATCCAGCCATTCAGGTAACTCATCAGCCCACGCCGCATAGGTCGCCGACCACACCCGATCCGGCACCGGGTCGACAACAGTGACCGACAGCCCACGCGCCAGACAACGATGCGCCAACGCCCGGCCCGCAGGCCCGAGCCCGCAGATGAGCACATCGGCCGTCACGCCGCCGCCATCGTCATGAGCCATGGCGTTGCCGCCATCGACCTGCGCCTTGACCTTGCCACCCGCGCGGGGCACCGCATCGGCTCGGTTGATCCCGTTGCGCGAGCAATCGCCGAGAGTCCGCCCCCACTTCGCGTGGTCGGCACCAGAGTCGTGCGACGGCCCGCCGGGCCGAGACCGCCGACGACCGTATCCGCCGTCACGCCGCGACCATCGGCATGCGCAGTGGTGTCGCCGCCGCGGAACTGTGCATCGGCCCGGCGGATCCATACGGCCTGCGTAGTCGCCGAGAGTCCGCTGCCGCTTCGTGCGGTCGGTGCCGGACTTGCGCGTTGGGCCGCCTGGGCGAGCCCGCAAGGGGCGATATCGGCGGTCATCCTGCCGCCACCGAGATCCGCCATGGCGTTGCCGCTGCGGAGCTTCGCATCAGCCCGGCCGAGAGTCCGCTGCCGCATCGCGTGGCTGACATCGGCACCGTGTGATGTCCGGTCGTCTGCGAATCCCCAACGGCCATCGGTGTTTCGGGAGGCTCAGAGTCCGCCGGTGGACAGCAGGCCGCCGTCGACGCGGACGGTCTCGCCGGTGATCCACGCGGCCTCGTCGGAGACCAGGAATCCGATCAGCCGGGCGACGTCTTCCGGCGTGCCGAGCCGTTTCATCGGGTACATGCTCGCTGCGCGCTCCTCGTCGTCGGAGTACAGGGCGTCGGCGAACTTGGTTTTGATCACGCCGGGTGCGACCGCGTTCACTCGGATCTTCGGGGCGAGCTGCCAGGCGAGTTCGTCGGTGAGCCGGATGAGCGCGGCCTTGGACGCGCCGTAGGCGGCGATCACGCCGGACGACCGGATGCCGGCCACGCTGGCGACATTGACCACCGCGCCACCGTGCTCACCCATCCACGCCTTGAACGCCTGCTGGATGTAGCCGAGCGCGGCGACCACGTTGACGTCGAAGATCTTGCGCACCGCGGCCAGGTCCGCGTCCATCAGCGAGCCGAACACGGGGTTGATGCCGGTGTTGTTGATCAGGATGTCCACCGAACCGAATTCGGCAAGCAGCCGGTCGATGGCCGCCGCACGATCTTCGTCGTGGCCGGAGTTGCCCGCCAACGCGACGACCTCACCTTGATGACCGAGTGCCCGCAGCTCGGCCGCTGCCTCTTCCAGCGGGTCCTTTTTGCGCGCCGTGATCAGCACGTTCGCGCCCCGGCTCAGCAGCTCCGCCGCCACCGCCTTGCCGATGCCCCGACTTGCCCCGGAGACAAGCGCGCTTTTGCCAAGTAGATCGGTAGTCATGCGATCGCACGCTACTCGCCGTTCAGTTAGCGCCATCACATGTACGTCGCCGCGGGTAAAAGCGGTCCACGGACCCAGGTAAAATCAGTGGTTCTTGTGCATATCGCGTCGCACAATCGTGTAGCTACCGCCCAGCACCACTGATCCGTGAGGAGAAATCTGTGATCACCGCGACCGACCTGGAGGTTCGGGCCGGCGTCCGCACCCTGCTGTCGGCCCCAGGACCGGCCCTGCGGGTGCAGTCGGGCGACCGGATCGGACTGGTCGGGCGCAACGGTGCTGGTAAGACCACCACGCTGCGCATTCTGGCGGGCGAGGGCGAGCCGTATGCCGGAAAGATTCTGCGTTCCAGCGATATCGGCTACCTGCCGCAGGATCCGCGCGAGGGCAACCTCGACATCCTCGCCCGCGACCGGGTGCTGTCCGCCCGCGGCCTGGACACGCTGATCCGCGATATGGAGAAGCAGCAGGCGCTGATGGCCGAGGTGGCCGACGAGGCCGAACGCGACAAGGCGGTCCGCAAGTACGGCCGCCTCGAGGAGCGATTCTCCGCGCTGGGTGGCTATGTCGCCGAGAGCGACGCCGCCCGCATCTGCAACAGCCTCGGCCTGCCTGATCGAGTACTCGCCCAGGCACTGCGCACCCTGTCCGGCGGTCAGCGCCGCCGAATCGAGTTGGCGCGCATCCTGTTCGCCGCCTCCGACGGCAGCGGCGGCCGCTCCGACACGATCCTGCTGCTCGACGAGCCGACCAACCACCTCGACGCCGACTCGATCACCTGGCTGCGCGGTTTCCTGCAGAACCACGACGGTGGCCTGATCGTGATCAGCCACGACGTGGAACTGCTCGGCGACGTGGTGAACAAGGTCTGGTTCCTGGACGCGGTGCGTGGCGAGGCCGACGTCTACAACATGGGCTGGCAGAAATACCTGGACGCCCGCGCCACCGACGAACAGCGCCGCCGTCGCGAACGCGCCAACGCCGAGAAGAAGGCGGGCGCACTGCGTATCCAAGCCGCCAAGCTCGGTGCCAAGGCCACCAAAGCCACTGCGGCACAGAACATGGCCAAGCGCGCCGACCGGTTGATCGCCGAGCTCGACGACGTGCGCGTCGCCGACAAGGTCGCCAGGATCAAGTTCCCCGAGCCAGCCCCCTGCGGCAAGACACCGCTGATGGCGGAGAACCTGACCAAGGTCTACGGCTCGCTGGAGATCTTCACCGGCGTCGACCTCGCGATCGACCGGGGCAGCCGGGTCGTCGTGCTCGGCCTCAACGGCGCGGGCAAGACCACGCTGCTGCGGATGCTCGCCGGGGTCGAACAACCGACCGCTGGCAACCTGGTGCCCGGACACGGCCTGAAGGTCGGGTATTTCGCGCAGGAGCACGACACCCTCGACGACACGGCCACCGTGTGGGAGAACATTCGCCACGCCGCGCCGGACGCGGGGGAGCAGAACCTGCGCAGCCTGCTCGGCGCGTTCATGTTCACCGGTCCCCAGTTGGAACAGCCGGCGGGAACATTGTCCGGTGGTGAGAAGACCCGCCTCGCGCTGGCCGGGCTGGTCTCCTCGGCCGCCAACGTGCTGCTGCTCGACGAACCGACCAACAACCTGGATCCGGTCTCGCGCGAGCAGGTGCTCGATGCGCTGCGCACTTACGCTGGCGCGGTCGTGCTCGTCACCCACGATCCGGGTGCCGCCGAGGCGCTCTCGCCGGAGCGCGTGATCTTGCTACCGGACGGTACGGAAGACCATTGGTCCGCCGAATATTTGGAACTTATTCAGCTTGCGTGACTTTCATCACAAGAATCCGTTGATCACGGACCCTCGAGTGCTTAGCCTGGAAAGAGCTGCTCGGCGACTCGGAGGAAGCCATGAGCGACAGGCCAACGCAAGTCAAAGCCACCCTGGGTAAGGGAACACGCGTCACGGGGAAGTCCCGAGACCGCCTACAGACCCAGTTGAAGAAGCAGTACGAGGCAGGAGCGAGCATTCGCTCGTTGGCGCGAGCAACCGGTCGCTCCTACGGCTTCATCCACAACGTGCTGGTGGAGTCGCATGTGCAACTCCGCAGTCGCGGCGGCGCGAACCGTCGCAAGAGCCAGTAGCGTCCGGCTGACTCGAAACCGGTTTCGGCGGTATGTTTTTCGCCGACAACGGTGAGTTCGGTCGGCCGGGTGCGCGACAGGAACCGGCCATTGCCGGTGCGCTGCCGTTCCGCTGGGTAACACGCGGTAGGTCAACGCGTCGTTGTGTCGGCACAACCTGATCCGGCGCCCGCGCGCGGATGAGCCTCGGCCGCTGATGTTTCCGTGTGATCGGTGCCGATCAGCGCGACGCGCCGGTCCCGCGTTCCGAAATCAGTTGTGCCGCACCGTCAGTAGCCGCTGACCGCCCCGTCGCCATCGACGAGCAGATTGGCCAGGCTGCGGAAAATGGGCAGCCCCGTTTTGATCTCCAGGTACGCGAACTGCCCCTGCGGGTTGACCTCGAGGAAGTAGTACTCGCCGTCGAGGCCGAGCCGAATATCCAAGACGCCGAACGACAATCCGAGCGCACCCATCAACGTCGCGAGCGACTTGCTCACCGACGCGGGCAGATGCTCCGGAGTGAAGTCGACCGAGGTGTCCAGGCGCGAATCGACGCGACCGACACCGGCCTGTGAGTCGATGCGCACCGTCCACTCGACGCCGTCCACCCAGACGACCCGCAGATCGCATTCGGCGTCGACGTAGTCCTGGAAGGTGGTCGGCGCGGAACGGATTCCCGCCAGCCTGCCGTAGTCGGCCTCGGTGATGATCCTGGTCTCCGCGAATTCCGCGCGGCTTGTCCCGGTGCGCTTGTAAACGACTGGGCCTGGCCGGGATTCGGCGAAGCTGCGTGCCTCGTCCGGATCGTTGGTGATCAGCGTCTCCGGCACCGCGAACCCGGCGCGCAGCGCGGTCTCCAGCTGCACGATCTTGCGGCCAGCGGTGCGGTCGGCGCCGGGGTCGTTGACCCAGCTCGCCGGAATGGACCACAGCATGCCCTGGATGAAGCTGTCGCATTCGGCCTGGCGGAAGTCGTCGTCGGCGGCGCGGACGCCACCGGGCACCTGGCTTGGGTGCGGTCGACGCCACCAGACCGAGCGCACGTCGTCGAGTCCGATCACGTGCGAGAGCGAGCGCGCGGTGCCGAGCCGGTCCAACCGGAAACTGCCCGACTCGCGCGGAAAGTCGCGCAGGTCGAGGTGAATCGCGCTGAGCGCGTGGTGTTCTCGCAGCGTCGCGGCCATCGCGGTGGCGTGTAGGTCGTCGGATTCCGACACAATGAGGACCGAGCTCGCCCGGCGTGCCGTCATGCGTGCACCGATCAGTCGAGACTGTCGCAGTTGATGCCGTCGTCGCTGGTCGCGAGCGACTTGGTCTGGCAGTACGTGAAGGTCGCGCCGTGTGCGCCGGCGAGGTCGACGAGTTGCAGACGATCGGCCCAGGTTTCGGTGAGCTCACGCAACTGCTCGTCGCCGAGCGCCGCGGACGGTGCCTCGGTGAGCGTCATCGGGCGGTCGACGAGGTCGATGCGCAGGCGACGGGTGAAGTCGGCGGTGGCGCCGGCCCGGATATCGACAAGCACCGGACGACCATCGTGCTCGCTGGCGACCGCGGCTGTTGTTCCGTCGGGCAGCGCGGCGACTCCGTCTGGCACGCGCGAGAGCCCGTCCGGCAGCGGCGAATCGAGGACGCGCAGCACGTCGGACCGACGGAAAGTCCACGTTCCCTCGGCGACGCGCACGGTGATATCTCGTTCCGATTCCGCTACCAGCAAACCCTGCAGCGGAGGAACGCGGTCACTCTTCGGCGCGGTGCCAGGGAGGCGGAGTGCGTCGGTCATAGCTCATTCTCCGATCTGAATCCGATCTGCTCGCGATTTGCCACGACCTCCGAGCGTGGGTTCGATCATATCGTGCAGCAGGGCAGGATCGGTTCGGATCGGGAGATTTCACGGCCGGTGGCAAACCGGATTTCGGTGCCGGATGCGCTAGTACCGAAAGATTTTCGGTACACCAGGAATAGTTCCTGTGCAATCGTTTAGCTACTTCTGAATGGAAGAGTTGATCTGTATATAGCCCGGGGTTGGCGGCTTTGCATCCGCACTTGCCGTCTCACAGACCGAGCAGGTCCGGGCGTTCGGCCAGCGCCGCGAAGCGCTCGCCCGGCGCGGCGACGAGCTTGCGGGCGGTCAGATCGAGCAGGCCGGCGGTCACCGATATCTCCGCCGAGACGGTGCCGTCGAGTTTGCGGACCTCGTGCCGGAAGCCGAAGGTCTTGCCCTTCTCGCCGGTGTATTCGACCGTGACCTCGATTTCGTCGCCGCCGCGCAGTTCGCGGAGGTATTTGATGGTGGTCTCAAGCACGACCGGGCCGACGCCGCTGGCGATCAGCTTGTCCTGGGCGAGCCCGGCCGCGCGCAGCAGTTCCCAGCGGGCGTGCTCGCCGTACTGCAGGTAGACGGCCTGATTGAGATGACCTTGGGTGTCGAGCTCGTAACCGCGGACGAGAATTGGCACGGAAAAGGTCATCTCCTGCGTACCTCCTTGGCGGCCAGAATCGCTCCGACCTGCATCGACGGGTGTCACAGGCGAATTGTGCACCAGTTTCAGCGCCGGTTGGCGTTGCGCTCGGCCCACCAGTTCGGCGCGTCGACGAAGTGGTTGTCGAATTCCTCCTGCGCGGCCGCGAGATCGGCCAGCGTCGATTCGCCCTTGGCGATGCGATCGAGCAGCCGGAAGTACTCGAAGCGCTGCACGCCGGGCATGAGGGCGATCATGATTCGCGCGGTGCTGTCGGGCGTGGCGCCGAACGCGTGCGGCATGAACTTGGGCACCACGATCGAGCCGCCCGCGCCGACGGTGACGATCTTGTCCCCGGCCAGCAGCTGCAATTCGCCATCGGCGACGTAGAACAGCTCGTCCGAACTGGTGTGGTAGTGCGGCGACGCGCCGTCGGCACCCTGCTTCATGGTGACCTCGAGCGTGCTCAGCGCGCCGTCGGTGTCCGCGGAATCGAGGAGCAGCCGCATGGTGACCGCGTCGGTGCCCAGCGTCTCGGCGTCCTGCGGCTGCCGGATCGCGACGTCCATGCGGGGGGTGGTGCTGCTCATGGTGCACTCCGTGTAGTTCGGTGATTGATAATTCGCTACCGAACTATATATCAGCGAATAGAATCCTGTCCATGGTTGAGATGCTGACTGCGCAAGCGCATGGATAGGTCGTCGGGCGCTCGACCGGCGGACCATGACGCCACCGGCGCGGCGGATCCCGTCGACGTGATCATCGATCAGTGGCGGCGCGAGCGACCCGATCTCGAGCTGGAGGCGATGGGGATCGCCGGCCGTCTCGGCAGGCTGCTCATGGTGGCCCAGCGGGTGATCGAGGAGGTCTTCACCGCGCACGGATTGCAGCGCGGTGAGTTCGATGTGCTTGCGGCGCTGCGTCGTTCGGGTCGGCCGTTCGAGCTCAACCCGTCCGTGCTCGCCGACACCTTGATGCTGTCGCGCGCGGGGATGACCGGTCGCCTCGACCGGTTGGAGTCGGCCGGTCTGGTCTGCCGGATCGCCGATCCGGGCGATCGCCGTGCCGTGCGCGTCGCGCTGACCGACGACGGGCGCAAGCTCATCGACACGGTCGTCACCGCGCACGCCGAGAACGAAACCCGCATCCTGGCAGTACTTTCCGCGGACGACCGCCGCGAACTCGACCGCATCGCCCGAGTGCTGCTCGGCAGCCTGGAACCGGGGGAGTAGTCGAGGGGGAACTGACGGCGGCGATCTCTCGCGATTTTCCGCCACCAGTTCCCCGTGATCATGCGTCCAACTGGGCGCGTCAGGGATCCGTCAAAGTGGGGGCGGATCGGTTGTGGTGGCGGGCGGGGTGCGGTTATATCGGGGGATGACCGCAACTTTCGGCCTTCGTCGCGCGCTGCGCGGGGTGTCCGTGGTTGTCGTGTGTCTCGAACGGGACCTCCCGTCCGCCCTGGAGCGTGTCGGTTTCGGGAGTGAGGACGAACCGCCGAGTCCCGGTTCGATCTGACCCATTCTCCGCGCGGCCGAAGTGTGCTGCGCGGCCTTCTCCGCGCAGGTGACCGGTGTTTCGGTGTGCGCGTTCATCATTCGCGGCTATGACCGCGAATCCATTCTCCGCGTGCGTCTTTCGCGACCTCTGAGGCCGGGGCGCGCGCCCTCGATAGGAGAGCTATGTCCGAATTCTCGTCCGATGGCCGGATTGTGCTGGTGACCGGCGTCGATGAACGCCTCGGTTACGCGACGGCGAAGCGCCTGGCGGCCGACGGAGCCACCGTCATCCTGCACGCGCAGGACAAGGAACTCGCCGACGACGCATTGGAACAGTTGCTCGCGGATGGCGTGCAGACGCACCGCCTCCGCATGGTGCACGCCGATTTCACCAGGCTGGCCGAGGTGGACGAACTGGCCGGGATGCTGGCCGCGACGGTGCCCTCGCTGGACGCATTGATCAATGCCGCGGCCATGCCCGGCTTGCAGCGGCGCTCGCACACCGAGGACGGCAACGAGCTGACCATGCAGTTCAACTACCTCGCGCCGCAGCGGCTGACCCTCGCGCTGGCCACCGCGCTCGCGGCAGCACACGGGCGGGTTATCAATGTGACCTCGCGGCTGCACGTCGGCGGCAACATCGACTACTCCGACCTTGACCGCAACCGTGGCATCTATACCCCCATGTCCGTGTACGCCCAGTCCAAACTGGCGCTGACGATGTTCACCCGCACACTCGCCGAGACCGGTCCGGCCGGGCTCACCGCGATCAGCGTGAGCCCCGCCGACTTCGAGCTCGACATGCCGCAGTTGCGCAGTCACGCGGCGGCGCCGGTCGAGGGGGCCGCGGATCTGCTCGTGGTGCTGAGCGCTCCGTCGACGCCGGTGGTCAACGGCGGCTACTACGACGGCATCGAGCAGGCGAAATCGGCTGCCCTGGTGCGTAATTCGCGCGCACGGGCTCGGCTGGCGGCGTGGAGTCGCCAGCCGGCGCACGCCGAGTAAACCCCAGATCTCACAACGAAAGCAGGCAGGTCAGTGTCCAAGCGCGCGAACAAGAAACGCGCCCGCCGCAAGAACAAGGCCAATCACGGCCGACGGCCGGGCGCCTGAACCCTCGCTATCCCTCCTGGACATAGCGAGCCGGTCCGCCGCGACTCCGAACGGGGTCGCGGCGGGTCCGTTCGGACCCGGTTGGTGCAGTGAGCGAATCAGGTGGTTCGTTACTCATGTTCGCGCTGTTCCATGGGCCTACCGTGGGGATTCGCGCCGAATATCTCGGTGTGCTGCGCTAGGAGACCAACGATGATCGACATCATCACCCTCCGCGGGACCGGCGAGCCGCGGAACTCGGACGGGGCACCCGTCGGAATGCTGCACGACGTCACGAAACTGCTCGATACCGAACGGTTCTCGTTCTTCGAGCCGGATTGGCCTGCCTCGGTCGGGCCGGACCCTGATCTCTGGGGGGTGTCGCTGGACACTTCGGTGCGGGTCGGCACCGCAGCGGGTGTCAAGGCGATCCAGGATTCGCCGAATGTCTGTGGGCTGCTGAGCTATTCGCTCGGCGGGATCTGCGTGAGCCAGATTCTGGAGGGGGTGCGCGCGGGTAAGTACAAGAACACCGACGGGTCGCCGCTGGAGATCGCGTTCGCGGTGAACATCTCCAACCCGCTGCGCAAGGCGGGCGAATCGGTCGCGAACCTGTGCCCGCCGTCGACCTTCGGCCTGCACGGCCAGCGCGGCACCTGGCCCGACGCGGTCGCCGTCCGCGAGTACGCCAATCCCGGCGACATCATCACCGCCGCGCCCGCCGATTCCCCGCTCCGGTTCATCGACGTCGGCATCGCCCCGTTCTCGTTCCTGGAGGGTGCCCGCATCGGCAATCTCGGTCCGCTGATCTTCGCGGAGCTGCTCGACTGGCTGATGCGCGACCCGATCGCCAATCTCGACCGCTACGTCACGGCCGTGCGCGGCCTCATCGGCTACCTCACCGCGTGGCCGGATGGGCAGCACGTGTTGTACTCCGGTCACAACATGCCCGGCACCGATCACCTCTGGACGACCGACGCCGCGGACTACATCAACGACACGTTCTGAATCGGATTCGCCGCGCGGCTTGACCAAGAATTCCGCGCGTCTCCCGGCCTCTGTGGGGACCGAGCGCGCGCCGCACAAAGTTAGCTGGATCATAGCTTTGGTATGACTGTCGGCTGTTTGAAATAGTTGAAAGTTGTATGTCAAGGGCAGTGGGCGTCAGTATCCCGTAAACGCATTCCGCGGCGGAAAGGTGAAATCTGTCCGCCTAGCTGGTCATATGTCCAGTGAGACCTTTTTGTCCATTGACGGGTAAGTGTCTGATCCCAAACCTGGAAGCATGACCAGTTACGAGAGATGCGGAAGAGTAGCTACCGCACGTGCATCGGTCGTCATGCGTTCCGCGTACGCCATGCCACCGGCACCGCGTGACCCACCAGCCGGGTGCCCCTCGACCGCGCGTCGCCCATCCGGGTCGCGATCGCCGGTCCGGCGGGGCGCACGTGCCGAGCAACGCGCTTACCTGTGCTCTCGCGATTCGAGCGGTGCGATCCACGTCCGCGTCGCGACCACCGTCGGAGTCAACGGCCTGTGGTCACTGGCGGCACCTGTGACCGGAGGAGGGGATCGGTCCGTCCGACGAATTCGTCCTCGTTCGATGAGTTCCGCGCGAGTTCCGCAAAGCCGATCGAATCCGGCCGCGTACTCGCTGCATCACCTCGATCGAAAGGTTCTCGTATGTTGCCACACCCAAACGTCGCCGGGTAACCACGCCCGCCGCGCGGCACCGCAAGGTAGCCGACCACGCTCGCAAAGGCCGGTACGCGGCGGCCGCGGTCGCCTCGCTGGCCACCGTCATGCTGTCGGCGGGTCACGCGGCCGCCGAAGCACCCCCACCGCCGCCGATGCCGGCGCCACCGAGCGAGATCGTGTCGGGTGTGAGCGCGGCGGTTTCGGCCGCACTGCCGGACATCCGACGTTCGGTGACCGAATTCGGGGATTCCGTGCCGCCCATCGCCACCGGTGTGCCCGAAATCGACGCCATCGGCGCGACCTTGGCTCCCGTCGTGCAGGACGTGGTCGGTCAGGCGCTCACCGCGCTCGGTCCCGTGCCCGCGGTCCCGCAGGCAGACGGCACCGGCGAGCTGATCCGCGACCTGACCACACCCACGCCTGAGCCCGCGCACTCGTCGTTGCCCGGGGGTCTGACCGCCGACGACGCGGTGGCCGCTGGCCCGATCGGCTCCGCGCCGTCGCCGGTCACCGAACTCGCGCGGGTCGCCGACACGGTCGATCTGCGTCAACTGGCCGGATGGGCCGATGCGGCGGTGCCGAGTGGACCGCTCGGTCAGCCCGTCCGCGATCTGCTCGTCTTCGTCGACGAGGCGATCGAGCAGGCCGGTGTCCGTCGCGACCCGCTCGGCGAGCCGCTCGCCGACCTGGCCAACCAGGCGCGCACCCGCTTCGGCTTCCCGAAGGATGGGCCCGACCCCACCGAGGCGCTGCGCGGGCTGCTGAACCCGATGCTCGGCCGGACCGTGGGTGACGGAGATCCCTTGCAGGACTTGATCTCCGGTGTCCGTCAGTTCATCGCGGACCCGGTCGCCGCGCTCGGTACCGGCCGCGCGCCGACCCTGAGCGATGTCCGCGGCATGCGCGACGACGGCGGCCTGCTCGGTCGCCACAACGCGACCCTGCCGTTCCTCGACCTGCCGATTCTTGCCGCGGTGCTCGGTGGGGGCACGCTCGTCGGTGCCATGGCGCTCGGCGCCCTCGCGTTGCTCGCGGCGCCCGAGGTCATTGGTGCGCTGGTGATCGGCGGAGTACTGCTCGCGCCGATCGCGATACCGGTGGTCCTCGGTATCGGCGCCGTGCTCGCCGGGATGGAGGTGCTGGCGTTGCCGTTCGAGATCACCATCGCGGTACCGGTTCTCGGCGGCGGCGCGGCCTTCCTCGCACTCGCTGCACCGGTCGTGCTCGGGGTGCTCGCGCTCGGCGCTACGGTGGTTGGCGGTTTGGTGATGTTCGCGATGCCGGAGGTGCTCGGGGTGCTCGCGCTCGGCGCTGCCGTTGTCGGTGGTTTGGCGATCTTTGCGATGCCGGAGGTGCTCGGGGTGCTCGCGCTCGGCGCCGCCGTTGTCGGCGGTTTGGTGATGTTCGCGATGCCGGAGCTGATCGGGTTCGGCGGGTTCGCGCTCGCCGCGCTGCTGGCAGGCGGTGCCGCGCTGTTCGTCGGACCGGCCATGCTGGCGGCCATGGCGGCCGGTGCGGTCGGCACCGTACTGATCGAGACCCTGATGGCGGGTGCGGCCGCGGCCGCGACGGCCACCGTCGGAATGGGTGCGTTGGCGATGGTCGGCATCCCGCTGATGGCCTACGGCGTGCCCGCGGTATTGGCTGTGCTGCTGACCGTCGCAGTGTTGTCGATGCTGCTCACCACGGTGCTGCCGGTCTTGATGGCAAGTGAGTTCCTGGAGGAGCTTGAACTCGGGGCTGGTGTCGGTGAGCTCATCGAGTCGCTGGTGAAGGGACTTACCCCCGGGTTCCCGGAGTCGTCGCCGAGTCCGGTGCCCTCGCCCTACGGTGAGTCCGTCCCGCGCACAGCGCCTTCGCCTTACGGTGAGGTTGCGCCGGGTCCGGCTCCGTTCGGTGAAGCCGCTCCGCGCCCGGCGCCGTCGCCGTTCGGTGAGACTGCCCCGCGCACAGCGCCTTCGCCGTTTGGTGAGGTCGCTCCGCGTCCGGCGCCGTCGCCGTTCGGTGAGTCCGCCCCGCGCACCGCACCGTCGCCTAATGGCGAAACTGCGCCGCGCACAGCACCTTCGCCCTACGGAGAATCCGCCCCGAGCACGGCGCCCTATGGTGAGTCTGCGCCGCGCACAGCACCTTACGGTGAGTCCGCCCCGCGTCCGGCACCGTCGCCCTACGCGGAGTCAGCGCCGCGCACAGCACCGTATGGTGAGTCCGCGCCGCAGCCCTACGGCGAAAGCGCCCCGCGCACAATGCCTTCGCCCAACGGTGAGTCCGCGCCGCGAGTTCAGCCGAGGCCTTACAGCGAACCCGCCCCGCAGGTCCAGCCCCGGCCGTATGCCGAGCCTGCTCCGCAGGTTCAGCCCCGGCCGTACGCGGAGCCTTGGCAGTACAGCGAGCCTGCCCCGCGAGTTCAGCCCCGGCCGTACGCTGAACCCGCTCCGCGAGTGGAGCCTTGGCAGTACAGCGAGCCCGCGCCGCGGGTCGAACCGCGGCCGTACGTTGAGCCTGCCCCGCAGGTTCAGCCGCAGCCGTATGCCGAGCCCGCCCCGTATGCCGAGCCTTGGCAGTACTCCGAGCCCGCGCCGCGGGTCGAACCCCGGCCGTATGTCGAGCCTGCCCCGCAGGTCGAACCGCGACCGTATGTCGAACCCGCTCCGCAGCTTCAGCCGCGGCCGTACGTCGAGCCTGCCCCGCAGGTTCAGCCGCAGCCGTATGCCGAGCCCGCTCCGTATGCCGAGCCTTGGCAGTACTCCGAGCCCGCGCCGCAGGTCGAGCCCCGGCCGTATGCGGAACCTGCCCCGCAGCCGTACGTCGAACCGGCTCCGTATGCCGAGCCTTGGCAGTACTCCGAGCCCGCTCCCCAGGTGGAACCTCGGCCGTATGCCTACTCGGAGCCTGGCCCGTATGCCGAGCCCTACCCGTACGCCGAGCCCGCGCCGCGAGTGGGACCGCGCGCTTACGGCACGTCCTTCAACGCGGGCGCTCCGTTCATCGGGAACGGCGCGGCAGCGGGAATCGGTTCGGACGGACATAGCCGTGAACTGGTTGCGGCCTGAGCCGATTGCTGACCGGAACCGGTCGCTAGCAACGGAATACAACGAGGATAGGAGTTCGCGATGCAGCCCATCCCGGCCACGAGTCCTGAGGGTCTGCTCGACATCAGTTCCGCGCCAATCGGTTTCGGCTACTACAAGCAGGACGCCGGCAAGACCGAAACCGCACCGACGGCTCGCGTCGGCTGGTGGACCCGGCACCGGCGGCTCGCGATCGGCGTCGGAATGACGCTGGTGACGGCCCTGGGATTCGTGCCAGCGGTGCAGTACGCCGTTCTGCTGGTGCAGGCGTAGCCGCCACGGTGACGCGCACCGTCCGAGCACGGTGCGCGTCACCCAACAGCCTCGCGAACCGGACCTAACATACCGACTGGTATGCTCGATCTGCTCAGCTCAGCGCCGCAATTCCTGGACACCCGACACCTTGGTGGTGAACATGCGATTGTCCTGTTCGCTGGTCTGTACCGACCCCCCGCCCACGCGGCGATAAGCAGCCGGTGCAGCGAGCAGCACGCCGGACGGCGGTGCGCACGTGGTAGCCCAACGAACCATCGGCGCCCCGAGTCGAGCCGAAGGTCGTCGCCTCTTCGCCGACCGGCTCAGCGAGCTCTTCGCCGCGGCCGGTGGCCCACCGTTGAAGACGGTGGTCCGTGCGGCCAACGCGCGGCTCCCGGAGGGCACGAGCCAGATCACCTTCCAGCGGATCAGCGACTGGCGGCGCGGCAGTCGCACGCCCGCCACGTTCGACTCGGTGCGTCCGGTGCTGGAAGTCCTGATCGCGGATGCCCGGCGGCGCAACCCCGACAACCCTCGGGCCGATCGATCCTTACTCGATCTGGCGCAGTGGCGTCAGGACTGGGCGGCGACCAGGGTCGAGCCGCCGACCATCGACGCCGACCGCGCACCCTACCTCGGTCTGCGGCCGTACGGAGTCGAGGACAGCGACCTGTTCTTCGGCCGCACTGACGCGAAACAACAACTCCTCGAACTGATTTCAGCCGCAGAGTCGAGCGATGAGGCGGCCGCGGCGCTGCTGCTCGGCCCGTCCGGCATCGGCAAATCGTCACTGCTCGCCGCCGGGCTGCATGCCGCGCCAGGACCGCGCACGCCGATCGCCATGACCCCCGGCCAGGATCCGGTGGCCGCGCTGGCCGCCGCGCTCGCCGGCCCGCCCCCGACGCACCGCCTGCTGCTGATCGATCAAGGCGAGCAGGTGTTCACGCTGTGCTCGGATGACGCACTGAGACGAGAGTTCCTGCGGGAGTTGACAATCCTCGCTGATCCGGCCGCGGACCCGCCGACCACCGTCGTCGTCGCGTTCGACATCGCGTATCTGCAAGAACTCCTGCGCTACCCGCGAATGGCAGACCCGCTGCGTCAGCGCGCGATGTTGCTCGACCCGATGACGCCGCAGGAACTTCGGGAGGCGATCGTCCGGCCCGCCGAGACCACCGGCCTTCGGGTCGAGGACAGCCTGGTCGAGGTGATGCTGCAGGACCTGGACGCGATCGACGCGCACAGTTCGGCCCGGCTACCGCTGTTGTCGCTGGCACTGAGCATGACGTGGGCGAAGCGGCACGGCAGGACACTGACGGTCGACGGCTATCGCGAAGCGGGCGGATTGAGCGGTGCGTGCGCGGTCGGCTGTGAAGCGGTCTGGTCCCAGCTCAGCGACGGCGAGCGGGAGATCGCGCGGCATGTGCTCCTCGCGCTGACGATCATCGAGCCGACCACGGTGGTGCGCAACCGAGTGCCGGTCGAGCTGCTGATCGAGGAATCGGCGGACCCGGCATCCGCCCGCGCCGTCATCGCGCGGATGGCCACAGCGCGAATACTCTTGCGGCACAACAACGATGTCGAACTGGTCCACGATCTGCTGCTGACCGGCTGGCCCCGACTGGCCGAATGGCTAGCCGAGGAAAGGGAATTCGCCGCGGACCGGCAGCGCATCGAGGCCGACGCGCGCGAGTGGACGCGCCTGGAACGACCAACGACGCTGCTGTACACCAAGTCTCGGCTCGAAAACGCGGCTGGATGGATGCGGCGCACCGAGTCGTCGAACCGGCTCGCCAGGGAGTTCGTGTCGGCCTCGCTGGCTCGACAGCGCACGCGCATCATCCGGTGGCGGATCTTCCTGTCCGCCGTCGCGGTGCTCACCGTGCTGGCACTGGTGCTGTCGGTGGTGGTGGTCGGTCAACGCGCGACCGTCGCACAGGAAGGCAAGGACGCCTTGCTCAGCCAGTTCGTCGATCAATCAGAGCGCGTCGAGAACGCCGACCCGGTGCTGTCCACCCAGCTCGCGCTCGCGGCATACCGGTTGAGTCCGACTGATCCGGCCGCCCGGGCCAGATTGCTTGCCGCACAGGTACAGCCGATCGAGGTCGCCTCGGCGGACACCCACGACGGACCCGTGCACGGGCTCGCCTTCAGTCCGAGCCACCAACTCGTGGCCAGCGCCGGTGACGACGGACTTGTCCGACTGTGGGACGTATCGAATCCGAATGCGATCACCCAGGTCGGACCGGCGCTGAGCGGGCAGCGTGGTGCCGTCGCATCGGTCGAATTCAACCAGGACGGCACCATGCTGGTCAGCGTCGGCACCGACGGCACATTGCGGCTGTGGGACATTCGCGACCCGCGGCGGTCGAGCCTGGCCGGTGTGTTCGACAACGGCACCGCGATCACCGCCGCCGCTTTCCTCCCCGATGGCCGCACGCTTGCCGCGGGCGGCGTCGACGGAACGCTCACCTTCCTCGATATCACCGCGCCGCAAGCCATTCGGCGGCGCGGCGCGGTCATTGGCGCGCATCCAGCGGGGATCAAGGCGATGGCGCTGGCGCCGGACGCGCCGCTGCTCGCCACCGCGGGCGATGACGGCGCCGTGCGAATGTGGGCCGTCGACGACCCTGACCAGCCGCACCCGGTGGGCCTGCCGCTCGACAGCGGTGGTGCCGTGCAGGCGGTCGCCTTCGGGCCGAACGGTCGGCTGGTAGCTGGCACCGCCGACGGCCTGCTGCTGTTCTGGGACGTGCGCGATCAGGATCGGCCGCGCAACGTCGACCGGAAACAGACTCGCCCCGTACCGATTTCGAACCTGCAATTCTGGCTGGACGGCCGAGCACTCGTGGTCACCGACGCGGGCGGCACCCCACGGGAGTGGAACACCAGCCGCCTCGACCGCGTGTCACCCGTCGTCTTGGAACTGGTCAGCAGTGAGACGATCCAGTCGTTCGTGGTCGTCTCGAACACCATGGCGATCAGCGCGGGCACGGACGGCAAGATCAGGACGTGGAGCCAGGCGGGTGCCCGGCTGCCCATCGTGTTCGCGAGTTCGCTCACCGCACTCGACGTCGACCGAGCGGGCAAGACCCTGGTCGGCGGCTTCCGCGACGGCCAGGTAGCCGTGTGGGATATCGGCGTACCGCTGCTCAGCTCGATGCTCAGCGAGGTGCGGGCGGGCCCGCCCGATCGCCACGGCACGGAGGTAGCGCTGCGACCGGACGGCGCACTGCTTGCCGCGGCCGACGCCGAGGAAGTACACCTGTGGAATCTGACCGATCGAGTGCGGCCGGCACCGGCCGGCGCGCTACCCGGCACCGGGCCAATTGCCTTCGCGCCCAAGGGAGATCGGCTGCTCACCGGAGTCGGTCACCGGTCACTGCAGCTGTGGGATATCGCCGATCCGGCTGTTCCGCGCCCCCTCGGCGGTCCGTTGTCGACCGGACACGACCGCGACATCGAACTCGCGACCCTCGCACCCGAACGGCCATTGCTCGCTGCCGCCGACAATGATTCGCGAATTCACCTGTGGGACATAGCCGATCCGAGCAAGCCAGCGGCATCGCTCGACCTGCACGGCGCGAAGGCGCGGGCACTGATCTTCGCGCCGGACGGCAAAACCCTGTTCAGCGCGGACGATACCGGCATGATCCGCTCGTGGGACGTCACCGATCCGGCTCAGGCTCGCGAACTGGACGCGGTACGCGCGCACACCGCCGCGATCCGAACGCTGACGATCGATCAATCCGGCCACCGCCTGGCCTCCGGCGGCGCCGACCAGACCGCCCGCCTGTGGGATATCGCCGAACCGTCCGCGATCCGCCCGCTCGGCGACCCGATCGAGGCGAAGATCGGCTGGACCTGGTTCCTGCGCTTCGACCCGGCCGACGAGTCGCGCCTGCTCGGCGTCGGCGACCAACTCTCTACCCTCTGGTACACCGACCCCGCCGCGGTCGCCGAGAAACTGTGCTCCTCCTCGGCCGCCATGCTCGATGAGCAGCAGTGGCGCAGCCTGCTGCCTTCGGTGCCCTACACCCGCGCCTGCTGACCACCCTCTTGATTTCCCGCACCGAGAATCGCACCCGATTCCAGGCGATTTCAGGTGCGGGAAGTCAGAAGTGGTGCGGCTCTGCGCAATCGGGGCGAGCTCAGTCCCGCCGACGCACCGAGGCTTCGACGAGATCCAGTACCGCCGTGAGGTTTTCGTTCGTATGCCCCGACGCGATCCGCGCGATGAGCCCGTCCAGCACCAGGTCGAGGTAACCGAGCAGCACGTCGGTGGGCACATCGTCACGCAGCGCACCGGCGGCCTTGCGGCGCTCCAACCGGGCCAGCGTCGCTGCGGTCAGTTCGGCCGATCGCTGAGTCCACCCCGCACGGAACTCAGGATCGGTCCGTAACCGCCGCGCGATCTCCAAACGTGTTCCGAGCCAATTGAATTGCTCGGGATGGGCGAGCATGTCCCGCATCACCCCGACGATGCCCTGGTTGGCCGCGACATCGGCCATCCGTTCGGCGTCCTCCTGCGCGAGCGCGAGGAACAGCGCGTCCTTGTCCCGGAAGTGGTGGAAGATCGCGCCGCGCGACAGGCCGATCTCCTCCTCGAGGCGGCGCACCGTTGCGCCCTCGTACCCGTATTCGGCAAAGCAGCGCCGCGCCCCGTCGAGAATCTGGCTGCGCCGGGCGGCGAGGTGATCTTCACTGACTTTGGGCATAGCGGGCGTGCTCCTCCAAGAGGTGTGAGAAGTCCGCGCACCGCGAAAACGCGGTGCGCGGACTCTCGACTAACGGCGTGTGCGTGATCAGCCGCGAATCATGTTGCGCAGCACGTACTGCAGGATGCCGCCGTTGCGGTAGTAATCGGCCTCACCGGGGGTGTCGATCCGGACCACGGCGTCGAAGGTGATCTTGTCACCGTTCTCCTTGGTGGCGGTGACCTTCAGCGTCTTCGGCGTCGTGCCCTCGTTCAGCTTGGTGATGCCCTCGATGTCGAAGGTCTCGGTGCCGTCCAGCTTCAGCGACGCGGCCGACTCACCGGCCGGGAACTGCAGCGGAATGACGCCCATACCAATGAGATTCGAGCGATGGATGCGCTCGAAGGACTCGGTGATGACGGCCTTGACGCCGAGCAGCGAGGTGCCCTTGGCGGCCCAGTCACGCGAGGAACCCGAGCCGTACTCCTTGCCGCCGAGCACGACCAGCGGGATGCCCGCGGCCTGGTAGTTCTGCGCGGCGTCGTAGATGAAGGCCTGCGGGCCGCCGTCCTGGGTGAAGTCGCGGGTGTAACCACCCGAGACGTCGTCGAGGAGCTGGTTGCGCAGCCGGATGTTGGCGAAGGTGCCGCGGATCATCACCTCGTGGTTACCGCGCCGCGAGCCGTAGGAGTTGTAGTCCTTGCGCTCGACGCCGTGACCCTCGAGGTACTGCGCGGCCGGGGTGCCGGCCTTGATGTTGCCCGCCGGGGAGATGTGGTCGGTGGTGACCGAATCGCCGAGCAGGGCGAGCACGCGGGCGCCGGAAATGTCGGTGACTGGCTTCGGGTCCTGTGGCATGCCGTCGAAGTACGGTGGCTTGCGCACGTAGGTGGAGTCGGCGTCCCAGTCGAAGATCTTGCCCTCGGGGGTCTCCAGCCCGCGCCAGCGCTCGTCACCCTTGAACACGTCGGCGTAGGACTTGATGAACATGTCCTGGCTGATCGCGGTGCCGATGGTCGCCTCGATCTCCTTCGAGGAGGGCCAGATGTCCTTCAGGAAGACATCGTTGCCGTCGGCGTCCTGGCCGAGCGCGTCGTGCTCGAAGTCGAAGTCCATCGTTCCGGCGAGCGCGTAGGCGATGACCAGCGGCGGCGAGGCCAGGTAGTTCATCTTCACGTCGGGGGAGATGCGGCCCTCGAAGTTGCGGTTGCCCGAGAGCACCGCGGTGACCGAGAGGTCGTTGTCGTTGATCGCCTTCGACACGGCCTCCGGTAGCGGGCCGGTGTTGCCGATGCAGGTGGCGCAGCCGTAGCCGACCAGGAAGAAGCCGAGCTTCTCCAGGTAGGGCCACAGGCCGGCCTTGTTGTAGTAGTCGTTGACGACCTGCGAACCCGGCGCCATGGAGGTCTTGACCCACGGCTTGGAGGTCAGGCCCTTCTCGACGGCGTTGCGCGCGAGCAGCGCGGCGCCGAGCATGACCGACGGGTTGGAGGTGTTGGTGCACGAGGTGATCGAGGCGACCACCACGGCGCCGTGGTCGAGCACGAAGTCGCCGTACTCCTCCGAGGAGACCTTGACCGGCTTGCTCGGACGGCCGACCGCGCCGTTGGCGGCGGACGGGATCAGCACCGCGTCGTCATCGGCGAAGGAGAGCACGGCCGGATCGCTGGCCGGGAAGGACTCCTCGATGGCCTCGTCGAGGTGCGTGTGCGGGGTGACGGCGGCGGGGCCGCTCTCCGCGTCGTTGGTGTAGTTGTGGATGTCCTTGCGGAACGCGGTCTTGGACTCCGACAACAGGATTCGGTCCTGCGGACGCTTCGGGCCCGCGATGGAGGGCACCACATCGCCGAGGTCGAGTTCCATGTACTCCGAGTACGCGGGCTCGTGCTCGGCGTCGTGCCACATGCCCTGTTCCTTGGCGTACGCCTCGACCAGCGCGAGCTGATCGTCGGTGCGGCCGGTCAGGCGCAGGTAGTCGATGGTCACCGAGTCGATCGGGAAGATCGCCGCGGTGGAACCGAATTCGGGGCTCATGTTGCCGAGGGTCGCGCGGTTCGCCAGCGGAACCTCGGCGACGCCCTTGCCGTAGAACTCGACGAACTTGCCGACAACGCCGTGCTTGCGCAGCATGTCGGTGACGGTGAGCACCACGTCGGTTGCGGTGACGCCGGGCTTGATCTCACCGGTCAGCTTGAAGCCGACGACGCGCGGGATCAGCATCGAGACGGGCTGGCCGAGCATGGCCGCCTCGGCCTCGATACCGCCGACGCCCCAACCCAATACACCGAGGCCGTTGACCATCGTGGTGTGCGAGTCGGTGCCGACGCAGGTGTCCGGGTATGCCTGGCCGTTGCGGACCATGACGGTGCGGGCCAGGTGCTCGATGTTGACCTGGTGCACGATGCCGGTGCCGGGGGGGACGACCTTGAAGTCGTCGAACGCGCCCTGACCCCAGCGCAGGAACTGGTAGCGCTCCCGGTTGCGGGAGTACTCGATGTCGACGTTGCGCTCGAGCGCGTCGGCGCGGCCGAACACGTCGATGATCACCGAGTGGTCGATGACCATCTCGGCGGGCGCGAGCGGGTTGACCTTGTCCGGGTCGCCGCCGAGGGTCTGCACGGCCTCACGCATGGTGGCGAGGTCGACGATGCACGGCACGCCGGTGAAGTCCTGCATGATCACGCGGGCCGGGGTGAACTGGATCTCGATGCTCGGATCGGCCGAGGGATCCCAATCCGCAATGGCGCGAATGTGATCGGCGGTGATGTTCGCGCCGTCCTCGGTGCGGAGCAGGTTCTCCGCGAGGACCTTGAGTGCGTAGGGGAGTTTCTTGGTGCCGGGCACGGCGGAGAGGCGGAAGATCTCGTAGGAGTTGCTTCCGACCTCGAGGGTGCCCTTGGCGCCGAAAGTATCGATACTTGTCGTCACGTCAGCTCCACTCGTCTGTGAGGGTTGGCCGTCGGCGGGGCTGTGCCGGCGGCTGGTTTTCTCGAGCGACCTGCAAGCAGTCGCTAGCGGATGGTCTTTGCAGGTGCTCCAGCGCTCGATTGCGCCGGTTCCTCGCGCTACGACCTTAACAGTACGCTTGTCCTGTGAGCGCACGGGCCCCGCCCGTTCAGTCTGCGCCAGGGCCCGTAGCGAGCTGCGCGGGGGCGCGTCGCGTGCCGTCTGCGCGTGCCGCGACTCTCCGTCGCGTACTGTGCTTTCGGAGCCAGCCGGGTGGCATTGAGCTCACCCCGCAGTGTTGGATGCACGTCGCTTCGGATGCCGATGCGGCTCGACAGACCGGATGGAAGATGACCGTCTCGCACACCTCGGTTTTCACACCCATGGCCGCCGAACTGCCGCCGAACGTCACCGAGGACACCGTCACCACCATCAACGCCGATCTGGCCGACAATCACGTCGCCACGGTGGATGGCAAGGACCAGACGGGGTTGGCGGCCGTCGCCGCCGACGCGCGAGCGCACGGAATCCAGCTGAACATCGTCGTCGTGCCCGGCAACCCCGGCCGCGACTCGAGCCTGCGTGACCTGGCCACCGAGGTCGGCAATACCCAGCACGGCACCGTTCTGGTGCTGAGCGACGACTTCGCGGGCACCTACAGCGACTCGATTCCCCGGGTCCGCCTCGAGTGGGCCGAAGATCAGGCGAAGTACAAGGGCGGGCACTCCACCGACGCGGCACAGTCATTCGTCGACCAGCTGGAGCGGCCCGAGGGCGTGTCCTGGACCGCGATCACCAGTGTGTTGCTCGCGGGTACCGCCGCGGTCGTGATCGGGCTCTACTTCGTGAAGTCCCGTCGGCGTGCCGAACCCGCCGCGCCGGTGAGTGTTTCCGAAACCGACGGCGATCGGGCCGCTACCGCATAGCTGGTTTCGATCCAGCTACTTTCCCTGACGACCGGTATGTTCTACCGCTCGGAAACCTTTGCCACATCCGGCTAATTTCAGGCAAAGGAAAAATTACGCGCCTGTCATTCTGTTGCTGGAGTTCCTTTGGTGACTGAAGTGTCGTACGGTCGTGTAGTTACTGATGGGGATGAAGTTGTAGTCAGGGGTTATCTGCCGACCACCGAGGTTGACGGTGCGGTTGGTGCTCACGAGGCGGTGCCTGAGTCGGGTCCTTGGGAGGTGCGATGCGCAACAACGGCGAGGCCGCTAATCGGCGTCCGCTGGGGGTCGCTCTGGGGTTGCTGGTGACGGTCGTCGTGGTGTTGGCCGGGCCTGCCGTCGCGGTGCCGCCTGCCCCGCCGAACCCGAGTGACGGCCAGATCGCCGGTGCCGGAGCGCAAGTCGACGCGGGCGTGACCGAGGTCGGCGGACTCATCAATCAGGTCGCGGTGGTCGACCAGCAGTTGCAGCAGCTCGACAGCGAGGTCGCCCGCAAGCGCGAAGAAGTGAACAAGGCCCTTGTCGACTTGCAGAACGCGCGCGACGCCGCCGACGCGGCCGCCGCCGTCGTCGCCGACACCCAGCGCGAATTGGCCGACGCCGGAACGCGAGTCGGCGCCGCGCGGCACAACTTCGACCAGTTCGCGGCCCAGGCTTACACCCGTCCCGCCGCGGAGTCGATGGTCGTCTACCTGGCCGCCGCCACCCCGGCCGCCGCCCTCGACCAGGCCCAGTTGCTATCCCTGGTCTCGAAGAATCAGCAGCAGGTCCTCGACGGCCTACGCCGGGCCCAGATCGACCAGGGCAACAAGAATTCCAGTGCGCGCCAAGCGAAGTCGGACGCCGACGCGGCCGCCGCTGCCGCCGAGCAGGCGAAGGCCGACGCCGAGCAGGCGGTCGTCGCCGCCAAGGCCGCGCTCGACCAGCAGACGGTGCAGCGCGACAATCTGCAACGGCAGCGCGCGGATGCGCAGGGCCGCTTGGACTTCGCGCGACAGAACGTGGCGGGACTGCAAGGACAGCGCGATGCCTACTTGAACTGGGAGCAGCAGCGCAAGGCCGAAGAAGCCGCGGTGCGCGCCGCCGCCGCGGCGGCCGCCGCCCGCGCCTCCGCCGATCAGAACGCCCAGGGACGCGCCGGTCAACTCAACGACGGCAAGCGCCCGCACACCCAGCTGGAGAATTCGCCACCGCGCCGAGGCACCCCGCGTCCGAGCCTGCCGTCCATCGGCGGCTCCGCGGCGGTCGAGACGGTGGTCGACCGTGCCATGTCCCAGGTTGGCGTCATCTATGCCTGGGGCGGCGGCGACGAGGACGGCCCGACACTCGGCATCCGCGACGGCGGCGTCGCCGACAGCTACGGCGACTACAACAAGGTCGGCTTCGACTGTTCCGGGCTGATGATCTATGCCTTTGCCGGGATCGGGGTTTCGCTGCCGCACTACAGCGGGTACCAGTACAACGCGGGCGTCCGGGTACCGGTTGCTCAGCGCGCCCGGGGCGACATGTTGTTCTGGGGTACGAATGGCAGCGAGCATGTCGCGCTGTATCTGGGTGATGGGCAAATGATCGAGGCACCGGAATCGGGTGAAGTGGTTCGGGTGACGGCAGTCCGTGAAGGCGGGATCATGCCGTATGCGGTGCGAATCGTCAGCTGACAGTCATCCGTCATGGTGGTCGAGTTCGCGGCAGGGAGCGCTTGCGAGTGCGGATGCACGAGGCCGCATACTTGCCCGAGCCGTGCATGGCGAACCGGACACCTGAACCTTTGAATTCCCTTCATGTCGGGTCCGGTTGCGGCACATACGGCCATTACCTGGAATAGTTGTGGCAGCACGCACAGGACCAAGGCGAAAGCGGGGATGTTGGTGACTTCGACAGACGGTGTGAGCGGGACGAATTTGGCGAAAGATGCGCCAGCGTCCACGCCTAACACCCTGGAGCGTGACGTCCAGATCCTGGAGAAGGCGATCTACGAGGTCAAGCGGGTAATCGTCGGCCAGGATCGGCTGGTCGAGCGGCTGCTTGTCGGCGTGCTCGCGCGTGGTCACGTGCTGCTCGAAGGCGTGCCTGGCATCGCGAAGACGCTGGCCGTGGAGACCTTCGCCAAGGTGGTCGGCGGCTCGTTCTCCCGGGTGCAGTTCACCCCGGACCTGGTGCCGACCGACCTCATCGGTACCCGTATCTACCGGCAGGGCCGCGAGGAATTCGACACCGAACTCGGCCCGGTCGTCGCGAACTTCGTGCTCGCCGACGAGATCAACCGCGCGCCCGCGAAGGTGCAGTCGGCATTGCTCGAGGTCATGGCCGAGCGGCACGTGTCGATCGGCGGCAAGACCTACCCGATGCCGAATCCGTTCCTGGTGATGGCGACGCAGAACCCGATCGAGAGCGAGGGCGTGTACCCGCTGCCCGAGGCGCAGCGCGACCGCTTCCTGTTCAAGGTCGTCGTCGACTACCCCTCGGTCGAGGAGGAACGCGAGATCATCTACCGGATGGGTGTCACCCCGCCGGAGGCGACGCGCATCCTGGCCCCGGAGGAGGTCGTCCGGCTGCAGCAGGTCGCGTCGAGCATCTTCGTGCACCACGCGCTGGTCGACTACGTGGTCAGGGTGATCGCGGCGACCCGCAAGCCCGCCGACTTCGGCATGCAGGACGTGGCGAGCTGGATCGCCTACGGCGCCTCCCCGCGCGCCAGCCTCGGCATCATCGCCGCGGCCCGCGCCGTCGCGCTGATCCGCGGCCGCGACTACGTGGTGCCGCAGGACGTGGTCGAGGTCATCCCGGATGTGCTGCGGCACCGGCTGGTGCTGTCCTACGACGCGCTCGCCGACGAGATCAGCCCGGAGGAAGTGATCAAGCGGGTGCTGCAGACCGTCGGCATGCCGCAGGTCGCACCGCAGGCCGTCGCACCGGGCGCGCCCGCCGCTCCCGGCGTCGGTTCCGGTGCGCCGCAACAGGTTTCGCAGCAGAACGGGCCGCAGCCCGCGCAGCAACCGCAGCAGCAGAGCGTCCCGCAGCCCGTGCCGCAGGCGCCGAACGGGCAGCAGTCCCAGCCCGCCGGCAACGTTCAGAACAAGTGACCGCGGCGCCGGAACCGCTTCCTGCCGTGGCAACCCCTTCGCACGCTCCGCCCTCGTTCCACGCAGGCGAGCTGACCGACCCGCGGCTGGCCGCGGCGCTGAAAACGCTCGAGCTCACGGTGCGCCGCAGGCTCGACGGCGTGCTGCACGGCGACCACCTCGGCCTGATCCCCGGCCCCGGTTCCGAGCCGGGCGAGGCACGCACCTATCAGCCGGGTGACGATGTGCGGCAAATGGATTGGTCGGTCACCGCCCGCACCACCCACCCGCACGTGCGCCAGACGATCGCCGATCGGGAGCTGGAAACCTGGATGGTCGTCGACCTGTCGGCCAGCCTCGACTTCGGCACTGCGCTGTGCCAGAAGCGCGACCTCGCCATCGCCGCCGCGGCCGCGATCACCCATCTCACCAGCGGCGGCGGCAACCGGATCGGCGCCGTCGTCGCGACCGGCGAGGAACTGGTCAGGGTGCCGGCCCGCAGCGGACGGGTGCACGCCCAGTCGCTGCTGCGCAGCATCGCGACCACGCCGCACGCCCGCGACGGCGTGCGCGGCGATCTGCGCGGCGGCATCGAATCGCTGCGCCGCCCGCAACGCAAGCGCGGACTCGCGGTGATCATCAGCGACTTCCTCGGCGATATCGACTGGCAGCGTTCGCTGCGCGCCATCTCGGCGCGGCACGACCTGCTCGCGGTGGAGGTGCTCGACCCGCGCGACCTGTCGCTGCCCGATGTCGGCGACGTCGTGCTGCACGATCCAGAAACCGGGCGCACCCGCGAATTCAGCGTGACCCCAACGCTGCGCGCCGATTTCGCGGCCGCCGCGCAACGGCACCGGAATCAGGTCGAAGAGGCGTTGCGCAGCTGCGGCGCGCCGGTGCTCACCCTGCAGACCGATCGGGACTGGATCTCCGACGTGGTCCGGTTCGTCTCCACCCGGCGCCACAGCTTGGGCGCCCCGAGCGGGCGGGTGCCACGCCAGTGAGTATTTCGCATTTCACCGCGCAGATCTGGCTCGGATTCCTTGCCGTCGTCGCTCTGATCGCGCTCGGCTACATCCTGGTCCAGCGCAGCAGGCACAAGCACATGCTGCAGTTCAGCAACATGGAGCTGCTGGAGAAGGTCGCCCCGTCGCGGCCGAGCCAGTTCCGGCACGTGCCCGTCGCGCTGATGCTGGTCGGCCTGATCTTTCTCACCGTCGCGGCCGCCGGGCCGACTGCGGTCAAGAAGGTGCCGCGCAACCGCGCGACCGTCATTCTGGTGATGGACGTTTCGTTGTCCATGGAGGCCACCGACGTGCCGCCGACACGGCTGCAGGTGGCGCAGAAGGCGGGCAAGGAGTTCGTCGACGGTCTCACCCCCGGCATCAACCTCGGCTTCGTCACCTTCGCGGGCACCGCCTCGGTGATGGTCTCGCCGACCACGAACCGGGAAGCCGTCAAGGCCGCTATCGACAACATCAAGCTGGCTGAACGGACCGCGACCGGCGAGGGCATCTTCACCGCGCTCAATTCCATCGACACCCTCGCTACCGTGCTCGGCGGCGCGGATACGCCGCCGCCCGCGCGCATCGTGCTGATGTCGGACGGTAAGCAGACCGTGCCCGACGACAAGGACGTCGACAATCCGCGGCACGGCTTCACCGCAGCGCGGCTGGCCAAGAACAAGGGCGTGCCGGTGTCGACGATCTCGTTCGGTACCGAGTGGGGGTCGGTGGAGATCCCTGACCAGGACGGACAGGGTTCGCAGCGGGTCAAGGTGCCCGTCGACAACGACTCGTTGCGCGAGATCGCCAAGCTCTCCGGCGGCGATTTCTACACCGCGTCGAGCCTCGCGGAACTGACCGCCGTCTACGACACCCTCGAACAGCAGATCGGCTACGAGATGACCAGGGGTGACGCGAGCCGACCCTGGTTGTTGCTCGGCATGCTGCTGGTCGCCGCCGGCGTCGTCACCGGCTTGCTTTATCGTCAACGCCTGCCGTAACGCCATGCGACTGTGGCTTCCCACCATGCTGCGGCCTCGCGCATCCGCGGCTCGCAAGCGCTTCCTGCGGAGCCAGGGCGCGGCGTCCGAACCTCACCAGATAGGTTGATCGTCATGTCGAACATCACATCCCGGTCTGTCCTCGTTACCGGCGGCAATCGCGGCATCGGTCTCGCGGTCGCGCAGCGGCTGCTCGCCGATGGTCACAAGGTTGCCGTCACGCATCGCGGATCGGGCGTGCCGGACGGCCTGCTCGGCGTGAAATGCGATGTGACCGACTCGGAATCGGTGGACCGCGCGTTCACCGAGGTCGAGGAGAAGCAGGGTCCCGTCGAGGTGCTCGTCGCCAATGCGGGCATCGTCGACAACACGCTGCTGATGCGGATGAGCGAAGAGCAGTTCACCCGCGTCATCGACGCCAACCTCACCGGCGCTTTCCGCTGCGCCAAGCGGGCCAACCGTGCCATGTTGCGCGCGAAGTTCGGCCGGATCATCTTCATCGGCTCGGTGGTCGGCCTCAAGGGTGGACCGGGACAGATCAACTACGCCGCGTCCAAGGCGGGTCTGGTCGGGATGGCGCGTGCGATCACCGTGGAGGTCGGATCGCGCAACATCACCGCCAACGTCGTCGCGCCCGGGCTGATCGACACCGACATGACCCGGGAAGATATGACCGAGGAAATGCGCGAGCTGGTGCTGAAGTACGGCATTCCGGCCAAGCGGATCGGCCAGCCGGAGGAGGTCGCTGGCGCGATCAGCTTCCTGGCCTCCGACGACGCGGGCTACATCACCGGCGCCGTCATCCCGGTCGACGGCGGCTTGGGCATCGGCCACTAGTCTTTCCCCTGCACCACACCTCGACTTCAGGAGAACCGAAAACCCATGGGCGGACTGCTCGAAGGTAAGACCATTCTGGTCACCGGCATCATCACCGACTCGTCGATCGCGTTCCACGCGGCCGCCGTCGCGCAGGAGCAGGGCGCGAAGGTGATCATCACCGGCATTCCGGAGCGGCTGCGGCTGATCGACCGGATCGCCAAGCGGCTGCCGCAAGAGGTCCCCCCGGCCATCCCGCTCGACGTCACCAACGAGGAGAACCTCGCCGAGCTGGCGGACAAGGTGCGCGAGCTGGCGCCCGAGGGCGTCGACGGCGTGCTGCACTCGATCGCGTTCGCGCCGCGCACCCTGATGGGTCCTGAAGCGCTGCCGTTCCTCGACGGCCCTGGCCCGGACGCGGCCAAGGCGTTCGAGATCTCGGCGTGGAGTTACGCGTCGCTGGCCCGCGCGGTGCTGCCGGTGATGAACGAGCGCGGCTCGATCGTCGGCATGGACTTCGATCCGCGCACGGCGATGCCGTTCTACAACTGGATGGGTGTGGCGAAGGCCGCGCTCGAGTCGGTCAACCGGTACGTGGCGCGAGAGGTGGGCGCCGCCAAGAAGATTCGCTCGAACCTGGTTGCCGCCGGTCCGATCAAGACCCTGGCCGCCAAGGCCATCGCCGGCACCGCGACCGACGACGCCGCCAAGCTGAACCAGCTCAACCAGTACTGGGACGGCGCGTCGCCGATCGGCTGGGACGTCGACGACCCGACGGTGGTCGCCAAGTCGATCGTCGCGCTGCTGTCGGACTGGCTGCCGGGCACGACCGCGTCGATCATCTACGTCGACGGCGGAGCCAGCCACAACACCTGGTTCCCCGAGGGCATGTCGATCAACTGATCTTCCCAGGAGGACATTGTGGTTCGGGCTGCCGACGCACTGCTGCTGCTGTCCTTCGGCGGCCCGGAACGCCCCGAGGACGTGATGCCGTTCCTGGAGAACGTCACTCGGGGCAGGGGAGTGCCGCGCGAACGCCTCGAAGAGGTCGCGCAGCACTACCTGCACTTCGGCGGGGTCTCGCCGATCAACGCGCTCAACCGGGACATCATCGCGGCGGTCGAAGCTGAATTGGCAACGGCCGGAATCGATCTCCCGGTGTACTTCGGCAATCGCAACTGGGCTCCGATGGTGGAGGACACCGTAGCGCGGATGGCCGCCGACGGTGTCCGCTCCGCGCTGGTGTTCCCCACCTCGGCGTGGGGCGGCTACTCCGGTTGCCTGCAGTACCACGAGGACATCGTCAGGGCCCGTACCGCTTTCGGTGCCGACGCGCCGGATCTGCTGAAGCTGCGGCAGTACTTCGACCACCCGCTGCTGATCGAGGCCTTCGCCGACGCCATTCGCGCCGCGCGGCAAGAACTTCCGGCCGACCGGCGGGACGGTGCACGCCTCGTGTTCACCGCGCACTCCATTCCGGTCACCGCCGACACCGCTGCGGGCCCGCCCGCCGACGGCGGCCATCTGTACAGTCGGCAGGTCGCCGAGGCCGCCCGATTGGCTGCCGTAGCAACCGGTTTCACCGATTACGACGTTGTCTGGCAGTCCCGGTCCGGCCCACCCCAGGTCCCGTGGCTCGACCCCGATATCGTCGACCACCTCGACGACCTTGCCGCTAAAGACGTGGATGCGGTCATTGTCTGCCCCGTCGGCTTCGTGTCCGATCACCTCGAGGTGATCTGGGATCTGGACAACGAGGCAAAGGAAAAAGCGGCTGAACTCGGCATGGCCTTCGCCCGCGCCGCCACCCCGGGTACCGACCCGCGTTTCGCTCGACTGGTTGTCGAACTGATCGATGAACAGTTGAACGACACCGCTTCTCGCCATCTTGGCGAGGTCTCCGGCTATGGATGCACGCTCAACGGAGAGCCGTGCGCCATCGGATGCTGCGCGCTGCCCGCCCGCCCGAAACGCTGACCTCCAGCAGGCTGCCTTCGGTCAGAGCGTGACCGTGGACAGCTTGGTGTAGACGCCCGGAAAACCCGGGCGCGCAGCGCCTTTACCCCATGACGTGATCCCGACCAGCTGTCCGTCCACGAGAAGTGGCCCGCCGCTGTCATAGGTGGCCGTGTCGGCCTCGGTGGAACCGGCGCACAGCATTTCGCTCGGCACGAACGCGGAGCCGTACGCCGCGTCGCAGTCGGCGTCGGGGCGGAGTGGGACGGTCGCGGTGCGCAGGTGGGTGTTGGTGTCGTCGTCTTCGGAGGTGGCGCCCCAGCCGAGGACGGTGCCGGTGTTCGATTGGGGTGCGCCGATTTTCGCGAAGGGACCGGGCTGGGGACGGTCGATGGTGAGCAGGGCGAGGTCGTTGTGGTGGACGGATTCGCCGTCGAAATCGGTGTTGTGGTAGCCGGGGTGGATGCGAACGTCCTTGACGTGCACCGTGACTCCGTCGGAATCGCGTAAGTCGGTGCGGCCGAAGGTGACGGTGACCGCGTGCGGAACCAACTGGGCGAGATCCACGCAGTGCGCCGCGGTGAGCACCTGGTCCGGTGCGATGAGCACGCCGCCACAGAACTGGCCGGCGGCCCTGGTGAGGAACAGGGGGCTGCCTACGGCGCCGAGCCAGGGGTAGGCGCTCGCGTCGGTTTCGGTGCCGCCGACGATCGCCGAGGCGGGCGCGGCGGCGGGCAGGCCGAGGGCGAGCAGCGCGGCGACGAGGGCCGTCGCGCCGCGACGCGGGAGCTGCATGTCATACCGCCTGGTGAGAGGGCCGATGGGTGGACCCATTCAATCAGAAAGTCGGCCGCGGCGGGTGCAGGGTCCGTAGGGTCCGTGTTGCCCGATTCCTCGGGTTCCGTGTCGGTCGCGCGTTCGAAGTCCCTGGGGCGCGCCCGAACTCACGGTGTGCTGCGCGCCGCCGCGTGAATGGCCACCAAGCGCGCGGCGCGGATCGCGTCCCACAGCGGGCGTAGTAGCGACTCCTGTGCGCCGATCGCGCTGGCCGAGGTCGGCGAGGACGCCGGTTCGCGTTGCGCCACAGTGAGTATGGCGGCGACATGGTCGGCGGTGTCGAGAATCTTCCTGGCGCGCAACGGGATCGAGTCCGGGTAGTCGTGCCGGGAGTAGTCGGCGAGTTCGGCCTCGATGAGTTCCCTCGGATCCGAATCGGCCGAACCGATCGAGGTGGTGTGCAGCTGCAGCAGTGCGTCGGCGGCGTCGCGGACCGCTTCGCGCATCGCGTATTCGGCCTCGCCGAGCGACATGTCCTGGCCGGGCACCGGTGGAATCGGGGTGCTGTAGACGGCCCACTGGAGGGTGTCCTCGTCGGTCCACTGCGGGATCAGGCCGGTGCCTTCGGTGCCGGGCACGCCGATCAGCAGGCCCTCCTCCGCCTCGATGGCGTCGGCGGCGAAGGCCGTGCCGGTGGGCAGGCCGCGCACATCGCCCGGCACTGGAAGCACAAGCCGCAGCTGTGCGCCCGGCTGCGCCATGCCCTCGCGAATCACCTTGAGCAGCGCCATCATTCCGGTACCGGGCAGGTTGCCTCGGGACGACCACGGCAGGTCGGTGCGGCCGCCGGTGACCGGGTCACCGGCGGCGATGGTGTGCTGGGGCGCCCACGCGTGCAGGGCCTCCAATACGTCGTCGGGCGCGCTACAGCCGGCCAGCCATGAGCCGGCCCACACCGTCAGCGTGGCACTAGGAGAGCACATAATTATCGAGCATAAAGGGTGACGGTTATTCGTGGGCATTCCCGGAAAGGGCATTCCTGAGCAGCGGTGCGAGTCGGTCCCGCGACGTGCTATTCCGGTTCGGTGACGAAGTCGATGAGCCGTTCGACGGCCCCGATGAGCGGCGCCTCCAAGTCGCGGAAGGACTCGACGGCGTTGTACACGCGACGCCAGCCTTCCTGCGGGGTGCCCCAACCCAATCGATCACAAATGCCGGTTTTCCAGTCCTCGCCGCGCGGCACGTCCGGCCACGCGGCGATCCCGACGGTCGCCGGGCGCACCGCCTGCCAGACATCGATGTACGGATGACCGGTGACCAGCACATTCGCGCCGAGCCCGGTGGTGAGCTGAGTTTCCTTTGACCCGGTGACCAGGTGGTCGACCAGCACTCCGACCCGGCGGCCGGGTCCCGGTGCGAACTCGGTGAGCCGTTCGCCCAGATTGTCCAGCCCCTCGAGATGCTCGACGACGACGCCTTCGACCCGAAGATCGTGCCCCCAGACCCGCTCGACCAGCGCGGCGTCGTGCACGCCCTCCACCCAGATCCGGCTGGTCCGTGCGACGCGCGCACGCAGACCCTCCACTCGGGTCGAGCCGGACGCGGAACGGGTCTCCTTCTTCGGCGCCGCGGCCGTCGGCCGGACCAACGTCACCGGCTCGCCGTCGATGAGGAACGCGGCTTCGCGCAGTGCGAACAGTCGCACCGCGCCGCGCGCGTCCTCGAGTTTCACGAACTCGCCGTCGTAGCTGCGATCGAAACCGACAACGGCACCGCAGAATCCGCTGGCCGCGTCCTCAACGACCAGGTCGCGATCCGCCGTTACCTGCGGTACCGCCCGCTTTTTCGCTCGGGAATGTCCGGAGAAGATGTCGCCGCCGTAGCTCACCCGCCTGAAGCTAGCACCGCCGCTGGCGATTTCGATACCGCGGCTCGGTCGGCGCGGGCGCGCGATTCGTGATTCACCCGAGATCTGTAGTCGTGTCAGTGCGACCCGAGATCATGTTCTGCCTACTAGAGTGGTTTTGTGGCCGCAATAGTCTGGCTGGTCGCGGGCATCTTGCTCGCGGCGGCGGAGATGCTCACCGGGGACCTGACGCTGCTCATGCTCGGTGTCGCCGCGCTCGGCACGGCGGGTGTCAGCGCTGTCGCGGACACCACGCTGGTGGTCGATGCCATCGTGTTCGGCGTGTTGACGCTCGTGCTGTTCCTCGGCGTGCGCCCGCTGCTGCGGCGCCGCTTCGGCACGCCGCCGCCGACTCCGACGAACGTGGATGCGCTGCAGGGTAAGTCGGCGCTGGTGCTCGAGCAGGTCGCCGAGCATTCCGGCCAGGTGAAACTGGGCGGGGAGGTCTGGTCCGCGCGGCCGATGGACGAGTCCGACGTTTATGAACCGGGTACGAAGGTGTATGTCATGAGGATCGAAGGCGCGACCGCCGTCGTCTGGAAGGGGCCGTAATGGCTGTACTGATCGTTGCCGCCGTACTCGTGCTTTTGGTAGTGGTGGTGGTGTTCAAGTCGATCGCGCTGGTGCCGCAGGCCGAGGCGGCGGTGATCGAGCGGCTCGGCCGGTATTCGCGCACGGTGTCGGGCCAGCTGACGTTCCTCGTCCCGTTCGCCGACCGCATCCGCGCCAAGGTGGATCTGCGCGAGCGGGTGGTGTCGTTCCCGCCGCAGCCGGTGATCACCGAGGACAACCTCACGCTGCACATCGACACCGTGGTGTATTTCCAGGTAACCAGCCCGCAGGCCGCGGTATACGAGATCAGTAACTACATCGCCGCGGTCGAGCAGCTCACCGTCACCACGCTGCGCAACGTGGTCGGCGGCATGACCCTGGAACAGACGCTGACCTCCCGCGATCAGATCAACGGGCAGCTGCGCGGCGTGCTCGACGAGGCGACCGGGCGCTGGGGCCTTCGGGTGGCGCGGGTCGAGCTGAAGAGCATCGATCCGCCCGCGTCGATCCAGGAGTCGATGGAAAAGCAGATGAAGGCCGACCGCGAGAAGCGCGCCATGATCCTCACCGCAGAGGGCACCCGCGAATCGCAGATCAAGATGGCCGAGGGCTCCAAGCAGGCGCAGGTGCTCTCCGCCGAGGGCGCCAAGCAGTCGGCGATCCTGGAGGCCGAAGGTGAACGGCAGAGCCGCATCCTGCGCGCGCAGGGTGAGCGGGCCGCCTCCTACCTGCAGGCGCAAGGCCAGGCCAAGGCCATCGAAAAGGTCTTCGCCGCAATCAAGAACGGCAAGCCGACGCCGGAACTGCTTGCCTACCAATACATGCAGACGCTGCCGATGGTCGCGCGCGGCGACGCCAACAAGGTGTGGCTGGTGCCGAGCGACTTCGGCAAGGCCCTCGAAGGATTCGCGACGAGCTTCGGCAGCAAGGGCGAGGACGGCATCTTCCGCTACGAGCCGCCCGCCTCCGACGGCGCGACGGTCAAGGTGGAGGACGACTCCGACGACGTCGCCGACTGGTTCGACACCGCACCCGACCCCACCATCGAGCGCGCGGTCCGCGCGGCGGAAGAGACCGCTCGCAAGTCGGTGGACGGCCTGATGACCGCAGCGACTTCCGTTCCGCAGCAACCGGTCTCGCCGCATCAGCCGGTGATGCCGCCGCGCGAGGAGGCCTACCCGCCGCGCGAGGAGTCGCCGCAGCCGCCGCAACAACAGCAGCTGCCGCAACAACAGCCGCCACAGCAGCAACCGCCGGTCTACCGCCCCGACGACCCGCACGGTCGGCCGTGGCAGCCGCCGGAGAACTTCTCGAAGTAGGTAGTTCGTCGAAGTAGGCGGGCCCCGGGGGTTATGCGAACCAGGCGGGAACTAGTGGCCGAATCGCTGACCCGCACCGAAGTCCACCGCCAAGCCAGCGGCTGGCTAGCCGAAGCCCACCGCCTCCACCCCACCGCCCGCTACGCCGAACACTATGCCGCCCAAGCCCGCTCGTCCCTCGGCGACACCTAACACGGCATCCGCAGATTCCTCCCACCCCGTCGCCCTCGACCACATCGACCGCTGGCCCCTTCCCAGCACCGACCCCCCATGATCAACGGAACATAGTGGCGACCAAAGTAACCCCGCCACCACGTCCCGCTGGTCGTGTACGCGACCGCTCCGCCGCCCGTTTCAAGATCATGGGGAACTGGTGGCGGCTCCTTCTCGAACGATGCCGCCATCAGTTCCCCATGATCTTGAAACGGATCCGGGCGGGGGGTTGGTTGCGGTGGCAGACTGCGAAGTATGACTTCAACTGAATGGGCCGATGTGGATGGCTACATCGTGGACACCCTGGTGCAGGATGCGGCGACGGCGGCCGCGCTGACGGCCAATGCGGCGGCGGACCTGCCCGCGATCGATGTTTCTCCGCCGCAAGGGAAGTTCCTGTATCTGCTCGCGCGGACGGCGCGGGCGCGGCGGGTGCTCGAGATCGGCACGCTCGGCGGGTACAGCACGATTTGGCTCGCGCGCGCGGTCGGCGCGAAGGGGCAGGTGGTCACCTTCGAGTTCAAGCCCGAGCATGCCGAGGTCGCGCGCAAGAACCTCGACAGCGCGGGCGTCGGCGACCGCGTCGACATTCGCGTCGGCGCGGCCCTGGACAGCCTCCCCGCGGTGGCCGAGGAACATCCCGAACCGTTCGACCTGGTGTTCATCGACGCCGACAAGGTCAACAACTCGAACTACGTCCAGTGGGCGCTGCGCCTGACCCGCCCCGGTTCGGTGATCATCGTCGACAATGTCGTCCGCAGGGGCGGCCTCGCCGACGCGACCTCCGAAGACGCGGCGATCCGCGCCAGCCGCGCCGTCCTCGAGCTGTTCGCCGCCGAGCCCACCCTGGACGCCACCGTCCTGCAGACCGTCGGCAGCAAAGGCTGGGACGGCTTCGCCTACGCCGTAGTGAACGGCGACCCAACCGACTGAGTCCGCGCGATTGTGAACGGCTAGGGCGCGCGATCGTGGGCGACGATCCGAGGCTGGGAACGCGAGTTCGCGAACGGCGGTCCGGGACTGGGAACGCGAGTTCGCGGACGGCGGTCCGAGTCAGGGAACGCGAGCTTGCGAACGGCGGTCCGAGTCAGGGAACGCGAGTTCGCGGATGGCGGTCCGAGTCTGGGAACGTGAGCTCGCGGACGGCGGGCCGGTCGACGTCGTCCGCGATCAATCGCGCAGCGCGCCAGCGGAGTTCGGATGGATCACTCCGTATTCGTCACCCGCCACGCGCTGCGTCCCGCGATATCGAGCACCAGGGCCGCGATGTTCCACGCGTCGTCCGTACCGCTATGGTGCCGTCCCTCGAGCGGAAGCCCGGCGATGTGCAGCGCTCCTGCCATCCCTTGGCGCCGCTCGAGGGCATAAGCCTCGCTGAAGAGCAGCTTGGCGTTGGTGTGCCGATGGCTGAACGGGTAGGCGGCGTTCGTGGCGGCACATTGGCTGAGGAACTGCTTGCGGTCGTAGTCGCCCCAGCTGGCCCACGGCCGTTGCCCCGCCTCGTGCTCGGTTGCCAGCAACCGGCACGCGGCGGCGAAGTCGACACCCGTATCGACTTCGTCCTGGGTGAGCCCGGTCAGTTCGGTGCAGAATTCGCTCACCGTGGAACGGGCGGGGCGGACCAGGATGCGATGCTTGCCACGCCGTTCGACCGCCGCCAAATCCACTACGGTCAAACCGATCTCGATGATCTCGCTCACCGCGCCGGGCGGCGTCGTACCGTCCCAGCAGGTCGCCTCGACATCGATGACGTTGAGCAGCTCCGTATTTCCTCCCATAAACGTCGAGCGTACGGAGGAACGACGAGGCTACTCAATCGGTTTTCGGTGCCGCTAGGGAATCAGCACGACCTTGCCGGTGGTCGCGCGGGTCTCCAACGCGTGGTGTGCGGTGGCGGCGTCGGCGAGCGGGAACGTGTGTACCGCGGGGCGTAATCGTCCGGCGCCCGCTTCGGCCATGGCGCGATCTTCGAGGACGCGAACGTCGCCACCCGCACGCTGCAGCATCGGCGGCCCGAGGACGAATTCGGAGGTGATACCGCGCGCGGCCAGTTCTGTGTCTGGAAGAGTCAGGGCTGCAGCATCTTTCGGGCTCTGGCCGGACGCACCGAAGACCAGGTGCTGCCCGCCCTTGCCGAGCAGATCGATGGCGGCGCGAGCAATGTCGCCGCCGACCGAGTCGAACAGCACGGTCGCACGACGGTCCGCGAGGAAACCTCGGACCTTTGCCGGCCAGTCCGAACCTAGATAGTCGACGGCCAGGTCGGCCCCATTGCGCTGCACCAGTTCGACTTTCGCGGCGCCACCCGCCAGGCCGATCACCGTCGCGCCAGCGTTCTTCGCGTATTGCACAAGGAGCGTGCCGATTCCACCCGCCGCGGCCGTCACGATCGCGACGCTGTCGGGGCCGAGCTCGGTGAACTGCAGAATGCCCATGGTGGTTCGGCCGGTACCGATCATCGCCACGGCCTCGGCCGGTGAGAGGCCGGACGGAATCTCGTGCAGCCGAGCAACTTCCGTCACCGCGAGCTCGGCATAACCGCCGGGCGCCATGCCGAGATGCGCAACCACTTGCTTACCGGCCCACCCGGGATCGACCTCGGCACCCACCGCGTCGATCGTCCCCGCGACCTCACGCCCCGGCACAGTAGGCAGTTCAGGAATCGGATAGGGCCCGGGCAGCCCCTTGCGCAACGCGGTATCGACAAGGTGAACACCGGCCGCCGCCACGGAGATTCGCACCTGACCCGCCCCCGGAGTCGGATCGGGAAGGGTCTCGTAGCGCAGATTGTCGGCCGGGCCGAAGGCATGAAGGCGAATCGCGTGCACGGTGGCTCCTGTTCGTGATGGTCGCCAACCACCGTGCAACATGAAGCTAGGTTCAGGTCAAGTCGGCCCGCTGCCGTGCCTGCGCCTCGAAGCCGTCGCAGAGCGCGGCCAGCCCGGCGTAGAGCAGATCCTCCTGCGACAGGTCATTGATCCCGCTGCCCTCCAGATCGGCGAGCGCGCTCGGCACCGGGAACTGTGATCTTCCTTTCAACATCGTGCGCAGCCCGTTGTCGCCCTCCGGGTTCATCCCCTTGCGCGCCATCAGCGCGGCGCTGATGTGCGGCAGGGTCGCGCCGGAGATGTGATTCCACACGGTGAACGCCATCGTCGTTGCCTCGCGCGTGGAGACATTCAGCTCGGAAAATCCCTCGACCATCCACGCCAGGCAGGCCAGACTCATCGGTCCGAAGCTGTAGCGCGGTGTCGCGAAGGTGAGCAGGACCCACGGATGTTGCTGGTAGAGCGCCCAATCGATCTCGGCGGCGATGCGGACCCGATCACGCCAGGTCCACTGCTGTCCCTCGGCCGACGGGTAGGGATTGCGCCGCGCCACCTCGTCGGTCATCTCCGCGAGCAGTTCGTCCTTGTTCGCGACGTGCCGATAGAGCGACATGGCGCCGACGCCCATCTTGTCGGCGATCCGCCGCATGGACAACGCGTCGAGGCCCTCTTCGTCGGCAAGCGTTATCGCGGTGTCGATGATGGCGGCTCGGTTGAGCTTGAGCTCAGACATCCCATGACTCACTTTCACTTCCGGGGGAGGTTGCGTACACTGTACTCCAGTTGTGCGTACGGCGTACGCGAGATGGAGAGGAAAACCCAGGATGACAGACGTTGAGGCGGTGCGCTCGGCCCAGGCGGCGCCCGCTGGCGGCTCGCGCCGTGCGTGGCTCGGCCTCGCGGTATTGCTGCTCCCGGTGCTGCTGGTGTCGATGGACATCTCGGTGCTGTTCCTGGCGATGCCGACCCTCACCGTCGACATGGACCCGTCGGCCGCCCAGCAGCTGTGGATCCTCGACATCTACGGCTTCCTGCTCGCGGGCCTGCTGATCACCATGGGCAACCTCGGTGACCGGATCGGGCGGCGCAACATCCTGCTCGTCGGCGCCACCATCTTCGGCATCGCCTCCATCCTTGCCGCCTTCGCGCCGAGCGCCGCGGTGCTCATCATCGCGCGGGCGCTGATGGGTGTCGGCGGCGCGACCCTGCTGCCGTCCAGCCTCGCCCTCATCTCCACCCTGTTCCCCGACGCGCGCGAACGGGCCGCCGCCATCGGCGTGTGGACCGCGTTCTTCGCCGGCGGCTCGGCCGTCGGCCCGATCATCGGCGGCATGCTGCTGCACAACTTCTGGTGGGGCTCGGTCTTTCTGATCAACATCCCGGTGCTGCTGATCCTGCTCGCGTTCGGGCCGTTCGTGCTGCCCGAGCACCGCGCCGGGGTGCGCGGACCGCTGGATCTGCCGAGCGTCGCGCTGTCCATCGGCGGCATCCTGCCGTTGGTGTACGGGATCAAACACGCTGCGGCCGAAGGGATCGACGCGCAGGCGATCATCATCTCGTTGATCGGCGTTGTGCTCCTGACCGTGTTCGTGCGCAGGCAGCGCACCCTCGACGACCCGCTGCTCGACCTGCACCTGTTCTCCCGCGCCGGGTTCTCGGTGGCCATCGGGTCCAGCCTGGTCGGCATGATGTCGCTGGCGGCGATGAGCTACCTCACCAGCATCTATCTCCAGTCGGTCACCGGACGCGACCCGCTCGCCGCGGCGATGTTCGGCATTCCGATGGCGATCGCGGTGTTCATCTTCTCGATGAGTGGCGCCAGGGTCGGGCACCGGTTCGGCGCACGCAACACCTTCGTGTTCGCGCTGACCGCTTCTGCCGCAGGCAATCTCATGCTGCTCGGCGTCGGCGTGCACGGTGGTCTCTGGTGGTACCTCGTCGGATCGACCATCGCCGGAATCGGTTACGGCCTCGCGTTCACCCTAGTGTCGGATGTCGCGGTGTCCTCGGTGCCCGCGGAACGCGCTGGCTCGGCCGTCGGCATCTCGGAGACCAGCTTCGAGCTCGGCAATGCGCTGGGCCTGGCGTTGCTCGGATCGCTTGCGGCACTGATCTTCCGGTCCGGCGGCGACTACTCCGCCACTCTCGGCGAGACCATTCAGGACGCGGGCGGCAACACCGCGCTGATCGAGTCCGCGCGCGAATCCTTTGTCTCCGGCATGCATATCGCGACCGCGGTCGGCGCGACGGTGCTCATCGCGATGGCGATGATCGCGCGCTTCGCCTCGCCGCCGCACGTTCGGGCGAACGCGGCCGCCGGTCACGAGTAGCGCCCCGCGAAACCAGTGGCGGTTGATCACGGCCGACGATCGGGAGCCAAATTGGCGCGGTGCTAATAGAGTCGGGAGCGTGAACGAAACTCCGGCGCAGAGCAATGGGCGGCCGCTCGCCGAGCGCGTGGCGAGCCGACTGCTGTATCCGACCGCACGCCCGCGCGAGAAGACGCTGCGCGAGGCCGTCGACGGCAAGGTCGTGCTGGTCACCGGCGCGTCGCACGGGATAGGCAAGGCCAGCGCGCGCAAGCTCGGCGCGGCGGGCGCGATCGTGCTGCTCGTCGCCCGTTCCGCCGACGACCTGCACCAGGTCGCCGCCGAGATCAAGGCCGACGGCGGCACCGCGCACGTCTATCCCACCGATCTCACCGATATGGACGCCGTCGAGCAGCTCGGCCGTCAACTCCTGGAAGAGCACGGCCACCTCGACGTGGTGATCAACAACGCGGGCAAGTCGATTCGCCGCTCGATCAGCAAGTCCTACGACCGTTTCCACGATTTCACCCGTACCATCGACATCAACTACCTCGGCCCGGTGCGTCTGCTGCTCACCCTGCTGCCGGACATGCGCGAACGCAAACAGGGTCACATCGTCAACATCTCCACCTGGGGCGTGCTGATGCCGCCCGCACCACAGTGGGCGGCCTACGGCGCGTCCAAGTCGGCCTTCGACGTGTGGCTACGCAGCGTCGCCGCGGAAGTCTCCGGCGACGGCGTCACCACCACCTCCATCTACATGCCACTGGTGCACACCAGAATGAGCGCACCCACCGACTTCAGCCGCGTCCCCGGCCTCACCGTCGACGAAGCCTCCGACCTCGTCTGCCACGCGGTCACCGCCAAACCCCGCGAAATCGCGCCGTGGTGGTCCGCCCCCGTCCAGGCCTGGACCAACCTCACCCGCAACCAGGTCCAACGCTTCTTCGAACGCCTACCTCGCCTGCCCGGTAGCTCACGCCGGACTTAGGTCCCATTGAGTCGAGTCATATGGTCGCTAGTTGATCTTCAACAGCAGTCATATGACTCGACTCGATTTCCGGAAAGATGAGGCGAGGGGCGAACAACCACCAGGACACGCCGATGCAACACGCCAGGCATAGGATCCGTCGGTGGGTGAAATCGGGTCGGTGAGTCTGGCGACGCTGTTGGCGTTGGCGGATTCGCGGTTGCCGATCGGTGGGCATGTGCATTCCGGTGGTGTCGAGGAGGCGATCGCGTCCGGGTTGGTGCGCGATGTCGCGACGGTCGAGTTGTATCTGCGTCGCCGGATCCGGACCTCCGGGTTGGTCGCGGCTTCGCTGGCCGCCGCGGTGTGTGCGGGGGCGCTCGAACCGCACCGGGCCGAGGCCGAAGCGGACGCGCGGACACCGGCGCCTGCCGCGCGAACGGCGTCACGCGCACAGGGGCGCGGCCTGCTGCGACTGGCCAAACAGCTATGGCCGCAAGAAGATTGGTCCGTGCTCGGCCCTCGTCCGCATCTGTCGACGGTCTTCGGCATGGTCGGCGCAGCCTGCCTGGTCACCCCGACGGAGATCGCGGGCGTGGTCGTCTACACGACCCTGACCGGTGCGGCCACCGCGGCCCAACGCCTGCTCGCACTCGACCCCGCCGCCATCGCGGGCTGCACCGTCCGCCTCGCCGACCTGTGCGATCGCACCGCAGCCGAGGCGGCCGACGGTCTCGCCTGCCTCTCCGACCCACTGCAGGACGTTCTCGCCCAACGCCACCTGCTCCGTGACATGCCCCTGTTCGCCAGCTGAGTCCCCGGAAGAAGGAGATCGCCACCATGCCACCGCATCTGATCGACGGTGAACCGCACGACCACACCCACGATCGGCCGAAACGCGAACGCACGCCCGGTGAGGCGTTGCGCATCGGCATCGGCGGGCCGGTCGGCTCCGGCAAGACCGCGCTGGTGGCCGCGCTGTGCAGGCAACTGCGCGAAGAACTTTCGCTCGCTGTGCTGACCAACGACATCTACACCACCGAGGACGCCGACTTTCTGCGCAGGCACGCGGTGCTGCCCGACGAGCGGATCACCGCGGTGCAGACCGGCGGCTGCCCGCACACCGCCATTCGCGACGACATCACCGCCAACCTGGACGCCATCGACGACCTCGTCGCCGCGAACCCGCCGCTTGACCTGATCCTGGTCGAATCCGGCGGCGACAACCTCACCGCGACGTTCTCCTCCGGCCTGATCGACGTGCAGATCTTCGTGGTCGACGTCGCGGGCGGCGACAAGGTGCCGCGCAAAGGTGGTCCCGGCGTGACGTTTTCGGATCTGCTCGTCGTCAACAAGACCGACCTCGCCCCGCTCGTCGGCGCGGATCTCGGCGTGATGGAGCGCGACGCGGCGAAGGTGCGCGAAGGCCGTCCGACCGCGCTGATCTCGCTCACCGACGACCCGGCGGCCACCCCGGTCCTGGCCTGGGTGCGCGAGCAGCTGCACGCCATGGCCGAGCAGGATCGGACCGGCACCGAATCCGCTGTTGCGCACTGAGGTTCGGATTGTCGCGAGCGTCGCGGCGTTACCCGAGATCCACGCGAGCGGCGGGCTGTCGGCCCGCCGCACCGGCCCGTACACCGTGCACCTGATCGGCACCGCGGCGACTCCACTCGGCGGCGACGAACTCGACATCACGATCGTCGTCGGGCCGGGCGCGCGGCTTGCCGTGCGCTCGGTCGCGGCCACCATCGCGTTGCCCAGCGCGGCGACGCCAGCGTCGTTGGCGCACTGGCATTTTCAGGTGGACAGCGGGGGAGACCTCGACTTCGATCCGGAGCCGACGATCGTCGCGGGCGGCGCGCAGCACCACACGATCACCACGGTCCTGCTGGCGCCGGACGCTCGGCTGCGCCTGCGCGAGCGGGTCCAGATCGGACGTTCCGGCGAGGACAACGGCGGTTGGCGCGGCGACATGATCGCCGATCTCGGCGAGATCCCGCTGCTGCGACATCGTTTGGAGTTGGGCTCCGACACGCCTGCCGACGACCCACTCGCCGCGCCACGAGCGCTGGAGAGCGAACTCCGCTATCCGGACGACCGACCGGTAGAAACCGCGGGCCTCACCGAGGCGCGCCTTCCGTTGGCGGCGGGCGGAACCCTGCTCACCCGAACGAGCGCACTCCTCGCGGTCCGTTGACCGGCGCGGACTGACCCCGAACGAGCGCACTGGTCGCGGTCCCGTTGATCGGCGCGGACTGACCCCGAACGAGCGCACTGGTCGCGGTCCGTTGATCGGCGCGGACTGACCCGAACGAGCGCACTGGTCGCGGTCCGTTGATCGGCGCGGACTGACCCGAACGCGCGCACTGCTCGCCGTCCCGGTGAGCCGCGCGGTTGCTCCGATCCGTCCGGTAATTGCTGCTATGTTGCGCTGATCTTGACCCGACGAAGACTCGCCGAACGCGACTCGCCGAATCAGAAACGCGCGTGGGTGGTGGGCGTCACCCCAGGGTGTAGCCCGCCCAGAACGGGAGAAAAGAGAAAGGGTGGGAACTCGACAGTGTCGTCGGGCTCCCACCCTTTTCGGTCTTCGTGAACTAGCCGCAAGAATCGGTCATTCGGCAACGACGCGCGAGGGCGCGTTGAACGCGTTGACCGCGCCGACGGCCGCACCGGCCGCCGCGCCGATCGCCGCCGCGGGGACGGTGATCACGGCCGCGCCGAAGGTCGCACCGAGCATCGGGCCAGCGACGACACCGACCGGCACGAACGGCAGCCCGACCGCGAGGCCGACAACGCCGCCGACGAGCGCGGAGGTCGCCGCGAACGGGGCACCCGACGCCGCACCGGCCAGCGCGCCCATGGCGGCCGTGCCGACGGTCTGCCCGGCGATCCGGTCGGACCTGCTGCGTTCCATCCCGATCGAGTCGAGGAAGGTGGCCAGGTTGGCCTCGGCGATGGCCGAGTTGTCGTTGATCTGGATGGCCTGTTCGGGGTTGATCCAGTCCGGCGCGTCGACCTGAACGTCGCCGAAGCGGAACTTGCCGGCTGGCGGCGCGATCGGCGGCACCGGGGCCACCGGGCCCGGCGCGTGCAGCACGCCGACCGGTGCCAGGTACTTCTTCTCCGGCAGCGGCCGCGACCACTGCAGCGAGCTCTTGGTGTTGTCCGGGATCTGCAGGCCCTCATACGGCATCGCGTTCGGCGGGTCGGCCGCTGGCCACTGCGCTGGCTTGTCCGGCTGTGCCGCCGCGTTGGGTTGTGCAGGCTCGGCATTGGCGGTGCCGGTGCCGACCAGTGCGAGGACCAGCGGTACCGCACCTGCCGCGACCATCGAGCCCACCTTTTGCCGCTGGGGGTTGGGGGCTCTGTGCTTGCCTGTGCCCATAGGTAGATCGCCTTTCGTCAGGTCAGAAGAGATGTCACTTTCGACGTCCCACATTCGGATCTGCTCGGCGCCTGGATGGGTTGATTTCCGGCCGATGTGGCGGCCATGGCATAGCTGCTGAATAGCTGCGTGTGGGTTGCGAATACGCCCGGCGAGCGGCATTTCAGACATCCGGGCACACATCGACCGAAGCGAACCCCGCAGTCGCTTCACTCCCCGCCGGGCGAGTCCGGAACAGCACTGACGACGAAGGCGACCTTCGGCTGTCGGACAGCTCGAAGGTCGCCTTCGGTCGAATCAGTCGAAAGTAGGCCGCAGCCCACTCGGCGTAGGTCTCAGCCCACCCGGCCTTCGACGGCCGCCTTGGCCTTCTCGGCCAGCTTGCCGTTCGCGGGTGGCGCACCGAGCGCGGCGGCGAGCTCGTCGGCCTCCTCCTCGTCGGAGTTGACCTGCTCGAGCGCGAGCCTGGCGAACACCCACTGCTCGGTGGCGGCCATCTGCCCGCGACTGCGGCCGAGGAAGGTGACGAACCACTGGATGACGGTGATGATCCGGCTGCGGTACCCGATCAGGTAGTACAGGTGCAGCGCCAGCCAGGCCAGCCAGGCGATGAACCCGCTGAATTCCAGCTTGCCGACCTGGCACACGGCGTTGAACCGCGACACGGTCGCCATGCTGCCCTTGTTGAAGTACTTGAACGGCTTACGGTCTTGCGGCGCTTGACCATTCAGGCCCGCCTTGATGGCCTTGGCCGCGTAGGTTGCGCCCTGGATCGCGCCCTGCGCCTGGCCGGGCACGTCCGGCACGGACATCAGGTCGCCGACGACGAAGACGTTCGGGTGTCCCTTGATGGTCAGGTCCGGCTCGACGATGACGCGTCCGGCGCGGTCCACCTCGGTGCCGTCGGAGCGTTCGGCGAGCATCTTGCCGAGCGGGCTGGCCTGCACACCGGCCGACCACACCTTGCAGGACGACTCGATGCGGCGAATGGTGCCGTCGGCGTCCTTGACCGTGACGCCGAGCGCGTCGATATCGGTGACCATGGCGTTGAGCTGGATCTCGACGCCCATCTTCTCCAGCCGCTTCTTGGCCTTGAGGCCGAGCTTCGGGCCCATCGGCCCGAGCACCGCGCCCGCACCCTCGAGCAGCACGACGCGGGCGTCGCGCGGATCGATGTTGTGGAACGTGCCTTCGAGCGTGCGATCGGCGAGTTCGGCGATCTGCCCGGCCAATTCGACGCCGGTGGGCCCGGCGCCGACCACGACGAAGGTGAGCAGCCGGTTCCGCACCTCCTGGCTGGTGGCCAGCTCCGCACCCTCGAACGAGCCGAGAATGCGGCCACGTAGTTCGAGCGCGTCGTCGATGGTCTTCATGCCGGGGGCATAGGTGGCGAACTGGTTGTTGCCGAAGTACGACTGCTGCGCGCCGGTGGCCACGATCAGGCTGTCGAACGGGGTGACCGTGTCCGAGTTGAGCAGGCGCGAGGTGACCGTCTTGGCTTCGAGGTCGATGTCGGTGACATCGCCGAGCAGCACCTGCGCGTTCTTCTGCTTGCGCAGCACCAACCGGGTCGCCGGCGCGATCTCGCCGACCGAGAGAATGCCGGTGGCGACCTGGTAGAGCAGCGGCTGAAACAGGTGCGACGTGGTCTTGGAGATCAACGTGATGTCGACGTCCGCGCGCTTGAGGTGCTTGGTGCCGAACAAGCCGCCGAAGCCGGAGCCGATCACCACCACCCGGTGACGACGGTTCTCGACAGACTGAGTGCTCATCGTCCTGACTCCTCGACAGACCTGGGGTTTGTCCCCCGCGAACGGTTGTTGTCAGGTCCTAACCGTAGTCGGGTCCATCTCGACCGTCGCGACGACATCCCTGTTCCGGGCATGTCGCCCCGCGTCTTCCCGCTGAACCGACCGAAGGAACGGGCAAAAGGGAATAGGATAAATGCCCTCGCTCAGGGAGGTTCGCGATGGTCACCGGGGACCGTGCAGTCGGCCGAAAGCCAAGCGCGCGCGGGAAATCCGAGGACTTACCGGATACCGAGAACTCCGCCCTGATCGACATTCCGCACGACCATCTGCTCGACCGAGCCTTGGCCATGCTCCCCGAACGGCACCACGTCCTCGCGAAACCGCCGAAGGGCAGCGAAACCACCGCGGTCCACGGCGGCGCCGGACTCCCGTACCTGGGTCGAGTGCTCCAGTACATGCGCTGGGGACCGGCCGAGGCGGTGGGTCGCTATCGGAAATACGGGCCGGTCTCGTTCAGCACCTCACTCGGTGTCGACCGGGTGCTCGTCGCCGGACCCGAGGCCCTCGACGAGGTACTCGGCCGACGCCGCCGCGACTTCGGGCAGGGCTGGGACTACTTCATCGGCCCGTTCTTCCGGCGCGGACTGCTGCTGCTGGAATTCGACGAGCACAAGTTCCACCGCAGGATCATGCAGCAGGCCTTCACCAGGGAACGCCTGGAAGCCCACCTCGCCGCGCTCACCCCGGTGGTGCGCGCGAGCATCGAACGCTGGATTCCGCAGGGCGGCAACGGCGAACGGACGGTGCGGCTGTATCCGACCATCAAGGAACTGACCCTCGATATCGCGGGCGAGACGTTCATGGGCGTCGATGTCGGCGCGCAACGGCACGAGCTCATCGACGCGTTCATCGATTGCACGCACGCGGGCCTCGCGATCATCCGGCACTCGGTGCCCGGCGGCAACTGGCGCGCTGGCCTGCGCGGCCGAAAGGTGTTGGAGGAGTACTTCACCGGGATGTTGCCGGAGAAGCGGCGCACCGAATCACCGGACTTCTTCTCCGGCCTGTGCCACGCGCGCAGCGAGGACGGCGGCGTGTTCGGCGACGCGGATGTGGTGAACCACATGATCTTTCTGATCATGGCCGCGCACGACACCACCACGACCACTGCCACCGCCGTCGCCTACTACCTTGGCAAGCACCAGGACTGGCAGGAGCGGGTGCGTGCCGAGGTGCTCGCGCTCGACGCCGAAATCGGCGGCGCCGCACCGACTATCGCCGATCTGGAGGGCCTGCGCGACCTGGATCTGGTGGTCAAGGAGAGCCTGCGGCTGATGCCGCCGGTGCCCTCGTTATCGCGTCGCGCGGTGCGCGACACCGAGATCGCAGGCCACTACATTCCGGCGGGCACCCCGATCGACCTCGCCTACCAGGTCAACCACCTGCTGCCCGAACTATGGACGCGCCCTGAGCTTTTCGATCCTGAACGGTTCAACGAGAAACGGCGCGAGGACAAGTCGCATCGCCTGGCCTGGCTGCCGTTCGGTGCCGGCGCGCACAAGTGCATCGGCATGCATTTCGGCACGTTCGAGGTGAAGACGGTCATTGCCGCGCTGGTGCGTGCGTACGCGTGGCAGATTCCGCAGTCCTACCGAATGCCGTGGGGGTTCACCACGATTCCGTTCCCGAGGGACGGAGCGCCGATGGTGCTGCGTCGGCGCTCCGCTTGAACCCGTTGTGTGCGTGCGGGGCTCAGCGACCCGCGAACAGCATCTCGGCCACCTTGGTGTCGGTGTCGGCACCGTCGGTGTAGCCGCCCGCGTTGCCGAGCGCGGTCATGATGGCCAGGGTGTATCGCTCGCCGGGGCCGGCGAATCCGACCGAATTGACCACCCAGCCGCCCTGTTCGTCGGACCAGCCGTTCTTCAGGCCCGGCCGCATCGCCTGGCCAGCGCCCCACACGCCCCAGTGCTGGTTGCTGTCCACCGAGCGCATGCGGTCGAGCAGGTAGGCGCGGTCGTCGGGGTGCATGTTGTTGAGGATGTTGTCCATCAACCGATCCAGGTCGGCGGGGGTGCACTTCTGGAACGACCAGTCCGGGAACAGCGCGGTGGTGGTCGGCTGCGGGACCAGGGTGTTCATGCCGTTGGCGCGGAAGGCGTTGTTGAACGCCATCCGGTCAAGGCCCGAGTACTTGGTCCACAGCAGATCCGCCGCGCCGTCGTTGGACGTGGCGAGCATCGACTCCATCGTCGCGCGATCTTCCGGCGTCAGGTTGATCGCGCCGACCCTGGCCCGGTTCAGCAGATCCTCGGCGATCGCCAGCTTGATCGTCGACGCGGTCCAGACCGCGCTCTCCGCGTTGGCATTCGCGTACACGCCACCGGAGACCCGGTCGCGCACAACGTAACCGGTGACGCCGGGACGGCCGGACAGGTACTTGTCGACCGCCGCGATCCGACTGCTCATATCGCAGTCGAAACCGGCCATGCACGCATTGGTATGCGCTAGCGGCACGGCCGCCGCGCTTGGCAGCAGAGTTGGCGCGCTGGGGATGAGGATCGCCGCAGCGGCGAGGACACAGGCGGATGCGGCCACGCGGGGAACGGAGCGGGTGGCGGGCGAGGGTTGACGCACGAGGGACCACGATCGCACATCGGCGAGCTCGACGCACGTCTTGAGCTCGGGACCGGCGTGTGCTAGGGCGTGTTGCGTGCTTGCGGCCCAGCGGGTTTCGGCCACCACCGCGCCGTTCAGCGGAACGCGGCCTGTAATTCCTCTACTGTGCGCCCATTGAGGCGATAGCAGTGCTCGAACGCCTCGGTGTGCTGATCGCGCGGCCAAGAGTGTAGGACGACGGTGCGGCCGTAGCCTCGCGAGTTGACGAGCTCCCAACGATCTCCTACGCGGCGGACTGTGAACCCGCCTCGTGGAACCAGGGGAATCACCATCGCAATCATGAACGCGAACCAGCCTTTCGGTGCAGCTCTCTCGTCCTCCCCGGTTCAGCACTGTTGCACATCGGGCGCGCGGATCCGAGCGGACACGGCGTAGGAATGTGTTCTTGTGTGGTTCATTTCACTCCTGTCACACAGGTAACGCGGAAGAGTCCGTTCGGACCTGCTTCGGGGTGGCGGAGTCGCGTCGGCGCGGCGACGCGTATAAACGTGCACGAAGCCCGAGGCGTCTCGCCAAACCCCAGCAACCATGGCGTCGTGCACCGCGCGGTTCGCCGATCGAGCGCCGTCCGATTACTCCACCGACCGAGAGGGCGCAGATGCCGCTGCACATCCACCGTGCCGAGCGGGCCGACGTCCTGGCCGACGGACTGGCCGGACTGCTGGCCACGCCGCTGCCCGACCCGTTCGCGGCCGAGGTGGTCGCGGTGCCGGCGAAGGGTGTCGAGCGGTGGTTGACGCAGCGGTTGTCGTCGGTGCTCGGAGTGTCCGGCGCGGTGGCGTTTTCCGCGTCGTTCGACGCCGCCTCGACCGACGGGGTCGCGGCTAATATCCAGTTCCCCTCGCCGTCCGGGCTGGTCGCGACCGCATTGGCCGCGGCGAGCGGCGTTCGCCCGGAGGACGATCCATGGTCTGGCGAACGCGTGGTCTGGACCCTGCTGCGGGTGATCGACGCCTCGCTCGGTGAGCCGTGGTGCGCGGTGCTCGCCCGGCATCTCGGCGCGCGGGACCCGGCCGGACGCGATCATCGGATCGGCCGCCGCTACGCCACCGCGGCGCACCTGGCGTCGCTGTTCGACAGTTACGCGGCGCAGCGCCCCGGGCTCATCCTCGAATGGGCCGCCGGCTCGGACACCGACGGCGCGGGCAACCCGGTGCCCGACGACCTGCTGTGGCAGCCCGAACTGTGGCGGCGGCTGCGTGCCGAGGTCGGCGCGCCGAGTCCGGCCGAGCGTCTCGATGCCGCCTGCGCGCGGCTGCGCGACGAGCCTGAACTTGTTCCATTTCCGGCGCGGATTTCGTTGTTCGGCGCGACCAGGATGTCCGCCGATCAACTCGCCGTGTTGTCGGCGTTGGCGGCGACACGCGAGATCCATCTGTGGCTTCCGCACCCCAGCCCGGTGATGTGGACCGAGCTGGCCGGGAGTCCGGCGGCCGGTTCGCGCGCCGCCGATCTCAGCGGGAGTGTCGTGCGTCACCCGCTGCTTGCCGGTCTCGCCCGCGACGTCCGGGAGCTACAGCAGCGGTTGGCCGAGACCGCCGACACCTACTATCCGACCTCGGATGATCTTGCGCCCGATAGTGATACGTCCCACACGACGCTGCTCGGCGCGTTGCAGGCGGGGATCCGCGACGATCGATGGCCGCCGGTCGCCGAGCGCGCGGGCGACGGCACCGTGCAGGTGCACGCCTGTCACGGACCAGCGCGACAGGTAGAGGTGTTGCGGGAAAGCCTGCTCGGACTGTTCGCCGCGGACGAGACCTTGGAGCCAAGGGACGTGCTGGTCATGTGTCCCGAGGTGGAGGCGTACGCGCCGCTGGTGCGTGCGGCGTTCGGGCAGCGGGTGCCCGGATCGGTTGAGGTGGTGACGGATTCGGGACATCCGGCGCATCGCCTTCGGGTCCGGCTCGCCGACCGGGGCCGTGGCATCACCAATCCGCTGCTCGCGGTGATCAGCGTGTTGCTCGAGCTGGCCGACGGCCGGGTCACCGTGACGCAGGTGCTCGATCTGGCGGCGGCCGAAACCGTCCGGCGGCGTTGCGGATTCGACGACGACGATATCGAGCGGTTGCGCGAGTGGGCCGCCGAGTCCGGCGCGCGGTGGGGGATCGGGCAGCGACAGCGACAGGCGTTCGGGCTTGCCGATTTCGCGCAGAACACGTTGAACGCCGCGGTCGATCGAATCCTGCTCGGCGTCACCGCCGGCGAAACCTCCGAGGACTGGCTCGATCTCGCGCTACCGCTCGACGACGTGGACAGCAACGACGTCGATCTGGCGGGCCGCTTCGCCGAATTCATCGACCGGCTCGCCGTCTGCCTGCGCGATCTGCGCGGCCCGCGCCCCGCGTCCGATTGGGCGGCGGTGCTCGGCCGTGCGCTGGATCTGCTGACGGACGTGCCGGATTCGCAGGCCTGGGTGCGCACCGAGGCGCGTCAGGAACTGGCCGCCGCCACCGACCACGCGGGCGATGTGGCGCTGCGGCTCGCCGATGTCGGGGTGCTGCTGCACTCCCGGCTCGCGGCCCGGCCCACCCGCGCCAACTTCCGCACCGGCGAGCTGACCGTGTGCACCATGGTGCCGATGCGCTCGGTGCCGCATCGCGTCGTGGTGCTGCTCGGCCTCGACGACGACGTGTTCCCGCGCGCCAGCGGCGTGGACGGCGACGACGTGCTCGCCCGTAATCCGCTACTCGGCGAACGAGATCCGCGCAGCGAGGACCGGCAGCTACTGCTCGACGCGATCCTGTCGGCAACGGACAAGCTGCTCGTGTTCCACACCGGCGCCGACCCGGTCACCGGCGCCCATCGCCCGCCCGCCATTCCGGTGGCCGAGGTGCTCGACGTGCTGCGCGCACATGTCGGCGCGGCAGGCATGGACGCGGTGGTGACCCGACATCCGTTGCAGGCCTTCGACCGTCGCAACTTCCGCGCCGAGGGTCCGTTCAGCTTCGACACCGTCGCGCTCGCCGGTGCCGAGTCCGCGGGACAGCCTCCGGTGCCGCGCCCCGCGTTCCTGCCCGAGCCGTTGCCGACACCGGAACTCGCGGATGTCGCACTGGCCGACCTGATTTCGTTCGTCGAGCACCCGATCCGCGCCTTCCTGTGGCAGCGGCTCGGCCTGCGCGTCCCCGAACACGAAGAGGACATCGCCGACCGGCTGCCCATCGAACTCGACGGCTTGGCGAAATGGGAACTTGGCGAACGCCTGCTCGCCGCCCGCCTGACCGGCGCCGACGCGGCCGGACTTCGTGCGGCCGAGTGGCGGCGTGGCTCGTTGCCGCCCTTCGGTTTCGGCGCCGCAGTACTCGACGAGGTCGAGCACACCGTGGACAAACTGGTCCGCGCCTCGCAGGGCGATTACGAGGGCGCCCCGCGTGCCGTCGACATCGCGGTGGACCTCGGCAACGGGCGCAGGCTCACCGGCACCGTGCCCGAGGTGCGCGGCGAGACCTTGGTCCGCACCACCTTCTCCCGGCTCGCGCCGAAACACCGGATCGCCGCGTGGGTTTCGCTGCTCGCCCTCGCCGTCACCGAGGATCGCTCCTGGCGCGCCGTCACCACCGGCCGTGGCCAATTCGGCCGTCCCGCATGGCGTTCCGAGATCACCGTCCCGGATATGCCTGCGGCCAGGACCATCCTGCGCGAACTCGTCGCCCTGCGCGATGCCGGACTGACCGAGCCGCTCCCGATCACCCCCGGTGCGACCGCCGCCTACGCCGAACGCCGCTTCCGCGGCGCCAACACCGACGAGGCCATCGTCGCCGCCGAACGCGAATTCAACGGCGGCCCGAACGGACCCGGCCCCTTCGGCGACCACACCGACCGCCACCTGCGCTACGTCTGGGGCCCGGCACCCCGCCTCGAACACCTGATGGAGATTCCCGCGCCGCCCGGCGAACCGGGGGAGACCACCCGGTTCGGCGCGCTGGCCCGGCGTATGTGGGTGCCGCTGCTCAGCGCGGAAAGCCAGGGGCAACCGTGAGTATTGGCAACACCACGTCGCGCATTCCGGCGGGTGATCGGTGTCGAGCCGGTCGGCCGACGCCGTATCGAATGCACCGCGCTGACCTGCTGCTCGGCGCGGCGGGGTCCGGCGATCGCGAGTTCGCCCCGGCGCCTGCGGCCGTCCGCACGCGTGTCGGTGGCGCAGGGGCATGCGCCGACCCGGCAGAATGGCTGTTTCGGCGGGTCGAAAGGCGGGTGTTCGGGTGACCGTGCAAGACACCTCGTTCGTGGTGCCCGAGATGGACGCACCCGACAGGTTCGAGCCGTACGGTCCGCTGCCCACCGGGACGACCGTGCTGGAGGCGAGTGCCGGGACCGGCAAGACGCACGCGATCGTCGGTTTGGCGGTGCGGTATGTCGCGGAGGCCGGGATCGACGTCTCGCAGCTGCTGCTCGTGACGTTCAGCCGGGCGGCAACGCAGGAATTGCGCGAGCGCACCCGGGATCGGTTCGTGGTCGTCGCCGCCGGGCTCGCCGACCCGGAACTGGCCCGCGCGCACGCCGACGAGCTGATTCGGCATCTGGCGCAGGCGGATTCGGACGAGGTGCGGCGTCGGCGGGCCCGATTGCTCGCGGCCCTTTCGGATTTCGACGCGGGCACCATCGCGACAACGCACAGCTTCTGCCAGCGCATGCTTGACGAGCTCGGCCTCGCGGGCGAGCACGATCCCGGTTCGCGGCTGGTCGAGTCCGTCGACGAGCTGATCGGCACGGTCGCCGACGACCTCTACCTGAACCGGTACGCCCGTACCGAACCGCCGTTCTCGGTGAAAGAGGCACACACGCTGGCCCTAGCAGCCGTGCGCGACCGGCACGCGGTGCTGATGCCGAAGGGCGACTCAGCGGCCGGGGAACGGGTCGCCTTCGCGACCGCAGTCCGCGCGGAAACCGAACGCCGCAAGCGACTTGCCGGGCTGCGCGACTTCGACGACCTGCTTGTGCTGCTGCACGACGTGCTCGCCGACACCGAGCACGGACCCCGCGCCTGCCGCCGCATCCGCGAGCGCTACCGGGTCGCGCTTGTCGACGAATTCCAGGACACCGACCCGCTGCAGTGGGACATCCTGCGCCGCTCCTTCCACGGCCACACCACGCTGGTGCTCGTCGGCGACCCGAAGCAGGCCATCTACGCCTTCCGCGGCGCCGAGGTGCTCAGCTACCTGGACGCGGTCGCGCACGCCGACACCCGCAAGGAACTCACCACCAACTGGCGCAGCGACGCCGGTCTGCTGGCCGCGCTGGACCACCTGCAAGGCGGAGCGGCCTTGGGGCACAAGGAGATCACCGTTTACCCGGTGGCCGCCACCCGGCCGTGGTCGCGTCTGTCCGGGCTCGATGAGCTCGTCACTCCGCTGCGGCTGCGCTGCCTGCCGCGCACCGGCGCGGGGCCGTTGAACAAGTCCGGCTTCCCCGCGGTCGGGCGCATGCGCGCGAAGGTTGCCGACGACCTTGCCGCCGATATCGTCCGGCTCCTCGAGTCCGGGGTCTCGCTGGCCGCCACCGGGCAATCGAGCCATGCTGGCCGGGTCATGCCGAATGCTGGCGCGGCCGCTACGTTCGGCGGTCCGATCGTCGAGCCGGGCGGAGCGCAGGACTCGAACGCTGGCATCGACCGATCGAGTCCGTCGGGCGAGATCGGGGGACGGCTGGCCGATGGCGTGTCCCCGGACAATGTGACGCGCAGGCCGATCAGCCCCGGCGATATCGCCGTCCTGGTCCGCACTCGCTCCCAAATCGACGTGGTACGAGCGGCTTTGGACCGTGTCGGTGTTGCCTCCGTGCTGGCGGGCGGCACCAGCGTGTTCGCGACGAGCAGTGCCACCGACTGGCTGTGGTTGCTGCGCGCACTGGAACAGCCGCATCGCGGCGACCGGGTCCGATTGGCCGCCTGCACACCACTGATCGGTGTCACCGCCACCGAAATCGATAGCGGCGGTGCGGATCTGGTCGGCCGCGTCAGCGCGCAACTCCGCGATGCCGCCCGGTTGTTCGCCCGCGCCGGTTTCGCCGCGGTCTTCGAAAAGATCTCCGCCGAAGCGGATCTGGCGCACCGGCTGCTCGCCGTCGAGAACGGGGAGCGGCAGCTGACCGATCTGCGGCACATCGCGCAACTGCTCGATCAGGTGTCGCTCACCGAGTCGCTCGGGTTGACCGCGTTGACCCGCTGGCTGGCCGATCGGGTGCGCGACCCCGCGTCGGGCAGCGTCGCCGACCGCAGCCGCAGGCTCGACCGCGACGCCGCGGCCGTGCAGATCGCGACCGTGCACGCCAGCAAAGGTCTCGAATTCCCCATCGTCTACCTGCCTTTCGCCTGGGACAACGCGAAGAACCCGTACCCGGCGACGCTGCTGTTCCACGACGACAACGACATGCGCGTGCTCGACGTCGGCGGACCGGACGCGTCCGGCTACGCCGAACGCAAGCTGCGCAGCGAAACCGAGGAGGCGGGCGAGGAACTCCGCCTGCTCTATGTCGCGCTGACCCGCGCCATGTGCCAGGTCGTCGCGTGGTGGGCGCCCGCGATCACGACCGCGGCGTCGCCGCTGCACCGGATGATCCTCGGCCGCCCGGACGGCGGTGACACCGTGCCGCCGCGGGCCACCGTGCCCGCGGATGCCGTTGCGCCAGGACTGCTTTCGGCCTGGGCCGGGGTCGCGGCGCAGGCCATCTCGGTGACGGCCGTCGCCGGTACCGACGAGATCGCGATCCAGCGGGTGCGCACCGAGCCCGTCACCGGCGAGCTCGCCGCCGCGCACTTCGACCGCAAGCTGGACCACCAGTGGCGGCGCACCTCGTACTCGGCGCTGACCGCGTCCGCGCACGGCCCGGCCACCCCCGAGCTGGAGATCGAACCCGAGGACAGCCGCGGCCCCGCCGACGAGCCGAGCACCCCCGTGATCGCCGTGGTCGAAGAGGTGTTCTCCGGCGCGGCGTCGCTGATGAACTCGCTGCCCTACGGCGCGGAATTCGGCACCCTCGTGCACGCCGTGTTCGAGCTGATCGACACGGACGCAACGGATCTGGCCGCCGAGGTGGACACCCGCTGTCGCGCGGTCATCGACGAACTCATGGCCGAAGCCGACCCGTCCGTGCTCAGCACGGCCGTGCTCGCCGCGCTGCGCACCCCGCTCGGCATCGGCTCGCTCGCCGATATCTCCACCCGAGATCGCTTGAACGAGTTGGAATTCGAGCTGCCGTTGGCCGGGGGCGACACCCCGAGTACCGAATCGGCGACGCTGCGGCAGATAGCGGACCTGCTGCGCACCCACTTACCCTCCGACGACGACCTTTTCGTCTATGCCGACCACCTGGCGACCCTCGACGACATCCCGCTGCGCGGCTACCTGACCGGCAGCATCGACGCCGTCCTCCGGGTAACCGACGGCGCGGACACGCGATTCGTGATCGTCGACTACAAGACCAACCGCCTCGGCACCGGCGATCTCACCGTCGATCACTACACCCGCGACCGCATGGCCGCCGAGATGCTGCGCTCGCACTACCCACTCCAGGCCCTCCTCTACGCGGTCGCCCTGCACCGCTACCTGCGCTGGCGCCTGCCCGACTACGACCCCGCCCGCCACCTCGGCGGCGCCCGCTACCTCTTCGTCCGCGGCATGATCGGCCCCGAAACCCCCACCAGCCACGGCGTTTTCGACTGGAACCCACCAGCCTCGCTCATCATCGCGCTCTCTCAACTTCTGGCTGGGGAGGCCCCCCGATGACCTCGATTCAGTTGGCGCAGCGGGGGACCGGTCTGTTGCGGACGTTCAACGAGGCGGGGGTATTGTCCGCCGCCGACGTGCACGTCGCGGTTCGATTGGGGCGCTTGGGTCGGGAGGACGCCGAGCAGGTGTTGTTCGCGGCGGCGCTCGCGGTGCGGGCGGTGCGCTCCGGCTCGGTATGCCTGGAGCTGCACCGAATGCGGGAGATCGGTATCGACGCCGACGAAACCTGGGACACCGGTGAACGCATCGATCCGGCGACGCTGCCGTGGCCCGACATCGAGGCGGTGGTGGCGGCGTTGCGGGTCAGTCCGCTGGTGACCGGTGGGCCCGCCGGTCCGCTGCAACCCTTGCGGCTGGTGGAATCGCAGCGCAGCGACGACACCGGCCCGCTGCTCTACCTGGATCGGTACTACCAGCAGGAGCAGACCGTCCGCCGCGTCCTCACCGAGCGGTCCGGGCATCACCCGGTGGTCGACCCGAATATCGTTCGGCGCGAACTGGATCGGCTGTTCGACGCACCGGTCGGCGGCGTCCCCGACCGCCAGCGTCTCGCGGCCGCGCTCGCCGCGACGCACTGGACCACGGTGGTGGCAGGCGGCCCTGGCACCGGTAAAACGCACACCATCGCGCGCATCATCGGCCTGCTCGACGCGCACCGCAAGGCCAATCCCAAACTGCCAGCACTGCGTATCGCGCTGGCCGCGCCGACAGGTAAGGCCGCCGCGCGACTCCAAGAGGCGGTCCGCGAACAAGCCGAGGAACTCGGCCTGCCCGACCTCACCGCCGCCACCCTGCACCGCCTGCTCGGCTGGCAGCGCGGCCGCACCACCCGGTTCAAGTACCACGAATTCAACCGGCTGCCCTACGACGTGATCGTCGTCGACGAAACCTCCATGGTGTCGCTCACCATGATGAGCAGGCTGTTCGCCGCCCTGCGCCCCGACACCAGGCTGGTGCTCGTCGGCGACCCGGACCAGCTTGCCTCGGTCGACGCGGGCGCGGTACTCGCCGACCTCGTCGCGGGACCCGTTGCGGGCACCCCGAATCCGATGCTCGACGAGATCCTCGGCGCGGATTCGCCGGAATCGGCGGCACCGGAACACAATCCGGCCGCATTGACGACACTGGAGCGAACTCGCCTGCGCGGCGGCATCGTTCGACTGACCCGAGGTCGCCGCTTCGGCGGCCGGATCGCCGACCTCGCCGTCGCGGTCCGCGCCGGCGACGCCGACACCGCACTCGAACTACTCCGCGCGGGCGGCGACGAACTGTCACTCAGCGCCCCCGACGAAATGGCCGGTGTCCGTGCGGATGTCGTACGCGCCGCGCGCGAGGTGACCACCGCCGCCCTCGACGGTGACGCCGCGGGCGCGCTCACCGCACTCGAATCGCACCGCCTGCTGTGCGCACACCGTCAGGGCCCGTTCGGCGTCGAGCGCTGGGATCGGATGGCCGCCGAGTGGGCCGCCGCCGGGGGAGCGGGCCCCGAATCCCACTCGGCGCCTTGGTATCCCGGCCAGCCGCTGCTTGTCACCGCGAACGACCACGAGGCCCGCATCTACAACGGTGACACCGGCGTCGTCGTGCGCATGCCCGACGGTTCGCTGCGTGCCGCACTGCAACGCGGCAGCGAGCCGTACCTGGTGCACCCGACCCAGTTCCCGGCCGTGGTCACCGTGTTCGCCATGACCATCCACCGCAGCCAGGGCAGTCAGTACGACACCGTCTCGGTGGTGCTGCCCGAACCGGAGTCGACCCTGCTGACCAGGGAACTGCTCTACACGGCGATCACCCGCGCCCGCCGCCACGTCCGCGTCATCGGCACCGACGAGTCCATCAGGGCCGGTATCGCCCGCCGGGTGCTGCGCGCCAGCGGGTTGTCCCGCCGCGAAGACGGAACCCGATGACCAGCGAATCTCACGTTTTCCACGCCCCGCACGTCTACCCAGTGTGAGATTGCCTCCGTTCGAGGAAGTGGTGGCCGAATACGGCCCGATGGTGCTGCGCGTGTGCCGGGCGGTGCTCGGTCCGACGGACGCGGCCGACGCGTGGTCGGAGACGTTCCTGTCCGCCCTGCGCGCGTATCCGGACCTCGACCCCGACGCGAACATCGAGGCATGGTTGGTCACCATCGCGCACCGCCGCGCGATCGACGTCGGCCGCGCGCTCACCCGCGCCCCCGTCCCGGCCGAGACACTGCCCGAGCGTCCGTCCTCGGCTCCCGACCCGGCCGACTACGACCCCGACCTCTGGGCCGCCTTGAAAGCGTTGCCGCCCAAGCAGCGCCAGGCGGTCGCCTACCACTATCTGGCAGGCCTGCCGCACGCCGAAATCGCCGAGCTGCTCGGCAATTCCACCGACGCCGCCCGCCGCGCCGCCGCCGACGGCCTCAAAACTCTGCGCAAGCTCTATCCGAAGGATGACTCATGATGGCCACCATCGACCGTGGCGACCCGAACGGCCTGTTCGACGGCCTGACCGCCGACCGCGACCTGCTCGCCCAACTGCACGTCCGGCTGGCCGCCGAGGCACAGTCCGCGGGCCTGCTCGACGTCGCCTACCGCACCATGGACACCCCCGTCGGCACGCTGCTGCTCGCGGCGACTCCGGCGGGCTTGGTGCGCGTCGCCTACCCCAACGAGGACCACGACACCGTCCTGAGCACGCTCGCCGAGCGGGTCAGCCCCCGCGTGCTCGCCGCCCCCGCGCGCCTCGACGCCGCGGCCCGCGAGATCGACGAGTACTTCGCCGGTGCCCGAACACATTTCGACCTGCCCCTCGACCTGCAACTGACCGGTGGATTCCGCCGCCAGGTGATCGAGCATCTGATCGACATCGGTTATGGGCAGCGCGAAAGCTACGCCGTCGTGGCGGCTGCCGTCGGCAATCCACGGGCGGTTCGCGCCGTCGGTTCGGCCTGCGCGCACAACCCACTGCCCGTGGTGATTCCGTGCCATCGGGTGGTGCGCAGCGACGGGTCCATCGGACAGTACGTGGGTGGCATCGAGGCCAAATCCGCGCTGCTGACCCTGGAAGCCGCGTAATCCGAGAGACATGAATTCCGGTGCGGCGCTGATCATCCAGCGCGGCATCGACAACCCCGCTGAACTTGGAGGCGGTATGCGAAACACCGAAACCCTTGCCCCGCTGGCCGATCGAGTAGACGCACAGCCCTGGCCCGACCTCATCGATGAGATCGACACCTACGGCTGTGCCCAGACCGGCCCGCTCTTGACGCCCGCGGAATGCGCCGAGTTCACTGAAATGTGGGATGACCTGGCGAGATTCCGCTCCACCATCGATATGGCGCGCTACCGATTCGGCCAGGGCACCTACCGCTACTTCGCCGACCCGGTCCCCGAACCGATCATGACCATGCGCGCGGCGTGCTACCGAAAGCTGTTGCCCGTAGCCCGATCCTGGGCCGAACGGCTCAGCGACCCGGCACCGTGGCCCGACGACTTCGCCGACTGGCTCGATGCCTGCCACGCCGCCGGACAGTCCAAGCCGACGCCGATCCTGTTGCGCTACACCGAAGGTGACTGGAACGCCCTGCACCGCGACCTCTACGGTGACCTGGTCTTCCCGCTGCAGGTGGTGATCGGACTGGATCGTCCAGGGGTCGACCACACCGGCGGCGAGTTCCTGCTCGTCGAGCAACGCCCGCGCGCACAGTCGAAAGCCACCGTCACCGTGCTGGAACAGGGCCACGGCCTGATCTTCACCACACGCGACCGCCCGACCCCGTCGAGCCGAGGCTGGTCGCGCGCGCCGGTTCGCCACGGTGTCAGCCGAATTCGCGGCGGCATCCGCCATACCCTCGGCCTGGTCCTGCACGACGCCCAATAACCAACTCATGTACACGCTGCTCGACGCCGACGGCCGCCCGTACCTCAGCCCGACTCCGGGCAGGTACGGCGGCCATCGGCGCGGCAGAATCTACGGCCGCCTCGACTGCCCGTCCGCCCTCCGAGCCCTAGCACGCGGCGCCTACCGCGCCCACCGCGTCTTCTTCGCCGACGAACCCACCGCGATCAGCGCGGGCTACCGACCGTGCGCGGTCTGCCTGCCGGAGCAGTACGCGACCTGGAAAGCGGCCGAGCGCAACAATTCTCGGTGATCTCACGTTCGCGGCTCGGCGGGCGTCTACCAGGTGACAAGAACGCCGAACAGGAGCACACCATGCAGACCTCGTCCGCCCGCACAGTTCACGCCTCGACGCTCGGCAACCTCCGCATCGAAGCGAGCCAGCTCGGCATCACCCGGGTGCGCTTCACCGATGAAGCTCCAGCCGCGCCGACCGCCGAGAATTCTTGTGCCCTCGACTATCTCGTCACCGCGATCGTCCAGATCGACGGATATCTGGCGGGCACCCGCCAGGACTTCACCGTCCCAACGGACCGCTCCGCGATGAGCGCCTTCGACCGGCAAGTCCTGGAAACCCTTGAAACCACAACCCGATACGGCCGCACGACCACCTACGGTGCGCTTACCCGTGCACTCGGCCGCGGACCCGAGGACGCCCGCAAGATCGGCGGCGCACTATCGCGCAACCCACTGCTGATCCTGCTCCCGTGCCACCGGGTCGTCGGTGCGGACGGCGCCCTCACCGGCTACGCGGGTGGACTCCCCGCCAAGCGCACCCTGCTCGACCTCGAGTCCGCCGATCTCCTACTGCCCCTGGCTATTTGACGATCACGCCGTAAGCGGTGGTGAGCATCGCGATAGCGAGCAGCGCACCACCGGAAGCGCTCAACGTGTTCGCGGCCGACCACTTGCCCGGCTTGCCGATCGCGAGATTGAGGAACATGCCGCCGGATTGGGCGATCACGCCGACCGCGAGCAGTGTGCACACGACCCACAGCACGCCGTCGCCGAATCCGGTGTCGCGCAGGATGGTCAGCGTCGCCAGGGTCATCACCAGTAGCACGCCAGCATGGGCGTGCCCGGCCCGGAAGTAGGTGCGCTGGTATTCGGTCAACTTCTCGGTGGCGAGTAGGCGCAAGGCCATGACGCCGCCGAACATCACGGTGGGCAGGGAGATCAGCGCGATCGCGGTGAACAGCTTGATGGGGTCCATGGTCGTCCCTCGGTAGATGTGTCCGTTCCACTAATCTGAACGGCGTACAGAACGTAAAACGATATCTGTATGCCGTACAGATGTTGTGAGGCAAATCACAGAGGGGTTGTATGACCGAGAGCAGTTCGCAGGCCGCGCGCCGCACCACCTACCGGCACGGCGCGCTGAAGCCGGCGCTGATCGAGGCGGGACTGCGGCTGGCGCGGGCGGGCGGCCCGGACGCGATCGTGTTGCGCGAGGCGGCTCGACAGGCCGGTGTCGCCCCGAACGCCGCGTACACCTATTTCGCGGACCGCAACGCTCTCGTCGACGCGGTGGCGACGGCCGCACTGGCGCAGATGGCGACCATGATGGCGGCGGAGCTGGACGATCTCACGCCGAGCGCGGATCCCGCGATGGCGGCACTGCAACGCTTTCGTGGCGTCGGCATCGGTTACCTCCGATTCGCCAGGACCGAACCCGGGCTGTTCCGCACCGCGTTCACGACCGGTCGGAATGCCACCGCGGTTGGCGTACCGGACGCGGCGGGGCCAACGGGCAGATCAGGTATCGAACTTCTCGGAGACGCGCTCGACGAGATGGTGGCTGCCGGGAACCTTCCCGCGGAACGCAGGCCGGGAGCCGAATACTTGGTGTGGTCGGCGGTGCACGGGATGGCATTCCTCGCCATCGACGGCCCGCTACGTACCTTGCCGGACGATCAGCTCGACGCTATGGGTCAGCGGATGCTGGACATGATCGGCCGCGGCATTTGACGAATCGTGCAGGTGTGCCCCTCCCACCGCGAAAGTGGGAGGAGCGTCAATCCGGCCTAGATCAGATGGCGCGGACGTCCGTGGCCTGCGGACCCTTCTGGCCCTGGCCGACCTCGAACTCCACGCGCTGTCCCTCATCGAGGGACTTGAACCCGGACCCGCCGAGAGCCGAGTAGTGGACGAAGACGTCGGGACCGCCGCCGTCCTGCGCGATGAAGCCGAACCCCTTCTCCGCGTTGAACCACTTGACGACGCCCTGTGTCATATTTTCTCCTTGTACTCAGTGATGTTTCAGTCCACAGAAATGTTGCAAAATTACGGACTCAGTGGACAGCATTCCATGCGCGCTGGCCGCATGGTTAACGCGGGCGAGCGGAATGTGTGCAAAAGCATTCTCCGCTCACTGCTCTACCGGCCTAGAGCCGATAGCACTAGCGCCGCGTCAGCCTACCTTTTTCCCGCCGATCGTGGGTGGCGCCGCCTAGACGGGTCGACGCAGATTCGATGTCGGCCGTTCGGCGCGCCGCGGAATCTGCTCGCGACATGTCATGGGTTCGGGTGCCGCCGGGTCCTCGATCCGCGCCGGTTTGTCGCTGCTAGCACCCCGCAGCTGCGGCGTTGCGGTCGCCGATCGCTGCCCGCGCGGTCCGGCATCGAATCGCCGGAGCGGGTCTGCTACGTCCGTTTGGGCAATTTGACACGAAATCCGAGTGGTTCGAGTGTGATTTGTTCACCGACATCGAGGGTGTAGTTCGGTTCGGGTTCGACGTCGAAGCTGTGCACGATGCCCGCGAGCGCGCGCGAAATTTCGTGGTATGCGAATTGGCGTCCTATGCAGGCACGTTCGCCGGTACCGGACGGCTTATACGCGTTGTGCACCTGAGTGTCGAGCTTGCGCAGATTTTCCGGCAAGAACCGGTCGGGATCGAATTCGTTGTGGTCGCGACCCCGGCGCGGGTCACGGCGACGTCGATCCACCGGCCCCCGCGATCCAACCGGTAGTCGATCAGCTCGGCGACGGTGTCGGCCATGGTCTGGTGGTAGGCGCGCATCGCCGCCGTCGGCGTGCTGAGCATTCGCTAGACCCCCTGATATCGCTGAATCAACCAGTCGTGCAGCCAGTTTCGATCCTGCTGTCCCTGCTCGCCCGATAGGCACTGTCCCCGTGCGTGTTCGGCGTCATCGTAGCTGGTCTCCGGGCTGGGAGGCGCATAAAACGACATGTCGGTGGCACTGTCAAGACCCGAATCTTGGTCTTACACTTCGGGTTTTCCGCTGATCTTCCAGCGGTATAACGGAATAGTGGCGGCTTCAAAGTATTTGGGTGTGTTGGTCGGTGTGTTGCTGGTTTCGGTCCTGTCCGTCGGACCGGCCGCGGCGGTGCCGACCGGGGCGCGGTTGGTCGAAGAGGCATCTCTTGGCGGGTCGGTGTCGCGGATGGATGTCTACTCGCCCTCGATGGATCGAGTGGTGACCAACCGGGTGATTCGAGCCGCGGGTGGCCCGGCACCGACGCTGTACCTGCTCACCGGAATCGGGGGCGGTCAGGACGGAATCTCCTGGTGGGACGACACCGATGTGCGGGAGTTCTTCGCCGACAAGCACGTCAACGTGGTGATGCCGGTCGGCGGCGCGTACAGCATGTACACCGACTGGCTCGCCGACGACCCGGCCGTCGGCCGCAATCGCTGGCTCACCTACCTCACGCGTGAACTCCCCGGCGTGCTCGACGCGCAGCTCGGCAGCACCGGACGCAACGCGATCGCCGGGGTGTCGATGAGTGCGGCGTCCGCGGTAGACCTCGCGATCCAGGCACCCGATGTGTACCGCGCCGTGGCGGCCTACAGCGGATGTCCTTGGACCGCTGACCCTCTCGGTGTCGTGATGGTCAGCGCCCAGGTGGTGCGCGGCGGCGGCAACTCGGCGAACATGTGGGGCGCGCCGGGCGGCGCGGTCTGGCGGTCGCACGACGCGTTCGCCAATGCGGCTGTGCTGGCAGGGAAAACGATCTACCTGTCCGCCGCCACCGGCACGCCAGGCGCGATTGACGAAGGCGGACTGCCCTTCCCGCCGATCGAGGCCATCGCGAGCGCGTGCACGGCCGCCTTCGCGGGCAGGCTCGGTCAGCTCGGTGTGCCCGCGGTGCACGTCAACCGGCCCGAGGGCGCGCACACCTGGGGACAGTTCGAAACGGACCTGCACGATTCCTGGCCGCACCTGGCTGGCGCGCTCGGCGCGTGATCTGACAGATAATCCTTAGCGTCAGTCGTTCGCTCGCACGCCGCGGCTGGTGTCAGCGAAGGGTCGGTTGCCTGCTTTACGCTGCACTTTCCGGAGATTGGCAACCGGAGGATACATGTCAAGCGAGAACGAGACGGTCAGCCGCAAAAGGGATTCGGTCGCCACCAGCGCCGCGATCCTCACGGCGGCACAGGAGTTGTTCGCCGAACGCGGGTACGAGCGCGCCACGGTGCGCGATATCGCGGCGCGCGCCGGGGTGAACCAGGCGCTGCTGTTCCGGTATTTCGGCAACAAGGACGAGCTGTTCCGCGCCGCGATCGCGGATCAGGGGCGCCGCAGGCTCGAGGAGGGGCCGGTCGAGGGGCTGCTGAGCAGGCTGCTCGCGGGGATGCTCGAGCCGACCGACTCAGCGGCGCAAGACTATTGGCTGCAGGCCGCGCTGCGCTCCCCTGGACACGACGAGGGGACATCGGCGATTCGCCGCGAGCTCGGCGACGAATATGTCCGCGCGATGTCCGCACTCGGCGACGGCCCCGATAGCGAGCTGTGTGCCGACCTGTTGCTCGCCTGGTTGCTCGGTATCGGACTGCTGCGCTCTGTGCACCTCAGGGAGCCGCTGGCCAGCGCGGACCCGGCGACAGTTGCCCGCCATGTGCTGCGCGCCGCCCAAGTGCTTTTGGCTAGGACGGACGTGAATTTCCCACCGCCGTAACAGAATCCGACCGTTGACTGAGCAGTGTGACCTCCCTAACATGAAGTCTTGTAAGCAATTGCTTACATAGCTACCGCGCCAGCTGGCGTCGGCCAAGGGAGACCCGCATGACCGTGAAAACTGAGGTGCGCCAATACCCTTTCGGTGAACCTGTCCGCCTCGATATGGACCCGCTCTTCGCCAAACTGCGCCGCGAGGAGCCGGTGTCCCGGGTCAAGTTGCCCTACGGCGACGAGGGCTGGCTGGTCACCCGATACGCGGACGCCAAGCTGGTGCTCGCCGACCCGAGGTTCAGCCGCGCCGCGACGGTGGACCGCGAGGACATCCCGCGCACCACCCGGAACCCGTCGCGGCAGAACTCGCTGCTCAGCATGGACGCGCCGGAGCACAGCAGGCTGCGCAAACTGGTCGCCAAGGCGTTCACCAGCCGCCGGGTCGAACAGCTCCGCCCGCGCGCGCAGCAGATCGTGGACGAGCGGCTCACCGAGATCGAATTGGCCGGTCCGGTAGCCGATTTGGTGCAGGGCCTTGCCTTGCCGCTGCCGGTCACCGTGATCTGCGAGATGCTCGGCATACCCACCGAGGACCAGCACCGGTTCCGCGACTTCTCCGACACCGTGCTGTCCACCACCGCATACACCTCCGAGGAGATCGATGACGCGCGCGCGGCCCTCGAGGCCTACCTCGCCGAGGTGGTGGCGCAGCGCAGGGAGCGGCCGACCGACGACCTACTCGGCGCGTTGGTGGCGGCCCGCGACAACGAGGACCGGCTGACCGAAGACGAGCTGGTCAACCTCGGCATCGGTCTGCTGATCGCCGGCCACGAGACGACCGCAAACCAGATCGCCAACTTCACCTATGTCCTGCTCAGCGAGCCGCAACACTGGGAACTGCTGCGCAGTCGGCCGGAACTGGTGCCCGACGCGATCGAGGAACTGCTGCGCTATGTCCAACTCGGCTCCGGCGGCGCGTTCGCCAGGGTGGCCACCGAGGATGTGGCGCTGAGTGGCGTCACCGTGCGTGCGGGCGAGTCGGTGATCGTCAACACTCAGGCCGCCAACCGCGACGAGGATGTGTTCGACAACTCCGAAAAGCTGGATCTCACCCGAATCAGCAACCCGCACATGGCGTTCGGTCACGGCGTGCACCATTGCCTCGGCGCCCAATTGGCCAGACTCGAACTGCAGGTCGCGTTAGGCTCGCTGCTGCAACGCTTCCCGACACTGCATCTCGCGGTGCCGTTCGAGGAAGTACCGTGGAAGACCGGTCTGCTTGTTCGCGGGCCGAAAGCGCTTCCGGTGAGCTGGTAAGGGGAAACTGGTATGGCAGAGCAACATTGGCGCATCGAGGTCGACCGGAGCACCTGCCTCGGCTCGGGAATGTGCACCGGCCTCGCCCCCGAACACTTCACCCTCGTCGACGGCCGCTCCAGCCCGATCACCGAGGTCGTCCCCCCGGACGACCTCCTCATCGACGCCGCCGAATCCTGCCCGATCGAAGCGATCCTCGTCCGCTCGGCCGACACCGGCGAAATCCTCAGTCCGGAGCCCTGATCGGGCGAGGTCTCGGCGGACCGCCGGGGAGCTGCACGTCGGGGTGGAACAAAACTGCCACCCCGCCACCAAAGCTCACCCGGCGTTCGTCGCTGACCTAGACACAACCGCTGAAGCCCTGTTTGCGGCCGGATTTCCGGTCCACCGGGCAGACCCCGGCCGAAGTCGCTTCCACACTCACGACCGAGTCGGCAACCGGCTGGAATTCCTCGCTCCCGACGGTCACGGACCGCGCCAGCACATGTCGAGGACCTCTACGCTGCTGGGATGATCGAGATCGGTTCGAGGGCGCGGCGGCTGCCCGCGCCGCCGCTCGTCGTGTGGGAGTCGCTGACGGAGCCGCGGCGGCGACAAGCTCGGGCTTGGCTCGAGTTGCTGTCCGATGAAGTCGAACCCCGAGTTCTAGAGGCCGACAAGCCGAGCCGGGTTGTGTGGTCGTCGCTTTGGCCGAGCAGGCCTGACGATCAGGTGCACTTCGAGTTGACCGCGGTCGAGGGTGGGGACACCTTGCTGAGGTTCACGTTGCTCAGTCCGGACGAAGCCCCGGACCAGAGCAAGACGGGACATCTCCGCCGCCGCCTCAACCAACTACTTTTCGCCGATCTCCGGTTCTCCTACGGCCAGTGACGTTTCGCCCTTGACACTCACGTCACGTGAGGCCGCACAGTGGCAGACATGGAACCATCCTTCGAATACACCGTCGGCACGGTCGCCGAACTGACCGGTGTTTCCATCCGCACCCTGCACCACTACGACGAGATCGGCCTACTCGAACCATCCGCGCGCAGTGCGGCCGGCTATCGCCTCTACTCCGACACCGACCTACAACGCCTGCAACGCATCCTGTTCTACCGCGAACTAGACCTCGGCCTACCCGACATCACCGCCGTCCTGACCGACTCCAGCATCGGCGACGAAGACCACCTCCGCCGCCAACGCGAGCTACTGACCGCGAAAATCACCCGCTACCAATCCATGATCGCCCTGATCGACAAGGAACTCACCGCCCGCCGAATCGGCATAACCCTGACCCCCACCGAACGACTGCTAGTACTCGGCATCGACAAACTCATTGACCGCGCTGACGAAATCACCGAAAAATGGGGCCACACACCCGAATTCGCCCAACGCCGCGACCGCGCCATCCACTACACCAAACAAGACTGGGAAACCCTACGCATCGAACAAGCCACCATCCACCAACACCTAGCCGACGCCATGCACGCAGGCACCCCCGCCACCTCCCCCCAAGTCATGGACCTAGCCGAACAACACCGCCAACACCTCCACCACTGGTTCCACGACTGCCCCTACGAAACCCACCGTCAACTAGCCACCGCCTACCGCACCAACCAACGCTCCGGCCTCAACTACGACGACATGGCCCCCGGCCTATCCCAATACATCCACGACGCGATCCTGGCCAATTGCCGCCGCCACGAGTCCGACTCGGCCGACACCGCCTGAGTGAACTGGGACTGTAAGAACAACGGTGTAACTCCGAAACAAGGAGTGGCACATGAACTCTGATGTGATGGCCGTCGATGTGGTCGATACTGACTCGGTGGCCAGACCCAGGAAGGCGAAGTCGTCGGTGGTGGATGCCGAGTTGGTAGGCCAGCTCGTGGCCCAGGCCCGCGCGAGCGGGCTGCAGTTGACCGGCGAAGACGGGCTGCTGGGGCAGCTGACCAAGATGGTGGTCGAGTCCGCTCTGGACGGGGAGATCACCGATCACCTCGGCTATGACCACGGTGACCCGGCGGGTCGTGGAACGGCTAACTCCCGCAACGGAACCCGATCGAAGACGATAGTGACCGATGTCGGTCCGGTCGAGATCGATGTCCCGCGTGACCGCGACGCCAGCTTCGAACCGCAGATCGTGCGTAAACGCCAGCGTCGATTGAACGGGGTGGAGAACATGGTGTTGTCGCTCTCGGCCAAGGGCCTGACTCATGGCGAGATCTCGGCGCATCTGCGCGAGGTCTACGGCGCCGAGGTGTCCAAGCAGACGATCTCGACCATCACCGACAAGGTCATCGACGGCATGACCGAATGGCAGAACCGGCCCCTGGACCGGGTTTATCCGGTGATCTTCCTGGACGCGATCCATGTCAAGATCCGCGACGGGAAGGTCGCCAACCGGCCGATCTACCTCGCGTTGGCCGTCACGGTCGAGGGCGGCCGCGAGATCCTCGGGCTCTGGGCCGGTGACGGCGGTGAAGGCGCGAAGTTCTGGTTGCAGATCCTGACCGAGCTGAAAAACCGTGGTGTCGATGACGTCTGCATGCTCGTCTGCGACGGGCTCAAAGGACTACCCGAAGCGATCGGGCAGACCTGGCCGGCCGCGGTCGTTCAGACCTGCATCGTGCACCTGCTGCGCGCGTCGTTCTCCTACGCCGGGCGCCAGGACTGGGCCGTGATCGCCAAAGCCTTGAAACCGGTCTACACCGCCGCGACCGAAGCCGCGGCGTTGGAACGGTTCTACGAGTTCGCCGAGGCCTGGGGCACGAAATATCCTGCTATCGTGCGGCTTTGGGAAACCTCGTGGGCCGAGTTCACTCCGTTCCTGGCCTTCGACACCGAGATCCGGCGCGTTATCTGTTCCACGAACGCGATCGAGTCGGTCAACGCTCGTATCCGCCGCGCGGTCCGCGCCCGCGGCCACTTCCCCAACGAGCAAGCCGCCCTCAAATGCGTCTACCTCGCGGTCATGGCCCTCGACCCCACCGGAGACGGCCAGAAACGATGGATCACCCGATGGAAAGCCGCGCTCAACGCCTTCGATATCACCTTCGAAGGCCGACTCACCGCCGGACGAAAATAGTTCAATCAACCCGAGTTACACCGTTATCTGGACAGACCCAGTGAACTCAGAGTCCGACTCGAGACATTCACGTTGCTGCTATACGGAGTCAGTGAAGTTCGCCGGTTTGGTAGAGATGATCGAAGATGATTTGGTCGACGGGTGAGACACGGTTGCGGTCGGCGTAGCTAAGCCAAACGACTTCGTCGATTTCACTACTGGGGGTTGGTATTCCATGGTGGTCGGCGGTATAACAGGTCATCTGAACGGTGACACCACCCGGGTGGCCATGAGCTTGGGCACAGAACGTGCCCAGGTGGGCAGCGGTCGCGGGAATGATAGTGACGGCAAGCTCCTCAGCAATCTCCCGGGCAAGGGTGTCGAGGTCCGTTTCACCGAATTCCCGCTTCCCGCCGGGAATGTAGTAGACATCCTTACCCCGTGAACGAGTACTGAGGATCCTGCCGTTGTCCAGGTAGATCCAGGCAACCTTGTCGATAGTGGTGTTCATCGTGGAAGATCCTTCGCGTTAGGTTCCCTCGGTGCCCGCCGACGGTCCATTGCCGACATGATCAGCGTTCGGGCGGATTCCCCCGTAACCGATTGGCTGACGAGAATATCGAAAGTCCGGTGGTAGACCTTGATTTCCCTTGGTTGGGTTATGTTGAGCTCGGCTGTTATTCCCTCGATCAGGATCATCTTGTTGTCGAACATGACGAAACTTGTTGTCGCCGTCTCGAATGATGCCATGAATGGCACGATGCCCAGAGTCACCCTTGACATCCCCTGAATAGCGATGAGCCGGTCTAGTTGGCCGATCATGGTTTGATCATTTCCGGCGGTGGTGTACAGCGCTTGTTCGGCGATGACGAAATGGAACAAGTGATCCCGCTGGTACAAAACGCGTTGGCGTTCCATACGTTTGGACACACCTTCGTCGAGGTCATCGGGAATCCGGTGGAAGTCGATGACCTTCTGCAGGATCGCCGTGGCGTAGTCTGCCGTCTGGAGCAGGCCAGGAATGAGTACCGGCTCGTACCATCGTAGGATCCGCGCCTCGGATTCCCATTTCACTGATGCTTGTTGGCGCCGCTTGGTTCCGGTGCCGAGAATCTTCCGCCATTCCATGTAAGCGGAATCAATGTTGTGCCTTGTTGCCAGCAGGTCCGCTAGCTGGTCGTCGGCGTTGCAGCCTCGGCAGTATGCCGCGATGTCATCACGGGATGGTTTGATCCTCCCGTACTCGATTTTGGAGACCTTGCTCGGATGCCATCCGTTGCGACGGGCAAGCTCGGCACCGGAAATGCTGGCGGCACAACGAATCTCCCGAAGCCGCGCCCCGAGAGACTCGCGTTGCTGCTGTACGGAGCCGGTCACGTCGTGACATACTCCGAGTACGGTATGGACAACGGCCAGAATCGTTCTTTGATTCGCTGGCAGTAGTCCACAATATTTGTATCAACGGTTACCGCACCAGACCACGCGCTGGACGGGCCGAACGCCGAGAAGATCACCAGCTGGTCGTCGAACAGCCAGAAGTCATCGCTGTCCTGGTCGGTGGCGAACAACGACGGGCAACCGTTGTTCGTGCTACCGCCTTTACCAAGGAACCGTAACCGCATGATCCGTCCTCCTTCGGTTCGTGCAGGATGATGCTCTCGATCGCTCTATTATCGCCGGTCGATACCGGTTGTGTAGTGGCAATATAAGTTTCGTGCACGGTTGTGCAATGCCCTGGACTGCCATCCGTCCGTCTTCCTAGCGTCATAGGTGGCGCTTGGGACTGGTGCCAGTCGACCCGGTCCCGAGCTGCCAGCCAACAACGACAGCTAGGGGGTTCGCTGTGCCGCTGACCGAGACACAAGCCATGGTGCTTGCCGCACTGGTGGAATTGACGCCTAGCGAGGCGTTGACGGTGAAACAACTATGTAGCAGAACCGGTTTCGCGCCCTCCGATTGTCTGTACGAGGTGAACCGATGAGGCAGCGGCCGACCGCGATCGGGTATCTGCGTCGGGATGTTTCCGGTATTTCCCAGCCGTGGCACGAGACTCAGATACGGAGTCTGGCAAAGCGATTGGGGTATGAGCTGGCGAAGACGGTCGTGTTCGGCCCGGATATCGACGACCCGGTCGACCGGCTCTTGAAGGTGGTCCGCACGGTTGAGGCCGAGGCCGTCGTGCCAAGCGCCGAGCACTTTGGCAGTGAGGTGCCGGACCGGGTCGTGCGAGCGTGCGACGTAATCACGCTTTCGCCGCACTACACATATGCGCGTTCGTCCGCGTCGCCGTTCCTCGGAGACGGCGCATGACCCGGTGTTGGTCGGTTGATCATGGGGAACTGATGGCGGCATTTGTCGAGAGAGCGCCGCCACCAGTTCCCCGTGATCACTTGTCCAGTTGCCGTCGGCCGCGTTCTCTGTGTCAGCGGAGGATGGCGGACCGGAGGAGGGCTTCTGTCTCGATGATCGCTTGGGGCAAGGAGTTTGGGTTGAGGGTGGTGAGGATTGTGTCGATGTCGCGTAGTCCGGCTCGGTGCAACAGGCGCTTTTCGTTGGTGGTCCATTCGCCGCGGGCGGCTAGGACGGCGTGGGCGGTCTGCATGGCGGCGATGGCGAGGGTTGCCGCTACTTCGGTGGACTGGCCGCGAGGGGCGTAGGTGGTTTTGGCGTAGTGCAGGGTCATGGTTGCTCGGTTGTGCCAGAACTGTGCGGCTGTGCGGCGTAGGGCTTGGGGGAAGGTGGGGCGGGGGAGGGTGCCGTGGCGGATCTGGTTGATGGCTAGTTCGGCAACCACTAGGTAGCTGGGGATGCCGGCCAGGTGGAACATCAGTGGCTCCCAATGGAATCGGCCCTGTTCGGCTTCGGCGAGTTCGTGTTCGACGACGTCGAGGTCGCGGTAGTGCACGTCGACCTGATGGTCGTCGATGGTGAACCAGGCGCCGCCGTTGAAGACGCCGCCGCCCCAGCCGCCGAGTTCGGAAACCTCGCCGGGCCAGCCGAGTTCGCGTAAGTCGTTGGGGTCGAGGGTTTCTCGGTAGTAGATGGCGAGGTCCCAGTCGCTGTCGGGGGTGTGGGTGCCCTGGGCGCGTGAGCCGCCGAGGGTGACCGCTTGGACGCCGGGGAGGGTGGCCAACCGGCTGGTGACGTGCTGAAGGAACGTTTCGTCGGTCATAGATGTCCTGGGTAGGAGGAGTGATGACTGATACGGGCAGCACCACCGGGCGCTGAAACCACAACTGGTGCAGCGGTATACGGCGGGCGCACGCGGTATCAGATCATCACTCCATGGTCGGATACTACCGACCTCGCGCGACGAACTCGACTTATTTATCGGCCGGTTGTTGGGGACGGGCGCGCACGTGCGCCCGCTCGCCCTGCTTGCCGAAAAGGCTGAGGAATTCGACGGGTTCGTTGGTGGCGGCACCGAACCAATGCGGCACCCTGGTGTCGAACTCGGCGGCTTCGCCGGGGGCGAGCACCAGGTCGCGTTCGCCGAGCACGAGCCGGAGTTTGCCGTTGAGGACGTAGAGCCACTCGTAGCCCTCGTGGGTTTGCGGCGACGGTTCCGTTCGACGGGAGTTGGCCGGGAGGATCATCTTGAAGGCTTGGATGCCGCCCGCTCGGCGGGTGAGCGGGAGGATGGTCATGCCGTGGGCGGCGACCGGGCGCAGGTGGATGCGCGGGTCGCCGGTGGGCGGGGCGTCGACGAGTTCGTCGAGCGTGACGCCGTGCGCTCTGGCGAGCGGGAGTAATTGTTCGAGGGTCGGGCGGCGGCCGCCGGATTCGAGGCGAGACAGGGTGCTCACCGAAATGCCGGTGGCCGCCGAGAGGGCGGCCAGGGTGGTTTCGCGTTGTCGGCGCAGCGCGCGCAGGCGCGGTCCGACCGCGTCGAGCGCTTGATCGAGGTCGTCGTCCATGAAGACAGCTTGCCAGATCGGCAACAAAGATTGCGCATATGACCGGTTTGCCCGCAGGGTGGTTGCGGAGGTGGTCATGGTGACTGAACAGCTGAAAGACGGCTATGACGTGGTGGTTGTCGGCGGCGGCGCGGCCGGATTGAGCGGGGCGCTGATGCTGGGACGGGCGCGGCGATCCGTGCTGGTGATCGACGCGGGCGCGCCGCGCAATGCCCCGGCCGCGGGCGTGCACGGGCTGCTTGCCCGGGAGGGAATCGCGCCGGGCGAGTTGCTGGAACGTGGTCGGGCGGAGGTGCGTGGGTACGGGGGTCGGGTGGTCTCCGGTCAGGTCGACACCGTGTCTCGCGACGACGACGGATTCGCGGTGACATTGTCCGAAGGCCGGACGGTCCGCGCGCGGCGACTGCTGGTGACTACCGGGCTGGTCGACGAGCTGCCGGCGATCCCGGGGCTGCGGGCTCGGTGGGGACGCGACGTACTGCACTGTCCGTACTGCCACGGATGGGAGGTTCGTGACCAGGCCATCGGTGTGCTCGGCACCGGGCCGATGATGGTGCATCAGGCGTTGCTGTTCCGTCAGTGGAGTGCTGACATCACGCTTTTCGTGCACAGCATGCCGTCGCCGACCGGTAGCGAGGCGGAGCAACTCGCGGCCCGTGGCATCACCGTGGTGGAAGGCGAGGCAGCGTCGCTGGAAATCGTCGACGACCGCCTGGTAGGTGTCCGGATGAGCGACGGCACGGTGGTTCGCCGCGAGGCACTGGCGGTCGCCCCGCGAATGGTGGCGCGCACCGATTTCCTTGCGGCACTTGGTCTCACGCCCGTGCAGCACCCGTCGGGTTTCGGTGAGCACATCCCCGCCGACGCGACCGGCCGTACCGAGGTGCCCGGCGTGTGGGTCGCTGGCAACGTCACCGATCTGTCCGCCCAGGTCGGCGGAGCCGCAGCGGCAGGAGCTTTCGCGGCAGCCCAGATCAACGCCGACCTGGTCACCGAGGAAACCCGGCAGGCGGTCGCGGCTTACCGAGACACGTTCTCCGCCGAAACCGAGGCACGTGTCAGCGAATTGGTGTCGGCCGACCGTCGCCACGGCCTGTGAACCACGAAAGGACCGGTACCGCAGGCGAGCACGCGATCCCTTGACACCACGGCTGGCGGCGTGCGGGAGATCAGCCCTCGGGAAACGGAATCATCTCGAGGTGCTCGGCCACCTTCGGTGTGCCGCAAGCACTCCGACCAGCCACCAGATTCACCCCGCCACCGTGCGAAACCAGAAACCTGCCGCACACGCAGCGCAAATACCGCACCGCCCCATGCGAGGAGACAAGCATCGGCGATGGCCAGGAGCAGGAGGGGCAGGCGGCGGACATGGGAGCTAAGCCTGCGGAGTGATCGGAGGTATTGCAATCTTCACTGCGGCGTGGCGACCGATCGGTATGAAAATAGGCCCGGAAACACGACATTCACGGAATCCGTGCTGATTGTTCTGTGTGTTCGACGGTGGCGGGGACGAGGCGGCGGCCGGCGAGGGGGTTCCACCAGTTGGCGGGGCCCATGAGTTTGACAAGGGCGGGGACCAGGAGCATACGGACGAGGGTGGCGTCGATGAGCAGGGCGATGATCATGCCTAAGCCGAGGAAGCGCATGGGGGTCAGCGGGGAGAGGGTGAAGGCACCGGTGACTATGACCAGGAGGGTCGCGGCGGCGGTGATTACGCGGGCGGTCTTCACGGTGCCGATGCGGACGGCTCCGGTGGTGTCGGCGCCCGCGTTGTGGGCTTCGACCATGCGGGAGAGGAGGAAAACCTCGTAGTCGGTGGAGAGGCCGAAGACGACGGCGATGATCAGGACGAGCATGCCCGCGGCGAGTGGGCCGGTGCTGATGCCGAGAACGCCCGCGAGGTGACCGTCGTTGAAGATCCAGGTGAGCACGCCGAAGGTGGCGGCGAGGCTGAGGAACGCCATCAGTACGGCCTTGAGCGGCAACACGATCGAACGGAAGGCCGCGAACAGCAGCAGCACGGTCGCGGTGACCATGGCGAGGATCATCCATGGCAGGGCGTGCACGATGGAGTGGACGCTGTCGACGGTGGCCGCGGTGTCGCCGCCGATGCGAAGGACGGTGCCGTCGGGGGGAGTCAGCGCTCGGATGTCTTTGACTGTGGCCGTGGCGTTTTCGCTGCGGTCGGTGGCATTCAGGAAGGCATGGAATACGACGAAATCGTCGGCGCGGCCCACCTGGAGTACCTGCCGGACGCCGTCGACGTGACCGAGGGCGGTGCTCGTGGCGTCGACCGCGGCCGACTGCGGCGGGCCATCGATTCCGCGCAATACTGCGGTGACACCGCTGCTCGCCGCGGGGAATCCCGCGGTGAGTTCCTCGACGGTGGTGCGCATTTCGTTGCCCGCGGGCAACGCGCGCTGATCGATGTCGCCGAGTTTCGCGCCGGTGAGCGGCATGGCAAGCAGCAGGAGCACCGCGCCGACCACGATGGTGACGAGGCCCGGCCTGCGCAGCACCGAGTCCACCACCCGGCCCCAGAATCGCTCGGTCCGATCCTTGGTGCCCGCCTTACCGATTCGCGCGCCGAACAGCGTGAGCATGGCGGGCAGCACGGTGAGCGAGAGTCCGGCGGCGAGCGCGACCGCGGCGATCGCACCGAAACCCAGCGACCGGAGCACGGCCTGCGGGAACACGAAAGTGCCCGCGAACGCGCAGATCAGCAGCAGCGCCGAGAAGGCGACGGTCCGGCCGGCGGTGGCGCAGGTGCGTTCGATGGCGGACTCGACGCCGCGCCCACCGGCGAGCTCCTCACGGAATCGGGTCACCAGGAACAACCCGTAATCGATCGCCATGCCGAGTCCGAGCAGTGAGGCGATATTCACCGCGAACGTGCTCACCTCGGTGAATTCGGTGAGCACCCGAATCGTGCCCATCGCACCGAGCACCGCGAGCACACCGACCGCCACCGGCAGCGATGCCGCGACCATGCCGCCGAACACCAGCACCAGAATCAGCAAAGTCAGTGGCAGCGAAATGGATTCGGCACGCACCAGATCGTGCTGCGACTGACCGTTGATCTGGGTCGCCAGCGCGCTGTAGCCGGACAGTTTGGTGTCGATGCCCGGAACCTTCAGTGCCGCTTCGATATCCAGGTAGGCGGTGACGCGTCGATTGTCGTCGCCCGCGAGGAACACCGCCGCCAGCGCCTGCCGATTATCGGCCGACTTCAGGAACTGCTTCCGCAACGGCACACTGTTCCAATAGGTTTCGATCGGGCGCTGCAGCAGTCCAGGATCGATCGTGGCCAATGACTGCTGAACCCGCGGGCCGATATCGTCGAGTGTCTGTCCGTCCGGCGCGGTGTACAGCGCGACCGCGTCGGGTGTCTGCGGACCGAAGTGGTCGCGGACCAGCTGATCGACTGCCGCCGATTCGCTGTGCGGGTCATTGAATCCGGCCGCGCTGACCTTGTCGGCGGTGTGCATGCCGAGCAGCCCGAACAGCAGCATCACCCCGACGACCACGGCGAGCACCGTGCGCGGCCGGGCGATGATGAACCGTGCCAAGCTGGTCATCGCACTGGCGAATCATGCGGCGCGAGATCGGCTTCCAGCGTCGCGGTGATCTTGTCGAGCAGCGCTTCCAACCGGGGCTCGATGCCAGCACCGTTGCGACAGGACACGGTCAGCTCGATCTGCCCGCGCGATTCCAGCATCCCGAACAGCAGCGGCATCGCCCCGCTGTGCTGCGGCAGCACCCGCATCGTGCTCGGCGTCCAGCCGGGCACGGCGAGCTCGTCCAGGTCGAACTTGCCCATATGCGAGACGGTGGCGGACACCATGTTCCGGTTGAGCCTGGCGCCGATCCAGTTGCTGATCCGCAGCACGGTGCGGATGGCGGCGGGCGGGAACTTCGACAGGCCGCCGTTATCCAGCTGGTTCAGCTCGGTTTTCTGCTGCAGTCCGGCACGCATTCGGGCGCTGATCGTCTCCCAACTGTCGCCGGGTGCGACGTCGAGAAACAGTGGCAGCGCGAGATTCCCGGTCGACCGCAGCGCCGGATCGTGCCTGCGCAGGTCGACCGGGACCATGAAACGCGACTTCACGCCGGCCTCGGCGGCGAGGATCGCCGAGACCCGCGCGACCATGCCCTTGCCGGTCGCGTGAATGGTCCGGTGCCGCAGCAACCATCGCGCGGCGCTCGGGTCCTGGCGGCCACGTCCGGTCGCCGCCGGATAGGTCGGCAGTACCAGCGTCTGCTTGCCTGGCGCACCGACCTGCGCCACCAATTCGGCGTCGGAGATCGGGTCGGGCGCCCCGACCGGTGCCGCCCCGCGCAGCGCGCGGAGTACGTCGTCGACCCACATGCGCATGCCCATCCCGTCCATCACTCCGTGGAAGACACGGAATACGACGGTGGTTTGTTCACCGGTCAGCAGCAGCACCTCGGTGGTCCGCTCGGGTGTCGGCCCGATCGGGCTGTTCAGCACCGCATCGTCTTCGAGCGTGGTGTAGTCGAGGGTCCAGCCGGGCACCACCCGAACCTGCGCCGGGACACCGCTGTCCACCCAATACTTGCCGTCGCGGACCAACCGCGCGCCGGGGTTCGCCTCCGACGCCACATCCACCGCGCGCTGCACCGCGTCCGAGTCGAGGGTGCCGACGCCGTGCACGACCATGTGCATCAGGAACGGCGGCGACACCTCCCTGGTGAAGAAGTACAGGCGCTCCGTTGGCGAGATCTTCCGACGGAAGATGGTGTCGTAGCTCATGTTGCCTCCGATGAGGGCTGGTCGTGCGAGTGTCAGCGCAGATTGCGAGTGAGTTCGACTGCGCCGCCCTGTGTTTCGAGCCACGCGAGGAAAGTGGCCAGCCCGCTGTCCCGGTCGACGACCGGGGTGTAGCCGAAATCGCGGGTGGCGGCGGCGGTGTTGTAGGTCGCGCTGCGCGTCATCAGCGCGACGGCATAGCGCGACAGCGGTGGCGACCAGCGGGTCGCGACAGCTGGTATCCGCCAGAGGGTTTCGATGACATTCACCACGGCGTTGATCACCCTGGGGTTCGGCTTCCGGCTCGGCGGCTGATAGCCGAGATCGGTGGCCACCTCGCCGAGGAACTCCCAGACATTGGTCTTCTCGGCATCGGCGAGGAAATAGGCCTTGCCGCCCACTGCCTCCGAGGACGCCGCCTTGACGCACGCCGCAACGACATTGTCGACGTGGCACAGCGAGGCATACACGGTACGGCCGAACGAGATGTCGGGCAGCTTCCCGGTGCCGGTCTTGCCGAGCAATCGCACGATCGGTCCGGACCGATCGCCCGCACCCCAGATCGCCCGTGGTCGCAGCGCGCAGGTGGTGAATCCCTCAGTGTCAGCGGCCAATACGGCGCGTTCGGCTGCGGCCTTCGTCTCCGAGTACAGGTTCAGGTAGCGCCGCGGGTAGGGGATTGATTCGTCGACGTCGAGCTGGTCGCCGCCGTCGTAGTCCATCAGAGCACTGGGACTGGAGATGAAGACGAAGCGGGACGCACCACCGCGTCGCGCCGCCTCGAGGAGCCGTTCGGTCGCGCGAACGTTCTCGTCCCAGAACTGTTCTCGGGTGCCGCGCTCGTCCACCCGTGCGGCACTGTGGAACACGATGTCGACGCCATTGGTCGCGGCAACCAGCGACGCCTCGTCGGTGAGATCGCCGTAGATCAGCTGCACTCGATCGACGTCCGCGCCGAGATCGGCCAGATTGCTGGTGCGCCGCACCAGAATCGACACATCGTGCTCGCCGTCGCGCACCAGCCTGCGGACGATGGCGCCGCCGAGGAACCCGGACGCACCGGTCACCAATACCTTGGTCATCGTTTCTCCTGCGTTCGCCACCAGGTCATTCCGAAGAGCTGCGTCAATACGGCCGTCTCGATGGGGGACCGGCCCGAACCCTCGGCTGCCCGGAGCGCGGGCCGGATCTGTGCCGCGTGCACCACGACGCTGAGGAACGCGTCGATCCACCACGCGGCGCGCAGCACCCGGCTCTCGGGCACCCGATCCGTCGCGACCGCGGCGACCCCACCGGCCAGGTACAGCCAGCCGAGCACGGGAATCGCCCGCAGCGCCGTCGTTTTCCCGCTCACCGGTTCGCTCCGATCTGCTTGGCCGCCCACTGCGACAGCTGCTCCCTGCCGATCTTGGCGTTGTGCCGGATATCGACCGGGAACCCGGGGTGAACCAGGAAGTCGTTGATCGCGCGGGTGAGCTCGAATTCCGCCCCGCGTGCCCGCAGCGCGACCCCGACCGCCGCGCCGTCGGCATCGGACTTCACTTCGAAGCACAGCACGGGCCGCTGCGCACCGCGCGCACCGACGCCGACCAGCGCCGTGCGGGCCACGCCCGCAACGGTATTGAAGATCTGCTCCACCTGGACCGTGAACATCGGTCCGTCGGCGGTGTCGACCCGCTGACTCTTGCGTCCGCAGAACCAGATTCGGCCCTCATCATCGATCCAGGCGAGATCGCCGGTGCGATGCCAGATCCGATCGCCGTCGCCGATCTTGCCCTGCCGGTTCGCCTCTTCCGGCCAGTAGTAATGCGTGCTGACATTCGGGCCGGACACGACGAGTTCGCCGATACCGCGCGAGGTTTCGAGTTCACCGGCCAGTTCATTGACCCGCGACCAGCTCGGGATCGGGTTGTCGGTGATGGCGATCACCCGTGCCTGGATCTTGTCGGCCGGCCGGCCGATACACGTGCCCTCGCCCTGGTGCGCTCGCTCCACCAAACCGCCGAACAGTTCCCGAGATTCGATGAGCGACATCGGCAATGCCTCGGTCGACCCGTATCCGGCGAAGATCTGCACGTCCTCGGCAAGCACCGCACGCAGCCCGGCGATGCACCAGTCGGGTACCGGCGCGCCACCGGAGTAGATGCTGCCCAACGTCTTCAGCTCGATCGGATGCTGTTCGAGATGCCGCAGCAGCGGAATCAGCAAGGCGGGCGAGGCGAACATCGTCCGCACGCCGAACTTCTCGATCGCGTGCGCGACATGCGCCGGATCGGTGGAGCCGACCTTGCTCGGAATCAACGGCGGTAGCACACACCGCGATCCGAGCAGCAGGTCGAGAATCCCGACCAGCGGCAACGTGATCAGCGAGGTTTCCGGGGCCACCTCGCCGCGGGCGGTGTGAACCTGGTCGATCATCGACGCCAGATTGCCGTGGGTCAGCTCTACCGCTTTCGCGGGACCCGTACTGCCGGTGGTGAATCCGATGACGAGCACGTCATCGGCGGGGGCGGGCGCCCGTTCGGGCGCGACGCCGGTCGGCGTGGTGCCCCATGCCGTCAGCCGCTCGCCACGCCAGAACCAGCGCTTGCCGACAGTCACCGTGGTCCGGACCTTGCGGAAGCTGCGCCGGAACAACACCCGCACGGCGTGCGCGGGCGGAATGCCGATGAACGCTTCCGCCTCGACCGCGCGCAGGCAGTGCACCATCTTGCGCAGGCCCATGCCCGGATCGATCACCACCGGCACCGCGCCGATCTTCAAGAGCCCGAACAGGATCGCGTACAGCTCCGGGCTTGGCAGCACCAGCACGATGGTGCGCGTGCCTGCCCCGACGCCTGCCGCGGTGAGCCGCTCGGCGATGGTCTCGGACCAGTCGTCGAGCTCGCGGTAGGTGACGTGTCGGTAGGACGGCAGGTCGCCCGACGTCGTCCCGTCCGGGTAGATGACCGCATCCCGATCCGGTTCCGTGCGCGCGAACGAACGGAACCGGTCGATGGCCGCCCAATAGGTCACCGAGGTCACGCAGCCGCCCCGGCGGGCGCGGGCAGCCGGTACAGCACCGCCGCCGCCGACGGGCCCGCGCCGGCCGCGACGAACAGCACCTTGGTGTGCTCGGCCAGGGTGTTCTGGCTGATGGCGCGGTCGTAGGCCTGCGTCAACGACGCGGTGTGCGGGTCGCCGTAGGCGAGGTCCGGTGTGCGCACCGAATCCTGGTCGATACCAAGGGCATCGGCCAGCCGCTTCGGGAACCCCGGAGTCGGCGTCGAGGCGATCAGTGCGATACCGGTGTGGTCGGCGTCCTCGGCCAGTGCGGCGCGCGCCGCCTTGACCGCCACCTCGAGCAGTCGATCCTCGAAGTCCGGCTCTCGTTCGACGGTCATCAGGCCGCGGCCCGCCGTTCCCATGGTCGCGGTGTCGACGTAGGCCTCGACGGCCGCGGTGCCCTCGCCCGCCACCGTGTGCACCTTGCCGAAGCCGACCGGATCGTCGGTGCGCTCCAGCAGCAGCGCGGCACCCGAAGTGGCGTAAGGGAATTCGTCATCGGCGGCATACCGCAGCAGCGACGGATGGGTGTCGCCGGAGACGACGAGCACGTGCTCCGTGCTGCCGGTCTCCAGGATGGCGGTGGCCACCTGTACCGCGTTGAGCACGCTGGTCGCGCCGTTCATCAGGTCGAACGAGAAGGTCCTCGGGTCGTCCTTGGCGTATTCCAGGCCGATGCCCGCCGCCTTCTGGATCAGCGCCGAGACGGCGGGCTCGACCGTGTTGTAGTCGCGGAAGATGCCCGCGTTGATGATCACACCGACCTGGTCGGGGCGAACTCCGACCCGCTCCAGGCTCTGCTTCGCGGCTCGGCCGCTGTGCTCGACGACACTGTGGGTGTCGCTGGTGCGGCTGACGCCGGTGGATTTGATGCGCACGCCCATGGCTGACCTCAGACCTTCAGAGACGAGATGGTGGTGGACAGGTAGCCGGCCACGATTCCGGAGGCGGCGGGGATCATCAGCAGCTTCGAGCCCGCCGGGATGTTCTGATCGCTCAGCTGATCGTGTAGCACGATGAAATGCGAAGTGGTGGAGGTATTTCCGTACTTCTCGATGACCCGCAGATCCGGCGGCATCGGGCTGCCGAGCTCGCGTTCGGCGATGGCGTTCATCCACGGGATCGCGGCCGCGCCGAACTGGTGATGGACGATGTAGTCGAATTCCTCGTCGGCGAAGGTGCGTCCCAGCTTTTCCAGGTGATTCTTCAAGCTGTTGGAGCCGAAGACGAAGCGGTCCTCGTTGTGCATTTTGCGGTTGTCGGTGTAGAGCGCAATCCCCTGGCTCTTGTCACTGGGCATGCCGAGACACAGGTGCGAGTACTCCGCGGCGGTCACCAGTTCGATGTAGTGGATCTTGTCGTTGTCGTCGACCGCCTGGTCCAGCACGACCGCGGCGCCCGAGTCGCCCACCGACAGCGACGCGAACTGCGGATCGTATTTCGCGGAAATCTCGTTGGCCGCGGTGTCTGCGATGGGAGTAATGGCCTCACCGCTCACCACCATGCCGTTGCGCACCGCACCGGAGCGGATCATCCGATCGAGAATGTAAGTGCCGGTAAGCATTCCGGCGCAGGCGTTCGACACGTCGAACGTAATAGCGTTCTTCGCACCGATAAGACGGCTTATCGAACCCGCGAACGATGGCTCCATGTACATGCGGGTGGCGTGGTTGCTCCGCGTGATCGAGGTCGAGATGATCACATCGAGCTCCGCCGCCTCGTATCGCGACCTGGACAGACAGTCTTCGGCGGCCTTCATGGCGATCGCGAAGGAGTCCTCATAGCTGTCCGGGTTCGTGTCGTGCACCCGGCGTTCCTTCACTCCGGTAATTTTCTCGAGATCGAAGGCGGGTGGTTCCTTGAGCCGGGAGAGCAACTCCTCGGTTGTGACGATATTCGAAGGCAGATAGGCGCCGATGGATTCGAATCGAGAATGCGACACGCGCGCTCCTGGAAATCGTGGAAAGAAAACGGTTCCGGATCGTCTCTGATCTTCGGTGCGACGGACACTACCCGACGGTAACTAGGAATGCCTATGACGCGGATCGGGGGGTGAACGACGGTGTGGAAGTACATGTTTCGTGAAGTATCACTAACTGGTGATCGACTGGCTATGGTGGGATGACCTCACCCGATCGGGCCGAATATCGCGGGTCGCCAATGGTTTTCGGGTCTGGTGTACAAACGCGACACGGTGTGGTGTATATCCGCGCCACGACAAGTGAGCGAACGTTCAGCTAACTAGCTGCCCCGGCGGAATAATGAGTGACGCGCCACGGCGATGTGAGTGACTTCACTGCGAGTCGTGCAGTTTTAGTACCGTCCGGTCTCGCTTCTCGTGCGGCGCTAACTATGTTGCGGCCGAACGGAATCCACGCAAAGCGGGCGGTGGCAATGGGAAGATACGTCCCATGATTCGCGCGCCTCCGCCGGAGAAACTGTCTGGGTCGTAGGCTGGGGACGCACGCCGCCTAACCAAGGAGAGAGCGATGACCACCGCTGTTGAGCACGTCGATGTGCTCATTGTCGGCGCCGGACTGTCTGGGATCGGTGCGGCCTACCATCTGCAGCGAGCGTTCCCGCGACGGACCTACGCGATCCTGGAGAGCCGCGAGGCGATCGGCGGGACCTGGGATCTGTTCCGCTACCCCGGAATTCGCTCCGACTCCGACATGTACACCCTCGGCTACCGATTCAAGCCGTGGCTCGGCGACAAGTCGATCGCCGACGGCGAGTCCATTCTCGACTACGTGCGAGACACCGCCGCGGCGAACGGCATCGATCGGCACATCCGCTTCCGGCGCCGGGTGCTGCGCGCCGAATGGTCCTCCGCGGACAACCGCTGGACCGTGACGGCCGAGCGCACTCGCACCGGCGAGACGGTCACCGGAACTGGCGGTACGGTCACCGATACCGGTGAGACCGTCACGCTCACCGCCGATTTCCTGTTCTCCTGCTCCGGCTACTACCGCTACGACCAGGCCTACACCCCGGATTTCGCGGGCGCCGAGCGCTTCGCCGGACCCGTTGTGCACCCGCAGTTCTGGCCCGCCGACCTGGATTACGCGAACAAGAAGGTGGTGCTGATCGGCAGCGGCGCCACCGCGGTCACGCTCGGCCCCGCGCTCACCGAGCAGGGCGCGCACGTGACCATGCTGCAGCGCAGCCCGAGCTACATCATCTCCGCGCCCGCCCGCGACGCCCTCGCGGTGCGGCTGCGCCGCTACCTGCCGCCGCGCGCCGCCTACACGCTGGCCCGCGCCAAGAACGTGACCTTGTCCACGGCGATGTATCAACTGAGCCAACGCTATCCGGCCCGCATGCGTCAGCGCATTCGCGGCTGGCAGCAACGCTGGCTGCCGCCGGGCTACGACATCGACACGCATTTCACGCCGAGCTACAACCCGTGGGATCAGCGACTGTGCCTGGCCCCCAACGGTGACTTCTTCCGCGCCATCCGCAAGGGGAAGCTGGATGTCGTCACCGATCGGATCGAGACATTCACCGAGACCGGCCTGCGCCTGGCCTCCGGCGCGACACTGGATGCCGACATCGTCATCACCGCAACGGGATTGAACCTGGTCGCGTTCGGCGGTATCGACCTGGTGGTGGACGGGCGGGCGGTGACGCTGTCGGACAGCATGGCCTACAAGGCGATGATGCTGTCGGATGTGCCGAACTTCGCCTACATCATCGGCTATACCAACGCCTCGTGGACGCTGAAGGCGGATCTGGTGTGTGAGTACGTGGTTCGGCTGTTGCGGCACATGGACGCGCGCGGCTACGTGCGCTGCACGCCGGTGCGTGACCCGTCGGTCGGCGCCGAATCATTGTTCCTCAACTTCAATCCCGGCTATGTGCGGCGATCCGCTGATCAGTTCCCGATCCAGGGCGACCGTGCGCCGTGGCGATTACGGATGAACTATCTGCGCGACCTGGTCACGCTGCGGCACGGGTCGATCGCCGACGATACGCTGAGTTTCGAACGGGCCGAGCCGGTGTCCGCGACTAGGCCTCGGTGATCACCGAAGAGCGTGCTCGCGCACTGTGTTCCAGCACGGTCGCGGCGTGCTCGTCGAATCATGCACGGGGGACCGGGATCTCACCGTCGAGCCAGGGGCGGTAGAGGTAGGTTTGTGCCAGCAGGGTTCTGTGACACCTGCCGCGTCGGGGTGGCTTCAGGGAGCGGGGAAAATACCGGGCAGGTTCATCGCGTATTCGAGGTCGGTGCGGGTGCCGAGCGTCGTCAGCAGCACGCGGATCATCGTAAGCCGTGCCGCCGCAACCGTTTCCGGGTCGGGTTCGACGCCGGGCGCGGTATTCGCCGAGATGCGGTAGACCACGTACTCGCAGACATGCAGCGCGGCATCGAGATCCAGCGGACTCGGCACAGGGCGGCCGAGCTCGGTGAACGTCGCACGGACCAGACCGCGGATATCGTCCAGTGCGCGTTCCCGATACGCCGAAACAGGCGAGCCGGGGTCGTGTAGTTCGGCGAACAGCGGGCGCAGCATGAGGCCGTGGCCGCCTGCCCAGGCAAGGTAGGCGTCGATCAATCGGATGCCGAGCTCGACGGGTTCGTCGGTGCCGGTCAGTGCCACCCGGATGCCGTCGACCAGGCCGTCGTTCGAGGTGTTGAGCAAAACATGTAGTGGCTCAGTCGCATTGCCGAAGTAGCGGTAGAAGGTAGGCCTGGCCAGACCGGCCTGCTCGATGATCTGCGCGACGCTCAACCCGCGGGATCCGTTGCGGGTGAACACCTCCGCGGTCGCGAGCACGATCCTGGCGCGGACCTCGTCGGCCTGCTCCTGCGTCTGCGGCGGCCTACCCCGTCGCGTCGCTGCCGCCTCGGTCACGGTGCCTCGTGCCCGACATGGTGCTGCCTCACAGCCAGCAGCCTGCCATGTCTGTGTTCCATGACGAAGAGCTTGACACGAAGCGTGGCACGCCTATTAATCTAACACTAGTGTTCAGTTAAAGGCTGGCTGTGCTTCCGGCCCGTCCGACCACCCCACCGAGAGGGCCGACAATGACGACCGCCTCCCAGCTCGCCGCAGCAGACGCGTTGCCATCGTCGCTGGTCCAGCCATTACTGGACCGAGCGGTCGCGGGTGGTGCGCCCTCGGTGGAGGTGTTCGCGCCTGCCACCGGAGACAAGATCGCGGACCTGCCGCAGTCCTCGGTCGCCGATATCGACCGGGCGTTCGCGACGGCACGTACCGCGCAGCACGAGTGGGCGCGACGGCCGATCCGGGAGCGCGCCGCGATACTGCGCCGCTTCCACGACATCGTGCTCGCCGAGCAGGACGTCATCCTCGACATCGTGCAGACCGAGACCGGCAAGTCGCGCGCGCACGCCTTCGACGAGGTCGGCGATGTCGCGGTCAACGCCAGGTACTACGCGCAGGTCGCCGCGAAGCTGCTGGCCACCCGTAAGCCGCGCGGCGTGCTGCCGGTGCTCACCCAGGTCGACGTGCGACACCGGCCGAAGGGCGTCGTCGCGGTGATCTCGCCGTGGAACTACCCCCTGGCGCTGGCCGCCTCCGACGCGCTGCCCGCCTTGGTCGCGGGCAACGCGGTGGTGGCGCGACCTGATAACCAGACCGCGCTCACCGCGCTCTGGGCGATCGACGCCGCCGAACGCGCCGGGCTGCCGCGCGGGCTGTGGCAGGCCGTGCTCGGGCGCGGCTCGGTGATCGGCCATGAGGTGATCGGGCGCGCGGACTACGTCGACTACACCGGTTCCAGCGCGACCGGCCGCACCATCGCGCAGCAGGCGGGGGAGCGGCTCATCGGCTACTCGCTCGAACTCGGCGGCAAGAACCCCCTCGTTGTACTCGCCGACGCCGATGTGTCACGGGCCGCCAAGATCGCCATTCGCGCCTGCTTCGCCTCGGCCGGGCAGCTGTGCGAATCTATGGAGCGAATCTATGTGCACGACAAGGTGTATGACCAGTTCGTCGCCGAATTCATCGAGCACGTCGAGGGAATCGAGCTCGGCGGCGGGCTGAACTACGACAGCGATATGGGTTCGCTGACCTTCCCGCGCCAATTGGCCACGGTCCGTTCGCATGTCGACGACGCGGTGGCCAAGGGTGCGACGGTGCTCGCCGGCGGCCGGGCGCGACCCGACCTCGGCCCGTACTTCTACGAGCCGACGGTGCTGAGCGGCGTGCGCCCCGGCATGACGGTGTACCGCGAGGAGACCTTCGGTCCGGTCGTCTCGATCTACCGGGTCGGCAGCGATGACGAGGCGGTCGAGCAGGCCAACGACACCGCCTACGGACTCAACGCCAGCGTCTGGACCAAGGACACCGACCGAGGTCGCGAGGTCGCGGCGCGGATCAACGCCGGTTCGGTGAACGTCAACGAGGGTTTCATCGCGGCCTGGGCCAGCTCCGACGCGCCGTCGGGCGGGCTCGGCATTTCTGGCACCGGGCGCAGGCACGGCGCGGAAGGCCTGCTGAAATACATCGACACCCAGACCATCGCGGTGCAGCGGATGCTGCCGATCGCGCCGTTGCCAGGGATGTCCGAGCAGCTGTGGGCCAAGACCATGACGTTCTACTTCGGTGTCATGAAAGCGCTACGCCAGAAGTAACTTTCAGCGGAATCGACAGGGATAGGGACGGATGAAACTCGACACGGTTGCGGGCAAGAAGGTTCTCGTCACGGGTGCCGCGATGGGCCTTGGCAAGCTGTTCGCCGAGCGCGCGGTGCGCGAGGGCGCGGCCGCGGTGGTGCTGTGGGACATCAACGAGGTCGCGCTGAAGGAGACCGCCAACGAGCTCACCGGGCTCGGCGGCACCATCCACCACTTCGTGGTCGACGTGTCCGCGCCGGACGCCATCGCCGAGGCGGCGGAGTCGGTCCGCGCCGAGGTCGGCACCATCGACATCCTGGTCAACAACGCGGGCATCGTCCGAGGTAACAACTACTTCTGGGACACCGAGAACCGCGCAGACATCGAGAAGACGATGGCGATCAACGCGCACGCCCCCATGTACGTCACCCTCGAATTCCTGCCTGCCATGGTGGCCGGTTCGACCGAGGCGCGCGTGCTCACCATCGCGTCGTCCGCGGGGCTGGTGTCGAATCCGCGGATGAGTGTCTACGCGGCCTCCAAGTGGGCAGCGCTCGGCTGGTCCGATTCGGTGCGCATCGAGCTGGAGCAGGCGGGCAAAGAGCACGTCAAGGTCACCACCGTGTGCCCGACCTACATCAACACCGGAATGTTCGACGGCGCAAAGGGTTTCCTGTTCACGCCGATCCTGGAGCAGGACGAGGTGGTCGACACCTCGTGGCGTGCGATGAAGACCGGCACCCCGCTGGTGATCCTGCCGTGGACGTCTCGCCTCAACAAGGCGCTGTCCGGCATCCTGCCGATCAAGCTGCGCGACCTGTTCCTCAACACGGTCGGCGTCTACCACTCGATGGACGAATTCACCGGTCGCAAGAAGTAGGGACTACCGGGCCGGTCTGGTGCCGATGACGACGGTGGCGTTGAGTTCTTCGGATTCGGCGACTCGCCCCGTGAGGCCGTGTTCGGCAAGCACCGCGATCGCCACGGAAGCCTGCGCCTCGCTGGATTCGACCAGTAGGTGACCGCCGGGGGCGAGCCAGTTTCGAGCGCCCTCGGCGACGCGACGGAAGATATCCAGACCGTCGGGGCCGCCGTCGAGGGCGGTTCGCGGTTCGTAGTCGCGGGCCTCCGGCGGCATCCGCGCGATCATCTCGGACGGCACGTACGGGGTGTTGGCGAGCAGGATGTCGATGCAGCCGCGCAGTTCCTCGGGCAGCGGCTCGAAGAGATCGCCCTGGTAGACCGGCGCGCCCAGCGGGGTGAGGTTGCGGCGGGCGCAGTCGACGGCGACCGGGTCGATATCGGCGGCGGCGAGGGTCACCTGGATGTGCTCGGCGGCCAGCATGGTGGCCAGTCCCAGACCCAATGCGCCTGAGCCGCAACATAAATCGACCACAACGGGATGGCGTTCGCGGGTGCGGGCCAGCTCGGCGGCCGCCTCGACGAGGAACGCGGAGCGTTGGCGTGGCACGAAAACGCCAGGCGCGACCGTGACCCGAAGTCCGTGAAACTCGGCCCAGCCGAGCAGATGTTCCAGGGGAGTGCCGCAGACGCGCTGTGCCACCAGGGCGTCGAGATCCGCGCCGGTTTCCGCGGCCGCGGCGGTGAGCAAGCGGGCCTCGTCCTCGGCGAACACACAACCCGCCGCGCGTAAAGCCGCCACCACATCGGTACTACCTGCCATCACCCAGCCATCCTGCCGTGCCGGGCCGCGATCGGGCCACCGTATTTTCCGGTGCGGTCGCGTACCCGGGATCCGCATGGTCGTGCGGACCCCAGGGCGACCGCGCTGACCTCAGCGCGAGGTGTCCAACTCGAACGTGCGGCTGGCATCGAGGTAGATGCCCCGCTGGGATTGCCTGGCCGGTGGCGGCAGCTGGGACACCAGCTGATCCAGCGAGGTGGTCGCGCCGACCACCTGGGTGCCGGCCACGATGAAATCGGCGACCGCGCGCCGGATGTGGTTGGGCGAGGTGACCACCACCGCGCTCGTCGCGCCGACATCACGCAGCATCTTCGTGCTGAACAGGGCGTTCTGCACGGTCGACCCGGCACGGTTCTCCACACTGATCCGGCTCGGCGGCACGCCGTGGCCGATCAGCCAGCCCGCCATCGCGTCCGCCTCGGCGATGCCGTTCTGCGGATTGCCGCCGGTCACCACGATGGGCGACATAGGCGCGGCGATCGACTGCAGCCAGGCCGCGATCAGCCGATTCACCAGCTCGGGGCGCAGCCCGCCGTCGGGAAGCAGGCCGTAGCCGAGCACGACGATGCCGGTCTGCGGGCCGATGAGTGCGGGCAGCGGGTTCGGCAAGGTGCCGACGGCGGCACCGATGGCGTTGAGCACGTTGGTGGTGCCCGCGGCCATCCCTGGGTCGACGAGGTTGAGCCGCGCCATCGCGTCGGCGAGTGCGGGCAGATCGCCCGCGTAATGCGACCAGATGGCCTGCAGGGAGAGGGCGTCGGCGTCGGAGGGGTCGGCGCCGATCAGGTTGCGCAGGTCGGCGCGACCGGCGACGTCGTTGCCGTCGGTGAAGTTGCGCTGGGCGGAGTTGTAGAGGGCGTCGGTCTCGCCCGCGTTGGCCGGGACGTTGGCTAGGCAGGTGACGGTGACGGCCGCGAACAATGTCGCGGCTAGCTGTTTCCAGTGCTTCGAGATCTTCACTACAGTCGACACCTTTCCGCGAAATGCTGTGTGATCGGCAAGCTGGGTGATCGTCACGCAATGGGTTGGGCACGTGCTGGCAGTTAGCCGTGGGCAAGCATGATTACGATACGGTGGCGCGATCTCGAAATCGCGCATTAGCCGGGGGGACTCTGCGGCTTATTTCTTGCGGTCGGACAAACCGGGCGAGGGTTATCGGGCGCAGTCGCCTGGGCGCGCGGTGTCCCCGATAAGGTGTGACAACGTGGATACCGTTTCGCTGACCGGCAAGGAACTCGCCGCCGCCATCAACGCCGACACCAAGCAGCGCGCCGCCGCGCGCACCGAGGCCGGTGCCGCACCGCGCCTCGCCCTGATCGTGGCGAACGACGACCCGGCGAGCGCCTGGTACGTGAACTCGCTGCGCAAGGCCGCCGAACGGCTCGGAATCGCTTGCGACACCGTTGATCTCGGTGCCGACACGAGCGCGGACACGATCCGCGCCGAACTCGCGGCGCGCAGCGCGGACAGCGCGACCGACGGAATCATGCTGCAGACACCGCTCCCGACGGGCATCGCCCTCGAAGACGTCAGCTCCGCGATCGCCGCGACCAAGGACGTCGACGGCGTGAGCCCGCTGTCGCTCGGGCTGCTCGCGTCCGGACTCGACGGCTTCGTCGCCGCGACCTCCGAGGCCGTTGTCGAGCTGCTGAAGCACCACGAAATTCCGCTGTCCGGTCGGCATGTCGCGGTGGTCGGCCGCTCCAACGTCGTCGGCAAGCCGCTCGCCCAGCTGCTGCTCGCCGAAAACGCCACGGTCACCATCTGTCATTCGCGGACCACCGACCTGCCCGCCGTCACCTCCGTCGCCGATGTGGTCGTCGCCGCCGCGGGTCGCATCGGCCTGGTCACCGGCAAGCATGTGCGCGAGGGTGCGGTCGTCGTCGATGTCGGCACGAACGAGGCTGCTGACGGAAGCATCGTCGGCGATGTCGACGCGGATTCCGTGCGCGGCAAGGCCGCGGCACTGAGCCCGGTCCCCGGCGGCATTGGTCCTGTCACCACCGCCCTGCTCATGCGCCATGTCGTCGTCGCGGCGGAGAACGCCAACAGCTGACGATTCGCGGGTCGCGCCCGCACGCTTACGGCCCGACCGGGGAACATCCTGGCCGGGCCGTCCGCATTTCTCCTCCGCTTCTCGTCATCTCCGCGAAACTCTTGTGCGCCGCGTCACACGATGAGTAGCATGCCACTCATCAAGTGAGACATGTTACTTATCAGGGTGGCATGCCATCACAGCTTGGCTCTGTGCTGTGGAGGAAAGAAGATGGACCGTGCGATCCCCCGTACCGAGGGGGAAGTTATGCAGGCGAACGCAATCCGGAAGATCACCCGCCGGATCGTGCCGTTGCTGATGATCGGCTACATAGTGAGCTACATCGATCGGATCAACGTCAGCTTCGCCAAGTTCGGCATGGAGGAGACGTTCGGCATGAGCGCGACCCAGTACGGGTTCGTCGCCGGGATCTTCTTCGTCGGATACGTGCTGGCCGAGGTGCCGAGCAACATCATCATGACCAAGGTCGGTGCCAGGATCTGGCTCAGTCGAATCCTGGTGACCTGGGGCATCATCGCCGCGCTGACCGCGTTCGCGCCGAACATCGAGATGGTCTATGTGCTGCGCTTCCTGCTCGGCGTCGCGGAGGCGGGCTTCTTCCCCGGCATCATCGTCTATCTCGCGCGGTGGTACCCGAATGCCCAACGCACCAAGGTGATTTCGACGGTGATGGTGGCGATCCCGGTGGCCAGCGTGCTCGGCAGTCCGCTCAACGGGTGGATTCTGGACACCTTCGACGGCGCGATGGGATTGGACGGCTGGCGCTGGATCTTCATCGTCGGCGGCGTTCCCGCGGTGGTGCTCGGCATCGCGTTCTTCTTCGCGCTCACCGAATCACCGGAAAAGGCGAAGTGGCTGAACGCGACCGAACGCGCGTGGCTGAAGGAGACACTCGACGCGGAGAATGCCGAGCGCGCGCAGTCGGCACCGGCCGGTCACCTCGCGGCGCTGCGCGACAAGCGGGTGATCGCCCTGTGCCTGGCCTACTTCCTGCTGCTGTGCGGCGCGTATCCGCTGGCCTACTGGATGCCGTCGGTGGTCAAGGAGGTCGGGCACGGGTTGAGCAGCTTCCAGATCGGCTGGCTCTCGGCGATTCCGTTCCTGCTCGCCGCGATCGGCATGTACATCACCGGGCGGCTGGTGCGCAACGACCGTTCGTCGCGGCCGGTGCTGGTCGCGCTGGCCATCTCGGTGGTCGCGTTCCTGGTCACGGCGTTCGCGCTCGGGTCACCGCTGCTCGCGTTCGCCGCGATCACCATCGCCACGATGGCCGCGCAGACGGCGAAGCCGCTGTTCTGGTCGGTGCCGACGGCCTATCTGGCGGGGGCGGGCGCGGCAAGCGGTATCGCGCTGATCAATTCGCTCGGCAACGCGGCCGGGTTCGTCAGCCCGTACGCCTTCGGCTGGATCCAGGACGCGTCCGGCGGGCACACCAACTTCGCCATCGGGGTGATGATCCTGGCCAATGTCGGCGCCCTGATCGTGGTCGGCGCCTTGGCCATCCGAGCGCGGGGCCGTCGCGCCGCGGCGGTACCCGCTGTCTGAGCGGCTATGCTGGGGAATCGCCCGAGGTCGGTGTGCCACGGGCGATTTCCCATCGCTCTCGCTCCATGAAGAGGTGCCTTGTCGCAGGACGCGGTAGACAGCAAGTCCGAGCAGATCGCTGCCGAAATCCGGGACGCGATCCGGCAAGGGCGGCTCGAGCGCGGCATCCTCTACTCGTCCCGCGAGCTGGGTGAGCGCTTCGGCGCGTCAAGGACGCCGGTGCGTGAAGCGCTGTTGAAGCTGGCCGATCTGGGCCTGGTCAAGATCGAACGCAACCGTGGCGCGCGGGTGCTCGGGCAGGACGGTCGCGGCATCGTCGACCTGTGCAGCCTGCGCGTGCTGCTGGAACCGCCAGCGTGCCGCTCTGCCGCGGCCGTGCTGACCAGCCGCGACGACGAAGCCATGGTGACCGAATACCGGATCATGGAGCGCACGGCCGACGGCGGCGCCGAGTACTTCGCCGCCGATGAGCGTCTGCACGAATTGATCCTGGAGGCCAGCGGTAATCGTCGGCTCGCCAAGTTCGTCAAGGAGCTGCGCCAGACGCTCGACCTCGACGGCAGGCACAGTGTGCCGCGCTATCAAACGGTGGATACCGCGCTGAAAGACCACTGGGAGATCATCGAGGCGCTGCGCAAGCGCGACGGTGTCGGTGCTGAGCGTGCGATGCGCAAGCATCTGGTGCGATCGGGCGATCTGCTTGTCGCGCACAGCAGCGACGACAATCGCGGGCTGGTCGCGGAATGGCGGCGCTGGGTCTCGGTATCGGTCCCCGAGGGCGACCAAGTCGTCTACTGACAATCCTGCCGGAAACCGGATAGGTGTCACGCACAAGTGAGTGTTGCATGCTACTCATCATGAGTAGTATGTTGCAGACACCAAGTGGGCTGCGATTCGGCAGCCGGTCCGGCGAAGGGACATTCGGTGAATTCCAACTCGTATGCGACGTCCGTCGCCAGAGGCATCTGGGCGGCGGAGGTCGATCTGGTCGGGTACGTGCCATCGGTCAGCGTGGCACCCGTCATCACGGCGCTGGTCGATACCAGCGGCGGCGCGGCGGGCATCTCGGAGCGGGTGTTCCCGCTCTCCCGTGAAGAAGAGGCGGCCGGGCTGATCGGCGCCTTGCCGCTGACCGGCAAGCTCGGCGCGATCGTCATGCAGGACAACGGTTTCGGCAATGCGATGACGGCGCTGACCACGTTCAACCTCGCCTACCACCTGCCCATGCTGATCGTGGCGAACACCCGTGGCGGGCTCGGCGAGTACAACTCGATGATCCATACGTTCAGCCAGCACGTGCCGCGCATGCTCGACCAGTTCGGGATCCAGTCCTTCGAACTCGACCGGCGCAGTGGGCCCGACGACTGGGAGTCGGTGGTCACCGAGGCAGGGGTGCACGCCCGCATGACTTTTCGGCCCGTTGTCGTGCTCGCGCACTTCTGGGCGACCGACGGTAAGGCGGCTTGATCGTGAAACGTATTGACGCACTGCGGATTATCGCCGCGCAGACGAGCGATCTGCCCGTGGTTGTCACCTGTGCCGCCTCCAGTCGAGAGCTGGCGGCGGTCGCGGATGGCCCGAATCACCTGTATCTGCTCGACGCGATGGGGCTGGCGGGTTCGGTCGCCACCGGGGTCGCGTTGGGTATCGCGGACACCGACGTGCCGAAGGTGGTGGCGATCGAGGGTGACGGATCGTTGCTGATGAATCCGAATGTGCTTGCGACAGCGGGGTTTCTGCGGCCGTCGAAGCTGGTGATGGTGCTGCTTGACAACGGCGTGTACGGCGCGACGGCCAATCTGCCGACCTACGGTTCGCGAATCGACCTGGGGGAGTTGGCGACCGCGGCGGGGTGGACCGTGCGCCGCGCGGCCGATCCCGAAGAGCTCGCGCAGCGGTTGGCCGAAGTGCTTGCCCTGGAAGGCCCGGTGTTCCTGCATGTGCGTATCGCGGTGGGCAATGCCACCGACGTGCCGAAGCTGCTGGCGAACCCGGTGATCCTCGGGCGGCGGTTCCAGGATTGGCTTGCGGCTCGGTCAACGGTGCAGGTGGGCCGATGATCACGACGATCAACCCCGCCGACGGAAGTCCCATCGAGGCATACTCTTTCACCCCCGACCATCAGCTGTCCGCGCTGCTGAACCGGGCCGTTGTCGCCGCGCGCCTGGCCGCCGACGAGCCGGTCATGGACCGCGCCGATCGGCTGCGGCTGCTGGCCGCCCGATTGCGGGCCGATGCGCGGCGACTGGCGTCGCTGATCACCACCGAGATGGGCAAACCGATCGGCCAGGCCGTCGCCGAGATCGAGAAGTGCGCGCTCACCTGTGACTACTACGCCGACCGTGTCGCCGATCTGCTTGCGCCGCAAGCGGTCGACGTGTTCCCCGACGGCGGGCAGATCCGAACCAGGCCGCTCGGCGTGGTTTTGGCGATCATGCCGTGGAATTACCCGTTCTGGCAGGTCTTTCGGTCGATGCTGCCCGCGGTCGCGATCGGCAATACGGTGCTGCTCAAGCACGCCGACAATGTCACCGGTTGCGCGCTGGCCGTGCAGCGGCTGTTCGACGAGGTGTGCGGCACGGGTGTGCTGACCGCCGTGGTGCTGCCGCCGGATCGGATCGGGCCGCTCATCGATGATCCGCGGATCGCCGCGGTGGCGTTCACCGGCAGCAACCGTGTTGGCGCCATTGTCGGGGCACGGGCGGGGCGGGCGGTCAAGAAGGTCGTGCTCGAGTTGGGCGGGTCCGACCCATTCGTCGTGCTGTCCGACGCCGAGGTCGGCGACGCGGCGGCGGCCGCGGTGCGCTCCCGGTTCCTCAATGCCGGGCAGAGCTGCATCGCCGCGAAGCGAATCATTGTGGAGCGAAGCGTCTTTCCCGAGTTCACCGAGGCGATGGTCGCCGAGCTCGGCAAGCTGGTCGTCGGGAATCCGGCACTGCCAGGCACCGATATCGGTCCGATGGCCCGCGCCGACCTGCGCGACGAGTTGCGCAGGCAGCTGACCGCGACGGTGGCTGCCGGTGCCGAGGTACTGGTCGGTGGCGCAGACGATTCCGGTCCCGGCGCCTGGTTCACGCCGACCATCGTCGCAGTGCCCGACACGTATTCCGTTGCGTTCCAAGAGGAAACGTTCGGTCCGCTCGGCGCGGTGCTGGCCGTCGGCTCGGCGGCCGCGGCGCTGACCGCCGCGAATGCCTCGGCCTACGGCCTGAGCTGCTCGATCTGGGGCCGTGACCTCGGCAGGGTCGAGCAACTCGCGGCCAATATCGCGGCCGGATCCGTCTTCGTCAACCGGATCTCCGAATCCGACCCGCGCCTGCCCATCGGTGGGGTCAAGGCCAGCGGGCACGGCCGGGAACTGAGCACCTACGGCGCCACCGAGTTCGCCAACATCCAGGCGGTACGCACCGCCCCACTCGCGAGGAGTAGTCGATGACCATCACCCGAATCTCAGCCCGTGTCGTCGGCATCCCGGTCGACAAGCCGACCCGAATGTCCAACCGCGACTTGACCGATCGGCATTACGTCCTGGTCGAGGTCACCGACGACACCGGTGCGACCGGGCTCGGCTACACCTACGCCGGAACCAGCGGCGGGAACCTGACCAAGTGTGCGGTCGACGATGTGCTCGCGCCGGTCTATCTCGGCGCCGACCACAATGACGTGCACGGACTGTGGAGCCTCGCCTACCAGGAGGCGCTGCTCGCTGGCCGCCGCGGTGCCGTGCTCCGGGCCTTGTCGGCGATCGACATCGCCCTGTGGGACCTGCGCGCGAAGCGGGCCGGACTACCCTTGGTCAGCCTGCTCGGCGGTGCGACCGCCCCGCTGCCCTCGTACGCGTCGGGCGGCTACTACCGGCCGGACGAGGGCGAATGGACTGAAGCCGTCCGCAAAGAGATCGAATTCAATGCGGGACAAGGCTTTACCGATCACAAGATCAAGGTCGGCGGCCTGAGCGTGGCCGAGGACGCGCGCCGGGTGGCGGCCGCGATCGAGGCGATCGGCGACACCGGCCGACTCGCCCTCGACGCGAACAACGCCTACCGTTCCGTCCACGAAGCACGCACGGCCATCGAGGCTTTCGAGCGTGCGGCGGGCGACCGGGGCCTGTGGTGGTTCGAAGAGCCGCTCTCGCCGGACGCGATCGCCGGGCACGGCGAACTCGCCAGGCAGATCCGCACGCCGGTCGCCACCGGCGAAATACACCAGACCCGTTGGGAATTCCGGCAACTCATCGAGTCCGGCGCCGCCGCGATCCTGCAGGCCGACGCCGGTGTGGTCGGCGGTGTCACCGAGTGGCTCCGGATCGCGCACGCCGCGGATGCCTTCGGGCTGCAAATGGCGCCGCACTGGCATCACAACCTGCACGTCCACCTGTGCGGTGCGGTCAGCAACACCCTCGTCGTCGAGTACTTCGCGCTGGAGAAGGGCATCTACAACTTCGAGCAGTTGCTCACGCCCGAGACGCGGCTGCGGTACGGGTCCAACCAGGTGCACATTCCGACGGGTCCGGGGCTCGGTATAGAACTCGACGAGGACGTCGTCGCCAAGTACGAGTTCGCCTGAGCGCCAGGACTATTGGCCGGGGCTGATGGCGCTGATGAGGGTGCGTCCGTCATCCGTGGCGGTGGTGACCAGCTGCGGGTTGTAGGTGACCGGCGTGCGGCCCGGCCGGTTCTCGGTGACGACGACCATGTACTGGCTCGCGAACGCGCCGGGGGTGATCGCGACACAGTAGGTGGTGCCAGCCGGAATGCTGTCGATGCCGCGCTGGATGGCGTCGGCCGGTTCCACCGCCGCGTCCGGGGTGGTCGCGGCGCGCGCCTCGTCGCCGGAGCGCGTGACGTAGTACGCGTGCTGGAAGGCGAAGATCGCGCCGGGGCCGGAATCGAAACCGCCGGGGTCGTTGCCCTTGATCCGGTTCCCGACCCGCTCGGAGGTGCACTGCGTGCTCGCGGAGGCGGCGGGATCACCGATCCTGGCCGGGTTGTTCGCCGCCGAGGGCGGTTGCGAGTCGCCGCGGAAGAACACGAAGGCGCCCGCGGCCACGGCGGCGACGCCGAGTACGCCGAGCAGCGGCACCGCCCAGCGGCGGGCCGACCGGTTCCGCTTGGACCGGTCGATCAAACCGCTGAACTCGTCCTCGAAGTAGCCCGGTTCGTAGTCGGGTTCCGGGTCCGGTTCGGGTGCGGGCAGCCGGTCCACCCAATCGGCGTACTCGCCCTGGTACCTGTCATCCGGTGCGTACCGTTGTTCCGGCACACCACGTTTCGTCATCTGTGGCCCCCGCCCATAGTCGTATCCGGGCTGTGCGCCCATCTCCGGTCGATCCATCGCCCCGCCTTCGTCAGGTCATATCGCCAGGTTATCCGCACCGTTCCGGAAATGCAGCAACGCGGAGACGGGTCGGTCCAGCCGACTTCGCTGTCGCTTCGGGCAGAATACTGCCCGTTTGCTGACAACGGTGTACGCCCGGGGGATACCGGCCGGTAAGTCCGGATCGCGCTACACGGTAGCGGAATCGAGGGTAGCCAGCAGGTCTCGCAGGGTTTCGCGTTGGTCCGGGGACAGCGTGGCGAAGAGTTCCTCGGCGGCCTCGCGGCGGGCGTCCGCCATGCGGGCGAGGGTGGCGAGGCCGGATTCGGTCAGGCTGACCAGGGTGGCGCGGCGGTTTGCTGGGTCGGGGGCGCGGGTGACCAGGCCCGCGGCGGCGAGGGCGTCGACGACCGTCGTCGCCGAGCGTGGCACGATGCCGAGGCGGTCGGCCAGCGCGGTCATCCGCGGCGGTTCCTGCTGGTGGCCGATGATGCGCAGGGCCCGTGCCTGGGCGGGGGTGAGGCCGAGCGGGGCGAGTCGGCCGACCTGGTTGCGCCGGATCCGTTTGGCCGCGCGCAGGAACAGTTCGGGCAGGTCGGTGTCGGCGGACTCCATGTTTCTGAGCATAACTCATTGTTTTGGGAACAATTATGAGTCATGCTCAGTTTCATGACGTAGTTCTCCTCGGAAGGAGGCGCCTATGCAGCCCCCACATCAACTTCGCCGGATCGTCCGGTTGTTCCGGCCCTATCGGGCCCGGCTGGCCCTGGTGGCCGCCCTTGTTTGCCTTTCCTCGGTCGTCGCACTGGCCTCGCCGTTCATGCTGCGCGCGGTGCTCGACGACGCGCTCCCGCACGGGCGCACCGGCCTGCTGACCCTGCTCGCCGCGGGCATGATCGCGGTCGCCGCGCTGACCAGCGTGTTCGGCGTGCTGCAGACCTACATCTCGACCACCGTCGGCCAGGACGTCATGCACGACCTGCGCTCCGCGGTCTACGCCCAGCTACAGCGAATGCCGTTGTCCTTCTTCACCAAAACCCGCACCGGTGAGGTGCAGTCACGCATCGCCAACGACATCGGCGGTATGCAGTCGACCGTCACCTCCACCGCGACGTCGCTGGTCTCGAATTTCACCACGGTGGTCGCGGCGGTGATCGCGATGATCGTGCTCGACTGGCGGCTCACCCTCGTATCGCTGATCATGCTGCCGTTCTTCGTGTGGATCAGCCGCCGCGTCGGCAACGAACGCCGCAAGATCACCGGTCAGCGGCAGGAGAAGCTGGCAGGAATGTCGGCGATCGTCGAGGAGTCGCTATCGGTGAGCGGGATTCTGCTCGGCCGAACGATGGGACGTTCGCCCGCGCTGGTCGACAGTTTCGTGCGGGAATCGCGCGGGCTGGTCGATCTGGAGATTCGCGCGAGCATGGCGGGACGGTGGCGGCAGTCGACCATCACGATCGTCATGTCGGCCATGCCCGCTGTCATCTACTGGGCGGCGGGGCTCAGCGTGACGAGCGGGAAGCCGTTGGTTTCGATCGGCACGCTTGTCGCGTTCACCACGCTGCAGACCACATTGCTTCGGCCGATGGTGCAGCTGCTGTCCACCGGCGTCGAGGTGCAGAGCTCGATGGCGTTGTTCGGCAGGATCTTCGAGTACCTGGATCTGCAGCCCGATATCGAGGAGCCCGCTCGGCCGGTCGCGCTTGGCGAGGTTACGGGTGCGGTGCGGTTCGAGCACGTCGGGTTCTCCTACGGGTCGGGGAATCGAGATGTGCTGAGCGACATCGACATCACCGTGCCCGCCGGGTCCAGCCTGGCCATCGTCGGCGAAACCGGTTCCGGCAAGACCACTCTCGGTTACCTCGTGGCGCGGCTCTACGACGTGAGCTCGGGGCGGATCACCATCGACGGAAAAGACGTGCGCGACTTGTCCTTTGCCGATCTCGCCGCCGCCGTCGGGGTGGTGTCTCAGGAGACCTACCTGTTCCACGCCACCGTCGCCGATAACCTGCGGTTCGCGAAACCCGATGCGACGGAACGGGAACTGCACGACGCCGCGCGCGCCGCCCAGATCCACGAGCACATCATGAGCCTGCCCGATGGTTACAACACCCTTGTCGGTGAACGCGGGTACCGGTTCTCCGGTGGTGAGAAGCAACGGCTCGCCGTTGCCCGCGCGGTGCTGCGCAATCCGCCGATCCTGGTGCTGGACGAGGCGACCAGCGCGCTGGACACCCGCACCGAGCAGGAGGTGCAGCAGGCCATCGACGCGCTCTCGGTCGATCGCACCACGATCACCATCGCGCACCGGCTGTCCACCATTCGCGACGCCGATCAGATCGTTGTGCTCGACCAAGGGCACATCGTCGAGCGTGGGTCGCATGATGAGCTGATGGAACTCGATGGTCGTTATGCCGCACTGCTTTCGCGCGATGATGCGCTGATCGAGGCGGCGTAACTGGTTCAGCTCGGGCGTAGGTGTTCGACAAGGAAGGTGGTCTCGTCGGCCACTACCTTGTCGAAATCGGGGGAGACGTAGATGTCGAAGTGGCCTGCTGGATATTCGTGCACCTCGACGTTGGGTCCGGCGGCTGCCGCGTAACGCAGGGTGCGGCGGGCCGGGGCGACGGAGTCGGTCAGGCACACGCCGAGGAATACGGGGGAGTCGATCTTTCGCAGGCTGCGGCCGGGGCGATAGAGGGGGAGGGTTAGGCCGATCCGCGCCGCTATAGCGTTGGGGTGGGCGAACTTCGGCGGAACCAGCGCCGTGTATCCGGGGGCCGCGTCAGGTGTGTTCATCAGTGCGGTCTGGCCTGGCTTGCCGGTGAGCGGGACGGTGACCGGCGGCCTGCGCAGTGCCGCGGCGCCGAGGTCCAAGACCGCGCGGGCGGCGATGGCTAGCAGTGGCCGGAGTCCGACGGTCGGGGCGGAGGCCAGACCGTCGGTGAACGGGCATTGTGCGACTACCGCGGTGATCCGACGGTCCTGTGCGGCAACGCGCAACACATGACCGCCGCTGAAAGATGTTCCGAACAAAGCGATTCGGGATGGATCGATGCCGTCGAGGGTGACGGCGTAATCGATCGCCGCCGACCAATCGGCGAGCTGGCGGGCAATGCTCAACAGCTGTCGGGGTTCGCCGTCGCTCGCGCCGAAATGCCGATAGTCGAAGGCAACCACGGCAATTCCCGCGGCGGCGAATCGCTCGGCAAAGGCGTCCAGTCGCATTTCCTTGACCGCGCCGAGCCCATGCGCCATGACTACGACGGGGGCCGGGCCCTCGGTATTCGGCCGGTGCAGCCAGCCCCTGACCGTGGTGCCGTCCGACTGGAATTCGATATCCGAGCGGGGTGCGGTCGTCATCTGTCAGCTCCTGCCACGTTCCAGCGACCGAGACCTACTGTCTCATTCGCTCGATCATGTCATGAGCGGGAGCGATGGGCGATCCGAGTGAGGTGGGATGAGGTTCAACCGCCAAGACCTGCGAACCGTTCATACGGTGCGCAGGTCAGGGGGTGTTGATTTACCAGTGCAGGGTGACGGGGTCTCCGACATTGATTGTGTGGTAAACCCATTCGGCGTCCGCGGGGGCGAGGTTGATGCAGCCGTGGCTGACATTCGAGTTGCCCTGCTGGTCCACCGACCACGGGGCCGAGTGGATATAAACACCACCCCACGTGAGGCGTTCGGCGAATTCACCATTGATGAGGTAGCCCTCGGGCGAACTCAGCGGGATACCGATCGTACGAGAGTCGAATACGACGGAGCGGGCCTTCTCCAGCACCGGGAAAGTACCCGACGGGGTCTCGCGACCTGGCTTGCCCATCGAGGCAGGCATCGTCCTCGGGATGCCGCCGACCGTGAGCGTGAATGTGTGTGTCGACATGTTGCCGTCGCCGAAAACACCTGCGTTGGTGTTGAATTCGGTGCGAGCGTTACCCGCGCCGACGGTGATGCGGGCATTGGCAGGCAGGAAGCCGGTCGGCGTCCACACCGCCTCCCGATCGCTGGTCCACGCGAACGTCCCGGTCAACGGTTGCGCGGCCCTGATATCAATACTTCGCTCTGCTTTGGCGCGGTCAGCGACCTGCGCGGCGAATGTGATGGTCACCGGGTGGGCAACGCCCACCAGCTGTCCGTTCGAAGGTCCGATCGCTTCGACCGAACTCGCGGTTGTGGTATTTCCGATCAGCGTCGCTGTCGCCGTTCCGGACCAGAACGCGGCCAACACCGCGACCAAGATCGTTAAGAACAGAAATCTGATGACATTCCTCATGAGCTCCACCCCTTCGAGATGGTGGGTAGGCAAGCAAACTAAATTTTAGGCCCGCATGATCAACTCGATCTACGAATCGATCCAGCCGTGCCGCAGTCGTAACCGACCACCATGCCCCTCTCTATGTTGCCTACCCGCCCCACCCACCCCCAAACCCCACCCCCGCACACGACCGTTCGTACAGATCCCCCGCACAACGCGAGCAAATACACCCCCGAGCGTCGCCTGGGCCGGCAGCACCCTCGAACGCCTCCCACTCAGCAGAATCCGCACCTGGACTCGGGATCCGCACCCGGAATAAGGCCTCTAAAGTCAGTGCGGATCCCGAGTCAGAGTGCGGATCCTGGACGCCGACGCCCGGGACCGGGCTCGAGCTCAGGCCGGGCGCGAAGTAGTGGTGCTGATTGGCGCCTGCCCCACCAGACTGCGGAACCCACAGAGCGCCCATACCTTTCACAGAGGGTCTATCCCCCGTGAAAGGTATGCACGGTCTGTGAGACCCCGCCTCCATACCGCCACACGACTACCCGCCTCTTGGTCCGAAGCGCTTGTGACGCAACCACAGCCAGATGACCACGCTGGAACATCTACCCCCGCGCGCCTGACGAATAACTACAGTCGGGTACGGCAGGCGACGTGCCCAGCACTGCTGGGTAAACACCTTGGAAGGTTCACCTTGACGGATATCTCTCGGTATACCCGCCCAGGACAGTGCACTGAGAGAAGTCCAATGGTGTACTGCCCCAAGGTTTCCGGCGATCCGTGGGATGCCCGGGTAGTGCTGAGCGCGTCAGGTGGGGTTCCCGACTTTCTCTGCCGCGGCCCGGGTGTGGGAGGTGGCGGTTGGGGAGGGGAGGACTGGCTGTGGTGCTGTTTTCGGGCGTTTTCCAAAGCAGGGCGGTCTCAAGGTAGTGGGATCTTCATGCCCAACGGGACATGGTGGCGGGAAAGTGTGAGTGGGGCTGCCGTCATGTCCTGGAGGGGGTGATGTTGATCGTCGAACGGGAGGTGGTGGCGGGGGAAGTGCGGGTGGGGCCGCCGTCATGTCCCGTGCGGGGTGGTGTTGATCGTCAAACGGGACATGGTGGCGGGAAAGTGTGAGTGGGGCCGCCGTCATGTCCCGGACGGGTTGATGTTGATCGTCGAACGGGACATGGTGGCGGGGAAAGTGCGAGTAAGCCCGCCATCATGTCCCGTTGGGTGCTGTTGTGGTCAGGGGGTGAGGGGTTGGGGGGTGGGGCGGGTGTCGAAAGCTTTTCGGGCGGCGAGGATTTGGTGTTGGTGGTGGTCCGACCAGGTGCCTAGGGTGTGGCTGATGGCGGCGAGGCTTTCGCCGAGGGGGGTGAGCGAGTATTCGACCTTGGGTGGGACGGTGGGGTAGACGGCTCGGTGGACGAGGCCTTCGCGTTCGAGGTTGCGGAGGGTGCGGGTGAGCATCTTCTGGGTGATGCCGTCGAGGCGGCGGCGCAGGTCGTTGAAGCGGATGGGGGTCTTGTTGTCGCGCAGGACGCTGAGGACCAGCAGGACCCATTTGTCGGCGAGCACGGCGAAGATCTCACGGGCCGCGCAGTTGTGCAGATAGCTCTCGACCAAGGTCGGGGCGGGGGCAGTATCCATTGGGTACCTCGGGATCATAAAGGTGCCTTCTTTCCAATGAATACTAGGTCGCCGCAGAATTGTTGGCATGTTGGCAATCATTCAACGCACACACGGCGGTCCAGACGTTCTCGAAACGGTTGAGGTGGCTCGGCCGCAGCCGGGACCGGGGGAGGTGTTGGTGCGGGTCGCCGCTACCAGCGTGAACGCGGCGGACTGGAAGGTTCGCGAGGGACAGGTGCGTGAGCTCAGAAGTCTGCCGTTGATACTGGGATTGGACGTTTCCGGGATCGTCGAAGAGCTCGGGTCCGGCGTTGACCGGTTTCAGATCGGCGATGCCGTCTATGGGATGGTGTTCGGCGGTGCGAACGCGGAATACCTAGTGGCGCAGGCGAATACGTTGGCGCTGAAACCGGCGAGCCTGGACCACAGCCACGCGGCGGCTTTGCCGGTGGCGGCATCGACCGCGTGGCAGGCGCTGGCCGCCGTCGGCGCGGGGCAGCGAATCCTGGTGCACGCGGCGGCCGGTGGTGTCGGTCATCTCGCGGTGCAGATCGCCAAGCATCGTGGCGCCTACGTGATTGGCACCGCACGCACCGCTAACCACGAGTATCTGCGGGAACTCGGCATCGATGAGGTGATCGATTACACCGCAGTCGATTTCGCCGACACCGTCGGTGACATCGATGTCGTGCTCGATCTCGTCGGCGGCGAATACGGTTCGCGCTCACTGCGCGTGCTCCGCCCGAACGGTCGCTACCTCGAAACGCAAGGCTCGGATGCCGAGGTCGATCCGCGCGCCGAGACCGATCCGCGCTACGAACGCTTCTATGTCGAACCGTCGGGCGTCTCCTTGCGTGAGATCACGACCATGGTCGACCGCGGACACCTGCGCGTCACGATAGATCAGGTCCTGCCCCTCGCCGACGTAGTGAAAGCCCACCAGCTCAGCGAATCCGGCCGCGTCCGCGGCAAAATCGTACTGACAGCGTGGGATTGGCCCGCCTAGCGGATCAGCTCGGCGTGAGCTGGCGGAACCGGGGCTCGAGTTCCTGCTGGTAGAAGTCGATGAATCCGTCCGGGTCCGGCCCGGCGTTCTGCATGACGAGGTGGTCGAAGCCCGCGTCGACGAACTGTTGAGCCACCTCGACATAGCGGGCCGGGTCGGGTCCGCAGGCGAACTGCTGCACCACGTCCTCAAGACGCACGGTTTTGGATGCGGCGTCGAAATTGACCGGGTTGGGCAGTTCGCTCATCACTTTCCACCCGGTCAGCGCCCAACGGGACGTCTCGAGCACAGCCTTGGCCGCGGTCTCCTCGTCGGGCGCCCAGGCCATCGGGACCTCCGCATAGCGCGGCCCGGCACCACCGGCCGCGCGGTACCGCTCGACGATCTCGGACTTCGGTTCGGTGGCGAACAGCCCGTCTCCGAGTTCGGCCGCGATCCGCGCGGAGGGCGGTCCGCTCGCGGCAACGGCGATCACCGGTAGTTCGTCGGGCAGATCGAAGACTCGCGCGTCCGAGAGCGACAGATACCGGCCGTCGTACGACTGGTATCCACCGCGCCACAGCAATCGAATGATCTCCAACGCCTCACGCAACATCTCCTGACGTTTGCGCACGTCCGGAAACTCCCGCGCGACCACGTGCTCGTTGAGCCGCTCACCGGAGCCGACGCCGAGGGTGAAGCGCCCGTCGGACACCAGCGCCAGCGTCGCCGCGGCCTGCGCGATGATCGCCGGGTGGTAGCGGACGGTCGGGCAGGTCACCCCGGTCGCGAGGCCGATCCGTTCGGTCTGCGCGGCGATCGCGCCGAGCACCGTCCACGCGAACGGCGAATGTCCCTGGACATCGAGCCACGGATGATAGTGATCACTCATCTCGACGAAGTCGAACCCGGCGGATTCCGCCCGAATCGCTTGGCGCATCAGCTCTTTCGGTCCGAAGGCCTCCGCGGCCAACTTGTATCCGATCTGCACGGCTAGCTCCTCGGCTCGGTCGGCTGCTTGTCGCCGACATACCCGGCCGCGCGGTACGGAAACCCCGGGCTAGCCGCGGACCGCGTGCACCACGTCGGCGTGCAGACCGTCGGCGCGTGCCACGAGTTCTTCGATGCGCAGCAAAACCGGGGCGAATCGGTCACCCTCCTCGGCGGGCAGCGAGGCGACATTGATCTCGATGTTGAGCTGCGAACTGGCGGCCGCGGCACGGCAGGCGTCGGCGGCGGCACCGATATCGGTGACCACGTTCGGGTTGCCGATCGGGAACAGCTCGGTGGCCAGCGTGAGCACCTCGTCGGCCTCATCGACCACGGCGGCGGGCACGCGGGCGGCCTCGACGAGCGCGGCGTTGATCGTCGCGGTGCGCGTGGCGCTCTCCTCGTCCGTGGTCTTCGGCAGCTTGTAGGCGGCGCCGACCGCGGTGAACGCGGCGGCATCGGCGTCGGCGAGGGCCAGCGAGCGGGCGCGGGCGGCGTCGGCGGCCTCGATGATGCGGTCGACCACCGGCCGGTTGTCGGCATCCTTGGCGCGGGTCGTGTAGCGCGCGACCATCGCGACCAGCGCGGCGGCCTGCGCGGCGTGCAGCGCGGCCACGGCGCCGCCACCCGGCGCGGGAATCTTGGCGGCCAGATCGGTCAGGTACCGCGCGAGCGTTGCCTCGCCGAAGGAGGACACAGTTTCCTGGGACGAAGTGCTCGGCTGCGACACGGGATGATGGCCTTTCGGAGTGCGGCGAGGGTGGGGAGTGCGCGGTCAACGCTACCGGTTGGCCATCGACGCCCCCTGTGTGACCGGCCTGTCAGAGCGGTCCGATGCGGCGCCGACCCGTAGTCGCCATTATGTTGAGTGTTATGCGGATCGGATTGGGCATCAACTACTCGGGCGGTTTCAAAGAGGCGGCGGCGGAGGTGGCCGACCTGGAACGGGCCGGCCTCGACATCGTCTTCGTCCCCGAGGCGTACTCCTACGACGCGGTGAGCGCGCTCGGCTACCTGGCGGCCAAGACCGCCACCCTGCAGCTGGCCTCGGGCATCCTGCAGATCTACACCCGCACCCCTAGCCTGACCGCGATGACCGCGGCCGGGCTCGACTTCGTCTCCGACGGCCGGTTCATCCTCGGCCTCGGCGCCTCGGGCCCGCAGGTGATCGAGGGCTTCCACGGCGTTCCCTACGACGCGCCGATCGGGCGCACCAGGGAACTGGTGGAGATCTGCCGCAAGGTGTGGCGCCGCGAGAAGCTCGAATACCACGGGAAGTACTACCAGATCCCGCTGCCCGAAGGAAAGGGCACCGGCCTCGGCAAGACGCTCAAGCTGATCAATCACCCGGTGCGCGAACGCATTCCGGTGCTGCTCGCCGCGCTCGGCCCGAAGAATGTCGAGCTGGCCGCCGAGGTTGCCGAGGGATGGCAGCCGATCTTCTTCCTGCCGGAGCAGGCCAAGCAGATCTGGGGCGATTCCCTCGCGGCGGGCTTCGCCAAGCGTGATCCGCAGCTCGGCGACCTCGAGGTCTACGCGGGCCCAGCGCTTGCCATCGGCGACAACGTCGAGCCGCTGCTGGAATTCGTGAAGCCGCATCTGGCCCTCTACATCGGCGGCATGGGCGCCAAGGGCAAGAACTTCTATCACACGCTGGCCACCAAGTACGGCTACGGCGCCGAGGCCGACCGCATCCAGGAGCTCTACCTGGCGGGCAAGAAGGAAGAGGCGGCCAAGGCCGTGCCTGATGCCCTGGTCCGCGACATCTCCCTGGTCGGGCCCGCCGGCTACGTCAAGGAGCGGGTCGCCGCGTTCGCCGAGGCGGGCGTCACCGTGCTCAACGTCATCCCGATGGCCGCGACCCCGGCCGAGCGCGTCAAGCTGATCGAGCAGCTGCGCGAACTCTGCGACTGAATCTTCAATAGGGACAAGACAGCCGCCTCACCGTTGAGCTAGGTGAGGCGGCTGAGTCCGTTCGGGTCAGGCTTCGCGGAATCCCGCGAGCGCCGCTTCCAGAGTGGAATGCACGGCGAATACCTGATCGAGGTTGGTCATTCGCAGCTGTCTGCTGGTGGCCGGGCCGTCGGCCACCACGGCGATCGCCGTGTTCTCGCCAGCACGCTGATGTGTTGCGACAAGAACGGCCATGCCCGCCGAGGCGAGGAAGCTGACCGCGGTCAGATCGATGATCAGGGCCGCGGGTTTGCCGTTGAGAATCGCCTCGATCGAACTCTCGAGTGCGGGGGCCGTTGCCAGGTCGACCTCGCCGGCCACCGTGAGGACCGTCGCACCGTCTTGCGAGGCGACGGTGGTGGTCATCGTGTCCGCGAGGGGATACGCGTCTCCGGAAGTGTTGGTCACGACTGCGCCTCGCTGGCGCTCGGCTCCGTCGCGCCCAACTGGGTGCTGTGTCCTTGGTTCACTCGCTGTCGCTCGTTCACAGCATCACAACACACAAGTAGCGGCGAATTCGCAACCTAGGCGTGTCCATAGGGACAAACATTACCGTAGGACGCCCAACGAAGTCGCCGTTGTGGCGCTTCAGAATCGGAGCGTGACCGGCCGGTCTGCTCAATGGCTGGTCGCGGGGCTCGGTATCGGCCATGCCGTGACGGGTGTAACTGGGTGCCGTCGCCGAAGAACTCGCAGAACTTCATGATCAACGGGTTCAAGCCGACCGGATCGACGTGCTCGGTGTTTTCTCGATCTTGTACGGCGTCATCTCCCGCGAACCGCGAACCGCGAACCGCGAACCGCGAACCGCGAACCGCGAAGCAGCGCGAGCCGATCCACCGCCGACGCCAGATTCGAGGACGGCGGATTCAGCACATCGCGCGCCGTTACCTCGAGATGTGACGGCTGGTGCCGCGCAACGGGTTTGCCACCGGGAAGGTGATGGCGGGCAGCGTGACCGACATGCGGACGCGGGTACCAGGCCCGGTGTGGTCGATATCGAGTTCCTCGGTGAGTGCGCGCATCATGTCGATGCCGCGGCCGCGGTAGCCGGGATCGGCCGCGCGTGGCTTCCAACTGCCCGCGTCGGCGACGGTGATCACCACCGTCTCGGTGTTGCAGGTGGCGCTCAGTTCGACGCGGTTGGTGTCGGCGGCGGGGTCGCGCACTGCTCGGGCGACCCGGCCCATCGAGCGGTCCGTGCTCTCGGGACGGCCCGTCGGCACCGCGCCGTTGCGATAGGCGTGCTCGATGCTGTTGCTGCACGCCTCGTTGGCCGCGGCCACCAGATCGGACGCGAGATCGTGCGGCACCGCGGCGGCGGCCAGCCAGGCCTTGAGCGTACGGCGCAGTGCCGCAAGCTCATCCGCGTGCGCGGGCACCTCGAGCCGCAGTGGCGCCGGCGGCTGGCGATACACCACCATGGCGACGTCGTCGTCGTAGCCCGCGGCGGGTCGCAGGCGCGACAGCACCGCGTCGGCCACCTCGCGGGGCAGCTTGACCGCGGTGCCGGCGAGCACGTCGGCGATCTTGGCGAAGCTGTCGTCGATGTCGACGCCGCGCTGTTCGACCAGACCGTCGGTGAACAGCACCAGCGTTGAACCCGGCGTCAGCGCGGTGGTCGCCTCCGGGCGGCGCGGCGGATCGAAGGTGGCCAGCGGAAACGACCGCCCACCCTCCAGCAATCGCCCCGTCGCGTCGACGTCGGCCAGGATCGGCGGCATATGTCCGGCACTGCTGTAGCGGACCAGCCCGCGCACCGGATCGAGCACTGCGGCGCACACGGTCGTGCACATCGCGCCTGGGATCCGGGCCGCCACGGTGTCCAGCTCGGCGAGCAGCTGCGCCGGACCGGCCCCGCGCAATAGCAAAGCCCTTGCGGCCGTACGCAATTGACCCATCACCACGGCGGCGGACAGACCACGGCCGACGCAGTCGCCGACGACAACCCCGATGGTGCCGTCGCGCAGCGGAACCACGTCATACCAGTCGCCGCCGATTTCCAGCGGCGGCAGCGCCGGCTCGTAGTGCACCGAGAACCGCGGCGGCAGTTCGATCGGCCCGAGCATGGCCCGCTGCAGCGTCAACGAGGTCGAGCGCGCCTGATCGAAGTTGCGCGCCCGCTGCACCGCGAGGCTCAGGTGTCCGATCAGCAGCGAGAACAACGTCCAGTCGGCCGCGCTGATCGCGCGCGGCGCGGCGAACCGCAACCACAGTGCGGCGTCACCGGTTTCGCCGAGCGGGGCGACAATGCCCTCGGAGCTGTCGGTGCCCTCCGGAATCGCGAACAGGCTGCGGCCAGGTCTGCGTCGGGCCCGATCGAGCATGGCCCGCGCCCGCGCGTCCAGTTCGGCGCTGTCTGGCCCGTTCGCCGTGCCCTCGGCGCCGGAGACGTACACCTCCGGCTCGACGTGCCTGCTCGGCCACACCGACACCACCGCGGTCTGCGCGCCGACGGTGCGCCGCAATTCATCGAGCCCGACCGCGAGCACCTCGACCACGCTCGTCGCCGCGCCCACCGCGGTGGCCAGCCGGGACGCGGCCTGATCGCGGGCCTGCGCGTCGTGCTCGGCGGTGACGTCGCGGATGGTGCCGACGAAGATGCGCTCGTTGTTCTCCGGCTTGATCAGCGCGCTGGTACTCACCGCGAGCCACACGTCGCGGCCGTCGCGGTGCCGGATCGGAATGACGAAACGCAGTGCCTCCGTGCCGAGATCGGGATATCGGCCCGTAGCGACTGCTTGCAGGTCGCTCGAAAGGACCAGCCCCTCCGGCATCGACCACGGATGCGGCAGCGGGTAGGGCACATCGGCGGCGCCGTATCCGGTCAGCGCGCCGAACGCGGAGTTGACCTCGACGATGGCGCCGTGCGAGTCGGCGACGAAGAAGCCGTCCTGCAGCGACTCGACCAGTGCGGTGCGGAAGGCGTCGCGTCCGGCGAGATCGTCGGCGCGGGTGCGCTGTTGCTCGTAGCGGCCGACCCCGTCGAGGTAGCCGCGGGTCGCGATGTCAAGTGCGGCAAGGGTTTGCAGCAGGAACTCCAGCGCGGACTCGGCCAGTCGCGTGTCCGGTTCGCCGATGCCAGCGGCGTGCTCGGCGGCCTGCACCACCCGGAAGTGGTTCTCGTTGAGATCGAGCAGGCTGATGCCCTCGACCAGGGCCCGCCTGCCGAGCTCGTAGCCTTCGGCGAGGGTCGCCTGGGTGGGCGAATCCAGGTGTCGCCGTAGCGATTTCGCGTACTCGTCGAGGAAATCGGCCAGGGCTGTCATATGGCGCCGCCCCTCACGACGTCGGGCCTTGCGCCGAGCCGCGGTGGCGGGCGGCGAGCACCAACGCGTCGTCGGTGTCCTTGGCGTGCTTGGCCAGGATGTCGGCGGTGATCTCCGCGGTCGATTTCGACAGGTCGATCACGTCGGCGGACTCGCTGACGATGCCGTCGGTGGACATCAGCAGCAGATCGCCGGGGCGCACGTGAATGGTCTGCGTCTGCAGATTCGGCGGTAGTCGGTAGCCGACGATTCCCGCGGTGAGCAAGATGTTCGCCCGGCTGGTGAGCCCGGCGGGACTCACGGTCAGCACCCGGGATTCGACATTGCCGACGCCGAGCCAGCGCACCGTGTCGCTCGGATCGAACAGGGCAAGCGATACCGCGGCACCTCGGGTGTCGGCCATGGCCCGATGACAGAGCACCATCAGTACGTCCAGCGGTTCGGCGCGGTTCTCGGAGAGCACCTGCGCGGCCCGGTCGGCGGCGTCGGCCGCGGGGGCGCCGTGTCCGAGTCCGTCGAGCACGGCGAAAAGGACGGTGCCGCCGCCGGTGTCGAGGATGAGGCCGCGATCACCGGAGACCCGTTGACCGGGCAGCGCGCGACCGGCCACCGCCCACTCGATTCGGCCGATGAACCCGTCGTCATGCACTGTTGGGTACCCACTTCCACATCTCCACCAACGTGCCCTTACCCGGTGCCGAATCGACGATGAGCCGGTCCATCAGTCTGCGGGCGCCGGGGAGACCGAGCCCTAGTCCGCGCCCGGTCGAATAGCCGTCCTCGAGCGCGCGCGGGATGTCGATGATGCCTGGCCCTTGGTCCTCGGCCTGAACCACCAGCGCCTGACGACCCTCCCGGTCGTCGACCATCAGGCGGATTTCGCCGCTGCCCGCGTAACTGGTGATGTTGCGTGCGATTTCGGAGATCGCCGTCGAGATCATGGTGCGGTCTGTCAGTGTGAATCCGAGCTTCGCTGCTAGTTCGCGGCCGGCCTGACGTGCGATCACGATGTCGCCCGACACTCTGACCGCGATCACCAGGTTCTCAGCGGCCACTGTCACGACCATCTCGCTGGCGTGGGGAGGCGGTCTTCCGGTTGAGCCAGGCGAGGCCCTCTTCGAGATCGAGGGCGGTGTGCATGTCCTCGAACGTGAGCCCGAGTTGCACCATGGCGAAGGCGACTTCCGGTTGCAGCCCGACGATCACCGTTTCGGCGCCGCGCAACTGCGTCATGTGCGCGATGGTACGCAACGATCTCGCGGCGAAGGAATCCATGATGTCGATCGCGGTGACGTCGACGATGATTCCGTGCGCCCGATATTTGCTGACCTGTTTCATCAGGTCGTCTTGCAGGCGTTCGGTATCGGCGTCGGTCAACGCTGATTGAACCGACGCGATGAGATAAGTGCCCTGTTTGAGAATCGGTACCGGCATGTGCCCGCCCTGATCTAGCGGCCGTCGCGTTCGGTGACCCGCTCAGCGACTCGGGAAACCTCGTAACCAAGCAGACGTTCCGCTTCCTCGATGCCGCCTTGCAGGTCACCGACCGCGTTCATCTTGGACAGGTCGAGGCCGATGGTCACCAGTGTCAGCGCGATCTCCGAGGACAGGCCGGTGATGATCACGTTCGCACCCATCAGGCCGGACGCGTCGACGGTCTGTACCAGGTGGTTGGCTACGGTCGAGTCGATCTGCGGCACACCGGTGATGTCGATGACGACCACCTTCGCGCGATTGGCCCGGATCGCGCGCAGCAGCTGTTCGGTGAGCTGGCGCGCGCGTTGGCTGTCCAGCACGCCGATGATCGGCAGGATGAGCAGCTGTTCACGCACCTGGAGAACCGGGGTGGACAGCTCGCGGATCGCCTCCTGCTGCTGCCGGATAACGCGCTCGCGTTCCTGGACGAACGAGACGCCAACGGTATTGGCGATGCGGTTGGCGGCCGGTTCGTAGGCGTCGAGCACCGCGTTGAGTAACTGAAAGTCGGCCTGGTACTTCTCGAATAGCGAGCGGGCAAGCACGTCGCGAAGTAACAGCACGATGCCGAGGACTTCGTCGGTTTCGACGCCTCTCGGGATGATGCGTTCGGACAGGTCGCGGGCGTAGGCCTGCAGCGCCTCGACGCTACCGGTCTCGAGCACCTCGACGTAGTTGTCATAGACGGAGGTCGCCTCGGAGAAGATTTCCTCCGGGGTCATCGCGGTCAGGAGCTGGGCGTCGGTGATCCGGCGTGCCCACTCCTCACGCAGCGCGGTGCGGTTCTGACGCAGATGCTCGACCAACTGCGGAAGCAGGTTGTCGACCGGTCCCGCGGTCAGCGAATCCGCCGAAAGGCTCATGGACACCTCGGACATGGAAACTCCTGCCCCTTTCGACGGTTTGAGTCGGGATCTAGCGTGCGTCCGGTCGTCGGACCGAGCGCGTTCGGCCGTGAGACCGACACCGAGCCTAGTCATACCCCAACCGGGTTGCGGATGAAACCTGCCCGATGTTCGCTTGGGATTCATGGCGGAGGGGCGAAGCCGCGTTCCAGTCCGCTCAATGCCAGCTCTAAATAGACGGTGAGGTCCGCGTCGGCGCGGGCCAGCCAGGCGTCGAAGGCGGCGCGGGCCGCGGCCAATGTGGTGCGTCCCACAGCCAGTGGGATCAGGGCGTTCTCCGGTTCGCCAAGCCTGCGCGCGGCGAAGTCGCTGACCGCGCGTTCCCAGGCGTCGTAATGCGTGCCCGCGGTGGCGGCCAGGGCCGGGATGGTGGCGACCAGTTGCATGCGGGTGCGTAGCTCGGGCACGTCCTCGGCCCGATACCGATTGGCGTTCACGACAACTCGACGCACGGCGGTCATCATCGGAACATCGTCGGGCACTTCGCCGAAGGCGGTGCGCAGAGCGCTGACTTCGTCATCGAACTGGTACCAGAGCACCTCCGCCTTGGTGGGGAAGTAGCGAAAGAAGGTGCGGCCGCTGATCCCCGCCGCGGCGGCGATCTGCTCGACGGTGGTGTCCTCGAAGCCCTGCTCGGTGAACAGGCGCATGGCGATCAGCTCGAGTTCGCGTTTGCTGGTCCCGCGCGGGCGACCGCGGGTGGTCTTTGCTGGCACGGCTATTGATTATGTCAGTGACTGACGATAATCTCCGGATATGTCCGAAAGTGTCGCAGGCCACAGTCGCACAGCGGCTGATCCGGCCGTCGCGGCGGCCGATCTCACCTGGCCCGAGGCGGGGGAGCGGGCCGAGGCGGACGCGATTCTCGCCGTCGCGGTCGGCGCGACCGAACAGCACGGCCCGCATCTGCCGCTGTCCACCGACACCGACATCGCCGCCGCGTTGTGCGCGCGGTTGGCCGCGGCCAGGCCGGATGTGCTTGTCGCACCGGCGATCCCGTACGGCGCGAGCGGTGAGCATGCGGGGTTCCCCGGCACGCTGTCCATCGGGCAGGCCGCGCTGGAACTGCTGGTCATCGAGCTGTGCCGTTCGGCGACAGACACTTTCGACCGCATCCTGCTCGTCAACTGGCACGGCGGCAATCTCGAACCGCTGCGGCGCGCGGAGACGTTGTTGCGCGGCGAGTCCCGTGATGTGCGCGTGTATTTGCCGCGCTACCACGGCGATCTGCATGCCGGTCGCTCGGAAACCGCCGTCCAACTGGCGCTTACGCCGGACCGCGTCCGGCTCGACCGCGCCGAAGTCGGCGACGTTCGGCCGCTCGCGCAACTCATGCCGCTGCTGCGTGGCGCGGGTGTGCGCTCGGTCAGCGCCAATGGCGTGCTCGGCGATCCGACCGGAGCCAGCGCCGCCGAGGGCGCCGCGCTGCTCGACCACCTGACCACCGACCTGCTCGACCGAACCCGGCTCTGGTGGCCGGTAGCTTCCCCGGAAAGGACCCTCCGACCATGAATCCGTGGTTCGAAACCGTTGCCGAAGCGCAGCGGCGTGCGAAGAAGAGACTGCCGAAATCGGTGTACGGCGCGTTGATCGCCGGATCCGAGCGCGGCCAGACCATCGAGGACAATCAGCTGGCGTTCACCGAACTCGGCTTCGCGCCGCACGTCGCCGGTTCGATCGGCGACCGCGATCAGTCGACCACCGTTCTCGGCCAACACCTTTCGATGCCGGTGCTGATCTCGCCGACCGGCGTGCAGGCGGTGCACCCGGACGGCGAGGTGGCCGTTGCGCGCGCGGCGGCGGCCCGCGGCATCGCGATGGGGCTCAGCTCGTTCGCGAGCAAGCCGATCGAAGAGGTCATCGCGGCCAACCCGGCGACCTTCTTCCAGATGTACTGGTGCGGAAGCAGAGACGAGATCCTGCAGCGGATGGCGCGGGCGAAGGCGGCCGGTGCGGTCGGCCTGATCCTGACCCTCGACTGGTCGTTCTCGCACGGGCGGGACTGGGGCAGTCCGGTCATCCCGGAGAAACTCGACCTGCGCACCATGCTGAAGTTCGCGCCGCAGACCCTGGCACGGCCGCGCTGGCTCGCGACCTACGCCAAGTCCGGGCACATCCCCGACCTCACCGCGCCGAACATGGCGATCGGCGGCGGCCCCGCCCCCGGCTTCTTCGGCGCCTACGGCGAATGGATGGGCACCCCGCCGCCGGATTGGGCGGACGTGCAATGGATTTGCGAGCAGTGGGACGGCCCGGTGATGCTGAAGGGCGTCATCCGGGTCGATGACGCCCTCCGTGCGGTCGACGCGGGCGTCGCGGCAATCTCGGTATCCAACCACGGCGGCAACAACCTCGACGGGACACCTGCGGCCATCCGCGCGCTCCCCGCGGTAGCCGAGGCGGTCGGCGCGCAGATCGAGGTCGTCCTCGACGGCGGCATCCGCCGCGGCAGCGACGTCGTGAAGGCGGTAGCACTCGGCGCCCGCGCGGTAATGATCGGCCGCGGATATCTGTGGGGCCTGGCCGCGAATGGCCAAGCGGGCGTAGAGAACGTCCTCGACATCCTGCGCGGCGGCATCGACTCGGCCCTGCTGGGTTTGCGCAAAACAAGCATCACCGACCTCAACCGCGATGACCTTGTGGTACCAGCGGGATTCGAACGCGCACTGGGCATGCCCACAGCTCCCCGTGAATCAACCAATGGGGCAGTCGAATTGCTGGGTGCCGCGGCCGAGACGAGTGGTGTGACCGCCCAGTAGCGGAGTGAGACAAGCGAGTCGGGCGCTGCGGCAGCCGAATCGGTGGGTACTGAGATGGAATCGGTGGTGGCGCAGTGGGAGGCGGCGCACGCCTGCCGAATGGTTAGTTGTCGGCCGGTGTTTGGCGGTGGTGGGCGAGCAGGGTGTCGTAGATGTCGGCGAGGGCGGCCAATTGTTGGCGGTCGAGGATGTCGATCATGTGTTTGCGGACGCTGATGACGTGGGCGGGGGCCGCGCCGGTCAGTACCTCGGCGCCACGGGGGGTGAGTTTGGCGGCGGTGCGGCGGGCGTCGTCGGGGATCGGTTCGCGGACAACGAGTCCGCGCTTTTCCATCCGGGTGATCTGATGCGAGAGCCTGCTCTGCGACCACTCGAGTTGGGCGGCGAGCTCGGCGAAGGTGCAGCGGCTGTCCGGGGTCTTGCTCAGGAAGGCCAGCACCGAGTATTCGACATAGGTGAGGTTCGACTCGCGCGTCGAGTCTCGCCCGACCGCCGCGGCGATGAGGTCGCGGGTGCGCACAAAGCCCACCCAGGCGCGCATTTCGACGTCATCGAGCCAATGGGGATCGGTCACGATAGCGCTCCAAACTCTGGCGTGTCATACGTTGTCGCGCTTCGTTGTGCGTCGCGCGACGGTTGTGCGGCGAACCGACGCTTGGACGCCCGAACGCTTTTGTGTGGAACGACAGGTAGCACTCCCAGGGTTGAACGTGCAACCTTTTGTGTCAACTGCCCGGGATAAGCCTTGCCTAACCAGCGTGTGACGTAGCCGGGTGGATACGCTCGCTGTGCCTGTGACCAGCCCCGCTGAGCGACAACCAGGATCCGCGCTCAGCTTTAGGCCCCGACCTGCCCAAAGGAGTGCGTCCCGTGACCGCGCCGGACTTCCGCTATTCAGACCTGCTGCCGATCGGCGCCGACGACACCTCGTACCGGTTGCTCACCACCGAGGGTGTGCACACCTTCGAGGTCAACGGACGCACCTTTCTGCAGGTGGAGCCCGAGGCGCTGCGCCTGCTGACCGCCGAGGCGATGCACGACATCAGCCACTACCTGCGCCCGGCACACCTGGCGCAGCTGCGCAAGATCATCGACGACCCGGAGTCGAGCGGCAACGACCGCTTCGTCGCGCTCGACCTGCTCAAGAACGTGAACATCTCCGCGGGCGGCATCCTGCCGATGTGCCAGGACACCGGCACCGCGATCGTCATGGGCAAGAAGTCCGAGGGTGTGCTGACCGGCGTTGACGACGCCGAATGGATCAGCCGCGGCGTTTTCGACGCCTACACCAAGCTGAACCTGCGCTACTCCCAGCTCGCCCCGATCACCATGTGGGACGAGAAGAACACCGGGTCCAACCTGCCCGCGCAGATCGAGTTGTATTCCACACCAGGCGATCCCGCGCATCCGGCGTACAAGTTCCTGTTCATGGCCAAGGGCGGCGGGTCGGCGAACAAGTCGTTCCTGTACCAGGAGACCAAGGCCGTGCTGAACCCGACGCGGATGCTGGAATTCCTCGACGAGAAGATCCGCTCGCTCGGTACGGCGGCCTGCCCGCCGTACCACCTCGCGGTCGTGATCGGCGGCACCAGCGCCGAATTCGCCTTGAAGACAGCCAAATACGCCTCGGCGCACTATCTGGACAACCTGCCGACGGAGGGATCGCTTGCCGCGCACGGGTTCCGGGATCTCGAGCTGGAGGAGGAGGTCTTCAAGCTGACCCAATCCTTCGGCATCGGTGCGCAATTCGGCGGTAAGTACTTCTGCCATGACGTGCGCGTCGTCCGGCTGCCGAGGCACGGCGCGAGCTGCCCGGTGGCGATCGCGGTGTCCTGCTCGGCCGACCGGCAGGCGCTGGCCAAGATCACGGCCGAGGGCGTGTTCCTCGAGCAGCTCGAGCGTGAGCCCGCGCACTACCTGCCGGAGCAGACCGAGTCGATCCTCGGCGGCGACGTGGTGCAGATCGATCTGAACCGGCCGATGTCGGAGATCCGCGCCGAGTTGTCGAAATACCCGGTGAAGACCCGGCTTTCGCTGACCGGTCCGCTGGTGGTCGCCCGCGATATCGCGCACGCGAAGATCAAGGAACGCCTCGACGCGGGCGAGCCGATGCCGGAGTACCTGCGCGACATGGCCGTCTACTACGCGGGCCCGGCGAAGACCCCCGAGGGTTACGCGTCCGGCTCGTTCGGGCCGACCACCGCGGGCCGGATGGACTCCTACGTCGACCAATTCCAGGCCGCGGGTGGCTCGTTCGTCATGCTGGCCAAGGGCAACCGCTCCGCGCAGGTGACCAAGGCGTGCCACGAGCACGGCGGCTTCTACCTCGGTTCCATCGGCGGCCCCGCCGCCCGCCTCGCGCTGGACTGCATCAAGTCGGTCGAGGTGCTCGAATACCCCGAGCTCGGCATGGAAGCCGTCTGGAAGATCGAGGTGGAAGACTTCCCGGCGTTCATCGTCGTCGACGACAAGGGCAACGACTTCTTCGCCGAGACCCAGAAGCCCATCGCGCTGCGCGTGCGCACCCGTTCGGCCGAGCGGGTCTGAGCTTCGCCGCTCAGCTGGTTGCGCGCCGGTAGGCCAGTGTGGCGCGCAACCGGCCCTGCCTAGGAGGTTGGACGTTGGCGAGGGTGATGTCACCGCCGTAATGCGCGAGCACCCGGTGGTCCATCACCATCCGCCACAGCGGCGGGATGGCGGCGAGCACGACCATCGTCGCGTAACCGGCGGGCAGCTGCGGTGCCACCGCCGAACTGCGCAAAGTCTGGTACCGGCGTCCAGGATTGGCGTGGTGATCGCTGTGCCGCTGCAGGTGGAACAGGAAGATGTTGGTGACCAGACGGTCGCTGTTCCAGCTGTCCCGCGGCGAGCATCTGGCGTAGCGGCCGTTGTCGCGTCGGGCCCGCAGCAAGCCGTAGTGCTCAACGTAATTCACCGTCTCCAGCAGCGCGATCCCGATCACGGCCTGCAGCGCGAGCCAGGGCAGGATATGCCAGCCGAACAGCGCGACCAGCGTGCCGAACAGGACAACGGTCATCGACCACGCCTGCAGGATGTGGTTGTCCGCATCCCACCAACCCTTTTCCTTGCGCGCGAGGCGCTCCCGCTCGAGCGTGATCGCCGAGCGGAAACCGCCACTCACAGTGCGCGGCAGGAACTCCCACAGCGATTCGCCGAGCCTGGCGCTTGCCGGATCCTCCGGCGTCGCGACCCGCACATGGTGACCTCGGTTGTGTTCGACGAAGAAATGCCCGTAACCCGATTGTGCGAGCGCGATTTTGGCCAGCCAGCGTTCCAGGTGCTCGACCCGGTGCCCGAGCTCGTGCGCGGCATTGATGCCGATGCCGCTGACGAAGCCGAGCGTGGCAGCCAGGCCGAGCTTGTCGACGCCGCTGAGCCCGTTACCCGCCCACAGGTAGCTCGCGATGCCGAGCCCGAACAGTTGGATCGGCAGGAACAGATAGGTGCACCAACGGTAGTAGCGATCGCCGGAGAGCAGCTCGTAATCCTCGTCGCGCGGATTCGCGCCGTCCTCGCCAACGACCCAGTCCAGCACCGGAATGACGATCAGCACGATGATCGGGCCGATCCACCAGAAGACGGGCGCGCCGGTGTGCAGCACGAGCTGCGAGGGGAGCAATGCGCACATCGGGGCGATCAGGCCGAGCACCCACAGCGGGCGCTTCCGATCCTGACCTCGGGGCTGTCGACGGTTGATCTTCCTGCTTCTTTCGGTGCGATTCCGGCGACGGGTGACCGTAATCTGTTGTGAGTGATGACGTATCCGCTGCGCGTTTGTTCTCTGTCCTAGCTGAGTCGCCGAGACCCCGGATCTCGTTACCGGTGTGGAGCGAAAGCGTTCCGAATTGTGACAGGTCGCCCGATGCGGTGTGGACGATGGGTCGCCGCTGCGGTGGTCGGATCGTCCATGGTGCGGTGACACGATCGTCTGCGCGTCATGGGCAACGGCTGGCCCGTGGCCGGCTACCAGCACGGGCAGAATCGGGCCGGTGAACCCGTGCTTTCGCTAACAAAGTGGTTGCTGGGGGCCGCACGCGCTCGCATCGCACGCCGACCGGCGGTCGAGTCTCGGAAAAGCGGAGTTTCTACGCGAAACAATTTCCGGGACTTGGCGATATCGTCGGCAAAATAGCGCGGCCGGATTCGATCAGTCGCTGGGATATTACGGCTTCAGGGCGGCGAGTATGGGGTCTGAACTGGGCGTTCGTTTTTCGATGCGGCTTTTGTGCGGACACACAAATGTCACCCCGATCGCCGGGGTGACGTTGCTGTTTCGCGAGGCACCCTTAGCGATGTACGTCGTTGGTTCCAGAGTGCCGTTGATCGCAGATGCCATTAAAGGTCAGGAGGGCAATGAGTACGTCCAGCGTCATCACCACAACACTGCGTCTCTCACAATCCGCCAGCCGCAGGTTGGCCGAACGTGCCGCACGCGAGGGTACTAGTTCTACCGCACTGCTCGATCGCCTCATCCGGGAGGGCGTCGATCAGCTCGATCATCCCGGCATCGTTTTCCGCGGACCGATGCACGATCGCCGTGCCGCGCTGGTCGCGGGCCCCGATGTGTGGGAAGTCGTTGCCCGCCTACAGGAATTGGATGGGCCGGTAGAGCGGCGCATCGAAGTGCTGAGCGCGAAGTCGAGCCTGCATACCGGCAAGATCAAGATCGCCATCGCCTACGCCCGCGACCACGGCACCGAGATCATCGAGCGGATCGGGCGCAATCGCGAAGCGGCCGAAGCGATTCGCCGCCCCTCGACAATGCGCGCGCCCGTCGCCGAACGGGACTACCTCACGCTGGTCGCCCCGCTGCGCGAGTGACGCGGCCGAATTGTCCGGTGTCGTAGTCGAATTGTCCGTTGTAGTGGCTGTTCACATCGATGGGGAGCGAATGTGTACAGCTCCACTGTTTGTGCACAACCCGCTCGGCCTGCGGGCGGAACACCCTTCCATCAGCCCGGGGTGCCGCCCGCAGCCGGATCGGGGTGCTGGTGCCGGGTGGGGCGCGACCTTGCGGAAAACGGTACGGTCGTGAAACTTGGCAAACCGCCGCAATTTTCGCGAATCGGACTAGTAGCAGCCGCCCGCACATTGTGATCCACAGCACTGGGATAGATTGTGGATAACGTGCGTTCCTTGTGGATGAAGCATTTGCCACGCAAGGGATTTCGGGTATGCATGTGCCATGCCCAATGACTATGACTCCTCGTCAGTCCATCGCTCCCGTCGGACAGCCGCATCGAGCGGCACTAAGACTTGGTCACTGATGTCGCCAGTTCGCAGTATGGCGAGTGGTATGGTGAGACGTATGGCGACGAGGAAGATCACGCTCACGGTCGATGAGGCCGTGCTTGCCGATCTGCAACAGGGCGCCGCGGCCGCCGGGATGCAGCTGTCGCCGTATTTCGCGCGCTGCGCGCACAGTTGGATGCTCTATCAAGACGCGATCCGCTCGGCGGCTCGCGATCGCAGCCTCGGAATGAACGACCTCGAAGTGGCCGAGATCGAGCTCGCCGACCTACACGCGGCGGAAGCCGACGCTGAGACGCGTCGCGGCCCGCGCGCATGAGGCGGGGCGAGGTCTACGAGTTCGAGCGCGACCGGCCTTCCCGCGAAAACGATCCGCGCACCCCATATCGTGTGATCGTTTCCGCGGACTACCGCCTGCCCGACGAGCGCGTTCGGGTGCTGACCGCTCCCGTCGAATGCTTGGACCCGCAGTCGATGGTCGCGGTCAGGCTCGGCAGCGCGGACCCGGTAGAAGGGTGGGTCAGAGTGGATCTGATCACCAGCACCTATCGACCGTGGCTGTCCGGGCCACTCGGCGAGCTCAGCGCCGACACCATGGAGAGCCTGTCGTCGAAGCTGCGGATCGAGCTGGATCTCTGAGTGTCGGCGGCGACCGCCGCGATCACGGACACGGGCCACTACCATCGCCGACATGGTGTTGCGGAGTGGTGTGCGGAATCGACTAGCGCTCGGTCTACCGGTGGCGGTGCTGCCCGCGCTGGTCGTGACGGGGTTGCTGGCGCCGGAGGCGGTGGCGGCGGGGCCGGGGGTGCAGATCGATCAGCGGGAGGCGCTGGGGTCGGCGGCCGGGACCGAGGGGTTGGAGCCAGGGCTGGCGGTGGCGTACACGCTGGCCGAGGGCGAGGCGCACGCACAGGGTGTGCCGTTGTCGATTACCTCCGGCTATCGCACGCCCGCCGAGCAGCAGCAGTTGTGGGACAACGGCGTGGCGACCTACGGGAGTCCCGAGGCGGCGCGTCGGTGGGTGCTGCCGCCCGAGGAGTCGACGCACGTGTCGGGGAAGGCGGTCGACGTTGGCCCGCTCGCGGGCGCGCAGTGGCTGGAGGCCAACGGAACTCGCTGGGGACTGTGCCGGATGTACGACAACGAGTGGTGGCATTTCGAAGTGGCCACCGCGCCCGGCGGCGTTTGCCCGCCGATGCGCCCGGACGCGAGTACCCGGTAACCCTCAGTCTTCGTCGCGCAGCATATCGATGATCTTGGTTTCGTTGAGATCGCCATAACCGGCTTCGACGAGTCGGTGGAAGATGTCGTAGGCGGCGTGGCCGAGCGCGGCGGGACCGTCCACGTCATCGGACAGTTCGACGCCGATGCGGGTGTCCTTCAGACGCAGGGTTCCGGTGAACGCGATATCGCGATCGTGCACGCCGTCGAGCATTATCCGGCCGACGCGCGCGGCGGTGGGGCTGATCCGGGAGAGCGTGTCGACAACGGTCGGCAGCTCGAGCCCGGCGAGTTCCGCGACACGCAACACCTCCGCCGTCGCGGCGATCTGGATGGAACCGTGCAGGTTCTGCAACAGCTTGTACGCGGTACCCGCGCCGACATCGCCGAAGCGAACAATGTTGGTGCACAACGGCTCGAGCAGGGGACGGGCGGCGTCGAGGTCGGCAGGGTCGGCGCCGACGAACAGCGTCAACTCGCCCGCCGCTGCCGCGTCGGGCAGCCCGGTGACGGGGGAGTCGAGATACCGAAGCCCTTGCGCGCTGGCCTGTTTCGCCAGTTGCCACACCCACGGCCGGGAGATCGTCGAGCATTCGATGGCGAACGCGCCCGGCACGAGGTCACCGGCCAGGGCGCCGTCCGCGCCGAGCCACACCGCGCGCGAGGCATCGTCGTCGGCCATCATGGCGATGACCGCGTCGGCCTGATCTGCCGCCGCCCGCGGCGTCGCCGCCAGGACGGCTCCGGCCGAAACCAGTTCCGCGGCTTTGCCCGCCGACCGATTGAACACGGTCACCTCATGCCCGGCGGCCAGCATGCGCGCCGCCATCCCCGACCCCATCCGACCGAGCCCGAGAAAACCAATCTTCGCCATCCCGGCACCCTACCGAGCCTCGGTTAAGTCGCAGGGTCACCCGGGCGACCGGCGCAAAGTGCCGGTCGGCCACCCTCGACGGACAAGCTGTCAGACTGCGGAGATGAACGATTCGGTGCGGCGTCGTGGGCGCCCGGCCAGGCTGTCGCAGGACGCGATCCTTCTGGTCGCGCAGGAGATCGTGGAGTCCGCGGGGATCGACGCGCTGACCATGCGGGCGATCGCGGACCGGCTGTCGAGTTCGCCGATGGCTATCTACCGGCACGTCCGCGACAAGGACGAGCTGTTGTTGTTGCTGCTCGACCGCGCCGCCGCCACGCTCGAACGACCCGAGCTGCCCGCGGATCCGCGGCAGCGGCTGGTGGTGTTGTGGCGGTTCCTGCACGACGAACTGGCGGCGCGACCCTGGGTGGTCGGCGTGCTGACGGGCGGTGACTTGGCGGGCCGGTCGATCCTGTGGCTGGTCGAGGAGATGCTGCAGGCGTTCATGGCCTGCGGACTGACCGCCGCGCAGGCGGGTGCCGCGTACCGGGCGGTGTGGCAGTACACCGTCGGCGTGCTGACCATTCGAATCGCGATGACGCGCACCGAATCCGAACTGGATCGCCCGACCTTCCAGACCACGATGATCGCCTCCGTCGATCCGGAACAGACCCCGGCCATCGCCTCGTTCGGCGGCGCGTGGCCGCACGCCTGGGACAACTACGGCTTCGGGCTCGACGCACTGCTCGACGGGCTGCTTCCGCGCTCTTGACAGACCCCTCGCTTTTTTGTGTACTGATAAACAAATAGAGCGAGGAGACAGTCATGATCGAGGCCGATGTCGTGGTGATCGGCTCGGGCGCGGCCGGTTTGGCGGCGGCGCTCGCCGCTGCCGACGGTGGCGCCGAGGTGGTGGTGCTCGAGGCGTCCTCGCGCTGGGGCGGATCGACCGCGGTGTCCGGCGGGCAGGTGTGGGCACCGGCCAACCATCTGATGAGCGAGGCCGACTCCGTCGAGGAGGCGCTGACCTACTGCCGTGCCGCGGCGCCCGGGCGTGATGAGGACTTGGTGGAGACGTTTGTGCGCACGGTGCCCGAGGTGGTGCGTTTCCTCGAGGAGCGTTCGCCGATCCAATTCGTTTCGGCCCCGGCCTATCCGGACACCTTCGTCGAGCTGCCCGGCGGCAAGACCTCCCGTCATGTCGAGGTAGCGCCGCTGGACATCGGCGACCTGGGGGACCTGAACGAACTGGTTTGGCCGGCACCGTTTTTCGCGCCGGTGCTGACCAATCAGGAAGTGCTGGAGCACTATCTGTTCGCCGGTGGGCCGCCGCCGATGGAGCTGATCGCCCAGCGCATGTCCGCGGGCGCGGTGACGCTCGGCGCCGGGCTCATCGTCGGGTTGTTGCACGGCTGCCGCAAAGCGGGCGTGCACCTGATCCGGGACTGCCGGGTCACCGAACTGACCCGCGACACGTACGGGCGGGTCGACGGCGTGCGCACCGACCGCGCGCACCGCACCGTGCGCGCGCACTGCGGCGTCGTGCTCGCCTCCGGCGGCTTCGAACATGACCCGACTCTGCGAACCGAGCTGCTGTCCGGACCGCTCACCCACCCGGTGACACCGCCGATCCAGCACGGCGACGGCCTGCGGATGGCCGGACAGGTCGGTGCCGCCATGGCCTACACCGGCGAGTACTGGTCCTGGCCCGCCTGTCAGGCGCCGGGTCGTACCTGGCCCGATGTGGCCGCCACCCCGCAACCACAGCTCACATTGCCGGAAAGGTCACTGCCGCATGTGTTGTGGGTGAACGGCGCGGGCCGCCGATTCGTCAACGAGTCCAGCCACAACTGCGCGGCCGCCTTCGCCGAGATCGATCCCAACACGCACGGACCGCGTAACCTGCCCGCGTGGGCGATCGGTGACGCCCAGTTCCGTGCCAAATACTCGGTTGTCGGTATCCCCGCTGGCACGCCCGCACCGGACTGGCTGATCAGCGCCGACAGCCTCGCCGAACTCGCGAAGCTCATCGACGTCGATCCGGCGGCGTTGGCACAAACCATCACCCGCTTCAACCGCATGGCGGAGGCCGGGCACGATGACGACTTCCAGCGTGGGCGTACCTACTACGAGCATGCCTTCGGCGACCCGGAGGCCGCGCATCCTAACCTCGGAACAGTATGTGAGCCACCGTTTTTCGCCGTTCCGGTGTACCCGGGAGCGGTCGGCACCAAGGGTGGTCCGCGTACCGACCGGCGCGCCCGCGTGCTCGACTGGTCCGGCGATCCCATCCCCGGTCTCTACGCCGCGGGCAACGCCGCTGCCGCCGTCTTCGGCCCCGGCACTTTCGCTGGCGGCCTCACCATCGCCTCCGCCCTCACTTGGGGCTGGATCGCCGGTCGCGACCTGGCCGCAATGTGCCCGACGTCGCGTGGGTGCGCTGGTGGCAGTACAACCTGACCTTCCAGGCGCCCGCGTGGATCACCAATGCCCTTGGGGTGAGCCACTTCTCGCCTGTCGACGGACTGGCGGTTATCTGTCCGCGGGCACCGGGATCGTGCGCCTCGGCATCGACACCGGCAGCGTGCAGACCTCCCTTGCCGCCGAATCCAATCCGGACAACAAGGAATTCTGCGCCGCGTCGTCGCGGTCTTACTCGGACTCGGGCACGGACCTCGGTAACTCAGGGTCAATCCAGGAAGCCGACGGCAAAGAGGTTTCGGTCCAGGTCTGCGGGGCCAACCCGGGGGTCGAAGATCACGAGGCCGACTTCGCCGGTGGTGGAAGCGGCCGACGCGGCGACCGCGTCGGAGAGGTCGGTGACGATCACGTCGTCGCCGGACCTCGCCGCTGGTGGGACGATGATGGCCACCCCATGGTCACGCCAGAGGGGATCGAGCATTCCGGGCAGCGGGGTGTTGTTCAGGGCGACGGTTTCCGAGTGGTTCAGCTCAACGCTGTAGAGACCCAACTCCGGGGCGATCTGCGGTGTCAGCGCGGCGGCCTGGCCGGCCCCGGATGAGATAGCGATCGCGGTGAGTCCGGCCCCGATGCCAAGCGTCGTGGCGGCAGCACGAATACGCATGAAGTGCTCCAAGTTTCCTACGCGCCAACAGAAGTGGTGTTGGACCCCCAGTTGTGCCAGCACTGAGCACAACGCCCAAATCTAGCAAAATGAACGCGCTACCGGCAGCCCTCAGTTTCAGCGGTGACAGTTCGCCTAGCTGACCGGGGTGAGTTCGATGGCGCCCTCGATGGTGGTGTGGACCCGGCGGCGGTTGGGGGAGCCGAGGGCGGCGGTCAGGTCGGTGCCGTCGTGTTCGGCGAGGAGTTCGCCGCTGTCCCACACCAGAAGGGTTGCGCTGACGGTGTTTTCAGCGGCGGCGTGCGCGAGGTCGTAGTGGGCGCAGCCGGGGACGTGGGCGTAGGTGATCCACAGGTCGTAGCCGGTCATGAACAGGTCGAGGTCGAATTGCACGCTGAGCCCGAGCAATTCGCTGCGGCCGTTGTCGTCGACACCGGCGAACGCCTCGTCCAACGCGAGCAGGCGCGGCGCCTGCGGGTCGGCCGAGTCGAGCATCACGTGCGCGGCCGCGAACAGCGGCAGGTGCAGCGAGACCGACTGCTCGCCACCGGACAGGGCGCTGTGCCGTGCCACGGTGAGCTTGTCTTCGCTGCCGTCGGCGGAGATGAGGGTGAACGAGAACACCCGCCAGGTGCGGTAATCCAGGGTGGCGGCCAGGATCTCCGGGTAGGAGCGCTCGGGGTGCGCGGCCCGTGCCGCGCGGATCTCGGAGGCGAAATGCGCACGGATGGTGGCGAGTTCGTCCGCGCCGAGCACCGACGCGTCGCGGTCGAGCAGCTTGCACATGGCCCGCGCCGGATCGGAGAGCGTGTCGGCGAGCACCCAGTGCACGCCGATGGTGTTGCCGGAGGACATCCGTCGCTGCTTCATCTCCGCGCCCATCCTGGCGATGAGATCGCGCGCGTCGCTGGTGCGTTCGTAGATCTGCTGGGCGAGCCCGGTCAGCAGCGCGTCCTCCAGGATGCGCCGCTCGGCGTCGGTGAGCAGCAACTCCTGATCCTTGCGCGCGCCGTCGATGCGGGCCGCGAAGTCGGCGAGCGCGGACATGCCGTCGTCGTCCTGCACCTGGACCACGGTGAGCCCGTCGGCGGCATCCCACTGCAGCCGGTAGTCCCGGCCGGATCCGGACAACGCGGCGTCGAACTCCTGCAACGCCGCCGTCACCGCGCTGCGGGTCGACTTGCGCGTCGCCTCGCTGGCCCGCACCGAAGCCGTTGCGGTGGTGAGGCTTTCGAACAGCTCGGCGACCTCGTCCGGCAGCACCTGCGGCTCGACCTCCGGCCCAGCCTGAGAGATCCGGTACAGCAGCTGCTCCGGCGTCGACCAAGCGGCCTCGCTGCTCGGCCAGCGGCCTTCGGCCGAGGCGCCGAGCAGCCGGAGCAGGTCCGGGCGGGCATACGGGGCAAGGGCTTTCACGTCGGCGAGCACCTCGGTGAGTGCGGTGCCAAGCGATTCGTGCGCGGTCCGGTAGGCGGCCTCGGCGTCGCCGATCGCCTCGATGGCCTCGTTGGCGGCCTTGCGCGCGCCCTTCTGTTCGGCCTTGGTCGCCTCGATCTTGGCGCGTGCCTTCTCGAGTTCCTGATCGATGTCGGCGGCACCGGCACCCAGTGCCTCGCGCAGGGTTTCGAGCTTGCGCAGCTGCTCCTGATAGCCGGACTTGGCCGCCTCGGCCTCCTCGGCGAACGCCTCGGCCAGATCCTTGGCCTCGTCGTGGCGGTCGGTGCCCTCGCGTTCGCGCTCGCGTTCCCGGTCGTGCTCGGTGCGCAGCCGAAGCAGGCCGGTGCCGGTGTTCTCGAAATGCCGGATGGCGGCGGCCAGGGCATCGAGTTCGCGCGGGTCGCGCGGGGTCCGGTGCTTTGCCGCGGCCGCGCGCAGCTTCTTCTCGACCGAGGTGACGTCGGCGACGGCCTGGTCGAGGTCGCGCTCGGCCTGGGTGGCCGCCTCGGAACGGGAGCGCATCATGCCCGCCGTCTCCGAGACCGCGCGCAACGCGGTGGTGACGGCCGTGGCACGCGGTAATGCCTTGGCGGCGGCCGAGATTCGCGCGAGTTCGGCGGTGGCGTCGGCCTCTTGATCCTGTGCGCCCTGCTTCGCTTCGCCTGCCGCGTCGAGGGCGACGGCCAGTTCGGCGAGCCGCAGTTCGCGGCGGCGAGCCCGTGCGGTGGCGCCGATGAACTCGGCGTCGGCCTTGTGATGCCTGCCCACCTGGACGCCCTGGCGGAAACCGCCCGCGGTGCTGACCGCGATACCGGAGGCCGGATCGCCCTTGCCCTCGTGCAGCGCGATGGAGGCGAGCACGTCGGCAACGGCCTGCCGCGGCACCGTCAGTTCCGCCGAGTCCTCTTCGACGACAAGGACATCGGCGAGCGTACGGCCCTTCGGTCGCTCCTTTGCCGGGCGCGGGACGAGGAACTGGTCCGAGTCGTACTTGGCCGGCAGGTCGGCGCAGATCCATCCGTCGAGCAGATCGGCGGCGTGCAATGCGGCTTCGATACCAGCGGCGGCCTGCGGCTTCACGTCGTCGGCGAAGCGGACCAGTCGCCACAGCGGGGCACCGGGGCGGTCCTCGGTGTTCCGCGCGCGTGCGGCGAAAGGCGGTGGCGCGTCGTCGCTTTGCGCGGCGACCCGGTCGCGTTCGGCGGTCAGCTCGGCGATCTGCGCGCCCGCCGTCGCCGCACGACCGCGCGCCTCCTGGCGGTCGTTGCGGATCTCGTCGATCAGCGCCTCGGTGCGCTCGGCGAGCACCTCCGCGACCGTCGCCTCCTCCGAACCCGCCTGGGCGAGCGCGGTATCGAGGGCCTCGAACAGTCCGTTGCCGATAGGGGAGTAGACCTCGCGGTGCTCGTCCCACCAACCGCGCAGCGCGCCACCGGCTTCGGTGCGGGCCAGCACGACCGCCGCTTCGGCGTGCGCGACCTCGGCGGCCGCCGCCTCGCTCAGCTCCCGCGCGCGTTCGGCGAGCCGCTCGGCCCTGGTGCGTTCGGCGGCCGCGGTCTCCATGATGCCGAGGGCCTGCCGGACCGCGCGCACGTCGGCGTCGCGTTCCTCGGCATGCCCGCGCACCGTCGCGGTGAGCTGTTCGGCGCGCGCGGTTTCCGAGAGCGCCGTCCAGTTGATCCCGGCTTCCTCTGCGGCGGAACGCAATTCGTCCTCACCGCGAGCCAGTGCCGCAGCGGCCGTGCGGACCGCGCTGCGCGCGCGTTCGGCATCCTGTGCCCGTTGATCGAGGGTCTGGCGCGCCTTGAGTGCCTTGTCGCCGTGCACGCCCGCCGAGGTCTCCAGGCGACGGACCGCGTCGGCGAGATCATCGAGCTGCTGCTTGCCCTCGTAGGCGCTGGAGCGCTGCAGGTTCTCCCGGTCGCCGAGCGCCTGCTCGTAGGCGCGGTCGGCGTCCTCGGCACGCGCCTCGGCGGTGGCGCGTTCGGCCTCGCGACGCTCGCGCAGCGCGGTCGCGGCGAACAGCGCGGTGCTCGCGTGGGTGACCGCGTCGAGCCGGGTACGCAACTGGTCAACGTCCGTTTTGGCCTGCACCGCAAGGTATTTGCGGTAGACGTCGACGAAAATTCGGGTGGCGCTGTCGGCGTGCACCAGGCCCTCCAGGGTGCGGCCGACCTCCTCCATATCGCTGAACGAGCGGGCCGCGTCCAGGATCAGCTGCTCGTCGAGAGGGCGAAGGCCGTCGGTGAGTGCCTGCGAAAGTCCGCGCGGGTCAAGGTTTTTCGCCAGCTGTGGGCGACGCAGCGTGAGGATCAGGTTGATCAGCTGGTCGTAGCGCTGGGTGCCGAGCCCGAACATCCTGGCGTCGATGGCATTTCGATACTCCACCGGACGGTCCACGATGGCATCGGTGCCGATCTGCTCGGCCAGCTGCTTGCGGGTGAACGGCCGGTCGTCGGGTCCGATGAGCGAGAAGTCCACGCCGACTCGGCCGTCGGCCACGAAGTACCAGCGCGTCACCTTGTCCGAGGAGCGGGTGGCGCGCATGCCGATGCCGACCGTCACCGCCTCTGGGTCGTCCCATTCGCCGCGCGCGAACTCCATCCAGACATAGGAGTAGGCCGATTCCTGCTTGCGGTACAACAGGTTCGACTTCATCGTGCGCTCTTCGCCGGCGAACGGATTGAGCCTGCGCGGCTCGATCCGCCCGTCCAGCACGAACGGGAACAGCACCTCGAGTGCCTTGGTCTTACCGGACCCGTTCGGTCCGCGCAGCACCAATCTGCCGTCGGCGAAACAGAATTCCTGGTCGCGGTAGTCCCACAGGTTGACGATTCCGGCGCGGGTCGGGATGAACCGCACTCCGCCGTGAATGAGCGACATCGACTCAGTTCCCTTCCGTGCCAGTGCTGTCGGGCGCGATATTTCCCCACCCCGTCGGCTCCGCCGACTGCCGTCCCCCGGCGTAGGTGTCGGCCGCGGTGACGAACAGTTCCTCGGTGCGCTTGGTGCGCACCGTGACGACGGCGCCGCGATAACGGGCGAGTGCGGGCAGCACCAGCAGCCCGTCCTCGACCGTCCGCACCAGGCGCAATCGCTCGAGCAGGGCAACCACCTCGGTGGTCAGGCCGGGCACATCGGCCTGCCACTGGGCGGCGAACGTCGCGCCGTAACGATCGGCGAGTGCCTGCATGGTCTCGTGCACCCACGAGGAGTCGATCAGCGGATAGGTCATCTCGATCGGCTCCTCGGCCTCGGCATCGAAGGCCGAATCGGGCTGTGTCCCAAAGTCATCGAGCGCCCGAAGATCGGCCAACGGAGCGAACACCGTCGACTCCGGGATCGCGCCGTCCAACTGCGCCGCGAGCGCCTCGCCCGCGTCCGGCCCACCCGTCCGCCGCTCGAGTGGATTGTCGATATCGAGCACCCGGTCGGCGATCTCACCGGCCAGCAACAACCCCACCTGCGCCAAGGTTCCCGTGCTCGGGAAACGAATGTCGGAAAGCCGCCCGGAGGTGTCGATCAACGCGACCCCCTCCGCCCGGCGTTCGGCCCGCAGCCCCGTGAACAGCTCGACATCGGCGACGATCCGATCCTGACCGAGCACCGGCCGTTCCGCCGGCGCGAGGTCGTCGAGATACACCACCGGCCGCTCGACCAGCGTCCGGCGCACCCGCCGCGCCAGGTCGGCCGCGGTCGGCGCGTGCGCGTGACCCGTTGCGCCCGCGGCCTCCTCGGTGAGCAGCCCGCGCACGCTGTGCAGATGCTGCAGCGCGCGCGGCGGCCGGAACAGCGCGAACACCACCGGCCGGTCGATGTCGTAGAGCGCCTCGCCCGCCTCGGGATCGCTGGCCCAGCCGCCAGCGTCGCCGTCGGCAAGGGTGAGCGCGCCGCGATGGGTCAGCCAGCCGACCGCGTCGACGAACGCGTCCCGGTCCGCCGCGCGATCGGTGGACAGCTCGAGGCCCTCGACCCGGCCCGCGTAGGCGCCGACCTGATCGGCCAACTCCGACAACGTGATCTGGTCACCGGCCCGGCCGAGCGCGGCGATCGACAGCGCGAGGTAGGCGTAGCGGCGTCGATCGAAGAGGCGGTCGGCGGGCGTGCGCGCGGGCTTGCCCGCGTCGAGCCGGTCGATGATGGGGAACACGCGGGCGGTGGTCTCGGTGACCTCCAGCCGGTAGCCGAACAGCTCGGCCAGGTCCTCCCGCAGTTCGGTCGCCCATCGGCGGATCAGCGGCAGCGCGATCCGATCCGGATAGGTCCTGGTCACCAGGTGATTGGCGAGGATGACCCGCGCGGCGCGCTGATAGTTGTCCAGCGCAAGGGAATCGATCTTGCGTCCGTGCATCATGCGCGCCGCCGTGGTCCGCGCCCAGTCGGCTCGACGAGCGCCGCGTGATCGTGTCTCATCGAGCCTCCCCTTTGCCGCGCGGCCGTGTCCTGGTGGTCTGGCGCACTTCGAGCCTGCGGTTGTTCAGGTGCAGCAGCCCGTGCGCGGTCTGCACCACCGTCGAACCCTCGTGCTCGGAGACGGTCAGGGTGACCCCGCTGTCGGATCCGGTGGTCCCGGCCACTCGCCCGCTCACCGGCACCCACGCGGTGGACGCGGCATCGAGCAGCCGCAACAGCACCTCGGTCTCCCGTTCGTCCAGCACCCGATCGTGCACGTCGGCGGCGGCCAGGGACTTGGCCGCGTCGGCACGAGCACGCTGCGCGTCCAACTGTGCCTCGCGCAGCCGTCGAATGCCCGCGTCGTTGCGGTGGATTCGGGCGGGCGCACCGGCCGAGGGCGGCCGACCGGTTTCGGCCAGCGTGCGCGAGATCTCCAAGGGCGGTGCCTCCCACCAGGATCGCCGCGCCGGGATGAGGTCCGCGTCCGGATGTTCCATCGCCAGGTGGCGTGGCCTGCCGAGGCCGAACACCGCGTCGAAGAGGGCGTGCGCGCTGTCCGCGGTCGGTGCCGCGGTGAACCAGCCTGCCAGATGCCGCAGCGCCGATTCCCGGCTCACCCCGCCGCGCCGCGTCTCGGTGACCCGGCGCAGCAGCGACAGCACGGCGGCGATGGCGCTCATCGTCGCCTCGCGCAACCGTTCCGCCTCGGTGGTGCCCGCGTGCTCGCCGGTGCCGGACGCGACGAACCAGGTCCGCAGCCCGTCCCAGCGCGCGTGCCAATCGGCTTGCCGCTCGGCGAAACTCAGCAGCACCCGTTCGTCGCAACCGGCGGCGCGCTCGATCAGCTCGTCGACGCCGGTCTCCTCGATCTCGGCGATCGCACCGGCCAGCCGAGGGACGAACCTGGCCAGGTCGAGGCTGAACTCGCGCATGTGCGCGAGCAGCGCGTCCTTGTGCGCCAGAAACGATTCCGGGGTGATCTCGGTGGTCCGCACCAGGTCGCCGAGCGAGAGATAGAAGTGTGCGGCGCGGGCCGCCATATCGGTCAGTGCGGCGTCGAGGCGGCGCAGTGTGCGGTAGACGCGCTCGGCGTCGCCCTCCCGATTGGCGGTGGCGAGGGTGTGCAGATCGGCGAGCAGCTCGGGCAGCACCAACCGCGACAGCGATGCCTCGTCGAGCCGGGCGTTCAGTACCCCGGCGACCGCGCGGTAAGCCTGGAACCCGGCCTGGGAGAACTGGTAGACGAAGTGCCGGTTGCGATATTCGGCAAGGGTGGCCGCGCGGGTGCCGTCGTAACTGCGCTCCAGCACGCCCCATTGGTGCAGTTGATCGAGTAGCGGGCCGATTTCGGCGGCGGTGAGTCGCGGTGCGTTCGGGCGGGCGCCGCGCTCGGAGGACCACACGGCCGCGCTCGCGGGACCTTCGTCGGCCTGCGGTTTCTCAGCAGACTGACTGGTCTCCTTGTCCTCAGTATGTTGCTGGCTCTCGACGTCAGGCGCGGGTGCCGCGAGGTCAGGGGTGCGCGGGTTGTGTCCGTTGCGTTCGATCCACTCCGCCACATCGTCGGCGTGCAGCAACACCACGTAGGCGGCCCGCGCGCTGTCGAAGGCGCGCAGCACCCACAGGTAGTCGGCGCGGCGCTCGGCCGTGGCGAAGGAGAACAGCCGCAAGCGGTCGTCCCATAGGACGGAGGCGCTCGCTGAGCCGTCGACGGAGTCGGTCACCGGGAACAGGGTAGTAGCGGGCCGGTCGCCGACAACGCGAAGATCCCCGGTTCGGCGTGCCCGTGTCCTGTTTGCCGGATGTTCGCCGACGAAACGGCTTGTGCCGGTACGGTACTGGTCACTCGCTCGAGAGGGAGCGCAGCTGGTCCAGGTATACGCGGGCGCGCGGGTCGCCGGGGTAGCGGGCGATGATTTCGCGCGCGGTCTCGCCCGCGATCCACATCAGCGAGGGCAGTGAACGGCGTTTACCCGCGAACGCGCGCAGTCCCTCATCGACCGCGAGTTCCAGATCGCGATTGCGCACGGCGACCACCGCGAGGGTGAGATGCGCCTCGGACACCCGCATCGGATTGCGGAGCGTGCCGTCGGCGCGCGTCGAGTTACGGATGACCTCGTTGGCGTAGGTCTCGGCGAGCCGATCCTCGCCGGCGACGCGGCAGCAGTCCATCGCGTAGAAGTCGAACTTCTGTGGATCGACCACGAAATGGTTGTCCAGGTTGATCGGATGGTCGAGTCGCTGCAAAATTGCCCGACCCTCGTCGAGGGCCGCCTCGACCTCGTGCCGGTCGCCGAGACGCGCCCATGCCTTGGCCCGTTGCGCGGCGAGTTGGACACCGACGCCGAGGTTTTGGCTCGCGTCGAATGCCTGGTCGACCGCGTCGATCGCGCCGCGATAGTTGCCCTGCGTGAGCGCGAACCAGGCCGCCATTTCCGCACTCCAGCCGATGATTTCGGCGTTCTCGGCCTCCTGGCCGAGCGAGTGCGCCGCGCGTCGCGTCGCCTCGGCGGCGGTCCGCCTGCCGAGGTCGTAGTCCACGCAACCCACCAGCAGCGCAACCCATCCCGCGAGAACGAGGATGTCGCGATGCTGCGCCAAAGTCAGTCGGCCGTCCAGCAGTGAGGTAATCCGCCGCAACCAGCCGGTTCCCTCGGCGTGCAGCTCGTGCGGATCGGCGTAGGAGTACTCGCAGCACAGGCGTTCCGCGGTGATGCGGATGGCGTCGAGAGTGGCGGGGGAGACGTCCGACATGCGCAGGCGCCCGATGAATTCCAGTGTGTCCATGCCGGTTGCCGAGAGCACTTCGTCGTCGCGATTCGGCCTGGCTTTGGGGAAAAACGCCGCGGTGACAGTGTCGAAGGCGGCGGCGATGATCGGTGCGTAAAAATCATCCGGCCGCGACTCGCCCGATTCCCAGCGGCGCCAGTTACGCAGCAGTGTACTGTCTGTCGGCAGGTTGTGGGATGACTTGGCGCGCATCACGCGGACGGCATCGGCTTGTGACCACCCCCGCGCATCGCGTTCAGAGCGCATCCGGACAGCCCAGACGGGTCGATCGTCTCCAGCGGCCACGTCAGTAGTATCGCACCAGTTAACGCCCGGTGGCCGAGATAGGGCATATAGGTGTCAGTGGGTTGACATCTACATTCGCAAGTTGGCGTTGTACATGCTGGACATGAGAGCGGAAAGTTAGCCGGACTCGTATCGTCTCAATCAGATGCAATTGCATCTGTCCTTGCAAGGCGCAGTACCCCACAATGGGGAGATCCACATAAGGACAGCGGTACCCAATCCAACGGAGGTTCGGGTGGAAGCGTTGATCTATGGATACTTGCGTGACGATCTGGCCGATGGCCACAGTGCAGAGCTCGAGGATGCGATGAGCACCCTCGCCCGCGAGGAAGGGCTCTGCTTCGCCGCAACGTTCCATGAATCGACTTCCGGTGACGGCACGGCATTTGTCGAGCTGACCCAGGAGCTCAAGCGAGCGGACGCGCACCACGTAGTGGTTCCGTCGCTCGATCACCTTGCCGGCCAGACGATCCCGCGGGATATTCTGCTAGCGAAGCTGGCGCGCGAAGCGGCGGCGCAGGTCTGGACGATCGAGACCTGAGCGCGACGACGGCACGCCCGACCACCGGGGCAACACCCAGAGCTGGGGCGAATCGACACGCCGTCCGCACTTCCGCGAGCACCCTCGACGCGGCCACACCGGCCAGCAGCGAGGCGAGCAACGCCGCAACATGGTGTTGCCCGAACAGCGGATACACCTGCCAATGCAGGAGATACACGAACAACGAACTGTCGGCGAGCACCGCGGCGACCAGGGCGGGCACCCGGATCGGGTAGCCAGATGAGCACGAGCAGCCCGGCCATGACCAGACGCTCCCGCTCAGGCACGTCGAAATAGCCGGGCACGCAAGCCAACCGGACAGCACTCACCAGCAGCCGCTGCCACACAGCGGTCGTCTTGGCGGCGGCCAGGCCGATGGCGAAGAACCAGACGGCCAGCGGTGCGACGGCACATCCTGCGCCGGACACGGCGCGAACGGCTGATAGCGCAGCAGCAAAGCGATCGCGAGCAGGCCCATCGCGAACCAGAACGGTTCGCGCCGCTCCAGCCCGTCCACCCCCGGGATACGGATCAGCAGCGCCGTGGCGACCAAGACGAGCACCTCGATGAACCGGACGTGCCCTGCGGTGTCGCTATCGAACGATCCCAGAATCTTGTTGAGCAGCAGCACATTCTGCCAGCTGCAGTAGTCGGTGAACAGCAACGTGATGGCTACCCATGCGGCGGTCGGCACAGCGATCAGCGCGACCGTGCGCAGCGCGTGTCGCAACCGTTCGGCACGCGCTGCGGCGGTCACCGCGAAGCGCGCGAAGTCGAATCCGGCGACGCCGAGCAGCACGTGCGCGGCGCACAACAGCACCTACCTGCCGATAGGAGAGCTCGCGATCAGCACGATGGTGGCAGCGTGCTGGTGTCCAGGGTGCGGCCGAACCGTTTGCCGCCGTGCCGTATCCGGTCGAGCTCGGCGATCGTCATGGTCGCGGCCCTGCCGCCCGTCTGGGTGACGTAGCGCAGGTCGGGTAACTCCATGTCGGAGAAGCCGATTCGGTCGAGCAGGTCGATGGTGTCGGGGACGGCCGCGAAAGGCGTTGCGCGGCGAACGGTTCAGAGTCCGAAGCTGCCCGGACCTCGCCTGCGCAGGTACTTCTCGAACTCGGCCGCGATGGCGTCGCCGTCGATCTTGGCCATCGCCTCGTTCACGTCGACCGCCGCGTCGCCGCGCTCCTCCAGCGAGCGCACGTACTCGCTGACCTCGTCGTCGCCCTCGGTCATCTCGTTGACCGCGGTCTCCCACTCCTCGGCCTGCGTCGGCAGTTCGCCGAGCGGCACCTCGATGTCGAGCACGTCCTCGACCCGGTGCAGCAACGCGATGGTGGCCTTCGGGTTCGGCGGCTGCGAAACGTAGTGCGGCACGGCGGCCCAGAACGACACCGCGGGCACGCCCGCCTTCACGCACTGGTCTTGCAGCACACCGGTGATGCCGGTCGGCCCCTCGTACCTGGTCTGCTCGAGGTTGAATCGCTCGGCCGCCTCTTTGCTGTAGGCGGAGCCGGTGACCGGAACGGGACGGGTGTGCGGGGTATCGGCGAGCAGCGCGCCGAGGATGACGACGGTTTGCACGCCGAGCTGTTCGATGAATTCCAGCAGGTCCTCGCAGAAGCTGCGCCAGCGCATATTGGGTTCGATGCCGCGCAGTAAGACGATGTCACGGTCGCTGCCGGGGGGCGAGCAGACCGAAAGCATGGTGGATGGCCACTGGATTTCCCTGGTCACGCCGTCGACCTGCCGGACCGTCGGCCGGTTGACCTGATAGTCGTAGTAGTCCTCGGAGTCGAGTTCTGCTAGCGGCTCGGCGTCCCAGATCAATTCCAGATGCTCTACGGCACCGCTTGCGGCGTCGCCCGCGTCGTTCCAGCCTTCGAAGGCCGCAACCAGCACCGGTTCCCGCAACGTCGGCAGTTCCGGATCGGGAGTTTCACTGGGGTTCACTCGGTCAGCCTAATGTGTGCGGGGAACTGGCGTGTCGTATGCCGTGGCCGGGCCCGGCGTGTTCGACAGCGGCGACGGCGACCGGGTGTGTTCGTGCACACGCGACGCGGCAAGCAGCACTGTCGCACCCGACCATTACGCTTGATCTCATGTCTGCGGTCATCCCCACCGAGTTCGACACCACGCTACTCGACACACTGCGTCGCCGTGTCGTGATCGGTGACGGTGCGATGGGCACCATGCTCCAGGCCGCCGATCTCACCCTCGACGACTTCCTAGGGTTAGAGGGCTGCAACGAGATCCTCAACGACACCCGCCCCGACGTGCTGCGCAGCATTCACCGCGCGTACTTCGAGGCGGGTGCCGACGCGGTCGAGACCAATACCTTCGGCTGCAACCTGCCGAACCTGGCCGACTACGACATCGCCGATCGCATCCGCGATCTGTCCGAGCGCGGTACCCGGCTGGCCCGCGAGGTGGCCGACGAGATGGGACCGTCCGCCGACGGGACCCCGCGCTATGTGCTCGGCTCGATGGGCCCCGGCACCAAGCTGCCGACGCTGGGCCATGCTCCTTATACCGCGCTGCGTGATGCGTACACCGAGTCCGCGCTCGGCATGCTCGAGGGCGGCGCCGACGCTATTCTCATCGAGACCTGCCAGGACCTGCTGCAGGTCAAGGCGGCGGTGACCGGCAGCAGGGCGGCCATGCGGCTGCTCGGTCGGCGGATTCCGATCATCACGCACGTGACCGTGGAGACCACCGGCACCATGTTGGTCGGCAGTGAGATCGGCGCGGCGCTGACCGCGCTGGAGCCGCTCGGCATCGACATGATCGGGCTGAACTGCGCGACCGGTCCGGCCGAGATGAGCGAGCATCTGCGGCATCTGTCCAGGCACGCGCAGGTGCCGGTGTCGGTCATGCCCAACGCCGGCCTGCCGGTGCTCGGCGCGAACGGTGCCGAATATCCGCTCAGCCCGGAGGAGCTCGCGGTCGCGCTGAGCGGTTTCGTCTCCGAGTTCGGGCTCGCGCTGGTCGGCGGCTGCTGTGGGACCACTCCCGAGCACATCCGGCAGGTGACCGAGGCGGTCCGTGAGATCGAGCCGAAGCTGCCGCCGCTGGACGACCGTCGCAGTCCGGTGCACGAGCCCGCGGTGTCCAGCATGTACACGGCGGTGCCGTTCGAGCAGGAAGCGTCGGTCATGATGATCGGCGAGCGCACGAATGCCAACGGCTCCAAGGCATTCCGTGACGCGATGCTGGCGGAGGATTGGCAGAAGTGCCTCGACATCGCCAAGGATCAGACCCGCGACGGCGCGCACATGCTCGATCTGTGTGTTGACTACGTCGGTCGCGACGGTGCCAAGGACATGGAGGCGCTGGCCGCCCGCCTTGCCACCTCCTCGACGCTGCCGATCATGCTCGACTCCACCGAAACCCCGGTGCTGAGGGCGGGTTTGGAGCATCTCGGCGGTCGTTGCGCGGTGAACTCGGTGAACTACGAGGACGGCGACGGCCCGGAATCGCGCTTCCAGCAGACCATGCGGCTGGTCGCCGAGCACGGTGCCGCGGTGGTCGCGTTGACCATCGATGAGGAGGGCCAGGCCCGCACCGCGGCGAAGAAGGTGGAGATCGCCGAGCGGCTCATCGCCGACATCACCGGCAACTGGGGTGTGCTGGAAAGCGACATCATCATCGACACGCTGACCTTCACCCTGGGCACCGGTCAGGAGGAGTCGCGCAAGGACGGCATCGAGACCATCGAGGCCATCCGGCTGCTCAAGAGCAAGCACCCGGCGGTGCAGACCACCCTCGGCCTGTCGAACATCTCGTTCGGCCTGAACCCCGCGGCCCGTCAGGTACTGAACTCGGTGTTCATGCACGAATGCGTGCAGGCCGGACTGGATTCCGCGATCGTGCACGCGTCGAAGATCCTGCCGATGGCCCGCATTCCGGACGAGCAGCGCAAGGTCGCGCTGGATCTGGTGTACGACCGTCGCGGCGAGGACTACGACCCGCTGCAGGTACTGATGGGCCTGTTCGAGGGCGTGTCGACGTCCTCGTCGCGGGCCTCGCGTGCCGAGGAGATGGCCGCGCTTCCGCTGTTCGAGCGGCTGGCGCGGCGCATCGTCGACGGCGAACGCAACGGCATGGACGCCGATCTCGAAGAGGCGATGGGGCAGGTGCCGCCGCTGCAGATCATCAACGAGACGCTGCTGTCGGGCATGAAGACCGTCGGTGAGCTGTTCGGCTCCGGCCAGATGCAGCTGCCGTTCGTGCTGCAGTCGGCCGAGGTGATGAAGGCCGCGGTCGCCTACCTGGAGCCGCACATGGAGGCCACCGACGACAGCGGCAAGGGCCGCATCGTGCTGGCAACCGTCAAGGGCGACGTGCACGACATCGGTAAGAACCTGGTCGACATCATCCTGTCCAACAACGGCTACGAGGTGGTCAACCTCGGTATCAAGCAGCCCATCGCGACCATTCTCGATGCCGCCGTCGACAAGAAGGCCGACGTCATCGGCATGTCCGGGCTGTTGGTGAAGTCGACCGTGATCATGAAGGAAAACCTGCAGGAGCTCAACTCCAAGGGTGTTGCCGAACAGTTCCCGGTGCTGCTCGGCGGCGCGGCGCTGACCCGCGGTTATGTCGAGAACGACCTGACCGAGGTGTACGAGGGCGACGTGCATTACGCCCGCGACGCCTTCGAGGGTCTGCGGTTGATGGACGACATCATGACCCGTAAGCGCGGCGGCGGCATCGATCCCGACAGTCCGGAGGCGATCGCCGAGCGGGAGAAGGCGGCCCAGCGTAAGGCGCGCCACGAACGTTCCAAGCGCATCGCCGAGCAGCGCAAGGCCGAAGAGGTGCCGATCGAGGTGCCCGCGCGGTCCGATGTCGCCGCGGATGTGCCGGTGCCGACGCCGCCGTTCTGGGGGACCAGGGTGGTGAAAGGCCTGGCGCTGAACGAGTATTCGGGGCTGCTCGACGAGCGCGCTCTGTTCCTCGGCCAGTGGGGTCTGCGCGGCCAGCGCGGCGGCGAGGGGCCAAGCTACGAGGAGCTGGTGGAGACCGAGGGTAAGCCGAGGTTCCGCGCGTGGCTCGATCGGCTGAGCACCGAAGGTGTGCTGCAGCACGCGGCGGTGGTGTACGGATACTTCCCCGCCGTGTCCGATGGCGACGACGTGATCGTGCTCACCGAACCGAATCCCGGTGCGCCCGAACGCTATCGGTTCACCTTCCCGCGTCAGCAGCGTGACCGTTTCCTGTGTATCGCCGACTTCATCCGCTCGCGCGAGCGCGCCGAGCAGACCGGTCAGGTGGACGTGCTGCCCTTCCAGTTGGTCACCATGGGTCAGCCGATCGCCGACTTCGCCAACGAACTCTTCGCCGCTGACAACTACCGCGACTACCTCGAGGTGCACGGCATCGGCGTCCAGCTCACCGAGGCCCTCGCCGAATACTGGCACCGCCGCGTCCGCGAGGAACTGACCCTGGACGGGCACGCGGTCGCCGACTCCGACCCCGCCGACGTCCTCGAATACTTCAAACTCGGCTACCGGGGCGCGCGCTACTCGTTCGGTTACGGCGCCTGCCCAGATTTGGACGACCGTGCCAAACTGGTCGACCTGCTCGAGGCCGACCGCATCGGCGTTGTGTTGTCCGAGGAACTGCAGCTGCATCCGGAGCAGTCCACCGACGCGTTCGTCCTGCTGCATCCCGAGGCGAAGTACTTCAACGCCTGAGTCGACCGCTCGGGTCGCGCCACGTCCGTGTTAGCCGCACACTCGCTACGTCGAGTGTGTGGCTGACGGGCGTGCGGTTGCGCTCGAATCGGTTATCGAACCGGTCGGTGGATAGTGATCGTGGTCACGGTGGTGCGGAACACTGTTCGCGTACCGCAAGGGCCTTGGCTACCTGCTCGTATGTCATGATTTGGGCAAATCCCGACGCGCCGAGCGGATTTCGTGCTTCGGCGTGGCGGGGCGCTGACCTGGGGGATCGCCCTTGGACTTTTGGTGAGGTGGATGTGTGTCGGGTGGGTATGCCATTGTCGGAAGCGTTGCAACTGCATCCGGGGCAGTCGGCGGGTGCGTCGCCATCGCTGCTTACGGGTGCAAAGGACTACGGCGCGTAGCAATTTCGGGGATTTCCCGGCGTTGCGCGCCACAGCAGTACCAGCTCGGCGCGTAAGCAGGAAGGCACAACAGCATGACGGCGGACCGATTGATCGCGGGACGGTATCGACTCACGGATCCGATCGGCACAGGCGCTATGGGCGTGGTCTGGCGCGGCACGGATGTCCGCCTGCGCCGCACGGTCGCGGTGAAACAGCTCATCCTCGGGCCGGGATTATCACGCACGGCCGCGCTGGAGGCGAAGCTGCGCGCCATGCGCGAGGGCCGCATCGCGGCCCGGCTGCACCATCCGCACGCGATCACCGTCTTCGACGTCGCCGAGGAAGACGGCCAGCCGTGGCTGGTCATGGAGTACATGGACGCCCCGAGCCTCGCGGCCAAACTCTCCGGCAAACGCACCCTTGCGCCGGTGGAGGTCGCCCGCATCGGCGCGCAAGCCGCCGGAGCACTGGCCGCCGCCCATGACGCCGGCATCATGCACCGCGACGTGAAACCCGCGAACCTGCTCGTCGGCGACGACGGCACCGTGAAGATCACCGACTTCGGCATCTCCCGCGCCGTCGGCGACGTCACCGTCACCGCCACCGGATTCCTCGCAGGCACCCCGGCCTATCTGGCGCCCGAGGTGGCGCGCGGCGAGAACCCGGAACCCGCCTCCGACGTATTCGCCCTCGGCTCAACGCTTTACGCCGCCGTGGAAGGTCTGCCGCCGTTCGGCGAGGGCGACAACCCCCTTGCCGTGCTGCACGCCGTCGCGCGCGGACAGGTGCCGGTGCCCAAAGACGCCGGTGCGCTCGGCCCGGTGCTGATGCGGCTGCTCGCCCCGACGATCGACGCGCGCCCGACCATGCGGGAGGCGCAGAAGGCGCTGGAAGACGTTGCGGAGGGCCGGGTTCCGAGTTTGGGGATACCAGCGCTCACCAAGGCGCTGCCCGCGCCGGGCGGCGACGCCACGACCGTCCTGCCGCAGCCTGGCGGCCAATCGGGCACCGATGCCGCGGGAAGCACCGCGAACGCGAACGACGCGACGGCGCTGGTGCCGACTGCCGCGCTGACGAATCCCCCTGCGGCCGAATCCGTTTCCGCGCAACCACCGCTCCCGCCGCGCGGTGGCGCGTCCTCCACCCTGCCCGGCGGCGCTGGACCGGGACCGTCGCGCAACCGTTCCCTCGCCATGGCGGCGGCCGCGTTCGTCGCGGTGCTCGCCGTGATCGGGCTCATCGCCTTGGCCACCTCGAATCGCAACGAGGGCAGCACTGCGGCACCGCCCGCGACCACGATCCCGTCCTCCTCCGCCGAGGTCCCGGCAACGGCGCCCAACGCGGCGGGCCCAGGCCAGCAGCAGGAGCCCGCGGCACCGGCCGGCACACCGGCCCCGTCGGCCGAGCCGAGCCCGACCCCAAGCGCGCCGCCGTCCTCGGCACCCTCTTCGACGGCACCGACACCTACCCCGTCGACGAAGGTGCCGCCGTCGACGACCATCACCGTGACCCCCTTCGGCGCGCCGCCCGCGGCAAGCGTCACCCAATTCGTGCAGGGCTACTACAGCATGCTGCCCGGCAACACCGCCGGCGCGTGGTCCCAGCTCACCCCCTCCTACCAGGCGCAGGCCAGCGGCAGCGGCTACAACGGCTACGCGAGCTGGTGGGGCACGGTGCGCTCGGTCAGCATCGGCAACGTCACCGCGCAGGGCGACAACCGCGCGGTCGTTTCCCTCACCTACAGCATGAAGAACGGTGAGACCAGGTCCGAGAGTCGATGGATCCAGGTGGTATCGGAGAATGGACGGATGTTGATCTCCGGTTCCGGCACGTGACCCCGCGACTAGCCGCAGTTCTCTGGGACATGGACGGCACGCTGCTCGATTCGGAGAAGCTCTGGGACATCGCCGTCCGTGAGCTGGCTCGCGCGCACGGTCACGAGATGACCGACGAGCTGCGGCACGCGCTGATCGGCGCGTCCGGGCCCGACGCGTTGCGGATGATCTTCACCGGACTCGGCGTCGAGTCGACACCGGAGGTGTTGCTCGCGGCGGAGGAGTTCCTGGAGCGGCGGGTGACCGAGTTGATGACCGGTCCGATCCCGTGGCGTCCCGGCGCCGCGGCCGCGCTCGCGACGGTGCGGGAGGCGGGGCTGGCTTCGGCGCTCGTCACCAATACCAAGCGCTCGCTCACCGAGTTCGGCTTGGACACCCTCGGCCGCGACCGCTTCGATGTGTCGGTCTGCGGTGACGAGGTGGCGCGCGGCAAGCCGGAGCCGGACGTCTACCTGCGGGCCGCCGAGCTGCTCGGCGTCGACCCGCGCGACTGTGTCGCCGTGGAGGACTCGCCGACCGGCACCCGCGCGGCGCATGCGGCGGGCTGCGCGGTGATCGTGATCCCGTGCGAGATCGCGGTGCCCGAGGGGCCTGGGCGCAGCTTCCGCGACACCCTCGTCGGACTCACGATCGATGACCTCGACCAAGCGCTGAAACTGCGCGGCTGAACGGCCACCGTTCGACACTCCCGACCGCGCTCCAGCGAGAGTTACTGTGCCGCAACGGGAGTGCGTGCTGCTGATAGGTGTGACCGCGATCACCGGCAATCTCGCCCAATCTCGGGCGTGTCGGCGGTCCGCTCTACCAGAATGTCGCCATGGCAGCGTTGGGTGTCCTCGACGAGATCGTCGATACCGCACGGTATCCCCTCGCGAATCCGGCGGACTCCGGTCGGCGCACCGCGGTACAGCGCGCGAGGGCGGAGCTAGCGGCGATCGGCTGCACCGTCTTGCGCGGCTTCATCCGGCCGGAACTGGCCGAGACGCTGCGGGCGCAGGGCGACGCGATGGCGCCGCACGCGTACTACGAGGTCGAGCGGGTGAACGCCTACAACATTCCGCTGGATACCGAACTGCCGCAAGACCATCCTGGGCGCATCGTGCTGGAGCGCGGCAACGCGTTCGTGCCGCGTGACCGCATCCCCGGCGACGCGCTGATCCACCAGCTCTACACCGACACCCGATTCCAGCGGTTCCTCGCCGACTGCTTCGGCCTGGCCGAGCTGCACGAATTCGCCGACCCGCTGGCCGGTCTGTGCCTGAACGTCGTCGCCCCCGGCATGTCGCACCCGTGGCACTTCGACACCAACGAATTCACCGTCAGCATGCTGACTCAGCCCGCGGAGTCGGGCGGAATCTTCGAGTACTGCCCCAACATTCGCACGCCGCAGGCCGAGCACCTCGACGACGTGCGCGCCGTGCTCACCGGCTCCAGCGAGCACCTGATCCAGCGGCTCGACCTGCGCCCCGGCGACCTGCAGCTGTTCCAGGGGCGCTTCTCGCTGCATCGCGTGTCGCCGGTCGACGGTGCCACGCAACGACATTCGGCGATTTTCGCCTACACCGACCGGCCGGGCGTCATCGGCACGGTGGAGCGCACCCGTCAACTCTTCGGCCGCGTACTACCCGACCATCTGGCCGCCGCGGCCGACGCTGTCCGCGGCGACCGCTTGCTCGACTGAGCCGAACGGCCCGATCGATACCGCTGATCGGGAGTACCGCTCGACCCGAGAGGAACGACTGTGGCAGTGCCGTTACATACGACCGGGAAAGCCTCCTTCGACGATATCTACGACCGTCCCGATCCACGCGACTACTACGCCCGCATGTCCGACCTCGACTATCGCATTCCGGAACTGGCGAAACCCGTTTTCCAGCAGCAGATTCGGGAGTACCGCGCCTCGGCCCGCGTCAGCACGCCGACCGTGCTCGACATCGGCTGCTCCTACGGCGTGAACGCGGCACTGCTTCGCTTCGACACCACCATGCGGGAGCTCGCCGAGCATTACCGCACCGCGGACGGGGACCACGCGGCCCTCATCGCCCGCGACCGCGCGGCGCTCGGCAGCAGGGACGGCCTCGCCGATGTCCGCTTCCTCGGCATGGACGCCTCCGCGCCCGCGCTCGCCTACGCACACCAGACGGGTCTGCTTGACGACACCGTGCACGCCGATTTGGAGTCCGGCGAACCGACCGACGAACAGCGCGAGCTGCTCGCCAGCGCCGACATCATCATCTCCACCGGCTGCATCGGCTATGTCACCGAGAAGACGCTGGCCCGAGTCGCCACCGCGCATCCCCGTCGGCGACCATGGATGGCACACTTCGTGCTGCGCATGTTCGACTTCGCGCCGATCGCCGCGGAACTCGCCGCGCTCGGCTACCGGACCGAACAGGTGCCCGGGCTGTTCGAGCAGCGCAGGTTCGCCTCCGCGGCCGAGCAGTCCCAGGTGCTGAACACCCTGTCCGCCAAGGGAATCGACACCACCGACCGGGAAACCGAAGGCTGGCTCTACGCAGGCCTTTACCTATCGCGACCGTTGCCGAAGCACCACGCCGACACCGAGGACCAGCATTGACCGAACGCACCTTCGCCGCCGACGACACCCTGCCGAGGGTGCCCCTGCCGACACTGGAGGACAGCTGCGCCAGATTCCTGCGGTGGTGCGCGCCGCTGCTCACCGCCGACGAACTCGCCACCACCGAGGCGGCGGTCGATGACCTGCTGCGCGCGGACGGGCCGGGCCGCACACTGCACGCGGCGCTGGCGGAATACGACGCCACCCCCGGCGTCGGCAGCTGGCTCGACCTGTTCTGGCCGTCGCGATACCTTGGCAGGCGCGACCGGATCGCGTTGAACGCCAACTTCTTCTTCCTCTTCCGCGACGACACCACGCTGGCCGCATCCACGGCCGCGACCCAGGTGGATCGCGCGGCCGGAATCATTTCCGCCGCTGTGGATTACAAGATCGCGCTGGATGCCGAGGCGATCCCGCCGGTGCTGCAGCGCGGGCAGGCGCTGTCGATGTGGCAGAACAAGTACCTGTTCTCCGAGACCCGCATTCCCGGCGAAACGCAGGACAGCGTGCGGGTGCCCTACAGCGAGGAATGGCCAGGCCCGTCCGACGCCAAGCATGTGGTGGTCTTCTTCCGCGGCAGCATGTTCCGGCTGGACGTGCTCGGCAAGGACGGTGCGCCGCACTCGCTGGACGATCTCGCCTGCGGGTTGCGCGAGGTACTCAAGGCCGGTGCGCGGTCGACCCGAACCGATTCCGCCGTAGGGCATCTCACCACCAAGGCGCGCGCCGAGTGGGCGGCGAGCAGGCAGCAGTTGCTCGCCGAACCGGCCAACGCCGCGGCCCTTGACACCATCGAGACCGCGTTGTTCTGCGTCTGTTTGGAGGACTTCGCCCCGCGCGACGAACTGCACGCCTGCGATCAACTGCTGCACGGCGACAGCGCCAACCGCTGGTTCGACAAGGCGGTGTCGTTCATCGTCTTCGCCGACGGCCAGGCGGGCATCAACGTCGAGCACTGCGGACTGGACGGCACCACCATCCTGTCCTTCGTCGACGCCATGCTGGAGACTTCGGCGCAGGAACACGCCGACCGATCCGGCGCACAGGCGCAGGGCCTGCCCGCCGTCGAGCCGATCGACTTCGTGCTCGATGCCGCGCAGCGCAACGACATTGCCGCCGCCGGCGCCGATTTCGCCCGCTACGCCGCCGAAAATGCCACGCAGACGGTCTCTTTCGCGGACTTCGGCACCACCAGCGCCAAGTCGCTCGGCATCTCCCCGGATGCGTTCGCGCAGTTGAGCTATCAGCTGGCGCATCGGCGCAGCAAGGGAATCACCGGCGCCACTTACGAATCCATCGCCACCCGCCAGTACCGCAACGGCCGCACCGAGGCCATGCGGGTGGTCACCCCGGAGCTGGTGGCGTTCGTGGACGCGGTGCAGGACCCGGCGGTCGACCAGTCGGCCAAGCTCGCCGCCGCACGGACCGCGGCCGCCGCGCACGTCGCCCGCGCCAAGGAATGCCAGGCGGGTGCCGCACCCGAGCAGCACCTGTGGGAACTGCAGTGGATCCAACGCCGCCGCGGCGCGGAACTCGGTGTCACCGAGCCGATTCCGCTCTACGACAGCCCCGGCTGGCTGATCATGCGCGACGACTACCTGAGCACCAGCTCGGCCCCGTCGGTCAACATCAGCTACTTCGGTTTCGGCTCCACCAGCCCCCGCTGCATCGGCGTCGCCTACGTTCTGCTGCCGGACCGCTGGAATCTGTACCTGGCCACCCCGACCACGGTCGCCGACCAGATGCACGAATTCGCCGGACACCTGCGCACCGCGGTCGCCGACCTGGAGGCGCTGCTCAGCGAGAACTGACCGAACAGTCGAAAACGCTTCCGTCGCCTCGGCATTCGCCGGGGCGACGGAGGTGTTCACGGACCGACGTGGTCGCGTCAGACGTCGTCGATCCGTCGGCGCGCCGCGCGTGCGAGCGCGACATCGGCCTCCTCGGCGATCCTGCTCACCACGTCGGCGGCATAGTCGATGGCGCTGATGAGATCGACGGCCTCGCCCGCCCAGACCGGGGGAGCCGCGGCATCGTCGTCGAGGTAGCGATCCTGTGCGGCGGTGTCGGCGCGCAGCTCGTCCTCGCGGTCGTGCCAGTTGTCGAAGAACTCGTTGCGCAGCATGCGCGCGGTGTACTTCGTCGGCCACGGCGATCGGCGCGCGATATCGAACACCCGGTCGCGCGCGGTGTCGTCGCCGTGCGCGGCCACGATCGCCTTGGCCTGCTCGGGGGTGATCACGGCTTCGTGCGTCGCCTCGAAGCGGGTGCCGACCATGACGCCCGCCGCGCCGAGCGTCAGCGCGGCCGCAAGCCCGCGACCGTCCGCGATACCGCCCGCGGCGAGCACCGGCGTCGGATGCGCGAGATCGGCGACGGTAGGCACCATCGTCATGGTGGAACGCCCGGCACCGTGCCCGCCCGCCTCGCCGCCCTGCGCGACGATGACGTCCGCGCCGAGGTCGACGGCGCGGCGTGCCTCCTCGTGATCGGTGACCTGGACCATGAGCACGGCGCCCGCGGCGCGCACCGACTCGACGAACGGCGAAGGATCGCCGAACGACAGCAGCACCGCGCGCGGCCGGTACTCGTCGAGCACCCACCGGACCGTGTCGAGGTCGACCGCCCAGCTGAGAAATCCGACACCCCATGCAGAACGCGCGGTGTTCGCGACAATCGACAGTTCACGGGTCAGCCATGCCCGATCCCCGCTACCGACCAGGCCGAGTCCACCGGCATTCGACACGGCGGCGGCCAATTCACCACCGGCCACGCCACCCATGGGCGCCAACACGATCGGATGACGCAGAGCGAACAGGTCGGTCAGCGCGGTGCGGAAGGACATGAAACCATCATGCCCGCCCGCGTCCTTGCCTCTAGTGCGTCGCGGGCGGCGGTGAGTTCGGGCTGCGACGGGCCGGAGCAACGGTCCCGCACACCGGTCTGAAACAATGGTTCATCGTGAAGAACTTCGAAACCCTGTTCGCCGAGCTGCAGGATCGTGCGGTTACCCGCCCCGAGGGGTCCGGAACCGTTGCCGCGCTGGACGCTGGCGTGCATAGCCAGGGTAAGAAGGTGCTCGAGGAGGCTGGCGAGGTATGGCTGGCCGCCGAGCACGAGAGCGACGAGTCGCTCGCCGAGGAGATCTCGCAGCTGCTGTACTGGGTTCAGGTGCTGATGGTGGGTCGTGGGCTGAAGCTCGAAGACGTGTACCGACATCTGTGATGGCGCGTCTTACTCCCTAGTTTCACCTCCCGAAAGGACCCATTCCCATGCTGCGCGTCGCAGTCCCCAATAAAGGCGCCCTGTCCGAAGCCGCCACCGCCATCCTCGTCGAGGCCGGTTACCGCAAGCGGACCGATCCGCGCGAACTGACCGTGCTCGACCCGGCCAACCAGGTCGAATTCTTCTTCCTGCGGCCCAAGGACATCGCCATCTACGTCGGGTCCGGCGAACTCGACCTCGGCATCACCGGCCGCGACCTCGCGCTCGATTCCGGCGCGCCGGTCAGCGAACGGCTCGGCCTCGGCTTCGGCCGCTCCAGCTTCCGCTACGCCGCACCGGCCGGGCAGCCGTGGCAGGTCGAGGACCTCTACGACAAGCGCATCGCCACCTCGTACCCGAATCTCGTGCTCAGCGATCTGCAGCGGCGCGGCATTCAGGCGGAGGTGATCCGCCTCGACGGCGCGGTGGAGATCTCCATCCAGCTCGGCGTCGCCGACGCCATCGCCGACGTGGTCGGTTCGGGGCGCACACTGCGTCAGCACAACCTGGTCGCCTTCGGTGAATCACTGTGCGATTCGGAGGGCGTGCTGATCGAACGCACCGGCTCCGATCACAAGGAGCGGGCGCGTAATCAGCTCATCGCTCGTATTCAGGGTGTGGTGTTCGGTCAGCAATACATCATGCTCGACTACGACTGCCCCAAGGAGCTGCTCGACGCGGCGGTCAAGATCACGCCGGGCCTCGAGTCGCCGACGGTGTCCCCGCTGGCCGATGACAACTGGGTCGCGATCCGTGCCATGGTGCCGCGCAAGCAGGGCAACGAAGTGATGGACCAGCTCGCCGAGCTCGGCGCCAAGGCCATCCTCGCCTTCGACATCCGCTCCTGTCGCGCCTTCTGAGCCGATTATCGCCGTCCGTTTTGTCTTGTATGCGTGAATAACTCACGCTGAACGCAACCGGTGTGCCTGGTGACCGGGTGTTGTTACCGTGCGGCCTCTCGATGAGGAACGCAAGGAGCACACCCGTGTCACAGACATCGCCCGAGCAGCGCTCGGGAAGCATAATCACCTGGAATGAGGACTGGCTGGCGGCGATCGCCGGACTGGCGCTGATCGCGCTCGTCCTGGTCGGCGTGATTCCGGATTGGCTGGTGCCGTGATGTCGGATACCGAAGCGCGGGAAGCGAATACACCGGACTCGACCGTTGCCAGCGAAACTGGGACGGACGCAGCGTCTTCCGCTCCGGTGCGGTCGGAAACGGCGGCATTGCAGGCGATCTCGCGGCCAACCGTCGGCGCGATCGTGGCGGGGATCGCGGTCGTCGTCGTGCTCGGCGCGCTGACCCGCTTCTTCGACACGCACGTCCCGCAGTGGGCGGCGGGCACCCCGTTCAACCGGGTGGCGAAGTCGATCGAGTTCCCGGTGTACGCCATCGCGATCGGCCTGCTCGGCAACGTCATCCTCGGCAAACTCGCACTGCGCGACCGGCTTTCGGCCGGTTTCCGCACCGAGTTCTTCATCAAGACCGGCGTTGTCCTGCTCGGCGCCTCGATCAATCTGAAGATCCTGGTGACCGCGGCGGGCCCGTCGATCCTGCAGGCGCTGTTGCTGATCACCGTGGTGTTCGGGTTCACCTGGTGGCTCGGCGGGCGGCTCGGGCTCGACGACAAGCTGCGGGCGCTGCTGTCCTCGGCCGTGTCCATCTGCGGCGTCAGCGCGGCCATCGCGGCGGCGGGTGCGGTGCAGGCCAAGCGCGAGCAGATCGCCTACGCTGCCTCGCTGGTGATCATCTTCGCGCTGCCCTCGATCTTCGTATTGCCATGGCTCGCCGATGTTTTCGGGCTGTCCGACGCGGTCGCCGGTGCCTGGATCGGCGGCAATATCGACACGACGGCGGCGGTCGCGGCCTCGGGTGCCATCGCGGGGGAGAAGGCGCTGCAGATCGCCACCATCGTGAAGACCACGCAGAACGCGCTGATCGGCATTGTCGCGATCGCGTTGACCGCGTATTTCACCCTGAAGGTCGAACGCACCGCCGGTGCGATACGGCCCTCGGCGCGGCAGTTCTGGGAGCGGTTCCCGAAGTTCGTCCTCGGCTTCGTCGCCGCGTCCGTCATCGGCACGCTGTACCTGCAGTCCGCGGCCAAGAAATCCGGTGCAGCGCACATCGCCATCATCAACGACCTGCGCACCTGGTTCCTGATCTTCGCGTTCGTCTCCATCGGGCTGGAGTTCTCGCTGCGTGGCCTGCGCGAGGCCGGGTGGCGGCCGATCGTCGTCTTCGGTTCGGCGGTCGTGGTCAACCTGGCTGTCGGCCTTGGCCTTTCCCTCCTGCTGTTCCACAACTTCACCCTCTGAGCACGGGCGCGGGTGGTCGCGTCGGCGCGGGGGTGCGTTGTAGCCTGCTGCGCACGGAATCGTTATGATTTCGTGCGCAGCGAGCGGGCTCGTCGGTAGTCGGCACTGGCCGACTCCGCGAGTCGTGACGAGATTTCACGGTGTGTCGGCGACACTGTCCGGTGTGTCGTGCGACATGCACACAAGGAACGTCGGGGCGCGGCATGGGCCCCGCACGGAGGTACGGAAGGACGTCAATGCCGACGGAGGCCGAACGAGTCAAGCGCGGGCGCCGCATTCGGAACGTACTGGTTCTGATCGGCGACGTGGTGGGAGTGGTGGTGCTGATCCTTGCGGTGGCGCTCATCGGAACCCATGGCACGTCACTGGATTCCATCATGGCGGCGACCGGACACCGGTAGTTCGTCAGTCCGCTACCGCGTCCGCCAACGTCTCGTCCGGCGACTCACCGGTCCCGCCGACCGGCCACCCCGGGTAAGGCGGTGGGGTGCCGCCGAATTCGGGGCACAGCGGCTTGTAGTCGCAATACGAGCACAGCCAACTGGTATTCGGCTGGAAGTCGCCGGTGCGGCCCGCCTCCAGGATGGCCTCCCACAGCGCGGACAGGGTGCGTTCGAAGCGGAGCAGTTCCTCCTCGTCGGGGGAGTAGGTGAGGATCTGCTCGTCGGCCAGGTAGATCAGGCGCAGCTGGGTCGGCACGATGCCGCGGGTGCGCAGCACGACCAGCGCGTAGAACTTCAGCTGGAACAACGCCCGGGTCTCCTGGGTCGGCCCCGGTGCCCGGCCGGTCTTGTAATCGACAACCCGCAGCTGTCCGGTCGGCGCGACGTCGATCCGATCGACGAAGCCGCGCAACAGAACTCCGTCGTCGAGTTCGACTTCCACCCGCGCCTCCCTCGACTCCGGATCGAAGCGCGTGGGATCCTCCAACCGGTAGTAGGCCTGCACCAGCTTGCGCACCTCGCCGAGGAAACCGTCCAGCTCGGCGTCGGTGATCAACTCGGTCACCTCGGGCCAGCCGGCCGCCATCCGCGCCCACGCGGGCACGATCAGGTCCTCGGCCCGCAGCGGCTGCCGTTGCGCCGCAGGCAGGCCGTACAGGTCCTCGAGTACCGCGTGCACCATCGTGCCGCGCAGTGCGCTCCGATTCGGCGTCTCCGGAATCCGATCGATCGCCCGGAACCGGTACTTCAGCGGGCACTGCTTGAAATCCATTGCCCGCGAAGGCGACAGCGCCGGGCGCGACCGACTCGCCGCCGCACCGGGATCGGACGCCTGCGCGCCGTCGGTAGGGGGCGTTGACACGGGCGAGCTCATACCTGGCAGGCTATCCGGCGGCACCGACACGCCGGTGCGCGAGTATTCAGAGCACGCGGCTCTGCCAGCGAACGGAGATTCATGACGGCCAGACGGACCGGTCCATTCACCCTCGGTGACCGGGTACAGCTGACCGATGCCAAAGGGCGCCTCTACACGGTGGTCTTGGAAGAGGGCAAGGAGTTCCACACCCATCGCGGTGGGATCAAGCACGACAGCTTGATCGGTGCCGACGAGGGCAGCGTGGTCAACTCCACCAACGGCACCCCGTATCTGGCCTTGCGCCCGTTGCTGATCGACTACGTGCTGTCCATGCCGCGCGGCGCCGCCGTGATCTACCCGAAGGACGCCGCGCAGATCGTGCACGAGGGCGACATGTTCCCCGGCGCGCGGGTGTTGGAGGCCGGCGCGGGCTCCGGCGCGCTGACATGTTCACTGTTGCGTGCCGTCGGGCCGCAGGGCGAGGTCATTTCGTACGAAATTCGCCAGGACCATGCCGACCATGCCATCCGCAACGTCGAAACCTTCTATGGCGAACGTCCGGCTAACTGGTCGCTGACGATCGGCGACGTGGCCGACTACGCGGGCGAATCCGTGGATCGCGCTGTGCTCGACATGCTCGCGCCGTGGGACGCGCTGCCGTCGGTAGCAAAGGCGTTGGTCCCCGGCGGCGTGCTCATCATCTATGTGGCAACGGTCACGCAGCTGTCGAAAGTGGTGGAGGCGCTCCGCGAACAGGAGTGCTGGACCGAACCGCGCTCCTGGGAGTCGATGGTGCGCGGCTGGCATGTGGTCGGCCTCGCGGTCCGCCCCGAGCACCGTATGCAGGGCCATACGGCGTTCCTGGTGAGCGCACGCAAGCTCGCCGAGGGCACGGTGACCCCCAAGCCGCAGCGCAGGCCCTCGAAGGGCTGACGGGCCTGTCCGGCGCGGCCGGGGGCGTGCCTACCCGGCCGAGGGCGTCCGCACATAGCCCTCGGCCGTCGTCGCGAATCAGGCAGGAACGCAGGGCGCCTGTGCGAAGCCGAGCATCAGGCAGCCGCTCGAGTCCGAGAGCTTCCAGGTGCCGTCGACGTTCTCCCAGGTGAGGGGCATCGCCGGGACGGCGCCGTGCGGCGAGGTGATGGTCACCTGCGCGGTGGCGGTGTTGCCCTGCGTTGTGACATCCGCCACTGCGTAGGTCAGTGCGTAGCCCGCAAGCCCCTTGTTCATCTGATCGATGTTCGCCGTGCGCTTTTCGCCGTCGACGATGAGCTTGGCCTTGTCCGCGGTGGGTACCGCCGGATCGGACAATTTGACGAGCACCGCCTGCAGCGTGTCCGGGCTCGGCGCCGCCGCCGCACCGGCCGCCGCGGCGCTGCTCGAGGCCACTGCGCTGGAGGAAGAGGCCTTGGCATCGGATTTGTTGTCATCAGAACTACAGGCCGCGAGCCCGACGGTAACGGCAAGCACGGCAGTAGCGGTAGCAACGGAAACGCGAAGAATTCTGGCGGGAAGGAGCATCTTCAGCAACCTTTCGGCTCGGTCGGCGAGGTGGCTCACCGAGTGCGGGTTAGGGCAGGCTAACATGGTCATCCGGCCGTCGATCGCAGCCCAGATGTGATCACGACGAAACCATGTCGGAAAGCGAGAACGGTTCGCGCCCGGTAGCGTTGATAGACCGGGACTGGGAGGAGCAGCACATGAGCCCCATCGAGAATTCGGATTCGGCGGCCTGGAGAGAGCTCGAGGCGGTACGCGCCGAAGCGGCTGCACTCCGCAGGCAACTCGCCGATTCGCCGGATCGTGCACGGGAATTGGAAGCCCGCATCGATTCGCTGACCATTCGCAACACCAAGCTGATGGACACACTCAAGGAAGCGCGCCAGCAGCTCGTCGCCTTGCGTGAGGAAGTCGATCGGCTCGGTCAGCCGCCGAGCGGATACGGGATTCTGATCGGCGTGTACGACGATCAGACGGTCGATGTATTCACATCGGGTCGCAAGATGAGATTGACGTGTTCCCCGAACATCGAGACCTCGACCCTCGAATACGGCCAGACCGTCCGCCTCAACGAGGCACTCACGGTCGTCGAGGCCGGTGTCTTCGACGCGATCGGCGAAATCGGCACCCTGCGGGAAATCCTCGACGATGGACGCCGCGCACTGGTCGTCGGTCATGCCGACGAGGAGCGCGTGGTCTGGCTGGCGGGTCCGCTGGCCAAGGTCGCCGAGTACGACGACATGGACGACCCCGACTCCCCGATTCGCAAACTGCGCCCTGGTGATTCGCTGCTGGTGGACACCAAGGCCGGGTTCGCGTTCGAGCGCATTCCCAAGGCCGAGGTCGAAGACCTTGTGCTGGAAGAGGTCCCGGACGTCGACTACACCGATATCGGCGGTCTCGGTCGGCAGATCGAGCAGATCCGCGACGCGGTGGAGCTGCCGTTCCTGCACAAGGATCTGTTCCGCGAGTACGCGCTGCGCCCGCCGAAGGGCGTGCTGCTCTACGGTCCTCCCGGCTGCGGTAAGACGCTCATCGCCAAGGCGGTGGCCAACTCCCTTGCCAAGAAGATCGCCGAGGCGCGCGGTGAGGATGCCAAGGAAGCCAAGTCATTCTTCCTGAACATCAAGGGTCCCGAGCTGCTCAACAAGTTCGTCGGCGAGACCGAGCGCCACATTCGGATCATCTTCCAGCGGGCACGCGAGAAGGCGTCCGAAGGTACGCCGGTGATCGTGTTCTTCGACGAGATGGATTCCATCTTCCGTACCCGCGGTTCGGGCGTGTCCTCCGATGTGGAGACCACGGTCGTGCCGCAGCTGCTTTCGGAGATCGACGGCGTCGAGGGACTCGAGAACGTCATCGTGATCGGTGCCTCCAACCGCGAGGACATGATCGACCCCGCGATCCTGCGGCCCGGCCGCCTTGACGTGAAGATCAAGATCGAGCGGCCGGACGCGGAATCGGCACAGGACATCTTCTCCAAGTACCTCACGGAGACGCTGCCGCTGCACGCCGACGATGTCGCCGAGTTCGGTGGCGACAAGCTCCTGTGCGTCAAGGCGATGATCGAACGGGTCGTCGACCGGATGTACGCCGAGAGCGAGGACAACCGCTTCCTGGAGGTCACCTACGCCAACGGTGACAAGGAGGTCCTGTACTTCAAGGACTTCAACTCCGGCGCCATGATCCAGAACATCGTGGACCGCTCCAAGAAGTACGCCATCAAGTCCGTCCTCGACACCGGCAACCCCGGCCTGCGCCTCCAGCATCTCTACGATTCGATCCAGGACGAGTTCTCCGAAAACGAGGACCTGCCCAACACCACGAATCCCGATGACTGGGCCCGCATCTCGGGCAAGAAGGGCGAGCGGATCGTCTACATCCGCACGTTGGTCACGGGCAAGAACGCCAGCGCGAGCAGGGCGATCGACACCGAGTCCAGCACGGGTCAGTACCTGTAAGGTTCAACCAAAAGGCCGCGCTTCCATTGGGAGCGCGGCCTTTTCGTGTGGGTGGTCGATCGAAGCGAGTCGAATGGTTGCTGGCCAAGATCAGTAGGCGACCTTTTGACTCTCCCCGATTCTCGGAACCCCTTGTGGTGGGGGATTGGGGCGGCAGACTCGGACGTATGACCAGTGATATCAATCAGTCGGTAGTCGTCGAGACCGCGGCCGGGAAGGTGCGTGGCGTCAGCGACGGGCCGGTTAGCGTCTTTCGGGGCATTCCGTATGCGCGGGCCGTGCGATTCGGTGCGCCGGAGCCGGTGGCGCCGTGGCCGGATGTTCGGGACGCGAGCGAATTCGGGGTGGCGGCACCGCAATTGGCGTCGCGGCTGGATCGGGCGATGGGGTCGTTCGAGGTGCCGCAGGGGGAGGATTGTCTGTCGTTGAATGTGTGGGCACCGGCCGGGGAAGGGCATCCGGTGCTCGTGTTTCTGCACGGCGGCGGGTTCTCCAGCGGGGCGGGCAGGCTCGGGTGGTACGACGGGGCCGAGGTGGCGGCGCTGGGGGATGTTGTGGTGGTGACGGTCAACTATCGGCTCGGTGCGCTGGGGTTTCTGCGATTGCCCGGGGTGAGTGACGGCAATCTGGGGGTGCTCGATCAGATCGCGGCGCTCGGCTGGGTGCGCGACAACATCGCCGCGTTCGGTGGTGATCCGGCGCGGGTGACCGCCGCGGGGCAGTCGGCGGGTGCGATTTCCCTGGTGGCGATGTTGTCGGGGGAACGGGCGGATGGGCTGTTCCAGCAGGCGATTCTGCAGAGTCCGCCGCTCGGCATGGTGCCCGATACGCCGGAGGCGGCCGAGCGGATCGGCGCGAAGTTCTTGCGCGAGTTGGGGATCGAGGCGGGGCAGCTCGGCGAGGTGCCGGTGCACGCGTTGCTCGCCGCGCAGTTGGCGGTCGCGAAGGGGGCTGGCGGGCAGGTGGTTCCGCCGTTTCAGTTGGTGGGGGATGGGACCGTTGTCGCCGCCGACCTGGTGCGCGCGGTGCGTGAGCGCGCCATGCCGATGCTGATGGGGACGACCAAAGACGAAGCGGCGGCGTTCTTTTCCGACGACTGGAACGCGGTGCGGACGGCCACGGACCAGATCTTCGGGGCGCCGACCCGGCAGTTGAGCGCGGCGCTGAACGCGGGCGGCGGCGTGGCCTGGCTGTTCGAATTCGACTGGCAGCCGCAGGACAGCCCGTTCGGCGCGTGCCACTGCCTCGAATTGCCGTTCGTCCTCGGCAACGCGGCGGCCTGGCAGCACGCGCCGATGCTGCAAGGGGAGCGACCGCAGCGGCTCGTCGACGAGATACGCGGCAGCTGGCTCGGATTCGTCAAGGTCGGCGATCCTGGCTGGGCACGTGGAGACACCAAGCACTTTACTGGCTGATCGTGCTAATATTTGGCCGTGCGGTCAGAAAGTAGTCCGGACGGCCAGCAAAGGTCGTTTATCGAAGAGGCGCGGCGGCGGCAGATCATCGCGTCGGCGGTGGAGGTGATCTCCGAGGTCGGCTACGGCAGCGCGTCGCTGGCGCGGATCGCCAAGCATGCCGGGATCTCCAAAGGGGTCATCTCCTACCACTTCGATGGCAAAGACGATCTGATGACACAGCTGGTCATCCAGCTGTACATCTCGGGCGCCGAGCACATCGGGCCGAAGGTCGCCGCCGCGATCGGGCCGCGAAACATGTTGCTGGCCTACATCGAATCGAATCTCGCGTTCATCGCCGCGAACAAGAACTACGTCGCGGCACTGATGGATGTGGTGATGAACCTGCGCGACGCGCAGGGCCGGCCGAAGTTCGCCTCGGCCGACGGGGAACGAGAGATTATCGTGCCGTTGATCGACATCATGGAGGAAGGCCAGCGCGCCGGGGATTTCACCGCGTTCGACCCGCTGGTGATGGCGAAGTCCATCCGCGACGCGATCGACGGCGCGGCCGGGCGCGCCATCCGCGAGCCGGACTTCGATGTGGACGGGTACTCGGCACACATGTGCCGGCTGTTCGATGTGGCTACGCGGAAGGTGGGGGAACATGACTGATACGACGACAACCCAAGTGCGGCAACGGGATACGCCCAAGGAGCAGCCGCCGTTCGCGCTCGCCGGAGTTGGCGCCATCGCGATCGTGTCGGCGATCGCGCTGCTTGCTTCGGCGGGCCGCTACGGATTCTTCGGCGACGAACTGTATTTCATCGCCGCGGGCCGCAGGCTTGCCGTCAGTTACGCCGATCAGGGTCCGGTATTGCCCGCGATCGCCAGGCTGATGGATCTGATCGCGCCGGAATCCATGGTGGCACAGCGCATTCCGGCTATGCTGGTCACCGTCGCCGCAGTGCTGATCAGTGCGCAGATAGCCAGGGAATTCGGCGGCTCGCGCAACGCGCAGCTGCTGACCGCGACCGCCTACGCGACCTCACCCTTCCTGCTGGTGCAGGGAACTCAGTTGGCCACCAACACTATCGACACCGCGCTGTGGGTGTTGATCAGCTGGCTGCTCATCCGCTGGGTGCGCACCCGTCATGACTCACTGCTGCTGTGGGCGTCGCTGGCGACCGCCGTGGATATGCAGGTGAAATGGCTGATCCCGTTCTTCTGGATCGCGATCGCGATCGGCGTAGTGAGCTACGGTCCGCGTGATCTATTCCGCCGCCCCGCACTGTGGTTGGGTGCGGGGGTGGTGGTCCTCGCGACGCTGCCGAGCCTGATCTGGCAGGCTGCCCACGATTGGCCGCAGCTGCGGCTCGGCGCGGTCGTCGCCGACGAGCAGGCCACCATCGGCGGCCGCTACAGCTGGCTGCCGTTGGCCATTGCCTCGGCGGGCCTGCTCGGCGGCGTGCTGCTGATCTACGGAATCGTTGCCCTGTTCCGCTGGGAACCGTTGCGCCAGTACCGATTCCTCGCCCCGCTCCCGCTGCTGCTAGCGGTGGCCTTCATCGTCACCGACGGCAGGCCGTACTACGCGGCAGGCTGCTACGCCGCGATCATCGCCGCGGGCGCGGTGCGCTGGACCGAGAAAACAGGCCGCCCGCGCACCATCATCGCCATCTCAATGATTGTCATATCCGTTGTGCTGGTGGCATTTTCGATGCCTTGGCAATCCGATTCCGCCATCAAGCCCGCGAAGAGCCAGGCCGACGCTGGCCTGTCGATCGGCGTCTACGGCAGATTCGGCTGGCCCGAACTCGCCGCGGCCACCGCCACCGCCTACCAGTCCCTGCCCGAAGCCGACCGCGCCGACACCGTCATCATCACCGACTCCTACTGGCAGGCAAGCGCACTCGACGTCTACGGCACCAACCTCCCCGCCGTCTACAGCCCCAGCCGCGGCTTCGGCTACTTCGGCACCCCACCCGACTCCGCGACCACCGTCCTCTGGATAGGCGACGACCAATCCGAAGTAGCCCCCCTCTTCGCCTCCGTAACCCCGATCGGCCGTGTCGACGCCCGCCTCGGCTTCCCCGGCTCCACCCGCGACGTCACGATCTGGCGCTGCGACCACCCCCGCACCCCCTGGTCGGAATCCTGGCCGAACCTCCGACATCTCTGAGCGCGACCTCATGGCAAAGGGTTAAATTGCGCTGCTCGTTATCAAACCTTAAGGGCATAAGGTTTGATAACTCAGCCACTTACTGAACCTTATCGCTGCCCGCGACCCTGCTGGCCGAGGCGGAAGAGTCGGCACACCGACTCGCACGATTCGACGCTCATGTTTCCGCCGCCCTTGGCACGGACTGCGAGCTCGGACCGATGAGCGCCGTGCTGCTGCGCACGGAGAGCGCCGCATCGTCACAGATCGAAAATCTGACCGTCGGTGCCAGGCAACTCGCGCTCGCCGAACTGGGCAAGCACACGAACCGCAACGCTCGGATCGTCACCGCGAATGTCCGGGCGATGGAAGCCGCCGTCGAGCTGAGTCGTACGGTCGACGCCGATACGCTGCTGACAATGCATCGGGCGTTGCTCGAATCGTCCAATCCGGGCCACGCCGGGCAGTGGCGGACCGAGCAAGTGTGGATCGGCGGCAGCAATATCGGTCCGCACGTCGCCGATTTCGTTCCGCCGCATCACGAGCGGGTGCCGGACGCGATCACCGACCTGATCGGGTTCGTGCGCCGTGACGACATCCCGCTCGTCGTCCAGATCGCCCTGGCACACGCACAATTCGAGACCATTCATCCGTTCACCGACGGAAACGGTCGCACCGGTCGGGCTCTCGTGCACGCGATGCTGCGCGGCAAGGGGCTGACGCAGCATGTGACCGTGCCGATTTCGGCCGGGCTGCTGGTCAATACAACGGCCTACTTCGAGGCGCTGAACCGGTACCGGGCGGGCGATGCCGCACCGATCGTCCGTCAGTTCGTCGACGCCGTATTCTTTGCCATCGGCAGTGGTACCGATCTCGTCGAGCAGCTGAGTTCGATCCGTGCCGAATATCGCGAGAAGACCACTGCCCGTAGCGATTCGATTGTCTGGCGGGTGATCGACGTGCTTGTCGCGCAGCCCGTGATCGACAATCCCTACGTCATGCGGAGCTTCGAAGTCAGCAATGTCGCGGCGCAACGCGCTATCGATCGCCTGGTCGAATCCGGTGTGCTCCACGAGATTTCCCAACGATCCCGCGACCGGGTGTGGCAAGCCGACCATATCCTCACCGCCCTGGACGATTTCGCGGCCGGGATCCGTCGAGTCCGCGGCTGAGACGGAAATCCGGTGGCGGTGGGGGTGTGGGTTTGACACGCTGCGAGCATGGTCGACAGAGCCTTTAGTGAGGCGCGGTTAGCGGCGGTGTATGACCGGTTCAATCCGTGGGAGGGGCGGGGGGACTTCGGGTTTTATCTGCCGCTGGTTATGGGGGCGGGGTCGGTGCTCGATGTCGGGTGTGGGACGGGGGAACTGCTGCGCAGGGCTCGGGAGGAGGGGCATACGGGTCGTCTGTGTGGACTGGATCCGGCGGCGGGGATGCTCGACGTGGCGCGGGCGAGTGGGGATATCGAATGGGTGCTCGGTGATTCGAGTGCGGTGCGGGGGTGGGATCGGCAGTTCGACTTGGTGGTGATGACCGGGCATGCGTTCCAAGTGCTCGTCGGTGATGACGAGCTGCGGTCCACGTTGGCGGTGATCGCCGCGGCGCTGACCGATACCGGCAGGTTCGCGTTCGAGACGCGCAATCCGCTTGTGCGGGAATGGGAGACGTGGGATCGGCGGTATTCCGGTGCGGTGACCGATGAGTCGGGTGCGGTGGTGCGGTGCGTGTGCCGGGTCGCCGAGCCGGTCGAGGGTGACCTGGTGTCGTTCACCCACACCTTCACCAGCGAGCGGTGGGAGCCCGAGGTCAGTCACAGCACGTTGCGGTTCCTCGACGCGAACGCGCTGGCCGGGTTCCTGTCCGATGCGGGATTGGTCGTCGCGGAGCAGTTCGGCGACTGGGATCGCAGTCCGTTGACGGCCAGCAGTCCGGAGATCATTACCGTCGCGAAAGACGCCGCCCTCCCGGTCGGCCGAGTCGCCGAGTCGCCGGGTCTCCGATGAGCCTCGGTTTGTTCGTCGAAACCCGTGCGGACGTTGATCGCATCCTCGAACAGGCCGAGCAAGCCGGTGGCACCATCGTCCGCCCACCCATGGAACGCCCATGGGGCATCTACTCCGGCTACTTCACCGACCCCGACGACCACCTCTGGGAGGCGGTCTACTTCCTTAACGGCCAGCCCCCCAACTGATTCCGGCGCGGACCTCGCATACGACCCGTCAGTGACGTGCTTGTCAAACGTTGAACGTGGAAGTGGCTGCGCAGCAATGGGATTCGATGCGACAGACGTGATCGGAGCAGCCCGCCTCCGCTATGCGCATTCGTAGGACGTTTGGTACTAGATCTTGGTAACATCTGCTCGACAGAGGCGTTCGCACTGCTGAGTGGCACGCGTCGAGTGTCCGGGTAACGCCTCTCCTGGGAGGTGTGTCAGCTTGTCTGGTCACGGAATGGGCATCGGTCGCTTGCTCACCACGGTGTTGTGCGTGGGGGTGTTGGTCGGCGGATGCACCTCGAGCTCCGACACCAACAATGCGGCGAGTACGCAGCCACCGGCTCCGGGGTCCGCCGCGGCCTGGCCGCCGAACGAGGGCCGGGGCAAGTGCGCGGTCGATAAGCAGACCGACGTTCCCGCCGCTATGCGGGACGGGACGATATTGCGGGCGGATGTGTATCGGCCCAAGACAAATGACCCGGTACCGGTCATCCTGATGCGCACGCAGTACGGGAAAACGGCGGCGCAGATTCAACCTTCGCGGTTTCAGACACCGGACTGGTACGCCTCACAGTGCTATCTCGTTGTGATTCAAGATATTCGGGGCCTCGGGACCTCGGACGGTACATTCACCGAGTTCGACAACGACATGCACGACGGATACGACAGCGTCGAGTGGGCGGCCCAATTGCCCGGCACGAACGGCAAAGTGGGCATGTACGGCTCGTCCTACATCGGCGCGACGCAGTGGCTCGCCGCGGTCGAGACCCCGCCGCATCTGGCCGCCATCGTCCCCGCCAACACCGCGTCGGACTACTACGACGGCTGGACCTACGAGGGCGGCCAATTCCGGCTCGGCTTCGTCGAACCGTGGGCGGTGGGCACGATCGGGCTGTCAGCGGCCCAGCAGCGCCACGACAAGGCCGCCGTCGACCAGATCGACGCGGCGACGCAGAACGCCACCCAGTGGATGAATTTCCGTCCGTACAAAGACTTTCCGCCGCTGCAACCGGGCAATCCCGCGGTCGCGCCGTGGTACTTCGACTGGATCCGCAACTCGACCTACAACGACTCCTGGAAGAACCGCAGCATCCGCGAGCGCTACCAGAACGTGAAGGTGCCGGTGCTCGACATGGAGGGCTGGTACGACGCGTTCCTCTCCGGCGGCGTCGAGAACTTCACCGGCATGGTCGCCAAGGGCGGCACACCGGAGGCGCGGCAGAATCAGCGACTGGTGATCGGCCCGTGGGACCATCTCGGTTGGGGGCGGCCGACTTCCACGATCGCGCCGCGGCTCGAGGAGCTCGGAGCGGTGGCCAACAGCCCGATCAACGAGCTGATGCTCGCGTGGTACGACCACTTCCTCAAGGGTGTCGACAACGGTGTCGCCGGTACGCCGCGGGTCGACTACTACCTGATGGGCGCCAACCGGTGGAAGACGGCACCGAGCTGGCCGCTGCCGCAAACCCAATGGGAGACTTACTATTTCAACGGCAGCGGCGCGAACGGTGAGGCCGGCCGCACCGGAAAGCTCGTCGAGCAGGCACCGACCGGACCGGCCGACGCCGACCACTATGTCTACGACCCCACCGATCCGGCGCCGAGCGCCGGCGGCCATTCCTGCTGCGGCGTCGGCACGGGACCGCAGGGACCGTTCGATCAGGCTGCGGTGGAACAACGTTCGGACGTGCTCACCTATGACACCGATCCGCTCCGCACCGACACCGAAGTCACCGGCCCGATCACGGTGAAGCTGTGGGCCTCCTCGACCGCACCCGACACCGACTTCGTCGCGCGCCTGGAAGTGCTTGCGCCGGACGGCTCCTCGGTGAATCTCAACAACGGCATCATCCGCGCCGCATTCCGTGACTCGCTCACGAATCCGACGCCGATCGTGCCGGGCCAGCCCTACCAGTTCACCATCAAGATCTGGCCGACCAGCTACCAGTTCAAAGCGGGCGACCGCATCCGCGTCGCCGTATCCAGCAGCGACTACCCGCAATACGCGCCGAACCCGAACACCGGCGAGCCGTTCGGCGAGAGCACCCGCACCCAACCGGCCACCCAAACCATCTACAAGGACCCCGAACACCCGTCCTCAGTAACGGTTCCGATCATCCCGTCCGGCGACAACGGCGCGACCACCTTCCCGCTCACCCCGCACAAGTAGGTCGAGACGACAATGGCGGCGTCCCGTGGACGCCGCCATTGTCTCGAGGGGGTGTTAGTTCTTGACGGTTTCGACCTTGTTGAGGACTACGTCGTCCTTGGGAGCGCCATCGGGGCTGCCGTCGCGGGTGCCTGCGGCGGCGACGGAGTCGAGGACGTCGAGGCCGGAGGTGATGCGCCCGAACGGGGTGTAGCTCGGGGGCAGCGGGCTGTCCTTGTAGACGAGGAAGAACTGGCTGCCGTTGGTGTTCGGGCCCGAGTTGGCCATCGCGACGGTGCCCGCCGGGTAGGTCGCGCCCGCGAGGTTCTCGTCCATGATCTGGTAGCCGGGGCCACCGGTGCCGGTGGCCGTCGGGTCGCCGCACTGCAGCACGAAGATGCCGCCGGTGGTGATCCGGTGGCACCTGGTGTGGTTGAAGTACTGCTCGTTGGACAGGAACGCGAACGAGTTGACCGTCTGCGGCGCCTTCGGGTCGAGGGCGATATCGATGGCCCCGCAGGTGGTGTTGAGCTTCGCGGTGTACGTCGCACCGGGCTCGGTGGCCAGGCCTGGACCCGGGTAGTTGTTGCGCGCGGTCACCGCGCCGTCCTCGGGCGCGATGCACTGCCCCGGCTGCTGCTGTGTGCGCACATTCCACGTCTTCGCCGAAACACCACCGGTCGCGAACGCCGCGAGCGCCGCAGCGACCGCCGCGACACCAACCACGCGTAGCACGCCGAACCACCGCCCACGCTTGCTGTTGCCGAACTGCCGCCCCTGCACTTCGCTGCTCACCGCTAGGAATCTCCTTCATTCGGATTGCGCACCGGCTGATGCCGTGCCGAATCATTCCATCTCCCCGCCGTCAGCGGGCCGGGACCACCTCGATCACTGCGAAATCCACACATCCGCAGGTCCGCCTTGGTAGTTCGCATAACTCACGGGTTCTGCGGAGAGTCGATGGATGCCTGTGGGCTATGAAGTAGGCGACTCAAGCGCGGCGGATGCGACGGTAGGTGGGGGCGGCGGCGGTGGCCGCGGCGAGTTCGGTGGCGAGCCAGTCGAGGTCGCTGTCGGCGAGGGGGGAGATGGTGATGCGGAGGTGATCGGTGGGTGGCGGGTCGCCGACGATGAACGGGCCGCCGGGCGCGGCCTTGATGCCCGCAGCGGCGAGGGAGATCATGGCGGCGTTCTCGTCGGCGACGGGGAGCCACAGGTTGATGCCGTCGCCGCGGGTGACGGTGACGCCGAGGCGGGCCAGTGCGCGGCGGAGTTCGGCTGAGCGCCTGCGGTATTCGGCGCGGGCGGTGGTGACGGCGTGCACGGCGGTTTCGTCGTCGAGCATGCTCAGCAGGACGCGCTGGAGGAGCCTGCTTGTCCAGCCCGCGCCGAGCATGCGGCGTTCGACGACCGGATCGAGCAGGTCGGCGGGGCCACCCGCGACGGCGAGGCGTAGGTCGGCGCCGTGCGATTTGGAGTACGAGCGGATGTGGACGGTGCGCCGGGGGAGTCGGCTGCCGAGGGATCGTAGTGGGGCGGCGGCGATTCCGGCAGAGTGGTCGTCCTCGATGACGAGGGTGCCCGCGTCTTGCAGGATGGTGGACAGTTCGCGGATGCGGCGGGCGGTGATCGAGACGCCGGTGGGGTTCTGCGCGCGTGGTTGCAGGATGAGCGCGGTGGCCTCTTGGTCGGTGATGGCACGAGCGAGTTCGTGTGGTATCAAACCGGATTCGTCCATCCGGACGGGGATTGGCCGGGCGCCGAGACCGGCAAGCAGGTCGAGAAACGGTGGGAAGCAAGGATCTTCGACGGCGACCGCGTCACCGAGCCGGATGTGCGCGGACAGCAGCCGGTCGACGGCGTCGAGCGCGCCGTCGAGGACCGCGAGCCGTTCCGCGCGAAACGGCCAGTCGGCACGGACTTTGGTGGCCAGCTCTGGCAGCACTGCCGCACCGAGGTAGTCGGCGGCGAGGTCGCTGGCCCCGTCCCTGGTGAGATCGCGCAGTGCCGCACCGAGATCCGGCAGTAGCTCGGGATCGGGCGTGCCGCGGGACAGGTCGATTCGAAAAGCGCTGTAGGACGGCGGATGTAGCCGCTGATACCGGCCGACGGCGGTCGCGGACCTGGTGGTGGGCGCACCGACGAAGGTGCCCGCCCGGCCGCGCGCGACAATCGCTCCGGCCGCGGCGAGCGCCCGCCAAGCCTGGTTCACGGTCGCGGGCGAGACCTTCAACTCGCGGGCGACCTCGCGCACGGTGGGCAGCCTGGACCCCGGCGTCAACGCCCCCGAACGAATCTGCCTGCTCACCGCCGCCGCGATCCCCGCTGGCGTCCGATCGTCCAGGTCCGCGATGAACTGCCCCGACCCGGTGGCCGCGACTTCCTCCGCCGTGGCGCACTGTGCCGGCACGGCGGTGGTCACCGGCGGGTTCTGGGTGGCGCGCGCAGGCGTGGGGCGCATGGGCGCTGTGCCTCCGATTCGCTCGCTCACACCGTTATTCTGCGTCGGGTGTGGCGCCGGAACTACGACCAGAATCAAGGTTTACGGCTACGAAACTGTTTCCGCAATCTTGTAACACAACCGAATTGGTTCGGAGTGAAGTATAACAAAGCATGGGAATCGTTCGAGCGGCGCTCGTCCAGACGAACTGGACCGGCGACAAAGAGTCCATGATCAAAGCGCACGAGGATTACGCCCGTCAGGCGGCCGCGCAGGGCGCGAAGGTGATCTGCTTCCAGGAGCTGTTCTACGGCCCGTACTTCTGCCAGTTGCAGGACGCGAAGTTCTACGAGTACGCGGAGTCGGTGCCGGGTCCGACGACGGAGCGATTCGCCGCGCTGGCAAGGGAATTGGGCATGGTGATGGTCCTGCCGGTGTACGAGCAGGAGCAGCCCGGCCTGCTCTACAACACCGCTGCGGTGATCGACGCCGACGGCTCGTACCTCGGTAAATACCGTAAGCATCACATTCCGCACGTCAACGGCTTCTGGGAGAAGTTCTACTTCCGGCCGGGCAATCTCGGCTGGCCGGTGTTCGACACCGCGGTCGGCAAGGTCGGCGTCTATATCTGTTATGACCGGCATTTCCCGGAGGGCTGGCGCGCGCTTGGCCTGGCCGGCGCGGAAATCGTGTTCAACCCGTCCGCGACCTCGCGCGGCCTGTCGGGTTACCTGTGGAAGCTGGAGCAGCCCGCCTCGGCGGTGGCCAACGAGTACTACATCGGCGCGATCAACCGGGTCGGCGTCGAGGAGTACGGCGACGACGATTTCTACGGCACCAGCTACTTCGTCGACCCCGAGGGCAAGTTCGTCGGCGAGGTCGCCTCGGACACCGACCCGGAGCTGGTGATCCGCGATCTCGACCTCGATCTGATCAAGACGGTGCGCGACCGGTGGGCCTTCTACCGCGACCGCCGACCGGACGCCTATGGTCCGCTGGTGGCGCCCTGAGGCCGGGGACGAGCACATGACACTGACCTTCATCCACGGCGGCACGGTGGTCTCGGCCACCGGATCGCAACTGCTCGATGTGCTGGTGGACGGCGAAACCATTGTCGCCGTACTGCAACCCGGTTCGACCGCCCTCGGCGCGGACCTGGCCACCACCGCGGACGTTGTCATCGACGCGACCGGCAAATACGTGATTCCCGGTGGCGTGGACGGACATACGCACATGCAGATGCCGTTCGGCGGCACCGAGGCGTCCGACACCTTCGAGACCGGCACCCGCGCCGCGGCATGGGGCGGCACCACGACGATCGTCGACTTCGTAGTCCAGACACCGGGGCAGCGGCTGCAGGACACGCTCGGCGCCTGGCATCAGAAGGCGGCGGGCAAGTGCGCCGTCGACTACGGCTTCCATCAGATCATCGGCGAGGTCAACGACGAATCCCTCAAGGGCATGAGCGAATTGGTGTCCGAGGGCGTCACCAGCTTCAAGCTCTTCATGGCCTACCCCGGCGTCTTCTACTCCACCGACGGCCAGATCCTGCGCGCCATGCAGTCGGCGGGTGATCTCGGCGCGCTGCTGATGATGCACGCGGAGAACGGGATCGCCATCGACGTGCTCGTCGAGCAGTCCATCGCGCGCGGCGACACCGCCCCCTACTTCCACGGCACCAGCCGTCCGTGGCAACTGGAGGAGGAAGCCACCCACCGCGCGATCATGTTGGCGCAGTTGACCGGTGCGCCACTGTACGTGGTGCACGTGTCGGCGAAGCAGGCGCTGGAACAGATCGCCACCGCACGCGGCAACGGCCAGAACGTCTTCGGCGAAACGTGCCCGCAGTATCTGTACCTCTCGCTCGAAGAGCAGTTGGGCGCACCGGGTTTCGAGGGCGCCAAATGGGTCTGCTCGACGCCGCTGCGGTCGAAGGCCGAGGGCCATCAGGACGAGCTGTGGCGCTACCTGCGCACCGGTGACGTGACCACGGTCAGCACCGACCACTGCCCGTTCTGCATGAAGGACCAGAAAGAAATGGGCATCGGCGATTTCAGCAAGATCCCGAACGGGATCGGCGGCGTCGAGCACCGGATGGACCTGATGTTCCAGGGCGTCAAGAGCGGCAAGATCTCCCTCGAACGCTGGGTTGAGGTCTGCTGCACTACGCCGGCGCGGATGTTCGGCATGTACCCGCGCAAGGGCGTGATCAGTCCGGGCGCGGACGCCGACCTGGTGATCTATGACCCCAACGGGCACACCAGCATCGGCCTCGGCAAGACCCATCACATGAACATGGACTACTCCGCCTACGAGGGCTTCGAGATCGACGGTCACGTCGACACCGTGCTCTCGCGCGGCCGGGTGGTCATCGACGACGGCAAGTATCTCGGCAGCGCCGGGCACGGCCGATTCGTCAAACGCGCACTGTCGCAGAACCTGATCTGACACCACAGCTCCCGCACAGCTGTATCCGACTTCGAAACGGAGAGTGCCGCATGGACATCGGTGTGGTGCTGCAATGCACACCCCCCGCCTCCCGGGTGGTCGAACTGGCCAGACAGGCCGAGACGCACGGGTTCTCGCATGTCTGGACGTTCGATTCGCACCTGCTGTGGCAGGAACCGTACGTCATCTACAGTCAGATCCTCGCCGCCACCAGGAAAGTCGTGGTCGGCCCGATGGTGACCAACCCGGCCACCAGGGACTGGACGGTAACCGCGTCCACTTTCGCCACGCTGAACGACATGTTCGGCAACCGCACCGTGTGCGGCATCGGCCGCGGCGACTCGGCGGTGCGCACGCTCGGCGGCAAGCCGACCAATCTGGCCACCCTGCGCGAAGCCATCGAGGTGATCAGGGAACTCGGCAACGGGCGCAGTGCCAAGGTCGACGACACGATCGTGCGGTTCCCGTGGGCCGCCGATTCCCGCCTGGAGGTCTGGATGGCCGGATATGGCCCGCGCGCACTGGATCTCACCGGCGAGGTCGCCGACGGATTCATCCTGCAGCTGGCCGACCCCGACATCACCGCATGGACCATCGCCCGGGTGCGGGCCGCCGCCGAGCGCGCGGGTCGCGACCCGGGATCGGTCAAGATCTGTGTCGCCGCACCGGCTTACGTCACCGACGGGTCGGACGCCGCGCTGGCGCACGCCCGCGAACAGTGCCGCTGGTTCGGCGGCATGGTCGGCAACCACGTGGCCGATATCGTGGCGAAATACGGTACGGGCAGCGATGTTCCGGCCGCGCTCACCGAATACATCGCGGGCAGACAGGGTTACGACTACAACCAGCACGGTCGCGCGGGCAACACCCATGCCGACTTCGTGCCCGACACCATCGTCGACCGCTTCTGCCTGCTCGGCACGCCCGACGACCAACTGGCCCGGCTGCGTGAGCTGGAGAAGCTCGGGGTCGATCAGTTCGCGGTCTACCTCCAGCACGACGCGAAGACCGCGACGCTCGAGGCGTACGGCGAGTCCGTGCTGCCCAGGCTGGCGCACCCGGTCATCGCGACGGAAGGCGCCTGATGACGGCGCTGCTCGTAGGTGTCGCCGCGACGATGGCGCTGGTGCTGATCGAGTTCGGGCCGCATCGAGACGATGATCAGCCGGTCGCGGTGTACGTGGAGGACGAATGAGGGTTACGCCTGGGACGGCCCGCGTCGGTTACGCGGTCACCGTTCTGGTGCTGGTGCTCGCGCTCTGGGAGTTGGTGAAACTCGTTGTCCCGGAACGCGGTGTGAGCATCGGCGACCAGCGAATCCTGCCACGCACCGGAGACGGCGCACTGCCGCACGTGTGGTCGGTGGTGACGGTGCTCGGTGAGCGGGACAACACCGGCACGGTGGGCGAAACCTTGCTCAGGACAGCGGGATTCACCTTCGGGCTGGCCCTGCTCGCGTTGCTCATCGGCACCGTTGTCGGGGTGGCGTTGGCGATCCTCATGCAACGTTTCGCCTGGGTCGAACGCGGGCTGTTGCCCTACATCATTGTGTCGCAAACGGTTCCGCTGATCGCGCTGGCGCCGCTGGTGGCCGGATGGGGCGGCAAGATCGTGATCGCCGGTGAGCCGTGGCGGCCGTGGATGAGCATCGCGGTCATCGCGTCGTACCTGGCGTTCTTCCCGGTGGCGGTCGGCATGCTGCGCGGGCTGCAGGCACCGTCGAAGGCGTCGGTCGAACTGCTGCACAGCTATTCGGCAAGCTGGTGGGAAACGTTGGTGCACTTGCGGTTTCCCGCCGCCGTCCCGCACCTGCTGCCCGCCTTGCGATTGGCCGCCGCCGCCTCGGTGATCGGTGCGGTGGTCGCCGAGATCTCCACCGGCACCGCGGGTGGCATCGGCCGCCAGATCATCGTTTTCGCCCAGCAGGCCACCGGCGACGCCTCCCGGCTCTACGCGGCTGTCTTGGCCGCAGCCCTGCTCGGTGTCGCGATCACGGCGGTGGTCGGTCTCGCCGAATTCGCGCTGCGCCGCTACAGCCGCCCAGCCGGTGCTGCTCGTTCCCCGAAGTCCGCCCGGTGATCGCGCGTCGGCCGATCGCAGGTCGGATGGGCTGCTTTCCAGGAGGTATCCGTTGACCGCCAAAGCACAACCGGCCGTCGCCACCCCGGCGCCGGACCCGGCGGGTTCCGTCGACCGCGCCGATCAGATCGCCGCGGTGGAACTCACGGACGTTGGCAAGATCTACGCCGCGGGCTCGGTCACCGCACTGGCCGATGTCTCGCTGACCGTCGCTGCGGGCGAATTCGTCTCGCTCATCGGCCCTTCCGGCTGTGGTAAGTCGACCCTGCTTCGCATCATCGCCGACCTCGAGCAGCCGACCGGCGGCACGGTCACGGTGCACGGGAAGACCGCGCGCCGGGCCAGGATCGACCAGGACTACGGCATCGCGTTCCAACAGTCCGGACTGCTGGATTGGCGCACGGTACAGGCGAATGTCGAACTGCCCCTCGAGCTGCACAAGGTGCCGAAGAGCGAACGACGCTCGCGCAGTGCCGAACTCCTGGAGATGGCCGGGCTGACCGACTTCGCCAAACGCTATCCCGCCGAACTGTCCGGCGGCATGCAGCAGCGGGTCGCGATCGTGCGGGCGTTGGCGCCCAAGCCTTCCCTGCTGCTGATGGACGAACCCTTCGGCGCGCTCGACGAGATGACCCGCGAGCGGATGCAGGGTGAGCTGCTGCGGATCGCGGGGGAGACCGAGGCGGCCGTTGTCTTTGTGACGCACTCGATTCCGGAGGCGGTATTCCTGTCCGATCGGGTGGTGGTCATGTCGCCACGACCCGGCCGGATCACCGATGTGGTGCCGACCGGCGGCTGGGGCAGGCGAGACGCGGCCGAGGCGGGCGACGATGTGCGTTCCAGCCCAGCGTTTTTCGAGGCGGTGGCCGCCGTGCGCGAGGCGCTGCGCGGTGGCAACGACGACACCGGCGCGGTGGCGGGCCGGGACGTGCGATGACCACCTTCTGGAAGCTGCCGTGGCGAACGGTGTTGCCGCCGTTACTGTTCGGCGTCGGTGGGCTGGCGTTGTGGCAGCTGCTGACCGTCGTCGCCGGGGTCCCGTCGTTTCTGTTGCCCGCGCCGACCGCGATCGCGAGCGAATTCACCGAGAACTTCGGCCGCATCGCCGACGCCGCGACCGCGACCGGGACCAATGCGCTGATCGGCCTGCTGGTCGGCGCGGTGCTCGGCATTGTCGCCGCGATGCTGGCCGTCCGGTTCCATCTGGTCGACGGACTGCTGACACCGCTCGCCGCCGCCGCGGCCGCGGTGCCGATCGTTGCCCTTGCGCCCCTGCTGAATTCGATGTATTCGACCACCACCGACACACCGCGTCGGATGGTCGTCACCATCGTTGTGTTCTTCCCGATGTTCGTCAGCACGGCCAGGGGCCTGCGGCAGGTACCGCAAGTGCATACCGACCTGTTGCACTCGTATGCGGCGGGCGGCTGGCAGATCACCCGCACCGTCCGGCTGCCAGCGGCGCTGCCCTACCTGTTCACCGGCCTGCGCATCGCCGCACCGGGCGCGGTGATCGCCGCGATCATCGCCGAGTACTTCGGCGGACTGCAGAACGGCCTCGGCAGTCGCATCACCTCCGCCGCGGCCAATACCGCCTACCCGAGGGCATGGGCTTACGTGGCGGGCGCCGTGCTCGTCGGCCTGCTGTTCCTGGCCGCCGTCCTACTCCTCGAACTACTCACCCGTAGACCCCGCACCACCCTCTGGAGATCTAGATGACAAAGTCCACCAAGCGATTCCGGGTCGGCCTTGCGCTCACCGCGCTGGTCGCGGCCGCGCTGACCGGTTGTAGCACCACCGACAGCGGCTCCGGCACCACCGCCGACGGGCTCACCAAGGTGCGGCTGCAACTGCAGTGGTTCAAGCAGGGACAGTTCGCGGGCTACCTGGCCGCGGTCGACCAGGGCTTCTACAAGGAGCAGGGACTGTCGGTCGAAATCCTCGACGGTGGAACGGATATCGTCCCGCAGACGGTGCTCGCGCAGGGGCAGGCCGATTACGCGATCGCGTGGGTCCCGAAGGCGCTCGCCTCCCGCGAGGCGGGCGCGGGCATCACCGATGTGGCGCAGATCTTCCAGCGCTCCGGCACCAAGCAGGTGTCGTTCAAGTCGGAGAACATCACCGGCCCGGCCGCGCTGCGCGGCAAGACGGTCGGAAACTGGGGCTACGGCAACGAATTCGAGCTGTTCGCCGGGATGGCCAAGGCGGGCATCGACCCGGCCAAGGACGTCAAGCTGGTGCAGCAGCAGTTCGACATGAACGCCTTCCTCGGCAAAGACATCGCCGCCGCGCAGGCCATGTCGTACAACGAATACGCGCAGCTGTTGGAGACCAAGAACCCGGCCACCGGAAAGCTTTACACCGCAGACGATTTCAACACCATCGACTGGAACGCCGAGGGCGTCGCGATGTTGCAGGACGCCATCTGGGCCAACAGCGACAAGCTGAAGGACCCCAAATACCAAGACCAGACGGTGAAATTCATCGCGGCCTCGCTCAAGGGCTGGATCTTCTGCCGCGACAACGTGGACAAGTGCCGCGACATCACCGTCGCCGCGGGCAGCACGCTCGGCGCGACCCATCAGCAGTGGCAGATCAACGAGGTGAACAAGCTGATCTGGCCCGCACCCGCCGGGATCGGCATGGTCGACAGCGCGGCATGGGCCCGCACCGTGCAGATCGCCAAGGACACCAAGAACCAAGAGGGCGCGACCGTCCTGAAGAAGGATCCCGACGCGGCCGCCTACACCAGCGACTACGTCATGAAGGCACTGGAATCGCTGATGTCGGGTGGCATCGATGTGACCGGCGCGGGATACACGCCGAGCCAGGTCACGCTGACCGAAGGGGGCAAGTGATTCGCGGTGCAGGCCTGAGCTAGTGGCCCGCGAGCTCAGCGTGGCGTCAACGTGATGACGACACCACCCTGCTGCCACGTCTGATACAGGTCGGCCTTGTTCGGCGAACCGTCGGCGCCGAAACCGATTCCGTTGAACTTCGCGTTGGTCTTGTTGTCCCTGGCGATGATCTCGTACAGCCGCATGACGTCGTCCTGCCCGGTGTACACCACCGGATCGAACGCCCGCGGCTTGCTGCCGAGCGACGCCTCGACCGGCCCACCCGCCCGCAGGTTCTGCACCCACGGGCGCAACGCCGTGCCGATCAGCAGGGTGCCGTTGTTATCGGTATAGGCCACCGGCACGTCGTAGACCTTGCCCGACTTGCGCCCGACCACGTGCAGCGTCAGCAGGTGTTTGCCGATGACTCCGGAGATCACCGGAAGCCGCAGCAGCGTCCGGACGACCTGGTTGACCGTGCCCTGATACGACCGGATCGGCTCCGGGCCGGTGGTGGACGGTGTGCCGTAAGGGTTTTCCGCCGGTGATTGATCAGTCATGCCCTCAGTATCGAACGCCGACCAGGGTCGTCACCGCGAAACGCCGGGCACGACGCAGGGTTGCCGCTGACCGGTTACTCAGCGTCGTCGGGGAGCGGTTCCCGGAATACGGCCAAGGCGGCCGGTTGGCTGGCGAACTCCAATCGCTTTGCCGTGTGGTTGACTTCGCCGTCGGTGGCCAGCGATACGGGGGCGTCGTCGACCTGAACACCCAGCTGTCCGACGCGACGGTGCACGTAGGTGTCGGAACGATTCAGTGTGCCGGTGAAGGTGGCGAAGATCAGCCGGGCGCGCGAAAAGCGAAGGTCCGCACGGAGATACCGGACATCGAGGGTGCCGTCGTGCAGTTGCGGGCGCGACATCGGGATCTGGTCGGTGGGGTGGTACGCGCCGTTGCCGAGGAACAACATCCAGAGGGCGCTGCGCTTGCCGTCGAGCGTGCAGTGCAGTGGCTCCGCGCGAAACAGCACGCACAGCATGGCGAATCCGGCCGCGGGCCACTTGCCGACCCGGCGTTCCCACCGTTCCCGCAGCCGGACGAAGTCGGGGTAGCCGCCGAGGCTGGCCGTGTTGACGAAGGTGCGTTCCTCGTCGTCGTCCAATCGCACGCGGGCGGTGTCGACGAGCATGAGCTGGCCCGCGTCGAGCGCGGCGAAGGTCGTCGCGGGATTCTCCACGCCGATATCGCGCGCGAAGTGGTTGAGCGTGCCGCCCGCGAACACCGCCAACGGAAGGTTGTGTCGCACAGCGGCTTCCGCGACGGTCGAGACGGTTCCGTCGCCGCCGAGGACGCCGAGCGCGGCGATATCGTCCCGGCGCACCCGCGTGTCGATCTCGGCGGCGAGGTCGATGTCCCCGTCCAGCTCGAGGATTCGTGCGGCGGGTAACCGGTTGTGCAACAGGGTCGCCAGTTCGCCGCCGTCGTCGGTGCCCGAGGACGGGTTGACCACCAGCAGCATGCCGCGTCCGTCGGGGAGCGGTTCGGTTCGTTTCGTCGGACCGAGCGTCGCGGGCTCGTCGTCGCGCACCGCCCACCACCGCCGGGTGGCCAGCGCGACCCCGGAACCGAGCGCCGCCCCGGCCACCACGTCGGAGGGCCAGTGCACCCCGATATGCACCCGCGAATAGGCGACCGCGACCGCGAGGGGCGCGATCACCGCGGCCGTTCCCGGTGCCTCCAGCGCGACTGCGGTCGCGAATGCCGCCGCAGAGGCGGCATGGCCCGACGGGAACGAGGAGGACACCGGCGGCTTGACGACGCGCCGCAGCAGCGGCACCGCCTCCACCGGTGGCCGCCGCCGCGGGAACAGCGGCTTGCCGACACCGTTGGCGAGACCGCTGGCCAGTCCCACCGCCGCGAGGCCGCGCACCGCGCCGCGCCGCTGGGCCCGGCCGCCCGCCACGAACAGCACGGCGGCGATCGCCATCCAGAGGCGACTGTGGTTGGCGCTCATGCTGAGTGAACGCAGGACATGGTCGGCGGGCGTCGGTCGCAAGCGGGCGGTGCGCCGCACGAGGCGGCGATCCATGGCATTGATCCGGCGAAGTCGTTTACGCATCGCAACGAGCTTATCCAGCGAACCGGCGATCAAACGGTGTCCGCGCGCCGGCCGTGGCCGGGACCTCGCTCGGTACCCTGCTCACATGACATCTGGGCAGACGGAGATCTGGCACAACCCGCAGTGCTCCAAGAGCCGCAATGCCACCGCGTTCCTGGACCAGGCGGGCGTCGAGTACTCGGTGCGGCGCTACCTCGACGCGCCGCCGACCGCCGACGAACTGCGGGACGTGCTGCGACGCCTCGGCGCCGAACCGTGGGAGATCACCCGCACGAGTGAGCAGATCGCCAAGGATCTCGGCATCGCCAAGTGGGGCCGCACACCCGCCGATCGCGACCGGTGGATCGAGGCGCTTGCCGAGCATCCGAAGCTGATCCAGCGGCCCATCGTGTTGACCGCGGACGGCCGCGCGGTAGTCGCGCGCGACGATGCCGCATTGCGGTTGCTGGAGTAGGCGACTCGTACCCGATAGCGGTGTCCCTACCGGCACGAACCAGGCGGTAGGGTCGCCGAATATGAAGGTACAACTGCGCCACAACCCCGCATCGACCATCGCGCGGTGCTTCCTCTCCGGCGGCGAGCCGATGCGGGTCGAGAGCGGCGCCATGGTCGCCCACTCGGCGGGAGTTACGTTGGCCGCCAAGGCCGAAGGCGGCATCCTGGCCGGACTGAAGCGCTCGGTGCTCGCTGGCGAATCGTTCTTCGTCTCGACGTTCACCGCACCGCAGCAGGGCGGCTGGGTGGATGTGGCGCCCGCGCTGCCGGGCGACATGCTGAATCTGCAGATCACCCAGGACCGCCCGTTCTTCATCAGCCGCGGCGGCTGGATCGCGAATTCGCATGGGGTGCAGGTGGAAAGCAAGTGGGGCGGCTTCGCGAACCTGTTCGGCGGCGAGGGCGGTTTCGGTCTGCGCGCGCACGGTGACGGCGAGATCGTCGTCGGGGTGTTCGGCGCGATCGATGTGATCGATCTGCAGCCGGGGGAGCCGATCACCATCGACACCGGGCACGTGGTTGCCTACGACCTGGCGATGAACTTCACCATCCGCCGGGCGGTGGTCGGCCGGTCCATCCAGTCGCTGAAGTCCGGTGAGGGTTTCGTCTTCGACTTCGTCGGGCCGGGACGGGTGCTGCTGCAGACGCGCAACCCCGCCGCGTTCGCCGCGTGGGCCGGTTCGGTAGCGTCCTCGGGGTAAACCGGCGCGGCGACCATCGGTGTTCACTCGGTGTTCAGGCATCGGCCACGTTGGTCGCCAAGGCTCCGGGTGCTCCATCGATAAAGCCAACTTACGGAGAACCATGGAATTGCTCGAAGTTGTTGCCAACATTGTTTCCACCATGCTGTCGCTCGGCAGCGGCAGCGCGGCCTGATCGCGTTGTGAGGCGAGCGCCCGCCAGCAGGGCGCTCAGGTGAGCAGATCGTCGACGAGTGCCAGGGTGTCCGGCACGAACGGCCAGTCCGGGTCAGCCAGGTGGGCGCGCAGTTCCGCGTCGGTCCACCACCAGCCGTCGGCGATCTCCTCCCACTGATGGCGGATCGGTCCGTCATAGCGCAGTTCATACGCGAACAGGTGGCAGCGCATGGGTTTTCCCTGCCACTGGCCATCCCAGGCCACCTTGGCGACGAACCTCGGCGCCTCGACGTCGGTGATGCCGAGCTCCTCGGCCAGTTCCCGAACGGCCGTCTCTTCCGTGGATTCCCCCGGCCCGACCACACCGCCCGCGAGACAGTCGTGCATGCCGGCGAACACCATCTTGGTGTCGGTGCGCCGGTGCACATAGATCCGCTCGCCATCGCCGGACCGAACGAGCACACCGGCACTGGCGTGCCAGATTCCGTCCCGATAGACCTCGGCCCGATCCGCGGCGCCGACCACCTCGCCCGCCGCGTCGTAGACGGCGATCATCTCGGACTTCTGCTTGACTCGTTCCGGCTGCTCTGACACCGGACGAGGGTAACGTGGGGCCCGCACGCCGACTCGAGAGAGGACCGCGCCGATGGTGCTTCCCCGCGCACTGGCGAAATTCAACCGGTATGCCACCAACCGCGCGGCAGGGCTGTTCGCGGGTCGTGCCCCCGGCTTCGCCATCCTGCAGCACAGAGGCCGAAAGTCCGGCCGCGAGTACCGAACTCCGGTGTCGGTGTTCCAGAGCGACGGCGTCTACCGCATCGCGCTGACCTACGGTCGCGACACCGACTGGGCCAAAAACATCAGTGCCGCAGGCGGTTTCACCTTGCACACGCGCGGCCGCGTCATCGAGCTGACCGATCCGGCCGTGCTGCACGATCCGTCGGCGCAGTGGGCGCCGGTGGTGGTTCGTCCATGGCTGAAGGCGTTGTCGGCGGAGTACTACGTCGAAGCCCACCCCGCCCGCGATTAGCGCACCCCCGATGGGTAGCGACAGGGCAGCCGGCGGCTAGCTGTCCGGGGCGGGAACCGTGACTCGGTTCCCGCCCCGAACGCGTCTCATCGGCGGCGGACGGGTTTGGCACCTACCTTCGGGGCCGACTGGGCGCGGAGGGGTTTGACGCCGGGTTTGGGGGCCAACTGCGCGCGGGCGGCGGCGGCCCGCTGTGTCTCGACGGCGGCTTCGGCATCGAGGCGGCGGTAGACGAGGTGTTGTTGGGTGAGCGTCCATGCGTTGTTGGTGACGAAGTAGAGCAGGATCGCCACCGGGACGAGTGCGCCGCCGAGCAGGGTGAACGCCGGGAAGGCCCACAGGGTGAGTGGGCGCATCAGGGGGAGCTGGGCCGTGGTGTCCTGGCGTGCCATCGATGCGCGAGCGGTGAAATGTGTTGCGACAGCGGCGATCAGCATCAGCGGGATGGCGATGACGGCGACCGTTGCCAGGAGATCGCCCGAGCCACCGAGGATGCCCGAGAGCGGGGCGCCGAAGATCTTCGCGTGCAGGAACGACTGGACATCGGTGGCGCTGAAGACGTAATTGGGGGTCGCGGCGTTTTGCTCCGGCGTCATCGGCGTCGCGGTGGCCTGGAAGGGCAGATGACCCTGCGCACCGGTGCGGTCGAACGAGCGCAGCACATGGAACAGGCCGATGAATACGAAAAGCTGACCGATGACCGGAATCAGTGTCGCGAAGCTATTGATGCCGTTGTCTTTATAGAGTTTCTGTTGCTCGGTCGCCAGGCGCCTGCGATCGTTTTTGTATTTTTGTTTCAGCTTGGAAACATCGGGTTGCAATTTTTTGACAATTGCTTGCGTGCGGGCCTGTTTCAGAAATGGCACAAAAAGGGCCGCGCGGAGGGTGAGGACCAGAAAGATCACCGAAAGCACCCAGGCGAGCCCGCTGGCGGGTCCGAAGGCGGCGGCGAAGACGTAGTGCCAGAGCCAGAGAATGGCGGACACGGGGTAGTAGACGAAGTCGAGCATGGACAGCACCTGACTATGGGCGTGCGTGTGCGCACGAGGCGGAAGGGGTTCGACGAGAACGCCGACGACACCCCGCAGCAGGTGCGGAGGCTGTCGTCAGGCGGTCGCGAACCCTGGCGCTCGTGGGCGCGGACGCCCGGGGGTGTCAGGATTGCTCTGGCGCAGGAAAGAGCCACGTCGGCGGCGTTGCGCGGACGGCGGCGGGCCGGAATTGACCAGCGGCAGCGGCAGTCCGGCGGCCGGGTGCACCGTGACGAGCACGACGAACAGCGACGCCGCCACCAGGCCGACGACGGCGACCGAACCCGGCTCACCGGCCGGGATCGTGAAGAGCGCGAGCGCGGGCAGCACGAATGCGACAACCGCATACGCCATCAGCTGAGCCCGCGAGATCATGTTCCGAGCATACTGCCCGTCACCTCCGGCACCCCGGCGAAGGCCGGAACCGAGACGGTCCAAGGCCTTCGCCGGGACGAACGGAGTGGTCAGCTCAGAGGCTGATATCCCAGTCGACGTCGCGGCTCATCATCGACGGCGGCAGCCCGAAGGTGCGCCGGCAGGTCCGCGTGAGATGGGAGCTGTCGGCGAACCCGGCCGACGCCGACGCCGTCGTGACGTCCTCACCGGCCATGACGCCGTTCATCGCGATGTGCAACCGCAGCCAGAGGATGTAGCGGCGCAACGGAATACCGACCTGCTCGGTGAACAGGTGGGTGAGCCGGGTCGCCGAAATCCCCAGCTGGCGCGCTACATCCGAGCCGCGCACCGACCCGTCCTTGACCATGTCGGGCAGTAGTTGCAGCGCGGCGGTGACCACGCCGTGCCGATCTTCCGAGCCCGCCGCGTTGTCCCGCAGCAGATCCGCGAGGACGTCGGCCACATGTTCGGCCACATGGCCGAGCGCGGGATCGACCTTCAGCGCCTGCAACCAGCCGTGCAGGTGCGCGCGCCGGTCGGCCGCCGCACCGGCGACGGTTTCCGGGTCGAGATAGATCGCGATGCCGTGCGTGGCACCGCCGCACACCCGGTGCGGTGCGTCCGTGGGCACGATGATGTGGGTGCCCTGCTGCCGCACCCCGCTGCCGTCCACGACGGAGATGGGGGTACAGGCGGCCATGATCTGCACGGCGTGATGGGCGTGTAGTTCGGTCGGTCGGATCTCGCCTTCGAAGGCCAGGATGCCGGGGCGTAGCAGCGCGGTGCCCCGCCACTGTGCCGCATCGTTGGCATCGGCGTCCGCCGACGTCGAGAAGTCGTTGCTGAGCAGAGCCTTCATCATCGGACGCTCCCGGCTTTCACGAGAAATTCCTCGCTGGATCCTGTGCTGAGACTATCGGGTTGGGCTACCACACAGTTGTGCTTTGTGGATCGCCATCGGCCGTTCATACCCGAACCGAGATCGCCGCGGACAGGGTCCCGGCGACCTTGTCGAGGAACTCACCGATCAACGGTCCCGCGGTGGGCGTCGCGGGGAAGCGGGTGCGCAGTGCGAGCCCGTCGTCGGTGCGGGTGAACCACAGCTGGACGTCGTCCAACGGCGCGCTGCGGCTGAGCTGTGCCGGATTTCGCGGCACCGTTCGGGTGGTGTCGCTGCGCGAACCGCCCGGTAGTCGACGGTAGTCGGTATACGAGACGCTGAACAGGTCCTGCCTGGTCCGGCGTAGATCGCCGCCCATCGCGGCGAGCACCCGGTTGGCCGGAACCTGCGCGAGCCGCTGCCCGACCCGGACCGCGTCGTCGGCGCCCTGTGCGGTGGCGCAGAAATCGTGTGCCACCGCGACGTGTGCCGGTGCGTTCGACACCAGCCAGCCGAAGGTGTTGTGGTGCCTCGGCTCTCGCCGGGTGTGCACCGGGAACACCAGGTCGGTCCCGCTGCGGCCGCCGAGTTCGGCGGCGGCCATCGCGACCGCGGCGAGTAGCGCGGCGAACATCGAGTACCCGTCGGCCCGCGACTTGCGATGCAGCGCATCGGTCGCCATGGCGCCGAGCAGCAGGCGAACGTCGCTGCCGAACGGTGCCACCGACCCGGCGGGCAGGCCGAGATCGAGCGGGAAGTGCGGGAGGTCGTTGCCCGCGGCGTGCAGGAAGTCGCGCCAGCCGCGGATCAGCGGTCCGGTGGCCGCCGCCGGAATGGCGGCCTCGCGGGTCGAGTAGGACAGGAAGCTGCTCGGTTCGGGCAGCCGGTCGGCGGCCGCGCTCGCGCCGTCGTGGCCGTCCTCGCAGGCGGCACGGTACAGCTCGTCCAGCTCCGCCACCGCGATGGTGATCGACCAGGCGTCACACACCGCATGATCGAATCCACACACCACGGTGGAGGTTTCGGGCCTGCTGATCGCGCCGAGGAAATACGGCGCGAAGGTGAACGGCGAGCACGCCTGGTCGAGCCGGTCGCCGAGGACGGTGCGCAGGTCCTCGGTGGTCGCGGTCTCGACGGCGGGCCGGGGGAGGAGCCGAATATCGCTGTCCACCACCACGTGCACCGACGGCGGGTTGCCGTCGGACGGCGGTTCGAAGCTGCAGTGCAGCGCGTCGTGGCGCGGCAGCCACACCGAGAACGCGGTCTGCAGCGCGGATTCGTCGATCGGGCCCGCCACGTCGAAGGTCGCGGCGAGCCAGGTCGTCGGCCCGTTCGAGGACAGGTGGATGGCCTGGTTGGAGGAGGGGGGCGTCGCGTCCGGTGTCGGACCGGGCTCGGCGACCGCGGTCCATTCGAGCAGGGTGCCCGGTGGTGCATTCAGTTGGTCGAGAAAAAGCAACTGCATCATGACCTCGCGAGAGCTGGTGCGGTGACCGCGTAATCGCCGGTGGCGGCGATGGCGCGCAAGGTGGTTCGGATCTGCCCCAGGTAGTCGGCGGCCGACTTGTGCGCGACCGGAGTGTCGGGGTACATCATCGTGACGTGCAGCCGCTCCACCTCGCGGTTGAACCAGATCGGCGAGGTCTGCCCGATCTTGCTGCGGGAGCCGAGACCGTTGATCTCGGAGACGCCGGGCATCGCGGCCTCGAGTGCCGGACCGGACACCGCGCGCATGTCCAGGTAGGACACCCACGGCCAGTCCGTGGTGACCGGCAGCGGCGCTCCGGTGAGCGCGGCCGCCCGGTCGAGCGCGGCGTGGATCGGCACGTTCGCCAGCGGCTTGGTCCAGTCCAGTGCGACACCGGCGCGACCGATCAGCTCGGTGAACCGGTGCGCCCCCTCGAGATCGAACGCGATCGGCATCAGGTTGATGAACCAGCCCTGCGCGAGCTGGTACTGCGGCTCGCTGCGGGTGCCGACCACATTCATGCCCAGATAGCTTGTCCGGCCCGCGAATTCGAGCTCGGCGAGGGCGACCGCGGCGTACAGCCCCGCGGAGAACGAACCGCCCGCGTTCTTGCACGCCGTGGCGAACGCGTCGATTTCGGCCGCATCGAGCATGTCGACCTTGGTGCCGAAGCTGTCGGCCACCTCACCGGGCGCGAGGCCTAGCTCGATCGGCAGCGGGCGGACCCCATGCGCTTTCTCGGCAAGCAGGCCTGCCAACTGCGCCAACTCCGGCGGCTGCGCGGCGACGCCGGCACGCTCGTTCCTCGCGAACTCGACGTAGCTGCCGACCGGCGGAAGCACCGGCTCCTGACCGGTGCTGAACGCCGTGTAGAGCGCGTGGAATTCGTAGGTGGACGTGAGCACCGACATGCCGTCGGTGAACGCGTGGTCGGCGCTGTAGACGACGGTGAATCCGTCCGCGCCGTGATCGATCGCGCAGCAGACGATCGCGGGCCAGCGCGTCGGATTCGCGTTGGCCTTGAACTTGGCCACCAGGGTGTCGCGCAGCTCGCCGCTGTCGGTGAAGGTGGCCAGGGTATGGGTTTCCAGGTCGACCGCTGCCGGGTCGAGCAGGTACCTGGTCAGCGCGAACCCGCCGTCGGACTCGTCGATCCGGAACCACGAGCGCAAGGTCTCGTGGCGCTGCAGGAAAGCGATGTAGGTCCGGCGTAGCGCGTCCGCGTCGAGCGGGCGCGCGACCGAGAAGCAGAACGAGAGCTCGGAGGCGAGCGGGTCGTCGGTCTGCCTGCGCGCCGACCAGCGGCGGATGTGCGATTCCTGCAGATAGGTCGCGGGAACGTCGGAGGGCGCGGTGGTTTCGGTGGCAGCCTGGCTCGCCGCGGTGGTGGTGAACTCGAGTAGCACGCCGGGTTTCGGCTGCCAGTGTTCGGTGAGGGTCATCTCTACCATGACAGCGGCGCTCCTTCGATCGGACGGATTCGGGCATCTCCATAGCGGGTGAGCTCGGCGAGGAGATCGCGCATGCGCAGCACATGGCGGTGGACGTCGCGGGTTGCCTTGGTGGTGCCGGGATAACGCATGTTGAGGGTCACGCCAAGGGGGGTGCGGGCGATCCAGAAGTAGAACTCGTTGGTCGACACGTTGCTGCTGCGCAGGCAGCAGGTGCCGGTCTCGGTCCAGGTCGCCGCGCAGGGTGCGGAGCGAATATCCATGTAGGACACCATGAACGAGATGCTGGGCTGGGTGCCGAGCAGTTCGCACACCCGAGCGAACGGCACCGTCGCGGCGCCGTTGGTGCGGCGCAGTTCCTCGCCCGCCGGAGTGATCAACTCGGCGAGCGTGCGCGCCGTTCCGCAATCGAGCTGGAACGGGGCGAGCCCGACGAACCAGCCGAGTGTCTCGGCCCACTGCGGGTCGGAACGGGTGTGTAGCGGGATCACCGTGCGGAAATCGCGGCCAGCGCCGAGCTCGGTGGTGGTCACCGCGAACGCGGCGAGCAACAGGGCGAACAAACCCTGACCGTGCTCGCGCGCTATCCGTGCGGCGGCGTCGGCGGCGTCGGCGTCCAGCACCTCGACGGACAGGGTGCGTTGTGCCCCTCGGCGCGGCGCCTCGGCGGTGTCGATGAGATCGATCGGCGCCGCCGCGACCCGGCTGAGGGTGCCGGCCGGGCTGTCGTTGTTGGTGTCCTCCAGGAAGAACGTCCGCCAAGTGTCGACGGCGGGATGGTCGGCGGTGGTCGCCGCGCCGCGGATGCGTTCGTCCTGGCTGAAGTCGACGTAACTCCCGGTGTCGCGCAGCTGTGCGGGTTCACCGGCGCGGGCAGCGTGGTAGAGGGCGAGCAATTCGCCGCTGGTCGAGACGCTGGAGTAGCCGTCCATGATCGAGTGGTCGGCGGCGAAGATGACGGTGACGCCGTTGCGACCGGCAATGGTCACGCAGACGTAGGACGGCCACCGCAGCGGTGACGTTCCGTCGTCGAGTAAGCCGTTGACCAGGCGATATGTTGCCATCGTCGAGGTCGGCGCGCCCGCGTCGACCGGTTGCACCCGGATCTCACCGGGCGGCAAGGTGTACCTGGCCGGCTGGCCGCCCTCGATGGCGACATGCGAGCGCAGACCCTCGTGTCGGTCGATCCAGGCGTCCAAGGCGGTACGCCAGGCTTGTGGGTCGAGCGGTCCGTCGATCCGGAACGCGTGCCCGAGCCAGTAGTGGCGCCGGTCCCGTATTCGACTGTGTTCCACCGCATCTCGAAGATGATGCTCGTGATTATAGGAAACGGCACGAGTATCTCGCGGCCAGTCGGCCCAGTGTGAAGTGGCTGTCGGGAGCCACTCGATCACACGGCCGCTCGGCAACGGATAATCGGCCAGTTCGATGAATTCCATGACACACCTTCAGCTGCCCATCGACGATCCCCAAGCGCGGAAAGGGAATTGCCGATCCGAATAGTGACAAGAATTTCGGCCTGCATCCGAGAACTTTGTCCGAACGGTCCCGGGACGTCATCGTCGGACCGGAACGAGACAAACTGTAGAAGAAATTCTTGGTGAATGTGACGGTGAGCCTGATCACCGGTATTTGCCCCGGAATCGCGGACAACGGCGTTGCGGGCGGCGCAATGGCCGAGTGCAACGCCGCTGCCAGCGGGGATGTGAAACGCTTAATGTTCAGGTAGCTGATAGATTGCCGGACAAGGTGTCTCAATGCACCTGGAATTCATCCCAGGTTTGCAAGATCTTTACAGGTCCCGTGGATGAAGGCGGGCTAAACGTGACCTGTGCCGCACTCCGTTCCGGTCGATCCGGCCCCTGTCTCAGGCGCCGAAGGCGGACGCCGGTGCCAGCGGGACGACCAGACTCGACGGCCGGGCCGCGTCCCGGTGGATCTGCTGCGACGAGCCGAGCAGGCGCGGCAGGTCGGTCGGGATCGGCATGGTCGACGGGAAGGTGCCGCTGGTAATCCGAAGTCGCAGCGCGTGTCCTTGCTCGAGGCGGTAGAAGGTCGGGCGGATCTTCACCTGCAGCTCGGTCACCTCGCCGGGCGTCAGCAGTTGTTCGGCGTCCTTGCTGATCACGTGTTCCGGCGCGTAGATGGTGCCATCCGTTGCGCGCCAAGTCTTTTCGTCGTTCAACGTGCGCTGGCTCGCCAACTGCGAGCCGCCGGTGATATTGACCGCCGAACCGTCCGGCGCGACATCGTCGAGCCACACCTGGAAGGCGGCGTCGTCGCTGGTCGAGGACGCGTACAGGGTGACGCTGCTCGGCCCGGCCAGCACGGTCGGCTCGGTCACTGGGTCCATCGTGTAGCGGCGACCAGCGGTCGGTTCCTGCACCCATTCCGTGCACGGGTTGTAGGCGTTGAACAGCCGGAACAGGAAGTCGAACAGCCCGGCGCTGTACTGGCCGAGGCTCTGCCGGTTACAGAGGGTGTCGATGCCGGTGTAGTCCAGGCGATCCGACGCGTCGTCCACCGCGGGCGGCTGGGTGACCAGGCGATCTCCGTCGAAGTACCGCTGCTGGATTCCGGCCTGCTCGAACGGGTATCGGGCGGTCGCGACCGCCATATTGTTCGGGTCGATGACGTGCAGCGGAGTATCGGTCTTGTCGATGCCGTTCGGAATGTCCTTGAGCCAGCGGTCGAACCACGCAAGGGTGATCATGTCGGTGTCCATCCTGGAGCCGGGCCCGAAGCCGAGACCGACGTGGTACCACGGACCCATCAGCAGTTGGAACCGTCCGTCGGTGGCCTGCCCCGGCGCCATCGGCGCGAATTGGTCCTTACCCGCCGCGAGATTCTGCAGCTGGGAGTAGTTGCGCCACGGGCCTTCCTGATACAGATCCCACAGGCCGCCGACCTGGTACATGGCGATATCGTTCGCGACGACCTTGTTCAGGTCGGTCTCGAACCGGCGGTCCTGCCAGAACTGACCGTCATAGGCCAGCGAGCCGCCGCCGAACGCCTCGAGCAGCAGCTTGATGGTGCTGTCCGCGGAGACCGCCGCCTGCAGATGGTCGACCAGGGTCTTGATGAACAGCTGCGGCGAGACCACCGCGGTGAGGAACGGACCGATCAGGCTCAGATACGGCACCAGCACCGAGATGGCGGTGAGCAGGATCGGGCTCATCATGCCGTCGTGGCCGAGCACCTCGTTGAAGATGTTGTTCGGCATGGCCATCGGCACGATCGCCTTCAACGGCGAACCGGGCGAGACGGATTCGGCCGTGCGCAACGCGGACAGCGCCGGGAACGAGTACCCGTACATGCCGACCTTGCCGTTGGCGCCGGGCAGTTTCGCGGCCCAGTCGACGAGTTGGGCGCCGTCGATGCCGTCCTGCCGAGACGCCGGGTTCCACGCGCCGGTCGAGCCGCCGGTGCCGCGCACGTCGGCGATCACCTCGATGTAGCCGCGTTTCACCAGCATGTCCTGAGCGCTGGTGGCCTGGTTGATGATTCGCCGCGCGTCCCTGAGCTGGTCGGGCAGCTGGATGTGCAGCGTGTCGATCACGCTGGTCACCGCCGCCGCGAGCGCGCTGGACACCGCGCCGTAGGTGGTGAAGTTGACGACGACCGGGAAGTCGCCGGTGGCGCGCTGGCCGGTGGCGGGATCGGTCGGGTAGCGCACCTCGGTCTGTAACTGGGTGCCGTCGGAAAGCGGAACGATCTGTCCCAGTTCGTAAGCGATGCCGTAGCGTTCCGGCGTCGGCTGATAGTCGGCGGGCAGGCCGAAGTTCGCTGGCGCGTTCGGAACCGGTCCGGCGGTGGGCACCGCGTGTGCCGCTGGCGCGAGCTGGATGATCAATCCGACGGCGGTGATGGCGGCGACCGGCACGGAGCGGCGGGCAGCCCGGTATGCGATTCTCAACTACCTGAACCTTTGCTGGTTATGGTCGAGGCCGGGCGGCTAGCTACCCGTCCGTCGGCCGATACCGCGGATCGAGTGCCGAAACTGGGCCTGCCTAAAAGTTGTTCCGCCGCAGTCGATTACGGAGCGAACGCGGCGGATTCGAGTCGCCTGGCCAACCGTGCGGCGGACAGGGTCATCGCGTCGGCGGGGCGATGCGGGTCGAGCCCGGTCAGCTCGTGCACCCGAGAAAGCCGATAGGTCACCGTATTTCGGTGCACGTTGAGTTGGCGTGCCGTCGCGAGCTGATTGAAACCGCTGTCGACGAACACCTCCAGGGTCTCGGCGAGCATCGGCTGCGCGTCGAGCGGTGCGAGCACCGAGGCCAGCCCCGGCCGGGCCGCGTCGCTCACCGCGACGGTGTACTCGAACTGCAAATCCTGTCTGCGGCACAGGATGTCGCGCCGGGTGAGGCAGCGGCCGAGCTCGGCGAGTACCCGCGCCTCGGCGTACATCGTCGGGATGGCGTCCTTGCTGCGGGCCGCACCGACACCGACCCAGTACGGCGGCGGCTCGGCCGGTTCCTGCACGGGCAGCCGGGAGGTGAGCCCGGACAGCGTGGCCGACCCGTCGTCACCGGCCTGCAGCGGGATCAAGGCGGTCCAGCCGCCCGCGTCCAGCCGCAGGAACACCCCGGGAATGGCTTCCACCCGATGACGCAGCGCCGACGCGGGCCCGCCGCGGGTGCCGCACAGGCGGAACACCGCGACGAGGAAGGCGTCGGCCACCGGGATCACCGGATCGTTCGCCCACTCCACCGGGTCGCGGCCGGTGAGCAGCGCGTCGGCGATGCCGCGTCTGCGCTCGAGCAGCTCCCAGCGCGGGTCGTGCACGCGCTGGGTGGCCGCGGTGGCGATCCGCGAGGTGATCAGCGTGACGTACTTCAGCAGCACGAGCGAGGCGTCGAGCAGCAGTTCGCGCTCGGGCGCGCTGGCCGAGGCGCGCAACCGCTCCCAGATGAACGCCGCGCCGAGCCGGTAGCGCTCCAGCACCTCGGTGAGCGGGGTGCCGTCGCGCAGCCGGTCCATCGCGAGCTCGACGAGTTCTCTGGTGTCCTCCTCCGTCGGCTCCTCGCCGCGGCGCAGGTACTCGAAGAACAGGTCGACGTTGAGCTTGGTGCCGCGCGCGAAGTCGGTCTCCACCAAGGATTGCGGCAGCCGTTGGTACGGCGGCAGCTCGGCGTAGAACCCGTCGAGCATCGACGCGGTGCGCCGATGGAGATCGTCGAACACCCGAGTCCGCGATGGCATCATGCTGGTTCTTCTTCCCGGACTTATGTCGCGTACAAGGCTTCGATGGTATCTGTGTAGCCGCTGGAGATGGGTTTGCGCTTGAGTTTGCCAGTAGCGGTCAGGTAGTCACTGCCGTTCTCCCATACCTCCGGGAGCACGATGTACTTCCTGATCTGCTCGACCCTGGACAGTTTGCTGTTCGCCGCGGCGATGCCCTCTTCGATGGCGGTCAGGATCTGCGGGTCCTTCGACAGCTCCGCGACGGTGGTCCCGGCGAGGTTGTGCCGCTGCGCGTAGGCGGCGGCCAGATCGGGATCGAGGATCAGCAGCGCGGTGTTGAACGGCCGTTGCTCGCCGATGACGACCACCGTGCCGATCAGCGAGCAGTTGTCGGTGACCGTGTTCTCGATGTTGGCGGGCGACATGTTCTTGCCCGTCGCGTTGATGATCAGCTCTTTTTTGCGGTCGATGATCGACAGGTAGCCGTCGCTGTCGATGGTGCCGATGTCGCCGGTGTGCAGCCAGCCGTCGCCGTCGATCGCCTCCGCGGTCTTGGCCGGGTCGCCGCGATAGCCGCGCATCACCATCTTGCCTCGGATCAGCACCTCGCCGTCGTCGGCGAGCTTGACCTCGGCGCCGGGCAGCGGGGTGCCGACCGTGCCGATCTTCACCCGGTCCGGTCCGTTGAGGGTGGCGCCCGCGGTGCATTCGCTCATGCCGTAGCCCTCGCACAGCGGCAGGCCGAGCCCGAGGAAGAACTCGTGCACCTCCGGCGGGATCGCGTTCGAGCCGGTGACCGCGACGCGGACCTTGTCCAGGCCGAGGCCGCTGCGAATCGAGGCGAGCACCAGGCGATCCGCGAGCGCGTACTGGAGTTGATCGAGCGCGCCGAGGGGACGGCCGTCGGAGGCGGCGCGGGCCCGTTTGCGGCCGACGCCGATCGCCCAGTCGATCAGGCGGCGCTTGACCGGCGACTCGGTGGCGAACCGTTCCTCCAGTGCGCCTTTGACTTTCACCCACACTCGGGGCACACCGAGGAACACGCTCGGGTGCACTTCCGTCAAAGCCGTTGCGACCTGCTTGAAGTCGGGGACGGTGGTGATCTGGCAGCCCTCGAGCATGGTCATGTAGTGCGCGAACCAGCGGTTGGCGGCGTGCGCGTCGGGCAGGTAGGAGATCACCCGGTCGTCCGGGCCGCCACCGCCGAATTGTTCTAGGACGCGGGCGTTTTCGATGAAGTTGGTGTGGGTGAGCTCGACGCCTTTCGGCGGGCCGGTGGTGCCGGAGGTGTAGACGATGGTGAGCAGATCATCGGGCTGCACCTTGCGCCAGGTTGCGTCGAAATCGAAGTCGCCCCCGGACGCCTTCTCGACGTCGGACAGCGCGATGGTGCCCTCGGGCGCGTCGTCGACGCAGATCACGTGCTCGACGTGAATGCCCTTCTCGGCGGCCTTGGCGACGGCTTCCAGGATCTTCGGCACGAACTGGCGCTCGCAGATGACGGCCTTGTTGCCCGCGTTGCCGAACTGGTAGACCAGCAGGTCGACCGGGTTGGTGTTGTACACCGAGAACGGTGTCGCGCCGGTGTGCAGGATGGCGGTGTCGCAGAGGTGGAACTCGGGGCGGTTGGTCAGCATGATCGCGACCGTGCCGCCGGGTTCGATGCCGAGCGCGGCGAGCCCCGTCGCGATGGCCTGCACTCGTTCGCCGTACTCACGCCAGGTGATCGAGACGGCACCGCCGAGCGTGCGCAGCGCCACCGCATCCGGGTACTTCGCGACGTTTGACTGGAACGCCGCACATAGCGTGTCCGGGCGGACGGCCGCCGGGACTGTCGATGAAACCAAGAACCTAACCTCTGCTACTGAAGGGCTGAGGCCATGCCGGTCGTCTGGGGACGCGGATGACCTCATCGTCATCTATCAGCAGAACGCATGAGCGAGTGTGTGCGCTAGCGACAAACGCGCAGAGTGTGGCGTACGACATTGTGCACTTGACCAAATAGGGTCGCTCGGGTGCTGTTTTGCCTGCATCCGGTTTCAGCGACAGGTCGGCCAGGATCCCGGGTGGTCGACCGGCAGGCTCGGTGTGGCAAGGGCGGCCGCGGTGGTCGGCGCGAAACAGTTGTTCCCGGTGCTGCCGAGGCGACCGCCGCCGAAGTCGATGACCGAGCCGGCGCCGAGGGTGCTGTCGCTCTGGCCGAGGACGATGTCGCCGCCGAATCGGGAGTTCTCGACCTTGCCGGTGAGCTCGGCCAGGTCGCCGACGGTGCGCACGTGCAGGTCGGCTACCGCGGCGTTGCTGACGGTGGTGTCGGCGATGTCGAAACTCATGGTCGCCGTCGCGGGGGCGGGGCCGCTGGGGGAGTAGGCGTAGACGCCGATGCCGTCGGCGCTGCACTGACTCAGGTGCGCGTCGCGCAGGGTCAGTGCGGTCGTGTTGTCGCGGCCGAAGCTGGCCGAGAACAGGCAGCTGCCGAGATTGCCAGGCACGTACGGATTCAATACCGCGGCAGGGAAATTGGAGCCGGACGCGGTGAGGCCGTCGATAGTCATCACGTGCCGCGCGCCCTCGGCGCTGAGATTGAGGTTCTGCACGATATCGCCTGGGACATCGATGAATTCGCTATTGGTGAGGGTGACTTCGCTGTCCGGCGTGCCGTTGCTGGTGACGAATTCGATGCCGTTGGCGGATAAGTGGCCGCCGCCGTGGCGATAGCTGTTGCGGTCGATGGTGATTCGCATGCGGGCACGGTCGGCGGCATTGACGAAGATGCCCTCGCTGTCGGCGACGGCGTTGAGCGGGTCGTTCGCCGGAATGGCGATATTGCGTTGCGTGTTGCCGCGCACCGAGGCGGTGAGCGAGGAGGTGCCGGTGCTCTGCATGCCGACGGCGAGGACGGAGAGTTTGGCGACGCCCTCGTTGATGTTCTCGGTCAGATTGTCGGTGATGGTGGCCGTGACCTGTGCGGTGCCGGTGGTGCGTACGTCGATGCCGTCACCACACGCGGTGTCGTGCACGGTGTTTCGCTCGATGGTGAGCGTGCTCGCGCCGCCATCGGAGTCGATCATGATGCCCGCCCAGCCGTTGTTCAGTGCGACGACGTTCGGGGCGACCGGGAGCGACATGCCGAACGGGACGCCGAGCATCGGCGGGAAGGGCTGCACCACGAATCCGTCGTGGCAGGCGCGGTTGGTGGCGGCGATCGAGTTGCCGGTGAGGACCGTCGTGCCGACATTGTGGCCATAGATGCCGCCGCGCTTGGCGCTGGTGACGGTGAGGTCGCTGACCTCGGTGTCCGGTGCCAAGCGGACCGCGTCACCGTCGTTGGCGTCGGTTGTATTGGCCACGGCCGCAACGCTTCCGGGGGCCTGGCGGCCGACTAGGTGCTGGCCCGGTTTGAGGGCGATGCCGCCGTCCAGGGGCGGAGTGCCCAGTGGCGCGGCCAGGACGATGATCGTGTCGCTGTCACCCGACGCCTGCTGGACGGCCAGCAGGGAATTGAAAGGTGTTGCCTCCGTGCCATTTCCGCCTGCCGCGGCCGTCGCGCTGACAAACCAGGTCTGGCCAGGGTCGGCGCTCGCGTGCAGCGGTGCCGTGGCGGCGGTGAGCGCGCAGCAGAGCACGCTCACCGCGGCGAACCGCGGTGACAACAGTGTCATGGGGGCCTTCCAGCTCGATCTCGACGGTGCCGCGCACCGCCGTGTGATCCAGCCCACCCCATGATCGGACCGCACGGTATCGGCAGAATCCCGAACCTGCCGCCGATTCTTTGTGCGAACGCCAAGTCCGCACCGCCGCACGCCTACTGATTTCCCGCACCACGCATCGCTGCGCTGACACAGGCGGATTCAGGCGTGCGGCTGGTGCTCAGACGACGTCCACGCCCCGCCAGAAGGCCACGTAGTCCTTGATCTGGGCGGCCTCGGGTTTCGGATCCGGGTAGTACCAAGCGGCGTCGGTGTTGGTTTCACCGTCGACGACGACGGTGTAGTAGCTGGCGGTGCCCTTCCACGGGCAGAACGTATTGGTCTGCGAGGGCTGGAAGAACTCGGTCTGCACGGAGTCAGGTGGAAAGTAATGGTTGCCTTCGACGATGACCGTGTCGTCGCTGCTCGCGAGGACCCGGCCCTGCCAGGTTGCCGTTGCCATACCTTCGATTCTGCCCCAGCCCCCGCCGCGACCCCAGTGGTTAATGGACCTGGGCGGGTTCCAGGGGGTAGGGCGGGTCGCCGAAGGGCCAGACGCTGGCCATTGTTCGGGAACTACACTGTCAGCATGACTGCTGCTCACGAGGAGCTTCTTCGGCTGGCGGAGGCTGTGCCTGACGACCAGGTACCGGCCGCCACTGCGTTGCTGCGTCAGCTCGTCCGAAAGTCGGGACGACGTACGTTCCACAGCGATGGCATCGCTTCCGCCGAGCCCGATCTGGGCGAGCGGGCGAAGGAGATTGTTCGGGATGAACTCGACCGGGGCGGTACCGGCGCCCGTGTTCACAGAGGCAGCCATCTTGCTGGAACGCCGCTGCGGCCCAGCCGCCGAGCTGGCGTTTCTACAGGACGTGGCTGAAGGGGCCTTCATCGTGGTTGACACGACCGCCGACGATCTGGACCGGATCCGTCAGCTCGTCGACAAATACTCCGATCTCCCGCTCGGCACGGCGGATGCGTCCGTCGTGGCCGTGGCCGAACGATTCCCGGTCACGGCTGTCGCGACGTTAGACCGCAAGCACTTCTCCATCGTCCGATCCAAGGCCGGTCAGCTGCTCCTCGTGCCGTGACACCGCGTGGGTACGCAGTCGTAGTTCCGTTGCAGGCGTCGGGTTGGTTTCGCCGTCGACGACGGTCGATTCTGCCCCAGCCCCGGCATGACCCCAGTGGTTAATGGACCTCGGCGGGCTCCAGGGGGTAGGGCGGGTCCCCGATGCCGACGATGCGCAGGTTGCCCCAGGGGTCTCGCTCCTGGAGGCGGCCTGCCGTCGGGAAGCGGCCGGGGAGGGTGAGGAAGACCTCGGCGCGGCCGGGGTCGGGGAGGTCGGCGCCGTCGGTGGCGGTGATGCGGCCGTACCAGTGGTAGCAGCCGTCGATGGGGTCGGCGTGGCCGCTGAGCGCGACTGTCACCGGAAGTAGTGAGCCGGGGGAGTCGAGGGTGGCCGGGCCCGAATACTCGTGTGCCGGTTCGCGATCCGCGGCGACGGTGAGGTCGTAGTGGCCCGGGTCCGGATGACGCATGGTGCGCCAGTAGGAGACGCTGGAGCCGGGCCACGCGGCGCGGTTGACGCCGTGCTCGTCCAGGTACCAGCTGTCGCAGCCACCCGAATTCCACACCGTGCCGGCCAGTTTCTGCTGGGTGCGGCGATTGAACTCGTGCTGGGTCGCCGCACGCACCTCCATCCGGGTGCTCGAGGTCTTGCGCAGCAGTTCGACGCACTGACGGATGTAGCGGGCCTGTGCCTCGATCATGAAGACGATCGACTGGTGCCCGCCGCCGGAGTTCGGGCCGACGATGAGGAACATGTTGGGGAAACCGTGCACGGCGACGCCGAGGAAACCCTCCACGCCGTCGCGCCAAGCCTCTTGCAGGGCAAGGCCATTGGCGCCGACGATGTGCTGATCGGCGAATCGGTCGGAGATCTTGAACCCGGTGCCGTAGACGATCGCGTCGACGTCGTTCTCGGCACCGTCGACGGTAGCGACGCCGGACTCGGTGATACCCGCGATGGGCGTGGTCACCAGGTCGACGTTGTCGCGCTGCAATGCGGGATAGAAGTTGTTGGACACCAGGATTCGCTTACAGCCGAGCCGATAGTCCGGGGTGAGCCGATCGCGAAGATCCGGGTCGGTGACCTGACGGCGCAGATGACCGCGCGCGACCATCTCCACCCGCCGCATCAGCTCCGGGTTCATGAACGCGGGAATCATGGACTCGTAGCCCCAGTAGATGGCCCAGCGGTAAAGCCGTTGCGCGCCGGGCAGATACCGGAACATCCCATGCTCCGCCGCGGAAAACCGACGGTCCGGCTTCGGCACGATCCAGTGCGGGGTGCGCTGGAACACCGTCACCCGCGCGGCCTCTTTGGCGATCTGCGGCACGAATTGCACCGCGCTGGCACCGGTTCCGATGACCGCGACCCGCTTGCCGCTGAGGTCGAAGTCATGGTCCCACTCCGCCGAGTGGAAACTCTTGCCGCGGAACGTATCCCGGCCCGGAAAGTCCGGCACCGATGGCTCGTGCAGCGGGCCCGGCGCCAGCACGACCAGGCGCGGGCGGAAGTGCCGCCCGTCCGCGAGGCCGATATCCCAGCGGTCGGCCGCGTCATCGAAGTCGAGAGTTACCACCTCGGCGTGCAGGCGAATGTGCCTGCGCAGGTCGTACTTGTCGACGGTGCGACGCAGGTAGTCCAGTATCTCCGGCTGGCGGGCGAACATGCGCGTCCACCGCTTGTTCGGCTCGAACGAGTACGAATACATCAGCGACATCACGTCACAGCCCGCGCCGGGATAGGTGTTCTCCCGCCAGGTGCCGCCGATCTCGTCGGCCTTCTCCAGCACGACGAAATCGTCGATGCCGGCCTTGCGCAGCTCGATGGCCATGCCGAGACCGCCGAAACCGGCACCGACAATGACGATTTCGGGGTCGCGCGTCATGCGAGCAGCCCCCGTCGCCGCCAGATCCACTCGCCGACCGGCCCGATCAGGCCCTGCTTCTGCAGGAACACACCGAGATTCGCGGCGCCGATGCCGAGCGCCTTCTTGGCGTCCGGGTTGTTGGTGGCGATCCGCCTGGCCGCGTGCCCGTCCAGACCGGCGCGGGTGTACATGTGCCGGTTGGTCAGCAGGTAGACGAACAGCGGCGCGGCGACCGCGACACACAGTCTGGTGTAAGCGAGTTCGGCGCGGGACATGGTCGGCACCATCCGAGCGAGCGCGTCACGGGCGAAACCGATGTGGCGCGCCTCCTCGGTGACATGGATGCGCATCGCGCGAGAAACCAAGGGCTGCAACTCCGGATCGTCCAGGGTGCGCCGCTGGATCGCGTCGAAGATCTCCTCGCCGACCAGCGCGCCGACCCAGGTCATGGAGCCGCGCAAGAAGATCGGCAGCACACCGATCGCCAACCGGCCCGCGCGACGCGGCCAGTACGGGCGCGCCTCGATGCGGTCGATCAGCTTGCCGAACATCATCATGTGCCTGCACTCGTCACCCATTTCGACGAGGGTGTAGTGCGAATGCCGGGTGGTCGGGTCGTCGGCGAGCAACTCGCGCAACAACAGTCGGTTCAGCAGGTTCTCGAACCAAATGCCGACCGAGAGGACGTTGGCCAGTTCCTGACGCGACAGTTCGCGCTGCTGCTGCGGCGTCATCGACTCCCACAGCTCGGTGCCGTACAGCGAGAGGACCTCGGCGGGGAGGAAGAGTTTGTCCGGATCGAGCGGCGCGTCCCAGTCCATGTCGACCACCGGGTCGTAGGACTTCTTGACCGATCCGGTCAGTAGGCGCTGTGCGAAGGACTCTTGCGGGATCAGTGCGGCGTCGTTGCCCATAACTGCTCTCCAACATGTCAACTAACCGATACGAGCTGTCACACTCAGATTAGTGAGACAGTCTGTCGCAGTCAACCATGTTGCGGGTATCGTGATTCTGTGACCACGACCAGCGGAAACCTCGAGTCTCCCGTCGCTGACGGCCGCGCTACCCGCTGGAACGGACATAAGGCACAGCGCAGGGCCGACGTCATCGACGCCGCGATCACCGTCATCGAGGAATACGGCGACGAGGTGTCGGTGCAACAGATCGCCGACCGCCTGAAGCTGCCGCGCCCGGTTGTCTACCGCCATTTCGAGGGCCGCGCCGACCTGGACGAGCAGATCCGCCGCCAGATCCTGGAATCGCTACTCGCGCAGATCATGCCGACGCTCGCGCCGGACGGCACGGTGCGCGATGCCGTCCGCGGCGCCGTCGGCACCTACGTCCGCTGGGTCGAACGCCACCCGAACCTGCACCGCTTCATCGGCGGCGTCGCGACCCAGGGCGATTCGTCGCTGGCCGGTGCGCGCGATCGGATCGGCGGTCGGCTGGCCGACCTGTTCGCCATCTGGCTGTCCCGCTTCGGCATCGATCCCGGCCGTGCGCGTCCGATGGCCTTCGGCATCATCGGTTTCGTCGACGGCGTCGTGACCAGCTGGCGCGCCGACCCGGCCACCACCCTCGCCTCGGACCAGGTCGAGGGCATTCTCACCGAATCGGTACTCGCGCTGTTCGAAGGCAACGCGCGCAGTCTCGGCGTCCCGTTGGAACGAGACGTGGTCGTCGGCGACCTGCTCGCCAGGCCGGAAGCGTTGCGCGCCAAGTAGTTCCCGTCAGGGGCGGTGCAATTCGACCGCCAGGGCGATCAATTCGGCCACGTAATCACCATCCGTGCGGGCCAGTCGCAGCGCCTCCGCGAGGGGAACCGCGCGCACTTCGAGAATTTGCTCGGCGTCGTCGGGGTTGGTCGGCGCGGCGTCGAGCACCACGTCGGCGGCGCACCAGAGCCAGGCCTTGTGCGGGTGCGGCTGCCAATCGCGAAAGGGGGCAGCTAGTTTGCTGGTGGCGTAGTGGGCGCCGAGCCAGCGGACCGGGCCGGTAAGGTTGGCGCCTGCTTCTTCGCGGAGCTCGCGGCGGATACACGCATCGATGGATTCGTCCTTCTCGCGAGTTCCGCCGGGCAGCAACCAGATATCGCGGTCGTCGCGGCACAGCACGATATTGTCGCCGACGAAGCAGACGACGTGGATGTTGGTGACCAGTTCGTCGGGTGGTGCTTCGGTGGCGAACCGAACGTCCATATCACCCCACGCCCAGTGGGTCGGGGTGTGCAACAACGGATAACGGTCGGCCAACGTCACCACCTGAAACTAGTGGCACCGGACGATACGTACGAGGGGGAATGTGTTGACTACGCTCATGCCGGTGTCCGAACCTGTGCCCCTGACGAGGCTGCTCGATGATGCGGGATTGCTCTCGCTCGAGCATCGCCTGCACGTCGAGGAAGTGCTCGGTCCGCACCGGTGGCAGGCCGATATGGAGGAGCGTCGGCTCGAATTCATCGGCGAAGACCAGACATTCGTGTGTACCGACTTTCACCTGCTCGGCACCGCCGACGCCGACACCTGGCTGTGGGCATGGGCGAATCCCTGGGGTTTCGCGCCGCCGCTGATCCGGGTCGCACGGATGGTGCGCGAGTTCGGCTTCCGATACGGCGTCGCCGAATTGTGCGCTGCGGAAATGCCTATCGCGCTCGGGCGCGCGACACCGGAACCGCACCAGGTGGCGGGGCTGCTCGCGGACGCCGCGAAAGTGATTTCCGGGCATTGGAGTTCGTACTGCGGCGTTACCGACGGCACCTGCGTTGCGTTTCTCGTCGAGCATCCGGCTTTCGTATTACCGCCGCCGAGCGCGGCCGTCTTGGCGCGCGTACTCGCCCACGGCATCGGCGCATTGCCGCTGGCCGAGCATCGGCGCGCCACCCAGAGTTACCTGAGCAGACGGGGTTTGGCCACCGGTTTCCTGGAGGACTATCGGTTGCTCGAATTCAGCGGCTCCGGCGTCGCTGGCACCATCGAATTCGATGACGAAGGCCTCGTCGCGAACGTGGACGTCGGCGTGGTCATGGACCGAATCGAGCTGCCGTCGGAAACGAAAGCGCAGTCGGCCAACTCGCTTTGAGTCATGCCGACCGCGCGTCCGATTCGTTCAGGCTTTGCCGCCGGTCAGTGCCTGGAAGCTGCGGTTCCATGCCCATTCGACCGGGCCGCGCTCGAAGCGCCGCAACCAGAGATGCGCCCCGGTCATGATGATGAGCGACACCAGCAGATAGATGCCGACGGTGAACGGGACCCGTGCGTCGGCGGAGACCCGAGCGGCGAGGCCGAAACCCCAGCCGTAGCACAGGATCGACGCCACCAGGTTCTGCAGGATGTAGCAGCTCAGCGCGGCTCGTCCGACCTCGGTGAGGCGACGACCGAGGAAGCCGACCCGAGGCCTGCGCAGGTAGAACTCCGCGACCAAGGCCAGGATGCCAAGCGCGACAACAGGTGCGGTGCCGTACCGGGTGAAGAGGAAGTAGTCGCCGTTGCCCGCGATACCGGCGATCAGGTCGATCGGCGCGGCCACGCCGAAGCCGACGATCATCAGCCACCGACGAATCCGCGCACCCTCCGGCCGGAAGACACCGGCCCGGTACAGCCGGGCGCCGAGCAGGAACAGCGCCACCGACATCCAGAACACGAAGACCGTCTCCGAGCGGAACTCACCAACATTGTGCAGGCGGAACACCACGAGATCCCAGAACGAGCCGTCCGCATAGGGATTCGGGTCCAGGGGCTTGCGCGGGGCCGACGGCGGTCGCGGCGCGAAGGCCATGGCCAGCCCGATGGCGGTGAGCATGGCGATATGGATGCCCGCCGCGACGATCAGCCAACGACGTTGCGCGCGTTCGCTTGTCGCGAGCACGAAGGCGACGAGCAGCCCGGTCATGGCATACCCCATCAACACGTCGTACTCCGCGACGAACACGAAGTTCAGCAGTCCGTCCAGCAGCAACAGCCCGGCCCGGATCGGATACTTGCCCGGCCAGCGTCGCCCGCCACGCCGCGCCGAGCCCTGCTGGATGGCGAGCCCGATCCCGAACATGACGGTGAGCAGCCCGAGGAACTTGCCCTGCGCGACCTGCTGCAGCGCCCGTTCGGCCCACAGCCAGCCGGTCGCCGGCTCCTTCAACTCGCTGATGTATCCGACGAGCCCCTCATGGTTGGTCAGGATCCAGATGTTGGTGCCGAGGGTGCCGAGAATCGCGATACCGCGCAGCACATCCAGCGCGACCAATCGGGAGTGCCCGGGCGCGTCTACCGCACGGTGTCGCCCCGCGGTGCCGAGGTGCGGATCGGCGAGAGATTCGGTCATGCCCTGACTATCGTGCCGACCTGCGCCTGCGCGGGTCCTCCGGAAGTACCACCTGCGGTATGAGATTGGGCTCCACCGGTGTGTACGGGCTGCGGACGGACTTCGCCCGACGATGCCCGTTAGGCTCGGGGCATGCAGCGCATCATCGGAATCGAGGTCGAGTACGGCATTTCGACCCCAACCGAGCCGTCGGCCAACCCGATCCTCACCTCAACCCAGGCCGTGCTCGCCTACGCCGCCGCCGAGGGTGTGCCGCGCGCGAAACGTACCCGCTGGGACTACGAGGTGGAGTCGCCGCTGCGCGACGCGCGCGGCTTCGATCTGAGTCGAATGAACGGTCCGGCGCCGGTGATCGACGCCGACGAGGTCGGCGCGGCCAACATGATCCTCACCAACGGCGCCAGGCTGTATGTCGACCACGCCCACCCCGAGTACTCCGCGCCCGAGGTCACCGATCCGCTGGACGCGGTCATCTGGGACAAAGCGGGCGAACGGGTGATGGAAGCGGCCGCGCGCCACGCGTCGAGCGTGCCAGGCGCCCCCCGCCTGCAGCTGTACAAGAACAACGTCGACGGCAAGGGCGCCTCCTACGGCACCCACGAGAACTACCTGATGAGCCGCGACACCCCGTTCAACCAGATCATCCTCGGCCTCACCCCGTTCTTCGTGTCGCGCCAGGTGATCACCGGTTCCGGCCGGGTCGGCATCGGGCAGTCCGGCGACCACGCCGGATTCCAGCTGTCCCAGCGCGCGGACTACATCGAGGTCGAGGTCGGCCTGGAGACCACGCTCAAGCGCGGCATCATCAACACCCGCGACGAGCCGCACGCCGACGCGGACAAATACCGCAGGCTGCACGTCATCATCGGCGACGCCAACCTGGCCGAGATGTCCACCTACCTCAAGGTCGGCACCACCGCGCTGGTGCTCGACCTGATCGAGGCGGGCGAGGACCTCTCGGACCTGCAGCTGGCCCGCCCGGTCACCGCCGTGCACACGATCAGCCACGACCCGACGCTGCGCGCCACCGTCGCGCTCGCCGACGGCCGTGAGCTCACCGGGCTCGCCCTGCAGCGGGTCTACCTGGACCGGGTGATCAAGTTCATGGATCGCACCGGCAACGAGGACAAGCGCGTCCAGGACATCATCGAGAACTGGGCCATGGTGCTCGATCTGCTCGAGCGCGATCCGATGGAGTGCGCGAGCCTGCTCGACTGGCCGGCCAAGCTGCGCCTGCTCGAGGGCATGCGCCAGCGCGAGGGACTCGGCTGGGCCGCACCGAAGCTGCACCTGATGGATCTGCAGTACTCCGACGTGCGCCTGGACAAGGGCCTTTACAACCGCCTGGTGGCCCGTGGCTCGATGAAACGTCTCGTCACCGAGCAGCAGGTGCTCGACGCGATGACCAACCCGCCCACCGACACTCGTGCTTACTTCCGCGGCGAATGCCTGCGCCGCTTCGGTGCCGACATCGCTGCGGCGAGCTGGGATTCGGTGATCTTCGACCTCGGCGGCGATTCGCTGGTCCGCATCCCGACCCTGGAACCGCGCCGCGGCACAAAGGCGCACGTAGGCAAGCTGCTGGACGGCGTGACCTCCGCCGCCGATCTTGTGGAACAGCTCACAACCTGAGCACGAGACCGGTACCGACTCGGCCCACATCGGTACGGAATACGACATCGTGTCGGTTCGGCTGGGTAGTGTTGAAGAACGAGCACGGACATTGCTCATGATCGGGGCCGTGCTCAGAATGGAGCTCCGATCATGATGAAGACAGAGGAGGTCGGCTGCCATGGCACAAGAGCAGACCAAGCGCGCCGGGGGCGGCGACGAGGATGACGGTCCGGAGGGTGTAGACGCCGCCGGTCAGGAGCGCCGTGAGAAGCTGGCGGAGGACACCGACGACCTGCTCGACGAGATCGATGATGTGCTCGAGGAGAACGCCGAAGACTTCGTCCGTGCGTACGTTCAGAAAGGCGGCCAGTGACAGTAGGTGACCCCTCGCGTCTCCACCTGGGGTACGCCCTCTCGTCCTTCTCCGAGTACCTCCGCATGCACGCTCCGGAAATGTTGCCAGGCAACAAGTTCGGACCGATCGATGGCGCGGGTTTGAGCGCCAACAGTGCGAAGGACATCGCGCCGCATGGCACCACCATCGTCGCGATCAGCTACCGCGGTGGCGTGCTCATCGCCGGTGACCGGCGGGCCACCCAGGGAAACCTGTTGGCCAGCAGGGACATCGAGAAGGTCTACATCACCGACAGCTTCTCCGCGGCGGGCATCGCCGGTACCGCGGGCATGGCCGTCGAGATGGTGCGGATCTTCGCGGTGGAGCTGGAGCACTACGAGAAGCTCGAGGGCGTATCCCTGACCTTCGACGGTAAGTCCAACAAGCTGTCGAAGATGGTGCGCGAGAACTTGCCCGCGGCCCTGCAGGGTCTTGCGGTGGTTCCGATGTTGGTTGGTTACGACGTCAATGCGACCGATCCGGACAAGGTCGGCCGCATCGTCTCGTACGACGTGGTGGGTGGACGTAGCGAAGAGCGGTTCGGCTATGCCGCGGTGGGATCGGGTTCGGTCTTCGCCAAGGGGTCGCTGAAGAAGCTGTACGCCAAGGGAATTGATCAGGAGCGCGCGCTACGCATCGCCGTCGAGTCGCTGTTCGACGCGGCCGACGACGACACCGCGACGGGTGGTCCCGATCTGATGCGCGGGATCTATCCGACGGCGATCGTCATCGATGAGGAGGGCGCGGTCGAGGTGACCGAGTCCCGTCTCGAAACGATCACCCGAGGGATCGTCGCCGATCGCGAGGCTGCCGAAGAAGGGAGTGCCCGCGCATGACACTGCCGTATTACGCGTCCGCCGAGCAGATCATGCGCGACAAGACCGAGCTCGCGCGCAAGGGCATCGGTCGGGGTCGCAGCGTCGTGGTCCTGGTGTACGACAAGGGTGTGCTGTTCGTCGCGGAGAACCCGTCCGCGACGCTGCACAAGGTGAGTGAGCTCTACGACCGGGTCGGCTTCGCCGCGGTCGGCAAGTACAACGAGTTCGAGAATCTGCGCCGAAGCGGGATCCTGCAGGCCGACATTCGCGGTTATCAGTACGACCGCCGCGACGTGACCGGTCGGGCGCTGGCCAACGCGTACGCACAGGTGCTCGGGTCGATCTTCACCGATCAGCTCAAGCCCTACGAGGTGGAGATCTGTGTCGCGGAGGTGGGTTATCCGGAGCAGCCGCCGACCACGGTGCTGTATCGGATCACCTTCGACGGGTCGATCGTCGACGAGCGCGAATACGTGGTGATGGGCGGCACGACCGAGCCGATCCTCACCGCGTTGAAGGCGTCCTACAAGCCGGGTCTCGACCTGGCCGGTGCGCTCGAGGTCGCGGTCGGGGCGCTGCAGGCCGGTGTCCCGGAGGGCGCGGAGAAGGAAAAGCGGGTGCTCGACGTGAACTCGCTCGAGGTCGCCGCACTGGAGCAGGCACGGCCGCGGCGGGCCTTCCGCCGGGTCACCAACTCCGCGCTGGCGCAGCTGCTGAGCCCGGCCAAGAAGGGCAAGGCCAAGGCGGCGGAACCGGCCAAGGAGGAGACTCCAAAGGCGGAGTAATCACCGACGAGAAGTTCGGGCCCGTGTAGGGGTGTAGCGCGATCGCGGACACCGGTGCACGGGCCCGAACTCTGTTCGCAGCGGGTGATCCTTCCCACTCTGGGCGGTGAGCCGGACCGAATCGTTGTGAAGACGTATGCGTTCGTGTTGTCCGCAGCCCCACGCGAGCGCATGACATGGCTGTAATGTCGATAGTGTGCAGCGACGAATCATGGGGATCGAGACCGAGTTCGGTGTGACATGCACCTTCCACGGTCACCGTCGGCTGTCCCCCGACGAGGTAGCCCGGTACCTTTTCCGCCGGGTGGTGTCCTGGGGCCGCAGCTCGAACGTGTTCCTCCGCAACGGTGCTCGGCTCTACCTTGATGTCGGGTCCCACCCGGAGTACGCGACTGCCGAATGCGACAGCCTGCACCAACTGGTGACCCACGACCGAGCGGGCGAGCGGGTCCTCGAAGAGTTGCTGATCGACGCCGAGCAGCGGCTCGCCGAAGAAGGCATCGGCGGCGACATCTACCTGTTCAAGAACAACACCGATTCCGCGGGCAACTCCTACGGTTGCCACGAGAACTTCCTCGTGGTGCGCGCCGGTGAGTTCTCCAGGATCTCCGACGTGCTGTTGCCGTTCCTGGTGACCCGTCAGCTGATCTGCGGTGCGGGCAAGATTCTGCAGACGCCCAAGGCGGCCACGTTCTGCCTGTCGCAGCGCGCGGAGCACATCTGGGAGGGTGTCTCGTCCGCGACCACGCGTTCGCGGCCGATCATCAACACCCGCGACGAGCCGCACGCGGACGCGGAGAAGTACCGCCGCCTGCACGTCATCGTCGGCGACTCGAACATGGCCGAGCCGACCACCATGCTCAAGGTCGGCACCGCCGCCCTGGTGCTGGAGATGATCGAGGCCGGCGTCTCGTTCCGGGACTTCGCCCTGGACAACCCGATTCGTGCCATTCGCGAGGTAAGTCACGATCTGACCGGTCGCCGTCCGGTGCGGCTGGCCGGTGGTCGTCAGGCCAGCGCCCTCGACATCCAGCGCGAGTACTACACCCGCGCGGTCGAGCACCTGCGCAACCGCGACCGCGATCCGCAGATCGACCAGGTCGTCGACCTGTGGGGCCGCACCCTCGACGCCGTCGAGGCGCAGGACTTCGCCAAGGTGGACACCGAGATCGACTGGGTGATCAAGCGCAAGCTGTTCCAGCGCTACCAGGATCGCTACAGCATGGAACTGTCCGACCCGAAGATCGCCCAGCTCGACCTCGCCTACCACGACATCAAGCGCGGCCGCGGCGTCTTCGACCTGCTACAGCGCAAGGGCCTGGCCAAGCGGATCACCGAGGACGAGGCGGTAGACGCCGCCGTCGACACCCCACCCCAGACCACAAGGGCCAAACTCCGCGGCGACTTCATCACCGCTGCCCAGGAAGCAGGCCGCGACTTCACCGTCGACTGGGTCCACCTCAAGCTCAACGACCAGGCGCAGCGCACGGTCCTGTGCAAGGACCCGTTCCGCTCGGTCGACGAACGGGTAGATCGCCTCATCGCTTCGATGTAAAAGCTGATACCGCGAGCATTCTGACTGCGCTGCGGGAAGCTCGCGACGAGTATCTAGTGCCTGGTTCGCGCAGGATTCCGTCTCATTCCGCCGCGTTGGCCGACGCGGATGTCGATTGCCGCAATCGTGCCTACCGTGGACGTATGGCAGACACGGAACTCCTGAACGAGCTGCTCGACGTCGAGCGTAAGGGCTGGGACTCGCTGTGTGATGGCACGGCAGCGGATTTCTACGGTTCCCTGATGACCGGCGACGCGGTGCTGGTGCTGGCCAACGGGATGATCCTGGATCGCGGCGAAGTTGTTGCCGCGCTGAACGATTCACCGCCGTGGCGAACCTACGAGATCCTCGACCCGCGCCTGGTCGACGCCGATGTGGACAGCAAGATTCTCGTCTACACCGGCGTCGCCTACGGCGAGGGCGAGGCGCCCGCGTTCCGCGGGATCATGTCGAGCGTCTACCTGCGCGCGGGCGGCGAATGGAAGCTGGCGCTCTATCAGCAGACGCCGATCGCGGGCTAGCCCCCTCAGCCGCACGGCGTTTGACATCCGCACGCGTGTCAGCGCGTGGTGCGGAAAATCAGAGGGCGTGCGGCGGACTAACCCTCGGCGAGGTAGCGCTCGACGGTCTCGACCTTCGAGGTCATACCGTCGGTGACGCCGGGGCGGATGTCGGCTTTGAGGACGAGACTGCAGCGCGGAGCGACCTCGAGGATCGCGTCGGTGGCTTGTTTGACGACACCCATCACCTCGTCCCATTCGCCCTCGATGGTGGTGAACATGGCGTCGGTGCGGTTCGGCAGGCCGCTGGCTCGCACGATGCGGACGGCTTCGGCGACGGCGCGGCCGACATCGACGCCGGTGCCGAGTGGGGTCACGGAGAAGGCGATGATCATGTGATCAATACTGCCCGCCCCGCACATGTGATCGAGCGAATCGCGCGCCGACGCGCACGCGCGCAGCCGAGCAGATTACCCTCTATCGGGTGGCGATATCCAAGGTCGAGCGGCTGATGAATCTGGTCATCGCGCTGCTGTCGACCCGGCAGTTCCTGACCGCCGAGCGGATCAGGGACAGTGTCGCGGGATACGAGGATTCCGCCAGCGACGAGGCGTTCAGCCGGATGTTCGAGCGGGACAAGAATGAGCTGCGTGACCTGGGCATACCCCTGGAGATCGGCCCGGTCGGCCGGTACTCCTCGGTGGAGGGCTACCGGATCAACCGCGACGCCTACGAGCTGCCCGAGATCGACCTGACCGACGAGGAAGCCGCCGCCGTCGCGGTCGCCGTGCAGATGTGGGAATCGCCGGAACTGGCCGCCGCCGCGGACGGCGCGCTGCTTAAACTGCGCGCCGCCGGAATCCATGTGGAAACCGATGCCGCGGTGGCCTCGGTGCCCGCCGTTCCCGCGCGCACCCGCGGCTCGGAACCGGTGCTCGGCAAACTGCTCGCCGCGATCGACGCGGGCCAGGCGGTGCGATTCGAACATCGCGGCGCGATCAATGCCCCGTATCTGATGCGCGATGTGGAGCCGTGGGGCGTGGTGACCAGGCACGGCCGCTGGTACCTCGTCGGGCACGACCGGGCGCGCGATGCGGTACGCAGCTTCCGGCTGTCCAGGATCGGCGACGACGTGACCGCCTACGGGCCGGAGAACGCCGTCAGCAAACCGGACGGTATCGACCTGCGCAAGATCGTCGACACGGTCACCAGCTCGGCGCCGGTCAGCGGCACGGCAACGGTGTGGGTGGCCGACGGGCGCGGGCGGGAACTGCGCAGGATCGGTCAGGTGACCGGTGAACGCACCATCGGCGGCCGGGTCGGCGCCGTGGTCGAGCTGCCGGTCCGTTCGCGCGACTGGATTGCCCGCCTGATCACCGGCCTCGGCCCGGACGCCGTTGTGCTCGCGCCGGAAGAGCTGCGCACCGATGTTGTCGCTCGGCTGCGCTCGGTCTTCGACCATACGGAGGTCACGGCGTGAGTGAGCGAATCATCAACGCGGCGCCGGAACCGAGCGTCAGCGAGGTGCGGGCGTGAGTTCTAGGCTCTCCGTTCGACTTTCGCGGCTGTTGAACATGATCCCGTACTTCATCGCCCACCCCGGCATCAGCGCCGCCGAGGCCGCCGCGGATCTCGGCGTGACAAGCAAGCAGCTGATGAGCGACCTGAACCAGCTGTGGATGTGCGGCCTGCCCGGCTACGGCCCCGGCGACCTGATCGACCTGTCGTTCTCCGAGGAGAGCATCGAGGTCACCTTCTCCGCCGGCATCGACCGCCCGCTGCGCCTCACCTCCACCGAGGCGACCGCGCTGCTGGTCGCGCTGCGCTCGATCGTCGACATGCCGGGCATGGTCGACCCGACCGCGGCACACGCGGCCATCGCGAAGATCGAATCGGCCATCGTCGGCGGTTCCGGCGCCGAACCCGACGGCGCCCGCACCCCGCCGCCGGAGGCCCCGGCCGTCGCCACGGTGCGTTCGGCGCTGGCCAGGCAGCGCGCGTTGCGCTTGGTCTACTACTCGGCGAGCCGCGACGTCGTCACCGAACGGGTCGTCGATCCCATTCGAATTGTCTTGGTGGACAACAACAGCTACCTGCAAGCCTGGTGCCGACAGGCCGAAGGCGTTCGCCTGTTCCGATTCGATCGGATCGAGGCGGCCACCGAACTCGACGAACCGGCCAGGCCGCCGAGCCACGCGACCGAGGAATCCGCCGCACTCGACCTGTTCCAGGACGATCCTGCGGTTCCGCTGGCGCGCTTGCGAATTCGCGGCGACTACGCGTGGGTTCTCGATCAGTACCCCATGCATCGGCTCGCGGTACACCCCGACGGCAGCCTGGAGGCGACCATGCGGTTCGCCACCCTCGACTGGATGGCGCGCCTGCTGCTCGGATTCGGCTCCGGCGTCACGGTTCTCGGCCCGCCGGAATTGGTCGCCGCGGTGCGCGAGCGATCGAACGCCGCACTCGCCGCCTATGCGGAGGCCGGATTCGAGGCGACAGGGTGAGCCGGGTGATGGTGGTCGGTGCGGGCAGCATCGGGATCTTCGTGGGCGGCAAACTGGCCGTCGCGGGTGCCGACGTCACCTTCGTCGGCAGGCCTCGACTGCTCGACGAGATCACCGCCTCCGGTATCCGGCTCACCGACCTCGACGGCGGCGACGACTCGCTGCCGTCCGGTCGATTCCACGTGGCCACCGAGCCGGACGACGTCGGCTCGGCCGATCTGGTGCTCGTCGCGGTGAAATCGGCGGCGACCGCGGCGGCGGTGCGCGAGCTCACCGGCAAGATCCGACCGGGCACGGTGGTGCTGAGCCTGCAGAACGGCATCGGCAACGACACCGTGATCAGGGAGATCCTGCCCAACTGCGTGGTGCTGGCCGGAATGGTGATGTTCAATGTGGTGCACCACGAGGGCGGCCGGTTCCATCGCGGCACCGAGGGCGGGCTCGCGGTCCAGGACGATCCGGGGCTCACCTCGTTTCTCGGTGTCTTCGAGCAGGCCGGGCTCGCGCTGGATCGTTATCCCGACCTGCGCCCCGTGCAGTGGGCCAAGCTGCTACTGAACCTGAACAATCCGATCAACGCGCTGTCCGGGCGCCCGCTGCGCGAGCAACTCGCCGACCGCAACTATCGGCGCTGCCTTGCGCTGGCCCAGCGGGAAGCGCTGGCGGTGATGAACAGAGCGCGAATTGCCCCAGCCCGGCTGACGCCACTGCCGTCGACGGTGGTGGCCAGGCTGCTGACCGTTCCCGACGGTGTTTTCCGGCGCGTTTTCGGGCGGGTACTAGCCGTGGATCCGATGGCGCGCTCGTCCATGGCGGACGATCTCGCACTCGGCCGCAAAACCGAAATCTCTTGGCTCTGTGGCGAAATCGTCGGTCTAGGTGCGATGGTCGGGCTGCCGACACCGGTGAACCAGCGGCTGATCGAACTGATCGTCGCCGCCGAGCAGGGCGACCGGCGCACCTGGACCGGTGCGGAACTGTTCGACCAACTGCGGGCCGCGCACGCGAGCGGCCGTTGAGCGCGGCTGAACGCCGGGCAAACGCTGTCTCGTGTATTCAGTAGCAACTCGCTCTACCCGGCCGGACCGTGCGTTCACGCACGTCACCCTCCGGTAGCATCAGAACCATCACCAGTATTGGGAGGTAATAATCATGGGCAGTCTGAGCATCTGGCACTGGCTGATCATTGCGGTCGTTTTCGTGATGTTCTTCGGTGCCAAGCGGATGCCCGACGCGGCCCGCAGCCTGGGTCGGTCGCTGCGTATCTTCAAGAGCGAGGTCAGTCAGATGCAGAACGAGGGCAAGGAGTCCGACAACGCGTCGGCCGCTCCGGTACAGCAGCCCGCGCAGCAACTGCCTGCCGCACAGCCGGTGACCCCGTCGGTCACCCAGCAGCCCCAGCCCCAGGCCGAGCCGAAGACGCTCTGAGCGCCGTGCTCGACCCGGAGTGAGTGAGATCTCACTCCGGGCATAGTGCTGCGTCGCACTCGTCAGCGCTATCCGTTGTTGCCGAGCTTCCAACCCAGGGGCAAACACCGACCATGCGAATCCCGTTCGATCCCCGGCAGAGCAAGCGCCGGACCAACCCCGACGGCACCATGTCGTTGGTCGAGCATTTGCAGGAACTGCGCTATCGGTTGCTTGTCGCGATCGCCGCGGTCGTCTTCACCACCGTGCTCGGGTTCATCTGGTACGAGTACGGGTTTCTCGGCGTCGAGAGCCTCGGCGATATTCTGCGCGGTCCCTACTGTTCGCTGCCGGACTCGGCGCGCGCCGCGATCAGCCCGGACGGTTCGTGCAAGCTGCTGGCCACCGCGCCGTTCGAGCAGTTCACCCTGCGCTTGAAGGTCGGCATGACCGCGGGCATCGTGCTCGCCGCGCCGGTGTGGCTCTACCAGCTGTGGGCGTTCATCACACCCGGCCTGTACGCCAAGGAGCGCAAGTACGCGGTCGGGTTCGTGTCGACCGGTACCGTGCTGTTCGCGACCGGCGCCGCGCTGGCGTATGTGGTTGTCGCCCATGCGTTGAAGTTCCTGCTCTCGATCGGCAACAACGTTCAGATCACCGCGCTGAGCGGTTCACAGTACTTCAGCTTCATCATCCAGCTGCTGGTCATCTTCGGCGTCAGCTTCGAAACCCCGCTGCTGATCATCGGATTGAACCTCCTCGGAATCCTGACCTACGCGCGGCTCAAGGCGTGGCGACGCGGAATCACCTTCGGGCTCTTCGTCTTCGCGGCCATCGTGACCCCGCAGGACCCGTTCTCCATGCTGGCGTTGGCGATCGCGCTGACGTTGCTGTTCGAGGTCGCGATCCAGTTCTCCCGGTTGAACGACATCCGCAGGGCCCGCAGGGAAGAAGAGAGCCTGGCCGCGTTGTCCGACGAAGAGGCGTCCTCGCTGACCGGCCCTGAGCCGATCAACCCCGCCGACTCGCTGGTGACACCCCCGGATAAAACCGGGCGCTCCATGTCGGACTACTCCGATACCCTCTGACGGTGACACATCACCGGTCGCATACGGGCGAGCTAGCGAAGTTTTCCACCGAGCTGAAGTTCAGCCTTGATCCTTTCCAGCGCACCGCCTGTGCGGCACTCGAAGACGGGCACAGCGTCCTGGTATGCGCGCCGACCGGTGCGGGCAAGACCGTGGTCGGCGAGTTCGCCGTGCATCTTGCGCTCGCCGCGGGCGGTAAGTGCTTCTACACCACGCCGATCAAGGCGTTGTCGAACCAGAAGTTCGCCGACCTGACCGAGCGCTACGGGCGCGACAGTGTCGGCCTGCTCACCGGCGACCAGTCGATCAACCCCGGCGCGCCCGTTGTCGTGATGACCACCGAGGTGCTGCGCAACATGCTGTACGCGTCCTCGGACGCGTTGCGCGGGCTGTCGTTCGTGGTGATGGACGAGGTGCACTACCTCGCCGACCGGTTCCGCGGCGCGGTGTGGGAGGAAGTGATCCTGCATCTGCCGCAGGATGTGAAGCTGGTCAGCCTGTCGGCGACGGTCAGCAATGCCGAGGAGTTCGGCGCGTGGATGGAGACCGTGCGCGGCGACACCGCGGTGGTGGTCGACGAGACCAGGCCGGTGCCGCTGTGGCAGCACGTCATGGTCGGGCGGCGGATGTTCGACCTGTTCGACACCGATTCCACCGATCAGAAGGTGCTGGTCGACGGGGATCTGGTGCGATTCATCCGGCAGCGCGAGGCGGCTGACCGGGCGAACAGCTGGGATCGTCCGCGCAATGGCCGTGGCGGTCCGCGCCGCGACTTCCGGCCGTTGCCGCGTCCCGAGGTGCTGGCCAAGCTGGACGAAGAGGGGCTGCTGCCCGCGATCACCTTCATCTTCAGTCGTGCCGGTTGCGATGGTGCGCTGGCCCAGTGCCTGCGCGCGCGGCTGGATTTGAGCCGCGAGGACGACCGCGAACAAGTCGACGCCATCATCGAGAAGCACACCGGCGATCTGCCGAAGGCGGATCTGGAGGTGCTCGGATTCTGGGAGTGGCGTGAGGCGGTGCATCGCGGATTGGCCTCGCATCACGCCGGCATGCTGCCCGCGTTCCGGCACACCGTCGAGGAACTGTTCGTCAAAGGCCTGGTGCGTGCCGTATTCGCAACGGAGACACTGGCTCTCGGCATCAACATGCCCGCGCGCACGGTGGTGCTCGAGCGGCTGGTCAAGTACAACGGCGAGTCGCACGCCGAACTCACCCCCGGCGAATACACCCAGCTGACCGGTCGCGCCGGACGCCGCGGCATCGACGTCGAAGGTCACGCGGTGGTGCTGTGGCAGCCGGAGGTGGACACCAGCGCGGTCGCCGGTCTGGCCTCCACCAGGACCTATCCGCTGCGCAGCTCGTTCAAGCCCGGCTACAACATGTCGATCAACCTGATCGACCGGATGGGCGCCGACGAATCGCGCGCGCTGCTCGAGCGTTCGTTCGCGCAGTTCCAGGCCGACCGCTCGGTGGTCGGGCTGGTGCGCGGCATCGAACGCAACGAGTCCGCGCTGCGTAAGCTGCGCGGTCAGCTCGGCGGCGCGGATGGTGACTTCCTGGAATACATTTCGCTGCGCGAACGGATCAAGCAGCGGGAACGGCAGCTCGAGCAGCAGGGTCGCTCCGATCGGCGCGGCGTGGCGGTTGCCGCGTTGACCGCGTTGCGCCGCGGTGATGTGGTGGCGATCCCGTCCGGTCGGCGCGCCGGTCTCGCGGTGATCCTTGAACCCGATGCGACGCCGGGTGATCCGCGCCCATTGGTGCTCACCGAGGACAAATGGGCAGGGCGGGTGTCGGTGGCCGATTTCCCGGTGCCCGCGGAGACGTTGGGGCACATGCGGTTACCGCGCCGGGTCGATCACCGGACCGCGCAGACCCGGCGCGATCTGGCCTCGGCGCTGCGCAGCACCGGAATTTCGGCGCCGGGCCGGCCGCGGCGCGGCAAGCGCACTTCGGCCGCCGACGACCGGGAACTGTCCACGTTGCGCCGCAGCCTGCGTTCGCATCCGGCGCATACGCGCGCGGATCGGGAGCAGATGGCGCGCGTCGGTGAGCGCTACAACCGGCTGGAGCGGGAAACCGAGACCATGCGCCAGAAGGTTGCCGCCACCACGAACTCGCTGGCCCGCACCTTCGACCGGATCCTCGGGCTGCTGGAAGAACGCGGATTCGTGCACGAATCCGAGGTGACCGCGGACGGGCGCAGGCTCGCGAGGATCTACTCCGAGAGCGATTTGCTGGTCGCCGAATGCCTGCGGCAGGGGCTGTGGCGCGGGCTCGGTCCGGCCGAATTGGCCGGTGTCGTTTCGATTCTCGTGTTCGAATCCCGCCAGGACGGCGGATATCTCGGCGTGGCGGGTCCGACGGCACCGATCCGCCGTGCGGTCGGCGAGACCATTCGGGTGTGGAGCGAACTTCGCTCCGACGAGGCACGGCACAAGCTCCCGCCCACCCGCGAACCGGACCTCGGCTTCGTCACCGGCGTGCACAAATGGGCGCGCGGCGACGGGTTGGCCGAGTCGTTGCTCGCCAGCGGTGACCAGGCCGCGCCGCTGTCAGCGGGCGATTTCGTGCGCTGGTGCAGGCAGGTCATCGATCTGCTCGATCAGATCCACGGCACCGCCGACGATCCGGAGGTCGCCGCGACCGCCGCGAAGGCCGTGCGCGCGATCCGGCGGGGTGTCGTCGCGGTGGACGCCGCGTAGCGGATTCGATTGTGATTTGATTTCTTTCGCGTACCGACCGTGGCGGAGGACCGAGTAATCCGACCGTTCCCACGCGGGGGGCTACCGTGTGTACAACGATGCGAGTGGAGGCAACCAGATGAGCGGCCCGTTTGGACCCAACGAACCCGGGGAGGGACGCAACGATCCCACCCAGCAGTGGGGTGGACAGCAGGCACCCGGCGGGACAGGACCCGCCCACCAGTGGGGCGGCCAACCGCAGACCCCCGCGTCGGCACAGCCGACCCAGCAGTGGGGTGATCAGACGCCGCAGCAGCAGTGGGGTCAGCCGGGTCAGCAACCCGGACAGCAGCCGCAGTGGGGTCAGCAGCCCAATCCGCAGTGGGGTCAGCCCGGTCAGCCGAGCCAGCCGCAGTGGGGTCAGGCCCAGCCGCAGGATTGGCAGCAGGGTCAGCAGCCGCAGTGGGGCCAGCAGCAGCCGCAGTGGGGCGCGCAGGCACCGCCGCCGCAGTCGGGCGGCAAGGGGAAAGGCCTGATCATCGGCCTGGTCGTGCTCGGCGTCGTCGTCATCGGCGCCATCATCGCCCTCGTGCTCGTCCTGACCTCCAAGGACAAGCTGGACCAGTCCGCCGTCCAAGACGGCGTCAAGAAGGTCCTCACCGACTCCTACGGCATCCAGGATGTCAGCGACGTCTCCTGCCCCTCCGGCCAAGAAGTCAAGGTCGACGCCACCTTCGACTGCAACCTCAAGGTCAGCGGCGAAGGTAAGAAGGTGACCATCAAGATCACCAAAGACGACGGCACCTACGAGGTAGGCCGCCCGAACTAACCCCCGCTCCCGCTCGAACCTCCCGGTCGGCCCAGCTCCCTGGGCCGACCGTTGGTTTGCACAGGCCTGGACACAGCCGCACTCTTTCTCGGGCTCCGCACACTCCACCGGCACCCAGAAGAGTGCAGGTCCCGAGGAACGGTGCGGATTCCGGCGGACAACGGTCGCGTTCATGATCAACGGGACATGGTGGCGGGCTTACTCGCCCTATGTCCCGTTGGCCGTGAAACCACGTCCAGGGGGTGAATGCGGGGGCGTTCAAGATCATGGGGAACTGGTGGCGGGGGCATCTCGAACTTTGCCGCCACCAGTTCCCCATGATCTTGAACGGATGGCTCGATGTTCGGGTTGTCGTCCAACCGCGCGCTACTTGCGGCCGCCGATCAGCCAGCGGCGCACGGGATTGCTGGCCATATCGTGCGCGGCTTGCGAAAGGTGCGCGGGGGCTGGGGACTAGGTGCGGGTGGCGAGGGCTTTGATCAAGCGGGTGACCGGGCTTTCGGCGTTGTAGGCGGTGGCCAGTTCGCGGAGGCGGTCGGGGTCGGCGGGGGTGGTGGGGAGGGTGTCGGGGCGGGAGAGGGCTACCTCGGCGTCGCAGACGACGCGGACGACGGGGGCGGCTGCCTTCAAATACTCTTCTGCCGCACGGAGTTTGGCGCGAATGCCCTGTGCGAGGTCGGCGTCGGGGTCTTCGACGGCGGCGACAAGTGCCTCCAGCGAACCGAATCGGGTGATCAGCACCGACGCGGACTTCTCGCCGATGCCCGCGACGCCGGGCAGGCCGTCGGAGGCATCGCCGCGCAGGGTCGCCAGATCCGCGTAGGCGCGACCCGCATTCTCCAGCGGCACACCGTATTTGGTGGAAACCTCCGCGGGCCCGAACAGCTCGGCCTTGGCCAGTCCGCGTCCGGCGTAGAGCACCCGTACGGGCGGCTCGGGTGTGTCGCGGACGAGTTGCAGCAGATCGCGATCCCCGCTGACGACCACGACATGGTCGGTGGTCTCGCGGGTGGCCAGGGTGCCGAGCACGTCGTCGGCCTCGAGTCCCGCAGCGCCACCGGTCGCGATCCCGACCGCCGCGAGCACCTCGAGAATCATGTCGACCTGCGGAGTCAGCGTGTCCGGCACCTCCTCCGCGCCCGGCCCGGCGTCTGCCGAAGTATCCAGCCGGTGCGCCTTGTACGACGGCACCAATTCGACCCGAAACGTCGGCCGCCAATTCAGGTCCAGGCACACCACCAACCGACTCGGCGCATGCTTGGTGATCAGCGACGCGACCATATCGGTAAACCCGCGCAACGCATTGACCGATCGCCCATCCGGCGCAGTGATCTTCTCCGGAATCGCATGAAAAGCACGGAACCACAAGCTCGCCCCATCCAGGAGCAACAACGGTCCACCAGGAGTCGCAGCAGAAGTCACGCGCTGAGGCTACCTCCCACCCCCGACAAACCCCTGATGATTCAACGCCGATGTGCGAGCCGTCGCGGGAGCCGGCCCGCGCCATGCCCATCGGGCTCGACCGCCCGCACTCGCACAACTGAGGCCGGCGGTATCCCCACTTGATCTGATCGCGTTCCCACTCGACGTCTTCCGGCTTCGCACACCACGTCGTGTCCGCACACATCTTTCAACCGGTCGAGGCCTATGTGAAGCATTGAGCGCGTGTGCGAAGGCGATGCGGATGTGTGACGGGCGGCGGGGGTGCTCGGGTTCGCGGGGGAGGGGCGGGGAGGTAACGTCGGATGAATGAGCTCGCATACGGATTCCAGGTTCGCGGCGGATATTTACGGTGAACGGTTGGAGCGGGCGGTGCAGCTGATGCGGGCCGCTCATCTGGACGCCTTGTTGATCACTCCGGGCCCGGATCTTCGGTATCTGATCGGGTCCGCGGCCGAATCCTTCGAACGGTTGACCTGCCTGGTGATCCCCGCCGACGGCGCGACCCCCTCGGTGGTGATTCCGAAGCTGGAACTGGCCTCGCTGGAAGGTTCCGCGGCAGGCGAACTCGGCCTGCAGGTGCTGGACTGGGTCGACGGCATCGATCCGTATGGCGTCGTGAAGTCCGCGCTGCACGTCGGCTCACGCGTGGCAGTCGCCGACGCCATGCCCGCACTGCACCTCCTCCCGCTGGCCGCGTCGTTCACCGGCCTGCCCGCCTCCGCCACGCCGGTGCTGCGCGAACTGCGCATGATCAAGGACGCCGCGGAGATCGACGCGCTGCGCCGAGCGGGTGCCGCGATCGACAGGGTGCACGCGCGGATGGGTGAATTCCTGCAGGTCGGACGCACCGAGGCCGAGGTCGGTGCCGATATCGCCGCCGCCATTGTCGAGGAGGGGCACACCGAGGCCGCGTTCGTCATCGTCGGCAGCGGCCCGCACGGCGCCGACCCGCACCACCACGACTCCGAGCGCCGCATCGAGTCCGGCGATGTCGTGGTCATCGACATCGGCGGCCCGGTCGACCCCGGCTACTACTCCGACTCGACCCGCACCTACGTCCTCGGCGAACCCGACCCGAAGATCGCCGCCAGCTTCGCCGCCCTCGAACGGGCCCAGGCCGCCGCCGTAGCCGCCGTCCGCCCCGGCGTCACCGCCGAATCCGTCGACGCCGCCGCGCGAAACCCGTTGACCGAAGCCGGTTTCGGCCCCGCCTTCGTGCACCGCACCGGCCACGGCATCGGCCTCTCGGTCCACGAAGAGCCCTACATCGTCGAAGGCAACGACCTAGTCCTGCAACAGGGCATGGCCTTCAGCATCGAGCCAGGAATCTACTTCCGCGGCGACTGGGGCGCCCGCATCGAAGACATCGTCGTAGTCACCGAAGACGGCTGCGAATCCATGAACCAGCGCCCCCACGGGCTCACGGTCCTGTAGTCGACCAGACCCACTCGCGTCCGGGAACGCGCGCGCCCCGGCGGCTCGGGGCGTGCGCGAATCCGCGAGATCAGCGGCCGTGTGCTGGCCCTTCGGCCGCTGACCAAGTTGTCAGCCGCACTTCTCCTCGGGATCCGCGCGTTCTACGGTCTCGGAATGGGTGCTGCACCCAAAAAGTGTTGGGCTGCACACGCATTCGTGCCCAGGTAGTTGCTCGATGCGGGTACTGCGGGTGTGGTGCCAGTGAGGGCGGCTCGGCCGCGCCTGCACGGGCTGACGCAGCGCGCCCGGCTTGGCTCTAGACCGTGGTGGCCATTCGGCTGTGTCCGCCATCGAGAGCGGCGCGCACCCGCATGATCGCAGGCCCACACCTGCGCGACTTCGAAATCTGTTGGCGCACTTGGCCGTTCTTGGGCGGGCAGCGGCGCTACTGCGGTTGGATGGCGCTGTCCGTCGGGGCGATCAGGGTGCGGCTGGACAGCACGCGCTTGACCTCGATCGCGATGACCACCCGGGTCGGGTTTTCGCGCGGGACCCGGTACCGACCCGCATAGCGCTGTTCCGCCTCCGCGACCGCATCTGGATCATCGAGCACGGTCGCCGGGCCCTCGAGCGTGAGCCATCGAGGTCCCTCGACCTGGCTCACCGCCGCGTAACCACCCCGGCGCACGTTGCGCACCTTCGCCGACCCGCCGTCGGTGATCACCCGGACGATCCGAGCCGCCGGATCCCAGGTGAATCCCACCGCAACGACATGCGGTGTTCCGTTGGCCCGCAACGTGGTCAATGTCGCGAGGTGCCGTTCGGTCACGAACTCGAGCGCTGCGGGAGAAAGCTCCGCGGTCTGGCTGGGCATCCCCTGACCGTAGCGTTCGCCCCGATCCACCCCGCGCAGGGCACCCGTGAGACCGGCCGCCGCCCGACCGTCACCCCATCGACTCGGGCCACGAGCGGCACACGGCTGCGGCAAGGTCGAGAACACCTCGCCGCGGTGTGCCGCAGCGTGGTCAACGAGGTCGAGCCCGCGAGATAGCTCGAAGATTGCGTGTTGGTCGTGGGGTAGCGGGGGTGGGTGGGGACGGAATGACAGACTTAGGGCATGGGATTGCGAGGGATTGCGGAGGGGACGGTGCTGCTGCTCGGCGGGCGCAGCGAGATCGGGCTCGAGGTGGCGCGGCGGCTGGCACCGGGCCAGGTGGTGGTGCTGGCGGCGCGGCGCAGCGGTGACTTGGCGGAGCAGGTCGCGGCGCTCACGACGGGCGGGGCGGCGGCGGTGCACTGCGTGGAGTTCGATGCCGACGACACGGCGAGTCATCCGCCCTTCTTCGACAAGATCGTGGCCGAGTACGGGCAGATCGGGGTGGCGGTGCTCGCGTTCGGCGTGCTCGGCGATCAGGCGCGGGCCGAACAGGATCCGGCCCACGCGCTCGCCGTGGTGCACACCGACTACGTCGCCCAGATCAGCGTGCTCACCACGCTCGCGAATCTGCTTCGCGCGCAAGGGGAAGGACAGCTCGTCGTCTTCAGTTCAGTGGCGGGCGTGCGGGTCCGGCGCGCCAACTACGTGTACGGATCGGCGAAGGCGGGCCTCGACGGTTTCGCCAGCGGACTCGCGGATGCGTTGCACGGCACCGGAGTTCACCTCCTGCTGGTCCGCTCCGGCTTCGTCATCGGCCGGATGACCGAGGGCATGGACCCGGCGCCCTTCTCCAGCACCCCCGACCAGGTGGCCGCCGCCGTCGTCAAGGGACTGCACAAGCGCGCGGGAGTCGTCTGGAAACCCGGCATCCTTCGCCCGTTCTTCTTCGCGATGCGCCTACTGCCCCAAGCGATCTGGCGCCGGATGCCGCGGTGAGCGCTCGGCGACACAGCACGAGCCGTGCCGCGATATTGCGCGGCACGGGAACCGCTGCGTGCCGCGTGCCGTCTGATATCCCGAGCGCAGTGCCGGACGGTTGGCGGCTGTCATCGAAATCTCGGCTCCGGGGCATCGATCGCGCCGCGATGCCCGAACCGCACCGTCTGGCCCGCGTCGATCACGGCAAGCAGTTTGCCGGGCACCGGCTCCGAGCAGCGGATTCACACGGAAACCGAGGCCATCGCTGTCTCGGCCTCCACATGGATCCCGGCGGCACGCAGTTCCGGCACTGCGCCGTCTGCGGCAGCGGCAAGTTCCGGCTATTCCCGCATCTGCCCGGCGGCCGCGACAGTCTGCTCGTCGGTCAGATCGCTCTCGGGGCGGCCGATTTCCTGACGCTGTCAGGTGAACGATGACGGTGCCGTGGTCTGGTGGTTGCGCGGTGATAGTCGATGCGCAGACCGCCCCGTTTCGGGGACCGCGTTCGGTGCTGAATGTGGTTGATGTCCATGAGGATTCGGCGACCAACTGGGTAACGTGCGGGCGCGAGGCACTGGCCGATTTTCCTGACACCGCGGGGCGAGGGATGACCGTGCCGCGGTCTGGTGACTGCGTGGCGACGCCCGATGCGCAGGCGGCACCATCTCGGGACCGGTGTGTGGTGCTGAATGTGGTTGATGTCGAAGCTGTTTCGGCAATCCGCCGAGGAACATTCGGGCACGACGTGGTGGCCGATTTCCTGACGCTGCCAGGTGAACGATGACGGTGCCGTGGTCCGGTCCGCCGGTGGTAGTCGCCGGGATCGGGGCCGACGGGTGGGATGGGCTCGGGCGGGTGGCGCGAGAGGATATCGCGACCGCCGAAGTGCTGTTCGGCTCGGCGCGGCAGCTTGCTCTTGTGCCGGAACGTGATTCGGCGGGAGAGCGGGTGGTGTGGCCGTCGCCGCTGGTGCCTGCGCTGGCCGGGTTGTTCGAGCGGTATGCCGGGGCGCGGGTGTGTGTGCTGGCCAGTGGGGATCCGATGTTCTACGGGATCGGGGTGACGTTGGCGCGGCTGTTGGGGGCGGGGGCGCTTCGGGTTTTGCCGCAGCCGTCGTCGGCGTCGTTGGCGTGTGCGCGGTTGGGGTGGGGGTTGGCGGAGACGCCGGTGGTCAGTGTGGTGGGGCGGGCGTTGGAGTCGGTGCTCCCGGAACTGGTCGACGGACGACGGGTACTGGTGCTCAGTGCCGATGAGCACACGCCTGGACAGTTGGCGGAGGTACTGGGGCGCAATGGTTTCGGCGATTCTCAGCTGACGGTGCTCGAGCAGCTGGGTGGATCGGCGGAGCGGGTCGACAAGGGAATCGCGAAGCAATGGCAGCGGCCCACCGGTGACCCGCTGAACATCGTGGCGATCGAGTGCGTCGCCGACCCGGCACACCTTCGCGCGACGCGATTGCCGGGCCTGCCGGACGAACTCTTCAGCGGCGACGGCCAACTCACCAAAAACGAGGTGCGTGCCTTGACACTGACCGCGCTGGCACCCGCGCCCGGGGAACTGCTGTGGGATATCGGCGGCGGATCGGGCAGCATCGCGATCGAATGGTGCCGCACGCACCCCACCTGCCGCGCAATCACTTTCGAGCGACTGGAGCATCGGCGACGGCAGATCACCGAAAACGCGGCTGCCCTTGGCGTCCCGCACGTCGTCGTGCGTGGCGAGGCACTCACGGAATTGCAGACCACCGAATTCGCCTCTCCGGACACGATTTTCGTCGGCGGCGGACTTACCCAGGATGGCCTGCTCGAGACATGCTGGTCACAGCTGCGACAAGGCGGCAGGCTCGTCGTGAACGCGGTGACCGCGGAATCCGAATCACTGCTGCTCACCTGGGCGGCCACGCACGGCGGCGCACTGCGGAAGTTCCAGATCTACCGTGCGGAGCCACTGGGATCCTTCACCACCTGGCGCCCGCAACTACCCGTGACGCAGTGGTCCGTTGTGAAAATGCACAATGCATGACCGCAAAATGAGATCCACGGATGAAACGACTGCACCCCGGCAGGTAGGGTCGGGGCCGAGATCCGGTCATGATCGGAAATCCGGTTCCTGATGGGGAGATAGATGAAATACAAGAAGTTTGCCGCTACCGCACTGTTGGCCATCGCCGCGACCGGCGTGACCGCTGGCACCGCCTACGCCGCGCCGACGCCGCCCGCGGTACAGGATCAGACCGCCGCCGCGCCGACCGTCAAGGGTCAGGACCAGGGCGTCAGCTACGCCCTTCAGTTGGCCGACGCGGGCAAGTCGGTCGTCACCAGCGTCACCGGCGGTGCATTCAGCCTGGCCACCGATAAGCAGTCGGTCACCCTGACGAATGCCGCGGGCGAGACCGTCACCACCATCCCGCTCACCGCGACGGCGAAGGGTGAGCAGGTGGAAATCGCCGCGGCCATCGCCGACGACGCCAAGCAGCTGACGCTGACCCCGAAGATCGCGCCGACCGCGAACGCGCCGATCGCCGCCGATTTCATCGGCGCGCAGGACTGGTTCTTCGCCGAACTGCAGCACGCGTCGCTCGGCGCACTGGTCGGCGGATTGATCGGCGCCGCTATCGGTTTCCTGTTCTTCGGCGTCGGCATCCTGCCCGGTGCCGTGCTCGGCGCGATCATCGGTCTCGCCGTCGCGGGCGGGCCGTCGCTGCTGAACGCGGGCATCGCCTACTTCAGCGGCCAACCCTGAAAACCCTGATATTGGGCGGCACCCGGGAAGCCCGGGAACTCGCCGACATCGCTTCCGGCGAGCAAGGATTCGACATCGTCTCCTCGCTCGCCGGTCGCGTTCGTAACCCCCTGTTGCCGGTCGGTACCGTACGCGTAGGCGGGTTCGGCGGGGTCGACGGCCTGCGGGAATGGTTGGTGGCCAACGGGATCGATGCTGTGGTCGATGCCACTCACCCGTTCGCGGGCATCATCAGCGCGAATGCCGCTGCGGCTGCGGCGGATCTGCGCCTACCGCTCGCGCACCTGCGGCGCCCAAGCTGGACCGCGCAGCCCGGCGACCGGTGGATTCGAGTACCCGATCTCGCCGCCGCCGCGAAAACCGTTGGCGAGCTGGGTAATCGCGTCTTCTTGACCATCGGCCGCCAGGGTGTCGGCGCGTTCGCCGGACTGACCCGCCCGTGGTTTCTGATCCGCGCTATCGATCCGCCAGACGGCGCACTCCCGCCGCGGCACGAATTACTGCTCGCCCGTGGTCCTTTCGCGGTCGATGACGAATCCCGGCTGCTGGCGGACCGGCACATCGATGTGCTCGTCACCAAGGACAGCGGCGGCGACCAGACCGATGCCAAACTGACCGCAGCCCGCTCAGCGGGCCTACCGGTTGTCATGGTCGATCGGCCACCGCTGCCCGAGGGCGCCGTGGTCATGGAAAGCGTTGCCCAGGTCTGGGATTGGCTTCGATCAGCTGCCGAGTAGGTCAGGCAGCCGGTCGAACCAATCGAGTACCGCGCGTTCGTATCCGATGCCGAAATCCAGCGTCGCGCGGGCGAAGGCGGGCATGCAGCTCGGGTCCTCGGCGAGGTACTTGGTGAGTCGCGTCTGGTGAATCTCCCTGTTGGCGGCGATGATTCGATCGAGATGCGGTCGGTCGAGATGGTCGCCGAAGGCAAGGGTCAATAGCAATGGGAAGCGGATGTTCTCGCCGCCGGGGTCGCGGGCGATCCACTCCAGGAAGGCTTCCCGCCCCGCGTCGGTGATCAGATAGGGGGTGCGCTCACGAGCGCCCGGCGCGCCCTTCTCCACTAAGCCTGCCGCGTCCATCGTGCCGAGTTCCCGGTAGACCTGGCTTTGCGTGATCGTCCAGAAGTCGCCGATGCGTACCTGGGCCTGGGCCACCAGATCCCAGCCCGACATCGGCCCTTCGTGCAGAAATCCGAGCAGCGACGCGGCCGTGGAGTTCAACGGCTTGCGGCTGGTCGCGGTATTCGTCAACCGACTGCTCCCTTCGCTATCAACCTTCCATAGTGGAATGTTATACGAACGCGCGCCGGATCGGCGGTGTGACCTACTTGCCGGCCAGCTGATCGAGCCGGGCGAGCACCAGTGCCATGCCCTCCTCCAACCGTGCCTGGCCGAGGCGCAGTTCGACGAGGTCTTCCTCGATTTTCTCGGTGCGCTCATCGATCCGGTCGATGCCGTCGAGCGCCTTTCTGGTGAGCGCCGCGAGTTCGCTGAGGACATCGCCCTGCTCGTCGAGTGCTTGTTCGCCAGCAGTGGCTCGGGCCTCAAGGGCTCGGGCGCGCAGCGTCAGCTCCGACAGTGTCGCGGCCAAGATCCCTCCAATCGTCAGTGCGTCAGGAGATCTTACGCGTCGGGCGAGGTCGCGTCGCCCGTGCCCGCGTAGCGTCGCGAGGTGTAAACGCGGACCCCCTGGTCGGTTTCCGTGGTCGCGGTGGTGGACGCGCCGATGATCAGCAGCGTGCGCATATCGACCTCGGCCGGATCGAGTTCGCCGAGCGGCACCACCCGCACGGACTCCGTCGGCCCACCCACATCGCGTCCGAGTACCACGGGCGTGTCGGGCTTGCGATGCTCGAGCAGCAGGTCCCGCATGGCACCGACCTGCCAGGTGCGCTGCGACGAGGCCGGGTTGTATACGGCGATCGCCATGTCGGCGGCGGCGACGGCGGAAAGGCGTTGGGCGACAACCTCCCACGGCTTGAGGCGATCCGAGAGGGAGATCATCGCGTAGTCGTGCCCGAGCGGCGCACCGACGCGGCTGGCCACCGCGTTGGCCGCGGTGAGCCCGGGCAGTACCCGCACCGGCACGCCACGCCACTGCGGATCGGCGGCTTCCTCGAGTACCGCAGCCGCCATCGCGAACACTCCTGGATCGCCCGACGACACCACCACGACCCGCGCGCCCCGCTTGGCCAGGTCCAACGCCATGGCGGCGCGCTCCGACTCGACGCGATTGTCGCTGGGATGCCTGCGTTGGCCGGGGCGCGACGGCACTCGGTTCAAGTAGGTGGTGTAGCCGACGAGATCTGTTGCGTCGGTGAGTGCTTCGTGTACCTCGGTGGTGGTCCACTCGGGTGCGCCGGGGCCTAGGCCGACGACTACAACTTGACCTGGTTGGTCGTCTTGCGCGGTGGCATCGGCCAAATGAGGTGCACCTGGGTCGGATTCGTGCTGACCCGGCTGGTCGGTGGTACTGCCTTGCTCAGCATGGTCGGCCAAATGGTGTGCATCTGAGCCGGATTCGTACGTTGCACCGGGATTCGCGTGCTGGGCGATCAGGTTCGTCGAGTCATTCCGTGCCACAGCGGGTTCCGCGTCGGTGCGGGGGAGTGGGGTGGTCGGCGTCGGGCCGGGGACGAGGGTGATGGAGAAGTAGGGCACGTCCGCGTCAGCCACGTCGGCGGCGCGCAGGACGCGCTGGCGGGTGCTGCTGGCGCGTTCGATGTAGTAGGCGTCGGCGAGGCGGCCGGAATCCGAAAGGGCTTGGCGCACACCGGGGTAGGTGCGTCCGAGCTTCATGATGGCGGCGGCCTCGGTGTCGCGGAGTCGGCGGGTGAGCTCCTCGACCGGCATGGTTCCTGGCAGGATGGTCAGCACCTGCTCGCCCTCGACCAGCGGGGTGCCGAGCGCCGCCGACGCGGCACTCACCGAGGTGATGCCTGGAATGATCTCGGCCTCGAACCGATCGGCCAGCCGCCGGTGCATGTGCATATAGGAGCTGTAGAACAGCGGGTCGCCCGCGGCGAGTAGCGCGACCGACCGCCCCGCCGCCAAGTGCCCGGCCAGCCGCCGCGCGGCCTGTTCATAGAACTCATCGATCGCACCCTGGTACCCGCCCGGATGATCGGTGGTCTCGGTCGTCACCGGATAGACGAGGTGCTCCTCCACCTGCCCCGGCCGCATATAAGGCGCGGCAATACCTCTGGAGATACTCCGCCCATGCCGCGCACTGTGGAACGCGATCACATCGGCCTCGGCAATCACCCGCGCAGCCTTCACCGTCACCAACTCGGGATCACCCGGACCAAGCCCGACCCCCCACAACTTGCCAGCCGCCGTTAGTGATTCAGCTTTCGACGCCCCGCGACTTTGCCTCGAGGTGCCAGTGGCGTGCTCCTCGGCCGTGCTGGTCGAACGTTTGCCCCCGGCGCCCGTTAACTCGCCTGCCGCCGTGGCCGTTTCAGGTTTCGCTCTGCCGGTCGTGGGGCTTTGCGTTGCGATGCCTGCGGCCTGCGTGTCGGGCGTGTTTGCCGCGTGTGCGCCCTGGGTGCCCCGCAACTTGCCTGCCGCCGTGGCCGTTTCAGGTTTCGCTCTGCCGGTCGTGGGGCTTTGCGTTGCGATGCCTGTGGCCTGTGTGCCGGGCGTGTTTGCCGCGTGCTCGCCCTCGGTGCCCCACAACTTGCCAGCCGCCGTTAGTGATTCAGCTTTCGACGCCCCGCGACTTTGCCGCGAGGTGCCAGTGACGTGCTCCTCGGCCGTGCTCGTCGAACGTTTGCCAGCGGCGCCCGTTAACTCGCCTGCCACGGTGTCTGTTTCAGGTTTCGCTTTTCCCGTCGCGGGGCTTTGCGTTGCGATGCCTGTGGCCTGTGTGCCGGGCGTGCTTGGCGCGCGTTCACCCTCGGCGCCCCACAATCTGCCTGCCGCCGTGGCGGTTCGAGGTTTCGCCGCTGCGGGAATTTGCGCTGAGGAGCCTGCGTCGGGCGAGCTTTCGTCGTAGAGCTGTCCGCCGCCCAAATCGCCTGCGGTGCCGTCAAGTCGGCCATCGGTCCGTGCCGCGTGGTCGGTGCCGGTTCGGGTGCCGTCCGTCATTCCTGTTCGCTCGCAATCGCATTCAGTGCGGAGGCGGTGATAGCGCTGCCGCCGCGTCGGCCGCGGACGGTCAGGTACTCGATGCCGCCGAAATCGATCAGGGCGTCCTTGGATTCGGCGGCGCCGATGAAACCGACTGGGATGCCGAGGATGGCGGCGGGGCGAGGCGCGCCCGCATCGATCATGTCGAGTAGGTGGAACAGGGCGGTCGGCGCGTTTCCAATGGCGACGACGGCACCGTCGAGGTGCTCGCGCCAAAGCTCTAGCGCCGCCGCGGAGCGCGTATTGCCCATGGCCGCAGCGAGTTCCGGTACGCGCGGATCGGCGAGGGTACAGATGACCGCATTGTCGGCGGGCAGCCGCTTGCGCGTCACACCGGAGGCGACCATATTCGCGTCACACAGAATCGGCGCCCCCGCCCGCAACGCCGCCCGCGCCGAAGAAACCACCCCCGGCGAAAACGCCACGTCCCCGGCCAGATCCACCTGACCGCACCCATGAATCATCCGCACCACCACCTGCGCCACCTCCGGCGGAAACCCACCTAGGTCCGCCTCGGCACGGATCATCGCGAACGAGCGCCGATAGATCTCGGCCCCGTCGGTGAGGTAGCTGGCACGCACGTCGGACATGCCGTCCACCCTAAGAGGTGCGTTCCCGTCCAGGTCGGCGCGGGTAGCTGGAGTGGCAGCGTGTCCGACGCGTCAGGCTGTTCGCTGAGCGAGAGATCGGGCGATGAATCTCGGTCAGGTCGGCGTGGGTAGCTGGTGCGGCAGCGTGCCCTACGCGCAAGGCTGCTGGCTGAGCGAGACATCGAGGCGGTGGATCTCGGCCAAGTCGGCGCGGGGAGCTGGTCGGTGGCGTGCTCACCTCGTCGAACGGGACATGGGTGCGGCGAATCGCGGGCGGGTGCTCCGTCATGTCCCGTTCGGCGGATCCAAGGGCGCCGACGTTCGACTCAGGTGCGTGGGCGTTCGAGGATGCGGGACATCACGATCGAGCTGCGGGTGCGGCCGACGCGGGCGTTCTCGCGGATCCGTTCGACGGTCACCTCGATTTCCGCCATGTCGGTGGCCATCACGTGGATCAGGGCGTCGGCCTCGCCCGCGATCGTCCACACGCCGACGACCTGCGGAATCGGTTCGAGGGTTCGGCGCAGTTCGGCGGGGGAGATGTTGTCGCGGTAGTACACCTCGACGTACGCCTCCGTCTTCCAGCCCATCGCGGCGGGGTTGACCAGCGCGGTGAATCCGATGATCTGTTTGCTCGCGACCATCTTGTCGACGCGCCGTTTCACCGCGGGCGCGGTCAGGCCGACCGCGCTGCCGATTTCCTGGAACGAGGCACGTGCCTGTCTGAGTAGGTGCTCCAAAATCCGCCGGTCGATGTCGTCCATGTCACACTCGTTTCCTCGTTACACAATGATTCGATGCTCAAGGGCCGAAATGCGCAACGATTCGTTGTTCCTGGCGCAATAGTAGGCGAATTACGGTCGTGTGAGCCGCAAGATCGCGCCGACCACACGGGAGACACGTTGACGTCTGTAGCCACCCTCCGCGCCGAGCCCACCGCTCGCAAGCCGCTGCCGCGCCGGTTCGTCATGTGCCGTCCGGACTACTTCGAGGTCACCTACTGCATCAATCCGTGGATGGATCCGGATGCGCCGGTCGACCGCGCCCTCGCCGTGTTCCAGTGGGAAACGCTGCGCGCCACCTACGAGGAGTACGGGCACAAGGTCGACGTGGTGCCCGGCGTGCCAGGCCTGCCCGACATGGTGTTCGCCGCCAATGGTGGTCTCATCGTCGGCGACCGCGCGATGTCGGCCAGGTTCACCCATGTTCAACGGGCCGCCGAGGGTCCGGCCTATCACAACTGGTTCGCCGAGCACGGCCTCGCGGGATTGGTCGACGCCAAGGAGATCAACGAGGGCGAGGGCGACTTCCTCCTGGTCGGCGATCGCATGCTGGCGGGCATGGGCTTCCGCAGTTCGCTCGCGGCGCATCAGGAAGTGGCGCAGCACTTTTCGCGCGAGGTGGTGTCACTGGAGCTGGTCGACCCGCGCTTCTACCACCTCGACACCGTCCTGCTGCCGCTCGACGACACCACCATCGCCTACTTCCCGCCTGCCTTCAGCGCGGCCAGCCAGGCGGTGCTCGCCGAGATGTTCCCGGACGCGATCGTCGCCACCGACGCCGACGCCGAGGTCCTCGGATTGAACGGTGTCTCCGACGGATTGAACGTCTTCCTCAGCAACAAGGCCACCGCCCTGACCGAAGCCCTGCGCGCCCGCGGCTACAACCCCGTCGGCATCGACATGTCCGAACTCCTCAAGGCTGGCGGCAGCGTCAAGTGCTGCACGCTGGAAGTCCACGAGTAGGCAGTCACTCAACGGGACATGGCGGCGGGCCGCTCTCGGGCGATGCCGCCACTATGTCCCGTTGGACATGAAAGGCTCGTTCGGTGTCGGCCGTGAGTGCTCGAATTCGAACTATGACCGGCGCCGATCAGCCCGTCGGCGTCGAGGACTGACGGTAGCCGGAGTCGGTGGCAACGACATCGGTGACGGCCCCCCGTGGTCGTCCGCAGCGACGATCGCAGCCGGACCAGTGTTGACGACCGGCGACAACAACCTGGTCCGCATCGAGTATCGGGATAGCTTGGTACGCAGGCGGATTCGACTCCGGAAGAACTCGCCCCGATTCGACCGCGTCCGTCACGTCGGCGCGAACATCGGTGAGCGACTTCGCGCAACCAGGACGTCCCGCGCAGGCGCTGACCTGAAGCCAAGCGGAGTTGGCGTCGAAGATGAGGTCCATGGGCGCGAGCACGCGGACCACCTGTTCGGCGGCCCATTCGTCCAAATCGGCGATGACGAGGCTGCGCCACGGTGTGATGACGACCGGACGTTCAACGGCGGCAATGAATTCGGCGGTCCGAGCGGGCAGCGAGCCGAGCCGGACACCGGCGCCCAGGCTGACCAATCCGTTGTCCTGATCCAACCACCCGATCGGAATATCCTGGGCCGCACCGAGTTCCACGCGATCAACACCGCGGCTGAGGCCGAGTAGTTCGGCGACTCGCTCGGCACCGTCCTCGATCTCGTGCAGCCGCCACCGACCCGCCTCGTCACCGCGCACATCGAGAAACCCGTGCGCGGCGGCGAGCATGACATCCACCGCATCGACGGGCGAGATCCGAATGCCGGTATCGCGTCCCGCCAGCAGCAGCGCGAATTCGTCTGTGCCCGTCGCATGTACGCCGATATCGCCACCCAGGACGCTGACATCCCCCCGCCCGTCGTCCAGGGTGAACAGCACGCGCCCGGGTAACTCGGCCAGCCGCGGCGCGGCAAGCAACCCGGCATCGAGAACCGGTACGAGCTCGTGCACATCCGCCGAACCGCCGATCCGACCGGATAGCGGCGACGCGACGATATTGCGCACCCGCTCATGGCTGTGACTCGGCAACAGCCCGGCCGCCTCGAGCCGACTGGTCAGCTCACCCGCATCCCGCACCTGCCGCAACTGCACATTCCCCCGCGACGTCAGCTCGATATTCCCGTCGCCGAGCTCCCGCGCCGCCGCCGCGAGCACCTGCAACTGCTCCGGCGCCACCCGGCCCCCTGGCACCCGTATCCGCGCCAGCGGACCGTCGGCCGCCTCATGCAACCGCAGCACACCGGGACAGGAATCCGGAACACGTCGAGTCATAGTCCATCAAGGGTACGTACCCCCACCGACCAGCCATCCAGCGAGCGGTGGCAGCGGTCGAGTGATAACTCCGTGGTGTCTCGTTCGGCGGCCCGCTACGGTGAGGTCCATGTCCGAAATCTCCAACCTGACAGACCGACTCGCGATCGTTGACGTGGTCACTCGGATGTTCGTCTATACCGATCAGCGGCGTTGGCAGGACCTGGTCGACGCCGTCTTCACGCCGAAGGTCGATTTCGACGGCGGATTCGGCGGACCGGTGGGCGAGCGGCCCGCGACCGATATCGTCGAGGACTGGCGGGTAGGGCTCGGCGAGCTGGACGAGGTGCACCATCAGTCCGGAAACCACCTGATCGAGCTGGCTGGTGACACGGCGAACGTGCACGCGGATGCGATCGCCGTGCATGCGAAGAACTCCGCCACCAACGGCAAGACTCGTACGTTCATCGGCAGCTACGACATCGGTGTCGAACGGACTCCAAATGGCTGGCGGGTCAACCGTTTTCACTACCACCTCAAAGTCATCGACGGAAACGCCGATCTGACCTAGCCGGCTCGTTCAGGAATGCGTTGACGCCCGCTCCGAAGGAAGGGCGACGTCCGCCCCGGCGCCCAAATGCCGACGATGACCGCGGCGGCGAACGCCACGTACCCGAGGGCCAGACAGGACTGCTGGGCCCCGTGGATGAAGGCGGCCTTGGCGAATTCGACCAAAGGCTGAGCTTGCGGCCCCGCCCGTTCGGCAACCTGAAGGGCCGCGGCGAGCGAGTCGCCGACCGGCTCCCTGGCCGCCTCGGGGAGCCGGGGGAGCGCGGGAGCGATGCGATCGGAGTAGCCCGCGGCGAGGATGCTGCCCGCCACCGCGATCCCGATCGCGGCACCGACCTCACGTGCGGCATCGTTGACCGCCGCTGCGACACCGTGCTTTTCGACGGGCGTCCCGGCGATGATCGCGGCAGTCGCAGGGGCAGTACACAATCCGAGGCCGGTGCTCATGACCAGCAGTGGCCACAGCACATCGAGGTAGCTGCTGTCGACGTTCAGTCGAGACACGGCGACCAGCCCGGCGCCGAGCACGACGAGTCCGGCGAACGTCGGCAACCGCAACCCGATCCGGTCGGCGACCCAGGGCGCGACCGCCGAAATCGCCACCATGGGAACGACCATCGGCGCCATCGCCAGCGCGGATGTCAACGGCCGATACCCGAGAATCAGCTGCAGAAACTGCACGAGCAGCATGAAAACGCCGAAGGTGACCAGGAATTGGACCGTCACCGACATCGTTCCCGCGGCGAACCCGCGCCTGGCGAACAGCCGCACGTCCAAAAGTGGTTGCGCAGTGCGTAATTCGATCAGCGTGAAGATCCCCGCGGCCAACACGCCACCAACGAACATCACGATTACCAACGGATCCAGCCACCCCCGCGAGGGCGCTTCGATCGCCGCCACCACGATCAACCCGACCGCAGCGGCCGACGTGGCGGCACCCCACAGATCCATCGCGGGCCGTTCCTGATCGACCGATTCCGGAATCGTGCAACCCGCAACCATCAACAGCGCCCCGGCAACCGCCATCGCGAGGAAAACCGACAGCCACGACCAACGCTCCAGCAACAGCCCGGAACCGAGGATCCCGAGTACGCCACCGGCCCCCGCGACACCCGCCCACAACCCCACCGCATTACCGCGCCGATCGTCCGGAAACCCGGCGGTCAGTAGCGACAGCGTCGACGGCATCACCAGCGCGGCACCAACCCCCGCGGCGGCACGCGCGCCGATCAACCAGGTCGGGCTGTCGAAAACCAGGGGCATCGCGGAGGCCAGCGTGAACACGAACAATCCGACGACCAGAACGACCCGCCGCCCGTACCGGTCCCCGAGCGCACCGGCGGGCAACACCAGACAGGCCAGCGCCAACGTGTACCCATCGACGATCCAGGTCAGCTGCTTCTGCGTGGCACCGGTCGCGGTCGCGAGCTCGGGCAACGCCGTATACAGCGCTGCCATCGAGCCGACGACCAACGCCACCGCCGAACAGGAAAGCGCCAACATCCACCGCTGAGCCGTGGACAACCGCTCGGGAGCGCTTGCGAGCGCTGATGTGCGTGGCCGAACGGTTTCCATCGAGCCTCCTGACGATAATGGAACTATCAGTATCGCTACGCTACTATCAGTAGCATAAGTCTGGTAGGTGGCGATAGCCCCGGCGGAGAAGGAATGCTTCGATCCATGACCCCGACAGATGACGTCGACCCGCGCAAGGTGCGCTCCCGCGCGCGCTTGCTCGACGCCGCGGCCGCGTTGCTGAAATCCGGCGGCGTCGAGGCGGTCACCGTCGAGGCGGTGACTCGAATGTCCAAGGTCGCCCGGACCACGCTGTACCGGCACTTCGACAGCGCCATGCACCTGCGCGCCGCCACCCTCGAACGCTTGCTGCCGCCGGTCATCGAGACGCCGCCGGTCGGGCCGCTGCGTGATCGATTGATCGAATTGCTCAGCAGGCAAGCCGAAGTCGTCAAGGGGGCGCCGTTGCAGTTGACCACGCTCGCATGGCTTGCCACCGGCACCGAGCACGGCGAGGACGGGGCTGCCTTGTCATCGCTGCGGCATCGGCTGCTCGAGCAGTACCGCCAGCCGTTCGACGAGTTGCTCGACACCCCCGAAGTCCGTACGCAGCTCGGCGAATTCGATCTCGAACTCGCGTTGACCCAGCTCGTCGGGCCGCTCGTGTTCGCCAAACTGATCGGCATCGGGCACACCACCCCCGCCGACTGCGCCCGCATCGTGGACGACTTCCTCGCGGCCCGCGCGGCGACCGCCTGAGCGAGCGTCAGCGAGCGAATCAACAACACAGCGCCCTGTGGGGCATGGCGGAGCCGAGCGCCAGCGAGGTGGAGTCATGAGCCGAACCCGACAGGGCGGCAGGTAGCATCTGCATGCTCGGCGGGCGACGAGGAAACCGGTGGAAATCCGGTGCGGTCGCGCCACTGTGAAAAGCCAGACCCTCTGGGCTTGCCCACCCGCCAGCTCCGCTGGCTGCCGACCCCGGTGGCGAGCAGCAAACCGATGGGCGCGTAACCCGAGGAAGGCCGTCACCTGTGATTCTGCTGCTGTCCACGTCCGACACCGATCTGCTGAGCGCCCGCGCGAGCGGCGCCGAGTACCGGTGGGGCAACCCCGCTCGGCTGCTGGTCGACGACCTGCCCGCCCTGCTCGACGGCGCCGACCTGGTGATCGTGCGCATCCTCGGCGGCAAGCGCGCCTGGGAGGACGGCCTCGACGCGATCCGCGCCAGCGGTGTGCCGATGGTGGCGCTCGGCGGCGAGATCGCGCCGGACGCGGAGCTGATGGAGTGCTCGACCGTGCCCGGCGGTGTCGCCGCCGACGCACACAACTACCTGGCCGCCGGCGGGTCGGAAAACCTGCTGCAGCTGCACAACTTCCTCTCCGACACCGTCCTGCTCACCGGCCACGGCTTCGAGCCGCCGGTGCAGCTGCCGAGCTGGGGTGTGCTGGAACGGGTTTCGGCCGGGTCGGTCGCCGACGCCGACGATCAGCCAACCGTTGCGGTGATCTATTACCGCGCACAGCATCTCGCCGGGAACACCGGCTACATCGACGCACTCTGCCGCGCGATCGAAGACGCGGGTGCGCGCGCACTGCCGCTGTACTGCGCCTCGCTGCGCACCGCCGAGCCGGAACTGCTTGCGACACTGCGTCAGGCGGACACCTTGGTGGTGACGGTGCTCGCCGCGGGCGGCACGAAGCCCGCGACGGCCTCGGCGGGCGGCGAGGATGAGTCATGGGACGTCGGCGCGCTCGCCGACCTGGATGTGCCCATCCTGCAAGGTTTGTGCCTGACCAGCGGCCGTGAGCAGTGGGCGGCCAACGATGACGGGTTGTCCCCGCTGGACGTCGCGACCCAGGTCGCCGTCCCCGAGTTCGACGGCCGGATCATCACGGTTCCGTTCTCCTTCAAGGAGTTCGACGCCGACGGCCTGTCCACCTACGTCCCCGACCCCGAGCGCGCGGCCAGGGTCGCGGGCATCGCGGTGCGCTACGCGCGGTTGCGTCACATCCCGGTCGAGCGCAAGCGCGTCGCCCTGATGCTGTCGGCCTACCCGACCAAGCACGCCCGCATCGGCAACGCCGTCGGCCTCGACACCCCGGCAAGCGCGATCCGCCTGCTCACCGAAATGCGTACCGCCGGTTACCACCTCGGCGAACCGGGCGAGGTGCCCGGCCTCGATGAACGCGACGGCGACGCGCTCATCCACGCGCTCATCGCGGCGGGCGGCCAGGATCCGGACTGGCTGACCGCGGAACAGCTGGAGGGCAACCCGATTCGGATCAGCGCGGCCGCCTACACCGCGTGGTTCGACACGCTGCCGGAAGACCTGCGCGAAGCCATCATCGAGGCGTGGGGCCCGCCGCCCGGTGAACTCTACGTCGACCGTTCCGCCGACCCGAACGGTGAAATCGTCATCGCCGCATTGCGTTTCGGCAATGTCGTGCTGATGGTGCAGCCGCCCCGCGGTTTCGGTGATAACCCCGTCGCCATCTACCACGACCCGGACCTGCCGCCGAGCCATCACTACCTTGCCGCATACCGATGGCTCAGCGCCCCTGAGGGTTTCGGCGCCGACGCAATGGTGCACCTCGGCAAGCACGGCAACCTGGAGTGGCTGCCCGGCAAGACCCTCGGCATGTCCGCCTCCTGCGGCACCGACGCCGCCCTTGGCGATCTGCCGCTGATCTACCCGTTCCTGGTCAACGATCCGGGCGAGGGCACCCAGGCCAAGCGCCGCGCCCACGCGACCCTGGTCGACCACCTGATCCCGCCGATGGCCCGCGCCGAAAGCTATGGCGACATCTCGCGTTTGGAGCAGTTGCTCGACGAGCACGCCAACATCTCCACCCTCGACCCGGCCAAACTGCCCGCCATCCGCCAGCAGATCTGGACGCTCATGCGCGCGGCCAAGATGGACCACGACCTCGGCCTCGCCGAGCGCCCCGACGAGGAAGTCTTCGACGACATGCTGCTGCACGTCGACGGTTGGCTGTGCGAGATCAAGGACGTGCAGATCCGCGACGGCCTGCACATCCTCGGCCAGGCACCGGCGGGCGAGAGTGAAGTCGATCTCGTCCTCGCCATGCTGCGCGCCCGCCAGCTCTGGGGCGGCGAGCGGAACGTGCCCGGCCTGCGAGAAGCCTTGGGGCTGGACGAATCCGGCACCGAGGTCCGCGGCCGGGTCGACGTTGTCGAGAGCCAAGCCCGTGGACTGGTCGCCGCGCTACAAGCCGCCGACTGGTCGGCTGACGCGGTCGACCGACTCGTAGACGAGTTCGCCGCCACGCTCCTCGCACCAGCGGATGTCTCCCAGTCAGGCGAGCGATCCGGTGCCGAGGGCCCCAGCGAGACACCCGCATCCAGTCCTCAGTCGTCCGCTGACCGCCTGGCCGACTCGCCTGTGGCTGACCGCCTGGCCGACTCGCTCGCGGCCGCCCGTTCGGCTGACTCGCTTGCGGCTGACGGCATGGCCACCTCGTCTTCGGCTGACCGTCCGTCCGGCTCGCTTGCGGCTGACCGTCCGTCCGAGTCGCTTGCGGTTGACGGCCTGGCCGACTCGCTCGCGGCCGCTCGTCCGGCTGACTCGCTTGCGGCTGACCGCCCGGCTGACTCACCTGCGGCCGCCCACGCCGACCTCGCCGACCCCGCCGCCGTCCTGACTACCGATCCCCGCCTCACGGCAGTCCGTTCCGTACTCAGTTTCGCCGCAACCGAAGTCGTCCCACGCCTGCGCCAGACCGGCATCGAGATCGACCGCGTCCTGCACGCCCTCAATGGCGGCTTCATCCCCGCGGGCCCCAGCGGCTCGCCCCTGCGCGGCCTGATCAACGTCCTGCCGACCGGCCGCAACTTCTACTCCGTCGACCCGAAGGCCGTCCCCTCGCGGCTGGCGTGGGAAACCGGTCAGGCCATGGCGGATTCGCTGCTTGCCCGCTATCTGGCCGATCACGGCGAATACCCACGCTCGGTGGGGCTTTCGGTGTGGGGCACCTCGGCGATGCGCACCTCCGGCGACGATATCGCCGAAGTCCTTGCCCTGCTTGGTGTCCGGCCGGTGTGGGATGAGGCGAGCCGTCGCGTCACCACCCTCGAGGTGATCTCGCTCGATGAATTGTCCCGTCCCCGTGTCGATGTGACGGTGCGCATCAGCGGCTTCTTCCGCGACGCGTTCCCGCACGTGCTCGCTCTGCTCGACGACGCGGTGCGCATGGTCGCCGAACTCGACGAGCCCGCCGAGTCGAATTACGTTCGCGCGCATGCCGAAGCGGACTTGGCCGAGCACGGCGACGCACGCCGCGCCACCACCCGCATCTTCGGTTCCAAGCCGGGCACCTACGGCGCGGGCCTGCTCCAGCTCATCGATTCGAAGAGCTGGCGCACCGACGACGACCTCGCGCAGGTCTACACCACCTGGGGCGGCTACGCCTACGGTCGCGACCTCGACGGCGCACCCGCCGCCGACGACATGCGCACCGCCTACCGCCGAATCGCGGTGGCGGCCAAGAACACCGACACCCGCGAACACGATATCGCCGACTCCGACGACTACTTCCAGTTCCACGGCGGCATGGTCGCCACCGTGCGCGCGCTCACCGGCAAGAACCCCGAGGCCTACATCGGCGACAGCACCCGCCCCGACGCGGTGCGCACCCGCACCCTCTCCGAGGAGACCTCCCGCGTCTTCCGTGCCCGCGTGGTGAATCCGCGTTGGCTCGAGGCGATGCGCAGGCACGGCTACAAGGGCGCGTTCGAGATGGCCGCGACGGTCGACTACCTGTTCGGCTACGACGCCACCACCAATGTCGTCGCCGACTGGATGTACGAGAAGCTCGCGGAGAGTTACGTTTTCGACGACGTGAACCGCAAGTTCATGGAGCAGTCCAACCCGTGGGCGCTGCACGGCATTGCCGAGCGGCTGCTGGAGGCGGCCGAGCGCGATCTGTGGGAACATCCTGAGCAGGCGACGCTCGACCAGTTGCGTCAGGTCTACTTGGAGACCGAAGGGGAATTGGAATAGCGCGAAAATCAACCCCCCAATTGTTGGGGGAGTTCGAAATACCTGATCTTGCAAGGTAATTCAGTTTTCCGATTACTCTCGACAACACTCTCGTCGAGAGAGCATGATCGATGGTGTTCCATGGCCGTTCCCGGGGAAACGCCAATCGATTCGCTAGATGATTGGAAAGCCTTATGAATATCAGGAAATTGGTAGCAACCGCGGCATTAACCATTGCCGCGACAGGTATCGCCGCCGCCACCGCACACGGTGAGGTGCAGGTGGCAAACGCGATCAGTGGGGTCGACCAGGGTGTCGCCTACACGGCCGCCGTCGCGCCCGACCACTCGAGCGCGACGGTCACGCTGGCCGCCGGCAAGTTCGTGCTGACGCCCGATCAGGGCATCTCCGTGGTCGCACCGGACGGATCGCTGGTCGCCAACGTGCCGACCACGATGCAGTCGGTCTCCGGCCAGCAGGTGCGGGTCGCGCCGGAAGTAAACGCCGACGCAACCACTTTGACGCTGAAGCCGGTCGGGGCCGCGCTGCCGGAGGCGGGCGCGCCGCAGTTCATCGGTGACGCCGGAACCACCGTGGCCGGAGTGTTGATCGGCTGTGCGATCGGGTTCTTGATCGGACTGATCTTCGCCATTGTCGGCGCCATCCCCGGCTGCATCATCGGCGGAATCATCGGCGGCATCGCGGGCGCTAACCAGCCCTGAGCGTGAATTGCCGATAGTGCGAACCCGGCCATGATCGGCGCATTATGCCGGTCCGGCCGGGTTTCACTTTATCGCCGAATTCCGATGCACCGATGTTTCATTCGCAACCGGCCGCCCAGCGGAATCGCTCAGTGGTCGCCAGCAGCCGTTCGGCGAGGTCGAGCACCTCGCATCGACATCGGCCAGGGTGTGCCGGAATGCGTTGTGCAGCGTAGCCGCTCGCGCACTGGCGACAGCCGCGAGTACCGCGGCGTCGACGGTCGGCCTGCCGATACCGGACACGTGCACGGTGGCCCGGTCAGCGCCCCACCCGGTTGCGCGGCGCGGTCGCTCGATGTCGGTGCCGGATCGTGCGGGCACCCAGCGGCGCTCGGCGAGGATCAATCGAAGCAGTCGCCGCCGACGACTGTTCAGCCGATCACCGCGTTCATGATCGTGCCCGCACTCGTGGCGACAACACCGCCGATCATGGCCCCGGCGATCATCTTCGGCGAATCGATCGGCCCGCCCTGCCACTTCTCCCACGCGAATCGTCCACCGGCGTAGGTGATTCCGCAGACGCCGGACAGCAGCACCAGCCAGGTGAGGTAGCGAACCATCTGCAGAATCTTGTCCGAGATCGGCGGCGCTTCCGGGGTCGGATTGCCGAGTTGGGCGAGGAGGGCGTCGTGCACAGCGAAGATGACCATGAATACGCTCGCTTCGGGGTCGATGTGCCACCTGCTCGAGGCGACACTGGCGCGTTGTCTGGGTGATAGCCATGCTTGTACCGGACAGTATGTGCGGCGCCGACGATTTCGTGGAGCGTACGGAAGAACCTGTCGGGAATGTCCGATCAGCGGTGTGGGCGCAAGGATTCGTGCACCGGGGTCGCGGTGTCGGCGAGGTGCGCGAGCAGGAAGGGAACTGTCACCGTTTCGAATCCTTGCGGAACGTCGAGCACGGGATGCACATTCACCTCGAACACCGCGCCCCCGCGTTCGCGCACCAGATCGACGCCACCGAACGGTAGCCCGACCGATGCTGTTGCGCGGATGGCGAGGTCGTGTAGGTGCCAGGGGAGTGCGTCGGGTGGGAGCACGGTGGAGATCGCGCCCTGCGCCTCGTTGCAGGGGGCGTCGGGGTTGTGCTGCACGTGCTCGCACACGCGCAACACTCGATCGCCGAGGACGTTGACTCGGTATTGGTGGCGCCGTCCGCGCTCGTCGAAGTTGTGTGCGTCGCGGGTGAGCAGCCAACTGCTGCCGGTCTTTTGGTAGAGCGCGAGCGCCGCGTCGAGTTGCGCGTCGGTGGTCACGTGGAATACGTCGCGCCCACCGAAGCCGATGATCGGCCGGGTCCACACGTCGCGTCCGAGCCGGTCGAAGGCGGCCAGCGCCGCGTGCCGGGTTGGCTGGTGCAGTACCAGCGATTCTTCCTGCGGGATTCCCGCGGCCCGGAACCTATCGACGGTGCGTTGTTTGTCGGTGGCGTTTCGCCAGGCCCGCGCGTCGGCACCGAGGCAGGGGATGCCGCTGCGGGCGACCGCTTCTTGGAAGCGAGTGAATCGGTGACGTTCGCCGGGCGGTATTTCGTAGATGACGAGAGCGGAGGGTTGTACTTCGAGATTCTCGGACGGCACCACGAGCGTCGGCCGATCACCGAGGCGCAGTACACCATTGCCGCCGTCGTAGAAATGCCGCGCGTCGAGCACCATCGGTGCGGCGTCGGTGACCACTTCGACCGCGCGGGCGAGCTGAGCCGAGCTGCCCTCGGTGGAACTGTGGTCGGTCATTACGACGATGTGGCTGGTATTCCTCATCGGGCATCACCGTCCTGCAGCAGGGGCGAATCCACTATCGAGACAGGGCCACTCCGCGTCGGTGCGGTGAATACGCCGCTGGCGCAGGCCGACTACCACGGCCAATGCGTCACCGGCCTGTCCGACACCCTATCGGACTTCAGGCGTCGCGAAAGCTGAACGGCGGCAACGGAAATCCGTGGTGCGCCGGAATCAGGAACTCAGCGAACGCGCGACGCGGAATCCCACGTCGTCCAGGCGCAGGGTCGGGTGGCTGCGCCTGCGCACCGATGCGCGGCAGCTCCAGTGTTCATCGAACCAGCCACCGCCGCGTAAAACCCGGTAGGAGCCGTAGATTTCGGCGTCGTAGATGTCCCAGCACCAGTCCCAGGTGTTGCCGAGCATGTCGTACAGGCCCCACGCATTGGGCCGTTTACCGCCCACCTCGTGCATATGTTCCTTGGAATTGCCTCTATACCAGGCGATTTCGTCGAGTTCCCCGTAGCGCGGGCCGGTGCTGCCCGCTCGGCACGCGTGCTCCCATTCGGCCTCGGTCGGGAGTCGGTAGCCGTCGGCGGAGTCGTCCCATTCGACGTTCTCCTCGTCGAGCCGGTACGCGGGTGTCAGCCCCTCCTCGATCGACAGGGCATTGCAGAACCGCAGCGTGTCCCACCATGAGACGCTGTCGACCGGGAGCCGGTCGCCTCGGCTGCTGCTCGGCTGCTGTCCGGTGACCTGTTCGTACTGCTTCTGTGTGACCGGGAACACCGCCATCTGGAACGGTGCGACCGCGACCGACCAGCTGCGCTGAGTGCGCCGATCCGACAGCGTCACCTGTCCCGCCGGGATGGTGACCAGCACGTTCAGGCTCGCGTCTCGGAAACCGGTTCGTCGTGTTCCATGGCTCGCACCGGGTCGGGGAACACGAACTTGCGCATCGCCCACCAGCGGAACACCGTGGCGAGCAGGGTGCCGATGACGGTCGCGCTGACGAAGTCGGCGATGTTCTCCGTCAGGACCGAGACATGCGGGGTTCGGAGCTGGAAGAGGTAGCTCGACACGGCTAGCGGCAGCTGGTTGATCACCATGCCGACGCTCGCCACCAGGAAGAACAGGGCCGCTTCGTGACGGCGCTCACGTCCGCCGCGTGCGGTGAACGCCCACTCGCGGTTCAGCACGTAGGAGACCACGGTCGCGATCAGCACGGCGACCACGTTCGCGGTCACCGGCTTGCCTTCCAGCACAGTCCATTTCAATCCGAAGAAGAGCACCATGGTCGTCACGAAAGCGATCGCACCGACGGTCAGGAATTTCAGCAACTCGGCGTTCCGCACGAACACGGACAGCATCCGGCTCGGGACACGAGCTGCGACGATCTGGGCCAAGAACATCGGAACAGGTTATCCGAGGGCCAACTGGGCAGTAGCGGGCGGACCGTTGCCGGGCGGCGGCCCACCGGCGAATTCTTGGGGCGCGGTAGGTGTCGGCGAGCGGAACAGTTTGCGCACGTTTTCGGGGTGATGTTGCTATTTCGTTATCTACGAACGGCTTTCGCGCGGCGATTCCGGTGCACGCACAGCATCAGCGTGCTCGTACAGCTGCACGAGCACGCGAGCTCACCGGTCGCGGCTTCGCTCGGTGAGCCGAATGCCCGCAAGTATGAGAGCCTCATGTATCGAGGCAGGGGCCCAGAGGAAATCACTCGGACACCGGTCGGCACTACCGCAGGGGCTTCAGCTACGCGCTGAGGCCCCCGCAGTGCGTTTGGACTAAAATATTGGGCCGCTCCAGTATTCGGGGTCACGTCCGTAATCCCGGGTGGTGTACGCGCGATCCCACGGTGCGTCGGGTGCGAGCAGCTCCCGCCACGGGGCGACCTCCACGTACAGGACGCGCATCGCGTTCAGTGAGCCGTAGTGCAGCGCCGGTCCGTCGGTGGTGACGGCGTCGTCCGGCACGGCGACGTCGAAGTTTCGCTCGAGCGCGGCGCGCACGGTCGCCTCGATGCACACATTGGTCTGCAGGCCCGCGACCACCAGGCGGTGCACACCGAGGTTGCGCAGCAGCGGCTCCAGCTCGGTGTAGGCGAAGAAACTGTGCCGCGTCTTGACCAGGACCAGGTCGCCCTGGTGCGGTTCGACCGCGTCCATGATCCGCGTCTTCCACTCCCGGTGCTCGCTCGACAGCTTCGGTACCAGGTGCCTGCGGTGTTGCAGATGGCGGCGCGGGCGGGGACCGGTGCCGACCAACCCGGTCTGACCGGCCATCATGCGCGAGTAGATGACGGGGAGTTCGCGGCGGCGGGCGTGCGCGGCCAGGTCGGCGCATTCGCGGACGACCTCGTCGAGTCGCCAGATCGGCGGCCAGCCCAGTGCGTCACGGACGCCGTCGTCGGCGATGTAGGTGTTCTGGAGGTCGATCATGAGGACCGCGGTCTCGATCATCGGTGTCCTCCGCATGCGTCGACGGAACCCTCCTTCTGAGGGTAAGGACTGTGCGGTGGGCGAGGTCGAGGAATGGTCTGGTTAGACGCCGGGTGGGGCTTGCGATGGAGCGCAGGGGATCGGACGCGGAGTGCCGAGGGCTTGTAGGGCGAGCGCGGTGACGGTGGGGTCGACCGAGACGGAGAGGTGGCCGGACAGGTTCACCGGGCAGATATCTTGCAGCACAATGTTTGTCGCGTTCGGTGCGTCGCGTATGCCGCTGGTGTAGGGCCGGACCTGGATGTCGGTGGTGGTGACGATGTTGGTGTAGTGGACGGTCGGCGAGTAGACGCCGCTGGCCTGTAGGCGATTGATGAAGTCGGATCCGGTTCGTAGTTCCGCGCAGGCGGCGCAGGTTGGGTCCAGTGCGGCGTAGGCGTCGCCGTGCGGGCCCAGGATGGACAGCGGTGAGTCCAGTGGGTCGGTGATGGCGGTGCCGTTCCAGATCGGCGCCAGGTTGATCGCCTGGTCGACGGCTGTCGCGCCCGCCAGGAACTGTAGATATCCGGCGCTGACCAGAGTGCCCTCCGACCAGCTGAGCAGATCGACCCGATCGGTTCCCGTCGCGGCGCGTACCCGATCGACGAATTGCTTTAGTTCGGCACTGGATTCGTCGATCGGCGCTCGGCCGCCGAGGCCGGCAAGGACGCCGCGATCTGTCGGATAGACGCCGTAGGTCAGCGCGAAGACGCAGTACCCCTCGTTCGCCAGCAGCGGAGCGAATGTCTGCCAACTGTTTTCACCGTTGCCGCTGAGGCCGTGCACCAAGACAACCGGACGCGGATGGGCCGGTGCTGGGACGCAGCCCCCAATCGTTGGCGCCTGGCGGTGCGCCCGGTGGAGCGGTGGTCATGCTCGCGGAAACCATGGCCGACAACGAGTATGGGACCGGCAGCGGGTCGGCGGACGCTGTGCCGAGGACCAGTGGGATGGCAGCGGCGATCGCTGCCGTGACGACCATGATTCGACGCATTACTGCTTACTTCCTTCGGGTAGTGATCTTCGGTTCGGTGATCAGCCGATAGGGGCTCCGATCTCGACGATGACGCCGTTGGGGTCGTGGACGACGGCTACCCGCTGGCCCCAGGGGCGGGTTGTCGGTATCAGTGCGCTGTTGGCTCCTGCCGCGAGTGCGTCCACGTCGGTTGTCTCGGGGAGTACGCGAAAAGCGTTGGCGGGACCGGGTTCTGCGAAGTCCTCGATCTTCTTCCAGTGTTCGATGGTGAGGCTCGGGGTTGACGGGCCTGGTGTCCAGACGCCTCTGCCGAGGACCACAAAGGTGCCGTCGGGGTCGGCGAAGACGGTTCCGAGGCCGAACGCTGCTTCGTAGAAGGCTGCTGTTGCGTCTACGTCGTCGACCATTAGGGTCACTCCACCGAAGTGCATGGGTCTTCTCCTCGAGAGAACTTCCAGCTATTTGGTAGGGAGGATTACCATATAGTAGCTGTGGGGTTATTTCTAGTGTTCTGGGGAAAGTGATAAGGGCGGCTTGGGTAGGCGTGCTGTCATTGACCCCGTGCCGGCTATAGATGGCTAATGGATGGCGAATGGGAGGAGCCGGATCGATGACGCCGCCGGCCATGCTGGGCCTTCCATGGCCGAACGACGGCTTCCCGTAATGCCCGCGAGAGTTGTCAGATGACGAACACAGCGATCTGCACATCTGTGTCGACATTCCGCAGGGCGAGTTCGATGACTGCATGACCGGCTGGTGCGCGCCCGAGTACCGTGCGGTGCCATGGACCGAAAACTATTGGGGCCGTGGGATTGTGCCCGTCCGCCTCGCGGTGTTGGCGCGATGGGTTCGACTGGCGGTCGCATGTGGTGAAGCTCAATGTGTTCGACGGTTCGTGACCGAGATCTGTAGGCAGACTATCCATTTCATTCATAATGCGGTCGGCGGAAGCGGACTGTGCCGCTCGCAGGCAGCGAGGTTGAGCCGCAGCGCGGTGTGCGTATCAGCCCCGCCCTTACCTGTCGGCGCCGCCTGGATGCTGGCCGGACCAGTGTGGGTGCGATGCCGACATCGTGCGAGAGGCCGCCGCCAGTTCCCCGCTGATCCGGCGTCGGTGGGTTACGGGTTTGCAGGAACCGCATCTGTCGTCCCGGCGAGAGCGGTTGGAGCACATCGTGAGCCAGTGGCGCACATTTCGTAATCCGCAGGGCGGCCGACTGAGCCGTCACGACGGTCGCTCGTCCGCTACCGCGGGTACGTCCCGGCGCGTAGCCCGGATTTGTGTCCGCGGACGGATGTCCGACCGCACGCGGCGACCTACCGTTTTCGCTATGACATGGAATGAGCTGGGCGCGAGCAGATTCGTGCTGTTGACGACCTACAAGAAGGACGGCACACCGGTGGGTACGCCGGTGTGGGTGGCGCCGGACGGGGACCGAATCGTGGTGTGGACCAATCCGACGACGTGGAAGGTCAAGCGGATCCGCCGCAACCCGGACGTGACGCTGCAGGTATCCGATGCACGCGGGCGCCCGAAGGGTGACGAGGTGCTGACAGGTACCGCCACGGTCCTCGATGCCAACGACACCCAACGAGTACGCGACCTGGTCTCCCGCAAGTACGGAATCATCGGCACACTAGTCATCAAGCTGCACAAGCTGTTCCGCGGCGCAAACGCCTCCACCGCCCTCGCCATAACCCAACACCTGAACCCAGGGACATAGCGGATTCATGTCAACGGCACAAGATGCACGCCCAACGGGACATAAGGGCGGCCGTACTCGCACTTTCGCGCCACCATGTCCCGTTGGACGGTCAACCTCACTCCGTGTGGGACATGAGGGCGGTCTCACTCGCACTTTCCCGCCACCATGTCCCGTTCGACGACCAACACCACCCCGTCCGGGACATGAGGGCGGCCCCACTCGCACTTCCCCGCCACCATGTCCCGTTGGGTATGAAGATCCCACTACCTGAGACCGCCCTACTTGGAAAACGCTCGAAAACAGCACCACAGCCAGTCCTCCCCTCCCCAACTGCCACCTTCCACACCCGGGCCGCGGCAGAGAAGGTCGGGTACCCCACCTGACGCGCTCAGCACTACTCGGGCATCCCACGGACGGCCGGAAACCTTGGGGGAGTACACCCTTGGACTTCTCTCAGCACTCGATCCTGGGCGGGTATACCAAGAGACATCCGTCAAGGTGGACCGTCCCAGGTGTTTACCGAGCAGTGCTGGGCGCGTCGCCTGCGGTACCGGGACTGTAAGAACAACGGTGTAACTCCGAAACAAGGAGTGGCACATGAACTCTGATGTGATGGCCGTCGATGTGGTCGATACTGACTCGGTGGCCAGACCCAGGAAGGCGAAGTCGTCGGTGGTGGATGCCGAGTTGGTAGGCCAGCTCGTGGCCCAGGCCCGCGCGAGCGGGCTGCAGTTGACCGGCGAAGACGGGCTGCTGGGGCAGCTGACCAAGATGGTGGTCGAGTCCGCTCTGGACGGGGAGATCACCGATCACCTCGGCTATGACCACGGTGACCCGGCGGGTCGTGGAACGGCTAACTCCCGCAACGGAACCCGATCGAAGACGATAGTGACCGATGTCGGTCCGGTCGAGATCGATGTCCCGCGTGACCGCGACGCCAGCTTCGAACCGCAGATCGTGCGTAAACGCCAGCGTCGATTGAACGGGGTGGAGAACATGGTGTTGTCGCTCTCGGCCAAGGGCCTGACTCATGGCGAGATCTCGGCGCATCTGCGCGAGGTCTACGGCGCCGAGGTGTCCAAGCAGACGATCTCGACCATCACCGACAAGGTCATCGACGGCATGACCGAATGGCAGAACCGGCCCCTGGACCGGGTTTATCCGGTGATCTTCCTGGACGCGATCCATGTCAAGATCCGCGACGGGAAGGTCGCCAACCGGCCGATCTACCTCGCGTTGGCCGTCACGGTCGAGGGCGGCCGCGAGATCCTCGGGCTCTGGGCCGGTGACGGCGGTGAAGGCGCGAAGTTCTGGTTGCAGATCCTGACCGAGCTGAAAAACCGTGGTGTCGATGACGTCTGCATGCTCGTCTGCGACGGGCTCAAAGGACTACCCGAAGCGATCGGGCAGACCTGGCCGGCCGCGGTCGTTCAGACCTGCATCGTGCACCTGCTGCGCGCGTCGTTCTCCTACGCCGGGCGCCAGGACTGGGCCGTGATCGCCAAAGCCTTGAAACCGGTCTACACCGCCGCGACCGAAGCCGCGGCGTTGGAACGGTTCTACGAGTTCGCCGAGGCCTGGGGCACGAAATATCCTGCTATCGTGCGGCTTTGGGAAACCTCGTGGGCCGAGTTCACTCCGTTCCTGGCCTTCGACACCGAGATCCGGCGCGTTATCTGTTCCACGAACGCGATCGAGTCGGTCAACGCTCGTATCCGCCGCGCGGTCCGCGCCCGCGGCCACTTCCCCAACGAGCAAGCCGCCCTCAAATGCGTCTACCTCGCGGTCATGGCCCTCGACCCCACCGGAGACGGCCAGAAACGATGGATCACCCGATGGAAAGCCGCGCTCAACGCCTTCGATATCACCTTCGAAGGCCGACTCACCGCCGGACGAAAATAGTTCAATCAACCCGAGTTACACCGTTATCTGGACAGACCCGCGGTACCCGGCTGTAGTTATCAGTCAGGCGCGCGGGGTGGGTGTTCCAGCGTGGTCATCTGGCTGTGGTTGCGTCACAAACGCTTTCGACAAGAGGTGGTCGTCGTGTGGCGGTATGGAGGGGGTCTCACAGAGCGGGCATGCCTGTCACAGGGGGTTGAGCCTTTGTGAGAGGTATGCACGCCCTGTGGGTCCGGCGTGCGAGCTTCGTTGGGGTGAATCAGGCGTCGATCAGCAGCGCTACTTGAGGCTCCGCCTCGAGCCCGGATCAGAACCGAGGCCGGGCCGGACGAGGGCCTCGGCGTCGAGGTTGAGTCCGAACCCGGGTTTGAGCCCGAGGTTGCGTCCGGACCCGGGGCTGGGCCCGGACCAGAGCGTCGGTGTCGAGGATCTGCACCCTTACTTGGGATCCGCAATGGGGTTGTGGGCGCCTAGAGAGGGTGCAGATCCCGTGTTGGGGTGCGGATCCTGCTGATGGGGGCTGGTTTCAAGATCATGGGGAACTGGTGGCGGGGGCTTCTCGAACTTTGCCGCCACCAGTTCCCCATGATCTTGGTCGGGTGGTGGGGGTCAGCGCTGGCGGGGCGGGGGGATGCCCTGCGGCCGGTTCGGGTCAGGTGGTTAGGCGGATTCGGCGAGGCCTGCTGCGCGCCAGGTGTCGGCGAGGTCCTGGAGGGGGAGGTCGAGGGTGAGGCTCAGGGCTACTACGGTGCCGAAGGCAGGGGAGGGGAGGCGGCCGGTTTCGATTTTGCGGAGGGTTTCCGGGGAAATGCCTGCTGAGCGGGCGACTTCAGTGAGGTCGCGGTCGGCTCGGGCGGCGCGCAGGGCGGTGCCGAGGCGGCGGCCTGCGTCGATTTGAGCCGGGGTCAACGGGAGACGGACCATGTGGTCAGGGTATTGGTGGTATTTAAATACCGCAAGTGGCGACGTTGGAGCGGGTGGGCTGGGATGCATCGACGCGTCGGTTCGGGTCGTACCGCCTGTCTGGCGGCTCGGGTGGGTATTTGGTTTCGATGATCAGGCCTGGTCACCGGCATTTAAACATGTACTTACGTAGATATGCGCATCAAAATATGTGATCTTGTTTCAGTCGTGAGGGCTTGTGGTCGTGCGGAACGCATCGCTTTGGATGGACGGGATTGGTATTAAAATACCGAGTGGGCTACGGTGGTATTAAAATACCTAACTAGGGAGTACTCATGGTGGAGTTGAAGTCGCCGGGCGAGATCGAGCGGATGCGGGTCACGGGCCAGTTCGTGGCCGAGGTGCTGGGGGAGTTGCGCGAGCTTGCCCGCGTCGGGGTGAACCTGTTGGAGCTGGAAGCCCATGTGCGCGAACGGATCAAGCGTCGCGGCGCGGAATCCTGCTACTGGGACTACTCCCCGTCCTTCGGTCGCGGCCCGTTCCGCAACACCGTCTGCCTATCGGTCAACGACGCTGTCCTGCATGGACTTCCGTTCGACTACGCACTACGCGACGGTGACGTACTGACCATGGACCTCGCCGTCGGCATCGACGGCTGGGTGGCCGATTCGGCAACCACCATCGTGGTCGGCACTGCGGAGGAAGAAGACCTGCGCCTCGTCCGCGCGACCGAGGACGCACTCGCCGCCGCGATCGCAGTCGCTTTGCCTGGCAACCACATCGGCGACATCTCGGCCGCGATCTCGGCCGTCGCCCATGACTACGGCTACCCGGTGAACAACGAATTCGGCGGTCACGGACTCGGCCGCACCATGCACGAGGACCCACACATCTCCAACGTCGGCCGCCCCGGCCGTGGTTACCGCCTGCGCCCCGGCCTCACCATCGCCATCGAGCCCTGGTTCGCCCGCACCACCGACCGCATCATCACCGACCCCGACGGCTGGACCATCCGCTCCGCCGACGGCTCCCGCACCGCCCACTCCGAACACACCATCGCCATCACCGACAACGGCCCCGACGTACTCACCCAGCTTCGCTGAAACCCACACCACTCACCTGATCGCCATGTCGCCACCACGGACCGGGCCCCGCCGGGCTGACCTGGGTGCAGTGAAAGGTGAACGGTTGCAACACTGTTCGTCGTGGCCGTGGCGTCATCGGGCCGCGCGTCGATGTCTGCACCCGTCGATGCTCCGTGGGGCTCACTCCGAACGCACTGTCGCGGGGCCGGGTCCGAACTGCTGGTCGGGGCGCGGTGAAACCCACACCACCGCTGTGAACGCATCTGCTCGCCGTCGCCAAGGCTGGCCCCGCCGGGCTGACCTGGGTGCAGTGAAAGGTGAACGGTTGCAACACTGTTCGTCGTGTCCGTGGCGTCATCGGGCCGCGCGTCGATGTCTGCACCCGTCGATGCTCCGTGGGGCTCACTCCGAACGCACTGTCGCGATTGCGGGGCCGGGTCCGAACTGCTGATCGGGGCGCGGTGAAACCCACACCACCGCTGTGAACGCATCTGCTCGCCGTCACCAAGGCTGGCCCCGCCGGGCTGACCTGGGCGCAATGCAACCCTGACCGGCCGCTCCGCTTGCCGTCGCCATCACGTAGGGCCGTCTTGACGCGCTGGCCGGGCGCCACGAAAGGTGAAGGTATGCAACGCCGTTCATAGAGGCACCCGGTCGCGCCGCATGGGTATGTGCACCTGTCGACGGATCCGAATGGCCAGCTCCGAACGTGTCGCCGTGGTCGGGCCCGAGGCGGTGATCCGGGTGCCGTGCAATTCGGGCCGCCCACTCGGATGGTCATCGCCGTTACCTTCACGGAGTACGGCCGTGACGTGCTGGTTCCGTCATGACGCGAAAGGCGAAGGATTGCAACGCTGTTCGGCGTGGCCGCGGTGTCGCCGGACTGCATTGGTACCTGCAACCGTGGCGACTCCGCGCGGCCCGCTCCGAAACGCACTTCGCCGCCGAGGTGCTCTGTGCGCAGTGGAAAGGCTGACGGACGCAACACAGTTCGTCGTGTCCCTCGATCTCGGCGGGCCGCGTTGATACCGCGCCCGCTGACTGCTCTGCACTGTCTACTGGAGATCTGCACCCACTCTTGGCTCCCGACCTGTTGCGGAGCCGCGAGTGGGTGCGGCTGTTTCGGTGAGGGTTGTGCCCGGCGCGGACGTGTGAACGTTGATTACCAAACGGGATCGGAGCGGGGGTGGTGGCCACCGCTCCGATGGAAAGCATTGTGGGTCAGTCGCGTTCGGACAACCAGTGCTCCAAGTCGGTTGCGACCTGGAGGTGCTTAGCGATGGCCGCGCGGTCCTCCTCGGGCAGGTCGAGTGCGGCGATCTCGGCACGCAGTTCGGTCACGCGTTGTGGATCGTCCGCTGCCACTGCTAGTTCGATCAGTTCGGCCATCGCGTGGGCTTTGTCCAGCGGTGTCGCGGTTGTGGCGAAGCGGCGTAGGCCGGACTCGAGGGCTCTGCGGGCTGCCTTGTCGTCGAGTTTGGAGAAGCGCAGGATTCGGGCGTTGTCCAAAGTTCTTTGGAGGCCTTGGAGTTCGCGGGATCCGCCGTATTCGGGGTCGGGTTCGCCGCGCATGATGTAGATGATGTTGTTGCCGACCGGGTCGACCACCGTGAATCTGGACTGGCCCGGGCGGAATCTGGTGATGCGTGGCAGGCCGCGGGCGGGTACGCGGCCGAAGCGTTCGCGCAATGCGGTGGTGAAGAGTTTGTGTAGTTCGGCTACTTCGTCGACGAACACTATGCATGCCACGTGGCATTCTTCCGCGGTGCCCTTGTCCTTCGGAGTTGGGCCGAAGTGCACGGAGTAGCCGTTGCGAGCCACTACGCCGTAGGTGTAAGGCCGGGTCTGCTCGTGGGTTACCTCATAGCCGAGTGTTTTGTAGAAGTCGAGCGTCTCGGGCAGGTCGCCACCCCACATCATCGGCACTGACACGTCGCCCATAAGGCCTCCATACCTGCGGTAATCAATTTTGACTAGCTGAGATTAGGGCAGTCTCGGTCAAGAAGTCAAGTTTGACTACTATGGTGATTTCCTATCTGAAGGAGGTTCGTCCATGTCGGCTGTGCGCCTGTTGGTGCTTGGGGTGATGCGCTTGCGTCAGCCAACCTATGGCTATGCCGTTCGCCGCGAATTACTGTCCTGGCGTGCCGAAACGTGGACGAACGTCAAGCCTGGCTCGATCTATCACGCGCTGAAACAGCTGACGCAAGAAGGGAAGCTGAGCGCACGCGGCACCGAGGGCAGCAGTGAAGGGCCGGGCCGCACGATGTTCGAGCTGACCGAGGAGGGCGAGGTCGAGTTCCGGAAGTTGATGGACGAGGCACTGGTCAGCATCGACATGGAGGAACTCGGCGCGGCCATCGCGTTCATGGACGCGCTGCCCCGCGCGCACGTCATCGAGAAGCTGCGCGAACAGCGGCGCCGCAGCGAGGAGACCCGCACCAGCCTGCTCGCGATGATCCCGAACTTCCCCGGCCGCTACGAGACCCCGCACACGCCGGACCTGCTGGAACTGTGGAGCAGCGTCTTCGGCAACCTCGCCGGCTGGACCGACGGCCTGCTGGAACGGCTGGAATCGGGCGAGTACCGAATGTCTGATTAGGTGGCATCCCGATACGCTGCCTTTATGACGAACACGCTGGGGGCCGTCGGCAAGGCCGATTACGTTCTGCTGACCACGTTCCGGAAGGACGGCACACCCGTCGGGACACCGGTGTGGGCGGTCGCCGACGCCGACAAGCTCTACGTCTGGACGGTCACCGACAGCTGGAAGGTGAAGCGCCTGCGCCGCAACCCCGACGTCACCGTGCAGCCGTGCAACGTGACGGGCAAGCCGCGCGGCGAGGTCGTCGCGGGCACCGGACGCATCCTCGACCAGGATGGCACCGATCGCGTGCGCAAGCTGCTCATGCGCAAGTATTGGCTGATGGGCCCGATCACCATTCTCGGCAGCAACCTCCGCCGCGGCAAGAAGGGCACCGTCGCCGTCGAGGTCACCCTCGCCTGAATCCGCGCACTCTCTCGGGAGCCGCACCGTCTTTAGCGCCTGGTGTGGATCCCGAGAGAGTGCGGATCAGGTTGCCTGGCTGACCGAGGACATGTGGAAGTCGGGGATTCGCAAGGGCGGCATGGCGGTTCGGGTGAACCAGTCTTTCCACTCGCGGGGCAGGGTGATCTCGGTGGCGCCCGCTTCGGTGACGCGGCGGAGCAGGTCGAGGGGACTCTCGTTGAAGCGAAAGTTGTTGACCGCGGCGGTGACTTCGCCATTCTCGATGAGATAGACGCCGTCGCGTGTCAGTCCGGTCAGGAGCAGGCTGGCCGGGTCGACTTCGCGGATGTACCACAGCGTGGTGAGCAGCAGTCCGCGTTCGGTGCGGGCGATCATCTCGTCGAGCGTTGCGTCGGAGCCGCCGGTGAGTAGCAGGTTGCCGCCGGGAACCGTAGCGGCGGTATCGAATTCGGCGGCGGTGGCGCGCGGGTAGACCAGCGATTCGATGACGCCTTCGCGCACCCAGTCGACCCGTTCGGCGGACAGGCCGTTGTCGAATACCGACATCGCCTGGGAGGACGAGGATGTCGCGACGAACGGGCGATACTCGAGCCCGATGGCAGTCGGGTCGGAGTAGAGCGTCAGCGGAATGTCGGTGAGCCGCTCGCCGATTCGAGTGCCGCCTGCCCGGGAGAACGCGGTGTGGCCCTCGTGCGCGCCACGACCTTCCATCTCCCAGTTCATGTAGATCATGAGATCGGCGACAGTCGAAGGGGGCATGAGGGTTTCGTAGCGGCCCGCCGGCAGGTCGACCTTGCGCTTGGCCCAGTCCAGCCGCCGGGACAACTCGGTGAGCATGCCTGGGACATCCACGTCGGTGAAATCGGCGGTGCCGACGCCGACCCAGGCGCTGGCGAGATCGGCTCCCTCGCCACGCTTTCCGTTGATCTCCACCGAACCGGTCGGCTGCACGAAACGGCGGCGCAGCCCGGTCGAGGTGCCGAGCCAGGTGGTGTGCACGGTGTGATGGGCGAAACCGTAGAGGCGGTCGCTACCGTCGAAGCCCTTGGACAGGTCACGGGCGAGATCGGTGAACACCTCGATGCCGGTGCTGCCGGGCGCGGCGGCCCAATCGTCGGCGGGCGCAACCGATTCCAGCAGCGGCATCGCGTCCCTGGCGGGTTCGGCGGTGCGCGCGGCTTCCTCGCTCTTGCGTACTACCGCTTCGATCTCGTCGGGGTCGACGCTGGTGGAGCCGATGGTGCCGACGCGCGCCGCATGCGGTCCGTCGCGGAAGATCGAAACGACGGCCCAATCGCGCGACACCGACGATCCATTGGTGGTCATCGAGTTTCCGGCCCACCGCAGCGACGCGTCGTGCGCGTCGGTGACGATCACCATCGCCTCATCGGCACGGGACAGCGCGAGCGCCCGCTCGACAACCTCGCCCGCGGCGATAACGGTCTGTGCGGTCATTGGCCCGCCTCCGTCCGAGTGTTGAGAATGTTGATGCCGCGCACCAGAACCGACGGGCACCCGTGACTGACCGCCGCGACCTGACCCGGTTGCGCCTTGCCGCAGTTGAACGCGCCGCCGAGCTGCCAGGTGGACGGTCCGCCGACCGCTTCCATCGCACCCCAGAAGTCGGTGGTGGTGGCCTGGTAGGCGACGTCGCGCAGCTGGCCGTCGAGCTTGCCGTCGCGGATCCGGAAGAACCGCTGGCCGGTGAACTGAAAGTTGTAGCGCTGCATGTCGATCGACCACGACTTGTCGCCGACGATGTAGATGCCGTTGTCGACCCGGGCGATGAGTTCCTCGGTGCTGGTGTCGCGCTCGGGGTCGGGTTGCAGCGAGACGTTCGCCATCCGCTGGATCGGCACGTGGTGCGGTGAGTCCGCGTAGGAGCAGCCGTTGGAGCGGTCGAGGCCGAGGCGCGGCGCGAAGACGCGGTCCAGCTGGTAACCGACCAGCACGCCGTCGCGCACCAGGTCCCAGCGTTGCCCGGCGACGCCCTCGTCGTCGTAGCCGACACTGGCCAGGCCGTGCTCCTGGGTGCGGTCGCCGGTGACGTGCATGACCGGCGTGCCGTACTGCAGGGTGCCGAGCTTGTCGGGGGTGGCGAACGAGGTGCCCGCGTAGGCGGATTCGTAGCCGATGGCGCGGTCGTATTCGGTGGCGTGGCCGATGGATTCGTGGATGGTCAGCCACAGGTTGGTCGGATCGATCACGAGATCGGTCGGGCCCGGGGTGACGGTGGGCGCCTTGACCTTCTCGGCGAGCCACTCGGGGATGCGCGCGAATTCGCCTTGCCAGTCCCAGGTTCCGTCCGCGCCGGTGACGTACTCCCAGCCGCGACCGACCGGCGGGGCCAGCGTGCGCATGGTTTCGAACACACCGGCCGAGGAATCGACCATGGTCGCCTCGAACTGCGGGTGCAGCCGGACCCGCTGCTGGGTGATGGACGAACCGGCGGTGTCGGCGTAGAAGGTCTGCTCCTTCACCTGCAGTACCGACGCGGTGACATGGTCGACGCCGTCGGAGCCGGACAGGCGGCCCGAATAGTCCTGCAGCAGTGCGACCTTGTCGGTGGTCGACACCGTGAACGGGTCGAGGTCGTAGGCCGAGACCCAGTGCACGTTGTCGTAGATCGGCTCGTCGGCGAGTTCGACCCGTTCGCGGTTGAGTGCGCGCAATGTCGTCGCCACCGTCACCGCGCTGCGGGCCACCTCCACCGCGGTCTCCGGCGTCAGCGCGGCATGCGAGGCGAAACCCCACGTGCCGTCGACGATCACACGGACGGCGAAGCCGAGCTCGGCGTTGTCGCTGATCGACTCGACCCGCCCGTCGCGCAGCCGGATCGACTGGGTGACCAGCCGATGTACCCGCAGGTCGGCATGTTCGGCGCCCGCCGCCTTCGCCGCGGTCAACGCGGCTTCGGCGAGCGCGGCCAGTGGGAGGTCGAGGAACTCGGCGTCCACATCCTTGGAAGTCGCGATGCTCACCCGGTCCAACCTAGTCGGTGCGGCCTCGCGCGTCCGCGACTGGTAAGCGCTCCGATCCATCCGAGAGCACTTGCGCCCGCCCTGATTACACGCCGTGCGAGTTTGCAGCGCATGCAAACAAGCGTGAAATGCGCAGTGGCACAGCGTGAAAGACAGGGGATGGCCGGTGGGAACGGCACGCGCGAAACCGTCGCCTACCGCGTCTGCCTCGCGAAATGCCGTACTGTGCCCGCCGTGCCGCCATCCGCCCTTCGTGACCGCAAACGCGAACGTACCCGCCGAGCCCTGCTCCAGGCAGCCGTAGAGCTTTTCGAGACGAGAGGCTATGAAGAAACGACGGTGGCCGACATCGCCGCGGTGGCCGATGTCGGGACCCGCACCTTCTTCAACTACTTCGCCAGCAAGGAAGAACTGCTCTTTCCGGAGACGGACGAGCGGGTGCGGGCCGCGGTGGCCGCGATCGGCAGTCGGCGGCCGGGGGAGCGGCCGGTCGAGGTGTTGCTACGGGCGTTGCGCGCGGCCGGGGACAATCCCGGCGAGCATCTGGTCGACGATCTGAACGCGCGGATCGCCGCGTTGCGCGCGCAGGTGTCGCGCACCGTGCCGTCGGTGAGCGGGCGGGCCGCGCACGCACAGCTGGTCGCGCAGCGTGAGATCGCCCGTCAGCTGCATATCGCGTTTCCGAACGAACTGGACGAGGTCGGCGCCGCGGCGTTGGTCGGTGCGGTCGTCGGTGCCGTGTCCGGTGCGCTCACCGTGCTGTTCCAGCAGCCGCTCAACGGCGCGGAGGACGGGGAGCGACTGCACCGGCGCATCCACGAGACGACCTCGCGGGTACTGAAGCCGTGGCTCGCCTCGCAGGTCGAAACCCGGGGCTGATCAGCCGAACTGCTGCCAGCCCAACCGAATCACCATGCCGATCACCACCACGAGCAGCACGACGCGGACGAACTTCGCGCCGTTGCGCAACGCCATGTGCGAGCCGACGATCGCGCCCGCCACATTGCCGACCGCCATCGCGGCGCCGAGCGCCCAGATGATGTGACCGGTGCTGCCGAAGAAGATCAGCGCGCCGACGTTGGAACCGCAGTTGATCACCTTCGCCATCGCGGCCGCGCGGACGAACTCGGTGCCGAGCAGGGTGGCGAAGGTGATGATGAGGAAGGTGCCGGTGCCGGGACCGAGCAGGCCGTCGTAGAGGCCGATCAGGCCCGCGGCCAGCGCGACGGTGAGGATGAACTTGCGGCGCGTCGGCGGGTGCGTGGCCAGGGTGACGCCGATCGACGGGCGCAGCGTGACGAACACCGCGACGGCGACGAGGACAACCATCACGATCGGGATGAACAGCTCGCGATCGATCAAAGATACTGCGGCAGCGCCGATTCCGGCCGTGACCGCCGCGATCGCCGCCGCGGGCAGCAGCACCCGCCAGCGTATCGGGACCTTCCTGGCGAAGGTCGCCACCGAGGCGCCGGTGCCAGCGACCGCGGCCAGCTTGTTGGTGCCGAGCGCGGTCTGCGGTGCGATGGTCGGCGCTACCAGGAACAGGGTGGGCAGGATGATCAAGCCGCCACCGCCGACTACCGCGTCCACCCAGCCCGCGGCCGTCGCCGCCGTCAATAACACCGCCCAATCACCGATCTGCACGCCGGTAGCCAAGCAGATCAGGTGTCCAGGACCAGTTAGCGGTCCAGTGTCTCGCCTGGGAGCTGTGGCGTTGTCGTTGGCCGGATGCGGGTCGCTTTAGGCTGACGTGGTGCGTCGGTTCAGTCTGTGGCTTCGCGGGAAGCCCATCGTTGCGGATTCGATGCTGGCGCTTGTCCTGTTGGTGCTCGAGGTCCTCGGCGCCACCAATGCGGAGAACAAGGTCGCTGGGCTCGCGATCGGGTTGTTCTTGCCGCTGCCCGTGGTGTTCCGGCGGGTGTATCCGCGGGCGATGGCGGTGGTTTCGCTGCTGCTCTCGTTCACCGCGACGGCGGTGCAGTATGTGGTCGGCGACGAGAAGGTCGAGCACATCACGCTGTTCAGCCTCGGCATCATGCTGTACACGTTGGTCGCCTACGTCGGGCGGCGCGACGGGCTGTGGTTCGCGATCGGACTGGTCGCCGACAGCGGTCTGTCGGTGTCGGCGGATATCGTCAAGGCCAGCGATCTCATCTTCACCGCGATGTTCTTCGCGTTGTGCTGGACGCTCGCGGAATTCATCGGGGCACGACACGCTTACGACACCGAGGTCGCGGCGCGGCTCGCGGTCGCCGACTACGACAAGGAACGCCGCGCCCACGACGCGGTTTCGTCCGAACGCACCCGCATCGCACGCGAACTGCACGACGTGGTCGCGCACGCGGTGAGCGTGATCATCGTGCAGGCCGACGGCGCGCGATACGCGCTGCGCCGCGACCCCGACGCCGCCGAACAGGCACTCGGCACGATCGCGGGCACCGGGCGCGAGGCGCTGCGCGAACTCCGCAGGACCGTCGCGCTGCTACGCACCGAACACGCCCCCGACCAGTTGCCGCAGCACGGCACCGCGGGCCTGGCGAAGGTGGTCGAGATGATGCGCGGCACCGGGCTTGCCGTCGAACTCGAGCTGACCGGCGAACTCGATGACATCGCCCCCGAGGTCAGCCTCGGTGTGCACCGCATCGTGCAAGAATCACTCACCAACACCTTGCGGCACGCCGGTCCGCACCCGAAGGCCTGGGTCCAGGTGCGCCGCCGCGACACCGACGTCACCATCGACATCTCCGACACCGGCGGCGTCCCCCTCGACGAACCCGCGATCCGCATCAAGGGCGGCGGCATGGGCCTGGTCGGCATGCGCGAACGCATCGCCGTCCTCGGCGGCACCCTGGAAACCGGCCGTTCCCCCGACGGCGCCTGGCGCGTCCAAGCGACCATCCCCCTCGAGCCCGGCTTCCCGGAGTAGTCGCCGCGCAGTCATTCGCTCGTCGCGATTGCCAGCGGATTCGTGCGCGGCGTGCGGAAGGGGGCGCGGCGTGCGAAGCGCAGCGTCCGGCCCTCGGCGTGTTTGGCGGTGCGTTCGGATTTGCCTGCCGCGCGAATGCTTGCCTGCCGCGCGAATGTTCGCTTGTTGCGCATGAGATTGTCAGCTGATTCATGTGCGTCGGGTGAGCGGGTGTGCGGCGTGCGGAAGGGGGCGCGGCGCCGGGCCATCGGCGTGCTCGGCGGCGGTTCGGACTTGTCTGCCGCGTGCGTGCCTGCTTGCCGCGCGCGTGTTCGCTCGTTGCGTGCCGAATTGCCAGCGGATTCATGTGCGGCGGGTGAGGGGGTGCGCGGCGGGTGGGGTGTGGGGGTTGGCACGTTAGATTAGGGGCGTGCCGATCACCGTTCTCGTTGTGGATGACCAGGAACTCATGCGTATGGGGCTGAAGATGGTGCTCGGTGCGCACCCGGACATCGAGGTGATCGGGGAGGCGGCCAATGGGGCGGGCGCGGTCAGCCGGGCGGCGGAGTTGCGGCCCGATGTGGTGTTGATGGATGTGCGGATGCCCGTGGTGGATGGGGTTACCGCGACGGCGCGGATCGTCGAGGCCGGGCATGGTTGCCGGGTACTCGTGATGACGACCTTCGACCTCGATGAACACGCACTCGGCGCGTTGCGTGCCGGGGCGAGCGGGTTCCTGTTGAAGGACACTCCGCCGGAGGACCTGATCTCGGCCATCCGCAGTGTCGCCGCGGGTGACGCGGTGGTGTCGCCGAAGGTGACCAAGCGGCTGCTGGATCGGCTCATCGCCGAGGATCCGGCGCGCATGCGCGACCCCGGCGTCCTCGACGTACTCACCGCCCGCGAACGCGAGGTGCTTGAGCAGATCGCCGCAGGTCGCTCGAACGCCGAAATCGCCGAGCAGCTCTACCTTTCCGAGGCCACGGTGAAGACCCACGTCGGCCGCGTACTCACGAAACTCGGTCTGCGCGACCGGGTTCAGGCCGTCGTGCTGGCCTATGAGACCGGACTGGTCCGCCCCGGCGGCTGACCGCATCCGTCCCGCCTCACCGAGATGTAGTCGGCAGTCCCGCAACAGGATGCACCAGCATTGGTGCGGTCTTCTTCGTTTGTCGATCTATGAATAGCAATGCCCTGAGCAGGTGATTCTCTGCGATTCAATCTAGCGAACTTGTTCGTAACGAACATGTTCGTTACGATGAGGGCATGCCGAGAGAGACACCTGGACCGCGAAGCCGCCGAGAGCGCCCGGCGAAACCTGCGCTGACCCGGCCCGGCATCATCGCGACAGCCGTCGAACTGATGCGGGCCGAGGGTTTGGAGCGGGTCACTATGCGACGGCTTGCTGCCGCGTTGGATACCGGGCCCGCCTCGTTGTATGTGTACGTCCGCAATACCGCCGAACTGCACGCGGCGGTCCTCGATGACATGCTCGGCGCGGTCGACCTCGCACCGGCCACTGCCGCGGGTAACTGGCAGGACCGGCTCGTGCGGGTGCTCACGTCGTATACGACGGTGCTGCTCGACAATCCAGGCCTCGCGCAGTCCGCGCTGGTCGCTCGCCCGTCCGGCCCGCGCTACTTGAATCTCCTGGAAGTAATTCTCGCGCTGCTGAACGAGGGGGGTGTGCTCGACGGGCGCGCGGCCTGGCTGTGCGACATCCTGCTGCAGTTCGCCACCGCGACCGGCGCCGAACAGGCTGCGCGAGACCGCAATACCGAGGCCGAGCAGGAAATGGACGCGCTTGCCTCGGCCATCCGGAACGCCTCGCCCGAAACCCACCCCAGAATCGCCACATTGGGCGAGGACCTACTGTCCGGGCCCGGCTCCGACCGCCTCGACTGGGGTTTCCACCTACTCATCAACGGCGCATTGCACACACCGCGCCCCACCGAAACGACCCGTTAGGGGAATGCCATGTCAGAACACCATCCCATCGCCATAATCGGCGCGGGGCTCAGCGGCCTCGTGCTCGCCCGTGTCCTGCACGTGCACGGAATATCAACGGCCATATACGAACTCGACGCCTCGCCGACCGCGCGCAACCAGGGCGGCATGCTCGACCTCCACGTGGAATCGGGTCAGGCCGCCTTGCGCGCGGCGGGCTTGTTCGAGGAGTTCCGCGCGCTCGTGCACGCGGGCGGTGAGCAAATGCGCATCATCGACAAGCACGGCACCGTCCGCATGGAAGACGCTGGCGGGGACGGCGAACGGCCCGAAATCGACCGCAACGACCTGCGCCGAATACTACTGAACTCACTGCCCGACACAACAATTCGCTGGGGCGCCAAAGTGACCGGCGCGCATGCGCTCGGCGACGGCAGGCACGAGGTGACCCTCGCCGACGGCACCACCTGCACTACCGACTTACTCATCGGCGCCGACGGAGCCTGGTCCAAGATCAGGCCGCTGTTGTCCTCGGCCACCCCCGACTACTCCGGTGTCTCCTTCGTCGAATGCGACCTACCCGACGCGGCAACTCGACAGCCCGCCACCGCCGAATTGGTCGGCGGCGGAATGATGTTCGCTCTCGCCGACCGCAAAGGCCTGCTCACGCACCGCGAAACCGACGGCTCGGTGCACACCTACGCCGCCTTCGCGGCAGCGGACTGGCTGAGCGGCATCGACTTCACCGACACCGCCGAGGCGAAAGCTGCTGTACTGCAACACTTCCAAGGTTGGGACGACCGACTCCGTGCGCTCGTCGCCGACGCCGACGGCCCGCTCGTGCCCCGCCCGATCTACAGGCTGCCCGTCGGCCACTGCTGGGACCGGGTCCCCGGCATCACGCTACTCGGTGACGCCGCCCATCTGATGTCCCCCTTCGCCGGTGAGGGCGCGAACCTCGCCATGCTCGACGGTGCCGAACTGGCTACGGCCCTCGTCGACTACCCTGATATCGAGCAGGCACTGGCCGCCTACGAACAAGAACTCTTCCCACGCAGCGCCGAACTCGCCGCCGGATCCGCCGAGAATCAGGCCTTGATGTTCGGTCCGGACGCACTGGAGAAGCTGCTTGTCCAGATGAACGCCTACCGCGAGCCGGTCGCCTGAGCGGATCTCAGCGGGCTCTCAGGCGGATTCGGGAGAAAATCGGCGCCGCCGGACGTTGCACCCAGTAGATCGTCCGAAAGGATCGCCATGCCCGCCCTAGTATTCGTCCTCTACGTGATCACCGAGATCATCGCACTGGTCGCCGTCGGCCAGTGGCTCGGTGTGATTCCCGCCATCTTGCTGCTGATCGCCGGATCCGCCGCGGGCATGCTGCTGATCGGTTCGCAGGGTCGGCGCGTGTTCGAGCAGTTCCGCCGCGCCGGACGCGGCGAGATCGCGCCAGGCACCGCGGTCGCCGACGGCGCGCTGGTCGCCGCCGGCGGATTCCTGATGTTCGTGCCCGGTCTGGTCACCTCGCTGTTCGGGTTGCTCCTGCTGTTGCCGCCGACCAGGATGCTGGTGCGTCCGCTGGTCACCGCGTTCGCCGCGCGCCGGTTCGGCAAGCTGGCCGCCGCGGTCCCGTATCGCGGTGTGGTGATCGACGGTGACGAGGTGGTCGACGGCGTCGTCGTGCAGCAGTGGTACGACGACGGGCAAGGCAACGCCCGCCGCGCGATTACCAAGCCATAGTTTCGCTATTACCAACGAGTAGTAAAGGCACGCGGGCGCGCTAGGGTTCCGCGCGAATCGGAGCTATGGTGGCGCGATGGCCACCGAGCAACTCACCATCACGGTGAGCGAGGAGCTAGCCGCAGCAGTCAAGAAGGCCGCGGCAGCTGCCGGACAGTCGATTTCTGGGTTCACCGCGGCGGCGCTGCGGCTGGAGCTGATCGCCGTCGAAGCAGGTTGTCGGTCCGGCTCGCACCTAGGGCCGTCACAATTCGCCGAGGTGATGACGGTACTTGCCTGCCCCGAAGACACGGCACCGCACCGCGTTCTGAACGGCTGACCTGAACGCCCGAATCGGGCATACGGCAGACTGGTGCCTCGTGAGTGAGCGTTGCGAGCGAACCATCAGCACAGCGTGCGTGCGCACGACCGAGCCGAGCGAGGTCGAGTCGTGAGCCAACGAACCGTGCGCGCGACGGAGCCGAGCGCTAGCGAGGTGGAGTCGTGAGTACCCAGTTGCTGATCGGCGGTCGCTTCTACAGTTCCAGTTCGCCCGACGCGACAGCCATGGCGGTCACCGACGGCACCGTGGTGTGGCTCGGCGCCGAGCAGCCGGGCCGCGCACTGCACCCGGACGCCGAGATCATCGACCTGGACGGCGCGTTCGTGGCACCGGCCTTCGTCGACCCGCACGTGCACGTCACCGCGCTGGGACTGAAGCTGACCGGGCTCGACCTATCCGTGGCCCGCTCGCTCGAACACTGCCTGACGCTGCTGAGCGATTTCGCCGCGGCCCGCCCCGAGGGCGCGATCCTCGGCGACGGCTGGGACGAGACCACCTGGCCGGAGGGACGCCCGCCGACGATCGAGGAAATCGACAAGGCCGCAGGCGCCCGGCACGTGTATCTGTCCAGGATCGACGCGCATTCGGCCGTGGTGTCCTCGGCCCTACTCGACGCCCTCCCTCAGGTCACCACCACCGACGGCTTCACCCGCGGCGAACCCGTCCGCGCGACCGCCCACCACCTGGTGCGGACCGCCGTGCTCGCGGAACTCGATCAGGCACAACGAGATCGAGCACGAACCGCCGCCCTCGACCACGCGGCCGCGCACGGCATCGTGGCGGTGCACGAATGCGCGGGCCCAGAAATCTCCGGCCGCACCGACATTCGTGAACTGCTCGCCTTCCAGCACGGCGTCGAGGTGCGCGCGTACTGGGGCGAAGCAGTCAGCAGCGCGGACGAAGCCCGCGCAGTGGTCGCCGAACTCGGCGTGCACGCCCTCGGCGGCGACCTGTTCGTCGACGGCTCCTTCGGCTCGCACACCGCCTGGCTGCGCGACCCCTACACCGACGACCCCGGCACCGGCCGCGCCTACCAGGACGCCGACACCATCACCGCCCACGTCCGCGCCTGCACCGAGGCCGGAATCCAGGCGGGCTTCCATGTGATCGGCGACGCCGCCATGGACGCGATCGTCACCGGATTCGACCGTGTCGTCAGCGAATTCGGCGGCCCGGCCGTCGCCGCCCTCGGCCACCGCGTCGAACACGCCGAACTTCTCGACGCCGAGCAGATCGCCAAGCTCGCCTCGTGGGGGGTAATCGCCAGCGTGCAACCAGGATTCGACGCGGCATGGGGCGGCCCCGACGGCATGTACGCCGCCCGCCTCGGCGCCGAACGCGCCGCCGCGCTGAATCCCTTCGCCGCAATGGCTGCCGCGGGCATCGCCTTGGCCATCGGCTCCGACGCCCCGGTCACCCCGCTCGACCCCTGGTCCGCCGTCCGCGCCGCGGCCAACCACCGCACCCCCGGCCATTCCCTTTCCCCGCGTGCGGCTTTCGCCGCCGCCACCAGGGGAGCCTGGCGCGCGGGCGGTGTCCGCGACGGCATCGCGGGCACCCTGGTCCCGGGCGCTCCCGCCTCCTACGCGGTGTGGGACGCCGACCAACTCGTTGTCGCCGCGGCCGCCGACACCGTCCAACGCTGGTCAACCGACCCGAGATCCCGCGTCCCCGGATTGCCGCCGCTGGCACCGGATTCACCGCTGCCCAACTGCCTGCGCACCGTGCACCGCGGAGCAACTATCTATGCGGCGTGAACACGCGGCCGAACACGCTCCATGGCGGCGCAGATCGCTAGGCCCTGTGTCGAAGTCCCATCCGGCGCCTCCGGGGGCTGGATCGCCGCCTGGCCGCGTTGTCGTCGTCGCCGATACAAACCCGGTATCGGCAACTCCTCCGCCTTGCCAGGCGACGATCCAGCCCCCGGATGCATCCGTCCGGACTTCGACACAGGGCCTAGGCAGGCTTGTCGAGTCGAGCGCGCGGCCAGGGGATGTACCTCGTCGCGACGACGCGGCCGAATCCCGCAGCGCTACATCGGCTGTCACGGGCGGCGTTCCGATGAGGCACGCGCGGACTACTGCGCACCTCGATGCCAGCTCGATGGCAAGTCGAGTCGAGCCGCGCGGCCATCGAACTCGCCGCGCTCGGCGTGCGTGCCGGTGGCTCGACACGACATCGCAACATCGGGGAATCGCTGCGCTCGGCGCGGCTGTATCGCATGGGAAGGCGACCACTCGTGGTGCGTGAACGACTGTCGGCGGCACTGACCAGGTATCCGGTGCTGTGGCGATCGGTGGCGGCGATCGTGGCCGGGCTGCTGCTGTTCGGCAGTTTCCCGCCGCGGCCGTGGTGGTTCCTTGCGCCGCTTGGCATTACGGTGCTCGCGCTGACCGTGCGCGGGAGTCGGCGGTTGCGCGGTGGATTCGGGTACGGGTTCCTGGCCGGACTCGCGTTCTTCGTTCCGCTGTTGCCGTGGACCGGTATCTACGTCGGGCCGCTGCCGTGGCTGGCGCTGTCGACGGTGTGCGCGGTGTACATCGGGTTATTCGGGTTGGTGGCGCGACTCGTCGGGACGTTGCCAGGCTGGCCGCTGTGGGTGGCTTTGGCGTGGTCGACCGCGGAGTGGGCGCGGTCCAGTTTTCCGTTCGGCGGATTTCCGTGGGGCCGTTTGGCATTCGGACAGGCCGACGGGTGGTTCCTGTCGCTGGCGTCGATCGGCGGCGCGCCGCTGGTCAGTTTCGCGGTGGCGCTCACCGGAACCGGCGCGGCGGCGCTGATTCTGGCGGTGCGATCGAGACGTGTGAGTCAGTCGGCGCCCGGTTCGGATGATGTTGGCCAGGAATCGAATAGTGACGACGCGTCGACCGAGGATGCTGTCGCACCGGGCCGTGGGGTCGAGGTCATGGATCGCGCCTCCGAGGATGCGGATCACACCTCGAAGATCACGCCGCAGCATCGCGCCCCCACCTCGCGCATCGCATTGGTCACCGCTGCAGTGACTTTGATCATCATGCCGATCGCCGGACTGATCCTGAGCACCACCCTGCCCGCCCCGGATCAAGGCGACCGCACCATCACCGTCGCCGCGATCCAAGGCAGCGTCCCGCGCCTGGGCCTCGACTTCAACGCCCAACGCCGCGCCGTGCTGGACAACCACGTCCGCCGCACCAAGGAACTGGCCCGCGCGATCGAGGCGGGCCAGGCGAAGAAGCCGGATGTGGTGATCTGGCCGGAGAATTCGTCCGATATCGACCCATTGCGCAACGCCGACGCGGCGGCGCTGATCACCGAGGCGTCCGAGCAGGTCGGCGCGCCGATCCTGGTCGGCGCGGTGCTGGTGAACAGCGATCGCACCACGACGAACTCGGTGATCGTGTGGAACGGCGCGGCGGGCCCGGGGGAGCGGCACGACAAGAAGATCATCCAGCCGTTCGGCGAATACCTGCCGATGCGCTCGTTCTTCCGGTTGTTCTCCGAATACGCCGACCGCGCCGGGTATTTCGTGCCAGGCCACGGCAACGGTGTGGTGCACGCGGATGGTGTCGGTATCGGCGTCGCCACCTGCTATGAGGTCGCCTTCGACCGCGCCTTCGAGGACGCGATGCGCGCGGGCGCCCAGCTGCTCACCGTGCCGACCAACAACGCGACCTTCGGCGACAGCGAGATGACCTACCAGCAGCTGGCCATGTCGCGAGTGCGGGCCGTCGAGCACGGCCGCGCGCTCGTTGTCGCGGCAACCTCCGGGGTGAGCGCGATCATCGCCGCCGATGGCACTGTGCTACAAGAGACTCCGCAGTTTGTTCCGGCCGCGTTGATCGCGGATCTGCCGCTGCGCACCAGCAACACACTCGCGACCCGAGTCGGTCCGGCGCCGGAGATCGTCTTTGTCGGGCTGACCGTCGGCGCCATGCTTGCCGCCGTGATCCGGCGCCGACGGTCCCGCGCCACGACCGGTCAAACGGTAGAGATCGGACAAACCGTTTCCTGACCGGGCCGATTACGGACCGAACACTCGGTATTTTCTGTGGCATCTGTAGCTATATTGTGATGTAGCGCGTAATTCGCCGGATGGCGTGGGGTACGCAGTCGTTTTCTTGTCGCGTCACCTATCTTCCTGGCGTTTCGCCGAGGCAATGCGCCCATAACGCCCAGTTCGCGACGATGTAGCTACCAAAATCGTGGCCCACCAACGGCGTTGGATGTGAAACAAATCCAACTCGTCGGCAATCCGCCCGTTCTAACGCTCCGAATCTAAATGCGTAGATCACGTCCACCGTCGGCGCACGCGCGCCGACGGTGCGGCGTTGCTCGGAGAGTGGCGTCAACAGCGGCAGAACGGAGTGATTGATGAGTTCATTGGCCACGGATCGCGTCGACCAATGTTCATCCGGCGAATTCTCGGCACAACCGTTCGTTCTGTCGCCAGCGCAGACCGCGCTCTGGTACGCGCAGCGGATACGCCCGGATGTGCCGTTGACCATCGCCCAGTACGTGGAGATCCACGGCGACCTGGATGTCGGGCGGTTGCTCTACGCGATCGAGCGCTTCGGCGCGGAGGCGCAGGTCGGTCACGTGCGGCTGCTGGAGATCGACGGAATCCCGCATCAGCGCATCGATTCCACCCGTCGCCCCGGGTGGGCCCGGCTCGACCTGCGCGGCGAGGCGGACCCGAAGGCGGCGGCGCGACGCTGGATGAGCGAGCACGCCAGCTCGCCGATCGATCTGGAACGCGACCCGCTCAGCACCAATGTGGTACTGCGGACCGGAGATTCGGACTACATCTGGTACGCCCGTGCCCATCACATCGTGATCGACGGATACGGCGCGATGAACGCGCTCACCCGCACCGCGGAGATCTACACCGCGCTGGAGAACCACACCGAGCCGGTGGCCTCCCGCGCGACACCGCTGGCCGAGATGTACGCCGACGAGCTGCGCTACCGGGATTCCAGCAGGTTCCGCGCCGACCGCGACTACTGGCTCGAGCAGCTGGCGGGCGCGGGCGAGCCGATGAGCCTCAGCGGCGCCATCGTCACCGCCGTGACGCACGAGGCGGGCAGGCGCACCGCCACCGCCGTGCTCGACGATCACTGCCAGTCCGCGATGGACGCGGCGACCACCACCTTCGGCACCGCCAACTCCGCGCTGTTCGTCGCGGCGCTCGGCGCGTATGTGCGGTCGGTGACCGGCAATTCGGATGTGGTGCTGAGTCTGCCGATGTCCGCGCGCACCACGGTCTCGCTGCGCCGCTCGGCGGGTGTGGTGTCCAACGTGGTGCCGATCCGGTTGAAGTTCACCGCGAAGACCACCATCGCCGACCTGGTGAAGGCTACTGAGCTGCAGATCACCGGCGCGCTGCGCCATCAGCGCTACCGGCACGACGACATCCGCCGCGACAGCGGCTACTCCCGCGACGCGCGCGGCTTCTTCGGCCCGATGGTCAACATCATGCTGTTCCACAACGAGCTGAAGTTCGGCAGCCTGGTCGGCTCGTTCAACGTGCTGGCCACCGGACCCGTCGAGGACCTGTCGGTCAACGTGTACAACGGCGTCGGCAATCGCATCCACGTCGACTTCGAGGCCAACCCCCGGCTCTACAGCGACACCGAGGTGACCACCCACCACGACCGCTACGTCGACTTCCTCACCCGTTTCCTCACCGCGGCACCGGACACCCTCGCCGAGACGCTCACCGCGATCACGGCGACCGAACGCGACCGCGTCCTGTACGACTGGAACGCGACCGAGACCCCACCGCACACCGGCACCCTCGCGAGCCTGTTCGCCGAGCGCGCCGCGAGCTGCCCCGACGCCGTCGCCCTCGAATTCGGCGACGACGCACTGGCCCTCCCGTCGCCGGACCACCACCCCTCGATGAGTCCCTTCGGGACGCTGACCTATCGCGAACTCGACGACCGTGCCAACCGGCTCGCCCGGCTGCTCATCGCCCGCGGCGCAGGCCCGGAGCAGTCGGTCGCGCTGTGCCTGCGCCGCAGCCTCGACCTCGTCGTCGGCATGTACGCGATCGTCAAGGCGGGCGCGGCCTACCTGCCGCTCGATCCCGAGCATCCGGCCGAACGCATCGAGCAGATCGTGCGCCAGGCGGCACCGGTCTGCGTACTCACCGCGGACCGCGACGAACTCACCCTGCCCGTGCATCAGCTCGCCATCGACACCGTCGACCTGTCCGGCTTCGACAGCGCCCCGATCACCGATGCCGACCGCACGGCCGCGCTGCGTCCCGACCACCTCGCCTACATCATCTTCACCTCCGGCTCGACCGGAAAACCCAAGGGCGTTGGCGTCACTCACGCCGCGATCGTCAACCGGTTGCGCTGGATGCAGCACGAGTATCCGCTCGACCACACCGACGCGGTCCTGCAGAAGACCCCGGCCACCTTCGACGTCTCGGTGTGGGAGTTCTTCTGGCCCTTGCAGATCGGCGCGCGACTGGTCGTCGCCGAGCATGACGGTCACCGCGACCCCGGCTACCTGGCCCGGTTGATCACCGAAAAGCACATCACCACAGCGCATTTCGTGCCATCCATGCTGTCGGTCTTCGTCACCGACACCGACGTGCGCGGCTGCACCGCCCTGCGCCAGGTGTTCTGCAGCGGTGAGGCGCTGCCCGCCGCGACGGTCCGCGACTTCCATGCCGCGCTGCGTTTACCCACCCCGCCGGCTACCGTCCCCAGGCACACACCCGCGCTGCACAACCTTTACGGCCCGACCGAAGCCGCGGTCGACGTCACCTACTGGCCGTGCACCGCCGACCCGGCGAACGTGCCGATCGGCTCACCGGTCTGGAATACCCAGACCTACGTACTGGATTCGCGCCTGCGCCCGGTGCCTCCCGGCGTGGTCGGCGAGCTGTATCTGGCCGGTGTGCAGCTGGCCCGCGGCTACCTCGGCCAGCCCCGGCTCACCGCCGATCGCTTCGTGGCGAACCCGTTCACCCCGGGCATGCGGATGTACCGCACCGGTGACCTGGCCCGCTGGCAGCTCGCGACCGGGCGCCCCGGCGTGCTGGAATACATGGGCCGCAGCGACTTTCAGGTCAAGATCCGCGGCCTGCGCATCGAACTCGGCGAGATCGAGGCGGCGCTGCTTGCCGACGACCGCGTGGCAAGGGCGGTCTGCGTGGCGCACACCGGACGCAACGGCGACGAACTGGTCGCCTACGTCGTCGCGACACTGGACGCCGAGGAGTATCGGCCAGCGGTGCCCAGTGTCAGCGGTCCGCACCCGGTCTCCCGCATCGACACGGCCGCACTGCTCACCGCGCTGCGCCGCACCCTGCCCGCGTACATGGTGCCGTCCGCGCTGATGGAACTCGACGAGCTGCCACTGAGCGCCAACGGCAAGATCGACCGCAAGGCGCTGCCCGCGCCCGCGCTGGGTGCCCGTTCGGCGAACAGATCGACCGCCGAGCCGCGCACCGAGGTGGAGCGGGTGCTCGCGGGCGTCTTCGCGGAGGTGCTCGGCACCGACGATATCGGCGTCGAGGACAGCTTCTTCGACCTCGGCGGCAATTCGCTCATCGCCGCCCGCGCGGTGGCCAGGATCAATGCCGCCCTCGGCACCGGGCTGACCATCCGCGACCTGTTCGAGGCGTCGACCATCGCCGCGCTCACCCAGTGCTTCGCCACCAACACCGCCGACGTCGCCTCGCCGAAACTCGTTGCGGCCGTGCGCCCGGAACGGATTCCGCTGTCGCTGGCACAGCAGCGACTGTGGATCCTCAACCGGTTCGCCGAACACGCCGCGGCCTACAACATGCCACTCGCCGTCCGGATCGAGGGGGTACTCGACGTCGAGGCGTTGCGTGCCGGTCTGGTCGACGTGATCGAACGGCACGAGAGCCTGCGTACCACGTTTCCCGAGGCGGCGGACGGACCGTGCCAGCTGATCCATCCGGCCGCCGAGATCCCGCTCACCCTCGACCCGATCGACGCCACCGGCGCCGATGTCGCCGCGCTGGCCACCGAATTCGCCGGGTACGGTTTCGATCTGCGCATCCAGGCCCCGGTCCGGGTGGCGCTCTACGCCACCGGACCGGACAGCTGGGTGTTTCTGCTTGTGCTGCACCACATTTGCGGTGACGGCTGGTCGATCGCGCCGCTGGCCAGGGACCTGATGACCGCGGTCTCGGCGCGCACCGAGGGCGCCGCGCCGCGCTGGACGCCGCTGCCGGTGCAGTACGCCGATTTCGCGCTGTGGCAGCGCGAACTGCTCGGCGCCGAATCCGATCCGGCGAGCGCGCTGAGTGGTCAACTGACGCACTGGCGTTCGGCGCTGGCCGGGCTGCCGGACCAGCTCGATCTGCCATTGGACCGCCCGCGCCCGCTGCGCCGGTCCACCACCGGCGACCGGGTCGAATTCACCATCGCCCCCGAAATCCGCCGCGCCGCAGGCGAACTGGCGGCCACCCGGGGCGTGAGCATGTTCATGGTGCTGCACGCCGCACTCGCCACGCTGCTGGCGCGGCTGTGCGCGAGCACCGACATCGCCATCGGCACCCCGATCGCCGGTCGCTCCGATCCTGCCCTCGACGAGCTGGTCGGCATGTTCGTGAACACGCTGGTACTGCGCACCGAGGTCGATCCCGCCGCGGGCTTCGACCGCATGCTCGACGTGGTGCGCGAGACCGACCTCAACGCCTTCGCCAACGCCGACGTGCCGTTCGAGCGGCTGGTCGAGGTCGTCAACCCGGAACGCTCGGCTGCCAGGCATCCGCTGTTCCAGGTGATGCTGTCCTACGACCGCGCGCCGGACCTGCACGTCGAGCTGTCCGGCCTGCGGGCCGAGGTGCTGCCGATCGTCTCCGGCATCGCCAAGTTCGATCTGCAGCTTGTGGTGCACGACGATATCTCCGACGGCCCGCTGACCGCCGAATTCGGTTACGCCACCGATATTTTCGACAGCGCGACGGTCGAGTCGTTCGCCCGCCGCTTCGTCGCCGTGCTCAACGCGGTGGTCGCCGCGCCGAGCATGCCGATCGGTGACCTGACCATCCTCGATCGCCGCGAACTCGCCAACCTGGTACCGATCGCGGGCTCGCCCGCCGAGCCGTTCAGCACGCTGGCCCAGCTGCTCACCGACACCGCCGAACGGCTGCCGGATGCGGTGGCGGTGCGCTACCTCGGCATCGACACCACCTACCGCGAGCTCGACGAAACGTCGAACAAGCTGGCCCGCGCGCTGATCGAACACGGCGCCGGTCCCGAGGTGGTCGTCGCGATCGCGCTGCCGCGCGGCCTCGACGCCATCACCGCCGTGTGGGCCGTCGCGAAAACCGGTGCGGCATATGTGCCGGTCGATCCGGGCTACCCGGGCGAGCGGATCGCGCACATGATCGGCGACTCCGGCGCCATCCTCGGCCTGACCGATGCCGAATGTCTTGCCGCCCTGCCGGAATGGCCCGCGCCGCGCGGTAAGCACCGCAAGAACAACGTCGACTGGCTGGTGTTCGGCTCCGAGGAGCTGGCCGCCGAATCCGTGGACTACTCAACGGGTCCCATCACCGATGCCGACCGGCATCATCCGCTGTGCACGGTGCATCCGGCCTACCTCATCTACACCTCCGGCTCGACCGGCATGCCGAAGGCGGTGGTGATCACCCACGCCGGGCTCGCCTCGCTCGCACACGAGCAGATGCACCTGTTCGGTGTCTCGGATTCGGCACGGACACTGCACTTCTCGTCGCCGAGCTTCGACGCGTCGGTGCTGGAACTGCTGCTCGGTTTCGCGGCGGGCGCGACCATCGTCGTCGCACCGGCGGGCCTGTACGGCGGCACCGAACTCGCCGCGTTCTTACGCGACGAACGGGTCACCCACGCCTTCGTCACCCCCGCCGCGCTGGCCACCGTGCCGACCGAGGGGCTCGACGAGCTCGAGGCGGTCATCGTCGGCGGTGAGGCGTGCGACGAGGAGCTCGTCGAAACCTGGTCGGTCGAGCACCGCATGCACAACATGTACGGTCCATCGGAGGCGACCGTCGCGGCCACCGCGACCGGTCCGATGGTGCCTGGTCGCCCGGTGCCGCTCGGCAGGCCGATCCGCGGCATGCGGCTGTTCGTGCTGGACGGACGGCTGCATCCGGTGCCGCCTGGTACGCCGGGCGAGCTGTATCTGTCCGGGCCCGGCCTGGCGCGCGGCTATCACGGCCGTTTCGGCATGACCGCGCAGCGGTTCCCGGCCAACCCGCACGGCAGGCGGGGCGAGCGCATGTACCGCACCGGCGACCTGGTGGTTATCGAACCGGGCGGACAGCTGCGGTTCCTCGGCCGCGCCGACGACCAGATCAAGATCCGCGGGTTCCGCATCGAGCTGCGCGAGGTCGACCATGTGCTGCGTGGCCACCCCGGGGTGAGTTTCGCGCTGACCGTGGTGCATACCGACGAGCAGGGCCGGGCGCGGCTCGCCTCGTACGTCACGGCGGAGCAGCCGGTGCAGGCCGCGGCGGTCATCGAGACCGCGCGGCAGCGGCTGCCCGGATACATGGTGCCCGCCTCGGTCATCGTGCTGGACGAGCTGCCGGTCACTCCGGCGGGCAAGCTGGATCGAAAGGCGTTCCCGGAACCCGTCTTCGCTGCCATCGGTTCCTCGCGCGCGCCGCGCACGGAGCTGGAGTTGCGGGTCGCCGGAGTGTTCGGCGACATTCTCGGCCGTCCCGTCACCGGGGCGGAAGACAGCTTCTTCGACGTCGGCGGCAACTCGCTGCTTGCCACCAGGCTGGCCGCGGCACTGCACGCGGAGTTCGATGTCGACCTGCCGGTGCGGGTGATCTTCGAGGCGCCGACCGTCGCGGGTGTCGCCGAGCGGCTCACGGAAGCGCCCCGGACGCAGCGGTTGGCGCTGGCTGTGCAGACCACGCGTCCGGGACGCATTCCATTGTCGCTGCCGCAGCAGCGACTGTGGTTCCTCAATCGATATTCTCCCGAATCGAGCGCATATAACATCGCTTTCGTTATCCGAATCGCCGGTGAGTTGGATGTGGCGGCGCTGCGCGCGGCGCTCACCGACGTCATCGAGCGGCACGAAGTGTTGCGCACGGTTTTCCCGGAGGACAGCAACGGGGCACAGCAGTCGGTGCTGCCGACCGCTCGCGCGCTGCCGAGCATCGACCCGATCGACACCGACGACGCGGGCGCCGCGGCCGCACTGCGCACCCTCGCGCACACCGGCTTCGATCTCGTTCGCACCACTCCGCTGCGAACGACGTTGCTGCGCACCGCATCCGAGCGCTACTTGCTCGGCATCGTGGTGCACCACATCGCCGCCGACGGCTGGTCGCTCGGCCCGCTGACCAGGGACCTGGCCGCTGCCTATGTGGCGAGGCACGAGGGCACCGCGCCCGCGTGGGCGCCACTTCCGGTGCAGTACGCCGACTTCGGGCTGTGGCAGCGTGCCTGCCTCGGCGACGAGAACGACCAGGGCAGCCTCGCGGGCAACCAGTTGGCGTACTGGCGGACCGCGCTCGCCGACCTGCCCGACGAACTCCCGCTGCCCTACGACCGGCCGCGGCCCGCGGAACCGACGCAGCGGGCGGGCACGGTGAAGTTCACGGTGCCCGAACCGGTGCAGCACGCCCTCGCCGACCTCGGCAGGGAACAGGGCGTGAGCATGTTCATGGTGCTGCGCTCGGCGCTCGCGGTGCTGCTTCGCTCGGTCACCGGCGGCCGCGACATCGTGATCGGCACACCGGTCGCGGGGCGCACCGACACCAAGCTCGACGAGCTGGTCGGCATGTTCGTCAACACGCTGGTGCTGCGTTCCGACGTCGACCCGGACCACACCTTCGCGGGGTTGCTGCGTGCCGATCGGGACACCGAGCTTGCCGCGATGGCGCACGCCGACATTCCGTTCGAACGCATCGTGGAGGAATTGGGCCGCGACGCACGGGCTTCCGGTCGCCATCCGTTGTTCCAGGTGGCGCTGAGCGTGCAGGACGGGCCCGTCCCGATGCTGGAATTGCCGGGTCTCGCGCTGCGCGCCGAGGAACTCGATATCGCACTCGCCAAGTTCGACCTGGAACTGCGGGTCGCGCACATCGGCTGCGACGCCGGACCGGGCGAACCCGGGCAGGCCTTCGAATTCGTCTATGCGGCCGAGCTTTTCGACGAGTCGACGATCCATACCCTGGCCGACCGGTTCCTGCGCGTGCTCGCGTCGGTCACCGCTGATCCGCGAGTCCTGGTGCGCGACATCGACGCTCGTACCGAGCGCGAACGACGCCTGTTCGCCCCGGCGACCGGCGGGGCGACGATGCCGCAGTGCACGCTGCCCGCGTACTTCACCGCCACCGCGCACATGCACCCGCAGCGCACCGCCCTGCAGTGGGGCAGTACCACGCTCACCTACGCCGAGGTGGATCGCCGCTCGAATCGGCTGGCCCGCGCACTCCTCGCGCGTGATATCGGCTCGGGGGACCGGGTCGCGCTCGGGCTCACCCGATCGATCGAATCCGTCATCACGGTGCTCGCCGTGGTCAAGACCGGCGCCGCGTTCGTGCCGGTCGACCCGAACTATCCGGCCGACCGGATCAGGCACATGCTGACCGACGCCGGCTGCTGGCTCGGTGTCACCGCCAGCGCGTACGCCGAGCAGTTACACGCGGCCGCCATGGACGGCCCGGCGACGGACTGGGTGCTGCTCGACGATCCCGACTTCGCCACCGAACTCGACAACCACGACGACGCGCTGGTCGACGACCTGGACCGGCTGTGCACCATCGAGGTGGACGATCTCGCCTACCTGATCTACACCTCGGGCTCGACCGGAAAACCCAAGGGCGTCGCGGTAACCCACGCCGGACTGTCCAATTTCGCGGACGAACTCCGCGACCGGATGCGGGTCGACCGCGAATCGCGCACCCTGCACTTCGCCTCGCCGAGCTTCGACGCGGCCGTGCTCGAGCTGCTGCTTGCGATCGGATCCGGTGCCGCGATGGTGATCTGCCCGCCCGATATCTACGGCGGCGACGAGCTCGCCGCGCTGATGGAACGCGAGCGGATCACCCACGCCTTCATCACCCCGGCGGCGCTGTCGACCATCGACCAGGACCGCTGGCCGCTGCCGCACCTGCGCGCGCTGATGGTCGGCGGGGAGGCCTGCGCACCGGACCTGGTCGCCCGCTGGGCGCCGAATCGCCACCTGCACAACATGTATGGGCCCACCGAGACGACCATCGTTATCACCATCTCCGAGCCGATGGCACCCGATCGGCCGGTCACCATCGGCACGCTGGTGCGCGGGGCACGCGCGCTGGTTCTCGATGAGCGGCTGCGCGCGGTGCCGGTCGGTGTGCCAGGCGAGCTGTACCTCGGCGGCTACGGCGTGGCGCGCGGCTACTTCGACCGATTCGGGCTCACCGCGGCGCGTTTCGTGGCCGACCCGTACGGTCCCGCCGGAGCGCGGCTGTACCGCACCGGTGACGTGGTGCGCTGGAACGCCGCCGGTGAACTGTGCTACCTCGGCCGCAGCGACCATCAGGTGAAGGTGCGCGGCTTCCGCATCGAGCTCGGCGAGATCACCGCCGCGCTCGGCGAGCACCCCGGAGTGCGGTTCGCGCACACCGAGGTTCGCCAGATCGCGGGCGCCGATCGGATCGTGTCCTTTGTGCAGGCCTCCGACGAGCACGCAGGTGTGGATGTGGAGGCGGTGCGCGCCCATGTGGGCGCGCAGTTGCCGTCGCACATGGTGCCAGCGAGTATCACTGTGCTGGAACATATTCCGTTGACGCCGGTGGGCAAGCTCGATACCGCCGCGCTGCCCGAACCGCAACTCGTCGCCGATGTCGCGACGCGCGCGCCGGAGACCGAATCGGAGCGGCTGGTCGCCAGGGTGATGGCGGAACTGGTCGGCGTCGACGCGGTACGGGCCGACGACAGCTTCTTCGACATCGGCGGAAACTCGCTGCTGGCAACGCAACTCGTCGCCCGGCTGGCCGCGGCGACGAACATCCGCCTCGAGGTGCGCACCGTGTTCGCCGCGCCTCGGGTCGCCGCGCTCGCCGCGCTGCTCGATTCCGGGCCAGCGGGCTCGGACGCGCGCCCGGCGTTGGCACGACGGCACCGGCCCGAGCGGATTCCGCTGTCCGCGGCACAGCGGCGACTGTGGTTCCTCAACCGGTTCAACGGATCCGGCGAATCGGCCGACCGGACGGCGGGCGCCTACAACGTGCCGGTCGTGCTGCGGATGAACGGCACACTCGATGTCGACGCGCTGGTCATGGCGTTGCACGCGGTGCAGGCCAGGCACGAGACGCTGCGGACCGTGTTCCCCGAGACCAACGGCGAACCGGCCCAGCAGGTGCTCGATCTGGCCGCCGCCGCGATCACGCTGTTCGTCGCGACGGTCACCCCCGAAGAGGTCGACGATGCCGTACGGCGCTTCGCCGCACCGGGATTCGACCTCGCTGGCATGGTGCCGATGCGGGCCGCGCTGATCTCGGTATCGCCCGACGGCGACACCGGGGTACAGAATCCGGCCGAGGTGTCCGACGAACACGTGCTGGTGCTTGTGGTGCATCACATCGCCATGGACGGCTGGTCGCTCGAGCCGATGGCGCTCGACGTGGCGACCGCCTACCGGGCGGCCTGCGCGGGGCGGACGCCGGAATGGACCGATCTCGCCGTCCAGTACGCGGATTACACACTGTGGCAACAGGACACGCTCGGCGCCGAGAACGACGCCGACTCGGTACTGAGCCGTCAGCTGGCCTACTGGCGGCGTGCCCTGGACGGCAGTCCTGAACTGCTGACCGTCCCCGCGGACCGACGGCGTCCGCCAACGCCGTCGTACCGTGGCGGGCTCGTCGAATGCACGGTCGACGCGGACACCCACCGGGAACTGCGGACGGTCGCGACCAGCAACAACGTCAGCATGTTCATGGTGCTGCACGCCGCGCTCGCGGTGCTGCTGCACCGGATGACCGCGACCGACGACATCACCGTCGGCACGCCCATCGCCGGGCGCGGCCACCCCGCGCTGGACCGGCTGATCGGCATGTTCGTCAACACGCTCGTCCTGCGCACCCGGATCGATCCGGATGCCAGGTTCACCGATCTGCTGCACACCGTCCGCGACACCGATCTCGACGCGTTCGCGCACGCCGACGTGCCGTTCGAGCGGCTCGTCGAGGTGCTGAATCCGGCACGGTCGCAAGCACATCACCCGATGTTCCAGGTGATGCTCTCGGTGCAGAACCAGCCGGTGACCGGGCTCGATCTGCCTGATCTGCGGATCGAGGCGGCCGATATCGACACCGGCATCGCCAAGTTCGATCTGCAGTTCACGCTCACCGAATCGCAGACGCCGGAACGGGATCCGGCGGGCATCACGCTGTCGGTGAACTACGCCAGCGATCTGTTCGACGAGCAGACCGCGCTGCGGCTCGGCAAGCGGCTCGTCCGGCTGCTTGCCGCGGTCGCCGCGAATCCGACTACGGCCGTGGGGGATCTGGAGCTGCTCGATCCCGCCGAATGGTCCGGGCTGGCCCCGGTCCGCGGTGCGGAGGCGGACCGCCCGGTCACCTTCCCCGAGGTGTTCGAGGCGGCGGCGAATGTCGACCGCAAGTCGATCGCGTTGCGTACCGAGGACACTCAGGTGAGCTACGACGCGCTCGACCGGTGGACGAACCGGTTGGCTCGGGTGTTGATCCGGCGCGGTGTCGGGCCGGAAACACTGGTGGCGCTTGGCATTCCGCGTTCAGTGGAGTCGGTGGCCACGGTGCTCGCGGTGGCCAAGGCCGGTGCCGCGTTCGTCCCCGTCGACCCGCTGTACCCGGCGCACCGGATCGAGCACATGCTCTCGGATTCCGGCGCGGAACTCGGCATCACCCTCGGCGACTATCGGGCCGAGTTGCCCGGCGGCGTCGAGTGGATCGTGCTGGACGACGCGCACTTCCGCGGGCTCGTGCTCGACTCCTCCGACGCGCCGATCACCGCGGCGGATCGCACCGCGCCGCTGCGGATGGACAACCCGGCGTACGTGATCTACACGTCGGGGTCGACCGGAACGCCGAAGGGGGTGGTGGTCACGCACGGCGGTTTGTCCAACTTCGCCGCCGAGACCGCGCAGCGCTTCGACGTCCAACCCGGTTGCCGTGTCCTGCATTTCGCGACACCGAGCTTCGACGCGGCGATGCTCGACCTGCTGCTCGCCCTCGGCGGCGCGGCCACCCTGGTGATCACGCCGCCCGGTGTGGTCGGCGGTGAAGACCTGGCCAGGGTGTTCATCGACGAGGCGATCACGCACGCGTTCATCACCACCTCGGCGCTCGGCACGGTGGACCCGACCGGGGTCACCGAGCTGCGGCACGTGCTGGTCGGCGGCGAGGCGCTGCCGCCGGACCTGGTCACCCGCTGGGCGCCGAACCGCAACCTGTACAACGTGTACGGGCCCACCGAGACGACCATCGTCACGGTGATCGGTCAGCCGTTGACGCCTGGCGGGCCGATCACCATCGGCGGGCCGATCCGTGGCGTCAGCGCGACCATCCTGGACACCCGCCTGCACCCGGCACCGGTCGGCGTCACCGGCGAATTGCATCTGTCCGGTGCGGCGTTGGCTCGTGGCTATCTCAATCGGCCGGGCCTCACGGCGCAGCGGTTCGTGGCGAATCCGTATGGCAAGCCGGGGGAGCGGATGTATCGAACCGGCGATCTTGTGCGCTGGTGGACCGGGGCGGGATCGCTGTCCGCGGGTCGCAGTATGGGCTCGGGTCGCGAGATCGAGTACGTCGGGCGCACTGATCATCAGGTCAAGATCCGTGGCTTCCGTATCGAACTCGGCGAGATCGACGCGGCGCTGGCGCGGCACGGCGCGGTGGAGTTCGCCACAACCATCGGGCATCGCACGCCAGCGGGAAGCACCGCACTGGTGTCATATGTCAAGGCGCGCAACGGAACCGACGTGACGGCGCCGGAGCTCACCGAGCACGTGGCCGAGCTGGTGCCGAATTACATGGTGCCGCAATCGATCATGCTGCTCGACGCGGTGCCGCTCAGTCCGGTCGGCAAGCTGGACCGAAAAGCATTGCCGGAACCGGTATTCGCCGCCGCCGAGGGCTACCGTGCGCCGTCGACCCCGTCGGAGGCGGCGCTGTGCGCGGCCTTCGCCGCGGTGCTCGGCGTGGAATCGGTTGGCGCCGACGACGGGTTCTTCGAACTCGGCGGCAACTCGCTGCTTGCCACGAAAGTTGTTGCGCAGGTGCGGTCCAACGGTCTGGACCTGCCGGTGCAGTTGATGTTCGGCGAGGCGACCCCGGCGGCCATCGCCGCCCGCCTCGACGGCTCGGGTGCGGGTATCGCGGCGGCGCTTGGCCCGGTGCTGCCGATCCGTCCCAACGGTGCCGCGGCACCGCTGTTCTGCATCCATCCCGCGATCGGGCTTGCCTGGTGCTACTCGGGGCTGCTCGCGCACCTCGCGCCGGACCGTCCGGTGTACGGGCTGCAGGCACCGCACGTCGCGGGCGAGGACGGCTTCGCCTCGATCGCCGAAGCCGCCGGACAGTATGTGGCACATATCAAGTCGATCCAGCCGACCGGGCCCTATCACCTGCTCGGTTGGTCGCTGGGCGGCCTGATCGCACATGAGGTGGCGGTGCGGCTGCAAGAGGCGGGCGAGCAGGTCGCGCTGCTGTCGATGATGGACAGCTACCGGCTCTCCGATGCCTGGCTCGAGCACGCGATCCCGAGCGTGGCCGAGATCATCGAGGAATTCGGCAGCGATCAGCTCGACGCACCGATAGATCCCGCAATGAACCTGCGCGACGCGGCAGAGCTGCTGCGCGCGCGGCCGGGGCCGTTCGCGGCGCTCACCGTCGAGCACCTCGAACGGCTCTACGCCGGGTACACCAACGGCACCCTGCTCGCACACGGCTTCCGGCCCCGCGTCTTCGACGGCGACCTGCTGTTCTTCACCGCAGGCGCGGACGAGATCAACCGGGCCGATCCGGAGCGCCGCGCGTCCGCGTGGCAGCCGTTCGTCACCGGCGACATCAACGACCATGAACTCCCGTGCAGGCACTCGGCAATGACCGCACCCGAATCGCTCGCCGCGATCGGTTCGGTGCTGCGCCGTCAGCTGGACGGCGAACCCGAGCGGCCCTCGGCCAACGGGTCGCATCCGCTGAACGGGGACGCGAAACGGGCCAAGAACGGCTCGCGCTCCGACAAACCCGCCATCGGGATCCGAAAGAAGGAGAAGCAAAGGTGAGTGGGCAGCACCCGTCCACAACCGACTCGTGTCGAGCCGTCGACAGACCGGCCCCGACAACGGGGGAGTTGCGTCAGGACGGCCAAGTGCGCAGACCGGGGGAATCGCTCGTGGAGGTAAACCAGTGAGCTTGGCGGTAGAGGTCCTCGGCCTGGTCAAGAGCTACGGCAAGATCCGCGTACTCGACGACATCGACCTGCAGATTCCGTCCGGCACGGTGATGGGTCTGCTCGGGCCGAACGGGGCCGGCAAAACGACGACGGTTCGCATCGTCACCACCCTGCTCAGCCCGGACGCCGGATCGGTCCGGGTGGCCGGGGTAGACGTGCTGCGCAATCCGGGCGCGGCACGGCGGCGGATCGGTCTGTCCGGCCAGTACGCCGCGGTCGACGCGAATCTGTCCGGGTACGAGAACCTGCGCATGGTGGCCCGGCTGTACGGGATGTCGTCGCGGCAGTCCACGGTCCGGGCGATGGAACTGTTGAGCGCGTTCGGGTTGGAGCACGCGGCGGACCGCAGGGCGGGCACCTACTCCGGCGGTATGGCGCGGCGGCTCGACCTGGCCGGTGCGCTCGTCGCCCGGCCCGCCGTGGTGGTGCTGGACGAACCGACCACCGGACTCGACCCGCGCGGCAGGCTCGACATGTGGCGCGTCATCGGCGAACTCGTCGACGACGGCACCACCGTGCTGCTCACCACCCAGTACCTGGAAGAAGCCGATCTGCTCGCCGACCGGATCACCGTCATCGACCGTGGCCGGGTGATCGCGCGCGGGTCGGCGGACGAGCTGAAGATGTCCATCGGCGGCGACCGGCTCACCGTCACCCTCGCCGCCGGACAGGACGTCAAACCTGCCCTGACCGTGCTGGCCCAGGTCGGCATCGGCGAACCGAGCCACGAGGCCGACACCAACGAGGCGTCGATCGTGGTCGGCGACGGCTCGCGCACCATGGTCGAAGCGCTGCGCCGCCTCGACGACGCTGGCGTGTGCGTGGTGGACGCCAATGTCCATCGGCCGAGCCTGGACGACGTATTCCTTTCCCTCACCGGCACTTCGGCCCGCGATTCGGCCGACCGCCAGCCAGAAACCGATGACGTACAAGAGGAGATCCTGTCGTGACCGCTGTCATGGATATGCCGAAAATGCAAGTGGTTCAGCTGGATTCGGGGCCACGGTTGCGAATCTTCCGAGACAGTGCGATCGTTGCCCACCGCAATCTGCTGACCATTCTTCGGGTGCCTACGTTGTTGGTGACCGCGACGATTCAGCCGTTGATGTTCGTGTTCCTGTTCGCGTACATTTTCGGTGGGTCGCTGGGCGGCAGTCAGTATCGCGAATTCCTGCTGGCCGGAATCTTCACGCAGACAGTCGCTTTCAACGCGGCGTTCACCACCGTCGGCCTGGCCAGTGATTTGCAGAAGGGCATCATCGATCGGATGCGCACGCTGCCGATGTCGCGGCTCGCGGTATTGATGGGTCGTACCCTGTCCGATCTGGTCGTCAATGTGCTCAGCGTCGCGGTGATGGTCGGCTGCGGTTATGTGGTCGGCTGGCGGATCAATGGCGGAATAGCTGACGCCGCACTCGCTTTCGGCGTGATTCTGCTGTTCGCCTTCGCGATGTCCTGGGTCGGCGCGCTCACCGGCTTGATGTCACCGAATGTCGAAGTAGCGCAGAGCGCGGGCCTGATCTGGCTGTTCCCCCTGTCCTTCATCTCCTCGGCCTTCATCCCCGGACAAACCCTCCCCGGCCCGCTGCGCACGATCGCCGAATGGAATCCGATCACCGCCGTCTCCGCCGCAGGCCGCAAACTCTTCGACAACGACGCCCCACCCGCATTCGCCCACCCCACCGGATGGGCCGCCGACCACTGCGTCGGATACGCAGTCGGCTGCTCACTCGCCATCCTGGCTGTAGCGGTTCCTCTGGCACTGCTGCGCTACCGAAAGGTCGCCAGCCACTAGCCGTTTCGATTCAGCCCGCACCCAAGTCGATCCCGATATCGAATCCATCCCCGCAAATAAGCCGCTCGAAAACAGCACCACAGCCAGCCCCCAACAGCTCGGCCCAGGGGGTAGGCATTTCATGATCAACGGCATACGATGCGCGCCCAACGGGACATGATGGCGGCCGTACTCGCACTTTCCCGCCACCATGTCCCGTTGGACGATCAACGTCACTCCGTCCGGGACATGAGGGCGGTCCCGCTCGCACTTCTCCGCCACCATGTCCCGTTGGACGGTCAACCTCACTCCGTATGGGACATGAGGGCGGTCTCACTCGCATTTTCCCGCCACCATGTCCCGTTGGGTATGAAGATCTCACTACCTGAGACCGTCCTACTTGGAAAACGCTCGAAAACAGCACCACAGCCAGTCCTCCCCTCCTCAACCGCCACTTCCCACACCCGGGCCGCGGCAGAGAAGGTCGGGCACCCCACCTGACGCGCTCAGCACTACTCGGGTATCCCACGGATCGCCGAAAACCCTGGGGGAGTACACCCTTGGACTTCTCTCAGCACTCGATCCTGGGCGGGTATACCAAGAGACATCCGTCAAGGTGGACCGTCCCAGGTGTTTACCCAGCAGTGCTGGGCGCGTCGCCTGCGGTACCCGGCTGTAGTTATCAGTCAGGCGCGCGGGGTGGAAGTTCCAGCGTGGTCATCTGGCTGTGGTTGCGTCACAAACGCTTTCGACAAGAGGTGGTCATCGTGTGGCGGTATGGAGGAGGGGGCTCACACAGTATGCATACCTGGCAGCGGGCGTAGAGCCCCTGTGAAAGGTATGCACGCCCTGTGGGTTCGGCAGTCGAGGTCCGTTGGAGCGAGTCAGGCGCCGATCGGCAGCATTACTTCAGGCTCCGTCCCCGGCGCGGCCCGCCCCCTGCCCGGCCTGAGCCCGAACCCGAGCCCGGACAGGGTCCGAACCCATGGTCGAGCCAGGACCAGGGCCTCGGCGTCGAGGTTGAGCTCGGATAGGGCCTGAGCCCGCGGTCGAGCCCTGGCCAGGGCTCGAGCCGAGGCGGGGCCTGGACCGGGGCCTCGGCGTCGAGGTTGAGCCCGAATAGGGCCCGAACCCGCGGTCGAGCCCGGACCAGGGCCTCGGCGTCGCGGTCGAGCCCGAATAGGGCCTGAGCCCGCGGTCGAGCCAGGGCCAGGGCCAGAGCCGAGGCCGAGCCCGGACCAGGGCCAGAGCCGAGGCCGGGCCCGGGCCAGGGTATCGGCTTCGAGGTTGAGCCCGGATAGGGCCTGAGCCCGTGGTCGAGTCCGGGCCTGGGCCAGAGCCGAGGCCGAGCCCGGACCAGGGCCAGAGCCGAGGCCGGGCCCGGGCCAGGGTATCGGCTTCGAGGTTGAGCCCGGATAGGGCCTGAGCCCGTGGTCGAGTCCGGGCCTGGGCTTGAGTCGAGGCGGGGCCCGGGCCAGGGTATCGGCTTCGAGGTTGAGCCCGGATAGGGCCTGAGCCCGTGGTCGAGTCCGGGCCTGGGCTTGAGTCGAGGCGGGGCCCGGGCCGGGGTATCGGCTTCGAGGTTGAGCCCGGATAGGGCCTGAGCCCGTGGTCGAGTCCGGGCCTGGGCTTGAGTCGAGGCGGGGCCCGGGCCGGGGTATCGGCTTCGAGGTTGAGCCCGGGTAGGGCCCGAACCCGTGGTCGAGCCCGGACCAGGGCCTGAGCCGAGGCCGGGCCCGGACCAGGGCCAGAGGCTGGGCCCGGACCAGGGCCTCGGCGTCCGGGATCTGCACCCTTTCTTGGGGATTCGCACTGGTTGTGGGCACTTAGGGGGGCGGATTCACGTGTTGGGGTGCGGATCCTGCCGATGCGGGCCGGTTTCAAGATCATGGGGAACTGGTGGCGGGGGCTTCTCGAACTTTGCCGCCACCAGTTCCCCATGATCTTGAACGGAGCTTCGGAGCTTGCTTGGGGTATGCGAAAGGCCGCCTTCATCGGGGGATGTAGGCGGCCTTTTCGGCTGACTAGGTGCCTTTAGACGCGGCGGCGGGTCTTGAGGAGGTCGAGGCGCTCCTTGAGCAGCTCCTCGAGCTCTTCCTTGCTGCGGCGTTCCAGCAGCATGTCCCAGTGGGTGCGCGGGGGCTTGACCTTCTTGGTCTCGACGGTGGTGCCCTCGATCAGCATGCCTTCCTGACCGTTGCGGCAAAGCCACGTCGGGGGGATTTCGGCGTCGTCGGCGAACGGGACGTCGAATTCTTCACCGTTGTCGGTGCGGTACCGGGCGATCCGACGCGGAGCCAGGTCGTGGTCGCGATCGGTCTCGTAGCTCACCGCTCCGAGCCGACTGCCCCGGAGTACGCGATCTGCCATGGTGTGCCTCTCCCTGTGTGCTCGAGTCTTGTTGCTGCGACCGTACGAGCGTTTGGTGCTCGCTGGACGTTATGTGCAACGAACGGGCCTGCGCCGATAGTTCCCGACGGGCCGCGGAACCGTTCCATTGTAGTGCCAACGGCGCGCCGACCTCGCCACGCCTGCCGTCCGGCGGTTCCCGGGGGTCGCTGAGCGGCTTCGAGCCGTTGAACCATTAAGGTTCTGCGTCATGTCGCGCCGCTCGCTGTCCCGCTAGGGGGTGTGTTCCATCTCAGATCGTCGTCACTCTCGCCAACTGTCCTGCCTGTGGTGTGGGCGGGAGATCGTGGAGTCGGAGGCCGGACGTCGTCGCCGGTACTGCCGCCAGTCCTGTCGCCAACGCGCCTACGAGAACCGCAACAGTCTGAAGGGCACCGGGATCCCCGACGATTCCGTCGTGCTCAGCGCCCAGGAGGCCGCCGACCTGGCCGACCGCTGGTTCGCCGCCCGTTGCGCCGCCGAGGACGTAGCCACCGCCATCGAAGAGGGCGCCAGCCCCGACGAACTGGCCATGCTAGGCAAAACCCTGCTCGAACTGACCAGGGACGCCGAACGTCTACGTTGACCGGTCGCGACAGGCCGCGACCCATCATCGACTTGGGCAACGACGTGCTCTTGGCCGATGCACGCGTCGAGAACACGGAACCTACGCCAGGTACTTCTGGCGGTGGCTAGGCCTGGAACTCGTTGTCAGCCTTCAGGTCTGCGACTGCGTGCAGTGTGGCGGGTGCCGGGCGGAGGGGGACGATCTCGGCGTCTGCGGTGGGATCGTTCGATTCGACGCGGGCTCTCCAGTAGATGAGACCGAGTAGCGCGGCGACACCTGCGATGAGTCCGGCGAAGGAAATGAGCGTGGTGCCGTCCGGGTGGATGAGTGACTGCGCGCGCATCGCCTGGGTGAACACGATGGCCAGGAAGCCGGTATAGCCGAGGGCGAGCACGCCGATGACTGCCGCGCGGGTGCGTTCGGCGCGTAGCCAGGGGTAGCGCGGGGCCAGCCAGGCCAGGATGACGACGACGAGCAGCAAGAACTGAATGCCGTGCAAGCCGACGAAGTGCGGGACGCGGAGGTCGCCGCCGATGGTGCTCCAGTGCGTGATGGGCATACCCGCCGCGGCATCACGTGGCGACAGGTCTCGGTTCGCGGGGTCGATGACGGTGTGACCGGCGACCAGTTCTACGACATTGCCGTCGGCGTCGCGGACCAGCTGTTTGCCGGTGAAGCCCATCAGATAGCCGAGCATCATCCCGACGACCGCCAGGAACAGTCCGGCATGGATGGCCCGTGCGGTCGGCCGATCCACCAGCCGCTGCCAGGACAGGATCAGCACGATGATCAGGTTCGCGAAGAACAGCCCGGGCACGCCGGACTGGAACACCTGCTGACCGATCTCGTTCACCGCGTCGGTCTCGGAATTGAAGTGGCTGAAGGTGCCGCGCGCAGCCTGCAACGCGATGAACCCGACATCGACGAACCCGGTCACCGCGAACACCGTGCCCAACCACCACGTCACGCGACTTCCCCTGTGCGGCAACGACAACAGCCAAGCCAACGTGAGCCCATACAGTGCGAACGCGATCCCGAACTTCATCGGCTTCAACCACACCGACTCCCCGAGCAACATGCGATCATCGACGAACATCGCCACCAAACTGACAACGACGAGCACGACCATCACGACCGCCATCCACATCAGCGGCCGATGCAACCGACCAGCGGCCGCGGCAACCACGCCGCCGCGGCGATGCCGCGCCGACGACCGACCATCGAGTACAGCAGCGAATTGTATTGTTGGCATGGACCGACGGTAGAAATCGTCACCCCCGGAAGACGTCCCGCCGCAGCACTATTCACCTCTAGCACCGGAGTACTGATCAGCTCGACCATCTCCATCGACGAACCTACCCCGATGGCGAATGATGTTGTGCGCGTGGACCGACGGTAGACATCGCCACCCCACAAGACGTCCACCGCCGCTTTCTCAGCGCCCGATGATGAACTCACCTCGCCGACTAGTCCTGTTGTGGTCGGACCGTCCGTCGGCCGCGCTATCGGATGATTTGATTGCTGGGCTGTCCGTCAGTCTTGTTGCAGGATGTCCTGGCGACCGAACTGGCTGTCCTGCCGTTGAGTCTGCGACAGGACCCTGTCGGTCCCGCTGCGGGACGATTCGGCGGCGAGGCTGCCTGTCGGCCGCGCTATCGGATGATTCGGTTGCTGGGGCCGTCCGTCAGCCTGTTGCAGCATGCCCCGGCGACCGAACGCTCGTCGGCCCGATCAGATCGTAGGCAGGCTGGCGTCTGGGAACGAGTGGTGTTCGTGCGCGACGATCCACCGGCCGTTTTCTTTGCGCAGGCCGAGGGTGAGGCGGAGGCGGCGGTTGGGGTCCTTGGCGAAATCCTCGGCTGTTCCGCAGAGCAGGAGGGCGTGGGCGAAGGCGACGTCGGTGCCTGCGGTGACGTCCAGTGAGACGATTTCGAAGGTCGCGCCTTGCGCCTGCCATTCGAAGAAGCCGGGCCAGGAGGCCTGGTAGGCGTCGATGCCGCGCAGGCCCTCGTCCGGCGGCGGCACGTCGAACATGACGATGTCGGGGGCGTGATCGGCGAGAACGGCAGCCAGGTCGCCGGCGTGCACGGCGGCCGCCCACCGCTCGATCAGCACCCGGATTGTCTTCTCGTCGTCCGACATCGTTCATCGTCCCTTCGTATGGTGCCTCACCAGTACGTTCGGCAACTGTGAGCCTGCCGAAAACACGCATGGGACGCAATGGATTCCGCGTCATATGTGAGATATCCCGACCGTCATGGGCCGGTTTCCGCTGCTAGTCCACTGCGGCGGGGGCAAGAGTCGAGCGTTTACGGCCGTAACCGAGATAGACGACGAGACCGACAACGACCCACACCACGAACCGCACCCAGGTCAATCCGTCCAGCGTCGTCGCGAGCAACACGCACCCGATCAGCGCAAGCACCGGAACCACCGGAACAAACGGCGTGCGGAACGGCCGCTCCCGCTCGGGCTCGGCCCTGCGCAACACCAGCACCCCGACGCACACCACCGCGAACGCGGACAGCGCACCGATATTCACCAGCTCCACCACGATGTCGATAGGCAGCAAACCGGCGATCACCGCACCGACCGCACCGAGCAGCAGCGTAAGCCGCACGGGCGTGGAACGCTTGCCGGTCTGCGCAAGACCGAAGGGCAGCAACCGATCTCGGCACATCGCGAACATCAGCCGCACCTGCGCGTAGACGATCAACAGCAGCCCCTTGGTCAACGCGATGATCGAGGCGATCACGATGACATTGCCGATCCAGCCGATCTTCAATCCACCGAACGCCGTCGCGATCGGCGCACCATTGTTCAGCGACGCGAACGGCGCGATCCCGGTGAGCACGGCACTGACCAGGGCATAAAGCACGGTGGCGACGAGCACCGTGCCGATGATGGCGAACGGCACGTCCTTGCGCGGATTACGCGCCTCCTCGGCCGAGGCCGCGACCACATCGAAGCCGAGGAACGCGAAGAACGCGATCGCCGCGCCGCCGACGATGCCGCCGAAACCGAAGGGCGCGAACGGAGTCCAGTTGTTCACGTCGATATGCGGCGCACCCACCGCGACAACCAGCACAAGCACACCGATCGTCACCCCGACAAGCGCCTTGGTGATCCGCGCGGTCAACGACACCTCACCGACCAGCACCGCGACGATCACCCCGATGATCAGCACCGCGGGCAGATTCACGATCCCGCCCTCGCCGGGACCCGCCGCGAGCGCCTTCGGAACGGTGATCCCGAATATCGAATCCAGCGCCGACACCGTCGTCCCTGACCAGCCGATCGCGACCGCGGCCCCCGCGATCACGAACTCCAGCAACAGATTCCAGCCCACCAGGAACGCGGGCCCCTCGCCGAGCGTGGCGTAGGTATAGGTGTAGGCACTGCCCGACACCGGCACCATCGCCGCCAGCTCGCTGTAGCAGAGCGCGACAAGCACGCAGACCGTCCCGGCCAACAGGAACGACAGCACGATCGACGGCCCGGCCTTCTCCGCCGCGGCCACACCGGTGATCACGAAGATGCCGGCGCCGACGATGGTGCCGACACCCATCGCCGTGAGGTCGATGCGCCCGAGCCTGCGCGCCAGCGTCGGCGCCCCGTCGGTCGTCGCGGTGTCGGGCAGGCGGCGGCGCCATCGCTGAGCGGCTGGGGTGGTCATGACTCCCTTATGAACTCGTCTAGAGGTCCCGCCTGTGAGCCGGACCGACAGACCATTCTGGTTGAGGTGAGTCAGTCACCGTTAACTGGGTGCAACTGGGGAACGCAGTGACCAGGTAGATCAGCTGCTGGACGACGCCGCGAACGGCGTGGCGGCTGGCGCGGCGGCCGGACGAGACGGGTGGCTCCACAGCCCCTTGCGCTCCAGGATCGGCAACACACCCTCGCCGAACCAGTACGCCTCCTCCAGGTGCGGATATCCGGACAGGATGAAGTGGCTGATGCCGAGCTTCGAGTACTCGACCAGCCGCTCGGCGACCTCGGCATGCGAGCCGACCAGCGCGGTCCCCGCGCCACCGCGGACAAGCCCGACCCCGGCCCACAGGTTAGGCGCGATCTCCAACCGATCGGTGCTGCCGCCGTGCAACTCCGACATCCGCCGCTGCCCCTCCGACTCGCTGCGCGCCAGGCTCGCCTGCACCCGCTCGACGTCGGCCGGATCGATGCCCTGCAGCAGGCGGTCGGCCTCGGCCCACGCCTCCTCGGAGGTGTCGCGGCTGATCACGTGGATGCGCAGGCCGTAGTCGAGAACGCGACCCTGATCGACGGCGAGCCGACGGATCCACTCCAGTTTCCTGCTCACCGCGAGCAGCGGTTCACCCCAGGTGAGGTAGGTGTCGGCGTAGCGGGCCGCGACCGGTCCGGCCGGAGCGGAGGAACCGCCGAAGAACACCGGCGGAATCGGATCGGGCCGGTTGCTCAGCAGCGCGTCGCGGACGTGAATGTGCTCGCCCTCGAACGTGATCGGCTCGTGCGAGTGCCACAGCTCCCGCACCACGTGCAGGAATTCGCCGGTGCGCGCGTAGCGCTGCTCCTTGTCCAGGAAGTCGCCGTAGGCCTGCTGTTCGTGCGGCTCGCCGCCGGTCACCACGTTCAGCAGCAGCCTGCCCCGCGAATGCCGCTGGAAGGTGCCCGCCATCTGCGCGGCCAGCGTCGGGCTCACCAAACCGGGACGCAACGCGACCAGGAACTTCAGCGTCTCGGTGGTCTCGACCATCATCGCCGTGGTGAGCCAGGCGTCCTCGCACCAGGCACCGGTCGGGGTGAGGACGGCCTCGAAGCCGTTGTCCTCGGCGGCCGCGCCGATCTGATTCAGGTAGCGCAGCGTCGCGGGACGGTCGCCGGACATGAAGGTGCCGTGTCCGCCCGCAACCAGGCCGCGGGAGTCACCGTAGGTGGGCAGGAACCAATGGAATGACAAAGTCATGGAGCCAACTCCTCAGGAAGCGGGGAACAGGTCGTTGAAACGGGTGTCGGTGTAGTCGGTGATGTTCACCTTTCCGGGGATGAGCCCGGCGTCGGCGAACACGTCGGCGACACCCTGCTCGGCCGCGATGGTGGCCGGGTCGAGCGGATGGTCTTGGTAGCGGCCACGTTTCACGACGGTGAGGATCACGTCATAGGGCAGGCCGGTGAGGTCGGCGTAGGTCTTTGCCCACTGTTCGGGGTGATCGTTCACCCAGGTGTGCGCCCGTGCGATCCGGGCGATCAGGTCGCGCAGTGCGGCGGAGGTCGCCTTGCTGCCCAGCGCCTTGGTGCTGGCGACGAAGAAGGCGTCACCGGCGACATACCCGTTGCCGTTCACCAGGATTCGCGCGTTGGACTGCTGCTCGGCCTGCGCGGTGTACGGGTCCCAGATGGCCCAGGCGTCGACCCGGCCGGTGGACAGCGCGGCGAGCGCGTCCGGCGGCTGCAGGTACTGCGGTTCGATCTGATCCCATTTGATGCCCGCCTTGTTCAGCACGGCGAGCAGTTGGTGGTGTGCCGAACTGCCCTTGGCGACGGCGATCTTCTTGCCGCGCAAGTCTTCTGGAGTGCGCAGGGGCGAGTCCTTCGGTACCACGACGGCCTGGCCTTCGGTGCCGCCCTGATAGCCGCTGACGATCTTGATCGCCGACTTGGCCGCGGCCGCGAACACCGGCGGGGCATTGCCGACGCCGCCGATATCGACCGCACCAGCGTTGATCGCCTCCAGCATCGGCGGGCCGGACTGATACTGCGACCAGGTGATCTTGTAGGGCGTCTTGTCCAGCTCGCCCGCCGCGGTGAGCAGCGCCTGCAGCCCGGTGCCCTTCTGATCGCCCGCGTGCAACGTCACCTGGGACAGGTCGATCGAACCGTCGGGGCGGACCGCCGCATCGTCGGCCTTGTCGGACCCGCAGGCCGTGCCGACCGCCACGACCAATGCGAGAGTCGTTGCGAGCAGCAGCCTTCTGGCTTTCATTCGGTTCCTTCCGGTGCCACGCCGAGCTCGGCGAGCAGAGTTTCGCGCAGGGAGAGCAGATGCGGATGGTCGCCGCGGCGCGGACGCGGCAGGTCGATGCGGGATTCGTGGGCGATGCGGCCGTCGCCGAGCACAAGCACCCGGTCGGCAAGCCGCAGCGCCTCATCGACGTCGTGGGTGACCAGCAGGACACCGGGACGGCGGCGCTGCCACAGGTCGATGACGAGGCGGTGGATGGTGATCCTGGTCAGCGCGTCGAGCGCGCTGAAGGGCTCGTCGAGCAGCAGCAGCTCCGGCTCGCGGACCAGCGCGCGGGCGAGGCTGGCCCGTTGCGCCTCACCGCCGGACAGGGTGAGCGGCCAGGCGTTCGCGCGTTCGGTGAGGCCGACCTCGGCGAGCGCGGCACGGGCCGCGGACTTGGGGTCGCTGTGGCGCAGGCCGAGAAATACGTTGGCCAGCACGCGTTTCCACGGCACCAGGCGAGGTTCCTGAAAGGCAACGGCGATCGTGCCGTTCGTGGTCAGTTCGCCGTGGACGTCCTTGTCGAGACCGGCGAGCGCACGCAGCAGAGTGGACTTGCCCGAACCGCTGCGGCCGAGTAGCGCGACGAATTCGCCTGGCGCGATGTCGAGATCGAGGCCGTCGAGCACACGGCGACCATCGAATTCGCGGACAAGGCCGCGCACTCGGGCGACCGGAGTCGCAACGGAAGTCGTTGCCGCCGAACGCTCCCCGTTTGATTCGACACGGGAACGGACGGATGTCCTTTCCGTGCTTGCGTTGTCGATCAGTTCTTCGGTAATCACTGCCCCAGGAACCCGCGTCGCCATGCCAGGGCCTTTCTCTCGATCAATCGGACGAACGCGTCGGTCAGCAGACCGAGCACGCAGTACACGAGCAGCCCGACGACGATGACGTCGGTGCGCAGGAATTCACGGGCGTCGTTGATCAGAAAACCAAGTCCCGCATCGGCATTGACCTGCTCGGCGACGATCAACGCCAGCCAGGCGATACCGAGCGACTGGCGCAGCCCGACCAGCGTCTGCGGCAGCGCACCCGGCAGCACGATATGCCCGATCAGCGCGATCCGGCCGAGCTGCTGCACCTGCGCGAGCTCGGCCAGTTTGCTGTCCACCCCGCGGATACCGGCGAAGGTGTTGAGGTACAACGGAATCGCCGCGCCGAACGCGACGAGCACCACCTTCGGCAACTCACCGATCCCGAACCACAGGATGAAAAGCGGAATCAGCCCGTAGAACGGCAAGGTCCGCAGCATCTGCATCGGCGGATCGACGACATACTCGCCGATCGTGCTCAATCCGGCGAGAATGGCGAGGCCGATGCCGAGCACCGCACCGAATACGAACCCGGTCGCCGCCCGGCCGAGCGACACCGTGATCGCTTCCTGCAACGTCCCTGCCTGCAACAGTTCCCAGGTGGTTTTCACGATCGTGAGCGGCGAGGCCAGCAGCCGTTCCGGCAGTACCCCGGTGCCACTGGCCAGCTGCCACGCCACGACGAGGACCAGCGGGCTGACGATCCGTAACCAGGTCTTGCGCGGCCGCCACCGAGCCGCCGACCGAACCCGAATCGGTGTCGGCTCCAAGACAATTGATGACACGCGACACCTCGGGTAGGGGACAAGATCCGCGCAGCGCTACTGAGCACGCCGCAGTCATCCATGCTGTGCCCGCGACGCGCCGGAGTCACCGGTTGAAACCAGCACGGTTTTAATTGCCGCTCCGGCGTTAGCATGTTCCCAGCAACCGGACTAGACGTAACCTCAGATAACACGTAACCTCGGCAGTAGCTCTCGGTCGAAGGTGACCGAGGCGTGAGCAGACGAAACGAGTTCCTCAATGACGCGGCATGTCGACGTACTGATCATCGGCGCCGGCCTCTCCGGCATCGGCATGGCCTGCCACCTCACCCGCGAAAAGACCGGGCGCAGCTACGCGATCCTGGAGCGCCGCACCGCCATCGGCGGCACCTGGGACCTGTTCAAGTACCCCGGCATCCGTTCCGACTCGGACATGTACACCTTCGGCTACGGCTTCCGCCCGTGGACCGGCACCAAGGTGCTCGCCGACGGCCCGAACATCCGCCAGTACGTCGAGGACACCGCCGCCGAATACGGCGTCAAGGAGCACATCCACTTCGGTCGCAAGGTGACCACCGCCCGCTGGTCGAGCGAGGCGGGGCTCTGGACCGTCGAGGCACTCGACGAGCAGACCGGCGTCACCGAGACCTTCACCAGCAACTTCCTCGTCGGCTGCACCGGCTACTACGACTACGACAACGGCTACCGTCCGGAATTTCCCGGCGAGGCCGACTTCGGCGGGCAGATCGTGCACCCGCAGCACTGGCCCGAGGATCTCGACTATCGCGGCAAGCGGGTCGTCGTGATCGGCAGCGGCGCCACCGCGATCACCTTGATCCCCGCGATGAGCAAGGACGCCGCGCACGTCACCATGTTGCAGCGCTCGCCGACCTACATCACCGCGCTGCCCGCCGACGACCCGGTCGCCGTCGGCTTGAAGCTGGCCAGGGTGCCGGTCAAGCTGGCCTATCGGGTGGGCCGTGCGCGCAATATCGCGTTGCAGCGCGCCAGTTTTCAGCTGTCCCGCACCAATCCCGCCGCGGCCAAGAAGGTGCTGCTCGGCGCGGTGCGGATGCAGCTCGGCCCTGACATCGACATGCGGCATTTCACGCCGTCCTACAACCCGTGGGACCAGCGGCTGTGCGTCGTGCCGAACGGTGACCTGTTCAAGGTGCTGCGCAGCGGTAAGGCTTCCATCGCCACCGACCGCATCGAGACCTTCACCGAGACCGGCATCCGCCTCGCCTCGGGCGAGGAACTGCCCGCCGACATCGTGATCAGCGCGACCGGCCTGCGCGTGCAGATACTCGGCGGCGCCACCCTCGAAGTGGACGGTGAGCCGGTCGTCACCCGCGATCGTGTCGTCTACAAGGGCGCTTTGCTCGACAGCATCCCCAACGCGCTGATGGTCCTCGGCTACACCAACGCCTCCTGGACGCTCAAGGCCGATCTCGCCGCCGAGTACTTCTGCCGGGTTCTCAACCACATGAAGGCGAACGGTTACACGAAAATGGTTGCGGTGGCCGAAGAAGGCGACCGGTCCACCGACTCCGTCATGGGCGGCGCCCTCACCTCCGGCTACATCCAGCGTGGTGACGCGGTCATGCCTCGCCAGGGCACTCGCGGGCCGTGGCTGGTCATCAACAATTTCTTCCGTGACCGCAAGATGCTCCGCAAGGGGGCCATCGAAGACGGTGTCCTGACCTTCAGCCGGGCCGCGAACGAGACCAAGGATCGCCCGCTGGCGGTAACCCGCACCGCCTGACCTCGCTAGGTGATCTGTTCTGGCAGAACATGATCGAGCATGCGCAGGTACTGGCTGAGCTGAGCGGCGGCGTCGAGCATGGCGACACCCTGTGCGGTGAGTTTGCGCTGCCAGTCGTTCAGTGCGTCAGCCATTGCGGCTGTGCCGCCTGCTGTTCGGATCTGCTGGATCACGGTGCGGATGTGGTCGAGCGGGTAGCCCCCGCGCCGGAGCAGATCGGTGAGTTGGGCGTCGCGGATATCGCTTGCGCCGTAACGGCGGTAGCCGGTGGCTGGATCACGGGCGGGGTTGAGAATGCCCGCGCCTTCCCAATTGCGAAGGGTCGCAGGGGTAATCCGGAGTAGGTGCGCGAGTTCACCGATGGTCCGGGTGTCGTCGGATAGGTCCGCGACCGCGTCGGACTCCGCCGTCAGGTGCGCCACTGCTTTGCGCACCGCATCGAGGGTGTCCCTGTCGCGGAGCAACTGGCTGTGGCCGCGGTCGATGGTCAGCAGAACGCCGTCGAGTCCGGCATCGTGGAGTGCGTTCATGATCTGGCCGCTGGCCGCGTGCCCATACGCTGGGATGAGCGCGAGGTAGGTGCGCAGCGCTGCCGCGTGCACCTCGGTGTAGATCCGGTAGCCGCTGGGAGTGCGCGCGGCGGGTGGGAGGCAGCCGTCGCGCTCGTAATTGCGGACGGCCTGGGTCGAGATGCCATGCTCGCGGGCAAGGTCGGCGGGACGCAAGGTGATCACCGGTTTGAGACTTTACCGCACGTAGAGTCGGTCAGAGGCCGGGAAAGTATCAACCGATCTTTCAACGATACGATTGAGACACATGAGCCAGAACATTCGAGACTTCGTATCCACCTCATGTGACCTGGTAGGGCTGGGCGAGCCGACCCACCAGGAACCCGCCTTCCAACTGATCCGCAACGAACTGTTCGCGCAACTGGTCGACCTCGGCTTCCGCTCGATCGCCCTCGAAACCGACCGCGTGGCCGCGCTTATCGTGAACGACTTCGTCCAAGAGGGCATCGGCGACCTCGACACGGTGCTGAGCGAAGGCTTCTCCCACACCTTCGGAAACCTGGACGGCAACAGGCAATTGGTCACCTGGATGCACGAGTACAACCAGCACCGACCACCACAAGACCGGGTGGCCTTCCACGGCCTCGACGCGCAGACCGAGAACACCACCGCACCAAGCCCGCGCCGCTACCTCGAATACGCCCGCGACTACCTGCGACTCGACCTCGACCTCGCGACTCTCCTTGGCGCCGACGAACTCTGGGATCGCGAGGAGGCAATCCTGAACCCGGCCAAGTCGATCGGCGCCACACCCGAGGCCGAGCGGCTGCGGGCGATGGCCAACGACATGCTCATCTCGCTCGACGTACGCGCGCCGGAACTGATCGCGGCGACATCACGCGCCGAATGGCTCAGGGCCAGAACGCATCTCACCGCCGGGCTCGGTCTGCTCCGCTACCACAAGCAGGCGGCACGTGACCTCGCGCGGAATGCTCGGATATCCCTGCTCATGGCCACCCGGGCGGCGATCATGGCCCAAAACCTCCTCGATATCCGAAGCATCGAGGCACGTCGCGGCGCGACACTTGCCCACGCGCACAACGATCACCTGCGCCGGAACCCGAGCACCATGCGCGTGGCAGGCCTGGTGCTCGACTGGCTCGGCGTCGGCGCCATCGTCGGGTCGCTGCTGGGCGAGCAGTACGCCTTCATCGCGGGCAGCCTGGGTCGCAGCGACATCCTCGGGATCCCGGAACCCGAACCGGACACCTACGAGGGCCTCCTGCAGAGTCGCATCGGCACTTGGGGTTTGACACCGGCCACCACGATCTCCGCCGCGCGAACGCGTACCGGCGCGCCCCCCGAGAAGGGTTACTTCCCGCTCGATCAAACGATTCTCGGCGCTGCCGACACGGTCCTACACATCGGCGACGCCACAGCGGCTTTGCCCAAGATGACGAATCATGACGCGGCACCGCGCCGCGTCACCTCCGACACCTAGTCGGCGACACCGTATTTGAGCGACCTCATCGACAATCGCAGCGCCATCAGCGGTAGATGTCGGCTGGTAACGGCGTCACCGGGTACGGTGTCAGCCGTTACCGGTGGGGTCTGGAGTTTCTTTCTCGCACAGCGTTCCGAACACACGGAGGACGATGATGGCTGAGTTGGTTCTGGTTACCGGAGGAAGCGGCTACGTCGCGGGGTGGTGCATCGTCGAGCTGCTGAAACGCGGCTACGACGTGCGCACGACCGTGCGCGGCGCGGACAAGGAGGCGGCGGTCCTCGCGGCCGTGTCCACCGCCGTCGACCCGGCCGGACGGCTCAGCTTCGCCATCGCCGATCTCACCGCGGACGACGGCTGGGACGCGGCGGTCAAGGACGTCGACTATGTGCTGCACGTCGCCGCACCGCTCGGCCGCAACGCCGACGACGAGGCCGCGCTGATCGCCGCGGCCCGCGACGGCGCACTCCGGGTGCTGGGCGCGGCGGCCGCCACCGGGGTCAAACGCGTGGTGCTGACCTCAGCGGCGAACGCGGCGAGCCCCTCGTCCTACGCGACCGACGGCGTCACCGACGAAACGTTGTGGACCGATCCCGAGGATCCGACGCTCATCCCGTACCGTCGCTCGAAGACCCTCGCCGAGCGCGCGGTCTGGGACTTCATGGCCGACTACGACGGCCCGACCGAGCTGACCACCATCCTCCCCGGCGCGGTCTTCGGCCCCATTCTCACCACGAACACCACCGGATCGGTCGACATCATCGCCCGCATGGTCTCCGGCAAGCTGCCCGGCGTACCGCGCATCGGACTCGAAATCGTCGACGTCCGCGATCTCGCCGACATCCACATCCGCGCCATGACCACCCCCGCCGCCGCAGGCGAACGCTTCCTGGCCACCGGCGAATTCATGTGGATGCGCGACATGGCCCGCACCCTGCATGACGGCCTCGGCCAACGCGGCAACCAGGTCTCGACCCGCCAACTCCCGGACTTCGCGGTCCGCCTCGCCGCCCGCTTCAGCGACGTATCCCTCGGCGAGGTCATCCCCGCCCTCGGCCGCCGCAACCGCCACAGCACCGAGAAAGCCAAGCGCATCCTCGACTGGCAACCCCGCCCGGCAACCCGAACAGTCCTCGACTGCGGCACCAGCCTGCTCGACCACAACGCCACCTGACACTTCCCGCGCTGGAGACTCGCCGGGCCGCCACCATGTCGCGCCGACCGCCGTCGCGGCGGCCCTCGCCGGGTTCATCGCATGATCATCTAGCGTTCCGCCGGGCGAGGCTGTCTCGTGATTAGGCTCGGGCCTGTCGGGTTCGGTGTGAGATTGGGATGCGGGAGACTGGCTGGATGCGCGTGGTCGTGGTTAACCGGGGTGAGGTGGCGGTTCGGGTTTTGCGGGCCGCTCGGGAGCGGGGGTACGCGACGTTGGCGGTGTACACCGCTGAGGAGCGGGATGCGCTGCATGTTCGGTTGGCCGATGACGCGGTGCAGCTGGCCGGGGTGGGTGCCGGTGCGTATCTGGATGTGCGTGCTGTAGTGGCGGCGGCCCGTAAGGCCGGGCCGGGGGCGTTGGTGCATCCGGGGTACGGATTCCTCAGTGAGAGTGCGGATCTCGCTTCCGCCTGTGCGTCCGCCGAGCTTGTTTTCGTGGGTCCGGCGCCGGAGGTGTTGCGGACGTTCGGTGACAAGGTTGCGGCGCGGGCGGCGGCGAAGCGGGCCGGGGTTCAGGTGTTGACGGCGACGTCGAGTGGTGCGGGGGTCACCGAGATCGCCGCTTTGCTCGCCGCGCATCCGGGCGGGGTGATGGTGAAGGCGGCTGCCGGGGGTGGCGGGCGCGGGATGCGGGAGGTGCGCGACTCGGAATCGCTGGGGGAGGCGTATGAGCGGTGTCGGGCGGAGGCATTGGCGGGGTTCGGGGATGACACCGTATACGCGGAAGCGTTGGTGGCCGATGCTCGGCATATCGAGGTGCAAGTGGTGGCTGACGGGGAACGCGCCATCGCCCTCGGTGACCGGGATTGCAGTGTGCAGCGGCGGCACCAGAAGCTGATCGAAGTGGCGCCCGCACCGAATCTCACTGCGGCGCTGCGGGAACGGCTGCACGGTGACGCGATGCGCCTCGCGGAATCGGTGGGTTGCCGCGGCGTCGTCACCGTCGAGTTTCTCGTGCGCGGCGACGAGGCATGGTTCCTCGAGGTGAACCCGCGACTACAGGTCGAGCACACCGTCACCGAGGAGGTGACGGGGGTCGATCTGGTTGCGCTCCAGTTGGATCTGGCGCAAGGGCGCACCCTCGCCGACCTCGACCTGCCCGCTGGTGCGCCGCGTGGTTATGCCGTACAGGCACGGGTGAACGCCGAAATCGTCACTGCCGGAGGCGATGTGCTGCCGAGCACCGGCACGGTGGCACAGTTCGCCGCGCCGACCGGCGTCGGCGTGCGCGTCGACACGGCCGCCTATACCGGTATGCGGCAAGGGGCACAGTTCGATTCGTTGCTGGCCAAGGTGATCGCTCGCGGTCCGTCGTATTCCGCCGCGCTGCGCCGTTGTTCGGACGCGTTGGCCGAAACCGTTGTGGTCGGCGTCGATACGAATGCGGCGTTGCTGCGGGCGGTGCTGGATGAACTCTGCGCCGGGACCACGGTATCGACCGAGTGGTTCGAGCGGAATCTGACCGAACTCGTCGCTCGGGCAAGCGATTACGCGCCCGCGCCGCACCTCGAGTCCGTCGCTACTTTCGTGCCGGATTCCGTTGTCCTGCAAGACGATGAACAGACCCTGCGTTCACCCATGGGTGGCACCGTGGTCAGCCTGGTCGAACCGGGTACCGTCGTCGCGGCCGGTGCCGAGGTCGCCGTCTTGGAAGCCATGAAGATGCAGCATGTGCTGCGCGCCGAACAATCACTGCGCGTTCGACGGCACGTGGCAGCACCGGGCGCCACGGTGGATCCGCATGCGCCCCTGCTGATCTGGACCGAGGCCGACCACGACGGGATCGTCGCCGATGTCGAGGCGATCGATCTCGACGCCATCCGCCCTGACCTCGCCGAAGTGCGCGACCGGCACCGCATCGGCCTCGACGAGGCCCGCGCCGACGCCGTCGCCAAACGCCACCGGCTCGGCAGGCGCACCGCTCGCGAGAACATCAGCGACCTCGTCGACGACGACAGCTTCGTCGAATACGGCGCACTGGCGGTCGCCGCACAACGACTGCGCCGCAGTCAAGAAGACCTGATCGCGAAAACCCCCGCCGACGGCCTGATCGGCGGCGTCGCCACCATCAACGCGGACCGCTTCGGCGCCGACCGCACCCGGGTGGTCGTGATGTCCTACGACTACACCGTGCTGGCAGGCACTCAGGGCTACCGCGGTCACGCCAAGACCGACCGCATGCTGGAAATGGCCAGTGCCCAACACCTTCCGGTGATCTTCTTCACCGAGGGCGGTGGCGGACGCCCCGGCGACACCGACACCGGCGGCATGTCGGGCCTCGACTTCACCACCTTTCACACCATGGGCGCGTTGTCCGGCCGAGTCCCGTTGATCGGCATCGTGTCCGGCCGCTGCTTCGCGGGCAACGCCGCCCTGCTCGGCATGTGCGACGTCGTGATCGCCACCCCCGACGCCAACATCGGCATGGGCGGTCCCGCCATGATCGAAGGCGGCGGTCTCGGCGTCTACGCCCCCGAAGACATCGGCCCGATCGAGGTCCAACGCCGCAACGGTGTCGTGCACATCGTCGCCGCCGACGAAGCCGAGGCCGTCCGCGTCGCCCAGCGTTACCTCGCCTATTTCCAAGGGCCGGTGGATGATTGGACCGCGCCGGACCCGCGCCTGTCCCGCCACGTGATCCCGGAGAACCGGCTGCACGCCTTCGACATCCGCGCCGCCATCGAAGCCGTCGCCGACCTCGATTCCATCCTCGAGCTGCGCCGCGACTGGGCCGTCGGCATCGTCACCGCGCTGATCCGCGTCGAAGGACACCCCTACGGCCTCATCGCCAACAACTGCCACCACCTCGGCGGCGCCATCGACGCCCCGGCCGCCGACAAACTCAGCAGCTTCCTGCGCCTCTGCGGCGCCAACAACCTACCGATCGTCTCCCTGTGTGACACACCCGGTTTCATGGTCGGCCCGGAAGCCGAAAAAGACGCCACCGTCACCAAATTCAGCCGCCTCTTCATCGATGCCGCCGCCCTGTCCGTCCCCTGGGGCACCGTCATCCTCCGCAAGGGCTACGGCCTGGGCGCCCAAGCCATGGCCGCTGGTTCCTTCCGCGCGCCCCGCTTCGTCATCGCCTGGCCCACCGGCGAAATCGGCGGCATGGGCCTGGAAGGCGCTGTCCGCCTCGGCTTCGCCAAGGAACTGGCCGCCATCGAAGACCCCGTCAAACGCCAGGAAGCATTCGACAATCTCGTCGGCCTCGCCTACGCCAGCGGCAAAGCCCTCACAGCCGCCACCCTGCTAGAACTCGACGACGTCATCGACCCCGCCGACACCCGCCGCTGGATCCGCACCCTCCGCTGACCACCGCCCACCCCCGCGCACGAGGTCGCAGGTAAATCCGTGCGCAGCAAGACAATCCGCGCGCAGCACGCAACACCGGCCGCCGCTGCACCCGTCTTGCCCTGCCGCGCACGTACTGTCGCATCGTGAGCGCCGGCCTTGCTGTACGCATTCGTTAGCCCGCGCGCGTTCTGCCGGGCCGCGTACGGATATAGCCGGCGGGCCGAGAAGGTGTGCGCGGCAGCGCTATTCGAGCGCGGTCTCCAGGGCATCGACCAGGTTGCGGGCGCGCAAATCGAGGGCACCTTCGACGATGTAGTTGGTGACGTAGGCGAAGGAGAGGCGGCGCTCCGGGTCGGCATAGCCGAGTGATCCACCGCGCCCCGGGTGGCCGAAGGAGTTCGGGCCGCCGAGGGTGAGATCGGCGATGGGCAGCATGAATCCGCTGGCGTAGCGATCGGGGAGCATGATGACCCGGTCGATGCCGCTGGTCTGCTCGCGGATGGCGGCGGCGAGGGTCTCCGGGCTGAGTAGACGATTGCCATCGACCACGCTGACCAGCGACGCGTACAACCGAGCCAGCCCGCGCGCGGTGCCGATACCGTTGCTCGCGGGGATCTCCGCGGCATGTACGGCGGGGGAGTTGAAGTCGATGTCCGGCGGGTCGGTGATCTGGAAGGCCCGGTTCGTCAACGATTCCGGATCACGCATCGCCGCGACCATCGGCCGCATCTGCTCCGGAATGGCCTCGTCCGGCACCGAATCCAGATCCGGCTTCGGCGCGAACACCAACCGGCTGACCCGGCTCTGCTCGGCGGCGGGCAGGCCGATGAAGAAGTCGACCCCGAACGGCGCCGCGATGTCCTCGGCCAGGAACCGCCCGACGGTACGTCCGGTAATCCGGCGGATCACCTCGCCGACCAACCAGCCGAAGGTGCGTCCGTGATACCCGTGATCGGTACCCGGCGTCCAGTTCGGCGCCTGCGCGGCCAGCGCCTCCACCATCGGCGTCCAGACCAACGCCTCGGCGAGCGGTACCGGCTTATCGATCGCCGCGAGACCCGCCTGATGAGTCAACAACCAGCGCACCGGAATCTCGCCCTTACCGGCCGCCGCGAACTCCGGCCAGTACTGCGCGACCGGCGCATCCAGATCGAGCAACCCCCGCTGAACCAGCAGATGCGCCGCGGCCGCGACCACACCTTTGGTCGCCGAGTAGACCAATTGCAGAGTGTCGCGCTCCCAAGGCCGCCCGGCGTCCGGGTCGGCGAGCCCACCCCACAGATCGACAACGGGCTGGCCATCCCGATACACGCACACTGCCGCCCCGACATCGCCCTGATCAGCGAAGTTCGCGGCGAACGCGTCCCGAACCGCCTCGAATCCAGGAGCAACCGTTCCGTCAATCCTCATGAAACACAGCATGACACGATGCCCGACCGGCCGAGCTGAGAGCTGGCACAGGTCGCCGTGACCTGTGCCAGCGGATCAACTCGCGCATTTCGTGCACCGCGTCGCGCGCTCGCAACAGCGCATCCCACCCGACGCCTCATCGAGGTAGCGGCTCAGTACCGGCCCGATCTCCGCCAGCGCCTCGGGCGAGGTCATCTCGCCGTGCGCGCAGCGGACGAAGTGCTCGTGCACCGCACCATCGACATACGGATACCAGGCCGCCGCACCCCTGGCCGACACGATCCGGCCGTGCTCGTCGACGGGCGCGGAATCGGTGTCCGCGGTGAAATACAGCAGGTCCCCGGCGTAGCCGCGCGGTGTGAACCGGAACCCCATGCGGGAGCAGACGAGATAGCTCGCGTAGAGCCGCTCCACATTCGCGGTGGTCAGCGACGCGAACCGGCCCTGATGCGCCCGCAGCAATGCGGCCGCCTGCTCGGCGGTGACATCCTCGACCACCCGGGCCGCGTCGCCGAGCAACGCGCTGAGCAGCTCACCGGCGGTCGGATCGATGACCTCCATCGCACCCTCGATGAGCCGGGTGTCCAGCATGGACAGCAGCGCCACGCGATCACCGGCGTCGTTGAGGCGCGCGGCGATCTCGTAGGCGATCACTCCGCCCAGCGACCAGCCGAGCAAATGGTACGGCCCGGTCGGCTGCACCTTCTTGATCTCCGCGACATAGTGTTCGGCGAGCTGCTCCACCGTCTCGACGTCGGCACCGGCACCGATCAGCTCGGTGATCTGCAACCCATAGACCGGCCGCTCGGGACCGAGGTAGGCGAGCAGGCCTGCGTAACTCCAGGATTCGCCACTCACCGAGTGCACGCAGAACAGCGGCGCCTGCGTGCCGTGCGCCCGAATCGGCAGCATCGTCTGAAAGGCCGCGTCGATGGTGGCCGCGACAGTGTGATCGCCGGATTCGATACGCGAGGCAACTCCGGCAGGCGTCGGATCAAGGAACAACGCCTGCACCGGGATGTCGAATCCGTGTCGATCACGCACCACCGAAACCACTCGTGTTGCCAGCAGCGAACTTCCGCCGAGTTCGAAGAAACTGTCGTCCGCGCCGACCGCATCAAGACCGAGGACCTCCGCGAAGGCCTCGCACAGTGCCGACTCCGCCGCAGACCGCGGCGCCCGATATCCCGCACCCGCTCGCAACACCGGCTCCGGCAGCGCCGCCCGATCCAATTTCCCCGCGGGCGTGCGCGGCAACGTGTCCAGCACGGTGATCGACTGCGGCACCATGTAATTCGGCACCCGGCTGGACAGATAGTTCGCCAGATCGCCCGCACCGCATTCGGCAGCGGGCACCAGTTGCACATAGGACGCCAATATCGTTGTGCCGTTCGGCATCTCATATCCGGCGGTGGTGGCGTACGCGACCTCGGGATGACTCACCAGCGCCGAGTCGATCTCGCCGAGCTCGATCCGGAAACCACGAATCTTCACCTGATGGTCGGCGCGACCGAGCAGAACAAGCTCACCGGCGGCCGTCCAACGCGCCAGATCGCCGGTGCGATACATCCGTTCACCCACGCCGCCAAGGGGATTCGCGACGAATCTGCCCGAGGTCAGACCCGGCCGTCGATGATAGCCGCGAGCAAGCCCGACACCGGCGAGATAGAGCTCACCCGCCACTCCTGGCGGCACCGGATGCAAGCGCGCGTCCAGCACGGCGACACCGGCGCCACGGATCGGCCGACCGAGCACCACCGGGCCGCCCGGTCGCATCGGCTCGGAAATGGTCACCGCGACAGTGGCTTCGGTCGGCCCGTAGGCGTTGAGCATGTCGCGACCTGGCGCCCAGCGCTCGACCAGCTCGGTACCGCAGGCGTCGCCACCCACCACCAGCAGCCGCAGCCGCGGCAACGGCCAGCGCGCCGCATCGATACTGGCCAATGCCGCAGGGGTGATGGCCGCGTGCGTGATCCGCTCCCGGCCGAGGAACTCGGCCAGCGCGTCGCCGCCGAAGACATCGGTCGGCGCGATCACCATCGTCGCCCCGGCACACAGCGCCATCAGCAATTCCAGCACCGAGATATCGAAGCTCGGCGACCCGATATGCAGTGTCCGCGAATCTTGTCGCACCCGATACCGCTCGCGTTGCTCGGCCGCGAAACTCGACAGTCCGCGATGGGTGACCGCGACACCCTTTGGCGTGCCGGTGGAGCCGGAGGTGTAGATGACATAGGCGAGGTCGTCGACGCGAACCGCGCGCACCCGATCCGAATCGGTGACCGGCGCCGCATCGCATCCGTCCAGATCCGAAACCACCAGCCACGGCACCGTATCGGGCAGGCTTGCCGCGCCGGTCGCCGTGGTGAGACCGACCAGCGCCCCGGAGTCCGACAACACAGCTCGAATCCGCTCGGCGGGGTGACCCCGATCGATCGGCAGGAACGCCGCACCCGCCTTGGCGACCGCGAGCCACCCGACCACATTGTCCAGCGATCGCGCAAACCCCAGCGCCACAACATCACCCGCGCCGACGCCGCGATCGATCAACATCCGCGCGAGCCTGTTCGCGCGTGCGTCGAGTTCAAGGTAGCTGAGTTCCGTCGAACCACACTGCACCGCAACATGATTCGGATGCCGCTCAGCGACTGCCGCGAAGTAGTCGGCCAGCGTGACCGCAGCCGTCGCCGGCCGACCTCGCACGGCAACCACAGCGGCCCGTTCCGACGCGCTGAGGATCTCGATGTCCCCCACAATGACCGCCGGGTCGGTGGCCACCGCCGACAGGACCCTGGCGAACCGATCGCCGATCCGCGCGGCCGTCGCGGCGTCGAACAAGTCCGTCGCATAGGTCAGGCACAAGCCGAGTCCATCCGGTCGACGATCGGCGGTGTAGCTCTCGGTCAGCGCGAACTGCAAGTCCCACTTGGCGATTCCGGCATCGATCGCCGCGGCGGCGACCTCGAGTCCCGGCAAGTCCACCTGCACGGGTGCCGTACTGTCCACCGACAACATGATCTGGAACAGCGGATGCCGCGCGGTCGACCGAACCGGATTCAGCACCTCGACCAGCCGTTCGAACGGCACATCGGCGTGCGCGAACGCGTCCACATCGATCGCACGCTGCCGTGCGAGCAAATCCGTGAACGACTCGCCCGGATCGACCAGGGTCCGCAGCACAACCGTGTTCACGAACATCCCGATCACATCGTCCAACTCGGACTCGCCGCGACCCGCGATCGGCGTACCGACCGCGATATCCTGGACACCCGAAATCCTGGCGAGCAGCACCATCAGGGCGGCATGTATCGCCATGAACAAGGTCGCGTTGTGTGTACGCGCCAATTCGACAAGGGCGCGGTGCGTTTCGGCATCGATGGCGATCTCGGCCCGGCCGCCGCGAAAGGACTGCATCGCGGGGCGCCGCCGGTCGTACGGCAGCGAAAGCTCGTCGGGCAGATCGGCGAGCTGGGTACGCCAGTAGGCCGACTGAATCGCCGCCGGGCTGTTCGGTATCGACTCGTCGCCGATCGTATCCCGCTGCCACAGACTGTAATCCGCGTACTGGACCGGCAATGGCTCCCACCGTGGCGCCTGCCCGGCCCGCCGCGCGCGGTAGGCCGCCACCAGATCGGCGCACAGCGGTGTCAGCGACCACCCGTCGGCCGCGATGTGCTGGATGACGACCGCGAGCACGTAATCACTTGCGCCGGTGCGCAACAGCTCGACCCGCAGCGCGGTGTCGATCGTCAAGTCGAATCCGCGCCGGGCCGCCGCCCGCAGCCGGTCCTCGACCTCGGTGGGGGACAGGTCGGTCACCGGCATCGTGGGTGCGACACCCGCCGCGGGCAGGATCACCTGGCTCGGCCCGTCCGGGCTGTCGGGAAAGATCGTCCGCAGCGTCTCGTGCCGGTCGACGATATCGGCGAGTGCCGCACGCAGCGCGTCGATATCGAGGTCGCCGCGCATCCGCAGCGCGAACGGGATGTTGTACGTGCCGGATTCGGGGTCGAATCGGTTGATGAACCACAGGCGTTGCTGCGGCGGCGAGAGCGGAATCCGATCCGGTCTCGGCCCTGCCGTCAAAGCGATCCGAGCACCGCCATCGGTCTGCGCCAGCTGCGCGGCGAGCGCCGCGACGGTCGCCTGCTCGAGCAACAACCGGACCGGCACCTTGGTGTTCAGCGCGGCGCCGAGCCGAGAGGCCACCCTGGTAGCCGCCAACGAATTGCCACCGAGCGCGAAGAAGCTGTCGTCCAACCCGATTCGATCGATACCGAGCACCTCGGCGAAGACGCGCGCCACGCCCTGCTCCACCGAGGTCCGCGGTGCGCGATACGCCGTCACCTCGGGAGCGGGTACCGGCAACGCACGGCGGTCCAGTTTCCCGTTGGCGGTCAACGGCATTGCCGCGACCACGACGAACGCCGAGGGAATCATGTAGTCGGGCAACAGAGTTCCGGCATGTTCCCGCAGCGCGACGGTGTCGATCGCGAAGTCGCGATGACCGACCACATACGCCACTATGCGCTGATCACCCGGTTCGTCCTCGCGCACGATCACGGCCGTCTGCCGCACCGCGTCGTGGGTGAGCAGTGCCGCCTCGATCTCACCGAGCTCGATCCGGAAGCCGCGCAACTTGATCTGATCATCGGCGCGACCCAGGTACTCGAGCCCCCGGTCGGGCCGCCATCTGCCGAGATCGCCTGACCGATACAACCGGGTGCCAGGCTCGCCGAATCGATCCGCCACGAACCGGGCCGCGGTCAACGCGGGTCGACCGAGATACCCGCGGGCCAGCTGGTCGCCCGCCACGTAGATCTCGCCTGCCACACCCGGTGGCACCAGGCGCAATCTGCTGTCCAGCAACAGAATCCGCAATCCAGGGATGGCCCGCCCGACGCCACCGGCGTTCGGCGCGGCAACGGCGGCACTGTCGAGCCCGCTGTAGGTCACGTGCACCGTGGTCTCGGTGATGCCGTACATATTCACCAACCGCGGCCGCGAATCATCGTGCCTGGCATACCAGTCGACGAGTCGGCGCAGTTCGAGCGCCTCGCCGCCGAAGATCAGGTATCGCAGCGCCGGGGGCGGCTGATCCGGCTCATCCCGATCCGCCTCGGCCAGTTGATAGAACGCGGACGGCGTCTGGTTGAGCACGGTGACCCGCTCGCGACGCAGCAACTCCAGGAATTGGGCAGGCGAACGGGAGGTGTAATAGTCGACAACCACCAGCGTCGCGCCGTACAGGAGCGCGCCCCACAACTCCCACACCGAGAAGTCGAAGGCCGCCGAGTGGAACATCGTCCACACGTCGTGCTCATCGAAGCCGAAGAACTCCTCGGTGCGCGTAAACAACTGCGCCACATTGCAATGCGGAACCTGCACGCCCTTCGGACGCCCCGTCGACCCCGACGTATAGATCACGTACGCGACGTTGCGCGGCGCCAAGGGCGCGCGTCGGTCGGCGTCGGTGATCGCCCCGGCGTCGAGCCGGGACAGGCCCGCCGAACCCACCTCTACGGCGGGCAATCCAGCAGGCAACTCGACACTGTGGTGTGCGGCGGTCACTATGCACACCGGACGCGCATCGGTGAGCAGGTACTTGATCCGATCCGCCGGAGAATTCGGATCCACCGGCAGATAACCGCCGCCCGCTTTGAGCACCGCGAGTATGGCGACGACAAGGTCCAGCGACCTCGGCACCGCAACGGCCACCAGCGATTCCGGGCCGACTCCGAGCTCGATCAGCCTGCGCCCCAACTGATTCGCCCGCGCATCGAGCTGGCCATAGGTCAGCGAATCGCCGAGAAACTTCACCGCCGTTGCCCCGGCCCGCGCCCGCGCGACGGCTTCGAACAGCTCGACCAGGGTCACCTCGGGGGCCGCGGCGTCGGTCGTCACCCCTTCGAGTTCGACCGCATTGCGTTCCGCCTCGCTCATCAGCGACAGCTCGGACACCTCCGTTTCCGGTGCCGCGGCGAGGAATTCGGCGAGGTAGTCGAGGAAACGCCGATGATGCCCGCGCAGCTCGTCGGCATCGTAGCGATCCGGATTGGCGACGAAGTCGACGCACAGGCCGACATCGCGCGGGCCGTTGTAGATGTTGATCGACAGATCCTCGACCGGCCCGGTGGACACCACGTGCACCGAACCCGCTGCGGGACCGAGCCGAATCTCGTTGTAGAACAACATGATATTGACGCTCGGCCCGAACAGTCCGCGCGAACCGGGCACGGCGTCATAGTCGCGCCGGATGTCCTCGTGACGATAACGCTGATGCGCGAGCACCGCCGTGATCTGCCGATGGGCCTGCTCGGCGAGTTCACCGATCCGCACACCCTCGGCGACCGGAAGGAACAGCGGAACCACATTCGAGACGAACCCCGCGGAGCAGCGCAGTCCCGCGGTCGTGCGGGCCGTCACCGGCAGGCTCAGCACGACCTCGCGATTGCCGCTGACGGCGGCGAGGTAGGCGGCCAGCCCGGCAACGAACAACGCGGGCCGCGACACCCGCAACGAGGTCCGCGCCGCGTCGAGCAGCGTGGCCGCGTCGTCGGCGAGGACGCCCTCCTCGACCAGCCGCTGTCTGTTCGCGGGCGCCGTGCGCTCACTCAGGCTGAACGCGCCGGGAATTCGCGACATCTGCTCGTGCCAGAAGTGCCTGTCCTCGATGAAGTCCGCGGACGCGCGATAGGCCCGCTCGGTGTCGTAGATCGCGTACAGGGACTTGGCCATGGTCCGGCTCGCCTCAATGCCGTTGCGTAGCGCGTTGTACCGCTCCGCGATCCGCATGGACAGCAGCATGGCGCCATACCCGTCGATGGCGATGTGGTGCATCTTCGCGTACCAGAAGTACTCGGCGGCACCGGTTTGCAGCACCACGTTCCGCACGAGCGGCGCGTCGGCGATATCGATCGGCACCGTCGAATCGCGCCGGATCCATTGCCGCGCCGCCGCGCGCGGCTGTTCGGCGCCGCGCAGATCTACGTGCAGCACACCGAGCGGCAGCGCGTGGTCGACCCGCTGACACGGCTGGTCCTCGAGCTCGATGATGCGCACCCGCAGGCTCTGCATATCGAAACCGCAGCGGTAGATCGCCTCGGCGAGCAGCTCGACATCCAATTCGCCACGCAGCTCGATGTATTGCGACACGGTCTGCGGTGCCTCCGGGGCGACCTGCTGCACGTGCCAGATGCCTAGCTGTGCGTTCGATAGCGGGAACGGAGCTTCGGCGTCCGATGGATCAGACTCCGCGGGCGGGTTGGTCACTGCCGCTGTCATCACATCGCTCCGTTCCGTCGAGTTGTCGTCACGCCGCCTGCAAGTTACCCGTGCCAGCAAGCTCGCCGTCAGCGCAACGCGGGCGCTGATGCTGCGATTTAGCATGAGAATCGGACGAAAACGGCTCGCCCGCAAACTTTCAGAGAACTTCAATTCCGTCATTCGGAGCGACCGGTCAGTTGGATTTGAACTGTGACCTAGATCACTTAATCTGATCTTGATGGCGGTCGCGACTCGCTACGGTTCGCAGCTGTTGCCACGCGGATGTCCGAGAATGATCAGTGGCTCCGACGTTCCTGATGAGCGGCGCAACCGTGGTGCCGACAACGCAGAGGAGTTGCCGTGAAATACATGATCCTGAGCTACGGCTCGCAGCAGGACTACGACGGCATGTCGGGCAAGGACACCGGCAGGCCCGCCTGGACGGCCGACGAGGTCGCGGCGATGGTCGAGTTCATGACCGAGTTCAACAAGGGGCTGGAGGAGTCGGGCGAACTTGTCGAGACTCGCGGTCTTGTCGATCCGGTGCACACCCGGCGGATCGGCAGCAAGGGCGGCGCGCCGTTCGTCACCGACGGACCGTACGCGGAGACCCAGGAGGTGCTCGCGGGCTACTGGATCGTCGAGTGTGAAAGCTTCGACCGTGCCACCGAGATCGCGGCGGAACTCGGAAAATGCCCGGCGCCAGCACATCTGGCCGATATCGCCTACGCGGACGTGCGGCCGATCGCCGAGGCGCCGCCCGAGTTCGGCTGATATGTCGAAAGATAGGGTGGCGGACCTGCTGCGCTCCTCGGCGCCGCAGGTCCTCGCCGCGCTGGTGCGCCGCTACGGCCACTTCGACACCGCCGAGGACGCGGTGCAGGAAGCGCTGCTCGCCGCCGCGACGCAATGGCCCGCCGACGGCATTCCCGACAACCCTCGAGCCTGGCTGATCACGGTCGCGTCCCGCCGACTGACCGATCTGCTGCGCAGCGAGCAGGCCCGCAAACAACGCGAAGAGACGGTCGCCCGGTGGGCGCTGCCGGAAGATTGGCTGACCCCGCCCGCCGACCGGCAGCCGACGGATTCCGACGACACCCTGATCCTGCTGTTCCTGTGCTGCCACCCGTCGCTGTCGCCGCCGTCGCAGGTCGCGCTCACCTTGCGCGCGGTCGGCGGCCTGACCACCGCCGAGATCGCCCGCGCGTTCCTGGTCCCCGAGCCGACCATGACCAAGCGCATCGGCCGAGCCAAGAAGACGATCAAGGACAGCGGCGTCCCGTTCGCGCCCCCGTCCGTCGGCGACCGCGACGCTCGCCTCGCCGCCGTACTGCACGTGCTGTACCTGATCTTCACCGAGGGCTACGCCGCCACCTCCGGCGCGAGTCTGCACCGTGTCGAATTGTCCACGGAGGCAATCCGACTCACCCGCCTGGTGCATCGGCTGCTGCCCGCCGACACCGAGGTGGCCGGGCTGCTCGCGCTGCTGCTGCTCACCGACGCCCGCCGCGAGGCGCGCACCGGCCCGGGCGGCGAACTCGTCCCGATGGAAGAGCAGGACCGCGGCCGCTGGCACACCGAATCCATCACCGAGGGCATCGCACTCATCACCGTGGCCCTGCCGCGCGGCGTTCCAGGCCCGTACCAACTGCAAGCGGCGATCGCCGCGCTGCACGACGAGGCGCCGAGCTACGACGCGACCGACTGGCCGCAGATCATGCTGCTCTACGAACGCCTGCTCGCCCTCGTCGACAACCCGATGATCGCGCTCAACCACGCCGTCGCGGTCGCCATGGCCCTCGGCCCGCACGCGGGCCTGAAACTGGTCGACGACCTCGAATCCGACGGTCGCCTCGCCGACGACCACCGCCTGCACGCCGTGCGCGCGCACCTGCTGGAGACCACCGGCGACACCGCGGCCGCCCGCGCCGCGTATCTGCTTGCCGCGCACAAAACTATGAGTCTGCCGCAGCAGCGCTACTTGAACGCGCGCGCGGCACGGCTCCCAGGGGAGACCTCGGGATGAACTTGTCGGTGCCGAACGGAATACTCGACCGCTGACCGCACCGCACACCAAGCACCGGAGGAACCCGCATGCCCCGCGAGCTCGAAGACCTGCCCTACGCGCGCCATCTCGCGGCCTTGGCGGGCGAGCTCGAGCCGGAGGGTGATTACGACTGCGTGCACCTCGACGGCGGCGAGTTCGACGAGGTCGACGTGCAGAACGCCCGGTTCAGCGAGTCGGCCTTCACCTCGGTCGGCTTCCACCGGGGCAGCATGCGGCACACCAGGTTCGTCGACGTGTGGCTGCGCAACGTCCGCTGGGTCGGCACCGAACTCGCCGACACCGGATGGCAGGACGGCGAAGTGATCGACGGCGCCCTGTCCGGCGTCGATCTGGCGGGCTCGCGCCTGCGCCGCGTGCGTTTCGAGGGCTGCAAGTTCGACTCGGTCAACTTCCGCACCGCGCAGCTACGCGACGTGTCGTTCGTCGAATGTGTCTTGCGCGACTGCGATTTCGGCGACGCCACGCTCACCAACGTGACCTTCCCCGGCTCGATCCTGGAAAGCATGGTGATGAACCGGGTCAAGCTGACCAAGGTCGACCTGCGCGGCGCACGGGCACTCGACATCACCGACGGTTTGGATTCGCTGCGCGGCGCGACGATCGACAACGGCCAATTGATGGAGCTGGCACCGGCTTTCGCCCGCCACCTCGGCATCGCGGTCCGGAACTCCTGACGACGGCCGCGGATTAGGGGTTCAGATCAGCTGAAGCTGCTCCATTCGGGCATCAAGCTTGCGCGCCGGGGCCGACCCAGGGGCACGGATATGGACCAAGCTGCGAGCGTCAAGCAGCTGCCCCGACAGCCGGGCAGAAGCGTTGTCGGCATCCGCTTCGGCACCAGCAAGGATGGACACAACTCCCGCTTCGAGATCCCCGGCGTACACATAGATCGTGCCGAGCAGGATGTGCGAAGCCGCGCGATCACGTACGGCTTGGAGCCTCAAGGATTCCATGGCGGCATCAATAGCGGCCGGGAGGTCTCCGAGCTGGCGAAGCGCCTTGGCCCGCATACGTGCAATGTGACCAGGCGTGCAGAAGTACGCGAGAGATTCTTCCGGTGTCCGCGCAATCGTCACGTCGAAGCTGTCGGCCCGAACCAGCGCCTCATGTGCGTCGGCTCGATAGTCTGGCCCCGACTTTGCCAGGGCGAGTGCCGCGATTCCTGCGGCGTGTGCGCGCAACAGTGGATCTCCGGAACGGGTTGCGCGGGACTCTGCGCCAGCTGCTTGGTCCACAGCTTCGATTGGGCGGCCGACTTCCTCTGTCATCCCGGCCCATTCCGCAAGTGCCAGCGCGGCGGCTGCGTAGTCGCGAGCTTCGTCGGCTAGGTCGCGCGCCTTCTCGAAGTGGTCCTTGGCGAAGTCCCTGCGGCCTAGGTCGAACAGTTGCCAGCCAGCAGACGTGCTCACCTTGCTGCGCAACGACTTCAAGCGGCCTTCGAGCGGTCCCGTATAGCCGTTCAGCAACGCGTCCGCGATATCCACTTGGGTCAGCGTTGTACGGATAGCCGCCTGCGGCCCAAGGAGGTCATCCTGCAACCGGGCCTGGTTCAAGATCGCCTGAATGTTTTCCAAGACCGCAGCATCGACCCGATGCGGGGACGCCGCCGCGCGGATCGTTCTCTCCAGCTCTTCGGCGTTCAATGCAGCCACAATCGCTGGTGACGCAGCCGTAAGTACTGCCATGGCCCTCAAAAGCTCTCGGCGCTGCACTTCGTCGACCTCCTCGCCACCCCAACCCAAGACTAGGTCAGTATGAACATCTGTACCAGTTTGCGACGGCTTCGCCCTCGCGGCGCGAGGGTTGTAGAGGCCTAGCTCAGCCGCAGTGACGCCGAAGGCTTGCTCCAGCGCAAGCCGGTAGCCATGCGTTGGCCATCTCGTGATTCCGCGAGCGAGCATCCGAATCTTGTCCGCGTCATAGCAGCCCGGCTTTCCGGTGATCTGCTCATACGCGGCGTTGACCCGCTCGGCCACCTCCGGCCGCTTCCAATCCCGCTGCCGTATCAACTGTTCGAACTGGTGGTTCTCACTAGCCGGTTCGCGCATTGGATGCCCTCCCCACATCTACTCAAAAGGTATCGCGAATCACCCACCCGCGACTTCGTTCGAACAACTTGCGGGGCGAAGTTGCGGTTCCGAGACCAACGTCTGCCGACCAGGCTCGATCTTGCACGCGCCGCCGGGATGACACCGCGCCAATGCCCCGGCGGCAGGTGCAACCAAAGAATCTACCTAGGGGCCGCCGTGAACGCCGAAGGAACCTGCCACCCCTTTTCCCCACATGGCGTTTGTTTGCGTGGGACGAGCCGGATGAGCCGGAACAAAGGAATCGCTACTAGATATGAGGAAACATCATGTTGCACAACATTATTCGGGCCATCCTGCTCGCCCTCGCCGTGATCGTAGCCGTCGTGGTGAGTACCGGCCCAGCCGCTGCCGTCACTCCCGAACAATGTGAGAAGGAAGGCGGGGGCAAGGTGCATGTCGTCATCGACCCACACAACAGCGCCAAGGCCGTATGTACGTGTGAGGGCGGCTTCTACAAGGACTTGGAGGTGTTCGGGCCGCACGTGCTCATTGTCGGCTCAACCCCGCTGGCGATTCAGTGCGTCGGTCTTGACATCCCGGCTTAGGCTCACGTCATGACGAGCGAACACGACGAATGCCGGGTGACGATTGACGGTGTAGCGCCCGCGCTGGTCACCCTGTTTCGCCGAGCAGTGCAAATAGCCTCTGAACACGGCCGCAACTGGGTCGGTGTGGAGGACCTGCATGCGGCGCTGGCCAACAGTGACGAACACGCCCCGATCTGGTGGCCCCGCGTCGGTAAACCACGTCACACCCGCGACACGCAAGGTGGCATCACGCCCGACGACCTCGAAGGTGAAGTAATCCCGTTGTCGTACAAAGAGTTCCGAGATCTAGTGACCGCGTGGGTGCCCGGACCGACGCCAAGTGTCGGACCCGCGCAACCTGCGACAGTCACATACGAGATCAGCGGCCCACATGCTGAGGAATTCCGGAAGGTACTCGAACGATCCTGATACCCCTAAGCGCAAAAGAGTTGCCCCACTCAGGATTCCGGTCCTTTGTCGTGGTCGAACTGTCTACGCTTTGTGGTTGAACTCTCCAGTGTTGGTTCGCGCGATCGTCGCCGCGACGCCGTCGAGCACGACCTCCAGACCGAACTCGAAATCATCCTGGGCCGGGTCGGTTGTCGACGGTGGTGGCGCCGATTCGAACAGACCGGAGTGGAAGAGTTCGGCGGCGTCCGGAAAGCGCTCCGGATCGACCAGGCGAGCCATGTGTCGACCGTAGTCGTGGTTGGTCGCGGATTCATCTCTGGCTGCTCGCGGTGAGCGTCACCCTGCTGCGCACACCGACGGTCCGGACTACTTGAACGGCAGTGCCTGATTCATCCCGCCGACCTCGGTGATCTGCCACTCGGAATGCTGGTCGACCGTCACGGTGTAGGTGGCGGTCACCTGGCCGGTCTGCGGGTTCTGCACATTCGAGATGGTCAGGTTCACGAACACATCCACCGTGTACACACCGTTGTTTCGCGCGGTGACCTTGGCCGCCACCGGGGTCGCGGTCGAGGTCCACTTCAGCGGGGTGAGCAGGTCGCCCATCTTCGGGCCGACGGCATCGAACTTGCTCGCCAGCGCGGGCGCGGTGTTGGCCTTCAACTTGGTGATCCACGCGTTGATGTCGGCGTAGTTGATGGTCGAGGCGCCGACGGCGTAGTCGGCGGCGACCTGCTCGGCGTGCCGGTCGTCGGCCGCCGCGGCCCGGCCGTCGGCCAGGTCGCGGCGAGCGAGCACGAGGAGGACCGACAGCGTGCCGACGGCAAGCACGAGCAGTGCGATGACCGCACCACGGATGAGCGTCGGGATCTCGATCCGCACCGATCGATCGCTGATCGGCGGACGGTGAGCGGCGACGCCGGATGTCGCTGGCGCGGTGTCGGATTCGATCGTCTTCGTCAGCTGTGGCATGGCGTGGCAACTCCGTCTGGTCTATTTGACAGTGATCTGCAGGTTCAACGCGCCGTCCGGACTGGTGGCGTGCAGTGCCTGCGTGATGAGGGCGCCGAGGTCGATCCGGTTCGTCACGCCGGTGGCCGCCGCGACCACCGGCTGGAACACGGGAAGCAGGGTCTGCAGGTCCGGCCCGAGCAGTGTGATCTTCGCGGCGAGCTGCTTCAACAACGGGATCAGGCCGATGGACTCGTCGGTGTCGGTCAGGTAGTCGGCCGGGACGTCGCCTTTCCGTGCGATGCGCGCGACGGCGGCGGCGACTTCGGCGACCCGTGGCCCGAATTCGGCCCACGGCCCGGCCGCCTTCGTCAATTCCGGCCCGGCCCATGACATCTCGGTGGCCCGCGACTGCATGGCCACCAGCATCTGACGGATCACGTCGGTGCGACTGAGCAGCGTGGCCGCGAGCAGATCGGTGGACCGGGACAGCTGCGGAATGACGGCTTCGGTTCCCGCTAAACCCTTTTCGAACGTCTCGATGATGCTCGCGATGGCCTTCGGATCGAACTGCTCGAGCAGCTGCGTCGCGGTGCGCGCGACCTCGGGGATCGAGACGGGCTTGGCAACAGTGGTCGCGTCGACCCGCTGGCCGTTCTGTAGATACGGGCCACCTGCCGCGGTCGGCCGGAATTCGAGATAGGGCTCCCCGAGACCCGAAAGGGCCTCGATCCGTGCAGAACTCGCGATCGGCACCCGATACTCGGCATCGAACCGGAACGCCACCTCGACCGACTGCCCCTGATGCGCCACCGACGTCACCTGGCCGATCTCGATGCCCGACAGCAGCACCTTGGACCGTGGGATGAGCCCGCCGGAGTCCGCGAGCAGCATGGTCGCGCTGGTGCTTTCGGCGAACCAGTCGACCTTCACCACGCTGAAGGTGAGATACGAGCTGAAGAGAACCAGGATGGCGCCGATGGAGCCGAGCGACGCGATCGTTCCCGCGTTTCTGCGTGCGAAGCTCATCGAACGACTCCAATCATGCGCAGCGCGGCGATCATTCGCGCGACCTGCTCGTCGGTATCCAGCGGGCTCGGCGCGCCCTGGACATCGACATGCGTGACATTGACCTTCGGGCCGCGCTCGCCGAACGGGATGATCTTGTCCCGCAGCAGCGTGACCACCCGATTGAGGTTGGACGGCGCGTTCAGGTCGAGCGCACGGTTCGCGAGCAGCAGCGGCACCAGCGCTTTCGCCGTCGCGTCGCCGGCCGCGAGCAGCGGCGCCAACCACTGCACCGCGTGACCGACCACGCCGAGTCCGCCGACCACGCCGAGCGTCAACACCAGCGACTGCGCGTCCGCGGGGATCTCCACCGACCCGCGTTCGCTCAGTAGCGCGTCCAGCTGGGTCGGATTGTCCAGCACCGCACCGAGATCCTGCTCGATCGCGTCGAGCATCCGGTCGACCGAGCCGGTGTCGGCGGCCACGTCCTGTGCGTCGCGGCCGAGCGTCTGAAAGATCCGCGCGGTGTCGGTCGGCTGCGCAGGGAGCACCGCGTTCACGTGATCGATGATGTCCTTGGCTTGTTGGATCGCGCCGCCGCCGACGAAGGTCGACATGCCCGCCAGCAGATCCTCCACCTGCAACGCGGCCTTGGTCTGCCGCAGCGGGATGGTGCCGCCATCGGGGATCATGTCGGCGAAACCCGTTGCCGGAGTGGTGAGTCCGATGTAGACATCGCCGAGGAAGGTGTTCTGCCGCAGCTGGGCGGTGGTGCTCGCGGGCAACCTCACCGAGTTCGAGATCTCGACGATGGCATCGACGCGGCCGCTGTTCGACGCGGTCGGATCGACCACGTGCACCGAGCGCAGGCTGCCGATCTGCGCGCCATTGGCCACCACCTTCGCCTGGGTGGGGAGGTTGAGCGCGCTGGCGAGCTCGATGCGCACCTGATAGGTCGGGCCGGACACCGACGCGCCGGGTACCGGCACCGTGGCCGGGTCGAACGCGCAGCCCGACGCCGTCAGCAGCACCGCCGCGACAACGCCGGACGCGAGCCATGATCGTCGCCTGCTCATCGCACCCCCACCGATCCCAGGATCATCGGCACGAGATTCGCTGTGGCAAGCCCGTTCTCGGCCGAGCGGCACCCACCGGGGTTCAGCGCGTTGATTCCCGCGCAGATCTGATCCGCTTGTTCTTGTGGCAGCGCGACTTTCGGTGCCGCGTAGGTAATGCGCGGCCAGCCGGTCGCCGGGTCGATCGTTTGCTGGAAGGCGTCCATGATCGACGGGATCATGGACACGACCTGTTGCAGGGAACCGACATTCGCGGCCAACAGGCGCAACCCCGGCACCGCGCCGTCGAGCGCGCCGAGCAGTGGCCTGCCGTAGTCGTGGGCCAGGCGGTTGAGCCAGGGCAGCAGCACGAGCAGCGAATCGATGATCTGCACAACGCGTGACCAGATGCCGTTGATGAACGCGATGCCGGTATTCGCCCGTACCAATACCGTGGCGATATCGTCCCAGTTCATCGAGATGCTCGAGGTGATCGAGGCGAACGCATCGATGAGATGCCCGATATTGCCGATCGCGGCATCCGGTTGCCGCAACGCGGTGGCGAGATCCTTGATCAGGGCATTGAGCCGCGGTCCGGTGTTGGCGGTGGCAGCCTGAAAAGCGTTGACGCCGTCTTTGATTCGGGTCTGCTCCGCGGGGTTGCCGTCCCCGCCGAGCTGGGATGCGAGCTGCGAGAAGCCTTCCAACGTTTGGCTGATGCTCTTCGGCGTGAATGTCTTGGTGAGACAACGGCTCCGGTCCCATTCGGCGGGTGCGTTCGGCTCACCGAAGACGGCGAGCGTGCGGTCGGCGACCAGGCTGTCCGAGAGGGTGGTCGCGGTGGGCTGCCCACGCAGCGGGTGATCGGCTGCCACCTCGAAGTCGACCCGGACGGCGGTGCCCTCCGGCCGGATCCCGGTCACCTTGCCGACCGAAATGCCAAGGGTGGTCACCTGATTGCCGGTATACAGGCCGACCGCGTCCGGCATCAGCGCGCAGTAGTTCAGCATCTTCTTGGCCGGATCGACCACGATGACGTAGCCAACGACCGCGATCACGGCGAGCAGCAGCGCGCCGACGACGGTGACGAAACCCGGTGCGGCAAGCAGACGTTTCATCAGCAGGACCGCCCCGGCACCGGAACGCACACCTGGGGCGTCAACGCGGACTGATCGATCGCGATCCCGTCCTGTCCCGCGGTGGCGGCGACCAGCCGGTCGCGCAGTTCACGCCACGCCGGAATCGCGACGTCCAGCTGCGCACCCAGTTCCTTCAGCTGCGGCAACGTTTCGCGCAACTTCCCGGCCAGCGGCTCCAGGATCTCCCGCGAGGCGGGCTCGAGCGCGGCGATCCTGGACAGCAGCTGCGCGGCGATGGTCAACGCCTCTTCGATCTCCGCGCGCTTGTCCAGCCCGGTGACCAGCAGCATCCCGATCTGGCGGACGAACTCCCCGACGAGGCCCTTGTTGTGATCGATGGTGCCGAGGTATTCGGTCATCACCGTCAGTGCCCGCGACACCTCGGTGTTCTGCCGATTCAGGAGGTCGACGAAGGACTGCACGGCCCCGCCCATCTGGCGCAGTGCGTCCGGACTCTGATCCAGCGAATTCTCCAGGGCCGCCAGGTTTTTCCGCAGCGTCTCGCCGTCGACGTCGCGGGCGGGCTGCGCCGCGTCCTGCAGTGTGCGGATCAGACTGTAGGGCAGCCGAGCCCGATCGACCGGAATGACCTTGTCGCCGAGCGGCTTCGCGCCCGCGGGGAACAGCGCGACGTAGTGGCCGCCGACCGCGGTGAGCATGCGCAGCTCCAGCGATGTCGCGTCGCCGAGGAATACGCCACGCTTGACGGTGAACCGCATGCGCACCCGGTCCGGCTTCAGCTCGAGCGCGGTGACGGCGCCGACGGTGATCCCCGCGACGCGCACCTGATCGCCCACCTTCACCGACTGCGCCTCGGCCAGCTCGGCGGTGTAGCCGGACTTGCCGATCGGCGCGACATAGATGGCCGCGGTGACCAACAGCAACACCGCGACGAACCCGGCGCCGAGCAGGCCGAGCCGCAGTTCGCGCCGGTTCTTCGCCGCCTCGTGCCGGTCGTGGTCGGGAATCAGCTTGTGCAGCAGTCTCATCCGTTGCATATCGTGACCCGCTGTCCGCCAACGAGCACCTTCAGCACCTCGGGCAGTTCGGCGGCGCCCTTGGCGCACGTCAGGTTGACCTCGCCCGCCGCGGCACCGGCGGGCGGCAGCACGGCGCTCAGCGCCTGCAGCAGCCCAGGTAGCCTGCCGAGCGCGGCCAGCGCCGCCTGCGGGTCGGGGAACAGCCGCCGCAGATCCGTCATCAGGTCCGGGTTGGCGTTCTCGGTGAAGCCGAGGGTGTCCATGAGGCTGTTGAGCGGGCCGAGCGCAGACGGCGCCACGGCGGCGAAATCGAGGAGACCGTCGAGCTTTTCGCGGAATGCGGTGAACACGTCGGCGATCCCGCGCAGCAGTGTGACCAGATGCGGTGAGCGGCCACCGATTTGGCCGGAGATGGTGTTCAGGTTGGCCACGATCGTGCTGATCACCGCCTGGCGGTCGGTGGCGAAACGACTGAGCTTGTCCAGGGACTCCAGCGCGGGTCCGATGCCGGAGCCGTTGCCGTCGATCACCGCGAGAACGTTCTCGGTGAACTGGTTGAGCGCGCCGGGGGAGAACTGGGCGATGACCGGCTGTAGTCCGTTGAACAGCTGGGTGACATCGAACGAGGGAATCGTATTCGTCTCGGCGATAGTCGATTCCGGCCGCAGTCGAGTCGTCGGCCGGTCCGGCTGTTTGATATCGACGTAGCGCTGCCCGGTCAGCGACTGGTAGCGGATGGCGAGCACACTGGCGTCGTAGACCGGCCGAGCCCGCTGCACGGAGAAGCCGACCACCGCCGTCGCGCCGTCGAGGTCGATCGCGGTGACCTTGCCGACCTGCACGCCGAACACTCGAACGTCATCGCCGGTTTTGAGGCCGCTCGCGTCGGTGAATCGCGCACGGAAAGCATCGGTATCGCCGCCGATCGGGCGCGTGATCGCCTGCGCGACCACCACGAGCAGCACCACCATCGCGACAGTGAAAACACTGAGCCGCAACACAATCGAGCGGATAGGCAACTGCTTCACCGGCCACCTCCGAGTCCCTGTTGGCCGAACAGCGGCCCCGCGATCCCCGGCATGCCGCGCAGCACCACCGCCACGTTCACCGCGGGCCCGTCGGGGGTGTCGGTGAACATCCGGTTCAGCCGGTCGAGCAGTTCGGTGCTCTCGGCACCGCTGCGTTTCGGGTCGGACACCGTCGCGGCCATGGCTTGTAGTAGCGGCGTGAGCATTTGGGTGTAACCGAGGAGCTGGCCGCGTGCCGCGTCGCCCACCTGGCCGATCGCCGGGAACGCGTCGTTGACGACCATGCCGATGAACGCGTCGTACTTCGGCCGGTCGTTGACGAGCACCTCGATGTTCATGAGGGCGTCGAGCAGTCGGAAGGTCGACGAGGCGAACGTCCCGAGCCCGCCGAACAGGGAGGAGTACTGATCGAGCAGGTACGGCGTCGGATACCGCTGGGTGTCGGCGACCGCGCGGCTGAGCGTGACGATGGCCTCCAGCAGCGGTGTGAACGCGTGTAGATCGCCGTTGAACTGGGTGATCAGTTCGGTGAGCTTCGGGGTGAGCACCTCGGTGGAGGTGTCGGTGAGCGAGCGCAGCAGGCTGCCCATCGTCACATCGGTGACCTTGTTCGCGTTCTTGCCAGCCAGGTCGATGACCGCACCCGCGCGCAACGGCGTGCCGCCTGCCGACCGACGCAGGGTCAGCGCACTGATCCCGAAGAGGTTGTCGGGTGCGTAGTCGACGGTGAAAGTGTCGGTGAGGGAGGCGGTTTCGGTGCGATCGAGGTCAAGGGTGATCAGTTGGCGGCCCTGCTCGGCGCTGGCGATCGTCGCGATCTCGCCGACCGTCACGCCGTCCATGCGCACCTTGGTGCCCGGGATGACCCCTTCACCGATCTCTTCGGTATGCAACTGAATACGCACCTGTCTCGCGTCGGCGTCATCGAAGACACCACGCCAGCCGAAAGCGACGACGGAGGCGGTGACGACGACCAGCGCGCCGACCAGGAGGGAGCCGCGGCGGGTCATCGAGACGCCGGGCATGCTGTAGTTCGGCATCAGCTCACCCTGGGAATTCGATGGCGGAGTTGACGCCCCACAGCAGGATCGACAACACCATGTCCAGCGCGACGATCGCGACGAAGCTCGCCCGCACCGCGCGACCCGACGCGATACCGACGCCTTCGGGCCCGCCGGAGGCGAAAAAGCCGTAGTAGCAATGGATCAGGATCACCGCGACACCGAAGATCAGGATCTTCACCACGGCGGCGAGCACGTCGTAGCCGCTGGTGAACTGAAAGAAATAGTGGTCGTAGACCCCGCCCGCCTGGCCGTGCAGCAGCACAACCACCGTCGAGCACGCGACATAGCTGAGTACCAGCGCGATCAAGAAGGTCGGCACGATCGCCACCGCACCGGCGATCACCCGTGTGGTGACCACGAACGGAATCGACCGGAGCCCAAGGGATTCCAGCGCGTCGATCTCCTCGGAGATGCGCATCGAGCCGATCTCCGCGGTCATCCGGCAGCCCGCCTGCGCGGCGAACCCGACCGCCGCCGCGATCGGCGCCAGCTCACGGGTGTTCGCGAACGCCGACACCACGCCGGTCACCGGGCCGAGGCCGAGCAGATCCAGTGCCGCGAAGGATTGGATGCCGACGCCCGCGCCCATCGCGATGCCGAGCACGACCAGCATCGGCACGGTACCGCCGCCGACCAGGACCGACCCACGGCCCCAGGTCATATCGGTGATGGTGCGCATAGTCTGCGCGCGGTAGCGGCGCAGCGTGAGCGGGATCGCCCAGAGGGCCTGGCAGACGAAGCCGAGCATGAACCCGGTGGTCTCGATCGGCGCGAACAACCGATTACGTTGCCGGACAAGGCGATACGCCCAGGCGAGGCCTTTCGGAGCATACGGTGTCGCGGTCATCACGCCACCCGTAGCGGTAAGAACATCGCCACCACCTGGGTGATCACCAGGTTCACCAGGATGATCCCCGCGACGGACACGACAACGGCGGCATTCACCCCGTCGGCCACCCCGCGCGGCCCGCCCTTGGCCTCCAGCCCGCGCTGGCAGGCGACGATCACCACGATGAAGCCGAACAGCATCGCCTTTGCCAGGGAGATCCACACGTCGGCGAGCACGGCGAACGATCCGAACGTCGCCCAGTAGCTGCCCGGTGTCACGTGCTGCGCGCCGATCGCGACCGCGTAGCCGGAGACGATGCCGACGAAGATGATCAGGATGTTCAGCAGTGGCGCTACGAAGAGCATGGCCGTCACCCGCGGAATGACCAGCCGATGCACCGGACTGATCCCCATCGTGCGCAACGCGTCGATCTCCTCGCGGACGGTGCGCGCGCCGAGATCCGCGGCGATCGCGGAAGCGCCGGCGCCGCCGAGCAACAGCCCGGTGGCGATCGGCGCCCCCTGCTGGATCACCCCGAGCCCGCCGGCGGCGCCGATCATCGAGTCGGCGCCGAGCTGGTGAATCAGATTGCCAACCTGCACCGATACGACAACGCCGAACGGAATCGCCATCAGCACCGCCGGTATCGCGGTCACGGTGATCAGATACCAAGCCTGGCGCAGCATTTCCGCCCATGGGAACCGCAGCCCGAGCACGTCGGTCACCGTGCCGCGCACCGATTCGATGCCGAGGTCCACCGCGCGCCCGAAGGTGCGCAGGCTGGAAAGCGCGGTGCCGGTGAGGTTCTCGCGCACGATCTGTCCGGCTGAGGCGGAGCCTGCCTGCTCCGTGAGCGGTGGGGCGCCCTTCATTAATCCTCCTACCGCCTCGTGCACGGATCTCGGTGATCCGCGGCTGAGGTCTCTCCGCACGGTAGGTGGCACCGGTGGAGTTGCTCGTGGCTCAGCTGGCCAAGGTGTTGACAGTTCTCGACAACCGCTTCGGTGAGGTCGCGTGCTAGCGCGTCGGAGTGATCGGCTGATCGTCCAACTGTGATCCGCCCCACCAACACTCGGCACACGGTAACACCGGTTCGGCCCGAGAACAACAGTGTCAATTTCACTACCGAGGCCGTGCTCAGCACGTACTATCCGACCTTTGATCAACAACCGAAGTCCCCCGATGCGGCCGCCGCAGTTATAGCCGATGCGTACACTGGCGCCACCGGATCACCGGTCGACAGGGCTGATGATCACCGATCGAGCAGCACAGGAGGAGACCGTGTCGGCGCGACGCGAGCGCATCCTCGATGCGGCGCGGGGAGTCATCGTCCGGGAGGGGTACGTCGGCGTCAGCATGCACGCGATCGCGCGCGCGGCCGGTGTCACCCGGCCCGCGCTCTACGCCGAATTCGGAGACCGCGACGAGGTTTTCGCGGCGCTGCTCGACCGGGAGAAGGCGCGGGTGGTGGCGATGGCGGCCACCGCGGCGCCGATTCTCTCGCCGGACACCGATCCGGCCGATATCGCCGTCGGTATGGCGATGGACGGGGTCGACATCTACCTGGACCTGGTGCTGTCCGCGCCGGAGACCTGGCAGCTTGTCTTGATGTCCGGCGACGGTCTGCCCGCGGCGGCACGCGACCGAATCGAGCACGGCAGGGCCGAGATTCGCCAGCAGATCGAAGCGGCGATCGCTGCGGTGGCGGCGCTGCGCGCTCGCGAAATCGACGCGGAGCTGCTGAGCTACGCGGTGATCAGCGCCAGCGAAACGGGCGCGCGATTGGCGCTGGCCGACGGCGGCGCGCAGCGGGACGCGGTATCGCGCACCCTGCGCTGGATGGTGCGCAGGATGACCGAGGCCGCGCTCGCGATGGAGGCGGAGTAGTCGTGCCGAAGCCGGAACCCGAAGGTGGCCAGCAGCGACGCCGCTACGCCAAACGGCTCGCACCCGCCGACCGCAGAGAGCAATTGCTCGACGCCGCACTGGACATCATCACCGCGAGCGGCTTCACCGACGTCAGCATTGCCGCGGTCGCCGAGCGCGGCGGCGTCACCCGCCCGGTGGTCTACGACTCCTTCGCCAGCCGCGACGAACTGCTGCACGAGCTGATCGAACGCGAGACCGCGCGCATGCGCGCGGCGGTCGATCGATCGATGTCCGGCATCGAATCGACTGCGCCGCACGAGGATCGAGCCGAGGTGCTGGCGGCGGCACTGGCCCGCTTCCTCGCCGAGGTGCGCGCCATGCCCGACAGCTGGCGGCTGGTCTACTTCCCGATCGACGGCGTGCCGCCGGTCCTGCGCGACCGCATCGAGAAGTCCCGCGACGAACTGCGCACACCACTGAGTCGCAGTCTCGGCGAATGGCTCTCCGGCAAACGCGGTGCCGCCGACGTCGATATCGACATCCTGGTCCGCGTCGTCCAGGGCATCGTGCACACCGCCGCCCGGCTGGTCCTCGACGATCCGGATCGATTCGACAGCGACCGACTCATCACCATGCTGAACGAAGTATTGCTGCGCGCACCCTGAACAGTTCGTCATTTCGCACCACTGACCGGTCCGGCATTGCTAGATTTCGCCAAGCCGTCTGGTACGGCGAATTCGATGAGGAATGCGAGTACATGTTCGACCGGGAATTTCGCCGCAGCACTTCCAGCGTTCGCGTGCTGATCACGCTCGCCGGAGAACGCGGAATGCCCGGTGCCGACTGCCTGTCCGGCACGATGCTGTCGCCGACGGATATCGCGTGCACCGCACATCAGGAACTGCTCGTCGTGCGTAATGTGCTCGAACGCTTCGGTGCCGAGCCGGGATTCGGCGCGGAAGCGGGCGGCCGGGCCGATATTCCGTTATCCGATCCATGGGGCCTCGCGCTTCTCAGCAGTCGCACGCCGCGTGACGCGATCGACGTGATGGTTCGCTACCTCGACCGCACCGTCGTTTCCGGTCGGCTCACGGTCGAGGAAACCGTGGGCGCGACGCGGGTGCGCTTCGATGACGCCGAGAGCCCGCCGGACCTGCGCGTCTTTCTTGCCGAGCGAATCCTCGCCGGTATCAAGGCAATCGGCAACGGGGTGTTCGACACCGGAATCCCTTACGCGCGAGTCGAATTCCGGCAACGGGCACCCGTGAACATCGGCCGGTACCGCGAGATCTACGGAGTGGAGCCCGTTTTCGACGCCGAGGCCGATGCGGTGTCGTTCGACGGTCGCTCCCTCGATCTCGCGGTGCTGAAAACCAGCGAACCGGCGCGCGGCACCTGCGCCCAGTTCTGCCGCGAACTGCTCGATCGGCATCGCACCCGCTCCGGCGTCGCGGGGGCGGTCCGCGAACTACTCGCCCGCAACCCCGGCGATATCCCCGATCAGATCGCGGTCGCCAACGAGATGTTCATGAGCCCGCGCACCCTGTCGCGGCGGCTCAACGAGGAGGACACCTCGTTCCGCGCATTGCTCGACGAGGTCAGGCAGCTGCTGTCGGAGCAGCTGCTCGGGCACACCGATCTGACCACCGAGCAGGTCGCCGCCCGCCTCGGCTACGCCGAAGCCGCCTCCTTCATCCGCGCCTTCCGGCGCTGGAAAGGATGCCCGCCGCAGGAGTTCCGGCTGCGCGGTGGCCGGTCGCCCGCGCCGACGCGCGCGCCGGTCCCGGCGGGGGCCCACTAAGTTCGCCCAGAGTTCCAAGTGGAACGAGTCAGACCGAACGGTGTGTTGGGCAGGGCAGACCGGCGGGATGCTGCAAGTATGCTGGCATGTCGATCAGCGCTCCTGTCGCGCCGAGTGTTCCGAAGACGATCCGGCAGGCCACCGTGTTGGCCGTCTGCTGCACCGCCGTGGTGATGGCGAATGTCGACACCACCGCTGTCAACGTCGCGCTACCGGCCATCAGTCGCGGACTCGACGGATCGCTCTCCGGCGCGCAGTGGGTGGTCGCCGCCTACACGCTGACCTTGGCCTGCCTGTTGACGCTGTCCGGCTCACTGGCCGACCGGATCGGCCGAAGAACCCTCTTCCAGATCGGCCTCGCGGTATTCGCCATAAGTTCGCTGGCGTGTAGTCTCGCGCCCTCGATCGGCTGGCTCGTCGCGTTCAGGGTGCTGCAGGCGGTCGGCGGGTCGATGCTCACTCCGGTCGCGATGGCGATCATTTCGGCGGTATTCACCGCACCGGGGCAGCGGCTCAGGGCGATCGGGATCTGGAGCGGGTCGATCGGCATCGGCATGGCGGCCGGTCCGGTGGTCGGCGGCTTCCTGGTCGACGCGATCGGCTGGGCGGCGGTGTTCTGGATCAACGTGCCGATCGCGGTGGTGGCGTTAGCGCTCACCTTCCTGGTCGTGCCGCAGTCGAAATCGGATCGGCCGCGCGGGCTCGACCCGCTCGGACAGCTGCTGGTGATCGGCTTGCTCGGACTGCTGGTGTTCGCGATTATCGAAGGGCCGCATCGGGGTTGGCTCTCGCCGGTGACAATCGGCTGCTTCGCCGGGTCCGCGGCCTGCCTCGCCGCGATACTGCGGTACGCGCCGCGGCACCCGCACCCGCTGATCGATCTGCGGGTGTTTCGCTCGGCCCCGTTCACCGGCGCGTTCGTGATCGCGATCCTCGCGTTCGCCGCGATGGGTGGGTTCCTGTTCCTGAATACGTTCTACCTCCAGGAGATTCGGCACGACTCACCGCTGATGGCCGGGCTCGCGCTGGTGCCGATGGCGGTCGCCATGTTCGTATTCGGCCCGATGTCGGGGCGGGTGGTCGCCCAGCGCGGCGCCCGCAGCGCGCTGACCGCGGGTGCGGTGGTGGCGACCGCCGCGGCGGCGGTACTGACGGCGACCTTCGACGGCAGCGCAAACCTGTTGCTGCTCATCGGTTACGCGATGTTCGGCGCCGGCATCGGCCTGATCTACACGCCCATCACGGCGACGGCGGTGGCCGGTCTGCCGTCCGCGCAGGCCGGGGTCGCGGCCAGCATGGCGACCACCTCGCGGCAGATCGGCCAGTCGCTCGGCGTCGCCGTCATCGGCTCGCTGATCGCCAGCCATCCCGGCGCACTGACCTCGGCGGCGGACTTCCGGCCACCGGCGCATCTCGGCTGGCTGACCATCACCGGACTGTGCGCCGCCGCGCTGCTCGTCGCCCGAATCAGCACGGCCCCCAAGCTGGTTCGCGACCGCCTCTGAAACTCTGATTGTCCACTACCTGGGCAATCGGTCGGCACACCGAATCCTCCTCCCGTACTATCGCGATCGAATGCACCGGCCGGGGAGATGTTAGGAGGACGGTGTGGGACCTCGCATCCGCAACGGGACCCTGTGGTTGCGACGCTTCGCCGGAACGACGCCGGGGGTGATCGCCGTTGTTGTCGTCGTTTCCGTCGTGCTGTGCCTGCTCGCGGGTTTCGCCTGCGCGAACCAGATGAGCGACAAGGGCGCGCGCCGCGACGCCGCGCTCGCGCACACCGAGCCGCTCGCCTTCGCCGCGCAACGGCTGTACGTGGCGCTCTCGGCCGCCGACGCCTCGGCCGCCGCCGAGTTCCTGTCCACCGGCAGCGCGGCCGTCGCGCCGCGCCAGCGGTATCAGCAATCGCTGGCCGACGCCGCCGCCGCGCTGTCGGAGGCCACCGCGGGCGCGTCCGACGAGCAGACCAGGCAGATCGTGGCCAGGGTCGCCGCCGACCTGCCCGCCTACACCGGCCTCGTCGAGACGGCACGGGCGAACAATCGGCAGGGCTTCCCGGTTGGCTCGTCGTATCTGAGCGAGGCGTCGGAGGTGATGCAGAAGTCCTTGCTGCCCAACGCCGAACGGCTCACCGCCGACAGATTCGCCGCCGTGCGCGACGACCAGCGGGCCATCGCGACGATGCCGGTGCTCAGCATCGTGCTGGTCGTGCTTGTGCTGATCGTCTGTGCGGTGGGGTCGTGGATCCTCCTGCGCCGCACCAACCGCCTGGCCAACCTCGGCGTCGCGGCGGCGGCGGTCGCGGCGGTGCTCGCGCTGCTGTGGCTGATCGCCGCGACGGGCGTGGCGTCGAATGCCCTCGACACCGGCGCGTCCGGCGCGAGCAACCGCTTCGAAACCCTGGCGAAGGCGCGCATCGCGGCCCAGCAGGCGCGCACCGACGAGACGCTGCAACTGATCACCCGCGGCGATATCGCGGCGGGTGAGGATCAATACACCAAGCACGCCGCCGATCTGCGCGACCGCCTCGCCACCGTGGTCGGCCCGGATTCGGTTGCCGTGCAAGAGCTCGCCACATGGTCGGCCGGACACCAGGCGCAGGTGGAGGCGTACCAGGCGGCGAACTATCCGGCGGCGGTCGCGCAGGCGATCGGCGCCGCGCCCACCTCGTCGGCCACCCAGTTCGCCGCGCTGGACCGTTCGTTGAACGACAACCTCGCCCAGGCTCGCCGAGATCTCCGCGATGGTCTCGACACCGCGGGCAGCGCGCTGATCCTGAGCCCGTCCGGCACGCTGGTGCTGCTTGTGTTCGCCGCGGCCGCCGTGGTCGCCGGGGTGTGGCCGCGGCTGAAGGAGTTCCTGTGAACACACGCCTGGTGCTCGCCGCGCTGCTCGTCGCGGCGACGGCCCTGATGACGGGCTGCGGATCGGGCGACCTGCCCGCGCCGAACACCCTGGACGCGGTGAACCCGCAACCCGCCGGCGCTGGCGAGATCACCGACCCGCCGCCGATCGAGGGCAGCTGCGACACCGAGGCGAGCCTGCGGCCCGGCCCGCTGCCAAGACCCGGTGCGATGCCGCAGAATTCGGCGATGGCGGCGATCGTCGCCAACGGCAGGCTGAAGGTCGGCGTCGATCAGAACACCTATCTGTTCGGCTTCCGCAATCCGGGCACCGGCGAACTCGAGGGCTTCGACATCGACATCGCCCACGAGATCGCGAACGCGCTGTTCGGCGACCCGAGCAAGATCGAGCTACGCTCGGTGACCGCCGCCGAACGCCTCTCCGCGCTGCACGACAAGAAGGTCGACATGATCGTGCGCACCTTCTCGGCGACCTGTGAACGGCGCAAGGAGGTCGACTTCTCCTCGGTCTATTACGGTGCGGCACAACGGATTCTGGCCCCGCGCGACTCCGGCATCAACTCCGGCACCGACCTGGCTGGCAAGCGGGTGTGCGTCGCGCGCGGCACAACGGCGTCGACGCCGCTGTTCGCGATGGCCAAGCGTCCCACCGTCATCGGCGTCACCAACTGGACCGATTGCCTCGTCGCGCTGCAGCAGGGACTGGTCGACGCGATCAGCGGGGACGCGCCGATCCTGTTCGGTCTGGTCGAGCAGGACCGCAACCTCCAGGTGGTCGGCGATCCCATCGGCATCGGCGGCTACGCGGTCGGCGTCCCCAAAGGCAGCGACGATCTGGTTCGTTTCGTCAACGGCGTGCTCGAGCGGATGCGCACCGACGGCACCTGGGAGCGGATCTACGCGGCGCGGCTCAGTGCGCTCGGCCCGTCGCCGGGCCAGCCGACACCACGGTATGTGGGATGAGCCGGTCCATCATGCAGCCGCTCACCCTGCTCGAGATCGATCGCGAATTGGCCAGTCGCGCAACCGAAGTCGATTCGATCGTGGCCACCCTGCTCGAGCTCGACAAACATCCTGGGCTCACCCTGGTGCGCCGCTACCCGCCGGCCGGGGTGACCGAGGCGCGCTGGCTGCCCGTCCGGGACGCGCTCGCGCTGATGTGGGAGGACTTCGGCCGGATGCGCGCCATCCTGGATTCGGCGCGCGCGGTGCGCGGCAACCGCGCCAAGCTCGACGACGGACAGCGCGCCGAGCTGACCGAGCTGCTGCGCGGCCGACCCTATGCGGCCTCGCGCACGCCGATCCCGTTCGCCGAGCGCTCGCTCACCGGTCCGAGCGAATACGTGCTGTTCGTCGGCCTCGCCGATACCCTTGATCGCATGCGGGCGACCTTCCCGATGATCGCCGAATTCCTCGACGCGGTGGACAAGGTGAACACCCGCGTGATGTCCGGCCTCGCGCCACTACAGGACAAACTGGATAAAGCTGGGGGAGCGACCCCCGCGCTGCGCGCCATCGGCGACGGCATCACCGACCTGCTCAGCCGCTCGGCCACCGACCCGCTCGCGCTGACCACCGCCGACATCGACGCCCGGCTCGCCGAACTCGGCGAGGCCATGCGCCGGGAGGCGGCCGTGCTCGCCGAACTCGGTGCGATCGTGGCGAACTGGCCCGCCGCGATCGCGGGCGGGCACAAGCGGCTCGACGCATTACGCGAAGTCCGGGAGCGGGCCGCGCAGGCCAAGGCGAAGGTCGAAAGCACCATCGTGTCGGGTCCGCTGCCGGTGCTCGCGGACGATATCGGCCTGCTGCGCGCGCAACTGGACGCCATCCCCGCCAATCCGCGTGCGGCAGCGGCACTGCTCGACCTCGGCCGCCGCATCGACGCGGCGATCGCGACCGCGGCCTCGGCGGAGAATCTGGCACAGGGCCTGCTGGATCGGCGCGGTGAACTGCGCGGCAGGCTGGCCGCCTACCAGGCCAAGGCGGCCCGCCTCGGCGTAGGCGAGGACCGCGACCTGCTCGCCTCCCATCAGATCGCGGCCGGGCTGCTCGCCCGCACACCGTGCGATCTGGCGGCGGTCACCCGCGCCGTCGCCGACTATCAGCAACTCATCGCGGAGAAATCGGGGAGGCGACCGTGAGGACATGCACCGAGCCCGGCTGCACGGGCACCATCGAGGACGGCTACTGCGCGGTGTGCGGGACCGCACCTTCCGAGGCGACGACGGTTCAGTCGACGGCACACCAGACGCAAGCGAAGGCCGAGGCGACGACCGAGTCGGCCGCGCATCAGCACTGCACCGAACCCGGTTGCGGCGGAACGATTATCGACGGCTACTGCGAGGTCTGTGGCACCGCGCCCGCGCCGCAGGCGGCCGCGACGGTGTCCGGCAGCACGCGCAGCACCCGGAGCAGCTCGCGTTCGGTGCGCACCGGCCGGTCCTCGTCCAGGTCGAGCCGCCGCGGCCGACTAGGCGCAGGCATGGTCGAGGTGCCCCGGGTGCCGCGCATCGATCCGACCACGGCGATCATGACCGACCCCGAGGTGCCGGAGAACAAGAGGTTCTGCGGCAAATGCGAGAAGCCGGTCGGCCGGGGCCGGGACGGAAAGCCAGGCCGCAGCGAGGGATTCTGTGCCAACTGCGGCACCCGGTTCTCCTTCGCCCCCAAGCTGGCCAAGGGCGATCTGGTCGCCGGTCAGTACGAGGTCGCGGGCTGCCTCGCGCACGGCGGGCTCGGCTGGATCTACCTGGCGACCGACCGCAACGTCAGCGACCGCTGGGTGGTGCTGAAGGGCCTGCTCAACGCGGGTGACGCCGATGCGATGCTGGCCGCGGTGGCGGAGAAGCGATTCCTCGCCGAGGTGGAACATCCGAGCATCGTCAAGATCCACAACTTCGTCGAGCACGCTGGGGCGGACGGGGTCGCGGTCGGCTACATCGTCATGGAGTACGTCGGCGGGACGTCGCTCAAGCAGATCCTGCGTAGCCACCGCGACACCGTCGGCGGATTCCTGCCCCCGGCCCAGGCGATCGCCTACGTGCTGGAGATGTTGCCCGCGCTCGGCTATCTGCATTCTCTTGGCCTCGCCTACTGTGATTTCAAGCCGGACAACGTGATGCAGACCGACGAGCAGCTCAAGCTCATCGACCTGGGCGCGGTGATCGCCATGGACGATCAGGACAGCCCCATCTACGGCACCATCGGCTACCAGGCGCCCGAGATCGCCGAGACCGGGCCGACCATCGCCACCGAGGTCTACACCGTCGGCCGCACGCTGGCCGTGCTGCTGATGGACGTGCCGCAGCGCGGCGGTCATTTCGCCGAGCTGCCCGGACCGGACACCGAACCGCTGCTGGTCACCTACGATTCGCTCCATCGATTCCTGCTCCGCGCCACCGACGACGACCCGGACGTGCGGTTCGCCTCGATGGAGGAGATGACCGATCAGCTCACCGGGGTGCTGCGCGAGGTCCTGTCCACCGACGACGGGGTGCCGCGTCCCGGGATGTCGACCTACTTCGGCCCGCCCCGTGGCGTCTTCGGTGTCGACGCGCCGGTGGACGCGGCGAATATCATTGCCGCCCTGCCGGTTCCGCTGGTCGACCCGACCGACAGCGCGGCCGCCCTGCTCGCCACGACCAGCGGCACCACCCCGGCGGAGCTGGAGCACGCGTTCGAGGCCGGGCTCCGCTCGGTCGTCACCGGGCGTGGCGCGTCGACCGAGATTCCGTTGCGGCTCATCCGGGCCGCGCTCGAGGTCGGCGACACCGCTGCGGCCGATCGACGGCTGACGGAGGTCGCCGCCACACTGCCCGGTGATTGGCGGCTCGCCTGGTATCGCGGCGAAAGTCGGCTGCTTGCCGGTGATTTCGCGGCGGCGGCGAACGAATTCGACGCGGTGTACGCCGCGCTGCCCGGCGAAGGCGCGCCCAAGCTCGCGCTCGCCGCCGTCGCCGAGCTGTCCGCTGCCCCCGACTCCGCGGGATTCAATGCCGCGCAGGAAAAACGCAGGGCGGCAAGTTATTACGAGACAGTGTGGCGCACCGATCGCACGTACCTCAGCGCGGTGTTCGGGTTGGCCAGGCTGCGCGTGACGGCCGGTGATCGCGATGGCGCGGTCGGTGTCCTCGATCAGGTCGACGCGGGCTCGTCCCTGTTCACCGAGGCGAGAATCGCGGCGGTCGAGACCATTTTGGCGGACCGGTCGGCCGTCGACCTGACCGAGCCGGTGCTGCGCGACGCGGGCGAGCGGGTCGCCCGGTTGCGGCTGGACTCCAAACGCCGTGGCGCACAGGTGCGTTTGCGGGTGCTGTCGGCCGCATTGGACTGGCTTGGCGCGGGCCGCGTGCCCGACCGGCCCGATCCGCTGCTCGGCGCGAATCTGGATCAAGCCGGTGTGCGCACCGGATTGGAGCGTTGCTATCGAGACCTGGCCCGGGAGACCGACGACATGTGGGAGCGATTCGCATTGGTAGAGCAGGCCAATACCGTCCGGCCGAGGACGAGGTTATGAGTACCGAGATCGGTCTGCGCTGCCCTGGGTGCGATGCCGAGGTGCAGCAGCAGGACCGTTTCTGCGAGAACTGCGGACAAGAGTTGGGCGGCAAGCGAATCGCGTTGCCGAACCTCGCGCCAGGCCCACTGACCGCCTGCGACGGGTGCGGCGGCCTGCGCTACGACCCCGACGGTTACTGCGTGGGCTGTGGGCAATTGCGCGGCGCACCGGACCGATTCGACGCCGACCTGGGTGTCGTCGCGGTGGTCACCGATCGCGGAATCTCGCACGCGCGCAACGAAGATGCCGTCGCCGCAGCGGTGCTGAACGGCAGCGGCGGCGTGCCGGCGACGGCGATTATCGCTGTCGCGGACGGGGTTTCGTCGTCGGAGGATCCTCAGGTCGCCTCGGGAACGGCGGCAAGGACCGGTGTCGATGCCTGCCGCACCGCGCTGCTGGACGGACTGCCCGCGGCCGAGGCGGCGATGGCCGGACTCGCGGCGGCGGCACAGGCGGTGCGCGATATCGCGGTGGCCGACGGCCACGCGCCGTCGTGCACCTACGTGTCGGCCGTGGTGCGGACCGATGCCGACGGCGTCGAGATCACTATCGCGAATGTCGGTGACAGCAGGGCCTATTGGCTGCACGCCGACGCACCAGACGAGCCGGGCAACCCGCCGTCACAGCGGCTGACCGTGGACGACTCCTGGGCGCAAGCACTGATCGACGCGGGTGCGATGGACGAGCACGCCGCGATGAAAGACCCGAGGGCGCACACCCTGATCCGCTGGCTCGGCGCGGACGGTCCGGCGAAACCGTGGTCGGACAGCTGCATTCGCACGCTGCGCACCACCGGACCCGGTGTACTGCTGCTGTGCAGCGACGGACTGTGGAACTACCTGTCCGACGCGACCGCGCTCGCCGAGGTGGCCACCGCGACCGCCCCCGCCGTGGCCGCGCGCGAACTCGTCGAGTTCGCCCTGCGCTGCGGCGGCAGCGACAACATCACCGTCGCGATCGTCCCCGTTCCGTGGTCCGTAGGAGAAGTTCAGTGAGTTCCGTTGCAGACAATGGCATTTCGGTAGCCATCGATCAGAACGAGTATCTGGCCGACGGCGTCGGCACGGTCGACGCGGTGGTGACCGTCGAGACCGCCGCCGACCTGGTGGTGGCCGCGGCGCCGCAGGAACGGCTGGAGATCCTCATTCTGGACTGCTCCGGTTCCATGGCCACCGGTCGCAAGTTTCCCGGCGCCAGGCAGGCCGCGCTCGCCGCGCTCGACGTGCTGGCCGACGGCACCAAGTTCGCGATCATCGAGGGCACCGCGATGGCACGGCTCGCCTTCCCTGCGAATGTGCCGTCCGTGCCGGTGAATCGGGACTCGCGCGCGGCCGCGCGGCGCGCGCTCGACAAGCTGACGCCCGGCGGCGGCACCGCCATGGGCACCTGGCTCGGCCTGACCAGGCAGCTGGCCAAGAAGCATCCAGGCGCCATGGTGCACGCCATCCTGCTCACCGACGGCAAGAACGAGCACGAGGAACCCGCGGCGCTTTTCGCGGAGATCAAACAGTCCGAGGGCGTGTTCACCTGTGACTGTCGCGGCGTCGGAACCGATTGGCGGGTCGATGAATTGCGCGCCATCGCCTCGGCGCTGCACGGCACCGTCGACATCGTCGCCGACCCGGCCAAGCTGGCCGCCGACTTCGCCGCCATGATGCAGGGCTCGATGGCCAAGGCGATTCCGGAACTGATGCTGCGGGTGTGGACCCCGGCGGGCGCGAAGGTCCGGTTCGTCAAACAGGTCGCCCCGGCCATCGAGGATCTCACCGCGCGGCGGGTGGAGACCGCGGCGCAGGTGGGGGAGTACCCGCTCGGTGCGTGGGGCGCGGAGGACAGGGACTACCACGTGCAGGTCGAGGTGGAACCCGCCGCGCCAGGCCGGGAGAAGCTCGCCGCGCGCGTCAGCGTGGTCAGTGGTGACGAGGTGCTCGGGCAGGGACTGGTGAAGGCGGTGTGGACCACCGACACCGAGCTGTCGGCCCGAATCAGCAGGCGCGTAGCGCATTACACCGGCCAGGCGGAACTGGCGCAGGTGGTGCAGGAGGGGTTGGCCGCGCGCAAGAGCGGTGACACCGATACCGCGACGGCCAAACTGCGGCGCGCGGTCGAACTCGCGGCGGAGTCGGGTAACGAGAGCACGGCGAAGCTGTTGCGCGGTGTGGTCGAGGTCGATGAGCGCAACGGGACGGTGCGGTTGCGGGCGAGTGTCGCGGCCGCCGACGAGATGGCCCTCGACGCTCGCTCGACCAAGACCGCCAGGGTGCGGAAGGAAAGCTAGTGTCCGTTACCTGTCCTGAGGGGCACCCGTCGGGCGCGACCGACTACTGCGACGTGTGCGGGGCGCCGATCGGGGAGGCCGCGCCGACGGTCGCCGCCGGTCCGATCCCGCTGTGCCCGTCCTGTGGTGCGCCGAGCAGTGGGCGGTTCTGTGAAGTGTGCGGGCATGATTCGGCGCTGCCGCCTCCTGCCGCACGGTCCGAGCCTGTCGCATCGGTTGCCGTAGCGCCGTCGGTCACCTGGGTGGCCACCATTACCGCGGACCGTGAGTTCTATGACCGGGTGATCGCTCGTAAGGGGCCCGACGCCGATCAGGTCGGCTTTCCCGCGTTTTATCCAGAACGTCGAATCATTCTGCGCGGCAACGATATTCTGATCGGCAAGCGTAGCGTCTCGCAGGGGCTGACGCCTGATATCGATCTCGGGATCGCACCCGCCGACGTGGGTGTTTCCCGGACGCACGCGATGATTCACCTCGACGACGACGCGCTCACCGTCACCGACCTTGGTTCCACCAACGGCACCAGTGTCAACGGCAGCGACGAGCTGATTCCCGCGAAGGTGCCGGTCCCGCTGCGCAGTGGTGACCGTATCCATCTCGGCGGCTGGACAACCATCGTGTTCGCCATGGGGGAGCCTGAACCCGCCTGAGCGCCAGCCGATTTGCGTCTGGGACAGTATCCGTCGATCGGTAGACAACAGTGTTCATTTGCGCCTATCGTCGTGGACGGGCGCGTGAACCACAGACATAGCGCACGACGGGCGCTAGTGAGGCGGAGTCGGGAGCTATGACGACGTTCAAGGGCAAGAGCTGCTTGATCACCGGGGCGGCCAGCGGTCTCGGCCGCAGCATCGCATTCGCGGTCGCGGCCGAGGGGGCCTCGCTGATCCTGACCGATATCGACGCGGAGGGTCTGCAGGAGACCGCGACGCTCGCGCGCGCGATGGGCGCGAATGTACACCTCGCGGCGACCGCCGATGTCAGCGAGCACGACCAGGTGGTCGCCCTGGCGGCCAGGGCGCACGACGAGGTGGACAGCGTCGACATCGTCATGAACGTGGCCGGGATCGCGACCTGGGGCACCGTCGACCGGCTGACCCACACGCAGTGGCGCCGCACCATCGACGTCGACCTGATGGGCCCGATCCACATCATCGAGGAATTCCTGCCACCGATGATCGCGGCGGGCCGCGGCGGGCACCTGGTGAACGTGTCCTCGGCCGCCGGGCTGTTCGGGCTGCCGTGGCACGCGCCGTACAGCGCGGGCAAATTCGGCCTGCGCGGGGTGTCGGAGGTGCTGCGATTCGATCTGCGCCAGCACGGTATTCGGGTGAGCCTGGTCTGTCCTGGCGCGATGGCGACCCCGATGGCCGACAGCCTGGACATCGCGGGCATCGACCGCACCGCCGAGACGGTGCAGCGCGCCATGGCGTTGTTCCTGCGGCGCGCGGTGACCCCGGAGGCCGCGGCGCGCTCGATCGTGCGCGGGGTCGAGCGCAACACCTATCTGGTCTACACCTCGAACGACATTCGCATCGGGCACCTGGCACAACGGTATTTCCCGCCGTCCTACGAGCTGGTCATGCGCGGCCTGAACTGGGCGATGAGTCGCTATATCGATCAACAGGCCACGACGACCACCGTGCGCTGAGAGGACCCAACCATGGCACAGCCGCTGACCACCACCGCGGCGACGGTGCCGCCGAATCATCGATTCGATATCGGGCCCGTCCGGTATTCGAAGTTGTTCGGCGCCAACACCGTTCCCCTCTCGATGTCGGATGGCGCGATCCTCACCGCCGACATTCTCCGGCCCGGGGATGGCGCGGGGCCCGCGCGCGAGCCGCTGCCGGCCATCATCAACTTCACCCCGTACAACAAGATGATCAACCGTCGCGGCATGCGCTGGCACAACACGCTGCGTGCGCTGGCTCAGCGGGTTGGTTCCTCGGATCGGCAGCGGTTCACCGCGCGCGACGTGTTGCACACGCCAGCGGGCGGGATCCTGGAACCGTTCGCGATCAACCGCACCGCGGTGCGCCGCGGGTACGTCGGGCTGATGATCGATGTGCGCGGCACCGGCACCTCCACCGGAAGCTGGGACTTCTTCCAGCCGCGTGAGCAGCAGGACTATCTGGAGGCGGTCGCGTGGGTGCGCGAACAGCCCTGGTGCAACGGTGAATTCGCGGTGACCGGGGTGTCCTACGGCGCCATCTCCGCGCTGATCACCGCGGGCCTGCGGCCGGAGGGCCTGCGCGCCGTGTTCGCCATCGAGGCGGGCGAGGACCCGGTGCGCGAACTCGGCCTGACCGGTGGCGTGCCGACGCCGGGGATGCTGCTGTGGATCCTCGCCGTCACCGGCTTCAAATGGCTACCCTCGGTGTCCGGTCTGCTGCGCGCCGGAATGACCAAGCAGTTCCTGCGCGATCGCATCGCCGACCCGGCCGGTTGGGTGCGGCACGCGATCGACATCGGGCTCACCGAGAATCATCCCGACAGTTTCCTCAACCCGATGTGGGCGAGCAAGCTGGCGCGCTTCGAGGACATCACGGCACCGACCTGGATCCACGGCGGCTGGCACGACGTCTACAACCGCTCCAACTTCCGCATGTTCGATCGAATCCCGTTGTCCGGCGGGCAAAAACAGGTATTCGTCGATGACTCCTACCACCTCACCGTCGGCTCGGGTCTCGGTGCTCCGGACAGTCCGCAGGCCCTCGACGAGCTGCAATGCGCGTTTTTCGACAGGTGGGTCAAGGGCATCGATAACGGCATCGACCGCTACGGTCCGATCACCGTGCGCAGGCAAGGTGGCGGACAGTGGTTGCGGCACAGCGAGTTTCCGGATCCCGAGGCGTCCGTGGGGCGGCTCTATCTGAACTCCGAAATCACCGGCACGGCAACGCATGCCGGTACCGACGCTGGCCTGTCCGTCGAGCCGGACGAGATCGAGTCGCGACTACCGCTGCCGTTCGGACGAATCCGCATGGCGTCCAACAACACCGGCATACTGAGCATGGGCGCGACCGTGCTCTTCAGCCGCCGCTTCGCCACCGATGACCGGCACGCCGAGGCCGGTGCCGTCACATTCACCAGCGAGCCATTCGCCGAAGACACCATCCTGTCCGGCCCGATGAACCTGCACCTGAACGCGGAAGCCGAAGGCCAGGACGCATTTTGGTCGATCACCATCTGCGACGTCGAACCGAACGGCGCCTCGGTCCCGATCACCCGCGGCGCCCTACTGTCCACCCTCCGCGCCATCGACACCGCGGCCAGCGGATACCTCGACGGCGAACTCCTGTTCCCCCTGCACACCCTCACCGCCGAATCCGTCCTGCCGGTAACCCCCGGCGAACCGTTCGCCATCGACATAGAGATCAACCCCACCGAAGCCCTCCTCCGCGCAGGCCACCGACTACGAATCGCCGTGAGCCGCACCAGCTTCCCCCGCCACTTGATCCCCCCATGGAAACAACGCACAATCACCGGCCAAACCATCGTCCTAGACCCCGCCCACCCCAGCTACCTCACCCTGCGGACAGGGCGTGCCGACTAGAGCTTGCGCAGATGATCGGCGTGCCCGCAACACCTTTCGGCTGTGTCGTTCGGCACCGGTCGCCGGGATTGTCCCTTTGGCGTATATCGCTACCATGTACTACAAGTCGTAGTAGAGCATGGAGGGGAAGTCATGAACAAGCTGCAGGGCAAGGTCGCCCTGGTCACCGGATCCAGCCGCGGGATCGGCCGCGGTATCGCCCGTCGCCTCGCGCGGGACGGGGCACTCGTCGCAGTGCACTATTCGACCAATGAGCAGGCGGGCAAGGAGACCGTCCGGCGGATCGAGGAGGAGGGCGGTCAGGCATTCCTTGTGCACGCCGAACTCGGTGCGCCAGAGGCGATCTCGGAACTGTTCACTCAACTGGAGCCGGAACTGCTCACCCGCACCGGCACCACACGCCTGGACATCCTGGTCAACAACGCGGCCCACGCGGGATTCACCGGCGCGATGCCCGAGGACGTCACCCCGGAAATGTTCGACCGCCACATAGCGGTGAACGCGAAGGCTCCCTACTACCTGACTCTGCGCGCCCTGACCTCGATGCCGTCCGGCGGGCGCATCATCAACATCTCCTCTGGTATGACCAGAACGTCCCTACCGTCGCAAATCTGCTACGCGATGAGCAAAGGCGCCATGGAACAAATCACCCTGCAACTGGCCCTGCACATCGCTCCCCGCGGCATCACCATCAACACCGTCGCCCCGGGAGTCACCAACAATGGCGACCCGGTTTTCGATGATTCCGCCACCGTCGCCCAAATGTCCGAGTGGTCCGCTTTCAACCGAGTGGGCGAGGTCTCCGACATAGCCGACGTCGTAGCCTTCATCGCCTCTGAAGACTCCCGCTGGATCACCGGCTCCTACATCGACGCCAGCGGCGGCACGCTCCTCTGATCTACCAGTTCTTCGCACCGAGCGACGCGTGCTCCGGCCACCCGAACAGCCCGAAATGCTGCTTGCGCCGAAACATATCGATACCCGCGCGGGTACTGAGAATTGTCTCCTCTGGAATATCGTCGAATCCGAACCACCGCAGATCCGAGCAGCGTTCAGGCTCCCGATTATGCGGTTCGCCCGACCAGGTATCGGCGTGAAAGATGAACACAACCAACGCCTGCCCCGGCGGCGACTGGATATGCATCGACGCAACCATCCGCACGTCATCGCGCTCCAGCCGTATCCCGATCTCCTCGTCGGCCTCCCGAATCACAGCCGAAAGAACATCCTCCCCTTCATCGAGCCGCCCGCCGGGAGCATTCCACTCCCCATCCCCGAATTCGGTGTTCCTGCGCCGCGCGAGCAGCACCTTCTCCCCGCTGCTCAACAACAACTGCACCCCGACAACACTCCGAAAGATCGTCAACGGCCCTCCTGATCGGATCCCAACAGACGGCCGCTGATGAAGGCCAGTTCGATGGCTCGATCGTAGCCAATCCCACCCCCACACGCCCACGGCCGCGGCCCTGCTGGTCAACCGATCATGGGGAACTGGTGGCGGCATTGTTCGAGAAGCCGACGCCGCCAGTTCCCCGTGATCACTCGTCCAGTAGTGCACCCGTCCTCGCGGGCGAGATTGTCGGGATTGCGCGATCCTCGTCGGGCCGATTTCGGGACTATCTCGCTAACGGTGTTTCCGGCGGTTTCTCTCAGTAGGTTTGGGCGTTGGGCCAGCGGTCGGCGAAGGTGATCGCGAAGGCGTTGACCGCGGGTTTCCAGCGTTGTGTCCATCGTGCCTGACCGCGCCCGGTTGGGTCCAGGGACCTGGTGACCAGGTAGAGGCATTTCAACGCGGCTTGCTCGTTCGGGAAATGACCTCGGGCCTTGATCGCTCGCCGGTAGCGCGCGTTCAAGGACTCGATCGCGTTGGTAGAGCAGATCACCCGCCGGATCTCGACGTCGTAGTCGAGGAACGGAATGAACTCCTCCCACGCGTTGTCCCAAAGACGAACTATCGCAGCATATTTCGTGCCCCACTTCTCGGTGAGGTCATCGAGCGCGGTACGGGCCGCAGCGGCATTGACTGCGGTATAGATCGGTTTCACGTCGTGGCGCAACCCATCCCAGTCCTTGCGGGAAGCCAGGCGGAAAGTGTTGCGGATCAGGTGGATGATGCAGGTCTGCACGATCGCCAACGGCCAGATATTGCCGACGACCTCGGGGAGCCCTTTGAGCCCGTCACAGACGACGAAGAAGGTGTCTTTGACACCGCGATTGCGCAGGTCGGTGAGCACGCTCATCCAGAACTTCGCGCCTTCGCCACCGGTGCCGGCCCATAACCCGAGCACGTCTTTGCCGCCCTCGACCGTGACCCCGATCGCGGCATAGATCGGCCGGTTGGCGACTTGACCGTCGCGGACCTTCACCACGATGGCATCGATGAAGACCGCGGCGTAGACCGCATCAAGGGGCCGATGGGCCCAATCCTGCATTTCCTCGATCACCTTGTCAGTGATCCTCGAGACCGTTTCCTTCGACACCGAGGCGCCATAGATTTCAGCGAAGTGCGCCGAAATCTCGCCTGTGGTAAGGCCTTTGGCATACAACGACAACACGATCTCATCGACCCCGGTCAACCGACGCTGGCGTTTCTTGACGATCTGCGGCTCGAAGGAGCCCTCCCGGTCACGGGGAACCTCGATCGGCACATGACCGGTCGCTTCGGTCAGCACCGTCTTGGACCGAGTCCCGTTACGGATGTTGGCTGATTCCCGATCGACCGGTGCTGAGTTCTTGTCATAGCCGAGGTGTTCGGTCATCTCCTCGTTCAACGCCGTTTCCAGCACGGCCTTGGTGAACTGCTTGAGCAGCCCATCCGGGCCGGTCAGCGACAAACCCTGTTCCTTGGCCATCCGGACCAGCTCCGCCGCTGCCACGGCCTCCGGCGAGGACTCACGAGCCTTCTTCTTCGATGCCACGACATCCAGTGTCGTCATCACAGCACCCTTCCCGCTGAACTTCACTCAGCGCGTTAGGCCGGAAACCACCGTTAAATCCACAGTCCCCCGATTTCCCGCCGGCACACTGGAACGTGTTCTAGTTTGGAGGGAACGGATCAGTGGAAGGGATGGGATGGTTGTGGGGCAGGTTTTGGAGCGGATCGAGGGGTTTGCGGAGGAGATTCGGGTGGCGGGGGGTGAGGGGGAGAAGTTGATGCGGCTGGCCGAGGGGTCGGTGCTGCGGTTGCGGGATGCGGGGGCGATTCGGATGTTGCAGCCGAAGGGGTATGGGGGGCTCGAGGTGCATCCGCGAGAGTTCGCGGAGACGACGATGGCGATCGGGGCGATGGACGGGGCGACCGGGTGGGTTACCGGGATCGTCGGTGTACATCCCTGGGAGTTGGCGTTTTTCGATACCAAGGCGCAGGACGAGGTGTGGGGGCAGGATCCGGATACCTGGATGGCTTCGCCCTATGCGCCGATGGGGGTTGCGCGGCCGGTGGATGGTGGGTATCTGCTCAGCGGACGGTGGTCGTTTTCCACGGGGACCGATCATTGTCAGTGGGTGATGATCGGGGCGGCGGTCGGCGATGAGCAGGGCAAGCGGTTGATGCCGCCGCGGACGTTGCATGTGTTGTTGCCGCGCAGCGACTATGAGATCGATCAGCAGAGTTGGGATGTTGTTGGACTCCGCGGTACGGGGAGTAAGGATCTGATCGTCAAGGACGCGTTCGTTCCGGCGTATCGCACCATTGATGCGGCGAAGGTGTTCGATGGCACCGCGCCGAAGGAGGCGGGGCGCGGCGAGACGCTCTACAACTTTCCATTCTCGTGCATTTTCCCGCTCGGCATCACCTCGTCGCTGATCGGTATTGCCGAGGGCGCGTTGGCATGTCATATCGCCGCGCAGAAATCGCGGGTGGCGATCACCGGCGTCGCGATCAAAGACGACCCATATGTGCTGTTCGCGATCGGGGAGGCGGCTGCCGAGATCGCGGCGTCGCGGGCCGCGATCCTCGAAACGGTGGATCGGTTCTGGGACATGGTCGAGAAGGGGCAGGAAGTCAGCTTCGAGATGCGCGCGATCGGCCGTCGCACCCAAACCGCGGCCGCGTGGCGGGTGGTCCGGGCCGTTGACGAGATCTTCGCGCGGTCGGGTGGCGGTGCACTGCAAATGAAGACGCCGCTGCAACGCTTCTGGCGGGACGCGCACGCGGGACTGTCCCACGCGATCCACGTGCCCGGCTCGATTTTCCACTCGTCCGCGCTGATTCAGCTCGGCGGTGAGCCGCAGGGAATCCACCGCTCGATGATCTGATCGTCGCCATGTCGTATTACTCCTTGGTGGCGAGATCCTTCGCGCAGGCGTCGAGGATTCGCCCGAACACGTGGCCGACAACGGTTCTGGCGATCTTGCCTACGATCGGGCCGACATCGATGGCGCTGGTCCAGACCACCCGTGTACCGCCCGGCACCGTCGAGCGCTCCAGCAGGGTCCTATGCCAGGTAGCTCGAGGACTCCTCCCACAGCCGTTCGGCGTTCGCGTGGTCGAGGGCGTATGGCGCAACGCTGTTCATGAATACGGCGGTGAGCGGCGTCATGGACGGTCGTCGATCGACCGGCAATGCCTCGGCGCAGTCCGCGAAGTAGCGCCCGCTGACACCCTCCATCAGTGCCGACACCGCCAGCAGCACGGGGGTGGCCGCGCCCTGCTCCACCGTTTTGCGCAGCTCGTCGCCGACGGTGAAGCCGCCCGTCCCGCTCAGGTGTCTACGCAGATTGGTCGGCACGGAACCGGGGGCGACGGCATTGACCGCGATGCCGTCGTCGGCCCAGCGGGCGGCCGCGGCGACGGCGAACAGGATGTTGGCGGTCTTCGACTGGCCATAGGCGGGAAAGGGTTCGTACGGCCGGAAGTTGAAGTGGATATCGTCGAAGACGATCGGGGAGAACAGATGTCCGGAGGAAGCGACCGAAACAACCCGGGCGCCATCGGCTTCCGCGAGCGCCCGGTGCAGCGCGACCGTTAAGGCGAAGTGCCCCAGGTGATTCACCGCGAACTGCGTCTCCCAGCCCTGCGGCGTGCGCCGCAACTCCGGCAACGCCATCACGCCGGCGTTGTTGACCAGCAGGTGCAGCGGCCCTGCCCAGTCCGCGGCGAATTTCGCCACCGACGCCGGGTCGGCCAGTTCCAGTCGTGCCACCCGAACGTTCCGGTTACCGGTGGACTCGGTGATGGCGGCGGCCACCGCCGCACCTGCCGCCTCGTCGCGCACCGCAAGCACGACCTCGGCCCCTCGGTCCGCCAGCACTCGGGCGGTTTCGGTGCCGAGTCCGGAAGACGCCCCGGTGACGATCGCTCGCTTGCCGGACAAATCAACCCCGTCGGCCACCTCGGCAGCGGTCGACCGGGGTCCGAAAGGTGTCGTAATGAGTGTCATGCCTGCCACGTTGCCGCCTCGGGCACGGCATACCCAGAGCCCTGTCGACACTGGTAGTGACAGGAACAGGCACAACCGCGCCCGCGGTCGTACGTGGTCACATGGTGAGCGACAATCGCACGGGCACCCCGCTCGGCAAATACCTGCGAGCCCGCCGCGAACTGGTCCGCCCCGAAGACATCGGCCTGACTTCTACCGGGCGGCGTCGGGTCCCGGGTCTGCGCCGTGAGGAATTGGCGTTGCTAGCCGGGGTCACATCTTGGTTACGCACTACATAACTGATTGACTCAGCGGAGGTCGGCCGTCCGTCGGACTAGGGTGCTCGTATGCTGCCGGACCGCATGGGGGTAAAGGGATTCGTTGCCGCTCATCGCTTTTCGCTGTCCAGCTAACGAAGAGCCCCTTACCCAGTTCGCAGCGGACCGGGCAGGGGGCTCTTTTCGTGCGTCTCAGGTTCGGTCGAACTGTCCGGTCTGAGCACCGACGATGAAGGCGTCCCACGCCGAGGACGTGAACACCAGCGCAGGCCCGGTCGGATTTTTGCTGTCACGCACACCAACCATGCCCTCCGCGATGTGGGCAATCTCCACACAGTCCCCGCCCTGGTTGCTGTAGCTGCTCTTGAACCAGTTGGCTCCGGAAACGTCGGTCACCTGGAGTGAACCGTCCCCACTTTCCGGCCGGCTTCATGGTTGAGTCATCACCGGCTGGGATGGCTGTTGTTGAGCGTAATAGGCGGCTTCGTACTCGACGGGTGGGATATGGCCGAGCAGGCTGTGCAGCCGCTGGTTGTTGTACCAGTCGACCCATTCCATCGTCGCGTACTCGACATCGTCGAGCGCCCGCAGTGGCCCGGTGAGAAACGGGCTGTCACGGGCGAGGGCTTCGGTCTTGAACAGCCCGATCGTCGACTCCGCCAGGGCGTTGTCGTAGGCATCGCCGATACTGCCGATCGAGGCCGCAATCTGTTCTGCGGCAAGGGTTTCTGCGAATCTTATCGAGGTGTATTGCGATCCCGCGTCGCTGTGATGGATCAATCCATCCTCAACGGCGTGACCATCGTGATCGCGCCGCCACAGCGCCATTCTCAGTGCGGTGGTGACCATGGCAGTGTCCTTGATCGTGGCGGCCTGCCAGCCCACGATGGAACGGGAGAAGCAGTCGATCACGAACGCCACATACACGAACCCCGACCAGGTGGGCACGTAAGTAAAGTCGGTGACCCACTTGCGATTTGGCTCGGTTGCGGTGAAGTCGCGGTCGAGAAGGTCCGGGGCGCGGCGATGACCGGCGCCTTTCCCGCCGATCGTGGTGCGGTGTTTGCCGCCGCGGACCACGCCCGACAGACCTTCGTCACGCATGAGTCGGTCGACGGTGCCGATCCCTACCTGGAGGCCCTGGCGGCGCAGATACGGGGTCATCTTGCGGCGCCCATACATTCCCTCGGGCGTGCCGATGGTGGCCAGCAATGCGTCGGTCAGGCGCGCGTCGGTCACTGTCCGCGCCGAAGCCGGCGCGGTTTTCCAGTTCCGATAGGTTCGTCCGGCGACCTGCACGCCCTGCTCGGTGAGCACGCGACAGATCGGATCGACCCGGAAACCCAGCCCCCGCATCTGATCGATGAACGCACAGATCACCGGCGGCGCGGGTCGATCTCCCGCGCGAAGAAAATCGAGGCAGCTTTCAGAATCTCGTTGGCCTCCTTCAGATCTCGGACTTCGCGTTCGAGTTCTTTGATCCGCGCCTGCTCCGCACTCGTCACACCGGGAGCCTTCCCGGTGTCAATCTGGGCCTGCTTCACCCAGACCCGCAACGACTCCGGGTGGACACCGAGCTTCGGGGCGAGCGCCTGGCAGGCGGCATACGCCGACGGATACCCGTCGAGGCGGTCCAGCACCATCTTCACCGCACGCTCACGCTGCTCGATCGGATAACGCTTGGGCATGGCCCACATCCTTCACAAGGAAAGAAGCGGCCGAAAAGCCGGGGCGGTTCAGAGTGCTCCTCTGCGATCTGCTGGACTAGCGCCCTACTACTGTGTTGATCTAACGCTACCCGGTCCAGGTCCCTGATGGCCTGTCGGTGGTACTCGATGGCGCTGGTGTCCTCCAGGGATAGCAGCGACTTGAACCCCTCTACGAAAACCACTGGCGGCATGGTCATTCGACCGTCGCGGAGGGCTGGCAACTCGAACAGGGTGAACGACTGAACCACCAAGCCAAGATGACCTTCCGCGTCGAACGGGACAACTCGGATCGAAGCCTTCGTGATGTCCAGGTGTCTCAGTTGCTCACGCATCACTCCAGGCCCCCCGACCCGGTAGCGCAACACGCTTTCCGACAAGAAGACCTCGGGGACAAACCCGAGATCATCTGTCAGCCGTCGTTGCCTGCGCGCGGTTAGTTCCAGTTCACGTTCGACATCGACAGCGGTCATCGCCGGGTTGGCTGCGGTAACGATCCATCGCCGGTACTCCGGCGTCTGCAACAACCCCGGAAGCAAGGTCAACTGAAACGCGATCATGCGCTGACAAGCCTGCTCCAGGGCTGCGAAATGATCGAAGTTTGAATTCACGAGGTCCGAGTAGCCCCGCCACCAACCACTGGCGGGATCGCCCTTGGCCTCTTTCGCCTCCGCGAACAGCTCCAGGGCTTCTTCGCGTTCCTCCGGGCTGGCGTCGTACAGGCTAAGAAGCTCTTCGAGCTGGCTGGTTCGGATGCGGGTTGGTGTTCCCGCTTCGAGCCGCAGAACCGTCTGTTTGGACTCCTCGATGTGCAGACCTGCTGCTAGGGCTTGTTTCATAAGTCGGGGCATCGGAGCCACTGGTTGATGGCGGCGATGTGGATCGTGGCCAGGTAGCGGACGGCGAGTTTGTCGTATCTGGTTGCGACAGCACGGTGTTGCTTGAGCTGGTTGATGCCGCGTTCGACAGCGTTGCGGTTTCGGTAAGCCTCGGAGTCGAAGGCCGGTGCCCGACCGCCGGCCGAGCCGCGGTTACGGCGGTGAGCCACCTGGTCACCCGGGATTGCGATGGTGGCTTTGATCCCGCGTTGGCGCAGGTAGGCGCGGTTGGCGCGGGAGGAGTAGGCCTTATCGGCCAGGACCCGATCTGGTCGGACCCGCGCCCTGCCCAGTCCGAGGCGTGGCACTCGGATCGAGGCGAGCACGGCGGCGAAATGCGGGCTGTCACCGGCTTGGCCGCCGGTCAGTAGCAACGCCAGAGGCCGTAGGCCCTGCTCACAGGCCAGGTGCAGTTTCGTGGTCCATCCGCCACGCGAGCGACCCAGCGCGTGGTCGGCGGGTTCGACTTCGACCCCGCCGGGTGGATGTTTCTGCCCGTCGCCGTCGCGGCGGGCGCCAGCGGCGTGCTGGTGGGCCCGCATGATGGTGGAGTCCACACTGATCTGCCAGATGATCGCGCCGACAGCATCAGCGAAGGCCTGCAACATTTTCAGGATCAAGGCCCACCTCCCGCCACGCTGCCAGCGCCGGAACAGCCCATAGATCGTCTGCCACTGCCCATACCGCACCGGCACATCCCGCCACGGCGTGCCGGTGCGGGTCCGCCACCGGATCCCGTCGATGAGCTGCCGTTTCGTCCACTTCGGCGGACGGCCCGCCTTCACACCACGGGGCAGCAACGGCTCCAACCGCGCCCACTGGGCATCGGTCAGATCCGCACGCCCCGCGACCGATACGCTGGTCACGAGGTCTCCGGTATTCAAGGTTTTGCTTGGTCGCTAAACCCCTTTACCGGAGACCTCCCTCGCATCAGGTCACCAACACGCCAACCACCGCAACAACTTTCAGCTCATCTGCGCTGCCCCAGCACTTATGAAACAGGCCCTAGCTGACTCTTTTTAGCGCGCTCGCGCATAGCCTTCATGCGCTGCCCTAGAGCCCATCGGGGGAGCATGGACCCGGCCATTGCTTAGCCTCCCTTACCTAATTCGGTCCAGTAAGCACCGGGTTTTATTGGAACGGTACGTACTGGACTGATCCGGAGTGGACCTAATTCCGATTGTATTGGAATGTACGTGTTGGACGGTCCTGTTGGCGATTTTGGGTGTCTACTGGGATCTGCATCTGGTGAACGGAAAGTCTCGCGCCACTGTTCGCGAGAGCACCGTGATCGGCATGGCGATTTTCTGATCGACGGTGGCCAGCGTTAGATCCTCGAGGGCCGTTCGCCAGGTGCTTCCAAACCCGAACCTCTGGGGAGGAATCCCAATGGAGCTGAACCACAACGAGAATCCGGACTTGTCCGACCAGGCCACTGCCGAAGCGCAGCTTGATGAACATACGTTTTGCCCCATCACTGCGTGCCCGGCGAAGCTTCAGGCTAAGACGTTTCTGCTGTCGATAGGAGCACTCCGGCTTCGGAAGACCGCGCATAACCGGCTGGGGTACTGACCGTGAGCGACCTCGAAGACGCAGAGTTGCGTGCCTTGGAAGACGTGATCAACGCCGTTAGCGCCCGGATGCTCGAACTTGCCGCCAACGGCAACCCGATCAAGGCAAGCCCCGCTCGGGTGTACGCGGCCGTGCTGCACGCGGTGCTGAAGAGCGCGCGGGCATCGGGACACTTCGGTGCCGGAAGCCTGGTGAAAGCGTCCCTGCTGGATTCGATCCTGGACGGAGTCGAGGGGTCCGCCCGGGATGACGCAGTATTCGCCTCGCTGATCAACCAGTTCGCCCACAACTAAAGAGGCTTCCCCGCGCAACCAGGCATCCGACACGGCTCCGGCCATCGGAGGTTGTTACGGGGGTCGGGGAACCCCGGGTGTTTGCGGACCCAGCGCCCCGACGAACGACTATACGAGGAGCCGTGATGAAGAGGCCGACAGCTCTGGGCTATCTCCGTAAAGACGTGTCCGGCGTAGCCCAAACATGGCATGAGTCCCAGATGCGGAGTCTTGCAAAGAGGCTCGGCTACAACCTTGCGAAGACAGTCGTGTTCGGCGCTGGTACGGAACGCCCGATCGATGCTCTGCTCAATGTGGCGCGACGGATAGCCGCTGAGGCCGTGATCGTGCCCAGCGCAGCGCACTTCGAGGGCGACACCATTCCCGGCGATCTGCTGAAGGTGGTCGACGTGATCACTGTCATGCCCGAAGCCACCCATGCCCGCTGGTCGCTGCACCCCTCACGGTGGAGTAGCGGACCAAAGGGCCGTTCCTAATGAGGTGGAATCAGGTAAATCCACTGCGGTACATAGTTTCTCGCATCGCGCTTATCGTTCTCGAACGCGCGTGGCGGGGCGAAACACTAACCGAGCTATACGCAGTCGAGATGATCCCAGACCCACCCGTCGACGGCCGGGAGCGCGGCACGGACCTAGTAAAGGGCACCTTGGCCGAATGCCTGAAGGCATTAGAGGCGGGGGCGGCAGTGGAGGGAGTGACGTTGATGAACGAGTACAGCTATCGGGTAGAACGCGCAGACGGACACCACATCATCCGGGTCTCTCGAGTTCAAAAACAGACATCATGATCGGCGTAGGTTAGTTCCTCGACGCCGACCAGCCTCTCACAAGAAGCGAACCTCGAATTATGACCCAGACACCTGACCCACCACACGAAACTGGCGTTCCGGCGCAGCAACGTGAGGGTCCGGAGCTTACCCGGTTGAGTGTCAACGTGACTCAATCCACGCTGAACGCGTTGCGCGAATACTCCATAACCCACGGCGTCACAGTTACCGAATCCGTGAGACGCCTCGTCGCATATGGGAATGTCATATATCAGGCCAACCGTGCGGGTAAGAATATTCTATTCGAGAGCGACGGTCAGGTTGAACGGGTACTGATCATCGACTAATCGACCTCCTCTGCCCCAGATATTTACTCGCACGCCCCACCACGGGTGAACGAGATCCGGTCGGGATATCTATGTCAGCGGCTTCGACGGCTTGGGTCGCGAGCCGCCGTGCCAAAGAAGCCAGTATCCCTGCAACCACAACCCAAATAGAAGGTAGAAGTGGAGCGGTAAGAGTGCGATGGCAGCCGTGACAAACCCGGCTATGATCAAGCCGATGACCGCAAGACTGGCCGCCAAGAATGCCGAACATACGGCAATCCGCGACTTACCGGCCGGTACCGTATTCCAGCCAGCAACTGTACCCCACACCTGTACCACGAATACTGAGATCATTATCGTCGCCAAGACTGCGGATTCGGCTCCATCCATAATGCGGATAGCAATAAAGGCCATGAGTATGCTTGGAATCATGCAGGTGAACGGCAGAATTCTTCGGTCACGTCGATTGAGTTTGGCCTGACGATCCAGCGCGTAGGAGTGTTCGCTCAATTCAGTCGCCACTTCGACTCTTTGTCTCCGTCGACGGATGCGTCACTGAAGGAATTCGCGAACGATTCTGGCCAATGCCGTTTACCATCCGCGCCCTGAGGGAAGCCGCTGTTGTCTGAAACGGCTGAGTCTATGTTGCCAAACGCGGTCGCTTGACCTGCCACGAGTCCCGCGATTCCGCTCACTGCGGCCCAGATTGCCGCTGTAGTAATCCCGGCATCAGCTAGAAAGGCCGCCAAGCTTGCCGGAGCGCCGAATCCCGTGCATAAAAGTCCGATCTCGGCGACGCATGCCGCAATGAATTGGTAGGTAATTAAAGCGATTCCAGAATAGAAAAGGAGCCCCGATCCGGCTGCCGTCATTAAAACCAATCCAGTTTTATCCCCAGCGTCGGCAACTTTTCCCGCAGCTGCGGACTGCGTGGTGGCTGTTCGCGTGTACGACACCTGAGCCGCACCTTTCCACAAACGGATCGCGGCAAGGTTGTTCGGATCAAGTGTGCTCTGCACACCGGAGGCGGTTCCTTTGACGTCGTACCAGTCGAGGGCACGCGTGAACATCGTCACCGGCGCCCAAGCGGATTTCAAGATATCAACAATCTTATCCCATAGCCATTTGCATCCCTCGATCATCTTTTCGGCACATTTTTTGATGACGCTTACCAAGCCGGGAACCCAGTCAACCCAGTCAACATCCAATGCTGTACTTCGAGCATTCGGTATGCCGGAGCCGATTTGTTTCCCGATATCATCTACATAGCCTTCGAGCTTCTTTATAATCTCATTGAAGGATGAGACATCAAAATCCATTGCAAAACCTCATTCCACTCACCATAAAGTTTCGAAATTATGTTTACCGGCGACGTCTTCGGCATCGTACGTATCCGCGCACACCTGTAGTGTGCTGCCGACCTCCTCGAAACGCTGCGAGCCTTCGTGGCAGAATCCTGAAAGCTTATGAACCAACTCGGTATGCTTGTCGACAATAGTCTGAAAAATTCCACCGTCGACTCGCCCGAATTCCAGGCCATCTATTTTGGTCTTCAGGCCCTCCATCGTGTCGGCTTCTGTTGTCCAGGTGCGTGCTTCGTTACGGAGAGCGCCGGTAGCTACTTGCAGTTCCTGTGGTGTGGGACTCACCGGAATCCTCCTGTTGGCGTATCGCGAGATGTGACCAGTGTGCCTAAAGCGTCCGTGATCAGGGTTGATATTCGGTGGCTGGAATCCGTGGTACTCATTGTGTGGAGAGCAGCGTCATAGGACTGTTTCAGTGCCCCAGCAATAGTCCTGCCGGAAACATTTCGACCCCAAGCCAACGAGACGCTGCAATTTACGATTGTGCTGCGGGCATCAATTTCGACTCGAGTATCCACTTCATCATCGATTTCGTGCACGCCGACGAATCGGCTCGGCGAATCCGCAGCACCGCTCTCCATCATGTGGAGTGCTTCGTTGGCGAGTTGGCTTGCGCTGAGGTGGGGGCCGCCTGTCGGTTGCGGTAGCTCTAATCGAGTAGGTTCCATGTCTTCGATTCGCAACTTGTCCATCTTGGACATGACGTCGCTCGCGACGACATCGCGCATTGTTGCCTCGACGCGTTCAGCGTTGGCATTCTTAATTGCGGTCATTATTCCTGCCGCAATCTGTCCGGCTTCTAGATGCTCCGGCCAGTCGTCCGAAATATTGATATCGACTGCCTTACCCGAGCGATCGAGAGTTATCTCGATTGTCCCGGTGTCATCACATCCAGAAACGCACTCGGGGCCTGCTGCCTGCGCCTGTTTCAATAATTTTCCCATTTCCTGCGTATAGGCATGGAATCTTGCCAGATCATCAAGCATATCTTCGAGCATCAGAGTCGATCCTCCCATCGTGTACGTCTCTCATCATTCATATATGTTCCATTCTCGGGTTCGTAGCAGCCGTTACCACGCATCGGCGGCGTCTTCCTGGAGGTACTGGGCGGCTTTGTCGATCCATGCCGCGAATAGTGTGGACAAGGCAGCGGGTGTAGATGGCCGGACGGTGATGTGTTCGAGGGTCCGTTGCTCGGTGTAGCGTCCGTCGTCGGTGATGTCGTACCAGCGGATCGTGGTCACGGCAGGTGGGCGACCGAGTATCGAGCCGACCAGCAGACCGGCACTGCCGCCGCCGTCGGCGAGGCGGCCGAGTAGGCGCTGATACTGCTCGCGTGGGGTGTTGTGGGAAACGTCTTCAAAGTAGTTGTCGTCGCGTTGATCGACATCGCCGGAATGGAATGTCGCAGGCGCGCCGCCGCCCGGAGTACACGGCGGGATGAGGCGGACGATCTGGGCAGGCAGAGTCTCGGTGCGGCACAGGGATAGTCGGATTGGCCCATCTTCGCCGTCGGTTGCGGTTTGACGAAGCACCACGGCGTGGTAAAGGTTACGAGCGCCGACGATCCGGTACTCCTTCATCCTGTTGTGATTGTCGCTGTGTCTGGTGGTTCCGCCGAGGATTTCGATCCGAATGTCGGAAGTCGTCAGGGTATGCACCGCGAGCTCGATTTTCTCCATCTCTTCAGCGCTGCTGCGCTCCCGAACGCTGACGCGGTGGGTGTGGAACGCCTCCGCCGTGGTGAAGCGGCTACGGAAATGCAGCGGCCGGGGAAACCGGTCGACCGCAGCGCTAAACCAGAAAGCCGCGAAATCGTCAGGCTCCCAAGTCCATTCAATACTCATTCGTCCCTAAGCTCACCCTTGCGGCGAGCGACTGTCGCTATCCGGTGCTCGGTCGCGGTCGCGGTCGGGGTCGAGGACCGGGTGGTTCGCTGGTCGCCTCACGTGGCGCTGGTTTGTCCTCATTCTTCGCCGTCGAGGCGGCTGGTACCCCGTCACCAATCACTGGGCTTATGACCGTGTGCGAAACTCCTAAAAGTTCCTCGGTGTTCTGGCGGTTGATCAGGTAGTCGGGAGTTTCGTGCTCTGACTCCTCGTCTTTGCCGCGTCCGCCACCCGTTCCTGGTGCCATCATCCCCGGCGTTCCGGGCGCGCCCCGGCCCGCCGCTGAAGCGGCAGCCGCCGCAGGCACGGTGCCGGGGACTGCGCGCACGCCCGGAATGCTGCGCCCGGGGCCAGGCGGGGCCGAGGGCTTCGCGCCAGGAATACCGGGACTCCCGGGGCGAGAGGTTCTACTCGGAGATCCGGTGACTGTGTCCGGGGTTGCGGAGGTTGGTGTGACGCTTGCTGGGACGGTGGGTGGTGAGGGCTGGCTCGTCGACGGGTTGTAGCCGGTGGGCGTGGTCGAGGTGCTAGCGGGCGTCGTTGTGGTGCTGGCAGGCGTGGTCGACTCCGGCTGTCCGGTGGATGTGGATGGCTCGGCCGGTGTCTGTGACGGGCTCGGCGTGTTTTGGTCTCCGGGCTCGGGCGTGCTGGACGTGCCAGAGTTGTTGGGAGCGGGCGGTTTACCGCCGGTGTCGATGCTGGTGCCGGTATCGACTGAAGGGGTTGGGGATATGTCGAGCGGGTGATCGACACTCGTCGGGTGTGGCAGAACAGGGAGCGTGGAGTGGATCTGCGAGAACGGGGCGACGTAGCGTTGGGCCATCACGTCGCGGGCCTCGGCTTCGGCGTCGTTGCGGCGGCCTTCCAATACCGCTCTGTTCCACGGATATCCGTCGAGGTCATACCACGGGGGATCGCCGATCAATTCCGGAACACCGTTTTTGGTGTCGGTGGCTGCGGTCGCCGCACTATTCACGTGCGAACTCATCGCCGAGAAGGTGCCGGTCAGCTTGTCCGCCTCGCCGGTGTAGCGCTTGATCGCCTCCACCGACGCCGACGCGGCGGCCCCTTCCCAAGCGGAGGCGATGGTCGCCTGCATACGCTGCCGGAAGGTCTCCAGTCCTTGACTCCATTTGGTCCCGGCCTCGGCGTATCGGGTTGCCGCACCGTGGGCGGAGTCGGCGGCGACCTTGTCGAAGGTCTGCTTGATGCCGGGATGTATCCAGCAACTCGGCCAGTCGCCAAAAGGCACGGCGCTGGGCGGCTCGTTCGGCGTCACCGGCCCTGCTCCTGTTCCAGAGATGCGAGCGTATTGCGGAACCGGGCGGCCCATGCGTCGTCGTGCTCCATCAACCGATTACGCACTTCCTCGTGCAGCCGCCGGATGTCCTCCACCACTCCGAAATGCTCCTCGAGAACCGCGAAGTGAGAATCGGGTCCGCCGTTGGCTTTGTCCCGGAACTGTTGCCCCAGCGCAGGCGCGCCCATCAATCCTGAACCAGGATGGTCACCGAACCCCCACGTCTGAATCTGTGAGATGGCGAGCATGTCCTGCTGAACTGCTGCGATGACTTCCTTGAAGCGGGTGCACTCATGGTCGATGGCGGCGAACTCTTCGGGCTCCATCCGCACGACCAACCGGCCCTCACGGGCTTCGGTGATCAGGTTCGCCAACGGGGTCGGCTTCGGGTCATCTGCCATGTTCATCCCTCCCGTGAACGTACGGTCAGCTCTGTCACGCACCAGCCGGGACGCTGGGCATGACCTTCTCCGCCAGCGCCCGGGCCAGCTGACATGAGTCGAGATTTCCGGTTTCTTTCCTCGACGGCGGATTGTTCAGGTTGACCTCGAGGCTGCCGTCGCGCATCTCCACATTCACCGCGCACACCGCCATGACATAGGGGCCTTCGAACTGATGCGTCGAGATCGCTTGGCGGCCAGCGATAGTGAACTCGCGGGTGTCGGTGAAATTGCGGGCGCGGACCATCGGCACGGTCAGGTTCGTGGTGCGGATGCTTACCGAGTAGCTGTCCCCGCCGCGCACCACCCATGCGCAGCCACGCCACATCACCCCGTTCGGCGAATCCGCGTCGTCCCGGCCGGTGGGCTTGAGCTTCTCTGCCTCCAGCACGGATGCGGGAATACCGGTACACGGGTCGAAGCCTCGCGGTACGTCTGTAGCCGTAGCGGTAGTCGTCGTTGACGTGCTGGGCGAGCCGGTACCGCCACTCGATCCACACCCCGCCACCACCAGCCCAGCGGCGAAGAGCATCACCGCTACTCGTACCCCTGCGGTGGTCCTGGCGCGTCCGGCGACAGTCCAAGTTGACGGTTGCTCAGTGAGCCACCGTGCATAGGAAACCATCGCAACCCCTCGCCCCTCGGATGTAACTGCCGCCCCCAGAGATTGAGCGACATCACAACGTGTGGATCAAATGTACACGGAGGGGGTGCCGGGCACGTACGGCGTCAGGATCTCCGGGTGGGCCGGACTCGCCCTCGCTGTGTCAGGTGATGCTGCCCGGCGGTGTCGTGCTCGATGGCTGTTACCGGCGAGTAGCTACCACCTCGGGGCCATCACGCAAGAGCTCCGTCCAAACTTTTTTCGAGAAACTTCCGCATCCGACCGAAATGGACTCTTACCGGGGGATCGTTCGATTCGCGGCACGGCGGCGAATGCGTTTGGAAGTCATTTGGTGGACTTTTGGTGGACTTTTGGTGGCGCTCGGGGCGTATCACTGGTCCTCCCGATCGCGAATCGCCCCCGCCCTCTAGCCCCACAAATTTTTACACCGAATTTCATCACCGATGTCGAAAACAGCACCTGACGATGCCACTCCTTGAGTGCAGGGAAAAAAATGCCCCGAGCCGGACTAGCCAGGAAGGGAGGAACGAACACGGTTCGCTACAGCTTTTTGTGTTGAAAAGGGGCTTGTTTCACGGCGTCACTTAGTTACCGGGGTGTTCGTGCCTCGGGGGCGTTCGTTTCGAACGTCTGTATCTACAACCACAGGAGAAACAATGACCAAACAACACCCTCCCCACCCGAGCTTCGGCACCGATGACCAGGGGCACCCTGAGCGGGTGTCGTGGCTCGAGTCTGCGGAGTTGCGGTTGCGGGAACTGGTCGAGTTGCAGGACGGCCCGCCGCCGCGTGAGTTGGCGGTGTTGCTGGGTGGCTCGATCGATGAGTTGCATACGGCGTTGCGGGCGGTGTTGCGTCCGGCGATGGTGAAGGCGCGGGCGGGCCGGTGCGGGCTGCCGTGGCTGGGTTGTCCCCGTCACGGTGATCTGTTGGCCTATCGCGGTTCGGGCTGGGGTTGCACGGTCGAGGGCTGCCGGTTCGAGATCGCCGACACCTTGGCCCGGTTGCGGCATTGCCGCCGCCGCACGGTGGCTGTGCTCGGCGAACCGCATCCCGGCCCCAACCCCTACACCCTGGCCGTGTGCGAGGGCCACCTGTTCTCGGAGTGGCACAACGGTGAGTGCGGGATGCCGTTCACGGTGCGCCGCGTCGGCACCCAGGGGCTCGCCGCGTAACCCCTCGTCCGGTGGCGGGCAGCCGCTAGGGCTGCCCGCCACCTTTCGGGTGCGTCAGCCACATCGGCCACACCCTGTTGCGGCCGGTGACGGAATCGGGTGGTTCCAGTCGGTAGTCCCCCTCACACAAAATCCGGCTTCTGAGCGGGCTTGACCAAATCGTTTCGTAAGCAAGTGACGGAATCGGGTGGTTTCCGCGCCTATATCACCAATAGAGGGGACTTTTTCTGAGCCTTCATGGCTGAGAGGAGAAAAAAGTTGCGCTCGCCCCGTCACAAGACCGGTGATCGGCGGATCTGTGTACCTATAGAAGGCCATTTTCACTCACGGAACTACAGGAGGAACACCCGATGACTATCCACTCCACTCCCTTGCGCGGCGGTTACTCGCGTGCGGTCGTTCCCCGGATTCCGGGCGGGGCAGGTGATTGGCGTTCGATTTTTCGCGGGCGGACTGTCACACGCGCTGCCGCCGGGCACCTTGTTCTGTTCAGAGGCCGAGTGATGGTGCCCGGCCGATTGTCGGCACTACCGGGAGGTTTGTCATGACCATCGTTCATCTTTTCGATTCGGTGACCGGGTTTATCGCGCTCGTGCCGTGGCGGGTGCGGCTGTGTGTCGGGGTGGGGGCGATCGCGGCGATGCTGTGGGGGGTGGGTTTGCAGGTGGTGCGCGAGTCCGACAGTGAGAAAGCGGTGTGGGTGCGGATCACCCCGCCCGCGCATCTGCCGCCGGACGCGGGGGTGCGGTTCGCGCGGTCGCTGGCCGGGGTGCTGCACCGCACGCGGCGCTATGGGTGGCGGCTGCGGTATGTGGCGTGTGAGTTCGTCGCCGTCGATTCCGTGATGGGGCTCGGGGTGTGGGTGCCTCCGGCGATATCGCCACAGGCGGTGATCGCGGCCGTGACGGGGGCGTGGCCGGGCGCGCGGGCCATAGTGACCGTGGTGCCGGATGTGTCGACCTTGGGCGGGGTCCGCGGGCGTGAAGTAGTGCCCCGCGGTGGGGAGTGGTCTCCGGTGGTGGACCCGTCGAGTCCCACGGCCGTGCGGGCGGGTGCGGACACGGTCGAGCCGTTGGGGCAGGTGTTGACGATGCTGACCGGGCGCGGCCGGGGTGAGGGTGGGTGTGTGCAGGTGATCGTGTCCGCCCAGCGCGGCACCCGGTCCGTGCGTCCGGCTATGCGGGCACTCGATGCGGTGTTGGCGTTCGGGCAGGAGCTGGGCGAGGAGTTCACGCGCATGAACCGCAGTTCCTCAGCCGGCGCCCCGCCTCGCGTGACGCCGGCGGCGGTGGACCCGGTAGAGGCGGTGCGGTCGCGGGCGGTCGTGGCCAAGAAAGCGGCCGGGCCGCATCTGCGGGTGACAGTGCGGGTCGCGGTGGCGGGTCCGGCCCCGGCCCGCCAACACCGCTCGCAGGTGGTGTTGATCGCCGCTGGCTACGACGCGGTAGCCACCGCCGGGGACGGGTTGATCACCCGCCGCGTGCACCGCGCGGCGGTCAAGGTCGGCGCGCGGCGGCCCGGGGCCGGGTTCGCCGTCACCGTGGCCGAGTTGGGCGCGTTGTGGCACATCCCCGCCGACGCTGCCGTCTATGGCATCCGCACTACCGACGCGCGTACCCGCGCCCCGCACCACGACCTGCCCCGCCTGCCCTCTCCCTTCGGTGCGCTGCGGCCGACGAAAGACCAGGACAGCGGCGAGGCTTCCGGGACCGGTCACGGTGATCGCTGGGACCGCAGTCTCAGAGACGAGACGTGGTACAACCCGGCACCCGAGGAGGGCCAGTGATGAACCAGCACACACCGAAACCGAAATTGCGTCTGACACAACAGGATTGGCCGGGGCGGGCGCGACCCAAACCCCTAGGCGTCGCCGCCGACGGCCGCATGGTCGGGCTGTCGGTGCAAGGCGCGCGTCATCACCTGCATGTACCCGGGGTGACCGGTGCGGGTAAATCGACCTGGCTTGCGAATCTGGCGCTTGCTGAAGCCACGGCCGGGCGCGGGGTGGTGGTGATCGACCCGCAAGGCGATCTGGCCGCGAACGTGCTCGACCGGTTACCGGCAGCGGTGGCCCGGCGGCTGGTGATCCTCGACCCGGCCGAACGCGACGCGCCCCCGGCATGGAATGTGTTCGCCCCACCCGGGATCGATGACCTCGAGGGCCGTGAGTTCGCCGCCGAGATGGTCATCGGCACGTTCCGCAAGGTGTATGCGCAGTGGTGGGGACCACGTATGGATGAGGTATTCCGGGCGGCGTGTTTGACCCTGGCGCGTCGGCCGGGCTCGACGCTGGCCGATGTGGTGGCGATCCTGACCCGTCCGGGCTACCACCGCGCGATCACCCGCCGCTACGGCACCCCGGGCGGGTTCGAGGGATTCTGGGACGACTACGACACCCTGACCCCGGCCGCGCGGCAACAGGCGTACGGGGCGGTGGTCTCACGGTTGCGGGCGGTGCTCTCGCACCGCTTCGCCCGTGACCTGTTCGCCGCTCCCGAGACCACGATCGATCTGACCGAAATCTTGGATGGTGGGGTGCTGATCGCCCGGCTACCCAAAGGCGAGATCGGCGAACACGGCTGCCAACTGGTCGGGTCACTACTGTTGTCGGGATTGTGGGCGGTGATCACCCGCCGCGCCGCTCTCGCACCGGAACAACGCTGTGATGCGACGATCATCGTGGATGAATGCCACAATTTCCTGAATCTGCCCATCGGCATCGATACCGTATTGGCCGAAGCACGCGGTTACCGGGTCTCGCTGGTGTTGGCGCATCAAAACCTGCACCAATTATCCGGCGATATCGCGGCAGCGGTGGACGCCAACGCCCGTAACAAGATTGTGTTCACCGTGTCTCCCGACGACGGGCGTAAACTCGCCGGGCATTTCGCGCCGTTCTTCGATCACACCGACTTGGCGAATCGGTCCGGTTACGCGGTCAGCGCGCGTATCGTCCACGATGGGCACACCACACCACCGTTCAGCGTGGACACCGTGGGATTACCCCCGCCGGTGCCGGGCAGGGCCGAGGAGTTGCGGGCCGCCGCACGGGCCACCACCGGACTGTCTCGCCAACGCCGCGACGCCAGCGCCCGCCACCGCGAACTAGCCACCGGAAAACTCGCCACCGATCCGCCGGAACCGGATTCAGTGATTGCGGATTCGGTGGTTGCGGATGCGGTTGCGGATGCGATTGCCAGGCATGGTTTTTCACTACCCCGCTCTGCACCCCATTCACTACCCCGTTCACCCGCCCAGCTAGAACGGGGTAGTGAGCGGGGTACCCCCGGCGGCGCATCGCCGCAGGCCAAAGGGGGTGAGCGGTGATGACACGCCCACCCCGACAGGCTGTAAAAGCCTGCCGGGCGGGTAGTCCTTCGATCGCGGACGCGATTGCCGCACAGCGGCAACTCACGCCCCGCGATCTCGAACTACTCGCCCTGCTGGCAGCCCATCGCGCGCTCACAGCACACCAGATCACCCGCGTGCTGTTCACCGACACCAACACCGCGCGTAAACGCCTTGTCCTGCTCACCGGCCGGGGCGTGCTGGCACGGTTTCGTGGCTGTATCCGCCCCGGCTCGCAGCAATACCGCTACACCCTCGGCCCGCTCGGTGCGATGATCCATGCCGCCACCACCGACAAACCCATTCCGACCCCGCGCACCGTGGCCGAGAAAACCCTGAAACTGTCCCGCAATCCCCAACTCGAGCACCTGCTAGGCATCAACGAATTCTTTACGGACTTGTACCACCACGGGCGGACCAATCCCGGATGCGAATTACTGGAATGGTGGAACGAACGCGACGCCACCCAAGCATGCGCGAATATAGCCCGCCCGGATGGTTACGGTGAGTGGTCCGAGAACGGTCATACCGTGCGTTTCTTCCTCGAATACGACACCGGCACCGAAGAATTATCCAGGCTGGTCGATAAACTGCACGGATACCGTGATCTACGCGACGGGGGGATAGCAATCCCTGTCCTGTTCGTGCTCCCGGGAGCGAAACGCCAAACCAACTTCCACCGGCTACTCGCCGGGCAACCCGCCACCCTTTCCGGACTCACCGTGGCCACCACCACCGGTGCCGACCTCGCCGCCGCCGATCCCGCCGCGCCGGTGTGGTGGCTGGCCGGGCACACCACCCGCTGCCGCCTCGCCGCCCTGCCCACCCCGCCCCCGGCCACCCACGCCGCCTGACACCGACGAGGGAGCCTCTCATGTCCGCCGATCATGCCCCCCGCAAGACCCGCCGCCCCGAACAACCGGCCTTCGATGCCGATCGCCCCTGCGACCCAGCACCACCCGTCAGGCGGTACCGGCGCAAACCGTACCGAAGCGCTGCCACGAGACAACCTGACCACCGCCCGCCGGAGCAGACACCGGAGACACGTGGTCTCGACCAGTGCCGCTCCCATCAATCGCGGGGGTCGATGTGGGTCGGCCCGACCAGTGAGCAGACCCGCCGCAGGCTGGCCCAGAGCCGACTACGGCAAGGGCTGCCCGCCCGCATCGAGAATCCAGCGGTGATCGAATCGCTGGCGCTGTTCCTGCGCCACACCTTCGACACCCTCGACACCAAACCCGGCCACCCTGGTGAGCGTGGCCGGTAACAGCGGTGCTGTGCTCACAGTTCGCGCCACGCGATCTCGACCGAGGACTCATCGAAACGCCAGGTTTTGCCGTTCTGGTCTTCCCACTGGGCGGCATAGATTCTCGCCGGTTTCACGATCACCTTGTCCACCAGCCGCGCGGTGGCTTCGTGCCGCCACCGCGAACCCTTACCCGCCCACGCCGCCCGCAACTCCCCAGGGGTGGAGCCGATATCGGCCAGCACCGCCAACGCTTGCGCGCCACGCAACGAATCCTGTTCGCTACGAAGGGATTTCAACGTGTGTTTCAACCCGGCGATTGTGCGGTCGATCACCCGCAAGTCGTACTCATCTCCTGCCCCGGACAAGACCTGCGTGCGTTTGTCGGTCTCGGCGTCCAAATTCCCGGCCGTGACCTCGATACGTTTCTGCAACGCCGCGATCTGCTCGGTGTTGTCGTTGCCCCGATCGAACCGCGCCAGAATCTCCGGATTCTCATAGGCGGCAATCACCTGCTCGGCGACGAACATTTCCAGGGCTCCGGCGTCGCGGAACACCTTGCCGCACCCACAGACCTGCTTGCGTGCACCCTTGGCCCGGCACAGGTAGCGGCGCTGCTCAACACTGGCCCCATTCTTGCGGGCACGGATCAGTTTCGACCCGATCAGCCCCGCCCCGCACGGTTGCCCGGCCCGCTCGCTGCCCTGCGGCCAGACCCCGCCACACTCGGCCAAACCGGTCAGCCAATACTCGCCGTTACGCTGGCGGGGCCGCTCGGGGTGCTTGGCGCGGCTATGGGATTGCAACGCCGCGCGCATCGCATCGTGCTCGTCACGGGTGAAGATCGCGGGCCACTGCGCACGGTGGCGGGTTCCGGTGCGCTCATGCACCCGGATACCGTTGCCCTCGGGATTGTTCAAGCATTCACAGCGTGCCCCGGTCGCATCGCTGTGCTCGCCCAGGTCATAGGCGACATAGGCTTCCAGCAACAACAGGTGCGAGAGCTTGCCCACCGCCCACAACCCACCTTCGGAAGTCGTGATACCGCGCGCGTTCCAATCGGTGATGATCGCGGTTTGGGACTCGCCGTTGATCACCCGATCCCGGCCCTCGCACAACACCGCCACCTCACTAGCACGCAACGCGTACCGATCCAAGATGTCATCGCCCGAAAGTGGGTGCGCGCCAACAACTTTGCCGTACCCGAACCGACGCGAACCGCCCTGCATCACACCCTTGGCGGCTTCCTCGCTCATCCGGTCAAGGAGGTTCTCGGTGTTGGTCTCGCGGTACTCCACCGCTTCGGCCACCTTCACCATGAAGTTCTTGCGCCCCGCACCGGTGCTCAGGTCGTAATCGGAGTCCTTGACGAACACATATCGCACCCCCTCATCGCGGCCCAGTTTCATCAACTCGTTGCCCAAGTCGTAGTCACGGGTCAACCGCGCCACATCACGCGCGAGCACCGTTTTCGACGGGCCAGCGGCCACCAGCGGCAGCAACATGCAATCCGGGCCGGTCGGTGTCGGCACCGGACATGTCGTTGTCGCAGAAGATTTGCGCCAACGCCAAGCCCTTACGTTTGGCGTGGGCCACCTGATTCTTGGCCTGCAACTGGGTGCCCTCGGCACGATCCTTCTCGTCCCGGGAAATCCGCACATACCCATACACCCACAACGCAGGGTCCACACCAGCCACCGCAGCGGCCAGCATCGCATTGATCTCCACCAGCCACGCCAGGTCATCCTGCTGCTTCGTCCGAGTCATAACCCCAGCATACGCCGATGTAGTGCCTAAGCAGAGACTCGCTGGGATCAGCGCCGAGTACTACCTGCGTCTGGAACAAGGCCGTGATCGGAACCCCTCCGCCCAGGTCCTCGACGCCCTGGCCACCGTGCTGCGCCTCGACGCCGACGCGACCGCCCACCTGCACAGCCTCGCCACGCCCGACCGTCCCCGCCGCCGACGCCCGCGCCCGCCCGAGCGCGCGCCCGAGGGGATCGAGCAACTCATCGCGACCTGGCCGCACACACCCGCCTACGTGCTCGGCCGCCTCTTGGACGTGCTCGCCGCAAACCCCCTCGCCCAAGCCCTTTCTCCGCTTTTCGCACCGGGCGCCAACATGGTCCGGACCCTGTTCCTCGACCCGGCTTCCGGTGTCGCCCACGGACATTGGGACGCCAGCACCGAAGGCGCGGTGGCCGCCCTGCGCGCATTGGTCGGCCCCGACGTCGACGACCCGGCGCTGGTCGAACTCGTCGGTGAGTTGTCCGTGCGCAGTGACCGCTTCCGGCAGCTGTGGGCCCGGCACGACGCGCGCCCCAAACGCAGTGGCGCCAACACGATTACCCACCCGCAGGTCGGCCCCCTGGAACTGCGCCACGAAAAGCTGCCGATCCCGGACACCGACCGCCAGATCCTGGTCATCTACCACGCCGAGCCCGCAAGCCCCACCGCCGAACGCCTCGCCCTACTGGCCTCCCTCATCGCCGACCCCGCACCAGGTGGTCTCCGGAACGCCCCAACCGGCAGCACCTCGACATGAGCGCCGCTGCCTCTTAGGAAGCAGCGAGGCCGAGGTGATCGTCACCGGGCCGTCGGCTCGCGGTTGTTCAGCCATCGGAAAGGGTCGCGCGGGTGCGGGTTTCGCGTTACCGTCGGTGGATTATCGAGGGGGAGTCAATGAATCAGATCCGGGTACGGACCTTGTCCGAACGGCGCGAGGCCGCGCTGGAGTGTTTGCGTTCGAACACCGACAACCTCTGGCTTGCGACGGCCAGCGATGGGCGGGGGCCGCACCTCATCCCTGTGTCCTACTGGTGGGATGGCACTCGTCTGTTGACAGCAACGTTCGAGAACAGTCGCACAGTGCGCAATGTCCAGGCTCAGCCGCGGGTCCGTGTTTCCCTCGGAAGCACGGCCGATGTCCTCATGATCGACGCCAGAGCAGCTCTCGCGGCCGCGGCCGACATCGATGACACGGCGGCCGAAGGGTACGCACGCGCGTCGGGAGTCCCGCGTTCGACACCGGGTTTCGTCTACGTCCACCTGGTACCGGAGCGGATTCAGGTGTGGCGGGGCCGTGCGGAATTCGCCGGTCGGACCGTGATGCGCGCGGGCGTGTGGCTCGATGAGCCGGTCGACTGAGCCGAAACACATCATCGAAAACCCGTAGCGCGCAACCAGTTTTCGAAGGTCAGCAGCTCGGGATGGAGTTCGCGCAGGTGCGCGAGGTCACGATCGAGGGTGATGATGTCGCGTGTCTGGAAGAACCGGAACATTGCCGCGTAGTCGTGGCCGACGCCCGGCATCGATGAGCGCAGCGTGTCCGGGGGAATCGAGCGGTACTGGCACGGGGTCCCCGTCACCCGCTCGACCGCGGCGGCTATCTCGTCGCCGGTCAGGCTGTCCGCTGTGACGGCGAGGTCGCGGGCGCCCCAGCTCTGCCAGTTCCGGAACATGAAATCACCGAACCAGGCGATGTCGTCCAGGCCGATCAGCGGATACCTCCCCGTTCCCAAGGGCAGGGAGAACAGCAGCCCGGACCGTCCGTCGGGGAGCGGGCCGCGCTGTGGTGCGAGCCGCGCTCGCAGGTTCTCGAAGTAGGGCGATGTCGTCAGGATCGACACATGCTCGCTGTACCAGCCGTCGTCGACCTCGCGCATCATCTCATCGGATCGGAGCATGTTGATGTGTGCCGCGACCGCGGCCTTCGCGTCGAAGTGCGGTACCGGGATGGATCCGCCGGTGAGGGTCACGGCGCTGTCGAGCGAGGACCAGACGAATCGTTCGACCCGCGCCGCTCGCGCGGCCTCCAGCACGCTGATCCCCCTCCGGTATTCACCGAGAACGCCTGCGCCGGACCAGAAATCGGTGTTGCAGAACACCTGGTCCATACCGGTGACGGCCGCGCGGACGCTATCCGGATCGTCCAGGTCACCCTGGAGAACGCGAACCCGGCCATCGCCGCGCGCCAGCACACCCTGGGCGTTGTCCGAGTGGGGATTACGGGTGAGCACGGCGACGGTGTCGCCGGGAGATCGGAGCAGTCGGTGGACAACCGCGCTGCCCATCGCGCCCGTGCCTCCGATGACGAGCGTCTCAACCATGATCGGAGCTCCTTGGTGAATTCTTCTGGGTAAGAACGTGTTCGGCGATCTCCAGGTGCGTGGCGATCCATACGTTTTCGCGCACTGTCTCGATATGCGCGAGGATCCGGTCGACCATGCCGGACAGCAGCGGTCTTGCGCCGACATGTGCGTGCACGGTCAGGTTGTAGATCCCCGGGCCGGGGGCGTCGAGTACGTCGTTCAGCAGGCCGACGTGACTGTCGAGGTAGTCCTGGGGTCCGGCGCCGCCGCGAATGTCGGACAGCTCACTGTGCATGATCGCGACGAGCGGGCCTCGCTGAGTCGCCAGTACCTGTGGTAGCTCGTGGTCGTTGTAATCGCCGGACCACAGGTAACCGGCCTCGGCCAGCAAATCGGGGGTGTTCGTCGTGCCCGAGGCCCGGGGACTCATCCAGCCGGTGGGGCGCACCCCGGTCCGGTCCGCGAGGATCGCGGTGCATCGGCGGATGTTCGCGCGTTCGGCGCTCACGTCGAGTAATGCGGGGATGACATCCTGCGCGTAGGAGTGCGCGGCGATCTCGTGCCCGGCGTCGTGCACGGCCCGTACCGCTTGCGGAAACCGTTCGGCGACAAGGCCATTGACACCGAAGGTCGCGGGCATGCGATGAGATCGCAGCATATCGAGCAACCGCCACACCCCAGTGGTTGCGCCGTATTCGGACCAGGAGACACTGTGCGTATCGGGCACTCCCGGCAGCGGCCACGCCGTGGCCATCGGGGCATAGACCGGCCAGTGGCCCGGTGACCACAGCTCCACGGCCACGGTGATCATGACCGCCGCCTTCTTGCCGCCCGGCCACCGCAGCGGTGTGTCCGGCATCTCGAATGCTTCCTTGCTCATAGGTCGGCCGTCTCTGCGTGACCATCGGCCGCGACGTCGCGCCTGGCACGGACGAAAGCCTCGACACAGCAGGCGATCTCGGCGTCCGAGTGCGCGGCCGAGACCTGGATGCGAATGCGCGCCGCACCCCGGGGCACGACCGGGTGAGTGAAGGCGACCGCGTGGATGCCGTGCACGAACAAGGCCTCCGACATCCGGGCGGCGACAGCGGAGTCACCGAACACGACCGGGATGATCGGATGATCGCCGGGCAGCGGGTCGAAACCGGCCTCGATCATCGAGTGGCGGAACAACTTCGCGTTGTCCCGGAGGCGTTGCCGTTGGGTCCCATCGGCTTTCACCAATTCGAGCGCGGCGAGCGACCCCGCGACGACGACGGGCGGCACCGCGTTCGAGAAGACATACGGGCGAGAGCGACCACGCAGCAGTTCGACGATCTCCGATCGGCCACTGACAAACCCCCCGGACGCACCGCCAAGGGCTTTCCCGAGCGTGCCGGCGATGATGTCGACTCGGTCCGCTACTCCGGCCGCTTCGGTGATACCGGCGCCCGTCGCGCCCAGGACGCCTACCCCGTGGGAGTCGTCGACCATGACCATCGCGTCGTGGCGTTCGGCGAGATCGCAGATCGCAGACAGGGGTGCTTGGGAGCCGTCCATGGAGAACACTCCATCGGTCACGATGAGACGGCGGCGGAACCCGGCGGCTTGGTGCAGCTGCCCCTCGAGATCGTCCATATCCCTTGTGCGATAACGAAACCGAGCCGCCTTGCAGAGCCGGATGCCGTCGATGATGGAGGCATGGTTCAGCTCGTCGCTGATCACCGCGTCCCGCTCGTCGAGCAGCGCCTCGAAAATCCCGCCGTTGGCGTCGAAACACGAACCCTGCAGCAGGGTCGCCTCGGTGCGCAGCAGGCCGGAGATCGCGCGCTCGAGTTCGAGGTGCGGCGGCTGGGTCCCGCAGATGAAACGCACACTGGCCATGCCGAATCCGTGGGTGTCCAGTGCCGACTTCGCCGCGGCGATCACCCGCGGATGGTTGGCCAGCCCCAGATAGTCGTTGGCGCAGAAGTTCAGCAGTTCGTGCCCGGCGACCGAAATCCGTGTCGACTGAGGCGTATCGATCGGCCGTTCGCGCGTGCTATCGCGTAGCACGGTGCGAAGTTCGTTGCGGATCGTGAACACTCGTGTACTCCTCACTGGACATCGCCCGGCGGCTGTCTTCAGCGTGTGACCGGTGCGGGCGAGCGTCCAATGCCCAGTCCGGAATCGGACATGCCCGGGAGGCATCGTCCGAGGTGCGCGGCGCGGGGAACAGGTGCGCCCGGTCGGTGGCTACGGTGGGGACATGACCGAAGTCGTGCCGCCGCTGGATCTGGACCTACGGGTGGTCCGTTACTTCTTGGCGGTTGCGGACCATGCGAATTTCGGCCGGGCCGCGGCCGCCCTGCATGTGGGACAACCATCGCTCAGCCGGCAGATCCGCGGCCTCGAACGGCAATTGGGGGTACGGCTGTTCCACCGGACACCACAGGGCACCCGGCTGAGCGAGGCCGGGCAGGCCTTCGCGCCCAAGGCCAGGATATTGCTGTGCGCCGCAGGCGAGGCCGCGGCCGCGGCGCGGGCAACGGCCGGACCCGGCAGCATTTCGATCGGATACACCTCGGGTCTGGTGATCACCGCGGCGACCAGGGAACTACGTCGCCGGCATCGGGAGGCGACCGTACGGACAACGTATCTCGGGTGGCGTCGTCCCGCCGAGGCACTACTCGACCGCGAGGTCGACGCTGTCGTCGCCCGCGCGCCATTCTCAGGCGATCGGCTGCACGTCACGCACCTCTACGATGAACCGCGCGTCCTCGTCGTCGCCCGCGACCACCGGCTGGCGGGGCGACCGTTCGCCGACCTCGCGGACATCGCCGACGAACCCTTGCAATGGGTACCCGGCCTCGACCCCGCCTGCAACGCCTTCTGGCGTCTGGAACCGAGGCCGGACGGTCGGCCCGTCCCCGTCGGCCCCGCGATGAACACCCTCGACGACACGTGGGAATTCGTCGCCTCCGGTGACACGCTCGCCGTCGCTACCCGCAGCCACGTCAACACCACTCGAACGGACCTCACGCTGATTCCGCTACGCGGTGTCGCACCGAGCCGGGTCGTCCTGGCGACCCGCACCGAGGATTCCGGTCTGGTCGCGGCCTTTCGGGAGTGCGCCAGAGAACATCTGACTGCCTGAGGCACGTGCTGCGCGCCCGACGAGCGCGGCTCCGTTCGGCAACATCTATTGGCGGGTGTGAGATCGCCACGGGTCGCTCCGAACGCCGAAAACCCCTGGCGGACAGGCGTTCACCAGGGGTTTGCGTGCGGTGCCCGGCTATCGGTGGCGGGTGATCACCACGGGCTTGATGTCGGTCGGGACATTGGCGAAGGCGGAGACGGGGATGCCGAAGGAAGCGGCAAGGACTTCGCGGGGGAGGGAGTTGAGGGTGCCGACGATGCCGATGTCGTCGTTGGGTTCCCCGGCGCTGGTGTTGAAGACGGCAAGGACGTCCAAAGGCCGGTCGGCCCTGGCATTTTCGAAGTAGTGGAAGTATCCCTGCGGAGCGAAGACGAGATCGCCCTGTTCGGCTTCGAAGACATCGTTGTGGTAGGTCCCGTCCGGATGGGTGCCGAGAATGGTCCACTTCGCGGTGCCGGAGATGATGAAGTTCAGCTCCCATGCCGTGGGATGCCAGTGCGGCTCACGGATGCCGCCGACGTCGAGATGGATGAAGACCACCGACCCCTTCTGGCCTTGCAGCACAGGGAAATTGTCTTCGTTCGAACTCTGGAGGTATCCGCCGTCGAAGCTCGTCGGTGCGGCCGCCTTCAGCTTGAACAGGTGCGACGCGTTGTTGAGGTTGCTGTCGAGCGCCCCCTCGTTCCCGATCGCGCCCGTCGTGGTGGCGGGACTCGCCGCCGCCGCTCCGATCAGGCCACCGCCGAGCGCGGCCGCCCCCACCGCGACGACACTGCCGCCGAGCAGCGCTCTGCGCCCCATCGCGCCGTTGTTGTTGTCCTGCTTCACATTCAAGTCATCTGACATGTGATCATCTCCTGACGGACAAGAACCGGGTGTAGTTAGTTAGCACCTCTAACGTTCAAGCTAACCTTGCCGCCCACGCGTGGCTAGGTGACATGTTTCATATATGCGCAAACAGCCTGTGTGCCAGTAGAATCCGATCCTGATAGCCGAAACCGGTTGGGCCGCTGTCTATTCGGGGTCTCTGGATGTTTCGTCGCACCACTGTTGCGCTCGCCGGACCGCTTGGGTCTCGTGCGGGCTGGCGTGTCAGGGGGCTTTGGCTAGCTCGCCGATCTGTTGCTGGCGATGAGGGCGAGAGCGCCGTCGAGGGCGCCGCGCAGGGCCTGGGGGTCGCGGCGGGCCTGGGCGAGCAGTAGGCCGCCCTGGAGGCTGGCCAGGGTCGAGGTGGCGAGCCAGGCGACGTCGGTGTCGGGACGCAGCTCTCCGGCGTTGGCCATGGTTGCCAATCCGGTGCGGATGGCGGTCTCCCAGCGGTCGAATCCGGATGCCAGTACGGCGCGGATGCTGTCGTCGCGTTCGCCGAGTTGGCCGACGAGGTTCGCGATCGGACATCCGCCGATGCCGCCGCGCTGCCGCTGGAGTTCGACCAGCGCGTCGGCCCACCGCACCAATCCATCCCAGGTGCCGAGCCCGGCGAAGAGGTCGTCCTGGGCGCCGAGTACCGCGTCGTTGGTGGCTTCGGCCACCGCGCGCAGCAGGTCGGTCTTGTCGTCGAAGTAGTGGTAGAGCTGGCTGCGCGAGGCGCCCGAGCGTGCACCCACCTCGTCCAGGCTCGCCCCGAGCGCGCCGTACTCGGCTACCACGTCACGTGCGGCGGACACGATGCGCTGCCGGGTCTGACGACCTCTCTCTGTGCTCGGCGCTGTTCCCATCGGCACAGTATCCCCGGACTGGACTTGACAGTCCAGTTGACCGTGGTCGAAACTACTCACTGGACTGCGTAGTCCAGTGAGTGTCTTACTCGACAAGCCACCAAGGAGGCCGCCATGCCTACCATCCGCCAACAGTCCGACGAGTTCAAAGCGGAAGTGGCAGAAAAACTTCCGGCCGAAGTGGCCGAGGTGTTCGACCGCAGCGTCGAGGGCTTTCTCGAACAAGGCATCCCCGCGGACGTGATCCGGCTCGGTGACAAACTGGAATCCTTCACCCTCGACGACGCCACCGGCACACCGGTCGGCCTCGATCAGATCCTGGCGACCGGCCCCGCCGTGATCGTCTTCTACCGCGGCGGCTGGTGTCCCTACTGCAACCTGGCGCTACGCACCTACCAGCGCGAACTCCTGCCCCGGCTCGGCGATTTCGCCGCGCGCATGGTGGCGATCAGCCCGCAATCTCCCGACGAGTCGCTGTCCACCGCGGAAAAGGCCGAACTCGAATTCACCGTGCTGTCCGATCCCGGCAGCCGGCTGGCCCACCGGCTCGGCATCGCCTTCCAGCAGGCCGACGACGTCCTGGCCGCACAACGCACGCTGGGCCTGAACCTGACACAGGTCAACGCCGAAGGCTCGATCCACCTACCCCGCCCCACCGTCCTGATCATCGACCAGGACCACATCGTCCGCTTCATCGACGTCCACCCCGACTACACCTCCCGCACCGAAGTCGCCGATATCGTCGCCGCGCTGGAAAACCTGCGCTGACCCCGGCCCGCCGTCCGTCCACTCGCGTGAGCGAACGGAAGGCGGGACGAAAAATGTTGCCGGACAAGGTATTCGGCGCGCGGCACTCGGAGGCTGTGCCACTGGGTTATTGAGATGCCATACGAAGTTGGCGCCAGGATCAGAGCGTGTTTCGAGGAACTCATTCGCGGCCGGATCGGATCGCGACGGCTCATCGAGCGCCCAGGGCTGGTAGCGCCGTAGTGGTCCGCACATCACCCGGTTCCGGTTCCGAGCGTCGCATGAATGCACGATAATCGGCACTCGCAGCCCACCGTATTCAACTCCAGCGCTTCCGCATTCTGTGCACGCTGGGGCGGCCAGCACCTACCGTAGGGTCGGTAGCGTCATGCTGATCTTCTTACTGGCACTTGCCGGGTTCGCCTTCCTCGATTCCCTGCACGTCTTGAACATAGGGATCACCGCTGCGGTGGTCGTCGACGGCCGACTGAGTCGTCGTTCGCCCGTCCCGGGTGCGTTGAGTTTCATCGCGGGAATCTTCGCTGTCACAACCGGTTTCGGTATCTGCGCCGTACTCGGATTGAGCTTCCTGACCGATCTGGTCCACTTCGACGTCACGCCGACGATTCGTTACTGGGGAGAACTCGTCGCCGGTGTAGTTCTGCTGATTCTCGGTGGTGTTCGGTTGCCGAGGAGCGCGGCAGGGGCAATACCGCCCTGGGCGATCGAGGCACGACGGCGCCCTTGGCTGCTCGGGTTGGTTGGAGCCGGTGTCGGCCTCGGCCAGGCACCGACCGCAGTTCCGTACCTGGCGGCGCTGGCGATGCTCTCGGTCCGTGAACCACGACCCGCACTGTGGCCATTGATCGTGATCACGTACTGCCTGATCGCTCTATTGCCGCCGATCCTGGTTCTATACACCGCGACACGACGCTCAGCCCGTGCGCGCCGGTTCTACCGTGTCTTCATCCGGGCTCTGCACCGTTTCGGTCCGATCTCGGTTCGCGTTCTCTTTGTGGTTTTCGGAGCCGTGCTCGTTCTGGGCGCGCTCCGGAACTACTCCTCGCTGTAGTGAACTGATGACCGGCTCTTCCGTGGTCGGGGTGCTGTCTGTCGGCCGGGTGTGGGAAGGGGCGTCGTTAGTGGGTTGGGACCGGTATGTTGGCTACGTATCAAGGGTTTTCATGGGAACGGTGACGTCGCGACGAGGAGGCCGCTGATGCCCGGTCAGGACGATCGTGGTGAGGTGCGGTTGCGGCCGGATCAGGCGCATCCGGCCCGCATGTATGACTACTATCTCGGCGGCAAGGACAACTTCGGGGTTGATCGGGAATTCGCGGCTCAGGTCGCGAAGGTGTTCCCCTCGGCGGGGCCGGCCGCGCGGATCAATCGGGAGTTCATGCATCGCGCCACGCGCTGGATGGTCACCGAGGCGGGTATAGATCAGTTCCTCGATATCGGCACCGGTATTCCCACCGAGCCGAACCTGCACCAGGTCGCGCAACGACTCGCTCCCGAGGCGCACGTGGTCTATGTCGACAACGATCCGCTGGTGTTGACCCACGCGCGGGCGTTGATGCAGGGCACCGCGCAAGGGCGCACCGCCTACGTTCAAGCCGATGTCAACGACCCGGCGTCGATCCTGTCCGCACCGCAGTTGCTCGAGACCTTGGATCTGAGTCGGCCGGTGGGCCTGAGCATGATCGCTCTAATCCATTTCGTGACCGACGAGCAGGACCCGCACGGCATCATCACCACCCTGATGAATGCCCTGGCACCGGGCTCGTTTCTCGCACTCACCACAGCCACACCCGATTTCGCCCCCGACACGTTCGAACGCATCACCACCATCTACCGCGAAGCCGGAATCCGCGTGCAGTTCCGCAGCCGTGACGAATTCGCCAGCTTCTTCACCGGGTTGGAACTGGTCGAACCCGGTGTCGTGGTACCGCACCGCTGGCGGCCGCCCGAAACCGATTTCCCCGGATCGATCGACGCGGATGTGTCTGTATTCGCTGGGCTCGCCCGCAAATAGACTATTGGGGGACATTAGCTGTGCAATGCGCAGCGGCGCGCGGATCGGGCACTCGGTAAGCGACGGTTGCGTGCGTTCGACTGGCAACTTCCGAGATGCACTGTTGGACAAGTGATCACGGGGAACTGAGGTGACTCTCCTCTCGGCCGATGCCGCCGTCAGTTCCCCGTGATCAATCGACCAACAGCAAGGGGTGTTGGTGATGGTCGTCGGCATTGATGCCGACGAACGTTCATCGGTAATGCCGGATGTTGCTGAGCCGCAACGGGTCTGGTTCGGTGTGGCGGATTCGAGCAGCGCGGGATTCCATTGGTGACCCATGGGCGGGGTCTTCTACGCTGGGCGTGTGGATGTCATTGAAATGCTGGTGCGGGTGAGTGGGGGTCTGCCGTGACCACCGCCCTGATCGTCGGAGATGTCCAGCGGGGCATCACCGGCGGCTATCCGTTCACCCGCGAGGTTGTTGAGCCGCTGACCGAACTGCTGCCGCGCGCTCGCGCCGCTGGTGTTCTGGTGGTGTTCGTGCACTTCGCCTTTCGGCCCAACGGGGCCGACTTGCCGTCGGGTAACGCGCTGTTCAGATCGTTCTACGAGGCGGGGGACGCATTCCACGAGAAGTCGGCTGGAGTCGAGATCGATTTGCCGGTCGCGGCGCAGGATGTTGTCGTCCTGAAGCGCCGTGCCAGCGCGTTCGCGGGCACGGACCTGGACCTGGTACTTCGGGCGCGCGGCGTCGACACGCTCGCGGTCGCCGGCGTCGCGACGAGCGCGATGGTCGCCGCTACCTGCTACGACGCGGCAGACCGTGACTATCGGGTGACCGTCCTGCGGGATGGCTGTGCCGACGGCGATCCGGCCATGCACGACTTCTTCATGGACGCCGTCTTTCCCAGCCGCGGGTTCGAGGTCGTGCCATGCGCCAGTTGGGATTTCACGGTGGTGTGACGAGCGAATTGTATTGCGGGGCCGGAGTATTCGGCGGATGATCAGCTGGTGAGAACAGATGGGGAGGCTACCTCGTTGGTGGACCTGTCGTGGCTGTGGCGACCGCGCAGCGTGATCGTCGTTGCGCAACTGCTGGTCAGCTTGCCGATGGTGGTGGTAACGACACTGCTGCTCGGGTGGCTCGGCCGAACGTTGGGGTGGCCGCAGTGGATCCTTCCGGTGGCCTGGCTGATCTGGTGCGTCATCGCCCGCTACCGGCCGGTCCGGGTCCGGCTCGTCTCGCGGATGCGCGCACCGACTGCTGACGAAGCCGCGCTGCTCACTGCGGCGTGGGCGCCGGTCGCACGCGCGGGCGGGATGCCGAGCGCGAAGTATCCGTTGCTGGTGCAGGACAAGCCGTTGCGAACGGGACTGGTTGTCCGCCCGCGGGCGATGATGGTCGTGAACGCGACGGCGCTGACCGAATCGGCGCCGAGAACCCTGTCCGCTTTGTACGCGCATGGACTGGGCCTGCAGCTGATCGGCCCGTCGTACGCGCATCGGCTGACGGCCCTGTATCGCAGGCCCGCCGCATTCGTGCTGGGGATCGCCGCGGCGGTGGTCCCGTTGGTGATGCTCGTGAGCTGGGGCGTCTTCGCGGCGGCTCGGGGTAGGGCCGACGTCAAGCGCGACCTGCCCAAGGGGGTCCGTGCGGGCGTGGAGATGGTGGGGTACCTGGCCATCGCCGGGGCGGTACTGCCGGTGTTCGGCGTGCCGGTTGCCGTGGCGATGGTGGTGGTGTGCGCCCTGGATTCCTACGGGAAGGAGTACCTGGGGCTGTACCGTGCGATCGTCGCCGACCGCGTCGCGTTCTGCCTCGGCTACGGCTGGGAACTGTACGACTACCTGGCAGCCCATCCTGACCAGGACCGCTTCCGGCGGTCCTTGCCGTGGAGCCGCGGCCGCCTTTGGTACTTGGAGCGGCGAATGTCAGCCGAGGGGGAGTCGGCCTGAGCGGTCGGCACGTCTCGCCGGAAGCCGAGCTGCTCGGGCCGGTCACTTCCGGCAATGCCACGCGCAGCGCCCATGCGGCGCCAGTCCAAACCGAATCTAGTTCTGCGTCGCGGCCGTCCATCCGGTGTCTAGAAGCGTGAAGATTCGGTCGAGTGCGGACTCGGCATCGTCTCGTCCGCTCACGAGGGTGACGGCTTCGAGGGCGAAGTGGGCCAGCGCCTGCGCGGCGGGGTCGTCCTCGGGTAGTCCGGCGTCGGCCGCGATCGCCGCGGCCAGGGCGTTCTCGTGGCGCAGGTGTATGCGGCGAAAGTGCTCGCGCAGCGCCGGAGTGGTGTCGATCAGGCGGCGGAACTCGCTGAAGCGAGGGTCGGTGTGGACCTGTCGGGAGCGCTCGTCGTGCAGCAGCTGGCGCAGCGCCTGTGGGATGGACCGGCCGGCGGGGCGCTCGCGGACGGCGGTGACGAGCGCTGCCTCGCGGTCGGCGTCCTGATCGAAGACCAGTGCTTCCTTGCCGTCGGGGAAATGCTTGAACAGCGTGGCCACCGAGACGTCGGCGGCATCGGCGATCTCCCGCACACCGACCGCGTCGTAGCCGCGCTCCAGGAACAGGTTCACCGCCGCGTCCGCCAGAGCTTGGCGGTTAGCGGCCTTCTTGCGCTCGCGGCGTCCTGGTTCGGTCACGTTCCTACCTTAGCGCACGGGTAGAACGGATTGAAAAGTAGAACAGCTATACTTTTAGAACGGATTCACTTATGCTGTTGAGGACAGGCTGGGATCGGCGGCGAAAACCACACCGCCGCAAGAAGTTCGGAAAGGATCCACCCTCATGACCACACCCCGTATCGCCATCATCGGCGGCGGCCCCGCGGGCTTGATGTGCGCACGTGTCCTGCAGGGACACGACATCCACCCGACGGTGTACGACGCGGACGCCGCCGTGGACTCCCGTGACCTGGGCGGCACGCTCGACCTGCACGCCGACGCGGGCCAGATCGCGTTGGAAGACGCCGGGCTGATGGACGCTTTCCGAGCGGTGGCCCGGGTCGAGGGCCAGGCCAAAAGCCGCCGCGACCAGCACGGCACCGTCCTGGCCGAATTCACGCCCGCCGAGGGCGACGAGGCGGCTCCCGAGATCGACCGCGGTCAACTGCGCACCATGCTCTATGCGCATCTGCGGCCCGGCACGGTCCGCTGGGGACACAAACTCCGGCAAGCGATCCCGACTGAAGGCGGGGCGCACCGACTGGAATTCGCCAACGGCGCCAGCACCGAAGCCGACCTCGTCATCGGTGCCGACGGCGCATGGTCACCGGTTCGTCGACTGCTCACCGACGCGGTGCCGCAGTACCTCGGCGTCTGCTTTCTCGACGCCCGATTCGACGACGTGGACACCCGTCACCCCGAGATCGCCGCGATCGTCGGCGACGGCCACATGTTCTCCACCGACGGCGACGGCCGCGCGGCGATCGTGCAGCGCAACAGCAACGGCGTGGTCCGCGGTTACGTAGCCTTCCGCGCCGAACTCGACTGGCATGTCACCGCGGGCATCGACGTCACCGACCGCGCGGCCGTCCGGTCCTACCTGTTGCGGGAATTCAGCGAATGGTCCCCGCTCATGCGCCCACTGATCACCGACAACGACAGTGACTACGTGCTGCGCAGCTTCTGGGCCCTGCCCGCGCCACTGACCTGGAACCACGTCCCCGGTGTCACCCTGATCGGCGACGCGGCCCACCTGATGGCACCCTTCGGCGGCCACGGCACGAACCTCGCTCTACTCGATGGCGCGGAACTCGCGCACGCCATCAAGAAAGAGAACAGTCTCGACGACGCGATCACCCGCTACGAGACAGCGATGTTCCTGCGGTCCGGGGAACTGGCCGTGAGCTCGAACACCGCACTCACCCGGTTCTTCGCGACAACCTCCCCCGATACGCCGCACCTGCCCCCGGACCACGCGCAGGAACACAAGAACTACCAGGCCAGGGCGGCCGAATATCGACGCACCCACGCTTGATCGCCCTTGCGAGGAGTGTCGTTCAGCGGAGTTCCTCGACCAGACCGATGATGATGCCCTCGGGGCCGCGGACGTAGCAGTACCGGTAGATGTCTTCGTATTGGGCCACCGTGCCCACGAGTTCGGCGCCGTGGGCACGCAGGCGGTCGAGGGCGTCGTCGACGTCGTCGGCGACGAACGTCAGGCGAGGGATGCCCGGGGTGTTCACCGGCGCTTTCGGTGCGGTGTCGGTGGTCGTTGGCGAGTGGAACGTCGAGAGTTCGACCCGGCCATGGCCGTCCGGGGTTCGTACGACGGCGATGTCCGCTCGGACGCCGTCCAGTCCGAGCAGGTCGTCGGCCCATTGGCCACCGACTGTTGCTTCGCCCTCCAGTTCCAGGCCCAGTTCGACGAAGAACGCGATAGCGGCCGCGAGATCCTCGACGACAATGCCGACGTGATCCATCCGGATCGTCATGATGTTCTCCTTAGGTTCGTTACGGCCCATTCTGTCCGGGTTGATCGGGTCCGTACTCCTGGGACGGAGCCGCCCGAGCGCCCTCGACATCCACGACGCATGAAATTCCGAACGCATCGGAGAACTCGGTCAGCCGCGGATGTCCTTGATGCAGTAGCCCTCTGGACCGTAGGTCAGTTCGAACACCAAAGGCTGGAGGCTCCCGGACGAATTCGTCACCGGCACCGATACCTCGACCTCGTTGTAGATGTTCGTTATCAACGAGGCACCCGCACGTGCCACGAGACCCCAAAACCGCGCATGGGAGCAGGTCGTGTTCGTTGCCGAGGTGCAAGTAGCGCCGTCGGCCGCGTTCGGTTGAGCGGCACGCGCGTTGGGCGCTGAGGCGGCGGAAACAGGCGTCACCGGGCACTGCCTTGCATCGAGTGCAATCATGATCGGCATGACACCTTCGGTCTACCTCATCTCCGGCATTCAGGCGGCCGGAAAGTCGACGGTGGCGCAGGCGCTGGCCGAGCGGTTGCCCCGGTCGGCGCATGTGCGTGGGGATACGTTTCGGAGGTTCGTGGTCGGGGGACGCGAGGAGATGAGTCAGGAGCCGTCGCAGGAGGCGCTCCGGCAGCTCTGCCTGCGGCATCGGCTTGCCGCGAAGACCGCCGATGCCTATGTGGCGGAGGGGTTTACGGCGGTCTTGCAGGACACGATGCTCGGCGAGTTGTTGCAGTACACCGTGGATCAGATCGAGACGCGGCCGCTGTATGTGGTCGTGCTGGTGCCGCGAGCGGAAGTTGTCGCGGCTCGGGAGGCCGGGCGGGCAAAGCAGGCTTATGGCGCGTTCACTGTCGCGGAACTGGATTCGGCGTTGTGGCATACGCCGCGCATCGGATTGTGGTTGGACACTTCGTATCTCACCGTTCAGGAGACGGTCGATCAGATACTGACCCGCGCGGAGCCGCTGTCGCAATGACCCCGCGCGGGTCTCCCCGCCGTGGGTGACCACATCACGCTAACGATCGACAAGCGTTCCGGGTGCCGATACCGGTAGGCAAGAATTTGCTATGCCACAGAAGGCATTACAGCGTGTGCGGCGCGCTCAGCGGCGTGAGCGGCTTGGTGGCGGGTCCTTCGAGGGGGGTGCCGTCGGGGGCGAAGCGGGAGCCGTGCAGCGGACAGTCCCAGGACCGTTCGGCGTCATTCCAGCGGACGATGCCGTAGAGGTGCGGGCAGACGGCGGACAGCTCGGTGGTGGTGCCGTCGACCGTGCAGGTGGCGGTGGGGCGCAGGCCGCGGCGTTCGACGGTGCCGCAACCTTCCGCGGGCGCCTGGTTGGTGGTGTGTGCGGCCATGCGCAGCCACCCGGTCGTGAGCTGTTGGGCCACAGCGCTGTTCGCGAAGCCCGCCGAGGGCAGCGACTTGAGTTCGCCAGGACGCCAACTGGCCAGTGCGTCCGCCCAACTCGGTGGTTTGCCGGTAATGCGCCCGGCCAATGCCAAAGCGGCGGCGACACCGTTGGTGAGGCCCCATTTGGCGTATCCGGTGCCGACCAGAATGTTGTCCTGTCCGGGCAGCAGCGGGCCGACGTAGGGGAGTTCGCCGACCGGCGAGTAGTCCTGGGCCGACCATTCCTGCATGGGTTCGGCTGTGGGGAACCAGGTTTGCGCCCAACTCAGCAGATCGTCGACCTTCTTGCGCTCCGACCTGGTGCGTCCCACGACGTGCCCGTTACCGCCGACGAGCAGAACGTCGCCGTCCGGCGTCGGCGCGTAGCGCAGCGAGCGGGTTGGCTGCCCCGCACTGATGTACATATCGCGCGGAAACGGCTCGTCCAGCCGGAAGGCGGCCAGGTAGGAACGCTGCGCGGTGAGCCGGGCGAAGAACCCGCCGCGATCGAGTATCGGTGTGCCCGTGGCCAATATGACGGTTCCGGCGCCGAGATCGCCGTGCTCGGTTTCGACGATGAGGTCGCCGTTCGGTCCTTTGCGCACCCCGCGCACCGTGGTCGACTCATAGATCTGCGCCGCATGTGATTCGACCTCGGCCGCGAGCGCGGCGAGCACTGCCATGGGATCGACCTGAGCCTGATCGGCCAGCCGCACCGCGCCATAAGCGGGGAAAGGCACATCCAGCTTGTCGATGAGTTCGGTGGGCAACCCGGCCTGCTGCGTCGCGTCGAATTCCGCACGCACCGCACCGATTTCGTCCTCGGATTGTGCGTAGGTGAGTGCGGCGACGTGCTGGACCGCCACCCCGTGCTCCGTGCAGAACCGCAACAACCATTGCTGCCCTTCGCTATTCGCCGCGACATACTCGCGCAGCGTGCTCGCGGTATGCCGCCGTCGAATCCGCTGGGCCCGAGTTCCCTGGAGCAGACTGACCTTTCCGGTGGTCGCGCCGGTGGTACCCGCGCCGACCCGGCTGCCTTCGACCACCGCTACTTCGACGCCGCTCTCGGCAAGCAGCAGCGCGGTAACCAGGCCGGTGAGGCCGCCGCCGATCACGACGGTGTCGAAGCGTGATCCCGGCGTTAATCGCAGACGCGCCGGGACCTCGGCATCGTTCAACCATAGTGATGTCATAACCACGGCATAGCCGGTGCGCGGACAGGCAAACCTGCCGGTTGTTGTACGGAAATCGGGTATCTGAACCGGAGAAATTCCGAGCGGCATGTCGTTTCTTTGCCTAAGATCATCCCATGAATTTGCGCGCAAGGGGACATGGGCTCGAATTCCCCGGAGCCACCGGGGAATTGAACGCGATCACCGATGTACCGGGTGTCGAGGTCGGCTACCGGACGCTGATTCGCGGCGAGGATGTGCGCACCGGCGTCACCGCGATCCTGCCGCGCGGCCGCGAGCGAGTGTTCACTCCCTGTGCCGCGGGCTGGTATTCGCTCAACGGCAATGGCGAGATGACCGGGACCACCTGGCTCACCGAGACGGGCTCGCTGGCACTGCCGATCCTCATCACCAACACTCACGCGGTCGGCACCTGCCATCGAGGGATCATCGACTGGCTGGTCGGCGCGTTCCCCGAACTGCCGAACGACTGGTCGCTGCCGGTGGTCGCCGAGACCTGGGACGGCTACCTCAACGACATCAACGGCACCCATGTCACCTCCGCCGACGCCGTGGCCGCCATCGCTGCCGCGGCGGGCGGGCCGGTCGCCGAGGGCAGCGTCGGCGGCGGAACGGGCATGAACTGTTACGGATTCAAGGGCGGCAGCGGCACGGCTTCGCGCCGAGTCGGCTACGGCAAGGACACGTATACGGTAGGCGCCTTCATCCAAGCGAATTTCGGTGCCCGCAAAGAACTTACGATCCGCGGCGTCCCGCTCGGCGCGCTGCTCGCCGAGGACAACCCACTGGGTGAGTGGTTCGCGCCGCAGGGCTCCGGCTCGGTCATCGTCGTCATCGCGACCGACGCACCACTGCTGCCCGGACAGCTGACCGCGCTGACCCGCCGGGTGCCACTCGGCTTGGCGCGCACCGGAACCAGCGGCTCCCACTTCTCCGGCGACATCTTCCTCGCCTTCTCCACCGCCAACGAGGGCGCGCTCACCAGTACCTACCCGAACGGTGAATCCCCTTACGAACAACTGACATTCATCCCGTGGGGCCAGCTCAACCCGTTCTACGACGCGGTCGTTCAGGTCGTCGAGGAGGCCGTGATCAACGTGCTCTTCGCCGGTGAGACGATGATCGGCCGCGGCGGCCACCGCTCGCCAGCGCTGCCGGTCGAGATGGTGCTGGAGTTGCTCACCGCGAAGTGACGGCGTCCTGCCGCAGCTCCGCCCGCATCAACTCCGCCTCGGTCGCCTCGTGCACGGCGAGCCAGCGCACGAACTCCTCGAACGACTCCCTGCGGTCCTGCCCTGCCGTCGACAGCAGGTCGTCGAGGAGCTCGCGCATCCGGTTGTGTTGCAGAACAAGGAGTTCCACGATGTTTCTGTGATGACGCGATGTCATGTTTTCGCCTACTTCGGGACCAGGATGCCGGTCAGATCGGCCTTGTTGATCGGGGTATCCGGATTCGCCTGTGCCGCGCACATCAGCTTGATCGATGCGATGGCCGCGTCGATCGTCGCGTCCTGGGTGGTCGGCGTATCGCCGTTGCGTTCCTGCTCGAGGAACTTGGTGACGGTGATCCGCTGCTTGTCCGGATCCTGCGCGGAGAACTCGGTGCACGGCGTGCTGCCGCCCTTGTTGACGAGCTTCTTCGGCTCGTCACCGCAGCCGCCGATGAAAAACGCTACGGCAAGGACGAAGACAAAGAACTTGGTGGTCTTGATCATGATCAGCCTCCGAATCCGACTAGGGCACTGGCGAGATCGGCTGTGCCGAGCGCGTCGATCGCCTGCTGGCGCACGTCCGGGCAGTTCTGCTTGGTGATCTGGTCGACGATGCCTCGGTCCTTGATCACGGTGTCGTTGAGGCCGCCATTGCGGGCGGCCCAGTCGTGCACCGTGGCATTGAAGGCCACCCGGCCGCTGTCGCCGTCGGTACGCCACTTGTCGATGTCTGGGCGCATCATGTCGCACAACTGTTTCTCCGCCGCGGTGGAGATATGGTCGTCCGGATTGGGCACCTGCGCGGAGACCGACGGCATCGTCAACACGATCGAACTGTGCGAAGTGGGGGTCGCCGGAGCCAGCGCGTCCTTGGCGTCGTTCGAACACGCGGCGAGCAGCGGGGCGGCCGCGAGCGCACCGGCGACCAGCAGTGCGCGCAGCACCGGCCGATGGCGATATCGGGTCATCAATGGCCGGCCGGATCGCTGAGTTTCAAGCCCTCGCGGTTCTTGAGGCGACGATGTTCGGCAACAACCAGGAGTACGCCGAGACCGACGCACACCACGGTCGCGATGGCGCCGATGATGGCCCAGCCCGCGAACCCGTATCCGGCCGCTGTCAGCGTCAAACCGAGGCCGACCAGGCCGAGCGCGACCAGAATGATGCCGGGCCAATTGCGGGTGTCCTCGATGGATTCACCGGCGTGGGTCCGCGTGGTCCTGGTGTGATCCGGGAAGTTGTCGTCGGGGCCGCCGTGGTGCTCGGCACCGCTGTGTCCCGCGGTCGTTTCGTCCGGTCCGGGAAGCATAGGGATCCTCTCTGGTCCTACCACCGAAAAGGGGGCAGTCGATCGGATACCCGGACGAACCGGTATCAATCGGTGGCGCGAAGTAGCTGCTCGGTGGCGGCGACGATCGCGATGTCCGGGATGGCGTCGAGGTCGTGGCGGCCGCAGGGCGCGGTCTGATCGCCGAGCACGACGGTCGGCACGCCGTAGGGCGCCCAGCGCCGGGCCGGGACGACCGGCGCGAACAACGAAACGACCGGGGTCGCCACGGCTGCGGCCAGCGGCGCGGCACCGGTGTTCGGCGCGACCACCGCGTCGGCGTCGCGCAGCACGGCGGCGAGACAGGCCAGATCGGTGGCACCGCCGAGATCGCGGGCGTGCCCGTCGGCGACGGTATCGGTGAGCGCGCGTTCGGCCACGCTTCCGGTCACCACCACCCGATGGCCCGCGTCCGCCAGCGCGGCGGCCACCTGCCTGCTGCGCGGCGCCGACATCCGGCGGGAGGGCTCCGTCGCGCCGGGATGCAGCACGACATAGCCTGGGCCACCGGTCAATTCGGCGACCTCGGGGAGGTCTTCGCGGACCCGAAGCCGGTGACCGACGGGCGGATATCCCGCCGCGACGGCCAACGATAGAGCCCGAATCTGTTCCGGCATATCGTCTTTCACCCGATGACGAACGTCGAGCAGCGATCCGGCATCGTCGGTGGTTATCGCGCTGATGCGCGGCACGCCCGCCATCCGCAGGATCAGCGCGAGCGGCAGCGGCGACTGGTGCAGCGAGGTGCTGATGATCGCCTCGTCCGGCTCGAGCATGCGCACGCATTCGATCAGGGCCCGCACGGCCGCGCTGGTCAGCGGCGGCGGATCGGCTTCGACCCAGGCGGCCTCGAATTGGAGCACCCGGTCGACGCCGGGCAGCAGCGCGGCGGCCGAGCTGCCGCGCGGACCGGCGAGGAAGGTGACAGACTCGGCTCGGCGGGCGACCGAGCGCACCGCGGGCCCGGTGAGCAGGACATCACCGGCGCTGTCCAACCGCGCCACCAGTACGTGGCCGGTCATCGGGGCCGCAACGTCGCGACGCTATCGGCGAGCAGCCGATCCCAGCGGCCTAGGAATTCCTCGATGCCGAAATTCGCCTGCGCCCAATGTCGTGCGGCTTTTCCGGTCAGCTCGGCGAACACCGGCTCGTGCATGAACTGCCTGATCGCCTCGGCCAGAATCGCGGGCTCGGGCGACACCACGCCCGCCTCGGCGGGGATCGACGCGGACGCTTCGGTCGTGCCGAGCGCGACGATCGGCATGCCGAGATACATCGCCTCGATCACCGACAACCCCAGCGACGTCCAGCGCGGCGTGTGCACGAACACGCGACGGCGGGCCACCTCCGTATGCAGCAGGTCCTGAGTGAAATCGCCTGCGCCGCAGACCCGTTCGGGCGATACCCGCAGCGCGGTGTGCACGCCTTCGGTGCCGGTGCCGTACACGTCGATCGGGGCGGCCTCGGACAACGGGCCGAGCAGGTCGGTGCCGGTGATCCGCCAGCGCGGCATCGGTTCGTTGATAATCGTTGCGGCCCGGTGGAGTTCGCCGGTATAGAGCAGGCCGGGATCGCGCACGCCGTGCGGGATAACGGTGGTCGGGCAGCGGCCGTTGTCCCACATCAGCCGGTTGAAGTGGGTGACGTGCACCAGCGGGATATCGGTGCGCTCGGCCAGCGGATGCGTGGTGAGTGCCGCGTGCTCGTGCGGAGTGTCGTGCTCGACATAGACCGCGGGCAGGTCGGTGCCGGGAGACCGGCGCAGCCATTGCGAGACCAGGTCTAGTTCTTTAGGGCGTTGCAGGACAACGACATCGATGTTCTCGTCGGCCAGATCATCCGGCGCGATATCGATCGTGCCCGGCCCTGAGCGGCCCCGCGCCCACGCGCTGCCCGGTGCGCCGTCGCGACCGTCGTACGGCACCAGGTAGCGATGCTCGCCCTGCACGAACGAGTTCATCCAGGGGCCGTGCACATGCCAGACAAGAACGTTCAGCGGACCGGCCGCCCCGTTCGGATCAGTCGTCGGAGCTTCCATACGGCCCGGGTGCCCGCGTCGGGAAATCCGAAACACACGCTCTCCATCGATTGCCGATCACGCGCTGGCGGGCTGCAATTCGTAGACGCGGCAGGCGGCGTGGATGACCGGCTTGGCGACATTGCGTACGGGGACGCCGCCCGGAGTCGTTCCGTGCTCACTGCCCGCGTGCGCATGCCCGTGTAGCGCCAGGTGGGCGCCGTATTCATCGATCGCCTCGCCGAGCAGGTACGAGCCGAGGAAAGGGTAGAGCTCGAGCGGCTCGCCGACCAGGGTGTCGGTGACGGGGGAGTAGTGGGTGAGCGCGATGATCACGTCGGTGGACAGCTCGGCCAGCGCCGAGCCGAGTGATGCCGCCAGATCCACTGTGTGCCCGGCGAATTCGCGCATCTGCCGCTCGCCGAAGATACCGGCGCACTTACCGGCGAAACCGCCGCCGAAGCCCTTGGTTCCGGCGATGCCGAGGGTCCGGCCGTTGATGTCGAACGTGGCCGAGGTGCCCTCCAGGACGACGATGCCGTGGTCGGTCAGCAGTTTCGCGATGTCGTCCTCGGCGTCGCTGTGATGGTCGTGGTTGCCGAGCACCGCGACCACCGGCAGGCCGAGGTCGGCGAACTCGGCGACCACCACCCGCGCCTCGTCGAGGGTGCCGTGATTGGTCAGGTCGCCAGCCAGTAGCAGCACGTCCGCCCGCTCGGGCAGTTCGCGCAGTTCAGGCCGGATCAGGCCGCCTGATTCGGTGCCTAGATGGACATCGCCGATCGCCGCGATCCGCATGAGGCTTCAACTCTTTCCGTCTTCGGTGGGTCTTGACGCCTGCGTGCTGGGCGCGCATGGGGGTGGTACCCGGCGTCTGCCTGGTTAATCGTCGGCGGGCCGGGTATCCGCGTACCTGCGCGAACGCGCGGTCCGGTAGGAGATGACCGACGATGGATTCGTCTCGACGATCGAGAAGGCGGGGAGCGCTAGTGCCCGGAAGCGATGAAACCTGGAACCGGGATGCGCGTGGCGAGACCGAAACCGAACGGCTGGACCGCAATTGGAACAATCTCGTCCAGGAGCTTCGGGTCGTGCAGACCGGGGTGCAGTTCCTCATCTCGGCCCTGTTGATCGTGCCGTTCCAAGCGTCGTTCGGGACGCTGTCGCATCCGTTGCGGGTGCTCTATCTGATCACCCTGTGCGCCGCCATCGGGGCGACGGTGTTCCTGGTCGCGCCGGTGTCCTGGCATCGGATCCTGTTCCGGCGGCATCGCCTGGGCAACGTGGTCGCCGCGGCGCACCGGTGCGCGATGGCGGGCATCAGCCTGCTCGGCATCGCGTTGACCGGGGCGATGGTGTTGGTGGTGAGCATGGTGGCCGGGACGGTCGGAGGGGTGATCGCCGGGGTGGGGATCGCGGTGCTGTTCCTGGTGGCATGGTTGGTCGCGCCGTTGTTCTGGCGCGGACCCAGCAAGCCTGCCGAGTGAGCCTGTCGCCGCCGAGCGAGCCTGCTGACTGAGCTTGTCGACGCCGAGCATGCCTGCTTACTGGGTCTGTCGACCTTGCCCGCCGAGCGAGCCCATCGACGGGGCCCGTCGGCGTGGCACAAGCGGTGGTGGAGCCGTCAGCGGGCCGAGACGACGTCGCCCGCGTGCGCGGGTGCGGCCCGGTGATAGGCAGTGAGCGTTTCCAACGCGACCTGATCCCACGCGTAGCGACTCGCGGCACGCTGATACCCGGCCGCACCCCAGGTGTCGCGCAGGGTCCGGTCCTCGAGCAGTTGCCGCACCGCCCTGGCCACGGTGAGCGGATCCGGTGGCGCGACGAGCCGACCGGTGACCCCGTCGACGATGGTGTCGAGCATCCCGCCGACCGCGGTGGCGACCACCGGCTTCCGGCACGCCATCGCCTCCAAGGGGACCATGCCGAACGGCTCGTACCACGGGGTGCTCAGCACCACATCGGCCGAGCGATACCAGCGCGGCAGTTCGCTGCGGCGGACGTGGCCGAGCATCCGAAGTCGGTCCTGCACATCGTATTCCATCGCGATGCGGCGCAGTCGCCTGCCTTCGCTGTCGTCCTCGATATCGTCGCCGACCGGTCCGCCCGCGATCACCAGTTCGGTATCGGGCAGTTCCTGCAGCGCCTTGATCGCGACGTCGAATCCCTTGCGCGGCACCAACCTTCCGACCGAGAGGACGCGGTGCAAGCGGTGCCGTTGCCCGCGTTCGGCGGTGGCGCCCTCCGGGGTGAAGGCCGAAAGGTCCACTCCGCTCGGCACGGTCGAGATGCGGAACCGGGGGACGCCCATCCTGGTCAGCTCCATCACCTCGTCCGAGGAGGTGGCCACGATATGCGCCGCACGCCCGGCGATGAGGCGCTCGAAGCGAATTCGCGAGCGCGGACTGCTATCGGCAAGTCCTTGATGACGCCGCCGCACGGTGCCGAGTGCGTGGAAGGTGACCACCACCGGAATCCCGTGTGCGCGTGCGGCCAATTCCGCGGCGAGCCCGGACATCCAGAAGTGCGCGTGCACGATGTCCGGGGTATCGAGGCCCCACTGCCGCTGCAGGAAGCTGCCGAAATCGCCTAGGTGCGGCAGGCTTTGGTCGCGCGGCAGCGGTTCGGCCGGGCCAGCGGTCACGTGCACAACGCGGTAGCCCGCGTCGGTGACCAGCTCCGGCGGGAGTCTCGGATCGTCGCGGCGGGTGTACACGGTGACGTCGTGTCCGCGCCGCACGTAGGCCGCGGCCAACTCCGCGACGTGGATATGCTGGCCGGTCGCAGTGGTTCCGAGCCCGGCGAGGGGGCTGGCGTGCTCGGAAACCATGGCAATCTTCACGATGTGCTCCGTTCTCACCACGGGTGACGGGCACACGGCGGCGCTGCACGGTGCCCGCGACCAGGCATCGCGTGACATGTGTTGAATTCGGGTATGCCCCAGTTATGCCCGTGCGGGCGAGAACGAAACCACCGACCCCACTTCGCAATACGAGACGCGATCAGATCATGGACACGACGATCCCGAACGCGACCGCCGTGAAAACGACCACTAGCAGCATCGTCGCGACCATCGCCGCGACGCCGGTGCCGGGGAAGTGGTGGCTGGTCGACGGCTCGGGCGCCGACAAGCCGGCGGTCTGCGCCGTCTCCGGTGGGGTCGAGCCCGGCGGTACGCCACCGCCCGGCTCGAGGTCGGGTGTCGTCATCGGGTCGGGGTCCATCCACTAGGCCTACCCGGTCTGCGGACCAGCAATCCGGGCCTGGTTTGCCAGCGCGGATTACGGGCAGTCGACCAACAAGAGGACTTCCGCGCGCCCACTGAACAGCGCTCGGAGCCCCGCGCACTCGCCTGAATCTGTGACATCGGCTACAGACCGTGCAACACTGTAGGGAGGTTGAGACTACAGCCGACCCCGGTTCGACGCAGGGCGCACCACACCCGCCGGAATCCGGACGATGGGATCGTAGCGACAACCTATTCGCGATGTTGCGACAGTTGTTCGCCCCTTTGGTCTCCTCATCGGCCGATCCTGTCGCGTAGGACTGGAATTGCCCCCTTATACGGGAGGTTCAGTTATGTCCGCTAGTTCCGCACTGCATGAGCACGCCGAGGGCGTGCACCGGAACGGCTCGGTGCCGCGCGTAGACCGCCGCCAAGAATGTGTGGTGGTCCGCGTCGAAGGCGAACTGGATGCGGCCGCGAGTCCGCAATTCTTCGCCACGATCGAACGGGCGGTTCGCTCGAACTGCCATGCCGTGGTCATCGATCTGCGGGCAGCGCGATTCCTCAGTCTCCGGGCCGCGAGCGCGCTCGGTTCGGTCAGGCAACGTGCCGCGTCCGACGGCACCGATGTGCGCATCGTCGCCGGTCAGCAGGCGATCGAGCGGTCGCTGGAGGTCTCCGGCGTGCGGCCGCTGTTCAGTAACTATCCGTCGATGCGCGCCGCGCTCGACGGGTAGGGATCAACTGATTCACGATCTGGCGTGGCGCCCGCCGATCTGGTCGCGTGGCGTGCCCGAACGACGGATACTTGCGCTGTGACTGAAATGGGGCCGGTCCAGCCCGAGGATTCTCGTGCGCTGGATCGGGTGATCGGATTAGGGACACCGCAGAGTGTCGGCAGTTTTCGTTTCTGGTTCGCCGATCAGCGGTGGGAATGGTCGGACGAGGTCGCGACGATGCACGGGTATTCGCCAGGGAGCGTCGCACCGAGCACCGACCTATTGCTGACACACAAGCACCCCGATGATCGCGCCCAGGTGGCCAACGCACTGGCCAAGTCGATCGAGCACGGCGAGCCGTTCTCCAGCAGGCACCGCATCATCGACACGGCCGGCGGTATTCACCACGTCATCGTCGTCGCCGACCATTTGTTCGACGACGACGGCCAGGTGGCGGGAACCGCTGGCTACTACATCGACGTGACCGACGCCCTCGAACACCACAGGCAGGAAGCGCTCGACGACACGCTGCCCGAGCTGTGGGCCTCGCGCGCGGTGATCGAGCAGGCCAAGGGCGCGGTGATGCTGGTCTACGGCGTCAGTCCGGAACAGGCGTTCCGGGTGCTCAGCTGGCGCTCCCAGGAGACCAATATCAAGCTGCGCACCCTGGCCTCGCGGCTGGTCGCCGACCTCGGCTCGCTCACCGGCTCGACCGTCGGGCTGCGCACCCAGTTCGACCACCTGCTGTTGACCGCGCACGAGCGGATCGATGCCGGCTGATCTCGCCCGTACGTTTCGGGTGCACCGCGGCGGGTACGACGGTAGGGATGAGGAGCGCCGCGGCCTCGGAGTTCTGGCCTGTCGCGGGGCTGGGCAGCGGGCGGCCCGGAAGAACTCGGATCGGCGATAGCCGACGGCTCCGGGTTTGGCTGCGAGAGCAAGGTGGTGATGGGCATGGGGGAATGGACTTCCCGATCCTCTACGGAAACAACGACAATCGGTGTCCGAATCCCCGCGCAGCTGGAACAGTTGACGATGCTGCGCGCGCTCGCCGAGACGGTCGCCCTGATCGCCGACTTCGCCCTCGATGAGGTCACCGATATTCGCCTCGCGCTCGATGAGGTCGCCACCTCATTGATTCTGGACGCGGTGCCCGGCTCCAGCCTCGACTGCGAATTCACCTATGACACCAGCCAGATGTTCGTCCATGTCGCCTCGATAGCCACCTCGGAATCGGTGGTGGGGCAGGCCGGATTCGGCTGGCATATCGTGCGCACGTTGACCCATTCGATCGCCGCCGCGCAGGCCCCGTTCGACGGGGTCATTTCCGGGTATCCCACTGTTGTCGACTTCAGTTGGATACGAGGGGCATCGGATGCCGGGTGAATCGAGATCGCGCGGCGACAGCTACGACAATATCGAGCCACTCTTCGAGAAGATCGCCGCGTTGCGCGAGGACGACCCGCGGCGCGAGACTATGCGCGAGGAGCTGATCGGGCGCTGCCTACCGCTGGCCGAACACATCGCGCGTAAATTCGCCGGGCGCGGTGAGAATTTCGATGATCTGCTGCAGGTCGCCAGGCTCGGTCTGGTGCAGGCGACGGATCGGTTCGATGTTACCCGTGGTTCGTCGTTTCTGGCGTTCGCGGTGCCGACCATCATGGGCGAGGTGCGCAGGCACTTCAGGGACAACACCTGGTCGGTACGAGTTCCGCGGCGTACCAAGGAGATTCAGCTCAGTATCGGTTCGACGGTGGAGGCGCTGTCGCAGCGGCTCGGCCGGATGCCGCGGGCGCGGGAGATCGCTCAGGAGCTGGAAGTCGACATCGTCGAGGTCACCCAGGCGCTGATCGCGGGAAACGCCTATCAGTCGTCGTCCATCGATGCGGTGGCAGGCGACGATATCGAGAACGCGCCGCTGCCGCTGCTGGAAAGCCTTGGGGCAGAGGAGCCTTCCTTCCATCTGGTGGAGGACTACCTCGCCGTTCGGCCATTGATCGAAGAGCTGCCAGAGCGTGAGCGTCAGGTGCTGATCATGCGGTTCTTCGAGAACAAGACGCAGACGGAGATCGCGGACGTGCTCGGGGTTTCCCAGATGCATGTCTCGCGGATTCTGTCGCGAACTCTGAATCAGCTGCGCGAGCAGGCATTACGGGACTGAGAGTCCGGTCAAGGCTTTTCGAACCATTCTACCGAAATCATCCCGCATGTGGAATTCCTTGCAGCGTAGATGATTTCGACGTGACGCGCAGTATCAGCTATTGCTGTTAGGGATATGTTGCCCGTAAGTTTCTATTTGGCAGCACATTTCAACTCGCTGTCATGTTGTTCATTGGTTCACTGTCTTTCCTCAAAGGAGTGCGTAATGCTCAGCAAACTGTTTTTCGCGCGGGCGACCCTGGTTGCGGTGAGTTGTACGGCGGCCGCGATGGCGGTCGGCGTCGGCCCGGCACAGGCCGCGAGCTCGACCACGGTCAGCCCGGCCGGCGCCGCCGTCTCGGCGACCAACCAGGGGCCTGTGACCGCAACGGCAGGTGCGGTCACGGTCACCTGCAATACCGTCACCGCGACCGGTTCCGTGCCGGCGGCACCGAACAACCAGAACTCGGGCGGCGCGGTGACGGTGCAGATCGGCGCGCCGACCATCACCGACTGCTCGACCAATCTGCCGGGCCTCGACGCGACCGTAACCACCAGTGGCACTTGGACGGTGGCGGTGCAGAACGGGTCGCCGATCGTCGGAAGCCTGACGATCCCCAAGGGCGGAATGACGATCAAGAACTCCGGGATAGCGTCCTGCACCGCCGTGGTCGCGCCGGACGGACCCGCGACGGTGAACGGCACCTTCACCAATGGCAACCCGTCGACGGTGGCGGTCAGCAACGGTTCGGCGCCGATCAACGTGACCGGTGACGTCCTCTGCCCGACGAATGAGACAACGGGAACGGTGTCGGCCACCTTGGCGCTGAAGAACACCACCGATCCGTCGCAGCCGATCACGGTCGGCCCTTAAGGATCCGATCAGGCCAACAGGGCCCGCGTACAGGACGTTGTACGCGGGCCCTTCGTCTGCGTCACGGCGGCAGGTGTGGCCACTGGGTAGGTTCCCCACTTGCCTGCGGTGGTATCTAGGCGAGCCGATACAAACAATGCGGCCCGGATTGCTCCGGGCCGCATCGCATTTCGCTCTGTGAGATCAGCTGCCCGTACCCGAGCCGCTCGTGATCATCTTCAAGATAAGCCCCAAAACCGTAGTGCCGGAGCCGGAGCTGAGAAGACCGATCGGGTCCTGAACCGTGGAAGCGGACGGGGCACTCTGGCCCTGTTCGACGGGTACTGCCGCCGCGATACCCGAACCTGCGGAAACGATACCGGCCACCGCGAGGGCAACGCCGAACGCGCGCACTTTGCTCATCTGACTTCTTTCCCTTGCGAAACTGCAGTTGAAGACAGTCTCGGAACCAACCAAACATGCTGTAACACAAGGGTTATCATGTTTGTTGGCGGTGCGCGAGAGCTTGATCCGGCACGAACCGCTCGATCGGTCATGCCCGGAATGCGAACGGGCGCTTAATGATCGATCATGTTTCCGGCGCGCTGGTCTCAGATCGTTGGCTGTCCTGTTCCCGCAGTAGGCTGCGTCGGCGGGAAGGGCCCGCCCGGCTCCGGTACCGGCGGGAGTGGGCTTGGGCCGCCGGGATTTGGCGGAGCGGGTGCCGGGTCCGGACCGGGCACCGGCGGAACCGGATTCGGCGGAGCGGGTGCCGGATCGGGACCTGGCACCGGTGGAATGGGATCGGGATTCGGCATCGGTGGGACCGGGCTCGGCTCGGGAGACACTGGACTAGTCATCTGTTTCCTCCTCGGGTCCGTGTTACCCACCCGCGCCCGGCTGAATCGGCCGCGGTCGCCACCGTGTTGTGGGTGACTCGCCTCACAGATGCGCTGGTGGTCAGCATTTTTCGGGGCGCTTTTGCCCGATTCTGCGGTCGAGTGGCCGACAGCCGGTTTGCACGAAGTTCACGTCGGGTACGTGAAAGAGAGCCGGACATACGATGCCGATGGCTCAGGAGCTCGTTTATGAACGATCACCGACTAGGCACCCGGATTCCGTACGCCGGACCGGGGAGCGCAAGGTCGCCGAAATACTCGCAGGAAATCCAGTCGCCCGAGCGGATGGATCGCATGCGCGCCGCAAATGTGGAACGCACACGCGTCACCAGGAACCACGACATCATCCGGCAGTGGGCGGAGCGGCGTGGTGCACGCCCCGCGACCATGCCGGGTAGCGAAGACAACGGGCAAATCAGGGTGTTGCGCTTCGATTTTCCGGGATATGGGGGCGCGGTGCTTCGGCCGGTGGATTGGGACGAATGGTTCGCCACCTTCGACGCTCGGCACATGCATTTTCGCTGCCAGGATCGGCGCGCGGACGGGACGCCGAGCAATTTCAACCGCCTGGAACGTCCGACTCGCGAGGATCGCTGAGTTCGGCCCGATCGAGCGGCAAATCATCCGCTGACCGAGCCTCGATACACCATCGCGGCGGAGCGGATGAACAGCTAGTGGCTCCCATGTGTCGGGCATCACGTAACGGTTGCGTAACGAGTGCGATCGGGACAAGAGTGGAGAGTAGCCAGCCAGACGCTGACCGACTGGCCGGAAGGGAACTCGACATGCGTGCAGAACTCGCGGCCATCACGGTGGCGGCGTTCGGCAGCGGCTCGGCAGCCGCCATCGGCGTGAGTCCCGTCACCGGCGGCACCGAGGTCGAACTCGACCAGGTCGAGAGCGGTGCCAGCGCACTCCTGAGCCTCGGCCCGGCTATCGGCGCACTGCCCCCGAACTACCCGCCGCGCGGCAAACAGGTTCTGGGCGAAGCGATTTCGGCCAAGGCGCAGGAGTCGACCCGGTCGCCCAGCAGCGGCGCGATCCGCACCATCGTCGGTCCGATCACCGCACCCGCGGCGATCGGTGTGCGGCTCAATGGCTATTGATCGAGCGTCCAGTCGACGTTTACCCCACGGATTGCTGGGGTATTTGGAACATCGGCAAGGTGCTCGAACAGCGGAATGTCGCGTCGGTATGGGGATGCGAAGTTCCGTACCGGTGACGCGTTTCGCGTGTCTGCAAAGGATAGGTATTTGAGCGAGCGCAGCGAGCGAACAATGGGCACAGCCGCCATCGCGGTCACGGCGGAGCCGAGCGTCAGCGAGGTGGAGGCTTTGAGCGAGCGCAGCGAGCGAACAATGGGCACAGCCGCCATCGCGGTCACGGCGGAGCCGAGCGCTAGCGAGGTGGAGGCGTGAGCGCGAACCTGATGATCGTTGAGGATGACGACAGGGTGCGTGGTGCGCTTCGGCTCGCCATGGAGGACGAAGGCTATGACGTCGAGGAGGCGGAAGAGGCCGAGGACGCGCTCACCCATCTGCGCAGCAACGGTGTTCCCGATGTGATGATCGTCGATCTGATGCTCGGCGGCATGGATGGCTTCGACTGCATCCGCGAGATCCGCCGCGAGCACGACGTGCCGATCATTGTGGTCAGCGCCCGTGACGATACCCACGATGTGGTGGCCGCGCTGGAAGCCGGTGCCGACGATTTCGTGACGAAGCCGTTCGAGATCAAGGAGATCACCGCGCGGATGCGCGCGGTGCGTCGCCGCGCCCGCCTGACCGTCGAGCGCGACGCACCGCAGGAGATGGTGCTCGACGCCGATCCGGACACCCCGCTGGTACTCGCGCAGGACGGCGGCGTCGTCCGCCGCGGCGACGAGGAGATCCGGCTCACGCTCACCGAATTCCGCCTGCTGTGTGAGCTGGCCGAAGCGCCGGGCCGGGTGCTCAGCCGCACCGTGTTGCTCGAACGCGTTTGGGACCAAGGGTTTTTCGGTGACGAGCGGATCGTCGACGTGCACATGCGTCGGCTGCGCACCAAGATCGAACGGGATCCGTCCGAGCCACGCGTTGTTGTCACTGTGCGCGGGCTCGGCTATCGCCTCGATGTCCAGCGCTGAGCGCTGGTTCGATCCGAAACGCTGGAGTCTGCGCGGCCGGGTGACGGCCATGTTCGCGGCGATCGCCGCGCTCATGTCGCTGGTGCTCGTCGTGTCGGTGTTCACCATCAGCCGCAGCTATCTGGAACACGCGCAGGCCGGCGGCACCGACCTGCAGTCGAATCTGAACCTGCTGCGCAATGTGCTGATCGGCTGCGCCGTGGTGGTGACGCTGATCGGCGCCGCCGTCGGCTGGTGGGCGAGCAGGCGCGTGCTGACGCCGCTGCATCAGTTGGCCGCCGCGGCCGCCAAGATCGCCTCGGGTGATCTGGATCTGCGCCTGTCCGACACCCGTGACCAGGATCTGGCCACGACGGTGGAGTCGTTCAACAGCATGGTCGACTCGCTGCAGCGCCGGATCGAGCGCGAGCATGTGCTGTTCGGCGATGTCAGCCACGAGTTGCGCACGCCGCTGACCACCCTGATGGCCAGCGTCGACGTGCTGAACCGGCACCGCGAGGATCTACCGGAACGTTCCCAGCGCGCGCTCGGGCTGGTCACCGTCGAGGTGGATCATCTGCGGCGGCTGCTCGACGATCTGCTGGCCTTGGCGCGAGTCGAGGCTGGTATGCATCGCGGCGATATGGAACCGCTCTCGGTGCGCGATCTGCTGACGCACACCCTGGCCGAGCGGCGGTACGCGCCGGATCTGCTGACCATCCACGACGACGTCGTGGTGCGCGGCCGCAAGCTGGAGCTGGAACGTGCGGTGGGCAACCTGCTGCGCAATGCCGATCTGCACGGCGGCGGCGTGGTCGCGGTCGCCGCGGACCGGCGCGACGGCGCCGCGGTGATCATTGTGGACGACGCGGGGCCCGGCGTGCCACCGCTGGACCGGGTTCGTATCTTCGAACGTTTCGCCACAGCGCGCAGCGGTCGTCGCTCGGCAACGGGCACCGGCATCGGCCTCGCGCTGGTCGCGGAAACCGTCACAAAGCACGGTGGCCAGGTCGAATGCACCGATCGGCCGGGCGGCGGCGCCCGGTTCGTCGTCACCATGCCCGGACTCGAAGCAATCGAGTCGTAACACAACCGTAATGAAGTCGACCAGGCCACCTCAAAGTTGGTTCGTAAGCCTGGATAAGTACTGCGGACCCGACCAGGGAGTTGTATGTCACTGCCAACGTTGAACACCGCGGAGCTCGAACGAATCCGTGTCGAACAGGCCGCGGCCGCGCTGGGAAACGCCCCGGCCCGCAAACAGACCGGCCCCGCCGTCGTACTGCGCGCCCCACGCGTCAGCGACGGCGCTCAGCTGTGGCGGATCGCCAAAGACTCCGCCGTGCTCGACACCAATTCGAGCTACGCGTACGTGCTGTGGTGTCGTGACTTCGCGGCAACCTCGGTCGTCGCCGAGGTGAACGGCCGCGTCGTCGGCTTCGTGATCGGCTACCTCCGGCCACAGGCGCCGGACACGGTGTTCGTCTGGCAGGTGGCCGTCGATCAAGCCCAGCGGGGCAACGGAACCGGTGCGCAGCTACTCAACGCATTGCTCAACAACGTTGCCGCACAGGGAGTTTCGAAGCTGGAAACGACGATCTCGCCGGACAACGCCGCATCGATCGCCCTGTTCACCTCGGTGGCACGGCGCCGCGATGCCCGAATCACCAAGCATCCCTTGTTCGACGCGGGTGTCTTCCCGGACAGCCACGCGCCCGAGGATCTCTATCTCATCGCACCGAACGCTCGCACAACGCAGGAGGACCACCGATGATCAACGCCGATACGAGCATTTTCGAAAGTCTGGAATCGAACGTCCGCGGCTACTGCCGCAACTGGCCGACCGTATTCAGCAAAGCCAAGGGCAGCTGGTTACGTGACGAGAACGGCAACGACTATCTCGACTTCTTCGCCGGCGCTGGCGCGCTGAACTACGGCCACAACAACGACGTGCTCAAGCAGCCGCTGCTGGACTACATCGCGGGCGACGGCATCACGCACGGCCTCGACATGTCGACCACGGCCAAGCGCGACCTGCTGACCACCTTGCGCGACACCCTGTTCGTGCCACGCGGCCTCGACTACAAGGTTCAGTTCCCCGGGCCGACGGGAGCCAACGCCGTCGAGGCGGCGCTCAAGCTCGCCCGCAAGATCACCGGGCGGGAAACGATCGTCAGCTTCACCAACGCCTTCCACGGCATGACCCTCGGCGCGCTGTCGGTCACCGGCAATGCGGCCAAGCGCGCCGGCGCCGGTGTGCCGCTGGTGCACGCGGCGCACATGCCCTACGACGGCTACTTCGACGGCACCACCGCCGACTTCCAGTGGATGGAAAAGGTTTTGGACGACACCTCGTCGGGCTTCGACCGCCCCGCCGCGGTGATCGTGGAGACCGTGCAGGGTGAGGGAGGCGTCAATGTCGCTCGCGCCGAATGGCTTCGGCATCTGGCCGGGCTCTGCGAGGCCCGCGAGATCCTGCTGATCGTCGACGACGTGCAGATGGGATGCGGCCGCACCGGGCCGTTCTTCTCCTTCGAGCTCGCCGGGATCACCCCGGACATCGTCACGCTGTCGAAGTCGATCGGCGGCTACGGCCTGCCGATGGCGCTGGTGCTGTTCAAGTCCGAGCACGACCAGTGGTCGCCGGGCGAGCACAACGGCACCTTCCGCGGCAACAACCCGGCGTTCGTCACGGCGAGTGTCGCGCTGCGGCACTACTGGTCCGACGGCACACTGCAGGCCTCGACGCTGGCCAAGGGCGATCGGGTCGCCAGGACGCTCGGCGAGCTGGCCGACAACGTGCCCGGTCTCTCGACCCGCGGTCGCGGCCTGGTGCAGGGCATGGTGTTCGACGACGCCTCGCAGGCGAGCAAGGTCTGCCAGGTCGCCTTCGAGCGCGGCCTGCTGGTGGAGACCTCCGGCTCCACCGACGAGGTGGTGAAGTTGTTGCCGCCGTTGACGATTACCGATCAGGAACTCGACCACGGCCTCGGCATCCTCACCGGCGCCATCGACACCGTCTGCAGTGGAATGGGAGCAATCGCATGATCGTGCGCAGCACCGAAGAGATCACCGATACCGAGCGCGACGTGGCGGGCGAGGGGTGGCGCAGCAAGCGCATCATCCTCGGCGGTGACGGCGTCGGCTTCTCCTTCCACGAGACCACCATCGAGGCGGGCACCACCCACGAGTTCCATTACCGTTACCATGTAGAAGCGGTATGGCTGATCGAGGGCACCGGCAGCCTCACCGACCTCGACAACAATGTCACCTACGTGCTCGAGCCCGGTTCGATGTATCTGCTCGACGAACACGAACGGCACCGCCTAGAGGCGCGCACCAAGATGCGAATGATGTGCGTGTTCAATCCGCCGGTCACCGGGCAGGAGGTCCACGACAGTAGCGGCGCATACCCGTTGGTCGCAGCGACGATCGGGGGATAGGCGGTATGGTTTTGCAGCACACCGAAACTCGACCCGAGACCGGCCGAATCGATCGTTACCCGACTCGGCTCAGCACCCAGGGAACGCATCTGGATCGCAAGGATCCGACGGTGTGGGGCCGGGTCGAGAGCCCGGAGCTGGCGAGCTTCGACACCAATGGCTTCGCCAGCGTCGACGACCTGCTCACCCCCACCGAGGTCGCTGACTTCAGCGCCGAAATCGGCCGTCTCGCAGGCGATCCGGCGCTGCGTGATGACGACAGGGTGATCGTGGAGAAGTCGTCGAAGCGGGTGCGTTCGGTCTTCCAGGTGCACCGGCTCAGCGCGGCGATCGCCGACCTGACGCGCGAGTCCAGGGTCGCCGGGCTGGCCAGGCAGATCCTCGGTTCCGAGGTCTACATCCACCAGAGCCGGGTGAACTACATGCCAGGGTTCCGCGGCACCGGCTTCTACTGGCACTCGGATTTCGAGACCTGGCACGCCGAGGACGGCATGCCGGCGCCGAGGGCGGTGAGCCTGTCCATCGCGCTGACCGACAACTATCCGATCAACGGCAGCCTGATGGTGATGCCCGGCTCGCACCGGACGTTCGTGCCCTGCCTCGGCAGCACGCCCGCCGAGCACTATCGGGAGTCGTTGCAGGAGCAGGAAATCGGGGTGCCGACCCAGGACGACATCACCACGCTGGCGAACACGTACGGCATCAGCCAGTTCACCGGCCGGGCCGGATCGGCGCTGCTGTTCGACTCGAATCTGATGCACGGCTCGTCCAACAACATCACCCCGTTCCCGCGCTCGAACATCTTCCTGGTGTTCAACAGCGTGGAAAACACCCTGGTAGAACCGTTCGCGGCACCCGCGCCGCGCCCCGGTTACATCGGCAGCCGCGACTTCACGCCGCTGCCAGCCTGATTCGGCCACCGAAGGCGCCCGTGGAGTCCGACTCCGACGGCGCCTTCGGTCGGAGTCGGACACTCGCCGCGCGCCCCGAGCGCATCGGCGGTACGATCCTCTCGGCCATCCGCCGTTGTCTCCCCACACGGCCCGATCCGGCCCCGCATCCGGCAAGCCCGCCAAAGTTTCTTCCGGCGTGTGCAAAGTTCTGGACAACACGACGGCGTTGGCGTTCGCCACAAGATCACTCCTCGCCCCGGCGCCGCGTGATCGCGACCACGCGCCGATCAGGCCGCCGACCGACGCTGTGCGCGTGGCTTTCTCGATCCAATACCTGATCAGGGCTGGCCCGGCGCCGTTTTCGCGGTAATTGTGCAGAGTGCTGTCACGTGCCCGCACCTCGCACAAAAATGGGCGATCGACCAGTTAAGCGGCAAATCATGGGCAACGCGTGCAGTGCTTGACCTACTTGTTACCGATGGGTACAACTACGTAACCATGCCGACGCATACCGCTCGGTCGGCCCATGAAGAATTGCACGCAGTTGGTAACGGACGTCATCACTATCGATGCGGAGTTCGCGGCCGCACGCAAAGCACTGTGGGACTTTTTCATGGACCCGCAGACCTATACCCGGATGTTCCTCGGAATCGGAGACTGTGATCGTGCGGAAACCTCGGACACGCACCCCGTTCTCCTGATCCGTGCGCGGCACGCCGGCAACGAGCTCACCGTGCCCGCGCTGCGGCTGGTGATCGGCAAGGAGCTGGAGACCTTCGAGCTGCAGTGCCCCGGCCTCGGCAGTTTCGCCGCGGTGCGACTACGCGGCGAGCAGGAGCAGACCCGGATCACCATCACCTACTTCGGCGCGGCCAGGATCCATCCGTGGATCGCCGAGCAGGACAACGAACAGGTGATCGCCTGGACCATGGCCGGCCTCGACCGGATCGTCGATGCCATCATCGGCGCACCGACGTCGGTGCTGGTCAACGGCGAGGAGTCGGCGGCGAAACAGCAGGTCGGTACGCTGCGGCAGATGGTGTCGACCGGTGTCGTGCGCACCTACCGGCCCGACCGCGCGCTCAAGCAGATGGGCGGGCTTGCCAAATGGGGATTCACCCTGGCCGGTGGTTACGCGGCCGCCGCCGGGCATTCGCCGAATCGCTTGGCCGTGGTGGATGACGTGTCCGCTTATACGTTCGGTCAAATGCACGATCGCACACACAAACTCGCGTCGGCGCTGACGCTGCTCGGCATCGGCGCGCGCGACAAAGTCGGGCTACTCTCGCGCAACCGCGTGGCAATGGTCGAGTGCATGGTCGCCACCGGCAAATTGGGTGTGGACACGGTGCTGCTGAATACCGGGCTGTCGGCCAGGCAGATCGAGGACGTCGCCGACCGGCACGGGCTGTCCGCGATCTTCCTCGATGACGAATACGACGAGCAGTGCAAGTACCTGGCGTCCGGGGTGCCTCGGTTCGCCACCGGCCGGGAGTCGGTATTCGAGCGCAACACCGTCGACGACCTGATCGCGCTCGAGGCGCCGACCTTTCCCCGGCCTTCGCATCCTGGCCGGTTGATCGTGCTCACGTCGGGCACCAGCGGGACGCCCAAGAGCGCACAACGCCCGCAGCCCAAGGGATTCGGGACGGTCGCGGCGTTGCTGTCACGCATTCCGTTGCGGATGGACGAGACCATGCTCATCCCCGCGCCGCTGTTCCACACCTGGGGGTTGGCTGCGCTGCAGATCAGCACGCCGATCCGCGCGAGTGTTGTACTGCCGGAACGGTTCGACGCCGAGGACTGTCTTCGGTTGATCGAGGAGCACGCCGTCACCTCGCTGATCGTGGTTCCGGTGATGGTGAACCGAATCCTGGATCTGCCGGCCCACATTCGCGATCGCTACGACACGTCCAGCCTGCGGGTGGTCGCGAGTTGCGGTGCGCCCCTTGCCGGTCCGACGGTGCTCAAGTTCATGGACAGCTTCGGCGACGTGCTCTACAACGTCTACGGCTCGACCGAGGTCTCCTGGGCCACCATCGCCGATCCGGCCGATCTGCGCGCGGCGCCGACCACTGCTGGCCGCCCGCCGCTCGGCACGAAACTCGCTGTGCTCGACAAGGATCTGCGTCCGGTGCCGCGCGGCGTGACCGGACGCATCTTCGTGCTCAACCACATGCTCTTCGACGGCTACACCGACGCCAAGCCGCCGACCGAATCGGGCGGCATGCTCGACACCGGCGATCTCGGCTACCTCGACGCCGACGGGCTGCTGTTCGTGGCGGGCCGCGACGACGAGATGATCATCTCCGGCGGCGAGAACGTCTTCCCGCGCCCGGTCGAGGAGGCGTTGTCGCATCTGCCGCAGGTCAGCGAGGTCGCGGTGGTCGGCGTGCCGGACAAGGAGTACGGCCAGCGGCTTGCCGCGTTCGTGGTGACGCGGGAAGGGTTCGGGCTGGATCGCGACATGGTCCGCAACTACATCCGGCATCGGCTCAGCCGGTTCTCGGTGCCGCGCGACGTGACGTTCCTGGAGGCGCTGCCACGCAACGCGACCGGAAAGATCCTGAAGCGCACGCTGATTCAGCCGAGCTGAGCGCGGGCCCAGCTCGGCTGCCTGGGTCAGGGTAACCGGCGGATCGTCTCCGGGGTCAGCTCGGCGATCGTCGGGTAGCCGTCGACCGCCATCAGCAGATCCGCCTCGGCGAGCAGCGAGCGCAGCACGTGCACGATGCCGTCGGCGCCGCCGAGCGCAAGGCCGTAGCAGTACGGGCGGCCGATGCCGACGGCGGTCGCGCCGAGGGCCAGCGCCTTGACAATGTCGGCGCCGGAACGGATTCCGGAGTCGAACAGCACGGGCAGACCGTCGGCGGCCGCGACGACATCGGGCAGGTGCTCGATCGCGGGGATACCGCCGTTGGCCTGCCTGCCGCCGTGATTGGAGCAGTAGATGCCGTCCACGCCCGCGTCTTTGGCGCGGCGGGCGTCGTCGGGGTGACAGATTCCCTTGAGTACCAACGGAAGATCGGTCAGCGACCGGAGCCAGGACAGGTCGTCCCAGGTGACCGGGCTGCCGAACTGCGAAATCCAGGTCAAGATGGCGGTTTTCGGGTCCTCCTCGGGACTCTTCGCGAGCATCGCGCGGAACACCGGGTCGCTGAAGTAGTTCGCCAGGCAGTGGCCGCGCAGCTGCGGGAAGTTCGAGGTGCTCAGGTCGCGCGGGCGCCAGCCGGGCACCCACGTATCCAGTGTCACCACAATGGCTTTGAAGCCCGCGGCCTCGGCGCGGCTGACCAGGCTCTGCGCCAGGTCGCGGTCGGTCGGTGTGTAGAGCTGGAACATGCCAGGGGTGTCGCCGAATTCGGCGGCCACCTGCTCGAGCGGATCGACCGTCAGCGTGGAAGCCACCATCGGAACGCCGGTGCGCGCCGCGGCCTTGGCGGTCGCGAGGTCGCCGTGACCGTCCTGCGCGCAGAGTCCGATCACGCCGACCGGGGCCATGAAGATCGGTGACGGAAGCTTCATGCCGAAGAGGTCGATCGTGAGGTCGCGCTCCTTTGTGGCGCGCAGCATGCGGGGGATGAGACCGAGCTTCTCGAATGCCGTCGCGTTGGTGCGCTGGGTGAGTTCGTCGCCCGCGCCGCCCGCCACATAGGACCAGATGCCCGGCGGCAGCGCGGCCTGCGCCTTCGCCGCCAGTTCCGCGAAGGTCATCGGCAGGTTCGGCAGCACACCGCCGAGGCCCTGGAAGTAGATCTCGTACTGGTAGTCACCGAAGTTGCCGGTCACGGCGCTCCCTTCCTCGTTTGATACATGAATGTATCCGATACATTTGTGTAGCGGTGTGAGTTGGCCGGTGTTCGCAATGTCGCGTAAAGGACCAGCCAGCGGTTCGGGTCGATCAGGCCGACCGGTTCGTCCTGCGCGATTCCCGCGGCAGTACACGCGGCCCGTACGGTGTGCGCCGGGAACTGCTGGCGCAACGAGTTCGCCAGCGAGCCGCCGACGCCCGAGAAGCCGAGCTCAACCACTTGGCGGTAGTCGGCTTGCGCCGAGTTCGGCAGGAGTGGGCGTGGCCGTCGGTGCAGGTGCAGAATCGCGGTGTCGACGCGCGGCACCGGATGGAAGCTGTTGCGTCCGATGCGTGCACCCAATGTCATTGCGACAGTGGGCCAATGGGTAACGGTGAGTTTGGTCCAACGGCCGTAGTCGCCGGAATGCTTACGGGCGAACTCCCATTGGGTGAGCAGGGTCGCCGAGGTGAGATGTTCGGCCGCCAGGCACCAGCGCACGAGGTCGGTCGTCACGGCGAAGGGCACGTTGGCCACCACCGCGAATGGCTCCGCTGGTTCGCGCACCGTTCGGAAGTCCTTGTGGAACAGCATTATTCGATCGTTACCGGCATAGCGCCTGCGCAACAGGTCGACGTAATGGGCGTCCTTCTCGTACGCGCGTACCCGGCCTGCTGAGCCGAGCAGCTGCCGCGTCAACATGCCGTCGCCGGGACCGATCTCTAACACGAGATCCTCGGCGGTAACGCCCGACGAACGCACGATCAACCGCGCGGCACCGGCATCGGTGAGGAAGTTCTGGGACAAGCGTTTACGGGTGTCCGCTCGCGTAACTCGGGCACGCGGCAGCGAACGATTGCGGGACATGGGTGTCCTCCGAACGGAGTGGTCGAATCAGGGAATGTGATTCGCCCGGACCCATGCCAGAGCACAGAAATACCGACGGTCGCTATCGACCGCCGATGCCGAACCCGATCGGAGCTATCGGGACATCGGAGCAGTGCGGTGCGCTGGCAGAGCCAAGGCCTCCGCGCGCAGCCGCAGGTAGTACACGCCGACCGCGCACGCTCCGTTCATCGCCAAACTGCCCATGCCCGCAAGATATCGCACCGCCGCCGCGCCACGCGAGCGGTTTACGCACCCGTGCGGCTAGGCCGGTTCGAGCAGAGTCCGGCGCAGGGCGGCGACCAGGTCGTCGTCGACACCGAGCAGTTCCGTCGTATATCCGCGCGCGGAACCATGTTCGGTCGCCAGTGCCGCGAGGAACAACCGCATCACCTCGGCGGGCGCCCGCCCGTAACCGGGCCAGGTCAGCTCCCTGCCGGGATTCGCGGCCCGCCAGTCCGCGATGAAGCGTTCGGTGGCGAGCTCGGTGCGGGCGAAGTCCTCGATGATCTGCTCCTCGGGCACGCCGAGCAAGGTCAGCACGAGTGCGGCGAGCAGCCCGGTGCGGTCCTTGCCTGCCGCGCAGTGGAAGACCACCGGGCCGTCCGCGGTGGCGAGCACCTTCAGTGCCTGGCGGATTTCCGCCACGCCGTCATAGGCGACCTCGAGGAACCGTTCGGCGAGGTACGGGCCCACCGGGATGTCCGGGGCCAGACCCGCCTGATCGTAGGGGCGATGTTCGATACTGAGGTTGTGGTAAACGAGTGACTCGTGCTGGGGGACTCGACCTTTGGCCTCGATCTCCCAGGGATAGCGCAGATCGATGACGGCCGTGACACCGAGGTTCAGAAACCGCTCCCAGTCCGCGCCGCGCAGCTTGCCGAGCGAGTCGGAGCGATACAGACGCCCCCAGCGCAGTACCTGTCCGTCCTCGGTCGGGTAGCCGCCGAGATCGCGGAAGTTGTGTAGTCGTTCGAAGGCGATGTGTCTGTTCACCGGATGGACTCTATGTTCGCCGCCCCCAACGGGCTTCGCGGATATTCCGGAGGCGGGGGTGGCGGACCATAGGGCACACTTTGATCATGAACCTGCGTTCGGTAGGCGATCTGGTCAGGGTGACAACGGCGGGCGAGAAGGTGGACTATCTGCTGTTCTGGGGGCATCAGCCGGAACGGAGCGGGCGGATCGGGGCGAGCTGCCTGAGCCAGTGGTGGCCCGCGTCGTTCGTGGTCGACGGGACGGAGTTCGCGTCGGCCGAGCACTACATGATGTGGGGCAAGGCGCGGCTGTTCGGTGACGCGGAGAATGCCGAGCGGGTGTTGGCGGCGCGGACGCCGAAGGCGGCGAAGGGGCTCGGGCGGGAGGTCCGCGGCTTCGACGGAAGTCTGTGGAGCGCGCACCGGTACGAGATCGTGGTGCGCGGGAACGCGGCGAAATTCGGGCAGCATCCGGAGCTGCTGGAGTATCTGCTCGGGACGGGGGATCGGGTGCTGGTGGAAGCCAGTCCGGTGGATCGGATCTGGGGGATCGGGGTGGCGGCCGACGATCCGAGGGCGGAGGATCCCGCACAGTGGCCTGGGCTGAACCTGTTGGGCTTCGCGTTGATGGACGCGCGCGCGGAACTACGCGGCGGTCAGCCGACCGACTGATCGGCCTTCGTGACGCGTTCCTCGTCGGCGCACGCACGCCAGACCCGGGCCTCGGCGTAATTGCCTTGCCGGTCAAGGAGTTCGGCCAGGCCCGCCATCGCGCGCGGTTCGCGCCGGTCCGCCGCGGTACGCCACCAGCGTTCGGCGTCGGCTAGGTCGCCGCGGCGGAAGCGGACGACGCCGAGGTCGTAGGCGGCGCCGGGATGGCCGGCGTCGGCGGCCTGTGCCCACAGTCCGCACGCCTGGTCTTCCTCGCCGCGGCCGTACATGGCGACGCCGAGGTCGTAGAGGGCGGTCCGATAACTGTGGTCCGGTTCGGGGGTCTCCTCGGCCGGTGGTTTGGTCTGCATCGGGCGGGTGGGTGCCGATTGCACGCCGGGGCCGTACTGGGCGTCGGAGCCGAGGTGCGGCATCGGGGCGGGTCGGGTGTCGGAGCTGGGGTGTGGCGTGGGGGCGGACTGGATATCGGACCTGGGATTAGGCGTGGGGGCGGACTGAGCGCCGGACCTGGGATTCGGTGTCGAGTCAGATGAGTCAGATCTGAGACTCTGCGTCGGGGCAGGCTGAGCGTCGGATCTGAGATTCGGCGTCGGGGCGGGCCGGGTGTCGGACCCGGGATTCTGTGTGGGGGCAGGCTGCGCGTTGGGCCTGGGGTGCGGTGTCGGGCCGGAGTGGGCGTCGGGCCTGGGATTCGGCGTTGGGCCGGGCTGCGCGTCGGATCTGGGATTCGGCGTTGGGCCGGGCTGCGCGTCGGATCTGGGATTTGGCGTTGGGCCGGACTGTGCGTTGGGCCTGGGATTCGGCGTTGGGCCGGGCTGCGCGTCGGATCTGGGATTCGGCGTTGGGCCCGACTGTGCGTTGGGCCTGGGATTCGGCGTCGAGGCGGACTGCGCATCGGACCTGACGGGCGGGGTGGGCTGAGCACCGGCGTGCGAGTTCGGCTGTGGGACACCGGGTTGCGCGGTATTCGGGACCGGCGGCGGGTTGGGCGCGAAGCCGCCGCCGGGGTTGGTCTGCGCCGACTGCATGGTCGGCGGGTGGGCGTTGTTCTGGGTGGCCTGAGGGTATGCGCCGCTCGGGTTGGTCGGCAGGTTCGGCACCTTGGTCGGCAGGTTCGGCATCGACCGCAGCGGATGGGTGTGCTGGGCGTCCGGGGCGGGTTGCGGTTCCAGCTGCCTGGTGATCGGGGCGGTCTGCACCTCGACGACGAGGTTGGCGAAGTTGGCCGGCCCCTCGCCGATGCTGCACCACAGCACGATTCGGCCGTCCGGGCTGTTCTCGATGACGATCCCGTAATTGCCGACCCAGGACTTCTGCTCGCCGAACGCGTCGACCCAGACGGGTGTCAGCGTCACCAGGGTGACCGGAGCGGTGCCGATCACGTCGAAGCTGATGCCGCCGACCAGGGCGTCGGACCATACGTCGACACCGGCCAGGCGGCGACCGTTCAGCGCGACATAACCGTCGACCACCGACAATCCCATGCCGAGACCGCGCAGCCCGGCCGGGGGAGCGGCGGACAGCAGCGTCACCGTGATCGCCGTCGGCTCGGGCCCGACCTGCTCGGTGTACATCGGATAAACCTTGCTGCCACGCAGAACGATCGGCTCCGCACTCTGATATCGGGCGGCGAGCGGCCGGTCATCGGGCGAATTCCGAGCGGCCCATGACGAATACGGCTCGTTCATCGATGCCCGCCTTTCCGCCGAATGCGTCGTCCCGTCCTTGCGCTGTTGCGGCGGGGTATACCGTACTCGCCGAAGCCGGGAATGGCGCAGCAATCAGTCGGCCCCCTTAACGGGACAGCAGTGTATTGATACCCAAGAGTTCACAGGTTATGCGGGATGCCGCGTAATAGCGACGGGCGATCACCCTGACCGGGCGACGACGTGCTCCAGCGCGGCCCGCACCACCACGATAACGGCCGGGACCTTCTCGGGCGGAACGGCGGCGCGATGGCTAGGGCGGGGTGCGGATTTCTAGCCAGGAACACCGACGCGCTGACAGAGTTCCCGAACGTCGTCGCGCATTCCGGATGGCGGATGCTTTGCCAGGGCGTGCAGCATCTCGCGGGCGTAGCCGTTGTACCGGATCGTTTCGGGTGCGGTGCGCTCCGACTTGTCGAGTAGCGCAAAGACGGCAGTCGACTCGTCGCGCTGGGAGTGCCCGCGTGCTACCTCGATGAAATGTCGGCTGCGCCGCGGCAGCGAGACTATCCGGTCAGCGTCGAAGCCGTTGGACGCTTGCAGCGCTTCACCGGGTCGGCGAAGTTCTACGCCGAGCGTGGTCGCGTGTGCCGCCATGACTGGTATCGAGAACGAGGTTTGTACATGCCGATACGCGGGACCGAGCTGGCGGGCTGTCCGGTCGGCGCGTTCCCAGTACTCCCAAGCTTCGCCGTAGCGGCCTCGGCGCGCGTGAACGTAGGCGATCTCTGCGTCGAGGGCACCGGCGATCCCCCGCCAGTCGCCGGAGGTCTCGTCTCGATGGAGGTATGGCGAAAGTCGGTCTATCGCGTTGCGCGCCAACGCTATCGCCTCGACCCAGCGGCCCGAGTCCCGCAGCGCCTGCACCATCGCCCATGCGCTGCACGCAATGATGTACGGGTCGTCGGCTTCGTACGACTCGTTCAGCGCGCGGTCAGCGACGAGCCAAACCAGCTCAGGCGCAGGCTGATACGCGACGTAGAAATCTGCGAGCTGATAGACACCGGCCAGGGCGCGCCGAGCAGCCCGGCGCTCGTCTCCGGTCGAACGAGCCGCGCTCTGCGCGTCTCTGATCAATCCGGGCAGTAGCGCACCGAGCTGAGTCCGGTGATCCGGGCTCGCATGTCGAACGTGCCATGCCTGCCGTAGCCGCTCGGCCAGATGTTCTGAGCTCACCGCACGTTCCGGTGGGCTCAGCCGGAAGTCCGTCAGCGCCGCTTGCACAGCGTTCAACGTCGAATGTCGCTCACCGGCGAACACCGACACCGGCACAGCGTGGTCATTGCCGGTCAGTTCGGCCAGATCTTCGAGTTCAAGTGCTCGTGCGATCCGCAACAGCATCGGCAGCCGGGGAGTCTGGATGCGGCCGTTTTCTACCGCTTTCAGCCACTCGGTCGACCGGCCGACCAGACCGGCAAGTACAGGCCTCGACATACCGACGCGCGCACGCTGCGACTTGATCCGCTTGCCGACTGGCGCACTGTCGTCAGAGCTGTACACCCGCCTCACACCTTCCGCCGGTTGGTTCGAGTAGTTCAAGCGTAGCCGGACATAAGCGGATGGGCGGGGGGTACGAACCGTACCTGACCGCACATAAACAGGCATTTAGCGTGCTTCTTAGCCTCGCCGCCGGGTCGATCCCGGACTCCCCGGCGGCGGGTGCTCACCAACCGGACATCGAACACAGCCGGGGTGAAGTGGTGGGTTCAACTGGTGGCGGGAATCCGAATCGGACGGCCCGTCGGTGCAAGAGATCGTGGACCGCGTCCAAGCGGAATGGCGAGCCGAGCGCCGACGTATGGCGGGCCGAGGGGATCACCCCACCGACGCGGCTCTGTGGCCGCAGGGATCGCCGCATGAGGCACCCGACCGACCTCTGAGTGTGCCCGAGGCACACGGCATCATGCAGTGCCACAGGGAATGCCGCGCCGACGAGTGTCCGCGCAAGGCCGCAGCACGGCAAACCTTGATTGCCGCCGGGCGCATGAAGCCGGATGCGTCACGGGAGTACTGAGCTAGGCGGGTTGGGACTGCCAGGTGCGGTGGAAGGTGCGCAGCATGGCTGGGTAGACCAGGAGGTGGCGGAGGGGGCGGATGGCGGCCAGGTAGAGCTTGCCGAGGGGGCCGTTCGGCTTGACCAGGATGGCCATTTGGCCGCGGTAGCCGCCGGTTTCGTTGGGGACCCAGCCGATGTGCATGATCGCGTGCACGGTGCGGTTGGCGATTTCGGCGGCCCATTCGTTGTCGGTCAGGAAGACGGAGTGGAAGGGGACGCTCTGGAAATTCGGGCCGGGTGGTGCGTCGCGGAGATCGGCGGGGAGCCGGTCGCGCAGGGAGGGCACGCGACTGGCGATGCCGGTGTCCGAATTGTCCCAGCCGAAGAGTGCGCCGAGTTTCCAGCGGATCGCGAAAAGGACGCGGTAGGCGAGGGAGAAGTCGTTCGGATCGTTTTGGGACGCGATGAGTTGCACGAGGCGTGGGAAGTCGTCGGGGCCGCCGGGAGTGGGTAGGGCCCAGACGTCTTCGAGGTGGAAATCTTTGGTGAATTCGTGAATGCGCCAGGGTCGGGAGGTGTGGGCGGTCTTCGGGAGCGGCATTGCTCAGCCTCGATCCAGGTTGTACCGGTAGACGACTGCGCTCAGCCTGAGCATACCGAGCGGTTCTCTGTGGTAAGCGAGATTTCAGTCGGACGATCCGACACCGGCGGCATACACGACAGCTACACATCCACCTGGGCCGGCGGAAAAGCCCAGCGGGCGTAGGTGTTTTCGGGACGGACGGTGATCACGTCGCAGGTTTTGACCAGCGGATCGGCAGTGCCGTCGAGGTGGTCGAGGGTCGGGGTGATCACCGCTTCGGCTTCGCTGACCAGGACGGCGGTCTGCAGTTGATCGATGCGGTTGTCGGTGTCCGCGTCGAAGAGAATGGTTCGGGCCAGGTCGTAGCCGAGACGCTTTGCGAGGCTGCGGATTTGGGATTCGTCCCAGGACTGCTGCCGACCCGAGATATCGCGGCGCAGGTAGCCGAGTGCGGTGGGGTTCGCTGTCATCAGCACCCTCCTCGCAAGTAGGAATATGACCCGGCATAGCGCGTCATATCAGCAGCTCGCCCCCGAGCACCCCCAACCTAACTCCCATTCCGCCGTCGTGGATACAGAATTCGGGGACTGGGGAACATTTTCTTGACGGCAGGTTCGGGCGTGCGCTTGTCCGAGCCGCGTGCTCTGGTTGCTGTGATGTGTTGTGCGACAGTCGGGTTCGTTGGTGTCGAAACCCGGTCAGACCTGTTCGGTCTCGAAGCGCGCGACCTGGTCGGTCAGCTGATCCGTGGGAATCATGGATTCAGTCTTCCACTCGCACCTGCGGGAATGTTGCCGAAACCCGGTAACCGCATCCGTCCTACGCCGAGCGGGTTTATGTGTAACCGACGGTTACAGATAACTTCGGGAGGATTCTGGGGCGGATTTCAGTCGCGGATCGAATCACGCGGGGCCCCAAGCTGTACTCAGCGTACCTGCTACGTCCCATAGACGCCACCTTCGCGATAACCCCGTGAAACCGACCAAGCGCTTGCTACGCTCCCGGCATGATCTCCACGGCGGTGTGGGGCACCGGCAATGTCGGCCGGGCGGCCATTCGAGCCGTCGAGGCGCATCCGGCGCTCGAACTCACCAGTGTGCTCGTGCACAATCCCGACAAGGTCGGGCGCGACGCCGGAGAGTTGAGCGGTCTCGACTATCGAGTCGGCGTCGCGGCCAGCGATGACATCGACGCGGTGCTGGCGACGCGTCCACGGGCGGTCGTGTACGCCGCGTCCGGCGATATCCGCCCTGATGACGCACTCGCCGACATCATCCGCGCGATCCGCGCGGGCGCGATAGTCGTCACGCCGGCGCTGTACGCGCTCTACGACCCACGCAACGCACCGGCCGAGATCCGCGACCCGGTGCTCGCCGCGATCGCCGAGGGCGGCGGCTCGCTGTTCGTCTCCGGTGTCGATCCCGGCTGGGGCAACGATGCGCTGCCACTGTTGATCAGCGGCCTCGGCGGCACCGTCGACGTGCTCCGCTGCCAGGAGATCTTCGACTACTCCAGCTACGATCAACCCGACTCGGTCCGCTACCTGGTCGGCATGGGCCAGCCGATGGACTATCAGCCACCCATGCTCGCGCCGACGGTGCCGACCATGGTGTGGGGCGGGCAGATTCGACTGATGGCGCGGGCGCTCGGCGTCGAACTCGACGAGATCCGCGAAACCCTGGACCGGCGGCAACTCGAAACCACGATCACCACCCGATCGATGGGCGAGTTCGCGGCGGGCACCCAGGGCGCGGTGCGCTTCGAGGTGCAGGGCATTGTCGCGGGCGAGCCGCGCATCATCATCGAACACGTCACCCGCATCCATCCGTCCTGCGCGCCGGACTGGCCGGCGCCCGCCGACGGCGACGGCGCGCACCGGGTGATCATCGAGGGCCGCCCGCGCATCGAGGTCACCATCGAGGCGACCGACGAGAACGGTAATCGCGCCGCGGGCGGAAACGCCACTGCTGTAGGCCGTTTGGTGAGCGCGATCGATTGGCTCGCCGCTGCCGAACCCGGACTCTATGACGCGCTCGATATTCCGCTGCGTCCGGCAGTCGGCAAACTCGGAAGGAAACATCCATGATCATCGATATCCCCGAGGGCAAGGACCCGATCGGTTATGTATGGGGCGAAATGGTGCCCGGTATCGGCGTCGCCGCCGCTCAGTTCTCGATGTCGGTGTATTCGCACAGCACCCTCGGGTTGCGTGAATTCGAGGCCGCCCGCCTGCGTATCGCGCAAATCAACGGCTGCCTCTTCTGTCAGGATTGGCGCACCGAACGCGACGGCAAAAAGGTGGAGCCCGAGTTCGCCGACGCCGTCACCGAGTGGCGCCTCACCGAGGCTTTCGACGAACGCACCCGTCTCGCCGCGGAATACGCTGAGCGCTACGCCCTCGACCACCATGGCATCGATGACGAGTTCTGGACCAGGATGCTCGCCGAGTACTCCCAGGCCGAAGTCGTGGAACTGAGCATGAGCATCGGCTCCTGGCTCGCCTTCGGTCGCCTCAATCGGGTACTCGGCCTCGACACCGCCTGTGTGCTGCCGGGACATTCGGCCGCATAACAAACGATCACTCGGTTCGCTTGGACGGCAACGGCGTGTCATTCGCGGCATCGTAAAGCTGGTATTCCAAATTACCCTCGACAGTCAGCAGCGCAGTGGCACAACCAGCTACGACTTCGGCACCCAGGCGGGCTGGCCGTCGATGAGCCCGGTCTCGAACAACTCCGGCGCGTCGATGACAGCCTGCAGAAGGTCGTGTGCCTCCTCCAGCGAAAGCATGGCGGGGTAGCGGATGTATTCGAGGCGCGCGACGATTCGAACGTGGAAAGCGTGCCGAAATTCGTTGTCGTCGACGTAGGTCAGCGCGACGCGTCCATGCCAGGCGATGTCGTGGCCGCCGTCCGGCCGGCGCGTGAAAATCACCTCCTGGTCGGCGACGGAATCGTGGCCGAGCAGGTAGATGTTGAAAGCGAGATATTCGAGCTGATCGACTTCGGCGAGCGGGAGCGGATCGGCCGTCAATCGTTGTGGCGTCAACGATTTCAGATGGAATGGATTTCCGGGCGTGGCGGCGAGGAAACCGGTGCCGTCGTCCTCGCCCCAGTAGGTGGACGACAACGTGCAACCGCCGGAGTTTCGCCACACCTGCGGCGACGACCAATCATCGGCACCGACAGCACTTTTCGGTGAGCCCGCTTCGTCATACTTCGCCGACCGCAGGTGCAGGTCGAACCATAAATTGCCGTTCTCGTCGATCCGCCCGGTCCACGCGAACTCGTCGATCGCATGTCCTGCCGGCCACGGGTTTCCCGGAAACACAATCCGCCCGATGGCCGGATTGTCTTCCAGGTCGATCCTTTCCATGTGACGAACCTAGCGACCGGCACCGACAAACCGCGAACCAGTCGCCGGATCCTCGGGTACTACTGGTGTTCGGTGGCGGCGATCGCCTTGTCCAGCTCGGCATCGATCAGCGGCCACGAGGTCCGGCCGAAGTCGGCGTGGCTGCCCTGGATCCCGGTCAACCAGAGGTTATTGGTGTGCTTGGCCAAGCCGGTGATCAGATAGGGCCCGTCCGCATTGGATTGGAACACCTGCAGCACCGGTACCGCGAGGTAGTCGTACTCCGGGGCGGTCGCCAACCTCGTCGGCATATTGGCGCGGTAGATCGAAACTCCGGAAACCAGGTCGGCGTTCGTCAAATGGATCGGTGGGTCGCCGATCAGCGCGATCGCGGCGTTGAAGGCCGCGAGGTCGACCCCGCTGCCAGCCCAGAACTCGGGCAGGGCCGGTGTCGTCATCGCGGCAAAGTAACTCAGCTCAGGCATCATCGCCACGAATTGCGCTGGATCACGACCGGATTCGAGTACCGCGTAGTGCTCCAGATCCAGGCTTGGTGCACCGATCGAACTGAGCGAAGCGATCCGTCCCGGATAACGGTGCGCGTATTCGGCGGTGATGTACGAACCCCACCCGATGGTGAAGGTGTGTACCGCATGACCCGGCGCGGTCTTATCGATGACCGCGCCGAACTCTCCGGCAAGGTTCGCCAGGCTGTTCAACTCATCGTTCGTGTCGTGCCCGGACAGCCCCGCACCGCGATGGTCATAGCGCACCACGTGATACTTGGCGGCGAGCTTGCGGGACGCCACTTCGAATATCGACGAGTCGCCCGGCCAGCCGCCGGTGGTCACGATGGTGGGTGCCTGGTCGGCGCTCGGCCCATATTCGTAGATGGAGATCGGGATGCCCTGATACTCGGCGAAGCTGTGTCGCGGTTCGGCCGACGGGTCTGCGGTTGGGTCCGCCGAGGCCGGAGCTACCGCGAAAGCCGTTGATAGTGCGGCCAGGATGATGGTGCAGGCAGCCGTCAGCCACCGCGTGTTGACGAGTTTCATCGCCGTGCCTTTCGAAGTCGGTCGTTGATCTGATGCCGGGGCGCGCCCTGTCGCATCAGCGACCGGCCACGCGCCCCCGGTTAGCCGGATGGACGGGCGATCACGCTCCTCGTGGTCAGGCCCTGCAGCGGCGGAATGGGTGCGGCCGACCAGGTCGAGGTCGTCGTCGGTCGATGGCTCGGCTGGGTGGTGGACAGCGCGGCATAGAAATCGAGGTGCGCGCGGGCCGCGTCGGCCCAGCGATACCGGGACGCCACCGCGCGACCGCGTGCCCGCCTGGCCGGATCCGTGGGCAGCGCCGCGCGCAACGCGGCCGCCAACTGGCCCGGCGTCGACACATAGTCCACGGCGTCGTCGAAGACTTCCCGCAGCACCGGAAGATCGCGCGCCACAACGGGTACGCCCGCGGCGAGCGCCTCCATCGCCGCCAGCCCGAAGCCTTCCTTGCGCGAGAAGAACGGCACCGCGGCCGCGGCGGCAACCAACGAGGGCAGATCCGCATCGGCCACCGCGCCGAGGATCACCGGGGCGAGACCGAGTTCGTCGGCGCGCGCTGTGAAGCGAGCCCGGTAGTCGCGGTAGTCGAACAGCGTCTCACCACCCGCGAAGACCAACTGGAGGTCCTGATCCGCCAACAACGCGAACGCCTCCAGCAGATCGATCGAGCCCTTACGCGGCTCGATGCCACCGACCGCAAGCACATAGCGCCCCAATCGGTTCCGCCAAGCCTGCCGCTGTCCGGCGGCGTCCGGTCCGGCCGCCGCCGCGAATCGCTCGAAGTCGACACCGTTCGGGATCACCGTCGGCTCGAATCCCCAGCCCGCACGGACCTCGGCGGCTACCGCCGCGGAGACGCAGATCCTGGCGTACGGCTCGATGATCGCCCGCTCGTGGCAGGCCGCGAGCTCGGGCGTGCTGAACTCGTCGAGGTGATGGATCGTGCGGATGCAACGACCGGCCGCGTTGGCGCTGAGGCAATCCTGCGCGTGCACGATGTCGTACCGGGCGGCATCGAACGCCGCACGCAAGGTATCGATGGAGCGCAGGATCCGCTGCCCGACGGATTCTGCCTCGATCGCGACGAACGGAACGAGCTCGAGCCGCACCGCGTCCTCCACCGGCCGGAAGAAGCCCGGGTCGCCGTCGCGGGCCAGACTCCACACCGTCACGTCGGCTCCGGCCGCGGCGAGCGCCTCCGCCAGATTCAGCGTATGTACCACGCCGCCACGCGGTTTCGTGGAATAGGTGAGCAACGCGATCCGCATCATCCGACGCCTTTCTCGTCGACCAGGTTGTGATAGGTCTGCACTCGGCGTTCCTCCAGATGCCGCAGCACTCGCCTGGCCCGGTCCACCTCGCGATCGATGTCGATATCCGCAACGGCCAGGCCACCTTTCGACCATGTCCTTGCCAAAACGTCGCCGCCGGGACCGACCACTTTGGCCTGTCCGAGAAACCGCAGCGATCCGGTGACGCCGGTCTGGTTCGACGAGGCGAGCACCACCTGGTTCTCCGCGGCGCGCGCCATATCGTAGAGATCGAAGAGCCTGGCCTGCCGATCGTTCGGCATCCGCGAGGCCCGATCGGTGACACTGGCGGGCCACGCGGACAGCACCGCGAGGGTGCGCGCGCCGTCGAGGGCGAGGGTGCGGGCCGACTCGGGGAAGGTCTTGTCGTAGTCGATGAGCATCCCGATCCGGCCGACCGGCGTATCGAACGCGGTGAAGCTGTCGCCCGCCGCGTACGCCAGATGTTCGCCCGCTGGCTGGTGCACCTTGCGGTGATGGCCGAGCAGGCCGTCACCGGTCAGGCAGGTGGCCGCGTTATATCGCAGCTCACCCGCGCGCTCGGCGTACCCGACGCACACGGTCATCGGGCCGGCCATCGAGCACAGCAGCTTGATCTCCGGCCCGTCCGGGTCCAAGGCGACCGGGGTGGTCACCGGGTTGCGCAGATCGCCGATGTAGCCGCCGAGGGTCGCGTCCGGCAGCACGAGCAGGTCGACCTGCTCGGCGGCGAGCCGCTCGATGATCCCACCGAGTTTGTCCAGCGCACGCGCGATGTCCGAGCCGAAATGACCGGCCAGTGCGGCAACTCGCGTAGTGCCCATCGCGTGCTTAAGCCCGGACCGAACTCGGCGTCAACGCGCCGATGCGGTCGGCGAGGTACGCGGCGTCGCGGGCGACCGCGGCGAAACGGCCGGAGCCCCAGGTGTGTTGCCAGGGCAGCCCGATGAAGTACAGGCCGGTCGCCGTGGTCACCCCGCGGTTGTGGCACGGATGTCCCTCGCCGTCGAACACGCCGACGCGCAGCCAGCGATAGTCCGTCCGGAAGCCGACCGCCCAGACGATCGAGGTGATACCCGCTGCGGCCGAGACGATCTCGGTTGTCTCGTGCTCGGGACGCCAGACCGGTCGATAACGGGCCTCCCGTGGCGCGTCGATACCTTCGCGTTCGATGTAGGCGTCGATCGAATCCTTGATGCTCTCCGCGACCGCGTCCGCCGCGTCGAGCGATGCCGCCAACGTCGGCGCGAACCGCATCGTGGCTTCCGATACGTCGATCAGCCTGCCGTACAACGACATTCCCTCCGAGGCGAACCGGCGTAGGTCGATGTCGCGTCCGCCGTCGCGGCCGGTCACGTAGTGATTGGTGTTCTCGCGCTTGCCGATACCGCCAGGCTGGTCCTCGATAGGGATGTCGTAGTGGCCCATATCCTGTAGCCACGCAACGCAATCCCGGCCTCGATAGAAGCGGGCAACGCGCGGCGCGCTACCGACCACGAGATGCACCTTCCGCCCCGCCAGATGCAGGTCTTCGGCGATCTGAGCCCCGGACTGCCCGGTCCCGACCACCATCACCGCGCCATCGGGAAGATCAGCGGCGCTGCGGTATTCGGAGGAATGCAGCTGCCGGATCGAGGACGGGAGCTTCTCGGCGAGCCGGGGAATCGCCGGAATGTGGTATCCGCCAACGGCGATCACGACTTGCCCGGCGTGCAGCGGACCCGCCGAGGTCTCGATGTCGAATCCGCCGAAGGGGGAGTGGGTAACCGCGGTAACCGCGACGTGTTCGCGCACCGGTGCGTCGAATGTCGCCGCGTAGCCGCGCACGAAGTCGTACACCTCCTCGCGCTTCATGAAGCCGTCCGGCTCCGAACCTTCGTAGCGGTAGCCGGGCAACACGCACTGCCAGTTCGGCGTCACCAAAGTGAAACTGTCCCAGCGACTGTCGCGCCATTCGTGGGCGATCGTGTCGCGCTCGAGCACCACGTGGTCGATGCCGCGCCGCACGAGATGCCTGCTCACCGACAACCCGGCTTGGCCGGCGCCGATCACGACCACGTCGTGCTGTGTCCGCTCAGGCATCGATCGCCTCCAGTGCCGGAGGCATGCCGACGACGCCGAATTCGGCGACCACCGTGCGATAGAGGTCGGGTCGGCGGTCGCGCAGGTTGTACATGCCGCTATTGCGGGCGAGCCCGAGCTTCTCGTCGAGATCGATTGTCGCGGTGGCGAGTCCGGGCTCGGCGCCCGTCGTCGCCAGCAGTTCGCCGCCGGGCCCGACGATCTTCGCGCTACAGACGAAGCGCAGTGATCCGAAGGTGCCCGCCTGATTCGAGGCGACCCAGATGAGTTGGTTCTCCAAAGCACGGGCCCGGTCGTAGATGTCGAAGCGCTGCTTCCAGCGGTCGTCCTCGAGGTTGTCCACGGTGGCGGTGCGCGCCGACGGCCAGGCGGACAGCGACGTGACGATCTCGGCGCCGTCGAGCGCGAGCAGCCGCGCCGCCTCGGGAAACGCCTTGTCGTAGCAGATCTGCATGCCCATCCGCCCGATCGGCGTGTCGAACGCGCGATACTCCGATCCCGCTGAGTAGCACAGGTTTTCACCGAGCGGCTGGTGCACCTTGCGGTAGGTGCCGAGCACGCCGTCGCCGCTGAGCGTCGCCGCCGTGTTGTAGCGCGTTGCACCGTCGGCCTCGCAGAAGCCGAGCGTGATGACGAGATCGCCCGCCATCTCGATCACGCGGCGCAACTGCGGCCCGTCGATCTCGAGCGCGGGCGGCAGGCTGCGCAGCCTGCGCTGTTTGGCTTCCTCCGATTCGTCACCGCCGCCGAGGCTCGGCAGGTAACCGCCGAGGCAGGCCTCGGGCAGCACAAGCAGCTGGCTGCCGCGTGCCCGCGCCTGCTCGACCAGTCCGGCGATGGTGCGATAACCCGCTTCCATATCGCGGCCGAATTCCGCAGCCGCCACCGAGATCGTGACGTCGTTCATGATTCTCCTAATCCGGTGACGGTGCCGTGCACCGCACGTGTCGTGACGCCGTCGGGCCAGCGCAGGCCGACTCCCGGCGCCGAGGTCAGTCGTCCGCAGATGGCCGACGCGGCGGGTCCGGCCGATCCGGCGGACGTGCCAGGCCGGTCGGCGGTGATCATGGCGAACCCGGGAAAGCAGGTGAGCCATTCGCCCACCGAAGCGCCTGCGGGCCGGGGTATTCGGGCAATGTCGATCTCGGCACCGAGTCCGCTTGCCTCGGCGAGCATTCCGGCGGTGCCCGCCATACCCGCCATGCTGACATCCTTCGCCGCGTTCGGGCTGGTCCGCGCGACGAAGCCAGCCAGTAGGCGCAATTCGTCGCCGGTCCGCCGGGACGTCGAATCCCACTGCTGCCCTTGATATCCGGACCGCCAGTTGCCGCCGAGATCCGCGGTGACCCGCAACGCATCGCCGAGCCGCGCCCCGCCGCCGCGCACCGGACGCGCGGTGCGACCAAGCGCGGTCACCGAAAGTGCCGCTGGCACACCGAGTTGCGTATGCCCACCGAGCACCGGGACGCCCCACGCCGCACTCGCCCGCGCCAGGCCACGGATCACCCTGGTCAGGATCGATCGATGGGGTGCGCCGACGGCGTCGAGCAGTCCGACGGGCGCGGCTCCCATCGCGGACAGATCGTTGAGATTGACAAGCACCGCGCACCATCCGGCCCACTCCGGATCGCGCTCCACCATCGAGGGAATGATGGCGTCACAGGCGGCGATGAGGTCGCTGCCCGGCACCGGCGCGCCGTCGTCGCCGCGAAAACCGTTGCCGCCCAGACTCGACGGCAATCCGCGCAGCGGCGCCAACGCGGACGCGAGCAGCGCCTTGGTGGTTTGGGCCAGTCGCTCGATTCGATCGATCGGCCACCGCATGTGCACGTGCGGGCTGTGCGCGATCTCGATGTCGGCCAGCCGCACCCAGCCCAGCCGCGCGAACATCGCCTCGTGCCTGGCCTGCACCGTTGCCTCGAACCGCAGCACATTGTTCGACTCGGCATCGGCGGCCGCCGCCCGCACCAGGGCCGGTCCGACGCCGCGGGTTCGCCTGCGTCCGTCCACCACCAGCCTGCTGCCGGTCCACCAGCCGAGGTCGGGATCGGTCGCGGGAGCGAGCCGGACACCGCCCAGCACGGCGCCCTCGGCATCGAGCGCCACCAGCACCCTGGTTCGCGGATCGTCATCGATGTCATCGATATCGGTGCGGGCGAACAGGCCCTGCTCCGCGACGAACGAGTCATGTCGCAGCGCTCGATATGCGGCAAGATGTGCCGCGTCGGCAGGCTGGATCAGGAAGTCCGGCTCGGTGGGCCGGCGCGGCGCCGGGCCGGTCAGCACCGTGAAATCCACGTCCGAGAGGGTCATCGGTCAACCTCCCGCGTTCTGCAGCACGCTGCACGCCCCGCAGGCCGCGCAGCCCGCCCGCTGATCCGCGCCGAGCATCCCGGCCCGCCGCAACTCCTTCGCGACCCGGACGGTCACGTCCGCCAATACGTCGGGGCGCGGCGCGGTCGCACCGTCCACGTCGACGGCGAGGGTGCCGAGCAGCGGGCGAAACGGAACCACGAACGGGTACACGCCCATGTCGATGAGTTCGGCTGCGCCGGCGACCAATTCGTCGGGATCCTCGCCGAGACCGACCAGCAGGTAGGTCGAGACCTGGTTGCGGCCGAACACGCGGACGGCCTCCGCCCACGCCGCACGGTAATCGTCCAGCGGCACCGTCGCTTTGCCGGGCATCCAGCGCCGCCGGACCTCGTCGTCGAGCCACTCGACGTGGATGCCGATCGCGTCGGCACCCGCCGCACGCAACTCCGTGAGCGTCTGCAGGTCGCCGGGCGGCTCGCACTGCACCTGGATCGGCAGTTGCGGCACAACGGCTTTCACCGCCCGAACGCACCGGGCCAGATGGCGCGCACCGCGATCCTTCGCCGCGGAAGTACCGGTGGTCAGCACCATCTGGCCAACACCGTCGAGTCGTACCGCCGCCTCGGCGACCTCGGCCAGCTGATCAGGACGCTTTACCGCGATCGTGCTGCCCGCCGCCAGCGACGCTTCGATCGAGCAGAATCGACAACGTTGGTCCTCGCCGTAGCGAACACAGGTCTGTACCACGGTGGTTGCCAACACATTCGAGCCGTGCAGCCTGGCGATCTTCTCGTAGGACACCCCGTCGGCGGTGCTGAGGTCGTAGAACTTGGGGCGCCGAACAGGCTCGATCTCCAGGCCCATGTCCGTGCCGTCGAGCAATAGCCGGTTGCCTTCGACGACGTACGGGCTGTCGGCGCGGATCGGGATGGCGGCGCCGACCCCGCCGATCAGCACGTGGCCGTCGTCGCTCGGCCCGGCACCGGAACGGCGCCGCACCGGAGCGTCGACTCGGATACCGAGCAATGCGATATCCACCCGAGTTGACAGACCATTCATGACCGCACCTCAGAGTTGATAGGTGGAATTGATGATCGCGCCCTTGCGGGCATAGTGGATCAGCGCGTCCTGCACATCGAGCGGATGCGCCGGAATGACACCGGCGATCAGATCTTCCTCACGAGCACCGTGCAGTGCCAGGCCGAAGCGGCAGCAGAACACCGTCCCGCCCTCCTTGATGAAGGTGCCGAGCGCGTCGTTGATGTTCTGTTCGCCAGGGAAGCCGTTGTCGCCGGTGGTCGGAAAGCCGCGGTTGGCAATGGCATTGACGGCGCCGGGACCGTAGAAGTAGATGGCGGATTCGAAGCCCTTGCGCAGCGCCCTGGTGGCCTGCAGGATGGCGACGAAGCTCACCGACGATTCGTGCGCGATGCCGTGCACCAGGGTGAAATACGTTTCGCCCGCCTCGGCCTGGTAGTCGGGGAATATCTTGGTCGAGCCATAGATGTTCGTGCCCTTGGGCAGTGCCGGGTGTGGAATCTCTTCCAGTGACTTCTTTATGTTCTCCTCGATCACCTTGTCGACATCGGCGGTCGTCAACGGTGTGGACATTGGCTTCTCCCTCTGCGGAAAGTGACGGATGTCGACAGGGGCGGCCGTGCCAGGGAACCTCCGCCTCGGGCAATCACCCGATTTCGTATTCGTCAAGTTGACGTCTCGGATATTGCCGATTGGTTACGTCTGGAACAATCGACGATTGCGCAATACTCACCGGCTCGCGTGCCATCTACGGCATTAATACGTTGTGTGGCAAGCGATTACGGTGCTAGGCGGATAAAGGCGTTGTCGAGTGGCAGATCGACTTAACCGCCAGGAATCCGAAACGCCGGAATTCGCCCGATAAGAGTTAACGACCAGGGAGCATGCGGCGACGACACGTAACATCACCGAAACCGGCTCGACCGTAAAAACAGATCGGCCCGCTCGACACAAGCGAGCGGGCCGATCCGGTACAGCAGTTCGAACTCAGGCGTTGACCACCGTCTCGCCCCCGGCATCCGGGGCCTCCTCGACCGTGCGCTTCGGCCCGGTGAACCAGTTGCGTGCGGAAACCAGCCACCAGATGCCGATCGCACCGACAACGCCGACCAACGCGATCGGGGCGTAATTGACCGTGTTCCAGGTGAATTCGCTGTTCCACGGATAGCCGCGGTCGTCGGTGGGCAGGATGAACAGCAAGCTGATCAGCACGATCCAGATCAGCGCGACGACCCCGACCGGGCGATACCAGCGGCCGAGTTGCCAAGGGCCGGTACGGAATCGGGTTCCGTGCACCTGGCGAAGCAGGATCGGTATCCCGTAGGCGATGTAGAGGCCGATGGTCGCCACGGAGGTCGCGGCCGCGTAGGCGGTCGGCGCGTTCTCGGCGGGCACCAGCATCGACGGAATCAGCAGCACGAACGCGAACACCGAGATGAACAGCACCGCGTTCACCGGCACCTTGCGTGCCGAAAGTTTCGACCAGAGCGCCGATCCCGGCACCGCGCCGTCGCGGGCGAACGCGAACAGCATGCGCGAGGCCGAGGTGACCGAGGCGTACCCGCAGAACAACTGCGCGATCGCGGCGATGATCAACAGCAGCCCGGACCAGAACGAGTTGAGCGAGTTCTCCAGGATGTAGATCACCGGGTAGCCGCTGTTCTTGGTCGGATCGAGGGCGTCGTCCAGATTGGGGATCGCGAAGGTCACCGCCATGATGAGCAGATATCCGGCGATCGCCGACACCACGATGGTGTTGATGATGCCCTTCGCCGCCATCCGCGAGGCATCATGGGTTTCCTCGGACATATGCGCGGACGCGTCGTACCCGGTGAACGTGTATTGCGCGTGCAGCAGGCCGAGCAGGAAGCTGAAGGCGACACCGCCGAAGCCGACCGCGCTGTTGTCGACGGTTTTGGTGAACACGAACTCGACGCTCTGATGATGGTTCGCGCCGAACGCGAGCACGAGCACGAATATCGCCACGCCGCCAACATGCCACCACGCGGAGACGTTGTTGATCACCGCGGACAGATGCGGCCCGATCGCGTTCAGCACGGCGTGCAGCACCAGGATCACCACGAAAACCAGGAAGATCGCGGTCCGATCGGTGCCGATATCGATGCCGATCACATTCAGCACCACGGTCGTGAAGATCGCCGCCCCATAATCGATGGCCGCGGTCACCGCGATCTGGCCGATCAGGTTGAACCAGCCGGTGAACCACCCCCAGACCGGCCCGCCGAGCTGCGCCGCCCACCAGTACAGGCCGCCGGAGGTCGGGTAAGCCGAGGCCAATTCCGCCATGGCCATGCCGACGAACAGCACCATGATCGAGACCAGCGGCCAGCCCCAGGCCATGGTAATCGGGCCGCCATTGGCCAAACCGATTCCGTAACTGGCCAATCCGCCGGTCAGGATGGAGACGATGGTGAAACTGATGGCGAAGTTCGAGAATCCGGACCAGGATCGGGCCAATTCTTGTTTGTAGCCGAGTTCGGCGAGCCGACGTTCATCGTCGGACGGAGACGGTTGTTCACTCATGGATAGCTCCCGGGTGTAAACACTGCCCTCACACAGCGTTTGCCAGAAGATCAGTCTGAAGTAAACCCGGGTCAACCGCACGGCAACCAGGAATACCGCAGCAAATCGCGGCGACCCCCTCCGTCCCGCGATGGCGGGTCGGCCGTAGCGTGAGTGTATGGAACGACTGGTGGTCATCGGTGGTGACGCGGCCGGAATGTCGGCGGCGTCGCAGGCACGCAGGCTGCGCGGCGCGAGCGAGCTGGAGATCGTTGTCTTCGAGCGAGGCCGGTTCACCTCGTTCTCCGCGTGCGGCATCCCGTACTGGGTCGGCGGCGATGTGCTCGAGCGGGACGCCCTGATCGCCCGCACGCCCGAGGAGCATCGATCCCGCGACATCGATCTGCGGCTGCGCACCGAGGTGGTCGAGATCGACGTCGCGGGCAGGCGGGTGCGCGCCCGTGAGCTCGAGTCCGGCACCGAATCATGGACGGACTACGACAAACTCGTCATCGCCACCGGTGCGCGTCCGATCCGTCCGCCGCTGCCAGGCATCGATGCCGAAGGGGTGCACGGCGTGCAGACGCTCGATGACGGACAGGCGCTGATCGACACCCTCGAACGCATCGAGGGCAAGCGCGCGGTGGTGGTCGGCGCCGGCTACATCGGTGTCGAGATGGCGGAGGCGCTGATTCAGCGCGGCTACGACGTCACGATGGTTCATCGCGGCCCAGAGCCGATGTCGACGATGGATCCGGACATGGGCGCGCTGGTTCGAGATGCCATGTGCGGCATGGGTATCAAGGTGTTCGGCGACGCCGAGGTGACCGAGATCCGCACGGACGAGCACGGTCGCGCCAGCGCGGTGGTCACCGACAGCGCCGAATACCCCGCGGACGTGGTGGTGCTCGGCATCGGCGTGCGCCCGGACACGGGTTTGGCCGAGGCGGCGGGCCTGCCGGTGGGGGAGTACGGCGGGCTGCTCACCGATCTGGCCATGCGTGTGCGCGGTCACGAAAACATTTGGGCGGGTGGCGATTGCGTCGAGGTGCTCGATCTGGTGTCCGGTCGCGAACGCCATATCGCGCTCGGCACGCACGCCAACAAGCACGGTCAGATCATCGGCGCCGTTGTCGGCGGCGGATACGCGACCTTCCCCGGCGTTGTCGGCACCGCGGTGAGCAAGGTTTGCGACCTCGAGGTCGCGCGAACCGGCCTGCGGGAGAAGGACGCTCGGGCATCGGGGCTGCAGTTCGTCACCGTGACCATCGAATCAACCAGTCGCGCAGGCTATTACCCCGATTCTGCGGCGATGACCGTGAAGATGCTCGCCGAACGCAACACCGGGCGCCTGCTCGGCGTGCAGATCGTCGGCCGCGAGGGCGCGGGTAAACGTGTCGACATCGCCGCCGTCGCGCTCACCGCGCGGATGACGGTCGAACAGATGACCGCCCTCGATCTCGGCTACGCGCCGCCGTTCTCCCCGGTGTGGGATCCCATCCTAGTGGCCGCGCGCAAGGCGGTGATCGCGGTGCGTGAGCGCGGGTAGCGCGCTCAGTAGTCGGCGAACAGCTCCAGCAGATCGGCCTTGCCGAACATGACGGCAGCCTCGCGGGCGGACGGGGTGCCACCGTCCGGATCGGCGCCCGACTCGACGAGCAGTCGCGCGATCTCGTTCTCCCCTTTGAAAACCGCACCGGCCAAAGGTGTTTGTCCCTTATCGTTGGCCCGATTCGGATCCGCGTCCCGATCGAGCAGCGCCTCGACGGCATCACGATGGCCGTGGTAGGCGGCGAGCATGAGCAGCGTGTCACCCGAGTCATTGGTCAGATCCGGCGGCACCCCCGCATCCACATAGGTGGCCAGCCCTGCGGCATCACCCTGACGAGCGAAGTCGAACAACTTGGTCGCCAGCTCGATGAGTTCCGGATCGATTTCAGCGCTCATTCGCCCATTCCTACCATCACCCCTCCTTGGCTTCCCACCGAAGGCCCCTCCCACCTGGTGTGCCGGCGGAGATAGGTCGGTATAGTCGCCGCGGATGAGTAGTGTCACCACCCGCGTTGAGCCTGAAGCCAAGAACCGTCGACTCGGCGTCGTGGCATGGCTGGCACCGGCCCTCTGTATCGCGTTCGCCGCGTTCTGTCTCCTGCTGCCCGTGTGGCCGTTCCACACGATCACCGGCGGCTTCATCGACCTACAGGTCTATCGCCTCGGTGTCGACGCGCTACGCCACGGCAACGACATGTACGGCCAGCTCCCGCAGACCACCATCGGCGCAGGGCTGCCGTTCATCTATCCGCCGTTCGCCGCGCTGGCGCTGAGCCCGTTCGCGCTGCTGCCCTGGCACGCGGCCGCGTTCAGCTTCTTCGTCTCCTCGGTGCTCGCGCTGGCGCTCACGCTGTACCTGGTCGCCCGGCGGGTGTGGCCCGGCGAGGATCAGCGCAGGCTGGTGCTGACGGTGACCGCGTGCGCGACGCCGCTGGCACTGCTGCTGGAGCCGGTGCACTCGACGCTGGACTTCGGTCAGGTGAATCTGCTGCTGATGGCCTTGGTCGCGGCCGACTGCCTGGCGATCACACCGCGCTGGCGGCGCGGCATGCTGATCGGCATCGCCGCGGCCATCAAGCTGACCCCGGCCGCGTTCGTGCTGTATTTCCTGGTGCGCCGCGACTACAAGTCGGCGGCGACGGCCGCGGCCACCGGCGCGGCGGCCACCGCGCTCGGCTTCGCCGTGCTGCCACACGAATCGGCGAAGTACTGGTTCGGCGGTATGGGCAATGTGTCCGGCTTGAGCGGGTCGGCGTTCCATACCAATCAGTCCATTCAGGCGGTGCTTTCTCGGTTGAAGGTGCCCGAGCCCGCGTTCACCGCGCTGTGGCTGATTCTCGGCGCCGCGCTGCTCGTCCTGGTGATCGCGGCCATGCGGCGGGCGGCCGACTTCCCGCCGCTCGCGCTGGCGATCAACGCGGTCTTCACGCTGCTGCTGTCCCCGATTTCCTGGTCGCACCACTGGGTATGGATCGCACCGGCCTGGCTGGCCGCCATCGGCTACGCCACCAGGCTGCCGCGCCGCAGGGCCATCGGCTGGTCGGTGACCATCGTCGTCATCACGGCGGTCTTCGTGTACGGCCCGCAGAACTGGCTGCCCGACGGCGAGCATCGCGAAACCCAGTGGACGCCATGGCAACACATCATCGGCAACACCTATGTGTGGTTCAGTGTCCTGCTCGTCGCGCTGTTCTTCGTGTCCGGCCGCCGGACCGCGCCCGCGCCGGATCCGGCACCCGAACTGGTGCCGCAGCACTCATCTTGACCACCGCGTTGTTTGCTGCCGGAATCCCCGGGTAGGGCGTCAGTGACGGCACCGAGCCGTCGCCGACAGAATTACTCGAGGCAAGGAGGGACTCATGGCCAACGCCCCACGTGGTTTTGCCGCCATGGACGCGGAGCAGCAGCGCAAGATCGCCAGCCAGGGTGGCAAGGCGAGTAGCGGCAGCTTCGACAACGACCCCAAGCGCGCCAGCGAGGCAGGAAAGAAGGGCGCGGCGGCACAGCCGACCGCGGCCAAGCGCCTCGGCGGCGAACGCAGCCACCTGAACCGATAGTCCCGACAGTCGATGGGCGAGGCGGCCGTCTCGCCCATCGGCCAGGCTGTTCGACGCCGCGCAAGTGCGGTGCAAGGGTGCCGCAATCGGGGATCGGCACAGTCGGAACCATGAACGAGACATTTGACGTGGTGGTGGCCGGGGCGGGGCCCGTCGGGCTGATGCTGGCGTGCGAATTGGGGCTCGCCGGGGTGAATGTGTTGGTGGTCGAGCGGCTCGCGGAGATCGATCCGACGGTCAAGGCGGGTGGGATCAATGTGCCGACCGCACAAGCGCTTTACCGGCGCGGGCTGCTGCCGGACCTGCTCGCCGAGCAGGCGAAGGCGTTCGAGGCGATGGGGATGTTCCTCGCGTCGCGGAGCAGGTCGATCAACCCCGAGCAGCCGACGGACGCGTCGAATCGGCCGCCGTTCGCCGGGCATTTCGCAGGCATCATGCTCGACATCGATCTCATCGATCTCGACCACTCCTCCTTCGCCCACCTCGGCCCCGCCGCCGAGGTGTATCTGGTGTCGCAGCAGAGTATCGAAGCCGTCCTCGGGCGGCGGGCCGCCGAGTTGGGCATCACCGTGCGACGCGGCGTCGAGCTAACGGATTTCGTTGATGACGGTAATGGCGTCACAGTCCGGGTCGGCGACAACACTATTCGCGCGGGCTGGCTGGTCGGTTGCGACGGCGGGCGCAGCCTCGTGCGCAAGCGAGCCGGATTCGACTTTCCCGGCCTCGGCCCTGAACTGACCGGCCATCAGGCCATCGTCGAGATGACCGGCGCCGAAGGCTTGATTCCCGGCTGGACAACGACCGATACCGGTATGTACGCGCACATACCGGCACCGGGTCGCATCCTTACCGTCGAGCTGGACGGCGGGCCCACCGACCGCAACGCACCGGTCACCGCCGCCGAGTTGCAGGCGAGCCTACGCGCCGTGTCCGGTGTTCCGGTGGAGATCACCGCCGTGCACTCGGCCACCCGGTTCACCGACAACACCCGTCAGGTCACCGAATACCGCCGAGGCCGGGTATTGCTGGCAGGCGATGCGGCACACGTGCATTCGCCGTTCGGCGGGCAGGGACTCAACCTCGGCGTCGGCGACGCGGTGAACCTCGGCTGGAAATTGGCCGCGGTGGTGCGCGGCTGGGCAAAGACGGACCTGCTCGACACCTACACCACCGAACGGCATCCGATCGGCGCCTGGGTGCTTGACTGGACCAGGGCGCAGGTAGCCCTGATGCGAACGGACAAGCGCAGCAGGGAACTTCGCACGGTGATGACCGAACTGCTCGCCACCCGCGACGGCGCGAGCACCGTCTTCCGGAAGATCTCCGGTGTGCTGCACCGCTACGACCTCGGCGGCGGGCATGATCTAGTCGGCGGGGCCGTGCCGGACCTCGAGCTGTCGGACGGGACCAGGATCGGTGAGCACTTCATCGACGGCGGGGCGGTTCTGTTCGACCTGGGCGACTCGGCCGAACTGCGTGCCGTGGCCGGACCATGGTCGTCGCGGACGCGGGTGGTCACGGCCAAGCCGGTCGAACCGGGTGAGCTGACGGCGATGCTGGTTCGCCCCGACGGGTTTGTGGCGTGGGCCGCCGACGGGGGAAATCAGGATGGCCTGGAAGCGGCGCTGACCCGCTGGTTCGGCGCTGCGACGTAGTCGCCGAGCAATGCCGCGCGCATTCATGCCAGCTCCAACCGAGGACCGATATGGATCGCGAGATACACCTGGTTGCGCAGCTCGTTGGCCTCCTCGTCGGTGAGTGTGCGCGTCAGCGGCCGGAGGACCAGTCGCACAACGGCGTTCGTCTGCCCCGGCTCGATTCCTAGGCGGTCCCTTGCCTTTTCGGACAGTTCGGCCCACGGTGTCCGTGCCGTGACGAGCACCGATTCGATGTCGTCGACTCGATCGTTCAGCACCTTTCGCACAGTGTCGCCGAGGGTTTCGTCATCGGTATCGTCGGCGATCACCACCGACAGGTCGCGGCGGATCGGCGGCAGCATCGAGACCGGCCGCCACGGCGACAGATCCCGCAACTGATCGGCGATCCGCGGATTATCGGACCGGAGGTAGCGGATGTCGGGAATTCCCTTGCGTAGCATCAGCGCTCGGTCCAGGCCCATGCCGAGCGCGGTGCCGGACCAGCGGCCGGGATCGAGCCCGGCGCCCGCGAGGACATGGTCGGCGATGAGCCCGCATTCGGCGAGTTCCAGCCAGTCCTCGCCGAGTCGCACGTCTACTTGCCGCCCTAGGGCGGTGTAGGGGTGCTCGGCGGGCGTCGTGCGCCACTCGGCACCGGGCAGCACCGCTTCCACCAAGTGGGCGACCATGTCACGCACGTCGTCATCGCCGGTGTCCGGGGTGGACCGCAGCCGCCAGAGATCGACCTGATGTGGTTCGCCAACATGGATTCGATCGACGACGTCCCTGCGGTAGACCAGGCCAGGAACGACGATGAGGTCATCGACGTCGGCCGTCACGTCAGCGTATTTCCGCAGTGTCTCGGGGATGTCGGCGCTGGTGTGACTGCGCAACATGGTGGTGGGACTGACATATCGGGAGTAGCGCACATCGCGGGTGACGTCGGCCGAGTCGTAGCCCAGCTTGTCGTAGTTGTCGACGACGGCGACGAGTGGAGAGTTGCGCACCACGCGCACTCTCGACGCCCACGCGCGCACGAGTGCGTCAACGGTCGCGTCCAGGAGCGCCTGCATGGCGTGCGGGCCCTGCCCGACATCGCTGAGGTCACGCACGGTCAGCGCGCGCGCCAGATCGAGCGGAGTGAGATAGGTAGGCATGCGTAATTCCTTTGGTAGCCGGTCGGATTCGGTGAAACCCCCGAACCGGCGACGGCCACAGGAACTACGCGAGCGGACGCACGCGGCAGACCCCGAGGCCGACTGTCGGCCCGGGGCGCAGAAATCGCCTGCACGCGTTCATGAGTCACAGCTTAAGGGATCGTCCGGCTGTTCGACCAGTGGCGTCTTGGCTACCGCCCGGAACCCGTCGACAAGCGCTCGGCGACGTCGGGGAGCCGCCCGACCATCGCGATGGTGAACTCGGCGAGCAGGTCGACGAGGCCGTCGCGGTCGACATCGAGGCCGCCGTCGAGCCAGACCAGGACCAGTTCCGCGGCGCCGCCGGTGATCAGCTGCGAGGTCGCGGCGACGGCGGTGTCGTGGCCCGCGGGCAGGTCGAGAACGAGGCGGGTCTGTTCGATGATGGCGTCGGCGACCCGGCGCATGCCGTCGAAGCGGCTGCGCATCAGCGCCTCACTGCCGTAGGCCTGGGCGAAGACGACCTTCGCCCGGCGCGGGTCGTCGGTGAGTTCGACGATGAGGGCGGCGACACCGGCGCGGATCTTGTCCGACGGCGTGCCATCGGTGGCGGCGACGGCCGCGCGCGCGGTGTCGAGGGCGGCGTCCTGGATCTCGAGCAGGAGCTCGGACGCGAGCGTGTCCAGGTCGGGGAACGCCTCGTAGAAGAAGCGGGGCCCGACCTTGGCCTGCTCGCAGAGACCACGCACGGTCAAAGCGGACAAACCCTGGGTGCCGACGATATCGAGGGCCGTATCCAGCAGCCGCCTGCGCCGATCTTCCCGGCGCTCGGCCGTCGATGTGCCGCGGTAGGTGCCGCTGAATGCTCGGGTCACCTGAGCAGCCTCGCACAGGCGAAGTCGGGAATCAACTGTTTACGGAAACGTGCGTTTCCGATATCGTCTAGGAGACCGCAGCGTCGCGAAGGGACGGCCGTCATGAGTCTTCTGGTTCCCCCGAAAGTCACCGATGTGCAAGGGGATGTCCGTCGCCTCCGTGCGCGACTCGCGAAGCGAGCGCAAACAGTGGGTGCGCGCGTCGCCGACCAGTTTCCGTCCGCCGCGTGCCCGCTGGCACAACCACCGGCGGGCAGCGGATTGCGGCCCGTGCCCGGCGACTTCGGCGCTCCCGGCATCGGTTACACCCTGCACGCGCTGAGTGATCCGATCGGACTGGCGCGCAAACGCTTTCAGCGCTATGGACCGGTGAACTGGATGGGCCTGCTCGGCCGCAGGACGCTCGGCGTCAGCAGCCCCGCGGCCATCGAGGTCGTGCTGATGGATCGCGACAAGGTCTTCTCGGCGCAACGCGGCTGGGAGTTCGTGATCGGCCCGTTCTTTCGCGGCGGGTTGCTACTGCGCGATTTCGATGAGCATCTGTTCCATCGCCGGATCATGCAGCAGGCGTTCACCCGCCCCCGACTGGTCGGCTATCTGGACCTGACCACCCCGCGCATCACCCGCGACGTCGCGGCATGGCGGCCGAGCGAGCACTTCCCGGTCTTCGACGCGATCAAGCAGATCCTGCTCGCGCAGGCCACCGAGGTCTTCGCCGGCGCCGAGCTCGGGCCCGAAAGTGTGCTGCTGGAACGGGCTTTCGAAGACGCCGTGCACGGCGCGACCGCACTCATCCGCACCACTGTGCCCGGCGGGGCCTGGGCGCGCGGCATCCGAGGACGGCGCGTCCTCGGCGAGTACTTCCGGCGCGAGCTGCCGACCAAACGTGCTGGCGAGGGCACCGACCTGTTCAGCGTGCTGTGCCATGCCGAAACCGATGAGGGGCATGCCTTCTCGGATGACGAGGTGATCGAGCACATGATCTTCGTGATGATGGCCGCGCACGACACCAGCACGATCGCGGCGTCCATGCTCGCCTACGAACTCGCCCGCCACCCGGACTGGCAGGACCGGCTGCGCGCCGAATCCCGCGCGCTCGGCAAACCAGCCCTCGACTACGGCGACCTCGATCGACTACCCGGCCTCGACCTGGCGTTCAAGGAGACGTTGCGCATGTATTCGCCGGTGGCGCAGCAGATTCGCGAAACCATCGAGGACACCGACATTCTCGGCTACTACGTGCCGAAGGGCACGCTCATCATGGTCGGCGCGTATCCGATGATGCGCACCGACGACTATTGGCACGACCCCGACGTGTTCGATCCGGAGCGGTTCGCCACCGACCGTCGCGAGGACAAATCGCACCGCCTCGCCTGGGCCCCGTTCGGCGGCGGCGCGCACAAATGCATCGGCCTGTACTTCGGCGGCATGACCGTCAAAGCCGTTCTGCACCAGATGTTGTTGCAATACAGCTGGACCGTGCGGCCGGGTTACCAGGTTCCGCTGGTCGCGGGCACCGGCCCCATGCCAGCCGACGGATTGCCGATTCTTCTGCAACGATTGTCCTCATGAGAATCACCGTCGACCGCACCCGCTGCGAGGGCCACGGCATGTGTGAGGCCCTGGCTCCCAACCTGTTCCGCGTGGCAGATTACGACGTCGTCGAGCTGCTCGCCGACGCCGTAGCCGACACCGACCGCGACGCGGGCCAACTCGCTGTGGACAGCTGCCCGATGGCGGCATTACACCTCAGCTGAGTCTCCACCCGACCCGGCGCGGAAACTCCTGGGCGCAGCGCGATCCCAGTGGGTGACATCCAGGCGAGATCAAGAGTTTGGAACCTTTGCGGCGAGGCATTCCCTGTCCGAATACGACAGGCTCGGCAAGGAGGTACAGGTGTCGTCTGGAGTGTTGATCATTGTGATCGTTCTGGTCGTTCTCGCGGCGGTGGCGGTCGCGTTATTCGCGTGGCCCATGGTGCGCAGGCAGCGGTTACGCAGCCGGTTCGGGCCGGAGTACGACCGGACGGTCGAGGAACACGACGACCGCCGAGCGGCCGAACGTGAACTGGCCGAACGGGAGAAGCGCCACGCCGAGCTCGAACTGCGCGCGCTGACGCCGGAGCAGAAGCAGCTCTACACCGCGCAGTGGGTCGAGGTGCAGGAGCGGTTCATCGACGATCCGGCCGAGGCGCTGCAAGCCGCCGATCGGCTACTGACCACGGTGATGTCTCAACGTGGTTATCCCACCGAGAATTTCGACCAGCAGGTCGCCGACCTGTCCGTTGAGCACGCGGCCCCGCTCGGCCACTACCGCGCCGCGCACGAGATCGCGAACCGGGCAACCGCCACCGAGGTGTCCACCGAGGACCGGCGCACCGCCATCGTGCACTACCGAGACCTGTTCCAGGACTTGCTCAATGGTGCCACCGGCGAGAAGAAGTCAGACGACAACAAGTCCGAGCACGACAAGAAAGCACTGTCATGAGTACCGAATACGAACGCACCGTGCATTCCGACAAGTCCACCGAGGATTTCCCGTCGAGCGAGCAGGAGGCACGGTCTTCGGCGTGGCAGGGTGACCGCGATAAGGCGGAGAGCGCTTGGGCTGCAAGCGAATCAGCGGATCAGGCGGCCGACGCCGAACACGCGAGTGCGACGGCAGGTGAGCACGAATCGGAGCATGCGGGCACGACCGACCTTGACGTCGAACCGGAGCACGTGACAACGACCGAGTACGACGCGCAGCCGGAGCACGCGACAGCGACCGAGTACGACGCGCAGCCGGAGCACGCGACAGCGACCGAGCACGATGCGCAGCCGGAGCATGGGGCTGCGACCGAGCACGACGCGGAGCACGCGACCACGGCAGAGCACGACGTGGCGCCAGAGCAGGCGACCGCGGTGACAACCGACGCCGAGGCGGATCGGACGACCGCTGCGACGAGTAGCGCCGAAGCGGATCAGGTCACGCCCGCAGCACCGGACCAGGCAACCACCTCGGGCAATGGCGCTGGGCAGCAACAGACTTCGCTCGACGACGTCGGCGCAGCACTGTTCGCCGACGCCGACCTCGACCGGCTCCGCACCCAGTGGCGCGAGGTCCAAGGCAACTTCGTCGACAACCCGCGCGACGCGGTCACCAAGGCCGATCAGATCGTCGCGGACGTCATCTACCAGCTGACCACCGCCTACGCGGAACGTAAGCGGGTGCTGGAGGAGCGCAGTGCCGGTCTGCAGGAAGCCGATACCGAGGAGCTGCGCCAGGCACTGCGCGGCTATCGGGGCTTCTTCCGTCGGCTGTTGTCGATCGAGTCGTAAGCGTCGTCCCTAGCGGAAAGCGTTGCCCATGAATTTGTTTCGATTGCCGACCGACCGGATCGACCAGGTGTCCGACTGGGTGGCCAAGCAGGTGAACGCGCGGGTGCCCGCGGCCGATCCGGCCGAGCGAGATCCCGAATTCATCATCGACACAGTGGGTCCGGGCTGGTTGTTCGCGCGGCTGTACTTCCGCGCTGAGGTCCGTGGTCTCGAGCGGATTCCCGCCGAGGGCCCGGTTCTGTTGGTCGGCAATCATTCCGGGGGCAACGTCTCACCCGAAGTACTGGTAGCCACTTTGGCTTTCGTGCGTCGGTTCGGTCCGCACCGCCCGTTCTATCAGCTGGCGCACGACATGGTGATGGCCTATCCGGTCATCGGTACCCTGTTGCGCCGCTTCGGCACGGTCGGTGCGGACCAGGACAGCGCTCGACAGGTTTTACGCGATGGCGCGGCGGTGCTCGTGTATCCCGGTGGTGACTGGGAGGTGCATCGCCCGACCTGGAAAGAGGACGAGATCGACTTCGCCGGACGGACCGGTTTTCTCCGATTGGCCTGGGAGGAAAACGTTCCCATCGTGCCGATGGTCAACATGGGTGCCCAGCAGACCGCGTTGATGCTGTCGCGAGGGGATCGGCTTGCCCGATTCCTGCGACTGGATCAGATGTTGCGGCTGAAGGTCTTTCCCGTCTCGCTCGCCCTGCCGTGGGGGCTCAATGTCGGCGATCTCGCCGGGCATATCCCGTTGCCGAGCAAGGTCACCGTCGAGTTCCTCGAGCCGGTCGACCTGCGTGCCGAGCTGGGGCCGGAGCTGGATCTTGACACGGCCTACGAGTATGTCACCGGCATCATGCAGGAAGCGTTGAGCGGCCTCGCGGAGGAACGCGGGCTGCCGATTGTCGGCTGACACCCGTTGGGCGGCAACGGATTCAGCTCGTGCCGGGCAAGGCCTGCGCGACGAACATGTAACTTTTCTCCTCGACCCGCCGCGCGATGCGCCACTGGCCGTCGATACGCGCGAACGTATCCAGGTACCACAACCCGCACAGCATCAGGCTCGACGGACCATCGCCGCCCGACAGCATCATCGGGTTGTGACACATGGTCCGTCCGGTGGCGGTGTCGCCGTCGACGGTGATCGAGGAGTTGCTGATCAGGTGTTGGAACGCGGGGAAGTTCGGCAACATGGCGGCGAGGAACTTCTTCGTCGCCGCCACGTCGCCGACCGAGCCGCCCATCGCGCTGTAATCGATGTGCGCATCATCGGTGAAGATATCGTCGAGCAGGTCCCACTGTCCGGTGTCGACCGCGTGGGAATACCGGACCATCAGGTCCTGGATCTCCAGGCGGTCCGATATCTCTTGTAGGGACAGCATGTTTGCCTCCGAATCGCGCCGATCTGCTAGGCGCTATGCCACCAGGCTCGGGCCAGGGAATCAATAGCCCGGCGCTCAGTGTCGCAGCGGTGGCGGAGGCGAGAAGAGGTTATGCCTTGTGCGGCAGGATGGTCAGTACGAGTACGAGTCCGGCCGCGATGCTTGCACACGCGAGGACCGTGGTGACCGCAGACTGCGTAAGAGTGGCGATGCCGATCGAAAAGGCAAGGCACGTAGCGAATGCCAGTACCGCGGTCCCCGGCTCCACGCCGGCGATCCGGGCTGGTCGGTGATCCGTCGATGTCATACCTTTCGCAATACCCATTCGGCACCGTTACGAAACCGTGACTGTTGAATCGCCACGTCAGGGGCGCACTCGTGGCGATTCTGGCCTGCGTCCTTGGCGACCCGGCTGCTGCGGGTCGATCGCATTCGGCGTGTCGGTCAGGGCTATTTGACCGAAATGGCCACCCACAAGGGGTTCTGCCGCAACAGTCAGGCGCAGTCCCCGGTGGGCGACTTCGCTTCGTCCGCCGGGTGATCGAGGTTCATGCAGCAAAACCCAGGAGTACCCATGATTCGCAAAATAGCCGCCGCAACAGTCCTCACCAGCGCGCTTCTCGGCGCGGGCACGGGCATCGCGCAGGCTGAAACCCCCACGCCGCAGCCCGCTGTTCAGCCGATCTCCGCAGGTCAAACGCAGGCCATCGTCGGAGGGCAGGTCGGTGCTGTTGTCGGAACTGTCGTCGGCGTCGGTGTCGGTGCGGTCGCCGGTGGGACCTTCGCCTGCATCGTCACCCTGCCTGTGTGCCCTGTCTCCGCGGTCGTCGGTGTTGTTGCCGGTGGTATTGCCGGTGGCGTGATCGGTGCGGCCGCGGGTGGCGCGGCGGGCAGTGCGCTCGGCGCGCAGATCCCGGCGTAGACGGCCGTCGAACGGGACATCACCGTGGGCGATGTCCCGTCCTGGCGCAGGCTTACTGGAGCGTGCCGTCGTAGTCGGGGAGTTTGTAGGTGCGTTCGGCGTGGCCACCGTTGAGGTCGGTCCAGTTGTTGCCGACGTTCTGGATGATCGTGTAGCCGTCGTCCTCGATCTGCGCGCGGTAGGCGGTCTTCAGCTCCTGCTTGCCACGGGAGTCGCCCGGCGTGCGGTGGTAGATGGTGTGTACGGGTAATCCGGCCCGCTGCAACGCGATTCGCGTCTTTGAAGGCCTGTTGGTCTCGGTGTAGTTCCGGTTGGTGATGTAGAAGATCTCCACCCCACTCTGCTCGGCCTGCTTCGCGAGTTTCAATGAGCCGTCGACCGCCGGAATGTTGTCGCGGTCGATCGCGAAATCGGTGGCGAGAGTGGTGTCATCGATGTCGAAGACGATAGCCAACTTGCCGCCCTGAGCGACCCGACCACTCATATCGGCGGAAGCGGTGGACAGCGCGGTGTCGACATCCCGAAGCCACTGTTCCGGATCGATACCTTCATAGCTCTGCATGCCATCGGTACGCGCGGCGGTAGCGGTCCCCGTGCCCAGGACGGTAAGCGTCACCAGCATGGCGACAGCGGTCAGGACGAGTCGTGCGATTCTCGACTGCACTCGTAAAACCTTTCCCTGCGTGTCGATCATTGTCATTGCCCCGGCAGGCTATGACCACCCCCTTACCCGCGCGAGCTACCCAGATGAACGACCCGTGAATCCCCAGGCAGCAACCCATAATCCCCAGATGCTGGGGAATCGGCATCGGCACACGCGGCCTACATCCGCTTCGCCTGAACGATCCAGATGGGCATCAGCGTTCGGCCGTGGTCGTCGGTTGCCGCGTTCGGGTGCTGTGCCGCGAACTCGCGGATGGAGTCGGTTGCCGCGAGTAGTTTGCCGCTGGTGAGGTCGGTGATTGCCCAGCCTCCGGTGGTCAGGGTGTCGCGAATGTTGGTTTGGGACACGGGGAGTGGGGCGGGCGTTCCGTCGATTGTTTCGTCGGAGAAGCACAGGATGTTCAATAGGGCGTTGGGTTTTGTGGCGCGGTGTAGGGCCGCGATGTACATGGTGCGTTGTTCGGTGGTGAGGCAGTGGTAGAGGGCACTGTCCAGGACGGTGTCGAAGCGGCTGTCGAAGCCGGTGAGGGTGGTGGCGTCGGCGACGGTGAAATCGACGTTCACGCTATGTGCGGCTGCTCGCCGACGTGCCTGCTCGATGGCTGGTGTTGCGGCGTCGATCGCGGTTACTTGATAGCCGCGTTGAGCCAGGTAGATCGCGTTGTTGCCGAGGCCGCAGCCGACGTCGAGCACGGTGCCGGATATTCGTCCGGCACGCTCGAGCGCTACGACCGCCGGTTGGGGTTCGCCGAGGTCCCAGGGCACGGTGGAGGTCGTGTACAGGTCATCGAAGTTGAGAGTCATGATGCAAGCTCACGTGACTGGGCGCGCAGCCACCAGTCAGCAAGCCAGTTCTCGCTGATTCCGTCATAAATGATCGTCAGATGATGGAATTCGCCATGGTAAGTGCCGACGGCGATGTCAGAGGGGGAGGTTGTCGCGGAGGCGGGTGGCGGCGGTGATGATGGCCGAGGATTGGATTCGGACGAGGCGGTGGACGGGGATGGGGTGGCCGGGGGCGTTGGTTTCGATGTCGGTGCACCACTTTTCGAAGATCGCGGCGAAATGAGTGCGCTCGGTGGCCACTTCGGCGGACGGGCGGTAGCGGGTTTCCTCGTCGAGTAGGCGCAGGAGCATGCCGCCGGCGCGGAGGCGGGCTACGCCGACCCAGACGTAGTCCTCGATGAAGATCTCGCCGAGGGTCGCGGTGCGCGAATCGGTGGCGGAGCGTTTGGCGGTGGCGTTCCCGCGTAGGGCTCGTACGGAGTCGGTCAGTGCGCGTTCGAAGGGGCTGTGGCCGGTCAACTGGTCGGATAGTCGATCGAGGGCGCCGAGCACGATGTCGGCGACCTCCTCGTAAGCGGTTGCGGTAGAACACAATGCGCTCGCCATGGAGTGTCCGCTCGGTGCGTCGTCGGTGACTCGGGAGTCGACCCAGATCGGCAATTCGCAGACCAGCAGGGCGGTTCCGTGCGACGCGGCGTAGTCGCGAATTCCGCCGCCGTACATCATCGCCAACGGTTCGACACCCTCGGCGGCCAACGTATCTGCTATCCGCTGGAACGAGGGGAGTTCGAAAACCCCTGGCGCCCAGGTTCTTGCGCCGGGCACGTCGGGTTCCCCTGCATAGATCGGCACGCCCGCCGCGGTCAGCTGATCAGTGAGCCCGGTCCAGTAATCGCGATCGCCGCCGGTCGTGTAAAAGAATCCACCACCGAAATCGGCGTTGTGCAGCGACACGATCAGTGCGGGGCTGGTCCGATCGATCAACCTCATCAGCGCGCGCGTCTCCGGAAGTGGCGCGCCGACAGCGGTTCCGCGCCAACTGGTCGGAAAACACCACTCCGGCTGCTCGGCCGCGGGCGGACGGTAGAAACCGCGCGCGACCCCGGTCCTGGTCCGCGCCTTGGCGAACCATCCTTCGTTGAGCCGGGTGCCATCGGGATCGAGACACAGCACGAAATGCCAGGTGGCGTCCAGGGTTTGCGCGTCGTCGGCCGCCAGCCTGCCGAGCAGATGGCGAATCGTGGCCATCCCGATGGGCTCGTTCGGATGCGGATTCCCGATGACGACCACCTGCTTGGCCCCCGATCCGACCAGCACCTCCCGAATCGGATCGCCCCCGCGTGACCTGCCTATCTCGGCGACCGTCACCCGATCCGGCACCGCACCGGCCAACCTATCGACGAATTCGCTCAATTCATCCACCGTCGGAAACGCATCGATCCGCTCGACCGCACCGACGATCTTGCTCACATCATCCACCACCGAAACCTCATCCTCCGCGCCCTTATCCATAGTGGGCGCGGTAGGCGGCCTACGGGCCAGTTTTCCCCCAGCAGAAGGGTTTCCGCAGGATTGGCACACCTCCTAACATCCGATGATCGAACCAATCATCGCTAGCGAGGCACTACGAAAGACGGTGGTGCGTCGGCGACTGCGGTGCCGAAATCCGGGCCGGGTTCGGCGCCCATGGTGAAGTCGAGGCGGCCACCGGAGAGGGCGAAGGATTCGGGCAGCCACGCTTTCGTGGTGTTCACGCCGTTCACCTGCAACGCACGAATGTAGGGGGCGGCCTGGTCGGTCTCGGGGGCGCTGATCGTGAACATCTCGCCGGACGAGCGCCGGACCTCGGCTTGCGTGAACGCCGGTGCGTGCACGAAAAGCTCAGCGCGGCCAGGGATTACCGGGTAGAGGCCGAGCGAGGCCCAGACGTACCAGGCCGACATGGTGCCGAGATCGTCATTGCCGACCAGTCCGTTCGGGGTCGGCCCGAACAGTTCGGTGCGGGCGCGGCGCACCACGTCCTGTGTCCGGTAGGGAAGTCCGGCCCACGCGTACAACCACGGCGTTTGCAGTGACGGCTCGTTGCCGAGGTAGGCGTAAGGGGCATGTGGGCCCGCGTTCAACTGGGTGAAGAAGGTATCAAGCCGACCGGCGGCCTTGGCGCGACCGCCCATGAGGTCGAAGAGGGCACCGACGTCGTGGAAGGTCATCCAATGGTATTGCGCGCCATTGCCTTCCACGTATCCGTCGGTGCCGGCCGGGTCGTACAGCAGGGCGAACAGGCCCTGGGCGGAGCGCGGTTGCAGCCAGCCGGTGAGCGGGTTGTACAGATGCTGCCAGCCGTGTGAGCTGCGCAGGAACTTGTCGCTGACCGCGGTGTCGCCGAGCCGTTGCGCCAACTGGGATATGCCGAAGTCGGCGATGTTGTACTCGAGGGTGTCGGACACCTGATCGGGAACCCAGCCGAGCCGCTGATACTGGTCGTTGGCCGGTCGCTCCGTGTACCCGGCCTTCTCGCCGACGCGTTCGGCGCCCGCCACCATCGAGGCGAGCGCGCCCTCGGCGTCGAAGTCGCGCGCCCCGAACGCGTACGCGCTGGCCACGACCGAGTGGTACGGATCGCCGTTCATCACCCCGGTGATGGTGTTCTGATGCGACCAGCGATCCCACACGTCGCCGAGAACGTGCGCGTTGTCGTACATCGACTGGGCGATGTCGGAGGCGACATCGGGCGCGAGCCACGCGAGCAATTGCGCCTCGCTGCGGTAGATGTCCCAGCCGGAGAAGGTGGCGTAGTAGTGATGTCCGGGACGCACCTGGTGTGTCGCGCCATCGAATCCGGTGTAGGTGCCGTCGAGATCGTCGAAGATGTACGGCTGCAGAAACACGTGGTAGAGCGCGGAATAGAAGGTGCGCAACCGATCCTGATCCCCGCCGGTGACCTGGATCTGATCGAGCCTGCTCCGCCATGCGTCGTGCGCGTCCACCCGGACGGTGTCGAAGTCCTTCGTGCCGATCTCGGCGGCGAGATTGGCGCGGGCGCCGTCGATGCTGACGTAGGACAGGCCGGTGTGCATCTGCACCGGCTGAGCGGAGTCGAATTGCAGGAAGAGGCCGGTGCCGAGGCCATTGCTCGCGATGTCGCCGGAATTCGTGCGTCGCGTCGGTGCCGCGCCACGGGTTGTGCTCGCGCCCGGCTTGATGACGTCGTCCTTCCAGCTGCCCGATGCCGTGATCGGGCGGTCGAAGGTGGCGCTGAAGTAGACGCGGTATCGGGTGCGCGCGCCGCAGAATCCGCCGGTCAGCGCCCAGCCGGACACGGTATTGCCGTCGATGGTGATCTCCGCGTCGTCGACGCCGTTGACCGAGCCGGTGACATCGAGCAGCAGCGTGCCCGGCTTGTCCTGCGGGAAGATGAAGCGGGCGACACCGGCCCTGGTCGACGCGGTCAGTTCGGTCTGCACGCCGCTGTCGGTGGTGACGCGGTAGTAGCCGGGGCTGGCCTGCTCGTTCGCGTGATCGAAGGTCTGCACATAGCCCGCGCCGTCGACGGCCGGTGACCGGCCGATGATCCCGCTGATCGGCAGGACCGGAAAGTCTTGTGCGCCAGTACAACCGGGGCCGGAGATGTGCGTCATCGAGAACCCGTACAGCCGGTTGTCCTCGTACTTGTAACCACCACCCGCGGTGCGTACCGTATCCGGGCTCCACTGCATCATGCCGAACGGTGTGACCGCGCCGGGAAAGGTTTCCCCCGCACCGCCGCCGTGCCCGAAATCGGGCCCGCCGTCCTGCGTTCCGACGAATGGATTCACATATTTACTGGAATCGGCCACTGTCTCAGCGTGCGCGACAACCGGGAAGAAAGGAAGCAAAAGGGGGACAACGATGCCGAAAAGACGGCGACGCGACATACCTCTCCTCGACGAGCGTCCGACAACGTTGCCCCGGTGCGTGCCCCATCCTGGCAGCCCGCCGCCCGTCTCGACCCTCCGACACGCCGCTGATCAGCGCATTTGTGGTAGGTCTCGATCTGCTGCTGCCGGTACTGGTCGGCGTGCTGTTGCTCGGTGAACGACCGAGGCTTCAGTTTTTTTAGGGCAGCGAGGACACGTGGATCCCCGCTGCCCTAGCCAACACACTGACCGATCTCATCCCCGGTGCGACACTCCGGTTGGTCGGCGACTCGGGACATCTCATGCACTACGACGCCCCGATTCCGCTGACCGACGAGATCAGAACCTGGCTCAGCCGCGACTGATCAGAGCAGCCAGGGGTTCATCGAGCAGACCGGCGCCGGGTGGGTGGCCGGGTTGAGCGCCCGCAGCGCGAGCGAGACCGCACGAGGGGAGTAGAGCATCGAGTTGTGATCGGAGATGTCCTGGACGCACCCGTCCTGCAGGAGCACATCGTCGACCACCGCGCCCTCGCCCGCCGTCAGGTACGTGCGGGTGAACGGGCTGGACACCTCGTCGTAGCGGTCGGCAACGATCGTGTACTCGACGCCGGACATCGTGTCGCCGCCCTCGTTGAGCTTGGTGAGCACCGGCGAGCCGATGAGCTGCTGAATGCCCGCGTGGCCGATGAGCGCCTCGGTCGGAGTCGAAAGATCAAGTCCCATCCGGTCTTTGAAGACGCCGAGCAGGTTGCCGAGGCCGCTGAGCGTGGTGCCGTGATTGGTCGCGCCGAAGGTGACGAGCTTCTTCACCTTGTTCGCCGCGGGATCACCGGCGTTCGCGCCGCCATCGAACTTCAGGTACTGGCGTGCCACAACGCCGCCCTGTGAGTGCCCGATCATGTCGACCTGTCCCGTGCCGGTGGCGGCGAGGACCCGATCGACGAAGGCGGCGAGCTGTTTCGCGGAGTCCTCGATGTAGCCGGTGGCGCCAATGGTCGGCTGGTTGAGCCCGGCGCCCGCGACGTTGGCGCGGCCGTAGTTGAAGGTGAAGACGCAGTAGCCGGCCTTGGCGAGTTGCGGGGACATGTAGGAGTAGGCGCCGAAGGCGCTGGCCCAGGTCCCGTGCACCAGCACGACCGGACGCGGGTGCGCGTCATCGGGCTTGCAGGCCCAGTTGTTGGACCCCTGCGGAGCGACGTCCGGATTGACGAGTCCATAGGCGAAGGCCGCGGCCTCATCGGTCAGCACCGGGCCGTAGCCAACGGTATCGGCGGAGTGCGTTTCCGAGACCGGGCCCGGATCCCCAACGGCCACCGCGGCATTAAGCCCTAACCCGACAATCGCGGCTGCCATGATCACCGCGACGCTGCGCGACGAACGGAGGATGCTTCTCATTTGCTGGTTCCTAGGAAGAGGGGTGCTTTGGCACAGGTTTATGGAAGGTGACTGCTGGTGAAAACAGAAACTGGTCGTACGACCAGTTGAGGGAAGATTAGAGGTAATTCGCTAGGAATTAGCCGTGACTACTTTCACGCGGCGTTCGTCGGCGCCGACCAGTGAGAGCCAACGCCCGGTCGACGTGCGAATCGCCACGCGGGACCGAGGATTTACTCACCCACAGTTCACCCAACGTTTCAGCGGTTCAGCACTGTCGAATGCGCGTTGTTGCGCGTGCGCGAAGCGCGATCGGACAACCGCGGCCGGAGTCGTCACAGCAGCGCGGAGGTCGGCGTATTAGCTGGTCACGCGCTCGAGCGCGACCAGTCTTGGGGCGGACCCGCGGGAGGCAACTCGGTGCCGTCGACCACGAGCCGGGGAATTCAACTGGCGCGGTGGTGGATGGGGCGGACCCCGGCGAGAGCGCGTAAGGCGTCGGCGCGGGAGATGGGCTGGTCGTCGGCGAGGGCGGCGAGTTCTACGGCGAGCCAGTCGCGGATGAGTTCGCTCATGGTGATGCCGCGGGCCTGGGCTTCGGCCTTGATGGATTGGTCCATATCGAGGGGGATGCGCAGGGATCGCACCACCATGATGTCCTCGCTCGGCGTCATCGGCGGCGGTACGTCGGCATCGCGCACCGGTGTGTCATCGAAGACGAGGCTGTCCATCAGCGCGTCCACCCCCTGCGGGGTGGCGGGGAAGTCGTTGTCGCCCATCACTGGTTCTCCTGTTCCCACATTTCGAACTCGGCCACCTGCTCCGGGCTCATCGTTCGGGCGGCGACGATCTGCCATTGCCAAGGCTCGGCCTGGCGCAGGCCGACGATCAGCGGGCGACCCGCGGCCGTGCGGCCCCAGATCGTCAGCATCTCGATGCCCGCCGTACCGCGGCCGCGGCGCGGCCATCGTCGCTGCTTGGTCAGCACCTGCATCACCTCGTTCGGAGAGATCCCGATGAGCATGTCCAACGCCCAATCAGGCCACTCGAAACCCACACTTCGCATAATACGCGCGTATTACGCCTGGTGGCTATAGGGCGTCTACCGTGCGCCGAGCTCGGAGCGGCGGCGGTCGAGCAGGCGCAGGATCATCGGGGTGAAGATGAGCTGCATCGCGAGGTCCATCTTGCCGCCGGGGCAGACGATGGTATTCGGACGTGACATGAACGAGTCGTGCAGCATCCCGAGCAGGTAGGAGAAATCGATGTTGTTCGGGTCGCGGAATCTGATGATCAGGAAGGATTCGTCGGCGGTCGGAATCGTCCTTGCGATAAAGGGATTCGAGGTGTCCACCATGGGGACGCGCTGGAAATTGACGTCCGTGCAGGAGAACTGGCGGCACATGTAGTTGAGGTAGTCGGGCATGCGCCGCAGGATGGTGTCGGTCACCGCCTCGGAGGTGTAGCCGCGAACCATCTTGTCGCGGTGCAGTTTCTGAATCCATTCGAGGTTGATCACCGGGACCACCCCGATGCGCAGGTCGGCGTGCCTGGCGACGTCCACCTCGTCGGTGACGATCGCGCCGTGCAGTCCCTCGTAGAACAGCATGTCGGAATCGGCGGGCAGTTCCTCCCACGGGGTGAACGTGCCCGGTTGCTGCCCATACGGTTTCGCCTCGTCGGCGTCGTGCAGGTATCGGCGGATCTTGCCGGATCCCGTTTCGCCGTAGTGGTGGAACAGCTCCTCGAGATCGTCGAAAAGGTTTGCCGCAGGCCCGAAGTGGCTGAACGCGTGGTCGCCGCGTGCCTGCGCCTCGGCCATGGCGGCTTTCATCGCCACGCGGTCGTAGCGATGGAAGCTGTCGCCCTCGACGAAGGCGACGCGTACGTGTTCGCGCCGGAAGATCTGCTCGAAGGTATGCATCACCGAGGTGGTGCCCGCGCCGGACGAACCGGTCACCGAGACGATCGGGTGCCTGCGCGACATCAGCCGGCCGCTCGAAACAGGCCTCGGGTGCCGTAAAGCGGCCAGGCGCAGGCACTGTCGTTGTGTTCGCGGTGATATCGGTCGATCCGCCGCACCTCCTCGGTCGCGCCGAAGATGAACGGAATGCGTTGGTGCAGGCTTTCCGGGACGACGTCGAGCACGCGTTCCCGGCCGGTGCTCGCTGAACCGTCGGCCTGTTCGATCAGGAACGACATCGGATTCGCCTCGTAGAGCAGCCGCAGCCGTCCCGGCCGCGTCGGGTCCTTCGAATCGCGGGGATAGAGAAACACGCCGCCGCGGGTGAGGATGCGGTGCGTTTCGGCGACGAGTGACGCGATCCATCGCATATTGAAGTCCTTACAGCGTGGACCCGGCTTACCTTCCAGGCATTCACCGACATAGCGCTGCACGGCCGGTTCCCAGAAGCGCTGGTTCGAGGCATTGATCGCGAATTCGGCCGCGGTGCGCGGGATCTGGATCATCGGGCGGGTGAGGATGAACTCGCCGAGCCCCCGATCGAGCGTGAAGGCGTGCACACCCGTGCCGACGGTCAGCACCAGCATGGTGCACGGACCGTAGATCGCGTATCCGGCGCACACCTGTTCCGTGCCGAGCTGGAGGAAGTCCTCGGCGATCGCGTCCATCCCGGGTTTGGGCGCGCGCAGGATCGAAAAGATGCTGCCGATAGAGACATTCACGTCGATATTGGATGATCCGTCGAGCGGGTCGAACAACAGCAGATACTTTCCCCGCGGATATCCGTCCGGCAGCACATACGGTTGCTCCAGCTCCTCGGACACCATGCCCGCGACCTGACCACTCCATTCGGTGGCACGCAGGAAGTAGTCGTTCGCGATGATGTCGAGCTTCTGCTGCACCTCACCCTGCACGTTCGTCCGGTCGGCGGAACCGAGCACCCCGGCAAGGGCGCCGATGGCGACCCGATTCGCGATGGCCTTGCAGGCGAGCGCGACCTCGAGGATCAGCGCGTTCAAATCGCCGCTTGCGCTCGGATGACGCCGTCGCTCCTCGATGAGGAATTGCACGAGCGTCGTGTGATCGGCGAGCATATGCCCGCACCTCCTAGATTAGTTCCGGAATCGCTAGTGCCCGTACCGCATCCGGTACCGTTCCTTCTCGTAGGCGCTGCTCTTGCCTCGGTCGACAATCCCCGGATCCAAACCGTGCTGGGTGAGCCGGAACCGCCGCCACACATAGCTGTGCGCCACCGTGAAAATGACCATCGGGACGGCCATGATCACGATCATCTGCCATTTGATGTGCATCGGGCCGGGAAAAAGCAGCACGAATCCGTACAGCGGCAAGAACGGCACGATGAAACGGACCAGATACCGCTCCATGGCCAGCGGGCCGGTCAAATCGTGCAAGACCCACTCGTGCAGATATGCCGGAAGTTCACGGCCGAGGTTATAGGCAATTCGCTGCCGCATTGTGGGAGTCTTCATACCTGTCGAGCATCCCCTTTCATAACGGCGATTCCATCCCCCTGCGGGGTGGCGTTCGGGGGGTGCCAACCCAATTCGCGATGCGCCGTCAAATGCTCGACCAGAAGTTCGGTCGACGCGGTCGCCGCCATTTGGGTGACGACATGCCATGGCCGGTGCAGGGGGGTGCCTGGGACGTTCAGTTCGACCAGCGCGCCGCAATCCAATTCACGGCGAACGGATTGGCGGGAAACAAGCGTGACCCCCAGTCCAGCCACCGCCGCGGCGACAACTGAACCGTGCGAACCAAGCATCAATTGCGGTGGCGCGACGTCGAGTTCGCGCAACAACGTCGTGGTGGTCTCCCGAGTACCGGAGCCCGGCTCACGCAATAACCAAGTGGTGCGCGCGATCTCGAACTCCTCGGCGACATCCGGCGGCCCGACGACGACCAGGGTGTTGACGGACACGGCCCGCACCCACGCGTTCCGTAGGTCGGCGGGCGGACGCCCCGCGACGACGAGATCGACCGCGTGCTGCGATAGCAACGGCCAAATGCGCTGTCCAGGAGCAACTTCCAGCCGCAACACCACGCCGGGGTGCTTGGCCCGGAACGAGGCGAGCAGCGCGGGTATCAACAGCTCGCCCGCGGTGACCACCGCCGCCATCCGGATCGAACCCTGCTCGGGATCGGCCCGTCCGCGCGCCGCGAGCACCGCCTCGTCGTGCAATCCGAGGATGCGGCGCGCGAAGCCGACGTAGGTCAGGCCGGCCGGGGTCAGCCGAACCCCGCGGCCGTGCCGGTGCACGAGGGCGGTGCCTACCTCGGCGCTGAGCGCACTCACCGCCGAGGAAACCGCCGATTCCGTGACCACCAACCGTTGGGCGGCGCCACGTACCGAGCCCGCGGCAGCCAGCTCGACGAGCGCGCGTAGCCGAGCGTTGGTGGTCATCGCTCAGGTGCGCTGGAGCTCGGTACGCAACCGCACGGCTGCCGAATTGGCGCGCACTTGCTCGGCGACCGCGGCTTGGCCGTCGGCGTATCTGGCCGCGTCACCGCGCCAGGCCAGTAGCGCGGGCGTGACCAGGGCGCGGCCGAACGAGAATGTCAATGGCCAAGGGGTGCGCAGATATTGGAGTGCCGCGAGATTCGCGGTGGCGCGTTCGGGCGGCTGGCCGCCGGACAGGAACGCTACGCCCGCGAGGTCATCGGGCCACGCCCGCAACACTTTTCCGGTCACCGCGGCAACGTCTTCCGGAGCGGTCCGGTCGGGATTTCCGGTGCCTTCGATGACCATGTTCGGTTTGAGCACCATTCCCGCCGGGTCGACGTTGAGCAGGTCGAGCGCCGATCGAACCGCCGCATGGACGGCGGCGGTGATCTCCGCGCAGCGCGGCTGGGAGTGGTTGCCGCTCATCACTACTTCCGGTTCCACGATCGGCACCAATCCCGCTTCCTGGCAGGCGGCGGCGTAGCGGGCGAGCGCCGACGCGTTGACGGCGATGGCACCGGCGGTCGGCGTGGTATCGGTAATCGTGTACACCGCACGCCATTTCGCGAACATCGCACCGCGCTCGACGTAGCGCGTGAGCCTGGCGGACAGACCGTCGAGGCCCTCGGTCACGGTTTCGCCCGGCAGGCCAGGACAGGGCTTGGCGCCGGTATCTACCTTTATGCCAGGCAGAATGCCGACGGCACGCACTGCTTCGGCGAAAGGAGTGCCGTCGCTGAAGTGCTGTTTTATCGTCTCGTCGCACAGAATGATGCCGGAAATTCCGTCGGCGAGATCGGGCGTGGTCGCCAGCAGTTCGCGATAAACACGCCGATTCTCCGCTGTCGCCGCGACACCGGCCTGCTCCAGCCGGGTCGACATGGTGCCGATGCTTTCGTCGGCGGCGAGTATCCCCTTGCCGGGCGCCATCAATTGGGTAGCGATTTCCCGGCATGTGCTCATGTGCATGTCCTCCCGATCGGTTCGGCAAGGATCAAATCTACGAGCGGGCGTGAGATTACACATCACCCAGTCGGGTGGATTCGGTGATGGCGCGAATCATGAAGTGATCGCTGAAGTGTGCGCGGGAAACTCCCCATGGACGGCTTCAGTATCCGCGAGGAGTATTCGAACCATGACAGACCGCTGGAACGCCGGAGTTATCCCGTACGCCGAAATGGGTTACTGGCAGCCGGATTACGTGCCCAAGGATTCCGATATCCTGTGCGCCTTCCGGATCACCCCGCAGCCGGGGGTGCCGCCGGAGGAGGCGGGCGCCGCAGTCGCGGGGGAGTCGAGCACCGCGACGTGGACGGTGGTCTGGACCGACCGGCTCACCAGCTTCGAGCACTACCAGGCCAAGTGCTACAGCGTGCAGCCCGTCCCGAACGCGCCGGGGCAGTTCATCGCCTTGATCGCCTACGATATCGACCTGTTCGAGGAAGGTTCCATCGCCAACCTGACCAGTTCGATCATCGGGAATGTCTTCGGTTTCAAGCCGCTCAAGGCGTTGCGCCTCGAAGACATGCGCATCCCGACCCACTATGTGAAGACTTTCCAGGGCCCCGCGCACGGGGTGGTCATGGAGCGCGAACACCTCAACAAGTTCGGCCGTCCGCTGCTCGGCGCGACCACCAAGCCGAAGCTCGGCCTGTCCGCCCGCAATTACGGGCGCGTCGTCTACGAGGCGCTGCGCGGCGGGCTCGATTTCACCAAGGACGACGAGAACATCAACTCCCAGCCGTTCATGCGCTGGCGCGACCGGTATCTGTTCTGCATGGAGGCGGTCAACCGCGCGCAGGCCGCCACCGGCGAGATCAAGGGCCACTACCTCAACGTCACCGCCGCGACCATGGAGCAGATGTACGAACGGGCAACGCTAGCAAAGGAACTCGGCTCGATCGTGGTGATGATCGATCTGACGGTCGGCTATACCGCGATCCAGTCGATGGCCAACTGGTCGCGCGCCAACGGCGTGCTGCTGCACCTGCATCGCGCCGGTCACGGCACTTACACGCGGCAGAAGACGCACGGGGTCAGCTTCCGGGTCATCGCGAAATGGATGCGGCTCGCCGGTGTCGATCACGTGCACGCGGGCACGGTCGTCGGCAAATTGGAGGGCGACCCGCACGTCATCGCGGGCTACTACGACACTCTGCGACTGGACAGCATCAAGGCCGATCCAGCGAAAGGCCTGTATTTCGACCAGGAATGGGCCTCGATGCCCGGCGTCATGCCGGTCGCCTCGGGCGGCATCCACGCTGGCCAGATGCATCAGCTGCTGCACTACCTCGGCGAGGACGTGGTGCTGCAGTTCGGCGGCGGCACGATCGGCCATCCGATGGGCATTGCCGCAGGGGCGGAGGCGAATCGGGTCGCGCTGGAGACGATGGTCAAGGCGCGCAACGAGGGTCGCGACTACTTCAAGGAAGGCCCCGAGATTCTGCGCAAGGCGGCATCGCGCAATCGCGCGCTGGACGCGGCCCTGGCGACCTGGGGCGATATCACCTTCAACTACGAATCCACCGACACACCAGACGTTGTCGCGACGCCGACCGCGGTCTGACGGAAGGACAGCGACCATGCGCATCACCCAGGGCACCTTCTCCTACCTGCCCGACTTCACCGACGAGGAGATCACCGCGCAGATCAGGTACGCGCTGGACAACAAGTGGCCGCTATCGGTGGAATTCACCGACGACCCGCATCCACGCAACATCTACTGGGAGATGTGGGGGCTGCCGATGTTCGATCTGGCGGACGCCGCAGGTGTGCTGCTGGAGGTAAATGCTTGCCGGACAACACATCCTGATCTCTACATCCGGCTCAACGCCTACGACGCCCGGCCGTGCAGGCAGACGACGGCATTCTCGTTCATCGTGCAGCGGCCCGCCGACGAGCCCGGCTTCCGGCTCGATCGGACCGAGGGCGCGGACCGGCGAATCTCCTACACCACCTTCGCCTACGCGACCGAGCGGCCGGTCGGCGGCCGACACGCCCGCACTTGATGGACGTGCCAGCGGGAACCCGTACGCCATTCGGCTCTTGGCCCGGCAATTCCGCTGGGCCACAGTCGGATACGGACAAGCCAGCTCCGGAGTTCCTGCCCGCCGACGCCGTCGTCGATCTCGGCGCGGCCCGGCGGCAGTCCGGCATCGACGACGTGCTCGGCGAACTCGACACGCAGCTGGTCGGTTTGACACCGGTGAAAACCCGCATCGCCGAAATCGCCGCCCTGCTGCTGATCGACCGGATGCGCGCCCAATTCGGTGTACTCGCGCCGAAACCCACGCTGCACATGTGTTTCACCGGCAACCCCGGCACCGGCAAAACGACCGTCGCGCTGCGGATGGCCGACCTGCTGCACCGGCTCGGCTATCTGCGTCGCGGGCACCTGGTCAGCGTCACCCGAGACGACCTGGTCGGCGAGTATGTCGGCCACACCGCACCGAAAACCAGAGAGGTGATCAAGCGGGCAATGGGCGGCGTCTTGTTCATCGACGAGGCCTACTATCTGTACAAAGCTGAGAACGAGCGCGACTACGGCGGCGAATCGATCGAGATCCTGCTGCAGGTGATGGAGAACAACCGCGACGATCTGGTCGTGATCCTAGCGGGTTACGCCGACAAGATGGATCTGTTCTTCTCCGCGAACCCCGGCATGCAAAGCCGTATCGCGCACCATATTTCGTTCCCGGACTACACCTTGGCGGAGTTGGCGGAGATCGCGTGCCTGATGACCGGTGAGCTCGGCTATTCGTTCTCCGACGATGCGCGGGTAGCGTTGCGCCAGTACTTGGCGCACCGCATCGGGCAGCCGTGGTTCGCCAACGCGCGCAGCGTCCGCAACGCGGTGGAGCGCGCACGGCTGCGGCACGCGCGGCGGCTGGTCGCGGGCGACGATACCGAGGTCGATCTGACCGCCCTCACTACGATCGAGGCGTCAGATCTGCTCGCCAGCAGGGTGTTTCGGTGACTCTGTCGAAGCAAGCGGGATCTTGACCGTCACTGTTGTCCCCGAACCCGGTCGTGACCGGATGCTCAACCGCCCGCCGACGAGCTCGGCGCGTTCGGCCATCGACAGCAGGCCGTAGCCGCCCATTTCATTGGCGCCCAACGGTCGTTCGGACGTATCGAAACCTATTCCGTCGTCGGCGATTTCGAGCCGCGCGATGTCGTCGTGCACCGCGAAGCGCAGGGTGGCGACGTGTGCGTCGGCATGTTTGACGACGTTCTGCAGGCATTCCTGCGCGATGCGATACAGCGCGAGTTCGATGTGTTCGGGCAACCGGTGGTCGGTGAGTTCGAGTTCCAGATCGATCTGCGGTATCGATCGGGCCAGGCTGGCCAACCCGCCCGCCAGACCCAGGTCGTCCAGCACCGGGGGCCGCAGTCCGCTGATCGCCGCCCGCGCCTCCTGCAGCGTCAGCTCCACCAATTCCCTTGCCTTGTCGAGCTGTTCGGACGCCTCCCGTTGGTCGTCGACGACCGCACGCGCAGCGGCGTCGAGGCGATAGGCGAGGGTCACCAGTCGCTGGGAGATGCCGTCGTGGATGTCGCTGGCCAGCCGACGGCGCTCGAGCTCTTGCGCCGCGATCATCTGCTCGGCGAAGTCCTCGTGCGCCCGCTCACGCGCCGCGAGCTGTCGATGCTGCCTGGCTTGCTGCAGCGCACCGGCGACGAGCCTGCCGAGCAGTACCAGCAATTCCATGTCATGGCCGCTGAATTCGCGTCGCTCGACGGTGTGCACGTCGAGGACGCCGACCAGTCCACCGGGATCGGTCTCCATCGGAATCGACACCATAGAGGTGAATGCCGCGCCGCCCAGTGCCGCGATCGGCTGGTACCGGGGATCGGTCTCTTTGCTATCGCTGATCACAGCTGCTTGGCGACGGCTGGCCACCCAGCCGGTGATTCCGGAGCCGAGTGCGAGCCGCACCCGTCCGATATGGCGATCGAACGGCGGCGTCGCCCCAGCGAGGGTCAGCGAACGGTCCGAGTCGTCCAGGACGTGCACGAAACAGACATCCGCCGCGGTCGACGCGACAACCATTCGGGCGACCGCGGCGGCCAGCGGCTCGATCGCCGGGCCACTGGACATCGCCTGCACTATGTCGAGCAGGACATCCCGATCGTCACGCGCTGAATACGCACCTGCCGTGGGCAATTCGTGCTCCGGGCCCGACGCCATTATTGGAATATGCCCTCCCGGAGGGCGGTCGCGACCGCGGTCGTCCGATCGCTGACGCCCAGTTTGCGGTAGATCGATCGCAGGTGGCTCTTGACTGTTTCGTCGCTGATGATCAGCCGTGTCGCGATGCCGCGGTTGGACAGACCGGTGACCATGAAGGACATGATCTCGCTCTCGCGCTGCGTCAGTCCTTGTCTTGCGCCGGGCCAGAATTCGTCGCGCTGCATGCGGGCGGCGGTGTCCACGGCACGCACCGCCATGTCCGGGTCGATCGCGGTCGACCCGCTGTGCACCAGCTCCAATTGCCGGACCAGTTCGTCACTGCTGATGCTCTTCAACAGATAGCCGGAGGCGCCGACGCGTAAGGCCTGGAACAGATACTGCTCGTCGTCGTAGACCGACAGCAGCACGACCTTGCGTTCCGGGTCGAGCCCGCGCATCGACCGGCACAGGTCGAGCCCGCTGATGCCCTGCATGCGGATATCGCAGAGGACGATGTCGGGTTCGAGTTCGGTAATGACGCGCAGCGCGTCCTCGGCGCCGACGGATTGCCCGACGACGACCACGCGCTGGTAGAACGACGCGAGCATGGCCTTGAGGCCCTCGATAACCATCTCATGGTCGTCGACCAGGACAACGCGTACCGGCCCGGTGGCGGACGTGACCATACCCTCACGATACGGCGGTATTCGGCCATGTCCATCCCCTTGTCAACCCCCCGCTTCGGGGTGACTGTGCTGGGCAAACGGCGAATAGCATGGGTGGTGACCCATGAGGAGTTCGGGATGGATACGTCCGCTCGTAGTGCCCGCCGCCGAATTCCGGTCGAGCAGCGGATGACTCGTGGCTGACAAGACGCTGCGGATCTTTCGCGCGAGCCGAAACATCCGGCGCCGCCCCATCATGCTCGCGATCGCCGGCGACAGTGCCGCGGGCAAGACGACCGTGACCGCGGGATTGGTCGAGGCCTTGGGCGCGCACCGCTGCGTGTGGCTGTCCACCGACGACTACCACCGATTCGATCGTGTTGAGCGGCAAGACAAACCGTTCACGCCGTTGCATCCGGACTGTCACTACATCGATATCCTCGGCCAGCATTTGCAATTGCTGGCCACCGGACAACCGATTCTCAAGCCCGTGTACGACCACGACACCGGAAGGCTAACCCGGCCCGAACTTGTTGAGCCCAACGAGTTCGTCATCGTCGAGGGTCTGCTGCCGATGCACAACAGCCTCGCCCGCGCCTGCTTCGACCTCACGGTGTACCTCGACCCGTCCGAGGAGATCCGGCGTGGCTGGAAGGTCAAGCGCGACACCGCCACTCGCGGATACACCGCCGAGCAAGTCCGCTCCGTACTGTCGCGCGGCGAACCCGAGTCCACCGAGTTCATCCGCCCGCAGCGGGCACACGCCGATATCGTTATCCGGTTCGCCACGATCGAGGGCCGCGCCGGTCCACCCGAAACGCCGTTGTCCGCCGAGCTGTTGCTGCGCCCGACGATTCAGCAGCCGGACCTGACCGCCATCCTGCAACCCGAACTGACACACGCGATTCACCTCCGGCTCGCGCGGGACACCGACGGCAAGCCGGTCGACAGCGTGCACATTCACGGTTACGCGAGCGCCGAAGACGGTGCGGCCGTGGAGAAATTGATCTGGCACGCCCTCGGCGACCCGGCCGTCCCAGCGCCGGACAGTCTCGGTCGAGTCGGCCCCGACGAACACAGCACCCCACTGGCGGTCGCGCAGATGGTGCTGCTGCATCATCTGCTGGCGGGCACACCGTAGGGCAGTGTGCAGCCCATGGTTTCTGCGGGTTGCGTCGTCGCGGGCCGGTGACATCATTGAATAGATGGCGCTGCGAGGGCCCCACCGTGATTCGCGAATTCCGTTCTTGGGCTTTAATTTCGACGGCCGCGGCTGACCTTGCACTGTGCAACCCAGGGCGGACGAGTAGATCACTGGCCGCAGAACGACTTGCGAGAAAGCCCAATTCATGGATGAGAACGATGTCGACCCTGCCAAAAGACCGATACACCCCGTGCTGGCCGTCATGGTGACCGGTGGCGCGTTCGGGCTCGTCGGCACTCTTTTCAGCGGCTTGGCCTACTTGAGCTTTCGTCAAACAGCGGCATCAGCGGTTCCGGTATGCGATGTGGGTAGTGGCCAGACGATGAAACCCGGCGACGTCTGCCAGCAGGTCAGCCGTCTCACCCACGATGTCCAGTCCACCTCGACCTACGGAGAGATGTTGGACAAGGCCAACCATGCGGCCCACGACGCGAACATTGCGCTGGCGTTCCTCATCGTGAGCGTTGTTCTTATCGCCCTGGCAATACTGGCGCTCTGCCTCGACAATGTCCTGACAAAGTCCGACGCGGACTCCTGACCGTGGCGTTGAATCCATCGTGTGGCGGATCGAGACCACCGGCAGCGGTTTTCCCGGACAGGCCGAGCAGATCAGCGCAGGAATGTGGCGGCCTCGGTCGTCAGATCCAGCATCGGTTGTGGGACAACGCCGAGGATGACGGTGGTGATCGCGCCGAACGCGATGACGGCGGTGGTCAATACGCTGCCCGGCGCGACGACGACTTCGGTTGCGTCCGAGGGCGGTTCCGCGAAGAACATGACCATGATGACGCGGATGTAGATGTAGGCGGCGATCGCACTGCTGAGTACGCCGACAAGGACCAGCACGGTGGCGCCGCCCTGGATTGCCGCAAGAAAGATCGCGAACTTGCCGATGAAACCACTGGTCAGCGGGATGCCGACGAGGGCGAGGAGGAATAGGGCGAAGGCGGAGCCGAGTAACGGGTAGCGCCTGCCGAGACCCGCCCATCGCGCGATATCGGTGACTTCGCCGGCGGAGTCACGCACCAGGCTGACGACCGCGAAAGTGCCAATTGTGCTGAGCCCGTAGGCGAGTAGGTAGAACAGGATGGCCGACGAACCCACGGAGTTCGCGGCGATCACCCCGATCAGAATGAACCCGACGTGTGCGATCGACGAGTACGCGAGCATGCGTTTGATATCGGTCTGCGTGACCGCGGTGAGCGCGCCGACCAGCATGGTGACGATGGCGATGCCCCAGAGCAACGGACGCCAATCCGACTGCAGCCCAGGCAGTCCCACCGTGAAGACGCGCAGCAACGCACCGAACGCCGCGACTTTGGTCGCCGCCGCCATGAACGCGGTGATCGCGGTCGGCGCACCCTGATACACGTCCGGGATCCAGGAGTGGAACGGCACCGCGCCGACCTTGAACAGCAGTCCGATCGACAGCATGCCCGCGCCGATCACCGCGAGCCCGCGGTCGTCGGGACGTGCGGCGACCGCGTCCGCGATACCGGCCAGCTCCACAGTGCCCGCGAAGCCGTAGAGCAGCGCGACACCGAACAGGAAGAAGGCGGACGAGAACGCCCCCAGCAGAAAGTATTTGAGCGCCGCCTCCTGTGACAGCAGCCGCTGATGGCGGGCCAGCCCGCACAGCACATACAGCGGCAGCGAGAGCACCTCGAGCGCGACGAACATTGTCAGCAGATCGTTCGAGGCCGGGAACAACAGCATCCCGCCGATCGCGAACATGGTCAGCGGAAACACTTCGGTGGTGACAACGCCCGCCTTGGTCGCCGCCAACTCGGCAACGCTGCCGGGGATGGCGGAGGCCTGCGGGGTGAAGGCGACGCCACCCGGATCGCCCCGGCGCTCGGCCATCACCATGACCGCGGGAATCGACAGCACCAGGATCGTGCCCTGCAGGAACAGCGTCGGCCCGTCGACCATGACCGAACCCATCACCGCCGCACCATGGGGCGAATCCGATTGCCAGGCAAGCACAACGACCGCGACGAACGCCGCGACCAATCCGCCGAGACCGAGCACGAGTTGGCTCAGGTACCTGCTGCCGCGCGGCCCGAACGTTTCGACGAGCACACCCAGTATCGCCACACCGAAGACGATCAGCATCGGCGACAGCTGGGCATACTCGAACGCCGGAGCCGGAATCGTCGATGTCATCAGTGCCGCAACAGATTCGCGTCGTCCACCGAGACCGAACGGCGCGCACGGAAGATGGTCATGATGATCGCAAGGCCGACAACGACTTCCGCGGCGGCGACCACCATGGTGAAGAAGGCGAAGACCTGACCGTTGAGATCGGCGCGCATTCGCGCGAAGGTGACGAACGCGAGATTGGCGGCATTGAGCATCAGCTCGATACACATGAACACGACAATCGCGTTGCGGCGCAACAGCACTCCGGCGGCGCCGATGGTGAACAGGAACACGGCCAGATAGAGGTAGTTCTCCGGGTTCACCGCGAAGCCTCCTTGTCGGCTACGGTGCGACGGCGCAGCGTTCGGCTGACCGACAGCTCGGAATGCGTTCCGTCGGGTAGCCGAGCCCCCATGTCCACCGCGTTGTGCCGCGCGTAGACGCCAGGACTGGGGAGCGGCGTGACCCGCTCACCGGCGCGGACGCGGCCGGTGGACATCTCGCGCTGACCACGGCGTGCGGTAAGGCGTTCGCGGTGGGCAAGCACCATCGCCCCGAGTGCGGCGGTGATCAGCAGTGCGCCGGTGAGTTCGAACGCCCACACGTATCGGATGAACAACAGCTGGGCCAAATCGGTGACGCTGCCAGCGGATTCGTTGCCCGAAGGCCGATTCGACCGCACCTGTCCGATACCGACGATCAGCAGCAGCCCGAATCCGGCGGCCACCGCCACCGCGGCGACGCGCTGCCCGCGCAGCGTCTCGACCAGCGAATCGGACGAGTCGACGCCGACCAGCATCAGCACGAACAGAAACAGCATCATCACCGCGCCGGTATAGACGACAACCTGGACGACACCGAGGAACACCGCGCCCTGCGCCACATAGAACACCGCCAGGATGATCATCGAAGCCGCGAGGAAGATCGCCGAGTAGACCGCCCTGCTCGCGCACACCACGCCGAGCGCGCAGACCACCGCCAAGCTGCCGAGGATCCAGAACAGCACACTCTCGCCCACGGACGCGCGGACGGCGGGTTCGGCGGCGAGCAGTATCGAGGTGGTCATCGATCGGACTCGTCTTCCGCGACAACGGGAATGGTGCCGCAGTAGTAGTCGGCGGCCGTCGCGCCGGGCACCATCGGATGCGGCGCCTCGACCATGCCGGGCGCCAATGGTGCCAGCAGCCGGTCCTTTTCGTAGGTCAGGCCGGCGCGGTTGTCGTCGGCCATTTCGTACTCGTTGGTCATGGTCAGCGCCCGCGTCGGACACGCCTCGATGCACAGGCCGCAGCCGATGCAACGCAGGTAGTTGATCTGGTAGACGCTGCCGTATCGCTCACCCGGCGAGTAGCGTTCGTCGTCGGTGTTGTCGGCGCCCTCCACATAGATGGCGTCGGCGGGACAAGCCCACGCGCACAGCTCGCAGCCGATGCACTTCTCCAAGCCGTCCTGGTAGCGGTTGAGCTGATGCCGTCCGTGGTAGCGGGGCGCGGTCGGCGCCTTCTGCTCGGGGTAATACTCGGTGTTGGGCTTCTTGAACATCGTCGAGAAGGTGACCCCGAAACCTGCGATGGGGCCTAAGAATTCAGGCATTGCTGCCCTCCTTTTGCCAAGGCAAGGGTGGAACCGGGAACCCACCTGCCATCGGATCGAACGGGACGTCGGTCTCCGTGCCGGCGGGAGAGCGGTTGGGGCGCAGTGCCTTTACGAGAAGAGCGAGCAGCGCAATGGCGACGAGAGCCCCGGCAATCACCAGCGCGATGGACCCGACGCCGTATCCCTCGTTGCGGGCCGCACGGACCGCGGCGACGATCATCACCCACACCAGCGACGCCGGAATCAGGATCTTCCACCCCAGATTCATGAACTGGTCGTAGCGCAGCCGCGGCAATGTGCCACGCAGCCAAATGAAGACGAACAGGAAGCCCCAGACCTTCGCCACGAACCACAGCAGCGGCAGCCAACCGGAATTCGCGCCCGCCCACACGCTCAACGGCCATGGCGCCTGCCAGCCACCAAGGAAGAGCGTGGTCGCCAATGCCGAGACGGTCACCATGTTGACGTACTCGGCCAGCATGAACATGGCGAACTTCAACGACGAGTACTCGGTGTGGAATCCGCCGACCAGCTCGCCTTCCGCTTCGGGCAAATCGAAAGGCGCACGGTTGGTTTCGCCGACCATCGACACCAGATAGATCACGAAGGACGGGAACAGCAGAAAGACGTACCAGTGGCCTGCTTGCGCGGCGACGATCCCGGAGGTCGACATCGTGCCCGAGACAAGGAAAACGGCGGCGAAGGACAGTGCCATCGGGATCTCGTAGGAGATCACCTGCGCGGTCGAGCGCAACCCGCCCAGCAGCGGGTAGGTCGAACGGGATGCCCACCCGGCCAGCACGATTCCGTAGACACCGATCGACGCCAGCGCGAGCACATACAGCACTGCCACCGGAAAATCGGTGAGCTGCAATGCCGTTCGATAGCCGAGGATCGATACTGCGGGCCCCATCGGGATGACCGCGAACGCCATCAGCGCGGGCGTCGCCGCGAGAATCGGCGCCAGGATGTACACCGGCCGGTCCACGCCGGAGGGCACGATGTCCTCCTTCAACGCCATCTTGACGCCGTCGGCGACGCTTTGCAGCGCGCCCTTCGGTCCCACCCGATTCGGCCCGACCCGCATCGCCATGCGCGCGACGATCTTTCGTTCGGCCAGCACCGCGAAGACCAGTGTCATCATCAGGAACACGAAAATGACCAGCGCCTTGGCGAGCATCAACCACCACGGGTCATGGCCGAACAGACTGAGGTCGGTCATCGGGCATCCCCGAGGCGTATCCGCACGATGCTGCCCGCGGTTACCGCAAGGCTGCGGTGCACAGCGGACCCGGGGGAGTTCAGCGGCAGCCACACCACTCGATCGGGCAGGTCGGTGATCAGCAGCGGGAGCCTGATGCTGCCACGATCGGTTGATACCGTGACCGAATCTCCGGTGGCCGCACCGATTTCGGTGGCGGTACGCGCGGACAGCCGCGCCACCGGGGTGCGGGCGGTGGCGGCCAGTTGCGGTTCGCCGTCCTGCAACCGGCCGTCATCGAGCAGCATCCGCCAGCTCGCCAGCACCGCGGAGCCGCGTATCGGTCGTGGTATCGGTGCCACCGCGGCGACGTCCGGCCCCTGACCCCGATATCCGGTCCACCCGCCGAGCGCTGTGAGTTCGGCGCGTGCGGTCGCCGTATTCGGCAGCGCCAGTGGGAGATTCATCGCGTTGGCGATCGCGTCCAGCACTCGCGAGTCGGGCATGGCTTCCGCCTTGCCCAGGGCGGCGTCGAAACTGCGGGCGCGGCCCTCCCAATCGAGGAACGTGCCGGACTTGGCCGCCACCTCCGCGACCGGAAACACGACGTCGGCACGTTGGGTGACGGCACTGTGGCGCAATTCCAAGCTGACCACACACGCGGCCCGGTCGATCGCGGCGAGCGCGGCCTTCGGATCGGGCAGGTCGTCCGGCTCCACGCCGCCGAGGAGCAGCGCACCCAGTGTCGCGCGCAGGATGGCGCCGGTATCGCGGCCGGGTGTCGCGGGCAGGCCCGGCACACCCCAGATCGCCGCGACCCGGCGCCGCGCCCACGCATCCGCGACCGGCCGACCGCCCGGCAACAAGCCCGGCAGCGCCCCGGCCTCCAGTGCGCCCCGCTCGCCCGCCCTGCGCGGTACCCACGCGAGGTGCGCACCGGTGCGGTCGATTAGCCGCGCCGCCGCCGACAACGCGCCGGGCACGGTCGCGAGCCGCTCGCCGACCATGAGCACCGAACCCGGCCGGGCCAGCAGATCGCGTGCGTGCCCGCTGTCGAGCGCCGCGGGTTCGCCGCCAGGGACGGTCTGCAACAGTCGGCCCGACATCTTGGTCAGGCCGTTGGTGGCATATGGGGCGATGGAGTAAACGGCGAGGCCGTTCTTACGCGCCGCCTTGCGCAGCCGCAGGTAGACGATCGGCGATTCTTCTTCGGGCTCGAAACCGGCCAGCAGCACGACCGGCGCGTGTTCCAGGTCGTCATAGGTAGTGTCGAGGAACCGTCCGGCGACTCGGGCCGCGAGGAAGTCGGCCTCCTCGGCGGAGTGCGGCCGAATCCGGAAGTCGATGTCGTTGCTGCCCAGTGCGATTCGCGCGAACTTGGCGTAGGCGTACGCGTCTTCCAACGTGGCGCGGCCACCGACGAGCACGCCGGCATTGCCGTGCGCCGTCAGCAGACCGGCCGCCGCCGTAGCGAGCGCCTCGGGCCAGGACGCGGGTACCAGCGTGCCGCCGTCGTCGCGGACCAGCGGTGTGGTGATCCGATCCGGCTGGCTCGCATAGGTGAAGGCCCATCGTCCTTTGTCGCAGTTCCATTCCTCGTTGACGTGCGGGTCGTCGCCAGCGAGACGGCGAAGCACGGTGCCGCCGCGATGGTCGGTGCGCTGGGCACAGCCGCTCGCGCAGTGCTCGCACACGCTCGGACTGGAGACGAGATCGAAGGGCCTGGCGCGGAACCGATATGACGCACCGGTGAGTGCGCCGACCGGGCAGATCTGCACGGTGTTACCCGAAAAGTACGACTCGAAGGGCTCTTTCGCGTAGATGCCAACCTGTTGTAACGCACCGCGCTCCAGCAGTTCGATGAACGGATCACCGGCGACCTGCTGCGAGAACCGGGTACATCGCGCGCACAGCACGCAGCGCTCGCGGTCGAGCAGCACCAGGGCGGACAGGTTGATCGGTTTCGGGAAGGTGCGCTTGCCCTCGTCGAACCGGGTCTCGGCCCGCCCGTTGGACATTGCCTGATTCTGCAACGGGCACTCGCCGCCCTTGTCGCAGATCGGGCAGTCCAGCGGATGGTTGATCAGCAGCAGTTCCATCACGGTGTGCTGTGCCTTGTCGGCAATCGGCGAGGTGAGCTGAGTGCGCACCGCCATGCCCTCGGTGACGGCTATCGTGCACGACGCCATCGGCTTTCGCTGACCGTCAACCTCGACCAGGCATTGGCGGCAGGCCCCGACCGGGTCGAGCAGCGGGTGGTCGCAGAAGCGGGGGATCTGCACGCCGACCAGCTCGGCGGCGCGAATGACGAGCGTGCCCTTGGGGACGGCGAGCGCGACGCCATCGATGGTGAGGCACACCAGGTTTGCCGGTGTTGTCGCGGGTTCGCTGGTGCGGGTCATCGCGCGTAAGCCGCTACGGGTCGTACCGGCTCGCTGAGTCGCGTTGCCATGACCGTGGATTGGTATGGATCGAACGGGCACCCGCCGTGCGCGATGTGGGCGATGTACTCGTCGCGGAAGTACTTCAGCGACGAGATGATCGGGCTGGCCGCACCGTCGCCGAGCGCGCAGAAGGACTTGCCGAGCATGCTGTCGGCGATATCGAGGACCTTCGCAAGGTCCGCCGCGGTACCGCGACCCGCCTCTAACCGTTCGAGGACTCGCACCAGCCAGTAGGTGCCCTCGCGGCACGGCGTGCATTTGCCGCAGGATTCGTGGGCGTAGAACTCGGTCCAGCGCAGCACCGCGCGCACCACGCAGGTGGTGTCGTCGAAGATCTGTAATGCCTTGGTGCCCAACATGGATCCGGCCGCGGCGACACCCTCGTAGTCGAGCGGGATATCGAGGTGGGCGTCGGTGAGGAGGGGGGTCGACGAGCCGCCGGGGGTCCAGAACTTGAGCCGATGTCCGGCGCGGACGCCACCCGCACAGTCGAGCAGTTCGCGCAGCGGGACGCCGAGGGGTGCCTCGTACTGGCCCGGGTTTGTCACGTGGCCGGTCAGCGAGTAGAGGGTGCAGCCGGGGGACTTCTTGCTGCCCATGGAGCGGAACCAATCGACGCCGTGTTCGATGATCGGTGGCACGCTGGCGATGGTCTCGACGTTGTTGACCACGGTCGGGCAGGCATACAGACCCGCGACGGCAGGGAATGGCGGCCGGAGTCGTGGCTGGCCACGTCGCCCTTCCAGCGAATCGAGCAGTGCGGTTTCCTCGCCGCAGATATACGCCCCCGCACCGGCGTGCACGATGAGTTCGAGGTCATAGCCGGAGTCGAGGATGTTGTGTCCCAGATATCCGGCGGCGTATGTCTCGGCAGCCGCGGCGTGCAGCCGCCGCAGCACTGGAATCACCTCGCCGCGAACATAAATGAACGCGTAGCCAGCGCCGATCGCGTAGGCGGCGATGATCGCGCCCTCGATCAGCGCGTGCGGTGTTGCCAGCATGAGCGGGATGTCTTTGCAGGTGCCAGGTTCGGACTCGTCGGCATTGACGACCAGGTAGTGCGGCTTGCCGTCGCGGGGAACGAACGACCACTTCGTGCCGGTCGAGAACCCGGCGCCGCCGCGGCCGCGTAGGCCGGAATCGGTGATCAGCTCGATGATTTCGGTGGGGGACATGCGTAGCGCCGTCGCCAAGGCCGAGTAACCGGCATGCCGCCGGTAGGTGTCGAGGGTCCAGGAACGTGGCTCGTCCCAGTAGCGGCTCAGTACGGGGGTCAGGAGCATGTCAGCCTCCGCTGGTTTCGTCGGCGGAAAACGCTTCGGCGGAAGACAATTCGGCGATGCTCTGGGCACGGGCCAGATCGAGCCCGACGAGGGTGGCGTGGCCGACGCAGGTGTCGTTGGCTCCGCCTCGCTCGTCGGGGAAGCCCGCGAGGATGCGCGCGGTGCGACGGAAGGTACACAGCGGCGCACCGCGACTGGGCGTGACCTGTTCGCCCGCGCGCAGTGCGTCGACGATCGCACGGGCCGAATCCGGAGTCTGGTCGTCGAAGAACTCCCAATTCACCATCACCACAGGGGCGAAGTCGCATGCGGCGTTGCATTCGATGTGGTCGAGGGTGATGGTGCCGTCGGTGGTCGTCGCACCGTGGCGCACGCCGAGGTGTTCCTCCAGCGCGGCGAGGATGGCATCACCGCCGAGGACCGCGCACAGCGTGTTGGTGCAGACACCGACGTGATAGTCACCGGTCGGACTGCGCCGGTACATCGAGTAGAACGTCGCTACCGCAAGGACTTCGGTGCCGGTGAGTCCGAGTTGTGTTGCACAGAACTCGATTCCGGCCGGAGTGACGCAACTGTCCTCGGCCTGAACAAGATGCAGCAGGGGAAGCAACGCCGACCGTGCCACCGGATATCGGTTGATGATCGTGGCGGCGTCGGCTGCCAGCCGGGCCACGATCTCGGCCGGGTAGGTCTCACCCGACTGGACCAGTTGCCCGTCTTCGTCCGGCCGTGGGCCGAGCTGAATGAATACCCGTCGCGCTCCGCTGGTCATCGGTCGACCCCGCCCATGACTGGATCGATGCTGGCGACCGAGGCGATGACGTCGGCGATCATGCCGCCCTCGCACATCGCCGCCACCGCTTGCAGATTGGTGAACGACGGGTCACGGAAATGCACCCGAAACGGCCGGGTGCCACCGTCACTCACCATGTGCACGCCGAGCTCACCGCGCGGCGACTCCACCGACACGTACACCTGGCCAGCCGGAATACGCAGCCCCTCGGTCACCAGTTTGAAGTGGTGGATCAACCCCTCCATCGAGGTGGCCATGATCGTGCGGACGTGCTCGGGTGAGGTACCCGATCCGTCCTTGCCGAGGGCGAGTTGGGCGGGCCAGGCCAGCTTGCGGTCCTCGATCATCACCGGACCCGGCCGCAGCCGATCGAGGCACTGCTCCACGATTTTCAGCGATTCACGCATCTCCGCGACCCGGATCAGGTAGCGGCCGTAGCAATCCGCGCCGGTGTCGGTGACCACGTCGAACTCGTAATCCTCGTAGCCGCAATAGGGTTCGGACTTGCGTAGGTCGTGCGGCAGGCCGGTGGCGCGCAGTATCGGACCCGTGATGCCGAGCGCCATGCATGCACTCAGATCGAGGTAGCCGACGCCTTTGGTGCGGGCCTTCCAGATCGGATTCTCGGTGAGGAGCAGCTCGAGGTCGCGGAGTCCCTTGGGTAGCGTGCGCACGAGTTCGCGGACCTGTGCCACGGCGTCGTCGGGGAGGTCCTGGGCGAGCCCGCCGGGCCGGATGTAGGCGTGGTTCATTCGGAGGCCGGTGATCGCCTCGAACACGTCGAGAATCCGCTCGCGCTCACGGAATCCGAAGAACATCACGTTCACGGCGCCGAGCTCCATGCCGCCGGTCGCCAGCGCGACCAGGTGTGAGGAGATCCGGTTCAGCTCCATGAGCATGACCCGGATGACGGTGGCGCGCACCGGAATCCGCTCGGTGGCGTCGAGGAGCCGCTCGACGCCGAGACAGTAGGCGGTTTCGTTGAAAAACGGTGCGAGATAGTCCATTCGGGTCACGAAGGTGACGCCTTGGATCCAGTTGCGGTATTCGAGATTCTTCTCGATGCCGGTGTGCAGGTAGCCGATGCCGCAGCGCGCCTCGGTGACGGTCTCGCCGTCGATCTCCAGGATGAGGCGCAGCACGCCGTGCGTGGACGGATGCTGCGGGCCCATATTGACCACGATCCGTTCGTCGTCGGCGCGCTGGACGGCGTCGACGATGTCGTCCCAGTCCCGACCGCCTGCCACGTAGACCTTTTCGCGCGTGGTCATCAGCCGTATGCCCTGCGCTCGTCGGGCGGCGGGATCTGCGCGCCGTGGTATTCGACCGGGATGCCGCCGAGCGGGTAATCCTTGCGTTGCGGGTGGCCGTGCCAGTCGTCGGGCATGGTGATGCGGGTCAGCGAGGGGTGACCGTCGAAGATGATGCCGAAGAAGTCATAGGTTTCGCGCTCGTGCCAGTCGTTGGTCGGGTAGAGGTCATAGAGCGAGGGAATGTGCGGGTCGGCGTCGGGTGCGGTGACCTCGAGCCGGATTCGGCGGTTGTGGGTGATCGACAGGAAGGGATAGACGGCGTGCAGTTCGCGATCGGTGTCCTGTGGGTAGTGGACTCCGCTGACGCCTAGACAGAGTTCGAAACGCAGGGCGGGGTGGTTGCGTAGGGCGTTGGCGACCGCATGCAGGTGGTCGCGGCAGACGTGCACCGTCAGCTCCTCGCGGAAGACTACGACCTGTTCGATTGCTTCGGTGCGACGGACCCCCGCGAAAGTCAGTGCGGCCAGCAGGTTGTCGAGGATGTCGTCGAAGTAGCCGCCATAAGGGCGCATCGTGCGGGTCGGCTGCGCGATCGGGTGGAGGAGGCGTCCGTAGCCTGAGGTGTCGCCACTGCCGTGTACGCCGAACATGCCGCGCCGCAAGCCGATCGGTGCGTCATCGCGTGGGCCGGTCATCGAGGTAGCTCCTCGAGTGCGGGGTGTGCGCTCCAATGGCCAAGGGGGATTGCCGGTTTCGAGGCAAGTGCCGCCTGCTCGGCCGCGCGCACAGCTTCGACGCGATTGACGCCGAGTGGCGTCTGTTGAATCTTTGTGTGCAGGGCCAGAATCGCGTGCAATAGCATCTCGGGGCGGGGTGGACAACCCGGCAGATAGATGTCGACCGGGACGATGTGGTCGACGCCCTGCACGATCGCGTAGTTGTTGAACATCCCGCCCGACGACGCGCAAACCCCCATCGCCAGCACCCATTTCGGCTCGGCCATCTGGTCGTAGACCTGACGCAGCACCGGCGCCATCTTCTGGCTGACCCGTCCGGCGACGATCATCAGATCGGCCTGCCTCGGCGAACCGCGAAACGCCTCCATGCCGAACCTGGCGATATCGAACCGCCCGGACGCGGTGGACATCATCTCGATGGCGCAGCACGCGAGGCCGAACGCCGCGGGCCACACCGAGCCCTTGCGCAGATATCCGGCCAGGTCTTCGACCGTGCTCAACAGAAAACCGCTCGGCAGCTTCTCCTCGAGTCCCATGCCCTCACTCCCAATTCAGGCCGCCGCGCCGCCACACGTAGGCGTAGGCGACGAAGACGGTGAGCATGAACAGAAACATCTCGACCAGGGCGAAGATGCCGAACGAATCGAAGCCGACGGCCCACGGATACAGGAACACGATCTCGATATCGAAGATGATGAACATCATCGCGATCAGGTAGTACTTCACCGGGAACCGGCCGCCGCCCAGCGGTTGCGGGGTCGGATCGATACCGCATTCATAGGCGGCCAGCTTGGCCCGGTTGTACCGCTTCGGGCCGATGAACGACGCCATCGTCACCGACAAGCTGGTGAAACCGAGGGCGATCGCGCCGAGCACGAGCACCGGCGCGTACGCGTTCATACGAGCGACATTCGCTGGGTGAACTGCGGCATAAGATGTGTCCCACTCTCGGACGCGACCGCCGTATGACGGCGTGCGATCAGAAATCCGCGGGTGCGACGCTGCCTGCGATTTCTCCTGCTTACTGTCTACCTGCCGGTTATCGGTGGCTGCGCCCCCGAGTCGGGGGGTGTGCCGGGTGAGTTGCCTCGGGGAAACCCGGCTGCGTTGCGGTGGGTCGCGCTGGTAGAAGTTGATGCGTGATCTATGCCGATATCCCGCTGACCGAGGACATCCGCGCTGCCGTCGCGGCCGAATGGGGCTGCAAGGGCGATGGCGAGCGGTTGTTCGGCGGTGAGGAATCGGCCGCGTATCGGGTCGGCGAGGTGGTGGTGCGGATCGGGGGAGTTGACCGCGACCCGGCGGAAGTCGAGTGGTGCAACGGCATCGCGACCGCCGCTGCCCGCACGGTGCCTGAGGCCGTCGCACCGCTGCCGCGCGCGAACGGGGCGACGGTCGAGGTGGTGGCGGGGCGTCCGATCACCGTCTGGCCGCTGATCGAGGGGGAGTGGGCCAGTAGCGAGGATCCGGTGCAGGTGGCCGAGGCGGCCGGGCTGCTGGCGCGCGTGCACCGTGCGCTGGTCGACTATCGGCCGGTGCCGCGGCCGAAGCGGTCGTTTCTGGAGGTCGGGCTAGATGGTGCGCCGTCGGATGAGTTGCCCGACCCTGAATTGGACTCTTGGCTCGCCGAGTTCAGCAGTACCGCTCGTACCCAGCCGCTGCACGGTGACTATTACGAGGGAAACCTCCTCGCGCGCGACGGGCACGTAACGGCCGTGCTCGACTGGGATGAAGCGCTGATCGGGCCGCCGGAGGTCGAACTTGCCTCCGCTGCAATGGAATTCGCGGATGTACTGGGGATCGACCTGTCCGGTGCCCTGACCTTCGTCGACGCCTATCATGCTGCGGGCGGCACGGCGGGCCAGCTGGACGACCTCGCGCTCGCGCAGCTGATGCGGCATCGATTGCGCAGGGAGGCAGTGTATTTCGGCCTCGCCGTCGCCCGTGGCGTCCAGCACGACGCGGACGACCTGGAGTATCACCGGCAGCGGATGGACACGTTCCGGCTGCTGCGGCCCTGAACCGGGATCACCGAAAACTGCAATATTCAACCGACTTTGGCGCGCTGGGGAAACCGACCGCCAATTATGTAGGTGTGGACGGAATTTCAGTACTTTCCCCACTTCTGTTGGGGAGCTTCGGGCGGGTATGGACGTCTTACAGTGAGATCTATCCGAGACCGGACACATTGTGAGGCATCCCATGTACAAAAAGTTAGCTACCGTCGGCGCCGCTATATTCGCAATCGCTGTACCGCTGGCGAGTTCGCCAGCCTCCGCGACGCCGGACTGGAACTTTCCGGTTCCGCCCGACAAGATTGTCATCGATGTCGCGACCGTCAATGGATCCGGTTGCCCACAGGGCACCGCGGCCGTAGCCGTCTCGCCCGACAACACCGCCTTCACGGTGACCTACAGCCAGTACACCGCGAAAGTGGGTGTTGGCGCCGGTCCGACCGACTTCAGGATGAACTGCCAGCTCGACCTGAAAGTTCATGTCCCGCAAGGCTTCACCTACGGGATCGCGCAGGCGGATTACCGTGGATTCGCCTCCTTGGAAAAGGGCGCGACGGCACTGGAGCGGGCCAGGTACTACTTCCAGGGGGATTCGCCGACCGACTATGTCGACCACAACTTCAAGGGGTCGTACAGTGACGACTGGCAGGCGACGGACACCACCGAGGTCGGGGCGATCGTATACCAGCCGTGCGGCGAATCCCGCAATTTCAATATCAATACTCAGCTGCGCGTCGACGCCGGTAGTTCGGACCCGAAGAAGACCACCAGTTTTATCACGATGGACTCAACGGACGGAAGTATCCAAACCACCTATCACTTCGCATGGAAGCAGTGCTGAGTGATATTCGCTTAGGACTTCGATATCGGTGAATCGACAAGGTGATCGGTGCGCGATCACCTTGTCGAACTATCTTCTCGACCGCCACCGGGTGCTGGGGATATCTCGAATCCGGGTGCAGGCCGTAGTTCCATTCCGGGGCTAGCACGATAGTCATGCGTGCGCGGCTTTCCTACTGTGGTTCCCGACCGGGTGCGTGTGTGGTGAAGGGAAGAAATCAGTTGAGTGCGAGGATGTTTCGGCGATGGTTCGGTGCGGCCGTCGTCGTCGGGGTTGTGGCCGGAACCATTGCCGGGCTAGGCGTATCAGAGGCCGCAGGCGGTGATTTGGACCGCTTCACCCAGCAGCGCCTGGACTGGCAGCCGTGCCACGACGACACCTTGGATAAGGCGGGGGCGCAGTGCGCCGATGTGACGGTGCCACTGAATTACGCTGAGCCGCAAGGACGCACGATCACCGTCGCGATCTCCCGGGTACCGGCCGCCGACCAGGCCAACCGGCGCGGGATCATGCTGTCCAACCCGGGCGGACCCGGCGGGCTCGGGTTGACCTTCACGGTGGAGATCAGTCAGGGATTCCCGTCCTATCAGTGGAACCAGTACGACCTGATCGGGATGGACCCGCGCGGGATCGGTCGTTCGACTCCGGTCCACTGCCGGTGGCCGTTCGGAACGTATGGTCAATCGGCGGGAGTCGACCTTGTCGGGTTCGGTAAATCCGTTGCGACACAGGCTGATTTGGCCGCGCGCTGCCAAGCTGCCGAGGGTGACAAGCTGCCGTACATCACCACCCGCAATACCGCACGCGATATGGACGTGATCCGCGCCGTGCTCGGGGCAGACCGGATCAACTATTTCGGCGCCTCGTACGGCACCTACCTGGGCGCGGTGTTCACCCAGCTGTTTCCGGAACGCAGCGATCGAATCGTGTTGGACAGCGCGGTCGATCCCGAACAGTGGGCTGTCGGCACGTTCCGGGACATGGGCGCGGCAGACGAGGCCGCACTCGACGCCTGGGCCGACTGGACCGCGGCCCGTGACGGTGAATACCGCCTCGGCGCCACCCGCTCCGACGTTCGGGCCGTGGTGACCGGGCTGATCGCCGAGGCGGCGCGACAGCCGATCCGGATCGGCAGCTACGACGTCGACGAGCACTGGTTGCCGACGGTGATCTTCGAGAATGTCGTCTCACCAAGCCATTTCGATGTGCTGGCGGGCATGGTGCGGCAGTTCGCCGACGCTGCCGCGGGTGCGCCGGTGCAACCAAGCGCGAAACTGCAAGCGGTACTGAGCCATTTCCTCGACGCGTCGTCAACAGACGAGGCGGACGATGCGGGAGCCGCCGTGCGCTGCGGTGACGTCTCGGAATCGCGTGACCCCTCCTGGTATTGGCACAATATCGAGGCCAGCCGTGTGACCCAGCCGGTGTTCGGGCCGTTGGTCAACAACATCTCGCCGTGCGCGTTCTGGCGCACGCCCGTCGAACCGCCCACCGCCGTACACAATTCGGTGCCCGCACTGATCCTGCAAGCCACCGGCGACCCTTTGACCGCGCACCAGCAGGCGGTCGGCCTGCACCGTGTCATGACCGCGTCACGCATGGTGACGCTCCAGGACGTCATCGTGCACGGCGTGATCACCATCCCGAGCACCTGCACCAAGCAGGCCCTCGACGCCTACCTCCGCGACCGCACCCTGCCAACCACCGACCTCACCTGCCACGCGGACTGATCGCCGACTGGCATACCGATCGTCCGAGGCGCAAGGATGGTCGGTATGCATGATCGGACCGAGCTGATCGGTGGCGTCGAAAAACGGGACATCCGCATAGTCGACTACCACCCCACCTGGCCAGAACGCTTCGCCGGAGAACGCGACCGCATCGCCGCCGCCCTTGGCGCCACCGCCCGCCGCATCGACCACATCGGCTCCACTTCGGTGCCCGGCCTAGCGGCCAAACCGATCATCGACATCCAAGTCAGCGTCCCCGACATCGAAGACGAAACCGCCTACCTCGAACCCCTCCTCGCCGCAGGCTACCGACTTCGCGTCCGCGAACCAGCCCACCGCATGGTGCGAACCCCTGAACGCGACGTCCACGTCCACCTATGCACAGTCGGCAGCCAATGGGAACGCAGCCAACTCCTGTTCCGCGACCGGCTCCGACACGACCCCACCGACCGCACCGCCTACGAAAACCTCAAACGCCGACTCGCCCAGCAAGACTGGCCCGACATGAACGCCTACGCAGACGCCAAGGGCCCCTTGATCATCGAGATCAGCACACGAGCCGAAGCCTGGGCCCAATCCATCGGCTGGACGCCCACGGATTGAGATGGACATCGATGAAGCCTCGGTGCGATTACTGCTGCTCGAGCAACACCCGGACCTTGCGCAGCTCGACCTGCAGCGCATAGACGCAGGTTGGGACAACCAAATGTGGCGCCTCGGTACGGAATTGGCCGTGCGGATACCGCGCACGGAACGCGCCCCGGCTCTGTTGCGTAAAGAGCGGCAATGGCTGCCCATATTGGCTGCGCGGCTTCCGCTTCCGGTCCCGACTCCGGTGCGGTTCGGCGAAGCGTCGGCACTTTTCCCGCAGCCGTGGACGATCGCGCAGTGGGTTCCTGGCGAACCAGGTGATCGCGCGGCGATCAGCCGTGATCAGCACGCCGCCGACGTTTTGGCGGGCTTCCTCGGCGCGCTGCATCAGCAGGCGCCCGTCGAGGCGCCGTCCAATCCGAGCCGCGGCGGTGTGCTCGAGGCTTACGTGCGCGACGCAGGTCCATGGCTCGACGCCACTGTGCCCAGCGGTGTGGCCGCTGACGTCCAACGAGTATGGGACGCAGCCGTTTCCGCCCCTGAATGGGCGGGCCCGCCGATGTGGCTGCATGGTGATCTGCATCCGGCGAACGTCGTCGTTTCGGACGGGACGCTCGCGGGTGTGATCGACTTCGGTGAGCTCTGCGCAGGCGATCCGGCGGCGGATCTCGCTGCCGCGTGGCTACTGCTGCCGGCGGGTGCCGCCGCGCGATTCTTCGACTCCTACGCGAACGCGGACGCGGCGATGATTCGGCGTGCGCGAGGGTGGGCTGTGCTGCTTGCGGCCTCTCTCATCAGCATCGGGCAGGCTTGGGAGCGGGGTCTTCCCGGCGGGCAGCCGACGTGGGGACGGGCGGGTCGGCTGGCGCTGGAGCGGGTGTTGGGGGACTGCTAGGAGCCCGCTTGCGCGGGGCGGTGGGACGTTGCGGGGACGTCGGGGCGGGTTTGCCAGGGGTGGGGGCCGGTGAGGGGGCGGTATTCGACGCCGAGGGCGTCCAGGCGGGGGAGGTGGTGGTCGCGGAGGCGGGGGAGGAATTCGGCGTAGTCGCGGGGTGGTGGGCTCCAGGCGAGTTCGGCGACGGCGCATAGGCGGGGGAAGGCGGCGTAGTCGACTCGGCGTACCGAGTCCAGGTGTTCGCTCCACAGTTGGGCCTGGATGCCGATGACCTGTGGTGCGTCGAGCGGGGGCTCGTAGCGGTATACGTCTTCCAGGGTGCGCAGGTAGCCGACGGGGATCGGCTCGTCGGGGTGGTCGGATTGGCGATGGTCGAGATAGAGGTGGTCTTCCGGGCACAGCACGACGTCGTGTCCGGCCGTTGTCGCGCGGGTGGCGGCGGATTCGTCGCGCCACGCGCCGATCACCATGGGGGGTAACGCGCCTGCGTCGAGTACCTCGTCCCAGCCGAATGCTCGTCGGCCCTGGGTGGCGAGATACGTTGCGAGGTCGGCGACTAGACGGCCGTGCGCCGGGGTCGCGCCGGGGACCTCGTCGCCGCCGATGCCGATGACCGGCGACGGGAAGATGGTCAGCACGTGGTCGAAGACTCGGCAGAGGAAGTCCAGGGTCTGTGCCGTTGGCTTGAGCAGTGAGGTGCTGATGCCCCAGGAAGTCCATACCTCCCACGGGGTTTCGGGTTCGGAACCGAGTTCGGGGTAGGCGGCGATCACGGCGCGGGCATGGCCGGGGATATCAATTTCCGGCACTACCGTGATAGACCGCTCGGTGGCGTAGGCGACGATCTCGCGGAGGTCGTCGGTGGTGTAGAAGCCGCCGTGCGGACGGCCGTCGCGTTCGGGGCCGTCGTGTCGGCCGACCATCGATCCTGTTCGCCACGAGGCGATTTCGGTTAGCCTCGGGTAGGCAGGAACCTCGATGCGCCAGCCCTGGTCGTCGGTCAGGTGCAAGTGCAGCACGTTGAGTTTGTGCACCGATAGCAGGTCGATGAACCGCAGAACCTCTGCCTTGGTGCGGAAGTTCCGTGCGACATCGAGCAGGCAACCGCGCCAGCGGAATCGCGGATGGTCCTCGATGACGCCGCAGGGCACGGTGTGCTGCCGCGTGCCGATTGTCGCGGCGCGGAACGCGTTTGGCCCCACGAGTTGCCGCAGCGTCTGCTGTGCGTGGTTCCGTCCGGCGTGATCCGCGGTGGTGAGTGTGATGCCACTCGGCGCGATCGCCAGGCGGTATCCCTCGGGCGGCAGGTCGGGGTCGGTGCGTGCGTTGAGTTCCGCAGGCCACGCGCACACGCCGGGCAGCGGCGTCGCGGAAACGGGGCGGGGGAGCAGCGTGTCGAAACCTGGCATGTCAGCCTTTCACCGCCCCGCCGAGCCCGGAGACCAGCTTGCGCTGCACGAGCACGAACAGCACGAGCGCCGGAATGGTCATCAAGGTCGAGGCCGCCATCACCGCGCCCCAATCGGTGTCCTCCGGCTTGAAGAACACCAGAATCGCCTGCGGCAGTGTCTGGTTCTCGGTGTTGGAGATGATGAACGTCTTGGCGAACAGGAAGTCGTTCCAGGCGTGGATGAACGACAGCACGCTGACCGACACCAGCCCGGGCGCCACGAGCGGGAGCAGGATCTGCCACGCGAACCGAAGACGGCTCGCGCCATCGAGTTTCGCCGCCTCCTCCAGTTCGACCGGCACCGCGGCGACGAACCCGCGCAGCAACCAGATGGCCAGCGGCAGGCTGAACACCAGATCCACCAGCATGATCGAGCCGAGTTCGTTGAGCCCCAGTGCCGGGACGGTGCCGCCGATCGAGCGCATCAGGAAGAACAGCGGAATCGTCAGCGCCTCAACCGGAACCATCTGCGCCACCAGGATCATCACCAGCAGCATCGTCCGGCCACGGAACCGGAAGCGCGTCAACGCCACTGCGGACAGGAACGACAGCAGCAGCGAAAACACTACGACGACAACGGCAATCAGCAAGCTGTTGAGGAAGAACCGGCCGAAGCCGTTCATCGAGAGCACCCGGGTGAAACTGTCCAGACTCGGCGCCAACGTCCACGGTCTCGGGTCGGCCGACTGGATCTCGCCCGGCGGTTTGAGCGCCGAGAGCACCATCCAATACAGCGGGAAAGCCACGAATCCGGCGATCACCACCGTAACCGCCTCGGCGACAAGGCGTCCTGGCTTGCGCGGGCTACGGAGCAACGGTCTCACTGCCACGGCGTGCTCCTGCGCTGGGACCGGACGTAGAGGCCGGTGATCGACAACAGCAACAGCGTCATCAGGACTCCGATCGCAGAGCCGAGCCCGTATTCCTGCCCGGCGAACGCCTTTTGATAGGCGTAGACATTGAGCACCAGGTTGCGCCCGGCGACACCGCCGCCATTGGTCATGACGTAGATCTGGGTGAACACCTTGAAGTCCCAGATGATCGACTGGATCGTCGCGATCAGCAGCAGCGGCCGCAGCATCGGCAGGATCACCGAGCGGGCCGACCGCCACGTCGACGCGCCATCCAGCGCCGCGGCCTCCAGCACCTCCTCGGGGATCGCCTTGATGCCCGCGTACATGGTCACCATGACGAACGGGAACGAGCACCAGATCACCTCGGCAGCAACCAATCCGAACGCGCTGAGGGTGCCGAAGGTCCACGAGTGCCCGTCCATCGAACGTAACCCGAGGCCGGAGAGTGCTTCGTTGACAATGCCGAAGTCCGCGTCGAACAGGAAAAGCCAGACGTAAGACCCGGCCATGGCGGGGGTCGCCCACGCGCCGAGCGCCGCGAGGAACAGCAGCATCCGCGGTAGCGCGCGGACTCGTGTCGCGAGGACGGCAAGCGCCGTGCCGACCACGAGCCCGCCGACCACACAGACCCCGCCGAACACGAAGGTGTTGGCGAGCACGATCCAGAATTGACTGTCCGAGAGGAGTTCTCGGTAGTTGCCGAGTCCGATGAACTCCAATGGTGCGGCGCCGGTGGCCTGTGCTTGGCCGTAGTCGTAGAACGAGATCAGCACGATCTGGTAGATCGGATAGATCAGCACGGCAGCGAGCAGTAATCCGGCCGGTGCCAGGTAGAGCCACGCGGTGACCGTGTCTCGGCGGAGGCGGCGCGGTTTCGCCGACGGACGCGGCGCGGAGGTAGTGACCGGTAGTTCTTGAATTGCCATGCGCGCCTACCTGAATGCCTTGTTCATCGCGGCGGCCGCCGCGTTCAACGCCGCCGACGGTTGCTTGGCCCCGGTGGCGATCTGCTGCACCGCGGTCGGCAGCAGGTTCTGGCTGTCGATCTTCGACCACGCCGGTGTGCTCGGCACGAACTTGGTACCGGCCCTCAGTGTTTCGACGAATGGGGTGAGGAACGCGTCGTTCGCGGCGAGCCGGTGCTGCACGCTCGACAGCGTCGGCAGATTACCCATCGCCACGTACATCTTTTCCTGATACTTCGCGCTGCCCAGCAATTCGACGAAGTCGACGGCGAGACCGCGTCGCATGCTCGCCCGGAAAACGCCGAGTAGGTTGCCGCCCGCGAAAGCCGGTGCGACCGAGCCTGTTCCGGCGCCGGGCAGGGGGATCACCGCGTACTTGCCTTTGGACGCACCCTGATCCATCGCCTTTCGGCTGAAGTCGCCACCGATCGTCATCGCGGCCTTACCACCCGCGAAGGCCTGCACGCTCTGAGTTCCGGTGAAGTCGGCGCATTGCGCGGGCGGGCAGATGTCGTCGTGGATCAGCTCCGCGTAGCGGGTGATCCCGTCCTTCGCCTGGTCCGAGTTGACCGTCGCGTTCCACATCGTGCCGTCGTTCTCGGCGAGTTCCCCGCCGTAGGCCCACAGGTACGGCAGCAGCGCGTAGGTGTACTTTCCGCCGACCGAAATGCCATATAGGTCAGGCTTTTTCGCGTGGATGCGGCGGGCGGTATCGGTGAGTTCGGCCAGCGTGGCCGGCGGTCGCAGGCCTAGCTCGGTAAAGATGTCGGTGCGGTAGTACAGCGCGCGGATGCCGGTGTACCAGGGCAGGCCGTAGGTCTTGTCGCCGGATTTCGCCGTTTCCAGGACCGATGGGTCGATGTCCTTGCCTTCCGGCCAGGCCGCGAGATCGGTGCCGAGGTCGGCGAACGCGCCGGTGACGGCGTATCCGGCGAGATCGGTGTTGCCGAACTCGGCCAGGTCGGGAGCGCTGGCCGGGTCGTTGAACGCACCGGCGAACTTCTCCGCTCGTCCGGCAACCGGCACCCACTGCACGTCGACATCGACGTTCGGCCGAGTCGCCCTGAACTCCGCGATCGCCTCGTTGACCACCGCTTCCTTCGGCGCGCGGTTCGCCTCGTCGAACAGCCAGACCCGGACGGTGCCGGTCTTCTCATCACCGCCCGACCCGGCCGGACCGGACTGCACCGGGGCGCAACCGGCGAGCAGGAACAGTGCCGCGCCGAGTGTGAGTGCGCGTCGCATGGCCCCGCCCGGCCGGAATTCACGGTGCGGCATCTCGGTTCCCCATCATCACCTGTTGCATATTCTGCAACGTGTATTGCGTTGTGTGCCACAATTTTTAGCATCAAGAGCGGACACATTCAATAGGCGGATGTGATGCGCGTCGCAGAGCTGCCGGTCTATGCGCGGGTGGCGTCGGCGAAAGATGTGCTGCGGCAAAAGCGCTGGGGCCGCGGTTCAGGTAACGGATTGGATACGAGTGCCGATCATCCGCATGTGCGCGTTTACTGCCGACCGATTCTCGGCGCGTTGGCAGCCCTACTGCTCATGATCCTCGCTCTGTTTCTGATGCCGACGAATGAACCACCGGTGCCCGCGAATGATCAGCAGGTGCGGATATTGCCATTCATGCCGACGCCGCCGACGACTACCGTCGGCGGAATGCCTTCTGCACCAAGCGATCAGCCCGAGCCGGGTCGTCAGTAGGCGTTACGCAGTCACCGGGTGGACGCGGTCCGCGCCGATCCGATCGATGCGGTCGCGACCCCAAGCGCCGAGTGGCTCCAGCGCGCTGTTGAGGGCGGTACCCACTGCGGTGAGCTGATATTCGACGCGCGGCGGCACCTCGCGGTAGACCTCACGGGACACGATCCCGTCCTCCTCCAGCTCGCGCAGCTGCTGGATCAGCATCTTCTCCGAGACGCCAGGCAGGCCGCGGCGGAGTTCGCCGAAGCGGCGGATGCCGTGGGTCGCCAGCTCCCACAGGATCAGCGCCTTCCACTTGCCGCCGACCACGTCCATCGCCGCGTCGATGCCGCAAAAGTATGGTCCGGATCTCTTTCCACTCATCGTCCGACCTCGCTACCTGTTCACACACCCATTGGTAAGTACCGGACTAAATAGTAGGTACTTGTCGCTATCGGAAGCAAAGAGCAATCTTGGTTTCAGCGCGCTGACCACCCCGTTCACGACTTTCCAAGGAGTTGACCCCGCAATGGCGGAAACCACGAACACCCCCGTGACAGTCCTCGGCCTCGGCGCGATGGGCCAGGCGCTGGCCGCCGCTCTGCTGAAGGGCGGCCACCCGACAACGGTGTGGAACCGCACTCCAGGCAAGGACGCCGACCTCGTCGCCGCCGGTGCGATCGGCGCCGCATCCGTTGCCGAGGCGGTCCAGGCGGGCGGGCCGATCATCGTCGTCCTGTTCGACCACGCCTCCGTGCACGCAACCCTCGACCCGGCGGTCGGCGACCTATCCGGCCGCCAGGTCATCAACCTGACCAGCACCACCCCCAACGAGGCCCGCGAACTGGCCACCTGGGCGGCCGCGCACGGCATCGACTACCTCGACGGCGGCATCATGGCGGTCCCGTCCATGATCGGACAGCCCGGCGCGTCCATCCTGTACAGCGGCTCTCGGATAATCTACGACCAGCACCTCGAAGCCTTCGAATTGCTCGCTGCCGCAGAATATTTCGGCGACGACGCCGGACTCGCCTCGACCTACGACTTCGCACTGCTCGCCAACATGTACACCATGTTCACCGGTTTCCTGCATGGCGCGGCCATGATGCGCTCGGTAGGCGTCACGGCCAGCGCCTTCGCCGAACGAGCCGTGCCCTGGGTGACCGCCATGGCCCAGATGCTCCCCGCCTACGGTCAGATCATCGACAGCGGCGACTACACCACCCCCATCCAATCCCTCGCCTTCCACAAAGCCGCCCTCGACGCCATCAACCGCGCCACCCGCGACGCAGGCGTCACCGTCGACTTCGTCGCCCCGATCAAAAACCTCATCGACCGCCAGGTAGCCGACGGCAACGGCACCCTGGAATTCGCCCGAACCATCGAAGAACTGACCTGACCACCCGGCAGGGCTTCCGGCCACCGCCCCCGGCAGCCCCCCCACCAACCCTCCGCAAAACACGTGGTCAACCCGCGATTTGGTCCACGCCGCGACTTCCTATAATCTTGCTGAGCACCACCGGTCCGGGTGGCGGAATGGCAGACGCGCTAGCTTGAGGTGCTAGTGCCCTTTAACGGGCGTGGGGGTTCAAGTCCCCCTCCGGACACAGTACGAGCTGAAATCCCTTGCAACGCAAGGGATTTCGGCTTTTCTCGTATCGGTAGGCGATTTGAACCCCCACGAGGCGGACGGTCACCACCAAGTGATGTGGTCTGAGGGCCCTAACGTGAATAAATGGGCTCAGGGGGCGCGAGTGTGCCGTCGATCTCAACTGGCACCCAACTCGAAGGACTGAACCAGTGGCCGACAAACCTATCGATGAACAGGCCGATGGACTCGACGATCTCGATGAACCCGGCGTCGAGGGGCTCGCACCCAAGTCGGCCAAAGACTTCGTCTGAGGCTTCAAGCCCGCTCCAGGCGTCGGCGTGAGGACCAGGTCGGGGCGCTCTTGGCATTTCAGCTCGGGTCATAGTCGCCATAACGTCGGGGGATGGGCGCGGCGGCGAGTTCGGTTGCTGCCTGTTGTAGTGACACTGCCGCCGGGTGCTCGGCGCCGAGTAGGGCGACTGTTTCCTCGTAGATCGGTTGGATCTTGTCTCGCAGTTCCCGAGACGTGGTCACGTCGATGGGGTCTGGTATCGGGGTTCCTTTCATCGGCTCGGGCATTGGCTGGTCGGCACGTCACGGGTCGTCGAGTGGTTGCTGAACGCGAACGGGTGGCCTTGCAGGCGGCCGGTCACGCTCATACTGACACGCCAGGTTCCTGCGTAACAGGCTGCGCGCACCTCGTAGGACCTGGAATTCGGCGGACCCGGCGGGATCGCCGAATCGGTGATGTAGGTGGCAGTCTCCCACCTACCGCCCTGCTGGTATTCCGGCGCCAGAGTCAGGATGTGCTCGTCGGGTGGCGCTCGCACTGAGCGACGCCGTTACTCGTGATCATCGGCGGGTAGACCGATGGCCGACGGTAGGTGAATTCAAACCCGGAAGACTTGGCGGAGACGAACTCGAGGTTTGCAGTAGACGTGGCCTCGGCCGGTGTGTTGCCGAGCGCGGCGGAGCCGAGCAATCCGGCGAAAATGATTGCGTTACAACGAGATAGCATGGGTTCCCCCATCTCCCTTCTGTCTGAGCGCCCTTCGCGCCCAGTACCCCTGTGTGGGCCTCGACAGCCCCGGCGACTTCACGCTCCGGGTCGAACCTCGTGGGGCGCAGTGGTCGTTCTCATCCGCTACGCGCACTTCGCTCACCACTTGGTGCTCACTGCCTCATAGGCGACACACAGCAACGGATCGCGCCCACTACGTCAGTGCCTGTCGGCCGGTGTCCGTCGCTAGGCTCGTGCACCCACTCGCGGTATCCCAGCATCGAATCGAATTGTGGTGAAGGCAAGGCGACCTCACCGCCGATGGGAACGACAGATACGTTGTGGCGGAACAACTCTGCGAACAGAGCAATGTCTCCGGGGATGTCCGGACAGACCAAGAATGTCCATCTTTTCGAGCGTGGGTGCGAGACGATCGGCCCGATATGGCCGTTGCGCTCCGTCAGGATGTGCGCCTTGACCAGTGCGCCGAGTTGCGCGGGCATCGTGATCGCGCCGGCGCTCCCGACCGTGAATTCGATCCGTGCGAACTCGGGCCGTACGCGGGCGGGCAAACCGCACGTGACTATGTAGAACTTGCACCGTAACTCCAAGACAGCAGCGCGCCGGTCAGGAAGGAGGTCGCTGTTCGCCATGCCGGATCACTCGGTCCCGGCCGCTTGTTGTCGTTCGTCGGAATCCCGGCAGACTTCAATCTCATATTGCGCGCCGAGGGATACTTATCGCAAGAAACTACTTCAAAGGGAACGATTGCACATTTAAACTTGCTCACACTAGATACGTTACTTACCAGGCTGAATGTCCCAGGATTGCTACCAGATTGACGAGCCTTTGGTAGTTGTTGCTCGCACTCCTGCCCCGAACACAAAACGCTGAATACCGACCAGATCGCGACCCTGGAGTTCACCTCGATCTGCCGAGGGTAAGAATGGCCGGCCAAGCTGTGCCAGATGAGATGCTCGTTCGCGTTCCGCGAATCGCTCTACGGCCGCGGCACCAGCCAAACCCGCCACGCCCTCGGCTATTCCGGCGCGCGCCTGATCGCCGCCCACCGCGGTTCTGAGCGTCAATGTCGGCAGCGCGGTTTGGGTCCCGACCGCCAGGCCGGTAGATGATCAGCTGGCAATGACCTTGTTCGACTTGGTGCGGTTGCACCGCCAGCACAAGGTCTGAAGGTTGTCGGGCGCGGTCAGCCCGCCCTTGGACACCGGCATGACGTGGTCCACTTCGAGCAGCAGGTGAGGCTCAGCTGCGAGTGAGATAGAGCAGTATCTACAGGTGTAGCGGTCACGCTCCTTGATCATCGTCCGTAGCTTCGAGGTCATCAGCGCCCGTTGACCCGCTACGCTCTTACGGAACTTGATCTTCTTCGACATCGTCTCGATCATCGCGTCGATCGTCTCTCGGTTGAGCGTGACAGTCGTGCGTTGCGAGCTATTCCCACCAGCACTGACGTACTCGAACCTGTACACAGGGTGAGGCACCGTGATCGGCGACAACTCGACCCCGACGTGCTTCATGAACTCGCCTGCGTAGTGCTTCATGATGAACTTAGGTGGGCTGATCGACTGGGTGATGCTGGCCTCGCGCTGCCCAAGGTTGGTAACGGCATCTTCGAGGCGAGTGATGCCATCGCCCAGGTTCTCTACGTCAGCCAGGTCGGTCTCGGTGGGCTTGATGTTGAAGTACTTCATGACGTACTTGATCGGGTCGGCGCTCGCGGCGCGGGCGACCTGCAATGAGCAGTTGTGCACGAACGGCGTCCGATAAGTGGCGGTGTTGCGGTCGCGCCGATACTTGTGCCGGCTGGTGTTCTGGAAATTTGCCAGGTGCGCCTGCGCTCCACTGGACGACCCACCGAGCGCGAACGTGCCTCGACTGCGTATCTCACCGACGTACTGCGCGAGCTCGTTGTGCTCAGCGACGAAGGAGGCGACCGCAGCCTTGTGGGCCAAAAACTCGTCGCTCGCGAAGTACCGCGTCATGCGTATATGCCGGACCAACAGCACCAGACCCCACGTCCCGAGTAGGACGGTAGCGATCGCTGCGATCGGTAGCCAGTTCGCTGCTGCCCACTCGATGACCGCCAGGATCAGCCCGAGGATCAGCACTACGACTACCAAGGCCGCGAATGCTGGCAACTAGGCCGTGTTTAACAAGTGGCCGTTGCCGAGCCAGATGTTGATGGCTGCGATCTGGGCGGTGGCCAGGTAGCGGACGGCGAGTTTGTCGTAGCGGGTCGCGACGGCACGGTGTTGTTTGAGCTGGTTGATGCCGCATTCGACGGCGTGACGCTGCTTGTAGATCTCGGTATCGAACGCGTGGGGCCGGCCACCGGAGGTTCCTCGCCGTCGGCGGTGGGCGAGTTGGTCGGCAGGGATGGCGATAGTCGCCTTGATGCCTCGTCGCCGTAAGTAGGCGCGGTTGGCGCGGGAGCTGTAGGCCTTGTCGGCCAACACCCGGTCTGGTCGCGTGCGGGTCCGCCCGGTCTCGAAACGGGGAACCTCGATCGCGTCGAGGACTGCCTCGAACTGCGGACTGTCACCCCACTGACCAGGAGTAATCAACAGCGCCAAGGGTTTACGGCCCTGCTCACACGCCAAGTGCAGTTTCGTGGTCCACCCGCCGCGAGAGCGCCCCAGGCCGTGGTCGGCAGGCTCGACGGTAACCCCGCCGGGCGCTTCGACCTGCAGATCCCCCTTTTACGCGCACCAGCGGCGTGCTGGTGGGCGCGGGCGATCGTGGAATCCACGCTGACCTCCCAGACGATGTCGCCTGCGGCCTCGGCGCAGATCTGCAACGCCGACAAGATCGCCGCCCACACCCCGCCGCGCTGCCAGGACCGGAACAATCCGTACACAGACTGCCACGGTCCATACCGCTCGGGCACATCCCGCCACGGTGCCCCCACCCTTGTCCGCCAACGGATCCCGTCGATGAGCTGCCGTTTCATCCACTTCGGCGGGCGCCCGGCCCTCTTACCGACCGGCAGCAGCGGCTCGATCGCCGCCCACTGCTCATCGGTGAGATCCGCACGCCTCGATGCCGCTACGCTGGTCACGAGGTCTCCGGAATTCGGTTCGTCTTGGTAAACAAACCATCTACCGGAGACCTCGCCCATCTCCCGGCAGCGACACGCGAAACCCCAACGCTTACAAGCGACTACGCGTCAGCGACGCCGCCATCAACCACTTCTTAAACACGGCCTAGATCGCCCTCCCCGGGAAGTGCTCACTGTGCGTGTTCTGACGGTAGCAAGCGCCCGATAGAGAAGTGGGAGAACAGGAATGTCTTCCGGTGAGCGGCGGTGGTCTTCACCCACCGCGGCCTGCCCCTCGCCGCACATTGTGAGCGCGATCCCGAACACGCCGCGCGGCAAGGGTATCGAAGGGCGTGTGCTTGGGTGCAAGGTCTCCCTAAGCGCTGGCGGTGTGCGCTGGCGACTGGAGTTCGCCTACGCGGCAATCTTGAACTCTCGGGATCGTCGGATCTCCTGATAAGAGTCATAGATGTCTTTGTTATGGGCTTTGAACTCCGTTGCATCGAACCGTGGTACGAGATATCTCTCGTAGAGCTCCGGGTCGGCGGCTTTGACGAGGTCCGGATTGATTCGGCGGGTTACCTTGGTCCATCCCCAGGCAGCAACTCCATCGATCCCGCTTGTGGCACCGATGGCGAGCTTGAGATCGGTCTCCACCTGGATCTTCTTGGCCGATGTACGGACAATGGCTAATCGCAACTCCTGTTCTTTCTGATCGAGTTCAATCCACTGAAGACGCAACTGGGTGGCGTGGTCGTCGCGGGGCAGTACGGTCGGGTCAGGTTCGACCTCTTCGAGTTCCTTGACCCTTCTCGCTTTGGGTATTTCATCGTCGAGGTATGTGCGGCAATGTTGGAACGCCGCTGCGGCCTCGACCTCGGTGAGACGTAGGACCTCCCCGCGAGGCGGGTTGGTACGTCGGTGATCCCAGGAGTCCAGGATGTGTCTCTCACCTTGCTTGTAGTCGTCGGTCTCGATCGCGTCGAACAGGATCAGGGGATGGGCGGAAGCGGTCTGCATCGGAGCCTTCCGCTGTTCAGGTGTTCGGGATGTAAATCCGATTTTGAACAGATCTTCAGTGCCGAACCGGTATGCGTAGACGTATCCCATTTCCGAGAACTCCTTGTGTCTGTGGATTTTCGGGCAGACACCCTGCCCGACTTGACTTGCCATATCTCGCACGCCTGGTCTATAGGGATGTGCGATAGACGGCTATGAGCGAATGTTCAAACCGGGCTTGGTTTGGCCACTGGCTTCTTGTTATCGGCTGTTGACGCTAGAAGATCCGAGCAGCATAGAGAGACCGGCCAGCGGTGGCGCTGGTGCCGTACGGCCGCAGCAACGTGACCGACATGCTCGGCGAGGGCCGGTTTGTCGGCGGGGAGTGACTCATTCGGCCCATCTCGTCGACTTGTGCATCACAACTCCTCTGCAGCGGACCTCCGTCAGCGGACCGGACACGCTGCCGCGATCCCCAAGTCTTACGAGATGAACCCACTAGGGCCATCCGCTGAACGACTGACATCCTGGTCCCGCCAGTCCGATAGCTCGAGTGGTCTGAACCGTCCCCACTTTCCGGCCGGCTTCATGGTTGAGTCATCACCGGCTGGGATGGCTGTTGTTGAGCGTAATAGGCGGCTTCGTACTCGACGGGTGGGATATGGCCGAGCAGGCTGTGCAGCCGCTGGTTGTTGTACCAGTCGACCCATTCCATCGTCGCGTACTCGACATCGTCGAGCGCCCGCAGTGGCCCGGTGAGAAACGGGCTGTCACGGGCGAGGGCTTCGGTCTTGAACAGCCCGATCGTCGACTCCGCCAGGGCGTTGTCGTAGGCATCGCCGATACTGCCGATCGAGGCCGCAATCTGTTCTGCGGCAAGGGTTTCTGCGAATCTTATCGAGGTGTATTGCGATCCCGCGTCGCTGTGATGGATCAATCCATCCTCAACGGCGTGACCATCGTGATCGCGCCGCCACAGCGCCATTCTCAGTGCGGTGGTGACCATGGCAGTGTCCTTGATCGTGGCGGCCTGCCAGCCCACGATGGAACGGGAGAAGCAGTCGATCACGAACGCCACATACACGAACCCCGACCAGGTGGGCACGTAAGTAAAGTCGGTGACCCACTTGCGATTTGGCTCGGTTGCGGTGAAGTCGCGGTCGAGAAGGTCCGGGGCGCGGCGATGACCGGCGCCTTTCCCGCCGATCGTGGTGCGGTGTTTGCCGCCGCGGACCACGCCCGACAGACCTTCGTCACGCATGAGTCGGTCGACGGTGCCGATCCCTACCTGGAGGCCCTGGCGGCGCAGATACGGGGTCATCTTGCGGCGCCCATACATTCCCTCGGGCGTGCCGATGGTGGCCAGCAATGCGTCGGTCAGGCGCGCGTCGGTCACTGTCCGCGCCGAAGCCGGCGCGGTTTTCCAGTTCCGATAGGTTCGTCCGGCGACCTGCACGCCCTGCTCGGTGAGCACGCGACAGATCGGATCGACCCGGAAACCCAGCCCCCGCATCTGATCGATGAACGCACAGATCACCGGCGGCGCGGGTCGATCTCCCGCGCGAAGAAAATCGAGGCAGCTTTCAGAATCTCGTTGGCCTCCTTCAGATCTCGGACTTCGCGTTCGAGTTCTTTGATCCGCGCCTGCTCCGCACTCGTCACACCGGGAGCCTTCCCGGTGTCAATCTGGGCCTGCTTCACCCAGACCCGCAACGACTCCGGGTGGACACCGAGCTTCGGGGCGAGCGCCTGGCAGGCGGCATACGCCGACGGATACCCGTCGAGGCGGTCCAGCACCATCTTCACCGCACGCTCACGCTGCTCGATCGGATAACGCTTGGGCATGGCCCACATCCTTCACAAGGAAAGAAGCGGCCGAAAAGCCGGGGCGGTTCATTGAAGGGCGCGGGACTGGGGCTTTTGCAGACCGGTGGCGTGGATTTGGGTGCGCGCGGCCTTCAAGTCTTAGAGGGTCATCGTGACGGTTTGAACGCGAAGGACTGGCAGCAGATCGGGTTGAGTTCGCTGACTGGCACCGTCGCAGGGGGACTCGGCGGAGGACGGCTGATCGCGGATTCCGGATGGCATCAACCGGATGCTGACCACTGCGACAACTGGTGGTACGAATTGCCATGGCCGGCAAGCTCGGACGGTTATCGACGACTCGCGTCGAGGATCGTGGCTGGATTGCGGGACGCTTACGGGATAACCGAACCGTCGAAGCTGGTGTACAAGGCATGGAACGAGCGCGACGGCAATCGGGAGATCGAATTGCCGCTCATCGGACTGCGATAGGGGAGAGTTTGACATGGCAGGTCTCGGTCCGGGCAACGGCTATCCAGTGACCGAGTGGCGCGCGTTGGGGGACACTGAGGTCGTTGATTTGGCCGCTGAGCTGCGATCACTGGTCTGGTCGTGGCGGATGGACAACCTCCTGAGGTTGTTGGTGGTGTTCGGATGGCAGGATCCGATCATCGAGTCGTCTGACTGGGTCCGGTTCGACTCGGGGCTTGGGCCTGGCAGCTGCGATGTCATCGGTAGTGACGGTGAGGCGGAGCGGATCGAGGTCGCGGTAACCACTCTCGCCGCCGATGACTCGGCTGGTCGAGCTGAAGTGCATGATGTGTTCGCCCGGATGACAGCCGCGCTGATAGCGACGCTCGGTGAGCCGACCGGGCGGATCCTGGAGGCGATTCCCGAGATCCGTTGGGCCGGTGCGGAAACAACGCTGCTGCTGACCGATCTGTTGCTCATGGTGCGACTGCGCTTGGTGAGCAACGCCTGGCTTGCCGACTACGACGAAGCAAACGGGCTACAGGAAATGTGAAATCGAGGGTCGCGACATCGGTGACGTAGATCGACAGGTAATCCATCCGCCCTAAAGCCGGAATATTCGAAGGAAGCGAAAAGGAAATTAAAGGCGGGATTGCCAAGACGATCGATAAGGGATATGAAAGAGCTAACACACCTGGTGGGCTCGGCGAACTGTTCGATCGTCAAGGCGAACGGAGCCGAATACCGGGGCGTCGTCCGGTACTACCGGCTCGCCTCGGATGTCTGACGGGTAGCCCCCTACCAGTGGGCTACCTCGACGTCCATGCTCAACACCCTGGCAGGGAAGCACCAGCCCACGGTGGCCAAGATGTCTGCGGCAGTTGCCACGACACGATCCACCACCACCGATCCGGAACTCGCGCAGCATGAATCACTGGAGAGCCGCTCGGCCCGGGACATGTCTGTAGACCGCTTTGGATTCGACGGAATATAGAGTCGAAGCGTATTTGCGAAGTCCATGGCAGTGGTTACCGGTTGCGGAGTTCGAAGGTGGGGTCATCGACGAGTAGGTCGCTGGCGCTGAGGTCGTGGTGATTGTTGGTGGCGATCGCGGCGACGAGTGTGGTGGGTTTCAGGTGGTGAGCGTCGGCGAGGGCGATGGTGTCCAGGAGCACCACACCGATCGCGCGGCCGTTGACCAGCACCGCACCGAGATACTCGTCCAGATAGGCGCGTCGCGGTGCCGGTAGGAAGTTTCTCAGCGCTGCGGCAACCACCGGTATCGGCAGAATGACGAGGACGTCATGGCTGAGGTCGGCGACGGTGAGTACCTCGTCGCTGGGGTTGACGTCGCATCGGTGACGGTTGGCGGCCGGCACCTCGCGGACCGAACCACAATCATCCGGTGGTCTCCTGCGAAGGAGATCGGTTGCCCCGCAACCTAGTCGAGTGCCTTGATCGTTGACCGATCAGACAGTCGTCCGTGATCGTCAACGGCCGTCGTGGCGCAATGAAAACATGCAGCCAGGTCTTCGGAATGGCAAAGGGGAGAGCCGAATACGGCGGAATCGGACCGGCGGTGTGTATCGAGTGCGGGTGTGGAGTGACGGCAACTTGAGATAAAGCTCGGTCGGTCAACGGGTTTAGCCTGAGTTAACTGTTGCAGCGCGAGTGGAGGAACGTAGCGATGGCTATTGATTTATGCAATAAGTCACCGAGCGAGTTGGCAGAGAAGCGGTCCGCCGAGTGGAGTGAGTCCGGCGTGGCGGAGCCTGTTCTACTCGACGATCTCGGATCCGAACAGCGGGATGCGTTGAATTACGCGTATCGTGCCACTTTGGGTAATGTCGATCCGCGGTTCGTCGCGGGTGATCCGGCCGCGTGGGCGAGCGACTTCGGCTATGCGCTGGATCGGGTGGCGATCCGGCTTGATAACCGGAGTAACGATGAGCTGCGCACACAGGCGCTGGAACATCCGGACCCGGTGATGCGCGAACAGGCACTCTACGAGTATGCCGATCGCGATCATGCCGATGCGCTCGAGTTGCTCGAACAGGCGGTCCGGCACGACACTAACCGGGAGCTCCGTTGGGACGCACTGTGGGCCGCCGAGAAGCTCGGTGGGCCCGAGGGAATCTCGATGTTGCAGAATTTCCTTCGCGATGACGATCCCGAAATCGCGGAGTGGTCCAAGCTTTTCATCAGCGAACTGCAGAGTGGAGATCCCGCCTTCGACGGCAGGTCCTGCCTGTTCACTCCAGGTCGCACTTTCGACGAAACCATTTACCTGCTGATCCACTGCGACCTTTACGTTCGGCTCGATGACACCAATACCCATTGGGGCAAGATTTCATTGGCACCGCAGGGCCTGGCGCGGATCTTCGGTCAGGCGCATGCCTGCCCGAATGTGGCGACGCGCGAACGGCAACTGGTGATCGCGAAAACGATCAGCGGTCTGCACAAGGATGGTTCGCCGCATTGCGACAACTATCTTTTCCGTGGCTTCACCGATCGGACGCGGCGGGATCGGGGGAACTTCTTCTTCGAGTCCCTTGTGCCCCGGACATTCTTCAAGTCGGGGCGCGCGGACGATCCGAGCGAGGGCATCCGGCAGGCGAACATCGGCTTCGCCAGGTACGGCACCTGGCACTTGGAACCCCGATTCCAAATCCACCAGGATGCGGCGATTCGCTACGTGCGCGGACGGTTCCAGGGCTGGGGTTTCGTCAACCTGGCGAGAATCGCGGGCAAGCCGTTGGCCGAGGTGCTGACACCGGGCAACGGCGTGCTCTCTACCTTGCACGATCCCGAAATCGGGCCGATGACCAACGCTTTCATCGCAGGCACGTTCAAGGGAAAGCTGAACGACTGGGACGGCGACGGACTCATCGATCTCAATTCTCGCGACGTCTACTCGACAGCCGAAGGCGAGATCGATATGGATCAGGACGGGATCGCGGACAGCCGTGGTCGGACCTGCTGCGACCACACCACCATCCTGCCTTGATCTCTGCGAAAGGAGCTACGATGTCCACTCCCACTGTGATTTACGGTCGTCCCGTCACAACCGAGGGAATCCCTAATGTGTACGCCGGTGCGGAGGTGATCCCCTGGGCGACACCGGATCCAGGGATCGATAACCTCGGCATCACATCGGTGGACACCTTCGCCGTGCCAGGCATGGGCGAATACGCCGTCGAATTCGAGGGTTTCGTCCGGGTGGTTCGTTCCACGCCGACCTCCCGCGAATGGGCGTCGGCGGAGGTCTACACCAACCTGATCGAGATGAAGATGGTCGGCGACAGTCCGGAACTCGGCCGTATCACGGTCTCGCTCAATCCGGAATGCCTGTCCGCCGGACAGATTCGCACACCGTTCGATCCCTACGCCGGAGAAGGCCCGTCCGCCAAGGCCTGCCGGATGGCCGTCGGTGCTGTGTTCGCTCTGCCGAAGCTTGGTCTGAAACTTGTCAACAAGGAGCCGATCATCCTCACCATCGATGATGTCCGGCAGATCCCGCCTGCCGGTGCTCCCGGTAAGGGCCAGATCTATCGGATGCTGCCGCTGAACGATATCGAGCATCTCGATGACGCGCCGGTGGCCTATGTGACCAGCCTGCGGTTCAACATGGGCGGCTACCTGACCGAGGAGCAGATCGGGAGCATGTGACACAACAGGAGCGGGTGGCCACGGCCACCCGCCTCTTTTGCCGACCGACCCCTCGATGAACAGGAGCGCAGCATCGATGACCGAACATGAGATCGGATTCGGCGGGCCGTGGCCAGCGCGTGCCGCCGAATTGACCAAGGAGACAGCCGATTTCCGCCCGCTGCAGGGTGGCGCGATGCGCATTGCGCAGGACCGGCTCGAACGCGTTGCCAGCACGGTATCGATAACGGTGCCACCCGACGAGGTCTGGCAGGCGATGACGAACCCGGCGCGAGTGGCCGAGTGGCTCGGTGTGTGTCGCGGTGATTGGGCGCGGGCCGACGAGGAGGTGCTGCTCGACTTCGAAGACGGTGAATTCTTCTGGTGCCGAACCATGGAATCGTCACCGCCCTCCCTTTCCGATATCGGCATGCTGCGATACCTGTGGCGCTGGGTCGGGATCGGCCCGGCTACTTCGGTCACCTGGACGGTGGTCCCAGGGCCGAACGGCACGACCGTGACGGTCGTAGAGGAGGCGGTCAACCCGCCGTCGGACTGGCGTTCATGGAACGGCATGGGCTGGCCTGGCATCCTCGACCAGCTGGCCGGACATCTGCGGACCGGCACGAACTGGCGGTGGCCGTGGCGGCGGATGGGTCCATACCTGCAGATTCCGCTCCCGCAACCGGCCTTTCCCGCCTGGGAGGCGCTGACCGATTCGGGTGCCGTCAAACACTGGCTGCAGCGCACGCATGGCTCACTCGGCGTAGACGACGAAATGACGTTGATGATCGGCGATGCGAGCGGCGCGGTGCGGCTGCGCGTCACCAAGCTCGTGGACGCGGCTCAAGAATTCCCCTCCTACCTGCCCTATCTCGAATTCGCCCTGCGCCGTCCGAACTGGCAGCAGGAGTTGGGGGGCCGGATCTGGATCGAGCCGGTGGGTTTGGGCGAAAGCCTGCTCCAGGTGTTCCATCACGGCTGGGAGTCGTTGACGATCGCCGACCCTATTGCCGAACGCAAGCTGCTCACCGACTTCTGGATCGCCGCCGCGGCGCGTGCCCAGAGCCTGTTCCAGCCCGCCGGGCCGCCTGCCGGGCCGCATGGGTGGTCGGTCGGCGGGTCACCCGACAATTGAACTCAGCGCCCAATCGAGCCTCAGCAGCGCTCAATCGAGCTCAGCGCCGCTTGCCAAGTGGTGGCGAATCGACGACGCAGTGCCAGGCACTGCTCCTCGGGCAGCCCGAGATCCCTTGCGGCCCAGCCGGTATGCGCAAAGCGGATACGAGTGTCGCGCTGCCCCCTTTGCAGTAGGCGCACGGTGCAGGCCGGCGGACGGGCGGCACCGGGGATCACGGTCGCGAACGACAACTCACGACCGGGGCCAAGCCGCCAGTCGACGACGCCGAAAGCCGACGGCGTCCCCTCGCCGTCCAATTGGAAGGTCCGCCCGGTGCCGTCCTGTTGCACGGGAAGCCACCGGTACAGTTCCGGTTCTTCGAGCAGAGGCGCATCCGGGTCGCAAAGCGTTGCGGCCCCGTCTATTTCGTGACGCCAGTGGTATCGGGTGCGCCGTCCGGTCGTGACGTAACCGGCGAGGCGGCCCAGAAAATCCGACCAGCCTTCGACCATCTCGACGGCCTCTTCCCTGGTGCGGGAGGCGTGGTGATCGCGCACGGCGAATACGCAGCCGTTCTCGGATTCGGCCAACTGCCAGGTGATCTCGTCGGTCGGCCCGACACCGAGGAATCGCCAGGCGAACACCTGCGTCCGGCCCGGCGTGGTACCGAGTGGGTCGATGGCGAAGAAGTCGCCGTCCCCGAAGTCGAGGCGCACCGGCGACGGACCGGACAGGGGGCCGTCCAGATCGCCCATCCACTGGGCGATCTGGATTGGATCACTCACCGCGGGCCAGAGTTCGGCACACGAGATCGGCAACCGCAGGCGCACCCGAACCGCATCGGTCACGAACTCGCCCTGGATATCCGCTGCTCGAATGGCAGGCGACGGTGTCTCGCGCATCTGTGCCCCTTGCAGGTCAGCGGAAGCTGATCGGTGCTCGCGCACTCTGGTCCGCACTTCTGTCGTGGTCGTCATTTCCTGCCGCGACCATACATCCGTTCACCACGGTCGGGCAGTCCACTCGCGCCTGTTTGTTGCCGTTGTGGTCGCGGGCATCGAAGGACCGGCGGACGACGATCGGGATCGAGGCGTTCCCGGCGCCGTCGGGCTTCACGATCTTGGCGTCGTCGACATTGCAGCCGAGGGTGTCCGACGCGAGGATCGCGCATTCGCCGACGTAAATTTTCGTATTGGGGTCGAACCCACTCGCCGTCACCGTGATCGTATCCCCGTCCGAGAGGTCGGACGACGGGGTGGCTGATATCGACGGTGCGGCTTCGGCGCGCGCCGGTGCTGCCGATAGTCCGGTGCCGAGCGGCGTTGCCAGGAGGATGAGTGTGCTGGCGAGTATCACTTTCTTCATCGATCACACCTCTCTCACGAATCGTCAAGCAGGACGAATGCTCTGTTGATGTCTGAAAAACTCACTCGGATCCCACTGCCTCTTTATTTCTTGCAACCGGGCATGATTCGCGCCGTAATAGAGCTCGGCCGAACCGAGCCCGGACGTATTCCATTCGGGATCGTCCAGATCCACATCGGGGTAATTGATACTGCAGCCGTCGGTTTCGGCGCCTGGTATCGGGACGCCACCGGTCTGGTAGTACAGATCTCGGTAGGTTTCACGCAACCACCTCAGGTGTCTGTCGTCCGCTGCGGCGTCGCTCCAGTTCGCCATATAGAGAACCGTCATGATCGAGCCACGATGCGCACACGCCGTCGCATCGGGAGCGACCCGATTCACCGCACCGCCGAAGGACGAGATGCCGAACCCGGATAGCGGATTCACCTGGGAATCATTGGTGAGTTGCCGGTACAGCGTGGCGCGCTGATGCTCGGTGTACGGTCGGCGGTGAATTGCTGATTTGTGCTCGGTGCGCTGTGCTGGATCACCGCTGTATGCGTCGAGCGCGGTCACTGCCGCGAGCCACGGCATCTCCGTGCGGTCGTTCACGACCATCGGGACCCCGAGTCTCGCATTGACCGCATCGAGAAATTCCGTCCACATGGTTTCGGCCCCTTGGATTGCCGGATCCAGCTGAACATCCATCAGGACGGCGCCGTAGCTGCGCCGCATGGGGAGAAGCCTGGCGAACAGCGAGGCCGCCGGGTCAGCGGCCGAGGCATGGGCCACATGCCACTCCTCGAAGTTGCCGAGCAGCCGGTGGAACGCTTCCTCGTCGATGGCCGCCCACGGCCACGACACCAGGCCGGTCCAGAGATCTCGCGGCGGGCGGGGCAACCCCGCGGTGTTCTGTGCGTCCGGTCCACGGAACCAATAGCGGGTCACGATGCCGAAGTTTCCGCCGCCGCCGCCGGTGTGCGCCCACCACAGTCCGCGATTCGGATCGTCGGATGCGTTGGACGCCACCACGATCCGAGGGTTTCCTGGATCGTCGAGCACCACGACCTCGACGGCGTGTAGATAGTCCGAGACGAGACCGAGGCGACGGCACAGTGGTCCGTAGCCCGCGCCCGCGACGTGCCCACCGGCGGCGACGGACAGGCATTGACCACCGGGAACGGTTACACCCCACCGCTCGAGCAGCACGGTGTAGAGCGCGCCGAGCCGAGTCCCCGCGCCGACCGCGATGGCGTTGCGGGCCGCATCCCATTCGATGGTATCCAGCCGGGACATATCGATGATCACTTCGACATCCGCATTGTCAACGAAGTTCTCGAAGCAATGACCGCCGCTGCGAACCGCCACCCTCGCTTGTTCTTCGACAGCCGAGCGGACCGCGTCGAGCACCTCGGCGCCGTCGTGCGGCAAATGGATTCTTTTCGGTGAGGAGGACCAGCGCGGATTGAAGCCGTGGCAATAACTGTCGTACAGATGGTCGGTCGGCGTGATTACATCTGAATGGACCATCGTTGAGCCTCCATGGATTGTCCCGAGGGCTGCCGGTTCGGATCAACGCCACCGCTCGAATTCGACAGTATCCATCGGCTGAGCGCATTGCTTATCGGAGGTTGCTCCGTGCGTCGTCATGGCGATCTAGGCCGAACGAAGCAAGTTGGAAGAAGGAGCAACATCCTCCGGTTACTAGCGTTGGTTCGAGAACGAAGTGCACACGGAGGAGGAATCATGGGTGTTCTCGGATTGCACAACGAATGTCCGCCGGTGAACTATTCAGCGGAGGAAGCTCCGGAAGTGGTCCGGGGATTGGTCATCGACGAGGTTGCGACAGCGCAGACACTCCGTGCGGTCGGCAAGGCCGTCGAAGCACTCGCCTGCATGGACGACGCGGTCCGGGAAGTCGTGACCGCTTGGGGCGCCGTCACCGAGACCGAGGGAGCCATTACCGACCTGTTCGCGCCGGTCACCGAGGGCACCGGAATCGAAGGGGCGATCAAGCGCGCATTTTCCGCCCTGCACGGAATGGGGGCGATGATCGATGCATCGGTGAAGAACTACCGTGAGCTGGAAGCGTATTCGGCAATGGCTCTCGCCAATGGCCGTGGTCACGGATTCGAAGGCAGCCTGAAACTCATCGGCGAAGGCGGGTTCGCCGTTATGGTGCGCAAGCGCATCGAGTTGCTGCGGAAACTCAAGACTCGCGTACTTTTGATTCAATCGTTGGAACCGACGTGTAATTCGATCGTGGCTGATAACAATTTCCCGGCATTCTTCACCATCTTCATGGAGCCGATGCGCGATCTGGCCGTCGCCTCGAGAGACGTCTACAGCGAGACCATCCGTGGTTCGCTCGCTTCGTACACCGCCATGCTGAGATCCTGCGAGCTGGTCGGCGACGATGCCGTGCAGGAGCCCACCGGTAACGGCGCCATGCCGAAGCCCGAGGGCGTGCGACTCGGCGCGGAATCCCGGCCGTGAACACCTGGTAACCACCCGTACCCCGCTGCTCGATCACTTCGTCCTCGGCGGCAGATCGCCGAGGACGAATCACTACTATCTTGGTATAGTGATCTCCGTTACATGGTCGACCGTCGCTCGATCGACCCTCATGATGTGATCAACAGAGTCCAGCACAGACGTCGGGTGGAAGGCCGCCCGGTGCAGGAAGGACTGCGAACTCATGGCTTCTCGCAGCGATGTCGAAGGAGCACGTGTCGAGGTCCGCGACCTCACGAAGACTTTTCCCGATCGACGCGTCAAACGAGCGGTGATCAGGGCCCTGGACAGCGTGAGTTTCGACATCGAGGGGGCGGAGATCTTCGGGTTGCTCGGCCCCAACGGTGCGGGGAAGTCCACCCTGGTGCGCATCCTCGCCACACTGAGCCGACCCGATTCCGGGACAGCCGCGGTGGCGGGGTACGACATCGTCCGCGACGGCGCGAGCGTGCGGCGGCACATCGGTGTCGCCTTGCAGGACACCGGAATCGACCCGACTCAGACCGGAGCCGCACTCCTCGAGCTGCACGCCCGCCTCTACGGGCTGTCTCGCGAGCGAGCCGAACACCGGGTGGCCGAGCTGATCGATCGTTTCGACCTGAACGAGGTTGCCACGCGGCGGATCTCGGGTTACTCGGGCGGGATGCGCCGCCGCTTGGACCTGGCGGTCGCGCTCGTGCACCGGCCGACTGTGCTGTTGCTCGACGAACCGACCACCGGACTCGACCTGGCATCGCGGCGCCGACTCTGGCAGGAGATCCGGGCGCTGCGCGACGAGGGCACGACAATTCTTTTGACAACTCAGTATTTGGAGGAGGCCGACAAACTGGCAGATCGAGTAGCGATCATCGATGGCGGTCGCGTCGTGCGTGAGGGTTCGCCCGCCGAACTCAAGCGCAGCCTGCGACACGACGTGATCGAGCTGACATTGGACGACGAGCAGACCGCTGAACGCGCCGCCGCCGCGTTACATGCCCCCTTTTCTCCTGGCATGACGCAGGTGCGCATCGGCGTCGATGACGCCGCGGTGGAAGTCGCGACGGTGGTGACGACACTCGCCGCGCAGAACATCACACCGACGGCTGTCAACCTCACCTCCCCAACCCTGGACGACGTCTTTCTGAATGCCATCGAGGGCCGGAACGCTCGGATCGACGAAAGCAAGGTTGTGCGATGACAGCTGCCACGCAATTCCCGTCGGCGGCGGGCAATAGGGAAGGCGCCGTAGGGCTTTCGGTGCCGGCCCAAACCCTGCTGCTGACCCAACGCGTGCTTTCCAGGGCAATCCGGGAGCCAGCGACCATTATCCCCAATTTGTTGATCAGCATATTTTTTCTGCTCATTTACAATGGCATGTTCGGGGAAAGCGCCGCAGTGTCCGAAATCACGGGTGGAAAGTATATCAACTTCACGCTGCCGGTCGCCGTGATCATGGTCGCCATCAGTGGTGGCGCCGCCGGTTTCAGCCTGCTTGCCGACAATGCGAGCGGATACATGAACCGCCAGCTCACCATGCCGATTTCCCGGTTCTCCATGGTGGCCGCCGCTGTGGTGCAGGGCGCGGTGCTGACCGTCGTGCTCACCGTGGTGATCATCGCCGTCGGCTTCGCGCTCGGGCTGGCACCGGCCACCGGGTTCGCCGGACTGCTCGTGCTGTTGGCGATCGCCGTGTTGTGGGGGCTTGGGTACGCGGGCTATTCGGTGACCGTGTCCCTGTTGACCGGAAAGCCGGAGGCAGCTCAAGCATTTACTTTCTTGTTTTTCCCGATCATGTTTCTAGCGCCGGTTTTCCTACCTCGCAGCGAATTGTCGGGTTGGCTGCGCACCGTGGCCGCTTTCAACCCCATGACATATCTCATGGAAGGTATGCGGGCATTGCTGATCACCGGCTGGGACACCACCGCCGTGGCGCGCGCCCTGCTCGCGGCCGTGCTATTTCTCGCGGTAACCATGTCGACGACGGCCTTTGCCGCATTCCGTGGTCTGCAGCGAACGTGATGGTGGATTGAAATAACCCAGAAACGGACATCGTTGCCGTCGCTCTAGACGGTGGGCACGGCCACCAACTACGATCACTGCATGACTATTACGCATATTCAACTGGTCTCTCGACCGGTTTCCGATCAGGAACGCGCGAAGTCTTTCTATGTCGATGTCCTCGGATTCAAGCTGATCCGCGAGAACCCTATGGGACCCGACCACACCTGGGTGCAGGTGGGGCTGGAGGGACAGTCCACCTCTCTGGTGCTTGCTACCTGGTTTCCCAGTATGACGCCGGGTTCCTCGAAGGGCATGGTGCTGGAGACGGACGATCTCGACGGCGACATAAAAAGGTTGCGGGACAAGGGCGTCACGTTTAACGGTGACGTCGAGGAAGAGCCATGGGGAAGGTTTATAACATTGGACGATCCCGACGGGAACGGGATTATTCTCCAGGCTACAGCCGACGGTCTCGAGTAATCAGGATACCGTTGGGAGGTGTCGCCGAATGGCACGACATTCGGCGACACCTCCACGGCGTACGTTCATCGCAACATCGTTGGCCTACCGCGTTCGCGATCATCAAGTGAAGCAATCTGGAGGAAAACCGGATTCGACTTGGTCGGTACCGTTGACTCCATTCGGAAGGCATCACTGTGAGGTGAAATGACATGGTTGCGCAAGCGGAGGCGAACAAGCAGGTCGTGCGGCGCTGGGTGCACGAAGTATTCAACGAGCATCGTCTGGACTCGGTTGAGAAGCTGAAGGTACCTGACTATGTCGACTGGAATCCTTATCCAGGACAAGATATCGCTCTCTCGGGTTTCAAAGCGGTGCTGCGTTCATACCTGGAATCGTTTCCGGATTTCAGATACGACGTCGATGAGGAGCTTGCCGAGGGTGACATCGTCGTCTGCATAGGCAAGTGGAGCGGCACCCATCGTGCTACGTATATGGGCATTCCGCCCACCGGTAAGCAGTTGTCGGCCCGCAGAATCGACATCGTCCGGCTCGCCGGGGACAAAATGACCGAGCGCTGGGGAACTGGCAACGAGCTCAAGATGCTGCGCCTACTCGGCGTGGCCAAGGACGCCGCACACTCCTTCGAGGGGTCGGACCTGGAAGTTCTCGTGCGGCGGTTCGTGGCCGAGGTACTGCAAGAAAAGAATCTCGCCGCCGTGGACGAACTGGTGCATCCGGACGCGCACGGCCGGGTGGTCGGGTCGCTCGTGCTGCTCGCGCTGACCGCGGCCCTCGACGACGTGCACTTCGCGGTGGGTGAGATAGCCGTCGACGCGACGGTCGCGCGCGCCGAATTGGTGGTCGAGGGCCGTCATGTCCGGGACCTGTGGGGCATGACAGGCCAGGGCGCCGATATCCGGGTCACGGCGGATCTGACACTCGAGGCACAGTCGGGTCTCATCGTCGATCTCGATCTCCGATTCGATCTCGACAAGCTGGCAGAACAGCTGGGTGTCGCGCGCGAATTGCTCGACGCCGGGGCACCGCGCATGCGGCCGACCGGGACCGCCGGAGATGGCCGATTCATCTTGCGCAGCCTGTTCAACGACGTGCTCAATGGCAGGCAATTGCACCATATGGACCGGCTGATCGCCACGGGAGCGACCGATTTCTTGCAGGAATCGCTGACCACGATGGCGCTCCTCCACGCATTCCCGGATTTCCAGTTCAATATCGAACGTGTCATCATCGACGGCTCGAGGGTCACCGTGCTCGCGGCCTTCGCTGGCACGCACACTCGGGAACTGCTCGGCACCGCTCCCACCGGAAAAGGTGTTATCACTCGCAGCATTTCGCTGTTCACGGTGGTCGACGGCGTCATCACCGATGCCATTTACAACTTCGATCTCCACACGCTGCTTTCCCAGCTGGACATATTCCCGGCGGAGGGGCGGTTCACCGATAGTGCGGTCTGAGGACGTGCATCGAGCATCGCGCAGGGTGCTGCGGCGTTGCTCCGGGTACATGTTGTTCGCGGCGCTGTTCCTGGCACCGATCCGGGCACGGGTTCAGCTGGTGCAGTGGATGGACGGCACGGAAAACTGTTTCGGCGAACGCAGTCTCTACCACAATCTCGGCTACTGGGCGGATGGCCCGGGAACCTTGGACGCGGCCTGCGATGCCCTGGCCGAGCTGATGGCACGGCGGGCTGATATCGGCGAGGGCAGCCGCGTGCTCGATGTCGGCTGCGGCTTCGGCGACCAGGACAGCTACTGGGTCGAGCACTTCCGCCCGGCGAAGCTGGTCGGCACGGACCTGATGGACTTCAAGGTCGACCTCGCACGACGGCGGGCAGCTGAGCGACTCGGCAGGGAAGCACCCGAGTTCACCACCTGCTCGGCCACGGCTCTGCCGTTCTCCGACAACGACTTCGACGCGGTGTTATCGCTCGAGGCTAGTTTCCACTTCATCACCAGAGCTGATTTCTTCGCCGAGGCAAGGCGAGTGTTGCGCCCCGGTGGCGTGTTGGTCCTGGCTGAACCCGCGCCGATCGACGGTACGCAGCCGAACCGGGTCGCCGAATATCTGCAACGCACGGTGGTCGCCGTGCCGAAGGAGAACCTGTACGGAGCGAGCCGGTATCAAGAGTTGCTCGGCCACAAGGGATTCGCCGACATCAGGGTGGAGTCGCTGCGGGACGAGGTGTACCCGCATTACATGCGTTACCTCGGCCGCCGCCTCGCCGATGCCGATATCGTGGAGCGGGTCAACCCTCTGGTCCGCGCCATGTGGCGCGGGTGGGTGGAGCAGTTCGATCGGGCCGGTGAGGTGGCAGGCCAGGACTACTTGCTCGTTTCGGCGGTGGCGCGATGACCCTGCGCGACATCGGCGTGGCAGCGGCGCGGGCCCGAGCCGGGCGCACCGAACCGCTGCTGGAAATCGACGACATCCAAGGCAATATCCTGGCGGGATTCGACACCGCCTATCAGGATTTCGTCTTTCTTCGGATCGTAGATGTCGGTATGACCAAGAAGTGGCTGACGCGATTGGCGCCGGCCGTGACGACGATGCGTCAGGTCCTGCGGCGGCGGTCGACCCCGGCGCGGCGCGATTCGGCGCCGATGGTCGGAGTCGGCTTCGGCTATCCGGGCCTCACGTTGCTTGCGCCGCAGGCGCAGGCGATGCGGGATGTGCCGTTCACACAGGGCCTGCACCAACGATCTCGCATGCTCGGTGATCCCATCGATGAGCGAGACCCGGGGCACTGTGCCAACTGGATCGTCGGCGGCCCGGCGACGCAGGCCGATATCGTGCTCGTCATCGCCTGCGACGACCGATCCGCCCGAGCGGCCGTGCCCGATCTCGCCGCCGAGGGCGTCGAGGTGATCCAGGTGGAATCCTGCGCCCGGCTGCCGGGACCGCCGGAGGGGCACGAGCACTTCGGTTTTCGGGATCCGATTTCACAGCCAGGTGTCCGCGGGCGGATATCAGCGGACCCTGATGTGCTGTTGCACCCCAGCGTCGACCCGGCCAGGCCCGACGAGGCCAAACCGGGTCAGAAGCTGGTATGGCCCGGCGAATTCGTCTTCGGCTATCCCACGCAGGATCCATTCGATCCGTGGCACCCGGGGCTGCCCGCACAGGCAGGGCCGACCTGGGGGCGCAACGGCTCGCTGTTGGTGCTTCGGCGACTGCGCCAAGACGTCGACGCCTTCGAGCAGTTCATCAGCGACGCGCTCGCGCAGGTGCATACGGTAGCGGAATTGGCAACGATGACACGGGAACAGCTGCGGGCGCGGCTGATGGGGCGCTGGCGGCACGGCACCCCGGTGATGTTGTCCCCGGCGGCGGAGAACCTCGACATCGCCTACAACGCGCACCGCGTCGACAACTTCGGCTACGCCGGAGACCGCGGTACCGATCCGCTCGGTCTGATCTGCCCGCAGGCCGCGCACATTCGCAAGGCGTATCCGCGCGATCACGAGACCTCCGTCGACACGAAGGCCAGTATGGAGACGCATCGAATCCTTCGGCGCGGCATGCCATTCGGTTCCGCGCACGCCGCCGATCGTGGACTGCTCTTCGCGGCATATCAGACCTCGCTGGAGCGGCAGTTCGAATACATCACCCGGTCCTGGCTCAACAATCCGTATCTGCGCGCCGAGGAGGAGGGCCACGATCCGATCGCTGGACAGTACAACCGGGCCGCGGTCGGTAGCCATGCGCGTGGGTTTTCGCTGCCCTACCTGCGAACCGACGGGGCCGTCGGCCACCTGCGCCTCACCCTGCCTCGGCAATGGACCGTTCCGACCGGCGGCGGGTACTTCTTCGTGCCCTCGATCACCGCCCTGCGCAATCACATCGGAACGCGGTGACGCGATCGGGGCGCGGTGACGCGATCCTCGAGCGCGAGTAGCGGCAGCGCGCTGAGCATGGGCGGATCGCAGATTCGACGCGCCCTGAGGTGGACCGGAAAGGTCTGTACACCGCCGGTCCGGCGCACCACCACCGGTGTGTCCGCGATCAGCCGTCCTACCGGACGTGGGGTGTCGAGCAAGGCGTCGAGCACCCTGGTGCCCGTTGGCACATAACTGGACAGGGTGTGGTAATTCCCCGCCCGAACCGCGGTGAGCCGCTGTGGTCCCGGCAGGATTCCGAGCGTGTGTCCCACCGGACTCGCCAGGTGCCGGTTGGCATCGAACAACACGGTCCATACCACTCCGGGACCGATCCCGATGACCTCCGCGATCAGGGATTGCCCGCCCCGCTCGGGCCGATCGATGCGTGCGGGATCGACACTGTCCACCGTTCGGTCGCCGATTCGTCTGGCAAGGATTCGGAAGGAGCTCGGTGACACGCCGACCATGCGCCGGAACTGAGTGCTGAACGTGCCGAGACTCGAGTAGCCGACATCGCTGCACACATCGCCGATCCGGAGCTGCGTCCTGGCCAGGAGACGTTGTGCCTCTGCCATTCTGACGGCCGCCAGGAATCTGCCGGGTGTGGCGCCGGTGATCCGATGGAACACCCGATGGAAATGGAACGGGCTGAACAGGCCCGCGTTGGCGTGATCGGATAATCGCTGTTCCCTGGCTGGATCGTCACGCATGTGCGTGATCGCGCGTCCCACCGAGGCCAGCCAGGCGGCGGCGACATCCCTGTCGACGCACAGGGGGAGTTCGGTGCCGTCCGCGCTCAGACAGTGCCCGTCCTGTGCGCAGAGCGCGCAGTGGCGTCCCGGGTCGATGCTGCACTCGTCCGTCGGACACCGCGCCGTAGATACTTCTAAATCATATGGTGAGTATGGGCGAACGAGCACAGTAATCACCTAGAATGTCACGTAGTGAAGGCCAGGGGTTGCAGTTCGGCTTGCGTACAGGTAAGACGGTGACCCCAAACCCCGGATTACTACTAATATATATATCTATTTGATTAGAAGCAATGCCCGCGCGCTCGACGGCACCCGATCACAGCGGCACGACCCCCTCGAGCAGAACAACCGCCGATCGCGTCGGCGTCTTTCCTCGGTATTGCAGTCCAGCCTGGTCGAACAGTTCGGCAAACTGCTCTTCGGTGCGCTCGCCCCCGTACATCGTCGCCAACATCTGCAGGTCCATCAGTAAGGTGTACGCCGCGCTCGGGTCATCGGAAATCGTTTGCTCCGCGACGATCACCCGTGCACCGCGATGCGCCACCGCGGCAATGTTGCGCAGTACCTCGATTGCTGTGTCGTCGCCCCACATGTGCAGAACGTGCTTGAGTATGTAGACATCCGCGCTCACCGGAACATGGCGTCGCGCATCGCCTGCGACAACTGTGCACCGATCGGCGAATTCACCAGAGAGGCTCGCGTCGAGATCGGCCATGGCTTGCTCGAGGTCGAACAGAATTCCGTGCAGCGACGGATTCCGACGCAGGACAGCCGAGAGCAGTGTGCCTTGACCACCGCCGATGTCAGCGACGCGCTTGGCTCCTGGCAATTCGAGTTCTTCGGCGATAGCGTCGATCGTGGTTCCGTTCAGCACCGACATAGCCTTGTGAAAGCGCTCACCGGATTCCGGATCGTCGGTGGCGAAATAGTCGAAGATATCCTTGCCGTAGATTCGCCGAAATGCCGGTTTCCCGGTGCGGACGGTGTCGGCCAAACCCTGCCAGGACCTGATATTCCACTCACTGGCGCTCATCAGCAGCAGATAAAGCATGGTATTCGGTTCGTTCGCACGCAGCACCCTTGACGTGCGGCTGTGCCCGTATCGATCATCGCCGTCGGTATGGAAGACACCGAATGCCGCCAGTGCTCGCAGCAGCCGATCGAGGGACCGCTCATGAACACCGAGCTTCGCGGCGAGGTCACGGATATGGACCGGCTTGTCATCGATGACGTCAGCCACTCGTAATTTCGCTGCCGCATGGACTGCGGGTGCCAGCGTCATGCTGAGCATCATTTGCCCGAACACCGGGTCGTAGTCGGCATCACCGGTGTAGACCTTGTCATCATTCCCTGGATTGTGCACAGCTCACTCCTTGTGTCCAGCCGTCATTGCGGATCGGGCATCACCTTGGTCATCGCGGCGGTCATGTCCCACACTCGTTCCGCCGCTGTCATCTCATAAGCACGGTCCGCCGCTTTTACGAGATCGGGATACCCGCGGATTTCCTGCCACCCATTGGGGCCGTAGAATTCACCACCGTGCACCGCCGGCATCGTTGCCGCAAAGAGAATCGGCGCCGCACCCATCCGGACCGGCTGAGTCAAACCGGGCACCGGAATCAAGCCGAACGGAGCAAGCAGGCGGTTTCGGCTACCTAAAGTGTTGGCCATCAAATGCGTGTATGCGACACCCGGATGTGCGGCGACACTGATCATCGCCATGCCTGCCCTTCGCGCGCGGCGGTCCAATTCGAAAGCGAACAGCAGGGCGGCGAGCTTGGAATCCGCGTAAGCCCGCAACGGGCGATACGCCTCGCCGCCCAGTCCGCCGCCGTTCAGGCGCAGCTCGGCTCGCCGATGCTCCAGGCTCGAGACGGTGACCACCCTCGGTGCCCGAGCAACCCGAAGGACTGGGCACAACAGCCAGGTCAGCGCGGCGGGACCGAGGTGGTTGGTGGCCATCTGCAATTCGAAGCCGTCCACTGTCCGGCGACATGGTGTGCCCATGACCCCGGCGTTGTTGATCAGAATGTCCAGGCCGTCCGGACACCGCTCGCCGATTTCTGCGGCCGCTCGGCGGACGGAGGCCAGATCGGCCAGATCCAGGACCGCCAGCTCGGCTGTCCCGCCGTCGGCGGCAGAGCTACGGGCGGCCGCCACGGCTCGGCGACCACGCGAGACATCGCGACAGGCGAGTAACACCCGCGCTCCCCGCGCGGCGAGCGCACCGGCCATATACAGCCCGAGCCCCGACGATGCTCCCGTGATGAGCGCAACCATCCCGGTACACGGCGGGACATCCTGTGCCGTCCAATACTTCGCCATCGCAGGCCGCGAGTTCAGTCGGCGCCGTGGCCTGCGACGGCGCGCATGCCGTCGCCGAGGCGGTGGGATTGCTGATATGGCTCGAGCGCACGACGCAAGCTTTCGGGCACCCTGGTCGGCTCGACCTGTAACCCGTTGCCGCGCATACAGGCGACCCGTTGACGACCGCGGGCCACCAGGTTTTCCACCCCGGTCTCGGCGTCGATGTCGAGGTACGCGAATTCGAATTCGATCTGCGTCTGGGTGAGGTCGACCAGTGTCATCCGGATCGTGAGGCGTTGAAATGCGGTCAGCTCGGCGAAGTATTCGCACTCGCACTTGATCGTGAAAAGCTTGAGGTCACGGTGGATTTCGTCGAGCACGTCGGGTGCGTGCTCCATCAGGAACATTTCCCGGCATCGGCCCTGCCAGCGAAAGTAGTGCACGAAGTAGACGTTGCCGACCAGGTTGGTTTCTTCGAAGCCGACGATGTGGGAGATCTCGTAAGCGCGCACGTGTCAACCTTTCTCGGTAACTGAGAACACGACGGGCAGTTGGGGCGTTGGTATCGCCAGCGTGGTGCTGAAGGACCAGATGACGTCGGTGCCGTGTCGGAAAGCCAGCCGATCGCCGACCGCCGGTTGACTGTCCAATACCAGCCTCGGTCTAGTGACCGTTGCGCCGAGTTTCGTCGCGGCTTCGCGTGCGCTCCAGACCCGCGTTGCGGCGGTGGCGAACGACTCGCCGGTAGCCTCGCGGCACATCGCCGCGAGCGCTACCCCTGAGCTGCCGAGAAGGTCGGCCCACTGGGTTGGTGTGCGAGTCTGGACCGGTTCGACGTCACAGCCGATCGGGCGCGCGGCGGCCACGGCGATGGTAAGGCCGGCCCCATGCGACGAGCTGACGTACCCGTCGGGTATCTCCGGTCGTCCGTCGGGCCGGTAACGCGGGATCACCGCGCGGCCGAGCGCCGCGGTCAACGCGCGTTGGGTTGCCTTCTGGCGGCTCGAGATTCCTGCGCGGGTGCTCTCGTCAGTGGCGGCTGCAGGCGGCTCGTCGCGAAGGATCGCCAACCGAACCGGCGAAGGCAGCAGGGGATCGAGCATCCGTTGCAGGTGTGGGCCGAGCAACTCGGGTATCCATCCGGTCGGTGTGGCGATCGGTGCGACCGCGGTGAGTTCTAGTGCCTCCCAGATCGCGACGAGTGCACCACGCTCGTCCCGAACGATGACGTCATACCCGTATTTCGATCCTTCGTTGGAGCGTTCGCGCGCGGAAAGCACGACAGTCCGGACGTCCGGCGCGACTGGGAAGGCAAGCACGCGTGCGACTTTCGAAGGCAGCAGGGTCGAGTCGGGGACGCAGACCTGAATGGCGTGCATGAATGCGTCGCGTGCGGCCGGGTCGCCGAGCACAAGCGATTTCGGCAACATGGGGGAGAACCAGCGTTCAGCACCGATGCGGATCCGTGCCGTGCATTGCCTGGCGGATAGCTGACAGTAGTCAGCGATAGACCGAAACATCGGCCCGTGGAACAGGATTCGGTCGTACACGTCGGTATCGACCACGATATCGAGACCGGGCGTTGCGGTGACGGTGTCGTCGGCGAGTTGCCGGAGTGGTTCGGCCATCGACGTCGGCGAGGCGAAGGCTGCGACATCCTCTTGCCGTGCGCGTCGGCATACGCCGCGGAAGTGGTCGATCTGGAAACCTGTTGTGTCGCAGCGGATTGCGACCCTGACGCTATCACCCGATCGCAGCGCCGCGACCCGGATCGTGGTGGCGCGGTCCGCTGTCACCACGATCGGGCGAAGGAATTCGAGATCGTGCAATTGGACCGGATGCTGTTCACCGAACAGCGCCGTCGCGGCTTGCGCCATTGCTTCCATACCCATCACCGCCGGGAACAGTGCGTCGCCGGAGAATCGGTGATCGGCGAGATACGGGTCGGTTGTTATCGACACGTCGGCGTCGGCGAGCAACTCGATCCCGGGGACATATAGGCGCGGACGCTCCAAAAACCGCAACAGCGGCAGCTCGATATCGTCGAACCGGATTGTCGGTAGCGCCCCGGTTCTACCGATCACGACCACACTGGTCGGACAGGCGGGGGTGCGCAGGAGATCCAGAATGACCTCGACACCCGAGTCGGTCGGGATCGGATCGATACCCTGACGGACCAGCGAATCCAGCACGCCGAGCCGTTCGCCCATCCCGGTCCCGGCCCATACCGACCATTCGATGGTCATGCATCGGCACGTCGGCAGTTCGTCGGCGAGTGCGTCGATGGTGGAGCGCAACCAGTCGTTGGCTATTGCGTAATGCGCCTCGCCGCGCAAGCCCGCGCGGCCGATGATGCTGCCGAAGCCGACAACCAGACGGAGCTCGGCTTGCGCGAGTGCGTCGAGTAGGTTGCGGAGACCGTCGATCTTGGGGGAGACGGTGCGGACGATGTCCTCGCTGGTCAGTGACTCGATCGAGGCGGGGGTGTTGATTCCGGCCCCGTGCATGATGCCGGTGATCTCGCCGAGATCGCGGCGAATCGCGGCGATGGCAGCGGCAACCTGGCTTCGGTCGGTCACGTCGGCGGCGTAATAGTATGCAGTGACACCGGATTCGCGTATGCGCGTCATATTGGCGGCGACATCGGGATCGTCCGCGCGGCTTCGAGCGATGACCGCGAGCACGCATCCAGTGTGCTCGGCAAGCGCGGCCGCGCACTCGAGGGTGATGCCGCGGGCGCCTCCGGTGACAACGACAACGTCGCTGGCGTCGAGTGGAAGAAGGGCGCTGTCCAGCGTCAGCTCACGAAGTACCGGTTCGGTTCGGTTGCCATCCGGGCTGTAGTGGACTTCCCTGAATGTTCTTGTCGCCGCGATATCGGCGCACACCAGTCGCGCGACGTGCTCGGGCGCCAGGTCTGCGGCCGCATGGATCACCGTCGTGCGCAGCGTCGGCGCCTCGAGATGAGCGGTCTTGGCGAGCGCGGCCGCATCGCGGCCGTTGCCGTCGTCGATAACGACGAAGCGAACCCCATCGCTGATCGCTGAGCGGGCAGCGATGAGCATACGGTCGATCGCGGTTTCGGCCGATTCGATAGCCGGTGCGCCCAGCCTCAGGATCACGCCATCGCTGAGGCGGGAGGTATCAAGTTGTTGCTGGATGGCAGCGGCGAGCCGATCGTCCCTTGGCGCGAACACACGCCACCGTCCAGGCTTGTCCTCGTTGTCGTCAGCGACGGGCGACACCGATGACGTGACAAGTTCGACGGTGAACGGTCGCACCCACATATCGACGCCGACCAGATCGTCGGCTGATTCCGCCGGTGAGTCGCCGTCCTGGCGAGCCATATCGTCGATCGCCTCGGCAAGCTCGATGACCGTCGCGGTGGCGACATTAGTGGTCGGTTCCGGGGGCCGGGTACCGAACCGCTTGGTCGCGTCAGCGACCAGCTGAGTAATGGTGATGCTGCTCAAATGCAGATCGTCGAGCGGGTGAGTGCCGGGGGTGATTTGCTCGATCGGGAGTTCGACGCGGTCCGCGATCAGTCTCCGCAACGTCAGCAACGACGATGGCTGGTCACCCGATGCCGAATCGGGCTGATCCCGAACGGCCGGAGGTGCCGCGCCGAGTTCTGCGGATTGCGCTCGGGGCAGGTAGGAGTCGGTCGGCGCGCGCTCACAGGGGTTCGCTATGAAGTCGAACCGTTTGTCGAGCGTGATGGGCCGGTTGAACCGTTCTGCGGTGAGACCGTGCAGATCGGGACGTGCGTCGAGGACATAGCACGCGGCGAGGGTGCGCAGGATTCCGGCGACGGAACTGCCGTCGGTCTCCATGGCGACCACCGGAACTTCGGGGCATACGTCGGCCGCCATGGCCGAGAGCGCCGCCCCAGGACCGACCTCGACGAGCAGATCGCAAGCCTGCGCGAGCCGCGACAATGCGGCCGCGAAACGGACCGGTGCGCGCACCTGTCGCTCCAACAGATCGGCGACAGCAGTACCTGGCTCGAGCGGCGCCGCAGTGACGGTCGAGACAACCCCGGGTCGCTCGACCGCGCGGATGTCGATCTCATCCAGGTGCTGGCGGAACAGTCGGGCCGCCGGAGCGACCAACGGTGAGTGGAACGCGTGCGAGACCGGCAGTGGCTGGCATCGCATCCCGGCTGCGCGCGCGCTGACCAGCACTGCGTCGACGGCGTCGGCCGGACCCGCGATCACCGTGTGTTTCGGACTGTTGTATCCGGCGATCACTACCGGATCGCCGTTCAACAGAGCCGAGACCCGACCAGCGGGCGCATGGATTGTCGCCATGCTGCCTGGCTCGTCCATCGCCGCGGCCCGCATAGCCTTCCCCCGGAACTCCGCGGTGCGCATGAGCTCGGTCTCGTCGAACACGCCAGCCCAGTGCAGAGCGGTCAATTCGCCCAAACTATGTCCGACGCAACCGACGACATCCACCTCGGCGGCGGCGAGCAGTCTCAGTCCGGCCAGCGACGCGGCCACGATTCGCGGCTGTGCATCGTCGGTCGCAGTACCTCCGGGGCGGACACCAACCTGTTCATACAGGTCAGCGATGACCGAGAAGCGGCGAGCGGGTGCGCCGCCGTCCCCGTGCCCAGGGGCGCCCTGCCCGGGAAACATCAGCCCGATGCGCGCAGCGGTTCCGGTATTCGCGTCGAGAAATTGGCCATGGCCCGCAGCGATCCGGTGCCGTTCACCGGCCGCCAGCGCGTCGGCGAGTTCGGTCAACCGGTCAGCGGCCTGTTGCTGCCCGGCGGCGACCACCGCCGCCTTGATCGGCAGTCGGGAGTCGATACGTGTCAGCTCGGTGGCGAGGTCGCCGAGTTCGGCGAACGAACAGCCTGCGGCGAAACCCGCGACCGCGCGGAGCTTGTCCGCCAGATCCATCGGCGTTGCCGCCGAAAGTACGAAGAGTTCCGCGTCCTGAGCGCTTCGATCAAGGCGGGTGCCGAGCGGGCGCGGTAGCCGTCGGCTCTCCAGTACGACATGGGTGTTGATGCCGCCGAATCCCAGCGATGACAGACCGGCACGCCGAGGATGCACGGTGTCGGGGTCGAGGGCGGCAACACTGTGTTCCGCGCCAGAATCCGGCCACGGAAGCGCAACGTCGGGAAGGCGGAGTCGGTCCCCGGCGTCGGCGAGGAACGGCTCGGCGCGGACAGTACCGGTGACCGGCGGAATGATTCCATGATGAACGGCGAGTGCGGTCTTGATAAGCGATGCGACACCGGCCGCCGCCTTCGTGTGACCGATATTGCCCTTGATCGTTCCGATCGCGACCGGTGGTCTGTCTGCGCTCCGTGCGGCGACGGCCTCGTTGAACACCTCGAGCTCAGTTCGATCACCGACCGCGGTGCCCGCGCCGTGGCCCTCGAGATAGTCGATCGTATCGATACCGAAGCCCGCCATCCGGTACGCGCTGGCGAGCGCACGGAGGTGACCGTTGCGTTCGGGACGGGTTATGCCGCCGCGACCGTCCGAGGAAATGCCCCAGCCTGCGATCGTCGCGTATATCCGCGAGCCACGGGAGATCGCGTCCTGCTCGCGGAGCAGCACGATGACGCCACAGCCTTCACCTGGCCAGAAGCCGTTCGAGTGCTCGTCGTATACGCGCATCCCCGACGTCGACAGTGCGCGGGTCTTGGCGAAGCCGACCAGTTCGAAGGGGTCTATCGATATGTCGACCCCTCCGACGACAGCGGCGTCGAGTCGACCGGCGATCAGGGCATCTCCCGCCTGCGCCACCGCTAAGAGTGACGACGAGCAGGCGCCATCGACGATGAAGCCGCCGCCCCCGAAATCGAAGTGATTACAAATGCGCCCGGCGATCGTATTCGCCAGGCCGCCGGCGAGGCTGTCTTCGGTAATCGCTGGGAATGGTGCTTTGTAATCCGTCTCGTACTCGTCGAGGAAGTCGGCGATATCCTCGGCAGGCCAGCCCTTGCGTCGCAGCGCCGCGGCCAGGGTGCGACGCACATACGGCCAGCGCAATCGCATGCCGGTGGCGCGTGTCATATCGCCGGTGAGTGTGTTTCCGAGGATGACGCCGGTGCGTTTGCGGTCCAAGCCCTCGCCCGCGGGAAAGCCCGCGTCATCGAGTGCCGCCGCAGCAGTGTCGAGTGCGAGCCAGTGCACGATGTCGGTGGACCGAAAAGTGCTTGCGGCGACGCGATGTCTGGTGCGATCGAATGTCCAGCCTTCGATGACCGCGGCATGTGTCGCGTAGTGACGGTCCGCCGCCGCGGGATCACTGGCGTAGTAGTCGGCCGGGTTCAACCGGACCTGGGGGATCGGCCGGAATGCTTGTCGACGGGAGAGGACGTTCTCCCACAGCTGGGCCGGCGTCGCCGCGTCGGGAAAGCGGCACGCCATACCGACGATTGCCAGTCGAACCATCGCTCATGCTCGCTTAACTCTGAGGTCGGGGGATAACACCGGTTCCGAGACGGTGGCCTTACGTCTGGCACCCTCGGCCCAAGTCGCGAGCCATGCATAGCTACCCCGTACCGCGCAAACGATCGTCAAGGCGAAGAACAAGGTGTATACGACGTCGAGGGCCATCAGCAGTCCGTACACCGTTGCGGCAGCGGCGCCGAACATGAATTGGGCCCGAGCGGGAAATGGTGTGGTTCCAGGATCGGTGATCATGTAATTGGTGAACAGGATGAACGCGGTGCCGGTCATCGTGCCGAGTGCGGCAACAAGAGCGGCGTCGAACAGTTCATGGCGAACAATGGCCTGGATCACGAAACCACCGAGCCAACCGACGATCAGCGGCACCCGGCGCACCAGAGTAGCGTTGATCACGGTGCCCGCGACGAGCAGAACGAGCGGGACGGCGATCCGGAACATCGTGTTGAGGTTCTCGCCGAATTCGTAGGGCGGTGCGATGCTGATCCAGGTGCTGAAACAAAGCAGCGTAAGCGTGATCCCGAAATTGGACGGATTCATGAAATGCCGCATACGCCCGGCGAACGGAGCTCGGAACACGTGCTTGCTTGTGATCGCGGCGACGACGGCGAACAAGATCGGCCAGAACTGATTGTTGGCATAGAGCAGCATGTTTACCGCGAGGGCAGTGATGTGGGCTGGCAGCAGGAACTCATAGACCCCGCGGAAGCCGTGACCGAGGAACCGTGGCGACGTGCGCTGGGTCCACGCGGTGATCATCTCGAACACGAAGTCGGTCACATAAGCCGACACCAGCGCCAGAATCGGCCATAGCGGCGGTTGTTCGAAGCCGAGAAGGGCGTACCCGATGATATTGAGAACAGTGAGTGAGAGCGCGAAGTTACGCAAGGCCAGATAACGCGTATCTTTTACGGGCGGTTGCGCGTCGTGTTGTCGGTCGACCGGAGCCTTGCCGTTTGTCGAGAGGATTTCGACCTGGTGCGTATTCTTCTTATCGCCGATGGTTGGTTTCCGGTTGAGCAAAGTCATGGTTGTGTGGTCCCCTCGGCGATCTCGGTGGCGGTGTCGGTCAGCATCAGCGCGTGTATGCCAGGCGTCAGCCGCAGCGTCTGGTGCTGCCGTGCACCGGTGTTGTCGAGCCAATCGATGTCGGCTGTCACCGGGCCGCTGGCCGTGCCGAGCCCGAAATGAACATCGAAGCTTCGTTTGCCGCTGTGGCCGCTGCCGCCGTCGAGTTGGCTACGCATGGTCCGGCCATCGGCGGTGTGCACCGTGACGGCCGCGTTGTAGGCAGGCTGTCCGATGACCGCGCCAGCTCCGCCGTAGGAATGCGCTGCCGGTCGGTAAAGGTGAAGCTCCAGCGGATTCCCCATGCGCGGTGACCGATTCGCGAAAAACGCGGGGGCGTCCCACTGGCGGGCGACCGCGAAGTCGAGCGTTCCTGTGCCGGTGCTATCGCCGATGGCGAGGCCGCGCGTCGGTATCGGCACGTTGGTGCCGACCTGATCGGTGATGTCGACGTATTTGCCATCGTTGCCTTTGGCGTACAGCGCCATGGTGTGCCCGCCCGCGATATCGTCGCCGGGGACTGCTCGCGGCCATGAGTTCGGGGTGTGCAGCAGGACGTCGTTACTGGTCGCCAACTCCTGCAGCCAGGGCCACCGGTTGTCGCCGCTGCCCTTGACGAAGCCGGTCGTCTGCAGCACGTCAAGGGTTCCCGAGTTGCGCAGGTCCGCGGCTTTGATATCCCAACCCCAGCCAGACCATGCCAACCCGAGCTGTTGTGCCTGTTGCGAGAACGGTGCGTGCCCGGCAGCGAGTTCTCGGCGCATGTCGTCGGCCGAGGCCGTGTCGTTGCGCCAGGCGAAGTTACTCTCCTGGATTCCCCACGGGGTCGTGATATTACTGACTATCATGTCGAATTTCCCGCGGTTGTACAGATCGGCGAAATCGACACCCATTCCTTTGAACGAGTCGTTCCCGAGCACAAATGATTTGGGATCGGTCCACGTTCGATTCCCCGTCGCGGTGGTGAAGCGGATATTGCCCGGCGTGGACCGGTTGTACAGCAGGTGATCGTGGCCGAAATCGTTGGCGATATAGAGCTCGGGAAGCAGATCGCCGGTCAAGTCGCCCGCTCCGAGCGCCAATGTCCAGCCGGTGGCATCAGCGTAGGGGATCGCTTGTTTCTCGTCGACATATGTCGGGTGGCCTGCTGGATCGTTGCCGTTCCAACGGTATACCCGTTCACCGGCCGCGTTCGTCGCGTTCGACATCGAGTCGTTCATGACGACGTCGGGGTGACCATGCGGGTCGAGCACAGCCGAGTTCGGGAAGTAGTTGCCGAAGATGATGTCGGGGTGGCCGTCGCCGTCGAAGTCCGCGATCGAGACAGCATTGGTGTTCCACAGTTCACCGTTGTAATGACCTGCGGCGCCGGCCGAGGGCACAACCTCGACCGGAGTGTACGACGCTGCCGTAGGCTCATCGCGATTCCCGTTGCGGTGGAAGATGATCGGCGTTCGTCCCCAGTAGTAGACCAGCAGGTCCAGCTGGCCGTCGCCGGTGAAATCGCCGGGCGCACAACCCATCGGGGCCATCGTCGAATCCACTACCAGCGGGTCAGGACGTAGAACGAACGGCGTGAAGCGGTCGTTCGGTGGCGCTGTCGGCGTGTAGGTCACGATCACCGAATCCGTTCGGGTATCGACGATGCACATCCCGTCGGAGCGCCCGTGTCCGAGCAGATCGTTGATGGCGATCGAAGCACCGACCGAGGAGACCCAGGAACGGATGTTCTGATATGCCGGGTTCACCTCGCGAACAGACTTTGTCGGCAACTTGTCGTATCCGGGTGGCATTGCGATCGCCATGGACTCGAGCTGATAATCCTGCGCCACCTTGGCTGGATCTTCGGTAGCGACATGGGCCTGCGCGATCAGAAAGATCGATACCAACGCCACTACCGCGCCGATTGCCGGCACCAGTGTTCTGATTCGAGCGTTCATGACTCGGCCTTCGCAGTTGTTTCGCTGACGGAGGAAGTGGTCGGCAACGGTGCCTCCGGGGGCCGGCACCGTTGCCGGATCCGTTCTCGCCAGACCTCGTAAGCGACTCGTCCGTCGACTGTCGGCTCCGTTGGCATAGCTTCGATCGCGATTCTGGAAGCGTCATCGACGTGCCGACCGGCGAGGATCTCTACGGCGGTCTCGGTATACGGGTGCACGATGCCGGCGCGAGCGCGTGCCTCGGCGGCAAATACCGCACCCTGTCCGATGTCTTGGCAGTAGTCAGCTGCCTGTTCGCGTAATGCGCCGAGTTCGCCCGCGGTGGCACCGCCCGCGTAGGTCGCCGCAAGGCCGAGCCCAGCGAACAAGTCCGAACGTCGGTCTGCGGGGAACCGGTCGATGATCGCGCACGCGGCTGCCGGATCGGCACCTGATACGAACCACAGGGCCCGCCCGATCCCCTGATCGATCGCGCGAGGCACATAGCTCGGGTGCGCGGTCGACACCGCGAGTCGGGCCGGGTCAGCATACTGCTGTTTCACATAGCGATCAGTATGGAAATAGGCCTGATGAAATCCGTAGCCATCCAAGGTGAGCCACATCAGCACCGGATCGGTCAGCCCGGTCAGCAACGCTCGGTGTCGTCGTCGCGGGAGCCTGGCGAGTGCCCAGCCGACGCCTACGTAGATCATGTAGCGGTGCTCGTCGGCTGCCGCGACGAAGTCGCTCACGTGATGGTTGTGGCCGATCGGAAGTCCATCACGGATCGCCATCGCCATCGCGGCACCTTCGAAGGCGAAACCTCTTCGCTCGCTTTCGATTTCAGATAACAGCTCGGCTGTTTCGGCGGCCGTGGCCCGCTCGGCGCCGATCCCGAATCCTTCGAGGAACGTCGCACCGGCCGTCTCCAGACAGGCTGCGGCGTATGGGTTGCGGGCGGGGAAGCCGCGGACCTTCAACGATGCTTGCCGCGCATCCGGCGTCAAGATCTTTCGGCGAAGCCGTCCCGGCAAAGAGACCATCTGAAGACCCCCTTCGTCCGCAAACCCTGTACTCAAGGTTGGCACTCGACGGCCGTCCGAGGCTTCTTCCCCGTTGCTCAATCTATAAATTAGAAGTAATCTACCGGCAGTCTCCCGTGTGCAAGTCGGCGTCCGACTCGGGGCGCTCGGTCGCCTACCTCGTCATCGGAAGGTGGTTGAGCTGTCGCTGCTGCAGGATTCGGTCGCACCACTCGACGAGGAGCACACCGCCCTCGCCTTGGCAGAGGCTTACGGCGAGGATGTCGACGACATCTTCGCGCAGCTGGACCCGCAGCCGGTCGCCTCGGGCGGCGTGGCGTCGGTATACCGGGCGCGGTATGGCGGATGCCATTCCTCGGGCAGCTCGACTTCGAACGGGAGGCCGACAATCTGCGGCGGTTGCGAAAGGACCTCTCCGGCTGCTTCGGTATTCACGCGGCGCCTGAGCTGATCTTCCCGCTGTTGTCCCTGTTGGTAATATTGCCATGTATAAATGTAGCTAACAGTCTTGAACGGCCTCGAGGGTGTCCACATGGGAACGAAGCGTTACGCGCAGATGTGCGCTATCGCGGCAGCGCTCGACGTGGTCGGCGAGCGGTGGACGCTGCTGATCATCCGCGATCTGCTGACCGGCCCGAAGCGATACAACCAACTGCTCGAGGAGACACTGGTCGGGATCGGACCCAATCTGCTCGCAGCACGGCTGCAGATGCTCATGGAGCACGGAGTGATCCAGCGTGAATCCGTGGCAGGCGACGGCCGCGGCGTCCAGTATCGGCTGACGCCCCGCGGCGAGGCACTTCGGCCGGTGGTCATGGGTTTGGCGTCATGGGGCCTGTCGCATATCGCCTCGTACGAGCAGGACGGCCTCGTGCGCGCCGAATGGGCGCGGTTGGCGTTGGAGGCGATGGTCGCCGTCGGTCCCCAGCCAGAGGTCGACGAATCATACGAGTTCCGAATCGGCGACGAAGTGTTCCACGTGCGCTGTGAAAACCACACCGCACGAGTCGTCGAAGGCAACCCGCCGAACGAACCCGCCCTGGTTGTCACCGCCGATCCGGAGACGTTCATCCGGATCGGTACCGAACAGGTCGCCATCCTCGACGCGGTGTTGTCGGGCCGGGTGGTAATCGCCGGTGACACCAACTCTCTGTCGCGTTGTCTTCGGCTGCTCGACCTCGAACTCACCTCGAGTTCGTCGGCCACCACCGACGCGGGGGTAGCCGACGTATCCTGACCGCGACGTTTCGTAGGGCGTGCGGGAGCGACCCGGTGATCATGGCCGATCGGGAGACTGTCTCGGATCATCGTCGCCGCGCCTTGGAACGCGAAATCCGTTAACGCACTGTGTATTTCGGACAGGATCGCGTAAGTCGTTGCGGCGGTTGCACTTTCGGCACCGGCGCCGAACCTGGTAAGGAACGTGGTCGGCGCGACTTTCAGGTAGGTCGGGGCAGTGGCGTTGCGCGAGAGGAACCTGCGGAACCGCAAGAACGCCGCTCGGGCGTTGGGTGTCAGGATCTTTCGACGGAGCAGTCCCGATGGCGAGCTCATGTCATGACCTCCTCCCCGAATCTATAGTTGAGCATCGCATCCGGGGGCCTGCCCATGCTTCTTCGTCGTTGCTCAACTGTCCGTATAGAAGTAATCTTTCGACCAGTGACCTTATAAGCCCCTCTCAGTTGCCGATGCTGCCGCCGAGCGTCACTTTCGCCTGTGCCGGGGCGCTGGAGAGGGGTCGGAGGGTAACGAGCGGGTTGCCGTGTCCGATTCTTCCCGACATCGCTCGTTCGTCATCGATAGGGGGAGCTCGTGTCAGATCATATTGCGGACAGCATCAGATACATGTGGGACAACTGTGGGCAACAGATCTCACTCGACGAGTTGGCCGGTATTGCGAAATATAGCAAATTCTATTTCGTAAGGAAGTTTCGATCGGAAACCAGATGCTCACCGGTCAGATTCCTCTCCGCCGTCCGGCTTGCGCGTAGTAAACAGCTGCTTGCGGACACGTCGACGAATGTTTATGAGATTTCGCAGTCGGTCGGCTACATGAGTTACGGAACGTTCACCTCGCGATTCACCGAGGCGGTTGGGCTTAGTCCGTCCCGATATCGGCGATACGTGCGCGGGGAACGGGCCAGCTTGGGGTGGGAGATATACGGCGCCGATTCGGAACGTCCGCATGATATGCCGAGTTTGACGATCAAGCTGTTCGATGGCAACGGCGACACGGTGCGGCGGGCATATGTTGGCATTTTCTCAACGGCGACGCCCGTGTCGTCCGCCGCCGCGTTGCTCATCGTCGAGAATCGAGATGTTTTCAGCATCGACTGCCTGCCTCCAGGCAGGTGGATATCCAGGGTGATCACGTCGTCCCGACAGGATTCTGTCGATTGTGGGATATGTCGAGATCTGCACATCGGCAGCTGCGAGTTCCAGCTTCGAAAAAAGGACAGAGTCGAAATCGATATCACGCTGACCGAGCAGACGATCCGAACACCTCCCTTTCTCCCCGCGCTACCGGCACCGTTGAGCGACATCCTGACCTCATCAATTGTTCAGTAGGCTTCGCCGGACACGGTCCGCTCGGGCACCCGCCCAGTAATGCCGCAAGGCAAGACGGTGGTGCTAAAATATTGCGATGGCGTCTGTGCGGGCAGGGACCAAATCTTCACCCCCCGTGGCAGTTCTCCATGAGGGTGAAATCGATGTACCACCGGCCCTCACGTCGAGGTCGAAGACCCTCGCGGTACAGGCGATGGCGGCGCTGGCCGAGGTCACGGCCTACACGAGCCCCCCAGCGCGAGAGGCAAGCTTGTACCGAGCCGGGGAGTTCTTGACAGCTTTCGCAGTAGCCTTGTCCGAGCATGAGCCGCCCGTTCGCGGAGAGGATCTGCCAGTCCGGTCGGTGAGCGAGCATTTCTTCCGGATCCGTGAAGCCGACTTGTCGCCGCACCAGGCAGCACTGCACGCGGCATTGATCTTCGCCCCGGGTGGATTGGGTGATCTTGCCGTCGCTCCCATGGCCGGTGCCGACCTGGCGTCGGAGACGGCCGCCATGAGACAGGTGCTAGCCGATCTGACGGGAATCCCCGGCAACGATATGGCAGCGGCTTCTTCAGCTGGACACCGCAGTGCCGGCAGCCCGCCGACGCAGACCGCGACTTGTGCGTCGGCAGAGGCTATCTGGAGCACCCGGTGGATCCTTGGGCATCAGATTCATGCGCAATTCACCCGATGCGCGGCAGTCGCGGTGAGGGACGCAATCCGGCGCCTCCCTGATGAGCCCGGATCCGGTGCGGCACAGCGGCTTCGGTCAGCAGTGGTGCTGGTACGTGGACTGCCTGCCGCCATGGCGCACGCCGCTGCGATGCCGGTCGAGTACTACCATGAGGTCGTTCGGCCGGCCATGATGGTTCCGGCGCAAACCACACCGCTCAGCGGGCGGATGCAGTATTCCTACAAGATCTACCGGAAGACTGTGAACGCCTTACTCGCAGCGCTTCCGCAGACGTACGCCGAGCTGGCCACGCACTCCGCCGAGCTGGCCGATGCTTGCAACGACCTCCTTGAAGCCGACCTCATCGACGCCGAACGTCATGTCACGTTGGCCTATAACATGGTGGACCTGCGTCGATCGATTGCCCAATCGAACGAAACCTCGCGCAACGCAGTCGGAGAACTGCGGCTGATGCGCCATCGGCTGGCCGCCCGATACGCACCTCACTTGCGAGTCGGAGACCAGTACATCGCCGCAACGATGAAGGCGATGCGGCACCCGCCGACCCGAAGCAAAAACTCCTAGATTCACATCGACTGCGTAGTCACCGACCGTAGGGGAGTCGTGACACCGACATCGGGGACGTCACCGACGTCGTGCGGTCACCGGCATCAGTGGCCGACATGATCGGTGGTCCACTTCATGGCGGCGTCGAACCAGTCGGGCGCGTTGGGGTGCAGGTTGATGGAGTGCCCAGCGTCGGGCAGGACGAAAGCGTCCAGTTCCGGGGCCGCGGTGTAGTAGCCGCGTTCGTGGGTCAGGACTGCCTCGGCATCGGCGCACGACCGATACTGCGCACAATAGATGCGGTCATTCCGGCCGACCACGAGCAGGACCGGCACCGAAATACCCTGAGACACCGTTGGCGATCCGGACACATCGTTGCCGGTGGCCAGTTCACTGATCGTGCCGACGCTCTTGCGCTTGTCGTCTTCGGCGATGACCTTCGGGTCGGCGTAGTCGGTGTCGTAGAACAGCGGCCCGCGTACGCCCTTCCTGGTGGTTACATAACCGGCGGGATAACCGGCGAACTTGGGCTCCTCGGCCGCTGGATGGTTGGGGTCGTCGGCACCGAGTGAAGGGGTCGAGTGCAGGTCACTGGTGAGGATGACCCCGTCGACGTCGCCGGGGAACCTAGCCGCGACAATCGCCGACTCGGTGGCACCCAAACTGTGACCGACCAGCATGGTCCTGGCGAATCTATTGCCGCCTGTTACCGCTGGCAAGGCCGTCAGTACCTGGTGGAGCGCGTCGGCTTCGCTGTCCACCGTGAGCGCTGCCGCGGGCGGAAGCTGAGACGGCGGCAGGGCGGATGAGCCGGTGCCGGGCCGGTCGATGCTCAATGTCGCGAAGCCCGCCGTGTTTGCCGCCCGGACATAGCTGTACCGATCCGGCTCGTAGGGAAAATCCCAGTAGTCGCTGCTGTAGGTGAAACCCGGAACCAATATCTGCAAGACCGTGGCCCCCGCGGGAACGCACAAACGCCCGCCCATCAGGTAGAGCGGCTGGCCCGCCCCCAGCGTGACCGGGATGGAAAGATCCCGGCACGAAACAGCCGGATGCGGCGTGGGCGGGACTCCAACGGCAGGGGTCGCGCCCAGGAGTCCGACCACCATGATTGTCACTGCCGTTGCGAGTCGTGCCGAGCGCATCCTGATCTTCTCCTACTGTCCGTTGAGGTGTCCGGGCCGATCGGGGGCAGCGACTCCAGGTACGTGAATCCCCGTGTCCGGCAAGCAGATCTGACTGTCAATGCATGTTCGATGTCGGCGGCAGCGGGGCGGATCGAAATGCCGACGTTCCGGCGGTCCGCTCGGCACACAATCACCGACGCCGACCTGACGCCACACAGTAAGGGGGCGGCATCGTTTCGGCACACCCGGCCCACCCTGATGCGGAGCGTGTACCGAATAGGGATCCGGCAGCCAGTGCCGGCGCGCAAGTCCGCCGCAGTCTTTGGTTCTGAGATTTGAGAAAACGGCTAGCAACATCCCGGGCTGGTCGGCGTGCTGGCTACGCGCCGACGGCTACAGTGCCCGATCATGCGTACCGAGGGAGATACCTGGGACATAAGCACCGGGGTCGGGTCAACGGCATTGTTCGTCGCCGCGGCGCGCGCCCTCGCCGGTCGCGGATCCGAGCCGCTGGCCGTCGAGCCCTATGCAGAGTTCTTGGTGCGCGAGGCAGGACCGGAGTGGGCGGATCTGCTCGACGGCAAGATGGCCGAGCATCCCCTGCTCGACCCAAGGTTCGGCGTCTACTTCCAGCTCTACCAGGCGGCACGAACCAAATACTTCGACGACTACTTCGCCACGGCCATGCGTGCCGGAGTACGTCAGATCGTCATTCTTGGCGCCGGTCTGGACGCCCGCGCCTACCGTCTGCCCTGGCCCGACGGCACGACCATTTACGAACTCGACCGCACCACGGTCCTGGAATTCAAGCGGCGGGCTCTGTCCTCCTGCGGTGACGAGCCGCGCGCCGACCGCCGCGAGGTTCCGGTGGACCTGCGTGAGGACTGGTCAAAGATATTGCGCGAGCACGGTTTCGATCCGAGCGAAGCAACCGCATGGCTGGCCGAAGGGCTGCTGTACTACCTGTCGGCGGCCGCAGGGGATCAGCTGTTCGACGATATCGAGCTGGCCAGCGCCCCCGGGAGCCGCGTCGCTATCGAGGAGCCGCCCACGGTGCCCGACCAGGCTCCAGCTGAACCGGCCGACCGTCCCTGCCACATGAGCAGCCAACCCGATTGGGCGGATCTGGTCTACAACGAGCAGGGCAGCGATGCGGTGGAATGGTTCACTGCGCGGGGCTGGGACGCCACGGGCGTCACCTTTCCGGATTACTTGGATTCGCTGGATCGGACGGCGGAGGCGGTTTTCAACGACCGGGGATGGAGCCCCTCGCTGATGCGGCTGATGACCGCAGTCCGTCCGCCGAGGCCAATATCGCGGTGATCGAACGCAGTTGATCGAGCAACGGCAGTATGTCCGCATCGGCACAGCCACGCCGGGCAGTGTCGATGACCTCGCGAAGCTCTCACGCGACGTCGCTAGCGAAGGCCCCGTTCGCCGACACCGACACCGCCACGGATCGACGGTCGGAAGACCGAGCCACGGCGACCAGTCCGGTGCGCCGGGCTCGACCCTGGTGAACCGGACGTTCGCCCGCCTGCTCGAACCTGCTGAGGACAGGGGGTCAGGCCTGTGATTCGCCGCCGTCGACGAACAGTTCGGTACCGGTGATGAACTTCGCCTGCGGCGAGGACAGGAAAACGACCGCGTCGGCGATCTCGCTGGGCTGCCCGAGCCGCCCAAGGGGGACACGCCGGGCTTCGTTGTCGAGCAATGCGCGTGCCTGATCGGGTTCGGTTGCCAGGCCGGCGAGTCCGGGGGTTTCGGTGGGTCCGGGAGTGACTGTGTTGACCCGGACTCCGCGTCCGGCGAGTTCTATTGCCCACACGCGGCTGAATTGGCGAATCGCGGCTTTGCTTGCCGAGTAGACACCGAACGCCGGGGTTGCCCTCGCGGCGGAAGTCGATCCGGTGATCACCACCGACGCTTCGGGATTGAGAAAGGGCAATGCTTTCTGCACGGTGAACACGGTTCCGCGGACGTTGGTCCCGAAGGTGTCGTCGAAGTCCTGCGGGCTCAGGTCTTCCAGCGTCGCGAACGTGCCGCCGCCGGCATTGGCGACGACGATGTCCAGGCCCTGGCCGCGTTCGGCGACCGCGGCGTAGACCCGGTCGAGGTCGTCGAGATCGGAGATGTCGCCACGGATGCCGGTGACCGCGTCGCCGAGCTCGGCGACGAGCGCATCGAGTTGTGCGCGGCGACGCCCGGTGACGAACACGTGCACGCCCTCGCTCGCGAGTCTGGTCGCGATCGCGCGTCCTATCCCGGAGGTTCCACCGGTGACGAGCGCTGTCTTGGCGTTCAACTGTGTCATGTCGACTCCCTACTCAGTTTTTGACGATACCGTCCAAAATAATGGTTATGGACCAAATCGTCAATAATGAGGTAGGGTCGGCGGTATGCCGAGACCGAGAAAGTTCGCCGAGGCCGAGGTCGTCGCCTCAGCCGGGGAGACCTTCGTGCGCAACGGTTATGGCGGAACCACGATCGATGACCTGCTGAAGGCGACCGGACTGGGTAAACAGAGCCTGTACAACGCCTTCGGGGGCAAGCGCGGACTGTTCCTGCGGGCGCTGCTGGCCAGCACGGCCGACGCCATCGCCGCGGTCGACGAAGCATTGGCCGGACCCGACTCAACGCCCCTGGAGCGGATCAAGGCGCAGATGCTGAAGGTGGCCCTGGTGCTGAGCGACGACGATCGGCAGGATTCGCTGTTCACCAAGGCCACCGTCGAACTGGGGCACCGCGACACCGACGTCGCGGCATCGGCACTGGACGGATTCACCCGGCTCGAAGGGATCTACCGGCACTGCATCATCGACGCTCAACACAGCGGCGAAATCGCCTCCGACGCTGACCCACACGCCCTTGCGGCCTACTTCGTCGCCGTCACGCGAGGTATGGAAGTGCTCGCAACCGCCGGGGTCGGCCGCGCCGAATTGACTGCGATAGCAACGACATCCTTAGCGGCACTGCCTCTCACCGAGCGCACTGGGACCGTGTAATCAGGACGCCCTCGACCAGCTGCGGCGAGCAGCCGTTCCAGTCCGGATCGCGGTCGGTGGGTTCACGTCGAGGTGCAGCGGCGGTTTCCCGCGCTTCGGCTCGGCGCTCCGACCGAACACCAGTGTGGGCCCGCGACCCGCCGAAGCCCCTGTTTCGTCGCTGTCTGCGGCATAGGGGCATTCTCCTTGTGTCGCAGCTTGATTGAAGCGCCGTCGGAGACGAGCCGAGCCCGGCCGAAACAAACGGGCCGGGCTCGATTGCAACGCGCAGATAGGTCGGTTTTTAAAGCGTCACTCGCAATCCGGGTACTGATGAGTTGCAACCCACTTGCCGCCCAGCTTTTCGCAGTCTTCCTTGGTGTTGGCGCGTCCTTTTTGCTCCTTCAGCTTCTCCTCTTTGTAGCAAGTCTTGAAGTCTCCGTAGGTGTCCCACTTCGTGATACAGGTGTCTACAGGATCGGCGGAGGCCGTCGGAGTGGCGACCATCCAACCCACCGCAGTCATGACGGTTGCGGCGAGCACAGCGGTAGCACGGGCGCGATCAAGACGCATAGCGGTTCCCGTCCGTTGAGGTGGACCAGCCTGTCCGGTCCACCGTACGTCACGTATTCGTACCTGTGACAATTCTGGATGGGAGTGACCTGGAGTCAGCCGGGGGATAAACGGCTCGGGGGAAGACGTGCCTATGGCCCGAAAGCGGGCGAATTATCTTGCACTGACCGGGTTGTCGAATTTTCTCACATCCCGGTTGAATATTCTTCGTTGGCCAACTCGTCTGTCAACGAGAGATAATGATTACGGTGCCGAAGCGAGTCGGATGCCGAAATGTTCTATAGCTATCGTGCAACGCCGCGCAAAATTATGATGGCAGCTGCAGATTTCCATCGGAGGTATGTATCATGAGCTATGGTGTCGACTACAACGCAATTTCTGTCAAGACACCCGACGAGATTGCGATGCTGCGTATAGCAGGAGGAATCTCGGCGAGGGTGCTCGAAGAGTTGACGCCACACATCAAGCCTGGTGTAACGTCGATGCAAATCAACGATATCGCCCACGATTTGATAGTCAATAAGTATGGTGCCGAAATCGACCGAGAAGATCTGTCAGGTTACGATTCCAGCGAATTTGCTGCTGTCTCCATCGCTCACAACGAGATCGCATTCAGTGGCGAACCGAGCGAAATTCCACTGCGGAATGGAGATCTGTTCGGCATCGATGTCAGCCTCAAGAAGGACGGTTGGTGCGGCGATACGCAGCGGATGTGGATCATAGGCGACGAGACCTCGGCACAGGCCCGATTGCTTGCCGCCGTTGGGTATCAGGCGATGTGCCTGGGGATCAGTCTGGTGCGTCCCGGCGCGGAGTTGCAGACAATCGCCAAACAGGTTCAAGCTTACGTCGAATCCTACGGCTTCTCGATGCTGCGGGTGGCGAGCGCGACCGGTCATTCGATAGGGCAGATCCATGCGGATGGCTGGCTGATTCCGTACTACGAGGATCCGCGGAACAACGGGCGCATACTGAAGAAGGGCATGGTGATTACCGTAGAGCCGTTCATCTGCGCGGGGAACGGCGAGGGTGTTCGCCTGTCGAATGTCACGCAGTCGGCAGCTTCGGCGGATGGTTCGTTGACGGTCTACTGGGAGCATGTGGTCGCGGTCACCGACACCGGATGCGAGGTGCTCGATCTGCGCGAGGGCGAGGACGTCACCTTCTATGATCACCGGTCTCGCTGGTAAGCCTTCATCGGATTGCCCGTCGATCGGACCTGCGTCTCGACGCTGATTATCGGTTACGGGCCGTCCGATAGCGCTTGGTCGAGTTGCCGGCACAGCCAATCGGAGAACGCCTTGATCTCGGCGGCTCGTGGGTGGTCATCTCGCCAGTTTATCCAATAGCTCAGGTGGGCGGGAATTTCGATATCACCGATCTGCACCAGCTGGCCGGAATGTAAATAAGGTGTCGCAACCAATTTCCGAATCATCGCCACACCTCGGCCTGCCAGAGCGGCGCCGAGCAGTCCGCCCGCGTCGGTGTATATCACGTCGGCAGGCGGTTCGGCGTAGATGCTCCCCGCAGCTTCGAAGAATTCCTTCCACGACCTGGACTCGAAATGCAGCAGAGGTCCTTCCTGCATCGTCTCGATCGTCAAGGATGGAAAATGTGTCAGCAGCTCGGGGCTACATACGGCGACGATCATATCGCCGGGTAAGCGCAGCGATCGGAATCCACGCAACTCGAGGGGGCGATGCCAGATACCGACGTCAACCGGTGCCGGATCCGGCGGTGACATCTCGGTATGCCGCCGGAGTACGAATCTGATATCCGGTCGCGAATCGGTAAATTCGCCTAAATGCCGAATGAGCCATGCATCGGCAAGGTCCGTCATCACGCTCAACTCCAACGGCAGCCCGCCGCTGCCATGTGCGGTGCCAGCAAGACTCAATGCCTCATCGATGTCGCGCAGACTGCGGCGCAAGCTGGCGGCGAGCTGCTCACAGGCGGCAGTAGGCCGCATCTGATTGCCGGTGCGGACGAACAGGGGTACGCCGACCAACGACTCCAGCTGACGTATCTGATGACTGACCGCGCTATGGGTGATAAAGAGCTCATTTGCCGCCAGCGTATAACTGCGTAATCGCTCTGCGGCTTCCAATGCTCGCAAAGCCGCCAAGCTTGCATGAGATCTCACCCGAGAAAGATACTATGCGACGGTCGGCAGCCGCACGGCCCCAGTGGCCGCATGCCACGGTTTAAGCCGAACGTCGACAATGTCAGCGAGAATAGCTCGGGCACTAGTGCGTCGCGCAATTGGTAAGTCGTTGGGTCTGTGAAGCGAGTCGTGTTGCGAGGCTTAGACCGGCTCTTCGTAGATGAGGGGTGTAGTTGCAGGCCTGGCTTGCGGGTCTTGGGCCACCCCATTTGCTGTCGTTGGGTGTTTCCACCGGGGAGCGGGGCCGTGGACGTTTGGGTCCGCTGCTGAGACTCTGGTCGGGCCGTGCTGATCGAGGTGGGTCAGCACATCGACCTTCGGTATCCGCCTCTGGGATGCTCCGAGGACACCCTCGGGGCCGACAGCCTCGATTGCTCAGGTATCAGCTCCTTTGGTGGCGGTGAGGCTAGTCGCGGTCGGCGGGACTCAGTCGTTGGTGGACGTCTCTGGTCCAGTCGTGCCATACCGGGCGGCGATGGTGCGCACGGCCTCCTCGACTACCTGAGCGACGCGTTCGGCGCTCACCTCCCAGCCCGGCACCAGCAGTGTCGGCCAGAAGACGTAGTTGGAGATCATGCCAAGGAACTGGGTGGCTGCGAGGTCAACGTCTTCGACCCGCACCGTTCCCGCCTCGTGCTCGGCCAGGAGGTAGTCGCGTACGGACTCGAAGTAGGGCATCTTCCCGTGCGCGAACTGCGCATGGGCCAGCTCGGGGAACCGCGGCAGCTCGGCGATGACGATCCTGAACAGGTCGGTCATCTGGGCACGGCCTAGCAGCTCGGCGTAACGGCGACCGATGATGCTCAGCCCGTCGACGACGTTGCCCGCTGGCGGAGGTTTCTCCTCGTCAGCGGTCGACCAGGACTCGGTCACGATGGCGTCGAACAGGGCAGCTTTGCTCGGAAACTGCTTGAACAAGGTGGCCCGCGAAACGCCCGAGTGCTCCGCGATCCGCGCCAGCGAGGTCCGGTCGTAGCCCAACTCGAGAAACAGTGCGGTCGCGGCCGTCACGATCAGCGCGCGCTTCTCCTGGGCGACACGCTGGTGATACGTCGTCACGACCCTGCTCATGGGCCGAGTATACGAGGTGAGTGGCTTGACTCACCACTGTCACCGACCTAATGTCGCAGTGGTGAGTCGCCCGGCTCACCATCGACCGGTCATCACTGATGATCCCGGTCAGCTACCCACATACCGAAGGAACATCTGATGTCCCGCTTCGACAACAAGACCGTGCTCGTGACCGGTGGCACCGGCGGCCAGGGCTCGAGCCACGTGCGCGCCTTTCACGCGGAGGGAGCGAACGTGGTGATCGGCGATATCGACGCCGAACGCGGCGCCGCTCTCGCCGACGAGCTCGGGACCCGTGCTCGCTTCACCCGCCTCGACGTCACCGACGAGAACTCGTGGACCGCCGCTGTGCTCACCGCCGAGAACGCCTTCGGCGCCCTGAACGTGCTCGTCAACAACGCGGGCGTGCAGAACCCGCCGGCGACAATCGAGAATACCGACCAGGCCACGTGGTCGCGCATCCTCGACGTCAACCTCACCGGGACTTTCCTCGGCATCAAGGTCGCCGCCCCCGCCTTGCGCCGCGCAGCAGGGGGAGTCATCGTCAACATCGCCTCGACCATGGGCGTGGGCGGTACGGCGCACTACGCGCCGTACGTCGCGAGCAAGTGGGCCGTGCGAGGCCTCACCCGAACGGCGGCACTCGAGCTCGGCCGTGACCACATCCGAGTGAACACCATCCACCCCGGCGTGATCGCGACCCCCTTCATCAACGAACCAGCAGCCGGCGCCACCGCGCCAATCGCCGACTTCTACTCACCCGAGCCGTTCGCCATCCCCCGACTCGGCGAACCGACCGACGTCACCCGGCTTCTGCTGTTCCTCACCTCATCAGACGCCTCGTTCATCACGGGCTCGGAATACGTCATCGACGGTGGACTGCTCCTCGGCCCCGCCCTGCAGACCGCGACCGCATGAGCACTCCAAACACGACCGGGTTGACTGGCTCCGCGCGGGACGCGGCTTTATCGCACCTGCCCAACCACATTCGACGAGCCATCGAGATCACCCCCGCCGCGGGCACCAGCGAACGGATCATCGACATCACGACAATGGGACGCCACACCGGCCGAGCACGCCGCATCGAGATCTTCTTCTACCGAGCCGCAGGCGCAACGTATCTGTGTAGCGGCGCCGCCGGTACCGCGACCGACTGGCATGCGAACCTTCTCGCCAATCCCAAATTCACCTTCCACCTCAAGAACGGGATCCGAGCAGATCTGCCCGCATGGGCCACCCCTGTCACCGAGCCAGCCGAACGTCAGGCCGTACTGGCGGAGATCGTCGCGGATCTCAATCAGCCCCACGACCCCGGCACCATCGGGCCGACTCGGCTCGAAGACTGGGCTGACAGTCGGCTGATGCGCATCAGCTTCCGGCCGTGATCGCGGACCCTCGACAGCTAACCTGCTCCCAGGGGCTGGGGTGTAGTCGCGGCTAGACCGGCGCCTCGGCGAGCTTGGGCTCGTCGTCACCGGCCAGCTGCTCGAGCCCGAGCGCGGGACGAGTTGGTGATCGAGCATCCGGGTTCGCGGCGCTGGACTTTCTTGACACAGCCATGAAGGTCGCCCGTTGGGACGCGACTTCAGCGAGGGGCCGAACGAGCGACGGCTTCGATGCCGTCAGGGGCTGCGCCTACATGGGTGTGATCGCCCGGACGACGAGCATGTGCTGTGGGCTCGGGCAGATCAGGTTGTCCCAAGGCAGCCACAGTGATTCGGTGTTGTCGGGCGGGTAGACGCGCAGCGTGTTCGTGCGCAGGGCAGCGCACTCGTTGATCTGCTTGGGATAGGAGATGAACTCGAATTGCGCTGCCCCGCCTGGTGCGAGCGTGACCGGGGCAGGCTGGGGCGCCTGCGGGCCCTGGTCCCGCGCGGCGGGTTCGCCTACCGGCTCTCCGGTGGGGCCGTTGGTTTGCGAGACACCCGGGAACCCTTGCAGGACACAGGTTCGCGAGCTGGAGTTGATGAACCTCAGGAACCAGGTCCCGCCCACCTGGCCGCCGACTCCCTTGTCCAGGCGAAGTTGAGCGGTCACGCATTTCGGAGGCGCGGTGTCGGCGGGAGTCGGCGGGTCTGCGACGGCGGTTCTGGTCGCGGGCACGGCGGTGGGCTCGGGGACGCTGCCGCCGGGCTCGGAGACGCTGCCGCCGGGCTCGGGGACGCTGCCGCCGGGCTCACTCGCGTGCCCCGGTTGGGTGGGCTGCTCGGATTGTGCTGAAGGCAGCGGGGTTCGGGTCGCCTGGGGCGGTGTCGAGGTCGGGTCGCAACCGCTGGCGGTAATGGCGACGCCGGCCGCGAAGCCGGCGACGATCAGTGATTTGATCCGCATAAGATCCCCCTGGAGTTCGGTACTGCAATCGTTCGGTATGCAAGCTGCACATCGAGGTGTGTCAGTCGCCGTTACGTCACGCGTCAGCAAGGAGTTGTGTAATCGGCGGCAAATCAACGCAGTTCGCCGCAGCGTTGTCCGAAACTCCCTGCTCCGGGCACCTTCGGTCAAAGTGTTAACGCCGGGCTGTGCGGACCGTGCCCCAGAAAGTGGGGGCGTCAGAAGTGCCGAGCCGAGCAGGCGCCAGCCGATTTTCAATCCATCGACCACGAGTTCCGCGATCGCTTAGGAGATCCGGTGTGGACGAACTGACATGCCGGGTTGTCCGATGCGTTCGGGGTCATGGTGCTGGACGGTGGGCGGAGAGGTTCTGCCGCTCAGGACTCAATCTCCAGCGAGATCTGCTGATGGAGCAGGTAGGCGTAGTGTTCGTGTCCCCTCCGGACACCAGTGCTGACTCGAGGATGGCGATTTCGGCTCCTGCTCAGGCGTGGTCGATCCAGCGATCGAACAGATCAAGCCTTGCAGGAACTGAATGCCTAGATTGTTGGGCGCGGCGCGCAATGCTAGCAGTTCGCTTCTCGTCTACGTCCACGCCAGGTTGGCCTTCGGCGAACCCGGAGCACACCGACCGTGGCGGGCAAGCAGACAAGCGCCCGCCGCCCAACGTTGGCGTTCGGGACGATCGCCGTGGCGTTTGAGTCGCTTGGCAGGACGGTCCGGACTGTTGCATCCGGCATGACCACGATATCGACGACCGGCACTGCGGCAGCGGGGCTTTCACACCGCGCGGCCTGGCCTGCCTTGCTGACCATGTTCCTCGGCAGCTGCACGCTGGTGACCGCGGAGTTCCTGCCGCCGGGTGTACTCACCGCGCTCGCGAACGACCTTCGAGTGCCCGAGGGGGTGGTCGGGTTGTCGGTGAGTGCGACGGCGCTGACCGCGCTGATTGCCGCGCTCGCGTTGGGGGCGCTTTTCCCGCGGGTGGATCGGCGGACGTTGCTGATCGTGTTGACCATCGCCGCAGCGGTGTCGAATGTTGTTGTGGCTCTTGCGCCGAATATCGCGTTGCTGCTGATCGCGCGACTGCTGCTCGGTGTTGCGGTGGGTGGATACTGGTCGATGGCGCTGGTTGTCGCCTCGCAGCTGGTGGTGACCGAACGGCTCGGTAAGGCGATGATGATCATCAACGCGGGGACCACCGTAGCCACGGTAGCCGGTGTGCCGCTCGGGGTACTGCTGAGCACCTATGCGGGCTGGCGGGCGACATTCGTCGTCGTGGCGGGGGCAACTGTTGCGACGGCGGTCGCGGTACGGCTGATGTTGCCGCCGATCGCGCCCAACGAGGGCATCGGATTCGCGGCGTTCGGTGCCGCGCTGCGGACGCCAGGAGTGGCGCTAGGCCTGGTCAGCGTCGTATCGATCATCGCAGGACACTTCGCCGGATACACCTACATCCGCCCTGCCCTCGACGAACTGCTGCATGCCCGTCCGGCAGTGATCCCGGTGCTACTCGCGCTGTTCGGCGTCGGTGGCTTGATCGGGAACTTCGTCCTCGGATCGCTGGCCGACCGGCGACTCGGCGTCCTGCTGGTAGCGGTACCCGTGGCGATCGGCGTCTCGCTGCTGGTGATCATCGCCGCCGGGGATCTTCCAGTCCTCGGTTACCTTGCCATGCTCGTCTGGGGCGGTGCGTTCGGCGGCATTCTCAATCTCGTGCAGGTGTGGGTATCGCGGGTGCTGCCAGCGCACATGGAGGCAGGCGGCGGGCTGGTCGTCGGCGGCTTCCAGGTGGCGATCATCCTTGGCTCCGCTGTCGGAGGCCGCGCCGTGGACAGCATCGGGCTCACCGCCACCTACGGACTCGCCGCGCTGGCCGCGGTTCTCGGCGGGGTACTGGTGCGGGTATCGCTCACCCGGGCACCGCGCTAGCCGACGAGCAACGAGCCAGTCGCCGCCACTGCGACGGCGTGTGGCCCGTATGCCGCCGGAACGCCCGCCCGAATGCGGTCTCCGACCGGTAGCCGAGGCGTCGGGCCACCGTTCCGATCGGCAGGTCGTTCTCCACCAGAAACCGTTGCGCCCGTTCGACTCTCAGCTTCGTCAGATACCGCCCAGGCGTGGACCCCGTCGCCGCCTGGAACCGGGCGGCGAAACCCGACCGCGATGCCAGTGCGACTCGCGCCAGCGCCTCGACGGTCCACTCCTGCCCGGGATCCGCGTGCATGGCGGCCACCGCCTGCGCCACCCCCGGCTCGTTCACCTTCAACAGCCATCGTTGCGGCGCGCATCCTCGGGTATGCCAGGACTCGATCGCCATCGACGTGATCAACGTGGCGACCCGGTCACCTTGCACACCGAACGGGTCGGGGCACTGCTCGACCAGGTGGCGCATCATCGCCGTGGCCAGCGGCGTCTGCTCGACGAAATCGGTCAGCAGCAGCCGCTGCGGCAAAGCGGCCATCGCGCTGCCGCTGCCGACCGGGTCGAGCCGCACGCGCAGTACCCGGCCCGATGCCAGCGCGTTGATCGCGAATCGGCCGTTACCCGGAACGAACAGGAAATCGCCGCTCGCCAAATCCTCTGTCGCGCTGAGACCTTCGACGCGGACGAGGCCATCGAGTACGACGAGCGCGCTGGGTTCGGCCATGAATTCCCACTGACCCGCCGTCAGCGTGAACTCGTCGCGTCCCGCGAAACGCCACTGCAACCCGGCCAGTACCTCATCGAGGCCGTGCACTCCCTCGACCTGCGTCACCGTGCACCCCCATGATGGAACTCCAATGCGATCACGGTACCAACGGCTGGAGTCATTTCCGCCGTGCGGAGGCGATGGTGGAGTGAATCGAGCGTATGGCGGGCCGGGGTTCGCAGACGTGCCGCACGACTACCCGCAGACACTCGGATCGCCGGATACGCCGGTGTAGAGCGCCCGAACATGCGACCATATACCCCGGTAAGCTTGAAATCAGTTGGGGTGCAACGGCTGTCACTACTTCAGGCAGGGAATCCATCATGACTAATCAAGAACAATGGGAAGCTGCTCTTACCGACGCACAGCGGGCAACCTTGGCGGAGTGGCGGGCACGGGACTTCTCCCAGTCGGCGAACGACGATTATCCAGATCCAGACGATGCCACCAGGTTCATCACCCTCGTGTGGGGTCGGCCCGTGATGACGCCGTGCCCGTTACAAACCAACGGCAAGCGGCAGGTTTTCAACCCAACCCTGAAGGTCTGCGACTTCTCGGAGAACGTCTCCATCGATGACAATCCCGCCTTCAGAGAGTGACGATCGGGTGAGCTGAGCCCGACCGAGCATCCAGGTCGGACGGACGTGCTGGAAACGAACAACCCCTCCGCGTAGCGCGACGGGGCTGGCAACTGTGGCCTTAGCTCGGTATGAGTGAGTCGTGGCTGGGGGCGAAGGGAGGTGCCTTCTCCGGGGAGGGTCGTCGAGGGGTGATGATCAATTGTGCGTGGTTACATGTGCTTCGACGAGGTCGTGATGGTGCGGGTGCACCGATGCTCGTTTGGGATCAGCCGGTCCTGGTTCTGCTGAGGCGGACCGGCGATCGGTCCCGGATTCGCCGCAGGATAGGCTACCGCCGCCGCTATGAAGTGGTTGCGTTTCGGATCTGGGGGGTTAGCGCGTCATGTCGTGCCGTCGAATGGTTTTCGCGGGTTTGCTGGTGGGGGTGGCGGTGGTCGCTGTGGGATGTTCCGACCGTCCGGAGGAGACGGCGGTGACCAGCAGCGCTGCTCCCACCACTACGGTCGCGCCGCGGCCGATGTCCGAATATCTGGTGAGCAATGCCGATACGCCGGAGATTACCTATGTGTTGCCCGCTGCGGCCGATGCTGTCACGCTCGGCACTGTCGGTGTCGCCTCGGGCCGGAACAGCCCGGAGTGCGTGGCGCGCAACGCGGCCATTCCGATCGTCGGCGCCGATCCGCTGGCGGCCGCGCTGGCCCGGGTCGAGACCGCCGACGGCAAGCCCCGCTATGACGTACAGATCGCAGTTCTGAACCGGGTCGTTGACATCGATGCGCTGGCCTCGACCATGCGGGCGTGCCCAGCCTTGGACGTCTCGGTGCGCAATCGCGATGGGTCGGATCAGGCCATTGACTGGGAGGTGCCCGTGGTCAAGGACATCGCCGGGGTTGGTTCAGTGCAGGAGATGTCCTACATCCGGGAACTGGGCAACAAGAGCACCGCAGTCTGACCGCGGCCGCCGTCGTGCGTTTCGTGACGGTTGGCAAGCGCACGGTGGTCGAATATATCAGCGGCAACATTGGCTCCTACCGGCCCGAAATGCCCGCTGAGAGCATTACTTTCGGGGATCGGCTGCTGGCCGCGCAGGTGGCCAAGCTGAAGCGCTGACCTACGGGTGAGAGCCCCTCGGTTGGCCGTCAGCAAGCGTTTCACATGGTCGGGCTGAGCTGGGCGCATCATCGGCTGTCGCGGTTGTCTCTTGCCGATGCCCGCTCAGTTCGCGGACCAAGTGGTGGCGCGAACGGGGTTGCTTGCGTCAGAGGTCAAGGACATGACGATTGCTCGTGGGCCTCGCCGACGACACCGAAATCCCCACCCGGCCACTCGCGCCCGCCACGATGACCGCAATCGTCGCCAATAGGTCGTAGTCGGGTTTCCTCTGGAAGAACTTGGCCGCTACAGCCGAACTTGCTGGTTCGACGATCAACGGGGCTGGATTAAACGATAACGATCGTTGGCGTTGAATCTTCGCGATCGGACCACGCATCGGCAACGGGATGCATTGGCGTGCAAGCGATCTCGTCGGCGGTCCGCTCGGTAGGCCCGAGTCGATGCATGCATCAAACGAGAACGATCGTTTGCGTTTGCCCGTCGGAGTCGTTAGGCTTGCTACGTAACGAGAACGATCGTTTGTGTTAGCCGGATCAGGTCGCTTCCTTGCTTGCCACGCATGGGCGGATCTCGCTCGAGTGGGCACGAGGGGCGGCCGTCAGTCCCGAGGAGGGCGTCATGGCGTCGGCATCAACCATTCCGGTTCTACCCATCCAGACCGAGGTGCTGATCGTCGGTGCCGGTCCAGCGGGCTTGACGTTGGCCGCGAGCCTGCGGCTGTTGGGTGTGGATCATGTTGTGATCGACCATAATTCGGCGATTCAGTCAGGGAGCAAAGCGGCGGCGGTGCAGCCGCGCGCGCTGGAGTATCTCGACCGGATCGGTGTCAGTGAACATCTTGTCCAGGCCGGCGTTCGGGGTCGCGGGTTCTGTGTGCACGACCGCGAAAACACGCTGCTGAGAGCCTGTTACGACGATCTCGATACGCCGTACCCCTATGTCCTGCTGATTTCTCAGCAGGACACCGAAAAGCATTTGCTCGAGCGTCTGGCTCAGTTGGGTGGCATGGTCCACCGTGATCACCAATTCCTCAGTGTCACTGACGATTTCCCCGGCATCGTGGCAACGATCAGCGGGCCCGACGGTGCGCTCCGTGCGATCTCGGCGCGCTACCTGGTCGGCTGCGACGGCGTGCACAGCGCGGTTCGGACGGCAGCAGGCATCGACTTCCCCGGTGCGGCGCCCGAGCAGTGGTTCGCCATCGCCGACGTGCATTTGAGCGGCGCTCCAATGGTCAAGCAGGACACCACCTTCTTCCTTTCACCGGCGGGCATGCTGCTCGTCTCGCCGCTGGCGGGCGGGCAGTACCGCATCGTCGCGCCGACGCCGGATCGCTCGGCACCGAGGCCCGCCGATATCGAGCGGCTGCTTGTCGATCGTGGGCCGCGCTCGGCCGATGTCCGGGTAACGGAGCTGGTGAGCGCCTCCACCTACCGTGTGCAAGAACGCGTCGCGCAACGCTTCCGTGCCGGGCCGATCTTCCTGGTCGGCGACGCCGCGCACACGCATAGTCCGGCGGGTGGGCAGGGCATGAACACCGGCATCCAAGATGCGGGCAACCTGGCGTGGAAGCTGCAGGCCGTGCTCAACAGGTTCGCGCCGGATGAACTGCTCGACAGCTACCACCGTGAGCGGCACCCGGTCGCCGCCGGACTCGTCGCCTTCACCAGCCAGTTCGCCAAATTGGCCACCGTGCGCGACCCGGCGGCGGGCCGACTCCGCAACGAGGTCCTCGCCGCGGCCGCCGCTGTACCAGGCGTGACCGAGTGGATTGCTGCCAAGCTCGCGCAGCTCGATATCGGCTACACCGAGCCGTCGGATCAAGGTGTTCATCGTGTCGGGCAACGGGTTTCGCCGACGATCGTGCCCTCGACCGGACTGCGCTGGACCCTGGCCCTGCCCTACGGAATCGAACCGCGCGTCCCCATCGAACCCGACGTACTCGCGGTGCGGCAGATGCGAGAACTGGACACCGCGTTGCTGATACGCCCCGACGGCTACCTCGCAGCGCACGGCGCACCGGCCGACGTGGCCGACCACCTGCTCCCTTATCTGCTCAACACCCGAGGATAGGAGATTCGGAGATGTCCGCAACAACCCTCATTCGCCAGGCCGCGGTGTTCGACGGCACGCGCCTGCTGTCGCGCCGAGATGTCCTGATCAGCGACGCGGAAATCGTCGCGGTCGGCAGCGACCTGCCGGTACCGGCCGATGCCACCGTCATCGACGGCACCGGCCGGACCCTGCTGCCCGGCCTGATCGACGCGCACACCCACACCACCAGCGTCGGCCAGCTGCGCCAGGCCCTGGTTTTCGGCGTCACCACCGAGCTGTGCATGGGTGGTGACGCCGCCACTTCCCGTCGCGTACGTGCGGTGGCACAGACTCGGGACGACGTGGCAGATCTGCGCATCGCCACCGTCGGCGCGACCGCGCCAGGCGGTCATCCCGGACAACTGGTCGAGATCGGCCTGTTGGCTCCGTTTCCCACTGTCGCGGGACCGGAGTACGCGGATGCCTTTGTGGCGCAACGGATCGCCGAGGGAGCAGACCACCTCAAGATCTTCATCGAGGACGGCACCGTCATCGGGCACGCGATGCCGACACTGAGCTCGGAGACGATCATCGCCCTCGTCGAGGCCGCCCACGCCCGCGGACTGCGCACCGCAGCACACACCTGGACGCGCAGCGCCGCACAGCAGGCGATCGCCTGTGGCGTCGATGTCCTGGCGCATGCCCCGTCCGACGGCCATTCGGATCAGGAGTTGGTCGAGGCCGCCGCGGCAGCGGGGAAGTTCGTGGTGCCGACGATGACGACCTTGGCCGGAATGAGCCTGACGCCAGTGGAATTCGAGCTGGCCGAGGATCCCAGACTGCGACCCTACGCCGACCCGGACTGGCTCAGCGCCCTCGAACACGTCCGGACCACCGAGCCTGCTCAACGTGTCGGACCGATCGCGGTCCAGGCGATGCACGGCGCGGACGCCGCGGTCCGGATGTTCCGGCTCGGCGTGCCACTGCTGGTCGGCACCGATGCCACCGGCGGTGCGGATCACCCGACCACCCACGGCATCAGCTACCACGGGGAACTGGCGCTGCTTGTGCGGGCCGGGCTCACCCCGGCCCAGGCGCTGACCGCGGCAACCTCCACTGCCGCAACGGCTTTCGCGCTCGAGGATCGTGGCCGCATCGCGCAGGGGCTGCGCGCGGATCTGCTGCTCGTCCGAGGCAATCCGGTCGAGGACATCACCGCTTTACGCGACATCGACACGATCTGGCGGCGCGGGGTCCGCGTCGACCGTCGCGCCACACTTTCCGCAGCGGAGTTGGTTCGATCATGACCACCGCTGACCTCCCGGCGCCGCACGGGATCCACCACATCAAGCTGCCGGTCACCGACCTGGCGCGCAGCACCGACTGGTACAGCGCTGTCCTCGGCGCTCGCCGCATCGCCGAGCTGGATCACCGCCGTCGCGACGGCACGCTGTTCGCGGTGATCCTCGAGGTGCCCGGACTGCCCGGCCGCCTGGAACTGCGGCTGGATCCGGCGACGGCCACGGCCTTGAACGGCTACGACTTCCTCACCCTCGCCCTCGCGGATCGGGCCGGTCTGGACACGATGATCACCGCACTGGACGCACTCGGCATCGACCATTCCCCACCGGTCGTTGCGCTGGCGGGCTGGTTGCTGGTGGTCCCCGATCCGGACGGACTCTGGCTGCGCTTCTACACCACCGAGCCACACGGACTCGGCGAAGCGGCGGTGGAATTCGACTCACCCTGGGTCGGCGCCAGCGCTCGCACCGAACCTGTTGGCGGCGAGGACAACTCGACAGTCTGCACCGTCGCGCGACTCGAAGCGCTACCCGGCCATGCGGAGGAAGTGCTGTCGCTGATGCGCACGGTGGCCACGGCGACCCGGCAGGAGCCCGGCTGTCTGACCTACCGGTTGCATCGAGCCACCGACGACCCGAACACGATCGTGGTCTATGAGTCGTGGGCCGACCAGGCGGCCATGGCCGCGCACCATCGGACAGCGCACATGGACCTGTTCAAGAAGTCCGCCGCCGATCTGGTGAACTGGCCGCCGCAAGCACAACTGCTGACGCCGGAGACCTAGCCGCACAGCAGAATTCGGGTCAGCGGGAAGTGGCGAGCCCGCTGATACCCGCGATCAGTCGTTGCGCCGAAGTGCCGTCGCCGAGATGCTCGAGCACGATCAGTCCGGGCATCAATGTGGTCAACAGTGCGGCGACGGCATCGGTGTCGGCGGTGGCGACGATGTAGCCCTCGGTCCGCCACCGACGGGCCAGTTCGGCGAAGTTCGCCTGGGTGCAGCGGTAGTAGTCGCGGACCAGTCCGCGCATCTGCGGGCGTCGCAGAGCCTCGGTCCATGCCTGCATGGCCAACTGCGACAGGTCGTAACCTTCGTGTTCGCCCCGTCGGTGCAGGGCGTCGACGAGCACGGTCACCGTTTGATCGGGGGTCGGCGTCGGCTCGGTAGCAACCAACTCGTCGAACAGGGAGCCGATGAGTTCGAGCGCCTCACCGGCGGTGGCGTCGATCAAGTCGTCCTTGCTGGGGAAGTACCGGTAGACCGCACTGATGGACAATCCGGTCGCCGCCACGATCTGGTCCATCGAGGTCGCGTGGAAACCGTCGCGCGCGAAGCAGGTCCATGCGCTGGTCAGCACATGTCGCCGCCGCTGGGCGAAGAGTTCGTCACTGATCCGCGGCATGATCGCAGTCTAAAACAAGAACGCTCGTTCGCGGGCCGAGCACGGTGCGACCAAGACTAGGGGGAAAGTCCCACCGAGTAGGCAGTGTGTGGGAAGTTGGATCCCCGAAAGCGGTGGACTCAGCAGCGAACGGACTCAGCGACCAGAATGGCCAGTGTATCCGCGCTGTCCGGTGCGGCGGTGCCGACAAGGAGTTGCTGTCCGGGCGCGTGCTGCACATCGAAGGCCTGATAGATCAGTTCGAGTCGGCCGCATCGTGGGTGGTCGAACGTTTTGGCCTTGCGGCCCAAACCCTGGACGTCGTTGTCGTGCCACAGTGCCGCGAATTCGGTGCTGGTGGCCAGGAGTTGGTCGATCAGCGCGACCGTCCGGACGTCGCGGAGGTGGCCAGTGGTCAGCCGTAGCGCGTGGACCGCGTCACGGGCGACGGCTGGCCAGTCGGCGAACAGGGTCCGGGCGGCTGGATCGTGGAACAGCGAGAACATCATGTTGCGGGGGTCGGCCAATGGTTCGAGCAACGCGTCGGCGACAGCATTGGCGGCGAGGATGTCGAGTCGGCGGTTGACGATATAGGCGACCGCGTTGGGGAAGGCGTCCATGAGACGGCGTAGTTCGGGGTCGACCACGTCTTGTTCGGCGGCCACTTCGGGGCGTGGGAGCAGACCGGCGAGCCGGAAGACATGCCAGTGCGCGTCGGCGTCCAGGCGTAATGCCCGCGCGATCGCGTCGATCATCTGCCCCGACGGTTTTGTTTCTCGCCCCTGTTCGAGCCGGGTGTAGTAGTCGGCACTGACACCGGCCAAGACAGCGACCTCTTCGCGGCGCAGACCTGAGACGCGCCGTGGACCGGCGACCGGCATACCGACCTGCGTGGGGGTCAGCCGGGAGCGACGGGTGCGCAGAAACTCGCCGAGTTCGTTGCCGGTCATCACCACATCCTACGACGGCCGTTCCTGGGTTCCGCACACCCAGGAAGCCACGACCTGGGCTTATCGCCAGCCAAGCCGCATGCTCGATACCGGCGGTGGAGCACCAGCGCCGAAATGCCGAGACAAGGGGTCATTGTGGGTGCGGTGTCGAGCAAGGTTGTCCTGATCACCGGGGCGAGCAGCGGAATCGGCGCGGCGATCGAATACGCGATCGCTCAGCCGCCCGAGGTCGACGTCAACGAAATCGTCGTCCGGCCGACGGTCCAGGGCTGACCCGTGACGATCACCGAGGAACAAGTACAGGCGTGGGTCGACCGATATGTGCATGCGTGGAATACCAACGCGGCCAAAGACATCGCAGCACTGTTCAGCCCGGACGCGGAGTATCACGAATGGCCCTACCGCACCGACTGGATCGGCCGTGACGCCATCGTCGATGGCTGGCGCGGCCGGCAGGAATGGCAGCGGGGCGGGTGGAATTTCGAGTGGTCGATCCTGATGATCACCGGAGACACCGCCGCGATCGGCGGCACCGGACACTACAAAGAACTCGGCGACTTCGCCAACCTGTGGACCGTCACGTTCGACAACCGCGGCAAATGCACGATGTTCCGAATGTGGAACAACCAGCTGTGAATCGGTCACGAAACAGCGGCTATGTCGGTGCTCGACACAATAACGAGGTGGTCCGGGGCGCTGGTTTGGCAGACTTGTCGTCGCCTGCTTGATCGGGCCCCATCGAATTCGTGAAACCCGCAAGGCGATGTCGATGCCCAGCGAGGCCGGCTTGCCGAGTGGATTCGGAACGTCAGAGCCATCTCAACGAGAGGAACAGCAATGCAGCTCCGCAGGACAGCGGTCACCCTCGTCATCTGGACTCTCGCATTCGGCGCGCTCACTGTCGCTGGCACGGCCACCGCCGCCCCGCAGCTCAGTTGCGGCGACGCCATACGGCAAACCCGAGCCGATCTGAGCCAAGCTGGTGAGCCGACAGACCGAAACGACTACGAAGGCGTCCGAGCGGCCGCGGTGACGGCTCGGGACAAGGACAACGGCACCACGCGCGACGTGTTCAGCAAAGACATCGATCAACTGGACCAAGCCTGCAAATAACGGCGACTGCCAATCATGTGCCAGCACAACTAATTCGGTGCGTAGTTGGCTGGCCCGTCGATACCAGGACCGCGCCACCCAGCCAATCCGGCAGGCGCTCGCCGAGATCCATCCCGCGCATGGATATGGCGCGGTTTCCTGGCCGACATTGATCGTCGCCGACTCGATGGATAAGGTGAGTCCTGTTTCTACCGCTCGCGCGCTGCACGATCAGCCGCTGTGTTCTCGGCTGGAGCTGGTCGGGCAAGGGGGACACCACCTTCCGCGACGGATTCCGGAGATCGTCGCTGCCAAGATAGGTAACTTTGTCGAATCGTTGGACTGACCCGGTGCGCGCAACAGTGCGGGGTGCGCGGGTCGGTGTGCACGACAGATTCCGGGCGTATTTACAGTCGGACGGCGTATCGGCGCCTGCGCCACCGTTGATCGCGCCGGATCACGGGCTGTGGCGACGCATAGTCGATGAGGTGCGATGGTCGTTCGCCCCGCCGCGGTACTGGCTCGAAGGTGTCGGCGCCAACGTAGTCCTGTCGCTGCTTTACCTGCTCATCGCACCGCTGGCCGGCAGCACCACGCATCGGCATGGGCTGGTGGTGCTGGTCGGTACCTATTTCGCCACGTTCATCCTGGCCGATGTGACTACCACGAATGTGCTCGGACTCGACGCCGAGCGGGTGCGATCGAGTATGGCGGGCGGTATGTCGTTGCGCCGGATCCTGCTGACCAAGAACCTGGCGTTGCTGGTCATCGTCGGCCTGCCGACCTTGATCTTGACCGCGATCTTCACCGTGGCAGATCAATCGTGGAAGGCGCTGGGTGTGACGTTGCCGGACATGGTATTACCGATTCTGGCGTGGCTCGGCGTCGGCAATTGCCTGTCCGTGCTGCTGGCGGTAGAAACCAGGACGCTGGTGCGGCGCTGGCGTGAACGCTTCAGCTGGCGGACGGTCCTGTGGATATTTCACCTGACCCTGCCCTATGGCCTCTACTATCTGGTGGCTCCGATCGACGGCACGCAGCGCGAAGTTCTGTTCCGCTTGGGGCGACACGTCAGCCCGTATGCGCGTTCCGGTCTGCATTCCCTTGTCGGGCTTGCCGTCTGGATCGTCGGCACTGTGCTCGCTCTGCTGATCGTGCGTTACCGCGGCCTTTGGGTGTACTGAGCCACACCACTTTCGGTTGGTTGTCGTCCGGCTCGACAAGACAGCGGTCGGCTCAGCGGATTCCGAGGTTCAACGGTCCTGGGCTCCACCATCCGGGGCGACGGGTGGGGGTGATGTCGAGGTGGGCTGGTGTCGCGGTCGCGTCGAGGGGGACGAGTCGCTCGATGTGGCCCCAGTCGCGTTTCCAGTCGTCCTTCAGGTAGGAGGGCAGCGTTTCGGATCGGGTCAGGAGTTGGGTGTAGCCGAGGACGCCTCCGGCGTCGTGAGCTTCCCAGTTGCCGGTCACCATGGCGCCCGAATAGTCCGGGGCAATGCGGTATTCGGGTATTTCGGCGACGCCGTCGCGATGCTGGAATGGTTGTTGGCACGGGAAGTGCAGGCCGACAAGCCAATCCAGCAGGACGGGGTCGGTGTGGCCGACGAGCGCGTCGAGGGTTCGCAGGTGCGGCACGCGCGGTGGTGTCACGGCCACCCACTGCGTGGGGTCGGAGCTGTCGACCACGGCAACGATGCGTACCACGTCCGCTTCGGAAGACAAGTGCCGCAATGGGATCCGCAGATTCCGCCAGGATGGTGGGAGCCCGCTCACATCGTCGGGGGCGATCGCGCCGAGAGCTCGCACGCCGCCGTCGCCGCCGGTGACACCGTATTCGAGGCGCACGTTCGCGCCGCCGACGGCGACGTTGTCGACATCGGTCGAGGCGATACGCCCGGCAGCGGTGATGGTGACGAGCTCGCCGCGGCTGCCGCTCGCGTCCGGTATCGGCAGCCGATACCAGTCGGAGATCAGCTTCTTCGTCGGCGCGGCCGGGCCGCCGTAGCTGCCGAGGATGGGGGTCATCGCCGGATCCAGGGCGTAGGGCAACGGGATTGTGCTGCCGTTGATGCCGGGTTTCCCTGGCGTGCCGGAACCGCCGCTGCCGCCGGTCGCGGAGCTGTTCGCGCCGGCCACGGTTTTCCCGACGGTTCCGCTCGCCGCGTCGGAGGGATCGGGGGTCAGGTCGTCGAGGTCGACACCGTCGGGGGTGAATCCGGACTCGGCGCTCGCGCCGAGCGCGGTGCTCGGATTGCCTGAGAGCGGTTGTAGCAGACCAGCATTCGGATCAGGTTCGACGAGGACGGCGTCGGCCAGTCCACACGGTTTGCCGACAAGGGCCGAAAAGTTCGATGTCGCGGGCGAATACGCGGGGTACCGCCGCACGGCGGCGTAGCCGAACGAGACGACCTCGAAGGCGATCATCAGCGCCACGGCGACGGCCAGCACAGGTATCCGTCGTCGCGAACGGCGTCGGGTCCGGCGGAATGGTTCACGAATGTGGAACCAGCCCGCGAGCAGCGCCAAGGCCACGGCTCCGGCCAGCGCTGCCGTGCCCATCGAGATGCCGTGCACCGCAACGGGTTTGTCCCACCAAGGAACACCGTAACCGGCCACGTACCACCAACCGTTCTCGCTCGCCAGCGCGAGGGCGAGCACTGCGCCGGCAGCGGCGGCGACCATCGTTGCGTCCCGCGCCGATCGCATTGACCGGGGCCCCACCGCGACGACCGCGACCACCGCGACGGCGCCGGCGAGCCCGGCGAACACCCCGAAATGGTGGGTGAATTTCGTCGGCGTGAACGCCATCAACGCGACAGCGCCGACGGTGGTGCCGACGATCCGCCGCGTCGGTCCGGCCGCGAGCCCCGGAATCCGGCCCTTCCGGTACAGCAGCGCCGACACCGCAACGGCAAGGGCGAGGAACATGAACAGCACCGCGAACCGGCGCGCCACCGACCCGTCCGGCGTCGACTGGAACAGCAGCCGGTACCTGAAATACTCGTCGTACCAATGGAACTCGGGCCCAACGACGGTGTGCGTCTGCCACATCGTCGTGACTTCGGACACCGGCAGTCCGGCGAACACGATCGTCAGCACGACCAGACCCGCCGCCGCGGCAGGCGCAAGCACCGCCGCGAAGCCCGACGTCCTTGCGCGCGCGACGACGAGCTGCGCCAGCGGGCGAGCGCCGGCCACCAGCGCCGCGAAACAGATCAATCCCGCCGGGTTGGTCACCAGAGACAGGGTGGCCGGAATCAGCGCGGCGACCGCTGGCGTCAGTCGTCGGGTGGCCAGCGCCCGCTCCATCAGCAGCCACGTCAGCAAAACCCCAAGGGCGACAGGTGGTTCCGGCCGAAGGCCATTGTTGTAGGGGAGCCAGAACGCCAGCAGTGCCCCCGCGCCGGCCCAGAGCGCGGCCCGCTCGGTCCGCGCGGCGATGCCGAGTCGCGGCACGATTTCGCGGCTGATCAGCAGCCAGCACAGCACGCCCGCGATGAGCTCGGGCAACCGCAGCACGATGCTCGCGGTCGAGACCCGGGCCAACAGCTCGAACACGTTGTAATAGGGGAGCCCCATCGGCGACTCGGGCACCCCGAAGTACGTGAAATAGTTCGCCAGATAGCCGGCATGCCCGAGGGCGCGGACCATTCCGTATACGTAGCCGTCGTCGGTGGTGCCCGCGCCGATGAAGTACCACAGCACCAGAATCCCGACGACCACACCATCGATCGGCCGCGGCCGCCACCTGCGCCACCGCGCCGCCCGACGGTGTCGGCGGCCGTCCAGGCGATCGAGCCGATACACGGCCACCAGCGCCAACGCGGTCGCCACCAGCGCACCGGCAATCGCACCCAGTTTCAACACCGTCGGCGAGGTGGTGAACCGCGAATCGATCAGCACCCGCACCTGCATGCCCGACGGCGCCGAGCCGGTCAGATCGGTGAACAACCCCACCAGCTGTGGTCGGTAATCGCCTTCCAGCACAACCGGATTGCCGCCGAGATCGACGGTGGTGCGGGCGCTGTCCGCCGAGATCATCAGTCGGCAGTCCGGGGGTAGCTCCGCGACCGCGGTATCGATCAACGTGCGATCACGTAACACCACCTGCAGTCGATTCCCTTGTGTCACTGCGACATCCAAGCCGTAGCGGCGCGCGGCACCGGATGCGGGCGGCACCGTGGACAGCAGGGTCGCACCCTGCGGACCCGGGGCGTTGATCACCGCGCACGGGACCTGAGCGTCCACCCGCAGCGGCGAGTACGACAGCAGCGGGGCAGTGACATTCGCCAATCGCGCCTGCGGCCACGAGAACGAAGCCTGTTCCTGGTTCACCGGCAGCAGCGGTACCGACACCGCCAGAAGCGCGCCGACCGCGCCGGCCAGAATCGCGATGATCCGCCACCGTCGCCCGGTGCGTGGTATGGCGATGTTGACTTCGTTCATGGTGCGGTCCTACTGCGGATTCGGATATTCGACGAGCTCGACGAGCAGACCGGTCGCCGGGCCCAGATGGACAAAGGCGATCCGCAGCCCGTCCTGCCCGCCCTGCCTCGGCTCGCTGTCCACCAGCACGGCGCCTCGGTCCCGGAGGGTGCGCAGCGCCACGTCGATGTCGTCGACCTCGAAGGCGATGTGGTGCAAGCCCGGACCCTGGCGACGGAGATGTCCGCTCACCTGGTCGCCCGGCTCGGCCGGTGCGACGACCTCGAGCGCGACGCGATCGCCAGCGCAGTGCCAGAACTGGCAGGTGACGCCGTAGGTCCGCACGACGTCCGTCGCGTCCGGGCGCATGGTCAACCTCCGCAGACCGGTCGCGGCGGAGTCGAGGTCCGGCGCGACCAGGCCGACGTGATCGATGCGGCGGATCATCGGACGGCCAGTGCGTCGGAGATCAATGCGGACAGTTGGCCGACGTCGGTGACCGCGAAATAGGCCCGCAGATCCAGCTGTACGCCGAAGGCGTCCTCGATATCGGTCAGCAGGCGCAGTGCGACGAGGCTGGTCCAGTTGTCCAGGCTCTCGAACTTCATCGCTGTCGTGATGCCGGGGTGCTCGGTGACCCGCTCGACAAGATCGACAAGGTCGACGGTGATATCAGACATCGGCGGGTTCCTCGTTTCGGTTCAGGGTGATCCAGTGCGGTGTGCGGGAGCGCGCGGCGGTCAGGTCGAGCCCGTACCGCGCGAGACCATCGGTTTCGTCGAGCAGGTCGAATTCGGTGACGAGGCCGCCCGCGGCCTGATTACGGTCACCGGACCGGTACAGCACTTGCAGCTCGCGAACTCCATCGCCGCGCGCGGCATCGATGAGATCGGCAAGCACCGCGTATTCGATGCCGCGGGAGAACACCCGGCAACTCATCACGAAGTTCTCGATAAGCCAGTGCTCCGGACCCTTTGCCACCCAGACCGCGCCGACAAGACCCTCGCGGCCGAATCGGTCCTCGACCTCGAAGCCGAGCACCAGATACGCGGCGGCACTTGCCATCTCGCGGGTGCGGTGCTCGGTATGGGCGCGCGGGTTGAGGTTGAACTGGTTGGTGCGCAGTCCGAGCTGGATCAGCCGAGGCAGGCTGAACTCGTCGGCGGGTGCGACCCGCACGCGCAGGTCGAGCCCGGCCAGATAGTCCTCGGCGGAGGCGAACGACGCGGCGAACTCTTCGCGGCCTGCCCGGGACCGGTACAACGACGTGCGGTCCCGGTCGGTGGCGACCGTCGCGAGGGCACCGAAGAACTGGGGTTCCAGCAAAGCCGAGCAGTACCGTGCCGGGTCGCCGTCGAGGTGCACGACGTCGATCTCGGGAATCTGCTCGCGGACCAGATCGCATTCGAACGGGCTGTCGTCGGCGAACACCACGCTGTCCAGCCCGATGTTCAGGGTCTGCACGATCTGGCGGATGTTGTGATCCTTCCTGCCCCAGTTGGCTATTCGCGCGACGAAGTCGTCGGACCGCAGGACCAGCTCGGGATGGGTGGCGAATACGTCATCTACCGCCGTCTGCTCGTTCTTGCTGCACACCGCGAGCAATACGCCCTGGCTGCGCAGGGCGGCCAGCGACTGTTGCAGGTGGGTGTAGCAGTTGCCGGGGTAGCGCCCACCGATCTGGATTCCCTCGGGGCCGTCGTCGCCGAGGACACCGCCCCACAGCGTGTTGTCCAGGTCGACGACCAGCAGCTTCTTGGCGAGTCCCGCGGTCGCCCGGCAGAACGCGGCCGCCTCCCGCGCATATGCCAGTTCCACGGCGGGCGTCCATGCCATCCCGGCGAAGTGGTACAGGCGATCGTCGCGCACCGGGCCGGGGTGGTCGCTGAGCAGCGCTTCGAAGTCGAGGACGTACACCGAGGGATGCCGCTCGGCCAGCCCGAGCAGCCGTCCGTTCAGCTCCCGCCATCGGCGCCCGAGTTCGGCCCGCCCGGCGAAGCCGATCACCGTGCGCTGCGCCGGCCGCGAGAGTGGAACCGTGTGCAGCACAACCGCGCTCGCCGACCGTACGGCGAAACCGGCCACCGCCTGTTCGAGTAGGGCGGATCGGTCCGTGATCTGCTCGGCGAGCACGGAAAGCTCGGCGGGATCCCACCGCTGCGGCAGCAGCGCGTGGTCGTGCAGTAGGCACAAGGTGACGTCCGGGTCGAACCGGGACAGGTCCGAGTCCGGATCGCTCAATTGCGCAAGCAGCTGGTCGAATCCGCTGACCTGGATCTGCGGCTCGATCCCGCTGTGCAACAGCTCGACGCGCAGCATCGGCGCGACATACTCGGCGGTGAAGGTCGCGGCGATCGCGACCCGCAGTGGTCGCAGGGTGCGGCCCTCGGGCGTCATGCGCGCGGTGGGGACATCGGCCAGCAGGCGGCCCGCATCCCGTTGCGCGGTGGGTAGATTCAGCTCCAGCAGTGCGCCGAGCGCGTCGAGCAGGGTCGGGTCCGGCGCCGCGTCCGGGTTTCGGGTCGCTCGGATTCGGGTCAGGATGTCGTGGGCGTTGTGCATTGTTCTCTCGTTTCTCACACCCGCAGCAGCGTGCAGATCCAGTGCATGCCGCTGCTCGTGCTGGTCAGTGCCACCAGGTCGCCGGCGGCGAGGTCCCCCTCGGCCAGCAGGTGCTGCAAGGTGAGCAGCTGGTCTGCGCAGCCGACGTGGCCGTGGTCGAGCGCGATCTCCGCGTTCGTCCGTGCCGTCGGAATGCCGAGTTCGGTCGCGAGTTCGGCGAGCTGGCGGGCGTTGTCGTTGAAATGGATCACCCGGCGCAGGTCGGCGCGGGTGCTGCCGACCCTGGCGCAGGCCGCGTCCACCACCTCGCGACTACGGGCCCGCAGGGTCGACAGGAAGGCGAACATCTTGCGGACGTCACCGGCGAAGAACTCGTCGAGCCGGTCCTGTGGACTCCGCACCCGCGGCGGTGCCGTCGCGTCCGGGGTGAACGGATGCGCGGCGGCGCCGACATCCATCCGCATGAAGTCCGCGTACGCGCCGTCGGTGATGAATTCGGTGGCCAGCCACCGGCAGGCACCGTGGTCACGCCGGAGCACGGCGGCCGCGGCGCCGTCGGAGTAGATGCTGGTATTGATCTCCATCCGATTCCAGTACGTTTCACACACCCGATTCGCGCCGATCAGCAACGCGGTGCGATAGCCGGGGTGCGCGGCGAACTTGCCCGCCACCAGGTCGAACGCCGCGACGCCGCCGCCGCACGCCTGGTTGATCAACACCGCCTCGGCGCGGTGTGCGCCCAACCGGGCCTGGGTCGCCGCCGCCGCGTCCCAGTACAGGTACTCGGCGAGGTCCGCGATCGCGAGCACGACCAGATCGACCTCGCTCGCCGCGACACCGGCCTCGGCGAGCGCCTCGAGCCCGGCCGCGACGGCGAGGTCGGTGAGTCCGACACCGTCAGGAGCCCGGTGGAACCGCCGATATCCCCAACCGCGGACCCGGTCGAGTTCCGCGGTGTAATCCGGTGCGGCACCGGCTACTTCGGACGGCTCCGGCAACGCTTTCCCGAAGGCGACGATCCCGAACGGGACGACCGGGCCGGACGGCGCGGCGTCGTCCGGTCCGGGTACGGCGTCGACCATGCCGGTCCGGGGAGCCGCGAAATCCGTTCGTGGCGGGGGTGTTTCGGCGAGCAGCACCGGGCCGAGCGTGGTCGCGAGCGGGGCGGGGCGGTCGAACAGCCCGCCGTCGCGTAACCGGCCCGGCCAGGACTCGTGCCGATCACCGAGTAGCAGACCCGCGTCCGCCAGTCCGGCGTCGGCCGTGACCAGCACGGTGTGCGATGTCGGCACGTCGAGCGCGGCGGCGATCACCGCGAGCTGCTCGGTGACCGGGCGCCCGTCCACGACAGACGTTTCGGCACATGCCACGAGCTCCGGGCACGCGGCCGCGATCGATGCCCACACGCCGGACGGGTTACCGGCGCCGCGGACGGCGAGCCGGATCCCGGCTCGCCGCAGTTCGCGGACCGGTTCGCGCAACGTCGCGGCGCCCTCGCCGAACACACTGTCCGCGTCGAATACCACGGCCTGACAGGCCGTGCCGTATCGAGTGCCGAGTATCCGGACGAGTTGTGTTGCGAGACAGGCGAACAGCTCGTCGCTATAGCGCCGGGGCCGCGAACCCGCCGGGTGGTAGGACAGGCGGGTGCCCACAGCCCTGATCGCTTCTTCGGCGTCGGCCAGGTACACGTTGGGCAGTGCGATAAGCTTGGCGCGCAAGGCTTCTCGGGCGCGCGTCGCCTCCGCTACCGCCCCGGCGGGTGCTCCGGTGTCGCCCACACCGAACGCCCGGTCCTCCGGCATCGGGGGAAGCACGAACAGCAGGGATCCACTGGTGCGTCCGACGGTGCCCGCCGCGGCATCCGCGAGGCCGAGCAGGTCCGCCGTCCACTGCGGACCTAGCTCATCGAACCGGGGCGCCACGATCAGCACATCCGTTGCGCTGCAGTCCGTTTCGCAGCTGGTGTCGAGGCCCTGCCGAATCTGGTCGACCGGGCCGGTGTGGAAGGTGGCGGGCAGCCCGGCGTCGTGCAGCGCCGTATCGAGATGGGCGACGAGCGGGTCGATGGGGTAGTCGGCAAGCACGCCGATCCGCAGCAGGCTGGCACTCATACCGTTGCCTCCTCGACCGATTTCAGCGATTCGTGGTCGGGCAGCAGTGTTTCGATCCGCCGGACGCTCGGCATGCGGAACCCGGCAATGGCGACCCCTACGCCGAGCACGCCGATCACCGCGAAGATCAGTCCGATGCCGCCGGCCTGCCCGGTGCCGAACAGTCCGCCGAACAGCTTGGCGCCCAAGGCGTCCGGCCGCATCCACGGCGTCAGCACGTTGTCGACGAGCGGGCCCGCGATGAGCGTTGCGATCGGAACGGTGAGTTCCTCGGTGAACTGCCGAGCGGCGAAAACGCGGCCCTGGAACTGCGGTTCGACCTTCTCCTGCCAGATGCTGTTCGTGTAGCCATCGATGATCGGAATGGTGAAGGAGACGAACATCAGCGAAATCGCAAGGAGGGCAACAATATCGGCGAACCCGTACATCAACCGGCCTAGTACGCTGAAGATGACGATCGCGCCGAGCACGCGCAGCATCTTGTCGCGCGGCACCTTCGTTGCGCCGAGCAGCACGGCACCGAGTACGCCGCCGAACGCCCCGGTGGTCATCACCACGCTGAGCGCGCCGACGCTGTTGCCGGTCCTGGTGAGCACGAGCGGGCGCAGCAGCACGTAGCCGAGCGAAGCCAGGATGTTGATCACGATCAACATCGCCTGCAGGTTGCGGAACGATCGGCTGCGGAGAATGTATTGGAAGCCGAACAGGCAGTCCTGCCACATCTTCGCCGGCGATGTGCCGGGTTGCCGTGGCGTCTGCGGAATCCCCACCACCAGCACCGCGGCGATGGCGATGCCGTAGGACACGGTGTCTACCAGCAGGATCGCCTGGATGTTCGTCGCGGCGAGCAGCGCGGCGGCCGCGGCGGGTGCGAAGAGCCCAGGCCCGGAACGCGCCACGAACATCATCGCGTTCGCCCTCGGGTACTGCCCACGCTCCATCAGCAAGGTGATGGTCGAGGAGAAGACCGGGACCTGGAAGGCCAGGAACGCGCCCGTGGCGAAGTTGACCAGGTACAACTGCCACATCTGCACCGAGCCGGTCATGAAGAAGATCAGCAGCACGCCGGTGGCCGCCGCCGATCCGAGGTCGCTCAACATCATCGTCAGCCGCCGGTTCCACCGGTCGATGCAGACACCGACGATCGGGCTGAATATCACCGTCGCGGCAAAGGACGCCAGCAGTACGCTCGCGAACTGGGTCGCGCTGCCGGTGGCATCCCACACCCAGATGCTGATCGCGAAGTTGGTCATTCGGGTGCCGACCACGGAGAGCAGTTGGCCTAGCCACACCACGGTGAACGTGGCGAATCCGGATTGTTGTCGTCGCATTGTCGTGCAGTCCTTTCGAAGGAAATCTCGGTGCTCGCCTCAGCCGAGGAGGCCGAGCAGCCTGGCCCGCAGGTCGTCGAGAAACGCGGCGGCGGTCTCATCGAGGTAGACATCGGCGCCGTATCCGAGGTCGAGCCGAAGTCGGCCACCGACGAGCAGTCCGCTCACCTCGAGGTCGTACGGCCAGACACCGGTGCTGTCCTCGGTGTCGCCGTAGGGCGCCGAGCACACGTCGAAGAGCTCCTCGACCTGCGACACCTCGTCGAAACCGAAGTTGCCCATGTAGTTGATCGCGATGCGCGGTTCGCCCATGGCGGCGAGCCGTTTTCGCAGCGCCGGATCCTGGCCGAAGAACTCGAGCATCCCGTAGCCGATCCCGTTGTTCGGCACCGTGGCGAGTTGTCCGGCGACGGCGACGGCCGCCGCCTCGGCCGAGCCGGACGCGGCCTCGGGAAGCCGCACGCGAATCGGATACATCACCTGGAACCAACCGGTCGTTCGGCTCAGATCTACGTCGGCGAACAGGTTTTCGCGTCCGTGGCCGGTTGTCGCCACCACGCACTCGCGACCACCGGTGCGTACCGCAACGGCCTCCGCGACACCCCAGACGATGAGGTCGCGCATGGTGACTCGCAGCCGCCGGGTGGCCTCCTGCAGCCCCGCGGTTTCCGCGGCCGACAGCACGGCGTTCATCATGCGACCGGTAGCGAGGGTGGTGACATTGCCAGGCCGATCCGGCGGTGGCGCCGTGTCCTTGTGCGGTGCTTGGGCGAGCCAGAACGGGATCTCGGCCGTCATGTCCGCGGTGGACAGACGTCGGGCCCACGCGCTGTAGGCCGTTGTCTTGGCGGGCAGGCAGGCCGTCTCGCCACGCTCGAGCCGCGCGCACAGGGTCTGCAGATCGTTCAGCAACAGTTCTCGGGAAATCGCGTCCACCACCAGGTGGTGCGCCACGATGAGCAATCGGTCCCGGCCGCGGCCGCCGGTGGCGAGGTGCAGCACCCGGCAGGTCGGGCCGTCGGTGAGGTCCAGTTTCAGCTGTTCCGCACCGGCGACGGACCGCATGGCCTCTGCCAGTTCGGAGGCGGGCAGGTCCGTCAGGTCGTGGCTGGTGAACGGCACGGCGGTGGCGACGTCGGCGTGGTGCTGCCACCGCATTCCGGTGGCGTCCCTGCGGAATCGCAGCCGGAGTGAGTCGTGGTGGGCGGCGAGCAACCGGACGGCCTCGGCCAGGTGCGCGACCGCGATGGGCCGACGCAGTTCGAGGTAGTAGGGGTGGTTGAACAAGGCCGGGTTCCGCATTGTGGTCGCCACGGTGTCGAACCACCACAGTTGTGCGGGGGTGAGCGGCACTTCGCCCTCGACGATCTCGTGCGCGGCCCGCGTGACCGCCCCACTGGTGGCCAAGTCCAGTTCGGCGATGGTCCGCCGCTCGGTGAGTTGCCGGGCGGACAGGTCGATGCCCGCCTCCGCGGCGTGAAAGGCCACCGTGATCGCCAGCAGCGAGTCGCCGCCCAGCTCGTAGAAGTCGTCGTGGATGCCGACCTCGGCCAGATTCAGCACCTCGGCCCAGATCCCGGCCAGTGTGCGTTCGCGATCGGTCCTCGGCTGAGTGGACAACCGCCGCGCGGACCGACGGAACCCGGACCGCACCGCCACCGCGATCCGTTCGGCGGTATTCAGCTCGGTCGCGATGTCGACCACTAGGCCCGTTGGGATGGGTTGTGGCGCAACAGATCCGATGGTCGGGCCATCGAGTGACCAGACATGCTCGACGAAGGTCGCCAACCCCGCACCCTCGGGCGCGCTACCGACGGCCGACCGGCAATCGGTAGCCGTCGCCGGGCTCAGACGCAGGCTCGACTCGGGTGCTTCGCCGACCGTGACCGTGCCTACGGCGACCAGTGCGGCCAGTTCCGGCGCGGACGGCGGCCTGGTCAGCACGACGCCGCGGCCGTGTCGGAGCTGATCGCGCACCACGCGGATCAGGTCGGCTTGCGCGGAGAATTCCGCCGGGTCCAGGACGAGTGCCGAGACCGGCGGATGGGTTCGGCAGTGTGCCCAGCGGGCGAGCATGGTCGCCGCCACCGTCTCGAATTCGGCGGAATACGGGAAACCGTCGCGGCCCAGGCAGGGATTCTCGACACCGTAGCGTTCGGCCCACCGGCTCATTGGGACCACCCGCACCTCGGGCTGTTCCGCGGCGAACGCCCGCAGTCGCTGGTCGAGACCGCCGAATATCCCGGCCCACCGGTCGTCCGCGAAACGCGGCGACGCCGGGCAGCTGCCGAGGACGAGTTCCGCATCGGTCCGCGCACGGTAGCGCGCTATCGCCGCACAGAGCTCGGCGAGAACCGCTTCCAGCGCGGTAACCGCCACGGGGACAGAGGGATTCGCGTCGGTGAGCCAGTCCTCCCACCGCAGCAGGACAACGTTCAGCGCGTGTCCTCGGAACGGCCCGTTCGAGTCGAGCAGCGGCCGGAGCACCTGCCCGGCGGGCGCCGAGGTGACGGCACGGACCGATGCGCCGAGCAGGTCCGACCAGAACCGCAGGGTCGGCTCGACGGGACCGAGCGGGAACGACGCGGCCAACCCGATCGCCGCGGCCGACTCGACGGGATCGGTGAGCTGTGGTGCGGGCGTGCCGATCACCGTGTCCGCGCGCAGGACCAACTCGGCCAACAGGTCGCCGAACCGCTCGACCAGTCGGGCGGCGTGGTTCGCGCTGAACAGTTCGGCGGAGTAGGTGAGGTCGGCCCGCAGTTGCTCGTCGTGCCAGTCCAGCGTGAACAGCGCGTCGAAGTCGGCGCCCGCGACTCCGGTCGGCAGCGGCACGACCTCGAGGCCGGACAGCGACAGTTCCTCGTCGGGCAGGTCGACGTAGTTGAGCACGCACTTGAGCGGGTGGCGTGATGAATCACGCGGCAGCCGCAGCGTTTCCATGATTGCCGGGAAGGGCAGTCGCTGGTGGGCCAACGCGTCGCGCACCGTCGAGTGCACGCGGCGGACGAGTCGACGGAATGTCGGCCTGCCGGTGAGATCCAGCCGCAGCGGCAGCAGATCCGCGAAGCAGCCGATGACGCCCGCGAGCTCGGCCCGATCACGCCCGGACGTCGGCATTCCGATGACCATGTCGGGCTGCCCGCTCTCGCGGTACAGCAATACGGTGAACGCGGCGAGGAGCACGCTGTACGGCGTTACGCTCTCGGCGCGGGCGAGCGCACGGACCGCCCGGCCGACGGCAACCGGGAGCCGCCGCACCGCGCGCCCGACCACCTCGTCGTCCTCGTCGGGATCGGGCCGATCGCCCGGAAGTTCGAGCGGCGTCGGCGCGCCACGCAGCTTCTCGCGCCAGTAGGCGATGTGTGGTTCGACGGCACTGCCGCCGAGCCAGTTCTGCTGGTCGTAGGCGAAATCGCCGAACTGCAACCGGGGTTGGGGCAACGTCGACGGCAGTCCGGCGGAGTAGGCGTCGTACAGGGTGACGAGCTCGTCGAGAAAGATGCTCCAGGATGTGTTGTCGCAGATGATGTGGTGCATCCCGATCAGCAGGTGATGCTCGTCGGCACCGACGCGGATCGCCTGGACGCGCAGGAGCGGGCCGGCGGCAAGGTCGTACGGATAGCCGCTGTGCTGGTCGAGGTAGTCGGCCACCAGCGCCGCGCGCCGGTCGCCCGGCACCTGCGAAAGGTCCACCGGCACACACCATGCCGACAGCCGAGGGTGCACGACCGGGTTCGGGCGGCCGCGGTGTGCGGTGAACGTGGTCCGCAGTACCTCGTGCCTGCGCACGATCTCCGCCACGGCGCGCTCCAACGCCGAGATGTCGAGCGCGCCACGCAGGTTCGCGGCGAACATCGTGTTGTGGCGCGCGTCCGCGCTGTCGATCTGGCCTGTCGCCCACAGCCTTTGCTGAATCGAGGACGCCACGGGTTCGGCTTCGGGTGGCATCGGCTCGATCGGCGCCTCGGCCGGTCCTTCGGTCTCCTCGAGGATCACGGCGAGCTGCGCGATGGTCGGGTTCGTGAACAGTGTTGGAAGCGAGACCACCCTGCCGAACTCCCGCTGCAGCCCGGCCAGGAGCTGGATCACCAGCAGCGAATGTCCGCCGAGCGCAAAGAAATTGGAGTTCGTCCCGACCGCATCGATGCCGAGGACCGCCCGCCAGACGGTCGCGATCCGCTTTTCCGTTGGCGTGCTCGGCTCGACGATCGGCGCCGAACTCGGCGGGTCAGCCACGGTCCGCACCGCGACCCGCTCGGCCACCGCGGCCGGGTCGGCGAGATACTCGGCGCGGTATGCCGCGCGCTCCGGTCCAGGTTCCGGGGTAGGTAGCCATCGGGCGGCCAGCGTGGCGAGTGCGGCGAAATACTCCGGGGTGTACCGCAGGTCGTCCTGGTCATGTCCAAGGGCACCCGGGTAGTCCTCGGCCCATTCCACATACATATTCGGAATCCGCTCCCGCAGCAGGGCGAGACGATCGTCGAGCCGGGCGAACAGCCGGGACTCGCCGTCCCGCGACGAGCTCGGGCACCGGACGAGGATCAGCCGCGCGTCCGTGCGCTGCCGGTAGGCGACCACCGCGGTCTCGAATTCCCGCATGGCCTTGTCGAGCACGGCTCCCGGCCCGACATTCGATGCCGACTGCCACAGCCAGTCCTCCCAGCGCAGCAGCCCGACCGTGGCCGTAGCGTCGCCGCCGGTCAGCAAGTGCTGGACCAGCTGTCCGTACGGGACAGGCTCGACCGACGCGGGAGCTCGGCAGAAGTCGAGCCAGAACCGCAGCGGTGCGGCAGCGAGGTCGACGACGAAGGTCCCGGCGAGCGCGACCACGTCTCTGCGCAGCTCGGGCACCGAGCCGAGTGTCGCGTCGGCCGCGTTGACCATCCCGGTGAGCACCGCGATGACCCGCTCGGTGAGCAGCTCGATCGTCTCGGCCAGGTAGAGATCGACGTTGTAGTCCACCACCAGATCGCATTCGCCGTCGCGTGGGGTGAGCGTGACGAAGAGATCGAAGTCGGTTAACTGGTTGTCCACCGGCACCGGCGCGAACTCGACACCGGCCGCCGAGCGCGTGCCGCTGCCGGGCTCGGCCACGGTGAACAGGATCTGGAACATCGGGTTGATGCCCGGATCGCGGGGCGGGCCGATCGCCTCGACGACTCGCGCGTACGGCGCATCCGAGTGCCGGTACGCCTCGCCCACCGTCCGGTGCGCGCGCTCGACCAGCTCCCGCACGGTGAGATCGCCTGCGAGATCCATCCGCAGCACCAGCATGTTGGCGAACGGACCGATCAGCTGCTCCAGCTCGACGCGCGAGCGACCGGCGGACGGCATGCCGAAGAGCAGGTCGGCCTGGCCGGTCAGCTGGTGCAGCGTCGCCGAGAACCCGGCCAGCGCAACCGCATTGAGCGTGGCACCGCAGTCGCGCGCCAGCATGCCCATGGCCGTGGTCAGCCCGGCGGGGAGCACCCTGGCGCACCGACCGCCGCGATGGGTTTGCACCACCGGACGCGGCCGGTCAGGGCGCAGGGTGGAGGTTGCCGGGGCCCCGGCGAGCTTGGCGCGCCAGTGCGTCAGCTGCGCGTCCACCGCGGCGCACGCGGCCGGTTCGCGCCCTTGCCACGCGAAGTCGCCGAAGCCGCCGGGCAATGTCGGGCGATCGGCGGCTGCGCCGCCAGCGAATTGGCGGTAATACTCGACCAGCTCCGCCGTGAAGATCTCACCGGACGACGCGTCGAAGACAATGTGATGCACGGTGGTCAGCAGCAGATGTTCCTCGTCGTCGAGCACCACCAGCCTGGTATCCACCAGCGGGCCGCCGCACAGGTCGAACGAGACTCGGCCCTGCTCGGTCGCCTCCCAGGTTGCCGCCGCCGCCCGCTCGTCGACGGGCAGGTACCGAAGGTCGATGACCGGCAGGTCGATATCGAGCGCGGAACGGACGAGCTGATACGGCCCGGTCTCGTTCTCGCCGAACACGATCCGCAGGGCTTCCTGGCGTGCCACCACAGCATTGACGGCCGAGCGCAACGCGCCGGTGTCGAGCGGTCCGCGCAGCCGCAGCGCGAACGGGATGTTGTAGAGGGGAGTGCCGGGATCCATGCGGTCGAGGAACCACAGCTGTTCCTGGGTGAAGGACAACGGAATCCGCTCGGGACGTGCGGGTTGCGTGCTCGCCTCGGCGAGCCGGAGCAGGAGCAGCTCCCGCTGATCCGGGGTCAGCTCGGTGAGCTCGGGCGAAAGGTCATAGGTCATGGGTTCGGTGTCCTCAGTCATTGCGAGTCCTCGCGCCGCAGCTCGGCAAGCTGGGCCCGCAGTTCCGTCGGCGACATCGCGCGGATCTCGGCCATCAGGTCCGGCAGCGGGCCGGACTCCTGTCGTGGTTGCCGTTGTGCGGCAAGGAGTTCTTCGATGGATGCGACAAGGGTGGCGATCGTCGGCGTGTCGAACAGCGCGCTCGCCGGCAGGTCGACACCGAGGGCTTCGCGGATGCGGGCGATGACCTGAGTGCCGAGCAGCGAATGCCCGCCCAGCTGAAAGAAGTCCTGATCGTCACGCACATCGGGGATGCCGAGCAGATTCGCCCAGATATCGCGGATCGCCTCCCGCGGCGACAACTTCGGGTGCGGCGCCGGGGCGGCGGGCACGGCCGGGCTCCCCGGCTCGATCCAATACCGTTCCCGCTGAAACGGATACGTCGGTAGCGGCACTCGACGACGGTGTTCGCCATCGGCAGTCCAGTCGACCTCGACCCCGGCCAGCCACAGCCTGCCCAGTGCGCTCGCCATGGCGAGCCGCTCGGGTTGCGGAGCTTTCGACTCGCCGAGCGAGGGGGTGCTGCGCGCGTAGGCGTCCCGGTGCTGGCGGACCAGCGTGGTCAGCGTCGTGCCCGGCCCCACCTCCAGTAGCGCGTGCGGCCGGTCGAGCAGCCGCCGGGCGCAGTCGGCGAAGCGGACCGGTTCGCGCAGCTGCCGCGCCCAGTATTTCGGGTCGCGCGCGTCGGCGTCACCGAGCCAATCCCCGGTGACGTTGGACAGCACCGGAATCTCGGGCGCGTGCAGCTCGAATCCGCTGACGTACTCGGCGAATTCGGCGGTGACCGGTTCCATCATCGACGTGTGGAAGGCATGCGATGTGTGCAGTTCCGTGCATTTCACGCCGTCCGCACGCAGTGACCGCGCGAACGCGGCGATCCGGCGCGGCTCGCCGGCCACCACGCACAGCCGCGGCGCATTGGCCGCGGCGAGCTCGACCCCGTGCGGCAGTCGCTCGGCCACCTCGAGCCGGGGCAGCGCCACCGAGAGCATCGCGCCTGGCGGCATCGACTGCATCCGCGCGCCCCTGGCAGCCACGATCGCCAGTGCGTCCTCGAAGTCGAAGACCCCGGCAAGGCAGGCGGCGACATACTCTCCGACGCTGTGCCCGACCATCGCAGCAGGCCGAATGCCCCGATGCTGCCAGAGCCGCGCGAGCGCGTACTCGACAAGAAACAGCGCGGGCTGGGTTATCCGGGTCTGCCGCAGCACCTCGTTGTCGCGGTCCCGGTAGAGCACGTCACGTAGGTCGAGGCCGAGGTGCTGGCGCAGCGCCGCCGCGCCGGCGTCTATCGACTCGCGGAAGACCGGCTCGGTCCGATAGAGCTCATCGCCCATGCCCGGGTACTGGGTGCCCTGGCCCGGGAAGAGAAATGCGACCGAACCGTCGGTGTATGCATCGGAGACGCTGTCGAGGTCACCGGCCAGCCGGGCGATCGCCTCGTCTCGATCGCGGCAGGCCACCGCGAGCCGGTGCTCGAAGCGGCGGCGGGTTGTCTGCAGCGTGTAGGCTACGTCGGCCAGCAGGTCGGCCGTCCGGATCAGGTGCTCGCGCAGGTGATCACGCGCCTCGGTCAAGGCCGCGCGGGAACGCGCCGAAAGCACCAGGATGTGTTCGGTCCGAACGGATTCGGCGATGGCGACCGCGGGGGCCTGCTCCAGGACGACGTGTGCGTTGGTGCCACCGATACCGAACGAGCTCACCGCCGCCCGCCGGGGTGAGCCGGTCACCGGCCATGGCTCGGCTTCGGGATTGACGTAGAACGAACTGCCCGCCATCGGCAGGTCAGGGTGCGGCGCGGTGAAATACGGGCTGGGTGGGACCACCCCGTGGTGCACCGCGAGACATGCCTTGATCAGCCCGGTCACTCCAGCGGCAACATCCAGGTGCCCGGTGACCGCCTTGATCGAGCCGAGCGCGCGGCGTCCCGCCGGACCGAACGCCCGGTGCAGGGCGGCGAACTCGATCTGGTCGCCGAGCGCGGTCCCGGTGCCGTGCGCCTCGACGAAGCCGATGGTTGCCGGGTCGACCCCGGCGGCTTGCTGAGCGGCCCGGATGACCGCGACCTGGCCATCCACACTCGGCGCGGTATAGCCGACCTTCGCTCGACCGTCATTGTTGACCGCCGAACCCTTGATCACCGCGTAGATCGTGTCGCCGTCGGCTACGGCGTCGTCCAGGCGACGCAGCACGACGATCGCGGCGCCATTGCCGCCGACCGCCCCGGTCGCCGCCGCGTCGAACGGGCGGCAGACGCCATCGGCGGCCATGATCCCACCGGGCTCGTGGCGGTACCCGGACCGCATCGGCAGCCTGACGTGCGCGGCACCGGCCAGCGCGACGTCGCATTCCCCGGTGAGCAGGGCCTGTCCGGCCACGTGCACTGCCACCAGCGACGACGAGCAGGCCGTCTGGATCGCACAGGCAGGGCCGTGCAATCCCAGGTGATAGGCCACCCTGGTGGCGACGCCGTCCTTGTCGTTGCCCATCAACAACTCGTATTCGGACCCAGCGGCATCGCCCGCGGCGAGCAGGTTCTTCAGTAGATAGGTGCTCATGGCGGTGGCGGCATAGACGCCGACCAGCTCGTCGTCCGTCCGAGCGAGGTGTCCGGACGACTCCAGCGCTTGCCACGCGCATTCCAGGAAGAGCCGTTGCTGCGGGTCGATCAACCGGGCGTCGCGCGGGGTATAGCCGAAGAACTCGGCGTCCAATCGGTCGACGTCGTCGAGAACGCCGTAGACGGGCACGTAGTCGGATCTGCCGTATTCCTGTGCGGGCACACCGGACGCGGCCAATTCTTCCGGCGTGAACCGCGACACCGTTGGTTCGCCGCGCAGGACGCGGTGCCAGAGGCGGTCGATGTCGGCGGCACCGGGGAACCGGCCGGCCAGGCCGACGATCGCGATGTCCAACCCAGAATTCTCGGTCATCTTTCCCCCTGTCCTACGCGCACCCGTCGGGCGCGCATCGCTGCGGCGCGTCTGTTCCCCGTGGTCGTCGATCGAGCACTCGATTCGCCTTCGATCAGGAACCGAGCCAGCTGTGCCACGGTCGGGTAGCGGAACAACTCGACCGCGGGCACCTTGACACCCATCGCTGCTTCGAGCCCGGTGTGGACCGGCACGAGCAGCATCGAATTCCCGCCGAGATCGAAGAAGTTGTCGTCCGCGCCGATCTTGTTCAGCCCGAGCACGGTTCGCCACACCGCGGCGACCGTCTGCTCCGCTTCGCCGCGCGGCGGACGGAACGCGGTGCCGAGCCGGGGGCGGTGCACGCTCGGCGCCGGCAGCGCGCGGTGGTCGAGTTTTCCGTTCGGCGTCATCGGGAGTCCGGGCACCTCGACGAACGCGGTGGGTACCAGGTAGTCCGGCAGGGTGCGCAGCAGCTCTGCGCGCAACGCGTCGGTGCTCGGTCCGTCCGCGTTCGGCTCGGCGACGAGGTAGCCGACGAGCCGCTTGTCGCCCGGCCGATCCTCGCGCACGACGACCGCGCAGCGCGCGACTCCGGCGCACTCGCGCAGGCGTGCCTCGACCTCGCCTGGCTCGACGCGGTGCCCACGAATCTGCACCTGGGCGTCGGCTCGGCCGAGGAACTCCAGTGACCCGTCCGGCCGCCAGCGCGCGAGGTCGCCGGTGCGATACATGCGCTGTCCCACGTCGGCGAACGGGTCGGGCACGAACGCGGCCGCGGTCAGCGCCGAGCGACCAAGATAACCCCGGCCGACGCCCGCACCGCCGATATACAGCTGCCCGGCAACCCCGGCCGGGACCAGCCGCAGCCGATCGTCGAGCAGATAGATCCGGCTGCCCGCCGTCGGTCGCCCGATGGGCACGGTCGGGCCGTCGGTGTAGCGGCCGCTGGTCGCCGTCACCGACGCTTCCGTCGGGCCGTAGGAGTTGTAGAACTCGCGACCGGACGCCCAGGCTCGCGCGACGTCGACCGGGCAAGCCTCGCCGCCAACGGTCAGCACGCGGAGCTCGGGCACCGCAGCCGGGTCCATCGCCTGCAAGGCGATCGGCGGGAGGTCGGCCACGGTGATCCGGTGCTCGCGCAGGGCGCGGACCAGATCCGGGCCGGGGACTCGATCGTGCCGCGACACCAGGTGCAGTTCGGCCCCGGCGCACAGTGCGGTCACCAGGTCGGAGACCATCACATCGAACCCGGTCGAATGGAATTGCAGGACCCGATCGTCCGGCCGGAGAGCGAGCAGATCCCGCATGGCCGCAGCAAGATTCGTCAGCCCGCGGTGCGTGTTCACCACGCCCTTCGGCCGCCCGGTGGACCCGGAGGTATAGATCAGGTAGGCAGCCGCCGCCGGCGGGACGGCGACCTTCGGTGGCGGGCACGGTGCGATGGCCAGCTCGTCCAATGCCAGCGCCGTTGTGCTCGGCGGCAACAGGGCCACGGTCGACGCGCGCGCGAGGACGATATCGACCCCGGCGTTGTCGAGGAGGTAGCGGATCCGCTCGGCAGGCAGTTCCGGGTTGAGCGGGACATACATTCCGCCCGCGGCCAGTACTCCGAGAAATGCCGCCACGGCGTCGGGGCACGTCGGCAGGCAGACGCCGACCGGCCGTTCGGCGGTGATCCCGTTGCGGTGCAACAGAGTTGCGATCTGGTTGGCTCGCGCGCCGAGTTCGCCATAGGTGACGCGGTGGCCTCGGCAGACCACTGCGATGCGTTCCGGTGCGATCTCGGCGATCAGCTCGTGCACCGGCCGCTCGGCGGACCGCGACGGCTTCGAGGTGCCCCAGGCGGTGATCATCCGGTGTTCCGCATCCGTCAGCATGGGTAGCTCCCAGACCTGCCGTTCCGGTTCGGCGAGCGCGGCACTGAGCAGCGTCTGGACATGTCCGGCCATGCGCTCGGCGGTGGCGCGATCGAACAGGGCGGTCCGATACTCCAGGCGCCCACTGATCTCCCGCTGTCGTGGTGTCAGCGTCAGTGTGAGGTCATAGGTGGCCGTGCCGGTGGACTGCTCGACACAGTGGACGGCGATCCCGGGCAGACTGAGCCGGTCCGCCCAGCCGTCCTCGACCGCGAACATCACCTGCGCCACGGGCGTGCGACTCGGGTCGTGCTCCGGGCGCAGTCGGTCGACCAGGGTGTCGAACGGCAGGTGCTGATGCTCGAACGCGGCGATCGCCCGGTCCCTGACCTGCCGCACCAGCGCTCGGAACGTGGTCGCGAGATCCACCTCGGCGCGCAGCGCGAGCGTATTGACGAACAGGCCGACCACGCCATCGGCGGACAACGCGGTCCGGCCCGCGACCGGGGTCGCCACCACGAAGTCCGGGTCAGGCCCGTAGCGGCGGAGCACGGCTTCCCAGGCCGCGAGCAGCACCATGAACGGCGTGGCACCGAGCTCGGCCGCCAGCTTCGTCACCCCGTTCGCGACCGAGGCCGGCCAGGTGAAGGCGAACTCGTCGCCGTCCTCGTCGACGATCGCCGGGCGAGGCCGGTCCAGCGGGAGGGTGATCGTCGGCGGTGCACCGTCGAGTTCGGTCAGCCAGAACCGGACGAGCTCGTCATCCAGCGGTTCGGCCGCCATATCGACGTGACGCGGGGCAGGGCCGACGTCGCGACCGGCATAGCACAGGGAGAGATCGTCGAAGATCAGTCCCATACTCCAGCCGTCGCAGACGATGTGGTGCAGCTCGAGGACGAGCACCCACCGATCGGGTCCGGCCGCGGTGAGCGTCGCCCGCACCCGTGGTGCGCCGTCGAGATCGAACGGCAGCGGCGCGGCGACGTCACCCACCCGCAGCCGCGTCACCGCCGGGGCCTCGGGCAGCACCAGTTGCCAAGGCTCGCCGTCGATTTCGACGAACAGCGTGCGAAGCGCCTGGTGCCGCGCCAGCACCTGGTCGAAAGCTGCTGTCAATGCGGGGATTTCGAGTGCACCGTGCAGATCGATCCGGAAGGTGACCCGGTACATCGGGCTGCCGGGCCGGAGCCGGTCGTGCAACCACATTCGGCGCTGTGCGGCAGTCAGCGGATGGAGGTCGTAGCGCTCCGGATGGCGCCGCAGGGCCTGCAGGAACGCTGCCTTCCGGTCGGCGGGGAGCGCATGCAGTCGCTGCGTCAAATCAGGCGTTGTCATCGGGAATTCCTCAGATCTCGAATTCGGCGAGCAGGTCGGCCACGCTCAGCCGGTCTGCCGGCGGGGCCGGGGCCGCGGCCTGGGGTGCTCGGGGGAGACCGTCGACCGCGCGAGCCAGCGCGCCGATCGTGTGGTGATCGAACACGGTTCGCAGCGGAACGTGTGCACCGAAAACCGCTGACAGCCGGGACCGCACCCGAGCGGCGGCCAGCGAATGCCCGCCGAGTTCGAAGAAATCGGCGTCCGTCCTGGTGACAGCGACACCGAGGACGTCCTGCCAAATAGCCTGTACCACTTGCTCGGTCGGCGTTGCGGCCACCTCCGGCCGGTCGCCAGGAGCCGCGGCGACGGGTGCGGGCAAGGCGGCCGTATCGACTTTGCCGTTCGGGTTCAACGGCAACCTGGCCATCGCCACGAACACGGCCGGTATCAGATGGTGGGGTACCCGCCCCGCGAGATAGGCGCGCAGGCCATCGACGCCAACGCCGGCACGCAGCACGACGTAGGCGATCAACTGTGCGTCCCCGCCCGCGTCCCGGCCGGCCAGCACGACGACCTCGGAAAGTCCGGGGTATTCGCCGAGCACGTCCTCGACCTCGGCCGGTTCGACGCGATGTCCGCGCACCTTGACCTGGCGGTCCACCCGACCGAGAAACTCGAGCTCGCCGTCGGCGCGCCGACGCACGAGATCGCCGGTGCGGTACATCCGAGCGCCAGGTTCGGCGGTGAAGGGGTCGGCCACGAATCGTTGCGCGGTCGCTGCCTGCCTGCCGAGATAGCCGCGGGCCACGCCGTCACCACCGAGGTACAGTTCGCCGGGCCGCTCGGCAAGCACCGGTCGCAGGTTGTCATCGAGCACGTATGTGCTGCTGTTCGCGGCGGCCCGGCCGATCGGCACGGTGGACTCGCCGCCGGACAGCCCGTTGCAGCGGTATGCCGTCGCGTAGGTAGTGATTTCCGTTGGGCCGTAAAGGTTTACGAGTTCGGTGTCCGGGCAGTGCCGCACCAGCGCGGTGATCGCGCGCACGTCGGCCTTCTCGCCGCCGAACGACAGCTGCCGTACGGTGCGGAACATACTCGGATCCTCGAGCGCCAGCTGCCGGAGCAGGGCGGTCGGCAAGAACAAGACGTCGACGCCGTGCGCCCGCAGTGCCTGGCCGAGCCGCTCGGGCACGAGCACCTCGTCGCGGCCGAGTCCGACCAGCCGAGCCCCGTTGAGCAGCGCACCCCACGTTTCGAGCGTGGCCGCGTCGAACGAGATATTGGCCGCCTGCACGGCAGTGTCGTTGTGCCGCACGGCAATCGAGTCCTGGCTGCGGACCAGCCGGACGATATTGCGGTGCCCGACCGCGACCCCTTTCGGGGTGCCGGTGGACCCGGAGGTGTACATGACGTAGGCCAGCGACTGCGGCCCGACCGATACGCCCAGCCGGCAGGGTGGCTCGCGATCGGTCTCGAGGGTATCCAGAAACACCTGTCGCCCAGGCAGTTCCACGGTTTCGCGGTGCGTCCTCAGCACCACCTGCACGCCGGCATCCCGGCACATGTAGTCGAGTCGTTCGGGCGGGTAGGACGGGTCGAGCGGCACATAGGCACCGCCCGCCTTCAATGTCGCCAAGGCGCCGGTGACCCAGTTCTCGTCGCGCACGCACAGGCCGACGCGGGCCTCCGCGGCGATCCCCGATCGGCGCAGGTAGTGCCCGAGCCGATTGGCCCGGATGTCGAGTTCCCGATAGGACAGTGCCACATCGCCATAGCGCACGGCCGGCGCCTCCGGTGCCCGATCCACCCATGCCTCGAAGAGTTCGTGAACGGTCCGTTCACGCGGATACTTATCACGAAAAAGACTGTCCGCCAACGAAATACACTCCTCGAACGTCGAAAAGGCTGTTCTCGCAGACTATTACGATGTCGATAGCGGTCGATATACCTAAATTTGGGTATCTTCAGCAGGTCAAGGCGGCCATGAGCTCATCGCGACCGTCGGCTCCGGTCTTGTGGTACACGGCCTTCAGGTGGGCGTTGACCGTATGCGTCGACACCGCAAGGGTTTTGGCGATAGTTCGCGGCGGATCTCCGGTGCAGAGCTGTTCGAGAATGGCTCGCTGGCGCGCGGTGAGCTCATACCAGTGGCAGAACGACGGCAACAGCAGGTCGCCTCGGGCGGCCTGCATGACGATGGCGACATCGCCGTCGTCGCCGGCCAGCGCCCGGCCGTGCACCGCGATCCAGCGGCCGGAACCGGTCGCCGCGGCACAGATCAGCGGCTTCGGGGCAACGCCTTGGCGTATCAATTCCCGTGTGCGGCAATATAGTTCCGGCGCGAACGGCTCCATGGCCCAACCGGCCAGGCGGCTCGGCAGCCAGAGCTGTTCGAGCCAGTAATGCGCCTCGTCGCTGATCCCCTTGACGGCATGGTCAGCTCCGACGGTAATGATCCCGGGCGCGGGCGGGACGGGCACGATCGGCGACGGCCGACCCCGCGCGAACTCACGGATGGCCGCGTTGAACGCCGGTCCGAGCTCGGCGACTCGGTTCACGTCCTCGTGGTCGAAGGGCCGGGCGCCCTCGGTGCGTAACAGCCCGAGAAACCCCCACACGCCCCGGCGATCCCGTAACAGCGCACGCAGTTCACCGCTCGCGCCATTCTCGGACAGCAGTCGCGCCGTGCGGCGTCCGCGAGCCCCGTTATCGCCGTCGACGCCGACCACCGCCACCGGCACCGAAAGCCGCTCCAAGTCCTCGGGCCGACACGGGTCACCACCCAGGTATCGGTCGAGCACGAGCGCCGAGAGCAGCCCGGAATCATAGCGATGCCAGCAGCTGAACGAGCCGAGCCCTAGCTCTGCCGCCGGGTTGGTGGATACCAGCCGAACCGCGTCGAAAGCCACGCATGAACGCAACGTCTCGGCAATCGCCGCACCAAGATCGTCCGGTCCTACCGCGTGCGCCGCCAGCCCGCGTAGGTCGCGGGTCAACCTGTCCATGTCTGGAGCAATTGTGACCATGCCATCCCCTGAATTCCCTTTCACGCGACCAAGACTGATGACCACCGGACCTCAGCCGGCATCACTCAGTTCTCGGTCTCAGGGCGTTCAATACAGATGAACGATGTTCGCTCCCCATAGGTTCACCGTCGTCACGTGATCAGGGGGCGATTCAGATCAGATCTATCGGCGAGATGCCCATATGCGGCGGTTTTGAGATCAAATGTGGGCGCAACGTCAGCATCTGGATCGGTGGGACGCAGCGATCGGAGGAAGTCGCAGACTTCCGCGTTGTCTCGGCTCCATCTCATCGGTGGGCCTTGACGAGTGACCAGCGATAGCCGGCGTTCGCGACACGGGCACGCTCGCGCCGAGGTCGAGAGCCAGCGTGATACCACCGGCGTAGTCGGCGTCGGTCAGTGGGATCCGGCGCTCGTTGAAGTTGATCTGATCGAAGATCGCGTTGATCGGATCCTTCACCCCGCGTTCCTTGATCGAGGAGACCTGCATCGGAACGCAACAAACTGTTGTCCCCGAAATGGCCTTGTACCTGCGCTGTTCAACACTTTGCCACGATCTGTCATGGCGGGCGGTTTAGGCTACGAGCCGTCGAAGATCGACCCGCAAGGGTGTCACTTCTCCGGCGGGTGTCCGCTACGTTGATCACGGGTTGAGGAGCGCCTGGAGCTGGCAAGTCGCGCGACTCCCGCCACCGTACTGACGATGGACCAGTCCATTGGTTTCAACCGTGCCTGCCGCCGAATAGCTGTCGCCTGCCAGGGTGATGGGACCACCGGTTTGCCATGAGCATGGGACCGGGTTGGACCCGGTCGCGGGCCGTGTGCTGATGGTGACTGACGACCGAGTCGCTGGTCAATCGGTTGCGGGCTTGCCGTGGCGTGGCTTCTGGCGTTGCCGGTAGGACTCGCCCTCGACGACGAGTTCGTAGGCGGCTGATTGCAGTCGGTCCATCGCTGATTGGGCCAGCAGCGGGTCGGCCATCATGGTCAGGATTTCGGGTGGTTCCCGGTTGCTGGTGATGATGGTGGAAGCTTTGCGGTGACGTTCGACGATCAGTTCGTAGAAGTCGTTGGTCTCGGTGGCTTCGAGCCGGTGCAGGGCCAGGTCGTCGAGGATGAGCAGGTCGACGCGGTGGAGTTTGCGCATCTCGTCTTCGTAGCTGCCGTCCAGGCGTGCCCCGCGCAGGCGTTTGAACAGCTTATCGCTGCGTTCGGTGTGAACCGAATGGTGGCGGCGGACCGCGATGTGTCCTAATGCGTTGGCCAGGAACGTTTTTCCGACGCCCACCGGTCCCATGATGAGGATGTTGTAGGCGTCGGCGAGGAACCGTAGCGAGGTCAGCTCCGCCCAGAGTTCGGAGTCGAAATTGACTGCGGTGGTGTCGTCCCAGGCTTGCAGCTGCATCTGCGGGTCCAGATGCGCGGATTTCGCGCGGCGTTGGGCGGATTGGCGGTCGCGGCGGGTGACCTCGTCGGAGAACAGCATTTCCAGGAAGTCGTGGTGCGGCAGCCGATTCGATCGCGCCAAAGCCAGGCGTTCAGGCAGGGTGTCGAGCAGTTGCCCGAGCTTGAGCCGGCGCATCAACGTTTTGAGTTCCGGTGAGATATCGATCGGTTTGACCGCCGGTGTCGCGGCGGGTCGGCGGGTGGTCATGACGGCCTCCTGATCTCGAAATCGGTTGTCGCGCGGACGAACCGGGACGGAGTCGGCGGTGGTGGCAACAGACTGAGCTGCTGGCCGACCGCGCTGCGGGTCAGCATGCGATCGATGACGCCGACATCGACGACCTCAGCGTCCAGGGCGCGGCGGCAGGCGTCGTCGACGGCGGCGGCGCCGTGACGGCGAACCAGCCCGAGCAGCCGGTAAACCTGGCGCATCTTCGTCCAGGGCAGCGGATGTTCCAGCACCTCCGCGGCGTAGATCCCGACATGAGCGCCATGCTCGGATGCCTTGCGCTGCAAGGTATTCAAGTCCCGCATCGCATAGACGCTGACTTCACTGGGCAGGTCGGCGGGATCGGTGTGCCGGCGGCCCGGCGCCATGACCGGGTGGACCTTGATCAGCTCTCCGCGCCAATACAGTTTCACCGTGGTCGAATCAAGGCGGGCATCCAGGCGGACCCCGACGAGTTCACCGGGAACGCTGTAGAGAGCTTTGGCGATCTGAACATGCCTGTCGGGAGCCACCTTCGGTCGAACCCAGGTCGGGATGTCGAACGGCTCCTGCGAGAGTGGTTTCAACTGCGGGGCCTCCTCGGCGGCGAACACCTCCGCCGGGCGCAGCCGGGTCGTGCCATGGATCCGCATCCCCGCCGTTTCCGCGCACCACTTGGCGGCTCTGGACCGGCAGTCCGACAGGTCCCGGAATTGTTCTCCGGCAAAGAAATTAGACCGCGCATAGGGCACGCAGCGTTCGACGCGGGGTTTGTCGCGGGGGCTGCGGATGCGGGCCGGATCGATGGCGAACCCACGCGTCTGGGCATACTCACGAAACGCGTCGTTGAGTTTCGGATCAGTCGAATCTGCTTTGTCCACAATCGTTTTCATGTTGTCCGGGATCACCACCGCGAACACGCCACCGAAGAATACCCACGCCGACTCGAACCCGTCGATCACATCGTTGAGGGTCTGCCGGTAGCTCGGATAGATCAGCATGTGCCGCGAATAAACCGCAGTGAAGATCAACCCCTGCACCACCCGACGCCGACCATCATCGGCATCGGTGAGCATCCCCAGCCTGCCGAAGTCGACCTGCACCTCAGCACCGGGTTCGCAATCGGCAACCCGCACTGTAGTCCGGCGTTTCCCGAACCCCAATTCTGTTGTCGCATAACGGTTCAAAGTCCGATATGACACCACCACACCACGGCGTCCCAGCAGGATATGGATTTTCGTCAACGTCAGGCCCTCATCGAGCCACGCCTTGATCTGATCATGTTGCGCGGCAATGGTTTCCCACGCATCACTCTTCCCGTTCGGGCGTTTGCGCCGAACCCCGGCTATCACCGCCGCGACTAGCTCATCGGTCAACTGGGCTGCATCACCCTCACGATCGAGCCCACACGAACGCGCCACCTCCACATACCGGCGCACCGTCTTGCGGTCGGTCCCCGACAACCGGGCCACCTCCCGCAAACCCAGCCCCTGCAGCCACAGCCGCAGCATCTCCACGATCTCGATCACCGAAACCTCCCGGTAGCTCATTGGGCCAATACAGCGGCCGAACGACCGGGAACCCCGCAGCCACGCCGGGTGGTCCCATAACTGGCAAAACCCCTACCCAGGTGGTCCCATCAGTGGCAAACAAGCGGTCCCATACTCATGGCAAAACCGTCTCTGAAGTGGTCCCTTCTCCCTGGCAGCCGACAAATAGCCGCGGCGTTCACCACTCGGATCGCCTCCTAACAACACCGTTGGTTGCCTGGCGGATACCGCAGGCCAGGCGTCGTTGCTGTCGTCAAGCACCCCACTCCTGAAATGCCAAGTGCCGCACTCGTTCCTCTGGATCGGGTGTGGCACTTGCTGTTTCCGTCATCGGCCGTCCCTTGTGGGGCGGCCTTCTGTATGAAATATCGAGGTATCCATTGTGGCCCCTAAAGACCCCGTGTACGGACCGACTATCGCCGAGAGTCAGGGCAAACCCAAGAATCAGGCCCCCGTGCAGGGTCCGTCGATCGCGGAGAGCCAAGGCAAGCCGCGGCAGGAACCTGCGCAGACGAAACCCGATACTCAGCCCGCGAAGCCGACCGAGCCCAAGGCGCTGACTCCTGAGCAGCAGCAGATGGCCCAGGGCCTGGGTTTGTTGCCCTCCACCCAGCCACAGCAGAAGCCTGGTGCGGCGAGCCTGCCCGATGTGATCGCGGTGGTCAACAACGGACCACCCAAGGACGGGCAAACTCTGACCTTGCCCAGCGGTACGACTATGCAGAGCAATTCGGTTCCGTTGGCGAACGGGTTGACCGGCAAGCAAACCACCGTCACCGTGCCGGGGGAGAAGCCTGCTCAGCCGCAACCGAATGTCGCCTATTCCCCTCAGCAGTTGGCCGGCTACTTCGCGACCGACTCGAAATACAGTCCCGAGCAACGCGACCGTGACATCGCACTGCTCAACCAGAGGGTTATGGGTCCGCAAACCGTCGAGGGCGCTAACGCGCTCAATCGCGCCAAAGCCGAGGCGGCCAACCGGCTCAACAGCCACTGGGACCAGGGCGCTCTACCGAAATTGGCCGACGGCACCACGGTCATGCCGGGACTGGGCTACAGCGCGGTCCAGTTGGTCAACGACCTGTCCCTGGCCAACACCACCGGCCCGCTCGATGAGCGCAGCGAACAACTCCGCAAAAACGCCCAAACCCGCCTCGGCCAGCACGCCTACACCAAACAGAACCAGGACGAAGACCAGTTCGCTGCCAGCCTGCAGTACGCAGGAGTCGATGACCCGGCCCGCAAAGCCGAGGTCAACCGTCTACTGGCCCTTGGTGTTCCCGCCGACAAAGTGCAGAACATGGTGTGGCGCAACGCAGTCGAGGCCCGCGGCCGCCTCCAGCGCACCAACACCCCGCTGCTGACCCCGGACCAGGCCAAGGCACTCGACGACACCCCCAAGCTCTACGCCACCGACCCACGCCGCACCGCTATCCCCGACAACTCGCCGTACTCCAACCCCAACCACAAGTTCAACGAAGGCGACTTCCGCAACTTCCTCGGCGAGATGACCGGGCTCACCGACTTCGCCGAGGGACTCGAGACCGGCAACTACGGCCAGGCCGCCAAAGGCGCGGCATGGGCCACGCTGACCTTGGTCCCCGGCGCCGACGTCGCCTTGCTATCCAAGATCGGCCAAGGCTTGCGGTGGGGAGGCAACAAGTTCCTCAGTGAAGCCGAAGCCGCCGCGATGGACGCCGAACGCATGGCCATCCTCAACGGCGAACGCGGCGCGATCGACACCACCGGGCGCGGCGCCCTGGGCGCCGAACGCGCAGGCACTCTCTACCACCCGTGGGACGCCAATCCCGGAAACTCCCTCTACGTCCCCAACCCCACCCGCCCCTACGAAACGGCACCCGGCACCGGGATCCGTACCGGCGAAGGCGCTACACCCGCCATCCTCGACTACCCCAAAACCGATCAACTGCCATGGAACACCCACGAGGGCATACACGTTCCGGCCGCGCCTGAGGTCAAGGTGCCACCCACGCGGGGGCCCAGCAACAACCCGTGGAACCGACCCGAGCCGGACGGTGTACTCGGTCCCGGTCTCAATGGTTTGGATCCGTTTCCACTCGGGCCACAGCGTCCACGCAACCAGATTCCACGCCGTGGCCCCGGTGAGCACGGTGGAGGTGGACGGGTGGACCCGGGCACAGCTGGTGCAGAGGCTGGAACAGCGCCTGTCAAGTGGGAGTTGCCTCCGTTGCCGCCGGGCAAGACCTTGCCCCCGGGCATCGAGCGAGGGATCGACAGCAAAGGACGCATCTTCTGGCGCGACATCAATAATAAGAATAGGCGTGCAGAGAAGGAAGAATGGGACAGTGCATCAACCAATATCGTGATGCGCGGGAAGCTGCTAGATGAACCGATCGGCTCCGTCGAAACGTTGCCTGCCCGAGAGCGATTCATGCTCGGCGAAGTGGACGTTATGCAGAACGCCGCAATGGCAGCCCGCAACACACACCAGGCTGAGCTCACACAGCTGATACACAACCGCAAGCTGATGTATAAGGAGGGCGAGACATTTCGGGAGGTCGAGATCAAGGATCTCTCGCGCTCAAAGGCCGAAAAGACGATCGAAAATCTTCGACAGTCCGGCCAACTTCCGGTGGGCGATCCCGACGCTGGCAGGCTTCGCGTCTTGGCTGGTCAACTCAGCGGTGAGAGGGGCAGCATCGACGGCTTGTCCGAGGTCCGTGGCGAGATCGGCGGCGACTATTACGTTCAGAACGTTGCCAATATGGAGATCATCTACCGAGGTTCGGGGGGATACACCGCAGATCGGGTCGCTATCGCCACGGCTCCGGATGGCACCAAGCGGGTAGTGCTGCTGGAGTACAAGGGCGGCGGCACCCCGGATAGCTTCAGCACTCGGCAGGTCAACGTCGGTCCGGGGCAGGACCTGAGCTTTGAGCAGGGCACCCTGCCCTACGCGCAGGACGAATTCTTGCGCCCGGGCTCGGGACCGATGCAGGAACTAGAAGCACGGTACCCGGCACTGGCGAAGGAATTACGCGAAGGCACAACGGATTTCGACTACATGGTGGTCCACACCGAACCCGGGACCGGGAAGATCACTGCCTATGGAGTCGATCCGCAGACAGCGAAGTCGTTCACTCTCAGGCAACCCGGCACCGCCTCCCAACCCCCAGCCAGCGGCAACGGCGTGGCCCCTATCGCGGGAGCGACACCGCTCGCTGGGCAGGCTACGACGTCGGGATCATGGATCGGCGATTTGGCCGCGACGGGTTTGAACAACCTGAACCAGTGGACAGTCGCGGCCATCCCGGCTGTCGTTGGGCCCTTGATCCCACTGTGGGCACCGTGGAACAACAAGAAGCTCGACGAGTCGATCGTAGTCAATATCAGCGACCCAGCAGCGGACACCGGGCAGCCCAGCGCTCGAGAAGTTGCCCTGACAACGGGGTATGGAGCCCATCTCTGATAGACGCCAGGCTCTCTCGAAATCTCCGAACTCTGACATCGTCGTCCGCCCGAGCAGAAAGTAACCTACATCCATGCATGCCGACATTGACGGCGCGATTCGGATCGCTCGTCTCGCCGCCGAGTTCGACTGGACCGGGAAGATCGATGACCTAGAACCCTTCTGTGCCGCAGCCGGATGGGAACTTGTCCAGGCAGAGGGTATGGACCCGTGGATCCGCACCGATTTCGCGGTCAACAGTCCCGTCGCCACGGTCGACCTGATGAAACGGCAGATCGACCTGCTGTCGATCTACGCCACCGATCTCGGCGACTCCGAGACTCCGCACGCTCTGGTCGAACGTGAGGTGAATGACTGCTTTGCCGAACTGGGCCAGGCATTGACTGACACCCTCGGCACGCCAACACGTCGCGAAACCGGCGAAGACGCAATGCTCGGATGGGACCTACCCAAGGTAGTCATCCGATTGACAACCAGCCTCGCCACGGTCTTGTTGAAGCTGGTCAGCCTTCAATACCAGGCCGAACTCGATGAGCCCGACCCCGAGGACGAGGACTGACAGCCCCACCTTGGCGCCCTGAGGCGCGATGTCGGTGCGGGTGGCGGATGGTTGCAGGCTCAGTACTGTCGGTAGACCGCAAGCGCATCGCCTTGTCGGCCATCGCCTCGCCCGACCCCGAGCAGGAAGTAACCTACGCGGCGTGTATGCCGATATCGAGGGCGCGATCCGTGTCGTCCGTCTCGCCGCGGAGTTCGACTGGACTGGCAAGATCGACGACGTCGAACCGTTATGCGGCGCTGCCGGGTGGGAGATCGTCGAAGAAGAGGGCAAGATCCCCGTCATCCGGACCGACCTCGCCGTCAACGACCCCTTCGCCTCCATCCACCGGCGCAAACGGCGGATGGATTACCTGTCGATCTACGTCACCGACGTCGCCCCTCCTGATTCCATACCCCTCGACGTCGAACCCGAGTTACGGGCTCATTTCACCGATCTGGGCCAAGCGTTGACCGAAACGTTAGGCGCACCAACACGTCACGATATCGGTATCGACATCGATGAGACGCTTCGATGGGACCTGTCGCAGATCGTTATCCGATTGGTGAGGAGCATCGGCGCGGTGTATGTCGACGTGGTCGGCCGCCAGTACCAGGCCGAAATGGATGAGCCTGAGCCCGAGGACGAAGACTGATACACAAGGGCCTGCGGGTCGACAGACCAGCTGCGACAACCATGTTCGTCTCGCAGTCAATGCCTTCACAGTCGGGATGAGCGCCTAACTCAATCCTGCATCTCCTTCCGACCAGAGCGGAAAGTGAGCCTACGCACATGCATGCCGATATCGAGGGCGCGATCCGCATCGCCCGTCTCGCCGCCGAGTTCGACTGGACCGGGAAGGTCGATGACGTAGAACCCTTCTGTGCCGCAGCCGGATGGGAGCTTGTTCAGGGAGAGGGTATCTCTCCGTGGATCCGCACCGATTTCGCGGTGAACCGGCCCATCGCCGCGGTCGACCTGATGAAACGCCGGATCGATCTGTTGTCGATCTATGCCACCGACGTCGCTGACGTGGAGGCTCCGTACGCTCGTGTCAAAGGTGAGGTGTATGACTGTTTTGTCGAATTGGGCCAGGCATTGACGGAGACCCTCGGCCCGCCGACACGTCGCGAAGCCGGCGAAGACGCCATGCTCGGGTGGGACCTGCCGAAGATAGTCGTCGAATTGACGACCAGCATCGGGGCGGTTTACCTCGACCTTGTCAGCTGCGAGTATCGGGCCGAACTCGATGAGTATTGCGCGGAAGACGACGACTGACCGCAGCTGCGACACGTGTGCTGACTGTCTGAGCTGGCCAGTTCGGTTGGGGCGAAGCGGTGTCAGGCTTGTGCGGAAGACGTCGCCAGATTCTTACTTGGCACGACGGATACGCCGCGGCGAGTCACTCGCACCCGTAAACCGTTGGTGTGAACCATGATCGAGCCGACTACGGCCGCCGCGCATGCGGATACCGCGCCGCAGGCGAGCAGGCCGATTCGTGGGCCCCACTCTTCGGTGACCCAGCCGATGATCGGTGCGCCGATGGGGGTGCCTCCGGTGAAGACGATCATGTGCAGCGACATCACCCGGCCCCGCATCGTCGGTTCGGTGGCCAACTGGATCGTGGAGTTGCTCGAGGTAAGAAAGGTGAGCCCGAGGAAACCCACGATGGTCAGCATCGCCGTGAACAGCCAGTACTGCGGCGCGAACGCCGTCACGGCCTCGAGGACGCCGAAGCCGAAGGCGGTACCGATCAGCAGGCGCATTCGGACCCGCGGGCGCCGCGAGGCCAGCAACGCGCCCACCAATGCCCCGACCGCCAGCGCGGTATTGAGCAGCCCGTAGCGCCCGGCGTCGATATGGAAGACGTGATAGGCGAAACCTGACAGCACGGTCGGGAAGTTGTATCCGAAGGTGCAGACGAACCCCACCAGCACGAGCGGCCCGATCAGCTCCGGACGAACAGCTACATAGCGCAAACCCTCACGCAGCTGTCCCTTTTCGCGTGACAGCCGCGGCACCGGGCGCAGCTGGTCGGGCCGCATCAGCAGCAACCCACCGACCACCGCTATGAAGGAGACGGCGTTGATCGCGAACGCCCACCCGGAACCGAGCGCCGCGATCACCGCACCGGCCAGCGCTGGGCCGGTCATCGACGCGGTCTCGAAGTTCACCGCGTTGAGGCTGACCGCATTGCGCAGTTGTTCTTGACCGACCATTTCGGCGACGAACGTCTGCCGGGTGGGACTGTCCACCACCGTGACCAGCCCGAGCAGCAAGGCCAGCAGGTAGACGTGCCAGACATGCACCGACCCGGTGAGCGTCAGGATCGCGAGCACAGCGGCCAGTACACCCATAGAGCTCTGGGTGAGCATCAGCAACCCTCGCTTACCGAAGCGGTCCGCGATCACCCCGCCGTAGAGGCCCAACAGTAGTACCGGCATGAACTGCATGGCGATGGTGATCCCGACAGCGAAGGAGCTGCCGGTCAGGTTGAGTACGAGCCAGTCTTGGGCGATGCGCTGCATCCAGGTCCCGGTATTGGAGACCACTTGTCCGGCGAAGTAGTAGCGGTAGTTGCGGACCGCCAGTGAGGCGAACATGCCACCCGCGCGGCGGGACAGGGGCACCACCGGGGCGGCAGTGTCCGGGTCGTATTCGCCGTCTCGGATCATCGAGCTCACTGCTATCCCCCTGCTGTTTGAACCCCGTGGTGTTCGGCCCGGCTGGAATGGTGGCCACCGACCCCAAAAGCCCACGCGTGCTGGGTAAGCCGACGTTCGCTGTCTCCTGGCTCCGGATACTGCGGCCCCACCCCCGACCTGGCCGACCACAACTAGCGCCGCCGCCATCAAACTAGTCGATGAGATTGCCTCCACGGGGCGGACGCCTGGTCTTCAGCCCACTCACTGGGAGTGTCGGGATAACGGCGGATCTTGATCTCGGTCCGATTGGCCGAACCTGATGGTTCGGCAGGAAGGACCGACGAATGTCGGAGACACTCGATGCCGTGACCAACGATGCGGTGGACACCAAGAAGCTGGCCCAGCAGCTGCTCGCTCAGGCCAAGGAACAAGGAATCGATCTGGTCGGGCCGGGCGGGCTGCTCAACCAACTGACCAAGACCGTGCTCGAAACCGCGCTGGAAGCGGAGATGACCGAGCACGTCGGCTATGAGAAGCACGACCCGGCTGGGCGTGGAAGTGGCAACTCCCGCAACGGAACTCGATCCAAGACCGTGGTCACCGAGATCGGTCCGGTCGACATCGATGTCCCGCGCGATACGAGTTCCTCGTTCGAACCCAAGATCGTCCGCAAGCGTCAGCGGCGACTGTCGGGGGTGGACGAGATCGTGTTGTCGTTGACCGCGAAAGGACTGACGACCGGCGAGATCTCGGCGCATTTCGCCGAGATCTATGGAACCTCGGTGTCGAAGGACACGATCTCGACGATCACCGACAAGGTTGTCGCGGAGATGGTCGATTGGTGCAACCGGCCCCTGGATCGCGTCTATCCGGTCCTGTTCATCGATGCCATCCACGTCAAGATCAGAGATGGTCAGGTGGCCAACCGCCCGATCTATGTGGTCATCGGCGTCACCACCGCCGGGGAACGCGACATCTTGGGTTTGTGGGCCGGCGAGGGCGGTGAAGGCGCCAAATTCTGGCTGCAAGTGCTCACAGAGCTCAAGAACCGCGGCGTCGCCGACGTCTGCATCGCCGTCTGTGACGGACTCAAGGGGCTGCCCGAGGCGATCAACACCGTCTGGGAACGCACGATCGTGCAAACCTGCGTAATCCACTTGCTGCGCAACAGTTTCCGCTACGCGGGCCGTCAGCACTGGGCCGAGATGAGCCGCGACCTCAAACCGGTCTACACCGCGGCGACCGAGGCCGCGGCCCGCGAACGGTTCGGCGAGTTCACCACGAAATGGGGTGGCCGCTACCCGGCGATCGTCAAACTCTGGAACAACGCCTGGACCGAGTTCACACCGTTCCTCGACTACGACGTCGAGATCCGGCGAATCATCTGCTCCACCAACGCGATTGAATCATTGAACGCCCGCTACCGGCGCGCGATCCGCGCCCGCGGGCACTTCCCCAGCGAGCAATCGGCGTTGAAATGCCTGTATCTGGTGACCCGTTCCCTGGACCCCACCGGTCATGGCCGGGCACGATGGGCGATGCGGTGGAAACCGGCCCTCAACGCTTTCGCCATCACCTTCGAAGGCCGGATCCACCCGACCGGGAACTAACCCACACCGAGACCGGATCCACCGTTAAACCGAAACTCCCCACTCACTCACTGGTAACGGTCATGTATTCGGTGAGTGCGCTATTCCCGGTGTAGCGGCCATGTGGTCCGGCTGGTGTGGGGCTCGAGTTGCGTTGCCGGTCACAGGGTTTCATCGGCTGTGAGTACGACGGAGTTCCACTGCGACACGTGTACGGTGGGGGTGTTCATCGATGTGTCAGTTCGTGGGTGGGCCCGTCGTTATGGATAGCTGACAACAGCACGCTGTCCGAACGGGTGGGTATGGCCACGTGGCAGGTTTGGACTTCGTGGGGGGACAGTGTGAGGGGCAGATTTGTTCGGTGGGCTGCTATCGGGGGAGTATCCGCGCTTCTGACGTGGATTGGTACGAGCGCAGCCGTCGCGGAACCGGCCATCGATCCTGGGCCGGTTGTCGTCAGCCTGCCTGCGCCGACGGGTCCCGCCGCGATCGGAGTGGTTGACCTGCATTTGCGTGACCAGTCCCGAGTCGACCCCTGGGCCGTCGATAACCACCAGCGCGAGTTGATGATCAGTATCTGGTATCCCGCAACGAATGCGGGGGCTACGCCGGTGCGGCCGTGGATGGCTTCGGGTGCGTTGCGGGCGTGGCGCCAGGATATGCATGACAGGCGAGGGATGCCGACAACGGGCTGGACTCCCGCGCCCAGCCACGGCCATCTCGGGGCCGATGCCGATCCTGCGGGTGGGCCGCGGCCGGTGTTGCTGTATTCGCCTGGCGCAGGTGTTCCTCGCGCGCTGGGTACCGTACAAGCCGAGGATTTGGCCAGCCACGGCTACATCGTCGTGAGTGTGGACGCGTTCGACACCGACGCGGTGCAGTATCCGGGCGGGCGGGTGGCGCTTCCGCCCATACCGGATCCGAATCTGTCACGCGAACAGTTGTTGGACCTTCTGTTGTCGATCCGGTTGGCCGATACGCGGTTCGTGCTCGACCGACTGGTCGACATCGCAGCCGGGCATGACCCTGATGTGAGCGGAACTCCGTTGCCCGCCAATCTGACCCGCATGATGGACTTGTCGAGGATAGGTATGTTCGGGCACTCGCTCGGTGGTGCCACCACCGTTGCGGCGATGCACGAGGACAGCCGGATTCGCGCTGGTGTGAACCTCGACGGTCCGGTGATGGGGACGGTCGCCGCCGACGGGCTGTCGCAGCCGGTTGTATTGCTCGGCAGCGACGTTCATCGTCGCCGCGAGGACGATCCCACCTGGCAACAGTTCCGGACGACCGGTGGTGGTTTGAAGCTGCAGTTCTGGCTCGCCGGCTCCGAGCACTCGTCGTTCACCGACCTCCAGGTCATCGCTCCCGCGCTAGTCGCGGCGGGTCTGTGGAAGCCCGAAGATGTCCAGGCGTGGGGATTGGCCGGTATCGGCACTATCGACCCGAACGACTCTGTTGCCGTGCAGCGAGGATTCCTGCGCACATTCTTCGACGCCGCCCTCGACAACCACACTGATCTTGCGGTAGCGCCCGAGGAGCTGCTCCATCCCGGATTGATCCCGATGCCCTGAACACCACCCGAAACTTGTCACGACCGACGCACTAACCGCTGGGCGCGCGTTCGTTCTTCGGTTCACAATGACTGTGAATCACAAGCCGGGCAACGCATTTGGGAACAGGAGTTACCGACATGACTACCGACCTGAGGATCCGGTTCACCGTCGACGACGAAGTGCTCTCACGCCTGTACACCGACGCCTTCGGCGGCGACTACACCCTGACCCCTTGGCGAGAACAACTCGAACGGCACAGCAGATCCTGGATCGGGGCATTTATCGATGAGCGCTTGGTCGGCTTCGTTCACGCAATTTGGGATGGCGGAAGACACGCGTTCCTCCTCGACACCATGGTTGCCCCCGACCTGCACCATCACGGTATCGGCACCACACTGGTCGCCGCCCTCGTTGATGATCTCCGCAGTCTCGGCGTCGAATGGCTCCACGTCGACTACGAACCACACCTCAGCGACTTCTATCGAAACGCCTGCGGATTCAACACCACCGAAGCCGGACTACTCCGACTGAACTCAATTGGGCAGGCAACATTTGCCGCATCCCTGCCAGACTGCTCGAATGATTGTCAGACTCGCACGAGAGCAGGACTTCCCTTCCTTCCTCAGCCTGGCAGCCCAGGTCGAGCATTGGTTCGGCCCCATGGTCAACGATCCTGGCTTCCATCGCACAGTGGAAAAGCACATCCTCCAGTCAGCAGCGCTCGTCGCGGTCTCCTCAGGTCTGGAAGTCCTCGGCGGCCTGATGTTCGGCACGAAGGCACCGAGCTACCACATTCACTGGCTCGTCGTCTCCGAGCAGCAACGCGGAAACCGCGTTGGCACAGCGCTATTGACAGATATGACACGCAGGTTCACGCAGGTTCCGGGGAACATCGAGGTGGTCACCTTCGGCATCGACCATCCAGGCGCAATCACCAGCGGCGCGCGAGCCTTCTACCAGAGCCTCGGCTTCACACCCGCCGAGGCGGCCACTCCCGGACCGGAAGGCGGTTCCCGGCAGGTCTATCGCCGAGCTATCACCTGATACACGCACCCTTCGCAAGGCCGAACACCTCATTAAGAGGGGTTTTGCCCAGCTCGAAGTAGCGGTGCCTTCCCGCGCGGACACCATCCGCGGATTGGGAAGGACACCACTGGTGAGGTCATCATCGGAATGGACCCGCACAAACGCTCGGCCACGATCGAAATCATCAACTCCGCAGCAGCGGTGCTGACGACGGGGCGATATGACACCGACAACGCCGACTACAGCGCAATGCTCACCGCTGCAAGGCGATACCCGGATCGGGTGTGGGCGATCGAGGAATGCAACGGTATCGGCCGACACCTCGCCCACCGCCTGGTCCATGACGGTGAAACCGTCATGGACCAGGCGGCAGTACCGTCCGAATCATGAGGGCACGATCGCGTCCCGCCTATTCGCGTCGCGAGCGGCTATCCGGTCGCGCCGTTCCTCGAATTTGAGGGTGCGTTGCTGGTATTCCGTCAGAAATGCATCGAGTCGCTCACGGGCCTGCTCGCCACGGGCGGTGAAGTCGTTGCGCTCGAACACTTTCCATAGCCGCAGCACGGGCATGATGACCTCGTCGAGGTGTTGGCGCATGTCGTAGATGCCGTGTTTGGCCATCAGCACGCCGTAACGGCGGAAGTTGGGATTGCCGGCGCCGGGCATCTGGAAGTTCATCAGCATGATGCTGACCGCCTCCATGGCCTGGTCCGGGGCGAGGTCCAGCGCCGCGCCGTACAGGTTCCGGTAGAAGATCATGTGCAGGTTCTCGTCGGCGGAGATGCGTTGCAACATTGTGTCCGCGACGGGGTCGTTGCACACCTTGCCGGTGTTGCGGTGGCTGATTCGGGTGGCCAGTTCCTGGAACGTCACATACGCCATGCCATACAGCACACCGGCTTCAGGGACCTGGCTTTGATCGAGGGTCGAGTAATCGATGGTGGCCAGTGGATCGAACCCGGTGGTCATCGCGGCCATACGGGCGTGTTCGAGTTCGACCGGGTCCACGCCGCGGGTGACGAGCAGATAGTCACGCATCGCGATGCCGTGCCTGTTCTCTTCGGCAGTCCAGCGACCAACCCAGGTACCCCACGCGCCATCCTGGGAGAAGTTGTCCGCGATCACCCGGTGATAGGACGGCAAATTGTCCTCGGTGAGCAGATTGGTGATCATCGCGGCCTTGGCCACCTCCGACAGTCGCGACTGCCCGGGATCCCAGTCGATACCACCCATCGCGGCGAAGTTGCGGCCCTCGTCCCACGGCACATAGTCGTGCGGATGCCACGGCTTGGCCAGCGACAGATGCCGATGCACGTTCTCCTCGGCGACCGGCTCGAGCTCGATAAGCAACTCACGCTGAGTCAGCTCTCTCCCCAACGACTTTCCCCTCTCGGACCAATCAGCAACAGGTGCGCGTTCGCTCGGTGAACGAGAACGGCAGTGCCGGTACGCTAAGACCTCCACCCGGGTGGAGGTTCAAGAGACTGTGACAGACGACATACAACGCGGCATGCTGGTGAGCATCGGAGAGCTGGCTCGTGCGACCGGACTTGCGGTACGAACGATCCGGTTCTATTGCGATGAAGGGATTCTGGAACCGCAACGCAGTGCGGGCGGGCATCGGATGTTCGACCCGGACGACGCAACCGAACGTCTGCTACTGGTCCGGCGACTGCGTTCGCTGGGTCTCGGACTGGAATCGATCACCGACGTACTTCGTGAGGAACGATCGATTGCCGAGGCCGTTGCCGCCGAAAGCGCCCGGCTTGATATCGAATTCAGGTCATTGGCATGGCGACGAGCGTCACTGCGGGCAGTCGAGACAGCCGTCCCGGCGCAGCGGGCCGACCGGCTTGCGTTGCTGGCGGCCGTGCAGGACGGTAGTGCCGCTCACGATTGCCTGGTGCGATTCTGGCGGCGCGTCCTGACCGGGCTGGCCCGATGCGACTTCGACAGCTTCGTGTGCGGGAATATTCCGCAGCCACCCGCCGATCCGTCGCCAGGTGAGGTTGTCGCTTATGCCGAGTTGACTGCGCTCGTTGCCGAAACTGGGCTGCATGGTGCTGTGGGCCAACAACTCTGGGGGAGTCAGCCGGAGACGATACGTGACCGTCGAGGATTGTTCTTCAGTGTGGGTGACGTGCTGATGGATGTGTTTCCGCTCGTATCGGATGGTGTGCGACCGCATGACGGCGACGAACTCGATAGATTTGTAGACGCTCACGCCAACGCGCGAGGCGAACGTGATTCTCCGCAGTTCCGCAAGCAGTTGCAGGCCGACGCAACCGACACCGACCACCGCATCCACCGCTATTGGTCACTGTCGGCCCAACTCTCCAACACACCCGCCACGATCGGACAGGCGCACCATTGGTTGCATGGCGCGCTGAACCGCTCGACTGGCCACGCCTCGGAGAACTAGCCGGGCCCAGTTTGCCGCTTGGGGTCCAACGTTCGTTCTGACGAGCCCTCTCTGTGTCCCTGCGCGGTGCGTGCTGGGATTCGAGTGGTCATCACCGGTATTCGTCGCTGCTGCCCGTGCCGGATGGAAATAACCACCTATCGGCGGTCATGAGCGGGGACGCAGACTCGGACTGACCTACTGAAATCGGCTACGAGCGCGCATTGAGAAGCCGTGTCGATCAACAGATTTGGACGGCTGACCAACGCGCGGGTTGCGGCAGATGCGGGCGTACCAGCGGACCGTCGTATCGCCCGCCAGAACCACCCGACCAGCGGCCATTACCGCGCGTTTTTCGTGATCATGATCTGTACGTGTCGATCCGAAGACGTAGACGGTGTTGTGTCCCTGTGGATGTCAGCTGGGTTGAAGGTCGACGCGCACGCAAACATCGGTGCTCGTTGGGTTGTGGCCCTCGGCACGCACAAGCCATGACAGGTCGATTGATAGAGCGCATCGAAGCGTCGGCTGCTCAGGCGACCGAAATCCCGTTGTCCCACCCGGAAAACGTGGAGGTAGCGGTTCCAGCCGTGCTCTTTGGGTGAAGTTCGGCCGTGGTCGGGTCGCTCTGCTGATGCAGAGCCTTCTGACAGGCGGCAACACCTGACCGTCCGGGGCGTGGTGGTCAGGAGGTGTGACGCTTTGGGAGCCATCAAAACCATTAACTACCAGCACTGTTGATCATTTTCGAACCGTTTGTCACAACAGGCAAGCTAGGCTTTAGCCACAGGCAAGAAACGAATCGGAACTCCTTCCCCACAGTTTCTCGCCATTCTCGATTACGAGAAATCTTGACGGTGCTGATAGCCCGTCATTCCCAGCTCATGCGGCACGCCTCCGAACAACTATCAGGTTGAAAAGCGGGTTCAGAGCGTTGCCGCATGCGACGCCCCCTTGCGCGCCCGTTTCCCGCGGGTGGTCCGCAGTCGCAGACGTTGTCGCAGCACGGGGGCGTTGTAGTCCCGCTCCCGGAGCGACTCCCCTCACTCCGGGGGGCGGGACTCCTCTAACTCATCGAAATGGGTTTCCGTACAGGGAATTCCGTAAACACATAGAAAGGCTGTTCGCGTGATCACTGTTCTGACGTGCCGCGGCACCGGAGAGCATCTAGGTGCGCCGGCGAACATGCTCTCGTGCGTCACGCGCAGGTTGGAAGCACCAAGTACTTGATCGGTCCCGATGTCGACTACCCGGCCAGTATTGGTCCGGCCAATCCGCGCATGCCCGCCCCGCGTGCCCGCCTTCTGTAGGCATCGATTGCTTTGAAAGGAACAAACATTGGCCACCTATGTCAAGACGCTAACAGGTGATAGTACCGCCCGATTCGGGTTCAGAGGGACTGATCTCGGCTTCACCGCGATCACCAACCACGGATACTGCATCAGTATCTTCGGCGACACCTTCGACGCAGCCACACCCGACCCGCCGGCCACTGGCTGGCGGTCGCCGGTCGGTTTGCGGCAGCATAATGCCGATATTCAGAACGGCATAGTTTGGGATAACTGCATCGGCGGCGCGAGGGCGAAGGAGATGATTCCCTACCGGCATTCTCCTGCCGAGACCCCCGGACAGCCGATCACCGAGATTCCCAACGATCTGATCCATCTGCCCGATGGTCGCTACATCATGACCACCTTCGGGGTTCGCAACTGGGCAAATTCTAGTGCCGGCGGAAGCTGGAGCACATGGTATTCACGCATGTGGACCTCCACCGAGACCAACGCCGAGAACTGGGAACGTACAAAAGACCTGGATACCGGCAAAGAGAACATGGATTTCCGGAACGACGCCAACACCCAATGGCGTTATTTCCAGAACAACACCATGATCATGTGGCCGGGTGAGGACTGGGTGTACATCTACGGCACCAATGAAGGCCGATGGAACGGGGGCGGTATTCACCTCATGCGGGTCGACTGGCGGTCGATGTGGAAGCCGTCCACCTATCAGTTCTTTGGTCAGGACCGTGGCGGCAAATGGGGGTGGCGCGTCAATGGACCCGTGATGGCCATCCTCATGCCGTCGGTGTCGGGCAATGGTATCGGCGAGATTTCGGCGCAGGTGATCGACGGGAAGGTCGTGCTGTCCTACTGCGACGGAGTGCTGGGTGTGGTTACACGCACATCGCCGCGTCCGGAAGGGGTCTGGGCCGACTATCGCAGACATATCGACAGCGACGCTGCCCCCTTTCTGTACGCCCCGGTCATACACCCCTACAGCCATCTTGACGGCAAGGCGCAGATGCTGTTGTCGCAATGGCCGCACGCCGAAACCCCGAACGGAAGCAGAAGTACCTTCTATGGCGTCAAGCAGTGGCAGGTCGACTTGTCTCCTTCGACTGTCGAACTACCGAAGAAGTTGGCGAAATCAGTAGGCGACCTGTCGCGGCAACCTGCCGATCTTGCCGGATACACCGGCCCGCTTGCCCCGCCACTGAGTTCGCTCGAGACACCGGATCTGGTGGCGTTTTTATCCGATCATTCCGAGGACAACACCATGGACCGCGCCGATCTCACGGCGGCGATCGAGCAATCCCGCGCACCCAAAGAGCGCTTGACGATCTAGCGGCTTCCATTTTCATCCAACAATGCGTCTGCTGCGGATCCGTGGTCCCCCCGCTGCGTGCGGTCGATACTGCGGATCTGAGACAAATGTACTTACACATAATCAGCGCAATTCATAGATTGCGGCTGTACCGGAAATAGTGACCCGCATGGCACCGGTAAGGGTGGTTTCGATTGCGGTGTACACGAATTCATCGAAAGGAAGGATGCGCTCATGAGCGCTTCGGAAGTGAAGCAGGTTCAGGATTTCATCGTGGGATTCTGTGGTCCGATCGGCAGTGATGTCAAAGACATTCGGGAACAGTTGTGCGGGCAGGGTTCGCGTGATAGCGGTCAGTTCACGGGCTGGCGGCAGCTGGGTGGCAAATCGGTTGTCGACGCGTTGGCCGATATTCGCAATCGGGTGCTGAAGTGATAGATCAGCTGCGGCTCCGCGAGGTCACGTCCGCGGGCTTAGGGGGATAAGCATGTCATGGACTGGAGATCCGGTATGGCTCGCCGACGTGCTTCGCGAGGAAGGCCTTCGAGTCATCGAGCATGACGGCTGGCGGAATCGCGGTCACGGTGACATGAGAGACCTTCGCGGGGTCGTGTGCCACCACACCGGCGGCGGTGGGGCCAGTGACTGGGAGACCGTGCAGAACGGCCGTCCGGACCTGCCAGGTCCGCTGGCGCACCTGGTCTTGGAGAAGGATGGCACCTACCGGGTGATCGCGGCAGGCGTGTGCTGGCACGCTGGACGGGGTTCCTGGCCTGGCTGGCCGACCAACGACGCCAACTATTACACGATCGGCATCGAGGCCGTCTCGGTTGGCAACGGACGCGACTGGACGGCGGCACAGCTCGACGCCTACAAGCGTGGCTGCGCGGCGATCCTGCGCCGAATCGGCCGTGGTTCGGGCGATTGCGTGGGCCATTGGGAATACAGCTCTGAAGGAAAAAAGGACCCGGCCGGCATCGACATGAATGCGTTCCGGCGCGAGGTCCAGGTATTGATCGACAGGAAGGATGCGCCCATGAGTGCTGCGGAAGTGAAACAGATTCAGGATTTCATCAAGGGATTCTGTGGTCCGATCGGCAGTGATGCCAAAGACATTCGGGAACAGTTGTGCGGGCAGGGTTCGCGTGATAGCGGTCAGTTCACGGGTTGGCGGCAGCTGGGCGGAAAGTCGGTTGTCGACGCGTTGGCCGATATTCGGAACAGGGTGTTGAGCCGATAGAGTTGGTCACGGCCTGATGCGACAGCGGAACGGTCGGCTTTCGACGGTGGACTTACCAGGGTATACACCGTCTCCACCGCCGTTCCGCTGTCTCATGTCACGGCACGCGGTACCGCACAAGGAAATTCGCTCGATAGACAGTCCAGACCGCGAACTGAGTGGCAGGGCGTCTAATCATGAACCCACAGCGACCAGACTCGGCGCGTGCGGGACTGGCCGCACATCGCGGCTCTGTTGTCGACGGTCCGTGCGAGTATTGTGTCCGGGTACGAGCACGGCTCGCCGACAGTCACGATCTCGGGAACGAGCTCTGGGACGTCCCGCCAATAATACTTCCCGGGTGCCATGCCGAGACAAACCAGCAGCGTACCGTCGGCGATCTTGGCGAACTGTTGAAATGCGGTGCATGACGCACCCTCGAATACGCCGGTTACGGGGGTCGGTGCCGCCGTGGCCTGGGGCGGCTTTGCCGGGGCGGTCGGTTTGACCGGTGGGGCCGGTGCCGGTTGCCGGGACGATTGTGGCTGGGGTGGTGCGGGGGTTCCGGTATCCGCGGGTGCCGCCGGAGATGTGGTGGTGGAGGCGGAGGTTGGGATCGCCCGGGGTGTCGTGGTCGTGGAACTCGCTGCCGACGGACCGTTCGATTCCCCCCCGCATGCCGCTGACGCGGAGCTCACCGCGGCAACTGCGATGAGGGTTCCGACGGTACGACATAGAACAGACCTTTTGGTATGCATGACTTGATCATCGGAGGTCCTCGCGTGCCGTTACAACGGGGTGCTTCCAGGTGTCCATATGAACGAAACGGCAACCACCACTTCGGGACTCGGCTCGATCCTGCGATGGCACGATGACGTACACCTCCACCAACAATAGCGTCGCCGGGCGGCGGGTAGGTGACGGGGGCTTCCCGGGCGCTGTTCTCCACGGCGGGTCCGTGCGAGCTCCTTGGCCCGATGGTCGTGAGTACTGGAGCGTCGGTGACCTAACCATCCTGTACGGCGGCATTGGTGAGGCAGCGACCGAAACGGCAATCCCCCACGCCGTGGAACCTGAAATATGAATTGATTCAGCACCGGCCGGTATGGCCGGAGGCTGACCAGCACTTGAAGATAAGTGTTTGGAATCAGTGGAGACAATATGACCTTGAACGAAGAAAAGGAGGCGCTGTGAGCGCTCGTTTCTGGCCGCTGGCGCGCGGCCATGTTGTGACCAGTCGTTTCGGTCCGCGCGACGACGGCTACCACTATGGTGTCGACTTCGGACGGCCAGGGGGTAGCGGAGGTCTCGCGGCGCACGCGGTGCAAGCCGGGACCGTCGACAAGGCGGGCCAGGCGTCCGGCTTCGGCCAGTGGGTGTGTGTCAGTCACGCTGACGGTGCAGGCTATACCGTCTACGGGCATGTGATCCCGGAAGTTAGGGCTGGCCAAGTGGTGGAGGCGGGGCAGCGGATCGCGAGGATCAACCCCGACAGTGCGACCAACGGTGGCGTCGCGCCACATTTGCACCTGGAATGGCATCGGGGGCGGGTTTGGGCGCCGCCCGGCGCCGACCGGGTAGATCCGCTCCCCATGCTTGCCGACGCCGCATACCCCGGCGAAGGAACGGATGCGCCCATGACTGCCGCGGAAGTGAAACAGATTCAGGATTTCATCAAGGGATTCTGTGGTCCGATCGGCAGTGATGCCAAGGATATTCGGGAACAGTTGTGTGGGCAGGGTTCGCGTGATGGCGGTCAGTTCACGGGTTGGCGGCAGCTGGGCGGAAAATCGGTGGTCGACGCGTTGGCCGATATCCGGAACAAGGTGTTGAACCGATAGATACAACCGAAGACTGAAACCATCAATCCAACCTGCCCTGAAGGCCCAGATTGACTTGCCGTCAGATCATCCGGAATAGCGTGCCGTTGACATCACGGTGTGCGTGCCGATGAGATAGGTGCGGGTCGCGTCGTTCGCCGTACGCGCGGCGAGCATGGCGAATGCCGCTACGACAGGCTGGGCGGGAGGCCCGGCGAGTGAACTGAAATGTCGCCCTCGGTCATCCTATTTCCGCAGGTCGATTTGCGTGTTCAGCGCGTGTGTCCCCTCCGGACCTGGTGCGAGCTGAAACCCCTTGCAAAACAAGGGATTTCGGCTTTCTCGTCTCTGTCGACGACTTGAACCCTCACACCAAGGCGAGGATGAGGGCGCCGAGCAGGGCCAGGCCGAAAGCAGTCAGGACGGCAAGCGGCAGCGCGCGGGTCAGCCCCGGTCCGACGGCGCGTGCGATGAAGTAGCCCGCGCCGCCACCGAGCGCCGCCAGCACCATTCCCTCGCCTTTGACCAGGTAGAACACCGATGCCAGTGCCGCATTGCCGACCTCTTCGACGCCGCGCGCATCGTCACCGAACGGGATCGGAAACCGGTAGACGATCCCGACCAGGGCCGCCGCGACCGGAGCGGTCAGTACGGCGGCGAGCAAACCCCACGTCGCCACCGCCCACCGCGCGGGCACCGTCGTCCGACCTTCCTCGAGCTCCATGTATGCCCACTCTCTGCTCTCCGTAGCTGAATCGTAGAGTTGCCGACCATTCGCAGGGTGTTCGACCGGGGCGCCGCGATACCGTCTGTCGTAGCGGCACTGTCGAAAGCGTTCGGGCGCAAGTAAAATGGCTTCGATACAGGGGGCGCAAGGAGGGGTTATGTCATCCGGTCCGCGGTATCCGAAGCACGGTCGACGTCGAGCCGCCCGAGTAGTCCGTACGGCCACTGTCTTCGCGGTGCTGACTACGCTCACGCTGACTCCCACCCAAGCCTTCGCGCAGCCGTACCCGATCTACGGTGCGATCCGGGTCGAATACGACGAGGCCGGTGGTCCCGCCTTCTTCGGCGAGGCGGTGAACGCGGAGTCCGATGCCGCCCGCGGGGGCCGCTGGCAGGCGTTCGAGAAGGACAGCTCGATCTATTGGCATCCACTGGTTTCCGACGGTCATGCCAATGAGATCGGCGGTGCGATTCGCGCCAAATGGAGCGAACTCGGTGCGGACAACGGCGCGTTGCGCTATCCCACCAGCCGAGAGCTCCCGACCCGTAAGCCGGGTCGTTTCAACCAGTTCGAGGGCGGCACGATTCACTGGTCGCCTTCGACCGGAGCGCACAACACCTGGGGAGCGATCCGCGACAAGTGGGCCACACTCTCCTGGGAGGACGGCACACTCGGCTTCCCGACCACCGACGAGTTCCGCGCCAAGAACAACGGGGCAGGACAGCATTTCGAGGGCGGCTCGATCTACTGGTCGGCTGACACCGGCGCCCGCGTGATCTCCGGCGCGATCAGAGACATCTGGGCGAGCCAGAATTGGGAGAACGGCCGCTACGGCTACCCGATCAGCGACGAGTACGACTACAACGGCGGCCGAGCCCAGGACTTCCAGGGCGGCCGTATCGAATGGCAGCCGCCCCGCTGACCAGATGCTTTGCCGGTGCGGCGGCGTCAGGCGGCGAAGACCTGGGAGTCGTCGGCAAACGCCTTGAACTCCAGCGCATTGCCCGCCGGGTCGATCAGGAACATCGTCCACTGTTCGCCGGTCTGCCCCTCGAAGCGCACATAAGGCTCGATGACGAACTCGGTGCCTGCCGCGCGCAGCCGATCGGCGAGCTTGTGAAACTCCGGTACCGCCAGGATCAACCCGAAGTGTGGGACCGGAACATCATGGCCGTCAACCGGATTGCTGATTCGCTGCACACTGCCCTGCGCCAGGTGCGTCACGAACTGATGGCCGTGCAGGTTCCAATCCACCCAGGTGGCGGCGCTACGGCCCTGCGTCAAGCCGAGCACCTCGCCGTAGAAGTGACGCGCGGCGGCTAGGTCGTCGACTGGCACGGCCAGATGGAACCGGGGGATCGGTGAGTCGTGGACGGTCATGAGGGGCTGCCTTTCTGAACGCGGGCCCCGGACTGGCAACCGGGATGATGTCGCAATGTTAACATTCATACAATCATGAGTATCGACACGAACAGGATGGCGCCTGCCCGCCGCCGAGGGCTGGCCGACGAGGTGGCAGACCGCATCCGAGAAGCCATCTTCGACGGGACCTACGAACTAGGGGCGCAACTGCGCGAGGTCGAACTGTCGAACGCCCTGGACGTCAGCCGCGGCCCGGTGCGCGAGGCGCTGCTGCGGCTGGAGCGCGAAGGCCTGGTGCGCAGCGCTTGGCATCGTGGCGCGACCGTGACGACGCTGTCGCCCGAGGACGTCATCGAGCTCGACAGCCTGCGCGGCGCACTGGAACAGCTTGCCGTCCGACAAGTCGTCGCGCAGGCCACCGAACAGGACATCGCGGCCGTCGAGAAGGTGGTCGACCGCATGGCGCACGCCAGGGACGAGCACGAGATGGTTCGCTGCGACATCGCGTTCCATGATGCCGTCTACGCGGCCGCCCGACACCAGCGTCTCGCGGAGGCATGGCAGGCGATCCGCTGCCAGGTCCACCTGCTGCTATTGACGCGGATCGGACTCAGCACAGCGGGCTATCTCGCCCACATCCCCGAAGAGCACCGCGAACTCGTCACCGCCCTGCGCGACCGTGACACGGAAACCGCCCTCGCGCTGTTCGCAACGCACCGACGCCAGGCCTTCGACATACTCACTGCACACCCCGACCCAGCAGATCGCTAGGTATCCGTGGCAACGCATTCGGTGGAGGCCTGGATGATCCTGTGGCCCAGCGTCTTTGCCGCTAACAGCCGGTGGTGAGCGCACCGGATAACCATCAGGCCCTGGAATGTTGACCGGATGGGCGTCCCGTGGGAGCCTCGGGCTATGCCCCCGCTCGGCTGCACGGACGAGCCAGAGATGAGGCGTCGGAATTTCCCGCCGGCCGACGCGGGTCGCAGGACCGCAGCCGGACGCGGGGACGGCGCTGAGCTGACGCATCCGGTGGTACGGACCGGCTTCGACCGCTTCGCTGCCGACGGCTACCAGCTGGTGGCCGGCAAGAAATTCGGGATCATCGCCAACCCCACCGCGATCGAGAGCGACCTCACCCACGAGGTCGACGTCATGCACGCCGCCGCGGCGGTGAACCTGACCGCGGTGTTCGGCCCGGAACACGGCTTCCGTGGCACCGCTCAGGCCGGCGGCGGGGAGGGCACCTACACCGACCCGAAGACCGGGCTGCCGGTCTACAACATGTACGGCACCGATGTGGCCGACACCGTGACGCTGGTACGGCAGTCCGGAGTGCAGGCGCTCGGCTTCGATATCCAGGACGTCGGCGCCCGGTTCTACACCTACATCTGGACGATGTACCTCGGTTTGGTGGCGGCGGCTGTGCTCGGCATCCCGTTCATCGTGCTGGACCGCCCTAACCCACTGGGAGGTGCCAGACCAAGCGGCCCGGTGATGCATCCGGGGCTCGAGACCTTCGTCGGCATGAAGCCGATCTGCCAGCAGCACGCAATGACCGTCGGCGAGCTGGCGCTGCTGTTCAACGACCATTTCGTGCCCGCCGATGCCGGCGGCAGGAAGGCGGAGCTGACCGTGGTCGCGATGCGGGGCTGGCGCCGCGGCATGTACTACGACCAGACCGGGCTGCCCTGGGTGATGCCGTCACCGAACATGCCAACCCCCGACACCGCGTTGATGTATTACGGGCTGTGCCTGTTCGAGGGCGCCAACCTGTCCGAGGGTCGGGGCACTACCCGTCCGTTCGAGCTGATCACCGCCCCTTACATCGACTACCACTGGCTGGACGCGCTCAACGCCGAGCTGGAAACCAACGGCGTGCACGGAACCCGGTTCCGCGAGGAGTACGTGCGGCCGACCTTCGACAAGTACGAGAACACGGTGTGCGGCGGCCTGCAGTGCTACATCACCGACCGCGGCTCGTTCGACGCCATCACCACCGCGGTAGCCATGCTGGTGACCGTCCGGCGCCGGTATCCCGACGGCTTCGGCTGGCAGTACCCGGGGCGGGACGCGATCTGGGTGGACAAGCTCTCCGGCTCGGACTGGATCCGCACCTCGGTCGACGCGGGGAAGGACACCGCCGAAATCGTGGCGGGCTGGCAGGCCGAGCTTGCGGAGTTCGCCCGACTGCGAAAGGAGTACCTCATGTACCCGGAGGATGACCCATCGTGAGACGACACCAGTTCCCGACCCCGTCCGCCCGATCATGACATCGGGGCAGGTCACGGTCACCAGTTCCGGTGGGCCGACCCTGGCGGAGCTGGTACCGCACGGGGGCCCGGTGCTGCGCTACGGCACCCCGGCACAGGCCAGGCTGCTGACGCAGTATGCCGACCAGACCCCGGTGGACGCCGCGGCGGGGCTGCGGCCAGGAACCGGCGCCGACGGCCACCCGATGTACCCAGGCGAGGTCGTGATCGCCGGGCGCGACGGTGTGATCGCGGAGTTCGCTGCCGACGGCTACAACCTGCTCTACGCGAACCACCAGGGTGACCTGCTGCCGAGCGACCAGTGGCGCGCGACCACCACCGACACCATCTTCGACCTGGCCTCGCTGACCAAGCTGTTCACCGCAACGGTGGTGGTGCAGTTGATGCAGCGGGGCCGGCTTGCGCTCGATGACACCGTCGTGAAGTACCTGCCGGACTACGCGAGCAACGGCAAGAGCGACATCACGATGCTGCAGCTGCTGACCCATACCTCCGGGCTGCCGCCGGACCCGAGTCCGCCGCTGTGGACCTACGCCACGCACGCCGAAATGATCGCCGCGATTCTGGCCACCGTGCCGCAAACCCCGGCCGGGACGGCTTATCTCTACTCGGACCTGAACTTCTTGACACTGCAGTTGGTCGCGGAGACGATCACCGGCCGCACCCTGGACGTGCTGGTCCGCGACGGTATCAGCGCCCCGCTGCGGATGACCGACACGATGTTCAACCCGCCGGCCGCACTGAAGCACCGGATCGCTGCCGAGGAGTACCAGCTGGTACCCGACCGCGGCCTGGTCTGGGGCCAGGTGCACGACGAGAACGCCTGGGCGCTCGGGGGAGTGGCCGGGCATGCCGGGCTGTTCTCCACCGCGCACGACTTGGCCATCTTCGCGCAAACCCTCCTGAACGGCGGCAGTTACGGCGACTGCCGGATCCTGTCCAGGGACTGGGTCATCAAGATGCTGACCAACTACAACCAAGCATTCCCCGGCAACGACCACGGCCTTGGCATCGAGCTCTACCAGCATTGGGAGGCAGGGGCGCTGGCGACGCCGTATAGCTTCGCGCACACCGGTTTCACCGGAACCTCGCTGGCCGGTGACCCGACCACCGGTGCGTTCGTCATCCTGCTCGCCAACAGGGTCCACCCGAGCCGCGACTGGGGTTCCACGAACCCGGCGCGGTGCGCGGTCGCCTATGACATCGCGCGCGCGATAGCGGTGCCGCCGACCGCCGACCGCTACGCGTGGTTCGGCGGGATGGCCGACCAGACCACCAACAGCCTGGTACTGCCGATCACGCTGCCCGCGGCTGCCCGCCTGGAGTTCGCGCTCTGGTACGACACCGAGCCCGCCTGTGACTACTTCTACCTCGAGGTATCCAGCGACGGCGGCACGACATGGCAACAGGTCCCGTTCGCGATCACCGGCGACCGCCTGAACGTGACCACACCCGGCCAGGTGAGCGGGTACGAGGGCCGACAATGGCTGACGGCCTCCGCCAGCCTCGCCGGACTGACCGGCCAGGTACAGCTGCGCTGGCGCTACACCACCGACACGCTGTACCACGGCCGCGGTGTCTACATCGATGCGATCCGGATCACCGCCGGACCCGAGCTGATCTTCGACGACCGGATCGAAAGGGACACAGCGAAACTCGTCCTCGACGGCTTCACCGAAACCACCGACTGACAACCGCGCCACCACTCCGGCATCGGCCTGCTCTCCATCGATACGGAGGCTCGCAGCTCGAACCGCATCGTACGAGGTCGTGGCGACCACCCGCGCCGTCCACGGACCGGGCATGGTTGTGCTGGATCTGGTGGCGACGCTCGCGGTCGGCGGGGACTGCGTGGCGGATCTGGCGGTGCTGCGGACCCGGCGGGGCATGTGTCAGCCGGAATTAGCTGATGGCCTGGTTGAACTCGGTCAGCACCTGGGGCAGTGCCTGCAGTGCCGTCGCGCCGTGATCGATATCGCCGAGATCGGTCATCGTTGCCTGGCCACCTTCGGCACGGATCGCGTCTTCGCAGTGGGTGGCGTTGGCTATGGGCACGTCTCGGTCTCCGCGGGAGGCGAACAGTGTCACGGGTACCGGCGGCCGCCATTGACAGCTCGAGTCCGCGACCTGGATCGCGGCGGCCAGTGTGCCGCTCGGGTTGCGCAATCGGGCCAGAAACTCCGGGGTGAACAGTTCGTCCAGGTTGACAGGCAGCGTGGCGAGCACCTGGTTGGCAGGCTGACTGCCATCCAGTGATCGCTCCACAGTCTGATCGTAGGGTGACCTGAATGCCTCGCTCGGTGTGTTGTATAGGTGGTGCAGCCGCTGCCACGCGACGGTCAGATAGGCCAGGTAGGCGGATGCGTGGTTGATGCCGCCCTGCGGTCCGGTCACGGCTGTCCGCAGGGAGCCGCTGAAATCGTGCGGGCCGCTGATCGGTGCCAGCGCTGCCGGGCGCAGCCCGGGGACTCCGCCACGGGACAACTCTCGCCCGACGGCCATTGCCGCCGGTCCGCCCTGGGAATGGCCGCTCAGCAGCACTCGTCCGTCGATACGGTGTCCGGCTTGCTCGCCGAGTGTTCGGGTCGCGCGCAGGGCGTCCACCGACGCGGTAACGGTGCTGGGTAGATCGTCGTAAGGATGGAGGCCGGGTCCGGTGCCCAAGCCCAGATAGTCCGGTGCGGATACCAGGTAGCCGTCGGCGGCGAACAGCACAGCCGTGGCCCTGTTCGAGCTGTCCGCGGTCATCGAGGCGGTCGACGCGCGCGAGACGGTGGTTCCATGCTGCCAGGACACCAGCTGAGGCCGCGCGGAGTCGGTCTTCGGCCGCGCGACAAGGGCGCTGGCTTTGGTGGGCTGCCCGGCTGGATCGATGGAGGCATATTCGATGCGCAGCATAATCACCCCGAAACGCACCTTGGAGGCGTCTACACCCTGATCGCGCAGATACGCACGCACTTGGTCGGGATTCATCTCGGTCAGCGGCACGGTGTTCAACACCGTGCCCCGCTCGGTCGAGCTGATGGATGACGTGTTTGCCGCAGGCGGCGTACGGCCACCCTCCTCGCTACAAGCTCCTGCGGTGAGCAGTACGGCGACGGCGGAAAGACTGGCGACGGCGCGTTTTTGAATCACCGGTACAGACTCGCGCCACCTGCGACTTGCCGACATCACTCCCGAGGACTCACATCGGCTAGCTCCCTGGTATCAGCGTTGGGGATTCATCGAAACACCACCGCTAGTTCGACTTGTTGTACGCCGCGACGACGTCGGCCGGGATTCGGCCACGTGTGGACACGTTGTGTCCGTGCTTCCTGGCCCATTGGCGTATCGCCCCTGATTGTTCACGGTCGACCACGGAAGCGACTTTCCCGTTGCTATTCCGCTTGGTGCGACCGGTCTTACGAGCCTTCTCGATCCAGGGATCGAGGGCTACCCGAAGCTTGCCCGCGTTAGTTGTGGACAGGTCGATCTCATAGGCCTTGCCGTCGATTGAGAATTGAACTGTTTCACTCGCTTTGGACTTGCCGTCGAAGTCGTCGATCAGAGTGACAGTGACCTGCTTGGCCATGGTCGCATCCTTTAACGTAGTTACGAGTATTGGAAGAAATGTTAACGGTATTCGCAAGGAAAGCCAAATAAGCCGTCAATCGCCTCGGTCTCGGGTGTCCGAAATCGAGTGGAATGTACGAGTTCGTAGTTCGATATTCAATCTTCAAAACATGAGTTTACCTGCACAGTTACGGGCGCAGTCAGGTTATGGCCGCGCAAAACCGCTGATTCGCGTGACCTGTCACGCTCAGCGGTGATTCGAATCCATACAATCGGCGCTGATCATCGCCGAGACTCACCACACGAGCCGTTCGGGGGCGACAACGCGAGGCGAAAGTGCGGAATGCGATCGATCAAGCCACCGATCACGACGGGGAACGACCCTGGGCAGCCTGATGGAACAGCCGAACCGGACAAGTGCACTGCATTCAGTGGCCCGCGAGGAACAGGGGCTCCAGGTGACGGCTAGAAGTTTCCGCTCAGGAAGGCGTGGCCGAGTTCGTGGCAGTCCGCAGAGCGTGGTGTTCGGCTCGCGCTTTCAGCGGAGCGTCACCGGCAGCGTTTCCAAGCGCTGGAATTGGATGCTTCGGCGCCAACGCAGGCTTTGCCGGTCAGCCGCGAGGGCGATATCGGGGTATCTGGTCAGCAGCTGCGTGATGGCGATCCGTGCCTCGGTACGGGCGAGTTGAGCGCCGAGGCAAAAGTGGATGCCGTGCCCGAAAGGTAGTGACCGCCGGGGTTTTCGCGTGCTGTCGAAGATTTCGGGGTTATCGGTGGCGTTGGGATCGTGACCGGCCGCGAGGAGGGACACCATGATCCATTCGCCCGCGGCGATGTCCTGTCCACCGAGAGTGACGGGCTCGGCGGTGAGCCGCAGCGTTGCTGTCGGTTGTGGCGGGTCGATGCGGAGGGTTTCGTCGATGATCGCCTCGAGCGCTTGCGGGCCGGTGCGCGCTCTGTCCAGTTCGGCAGGGTTTTCGAGGAGGTTGAGCACAGTATTGGCGATCAGGCTTGTCGTGGTTTCGTGGCCCGCGATGAGCAACAGCGCGATCGTGGATGTCGTCTCGTTCAGGCGTACCTGGCCGCGGCGCATCTCGTCGACGAGAATGCTCAGCAGATCGTCGCGGCGCCGGAGTTTGTGACTGGCGAAGCTGGTCAGGATTATCTGGCTGAAATCGAATGCGGCCCTGTTGAGTTCGTTGACACTCGAGGAAAGGACATCGCCGAGGACTTGTGAGGACTTGCCGATGCGCGCGGAATGGCGCGCGGGTATGCCGATGATCTCTGCGATGATCTGCACCGGTAGCGGCACGCCGAGAGCCGGAACCAAGTCGACGGGCTGAGTTGGATCCATGGTGTCGATGAGCTTGTCGGCGATATCGGTGATGCGGGGGATTCGCTCGGCGATGGCGCGCGGCGTAAATGAGTCAGCGGCAACGCGACGAAGGCGGTCGTGGTCGGGCGGGTCGGTGGCGAGCATGTGCGTGAGCATGTACGAGCCGAGGGTCTGGTCGATCCGCTGCCGCAAGGTTCGGGGACCACCATTGCTACGCAAGCCAACCATTGTTCCGGGGGTCTTGATCACGGCTGGATGAGTGAGCACTGTTCTGGCGAGCTCGTAGTTGGTGATCATCCATCCGGTGACTCGGTGCGGCGCCGTGAACCGGTGGATCGGGCCTGCGAGTGCGAGTTGGCGGACGAAAGCGGCGGGTTCTTGGAAGTAGCGGTCATCGAACGTCACATCCTGGACTGTCGTCACCCCACGGTTCTACCATCGGCCGCCGGTAGACGTGAAGTGAGCTGGGCGGCTTTCGCCGAACATGATCATGTATGTGTTCGAACATGTTGGCTGCCAGCATGATTCAACGAACCGCGCGAGCCGGATGTGCGGGCTCGTTCATGCCACGGGTGTGCGATATGAGGTGCGTGAAGCCGCCGGTCGTCGTAAGCTGCGACCCGTGAGTAGTCGCGGTTTGAGCACTCGGATCAAGACCAGACTCAGACGAGAGACGAGGGGTGGGGATCCTGACTTCTACGCAGGACGCGTCGTCGCACTAACCGGTGCGGGGTCGGGCATCGGGCGCGAAATGGCGATCGAGCTCAACCGCAGGGGCGCTCGCTTGGCGCTGGCAGGCAGACACAAAGAGAATATCCGCGAAACGCAGAAGCTATGCGCGGCTCCCGGCGACGTCGAAGTATTCGAGGTCGACATCTGTGACCGCGTGGCAATGGCGGCCTATGCCGCAAACACGATCGACCGGTTCGGCCGTTGCGATGTCCTGCTCGCCAATGCGGGCATTCTTCATGTCGGCAGCGTCGAGTCGACCTCCTACGCGGATTTCGACACCGTCATGGGCATCAACTTTGGCGGAATGGTCAACAGCGTCAAGGCTTTTCTGCCTCATCTACTCTCCACCGGCCAGCCGGCCCGGATCGCCACCGTCTCGTCCGCGCTGGGGCTCATCGGCTCTGCCGACCACGCGCCCTACTGCGCCAGCAAATTCGCGATGCGCGGCTTCACCGAAAGCCTGCGGGCGGAGCTCGCGCGGACGAATGTCGCGGTGACTGCCGTGTACCCGGGCGGTGTCCGGACGCTGATTTCACGGTCCGCGCTGCTGGCTCCCGACGTCGACCGGGAAAAGGTCGTCAAAAGATTCGAGGAACACATCGCTCGTACCGACGCGGACCAGGCCGCTCACACTATCCTCGCCGGCGTCGAGCAGGGCCGCGCTCAGGTTGTGATCGGTGCCGACGCGTGGCTGGCCGAGTTCGCCGCCCGTATCGCAGGCCCGCATTTCGGCCAGGTCATCAAACTCGTGTCAAAACTGTGATCGCCATCGGCTCAACTGCCAACCGATTGTGAAGTCAACAGTGTTCAGGTTCTAGGGGGGTACCGATGGCAACAAAATGGTTGCTGCTCGAGATGTTCGATGACCGACGACCGACCGTGATCGCGGTAGGTCGAAGTCCGAAAAAGTTTGTCCCGCTCGATCGCATCATCAACCACCGACTTACGCTGTCGGAGACGAAGGCCGCCATCGCGGAAGTCGCCGTCACGTATCAGCAGGTCGATCGTATTTCCTCGGATGGCAGCCGCCGCACCGTCGCTGTCCCGCTGCTGATCTCGGCACAGCGGCTGCATGGCGTGATGGTGTGGTCCGGGCCGCCGAACGAGGCTCTGCCACAGCGTGATCCAGCTGGCGCCTGGTATTTCAACATCACCGAAGGTACATCGACGCGAAGTGATGATCTGCTTGACCTGATGGGTATTCCGGTCGAGGAACGTGATGCGATCCGGGAGCACTCGATTGCCGCGGTCTTCGCGGACCCGCTCACACCGAATTACAACGAGCAGGGCACCGCGCTGGCTCGCATTGTGCGGGCCGACGAAGGCCAAGAAACTCAGCAGGTATGGACCATCCGGCGTCCTGACGGAGAGCTCCGAGGAGCTCACTATTCCTGTCGAATGGTCCACAAAACCGGATCCGGCGGCAACGTTGAGCGACTCCTGCGGGGTATCACGCACGATATCGGTCCGGCGACCGAGACAGCCGTGGCGCCACCTCCGATCATTCTCGAGCACCGCGTGCTGGCGGTAGCCGCCGATGACGGCGAATACCGCGTCATCATGAACACCCGAACACTGCAGATGCTGCGGTGGATGGGGCCACCGATGCCGGGAATCGCCTGGGAGGCGCTGGAAGACGAGCCAGCGCCTGCCATTCACCCTGATGACGTTGCCGTCGCCCGCGTGATGTCCGACGGTCTCCGTGCTGGCCGCACGGCTGGTCGGGTGCGCGTCCGGTCACTGGACGGGGGTTGGACTGCTTTAGCCGCGAAGGCGGTGCTGATGCCGCTGGATCAGAGCACTACCGCCGCGCTGGTTACGATCAGGCTCGCCGATCCGAATGGGTCAGGCCGCACTACAGAACCGTACGTCTAGCTTGTTTTGTAAGAAGAGCGGACTCCGTTATGCAAGGTTCCAATTGCGTTGGGGAAGAAGTTCTTTCGGTTGAGAAACCGTTGCACACCGGCCAGTCTTCGCACTACTGTTACCTGCAGCGCGCCCGCACCCCGTAGGGGCGGGACTCCTGTCGGCATCGACGATTGTGCCGCTTGTGCGTTCGACAGCCCTCAGTCGCTGACACATCGTCAGCGGAGGGTACTTCGACGTGGAAGCGAGCACTGTGATTGCTGAATTCGTAACTCTCGCATGCAGGAGTATTGAGCTGGGCGACTCCGGGGTGCCGCGGCGTACCGGCGCGGGACGGGCATGACCGGGGTACAGCTTCGTCTACGGCCAGACGCGGTGAAACAGCCACTGCGGCAGTGCGTTTCGACGGCGGTTCGGCAGAGCCGTTCGTTCTGACGGTGAAACTCGATACAGCACACGGCTTGCCGATCGGAAGTCTGCCGCGCATCGGATCCCCGATATCGGCAGTCCTATTTCAGACTGCGGGTCGGGCGGTGCATCGATCTCCAAAATATGGAGGGGAGAGATCGATGCACCGCCCGACCTGCAGTCATGCGGATACCATCCGGGCATGGCGCGCGACCTAGTATCTGCTCAGTGCCGCGCGCTCGTCCAGGTGCGCGCGACGAATCGGAATCGGTCGCCGCGATAGAGCGAACGTGTCCATTCGATGGGGCGCCCGAGCTGATCGGAGGCGCGGCGTTGGATCAGCAGGGTCGGGGATCCGACGGCGACGTCGAGCAGGTTCGCTTCGTCGGGTGTGGTGAGCGCGGTTTCGACGGTGTCCTCCACCGCGGCTACCTCGACCCCGTAGCAGTCGCGCAGGGTCGCATACAGGGAGCCGTGTTCGGCGAGGTGGCGGCCGAGGTTCGGTAAGCGATCGACGAGATGGGCGATCTCGATCGCCAGGGGTTCGCCGTCGACCGAGCGTAATCGCTCGAGGCGGTGGATCCGACGTCCGGGCGTGATGGCGAGTTGTTCGGCGACGATCTCGTCCGCTGGCACCTTCGTCAACGTCAGGATTCGTGAATCAACTTGCAGCCCTTGGTCATTGATGTCATCGGTCAACGACGTCAACTGCTGCAGGTGCACCACCTTCGGCGGTGCGACGAAGGTGCCGCTGCCCTGGATTCGCCGCAGCAGTCCCTCGGCGGCGAGTTCGGCGAGCGCCTTGCGCAGCGTGGTCCGCGAGGTCGCGAGTTGTTCGGCCAACACCCGTTCCGGCGGGAGTGCGGTCGACGCGTCCAGTGTGCTGATGAGCTGGCGCAGCGCCAGTTTGGTGTCGTAGTAGCGCGGCTGCGCTCGTGTGGCTTCCGGAGCGGTCCCCGCGGCGTTACCCATGGCGCAGAACCTACCGCGCCGTCCCCAAGTTGACGCGGGAATTGGTGTATGCCAATCTCGTCACCGGCAAATTGGTGTACACCAATTACTTCCCTGATCAACGGTGAGAGGCGAAGAGACATGCGGTTCGTGGCCGAGCTACGGGCGTCGCCCCGTCTGGGGGTCCTGGTCGGCACCGTTGCCGCCAGCGTCGGGGTGATCTATGGCTACGACCTGTCCAACATCGCGGGCGCGCTGCTGTTCATCACCGATGAATTCGGCCTGACCACCCATCAGCAGGAACTGCTCACCACCGCGGTGGTGATCGGCGAGATCGCGGGCGCCGTCGGTGGTGGTGTGCTCGCCAACCGGATCGGCCGCAAGAAATCGATGGTTCTGGTCGCCGCGACCTATGGCGCGTTCGCGCTGCTCGGTGCGTTGTCGACCGCGCTTCCGATGCTGATGGCGGCTCGATTCGCGCTGGGCATCACGATCGGCATTTCGGTGGTCGTTGTGCCGGTCTTCGTCGCGGAGTCCGCGCCTACCCGGGTCCGCGGCGCGATGCTGGTGGCCTATCAGGTGGCGACCGTGATCGGCATCATCGTCGGATATCTCGCCGCGTATCTGCTGGCCGGCTCGCAGAGTTGGCGTTGGATGCTCGGGTTGGCGGCGGTGCCCGCCGTGCTCACGACGGTGCTGTTGCTGCGACTGCCCGACACCGCGCGCTGGTATGTGATGAAGGGGCGGACCGAGCAGGCGCGCCGGGTGCTGCAGCGCATGGAACCGGATCTGGATCCCGATGCCCAACTCGCGGAGATCGAGCGCGGCCTGCGGGAAGAATCCGGCGGTGCGCTGCGCGAGATGTTGCGCAGACCGTATCTTCGGGCGACCGTCTTCGTCGTCGGACTCGGTTTCTTCATCCAGATCACCGGGATCAACGCGATCGTCTACTACAGCCCGAGACTGTTCGAGGCGATGGGCTTTCGCGGACATTTCGCGTTGCTCGTGCTGCCCGCGCTGGTGCAGGTCGCGGCACTTGCCGCGGTGTTGGTCGCGCTGGTGTTGGTCGATCGGCTCGGGCGCAGGCCGATTCTGTTGTCCGGCATCGGGATGATGATCGCCGCCAATGCTCTGCTGATCGCCGTCTTCCTGGCCGGATCTGATTTCGGCGGTGTGCTGACCGTGCTCGGGTTCCTGGGTGTCCTGCTGTTCACCGTCGGTTTCACCTTCGGATTCGGTGCGCTGGTCTGGGTTTACGCGGGGGAGAGCTTCCCAGCGCGGCTGCGATCGACCGGATCGAGCGCGATGCTCACCTCGGACCTCGTCGCGAACGCGATTGTGGCGGGGGCATTTCTGACCATGCTCGAATCCCTCGGCGGGGCAGGCACATTCGTGGTCTTCGGCGTGCTCGCGATAGTGGGCTTCGTGTTCGTGTACAAGCTGGCGCCGGAGACCAAGGGGCGGCAGCTCGAGGAGATCCAGTACTACTGGGCCAACGGTGGGCGCTGGCCCGCTCCCGTCGGTCAGGATGTGCGCTCGTGACGGTCACGCTCGGTCTCGACATCGGCGGCTCCAAGACGACGGCGGTCCGGGCCGAGGACGGCGTTGTCGTCACCGAGGCTCGGGCCGGCAGCGCCAACATGGCCTCGGTCGGTGTGCACGAGGCCGGACGCCAGCTCGATCTCATCCTCGAACGGGTCGGCGGTTACGGTGCCCGCGCCGTGTGCGCGGGAGCGGCGGGCGCCGACACTCCGGAGGGCCGCGCCCGACTGCGAGATCTACTCGCGGAACGTCTGCCTGATGCGATGATTCGAGTCGTGCACGACAGCGAACTCGTGCTCGCGGCCGCGGGGCTCGACCACGGTGTCGCGCTCATCTCTGGCACCGGTTCGGTCGCCTGGGGGCGGCACGACGGCCGTATCGCGCGTGCGGGTGGCTGGGGATATTTGCTCGGCGACCAGGGGAGTGGCTATTGGGTGGCGCGCGAGGCGGTGCGCCGCGCGCTGGCCGGGATCGACCGGGGTGAACCCGCGGACCGGCTCGGGCAGGCGCTGGCCGCCGAATGCGGGCTGCGTTCGACCGAACAATTGCTCGACCATTTCTACAACCACACCGACCGCAGATATTGGGCGCGCCGCGCGCACGTTGTCATCGAACTGGCGGAGATCGGTGATCCGATCGGCCGCGCGATCGTCGCCGAAGCGGTGGCTGATCTGACCGAATTCGTTGTCACCGTCACCGACCGCCTGTCCTGCGACGGGCCGGTGGTCGTGGCGGGCGGGCTCGTGGTGCACCAGCCGCTACTACAAGAAGAGTTGCGTCGCGCGCTCGCCGAACGCGGTATCGACGATATGCGAGTGCTCGATACCGACCCGGTGCACGGTGCGCTGCGACTGGCGCGGCAACTACTGGACCGAGGCGCGGCGGCACTGCCCGGATAAGCCACCACCTACATCGAGGAGCGACATGACCGACCACGACAACCCCGGCGCGCTCATGGCGAGCGAGATCGCCGAACAACCCGCGGCCTGGCAACGGCTGCTCACCGAGGGCACCGACGCGATCCGCGCCGCCGCCGCCCGAATTGCCGAGTACCAGCCACGATTCGTACTTTTCGTCGCGCGTGGCACCAGCGACCACGCGGCGCTGTACGGCAAGTACCTGGTGGAGATCCACCATGCGCTGCCCGCCGGGCTGGTCTCGCCGTCCACCATGACGATCTACGACAGCGCACCGGAACTGCGCGACGTGCTGTTCGTCGCGGTGAGTCAGTCCGGTGGCTCACCCGACCTGGTGCAATCGGTGGAGGTCGCGCGGCGCCAGGGTGCCTTGACCGTGGCGCTGACCAACAATCCGGCGTCCGCGCTTGCCGCCGCCGCCGAGATCCACGTCGACGTCCTTGCCGGTCCGGAACGCGCGGTCGCGGCGACCAAGTCCTACACCGCGGAACTGCTCGCGCTGTATCTCATGCTCGACTACGCACGCGGCGGGGACGGCGCGGGCACTGCCGAGCTGCCTGCCCTTGGCACCAAGGTGCTCGAGTCCGGTGCGTCCCTGGCGGCCACCGCTGAGCGCTACCGGTTCGCCCAGCGCCTGATCACCTCCGCGCGCGGCTATTCCTACCCGACCGCCAGGGAGGCGGCGCTGAAACTGATGGAGACGTCGTACCTTTCGGCACAAGCGTTCTCCGGCGCCGATTTGCTGCACGGGCCGCTGGCCACCGTCGACCCCTCGGTTCCGGTGCTGGCGATCGTCCCCGACGGCGCGGGCGGGCGGGCGATGCTTCCGGTGTTGTCGCGGCTTGCCGAGCTGCGCGCCGACGTCTTCGGTGTCGGCACCGCCGACGCGATCGCAGATCTGTCGGCGGGTGTCGTCCTGCCGACCGGTATTCCCGAACCGCTCTCGCCGCTCGTGGAAATTCTGCCCTTGCAGCAACTGGCCCTGCACCTGGCGATCGCGCGCGGCGGCGACCCCGACCGGCCGCGCGGACTGAAAAAGGTGACCGAAACGCTGTGACGACGCGGTCCGCACCTGATCGAAGCCGTGCCGTCCTGACCTGTCCGGCGAGCGCGCCGAGCTGATCGATCATTCGGGCAGCGACTCGGCCTGCCTGGCGATACGATGCGAAAGTTGCTGTGCGCCTGGATGTTCTCAACATCGGTGTTGTCTCAGGTGCAACGATGCCTGGAGGAGTCTTGACGTCAACAATTGCGACCGCTCCGCACAGACTTCCGCTGCTGGGGCATTTTGTTCCGCTGCTGCGAGATCCGGCGGGTTTTGTGGCCTCGCTGCCGGCTTACGGTGACCTGGTTCGCATCGGCATGGGGCCGATCACGGCGGTCATGGTCTGTGACCCGCAGCTGACACAGCAGGTCCTGCGCCACGATCGCGTCTTCGACAAAGGCGGGCCGGTGTTCGATCGCGCCAGGGAGGCGATCGGCGATGGCCTTGGTACCTGTCCGTACTCGAGGCATCGTCGGTTGCGGCGTCTGATGCAGCCCGCGTTCCACCCGTCTCGTATCGCCGAGTACGCGTCGGTCATGAGCCAGCGGATTATCGAGATCGCCGAATCCTGGCGCGACGGGCAGATCATCGATGTCCGAGCACAAATGAAAACGCTCACCTTGCAGGTGACCACCGCGACGTTGTTCGCCCATTCGGTGCCAGAGCCGAGTCTGCGGCGCATATTTCGCGACGTCGATACGGTCGTCGACGGCGTGATGCGGCGGGCGATCATGCCGGGCCCGCTGCTGCGGTTGCCGATCCTCGGCAACCGCGCGTACTGGCCGGCGATCACCCGTTTGCGTGCCGTCATCGGCCAGGTCATCGCCGAGCGCCGCGCCGCGGACATTCACCCCCCGGACCTGCTCTCGGCAGTGGTCGACGCTCGCGACACCGACGGCGGCGGACTGAGCGACCCCGAGATCGTCGACCAAATCCTCACCCTGTTCGTGGCAGGCACCGAAACCACCGCCAGCGCCCTGCAGTGGGCGCTATACCTGCTCGACGAGAATCCCGACCTTGCCGCGCGGCTGCGTATCGAGCTCGATACCGTCCTGGCCGGGCGACCCGCACGCTACGACGACCTGCCACAGCTGCCGCTCACCGGCCGAATCATTACCGAAACCCTGCGCGTGCGGTCACCGTTCTGGCTCGCCACCCGCACGGTCACCGAGGACACCGAGCTCGGCGGGCATCCGTTGGCGAAGGGGGCGATCGTGGCTTACAGTCCCTACCTTTTGCATCATCGCGCCGACCTCTACCCCGAACCCGACCGTTTCGACCCCGACCGGTGGGACCCCGCCGTCGCGACCCCGGCGCAACGCAGCGCCCTGATTCCCTTCAGCGACGGTGCCCGCAAATGCATCGGTGACACCTTCGCCGTCACCGAAGCCGTCCTGGCGCTGGCCACCATTGCCACCCGTTGGGAACTGCGCGGCGTACCCGCCCAAGACACCAGCCCCGCCCTGTCCTCGATATTGCGCCCCAGAAAGCTGCGTATGCGTGTCACCGCCCGGCACGCCCCCGCGGTCTCCTGCGCGGTCAGCGATCTCGAGGTCCTCGGAACTTCGCCGACCCCGGGCCGCGGGACCGGCAGCGACAACGATCAGTGATCCCGGAACCGAGATGACCCGACAGTGCTCGAGCGAGGACCTCATGACCGACATCCCCACCACGCACCGCGCCATCGCTCCCGACGTCCGCTACGTGATCCCTAGGATTGTCAGCGGTTTACGGAGCGAGGTTCATCCGCTCTACGACGGGACGGTCGCTTCGGTGAACGCGCGGTTCCGCCCGTTCCTGCTGGACTACTTCGAGGAGTACGAGGGCGAGAGCCGCCGCACCGACAAATTCCTCGGCCAGAGCCACCCCTACTGGGGAGCCTTGTGTTTCCCGCACATCCGCGAGGAGCGGTTCTTCGGGTTCATGACGTGGATGCTCGCCACATCCCTGGTGGACGACTCCTTCGCCGACCCGCGTATCCACCAGGTGCCCGGCGAAGCGGAGGCCCTGAAGCAGTCCTACGTCGCCCTGCTGCGGGGGGAACCGTACGAGGAGAACCGGCGCACCCGGGCACTGGCCGCCGCGGTGTCGCACTACGACGGTGCCTCCTCCCCGTCAGTAATCAACCGCATGCTCGGCGCGCTGGTCGACGTCATCGAATCGAGCATGCGGGAACTGGAGGGCGGGGTATCGGCCAGCTTCACCGATATGGACACCTATCTGCGGTTCCGCCGCACGAACGTCTACGGGGAGTGGCTGAAACCGATGACCGAGTGGGGGCTTGGAATCGACCTCGACGAACACCCGACCGAAGCCGGTGCACTCCGGCATCTGCACGATCTGGTCATCGACCACTGGATCCTGGTCAACGACATCTTCTCGTTCCCCAAGGAACTCGAGGCCGGGGAAGACATGAACTGCGTCTTCCTCCTCATGGACCGAGAAAACCTCTCGCTGCAAGAAAGTCTCGACCACGCGGCAGCTCTGGCCACGGCGACCGAACAGGAATTCATCACTGCCAGGGGCACACTGCCCACCGAGCACCTCGCACACGACCACGACGTGCGGCGATATCTGCTGGAGTTGGAATACATGATCTCCGGCAACCTCCAGTTCCACCGCTGGACGAGCCGCTACCACGGCTACACCCGAACCGACCGCCAACAGGACGGCTCCGCCGAGCAGACGTCACTGTACCGACGCGGGGACACGCACAACCCCCGGTAAACCCGCAGCGGCAGTGCGCTTTTCGACACCATCCTCGACTGCCAGGCCGTGCGGCGTCGTTCGACCGCCGGCTGAATCGCCAGTGATCGCAATCTGATTGGCTGGGGCGGAGATCGCCTCGGTCCTCTCCTGCTCGCACGATGGTGCCTCGGGTGCGGTGCGTTCCGGTGGGGGCAGGAATGGCATGGATGTTCCATTCGGTTGGCGCGGTTGTTCAATGGTGGGTCGGGGTGGCTTTCCTAAAGTCTTTTCATGAATTCCATCAGTTACCCTGCGTTTCCGGTCCAGTGCGACATCCGAGTGCGGCAGGGCGATCTCGGCCGGAACGGGGCTGTGAGCACGGTTGGGATGGCTCGCTGGCTGGAGGATGCGCGGATACGGGTGACGATGCCGCAATTCGAACGGCTGGTCGGAGCCGGTGGTTTCGAGCCGCACCAGATCATTCTCGTCAGCCAAAGTGTGCAACAGCTGGCGCCGGTCTATGGCACCGACGCTGATATACAGGTGCGCACCGGAATTCGTCGCATCGGGCGGTCATCGTTCACTTACGCACAAGCGGTATTCGCCGACAGCGAGCGGGTGGGTGGTGGCGGGGCCACGGTGCTGAATCTCGGTCTCGCGGGGCCGCTCGCGCTTCCGGACGAGTTGATCGCCGATCTCGCCGACCTGTCCGTCCCGGATTCGAGCGAGACAGCGGCGACCCGTCCGGCCACCGAGCGCCGGCGACGAGACCACTACGCGTTCTTCGCTGCGCTGCGCGCGCGGATCGGCGACGTCGACGCCAACCAGCATGTCAATTACCTCGCGCTCACCACCTGGTACGACGAGGCTGTCGCGGCGTTCACGACCGCGGCGATCGGCGAGGACGGGCCGGTGCCCGACCTGTCGCCGTCGTCGTATCGAATCGACTACCTCGGCGAGGTCACCTATCCCGGCGAATACGAGATCGGCGTTCGGGTCCGCTCTTTCGATGTCGATGCTGTGCGCTATGAGCTCGGGATCTTTGGCGGCAGCACATGTTTGGGCATCGCGGACGCCGTCGGAGCACGAGGTGTGCTGTCCAGCGGGTCCTTAGGCCCCGGTGGCCCGCGCTGACCGGGCGTATTCGACGGGCGTCTGGCCGTAGCGTTTCTTGAAGGCACGGATGAAGTGGCTGCTGTCGGAGAATTGCCAGTGCGCGGCGAGTTCGGCGACGCTCGGTGGCCGGGACCGCGCGGTGAGTGCGAACCGGGCTTCCTCCAGCCTGCGGTGGCGGATGTAGCTGGTTACCGATTCACCCGCCGTGGTGAACGCCCGTTGCAGGGTGCGCACGGAGACGTTGAGTTCCCGTGCCAGCAGTGCGACGGACAGCTCGGGATCGGCGAGTCGACGGTCCGCCGCTATCTTCGCCGCGTGGATGAGTGCGGGCCCGAGTTCGGGTTCCGCGTCGTCGAACCGGCCGGTCGCCACCGCCTTGGCCAGTTCGATCAGCGCGTCGTGGGCGGCGCGCACACCGGCCGGGCCCAGGTCGGTCACCGTCGCGTTGACCATGCTCGTGTGCGCAAGCAACAGGCGCATCTCGGCCGTGTCCGCCGACTCGGTGACGCTGCGGTTTCGCAGCCGTGGATCGAACGCGACGGAGGGCAGCGTCAGGATCTGCACCGTGGTGTGTGGCACCGCCCCGAAATGCAACGGCGGGCCGTGCCGCAGCAGGAACTGCCCGGCCCGCACCGTGTGTTCGGCGCGATCGGGTACGCCGCCCAACGACCATATTCCGCGCCGCACCACATACATCCGTACCTGATCCGCATAGCCGTACGGTGTACCTGCCGTCCGGATCGTGGACGCGCTGTCGAGATCGGTGATCGCCACATCGCGCACCTTCGCCACGCGGCTCCTGACCCGGAAATCGCCGGTCGTGGCCTGGCTGAAAGTCGGCAGCGGGAAGGCGTCGCCGACCTGTGTCTGCCACCCGTGCCGGAAGACATCGAACCCGCGCGAAACGGCGCCCGCCACGGTGGAGTCCAGGGAGAAACCTCCGTGCGAGTCGGCGACCTCTGCTCCAGTGCTGTCCATCACCTGCCGATCCGTTCCGTGTTCGCTGCTCGGAGCCTATTTTCGCGCGCGCCCTAGTTCAAGCCCGGTGCGCCTTCCGCTGCGGTGGGAGGTCGTGGCGCGGATGTTCCATCCAGACGGCGGCGTGATCCAAGACCGCACGGTGCCGATCTTCCTACGCTTCGAAGGTAGCCCGATCGTGGCATTGGCATGCGGACGAGCTTGTGAGCCAACAGAATTCGGTCGCCTGAGGAGTCATCACATGGAGCACGAACCAATTGTTCTCGACATCACCGGTACCGATATCCAAGGCGAGTCGGCCCGGATCCGCCGACGCGGGCCGATCACTCGGATCGTGCTGCCCGGCGACGTTCCCGCCTGGTCGGTGACCGACGCCACGGTGCTGCGCCGGCTGTTGACCGACTCCAGGGTGTCGAAGGACGCGCGGCAGCACTGGACCGCATACAACACGGGGGAGATCCCCGCGGATTGGCCGTTGCGCTCGTGGGTCGGCGTCGACAACATGTTCACCGCCTACGGGCCCGAGCACCGGCGGCTGCGAAAGCTGGTGGCCCCGGCGTTCACGCACCGTCGGACGATGGCGATGCGTCCGCGGATCGAAGCGATCACTGCCGACCTGCTCGACCAGCTGTCGGCGAGCCCGCCCGGCGCGGTGGTCGATCTGCGGCAGCGGTTCGCCTACCCGGTACCGATCCGCGTGATCAGCGAATTGATCGGCGTCCCAGATCATTTGGCCGCTCCGCTGCACGCATGCGTGGACAGGTTCTTCGACACCTCGGACACCCGCAAAGACCCGCCTGCCAACTACCTCGAAATGTACGGGCTGGTCAGCGAACTCGTCGCCTACCGAAGAGCCGAGCCCGGCGATGACATCACCACCGTGCTGACCGCCACCTACGACGAGGACGGCACTCAGCTGACCGAGAAGGAACTCGTCGACACCCTCATGCTTATCGTCAGCGCGGGGCACGAGACCACCGTAAACCTGCTCGACCAAGCGATTTTCGCGCTGCTGACCCAGCCGAGGCAGCGGGCCGACGTGCTCGACGGAAAGGTGGGCTGGGCCGAGGCGGATCAACTGAGATCCAGGATCTGTTGTGGCGCAGCACATCCGGGCTAGTGTTCGGCTTCAAGGAGCGCGAGCAGTCCGGGAAACCTGCTCTCGACGTCTCTGCGTCGTAGGCGGATGCCCTTGCGGTTGCCGTAGTCGATCTCGTTGATGAGGCCTGCTTCGCGCAGGACCCGGAAGTGGTGGGTCTGGGTCTGCTTCGAGATCGGGAGATCGAACGAGTTACAGCCTCGCTCGCTGTCGCTGCGGTCGGCGGCCAACTGCGTCATCACCGAACGACGGTGCTCGTCAGCGAGAGCGCGAAGCACCACGCCAAGCTCGAGCGCATCGACCTCTGGACCGACCAGGTTCGTTCCGGCCACCGACACCTCCTTCAGGTACGTGTTGCATCGTACCTTAGTGGCGTGATCTACTCGAGTACGAAATTGATCGTACCTAGACGGCCGGGAATGTGGTCGTCGGCGTTCCGAGAGGTCTTGTCATGAAGAAGCCCGAGGTGCTGATAGTCGGTGCCGGAATCGCGGGGCCCGCGCTCGCGTACTGGCTCGCCCGGAATGGATACCGGCCGACCGTCGTCGAGCATGCCAGACAGCTGCGCTCCGGTGGCAGCGCGATCGTCGTGAAGGGGCCCGCGATACCGGTCGCCGAGCGTATGGGCATCCTTCCGCCGCTGCGCGAGCTCGCCACCCGCAATCGGTCGCTGACCCTGCTCGACCCGGCAGGCAAACCAGTCCTGCGGCTTCCCTCCTCCTCGGGAGAGTCGCCGACGGTCGAGGTGACCAGGGCCGACCTGTCCGAGGTACTGCACCGGTCGGCGCGCGGCGATGCCGAGTTCGTGTTCGACGACACGGTCACCGCACTCGATCAGGACGAAGGCGGGGTCGACGTCACCTTTCGACGGTCCGCGCCACGGCGTTTCGACTTGGTGATCGGTACCGATGGGATGCACTCCACCGTACGGCGTCTGGTGTTCGGGCCCGAGCGGCAGTTCGTGCGCGACCTGGGTCTATACGGCGCGACCGTCCCGCTGGAACCCGACGCCATCGACGACCCGAGCGAGCTGACGATGCTGACCGTGCCGAATCGGATGCTGGTCGTCCACCCCTCGCGCACCACGCCGCTCGCGATCTTCACCTTCCGGGCCGCACGGCCGGCGCCGCACGACCGCAAAAACATCGCGCTGCACAAGCAAACCGTGGCCGACGCGTACGCCGACGTGCGATGGCGGGCACCGGAACTCGTTGCGGCGTACCTCGACCACCCAGCCCCGTACTTCGACCCCTTGACGACCGTCCGGATGCCCTCGTGGTCCCGCGGACGGGTCGTACTGCTCGGGGACGCGGCGGCGGCCACAGCCCTGCTTGGCGACGGGTCAAGCATGGCGATGGCAGGAGCGTATGCCCTCGCGGAAGAACTCGCCGCCCACCACGGCGATCACGCCCGCGCCTTCGCCACCTACGAGTCGCGGCTGCGCCGCGAAGTGCGACCGCGACAGCGACGCGTCGGCCTGCTCGCCAGGCTCCTGGTGCCGAGCACCCGATCAGGCCTCGTGGTACGCAACACGGTGGGCCGCGCGGTCGGTCGAACGAACGGGATCACCTCTCGCGAAACCGCAAACCGGTAGCAGCACGGGCCAGCCAGTGATCCACCAGCCAACACCGGTCCTCATCAGGATCGCGTGCCGAGTCGCTCGACTGGGCGGGTTCGGCTGTTGTGCAGCCAGTTCAGGTATTCGGAGAATCGTTCGACATAGGACAACGGTGTCGGTGCCGCGGCCATGGCGTCCGCGTGCTGTCGCACTTGCCGATAACGGTCGAGCCTGTTGTCTTGGTAGGCGGCCAATGCCGGTGCGATATCGGCGCGGCCGAGGCAGTCACCGAGCACGCGCGCGTCCTCGATACCAAGCGAGGCACCGGACCCGATGTGCGGAGACATGGCGTGTGCCGCGTCTCCGGCGAGCACGACCCGGTCACTGGCCCAGCGAGAAATGGCTGGTACCACGGCGACCCGGCTGTGCAGGACCGAGTCTTGCGGGGTGGCCATGACGGCCGCGCGCAGTGCGAACGGCCAGGTCCCGTCGTGCAGGTTCGATACCCTGGCGAGGGCTTCTTCCTTGCCGTTCATGGTGGTATCGGCGGTGGTGCCGAATTGGGCGATCACCCAGCAACAAGAACCGTCGGCCAGGCGCATGAGCGTCCCTCGGGTGCGGTCGCGCCCGAGCACGGGATAGCCATCGCCGATCTCGCCGTCGAAGGGCAGCACCGCCCGCCACACATGGTGACCTCCGTAGTGACGGCTTTCCGTACCCGGGACGAGAATCGCGCGCACCCGCGAATTCAGGCCGTCGGCACCGACGAGCAGATCCGCGCGTTCGTGGTCGCCATCGGCGTAGTACACGGTGACGCCGTCACGATCTTCGACGTAATCGACGAGTTCCTTGCCGGTTCGCAGGTCGTCCGCACCGACGGCGGAGGCGAGTAACGCACTGAGCCTGGGCCGATAAACCGTCCTGGCCGGTGGAATTTCGGTCGTGACGAACTCGGCACCGGAGAAATCGCGAAAGCGTGCGAGACTTCGTTCCGTTTTGATCTCGGCCAGCCGCGCGCCGAGACCGAGTCGTTCGAGTTCCCGGATCGTGTGCGGCCAGATCCCGAGAACGGCGCCGGTCTCCCTGATCCGCGGCGCCCGCTCCCGGACCGCGACCTCGAAACCCGCCCTGCGCACGGAAAGCGCGGTGCTCAAACCGACGATTCCCGCCCCGGCGATGATCACCCGGCCCATCGCAGTCCTCCTACAGAAAATAAGTATTCAGAGAATTACCGAACAATTGTCAGGAATCGTTCACCACGTATCGAAGTGCATTACGTCCGCGATCGGCTTCCGGTTGACCGGACGGAACGGACGGGCCGGCCATCCCACCGCCATGGTCACACCGATGATCTTGTGATCTGGCACATTGAGCACTTGTCGGACGCCCCTGGTGTTGAGGTGATGTATGCCGGTCGGGGCAACCCCCAAGCCAAGCGACCTTCCGGCTACGAGCATGTTCTGCGTAGCCCCGTAAATAGCGGAGAATTGGTAGCGGTCCTCTCTCGGGTCGCCAGGAACGTACGATGATCCACAGACGAAGATTAGAATCGGAGCCTCTCGCAGAGTGGTCAACAGGTGATGTCCACCCTCTCCCATTCGGCGTTTCACCGGGTCGGCAGCACTTGCCAGCCTCCCGCGGACGGCATCGAGTGACGAGATGTCGGGAATGATGGTCTCCTGCAGACGCGCACGCTGTTCTGGTGACTTGACCACAATGAAGTCCCAGAGTTGCGAGTTCTCCGGACTCGACGCTCTAGTGCCGGCCCAAATCAGTTTATCGATCAGCTCGTCTGGTACCGGATCTTCGGACAACCACCGCATGGTCATCGCCGACCCCATCGCCTCGAACACATCCATGCTCTACCCCCACGATTTCGCATTGTCGAAGTCGAACAGAGCCGACACATTGCTGTAGAGAATCTTCTCGATTTCCTGGTCGGACAATCGGGATTCCTTGATGTACTCGAACGTCCGCCTATAGGACTCGACCGTCAGCAGCGCGGAGAAGTCGCTCCCCGGCACGAGGTGCTCGGCGCCGAAGGCTTCGCAGGCACACCGGAGAGCGGCTTGTGAACCCCAGCCGACGGTGTCGTAGTAGAGACTGCGAGCCATCATGCTCGGTGGGCTGAGCAGGTCTGGCGTGCTCGCTTGGCCATCGAGTCGTGCCAGCTGCATCGGTATCAGGCCGCCCAAATGAGGAATTATGATTTTGATATTCGGATAGCGAGCCGGGATGTTTCGCTTGATCAAATGAAGCACGATGGCGGTGTCCTCCAGGGACGCACCGGCCGCCGTCGTGAAGCCGTAGTCATTGATAAATGGTGAACAGATGCCGTTTTGACATGGATGAAAGAAAAGGGCCGTGCCACGCGCGTTCATCTCCGCATACAGCGGTTCGAATTCAACTTCGGCGGTGGAGCGGTTGAACACTGAACAGCTGAAGGCCACGCCGACCATGCCCAACTCGTCCAGGCCGCGCCGCATTTCCTCGAGTGACGCATCGATATGTGGCAAGGGCAGCGAAACGAAGGCGGAGAATCGGTTGGGACGCGAATTGGTCAGCTCGCAGTAACTGTCGTTGAGCATATGTGCCGCCTCGACTGCCAACTGAGATTCCGTCGCGTAAGGTGCAAGGCTGCCAGGAGAGAGAATCTGCCGTTCTACTCCGGCATCGTCCATCATGTCGATACGCTGATTGATCATCCCCGGTTCATCGGACATTGCCGCGAATATCTGACGTGCGTCTGGTGTCGCAGGCGCGGTTGGCTTCCCAGGTCTTCCGGTCAACGTTTCCAACATGGGTCGATACGAAGTGGGCAAGTAATGGGCGTGTACGTCGACGATCATGTGTGTCGGTCCTCTACTAGGCGATCTCGGCGAGGGCGGAGGCGAGAGGCTCGAGTACCGCCGGGTCGAGCGGCGGCCGCAAGGGAATGATGGCGAGCCCAAGCCCTTCCTCTCCCAGCGCGGCGGCCGCTGCGGCGGTGGCTCCCACGTCTCCGTCGTATATCACGGGGCTCGACAGGAGAATCTCGCTCGGATCTCTACCAAGGTCGTGGCAGTGGGCATGGAGAACGTCCCTCTTCTTGGCGAATTCCTGTGGGGTCCCGCCGAGAAAGCTCCAATGCTGAGCGAAGCGGGCCGCCGTGCGGAGGGTGCGCTTTTCTCCGTTACCCCCGATGCAGATGGGCGGGTGGGGGCGCTGGACGCCTTTGGGTTCGTTGCGGGCGTCGGCGAGTTGGTAGTACTTGCCCTGGAAGGTGGTCACCTCCTGGCTCATGAGGCTGGTGAGCACCTCGCAGGCCTCCTCGAATCGGTCGCTGCGCTCCGCGGGCGTACCGAGCGGAATGCCGTAGGCGGCCGATTCCTCTTCGTTCCACCCGGCTCCTATCCCTAGCTCCAGCCGACCTCCGGAAATGATGTCGAGGGCCGTCGCCATGTTGGCGAGGACGGCGGGATGTCGGTAGGGGATCCCAGTGACGAGGGTTCCGAATCGGAGCCGCTTGGTCGCCTGGGCCAGGGCGGTCGTGACCGTCCAGCCTTCCAGGCACGGCCCTCGGCTGTCGGAGAAGATGGGATAGAAGTGGTCGAAGGTCCATCCTGATTCGAACACCTCGATGTCGTCGGCCACCCGCCAGACGGTCAGTATCTCGGCCCAGGTGGTGTTCTGGGGTGCAGTCCTGAAAGCGAATCGCATGCCTTGCTGCGTCCTGTCTGCTGGTTCCTTCGTTGCTCAGCGCGGGTCGTCCGACATCGAGTGACTCGATGCGTCGAAGTCCGGCTAGCTTGTGCCCTAGATTCGGGCACCGTAGTCATTGAGGTCCGAATTTCGACCCTATGAGGCCGTTATTCGGACTAACTCAAAGTACGTCCATTGAAGGAGAAAAGTCAATGACGGAAGTACCGTGCGGGTTGGCTCGGTATGACCTCAGCGACGCCGGCCTGCGGAGATGCCGTTCGGGTCGTCGGAGGGTCGCTGTAGTTGGGCTGGCCACCGGCGCAAAATCGGGACTTCGAAGGTGACCGGGGTCGCTGCCACGAGGCCCGGACGCTTGCGCGGCGTGACGCAGGGGATAGGCCCCTTGTGACAACACATAGACTCCGAATATCGGCCATGTTGGTCGATATTCGGACAATGTGGCATCATGATGTCCGAGTCAAGGAGGTTCATGTGCGCGAGTTCGACGCGCTGGATACAAAGATCTTCGGACTGCTTGCCGAGAACGGGCGCATGTCCAACCTCGAGGTCGCCGCCCAGGTCGGGGTGTCGGAGAAGACCGTACGCCAGCGGATCCGCCGATTGATCGAGCGTGACGGCATGCGGGTCGTAGCAACGATGGACCTCGAGGCACCTCCGTCGCGGCTCATCGTCCTGGTACGGGTCGAGTCGGGCCAGCGGTTCGTCGTCGCCGACCGCTTGGCGTCGTTGCCCCAGGTGGATGCGGTCCACCTGACCACAGGGGCCTACGAGCTGATCGTCCTGGCATCGTTCGAATCCGACAGCGACGCGCTCGAGTTCTACGTCCGCCACGTCGAGCAGGGCCCTGGAATCGCGGAGTCACTCTCGACGCACGTCGTCGAGACGATCACCCGAGGCACCGCTACCCGGCCGGACCTCTTCGCGCAGTTCGACAAGCAGGCGTCGAATGTCGGCAGCATGTCCGAACTGCTCGACCTCGCCTGCGACGTGGCGACCGCGTCGCTGGGCGCCGACCGAGTCCACGTGGCCACCGGGCCCGCCGATCCGACGCTGTCCGCGTGGCCGGCCACGATGCGCTGGCGGGGTCTGTCCTCCCGCTACGTCGAAGAAATCCGCATCAAAGGTCAGGCCGAAGGGGTCATCCTTCCCAACATCGTCAAACACAACCAACACGTCTTCGTAGCCGACGCGCAAACCGATCCGCTCTTCCACTCCGTGACCGATCTCGTTCTCTCCGAAGGGTTTCACAGCTGGCTCGGCATGCCGGTGCGCACCGGCGACACCCGACGCGGCACCCTCTGCCTGTACTGGAACGACATCATCACTTACCGGGAAGACCTGGTCCGCCAAGCCCAGCAGCTGGCCGACACCCTCGGCAAACACCTTCCGCGATACTCGTCCGAGTCATCACCGGCCTGAGGTTCCCCGTCGCCGAGCCTCCGATCAGACACGGCGGCAGGCCGTCGCGGAGCGTCGCCCGTGGATCGGTCTGCCGTCGCCTTAGCCTGAGGTGTTCGATCCCGGACGGACGATACCCGCCGCCGCGATTTCCACGGTGGAATCCAGGTGGCCGGGGATCGTGAACTCGAGGAGGTTGTGTCTTTTTGGCTGTGCTGATCCCGCGCGAACGTCCGAAGCGTTGGTCATTCGACGACATCGTCGTCACCGACCCGCCGATTATCCGTCGGGCGATCGGCGCGGCGAGCATCGGCAACATCACCGAGTGGTACGACTTCGGCGTCTACGCCTATTTCGAGCCGACCATCAAGGAAGTGTTCTTCTCCCATCTGGGCGACACCGCGGGCACGGTCGCCACCTTCGGCCTGTTCGCGGTGGCGTTCCTGGTCCGCCCGTTCGGCGGTATGTTCTTCGGCCCGCTGGCCGACCGCATCGGCCGCAACCAGGTGCTTGCCACCACGATGATCCTGATGGCACTTGGCACCTTCGCCATCGGCTGCATCCCGGACCAGAACTCGATCGGCATCTGGGCGCCGATGCTGCTGCTGTGCGCGCGGTTGTTGCAGGGCTTCTCCACCGGCGGTGAATACGGCAACGCGATGACCTTCATCGCCGAGTACGCGCCGGACCGGCGGCGCGGGTTCCTCGGCAGCTGGCTGGAATTCGGCACTTTCACCGGATATCTACTCGGCGCGCTCGTCGTCACGCTCGCCGACGCAACCCTGAGTCACGACCAGTTGCTGGCGTGGGGCTGGCGGTTGCCGTTCTTCGTCGCGCTGCCGCTCGGTGTCGTCGGTGTCTATCTGCGGATGCGTTTGGCCGACACCCCGGCCTTCGCCGCGCTGGAAAAGGAATCCGAGGAGCGCGAGAAGTCGAACAAGACCGGCGACGAGGCCAAGATCTTGGCGAAGCTGTGGCCCTACGTCCTGGTCTGCATGGGTCTGGTCGTGGTCTGGAACGTCCCCAACTACATGCTGACCTCCTACATGCCGACCTACGTCACCTCGACGGTGCCCGACGCGACCGGCGGTGGAGTGTCCTCGTCGACCTCGCAGTGGCTGCAGATCGCGGTGATGGCCGTCGCGCTGCTGACCATTCCGGTGATCGGCTTGATCTCCGATCGGGTCGGCCGCAAACCGATCATCTGGACCGGTATCGCGGCGCTGATCGTGCTGTCGTTCCCGATGGTCCTACTTGTCCGCACGAACAATGCGTTCGCCGTTTTCGCGGGCCTGCTGATGATGGGGCTGACGCTGATCTGCTTCAGCGCGACGATGCCGTCCACCCTGCCTTCGCTGTTCCCGACAAAGGTGCGTGGCGCGGGTCTGTCGGTGGCGTTCAACGTCGCCGTGTCGCTATTCGCGGGCACCACCTCGGTGGTGGTCGGCGCACTCGTCGGCGTGACCGGCGATTTGAACTGGCCCGCCTACTATCTGATCATCGCGGGTGTGATCGGCGCGGTCTCGGTCCACTTCCTCCAGGAACCCAACGGCAGGCACATGTGGGGTTCAGCGCCTGCCGCGCAGTCCGAGGAGGAGGCGGCGGAGTTCGTCGGCTCGCAGGCGCCGTCGTAGTTCGCCTTTTCGCCCTTTCCGTCAGCTCGCGACATACTGACGTGCTCCGGCGCGGCCTCGCGATCGAAACCCGTGGATGGTCTCGGTCACCACGTTGACCTCCATTCTGTACTGAACGGTAAATAGTTCTCTTGACAACGCTGTGCGGAGGGGGGACAGTGAATTCAGTACCTACTGGTACATAATTAAAGTAGCGTGGGGCGATCGCGGATTGTGGTCCGCGCGCCACTGCGTCGCGTGTCGAATTTCGACTCTGAACAGGAGTTCGATCATGTCTGAAAGTGCTTTGACGGCAGAGGTTTTCGTCACTCCGACGATCCCGGCGGAGACCGGTGTTCCCGGGGTGAGCTCGATCTGGTCACCCATGTCGGCCACCCTGATCTCCGGGGCACGCGACGCGGTCCTCGTCGACGCCTTCCTGACCGAGGATCAGGCCCGGGACCTGGGGGACTGGATCGAGGCGTCGGGAAAGAATCTCACCACCATTTACCTGACCCACGGCCACGGTGACCACTTCTTCGGCATGACACCACTGCTGAAACGTTTCCCCGGTGCCCGTGCCGTCGCTACTCCCGGCACGATCGCGCACATGCGCCAAGAGCTGGAACCCGAGTTCTTCCAATCATTTTGGGGCTCAACCTTCCCCGGTCAAATCCCGAGCAACCTCCAGGTGGCCCAACCCCTGACCGATGGTGTGATCGACCTCGAAGGACACGAATTACGCGCCGTAGAGGCGGGTTACAGCGACACTCACGACACCACATTCCTGCACGTCCCCTCGCTCGACCTCGTCGTCGCGGGCGACATCATCTACAACGGTGTACATCAATATCTCGCTCAAACCAGCAAAGCCACACGGCAACAGTGGATTTCAGCTGTCGACCAGGTCGAAGCCCTGCATCCGAAACGAGTTGTCGCCGGGCACAAAGCACCGGGCGCCGAGGATTCGCCACAGGCGATCACCGACACCCGCGCCTACCTCACCGATTTCGACCTGCTGTTCGACAAGGCCAGCGGCCCAGCCGAACTCATCGATGCGATGCTCGCCCGCTACCCCGACCGCATCAACCCCGACGCCTTGAAACTGTCCGTACGAAGGGTCTTCGCCAGGGAACGCGCACACACCCCTACGTGATCGCTCGTCCGAACCGCCACTCGCCAGCCACATCTCGTGCGTCAACAGCTTGGTCGGCGAACATCGGCGGCTGCCGCCAGACGGGCGAGATCAGCCGTTGAACAGCCGGGCGAGCACCTCGCGAGCGGCGGCATCGCGGGCGGCCAGTTTGTTCAGTTCCTCGGCAAGTACCACGAGCCACTCGTCGATGCCGATCTGCTTGCGGCTGATGACCACACCGCGCACGACGCTGCGCACCTCGGCTTCGACGCCGCCGCGCCGACCCTGGCGCAGCTCCAGTTCGCGTTCCGGTGCGTGCACCCGCACGGCGACGGCCTGGCCGGGTTTGCCGCTCATCCGGTCCGCCATGCTGCGCCGGTAGTCCACCTCGACCATGCCGTCGGGCAGTGCGTCGCCCAATACGCTCGTCAGCACTCGGCCATAGGATTCGACATCGCTGCGGTCGGCCCGCAGCGCCGCGATCATCATGTGCATGTCCCAGATGGGGTTGAGCTCGCCGCCGGTCACGAATCCACCAGTGGCAGCACGAGTTGCGGCTTGGCGATGTGGTGGTCGTCGCGCAACGGCCGGATGGCGGTGCCGATGGAGAAGAATTCGGTGGTATGTCCGCCCCAGCGGTGCGGTAGCGACAGCAGCTGCACCCCGACGATGCCCTCCGCGTTCAGACTCTCCGCCTCCGCCTGCATCCGGGACATGGCCAGCTCACGCGCGTCGTAGAGCGCCTCGGTGAATTGCGGGATCTCCACGTTCTGGCCGATATTGCCCAACGCTTGCCAAAACCGTTGATGCGCAATGTGATAGACGCACGTACCCATCACCATGCCCAGTGGTGCGTAGCCGGATTGAATCAGCGTCCAGAAGTCCTGGCCGGACAGATCGGAGGTGAACGGTTTGTTCTGGTTGTTGCGCCAGGCGCCCGGCTCGTCGGCCTTCACCGCGGTCCCGATCGCGATGAACTCGGCGAGGTCGCTGCCGAACTCCTTGAACTCGATATCGAGCCGAACCCCGACGATCCCGTCCGCGCCGAGCACGTCGGCCTCGGCTTCCATCCTGGTCATCGCCAGTTCTCGCGCGTGGTACATCGCGCCGGACAGCGTGTCCAGCTCCTGGTTCTTGTTCCACCGGCCGAACTGGAAACCGACATGGTAGATACTCGAGCCGAGCACCATGCCCAGCGGGCGGAAGCCGGCCTCGCGGACCAGCAGGAATTCGTTGACGCTCAGGTCCGAGGTGAACAACGTGGTGCTCTGGCCGGGTCGCATCTCGGTCAGGCGGCGCATCGCATCCTCGGGGATGCTTTGCCGCTCATCGGCACTGCTCATTTCTCACCTCTGCTTTCTCGTGTTGCGCTGCTGCGATGTCCGCAGAGGCATGACAGTCAGCGCGTTGCTCGGGGCCCGGGGGCCGGTATGGAACTGGGATATCGCGGTGCCGAAGACCGTCGACTCCGCGCCGAGCAGGACGGTGTTGTTGTTCTCCTGCTCCCAGGTTCGCAATTGGATATTCGACACGATGGCCGCGTTGGGATAGGTGTCGCGGGCATGGCGTTCGAAGGCATCCCTGGCCAGGTGCCGAACCCGGGTGATGAGCTCGGTCGGCCCGCCCACCTCCGTATTGCCGGACATGATGCGCATCTGGCTCCGGCTGCGCCAGTCCAGATACTGCGCCTGCACCGCGATGCCGATGGCGATCCGGGCAGGCACCCACCCGGCATGCATCAGCTTGGCCACGTCTTGACCGGGAAGCTCCGTGGTGAACGGCTGCCGGGGCCGGTACCGGGACTGGGCACGGACGGCAGTGCCGAGGGCGACGAACTCATGGTTGCTCTGTCCAAGCTGACCGCGGGTCAACCGCACCGCGACCACGCCGTCCGCGCCCATCGCGGACGCCTCGGCGACCATCCGGGCCAGCGCGGTGTCGTACCCGTGATACAGCGCGTCCACGTAGGGCCGAAAGCTCGTCGCGCTCAACCCGTACGACATCCCGTAGCCGCCCGCGCCGATCCATCCGATCTGCTGCACGATGCAGCCCATGACTTCCCCGACCGGGGTCAGCCCCACCGATTCGATACCGACCGCGCCCGCGACCGGCAGCAGCGACGTGCGGACACCGGAGGCTGCGAAGCGGGCCAGCCGGTCACGCGCCGCCTCGGGCAGCCACGCACCTTCCTTGCCCGTCACCGGCAACCTCCTCCTCGCACTGCCATCCTGCCACGCCCGCAGCTCGAACGCGGCCGGTTCATGTTGCGCCCCTCCGCATTCCAGGCGAGCCTACGCCGGGAGAGGGTGACTCGGTGGGCTGCCGCATTGTCAGATGCGGCAGCCGGATATCGCCGAGCGAGATAAACCCGGAAAAATCGACGGACTTCCTTCGGGGTAGTTCCACCGAATAGTTCCGATGTACATTCAGCCCTATATTCAGGTATGACACGAAATTGTCGTTGAATTCGAGAGCCGATGTCGACGTGCTCACAGAATTGACGCGAGTACATCCTCAGCGTGGGGGATCGCTATCCGGCCGCTGGGGATCCCACGCTCGGGGGCAGCACCCAGGCACGGCCTCTGTGGCGCCGTCGGGTCGCGGTGCGGGACCCTCGAGTGGACATCGGTAGGTTACGAAGGGATTGTTGACCTATAACGTAGTGTGTGCGTAGTGAGTGAAGAGGGTGGAAGGCGGGGATGTCTCAACCGCTAGGTTACGATGCTTGCGAAGACGCTGTCGATCTCGGTATTCATGTGCGTACTTTGCCATCGGTAGAGCCAATCGTGATGTGGGTTCCCGACATTCGATCGGTAATCGTACAGGCCAAACTGTCCCCGGTGAAACGCAATGAGGCGGTTGCGCACGGAGTCGCGCACGCCATACTCGAGCCCAAGTGGATGGTTCGGCGTACCAGGATGGGGCGGCTGCCGAGGATCACGGTGGAGCTCGCTGTGCACGATCTCGTCGGACGTCGATTGATTCCTGTCGAGAAACTTCAAGAAGCGTTGTCCCGCTTCGATTCGATCGAACTCTGTGCGGCATGGCTCGGCGTCAGTGTTCCGATACTGACGCACCGTCTGCTCAATCTCAAGCCATCGGAACGCCGACACATTCAACCCGGTCGTCTCGACCGCTTGTCATGGGCGGGTACGGAGGTGATTCCGAGCGGCATCACCTGCGTTTGGGTCGAAGCGCCACCCGCATCACTGTTTCCGCGGCGCGCACGCCGTCGCACTTGAGTCGAGGCGAATGTTGTCGCCACCTGACTGTCAGCGGGTATAGCGGGCCTTGAGTCCCGCTACGTAGCCGGCCACGAGGTGGAGGTCGTACTCGGACAGTCCGGAGAGATCGACGATGCCTCCCTGCGGTAGCGCGGCCGGTTCGGGCTCGCCGGGGGATTCCAGGCCGACCTTGACCAGTAGCGCTCGGGGGTCGAGCCCTACTACCTCGGCCATTGATTGCAACGTGCCGGCCGTGGTGCTCGTCTGGACCTTGTCGTCCTTCTTGTACTGGACTCCGCTCTCGATCTGCGTCCACAGGCTCGTGCTGATGTTGGCGAGTTGGGCCGCCTTCTCCCGCGACAGGGTCCGTCGTTCACGGGCCTCCCGCAACGCCTCGCTCACCTCCGGCGGCACCGGCGCGCTCCGTCGTCTGCTCATGGCATTGATCCAATGCTGTTCGTTGGTTGTAATTTAACCCCCTATGCAAGCAGTCTAACACGTTTGGCCTCACCCTCGGTCGAGCGTTGTCGGTCCGGCGAACGCACTGGCAGTGCGTCGATTTATCCGCTTGTAGGCGGGCTGGTGCCATCAGGAGTCGGCCGTTGGGGAGTCGGTGGCGCGACGGGCGCAACTCATGAAGCGAGGTCGATCACCGACAGTACTACTTGCAACGTTGTAGCGGGTCGGTGGGTAGGGCCTTCGCTACCCCCTCGCCGAGCTCCCTTCGTGGCGCCTTGTGTGCGGGCTTGCGCTGCCCCTTCGTCACCCCCTCCCGTATACGGAAGCCTGACAACGAAACCGGAGCCTCTGTCGAGGCTCCGGATGGGCGTGGATGTATGCAAGATTGCCCCGCCTAAGTCTCATTTGCGCACGCATGCGCGCTGATTTTCTCCAGATCATGGTTGCAACTAGTTGCAACGATAGGTAGCGTCTAGAACGTTCTCGGAGCACGCGGCTCGCCGAGTCTGCTTGCGGGACGGCCGTTTTCCTGTGCCTACCGGCTCCCTCCACAGAAAGTCATCCCATGGTTGTGTTCGTCGATGAGGTGCCCGCTCCAGTAACCCGTGCCAGAGAACGGGCGAACCGGGAGTTCGCCGAGGTGCTGCGCGCGAATCCTGGTCGCTGGGCGCGTTATCCGTGGCCTACGCGTTATCCGCACTCGACCAAGCATCGGATTCGGCACGGCCACGCCGCTGCGTTCGGGTCCGGGTTCGAGGCCGAGGTGCGCGGCGGGGTCGTGCTGGTGCGGTTCAACCCCGATGCCGCGCGGGGACGCGGCCATGCCGCGTGAGTACGCCAAGCTCCGCATCGACATCTGGGCCGATGAGGACTGGAGCGAGCTGAGCGAGTCCGCTCAGCATCTCTATCTACGTTTGCTCGCGCATCCCCGGCTGTCGAAATGCGGTGTCACCGACTGGCATCCCGCTCGACTGGCCTCGAAGACGAGGGGCGCCACACCGACCCACATCCTCACGGCCGCAGCGGAATTGGTTGAGAAACAGTTCGTCGTGGTCGATGTCGACACCGAGGAGATCATGGTGCGCACCCATATCAAGCACGACGGGATCATGCGGTCGGTCAACGGGGCGATCGGGGTGGTCAATGACTACGCTGACATCAGTTCGCCGACATTGCAGGCCGTGGTGGTGTTCGAACTGCGGAAGCTGCGAGACCGGTTGCCGGACCTGGCGTGCTGGTCGGCCGCCGAACCGCGCGCACATCGGGTGCTCGCGCTGTTGCGCAGGCCGGCGGCCGATCCGTCCGCGTTGCCGAACCCGTTCGACGAATCGGACACGACCGCAGTGGGTTTCGATGACAACGCCGAGTCCGGCGCCGCGCTGTCCTCCCGTCGCCGCCCGACCACGCTTCCGCACGGGTGGGCGCCCGATGCGACGCTGGTGGAAACCATGCTTGCCGAATGTCCGGGTGTCGATCTGCAGGCCGAGCATCGCAAGTTCGCCGACTATTACCGTGCTACCGGGCGCACGATGGTGGATTGGTCTGCCACCTGGCGCAATTGGATTCGCCGCTCCGCCGAGTCGCGCGGGCGTCCGGCCGGGGGGTGGATGACCGCCAGGGAGCGTCAGCACAGCCAGGCCGCCGCGGACTTCCAGGCGGCGCGTGCTCGCGAGCAAGCCAACGACGCGGCAATGACATCGGGTGTCTTCCCGCGTGACCCCGAGCGAATGTCATTGACCCTGTTGGGCAATCCATTCGAGTCAGCTCCGGCAGAACAAGGAATGTAATGCTGGTTGAGTCGGAGATCATCGCACTGATCTCGCTGATCGCGGGCTACGACAACCGCTTCTCGAATGACGCCTGCACCCGGGCCGCATGGGGATTCGCCGCGCGGGACGCACGTTGGGATTTCGGCGCAGCCTGCGCCGCGATACGGCTGTACTACAGCCGCCCCCTCCGTCCAGACGAAACGTTGCCGCGCATTGCGCCCGGCCACCTCACACACCTGATCCGCGCCGTCCGTCCGGGTGGGCACGGGCCACCGCCCGCCGCCGTGATCCTCGCCGATCGCGGTCCCGGCTCCAGCGCCGAACACCGTCGTCGAGTCCGCACCTATCTCAACGAACGACTCGACTCCCGGCGGGTGTCTCGCCGTCGTGCTCCGAAGAAGGTCGCCACACCATGACAGCCTGTTGGGCGTTTCGAAAATTGTCATCAGTGCGGTGATAGTCTTTGTGCCACAACGGAATTCAAAACGTTCTGCGATAACTTTCGCGGACAGACACAATCGCGGCATGCCCCCGGCTAACTAATAGGACTCGCGGGACGAGCCTGCCGCATTGCCGCCCGCCGATGCGCGGCCTCCCGCATTTCCCCTCTCGCGGTAGCAGGCCGCGGCATCGGCGGGCTCCGAGCCTCGCCTCCGTGCATATCCGGAGGCGAGGCTCGGTTTAAATGATTCACTCTGAAGGGGCGCATAATGATTACCGTTTTGACCTGTCGGGGCACCGGGGAGCGCCGGGATTCGCCAGGCAATATGCTCGCCGCCGTTACCGGCGAACTCGACCGCGCCAGATATCTGATCGGACCCGATGTCGACTATCCGGCGAGCGTCGGCCCGGCCAATCCGTTGGCCGGGCTCGACGGGTGTTCGGAGGAACAATCCATCGACGATGGCGTGCGAGCGTTGGTGGTAGCGATCCGCGCCACGCCGAACCGCGTCGGACTGCTCGGCTACAGCCTCGGTGCGGAGGTTGTCACGAGATTCCTCGAAGCCAAGGCCCGCGGCGAATACGCCGACTGCGATGTAGCCTGGGCCGCCAACGTGGCGAATCCCTTACGCCGCGAGGGGGATTCGATCGATCCGGACCCGGTGGGATTCGGCATCAACGGTCAACATGGACCGTGGCCTGAATGCATCCCGACCTGGGAAGTCGCCAATCCCGCTGACGGCATCGCCTCCTGTCCTGCGGATTCGCCCTTGCGTACCCTCGCCGACGCGGTTTCCGCATTCAGTTTCGCGCAGCTCGGCGGCTGGACGCAGGCACTGGTCGACCGGATACGTGCCAATCGGTGGCAGCCGGCTCGGCTCGGCTGGTGGCTGCGCCCGGTGCGCACCTGGCAGCTCTGGTCGCAGGCCGCGGACTTGATGGACGGGTACGTGCGTGGCGGCGAGCACACCCTGGCATATCAGCGTGCTGGATACTGCGACCGGCTTGCCGCCATTCTCAATACTCGAGGCTGATTCGACGACCACATTCGCACGGCCGTGGGTTACTAGCTACCAGAGCGGTCCCCGTCGACGGTATCGCGGTGGGCGGTGCTTCGACCGGTATCGACTGAGTAGATCGTCGACCAGCCGAAGATCGTGGCTCGACAGCTGTGTGAGGTCGATGCATTTGTATCCAGACAGCACCGCGGCCTCTGTGCCGAGAGAGGCTGGGGCGGAGTCATACTCGGATGCCCATTCGGCTCGAGCCGTCTCCAGTGCTTCGTCGAACTCCTCTGGCACGTGGCTTCCTGTCTCTCGCCTTGGGCCCAATTGGTCCGGGGCCTGCAGTCAACGAGCTGCGGCGTCGGAATTGTCGCATGAGTGCCGCAATATCCGCCACCGACGGACCACATCATTGCGGTGCGGAGCCCGAAACGCCGGACATGCCAACATAATTCACGAGGCAACGACGGCCACCGGCGGCGACTCCCCGATGCGGCCGTGCGGTTGGCCTGATCAGGCACGACACGATCATCTGTTGGGCGTTTTATCACTTTTATGAGTATTTGCCGCTGCGGTGTCGGATCCATTGTCTTGGCCGCAATGACATTCGCAAGGCGCGCCCCGCCCTCGGGCACCTATTCGTCCGAGGGCAGGGACTTCCCTTCCTACGGCAATGATTGCGGTCAGGCGGCGCGCTGCTCGGCGCGCTTACAGCCGCCGCAGCGTCCGTTGGATTCGTGCACCACATAGCCGGGGCGTTTGCGTCGCCGTGTGGTCATCGGCCGCTGGCACGACACGCAGCGGTCGGGGCGAACATAGATCTCTTGGCCGAGGGCAAGCAGGAGGCGGCGGCGGGTGGCGGTGTCGCCCCGGCAGACGACGCCGGCCATCACCACACCGTCTGCGACCGAAGGGGTTTCGTCATCGACGAGGGTTCCGGCACTGAGGGCGGCTTGGGCGCAGGCGCGAAACCGTTCGCGGGGGCAGTGCGCGATGCACACTCGCTGGGCTGCGACCGTGGCGGGCAGTCGGGCCCAGTCGAATGCGTGGGCAGGTTCAACGAAGCCGGGTAGGCCGAGGCAAGGGGGCTCGGCTGCTGACGGTGACATGGCCGATGGCGTTGACATGCCTCAGAGCGTACAAAAAACTCGATAAATTGCATACATTGAATAGCTGGATATTGAGGTACTACGAGGATTAGTTGAGTTATATTGTTTGCAATCGTGTGCAATGAATATGTTAAGTTACTGTCATGCCTTCGCTTAACTTGTCCGGCCCCGATGCCGAAATCGCCCGTCGCGTAGCTGAATTCGGCGGCCGCAGCCGGTGGATCGCCGGGACGCTCGCTGCCGCGGCTCGTGCGGAACGTGAATTCGATTCCGGCGCAATCGCATCGGCGTGCAGGATCGCCGCATGACCCGCGAGCCCCTCGACCCGATACAACGGGACGACGTCATGCGCGCGCTCGCCGCTGTCCCCGGGCTGCTGGTCGAGCTGGACACAACCCTGTCCCGCAGCGACGCCGTCGGTGCCGCCAAATCCGCCGGCACGGCGAGCGCGGGAGCTCGCCAGCGGGCACTGCCGTATCACAAAGGCGCGTCCGACGCCCACGCCGCGCTCGCTCGAACCCTGCGTTACTACGCTCTGCGCGTCTCTTTCCTCGCCCGCGAACGAGCCCCGCGCACATCCCGCGACCAGGCAGTGTTCTTGCGCAAGCAGCTCCCGCGCATCCCCGGCGACGCACCGGTACTGATCGGGATCCACCCCGCCCTGCCTGCGGCCGTCGACGCGGCGCGGGCGATCATCGACCGGCCCGCCGAGCGGCTGTGCATCGGTCTGTGTGACTGCGGCACCCGGCTTTACGCGACGGACGGGCAGTCCACGGTGCGATGCCTTGGCTGCGACCGCGAGCATTCCGTCATGGAACGCCGCGTGGACATGCTGTCCCAGGCGCGCGACATGGTCGGCACCGCAACGGAACTCGCCAGGATACTGCCGTGGTTCTCGGGGAAACCGGTGACGGCCAACGCTATTCGCCAATGGGCCGCCAGGGGCAAGCTGACCGGCCGCCATGTGGGCGGGGAAATCGTCTATCGCATCGGCGATGTGCTGCGCGTGCACGAAGCCGGCCGTTGGTGATCGGCCGGATCTCGGCAAGTGTTGGGCACTTGCCGGGGTCCGTCACAATGTCGGCGTTACGCTGAGCGCAGCGAAAACGATTGTGCCGCAACATCACATCGGCACGAGACGCTGATTCTGCCTTCTGCTGCCGCACTGCTCGGCGAAGGCTGCCGTTCACCCATCGCGAAGGAAAGGGGGTGATTCTGGTGCTCACCATTATCGAAGACATCATCAAGCTGATCGGCGACCTCATCCCGCTGGTTCTGCCGCTGCTCGGCCTGTAGTCCAGCTGCCGCCGCCATTCGATACCCCACACCGGAGATACCCATGAGGCACCACGACGATCGCGTCAGCGCGACCGATCAGCCCACCGCGGCGTCCGAACCCGTTCACGCCACGCCAACGGGCCGGCTGACCTGCGAGGTTCGCGTCGTGCTCGCGGACGAGGAGACGAAGTGACCACCCGCCAGCCCGGCGAATTCCCGGACTTCGAACAGTTCCTGTGCGATTTGCTCGCACCGATCGCCACCACCATGCCCACGCTCCCGTCGACCGCCGCGCAGATCCAGTCCGCCCTGCCGCTGATCTGGGTGCGCAAGACCGGCGGCACCCTCGACATCAACGCCATTACCTATAAGGCCCAAGTGCAGACCGTCGTGTTCGGCAACAATCGCCAGCAGGCGCAGGCCATGGCCATCCAGGTGCGCGACGCGGTGCTCGGCGCTCCCGCCGCCACCACCTCCGACGGCGTGCTGATCGACTACGTCGAGGAAATCACCTCCAGCGAGCCGAAATTCCACGCCCCCATCCTGCGCCGCAGCCGCGGGCTCACCGAGGTCCCAGACCTCGACCCGCTCAACCAGCTTGTCGATCTCGCCTTCAGCATCGAAGCCAGGCGACAGTAAGAACGAGATCGATACTGCGCCTGGCTTTTACACTGACCGCGTGCTGAGACTGCTGTTCCTCGTCCCCGTCCTCTGCTGGCTCCTCGCGGCTCGCTCCACTCCGGTCCGCATCGGCCTGAGCCTGATCCTGACGGCCATCGCGTGCGCTCAAATCGCCTTGACCGAGGGCTGGATCATGTCCGACAAGATGGTCACCACTACCACCGCGCTGGCGGTTGTCGTGGTCTGCCTGTTCGTGGGTGGGTTCATGCTCGATGAACCGGGCCAATCGGTGCGCACGATGGTCGGCGTGGTGTTGAGCGTTGCCTGGTGTGTCCTCAGCTTTTTCGTTGTGCTCGTGATCGTGGTGCTGCGCGGCCTGATCAGTCCTATGGCAGCTATGCCGTCCAACGACGTTCTGTCATCGCTACCTTCTGGGCTTGTGGTCTCGAGCGACACCACCGAAGAATGCGTCGGCCGTCCGACGAGGGAGTGTTGGCGCACATTCGAGATCGGCGGTTCGGCCACGATCCCCGATACGGAAGTCCTCAAACGCGTCCTGGAGTACCTCCACAGTGCACGCGGTTGGTCGCTCCATTACGACGAGACTCGCCAAGGATGGACCGATTGTCATACCAGCGGCTGGTGGCTCGACCGTCAAAATGTATGCGTCTGGGCGTACGGCCCTCGGGTACACGTTGGCAATACGACACCGGGGCCTAACGGACCTGCAAACGGGCAAACGCCCGCCACCGTTTCATTCCAGAGCTGGTCAGACCGGAATCCCATCCTATGAGGTCGGCTGGGATCGTCGATCCCAGCGCGCTGCCTCATAGGAAAGGTCGCAATACGTGACAGACCCAATGGCCAATTTCATGACCTGGATGGCTTCCCGCCCGAGTTTTTCCCCCATCCAGCCGCAGAAGTCCGGGCCGGTGATCAACAAGTTCGCCGACCGGTGGATCAACGACGCGGCGACTTATGGCAGGCAGGCCGGTGTCGATCCCCGGCTGGTAGTCGCAATTATGTTGAACGAGGGCGTCGATTTCAACAGCTCCGAAGGATGGGCTTTAGAAAAGGCGACTATTGATGCCGGGCGGAAAAACTCGATAGCGGGGTGGGCAAGGAGGCATGCGCCGGAAGAATGGTACGGCAATCCCGATGGAATGTCGCTTGGCATCGTCAACATGAAGAAGCCCGCCTTCGACGCCGTCAAAGCGTCATTCCCGGACCAGTTCAAGGACGCGGAATGGACCGACCTGGCGACTGACCACGACCTCGCAATCAAGGCCTTGACGTACAGCCTGGCGCGCTACGACAAGTCGTACGCCGACCAGGTTTCGACGGACATGAAATCGACCTACAGTCAAAACCAATTTCTGGCCGCAGCCTACTATGCTAGCGACGGTGCGATCGGACAAAATATCGCCAAGGGGTACCTGGGGCACGACGGCGCAAGCTATGCGGACGGTGCTCGAAATAACTTCGCCGAGGCCAGTAATCTTGTTTCTCGGTTATACACCGAAGTCTCGACTGTAGACGGTGGTGTATCCAATCCCGGTATGCCTTCCGTTTCGCGCGAAAATCCGGCCACCCTGTGGTGGGATTACGAACACGATCGCCCGGGGAATTTCGCCGAAGGCGGCGACGTGGATTCGGATCGAACCGAGACGCCCCCTGGCGAGTCGCTGTACAACGGTATGTTCGCTCTGGACGGCGTGTCCGGCTCGCGATTTTGGAATGGAATGGCCAGCGCTCTCGGCGAGACCGCCTACGAGAGCATCGAGAAGGCGATCGAGGCTGCCGATCCTGCCGCGGGCGCCGCGTGGGAAGCCGTCAAGACGGTCGCCCAACCACTGCAGAGCATCGGCTCCACCGCTGGCAAGCTGCTGCGGATTCACGGGCGCATCCCGAACCTGGATCCCCATGTCTACGGTAACGACGGTCCGCTCTCGACCGCCGGCGTCGGCACCCTGTTCCACTTCCTTGACCCGCTGAAGGGCTACATCGGCGGCAAGATCTTCTCCGGCGTGTCCGAGCAGGCACAGAAGGCCTTGTCCGGCAACAACAATGATGACTCCGGCGACGACAGCTCGTCGGACGGTCAGCAGAACCAGCAGCCGCCGAACGATCGCATCGGGCCAACGGACACCGGCGCTGCGGACATCGGCCAGCTGGCCAGGACGGCCTTGCAGAACGCCGGACGCGTCATCACCAGCTTCACCACTCCGGCGATCATTGCTCCGCCGAACGCGCTCGGCACGAACGTCCAGGTGAATCGGGCATTCAGCATCACCATGGACCTGCCCCCCAACGATCCGCTGTTCACGCGGGATCGGCGCAACGATGCCGTGCTCGCCTTCGGGCGGCGCTGAATTACGTGACCGCACAGCGGGATTCCGTGACCGCATAGCGGGTCGCCCGCATATTCACCGGTCCTGCCCAAGCAGGTATCGGTCGTCCCCGCGCCTTTGCCGGGGGCGATTTCACGGCACCCAGCTCGGGTGTCTTCTTCACAATCCCGCCCCGGCTCGCCGGGCCTTCACAATGGAGACACATTGACTGCCACTACCTTGACGGCGTTGAAGGCTGCCCAGCGCTCGCTGCTGCTCAAGCCGCTCGACGCCGCCGTGTTCCTGGCGCCCTACGGCACCCAGGCCCCGCTGGGCGGTTTCACCGACGCCAGCGGCAACCTGCAGACCCTGCCCGCGGGCTTCCAATCGATCGGTCTGATCGACAAGAAGACCGGTATCGCGTTCTCGCGCGGTATCACCGCCGCCCCGATCGAGTCCTACGGCGAGCTGCAGGCGGTGCGCAACGACATCACCAGCGACATCACCGCACTCGAGTTCGAGCCGCAGCAGAACGCGACCGCGTTGAACCTGCAGCTGACCACCAGCGCCACCCTGGCGTCGATGCAGCCGAGTGCGACCAATGGTGAGGTGTGGTTCGCCCAGCCGTCGGCCGAGAACATCACCTACTACTCGGCCATCGTGATCGGCAAGGACGGCAACGACTCGCTGCCGACCTATGTCATCAAGGTGCTGCCGAAGGTCGCGGTGTCGAAGTTCGGCGGCGAGCAGTGGGTGCCGACCGGGGTCATGTCGAACAAGCTGACCATGGTCGCCTTCAAGGACGACGTCGCTGGCTTCGCGGTCGCGCACTCCTATGCCGGTGCTGGCTGGCAGAAGCTGGTCGCGGCCAGCGGCATGCCGTACGTCGTTTCCAAGCTGTATGTTGCGCCGACCGGTGCGCAGACCCTGACCAAGGGCAGCAACCAGGCGCTTCAGCTGCTGGTGACCGACCAGTTCGGTGGCGTCGTGTCGCCGAACCTGCTGACCTTCACCGCGGGCACCGGCCTGACCAGTGCGGTGAGCATCAGCTCGACCGGTGTTGTCACACCGACCGCCACCGGCGGCTCCGGCACCATCAGCATCGGCTTCACCGCACCGACCGGCTGGCCCGCCGCGACGGCCACCCCCGTCGTCACCGGCACCATCACCGTTCAGTAGCAGCGGTCCGCACACGTGGATGCGTGCCGTGTTTCTCCGGTCGCGGCACGCATCCACTTCCCCTGTCCTTCATCCGGAGAAGAAAGCGGGTCACCGTGTCCGCCATCCCTGCCCATTTCCCCGTCACCATGACCGACGGCGAGCGCGAATACCTCGTGCCCAATGCCACGGCCTACATCAACGCCGTCTTCTCGGACGGTCACCGTCTCGTAGCGGAGGCCGAAGCGCCTGTCGCCGAGGCGAAGTCGCGCAAGCGCGCCTGACATCCCTGTAGTTCCAGCACAACCGGAGAAGAGTGAAAGTGGCAACACCCGAGAAGCAGTCCGGCGCCGCCGAATCCGACGGCGTTGGACGGTTCCACCAGCTCCAGCGGGAGCTGTCCCCCCGACACCGGGCCGCGTACCGGCTCACCGCGGACATCGCCATCCCGCCGGTCACCCGTGGCCAGTTGAAGGCGCTGCGCTCGACCCGCGATGACGACGAGCAGATGGCGATCGTGCTCGGCGAGCACGCCGCGGCCGTGGAAGAGCTGTTCGCCGACCGCCCGGTTGACGAATGGTTCGCCTTCCAGCGCGATCTCTACGCCCACCTGTTCGGTGCGGGCGCCGCGGAGCTGCCGGGGGGATCCGAGGGCTCGTAGAGTTCTGGGAACGGTTCGGTGCCGCGCTCGACTACGACCTGCTCGAGCGCGGCATCGATGTCCGGGACTGCTTCGGGCCCAACGACATTCGAACCCGGCACTGGCACACCATCATGGCGTTCAAGGACCGTCTGCCGACCGGGAGCCACTATCGCAGCGCCTTGCTGATGGACCGCGAACTGGCCGAAGAACACCTCGAGGCCGAGGAAACACTCGGCGAGGACGACGTCGAGGAGGCGCCGTCGGGTCCACGGCCGGAGGGCTACACCCTCGACACCTACCTGCTCATGGCAATCATCGACGCCCTCCAAGGCGTCCAGGCGACCATTATCGCCGCGGCGGGCGCCGACCCACCCGCCGTCAGACCGCTGCCGCGGCCGATGTCCGCGCTCGAGATCGTCCGCGAGGATCGCCGGGAAGCATCGATGCAGACGCTGATCGACTTGTTCACCGCACCACCGGTGCCCGACACACCGGAGGAACTGGTCGACGATATCGATGACGTCGACGACGCTTGTTGGTAGTGACTGTGGGGGAGCGAATCCCCTTCCGCCAGAATCCGATAGCGACCGGCGGTCGCGGTCACGTTGTCCGCAGGCACCCATTGTGGTCCAGCGCGATAGAGACAACGGTGGTCGCGCCCGCCGGCGCGTTCTCGGGCCAGGAGGGGCCCGAACCATGTTGGGGGCCAGGAGATCTACTGGCTACCCACACATTCTCGTTCTCGCGGTCGAGCCACCAGCCCGCCGTCTGGCAGGTGGCCCAATTGCGACCCTCTGTGCCGCTGTAATCGACGTCGAGCGTCAAGCCGTGGGCGTCGTGCAGATGCCGTAGGACCCGGTCGGCGACATCGCTGTCGGGAGTTCCGTCGGAGCTGCCGATGGACAGCGTGCGCATGCAGTACGGACCCGAGTTCGTCGACGAACACCGGGTCGAATCCGCAAGGACCACAAGCCCGGACGGTAAGGGCAGCAGTTGGTCCGCCGCCGGAGCCGGCACCGGCTTTCCACCGTTGCCGCCGGGGCCATCCAGCGTTCCCGAGCACAGCATCATCACATACACCACGCCGAAAAGGCTTGCGGCGCTGTAGAGAACCGTCAGCACACCACCGATGGAACTGCGTTTCGATGTCGTGTCGCTTGCTTGCCGGTCGGCGATCAGGCCAAGTATCAGTACGCCGACGCCGACAAGAATCAACAGCACCTCGACGCTGTATTGGTAATGGCGCAGCCGCCACCCCAGCAGCGATACCACCAGCTCGACCACGGTGATCACCGCCAACGCGAGCCCTGCCTGTAGGCGATGTCGAGGCGATCGGGCGGCCAGTAACCAGCAAACCAACGGAATGGCGAAGATCAATCGGCCCACAGCGGCAGCCTAGCCATCCTTGTCCAACGCCGCCACCGCACCGGGCGCGCCGATTCTATTGTGTGCCAGCGCGTTACAAGAGTGCGCGGTAGGGGCGCCGCGCCCGTCGGGCCGATTGGTTCCTGCGTCGCTGACGGATCTCGGCTACCAGGGAACCTGTGCGTCAGTTACGAGATCAGGAGAAGAAACCGATGGTGGATATGTCCAACGAGGCATCGTGGAACGCACCGGCGCCGAAGTTCGATTTCAACCCGAAGGGTCATGGTGCCGACGGTTTCAAACCGGCCGAAGTGCGCTGGGCGGAATCCGCGGTGGACTGGGGTAATGAGGCCGGAATAGATCCGCGCCTGGTGATGGCCACCCTGTTCGAAGAGGGCGCGCGCAATTATGAGGACTCGAAGGCGTGGCGAGATCATGAACAGGACCGCCTGGATTTCAATTGGGTAAGGAAACATGAGCCAACGTGGTCCTGGCTGCCGCATGGCTTACAGGGAAACCCCGAGGGCAATTCCCTTGGACTTACGAACATTAAAGAGCCTGTCTTCGACATACTCAAGAAGGAGTACCCCGACAAGTTCGGCTGGCGAAAATGGGAGGACCTGGCGACCGACCAGGAGCTGGATATCGAGGCAACCGCGTATGTGCTGAAGCATTATAAGGACAAGTACGCTGCCAGTGTTTCGCCGGAAATGAGAAAGTCCTACAGCCTGAACGAGTTCCTTGCCGCAGCCTATAACGCGGCGGGGGAAGATGAAGAGAACATTCCTATCTGGCTGAGCAACAACAGGATCGGCGACGTCGGCACCCACCACTACAAAGAGTTGATGGGTAGTGACAACTGGCTCGCCGGCCAAACGGTGCTGGCCAGCATGTACACCTGGGCGGAGACGGGCAAGCCCATCAGCGCGAGTCCGGATCAGCCGAACTCGCTACTCGGCTCCTGGCTCGGGGCGGTCGGCGGCGTCGTTAATTCGATCCTGCGTCCGGCACGCGGCCCGGTTCAGATCGCCGATGAGGTCGATGCGAACCCGAATCGTCGAGCCGCGGTGAAGTACGCCGATGACTGGGCTGTGCAGAGTAACTGGGTGTATCCGTCCTCCGACGGGGACGGCGGCGACTGCACGGACTATGTGTCACAAGTGTTGCATTCCGGCGGATTTCAGTACGATCCGTCACGTGACGGCGACAATAGCGGGGTAACCGACCGGTGGCATCCCTACATTCGCGGGAAATATGACCACTACGGTGACGGCGACCCTTCGCACCCGGCAGGCGATTCCCAACCGGGCCCGTGGTTGGCTGCCAAAGGTCTGCTCAACTACATCCAGATGGGTTACGGGAACCAGCACGGCGGACCGACGGGAACAGAGTTGCCGTCGATCGAAGTCAATCCGATCACCGGGAATCCCGATCCCCGCGCGTTGACAAATGCCGGGCTCCGTCCCGGAGATATCGTGTTCGTCGACTTCGGCCAAAAGAAGCCCGACGGTCAGCCGGAGGGTGTCAGCCACGCCATGGTCTACGCCGGTCACGGCCCCGCCGATCTTCCTGACGGCAACAACCCAGACGGATCGCTGCACTATCGGCACTACGAGGACGCCGATTACGTCGACTACCACAGCAGCAACAAATACCATCGGTTCTGGGCCATCCCCTATGTCAACGACAAGGAGCGGGTCGTTACGGGCCAGACCGTCACGTATCACCCTGTGCACATGCGATACCCGGGCGACGACCAGCCGGCCACGACCGGCCATGCCGCCGGCGGATCGATCGGCTCCAGCATCGCCGCGCCCTCGATCGCGCCGATGCTGGTCCCGACCAAGCCGTTGCCTGTTCCGCCGGGGTTCGTCGGAAATCAGCGAGTGCTGCAAGACCGCCGAATCAATCTGGTGATCAGTCAACCGGGCAGCTCCCGCGACGGAGCTCAGGCGGATTCTCGCGCCATCCTTGCGCATTCATCGCTTACCCGACGCTGACGTCGAATCTAGTTGCTACGCTGCGGCAATCGCGTTATCCCGCATTCGTCGAACATGCGCGAACATGACAGGTGTCCATGTCTGGCCCGCGTCACGGGTCAGCAGGAGACGGCGGTCCTCTTGGTTGGGACCCATCGGGACGCCTCCTCGCCGGAGCTGCAGCACGTAGCCTTGCGTGGTGCTGGTAAAGCCGGCATTGTCGCCGACACCGAAATCGGTTGTCCCGTAAGACGGTTTGTAGGATTCGGCCCAGTGGCCGTACAGGAGGCCCTCGACACGAGTGCCTGCCCCGGCGTCGCCATCGGCCCGTGCAAAGCCCTCCGCCTTCTCAGCCCGCAACCAGCGCAGACACCACGTGTGTCGTTGCAGTACTAATACTCCAGCCGCACTTCGTGATGTTGTTGGGTAGCATACGGTTTCGTGCTGGTTGATGAGGATCTGGCTGCGTGGACGGCCGGGTTGGATGAGTTGTTTGCGCGGGTGGCGGGCCGGTTTTTGCGGGCGGAGCCGCGGTTGCGGGCGCGGGCGTATGTTCGGGGGCTGTTGGCGCCGTTGGCGGGAAAGAACAGTTGGACGCTGGCCGAGGTGGCCGGTGAGGCGACACCCGACGGGATGCAGCGGCTGCTGAACATGGCAGCGTGGGATGCCGATGGCGTGCGCGATGACGTTCGGGCGTATGCGGTTGAGCATCTGGGCGACCCCGATGGCGTGCTGGTTGTCGATGAGACCGGATTTCTGAAGAAAGGCGTGAAATCGGTTGGGGTGCAACGGCAATACTCGGGCACTGCTGGGCGGATCGAGAATTGCCAGCTCGGTGTGTTCTGTGCTTACACGAGCGTCAAGGGCCGCACTCTGATCGATCGGGAACTGTATTTGCCCAAGTCGTGGACCACCGACCGGGAACGCTGCCGAGCGGCCGCGGTGCCCGAGGAGGTCGACTTCGCCACGAAACAGGTTCTGGCTCAACGGATGCTGGCTCGCGCTCTGGATGCCGGCGTGCCTGCCCGGTGGGTCACCGCCGACGAAGCCTACGGGGGTGATTCGAAGTTCCGCAGGTGGCTCGAGCAACGCCAGATCGGGTATGTGGTGGCCGTGCCCAGCAGCGCGCCGATCGTGAGCCTCGGGGGCGACTCGCGCGCGGACCGCCTCGTCGCCGACGCGCCGCAGAACGCATGGAAACGCCTGAGCTGCGGAGAAGGAGCGAAAGGGCCTCGGTTGTTCGACTGGGCTGTGGCCACACTGCCCACTGAGAGCGAGGCGGGCCCGGGGTGGCGACGTTGGCTGCTGGTCAGGCGCTCGCTGACCCGCAACACCAAGGGCGAGCTCGAGATCGCCTACTACCTGTGCGGTGCACCGATCGGCACCAGCGACGCCGAGCTCATCCGGGTCGCCGGCGCCCGCTGGTCGGTCGAGGACTGTTTCCAGACCGCGAAAACCGAGGTTGGTCTCGACCAGTATCAGGTCCGCCGCTACGACGCCTGGTACCGCCACATCACCCTGGCGATGCTTGCCCACACCTACCTCGCCGTGACCGCCGCCATCTCCCCAAAAGCATTGGCAGCGGCCTCATTCCACTCACGCTCGGTGAAATCAAGCGTCTCCTGGCACACCTGATCACCCCGAACCTCGCCCAACTGCGACGCTGGTCGACCTGGCGACGAAGACACCAACACCGCGCCAAACAAGCCCACTACCAGCGAAGACAGACCCAACATCACGAAGTGCGGCTGGAGTACTAACCGAGGTCGGTGATGCGCACCGGTGCCCATGAGCGGCCGGTGTCATGAGTTGCCAGCAGTGTTTGCGGCGGATCGGCACCTTGGTACGGCCCCGATCGCTTCCCGGCGAGAACGAATCCGTCGGTCTGCGTGATGAATCCGGGTCCGCCGTCTCCGGCGATGGCCATCCGGCCATACATGATGGCATGGCCCTCGGGCGGCGGAACATAGGTCTGCGTCCACTCGTGCCCACCGTCATGTGAGGTCTCGATCACGTCGTTGTTATTGATGACAATGTCGTCCCCAGTGGCCGCGGCCAACAGCCCGAAGCCACCGCCGGGCGGAAGGCCGACGGCATCGAAAGTCACTGCGCCGTCGCGAGAGACGTACAGCTGGAAAGTCATGTGCTCGGGATCGGGACCCGAGGTGCACAGCACGATGATGTCGGTGCTCGTCGGAGCCAGGATGCCGTCGGCCGCCGCATGCGGTCCGGTGCAGGGAAAGGTCCAGTGCGACCACTGGCCGTCGATGAATTTCGTTCCGCCGCCGGTGAACAACGGTGGAGCGCTTCCGGCGCCGGGTGCTGTCTGAGTGGCGAATTCGAGGAGTCTGTTGACACTGGTGCGAATCGAGGACGACATTGTCCACTTGTCTTGGGAGACAGGGCTGCTGAGCACCTGAACCTCGTCGCGGCCATACGGCGATCTGGCGAATTCGACTGTGCCGCCGGAAAACCTCATGTCCACGAGATGACTGCCCGAGTAGTCGTCGGCGTCCAGCACCGGGAAATCCACCTTCTGCCAGGTCACGCCGGCGTCGTGCGTCGACCACAACGTGGGGCCGTCCGACACCCAACCGTCGCGCGGCGTCGCGAACCGGAGGAATCCGGCTGCACTCGGCAGCGCCGGCCAGTTCTCCGGGCGCCAGGTATGGCCACCATCGGTGGTGTGTTCCACCAGTGCCCGGCATTCCGGCCCGATACTCCCGCACGGCTCGAGTCTGCCGAGAACCCACCCTTCGTCAGGCGAGGCAAAACTGACCGACAGGGGATCGAAGGCACGAGGTGCGGGTGGCTTGTGCGGTATCCGCGACGTGATCACCACGACGAGGGTGACCATGAAGACCGCGCCAAACCCCACGACGCCGAGCCCGATGAGATGCCGTCGCCTCATGCTTGCCCATCCAGTTGTCTGCAATATCAAGTAACGCCCACCATAGCAGCCGGTATTTGTTGTCAGGCCTGGGCGGAAACTCATGAGGAGCCAACAACAATGTCAGACAACAGATCCGATCAAGTCCGTACGATGACACCGATCGACGAGACCGCTGCGGCTATTCAGACAATGCTGCGCGCATTCATCGGGCCGAAACCTGCTCAGCCTCTTCTCCGGTTCGCCGACCAGGTTGACGATGATCCCAACTTTATCCCAAAAGATACCAGCCACCCGGACCCTGCGCCCGCCGATGGGTGGAGCGGCGGCCTTCCGTCGACGCCGCCACCCGTTACCGGCGACAACGTGCCCGGTTACCGCGACGGTATTCACGCGCAGCCGGGATGGGGGACACGTTCGCAGAGCTGGCTGAGGAGAAGGGAGTTCGAGACCTTTGAGGAGGCTACCGTAGCCGCCTTTGAATTCATGCCGATGGCGAGGAGATTCTTCCAGCATTTCTCGGACGACAACAATGGAACAGCGCTCAAAATGCACCCTCGCGAAGTCGATGAGGGCATCTTTCACACCAAGTGGGGCCTGAGCACGCTCTTCTACGGGCAAGACGTTGCCTTGCAGGCGGTGCCGCACGGGGTCGACCCGCGCAGCACCGAAAGCAACCCGATGATGGACTATTTCACGGTACCCGGTTACCAGTACGATCCGGACCATCCGGATCGCCCGAACGCTCAATTCCATCAGAATGGGATCTTGGACGCCGTCAATGAGAAGGTCAAGTACAGGCAGGCGCATCCAGGCGAGAATGACCTTCCGTTCACCGTCGGCTGGATGCGTACGCCGTATGATTGGCAGAATCAGGACAACGATGACGTCAGTAATGCCCTCGGGCATTTCTGGACCGGCGCATCAGGAACCATCCACTTCAATGACGACGGCACCTACGCCGTTAGATTTACGGGGAACGTGTGGAAGCATTACAAGTTTGATACGCGAATTCCGCTGCCTGACGATGGTAATGATGCAAGCCTGAAAATTGCGATGAATAATCGTATGCGCGAAGCGCAGGGTGCCGGCGTCGGCCAGAATTTCATCGCCTATGGATCGACCATACCGATGATCGCCACGGGCAGTATTGTCAACGGTCACGCATCTTCCGACTTCGCCTATTACCCGGAGGGTGATCCGAACGAGTCACGCCAAGTGCATTTTCCGCAAGACCGGTACGATGTGCTCAACAAGCCGAGGGAGGATCATTCGAAGGACTACTGGAAGCCGCTGACGAATTTGTTCAAGGCGCACGGCGGTGAGATATCCCGGGGCGACGTGAAGGGCCAGGGTTCGTCGATCGGTGACAAGATTCCCGCGTATCTTTCCGACGGCGAGTTCGTGGTGAGCGCCGCATCGGCGTCCGCGAACCGTCCGCTGTTGAAGGCGATCAACGACGACCCGTTGTACATGACGAAGTACGTCAAGCACGTGGAGCAGGCGGTCGCCGCGGCGTTGACAAAGGTCCGTGCTGTGCCGAGCGCCGTCGGCGAGCAGGTGGATCAGTCGATGACGGTGCACATTTCGGCCTACGACGTGCACGAAGCATTCGCGAAGGCCAAGCTGTGGCAGCAGCGGCACGATCTCGTCGACACAATGTGATAGCGGGAGAAGGGCGATTACGCTCTCGTGACGAAGCGACCCTCGATCCAGTCATGGACTGGTGGGCCGGGCTCGATGACGACACTGTGGTTGCGATTGCGCTGGCCCAAGCGTGCGTCCTGGCCGTACTTGTGCATCGTGAGGTTGAGCCTTCGGGGGCGAAAGAGTGCTCCGCCGCAGATCTTGCAGTGTAGGTCCGGGATCGGCGGCGCCTTCCGTCGTTCCTGAAGCACGGCGATCACAAACCAGCCGACGAGGCCGAGCGGCAGTGCGCAGGCGATGGATACCCACCAGGGCATTTCCTTTATGAAGACAAAGGCCGCGACGGCGGTGCCGGTCCAGAAAACTTTCCATTGAGATTCTCTGGACATGAAACGGAAAACGACCCATAAGATCAGGGCCTCCCACACGGTTACTGCGGCGATGATGGCAATCGCGTTACTCATATCGGATCCGTTCCTTCTGCATCCCGCAGGAACTATAGCATGCGCCGGCTCGTATATGGAACTATTGTGATACTTCTCGAAAGGTCAGGTTGCAGAATGGGCGATAATCAAACACAACATGGCGATGGATCATTCGCCGGTTACGGTACCTCGTTCAATATTATCAGAAATGGCGATGGCAAGGTCCTGCAAGTCGACATTCAAGGATCGAGCAGTGTCAAACAGATCAAGGTCGAAGACGATGGCAGCTACACGCTGATACCGGTACATCCGGATTTGTCGCCTGTTAATTTCATGCCAACGCCCGATGATCTCAAAGCGGGGGCTCTCAATGCCGGGGTTACCATAGCGATCGACACCAAGCGGGCAATACTTCAGAAGTACGCGGGGGACGCGCACGCCTCCTCGCTTTTCGACAAGATTGTCGGCGATATCAAGGTGGGCGACCGCCTGGTTCTCGGCAGCGTCGCTGGTCTTGCGGTGGCCACCGCGCTGCTGCCGGTAGCGATTTTGTCCGATATGCGGGGTGACAAGAACACGTTGGGGGAGGCGATCTTTCGTGAAGTCCCGTCCACGCTCGCGGGTGCGGCTGTCGGCGCAACCCTCGGTGGTCTGGCCGCGGGGATCGCGGAGGGAGCTGGCGCCGGGGCTTTCGCTGGACCAGTCGGCATCATTCTGGGCGGTGTCGCCGGCGCTGCGGTCAGTTTCGGTATTTCCAAGGAGATCCAGAACGAGATAAACGCCGGTAAGGCACCGCACGCCGACCAGCTGTTGTTCCTTCCGGACGACCCGGACTATCTAAAGGCCTACATTCACGACCGTAGCTCCGCTCATCCGGATTGGAACCTGGTTGGTTATCCACCGTCCGGTGTCGACTTGAATCAATTCAATGCATGGAAACAATCCATCCTCATCGCGAATCAGAAGCTGACGAAAGAGCTCCATCCGGAGATGGCCGTAACGCAAGCCTATTATCTCCACGTCGATCCGGAGACGGACGCCCGCTACGGCGTCACCATGGACAACATCGATGGTCCATGGATACGACCGAGGCAACCGGCGGTGAAAAGGTTGCCGGTTCCTGCCTCGGATTCCCCGTCGACCGGTGATCTTGAGCATATTCCTTATTCTCGGCCAGGCATACCGAACATGGGATTCGGCGGTGCGGGCTCGGCTATCTTCAACTCGCCACCGATTCAGCGGTTCCTGCCTGCGCTCGCGGACCTCATCTGGCAATTCGCGAGTCCACACGCCACCGGCGGCGATATCAAGGGCCCTGGTTCGACGATCGGTGACAAGATCCCGGCGTTTCTGTCCGACGGTGAGTTCGTGGTCAATGCGGCGTCGGCGAACGCGAACCGGCCCTTGCTGAAGGCGATCAACGATGATCCGCTGTACATGAAGAAGTACCTGCAGCAGATGGAGGGCATGGTCGCGGCGGCGCTGACGAAGGTTCGTGCGACACCGAATGACCGCGGCGAACGGGTGGATCAGTCGATGAACGTCCACATTTCGGCGTACGACGTGCACGAGGCGTTCGCCAAAGCCAAGCTCTGGCAGCAGCGGCACGCGATGATGGACTGACCAGGCGCACCGAGCGTCCTCTGTGAGCTGTCGGACATGCCGACCGGACAAATCCGCTGCGCTGAATTATTGTGAGCCGCATGATGTTTGCGGTCAGGTTGGCTATGCCTCCTCGCGGTGTTACCACAGTGCGGGCGGCGAGCAAGTAGTAGTGCCGGTGGGGGGTAGACGCGCCGCAGCGCTCATAGCGGCCGCACTTGTGGTGCTCACGCTGGCATCCTGCGGCGAGGATTCGGAACGGTCGGCTGCCGACACGTCCATATCGGGCTTTCAGCCTTCGTCGGCCAGTTTCGTTTCAGCACAGGACGGTTGGGTGCTCGGTTCGGCGCCGTGCGCCGCTTCCCGTTGCGTGCGGCTGCTTCGGACGACCGACGGCGCGACAACGTGGCAGGCCAGACCGGTGCCGGAGGCCGTGGTAGCCGACCACGATTACCCGCGAGAGGGGAGCACCATCCGGTTCGCCGATCAACGCAACGGTTGGATGTTCGGCACCGGGCTTGGGCGTCGGACCGGATTGTGGGCCACTCACGATGGCGGCGTGACCTGGCAGGCCAGCACGATGCCGGTCGGGATGGTAACGGGGCCACTGGTTTTGGCGGCGGCTGCGGGCACTGTGCACGCGGTCGTTTCCGATGACAACGATCTGCTCCATGTCGTGACCAGCCCGGTCGACAAGGATCAGTGGTCGGACACGTCCGTAACGATCCCGGCCGGTGGCGGCCCCGCACCGAGTCCCCGGATAGTGCTGCGGGACGACTCGGGGTGGATCGTGGAGAACAACCCCATGCGTGCAGGCGTGTTCGGAGTGCCCGGTGGCGCCCGTTTGGTCGGGGGGCGATGGACAACGTGGCAACCACCATGTGCGGACACGGCCGGTGTCTGGCCTGCGGCGACCTCGGTCGACCTGCTTGCCCTGTGCGGCTACGCCGAACACGGCAGCGGACAGACAGTGCTGCGCTCCGCCGACAACGGCAGCACTTTTTCAGCCGAGGGCCAGACGCCCGGAGGCAGTTCGGCACAGGGCTTCGCGGAATCCGGCGACCGCCGCGTTGTGCTCGCCGCCGGTGCTGAGCTTCTTGTCTCGACCGACTGTTGTGCACAGTGGACGACGGCATATTCGAGCAAGGAAGACGGTCATTTCCGTGACCTTGAACTGACCACACCGACATTCGGCGTGGTCATGCAATGGACCTCCGACAACGGCCGTCTGCTCGTGACTCGCGATGGGGGAGGTTCGTGGACGACTATCCGCTTTGCGGGCTGAACCAGAGGATCCAAACATAGGCACGATCAAGGATGCGCATGAGATCGAGTTGACGACCTCCTTCGAAACGGTTGACCGTCCAACTCCCGCAAGCGGGTATGGTGCGATTGCTGGTCGCGGTTCGGAAGGAATTACATTGTGCGTAAGTCGATTTGGGCTGTTCTCCTGATCAGTGGCGTGCTGCTGTCGGCTTGTGGATCGAGCGATCACGACAGCTTGGGGACGACATCCGAGTCGACCGCGCACCCGACGGCCGGATCGTCGGCACAGCCGCCGACGTGCCCAACGGCCGCCGCGGGAACGGCCGGACGGTACACCGTCAGCACCGGCAAGGTGCGTGAGCAGACCGCGACATTGACCTATGACGTAACGCTGCCGCAGCTTGCGGATGGTGACGCCGCAGTGCGCGAGCGATTCAACTCGGCCATGCACGGACTGCTTTCCGACGCGGTGGCGGGCCGGGTCGGTACCGTCGGCGACGGCGCGCTCCCATTTCGCTGTGCGGAATCCAGCCGTGTCACCCGTATCGGAACACATGTCATTGCAGGGGTGTTGATCACCTTCCGCAACTTCGGTGGCCCCCATCCAGACAATCAGGTCGGCACCGCCGTTATCAACACCGACACCGCACAGCCCATTCACCTGTCGTCGGTGTTGCGCGACCCGACGCAGGCCTGGGGAACCCTCGCCGCCCTCGTCCCGAGTCTGATCCCCACCACAGAGCCGGAACTATCCGCACCCGCGGCCAACAGCGACTCGTTCGCCGAATGGACACCATCGCCCGACGGCTTGACCGTCTATTTCCAGGTCTCCCACGCAGCGGGGGACTTTCACCCGGTGCTGATCCCGTGGTCGCGTATCCAGGATCTGTTCAATCCGGCCGATCTCGCGATCCTGTCGAGCTGAGAGTCGCCTGCCGCGCCGCCTGTTGGTCACATCGCGGCCATGTCACGATCCACCCGATACGCTGACAGCATCAGCGAGTCATGTTGCCGCACTGCCGGTTTCGGCCACGTCGAGGCACGCTCTGGCTCCGCGTAATTCCGCGTACCGGTCGGCTGGTCCCACTTCAGTCGAATTCCTACAGAAACAGAGGTGAACTTGTGGCGCCCAATGCTGCCATGATTACGTTGACGGGAGTCGATGGCTCTACGTGGACTCTCGCCGGCCAGGGACGCGGCCGGGAGGGAGTCGAACTCGGTACGGCGCCAAGCGGTTTGCATGACGCGCCGGTGACTACGATCTGGAACCAATCGGCGTTTCAGACCGGATCGTCCTACGGCGGGTACCGGACCAACAAGCGCGACTTGGTGTTCGGCGTGAATATCGCCGAAGCGGCGGGTCGTACCTGGGAGGCCGTGGACAGCGCCTGGCGCAAGGCGTGGGCGTACGACCGCGACTGTGTGCTGACCATCACCACCGACTTCGGCGCGCGTTCGCTGTCGCTACGGATGTCGGAGCAGCCGGACTTCAAACCGGTGAAGGATCCGCATCTCAAGCAGTGGGCGAAGGTCGTGATGACCTGCACCGCGGGCAACCCATGGTGGGTGGAGAGCGACGTGACGGCGACCTGGGTCTCGCCCGCCGACACCACTGGCAACAACGGAGCACAGTCCGGCACGGTGACGGTGTCGAACCCGACAGACCAGCCGATGTGGCTGCGCTGGGTGTGCTCTGCGCCGGGACGATGGACGCTGCCGGACTGGTCATGGGCCAACGACGCCTACGCCGCGCGGACCGTCCCGTTGCCGCAGACCAATGCCGGCCAGGACCTGACCATCGACACCGACCCGATGGAGGAGATGATCGTCGCGCGCAACAACACGCCGGTCTGGGCGCAGATGAACGGCGTCAGTTTCCTGTATCCGGTGCCGCCGTACACCCCGGCGACCGCCCTGCCGGTTTCGGTGAAGGGCGCACCCGCGGGCGCGTCGGTGCTTGCGGTGCAGCCGCGTAACTGGTCGCGCCCGTGGGGGCTGCAGTGACCTACGTGACCGATCTTCCCGAAATCTATTGCACCGCACAGGCTGCCAAGGCGCAGCGCAAGGCACAGCGGTATGCCAGGCCCTTGGTCCGGCTGTGGGACGGCAACTGGGTACTGCGCGGTGTGTGTGGCGCGGAGATCAGCGCTGACTTCCGTTGGACGCTCAACGACACCGGCGTCGGCATCCTGGTACTTCCGTACGACTATTACCTGGCCCGGTGGGCCATGGACATGTACAACGACGACCCGCGTTCCGGTCGCACCACGCAGAACATCCACATCACCGTCGACAAGGACGGTGCGCGCTGGGACGGGCGGCTGGAGAAGGCCGTCCTCAAGACCGACGAACAGGGCGTCACCACAGTCGAATTGAGCTTTCTGCATTCCTACGAGGAGCTCAAGCACATCATCTGCTGGTCCAACCCGTTCCTGCCGGAAGCCGTGCAGTTCCCGCGTGAGTTCATGCTCGCGGGTCCGAGCATCTGGGTGCTCAAGACCGCGCTGATGTTGAATCTGCTACGGCTGCAAGGCGGTTCGTGGGCCGTGCCGTCCGATCCGATGGACTCGGCGCAGTGGGGCAATCTGGATATGTCCCAGTGGGCGATCGCTGTGCAGCCGACTCCGTACAACACCGACACCTCGGTGTGGACGATCTTCGGCTCCCGGTTCAAGAACTGGCACGATTGCGCGACAGGCACCTTGCAGACCGGTGAGCTGATGGTGCAGACGCGCCGCTGGCTGCAGGGTGATCCGCTGCCGTGGCCTGGTGCGAACCTGCGTTCCGGGTGCCTGGTTGTCGATATCCTCGACAAGTCCGGGTTCACCAGCAACACCTCGCTCGGCGGTAGCGTGTGGGGCGGCCTCGAGCACATCATCGAAAGGTTCGAGAAGGACGCCGACGGCGTCTTCTACGACGAGATCGAGCATCGGCTGCCGGACCCGGACGCGCCGCCCGCCGCCTACCAGACCCCGGGCTACCTGGGCACGCTGCCGTCCAACCCGTGGGTCATCTATCGGCAGAACGACCATTGCGGCATTCAGACATCGCAGTTCATCGTGCAGCCGTCCAGCGCGGTGCAGGTGGTCGTCGGTGGTCACTCGGCTCCCGGTGTGAACGAGGCGATTTCGTCGGCGATCCAATTCGTCGGCTTCCTCATGGGTGGTTTCCTCGGTGTTGTTCCCATCGCAGGACCGGTCCTTGCCGCGCTGGCCGAGGGTGCCACCGAGGTGGTGAACACGATCGCGATGGCACTGTTCACCGACACCCTGCTCGCGTGGCAGCGGCACCGGGACAGCAGCCGGGTGCAGGCCTCGGGATGGTCGCACTACTTCGAACATTTCGAGGCGAGCGCCGACCGCGCCTACACCCTCGGCGCACTGCTGACGCTCGGCGAGGGCATGTGGAAAACGCGCACCCACCACACGCACAAGTTCACCGTCGCCGACGGTCAGCCGTATCTGATCGGCGACGCAGGCCGGGGACACTTCTTCCTCGGTGACCGCGTCGGCTCCACCGTCAAGGGCATGCCCGCAGGCAAGATCTACGTCGACCAGGTCACCGAGCTCGAACTCGCGTGGTCGCGAAATGCCAGCCCGCAGTGGCAGATCACCCTCGGTACCGACAAGGATCACGACATGCCGTTCGCGCAGTCGATGCGTGTCATGGCCGACATCGTCGACGAAATCATGTCCCTCGCCGTGCAGATGTAGATCCGCACCACCTTCGCCCCTTCGACGCGAATCCCGCAGCTATTCGGCTGCCCCACTTCACTTTTGGAGATATCCATGTCTATTCCGTTGCACGAGCATTGCGACCAGGCCAAGGCGGAGGAGGCGTTCGTGTGGGCGCTTGTCGGACTTCCCGGTCCGCGCAACTCGCCGCTGATGGTGCACCCCGACACCCTCGGCGAATGGTCGAAACATCTGTGGGACTTGGGCTTTCGACACTACCCGGAGGATCAGGCGAAGGAATTCCACCCGCCGGCGCGGGGACATCACCACTGGCTCAACGGTTCGGGCCAATGGCTGCCGCAGGGCACGCCACGAGTGCATGTGCCCGATCTGCCGGAGGTTACCCAGCTGACCGCCGAGGAGCGTGCGCACGTGGTGCGGCAGCTGCGCGATTCCGGCGATTTGGCGCATCTGGTCGACCGGCAGGAGCCTCCCGCGCAGGCGGCGGACGCGGATGAGCCTGCGGCGCAACCCTGATCGACGATCCAGCGCAGCGCCCGGCCCGCCGCGGCCTGACTCATCTTCTTCCTCTTCGAAAACCGGAGTGTCCCATGGCTATCCCTCTGCACGACAACTGCGACCCGAACAAGCCCGAGGAGGCGTTCCTGTGGGCGTTGGTCGGCCTGCCCGGCCAGCAGCGGGCGCCGCTGATGGTGCACCCAGACGTGCTGCGGAAGTGGTCGAAGCACCTGTGGGAGCTCGGATTCCGGCACTACCCGGAGTTGCGGACCAAGGAATATCATCCGCCGGCGCGCGGCGTCGGTCAGTGGCTGGCGGGCGCTGGGCAGTGGCTGCCGGAGGGCACCCCGAAGGCCGCGCACTCGACCGCGCCGAACATGGCCGAGCTGACCGCGCACGAACGCGCGCGGATCATCGAGCAGCTGCACGCGAACGGCGACCTCGCGCACCTGACGGATCTACGTAAGCCGACGGCTGCGGACACCGGCCGCATCGACACCGAGGCATCATGACCTCCCCCGATAGGCACGTACCGTCCGGCGCGTACGGTGGTTCGGCGTCGTCGGGCAACAGTATCGCCAACTTGCAGGCCGTCACCTGGGCAGGCGCGCGGGACGCGGTCATCGCCAATGTGATGGGCGCGTTCTCCGACGTCGGCACGGCGAGTACGGACCTGAACGGCAACGCCCATGCCGCGTTGTCCGCGGCGAACACCGCCGCGCAGAGCGCGGGCAACGCGCAGCAGACGGCCGTGAATGTGCAGACAACGACGGCGTCCAACGCGTCTGTTGTCGCGGGCATGACCGCCGCACAGCAGGGACTGAGCTATGGCGGCACCGTGTTCACCGACCTCTTCGACCGCCAGTCGCTGCAACCCGGCTACCACACATTCACCACCGGCCAGGTCGCGAGCCCGGTGATCACCAACGAGCAGTGCGGACTGCCCAGCGTTGGTAACCAGGGCTCGGGCAACGTGATCGGGCTGTCGACAACCACCACCCAGACCGACGACCAGGCGGTGTCGGTGGTGATGGGCAGTGGCGGCGGCTGGGGTAGCCCCGAGACGTTCCTCATCGCTCGCGCGGCGGCGGATCTCAGCACGTTCGCGTGCGCGAAGGTGTCCTCGGGTCGCGTGGTGCTCGGATTCGGCATGCGAACGGACGACACCACCACCATCTCCGAGGCCAGATGTCTTGCGGTGCGGGTGAATACGGGCGACACGGTGCTGTTGGAGGCGATCGGCCCGCTCTACACGCTGTACGTGAACGGCCTGGAGATCCTGCAATGGCCCGACGGCGCGCAGATGACGCCGGTCGGTGCCGCGAACCGCTCGTTCGGGTTCGGCGTCTCGTACAGCACCGGCCGGTTCGGTGGACATTTCTCGTTCAATGCCGCCGGGGTGACGGCCGTGGATATGAAGCCACCGCCGACGGTCGGCACGGGGTGGTCATTGCAGATGGCCGCCCAGGGCAGTGTCGCGGCGCCAGCGGGCTCGAATCTCTTTCCCGCTGGCACTTTCAGCGGCCCGGTGACGTCCAACAACGTCACCGTGCTCGACCAGGGCTCGGGTCGAATCCAGATCCAGAAATCCGGCTGGTACAGCGTCACGGTGAAGTACATCGTGAACGGCAACCTGCCCACGATCCGTGCCGACGTATGCACGGCCGCCGGCCCCGGCGTTGCCCTGATGGTGGCGCGCAAAGGTCCAACTACGCCACAGGATCCGAGTTTCAACGCGGGCGCGACCTTTGTGCTCTACCTGCCATCGGGTTACGTGGTGGCACCCGGCTACTACATCCCTAGAAGCGTCAACATCCTCGGGCCGGCAACCTGTTTCGACGGTGCCCTGCTCAGCTACTGAACTGTAAGGACATTCGATGACCTCCCCCGACAGGAAAGTTCCCGCCGGCGCGTATGTCGGGTCGTCGGCGCCGAACAACGTCGCCAACCTGCAAGCGGTGAACTGGGCCGGTGTCGAAAAGGCGACCGTCGCCGATCTCTTTGCCTCGTACCAGGGTGTGAACACCGCCAGCCAGAACATGAACGGCGCCAACGCGACCTCGGCGGCCGCGGCGAAGGCCGCGGCGTCCGGCTCGGGCACCGCGCAGTCGACAGCATCGGCAGCGCAGAACACCGCGGCCGCGAACGCCGCGTCCATCGCCTCGCTCCTTCCACCACCGCCAGCGTCGAGCACGCCCGGCCGCACCCTCAGTGACAACTTCGGCAGAGCGACGCTCGGACCGAACTACAACCCGATCAAATCCGGCCCGGTCATGGACCTGACCATCGTCAATAACCAAGTCGAGCTCGATCCAAGCGCCGGTGGTACGCCTACCGGCTCCGTGATCGCCCTGAATACCAGCATCTTGCAGACCGACGACCAGTCGGTGTCGCTGGTGATGGGGGCGGCCAACAGTTCCGCCCGCTCCGCCACCGGGATCGTGCTGCGCGCGGACCCTTCTCTCGTCACGTTCGCCTACGCCTGGATCTACTCGAGCAAGATCTACATCGGCGCCGGCACGCGCGGTAACGGCACCAATACCTACAGCGACTGGACCTCGATCGCGGTGACGGTCAACACCGGCGACACCGTGACCTTCACCGCGGTCGGCAGCAACTATCAGGTGCTCGTGAACAACTATCCCGTCGTTGGCTTTTCGGATACGGCGGGCACCGTCCCGATCGGCTCCGGCTACCGATCCGTTGGCTTCGGGTGTTCGTGCAACGCGGGGTATCTCTCCTTCGCCGTCGCCTCGATGACCGCGGCCGACCAGCAGCCCGCCGTTGCCGCGGGCACCGGGTGGAGTCTGTTGCGGGGCAGCACCATTGGCGCCACCCGCCCCCCGGGCGCCGGGATGCGGGTGACCGGGGTGTACGACACCGTCCGGCAGGCCAACAACGTGACGATCGTCAGCCTGGGCGCCGGACAGGTCCAGATCAACCGCGCGGGCTGGTATCTGATCGCCACCGCGTTCAATGTCGCGAGCCTCGATTACTCGATGCGCACCGAACTGTGGAGCGCGCCGAGCCTCGGCGGGAATTGGAGCATGCTGCGGGCCGGTGCGGTCGGCAATCCCGCCGATGTCGACGGCGACGGCAACAGCTCCGCCAATAGCACCGCGACCAGTGCCTCGTTCGTCGTCTACCTCCCCAAGGGTGCCGTCGTCGCGCCGGGCTTGTCCACCAACACATCCAACTCGCTGGTCGGTCCGTTCACCTGCTTCGACGGCGCACTGCTGAACTGGCTCTAGTACGGAGGCACCATGACTTCGCCCGACAAATCCGTCCCGGCGGGCGCCTACACCGGCACCACGGGTGGCAACATCTCGGCACTGCAAGCCGTGACCTTCGAGTCGGCACAGGCGTCGGTTCTAGCGACCGTCGCGAACGCCTTCTCCGGCGTCGCTGGCGCGGGCGGCAACATGAACCTGGCCACGCAGAATGCCTTGAACGCGGCCGTCAACGCGCAATCGAACGCGGGAACCGCCAACTCGACGGCGGACGCCGCGCGCGGCTCGACGGCCGCCAACTCCACGGTGATCAACGGCCTGCTTGCGACTCAGAAGGCGCAGCCCGGCGGCGGCAGCGTGTTCGTCGACTCCTTCGATCGGCCCACGCTCGGTCCCGGCTACCTCACGTTCAAGGTGGGCCCGGTGGCCGATCTGGTGGTCGCCAACGGAGAGGTGGGTCTCGCCCAGGACGGCGACCAGAACAGCGGCTACGTCGTGGCGGTGAATACCGCCCACGCGACCGAGACCGACGATCAAGCGGTGTCGGCTGTGATGGGCACCGACCGTAGTTCCGATCTCGCCGGAGCTATCCTCCTCGCGCGTGCGGCCGCGGACCTGTCGACCTTCGTGTGGGTGGTGGCCAACCGCACCACGATGTCGCTCGGCTGCGGGACCCGCACCGGCGGCAACTTCACCTTCACGACATGGGTCGATGTCTCGGCGCCACTACACACCGGCGACACCTTGACACTCGACTGTGTCGGCAACACCTATCAGGTGCTTGTCAACGGCGCGGCCGTGGCCTCGACGACCGACACCGACAAGGTGCAGCCGATCGGACCGGCGAATCGACAGTTCGGGTTCGGTAGTCAGTATCGCTGGACCGGCCTGCGTTGGTCGTTCTCGTTCAATATCGCCGGACTGACCGTCGCGGACCTGGCCGCTCCGGCCGTGTCCGGCACTGGATGGAGCCTGCAGTGCCTGTCCTCGGTCAGCGCGCCGAGCGGTGAAGTCCGTTTTCCGGCAGGCACTTTCGACACCCTCCGGCTGCCGCCGAGCAATGTGACGATCGTCGACCAGGGCCGTGGCCAAGTGCAGGTGAACAAGGCGGGCTGGTACGTCATCTCGATCGCGTACTACCTGGCGAACCCGATCGCCAGCCCGATCGGCTGCGATCTGTGGTGGGCTCCTGGCCCGGCAGGACCATGGGCGGTCTTGCGGTCGGGATACAACATGGCCTCCGGCGCGACCAATTCCGCGGCCGCCGAGACGTTCACGGTCTATCTCCCGGCGGCATCGCTTGTGTGCCCGGGATATTCGACCGGCGCGAACAGCACCATCACCGGACCGAACACCTATTTCGACGGCGCGTTCATCAGCTACTGACGCCAGCAATCCACGGAACCGCTATCCATTCGGAGGCAGGCTTGACGATCTTCGGCATCGACATTTCCAACAACAACGGCGCGGACATCGATCTGGCCGAGGTTGCCCGCGAGGGCTTCGGCTTCGTCCTCGGCAAGGTGTCGGAGGGCGACGAGTTCGTCGACCACACCTGGCCCGCCTATCGTGCTGCGGCGCATGCCAATGGGCTGCTCGTCGCGGGATACCACTACCTGCGCGCGGACTGCGCGGTGACCGCTCAGGCCGAACTGTTCGTCACCCACCTCGGAGACGCGGCGGCGATGGTCGATTTCGAGGCCAATTCCGGTGGTATCGACACCTTTTGGGCGTTCGTCACGGCGGTGAACTCGCTCGGACGCACGATCAACCTGTCCTACATTCCACGCTGGTATTGGCAGCAGATCGGCTGCCCGGACCTGTCGCAGGTGCCGGGGTTGATCCAGTCCAGCTATGTGGCGGGCTCAGGGCCAGCGTCGGCGTTGTATCCGGGCGATGGCACCGGTTTCTGGAATGGCTTCGGTGGCAAGGCCGTCGACATCGTGCAGTTCACCGATCAGGCCTCCGTCGCAGGTCATCTTGTCGACGCGAATGCCTTCGCGGGCACATCCGACCAACTGAAGGCCCTGCTCGGGCTGACACCATCCACGACAGAGGGAGTTCTCATGGCGCTGACCGACGCACAGCAGGCGGACCTGCTGCAGAAGGTCCAAGAGGTTTGGGAGCAGTTGCGCGGGCCCGACGGTCAGGGCTGGCCACAGCTGGGTAAGAACGCCGAGGGGCAGAACGTGACCCTCGTCGACGCCATCGCCAGGCTGCGCGATGAAATCGCCGGGCGCACTGTGCCGACAGGCACCGCTGGCGACGTATCGGCCGCAGCGGCCGATCAGCCGAAACCGGCTGCGTAGCAACCTATTACATGAACTCGGCGTGATCTGACTGTTGGTCTCTTCGGTCAGCATGTCGCATGCCTGTTGTTACGATGGACGTAGTCGCGAATTGGGTTGCGGCCAAACGTATTCCGGCCGCAATCAGTCCTTCTTCCCGGCCATCCCTTCACTCCAGTCATGGCGCCATGCCCGCCGTATGACGTGATCTTCGAGGAGCATTTCATGGTGCCGACCGATGCGCAGACCAGTGCCGGTATCCAGAGGCAGAGTGCCACGGGCGCATTCGTGGCTCGCAATGCGAAAGCTGTGGTGTCGGTATTCGGCGGCGTAATCAATATTCTCGCGGTATCGGCGGCGCTGATACAGATCGCTCCGCCCAATGTCGCTGGTGTCGGCGCGGCGCTGTTGGCGGTCATGGAGACGCTACGCACCGTGAATGTGTGGCTCGTCCGAAACGAGCCCGCACTCGAAGCGAAAGCCGTTGAGCTCGCGGGTGTGTCGGGTTCCGGGGCGGCCTGATGCCATTCATCGATATCCACACGGCGCTCACCGCGGCGCTGTTCCTCGGTGGCACCGGCATTTCGGCGCTGTTCGCCTGGCTGCGGGTGCGCAAGTTTCAGCCAACCGAGAACACGCGTTACGAGGTGGCTGCGGCGAAGGACATCAACGAGATGGCGCTGACAACGCTGTCACGGGTGTCGACCGAGCTGCACGACGTCACCGTCCGTCTCGATGCGGTGGAGGCGGCGCAGGAGGCGTCGATCCGCGAATTGAACCGCGTCACTGGGCTTTTCCGGGAGGCGTTGGGCGTGTTGCGCGGCGTGATCGAGGCGGCGCGCGCTGGCCGCATTCCGGATCTGCACATGTCGCGCGAGTTGATGGACGAAGTAGAACGCGACGCCGGGTGACGGGGTCTTCCCATGCGGCGACCACCGTGCTGCTCGGCCTTACCGAAGGAACCACATGACAGCACCAATCGACCCGGGATTCCTCGGGTATCAGCCGACCATCGAACCACTGAAGCTGACCACCGGCGCCAACTTCGTGCAGATCATCCAGCCGTCCGGCGGGGCGCCGTTCCCTTCGGGCACAGCGGTTTCCATCAACCTGGTGTCGCCGAGCGGAACATCGCTCGGTTCGTGGCCAGCGGCGATGACCTCGACCCAGGCCAGCTGGAACGTCCCTGTTGCCACGTGTGACGCGATCCCCGCGAACTCGCGCTACACCATGGTGATCACCTTTCCGACCCCGCAGGCGACCAGTTACGCCTGGTACGAGGGCGCCGTCATCCGCACTTAGCACACCGTCGAACCAGTTCATTCACCTCATCAAGGAGCGATCCATGTCCGTAATCGTCACAAGCACCCAGGCGTACCTGGCCAACGCGTACACCCAGATCAACGGCAGCACCGGCCTTTTCCTCTCGATCCACAACGCGGACCCGGGTCCGACCGGCACCCCGGCCACCGAGGCCTCCGGTGGCGGCTACTCCCGCCAGCCGGTCAAATGGAACCCGGTGACCACCGGTACGGCTACCGGCCAGCAGGTGACCATGACGGTGCCGCAGGGCACCTGGACCTACGCCGGTCTGTGGACCGCCGCGAACGGTGGCACCATGGTCGACCGCGTGCAGATCGCCAACACCCAGGTCCCTGGGACGAGCACGCTGCTGGTCACCCCGAGCTTCACCATCAGCTGATCGACGCAGGCCGTCCGGACGCAGCCGCGGCGCCGGTCATCTCGGGTTCGGGGTGACCGGTGCCGCGCGATCATGAACCACAATCGGAGGCACAGTTGAGCTCTGCATCCGCGGCGATCGTGGCAATGCTGCCCACGCCGCCCACCAATGTCGTTGCGGCGCCGAGCGCGCCGACGATCACCCGGCCCGTACCGGCCCCGCCACTTGTCGTCATCGACAGTGCCAGGGTGCCGGTCATTCCCTCGTTCCTCCGCGCGAACTTCGCTGGTACCGGTGCGTTGGCCGCCTCGTACACGGGCTCGAGCATGGTGCCCGCGCAGGGCGGCGCAATCGGTGCGTTGGCCGCCACCGTAACGGTCAAACAGCCGATAGTCGCCGTGTTCGGCGGCACCGGCGCCCTCGGCTATTCGTTGGCCTTCGGCGCGGGCACCACTCGCGCACTTCCCGCGCAGTTCGGGGCTACCGGCACCGCGGCGGCCACCGATGCGGCCTACGGTTGCACCGCAACGCTCGCGGTGACGGTGGATACGGTGAGTTGCCCCATGCTGGCGACCTTCGGCGGCTCGGGTCTGCTTGCCACCAGTTCCGGGCCGCCGCCCACCGTCAACGCGGCGGCCAACGGTTCGGGCACGCTATCGGCCATTACTGGCGTTTACGCGACCTTCGGCGGTACCGGCACGTTGGCGCTCAGTCAGTTCGCTCCGTCGGGAATGATCAAAAACGGCGACGGCAGCGGACCAACGTCGGCCAGCTGGACACAGATCACCGACTGGACCGCCGATAAGGTGACCTTTCCCGGCTCGAAGGTGTCCTCGAACGCGCTTGTGGCACAAGGTAACAAGGCCAACGCCACGGTTTCTGCGAGCATCGCGTGGACCCCGGGAGCCGCCTTCAACACGAACGTCCTCGGCATACGCATCAGGCGAAACGGCACAACGATCGCCGTCACCGCCGGTTCCTCGAGCAGTCCGGCGCAGGCGAGTGCGGTAGTAGCGGTGTCGGCAGGCGACCTGTTCACGGTCGAGCTGCAAGACACCTCGCCCAACCCGAAATTGTGGACGACCAACATCACCGGCGGCAGTTCCAGTGCATTGCAAATCACCTAGTTCCCCAGCGAGGATTCCATGATCTACACAGTGACGCTGCCTGCTCAGGCCGCAGCGGGTCCGGATGCGGTGGTCGTGGCGGGCGTGTACTCGCAGGCCTTCTACAGCGGCGATACCGTCACCGATCTCCAGATCGTCGCGCCCGCAGCGTATCCGGCGACCACCGGTACGGCGGCCGGCAATGTCACCATCAGCGTCCGGCAAAGGCAGAACGGCGTGGTCGTCGCCACTCTCGGCACGCTCACCCTCGGCGCGGGCACGACGCTCTCCGCCGAGACGGCTGTGCCGATTCCCGTTGGTGCGCAACCGATTCTGCAACCCGGCGACATACTCGACGTGGTGCTGCACCAGAACGGCACCGGGCAGGACCTCACGGCAGGGTTGATGGTCTCGATATTCATCAGCTGAATGCCGCGCCCGATGCGGGACTGGCCGCCTCCGGTGCCGAGGTTCCCTCGGCGTAGTCGGGTCGTTAACCTTGGTAAATAGTACGTCTCGGATGGAAGCGTCTGTGCGGGATGAATACCGCGGGAGCGGTGGGAGGCGGACGTCAGTGTTGTTGGGAGCGTGGCCGATATGAGTCGTGACCGCAGATCGCTTGCTGACAAGATCGACGCGCTGTTCGCAGAGCGCTGGCCTGCCGGGAGTCGTGCCGCGACCGTGGACGTGGCAGCGTTCGTGGCTCGAGTGACCGGCCGTGACATCGACCGGCAGTACATTTATCGCATCCGTGTCGGCAAGGTCCGCAAGGTCGATGGCGCGGTACTCGAGGCGATCGCGCAATTCTTCGGCAAGCCTTTGGGTTATTTCTCTGCCACCAGCGATGACGAGGTAGCGGCGGTCCTTCGCGAGTCCCGGCTGCAGTTGTCAGGTTTGCGTACGATAGGCGATCTGACGCCTGAGGCACACACCGAACTGTGTGGGCTATTGGAGATTGCGCGCCAGGTGCTTGGCGACGAGGCGGGACCGGAGAGATAGATGCGTACGCGGCGATACCGCATGAATGATCTCGCAGTGCGGATCGTGCCGACGCCGTACACCATGGCGGGCCTGGTTGATCGAGCCGGGCAGGTCCTCGGCATGCGGTTGATCGTGCTTCCGAAGGTGCGACGCGGCACCGCGCTGACCGGAATGGTTGTGCACGATGGCGATTGCGGGGTCATCCTGGTGCCCGCCGACGCTACCGAAGAGTTCCAGGTCCACATTCTGGCGCATGAACTGTGGCATCTGCTGCAGGGGCACAACTGCACGCAGCAGAAGCTGCTCGGCTACCGTGCGACCATGAAAGCGCGTCTCCAGGAAGCCATGTGCGAGCGTTTCGCGCGCAAGGTCGGGCTGGAGATCAAGCGACGGCAGGCCGGGATGTCCGAGCTGATGCCTGAGCCGGCGCGGGGCCTGGCGGAAGCGTTCGGCGCGATTTAGCCGCCGGCGTTGCGGATAACAGAAAACGAGATTCGGGATCACAAAGCAGTGGGCGAGATAATTGCGGGGGTTTCCTGGCTCGGTTTCCTTGCCGGGATGGTTGTGTTCGGACGCGGGATGTGGCGGGGCGTGAAGACCCAGCAGCTGCTCGGGATCGGCATCGCTTGCTACGCGTTGACCATGCGGCTGTTCGCGCGGCTCGGCGTTTCCGGTGTACGCGTACCGATGACCACCGAGGAGCGGGTGTGGGCGGCGACCTTCGCGGTAGCCGCTGGAACCGCGATGTTGGCACTGCTGCTGATCATCGTGAAACAGCAGCAGGACTCACCCAAGACGTACCAGCGGCGGGTGATCGGGTTGTGCGTGTCGGCGGTCGTCAGCACGGTGGTACTTCGCGCGGTCACCTGGCTGCCCGGCCCGGAGTTGTTGCCAAGCAACGACTTTCTCAATGCCTACGGCGCCGATTTTCGCGTCGTGGTCTATGAGCTGATCTTCGCGGCGTGGCTAGGACTACCGCTGGGGGCGTTAGGGGTGGTCGTGTTCCGCTTCCAGCGTGGGGTCACCCGCTGGGCGACGTTTGCGGGCTGTGTATTCGGTGTCGGTTGGGCGGGTTGGAAGGTGGCAGGGACCGCGGCCCGATACTGCACCGGCAATGTCATCGCATTGGAATCACCGGTCAGCGTTGCGACCGGGTTGACGGCGCTGACGTTACTGGTCGGTGGGCTGCTCAGCGGACAGATCGGTGGTGCGTTGCGGCGAGCCCGCGAAACCCGGGAGTACACGCTGGCTCGCCGCGCCGACGACGAACGTCACGCCACCCCGGCCCCGGATTCCACGAACTCACCTGTCGCGTAAGCAGTTTGGATCTGACGCTTGTAGACCTTGCCGCTGTCGTCCCTTGGCAGCGCCTCGACGATGCGGATATGGGTGGGGACCTTGTAGTTGGCCAGCTGAGAGGCCAGCGCCGCACGCACCGTGGTTTCGGTGAGGTCCGCGCCGGGCCGCGGCTGGATGTGCGCGGCGACCACCTCGCCGAGGTCGCCGGTGTCGGGGACACCGAACACCGCGACGTCCTCGACACCGTCGAGGGCGATGATGGCGTTCTCGATCTCGGCGGGATAGATGTTGGCGCCGCCGCGGATAACCACTTCGGAGTCGCGGCCGGTCAGGAACAGATAGCCGTCGCTGTCGAGGTAGCCGAGGTCGCCGACCCACAGCATGCCCGGCACCGGCGAGGACGGCGCACCGAGGTTGAGGTATTCGAAGGCAGGCCAGTAGTCCGCGCCACGCACGTACACGCGCCCGATCTCCCCGGCGGGCAACGGGTTTCCGTGCTCGTCGGCGATCGTGACCGCTGACCCGTCGGCCGGGCGTCCGACACTGCCCTGGTGGGCGAGCCACTCACTGGCACCGATCCAGGTGATTGTGCCGACTTCGCTGCACCCGTAGAACTCCCAGAGTGCCTCGCCGAACAACTCGATGGCGGCCCGTTTGAGGGTGGGCGGGCACGGGGCGGCGGAATGGATGACATGGGTCAGGCTCGACAGATCGTAGGTCGCGCGTTCCTCGGCAGGCACGCTCAGGATGCGCGAGATCATCGTCGGCACGATCTTCACCTGCTGAATACGGTGCGCGTCGACGAGCTGCAGGAACCTGCGCGCATTCCATTTGGGCATGATCACGATATCGGCGCCCATCCGCAATCCGAGCACAGCCAGCGCGTTCGGACTTGTGTGATAGAGCGGCCCGGCCACCAGCATCGACACGCCGGGCGCCAGGCCAGCGCGCTGCGCGTTCGCCCCGGCGATAGTGAGCAGCTGCTGCGACGTCATCTTCTCGCGCGCAACACCTTTGGGTTTGCCGGTGGTGCCCGAGGTGTAGATGACGCCCATGCTCTCGGCGATTGCCCCCTCGATATGCCCGACCGGGTCGGGGTGCGCGACGATCAGTTCCTCGAGCAGCTCATGACGGCCGGTGGGCTCGGCAAGCCGTTGCTCCCAGCCGCCTTCGGCGAGCAGCTCGGCCGACATAACGATCTCGATGATTCGGGCGGGACTGCCGGTGAGTTCGCGGGCTGCCTCGACCACGGGCACGAACTCGGTGTGCGCGAAGATCATTCGGACGTTCGCGTCGGTGAGGACGTGCGCCACCTCGGGGGCGGTCCATCGGGTATTGATCGGCAGCGGGTTGGCGCCGGTGGCGGCGATACCGACCGAGACCTCGAGGAACTCGATGTCGTTGCGGGCCATGATCACACACTTGTCACCGCGCCCGACACCAGCTGCCAGGATCGCGGATCCGAGCTGTCCCGCACGCGCGAGCACGTCGGGCTGGGCGCGGTGGCGGCTACCGCAGGTCAGGGTGGGGGTCTTCGACGAAGCAACGGTCATGGTGGCGAGTCTGCCATTGGCGCAATCATTTATGAGCGCTGGACCGGATCTCGGGGATGGACGGCTTCCTTCGAGCGCTCGGGGCTTTGCCTGCTTCCGATCTTGTGATTTACTCTCCCTGGAGATCAAAAATGATCGTGGAACAGAGAGCGGCGCAACGGGAGTGCGCCCAGTGGGGATGATGCTGCACCCGGACTCGCACAAGACCACCAGGGGCGGTGGGGGATCGGGCCAGCGGAGGGGAGTGGCCCGGTTCTTCAGCGGTGATCGACCCGACTCCGCACAGGGGGGCGGGCCTCGGCGAAGGGGGGAGTAGCCGAGGCCCGCGAATGTCGACCCGGGGGGAGGGGCCGACGGCAAAGATCTTACGTGTCATGGACTTACGCCGCCACACGGCAATCGGCGAGCGGTCGACCGACTCCGATCAACACGGGAAGCGCTGACCAACTTCGCCGACGCGAACAGCTGCTGCGCGCGCTGACGGCTGAAGATTGGCTGAAAGGTCGGGCTGATCGGCTGAGTTCGTCGCGCTGATGGTCGGATACTCGGCTTTATGGTGACGCAATCGGCACAGTGGATGAGCACCGCGCGCATGCTGCGGCGGGCCGGTTTCGGTGCTTCGGGGGCTGAGATCGACTCCGTGCAAGGGTTGGCGCCCGCCGACTACCTGCGCACGGCGTTAGTCGCCGACCCGGACGCGGATCCTGGTGCACGGGAAACTCCGCTACCGGAATTCCCTGAGACCGTCGCGCCGGGTAAGAACGCGTCGCTCGATGTCAGGAAGCGGTATAACGCCGAACGTACCGATCAGCTCGGCGCCTTGACCGGGTGGTGGCTACGGCGGATGGCCGCGGTCCATCAGCCGATTCACGAGAAGCTGACGTTGTTGTGGCACAACCACTTCGCGACATCGGCGGCCAAGGTCCGCGACGCGGCCGCGATGGCCGCGCAGAACCAGCGGCTGCGAACCTCGGGCACCGGCGACTTCGGCGCGCTCGCGTACGCCATGATTACCGATGCGGCCATGCTCAAATGGCTGGACGGCGTGAGTAATTCGGCGAAGGCGCCGAATGAGAACCTGTCTCGGGAGTTCATGGAACTGTTCGCCCTCGGACACGGCAACGGATACACCGAGACCGATGTGCGCGAAGGCGCTCGCGCGCTGACCGGGTGGACGATCGACGGCGACGGCGCCGTCACGCTGAAGCCGGGGCGCCACGATCCCGGTCCGAAAACGCTGCTGGGAGTGTCCGGTTCGCTCGGTGCCCGCGAGTTCTGCGATATTGTGCTCGGTCGGCCCGAATCCGCACGCTATGTGGCCGGGCGGATGTGGCAGCAGCTCGGCTCCGACGCGCCGCCGTCGCAATCGGCGATCGACCGCGCGGTCGCGGCCTACGGTCCGAACCGCGACATCGCGAGCTTAGTGGTCGCGATCCTCACCGACAACGAATTCACCACTGCACGTGACACTGTCGTGCACGGACCGATCGAATGGCTCATCGGCGCGGTGCGGGCGCTTGCGGTACCCATCGGCAGCGACGCCGACGTCAGGAAGCTGACCGGCGTGCTACGCAACCTCGGACAGGTGCCGTTCTATCCGCCGTCGGTGGGCGGCTGGCCACACGGCCAAGCATGGATGTCGACCGCTGCCGCGCAGCGCCGACTCATCGAGGCGTCCAGTCTCGTGAAAAACGCCGACTTGAGCCGGATTTCGGCCGCAGCCCCCGCTGATCGTGTGGACGCGGTCGGCTATCAGCTCGGTGTCGGCGCCTGGTCGGACCGCAGTGCCGCGGTGCTGACGTCGGTGCGCGACCATCCCGCCGAGCTGACCGCGATCGCCTTGAACACCCCTGAGTACCTGACCAGCTGATCCGAAAGTCACTCGACCATGGCGCAATTCAATCGCAGACAGTTCCTCGTCGGCAGCAGCGTGCTCGGCGCGCTCGGGGTGGCCGGTGGGTCGGTGATCAGCTGGGACGAGCTGCACCACCGAGCGGCGACCGCGCCGCTGTCGCCCGGCACCGGGGTTCTGGTGCTTGTCACGATGTACGGTGGCAACGACGGCGTCAACACCGTGATTCCCTACGCCGACAACGCCTATCACGACGCGCGGCCGGAGTTGGCGTACCGGCCCGAGGACGTGCTGCACCTCGACGGACAGCTCGGACTGAATCCGGCGATGAAAGGCTTTGCCCAGCTGTGGAATACCCGTAATCTCGCGATCGTCCGCGGCGTCGGATACCAACATCCTGACCATAGCCACTTCCGGTCGATGGACATCTGGCAGACGGCGTCGCCCGACAGCCCGGTCCAGACCGGATGGATCGGTCGCTGGCTCGATGCGACCGGTGACGACCCGGTGCGCGCGGTCAATGTGGGCCCGGTACTGCCGCAGCTGGCACTGGGGGAGAAGTACACGGCTGCGGCGCTCGATCCGACCACGACGCCGCTGCCACGCGAATTGTCAACGGCCCTGGCCGGACTCGCCGCCACCGATCCGCACGACAGTCCCGCCCAAGGGTTCGTCTGCGCGGGCTATCGCGCCGAACAGGCTGTGACGCGGACGTTCTCCTCGATCGCACCGAAATCGCCAGCGCCCGAGGCTAATCCGCTGGCAGCTCAACTCGCACTCGTCGGTCAGTGTGTCAAGGCGGGGGTGCCGACCCGAGTCTACTCGGTCAGCTTGGGCGGGTTCGACACCCATGCGGACGAACGCCGAACCCAGCAGCAGCTGCTCGGCCGTCTCGACGAAGCGGTATCGGCGTTTCTCTCCGACCTGCATGGTCACCCGCGCGGCCGCGACGTGGTTGTGCTGGCTTACAGCGAATTCGGGCGCCGCGTCGCCGCCAACGCCTCCCAGGGCACCGACCACGGCACCGCCGGGCCGGTTTTCGTCGCGGGGGCGCCGGTGAAGGGTGGCTTCTACGGCGACGAACCGAGCCTCACCGACCTGGACAACGGCGATCTGAAAACCACCGTCGATTTCCGCGACGTGTATTCCGAACTGCTGCACCGAGTTCTCGCGACCGACCCGGGCCCAGTCGTCGGCGCCGCCCGCCATGAACTGGGATTGATCACCTGAGCCGACGGCATTGTGACGGTCAGAGTTTGACGACGATCTTGCCGGTGTTGGTGTTCGATTCCATCAGACGGTGGGCGTCGCGGATGCTGTCCAGGCCGTCGAAGACCGCACCGACGTGCGGGCGGAAGACGCCGTCGCGGATGCCGGAGGCGATCCAGTGGTTGACGCGGCGGCGGCCGTCGGCGGTGGCCGACAGGTCCATGTTGGCGTAGCCGTGGATGCGGAGGGGCCAGTTCATGGGCATGGCCATCGGGCGTTGGTCGAGCCAGCCGTAGACGACGATCGTGCCGTTATGTGCTGCCGCGGTGCTCAATTCGGCCAGGCCGGGGCCGCCGACGGCGTCGAAGACGACCTGCGCGCCGGCGCCGTTCGTGATGCGGCGGGTCTCGGCAACCACATCGGTTGCCGCGGCGGCGATTACGTGCGCCGCGCCGTTGTCGAGGAGGTGTCGGCTCTTCGCGCCGGTTCGGGTCACCGCGATGAGGATGGCGCCGATGCGGGCGGCGGTCTGCAATGCGGCGATGCCGACGCCGCTCGAGGCGGCGGTGATCAGTACGTGGTCGCCGGGGCGCAGCCCCCCAGTTTCCAGCATGCCTCCGTAGGCGGTGGAGTAGGTCAACCAGGTCGCCGCGCCGGTGACGGCGTCCAGGCCCGCCGGACGCGGGACCACCGAATTGACCGGCAGCACAACGCGTTCGGCGTACACACCGGCCGAACTCATCTCGATATTGGGCCCGGTCGAAACCTCGTCCCCGACAGCGAATTCGGTGACGTCCGGGCCGACCGCCTCGATGACTCCGGCGGATTCGTAGCCGAGCCGAGAGCCAGGGAGCGTCGGCAGATAGTAGTAAGTGCCAGCCCGGAACAGCGCCTCCGCGCGGTTGAGGCCGAGCGCTTCGATACGGATGAGGACCTCTCCGGGTCCGGGTGCGGGGAGCTCGAGATCTTCGATGGTCAGCACCTCGGGGTCGCCGAGTTCGTGGAAGACGACGGTACGTGCGGTTGTCATGCCATCGACGTTATGCACCGGATGAGAGATGATCTATGCGCCAAAGTCTTGCGGCGATGTCCATTCGTCTTGCGGCGATGATGACGGCTATCGTTCAGATATGGGCTTGGATGTTCTCAGCGGTGCCGTCGCGGCGATGCGCACCGGCCGCCCGCACTCCTCGCGCCAACACAAGTTCGCCCCGTGGGGGATGCGCTTTCCCGCCTCGGATGGCACCGGATTCCATGTCGTGCTGCAGGGTTCGGCATGGTTGATCCCACCTGGCGAGGAGGGCGAGCCGATTGCACTCGGCCCTGGCGATATCGTCTTCCTGCCGCACGGCCGCGGCCACGCACTGGCCAGCGATCCAACCGCGGCACTGCGCGAGGTGCGGCCGTTGCCGGACGGATCCTGGCCGCAGCCGGTGCCCGAGCCGCACGCACCCGACGCTCCTGTCACGGTAATGCTGTGCGGCGCATACCAACTCGACCGCCGACGCGCTCATCCACTGCTCGCCGACCTACCGGATGTGGTCCACCTGACCCCGCGGGTCGGCACCCACCGGTCCCTGCGCGCGGCGATAGAACTGCTCGGCACCGAACTCGAAGAGTCCCAACCCGGTTCGGACGCCATCATCACATCGCTGCTGGACACTTTGCTGCTCTACATTCTGCGCGCCTGGTGGTTGGACGCCAAGGACGACACGACCCCGCACAACGGTTGGGCCGCCGCATTGGTCGATCGCCCCGTCGCCGCCGCCCTGCGCGCCATCCACACCAACCCCGAAATCCCTTGGACCGTCGAGGGACTCGGCGCCCTCGGCGGCCTGTCTCGCGCCGCCTTCTCCCGCCGATTCACCACCCTGGTCGGCCGTTCCCCACTCGCCTACCTGACCTGGTGGCGCATGACCGTCGCCGGACGCCTGCTCCGCTCCGACGACACCCCACTACGCACCGTGGCCCAACGCGTGGGCTACACCTCGGAATTCGCCTTCGCCAAGGCATTCAAACGTGAATACAGCATGGCGCCGGGCCGCTACCGCACCGCGCTCCCTGGCAGCACGTGAAGCTCGGATCAATTGCTGGATCCCCCGTTCATCAGGACTTCCTCGCCGGTGATGAAGAACGACTTGTCGCCTGCGAGGAATTCGGCGATATCGGCGACGTTCTCGGGTGTGGCCAATGCCCCGATCGGCACGCTGTCGAGCAAGGTCTTTTTGTAGGGGTCGTCGTCGTTGACCCCGGTGAAGATGCCTGCGCCGTCGATAGGGCCGGGGACCAGGGAGTTGACCGTGATCTTGCGGTGGCCGATTTCCTGTGCCAGGACCCTGACCAGATATTTGGGTGCGGTTTTGCTGGTGCCGTAGAGGCCCAAGCCGGGGTGTGGGCGTGAGGTCGAGCTCGAGGCGATATTGATGATCCGACCGCCATCGGCGACGTGCCGGGCGGCGGCCTGTAGCACGAAGAACGGGCCTTTGGTGTTGACGCGGAACAGTAGGTCGAAGTCCGCTTCGGTGACCTCGACCAGCGGGATATTGACCTTTTCGATGCCGGCGTTGGCGACAACGATGTCGATCTTTCCGAATGCGTCGAGTGCCGCCGTGAACAGGCGCTCGATTTCAGTGACGTCGGAGACGTCGGCCTGCACGGTGATCGCTTTCACGCCCGCGGCGTGCGCGGCCGCCTTGACTTCGTCGGCGGCCGCGGCGTCGTTGGCGTAATTGATGATGATGTCGGCGCCCAGTTCGGCGTAACGCAAGGCGATGGCCCGGCCGAGGCCGCGCGATGAGCCGGTGACGAGGGCGACTTTCCCCTGAAGGGTCATAATCGAAGCCTGCTTTCTGAATCCGAGCGGCGCTTACCGGTCGGGACGAATATCAGCGATGCTCGGGCAGCAGTACCGAGCGGAAGCGAGCCTGGGACATGCCCTGGAATGCCGCCTCCGCGTCTTTGAGGGCGTAGGTCTGCACCAAGGGGCGAATGTTTTTCAATGCCGCGAACGCGAGAGTGTCCTCGGAGTCCTTGGCGTGGCCGCTGTACCAGCCGTTGACCGAGCGTCGGCCGAACAGCAGCAGTTCAGGATTGATGTCGAGGCTCTGGTGGTCGGCGGCGATCACGACGAGCCTTCCATTGGGGCTCAGTCCCTGGACAAGGTCGGCTTGGGCAGGGCTGGAGCCGACGGTGGAAAGCGCCACCGCTGCACCGCCCAGTCGAGCCAATGTCGCTCCGGCGCTGCCGTTTTCGCTGTCGATGTAGTCGTCGGCACCCAGTTCTCTGGCTACATTTTCCTTGGTGCGGCCGCGGTTGATGGCGATGGTGCGAAAGCCCATCTTGTCGGCGAACTGGATCGCGAGGTGGCCGAGTCCGCCGACGCCGTGGATGGCGACGGTGTCGCCCGGCTGTGCTCCGGAGTGCCGGAGCGCATTGAAGGTCGTGATGCCCGCGCACATCAGCGGCGCGGCTTCTTCGAAGGTCAATGCGGCGGGGATGCGGGCGAGCGCGTCCTGGGGGACCAGGGTGTATTCGGCGTAGCCGCCGTCGTAGGACAGACCGACGATCTTGCGATCGACACAGTTGGCGAAGTCGCCCCCGCGGCAATGCGCGCACACGCCGCAACTGCCGCCGTGCCAGCCGATGCCGACCCGGTCGCCGACCTGCCACGCGGTCACGCCCGAGCCGACGGCGTCGACCTCGCCGGCGATTTCATGACCGGGCACGCGCGGCAGCGCGACACCGAAGAGCCCTAGCCGGGCCATGTTCTCCCCACCGCAGACGCCGCAGGCGTGCACCTTGACCCGGACCTGGCCGGTGCCGGGTTCGGGAATGGGGATTTCGGCGGAGACAAATTCGGCACCGGCTTTAACCGCTTGCATCGCGTGCATGGTCGACCTGGTCATGGTGGAACTCCTCGTGTCGTCGTGCTGGTCGCTCGATAGCCTGGGCGGGGCCCGGGAAGATTGACCAGCGGATATCGTCGGTAACGACTCGACGGTAGCACCGATACGGTATCGGCGCTACCGTCTATCTGTTACCATTGATATCAATGAGTGACGTGACAGCAAACTCAACCCGTGAGCGCATCATTGCCGCCGCCGCCGACTTACTGGCCGTCGGCGGTGTCGAGGCGGTCTCCACGCGCGCGGTCGCCGCCGCCGCCAATGTGCAAGCACCCGCGCTCTATCGGCTGTTCGGCGATAAGCAGGGGCTGCTCGACGCGGTAACCGCGCACGGATTCGAGCAATACCTGGCGCAGAAGAAGAGCCTCGCGCCCACCGACGATCCCGTGGAAGACCTGCGGCGTGGGTGGGACGGCCACGTCGAGTTCGGCCTGACCCATCCCGCCTTCTACGTACTGATGTACGGCGTACCCCAGCCCGAACGCCGACCCGCCACCGCTGCCGAGACCAACCGCTTGCTCCGCGCCGTGCTCGAACGTATCGCTGTCGCAGGCAGATTGCGGATGCCCGCCGACGCCGCCGCTGGCCTCATCCACGCCACCAATACCGGAGTCACTCTCTCGCTTATCGCCACCCCCAGCGGTGACCGTGACCCCGGACTTTCCGCGCGCACGCGCGAGATCGTCCTCGCCGCCGTCACCGCCGTCACCGCCGACGCCGAGCAGACGCCGGAGGCGTCGTTGGCCACTCGCGCCTTGAGCCTCGAAGCGACACTCACCGATCAGGCTCACCCGTTGAGCGCTGCCGAAACCGCGCTCCTGCGCGAATGGTTGCTACGCATCGCCGATCGGTAGCAAGCCGGGTGCGGTTACGAGTACTTGTAGAAACCCTCACCGCTGGCTATGCCGAGCTTGCCCTTGTCGATGTAGTTGTCCTTGAGCCACGCCGCGAGCTTCTTTCCGTCCTCGTCGCGGTTGACCATGATGTTGTACGGGGTGTTGAGGCCGATGATGTCGAGCATCTGGAATGGGCCGTACGGGGAGCCGGTAGCGATTCGCCAGGTCTTGTCGACGGCCTCGGGTTCGGCGTAGCCGCCCGCGCTGAGCGTCATCGCGGCGTTCAGCAGTGGCACGAGCAGCGAGTTGAGCACGTAACCCGCCTTCTCCCTGTGCAATTCGATCGGCACCATGCCGATCGCGGCGGCGAACTCGGCCACCGCCCGGAACACCTTGGGATCGGTATCCTCGGAGCCCATCACCTCGGCGGTGTTGAAGCGCCACACGTCGTTGGCGAAGTGCAGTGCGAGGAATCGGTCGGGACGCCCGGTGGAATCCTTGAGGTCGCTCGGCAGCAGGGTGGAGGAGTTAGTGGCGAAGATTGTCCGCTCCGGCGCCAGTTCGCCCAGCTTTCGGTAGGTCTCCTGCTTGATCGTCAGCACCTCGGGCACCGCTTCGATGACGAGGTCGGCGTCCTCGACGGCGGCGGCGAGGTCGGTGGTCAAAACGATGGCGTCGGCGGACTTTTCGGCTTTGCCGTCGCCAGCACCGTCGACTTCGGCGCGGTAGGTCGACACCAGTTTCGCAAAGCGGCCCCGTGCAGCTGTGAGCGCCTCGTCGTTGATGTCGTACGCCGTGACGTCGAATCCACTGAACGCCGTGTGGAACGCGATCTGTGAACCGAGGACTCCGGTTCCGAGGACGGTCACCTTGCGGATGGTCATGGTGTGCTCCTTCCAGCCGGAGGCGAGGTTCGCCTCTCGACGGTCACGAGCGCTGAGGATAGTGGACGTTCGGTGCGGCCGAACCTGTCCGGATGTGCGCCGACCTGCGGTCCGATGTCTGGCCGAGCACCACCACCGCATCATCGGCAAGCCCCTACTGCCGAATAGGGGAATCATCAGAACTGATCTCGTTACTCAAAGCCCTGCTACAGCAGCATAATTCGCCATACACGCCGTGTGAGATAGGAATCTGCGTGATTTAAACAGTTCAATCCCAAGCTCGAAAGGTGTAGGGGCGGTTAGGATCAGGGCGCTAGCAGCGTTCGTCCCTCAACTCTGAAGGTGATCCGATGAAAAGTGCTGTTACGGAATCTGTTTCCCCGCATGCCGTTTCGTTGAGCGATGCGGCCGCCCAGACGCTGGCGACCGAGACAAAGACTGTCCCGCAGATGGAGTCGATCACCCCGCGGTGGCTGGTTCCTCTGCTGGACTGGGTTCCGGTCGAGGCCGGCCTTTACCGGCGCAACCGTGTTACCCGCGGGGACACCGTCGCCATTCGGAGCGGCGACTTCGACGAGTCCTTGCTGCCGGAGACCTTCGTCGACTACGAGACGGAGCCTCGGGAATATCGGCTGAAGCCGGTGCACACGGTCGTCAACGTGCACACCCGAATCGCGGACCTGTATTCGAATACCCACGACCAGACCGCCCACCAGCTGCGGCTGTCGATCGAAGCGGTCAAGGAGTATCAGGAGAACGAGCTGATCAACAGCCCGGACTACGGGTTGATCGCCAATGTCGCTGACAAGCAACGGATCTCGACCATCGCCGGGCCGCCCACCCCCGACGACCTCGACACCATGATCGCGCGAGTGTGGAAGGAGCCCGGCTTCTTCCTCACCCATCCGGAGGGGATCGCGGCGTTCGGCAGGGAGTGCACGCTGCGCGGTGTTCCCCCGATGACCGTGAGTCTGTTCGGGTCGCAATTCCTGACCTGGCGCGGGATTCCGATCATTCCGTCGGACAAGATTCCGCTGGCCAAGGGCCGGACGAGCATCCTGTTGATCCGCCCCGGCGAAACGCGCCGCGGCGTGGTAGGCCTGTACCAGCCCGGACTGAGTGGTGAACAGGGACTTGGGCTTTCGGTAAAGTTCATGGGTATCGATCGCCGTGCCATCGCGTCCTATCTGATGACGCTGTACAGCTCGCTGGCGATCCTGGCCGACGACGCGGTGGCATTGCTCGACGGAGTCGAGGTGAACAAGTTCCATGACTACGCCTCGAACGGACGGCACTGACCACCCCGGTTCGAGCGCGGCGAGCAACGGTGGCGGCGGGCGTAATTCGCTGCCGGACGAGGCGGCACTGAATCGCCTTGCCGGAGAGATCTTCTCGGCGCTGCCCGGACCACCGCAGCGACCGAACGCGCGGATGTCCGACTCGGCAGACCGATCGCCGACCCCTGTGGTGGGCACCGATCCGTTCTTCGCCGCCCTGCCGATGATGACGGAACTGCTGTCGCCGCAACCGATTCCGGCGCAGGCGTCGGCGTCACCGGTGTTCTATTTTCTGGACCGCCCCGAGGCGACCGAGGCGACCGAAGCGGCCGACTCGACGCTCGCCTTCGACCCGCACCCACCGTTCGACGTGTACTCGGTGCGCAACGATTTCCCGATACTCCGGGAACGGGTGAACGGCCATCCGCTGGCGTGGTTCGACAATGCCGCAACGACGCAGAAGCCGCGCTCGGTCATCGACCGGATCTCGTCGTTCTACGAACACGAGTACTCCAACATCCATCGCGGCGCACACGAATTGGCCGCGCGCGCCACCGACGCCTACGAGCACGCCCGCGACGTGGTGGCGCGTTTCCTGGGCGCGTCCTCGGCCGAAGAGATCATCTTCGTCCGCGGCGCGACCGAGGGGATCAACCTGATCGCGCAGGCCTGGGGCCGTGCCAACATTCGCGAGGGCGACGAGATCCTGATCTCGCACCTGGAGCACCACGCGAATATCGTTCCCTGGCAGTTGTTGGCCGCCGAGACCGGCGCGCGATTGCTGGTCATCCCGGTCGATGACACGGGGGAGCTGCTGCTGGACGAGTACACGAAGCTGCTCTCCGATCGGACCAGACTCGTTGCGGTGACCCATGTCTCGAACGCGCTCGGGACCGTGACGCCCGTCCGGCAGATCATCGAGCAAGCGCGGCGGGCCGGTGCCGTCACCGTCGTCGACGGTGCACAGTCGGTGCCGCATACGAGGATCGATGTGCGGTCGTTGGATGCCGACTTCTTCGTGTTCTCCGGCCATAAGGTGTTGGGCCCCACGGGGATCGGCGTGGTGTACGGCAAATCCGCGCTGCTGCGGGACATGCCGCCGTGGCAGGGCGGCGGGAATATGATCACCGATGTCACGCCGGAGCGTTCGCATTATCAACCGCCGCCCGCCCGGTTCGAGGCAGGCACGGGCAGCATTGCCGACGCGGTCGGGCTCGCCAGTGCGCTCGAATACCTCGAACACCTCGGTATCGACGCCGTCGCGCGTTACGAACACGACCTGCTTGCCTACGCCACGCGGCGGGTGGCGGCGGTGCCCGGTGTGCGGCTGGTGGGTACCGCTGCGGACAAGGTGAGCATTCTCTCATTCGTCATGACCGGTCACACCCCGGTCGAGGTGGGAAATGCCTTGAACGAGAAGGGCATAGCGGTTCGCGCCGGACATCACTGCGCTCAACCGGCCCTGCGGCGGCTCGGCCTGGAAGCCACGGTCCGACCGTCCTTCGCGTTCTACAACACCCACCAGGAGATCGACCGCATGGTCGCCGCCCTCGAACAGTTGGCCGTGCGCTCCCGGCCGTAACGGCGGCACTTCTCGGCGCCCTGGGGGCCAGACCTCGGTGGTCGGGTCATCGGGGACTGTCGGCGCGCAGCGAACCTCGGTCGCGCAGTTGCGCGGCCGAGCGCTGGTGGCGTTCGCGGCTGAGCGTGAGGAAGCGGTGCACCGCCGCGAGCTCGATGTCGTCGAATTCCGCCAGTTCCGTATTCGCTTCGGCGAGTCGAGCGCTGAACAGGTCGTTCACGATCGCGACGCTGCGCTCGGTGGGCGTGATCAGCACCCGCCGCCCGTGCGTCGGATCGGGTTGCCGGTGCACATACCCGGCCGCGATGAGCCGATCCGTCAACGCGGTGACCGAACCGGGCGTCAGGCCGAGTAGCCGGGCCAGTCGCCGGACCGGCTGCGGACCGTGCCGAAACACGAGATCCAGGCACCGTAGATCGGTGCGCCCGATGCCGAGATAGTCGGCAAGCGCTTGATCGTCGGCGTCGATCTCGGCCTGCAATTCCGCCATGGCGTGACCGATCGCGGCGGTCAGTTCGGTGCGGTGGTGGTTCTGGGCGCAGGCCATCGTTCTCCTGTAGTGTTTGATTATCAAACACTCTAGACGATGCGGATTCGTCCGCACACGGAAGGCAGGATCGCGATGAACGATCGGAACGGCGACAACCGCCCCTCGGCGACCAATTCGGCACTCGGCAGCTTGGTGTCCTGGGTGGCAGGCAAGGATTCCGTCAAGAAGGGCCGCTCGCCGCTGGACGGAGCGGTTGGCGAGTTGGTGTCATGGTTCACCGGCAAAGGTGGACGAAAAGGCTAGGGTCACTGCGACAGCATGGGGATCGGGCTCGGCTCGGCGACCGTCACCAGAACAACGATATCCGCGTAGGGCGCGTCGCCGTGGCCGAGGCGATGGGCGAAGCGCGCCATGGGAATTCGCCACCGGTACTTCGCGGCGATCGCCGATTCGACATGGGGCAGCAGCGTGCCCGCGGTCACCAACTGGGCTTGGCCCTGCAGCTGGTGGGAACCGAGTGCGGGGGTGCCGCGCCGGTCGCCGGGCTGAACGAGTACCCGGCCATCGCGGGCCAGCTCTTCGGCTTCCTGGGACTGCGACGACACCCGGAAAACGAGCTGGGTGTCGCCGATCGGAATAACCAGTCGCGGCACGGTGGTCAGCTGCCGCGGACCGGTAACTCGGGTCACCAGAACGGTTTTGGCGTCGCGCCAGACGTTCGTGGCGGTCGGACGCACACCGCCCCATCCCGACTGTAGTCGAGCAGCGGGTCGCGCTACCTGACCGTCGGGGGTGAGGTCGACGAGGGTATCTGTCATCGCGTTCGTTCCTTTCCCTTGATCGATCGGTGTCAGGTTCCCGGCGACTCAGGCGGGTCCTCGTTCGTCAGCCATACCCCGCCACCTTGCGCTCAATCCCGTTCTACCACTTGTACCGCAGCCTTACTCGTGACCGGACCCGGCAAACCCAACACCGCCGCCGCGGAAGTGCTCGTTCCGAACCGCATCCCATCGGGTGGCGCGCATACTGGAAGAGATTGGCGGCGAAGGGGTTTCCGATGTCCACGATCTCACCGCATCTGGTGGTCAAGAACGCGATCGATGCCGCGCGGTGGTACGGCGAAGTGCTCGGCGCCGAGGAGATCAGCAGGCTCGAGCTGCCGGGCGGGCAGGTGCTCACCATCGGGTTGCGGATCGGGGACACCGAGGTGCACCTCGCCGACGAGCACCCCGATATGGGAATAGTGTCGCCGGTGACGCTGGGCGGCACTTATATGGCGTTGCAGGTCGAAATCGATGACGTCGATGCGACATTCGAGCGGGCACTCAGCGCGGGCGCCACCCAGTTCCATCCCCTGTCCGACACGTTCTACGGTGACCGGGCCGGGCAGTTCATCGATCCGTTCGGCCACCGATGGGGTGTTTTCAAACACATTCGTACGGTCGCACCTGAGGAGATCGCCGCGGCCGCGGCCGCGATGTTCGGTGGGTAAACGCTGAACCGTCGGCTGGCTCCGTGGGAGATCGATCGTGGCCGGGTTACCCGGCGTGGTCGAGGGCGCGCAGGGCGGCGTCGACGAGGGTGCTGGCGGTGCGGGCGCACAGGGCGACGGCCTTTTCCGGTGGTAGAGCGCGGATGTCGATGAGGACCATGAAGGCTTCCCAGCCGACGACCGTCGCCACGGCGGAAACGAGTTCGTCGAAGTCCGGTGCTGGCATGCGGTCGCGCATCGGTGCCAACGCCCATTCGATCCAGCGGACTCGGCTGTAGCCGCGGCGGGGTGTGTTCGGTGCGGGTGGGGCGGCGTCAATGGTGAGTTTCACCAATCGTCGTCCCAGCGGCAGTGATTCGACGATGTTGACACCAAGGGCGTTGGTCAGCGCGGCGACTCGGACGCGGGGGTCGGTGGAGGTGACGTGTTCGAGGGCGGTGTCGGTTTCGTCGCTGAGCAGGCCGAGGGTCGCGTCGAGCATGAGCTGGTCGAGGCTGGGGAAGTGGAGGTAGACCGTGCGCCGGGAGACCTCGGCGGCGAGCGCGATGTCGTTGACGGATGGTTCGGCGCCGTCGCTGATCAATGCCATCGTCGCCGCGACGATGGCATTTCGGGTGCGGCGACGTTGCGCAGCGCGGCCCGGCCCTTCGGCCGCGGAGGTAGCTCGGGTCATCGGTTCCGGTTCCTCGGTTCTGTGTCTTGACAGAGGGTGCTGCGCAGTCAATATACTCATCTGCAGTAAGTGCACAGCAGTGTATTGAGTGCACTGGGAGGAAATAAACCATTTGGCGCGGCGGCTTCCGCCGTTGAAGTGGTTGCCGGACAACGTATTCAACGAGCACGATGCGCTGCGGGGTGGGCGTCGACTGCGGACTCGAACCGACGGATGGCTGGTTCGTCGAGAGTGGGAGACGACGTGGTGATCGAACAGGTGACAGGGGAGCGGGATCGGCGTGCGCGCCACGGGTTTGCCGACACGCGCGCGGAAGTCCACATCCTCGGTCCGGTGCGGGTAGTGGACGACGGTCGCGATCTCGGCGTCGATCGTCGACTGGAGCAGGCGGCGTTGGTCCGGTTGGCGCTGGCTCGTGGCGTCCCGGTGCCGGACGCGCGGCTGGTGGCCGACCTGTGGGGCGATGAGGATCTACCGCGCCCGATAGCGCGGCTGCGCGTGTTGATTTCGCGGCTGCGGTCGGCGTTGGGGGAACACGGTGCGGCGGTGACCCGGTCACCGTCCGGATACCAGACCACCGTCGCCGTCGCCGATTTGATCGCCGCGGAGGCGGCCGTGGCACGGATGCACACGGCGCAGCGCGCGGGCGAGCATGCCGCGGTGCGTTCGGCCGCCGAAGCCGCCTTGCGGTTATGGCGTGGCCCCACGCTGGTCGACCTGACGTCCGCGCCGTTCGCCAACGCGGAATCCGCCCGGCTCGATCAGTGGCGGTTGAGTCTGACGGTGGCCAGGCTGGACGCGGCGCTGCACCTCGGTTCGGGTGCCGAAATCGCCACGGAGCTGGCCGCATTGGTGCGGGAGCATCCCCTGCACGAACCACTGGCACGGTTGTCCGCGCTGACCCTGTATCGGACCGGTAGTCAAGCCGACGCCCTCGATCGGCTGCATCGGTTGCGCCGCGCGTTGTCCGATGAGCTCGGCGTCGATCCCACCCCGGAAACGACCGAACTGGAGCTGCGCATACTCCGCCACGATCCCGCACTACAGCCGCCGAGGGCGGCAACCACCATTGGAACCTCAATGGACACAACGTATCCGGCACCCACCGACGCATTCATCGGTCGGCGCCAAGAGCTGGCGGCGGTACTGGAGAGTCTGCGACGGCCGGCGGTGGTGACGCTGCTCGGCGGGCCGGGCAGTGGCAAAACACGTCTCGCGCTCGAGGCCGCGCGCGGCGTCGCCGCCTCCGGTCGGCCGGTGGTCTTCGTCGAGCTGGCGTCACTGCAGCGTCGCGACACCATCTATCAGGCGATCGCGGTGGCGGTTGGCGCGGCGCCGGAAGGCTGCCAGGAGAACGTCTTTGCCGCGCTGGCCGGAGCCGTGCTTGTGCTCGACAACGCGGAGCACCTCAGCTACGAGGTGGGGGCGATCATCGAGGAGCTTGCGGCGCGAGTACCGGGGCTCACCTTCCTGATCACCTCGCAGCGCGCGGTCGAATTGCCCGGGGAGGTCCTGATCCGGATCGGCGCGCTGGACCGCCTCGCCGGGCTCGCGTTGTTCGCCGAACGGGCGATGTGCTCGGTCACCGCGGCCGATCAGTCCGAGGTGATCACGGTGTGCGCGGCGGTCGACTGGCTCCCGCTCGGCATCGAACTGGCTGCCGGCATGACCAGGACCTTCACCATTTCCCAACTCGCCCAACGGATCGGCGGGCGCATCCGGCTACGCATGGGCAGCCGCCGCATCGCCGGTGCCGGTCGGCACAGCAGTCTGCGTGCGGCCCTTGACTGGAGTCATGAGCTGCTCGATCCGGTGGAACAGGCAGTGTTGCGCCGGATTTCGGTATTCGCGGGCGGCTTCGGGCTCGAGGCCGCCGAACGGGTGGTGCCATACGGCATAGTCGAAACTGCCGACGTCGCACCGGCATTGGTGAGCCTGGTGGACCGCGGTCTCGCCACGGTGCTTGTCGACGGCGCGGACCGTCGCTTCGTGGTCTTGGAAACGGTGCGCGACTATGCCTCGACCATGTTGGCCGCCACGGGAGAAGCGGCGATTGTTCGGCAGCGACACATGGCGTGGTGCTTGGATCTGGTCCGTGCCGCGGGCGACGAATTCGATTCCGCCGCATCGGTAACCGCGGCGTTCGCCGAATGGTCCAACGTGCTCGATGCACTGGAACACGCCGTGGGTGCGCCCTTGGCCAGCAGCGGACTGCGGCTGGCGACCGCCATGCACACGCCGGCCAGGGTGGACAAGGCTGCCGACGGTCTCGGCAACCACTCGCTCTCCCTCGACAGCGGCTACCACCGGGACATCATCGATATCGAACGCGGTCAGCTCGGGGCGGCGTGCCAGTCGAATCCACCGACCTTGCACGCCTTGCGGATCGAGCGGAGGAACCCCCACCACTAGGGCGCGTGCGCTGGGCCGTGCGAGCCCGGCCGATCGACCGAGCCGCCTGCCTACCAGAGGATTGGACGGCAGGCAGGCTGAACGGTCAGAGCAGTCCTAGGCGGCGTAGGTCGGCGACGTACTTGTCCACCAATGCGGCCGTAGGGCCGGCAGGAACCGGCGGTTGAGACTGTGTCGAACAGCATCAGGACCGTGCGCATCAGCTGCTCGCCTCCGGTCGGTCGGCCGTCTCGGGTACCGCAGTGGCCGCCTTGGGCGCAGCGGTGGCTTCCTTGGGCGCAGTGGTGGCCGCCTCGGCTGCAGCGGTGGCCGCGTGGGCCTCCATCGTGTCCCTCGGCGCGGAGGTGGATTCGGGTGTCCAGGACAAGGTTTCGCTCACCGCGCTCAGGTACAACGAGTGCGGCATCAGCCACACGAGGCCATTGCGGAGCGCGACCTTCAGCGGGTTGCGCCATTGCGCGACTCGCCCGGACGAGGCTGAGGCCCGTGCCAGTTGCTGGGTTCGGCCACGTCGTGCCACGTCGTAGTCGGCTATCACGGATTCCACGGTGGACTCAGTGGCGGCGAGCTTGCCTAGCGTCGCGGCGTCCTCCAGTGCCTGTGCCGCGCCCTGCCCGAGGTCGGGGGTGATCGCGTGCGCGGCGTCACCGAGCAGGATGACCCGGCCGCGGGCATACGTGGGCAGCGGTGTCTCCAGCGAATGAATATCGTGCTGTAGCAACGATTTCGGTGCGGTGGCGGCGATCAGTCGCGGGATCGGGTCGTGCCAGTCGCGGAAGCGTCGTGCGACGGTCTCGATGCTCGCGTGCGTGTGCGAGTTCGGCGGGGCTGACAGCGTGGCGTACCAGTAGACCCGCCCACCGGTCAGCGGCATGATGCCGAATCGCTGACCCCGCCCCCAACTCTCGACCAACGAGCGGCCCACTTCGATGTCGGCGGCGGCCTCGGCTGATACGACGCCGCGCCAGGTGAGGTACCCGGCGTAGGCCGGTCCTAGATGGTCGGGGAACAGTTGGGCTCTTGTCGGACTGTAGATGCCGTCCGCGGCGACGAGGAGTTCGGCACTGAGCGTTGCGGTTTCGCCGGTGGGACGCCGGAACGTCACGGTGCCGGTGTCGGGATCCACCTCGGTGACCTGGTGGCCGGTGCACAGGTTGGTACGCCGTAGCGCTTTGATCAGCATGGTGTGTGCGTCGGCCCGGTGCAGCATGTACCCGGCGACCCCGAACCGGCGGCGCAGCTCGGTGATGTCGCCGCGCAACAGCCACCGCCCCGATGCGGTCCGAATCCCCGTGGCACCCTGCGCGCTATCCAGCGCCCGGAGCCGGTCGGACAGGCCGAGCCAGTTCAGCGCTCGCACCGCGTTGGGCGCCAGCATCAGTCCCGCGCCGACTGGGCGGAACTCCTTCGCTCGTTCCAGCACCGTCACCCGCCAGCCGGCGCGCTCCAGGCCGAGTGCCGCGCTCAATCCGCCTATGCCGCCACCGATTACGACTGCCGTGCTCATGCCTGCCTGCTCCCGACCTCGTGCGATGAGTTGTCCACGCGGCTGGGTGACGGGGCCGCGGTTCCGGGTGTGGTCAGTCGTTGTGCGCGGTAGGCGAGGATGATCATGATCGCGGGGAAGAGCAGGTCATAGACCAGGACGCCGCCAGTGTTGCCGGGTGCGCGGTCGCCGTGGGCAAACCATTGATAGACATGGCCGATCAGCGCGCCCCACAAGAACATTCCGGCACCGAGGCCGATGGTGATGCGTTCGCGGGTTGAGGCCGAGACGGCGCGAAAGCCCATGATGGCGAGTCCGAGGTTGGCGAAAGCGATCTCGAACTGGAACGGGGTCGAGTCGAAGCCGATCGCGGTCGCCATCACCTTGGGGACGGTCAGGAACGTGATCGTCATCCAGAGGCTGCCGCAGCCCAAGGCGACCACGGCCCACCACCGCTGCCAGGTCTCCAACGCGGCTTGGCGGGACGGACTGCGCCGGGTGGCAACGAGTGCACCGACGACCGCGATCAGCGGCCAGATCAGGGGGACGGAGGTTTGGGCGAGGTAAGACATGTCGTTCATGCCGATAATGTTGCATGGTTAATATTAACTAGTCAAGACTCTGATCGGCCCGAATGTGGACCGCGGGCTTGCTGGAAGTTGTCCGGGACTCTGGTATTACGCATGACTGTCCGCGACTGCCGTTGTGGGCCCGGATCTCCGACGCATCGTCGGCATCAAAGAAGTCCGGCCACGCGGGCTCGACACGAAATACATTCCGCCGGTTAGCGGTTACTCGGCGTTCGGCACCGGAAGGCGGGCAGGCGACTACGCCTCGGGCGGTCCGTCGGGCAGACGACTACGCCTCGGGGAGACCGCCGGGCAGGCGACTACGGCTCGAGGAGCTTGGCCAGCGCGAGGGTGTCCTGTAGGTAGCGGTCGTACGGGAATCCGGCTGCGAGCAAGGCGTTGCGTAGCTCGTCGGCAAGCGGTCTGCCGGTGCCGTGGAAAGCGTTGCGGCCCGCCTCGGTGGTGCGGACCAGTCGACGTCGCTTGTGTTCGGGATCGATCTCGACCCGCACGAATCCGGCTTCCTCCAGCGGCCGCAGTGCCCGGCTGATCGCCGGGTCGGACACCGAAAGTGCCTGTGCCAGTTGATGTTGCGTCACCGGTTCGATGTCTTCCAGTGCGCCGAGCAGCCGAATCTGGCTGTAAGTCAGCCCGCCGGAGCTGTCCACGCGCCGCCGTGTCGCGTCTGCGAGCAGCGACACCACGCGATGCAACAAGTCCCCGAGTCCATCGTCCACACGTCGAGAATACCAGAGTCTTACCTTGTTAATATTAACGCGGGGCGCGGGAGGCTGCCACCAATGCTTGGGGCTTTGATCGACAGGCAGGGCGATGGTTGGATCTGCCTGTGTCTGAAACCACCGCACGTATTCGTCGTCGCTCGGCGACCGTCCTCGCGGCGTTCGCCGCCGCGGCCACCTGCCTCGGCGTGCCGCAGGCTGGCACCGCGAGTGCCGCTCCCGCGGTGACCCTGCCGCCGGTACATGGGGGTTTCGACTACCAGATCACGACGCCTTACGCGCCGCCGTCGGGCGTGACGATCGTCAGTCGCGATCACAGCGCCGAACGGGCCGACGGGCTCTACAACATCTGCTATGTCAACGGTTTTCAGGTCCAGCCGGGGGCGGAGCGTGAGTGGCAGGACGACCTGCTGCTGCGGGACAAGGACGGCAAGGTCGTCTATGACACGAGGTGGAAAGAGGCGCTGCTCGATATCCGCACCGCCGACAAACGCACCCGTATCGCGGACAAAGTCGATCAGTGGATCGATGAATGCGCGACCAAGGGTTTCAACGCGGTCGAGGTCGACAACTACGACAGCTACAGTCGATCGAAGGGATTGTTGACCACCGACCAGGCGGTCACCTTCATCGCCGTGCTCGCCAAGCACTCGCACGACCGCGGTCTCGCCATCGGCCAGAAGAACGGCGCCGAACTCGTTGACCAAAAAGCCGCTGCCGGACTGGATTTCGCGGTGTCCGAGGAATGTGGTGACACCGAGGAGTGCGGTGACTACGCGACCGCATACGACAACCACGTCATCGATATCGAGTACACCGAACCCGGCATGTCGGCAGCGTGCGCGGGGTACGGAAGCAAGCTGAGCATTGTGCTCAGAGACGTCGAGGTCTCGGCTCCTGGCGAACCGGATTACGTCAGGAAGACGTGCTGACAACCAGCGAGACGGCGCGCGGCTGTCGACTTGTGTTCGCGGACAACAGTTCTCGCGAGGTCCCGTCTGTGTGATCGCTCCCGCGTCCGGTGGTTTCTCCTGTGCGGGGGTGCGGCCTGGAACGGCCGCACCCCCTGGACGATCAGGCCTGGGTGTACTCGGCCGCGACGTCGACGATCCAGGTGACGCCGAAGCGGTCGGCCAGCATCCCGAAGGCGGGCGCCCACTGGGCGGGGCCGAACGGCTCGATCACGGTCGCGTCCTTGGCGAGGCCCTCCCACACCGGGGTGACCTCATCGACGCTCTCGCCGCGAACGGAGAGGAAGAACCGCTCCTCGGTGATCGTGGTGCCGTTCTCGCGGCGCGTGGTGGGCGCGCCCGGCCCGGTGGGTGCGTCCCGGCCGGGCACGTCGTAGGCCATCACCCGGAAGCCGTTGTCGGCGACGACCTGGCCGAACACGACGTTCGTCGCGCCGGGCAGTTCGGCGGGCATCCCGAAGTCGGCGTAGGTGGCGATGGTGAGTTGCCCGCCGAACACCGACCGGTAGAACTCGAGGGCTTCGCGGGCCTGGCCGTGGAAGTTCAGGTGAGCGACAGCGTTGAGCGACATAGTGTTCCGGTCCTTCACGAGTGGTTTCGGCACCGGCGACTTCCGGTGACAAAGTCCAAGGTGTCACCAGTACCGGTCAGGGAACGTCCGCTATTCGTGGCAGCCTGGAAACATGCCGCTCGCTTCTTCGACGACGACCTCCAGCAGGTTGCTCTCGCTGCTGTCCCTGCTGCAGGCCCGCCGCGACTGGCCGGGAGGTCTGCTCGCCCGACGGCTAGGTGTCAGCGACCGGACGGTACGCCGCGACGTCGACCGGTTGCGCGAGCTCGGTTATCCCGTCCAGGCGGTCAAAGGGCCCGACGGTGGTTACCGACTCGAAGCGGGTCACCACGTGCCGCCGTTGCTGTTCGACGAGGACCAGGCGGTCGCGCTCGCGGTGGCGCTGCGAATCGCCGTCGGAACCGGCGCTGGCATCGAGGAGGCCGCCGCGCGGGCGCTGACTACCGTGCGCCAGGTCCTGCCGTCCCGGTTGCGCCAGCGCGTCGACGCACTGGAGATCAGCGCGGCCGAGCGCGCCGCCGATCCCCAGGTCGACACCGGCGTCCTGCTCACGCTGAGCGCCGCCGTCCGCGCCGGTGCGGAACTGCGGTTCGACTACCGTTCCCCGGGACGCCCCGAAGACCCCGAGCCGCGACCGCCCCGCCGAGTGCAGCCACACCACCTCGTGGTCCGAACCGGCCGCTGGTACCTGGTCGGCTGGGATCCCGAGCGCGCGGACTGGCGGATCTACCGCGCCGACCGAATGACACCGCGCATCCCGAACGGCCCCCGATTCCCACCCCGCGAAGTGCCAGGCGGCGACGTAGCCCGCTTCCTGTCGGCCCACTTCAAGGGCTCCGACAGCACGGACACCTGGCCCTGCCGCGGCGAGGTGATCCTCGACCTCCCCGCAGCCAAGGTGGCCCCGTTCGCAGGCGACGGCATCGTCGAGGAACTCGACACCACCCGCACCAGACTGACCACAGGATCCTGGTCCTGGCCCGCCCTCGCCGCGGCACTGTCCCGCTTCGACACCGAGATCGAAGTGATCACCCCACCAGAACTGCGCGCGGCATTCGCCGAACTGTCCCGCCGCGCCGGGCGCGCCGCGGGAACCGAATAGGACGACTCGCGACACGCTGATTGTGTCGGACCCTCGCCCCATACTGATAGTCATGGGGTATGAAGCCGTACGGGGGCATTCGCGTAGGGGACGGATAGGCGGGAGTTACGTGCGGGGATCCCTCCGCTACACCGACCGACGCGCACCCCAGCGGCCGGGCCGCTACCGGTCTCCGTACTTCCACGGCTACCGCAGCGCCTCGCCCATGCCGATCCTGTGGGCCCTCGGAGCACTAGTGGGCGGCGTGGTCCTCCTGCTGGTCGTGCTCACCCTCACCCATATGGGATCCACTGACAGATCGACCGACCCCGCCGTGGTGCCCTCGACCGTCGCGCCCGCACCGCCGACTACCCCGCCACCCCAATGCTTCCCGTTCCAGGCGTCCTGCTGACCGAAAGACGACCGAGATACCCGGACAACCACGCTGGCTTGGCGTTGCCGCAGGTACTAGCTTTGGCGCTGAATTGTCTGAGCGAGAGGATGATTCGAGTTCGACCCAAGCTGCCCGTCAGTCGCGGACAACCTGGCCGGACTCGATGTTCGCGCGCCACTGCATCGGCGCCTCTCCCAGCAGGCGGTTTCCCGCCGGGGCGAGGCGGTGCGTGGCTCCCGATAACGGTCGGCGCACCAGTGATCATCTCGTACAGCGACATTGACGTATCTGTTTGCTATCGCCCATGGCTTGTCCGGTCGGGTTGAATGTATAGTTGGCAGAAGCAACTAGTTATTGGTGCTAAGCAAGTCCTGTAGGTGCAAGAAGGTGAATCGCGATGACCGCTGCCGGTCTCGAGCCAACGGCCGCCGCCGTTGCGCTCGATGACGCCGATCGGCTCAGCGCACAGCTGGTCCGGTTCGTGCGACTGATCAACCGGACGAAAACACAGCTGTCCAAACATGGGCCGGACGGTTTGGAGCGGCTCGCCTACTCGGTGCTGTTCTGCCTGGTGCACGATGGGCCGCAACGTACCGGCAAGCTCGCCGAGCAACTGCACTCGGAGATCTCCACGATCAGCAGGCAGACCAGATCGCTTGTGGAACACGGCCTTATCGAGCGTCGGGCCGATCCGATCGACGGCCGCGCGTGCGTGCTCGCGGCCACCGCGCAGGGTGTGCGGATCTTCGAGCAGAACCGCCGACACCGCAACCTCTGGATAGCCGAACTGCTGGCCGACTGGCCTGTCGAGGAACGATCCGTGCTGATCGACCTGCTCGAACGGTTCAATACCGCGATCGAAACCACCCCGCCCCGTACGGCCGAACCACAATAGGTTTTCAAATATGACGAATACGACCACCCAGGCACCGCCGGACTTGGTTTCCGGTGCGAGAGTGACACTTTCGCACCGGCAGATCATGACGATCCTGTCCGGCCTGTTGCTCGGCATGTTCTTGGCCGCACTGGATCAGAACATCGTGAGCGTGGCGATCGTGCGAATCGCCAACAGCCTGCACGGTTTCGACGAACAAGCCTGGGCCACAACGGCCTACCTCATCACCGCGACCATCAGCACGCCGCTCTACGGCAAACTCGCCGATATCTACGGGCGGAAGCCGTTCTACCTCACCGCGATCGGGATCTTCGTGCTCGGCTCGGCCGCGTGCACGTTCGCGACCTCGATGTATGAGCTCGCCGGATTCCGTGGCTTCCAAGGCCTCGGCGCGGGTGGTCTGATGTCGTTGGCGTTCACCATCATCGGCGATATCGTGCCGGCTCGCGAACGGGTGCGCTATCAGGGCTACTTCATGATGGTCTTCGGCGGCGCGACGGTGCTCGGCCCGGTACTCGGCGGCTGGTTGTCCAGCTATGACAGCCTCGGCGGGATCGACGGCTGGCGCTGGGTGTTCCTGGTCAACGTGCCGATCGGCGTGATCGCGCTGGCCGTGGTCTTCCGAGTGCTCAATGCGCCACATCAGCGACAGAATTACCGGGTCGATTGGTACGGGGCGTTGGCGCTGGCGGTCTGTGTCGTGCCGCTGCTGATCGTCGCCGAGCAGGGGCGCGGCTGGGGCTGGGGGTCGAGTCGCGCGATCATCTGCTACGCGATCGGGGCCGTCGGACTGCTGCTGTTCGTCTTCATCGAACATCTGATGAAGGACGCGGCGCTGATTCCGTTGCGGCTGTTCAAGAGTTCGACGTTCAGCGTCACCATTGCCGGTGGCTTCATCGTCGGCATCGCGATGTTCGGCGCGCTGTCCATGGTTCCGCTGTATTGGCAGGTGGTGCGCGGCTATTCGCCGACGAAGGCGGGTCTGCTGATGCTGCCGCTGGTGGCGGGCATCATGATCGGCTCGCAGATCGCCGGGCGCATCACCAAGATCACCGGCCGATACAAGTTCCTGCCGGTGGTCGGTACCTTCGTCATCGCTTGCGGCGCGGCACTGTACGCGCAGGTGCACTTCGACAGCCCGGTGTGGCAGCCGCTGCTCTACAGCGGCATCATCGGGTTCGGTCTCGGCGGCTGTATGCAGACGCTGATCATCGCGGCACAGAACGCGGGCCCGCCCTCCGATATGGGGGTGTCCACCGCATCGGCGACCTTCTTCCGACAAATGGGCGGCACGCTCGGCGTCGCGGTGTTCCTGACGATCATGTTCAACCTGTTGCCGCACAAGATCATTGACGCGTTCGGCGGGCACCTGCCGCCGGGATTCGCGGCGTCCCAGCTCGACAGCCTGCAGAGCAACACCAGCGGTATCGCCGCACTGCCGAGCATCGTGAAGCAGCCGATCCTGATCGGCTTCACCAACTCACTGCACGGGGTCTTCTACTCCGCTGCCGCGGTGGCGCTATTGGCCTGTGTGGTACTGCTTTTCATGAAGGAGATTCCGCTGCAAGATGCCGGTGCGCCGACTCCTGAGCCGAGTGAGGCGGCCAAGGCGAGCGCTGACCCGTGGGACGAGGCGCAGGTCTGGGAGGGCGCCGCCCAGGCGCTCAGCCAACCCGAACCGGTGCTGGCTGGCGCGGTCGGGCGCGGCAACGGTAGCCGGGCACAGCTTGGCCCGGCGGCGGTTACCCAACTGGCCGTGGTGAATTCGGCGGTCGGCTTCTCCGCTCCCACCGGAGAAGTCGGTTCGATCGGCGGCGGCATCCACCGCGAGGACGGCCGCGCGGTCACCGGTGCCGCACTGACACTGATCGACCAACGCGGCCACCAGGTTTCGCGCGCGACCGGCGGTTCCGACGGCGGCTACCGCATCGGCGCGCCGGCCGCGGGCCGATATGTGCTGATCGCTTCGGCGAGTGGGCTGCAGCCGGTGGCGGTGAACGTCACCATCGGCGCGCAGCCGCAGGCGCTCGACCTCACGCTGCTCGGATCCGGTGAACTGTCCGGCGTGGTGCGCACGGCCGGGCGCCACGAACCCATTCCCGCCGCGACCGTCACGCTCACCGATATGCGCGGCGAGGTCGTCGGCGCCGCGGTCACCGGCGCTGACGGCGCTTACGTCTGCTACGGCGTGCTGTCGGGCACCTACACGCTGGTGGCGGCCGCCGAACGCATGCGGCCGAGCGCGATCACGCTCACCGTGCCCGACAGCGGACTGCTGCAGCACGACATCGAGCTTTCGCCGATGTCGGTGCTGGCCGGGTCGGCATCGGCCAACGGGCGGGTGGTGCCGGACGCATACGTCACGGTGCTCGACGCGACCGGCGCGCCGATCGCCACCACCCGCACCGACGAGAACGGCCAGTACGTCCTGCGCGATCTACCCGAGGGGCAATACACCGTGGTCGCCCGCGGCTATCCGCCCGTCACCAGCCAGGTCACCCTCGCCGGTGACGAGATCACCCACGATGTGCGACTCGGCTACGAGGATGCGGAGGCAGCGAGCGTGACCACGGAGGATCCAGGCTTCTCGGAGACGGCTCGGCCATGAGTGGGCTGACAGCACGTATCCACACCGCGGACGGGTGGCCGGTGCCGGACGCGGTGTTGACGGTGACCGATATGAGCGGCCGCCAGATCGCGCGGGCGGCCACCGATGCCACCGGGACGGCGCTCACCGAGCCGGTGCCCCCCGGCATGTACACCGCCGTCGTGACCGCCCCCGGGTTCCGGCCGGTGGCGCAGATGGTCCGCGCCGCTGGCGACGGCCGTGGCCGACTCGGCGAGATCACCATGGAGCCGGAGGCAGGTGTGGTCGCCACCCCGCCGCCGGGACCGTGGACCATCGATCCGGTGCACTCGACCGTGATCGTCACCGCACGTCACCTCGGTATCGCCAGCATCAAGGCCCGCTTCGCCGAGGTCAACGGCCGTCTGAACATCGCCGAGACGTTCAGCGAGTCAACCGGTTTCGCCGAGATCAAGGCCGCGAGCATCGACACCGGTATCGGCATGCGCGACGACCACCTGCGCTCCGCGGACTTCCTCGACACCGAGCGATATCCGGTAATCAGCTTCACCGGCAACAGTTTTCGCCGAACCGGCGGCGACACCTGGGTAATGGCAGGCGAACTCACCCTGCACGGGCAGGTCCACCCGATCGACCTCGATGTCACCTACGGCGGTTGCGGTCCCGACCCGTGGGGCGGCGTCCGCGCCGCCTTCCACGCGGAAACCCTGTTGCACCGCAACGATTTCGCCATCGACTACAACGTCCTCGTTCGCGCGGGGGTCGCCGCCGTCGGCACCACCGTCAAGATCGACCTCGATATCGAAGTGGTGCAGGGCGAGCAGCTGCCGCAGATGTAGCGAACAGCTTTCGCGAAAACCCGTTGCCCGACCACGGCGACCACTGCTACCTTTCTGGGGACCGTGCGAGAGAACGAGGAGGTGGTACCCGTGAACGCAGTATCGACATGGGTGCTCCCCGTTGGAGTCATGGTCGGGCGATAGGTCGTCCGGGAGCGCCGTTTATGAGCACTCCCGAAAGGCACGACCATGCAATTCACTTCTGAACAACGCCTCGATGACGACGTCCTCGAACGCGAATTCACCCTCGGCGAGATCCCCGGCATCCTGTGGACGCCCGCATCCGCATCCGAACCGGTCCCGCTGATCCTGCTCGGCCCACCTCCCCTCGGGCTGCGCAAGGTGTACCCGCGACTGCTCGCCCGAGCCAAGTACGCCGTGGCGGAGGGCTACGCCGCGGCAACCATCGAGCTCCCCTGGAGCGGTGAGCGGCCCCGTTCGGTCGCCGCCGATCAAGCCCTCGCCGACCTGCATCGGGCGCTGGCGGCCGGCGGGCGGGTCGACGACGAGATCGTCGACCGGCTCATCCTCCCGCTGGTCGACAAGGCGGTCCCGGAATGGCAGGCCACCCTGGACGCCCTGCTCGCGCTGCCCGAAATCGGCGGCCCGGTCGGGTATTCGGGCGGGGTGATCTCCATCGGCGTCCGGCTGGCGGTGGTCGAGCCGCGCGTCTCGGCCGCCGTGCTGTTCGCGGGTAGTTTCGTGCCGCGCGCCATCATCGAGGAGGCCAGGCAGGTCACCATCCCGCTGCACGTCCTGCTGCAGTGGGACGACGAAGGAAACGACCGGCAGATGGCCTTGGACCTGTTCGACGCCTTCGGCTCCAAGGAGAAGGCGCTGAACGCCAATATGGGCGGGCACACCGGCGTCCCGCAGCACGCGGGCGAGGCGGGGAACCAGTTCTTCGACCGGCACCTGAAGTGAGCAGGGCCGTCGGATCAGCACCGAGATCGCCACTCCGGTAAGCGTTCTCGCAGGTCTCGGCGATTGAGTTGACGGGCGGCGCTGGTCTCCAGCGCCGCCCGTTATCTGCTCAGCGTGTTCGGCGAGTGCCCCACGTGCTCCTCGGGGCGAACAAGATGGGCTACCAGGGAACGGTCTTGCCCTGCCAGTCGAGGAATCGCACGCCGGGGGTCCCCAGCTGGGCGAGCATGACGTTCACCAAGCCGGGGATGGTGTCGTCGATGCTGTACGGAGCGTCCGGTCCGCCCAGGTCGGTGCGGACCCAGCCCGGCGCCATTACCAGCAGTGTGCGTTGCTGTTCGGGTTGGCGGACCGCGAAGCTGCGCATGAACTGATTCAGGGCCGCTTTGCTGCCGCGATAGACCTCGCGCAGCCCGGTCTCGTTATTGGCGATGCTGCCCTGCCCGGAGGACATGGTTCCGATCAATCCGGTGGCGGTGACCAGGTCCTGCAACGACTCGATCACGCGCATCGGGCTCAGCGCGTTCGTCAGCATGACGGTGTTGAACTCTTCGGTCGTCACCTCGCCGATGGGAATGTTTTCATCCCGGGTCGTGGTGCCCGCGTTGACGAACAGGATGTCCAAAATGGTGCCGTCCAGGCGCTTGCGAAGCGCCGCGATCTGGTCCTGGTCGTTGATATTCAGCGTCTCGATCCGCACCCGGTCCGCGGCCGTCTCGGCGAGATCATGGAGCTTGGTTCGCGGTGAGTCAGGCCGCACGGTGCCGATCACGTTCCATCCCTTGTCCACGAACTGCTCGGCGATGGCGTGACCCAGTCCGCGTCCGGCAGCGACGATCAGGATCGTAGGGGAGTGGTTCGAGGACACGCAGCCCTGCCTTTCATAGGTTCGTCACTGCCGCAACAACTTTCGAGCGACATGTCGGCGGCATTCGAGTGCTTCGCGGGCGAATGCTGACGTTACTTGAAGGGCTGGGCGGTGGCAGCATGGGCGCATGCTCATCGTCATCGGCGGACTTCCCGGCACCGGCAAGACCACGCTGGCGCGGCTACTTGCCGCGCGAATCCGTGCCGTGTATCTGCGCGTCGACACCATTGAGCAGGCCGTTGTCCGGTCCGGCTTGACGAAGCATCCGGTCGGACCCGTCGGTTATGTCGTCGGCTACGCCCTGGCGCGGGAACAACTCCAGCAGGGGCTCACCGTGGTTGCCGAGTCGGTGAACCCCCTGGCCATCACTCGCGACAGTTGGTTGGGCGCCGCACAGGATGCCGGTGCTCCCGCGGTCGAGGTGGAGGTGGTCTGCTCGAATCCCGTTGAGCATCGAGAGCGCATTGTTTCGCGGTCGGTCGACATCCCCGGCCTGCCGCTGCCGGGGTGGCCGGACGTGCTCGATTACGACTACCAGCCGTGGAACCGGGACCACATTGTCCTCGACACGGCTGGCGAAAACCCCGACGAGTCCCTGTACCGACTGCTCCGGAGACCCGAGTTCGGTGCACTACGAACCGAGTCCGGATAAGGCTGCGCCGCAGGGCGATTCAGCTGCCGCTGTTTCTGGAGATCGCGCCCCACGCCGCCGTGCCGAGGAACAACACGATGCCGATGATGGCGAGCCAGAACAGGCCTTTGATGACGAAGCCAAGTACGGCGAGGACGAGCCAGATCACCAGCAGGATCGCAATCAGTGTCAACATCGGCTCAGCATGTCACCAAAACCGTTCCGCTGCGAGCAATGACGCCGCATAGATGTCATTTGGTGAAGTACCACTCCTCGGGTGCGCGCGCGGTCTGCACCGCAGGGAACGACACACCGCCGACGTTCTTGGCCACGACCTCCATGTAGGTTCGCAGCGGCATGTTGATCTGGCCGGGCAGCGTTTTCACCGCGTAGTCCTGATAGTTGGCGAACGCGGCCTTGTCGTCGGAGTGCAGTGTGGCGTTGATCAGTTCGGTGAGCTTCGGATCGTTGTAGTTGCCGATGTTCTCGCTCGCTCCGGGCAGCAGGAGCTGGTCGCCCGCGGGTACCGCGTCGTACTCCTGGTAACCGAAGTAGCCGATCTGCCAGTCGCAGGTCGGGCCGGCGCCGTGGCAGTTGCTGACGTCGTCCATCACCGTGTTGAACTCCTGGCCCTTCAGGTCGAACACGATGCCCGCCTCGGCCGCATCGGACTTCCACTGCTGCACCACCCGGCCGTAGATGGGATTGCCGGTGGAGTACTCGAAGGTGAACTGCAGCTTCGTGCCTGCGGCAACGCCGTCACCGCACTGGTTGTCCGCGATGCCAGGGCTGGTGCAGGTCATCACGCCGTTCTGCGCGGTCCAGCCGTGACCGGTGAGCAGCGCCTTCGCCTTGGCCTTGTCGAAAGCGTAGGGGCCGGAACCGCGTTCGGCGTCGGCGATGTACGGGTTCTCCGGCTTGATCGGGATCGGGCCGGTGGTGATCGCGCCGTAGCCGCGCATCGCGGAGTTGACGTCGGTTTCCTGATCCAGCGTCAGTTGCAGGGCCTGGCGGATGTAGAGCTGCTTGAATGTGGCGCCGAATGTCGGGTTGGCCATGTTCAGGATCGATGTGCTCCAGCCCCAGCCGTAGGCGGGCACCAGGTTGTAGTTGGCCTGCAACGGATTGGTGTCCGGCAGTTCCTGCGACACCTTCTTCTGCGGCAGGCTGGTCACTTGCACCGAGCCAACCGAGATGCTGTTTCCCGAACGCAGCGTGTTGTACTCCGCGTCGGTGCTGGTGAACGGTTCCATTTTGTAGTGCGCCAGATGCGGCTTGTCCGGCCCGCTGTAAGCCGGGTTCGGGTCGAATTCGATGTGGCCCTGCGCGTCGAAACCGGTCAGGTGCCATGGGCCGTCGACGACCTGCCAGAGCGGATCGGTGGCGTAGGTCGAGAGGTTCTTGCTCTTGTCGTAGAGGTATTGGTAGACGGCGTCGCACTTGGATTGATCCTGGGTGCAGCCACCGCTACCGGCCGCCGCCGAGTCCGCGGTCTTGTCCCACGCCATCGGCAGCGGGGCGACCTGCGCTAGCTCTTCGCCGGTGAACCAGGTCGGCGAGTAGCTGCCGTTGAGCTCGAAGGTGACTTGCTGTGGACCGGTCTCGGTCACCGATTTCACGTTGTCCGGGAACTGGCCCTCGACGTACTTGGCGAAGTTCTTCTTCTCCGCGAACAGCAGGTGCATCCAGAACAGGACGTCCTTGGCGTTCACCGACTCGCCGTTGGACCACTTGTACGGCTTGATATCGATGGTGACGGTGGCGTTGTTATTGCTGAACTTCGGCGGTTCGGCCAGGCTCTTGGTCGCGTTGACGCTGGTGTCGCCATTGTTGTCGCCGAACCAGTACAGCTGGCGGTACATCAGCTGCTGCAGGTCACCCGTGGCGTAACCACTGTTGTGGGCCGCGTCGTAGAGCGGGAAGATCCAATTCGGTTCCGTGCCGGGCGCTTCCGCGAATACCGCCGTGCCACCCTCCTGTGGCGTCCCACCCGAACTTGTACTCCCCGAACCACATCCGGCCAGTAACGACGTCGCGACCAAGACCGCGCCGACGGCGCTCGCCAGTCTTTTCACCTGCATCCTCGGACATCCCTTCCCTCTGTGGGGCACATACTCAGTCTTTCGTTGGGGCACACTCTCCGTGAGTTGTCCCAGGTCGTGGTCATACGGGGACGGCCGAACTCGCCGGTGGCGGCTCGATCGCCGAGGCTGCGGAATCGTTCAGTGGGAAATGGCATGCGGCTTGGTGGCCGGTGGTGCCGAATGCCCGCATTTGTGGTTCTTCGTGTGTGCAGATCTCTTGTGCCAGTGGGCATCTGGTTCGGAATCGGCACCCTGATGGTGGGTTGCGTGCCGAGGGTAGTTCGCCTTTGATCACGTCGTGCTCGGCTCGGGTGGCCCATGGGTCGGCTAGTGGGATGGTGTTGATCAGGCCGCGGGTGTAGGGGTGGCGTGGGTTTCGGTAGACCTCGTCGGCGGGGCCGTTCTCGACTAGTTTGCCCAGATACATCACCCCGATCCGGGTGGATAGGTAGCGCACTACGGACAGGTCGTGGGAGATGAATACGTAGGTCAGGCCGTGGCGTCGGCGTAGGTCGCTCATCAGGTTGAGGATTTGGGCTTGGATCGAAACGTCGAGTGCGGATACTGGTTCGTCGGCGACGATCAGTTTCGGGGCCAGTGCTAGTGCTCGGGCCATGACGATGCGTTGGCGTTGGCCGCCGGAGAACTCGTGGGGGTAGCGGTCGGCGGCGGTGGTGGGTAGGCCGACCTCGGCGAGTAGGTCTCGGACCTGTGTGTCGCGTTGGGTGCGGGTGCCTACGCCGTGGATGACCATTGGTTCGGCGACGATGGCACCGACGCGCATTCGTGGGTCCAGTGATGCGTAGGTGTCTTGGAACACCAGGTGTGTGTCTTGTCGTCGTTGTCGTAATGCTTTGCCGTGCAACGAGGTCAGTTCGGTCCCGTCGATTCGGACGCTGCCGCTGGTCGGTGTCTCGAGGCCGACGATGCAGCGTCCGAGGGTTGTTTTGCCGCTGCCGGATTCCCCGACCAGGCCGAGGGTTTCGCCCGTTTCGACGGAGAAGCTGACGTCGGCTATCGCGGACACCGTGCCGACCTTGCGTTGCAGGATGGCGCCTGTGGTCACGGGGAAGTTCTTGACCAGGTGCTGGATTGTGAGCAGAGGGAGGGGCGTCGGCGGAGCTGAGGGGGTGTACCGATGCGGGGGAATGGCAGTAGGCGGAGCTGGGTTGGGTAGACGCTGGACGTCGGCTGTGGGCGGAGCTGAGGAGGTGGGTAGTTGTTGGACGTCGGCAGTGGCCGGAACTGCAGGAGTGAGTAGATACCGGACGTCGGTAGTCGGCGGAGCAGGCGCCCGACCGCGTTCGCGCATGGCGGCACCACCGGTTGGCTCGAGGATTTCGGGGTCGCCGACGGGATGGAAGCACGCATAGTCGTGCCCGGCGACATCCCCACGCAGGACGGGTTCCTCGGTGCGGCACTGGTCGGTGGCGTGTCGGCAGCGTGGTGCGAACCGGCATGCCTGTGGTGGGGTGAGTAGGTCTGGTGGTAGGCCGGGGATGTTGTAGAGCGTGTCGCCGTGCTCGGCCGAGTTCTCTGGTAGCGCTTGGAAGAGTGCTTCGGTGTAGGGGTGGCGTGGGTTGCCGAACAGTGATTTGGTGTCGGTGAGTTCGGCGATGCGACCGGCATACATCACCGCGACGCGGTCGGCGCGTCCGGCGACCACGCCGAGGTCGTGGGTGACCAGGATGACTGCCATACCCACGCGGGTGCGGAGGTCGTCGATCAGTTCCAGGATTTGGTGTTGGATGGTGACGTCGAGTGCGGTGGTTGGTTCGTCGGCGATGAGCAGGTCGGGTTCGCAGATGAGCGCGCGGGCGATCATCACGCGTTGACGCATGCCCCCGGAGAGCTGGTGGGGGTAGTCGTTGAGTCGTTCGGCCGCGCGCGGTAGACCGACCAGTGTCAATGCCTCGATCACGCGGTCGCGTCGGGTCGCGGACGACAGGCGCGCCGCACCGGCGTGATCGTTCCAGTGCAGCTCCAGCGGTTCAGCGACCTGTCTGCCGATCGGGATGGTCGGGTTCAGCGAGGTCAGCGGGTCCTGGAAGACCATCCCGATCCGGGCGCCGCGTATTCGTCGCAATTCGGGTTCCGACATCTGTGCGATGTCCTCGCCGCCGAGCAGGATCCGTCCTGAGGCGATCTTGCCGCCCTCGGGCAGCAGCCGCAGGATCGACAGTGCTGTCATTGTTTTGCCGCAACCGGATTCGCCGACCAAGCCGAGCAATTCGCCACGTCCGACGTGCAGGGTTACGCCGTCGACCGGGTGCACGACCCCGTCACGAACGTTGATTGTGGTGTGTAGGTTGTCCAATTGGAGGACAGGCGTGTTGGTCATGTCAGCGTCTCCGCAGTCGGACTTCGAATACGTCGCGTAACGCGTCGCCGAGGAAGTTGAATCCGATGACGACGAGCATGATCGCTACTCCCGGGGGCAGGATCATCCACCAGTAGCCGTTCTGCACGAAGTCGGTGCCGTTGGAGAGCATGTTGCCCCAGTCCGCGTGTGGGGGCGCGATACCCAGGCCGAGGTAGCTCAGGGCGGCGACCAGCAGGATCGCATCGGCGACTTGGAAGGTCGCGTTCACCACGATGGTGCCGATCGCGTTGGGCATGATGTGGCGCAGGACCGCGCGGCTGTTGGTCCCGCCCATCATTTTGACGGCCTGCACGTATTCCCTGGTGCGCAACGACAACGTTTCACCACGTACCAGCCGTGCCGGTGTCAGCCAGGCGGCGAAGGACACCACCACGATGAGTAGCCCGACGGTCGCGGTGAAGATCGAGGACAGGATCAGCAACAGAAACAGTGTCGGTATCGCCAGCAGGGTGTCGACCACACGCATCATCGCCGAGTCCAGGAAACCACCGACATAACCGGCGATCGCACCCCACAGTGTCCCGAACACGGTGGCGATGATCGCGGCGGCGACACCGATCTCGAGTGATCCCTGACCGCCGACCATGAGCCTGCCGAGTTCGTCGTAGCCGACATCGTCGGTGCCCAGTGGGTGTGTGGCGCTGGGGGGTTGGTTGGCGTCGGCGAGGTTCGTCGCGATCTGATCGGTGTGATAGAACACCGGGCCGAGAAAACAGAACAGCAGAAAGAACACGATCAGCCCGAGCCCGGCCACGGCCAGCTTGTTCTCCAGCAAGGTCTGCACGGTCGTGCGAAACAGGGAACGTGCCCGGCCGGTCTGTGCGACGCGGGGCTCGTTCGGTTCGCCGGGCGGCGAGAGGATGTCGTCGGTCATCAGTACTTCACCCTCGGATCGAGCACGGCGTAACCGATGTCGGCCAGCAGCGAGCCGACGACGGTCGCGACCGCGACGACCAGGCCGATGCCGAGCAGGATCGGATAGTCGTGCACCTGTGCCCCCTGGACGAAGATGAAACCCATCCCGGGGTAGTTGAAAACCTGCTCGGTGATCAGCGCACCGGCGAACAACTGCGGCAAGGTGAGCCCGAGCAGCGTGACGATCGGAATCAACGAGTTGCGCAGCACATGCCGCACCATCACCTGGCCATCACTCGCACCACCGGCCAGCGCGGTGCGCACATAGTCCTGGCTCAGGTTCTCCATCACCGACGAACGCACGTAACGGCTGAAGGACGCGACAGTGATCAACGCCAGCGTCGCCACCGGCAGTATCAGACTCGGCGCCTGGCTGAAGATCTCACCGAGGGTGTTACCGTTCGGGCCCGCCGGTGAAAACCAGTGCAGCTCAATGGCGAACAACAGAATCAGCAACTCACCAAGGAAGAAGCTCGGCATCGCGTAGAACGCGAACGACAACCCCGTCACGGTGTAATCGCCGAGGGTATCGCGCTTGCGCGCCTGATAGACCCCGATCGGCACGGCCAAGACCAGCGCGACCGCGGTCGACAACGCCATCAGCACCAGAGTCTTCGGCAGATGCTCAGCGATGACATCGGTGACCGGCTGGTTGAGCTTGTACGAATACCCGAGGTCACCATGCAGAACCCCACCCGCCCAATGGAAGAACTGCACCACCACGGGCTTGTCATAACCGTTCTGCTGCTTGAACGTATCAATCTGCTGCTGCGTCGCCTTCGGACCCAGGATCGCGCGGGTCGGGCCGCCCGGCAGCATCTGCAGCAGAGTGAACGTGAGGATGGCGACCAGCACGACCACGATCAGCGACTGCACGAGGCGGCGCAGGAGATACCCCGTCATAGCCGCCTACCCAGTGCCCGGCCGAGAAGGATCGACGGAAGCACGGGCGACAGAAACGACATTGTCGCGAATGCGACCAACCGCCCAGCCGATACCATGCGCGAATGTTAGCCATGTGAAACGTTCGCGTCCATACAACTGCTCACCCAGATTCCTTGTGCAGCATAAGTTTTGTTTGGCGGCGCTGATCAGCGACGATATGGGGTCCGGTCTGGCAAGATCGGGATGCTGTTCACGCAGCGGACATCGCACCAGCGGCTCATCGAGAGCAACGTCGCCCAGCACGTCGGCGTTGTGGGGGGTGCTGGACGAGGCGGTGCTGCGTCGGCCGATCGGTGGCAAGCAGCTGCCGCCCGAGTCGGGTGAGATCGACTGCGGCGGTGGCGCCTTCGGCCCGATCGTCGGCGGGCACCGAGCCCGTGACGTAGCCGGTCCATGGTTCGGTCCCGGCAGGACAACCGAAATCACATCTACCGGCTAAAGAAATCAAGCGAATGCAATTCGGCGACTTTGGGCCTGTGCACAGTCGGCCCCGCAGCGTCGGAAAATCATCGGCTGATGATGCACGAGTCGCTGATTATTTCGGCAGCCATCGCTGAGTGTCTGCGTATTCGCTACTCGGCTCACCGGCCGACGAATTACCAAAACCCGCGAGGCCGCACCGGTCTGCCGATGTTGTGCTGCGCGAGCCGAGCTCGACATGCCTTGCGACAGCACAGATTTGGTGAGTCGCGCACCACTATCTAATTGTTACGAGCATGTTCTCAAAGTATTGCGTTCAGCTCACGCCGGGGGCGACGATTTATTGGTTCCACACAACCGATGCAAGGAGTTGTTATGGCACAAGAAACCAGCGAGACCACGCGCGAGGACGTCCCGAGCCTTCGGGATATCGACGCGCTTCAGATGCGTGTCGATGAGGCACGGCAGGACGCGCAGAGCGCGCGTCAGTCCGCTCAGCAGGCCCAGAGCTTGGCTCGGCAGGCGCAGCAACAAGCACGTCAGGTTCAGCACCAGGCGCACTCGGCGCACAGTGAGGCCAACCAGGCAAGTCAGCAGGCTCAGCAAGCCCGCCAGCAGGCCATCCAGGCGCAGAACCAGGCGCAGCAGGCGCAAAACGAAGCCGACCGGGCGCAGAGTCAGGCCCAGCAGGCACAGAGTGAAGCCGGTCAGTCGCAGCAGCGGGCACAGACCGCGCAAGACCAGGCCGATCAGGCGAGCCAGCTGGCGCAGCAAGCCGAAGACCAGGCGACTCGGGCTCAGGACCGGTCCGGTCAATGGGAGATGCAGGTGCATCAGCTTCGGCAGCAGACACGCCAGTCCAATCGCTAGTCACTGAATACGGCGACCCAAAGGGTCAACCCCGTAGTGACCTTTTGGGTCGTCAGTGAGAGGTGCGCGGATGAGCGATGCGGTTCCATCCTCGGTGAACGTCGAGGTGATCGTGCCCGAGGCGATGAGCGCCGGGGTGTACGCCAACGGTTTCACGTGCTGGTACAACCGCACGGATTTCACCATCGATTTCGTCGTATACCTGCCGACAGATCCCGGCGTCGATGCGAGCGGCAATCCCGTAGTCCGTCAACCGGTTCAAGTGGTGTCGCGCGTGAAATTCCCGCCCGCCATGATCTTCCGCCTGATGCAGAACTTGAACGACAGCATGAGCAACTATGAGCAACAATTCGGCGCGATCGTCCATTTAGGAGAATAGGAGAGCAAATGACGCTTTTTACCAGTGGCATCAAAATGGTGGGAAGTCCCAACGATTCGATGGTGGTGACCGACCCCGCCGTACGGTTTCGACCCGATCGCATCATCGGCCGTCGATACCTGATCACAACATCCGCCCCGAAAACTGGAACTGGTACGGGCAACGACGCATCGCCCGCCAGTGAATCGACTCGCTGAGCGCACGGGCATCGCCGAGGGAGATTTCGATCATCGCCGAACACTCTGACCGTCTCGCGCGGTAGCTCGCATGAGCCTGTCGGCTCCGAGGGGCGCTGCCAATCGGATCACCGCCGGACGGACGAGGTCGTGGAGAGTTCGGTTGCGCGCGTTCGGTGGTCGCACGGAACGCTCGCTCGTGCCGCGGGCGCGCGTTGGTCCGGCGCATGCGCGGCGGTGCGGGCTAGGGCGCGTCGGCGCCGGTAACGTTGGTGTCCATGTCGACGGGTGGCAGTAGTACCACGGCGGTTCTGGCCGCGTTGGGGGCCAACGCTGGCATCACGGTCGCGAAGTTCGTCGGTGCGGCGCTGACGGGGTCGTCGTCGATGCTGGCCGAGGCGATGCATTCGCTGGCCGACACCGCCAACGAGGGTCTGTTGCTGGTTGGCAAGCGCCGCGCCGCGCATCCGCCGGACGCGGTGCATCAGTTCGGCTACGGCCGCAACCGCTACTTTTACTCGTTCGTCGTCGCGTTGGTGCTGTTCACCATGGGCTCGTTGTTCGCCATCGACGAGGGCATCACCAAGATCCGTCGTCCGGAGGAGCTCAGCTCGCCGGTGGTCGCGATCGCGATTCTGCTCATCGCGATGGCATTGGAGACCTTCAGCCTGCTCACGGCCCGGCGTGAATCCCGGCCGCTCAAAGGGCGGGGGAGTTGGTGGCAGTTCATCCGCTCGTCGCGCAATCCCGAACTGCCGGTGGTGCTGCTGGAGGACAGCGGGGCGTTGGTCGGTCTCGCCTTCGCGTTCACCGGTGTGGGATTGACTGTGCTGACCGGTGATTCGCGCTGGGACGGTGTCGGCACCCTGGCGATCGGCGTCCTGCTCGGCGCCATCGCCGTGGTGCTCATCGTGGAGATGAAGAGTCTGCTCATCGGTGAAGGTGCCACCCCCGACGAAGACCGCGCGATTCGCGCGAACCTGGTCGACGGCACCCGCATAGATCGCGTAATCCATATGCGCACAGAGTATCTCGCCCCCAATGAACTCCTCATCGCCGCCAAGATCTCGATCGTTCCCGGCCTGACCATCGACGATGTCGCCACCGCCATAGATGCCGCCGAAGCCCGCGTCCGCGCCGCCGTACCCACCGCCGACGTCATCTACCTCGAGCCCGACCTCTATCGCCCGCAGTCCGAACAGGTTGCGCCACAGCAGGTTCCGAAGTAGGCGTACGAACTGCCGCTAAGCGCGCGGCGGCCTGAACTGCCGCTAAGCGCGCGGCGGCCCGGGCTGCGCTAAGTGTGCGACGGCCCGGCGGCGCTAGACGTGCGACGGCTTGAGGTGGCGCTGAGCGCGCTACGGCCCGAGGTGGTGGTAAGCGCACGGCGGCTCGAGGTGCTGCTAAGCGCGCGGCGGCCCGAGGTGGCGGTTAGCGCGTGACGGCCCGAGGCGGGCGGTAAAATGTGCGATAGCCCGAGCTGCGGGTTAGCGCGCGACGGCTTGAGGTGGCGGTAAGTGCGCGACGGCCCGAGGTGGCGGTTTGAGCGCGGCGGGTCGAGGGTCTTCCGTACGGCGCGATCAACCGGTTCGGGGCTGCACGGTCTGGCGGCGTCGGTGCTTCGGTGAGGCAGTTCCGGAAAAGCGCCGACCGCGCGTCCTCAGCCCTGCGCCGATCGTGCTGCCCGCTGGCGGCGCAAATGTCCCATTCCCCATGAATTAGGGTAGGCAAACCATATTGATCGCAATCGAAGGTAACCGACACACATGGATCGCGCCCGCAACAGGACGCTCCCGCTCGCGATGGGGCTGGTGCTGCTACTGGCAGTGCTCGCGTTCGCGGTGATGCTGAGCATCGCCGTCGGCTCGCGCGCGTTGACGTTCACGACCGTGGTGGACGCCTTGCTCCGCTACAACCCCGCCGATGTCGATCACGCCGTCGTGCGCGATCTTCGGTTGCCGCGCACGGTGATCGGGGTGCTGGTCGGTATCGCGCTTGGACTGGCCGGATCGATCATCCAGGGCGCGACTCGAAACCCGCTCGCCGACCCTGGACTGCTCGGTGTCAACGCGGGCGCGGCGCTGTTCGTCGTGCTCGGGATCAGTGTGCTCGGCGTGAGCTCGGTGACCGGCTACGTGTGGTTCGGCTTCGCGGGCGCCGCGGTCGCGGGCGGGGTCGTGTACCTCGTCAGCTCGCTCGGCCGCGACGGCGCCACGCCGATGAAGCTCGCGCTCGCCGGAGCCGCGGTGACCGCCGCAGTGCAGTCGGTGACCAGTGGGCTGCTGCTCACCGACACCACCACCTTCGATCAATACCGCTTCTGGCAGGTCGGGTCACTCGCCGAGCGCGACCTGCCGACCGTTGGGCAGGCACTGCCGTTCCTCGCCGTCGGCATCCTGCTCGCGGCGATGTCGGCGCGCATGTTGAACGCGCTGGCGCTCGGCCCGGACGTTGCCCGCGCGCTCGGCCAGAATGTGCTGGTCGCCCGCGGTGTCGCCGCGCTCGCGGTGGTCATACTGTGCGGCGCGGCGACGGCCATCGCCGGACCCATCGCCTTCGTCGGCCTGATGATCCCGCACGCGGCCCGGCTGATCACCGGCCCCGACCACCGTTGGCTACTGCCGTACGCCGCGGTGCTCGCCTCGATCCTGCTGCTGGTCGCGGATGTGGTCGGCCGCGTCATCGCTCGACCCGCCGAGGTGCAGGTCGGTGTCGTGACCGCGGTCATCGGCGGGCCATTGCTCGTCGTGCTGGTGCGCCGCCGAAAGTTGGTGGCGGCGTGAGCGAATGTCAGCGAGAGCACACGGTGCTCAGCACTAGCGAGGTGGCGGCGTGACCGCCGTCGACGCGGCCGCGCTGGCCGCCGTCACGCACGCACGACGCAGTGGCAGAACTCGCGCACGCCTGGTAACGCTCGCATTGCTCCTTGCACTGCTGCTGGTTTTCGCGCTGACGCTCACCGTCGGCTCGTATTCGGTTCCGCTGAGCGAAGTTCCGGGCATTCTGCTCGGCGGCGGCACCGGGCAGGACGCGTTCGTGATCACGCGGCTGCGATTGCCGCGAGCCGTCGCGGCGATGCTGGTCGGTGTCGCGTTCGGTATGGGCGGCACGCTGTTTCAGCGATTGCTACGAAACCCGCTGGCCAGTCCGGACGTGATCGGCGTTTCCCAGGGCGCGAGCGCTGCCGCCGTCGCCGGTCTGATCGTCTTCGGACTGTCCGGCGCGGCGTTGTCACTGGCCGCCTTCGTCGGCGCGGTCGGCACGGGCGCGGTGATCTACGGCCTCGCGCGGCGCGGCGGGGTGAACGGGTTTCGCCTCGTGCTGGTCGGCGTCGGTGTCGGTGCGGTGTTGACCAGCGTCGTGTCCTACCTCATGACCTGGGCCGATGTCGCGCTCGCCCAGCAGGCGCTGGTCTGGATGATCGGCAATCTCAACGGCCGCGGCTGGAATCATGTTGTGCCGCTGGCGATCGCGCTCGCGGTGCTGATACCCGCCGCCGCGCTGCTCGCCCCCGCGCTCAACGGATTGCAGCTCGGTGACGACGTCGCGGTCAGCCTCGGCCTGCGGGTGGAGCACACGCGTCTGCTGTTGCTGCTGATCGCCACCGCCAGTGTGGCTTTCGCGACGGCGGTCGCCGGTCCCATCGCGTTCGTCGCGTTCGTCGCGAACCCGATCGCCACCCGGCTGACCGGCGGCGGTCGTACGGCGTTGATACCGGCCGCGCTCACCGGCGCGCTGGTCACGCTGACCGCCGATTTCGTGGCACAGCATCTGCTCGGCACCGCACTGCCGGTCGGGGTGGTGACCGGCGCTGTCGGCGCGCCGTATCTGCTGTGGCTGCTCGCCTCGGCCAACCGTGCCGGGCGAGTCTGAAAGGGCTCGGCGTGTCTAGAAAAGGGCTTGGCGTGTCTGAAAGGGACAGCGTGACACCAACTTTGCACACCGAGAACCTGCGGCTCGGCTATGGACCGGTGACGATCGTGAACGACCTCACCGTGCGAATCCCCGAGGGCTTGGTGACGATGATCGTCGGCACCAACGCGTGCGGGAAATCGACATTGCTGCGCGGCCTGGCACGGCTGCTCGCGCCCGCCCATGGTGCGGTCTATCTCGGCGGCGAGCCGATCTCCTCGTTGCGAAGCAAGGATGTCGCGCGGGTGCTCGGCCTGCTGCCACAGTCCCCGGTCGCGCCCGAGGGCATTACGGTCGCGGATCTGGTCGGTCGCGGTCGCTATCCACATCAGGGCATGTTTCGCCGATGGACGCCAGCGGACGACGCGGCGGTGGCACGCGCCATGCAGGTCACCGACACCGTCGAGCTGGCGTCGCGCTCGGTCGACGAACTCTCCGGCGGCCAGCGGCAGCGGGTGTGGATCGCCATGGCGCTGGCCCAGCGAACCCCGATCATGCTGCTGGACGAGCCGACCACCTTCCTCGATATCTCCCATCAGGTGGAGGTGCTCGACCTGCTCGCGGATCTCAACCGCGCCGACGGCACCACGGTGGTGATCGTGATGCACGACCTCAATCTGGCCGCCCGCTACGGCGATCACCTCATCGCCATGAAGGGCGGCAGCATCGCCTGCGAGGGCGCCCCCTCGGACATCCTCACTGCGGCATTGGTCGAGGACGTATTCGGCATGCCGTCACAGATCATCTCGGACCCCGTGTCCGGTACCCCGATGGTCGTTCCGATCGGACGACATCGCTCTGGCAGGTCCGCCGCGCCCGCCGCCCGCTCTTAGGAAAGGAATCACACAATGGTCCGATGGACGAAAGCGGTTGTCGCGGTTGTCGCCGCCGCCGCGCTGCTCACCGCATGCGGGTCCGACCCCGCCACCACTCCCGCGGGCGCGGGCGATACCGGTCACGGTGACAAGAATGTCGCCACCGGCGGGGCGCAATTCGCCACCGCCGATACCGAGACGGCCAAACTCAAGGCCGACGTCGGGCCCGGGGTGTTTCCGCGCACGGTCACCCAGGCGATGGGACAGACGCGCATCGAGAAAAAGCCTACGCGGGTAATCGTTCTCGACTCCGGCGAGCTGGACGACGTTCTCGCACTGGGTGTTACGCCAGTCGGCATGGCCACCACCGCCGGACAGCAGGGGGTGCCGTCGTATCTGGCCGACCGGGTGCGGAACATCGCGACGGTCGGTCCGACCAACACACTCGACCTCGAGAAGATCGCCGCATTGAAACCAGATCTGATCCTGGGCAGCAAGTTACGCGTCAGCGATCTGTATCCACAGTTGTCGGCCATCGCGCCGACCGTATTCTCCATCCGGCCCGGCTTCCCGTGGAAGGAGAACTTCCTGTTGGTCGGCGCCGCACTCGGCGCGGAGGAGCAGGCAACCAAGCTGCTCAACGACTATCAAGCCAAGGCGAATCAGGTGAAGGCCAAACTGCCTGGCGCACCGACGATTTCGCTCGTTCGCTTCCTGAGCGGCAACATCCGCCTCTACGGTAACAAGTCCTTCATCGGCGTCATCCTCAGCGATGTCGGCCTGTCGAGACCGGCCAATCAGAACGTCGATGAGCTGGCGGTGCAGATCTCGAAGGAGAACATCGACCAGGCCGCCGCCGACTGGATCTTCTACTCGAGTTACGGCGCCGACGTCTCACCGGACCAGAAAACCGTGACCTCAGGGCCGATTTGGCGCAACTCGAGCGCGGTCAAGGCCGGGCACGCGATCGCGGTGGACGACGAGGTGTGGTTCCTCGGACTCGGTCCGATCGGCGCGATGCGGGTGCTCGACGACCTCGGCAAGTTCCTGGCCTGAGCACCGCCTATTGACAGTCGTGCGGGTCGGTCGCCAAGGTCTTCAGCATCTTTCGCGAAAGCCATTCCCCGGCGGTGGTCGCGCCGCAATGCTACGTTGGCGCGCCCGTCACCAGCCGGTATACGGTCGTGCCGTCGCCGGCCTTTCGACAGGACACGGCTTGGAAACCGCTGGCCATCAAGTCGCTGAGGACAGCGCATATGCGGCGTCGCAGCGCAACGCAGTCGCGTCCGCATTGGTCTTCGTACACCGTCGGAATGGCCAACAGCATCGTCCCCGGGGCGCCATGCGGATCGAGTTCCGGGCTGCCTGGGGTCAGCCCGGACGGCGGCTGCGGCCAGTGCTGGGCAGGCTTGGTGAGTTCCCAGCGAGCGATTATCCGGTCGGTGGGATGGCCGCGGTCGCGTCCGGAGTCCTCGATGCCGTAGAGATTGGGGGCGAATCCGCAGCCGCGCGCGCCGAGGACATCGAGGTAGAAATATGCGTTCGCGGCGCGCAGCGGGTCGTAGGCCCACTGGATGGTGCGTAGTCCTCGGGTGAGTGAGATATTGCGCAAGAAATGCATCAACGATCGGCCTATGCCACTGCTTCGCCGGTCGGCTCGCACTACCAGTAACTCCATGTAGTGGTATATCGAAGAAATGTGTCCGCCGCCGTCCAGATCCAGGCCTGGGAAGCCGTAGCTGAAGCCGACCAGTTCCCCATTTATCCGCGCTCCGAGCGCGATACTTCCATTGTGGGCCAACGCGGTGAGCAGTCGGGGGCTTGGCGCGGGGTCTTCGGGGCGTAAAGCGAAGACATCCCGATAGAGCGCTATGGGGTCCGACAGGCTGCCGGGCTCGATCAGTTCGCTGACGATCAAGTCGGTTATCGCGGTCATGTCGCGAGGATACCGAATGGTTCCATATGGAAGTGGCAAGAGCGGGTGCGGGTTCACCATTCAGTTATCAACTGGCAATCAGGGCTGAACCGGCGCTGCCCGGCTGCGTTCAGCGGAGTCCGGCCACGCGGGCGAGCTCGTGAACTTCCTGGCGCACCAGCCGGTTGTCCTGCTTGACCAGATATTGCAGCGTCGACTGCGTGTCCGAGCCGTAGCGAAAGTCTTCGGGGCAAACGTCGGCGGCCTTGCCGAGAGCGGAGGAGGCGCCGGCGTAGTCGTTTCGGCGAGCGCAGGCATATGCGCCCGCCAGGTGGAATCGCATTCGTCCGCTGATCGGGTGGGCATCCGGAACGTGCTGCTGTGCCGCGAGTTCGGCGGCCTGTTCGCAATTTCCACCCCAGAGCATGATCTCGAGGCGGGCAATGAGGGATTCGGTGGGGCCGAACGGAATGTCATACGTCCTGTGATCGGTATCGAACTGGCTCGCCCTGTGTGTCGCCGCGGTCGTCAGTCGGTCCGATTCGGCGACATTCCCCGCAGCGGCGGCGCCTTTCGCGGCGAGCAACTGCAACGCGCCGGTCAACACGGTTTTGTCGACGGAGTCGGCGACATCCGTCAGATGGTCGGCGGCGGTCATGGCGTAGTCGTGGCATTCCTGTGCCTGTGATAGTCCGAGCATGCCGTTTCCGGTATGCCAGGCACACGCGGCCAGCTGCCACGGATTCCGCAGTTGTTCGGCCACCATCGTCGCCCGATCCGCCGCGGTAAAGGCAAGCTGATGCGAACCGATCCTGGTAAGAAATCGACGGGATAGATGATAGCTCTGTAACAGCAATTCTCCGGCATCGTCGTCATGCGACAGCAAGTACTGTATGCGAGCCGCGGTCAAAACCTTGGGAAGGGATTCCGCTAATTCTGTATACCGGGTCGGTGAGTGTTCCCAGATATTCTGGCATCGATGTAATCGATCGGTCAGATCGGTAAGGGATTCGGTATTCGCTGCCGTGCCCTCGTTGGTTCGAATGGCCGGATAATTGATAATGCTGCGTTTCAATGATTCGGCGAGCTGGTCCCCTGCTTCGACGCCAGCGGGCGCCAGCTGTGGCGGGAGCGCGATGAATTCGCGCACATCTTTGATGTGCAGTGCTTCGGCGAGCCGGAATATCAACGCCACGCTGTCCAGTGGTTTGTTTCCCGACTCGATCAGGCGCAGCCACTCTTCACTTCGACCGACCAGTTCTGCGAGAGCCCGGCGGGACAGGTCGCGCTGGCGTCGTAGCAATTCGATCCGCTCACCTATGGTCAACAGGCCTGTTTTGAGACCGGCGGTGCTGCTCACGAATCCTCCCCGTTCGGCGATCGAAAGGAACCCGGCAATTATTGCGGCCAATTCGCTCCCGTCCGGTAACTGTCCGGTGGCTGTCGGGAATTCGCGATGGCGTCTGTACTCTGATGTTTTACCCACCCATCGGCGAAATAATCTGTGGAACTTCCAGTTCCGGCCGACGGCTCAGGCCAGGCCCGCGGCGGCGAGTAGCTTCGCGAGATCGCGTCTGGTCAGGTGATGGTCATGGCGGGAGAGCTGTTGCAGGGTACGGTGGGCCATCCAGTCGTAGCGGAGGTCTTCCGGACTCGCCAGCTCGGCCTGCTGCAGCGCCAGGGTCGCGGCGAAGTCTTCGCCTTTGCGGCCGTAGGCATAGGCGGTGGTCAGGTAGTAGCGGGCGCACACATCGACGGTGGCGTTGTCCGGCAGCTGGACGTCGGCCGCCAGCCTGATCGCTTCGTCGACTTGACCGAGGCGCAGCGCGATATCCATTGCGGTGATGGTGACCTCGGGGACGCCGAACCAGACGGTGCGCAGGCAGGCCGCCCGATCGAGTTGTTCGGCGATGCGGGCGGCTTCGGCGATGAGCTGCTTGGACTGCTCGAGGTCGGCCGCGCCCGCGGCCCCCTCGGCCGCCAGCAGTTGCAGCGCGCCGTACACCGGGCTCTCGGTTTCCGCGGACCGGTTGGCCGCGGCAAGGCGTTGTGCGGCGGCCAGCGCGTAGTCCCGGCTTTCCGAGTGATAGCCCATCGATAGCAGTGCGCTTGCTACATGCCACGAACTCGCCGCGACGAGAACCGGCTGCGCGGGTTGGGTGAGGATGCCGATCGGCCGGTCGGCGACGAGCCACGCGAGGTGGTAGTCGCCCACCCGGGTCAGCACGAATCGGGCCAGGTGATAGGCCTCGACCAGGAGTTTGCCCGCCTCCTCCAGTTGTCCGTTCGTGCTCGCCTGGGCGGCGGCGCGGATCGACCGTGCCGAGGTCAGCACCTCGGGTAGCCGGGCGGCGAGTTCGGTGTAGCGATGACCAGAACCGAGCCAGCTGTACCAGCATCGGTCAAGGCCCGCGCGCACCGACTCGAGGGTCGGCAGCTGGCTCGTGGCCGCCGTGGCGAAGACCTGCGTCGACGGGTGATCCATGATGGCACGGTTGAGCGCGGTGAGCTGCAGACTCATTTCGCCCATGTCGCGTGCCCCCGAGCGGCTCGATGAAGGCAGGCCGATCAATTCGATGGGATCGTCGAACCGCAGGACTTCGGCCAGCCGGTACATCATCTCGATACTGTCGAGGCGGCGGCGGCCGCGCTCGATCTGGCGCAGCCACTCCTCGCTGCGTCCGGTCAGCTCGGCGACGACTCGGCGGGATAGCCCCAACCGTCGACGGCGTAACTCGATTCGTTCGCCCGCGCTGAGCGCTCTGTGATTCACGACCATCTGAACCCTCTTCCCCGGTGGCTCGTGATCGGGTGTCGCTCTCGCTTTCGCGGGTTGTGGCTGCTGAAGAGGATAGTTTAACCGAAAAAGTTTGCGGGGAAATGTTTTCCGGCCCGGGCGTGCGCGTGCAGGTGTACTTGCGTCCGCCAGGGCGCCGCAGAATGCGCTGACGGTTTGCTGGAGGCCTGCCGACCGGACGAAAGCGCTGGTCGTGCTCGCCGAACCTGATCGAGGAGGGCGGCTGCGGGGCCTGTCGAGTGGGGCGGTTCGTTCGGTCGTTACCCGGCCGTTACCGACCGAGGGGAGTCTTCGGCCTGGTTGTCGCGGGTCGGCCGAACGGATCCGAGTCGCTGCATCGTCAGGCCGGTCATCTGCGACAGCAGTGTGCCGTCCGGCGCGATCGCGCGAACTGTCGCCGATCCGGTCAGATCGCCGAGCAGCCGGATGTCCGCGCCGTATCGCTCGGCCAGGCCGATATCGTTGGCGGATTCGGTAGCCAGGTCGATTCGGGCGATGTCGCGGGGTACGAAGATCGGCTGATCGGTATCGGTCCCGGCGGCCAGTGCGAACGTGCGCAGCATCGCGTCGAGCAGCAGCCACGGGATTCGCATGGTGTCGAGGAAGCCCGTCGAGTCCGGCGGGAGCGACCACCGACCGAGTGCGCGCCGGTCGGCCGTCCGGATGTCGGTGAGGTTGGCGAACATGCCACCGATGCGGACCGGTGAATCGGCGAGGCAATACGGGTCCGGTACGGATCGCCCGACCAGGTCGGGTACCTCGGGCCGGAGGTTTTCGGTAGGTGAATCGGCCGATTCGACAATGACTTCCGTGCGGAAGAAGCGTCGCAGGGACGGCGCGCCGTTCGCCGTGGCGACCTCGGAGGTCAGTTCGACTGTCACCGCCGGAGTGGTCTGTGCTCCGCTGGCGACCAGCGCGGCGGTGATCCGCAGCTCGACCGGCCGACGTCCGGCGAACGGTTTGAGGAAGGCCTCGAATCGAGTGTCGCGATACTCGCGGACGGTGGTGCCTGGAAGCAAGGCCATGGCTGCCCTTGCCGCGATCTCCAGCATCAAAGTTCCCGGCACGGTCGGCTTTCCGTCGACCATATGGTCGGACAGGTAGTCGTCGCGAACGGGATCGAACGTGTAGTGCCAGCAGCTCTCGGTCACCTCGGCGTGCGCGTCCTCGACTACGCTGTACGGTCGTTCGCCGCGCAACATGCGGAGCTCGTGGTCACCGAGGGCGACCGCGCAGCCCGCACCGGCGGCGAGCTCGGCCAGGAACAGGGCAGTCCCCTCGTCGGTGCTGATCGAGCTGAGTCGTCCCTGTCGTTGCAGGTACGCACGGTTCAACTGGTCTGAACGAAGTCCGGTCTGTCCCCACAGCGGGAAGGCGATGGTGAATTCGTGATCGTCGCGCTGCGCACAGGCGGCCAGGAAATCATTGGCGGCGGCGTAGTCGACGTCCCCAGGCAGGCCGATCGCGCCCGCCACCGACCCGATGTTGCACCAGCGGACCGGCGCATGCTCGGCCAGTGCGGCTCGGAGATGCTGATAACCGAGGACCTTGGTATCTCGAACCGAGCGGAAGCTCGTCAACGACTTGTTCTCCAGCAACGCGGGCGCGGACAGTCCTGCCGCGTGGATTACCAGGTCGAGTCGGCCCGCGGTGGACAACACGGTCGCGACCGCGGCCCGCACCGCATCGGGGTCGAGTACGTCGCAGGAAAGACAATGCAGCCGGTCCGCGCCGAGCTGACCGACGAGTTCGCGGTAATCGCGTTGGCGGGCAATGGCTTTCATGTGGGCGTCGGCCTGCGCGACGATGGATCGGATGGGTCTGGCCGGGTCGTCTTCGCGAAGACGCCGGATCAGGGCCGCTCGCACGTCTGCCGGTGCGGTGCCATTGGTCTGCCCGGCGATGTCGGTCGGATCTGTGCGCGCGAGCAGCCATACCGTGGGTTTGGCGTGTTCGCTGAGCGCGCGCAGCATCGCGATCGGTAGCCCACCGGTTCCGCCGGTCACCAGGATTACGGAGTCGTCGCCGATCGGCAGGCTCGTCTCGTCCGCGGGCAGCGCCGCCGGGGTGAGGACGTCGCGATATCGGATCCCTTCGCGATACCACACCACCGGTTCGGTTGCGGCTGTTGATCTTTCGTGCGCCAGGAAGCGCAGGGCCGCGGCAGGTGGTGCCTCGGTGAGTATCGCGGCGATCGACGCGTCGGTGCGTTCCCACGCCAGGCTCTTGACGAAGCCGGTGAATAGCGCCGCATACGGACTCGGCCGACCCGTGCTCGGCTGACCGGGCAGCAGCACCATGAGCGAGCTGTCCGCTGTCCACCGTGTCCACAATCGTTGGGCGGCAACGAAAGTGAGATCGTGCAGCCGTAACTGAGCGGTCAAGTCCTTGCCCGTCCGTAGCGACGGCGATGCGTCGGCGGCGCAGATCACCGTCAACGCGGGGGTGGCCTGGTCGATCAATGCCCGCACGCGAGTGTCGCTCGGATCGTCGACGTCGGCGCACAGCACCGTTGCCTCGGCCTGTTCCAGTTCGGCGCGCAGCCGCTGTGCCGATTCGGCGGAGTCGACCAGGACGACACTGCCCGTCGGAATTGCGTTGTGTGCCACCAACGGTGGCAGGTGCGGCGCGGCAACCAGCGCGGGAACGTAGCGCTCGGTGAGATGTGCCGGGTGCCGCCGCGCTACCTGGACTCGATCCCCGTTCGGCAGCGACAACTCCGACATCGCGGCCGGGTTCTCGACGGCACGAAGCAAGGCAACCGCCCCTGCGGCGCCGAGATAGTCACGGGTGCCGGCGGACTCGCCTGTCGCGGTAGCGCCATCGCCGTCCGCGAAACTCACCCGCGCCACGATCGGCCAGCCGCGTCGCTCGGCCTCCTCGGTGGTGGCCAGTGCGATCAGGAAGGCGCCTTCGGCCAGCGATTGCGCTGGCCGACCGAGAAGTTCGGCGAGCTCGGCGCTGGAGTTGCCGTTGAGCGCAAGCAGCAGCGCGAGATTCAGGTCCCCGGTTCGCAGATACCGTCGAGCGGTGCTCAGGGCCGCCAGCGCCGAGTCGTCGCCCGCATCGATGGCGACGCTCATCCCGCGCAGGTTGTGCCTGCTGGTGATCCGGGACGCGATGACGTTGGTCATGACACCCGCGTAGGTGTCCTCGTTGCACTCCGGCACCCGGTCACGCACCGTAGCGAGCACCGACTCGGCGATCGGGGTAAGAGCCTGTGCCGCATCGGATTCGGCGACAGCGTCGAGCACATCGTCGCCGTAGGTGCGGGTGAACGCAGCGGTGAGCGCGACCGGAACACCGGTGTGCGCGGTGATGACGCCGGTCGACTCGCGCACCTCGGCCCACAGTTCGCCGTGCTCGCGAAGGAACGTGTCCGCGACCTGAATGGCCATCAGATGGCAAGGATCTATGGTGGCGATAGTTTTGGGAGTCAGCCGTATTTCGGCCGGAGTTGGTGCCGGATAGGGGACGGCGAACCGCCGCTCCGGTGCGTCGCTGTCGCCGCGCAGCCAGGCGGTGATCCGCTCGCGATCGGGGCTGCCAGGAAGGTGGGCGCTCCACGCGACCACGGCCAGATCCGTACTGCCGGTGGGACGTCCGGACCGGATCGGGTTGCCGTTCGTGCGGTCGGCCACCAGCAGGTGACCGTTGGTGCCGCCGAACCCGAACGCGGATATCCCCACCAGTCGCGGCGAGTGCTCGTCGGCGGGGAAGGCGATATCGCGGGCGGACACGCGCGTGCGGTCGATCTGCACGTCCGAGGGCGGTGCGGTGAAACCGTACTGCCCCGGTATCCGTTCGGCCCGCAGCGCCTCGGTGGCATGGATCAACGACACCGCGCCCGCTGCCCAGCCGGTATGCCCGACCACCGCCTTGTTGGAACTGCACGGGTAGCCGTCAGGGGGAGCTACCGCGGCCAATGTCTGTAGCTCGGTGCGATCCCCGGCGGTGGTGCCGGTGGCATGTGCGATGATCCAGTCGACCGCCGAGGGCGCGGTCTCGTTGATCGCGCGGGCGCGTTCGATGGCCAGCCGCTGTCCGGCCGGGTTCGGGGCCGCGATCGCCTTGCCCCTGCCGTCGGCGGCGGCGCCGAATCCGGTGAGCACGCCGAGGATTCGATCGCCGTCGGCGCGGGCACGCGACAGCAGCTTGAGCGTGACCATGGCGGCGCCGTCGCTGAAGAGGGTGCCGTCGGCCGATGCGTCGAAGGAGCGAACCGCACCCCCGCGCGACAGGCCACCGAGTTTGGCGAACATTACCGCCACGGTCGGATTCAAGACCTCGACCCCACCGCAGTAGGCGATATCACAGTCACCGGCCAGCAGTGCTTTGACGCCGAAGTCGACCGCGTAGAGCGATGAGGCGCAGGCGGTATCGATGACCGTCGCCTCGGCGACCCGGTCGAGGATGCCGTCGATGGCCGCGTTCACCACCATGCTTGGCAGCACCGGCTGACCGGCGCGGGCTCGGGGATAGCGGCTGCGCAGCACTTCGCGCAACCGGGTCGCGGCCGCCGGGCCCGCGGCCTCGTCGACCGCGCTGCCGAAGGTTTCGGTGACCAGATGTTCGGCCAGGGTCTGGCTACCGCCCGGCCAGGCCCCCACATAGACGGCGCAACGATCTGTCGACGCCAGCCGCACGCCGTCCCTGGCCTGGAACAGACTGTGCCGCAGCCAGCGTGTCGCTTCGTCGAGGATGGGACCGTCGGCCGCCTCCTCGGCAGCGAGGGCCGGGTGCGGTTGAAAATCGTGCAGGTGGCCGCCGACCCGACAGTAGGTGCGATCGACGGCGGAGCGGTCGGGAGAGTAGAAGTTGTCGAGGGCGAATCGCTCGCCAGGCTCGGTGAATACCGACGTCGGCTGTGTCAGCAAACGCCAGAACTCCTGTGGGCTGTTGGCGCCCGCGATGGCCATGCCGGTGCCGACCACCGCGACGAGCTGGTCCTCGACCTCGCCGGATTCCGGTGGTGGCGTAGGCGGGTCCGCGCTCGGCGCGGCGACCGCGGAACTCACCGGCCCGGCCTGCGGTGCCAGACTCGCGGATCCGAGGGAAAGGCCGCCGTCGGCGAGCAGCACCTGGCCGGTGATGAACGACGCGCGATCCGACGCCAGGAACAGCACGAGCTCGGTGAGGTCGGCCTCGGTCGCCAGCCTGCGCATCGGCGTCGCCGCGAGCACCGTCTGCCGGAAGACATCGCTGTCGGGGAAGAGGTGACTGGTCGCGTTGTCGATCAGGCCGGCCGACGCGGTGTTCACCCGGATGCCCGCGGCGGCGAATTCCACTGCCAGATAACGGGTCAACGCCTCGACGGCGGCCTTGCTCACACCGACCGTCGCGTAGTTGCCGATGACAAGGCCCGCACCGATGGAGGACAGATTCACTATCGAACCCGGCCGTCCGGCCATCAGCGCCGCGGCCGCCTGCGCGCATCGCCGACTGCCGTCGAGGTTGACGGCGAGAGCTTTGGACCAGTCGCTGTTGCGCAAGGTCGGCATCGGTGCGAGCGTCCCGCGTGCGGCATTGTTGATCAGAATGTCGAGCCCGTCGTGGCGATCGGCGATTCCGGCGAACATCGCTCGAACGGACTCCTCGTCGGCCACCGAGCCATGGACGAGCTCGGCGGAACCGCCCTGCCGGAGTATCTCGGCGAGCGTTGCCGACGCGTCGGTCTCGGAATGAAAGTAGTTGACCAGAACATGCGCCCCCTGCTCGGCCAGCCGCAGGCATATCGTGCGTCCGATACCCTTGCCGCCACCGGTGACCAGCGCGGTCTTGCCGGCGAACTCGTCGCTCATCGCGTCACACTCCCGTCTTGATCGGCGTCGGCCCGGTCCTGTCGGCGAGCGTGCGCAGCAGCTCGGCCAGTTCGGTCAGGGTCGAGAAGGACGTGACGCGCACCTCGGCGGGCGGCTCGGGCAGCCCGAATCGCTGCCTGGCCAACCGGAACGCTTCGATCTGCTTGATCGAGTCGATCCCCAGATCCGCCTCGAGGTCGACATCGGCATCCAGCAGGTCGACCGGATAGCCAAGGGCGTCGGCGTAGATCTGGCGGATCTGCGCGAAGAGTTCGTCCGCCGCGGGCAGCGCGGCAGGCGCGTCGGTCGAGGTCGGCGCGCTGCCGTTCGTGGCTTCGGCGACCGGATTGACGACCGGATTGGCGACCGGATTGGCGGCCGGTGCCGGGACGGCGTCGCCCGAGCCGATCGCCTGTCGGAACTGCACGGCCGAATACCGTTGCCGCAGTGGCGCGATCGTCTCGGCCGCAGCGGGCAGGCAGGCCGGAACCATCGAGGTGAGGGTGTCCCGGCCGCCTGATTCGACGTAGTGGCGCACGCCGTCGCGGTACAACCGCAGCAGCCCGTCGTAGAACAGCACCGGCTTGGTCAGGTGCCGTGCCACCCAGGCGCGGATGTCCTCGGCGGACTGCACGTAACGGCCGAGCACCGGGGAGTAGACCGGGATCTTCGGCTCGGCGACCGCGATGTCGTCGACGGCGCGGGCGAACGCTTCGGCGGCATCGCGCAGCAGTCGATTGTGAAAGGGCTTGGCAGCGCGCAGACGAGTCGCCCGGATGCCCGCGGCGGCGGCGAGCTGCTCGACCATGACAAGGGCCGTGGTCGACCCGGAGATGACGCACTGATCCGGACCGTTGTCGACCGCGACGACAGCGCTCGGTTCGTCGATGAAGCCGGTCAGGTGTCTGGCGCGGGCACTGCCGACCGCGAGGGCGATCATGCCACCGTCGAGGCTCGAAATGTCGCGCAGGGCTGCTGTTCTGGCGAGGACGAGCCGGGTCGCGTCGCGCACGGTGAGGGCGCCCGCCGCGGTGAACGCGGACACCTCACCGAGGCTGTGCCCGACGACCACGTCGGCGTGCAGGCCCGCCTCGACCAGGATCCGATAGGTGACGATACCGCTCGAGAACAGGGCCACATCCAGATCCGGTGACCGATCGGCCACCAGGTCGTCCAGCGATGCGGCGTCTCGATCGATCAGCAGCCGGGAAACCGGGGCATGCCCGTGCTCGTCGCACGCCTCGTCGATGTGATCCAATGTTTTTCGCGCCGAAGGGAATTCGTTGATCAGATTTGCCAGGAGACCCGGAACATAAGATCCTTGCCCGGGGAACATGAAGGCGGTACGAGCACTCATCGGTGACTTCCTTTGCGAGGTTACGGTTCGGGCAGTTCGAAGGCGGCCGCGAGATCGGTTATGTGCGGGAACAATTCGTCGCAGAGCGCACGACGGTGGTCCCAGACGTGGTCGAGCAGCGGCGTCGGGACGAGTCGTTGATCGGCCAGGAATCCGGCGTTGCGCTGAATCCAGGACAGCGCGTACAGCTGTAGCAGCCGATCGACCGGTGCTGGTGCGCTGTGACAGGCGATCTGCAAGAGCTCCAGGACAATACGATCCGCTCGAGCCGCGGCGGCCGTCTGGGCAAGGGCGAGATTGTCGTTCCATGCGGTGAACTGGTCGTGCCCGGCGCGGCGGGCCGCTTTCAAGCGGCTGTCCAGGCGATGGTGGTAGTACCGTTCCGCGGTGCGCGCCAACGAAACCCAGACGCGCGGCGAGGTCAGATCCGCGGCATCGGCCGGTCTCGTCTGCGGGCCCGGCGGCCGGTACTGCCGGGGGTCGGCCATGGCATGTGCGGTGTCCATCAGGATCAGGTCGTTGTCGCCGCCCGCGCAGAAGTACGAGTTGACGAAGCCGTGAAACGCGTTGAGGCGGTTGTTCGCAATGAAACCGGTTGCGCCGCAGTGCGTGCGGCAGCTCGCGGTCACGTCCAACGCGAGTCGAGTGGCGAATACCTTCAGCAGGGGGAGTTCGGTGTCGACCGAGGCCCAGGGTGCCCAGGTCGCCTCGCCGGCCGGTACATCAGGTGTCGCGGCACTTTCGCGGACGACGTGCCTGCTGACGATGGTCAGGGTGTACGCGGCCGCGAGCGCCCCGAGTACCGCTTCTTGTTGGTTGCGATAGCGGATGAGTCCCTGTTCCGGGGCCAGCCGTCCCATGGTCAATCGGGTTGCGGTGTGCGACTCCAGAATTCGTGCCGAGTCCTGGGTGACGGCGGCGCACGCCGCGATGACGCCGCGCCACACGTGCGGTGCCCCGATGCGCATGGTGCGAGCGAGGCGATCCGGGGCAGCGCCCGCGTCGTCATGGAACCGGCCGTCGGCGTCGATGGTGGCGCCATCACTCAGCCAGGCGTGCAACGGAATACGCATCCGGTCGAACCGCACATAGGCGAAATCACAAGGCAGCGCGAAGGTATCGGGCGCCGGAGTGATCTGTACCCCGGGCCGGACGGTGCCGTCTGGACCGCGCAGCGGAACGACGAACACGAACACGCCCCGTTCTCGTCCGCCGACAATCAGCTGTGCGTAGACCGCGCCGGTCTTCGGTACGCCGGGATGGCCGGTGCTGTTGGGAAACTTCCGTGCGTCGGCATCGGGGGTGTGCAGGATGAAATCACCGGTATCGGGGTCGAACGAGGCCTGCGTGCGCGGGTGCAGGTGGCTGTTGCTGCGGGCGCCCTCGGTCAGCAGGGCCGAGCCGAAGGCGTCCATCGACTCCAGCGCGGCCAGCGTCTCGGCGAGTCCTTCGCGGGCACCGCCGGGCACGGACCGCAGGATCGGCGCGAGCACCAGCGTGTAGTGCACCAGCAGAATATGAAACATGTCGGGGTCCGCCAGCGCGGCCCTGGCAAGCAAGGCGGACAGTAGGTGCGGCGCGTCGAGCAGTTCGGTGGCCGGCGGCGCGGTCCGGCCCGCATGCCGCGCTCTGGCATAGACCAGGCTCAACCGTTCTTGCCGGGAGATGCCGTCGGGCCAGGCGCAGAACGCGTCGGGGATCGCTTGGTGTAGCAGATCCCGAGGATCGCCTTGTGCCACAAGTGATTCGGGACCGGAAAGGAAGCGCCGCAGTACTGATCGCAGCGAACCGGTCGCGGTGCTCGGCGCGAGATCGTGGTCGATGGACATCGTCGTTCCTTTCCTCACCGCTGGTGCAGGGCGACAGGGGATTTCGACGGTGTGCCGGTCAACCAGGACAGATCGCTGGTCAACGGCGCCAGGGTGTGCGCCGCGGGCAGGGTGGCGTGCACGCACCGGCACAGGCCGTCGCCCACCCCGAGTTCGATGAACCGTGTGCCGTGCTGAGAGCCGGTGTGCTCCAGCGCTTCCACCAGATCGACGGGTTTGGTGACGCAGTCGACGAGAGCTTCGCGTAGGTCGTCGGTGTCGGCATAGGTCCGTTGACCGACCGGCGAATGCACCGGAACGCGCAGCGGGCGCTGCACTGTCCGGCGCAGTCCGGTGCGGAATCGGTCCGCGACGACGACAAGTCCCGGATGGTGCGAGGCGTAGGGCACCGCAAGCCGCACCAACCGTGGACCGTCGCCTTGTCGCTCGAACAGCGCCGCGATCGCCTCCGCTGGTCCGCTGACGATGGTCTGCCTCGGACTGTTGACACACGCCACAACCAGTTCCGAATGACCAACCGCGGCAAGCAGATCGCGAGTCTCGTGCGCGGAGGCGAGCACCAGAACCATGGCGCCGCGGCCCTCGAAGCCGCGGAACGCGGCATTGAGCGCGCACACGGCGCGGGTGCCATCCGGCACGTCGAAGACGCCCGCGCACACCAGGGCGCCGATCTCGCCGAAGCTCTGTCCGACGATGACATCGGGGCGCAGTCCCGCCGCGGACAGCAGTCGATCGAGGACCACCGAGATGGTGTAGCTCGCGAGCTGTGGGATGCCCGGCGCCATCGCCCGGTTCGCGGCGTCGCTGAGCAACACCTCGCGAAGCCCTTGTCCCGCACCGTCGGACGCGCGTTCGACGGTGCCGACGATGTCATCGATGGTCGCGCGGGCGGCACCGTCGGCGCGATACAGGTCGTGCAACGCGCAGCGCGGATCGCCGCCCTGCCCGGGGACAAGGAAAACGGTGCGCTGCGCCGGTGTGGTGGCGTTCTCCTTCATCGATCGACCTCCTCGTCGTCGATGCCCCAGGTGAGGACGGTGCTGCCCCAGGTGACGCCCGCGCCGAAACCGACGATCAGTACTCGGTCACCGGCGTGCAGCCGTCCGTCGGCGTCGGCCTTGGCCAGCGCGTACGGCACCGACCCCGCCCCGATATTGCCGACCAGGTCGCCGACGATGATCAGGCGGTCGATATCGAATCCGGCGTCCGCGCAGGCTTTTCGCAGCAACACGGGATTGGGTTGATGCGTGACGATCACGTCGATCTGGTCGGCGGTCATACCTGATCGCCGCAACGCGCTCGCGGCCGCCTTGGGAAAGATCTCGAGAATGAAGTCGCGTACTGCCTTGCCGTCCATGTGGATGTGATGCTGTCCGCGTTCCACGGTGGCCGTGCTGGCCGGGTGGCGGCTGCCACCGGCCGGGATGAGCACGTCGCCCGCGTGGTCGCCATCCGAGCCGAGCTCGATCTCGCCGAAGCCCAAGCCTTGGGCGACCGGTCCGAGAATGGTCGCGCCCGCCCCGTCGCCGAACAGCACCGCGGTGGCGCGGTCCGCGGGGTCGAGGAAGTGCGAGTATGCCTCGACGCCGACCACCGCCGCGCACCGGCCGCCGGTATCGGCGCGCAGGTAGTCGACGGCGACCCGAGTGCCGAACAGCCAGCCGGTGCACGCCGCGGACACGTCGAAGGCCACTGCCTGATGCGCTCGCAGCAGTGCCTGCACCCGACAGGCCGTAGACGGGCCGAGCTCGTCCGGCGTTGAGGTCGTCACGATGATCAGGTGCAGATCGCCGGCGTCGAGCCCGGCCGCGTCGAGCGCGTTGCGCACCGCCTGGGCGGCAAGATCGGAGGCGGCTTGATCGACGCCGGAAACGTGGCGTTGGTGTATTCCGGTGCGCTCGACAATCCACTGTGGCGTCACACCAGCGGGTTCGGCGACTTCCGCGTTGGTGCGCACTCGCGGCGGAACGAATCCGCCGGCGCCGAGTACTCCGATAGCGAAATTTCTGCTACCAAGGTGTGCCTTGCTGTTCGAGATCCGATCGAGATATCCGAGATTGTCGCCTGCCATCGGTATCACTTACTTTCCATTTCGGGAAAACGATCTCTGGAACGTACTACCGGCGACCGGCCGCCTGCCCTACTCGGAATGGGGCCAATGCCGTCGAATCTGTGGTCCCGCATGTCGTTCTCGTTCCGTCACCCAAATTCCGACGTGACGTGGTACCAACTTCTGTTGTCGGTCAACACCCACAACCTTTGTTGGATCGTCGGCCTGGTCGGCGTCCTATGTTCGATGGACTCGACGGCAATGTGAACCAGCAGGCGACAGCCCTGGATCCGCATTGCGGTGTTCTGACTACCCAGGAGATCTCATGCGGAAGGCGGACGGATTCCGTACCGGCATACTAGATCTGGGCCTGCAGCCCCGAATCGCACCTGACCTGACGTTCCGCACCAATCGTTGGCTCGCCGCGGCGGGCCAGGCGGATTCGCTGTTCGTACCGGATCATCTGACCGGGTTGTTGCCCGGCTCGATCTGGGCGCCGCGGCACCTCGGGGCGGCACGGCTCATCCCCAGGGCGAACGCGCATTACGATCCGTGGACCGCGCTCGGATATATCGCGGCGCAGAACAGTCTCAAACGGCTGCGGCTCGGTGTCGGCGTCACCGACGCCGGGCGACGCAACCCCGCGGTCACCGCACAAGCCGCCGCCACCCTGCATCTGCTGAGCAGGGGGCGGGCGATTCTTGGCATCGGACCGGGCGAACGCGAAAACAATGAGCCGTACGGGGTTCCGTGGCACGCGCCGGTGGCCAGATTCGAGGAGGCCCTCGCGACGATTCGGCTGCTCTGGGCATCCCATGGCCGCCCGGTCACCCGAGATTCGGAATACTTCCCGCTGCGCGATGCGATCTTCGAGGTCCCGCCCTACCGCGGCACCAGGCCCGAGATCTGGATAGGCGCGCACGGCCCGCGCATGCTGCGGCTCGCTGGGCGGTACGCGGACGCCTGGTTCCCCGCTTATCCGCAACCGGTGCCCGAATACCGGAACAGTTTGGATCGGATGCGGACAGCGGCCTCCGACGCGGGCCGAGATCCGATGTCGGTGACGCCGGCGGCGATGATCTTCGTGATCACCGGATCGACTCGCGCGCATGTCGCGGAAACCGTCGATTCGGTGGGCGCGCGAGCGTTCGGTTTATGTATTTCCGCCGATATGTGGGCGCGCCACGGAGTCGAACATCCGCTGGGTTCCGATTTCACCGGTATCCAGGACCTGCTACCCCAACTGCTGGACGAGGACACCGTTCTCTCGTATGCGGAGAAGGTCCCCGGATCGTTGGTCAGGGACTATTGCGTGACCGGGACCCCGGCCGAAGTCGAGGAACGTATCGTCGAATTGCGCGACAACGGTCTCAGGTATGCCGTGCTTGTCGACCTCAGCACCTTCCATCCCGATATCAAACGCGGGCTCGCCGCGTCCATTCCGTTCCTGCGCATCCTCCGAAGGCTACGCAGGCTGTGATCGTTGCCTATCCGATTCGAGGGAGGAGCACCGGAAATGATCACCGAATCAACGCATCACACCCAGTGTCGCGCACCGTGCGGCAGGCTGGTCGACGACGATCATGTCGAGGATTCCGACGGGGTTCGGGATGATCGTCCGGGTCGACCGATACGCCTGCGGATGCCACTACATGCGCTGCGACTATCACGATGGGAGCATCGGCGAACGCACGATCCGCCACGACGGCAAAGTGCTCCCCACCGAGCTACGGCCGGAGCAGGGGGCCTGACGAAAAGTCTGCGCTCTTCGGCTGATCTGAGACTCGCGGCCGCGCTATCGCTGAACCGAACGTAGTGCTGGAATGACGGAACGGCCCAATTCCGCAAGGGCCGCAAGGGGATCAGGGCCGAGTGGGGGACCGAACGAGATGTGCCTGGCGCCGAGCGCGTGCAGTTGCAGGCAACCCTCGATCACCTCGTCGGGCGACCCGACGACGGCCAGGCTCATCATGCGGTCATCGATGAATTCCACGGCCTTACCGAGATCCCCTGCGCGAGCGTATTTTCCGGCCGCACGGAAGTCGGAAGGTTGCAGACCCGCCGCGGCAAGGTGATCCGGTGAGAAGGACTGGCCGTAATAGGCGAGTTTCTCGGCCAGCGCCCGCCGGGCGGCATCGCGCTCTCCGACGGATACCCAGATGCACGCGGGCAGATCGAAGGACGCTTCGTCGCGGCCGGCCTCGTGCAGGCCCGCGTGGACATCGTCGCGGATCTTGCCGTACAGATCCGGGCGGGGGAGCAGTGGCAGCGCGCCGTCGGCGACCTGACCGGATAGCCGCCGCATCTGTGGTCCGGTCGCTCCGACATATACGGGTACCGGGCTGGTCAGCGGGAAGCGAAGCGCGGACGACTCGCTCCACCACTCCGGCAGATCGTCCGCCACTGTGTCGGAGTGCCCGAGCAAGGCGCGCAAGGCCGTAACCGATTGCCGCACAGTCGACATCGGCTTGCTCCGCCGCAGACCGGCCCAGCCGAGGAAATCGGTCGCCCCGGCGCTCACCCCCAGGGCGAACCGGCCGCCGGAGACCTCCTGGGCGGTGGCCGCCACCATCGCTATCTCGGTGGTGTGCACCGTGTATGGATTCATGATGCCGATGCCGAGTTGGATGCGTTCGGTCCGCGCGGCGAGGGCACCTATCAGCACGGGCGCCGAGCGCAGCAGCAGGTCGTGCGATATCCAGAGTTGGTCAACGCCTGCCGCTTCGGCGGCCGAGGCCAGCCGGAGGAGTTCTTCGTAGGACAGGTCGTTATTGACGCGGATCGATGTCTTCATTTCTCGCCTGTTTTTCCAGAAGTATTGTGCGGCAATGAGATCCGCGCGGCTCGGGCGTGCCGAACGAGGTATGCTGTCCCGGCGCAGCTCAGCGCGGCAATGATCAGCGCGCCGAAGAATCCGGTCGCCGATGGGCCTGCCACCGCACCGAGCACGGCAACGCCGATCACACTGCCGACCTGACGAGCCATGGTCAGCAAAGCCGATGCCGCTCCGGCCCGGCCGGTGGCGGCGATACGCAGCATGTCCGCGGTCGCCGACGTGATCGCGATATCGATGCCGAGACCGACGAAGAACGATGCCCCGACGGTCAGCCCAAGCGCATGGGATCGCACGCCGGCCGCCATCGTGAGGAACGCGCCCGCGATCACCAGCAGTCCGGTCAGCATGGCGGTGCCATTCGACGATCGTTGTGCGATCCAACTGCCGCACTTAGCGCCGAACACTGCCCCGGCGGCCTCCACCGTGATCACCACACTGGTTTGCAGCGGTGACAACCCCTCGACTCGCTGCAGAAATCCGGCTATCAGAAAGAGCTGCCCGTAGAAACCGAAGTTGACCACGAACGCCACCACGGTGGTGGCGCGCGCCTCCGGATGACGCAGCAGCGACAGTTGCAGCGCGGGGTTGGGATAACGACGTTCGACCGCGGTGAAGCCGATAGCCAGCAGCACGCCGACCGCCATGAGCACCGGCCCCGTGGTCGAGTCCCACTCGATCACCCCGGCCACGAAAGCGGTCAGCGCCGCCAGAAACACGCTCTGGCTCAACAGATTCAGACGATTGCGCACGGTCCGCGTCTCGCGCAGGCACCGCCTGGACAGGATCAGCGTGCCGAGAGCCAGGATCATGTTCGCCCAGAACAGACTTCGCCAGCCGAAGGCGGAGACGAGCACACCGCTGCAGACCAGCCCCGCCACGGCTGCGGTGCTCCCGACCGTCGCCCAGATGACGACCGCGCGAGCCCGACGACCGTCGTCCAGATAACTGGCTTTGAGCAACGACAACGAACCGGGCATGACCGCCGCCGCACCGACCCCCTGGAGTGCCCGGCCAACGATGAGCAGTCCCGCCGAATCGGCTACCGCGCACAGCGCCGACCCCGCGGCGATCAACACGGCCCCGCTCAAATACATCCGCCGGGCACCCCACCGGTCGGCGAGGGTGCCGCCGGTGAGCAGCAATGCCGTGAAGGCCAGGACGTAGGAGTCCACGATCCACGGCGCCAGCCCGGCACCGATACCGAGCTGTTCCCGCAACTGCGGCAATCCCACCGTGACAATGGTGTTGTCGAACGTGACCATGGCGAAGCCGAGGCACAGCGCGACCAGTATCCACGTCGAAGGCGTTGCGGCCACGCCGAATCCAGGAGCGCGGAGACGGCCGGACGCAACGGTGCCGGGTATGAGCACCACCGGAGCGGGCTCGTACCGCGACCTCACAGATCCTTCGCCGCCGTCGCGGTGAGGTGATGGGCACCGACCAGCTGCCGCCCGCGGGCGGCGACCAGGGCGTGGCGGGAGATCACGACCGCGTCGCGCCAGCAACCCTCCAGCCCGTTGTGCCGATGTATCGCCGCCGAGCCCGCGGCGTCGAACAGCTCGCGGCACACCTGCTCCGCGGTATCGACCATCTGACAACAGGCCGAGCGCAGCAACGCGACCTGCTCGGTGCGAACCTCGCCGATCGTCGCGCTGGTCCACGCGGCCCGCGTCGCACTGTCGAGCAACGCCACCGCGGCCTGCACTCGTCCGTGCGCACGGCCGTACGCCGCCTGCGCGATGGGCTGCTCGGCCAGCGGTCCTGATCCGTAGCGCGTGCGGGTGGTACCGGCCAGTTCCGTGAAGGCGGCGAGCGCGCGGTCGGCGGTTGCCCGCGCGACTTCCGCGATGCAACCGGCCAGCAGCGCGTAGAGCGGGTATCGGAATATCGGTGCGTCGATGACCGGCGGTCCGGTCAGGTCGATGCCGTGCGCGTGGGGCACCTCGGTGTCGCAGCTGAGGGTGTAGGACGCGCTGCCGCGCAAACCCAGTGCGTCCCAATCCTTCTCGATGTCCAGCGCCGAGGGTGGCACCAGCCACCAGCGGGTGACCGAGACCCCGTCGGGTTCGGTCGTGCGCGCCGCGAGCGCTGCGAGGGTCATCGACGGCGCGCCGGTGACCAGCGGCCAGCGGCCGCGCAGCCGGACCCGTTCACCGTGCCGGACGGTGCTGCCTGCGGGCACCGAGGACCCGCCGACCACCAGGGTTCGGTCGGCGAAGTCCTGCGTCACGGACGGGTCGAGGCGGGACAGAAACGCACCGGCCGGACCGTGGATCGCGGCCACCCAGCCAGCGGCCGGATCGGCGACGGATACCTCGCGCACTGCCTCCAGCAACTGCGGAGCCGTCCATTCCAGACCGCCGAACTGGATCGGCAGCGCGGCGCGCGGCAGGCTGGACTCCGCCAGCTGTTGCCACACCTCCGGATGCAATGTCCCGTGCAGCTCCCCGTACTCCCGGTGCGCCCGCGCGGCCTGGGATAACTGCGCCACCGCCTTGGTTCCGGCATTGACGGGAGGTCTAGTGAATGTTGTCATCACGCTCTCCAACGCGAAAAAGCCGGTGCGACCTGGGCGGACAGCACCCGACCTGGCTTTCGATCGACACTTGATATGCCGTTGTCTGACGGTACATGCCGTTAGTTGTTGTGCCATAAGTTAGGAGTAAGTTCCGTGGCGGTGGTCGATGACTCGAAGCGCGATGCCGGGCGTCGATGCGCAGTTGGCGGTCGAGGCTGGTCAACACGTGCACTTGATGGTTTGCTGTAAGTTGTCTGGCTATCTGCGAGATGGTTTCGCACGCTGACGTCGTTATCTCCCGGCCGAGTACGACGAAGGGACCACGATGAGCACAGAACTTGCTGCCGCCGACGCGATCTCGCCCCCGTCGGCACGGGTCAGGGCGATGCCCGCGATCAGCCGTGACAGCGAGGCGGGCCGCGCGGCACGGGTGCGCGCGCCGAGGCGGTCGGCGGGGGAGTGGGATCCGAGCGGTCGCACGGTATCGGCGCTCGGCAGGTTGCAAGCCCAGGAAGCCGTCCGTGACACGGAGTTGCTGCCGTTGCGGTACGCCAGGATGGCGTCGTCGCCGTGGGCGTATCTGCGGGGTGCGGCGGCGGTGATGGCCGCGGACCTGGCCGCTCGCGAGCATTCCGGATTGACCGTGCAGATGTGCGGGGACGCGCATGTCCTCAACTTCGGGCTGTGGGCGTCGCCGGAGCGGCAATTACTCTTCGATGCGCGCGACTTCGACGAGACACTGCCCGGTCCGTTCGAGTGGGACATCAAACGCCTCTGCACGAGTGTGTATGTGCTCGCCGCCACCGAGGGGATCGAGGCATCGACGGCCGATGCGGCAGCGCAAGCGGCAGTCGACAGCTATCGATCAGCAATGCGCCGCTACGCCCAATCTGGTGAGTTGGAGGTGTGGTACGACCGGATCACCGCGGATGTTCCGTTGCGGAATCTCACTTCTCAGTTCGCCAAACACGCTAAACGGACGATCGGCAAGGAGAGCAAGAAGCGCTCGCAAGAGGGGACGGCCCGTCAGCTGGTCACCGAAGAGAACGGGCGACGCCGTATCGCCGATGATCCGATCAAACGCCGCCATATCGAACTCACCGATGCGGACGAGATCAGTATCTACGAACAGATCTTCGACACCTATCTGGCCTCGATCCCACCCCACCTGATCCGGCTCGTCGGGCGATTCTCCCGCCTGGATACGGTCCAGCAGGTGGTCGGCGTCGGCAGCGTCGGAATGCGCGTCTACCTGCATCTCATGGAGGGCGACAGCGGAGAGCTGGTGTTCTTCCAGATGAAGCAGGCAACCGCCTCGGTATACGAGGAGTTCCTCGGTCCGAGCGAATTCGACAACCACGGCGAACGCGTCTGCGTCGGTCAGCGTCTGATGCAATCCGCGAGCGACATCTTTCTCGGCTCTGTCCGCGTAGACGGGATCGATTACTACACACGACAATTCCGCGACATGAAGATCATCCCAAGCGGCAGTCAGATCGCCGGCTACTTACCCCAGTTCGCCGGTACCTGCGGCGCGGCCCTTGCCAAATCCCACGCCCGAAGCGGCGAACCCGAGGCAATCGACGCGTATATCGGAAAAGGCGCGGCGTTCGCCTCCGGAATCCTCAACTTCGCACGTGGGTACGCAGACCAGACACACACCGACCACGCCGCGTTAGTGAAAGCCATCGAGGCAGGCGAAGTAAAAGCAGCTGAGCAAGGCTGGTGAAAGGACCCGCCCGCAATCGTGCCGTCCACCACTCGCCCCTGAACAACCTGTCGTAACGCGAGAACCCGCCGCTGGCCTCCAAAGATCAACGGACCGAGACTATTTCAGCGCCCGCACTGTCGCGGCAAGCACAGCCTGGGGTGACTGAACGAGACGGCGGGTGGACCTCGATCTCGCGCGGGGAGTGGCTGTCTCCCATCTGAGTGGCTCAGTCGGATGACGGGGCTGAACTCCTTGGCGCGCAAAGGGTTCGGCGGATGGCGGTGCGGAGCCAGTGGTGGGCGCCGTCGGCGGTGTGGCGGGGGTGCCAGGCCATGCTGATGGTCAGGGGTGGCAGGGGTAGGGGGATGTCGAGGAGGTGGAGGCCGAGGGCGGTGGCGTCGTCGGTGAGGGGGGAGGGGGCGGTGCCGGGGAGGGCGGCGGGGACGAGGCAGACGATGTCGGTGCGGGCGGCGAGGGTCATGGCGGCCAGGTGGCTGGGGAGCACGACGCTGACCCGTCGTTGGAGGTTCTGTTCGGCCAGTGCGGTGTCGAGTGGGCCGACGAACCGGCCGCGGCGGCTGACCGCGACGTGTTGGGCGGCGGCGAGCCGGGCCGGGGTCAAAGGTTCTTCGGTGAGGTGGTGGCCGGACCGGACCGCCGCGACCATGCGCAGACTGACGAGTTCTTCGACCTGAGTTTCGGGATCTACGTGGTCGATTGATCCGACCTCCAGATCGATTCGGCCGTCGCGGAGTGCGGATCCGGCCTCCAACTCTTCGGCCCGGAGCCGGAACGAGACCCCCGGCGCTTCCTGCTGGGCCAGTCGCAGCAGTCGAGGTGCCAGTGCCGCGCCGACCAGGTCGGCAGCCTGGAGGGTGAACGTGCTGTTCAGGCTGGCGGGATCGACGCTGGTGCCTGGGCTGAGCAACGCTCCGAGACTGCGGACCACCGCGGCGGCTTCATCGCGCAGGGCCTCGGCACGCGGGGTAGGAACCATCGCCTGTCCGGCCCGAACCAGCAGCGGGTCCTGGAGGATGCGGCGCAACCGGGCGAGGGTGCGGCTCATGGCGGCGGGTGAGGTGTGCAGGCGGGCGGCGGCGCGGGTGACGCTGTGCTCGGCAAGCAGTGCGTCCAACGCGATGGCGAGATTGGCGTCGATAACCGGATACTGGCTGTTCACCTGCATTATTCCATTTCAGTCAATGATTCAATGCTGAAGTTCCCATTGTGGCAAAGCTTGGTTCTCCGCAGGATGACGGGTGTACCGATTCACCCGAACTGCGAGGTTTTCATGATCGTCATTACTGCCCCTACCGGAAACATCGGCCGTGCCCTGCTCGCCAAGCTCCTGGAGACCGCCCCCGCCGCGGGTGAGCAACTGCGGGTGATCGTGCGCGATCCCGAGCGACTCCCGGCCGCCGCGCGCGGACACGTCGAGGTGATCACCGGCTCGCACGGCGACGCCACGGTCCTCGACCGGGCCTTCGACGGCGCGGACGCCGTCTTCTGGCTCGTCCCCCCGGACTCCTCCCAGACCCCGCACGACGGCTGGAGCGGCTTCACCGGCCCCGCCGCGAAGGCGCTCGCCACCCACGGCGTCCGCCACGTCGTCGGAGTCTCCGCGCTCGGCCGCGGCACCCCGGTGGCCGACCGCGCCGGACTGGTCACCGCCTCCCTCGCCATGGACGACCTCATCGCAGGCACCGGCGTCGCCTACCGGGCCCTGGCCAATCCGTCCTTCTTCGAGAATTTCCTGGAGGACGCCGACTCCATCCGCGACAACGGCGTGTTCATCGACGTGGTCGACGCGGACCGCAAAGCCCCTCTCGTCGCTGTCGCCGATATCGCGGCCGTCGCCGCGGGCCTGCTGCTCGACCGCTCCTGGACCGGCACCGACGACGTCCCCGTCCTCGGTCCGCAGGATCTGTCCCCCAACGACGTGGCCCGCATCATGACCGAACAGCTCGGCCGCCCCGTCCGCTACGAACGTCAGCCGTTCGACGAGCTGCGCACCACCCTCGTCGGCTACGGCCTCAACGAGGAGTTCGCCCAGGGTGTCGTCGACATGAAGCGGGCCAAGGACGAGGGCCTCGACGCCGGCGTCGCCCGCACCCCGGACACCGCGTCGCCCACCAGCTTTGAGCAGTGGTGCGCCGAGGTCCTCGCGCCCGCTGTCCGATAATCCCAAGCCCGCCTACACCTTTGGAGACATCTGATGTCCGCTGAAAAGACCGAACCGCCGGTCACGGCGTTCATGCTCGTCAAGACAACACCCGAGTGGATCGCCCTGACCGTCCAGGAACGCCTGCACGCCTTCACCACCCAGGTCCTGCCCGCCATCGAGGCGAAGACCTCCGGCGTCCGGTCCCGTTTCTACGACACCGAGTTCTACTCCGTCCGCGTCACCGACGTCTGGGTATGGGAAGCGGAAGACCACCACGCCTACCAGCTCCTGATCGACGCACTGCGCGAAACCCCGTTCTGGGACCGCTATTTCGAGGTCGTCGACCTGCTCGTCGGCACCGAGAACGGCTACGCCAGAACCTACGGCCTCGAACCCGTCGCCACCATCACCACCTGAACCACCGCGCGGCCGGGCCGATGTCAGCCGTCGGGAGGACATCGGCCGACGCGGGTAGTCGCACCGTAACGCGCAGCCCGCCACCGGGGCGCGGGGTGAGGGCGAGGGTTCCGCCGTGCGCTTGGGTGATGCTGTCGACGATGGCCAGGCCGAGACCGACGCCTGCGTGGTGCGTGCGGACGCGTTCGCTACCGCGCTGAAACGGCTCGGCCAACGTGGCAACCAACCCTGGGGTGAGCAGGTCGCCGGTGCTCTCGACAGTGAGCACAACAGTATTGGGGTAAACGCTGGTCGTCACCCACGCGATGCCATGCTCAGGCAGATTGTGGACGATCGCGTTGTGCACGAGATTCATCGTCAACTGCAACAGCAGGGCGTGTGAGCCGACGGTGCGGGACATCTCGCCGGAGGTCTCGAGGGTGACGCCGTGTTTCTCCGCGAGGGATAGCAGCGTTTCCGTGGCTTCCTCCGCGATGAGGGACAGATCGACGTGTTCTCGGGTGAACGACCGTTGATCGGCGCGGCTGAGCAGAAGCAATGCTTCAGTGAGGTCGATCGCCCGCGTGTTGACGGCGTGCAGGCGATCGACCAGTTCGCCGGTATCGCGGCCGCGATCGGTGCGGGCCACGTCGAGCAGTGTCCGCGTGATCGCCAGCGGGGTGCGCAGTTCGTGGGAGGCGTTGGCCGCGAACCTCTGCTCCTCGGCGACGTGCGCCGCCAGCCGTTCGAGCATGGTGTCGAAGGCGTCGGCGAGTTCACGGAACTCGTCGCTGCGGCCCGGTAGCCGAATGCGGTGGGAGAGTGAACCATTCGCGGCTATACGGGTGGCGGCGGTGATGCGAGTCAGCGGGGTGAGCATCCAGCCGGCGAGCAGCCACCCGCCAAGGAGACCGAAAGCCAGCAGAAATGCCATCACGATGGTTACGAACGGAGCGAAGGCGCGCAGCAGGACGGAGCGGTGGATCCAAAAGTTACCGTTGGTGGTGATAAACCCGTCGGGTAGATACCACAAGTAGAAGACGCACACGGCGGCGAACAGCAAGGCGCCTACGAGCATGATGAAGCCCGCGTAGCTGAGGGTGAGTTTGAGGCGAACACTCAATCCGGGGGCTCTATCCATCGTCACTCCCGGTGCTGATGCGGTACCCGACGCCGGGCACGGTAGCGATGATCCAGGGTTCGCCGAGCCGTTTACGCAGCGCCGAGACGGTGATGCGCACGGCGTTGGTGAATGGGTCCGCGTTCTCATCCCACGCCCGTTCCAGCAACTCTTCGGCGCTGACGACTCCCCCTTCGGCAGCGACGAGAACCTCGAGCACCGCGAACTGCTTCCTGGTCAGCGCGACATAGCGGCCATCGCGATAGACCTCGCGGCGAAACGGATCCAGCCGCAGGCCAGCGATCTCCCGCACCGGTGGTCTGTGGTGGGCGCGCCTGCGGTCGAGTGCCCTCAGCCTGAGGACGAGTTCGCCCAGTTCGAAGGGTTTGGTGAGGTAGTCGTCGGCGCCGAGCCCGAACCCGGTCGCCTTGTCGTCGAGCCGGTCGGCGGCGGTGAGCATCAGGATCGGCATGCCGCTGCCGGCGGCGACGATCCGTTCGGCGATCTCGTCGCCGGACGGACCTGGGATATCGCGGTCGAGCACGGCGATGTCGTAGGTGTTGACGCTCAGCAGCTCCAGCGCGGTGTCGCCGTCACCGGCGAGGTCGGCGGCGATCGCGTCCAGGCGCAGGCCATCGCGGATGGCCTCGGCCAGATAGGGTTCGTCCTCGACGATCAACACACGCATAGACCCCCGATCCTCCCAGCCGGGGGATATCGCTGGCATATCGAAAACCACATACGCGCTGGCAACGCCGCGCTGCCTTGACTGAAGGCATGAATCACAGCGAACCGGCGCGAACAGCGACTCGCCGCCTCCGATCGACCATCCTCGCTGCCGTTGTGGTCGTCAGCGCGCCCATCGGTGTCCTCGTCTACCACTCGCTGGCGTCCCAATCCTTCTCGGCCGCATGGCCTGTCGACATTCCGCAGGGCGACCAGAACGGTCCGCCCGGTGCTGGTGGCGCGGTCCCCGGCGGTGTGACGGTCTTCGATGACGAAACCCCGTCCGTGGCCAACCTCGCCCCTGATTTGCTCGCTGCCCTGCGCCGAGCCGCGACCGATGCCGCCGACGACGGGGTCGAGTTCGTCGTCAACAGCGGCTGGCGTTCCCCGGAGTACCAGCAACAACTACTGCGTGCGGCGGTCTCGAAGTACGGCTCGGCATCCGAAGCCGCCCGCTGGGTGGCCACCCCCAACACGTCCGCGCACGTGTCGGGGCACGCCGTCGACATCGGGCCCACCGCGGCCGCGACCTGGCTGTCCACCCACGGCACCGAGTACGGGCTGTGCCAGATCTACCGCAACGAACCCTGGCACTACGAACTTCGGCCCGAGGCCATCGAGCATGGCTGCCCACCCATGTATGCCGACCCCACCCAGGACCCGAGGATGCGGCAGTGATCACGGAAGCGCCCGCCGCCACCACGCGGGCCAGCCGAAATCCGCTGACGCAGAACACATTCCGATTCTGCTTCGTATACTTCGGCTTGTTCTGCCTGCTCCTCACGCTGATCCCGTTCACGCTGCTCGGCATCCTCGGTCGCTGGGTCCGCAGATACATCAGTCCGTGGAACATGACCCTGACGAACCCCCTCACCGGTTGGGTCGGCAGAACGTTCTTCGGCGTCGACGCGGTGCTGCACGAGGACTCCGGAGCCGGCGACCAGGCGGCCATGTGGGTGCTGATGCTCTGCATCCTGGTGGTCGCGGTGGTGGCCACCGCGGTGTGGACGGTCGTCGACCGTCGTACCTCCCACCCCCGCCTGCTGGCGTGGTTCACGCTGTTCCTGCGGCTGTGCCTCGGCGGGCAGCTGCTGTCGTTCGGGTTCGCGAAGCTGATCCCCACCCAGATGCCGGGCCCTACACTGGCCCAGCTATTGGAGCCATACGGTGACCTGAGCCCGGCCTCGGTGCTGTGGCTGCAGGTCGGCAGCTCCTATCCGTATGAAATGACCCTCGGCGCGGTGGAAGTCGCGGCCGGGCTGCTGCTGTTCGTGCCGCGGACCGCGGTGCTCGGCGCCGCGTTGAGTCTGGCGAGCATGGCCCAAGTCCTCCTGACGAACATGACGTTCGATATACCGGAAAAGCTGCTCTCCTCGCACCTGCTACTGATCAGCCTGGTCCTGCTCGCCCCGCACCTCCGGCGACTGGTCAATGTGTTTGTACTGCAACGCCCGTGCGAGCCGCTGACGCAACCCTCGCTGTTCAAAGACGACCAGAAGAACCGCATCGCGGTATGGATTCAAGTGTTCCTCGGCATCTGGGTCGCGTTTGGTTGCGGCTATGACCACTGGGTGGTCTGGCAAGATCAGTACGGTGCCGGCAGCCCCAAGTCCGAGCGGTACGGCATCTGGAACGTGCAGGACTTCACCCTCGACGGACAGCCGCTGCCGCCCCTGACGACCGACGAGAATCGTTGGCAGCGGCTAGTTTTCGACAACCCGGGGACGGCAACCTACCAGCGGATGAACGGTGAACTGGTATCGGCGCGCGCCGAGTTCCTCTCCAACGGACAGCTGGAACTCACCGCGATGACGGACACCACCGGCGGGACGGCCGGGCGTCAACCACCATTCGCGACACTATCCGCCGAGCAACCCACCCCGGACCGGCTGTTACTCCGTGGGACGCTGTACGACCGCCCGGTCGCGATCACCCTGGAACGGGTGGACCCGAACAGTTTCACCTTGCGCAGCCGCGGATTCCACTGGGTGCAGGACTATGCGTACTTCCGCTAGCCGAGTGCGACCGACAGCAGCCAGCCGCGTCATAGTTCGACATCGAGCGAATTGATGCATGGACCGTTGCGGAGAGCGGGATATCATCAGATTTGCGCGGTGTGGTTCGTGACAAGAGACGGGCGCGGTACCGCCGGTTGTCTTCGGGAAGCGGGGTATAGGTCATGGTGACGGAACCTGTCCGGATCAGGGGTATCGACTCGCGGGTCGCCGATCGCGGCCCGACGGCGTTGCGTATCGCGGTCGGCGGTCAATTGCGCAAATTGCGCGAATTGAAAGGCATTACGCCGGTCGAGGCGGGCGAGTACATCCGGGGTTCGCACGCCAAGATCAGTCGGCTCGAACTCGGCCGCACCGGCTACAAGGACCGCGACATCCTCGATCTGCTGACCCTCTACGGCGTCACCGAAGAGGATCAGCGCGAGATGTTCCTCGAGCTGGCTCGCAAAGCCAACGAGCCGGGCTGGTGGCATCGCTACAGCGATCTGCTCCCGTCCTGGTTCGAGACCTATCTCGGGCTCGAAGGCGCCGCGCAGACGATCAGAACGTTTGAGGGCCAGCTGGTTCCGGGGTTGCTGCAAACCGAGGACTACACCCACGCGGTCATCGAGGTCGGCCACCAGACCGCGGAGGCGTCACGGCGGGTAGAGCTGCGCACGAAGCGTCAGGAGGTCCTCGACCTGCCCGCCGGACCCAAGTTGTGGGCGGTACTGGACGAGGCGGTGCTGCATCGGCCGATCGGCGGCAAGCAAGTCCTGCGTGAACAGATCGAGCATCTGGTGGAGATGTCGTACAAGCCCGGGATAACGATCCAGGTGCTGCCCTACGACGCCGGCGTGCACGCGGCGGCGGGCAGCTCGTTCACCATGCTCCGTTTCGCCGAGCGCGAGCTGCCCGACATCGTCTACCTGGAACAGCTCACCAGCGCGTTCTATCTGGATCGCAGCGAGGATCTGCAGCTCTACCGCGAGGTGATGGATCAGGTTGCCGTGCAGGCCGAAATGCCAGAGGAGTCCCGCGCGCTGCTGGTCAAGGCGGCCGAGAAGCTCTGAATCGCGCCGGGCGCGTCGCAGCGAGAAGTCGCTATCCGGTAAGCCGCACCGCGGCCGCGATCAGGTGCACTGATCGCGCGCCACGGCGAAGAGTAGACACCGGCGCCGCGGTTTTCGAGACCCGAACTCCGCGCCGCCGGTATCGGTATTCCCAGACCCGACTCCCGCTGACCGCGTCGGATCAGCCGGTGATGGCCTGGACGACCTTGACCCCGACCAGCGCGACCGCGACGAGCAGATAGCCGCGCAGCGCCAACATCCCGGCCATCCGCAGTGGCGAAAACGCCGGGCGCTCCAGGGTTTCCAGCGCGGGGGTGCGCCAGGCATCGCGGTCGTGTTCGAGGATGGCTTTGCGCTCGGCCCGCGAGAGTCTGGTGGCGTCGAGCTCCTCGACCTGGTCGGGATCGAGCCCGCCGAGTTCGCGCGCGGTCTGTTCGGTCTGTTCGCGCAGGCTGCGATGGCGGGCGTAGGCGATGCCGACACCGCCGAGCATGCCGATGAAAACGCCTGCGCCGAAACCGATTTCGAGGGTGCGGGTGGACATGTCGGGGAAGAAGGTTGCCGCGGTCAAGGCCAGTGACAGCAGCACAAGCGCCCACACGATGATGCCGGCGATGACGTTCTGCCGGGTCGTATTCACCCATGGTCCAAGGACGGCCTTGTCGTTGCACAGCAACACCAGGAACACCGTCGCCGAGGGCAGCAGCACGCCGGCCAATGCCTGCACGCCCTGAGTGAGCAGGCCCAGGACGTTGTCTGGGCTGAACGAGATCGCCCCCGCGACCGCGAGCAGCAATGCGTAACCGACGTAGAACATCGGCGCCTCGGAGATCTTCCAGTGCAGCGAGTGTCGACGGCCAAGGGTGTCGCCGAGGGTGTAGGTGGTGGCAAGCCCTACCGCGTTGGCGCCGATGAGCGAGGCGTCGAGCAGTAGGATCGCGAACAGCGCGCCGACGGTGTGACCCATGTTGTCGGACAGGCTGTGTGCGACCGCGCCCGCGTCGGTGAAATTGCCGATCGCATCGGATCCGGCCAGCCCGAACGCGGCGGCGGCCATGATCGCGGTCGCACCGGCCATCACCACGACGATGCCGATGCGCAGGTCCCAGCGCTCGTAGCGGATCCACTGCGGGGTGATGCGCTTGTCGACGATGTTGGACTGCTGGAAGAACAGCTGCCACGGCGCGACGGTCGTGCCGACGATCGCCACGATCAACAGCAGCAGCGTGGAGTTCAAACCACCGGGGAACGACGGGACCAGCCCCTTGGCGGTGTCACCGACGCTGGGATGCACGAGAAACGCCAGCGGGAACATGACGATGTTCACCGCGATCAGCCCGAACAGGAACCGCTCCCACCGGCGAAACGATCCGCCGGCGACCACCGCGAACAGCAGCACCGCCGCCAACGGCACCGAGATCGGCTTCGGCAGCCCGAAATAGCCCAAAGCCATAGAGACGCCGATGAATTCGGTCACCAGCGTGAGCGCGTTGACGATGAACAAGTCGCCGATGCTGAACGCGCCCCAGAACTTGCCGAACCGGGAGAAGATCAGCTTGGCGTGCCCGACTCCGGCCACCGCGCCGAGCCGGACCACCATTTCCTGGTTGACGTAGAGCACCGGAATGAGCAGCAGCAGGGTCCACAGCAGGGCCATGCCGTAGTTCTGGCCCGCTTGCGCGTAGGTGGCGACCCCGCCGGCGTCGTTGTCGCCGACCATCACGATCAGTCCCGGCCCCATGATGGCAAGCAGCATCCGCAGCCGCTGCCCGCGGGTGCGGCCCTGGTGGGTGTCGTGTTGGCCGATGGTGCCGAGCGCGCCGACGATGTCTCCGGCATGTGCCGAATCCAGTGCCGCCGGTGCGGCATTCACCGGTGCCGCCGTCGCGGTCGCGCTGACGTTTCGACGGTTCGCGCCGTTGGAGAAGAAGGCCATCGCCATTCCTCGCTTCCTGAATCTGTTGCTGACGTGCAGCACTTCGAGTTCGCCTGCGGCCCTGGAGATTCCATGCGCCGCACGAGGATTACCGGTGGTAGTGGCCGCCGAGTGAGGCGGTATAGATCGCGGCACCGGTGCCCGCCGAGCGCAGGTTGTGGCGCTCCTGCGGGGTCAGGGTGTGGCGGGCCTTGATCCGGCGGGCCGAAGCGCCGAGCGCCGATACGTGACGGGAGAATGCGGTGAACGTCATGACGAGCTCCTCGAGGAAAAGCCAGCCGCCACAACCGATTTCGCGCACGCCGAAGACACCGGAGTACGCGCGTCGACCCGCTCGCAAAGCGAGCAAGTCTAGGACTACTTCGGAGTCAGGCAGTAAATGGGCCGCAGCAAGCTGGGAACGAAACAGATGTCGTATCCGGATTCGGATACGGACTATCGCCGGACTTCATGGTCGTCCCTCACCTCCTTGCTGCTGGGACGCGCGGGGGCGTCGTTACTCATCGCGTCAGACCACGCACAATGATGGGGCGGGAACCAACGCCGAAACAGCGAGGTAGGCACCCCTCTCGTCAGAGCTTCGGCACTGAACGACGTATCCCGCCGGTGGGCGGGAAGCCACTTCGGATTTCCCCTTAATCCGGGGAGATCTGTCCTAACCCTGGGCGTCTCTCGACGTCGTCGGATCAGTGGCCTGTGTTCGAACAGGAGCCTCGCCTAGCGAGGTGCTGACTTGGCAACTCTGGACCCCGATCGGGCGAAAGTCAAATCGAGGCCGGTCGGTTCGCTGTATCCACGGTGAATCGTTGGCGTTCAACAGGTTTCGCGATTGGAGTTTGCTGGCAGGACCGCGTGAGCCGGGCCGGGCAGCTGTCATCGACGCGAAAGATACTGGTACACAGTAGTTCGCTGTTGCTACACCGGACGGAGGCTCACGGTGCGCTCGACGCGTTTTCCGCGCTGGTCGCTATTGTTCTTGGCGGCGCTGGCGTTGTTCGCTGCCGCGCTGGTGGTCGGCTTGCTCGTGAACGGTGTCAACGACCTGACGAGGGCCCCTACCTGCGACGGTGCGGTGATGGGTCAGCTCGACGGGTGTGAGGTGTTGCACGGCGGCGTCCGCGGCGCGGGAGACGTGCAGATCTACTGGCCCGGCGGGCTGATGGGCGGGATCGCTCGCAGCATCCCCGCCGATCGGCACCTGCAGAGCCGAGCCCAGATGCACAGCGACGCCCGCACCGCCGGCATCTTTCAGGTGCTCGCGGGCTCCGCGCTGCTCGTTGCCGCCGCCTTCGTGCCGGGGCGGTTGATCATTCGCCGGTGGCAGCGTTCGCGTTCGGTGGGTTAGGTGGTTTCGCGAGCCTGAGCCTGGGCGCCGGTGTAGTCGTACAGTGGGTACCGAGCGCACGATAAGGGGAGGCCTGGACTTGTCCGCAGCACTGGTCAAGGGGCAGAACGGCCCGCTGCCCGGCAACGAGGTAGTGGTCGCGATTCGATTCGGCGCGGCAGCGGATCTGTCCGCCCTGCTGGTGACCGAGGCGGGCAAGGTTCGCTCCGACGCCGATTTCGTCTTCTTCAACCAGCCGCGCGGACCGGGGGTGCAGCTGCGGCCCGCGCCGTCCGGTCAGCCTGCGGCGCTACAGGTTTCGCTCAACGCGGTACCCGGCGATATCGCCCAGATCCGTGCGGTGATCAGCCTGGACGACACGTCGAGCACCTTCGGCCGGTACCCGGCGCCGACCGCGATCGTGTCCGACCTGAACGGTAATCCGTTGTACGAGTACCGGATCGAGGGTCTGGACAGCGAGACGGTCGTGATCGCCGTCGAACTCTACCGACGAAACAACGCTTGGAAGGTGCGTGCCGTCGGGCAGGGCTACGCCGGCGGATTCGCGGCACTGGTCACCGACCACGGCGTCAGCGTCGATGACGCCCCGGCGCCCCGGCCCGCGCCGATCACGTCCATTCAGCAGGCACCCAACTCTCGGCAACCGACTGCAGCGGCCTCGCCGCCCGCGTCGTATCCACCATCGCCGCCCCCGGCGTACCCGTCGCCGCAGGTATACCCGTCGCCGCCGCCCCAGGCATACCCGTCGTCGGCGCCTCTGGCATACCCGCCGTCGCCGCCCCCGGCGTACCCGTCGCCGCCGCCCCAGGTATACCCGTCGTCGCCGCCTCCGGCATACCCACCGTCGCCGCCCCCGGCGTACCCACCGGCCCCGGTGTCGGGCTTCCCCGCGCAGGGATCGGGCTATCCACCGCCGCTCACACCGGGCCCGCCGCCCGTCCAGCCCGACCAGCGACAGCCCGGCGAGGTCAGCCTGAGCAAGGACCGCCCGGTCACCCTGGAGAAGGGCCAGCGGGTCACCCTGCGCAAGGACGGCGGCGTCGCGCTGAGTTTCATTCGGATGGGTCTGGGCTGGGACCCGGTGAAACGGGGCGGATTGTTCGGCGGCCGAGCTATCAATGTGGATCTCGACGCATCGGTCGTGCTGTTCGCGGGCACCAATCCGGTCGACGCCGTCTACTACGGACAGCTGACCTCCAAGGACGGCTCGATTCGGCACCAGGGCGACAACCTCACCGGCGAGGGCGAGGGCGACGACGAGGTGATCCTGGTCGACCTCACCCGCGTCCCCGCCCATGTCACACTGCTGCTGTTCATCGTCACCTCCTACCAGGGCCACACCTTCGAACAGATCCAGAATGCGTTCTGCCGCTTGGTCGACAACTCCACCGACACCGAACTGGCCCGCTACTCATTGCGCGGCGGCAACATGGCCTTCACCGCCATGGCGATGGCCAAGGTCTTCCGAGTAGGCAACGACTGGAAAATGCAGGCCATCGGCGAGGGCTTCCAAGCCAAACACCCCGGCCAAGCAATCCCCCAACTCGGCCGATTCATCACGACCCGCTGACCACCTCGGTTGCCACGCGCTGTACATCGCAGACAGTGACTGGCACTGTTCGCGTCCGTCGCGGACCGGATCTGTGCCAGGGTGGCTTCCGTGTTCAGTATGGGAACGGCGCGGGTGCGGTGGCGGCCGGAATCGGGGCGGCTGGTGACGGTGATGGCCGTCGGTTTCGGGTTGACCGTGGTGATTACCCGGCTTTATCTGATGGCGTCGGGATATCCGAAGATCGGTGGCAGTACCTATCACATCGCGCATGCGCTGTTCGGTGGTCTGCTGTTGGTCATTGCCTGTCTGATGCTGCTGCTCTCGGCTGGGCGAACCGCGTTGCACACCGCGGCCGTGCTGGCCGGAGTCGGGCTGGGTCTGTTCATCGATGAGGTCGGTAAGTTCATCACGACCGACAACAACTATTTCTTCCCGCTGGCAGCGCCGATTATCTACCTCGCGTTCGTGCTGATTGTGTTGATCGCGCGTTATGCGGCCCGCACCCGCGTGCGGCCGCCGGAGCTGGTCGTTGCCGACATCACCGAGCAGATCGGTCAGCAGATCGGCGCGCGGCTCAGCCCGGAGCGGCGAGCCGGCCTGCTCGCGCAGGTGCAACGGGTGGACCGCGACGCACTCGGACCGGACCTGATCGAACTCTGCGACGCGCTGACCGACTATCTGAACACCGTGCACGACGACGGCCATCCCACGCTGACGACCCGGATCGCCCGCGCCGCAACCCGAGTCGAGGCCGCACTGCTGCCGTTGCCATTGCTGAGGGTCGTGTTGATCGTGGTGATGATCTGTCACGCCATCTGGACTCTGGTACACCTGATCCTGGTCGGCGTGGTGGTCTACGGATGGAAACTGCCCTGGGATCAGCTGGACAGGATGCTGGATGTGTCCCAGCATCACGGATGGAAATCCCTGGTGGGCCTAGGGATTGCGGCGGGCGCCGAACTGTTGGTCGGCATCGGTTACGCGGCCGGATCCGTGGCGTGGCTGCGCGGACGCGACGAACTCGGCACACAGCTCGGCATCTGGTCGAGCATTGTCTCCCTGGCCGTTGTCAACGTGCTCGCGAGCTACTTCAGCCAGTTCCTCACCGTATTCACCGCGATCGCCGAGGCTGTCCTGCTGTGGTTGCTTATCCGCTACCGCACGCGAAAACGCCGCGCGTGAAGGCGGTTTCGCGGATTCAGCTCCACACGCCACTGTCGACGACCCAGATTCCATGGTCGCCACGCGTTGCCGGTTGGGCGAGGTGCAAGGCGACTTTGCTGCCGTCATGATTGGTGATGAAAACGACCACCGGTGCACCGGTTTCGGCTTGGACGTCGGACCAGCCGAATCGCTGCTGCGCGAAGGTCTTTGCGACCTGAACCCGATCCAGTCGCCACGGTTGATGTCCGTTGTCGACTGCTTGCTGTAGATCGCTGGCTTGCTGTGTGGTGAGGCCTTCACCGGTGAACGTCGTCCCGGACGGCGGGTGGGTGTTCGCCGCGGGTTGGGTCGATGTGACCGGTGCCGCTGTCGTGCCCGGTGCCGATGTCGACGGCTGTGTAGGGGCGGACGCCGAGGAGACGGGTGTGTCGCTGACCGTCGTCGAGGCCGGTGATCGGCCGGTGGACGCGGGTGACGACGTACTCGCGCAGCCGCTGAGCACGATGGCGCCGGTGAGAAGGCCGAGGAGTATCACCGCGATCCGCTGGGGCGGTGGGTACAAAGTGCGGTTGGGCGTGGTGATGTGCATGGGTTTCCCCCTCAGTTCGGAACCGGCACCCCGACAGCGGTACTCGACAGACCGCTACCCAGATATCGTGCCGCCCGGAACAGAACGTTAACGGCACGCGCCTCGCCGCGCTGGTTCGTGCGGACTACTTCGCGGCAGCCAGCTCCATGAACCAGTGCACGGCCGCACCGGTACCAGCCTTTCCGGAACCACCGTGATCGACCGGCCCGAGATCGGTGACCGGCGCGTCGACACCGTGTTCGCGCAGCGCGGCTTGGCATTTCGCGCTGTTATCCGTGGCCACGTCGCGATCCTTACTGCCCGTGAACAGACGGACCGGCATCTTCGGTGTCCAGTCACCGCATGTGCTGTCGGCGGTTTGCAGCGCGTCGGAGAATGCGCCGGTCGGGTTGCGCAGCATGTCGATTCCGTGCGGGGTCAGTAGTTCGTCGACATTCTGTGGCAGCGCCTTGACGATGTCTTCGTCGGTATGCGAACCATCGAAGAGTTGGGTGACGATTCCGTCGTAGGGCGCCTTGAACACCTCACTGGGCGACCCGTACAACCCGTGCAGACCCTGCCAGGCCACCAGCAAGTAAGACGCGTAGAAGACACCCGACGTCGGATCCAACGAATTGTTCAGCAGCGCAGGGAATTCAGCGGCCCGCAGGTCGAAAGGCCCACTGATCGCGGCCACCGCGGCACCGTGGAACCACGCGTCGGCACCACCCTGAATCGCCCCCGCCAACGCCATGGAAGCCGGTCCGCCCTGGGAGAACCCGACGATATCGACCTCGTGCCGAAACTGGCGATCGACGCTCCCTGCGTGTGTTCGCGCCGCCCGCAACATATCCAACGACGCCGTGGTCTCGGACGGCACATCCATATACGGATGTGAACCAGGCCCGCGGCCGAGACCGAGGTAATCCGGTGCGACAGCGGCGAACCCGGCCCCGGCGTAGCTGATCGTCGCGGCCAGATCGCCGCTGTCGGCGGCCACCGAGGGCGCGAAAGCCTTTGTCGCCATGGTGCCATGCTGGTATGCCACCACTGTCAGGTCGTGACTGTCGTTGTGCGGCAAGGCAAGTAGCCCGGTCGCGGTCGTCTCCCGGCCCGCCGGATCTACCGTGCGATACTCGAGCGCATACGTGTCGACACCGAATCGCACTGCGCTGGAGTCGAACCCGTCTGCATTGAGTACGCTGGTCACCTCATCGGCGGAGAACGAGCGTAACCGTTCGGCGTGCACGAGTCCGCCACCATCGGAGTCGTCCTTTTGTTGCGGTGCCGAATTCGCGCAACCCGCCGCAAGCATTGACGTTCCGATCAACAGTCCCGCGATCAATCGAATACTCCGCGCCGATCTCGCCCCTGACAAAGTCATGGCAAAAGTTGATCGCCGAGAGCGGGACCTGGTCAATCACCCCGCGGGTTGACACTCGTTCGCCGCCGTCACCCGCGAGTATGAGATCGTCCGTGCCGTCGCCTCACGGCACCTCCACAGGCGCACTGCCCGCCGTCCGTCGAGACACCCGCGTCACCGCCTCGACCAGGACCGCCACCACGATATTGATACCGAGCGCGGGCAGTCCGGTATTCACGTTCGCCAGGTCGACCTTCCAGAACGTCGCCCAGACGACGAACGCCTCACCGACCACGATGCCGCACAGCACCGCCGCCTTGCCGAGCAACGGACGCTCGGCCAGCCCGGCTACCACACCGGGAGCGAATTGGACCAGGCCGCTGAAGGTGATCAGCAGCAGATTGGCAAGCGCATTCGGCCGAGTCAGATCCAAAACCAACGCCAACGCCAGAATGAGCAGGACCGCACCGTGATTGGCGAGGAACTGGACGCGTGGACTGCCGACGCGAATCACGTTGCGCGCCACATTCGATGACATCGCCAGCACCATCGCCGACGCGGGTACCATCGCCGCCGCGGCTCCCGCCACCGCGATCAGGCCGAGCAGCCAGTCGGGCAGGGCCTGCGCCGCCACCGTCAACAGCGCGCTATTGGCCGACGCGTCTTTCGACAGCGCGAGGATGGCGACGAATCCGATGATGATCGGCGGCACCAGCACGATCTGATAGAGCGGAAGCATTATCCAGTTGCGGCGCAAGCTCTTCGGGCTGCGTGCCGACAGCAACGGTGGCCAGAGGGACGGAAAGGTGAAGAACGCGATGCCGATGAGGCTGGCCAGCATGCTGGTGATCCACCACACCTGATCGTTGGGTCCGGCGTGCACCGTCAGCACCGTCGGATGCAGGCGCGCCACTTCGTGGAACGCGGGCCCGATCCCGCCCGCGACGTGCAGCGGCACCGCGACCGCGACGATCGCGACCGCGACGAGCATCAGCACATCCTTCAGATACGAGGTGGCAGCGGTGCCGCGAATACCGGCCCGGAGCACGAAGGCCGCCGTGAGCACGGTTCCGACGACCATGCCCCAGGTGCCGGAACCGCTGTCGTGCGTGACCAATTCGATGATCAGTCCGAGCCCGGTGATCTGCAGTTGCAGATACGGCAGCATGAAGATCACCGAGGAGATCGCGACCAGCGTGCCCAACACCTTGCTGTCGTAGCGTTCCTCGTAGAAGTCGGCTTGCGTGAGATAACCGTGCTGACGCCCGAGCCGCCACAGCCTCGGCCCGATGAAATACCAGACGATGCAGGCCAGCGCGACGTATGGGACGGCGTAGGTGACGGCGACGCCGCCGGTGAACGCCAGGCCGGCCAGGCCGAGGAAGGTGAAGGTGGTGAAGGTCTCGCCCGCCTGCAGAAACCACATGGTGACCGCGCCGAAACGTCGTCCGGCAACGGACCATTCGGCGAGGTCGACGGCGGCCGTGCGGCTGCCGAGGGAACCGACCGCGGCGATGACCACCATGCCCGCGAGCGCGACGACCAGCGCGGTATTCACGACGATTCCTCCCCCGACTCGTCGTCCAGGCGGCGGGTGCGTCGCCACTCGATGGCCGCGAGGGTCGGCACGATCGCCAGCGCCCAGAGCGTGGTCCACACCAACATCGCGGGGAGACCGAACCAGAGCCGGTCGGTGTTGACGAACGGCAGCCAGGGCGTGGCCACCAGCGCTGCCGTCGGTATCGATGGCAGCAATACGAGCAAGTCCCGGTTACCGTGCACCGACGGCCTCCCAGGTGGCAGGGCGGATCGGCATCTCCCGAAGGCTACGCGAAACTCGGTGTCACAAAACCGGTTTCGCGGTTTCCGGGTTGCGCTGACGCCCTGCTCTAGATTGCTGGCCGGGCCCGCTCGGCTGGTTGTGGGGGATACTCGGGGGATGGGGCAAGCGCTGCGAGAGTTGGATCCGCGGGCGTCGGCCGCGGCGACGTTCGGTGCGGAACTGCGCGCGCGCCGACTGGCGCGCGGACGCTCGCTTCGCGAACTGGGACAGCTTGTCCTGGTCAGCGGCGAGTTGTTGGCGAAGGTCGAGAAGGCGCAGCGGCGTCCGCGCCCGGACTTGGTGCAACGGTTGGATGCCGTGCTTGATACGCGGGGCGAGCTCGAGCGGTTGGCCGCGCCGTTGTTCGTCGCCGCGGCTCGACCGGCGATCGATCGGCCGCGGTTGTCTCCGGGTAACGCGGAGCTCGAGTTACGACGGGTGATCGACGAGGTGCGCGCGGTCGATCACACGCTGGCGGCGGATCGGCTCGCCGAGCTCATGGCATTCGCCGAAGCGGCTGCCGCGGTGGACGGTTCGGGGCTGTCGGCGCCGGTGAAGACGTCGCTGCGGCGCACGCTGGCCGAAGCTGAACAGCTCGCCGGGTGGATGCTGTTCGATCGCGGCGATCAGCCGGGCGCTGAGCGGATGTTCGCCCGCGCCAAGAGCGCGGCCCAGCTCGCCGGCGCCGCGGATCTCGTCGCGTATGTGCTCGGCCCGAGCGCGGCGTACTCCAGTATCTGGTGCGGTAATCCCGAGTTGGGTGCCGAGCGCGCGTACGGATCGTTGGCGTGGGCCCGGCGCAGCGGCAACCGGAGGTTGACGGCGTTCGCGGCCGCGGTGGCGGCACGCGCGCACGCCCGGCTGGGTGAGGACGACCTGTGTCGCCGGATGCTCGACGAGTCGGAATCGGAGTTGAACCGGCACGTGGCAGACGGATCCGACCCGGTCTGGCTGTCGGTGTTCGACGACGCGACCCTGGCGGGGTATCGGGGGTTGTGTCTGATGGACCTCGGCGAACCTCGGGCGGCGATCACGGCGCTATGGCAGGAAGAAGTGGCCAGTCCGCCGCAATACGTGCGCAATCGCATCATCTGGCGGCTCGAGAGTGCCCAGGCGCATCTGCGGCTCGGTGAACTCGAATCCGCCGGTGCCGCCATCGAGAAAGCACTCGACTACGCCGGGCCCGGCGCGATCACCCCGAGGGTGGTGCGCGTGTTCCATGGCGTCGATCTGCGTTTGCGAACGAGTCGGAGTAGCCGGGAGCTGGCCGTCACGCGGGAACGGTTATCCGGTTTCATCGTGGCGAACGAGTGAAGGGGTAAGTGGCCCAGCGTAATTCGGTTCCCGCCGCGGTGTGGATGACGGTCAGGCGTTCGCCTCGGTAGCGACCTTCGACCGCCCGGTAGCGATCCGGAGCCTCGGTGATGAAGCGGGAGTCACTGTTATCCGGATCCGAGGCAAGGTGGGCGTGCAGGCCGTCGTGGCGCCAGCTGAACACGTGCTCGTCGGCTTCGGACCACCAGCGGCCGAGGATCTCGCGGATCTCCTCGGGACACGGCGGTGCCGGTTTCCACGCCGGTGCGACCGGCGGGTGCGCGGCGGTCGCTTGGTCGGCGATGTCGGCGACGAGATCGGACAGGGTGATGCCGCGCGTGGCGTTGGTGCACGCGGCGACCACGATGCCGGACTCTCGATCGGTGGCCAATGCCGCATGAAATCCGGGCATGCCCCCGAGATGACCGGCCAGTATGTGGTCGGTGCGGCGATCGAGGATCAGTCCCAGTCCCCATCCCTGGGTCCACGTCTTGGTGTCGACCATGACCTGCAAGGTGTGCATCGCGTCAACGACCGATGTGGGCACGACATCGGGTTCGGCGCCGATGAGCGCGTTGCCCCAGCGCAACAGATCGGTTGGGGTGGACCATAATTGGCCGATGGCGGCGGCCGCCGCCATGTCCATGACCGGTTCACGGTGGTAGGCGTCGATGAAGGGGTCGATGCGATAGCCGACCACCGCGTCCGGCGGTGGCGTCCAGGTCGTTCGGCTCAAACCCAGTGGTGCCAGCAGTGTTTCGCTGATCAACTCGGCGCAGCGACGGCCGGTGATGTGTTCGATGACCGCGCCGATCGCGGCGTAGCCGAGATTGGAGTACTGCCAGCGCTGTCCGGGCTCGGCCACCATGTCCACGCGGGTGAACGCCTCGCGGAGTTCGGGTTCGGACGGTCCTCGCATCGACTCCCACATGTCGACGGGGACCTCGCGTTGCAGGCCACCGCAGTGGGCAAGCAGCATGCGCAGCGGTACCTGTCCGAACGAGCTCCCGGAAAGGTAATGCCCGACCGGCGCGTCCAGGTCGAGGCGCCGCTCACCGACGAGCCGCAGCGCCATGGCCGCGGTGAAGGTCTTGGTGATGGAGCCGATGCGGTACACGCTGTCGCGGCTCGCGAGGATGCCGTGCTCGACATCGGCGAAACCCGTTGCGGCCGCGGCGAGGACGACATCGTGGCGCGCCACGGCCACCGTCAGGCTCGGCAGGCGGTGCGCGCCTTGCAGCTGGGTGACACGGTCGGTGAGCGTCTTTTCGAGTTCGGCGTCCATAACCCCTCCGTTCGTCACCAGCATCCCACGCCCCGCGCAGGTAACGATGCGTACAGATTCCGTTGTACGCATCAGCCGTCTTCTGTCGCGGCGATGTTGCGACGACCCTGAATAGCAGCACCCGGCACCGGTCGGCAATGTTGCCGGTCCGCGCCGGGTGTGGCCCGGCCGGTCGCCTTATTCGCGGAACAGCACTCCCGGCCGGTACACCGATGTGAACTTACTCGGAGGGGTGATATCGGCGTACCGGCCCGGAGGTGGCCTCACCGCGCCATCGTCCGGAGTTGATATCGAGCGAGCTTTCCGGTCGAGGTGGTCGGTAGTGCGTCGACCATCTCAATTCTGCTGGGGCGCTTGAACGGTGCCAATTCGGCGCGCATGGCGGCCAGCACCGCGTGGCGCACTACTGCGGCATCCGCGTCCTTGGATACGACATAGGCGATTGCCTCATCGAGGCCGTCCTCGGTAAGACTGGCAACGACGGCGCAGTCGGCTACGTCACGGACACCGTGTATGACGTTTTCTATTTCAGCGGGTGCGACCTTGTGACCGCCGAGATTCAGCATGTCGTCCGTCCTGGCCAGATAGTGGACCGAGCCGTCGCTGGAGATCAGTGCGATATCGCCGGTGTAGACGCCGCCATCGGTGAACGTTTTCCGTTCGGCCGCTGGCCGATTCAGATATCCTGCGGCAACGGTTGGCCCCGCGATGTGCAATCGCCCCTCGATGCCGTCCGCAAGCACCTGTCCGTCATCGTCGCGGACCGTAGCGACCGCACCGGGCACCGCGAAACCTGTTGTACCGGGTTCTGAACGGTCGGAGGTGGCGATCACGATGTGCAGCGCCTCGGTCGCGCCGAGGCCGTTGACAACGGGGATGCCGAGTAGCCGCTCGGTCGATTCGATCAATTCCCCGGGGCAGCGCTCTCCAGCCGTCACGGCTATCCGCAAACGGTGATCGGTCATCTCCCCATTGCCGAGGATGCGGGGCAATGACGCGTAGATCCGCGGCACCGAACAAAGCACGGTAGGCCGATGGGCGCGGACGGCGCTCGCTACGACGTAGGGGTCGATGCCGCCACGAAGAAGGACCGTGCACGCACCCGCCTGCAATGGCAGCAGTACCGAGTTGCCGAAGCCGTAGCCGAATGACAGTTTGGCCGTCGACAGCACGGTGTCCGCCGGAGTGAGCGCGAGAATCCGTCCGAACCCGGACGACACTTCCAGCAATGCCGCGGCCGAATGGCGAACTCCCTTCGCGACGCCCGTGCTCCCTGATGTGTACTGCACCAACGCTTCCTGGCTCGACACCCATTGCGTCCTGGCTGGCACCTGCCCCAGTTCGGGTACCTTTGCGAAGTCCTCCAGAACGAGCGTGCTGTCGAACTGTTCGATCTCCGACAGTAATGTCGCGAGGCCTGCCCGTTTCGCCGACGGGACGTCGAGGTACGTACCTGCCGCGCCACTGTCCTCGGCAATGAAGCCTATTTCCTTCTCGGTCAAGGACGGGCTGATCGGCACCGGAATACAGCCACACCACCACATTCCGACAATCGCGGCGATAGCTGCTGCCGAATCGTCGGCGATCACGAGACATCGCGACCCGGAACGGATGCCCTGATCCGTCAGCCGAGCGGCGAACATTCCTGCCGCATAGTAGAGCTGGTGATACGTCACCTGTCCGATGTCAGGATCGATGTATGAAATTCGGTCCCCATTGCCAGCAGCGACATGCTTACCGACGAAGGATTCGACAAGATCTACTTCCCGCAACGCCGACATCGCTACCGATCCCCGGCGAATGAGTTCACAACGCGGGTCGCGTCGCCGAGGCTCATGATCGACGCCGACTGGTCGACATCGAGCTCGATGTCGAACTCCTTCTCGATCTTCAACAGTATTTCCGCTTTGTCGAGCGAGTTCGCGGCCAGGTCGTCATACAGATCCGCGCCGTCATCGATACCGGCGTCATCGATCTCCAGCACCGTGGAAATTATGCCGCGTACTCTGCTTGCCGTATCAGGATCATTCGGCGAAGACATAGTGGAGTCCTTCCCATCGGTGACAGTGTTCGAGGTCTGCTCGTGCACCATGGCGGCCAGCCGGTCCAGACCGATATCGATCTGCTCCGGGGTGAGCGAGCTGCACGACAACCGCAACTGGTTGAGGGCCACGTCGCGAGCGTAGAAGTGGCACATGGGCGTCCACAGCACACCGTGGTGCGCGGCGGACCGCTCGAGGAGTTCGTCGTCGACCGGAAATCCGACATCCATTACCACGAAAAAGCCGCCCCGCGGGATGTTCCAGCGCACCCGGGAATCGGCGAACCGAGCAGTCAAGCCGTCGAGCAGGTAGTGCAGGTTGCGGCGGTATACCTTGATTTCCGCCGCATTGGCCCGAATCATGCTGCAGTCGTGTTCGAGCAGTTTTCCGCCGATGATCGCCTGAGCGATCGGTGAGGTGTTCACCGTGAGCATGCTCTTGATCTTGGCGAGCTGATCGGCGAATATCCCCGCGGGCTGCCCGCCATCGGTCACCGGCTGATCGGCGACGACGAAACCTATCCGAGCGCCGGGAAGCCCTGTCTTGGCAAAGGATCCGAGATAGACAACCTGGTTCCGGCTATCCAATGCCTTGAGGGTTGGTACGTGCGCGTCATCGGTCGCGTGGAACAGGCCGTACGGATTGTCTTCCAGCACAAGCAGATCCATCTGCTCTGCGCGATCAAGCAGTTCTCGGCGGGTCGCCGGATCGAGGCTGATTCCACTGGGATTGGAGAAATCGGGAACCAGATACAGCGCTCTCGGGCGTAGACCGGCCCGTTTCGCTGCGTTCACCTGGGCGGTCAGATCATCGAGATCGATACCGTGCTCGCCACTGGCTACCGGTAGCACCGGCAGATCGACCAGCCGTGCCGCGCCGGTGAATCCGACATAGGTCGGCGAGACCGCCAGCACCACGTCCCGCTCGTCGGTGCGCAGCGCACGCAGTACCAAGACCATGGCCTCTTGGCAGCCGACCGTGACGACGATCGACTCAGGATCGATGTCGATACCCTCATCCAGCCGCAGCTGCTCGGTGATCAGTTCGTGCACAATGCCTTTGGTTCGCCCGTACTGGAACAGCGTCTGACGAATCCGTGCCTCGGAGTAGCCGCGGCGCTCCCGCAGGTAGCGGCAGTAGGTGTCGAGATAGCGTGGCACAGCGTCGATCTCGAACAATCCCTCGAAGGGGCGCCCGGGCGCGAAGGACACGGCATCAGGGAAACGATTGGCTATCTCGTTGAGGAAGTTCATCGTTTCCAACGAGGGATCGGTCAACGCCGGGTGCAGGTCGTCGAGACGGAGTTCGGTCATCGCGACATCACCCCCTTCTCGGCATGACTCGGCTTGGCATGTCTCAGCGCGGCCGCCGCGACGAGATCGGGACATCCGGTGAGCCGCATCGCGGTGTGCAACTCCGCCCGCAGCATCGACAGCGTCGCGCTGACGCCGGTCTCCGCGCCGACGGCGAGCCCCCACAGCACCGGCCTGCCGAGCAGCACCGCGCTGGCGCCGAGTGCCAGCGCCCGCAGAACATCGATCCCGCCGCGAATCCCGCTGTCCAGCAACACAGTGCAGTGGTCACCCACCGCCGCACGGATGTCGGGCAGTGCGTCGATGCTCGGGATCGCGCCGTCGAGTTGGCGGCCGCCGTGATTGGACACGACGATCGCATCGACGCCGTGTTCAACCGCCAGTGCGGCGTCGCGTGGGTCGAGCAGCCCCTTGAGCACGATCGGCAGCCGGGTGTTCGCGCGAAGCCATTCCAGATTCGCCCAGTTCAGCCCGGGATCGAACAGTTCGCTGGTATGTGTTGCCACCGCGGAGGCGTCAGCTGACCTGGTCTGCGCCAGACTAGTGGCCGCCTCCGGCAGCTGGACGGCTCTGATGTCGGCGGGCAGGGCGAAGCCGTTGCGGATGTCACGGAGTCGGCGTCCCATCTCCGGTACGTCGACGGTGAGTATCAACGCCGAGCATCCGGCGTTTTCCGCGCGGTGCACCAGATCGAGCATCAGGGCGCGATCACGCAGCCAGTAGAGCTGGAACCAGGTATCGGCGCCGGTATCGGTAATCTGCTCCACCGCGACGGTGCTCAGTGTTGTTACGGTGAACGGGATTCCGGCTGCCGCGGCCGCGCGTGCGGTGGCCAGCTCGCCGTCGGGGTGCAGCAGTCGCTGGTAGGCCATGGGTGCCACGGCGACCGGCATGGTCAGTTCGCGCCCGAACAGCGTTGTGCCGCAGTTCGGTTCGGCGACATCGACAAGGACGCGGGGCACCAGGTGTACTGCGTCGAAGGCCGCTCGGTTGGCCGCGAGCGTCAGCTCATCGCCGCTGCCGCCCGCGATGAAGTCCCAGAGGTGCACTGGCAGTTGCTGTTCGGCCGATCGCCCGAGGTCGGCGATCGAATGTATCGAGGCCATCGCGGTCATAGGGCTGGTGCGCCATGGTTCGCGTGGTCGAGTTCGACGGCCGTGTACAACGCCTTGATGTTGCCGCTACCGAATGTTCGTGCTCCCCGGCGCTGGATGATCTCGGAGAAGTAGGTACCGCGCGGGTGCGTGGAGCGGGTGAAGATCTGGAAGAGCTGGCCATCGTGATCCTCGTCGACCAGGATGTCCAACGCCTGCAATTCGGACACGGTGTAGGTGTCCAGCTCCAGGCGGTCCACCAGAAGTGTGTAGTACGTGGCCGGGGTGTTCAGGCAGGCAACACCGCGATCACGCAGTGCGGCAACGGAAGCCACGATGTTGTCGGTGCTGAACGCGAGATGCTGGACGCCGGGTCCGCCGTGGTCGCGCAGGAAGCCGTTGATCTGTCCCGGTGCGGTCGCGCCGTCGGGCTCGACGATCACCAAAGTCACGGTGTCGGACTCGTTTTGTACCACGGTCGACAGCATCGCCTGCTCGCCGATGACGACGCGCTCCTCGTAGATCGCGTGGAAACCGAGTACCTGCCGGTAGAACTCGACGGTGGGTTCGAGTTGGCCGGACTCCACGCACACGGCAATATGATCCAGCGCCGACAGTCCGGTGTTCGCATCGGCGCGACCGGAGGTCGGGGCAGGTCGCAGACCCGGGGGCATGCGGTGTGCGCCGTGCGGATCACGCTGGACGAAGGTGTGCACCACATCGCCGAACGTGCCGATACTCGCGGTCACCGTGCCGGTGTCGCGCCGCACCGCAGGCTCCCGCACCGGGCGGGCGCCGCGCGCGACGGCGGCATCGAACGCGGCGTCGACATCGGAGGTGGCCAGCGCGATATCGGCGATACCGTTGCCGTGCTCGGCGACGTATCCGGTGGCCGGGTGGTGACCGGTATATCCCTCGGTCAGCACGACGGCGATACTGCCCTGGCGCAATTCCACCGAACCGCTATCCGCGGCGGTAAGTGCGGGATCGGTTATTCCAGCCACCGTAAACCCATAGCCATCAACCAGTTTCGCGGTCTCTGCGGTGAGATCGTCCACATAGAATTCGACATGATTTACCGCCAGCTCGGTCAGGGCCACGGGCAACTTGCCGTTCATCGCGTATCTCCTTGCAGTGGTGCGGATGTCAGCGCAGAGCAGATTCCTGACCTCGCCGTCGTCGAACGTGGTGATGGTCGGCCCATGCTATGTGATCAAAGCCGATTCCGGCTGGTCGGTCCGAATCCGGCATCGGTGGCCGGAAGCTGGGCAAACACCATGTCGCCCAACAAAAGTGATGTTTATGTGATGTTCTGATTACACACCGAATGACAGCTGACTGATCTCGGAGTGACAGTTTCGCCGACGACGTCGAAAACCGTTGATAAGCACTATGATCAATGGCTCCTACGGAGGAGGTGGCATACGTGACCGCTGATGACTGGCTGCGCCATGTGATCGAGATAGTCTGCGAAGGACTTGATTTCGCCGAGGCGCAGCAGTGGCGACGGCGGATCGACGCGGAGTTGCTACGGTCAACTGGGACGAAAACCCTTTCGGTGGTGCACGACTGGCACTCGCACTCGCTCGGTCCGATGTTGATCGAGGCGAGCGCGCGGTGGGCAGAGTCGGCGCAAGCGCAGGAAGCATTGCGGACGTTGCACACTCGGGCATCGGCCGGTGAGCCGATCGCCGAAACCGAGTGGGCTGGCGCGCTCGAACCCGCGCTGCGGCAGATCTACCGGCATGCCTACCCCTATGCGCAGGCGTACACCGCCGCGTCGGCAGACGCGAGTTCCTATGCCACAGCGCACGGTTACGCCGAGGCGGAGGCAACGCGGTTCGGCGACAGTTATGCCGAAATGCACACCGATGCCAATGCCCGCGTCTATGCCGAGGCGAATGCGGCCGCGAATGCCATGGCGACCGCGGCCGCGTTCGCGGCCGGTGATGTGCACGCCTACGCCGCGACCTACCCGTTCGCCCGGATCCGTGCCATCGTCCTGGCCTGCGCCGGAGACGACGCGGCACGATTGTCGACCATGTGGAACCGGGTGGGTGCCGGGCTGTCCGACAGCCTCGCGCGCGCGGACTGTCACTGACCGGCTCACCCGGATCCGGCGTCAACCCTTCAGCGGACCACCATTGATCGCCACCCGCTGGCCGTAACGGGTATGCGGATAGTAGTCGTAGGTCGCGTGATGCTGGACGCAGCGGTTGTCCCAGAACACCAGGGTGTTCGGGTACCAGCGGACGCGGCAACTCAGCAGGGCCCGGTCCGGCACCATCCGGAACAGCATGTCCAGTACCGCCCGGCTCTCCTCACGGGAGAGCTGCGGGATGGACTCGGTGTAGCCCTGATTGACGTAGAGGACCTTGCGGTCGGTCTCCGGATGCCGCACCACCAGCGGATGTTCGTTGCGCGGAATGACATAACCCGGCGGTGCGACGAAGTCCTTCAACGCGACGTGTCCGTCGTGGATGGCGGTCAGGTCGTCGAGAAACTCGCGCATGGCCGGTGAGAGCATCTCGTAGGCAAGATGCATGTTCGCGAACATGGTGTCACCGCCGCTGACGGTTTCCGGGACGCGCGTCAGATAGAGCATCGATCCGAGCGCGGGCTCGGGGTTGTCGGTGCCGTCGGCATGCCAGCCGTTGCCGGCCACATTCTCCGCCTTGACGTCGGTGGCGATCTCCAGGATGTACGGATCACCCTCGGGCGGCGGCGGATTCACCGGCCGCAGCTCACCGAAGTAGCCGGCGAAGCGCTTGTGATCGGTGGCCGAGATGATCTGATCGCGGAAGACCAGCACATGATGATCGAGGAACGCGGTCTTGACTTCCTGGAGCTGCTCCTCCGAAAGTTCCTGTGCCAGATCAACACCGGAGATCTGCGCGCCGATGATCGGGGTCAGAGTGTCGACCTCGATGGTGCGGTAGTCCCTCGGGGGTCTGGTGGTGATGCGTTCGATGGCATCGAATTCGTACTGCTGCACAGATTCCTCCTGATGGGGGATGGTTGGGTTTACAGTCCTCGGTTCAGTAACTCGCGCAACACGATTCGGCCCCACGCCAGGTTGCCGTGGATCTCGTCGTCGGCCTGGCACAGCTCGCGGCGCTGGAAACCGCTCGCGTCGGTGATGCGGGCGCGGAGGTCGACCACCTCGATACCGAGGGCGGCGACCGCGCGGCGGATGGTTTCCTGAGCGGCCAGGAATACCGCCGGATCGGACAAGGGTGGCACCCGTTGCGGCGGCAGCACCGCGAGCACCCGCAGCCCGAGGGCGCTGGTGTGCCGGTAGAAGGCGAGCGCGTCGCGGACCACGGCCGTGACGATGGCGTCGAACAGCGCACTGCCCAGGAACTCTGGCTCGAACGCGTTGTCGCGCAACCGATACAGCGCCCAGTTCTCGGTGGTTGCCACGAAATGCGCGGCGAACCCGAAGGTCGTCACCAACGGCACGGTCAACTCGCCGAGTGTGGCAATACCCAGCTCGTCGAGGAACTTTCGGTAGTACTGCTCGGCCTTGGGCTTGCCGAAGACGACATCGTCGGCGCGGGGTTCGAAGAAGTCGTCGGTGAATTCGCGCCCGGCGCCGATCGGGCCGCCGAGGAACGGAATTCGGGCGGCCGCCGCGGCCCGGCCGATCGGCCCGGCATGCGAATCCCCGAGCAGCAGAAACCTAGCGGGGGCTGTAGTAGTCGAGTACGGCGTCGTCACAAACGTCTCCTCCCGTCAGCTCTGCGCGGGTTCGAGTGAGCTGTGGTTCGACGGCCCGGCCGGTGAGGGCGGACAGGAGATGGCCCATGACGAAGTCGACGCCCGCCGGAGTCACCGCGCGCAGATTCGGCGCGTAGAACGCGCTGCGGAACGGCGCGCCGGTGATCAGCTCGTAGGACGGGAAATAGTCGATGTCGGCGCATTCCCGAGCGGCCTGCCCGGTTACCGCGCGGAGCAGGGATTTGGTGTGCGCGTTGGCGACGAGCACGTGCTCGCCGGTCGCGGTGGCGGTGATCGGTTGCGGCGATACGGTCAGCAGTATCCGCAGCCCCGGATTTGCCGCGCGGGCCAGCGCGACAGCCTCGGTCAGATCGGTGTACACCTCGCCAAAAGTGCTGTTGTGGAAGACATGTCGCTGCGGATCGAAGGTGCCACGCACGGTGCCAGGACAGGCCGGATAGGTGGTGTCGTGGATAGCGTCGCGCCAGGTCTCGGTCAGCCCGAGGGTGATGATGAAGCAGCTGGCCGTGGTGACCGCGGCGCGGATCGCGGTGAGGGTGGTGGCCCGCGCGTCGAGCATCTGCTGCGCTGAGGCGTATCCGTCGGCTTGAACGGCGGGCCGGTACGGATCGTAGAACCGGCCGTCGGCCTGCCAGGCATCCGGCGGCGGCACCGAATGCTCGAACGCCCAGGACAGCCACTGCCGCAGCACGGCGGCGGTGTAGATATTGCCGGTGCGGAACGAGAATTCGCCGTAGTGGCCGGTCCGGCGCTGCTCGGCGGTCAGTCCAGGGGGCGCCGGTTCGGCATCGAACCAGTTCATTCCGTGCTCGATCAGGGCAGAGCCGAGCCGGGCAGCGAAACAGGAACCGGCGGTGATGATCGGATCATCTTGGCCGAGTGCGAATTTCGGTGCCCAGACTTCCTCGATGGCGGATATGTCGGGCTCGGCGACGGCGGGCCGCCAGAATGCGCGAACCGGCAGAGATCGATAGGGATTCATGGTTCTCCGATCGTCGCGTTGCTGGCCGCGGTCGCGATGTGTACCTATGGCCAACGCGACGGCACGGCCTGTCATGGTTCCGTCGAACCGCAATCGTCGTATCAGGCGGGCATGCCTTCGATTACGAGATAGTTCGGGGACTGTGGGATGGGATCTATGGCACCGAGTTTCAGTCCGGCCGCCTCGAACAGCCGCTGATAGTCCTCGATCGTGCGCTCCCGGCCGGTGAGCATCATGAACTGGATATCGGTCATGGCCGCCGCCAGATAGGCGGGCGCTTTGGCGCGCAGCGCGCTCGCGGTGTCGAACACGGTGCCGCGTAGGCCAGGGTTCGCGGCGAGGATCGCAATTCGGTACCCATAGCGGTCAGCTCGAAGCGATCACCGTCGAGGTGGCGCACGAACCCCAGCGCGCGCAGCATTCGGTGCATGTTGTCTGGATCGCTGCTGGTCGCGTCCGCTGTCGTCGCTTCCTCGGTCATCGGAACCTCGCTGTCATCGAACGTGTTGCTGGACGGTCATGTTAGGTGCTGCACGCCGGTAAACAAACGTTGTCGTCAAGGAAAACCCTGTCTTACAACGAAATTGATGTTTATGTGACGCGGGAATTATTTTCGGCGTGAGAGCATCCAGGTTCGATGATCACCCGACGATGGTTGGCGCTTGCCTGAGGCCCGAATCGGGCTCGGCTGGAAAGAGTTTGGAGATCGTATGAACTCATCGCAACGCGCGGCGATCGTGACACGGCATGGTGTGGAGCAGGCTCCACTCTCGTTCGGGCAACAGAGACTGTGGATCCTCACGGAGAACGGCCAGGCCAGTGTCGCCTACAACGAAGCGGTGGCATTCGAGCTGCGGGGGCCGGTTGACCACGATGTCCTCGGCCGCGCACTCGACGCGCTGGCCGCCCGCCATGCGGCGTTGCGTACCCGCCTTGTTCCGAATGGCGTTGCGGTGCACCAGGTGATCGACCCGCCCGAGATCGGTTTCTCGCTCGACATCGAGGAGCTGACCGAATATCGCGACGCCGCAACGCGTCTGGCCGAACTGCGCGTGCGCAACGCCCGCGCACCGTTCGATCCGGTGCACGGTCCGCTGGCCCGCGCCCACCTCGCGGTGCTGGCGCCGGATCATCGGGTACTGCTGATCACGGTGCACCACATCGTCTATGACGGCACGTCGCGGACCATTCTGCTGCGCGACCTCGGTGCGCTCTACGCGGCGATGCTGCACGGTGCCGAAGCCGACCTGCCTCGGCTGCCACAGCAGTACGCCGATCATGCCCGTTGGCAGCGACAGTGGCTGGCCGGCGCCGAGCCCGCCGTCCAGGCCGCCTACTGGGCGCGCACCCTGGCCGGCGCCCCGCCACTGCTCGAGTTACCGACCGACCGGCCGCGCTCGCCCGAACAAGACCATCGCGGTGACCGGGTGCGGTTCACGCTCGACGAGCGCCTCACCACCGGTCTGCGCGCGCTGGCCCATGCACACGGCACCACCGTGTACGCCACGATTCTGACCGGGTGGTCGGTGCTGCTTTCCCGGCTGAGCGGCCAGACAGACCTGGTCATCGGGGTGCCGACGGCCAACCGAGGGCGCGGCCGACTGTCGGATGCGATCGGGTTCTTCGTCAACACGGTCGCGGTGCGTCTCATCCTGACCGAATCGCCGACTACCGCAACGCTTCTCGATCAGGTCCATCGCACTCTGCGTAGTGCGCTCAAACACGTCGACCTGCCCTTCGAACAGGTGGTGGAGCTGATCAACCCGCCGCGCAGTCCGGCGCACACACCGCTGTTCCAGACGGCGTGTACACAGTTTCCCCCGCTGCGCGGGCTGTTGACTCTGCCAGGCGTCGAGGTCGAACCACTCGACATCGACGATGCCCCAGTCAAATTCGATTTGGCACTCGGACTGGCGGAGGAGGACGGCCGGTTCGTCGGCGAGATGGAATATGCCACCGCACTTTTCGAGCGCGCGACGATCGAACGCTACGTCCGCTATCTGCTGCGCATACTGCAACAGATGCTCGAACACCCCGACCGCATGGTCGCGGACCTGGCACTGCTCGACGCGGATGAGCAGCGAACTGTCTTGGAGCAGTGGAGCATCGGCGAGCAGACGATGCCCTACGGCCCGGGTGGCGTCGTCCGCCGATTCGAGGATCGGGCGGATGAACGCCCCGACCAACTCGCCCTCGTCTGCGGAACCGAACAGCTCGATTACGCCACGCTGCGCCGGCGGGTGCACCGTCTCGCGCACGCCTTGATCGCCCGCGGCGTCGTCCGCGATCAGGTGGTCGGCCTGCACGCGCGCCGCTCGGCCGCGCTGGTCGTCGGCATGCTCGCCATTTTCGAGGCGGGCGCGGCCTATCTGCCGCTCGACCCCGCCCAGCCGCCGGACCGGCTGGCCGCCATGGTCGCCGACGCCGAGCCCGTACTGGTGCTCAGTGACGCCGAGTCCCGTCCGCCGGGGTGGCTAGCGGTGACGGCGGTCGAGCAGGAGTCCGACCGTGACGACGACCCCGCCGTCGAGGTCGCGTCGGCGAATCTGGCCTACGTCATCTACACCTCGGGGTCAACGGGCAGGCCCAAAGGCATCGCGGTGCCGCATCGCGGCCTGGTCAACCTCCTAGACCAGTGGCTGCAGCGGTTCGGCGCGCTGCCTGGCGTACCCGCGTCGGCGTGGTCGAGCATCGGTTTCGACGCCTCGCTGCAGGAGATGCTGCTGCCGTTGACCACCGGCGGGATCCTGCACGTGGTGCCCGAGCAGTTGCGGGGCGATCCGGCGGAGCTGCTGGACTGGCTGCGCGAGCACCGCATCGAGCAGGCCTTCCTGCCACCCGCGTACATCCGATGGATCGACGAGGATCCGCACCGCCGGTTGGCCGGATCGGCGTTGCGGCAGGTGAAGTCCGGCGTCGAGGCGCTCTCGGAGATGGCGCTTGCGCGGTTGCGGCAGGTGCTGCCCGGCCTGCGTGTCCTCTACGGCTACGGTGCGACCGAGACCACGGTCTACAGCTCCGCCCACATCGATCCCGAACCGCGGCAACGCCCGTGCCCCGTCGGTCGCCCGCTGCCCGGCACCCGCATGTATGTCTTCGATCAGCGGCTGCGGCCGGTGCCAGCCGGGGTGGTCGGCGAGGTTTATGTCGCCGGGGCCGGGGTGACCCGGGGATATCTGAATCGACCTGACCTCACCGCCGAACGATTCGTCGCCGATCCGACGGCGGACGGCGAGCGCATGTATCGCACCGGCGATCTGGCCCGCTGGCGCCACGACGGCACCGCCGAATTCGTCGGCCGCAGCGACGATCAGGTCAAGGTGCGCGGTTTCCGCATCGAGCCGAGGGAAGTGGAGACGGCGCTGCTCGCGGTGTCGGGCGGACGCGAGGCGATGGTGCTGCTCGACCGCGCGCCGAACGGGGAACCGCGCCTGATCGCCGCCGTCGCCGGGGCGCAAGCGGGCCGATCCTCGCACGGATGGCGGACAGCACTGTCGAATCGATTGCCGGACTACATGATTCCCGCCATCGTCGCCGAGGTCGATCCGTTCCCGATGAACCGCAGCGGGAAACTGGACCGTCCCGCGCTGCTCGAGCGGATCCGGGCCGAACACGCGGCGCGCGTGAATACGACCAGCCCGCGCGAGCACGTGGAGATGGCGTTGTATCGGATCTGGCGGCGCGTGCTCGTGCATCCCACCATCGGGATCACCGACAACTTCTTCGATGTCGGCGGCACGTCGATTTCGGCGATCAGCGTGGCCAATGCCATTGGCGCCGAGTTCGACCGGCCGGTGCCGGTGCAGGACCTCATGCGCTATCCGACGATCGAGGCGTTCGCCGCGCATCTGCGCGCGGAGGTCGACCTCGCGCCGGACAGCACCGTCATCGACCTGCGCACGGGCACCGGACGACAGCGGGTGGTGTGCGTGCATCCGGCGGGCGGCACCGCCTTCTGCTATCTGCCGCTTGCCGCGGCACTGCCGGAAACGACGACCGTGCAGGGGTTGCAGTCGCCAGGGATCGACCCGGGACAGACGCCGCTGCCAACGGTGGAGGCGATGGCCGAGCGGTATCTGCGGCTGATCGATCCGGATCCGGCGGAGTCGGTGGTGCTGTGCGGGCTGTCCTACGGCGGCCTCGTGGCCTATGAGATGGGCCGCATGCTGATGTCGCAGGGGCATGCGCAGGTGAGTGTGATCTTGCTCGACACACACGGCCTGTCCGATCCCGCGGCGATCGAACCCATTGAGGGCGCGGAGTTTCGGGAGAAGCTGGTCCGGTTCAACGGCATGTACCCGGGTATCGATGACGCGCAGATCGAGCGATATCTGCGCATCTACAACCACAATCGGAGGACCGGGTGCAGCTATCTGCCGCCGGTGTCGCAGGCGAGGGTGGTCTTCATGCAGGCCGTGACGGGGACGGCCGATACGCCGGAATACGCTGCGGCCGCGGGCTTCTGGCGTGAGCGGGCCGGGGGCGGGCTGTCGGTGGTGCCGGTGCAGTGCGGTCACTGGGAGATGCTGGAAGGCGATCAGCTGCCGCTGGTTGCCGAGCTCATCGTCGGCGAGCTGGCGCAGCTGTCGACCTCGCTATCGGTCGTGGAGTCGTGATGGGCGGCGATCCCAGCCGACCCACCGTGGCGAGTGTGGCTGCCGCTGTACACGATCAGGCTCAGCGCACCCCCACCGCGGTCGCGCTGCGCGACGATGGCCACAGCCTGGACTACGCGACGGTCGACGCACTCGGCGCAATGGTCGCGCAGACTTTGGCGGACAACGGCATTCGCCCCGGCGATGCCGTAGCCGTGGCGCTGCCACGCGGATGGCGGCTGGTCTGCGTCATGCTCGGCATTCTGCGACTCGGCGCCAAGGTGGTGCCCCTGGATCGGCAGAGCCCACCGGAACGGCGCCGCCACATTCTCAGCGATTCCGGCGCGGTGGCGGTCGTGCACGACGACGGCGTCGAGCTGCCGGAATCGATACTGTCGCTGCCGGTTTCGGTGCTGCTGACCGGTGAGCGGGTGGTGGCCGGGCGGCCTGGCGCACCGGGCCGGTCGTCGTTTCTCTTCTACACCTCGGGAACGACCGGACTGCCCAAGGGTGTCGAGGCGCCCGACGCGGGAATACTGCGGCTGGCCAGGCCCGGATACATTCCGATCGCGCCGGGTACGCGCTACGCCTGCCTATCCAATCCGGCTTTCGACGCGCTGAGCTTCGAGGTCTGGGTGCCCCTGGTGACCGGTGGGTGCTGCGTGATCATCGATGACGAGACCGCGCAGACGCCACATGAGCTGGCCGCGGCCCTGCGCCGCGAACGCATCGACACGCTGTTCACGACGACGGCACTGTTCAATGCGGTGGTCGACGCCGTCCCCGATTGCTTCGCCACGATCGGGCAGGTGCTGGTGGGCGGGGAGCAGCTCAATGCCGCCCTGATCCGCCGGTGGTATCGCGACAACTCCACCGCGAGAACCCAGCTCCACAACGTGTATGGACCAACGGAGACAACGACTTTCGCACTGTGTCATCCGATTCCGCAGGAGTTCTCCGGCGATCTGGTGCCGATCGGTCGGCCACTGCCGGACACCGAGGCACTGGTGGTCGTGGTCGGGACCGAACGGGCCGCCGTCGCGGGCGAGGTCGGCGAGCTGTATCTGACCGGCGCGGGTGTCGCGGTGGGGTACCGCAATCTGCCCGAGGAGACCGACCGGCGTTTCCTGCGCCTGCCGTGGCACGACGGCGGTCGCGAAAGATTCTATCGCACAGGCGATCTGGTGCGGTACACGGCGGACGGGGACATCGACTACGTCGGCCGCGTCGACCGGCAGGTCAAGGTGCGTGGTTTCCGTATCGAGCCGGGGGAGGTGGAGCGTCAGCTCTTGGCGCACCCGGGAATACGGCACGCGTACGCGTGCACCCGCCGCGCCGCCGCGCACCGGCCCGAGGAGTTGCTTGCCTATCTGGTGACCGAGCCGGGGCTGTCGTTCGAGGTGGTGGATCGTCACCTGGCCGCCACCGTGCCGACCTACATGCGGCCGCATCGCCTCTACCGTGTCGACGCCCTGCCGTTGACGGCCAACGGCAAGGTCGATCAGGCCGCGCTGCTGAGCCGCGAGGATCGGCCGTGGCGCGCGGACACGGCGACATCAGAGGTCGCCGGTTGGCAGCGGGCGGTGCTGGACGTGATCGGGCAGGTGCTTGGCCTGCCGGACCCGCGATTGGCGGATCGGTGGATCGCCTGCGGCGGTGACTCGTTGGCGGCGTTGCGGTTTCGGCACCTCGTGCAGCGGCGCTGGGGATGCGATATCTCGCAGCGACTGGTGCTGCAGGCGGATTTCGCGGAACTGGCCGCGGCCGTCGACGCGGCACGCGGTGCAGGCTCGGCGTATTCGGCGCTGCCCGCGTCCTCCGATGCCGTCACGGCACCGGCAACCAGCGAACAACAGCGACTGTGGCTGCTACAGCAGCGGTCACCGCGATCGCGGGCATACACAGTCGCGCAAGCGTTCCGGGTGGACGGCGCGGTGGACGCCGAGGCCCTGCGGCGCGCCTTGCGCGCGCTGGTGGCACGACATCCGGCGCTGCGGACAGGGTTCACGGCCGCGCCCGAGGGGCTGCGGCAGGTAGTAGGCGACCCGTACGACCCGTGGATGGCACCGGATGCCGTGGCGGGCCGCGACGAACACACGCGACGCGACTTCATCGACCGATTCTTCGGTGTCGCTTTCGATCTCGCGCAACCGCGCATGCTCGCCGCGTGCTGGCTCGCGCACGACGGCGGCGGCATCCTGCTGCTTCGGCTGCACCACATCGCCGTCGACGGCTGGTCGCTCGGCGTGCTGTTCGCCGACCTGTCGGCCGGATACGCGGGCGAACTGCCCGAAACCCGGTGCACGGCACCGACTCCGCTCGACTTCGCCGCCTGGCAGCAAGAATGGTTCGCCAGCAAGGCATACCGGGCGCAACGGACCGAATTGGCCGGCTACTACGCGAATGTCGAGGTGGCGAACGATCCGCTGTGCCCGGTGCGCGATCGGCCTTTCGCCGCCGGACGATTGCTGCACACCTGCCTCGACGCCGAACGCCACGACCGCGTGGATCGGTTGTGCGCCGATCTTGGGCTCACTCGTTTTCAGGTGTTGCTCGGTGTATTTGCGTGGAGCTTGTACGCGGTGACCGGACGGACCCGGTTGCGAATTGCCGCGCCCGTGGCCAATCGGGCACTGTCGGAATTCGAGTCCAGCGTGGGGATGTTCGCCAACACGGTGCTGTTGCCGCTGGCTGTCCGGCCGAGCGCGGAGGCGGTCGACGAGCTGCGGCGGCTGGGGGAGTGCGTCAGGGAGATGATGGACCGGCAGGACGTGGCATTGGCCGACGTCCTCGCCGACACCGAATTCGCCAGCGGTGCAGCACCGTTCGATACCTTGTTCGTCTTGGAGAACACCGACTTCGAGGCGCTGACCCTGCCCGGCTGCACGACGCGCCCGCAGTGGTTCGCCGCGGCCGAGGCCAAATGCCCGCTGACCCTGTCGGTGGTCGAGCGCGCCGACGGGACGGAGCTGCTGTGGGAGTACGCCGAGGACCATTTCGATGATGCCGAGGTGACGGCGCTTGCCGACCTGTTCCGGCGCGGCCTCGACCTGGTACTCGATAACGGCACCGCGAAACCGTCCGATCTCGCGGCGCCTTATCGCCGTGGTTTGCCCGAGACCGGGCGCGGTGCGTCGATGCCGTTGTCGTTCACGACGGTGGCCGAGGGGTTCGCCCGACAGGTCGCGCTGACGCCAGACGCACCGGCGCTGGAATCCGGCGGACGCACGGTGAGCTACGCCGAGCTCGATGCCTTCGCCGCCACGCTGGCCACGGATATCCATGCACGCCATGCACTGTCGATAGACGGTCTTCGTTGCGTCGCGCTGTTCTTCGAGCCGTCGATCGAACACGTGGTTGCCCTGCTGGCCCTGGCTCGCCTGCACCTGACCGCGCTACCGCTCGACCCCTCCTACCCATCCGCTGTCCTGCGCCAAATGCTCGAACAGGCCGAACCGCTATGCGTACTGCTGTCGCCGAGCGCAATCCCGGCATGGGATGCCATCGATAGCGGCGAAATCGCCCGCCACCCGGTCATGTTGGATACCGGCGCGGCGCCGAGCGACGAATTACCCTGCGGTACAGACGCATCAGACGGAACGCGGCCGCTGTACATGCTCTTCACCTCCGGCTCGACCGGGCGGCCGAAGGGTGTGCAGGTGCCCGATCGCACGCTGTGCAATTTGCTGCAGTGGCAAGCGGATTCGGGTGGGCTCGGTGCCGCGGCGGTGACGCAGCAGTTCGCCGCGTTGTCGTTCGACGTGTCGTTTCAAGAGATCTTCTCGACGCTGTGCGGTGGGGGATACCTGCATCTGGCGCAACCGCAGTGGCGCAACGATATGCCCGCCCTGTTGGACCAGCTGGATTCGGCCGGTGCGGAGCGGATCTTCTTGCCCTACGTGGCCTTACAGCTTCTGGCCGAGCACGGCGTCCAGTCGGGGCGCTATCCGACTCGGCTGCGCGAGATAGTCACGGCCGGTGAGCAATTGGTGTCCACCGAGGCGATTCGACGGTGGTTCGCGGGGATGCCGGGGGCGCGGCTGTTCAATCAGTACGGTCCGACGGAAACCCACGTGGTGAGCAACCTGTGCCTGAGCGGGGATCCGATGCGGTGGCCGGAACGGCCCGCGATCGGGCGGCCGATCGACAACGCGGTGTTGCGGGTGGTGGACGAGGCCGGTCAGGTGGTGCCGCCGGGAGCGGTGGGGGAGCTGCTGATCGGTGGTCTCATGGCGACGCGATGCTATCTGGGGTATGCGAACGCCGACCGCTTCGTCGGGGTGCCGGAGGTCGGGCTGTGCTATCGCAGCGGCGATCGGGTATTCGTTGACCGAGAAGGCCTGCTGCACTTCGTCGGTCGTGCCGACGAGCAGATCAAGGTGAGCGGGCATCGGGTCGAGTTGGGCCAGATCGAGGCGGCACTGCTGCGGTATCCCGGGCTCGTACAGGCCGTGGTGGTGCGCGACGGTGACGCTCTGGTGGCCTGCCTGCAGTGCCGCGACGCGGTCCCCGAGGTGACCGCACTGACGGCGCATCTGGCGCGGCTGCTGCCCGCTCCGGTCCGCATCGACCGCTTCCGGCTGGTGGCAGAGCTGCCGCGGACACCGAGCGGCAAGCTGGACCGGCGTGCCGCCGCGAGCGCACCGGGCGAGGACTTGAATCGGACGGTCGCGGCAGCGGCGTGGTCGGCGCGCGAAGCCGAGCTCGCGGCGGCGTTCGAGGCGACGACCGGCGCGCCGATCGGGTCGGAACAGACCTACTTCGACGCTGGCGCAACGAGTCTGGCGTTGATGCGGTTCCATCTGCACTGCAGTACGGAGCTGGGTCTCCGTTTCACCGTTGCCGACCTATTCGAGTACGTCACGATCGGCGCGCTGGCACGGTTCGTGGACGGGTCGACCGCGCGCGTCGCGCATGTCGCACGGGCGCTGGAGGTGGACGGGTCGATTGCGCGCGTCGCGCATATCGCACCGGCATCGCAGGTGGACGGATCGACCGCGCACACCGTACCGGCATCGGAGGTGGACGGGTCGATTGCGCGCATGGCGCATGTCGCACCCGAGGTGGCCCCGGCCGACGATCCGATCGCGGTCGTCGGCATGGCGGTGCGACTGCCCGGTGCCGAGGACTTGGCCGCGTTCTGGAATATGGTGCGGACAGCCGGGCGTGGCGTCGAATTCTTCGACGCCCCAACGGGTCTGGTGGGCGCGCGAAGTCAGATGGCAGGTCTGCTCGCCTTCGACCCCGGCCATTTCGGCATCAACCGTCGCGATGCCGCGCTGATGGATCCGCAACAGCGCCACCTGCTGATGAATTGCGTTCAGGCGCTCGCGCACGCTGGCATCGCCGATCCATCCGATCGCCGCGTCGGCCTGGTCGCCGGATGCGGGGAGAACACCTACTTCCAAACCATGCTGCGCGAGGCGGACCCGGCGCTGCTGCCCGACGAATTCCAGCTCGCGCTGCACCACGACAAGGACTTCCTCGCCACCAAGGTGGCCTACCATCTCGGGCTGACCGGTCCGGTGTTCACCGCGCAGGCGGCGTGCGCGAGTTCGCTTGTCGCCGTGCACCTTGCGGCCGGGATGCTGCGCAACGGGGAGGCGGAGGTGATGCTCGCCGGCGGGGTGCTCGTCGATACGACGCTCGCGGGCGGCTACCGATACCGGCCGCAGCACATCTTCTCGCCCGACGGGCACTGCCGTCCGTTCAGCGATGACGCCAGCGGCACGGTTGGTGCGAGCGGGGTTGGCGTGGTGGTGCTCGAGCGGCTGTCGGCGGCGCGGCGCAATGGCCACACCGTCTATGCGGTGCTCACCGGCTCAGCCGTCAACAACGACGGCTCGGCCAAACTCGGGTACAGCGCCCCGGCGCTGGCCGGGCAGCGCGAGGTGATTCGAACCGCGTTGCGCCGCAGCGGCCGTCGCGGCGACGAGGTCGCCTACGTCGAGGCGCACGGCACGGGGACCAGGCTCGGTGACCCGGTGGAGGTCGGCGCGCTGCGTCAGGCGTTGGGTGTGACCGAATCGGGTGGCTGCGCCCTGTCGTCGGTCAAGAGCCAGCTCGGCCATTTGGGTGCGGCGGCGGGAGTGATCGGACTGATCCGCGCGACCCTCGCGGTCCACCACGGTTTGATCCCGCCCACACTGGATTTCCGGGCCCCCAACCCGCAGTTCGGCACCGACCTCGACCCGTTCTACATCCCCGCCGATCCGCGACCGTGGCCGACGAACCGGCCACGGGTGGCGGCGGTCAGCAGCTTCGGCATCGGTGGTGCCAACGCGCACGTCGTACTCGAGGCCGGTCCGGATGGCACGCTCAATCTGGAATCTGTTGCATGCCTGATGCTTTCGAGCAGTAGCGAGGAGGCGCTTCGGGCCGACGCCGCGCGGGTCGCGGAGTATCTCGACGCGCACCCGCAGACCTATCCGCAGGTGCTGCGTCATCTGCAGGCGGGCCGACCCGACCGGCGCTGGCGGATGGCCGCGGTCTGTCCCGATGCGGCCGCCGCGGTGCGATGGTTGCGGGCGGGCGCGGCCGTCGCCGTTGACCCGGTTTCCGACGCGGTGTCGGCCACGTTGCCGACGGCCGAGCTGGTCGCGGCCTGGTTGTCCGGTCGGCCCATTGCGTGGCGGCCCGGACCGGCGCAGTCGCCGTGGGATTTCCCGCCGCCCGCGTTCGATCTCGCAGACTACGACTTCTCGCGCGCGAAACAGACCATGCCCCAGCTGGATTCGATCGACGAGACCGGACCTCGGCGGCTGCCGGAGGCCGACTGGCTGCATCAGCCGCACTGGGTGCGGTTGCGCCGCGCCGACATCGGACCGGCCTCGCCACGAAATCGACTGCTGGTCTTGATGACTGACGGTCCGGCTGACCCCACGGTGGTCGCGGCCTTCGAGCAAACGCACCGCCGCGTCGTGCAGGTCGTCGCCGATGGTGCGGGAGCGGACGTCATCGAGGTCGTCCCTGCGGACTCGGACTCGCTTCGGCAGGTGCTCGACGTGCTCGCCGATACCGACTGCGACGGGATCGACTGGGTGCACGCGCTGCCGTTGAGCGTGGACGGGCCAGTGGGACTGGGCAGTGTCGCGCGAGCGAGCTGGGCGTGTATCGATACGCCAGCCGCGTTACTGCGGGCAGTGGCGGAGCACCGTGTCGCACAACGTGTTCGGGTGTGGTGGTTGTCGGCGCAGGCGCGGCCGGTCGATGGTGTGGTGCGGCGGCCGGAGACGAATCTGCTGGCCGGGGTGTGCGAGGTGGGGACACAGGAGAGCGGTGTGCCCGGCTCCTGGATCGACCTGCCCGGCACCGCTCTGGACGAATGGGCCGCAGCGCTGGCGGAACTGACGAGTGGATTCGATGGCGAAGCCGCGGTGCCGAAACATCTCGCACTGCGACAAGGGTATTGGTGGCAGCAGCTGGTGTCACCGGTCGCCGCGGCCGCGGCGGCCACAGCGCCCGCCGTCGCCGGTGTGTATCTGATTCTCGGCGGGACCGGCGGCGTCGGCGCGAGTGCGGCGGACTGGCTGTTGGAGAACGGCGCGGACCGAGTCGTGCTGCTGGCGCGGCATGCCCAGGTTCCAAAAATGTTGGCGCCCTGGGCCGATCGGGTCGAGACGATCGATGCGGATCTGGCCGAGAGCGATCTCGACGTGCTCTTGCACCGCATCGGGGATCGGCTGGATCGGCTCGACGGCATCGTGCACGCGGCCGGTGTTGCGGCCGGTGGGTTGATCGCGCGTCGCGATCCCGAGGTGGCGCGGCGGGGGTCCGCGGCCAAGCTGCGGGGAGCTCTGCTGATGGAGCGCCTGATTCAGCGGTACCGGCCAACCGTCGCCGTGTACTGCTCGTCGATGGCGGCTCGGTTCGGCGGCATCGGCCAGCTCGACTACGCCGCCGCCAACGCGCTGCTGGACGGGTTCACCGGGTATCGCGGCGCCGCGGACGAGACAACGCAGCGGGTGAGCATCGGCTGGGATGTGTGGCGGGAGACGGGAATGGCGGTGCGGGCCTTGCCAACCGACGCCCGACATCGCGCACACCTGGCCGTCGGCCTCACCGTCGCCGAGGGCCAGCGGGTGTTCGCGCGCGCCCTCGGTGCGCGGCTGCCGCAGCTGCTGGTCTGCACCACCGACCTCGACGACGCCCGCTCCTTCTACGCAGCCCCCTCGGCCGATGCGACACCGGCGGGCAGCGGGGTTGCGGTCGAGTCGGCGCAGCGGCTGCTACGTGCGGAGCTGTGCGATGCCTTGGGTGTGGACGATCTCGATTTGCACGCGTCGCTGTACGACCTGGGCGCCGACTCGCTGACCATGCTCGATCTGCTGGACACGATCAAACAGCACTTCGGTGTCGACCTTGACCTGGCCCGGCTCAGCCACCGGGTGAGCATCGACGAGATCGTGACCCGGCTCGTCGAGGCGGCCGGAGCGGCCGGGCCGGAGGACGTCGTGCTCGATGTCTGGCAGGAGGGCAGCGGACGGGACGTGGTCTGCCTGGTGCATCCCGTCGGCGGCGACATCCAGGCGTATCGAGCGCTCGTCTCGGCGCTGGCACCGCAGCTGACCGTCTGCCTCATCGCCGATCCGGCACTGCGCCAAGCCACCGCGCCGACCTGGACGCTGACCGAGCGAGCCCACCACTACTACGCCGCCCTACGCACCCGCTTCCCGGCCGAGGAATGGCGGTGGCAGCTGGCCGGATGGTCCTTCGGTGCCTGGGTGGCGATCGGCATGGCCGCCGAAGCCGAGGCGGCGGGCCAGTCGGCCCGGGTGCTGCACCTGATCGACCCGCCACCGCCGGGCGCAAGCGCGCTGGTCCGCGCGTACGACGAGGCGCGCCTGCACGACGTGCTCGCCAAAGAACTCGACCACGCCGGTGCCGCGGCGGCTACCGCCTACGCCGAACGCCTGGTCCGCTGCTGTCGCGTCAACCTGAACAGCATGGTCGATCACCACCTTCCGCGCCTGGCCAACACCCCGAGCCAACTCTGGCTGGCCGAACAGATCGGCATCGGCGATCCGACTTCGACTGCGCTGCAGCAAGAGTGGCCAACCCACCTGACTGCACCCACCCGGTGGCACTGGCTGGACACCACCCACTACGGCATCGTGCGGCCGCCCTACACGCAGACCATCGCCGCGGCGATCAACGAGGGGGCGGTAACACGAGATTAGTTCCGAGCGCCTGAATGTCCTGTGGCACAGGACATTCAGGCGCGCGTGCTACATGAGTCAGAGCTACTTGACGATGGTGCACTTGAGTGACTTGGACACCTTCTTGCCGTCTTTCGTGGTGATCGTTACGCCGACCTCCGCGATCTTGCCGACAAGGTCACTGGTCGGATTGAACTGGGTCTGCTGAGCGTCTGCGGGCCAGTCGTAGCCGTCGGGGTACGTCGGCAGCCATTTCGGCCATGTCCAGGCGTAGGTCGCGTCCATCGGCTGTACCGGCTCGCCGTTATCGTCGGTTGCGATCGCGGTGATCATGACGGGCCGACCTACGACAAGGTCCGCTGAGTCACCGTTGACGCCCGCACCACCGAGAAATTGGATCTGCATGATTCGCTCCGTCCATCCTTGATGAGACTGTCTCACTCCGCCGCTATGAAGCCGCTCAGATAACTGGCGAGTACCGGTACGCACGAAATACCCGGCACCACTTCATGATCCACCCGGCGCGAACATCAAGCCTCGGTATCCGCAAAGTTCGTCGACCAGAGTTCGGACTCGCCCGAGCGACACGCTGCGGGACCATATGCAGCGTCACCGGATGGCGCGCGTCGGCTCGAACCGGTGGAGTCATCGCGTCGTCGACTGCGGAAACCGGGGCGGGTGAGTGGCGTCCGTGCTCAGCGTCCCGACGCCGTCCGCGGATGATGGCGCTAGTGGCGATCGACAGGTTCGAATTCGATTGGCGCGGTGGATGAACCGGTGTACGGCAGGTCGTTGTCGGCCCAGTGGGCCATGCTGGCAAGGACCGACTCGAGGCGTTGCCCGGCCGGCGTGAGTTGGTATTCCACGCGGGGTGGCACCTCGGCGTAGGCGGTGCGGGTGACCAGTCCGGTGAGTTCGAATCGCTGCAATCGCGAGGACAAGGTTCGCGCCCGATCTGATCGATCACAACCCGGTTCCCGGCACGTCATCGGGGATCGTGGGCATGCGGTTTCTGATCGGCGAGGTGCGCGACGGATTCACCGGAACGCGTCACGAGATCGTGTTCCAAGAGGAGCTGCCGAGCGGCTGGGTGGTCAACCACTGGCGGATGACAGCCGTACACACCGGCGACGCCTTCGGCATCCCTGCGAGCCAGCGCCCGGTCTCGCTGACCGGCACCGATATCGTCCGTGTCATCGACGGCCGGATCACCGAGATCTACCACGTGGAAGAGCTGCTGCAGATGCGACTACAACTCACCACGTAGCGCGGCGGGGTGGTCAGCACCTTGCGCGGACCACCCACGCTCCGTCGTCGGGTTTGGGTGGTCGTGGTTTCGAAACACGGCCTAGCCATGATGCGTTGCGCCATAACGCAATCCGTCGTACAGAATCGTGGCGATACGTACCGCGTCATCCTTCCAGTCGGCGGTGCGGATTCCGCAGATGCCGCCGAGTGCGCACCACTTAGGGCGTTGGATCATCGTGGGCCGGGTGTGGCGCTCCCGCTCGTGGTCAGTGCGGCGAGCACTGCGGTTGTGTCGTGGTAGTACGGTCGGAACTCGGTGATCAAGCCGTCTCGGAAGCTGATCCATTGCAGCAGTGAGGTGTTCAACGTTCGCCCGGTGCGCCGAGCACGCAGGCGGCCTCGGCTGTAGACCACGACTCGATCGTCGTCGTTGACGAACTGCTGCTCGTCGAACCACAAGCCGTCCCAGCTGTCACTCATCGCGGCGATGAATTCCCGAAAACCCTTGTGTCCATGCCATTCACCGCCGTAGGGCAGGCTGGACGCCTGGCACATGACCACGTCCGAGGCCAAGTGTGTGGCCATCTGCTCGAACTCGGCACCCTCGGTGAGGTAGGCGGCCTCGGCCGCGTAAAAGGCTCGCAGAGTGGTCATCACATCGACTGTCATGCTCCCGATCCTCGCGGCCACCAGTTCGCCAGGCTGGCGAGATTCCGACATCGCGATCGGCACTTGCCTGCGTTCGGCTGGCAACTCCCGAGATGACTTACTGGACAAGCGATCACGGGGAACTGAGGTAACTCTCCTCTCGGGAAATCCCGCCCTCAGTTCCCCGTGATCATCCGTCCAACAGCGGTCGGTGCCGTGGACGCACCACTGTCTCGACGGTGGGTCAGCGTCGAGTTGCCGAGCGTCGCCGGATCACCGCGATACCCGTCAGCGCGAGTGTGCCTGCCAGGCATAGCCAGGCGAAGATGTCGCCGGTGAGCTGGTAGAGGGTGGTGGTGCCGTGGGTCGGGACGTCCACGATCCATGGGGCGTGATCGACGGTGGTGTCCTGGGTCGAGATGGGTTGTCCGTGGTGGTTGTAGGCGGCCGACCAGCCGTTGAAATCCTGCCGGACCAGCGAGTAGCCGTTCTCGATCGCGCGCAGGCTCGACATCTGGGTGTGCAACCGGCCGAACTCTGGCCAGTCGCCGCCGGGCACCAGCATGATGTCGGCGTCGGTGTGCATCATGGCCGGAAAGTCCGCGTCGTAACAGATCACGTTCGCGATTCGACCGTACGGCGTGCTCACGACGGGCACTTTTCCGTCACCGGGCGTATAGGTCTCCAAACCCGGAATCGGATGGGACTTCTCATAGGTCCAGATCAGCGTCCCGTCCGGGCCGATGAAATGTGTCTCGTCGCGGCCGTAGGGTGCGGTCGGCAGGTAGACGTTGACGGAGACGTCCAGATACACCTGCTCGGCTCGGGCGACGGCCTGCGCGGCGGCCAGGAACGCCGGTTCGTCCGAGACCGAGATCCTGGCCGCATTCTCCGACCAGAGAACGATTTTCGCGCCTGCTCGAGCGGCTTGCCTGGTGTTGTCGAACAGGCCGTCGATGACCGCCTTCGATTCCGCCGGCACCGTGGCCGGATCGAACCGGGGTATGGCCATCGGGTCGAATCCGGGTTGGCCGAGTGCCTTCATTTCCGCGTCCAAAGCCGCCGTGCTCGGGTTGATACCCGCGATGCGTACGGTCTGGGCGGTAGCTACTGGAAAGAGCGCCAATCGTGCACTGCCGCCGACGATTACGACGCCGAGCACGGCCGCGTAGACGACTGGCACGCGGACGGTGCGCCAGGACAGCGGGCGCTCCCACACATGGTTCACCACGGTGGCCAGGGCGCCGATGATAAACCCGATGGAGTACGGGCCGGTCAGTGAGATCACCTGCAGCAGAGCTGGATTGGTGTACTGCGTGTCGGCGAGCAGACCGTAGGCCGTGCCGAACGGACCGAAAACGCCAAGCACGAACTCGCACGCGGCCAGCGCCATCGGGAACAACAACAGGCTTGCCACCATGCCGAGCCGCGGCGCGAGCAGGCGGTCAACCAGGTAGGGCAGGGTGAGTACGGTCCCGAAGGCCAGCCCGCCAAGTAGGGTCATTCCCGTCAGCGGAACGGCCACGTGCCACAGAAAGAACATCGCGGCCCCGACGCTGGCCAGCCAGACCAGACCCACTCCGACGGCCGCCCGGCTGGTCCTGGAAAAGCGCAGCAGCAGAATCGCGAAAAGCCATGCGGCCAACGGGATATCCCATCTGCCGTTGACCGCGAACAACGACAGGACCGCGCCGGCGCCGAGCCACAGATAACGCCACCGATCCGGCGGTCGCCCGATCCTCGGCGATGTGCTCGACGGCGCGTTGGCGCCAGTGTCGACGGGGTCGGATCGCAGATTGCTTGTACCCGTGGTCATTCGAGATCTCCTGAGTCAAACACTTGGAGCATCCAAGCATTGGCAGTCTCTCATGGGGATGCTTGGAGTTGTCAAGTGTTTGAATGACCAAGTATTGTCGGGTTGTGGCAGAGCGTGCGGACGAATCGCTGGTATATGACGTGCTTGACCTGGTTTTCGCCGTGGCCGAGCAGACCAATGCCCTGCTCGCCGACACCGTCGGCGACTTGGGGCTGACCGCGGTCATGGCCAACACCCTGTGGAAGATCGAGCCGTCCGCTACTCCGTCGATGCGGCAACTCGCCGCCAGCCTTGGCTGCGATCCGTCCACCGTGACGTTCCTCGCCGACCGCCTCCAGGACAAGGGCCTGATCACCCGAGAGGTCGATCCGGCGAATCGCCGGGTCAAGATCGTGACCCTCACCGAGCGCGGCCTCGAAGTACGGCGACGACTCGCGACGGCGATGCGCACCCGGTCATCCATTGCCCACCTCAGCCCGACCGAGCAGCGCCAACTCAGCCGACTATTGACCAAAGCCGCACGAGCGAAACCGGCGGAAACCAAAGCCCCCACAGCGCGTCCGTGAGATCAACCGCGGGTCAACGTTCGTGCCAAGGAGATGCGCTATGAGCCCGTTGCCGTCCGAGAGCGGCACCGGCCGCATTTCGCCCGTCGCCGCGAGCGTCCTCGAGCGAGCCGAGCAACTCGTCCAGCTGCTTCGCGACCTCGTCCGATGTGACGCGGTGATGTTGACGGCCTCGAACCCGTTCGCGTCGAGTCCGCGGCATGAGGTGCTTGCCGCCGACGGCTACTCGGGGGCGTATCCGGCGCGGAACGCGAGTTCTGGCTCGCCGCCTACCGTGCGAACTACGCCGGTGATGCCGGGCGCCACCGCCTGCGCGTCAGCACGGTGAACCTGCGGGACCGCGACGGGCTGCACGGCAGGCTCGACGACGTCCGCTGCCCGGTCCTGTGGTTGCACGGCACCGCTGACCAGGTGTATTCCGTGGAAAACGCCAAGGAGAAGATCCGGATGTTCACCCGTTCCCCCGAAGCGCGTCTGGCAGTCGTCGAGGGCGGGCAGCACTTCCTGAGCGCCTCGAATCCCGCGGAGGTCGACGACGCCGCGCTCGAGTTCGTGCGGCGCTGGGCTGCGCTATAACCCTGCGGCGCAGGGGGTTTCTCTTATTCTGTCGACCTTGGGCCATGGCTCGCGGTCGCGTGCGAGACTTTCTGCATGGCAGCAGTTTCCGCACCTCCGCCGGGGTTTCATTCGGTGACACCACGCATGGTGGTCGATGACCAAGTTGGCGCGGTCGGGTTCCTGCGGACGGTATTCGAAGCGGTCGGCGACGTCGAACCGGATCGACCGACCGAGGTCCGCATCGGCGACTCGCTGGTCATGGTGTCGGTAGCGGGCGAACGCGAGGTGTTTCCAGCGTTCCTATACATCTATGTCGATGATGTCGCCGCGACCTATCAACGTGCGGTGGCTGCGGGTGCCGCCACCGTGGAGGCACCGCTCGACACACCGTATGGCGACCGCCGCGCCATGATCCGCGACCCGTTCGGCAACGTCTATCAGATCGCGAGTCGGCGCGAGACCCCCGCGTGAGATCGAGCGGGCCGCTCTTTTCGCGGCGGCCGGGGCTCGCTCGTCCCCTGAACTTGGACAAGGCCGCCGCCGACACGATCGCGGCCATCGCGATGCGCTGGTAGCGGATGTCTTGAGCCGCAGCGGTGCTCAACCGCCGACCGCGTCTGTCATGCCTCCGCGGTATTGCTGAGTCGTTCCGTCGGACCGCCGTAGGCGATGATCGTCGTTCGTTTCGCCAGCAACCAGCTGTGGTCGATCTTGTGGAAGGTGTCTTCGTAGTGGCCGACATTGACCGGGGGTCGGGGCGCCGCCATGCCTCCGCGGTAGCCATCGACGCGATACGTGGTGAAGTAGGTTGTGGCGGAGGCTATCTCCGGGGAGGAGACGGTCACGAGGATGTTCGTGCACAACCGTCGGGAGAGCCGATCGGCTGGTCGCGACCCGAAGTAATCGCGCAAGGCCTCGCGTCCCTGCACCCTCCGATCACCGGCAGGCCATTCCCAGACACCGTCCGGCGTGAACAGCTCCGCGACACTGGATGGGTCGCCGAGGTCGAGCCGCCGGACGAACTCGATAATCAAACGCTCACAGGCCCGTTCGGCGATCATCAGGTTCACTGCGTTCGAGTCGATACCCATGCTGTTGTCCTACCATTTGGTGATATTCCAGCGCGACTAAGTTTTCGTGACGGATCCACGGCGCGGGGGACTGCACGATGCTGGGCAATTGCGAGCGCTGGGCAGGCAAGTTACGAGAAGTACTGTTGGACAAGTGATCACGGGGAACTGAGGTAAGTCGCTTCTCGGGCGATGCCGCCCTCAGTTCCCCGTGATCATCCGACCAACAGTGGTCGGTGTCGTGGGCGAATGGGTGCGCCAGTGGCTGTGGAGCGAAGTGGCTTCGGAGGTTTTAGGGCGGACGATTCGGGGGCGGTCGAGCGATGTGCCGAGGTTTGATTGCTTGGTGGGGCGGGAGTTTCGCCCTGAGCGAAGCAAGGAGATTCGCTGCGTGGGGACCTGGTCGCTTACCTCCATGTAATCAACTGACCTCCGGGTACGTACTTGCTCGCGAAGCTGGGGATGAATGAGGTTGGGGTGGATATGTTTTCGAACTCCTGGAGGTTGGGATAGTGGCGAGGGAAACGTCGGTGACGGTGCTCGGGCTCGGTAGCATGGGGCGGGCTGTGGCGTCTGCCCTGCTCGTCGGCGGGCGGACGGTGACCGTGTGGAATCGGACACCCGGCCGTGGCAACGAATTGGTCGCGGCTGGCGCGCATTCGGTGTCCGATATCGCCGAGGCGGTAGTTGCGAGTCCGGTGGTGATCGTCATTTTGCTCGATCACGCATCAGTGCACGCGACCCTCGACCCGGTCGCGAAGTCCTTGGCGGGTCGACAGCTGCTCAATCTGACCAGCACCACTCCCGAGGAGGCGCGCGAGTTGGCATCCTGGGCTGACTCGCACGGCATCGATCTGCTCGACGGCGGCATCATGGTGCCCCCGCATCTGATCGGCGCCCCCGGCGCCTCGATCCTGTACAGCGGGTCGCGCACCGTCTTCGACGCACACCGCGCGATGCTCGAATTACTGGGTAGCGCAGACTATTTCGGGGCCGACGCCGGTGTGGCATCGGCCTACGATTTCGCGTTACTCTCGGCGATGTACGGGATGTTCGGCGGTTTCTTCCACGGTGCCGCGCTTGCTCGCTCGGCAGGCCTTTCGGCGCGGCAGTACAGCGAGCGCGCCGCCGCGCTCCTGACGGCCATGGCGCAGTCACTCTCGGCGCACGGCGATCTGATCGACACGGGCGACTACCGCACCGACTCCCAAAACATCGCCCTGCACAAACCCGCGGTCGACGCCATCCTGCGCGCCACCATCGACGCCGGTCTCGCACCAGATCTGCTCTCGCCCTTGCGAACTCTCATCGATAGGCAGATAGTCACCGGACACGGCGGACTCGCGCTGTCGCGGACCGTCGAGGAAATCGGCTGATCTAAATCCGGATAGCGTGGATGCGAGTGAACGAATCCGGCGGCGTCCACATCGCCCGGTTGGCGGGCGCGACCCAGGTGACCCGTTCGGTCGTGGTGGCCAAGACGCCGGACGCCGCGTGCACCAGTTGACCGTCGGCGTGTGCGTGGACGCCGTGGTCGAGCCAGCTCGGACGTGCGATACCACTCTCGGGAACGTCGGTGGGGGCGTGGCGGATTGGCGAGGTTCCGGCATCGGTCGCCACTTTACCAGCCGATACCGCGCGGCATGATCCTCCACTTGCCCCGACGGCGGGACCTCACATGATCGGCACTATCGGATGTTCCAGATACGTTGGTGGCCAACAGATCTGCGGGCGGCGATGGTTCGTTCGGATCGCGCGCCCCGCGGCATCGGCGGGTAGCGCGTGCCTGGATCAGCAGCCGGGATTTCGGTCCTGACTGCCGCGTGGATCGATGTCGACGGATGCGTCCGCACCGTTGTCCTCCGCGAAGTCTTCGAGGTGCCCGAGGTAGCGCAGGGGAAGCGACCAGCCACTCACCTCCCCGAGAGCTACTTCGTAGTGCAGCATTGCTTTCCGCAGGCGTTCTCCTTGGCGGACAACAGCAACCGGGTCGTTCGGGCTTTGCTCACACACTGCGGCATGGGCGCGCAATTCCGTGCAAACGTTTTCGGCTGCACGGCTCAGAACCGAGTCTGTCACGGCTGCCATCCCTCCACTGAACCTTGCCAGTTCAGCATTCCATCTCCCATTAGTCCCCGCCAAGGGGTTTCGTGGCATGGCTGACAGTCAGCATGTGCGCATGTTGGGAAGTGCTGTCGGCCAGCCAGTTCGGGCGGCGCGGGTCGAGCGGCAGATCGGCGTCAAGGCGGGGGTCGCCGGGTGGCGTCGATCGCCGACTGGGCTGCGGTGGCGATCTGAAATCTAGCAACGCTAGACAAGCTAGCCGGGTAGTGTTACCGTTGCTCCAGTTTCTAGCACTGCTAGAAACTGGGAAGTCGAACTGTCGGCAACAGCTTTGCGCTTCCCGTAGCCAACAACTTCCGGCTGATTGCCGGGCACACCTGATATCGCATTCACTGAGGAGTAACTGACATGACCTTCACCAGCAACGAGCAGCAGTTCCTCGCGGAGGCCGGCATCGGTCGGCTGGCCACGGTGTCGCCCGACGGCGTTGTGCAGAATAACCCCACCAGCTATCGGGTGAACGCCGACGGCACGATCGACATCGGCGGCATGCGGATGCGTGCCAGTCGAAAGTTCCGCAATGTCGAGGCAGGCAGCAGGGTATCGTTCGTCATCGACCAACAGGTTTCCTTGGAGCCCTACGTGATTCGTGGCATTGAGGTACGCGGCACTGCTGAGGCGCTCGATGACGAGGAGCCGCCGTTCGAACCCCAGGAACGCGCGGTCATCCGCATTCACCCCGACCGCGTCATCTCCTGGGGTATCGACGGCGGATCCTTCGACTTCGCCAGTCGCGCCGCCGAGTAGTCCGCGGGTGAACGGCATGCGTGCGTTGGAAAGGCTTGTCGACCAACGGATCTGGACGGCCAACCATCGCGCGCTCCGCGGCGGTAGGCGCGTGTCGAGTTCTTAGCCTTCCGCAGGACGCTGGTGACCGTATTCGAGGTCGGTACCGGACTGATCGCGAACCGCGGCCTCGTGGCTGGACGCAGGCCAGACCGTGACACCCCGGTCGTGCCACACCACATCGAATTCCGCGCCGAGGTTTGCCTGTTCCACGAAGTCGCTTTCGTCGTACTCGATGGTGACCGCATCTCCAGGGCGCAGCCAGTAATCCCGGGCCCAAGGCTCGAGCCAGACGACGAACGGCTTGTCGGAGTCCGAATTGGTGAACCTGATCTTTGGCATGGCTGCAGCGTATGACGACGGCGTCAGCAGGACCGTCTGCGGTAGACGCCCTGCGTAGCAACGGCCTCCGCTGCGCGATCGCCCCGCACCAGCTGCACCGATTCCGTGCCTCGGATCGATTCAGCAGGACGATTCGTCGTTCAGTTTGATTTCCAAGTTGATGGTGCTCATGTCGTAAGGCTTGCCACTGTTGACGTATTTGGCGGGCACGGAGAGCGTGAGCAGTCGGCACTGCTGCGGGGGTGTGGCATTGCAGCTGGTGTGAATGTGAACTTCGGGGGTTATGGCGGATGTGCTGTTGACGGTCAAAGTCAGCGCGAAGGTGCCGTCGTCGGCCGGGTACCCGTTGTGGACGTCGTCTTGACCGAGGCGCTTGTTGACGAGTTGCACTTGAGATTGAGTTGCGGTCGAGGGCTGGCCGTTGCAGAGCAGCTTCCCCTTGATCGAGACGGTCTGCTGATCCATTGCGAGCTCTTGGTGCAGATGTGTTGTGTTCGAGGGGAACGGGACGGCCGCAGCGGTGCCGGGCAGCCATGCCATGGCCGGGCCCAGGGCGACGAAAGCAGTGATCGATAGGAGATGACGCATTGTGCAGTCCAATCTTCGACAGAGGTAGGGACGCGACAACGCGGAACAGGACCGATGGTCCACGCTCCGATGCTCGGTGGTGACGTTTCGCTGGGCTGATGTTTGCCGGGTGCACGAGGTGCTCTCGGCCCGTTGATCTTGCGGAGAAGCGTACGGCCGTGCCGAATCTCGCGATAAGTGACGCACCCCCTGAGACCGAATCGTGTCAGACTCGTGAAGTAAGTCTCGGGGAGGAACGCATCATGGACATCGACACTTTATTGACCACCACCCGTTCGGTTCGGCGCAAGCTGGATCTGGATCGTCCAGTCGAGCCGGAGGTCCTCGCCGAGTGCCTTCGTATCGCACAGCAGGCACCGATCGCCGGTGTCTTCGTCGAGGAGTTCCGCTGGCTGGTCGTCGATGATCAGCAGGCGAAAGACCAACTGGCGCAACTGATCCGATCCGCAGGCGAGAAGTCCCAGGCCGCGTACGGTCACCTGGTGACGCCGTCAACGCTCACATCGGGGCGGCACCTGCTCGCGGTGCTGGAACGCATTCCCGTCTATGTTGTGGCGTGCCTGCGTGGGCGACCCGCTGGCGACAACGGGGCACTGACGGCCTTCTACGGTTCGGCATATCCGGCGGTCTGGAGCCTGCAGCTGGCATTGCGGGCGCGAGGGCTCGGGAGCACCATCGTCGGCTACCACCTCGGAGAGCACGAATCCGAAGCAGCCCAGATCCTAGGCATACCAACCGATGTCACCCAGGTCGCCATGCTCGCCATCGGCTACACGACCACAACCACATTCCGCACCGCCACGCGCCCGCCCTTGCAAGAAATCACCTACTACAACCGGTGGGGTGCGATGGGATAACCGGCTCGCACAACTGCCGCGCGGCCCTAGCGGACGTCGGGTAATCGGCTGCTTACCGGGCACTCCTGGCGGCCGGGCGGCTATCCGAGATGATCTCTGCGCGTTGATCTTCAAGCCCGACGTGTGGTCGTTTCGAACCGCGCGGGTCGCGGCGGAAGAATCCGTTCCGGAACGCGTGGGCCGCCGCTATCGAGGACGTTGCGGACATGGATGGTGCGCCTGTGGCGCTATTTCGCGCTGTTCGCTCGGGCATGAACGAGCCCGATGCCAAGCGCGACAGCAATGATGATGGCTGCCAGGGTCAGCCAGGTTGCGCAGTCGGGGTGGATCAGGGACTGCGCACGCAACGCCTGCCATGCGGTCAGGGCGACCAAGCCCGCGTAGCCCGCGGCGAGGATGCCGATGAGCGAGGCGCGTGTTCGGTCGCCGTGCAGCCAGGCATGTCGGCGGCCGAGCCGGGCCAGTATCGGCATGCCACCGGTGCCGTCGTCGGCGCCGACGGTGTGCTTGCCGAGTAGTTTCACTACCTTGCCGTTAGCGTCGGTGACCAGCTCTGTGCCCGTGAACGCCATCAGATTGCCGAACGACATGCCAACGACGGCAAGTCCGAGACCGGCGTGAATGGCGCGTGCGGTAGGCCGATCCGCGACGCGCTGCCAGCCGATGACCGCGGCTACGGCCAGGCTCGCCAGAATCAGGCTCGGTCCGGCGGAGAAGAACACCCGTTGCCCGATCGTGTTGATGGGTCGGTGGCGGTGTTATGCGGCAGCATCAGCAGCCAAGCCAGGGTTGTCCCGTAGCTGGCGAATGCGAATCCGAACTCGAGCGGCTTGAGCCAGACGGACTCGCCGAGAATGGTGCGATCGTCGATTGCCATGGCGCACAACGAGATCAGGACGAGTGCCGTCATCGCGGCGATCACGATCATGAGCGGGCCGTGCAGGCGAGGTAACGTCCGGAGCCGGCCGAGGGCCGTATTTGCGATCACGCCGTGACGGTATGAACCCACCGCCTACGCGGACATCACATCCCGGTATGGCATGCGGTCGGTACCGCAGTATGCCCGCATCCAAATGGACAGTATTAGTACCACTTTGGGCGTTCGATGGCGTAGCGGTAGTGCCCGGGTCAGTACTCGTTCTTGATGACGAAGTAGGAGCCGCGGATGGTTCCGGCCAGTTTCGACTTCTGGCGGGCGAACTTGAACGAGGCGAGTTCCTCGGGGATCTCCATCCCGTCGGAGAGCTTGAACCCGACCGCGCGTTTCCCTGAATCGTCGACGGTGTACATCACGTTGATCGACAAACCGCTCTCGTAGAAGACGTAGGCGATCCGAATGTTCTCGACCTGGAACGCGGTCGCTTCGAGCGGGCGCGAGGCGACGACGATGCCGCGTTCTTCCTCGAGGATCCGATGCACCCAATCGATGGTCGAGGTGGCGTTGCTCGCGGGCTCGACGGTGAAGACGTGGTCGTACTTGTTCTTGAAGTACCGGGCCTCGTTCGCCCGCAAGCCGGCGAGTGCGGCCGCGACCGGCGACGACTCCAGGCCGACGGTCGATACGGTGTCGAAGTCCACGGTATAGGGCATGGCCAATTCCTCCGTGTTCGTGTCCGGTCGGTGGCGTCGGACATCGTCCACCGCGGGTCGGATTCAACGTATGCGCTGGTAACGAAGGTAGCCGACGCGGGAGCTTCATGGCAGCAGGCGGTAGTCGTGGCGGCGACGGGATCAGGAAAGACGCCATGGTGGATTGCGGCGGTTTTCCCCGGCGCGGAACAGGCACAGTGGGTGCCCGTCGGGATCGCGAAGCCGTGCCTCCCGCCATAACCATGGCTGGTCGCTGGGCGGACCGTCGAACACAATGCCTGCCTCCATCAACCGCGCGCATTGATCGTCGAGGTCATCGGTTTCGAAGTAAACAGTCACTTGCTCATCATCTGGGACGGACTGGACGAGATCGACCGAGAACGTGCTGTCTCCGTCCGGACATTCGAATCGCAAGTAATGGTCGGTCTTGACGATCAGTCTCAGTCCGAACAACAGATAGAACCGTTCGGACCGAGCGAGATCGGTGCTACCCAACGTGACCTGATTAAGTCGCATCCACTGACTGTGCAACCTCGAGTGCGGTCGAGGTCAATAGTGTTGCGCGTCCCCGACGAGACCGATGAGCACGATCGCTCCATTCCAGCCTGGCCGGACAACCAGCGATCGGCGCCTGATATGCACGCCGATCGCCGGTGAAATGCCCTGTGCGGCAATCGATCAGCGCACCGCCGAGAAGGTGTCGGGGGTGAAGCCGAGCGTCGCGAAGTAGTCGTCTTCGGTTTCCGCGCGACGGATCAGCTCGACCGACCCGTCCGGGTGCAGCAGCAACTCTTTCGGCCGGAGCCGACCGTTGTAGGTGGACGCCATGGCGTGTCCGTGCGCACCGACATCATGGATGAGCAGCAGGTCGCCCTCGCGGGTGACCGGTAGCTCGCGTTGCTCGGCCAACCTGTCGATGTTCGTGCACAGCGACCCGACCACGTCCACCGTTTCGGTCCGGTCCGCCGCGGCGTAAGGCGCGGTGATGTGGTGGTAGACGCCGGAATAGACCAGGGAACGCAGCAGTGCGGTCGCGCCGACGTCGACACCGACCAGCTCTCGCCACTTCGACATTCGGTTCACCACGCGGGTGACCAGGACCCCGTGCGGGCCGGTGATCAAACGTCCGTTCTCGAAGCAGAGCTTCGGGCGCCATTCGGGCGGCAGCTGATCGAGCCGCTGACGGAGGTGGCCCGCCAGCTCGTCGAGGTCGAGGGGTTGCTCGTCGGGGCGGTACGGAATGCCCATGCCGCCACCGACATTGAGGATCGTGACGTCGATGTCGAGCTTTTCCCGTAGTCGCGTCGCTTCCTGTGTCAGCACGTCCAGCGCGTACAGCGTCGGCTCGCTGGTGCGGAAGTTGGCGGCGATCATGATGTGCAAGCCGATCGAGCGCACGCCGTGGTTTACCGCGGTAGCGCACACGTCGAGGAGCCGGTCCGGTCTGATGCCGAACTTGGCGCTGTCGGGGTGTCCGAACAGGCTGGTGTCGAACCCGTCCGCGAGCCGCCCGGGATTGATGCGGAAGCCGACCGCGGCCGGGACCGCGTCCGCTTCGATGAGCTTGTTCAAGACCGATTCGTCATCGATATTGACGAAGACATCGGCGTCGATGGCGGCGCGCAGTTCATCGATGCTGGTGTTGTTGGAGGTGAAGAAGATATCGCGGCTGCTCGCACCGGCCGCCAACGCCAGCGCGACCTCGGGCAGGGAACTGCAGTCGAAACCGAACCCGTGCGAGGCGAGGAGTCGCAGGATGGCCGGATTGGGTAATGCCTTGACCGCGAAGTACTCCCGGCAGTCCAGGCCGGAGAAGGCGGCGTTGAACGCTCGGCAGGTTTCGTCGATGCCTTGTGCGTCATACAGATAGAACGGCGTTCCGAAGTGTTCTGCCACGGCGGGCAGATCGACCCCGAGCCGTTCGGTGAAGCCCGTGCTCATCGGCATGGATCAACACCCGCCGGTGAGCATAGGCGTGGGTTCGGCGATCGTGTCGAATCCGTGGGTGGTCATCCAGGGATCGTCGAAGACCTTGGACAGGTAGCCACGACCGCCGTCCGCCAGCAGGACAACGACAACGTGGCCGGGGTCGAGCCGCTCGGCCACGCGCAGGGCGGCGACCACGGCCGTCCCGCTCGAACCGCCGACCAGCATGCCCTCGGTCCTGGCCAGGCGGCGGGCCATCGCGAACGACTCGGCGTCGGATACCGCGATGACCTCGTCGACGACCTGCGCGTCATAGATCTTGGGCCAGAACTCCTGACCGATGCCTTCCACGTGACACGGCATCGCGCGAGCGCCCGCGTAGATCGAGCCCTCCGGAACGGCGCCGATCACCTGGACCGGGCCTGAATCCCGCATGCTCGACACCGTTTTCAGGTAGCGACCGGTGCCGCTGATCGTGCCGCCGGTTCCGATTCCGGTCACGAAATGGGTTATCAGGCCGTCGGTGTCGGCCCAGATCTCCGGGCCGGTGGTGGCGGTGTGGCTGGCCGGACCGGCCTGGTTCGAGTACTGGTCGGGCATCCAGGCGCCGTCGATCTCGACTGCAATCCTTGCGCTGACCGAGTAGTGCGACTCCGGGTGGTCCGGCGCGACCGTGCTCGGGCAGATGATGACCTGGGCGCCATAGGCTTCGAGCACCTTGCGCTTTTCCACACTGACCTTGTCCGAGCAGACCACGACGCAGCGATAGCCGCGGCGTTGGGCGGCAAGGACCAAACCCACCCCGGTATTTCCCGATGTCGGTTCGACGATCGTGCCGCCGGGTCGCAGGGCTCCCGATGCTTCGGCCGCTTCGATCATCCGCAGCGCGATCCGATCTTTGACCGAGCCGCCGGGATTGAGATACTCCATTTTCGCGAGCACCAATGGGCCTGCCTGGGAAGGGATCTGGGACAGGCGCACCAGCGGGGTATTACCGATCAAGTCGGTCATGGAATCAGCGAACCGCATTGCGAGACGGTCTCACGGCTGCCTCATGATCCGCCAGGACAACCGCGCAAAGTTGCCATAACGGACATGCTTCGACAGAGCGCCGTTGGGCGGTCGTTTACGTTGCTAACGGAAGTTTTTCACTATCGGTGGTCAGCCTGACTTGGCTGAGTGTTTCTGCTCTCGCAGTGCCGTGTTGGTTCGAAGTTCAGCGGTGTCGGGAATCGCCCGCCCGCCCGCTGGCAAGCTTGGAGAGTTCGTGAATATGGGGATCGCCCGCACCGCGGAACAACACACGTCACGTCGGGACAGCGGGGGATCGGCGACCGATCCTTTCCGCGCCGTGCTGGCACATGCGCGGAGCAATCCGACGGCAACGGCGGTGATCGCCGGGACGCGGTCGCTGAGTTATCAAGATCTGGCGACCGAGATGACCGGCCTGCTCGCTGTGTTGCAACGCGCGGGTGTTCGTGACGGCGATCTGGTCGGGCTGTGCATGGCGCGCGGGCATACGGCAATCGTTGGCATGCTTGCGGTTTCGGGCGCGGGGGCGGGTTATTTGCCGCTTGATCCTGGATATCCGGCCGCTCGGTTGGCGGGGATGCTCGAGGACGCGCGGCCACGGGTCGTTCTGGTCGAGGCGGACGCGACGCTGCCCGAGCTGCCCGCCGATACCGTGGTGTTGCCCGTGCCAGCGGACCTGCTCGCGGCCGAAGCAGCGCCGGTCGACCCGGGGCCGGCGGCGCCTGCCTACGTCATCTTCACCTCGGGCTCGACCGGGCGCCCGAAGGGTGTGGTCGTGCCGCGCCGAGCCCTCGCCCATTTCTGCGCCGCGGCGGCGCGGCGGTATCGGATCGGACCCGGCGATCGGCTATTGCAGTTCGCGCCGTTGACCTTTGACGTCAGCGTGGAAGAGATCTTCGTGCCGCTGAGCGTCGGCGCCACCGTCGTTGTCCGCGACGATGAAATGATCAGCCGCCCAGACCTTTTCCTCGCTCAGTGCTCGGCACTGGGGATCACGGTGCTTGACCTGCCCACGTCCTATTGGGTCGAGTTGGTGGGGGCCATCGATCGAGGTGAAGCGGAACTGCCGTCCTCGGTCCGGTTGGTGATCATCGGTGGCGAGGCGGCTTCGGTTGCCGCAGTGCGACGGTGGCACGCGTGCGTCGGCGACGCGGTCACGTTGTTGAACGCTTACGGCCCCACCGAGTGCACGGTGTCGGTTACCGTCGCGGATCTCACGCATGTCTCCGACGAGGACACGGTGCCGATCGGTCTTCCGCTGGCGGGTGTGCGCTGCGAGGTGGTCGACGCCGACGGTGTGCCGGTCCTCGACGGAGAATCGGGCGAGCTTGTCATCGGCGGGTCGCTGGTGGCCACTGGATATCTGAACCGGCCTTCGTTGACAGCGCAGCGCTTTCCGACGAGTCCGGATGGAACGCGCCGCTACCGCACCGGCGACCGGGTCCGTCGCCGCGACGACGGACAGTTCGACTACCTGGGCAGGCTCGATCAGCAGGTGAAGATCCGTGGTTTCCGGGTCGAGCCGGGCGAGATCGAGGCGGCCCTGTGCAGGCTGGCCGGAGTCATAGATGCCGTCGTTCTGGTTGAGCAGCGCGGTGACCGGCCGGTCCTCGTTGCGCACCTGCTCTCCGACAACGGCAAGGCATCGATCGAGGACGTGCGCCGCGGGCTCGCCGCGGAGTTGCCTGCCCACATGGTTCCGGCGGTGTTCGTCGCGCACGCCTCCTTCCCGACCACGCGGCAGGGCAAAGTCGATCGTGACGCCCTTGCGTCCGGTTCGCCGGGCGAGGCCGTTCGTGATGTGCGCGTGGTTGGTTCGCCGGGCGAGGTCGATCGTGATGTGCGCGTGGTTGGTTCGCCGGGCGAGGCCGATCGTGAGGCGCTCGCGGCCGGTTCGCAGGGCGGAGTCGACCACGACGCACTGGCGACCGATTCGATGCCGCAGCATCGGCCGACGATCCCTAGCGCCGATCCCGTCGCGGCCGGGGTTATCGCACTGTGGCGGAACCTGTTCGGCGGCAACGTGATCGACGACGAGGACTTCTTCAGCGCTGGCGGTGACTCGCTGCTCGCCATCCGCCTGCTCGCTGCGCTGCACCGCGAGTTCGGGACCGAGCTGACTCTCGGCCAGTTCTACACGGCCCCAACACGATCCGCGCTCGTTGATGCCGTCCGGAACTCCGCTGACGCCCCGCCGACGCCGTTGGATGCGCAAGTCCCGACCCCGCGCGTCGTCGACATGAGCCCACTGCAACGGGAGTTCTGGATCGGCACGCAGCTCGCGGCCGACCAACCCGTGCATATCCTCGGCATCCGTTACAGCTGGACCGGATCGGTGCGACCGGAACTGCTGCGGGCGGCGCTGGCCGTGCTGACCGATCGTCATCCGATGCTGCGGGCCCGCGTCCCTTCACCCGAGCACCCCCGGTTCGTCATCGAACCGACGGCGACGATCCCGGTCGACGAGCACGATCTGCGCGCACTCGCCCCGGCCGACCGCGCGGAGCAGGCCGAACGGCTACGCGCGCAGGCCATGCGGACGCCGTTCGATCTCACCGTCGCCCCGCTCGCCCGGATCATCCTGCTGCGCAACGGGATTGACGACGAGCTAGTTCTCATCGTCAACCACGTGGTGTTCGACGGCTGGTCGGTCGGCGTGTTCGGAACCGAACTCGCCGCGATCTACCGCGACCTCGACGCCGGAATCACCCCGGCAACCAGCCCGAAACCACTGCCCGAACGACCCGAACCCGGCCCGTCCCTTGCCGAATACTGGCACGAGCGGCTGGCCGGTGCCGACCTGGACGCCACCCCGCCGACCGATCGCCCGCGTCCACCGACACGGACGTTCGACACCGCCCGCGCGATCCGACCCATCGACCCGTCGCTGGTCGATGAATGGCAGCGCTTCGCCCAGGAACACCGAGCGGGTCTGTTCGTCGTATTGCTCGCCGGGCTGCGGGCCGTGCTCTACCGCTACACCGGTAAGCAGGACATCACCGTGCTCACACCGGTTGCCCGACGCGCGAGCGCGGCACTCGAACAACACATCGGCATGGCGATCAACGTGCTGCCGATGCGCGGAACCGTCGGCGGCGCTTCGACATTCGCGGAGCTGACGGTCCAGGCGAGCCGATCGGTAATAGCAGACCTCGAGCACGGCGACCTGGCGCTGCACGAGATCGTGACGGCCGCGGACCGCAGAAACCTGGCCAATGCCGACGACCTCACCCCGGTCGTATTGATCATGCACAACGCGCCGTCATCGACCGATTCGACGCTGCGCTACACCGGCGACCTGCCCGCCGAGGTCGCCCTCGACCACCTGACGATCGGGTTCGACAGCTGGGCAACAGGACCGACCCTCACCGCCGACTACGCCACCGACCTCTATGACCGCGAGCGGATCGAGGCGCTGCTGACGCACCTGCAGACTCTGCTCGAGGCCGCGGTCCGCGCCCCGCACACCGCGGTCGCACAACTGCCCATGCTCACGGCGGCGGAAAAGCACCGAGTTGTGCACGCCTGGAACGACACCGCGATCGAACTGCCCGAGGCAACCGCGATCCATCAGCTGTTCGAGCAGGTTGTCGCCGCGCACCCGGACGCACCCGCCCTCACCCACCTCGACGCGACGATCAGTTATCGCGAACTCAACACCCGAGCCAACCGGCTGGCGCGTTTGCTGCGCGCCCGCGGCGTCGGTCCAGGTACCCGCGCCGCCATCTGCCTTGACCGAGGGTTCGAGCTGTTCACCGCGATGTGGGCGGTGCTCAAAGCAGGCGGGGCATACGTTCCGCTCGACCCGGCCTACCCGGCCGACCGACTCGGGTACATGCTCGCCGACAGTCGGGCCGCGACCCTGATCACCCGCCTCGACCTCGCCGCGGCACCACCGGTCTCGGACGAGGTCACGGTGGTCGCGCTCGACCGCGACGCCGCCGAGATCGCCGGACTCGACGACACCGATCTCGACCAGCTGGCCATCCGCGACGACCCGGCCTACGTGATGTACACCTCCGGCTCGACCGGCCGGGCCAAGGGCGCGATCGTCGACAACGGCAATCTGGTGCACGCGGTGCGAATGTGGCAGCGCGCCTATGGAGTTCAGCCGTTCTGGACACACCAGCAGCAGGCCAGCTTCTCGTTCGACATGTTCGTCTGCGAGACGTTCCGAGCGCTGTGCACCGGCGGTAGGTTGGTGCTCGTGCCGAGGGAGGTGCTGCTCGATCCGGCCGAGTTCCTCGCGCTGATGCGCACCGAGCGCGTCGAGTGCACCGAGCTGGTGCCCGCCGTGCTGCGGATGCTGCTCGAACACGCCGAGTCCGTAGCCGAACGACTCGACTTCCTGAGGTTGTTGATCTGCGGCGGCGAGAAATGGCATGTGCGCGAGTACCAGCGCGCGCAGCGGTTGGTCGGACCGACCGGCCGGGTGGTGAACGCCTACGGCGTCACCGAGGGCACGGCCGACAGCACCTACTTCGACGGGAACGTCGACCACCTGCCGCCGGACGCACCGCTGCCGATCGGTCGGCCATTCCCCAACTGCCGGGTCTACGTGCTCGATGAGAACGGTCAGCCGGTACCTCCCGGCATCGTCGGTGAGCTTTACCTGGCCGGTCTCGGCATCGGCCAGGGCTACTTCGATCGGCCCGCGCTCACCGCCGAACGGTTCCTCGACGACCCGTTCGTCGGGGCTCCCGCCCGCATGTACCGCTCCGGGGACGCGGCCCGGTTCCGGCGCGATGGCACGGTGGAGTTCCTCGGGCGCCGCGACGATCAGGTGCAGGTGAACGGTTACCGGGTCGAGCTAGGTGAGGTCGAAGCTGCGCTCGCGGCGCTGCCCGACGTGATGGCGTGTGCGGCGGACGCGCGAACGCTGCCCTCTGGCTTCACCTACTTGGTGGCCTATGTGGTGCTGCGGGCCGGGGCGGAAGCGACCGAGCCCGCGATGAGGGACGCGCTCGCGGCGACGTTGCCGACGCACATGATCCCGAGCCGAGTCGTGACGCTGTCCGCGTTGCCCTTGAGCCCGAACGGCAAGCTGCACCGGGCCGCGCTGCCGGATCCGGCCCACCCCGACCACGAGGTCGGCGCCCGGCCGCGTACCCCGACCGAGCGGCGGATCGCGGCGGTGTGGGCCGAGGTGCTCGGCGTCGAGGAGATCGGCGTCGATGACAACTTCTTCGCCCTCGGCGGCGACTCGTTCACGGCGTTGCGGCTGGTCCGTCGGATCACGCCGACACCGGCACTGATCGAGTTGTACCGGCAGCCCACGGTGCGCGGACTCGCCAGCCTGCTCGACGAGCGGGCCGTGGGGACCGTCGATGAGGACCGCGACCTACTTCAACAGCTGACCGCGGCCAACGCGCCGACCACCGACGGTGTCACGGTCGTCGCGGTGCCCTACTCCGGCGGCAGCGCGATCGCTTACCAGCCGTTGGCCGCCGCCCTGCCCGCGCAATACGCCCTGTACGCGGTCGAACTGCCCGGCCATGACCGCACCCGACCGGACGAGCCGCATCGATCAGCCACCGAGGTCGCCGCCAAGGTGGTCGCGGAGCTGACCGCGATACCAGGGCCGGTCCTGCTGTACGGGCACTGTCTCAGTGTCGCCATCACCGTCGAGATCGCGCGGCAGGCCGAGGCGAGCGGCATCGACCTTGTCGCGGTAGGACTCGGCGCGGGTTTCCCGACCGCCCGGCTGTCCGGGCGACTGTTCGACTGGCTGCACCGGTTCCAGCGCTTCACCTCCGACCGCCACTACGTCGAATATCTGCGCGGGCGAGGCGGTTTCACCGATATCGACGACCCCGAGGAACTCGCCTTCGTCGTCCGCAACGTCCGGCACGACGAGCGCGACGCCGAGGACTACTTCGCCGCCGCCTACCGCGGCCCGGCCCCGATTCCGCTGCGTGCCCCCGTGATCAGCGTGATCGGCGAGCACGACCGGGTGACCGATTACTACCGCGAGCGATACCGGGAGTGGGAGCACTTCGCCACCGACGTAGAGCTGGTTGTGCTGCCCGAGGCCGGTCACTTCTTCGTCAAGTCCCACGCCGAGGACCTCGCCCGGATCCTCGTCGCACACGCCACCCAGAAACCCGAGCCGCACCCGGACGGCCCGCTCCTGCCCGAATCATCGGCCCCCGCCGCATCGGCTGCTGCCACTTCGTTTGCCGTCGTATCGGCTTCTGCTACAACGGTTTCCGTCGGTTCGGCAATCGCCGCTTCTGTTCCCGTCGTATCGGATGCTGCCGCTTCGGCCGCCGTCGCGCCGGTTGCTGCCGTATCAGTTGCTGCCGCACCGGTTTCCGCCGCTTCGGTTCTCGCCTTACCGGTTTCCGCTGCGCCGGTCGCCGCCCCTTCGGCTGCCGTCGGATCGGGTCCAGACGCATCGGTTGCCGCCGCATCGTCCATCGCCACTTCGCCCGCAATATCGCCGCCTAAGCGCCGATACGACCCGGGGCCGGACCTGCGTCGCTTCGGCATCGTCACCTTCGGCCAGCTCGTTTCCATGATCGGCAGTGGACTGAGTTCGCTGGCACTGAGCATTTGGGTGTATCAGCTCACCGGTTCCCTCACCCAGTTCGCGGTGATCGCGGCCGCCGCGCTGCTGCCGGGAATCCTGATCAGCCCGTTCGCCGGGGCGGCCGCCGACCGCTGGGATCGTCGCCGGACGATGCTTGCCGCCGACCTCACGGCCGCGGTGGCCATGGGGACGGTCGCGACGCTGGTCTACTTCGGCGGGCCCGCGCTCTGGCAGGTGTATCTCGCGGTCTCGGTGACCTCGCTCGCGGGCGCATTCCAACGACCGGCCTACCTGGCCTCGGTCAGCCAGCTGGTGCCGAAGCGCTACCTCGGACATACCACCGGGCTGACTCAGCTCGGCGTCTCACTCGGCCAGGTCGTTGCCCCGCTACTCGGTGCCGCGCTCCTGGCACCCATCGGCCTGTCCGGTGTCCTGTGGGTCGACGTGTCCACGTTCTGCGTCGGCGTGCTCACCTTGGTCGTCGTCCGTTTCCCCGACCGCATGGCACGACGCCGCGACGAACCCCTCATCGTCGAGCTCACCGCCGGATGGCGCTACCTCACTCGTCGCCCAGGCCTGCGGACCGCGCTGCGGTTCTTCGTCGTCGACCACGCTTGCTACGCACTGGGTTTCGCGGTGATCACCCCCATGCTGCTGATCGAGCACTCCGCGCTGGTACTCGGCGCCGCACTCACCGCAGGCGGCATCGGCGGCCTCACGGCCAGCCTGCTCATGAGCGTCTGGGGCGGCACCAGCCGACGGGTCAACGGGATGCTGGCCTGCATGGGCCTCTCCAGTCTCGGCATGTGCGCTCTCGGCGCCGGTGGCTCGTCGTTGGCGATCGCGGGCATGTTCCTGCTGGTCTTCGGCGAAGTGCTGGCCGAGGCGCACTGGATAGCCGTCGTGCAGAACAAGGTCGGCTTCGAGCTACAGGGCCGCGTGCTCTCGGTGTTCATCACCGTGATGATGCTGACCATGCCGCTCGGCTACCTGGTCGTCGGACCGCTCGCCGAGCGCTACGTCCAGCCCCTGCTCGAACCGCAAGGCGCCCTCGCCGACTCCCTCGGCCCGCTGCTCGGCACCGGCCCCGGCCGCGCCCTCGCCCTACTGGTGCTGCTAAGCGGGTTCCTCCAACTCGCATGGGTGGCCAGAGGCTGGGCCAACCCGACGTTGCGCCTGCTCGAGGACGACCTCCCCGACGCACTCCCACCGGCACGCCTCACCGACCGCGACACCCTGCAACGCCGAGCCGATACCCTGCTCGAATCGGCTGTGCCGAAGAGTGATTCGCGAACCGTGACATCGTCGACCCGCTAAATCAGTAGAAAGGCGTTGTAGTGCAACGGAATGCGTTGCACTACAACGGCTGGACACTTGGCAATGCGCACCTGCCTGGCGTGGCGTGCAATGGAACTGGATGCAGGCGACGGAGGGTCGGTGCCGCAGCTTGCGGAGGGTCACGCGGACAACGTTTTTGGATCAGGCGAGCCCGGATCGGTGCCAGTTGTGCGTCGCGTTTGGTCACGCATCGCGTGGAGTAGCGCGGGTACCGCAAGCAGTAGAGCGATCCCGCGGAGTCCGCCAGCGGCGAGGTACGGCGCGCGTAATCCGAGTAGGTGGGCCACCAATCCGCCGGTCAGGGCGCCGAGCGGAATCAGCCCCCAGCCGACCATCTTGTAGACGCTGCTCACTCGGCCGAATAGCTCGGTCGGCACGGTTTCCTGTCTGAGGCTGACGACCACGATGTTCCAGAGGGTGACGACGAAGCCGTTGACGGCCAGCATGCTTGCCAGCACGTACCCGTTCGGACTCAGCCCGATGCCAACGAAGACAACGACATTCACGGCGAGTGCGACGAGAAGGGCAGGGAGCGCACCGATCCGCTCGATGATACGTGCGATGATCAGGCCGCCGAGCACGCTGCCGATCGCGGCGCTCGCCAGCAGCAGGCCATAGCCGACGGTATCTATCCGCAACGTCTGAGTCGCGAGCAGGACGAGCACCACGGTGCCGACTTGGCCGCAGAATGTGTTGACGCCGAGCAGGATTGCGAGCGTGCGCAACAGCCGGTGCCGAGCCAACCAGCGCAAGCCATCCACGATCGGTCGATGCTCGACCGTCTGTCTGCTACGCCTTGGCAGTGTTGATAGCAGCACAGCGGACACAGCGAAAGTGGCAGCGTCCATCCCGAACGGCAGCGCCCCGGCCACGGCGAAAAGGAGACCACCCACCGGTGGCCCCAAGAACTGCTTGCCGACCGCAACCGCCGCCTGCTGATTACCATTCGCCTTGTGTAGCAACGACTTCGCGACAATATCGGGCAGGATCGCCTGGGAAGCGATGCTGAAAACGACGTCGCACGCCCCCAATCCGAAGGCGGCACCTGCCAGTACAGCGATGCCGACATGGCCGAAGACGACAAGGACCGCGACGGCGCCGACGATCACCGCCTGAATCGCCTGCGAACGCCACATGAGGCCGACCGGATCGCGTCGGTCGATGAGAGCGCCTGCTTGCAGGGACAGCAGCAACCAGGGCAGATACATCGCCGCAGCAACGACCGACACGAGTCGAGGGTCGCGGGTAATCGTCACTGCCAGTAGCGGAACCGCGGCGGCGAAGGCTCCGTCGCCGACATTGCTGATACCCGCCGCCCACCAGGATCGCCAGTAGGCGCGTGATAGACGTGGTGCCGCGTGTGTCCGGGTCATGTCGAGATCGTCTGGGTTTCAGACGCGGTCGCGACAGTATTTAGGTCAGTGCTACACACTCGAATGATGACGTTGAGCATCGATCTAGGCGTCGGCGAGTTGGCGGCCACGCGCTTCGCGATCTCGCCTCTGTCAGAGACGGTGTCCGGGCTGCAACAACTGGCGGGCCGTCAGCGGCAGACCGGCAACCTGCCATGGCTGCGATGGGCGGCAGACGAGCTCGCCGCGGCTCCACTCGACCTTCCACGCACGTGGCCGTTGATCGCGAACGGGCGAGCGAGCTGGCCCGAGTTCCTGGTCCCCGCGCCGATGGGCACCGAATCATCGATCACCGATGACCTGGAAGCACTGCAACGCACCAGCGCCGAGCAGGTGCGCGCCAGCCTTCGCCGCGTATTCGGGCACACGCTGCCGGAGAGCATCGCCGCACTCGCCGCGCGGCCGATCGCGGGATTGGGTGCGATCGCGGCGGAATTGCTTGCGGCACATGACCGGCTCATCGCACCGCACTGGCCACGCATCCGCGCGGTACTCGACGCGGACGTCAGCTATCGCGCCAGGCATCTGGTCACCGGTGGTGCCGAGAAGTTGTTCGCCGATCTGCATTCGGATCTGCACTGGCGCGACAGTCGGCTGATTCTGCGGCGAACGCGATGGCAGAGCGAACGTCCAGTGACCCTCGGACCAGGCGGGCTCGTCCTCATCCCCGTCGTCCTCGGCACTCCCGACGTGTTGATCAAGATGCGCACGTCCACGCAGACCACCGTGCGGTATCCGGCACGGGGCATCGGGGCACTGTGGACCGCGGGGAAGCAAGCGCCCGCGGGCAGCGCGGTCCGGTTACTCGGCCGAGTGCGGACCGAACTGCTCGAGACACTGCGATCTCCCGCGACGACCGCGGACTTGGCCCGCATGTTCGGTGTCACGCCCAGTGCCGTGTCGCAGCATCTGCGCGTCTTGCGCGACAGCGGGCTCATCGCACGGGAACGATCGGGGCGCAACGTCTTGTACGTCACGACTGCCCTCGGTATCCGCCTTCTCTCGGACTAGCCGACCGCGGCAAAGTTCAGTGCGAATCGCTGTCGACCTGGTCGCGAATCCAGGCGAGGTTCGCGCGCATGCCGTTCGCCCACTCCTCCAACCGCCGCGTGACGATCCGACCCTCCAGTTCCGGTGTCGCGGTGATCGCCGGAGTCAACCCGGACGGGGCAGGACCCATTCGCGCCCATTGGCGCACGATCACGCCGTCGCGGGCAGGGTCTATCTCGAAAGCCCAGGTGGCGCTGGTGGCGTCGTCCGGGCCGAGCACCCGCCAGACCCAGCGACGCTTGGGTTCGACCTCGACGACCTCGCAGACGGTTTCCCAGGATCCGAACGCGGGGTGGTCGTTTCGGCCACGGAATCGTGCCCCCGGCTCGACCCGGTCCGCGGTTCCCTCCCATTCGACCGATGCCAGCTCGGCGGAGCACTGCACCGGCAACTCGATGTCGGTGACCAGGGCCCACGCGGTGTCCGCGTCGCAGGGAATCCGTTCCGTCACTTCGATAGTGGGACAGTCTCGATAGCGCACCTGCACCCTTCCCTTCTACTTCGATTCGATCTCTCTATACGCTATGGCCACTATGGCCGAGGAGGCACGATGCGTATAGGTGTTCTGATCGAGCCACGGCTGCCCGGCGCGGTGGAGTTCGCCGTCGCGGCGGAACAGGCCGGGGCTTCGTCGCTGTGGGTCGCGGAGGTGTGGAGCTATGACGCGCTCACCGGCTTGGCGTATCTGGCGGCCAAAACATCGTCAATTCGGTTGGGGACGTTCGTAGTTCAGCTCGGCTCGCGCACGCCCGCGCTGTTGGCGACGTCGGCGTTGAGCATGCACGAGCTGTCCGGCGGACGATTCGACCTCGGCATCGGCGTTTCCGGGCCACGGGTCATGGAAGGGTGGCACGGCGTCCGTTTTCGCCGTCCGGTGCAGACCACGCGCGAGACGATCGACATCATCCGGACGGTGAGCCGCGGCGAACGCCTCGAGTATCCCGGTGAGATCTATCCGCTACCGCTGCCGGACGGACCAGGTCGGTCGTTGCAACCCCTGGTACGCCCGGCCCACGTCCCGATCTACAACGCGGCCATGGGTCCACGAAACCTGCGGCTGACCGGCGAACTGGCCGACGGTTGGCTCGGCAATGCCTTCATCCCCGAGGCTGCCGAGGTTTTCCTGGACCCGTTGCGCGAGGGCGCGATTCAGGCCGGTCGCGCGCTGTCCGATCTCGACCTGGTAGCGCCGGTCGCCGTTGAGATCACCGACGACGACCAGGCGACGGCCGCCGCGATCGACAAACACGCCGAGGGATACGCGTTCACCATTGGCGCCATGGGCGTAGGCGGCCGAAACTTCTACAACGACACCTTCACCCGCCTCGGTTTCGGAACAGCCATCGAGCGGGTCGTCGACCTGTGGCAGTCCGGCGACAAGGCCGCCGCACGCCGCGCCGTCCCCCGCGAAATCGGCGAACTGACCAACCTCATCGGAACCCCCGCGCGGATCGCCGAGCGATTGACGCACTACCGCGCCGCCGGAATAACCAGCCTGCTCGTCAAACTCGACGGCGACTACCAGCACCAACTGGCGACATTGGGTCAACTGATCGCCATCGAATCCCGCGGCACGGACTGACACAGCGACTCCCTGGTCAACGCAGGCGACGCCGCACTTCGAAGGCGAAGCAGAGTTCGGCGAGTTCGCGAGGACGCGTTAGTGATCTGCCGGTGTGCTCCTCGATGCTGTGCAGCCGAGCACGCACCGTGATGTGGTGGCAGCAGAGCAGATCGGCGGCGGCGTATAGCGATCCGTCCGCCTCGACCCACGCGTGAAAGGTCTCGAACAGCTCTTGCTGTTCGTCCTCGGCGAGGTCGTCGAAGGTATCGAACAGGGGCGCAACGAGTTTCGTTGCCACCTCGGGTGCGCTCGCGACGACAGCGGAGAGCATCGAGTCGTCCGAAGACTGGGATGGCGGAGCGCGCTTGCGCATCTCGAGGAGATCGAGGCCGAGGGTCTCGACCTCGGCGAGTATCCCGAAGAAGGCCGATCGGTCCGGTAACAGACCGGTGAGTATGGTATCTGGACCCTGCTGATCGGCGACCATGGCGGGGAACGCGGCCAGCGCGAGGGGACCGAGGTGGCCACTGATTCGCAGCGTGATCAGGTTCGGGTCGTCGCCCATCTCACCAGTGTCGTTGATGGGCAGGTGCGCCGGCATCACCCGAATCAGGTGAGCACCGATCCGGGATGACCGGCGGACAGTAGCCGCAATTCGCGGCCGCGCTGTACCGCCGTCGAACGATCGGTGACGCCGAGTTTGGCGTAGATGTTGCGGATGTGAGTGTTGACGGTGTTCACGGAAACCGAAAGGGCGCTGGCGATTTCGGGTCGGGTGAGGTTTGTCGGCAGGTAGCGGAGCAGGCGCAACTCGCTCGGACTGAGTTCGCCAGCAAGCTGGCGGGCCGCTGGAGTACCGCCGCGCACGGCATCGAGAATGTCGGCGATCAGAGCGGCATGCGAAGTGCCATGCGGCGGAAGGCCTTTCAGCAGCTTCCAGGCTCCGGTCATGGCGAACGGGAGAATCAGTCGTTCCGGCTCGGCCAGCTCGAGCGCATGCTCGACCGCCGCGCCCGCGGCGCGCGGATCATCGAGGGCGTCGCACGCGAGTGCGTCGACTAGGTGAGCTTCGACGAGGGTGAAGTCGTGATTCACTCGCGCCTCACCGTCCAGCACGACGCGCAGTGTCTGTCGAGCCGTCGCCGGATCTTGTTCGGCCAGTTGGACAACGGCGACGGCAGTGCGAATCTCACCCGTCTCGACGAGGGGCCCCGACTGCGCGGCGAGGGTGGCGTGCGCCTCGCCGAACATGCCGAGCCGAGCCTGCATCGCCATGATGCCGCCGAATACCCGGGGCGCGAGGGCATGCTGACCGGCCATACGCGCCTGCACTGCCGCGGCGAGTTCGAGTTCTTCGAGTGCGCGGCGGTGCCGTCCTCGACCGGCGTGCAGCATCCCCGAGATCAGGTGCACCAACAGCCGTAAACCCGGTTCGCTTCCGGCCCGCGTGACGTATACGGCGCGATCCAGCCAGTGCGCACCGCTGTCGAACTCTCCGGTCCAGATCATCATGCCCGCGAGCGTGGCAAGGGCTGGTGCGATGACCGGCTGATCCGCCCAGCCGTGCCGCGCGGCCAGCGCTATCGCCTCCTCGCAGCGCCGGGCGGCGACGGTGAACGAGGGCATGGTCGAGGAGAACGCGAGCTGGGCGCGGCAGGCGACCTCCAGGTAGGGTCGGCCGATCCGGTGTGCCAGGGCGGCGCCCTCGTCGAGGTGCTGTGCGCTATCGGCCAAACGTAGCGACCATGCTTGCGTCACACCGAGATTCAGCAGTGCGAGGGCCTGCAGATCGCTGCCAAGTGCGATATCGGCATTCGAGAGATCGGTCGTCGCGATGGTCGGCAGGGATCCGACCTGCTCGAGCACGCCGTCGAAGTGGCCACGCAGCCGGGCAAGCAGCAGATCCAGCGACGCGATCGCCATGCGCAGCCGCCGCTGTCGATCCGCGGGCGTGGTCGCGGCATAGCATCTGGCGACCTCCAGATGCGCGGCCGCCTCGCCCAGCCGCAGCTGGTCGAGATCCGAAATGGTATAGACGACAGCGAGTTCGGGGGAGTCCCCGTCCGCCCGCGCCGGGAAGGAACGCAGCAGCGCCTCGACGGTCCCGGCCCGTCCGTCCAGGGTGAGGCTGAGCGAATGGTCGGTGAGTAACCGTGCTGCCTCGGACCATTCACCGGCGGCCTGCAGATGCCCGATGGCATCGGCGATGTCACCGTGGTCGGCGAACCAGCGGGCCGCGCGCCGGTGTAGCCCCGGAATTTCGCCGGACACTGTGCGGCGCAGCTCGAGTCGGAGCAGCCCGCTGAAGAGGTGGTGGTAGCGGAACCAGCTGCGGTCGGCGTCGAGGGCGACCACGAACGCGTTGGCGTCCTCGAGCTCCAGCAGCATCCGTTCGGACCCGGTCGACTCGGTGAGCAGGTCGGCCAGCTCGCCGTTCACCTGGTCGAGCAGCGAGGTGCGCAGCAGCATGCGTTGGACGTCACCGGGTTGGCGCTCGAGCATCTCGGCGATCAAGTACTCCGCGACCGTCCGGTCACTGCCGGAGAACTCGGCGACGAATCGTTCGGGATCGGGATGATCGGTCAACGACAGTGCGGCGAGCCGCAATCCGGCCGCCCAACCCTCGGTGCGCTGATGTAGCAGGTCGATGACGGTGTCGGACAACGTGATTCCGGAAAGCTTCAGGAACTCGCGGGTCTCGGCCGCGCTGAAACGCAGTTGCGCACTGCGGATTTCGGCGAGCTCGCCGGCCAGGCGCAGCTGATGGAGGCGCAGCGGTGGATCGCGGCGCGCGGCAACGATCGCATGGGCCTGTGCGGGCAGGCTCGTCAGCAACCGCGTGAGCTGTTCGATGGCCGCGGGCGAATCGAGTTCGTGCAGATCGTCGATGACCAGCACGAACGGGTCGTCGAACGCGGCGAGTTCGGATAGTACCCGGTCCACCATGGCCGGCCCGTCGAAGGCGGGCGTGACGGGCTGCGGCTCGGTCACCGCCGCGGTGTCCGCCGCCGCGTGCACCGCGCCGAGCAGAGTCAGCCAGAACAGTTGCGCGTCATACGACCCGGGCCGTACCTGCATGGTCGCGATGCGGCGCGACCGGCCGGGACCCGCCGCCCACGCGTGCAGCAGCGACGTTTTCCCGCTGCCCGCGGGCGCGGCGATGAGGGTGACCTTGTGTTGCGCCGCCCGGTCGAGGGTGGCGACGAGATCGTGGCGGCCGATCAGGGCAGAAGCGGTCATCGTGGCCTCTCATTCCACCCATCCAGCGTAATCCGTGCGCGAGATCGGTGCGGCGCAATGGATTCGGCGGCGAATTCACCGGAATCAGGTGACGACGTCTCACCTGGCGCGCTGTGACGCTGAGCGGAGCGCGGCAATCCTACGAGGCGCGGCCATGACCGACAACAGAGCGGTAGGAAGTACGGAAATGAACAACGAACAGATCATTCGCAACGCCTACCAGATCGCCGAAGTGAAGGACCTGGACGGCTGGCTCGCGGCGTTCACCGAGGACGGGACATTCACCGACGAATCCGCGGGTGTCACCTATCTCGGCAAGGACCGTGCCTGGCCCGTCGAGAACTTCGGGCGCGCGTTCCCCGACATGCATCGCGAGCTGTATCAGGTCTACACCACCGGTGACATCGTTGTCGTCCAGCTGGCACTGCAGGGAACGCACCAGGGCCCGCTCAGCCTCGGCGAGGGAATGATCCTGCCGCCCACCGGAAATCGGATGGACGCGCCATGCTGCGATGTCTTCGAACTGTCCGACGGCAAGATCAAGCGCTTCGACTGCTACCCGTCGGGAACGGTGATGCTCACCCAGCTCGGCGTGCTCGGCAATCTCGGCGCCGCACTCCAACACTGATCGTCGGTCGGCGAGCGCGGGATAGACTCGATGCTCGAAGAACTGGAATACGGCAGCTACGTCCATCAGGCGTGAGAGTTGTACGGAGGTTCATCATGACGGAGAAATCCACCGTTCGAAGCGTGACCTACGATTTGCTGCGGAGCCTCGGGCTCACCACCGTCTTCGGAAATCCCGGCTCGACCGAGCAGACCTTCCTACAGGAGTTCCCGGCGGACTTCACGTATGTCCTTGCGCTGCAAGAGGCTTCGGTGATCGCGATGGCCGACGCCTTCGCTCAGGTCACGAAACACCCCGCGCTGGTCAACGTGCATTCCTCGGCCGGTGTCGGCAACGCGCTCGGAAACCTGGTCGCGGCCTACCACGGGAACACCCCGTTGATCGTCACCTCCGGACAGCAACACCGCGAAATGGTGATCGGCGAGCCTTATCTCAGCAACCGAGAAGCCACGACGTTTCCCAAGCCGTGGGTGAAATGGTCCTACGAGCCGGTGCGCGCCGAGGACGTCCCCGAGGCGTTCATGAAGGCTTACGCGATGGCGCTGCAGCCGCCGGCCGGTCCGGTCTACCTGTCGATTCCCCTGGACGACTGGAATCAGCCGCTGGCAGGGCCCGCGCGCGTCCGCACAGTGAGCGATCGGGTGGTCCCGGATCCGCGGCGGCTGCGGCAGTTCGCCGACCGAATCTCCGCAAGTAGGCGTCCCGCGCTGGTCTTCGGCCCGGACGTGGACCGCAGCGGCGGGTGGGATGGCGCCGTCGCGCTGGCCGAGAAGCTGCGTGCCGCCGTCTATGGCGCACCACTGTCGGACCGGGCGTCTTTCCCCGAGGATCACCGGCTGTTCCGTGGCCCGCTCGGCCTGTCGATGAAGGCCATCAGCGAACGGTTGACCGGTCACGATCTGGTCGTCGTGATCGGTGCCGAAGTGTTCCGCTACTACCCATACGTTCCCGGCCCCTATCTGCCCGATGGCACCGACCTTCTCCAGATCACCGCTGACCCCGCTGTCGCCGCGGGAGCACGCGTCGGCGACAGCCTGCTCGGTGACCCCAGGGCGGCCATCGAACTGCTCCTCGATTCAGTCGCGGACGGATCCGAACGAACCGCTCCGGAGCCGATGGCCCGACCCAAGCAGCTTCCGGAGGTGCCGAGCAGCCCGCTCACTCCGCCCGAGGTCTACGCCATCCTCAGCAAGGTCAGGCCTGCCGACGCCGTCATCGTCAACGAATCGACCTCGACCATGGCGCAGCAGATCGAATGGTTGCCAACTACCGAGACCGGATCCTTCTTCGCGACGGCCAGCGGCGGCATCGGCTGGGGGACCCCCGCCGCGGTCGGGGTCGCCCTCGGCGACCGCCATAGGGGAGTGGCCCGTCCGGTCATCGGACTGATCGGTGACGGGTCGTTCCAGTACTCCGTGCAAGCCATTTGGACTGCGGCCCAACACAATCTGCCGATCGTCTATGTGGTCATGCGCAACGAGGAGTACTCCATCCTCAAATCCTTCGCGGTGCTTGAGCAGACGCCCGGTGTTCCTGGACTCGACCTACCCGGACTCGACATCGGTGCCATTGCCCGCGGATTCGGTTGCCGCGCAGTCGATGTGAAGACCACTGAGGACCTGGAGCGGGAGTTTCAGGCGGCGCTGGCCGCCGGTACCACCACCGTCATCGTCGTGCCGACCGAACCGCAGCAGGCGATGCTGTGAGCGCGGGGTGTCACTAGCGCCGAGCCAGTTCTTCGCGTGCCGCGGCATCGAATTCGACACTCCCGCAGGCGATGTTCTCGGTCAGGTGCGCGCGGGTGCTGGTGCCGGGAATGAGCAGGATGTTGGGGGAGAGGTCGAGTAGCCAGGCGAGGGCGAGTTGGGCCGGGGTGGCGTTCAGGCGCTTGCCGATCTCGGCCAGTCGCGGGCTGGTGCGTATCCGCTTGCGCGCCTCGCGGGACATGCCCAACGGGCAGAAGGGAACGAAAGCGATGCTCCGGTCGGCGCATTCGGCCAGCACGTCGGACGACCCGCGCTCGACGAGATTGAACAGATTCTGTACGCACACGATCGGCGTGCGGTCCACGGCACGCAGCAGATGCTGTCGGGAGATGTTGCTCAGACCGATGCCTTCGATCAAACCGGCGTCGCGGGCGCGGATCATCGCCGTGAGCTGGGCATCGAAACGCTCGTCGGGCACCGCCGCGTCCATGACCCGCAGGTTGACCGCGCCGAGGCTCGGCACGCCGAGGGTCGCCAGATTCTCCTCGATGCCGGTGAGTAGCTGATCCGGGTTGTCGAACGGAAGCACCGCTCCGTCGGCGCCGCGCCGGGCAGCCACCTTGCTGACGAACACCAGATCGTCCGGATAGGGATGCAACGCCTCCCGGATCAGCTCGTTGACGGTGCCGGGGCCGTAGTACTGCGCGGTATCGATGTGATCGATCCCGGCCTCGACGGCAGCGCGCAGCACGCGCAGCGCCTCATCCCGATCGTGCGGCGGACCGAAGACGCCGTCGCCAGCCAATTGCATTGCACCGTAACCGATTCGGTGTACCTGCCGGGTGCCGAGCGGGAACGTCCCCGCCCGTTCGAGAGCGGCTTTGGGCATGAGTCCTCCTTGCGTTGTCGCAACGGATTCGAGGGTCGCAGCCGGGCTGGTGAGGGGTCATCACCGGATTCCGGTGAATCGGCGGATGGTACACCTAGGCTAGGGCGCCGGTCTGGCGCAGCAGGCTCAGCGCGTCCGGTCGGTGTCGGGTTCTCGCGTGCTCATGCCGGATCGACCAGTGAAAGTCCGTGTCGCCGCATGATTTCGGCGACCTTGCTCATATCGCGCGGGCCGGGCGGCAGTTGGCTGAGGTCGCGGTAGTACTCCTCCAGCCCCGGCGGGGAGACGACCGCGATAATGCGGGTCTCCTCGTCGAACGGGTTGTAGAACACGTGGGGTATGTTGCGCGGCAACAGCATCGACGCGCCGGGTGCCAGAGTGCGTGCGACACCGTCGAGTTCGATGACGACTCGGCCCGCCGTGCAGATGAACAGTTCGTCCTGGCGGGTGTGGACGTGGGTGGGCGGTCCGCCGAGGCCGGGCGGCACCACGTACTCGAACAGCGAGTACGCGCCGCCGGTGTCGCCGCCGGCCAGCCGCAGATAGATGCCGAGCCCGATCGCCCCCATATTCTCGCCACTGTCAGGCAATTTCAGCGCGGTGTCGTCCGCGCGGTTGGCCAGGGTCTGCTCGTCCACAACCGACTCCTTCGATCGTCGCGCCACCGGGGCCGCGCGGGGCTGGGTTTCCAGCGTGGCCCGGCCGCGCGCCGAGTCCAACGCTTCGTCTCCCTGGGCGGAACGATCGTTTGCGGTTCCCCGCCCGTGCGCCGACGCTGTGGTGACCGATACGTCAGGGGTCCAGTCATGCGAATCGCGATCATCGGCGCAGGTGTCGCCGGTCTCACCACAGCGAAGGTGCTCATCCAGGCCGGGCACGAGGTCACGGTATTCGAGAAGGCGCCGGATGTCGGCGGCGTATGGAGCGGGTCACGGCGCTATCCGGGCCTGACCACACAGAGCCCGAAGACGCAGTACTCGTTCTCGGATTTCCCTATGCCGCGCGACTTCCCGGAGTGGCCGACCGGCCCGCAGGTGCAGCAGTACCTCGCCGCCTACGCCACCGCGTTCGGTCTCGACGGGCTCATCCGATTGAACACCGAAGTGACTGCCGCGCAACCCGATACCGATGACCGCTGGACACTCAACTCGGTGTCGGTGACCGCCGAACCCGTCGTCGAGACCTTCGATCGCCTCGTCGTCGCCAACGGTGTGTTCTGCGAACCCGCTGTGCCGCAATACCCGGGCGGCGAGGAGTTCCGTGACGCGGGCGGAACGCTCTGCGCCGGAACGGCATTCCACGATGCCGAGCGGGCGCGCGGAAAGCGCGTCCTCGTCGTCGGCTACGGCAAATCGGCCTGCGATGTCGCGGTGCCGATCAGCGGGGTCGCGGCGAGCACGGATGTCATTGCCAGGCAGCTGCTGTGGAAGGTGCCGCGCCGGATCGGCGGCCGGGTCAACTTCAAACTGCTGCTGCTCACCAGGCTCGGCGAGGCGCTGTTCCGTTACGCACGGCTACGCGGTGTGGAGAAGTTCCTGCACGGGCCGGGCAAGGGGATGCGCGACCGCATGCTCAATTCCGTTGGTACCACCTCGATTCGGCAGTTCGGCCTGGATACCCTCGGACTGGTGCCGCCGGGGCGGATGGAGGACATCGTCCGGGGCGCAATCGGTTTGGCCACCGAGGGCTTCTACGAGAATGTCGCGGCGGGCACCATCACCGTGCATCGCGACCGCACCATCACCAAGCTGCTCGCCGCGGGCGGACGCCCGTTCGCGGAGCTGAGCGACGGCACATCGCTGCCCGCCGACCTGATCGTGTGCGCGACCGGATTCACCCAGGGCGTGCCGTTCCTGCCCGCCGGCGTGCGGGAACGGCTGTTCGACGAGCGCGGGAACTTCATGCTGTATCGGCATATCCTGCCCGTCGACGTGCCGGGCCTGTACTTCAACGGCTACAACTCGTCGTTCTTCAGCCCGCTGAACGCGGAAATGGCGGCGGTGTGGATCGCGGCGGATCTGGCGGGCCTGCTCGCGCTGCCCGGCCCGGACGCCAGGCGCCAGGCCGTCATCGATCGGCTCGCGTTCCTCGACTCGGCCACCGACCGGCACCACTGCCGTGGCACCAAGATCATCCCGTTCTCCATGCACAATGTGGACGAGGTGCTCGGCGATATCGGCCTCGACATTCCCGCGGCGGTCCGCGCCTGGCATTGGCTGGCCCCGGTCGACCCGGCCGCCTACCGCCGGATCACCCCGGCGCTGATCCGGCGTCAGCCCAGCGATGGTGACCGCGCACCCCGCCCGGCCTTGAATCCTTTATCGCGCAGGGCTTACCGCAGTGCCGAGTCCACCCGCGGCGCGGCGGCGAAGTAGGCCCGCGACGATGCGGCAGCGGCCATGCAGACCGCGGGCGCCATTCGATCGGCCCGCACCGAGGCGCTCGGCCCGGACACCGAGACGGCCGCGACGACATCGCCGAGCGGACCGAAAATCGGGGCGGCAATACAACTTACGCCGATATTGCCTTCCTCCCGCTCTGCCGCCCACCCGCGCGATGGGACGGCGGCGAGTTCCCGCAGGATGGCTGTCTTTGTCGTCAAGGTGCGCGGAGTGCGTTGCGGCAGAGTGGCATCCAGCAGCGAGTCGACGGTGCTCCGATCGGAGTAGGCGAGGATAGCGCGGCCGAGCGCCGAACAGTACACGGGAACGGCGCCGCCGGTCTGCGAGAGCATCGGCATCGGCCGGTGCCCGGTGATCTTCTCCACCACCAGGATCCGGCCGCCCTCCAGCACGCCGAGCTGCACCGTTGTCATCGTGGCGTTGTGCAGATCGTGCAGGAACGGCAGCACGGCCTCACGCAACTGCAGCCGGATCGGTGCCAGGCTGGCGATCTCGAACAGATGACTCCCGATCCGGTAGCGATTGCCGAACTTGTCCAGCCAGCCGAGCCCGACCATCCGTTCCGCCGCGCGGTACACGGTCGACCGAGGCAGCGCGCAGCGGGCGACAAGACCCGCCAGGCTCAGTTCGCGATGGGTGACGTCGAAGGTCCCGAAAATCGTTGCCGCACGCGCCAACCCGCTCATCGGGGTCTCGCGTTCGGCCGCTGCGCGCGTGGTGTCGTCTCGCACGTCGGTAACCGTTTCTCTCAGGGGAACGCATCGCTCACATGCTGTCCGTTACCAGCCAGGCTAGACCTCGAAAGCTCTGCGACGCTGGGATATCGGTAGGCCGTCGGGACCGTCTCGACGGTCGATGGCGGCAGAACGGAGACAATCTGATGGCAAGTAGCGGACGCGATTTCCAGGTGGCGGACTTTCTCGGCACCCTCGCGGACACGGTGGCGCCCGGTGCGGCTCGACCGGTCGTGGTGCACGCGGCCGAGTTGACGCCGTTGCCCGCCGATCAGGTGCACAACCCCACCGCACTGGCGATCGCCGGTCGGTTGCCCACCGTGACCTTCGAGATCTTCCGGCAGTCCATCCCGCCGGGGCTGAGCTCGGATATGCAGCGCCACCATCACGAGACCGTGCACTACGTCATCTCCGGCAGCGGGCACAGCGAGGTCGAGGACGTGACCGAGCCTTGGGCGAGTGGCGATTTCATCTATACCCCGCCGTGGACCTGGCACCGCCACTACAACGACTCCGCCACCGAACCGGTCGAATTCCTGACCATCGAGAACTCCCGGCTGCTCGGCGTACTCGGTGTGGGACGGCGGCAGAGCGCGGGGCTGGTGAGCGTCGCCGAGGCCCGCGCCCGATTCGGAAAGGAATCGCAATGAACCCGCTATCCGAACACATCGGCATCTGGGGCGAACTGTCCACCACCGCACATGAATTGCGGTTCGTTGACGTCGCCGGAGTTCGGACGCGAGTGCTGCGCGCCGGGGCCGGACCCGACCTGATCCTGTTGCACGGCACCGCCGGTCATCTGGAAGCCTATGCCCGCGATATCGCCGGTCTGGCCAAGGACTTTCGGGTGACGGTTTACGACATGGTCGGCCACGGCTGGTCCGACCTACCCGACTATCCGTACACCACCGACGTGCTCGCCGCGCACCTGATCGGCCTGATGGACGCCCTCGGCATCGAGGCCGCGCACCTGTCGGGCGAATCGCTGGGCGGCTGGGTGGCCGCCTGGACCGCCGCACATCATCCGGACCGGGTCCGGCGACTGATCCTCAACACCCCGGGCAACATCGCCGACAAGCCGGAGGTCATGGTGAAGATGCGCGAGAGCACCATGGCCGCGGTGCGCGACCCGAATTCGGCGACGGTACGTCAACGGGTCGAATTCCTGTTCCACCACAAGGAATTGGTGACCGACGAACTGGTGCACCTGCGCCGCGCCGTCTATCGCCGCCCCGGTTTCGTGCGGGCCGCCGAGAACATCCTGGTGCTGCAGGATCCGTTGGTGCGCAAGGACTTCGCGTGGCGCCCCGAGTGGGTCGGCGAAATCACCGCGCCGACGCTGCTGCTGTGGACCGATCACGACCCGACCGGCGGACTCGACGAAGCCGAGCTGCTGCTGACCTGGCTGCCCGATGCTCGCCTGCACGTGATCACCGATGCCGGTCACTGGCCGCAGTGGGAGAAACGCGACGAATTCCTGCTCGCGCATCGCGAATTCCTGTTGCTCGGCAAGGATCCGACGTGACCGAGATCGTCGGCCTGGTCGCCATCTCGCACTCGCCGTTCGCGCACCTGCTACCACCGGACGGGCCCGGCGCACCCGGTGCCCGTTTCCTCGCCGACGCCGACCGGGTCGCCGCGGCGGTGGCCCGGCTGGTCCCCGACGCGGTGGTCGTCATCGGCCCCGATCACTTCCACGCCAACTTCTACGACCTGATGCCGCCGTTCGTGCTCGGTGTGGAGCACGCGACCGGATTCGGCGATTTCGGCAGCAGGCCTGGCCCCTTGCCGGTGGCGGACAAGCTGGCCTGGTCGATCCAGCAGCAGGTCACCGCGGCCGGTTTCGATCTGGCGCTGTCCTACGCGCTCACGGTTGACCACGGCATCGTGCAGAGCTACGAAATGCTGTGTGGCGCAGCCGATATCCCGATGGTTCCGCTGGTCGTCAACACCAGCGCGCCGCCGTTGCCCGCGCTGGCCCGCTGCGTCCAGCTCGGGCGGGCACTCGGTGCCGCGATCCGGGCCGCCGACTTCGCGGGGCGGGTCTTGCTGATCGCCAGCGGTGGACTGTCGCACTGGCTGCCGTCCGCCGATCCCCGCGACCCGGAGCTCGACCGCGAGCGGCGCGCCGGCGTGATCCACGGCGGCCGCGATCCGCATGCCTTCGACGCGGTCCGCGAACCTCGCATCCGCGCCATGGGCGGCGACCCGGACGCCAGGGTCAACGTCGAGTGGGACACCTGGTTCCTCGACCGCCTGCGCGACGGCGACTTGGCGCCGATCGTCGCCCTCACCGACGCCGATCTCGAACGGGTCGCGGGCCGGGGCGGCAACGAGATCCGCAACTGGTTGATCGGCGCCGCCGCAGCGGCGGCACCTTTCGTCTGGACCAGTTACCAGGCCGTTCCCGAATGGATCACCGGAATGGGTATCGGGACAACCTTTCCGACCGGCTGACCCGAGCCGCGTGTGCCAGAGTTGATGGGGTCGTAGCGTTGCACATGCGTTTTACCTCACTTCGAGGCAGGAGACTCTATGTCGAACTGGACAACCGCCGACATCCCCGACCAGTCAGGTCGGACAGCGATCGTCACCGGGGCCAATACCGGCCTCGGCTTCGAGACCGCCGCCGCGCTGGCCGCCCGCGGCGCGCATGTCGTGCTGGCGGTACGCAATCTGGACAAGGGAAAGCAGGCGCAGGCGCGGATCTTGGCAACTGTTCCCGATGCCAGTGTCAGCCTGCAGCAGCTGGACCTGTCGTCGCTGGCCGCGATCGAAACGGCCGCCGACGAGCTGAAAGCCGCGCACGAGCGCATCGATCTGCTCATCAACAACGCGGGCGTGATGTACCCGCCCAAACAGTCGACCGAAGACGGTTTCGAGCTGCAGTTCGGCACCAACCACCTCGGCCACTTCGCGTTGACCGGCAGGCTGCTCGATCGGCTACTGTCCGTTCCCGGTTCGCGCGTCGTCACCGTCAGCAGCATCGGGCACCGCATCCGGGCCGCGATCCACTTCGACGACTTGCAATGGGACAACGGCTACAACCGGGTCGGCGCCTACGGCCAGTCCAAGCTGGCCAACCTGCTGTTCACCTACGAACTGCAGCGCAGGCTGGCCGCCGCGGGCGCGCCGACGATCGCCACCGCCGCCCACCCGGGCGGGTCGGACACCGAGCTGATGCGCCACCTGCCGTCGGTGCTGAACTCGGTGGCCGCGCGTCTCGTCCAGAATGCCGCGATGGGCGCCCTGCCGACTCTGCGCGCGGCCACCGACCCCGACATCACGGGCGGCCAGTACCTCGGCCCCGGCGGATTCGCGCAGAGTCGGGGTTACCCGAAAGTCGTGCAATCGAGCAAACAATCCCACGATGTCGCGCTGCAACGACGGTTGTGGTCGGTGTCGGAGGAGCTGACCGGCGTGGCGTATCCGCTCGGCTAGCGGGGTATTACCAACTGGGGCACGGACATTCGCCCGTAGGCCCGTCGACCTGAGACCATGAATCATGGGTAACGGTCAGGTGTACAGCAGACGAACTACGCGCGGTTTGGCCGTGCCGAGGTAGGTGACCCGTGCACGACGAATCCGATGTGGCGCAGGCGCGGGTGTTCCACCAATTGCTCAGTGCCGAGGCCGATTCCCTGACCTCGGCACTTCGGGCCACCGCGACCCGGCGCGGCACCGCGACCACGGAAGGGCGGCGCCTCGAACGAGATCTGCGCGAGGTTCACCGCTGCCTTGACCGTCTTCGCGACAACTTTCCCGAACTGGATGATCAATCGACGGCCCACGCGCACAGTCGAATCGTGCGTCCTTGACTATCGGCCGGATTTCCGCGCGGCACCGATGTGGCTGGGCAGCGTGGACAGGATGAGGTCGAGGCCGAAGTCGAAGCGTTCGTCGAATGCGTTGTCGCGCAGGTGTTCTTCGGCTCGGGACAGCGCTGGGTAGTTGCCCGTGGCGAGGGCGGCGGTCATCTTGGCGGTGTCGGCCAGCGGGTAGCCCTGTTCTTCCTGGACGATCCCGAGCGCGAAATACACGATGGTCCAACAGGTCCAGGCGGCCTGCTTCGGTTCGAGCCCGCCGTCGAGAAGTGCCTGCACGATCGCGTCGGCGACACGCAGCGTCCCCGCCTCGGAGACATAGGTGCCCGCGACGACGGCCGCGCCGTCGCGGTAGGCGAGCAGGGATTGGCGGTAGCGGTGCGTGAGTACGCGGACCCGCTCGTCCCACTCGTCCGGCAGGTCCGTGGTCGCGGTGGCCCCGACGATCGCGTCGGCCATCACCTCCTGTAACCGGGCTCTGGTCTTGGCGTGCCAGAGCACCGTGTTCATCCGGACGCCGAGGCGGTCGGCGATCGCGCGAATCGACACCGCGTCGTGGCCCTTTTCGTTGAGGATCACCAGGGCCGCCTCGACCACCGAGTCCTGGGCCAGGCCCGCTCGGGCGGTGCGTGCCGGTTGCTTGTTGGTCACTGACCCAGTGTAGGGCTCATGCGTGCAGCGGCTCGAACCCCGCGGCATCCAACGCGCCGGCAAGTTCGTCGGTGTTGTCGCCCACCCAGGCGAGATGGCCGTCGGGCCGAACGAGTGCCGCCGCGACGTCTGCCCACTGCGGCCGATCGTGGCCCGGGAGTGGCTTGACGACAACAGGATTCGCCAATGCGCCGAGCGTTCCGGTGAAGTCGATAACGAGATAGGTGCCGCCGCGCAGCGCCGCGAATACCGATGATCCGTCCGCGAGCGCGAAATCGGGTGCGCGCGTGCCGGTCAGCGGATGCGCGCCCGGCGCGGCCGGGTACGCGACGGCGAGCCCGGACAGCTGTTCGGCCAGCGGGCGCGCGAATCCCGGTTGGGTGGCGGCGAATTCGGAGAGCAGGGCGCGCAACTCCTTACCCTCGGGGGAGAAGGTGCTCATCAGTGCCGTCTGGGCCTGTGAGCTACGCAGGAGCGCGGCCCCGACCGGGTGGCGCTCGCTGTGGTAGCTGTCGAGCAGCCCCTCGGGCGCGCGCCCGCGCACCGTGGCTGCGAGCTTCCAGCCGAGGTTCATCGCATCCTGGATGCCGACATTCATGCCGACACCACCCGCGGGCATGTGCTGGTGGGCGGCGTCCCCCGCGAGCAGTACCCGCCCGTCGCGGTACCGCTCGGCCTGCCGGGACGCATTACCGAAGCGGGACAACCACACCGGGGTATGCATCCCCCAGTCGGTCCCGGTGATCGCGATGACCCGGCGGCGGACCTCGTCGAGGGTCAGCTCGCCCGGCCAGTCGGCGCGCACGTCTTGCGGGCCGATGCCCACCAGGCGGTGCAGTCCGCCTGGCAGTGGCACCCCCATGATGTGCCCAGCCTCGGTCCAGCTGGCGAATACCGGAACCTGCGGCGGTGCAACGAGTTTCACGTCGGCCAGCCAGCCGAAGACGCTGGCCTTTGTGCCGGGATAGGCGATCCCGGCCGCCTCGCGCACCGTGCTGCGCACGCCATCGCAGCCGACGACCCACTCGGCGGTGAGATCGGGCTGCCCGTCGATGTGCAACGCGACGCCGTCGGCCTGCCTGGTCAGCCCCGAAACCCGTTGTCCTCGACGGATATCGGCGCCTGCCGCGCGGGCGTGCTCCGCCAGCAGTTCCTCGGAGCGGGCCTGCGGCAACGCCAGCGTGAACTGGTACGGCGTATCGAGAACTCCGAAGTCCACACGGTGTTCGAGTAAGCCGAAGTGCCCGTTGGGGATTCGGATGCCCTCGGCCAGGAACCGTTCGCTCAGCCCGCGCGAGGCGAGCAGTTCGATGGTCCGTGGATGAATGGTGAGCGCCTTCGAATTCGGGTCCCGCTCCGCCCGCGCCTCCAACACCGCCACCGACACGTCAGCGAGCCGCAACTCCGCCGCGAGCCACAGCCCGACCGGCCCCGCGCCGACAATGGCGACCTCGTACTCAGCCACAACAACCTCCTAATTGGTCACTGACCAACAAGACTAGGTCACCGACCAAGGGCTGGCAAGCGGATCGGCGTGGCGGCGCCGGATGGATGTCGAGCGTGGAGTCTCGGAGTCCGAGCTGAACTTTTCGTAGTTATCTGTGGTTGAGCGAACTGGCGTGATAAATGTGTTGATCTTGCTAGTCATACTGCTACCACCAATTGCGCAGGCTGACAGGTAGATTCCGGTTGGTAGTGTTTTTCGGTAGAAGGTGGAGCGCGCATATGGTGCCCAGAAGACCTGACGAGAATGTGACGAGGTTCGCCGATCCTCATCCATTGCGGCTGCGCAACTTCCGACTGCTTTTCATAGGTCGTACGTTGTCCACATTGTCGGAGGCTTTGGTACCCGCCGCCCTTTCCATTGCCGTGGTACTTGCCACGGGTTCGGCGGCGGCCATGGGGATCACGCTGGCTTGCGCGACGATTCCGAGGGTTGCGCTGATGCCGCTCGGTGGTGTCCTCGCCGATCGGTTCCAGGCCCGACGCATGGCGATGGGGGCGGATCTCATGCGCGTCGCCACGCAGACCTTCGTCGGCGTCGAGCTGCTCAGCGCGTCGCCGGTGCTCTGGCATATCTGCGTCGCACAGACCCTGTATGGCGTGGCCTCGGCGTTTTCCATGCCCGCCCTGTCGCCGTTGGTAGTCGGCACCGTGCCGGAATCGTCCAGGCAACGCGCGAATGCGGTGATGGGCTTCACCAAAGGCGCGGCCTGGGTGCTCGGGCCCGCGCTCGCGGGCACCCTCATCTACCTGGTCGGCAGCGGCGGGGTATTCGTCCTGGACGGAATGGCTTTCGCGGTCAGCGCCGGGCTGCTCGCCATGACGACCGTGCGTCATCTGCCGTCCGCTCCCCAAACGCTGCGCGCGGATCTGGCCCAGGGCTGGCGTGAGGTCATCACTCGTCCCTGGCTTTGGGGCAGTCTCATCGCGCATTCGATATGGAACTTCGCCGCCGGGATCTTGATGACACTCGGACCGGTCATCGCCATCGTGCATCTCGGCGGTGAGGCCACCTGGCTCTTGGTGTTGCAGGCGGGTGGCATCGGCCTGTTGATCGGCGCGTTGCTGTCGGGGCGGCAACGACTGCGTCGTCCGGTGATGTGGGCAAACCTCGGTGGGGCAACCTATGCGATCCCGTTGCTGTTGTTCGCGATACACGCCCCGGTGTTCTTGATCATCATCGGATACGGAATCGCGCAGGCCGGGCTCGGCTTCCTCAACCCCATCTGGTCAACCGCTGTGCAGCAACAGGTTCCGGCGGATCGGCTCGCGCGGGTCGACTCGTACGACTGGCTGTTCTCGCTTGCCGCACAGCCACTCGGTTATGTGGTTGCCCCGCTACTCGCCGCGTGGTGGAACCCGTCGGTACCGCTGACCGGGGCCGCGGTCCTCGTCGCCGTGGCCTGCGTGTTCGCGAGCATGATCCCGTCGGTCCGTGCGCTGACATCCCGGGCACCGAGCAAAGAGAGCTCCCCGATACCGAATACGGTGAGCAATGGTTGACGATTTCTCCCACGTGGCTACGCTCCGTGCGGATTGGAGGGAGGCCCGCCGTGGGACATGTTGAGATAGGCCATCTTACGTACGTGCTGCCGGATGGGCGGCCGCTGCTGAACGATGTGTCGTTCCGGATCGGCAACGGTGCCAAGGCGGCGCTGGTCGGTCCGAACGGGGCGGGAAAGACCACCCTGCTTCGGCTGATCGCCGGTGATCTCGAGCCGATAGAGGGGGCGGTGGCGAGTTCGGGTGGACTGGGTGTGATGCGCCAGTTCATCGGCAACCTGCGCGACGATTCCACCGTCCACGATCTGCTGCTGAGCGTCGCGCCGCCGGGCGTGCGGGCCGCCGCGGCCGCTCTCGACCTGGCCGAGCTGGCGATGATGGAGAACGAGGACGAGAAGACCCAGCTGCGATACGCCAAGGCGATCACCGACTACACCGACGCCGGGGGCTATGAGATCGAGGTGCTCTGGGACACCTGTACGGTGGCGGCCCTCGGCGTTGCCTACGACGACGTGAAATACCGTGACATTGCTAAGCTTTCGGGCGGTGAGCAGAAGCGGCTCGTGCTCGAGGCATTGCTGCGCGGCCCGGACGAGACGCTGCTGCTCGACGAGCCGGACAACTATCTCGATGTGCCAGGCAAGGTTTGGCTGGAACAGCAGATCCGTGAGACGTCGAAGACGGTGCTCCTGGTGAGTCACGACCGGCAGCTGCTTACCAACGCCGCGGACCGGATCGTGACCGTGGAGTCCGGAAACATCTGGATTCATGGCGGCGGGTTCCTGACCTACGCCGAGGCCCGCAAGGCGCGCAATGAGCGGCTCGACGAGCTGCGTCGCCGCTGGGACGAGGAGCACGACAAGCTGAAGCGGCTGGTGCTGCTGTTCAAGCGGAAGGCGTCCACCAACTCGGACATGGCCTCGGCCTACCACGCCACCCAGACTCGGCTGCGCAAGTTCGAGGAGGCCGGGCCGCCGGAGCTGGCGCCGAGGGATCAGGTCATCAGCATGCGGCTGAAGGGCGGGCGTACCGGAAAGCGGGCCGTCATCTGTGAAAGCCTCGAGCTCACCGATCTGATGAACGCCTTCGACCTCGAGGTCTGGTACGGCGAGCGCGTCGCGGTGCTCGGGTCGAACGGTTCAGGAAAGTCCCACTTCCTGAGACTGCTTGCGGGCGAGGACATCCGGCACACCGGGGTGGCCAGGCTCGGCGCGAGGGTGGTGCCAGGCCACTTCGCGCAGACGCACTCGCATCCGGACCTGCTCGGCCGTACGCCCTGCGAGATCGTCATGACCGAGCACGCCCGGCTGAAGAACGAGGCCATGAAGCTGCTCGCCCGCTACGAGTTGGCGGGCCGGATCGCCGAGCAGCGGTTCGAGACGCTCTCCGGCGGGCAGCAGGCGCGGCTCCAGATTCTCCTGCTCGAGCTGTCCGGAGCCACCCTGCTGCTACTCGACGAGCCGACCGACAACCTCGACCTGGCCAGCGCCGAGGCCCTGCAGGAGGGCTTGGACGCCTTCGACGGCACGGTCCTCGCCGTGACCCACGACCGGTGGTTCGCCGCCGATTTCGACCGCTACCTCGTGTTCGGTGGTGACCGTGACGTCTACGAGTCCGACGAACCCGTCTGGGACGAGAAACGCGTGGCGCGAGGTTCGATGCGTTCCTGAAGTCGAGGCCTGGCGTTCCTCGGGTGACCAGTGGCGCTCAGTCGGCCACCGCCACCGGCGCGTTCGCCCGCGCCGTCGTGTCGAAGGCGTCGAGGTCGAACTTTCGCAGTATCCGGCGGAGTCGGAAACTGAAGTCCGGCCAGAGCATCGTGTTGGTGCCCTTCTCATCGAGGAACCAACTGTGACAACCGCCGGTGAGCCAGACGGTGCTCGCCATCTGCTGCCGCAGCTGGCGGTTGTACTCGACCTGTACGTCTCTGCGGACCTCGAACGATTGCAGGCCTTGCTTTTTCATCGTCGCGAGCGCGTCGATGATGTAGTTGATCTGGGATTCGATGACATAGATCAGGGAGGTGTAATTGGTTCCGGAGTTGGGGCCGAGCATGACGAAAAGGTTGGGAAAGTTGTTGAGGACCGTGCCTTTGTAGGCCTGCACGCTTTCGATGTCGGCTATCTCGGCGATTGTGCGTCCGTCCCGACCGGTGAACAGGTCGTATGTCGCGGAGTCCGAGACATTGAAGCCGGTCGCCAGCACGATGGCGTCGACCTCGCGTTCGGTATCGTCACTCGTGACGATCGAGTGCTCCCGAATCTCCTTGATGCCGTCGGTGACCAGATCGACGTCAGCACGAGCCAATGTCGGATAATAGTCACTCGAGATCAGCATCCGCTTGCAACCGAGGCGATGATTCGGAGTCGCCTTCCGCCGCAACTCCGGATCGCGGATCTCCAGCCACATCTTCACGCGCGCGACCAACTCGAAGAACCGTGCCGCCACTGGATATTTGGCCTGGGTGAAGACAAACCCCTCCCGCATCGAGTAGATGCCGGTGCGGATCAGCCGCTGCAAGCCCGGAATGTATTTGTAGGCAAGGCGTTCCGGCAGCAGATACCGGCGACCGAAATGCGGCAGAATCCAGGGGGCGGTGCGCTGGTACACGTCGAGATGGGCCACCTCGGGCGCGATGGACGGCACGATCTGCATGGCGGAGGCGCCCGTGCCGATCACGGCGACCCGCTTTCCCTGCAGATCGGCAGTGTGATCCCACCGAGCCGAGTGGAAGATCTCGCCCTCATACGTGTGAATACCCTTGATATCGGGCAGATTCGGATCCGAGAGCGGTCCGGCCCCCGCTACCACGACATCGGCGATGAACAGGCCTTGGCTGGTCTGAACCTCCCACTGTCCGGCCGCGTCATTCCAGCGCGCACCCGTCACTTCACAACCGAAGATGTGCTTGTCGCGCACCCCGTAACGCTCGCTCACCTCCCGGATATACCGGTGAATCTCCGGCTGCTTCGAAAACGAGCGCGACCAGTTCGGATTCAACGCGAACGAATACGAATACAACTGCGACGGAACATCGCACGCCGCACCGGGATACGAATTGTCCCGCCAGGTGCCGCCGACATCATTGCCACGCTCGAGCACGAGAAAATCGGTGTACCCCTCGTGGCTCAGCCGGATGGCCGTACCGACTCCGGAGAATCCGCTACCGATGATCAGCACGTGCGTGTGCCGCGGCGACGTATCGCGAGCAGCCGGATCGGCGACCTGTTGGTTCATCGACTCTGGGCTCATCGGGCCTCGTAGATGCGCTTGTGGCCGGAGATCTCGGCCAGCCGGAAGGGACGGCTCGTCTCCTCGAGGGTGGCGTGGTACATGCCGTCGGCGGGTGATTTGGCTTCGTGCAGTTCGCGATAGCGGTCGTAGCCGAGGATCTCGCGCGAGGCGATGGCGGCCTGGTTGGCCTCGGTCCTGAGGTGCTCGCGGTAGCCGGATTGCACAGTGCCGCTGAAGAATTCGGCGACGCTGCCCGAGCCGTAGCTGATGAAGGCGAGTGGCTTGCCCGCCAGGTCGTCGGCGTGGTCGAGCAACGACGACAGGCCGAGGTAGACCGACGCGGTGTAGCTGTTGCCGACGGTGCGGTTGTAGAGGGTCGTGTCGCGGATCGCGGCGTCGATCTCGGCCGGGTCCGCGGTGTGGCCTTGGCTCTCCAGCAGGTGCCGGTGCGCCTTGTAGGCCATCTTGGTGAAGGGCTGGTGGTAGCAGAAGGCGGCGAACTCGGTGAGGTCACGGCCGCCGCGGCGGCGGTAGTCGGTCCACGCTTCCTGCGTGGCCTTCTGGTAGGCGTTGACGGAGGTCTTGCCGTCGACCACCGCTTCGGTGCGGTAGTTGGGGCGCCAGAAGTCCATGATGTCGGCGCTGTAGAGCCCCGAGTACGGATCGAGTTCCAGGATGGCCGGATTCGCGCTGACGAGCATCGCGACCGCGGCGGCGCCCTGGGTCGGCTCGCCGGGGCTGTCGAGTTCGTACTTGGCGATGTCGGTGGCGATGACGAGCACGCGCTCCGCCGGGTCACGGGCGATCAGCGCCGCGGCGAATTGCAGCCCGGCCGTGCCGCTGTAGCAGGCCTGCTTGAGCTCGACAACACGCGCGGTGTTGGGCAGACCGATCAGCGGGTGCAGGTACAGGCCCGCCGACTTCGATTGGTCCACACCGCTTTCGGTGGCGAGCAGCACCGTGCGAATGTTGTCCACGCCGTGCCGATCGAGGATCGGCTTGGCGGCGGCCGCCGCGATGGTGACGATGTCCTCGTCGGCGGCGGCGACACTCATCTTGTCCTGGCCGATACCGAGATAGAACTTATCGGGATCGACGCCGAGCCGATCGGCGAGCACCGCGTGGTCGAGTGCGTAGTGGGTAGTGGCGAAGGAAAGATCGTGGATGCCGATCGGCGTAGTGGTCATCGTTGTACTCCATTGCTTGCGGTGGGCCGTTCGAATTGGGTATGGGCGCGCATCAATTCACCGCGATTGGTCTGTGCCGCCATCAAAGACAGTTCGCCGCACAGCACGGTGGCCGCCGTGATGACGGCGAGCCGACGGGCGTTGTCGCCTGGCTCTCTGTCCTCGCGGCAACCGAGACGGGTCAGGTTCTCGTCGACGAAACTCTCGTGTTTGCCGTTGCCGACCGTCCCGACAATGAGATTGGGCAGCGTGCACGAGAAGTAGAGGTCACCGTCGCGGTCCTCGGCGTGGGTAATGCCTTGCGAGCCTTCGACGATATTCGCGGCGTCCTGCCCGGTGGCCAGGTAGACCGCTAGCAGCATGTTGGCGTAATGCGCGTTGGCGGAACGGATTCCACCGGCCAACAGGGTGCCGATCAGGTTTTTGCGGATGTTCAACTCGACCACTTGCCGAGCGGTGGTGTGCAGTTTCTTCTCGACCAGTTCGCGGGGGACGAGGAGTTCGGTGATGACGTTCTTGCCGCGTCCGAGGATCCCGTTGACGGCGGTCGCTTTCTTGTCGGTGCAGTAGTTTCCGGAGATCGAGACATACCGCAGGCCGGGCACCGTTGCCAGGATGTGGTCCATCAGATGGTCGCTGGCGAGGGTGGCCATGTTGTGGCCCGAGGCGTCACCGGTGGTGAATTCGAACCGCAGGAACAGCAGATCCCCGGTGATCTGATGGTGTAGGTCGATGAGTTCGGCGTGCCTGCTGCTGCCCGCGACCACCTCCTGCAGTTGGACGAATTGGTCATTGAGCTGTTTGACGGTGGCGTAAGCGGTGGCGGCGTCGTCGGCTTCGAGCAGGATGGAGCGGGTCATCCGGTCGTCGACAAGGGTTGCCACCACACCCTTTTCGGTCAGTGTCGCGATCCGCGCGCCGCGTCCGACCGACGGCCACAGCGGCGATTCGTAGGTGGCGAGGGGAACGTCGACGAGGTCGTCGACGGTGTTGCCGGTAATGCGCAGCGGTCCCACCCACTGCAGCGGGACAGCCGCGTACGACATGTCATTCATGGGTGGCTCCTTTGTGGTCGTTCCGATTCGCTCCACCAGAGGTTCCGGTGGGCATAGGAGGCCGCGTCGATACCGCGCAGCCCACAGAAGGTCGCCACGTCGCCGGTGAGCAGCAGATCGCAGCCGGCCAGGTCCGCCGGCGTGCTGGCACCGAGCACGGTCAGAATGTGGCGCAGCTGGTCGAGCCAGGTCCGGATCGTCTCGACCAGCGCCGCGGTGTCCTTGCGCACGAGCGTCTCGAGAAACACTCCGGCCACCCCGGTCGCGTTGGCGCCCAACGCCAATGCGCGGGCGACGTCGAGCGGAGTGCGGATGCCGCCGGACGCCACGATGTCGATGCCTGTCACGCCGGCGCAGTCCACCAGGCAGTTGGGGGTGGACTGACCCCAGCTTTCGAGGAAGGCGAAGTCCGCGGCGCTGCGCCGATCGTTCTCGATGCGCGCGAAGTTGGTGCCGCCGCGGCCACCGACATCGGCCACCGCGACCCCGGCATCACGCAACCAGGAGACGGTCTGCCTGCTGAGACCGAACCCGACTTCTTTGACGACCACCGGAACGGGCACCTGGGCAGCGATCTGTTCGATCTGTCGCGGCCAGGACCCGAAAGACCGGTCGCCCTCCGGCATTACGATCTCCTGGACCGCGTTCAGATGGATCTGCACGGCGTCGGCTTCCAGCAGATCGATCGCCCGCCGGACCTGATCGACGGTGGCGGTCGCGTTGACGTTGGCCATGACGTAGCCGTGCGGATTCTCCTGCCGCAGCACCCGATAGGTGTCGGCGACCGCGTCGTCGCGGAAGTAGGCGCTCATCGAGCCCGAGGCGATAGGCACCCCGGTTTCCCTTGCGGCGATGGCCAATTGGCGGTTGATCTCGCCGGTGTTCGGGCTGCCTCCGGTCATCCCGTTGACGAATAGTGGGGTGTCCCAGCGCTTACCGGCGAAGTCGACGGCCAGTGACACGTCCTGGCTGTCGATGCCGGCGAGGGCGTGGTGGACGAAGGTGACCGAGTCGAAATCGTTGCTGCCGTCGCGATGTTGATTCACGGCATGGCGAACGTGGTCGTCTTTGCGGTCGGCAATCATTCGCTGGCCCCTTCGAATGGGTGTGTCCGCAGCGTCAGCGGCCGGATACCAGCGGTGACCCAGCGGTCGGTGAGTTCGGTGATCGCCGAGGTGCGGGTGCGCTCGATGAGCGCGATGCCGCAGTCGCCGCCGCCGGCACCCGAGGGTTTGGCCGCGGCGCCCACCGCCTCACCCGCATCGCACAGCGCCCGCAGGCGTGGCGTCATGATGCCGAGTCGATCCGTCGCGTCGAGTTCGATGAGAAGTGCTCGGGCGCGGCGTATCTCGGTTCGGATACCGGTCGAGTCGTCGGCCTCCAGCGCGACGACGAGTCGCTGGACGCACTGGTCGCTGCCGGAAAGGAACGCGGTCCGGTCGCCCCGCTGCCGATCGTTATTGCCAAGTCCCGCAACGAGTGTCGGTGTCGACGCGGGTGTCCCGGTCCAGCCGACCTGCATCGCGAGTTCGGTCGGCGTCGGCAGTGGGCGCACCGACAGGCCGGGCCACGGCGCACGCAGTGCGGCATCGACCCCGCCGTTCGCGACCAGCTCGGACACGTGGTCGCGGTCGGGGGAGCCGTACGTGAGCCAACCGCCCCAGGTGCTCGCGGCCACATCGCCGCCGGAGGCCCTCGGGTTCACCGAGATGGTGGCCATCATCGCCAACCGGTACCGGTCCATCGCGCTCAGGTCGAGCCGGTAGTACGTGCCGAGGGCCGCGATGGTCGCGGCGGTCACGGCAGCGCTCGACCCGAGGCCGAACTTTCTGCCGTCCTCGGCGCCGAGGTCGCTGCTGATGTCCAGCCGAAAGGGGCGGGCCGCGATCCCGTGCTCCACGAGCAGCCGATCGACGATCGAGACCGCCGCGAAGACGTAGGCGAACGCCGCGGGCACGCTCCCGTCAGCGGTCGAGGCAACCATGCCGTCACCGACGCGCTTACACGAAAGTGACACGCCGCCATCGAGTTCCGAATGCAGTGTGGTGTCACCCTCGGTCGCGCGCACGGTGGCCGTCGCGAAGCGGTCGACCGCGGTGAGCACCGCGAGGTGCCCCGGCTGCACGACGGCGTACTCGCCCGCGATGAACAGCTTTCCGGGGGCGCGACAGGTGATCATCGGTCCGCGCCCGTGATCAGGGCCGCGCCAGGGCCGAGATGCGCCGTCCGAGGGTCGACGAAGTCGCCGACCGCACGCAGGGCGGCGGCTACGCGTTGCGCGTCGGCGCGGGCACACAGCACGGTGACGTTCGGTCCGGCATCGATGGTGGCGTACGCGGCGACACCGTCGGCCCGCAGCGCCAACACTCCGTCCAGGACCGCGATCGACTGCGGCGACAGGTACCGGATCGCGGGCCTTGCCGCGAGCATGCTGGCGTGCATCCCCAACGCGTTGCGCTCGGCGATCTCGCCGACCGCTGGAAGATCCTGGCGCGCAATCGCTTTACGCATCTCGACGAGATCGATGGCGGACGAGTCGGCCCACGGCCGATAGAACGGCGAGGTGGCGCAGGTGCGCCGCATGGCCTCCCTGCTCGACACCGCCTTCGACGCGTTATCGACGACGGCGACAACCAAAGCCGGGTCGAGCGCGTCGCCGCCGATCGGTTCGGCATACGACGTGTGGTCACCGGCCGGTCCGTCACCGGCACCGGCATGCCACACGACGAACCCGCCGAAGATGGACCTGCTCGCCGACCCGGAGCCCCGGCGCGCCAGCCGCGACAGCGCACGAGGATCCGCGTCGAGCTGGTAGGCGGCGGCCGCCGCGGTGGCCAATGCGGCGAAGCCGCTCGCCGAGGAGGCCAGGCCCGCGCCGGTCGGTCCGGTATTGGTGGACACGACCATGGCGTGTTCCGTGCGCCCAGCACGGGTGCGGACGAGGTCGAGGAACCGCTCGACTCTGCTGTGCGCCTCAGGGGCCGCCGTGCTGCCGTTGAGCATGACGACGTCGGCGGGTCCGTCGATCAACCGCACCGTGGTGGTGGTCGGGTAGATATCCAGGGTCATCGACAGACTTCCCGTGACGGGAAGGAACAACGACTCGTCGCGTTTGCCCCAGTACTTCACCAGGGCGATATTCGGATGCGCGACCGCGACTGCCTCGTCGCCGATGACCTCGGTGTCGTGCAGCCGGTCGGCATCGATGTCTGATGCGGAGGTGAATGTCATTGGCGGGTATCCAGTTCCGGTATCGAGGGGGATATCGGGATGATCCAGGTCTGCACGGCGCCTGCCTTACGCAGCGCCGCGCTCACTTGCGCTGCGGCACTGCCTGTTTCGGTGAGCGCGAGAACGCAGCCGCCGAGACCTCCGCCGGTGAGTTTCGCGCCGAGCGACCCGGCGTCCATGGCGGCGGCGACGAGGGCGTCGATCTGCGGGGTGCTGACGCCCAGTTCCGCGAGGAGGTCCTGGAAGGCGAGCAATGTCTTGCCCAAGGGCTCGGCCTGCCCGGCGGCAAGCTCCGCCGCGGCGGAGCCGATCAGCTCGCCCGCACGGCCGAGTAACCGATTGGCGCCCAGGGGATCTCGCTCCAGCTTGCGACGTACGGCGGCCACCGCGTGCTGCGTGGCGCCGAACGTCCCGGAGTCGGCGAGCACCAGGGCGGCGTCCAGGCCGATGGTCATCGGTCGGGCCACGCCAGCGTGAAACCAGATCGGCCCCGCCGCAGAAACGGCGCTGGCGTCCACCCCGCTGGCTCGACCATGCGCGACCTGTTCGCCGCACTGCACCAGCTCGTAGACAGTCTCGGCGTCGATGCTGCGGCCGTAGAGATCGGCGACCGCTCGTACCGCGGCGCCCGCGCACGCGGCGCTCGAGCCGAGGCCGCGCGCCGGTGGAATCGCGCAGTCGACAACAACGTCGACGATCGCACCGGCCAGCCCCCACCGCCGCAACGCCTCCTCGACCGCGACCTGCGGCCCGGACAACGCGTCCGCTGGGGTCAGCGTATGCCCCGCGGTGAACCGAAACTGCTGGCCCGCAGGCGAATCGGCGGTCAGCGAACCGCCGGGCGCGGCGACCGCGCTGACCGACAACGCTGGCAGCGGAAACGCGATGGCCGGCGTGCCGTGCACAACGGTGTGCTCGCCAACCAGGATTGCCTTGCCGTGGGCGCGACCGGCGCCGCGGACGTTGCCCGTATCCGCAGCGGCATGTCTGCTGCGTTCGTGAACATGATGACTGGTCACGTCGATTCATCTCCAAACTCGGGCAGGGTCCGACAGCGCTTCCCCTGGCAGGGGGAAGCGCCAGGTGGTCAGGCCCTCAGGGCCGCTCATTCGGACGGCGGAACACGCTGCGCGGTGACGGGAAGAACGCGGGCACCTCGGCGGCGTAGGCGCGGTAGGCCGCACCGAAGCGAGCGATCAGGTCACGCTCCTCGAAATAGGTGCCCAACAGGATGTATCCGGTCAACCCGACCGCCCACAGCAGGTGCCCGGCGGTCATCGTGCTGGCGAACCAGAAGCTCAGCAGCAGACCGGTCATCAGCGGATGACGCACCAGCCGGTAGGGCCCGTGCTCCTGCAGTTGGTCGACCGTCGCGTCGGGCACCCTGGTGATGTACTGGCGATAGGCCTGGCTGATACCGAGCAGATAGAAATGGTTCAGCAGGATGGTGGCCGCGTACACCAGCACGAAGCCGAGCCAGAACCCGGCATCGAGCACCGTCCCGACCGTACCGTCGGCGGACCAGATCTGTTGCGGCAGTGGCTGCCACGCCAGGATGATCACCCACACGACCGTGCACACCATGACGATGTAGACGGTCCGCTCGAGCGCGTCCGGCACCCAGCGGGTGATGAACGCCTTGAACGAAGGACGGGCCATTCCGGAGTGCTGCAGGCCGAACAGGGCGAGCAGCGCGACGTCGATGATGAGCGACGGGACGGTCGACAGATGCGATCCCTTGTCGACGGTCTTGGGTAGCCACCAGCCTCCGGCGAACAGCAACAGCAGGGGCACGGTGATCCCCGCGAAGCCGTAGACGGCGAAGGCGATCAAGAACGGGACGAGCCGACGAGGGGCCGTCAGTACGTCCCGAACCTGAGATGGCCGTGTGGTCAGATCCATGCGAACCAGGGCAGGTACCGCGCGCGGACCTTACCCTCCTCCATCCGCTTGTCCAGCTTGACCTTCCAGCGCTCGCCGTAGGGCACGTTCAACCATCCGTTGCCTGGCATGACCAGTCGCCAGGCCGAGTTGATGGTCATCCAGTACGGCACGATGACGCCGGGATCGACCTGCCGCATGAAGTCGAGCTTGTCCGGGATCTGGCTCCAGTGCACACCGGGGTAGCGGTGGTGCACGCTGTGGTAGCCCTGGTTGAAGATGAAGAAGTTGAGGATGTTGCCCGCCGTGTTCAGCGACTTGCTCGGGTCGTCCTCGAACTCACGCGCTGGCGCGTGGGTCAGCCAGGCGAAGTAGCCGGAGTTCACCTGGGTGATGAGGAACGGCAGGATGTAGAACAGGGCGAATCGTGTTGTGCCGGTGGCGATCCAGACGGCCGCGATCAGCACGGCGGTCAGCGTCATGTCGAAAAGGAACTCGTTGCGCCGCTTGCGCTGTTTGGCATTGGCATCGGCGGCGAAGATCTTCGAGATGGTGTGCTTCTTGACGATGGTGCCGTAGCGGACCCAGTACCAGACTGCCTTGAGCCCGCGATCCATCCCCTCGGTGGAGGTGACGTCGCCGGGGCCGTCATTGAAGCGGTGATGGTTGAGGACGTGCACCTCGCGCATTTCCGCCGCGGTCAAAGAGGCAGGCAGGCAGCACATTATGTCGACGAACCGGTTGAACGTCCGCGACACCGACAACGGCCGATGGGTGTGCATGTGCAGCACGCCGATGGTGAGCGAGAAGTTCAGCAGTGTCAGCACGACGATCAGCGGGACCGCGATGTACCACTTGGTGGCGACCGGGGCGGTCAGGGCGAAGGCGAGGAAGGCGACCCAGAGCACGACGTGCAGCAGCGGGCCGATATTCGCCGGATGTTCGAGCTTGAACACTCGGCGGCTGAACGGAATCTGTTCGGACGGCGCGACATCCGCGCCGGATAAGGGTTTGGGATCGGGTGTAACGGTGCTCATCGGAGAACCTCCTGGAGGGGGTGGTGGTTCGGTGCCTTGGCGGGGTGAACACGGGTCAAACGCGGCCTCCTTGGGTGGGGACATCGAGGGCGGCGAGCTGGAATCGCATCGCGAGGGCATGCATCGCGTCGGCGTCGCGCGGTGGCATCCGTTCGAGGGCGGCGAAGGCAAGATGATCGGCGACCATCATGCGGCGCACCTCGGTGCCGGGGAGTTCGCCGGTGAGCGGCTCCTCCGGCAGGGCACGCACCAGGGCGAAGGTGGTGTCGACGATCAGCGGTGCCAACGTCGCCTCGACCGAGTGAGAGTCGGTGAGAGCCAATACATCCGGTGCCTCGAGTGTCCCCGCCGCGAGGTCGGGCGAGGCTTCGAGCAGCTGATGGATCGCGCCGTCGACCGAACGCAGCACACGCCGCAGCATCGTGGTCCAGTACCGGGGCGAGCAGGCGGCAAACACGGACGCGCCGAGGCGAAGCCGCCGCGGGTACGGCGCGGGTGCGTCGACGGTGCCACACAGGAAGGCGGTGGTCGTGATGGCCATGTAGGCCATCGCCGCTCGCGCGCCGACACTCGGGGTGCGCGGTCCCATCCAGTCGAGCAGCGCGAAGCTGCCAAGCGCGGGGGCCAGTAGCCGAAGCAGCACGGCGCGAGTCAGTTCCGCGTGGTCGGCGACGCCGTAGAGCGCCAGTTCGCCGTCGCGCAGGTCGTTGGCCAACTGGGCGGTGACGCCGACGCAACCGGCCAGCTCACCCAGTTCGGCCTCGACCTCGGCGCCCGCGTCCTCGGCGGCCAGCGAGCACGCGTACAGCACCACCCGTCCGAGCACGCCCTCGCTGTAGGCGGCCCTCGGCAGTGGTGCCTCGAGGTTGCGGGCCATCACGTCGCCGACATCGACCAGCATCCGGCCGACCCGTTCGCGGCCATCGATCGGCAGTGCCGACAGCAACGCCCGGATGTCCTGAATGCGTTCGGCCAGCACCAGATCGACGGCTTCGCTGTCGCGCACGGCCACCGCGTGCAGCAGCGGGGGAGCCGTGCCGACGGCACCGTTGAGGTACTCCACGGCGGCCCGCACCGCGCTGCTCGCCAGCGGGCGATCGATCAGGTCTTCATAGGCGTCGAGCACCCGACACGCGAGCAGGGCCGCGGTGGCCTCGGCCCGATGCCCCGCGGACAGGAAACTTACCGCGACGCCGAGGTTTCGGGCCGCCGGGATGAGTGCGAGCCTGGCCAGTTCCGCCGGTGAGTCCGCCGCCCGCAGCGTGTCGAGATCCGGCGCGCGGCGCAGGTGTCGCAGGCCGTAGACCAGGCTGCCGACCCGCCCCCCGATCATCGGGACACCACCCGGGTGGCGAGGTCGCGCAGGTGGTCGCGCCCGTCCGAGGGCGGGAACACGTCCAACGCCCGATTCGCCGTCTCGGCGGCCCGGATGGCGGCGTCGTGCGCGGCTTTCGTCGCCCCGCTGTCGACCAGTTCCGCTTGCAGGACAGTGCTGGAAGTGTGCTCGGAGAACCACATTTCGCGAGAATCGGGCCGCATGGCCAGCCACTCGATCACCGGCCAGGTCGGCACCCTGCGGTCAAGGTCGCCGCAGGCGTCCTTGCCGAGCGAGGCGTCGCCCTCGACGTCGCGGACGTCGTCCATGATCTGGAAGGCGAGGGCGAGCTGGTCGGCGTAGCGCATCACGGCGCGCAACCGGTCGTCGTCGAGTCCGCCCGCGGTGCCGCCGTAGGTGCAGGACAGCCGGAACAGCGTGCCGGTCTTCGCGCCCGCGACGAGTTCGTAGTGCCGGCGCAGGGCGGCGTCGTCCACGGCGGGTGGCAGGGTCTCGACGAGCTGGCCGAAGGACAGGTCGGAGAGCTGGTCGAGGTAGGTGACGCCGGGGACATCGCCGAGCCTGGCGAAGACCACCGGGTTGTCGGCCAGTACTCGCGCCAAGGTCTGTAAAGCGTTGCCCGCCAGGTGGAATCCGGCCCGCGCCGCAGTGCGGATGCCGAAGGCGGCCGGTACCGACGGTGCATCGCGGCGTAAGAGTGAGCCGTCGCAGATGTCGTCGTGCACGAGTGAGGACTCGTGGAACATCTCCATCACGCAGGCCAGGTCGACGGCGTCGGGCAGCGGGATGGCTTCGGCGTCGGGCAGCAGGCGGTGGCAGGCGAGCAGCATGCCGGCCCGGACCCGTTTGCCGGGTGCGACCAGGATGTGCCGGTAGATCTCATCGAAATCCCCACCGGTGACGAGGATTTCGTGTAACCGATCGGTGATCATGGTCGGCCGATCGATGCGCGGGCCCGCGGTGCCCACCTGTCCGGTGGTGGACTTGGCGGCGGCGCGCCCCCGGCCGCCCGCTTCCACGGTGGTCGACCGTCGAGACCCGGTTGCCACCTGGTCGCCCAGATGTTCCGTGCGCACAGCCAAGCGGGCATTCTGCCGGTGCCCTGGCGGTAACGTGGGATTTTCCATGGCGGTGAGCTCCTTTGGCGTCATCACGGTGGCCCAGTCGGGCGTACAGCCCGGCGATCAGGTGCCGGGCAGACGTCGGGTTACAGAAGTGGCAGCCGCGGGGGAGTCGACGGCAATGTCGTTTCCCTGGGTGCCGGTCCAGGTCGGTGGCCGCGGCCTCGATCCCTTCGGAGGCTTGGTCGACGTGCGAATAACGCATGGCGGCAACAACAATGGAGCTTTCACTGTCGAGATGACTGTGCTCTCGAGCAATGCGATAATCGGCCGATGTCCGGATAGGCGACGGCCGCGCAGTCGTCCGGATCGTCCTCAAGTACGGGAAAGTGCGCTGATAGCGCGAATCCCGTTTCCGTTTGCCGATCGGCTCCAGCATTGGGCCGACGGGCCGGAATCCCTTTCGCCACAAGTAAGTTGACGCCATCGCGGCGTGTGTCGGATCTTCTAAAGCATCGCCGTTGATACCGAAGCCACCGTCCTCCGTTGGGGATTGGGTGGCTGTCTAGCTGAGGACAATACCTCCGAAACATGGTGTCGTAAACCGGGATTCGTTAGAACTGTGTGAACTCGAGGCTGTCCGTGTTCGATCTTTACACAGTCGAAACATGGGTGGCAAGACTTCGTCCATGTTAGCGGTGAGTCTTCCTCGCGGGAAGCCCTATGTCGCCGATTGCGGCGTCGCCGCATGTCAGGCCGACGCGCTGACCAGGGCAACGGATCTCGCTCGGAGGCGTACGAATGGGCAAGTAGCACAATGATTCTCGACTTACGTGCAACTTACGCTCGGATGACGCGAATTGCGCTCGCATGACGCGCGTTCGAGCGCTACTGCCGGTATCATGATCATTCGGTGCCGGCGGCGAGAGGGGTAGAGTCGTGTGCTATGCGGCTGTGAATCAATCGAAAAGACGTTATCGACAACGAATCTCGGTTGCTCGCCGCTGTTGACAAGAAATCATTGATCTCGAATTCCCCTACCGCCTTAAGATCTTCGGAGTTACGCGAAAAGGGGAGACGGATGCGAACCCGCCGATTCGACCGACTTGGCTCGCTTGTGCTCCGATTCCGCTATGCCGTGGTAGCGATCTGGCTGCTCTCGGCCGGAATTCTGAATCTCGCTGTACCGCAACTGGAAACGACGGTCTTCGAGCACTCGACGCCGATGGTCCCGCAGGATGCGCCGGCCGCAAGGGTGCTCGGCGAGATGAGCAAGCAGTTCGGCGAGTCGGCCGACTCCGGACTCGCCTATCTGGTGCTGACCCGCGCCGACCCACTCACCGAGGTCGACCGAGCCTACTACGACAAGATCGTGGCCGCGCTGCGCGCCGATCACGACCACGTCGGATCCGTCATGGACCTGTGGTCGTCCCCGGTGACCGCCGGATCGGTGGTCAGCACCGACAAGAAGGCCGTGTACACCCAGATCCGACTGGTCGGCGACTCCGGCACCACCGAGGCAAGTCGATCGCTCGCCGCGGTGCGCGCCGTGGTGGCGACAGTCCAACGGCCGCAGGGTCTTTCGTCCGATATCACCGGGCCGACGCCAACGCTCGCCGACGAGATCGACGGCATCCACCGCGCGTTGACCATCATCACCGTGGCGACCATCGCGCTGATCACGCTGCTGCTGCTCGCGACGTACCGGTCGCTGTCCACCGCCATCGTCCCGCTGCTCACCATCGGCGTCGCGCTGGCGACCGCACGGCCGCTGGTCTCGCTGCTCGGTGCCAACGGCCTGCCGACGTCGATCTTCTCGGTGGCGCTGCTGTCGGCGCTGATCCTCGGCGCTGGCACCGACTACGGGATCTTCCTGATCAGCCGCTATCACGAGGGCAGGCGCGCGGCGCTGTCGCCGCACGAGGCGTACCGGGCCGCCTACCGCCGGATCATGCCGGTCATCGTCGCCTCCGGCCTCATCGTGGCCATGACCTGTGCGGTGATGACGGTGACCAGGATCGGTGTCTTCCGCACCATCGGCATTCCCTGCGCGATCGGCGTGCTCGTCACGGTGGGCGCGGCGGCGACCCTGACACCCGCGCTATTGCTGATCGCCGCCGATCGGGGTCTGGCCGAACCTACCGGCGGCGCAACCCGCTACTGGCAGCGACTGTCCGGTGTCATCACGGCCAAGCCCGCACGCATGCTCGCCGCGTCGCTTGCCGTGATCGCCGCGCTCGCCGCGGTGACGCCGACCCTGGCCATCAGCTACGACGAACGCGCGACCCAACCATCCGACACCCCGAGTAATCGCGGTTATGCCGCTGCCGCAGCACATTTCCCCGCCAACGAACTGCTGCCGAGCTATGTGCTGATCCGGTCCGACCATGACATGCGCAACCCCCGCGACTACGCCGCCCTCGAAACGCTCGCCACCGACATCGCCCGATTGCCCGGCGTCGCATCGGTCCGCTCGATCTCCCGGCCGCTTGGCACCCCCATCCCGGACGCCGCGGTCACCACGCAGGTCGGCATGCTCAGCGATCAGCTCGGCTCGGCCGCCGATCAGCTCGCCGCGGCGCGCCCCGATGTGCGCCGAGTGTCCGGTGCGGCGGCACAGCTGAACGACGGGGCTCAGGCCCTCGCTACCGGAATCGACAGTCTCGCAGTCGGTTCCGCGCAGGCCGGACAGGGGTCGGCGCAACTCGTCGACGGTTCACGCACCCTGGCCGATGGCATCGATCAGCTGGTCGCCGGTGCCGCGCAGCTCGACTCCGGGGTTGCGCGCCTGCAATCGGGCAGCACCGAACTGGTCAACGGGGTGGACACGGCGATGGCCCCGGTCAACGGCCCGCTGTCCGCCATCGACGGCCTGCGCGTCCTCGTCGCGGCCGACCCGCACTGCGCGGCGACGCCGCTGTGCGCCGCCGCACAGGCCGCGCTGTCGGCGTTCGACAGCAGCTCGGTCGGTGCCGCGGCGGGTGAGCTGGTTCGCCTCCGGGACGGCGTGCACGCACTGTCGGACGGGCACGCGCAGCTGGCCACCGGCATCGACCGATTGGTGACGGGTCTCGGTGCGGCGCAGGCGGGTTCGGCCGCGCTGAGGGACGGTCAGGTCCGATTGAACCAGGGCATCGGCGCCCTCGGCGGCGGCATCGGCCAGGCGAGAACCGGGGTCGAGGCGCTGAGTACCGGCGCGGGTCAGTTGCACGACGGTGTCACCCAGATGACCAGGGTGTACGACGAGTTGCCCGCCGGGCTCGATCAGGCCGTCGGCTACCTGCACGAGCTGCGCGACAATCAGACCATCGCACCGGGCGCGGGCGGATTCAATCTCCCCGACGCCGCCATGACCAACACCGACCTGTCCGCCGCGGCCCGATTGTTCCTGTCCCCGGACGGGCATGCCGCGCGGATGACGGTCATCGGCACCGCCGACGCGTTCAGCAGCGAGGGCATGGCGCTGGCCCAACGGGTGACCGATACCGCGCGGCACGCGGCGGCGCGCACGGCACTGGCCGACGCGACCATCGAGACCACCGGTCTGGCGGCCACCTACACCGACCTGCGGACGCTGGCCTTCCGCGATCTGGTGACCATCATCGCGGCGGCCTCGGTGTTGATCCTGCTGGTGCTCGCGATCATGCTGCGCAGCCTGATCGCGCCGCTGTACGTCTTCGGCACCGTGCTGCTGTCGTATCTGGCCGCCCTCGGGCTCAATGTGCTGGTGTGGCAAGACCTGCTGGACAAGCCGCTGCACTGGACGGTGCCCTCGATGTCGTTCATCGCGTTGACCGCCGTCGGCGCCGACTACAACCTGCTGCTGATGTCGCGGGTACGCGACGAGCTGTCCGCCGCACCCGGCTCGGGTCTGCGGGCGGCCGTCGCGACCGCGCTCACCCGCACCGGCGGCGTGATCACCACGGCGGGAATCGTTTTCGCGCTCACCATGCTCGCGCTGACGTTCTCCGACATCAGCAATATCGCCCAGATCGGCTGCACCATCGCGATCGGACTACTGCTCGACACCCTCGTGGTGCGCACGGTGACGATCCCGGCGATCGCGCTGCTGGCCGGACGATGGAACTGGTGGCCGAGCCGACTGTCGCGTGCACCCGCCGACCAGCGACCGCCCGAACCGGCATCGGCCCTGCATGGCTCTCCATGAGGGGAGTACCGCTCGTCGAGATGACGAAGAATCGCCTGGTCTCGGGCGGTTGGAACACGCCGGGGCCGCAATTCGGGTCCATCTTGGCCGCACTCGGACTCGAACCGTCGCGGCCGGGGTAAACCGATTGGTATGGACGAGCCAGCAGAGCCGGGAACCGCGCCGACAGTGGTCGGTCGCTCAGCGGAATTCTGGGGATATGTGATGTGGGGGTCAGCGGCGCTCGTGATCGCCGTGCCCGAGTTGGCGGCGGCGACTGGTCTGGCCAGCTGGCCGACCATCTCGGCGACCATCGGCCACCTCGAGACCCATCATGACTGGGTGCGGTTGGTGGTCGTGTTCGTGATCGCGGTCATCGGGTACTACGCCATTCCGCAGCTGTTGGTGAACCCGAAGATGCCGCCGAGCGTCGTGGCTGGCAAGCCGGTGACCGTCGGTGGCCGGGTCACCCGCGATAACGGCGGTATGCGGTTCGTCGGCCTCGGGGGTTACCTGCTGCTGGCCGCCGCGTCCTACGTCGGCGCGGTCGTGTACGCGGTGATCGACCGGGCGATCAGTCCTGACTCCTACGTCGGCGCGTACGTCCTCTACGGCGTCATCGCGCTGATGTGGGTCGTTGTGCCCAGTATGTTGGCGTTGTTCGCGGGGCGAGATGTCCCGTTCCCCACGCTGTTCCGCACGATCGGCTACCTCGAGCGCCGGGCGCATCCGGTGGCCGCGGTGCTGACGGGCTTGCTGGTGATCCTCCTCATTCACCTGGCCTTGTATCCATGGCCGGGCGTCGTCTCCTGATCTCTCGACGCGAGCGGGTTATCGGTTGCGCCGGAAGCGTTCCTGTAGCTGCGGGTCGTTCTCCCACCACAATGCTGACGTAACCGGTTGCGCGTCAACGGGATTCGCGGCGTCCGTGTTGGGCGGCTCGGCATCGAGCTCGTCATCGATGTGCGCGGCGGAGCGGGATTCGTCGGCGCGGAACGCCCGCATCAGCACGAACAGGAAAGGCAAGCCGAGCACGTCGGCGAGGATCCAGAGGATGCCAGCGCCGATCGTCTGGTCGGTCACTGGCGACGGACCCCACGTGCGCCCGAGGCCGCTGTAGTAGTCGGCCGCGATCGCCGGTCCCAGCCAGATGACCACGCCGAGCACGCCGTCGCCGAGCGTTTCCGCGACCGTGATCAGCAGCGAGAGACCCTGTGAATAGCGGTGTGGCACCGGATCGGTTTGCACGCGGGAGTAGAAGTAGCCGAATCCGACCACGACCAGGATCAGCCGGGTCAGCATGTCGGCCGATTCGTTCTCCAGCGCGCCGCGATACCACGGTGTCAGATACAGCAGCCACGGCGTGGCCAGCATGGCGATCGAGGTCGCCGCGGGATGGGTCGCGACCCGCGCCGCCTTGCTCGCCAAGACTGCGTCGACGCGTTGCCGCCTGGCCGGCGAACCGCCCTCGCGCAGCACCGTCACCGGCTTGCCGAGTGCCAGCCCGAACGGCACGACCAGCAGCAACAGCACCACCTGTAGGGCACGCACCCAGAACAGCGTGTCGGCGTACACCCCAACGAAGCTCATCGTCGCCAGCACCCACATGCCGAGCCCGACACCGAGGAAACTGCACACCCGAGAGCTGCTGACGGCGGTGCCCGCGCGCGCGGCATTGGCGTTGCCGCGCAGATAGCCGACGCCGAGCACGGTCACCACGATCGTGGTCGACCAATCCCATTGCCAGGAATCGAGCGCGGCGAAGAGAGTCAACGGAGTCTGTACAAGCGCCACGGACGGAGTATCCCCCCGGTCGGGCACCGTTGCGCACCCGGTATCCGCACCGCCCCTACGACAGGACCGCGAACCGCTTCCGGCGTAGCCTTGGCGACAGCGTCCGAGCTCGATCCCCATGGTGAACGGAGGGCCTTGTGACGGCTCCCTCAGCCCGCGGCGCCCTGCTGACGCTCGCGGCGATAGCGGCCCTGCTGTCGGCATGTTCGACGAATTCCGCGCCGAGCGCGGCACCGGCGACCGTCACCAATTCGCTGGCACAGTGCCAGCCGCTGACCGATGACCAGATCACCCAGGCGGTCCATGCCGACACCCTGACCGCGCACCGCACACCGCCGACCTGTCTGTGGAATGCGAAGAACGCCGACGGCGAATTCGACATCACGTTCACCTATTCCGAACACGAGTCACTGCAACAGTTATGGCAACGCGCCCGCCAAGACGGACTCGACACCGAACACGTGACCGTTGTCCGTGACGTGCTCGGAACCAAGGTCACCGCGACCGGCTTCTATACCCACAACCCCGCCGACCCCGGTGACTGCGCCGTCTCCGCCCAGGCCAATGGGTCGATCACCTGGCGCATTCAGAACCACAACCACACCCCGCGCGCCGACCCCTGCGCCGAAGCGCTCGAATTGACCACTCTCACAGTCGATCTCTCCCCGTAATCGGGCGGGTTCGTCGGGTCGCTCGGATCGCTTCGGGATCGACCGTCCTGCGCTGCCCGAGGGCATCGGTGACGAGATGACGGTCACACGTGTTGCTGGGACGAAGCTCGACGCCCGGTCTGTTGTAACTAGAGTAGTTACAGCGAGGAGGCGAAATGAGCGCGAACAGCAAGCTCACGATCGCGGTGCACATACTGACCTTCCTGACGCTGATGCACAGCCGAGGCTGGTCGACGATCACGTCGGACCAGGTCGCGGGCAGTGTGCACAGCAACGCGGTGGTCATCCGGCGCAGCCTGGGTGAACTGCATCGGGCGGGTCTGGTCGAGGTGCGGCGCGGGCCGGGGGCGGGCTGGCGGTTGGCACGCGCACCGCATTCGATCACGCTGCTCGATGTTTACCGGGCGATCGGTGCGGAATCACTGTTCGGACTGCACCACGGTGAGCCCAATCAGCAGTGCCCGGTCGGTCGGGGTATCCGTCCGGCGCTGGAAACCGTCTACGACGGCGTCGAACAAGCCGCCCGGGACGAACTGGCCAGGACCACCCTCAGCGAGATGCTGGCCAGGACCCTCGAACCGCACGGCACCTAACCAGCACGGGTGCGCCGACACCCTGATCCGAGAAGCCAGTCAGAAAGGTAGAACCCGCTATGACTTCCGTACAGCGCACGACGACGCCCGAATCCTGGGGCGCGGCCCGCAGTAAAACGGTCACCTGGTACGACCCGTCGCCCAGCGCGCAGGCCATGGCGACATTGTCCGGCCTCGAGCACGTTCAGGCACTGATCTCCGGGCAACTGCCGCCCGTGCCGATCGCCGCGCTCACCGGTACCCAGGTGGTGCATGCCGAGACCGGGGTAGCCGAATTGGTGTGTACGCCAGATGAATCCATGTACAACCCGATCGGGCTCGTGCACGGTGGACTGGTGTGCACGCTGCTCGACGCCGTCATCGGCTCCGCCGTGCACACCACGTTGCCCGCGGGCGTCGGATATACCTCGGTCGAGATCAAGGTGAACTACCTGCGACCGGTCCGCGCTGACACCGGAGAGTTGCGGGCGCGCGGCTGGGTCACCAAGCCGGGCCAGCGAATCGCGTTCGGCGAGGGGGAGATTCGCGACACCGACGGCAAGGTGCTTGCCACCGCGTCGAGCAGTTGCCTGATCATGAACCTTTCCTGAGCTCCACCTAGACCCCAAAGGGGCACATCATGTCTGAAAGCACGTTGGTAGCAGATGTTTTCCTGACGCCGCCGATCCCGGTCGAGACGGGAATCCCTGGGGTGAGCTCGATCTGGTCGCCCATGACGTCTACTCTGATTTCCGGAGCGCGCGACGCGGTCCTCGTCGACGCATTCTTGACCGAGGATCAGGCCCGGGACCTGGGGGACTGGATCGAGGCATCGGGCAAGAATCTCACCACGATCTACCTCACCCACGGCCACGGCGACCATTTCTTCGGCATGACACCACTGCTGAAACGCTTCCCGGGTGCCCGCGCGGTCGCCACTCCCGGCACCATCGCGCACATGCGCCAAGAGCTGGAACCGGAGTTCTTCCAAGCATTTTGGGGAGCACGGTTCCCCGGCCAGATTCCCGGCGACCTGCAAGTGGCCGAACCGCTGACCGGCGGCGTGATCGATCTGGAAGGGCATGAACTGCGCGCCGTCGAGGCCGGGCACAGCGACACCTACGACACCACATTTCTGCACGTCCCCGCCATCGACCTGGTCGTCGCCGGCGACATCGTCTACAACGGCGTGCACCAATTCCTCGCCGAAACCGACAAGTCCAAGCGTCGACAATGGATCACGGCGATCGACCAGATCGAAGCCCTGCATCCGACGCGAGTTGTCGCCGGACACAAGGCATCCGGCGCCGAAGACTCGCCAGCCGCCATGGCCGCGACCCGCGCCTACCTGACCGACTTCGACCATTTCCTCGAAACCACCAGCGGACCAGCCGAACTCATCGACGCGATGCTCGAACGCTACCCCGACCACGTCAACCCGAACGCGTTGAAGCTCTCCGTGCGAACGATCTTCGCCAGGCAGACGGCACAGCTGCCATCCTGAGTCAGGGGCGTTCGCACGGCACGCCGGTCACAAGGAGTCCACCATGACTGCGTCTCGCACCAATGATCAACTCAGCGTGGCTGAACATCGGCTCTCGATCGCGTTGCGCGCGATGTCGATCGTGTTCCTGGTGTTCTTCGGCGCCGCGTTCTTCGGCGTACTCTTCGAGATCCGGGTACCCGATCCGCTGCCGATGATGCTGCGCTGGGGTCACGGCGGCGAAGCCTATGAACTGATGATCGCCAGCATCTACATCGTCTGGGCGGTATTCCTATGGCGCGCCGCACGCGACCCACTGGCCAACCGCACATTCCTCGACTTCACCGTCGCCGCCAACGCCGTGCACTTCGGTCTCATGCTCATTCAAGGCATCCTCATGCACGGCGAACACACTCACCTGGTCGGCGACATATTGCTGATGTGGATTGTGCTGATCCCCGTGGCGATACTGTGGCTGCTCGTTCGCCGCGATACTGAGCCAGGCACCTGACGCGCCTCGGCGCCGCGCAATTGGTCGGCCATGCGGCGCCCCTGCGAGGAATGCCGCATTCAGTCGAACGATGGTTCGGTGTCCCTGCTTCGTTTGAGTTCGAAGAATCCTGGGGTACCGGCGACCAGGAGGACCCCGTCCCAAAGTCGTGCTGCCGCCTCGCCTTTCGGGGCGGGCGTGACGACCGGCCCGAAGAAGGCGACGCGGGTGTCGTCGGGGCCGGGAACGGCGATGATCGGGGTACCGATTTCTTGTCCGACGAGATTGATTCCCTCGTGGTGGGAGGTGCGGACGAGGGTGTCGTAGTCGGTGGAGTACGCGGCGTCGGCGAGGTCTTCAGACAGGCCGACATCGGCCAGGGCCGCCGCGAAGGTTTCCCGGGTCTGCTTCTGGCCCAGATTGTGGATGCGGGTACCCAGGGCTGTGTACAGCGGGCCAAGGGCCTTGCTGCCGTACTTCTGCTCGGCGGCGACGCAGATCCGCACCGGGTACCGGCCTGTGGTGTCCCATCGGCGGTATTGCTCGGGCAGTTCGTCGAGCCGATTCTCGTTCAGCACGGCCAAACTCATGACACGCCAACGGATTTCCACCGGCCGGACCTGCTCGACCTCCTTCATCCAGCATGCGGTGATCCACGCCCACGGGCATCGCGGATCGAACCAGAAGTCGACCGGCGTCATGGTGGCACTGTCTTCGGACACTTGGCTCCTCGTTGGTACTGGCCTCGGGATGCGGCGAGGCGAGTCTGTCGAAGGTTGCGCGGATCGGTCAAGGGTCGCCTGTGGGAGGCTGTGCCGCATGAAATCTGGCTGCTCGGACAAGATCTCGTTTTGCGTCACCTGCAAGAACCGGCTCTGGCAATTGCAGCAGACGCTTCCAGCCAACCTGGAGGCGATACTTGCCGATGGCCGGTCGGAGATCGTGCTGGTGAACTACAACTCCGACGATGATCTCGACGAGTGGGTGCGGCAGTTCGGCGAGCACATCGACAGCGGCGTCCTGCGCTACATCCACGAAGGGACCGAGCAGTTCTTCCACTGCTCCAAGGCGAAGAACCTCGCCCACTTCGCCGCGACCGGTGAGCTGCTCGTGAATCTGGACGCGGACAACTTCATCGGTGATTCCATCGTCAGCTGGCGCGCGGTATGGGCCGAGCACGGCGACACGGTGATCCAGCACCGATACGAGAACGGATCGGATGGCACGTATGGCCGAATCGGTATGCCCCGTGCGCATTTCATTGCACTGGGCGGGTATGACGAACAGATGCACCCCGTCGCGGTGCAGGATCTCGACCTGGTCGAACGCGGGCGCGCGTCCGGCCTCGAGCGCCGACAACTCCGCCAAGATGGGTTGGCGGCCATCCGCAACAGCGTCGCGGAGAAGATCCGCTACTGCGGCAGCGATCTGTCCTATAAGGAGATGCAGGCCGCCAATCTCGAGCGCATGCGGGACAACCTGCGGCGCGGTGATCTCGTCGCGAATCGGACCCGCCGCCCGATGAAGGTCACGTTGAACTTCGTCCATGAGATAGAGGTGTAATCGAATTCCTTGCGGCTGTGGGCGAGTCGTGCGCGCGATGATCTTGTCCGCTAGGTTGGGGCGGCAACGTGCCGGAGGTACTCGTGGTGGTCGAGCGAATTCGAGGAGACGAATGCAGGGACACCGGATCGCCGTGATCGGCGCCGGATATGTTGGCCTCACGACGGCGGCGTGCATGGCTTCGCTTGGCCATCGTGTCGACTGTGCCGACATCGATGAGCGTGCGGTGCGGTCACTGCGAGACGGTCGGGTGCCTATCGCGGAGCCAGGTCTGGAGGAGCTGGTCGCTGCTGGATTATCCAGTGGTCGAATGCGATTCGTCGTCGGCGCCGCCGCGGCGATACATGCCGAGACCAGTGTCGTCTTCCTGTGCGTCGCCACGCCGATGGGTCCGGCCGGTGTGGCGGATCTAAGTGCGGTCGAGTCGGTGGCCGATGAACTCCGCGATCTGCTGCCGCCCGGCTCGATTGTCGCGATCAAGTCGACGACGCCGCCCGGCACCGCTCGCAGTGTGTCGGAGCGTCTCGCCCGATCCGATGTGGCGGTCGTGAGCAACCCCGAGTTCCTCCGCGAGGGAACGGCGGTACGCGACTTTCTCATCCCGGACCGAATCGTCGTCGGCGCCGATGATCCCGACGCCGCACGCTCGATCGCCGACCTGTACTCCGCGTTCCGCGCGCCGGTCGTCAGCACCGATGCGGCCAGCGCCGAGATGATCAAGTACGCGTCGAATTGCTTTCTCGCCGTGAAACTGTCCTACATCAACAGCATGGCCGATCTGTGCGAGCGGGTCGGGGCGAACATCGATGAGGTAGCCGAAGGCATGGGGCTCGACCCGCGTATCGGCTCGGCCTATCTGCGGCCGGGGCCGGGATGGGGCGGACCGTGCCTTCCCAAGGACAGTCATGCCTTGGTCCGGCTCGCCGAGACGGCCGGAGTCGACGTGCCGCTGGTGCGCGCGGCCCTCGATTCGAACAATGAGCGCCGCCGACACATTGTCGCGAAGGTACGCGACGCGCTCGGCGGGGACCTCATCGGGCGCCGAATCGGGTTGTGGGGCATGGCATTCAAAGCCGGAACCAGTGACCTGCGCGATTCACCCGCGCTGGCCGTCGCCGAGTTACTCGCCGAGGAGGGCGCGGATTTGGTGGCATACGATCCGGCTCTGGTTCCCGCACCGGGGCAGCGGATCCCGGTCGCCGTCGACGCCTACGAGGCGGCGCGTGATTCGGTCGCGGTGGTCCTGCTGACCGACTGCCCGCAGTTTCGCGAGCTCGACTGGCGCCGGGTCGCCTCGGCGATGGCGGAGCCCCTGATCATAGACACGCGCAACTATCTTGACCCCGACACCCTTCGGCTGTCGGGCATCACCATCTATGGCCTCGGTCGAAGCGAGGTCGAGGCTCTTCATTCCTGAGACCGCGGTCGAATTGTCCTATCGCAGAGCGGGTTTGTGTTGGCCCCGGGTGCGCGGGTGAGCGCGGCGACCCCCAGTATGGTCGTCGTGCAGCCTACGTTCACGTTCTACCGGACCATCGGCAACGACCTGCCGCCACGGCACCGCACCGGACAGTCACTGGACAACGTCCGATTCATTCTGGAGAACGAACCAGACTTTCCGGGTTGCGCCAAGCACTGGATCGTGAACCGCATCGTCCATCGCGCGGATGAGGAAGCCATTCTGGCGATGCTCGACTCCTACGGACAGCCTTATCGGCGAATACCTTTCGATCTCGACGAGTACGCGGAGCAGGACTGGGATCTCGACTGCTTCCCCGATCCCGCGCTGTTCTACTCGGCGGAGTTCAACGGCCGCCACACACCGGACATGCGGTGGGCTGAGCACCGCGCGCGCCGCCGCAAGGTCATCTACGCGATGAACGTGAACGGCGCACGCAATCTCGCGCTGCGGGAAGGTCGGCGCAGTGCGCGGTGGGTCCTGCCGTGGGATGGCAACTGCTTCCTGACCGAACAGGCGTGGGCGGCCATCACCAGCTCGATCGGGCAGCACCCGAGCGCCAAGTACATCGTGGTGCCGATGGCCAGGCTGTGCAGCAACGATGAGCTGGACAGTCCAACGGTGGCCGAGCACGCGACCGAAGAGCCGCAGGTGATGTTCCGCGCCGACGCCGTCGAGGAGTTCGACGAGCGATATCCCTACGGCTGGCGCAACAAGACCGACCTGCTGACCCGCATCGGCGTCGCCGGAATTTGGGACACCTGGTCGACGTCGCCGTGGGACCTGCCCGCCAATCCACGCTCCGTCGAGGCGGGCCAGTTCGTCAAGGCCGGTTGGGTGGCCAGGCTGGACTCGGGCAATCCCGGACAGGAACGCGGCCCGAAATCCTTGCAGCACCGGGGCATAGCGCGGACGGCCGCGATCTTGTCGATGATCGACGAGCTGGACACCTCGGTACTTGATGCCAGGATCGACCCCGCCGAGCCGGTGTATTACCGGCCCGAACGGCTCGACTGGCTGCGCAGAGACGCCGTCGGCGTACGCGAGCTCACTGTCGAGCTGAAGTTCCGCGCGGCGACGGCCATCGCCCGCGGCACCCAGTCCGTGACACGCAAGAACACGGTCGCGCCCAGTGGCGACATTCATGACTACACCGCACAGGACCGGACCGGACTGCAGCGGTTGTTCGACGACAGCACCCTGTGCGCCCTGGCCTGGGAGACAACCAAGGACCAGTGCTACGCCGATCACGGCGCGGCACTGATTCGCGGCTGGTTCGTCGACCCGGGGACGCGAATGAATCCGCACCTTCGCTATGCCCGACTGCGGCCCGATGACGGCATCGGCTCGCATCACGGCATCATCGAGGCGAAGGACCTCTACTACTTCCTCGACGCCGCACGCACTTTGGAGCGGTCGGGAGCGCTCGGTGCCGACGATGTCCTCGGACTGCGCTCCTGGTTGACCGAGTACCGGGACTGGCTGGTAGCCAGTGACCACGGCGTGCGCGCATGCCGAACGCACAACAATCACGGCACCTTCTACGATCTGCAACTCGGCGCGGTCGCCGCATATCTGGGTGACGCGGCAAGCCTCGTCGGCGTCTTGCGTCGATTCCGGGAACGGCTGCGCATCCAGTTCGCTGTCGACGGCTCCCAACCGCTGGAGCAGGTCCGTACCCGGCCGGGGCACTACATTTGCTTGACGCTGCAGGGCTGGATCGGGCTGGCCGACCTCGCGCAGTGGTGCGGTGCGGACCTGTGGCATTACGAGACCGTCGACGGTCGTGGTGTGCGCGGCGCGCTGCGGGCGGGCCTGAATCCGGTGGCGCCGTGGATGAACGCCGATGTCGATGTCCATCGACTCGATCCGCTACGGATGGCGTATGAGGAGCACTTCGGCGATACGTCCCGGGAAGTGATTGCGGCACAGTACTTCTCGAAACCGCCCGTGTTGCAACCGTCCTATGGCATCAGGCCATATTGGTTCCTGTGAGGGTGCTCAGATCAGTACGTGGTCGTGCGGACGCCCGACGAAGGCGAACTGGGCGGTGCGCACCAACGCGTTATCGGTGGGTCGCCAGGTGTGCGCGGTCAGGTCGTCGCTGCGCCAGTAGATGAAATTGAAGCGGTCGGTGGCGTAGATCTTGACGCCATCCTCGTTGAGGCGGGCGAGCAGCACGCTGTCCTCGGAGACGCTGATGTCCGCGAACCTGTAGTGGCGCAACAGATCCGCTTTGCCCAAGAACGTGCCACCGTGCAGTCGGTTGACGTAGCGGTGCTCATAGCCCGGCAACCGGAGCATCGTCGTGTTGTCACCCTCGAAGTAGGCGTAATGGGCGCCCTTGCCGACCAATTCGGCCTCGGAGTAGTCGAAGGCGCGGACCAGGTCGGACAGATAATGCTCGCCGTAGAGGTCGTCGTCGTCCATCTTGGCGATGAAATCGCCCTCGGCGGCGTCGATTCCGAGGTTCAGGCAGGCGCCGAGGGTCAGTGTGTCCGCGGCCGACAGCACTACGACATCCGCGATCCCGGCCGCCACCGCCTTCTCTCGGACGGCGGCCGGATCGATGTCGAGGCCGTGCAAAATCATGATGAGCTGCAGCGGGCGATGGATCTGTCCGGCCACCGAGGCGATGGCGTGATCGATCTGGGCAATGCGCCTGGTGGACAACACAACCGAGATCGGGCGAAGTCGAGTGGTCACGGGAAGGCCTGCGCTGTGCAGGATCTGGTCGACTCGATGTGAGGTGAGGTGGCCGTCGTGGACCGCGCGCATGGCCAGATGTCCTTGGCGGGCACGCAGTTCCGGGCTGTTGATCAGGTGTTGGACCTGGTTGAAGCAGGCCAGTTCGGTGTCGACCATGGGGATCAGCGCGCCGAAGGTATCGCGGATGGTCGTCGATGGGCTGGACACGACCGGGGTCGCGCAGGCGGACAGTTCGATGACGTGACGGTCGTGGTCGAGCGGTGAGTCGAGATCCGAGTGCACGGCCAGGAATGTCTTGTACATCGGGTACACGGTGTGCGGGTCGACGTCGGCGAGGTCAGCGACTATGTGCGGCATCAGATCTGGCGGCCAGTGGTGTCGTGCGTCCTCGGCGAAGATATGCAGACCAGTCCGGCATAGCGGCCGCAGGACGGTGTCCAGCCGTTCACTGATTCCGGAATCCTCTTGGGGGGCATACGGACCCGCGTAACCGATGTCGTGCATGCGCCCGGATTCACCCTGGATCGGGTTGTACAGCCGGGGCTGCACCGCTGGCGCCAATACAGTGACCCGATCGTGCCCCACCGCCGCACGGCATTCGACCATCATGTCGGCATCGGGGACGAAGACGTGATCGAACAGCTCCGCAGCGGCACCGAAATGCGTTGCGCCGCCATCGATCCAGAACACCGTCGGGATCCGCTCACCCCGACACCAGTCGATCACGCGCCGCATTTCGTCATCCGCGCCAGATCCCCAGCGCTCAAGCCCCGTCGCCGCTACGAACAACAAGTCCGGCCGCCGCTCAGTGAGTACCGCCCGCCAATCATGCAACCCGAACTCACACTGATCCCACTCGTAACCGAACGCCGACCGCGCGGCATCGGCCAGGACCACGGCCACTGTCAAATCAGGTCGCGCGACCGGCCCCACCGCTCGCGGCGCCGCGGGTATGTCGACAACCGGCGTCCCGAGCGGCCCCCTGATACCAAGTTCCTGCTCCAAGACACGGATACGTTGATGCAGGTGCTCGATAGTCCGCCGATCCTCGGGTTGCCAGACGACGGGCCCGAACCGGAGGAACGTCGGTTCGCCAGCAGGCCCGTGGCTCATCGGTCGCACCTCGGTTTCATGGATGAAAGTCAGCAGGGCGCGGACGAAACCCTTGTGCCGCTGATGATTACACACCAAGCAAACCGTGTGACACCCGGCCGCTTCGCCGGTCCGGCAATCGGCGCACGGACAGCATTCGGACGTGGACTTTAGTGGATGGGCTACCCGGACGACGGTCCTACATCAGGACCGGAGATCCGATATGTGCCGTCTCAACTATAGCGTTCGGTGGGCCGCTGGTTGTACAGGTGATACACGTCCAGACCGCTGACGTCCTGGCTGGGTGGCTGAGGGTCGACCTGTGCCAACCACCGTTGCGCGGCTGGGTGTGTGGTCGACGTCGATTTCGCTGTCGACAAGCGTGGGATGAACCACTCCTCGAATGCCGAATAGTCGGCACTCCGAGCCAGGAATACCGGCAGATCGCCGGTGCTGATACGGCCAACGTCATCCAAGCCGATGGTGGTCTCCGACGCCACGACGTACTGAACACCCATCCCATAGCCGAGCGTGAGCGGGGCCTGCTGGCTGATGTTCGATCGGAAGTTGTCGAACCATTGATCCATGTGCCGCAGGAGCAGTTGGCAAACGGGGTCACTGGTTCGGGCGATGAAGTCGTATTCGATGGAGTCCCGGTTTATTACGTTAATGAAATGTGTGGTGACTTCGGCGGGCAGGAGCCCCGGCCGCAGCCCCGCCGCGAGCACCGTCCTGGCGGCTTGCAGGTCCAGGCCGAAGTTGGGTTCCGGGTGGTCGGTGAAAGCCGTATGCGAGCCACCCATCTGGGTTACGACCAGTCGCGTGTTCGCCGCGGGGATCGACTCGATGACATCGGCGAGATTGGATAGAGCTCCGATCCCGATCCAACCGATCGGACTTTCGGTCCGCTCGAGCAGCCCGCCTATCGCGTCGACGACGTCGGTGCGCTGCTCGGGCACGATGCGCGGGACAAGGTCGTCCGCCGCCCATCTGTGTTCGTTGCCGAGGTCGCGGCCCGCGACGACGGGGACGTCCGTGCGTCCGAGGAGGTCGAGCAGATGCCGGGCCAGGCGGGCACGACGACCGGCATGCTCATCACTGGTGACGACGAGGGAAAGTTCTGGATATCCTGCGGCAACCACGAGCGCCAGCGCATCGTCCGGTTCGCCGCCGATGTCGGTATCCAGGATGAATGGCCTCAGCTCGAGCCGCCCCGTTCTTGTCGTGCTCATTACCGTCGCTCCAGGCTCGGGCCCCGGCTTTGCATTTCTCGACTACCGATCGTCATGGCGCGGGCTCGTTCCCGCTCTACCCGTTCCCGCTCCTGCTGAAGCCATCTGGATTGATCTCGAGCCACTGGATCGGATCAACCGATGGTCTGCTCCTCGCTCAACGGGTGGCCGTCCGCATCGACTTCCTCATAGTCGATGCTGAATTCGAGTTCCGCGCCTCGGCACTGTTCGGCGAGCGCATGCAGCCGGGAAACGGCAGCCTCGACTGCGCCATCGATATGGCCTTCAAGGAGAAAGTAATTGGGCGGACTCTGGGGCGATGCCTCGTAGCAGAGCAGTTCGAAGCCGTCGGTTTCGTAATGCGCTTCCCATCCACGGCGCGGTCGCACACGCAGATCGTCGGTCGACAGCCATGACCTCAATACCTGCTCGACAACTTCCGGATCGCCGGTTTCGATACTGCCGTGGAACGACGTACTCGACATGCAACTCCTCCAATCTCGTCCTCGTGATCTTAGCTACGTTCCTGCGCGGCGCCTTGCTTCGTCCTCGCCGTAGAAGATCGTGATACCTGGGTTTTGGTGCAGGATCATGCGGATCGAGGGTGGCTGGTAGGTGAGTGTCAGTGTGTTCTCGACGCCCTCCCATCGGATCCACGGCCTCGTTCCGGTGGCTCGTGTGGTCGGCGTGCCGTAGCTTGCGATGAGAGCGATCGTCATCCGAGTGAAGGCGTCATTTAGTTGTGCGTTGTCATCCGTGGTCAAGGTGGCGACCGGCAGATCGATGAATTCGGCATCGACTCCGCAGCCACGGATGTAGCAGTTACCCGGAACGGATCTGGTATCGAAGGTTATTTGGCCAGGCTCTATCTTTTCCAGCGTCCAGAAGGTTGCCGGGGAACCGAGACTGAGCAGGTCGTCCATACGCCACGACCAAACCATGTTGCGTAGTCCGCGGGCGAGATCGACGACCTCGTTGTCATCCAGTGCTGGTCGTCGGAGAGGCAGGGTACGGGGCTGGATTTCGTCGGAGGACCGGATCGGTCGGTCGTCGAGACCGACGTTGTACTCCAGTGATTCGAACGCCGAGATCGGTGTCCCGTCACGCCGGACTTGATCAACGATTTCGTCTGCTTTTCGGCGCCTTTCCAGGTTGGCTACGGCTGTCGACCGTAACGGGGAAGTGGTGTCGGCAATCGCGTAGATGGCAGGATCCAAATGTGGTAGCGGCTGGTCGTCGACCGGTGCGGCGTCATCAGTTGTGCGTATCGGTGCGGGAGAGGCGATTAGGCGTTCCGGTGATGCGGTTTCGGGCTCGAATGTACGAGGTTCGGCAGCCGGCCGCTTACGCTCGGCAACAGTGACTCCTACTGCACGGCAAGCTAATTCGGCGAGACCCTGCCACTTGGCGTAGTCGGTGCCTGGTACGGCATCGAGAGTGATGGTCAATTCCTCGGAGCCGGTGCGCACCAGAGCGAGAACCATCGAGGTGATCGTTTGGTATCTGGGGTGCTGGTCGGTGCGGCGCCCCAATTCGGTGCCTACCGGGTCAGTCATGGTTCCGGATGGGCTGAGTCCCAGGTGTTCTCGCAGTTGATCGAGGTGAGATTGGTCGAGCAGATCGTGCAGGACCAGTGTTAGCTGCCTTTGTAGGAATTTCACGTCGCATCGATCCCGGTAAGGCTCAGAGAGGGCAGGATCAGGGACTTGTTACCGTCGTTCGAGTTCCAAGCGTCGTAAACCAGGGACGCCGGATCGGGGATGTCGAAACCATCGCGGAGTCCGGTGATGACCATAGCTGCCAACTGGTGGCGGACGGCCGAGGAGATCGGCCATGGGAGCTCGATCCACCAATTATCGACGTGGTCGGCGTCAGGTAGTTGCCAACCGGCATCGATAATCCGTAGTCGCCCCTCGGGTGTTGGGCGGCCGATCGAATCCAGGTATGCGTCGCCAGTCAGTTCAGCCACCAGTGCGTCGTCGCCTATGGCGAATTGAACGAACCGAAACCGGCCCGTCGGCCCAACGGCAATGATCTTCATGATCGCGCCAATTGGTAACTGTGCCAGCTGCTCCGCCAGCGCTTCGGCGAATTGCGCCCATTCGGTCACCGAGAGAGCTCCTTCCAGTATCTTCCGCTCATCGCTCGCGCTCCAGCCCTCGCTCGCGCGCTTCGATCTCCCTGGCTCTCTTCACTTGCGGGGCCTCCTCGGGACGCTCCCGTACCGCCTCGTCGGCATCCTTGCCTTGGCCTAGCTCCCCGAGGAAGCGTTGGACGATGGCGTCGCTCGGAGTCCCGCGCTCGATTCCCTTGGCGGCTTCCGCATAGCGGCGGGCCAGCGAGTCGTACGGAACCTCGATCGGTTCTCGTCCAGGCTGCTGGTATAGGAACACGCCCTTCTCGGCGTCCCTTCCGATCGGGTCGTGATTGCGGACCAATTGATAGACCTTCGGATCAAGGGCCCGCATTCTATCCCCAGATAGTTCGAGAGCCTTTGCTTGTCCGACGGTCTCGTTGTGGTCCTGCCGAACGAGTTCACGACCGAAAACGTCCAATACATTACTATACCTCTGATTGCGTTCGGCCTCCAGAACTTGGGTTACCATCCCGGTCTGCTCGGGATGCAGTCCCAATGGTTCGAGCGCTAGTGAATCGAGCGCTCGTTCATGTTCGACAGCGCGGAGAATCTGATTATATGTCTCGCGTACCTGCGCGGGATCGGGTTCTTTGCCCTGCGCGATAGCCTGTTCGAGCTCCTTGGCCTGTTCGCGGATTTTCTCAATGAATTGTACGGTCGCCCGTTCTTCCGGTTCGCGAGCTTCCAGAGCCTTGTCGGTCGCCTGCCGTACCAATTCATTTCGAAAGACGTCCCTTGGTTTGCCGAGAGCATCGGCGCGACCTGCTTCCAGCGCCTGAGCGACAAGTCGTTCGTGCTCTGGATCCAGTCCCAATTTCTGAACCGCCCGAGCCTCCATTTCTTGCTCGTGTCGAATCACACGTTCTATCGCATCGAAGTTCTGCAGCACTTCGGCCAGCTCCGGGACCTTTCCCTCGGCAAGGATGCCCGCCAACTCACGAGCTCTGTTCAGATTGTGCTCGACGAACCGTCCACGGTCCTTGAGATGCTCGTTGCGGAACTCGAGCGCGTTTCGAGTGGCGGCCTCGACGAGGTGTCGGTCGGCGACTTCGAGCTGAGCTGTCAGCGAATGGTCATGCTCGTAGATGCTGATTTCCAAAACATGCTCGGCGATTTTCGCCGACTCGCCCAGCTCTAAGCCGCGCAGCACGTCGAGCCGGCTCTCGAGTTCGAGATGTTGCCCCGTGGTCAAATGGTCTCTGGCCAAGACGAGATCCCTGCTCATCTCGGACAGCGGAGCCCCGCGCTCCAGTGCGCTCCATGCCCGGTCGAGTGCCTCTTTTGCTTTTACATGCTCGATCGTGGCCTCGATATCCGGCAGGCGGTGATCGGCCAGCTCGACGGCCAGCTCCACGATCTCCCGCTGGTTGGGATTGAGGTTCTCCAATACGCGCTCGCGCTGGTCCGCGAGATCTCGGGCGAGCTCCTGCCCACGTTGCGCGACCAGATCGGAGGTGAGCGTGCGGGCGTGCTGAATGCCATCGAGATTTTCGGCGGCGATATCCGTTCCGGTCAGATGATCGGGAAGGTAGCCGTGCTCGTCGCGCAGCCGGTAGTCGCCGTCTCGGAAGGTGCGCTCCGGATCAGTGATGTCGTGCAGCCTGCCATCGGCTCGAGTGCGGTAGCTGTTCGGGCGATCGCCGGGCTCGTGCAGTAGACCGTCGTCGCCGCGGTGCATACCTCTTGGCGGCGGCAGGTCATCGCGCTCTGGAACAGCAGGAACCGGTTTGTCGTTTGTCGACTCACCTTGGATGCGGTAAAGGTTGTCGATTTCGCGCTGTGACTCTAGCTCTCGGGCCCCGTTCAGCCGGTCAGCGAGTTCCTGCGCCCGATCCTTATCGGTCGTTTCGACGACAGGGAGTTCGGGGCTCGAATCGAAGGCGCTATCAGGAACGATCAACGATATGTCTTCGATATTCAGTTCTGGATATTTTGCTTGGATTTCCTTACCTGCCGCTTTCAGCGGCTTGGAGATATCGGACGTGGACCTGACAACTCCCTTAAGGACAGCGTTCGAGAAGGTTCTTGCCTGGCTGTTGTAAGCATCCCTGTTGGCATCTATATGCTGGGCCAGATCCCATACCTCGGACCGGGTGAGGTCTTTCAGATTCAACGGCACCGCCGGTGTCGAATCAGCGGATCGGATGGCAGCCCGACCGTCGAAGCGATCGGCAAGTAATTCATAGAACCGGTCACGATCGATAACGATCGCGAAATCGACATCTTTCGCTTCAGGTTTACGCAATGCGGAACCCTGAATGAAAGGGTCCAAGTCGCCGAGTCCTGCCCGATCGAGAGCCTCGTGGAAGTCTCGGGCAAAGGCGTTGAAATGCTCGGCACTGTCGAATCGGTAAGGGTAACCGCGTTCCGAAACAACGTTGGCCCAGTTGTCCATGTGGCGTGCCAGGATGTCGGCGGTAACGGGCTTGGCAATGCGGGATCCGGTCTGTAGGAGATCGGTGATGCTGCGATCGCTGAGCCCGAGCTGGCGCCCCTTCTCGACCAGTGCGTTGAGCTCTCGGTCACTATAACTCAGCGCGAATTTCTCAGGATCGCCAACGACTCGGTCGCGAACCTTGTCGATGAGTTCTTTGGCAGGGACCTGTGATCGGTCATCGGAACCGCGACGATCGAGATTATCGCGTGGTCCAGGCTGCTCACGCTCGAGTGGGTCACGAGCCTGACTTCCCTCTTGATTAAGAGATTGACTGTCGCGCTCCACATGCGGTGTTTCTGGGCGGTAGCCAGGCGGCGGGTTCCACTGCTTGTTGACCTCGTCAAATCTCTGCGACGCGTTCGGATCCGTACTCCGCTCCACATGCGGTGTTTCCGGGTGATAGCCAGGCGGCGGATTCCACTGCTTGTTGACCTCGTCAAATCTCTGCGACGCATTGGGATCCATATTCCGCTCCACATGCGGCCTATCGGGGTCCCGGTTGCTCGGATTCGTCCCTTCCGGGGCCAGGTTCCCCCGTTGTCCGTCCGGTACAGCTTCCGACCGACCGCCGCTCTGGGACAGGTCGCGATGTTCTGGTGTCCCGAGTTGGTGGGATTCGTCGGATGCGGATCTATCACTCGGTGGGTCCGGCGGTTCGATATGGTCCCGGGGTACGTCGAAACCCTCTGTGCCCGTTGGTATCAGGTCGGGTGCAGTTACCGTTGATGGAGAGTCGACGTGTCGCTGGATCTCTGTGTGGTCGGGGTCTAGTCCTCGAAGGTTCCTTCCGTCGGCCAGGTCCCGTCCTGTTGGCTGCGCCATTCCGTCCACGAGACGACGTTCATCGCCATCGGGGCCGATGGCTGGTAAGCGAAGGTGTTCTTGTCGATCGTCAGCTGGTATTCCGCGGTCGGTTCCGGTGGTTGCGTCATCGACTGCGCCAGCACGTGATACTCGATCGTCTGGGAGTTCTCTTGCGTGCGTTGGATGCTCACCCGCCACCTCGGTGGATACACCTGGTGCCCTTGAACCGGTTGTCCCGTACGGATCGCCTCGTCGTACATCTCCCCGATCAGGCTCGGGGGAAGACTCGAGTGCGCGGTCACCACTCCGGTCTGCCTGTTCACTACGTAGTTCCCCAGCCCCAGACCCTGGCCTTGGGCGATCTGCTCCGGCGTGAGCATCGGTCGGCACACCCATCCGTGTTCGAACGGCATGATCGTCTGGAACTGCTGACTCGGAAAGATGCGAGCCAGGTACTGTTCGATTTGTTCCCTGGTTTGGAGCTGTTCGGGCACCCTGCGGTCCTCCGTGCGGGTCGACGGTCATGAATGACAATGCGGCTGAGCCATGGGTCAGTGCTGGCGGCGGGACATCGGAAAAGGTTCGCTGCTGGGGATCCCACCATACGGGCCCTGACGCCCCGTGTGGATAGACGATGGCGGTCGCGTGTGCACCATCCAGCTTGGGCGACCCGTCCGAGTTGTATAAGAAGACGCCATTCGAGTCAGTGGCATGCCAACTGTTGATGACAAGGGCTGATGAGCCAGGGCCCAGGTGCTCGATCCAATCGTGCAAGCCCTGGAACTGATTGGCGATGGGGCGATCGTTGAAGGCCTGCCAGGTACCACCGATCCATGCTTCCGCTCGATCGAGCCCGGTGATTTCGCCACTGCGGTCGTCGACGGTGCCGTCGGAAAGACGGTCAGGCCATCGGGGCGCGCCCACCTCGGGGCGACCGTTGAACGACGATAAGGCCGCCAGGGCGTCTTCCACGCAGTTGTTGTTGCGTCCTAAATGTTCCGGTCCACCGTCATTGATCAGCCGACCATAGGGATTGGTGCGCGGGTCGGCGCCGACAAGGAATCGGTTGCCGTCGCGCAGCGCATCCTCGACGACATGCTGGTAGACATCCTTCTCGATGTTTTGGAGCCGCTGGCGGCCGATTTCGCGAGTGGCAGGCAGTCCGTCCAACGCGGCGGGGGTGTTGGATTTGGCGATGTCGTTGCTGATTTGGCGAATGTCGTTTTCGCTCAAGCCGATTCGGTTATCGACGTCAGGCCGGAGGCCGATCTGATCACGGAGGTGCGCGGCCAGGCTGTCCGGGTGGCTATTGGGATGCCAGACCTCGGGGCCTCCGGGCCTGTCACTGACGTGGACGCGTAGATGCGCGGCGTCCGGATCGGGGGTATGGACGAGATCGATCAAAACCCGATCCCCCGACAGGAGCCGTTGGCCGCGGTTGAATGCGACGTCGGCAGCCAATTGTGCGTTCTCCCAGAGTCGTTGGACCTCATGCGGGGGGATGTGGCTATCAACGGTGACATGGACACGCATGCTGACGACAGCGACCGGGCCACCGGGCGCGTTGGGGTGACGCTGGAAATCGAAGGCGGGGTGTGCGTTTGGCCCACGGCCGGTCGAAACCGGAGTGGCATGGCCACCCTCCGGCGTCTGGTCCCGGTAGAACTCACGCACTTGGCGGGTCTCTAAGGCCCGTTGAATCTCCGGCGAGTAAGCCGGTCGGCGCGGGTCCGCGGGACGCGGTTGGCCATGCCGCGGATCGTGCCGGGCGTCAGCCGAATCTTGGTGTGCACGTCGAGGTCCCGGCGCGGGAGTGTGTTCACGCGGTGGGGTCGGGTTGTGCGGGTGTTCGCGTCGCGGCGCAGGTTGCGGGCCACGTTCGGTCGATGGCCGGGGCGGAGTGTGCTGTGGCAGTTGATGTTGAGGTGTCGATTGGTCGTGGCGCTGTGCCCGGTTGGTGTTCGCGAAGTGTTCGGGATGGGTTTCGCGCGGCGCTGAATCGCGTGCTGAGGTGGACCTGACTTGGGGTCGCGGCTCGGTACCCGAATTGCGTTCTGGGGCAGGAGAATGGGTGGGTGCTGTCGACGACTGAGTGCTGCGGTCCGGTGTGTGGACCGGCTCCTGCGCATACTCGTGTGGCCGCGCTTGTTCCGGACGTTGCGTGTCGTGCCAGGTACGTAACTGGGTGTCGTGGGGGCTCTCGCCCACCGGGTGGGCAAGAGCAGCGCTGATTTCGTCGTGCGTGGGTTGGTAACGGCCGATGTGCGGGTTGTATTCGCCAGCGTAGAAGGGATCGCTGGGGATCAGACGGCCGTCGTCGAAGCGGGCGACATATTTGTGGACCGCCGGGTCGAAGCCTGGACGGTGCGGTGGTCCGGGAGTCGGCGACTGCGCGTGCTCCGGCGCTACTCCATCGTCTCGCCGCGGTCCCGATCGATCCGCTTCAGTTCCGAGTCGAGCCAGCGTTGCCAGTTCTTGGTCTGTTCCTCGGTTGCCTCGGGTCGGCCCTTCGCTTGCTTCTCCCTCCAGATGGCCGTATTGCGTGCCACCCTCGCTTGGGATTCTGGGTCCGGGGACTCGGCGCTCATCGTGGGCCCGAGAACCTCCCTCGCTATCTGCTCCGCTTCTTCCGGTGTGATCGCCATGGGGATCCCTTCCTAGATCGGTGAGGTAGATGACGTGCGTGCCGTCTACGATTTTATTGCTGTCGATATAGAACTTGTGCCCGGGCGGGAATACGACCTCGTCTTGCTGACCGCTGGTCCAGGAGATGTCCTTGCCGTGGCGGGACTGGATCACCAACTCGACCTTCGTGCCGTAGCGGATGTTGCCTGTCGAGGCATCCTTATCGGAGGAGGCGAAACCAGGATCTGCTCGGATACCCTGCGGCTCATAGTCAGCTAGAAATTTCTTGAGCTCGACCGGGTCGTAGAAGCGGAGTACCCGGTGCACGACGCCGTTGTAGTCGGGGAGCTTGTTGTACGCGCTGATCAGAGCGCGAATTTCGGTGTCGTACTCGGCTAGTGCGTGGATATCGCCATCGCGAGTGGCCCGGTTGACGCGCTCGTTCAGGGCGTCGAACTGATTGTGGCGGATGGCGGCGATCTCGGCATCGGACAACCGTGCGATCTCAGGATGCCGACCGATCTGCTCAGCGCGGATGTGGGCCGCTTCGGCCAGATAGCCGGGGTGCTTGCGCGCGTATTCGGGAGCTGCGGTGGGGTCGTGGTAGTCGGGGTTCGCGTAGTAGGGCTTGTCCTCGACGGGCAGCTTGGGGCGGTGTGGGTCCCCGGCCGGGTCGAGCCGTCCTGGTGCCGCGATGTCGCGCGGTGTGTGCTCGCTCGGACTCGCGGGTGGCTTGTTCTCGACCGGTGGTTTGTGCTCGCCGGGTTCGGGTTTCGGGTGCGGCGCCGAGGTGGTCGGGGCGTGTGTGTCACTGCTCGGATGTGGGGGAGTTACGACCGCGACGATCGGCGGTGTTTGGTCGTTGGCCGGGCGTGCGTGCGTTGGTTGCTGGGGTGTGGGACGTTCGGTGGGGTCGGGCCGTTGCGGGGTGTCGGAAGTGGGTCGGGCGGGGCTTCGCTCAGGCGTGCGGGGGCCGGTGTTGTGGTCCGGGGCGGGAGTTCGAGTCGATGAGGGGTCATGCCTGCCGGGGGTCGTGGCTGGTCCTGGGGCGATGTCACGCGGATGCTCCGGTGTTACGGCTTCTCGCGGTGACGGAGAGGGCGTATCGCGTAACGCCGGAGCGTGGTTGGCGGCTCCGTCGAGAGTTGGGCTCGAGGTCTGCGTCCGGGGGCCGGTGTCGGTGGCGGGTGTCCGGTCGGCCGACGGGAGTGGTGCGGAGTCGACACGTGCTGCGCTGCTGGTGGTTTCGCGCGGGGGAGGGGTTGGCGCAGGGTGGTCCGGTGTGTCGACACCGCTGGGCGAGCGGGGTGTTTCGGTGAGGCGTTGCGGTGGCGCATTGCGGTCAGTGGACGGGGTCTCCGAGCGGGGTGCGGGTTCCACGCGTTGCGGGGTGTCGGCGGGGGCACGGGGAACGCTCGTCGCTGCGGAACGGTCACCGGCGGAGGCGGTTCCGTTGGGCTGCAAAGCTTCTGGCGTGTGTCCGGTGGGGCGTCCCGGTGTGGGCGCCGCGGTAGTCGCTGGTGGTTGCGCGGTCGAGCTGTGGTCGGTTGGCGGCGGTGCTGGAGTCGCGCCGGTCGCTGTCCGGGAGTCGGTGGGAACGGGTCGGGTTTCGGCGGGCTGACCGGTTCCCGTCGAATCCGATTGGGACACAGTCGGATTCTCGTGAGTTGCCGCAGCGGTCGAGGGCGCGCTTGGCGCATCGGGCACTGCGGCAGTGGTTGCTGGTGCGGCGCTAGTTTCGGTGTGTGTTGTGCCGGGTGGCGCGGCTTCGGTTTGTGTCGTCGAAGCGGAAACAGTGGCGGGTGATGGTTGCTTACTGTCGGTGGATGTGGGGGATTCGTGGACAGGCTCAGTGTGCGTGGCCTCAGGTGCGGTATGTGTGGTGCTGCCAGGTTTCGTCCTTGCGAACCCAGCACCACCGGCACCATCGACCACTGTGCTGAAATCGATGTGGCCGCCGGTGGTAGCGGTCGAAGCCACTGTGGCCGCGGTGTTTCCGGCGACGTTGGCCGGAATCGCGGCCGTGCCGCGGGCAAGGATGGCGCTGGCGGTGTTGGTGCTGATATCGGTGCCAAGCGCATTGGCCACGTGCTGGGTGGATCGCTCAGCAATCGGTCCGGCAACCGCACCCGCGACGGCGCCAGCGGCAGCCGCCGTACCCACCGAGCGCAGGTCGATGCCATCGCGATGGCCCACCGCCACTTGAATGCCCTGAGCAGCTACATCGGTACCGGTACCGAAGCCAGCGCCGATGACCGCCTGGGTGCCCAGCTTGAGCGCCGCCGTCGAGGCCACCTGTGAGGTCGCCTGGGTTACCGCGTCTCTCGCCAACAGGCTGGTGATTTCCAAACCCGCTCGCTCAGCCAGAAAGGTCGCACCTTTGAGGGCAAGTCTATCGATGAGTTCTTGAATAGTCTCACGGATAAACAATTTGACCGCGAACAAAGCCGCAGTGTCGAGGACCTGGCCGATGCCAGGGATGAACGCCATCGCGATCATCGCGCCAACCGAAATATAGATGGCGATTTTGGCGTATTCGACGTCGGTAGCGCCCTGTTCGAGCTGCTTGGCGAAGCTGTCGCAAGCCTGGATCATGCTTTTCAGGTCGCTACCGTCCCCGCCGACGATGTCTTGCCAATAGCTCGACATCGCGTCGTGGGTTTTACCATCGATGGCCGACAGCGCGGTGTTCATCGCCTGGTCGGCGGGCTGCTGCAGTTCCCGCAGTGCGGTAGCCATATCCGACCAATGCCCCGCCACCCGGCGCATGGCATCTTCATCCCCCTCGGGCCAATGCCCGATCAGGAAATCCTCGATCCAGCCGCCAACGCCGGAGAAATGCGGAAACCACAGAGTCATGCCAGATCCCCCGACTACACCTGCCGGATCTGGTCAGCGTTGTGTTCATCCCGGGTCTGTAGCGCATTGGCGGTGACGGTGATCCGTTCACCGGTCGATTTCAGCGTGTCCGCCAGCTTCGCCAACGCGGTCAGGTGTTGTCCGACGCTACCGTCGCCATCGCCTTGGGGATAATTCTTCTCGAACTGCTGACCCGGCTTATCCTTGCCCCAGCAGTGGCCCTCGGACTCGATACCCTGCTTCAACTTCTCCAGGGCCGCATTCACGTCTTGGCCCAGCTGCTCGAACTGCGGCGTGACCGCGCGCAGTCGATCCGGATCAGCCCACAGATTGCTCACGGTCACACTCCCTCATCAGGTTTCGGTCCGGTCCCTAATCTCTTCGACGCGGCGGCGGCCTCGACGGTTCCACCGATTTCGTTTCGGCTCATCGTGATTGCTCCTGCTGCTCCTGCGGCGGCTGGGAAAACTTCGTCTGCAGGTCTCGCAAACTCGGTGCGCCAGGGATGATTTCGTTGAGGTCGGGCATACCGTCCACGATCGAGGTGATGGGGCCGAGCACCTTCTGCCTGGCCTCGGCCGCCGCCTCGACCGCGCCGCGGATGGCGGTATTGAGCTCGTCGGTCAGCTGACGCGGGGTGCTGCGGCGGTAAGCGTCATCGGCGATGGATATCTCGGTCACCACTCCGGATGAGTTCACGGTTACCCGCGCGAGGTTGTTCGGCGTCGTCGCGTGCACCTTCATCGCGGCCAGTTTGCGCTGGACACCACCCAGTTCCGCCATTTCGCGATCGAAATCGTCCTGAATGGCATCCAATGCCGAACGGAGATCCGCGTTCGCCGACCGTATCTGCTCCCGCTCCCACTGCTCCACGCGATCACTTCCCGTCGGGTTCCATTACAAGGCTGGCACTTCGGCTGCACACCGCTCGGATCCGGCCGCACCTGGCGAATCCTCGCTTGATGCACTGCTAGGCCAGCCAGGATTTCGGTTGACCGTAACCCCCGGCTTCGTCCTCGTCGGTCCAGTCGGAGGGGAGGACGTAGACGTCTCTGCCGCGTTTCGACGCCGGTGCGCGCGGAACCGTTGGGGCCGTTGCCGGTTCGACGGACTCGCGCACGATTCGGTCGTGTTCCTCCCGCGCCTCCCGAGCCGTTCGCTCCGCCAGAGTCTCCGGCTGATCCTGATCCTGCCGGTTCAGCTCGCGGCGCAGCTCATCGAACAACTCGGTTCCGCTGCGCGTCGTCTGCGCGTCGGTATCGAGAAACCGGGTGAGAACTGTGCGCGAAGCCGAGGTGTATTCGGCGAGGATTCGGTCCATTTCGGCCGCGTAGTTCATTTCTGATCACCCATCTCGATCTCGATCCGCACACCGTCGTTTCGTAAGGAAGCCACAGCTGCTGGATCAGCTTGTGGCGCTGTGAACGAGGCGGTTTCGATCGGTAATTCGCTGTGCCTTTCGGCAACCGCTGTATCAGCGACCAACGGCCCCGCCTGCGCGAGTACAGGTTCCGGCGAGGATTCGAGCACATTCCCGATCGGATCGGGAGGAACATTCCACAGCGGCTGTGGTGGCACGATTCCACTCGATTTACGGTCGTGGTCCGTCGCCCCGTTCCCTCCGGACGCACCGCTCATCGGGGAACCGCTTTGCATCGGTGCCGCAGCCGGTTGCGAGCTGGCGGCGAGCGAAGTGGGCGGAGCGTCCGTCCTCGTGCTCGGTGTCGTCGGTCTCGCTGGAGTTCCCGGATCATTAGTCGGAGTTCCGGAATCATGGGGCGTGCCGATCGCTGTGGATGGCGTCGTCTTCGCGTTCTCGGTGGTGAAGACCGGAGCGCCGTCTTTGAATCCCATCGAGTATTGCCGGGTCTTACCGTCGTGATCAGTGACCGTCGCCTTGATAGTTCCGTCGGCGGCTTGGGTCAGCGCCACGTTGTCGCCACCCAGGTTCACGTTTGCCAAGGCCTTCGCTGCGGACGGCGCATTGGTGCTCGTAACCGGTAAACCGGCGGCGGTCTCGGTGGTGTTGTTCTTGGTGTCGGGGTTGAGCCCGCTCAGTCCTTGTTTTATCGCGGTGTCGAGCTGGCTGATGCCTTGCTGTACCGATTGTCCGACCTGACTGGCCATGCTTGTCAGTGTCTGCAGCGGATTCAGTGGGGTTGCGGTCGTCGGCGACTGTGTCAGCGTGGGAGTTGTTGTCGGCGTTGGTGTTTGCGTCGTGGGCGGACGGGCATCAGTGCTGGCCGTTGTGGTCTGTGCCGGCGAAGTCGGCTGCGGTGCCGTCGGCTGCTGTTTCGGCGAAGTCGGCTGTGGTGCTGGCGAAGTCGGTTGCTGTGTCGTCGGCTGATCTTTGGGCTTGGGAAACGGTGTCTGGTCGTGGTTGTCCAGCAGATCCGTTACCGGCTGATACGCCTGTTTGATGTAGTGATCGGCCAGCGCGCACTGGTGAATGAAAGCGGTGAACGCCTCACGCACCGCCGGCGCGAAATGGTTGGTCAACCAATCTTTGATCGCCGCTTGCAGTTTCGGGTATTTGCTGCTGTCCCCGTAGCCGCCGCCGAAGTGCAGCTGCTCGTCCGCGATTTTCGGCGCGTCGCTCAGTTGAAGGGACCAGTAGCCTTCCTTCGCCACGGTGATCATGGTGCTCACCGGATCCTCGGTACCCGCAAGACGCATGGCATGACCGGCCACCGGGCACTGCGGAGTGTTGAACCCCGCGACGAAATTCGCCTTGTCCTGGACGATCTTCAGGAGCACCGCCGGTAGCCCGTTCAGTGCGCTCGTGACCGATTGCAGGTATTGGTTCTGCTGGTCAGCGTGCGCGGCAAAACCGGCAAGATGATCCTGCGCGGCCGAGCCCGCCTGACCCTGCCAGACTTCGGGCACGGCGTTGGCCACGCCGGCCAGGTCGGCCTTGATCGTGTCGGTGCTCAGGTGATTGTCGGTTCCGGTGGAGGCCTTCTGCAGCGCATCGGCCAGAGTGGTCAAACTGGTGAGGTCCATACCCCGCTGCTGGTCGTACCACTTGCCGTCCAGGCGGCGCATCTCGGCATCCGGATCCTTTGTGGCGTCGATAGTCTCGCCACCGATCACCGCGCCGTCAACGTTCAACGGCGCCACCGCGATACTGTCGAAGCCCGGTAGCTTCAGGACATCCCACACCCTGTGGTAGCGCACCAGCGCCAGGTGGAACCATTCCAATCCCGGGGCAGCCTGATTCAACACATCGTTGACATTGGTAGCCGTGAGGTTCGGTTTCTGGTTCCAAATCTCTTGGGTGAAGACGTTTTTGCCGTCTTCCTTGAAGAAACGCTCGAGATCCTTCTGCGCCTTGGTCAGGCCGTCCTGATAAGTCCGCTCGTACTGCCCGGGATTCGTCATGCGTTGCCCAACTCGCTTGCGGTCGCGTCGATCTGGGCCCGCCGCTGTTCATCCGTGGCGACGTGCGCGGTGACCGCCTGGTGCAGCGCTGCCGCCGTCGCGCCCGAAGCCTGTGACCACGAATGCAACATGCTGACGATCCCGTCAACCCCGGTCGCGAGCTTGCGTCCCTGCTCCTGATAATCCTGTCCGGTATGCGCCGAATCGAATCCGGCGTTCGCGATCCCCGTCGCATGAGCGCGCGTCGCATCGGCCGCTGGCTCGATCGTGCGGGCCATAGCCAGCACTGATTCCGGGACGAAACGCATTACCCCTCCCCATCTTCCGAACTCACCCGCTAACTGGCCCCACCGCGGGTAGAACGCCAGGCACGATCATGACAGATACCACGGCAAGTCGCCAGCGGGTGCCCCAATACTTGCGACGCCATTGTCCTGCATGCCATTCCAGACGGGGGACGTCGCCCGGAAATGCGCCGAGACCGTAGCCAATCTCCAACCAGCCACGCCAACCGCAACCTTTTTGTTCGAAATGTCCATATTCACTACAAGATTGCGCGGATCGAACGGAAGCTCGACTCACCCGCCTGGGGTACAAATTGAGCCCGTCGAATTCAAGCCCATGAAAGGACAGGTCAGTGACCGGCGAACCCTACGGATCCGCGAACCCGCAGGTCGACGCGGCTCGGGCCGGGAGCCTCGATGAACTGCGGAACAAATACGAGTGGTATCCGGAGCCTTGGTCGGGACCTCTGATTCTTGACACTGATGTTGGTGGCGAACCCGACGATGCCCTCGCCCTCGGTGTGGCTGCCGGGATGCCAAGCCTGATGTTGGTGGTCACCAGCGACGAACATGGCGGTCGGCGCGCTCGTTTCGCGAGGTACCTGCTGGACCTACTCGGGCGCTCTGATGTGCCCGTAGTCGCGGGTGTTGACCTCGGCAACGAACACCGTTGGGCCGCAGAAGAGTTGGTACCCGACCATATTCCAGCCCAACCGACCGATCTCACTGCCGCAGTCTCTCAGGTGCTCGAACAGCACAGCGGTCAGATCAGCTGGGTCGTCCTTGGCTCGATGTCGAACATTGCAGCCGTTCTCGCGGCAGATCCGACCATCGGTGAGCGGCTCATTATTACCGTGCAGGAAGGCGCACACAGGTATTCGACCGACCATGCCCAACAGAACTTCGCGCTGGACCTACCCGCGGCCCGTAAGGTTCTCGCCGCGGGCATCGGTCCGTGGATTGTGCCGGGCGAGGTGTCCTTCCACCTCAGCAATGAGCTCGATGCGGAATCGAGGGAGTACCGGGTCCTTCGATCGCAGGACCCCGCACACATTCTGATCAGTGATCACATCGATCAATGGTTCGAGGACTTCAGCCCCAGTGCTACCTTGCACGGCCCCTTGACCCTTGCGCTCGGAGTGGGTATGCCGTTTCTCGCTGCCGCGCCGGCCAGCGTCGGTGTGGATGAAGTCGGCCGGATCGGCCCTGGGAATGAACCGGTGTTCGTTGTCCGCAGCGTCAACTATCGTCACTACCGCCCTTGGCTTGTCCATCGGTTGGAGATGATGGAATCTGTTCTCGCTCATCACCCAACGGCCGACCAGGTGGGTGGTCAGCCTGGGCGAACTCGCCGCGCCGGGAGTGCGTGACGCGCGGGCGAATTCGGCTGAATGTGGCGAGACGCTTGGTGCATTGACGAGCTGGTGCAGCAGCAGCCCTGGTGGCTGCGCGTGGTGGGGTTGGGTCGGGCGTAGCGAGCCGACGGCGGGGTTGATTGACCGTGCGGTAGGCTCTCGCAACTAGAGGTTGCTCCTCCGGTTAGGGTCTTCTATCGATCTTCACTCCTACCGTGCGGTAGGTAGATAGAGGTTTCGGGGGAGCTGTTCGCAGGCAACGCGGGCCGCGAAGGTGCTGTATACGGGCCCTGATCTCAGCACAATCCGGTTACCTCTAGGAGAGCTCATTCGTGTCCGTATACCTGTATCGGTGGGGCAAGTTCGCCTTTCGTCGCAAATGGATAGTGCTGCCGGTGTGGCTGGTTGTCCTCGGTGTGCTCGGCACCGCGGGCGGCTTGCTGAGCAAGCCGATGAGCGACGAGTTCAGCATGCCGTCGCTGCCGTCGGAGCGCGCCACCGAGATCCTGGACAAGCAGTTCCCTGGCATGTCCGATCAGTTCAGTATCGGCGCGGTCAGCGGTGCCTATGTGATCAAGGCGCCCGACGGTACGAAGCTGACCGACAAGAGCAACAGCGCTGCCATCGACGCGCTGATCGCCGACCTGAAGGCGCTGTCGGTCGACGAAGGCAAGCACAAGCTCGTCACGGAAAAGGTTGCGGCGGCGCTGAAGAACCCGGTCGACGCGACCAAGGCGATGGGCTGCCTGACCGCCGCCGACCCGGCCGTGTGCTCCGGCGCGCCGCTCAATGTGCTGAGCAAGGACGCCCCTGACACCGTCGCGGTGCTCTCGGTGCCGTTCGATATCGCCTCGCCGATGGACATCAGCGATGAAGAACGGCACGCCGCCTACGACGTGGCCGCCCCGGCCCGCGCCCAGGGATTGACCGTCGAACTCGGCGGAGCCATCGCGCAGAAACAGCAGCAGCCGAGCGGCCACGCCGAGATGATCGGCATGGGCGTGGCATTGGTTGTCATGGTGATCGCGTTCGGCGCCATCGTGGCGGCGTTCGTGCCGATCATCACGGCCATCGTCGGCCTGAGTGCCGCCATGTTGGTGATCTCGCTGAGCACCTCGATCATCGAGGTCCCGAGCTTCACGACATTCCTGGCGTCGATGATCGGCATCGCGCTGTCCATCGACTACGCGCTGTTCATCGTCTCCCGCTACAAACACGAACTGCGGGTCGCGGACAGTCCCGAGGAAGCCGCAGGCATCTCGGTCGGCACCGCGGGATCCGCGGTGGTGTTCGCCGGTCTCACCGTCATCGTCGCTCTCGGTGCGCTGAGCATCGTCGGAGTAAACTTCCTGACCTTCATGGGATTAGGTGGCGCTGTCGCGGCATTCTTCGCCGTACTCACCGCGATCACCCTGATGCCCGCGCTGCTCGGCGCCTTCGGCCGCTTCCTGTTCAAGCCGAAGCTGCCGCTGGTCGCGCGGCACGACCCGGAAGACGACACCTCCGTCACCAACGGCATGCGGGTGGGCCGCCTGATCGGCAAACGACCATGGGTCGCACTGGCTTTCGCCGTGGTCGCATTGGCCGTATTGGCTACTCCGGCACTGAAACTGCAGTTGGGTCTGCCGGGTGAGGACAGCCTGCCGACCGACTCAACGGCCAGGCAGGCCTACGACATCCGGACGGCGGGCTTCGGCGAAGGCCGCAACGGCATCCTGACCGTGGCCGCCGATCTGGCGAATGTGCCGGAGGCTGAGCGCAAAACGGCGGTTACCGCGCTGCACGACCGGCTCGCCGCGTTCCCGGAGATGGATTACGTCACCACACCGCAGTTCAGTGCGAACGGGCTCGGCGTCATGCTCAACGGTGTGCCGCGATCGGGGCCGAACAATCAGGCAACCAAGGACCTCGTGCGCGATGCCCGCGCGGCCGAAGGCGAACTGACCGAGCGGTACGGCATCGAATACGGAATCACCGGCACCACCGCCATTTACGCCGATATGGACCACGTCCTGCTCGGCAAGATCGTCCCGTATCTGGCGATTGTGGCCGGTGCGGCCTTCGTCCTCTTGATCCTGGTATTCCGGTCCATCCTGGTCCCGCTCACCGCGGCCCTCGGCTTCCTACTCTCCATGGCGGCCACCTTCGGCGCCACCGTATTGATCTTCCAGGAAGGCACCTTCGGCCTGATCGCCGATCCGCAGCCGATCATCAGCTTCCTACCGATCATGTTGATCGGGTTGGTGTTCGGACTGGCCATGGACTACCAGGTGTTCCTGGTGACCCGCATGCGCGAGGAATACGTGCACGGCAAGTCGCCGAGGGACGCGATGATCTCCGGCTACCACCACGGCGCCCGGGTGGTCACCTCGGCGGCGATCATCATGATCTCGGTGTTCGGCTCCTTCCTGCTCGAAAGCGATGCCACCGCAAAGTCGATGGGCTTCGCGCTGGCCGCCGGTGTCGCCATCGACGCCTTCGTGGTGCGCATGGTGCTGGTCCCGGCACTGCTGGTGATCATGGGCAAGCGGTCCTGGTGGATACCGAAGTGGCTCGACCACATCGTGCCTGACATCGATGTCGAGGGCACGAAGCTGCGCGAGCTGCGGCAGCTCGAGCACGCAGCGCCGGAGCTGGCGCTCGCCGCAGCCGATGTCTCACACACGAACAGCATTGCGGCACAACAGTTGCCGGACGTGGCGACCGAACGGGCCGTCGCTTCGACAGGTGGCCGGACGATCGGTGGCCGGATCTGCCGTGACAACGGGCAGCCGGTGCCGGACGCGGTGCTGACACTGATCGACCAACGCGGACATCAGGTTTCGCGGGCGACCGGCGACGGCGCTGGCGGCTACGTCATCGAGTCGCCCGCGCCGGGCAGCCATGTCTTGATCGTCTCGGCGAACGGGCATCAACCGGCCGCGGTGAACGTCGCCGCCGTGGACGGCGCGCAGCATATCGACATCACGCTGCAGGGTAACGGCGAGTTGTCGGGTGTGGTGCGCACGGCCGCGCGCGAGCCGGTGGCCGGAGCCACGGTCACCGTGACCGACCTGGGTGGTGCGGTGGTCGGTGCCGCGGTCACCGCGACCGACGGCGCTTACGCCTGCACGGGTGTGCTGGCCGGAACCTACACGGTGGTGACGGTCGCCGCGCGAATGCGGCCTGCCGCAACGACATTGACCGTGCCGGACAGCGGCCGGTTCCGTTTCGACGTCGAGCTGGCGCCGATGGCCACCGTGTGGGGAACGGTGCGTGCCGACGGCCGAGCGGTGCAGGACGCTCGCGTCACCGTGCTCGACCGGTCCGGTGCGACCGTCGGTACCGCCCGCACCGACGAGGACGGCCGCTACGCGGTGGCCGACCTGCCCGACGGTGAGTACACCGTCGTTGTTCGCGGGTATCCGCTGGTGACCGGTCAGGTGACCATCACAGGCAGCCAAGTCGACCACGACGTACGCCTTGCCTTCGACGCCGACGAATACGCTGAACTGTCATGAGTTTTCACGACAGGACCTCGACGTATCCGTCCGTGCCGTTGACTCGGATGCGCTGCCCGTCGCGGATCAGCTCGGTGGCATGCTCCACGCCGACGACGGCGGGCAGTCCGTACTCGCGGGCGATCACCGCGCCGTGCGTCATCAGGCCGCCGACTTCGGTCACCAGACCCTTGATCGCGACGAACAGCGGGGTCCAGCTCGGATCGGTGTAGGCGGTGACCAGGATGTCGCCCGCTTCGAGATCGGCCTGCGCGATATCGGACACGACGCGGGCGCGACCTTCGATCGTCCCGGCGGACACCGCCATACCGGGCAGCGCACCCGTCGGCAGGTCCTCGCGCCGATACGCCCCGGTGAGGGTCTCGCCGTCGGAGGTGAGCACCCGCGGCGGGGTGAGCGCCTGATACGCGCGGAACGCGTCCTTGCGCTCGTCGATGAGTTCCGCACTCGCACTTCGCGTTCGGACCACCTCGCTCAGCTCGTCGAATCTCAGGTAGAAGATGTCTTCCCGCTCGCGAAGAACACCGGCCGCCACCAGACGTTCGGCCTCCTGCAGTAGGGCCTGCTTGTAGACGAAGTAGCGGCTGACCATCCGGTACTTCGGATACTCCCGATACCCGGAGAACATGCGGACGCGATCGATCATCCGCTCGGTCTCGTCGGCTTTCTGCTCCCCGTCCGGCAGAGCGCGCAAGCGTTGCAGGAGTTGTTCTTTCGTCTGCTCGGCGTCGCGTCGGCCGTCCTCGAAGCGCTGCCTGCCCGCCCCGGGCCCGAAGTTCTTGATATTGCCGAGCATTGTCGGCACGAGTGTGCTCGGGCTTTCGCTCCAGCGTGGTCTGGTGATGTCGATCTCGCCCGCGCAGCGCATCCCATACTTGTCGAGGAAGCCCTCGATCGCGGCGCGCGCCTCGTGGCCGCCCTGGTATTCGGCCAGCTTGTCCAGGAAATCGTCCCTCGTCGGCCCCGCATGCTCGACCTGCCGCAGATAGGCGACCACGTCCGGATGCGGGCGGATCGCATCGGCGACGTCGAGCAGTGCCAAGCCCATCTCCGACGTCACGTTCCCCGGCACCGACTGGGTGAGCCGGTCGGCGGCGTTCTTCTCGCCGAGCCATTCCCGCAGCCGATCGTTGAGCCAGAACGAGGCGTCCATCGCGGCCGTGATCACCTGTAAACCGCGCGGCGCGAACAGGACTCGCTGCAGTTCCTTGATGTCGGTATGGATGAAGTCGAGCAGATCCGGTCCGGACTTGGTCCTGATGTCGCGTTTCAATGCGGCGAAGGAGGCCTCGCTCGCCGCGATCAGCTCGGTGACGATGTCGGGATCGGTCTCGATCGGCGCGGGTGCCGCGGGTGGTGCGGCGACGGAATTCTCTTGTGGCACTTGACGAACGAAGTCGCGGTCGATCACGGTGCGCAGTGCGTCCCCGATCAGGGGATCGGACTTGCCGAGTGCCTCGGCAAGTCCGTTGCTGGTTGTCGGCGACGACAGCGCCTTGGTGACATCCACGAACAACCGCCCGCCCGCGTGACGCATCGGCCCTCGGCTCGTGAACTGCCACAGCGAGATTCCGAGCGGCTTCATCGCGTCGGTCATCATCTGCTGATGGCCGACCGAAACGTAGACGTGATTATCCTCGTCGGCCGCAACGGGAATCGGGAACAGTGTGGTGATCGGCCTGCTCTGCACGATGCGGATGTCGTCGCCGTCGAGGCACCATTCGATATCCTGCGGGCTGCCGAAATGTGCTTCGATGCGGCGGCCGAGCCGCGCGAGCCGCAGCACCTCGGCATCGGCGAGCACCGGCTCGTTGCGGCGCTCCTCGGCGATCTCCTGTACCTGCGTTCCGCCGGTCGGCGCGGGCTCGACGGCGAGTTTCTTGGTGGCGATCGACCTGCTGATGATGGTGCCGTCGCGAACCTGGTAGACGTCGGCGTTCACGAGTCCGGAAACGAGGGCCTCGCCGAGGCCGAAACCGGCGTCGATGGAAACGATCGTCCGGTCGGAGGTGACGGGGTCTGCGGTGACCAGGATGCCGGAGGCGCGCGGGAACACCATCCGCTGCACGACCACCGCCATCCGAATCGCCCTGTGGCCGAAACCATTTCGCAGGCGATAGGTGACGGCGCGTTCGGTGAACAGTGAGCCGAAGCACCGGCTGACGTGTTCGAGGATCGCCGCGGCTCCCACGATGTTCAGATAGGTGTCCTGCTGGCCCGCGAAGGACGCGGTCGGCAGATCCTCGGCGGTCGCACTGGATCGGACAGCGTAGGCGCCATCCGCACCGAGCCGGGCGTGCGCGTCGATGATCTCGGCCGCGACCTCATCGGGAATGGCGAGCTCTTCGATCGTGCGCCGAATCTGCGCGCTCAGCACGCTGATCGCTGCCCGATCGTCCGGTTCGAGGCGCGACAGTTCGTCGAACCGATCCTCGATCGACGGCGCGCCCGCCACGATCCGCGCGTAGGACTCCGTCGTCACGCAGAAGCCGTCCGGCACCTCGACACCATCGATACGCGACAGCTCACCCAGATTCGCCCCCTTGCCGCCGACGATCGCGACCTGAGTCCGGTCGATCTCCCCGAAGCCGAGCACATAGGCCATCCCGCTACTCCTCACCTGGTGGTTTCGGCATTTCGCGAGCGATTATGGACCACAAATCAGCGTCTCATGAGGCCCCGGAATCGTGTGTAAAGTAGAAGAGGGAAGCACCGCAGTATCTCGAACGATCCAAGCCCCTCCGCACAAGGTCGACGGTGGCGCGTGTCGGGGGCGAGCAGACCGAGGGCGCGGGCGTGGCCGACGCGCCAATTCCAGAATCCCTTGCGAGCAGCGGATCAGCATCGCTGTCGACGGCTGGGTCGCCGACCGTAGCGTGCGCTCGGCCTGTCGGAGCGAAGACTCCGCGCGTCCACCCGGAACGGACACCACCGGGCAGGTCGAAGAGCGAGGCTTTCGGCCGGCTGGACACCGGAGAATTTCCATGTAGCACATCGCCAAACGAGCTGACCCCGTCCAGAGCTGGATTTCCCGTAGGGTTTTATTGGTGGTCGACTACTCGAGCGTCGTCTGTTGCCCGGTGCACGTGTTATGGATATAGAGGAGGCGGTAACCGGCGTCAGGCTGCGCAACTTCGATCTCAATTTGTTGATCCCGTTGCACGCGTTACTGATGGAACGCAGTGTCACCAGGGCGGCCGAGCGGATGTTGATCGGCCAACCGGCGATGAGCGCGTCACTGAGCCGGCTACGGCACGTGTTCAACGACCCGCTACTTGTCCGAATCGGCCGCCGGATGGAGCTGACGCCACTGGCGGAATCGCTGCTACCGGAGCTCGACGATCTGCTGGCCGGACTCAGGTCACTGCTCGGCACCGGAGCGCATTTCGAACCGGCGAGCGACCATCGGGTGTTCACCATCGTCGCCAGCGACTACGTGATCGCGGTACTGCTCAGGCCGCTGATCCGCGAACTCGGTGTCGATACGCCGAACGTCCGGATCAGAATCGTGTCACTGGGGCCAGACATGGTCGACCAGTTGCGCAGGAATCGATTCGACCTGTTGATCTGGCCGCCCGGCCTGCCGTTCGAAGAGTTGTCGGCCTTTCCGAACATGACGCTGTTCACCGACGAGTTCGTCGCGGTGGTGGACGAGCATCATCCAGAGGTCGGCTCGGAACTGCCCACCGCGCAGTTGTCGGCGCTGCCGTACATCCGCGTCGGCGGCCCGAGCGTCACGGTGATCGACGCCTACCTGGACGAGCGCAGCGTGCACCGGCAGGTGGCCGTCACCACGGAATCCTTTCTCAGCGGGGCGATCCTGGTGCCTGGCACCCGATTGGTGCTGATCATGCAGCGGCGACTGTTCGAACAGTTCGGCCGGGCCATCGGGCTGCGGGCGGCGCGGCTGGAGCCCGGGTACCCGCCGCTGATCGAGGCGATGTATTGGCATCCGGGGCACACGATCGACCCGAGCCACCGGTGGCTACGAGAACGCGTCCAGCGTCTGGCCGCGAACCTGTAAGCCTTCGTGATCGAAGGTGGGGTGCCTGGCCGCGGCCATCGTTGCCGTCGATGCCCCCCATCATCGATGCGTAACTTCTGCATAACCGAGCCGCCTCGTAATCTGTTGTCGGATAGGTAATTTGATGGGCACCATCACGAATTGAGAATTCATGTCGACACCCGATGTCGTTGTGACGGTGTACGACGATGACCCACTGTCGCGCGCGGGCGTCGTTGCGCTGCTCGAGCGGCGGCGTGACACGGTTGTGCTGCTCGATCCCGGTGCGGTTGATGATCACCGAGACGGGAATGTCGGTCTTGTCGTCGTCGACCTATTGGACGAATTCGCACTCGCCAGGCTGCGGAAACTGGTCATCGATACCGACCGAAGACTCGTGCTGGTGACCGGCGAATTGGACGAAGCCCAGGTGCAGTTGGTCATCGATGCCGGAGTGCAGAGCGTGATCTGGCGGCACCAGGTGACCGCCGAGCGGTTGGCGAAGGCGGTGGAGACGGCGTCACGGGGGGAGGGGCATATTCCCGGAGATCTCCTGGTCAAGGTGCTGGCCCAACTGCGAAGAATACGCCGCGACAGCGCCGATAAATCGGCCGAGACCGCCGGGCCGACCAGGCGCGAGCTCGCCGTATTGGAACTGCTCGCGGACGGACTCGACACCAAGGAAATCGCGGAACAGTTGTCCTACTCCGAACGCACGGTCAAAGGTGTGCTGCACGAGTTGACGACGCGGTTGCGGCTGCGGAACAGGGCGCACGCCGTCGCCTTCGCGGTCAGGGAAGGCTACATATGAGCCGGCCTGCGATTGCCCGAAAAGACTGTCCGGCTGGACGTTTCGCTACCCGGCCCACATCCGACAGGATGGGAACCAGCGCAGCCTGACGAGGGCGATCGACATCGGCTGCGAAATCGTGATCGACATGTGGAGAGTCGCACGGCGGCCTCTCATTATGAATGGATTTCGAGATGCCGAAGTCGGTTGTGTTGTTCTCTGGCGGCGTCGAGTCGACAGTGCTCGCGTATCAACTGCAAAGCCAGGGACAGGATCTGCACCTGCTGGCAATCGATTATGGGCAGCGTCATCGGAACGAGCATGCGTTCGCGCTCGGCACCGCCGAACGGCTCGACGCTTCGTTCGACGAACTCGATGTGCGTGGCATCGGCGCGCTGCTGCCGGGGAATTCGCTGACCGATCAGCGGGTCGACGTAACCGATTATGAAGCCGCACCGCTCGGTGTGGCGCACGTGGTACCGAACCGCAATGCGGTGCTCCTGGCCATCGCGGTCGCGAGAGCCGTTGTGGTGCAGGCGGATCGAGTGGTTATCGGCTCGATCGCCGGCGACGCGCGCACCGGGGATTGCTCGAAGGATTTCATTGCCGCGTTCAACGCGATGGAGCGTGTTGTCACGGCGGACTTTCCCGAGCAGATCGCCGTTGTGGCACCGCTGATCGGTATGGAGAAGTTCGAGGTGATCCGTCTCGGTGAGTCATTGGGGATTCCGTGGGACGAGACCTGGAGTTGTTTTCGGGGCGGTGACGCACAGTGCGGCACGTGCGCGACCTGCTACGACCGCCGCTCCGCCTTTCGTAAAGCAGGAGTGGATGACCCCACTCTTTACCTGAAGGACTGATCGCAATGTTACGTATCACCAAGGACTTCCAGTTCTCGGCGAGTCACCGGCTCGATCACCTGCCTGCCGACCACCAGTGCGCGCGATTGCACGGGCACAACTACGTCGTTCAGTTGGAACTGTCCGCGGCCTCGCCGGACGACCTCAACGAGGCCGGTTTCGTGCGTGACTACGGTGATCTGTCGGATTTCAAGAAGTGGATCGACGCGGAGATCGACCACCGGCACCTGAACGACGTTGTGCCCGACCGGAATCCGTCGGCGGAGAACCTGGCCGTGTGGATCTACGAGATCTGGTCGGCGCGCTTCGCCGAGATCAGTGCCGTTCGGGTATCGGAGACACCGAAGACCTGGGCGGAGTATCGGCCGTGACTGATCGGGCGGTGCTCGAGAAGGGCGAAAAGCGTTCGGACCGTGCGCTTGTCGTCAACGAGATCTTCGGTCCGACCGTGCAGGGCGAGGGGCCGTCGGCGGGCAGGCGGTGCGGATTCCTGCGGCTCGGCGGCTGCAACCTCTCGTGTCACTGGTGCGACACTCCGTATACCTGGGACTGGCGCGGCGTCAGCGATGCCGGGGCGGCGTTCGACCCGCACAAGGAATTGGTGGTGCGTTCGATCGAGGACGTGCTCGCGGAGCTGCTCGCTATGCGGGTGCCGCTCGTGGTGGTCAGCGGCGGTGAGCCGATGGCGCAGCAGGACAGGCTGATTCCGCTGCTGCGCGAGCTGTCGGTGCGCGGTGTCGCGGTGGAGATCGAGACGAACGGCACGGTCGTCCCGTCCGACGCCGTGCGCGAACTGGGCGTGCGATTCAACGTGTCGCCCAAACTGAACCACTCCGGCGATCCTCGGCATCGGCGGATAAAGCCGGCCGCATTACGGAAGCTCGGCGAAACACCGGGTGTTGCATTCAAATTCGTGTGCCAATCGCTCGACGATTTGGCAGAGGTGGCCGCATTACGCGACGAAATCGGTCTCGAGAATATCTGGATCATGCCAGAAGGAAAGACTCAACAGCAGATCGTGGACAACATGCGGACGATCGCCGACGAGACGGTGCGGCGCGGGTGGAATCTGACCACCCGGCTACACATTCTCGCCTGGGGCGACAAACGAGGAGTATAGAATGGCAGTGACGCTGGAGCCGGAACATGTCGGCGATTATCAGGACGAGCCGGATCGTAATCCTGATCCGCTGGAAGCGATCGCCAGGAAACTGCTCATCGCCATCGGCGAGGATCCGGACAGGGAGGGCCTCGCGCAGACGCCGCGCCGTTACGCGCGATGGTGGCGGGAATTCTCCGAATATGATCCGGGCAGTATCGAGACGCTCTTCGAGGGATTCACCGACAACCAACTGGTTTTCGTCTCCGACATCCGCGTCTGGTCATTGTGTGAACATCACCTGCTGCCCTTCAACTGCACGCTGAGCATCGCCTACCGCAGCGACAAACGACTGCTCGGCCTGTCGAAGTTCGCCAGAATCGCACACAAGCACGCGCACAAGTTGCAGGTGCAGGAACGCCTGGTATCCGACGTGGCAACGGAGATCTCCGATGTCACCGGTTCGGCGGACGTCGCCGTGATCGGCAGGGGCGAGCACCTGTGCATGACGATGCGCGGTATACGCACCGGAGCCCAGATGACCTCGGCCGTTTTCAGTGGGGTTTTCGAGACAGATGGCCCCGAACGATCCCAACTACTTGCCCTCGCGCACACCTCCGGTGGCCAATCCCGCTGGTGAGAATGGACGAGAACATGAGCACATCAGTTGCTGCTCTGCAGAATTTCTACCTCTCTCGAAATGTGGACGAGCCCAGCCTGTTCCAGGTCTGGGAGCGGGGCGAGGCGCGCGGTGATTCCGTCACGCCAGCCACCTATTCGGCCCCGTATCGGGCGTGGATGCACTACAAGCTCGTTGTCGCGCTCAAGGAAAACGAGACCGATCGGCTGTTGAGTCTCGGCAGTGGCAACGCGGCGATCGAGCGAGGCATCGTGCAGGACGGTTATCGCGTCCTCGCCGTCGACGCGATGCAGGAAGCGGTCGAGCTGGCCCGCTCGAAGGGGGTCGAGGCACTGTGTGCCGACGTGCTGACCTGGTCGCCGGACGGCAGTTGGCCGGTGGTGTACGCCGACGGCCTGCTCGGGCATCTGTATGACGCCGACGATGGCCTGCTGCCGGTGTTCCGCCGGATCCGCTCGTGGTTGACCGACGGGCCAGGCCGCGGCACCTTCATTGTCTCCAACGACAGCCCCGCCGAGACACACTCGGCCCAGGCCGCCCCCGGTGTCCCCGGTTTTCACTGGCTGTCCGCGCCCTATCTGCGCGATGAGGCGCTGCGGGCCGGTTTCACCGAGGTCACCGTAGACACGTTCGACTACGACCGACCGCTGTCGGGTCGGCGAACTCGCGCGGTGATCACCGCGAACCTCGAATCGCCCGCCGCAGAGGAGCACGCGCGTCATGCCGATGAGCAAGGATTTTGAAAGTCGCCTCCATCCGGTGTTGCCAACGGTCGCACAATGTTTCGGCACGCCGTTCCACATCTATGACGAGCGCGGTATTCAGGAAACATGCACGGCGTTCGAGACCGCGTTCCAGCACACGGCCTATCGCGAGCATTTCGCGGTGAAGGGGCTGCCCAACCCGATCATGCTGCGCATGCTGGCCGAGCGCGGGCTCGGTTTCGATTGCAGCTCACTGCCGGAGCTGACCCTGGCTACCCAGGCGGGTGCGGTCGGCCACGACATCTGCTTCACCTCGAACAACACCAGCCGAGCCGAACTCGAGGCCGCGCTGCGGCTCGGTGCGCTGATCACCGTGGACGACGTCACCGTGTTCGACAAGCTGGTGCAGATCGGCGATGTACCCGAAACCCTGTGTTTCCGAGTGCATCCCGGCACCGGCGGCGCCGAAGTCGGTGAGTCGTATCTCGGCAAGGCCGAGTCGGCCAAGTTCGGTGTGCCGATCGGCAGACTGGTCGAGGTGTGTGCTCGTGCGCGGCACCACGGTGTGCGGTCGATCGGCCTGCACATGATGCTCGGCTCGGGTTTCCTGTCCTATCTACCTTTTCTGCGCAGCCTGGATCTGTTGCTGGAGCAGGCCGACCGGTTGCGCGAATCACTGGGCGTGGCCATCGAATTCGTGAATCTGGGTGGCGGAATCGGCATTCCCTACCGGCCGACCGAGGATGCGTTCGATCTGCCAGGGCTCGGTCGTGCCATTAACGACCGGCTGGCGCGGTGGGAGCGCCGCCACCGCGTGCCGCGCCCCCGGGTGCTGTTCGAGAGCGGACGTTTCGTCACGGGACCGCACGGTGTGTTGGTTACCCGGGTGGTGAACAGGATGAGCAAGGGCCGTGAATACGTCGGTGTCGACGCGGGCATGAGCGCGCTCATGCGCCCGGCCCTGTACGGCGCGTACCACCATGTCACCGTGCCCGGCGGCGCGGACCGACCGCTGGAGATCGTGGATGTCGTCGGGTCGCTGTGCGAGAACAACGACAAGTTCGCGCAGCAGCGGGAGATTCCGATGACGCGCGAGGGTGATTTCGTGCTCATCCACGACACCGGAGCGCACGCGCTGTCCATGGGGTTCGCCTACAACGGCCGACTTCGCCCGCAGGAGTTGCTGTTTCGTCGGGACGGCAGCGTCGAGCGGATTCGCCGGGCGGAAAACGAGGGCGACTACTTCGCCACCCTGGACTTCGCCCCCCTGCGTCTGGCCCCGAGCGAGCTGCCGGTGGGTGCGGTGTGACGGTCGGGCGGGTGTGGGGCAGGGCGCAGCTGCTGGCGTTGGCGATCGAGCACGGCCATGTGCCGCTTGACCTTTCGCTCGGTATCGCCGCGGATCCGGAGCCGGTCCCGGCCGACGAGCCGCGGGCAGGCACCGCGCAGTACCCGCCGAGCAGAGGCAGGGCGGAACTGCTTGCCGCGGTGAGCGGGTATCTCGCGCGCCGGTTCGATGTGTCCGTGCCGGTGGACTCGGTGGCGGTGTGTGTCGGTGCCAAGGAGTTCATCGCTTCGGCGCCGCTGTTCCTGCGCGACAGCCGCGTTGGTGCGGACACTCGGGACACCGTCCTGATTCCGGCCCTCGGCTATCCGCCGTACGAACTCGGTGCGCGACTGGCCGGGCTGCGACCGTATCGGGTGCCGGTGGATGCCGAGTTCCGGATGCGGCTGGACCGGCTACCGGAAGATGTTGCGGCGCGGGCGCTTTGCCTGTGGGTGAACAGCCCGGCGAATCCGACCGGGGTGCTCGAGCCCCTGACCCGGTGTGCCGAGTGGGGCCGAGAGCGCGGTGTGCTCGTGCTGTCCGACGAGGCATACGCGGACACCACCTGGTCCGGCCCGCCGCGCACGATCCTGGCCGGTGGCCCGGACGGCGTGCTGGCGGTGCACAGTCTGTCCAAGAGATCCAACGCGCCAGGGCTGCGCGTCGCGAGCTACTCCGGTGATCGGCGAGTGGTCGAGGAACTGGCCGACCGCAGGCGCGCGGCCGGTCTCATGGCCGCCGACTCCGCCCAGGCGAGGGCGGCGCTGCTGTTCGGCGACGATCGGCACGCCGCGGCGCAACAGGTCCGCAATCGACGCCGCGTCGCGGAGCTCGTCGCGGAGCTGAACGCCAACGGTCTGCCGTGTACCGCGCCCGAAGGCGGACTGTTCGTCTGGCTGCGCGTGCCGGACCGCGATGCCGCCGCCTTCGTGCGCGACGCGGCCATCCACGCCGGAATCGTCCTGGCGCAAGGTGATTCGTACGGACCTGCGGGACACGCACACGTGCGGATCGCCGCCGTGCGCGACCGCGCGGAGGTCGCGCCTCGGCTCGCGCTGCTGTCGGAGCAGCTGGTCCGCGTGTCATGAGTCGGCCGAGGCGAATCCACCCCACCCATCTGCACCAGTGAAGAGGAACCCCATGACCAACGTCCTTCCTGTCCTGGATCTGCGGGACGCCGACCGGGGACCGTCGGCGCGTGCGACGTTTCTGACCCGGCTATCGGCCGCCGTGCACGACGTCGGCTTTTTCCAGCTGGTCGGGCACGATGTCGACAACGGCGCCGATATTCTGCGGTTGACCAAGGAGTTCTTCGGCCGACCGGAAACCGAGCTCGCCGCGCTCAGCATTCTCGGGTCGCCGCACCTGCGCGGGTATTCCGAGGTCGGGCGCGAACTCACCAGGGGCGCGCCGGACCGGCGACGCCAGCTCGACATCGGCCCCGAACGCGAGCCGGGGCCGGCGGGTCACGGCGCCGCACCGTGGGCGTGGCTGGCCGGCCCGAACCAGTGGCCTGCCGCGATGCCGGAGCTCGAACCGGCGATCACCGACTGGATGGGCGCCCTGACGAGGCTGTCCTACCGGCTGCTCCGGCTCATCCTCGCGTCCCTCGACGCGCCGGAAGACTTCCTGGACGACGTCGTCGCACCCGATCCCCAGGTGCACATGAAACTGCTGCACTATCCAGGGCGCGGCGGCGAACGACCATCCGACGAGCAGGGTATCGGCGTGCACAAGGACTACGGTCTGCTCACGCTGCTGCTGCAGGACGGCCATGGGGGTCTGCAGGTCTCGCTGACCGAGGGCGAATTCCTGGACGTGCCACCGCTTCCCGGTGCGTTCGTGGTCAATCTCGGTGAACTGCTGGAGGTTTCGACGCGCGGCTATCTGCGGGCCACCACGCATCGGGTGGTCAGCCCGCCGCCCGGGGTCGATCGCTATTCCATCCCGTTCTTCTACAACCCGAGGCTCGATGCGATCATGCGCCCGCTGCGTACCGATGCGGTCCAGAACGCGGCCGGTGTGGTGGCCGACCCGGAGAATCCGCTCACCGCCAGCTACGGCGCCAACGTGCTGCGCGGCATGGTTCGAGCATTTCCCGAGTTGATCGCGCTGCACCATCCCGAGGTGCTCGATCGTTCCGCATCGCGGTGATGGATATGTCGAGCCCGATTCCCGAGGCCGTCGACGAGCTGTGGGAGCGCCGCGCCGACCTCGCCGCGGCCGACCCGGCCGCACTGCCCGTCGTTGTGGCGGCGCTCGACCTGTTGGATTGCGGCGCGGCCGCGGTCGCCTGGGTCGAATCCGATACCGACCGGGTGGTGGTGGACGAACGGGCTCGTCGCGCGATCCTGTTGTCGTTCACGCTGTTTCCGATGCGCGAGCGCGCGGTCGGACCGTTTCGCCAGCACGACCGGCTGCCGTTGAAATCGGCGTTCCCCGGTGTCCGGGTGGTGCCTGGCGCCATCGCCCGGTATGGCTGTCACCTCGCCGCAGGCGTCGTGCTGATGCCGTCGTTCGTGAATATCGGCGCGCGGGTCGGTGCGGGGACGCTGGTCGATACGTGGGCGACGGTCGGGTCGTGCGCGCAGGTCGGTGCGAACGTGCACCTGTCCGGCGGTGTCGGCCTCGGTGGTGTCCTGGAGCCGGTCGGCGCGGTGCCGGTCGTGGTGGAGGACGACGCATTCGTCGGTTCGCGTTCGATCGTGGTCGAGGGCGCCAGGGTGCGCCGCGGCGCCAAACTCGGCGCCGGGGTGCTGCTCACCGGCACGAGCCGGGTCTTCGATGCCGAGACCGGTGCCGAACTGCCGCGCGGCGAGGCTCCCGCCTGGTCGGTCTGCGTGAACGCCACCAGGATTCGCTCCTTTCCCGGCGGTGATTTCGGGGTGCCCTGTCTGCTGGTGATCAAGCGGTTGGCGCCGGGCGAACGACACGACAAGTTGCTGCTGGACAGTCTGTTTCGAGAACACGGGAGTGCCGCGTGAACTCGCTGCCCGTTATCTGTTTCGACCGAGGAAAGAGCGCGTTATGAGCACTGATCGTCCAGCCGTCGTGTTGGTGGATCCGACTCGCAATGGTGCGGGCTACAAGACGGCGGCACGTGAACTCGGGTTCACTGTCGTCTCGCTGTATACGTGCGAATACACCACCGCCGCACCGGATCACGCCGACGGTGACGATCTGACGCTCTACGCGAGCGCCCCGGATCAGGCAGTGCGCATGCTGACCGATGCCGGGCTGTCGATCCGTGCGGTCGTGCCCGCGATGGAGGTGAGCACGCACATCGCGGACCGGATCGCCCGGCTGCTCGCGTTGCCTGGCAACGATCACTCGCTGGCCTTGGCGCGGCGCAACAAGGCGGCGATGCGTGAGCATGCGCGCGCCGTGGGTCTCCGCATTCCGGAATTTCGCCTGGTGCGTTCCGTGGCCGAAATCGGCTCGGCGGCACACGATATCGGCTTCCCGGCGATACTGAAGCCCACTTCGAGCGCCGGTTCGCGGGGCGTGACATTGCTACCCGATGCCGAATCCCTGGTCGATCTCGGTCAGCTCGAAGCCCTCGACGCTTTCGACGTGCCTATCTCGGAATGGTTGGTGGAGCGCTATATCCGGGGCCGTGAGATCTCGGCGAACTACTACAGCTTCGAGGGCGAGCACCGCCTGGTCGACATGTGGGAATACCTACAGCCCGACGATCGCGACTACGACTTCCCGATCTGGGACAACCTGCAGATCGACGACACCCATCCCGAGTGGCACCGCGTCGACGAGTACGTGCGGACCGTCCTCGACGCCTTCGGTATCGAGCGCGGTCCCAGCCACGTCGAGGTCAAGTGCGCGGCCGACGGCGTCTACCTGATGGAGATCGCCGCCCGCCTGCCCGGCGGCCCGATGGTCGGAATGTGGCTCGAGCACAGCGAGTTTCGCCCCTTCCACGATTCGATTCGGTGTTTCCTCGGCACGCGCCCTCTGATGTTCGACGTGCCGCTCGCATTCACCGCCCGCTGCGGTGCCCTGGCGATCCACAACGACGAGGGCCCCGGAACACTGGTCGCCATTCACGGACTCGATGTGGTGCGCGATCTCCCCGGCATCGACGAGGTGCTCGTCGACTGTCGACCCGGTGACCACGTCCCGGTCACCCGCGACGATCTCACCATCCCGCTCGGGTTCTACGTATCCGGCGCGGACAGCGACGAGGTGCTGCGCACCCTCGCGACCATCCGCGCCGAGGTGTCCCTGGAGATCGCGCATGGGCAGGCGCGATGACCCGATTCACGATGGCACAACGGCGCCTGCGCGGTGAGGTGCGAGAGCTGCTGTCCCGCGGCGATATTCGGGAAGAGCTCGCCGGATTGGGCAGCGGGGCGAGCGCCGGTCGTCCGGAGCGTCATCCGTGGCGGTTGTATCGGCTGCTCGGCGCGCACGGCCTGATCGCGCCGCACTGGCCGGTTCGCTACGGCGGACGCGGGATGGGGTGGGTGGAGGCGGGGATCGTCGCCGAAGAGCTTGCCATGCACGGCGTGCCGGATACCGCGATCGTCAACGGGATCTACAACGTCGGACAGGTCGTGCTGGTCGCTGGTACTCCCGCCCAGCGACAGCGCGTGCTGCCCGGACTCGCCTCCGGTCGCGGTCTCGCCACCGCACTGCTCACCGAGCCGGCGGCCGGTTCGGACCTGGCCTCCCTGCGTAGCGTGGCGACCAGGACGGCGACCGGGTGGCTGTTGAGCGGAACCAAGGTATGGAATGCCAAGGCGCATCTGGCCGACGTGGCGATCTGCGCGGCCCGCACCGGCGCCGGTGACGGCTACGCGGGACTCAGTTTGTTCCTTGTTCCGCTGCGCGCCAAGGAGATTCGGGTCACCGCCCTGGACACGATCAACGTCGAGACACTGTACGAGGTCACCTTCGATCAGCTGCCGGTCGGCGACGATCAGCTGCTCGGCCCGGTCGGGGCGGGGTGGCCGCTGCTGGTCGGCGCACTGACTCTGGAACGAGCGGGGCTCGGCTATCACGGGCGGGCCAGCAGGTGGCTCACCGCATTGGTCGGGCACCTGCGACACATCGACGGACCGCTCGGTGCGGAGAGTGACCATCGAATCGCGGGGCTGACGCGCAGAACTCGGGCCGGTCGCGAACTGGCGTGGCAGGCGGTGCGGGTCCTCGCCGCGCAGGGGCCCGAGGCGGCCGCGGTGCCCGCCGCGGTCGCGAAATGGTTCAACACCGAACTCGCCGCCGATATCGTCGATCATGCTCGTTCGGTCGACGCGGAGTTGTCCGACGGTGCGTCTGAGTCGAGTGTGGTTGCGGCGCAACGGGAAGCGGTGGGTCTCACCCTTGCGGCGGGTACCTCGGAAATGATGCTCTCGATCATCCAGACGAACCTGCGCGGCTTGCTCGGCGGACCGGCTATCGATGCCGCGCGGGCGAGCGAGACGCGAGAGTTGTTGGAGGCGTTGCGATCCGCCTATCGGCTCGGCGACGCCGGGGCCGCGCCGCCCGATCTCGGCCGGGTGGTGCTGGCGTTCCTCGACGCCGAACGTGCTGTCGGGCAGGCAACGGAGGTGCTGGTCGCGGCGGTGGAGCATGGGTATGACAGCCCGCTGCGACCCGGCCCGCTCAAGGTCGAAAGCCGACTCGGCGGCGGGTGGTCGGCCAGGGGCACCCGCTGGGCGCAGGCATATGGCGACGGCACCGGGCCGATCGAACTGCTGCTTCCGCTGGTGCTCGACGATTCGACGATCACGGTCGCGGTGTTGCCCGCGGCGCGGACCGGCGTTGTCGTCGAACCGGCTCGGGCGCCGGAGTCGCCGGTGTCGTGTCGAATTCAGCTCAACGATGTGTGCATCGAGCCGGCTGATGTGCTGCGGTCGTCCGACTTTCCGGCCGCACTCGCCCGTGCCCGCCTCATCGCCGCCGGATACCTGCTCGGTGGCTGCCGCCGGATGCTGCGTACCGCACTGGAATGGACCGACGCGCGACACCAATTCGGACGTCCGCTGTCGACCAATCAGTCGGTCGGGCACGCCATGGCCGCCGCGTGGGCACGGACCCAGGGCGCCTGGCTGCTGACCGAACAGGCGGCGGCGGATCTGAACGACGGTCTCAGCACACCCGAGGAGGTCGTCGGCGCCGTGATTCTCGCGGCCGAGGCGGCCGCCGAGGTGACCCGGCTCGCGACGCGGATGTGCGGCGCGCACGGACTCCTGCGCCGCGGGCCGATCCAGGACTTCGCCCGCCTCGCGCGATACCCCGCGGCGGCGCTCGGCACCCTCGCGGCCATGCGGACCGAGGCCGCCGACAGCGCGGTGACGCTGCCGGATCATGCGGTCGAAACTATTGCTGCCGTTGCGGATTCGCCAACTACCGGCGCGATCACCCCGGAATACCGGCTCGTCGAGCAACAGGCACGGCGGGCGCCTACCGCGGTCGCGCTCGTCTGCGGCGGCGAACAAGTGACCTACGCGGACCTGAACGCCCGGGCCAATCGCGTCGCCCACGCCCTGCGCGAATTCGGCGTCGGGCCGGACGTGCCGGTCGGCGTCTGTGTCGAGCGCTCGGTCGACCTGGTGGTAGCGGTGCTCGGTGTGCTGAAATCCGGCGGCGCCTACGTTCCGCTCGATCCGGCGCATCCGCCAAATCGGTTGCGCGACATGATCGACGACGCCGATCCGGCCGTCGTGGTCACGCACGACTGGATGCGCGAGTGGCTTTCCGACGAGCGCCTGCTGCTCTGCCTGGACACCGACGAATCGTTGCCGACACAGCCGGTCACCGATCTGCCTGGCACACCGCGGCCCGGCAACCTGATGTACGTCATGTTCACCTCGGGGTCGACCGGGCGGCCGAAGGGCGTGATGGTGTCGCACGCGGCGATCGCCAACCGGATGGCTTGGGACCGTGCGACATTCCCGCTGTCCGACACCGATGCGGTGCTACAGCTGACGTCGATGAGCTTCGACCCGTCGGTCTGGGAGATCTTCGCGGCACTCACCAACGGTGCCCGCCTGATCATCCTTCCCCCGAGGGTCAACCTCGACCCGCGAGCCGTGGTCGACGTCGTGCTTGCGGAGCGGGTGACCGCGCTGACAGCGGTGCCGTCGCAGCTCGCCCTGTTGACCGAGCAGCAGCCGGGGCTGCTGGACTGTCCGTCACTGCGGTACGTGTTCTGTGGCGGCGATGTCCTTCCGGCGGCGCTTGCCCGGCGGTTCGCGCCGGACCGGTCGCCAACGCTCTACAACATGTATGGACCGACCGAGGCTGGGATCGACGCCACCGCATGGCGTTTCGCGCGTTCCGAGGGGCCGGTGCCGATCGGGTACCCCATCGACGGAGTGTCGGTGTTCGTGCGGGACAGCGAGCTGAACGAGGTGGGTGACGGCCAGGTCGGCGAGCTGTGGATCGGCGGGGACGGATTGGCCAGGGGCTATTGGGGTCGACCGGCCGAGACCGCCGGCGCCTTCCTGCCCGATCCAGCGGGTGCGCCCGGCGCACGTGTCTACCGCACCGGGGATCGGGTGCGCCGCACGGCCGACGGCGGCCTGGAGTTCCTCGGCCGGATCGATCGCCAGGCGAAGATTCGCGGGCATCGCGTCGAGCCCGCGGAGGTCGAGGGCGCACTCCGGCGACTGCTCGGCCTCGCGGAGGTGGCGGTGGTCGCCGCGAACGGGCGGCTGTGCGCGTTCGTGGTCGGCCTGTCGGACACCGACGTTCGCGATCTGCGGTCGCGGCTGCGCGGACAACTCCCGGATCACCTCGTGCCTGCCCGCCTGGTTCCCGTCCCCGAACTGGTCCGTGGTCCATCGGGGAAGGTCGACTACGTGCGACTGCGCGAGCTGGCCGACCCGCCGATCGATCGGCCGCCGACGGAGAGCGCCGTCGACCGTGCGGACGCCCTGACTCGACTTGTCGCGGAACTGCTCGGGCTCGCGGAGGTCACCGTGGACGACGAATTCTTCACGCTGGGTGGGGATTCGCTGAGCGCCGCGCAGTTGGTCACGCGCGCGACGCGAGACCTGAAGCTGCCGCTGACCCTCGACATGTTGCTGGACGCACCGGCACTGGGGGAACTGGTCGCCATGGTCGGGCAACGGGCAAGCGCATGAGCGCGGTGAGCATCAGGCTCCTGTGTTTCCCCGCGGCGGGTGGCTACGGCGCACCGTATCGGGCGTGGCGCGCGATGCTGCCCCCTGAGATCGACGTTCATCCGGTAGACCTGCCCGAGGGATGCGCCGACGTGGATTCCCTGCTGGCGACACTCGATTCGTCGGTGGCGGCCCTGGCCGATCGCCCGACAGTGCTGTTCGGCCACAGCTTCGGCGGTCTGGTCGCGTACGAGTTGGCGCAGCGCCTCCGAGATCGCCGCCTGCCCGTTGCCCGCCTCGCCGTATCCGCCAGTCCGCCACCGCATCTCGCCGCCTCGGTGCGGGGCGCCCTCGTCGCCGACTCGGCTCGGCTGGCGGCGTGGTTCACACTGGCCGACGGATACCGTCATCGTCCGCGTCCGGCGTTGGCTTGCCCGCTCTCGATCTTCGGCGGGTTGACCGACACGACCGTGCGACGCGACCAGCTGGCCGCTTGGCAGGAACATACGGTCGGCTCGTTCCGGTTACGGATGCTGCCCGGCTCGCACGACCTACTGCGGGAGGGCGGCACCTATGTCGCGCGGGCACTGGCCAAGGATCTCCTGGATGACGCCTACCAGGCCACTACGTGAAGGCCACCTATCGCGTGCTGCTCGCCGCGCCTGGCAGCGGTCGGCTCCTGTCGGCCAGCCTTGCGTCGAAGCTGCCCATCAACGCCTTCTCCGTGAGCGCCCTACTTCTGTTGTCTCCCCGCTACTCCTATGCGGCGGCGGGTGCGGCGATTGCCACGATGTTGATCGCGAACGCGGCGAGTAGCCCGGCGCGCGGCAGGCTCGCGGACCGTCACCCGATGCCCGCCGTGCTCGGCGTGTGCCTCGTCGGCTACCTGATCGGGATCGGCGGACTCTGTGTCTGCGCGGCGGCCCGACTGCCCGTCGGGCTCGTGCTGGCCTCGGCCGCGTTGATCGGGCTGTCGTTTCCGCCGGTGAGCATTCTGTTGCGCGGGCACTGGGTGGCGATCGCGGGGGAGGGCGGGCTCACCGCGGCGAATTCGGTGGAGTCCGCGCTGATGGATCTGACCCTCATCACCGGTCCCGCGCTGGCCGCCTGGCTGAGCGTCGCGGTCTCGCCGTTCGCCCCCTTCGTCGCGAGCAGTGCGCTGATGGCGGTCGCGGTGGTATTGATGTCGACGGTGCGTGTCGGCCCGCGCGCGCCGACGGAACACACGGGCGACTGGGCGGGGCCGCTGCGGGTTCGGCCGTTGCGCCGGGTGCTCGGCGCGCTGATGTTCTTCGCCGCGGCGCTCTCGGTAATCGAGGTGGTCCTACCCATCTACGCTCAGCAACACCATGTCAGCGGATACAGCGGCGGGTTCCTCGCGGCGCTCTCGGTGGGCAGCATCGTCGGCGCGTTGATGTTCGGTCCGATGTCCTCGCCGAGACGCCGGTTACTGCCCGCACTGCTCGTCCTGTTCGTCGCCGGCGCGCTGGTGCTCGGGTTCGCGATGACCATCGGGCCGGTCGCCGTGCTTGTCATGTGCCCGTTGGCGGGTCTGGCGATCGGGAGTACCTTCACCCACCTGTACACAGCGGTGTGGACGGTGGGACCCAGCGGCTACGAGAACGAGACGCAGGGCTGGGCGACCAGCCTCACGACAACCGGTTTCGCGGCAGGGTCCGCAGCCGGTGCCGCGGTCGTCGGACTCGCAGGGGCACCGACCTTCGTATTGCTGAGCGCACCCGCCGCACTCGTCGCCGCCGCACTCGCCCTGCGCGGTACGCGCGTTCGGTCGGTGATCGCGGCACCGTGACGTCTCACGGCGCGTCCGCCAGCGCGACGACACCGAGCGTGACGCTCTGGTAGAAGGTGCCGTCAGGGCCGAGGCTGCCGGGACGATAGGTGTCGTTGTAGGTGCCGCCGACGCCCGCGCGGATCTTCCACGCCACTCGGCCGGTGCGGAAGTCGATGGCCTCGAAGTACCAGACGTACAGTCCGGCTGCCGCGGCGTCCGGGTCCTGGGTGTATCCGTAGACGAGTCCGGTGCGGGTGGAGAGCACGGGGACGGACTTGATGCGTTCGGGTGTCTGCCAGGCCAGCGAGCACGCGCCGTCGGCGACGTCGATGCGGGTGACGCCGGGGGACATGCCGTTCATATTGTTGTAGCCGTTGTTGATTCCGGCGAGCACGGATGCGGCCGAATCGTGTGCGGTGGGGTTCACCCCGAGCGGTGGGCCGTGGTAGCCGTTGAGGACCACGAGGCTGTCGCGGTCGTTCTCCTCGTACCCGATGGCGCCGATATCGGTGTAGCTGGCACCTTCGGTGAAGAGCGGTACTCGGCAGATCAACGCCCCGCTGTCCTGACGGTAGATCAAGAGATGGACCTGCCGGTCGGCATTGTCGACGATGCCGACGTAGCGGTCGCCGAGCACGGTGGGCGTGGTGCCCGAGCCACGGGCGAAGCCGCCAGGTGCGATGCCGCTACCGGCATCGAATCGCTCCTGCCACAACGTATTCGGACCTTGCGGCCCGGCCCGCAGCGCGGACAGCGTGCCGACGGCACCCGGGTGGTCGGTTGCTCCGGCGGGCGCCGTGAGCAGATAGGCGGTGGCGCCGTGGACGGTGATCCCTTTCTCCTCGGTCTGGTCGGCCAGGTGGATGGTGTGGACGCGGTCGTCGGGAGTCACGTAGCCGATGGTGGCCGTGGTCGGGGTGTTCGCGTCGACCTGAGGGATGGCTCCGGTGGTGAACCAGATATTGCCGTAGCTGTCGTAGGCGCTGTTCAGAAGTTGTTCTCCGGGTTGAAGTTCGGCGCGCACGTCGAGATCGCGCAGCATGGTGAAGGTGGGGCCGACCGGCGGGTCGGTGCGCCGGACACGGTAGATATGGCCCTGTTTGGAGTTGACCAGTACCGCGTCGTCGGCGTCGAGGGACATGTACACCGCATTCAGTTGCTCGCCGGGCGGCGGAAACCACTGCGCGAGTACTCCCATCGTCGCGGGGTCGACGGCCGCGAGTCCGCTACTCATGTCGGCGACGTCGAGGTAGCCGCTGGTCAATCTCCCGTCGCGATGCCAGAGGAACTGACCGATCTGGCCGGTGGCGCTGCGTATCCGGGGATTGGTGCCGAGCGGCCCCGGATGGTTGCTGGTGTTGGCGTTATCGGTGTCGCCGTGCATGGTGCTGATCCACGGGTCGGCATCGGGCTTGGGGGATAGCGGCGCCGCAGTGACCGCGGCGCCGATGAATCCCGGGACACCAACGGCCACTTGTGCATCGGGGACCGGGGCGGCGTGGCCGGAGGTCGCGGTCCACAGCCCGATCAGTGCGTACGCCGTCACCGTTGCCGCCAGCTTCGAACCGAACGACGCGGCCGCCTGCAGACGCGCGCATCGTGTCTTAATAGTGTTGTCTGGCAATGCTACTCACGCTCCTGACGTGTCGCTTTCATCGTTCGGTCACGCGTGGGGTTACTCGATGGGAACTTGGCTCGGAATGCTTCGGCCATCAGGTAGTTGCGCGGGTCGCGGTCGCTGCTGGTGATCAGCCGATCGCCGAGCCAGCCTTTGGTGAAGGCGTAGTGGTGCGGTATGGCGAGTTCGGGTGCGAGCGGGCGGTCAGCTCGGCGGCTTCCTCGGCGTTCATGACGACCTGCATGTTGTTGGCGGCCGGACGTGTAATCCGTTGGTGGGCAACAGCGCCAGCGAGATGTGGCCGAGGCGTTCGGGGATCTCGGTGAGTTCGGGAATCAGCAGGGTGTCACCGGCGAAGTACACGGCGTCGGTTTCGGGTCGGGGGAAGAGGGCGGCGAATCAGCGTGCGAAGACGGAGAAGTCGGTCTCCGCGCTGTGCCAGATGGCATACAAGACCTGGTGGGGTGTCTCGAGCTGGGGCAGGTGACCGGTGTCAGGCAGCAGCTGGAATCGCGCCATGGGGATGGCGGTGGCGTAGGCGCGGCCGTAACCGGTATCGACGATGCCGTCCGCCTCGCCCCACAGCACCAGGGTCGGGATCTCCAGGCCCGCAAGGTGTTCGGCGAGTTCGGGATCGGTCATCGAGGTCCCCGCGTAAACGGCGAGCGCGACTCGATTGCTCGCGGCGATGGCTTGCGCCGCCGGGGGTAGCGTGGCCGGGTCGATGCGGAACGGGTCGGGGTTGTGAAAGCTGCGGGTGAAGACCTCGTCCATGGTCAGCGCGAAGAAGTCGGCGACCGGGTGTCCCGGCACCTCGATGCCGACGGCGTCGATGAGCACGATGCCACTGACCCGCGGGTTCTTCAGCAACGCGAGCTCGGCGGTGATCCAGCCACCGACCGAGTTGCCGATCACGGTGACGTCGGACAGCTCGAGCTGCTCGAGCAACGCGTCGTACAGCGCGGCGAGACCGGCTATGCTGTCGAGGTTTTCGGGCCTGGCAGTGCCGCCGAAGCCCGGATGGAGCGGGACCAAGACCCGCACGGCATAGCTTGTAGCGAACAGTTCGGCGAACGCGCTCACCGACTGCGGGCCGGCCCCGCCGTGCAACAGCAGAAATGGTTGTCCGGAACCGTATTCGGCGACCGTCAGTTCGACCGGGCCGATCGCCGCGGGGGAGACGGTGTGGATTGTGTTGGTGGACATGGGTTCTCTCCTGGAAATGGATGAAGTCGGTTGTGGTCAGGCGGCGGTGCGGCCCGCATCGGCCGCGAGCACGGCGCCGGTGAGATAGCTCGACCGGTCCTCGGCCAGGAACAAGATCACCTCAGCGATCTCGCGTGGTTCGGCCATGCGACCGAGCAGGGTGAGTTCGCCGAGCTGCGCCTCGCCACCCGCGCCGAGCGCTTCGGCCACCGCCGTAAGCACCGCCTCGGTGCGGGTCGGGCCGGGGGACACGGCGTTGACCCGGACGCCGGACGGACTGAACTCGGCGGCCCAGGTGCGGGTCAACGCCTCCATCGCGGCCTTGGTCGCGGTGTAGACGGAGAACCCGGCCATCGCGGTGGTTGCCGTCATCGAGCTGATATTGACGATGCTGCCCGAGCCGCGGGCAAGCATTGCCGGGGCGATCGCCGCGGTGAGGAAATACGGGGCGCGCAGATTGACCGCGATCGCGGCGTCGAAGCCATCGATATCCTGGGACACGGCCGGTGAAAGCGGTTGTACGGCAGCATTGTTGACCAGCACGTCGACCGCGCCCGCCGCCTCGGCCAGTGCCCGCAGCGAGGCAAGGTCGGTGAGGTCGGCGGCCAGGAAGCGGGCTCGGCCACCGGCGCGGGTGATCGTGGCGACCGTGTCGTTGCCGCGGCTGATGTCGCGGCCGGTGACGATCACCTCGGCACCGGCTTCGGCAAGCAGCAGCGCCGCAGCCCGGCCGATGCCGGCGGTGGAGCCGGTGATCAGTGCGGTTCTCCCGGTCAGCGGGATGCTCGGTGTCATGGTTTGTCCTCGCTGGGTGCGTTTTACGTCTGGTTTCCGATACCAGCGTGTTCCGAGCGGCAACCACCAACCAGGGCCGAGTTGTCCCACCCAGGGGGACGCCGAGTCATCAGGCGGTGCACGGCATTTACCGTCAGACTATGGATATGAGCTCTCGCGGCCTCGGCACAGTGCTACGCGAGTACCGCAATCGCGTCTCGCCCGCGGATCTCGGCCTGCCATCAGCGCCGGGTGCTCGGCGCACGCCAGGATTGCGGCGCGAGGAGCTCGCCGAATTGGCCGGAGTTTCAGAGGATTACATCAAACGCCTGGAGCAGGGGCGGAGTCATCCGTCGGCGTCGGTGGTCAATGCGCTGGCCCGCTCGCTGCGTCTTTCGCAGGCCGAATACGAACAATTGTCCGCATTGTCGGGGCATGCGATTGCCGCGCCGGGAGACGTGCACCGCACCATCGGCGCGGCCACCCGGCTACTGCTCGAACGGCTCTCGGACGTGCCGGTCGCCGTCTACGACGCGGGCTGGACTTTGTTGTCCTACAACGCACTCGGCGTTCGCGTTTTCGGCGAGCCGGCGTCGAACATGCGCCAGCGCAATATGGCCTGGCGATTCTTCATGGAACCGGCCAATTTCGACTGGGCATCCGACGCGCAGGAAATGAACTTCAAGGCCGCGTTGGTCGCCGATCTGCGCGACGCGGCGAATCGCTATCCGCACGATGAGAATCTGGCGAAACTCACCGCTGAATTGCGGGCCGCGCACGGCGGATTCGACGAACTGTGGCACGGCGCCTCCGCCGCGAAATTCATTGGTACCACCGGAGTGACACACCATCCCGCGGTCGGGCAGATCACGCTGGACGCGAACGCGCTCACAGTGCCCGACGGCGACCTCAAGATGGTCGTCTTCACCGCCAAGCCGAGAACCCGCGACGCCCACCGCCTGGCCGCCCTCGGCGAGGACCACTATCGGCTCCTCCACTACCCCCAGTGAGCGGTAATCCCGTCCAGGAGAGCACTTCTCATGCCATCTTGATGACAATCTTGCCCGACGGGTGACCGTTCTCGACGGTGGCGAGGGCGGCCGGGGCGTCGGAGAGCGGGTGGACCGCGGTGATCACGGGTGCGAGGAGTCCGTCGAGGGCCAGCCTGGCGGACCGCTCGAGGTTCTCGCGGTCGAGGCGACGCTCGATGAAACGCCCACCGATATCGGTCACCGACATATCACCGACGGCGATGACGTTGCGGGGATCCCGGGCGAGCGCGGCGACCGTCCGCAGCGAGGCGCCGCCGACCAAGTCGACGATCCCGTCGAAGCCGTTCGGAACCAGCTCGCGTGCCGCGGTGCCGACATCTCCGGTGGCGTAGTCGATGAAGTACACCCCGATGGCCTCGGCATGCTCTCGCTTGGCGGTACTCCCGGTGCCGATCACACGTAGTTCGCGTCCGATGGCCAGCCGAGCGACCGCGAGGCCGACTCCGCCACCGACCCCGTTGACCAGGATCGTGGCACCGGCCGGGAGGCCGAGTTGGTCGAGCGCGTCTACCGCGGTCGTCCCGGCCAGCGGCAGTGTTGCCGCCACGGTCGCGGACAGACCGGCGGGGATGCGGGCGGTGTTCGGTGCAGATAGCACCGTCGTCTCGGCGTAGGTGCCGCCGCCGGTGAGCGCGAAGCCGAACACCGCGTCATCGACCGCGAGCCCGTCGACCTCCTCGCCGAGGGCGAGCACGGTTCCTGCTGCCTCCATGCCGAGCACGCGGGGAAATGGACGTCCGCCGTCGAGTCCGGGGACCAAACCCGAACGCAGCAGGTGGTCAAGGGGATTCACGCCGGCGACGTCGACCCGGATCAGCACCTCGCCGCGACCGGGGACGGGATCGGGACGATCGAAGAACTCCTGCACCCCGGGCCCGCCATACCTGCCAAAACCCAACGCCTGCCCCATCTTCCGCCGCCTCTCGAATGACCGACCCCGGTGGTTCCGGGCTCTGTCGCCATCCTCACCCCTCACACCGATGTCAGGGGCAAGCGGCTGAGCCGCGGGTCACAGCATCAGGCCGATCGTGCCACCGGTTCCGCGGCCGCGGACAGCTCCGCCCGGTGCCGGCTGTTGGCCCTGATCAGCACGTCGAGCGCATCTCGGGTCTCGATCAGGTGCGCGATGTCGGCGTCGATCCGGTCGCGCTCGCGCGTCATCGTCGCGAACGCCAGCTCGACCTCGCCCGAATCACCGGGGGTGTCCACGCACGGCAGCACGGTCGTGATCACCCGGCTGGACAGACCCGCGTCGAACAGCTGTTGGATGAGCGATACGCGCTCGACCGCGGTGTCGGAGTAGTGACGCTGCCCGGCGTCCGAGCGCGAGCTGGTCAGCAGGCCCTGCTCTTCGTAGTACCGCAGTGAGCGCGGACTCACGCCCGTGCGCTTGGACAGCTCGCCGATCCGCATCCCGGAAAGCCTACCGATCGCGTGCGCGAGGTTCAGATCGTCAGCCGGGAATCGCCACTATTTGGTCAGCGGCAATGACTTACCCGATCGAGATGCGCGAAGGTAGGTACAGCGGGTGTCGCTGACGGCGATGACATGTCGCCACGAAAACGTGAACCGAGGAGGCCGGTATGGATATCGCTGTCTTGGGCATGGGACGGATGGGGCAGGCGATCGCGGGGCGTCTGCTCGACGGCGGGCACCAGGTGCGGGTGTGGAATCGGACGATGGGTAAGGCTGGGCAGCTGGTGTCCGCGGGCGCGCGGGAGGTGCGCAGCGTCGCCGAGGCGGTGGACGGCGTCGGTGTGGCTGTCACCATGGTGGCCGACGACGCGGCGGTCAGGGCGGTGGCGCTGGGGGAGCTGCGGGGCTCGTTGGATTCGGCGTCGAGCTATGTCGACTGTTCGTCGGTGTCGCCCGCGCTCAGTGGCGAGCTGGCCCAGGTCTTTCCGCGATTCGTCGCCATGCCGATGCTCGGTGGTCCGGCCGCGGTGAGTGCCGGGCAGGCGGTGTTGCTCGTCGGCGGTGCGGCTGACCGTGTGGACGGCGTCGGTCCGATGATCTCGTCGCTGTCGGAGACGGTTCGGCGTTACGACACGGCAGCGCAGGCGCTCACCGCCAAGCTGACGACCAATCTCTTGCTGCTTTCGGGAGTCGTCGCGTTGGCCGAGGCATTCGCCGTCGGCCGGTCGGGCGGTCTCGCCGATGATCAATTGCGGGAGCTGCTCGGTGCGAGTCCGGTCGTGGCTCCCGGCTTGCACAACCGGTTCGACAATGTGCTGACCGGTTCACCTGACGGGTGGTGGACTGCCGCGCTCGGTGCGAAGGACGCTGGCTTGGCGCTGGAAATAGCGCGCGGCGCCGGTGTCGAGTTGCCGTCGGCCGAGGTGGTGCGGCACCTCTATGAGGTAGCGGCGTCTCGTCACGCGGATGCCGACATCTCGGTCGTCACCGACCTTTACCGCCGCGAGGCGCCAACAACCTAGCGGCAGTGAGGTATTCGACATGTGCACGCGCGGTCGACTCTTTCGTCTCCGCAGAATCGCGATGACCGTTTATCTTCCCGCGCTGTGGATCTGCGGCTAGGTTGTCGCCTCATGTGTCACGATCATGATCTCGTCTCCCGCCGGTCGCTGATGAGCGTGGCCGCGGCGGTCGTCGGTTCGGCTGGCCTGGCCGCAGCGGGCAGCCCTGTTGCCGCCGCTGCGCCCGCCCGGACGGTATCCGGTGCTGCCCCCGCCAATTCACTGATCACCCTCGGTACCGCCGCCGGGCCGCCGATCGGCGATCGGGCCGGATTCAGTACCGCGCTGAAGATCGGCGAAGGCGCCGAAGCGCAGATCTATGTGGTCGACTGCGGACGGGGCACGGTGCCGCGGTTCGAGCATGCCGGGCTCGACATCCACCGGCTACGAGCGATGTTCGTCACGCATCTGCATGTCGACCATATCGTCGACTATCCGAGTTTTCTGCTCGGCTACTGGTGGAACGGGACGAGCGAGCGGCCGTTGCAGGTGTACGGGCCCGGATCGGCGGGTGGTCTGCAGCCCGGTCCCGATCCGGCCGCGCCGGTCGTCGGCGGTGTGGCCGGTGTCGACCTCGGCGGCGAACCCGGGTTGGCCGCCCTTACCGACCACATCCTCGCCGGCTACGCCTACGGGGTGAACGTGCACATCCGATCAATGCACCAGGGCGATATCCGGCAGCTGATCCGGGCCAACGAGATCGCGGTCCCGCCCGGCTCGGATTTCACCGACACCGCGCCGCGGATGTCGCCGTTTCCCGTGTACCGCGATGAGTCGGTGACCGTTACCGCGACGCTGGTACCGCATTACAACGTGTATCCGTCGTTCGCCTTCCGGTTCGATCTGGCAGGCGGCGGGTCGGTGACCTTCTCCGGCGACACCGTGAAATCCGACAATCTCATCGAATTGGCTTCCGGCACCGACATTCTCGTGCACGAGGCCATTCTCGAGCATGAGGACGACTACAGCCGGGCTTCGCACACCAGCGCCGAGGATGTGGGTGCGGTGGCCGCCGCGGCCGGGGCGAAACATCTGGTGCTCAGCCACTACTACGGCGCACCACCGGACGATCCGCGTTGGGCCGACCACATCGGCCGAAACTATCCGGGCCGGCTCAGTATCGCCCGCGACGGGGACGTCTTCCCCCTCCCGATCTGACCTTCAGCCGCCACCTCTCAGGGATGACCTGACCCTTCGGGTCGTCGCATTTCAGTGACTAGCGACTCGCTCGGCGGGTGACCGCAACCGGGTTTGTCAGTCGACGGGGTCGGGCGGTATCTGCGGCAGGCCCTCGCTGGCGCGCAGCTTTTCGGCCATGGCGGTGAGCAGGTTCTGCGACTCTTCGGACAGGTCGAAGGCGCGGCTGGACAGGCGGCGCAGCTTGTAGCCCTGCACTTGGGCAAGCAGTGCCAGGTCGTGGTCGATTTTGGCGGCGTAGACGTCGTCGGTGAAGTAGTCCGGTTTCACCTTGAAGAACTTCGCCAGCGCCGCGGCGGTCTCGGCGGACGGTTTGCTGCGTCGGCCCGAGCGCAGTTGGGAGAGATAGGGTTTGGACAGCGGATGCCCCGCCGTCGTCAGCGCCTCGGCGACCTCGGCATTCGTGTGCGGTGGTCGTCCCGGCGGATGCACGGTGGCGAACAGTTTGTTCAATCGCTCCGCGAAATCGACCACTGAGGTCCCCCAGTCCTTCCGCCACAGCCGAACTTGCTGGTTCAACGATCCACGACGCCAGATTAAACGACAACGATCGTTTGCGTTAGCTTTTCGCGATCGGATAGCTACGGACCGGTCACTTCGTTAGCCGTGCGAGGGCGGCGTCGGGGCTGCCCGGCTCGGCGAGGCCGACTAGCCAGCTCCGCGTCTGCCGCGACCCGCGCGTTCGCGAGCGTCTCGAGTCGATGGATCCGCGCAAACGCTCAGCCACTGAGGGGTTCGGGGCGCCGGATCGCCAGGAGACCTGAGGCCGCGAACTTTCGGACGAGGTCTGAGTCGGTGATGACCTCGAGGAACTTTTCGACATGGAACGACTTGTCACGGGCGTGCACTGTCAGTTCCCGGCGAATCGGATGGGACAGTCGAATGATGGACAGCAGCCTGGCTGATCCGTGTAGCGCCATTTTCGGTACCAGTGCGACACCGACGCCGTGCTCGACGAGGTTCAATGCGGTGGTGACGTCGGGTGCGCGGACGGCGAACCGCGCATGCGCACCCGCCCGGCCTGCCTCGCGCGAAACGATATCGGTGAGGTCGGAATTCGAGCCGCAGCGGATCCACGGCGCCTGGACCAGTTGTTTCCACGAGCCGTCGAAGCTACTGCGCTGGCTGGGATGGCAGACGACGACGAGTTCTTCGTCGCCAAGGCGGTGCACCACCCGCGAGCTGGACTCCTCGAGCGGACCGACGGCGAGATCGAGTGCGCCCTCTTGCAACGCCGCGTTGAGCTGGCGTAGGTCGTTGAACGCCCGGACCTCGACGTTGTCCAGCTGTTGTTGGTGGCGCAAGCGGTAGATGAGGGGTGGCAGCAGTTTCTGGGCGATGGTCGGGGTGGTGCCGATGGTCAGCATGCCTTCGCCGAAGGTTTGTCCCATGGCGATTGCTTGGTGGGCGGATTCGACGACAATGGCGGCCTGGGCGAAGAACTCCCGACCGAACTTGGTGAGTCTCGACCGGCGTGACCGTGGATCGAACACCTTCTGGCCGAGGGTGGACTCCAGTGCGTCGATCTGTTGCGACATCGCCGACGGTGTTATTCCGAATCGCCTTGCCGCGGCCGAGAGTGAGCCGAGTTGTACCGTGCTCACAAAGTAATCGAACTGTCGCAGCGTGATGGCATTGGAAGTCAGTAAGTGGCAGTCGGACATCGGCAACCTTTATCTAGAGCCGTCGGCTCGTTCGCAGCACTTTCGGTTCAGTCACTCGAGCGGACGAAAATCCGATACACGTCGTACAGGTCAATCGCGGGTGCCGTCTCCGTCCTGTCGAAGCCTCGGCTTCGGCCTTCGCTCCGCAGGCTCGTGGCCTCGGATTTGTCCTGATCACACCGAATCGCGGCGTGGATCCAACGCAACGGAAACACTGTCGTACCTAAACAATGGTGGACTGTATCCCTCATAACCTCAGCACGCAATAGGTGCGGCCACGAGCTACCGGCCGATCTCGGATACGCTGCCATCGATGATTGCGCGCAACGCTGATTCGGCCACCCGGCTACCTCCGGGCCGGCACAAACTCGCCCGCGACACCGTCGTCACGTCGCAACGGGAACGAATTCACCGCGCGGCTTTCGAACAGATCGCGACCCACGGCTACCACGGCACCTCGGTCGCCGCGATTGTTGCCGCCGCGGGAGTTTCCCGGCGGACCTTCTATGAGTTCTTCACCAACAAGCAAGACTGTTTCCGTGCAGCCTGCGACTACTTCGTCGCCGCACTCGACACCGAACTCCGCACGCGCGCAGCAGCACTGGACACCCGCCACTGGCGCACCCTCGTGCACGACTCCCTCGAGCTGTACCTGACCGCGCTCGCCGACAACCCCGCCATCGCGCAAGCGCTACACGTCGAAACACTCGTCGCCGGCCGCGAACTCGCCGAACAGCGGGCTCAGGTTCAAGCGATCCTTGCCGACCGAATGCGCCGAGCCCACCACCTCGCCCGCCAACAGCAACCCACACTCCCCACCCGACCCGACGAGACCTTCGACTTCATCATCGGCGGCATCGACGACCGCGTCCGCCACTGCCTGCAAACCCTCGGCCCCGCACGCCTGCCGACCCTGCTGCCGCTGCTCTACTCCTCGACACTCGACCTCTTCGGCGCGCCCGAAGCCTGAACCGCGAGCGCGGCGCTTCACGTCGGTCCCACTCGAATCTCACCCGCAGCAATTCGCGCTGTAGCTATCGGATTCGGCGGGGGACCGTATCGAAGCCGTGCCGCTGGGGACTGTACAAACAACGGTGTAACTCCGAAACAAGGAGTGGCACATGAACTCTGATGTGGTGGCGGTCGATGTGGTCGATACTGATTCGGTGGCCAGACCCAGGAAAGCGAAGTCGTCGGTGGTGGATGCCGAGCTGGTGGGCCGGCTCGTGGCCCAGGCCCGCGCGAGCGGGCTGCAGTTGACCGGCGAAGACGGTCTGTTGGGGCAGCTGACCAAGATGGTGGTCGAGTCCGCTCTGGACGGGGAGATCACCGATCACCTCGGCTATGACCACGGCGATCCGGCGGGTCGTGGAACACCGAACTCCCGCAACGGAACCCGCTCGAAGACGGTCGTGACCGATGTCGGTCCGGTCGAGATCGATGTCCCGCGTGACCGCGACGCCAGTTTCGAGCCGCAGATCGTGCGTAAACGCCAGCGCCGGTTGAACGGGGTGGAGAACATGGTGTTGTCGCTCTCGGCCAAGGGCCTGACTCATGGCGAGATCTCGGCGCATCTGCGCGAGGTCTACGGCGCCGAGGTGTCCAAGCAGACGATCTCGACCATCACCGACAAGGTCATCGACGGCATGACCGAATGGCAGAACCGGCCCCTGGACCGGGTTTATCCGGTGATCTTCCTGGACGCGATCCATGTCAAGATCCGCGACGGGAAGGTCGCCAACCGGCCGATCTACCTCGCGTTGGCCGTCACGGTCGAGGGCGGCCGCGAGATCCTCGGGCTCTGGGCCGGTGACGGCGGTGAAGGCGCGAAGTTCTGGTTGCAGATCCTGACCGAGCTGAAAAACCGTGGTGTCGAGGACGTCTGCATGCTCGTCTGCGACGGGCTCAAAGGACTACCCGAAGCGATCGGGCAGACCTGGCCGGCCGCGGTCGTTCAGACCTGCATCGTGCACCTGCTGCGCGCGTCGTTCTCCTATGCCGGGCGCCAGGACTGGGCCGTGATCGCCAAAGCCTTGAAACCGGTCTACACCGCCGCGACCGAAGCCGCGGCGTTGGAACGGTTCTACGAGTTCGCCGAGGCCTGGGGCACGAAATATCCTGCTATCGTGCGGCTTTGGGAAACCTCGTGGGCCGAGTTCACTCCGTTCCTGGCCTTCGACACCGAGATCCGACGGGTCATCTGTTCCACGAATGCGATCGAGTCGGTCAACGCTCGTATCCGCCGCGCGGTCCGTGCTCGCGGCCATTTCCCCAACGAGCAAGCCGCCCTCAAATGCGTCTACCTCGCGGTCATGGCCCTCGATCCCACCGGCGAGGGCCAGAAACGATGGATCACCCGATGGAAAGCCGCGCTCAACGCCTTCGACATCACCTTCGAAGGCCGACTCACCGCCGGCCGAAAATAGTTCAATCAACCCGAGTTACACCGTTACCTGGACAGACCCTGCCGCTGTGTCCGCCCTCGACTCGAAGTGGTGAGGTAGCGGCGGTGCGGAAGCCGGCGTTGCCCATGGTGGAGTCCGGGGTGTTCGAGGATCGGGCGGCGGAGCGGTATCTGGTGCAGTAGCTGTCGTGGCAGAGGTATGAGCCGCCGCGTAGGACTCGTGAATGTCCGGTTGCGGGGCCTTGTGGATCGCATACCGTTCCTGCCGCGGCGTCGTGGGTGTAGGTGTTGGGGGAGAAGTGGTCGGCGCACCATTCCCAGACGTTTCCGGCTGTTTGCCAGAGTCCGTATCCGTTGGGTTGGTACGTGCGCACGGGTGCGGTGGTGCGGAATTCGTTGTCCTGGATGGTGGTTGGGAAGGTGCCCTGCCAGATGTTCGCGCGCCATCGGCCGCCGGTATCCGGCGCTTCGTCACCCCATGGATAACGGGCCGCGGGCAGGCCACCGCGCGCGGCGAATTCCCACTCGGCTTCGGTCGGGAGGCGCCGGTCGGCCCAGTCGCAGTAGGCGATGGCGTCGTGCCAGGAGACCTGTACGACGGGGTGGTCGCCGCGGTCGTCGATGTTGGAATGCCGTCCCTGTGGGTGCCGCCAGTTCGCTCCCTTTACCTCGATCCACCAGGACGTACGCGTGGCGCGGCCGATGAGGTCTGCCTCGTCGGCTGCCAGCACGAGGTGGAACACGGCGGAAGATCCAACCCTTTCCGCGTCGGTTTCGTGTCCGGTCTGTTCGACGAATGTCGTGAATGCGGCATTGGTGACGGTGGTGGTGTCGATCGTGAACGGTGAGAGTTCCACGGTGTGCACCGGTGTTTCCCCGTCGGCGTGGAATCCGTCGTGGTGCGGATCGCCCATCGCGAATGTTCCGCCGGGTAGGTGTGCCTGGTCGATCGGGTGCCGGGCGGGGTTCATCCGGTCGCCTCGGTTCGGGTTCGCTCGGCCAGGAGGGTGCGTTGTCGTTCGACGTCGCGGGGGTAGGTGCGATAGAGAATGGTGCAGAAGGCGGCGTTGACGAGCATGAGAATGCCTGGGATCCAGAGCATTACGCCGCGTAGGCCGATCACGTCGGTGAGTAGTCCGGCGGCGAGGTTGAACAGTGCGTAGGCGAGGGCTTCGAACACCGACAGCAGCAGTGCGAAGGCGGCGCCGCGCATTTCGGGCGGTACGACGGCGGCCACGATGGGCCGGTTCACGCCGGGGTTGAGGCCCTGCATGAAGCCGAGGACCGCCCAGAATCCGGCGAAAACCTCGATGCCGCCCCAATTGTGTTGGGTGCCAACCACGGCGACGACACCGAAGCCGAGCTGGGCGAACTGCAGGACGATGATGCGTCCGATCCTTGGCAGCCGACTTTGGAGGAAGTCGGTGGCCAGGCTGCCGCCGAAGGTGCCGAGCAGGTACCCGATGCCGAAGGGCAGGGTGACGATGGACGCGACGGCGGTGGTGAAGCCGTAGGTGTGTACGAGGAAGACGATGCCGAAGCTCGCGATCAGCAGGTGACCGGAGATGAGCCGTTGGATCAGCATGAGGACGAAGGTGGGGATCTGGAGCATCTGCCGCACCTTGGCCCAGGTGATCCGGTCGTTCTCGGCCCGCTGTGGCACCGTGGTTTCGCTGGCGCCGACGGCGGGGTCGGTGAAGAACACGGCAAGCAATACGGCGGTGACAACGGTGATGGCACCCCAGGCGAAGAATCCGTAGCGCCACCCGTCGGGAACGCGGGACAACTGCCCGATCAGCGGTCCGAGCACCGAGCCGAGCAGCGAGATCGCGCCCCAGGTGTAACCGTTGGCGCGGCCGCGCGCGGCATCGTCGAACAGGTCGGCGGTGATTTCGCTGGCGATCGGCAGTGCCGCGGCGATGAACACGGCCGACAGTCCGTACAGGACGATGAGCTGGGTGTAGCTCTGTGCGAGACCGGTTGCGGCGGTAGCGATTCCGGCGAGGCCGGAGGCGACGGCGAAGGCGATCTTGCGGTTGGTCCTGCGCGCCACCCAGGCCCACAGCGGCCCGCAGACGATGCTGATGAACTTTCCGGTGGAGGTCAGGTAGCCGACGGCGGCCGCGGGTGCCGCGACCGCCTGGACGATGACCGGGGCGAGGGTGCTGAGCACGCTGGATTCGTTGTTGTCGGCCCAGAGCGGAGCTGCGACGAGGGCGAGTTTGCGCCAACGGCCCGGGATGATCACCGGGGTGCCGCCGGCGGTTGTCGGGGACGGGGTGCCGGTGGTAGGTGTCAGGGTCGTCGGTATGACGGTGTCTGTCACGGTGTACCTCACTGAGAGTGGCGGGGGACCGGCCTGCTTTCGGCCAGTGCCCGATCGAGCTGGTGCAGGGTTCGCCTGGTCAGCACCGGGGTGAAGTCGGCGAGGTCGAGGAGGGTGACCGACCCGGTCTGCTCGGCGATGCGGGCGATCGCGGGCCCGAGCGCGGCCTCGACGATCGCGTGGGTGTCCGCAGTGGCGAGGAGTTCGGTGATCGGCGTGTTCACTCCCGGCCGCCCGGTGCCGAATTCCGCCGGAACCGGTAGCGGCGCAACGGCTTCCCGGTAGGCCGGCAGCTGAGTCCGGGCCAGCAGGTGCCTGACATCGGCGGGTCCCTCGCGGGGCAGGCCGAGGCGGGTGAACTGCGAGTCCGGTGCGTCGTTCGCACGCATCAGTACGAGCAGCAGGGTGATCATCCGCAGTTCGAGGTCGTCGTCGATGATCGGGTTTTCCTGGTCGGGGTCGCTGGCCAGGTCGAACAGGACAGTGCCGAAGGCGAACGGGTCGCCGACGGCGAACCCGGGTACGCGCAGCACCGGGACGTTCTTGGTGAACGGGAGCGGGTCGACCAGCCGCGCGTTCTCCAATTCGGCCGGGGTGAAACGGGATGCCATGTGCGTTGGCATCAGGGTGTGCTCGAACAGCGGCGCGTTGCCTGGTGCGGCCGGGGCCCGCATGTACACATACCGTCCGTCGGTGACGTTGACGTGCCCGCCGAAGCTGCCGAACATCGCCCCAACGCGGTGCCTGCCCCGTGCCGGATTGCGCAGCAGCGGCAGCAGGGACCGGCCTTCCATGTCCACGGTGGGCCGCAGGCCGAAGAAGTCCAGCAGCGTGGGGCCGAAGTCGATGGTCTGGACCAGTTCCCGGCAGGTGCCTGCTTTCGTCCGGGCAATCGGATCCCAGACGAACAGTGGCGTGTGGATGTTCTCGTCGTACCAGGGCTGTGCGTTCTTGCCCCACCAGCCGTGCTCGCCGAGCAGGAACCCGTGGTCGGTGCACACGATCAGCAGCGTGTCGTCCCAGAGGTTCAGCTCGTCGAAGACGTCGAGGACGCGGCCGAGCGACGCGTCGCACATTGTCAGGAGTGCGGCGTACTCGGCCCGCGTGCGTTGCACGGTTTCCGGATCTTCGTCCACCCGCTTGTAGTCGGGCCACGCCGGAGACTCGTTCGGCGCGTCTAGTGCGGGATAGTGGCGCTGGTGGTCGCGGTGGGAGAAGTACGGTTCGTGTGGGTCGAAGCACTCGATCTGCAGGAACCACGCGTCCTCGGCGTGATTGGCGCGGATGAACTCGAGGCCGGCGTGCACCGTCCGGATCTGCGGGTGATCGGCCGGTTCGGTCAGGTGCTGCCGGTTCACCAGATCCTGGCGCCACAGCTGGTTGCGGACCCGGCGCGGGCTTTGCGGTTGCGGGGGATCGGCGACCTGTCCCTTCCATGCGTCGCCTTCCTGTCCGCGGAAGAACTCGAAGGTGCGGAATCGGCTGTGGTAGGTCGCTCCGCCGTCTTCCCAGTAGTGCGGGTGGTCGGTGACCAGGTGCGGGTAAATGCCTGCGGCGGAGAGCATTTCGGGCACGGAGTCGTCGAAGGGTTCCAAGGGGCCCCAGGAGCGGTGCAGGAAGTTGTGGCGGGCGGTGTGCATTTCGCGGCGGGCGGGCATGCATGGCATCGAGCCGCCGTAGCTGTTGTCGAATCGCACGGTGTGTGCGGCGAGGCGGGTGAAGTTGGGGGCGTGTACCCAGTCGGCGCCGTAGGGCGGCAGGAACCGGCGGTTGAGACTGTCGAACAGCATGAGGACCGCGCGCATCAGTTGCCCACCTCGGATCGGGCGAATTGCTGGGTCCGGTCGCGGCGTGCCAGGTCGTAGTCGGCTATCAGGGATTCGATGGTGGGCTCGGTGGTGGCGAGAGCGCCTAGCGTCGCCGCGTCCTCGAGTGCCTGGGCCGTGCCCTGTCCGAGGTCGGGGCCTATGCCGCCGCCGATTGCGACTGCTGTGTTCATGCCTGCCTGCTTCCGACCTCGTGCGAAGGGTCGCTCATGTTGCTGGGCAACAGAGTTGGGGTTCCGGGCTGTCCGGTGGTGGACAGTCGTTGCGCGCGGTAGGCGAGAACGATCATGACCGCGGGGAACAGCAGGTCGCAGACCAGGACGCCGCCGGTGTTCCCGGGAGCGTGGTCGCCGTGAGCGAACCACTGATAGACATGGCCGATCAGCGCGCCCCACAAGAACATTCCGGCACCGAGGCCGATGGTGATGCGTTCACGTGCAGTGGCGGAGACGGCGCGAAAGCCCATGATGGCGAGTCCGAGGTTGGCGAACGCGATCTCGAACTGGAACGGGGTCGAGTCGAAGCCGATCGCGGTCGCCATCACCTTGGGGACGGTCAGGAACGTGATCGTCATCCAGAGGCTGCCGCAGCCCAAGGCGACCACGGCCCACCACCGCTGCCAGGTTTCCAGCGCGGCTTGGCGAGACGGACTGTGCCGGGTGGCAACAAGTGCACCGATGACCGCGACCAGCGGCCAGAACAAAGGGACTGAGGTCTGGGCGAGGTAAGACATGCTGTTCACACTCTCAATGTTTCACAGTTAATATTAACTAGTCAAGACTCAGGCTGGCCTGAGTCGTAGACGACGGTCCTGCTTGAAAGGTGTTCTCCATCAGCGGAATTCGGCCGCGCCGTCGCTCGTTGACGGCCGTCGAGTGCCGGTTGGCTCTTGGCAAAATCATCTTACTGTGAGTAATGCCAATATGGGAACTGAAGGCCCAGTGTGGAATTCGCCGAGTATGTCGGCCCGGGGGGTCTGTGAGACGGCCGTATCGCAGCGGGCAGTCCACCCTTCAGTCCGTCTGCGTCGTTGGGCGCATTGCTGCAACTCGACAAAGGGGCTACCTGCATCACGCGGGTCTTCCACGCTTTGTTGAAGGCTGCCTAACCTGTGCGGGCCAGGGTGTCGAGTCGGTCTCCAGTGGATTTCGCATGGTGTAGAGCTGCTCTGCCTCGACGGAACGGCCCTGTTCTGCGGGCTGTTCGAGCGCCTGGTCCCGGACGCCGAGCTGTCCGGCCCGCGCCCGGTCGAAGAGTCGGCGCGCATCCAGCCTGGGTTCGAACTGCGGAAGGCGCACATCCAAGGTCCGGAAGTCTTGCGTAGTTAATATTAACCATGCAAGACTTGAGGTATGAACGACATGGCTTACCTCGCCCAGACCTCAGTCCCCTTGATCTGGCCGCTGATCGCGGTCGCCGGCGCACTCGTTGCCACCCGGCACAGTCCTTCTCGCGCAGCCGCTTTGGAAACCTGGCAACGGTGGTGGGCCGTTGTCGCGCTCGGGTTCGGCAGTCTGTGGATGACCTTCACATTCCTCACGGTGCCGGAGGTGATGGCCACGGCGATCGGCTTCAACTCCACCCCGTTCCAGTTCGAGATCGCGTTCGCCAACCTCGGGCTGGCTGTCATGGGCTTCCGTGCCGTCTCGGCCTCTGCTCGTGAGCGCATCACGATCGGCCTCGGTGCCGGAATGTTCTTGTGGGGCGCGCTGATCGGCCACGTCTACCAATGGTTCGCCAATGGCGATCACGCGCCAGGGAACACCGGTGGGGTTCTGGTCTGCGATCTGCTCTTCCCTGCGGTCATGATCGTCCTCGCCTACCGCGCGCAACGACTGCCCACCACCGAGCCCGCCCATGCCGCCTTCGCCTGAGTCGCCGCCGGCGTTGTAGGCCCAATCAATCGACGCCTCATCGCAAGACGGCTCGGTCGGCCATCGGCGCTGGTGCCGCTGGAGTCGACGGTCAGAACCACCATGGAGTTGCAGCAAGAGGGAGATGACATCAGATGAGTGAAGGCATCGTGGAGGACGTTCGGTGGCGGGGTTCGTGGGCGGTGGTCGCTGGTTCGACGGGGGGTGCCGGGCGGGAGGCGGCGTTGCGGCTGGCTGAGGACGGGTATTCGATCGTGGTCTGTGGCCGCGATGGTGCCGGTGCGGAGGAGACGCGCAAATTGATCGAGTGGGCCGGGGGCCGGGCGGTAGATCTGGTAGTCGATCTGGGTGATGCCGCGGCGATGCGTCGGTTGATCGCGGAAACGGTCGGGGTGGTGGCCGGTGCTCCAGTGGAGGTGTTGGTCAACAATGCCGGTGAAGCAGATTATGGGTCGACCGAGGACGTCTTCGACATGGTGTTCAACCGGAATGTGAAGGCGCCCTTGGTCTTGACGGGCGCGTTCGCGCCGCTCATGGCCGAGCGTGGCCGGGGAGCGATCGTCAACGTTGGCGGTTTCGGCGCCTTGGCGGGGGATAGTGGCCAGGTGCAGGCCGCGAAAGCGGCGTTGATCATGTTGACCAGGTTGTGGGCGGCGGAGTACGGGCCGAAGGGGGTGCGGGTCAATTTCGTGGATCCCGGCCATACGTTCTCTTCGGCTCAGGAGCACCGAGCGAAACGGGATCCGGGATACCCGCACGGTGTGCCGGTGGGCGGTGGTGGCCCGGTCGAGGTCGCGGAGGCCATCCGGTTCCTCGTCTCACCTCGGGCCGCCGCTATGCAAGGCGCCCTACTGACCATGGCCGGAGCAGTAGGCGCGGCGGAAAGTTATGGCTGCCCGTCCGCGTTGGCGTAAGGCCTGGCGCTAGGGGCATATGTGCGCCACCGGATCAGATGCACGCCGGGCAAGTTTCGCGGCGATTGGCGTCGCCCGCAATATTCTGATCGACTTGAAGTCAAATCAATCTATTTACTTTTCGGTTCGAGCAGGGTGGCGATCATCGTGGCGGCATGCCACCGTTCGAAATCCCGGTGACTCCAGCCGCGCTCATCGACCAGGTGCTGGTAGTTCGTGTACTGGAGTTGTAACCACAGCACGTCGGTGGTGGCGGCGGGGGAGCTGCCGTGCCGCAACGATCCCGCCGCGGCAATGGCGGCGACGACGCTACCGGCCGTCTCCAGCAGCTGCTGCTGCGTTGATTTCAGCAGTTCCGCCAGATCGGGGTCGGTGCCGGCGGCCTGCTCGAGGACGACCTGCAACGGCCGCACTCGCTGCATCTGGGCTGCCGTGTGTGCGGCGAACTGTTCGAGGAGGCGCCGAGGGTCGGTGATCGTGAGGATGTCGGCCACCGTCGAATCGATCGCGATCGTGTCGTCGTCCGGCGCGGTCAGATGGCCGTCGGTGGCCGCGTACTGGCGCGCGAGCGCGAACAGCTGGGCCTTGTTGCCTGCGGCGAAGACGGTCGGGCGGGAGACGCCGGCGCAGGTCGCGATCTGATCGATGGTGGCGCCGCCATACCCGCGTTCCGCGAACACCTGCATTGCCGCCTGCACCACGATGTCCCTGGTGCGGCGGGCGGCCTCCTCGCGCACCGGGGACCGGTAGGCGCGCTGCAGTCGATTGGCGTCTGCCATAAGCTCTGTTTTACTCTCAGTCATGTCATTTTATTGAAGGTCAACTCAAATGTGAGGCTGACATGGACGTGCCGGAATCGCAGAGTTCAGGGAACTGGATTGGTCTGGTCTCCGGTGCATGTCCGAAGGCGGGTGCCGCAGTCCGGACCGGCTGCACCGACCGAGCCGAGCGCCTGCGCCGACGTGCGGTGCCCTCGGCGGGGTGTAGATGTCATCGGTCTCATGCGGTCTCTTCTCCTGCCACTTGCGGCGAGTGTCCGCCGAAATTGGTTTCGCTTCGACGAGAAGCATATCAGTCGAGTGTGCGAACAGGACGTAATGCGAGGGTAATGCATTCCGGGTCGTCGGTTATGGACAGGGAAGAATAGTGGAACAACCGATCGACATTAATCCGGACGGACTGCGTTCGGCGGCAGCGATGTTCGACGATATCATCGACCAACTCAAAAGCTCACGGACGGCCCGGTGAATTCTATCAACGGCGAGGGTGAAACATGGGTGACGACCGGATCGGCTAGAAATTCGACAAGGGGACAAGGGATATATAGTAGGGCCGGGATAATTCTTTCAAGAGCCTGTCCCGGCTCGCCGACGTACCCGGTCAGAATGCGACAAACCTGCGGGACACGGCGAATGTTTCGAGGAAAACGAGAAGTCTCGGTCCGCTCGTCACCAGCAGAAACCCGGGCAGTAGCAAATGTGCAGCGTTGCGGTACGGCTCGACCTGCGATGTGGAGGCCCCGGTGGTGAACTAACGGCTGCAGGCCGATGCCGCGATGATGATGGAAGCATTGTCGGAGCAAATGTGGGGTCTTTCGAAAATCCAGCAAGATCGTGCTCGGCTCACCGCGTGTCAGAAGCGGATCGGCGTGACCGTGAATGCCGATGGCATTCTCATCGAGACCCGGTTTGCCGACGATATCGGTGATCTTCCTACGCCGATCTCGCTGCGGCGATGACCGAGGCCGTGCAGGGGCCGCTCGGAAGGTGAGCGAGCAGGGCCGCCTGTTGATGGAGCCGCTGCGGGAGCGCAAGGACCGGTTGCCGCATCTGTCGGATCTGGTCGAGGGCATGCCGAATGTCCGGTCGATGATTCCGCCGCCGGTGTCGATCGCGCCGCCGAACTCGCCGGAACGCCGCTACGACGACGACCCGGCTCTCGCTGATGCAGAGCCGCTGCGCCGCCGGTCGACGCTCAACGATCTCGACGAGCGTAGGCAGATGTTGATCAACGGCATGATCTTTCCCTTTCCGGGTGCATTGCGTGATGTCGGTTTCAGGCGGCGCCGTGCTGTGTCAGGACTGGTACCTGGAAGCAGGTCGACAGCGCCGAATCGTTGACGTATTGGCCGATGAGATTGACAAGCGCGACAAGGATTTCGACGCCGAATGCCGTGACCGCCTCGTCATAGAGGTGCGCCGAAATATCGGCGGACACCGACATCGGGCCGACCATCACATAATCGACATCACCGCGTTGAGAAGCCGTGTCGAGCAACAGATTTGGATGCCTGCCCAATGCGCTATGTGCGGTAATGCAGGACGTTCGTGAGTCTGTCCCGCGTTGCTGCTCGGGCAGCCGAGGGTGGCTGTGATCAGCGGATCGGTTCCAACGTTCCTGGCAGATACAGGCAATCGGGCCCTGGAGTGCGTACTGGAGCGGTGAACGACAATCCGATGCCTTTCCCGCCCGGCATCCCCGCGAGGCCCAACAGCATGAGGTACCCCGGCGGGGCGGCGCTGGACTGCAACGTGACTGATCCGTCGGGATGGCTTTCGGGCAGGGTGAAATGCGAGGCGATTTGCTGTGCGGCGGGCAGTAGGGTGCTCTCGTCCAATTCTGGGCACTCTTTTCGCATGGGCAAGACCTTCGCCCGAATGCCCATGTCGGTCAGCTTCGCATTGGTCGCATCGATCGCACGCATGTCCGAGATCGATACCGTGACCGACCCGTCGTCGTTGCGGACCACGGCGAATGCCTGTGGGCTTTCCCCCATCATGTCGATTGCGACGGTGCTCGCTGCGGCGAGTACCACCGCCGCGACGGCGATGCCCACCGCGCGACGCGGGAATTGCCGCGGCGCCGACCGGGCAGCGACCGCCAGTTCGGGGCCGTGTGCATCGATGAGATCACCGAGTAGGCGATCCTCGAACTTGCTCATCACATCGATCCTTTCGTGTTCATGGTGTGGTGGCCGGTCTGCTTCCGCAGCCTGGTGCGTGCCCGGAATAGTCGAACCCGCAATGTGCCGGACGAAACCCCCAGTGCGACAGCGGCTTCCTTAGGCGCCAGGCCGGCAATGTCGACCAGCTCGATAGCGTTGCGATCGAGTGCGGGCAGCGCCGCCAACGCGGCCATCAGCTCCCGCCCCGAACTTTCGGCATCGATCCGAGTGAGCAGCTCGGTGGCTTCGTCGGTATCGATCTGTCGATGACCTCTCAACCGCGCCAAGGTGTTCCGGTTGCGTGTCGTGCTCTCACAGTGGCGCGCGTACACGCGCCGGGCAATCGTGAGCAACCAGGCCCGCGCCGTCCCGCGATGGGGATCGAACGACACGAACGAGGTGATGGCCTCGACAAAAGTGTCGGCAGTCAGATCCGCGGCCGTCTGCGGGTCGGTGGTTCTGCGCGCGAAGTAGGACAGCACCAGGCCGATATGCGCCCGGTACAGCTGCTCGAACTCCGCGGTGCGCCCGCAGAGGTGCTCTTCGGTCTCGGGTGGCGAGCCCCGATCCCTCATCAAATCAGTCACACCTATCAGTTGCCGGAATCGGCGAGCAGCGTTACCGCCATACCGATCGTCCGCAAGTCGGTCTCCTACACCACGGATCGATCGGCCTCCACGACGTGGAACCGCGGCGATTGGCGTGTGTTGGGAGCGACACGTCACCGTCTCCGCCGTACCACGTCGACGCCGATCTCCCCGGCAATGAGCGGATCGCGCCGGGAGCGACCGGCATCACCGCCCACGCGAATACCTCGTCATCGGCTCCGACATCCACGAGTTGCAGGAGGAGCACTTCAGTATGTCTGACCCAACGATGGCCGCACGCTCATCGGCTTTTGCGCGCGCTGGGAAGTGCTGCCAGCCAACCAATTTGGATCGATGACCAACGCGCGCCATGCGGCAGTTGAGTATGTTCCGACGAGGCAGATGATCCCGGCCTGTTGATCTTTCGGCATGCCGCGCGGCCCGCTTCGAACCGCGCGGCGCGCATTTACGGCTTGGTCAGCCGCGTGTTCGCAGCGTCGAGCACTCCGTGGGCCAGCTCCCGCATCTGCGCCCGGATCGCCTCGTCGTCCCGGTCTGCCGGTAACACCTCGTCCCACGCTTCCAACGGCTTGCGCATCTGGCCGATCTCCTCCGCAGTGTCGCAGGACCACCACAAACCCCATAACGAGCGCGCACCGTTCTCGGGCCGCAGCTCGCCGACGATCATCTGGCGAGCGATGTCGCGGGCGATGACCCAGGCGGCTTGCGCTGGATCGATCGGCTCGACGCCGAGTTCGGTGAGTACCTGCCGCACGAGCGGTGTCGCGTCGGCCAGGATCAGACCGGTTGGCGATTCGCCTGGCCACCGCGGCACCGATCGGGCGCACGCCGGAAGGGTTGCCATTCGGCATGCAGATCGTCGGTCCTTATCTCGAGGATCACACGACGTTGCGGTTCGCGGAGTTGATCGAGCAGGAGTTCGGCGGTTTCAGCCCACCGCTCGGTTTCGCGTAAGCGTCTGCGGCGCAAACTGACCCACGGTGCAGCCCGTCAGCGCTCACGGCGCTGACGGGCTATCCGGCGACTACCGGGTCGGCGAAGGGGCCGATCCTTTCGCCCTCGAATTTCCCCGGACCTGATGGGCTTTCAGTGATCGCAGTTGTTCGACATTACTTGCGCGTTGCTGACGACTCTGGCGGGGTCCAGTAGTTGCGTATCACCTGGCGCAATACATTTGCGCTGTCCCCGTGGCCACTTATCGCTGTTTTCCCAATAGACTAGTTCTTGGACACTCTCACAGTTCGTCCACACCGCCCATGATCGGCCATGGTCGTCCTGCAGGTGAAGGCCGCAATTGTCCGGAGCGGCGTGCGACATCGGCGCGGAGAAACCCAGTGCCGCAGCGAAACCCGCCGCCACAGCGAAAGTCAATAATGTCCGCATCTTGATCTGTCTCCTTTGTGAATCCAGAGTCGACCATGGTAAATGGCCTTAGAATTAATGGAGGACGGGGTGCAATATATTGCATCAGTACTCGATCAGTAGGCCATAGCTAACTGTGCTAGTGGAAGCCCCCGTTTGCGGGGGCTGTTGGTCGGGCGGAACCCGGTCGTTGGCCGAAGATGTTGACCAACAACAAACTGCCGGGCGGTCGTTCTCGCCGCGACGTGCTGACCCCGCGACCGTCTCTCGCGCCGGCCGCGCTCGAAGCCGCCCAGCAACCGTTCAAGTCCCGGACCTGGATGGCGGCATTACGGGTGATCTGCGGTCGCGATGGCGGCGACTTCACCCGCACCCGCCGGTTGGGCCGAGACCGGCTCGAGCGACTGGTCCGTGGCGAGGTCACCCGCGGTGGTGCGAAGCGGGCGTGTTTTCGGATCACCGGGAAGCTCTTTGCCGCACTAGATGATCGGGCTGGGGTGCTCGCGCATCGGCGCGGCGCCCTGGAACGGGTGCACCTGCTACCGGTGACCCCGCACGGTTTCCCACCGCTCGGGCGGTGGTCAAACACGCTGGTCTCGCGCCTCGGGAGAAGAAATCCGGTGCCTTCACCGGCCGCGCCCGACTCACCGGGGCGGGCCGTCCCGGGCTACGGCTGGCCGCCTGGCGAGGCGTGTGGGGCACCCAACGCGCCAACCCGGTTTATGCCGCCCGCTATCGGCATCTGACCACCCGAGAGACCAACCCGCTCACTGCCACCCAAGCTCGGCAAACGCAGCGACCACTGTGTCAACGAGACGGCGCCGATGAGCAGGGGTTGCGCACTCGATCGCTGATTCGCTCATACATCCTCCGGGTCGATTTGGATCTGCTGTGACCCTATCGAGCCCGGATACGGGACGACGTCCGAGTTCCGATGAGCATGCATGACCACTCGAAAGTGCACTCAACTCGGCAGATGCGCGCGTTGGGAAGTCATGTCTATCAACAGATCTGGACGTCCGACCAACGAGCGATATGCGGCATGAGCGCTCACTCGTTCCGGCTAAAGCCAGCAGGGACTGTGCGATGGAGAACGTCTTACGCTGATGTGCGGACGTTCCCGAACGCGCAGCCCTCGGGTCACGCAAAGGAGACCTGGACCCGGGGAGTCATCAGCGTCGGCATCACCGCGGCAGCGGCGGCTACGTGCCGCTGGGGTTAATGATGCCCGGAAGGTGAAGGGCGGCAAGGGCCGCTGCTCAGCCGAACTTCACTGACATGAACCTCAGGGATATCTTTGTGCCCGGAGCGAGTTGGACTACGGGATCTTCGCAGTCGTCGTATCTATACAGTGTGGCCTTGACGTCGGTCTGGTTGTTTGCCTTCCAGCCGCTTAATTCGCTGTAGCACTTGCCGTTCTGTGGGTCTTTGAGTTTTTCGACATGCCCGGAGTTGCGTCGGAGCTCGTAGCTGAAGGTTCCCGTGGCGGCCGATGCCGTTCCGGGGAACACGACGACCAAGGCGAGCGCGGCGGCAAACGGTGCAGAAAGCTTCCAGATACGCATGCGTCCTCTTTCCTGTTCCTGCGGTTTGGGAGGACCACGACGCCATGGAGTCGTTCCTGCATCCATCCTCTCGGTTGTCTTCATCGGCACGATGAGGACAACTGGGTATTCGATCCCGCACGCCGTCTAGATGGGTCAAGTCACTGTCGAGAAGTGATCGATGGCTCGTCTCGGACGACCGGCCATCCGGACGCACTCTTGCGCATCGGCAGATCCGGACGTTCCAGAGGCGTTGGTGGCCGACCGGTCCGAGGCCGGCCATCTTCCGCTCGGAACGCGCGCTCCGCGGCACTATCGCTCACTCGTTCTGACTGAAGCCAGCTTGGATGAGTGCGATGCAGAACGTCTTACGCTGATTACAGCATGTCGTGGCACGCAGCGAGTCTCGCCCACCGACCGGGCGGCGTGGCAGGTTCGAATATCGCAGCATGATCGGGTTCGTGTCCTGCCTGGAATGTCGGTGTCACCGTGGAAAGCTTTGCCGTGGTCGGCAGCGGGCCGTCCAGGAGGAGGCCCGGCGTGACCGACAGAGCATTTGGGCAAGACACCGGCAGCAGCCACCTGAATCCTGACCGGGCAGGCAGGCGTCTCGCGCGCCATGTCGTGTCACGGATGCTCATCGGGGTCCTCGGCACGACGGTGCTGTGTCTGTCGTCGGTCGAGGCTGGTCCCGCTGCTGCCGCACCCGATCCTGATTCGGCGAGCCTGCTGGGCGGAACCGGTATCGCTCGCTCCGCTGATTTGAACGTTCAAAAGGGAGCATGCAGCCTTCCGAAGGCCGGTACCTACGCAGCCGCGGTCAGTCGCGGAGTCTTCAGCGGCAGTCTTGCTTGCGGCGCCGCGCTGGCGGTGACCGGCAAGGGCGGAACCGTTCGGGTCGAGGTCGTTGATGTCTGTGATCCCTGCGCTGGCGGCGATATCCGCCTGAATCCAGCGGCGTTCGCGATGCTCGGCTCGACTGATCAGGACGAGGTTCCGGTTTCCTGGAAGCTCACCGACGCGGAGCCGGTCGGAGGACTGACCTACCTGAGTGCAGCGGGATCGAACGAGTGGTGGTGGAGTTTGCAGGTGAGCAACAGTAGGTACCCGGTGGCGAAAGTCGAATTCATCGATGAAAATCAGTGGAAGCTTGCGTCGCGCGATGCCAACAACTACTTCATCTGCAACGGTGCGCGCCCTCCGTACACGTTTCGTCTCACCGAGCTCGGGGGCAACGTGGTGCAAGAAAACTTGAAGCTGGTTCCGGGCAAGAGCTACCAGGGAACACAGCAATTCCCCACCCACTGAGGGGCCGGGCGACGAAGGGTTTGCCTCCAGCCTGAATCGATGCGTTCCGCGCGGCCACAGCGGATAGTGATGCACCATGCGGGTACTCGCACATCGGCATGATGGTGCATTCGGCCGGCCTCGGCCCGGCCGGTCCCGAAGCGACCCGTAAGCGGCATTTCCGTGCGTTGCGACAGCACCCAGCAGTTGGAGCGCGATCAACCTGACGCCCGGTCCACATCAGCAGCGTGGTGACCATCGGCGTGTATCGGTGCTCGACCCCAGGGTTCGGTGCTGATGCTCATCGAGCGACCGCCACTGGCGTGCGCACGAAACATGGTCTGTCCGGAATCGCTTGGGACAACTGCGAATCCGGCCCGCCGTGATGGTTCGGGCTGTCACCATGGTGTCTATGGCGACGATCGTGTACTTCGAAATAGACAGCGAACGGCGATCACTGGGGAGGGTCACATTCGAGCTTTTCACTGACGTAGTCCCTGTCACGGCGGAGAACTTCCGTGCGTTGGCGACCGGTGAGAAAGGGTTCGGGTACGAGGGCTCGACCTTCTTCCGGATCATTTCGAAGAGTCTGGTGCAGGGTGGTGACATCACCCGTGGTGACGGTACGGGCGGTAAGAGCATCTACGGGGACACCTTCGCTGACGAGAACTTCAAGCTCAAGTTCGACCAGCCGATGCGGTTGGCCATGGCCAACCGCGGTCCCAACACCAACAACTCCCAGTTCTTCATCACCACCGACAAGACGCCGTGGCTGGACGGCAAGAACGGCGTGTTCGGGCGAGTCGCCCAAGGCGAAGACGTCGTCAGAAGCATGGACCTCTTAGGTTCATCGAGCGGGAAGACCTCAGAGAAGATCACGATCACCGGATCCGGTCAGCTCTCGTAGGGTGTTCGCAGTGCGAGGCCGAACATCAACTACGGCAGGAGTGTCCACGCATCCGACCGAGCCCAGGGCAACGTCGCGAATCCCAGCCAGCTGCATTGATGCTCAGGGCAATAGCCAAGCTGTGACGTTGCCCAGACCGGTCAGAATGCCCTCAATTCGGCACTATCGGATGTTCCAGAGGCATTGGTGGTCAGCTGATCAGCGGCTGACCACCGTCCGCTCGGACCGCGCGGTATGCGGCTAGTTACCGGATGTTGTGTTGCCGGCGACCGGGCGTGCAAACATGCTGAGGTTCGGCATGGGTTCGTTGAGAAGCCATATCGCCCAACCGATCCGGAAAGGATCTGGACGTATATCAGTGGTTGCCTGGGTAAGCGCTCTCATCAGTGGGTTGGTTATCGGCCCCTGAATGGAGGGTGTCCCCAGTCGCGGAGTGGCTGCCTTCTGGACCGTTGTTCGGCTCCTGTACCGGCCCCGTGGGGTTTCCGATTGGGCGCAAGGCAATTACCAGCACAGCTGCTCCGAAGAGTGCGATGAGCATGATCCAGCTCGCGCCAACGTGCATAGCATGGATAAACGCATTATCGGCGGCTTGCGCAAGAGTAGGTCGGTGAATCGCGGCGGCGACATGCCTGGCCTGTTCGGCGGAAACCCGCGCCTGGTCCTGCACCTGCTCGGGTATATCGCTCAGCGAGGGTTCGATCGCGCGCCGATACACGATCGACATGATCGTGCCGCCTACTGCGATCCCGATCACGCTGCCGGTCTGTCGCGCAGTGTGGGTGACCGCCGACCCGGCACCGGCCCGTTCCAACGGCAGGATGCTGATCATTGCTCCCGTCACTGGCATCATCATGCCGACCGAAAGGCCCTGGACCAACAACATGATCTCGATCCAGACGAGCGGGGTGTGCAGTCCGAGCAACCCGAACGCGCCCATGGATAGCGCCGCCACGGTGAGCGCTGGCACGGTGACAGAGCGTAGTGACCATCGGCGAACCAGACGCGCGCCAAGGGGCGCACCCACGATCGCGCCCACAGCGGTCGGGATATTGGCCAAGCCTGCCTTCATCGGCGAGAAGCCAAGTGCACCTTGCAGATAAAAAGCGTTATAAAAAGTGATGGCAGCCACAGAAAAGAAGAGCAATGCCATGGCCGCGTTGCCGCCACCGAATACCCGTTGCGCGAGCAGTCGGGGATCGAAACTGGGCGCCTTGATTCGCAGTTCGACGAGTATGAAAGCTGCCAACAAGGCCAGTCCGACGGCGATCGGCGCCCAGACATCCGGACGGCTCCAGTTGACCACCTGCCCCGCACGGATCAACCCGTACGCCAACGCCGCGAGCCCGCTGATCGACAGCAACATCCCAGCCGGGTCAAGTGGCCGCATGGTGGGGCTGCGGAAATTGGGGACCAGCATGGCGATCCCGGCCAATGCCAGCATCACAACCGGGACGTTGACGAGAAAGACTGAGCCCCACCAGAAATGGCCGAGAAGGAGCCCCGCCAACACCGGGCCCGCGGCCATTCCGATACCGGCGGCTGTCGAGGAAATGGTGATCGCGGTTGCCCGCGCGGGGCCGGTGAAGGTACACAAAAGGATGGCGAAATTGGCAGGCATGATCAGCGCGGCGCCTATTCCCATCGCGGCGCGGGCGGCAATCAGTTGGCTTGGGTCACATGCGTACGCCGCCCATATCGAGGCCCCTGCGAAGATCGCCATTCCGGTAGCGAGCACACTCCGGTGACCGAAGCTATCGCCCAGTGCGCCTGCGGTGAACATCAAGGTGGCGAAGACCAGAGTATATGCGCCTGTGGCCCATTGAAGCTCAGCAGGGCTGGCACCCAGTCCACTGACCGGGTCCGCAAGAGTTTCCAGGGCGACACTGAGGATGGTGTTGTCCAGCCAGATCACCAACTGGGAGAACATGAGAACAGCAAGGATCAAATGTTGCCTGAACTTCGGCAACGCTGGGGACGCGGTCATGAACACCTTGGATTCGATCGGAGAGAACCTGACGACTGGACCGTAAACAATCGTCACGCTCCAAGCAATTACTGAGATATTTATCTAATCAATTGCATCCAGACGAATTCCATGCCCTGTGACGCATTTGCATTCCGGCAGAATTTATGACCTACGGCGGATTGCATCTCAACGAATCTTATGCCCTTGAACTCGTTTGCATACGAGCGGTTTTTATGCCCTATGGCGGACTTTTTTTGAGGTTTCAGTGGGTATCGACGTCACACTTCTCGGTGACGGTGCGATCCTCGGTCGACGGGGTTGCGGAGATCGATCGTGCCGCCATCGACACGCAGCTCGCCGCCGATGGGGTGTTTCGGTAGCCCCTATTGCCACCCGCCGCCTTGATTCCGGCCCGAGCAATAACCAATACGCCACAGCCCCCGATGATGAACGCTCGCACATCGGCTACTTAATACTGGTGGTAGGACTTGATCCCGGCCAGGATCGGGTCCGGGTGCCCGGTGAGAAGCTCCCAAATCGGCTGCCCACCTGCGTCATTGGTGTGGCTCAATAATGGCTTGCGTCCGGGTCTTGCACACCATGGCCACCGTTCAACTGCGCAATCCCAGCGTCGGGCGCACCTACTACGACCGGCGCAAAGCCGAGGGCAAAACCTCGATGGAAGCCATGCGCGCATTGAAACGACGCCTATCGAACGTCGTCTACGCACGCATGCTCGATGACCAGAGCAGATGGGAAAAGGTAAGCCCGGGAGGGCAATCGGGGGCGACTCTTGACTCCAGCGCGACCGGCTCAACCCCGCACACCGGCACTTCGGACAAGCCACAACCCGGACTCACCACCAACAAGAATAACCCCGACCTGCAAACCACACCTTGACACGAGAGGGGAGCCATGAGAGTGCGTTCGCGAGATCAGCTGCCGCTCGGCGGTTATGCCCGCTTGGGTCTGGTGGCAGTTGGTGAGGCGAGTTGGCGTTGCAGGCGGGGTGGTCGACGATGCGGCTTCGGCAGTGCCCTCAGCCGACGATCAGGTCGATGGCGGTAGCAATGCGCTCGAGGAAAGCCGCACGTGTCGTTACCTGGTGCTTGATTCCAATGGATGCGCTGATCAAAGTCTGAGCTGTTGCGGCCGATCGGGGAGCGGTGTTCGGCGATTCGGCCAGGGCGGCTTCGAGAAGCGTGGCGAATCGTGCGGGGTAGTCGGTGACGACCGGCCCGAGCAGGTCCGAGTATTCCTCGACCATGGCGTTCAGTTCGCGGCTCATCGCGCCGATGTAACGACCGGTCCACTGATCGAACGCGTCGAGGAGTCGATCGCGGACTGGTCGGGTCGGGGCGGCGAGCACCTGGGCGACCGCGGCGATGCTGCCGTCCAAGGCGTGCGTGACTGCGGTCGTGAACAGCTCTTGTTTGGAACCGAACAGCAGATACAGGCCCGGGCGTGAGATGTCGGCGGCCTGGGCGACGTCCTCCATCGATGTTTTCCGATAGCCGTAGCGCACGAACGTGTCGAGCGCGGCAGCGAGCACCTGCTCACGCCGACCGCTGTCGGCGGTGCGCGTACCCACGCTGGTGGCGTCCATCGTCAGACCATATCCGATACCGACGAACTAGACAACAACAGTATAAGTTGTAAAGTTGCACTCGATCAGGGGCGCCATGCCGCCCGAGGCCAGACCAGGAGTTGCGCGATGCCACCACCTCCGCTCATCACCACCCGATTCGACGGTTCGAGTACCGCTGATGAGGTAGCCACCGGCGTCGACCTGCGTGGTCTGCGCGCGGTGGTCACCGGCGCATCTTCCGGACTCGGGGCGGAGACAGCCCGGGTTCTTGCGGCTGCGGGCGCGGATGTCAGCCTCGCCGTCCGCGATACCGCGGCGGGTGCGCGAGTGGCCGACCGCATCACGGCCCCCGGTGTGCGGCACAGGCCCGTGGTGGCCGACGTGGACCTGGCCGACCCGGCCAGCGTGGCGCGCTTCGCGCGGGACTGGACCGGCCCGCTGCACCTGCTGGTCAACAACGCCGGTTTGGTCACGGCGGACCTGCAACGAACCGAGCAGGGCTGGGAGCTACAGTTCGCGACCAATCATCTGGGCCACTTCGCGCTGGCCTGCGCGCTGCACGACGCCCTTGCCAGGGGTGCGGCGGATCGGGGGGCTGCCCGGATCGTGTCAGTAAGTTCCACCGCCCATATGCGCGCTCCGGTCGACTTCGACGACATCCACTTCGAACACCGGGCTTACGACCCACAGATTGCCTACGCCCAATCGAAAACGGCGAACTCGCTGTTCGCCGTCGAGGCATCCAAGCGCTGGGCTGCCGAAGGCATCGTGGCCAACGCCGTCAATCCTGGCGGTATCAGGACCGGTCTGCAGCGGAATTTCACACTGCGCCAGCGTGAATCGCTCGACGCCGCGGAAGCCGCTGGTGTATTCACCTACAAGACCGTCGAGCAGGGTGCCGCGACCACCCTGGTAGCGGCGATCGCCCCCGAGTTCGAGGCCACCGGTGGGCACTACCTCGACGACTGTCGCGAGGCATACAGCGTCCCAAACGACGCAGACCTGTCCGCCCACCCCCACGGCGTCAAGGAATGGGCTCTCGACCCGGACGCTGCGCGTGAACTCTGGTCGGTGTCCCGCGCGACCCTCGACCTGTGATCCGCGCCTTCCCAGCACGCGTCCGGCGGTGGGTCAATCCTCGCGACCAGATACACACCAGCACACACAATGCGGTGCGCACTCATCGGCTACTTAACACTGGTGGTAGGACTTGATCCCGGCCAGGATCGGGTCCAGGTGCCCGGTGAGAAGCTCTCCAACGCGGCTGCCTGCCAGCAAGACCGGTGTGGCTCACTCGTGGCTTGCCTCCCGCCGGGTGCCGTGCGGGAGTGTCAGGCATGGTGTAACGACATCGCGGGTGCGGCCGGGGCCCCGCTAGGGACGCATCACGAACTCTCGGGCGGGGCGATGCTGCTGCACCGGTCCGGCACCGGCGGGCCGCCCGTGGTGTTCCTGGCCGGTGGCGGGATGTCTGGCCTGTACTACTGGGCCGTGCACAACCTCGTCGCGGAGTTCACCACCAGCGTGATCTATGACCGGCTCGGCCTGGGCTGGAGCGAGCTGGTTGACCTGCCGCGCAGCGGCGCGCAGGTGACCGACGTGCAAGCTCAGGTGAGGAGCTCCGCGTTGTTGTGGAGCTGTGCCCGCAGCCAGTCGTGGCCCGCGTCCGCGGTCCGGCGCGGCGACCAGATCAGCAGCTCGTGGACCGCGGCGATCGGGATCGGCGGCTGCAGGGTCCGGAACCGGGCGTCGTCCATCAGCAGCGCGGCGAGCCGTCGCTGGATGATGGTGTACATCCGGGTTCCAGGGAGCAGGAACGGCGCCAGCACGAAGGACTGTGCGGTCATCGTGGTGTTGCGGGGGATCTGGGCTTCGTCGAGACGCTGATCGGCGAGCGAGGCCAGGGCTCCCTGCGCGGCGGCGAGGTAAGGCAATGTGCTGAGCTGCTCGACGGTCAGCTCCTCGCCGACGTCCGGGTTCGCGGCGGCGGTTACGCAGACGAAGTCCTCGGTGAACAGCTTTTCGGTGCGGAACGGGAGGTTCATCGGCAGCAGCTCGGCAGGGTAGATCGCAAGGTCGATCAGGCCCCGCCGGACGTTCTCGAGCATGCCGGCGTCGCCAGGGATGACCCGCAGGCTCACCTCCGGTGCGATCGTGCTCAGCCGCTCGATCAGCGGGCGCAACAGCATGAGCGTGACATAGTCGCTGGCGGCGATGGTGAAGCTGCGGCGCGAGGTGGCCGGATCGAACGCCGTCCCGGAGTTCAGCAGGAGTTCGACGTCGTGCAGGATCTCCGCGAGCGGTTCGCGCAGTGACTCCGCGAAGACCGTCCGCTCCATCGCGCGCCCCACGCGCACGAGCACCGGATCACCCAGCACGCTGCGCAGCCGGGTGAGGGTGGCGCTCATCGCCGGCTGCCCGATCCGCAGCCGCTCGGCAGCGCGGCTGACACTTTCTTCCGCCAGCAATGCATCCAGCGCGACGAGAAGGTTCAAGTCGAAACTCGCTAGCTTCATGGCCGGTCTCCCGAGATATCAATCAGATTGATGGATTGTATGTGTTCGACGGCGTCGTCCGGCGACAGCGACCGGATTAGCGTCCTTTACGGACAACCACTTGTCCGAGCCGTGATCAGGAGTCGAAATGGGCGTAGCCAATGCACTCGTCGTGGGAGCCGGGATCGGCGGACTTGCCGCCGCGGCCGCACTGGGCCGCAAGGGGGTCGACGTTGACGTCGTGGAGATCCGGGAACCCGGGTCGGTGCTCGGAGTGGGCATCAATCAGCCGGGGAACGCGTTGCGCGCCCTCGATGCGCTAGGGGTCCTCGACGAGGTCCTCGCCGCAGGATTTCCCTTCGACGGCAACGACTACCGCGACCGGGACGACGAGCGGATCGTGCTCGTCCCCTCGGCCCTGGGAAGCGACAGAGTTCCGGCCAACTGCGGCCTGAGCCGCAGAGACCTGCACGATATCCTGCTGCGCGCCTCGAAGGCCGCCGGCGCGACCATCACGTATGGCACCGAGGTTAGGGATGTCGTTGACGACGGTACCGGCGTGGACGTGACCTTCAGCAACGGCGAGCATCGCAGGTACGACCTCGTGGCCGCCTTCGACGGGGTGGGTTCGGCGATGCGGCGCCGGGTCCTCGGCACGTCGCTCGTCCCGCAGTACACCGGCAGCGCCGTGTGGCGCAAGCGGCTCCCGCGCCTACCGGAGATCGTCCGCGTGACCATGTGGCACGGCGTCGGTGTCAAGGGCGGGCTGGTCCCAATGGACGACAAGACGATGTACATGCTGCTGGTCACCTCCGAACAGGCCACAGAACGCCCGGACGAGGCGGATCTCGCTTCCCGGCTGGCGACGCGCTTGGCCCAGTTCGCTGGTCCGCTAGCGCGCGTCCGCGACTGCTTGCGCGACGATCCGCATGGAATCGTCTACAGCCCGCTCGTCGAGGTGAACGTTCCACTGCCCTGGCACCGCGGGCGGGTGATCGTCCTCGGTGACGCGGCACACGCGACGACTCCGCACCTCACCCAAGGAGCAGCGATGGCGATCGAGGATGCTGTCGTCCTCGCCGACGAGGTCACCCGCGACCGGGGCCTGGAGGAGTCGCTGACCGCACTCGAGCGGCTACGGCATCCCCGCACCCAGCTCGTTCAGGAGACATCGCACAAGATCCTCGTCCAAGAGCAATCGGTCACGACCGAGACCCTCCCGCGTGCGACCGACGAGATGCGCGCCAACCTCGCCGAGCAGACCGACCGGCTCGAGTCGGTCCTCAACCAGCCCTTCCGGGCTACCGCACAGCACTGAGAAGGAGCCATCCATGACCACGCTACTCAGTCATCTCGCCTACCTCGAGATCGGCAGCCCCGTGCCCGCCGACTCGGTCGCCTTCTACACCGAGAAGTTCGGGATGCGAGTCGCCGACCGCGAAGGCGACACCTACTACCTGCGTTCCTGGGGTGACTACTACCGCTACAGCCTGGTCGTCGGCCCGGCCCCGGAGGCGGTGCTGAAGACGATGGCCTGGCGGACATCCAGTGCGGAAGCACTGCACGACGCCGTTCGGCGGATCGAGACGGTGGGAGGAGTCAGCGGCAGCTGGTCGGAATCCGGTCCCGGACACGGTCGTTCCTATCGCTTCGAGGGCCCTCTCGGCCATCCCATGACCCTGCTCTGGGAAATCGACGAGTACGACGCGGACCCCGGTCACCGGTCCGTCTTCCCCGACCGGCCCGAGAAACGCAGCCTCCACGCGGCGGCCCCGCGCTTTCTCGACCACGTGACGGTCGCGGCCTCGGATGTGCGGCGGTTCGCCGAGTGGTACTGCGAGGTTCTCGGGTTCCGGATCATGGCCTACACCGACCTGGAGGAGGCACCGGTCACCGTGTTCAGTGTCCTGACGACGAACGAGAAGTCTCACGACCTCGGGATCGTGCTCGATACGTCGGCCGCACCGGGGCGCGTGCACCACATCGCCTTCTGGGTCGATCATCCCGAGGACCTCACCCGCACCGCGGATCTGATGATCGAGAACGGGGTCCGGATCGAGTACGGGCCGGCTATCCACGGCATCGGGGAGCAGCACTACCTTTACTTCCGCGAGCCAAGCACCCTGCGGGTCGAGGTCAACTCCGGCGGGTACCGCAACTACGTCCCGGACTGGCGGCCACGCACATGGAAGCCCTCTGCGGGCTCGAACAACTTCTTCCGCAACTGGGACATGCCCGACTCGATGATGGAAGCGTTCCCAGCCGCCGAAGGGCGTACCGCCACCGAACAGGGCGCCCCACCGCAGCTGGAGCAGGAGTTGCTCAATGTTGCAATATAAGGACTTTCAATAGATCCTGCGGTCCGATTTCGAGCCGGGCCCAGATTCAGCGTCGGGGCGGCGTGGCGCCACCTCGATGCCGAGCCCTAGATCGACGGTGGGGTCACGACGACAATCATCTCGGCCTCGGCGGTCGTCAGGTTCCGCCACCAATGCGGCGTCGTTGCCGGATAGCTGAGGCTGTCGCCCGGCTCCATGACGAAAACTTCCTCGCCGATGTGGGCTTCGAGACGTCCTTTGAGGACGGTGGCGAACTCCTCGCCTTCGTGTTCGGAGGGAACCTCCCGGGTGTCGTAGTTTTCCGGAATCAGGCACCGGAACACTTCGAGCGCGCGGAGGAAGTCCGGGGTGAGCAGTTCGAAGACCACACGACTACGCGGAAACCCCAGCTGCTTTCGCGCATCGGCCCGGACCACCCCCACCGTGGGTGGCGGAAGGGTCCTGTTGGCCTGCGTGCCGCCGCCTTGCGCATGGGGTCGCCGTGCGCCGTCTTCGTCGAACAGTGCGCTGGGTGGAAGGTCGAACACCAGCGCGATCTTGTGCAAGTTCTCCAGGGACGGGTTGCCGACGCCCCGCTCGAGCTGACCGATCAGGCCCTTGCTGACCCCGGCCTGCTCGGCCAGTTCGGCCACGGTCCAGTCCCGCGCTTGCCGCTCGCCGCGGATCCGGCGCCCGACGATCGGGGACACCCGTTCGGTGCTCATGGGCGATGTCCAATCTCCTGGGGCGCGCTGACGTGGGGGCCCCATCATCGCACCGTGCCTGTCCAGCGGGGACCGCGACACTGCGGACGCCCGCTCAGCCGACACCCAATGATGCCATTTAAGACATTTTAATGTCCACTGTTGACATTATATTGTGTTCGAGTGACTATTGAGTGGTACCACAGACAGCTCCGGACTCTCCCGGGCAGTCGTTCCGGACATACCGCGGGAAGCGGTCGGGCCGCCGAGCCGTCCACTGACGCCGCGCGGGCCGCGTCACCAACGGTCGCGCGGAACATCCTGCGAGTCCTCACTCACCTCATCAGGAGGAACGCCATGCTCCACCTCGCCTCATTGCTCGCCACGCCGGGAGTTCACATCTACGGATGGCGGCATCCGGATGCCGATCCGGCCACGGATATGAACTTTGATTTCTACGCCGAAACAACCCAGGCCGCCGAAAGGGCGAAGCTCGACGCGATCTTCCTGGCCGACAGCGTCGCCGTCCCGGGCTATGAAAAACCGGAAGTCGCGACGACCGGAAAGTCCCAGTATCCCAAGCTCGCCGGACTGGAACCGATATCGCTGATCACGGCGCTGGCGCCGCTGACTCGCAATATCGGCCTCATCGCCACGATGACGACGACCTACAACGAGCCCTACCATGTCGCGCGCCGGATGGCTTCGCTCGACCACATCAGCAAGGGGCGAGCGGGGTGGAACCTCGTCACCTCCGAGGCCGAAGAAGAATCGTTGAATTTCGGATTCGAAAAGCATGTCGAGCATTCCCGGCGCTACGTGCGGGGAGGTGAATTTTGCGATGTCGTGACCGCGCTCTGGGACAGCTGGGACGAAGACGCCTTCGTGCTGGACAAGGCCACCGGCCAGATCTTCGATCCGGCGAAAGTCCGGCGCATCGACCACAAAGGCGAATTCTTCACCGTCCAGGGGCCGCTCAATGTTCCACGTCCCCCACAGGGACATCCGGTCATCGCGCAGGCCGGCGCGTCGGATCCGGGCAGAGAACTGGCGGCCCGCACCGCCGACCTCGCATTCGTCGCCGCCCAGACCGTCGACGAGGCCAAGGAATACTACGACGACGTCAAAGGCCGAATGAGCCGCTATGGACGACCGAAGGATTCGCTGCGGATCCTGCCCGGCATCGTCCCGGTCGTCGCCGACACCGATGAGCAGGCCGCCCGCATCGTGGACCAGCTCGCCGGCTTCCTGACCGACGAAGACGCGGTACGACAATTGCAACGGTGGGCCGGAGACCTCGACCTGACCACCCTCCCCCTCGACGCGCCGTTGCCGGACCTTCCCGAGGTCAACCATGCCAAGGGACGCCAGAAGATGCTCATCGATATGGCCCGCCGGGACAATCTCACCCTCGGTGAACTCGCTCGCCGCTTCGCCGGCACCCTCGGCCACCGCCTGGTCTTCGGATCCCCGCAGACCATCGCCGATGACCTGCAACTCTGGTACGAGAGCGGCGCGGCCGATGGGTTCATGCTCATTTTCCCCTACTACCCCCGGCCGGCGATCGACTTCTTCGACAAGGTAGTGCCCGAACTCCAGCGGCGCGGCCTGTTCCGAGCCGAATACTCCGGAACCACACTCCGCGAGAATCTCGAAATCCCCGTGCCCGCAAATCAGTTCCACAACTCCTGATCAGACGCCGCGAAATATCCGAAACATCAAGGTGGTAAGCAAATGAATTCTCAGAAAGGGTTCGCCGGCCGAACTTCGAAGGCGATGCGCGAGATCGACGGTCGAGAGGCGCCGTGTGCGGCTGTGGATGCTCTTCCGGCGGAGTTTCGTGCGGCGATGGCCGAGGTGTGCACCCCGATCTCCGTCGTGACAACCGTCGAGGACGGACGGCCGCACGGAACCACGGTGAGCGCCTTCCTCTCCCTATCGATGGCGCCGCCCATGGTCCTGGTCTCGCTGGGCAACCAATCGCGCCTGCTCGAGATCGTGTGGCGAACCGGCACCTTCGGACTGAACGTGCTGGCAGCAGGGCAATCGGAGTACGCCCGGCATTTCGGGACGAAGGATCCCGACAAGTTCGACGCGATCGACTGGTCGTACGAGCATGGGGTCGCGCGGCTTCCCGGGGTCGCGGTGTGGGTCGCGGGCACCGTGCACACGTTCGTCGAGGGCGGCGACCACATGCTGATACTCGGTGACGTGGCCGCGGTGGACGCCACGGAGTTCGCGCCGCTGACCTACCACGCCCACACCTTCGGGACACACGCGCGCTACGCCGAGGCGTCATGATGGCCGGCGAATCACCGGCAGCGCGAGTACGCCGCGCCGCTACCGCACTCGCCGTCGGCGGGTTGGTGGTCGTCGTGGACGGAGCCGACCGGGAGAACGAGGCCGACCTGCTCGGCGCTGCCGAGCTGATGACCCGCGAACAGATGACCTTCCTGGTGCGCCATACGAGCGGAATCGTCTGTGCGCCAATGAGTGCCGAGCGCTGCGCCGAACTGCGACTGCCCCAGATGGTCGAGCGTAATACCGACGCGCACAACACCGCGTTCACCGTCAGCGTCGACCACGTCGATTCCGGTACCGGCGTATCGGCGGCAGCGCGTACCCGCACGGTGCATGCGCTCGCGGATTGCGGCACTGCGCCGGAACAGTTGAACCGGCCGGGGCACGTCTTCCCGCTCCGCGCCCGCGACGGCGGCGTACTCGTGCGGCCGGGACATACCGAGGCCGCGGTCGATCTGCTCGCGGTCGCCGGAGTGAACCAGGTCGGGGTGATCTCGGAGCTGGTCGCGGCGGACGGGGAGATGCTGCGCGGCCATCAGGCGACGGAGTTCGCCGACGAACACAAGTTGCCTCTGGTCACCGTCGCCGATCTCGTGCATTATCGCCTGCACACCGAGAAGCTCGTGGAGCGCGCCGCATCGGCGACGCTACCGACTACATTCGGCGAGTTCCGGGCGATCGCCTACCGCAACACCGTGGACGGCACCGAACACCTCGCCCTGACCATGGGCGACATCACCGCCGCGAGCCACACCGGTCATGGTGTCCTCACCCGGGTCCACAGCGAATGCCTCACCGGGGACATCCTCGGCTCGACGCGCTGCGACTGCGGAGCCCAGCTGCGATACTCCGCTCAACTGATCGCCGACGAGGGCACTGGTGTCATCGTCTACCTGCGCGGACACGAAGGCCGAGGCATCGGACTGGCAAACAAGATCCACGCATACGCATTCCAGGACCAAGGACTGGATACCGTCGACGCCAATATCGCGCTGGGCCTGCCAGTGGACGCCCGCCACTACGACATCGGCGCCCAGATCCTCGTCGACATCGGGGCATCCCGGCTGCGGATGATCACCAACAACCCGGCCAAGACCGCTGGGTTGGAAGGCTACGACCTCGACATCGCCGGCCGAATCCCGCTGCCGACCACGCCAACCCAGCACAACCTTCGCTACCTGCGCACCAAACGCGACCGAATGGGCCACGACCTCGCGATCGGACGAGATCAACCCGCCATCAGCACGGTGGTTGGCAATAGCCGACCGAAACACCAGTGAGCAGACCGCAGTATCCGGTACCGGTGCGGCCATGGCCTACGCCCCCACTGCGGCAGGGGCATCTCCCACCGGGCGAGCGCCTGCTCACAAGCCGCCTGTTTGCGCAGCTGCACTCGTCTGAGCAATATGAGAACAGGAGTTCCTATGACCGACAGAAGCCCGGGCATGACCGACGGATTGATCGACGTGCACGCGCATTTCACCACCGAGGACTACATCCGCGCCGCCACCGCGGCCGGACACCGGGAAGCCGACGGCATGCCGGAAAGCTACTGGCCGCACTGGACCATCGAGGATCACCTCGCCCTGATGACCGACGCCGGAATCGACCGCGCATTCCTGTCGATCTCCTCACCCGGGGTGTACTTCGGCGACCCCGCCGCCGCCCGGCGACTGGCACGCGAGGTGAATCAGGCCGCCGCCCAGATCAAACGAAACCACCCGGACCGGTTCGGCTACTTCGCTTCCCTGCCACTACCCGACATCGACGGCGCACTCGACGAGATCGGCCACGCCTTCACCCACGGCGCCGACGGAGTGATCTGGATGACCAACACCGCCGGGCACTACCTCGGTGACCCCCAGCTTGCCCCGGTCCTCGCCGAACTCGACCGCCGCGGCGCCGTCGTGTTTGTGCACCCCACCAGCTGCGCCGGACACGAGGCCCTCGCCCTCGGCCGTCCACGTCCCATGGTCGAGTTCCTGTTCGACACCGCCCGCACCGTCATCGACTTCATCCTCAGCGGCGCCGCGCACCGCTACCCCCATCTGCGCCTGATCGTCCCCCACGCCGGGGGCGTGCTGCCCCTGCTGGCCGATCGACTGGAACTGTTCCGCACCCTGGCCGAGGACACCCACGGCCCTTCGGTTTCCGAACTGCTGCACCGCTTCTACTACGACCTAGCAGGCACCCCCACCCAATCCCAGATCACCGCCCTGTCCACCATCACCACACCCGAACACCTGCTCTACGGCAGCGACTACGTCTGGACCCGCCACCCCCAAGTCCTCCACGCCCTCACCACACTCGACACCACCTGGACCGAAACCGACCCCACCTGGCGTCAACAAACCACCCGCAACGCCCACCAACTCCTCGGCGCCACCCCGAACCAAACGAACAACCCGACCTGAACAACCACACCGCGCCATCGATCGGAAGCATCGACAGCGACAGTCGAACACGCTCATATCGGCATGGGCGCGCATTGAGAAGTGCTGTCAGCCAACCAGTTTGGACCGATGACGGGAGTTTCGGTTTAACGGTGGATCCGGTCTCGGTGTGGGTTAGTTCCCGGTCGGGTGGATCCGGCCTTCGAAGGTGATGGCGAAAGCGTTGAGGGCCGGTTTCCACCGCATCGCCCATCGTGCCCGGCCATGACCGGTGGGGTCCAGGGAACGGGTCACCAGATACAGGCATTTCAACGCCGATTGCTCGCTGGGGAAGTGCCCGCGGGCGCGGATCGCGCGCCGGTAGCGGGCGTTCAATGATTCAATCGCGTTGGTGGAGCAGATGATTCGCCGGATCTCGACGTCGTAGTCGAGGAACGGTGTGAACTCGGTCCAGGCGTTGTTCCAGAGTTTGACGATCGCCGGGTAGCGGCCACCCCATTTCGTGGTGAACTCGCCGAACCGTTCGCGGGCCGCGGCCTCGGTCGCCGCGGTGTAGACCGGTTTGAGGTCGCGGCTCATCTCGGCCCAGTGCTGACGGCCCGCGTAGCGGAAACTGTTGCGCAGCAAGTGGATTACGCAGGTTTGCACGATCGTGCGTTCCCAGACGGTGTTGATCGCCTCGGGCAGCCCCTTGAGTCCGTCACAGACGGCGATGCAGACGTCGGCGACGCCGCGGTTCTTGAGCTCTGTGAGCACTTGCAGCCAGAATTTGGCGCCTTCACCGCCCTCGCCGGCCCACAAACCCAAGATGTCGCGTTCCCCGGCGGTGGTGACGCCGATGACCACATAGATCGGGCGGTTGGCCACCTGACCATCTCTGATCTTGACGTGGATGGCATCGATGAACAGGACCGGATAGACGCGATCCAGGGGCCGGTTGCACCAATCGACCATCTCCGCGACAACCTTGTCGGTGATCGTCGAGATCGTGTCCTTCGACACCGAGGTTCCATAGATCTCGGCGAAATGCGCCGAGATCTCGCCGGTCGTCAGTCCTTTCGCGGTCAACGACAACACGATCTCGTCCACCCCCGACAGTCGCCGCTGACGCTTGCGGACGATCTTGGGTTCGAACGAGGAACTCGTATCGCGCGGGACATCGATGTCGACCGGACCGATCTCGGTGACCACGGTCTTGGATCGAGTTCCGTTGCGGGAGTTGCCACTTCCACGCCCAGCCGGGTCGTGCTTCTCATAGCCGACGTGCTCGGTCATCTCCGCTTCCAGCGCGGTTTCGAGCACGGTCTTGGTCAGTTGGTTGAGCAGCCCGCCCGGCCCGACCAGATCGATTCCTTGTTCCTTGGCCTGAGCGAGCAGCTGCTGGGCCAGCTTCTTGGTGTCCACCGCATCGTTGGTCACGGCATCGAGTGTCTCCGACATTCGTCGGTCCTTCCTGCCGAACCATCAGGTTCGGCCAATCGGACCGAGATCAAGATCCGCCGTTATCCCGACACTCCCCCGATGACCAACGCGCAATATGCGGCATGATCGCTCACTCGCTCCGACTGAAGGCGGAGTCGATGATCGCGACACAGAACGCCTTGCGTTGATTTCAGGACGATTCTGTCGCTGGGCATGGCGTGGGGGAATGTCGGTGGGTCTCGGTAGGGTCCGTGTCGTGTCAACGAGTATCGAAGTGGGTTTTTCCGTTTGCGGCCTATCACCTGAACATGCGCAGGCGGTGTTGGGTTTGTTCGAGCGGGTCGTGCGCGATGAGCGTTTCGAGCACGACGTCGACGTGGTTCGGCGGGACAGTCACGTGGGGAGCGTCGATGTGCGAGTCGTTTCGCTGCGACCGGTGATCTTCAGTCGCTTCTATCTCTGGCGACCGGCGTTCGAGGAGCGTTTGCAGCGCGAGGTCAGTGGGTTGGTGCCGGGTGTCGATGTGTCGTTCGAATGGGACTACCCCGAGCAGGAAGCGGAAGAGGAAGCGGAAGCCGCCGCCGAAGCAGCCGAACCGCGACCGGCACCGGCAAACTGGTCGGACTTCGCGCTGCGCCTGGCGATCGTGTTTCGGGCCGTTCCAGACGGAGGAGTGGTCATTGTGAGGACACACGGGAACCGGTTTACCCAGTTCTGGCGTAGTCACGACCGTCTGTTCTGTGAGATTGTTGCGGCCCAATTCTTGGAGGACGCGGATCCGATGGTCCGGGACGGGAATGCGGCGCTTGTGGCGGCGGGATGGGCTGCGCCCGAGCGGAACATGAACTGGCAGCGGGGCATCACCGTGCCAGCCTTCCCTACGACCTATCAGAGGCTGGCGCAACAAGTCGTCGATGCGTTGTCGCAAGTGTTGAAGATCCAGATGCCGGTCGAACTGAAGGTCCAGGCATGGAACGACGAAGGAAGCGGTCGGGAACCTGAGGTCGCGGTGCTCGGCCTGATGCGGGAACCCCAGACTGATCCCTATGCCTTATAGAATTGCCGGCTACCAGCACTGAACTTCCGACTACTGGTTGTTTGCTGCTGAACCGTCGGATACATGACGGTACCTAACTTCGGTCGCATAGCCCTCAGTGCCACGCACTCGCCCCAACTGAAGTCAGCTCGGACGGATGCGACACAGAACGCCTTACGCTGATTATCGTGTATTGCCGGGAGGCTGACTTTCGAAGAACGTCAGCAATCGCGTGGCCAGCCATTGCGGTTGCTCCTCGGGTGCGTAATGACCGCAGTCGGGGATTGTTTCGAGCTGCATGGCGTCGGTGTAGTCGTGGTAGCTGTGCGGGATTCCTCGTGAGAGCGGATCCCTGGCACCGTTGAGGTGCAAGGTCGGAACCCGTAGCCGGAGCAGGCGATAGTGCCGCAGGAAGTGCGGGACTTCGTGTAGCACGACGTTGCGGTTGAACGCGGCCGTCGCCGCGTATGCGGCGGGGGTGCGCATACGCTGCTGGTATACCTCGATCTCGTAGGGGCTGAGTCGACCATGATGTCGCCATGCGTGCAGGCTTCGCTTGCTGATCCAGTCTTGCAGTCGATGCGAATTTCCTTGCAAGGCAAGGAGGTACACATGCCAAGGGCCCAGGAACGCTGGTGGACGGATGCCGTCGGCGGTCCACGGGTGAACACCGGCCATCGCCACGTACTGCTCGAACCGATCGGGCCAGTTGAGACTGGCGCGATAGCCGACCACGAGTCCCCAGTCCCGCCCGACAATCCGAGCCCGGTGCACCCCTAGGTGATCCATCAGTTCGATCAGATCTCGTGCCAGCCGCTCGAAGGTGTATCCGCGGGCTCGTCCCTCCGACCAGCCCAGTCCACGGAGGTCGGGGCAGATGACGTGGTAGCGCTGGGCCAGCGGACCGAGCAGGTGGCGCCATTCCCACCAGTGTTGCGGCCAGCCGTGCAACAGAATCAGCGGTTCGCCCGCGCCGGCTTCGGCGTAGTGGATGCGCAGGCCGTCGATCTCCGCGAAACGGTGATGCACGTCAGCCTCGATGCCGGACGACAGCGCTTGCAGCGCAAGAGTTTCCGGGTCCATAAGCGGTGTTGTCACGGTGTCTCCGATCCGTCGTCGACCCTGCCACGAACGGTACTATATAATTTTGAAGTAGGCACTAGGTGATTCTGTATCTGGAGGACCCGCGATGGCAAGGCGCTCCTACAACCAGTACTGCGGGCTGTCTCGCAGCCTCGATCTTGTCGGTGAGCGTTGGACACTGCTGATCGTGCGCGAGCTGTTGGCAGGGCCCAAGCGCTACTCCGATCTGGTCGACGCGCTCGACGGCATCGGCACCAACCTGCTCGCCACTCGCATCAAGCAGCTCGACCAGGACGGCCTGGTCGCCCGCAGGTATCTACCGCCCCCGGCTGCCTCGCAGGTCTACGAACTGACGCCGGCGGGTCGTGAACTTGCCGCCGCCCTTGTCCCGCTGGCCATTTGGGGGTTACGTCATCGGTTCGACGAACCGCGGCGTCGCGACGAGAACTATCGCGCGGAATGGACCGTGGTGTTCCTGGCGGCACTGATCGACCCGGTCGCCACCACCGGGATGCATCTGGTCATCCAGCTCCGACTCGATGACTCCGCTGCGGCACTGGCTATCGATGACGGACGAGTGGCGGTGACTCCAGGAGAGGTCGACCACGCCGACGTCGTGGTCACCACCGATCTGAGAACCCTCGCCGAATTCGCTACCCGCGACCAGGCTCCCGACCTGGCCAAGGTCGCCGAACGACTCACCGTCGACGGCGACATGGCAGTCGCGCAACTGCTCTTCGAATTGCTGGCCGATCGCAGAGCCGGTTCGACCCCTGTGTGGTGAGTCCCTTCAGGGCTGTACTCGATCCGGTGTCGACACCGACCCACTGTCCCGGATCGGGAGGCACGATCGTCGGCAGAAGCGCGTGTCCGATCTGATGCGCGCTTCTCGGCAGGTCAGGACGCTCTCTGAGCGTCGGTGACGACGGCGCATGGGGTCTCTGGCCCGAGAGGTCCTGACACCCAGCAAAGAGGGGTTCCTGGCATATACGACTCCGGTTAACGACCCGGAGTTCGAGGGCCTGAGCCCCGAAGCGCTGCAGGGACCTCCCCCGAAACCCGCTCGCACGAGCAATCTTCGTGGGGAGCGGGCGAACGCTTTTCGCGGATTACGCCCGCAGCCCGTCGCGTAGTCGACCGGGCTGGCCGGTCGCGTTCGAGAGTGCGCGGGCGCTGGCGTCGACCTCGTCGGAACTCGCTATGCGGACCTCCGTCGTGCGTGGGTGGACCTAGTGGTCCAAAGATGTCCGCGGCTCAATTTCAAGGGGAGATACCCGCATTCGCGTCGATGGTCAACAGCGCACCCTTCGCTGAGCAGCCGCATCAAGACTCTGTGGCGTCGTCATCTCTCCGTGGAATCGGCCAGCGGTCGTCCGCCTCCTTTACGTGAGAGCATCTCGGACAGCTTCTTCTTTTGTTGCAGGTTGTGACCGGCTAGCTGCGCGATACGAGCTTGGGCGTTGGCGAGATCGGCGAGCGCAGCTAAATCCCTCCTCGGGCGAATGTAGCGAGTTCGTCGAGAGCTAACACATGCGCCAGGCCGCCTGTGGCCTGGCCCATGCGTTGATCGCTCCTTTCGGCGGTCAGCATCGACGCTGACCGGTCGAAATGCTGCGGCTGGCCTCAGTTCTTCTTGACCGGCTGGGTTGCCGCCGGGGCCGCGGCGCCGATGGTTGTGGTCGTGAACGTCGGCGTCGGGCTGGGGTAGCAGGAGACCGCGACATCCAACGGGCCGAGCGGGCTTTGGACGTTGGAGGTGAGTGTCATGCCCGGGTCGTCGTAGCTGGTCCCGGCATAGGTACTGGTGATGGAGCCCGAGGTGCCTGCCGTCACGTTGATCGTCTCCGCAGGCAGGGTGAAGTTCGCACCACCGGCGATCGGGCCGGGTACGTCCAGGGCGATATTGCCTCCGGAGGTATCAATGGTGCCAGCCACGGTTCCACCCGATGCGGTGGCCGAGACGAAGGTGGAGTTGGCCGGATATGGCGTTATCAGTTTCAGGTCATGAATGTTGTTGACGGTGTAGCCGTTGGAACTGTCGGGCAGCGATCCCGCGACCGGGGACAGTGTGATCGTCACGGCCGTACCACTTGCGGCGGTGGTCGGCGCGTCACCGGCTACCTGCGTGGTCATCGTCGAGGTCTGAGACTGGCCCAAGGCGGTTCCTTGGCATTGCCAGTTGACGGTGGCCGTGCCCTGTGGGACTGCACCGGCGGGCGCGGCCAGACACCAGGTCGCTGCCAAGGCAACCGGAGCGGCGGTGGCAACTCGGATGAGCACAGATGGAATCGATTTCATGATCTTTCTCCAGAATTCTATTGCAAGCGGCGTGGTTTCCGGAGAAACCACGCCATCATAAAGCGGAAACATAACTGTAACGCGTTCTATCTTGATTCGAGTGGTAGGTTTCCCCAGTTGCGACTTTGCGACTTTCGCAATGCAATACTTGCGGCTGTATCGAATTCCCTTATGCAGCAGTAGGTTTTGTGCGCTACGAACCGGGCGGTGTCATATTTGGCCGATATGGCACATATGGGCTATCTCGGTATCGCGCTGCACGGAAGATGCGAATGAGAACGTGTTGCAAGTAATAGATCTTCCTATCCTCGACCAGCACGATCGACCGCATGGGCAACTCCACCCGCTCGGTGCAAATGAACTGACGGCCGTACCGTCCGGCGCTCTCGCCGACCGATGCGCCAAGGCCGAGTGACGCGTACATCGGCAGGAGCGGACGGTTAGTCGTCAGTGAAAAGGCGGGCGCGTGCGGCTGTCAGTGTCAGCGCCGCGGCCGTGTCGGCGGCGTTGTCGTCGACCGGTTCGCCGGTGATCAGGACTCGGAAATAGATCGGTGCCACAAGCGTTTTGATCATCTCTGCGGGATTCGTGCCGTCGGGAATCTCCCCGCGGGCGCTGACCGCGCGCCCAGCGGCAGGAGAGGATGTTGCTGCGGCCGTCAGAGGTTGCCGGGATTCTGTTGTATTCAGGGCTTGAGTCTCCATCAGGGGGAGACGGGAGGGTTGGGGCATGGACGACGACACGCTCTTCACGATCGGGGCTCTGGCCGAGCGGACCGGGTTGAGGGTCAAGACGATTCGGTTCTACTCCGACAAGGGGATCGTGCCGCCGACCGATCACAGCCCTAACGGCTACCGGCTCTACAACGCCGATGCCGCCACCTGCCTGGAATTGGTACGCACGCTGCGCGAACTGGGCATCGACCTGCCGACCGTGACGCGGGTGCTGGCACGCGAGACCTCGGTGACCGCCGTCGCCGCAGCGCATGCCGACGCTCTCGACGTGCAGATCCGGGTCCTGCGTATGCGGCGGGCGGTATTGCGAGTGGTGGCCGAGCGGGGTTCCCACAGAGAGGAAATGAAACTCATGCACAACCTGATGCGCCTGTCCGAGGCCGAACGCCGTCGGCTGATCGACGACTTCGTCGACGCGGCCTATGGCGGCGTGGACGCGAATCCCGCCATGGTGGAGTTGGTGCGCACCAGCATGCCCGAGCTGCCGCAGGACCCGACGACCGCGCAGATCACGGCGTGGATGGAACTCGTGGAATTGGTACAGGACAACGACTTCCGTGACGCGGTCCGGGCGATGGCCGAGTATCAGGCGCGTGAACGTGCCGCAGGCGAGACCACCGGTCTGCATCACGACCTGACCGAAGCCGTCCGCGATGAAGTCGGCAAGGCGCTCACCGACGGACTGAGCGCGGACTCCGCGGCTGCTGCCGCGGTGGTCGACACGCTCGTCGCTCGCTATGGCGACACCTTCGGCAAGCCCGCCGACCCGCAACTGCGCCGCTGGATCCTGGAGCGTCTCGACGTCGCCAATGACCCTCGCGTAGAACGCTACTGGCGGCTGGTATCCGCCATCAACGGCTGGCCGGAACTGCCCGACATGGCCCCGGTGTTCACCTGGTTCGCCCACGCCCTGCGCGCCTACCCGGGCACATAGGCAGGCCTCGCATCTCCGCAAGACCTGACGGACTCAACGAATCGCCGCGCCCGTCAGGTCATCAGGTCCTCACATTCAGCAAGCTGGGTAGCCACGAAGGCGCGGTAATCGGTAGCGGACGTTCGGCCGACACCAACTGCCTCGAACCCTGTTCTACGGAAGGTAGTTTTTCGATGGACCGATCCCTGGACAGGCAACCTAACTGCCAGTGCAAGATGAGCAGTAGGACGGACAGGGCTGTCCGCTGCACTTCCCAACCGAGCGTGACTTCCCGTTCTCGCTTTTGCCCTTTCCTTTATTCGTGGGCTTGTCCATGTCTTGACCCTTACCGTTGTCCGGCTTGACCTGTTCGACAAGCCTGACCGGGTTGGCTGAGGCAGTGCCACTGCTCGAGTCAACACTTGTTGTAATGGCAGGCGATGGACCGCTGCCGGCATGAGCGATCGGGGTGGCGACTGCTAGAGCGGCGGCGAGGAAACTCGATACGACGATGCCCGATGCGGTCATACGCAGACGCATAGGTAATCCGTTTCTCTGAAGCGAACTCGGCGGCCGGACGGCGGACCGCCGTCCGCTGGATACGGTACGACTCACTATTCGTTCCACCCGGTAGGTATGGATGGGGCGGCGCGACCCTTTGATTCGATACGCGCGGCCTGAGGCGGGCCGCCAGCTGATTCCGGCATAGTTGTCTGGTCAGCGGTTAGGACCTGCCGGTGCTGACATCCGCACTTCGGCAATACCGGATGTCCTGAGCCACAGCGAGTCTCGCTGGGCAGCTGGTGAGTCGTGATCGGTTCGATGAGCGCGGCATGCGGCATATCGGATTTGCAGCCCCGCAGCGGATCTCACCGGTCCAGCAGGCGAGGGCGCGATATTGCCGGGCGTTCGGCCCCGACCCGTGCCTAGGGCCTCGCTCGGTAAGCGGTCATTGCTGAACCAGTTCGGAAGTGACCGGGCCTGCGGTTGATTGACCGGCGTCGCTGCGAGGGAATGTCATGCCAGCGAGGACGGTTGCACTGCGGTGTGAAAGCTGTTGGTTTCTACGATTTCGGCGATCCGGACGTACTGCGCGTGCTGGAACTGCCTGAACCGCAAGCGGGCCCGGGTGAGGTCCGCATCCGCGTGCACGCGGCCGCGGTGAATCCCACCGATGTTCTGCTGAGGACAGGCGGCCACGCCGTCCGGATGCCCGATCAGCGACCCCCGTTCGTGCCCGGTATGGATGCCGCAGGTGTGATCGACCAACTCGGTCCCGGGGCTGACGGCCGGCTCGCGGTGGGCCAGCGGGTGCTCGCCATGGTGTTGTTCACCGGTCCGCACGGCGGCGCATACGCCGAGCAGGTCGTGGTACCCGCTGCCTCGGTGGTGCCGGCGCCGGACGGGATCGGCTTTCCCGCCGTGTCGACCCTGCTGATGAACGCGATGACCGCACGCCTCGCTCTGGACGCGCTGGCCATATCGCCCGGCGGAACTGTCGCCGTGACCGGTGCGGCAGGCGCGGTCGGCGGATACGCGGTCGAGCTGGCCAAGGCCGACGGACTGACTGTCATCGCGGACGCCGCCCCGCACGACATCGATCGGGTTCGCCGGTTCGGCGCCGACCACATCGTCGAGCGCGGCCGCGACGTCGCCGCCCGCATTCGCGCGCTGGCACCCGATGGGGTTACCGGCTTGGTGGACGGCTCGATGCAGACCATCGAAGCAGTGCCCGCCATCGCCGATGGTGGAACACTGGCCGAACTGCGAGGCTGGCCCGGCCCGGCCGAGCGCGGCGTGCGCGTGTGTCCGGTGATGGTGACCGACGGCATCACCGACACCGAGGCACTGAACACGCTGCGCCACCAAGCCGAGGACGGCACCCTGACGTTGCATGTCGCCGACGTGTTGCCCGCCACCGAGGCGGCCAGAGCCCATCGCATGGTGGAAGCCGGTGGTCTGCGTGGGCGGGTGGTACTGGACTTCTCTTGAACCGGGACGGCTCGCCGAGCGGCTGAAACTCCGGACATGAGCAAGCTGCGGGCCGACGTCGGTGCCGACTGGGACTTTGTCTCTTGCTCCCACAGCATAATCGGCAAGAGCGCGCGTTGAGTTGTCATGTCCCCGAAGCCATGTAGGCGGCCAGGATGTAGTTCGGGTGACGGTCGAGGTTGGTGCGGGCACGGTCATAGCGCATGGTGGTGCGCGGATCGGCGTGACGCGCGGCGATCTGGACATTCGCGCAGACCGACTCCGGCGTCGAGCATGGTGGTAACGAAGGTGTGCCGGAGCATGTGCGGATGCATGTGTGGCAGCCGCATCGGTGACTGCTGAGCCAGGCGCCGTAGTCGCCTGGTCGCGCAATGACGATCCATCCGCCGCCCTCGGGTGTTGAGCAGAATCGGTCCACGGACCCGGTCGCCGGTGGCGCGGTCGATTGCTCGCCCGACGGCCGGAGGTAGGGGGATCAGAGCGAGTTTGGAGCCTTTGCCGATGACTCGCAGCACGCGGTGGCCGTGTTCCTCACCGACATCGTCGACATCGGAGTTGCATGCTTCGAAGATCCGCAACCCGAGCAGTCCCAGCATCGCGGTCAACGCGAAGTCGAACGGGTTGACCGAGTCACGGGCCGCGGTGAGTAGCGCTTCGAACTGCAGATGTGAAAGTCCCAGTGTCGGTGACTCGTTCGGGACTCGGGGTCGGCGGACGTACTCGGCCGGCGAGTGGTCGATGACGCCGTCGATCACACGCATCCACCGCACATACCGTTCGACCTCGGCCCTAACCACCGACAACGGCAGCAGCTGACGCTCGGTACACCAGCAGAAATACAGGCGCAGGTCCGATCCGCAATGGATACGCGAGCTTCCGGTGAACCGACCGAGATAGGCCGCGCAGGCCAGCCGCAACACGAGATCGTCACCAGCGAAGGTGACGTCGATATCCGATGAAGTACCCATGCTCAACGATGCCGGGCAACGTCAGCCCGAACGCTGCTCGGGGTGTCGAGCAATCCGAACAAGCAGTGACTCCGAATGCCTGATGGTGCATCGCTTCGCATGAGCAACGGGCTGCACCGGTTCGGATACGAGCGTCTCTGGGGTGCAGTGCCTTCTGCACTTCAGAGACGCGCCACCCCCGGGCCCCCCAGGCGCACAGCCCACGCCCGACAACACCCACAAGGCCAAGCACAAACGCGCGGGGCGCGGCAAGAGAGTGCACTTGTGTCGACTGAAGATAGTCCTCCTCGGCGAAGTCCGGCACGACGTTCGTCGCGTGGCGGCAAGGGGCAAGCAGGCAGTAGCCGTAGAGGCGTGGGTGAGACTGAATGTGCGGACGTTTCCCACGGGCTGGATGATCGCCGTGCGGCCGAAAACCGCACGTCAATCCCATACTTGAACGGCGTTCAAGCTCGAGGTAGATTGCTGTGTCATGTCCTATGAATCGCTGAACTTGCTGGTAACCAACGCTTTCCGGCGCGAAGTCCCGACCCGCACGGAAGCGCTTGCGCTGCTCGGTGATTCGGACCCGCTGATCGATGTGGTCGCGGCGGGCGCGCGGGTGCGCCGTGAGTTCTTCGGCAATCGGGTCAAACTCAACACGATCATCAACATGAAAAGCGGGCTGTGCCCCGAGGATTGCGGGTACTGCTCGCAGCGATTGGGCTCGGCGGCCGAGATACTCAAGTATTCCTGGATCGCGCCGGACAAGGCCGCGGAAATCGCCGCCGACGCGGTCCGGGCGGGTGCCAAGCGGGTCTGCCTGGTCGCCAGCGGCCGCGGGCCCGCCGACCGAGACGTCGCCCGGATCGAAAACACCATAACCGCAATCAAATCCGACCACCCGCAGGTCGAAATCTGTGCCTGCCTCGGCTTGCTCACCGACGATCAGGCCGAACGACTGGCCGCAGCCGGCGCGCACGCCTACAGCCACAACCTCAACACTGCCGAGGCTCGATACGCCGATATCTGCACGACCCATACCTTCACCGACCGAGTGGACACCCTGCGCCGCGCCGCTTCTGCGGGTCTGTCACCGTGCTCCGGAGCGATCTTCGGCATGGGCGAATCCAACGACGACATCGTCGATGTCGCGATCGCACTGCGTGCGGTGGATCCGGATTCGGTACCGGTCAACTTCCTCATCCCCTTCGACGGCACACCACTCGGCGACCGCTGGGAACTCACCCCCGAACGCTGCCTTCGGATCCTCGCTTTGTTCCGCTTCTACTTCCCCGATGTCGAGGTCCGCCTCGCGGGCGGACGCGAAATCCACCTTCGCAGCCTGCAACCGCTGGCGCTGCACCTGGCCAATTCGATCTTCCTCGGCGACTACCTCACCAGCGAAGGACAACCCGGCACCGACGACCGCACCATGATCACCGACGCCGGCTTCACCATCGAAGGCACCGACGAACAAACCCTGCCACCAGCCCGGCACGACCTGGTAGCCATCCGCCGACGCGGCGCCGGAACCACCCTGCGCCCCAACGCCTGAACGACCACGACCCGAGCGCACGACATCATCGAAAGACGCGCCCGCTTATCGGCACGAGCGGACGTTGGGAAGCTGTGTCGGCCAACCATTCTGGACCACTGACCAACGCGCGCCATGCGGCAATATCGGAGGTTCGGGGCGAGGGCGTGTGTCGCGCGGTGTCTGTGTCATTACCCCGCGTTAGCGTCACTGGGGTCATGACATAGCACGGGATTTCCTCGCGATCAGTCTCTTGTTCGGTCTGGCACGAATACATGGCGGTTCGGTCTGTTCCCTCGCTCCCGGTTGCAAGTCGGGGCGCGGCGGATGGCATGGGCGTCGAGATCGGTTACGTCGGCGCATTGTCGCGTCAGAAGCCGAGGCAGATGAAGAAGGCGCCGAAAAACAGGATTGCCAATAGAGCGACATAAGCGGCAATGGGTAGCCCGAGCAATATCATGAGCGGCGGAATGACGGTTACCAGAAATCCCGCGATGGCCAACGGCACTACCCCCACTGCGTACGCTGCGAAGAAAGGGATGAGATAGAGGGGGCACGTGAAGACGAGAAGGGCCTCATGGAGTTGCGGGTTGGCGGCAACGTCGTGTAACTGGTCGGCGGTAGCCGACTCCTGTATCGGTGCCTCGTTGTTATCCCACATCGTCGTGGCCACGGACTTGTCGAGACGAGTTACCGTCTGTGTCTCGATATGCCGCGATATGGCGCCGTCGGTGTCATAGACCACGGCGACGGAATCGCCCTCGGCGCCGCCATCGGTCGGCGGAGCTGCCACCAAGATTCGCCCGTCCGGAAGCCGGAACGCGGCAGCCTTGTCCGGGGCGGGCGCATAGTCCGAACGTAGCGGTACGGCCCCTGTCCGCACATCGCGGGCGAGCCGCTCCCGTAGTGGGGTGGTCTCCTGTGGGCTCAGTAGCTGCAGCTGTGTCACGGCATCCCGGATCGCGCTGATCATGCTGGGATTCAGCAGACCACCATCGGCCTCGGCCGCCGGATCGGGACTCGGGGAGGCGGCGGCCAAGGGTGGCAGCTGGGCGGTGGTCACTGCGGTCGCGACCAGGCTGCCCACGAGCAGGATGCCCAAACGGCATTGCATACGCATTTCGCCACTCCTTGCTGAATGCACTCACGAGAACATCGGCACAAGACACGGATCACAGCGTGTCTCACAGCATGACAGTGCGACTGTTCGGTCGTATATATCACCTACGTCACATACCCTGGTGGTTGACATGCAGCGACCGGCCCGACAGGAACTAAACCAGTCGGTCTGCACAGCTACCCCGCTCACGTGACAATCGAGAAAGGCTCCCTGGTACACCTGGTCAAGGGCGGCATGCATATGTTCCGGGTCGCCGTGTAGATGTCGACAGCCGTAGTACGCGCACATCGGCAGATCTGGACGTTCCAGAAGCGTTGGTGTCCAGCCAGTCCGAGGCCCGGCCACCATCCGCTTGGAACGCGCGGGTCGCGGCATATGCGGATGATGGCGTGGCCCTACGCCAGCATCCCCCGGTGGCTCGACGCTCCCATCCGGAATCGTCGCTGGTCCGAATACGGGGAAGTGCGGTGAACCGGATGAGCTGGTCCACCTTCGAGAACGGGAGCCGCTGTGCAAACGCTTCATGTATGGGTTGCAACTGCCGCTATAGCTTGTGCCGTGACCGGGGTAGGCGTCGGTGTCGCTCCTGCTGCCTCTGCCGATACCGCCATAACCACCGATGACATACAGCGCTGTGTCAAGCAGGCGGAGAACTACGGCGACTTCAAGACGTGCCTGGGAGGTGCGACCACTTCGAGCCCTGCACTGACGTACGAGTGCGAATCGACAGAATTTTGGCAGACCCCAGAAGGTCCAGGCCGAAAGGGGAAGAACTGCACTGATTCGAACGGCGACAAGGACAGTTCCGCTAAGGGGAGCGGTCTTAAGCTGAAGGACAAGAAGGACGGCACGACGTATACGTGTGACCAGTACATCGTGCTCAAAAATGGCAGCGTCGAGGCTGAGTTCTGCGGGAAACCGCGCTAACGCTGAAGGCGTAGCCCGCCTGGGCGAGCGCGCGGCCAGAACACAGATCGGCGCTGCCGAGAAGGTCGACCTATCCGGCACCTCCTCGGCAGCTCGTATCCGAACCGGCACACCGTGATCGTGCGTCACCGCGTACCACGACAACATTCGGTGCCGACCGCCGTATGGATGGGTCAGCCCACACCCGCGCGGCGGGACAGAAGCCACCAGATGTGGATGTCCGCGAACGCGCGGGTCGCGGCATGTGCGTGCACCCGTCAGGGCGGAACCGTCCGACCGTCGCAAGCCTGCCAAATGCCTGACGCTGGACAGGGTTTCGCGCAGCGCCTCGGGTAGTGTCCGCGCGGGGTCGCCGGAACGTCCGCGCGGCCAGCATAGGTCCGGCAGCCACGGCAAGCGCCCGGCGGACCGGGCGAGGAGGTACGAACGGATGGGTGTCAGCAGCCACCTCGAGGACACCGACGCGGGACGGCCAGACCCGGCACCGCGCTCAATTCGCGCCTCGACCGACACCGAGGGAAGATCCTCGACGGAACGGCTGGTGCTCTTCACCGACGCGGTCACCGCGATCTCCATCACCCTGCTGGTTTTGCCGCTGGTCGACCTCGTTCCAGAGGCCGCGTCCGCGCACAAGGGCGCCAGCGAGGTGATCACCGGTCACTTCGACCAGATCTGGAGTTTCCTGCTCAGCTTCGTGGTCGTCGCGAGCATCTGGCTCGAGCACCACCGGGCCTTCTCGTCGGTCGAGAAGCTCACCCGCTCCCTGACGGTGTGGAACATGGGGTGGCTACTCACCATCGTCGTAGTCCCCGTCCCGACGGAGATGATCGGCGCCTTCGGTGCTCGCGACCGCTTCGTGGCGACGTTCTACTACTCGGTTCTGCTGGCCAGCATGGTTTGCCGAACGGCGATGCTACGGATCCTGAAAACCAACCCGGGACTGCTCGCGGGGGATGGTCGAGAAGTCCGCCGCAGGACGCAGGTCTTGTACACCGAGGGCAGACTCAACGTCATCGCCATGGTCCTCGCGCTCGCCATCGCGCTAGCGGTGCCTGTGCTGCAGTACTACAGCCTGCTGCTGCTCGCCATTCTGCCGCGGTTGCCGCGCCTACGAGGCCGGCGCTCCACCGACTGACGCCGCGGGCGCGCCCGGCGCCGACGGCAACAACCTCCACCCATCGGCAGTAGCGCGAGTTAGGAAGCGCTGTCGACCAACCGATTTGGACGGCTGACCAACGCGCGGGTCGCGGCATTATCGCTCACTCGCCCTAACTGGAGCCAGCTCGACCCATGCGGTTTAGAAAGCCCTACCCGCTCGGTACTCCCATCCGGAACCGCCGCAGCTAGCCGGGCCGCGGCGCTGCACGAACTCGGACGAGCTCACTGTGCGGCGAGTCGCGCTGTATTCGGCTGTGTGATGACCTGAGCCGCAGTGCATCTCGCCCCGGCAGCCGCGCTGGTCGCGGCAGAAGCGGGTGTTCGTAGGCAGATGCAGTTGCCGACGGCCACAGTGACCTGCTCGAACCGCAGCCGTAATCGGTCCAGATCAGGCGACGTACGCTGCAATCAGCGCCGACGCCGCGGTGGCAGCCTCTTCTTTAGCTGCGGTGAGTGGATCGGGCAGATCGGCGAGTACCCCCTCGGTTAGGAACACCGCGTGGCCGTGGGCGCAGGCCGCGATCGCCAGTACCAGCCTGCGAGCCTGAATATAATTGCTGCACAATGTCTTTGCAGGCGCGGCCAGTTCAGCGAACAGCGCCTGGCCCGCCTCGGTGAGTGCGGGGAAACGCGCCTTGTCCAGCCCGGCGGCGAAGGTGAGTTCGAATAGTGCCGGCTGATCGGCGGCGAACTGCACGTAGGACGCGGCGAAGGCAGTCAACCGTTCGCCCGGATCGGCGGCTTCGGTCATGGCAGCGCGGTACTGCTCACGTTGCTCGATGAATGCCCGCAGTCCGGTTCCGGCGTGCGCCTGGAACTCATCGAGCGAGCCGGCGCGAGCAGGAACCGCGCCTACGCCGATCCGCTGGACGCCGCGAGCACCCTGGGGTTCGGGCATTGGGCAGTCTCGGTTCGTGACGTGGATACCGCCTTCGCGACCATCGTGGCGGCCGGCGGCAGCGAGGTGTGGCCACCTGCCGAGGCGGTACAGCCGGGGGCACGGTTCGCCTACCTCAAGGACCCGGAGGGGAATCTCATCGAACTGATCCAGCCACCAGCACGCTGAGAGCCGGTCGGCGATCCTCGAGATGGGCGCTGGACGCACGGCATTCGGCATAGGGGGATGTCCTGAGCCACAGGCGGTCTCGTCCGTCGAACGCACCGAATCGAGGCGGCCTACTCCTCGCGATTACGCCGCGCGAACTCACGATAGAACGCACCGAAATCGGCTACTTATCGTGCGTTGGGAACCCGTGCCTACCAACGGATCTGGGCGACCGACCAACGCGCTCCGCGGCAGATGCGGACGTTCGATTGCCGACGTGTTCTAAACCGGGTTGAGTCGACACTCCCATCCGGAATCTTCGCTGGTCCGAATACATGGAAGTGCGGTGAACCGCACGGGCTGGTGCACCTCTAGGGAAGGAATGCTCTGTGGGTGTTCGCAGCCGAGGGGGTGTTGGCGTGTTGATGGTCGGTACGGTGGTGCTCGCCGGGTCGGGGTCCGCGGCAGGCAGTGACGAGGACTGTCACCTACAGTTGCGACGCGTGTCCGGCCGCACATGGGTTGTTTGCCGGCTGAGGGAGTGGCGTGGTTTATCGGGGCGGGTGGCTTTGTTCGTGTATCGACGGCAGCGGGAACCGTTCGGTCGCTGGATTCACGAGCATGTTTCTTCGCTCGATGTCGAGTTGGTGCGGGTGCGTGGTATCGGTGAACATGACGAGCTGACGCGTGCGGGCCTCGAGCGTCTGTTCGCTGCGGCCCCGGCGGAGATGTTCCCGTGGCTGAAGCGGTCGTTACTGCGGTTCCAGGGCATGCCTCATGTGGCGCGCTATTTTCATTACGATGCGTATCTTGCGGCACATTCCAGCTTTACCGGAGTGCTGCTGACCGATGTGCGGGATGTGGTGTTCCAGGATGATCCGTTCCTGGGCCTGGATCAGGGCCTGTTCGTCGGTATGGAGAGTCCGCAGCTGACAATCGCAAGTGGAGTTATCAATCGTGGCTGGATGCGCGACGCCTACGGCGATGCGATGTTGGAACGGCTGGGCGATCGGCAGGTGTCTTGCTCCGGTGTGACGTTGGGCGACGGGGTCGCCATACGGCGCTATGTCGATCTTATGTTGCAAGAGATTTCGTACTTCCCGTTCAGTAAGATGAAGAGTCGCAGCTACGATCAGGTGTTTCACAACAAGCTGCTGCATTGCGGCGAAATGGGCGAGGTACATCTCTGTCAGCCGTTGGAATCCGTGATCGCGACCGTCGCCTGTTTGGGTCCGGCGCAGTTGTTGCTGAGTCCGCACGGGATGCTCCTCAATGACGACGGCCGAATTCCGGCGATCGTGCATCAGTACGACCGCCATCCGGCACTGGTGGAGGCGTTCCACAGCAGGATTTCCGCGCGATAGACCCTGCCGTTCACCTCACGAACCTGCCCGATTGCTGCTGGAGCAGACGCGCATATCGGCACTGTCTGATGTTTTCCGAGCGTTCGGCCTACCGCTTGATCACGGTCATCGGCTAGTTGCGGACGTTCTAGAGGCGTTGGTGGCCAACCGGTCCGAGGCCTGGCCAGCGTCCGCTCGGATTGCGCGCTCCGCGCTAATACCGGACGTTCAGGCGATCACAGCTTGTGGCGCGCGGGACAGCCACCTATCGCTGCGTTGCGCGGTCGGTGGGTCGAGCCGCGAGGGCTGTAACGGTCCGGCGCGAAACTGAGCACCGGCGGCACCGCCACGCTCATCCAACTCAACGAAATCCCCATCCCGTGAGATGCGGGCCGACCGCGATCGATTCCTGACCGAGTCCTGAACTTGCCCACTGGTCGGTCGCTATGGATCTACCGTGGTGTTACGGGGGGTGTTTATTCGGGTGAGGAGTACCGATGATCGACATCTTCACATTTCGAGGAACCAACGAGACACGTAACCCGGACGGCGCACCGATAGGCATGCTGGCGGCCGTCACGGGCCTGCTCGACCCGGGGTATTTCCGCAGTTTCGAACCGGATTGGACGGCGTCGATCGGGCCTGACCCTAATCTGTGGGGTCCGTCGCTGGACACCTCGGTGCAGGAGGGCATCGCCGCCGGGGTGCAGGCGATTCAGGATTCACCGAATGTTTGTGCGATGCTGAGTTATTCGCTGGGCGGCATCTGCGTCAGCCGGATCCTCGAGGGGGTGCAGTCCGGGCAGTACACCAACACCGACGGCAGCCCGCTGGAGATCGCGTTCGCGGTCAATATCGCCAATCCGCTTCGCAGCGCGGGAGATTCGGTCGGCGACCTGTGCCCACCGTCGACCTTCGGACTGCACGGGCAGCATGGGCCGTGGCCGGAGCGGGTCCAGACGCGCGAGTACGCCAATCCGGCGGACATCATTACCGCGTCCCCGGCGGACTCGCCGCTGCGGATCGTCGATGTGGGGATCTCACCGTTCTCGTTCGTGGAGGGCGCGCGTTTCGGCAATGTGAGTTATCTGATCTTCGGCGAGTTGCTGCGGTGGTTGATGCAGGACCCGGTTGCCAACCTTGGCCGCTATGCCGAGGCGACGCGCGGCGTCATCGACCTGCTGACGCCTTGGCCGAACGGCTCGCACGTCGCCTATTCGGCGCAGAACGTGCCCGGCACGAACGTGGTGTGGACGACACACGCGGCAAACTACATCAACGACACGTTCGCCCACTGATTAGGCAACGACGCGATGTGTTCGCCGAGTTGCACGCTCGTCGGCAGATCCGGACGTTTCCGAGATCGACTGGCGCTCACCAGCTATGGCTGGCCGGGTGCGCTCCGCGGCAATATGGGACGCTCCCGGCACCGGCCGACCATCTGAACGTGGTCGGCCGGGCGCGCGGTCGCGCCATGAGGGACGTTGCCCTGAATGGCCTAGTTCTTACGGCCGCCAGGGGAGTGACTACGACTTTGATCTCGGCCGCCGCCACGACGTGTTTGTCCTGGCCGAAGAACACCCACCTCGGGGAGCCGATTGTGCGCTACCGTGAGCTTGCGGTATTGAGTTTGTGAACTACCTTGTGCCGCAAGGAGTTCCAGAGGGTCGATGACGACCCTGCTGCTGGTCGTGATGATTCATCGATCGCGGTCCGGTCTGATAGACCAGCTATGAAGCGGGCGTTCGCCGGGGGCGGTGACGTCCGGACTGCTCGGCAGAGGGGATCGAAGAGTATAAGCTACAGCGACATTCAGCAGCGGGTTGGTCTGGGGCAGTCAACCACCTCGCAGTACCTCGCGATGCTGCGGCAAGCAGGGTTGGTGGTCGCCACGCGGCGGGGCAAGTGGACCTACTACCGCCGCGACGAGGCGAACATCGCCCGCCTCCTGGAGACCCTGCGCGACGTGTTCTAGATCGAATGCCGTACGTGCTGGCAGATCAGTGCGTTCGTCCGGTCGAGATGAGCTCGGCTCGTTACTCTTTCAGTCCTGCCGCGTGGCCGCTTCGAACCGCCCGCCTCCGGCAATGCAGTGCTTTTCGAAGCGGGCCGCATTGGACGCGGCCCGTGCTGGCGCTTGCGCGGTGAACGGACGGTCGGTCCGCGCGGCCCTCCGAGCAGAGGTCGAGGCACCTGGGCTCGACATCAACTTGCTGCCGCGAGCACCCGCCACTTCTTTGTCGGGCATGTCCTTAGGACATGCCGACCACTTGGATCAGCCGACTTCCGTCAGCCCGCGCAGAAGCGGCAAGGCGCCGTGCACGAAATCTCCGGGGCACTCGGTGGGGCCGGCGATCGCCTGCCAGTCGCGGTGACCGCTGATCGCCGGCATGGTGGCGGTGTTGCCGTTGACCGGGTTGGTGTACTGGACCTGGGTGAACGGGTCCAGCTCCAATCCTGTGCACAGCCGGGCCAGGACGATGTCGAGGCTGTGCAGGGCCGGCTTGCTGGGCAGATGGTGGGTGAAATCCCCGATCATGCAGATGCCGATATTGCCGGTGTTCGCGCCAACCACGTGTCCGGCGGTGATGATCCGGGCACCGCGGGTGAGCGTGGATCCCGGCTCGAAGATCGGCGAAGCGTCAGCGGGCTCGGTGGCGGTGCCGGTGCTGCGGCCCGCGTAGATCACTCCGTTGGGGTCGATCACCAGGTGATAGCCGATGTCACCCCACCCTTGCCCATCCGGGGCAGGGAGCGCGTGGTAGCGGAAGATTTCGTGGACCGCGTCGCGGTAGTCGCTGTACTCCGTGCCGTCCGGAATAGCCGAGTGATGCACGGTGATCAGCTGCGCCGGCGCGAATTCCGGTGCACCCCAGGTCATCAGGGATTCGTCGACACCCCATCCGGATCGGGTCACCACCGGGAAACCCCAGGCGTAGGAGGTGGTGACCGGTGCCCGGAAGGGCTGGGCGAGCGGGGGTCCGAACAAGCCGACCGCACCGTTGCCGGCGCTGATCTCCTCCGCACCCGCCGGCACCGCCAGTGGTTCGGACAGCGCCGCCCGCCGATCGTCACGCCCGTGCTGCGCCGCTCGCACCGCCACCGGATCGGCCCACGCGCCGTTGATCCGGAACCGCACCTGCCGAACATCGGACGGCACGGCCACGAACCGCGCACCGCGACAATCGATCCCGCTCGGCGGCTGCGCACCGGCAGGCGCATCCGGGACCAGGGTGGCACCGGCTAGCGCGAGCGCCCCGGCGAGCACTGCCCGCCGACCCGGGCGGGCCGCCGCCTGCGAGTCGCCGGATTCGGTTGTCTGCATCGGCATAAAATTCCTTGATAGGTTGCGGATCTGAACGATCCTGGAGCTGGGATTCCCCCAATGATTACCATCACCGCTACCTGCTCGCAGTCCGTGGGAGCAAGCTGTGGCCCGCACCAGGCCTTGCTTGATCTCGTCGCGGATGATCGCGGCGCAGCCGGACGTTGCTACGGGCATCGTCGAGCAACCATAGGTAGGCGCCGGACTTCTCAATCTCCATTGATGACCCGCCACGATTCCCACCCATGGCAGGCGATGTAGGCGAAGATCGTGAGTGCGGCGACGGTGGAGTCGGTGACCGCGGACTGTATGCCCTCGGTGGTGTTCAGGATGGTCAAGGCGAGCACCGCTACCGCCACCTTGTGGAAGATCACCACTTCCCAGATCACTGGAACCCGACGCGGCCGGTAGGCGAGCATCGCCCACATCACGCTGAACACCAGGTATCCGAAGGTTCGCCAACCCTCCACCAGCAGGCGGTCCTCGCTCACGTCCGCCATCAGGAAGCAGCCGTTGATGAACACCGCGAAGGCGGCTGCGGAGTTCAGGGCCATCAGGCTGCGGCCCAAGCGATCCCACCGCCGAGACGAGGTGCTGAAGAGCGTAGTGGTTCCTGTGGTCACGATCGCGTTCCCTTCGGCGAGAAGGAGTACCGAGAACACCGTTCGCTGCGTCTGCGATACCGACTGGCCACGATCGTGAACACGGCTCGAACCTAGACCGCGGCGACGACCGGCGAAACCGGCCAGTCGGCCGAATAACTCCGCCGACTGGATGGCTGGGGCAGTCGATTGGTCCTCAGCTGCGATGTCGGCCAGACGAACGACGTGAAAGCTGCGGATCTAAGGGAATCCGTTGCGACCGATCCCACCATCCATCGGAAGGGTGCAGCGATCGACCAACGCCGTAGTATTGACCTGACCATCACGGCGTGGCTGGACGAGTGAACGGCGGAGGCGAAGAATGACCGACGAGGAAATCGTCGTCTCGTTCGCCTTGACCAGACTGGATAACGCGAACAGCGACCTCGATCTGGAAGACGTTGCCGCCCTGGTAGTGCGCCGCCTAACCCCCGATCAGATGCTCGACCTCGCCACCCGCAACCTGGCTGCACGAAATGAGCTACGGGGAGCATTGTTCGCGTCCGCGGTCGAGCACGTGCTCAGGACGGTCCTGACCGCCCGGGGGCCTGTCGACTAACGAATGTCAGCCAGGTCTCGAGCACTCCTCGGCGGCTTATGGTGCGGGTCGGATCAAGGGCAGGAAGATGCTGTCGATGATGTCTTCGATATCTGCGTCCGGCATGGGTTGCAGCGTCATGAAGACATGGTGGCGGAGTAAGTCGGCGGGGAGGGTTCGCAGCCTGGGGGTGAGTCTGGCTGGGTCGATCTCGCCGCGTTCGATGGCCGCCGCCAGGATGTCATCGAGGACCGTCTTCTGGCCGCGGAGCGAGATTTCGCGGAGGTCGGCAAGGGTTTCGCCGGTTTCCTGGTAGTAGCCGCCGAGCTGGACGCCCATCACCGTGGCGAGATCGATGCGGGAGTTGTTGACCTCACCCAGCAACGCGATGAGATCCCCGCGCAGGGTTCCGGTTTGTGGCGTCGCGATCGGTCGCCGCGCACTCGCATGCGTGATGGTGGCGTGCAGCAGTTCGCGACGACTGCTCCAGCGGCGGGCGAGCACCGGGCGGCTGGTGCCCGCCCGGCCGGCGACGGCTTCGAGGGTGAATCCGGCGTAGCCGTGCTCGCGCAGTACGGCCCAAGCAGCGTCGAGCAGCGCTTCCTCCAGGACCGCGCCGCGGCGGCGTTGGAGCGATTGAGGGTTACTAGGATGCACTTGTGCATCTTATCAGGCGGGGCTACTCTCGGCTCAGTAAGATGCGTATCCGCATCTAAAGATGTTCGTGGAGGAAGTTGTGAACGCACACGACGCGATCAAGACCGAAGTACTCATCATCGGCGCCGGCCCGGTGGGACTCACGCTGGCGTGCGATCTCGCCCGCCGTGGCGTCGCCTGCCATCTCATCGAGCGGGATGTGGCTGCCAGTCGTGCGTCCAAGGCCAAGGGGATTCAGTCGCGGTCCCTGGAGGTGCTCGACGATCTCGGCGCCGTCGACCATGTCGTGCGGCACGGCGTCGCGAATCTGCCTGTGCGCTTTCACGATCCGTCCGGCGGCGTCGCCGATCGGCCGTCGGTCACGGTCCCGGCCAGGGCCGACTTCCGCACCCCCTATCCCGATATGCTCTGGATCGGGCAGTTCGACGTGGAGCACGCGCTGCGCGAGCGGCTCCATGAGCTCGGCGGTGCGGTGGAGTACGGCGCGGAAGCCATTGGTCTGGTGCAGGATTCGGACCGGGTCTCGGTGACCGTGCGGACCGCGGCGGGCGAGCGCACAATCGGCGCGCGCTATGCCGTTGGCACCGATGGCGGCAAGAGCACGATCCGCCGCCTGATCGGTCTCCCGCTGGAGGGCGAGACCCGCGAGTGCGAGCGCTGGTACCTCGGTGATGTCACCGTCGACGGCCTGCCACGCGACCGCGCCCATGTCTGGACCTCCAGCGCCGGAATGCTCGTCCTCACGCCGCTCCCCAACAGCGATATCTGGCAGCTCCAGAACCGTATCCCGGACGATGCGGAACCAGCCGAGCCGTCCCGCGAACTCTACCAGCAACTGCTCGACGACCGGAACGCCGGGATCGCGCTGACCCGCGCGACCTGGTTGTCGATCTATCGCGTGAATGTGCGCATGGTGTCCGACTATCGTCGCGGTCGGGTGCTGCTCGCCGGCGATGCCGCGCATGTGCATTCGCCCGCCGGCGGACAGGGCATGAACACCGGCATTCAGGACGCCTACAACCTCGGCTGGAAGTTGGGCGCGGTCATCGCGGGTGCGCCCGACGAACTGCTGGACAGCTATGCCGCGGAACGCATCCCCGTCGCCCGGACGGTACTCGAACTGAGCACCAAGCGGCTGGACCGCGTGGTCGACGGCGCGAATGGCGATATGGGTGAAGTGGCCGCCGCGATGGCCGAACTCGCCGACGCCGAGCTGACCACGGGTCTCGGCATCCGCTACGGCGATGAGTCCGCCGCACGCGCTGCGGGCCACCCGGTCGCCGGTGACCGGGCGCCGAACATTACCGGCCTGCGCGGTCCCGACGGCGCTGTCGACCTGTTCGACCTCACCCGCGGTCCGCAGTGGACCCTCCTGGCCTTCGATATCGACGGCAGCGCAACGACTCTCGTCGACAGCATCGAATCGGCCGATCTGCGCGCGTACCGGATCACCACCACCCCCGGCGACGGAATGTTCGACGGTGACGGCGAATTCGAGCGCGTCTACACCACCGAGCCGGGCGAACTGATTCTCATCCGCCCGGACGGCTACCTCGCCGCGCGCGGGGCCGGGGCGGAAGACGGCGCGCGGGCATTACTGCGGTTGATCCCCACGTCGTCGGTGAGCCGCACGGCCGAGTCCGGTGCGAGGTCAAGCGGGGCGATGGCCGCCGTCGTCGAAGCTACGCCCTCTCCCGAGCAACTACAGCCGCTGAATTCACCACTGGGCTGACAGCAGCAGCTGACACGACCCGTAGATCATCCGCATCGCAAAGGATTGCAATGAGTACCAAGGATATTCGGTTCGGCGTCAACCTGAGCTCGACCGGGGGCCGTGCGGCGTGGCAGACCACCGCGCGGCATGCCGAGGAGCTGGGGTACGACGTTCTACTGGCGCCCGACCATCTCGGCAGGCTCACACCGCTCCCCGCGCTGGTGTCCGTCGCGGCGGTGACCAGCCGCGCGAAGTTGGGCACGTTCGTACTCAATACCGGGTTCTACCGGCCCGCGCTGCTGGCCCGAGATGTCGCCGGATTGCACGAACTCACCGACGGGCGTTTCGAACTCGGTCTCGGCGCAGGGTATGTCGCCGAGGAGTTCGAGGCTGCCGGGCTGCAGTTCCCGAGCGCACGCCAGCGGGTCGAGCAGCTGGAGCAAACGGTGCGCGAGGTCGGCAAGGCGCTGAGCGAGGCCGGGCACCGGGTGCCGGTAATGATCGCCGGTCAGGGCGACCGGCTGCTCACCGTTGCGGCGCGACATGCCGACATCATCAACATCTCCCTCAGCACAAGCGCCACCCCCGAACAACCCGACCCACTCGCCGGGCGGATCGAGCTCATCCGCCGCGTGGCCGGCGACCGTATCGCCGATATCGAACTGTCCCTTGTCCTGCCGACGGTCCATATCGGCGGGGTCGACGACATCGATCTGCCCCAGCTCCGACGAATCCACCCCGGCCTGTCCGATGCGGAAATCCGGTGCCTGCCCGGCGTCGTCCACGGCTCCGCCACCGATATCGCCAACACGCTGCGCCACTACCGCGACACCTATGGCATCACCTACTTCGTCACCATGGGCATCGGCGAAAATCTGACCTCACTCGGCCGCGTCATCAGCGAATTCCGCTGATAGACAACGTCACTCGATGCACTGCTCCGCACCGACTCCGCCAGGATCGGTGCGGAGCCCGTCGACCGGCGACCGGCGAGTTGGAGGTCGCAACGGTCGCGGATTTCGGCTCACCCGAAGCGCGCGGCGTTCGACGACGGACTCGCCGACCGGTCGTGACGTGCCGCATGACGCAAGCCGCGCGGAAACCGGTGGGCCACCAGTCGGGCGTGGATGTCGTGGCCTGATTACCGATCGGCCGGCCCGCGGACGGTTTCATTCATTCGTCCCGATTTGGTTGGTCGGGTGCGCAGCTGATCAGTAGCCGGGTGGTGTGGGTGATGTGGTCGCGGAGTAGTTGCTGTGCGTGGTCGGCGTCGCGGGCGAGCACGGCGTCGAGCAGGGCTCGGTGTTCGGCGGCGACGTCGCGGCCGGGTTCGTTACCCAGGGACACCGACCACTGCCGGTACAACTCGGCCTCCTGCCGCAGCGACCGCGCCGTGTCGAGCAGCCGCTGGTTGGCGCAACCCGCCAGCAGTGCGTAGTGAAAGGCGGCGTGGGCTTGCGACCATTCGTCGGTCGGATGGTCCGGATCCGCCGGATCGCGGTAGCGGGTGCGTTCCAGAAGGTGGTGTGCGGCAACGGCATCGGCCTCCCATGGCATATCGCCCTCCAGTACGGATATCCGTAGGACCAGGGATTCTATCTCCGCCCGCGCCTGCGTCAGCTCGGCCAGGTCTCGGTGCGACAGCGGCCGGACCTGGTAGCCCTGATGCGCCTTCGTCACCACCAGTCCCTCGGCGACCAGCCGCGTCAGCACCTCGCGGGTGGCGCCGACGCTCACCTGGTAGCGGTCGGCCAGGTCCGGGAACTTGAGCCGTTCGCCCGGTACCAGCCGACCGCCGAGGATGTCGGCCCGCAACGCCTGGTGGATGCCGTCGGTGCGGGTCGTCCCGTCGCTCTTCGCCATGCACTCACTCTAGCAGTTTACGAATGTCTCTTGCACTTTCGAAAGTTTGCGGATACTTTCGAAAGTGTCACCAGCTCGGCGGTTCGGGAGTCGGAAACCCGTGCCGAGCAACGTCATTCGAGGAGTTGCCATGCGCTCGCGCACCGTTCACCGTCCGTCCGTGCTCCGCGGCGGGACTGTCCTCACCATGGATTCGCGCCGGACCGTTCTCGAAGGCCACGACGTGCTCGTGGTCGACGGCCGGATCGTCAAGCGCGAGCACCGCCTGGTCGGCGCCGACCTGGTCGGTGCCCGTCGTGCGGTGCAGGCGACGGTCGACTACCTGCGCGCCGAGATCGGTGCGGTCCGCGGCCACCCACGGTGACCCGGTTCCGACGCCTCGTTGACCCTTCCGAACTCGTTCACATCTCTTGGTCAGGAGTCACCATCATGCGTTTCGCCACCATCTCGAACCGGCTGTCGCTGATCACCGCGTCCGATACCGTCATCGACCTCGCCCGCACCAGCCGCGGCTGGTTCGGCCCGAATATCCAGGACGCCTACGAGCACTGGGACGAACTGCTCGAGTTCTGCACGACCGTCACCGAGGCGGGGACACCGTTATCGGACGTTGCGGCAACGGAATTCGGCAATCCGGCCCCCCATCCCCGGCAGCTGTTCGCCATCGGCCTCAACTACGCCGACCACGCCGCGGAGTCGTCGTTCGCGGTGCCCGAGGAACCGCCGGTGTTCACCAAATTCGCGACCTCGCTGGCCAATCCGTACGGGACGATCACGCTGGTGCCTGGCAAGGTGGACTGGGAGGTCGAGTTGGTCGTCGTGCTCGGCCGCCCGGCGCATCGCGTCGCCGCCGCCGACGCGTGGCGTTACGTCGCGGGTGTCACTGTGGGTCAAGACATTTCGGAGCGCGTCCGGCAGCAGGCGGGCCCGGCGCCCCAGTTCAGCATGGGCAAGTCCTTTCCGGGCTTCGGGCCGATCGGGCCGATGCTGGTCACCCCGGACGAGTTCGACGACCCCGACGATCTGGAACTGGGCTGCCTGATCAACGGCGAGCAGATGCAGAAGGGCCGGACCTGCGACATGATCTTCCCGGTGCCCGAGCTGATCGCGCGGCTGTCGGCGATCACATCACTGCTGCCCGGCGATGTCATCTTCACCGGTACCCCCGCCGGGGTCGGGTTCGGCCGCACCCCGCAGCGGTATCTCGCCCCCGGCGACGAACTGGTCAGTTACGTTCGCGGCGTCGGCGAGATGCGTCACCTGCTGGTCGCCGGACACTGAATCATCCCGAATTCCCTGGAGAAACAATGGCATTACACCGACTGTCGTCGGTCACCATCGGCGTACCCGATCCGGCCGCGACCCGCGACTACTACACCGAATTCGGGCTCGCACCCCGACCGGATGGCTGGCTGGCCACCCGCGACGGCGGCGACCAACTCCGGCTCATCCGCACACCGTCCCGGCGACTGGCCGAAATCGTCATCGGCGCCGACGATTCCGACGATCTCGACGCGGTGGCCGCCCGCCTGCACACGCTCGGCCTGCCGGTGCAGCGCACCGCCGACTCGGTCGCCACCACCGAACCGATCGCCAATTTCCGTGCCGTGGTGCGGATCTCGAACCGCCTGACCCAACCCGCCGCACCGGCGACCCCGTACAACGGGCCCGGCCGCATCGAACGCAGCGGCGCCCGCGCCCCCGGTGTGCTGCGCGAGGATCCGATACGGCCGCGCAAGCTCGGCCACGCGGTCCTCGGCTCGGTGGACTACGCGGCCACCCGCCGCTTCTTCGTCGACGGCCTGGGTTTCAAGCTCTCCGACGAGATCAAGGGCGAAGGCGCGTTCCTGCGCTGTTCCACCGACCACCACAACGTGCTTGTGCTCAATGCGCCGGTCAACTTCCTGCACCACACCTCGTGGCAGCTCGACGATATCGATGACGTCGGCCGCGGTGCCACCGCCATGCTCGAAGGCAACCCGGAACGACACGTCTGGGGTCTGGGACGCCACCATGCGGGCTCGAATTTCTTCTGGTACCTCAAGGATCCAGCGGGCAACTTCTCCGAGTACTACTCCGACATGGACTCGATCATCGACGACCAACTCTGGACCCCGGAGGTCTTCACCGGCGCCCAGGGCCTGTTCAGCTGGGGCCCGCCACCACCTCCGTCGTTCCTGCACCCCGAAGACCTCGCCGCGCTGATGACCGGCGCACATCACGCCGGATAGCGGCCTGCACAAGACACAACCCAAGAAGGAGAGATCATGTCTGACCTGTACGTACCCCAGATCCCGGACAACCTGAACGTCCGGTTCGTCGAGAACCGCATCGTCGTCGAACGCCCGGCGCAGGTCGTCTACGACTGGGCGACCACCTGGTCGAATCTGCCGAAGTGGCTGCCATTCGCGTCGGGAACCGAGGTGCGCCGCGGCACCGACGGCGTCCCCGCCGAACTCGGAGATGTGCTGCTGGAGTACATCTTTCCGGAGCTGAACGAGAAGCCGAAGGAATACACCGTGGTGGCGCGGGTGCCCGGCAAACTGTGGACGGTCGTCGGCCGCGACGTGCTCGACGACGATGTCCCGGCTGCGGCGATGCACGCGATCGCCACCTTCACCACCTTCGACCTCGGCGACGGCACGACGCTGTTCTGCCGCCTGTTCGAGCGGCTGATCCCCGACACCGAACCGCCCGGCCCGCACCCGGTCGAAGACCCGGCACAAATCCAACCCGGACTGGAACTGTTGAAGGCGCACATCGAAGCCACGGCCGGATAATTGACGACGGAAACCCTTGGCATGGGTGCCTTCTCGGATCCCACCCCTGTCACTCGAGCGAATCATTAGGTACCCCGATGAACAGCGACATCACGCTTGCCAAGCCCTACCTGACCGGCCACTACCAGCCCGTGCCGGACGAGGTGACCGCGCACAATCTGCAGGTGCGCGGGACCATCCCCACCGAACTGCACGGCCGCTACTTCCGCAACGGCCACAACCCGAAACCCGGTGACACACCGACACATTGGTTCAAAGGCGCGGGCATGCTGCACGGCCTGCGGCTGCGTGACGGTCAGGCCGAGTGGTACCGCAACCGGTGGGTGAAGACGCCCGCCTTCGACGGCGCACCCTATATCCGCGAGGACGGCAGCATCGACTTGACCGCCAGTGTGGCGGGCACCCACATCATCGAGCACGCCGGGCGCATCCTGGCGCTGCAGGAGTCGAACCTGCCGTTCGAGGTGACGCCGGAGCTGGATACGGTCGGCGCCTACGACTTCGGCGGCAAGCTGAAAACCGCGATGACCGCGCACCCGAAGGTGGACCCGGTCACCGGTGAACTGCATTTCTTCGCCTACTCCCCGGTCGCGCCGCACCTGATCTACTACATCGCCTCCGCCGACGGCGACCTGCGCCACCAGCAGATCGTCGAGGGGGCGGGCCCGTCACTGATGCACGACTTCGCGATCACCGAGCACTACGCGGTGTGGCTGGACCTGTCGGTGACCTTCAACCCCGCCGAAACCTCCGGCATCCCTTACCGGTGGGACGACGCCTACCAGGCACGCATAGGTATCCTGCCCCGTACCAGTACCGGTCCGGTGCGCTGGTTCGACGTGGAACCCGGTGCGATGCTGCATGTTTCGAATGCCTACGAGGACGCGGCCGGGCGGGTCGTCGTGGAAGGCCCCCGGCTGGACCGGTCGGCCTGGGAGACATCGTGGAAGTGGTGGATCGGCGCACCCGGATACCCGACCGACCCGGTCGCCGGGGCTCTACAGTACCGCTGGGTCCTCGAACCCGGGCAGACCATTGCACGCGAGGAAATGATGGACTCGCTGGTCACCGAATTCCCGACCATCAACGACGACTACGTCGGGCGCCGCAACCGCTACAGCTACGCGGTCGCCTACCCCGGCTCCGGATCCGACGGTGTGGGAATCGTCAAGTACGACAACGACACCGGCGCACGCCTGCTTGCCCCGACCGGTGCGGGCCGTATCCCCGGTGAAGCCGTTTTCGTCCCAGCCACCGACGCCACGGGCGAAGACGACGGCTACCTGCTCACCCTCGTCGGCGACCGCGCAGGCAAGGCGTCGGAGCTGCTCGTCCTCGACGCCCGCGACTTCACCGCACCGCCGATCGCGGCCGTCGAACTGCCCCGGCACGTGCCCGGCGGTATCCACGGATCTTGGATCGCGGACTGATCGGCGTTTCTACCTGCGGCACAACCGAATTCGTTAGGACAACCGCAGGTGGCCGTCCGATGGCCACCGAGCCGTCGGACGGCCACCTGTGCATGGACCCGGAGACAGATCATGACCCCCCGACTACAGCCCGCCCCCGTAAACCGAACCCCCATCCCGTCGGCCCGGGCATGGATCGGGCTCACCGTCCTGGCCACCGCACAGTTCCTGGTCGTGCTGACCACCTCGATCGTCAATGTCGCCCTGCCCGACATCGGGCGCGGGCTCGAACTGTCACCCATCGGGCTCTCCTGGGTCGTCAACGGCTACGTACTCGCGTTCGGGGCCCTGCTGCTGCTTGGCGGTCGACTCGGCGACGTATTCGGACGGCGGCGGGTATTCCTTACCGGCACAGCGATTTTCACGGCCAGCTCGATCGTGGCGGGACTCGCCCCCACCGCCGCGGTCCTCCTCGCCGCCAGAGTCGGACAGGGGGTGGGCGCGGCACTGCTCGCCCCGACTGCGCTCGCACTGGTGCTGACGTTATTTCCCGCAGGCGCTGGTCGCGCGCGGGCAATCGGGGTATGGGGCGCGGTATCGGGAATCGGCGGTGTCGCCGGCGTGCTCTCGGGCGGCCTCCTGACCGGCGTATTCGGCTGGCGCGCAGTATTTTTCATCGGCGCACCGGTGGCGTTCGCGGTGCTGGCCGCCACGATATCGCTGGTACCCGCCGACCTTCCGGCGGGCGGCCGGATCGACCTGTGGGGCGCGGCCACCGTGACCGGTGGACTCGCCGCACTCACCTACGCGCTGTCGGTCGGCGGGCAATACGGCTGGACCACGCCCCGCGTCATCGCCCCACTGATCGCGGCGGTATTACTGCTCATCCTCTTCGCCGAATCACAGCGGCGGCTATCGCAGCCGCTCGTCGCGCCCGCGATCCTGCGCATCGGCGGGGTACTGACCGCGAACATTGTCATGACACTGCTCGGCGCGGTATGGCTGGGGCTGTTCTACTTCCTCCCGCTCTACCAGCAGAAGGTGCTCGGCTACACACCGATCCAAGCCGGCCTCACCCAACTGCCGCTGGCGATCATGATCACAGCCGCCTCCACGATCACACCGAAACTGGCTCGACACCTCAACACTCGCGCCCTGCTGGCCACCGCACTGGCACTGCTCGCGGCCGGGCTGGCCTGGCTCGCACGCACCCCCGTCGACGGGCGATTCCTCACCGACATAGCCGCCCCCTCACTCCTCATCGGCACCGGACAAGGCATCGCGTTCGTTCTACTCACCGCACGAGCCACCGCCGGTGTACCCACCGAACACGCCGGACTGGCCGGCGGACTGATCAACACCACCCGTCAAATCGGCGGCGCACTAGGGCTGGCCGGACTACTCGCCATCACCACCGCGGCCGGCGACTCCGGCAACCACCCCACCGCATCGCACCTCGCCAACGCCTACGGCACCGCGTTCACCGCCACCGCGGCCATCGCCGCAGCCGCGGCCCTACTGGCCGCTATCCTCCGCGACAGACCGGCCCGGTGAACGGCTCTGGCCGCGCGCACATGACCACTCGTGTGGACCTGAGCCGGGTGCGAGTCGCCGGATGGTGGCGACCGCTCAGGCTGCGGGCCGCATGTGTCGCTGTGCCCATTCTTCGAAGCTGGTGAGTGGGATGTCGAGGTCTCTGGCGTATTGCGGGCGGCCCGGCTGGCCGGCCACGTTGAGCCACTCGTGCGAGGCGCCCATCGCCGGCATTCCGGCGGCGATGGCCTGTTCCTCGGTCATGTCCGGTGCGGACAGCTGCGTGTCCAGAGCGTGGGAGAGGACCTCGGCGATCTCTGTCATCGACAGGTAGTCGCTCGCCAGTTCCAGCTCGACCCCGTCGAAGCGCTGCGGCGCGGCGATGGCCGCGGCGGCCGCGCGTCCGGCGGCCAACGCGGCCTCGATGAGGTTGACGGCGGTCTCGGTGCTGTGGCTGGAGTAGGGGTGTAGGACCGGTGGTCAGTGAGGTGTCGGCTCGAGCAGCGTGGTGATCATCGGATAGCGCCCAGCTGGTCCAACCGTCGCAGAAATCGCCTGTCCCGCAATCGTTCCAGCGTCGCACGGGCGGCGGGCAGCTGGGAGCGGTCGCCGGTTCGTTGCGCGTGGACCAGTCGCAGGCGGGCCGCGGCGACGGGACGGCCGAGGTCGTCGAGGGCGGTGATGCAGGCGGCCAAGGCAATGTCGTTGTTGTCGCGCAGGGCCTGGGCCACCTCGGGAACGCCGGAGCGGTACGCGGCGCCGTTCGCGGCGGCGGCCGCGATGGCGGCGGGGGAGCTGAGCAGGCCCCGTTCGTTGTTGAAGGCCACGAAACTCAGTGCCTGGGAGCCGAATTCGGCGCCGTCGACGGCATCGGCGTTGGAGCCGTCGCGCAGTTCCAATGCCAGCAGGGCGCGACCGGCGGCGAGCAGGGTTGGCACGGTTTGCAAGCAGTCGAGTATGAGGCGGGCGAATCCGTTGGCGCCCTGACGATCTTCCCGCGCGAGCGCGATGCGGACGAGGGCGAAGAAGCCCTCGACGCACAGGGCCGCGTCCTGGGGTGAGGCGGTGGTCTGCTCGTATATTCGGGCAAGCTGCGCGCCGAGCCGTTCCGCGGTGGCCCACTCGCCCGCCGCGTAGGCGACCGCTATGCCGTGGGCGAGGGGGTGTGCCAGATGTGGGTCGTGGTCGCTGTGCTGGTGGCGGCCGGCCTCCTGTTCGATCGCCGTCAGCCCGGCGACCGGATTGCCAAGGGCCGCATGGGCTCTGGCCATCATCGCCAGGGCGTCACCGAGTTCGTGCGGTGGCAGGTCGGGCAGCATCAGTCGTTCGCGGCAGAATCCGAGTGCCGTGTCGGGCATGTGCAAGAAGGTGGCGGCGATATGGCAGCCGTCCAGGGCCTCGTTGGCCGCCACCACATCGCCGATCGCAAGGAAGTGCGCGACGATGGCGCGGCCCTCGGCAAGCAGCGCGGCGGGGTCGGCCCGCACGACGAAGTCGCCGTCCACGACCGCCATGGGTTGCCGATCGAAGAATAAGAACAGATCGACCGTCCGCAGGCGCAACACCTCGTCGCGGCCGACGCCGTCGGTGGCCAACCGGTGGGCCTCGACATAGTGCCGCAGAATCGTCTTCCGATCGACTCGCATCCGCGACATCAGCCCGCAACGCAGCCACAGCAGCAACAGCTTTCGTCGAATCCGGACCGCGGCCTCGTGGAACGTGTCGTCTCCAGGGCCGGCGTTCGTCAGCTGCCGGAGGGCATTCTCGTAGGCGGACACCGCGGCCGGTGAGATGCCAGACACCGCACCCAACAGCTCGAACAGCTCCGGTGACCGCTCGGGCGCCGCGATCGCCAGTGCGCCCTCGAGGAAGGTCTGCGCGTCCACCGCCAGACCGGCGCTGCTGGATACGGTCGCCGCCGTCATCAGATCACCCACCGCGGCACCGGATTCGAACGGCAGCTGGACCGGAATGGTCGACCGGCGGCTCGCCTCGATCGCGGACAGATAGTGCTTTCCGATCATCACCGACAGTCGGTGCGATCGGCGATCGAGATCGGTGAGCATTCCGGCGATTCCGGAATGCAGTTCGATGCGCACCGCCCGCGACAGTGCGCCGTAGACGATATCCCGGACGATCGGCTGCCCGATCGCCAGTCGCCCGCCCGCCTCGGCGCGAACGACATCCTTGGTCATCAGCTCGTGGATACCCGCCTCCACCTCCGGCCGATCCCACTCGGCCAGCAGATCGGCGTAGCGCTCCGGCGGAAGCACCGCGTCCGCCACCGCGACGAGTTTGAGAACGTCTCGGGCACAGGCGGTGAGCAGATCCAGGCGGGCCAAGACCGCGGCATGCACCGTATCGGGCAGCGGCGGTTCCGGCACCGTCGGATCGACGGCGCTCTGGGTGGCGGAGCGGACGAATTCGAGAACGAAGAACGGATTGCCGCCGGACCTGGCCGCGATGAGGTCGATGAGCCGCGCGGACTGCCCGGTCAGATAGCGCGCGGCGATCCCGCGTGTCTGCTCGTCGGTCAACTGCGGCAACGATAATCGCGTATGCCGGTCACGCCGCCGAGCCAAGCTCGGTCGGCGATCGAGGAGTTCTGGACGGGCCGCGAGCACGACGAGCAGCCGCGAATCGGACCGCTGATGCGTAGCCTGCGCGGCCACCTCGAGCACGAGTTCACTGACCTGATGGGCGTTGTCGATCAGCACAACGACCTGTCGCCCGTGGACGGCGAGCGCGGTCAGCACCCGCAGCGCCGTCACCATGGCGGTGCCGTCGGCGCCGATCCGCCCGCCGTCGCCGACCGCGGCCATGATCTCACGGGTGTAGGCGTCGGCCTGCGCCGCGGTGTGGCCCCCATCAGTGAACACCCGATGGACCCGTGCGGCGTCGACATCGTCCCCGAGCAATCCGCCGATCAGCGATCGCACCTGCTCGCTGCTCGCCTGCGCATGCTGCGCGACGACCACCCACACCACCTCGAACCCGAGCTTCGAGGGCAGCTGTGCGGCGAATTCCTCGATCAGCCTGGTCTTTCCGAGACCGCTCGGCGCGAGGACGGTGACCAGTTCGGCGCGGTGGTACTCGACGACGCGTTTGGCCGCCTGCCGCAGCTGGAACAGTTCCTGTCGGCGTCCGACCAGCGGAGGCCGCTCGACCCGTCGCGTCGTCCTGGTACCAAGGACCCCGCACGCGACCGCGGCGGCGGCCTTGCCTTTCATGTGCACTTCTCGCGGCGGCCCGAACTCGAAAGCCTCGTCGGCCGCGAGGAATACGCGCTCGCTGACGAGGATCTCGTCCGGCTCGGCCGCCTGCTGTAGCCGCGCCGCCGTATTCATCGTGTCCCCGGACGCCAGGAAATGATCCGCCGTCGAATCCGGATTGGTCACGACCTCACCGAGATTGACCCCGATCCGGAGCCGGAACAGCGAGCCGAGGATCTCGTCGCGACGGACCGCCTCGCGGAGATTCAGTGCCGCTGCCACGGCGCGTTCGGATTCGTCGCCGAACGCCCGCGGAATTCCGAAGACGGCGACTACGGCGTCGCCGATGAATTTCTCCAGCCGCCCCTCGGCCTGATCCATCACTGCGACCGCATGCTCGAAATATCGGCCCATCAGGGTCCGCGTGTCCTCCGGATCCATACCGTCGGCCAGCGCTGTCGATCCGACGACGTCGGCGAACAGCACCGCAACCAGTCGTCGCTCCTCGGTCATAGGATGACGGCGGCAACGGCCGCGATCATTCCGCTGACCTCCGACACCTTGTCATCGGGTATCCGGTCGAGCAGTTCGGCGAATTCGCGGGTGGCCGCGGCACGCTGGGCGAAATCCGGGGAAAACTCGCGCGGCACCATGGACAGGATCAGCACGGCCTGGTTGGCCAATTCCGACAGCATCTCGAGAGCAACGATGTCGTCCAGCTCGGCCACCGGATCGAGCACCTCCATCACGCCGACGATGTCACCGCGCCTGATCAACGGAATCGCCATGATGACGTCCGGGATGTACCCGGTCGCCGAGGCGGTGTGCAGATCGAAGCGGCTGTCCGAGGAGACCTCGCGCACCACGATGGGTTCGCCGGAGTCGGCCACCCAGCCGACGATGCCCTTCCCGGCAGGCACTTCCATGCCGATGATCTGATCCTCCCCGGCGCCCGAGGCCGCCTCGAAGACGAAGGCGTTGCGGTCCTCCCGATAGAGGAAGACCGACGCCGCGGCGGAGGAGAACGATAATCGGGCCAGTCTTACCGTTGAACGCAGCGCCTCCTCATAGTCGGTGATGTTCATGGGAGATCTCCTTCCAAGTTGTCCGACATGACGGCGAGGACATGTCGGAGCTGGGTCGTGCGGAATTCCGGATGTTCCCCCAGAATTCGCGCGCAGATTCCGGTGATATGCGGCGTCGCGAAGCTGTTGCCGGACACCACCCTGGTGCCTCCATCCGGCCAGGCCACCCGGATACGGACGCCAGCACCGAAGAATTCGACGGGCGGATTCGGATTCGTCTCGACGCGCAACGGGTCCTGATGGTTGTGTGAGCCAACGGAGATCACCGAAGAGAATCGCCACGGATAGCTCGACACCGGACTGTTGTGCGCGGCCGCGATGAAGGTCACTCCCTCGAAATAGGCCTGATCGGTGAGGTCGTGCAGGGCCTCCTTCACGGCACTGCGCTGGGTGGACAGGCTCAGGCTGATCAACGGGAACCGCTGTTCCACCGCCCAGCGCAGCCCGGCGAACAGACCGGCGCCGCTACCCCGGTTGTTGCCGCCGAGGACGCGCAGGCTTGTCAATTCGCATTCCGGCGCCACGGCCCGGATGATGCCGGCGCATGCGGTCCCGTGTCCGGTGGGATCACCGCCGTCGTCGGGATCGACGCCCCAGCTCCCGTCCCGCTCGACGATGCGGTACGAGTCGACCAGCGCGCCGAGCAGCGAATGGCGGCGATCGACTCCGCTGTCGACGACGCATACCCGCACACCACGGCCACCGCCGTGCCCGACGGCCCAGTCCCGGTCCTCGCGCCGCGATGCGGCGATGCGTGCGGCGGGAAATCCCGCCCCGATCGAGGTGTGGGCGAACCTAATTACTCGCATCGGTCACCTCGGGTAAGGACTCGAGACCGAGGTTGCCGGTGGCATGCAGATGCAGCCGGTCCAGGAAATTGAATTTGAAGCTGGGACAGGGCAGATGACCCTCCCGCCAGAGTTTGGGGCAGCTACCGCCGCACACCGGCAGGAACGGGCAGCGATGGCAGGGCTGCGCCTCGTCGGCCACCTGGTCGTACCAGTCGTCGAACTGCCCGACCGGCCGCGGTGCCGCGCCGACCAGATCCTCGGTCCTGGCCAGTACTCCGGTATCGCGTACCCCCGGCACCAGGGGATATTCGGTGCAGGAGTAGACCTTTCCGGTGGGGTCGTGTAGCTCGGCGCCCCGTGAGGTCGCCAGGCATGTCGAGGATTTCACGCCAGGCAGCAGCACGCGCGAGAAGCCGAGATCGGCCACCTTCCGCAGCAGGACCAGCTCGCGTTCGGCGAAACTCTTGATCCCGAGTTCCACGTTGGAGACATCGTTACCCCAGGAATGAACCGGCGCGAGTTGCACGGTGAATCTCGGCACGTTCAGTCCCGCGGCGGCGAGATCGTCGAGCAGCCGCGGGATGTGCGGCTCGTTCTCGTTGTCCACGTTGACGCGAATGTTGATGCGCAGTCCGGGAATCAGATCCGCGCGGGCGATCTCGCCGAGCACCGCGACGCACTTGTGGAAGGAATTCATGCCGTTCTTGAGGATCCGCCGCCGGTCGTGGATCTCCTGCGGTCCGTCGATGGTGATATCGACGTGGCGCAGGCGGCATTGCTCGTGCAGTTCGGTCAGTTTCCGGACACTGATCAGACTGCCGTTGGTCGGCATCTGGGCGCGATACTCCGTGCCCGTCTCCGCCGCTTTCGCGACGAACCGCTCACTCATCTCGACGATCAGGCGGTAGGCAAGCAACGGCTCACCGCCGAACCAGTTGACGGAAACGACCTCGGTGTCCGGGGATTCCATCACCGACTCCACCCTGCGCACCAGCCGTTCGGTCCGCTCGGGATTATGCCGGGTCCGGAAATGCTCTTGACCGCAGTATGAGCAGCCCATATTGCAGTACGCCGTCGGCATGATCGCGAATGTCCTGCGGCGCAACGACTCACGTGGATCGGTGAACACTGCGAGCACGTCGTCGAGTTCGTTGCGCGACGCGTCGACGACCACGCCCATGCGCACTAACTCCGCGAGCGTGGCCGGTGCGATCGCGGCGATATCCCCGGTCCGCAGCCGGTCGGCGGTCTCCCGATCCACCGAGAAGGCCTTACCGGCGCGGGTCGAGAAGCCAACGCGGACAACGGAATCGTCCGCTCGACGGTAGGCGCGATCACCGAGGACCAGATAGCGGCTGGCTACCATGTTCATGTCATTGTCCGTTCGTTGCAGATCGCGCGTCGCCGCCCACCAGGGCGGGGCGCGCGTCGTCGGTCTCCCCGGGATCGGGGAGTGCCGTCATCCGTACCGTCACCACGCATCCGGCCACCAGCATCAGCAGTCCGCAGAACGCGAAAATGGTGTCGATGCGGTGGAATTCGATACCCGCGAGGCTCCACCGGAAATGGATGGTCAGACCACTCGCCACGATTCCGGCCAGCACCATCGAGGACACCGAGGCCAGATAGACCAGTGGGTTCAGCACCGCGTTGACCCGGCCGATCAGCCGGTTCGGCGCTTCCCGCAGGATGATGGGACTCAGCGCGACATTGACGGCCGCGACCGGTATCCCGATCAGTCCGAGCACTCCGATGCCGAGGTACAGCGAGGTGGACCTGGAGTAGGCGAACGCGATGAGCGCCGTGGCGAGCACGCCGAAGGCGAACACGCGCCGCTCACCGAGGACCGAGACCAGCCGAGGCGTCGCGAGCGCCCCGACGATGCTGCCGAACCCGAAGGCTCCCTCGAGCACGCCGAGACAACTCGGATCGACCTTCAGATTCTCGCCGACGAAAAAGATCTGTAGCGCGTTCACGGCGCCGACGCCGAACATGTAGATGAAGACGGTCACCAGGATCAGCCGCAGAATCGGACTGGCGGAGACGAATCGCACGCCGTCGATGAACTCGGCACGAAAGCCCTTCGCCTCCGTGGCCGCCGAATCTTGCTGTGGCGCAATCACGGTCGACCGGATGAGCGTGAACGAGATCAGGAACGACACCATGTTCACGGTGAGTGCCCACACCGGACTCATCGAGAACAGCAGTGGCGCCGCGAGCGGCGGGCCGAGAATCGCCGCCGCATTCGATGATGCCGAGGTCAACCCGAAGGCCTTCGGCCGATCCTGCTCGGCGACCACCGCCGCGATCGTCGCGAACCGCGACGGATTGAAGAACTGTGCCGCGGCGGCGGTCGCGGCGACGACGACGTACACCGCCGTCAGCGTCGCCCAGATCGGCAGCACGGGCCGCATGATCGCCACAACGACCAGGACGCCGATCAGACCGGCGCGCAGCAGGTCGGCGATCATCATGGTGCGCCGCCGATTCCAGCGATCGACGAAGACCCCGGCGATCGGGCCAACGATGACGATCGGTATCGCGGCCGCGATCAGTACCCCGCTCACGGCAATCGGCGCGAACGAGCGCCCGTGCGCGATCACCGCACCCACCCACAGCACGAGGGTGATGTCGAAGACGAAATCGCCGAATACCGAGATCAATTGGCCGAGCCACAGCTTCTGCCAGTTCCGGTTGGCCCGCAGTCCGGCGGCGCGCGCGGCCATCAGTACGTCTCCGGCGCGGTGGATGGCACCCTGATCGACAGTGGCAGGCCGTCGGCCTGTACCAGCGGCACACCGCAGGCCATGGCGAATGTGGTGAATTCCCGGGGCATGTCGAGCCCGAGCAACCGGTCGGCCTCGGTATCGCGAATGGCCCCGGTGATGGCGGCACCAAGACCGAGCGCGGCCGCGGTCATGGAGAACACCTGCGCCACATGGCCGACGTTGTGCATCATGAGCTTGTAGGCGCGCGCGTTCAGATATTTCCACGCCATGCGGTCGGCGACCGCCGCCGTGAAGACGCCGAACGCCGCGGACTCGAACAGACCCTGGCCGTGGGTCAGCCGCTCGGCGTGCGCACTGGTCACCGTGGCATCGATCGGGACGAGACCGTGCCGAACACCGTCATAGGCGTACAGGCCGGGCGCCACCCGGTCGACATCGAAGACGAAGACGAATGCCTCGCACTCGTGCCGCGCGCCACCGGAGGCGGCCGCTTTCAGCTGCAGGACGCCGAGCGGGCCCGCGTCCGCGAAGCGCAGCGGGGCGAAGGTGTAGTGCAGCATGTCCGAGAAGCGGTCCAGATCCAGTGCCTCGCCGTCGAAGTGCCGGTGGGTGCGCCGCGACTGCACAACGTCGAGGTAGCGGACATCGCAGCGAGTCCTGACCCGCGGCAGGAGGAGAATCGGCGCGTCGGGGCGCAGGCGGAAGCTCGACGGCCTGGGTCTGCGCGACACCTTCTCCATGTACTCGCCGGTCGCCACGGACGACGTATTGTCGATGAACGGCGTGTCTCGGACTCGCTGGTGGAATGCCCAGGCCGTATTTCCCCAGATATCCCACGGGGACGGCGGCGGCGGATTCTCGGTGACCAGGAATCCATATTCGGTCAGTAGCCGGATGGGTCCGTCGGTATCGGGCCGGAACCAGGTGTCGCCGAGGCCGTTTCGGGCGGCGACGAGCAATTCCACAATGTGCGGCTCGACCCTGAGCCGCTGCGCACAGCGCGGACTGGACACCAGGAATCCGCCCCCGGTGGCCTCGATGATCAGCGGGTCCACCGCGCGCAACGGATCGACCGCCGTTGGCACTTCGGTGTGCGTGGTGTCGGATACGGTCGTCATGCAGAGTCACCTCTCTCCTACGACGCTGATGATCACCGTCGTTTCCATCAGCCGGCGCAGTCGGCTGTTGACATCGTCCGGATCCGCTGCGGCCAGAGCGCTCAGCCGCTGCGCGGCGATCGTCCAGTCGAATCCGTTCTGGATCGGTTGTGCCGCCCGCGCGACGAAGATCCGGGCCGAAACAGTGCCGAGCGGCTCGGCGGCAAGCAATTGCCTTGCGCTGCCTACACATTCGTCGGGAGTGAGCCCGTCGACGGTGAAGCGCCGGGCCTGCTGATCGAACAGTTCGGTGACGGCCGCGCGATCCCCGTCGATCAGCGACATGCCGAGGGTGGTCAGACCGTATTCCCGCGTCCCTACTCGAATGATCCGGCAACTGGTCGCCGTCCCGTAGGTGTAGCGCAGTTCCTCCCGGAACAGACGCTGCCACCTGGCCATCGTCCAGCCGCCGAGCGCATGTGCCGCGATCTCGAGGGCCACCTGATCCGCGACGTCGTTGACCTCGGTGAGGCAGCCGCACAGCAGGTAGGTCCCGCGCGGACCACGCAGGCTCGTCTCGGTACGTGGATCCGCCTGTCCCCGAACGATATTCGCGCTCTCCGCCGCCGAAGGATCCGGTCTCGCCGAGCTGACCAGTTCGGCGAGACCGTCGCACCAGAGGTCAGCGGCCGCGTCGTCGGAGAACAACAGGCTGATGGCCGATGCGGCGGCGAGGCCCCGCGCGCCCGACTCCGCCCGAGCCCGATCGATCGAGGCGACCGACTCGACGGTTCCCGCACTGTGCTTGCCGAGCCAGCCGTCGGGTCCGACGAAGGCCGAACACAGCGCTCGCTGCGCATGATCGGCAAGATTGCGTTCCCGCTCCGCGATACCGGCGGCGACCGTGGCGCGGGCCGCGCGGGTGGCATCGTCGGTGACCTCCGCTGCCGCGACCGAGGCGGTGAGCACGGGGACGATCGCTCGGACGGAGTCGCGTGGCCCGCGGACATCGCAGTAGCAGGACAGATGGGTGCGGCCCGGCTCGATTCGCACGCCAAGCGCCGCTGCGCGATCGACGAGAGTCGATCGTCGCGGTCCGGCGATCGGCGAGCGCAGCAGCGCCTCGAGCGCCACCAGCGGCAGACCTCTTTCCTCGTCTGGTATTCCGCTCGGATCGATATGCCACACGATGCGGGCGACCTCGTAGCCGCTGGCCCGCGCCGGACCTTTCAGCAGGTGAACGCCCAGCGGCGACGGAAGCTTTCGAAGGGCGGTGGTCATCGGAGGTACACCACCTCGGCGCGCGCCCGCGGGCTGTGCCACACCCGCGCCGCGTGCTGGAAATCGTCGGCCGTCATTGCCTCGATACGGGCGGGCTGCCCGAAGTATCGGTCGATCGCGCCGTGGATCTGCATGGACAGCGTCAAGCCGTCGGCCCGGTGCAGCAATGAATCGTCCTCGGCGAGCCAGCTCGACAGATAGACGGCCCTGGCCCGCGCGATGTCGTCGGCGGCGACGGCGCGGTGCACCACCGAATCCATTGCGGCGTCGAATCCGGCGAGCAGTTGCGCCACCCCGACGCCGGGGCTCGGTGCGAGTTCGACGATTCCCATCGAACCGGACCACTGGTGTGGAATCACGCGCAAGGACACGTATTCGGCGAGAGCGGCCTCCTGGACGAGCAGCCGGGCCAGAATGCTCGACGGGCCCCTGCCAAGCAATATCGAACCGACTTCGGCAAGATCGAATTCCCGCTCACTCATCGGAGCTAGGGGAATTCCAAGGAAGACGCGGTCGCGATTCTCGGTCGCCACCTCCACCCGGACGGTCCGCGGTGAACGGTCGGCGGGAATCGGTGCGCGGGCGGTTCCCTGGCGAAACGTTCCGAGCAATTCGGTGACCTCCGCCCGGGTGGCCGCTCTGTCGAAGCGGCCGAGAATCACCACGGAGACGTTCTCCGACAGGTAGTTTCGTGTGAAGAACGCACGGCAGTCGGCAGCGCTGACGCGACCGACATGGTCCGGGTCACCGACCGGGAGGTGCCGGTAGGGCGAGGTGGCGGGATACACCGCCGCCAGCAATCGCTCGGCGGCATCGCCGTACGCCGGGGACGAGACTCGCTGGTGACGCTCGCGGAGCACGATCTGCGCATCGGCGGTGATGCTCTTCTGGTCGAATCGATCATCGGCCGTGGCGAACCGCGCCGTCTCCGATTTCAACACCACGCCGAACGATTCGGCCGGGACCACGTGGAAGTACGTCGTCCAATCGGCGAGCGTGCTGGCATTCACGATACCGCCCGTATGTTCGATCAGACGCCCGAATTCCCCCCGCCCCCGAAAGTCCGATCCGGCGAACATGGTGTGTTCCAATACATGTGCGAGACCGTGGCGCTCGGCGGGATCATCCCGGCTGCCCGCGGCGATCCGAATGCTGGTCGACACGATCGGGACATCGGGTTCCCAGACCAATGCGGCGCGTGCTCCGTGCACGTCGAGCTGCTCGACTTCCATGTCGACTACGGCCCGAGATTCACATCGAACGCCGACGATTCGGTGTCGTCGTCGTTCTCTATTCCGTGCGCTTCGACGTCGTCCTCGGTGTTCGGCGCTTCGTTGTCGCGCCGCTTGTCGTTGTGCTCGCCAATGCTTTTCTGCTCGTCCGACATGATTCGCCTTAATGTTCGTGCTCGCGCGATTCGATCGATGGACCAGCGGGTCGCACCAGGAACAGGCGCGACCCGCTGTCAGAATCAACTGATTTACCGGCCGCAGCCGTTGTTGATGTCGAGAATGGCGGAGGCCTCGGTATCGTCCTCCACCTCGATGCCGTGGGCCTCGACCTCTTCGTCCTGGTGCTTGTTCTTCTCGTCAGGCATGATTCGCCCTTCCGCTCTGCGATCTCTTCTGGTGTGCCGGTGGATCGCACCGACAAGTCAAAAGGTAGGACGGCAGTATCGACGCGCCGCATACACGACGTATACGCGCAGGTCGGTGCGCAGAAATCGAGCTTGTATTCGCAACGTATTTTCGGCGTATATCGGGTTGAGCCATGATTCGACCATGTTCGAGACGGTAAATTCGGCATCCGCACAGTTGCGACGGATCGCCCTCACGGTCGGAATCGCCCTGTCGTTGTTGGTGATCGGTGAAACGACGGCGACGGCGGATACCCCACCGCATCACATCGACCCGACACCAGCGCACAGCCACCCGCACGGCAACGAATGGGGCTCGCCAGGTCCGTAATCACCCGGAGCCGACCGGCTAGTCCTCGACAGTCAGTTCCGCTGGCGCTCCGCCGTTCCCACCGTCGACGGAGTCGCCCAGTTCGCGCAGCCGTCGCAGGGCATCCTGCGCGGCAGGCATGCCGAGATCGTGGAACATCCGGTGGGCGTTGCGCAGACAGGTGCGGGCGCTGTGGATGTCGTTCGTGCCAGCCAACGCGGCGGCCATGCTGGTCAGCGCGTACGCCTCGGCCACCGGATCGCTCAGCTCACGACACAGCACCAGGGCCTGTTCGGCATACCGCGCGGCCTCGGCCGGGCGGCCAAGGGAAACCAGCGCATTCGCCAAGTGGAACAGCGCGTGCGCCTGCCACTGGGTTAGCCCGGCCAAGGCGCTGACCTCCAGGCACCTCTGCTGCATATCGGCGGCGTCCTGATGACGACCGCTGCGGTGCAACGCGATTCCCAGGGTGTGCAGGGCGTAGGCGCGGGCGTTGGCGTCCTCGACGACGGCGGCTGTGGCCAGTGCCTGTTCACAGATCGGCACGGCATCGGCGGGGTCGCCGCGGTCAACCAGGACCGCGGCGAGATTGGCCATCGTGATCGCCTCGACCGACCGGTGTCCCGCCGTGCGTGCGAGTTCGAGCGATCGCCGGTAGTACCGCAGCGCCTCCTCGTACCGGCGCCGTCGGCGGTTGATCCGGCCGAGTACGTTCAGCGCCTGGCAGCAGATAACGGCATCCCCGGTCGCCTCGCACGAGCGGACCGACTGCTGCGCCGAGGCTTCGGCATTCACCGCCCGGCCAAGACCCAGCTGCACCATCGACAGCAGGAAATGGATGCGCCCGACCACGCGCGGATCTGGCTGCGCGCCGACCGCTCGCCACAACGTCGTCACCGCGGGTTCGAGTCGGACATAACGAATCACCTGGTTGTAGGGGCACAGCACGACAAGCAGATCCACCGCGGTGCGAACGGCGTCCCAGTCGCGATCGGCCGCGGCGGCGGACTGACAGACGGCGGCGAGGATATTGTCGGCATCCAGGGTGACCCAGGCCCGCGCGCTGGCCGGGTCGGGAATCCGCAGACCGGGGCATTCGGGCGGGATCGCGATCTCGGTGACGGGATCGCCGGGTACCGCCAGGTGGAATGCCGTGCACGCGGTGGCGAGGTAGAAGTCGAGCAGCCGCCGCAGCGTGCATCGCGCCTCGTCCCCGCGCAGGCGCAGATGCGCGAACGCGCGTGTGACATCGTGGTAGTAGTACCGGCCGAAAACCCGCGAATCCAGCAGACTGGCGTCGACCAGCGACTCGAGCAGATCCTCGGCCTCGACATTGCCGATGCGCAGCATCGCGCCCGCGGCCTCCAGCGAGAAGTCGGCGCTGTCGGCGACGGCAAGCAGCCGAAATGCCCTGGCCTGGTCGGCGGTGAGTTGCCGATAGCTGAGTTCGAATGCCGACTCCACCTCCGCACCGGGGATCCGGTGGCTGCTGACCAGATTCGCGACGACATCGGACACCGACCAGCCAGGGCGCGCGGCCAACCTCGCACCCACCAACCGGATCGAAAGCGGCAGCAGGCCACAGGCATTGGTCAACTCCCTGGCCGCGGCCGACTCCGCGTCGACCCGTCGCGCGCCGACCACCGCGCGCAGCAATGCCACCGCCTCGTCCGGCCGCATGACATCCAGATGCAGATGGTGTGCGCCGTCGATAACGATCCTGCGGGCACGGCTGGTGACCAGCACCGCGCAGTCGGGGGAGCCGGGCAGCAGGGGGTGCACCTGCGCGGCATCGTGCGCGTCGTCCAGTACCACCATCACCCGTTGACCCGCGAGCATCGACCGGTACAGGGTGGCCCGTTCGACCAGACCGCGCGGAATCGCCACCTCGGCCACACCGAGCGCGGTGAGGAACGCCGCGAGCACATTCGCCGGGTCGGCCGGATCCGCGGCCGCACCACGGAGATTCGCATACAGCTGCCCGCCGTCGAATTCGGTCGTCACCCGTTGTGCGACGTGCACGGTGAGGGCGGTCTTCCCGACTCCGCCCATCCCGGACACCACGGCGGCGCCACTATCGGCGACGGCCGCGAGCAGCGCCGCCACGGCCTCCGAGCGCCCGGTGAAATCCCTTGCGCGGGCTGGTAACTGGGCCGGGATCCGGGTAACGCCGCGCTCGACTCCGACGCTCATGAGCAGGGCGGAATCGTCGCGCAGAATCCGATCGTGCAGGGTGGACAGCTCATGGCCTGGCGCGATACCCAATTCATCGGCGAACAGTTTGCGAGCGTTGGCATAGACGCCGAGCGCCTCCGCGGTGCGGCCGCACCGGTGCAACGCCAGCATCAGCAACTCGCGCAACCGTTCTCGATAGGGATGCTCTCGGCACAGCTCCATCAATTCCGCCACTTCCTGGGTGTGGCGGCCCAATTCCAAGCCGATCCGGCAGCGCGCCTCCCGGATCGTCAGTCGCTTTTCGACGAGGCGGGTGCGCGGCGTTTCGGCCCACGGCGCGGTGATACCGGCCAGCGGCTCACCATGCCAGAGGGCAAGGGCCTCGCCGAGCACCCGGTCGGCGCGCGCGAGATCGCCGCCGGTCTGTGCCTCGTCCGCCGCCCGGAGGGCGGTCTCGAAGATGGGCAGGTCGAACGAGCCATCGGCCGGTCGCAGCGCATAGCCGTTGACCTCGGTGAACAGCAGTGGGTCCGCCATATTGAGGATCTTGCGCAGTCGCGAGACGTAGGTCCGCGCCACCTGCGCCGCGTGCCGAGGCGGTGCGTCTCGCCATAGTCCGTCCACCAGACGGTCGACGCTCACTGGCCGACCCTCGCCGAGCAGCAGCATCGCGAGCACCGCCCGCTGCTGCGGCGACCCGAGGTCGACTTCGGCCGTGTCCCGCCAGGCCCGGACTGGTCCCAGTACCTCGAACCACATCTTTGAACGCCTTCGATAGCAATGACGATACGATTCGAAAGTAGTTGTTGTGCCACGGAATTGGCGGACATTCGCGGCATTCGGCCGGTGACCTAATGACAATATGACGCCTCGATATCCGTGCCGTGCACGTCGGCGGGGTGTGCGGCGTCCATCCCGATCGCCTCGGTGACGCTGGGATGACCCCGAATTGACACTTCTCGGCGTCGCCGCGGTGCGGAACCGAGCGCCAGCGCTGAATCCCACCGTCGCGCGGGTTCACTGGAGCGGGGGAGCACTGACCCGGCCAATCCCGCTCGATGTCATACACCGACCTCGCTGATCTGATTTACTGGAAGGCAATTGATTTACTTACGGGTAGGACGAAGGTCTACGGCGCGTCAGCACTGCGGTCCGCTGCGAATGTTGAGGGAATTAGTTGACACGACAAAACCCGGGGATGAATCGGGCGGGGCCCGGGCCACTCAGATTGTTGATGCTCGGGCCGATGCAGGTGTGGCGGGGGGACGGTCGACTGGATATCGTTGCGCCGCAGTTGCTTACGGTGACGGCCATGCTCGCGGCCGAGCCAGGGCGCACCCTGTCGACTGCGCAGCTGATCGCAGGCCTGTGGTCCGACAATCCCCCGAGATCGGCGGTCAGTGCACTGCGCAACCATATCTTCGCCATACGTCGGCAGTTCGATGCGCACGGCGGTGCGGGCGCCGGGTCTGCGTGGCTCGACTCGCCCCGGGGTGGGTATCGGCTGACCCTGCCGGTGGAGTTCGATGCCGTCGACGTCGAGGGGCTCATGCGGGCGGCCGAGGCCGACCGCCGATCGGGCGCGCCGGATCGGGCGGACGCCAAACTGGCGGCAGCCAGGAACCTGTGGCGAGGCGACCCCATGGTAGGCCTGCCCGGACCGTGGGCGGAGCAGGAGCGCATCCGGATGTCCGGGCTGCGTTCGGCATTGCGTGAGGCCGCGATCTCCGTCGCGCTGGATCTCGGCCGGTATTCGGCGGCCGTGACGGAGTTGCGGGCGCTCGTCGCGGCCGAACCCTACAGCGAGCGATGGCACGAACTGCTCATGATCGCGCTGTACCGTAACGGGCGCAGGGTCGAAGCGCTCGACGTGTATCGCAACGCGCGCCGCGTGCTTACCGGCGAATTGGGTCTCGAACCAAGTCCCGGGATTGCCCGACTGCATCAGCAGATTCTGTCGGCCGAACCGTTGGCGTCCGGTGTGACGAACGAATCAACTTCTGTCCCATCGGATTTCCGTCCGGCGCAGGTCCCGGTGCGGCTGCCTCCCGACCTTGCCGATTTCGTCGGACGCGCGGACCTGGTATACGAGTTGACCGATGTGCTCGAGGCCGCCGAGCCTCGGCCGGTGGTCGCGATCATCGGTATGGGTGGTATCGGAAAGACGACGCTCGCCGTACATCTCGCGCATCGCGTACGCGAACACTATCCGGACGGCCTGCTGTATCTCGACCTCGGCGGCCTGGACGAGCATCCACGATCAGCCGAGACGCTGCTGGCGACCGCGTTGCGTTCGATCGGCGTCAGGCCCGGCGAACTGCCGTCGGATCTGCAGGAGCGAATGGACCTGTGGCGCACCAGGATAGCGGACAAGAGGATGCTGCTGGTACTGGACAACGCGCGCGACGTCGACCAGCTCACCCCGTTGCTGCCCGGCGCGGGCGCGGCGGCGGCGCTGATCACCAGTCGCTCGAATCTGGCGGAACTGTTCGGCGCGCGCCTGGTCCCGCTGGACGTGCTCACCGCCGACGAGGCGTGGGCGCTGCTGCAGCGGCTGGTGCCGGCGCAACGGTTGGCCGAGGAACCTGTTGCGGCCCAGGAGATCCTGCGCGCGTGCGGTCACCTACCGATCTCCCTGCGCATCATCGGGGCACGTCTGGCGAGCAGACCCGGCTGGCGACTTGCCGCGGTCGCTGACCGCTTGACCGACGAGCGCAGGCGACTAGCCGAACTCACGGTCGGCAACGTCAGCGTGGAATCGGTGTTCCGGGAGAGCTACCGGCTGCTTTCGCCCGAGCTCGCGCGCGCCTTCGTCCTCGTCGCGTTCTCCGACGCACCGGATGTGTCACTCGAGGCCGTTGCCGCTCTGCTCGACCGAAACCGAGCCGAGGCCGAACAACTCTGCGAGACCCTGGTGGACCTTGGCATGATGCGGACCGTGGAACGAGGCCGCTATCGGTATCACGACCTAGTGCGCGTGTTCGCTCGCGAGGTGGCCGATCCGGAACGGAAGCGGGAATGGCCGCAGGCGCTGCGCAGGCTCATCGACTTCTGCCTTGCCACCGCGAAAAATATTGTGGAACTGCGTGATTCGGGCGTGGGAACAGACTTCTGGGCCACCACCGGCGCGGTGGGATCACGGTTCGCCGACGAACGACAGTGCGCCGCATGGGCGATGGCCGAACGATGCGGGCTTGTCGCGCTATATCGACAGATAGCCGATCACCGGGACGCCCGAACCCGCACGCTCGCAGTCGATCTCGCGCTGTGCCTCGCGGTGGGTGGCGACGCGGGCGAGCACCTGCCACAGGTGGCGCATGCGCTCGACGCGTTGAGCCGTGCCGCCGAGGACGACGGCGATCGGCGAACCATGGCCCGTGCGCAGGTGGCCGCCGCGATCGCCAGGCTGGTCGGTACGGGAGATGTGAGTGCCGCGCGGACCTTGCTCGTTGCCGGTGCGGTACTGCGGGATGCAGGCGATCTGCCCGGCGCCCTGATCGCCGAGCAGATGTTCGGCACGGCAATGGCCTACCAGGAGAATGTCGATCTCGCGGTGGCGCACTTCCGGCGCGCCATCGAACTTGCCCGCGGGGTCGGCAACCGATGGAGCGAGGGGATGAGCTGGGCGACGATCGCGCGTAGCTACTGTGACGCGCAACGCTGGCCCGAGGCCACCGAAGCCGCCGAACAAGCCCTGTCCATCGCGCGACTGGTCGGCAGCCTTCGCCTCGAATCACTGGCGTTGCACGAACTGGGATATGCGACAACACGTCTCGGTGATACAGCGACCGGCCGCGCGCTGTGCGAGCAAGCGCTCGCCGTGTCCCGCCAGGACGGTCGTCGGCATCAGGAGGGATGGGCCCTGGCCCGGCTGGCCGAGGTCCTTCTCGACAGCGGCGATCCCGAGGCGGCAGTGCCGATCGCCGAAGAGGCCGTGCGGGCGCTCACCGAAGTCTCCGCGTCCGTCCGTCGCCTGCGGGCGCTACGCGTCTACCGCAACGCGCTGACCGCCGCCGGCCCCACAACATCATTCGAACACAGTTCCCCCTTCGGCAATCCTCGCTCCGAACTCCGCTGAGCCCCCTCCAGTCACTCGACCGGTTCGACCTCGACCGTGTAATCGGGATCCCAATCCCTCAGCGCCGCAGCGAAGCTCACAATGACATCGGCGGGAGCCGGGTAGAAAACGGCGGGGTGTCGTTGACCTCTGCCGAAGTCGACGCGGACTACTCGGCGCGGAAGTCGACTGGCCACCGCGTGTCGAGCTAATCCGTCCAGAACCGTAGCGGCACAGTCGAATCGACGTTCAGCGGGTGCTGGTCAGCCCGGTGATACCGGCGATGAGTTGTTGGGCGGAGATGCCGTCGCCGAGGTGTTCGACCACGATCAGGCCGGGCATCAGGGTGGTCAGCAGTGTGGCGATGGCGGCGGTGTCGGCGGTGGCGGCGATGTGCCCGTCGGCCCGCCACCGCCGGGCCAATTCGGCGAAGTTCGCATGGGTGGAGCGGTAGTAGTCGCGCACCAACTCGTGCAGGTGCGGGCGGCGCAGGGCCTCGGTCCACGCCTGCATGGCGAGTTGCGACAGGTCATAGTCTTCGTGCTCACCCCGCCGATGCAAAGCGGCGACCAGCGCGGTGACGGTCTGATCTGGACTCGGCGTCGGCTGGGTCGCCAGCAACTCCTCGAACAGGCCGCCGATGAGGGCGAGCGCCTCGTCGGCCGTCGCGTCGATCAGCTCGTCCTTGCTGGGGAAGTACCGGTAGACGGCGCTGGTGGACAACCCGGACGCCGTGACGATCTGATCCATCGAGGTCGCGTGAAAACCGTTGCGCGAGAAGCAGGACCATGCACTGGTCAGCACATGTCGGCGCCGTTGCGCCCAGAGTTCCTCGCTGATCCTCGGCATCATCGCAGTTTAAACAAGAACGCTCGTTTCACCTAGCGGGCGGCGGCAGGTCGGTGTGGGGGCGGCGTCGAGTCACTGTGTTCAGCCGCGCCGCTGGCCAGAGTGGCGATTCCGCCAGCCGAGGAGGGGCGCGGCGACCGCGGCGGCGATGAGTGCGGCGGTGAGGATGCCGATCTTGGCGTGGTCTATCAGTGCCGGGTCGGTGTAGGCGATTTCGGTGATGAACAGGGCCACGGTGAATCCGAGCGCGCCGAGTAGGCCGAGTCCGGTGACATGACGTGCGGTCACCTCGGCGGGGAGGCGGCCGAGGCCGCCGCGGGTGGCGAGGGTGATGGCACCGGTGATGCCGAGGAACTTACCGAGCAGCAGTCCGGCCAGCACTGCCCAGGTGACACGGTCGGTAAAGGCGGCGGCGATGGAGTCGGCCGATACGCGGATGCCGGTGTTGGCCACAGCGAAGGCTGGTACCGCGGCGAACGCGCTGACCGGGCCGAGCCGTCGCAGCAGGACCATGATGACGTCGCGGCCGCCGGTGGTGCCCGCGGGAGTGAGCAGTGCCAAGACGACCCCGGCCAGGGTGGCGTGCACGCCGGAGTGCATGGTGGCGTACCAGACTCCGACGGCAACCGGCAGATACGGCCAGATCGCTTGCACCCCACACCGTTTCATTGCCACCGCGAACAGGCAGCCGCAGCCGGCGAGGCCGAGCCAGACCGCCGAAAGGTGACGGCTGTAGCCGATGGCGATCACGATCACCGCGAGGACATCGTCCACGGTGGCGATCGCGAGCAGGAGCAGTCGGACCGTGCCGGGCACCCGGCGGGCGACCAGCGCAAGGATGCCAACGGTGAACGCCGGATCGGTGGCCATCGGCACACCCCAGCCGTCGGCGGCCTGGCTACCCCAGGTGAGGGCGAGAAAAACGCCGGCGGGCACGACCGCCCCACCGATCGCGGCAAGTATCGGCAGCACCGCGGCGCGTTGGTCGGCGAGTTCACCGCTGACCAACTCTTGTTTGAGCTCGAGCCCGATAACGAAGAAGAACACCGTCATCACCGCGTCGTTTATCCAGTGCCGCAGATCCAGATCCAGACCGAGCGAAGAGGGCCCGACAACCGTTCCCCACAGCCCGCTGTACGCGCCACCGGCCGGACTGTTCACCCACAGCAACGCCACCACGGTGGCCGCGACCAACAGCACGCCCGGTGTCGTCTCCGACGCCAGAAATCGTCGCAGGCGAGGTATCGGCACGATACGCAACCTAGCCACGGTCACGGCCCGCGCAACTGTCGGGTCAACCGTCACCGGCGGATGCGCTGTCCCGATAACCGGCCGACAATGGAGCGGGTGAAGCGCGGCGAACTCCGGATCTACCTCGGATGCGCACCTGGTGTAGGCAAGACCTACCGGGCGTTGGAGGAGGCTCATCGCCGTTTCGGTCGCGGGACCGATGTGGTGCTCGGGCTGGTCGAGACGCACAATCGGCGACACACCGCGGATTTGCTGGATGGTCTTGAACTCGTCCCCCGAAGGACGGTGAGTCATCGGGGGACCGAGTTCACCGAGCTGGATCTCGACGCGATCCTGACTCGAAAACCTCAGGTCGTGGTGGTCGACGAACTCGCGCACACCAACGTGCCCGGTTGCCGCAACGGCAAACGCTGGCAGGACGTCGCCGAACTCCTCGAGGCCGGGATCACCGTGCTCAGCACCGTCAACATCCAGCATCTCGAATCGCTCAACGATGTGATCACCCAGATCACCGGAGTGGTGCAGCGCGAGACCCTGCCCGATGTGGTCGTGCGAGCCGCCGAGCAGGTCGAACTGGTGGACATGACCCCAGAAGCGTTGCGCCGCAGAATGGCTCACGGCAACATCTACGCGCCCGACATGGTCGACTCGGCGCTGGGGAACTATTTCCGCACGGGCAACCTCACCGCATTGCGTGAGCTGGCCCTGCTGTGGGTTGCCGACAAGGTCGACGACCAGCTCGACCGGTATCGGCACGAGAACGGCATCACCCGCACCTGGGAGGCCCGCGAACGCATCGTCGTCGCGCTGACCGGCGGCCCGGAGGGCGAGACGATCCTGCGCAGGGCGGCCCGCATCGCCGAGCGCACCACCGGCGCCGAACTCGTCGCCGTGCACGTGGCGCGCAGCGACGGCCTCATCGCCGCCGCGCCCGACCACCTGATCAGGCAGCGGGCCCTGGTGGAAGACATGGGCGGCACCTATCACCAGGTGATAGGCAACGACATCGCCACTGCCGTACTAGATTTCGCGCGCGGGGCGAACGCGACCCAGCTGGTGATCGGTGCGAGCAGGCGCGGGCCGATCGCGGCGCGGCTTTCGACCGGTGTCGGCCGGTCGATCAGCGCGCTGTCCGGCCCCATCGACGTGCACCTGGTGCACCACGAGGCGACCGCGAAACCACGCCGCCCGCGATCCGGCACGTCCGTGCTCAGCCTGCGTCGCCGGGTGAGCGGGTTCGTGGTCGCGGCACTGGGCTTACCGCTGTTGTTCGCCGTGCTCGTGCCCGTCGGCCGCGATACGAGCTTGAGCATCGACATTGTGCTCGTCCTCGGCACGGTCATCGCCGTCGCCCTGATCGGCGGGTTGTATCCGGCGGTGGTCGCCGCGGTGGCCGGCTTCCTGTTCCTCGACTACTTCTTCTCGCCGCCGATCCGCAGCTTCGCCGTCGCCGATGGACAGAACCTGTTGGCGCTGGCGGTGTTTCTGATCGTGGCGGTCGCGGTGAGCACGGTGGTCGAGATCGCCGCACGGCGGACCGCCGACGCGGCAGTGGCGCGGGCCGAGTCCGACACCCTGTCCACCCTCGCGGGCAGCGTGCTGCGCGGTGACTCCGCCCTACCCGCGTTGCTGGACAGACTGCGCGAGACCTTCGCCATGGACAGCGTGACCCTGCTCGAACGCCACCCCGATGCCGCCGATGAGCCTGACCTGCAACATGATCCGGACAACTGGCGGATCGTGGCGACCACCGGCGAAAGGCCGAGCCGCGCACCCGACGAGGGCGATGTGGACGTGCCCGCCGACGACAACCTCACCCTCGTGTTGCGCGGGCGCCAACTGCTCGCCGCCGAACAGCGGATCGTCGCGGCCTTCGCCGCCCAGACCGCGGTCGCACTGCATCAGCAGCGCCTCGTCGAACAGGCCGCCGCGCTCGCCCCGCTGGCCGAGGTCGACCGCATGCGCACCGCCCTGCTGTCCGCGGTCAGCCACGATCTGCGGACCCCGCTCGCCGCCGCGATGGCCGCGGTGGCCGGCCTGCGCGGCACCGAGGTGGAGTTCAGCGCCGAGGACCGCGACAGCCTGCTCGCCACCGCGCAAGAATCATTGGACCGACTGAACCGGCTGGTGGTGAACCTGCTGGACATGAGCCGACTGCAAGCGGGCGCACTGGGCGTGCACCTGAAGGAAATCGGGATCGAGGAAGTACTGCCCGGGGTGATCGCGGATCTCGGCACCGCTGGCGACGTGCTCGAACTACACGTCCCCGACGACTTGCCTGCTGTCCGAACTGATCCCGCGCTGCTCGAACGCGTACTGGTGAACCTGATCGGCAACGCGCTGCGCTACAGCCCGCCCGATCGGCCACCGGAGATCACCGCGACAGCGCACCAGGATCGGATGTGGATCCAGGTGGTCGACCACGGTCCCGGCATCCCGGAAGCCGATCGGGAACGAGCATTCCTTCCGTTCCAGCGCCTGGGCGATCGGCGCAATGCGGACGGCGTCGGGCTCGGCCTCGCGCTCGTCCGCGGACTCACCGAAGCCATGGGCGGCACCATCATTCCCGAAACAACTCCCGGCGGCGGACTCACGATGACAGTCGCCTTGCCGTGGAGCCGATGAATTCCTAACGGCTCCTTACGTTCTCCTCTGGCGGATGGCTAGCCGCGGAACGGGTAGCGGCTGTCGAGGTCGATGTTCAGCCGCAGCACGTTGACGGTGGGTTCGCCGAGGAAGCCGAGTGTTCGGCTCGACGTGTTGGCATCCACGAGGTCGCGGACCTGGTTCTCGGAGATGTTGCGGGCCTTGGCGATGCGAGCTACCTGGATGTCCGCGTAGCGGGGGGAGATGTGCGGATCGAGTCCGCTGCCGCTGGACGTGATCGCATCGGTCGGGACGGGCGTGTCGACGGAGGCGTCGCCGAAGATCGGGACGATCAGGCCCGCCGAGTAGTCCGCACCCGGCCTGGCGCATTCGACCTTGACGCCCTCGTACGCGGAGATGAAGGGCACGGTGGGGCACGCCTCGTTGACGCTCACCACCTGTATCGGGTGGGCGACCTCGCCCTTGGCGGTGCGTGGGCCGATCACCGAGAGCACTGCGCCGACACCGTCTTTGGTGCAGAACGGGCGGGCGCCGTCGACCCCTTCACGGTCGCCGATCGCCTTGCTGCGCGCGCAGACGGTGGACAGCAGACTGAGCTTGACCTTCGTGGGGTCGGCGTCCAGGGTGTCCACGATGCTTTCCGGGCCGAGGTTGCTCGCGGCGGTCGCGGTCGGGTCATAGCCGTTGGTCCCCGCCGCGGACGGGCGGCTCTGGAAGTACTGCACCAGCGCGTTGCCGTCTTTGTCGGTGAAGGACTGTCCGATGAGCTTGGAGCCCACCGTCTTTCCGTCCACGGTGATGAGCGAGCCCTCCGCCTTGTCGTGCAGGCCCGGTACCTGGGCCACCGCGAAAACGGCTAGGGGATAGATGATTCCGGTGATCGCGGTGAGCACGAGCAGTGCGCGCAGTGCGGCGAGGTGCTGCCGGATCCAGGTTGAAAACTGCATGTCAGGACATCCCGGGGAGGAATTGGATGATGAGGTCGATGATCTTGATGCCGATGAACGGCGCGATGATGCCGCCGAGGCCGTAGATCAACAGGTTGCGGCTCAACAGTTTCGACGCGTTGGAGGGTGTGTAGTTCACGCCGCGCAAGGCCAGCGGGATCAGCGCGATGATGACGATCGCGTTGAAGATGACCGCCGAAAGGATCGCTGACTGCGGGCTGTGCAGTCGCATCACGTTGACCGCACCCAGGCCGGGGAACAAGGCCACGAACATCGCGGGAATGATCGCGAAGTACTTGGCGATATCGTTGGCGATGGAGAACGTGGTCAGCGCGCCGCGGGTGATGAGTAGCTGCTTGCCGATCTCGACGATCTCGATGAGCTTGGTCGGATCGGAATCCAGGTCGACCATGTTGCCGGCCTCTTTGGCTGCCGAGGTGCCGGTGTTCATGGCCACGCCCACGTCGGCCTGGGCCAGCGCCGGTGCGTCGTTGGTGCCGTCACCGGTCATCGCGACGAGTCGGCCACCGGCTTGTTCCTTCTTGATCAGTGCCAGTTTGTCTTCCGGGGTTGCTTCGGCGAGGAAGTCGTCGACACCTGCTTCGTCGGCGATTGCCTTGGCGGTCAACGGATTGTCGCCGGTGATCATGACGGTGCGGATGCCCATCCTGCGCATCTCGTCGAAGCGCTCCCGCATGCCTTGCTTGACAACGTCTTTGAGGTGGATGACGCCGAGCAGCCGGGCGGTGCCGTCCCTGACTTCACCGACGACCAGCGGGGTGCCGCCCGACGCGGAAATGCCGTCAACTGCGGCTCCCAGCTCGGCGGGCACCGAACCACCTTGTGCGCGAACCCATTCGGTGACCGCGCTGGCCGCACCCTTGCGTAACTGGCGGCCGTCCACGTCCACACCGGACATTCGGGTCTGGGCGGTGAATTCGATCCAGGTCGCGAGTGTGAGCGCACCCGGCGTCCGCTCCCGCAATCCGTACGCCTGCTTGGCGTACACCACGATGGAGCGGCCTTCCGGGGTCTCGTCGGCAAGGCTGGAAAGCTGTGCGGCGTCAGCCAATTCCTGTTCGGTCACCCCGGGTATCGGAACGAATTCCGAGGCTTGGCGGTTGCCGAGGGTGATGGTGCCGGTCTTGTCGAGCAGCAGTGTGTTCACGTCGCCCGCGGCCTCGACCGCGCGCCCGGACATGGCGAGCACGTTGCGCTGTACGAGGCGGTCCATGCCCGCGATACCGATGGCCGAGAGCAGCGCGCCGATGGTGGTCGGGATGAGGCAGACCAGCAGGGAGACCATCACGATGCCGGTCACGCCGTTGATATCGAGCGCGGAGGTGTCCGGCACGCCGGGGTTGTTTGCCTTGGAGAAGATCGCCAATGGTTGCAGGGTGACCACTGCGAACACGAAGATGATCGTGAGCGAGGCGAGCAGGATGTTGAGCGCGATCTCGTTGGGCGTTTTCTGCCTGCTCGCGCCTTCTACGAGGGCGATCATCTTGTCGATGAAGCTCTTGCCGGGTTCCTGGGTGATCTTGACGACGATCCGGTCCGACAGCACGGTGGTGCCGCCGGTTACCGCGGAACGGTCACCGCCGGATTCCCGGATCACCGGCGCGGATTCACCGGTGATCGCCGATTCATCCACCGACGCAATGCCTTCCACGACATCGCCATCGCCGGGAACAACCTGCCCCGCTTCCACGACCACATGATCGCCGCGCTGCAGTTCGGGAGCGGCGACCCGCTCTTCGATGACCCGCCCGCCAGGCGTCCATTCGACCAGTCGTCGGGCGACGGTGTCGGTCTTGGCTTTACGCAGGGTGTCGGCTTGGGCTTTGCCACGCCCTTCGGCGACGGCTTCGGCGAGGTTGGCGAAAATGGCAGTGAGCCAGAGCCATACGACGATCGCCCAGGCGAAGAAGGTGGGGTCGGCGATCGCGAGCACGGTCGACCAGACGGCGCCGAGTTCGACGATGAACATCACCGGATTGCGCCACATGGTGCGCGGATCCAGCTTGCGCACCGCGCTGGGCAGCGACGTCAGCAGCATTTTCGGGTCGAGCACGCCGGTCGGCACCCGGCCACCCTTGTGTTCGAGCTGCCGCTTGGATTCGTTGAATTCGTCCGGAACAGTGATTTCGGTAGTGGGACTGGTCATTTCAGTGGATTCCTTCAGCGAGCGGCCCGAGCGCGAGTGCGGGCAGGAAGGTGAGTGCGACCAGGATCACGGTGGTGCCGACGACCATGCCGATGAACTGCGGCCGGTGCGTCGGCAGCGTGCCGATCGACTCGGGGGTATTGCCCTGCTTGGCCAGCGAACCGGCGAGCGCGAGCACGAAGATGATCGGCAGGAACCGGCCGAAGACCATGGCCAGCCCCAGTGCGGTGTTGTACCACTCGGTATTGCCGGACAGACCCGCGAACGCGGAGCCATTGTTGTTCGCCGCGGAAGTGAAGGCGTACAACACTTCCGAGAGCCCGTGCGGCCCGGAGTTCGCCATTGCCGCCCGTTGACCGGGCATCGCCATCGCAATCGCGGTGCCTATCAACACGATCAGCGGGCTGACCAGGAAATAGGAAGCGGCGAGCTTGATTTCGCGTGGGGTGATCTTCTTGCCGAGGTATTCCGGTGTGCGCCCGACCATCAGGCCCGCGACGAAGACGGTGATCACCGCGAGGATGAGCATGCCGTAAAGCCCGGAACCCGTTCCGCCGGGCGCGACTTCGCCCAGTTGCATGTTGAACATCGTCATCATGCCGCCGAGGCTGGTGTAGGAATCGTGGAACGAGTCCACCGCACCGGTCGAGGTCAGCGTGGTCGCGCCGGAGAAGGTCGCGGAATCGGCTACGCCGAAACGGGTTTCGACACCCTCCATGGACGCACCGATCGCGGTCGGCACCGTGCCGTGGTGAGCGAGCTGGAAAACGTTGCTCAACGCGATGCTGATGATCGCGATGGTGCCCATCACCGCGGCGATGGCAACGCCCTGCTTCTTGCTGCCGACCATCCGGCCGAAGGTGCGCGGCAGCGAGAAGCTGATCACCAGGATCAGGAAGATCTCGAGCCAGTTGGTCCAGGTGGTCGGGTTCTCGAACGGGTGCGAAGAGTTCGCGTTGTAGAAACCGCCGCCGTTGGTGCCGAGTTCCTTGATGACCTCCTGGCTGGCCACCGGCCCGCCGGTAATGGTCTGCTCGGTGCCGTTCAACGTCTGCGCGACCTGGTCGTGCAGGTGGAAGTTCTGGATCACACCACCGGCGACCAACACGATCGCGAAGAGGAACGCGATCGGCAACAGGATGCGGATGGTACCCCTCACCAGGTCCACCCAGAAGTTGCCGAGATCGCCGGTGTGGCGGCGAGCGAACCCGCGGACCAGCGCGACCGCGACGGCCATGCCGACGGCGGCGGAGACGAAGTTCTGCACCGCGAGTCCGGCCATCTGCACCAGGTGGCCCTGGGTGGATTCACCGGAGTAGTTCTGCCAGTTCGTATTCGTGACGAAGCTGACCGCGGTGTTCCAGGCCAGCGCCGGGGTCATCTCGGTGCCGGGATTGTTCAAATGCAGTGGCAGCTTGCCCTGGACCAGTTGCAGGAAGAACAGGAACAGAATGCTGACTCCGGAGAAGGCCAGCACACTGCGGGCATACACACCCCAGGTCTGCTCGACCTCGGGTTGCACGCCGATGGCCTTGTAGAGGACGCGTTCGGCACGGGAGTGTTTGGTGTTGTTGTAGACCCGGAACATGTAGTCGCCCAAGGGCACATGCACCAGGGCAAGCGCGATGATCAGGGACGCGATAAAGGCGATCCCCGCTGTGGTCGTGTTCACCTAGAACCTCTCGGGGAAAAGCAGCGCCGCGACCATGTAAATCGCGACGGAGATGGCGAGAACCAAACCGATCAGGTTCGCGATCACAGCTTCTCCACCCCCCGCTGAATCAGACCGAGCAGTGCGAAAATTGCCACGGTGAGCACCGTGAACACAACGACAGACATGTGTGCCTAACCTCCGTATCGCGCCCCTCAATCGAGCGCGCCAGGCTGAGTACAGCGGCCACACGAGCAGGCCGCCGACACCTTTACGAGTCCTTAGCGCCCCACGGATGATGATTGACACTTCACTTACAAATTCGGCTGAAAGAATGCCGTCAAAGTAGTTGGGCGAGTGGTCAACACACCGTAAAGATCGAGTTCAGTGCTGGATCGGGAGGTAGAAAAGTCACGACCGGCCAGGCGGGGAACCCTCAGCGCGACCGGCGCTTCATCCATCGGAGAGGGGATCGCCATGTCGATAGTCACGGTTGCCGTCCTTGCCGGATTCGTGTGCTGCGCGTTGCTGATTCGCGCTGTCGGCGCGCGGTACGGCAGTGACGAGGACGACGCGTGGCACGACGAGATCGTGACACGGCAAGACGGACCCCATGCTCGGCGAGAGTGAATCGAAAAGTCCGACATGACAATTGAACTGACCGACATCGACCCGGCGCCACCGTGCGACGGCCGGGTACGCGTGTCGACCCCGATCGCAGGGCACGTGATGACGAACAAGACATCGGAAGCACCGCCAACCAAGGTGCTGGTGGTCGACGACGAACCACAGCTCGTGCGCGCGTTGCGCATCAACCTGACCGTGCGCGGCTACCACGTGCTCACGGCGGCCACCGGGGCCGAAGCGCTCCGCATCGCCACCGACAAGAAGATCAATGCGGTGATCCTCGACCTCGGCCTGCCCGACATGTCCGGCATCGACGTACTGGCCGGGCTACGCGGCTGGACCTCCGTACCGGTCATCGTGCTGTCCGCGCGTACCGACTCGGCGGACAAGGTGGCGGCGCTGGACGCCGGTGCCGACGACTACGTCACCAAACCGTTCGTCATGGACGAACTACTGGCCCGGCTGCGCGCCGCGGTCCGGCGCGGGTCGGTCGGCGCCGGTGACGCGGTGGTGGTGACCGCGACCTTCACCGTCGATCTTGCCGCCAAGCAAGTCACCAAAAGCGGTGCGGCAGTGCGCCTTACGCCGACCGAGTGGTCGATGCTCGAAATGCTGGTACGTAACCGCGGCAAACTCGTCGGCCGCCAAGACCTGCTCCGCGAGGTGTGGGGCCCTTCGCACGAGTCCGAAACCCATTACCTGCGCATATATTTGGCCCAGCTGCGCCGCAAGCTGGAAGACGACCCGTCGCGTCCGAAGCACCTGCTGACCGAGCCGGGCATGGGATACCGCTTCCTGGAGTAGTCGGATTCTGCCCGTCCTGACATCGGACTCCAGTGTGCTGGCCCGCCGCTGCGTGCCGGTCATCTTTGCCGCCTTCGGTGACCTTGCGTCACCGCTATTCAGTGTTACTATCTAGCGGTAGTAAGTAACACTGAATAGTAAGGGGAGGTGATCCGTGGGCAAGCAGATAACGGAGATGCTCAAAGGCACGTTGGAGGGCATCGTCCTGGCGATCTTGTCCGTGCGGCCCGCGTACGGCTACGAGATCACAGCGTGGCTGCGGGAGCAGGGATTCGCCGACATCGCCGAGGGCACCATCTACGCCCTGCTCGTCAGGATCGAGAAACGAGACCTGGTCGACGTGGCGAAGATCGCGTCGGAGAAGGGCCCGCCGCGCAAGGTGTATTCCCTCAACGCGCAGGGGCGGGAATATCTCGACGAGTTCTGGCGGACCTGGGGCTTCCTCTCCGAACGGCTCGAACAACTTCGTGAAGGAGGCAGTTGACCATGTTCATCGAAAAGGTGATCGGCGATCTCGGTGAGAAGCGGCGGTGGCGGCAGTACAAGGCGCGCACGAAAGAGCTTCCCGAAAGCTATCGCACATCGGTCGATGCGCTCGAGCGGTATTTGATGATCCTCGGGCCCGGCGGCGGCATTGCGATTTTCGAGGACCTCATCGACCTGTTCGAGCAGAGCGCGGCGGATCGAACCCCGATCCGCGAGGTCGTCGGGGACGACCCGGTGGAGTTCATCGAGGCGTTCGCCCGGAACTACCAAGAGGATTCGTGGAAAAACCGCGAACGGAAGCGGCTGACCGACGCCATCGACCGCGCCGCCGGAGACCACGCCGGAAAGACTGAGTAGGCCGTTCGATGACGACACGGCAAGCATCGGTGACCGCAGTGCGGAGTCTGGAAATGTCGTGCGAGACAACGCATTCCGCGCTGAATGGGTTCACGATCGACCGGGCGGCGGCATTCGCGGGCGTCAGTGTGGCCATGCTGCGGCACTATCACCGGCGCGGGCTGGTCGCCGAACCGGAATGTGACAGCTATGGCTCGCGCCGGTACCGACGTGCCGAGCTATTGCGGTTGGTGCAGGTCCGGACGCTGGCCGGGGCGGGCGTACCGCTGACCGAGATCGGGGATCTGCTCGACTATCTCGCGCATGTCGAGCGCGTCCTCGACGACCCGCGGTAAGTCCCCGACCACCGCCTTTGGCGTGGGATGCTCCCGCGAAAGGCCGACCGAAACGCCCGGAACCAGGATTCATGGACGGGCGCAGATTTCCGCTTGTGTGTACGTATAGCTATACCTATAGTGTGTACGTATACATCTACGTATAGACAGCTACTGAGCGGCAAGTCGAGGGGTGATCATGACGGCACAGCAAGTTCCGCCGATCTATGTGCAGGGTCTGGAGAAGTCCTACAAAGACCTACAGGTGTTGCGGGGCGTTGACTTCGGGGTGGAGCGGGGCAGCATCTTCGCCTTGCTCGGGTCGAACGGGGCGGGCAAGACGACGGTCGTCCGAATCCTGTCGACGCTGCTCAAAGCGGATGCGGGGACGGCGATTGTCAACGGGTTCGACGTCGCCACGCAACCGGCGAATGTGCGCGAATCCTTCAGTCTCACCGGGCAATTCGCCGCCGTCGACGAAATCCTCAGCGGGCGAGAGAATCTCGTGCTTGTCGCCAAGCTGCGGCATCTCGATAATCCGCGCGCGATCGCGGACAATCTGCTCGCGCGCTTCTCGCTGACCGACGCGGCCACGCGGAAGGTGTCGACGTATTCGGGTGGTATGCGTCGCCGCCTCGATATCGCCATGAGCCTCATCGGAAATCCGCCGATCATCTTCCTGGACGAGCCGACGACCGGGCTCGACCCCCAGGCGCGCCTCGAGGTGTGGCAGGCGGTCAAGGAACTCGCCGGGCACGGCACGACGGTGCTGCTCACGACGCAGTATCTGGACGAGGCCGAACAGCTCGCCGACCGGATCGCGATCCTGCACCAGGGCCGAATCATCGTGAACGGCACCCTCGCCGAGCTCAAACAACTCCTCCCGCCCGCCAAGGTCGAATACGTCGAGAAGCAGCCGACCCTCGAGGATGTCTTCCTCGCCCTCGTCGGTGACGAAGCGCTGACGAGTAAGGAACAATGATGACCACTCACTTCTTCGGCGACACCGCCACCTTGCTCGGCCGATCCCTGCGCCACATCACGCGCAGCATGGACACCATCATCACGACCACGATCATGCCGATCGCGTTCATGCTGCTGTTCGTCTACGTGCTCGGCGGCGCGATCAACACCGGGTCGGATTCATATGTGACCTACCTGTTGCCCGGGATTCTGATCATCACCATCGCTTCTGGCATCTCCTACACCGCATTCCGGCTCTTCCTGGATATGCAGCGCGGCATCTTCGAGCGATTCCAGTCCATGCCGATCGCCCGGTCGTCGGTGCTGTGGGCGCACGTGCTGACCTCGCTGGTCGCCAATCTGATCTCGATCGTGGTCGTCGTGCTCGTCGCACTGATCATGGGTTTTCGTTCCGGGGCGGGACCGCTCGCGTGGCTCGCGGTCGCCGGCCTCCTGATCCTGCTCACCCTGGCGTTGACGTGGATCGCCGTCATCCCCGGACTCTCGGCGAAGACCGCGGACGGCGCGAGCGCGTTCTCCTACCCGCTGATCTTCCTGCCGTTCATCAGCTCCGCCTTCGTGCCAACCGGCTCCATGCCAGCCCCGGTGCGCGCCTTCGCCGAGAACCAGCCGGTGACCTACATCGTCAACGCCATCCGCGACCTGTTCACCCAGCAACCGGTCGGTAGCGACCTCTGGATCGCGCTCGCCTGGTGCGTCGGCATCCTCGTCGTCGCGTACTTCTTCGCGATGCTCACTTACCGCCGCAAGATCTCCTGACCGCACCGCGGCCTGCCCGGCTGGGCCGAGCCGTGCACCAAACAATCACGCACTCAACAACATCCACACAGAGGGAGACTTGTCATGCCCACGTTCGCGTCCGGGAGCGGTCGTAGTAATGGAGTCGAGGAAGGCTGGGGGAAGGTCGCCGACGCGTTCCGGGCGAACTTCGAGGGTAGCCCCGGGGAATTGGGCGCCGCGTGCTGCGTCTACGTGGATGGTCGCCTTGTTGTCGACCTATGGGACGGCTTCGCCGATCGCGAGACGAACCGGCCGTGGACCGAAGACACCGTCGTCCAGATCGCTTCTACGACGAAAGGCGCTACCGCGATCTGTGCGCACATGCTGGCACAGCGCGGTGAACTGGATCTGGACGCCCCGGTGGCCAAGTATTGGCCGGAGTTCGGCGCGCACGGCAAGGACCGAATCCCGGTGCGCTGGTTGCTTTCCCACCAAGCGGGCCTGCCGATTGTCGACGGACCGTTGACGTTCGAGCAAGCGTGCGCGGGGGACCCGGTTATCCGTGCACTCGAGGCGCAGCCGCCGCTGTGGCAGCCGGGCACCGAGCACACCTACCACGGTGTCACTTTCGGGTTTCTGGTCGGGGAGGTGGTACGCCGAGTCTCGGGCAAGTCGCTCGGCACGTTCTTCGCCGACGAGGTTGCCGCCCCGCTCGGACTGAGTGCCTGGATCGGGCTGCCCGAGGAGCACGAGGACCGGCTGGCTCGCATCGACTATGCCGCTCCGTTCACCGTGGCGGAGCTGCTCGCGGGGATGACCGCGGCTACCGGGCTCGATGAGGACACGGTCACCGCATGGGTCAACGCGGTATGGGGGCCGGATTCGGTCCAAATGCGCGCCGGTTCGCTCGGCGGCGCCTTGGACAACATGGCCGACCCCGCCACCGCGTACTACACCACGCGTGCCTGGCGCGCGGCAGAGTTCCCGGCCGCGAACGGGATCGCGGACGCGCGATCGGTGGCCAAGATGTATGCCGCGACGGTGTGTGACGTCGACGGCGTGCGGTTGCTCGATCCGGCAACTGTCGAACGGGCGACGGCCGTCCAGACCGACAAGACACGGATGCACGGGCTGCCGCCGGAACTCGATATTCCGGCCGACCGCTCCTTCAACATGTCGCTCGGGTTCTGGCGAGCCTGCCGAATGCTGCCGATGACCGGGCCGGGTTCGTTCGGCCACCCTGGCTCCGGCGGATCGATCGGCTTCGCGGATCCGGAGTCCGGTGTCGGCTTCGGTTACGTCACCAACCTCTGGAGCTTCCGGCCCGACGACCCGAGGGCGTCGAGTTTGGCTACGGCCGTCCGGTCCTGTCTCGGATGACGGGAGTGCTTCCCGATCGCGACGCGGTTGCGGTGGGCTCAGTCGTATTCGGGTAGTAGCTCGGCGGCGGTGTCGGCGAATTCCCGCACGAGGGTGGTGCACCGTCCGTTCGACCACGCCAGGGCGACATGATTGGGGCCGATGTCCTCGATCGGGATTGCCGCTACTCCTGTTCGGGTGTAGAAGCGGGCAGTCGAGGCGGGGATCACCGCGATTCCCTCGCCGCCGGCCACGAGTTCAAGTTTCTCCTCGACGCTGTGGATGGCGGGGACCGGGTTGCGGTCGCCGGATCTGAGTTCTGTTGCGAGGTCTCGCCATTCGGGCACGGCGTCGGGGTCCTGCAGCAGGTGGTCGGTCGCCAGATCGGCGATCCGCACTGATTCCTTGCCTGCCAGCGGGTGGCCCGCGGGTACGACGGCGACGCGCGGCTCGGTGAACAGTGGGCGCGTCTCCAGTCCTGCCGGATCGATCGGCAGTCGCACAATGCTCACGTCGGCGCGTCCATCGCGCAGCACCTCGGTTTGGTCGTGCCAGCTGGTACGCAGCAGTCGCACATCCAGATCAGGGTGGTGTGTTCGGCATGAACAGCTCCTTCGATGTTCGAAGAGGGGAGTTACTCCGCGAAAGGCGCGCTTGTCACGCCCATCTCGAATCCCATTTGCCGCATCACCGCGGTACGACCGTCGGGAACATATTCGGATTCTAAACGGACCGCTTCGATTACCTTTCGCTTGAAATCGAGGCGAGGGTGGTTGGCGACAACACCGTCCACCCATTGACGGTTCATGTCGTCGATGCGAGTTCCGCCCAGGTCTGTCTCGCATCCCGCCGAGACGATACCGGCCAGATCCGACAGATCCTTTTCGACGCCGAAGGTGATATGTCCGGAGATGCCATTCCGGACGAGCACAACCTTGTCTCTGGATACGCCTAGACCGGTGAGGAATTGTTCGACCTCTTCGGCGCCGCGAACCGCGAAACATTGCTCGCGAACGGGATGTTCGAACTCGATATCGTGCAGGATCGCAGTGGTGAAGTGCAGTTCTTCGTCGATGGGTACGCGGTCGAGCTTCGCGAGGGCCTTGCCGAAGTAGTAGACGCGGTAGGAGTGTTCGAGTACCCACGGGCTCAACTTCTTTCGAGCCTCCCACTCGGCTTCTTTGGCGAGTGCGGTATCCGGGATCCGCATCTCGAGGTCATCGAGCGCGGCAGGGCCTTGCTTGCCAAGGAAGGTGAGTGCATGACTGCTGAACGCGCCGGGCACCAGCGTGGCCGCGGCGATGAGCAGTTTGCTCAACTGTCGCCGATCGAGCCGCCCGCCGGTACTGCTTGCCCAATTCCAATCGAAACCGTCTTGTGCGCCCATTAGTCGATCCTTAGTTCATTGTCGGTCAGCGTGCTGACAGCCCAGTATTTGCTCGATTTGAGCCAGGGATTCCTTTTGATTGAGGGAACCGGCTATTGCCGGGTTTCTATAGTCTCCATGACCGTGATCGCCAAGTCCGCGGTGGCGATCAAGGCGTCATAGGGAGCGCCGTCGCGAGCCTGGATGGCCATGCCGTAGACGACGGTGCCGAAGTAATCCGCGAGTGCCGCGATGTTCACGGTGTCGGGAATTTCCTTTTCGCGTACAGCGAACTGCAGGCGGAGCAGGATTCCGGCCTGCAATGAGCCGCGGAGCTCGGTGAGTAACTCCCGCAGCGGGTCGTCGTTGTCCGGCCCGTCGGTCGCCGAGAGCACGACCAAGCAGCCAAGCGGTGTGCCGGGTCTACTGAATGCTTCGGCATAGGTGTACAGCGTTTTCGCGATCGCGGCCCGCGCGGTCAGTTCCCCGCGCAGGGCGCTCTCGACCGGCCCGCGAAGGTTGTCGGAATACAGGGCGACGGCTTCACGGAACAACGCCTCTTTGTTTCCGAACGCGGCATACAAGCTCGGGCGGTTGATGCCCAAGGCGGTGGTGATATCGGTCAGTGACGTGCCTCGGTAACCGCGTTCCCAGAACAGTTCCATCGCTCGCTCGAGCGCGGCCTTGCGATCGAAACTGCGCGGGCGACCCCTGATCGCCATGTCAAACCTCCTTTCTGTACTCATCGGTAAATATACCTCTTGACAACAGCTGAGGCAACGGCAACAGTTGTTTTAGTACCTACCGGTACATAAATGAACATCAGGGCTGACCTGGCTCGATAGCGTAGGACAAGCCATCGGTCGACGCTATAGCGCGATGGAGCCAGCCCCCCAGGTGAGACGCAGAGTCTCGGGTATCTGGCCCGATTGATGGAGTTGATAAGGAGAGTTTCATGGACGTCTTCGACGAGCACCGTCGTTTCCAAGCGGGCAGGCGTTGGCGGAAGATCGGCGTCGCGATTGCCGCGGCCGTCGCGTTAACTGGCCTCTCGATCGCATCCGCGTCGGCGGATCCGGCCGAGGAGCAGCCCCGGCACAGTTTCGCCGAGTATCAGGGCATCCCGATCTCGATCTTCGAGTACGGGCCGAGCGCTGACGAGGCGCCAACCATCGTGACTACCGGCGGTTGGCCGGGTGATTCGTCGATATTCGAACCAGCGGCCCGCAAGCTGGCGGCGAAGTATCACGTCGTGCGCTACGACCGCCGCGGTGTGGGGGAGTCCGGTCACAACACGACCGAAGAATCGAACACCCTCGAGAATCTCGCAGGAGAACTGGGCGCGGTTATCGACAAAACGGCGCCAGGTCACCCAGTGCACACCTTCAACGAGGCGTGGGGTTCCTACATCGCCGCCGAATTCGCGTACCGCAACCCTGGCCGGATCGCCTCGCTCAGTGCGATCGGCGCACCCAGCCTGGACCTGCAGCATTACGCCATGGCCGACGTCGTCAACAACCCGCAGACGCTCCCGGGGAACCTGGCGTACGCCGCGTGGTTCGCCTCGATGTCGGCGCCCGTTCTTCCGGAACTTTATATTCAGGCCGGTGCCACGGAGGCCGCCTTCGGTGCGCTGACAGCCCTCACCGGCGAACTTCCGGTCCACATGACGAAAGAGGATCTGCTGGCCAGCGTTTCCATCTACCGTGCGAACGCGCCGGCACGGTTGCTCTCGCCGGAATACGACTACCTCAACGTGCCGGTTATGCAGGTATTCCAATCTCCCACCGACAACCCCGACGTGATCTCGGGCCTCGATCGACACACCAACAACCTCTGGTTGACCGAAATCGAAGGCAACCACGGCGATTTCGGCCGCATCTCATGGCCGCTGGTCAGCAGTGAACTCGATAGGGCGATCGCGGCTACCGAGCCAACCAGCTGACTGTCGGTTACGTCGCACGTCTGCCGAAGCAGCGTTCGAGCTCGTCCAGGCGGTAGAAGAAGCTGCCTGGACGGACCGGCGTGCAGCCGGGTTGGAATGCGATCTGTTGCTCGTTGTAGAGCATGCGCACGAGGTAGTCGCTGTCGCGCTGGTACATGTCCCATTGGATGTTCGCCGCCATGGGGGCGACTTGTGCACCGCGCCACGGATTTTCGGCATAGGTGAACAGCTGTTCCGGTGGCATCGCTTGGGTGCTGCCTGGTAATTTCATCAGGGCCGCGAGTGGAATGATCTCCTCGGCGTGGGTGAAACGGAATTCGGCGCCGAGATCGCTCGTTCCGGCGCGTTTCGCCTCGAGCTTGGTGAAGAGATCGTCGAGCAGGACATCGGCCATGCGATAGGTGATGTCGTCACCGGCGAAGGCCGGACCCTTCTGGTAGAACTCCTCGGCGTCGGACAGATAGCCGAGCCACTGCGCGTTCTCGCCGTCGATGACGCGGTCGAAATGCCAAGCGCCCTCGCCGCTCATCGCGGGGGCGATCGCGTAGAGGTCGTAGATCACCCCGACGGCCTCGACCTCGTTGGTGATGTGGGTGCCGTCAGTGGCGACGAAGTCGTAGGCGCCAGCCGTCAACCGATCGACGAAGGGCGGCGCGAAGATTCGGCGCAGCACGCTGGTGGCCACCTGGTGCGTGCGGGGTAGATCAGCGATGCGGCGCAGCACCTGCGCCAGGCGCGGATCGTTGTCCAGATAGTTCTGATACTCGGCGTTGGTCTTGTGGAAGTACAGCAGGTCCCGGTCTGTCCGCGCTGGCTCGATCAGAGCGGCGACGGCGGGATCGGCCGTGGCCAGGGCATCGGCGAACACGCGGCCGCTGTCGACCGCACGGTCTTTGCCGGAGGTCACCACGGCGATGTGCTGCTTGTCCGCCGAGATCTGATCGAACAGTTCCGGAAGCCGTTGGTGCACACGGGTTGCCAAACCCTGGTGCTCCTGTGTGCCGCGGCGGGTGAGGTTGCCGTAGCCGAGGGCGGTCGTTGCGGCGCGCAGCGACCGCACGTCGTCGCCGAATTGCCGTCCAAGCGCGGTCAGCGCGTTCTCGCTCGCCGCCTGCTCCCACATGCGCAGGGCGAGTTCGTCGTACTTGGCGCTGGACAGCGCGCGCGAGCCGTGCCTGGCAACGTGTTCGGTGAACACCGGCCGGAACCCCGCCGGCGGCGCCTGGTACGTCGCCGGATCCTGTTGCGGCTCATAGGTTTGCTTCGTGCCGTACGAGAGTCCTTGCCCGGGAGGGGGATCGGCGGCCGCCAGGCCCGGGACGGCGCCGACGAGCACGACCATCGTCAATACGACCTTTGCCCATGCGGTGATCACGAGTCAACAGTGGGCGGCGAAAATGAACGTCGGACGGCGAAACGCTTGCCACACCATGTCATCGACGTTGATGCTCCTTAATTCCCTTGGGGGTCAGTGGAGTGCGAATCATTACCGGGTGCGGCGCCCGTTTTGCCGTATGCGGGCGGGGCGTCCGGATGTGCATGCGGCAACTCTCCGTAGCGGCTTGTGATTGCCGCGGCCTGGTCGCGCAAGGAGGCGCGCAACCATGGCGGCGCAAGGGCTTCCGCATTCGTGGCGAGCTGCCACAGCGCCCATTCGGCGTGTCTGGGATCTTGGAAGGTCACCTCCAGTCGCAGCCAGCCGTCTTGGTCGACTTCTTCGGCGCAGACAGCGACTGCGGTGCTCAGCAGTTCCGCCCGCCGTTCCGGGTTCACCCGTATCAGCACGGTGACTTGGTCGCCGCTGGTCCGAAACTGCGTGCTGCGTTGCTGCCACGCCTGGTCCAGATCGACCCGGTCCGGTCGCTCCGCGGGTTCGGGGAGTTCCTCGGCGGCCAAGACCCGCGACAGCCGGTAGGTACGGTCCGCACCAGATCTCTTGGCCAGCAAATAGCCCTGGTCGCGCACGGTCACCAGGCCGATCGGGTCCACCGTGCGCCACGTCGGGATCTGGTCCGCCGCCGTGTAATGGATGCGCAGCTTGTGCCCGGCCAGCACCGCGCGCCGGATCTCGGTCACTACGGCGTCGGGCACCTCCTCGGCGACCAGCCGGCGCGCGAAGAGGTCGGTCTCCGGGTCGATGAGCAAGCGCTGGGCCGCGTCGCTCGCGGTGTCCCGATAGCTTTCGGGCAGCGCGTCGACCACCTTGCGAATGGCCGAAGCGAGCGCCGAGCCGAGGCCGAATGCCTGTGCGCCGCGCCGTGATCCGGCGACCAGCAGCGCGAGCGTCTCGTCATGGTTCAGTCCGATGAGCTCGGTCTGGAAACCGGGCAGCAACGCGAAACCGCCGTGTCGGCCGCGTTCGGAGTACACCGGGACACCGGCCGCGGACAGCGCCTCGATATCGCGCAACACGGTGCGGGTGGATACCTCCAGCTCGCGCGCAAGCGCCGTCGCGGACAGCCGACCGTGCCGGCGCAACAGCAGTATCAGCGAGACCAGCCGATCGGCGCGCATACGAAACCTTTGCAGAAATACACGACACAAGATGTCGTGATTCGTTGGGAGCCTTATCAGTATGACCAACAACAAAGTGGCCACTGAGCCGAACGATCTTGGCAAGTACTTCATCGAGCGCGTCAACGCGGGCGACGTCGACGGACTGGTGGCGCTGTACGAACCGGACGCCGTGCTGGAGTTTCCGCCCGGCAGCCTCGCGACCGGTCACGCGGAGATCCGCAAGGTGTTCGAGCAGTTGGTCGCGGCCGCGCCGGTGCTCGAGCCGGGTAGGCAGCACCCGGCCCTGGTGAGCGGCGATCTGGCGCTGACCGCGACCACGCTGACCACCGGCGAGGTGACCGTCGAGATCGCCCGTCGTCAGCCGGACGGGTCCTGGCTGTTGGTCGTGGACCAGCCGACACTCGTGCCGTAGCAGGAGTGGGCCGATCGTCGCGATGAGTCGCGACGATCGGCCTGCCGGACTAATCGCCACGGAGCAGTCCGGCGTCGTTGAGTACGACGCGAACGTCGTGTGTGAAGCCGACGGTGTCGTCGAGTCCGAAGGCGACGCGCTGCAGAACGAAACCGTGCAACAACGCCAGCACCACCCGTGCGCCCCGATCGGGATCCAGATCGGTCGGCACGGTCCCGGCCCGCTGGCCGTTGCGGAGCGCGTCCGCGATGCGCTGGCGAACGTGTTCGAAGCCCGCATTGGCGTGCTGCCGTAGCCCTTCGTGGCGCAGTAGCTCGCCCCACGCCTGGATGGCACAGCGCAGGAGTTCGTCGACGGGGACGGCCTGGCCCGCCCGGTCGACGGCGAGGTCACCGCTCACCGGATCGACCGCCGCCGCGACCAGGTCGGCAACCGTGACATCGGCCGAATCGACAAGCCGCTCAACAGGATCGAACATCACCCGGAAGGCGTCACCGGCGATCTCGACGATGATCTCCTCCTTGCCGCTGAAGTAGCGGTAGGGGGCGCCCACCGAGACGCCCGCTTCGGCGGCGATATCGGGCATCGAGGTCTGGTGGAAGCCGTCACGGGAGAAACAGCGACGAGCCGCCGCCACGATCTGCGCCCGGTTCGCCTCTCGATGTTCGGCAGTGATGCGGGGCACGGGTCACCCTTCCTTAAATGAACGCTCATTCGCCTTGACACTGATGGACACTCTAGCCATCCTCAAAGTGAAAGGTCGTTCACGGAAGCGGCCTCCGAGGAGAGAGTCCCTTGTTATGACTGATCTGAAGCTCGGCGTCTACCGGTACGAGCACACCGAGCCGCTGTTCGACAGGCGGGTCGCGATCGACGCCACCCTGGACACCTCGCCGCTGATCTCCGACGTCTTCCACCGCATGGCCAAGGGCGAACTCGACATCGCCGAGTACGGGCTCACTTACTTCCTGCGCACGTTCGACCTGGACGATTCGCCGTTCCTGGCTCTGCCGATCTTCCCGAATCGCAACTTCCGTCACTCGTCACTGTTCGTGAACGTCGACAGCGGGATCGAGAAGCCGGCAGATCTAGTGGGCAAGACGGTGGGGGAGTTCGCGCTGTACGGCTCCGACCCCGGTGTCTGGGTGAAGGGCGTCCTCGCCGACGAATACGGTGTGACGCCTGATCAGCTGGACTGGGTGATCGGCGGCACCGACCACCCCATCCCGTCGTTCGACTGGATCCCGCAGCCCGTCCCGGACGGCGTTCGAGTCCGCCACACCGAGGGTGACCAGACCTTGGCCGCCATGCTCGAGTCGGGTGAGATCGATGCGCTGTTGTCGGTCGACGTGCCGCAGAGCCTGCTTGACGGATCGACGAAGAAGATCCGGCGGCTGTTCGTCGACTATGCGGCGGTCGAACGGGACTACTACCGCCGCACCGGCATCTTTCCGATGATGCACGTCGTCGCGATCCGCCGCGAACTGGTCGAGGTGCCCGGCCTGGTCGAGTCCGTCTACCAGGCGTTTTGCCAGGCCAAGGAGATCGTGCAAGAGCACTACCGCGCCAATGCGGCCAAACAGCACATGGCCGTGATCACCCCGTGGTTCAGCGAACTGTTCGCAGAGAACCGCGCACTGCTCGGCGAGGACTGGTGGCCCTACGGTCTCGACGCCAACCGCAAGGCCGTCGACACCTTCCTGCGCTACCACTACGAGCAAGGCCTGTCCAAGCGACTGCTCACGTCCGAGGACATCTTCGTCCCCGGCCTCGCCTCGAGCTGACCGTCGGTAATTGGTCCGGCCCAACACGAAGGTGGGCGTGACTGGCATCCGCGCGTGGCTTTGCTCGCGATCTATGACGTCGGTCGGCCGCTACCGTTGCTGGTGGTGCCGCGAGCGCGGAGACCTCATCGGCCGTTACTGTTGCTGGTGGTGCCGCGAGCGCCGAGACCTCGTCGGCCGCTACCGTTGCTCATGGTGCTGCGAGCGCCGAGATCTCGTCGGCCGCCATCGCGCCGCTCTCGGCCGCACCCTCCATGTGAATCGGCCAGCTCGCGCTGCGTTCGGCGGAGGCGAAGAACACTCGACCTTGCGGTCGGGCCAAGCGGGTTCGGAGATGCATCTCGCCCGGGCGATAGTGGACGTAGGTGCCGTGCGTGAATTCGTCTTGCGCCCAGCGGATTACCTCCGTCCGCTCGGCCTCGGCGGGGGACAGCGCGAATCCGGCCAGCAGATCGGTGACCAGTTCCTCGTCGGAGCGCTGAGCCGCACCGTTCAACGCGAAGCCGTACAGGACGTGGCGAGTGCGCCAGCCGGCGATCACCGGCGAGCCGCCGACGAAGCCGGGTGCCTGCCACGCTCGCTTGCGCGGCACCACCGCGGCAACCTTGGTGGCCGGTGCGAAAGTCACTGCGTCGTAAGCGGATTGCTCGGGCAAGGGCGGATCGAAGGCGATCGCGGCGGTCGCGGGGACGCACAGGATCGCGTAATCGACCTCGACGCTGCGGCCGTCCGCGCAGCCGAGCGTCACCCCGGCGCGGTCCTGACCGACGTGAGTGACGGTGCTGCCCAACCGCACTGGCTCGGGCAGCGTCGCGGCCAAGCGGTCATGCAGCGCACTCATTCCTTCGACGATGCGGTAGTGATTGCCCAAGCCGCCGAGCAGACAAGGAATCCCACCGCCCAATCCGTCGACGAATTCCAGCACCTGCACCGCCGACACCTCGTCGAGGTCGACGCAGAACATTCCCGCGAGGGCGGGAAAGATCATGTCCTCGAGCGCCGGTGTGAGTCGTGCCGAACGCAGCCACTCCGCGGCGGAGAGTCGATCATCGGCGGGCCCGCGTCGCAGCGCGAGCAACAGTCGGATCGCCGCCGCGAGGTCGCGCGGACGTGCGGGCGGAATCGCTTGACCGCGTGTGTGTTGCGGCCCTCGCCATCGAATAATGCCGAGACCACTCTGTTCTCGCCGCAGATGCAGCCCGTTTTCGGCCACGAGCTTACGCATGCGCCGATGTCGCGACGCGATCATCTGCCCACCCAGTTCCAGCACGTCGCCGTCGACCGGGCGGGAGCGGGTCCGCCCGCCCAGCTCATCGCGGCCCTCAAGCACGACCACCCGATGCCAAGCCCGAGCGAGCCGCGAGGCGGCCACCATTCCCGCGACTCCCGCCCCGACTATCCCTATGCTCCCCATTACCCGAGTGTGACGGCTCGCGTATCGAAAATGGTGGGAAGCCAAGATATTTGGCGAGTCATTCGGTGACCACTGTGCCTCGCGTTACCCTCCTCTGCATGAGGAACGACGGCGACACCTGGGACCTGGCCTCCAGCGTCGGCGCGACCGCCACCATGGCCGCGGCTGCCCGGGCGATCGCGACGCGTACGGATCGCGCGCTCATCGATGACCCGTTCGCCGAACCGCTCGTCCGCGCGGTCGGCGTCGACCTGCTCACCCGGCTGGCGACCGGGGAAGTGCCCCCGAATGACTTGGTCGAGCAGATATGGATCGACGTAGCCAAGGTGCGCACCAAGTTCTACGACGAATTCTTTTTCGATGCGACGACCGCGGGCATCACCCAGGTCGTGATCCTGGCCTCGGGCCTGGATTCCCGCGCGTATCGACTGCCATGGCCAACCGGCACCGTGGTGTATGAGATCGACCAGCCGCCGGTCATCGAATTCAAAACTCGCGCACTGGCCGAGCTGGGTGCCGTACCCACCGCCGACCGGAGAGTCGCCGCTGTCGATCTGCGCGACGATTGGCCCGCCGTACTACGCGCCGCGGGATTCGACTCCGCCCGCCCGACCGCGTGGAGCGCCGAAGGCCTGCTCGGCTACCTGCCGCCCGAAGCGCAGGATCGCCTCCTGGACACCATCACCGAACTCAGCGCGCCGGGCAGCCGAATGGCCACCGAAAGCAAGCCGAACTTGCAACCAGGCGGCGAGGAAAAGACAAAAGAAGGCCTGCACCGCATCTCCGAACGCTGGCGTGCACACGGTTTCGATCCCGACATGGCGAGACTCCGATACTTCGGCGAGCGCAACGAAGCCGCTCCCTACCTCACCGACCGCGGCTGGGCACTGAACCACATCAGCATCCGAGACCTGTTCGCCGCCAACAACCTTCCGCCCCTGAACGACGACACCATGCGCATGGGCGACCTGCGCTACGTCAGCGGCACCCTCGAGCCCGAGTTGGTCGGATGATCACGGGGAACTGAGGGCGGCATCGGCCGAGAAGAGAGTTACCTCAGTTCCCCGTGATCGCTTGTCCAGCAGGTCATCTCGGAAGGTTGCCAGCCGAACGCGCGTAGGCGCCGAATTCCGGAGGTGTGCGTCTAGGCTCGCAACTATGTTGGGGGACGCGAGTAATCCTGATGTCGGAACGGTCGAGCGGTTGGCCCGTGGGGCAGTCGATTGGCTTGTTGCCCAGGCTCGGGTGAGCGAGAACGGCCTGATCTGGCAGCCCGCCGCCGATGACCCCCAGATCGATCCAACTCTCTATCACGGTGGTGCCGGCATCGTGCTGGCCTTGCTGGAGGCGCACAACCATTTCGGCGATGACCGCTATGGCGCGGCCGCGCTCGGCGGTGCCAGGGGGATCGCGACGCAGGTCGAACAGGAACACGACTGGTCGCTGTATTCCGGTTTGACGGGCATGGCTGTCGCGTTGCACGCGGTGCACATCGAGCTCGACGATCCGGACTGCGAGCGGTTCGCCCGACGAGGACTCGATCGGGTGCGCGCGGCGTTCGACGGCCAACGATGGGGCCCGCACTTCGAGCTGCTGCTCGGCAACGCGGGTATCGCCCTTGGTGCCTTGCACGCCGACGATGTGGACCTCGCGCTGCTCGCGGTCGAGCCGTACCCGCACACCGCGGATCCGACACCTGGCGGGATCAACTGGGCGGTGCGTCCCACGCCCGCCCGCTCGCACCACATTGCCCACGGCACCCTCGGCATCGTTCAAGCCTTGGCCGCAGTCTGGGCCGCGACCGGCCGTGAGGACTTACGTGCCACCGCGCTCGCCGGTGCCGCCGACGTGGTCGCCCGCGACGAAGCTGGCCCGCAAGGATTTCTGGTGCCGCATTCCGATCCACCCCACCGCCCCGAGCTGATCGAGCGCTACAGCTACGGCTGGTGCAACGGCCCCACCGGCGACGCCCAAACCTTCCGCTTGCTGGCCACCCGCACCGGTGACATGAGCTGGACCCAACTGATCGACCGATGCTGGCACACCATCACCCACTGCGGCCTACCGCAACGACTACGACCAGGATTCTGGGACAACAACGGATGTTGCTGCGGCACAGCGGGAGTCCTCGCTCTCGCGTGCGATCGAATGGTCGAACACCCCGACCCCGCCGAACGCCACCGCGCCCGCGATTTCGCCCGACTCCTGGTCGAGGATCTCACCGAACGAGCCATCGTCGACCACACCGGAGTTCGCTGGTCGAACCACGAACACCGCGTCACTCCCGCAGATCTGGCACCGCGCACCGGATGGGCGATGGGCAACGCCGGGATCATCCGCGAACTGCTCCGCTACACCCGTATCCTCGGCAATCAACGACCCGACTACACCGTGCAATGGCCCGGCCACCCCCCGGCCGCACTCTCCTAGCCGACTAAGAACCGGCGTTGATCGGCCATCCAGATCTGTTGGTGGACACCGCTTCCAATGCACGCACAGTGGAGCGCATCGAGTGGGGCACTTGTTGCCCGATCTTGTACGGTGCTCTTCGAAGGGCACTCGGATACGGGGAGTTATCTTGAAGCGCAGGAGTTTACGACGTTACGTCATGTTCATCGCCGCCGTAACGATGACGACTTCCACGGGAGCAGCAGGCGCGAGTCCCGCCGCACCAGTAGACCCGATCGTCACGGTCGTTCTGCCTGCGCCGACCGGACCTGACCCGGTCGGCCTCACCGAATGGCAGCTCACCGACACCAGCCGCGGCGATCCGTGGGAGCCAAGCCGACGACGCGACCTGATGGTGCAGATCTGGTACCCAGCCGACGACAACGACACCTCGCCTATCGCGGCGTGGATGCCACCCGGCGGTCAGGAAGAACAACTCGACTATCTCACCGAGCTCGGTGTCCCTTCCGGCAGTTGGGCTCTCGCACCTAGCCACAGCCGCCGTAACGAGCCGGCCCGAACCGACGGCGGGCGGTTTCCGATCCTGCTGAATTCCCCGGGAATGGACGACGCCACCGGGTGGAGCACCGCTCAGGCCGAAGATCTCGCCAGCCACGGCTACATCGTGGTCGCCATCAACCACACCCACGAAGCGTTCGCCGTTCAATTCCCGGACGGACGCACCGAACGCAGTGCTGTGCCATTGGATTCGCCGCAGCACGTACTGTCCGACCTGCTGTTGCCGACCCGAGTGGCCGATGCGCGATTCGTCCTCGATCAGCTCACCGCCGCAGCCACACACTCCACCGCCGCCAGCGCATCGCTACCGCAACATCTCGCCGATGTGCTGGACCCAGCACAGGTAGGCATGTTCGGACATTCCCTAGGCGGCTCCACCACCGCACAAACGATGCACGACGACGCGAGGGTCCGCGCCGGTGTCGACTTGGACGGGCCGATCCTGGGCTCGGTGTCCACGGATGGACTCGATCGACCACTGCTCATGCTCGCCAGCGACACCTCACCCTGGTATGGCCACTCGGGCTGGGAACTGTCCTGGCCAGCCAACACCGGATTGAAAATACCCCTGCGCATCGCAGGCACCCGGCACATGTCCCTGTGCGACCAGCAAGTGATCCTGGCGCAACTGGCCGCAGCCGGGCTTCTCGGCGCAGACAAGAAGATCGACGCGATCGGATCGATCGATCCACATCGATCGATAGACCTCCAACGCGCCTACCTGCTGGCCTATTTCAACGCCGCCTTCGGTCGCGGCGACACCGGCATCGCGGAAACCATCACGCGCCTCGCCCAGCCCGAAATGCTTCCACACTTCTGAACCCGCTCGCTAGCAGCGGCCGAGGCCTGTCCGGCGGATCTCGCCGGACAGGCTCCCGGGAGGGCTCAGCGCTTGAGCAGGAAGGTGAAGTCGCTGGAGAGCTTGCCGCTCAGCCGGACTGACGAAACGAGGTTCCCGTCCGTGAGCAGTCGCTCGACCTCGGCTCGCGAGAGACCGCAACCTTCCGCGATCAGTCGCACCGGCCGGACCGGGACCTGCGCCGCGAAGCGGACCGAGACGTCGATCACCTCGCGGTCCAGGTGATCGGATCCGCCGGTGTCGAGACGCCAGGCGTTGTCCCAATCGAGGGCGATGCGATTGCGGCGCCGTACAACCGGGTCCTGGAGCAGCTCGGCGGCCAGGACGGGGTCGTTGTCATGCAGACGGTCCAGTAGCTCGGATCGTATGGAGCGCACCGTCATTCGCTCCATGATCGTGAGCTTCGTGGTCTCCTCGCAAGTGGTGCAGAGCGCGAGGAGCCAGACGTCGATGAGCTTGTGATGTGCGTTGACGCGAAACTTACCGCTTGTCCGGAAGGTGTCCGACGCGCACACGTGGCAACGACGGCGAACGAGCGGCAGGCAGACGGGTTCGACTACCCAGTTTTCGAGCATAGAAGTACACCTGTTTCAGTGAGAAATCCGCAGCAGAAAGAAGCGCGGCGCATCTGCGCGCCGCGCGAGGAATCAGCACTCGGGAGGTCTCACAGGATGTACAACGGCATGTCCTTGGTCAGGTGACTCGGCTCGCCAGCATGCTATTGATACAGAGCGGCACTGCTCCACTGGTTTTCGGACATCGCACGACCGACCAGGGCCTGCGGTGCGAAGTACCTGCGTCACCGGGAGTCACGCCAACGAGCTGACCGTCGAGTGTCCATGTGCGTGGAATGGGAGAATACCAAGCGTGACAGGCCATATCACGATCGATGACGTGCGCGCGGCGGCGCACCGGCTCGCGGGCGTCGCGCATCGGACGCCGGTGCTCACGTCCCGGGTACTGAACGAGCGGGTCGGGGCCGAGGTGTTTCTCAAGTGTGAGAATTTCCAGCGGGTCGGCGCGTTCAAGTTCCGCGGCGCCTACAACGCGATCTCTCAACTGACTACCGAGCAGCTCGCGCGCGGCGTGGTGGCCTGGTCCTCCGGCAATCACGCCCAGGCGGTCGCGCTGTCCGCACGGCTGCTCGGCACCTCGGCGGTGATCGTGATGCCCGCGGACACCCCCGCGTCGAAGATGGCCGCCACCAAGGAATATGGGGCCGAGGTCGTCATCTACGACCGCTACACGCAGGACCGAACCGCGATCGGCGAGGCCTTGGCCGCCGAGCGCGGCCTGACCGCCATTCCGCCGTTCGACGATCCTCGGGTGATGGCCGGACAGGGCACCGTCGCGCTCGAGCTCATCGAGAAGACCGGACCGTTGACCGCCTTGCTCGCCCCGATCGGCGGTGGCGGGTTGATGGCGGGCTGCGCTACCGCGGCGACCGCGCTTTCCCCCGGCATCCGCATCATCGGCGTCGAACCCGTCGACGGCGACGACACCAAGCGTTCGCTCGAGGCAGGTCACCGGGTTCGGATCCCGGTGCCACACACCATTGCCGACGCGCAGGCCGCCGAAATCCCAGGCGAACTCACCTTCGCCGTCAACCGCGGCCTCGTGGACGAGATCTGCGTGGTCACCGACGACCAACTCGTGGCGGCCATGTCCTTTCTGTTCGACACGATGAAGATCGTCGCCGAGCCGACCGGTGCCGCCGGTGTCGCCGCGATGCTGGCAGGACGGGTCCAACTCCCCGGTGCCCGCGTCGGCATCGTCATCTCCGGCGGCAATATCAGCGCGTCGCGGTTCGCCGGGCTGGTAAGCCGCGACGGCACGCAGGGGTTATGAGTCGGTAGCCTTGCGGCGATGGCGGGCTGCTGAGTGACCTTGGCGCCCTTGGCTTATCGTGCGAGGACCCCACGGACTGCGGCCAGGTCCCGATCGCTGAGACCGGCATCCACGGCACGGTCGTAGATGCGCTGGAGTGTGGCGAGGAGCAGGTCAGGAACCCCCGCGGCATTCGCGGCGGCACGGATGTGGCCGAGGTCCTTGACGGCAGCGCGAATCGGACTGAATACCTCGTCGCTCTTTCCGGCCAGTTGGGCGGCCTTGTAGTGCAGGTACGGGCTGTCGATGTTGGTCCCGGTGACCGCGTCGATGAACAGCGCGGGGTCCAGGCCGAACGACTCGGCCAGCGCGGCTGCCTGCGCCGCCATCACATTGGTCCCGAAGAGCCACGCGTTGCAGGTGAGCTTGAGCAGGCTCGCCCCGCCGGGATGATCCGCGACGTCGACAACGTTCGACGCGAGCGCCTCGAGCACGGGAGCCGCCGCAAGCTTGTGCTCGGCAGCCCCGGCGACCATGAACGTGAGTTCGCCGCGCCGGGCGGGGCCGGGATTGCCGAGGAACGGGGCGTCGACGATCGTTACGCCCAGGCGCATCGCGGCCTCGATGACCTCGTTGATGGCCGAGCCGACGGTCGCGCTTTGCAGCACAACGGTATTCGGCGCCAGGGCCGGTGCGATCTGGTCGAGGACGTCGAGCACCGCGTCTGTGTCGAACACGGTGATGAGGACGACCTCGGCCGCTCGCACCGCCTCGGCCGCGGTCGCGAAGACTAACGCGCCATCGCCCTCGAGCGGGCGAGCTCGTGATTCGGTCCTGTTCCACGCGCGAACCGTGAACTCGAGTTCGAGCAGTCGCTGCGCCATCGCGGATCCCGCATCGCCGGTCCCGAGAATTGCCACGGTCCGCATCCTCATCCTTCCTGACGCATCAACTTGATACATCCACTTACTGATGCGATGCTACTCCACGAGATCAGATCCGCCAGGGAGTGAGATGAGTTCCGACGCAAGGGATACCGGCCAACCCGCCGCGCTCTCCGTAGCGGAGAAGGAGCTCTGGCGAGGCTTCTTGCGCTTCAGCGGAAGCGTCATCGCCGCGGTCGAGCGTGACCTGTTCGCCGCGACCGGACTCTCCGGTGCCGACTTTCAGATCCTGGCTCGCCTCTACGAGTCCGAGGAACAGCGACTGAGCCAGAAGCGGCTCGGCGAACTCGTCGACTGGACCGCTACCCGGCTGTCGCATCAGCTCGCGAGAATGCGGACGCGCGGATTCGTCGACCGGGTCAGTGCCGGGCGCGGTCGACTCATGACGATCTCCCTCACCGATACGGGACGACGGACATACGAATCAACAGTGCCGGTCCACGCGCAATCCGTTCGCACGCACTTCCTTCGGCACTTCGACGGGATGTCCGATGACGCGAGGCGGCGTTTTCTCGGCGACGGACTGTGAGGCCAGGCGAATTCCTTTGCCCCGGCAAACATTCGGGATGCTATAGCAAACTCGGTGCAGCGTCCTCTGCTCGCAGTAATTTTGGGGTAACCGCTGAGCAGAGCGGGTTACGTTGCGCCCGTTAGCGTTTCATCCGAGAGTGCGTAACCTTGCGGCAACCGCAGTGCAACTGATTGGTATGAAACCTTCCATACGGTACGGACCGTTAGGCACTCACCGACGAGTACGAGGAAGACGCTCCGAGTCGACTGGACGAACGTGTCGATCTCCTGAGCGGGTTGTGTATTTCCCCTAGAAGGATGAGGAATGCGCGAATACATTCTGGAAACCGCTCGGAATCTCTGCCGCCAGCACGCCGATGTGACCATCGATGAAATTGCCGCTATCGCGGGAATCGATGCATCGCATGTCCACGACTACTTCCGTGGCGTCGGTGAACTGTACGAAGCTCTCACCGGCGAGCTGGTATGACAGGGAGGGATGTCATGCCACGCATCACAACCACTGTCCGGCGCCGGTTCTCGCCTCGGAGCATCCGTAGCCCGCGTACCGCACCGCTCGTCCGGCGCGGCGCCCTACGCGACGCACGCTATCTGACCCGTCCCGAGGACTGCGTCCAGGTCGCCGGACCAGGCCCGGAGTGGTCGAACAAACCGCCGGTTGTCGCGTCCTACGCGGTCATCCGGCTGTGCGAGGAACTCTGCATGGTCGCATTGCTCGACGCGATGCCCGAGGAGTACTGCTCGCTCGGCACTCGCCAGCATCTCGGCCATCTCGGTCCGATCGCGGTAGGCGCGGAAATCATCATCACGGTCCGATGCGTGCGTGCCCGCGGCAAGTACAGCAGTTGGCAAGTGACGGTACGGGATTCGCACGAGGTGGTGGGGGAGGGACGAATGGATTTCGTCGCTGTCCACCGGCCGCGCTACGAAGCCCACCGGCTCGCACCCAAGCGCGCGGCGCTGGGGATCTGACACCGCGACGGCACTCGCCACCTCGGCCTGCTTTCGCTGGGATGGCGAGTGCCCTTGGGAGAGAACAACCAATGACTGCAATGACTCGACAACTCCACGCCGCGGGTCCGGGAGAATCGTCATGGCTGAGAGTCCGCCGTGAGTTCCTACTTGACCCATCCCACATCCACTTGGCGAACTTCTTTCTCGCCTCGCGTCCCGCGGCCGTACGTGCCGCGGCCGACTCCTGGCGCACCCGCCTGGACGCCGATCCGTGTCTGCTGGAGGCCTTCCTGCTCGGTGATCTGGCCGCGCTTGGTTCCGGGATCGCCTCCGACAGCCCGTATTTCGAGGCGAAGACCGCGATGGCCGGCTATCTCGGGGCGCCCGCCGAGGAAGTGGCTTTCGTCCCGAGCACCACCACCGGACTGGCCTTGGTCTACCACGGTCTGTCCGTCCCCGCCGGCGCCGACATGGTGATCACGCCCGACGCGCACTACTCGCATCATCAGGCGGTGCATCGCGCGGCGGAACGAAACGGTGCGGCCGTACGCGAGTGCGCTCTGTACCGCGACCCCGCACACGCGACCAGCGAAGAGATCCTCGATGGTGTCCGCGCGGCGCTTTCACCGCGCACTCGCTGCCTCGGCCTGACCTGGGTCAGCTCGCGCACCGGGGTCAAACTCCCATTGCCGGAGATCGCCGCCATCGTCGCCGACGTCAATCGCGACCGCGACGAGGCCGACCGCTGTCTGCTCATCGTCGACGGCGTTCAGGGTTTCGGCGCGGAGGACTACGAGGCCGCCAAGCTCGGCGGTGATTTCTTCGTCGCCGGCGCGCACAAGTGGTTCCTCGGACCGGCGGGCACCGGTGTGATCCATGGTCGGGCACGGGCATGGCAGCAGATCGCGCCCACGATTCCCTCTTTCGAGATCGATACCGTGTTGCACGCCTGCTGGCTCGACAGCCGTCCCCTGCCCCTCACTCGGGCCTCGTTCGTCGCCCCTGGCGGATTCACCGACTACGCCAACATTTTCGCGCTGACGAATGCGGTCCGATTTCACCGAGACGTCGGACGATCCGCCATCGCCGCCCGGATCCGGGAACTGAATACGGCACTGCGCCACGCGTTGGGCGATACCTCGGGCGTCCGGCTGCTCACCCCGCCGGACCCGGCCATGGCCAGCGGCCTCGTCTGTTTTCAGATCGCGGGCTGTGCCGCACGCACGGTCGTTGCGACGCTGGCGGCACAGGGCATCAAAGCTGCCACCTCCCCGTATGCGGAAGCCACCGTCCGCATGGGCGCCGGTATAGCCAACACCCACAAGGAGATCGAACGCGCGATCGCCGCGATCCGTTCCATCGCGGTGACGGCCGCCTGACGTCTCCCACGAACCACGATTTCCGTGGCGGCGAAGCCCGCGACGGCACCTATCCGGTCTGCTCACCGTGCCATGAGTGCCACAGGTCGGCATAGGTGCCCTCGCGTGCGATCAAGTCGTCGTGTGTGCCCAGTTCGATGATCCGTCCGGCTTCCAGCACGGCGACCCGATCCGCGTCGTGTGCCGTCTGCAGTCGGTGGGCGATCGCGATGACGGTGCGTCCGTCGAGCACGACGGCAAGTGCTCGCTCGGTTTCTCGCGCCGAGGTCGGGTCCATTTGCGCGGTCGCTTCGTCGAGCACAACGGTGTGCGGGTCGGCGAGAACCACGCGCGCCAGCGAAAGCTGTTGCGCCTGTGCGGCATCGAGGCGGCATTCGGTGCCGTCGAGGTGGGTGTCGAGGCCGTCGGCCAGATCGTCGACCCACTCGGCACCGACGGCGGCGAGTGCGGTGCGTACCTGGGCGTCGGTGGCGTCGGGCCTGGCGAGCAGGAGATTTCCGCGGACGGTGTCGTGGAATACATGCTGTTCCTGGGTGACCAGGGCGACATGATGGCGTAACCGGTCCGGGTCGAGTCCCGAGATCGGTACGCCGCCAAGGTGTATCGCGCCGGTCCGCGGTGCGTCGATCCCCGCGAGGAGCCTGGCGAGGGTGGACTTGCCCGCCCCGGATGTGCCGACGACGGCGAGCCGTTCGCCCGGTCTGACGTCGAACTCGACGCCGTGCAGCACATCGCGGCCGTGGTCGTAGGCGTAGCGCACGTCGACGATGTGGATCCGATTGTCCGTCGGCTCCGTCGAAATGACCTGGCGCGCTGTGGGTGTGGATGCGAGTCCCGTCAGCCTCGCGTAGGACGCGATCGCGCCCTGCACCCCGTCGATCCACAGCATGACCGTGTCCAGTGGCCCGATCAGTTGCCGCAAGTACATGGCCGCCGCGACGACGGTGCCGAGGCTGACAACGTCGTGATTGTGCAGCACCCCGCCGATCAGCAGCACCGCAACCAGGGGTAGCACATACGAGACGTCCAAAGCCGGAAACAGTCCGGTGCGCAGCCGCAGGGTCGCCAATCGGGCGCGGCGAGCGGTGGCGATCGCGGATGTGGTTGCCGCACGATGCATTTCGGCCAGGCCGAGCGCCTCGATCGTTCGCGCGCCGGCCACGCTGGTCGCCATGATCTCGGCAAGCTGGGAACCGCTGGCCGCCTCGGTGAGATACGCGGCGCGGGATCGCCGCAGATACCACCGCACGGCGACGGCGGCGACGAGCAGACAGCTCAGACTCGACAGCCCGAGCACCGGATTGAGGACAACCACCGCGCCGATGATGAAGGCGGCCTGGATGATAGCGACGAAAACGTCCGGCGCCGCGGTCCGCAGCGCGAAGGCGACGGCGGGCGCGTCGGTGGTGCCCCTGGCGATCAGGTCACCGCGGGAGCTACGTTCGGCCACCGCCGCGGGCAAGGCGAGGACGCGATCGAGGAAACGTTCTCGAATACGAGCCGCGGTGCGCTCGCCGAAACGGTAGCCGACGTATCGGGCGCATCGGATGAGCACGATTTGCGCGACCGTGCAGACGAGGATGATCAGGGCCAACCGGTCGACGGTGCCGACCACCGCCCGCGTCGGTGCCTTGCCGACAGCGTCCACGATCTTGCCGAGCAACCAGGGACCGACCAGGCCCGCGCCAACCGCGAGCGCGTTGAGCACCAGCACAGCGGCGAATGCCGTTTTTTCCGTGCGGATCTCGTTCACCGCGGCGCGGCGGATCTGGGCAGCGCCTGCGACCGGGAGCGGGGTCGTCATCGGCGCGCTTCCTCGCCACCGCGCGTGACCAGGGCGCGGTAGCCGGGCTCGGCCGCCAGCAGCTCGTGGTGTGTGCCGGTTGCCGCGGCGATACCGTCGACCAGGTAGATCACGGTGTCCGCGTGGGCCAACAGGAGTGGGGAGGTCGTGGTCACCGCGGTGGTCCGCCCGCGTCGCGCGGCACGCAATCGGGTCGCGATCGTGGCCTCGGTGTGGGCGTCAACGGCCGATGTCGGTTCGACTGCCAGCAGCACTTCGGGATCGGCGTAGACGGCGCGCGCGAGGCGAAGCCGTTGACGTTGGCCGCCGGACAGATTGTCGCCTCGGGGATTGATCGTCGAGGCCAGACCATCGGGCAGCGCGTCAACGATGTCAACGGCCACCGCGATGTGCAGTGCGCGGTGCAGTCGATCGTCCCCGGCGTCGTGCCGGCCACGGACAACATCTCGGACGCTGCCGGTGAACAGGTAGGCGTCGTTGTCCGCGACCAGGATTCGCTGCCTTAGCTGATGGGTGGCAATGGCGTCCAGGTCGATGCCATCCCACGTGACATCCGATTTGGTGAACCCGCCGAGGCGATCGATGATCGCCGCGCTCTCCGCCGGGCGGTTGCCGACGATCGCGGTCGACAGACCGGGCAGCACTTCGACGCCGGAGACCGGATCTCGCAGAATCGACGGTGCCGCAGGAGCATCCACCAGGTCGTGGTCGGCGGGCTGCTCCGGTGACAGCGACAGCAACCGGGTCACTCGTCCGGCGGCAACCCGAGCGCGGGCGAGATCGCCCGCACCCTCGATGAAGAACTCCACCGGAACGACCAGCATCGCGGTGTACCCATACACCGCGACCAGGCCGCCGACACTGATCGACCCCTCGGCGGCCATCCGGGCACCCAGCCACGTGACGGCGACGAGGAAGGCCGCCGGCAGACCCTTGGACAGTGCGTCGACCCAGCTCGCGGCCACTCCGAGGCGGTATCCCTGCGTCACGAGATCATGCGAATCACGCTGATAGCGAGCGGCATACACGGATTTGCCGCCGAGGGCGTTCAGTACCGGGAGCCCGTTCAGCACATCCACCAGCCGAGTGGTCAACGCGCCCTGCCGCTCGCGATAACCGGCACCGGTCCGCTCGATTCGATGTAGTAACGGCCCAACGGTCAACGCCAGCAACGGCACACCCGCCAGCACGACCGCCGCGAGCAGCGGTGCGATGGAAAACAGCACCACGGCGACCACAATGTAGGTGACCGCGGCACCGACCCCGGGTCCGGTAATGGTCAGCGACTGAGCGATCACCTGAACGTCGCCGCTGCCGATCGCCACGACCTCGCCCGCGGTCGTTCGACGAGAAAGAGTGTCGCCCAAGTGAACACAATGCTCGACGGTCGCCGATACCGTCCGAAAAGACGCCTCCATCCGTATTTTCGACATAGTTCGATGACGCGCGATGCCTAGCGCCGCGTTGACAACGCCGATACCGAACAACGCCGCCACCCAGCCGGTAAGGACCTGGAAGTTCTTGGTGGCCAAGCCATCATCGATCGCCCGCGACAACAAATACGGGGGCACCGCAAGGGTCACCATCCACGCGCTCCCCAACGTCGCCCCGAGCGCGACCCTGCGTCGTTGACCGATCACTAACCACCACAGGAACCGACCAGGACTGGACCGCTCACGTGGACCGGGTGCGTCGGGGGTGGGGACCATCCGCTCACGATAGCGAAACCCCTTGCGATGCAACTATGTTCCCCAACCAAGGCCTTTCCGGTGGCTGCACAGGTGCATGTGTGGATCTAGTGAGTGCGGGCCTGGCGGAAGGCGTTTCGCAGCTCGCTGACGAGCACGTCGGGATGTTCCCAGCCTGGGTAGTGCCCGCCGTACTCCCTCTCGTTCCAGCTGATGAGGTTGTGGTAGCGGTGTGCCGCCCAGCGCTTGGCGACCGGGAACGGTTCGCCCGGAAACAGCGTGCACGCGGTCGGCACGGTCACCGTCTGCGCGTTCTGCGCCTCGGCGCTGCGCGGCGTCGACCGCACCGCCTCCCAGTACCAGCGCGCGGTGGACGCGCCGGTGCCGGTGAACCAGTACAGGGCGATGTCGTCCACCTGTTGCGCCACGGTGACACCACCTCCGGCCTCGGGCCGGGTGTCCGAGAAGCCGACCAGCGCCTCGCTCAGCCACGCGGCGAGCCCGGCAGGAGAATCGAGCAGGGAGTAGCCGAGCGTCTGCGGGAGCATGCCCTGGGCGATCACATGGGTGGGACCGGTCATCATGAACCTGTCCCGTTTGGCGAGCATGGCCTTCTCCGCGTCGTCGGCCGACGCTATGTCCTCGGGGAGGGGCGAGGCGATCGGCATGGTCAGATGCAGGGCGGCAACCCGTTCGGGTGCGAGGCGAGCCAGCTCGGTGCTGACAAACGCGCCCCAGTCGCCGCCGTGCGCCCCGAAGCGTTCGTATCCGAGCCTGGTCATGAGCTCTGCCCAGGCCCGTGCGGTACGGCCGGAGTTCCAGCCGGGCTCTGTTGGCCGCTCGCTGAACCCGAAACCGGGCAGGGCCGGCACGACCACGTCGAAGGCGTCCTCGGCGGAACCGCCGTGCGCGACCGGATCGGTCAGCGGTCCGATAATGCTCTCGAACTCCAGCACCGAGCCGGGCCAGCCGTGCGTGAGCACCAGCGGCAAGGCGTTGGGCTCTGGCGAGCGCACGTGCCAGAACGCGATGTTCAGGCCGTCCAGGCGGGTGCGGTAGTGCGGTATCGCGTTCCATCGCTTTTCCAGGGATCGCCAGTCGTGCTGTCGCCAGGCATCGAGCAGGCTCCGCAGGCGTTCCAAGCCGATACCCTGCGTACCGTCCGGAACCGTCTCGGCTTCGGGAAGCCGGACGTGGTCGAGACGCTCCCGCAGATCCACCAGGTCGTGTTCGGGAATGCTCACCGGAAATGGTTCGATCTCAGTCACGACCGCGATGCTAGACACAGACTCCGAAAGTTGCACAGGACATCGGTGTCGGTGCACCCGTGCTGAAACCGTTGTCCTGTGCTGACCAGACGAAACGCGGTCGGGGGACGAGATCGGCGCCAGGTACCGTTGGGCGGTGAACCCAGCTGATGCGCGACTCCTCAAAGACGGCGATCTCGAGACCCGCGAGGACAATCTGCGGCTGCTGCTGGTGCGGGCTGCCGACGGCGACGCATCCGCCAAGGAAGTACTGTGCGCGCTCGTCCGCGACTATCCCGACTACCACCGGTCGCTGTACAGCCGGGCATTGAACCGGGCAGCGGTCTTCGGCGACGACACGCTGCGGGCGCCACTGCTCGCGTCACTGGCCGACACTCGATACAACTGCCAGGCATGGGCGGCGATGGGCTGCGCGGCGCTCGGCTTCCGCGATGCGGTTCCCGGCTTGGTCGCGATGCTTGACCACGCACAGGAGATGGCTCGCGAGCAGGCGGTGATCGCGCTCGGCACGCTCGGCGACGAATCGGTCGTCCCGGCGCTCACACCCGTGCTGCGGGACCCGATCGCGGGAATGCGCGAACGCGCCGCCGAGGCCCTTGGCATGATCGGCGGCGACGCGGCCCTGGCCGCACTATGGGACGAATTCGAGCACCGCCAGTACTACCGCATCGGCTATATCGCCAGCGCACTGGCCAAGTTCGCCCCGGACGTCATCCCGAGGCTGTGCGAGGCGGCCGACCGCGACGACCCGGACCAGCGATACTGGGCGGCCGTCGCGCTCGGTTCGACCGGCGACGACCGTGCCGTGCCGACGCTGGAACGGCTGATGGCCAACGACCGGGGCTCAACAGTCTTCGACGGCATGGTGAGCGTCGCCGCGAAGAAAGGCCTGCGCACGCTACGACGAATCCAAGCCGCGATCGCGGCCCGCGAATCCTGAGAGTGCCGCTGCCGCAGGGCAGCTAACGCGTCTCTCAGTCGCATCTCAGTCGGTGCGTTCAGATTGGTAGACATGCGTATTCGGGTTGTCCGCGGTAGGGGAACAGGGTTGCCGGAACGGCAGTTTCGCGGTCGGTCCGCAGTAGCCGAAGTGTCACCGCAAGTCGATGCGCACGAAATGCGACACCCGACGCCGTTGACGAGTCCGGTCACACTGCGCTGGCGGGTGACGCTGTTGGCGGCCACGGTGGTGGCAATGGCGGTCGCGCTGGCCGCCATCACCGCCTATGCGGTGGTGTCACGTGCGCTGTACGCCGATGTGGACAAGCAGTTGAAAGCGCGAGCGACGGGGATGATCGACAGCGAGCTCGATGCGCTCGACTTTCGATTCGTATTGACGTTGGGCGCACTGTATTCCAGTGATGTTTCGATCGCGCTGAAGTACCCGGAGGCCAACGAGTGGGTCGCACTGCCTAGGGAGATCAGTCCGCCGATCGGCGCGCTGGAGTTGGCGGTCGCGCGTGGCGCTTCCGAATTCTCTTTACGGACAAGCGACAATCAACGGGTACTTGCCGAGCGGATGAAAAGCGGGACGACGCTGGTCATTTGGCAGTCATTGCGGCCGACTCAGGGTGTGCTCGATCGGCTGGCCTGGCTGATGCTCGTGATCGGTGGCAGCGGTGTGGTTTTGGCCGCCGCGGTGGGGGCCGCGGTCGCCCGGACCGGATTGCGGCCCGTTGCGCGCTTGACGTCGGCCACCGAACGGATCGCACGCACCGGTGACCTGACCTCGATTCCGGTCACGGGCGACGACGAACTCTCCAGGCTGACAGAGAGTTTCAATACGATGCTGCGGGCACTCGCGGAATCGCAAGCGCGGCAACGTCGTCTGGTCGCCGATGCCGGTCACGAATTGCGCACCCCGCTGACGTCGTTGCGCACCAACATAGAACTGCTGATCTCCTCGTTTCGCCCTGATGCGCCAGCGATTCCGGAGCAGGACATGGCCGAGCTGCGTTCGGATGTGCTCGCTCAAATTGGGGAAATGTCCACACTGGTCAGCGATCTGGTGGATTTGGCCCGCGAGGAAGCTCCAGCGGAGGCACGCGAATTGGTCGATATCGGTGAGGTGGCGGAGCATGCGCTCGAACGCGTGCGTCGCCGCCGCACCGGCGTCACGTTCGTCGCGGAGTTGCGTCCGTGGTTCATGCGCGGTCACGCGGCCGACCTGGAGCGAGCGGTATTGAATGTGCTCGACAACGCCGCGAAATGGAGTCCGGAAGACGCCGAAGTAGCCGTTGTCATGAACGAAACCGAGGACGGTGTAATGGAATTCGCGGTCAATGACGCCGGGCCCGGGATCCCGCCCGCGGAGCGGGAGTTGGTGTTCGAGCGGTTCTATCGGACGATGGCCGCCCGTTCGATGCCCGGATCCGGCCTTGGCCTTGCCATCGTCGAACAGGTGGTGACGAGGCACGGTGGGACGATCACGATCGATACCTCTGATCGCGGCGGCGCGTCGATCCGCGTCACGCTGCCGGGTGCGAGTATCAATCGCACAGCGCCAGTTGGATGACAGCGCGAAGTGCGTCATCGATGGGATGGGCCTGCGGCTTTCCCTCGGCGTCGAGTTGGTTCCACCGCTGCAGGTTCACCGCGACGGACATTTGTCGTTGGCCGTCGGCACTCGTCATGGACATCGCGCCGCCGCCCCAGACGGAACCGTCATGGCCCCAATAGATGCCGTGCCCGGGAATCGTCATCTTGTGCAGGCCGAGACCGTAGTCGATGGTCTTCCCCTCGAACGAGATGACCGGAACGGTGCGTTGCATCTGCGCCAGCGAGGATGGACTGATGATTTCGCCGGACAGCAGCAGACCGTAGAAGCGGTTCAGGTCCGCGACGGTCGAGATCAGCGAAGCCGCGGGCCCCACCCAGGACATGTCATAGACGCTGTAGTCGCGCGGCGGGTCGATCATGCCGAACCACGACTCGTAGTGCAGTGAGTGCGATCCGTTGATATACGGACCGGCCGGGAGCTCGGTGTCGTGCAGCCCGGCGTGCTCGATGACGTTGCGGGTGATGCACTTCTCCGCCGAGGTACCGGTCACCAACTCCAGGAGTTGGCACAGGAGTAGGTAATTGGTGTTCGAGTACACCCCGGGCGTGCCACCAGGGGCACCGACGGCGGCTGCGGCGACGCCGAGTTCGATCAGCTCGGTCGGGTGAAAACGGGTGAATCGGTTGTCGTCGAAGCTCTTTGGTGTCGTCTTCGCCACGATGGGGAAAGCCGCGAGCGACGGGTAAGCATGCGGGAGGTATTCGGCGAGGCCGCTGGTGTGATTGATCAGCATCCGGACCGTGATCGACCCACCGCGTTCGCCGGGAACCAGCTGTGGCAGGTAGTGGCCGATCGGTGTATCGAGCGCTAATTCGCCGTGCTCCACCTGTTGCAGCACAGCGGCCGCTGTGAACGTTTTGGTGATGCTGCCGACGCGGTGTCGCATATCGGCGGTGCTGGGGCGGTCGGTGGCGACATCGGCGAGTCCGGCTGCACCGCACCATGTTTGGTCGGCGTCGCGCACTTCAGCGAAAACCCCAGGCATGCCCGCGCGATGAAGGGTATCCAGGGCGGCCTGTAGCTTCGTGGGGTCAAGGGTACTCACGGCGGCTGTCCTCTTGTTGTCGATGGGGTGACGGTTCGCGCCGCACCCGAGGTGCCACCACTATCGACCTACTGATCCCGCACGGTATTGGACAAATTTCCCCAGGCCCGGTGCCGATGCCGGGCGATGGTCGGCTGATAGTGCGCCGACAGTGCCCCCGGCGTGTTGTCGGTGAAGAGCGACACGTCGCGGCACAGATGAGCCTGATCGGTGTACCCGCACTCCATGGCGACCTCGGCGGCGGGCCTGCCCGCCAACAGACCGTCCACCGCATACCGGAATCGGACCAGCATCGCCGCTCGCTTGGGGGTCAGGCCGATCTGCGATTCGAACCGCCCGAGCAGCCGCTTATGGCTCCAGCCAAGGGATTCGGCGAGCGCACCGATTCGCACCTGGCCACGGGAGGTGAGGATGCGATTCCAGCTGGCGAGCACCTCGGGGTCGGGCGTCCGCATCGGCCGATCACGTTGTGCCAGAAACGATTGCGTCAACGCAAAACGCTCGTCCCAGGTCCCGGCCGACGCGAGTTGCTCACGCAGCCGCCGAGCCTGCTGTCCCCACAGATCCTCGATGGCGACCGCGCCACGGCCCAAATCTGTTGGGGCAAAACCCAATAGCGAATACGCCTGGATCGGCGACAGGCGAACCTCGACGCACTCGGCGCGCTCGCTACGAATCCGCATGGCCTCGACGGGAAGCCCGACAACGAAGCCGTCGAGCGCCCGCCGCCCGACTGCGTCGTCGACGATCACCTCGCGACCCCCGAATTCGATCACCACGGTGACCGCCGCCGTCCCGGCCACCCGCAGGTCCAACCCGGCGCCACCCGTGTCGCGGTAGCCGATGATCGCGACACCTCGCGGCCCGGCATCGGCCGGACCGGCGAAGTCCCACGCCCTATCAGGCTCGCGGCCGACAATTCCCACCTGTCCAGGCTACGGTCGCGGCCCGTGCAGGCCTATTTATGTGACTTGTGCATAAGTCTGTGTGCCGCGGGTAGGCGGTAAAAGCAGTTACTTCGACAACTGGAGGCTCTGATGAACGTCGATGACAACGTTTCCGCGGACCGCGGCCCGGCGCTCAGAATTCCGCGCAGTCGGGGAGCCCTCGGTGGGCTCGCGGTGTTCTTACTCGGTATTTGGGGTGCGCTGGTTCCATTCCTCGGGCCGTACTTCGATTTCTCGTTCACGCCGGATGACTCATGGGTGTGGACATCGGCGCGTGGCTGGCTCGAGGTACTTCCCGGCGTCGTCGCGATCGTCGGCGGGCTGTTGATGTTGGCAAGTCGCAACCGCCTCGTCGCAGGCTTCGGCGGTTGGCTGGCAGCGGCTGCGGGCTTGTGGTTCATCATCGGACCGTTCCTCGCGGACCTGCTGAACATCGGCGCCGTCGGTGACCCGGTCGCGAATTCCGACCTGAAACGCGCCATCCTGCAACTGACCTTCTTTTACGGTCTCGGCGCGCTGATCCTGTTCTTCGCCGCAACCTCACTCGGCCGGTTGTCGGTGCGCAGCGCGCGCGATATCGCCTTCGCGCGACGCGAGGTCGATGCCAGGTCCGCCGTTCGCCCGGACAATCGGGCTGCCGCGGTCGAGGTACCGGACCCGGTCGATACCACCGATCGGCCAACCTTCGGCACGCAACCACGACTGCACAAGCCGGAATTGGGCGGCGGCCACGCTTGATCCGGCCGCTCCTGAGTGACCGCATGCCGGCATGCCGCAGCTACGTCGCGCGTGCTTGCTCCGGTAGGTCGGTGGGACCGCCCTTGTCGATCTCGGCCTGCGCGGCTTCGTGGGAGTAGAACAGGTCGTGACCGAACTTCTCGCCCATGACTTGACCGGCGTAGTACGACAACCGCAGGCCGCTGAGCATCGGGCGGTGATAGACGGCGAGGTGGGTGATCTTGCCGTCGTCGCCGCGGGTGAAGGCGGTGACCCCGCGCATGATCTCGCCGCCGAAGACGGTCAGCTCCCAATCCATATACGTGCGAGGGCCATTGGTGGCCTGATGGGTGAACCGTTGCGTCTCGTACACCTTGCTGACCGAGCCGAGGAGGTAGGCGACGGCTTCGCGGCCGCGTACCGGACGGGTCATCACCATCGGCACCTCGAAGACGACGTCCTCGGCGAAGGCGTTGGCGAATTCCTCCTGTGAGCGTGCGGCCCATGCCGCGGCGTAGTCCGAATCCGCAAGGCCCGGAGCAGCGTTGGGTGCGGTCTCGTTTACGGTGGTCATCGTTAGCTCCTGGTTGGTCATAGGCGAGAACGCTGGTCTGTAGTCGCCTGCTGGTTGATGCGTTCGGCCGCCCGGATGAGTCGCGCGGCGAGCGCCCGGATGATCATCCGATTGAGGAACAGGGTGGCGAGGTCGACGCCGGGTAATGAGCTGGCCCGGAACGATGCGGTCCAGCGCAGGTCGGTGCCGCCAGCGGGCGTCGGGGCGAAGACCACCTCGGCGCGGTAGTCGCGCACCGGCTGGAACGGGCCGATGAACCGATAGACGTGCCGCCGGTCCTGCTCGTATCCGACGGTCTCCTCACGCAGAAACATCGGCCACAGGCCGACCTTGCGGATGGCGCCGAGGCCGCCCGGTTCGTGATCACCCTGGCGGTCCCAACTTGATTGCGCGATCACCGGTTTCGACCACTGCGACCAGTTGGCGCCGTCTGTCTCGAGCGCGAACAGCGTCTCCGGCGGTGCGCTGCTGATGCGGTTGACCTCGAACGAAAGCCTGCCGTGTGCCATGGATTCCTCCTGCGCTTGTGCGGGGGCAGAACTGAATAGCTGATTCGGGTGACACGCGGAAAATATACAACTATGTATTTAATACAGGACTGTACACTTTCGGCATGGTTAGGCAACCGGATAGCGATGAGACGGCCATCACTGAGCCCGCTGACCGCGCATCTCATCGACGCGATCCGCGCACGACGCCACCGGCAAGCAACGCGGCCTGCAACCCAACGAGCTGCTCGACCAACTCGCGCAATTCCTGCCGACCACGGCCGCACCGGCAATCGGGCACGACTAGCGGACGTTCGCGCGGACCGCCTTGTCGATCGGGGTCGAGCCTGTGTTCAGTTCGAGGATCTGGCGAGCGATGCGGGGCTCGTGCAGGAGTTCGGCGAGGGTGCTGGCGACGTCGTCGCGAGTGATCTCGCCGTGGAACTCCGCGGGACCGAGGGATATGGTGCCGGTTCCTTGGCCGTCGAGAAGTAAAGCGGGACGCAGGATCAGCCAGTTCAGTTCGCTGCGGCTGAGTGCGATGTCGGCGTTCTTCTTGACGGCGAAGTAGTACTCGACCTCCTCGCCGTTGTCCCGTTCCCGCCATGATTCGGGGAGCACGGAGACCAGGGCGAAGCGTTCGATCCCGGCGAGGTGGGCCGCCTTGATCGCTTTCGTCACCCCGTCGCCGTCGATCGCCTTCGTGACTTCCCTTGTGTCGCCATTGGATCCGGCGCTGAAGACGATCACGTCGACATCGCCGAACATCGCAGCCAGCTCTTCCTCGGTCATGCTGGACAGATCGCCGACGTGTGCGTCGATGCCTTGCGTTTCGAGCTCGGCCCGCTGCTCATCTCGGCGCACCAGCCCGTGCACCGCGTCTCCTCGCGACCGCAGTTTCCGCGCGAGCAGACCACCGATACCGCCGGTGATGCCGATGATGAAAACGTCCATCGTGGAAGCTCCTTCAGTGCGTGCGGTGGGCCATACCTCAGGGTTCAACGGCGCGAGTCCCCGTGCGAATTCCAGGGAGTTTCGGCGGCGAACAGTCGAATCGACTGCGACTAAGCAGGATTCGCCGCTTTTTTGACGGTCCTGATCACCGGTGCGGTTTCCACGTGGGTGATGGCGGGCAGGGCCGCGACGCGGGTAGTCAGATAGTGATACAGCTCCCGCTGATCAGCGCATACTGCGGTCGCGTACAGGTTCGTCGGCCGGTTGTGGCTGCGGCGAAAGCGATCTCGGGATGCTCGGCAAGTGCCGCGTCGGCCTGCTCCAGATGTGCGGGGGAGACCGAGATCCAGAACAGGGTGCGGATGCCGAGGCCGACCTGGCGCCAGTCGATGTCGATATCGAGGTAGAGCACCCGGCGTTCACGCAGTTCGGTCATCCGCCGCCGGACCGTAGTCGGTGACCAGCCGGTCACCGCGGCCAACTGCTCGACGCTGGTCCGCCCGTCATCGGCCAGTGCGGCGAGGAGTTTGCGGTCGCCGTCGTCGAGTCGCACCGGACCCGGCCGATACGGCACCGAGGAGGGGCGCAGCAGCGCGGCCTCGTCCGCGTTCAGCGCACCGAGCTTGGCGATCAGGTTGTCCGAGTCGCCGTAGAAGACGTGTAGCACCGAGTGCGCGGTCACCCCTTCCACCCGGGGGGTGCGCGGGAGTTTGGCCAATAGCAGTGCCTCGCTGTCGTTTTCGTTCTCGGTGCGGACCGTGCAGCTGATCTCGCTGCCGCCGGAGTGCAGGCTCACCCATGACGTGTCCGCTCGCCGGGCCAGCGCCTCGGCGACCGGGACGGCCGCGGCGGGTGCGCAGCGCACCCGCAGGAACCAGGTCGTCCCACCCAGCGCGGTCGGATCGATCCCGCCGATCACCCGAACCACACCGACCGACCGCAACCTGGCGTAGCGGCGGGCGATGGTGCGATCCGACACGCCGAGAGCCGCGGCGATGGCGCTGAATGCGGCCCGGCCATCGATCTGCAAGGCGTGCAGGAGACGACGATCCAGCTCATCGATGACGAATTCCACTGCGGCGACGGTAGTCATTGTCGGATATCGACACAATGAGCCCGGTCACGAGCTCGGCGATCCCGGCGGACGCACCGTTGTCGTGTCCGGTCGATCCGACCGAATCCATTGCGACACAAGGAGAAACCCATGGACACCGAGGTGCTCATCGTCGGCGCGGGCCCGACCGGCATGACGCTGGCCAACGAACTGCGGGTAGCGGGGGTGCGTGCTGTGCTGGTCGACAAGCTCGCGCGGCGCAGCGAGTTGTCCAAGGCGGGCGGTGTGCAGTCGCGCGCCCAGGAGGCCTTCGATCAGCCGCACACGACATCCATGTCCGACGCGACCACGAGTTGATCGAACTCACGCAGAACGACCACGGTGTGACGGCGACCTTCGCCAACGACCACACCATCGAGGCGAGATACGTCGTCGCCGCCGACGGCGGCCACAGCACCGTGCGGTCACTGGTACGCGCCGAATTCCCCGGGCGGGTAGGGACGTCGACCACGATCGCCGCCGACGTTCGGCTGGACGGCGACGTCCCAACGCTGACCCGCACCCGGAGCGAGGACGGCTATTCGGCGCAGGTGTTCCCGCTTGGCACCGACCCGCAGGGCAGGCCACTGCACCGGCTTGCCCTCGGCGGGCCGAAGTGGTCCCTGTCCAGGGACGTTCCCGTCACCGATGACGAAATCCGCGACGGCCTGCGCAGCGTGTTCGGCGAACGGGTGCGACTGCTCGAACTGCGCTACGCCCGCCGCATCACCAACGTGGCCCGCCAGGCCGCTCAGTATCGGCACGGGCGCGTGTTCCTGGCCGGTGACGCCGCCCACGTCCATCTCCCGATCGGTGCGCAAGGCATGAACACCGGAATCGGCGACGCGCTCAATCTCGGCTGGAAACTCGGTGCCGCCGTGCACAATTGGGCTCCCGAACAGCTGCTCGACGCTTACCACACCGAACGGCACCCGGTCGCGGCCGCGGTGCTGCGCAATGTCCAGGCGCAGAGCCTGCTGATGGATCGGGAAGGCACGAACGACCCGGACGTGGTCGCCGCCAGGGACTTGTTCGCATCGCTGACTCAACTGCGCGAGGTCCAGTACCACCTCGACGACATGCTCTCCGGGATGGGCATCCGCTACGCCATGCCCGGCAGCGACGACCGGCCACTGGTCGGCCTCCCCGCACCGGACCTGAACATCGGCACGACCCGGTTACACGAACTGCTGCGTTCCGGCCGCGGCATCCTGCTCGACCCGGCCGACAAACTTGCCGAACTCGTTGCCCCTCGGTCGGATCGGGTAGACCGCACGGGCCAGGGCGCCGATACCGAGCCGATGCTCATCCGTCCCGACGGCTACGTGTGCTGGACCGCTGGCGCCGACTACGGCACCGACGAACTGGAATCCTCGCTCGCCCACTGGTTCGGCGTATGAAGGCTGCGCACTGTCGACCGCTTCTTGCGACATACCGGAGTGCGTCCGTCGGTGTATCGCAATTCCTGACTCGTCGCTGTCGCGCCTCGGGCAGGTCATAGACGTCCGACGGGACGAACGTCGCGGTTGGGTGGCGTGGTTGCGGCTGGTGTGTGACACTTTGTTCAGATGTGGACACTTTGTTAAGGAGTCGGTGGGATGGTCGCGGCGGTTTTGGTGGTGTCGGTGGGGGAGAAGTGAGTAGCACTGCGGATGCGGTGTTTGCCGCGGTGCGGCCGATGGTTGCGGGGATCGCGGCGACATTTGGGCGTAGTTGTGAGGTTGTTTTGCACGACTATCGCGATCCGGAGCGGTCGGTGGCCGCCGTGGCCGGGGCGGTCACCGGTCGTGGTGTCGGGGATGCCATGAGCGAGATCGGGTTACGGGTTTTGGCCGCGGGGGTGGATGCGCGCAATGAGGTCGGGTATCTCACGCGTGCTCAGGATGGGCGGTTGCTGAAATGTACGACGCTGCCGCTGTTCGATGCCGATGGGGCGCTGATCGGCGCCTTGTGCATCAATATCGACCTCTCGGCCATCAATCGGGCCACGGGTGTGTTGACGGATCTGCTCGGGCTGTCCGTGGTCGCGGATGCACCGGTGCCAGCAACGGATTTCTCGGGGGAGCTGGATCAAGTGCTCGACTCCGTGATCGAGCGAGCCGAACGTGCCAACGCGGTGCCCGCGTCGGCGCTGGGGCGCGAGCAACGGCTGGAACTTGTTCGCGCGCTGCATGATGCGGGCGTTTTCGCGTTACGCGGTGCGCCGGCGCGCGTGGCCAAGCGCCTCGGCATCTCCCGAACCGGCCTCTACAACGACCTGACCACTGTGAAGAAGGACAGCGAACAGTCATGACCGACACCGTCTTTCGGGCAACCCGCCAACCCGCCGACGCCCCGGTGCTGATCCTCGAGTCCGAGTCGGCGTCGCTGATCGATGCGGACCTCGCGCTGCAGGCCGCGCGAGAAGCGTTCCTGGCGAGCACAATTGGCACAGCTTTTCCGGTGGTGATCGGGCATGCGTCCGCCAATCGCTTCACTCTGAAATCCGGTTCGGCGGGCGATCTGGTCGGCGTCAAAATCGGTAGTTACTGGCCGGGCAACGACAAGATGGCGATACCGCGGCACAACTCGACCATCATGCTGCTCAGCCCCGAGACCGGCCGCCTGGCCGCCGTGGTCGAGGCCGGGACCGCCAACGCTTATCGCACCGCGGCCGCGGACGCACTCGCCGTCGACACACTCGCCCGCCCCGACGCGCACACCCTGACCGTGATCGGCACGGGCCGCCAGGCCCGCTACGAGGTGCGTGCGGTCACCAGGGTGCGACCGATCCAACAGGTCTTCGTGGTCGGCCGCCGCCCCGACGCCGCACGCGAATTCGCCCGAGCCGTAACCACTGACACGGGTTTGCCTGCCGAACCCGCCGAGACGCGGTCCGCGGTCGCCGCGGCCGACATCGTCGTCACCGCGACCACCGCACGCCACCCGCTGTTCGACGCCGCGTGGATCGCACCGGGCACCCACATTTCCGCGATGGGCGCCGACGGCCCCGGAAAGCAGGAACTGCCGCCGGAGCTGTACAACCGGGCTCGCTTGTTCTGCGACCTGCCCGACCAGTCCAGCACCATCGGCGAGTTCCAGCACGCGGGCACGGCCGATCTCACCCCGCTGGGCGCCGTCCTCAACGGCGCCGCCGAAGGCCGACGATCACCCCACGACATCACGGTGTTCGACAGCTCCGGCTTCGCCCTCCAAGACCTCACCCTCGCCGCCGCACTGCTGCGTCGATACGCCGCCACCCACAACCCGCAGGAATACCCGTGACCACGCTGGACACCCCCGACACCCCCTTCGCCGTCGTCGACACCACCCGACTCGACCGCAATATCCACCGGCTGCACGACCACCTCGACGCACTCGGCGTACCACTGCGCCTGCATGTCAAGACCAGCAAGTCCATCGACGTCGCCCGGCGCGTGCACGCGGGCGAACCCGGGCCCATCACCGTTTCCACCCTCGGCGAGGCCGAGTACTTCGCCGACGCCGGTTACCGCGACATCCTCTATGCCGTCGGTATCGACCCGCACAAACTGCCCCGTGTCGCCGCACTCATCGGCCGCGGTGTCACCCTCACCGTCCTGCTCGACAGTTCAGCTCAAGCCCATGCCGTCACCCAATTCGCCCGCGAGCACGGCATTTTGATCCCGACGCTGATCGAGATCGACTGCGACGGTCACCGCGGCGGCATCACACCAAGCGATCCCACCTTGGTCGAGATCGGCCGGCTCCTTGCCGACAATCTCGCCGGGGTCCTCGGCCACGCGGGCGAGTCCTACTTCGCGTACACACCCGACGCACTCCATCAAGCCGCCGACAACGAGCGCGACGTAACGCTTGCCGCGGCGCGTGCCCTCACCGGCGCGGGACTGCGCTGCCCGATCGTCAGTGTCGGATCGACCCCCACCGCCCACGGCGCCACCGACCTCACCGGCATAACAGAGGTCCGAGCGGGCAACTACGTCTTCTTCGACCTCGTCATGGCAGGCATTGGCGTCTGCACCGCCGACGATCTCGCACTGTCGGTGGTCGTCACCGTCATCGGCCATCAACCCGCCAAAGACTGGATCATCACCGACGGCGGCTGGATGGCCACCTCGCGCGATCGCGGCACCCAGATCCAATCGGTCGATCAGGGCTACGGCCTCGTCACCGACCTCGCGGGCCAGCTCATCCCGGACCTGCTGATGACCGGAGCCAGCCAGGAACACGGCATCCTGACCCGCCGCCCCGGCAGCGCCCGATCCACGCCCGATCTGCCCGTCGGCACCCGCCTGCGCATCCTGCCCAACCACGCCTGCGCCACCGCCGCCCAACACCACCGCTATCACGTGGTGAACAGCTCGACGAGCACGACCGCGATCGACGCGGTATGGACCCGCCACAGCGGCTGGTGAAAACCGTTGGGCAGCGCAGGATTTCGCCGCTGCTGTAACCGCAGTTCTGCCAACAACTTCGGGGGCAGACGGTCGATACCTTTCACCGCGGTGCGCAGGTCGGCGAAACTCCGCGAGTGCGTCCATTCGGTAGTATCGGCTCGTGAAATGTGTAATGCCTGCTCTCATAGGTGCTTTGACCGTCGCCGCGGTGTCCGTGGCCGCTCCCGCCGTCTCGGCCCTGCCCACCGGTTCGTTCGGTGGCGGGGACGGGCGTGAGGTAGTGATTATCGACGGCACGCTGGAGTTGAGTGACCTCAACGCGTGCTGGGCAAGTGGCTTTGCCCGCGACATTCGCTTCGAGAACCGCGGTAAGCGCGATTTCCTGGTGTACGCGTCGAAGGACTGCACGGGTGAACCCACCGCGACCGTCGCCCCTGGCGCGTCCGCGACCTTTTTCGGTTGGTCGGCCACCGCCGCCAGGTAGAACGTGTCCATCGGTATGAACCCGGCGACGAGTTCATACACCCCCTCACCCCGATAAACCTGCTGGCCGAGTTCGGCGAATTCCGTCGGCGAGGCGGATTGTCGGTGTAGGTTTCTGGTCGAGGCCCCCGGACCTGCCCTGGTTCGGGGGCCATCGCCATTCCGGAAGCGGTCGATATCGCCGCTGAGTCGAACCAGCACCGCCCACGGGGCAGATCCATCGAGTAGTCGCCACTATGCGTGTTCGTCCGCGTTGCTGAAGGTTCGCTGGCCTACGCTGTGGTCAGGCGGTGCGTTTCTCGACGTTGTGTTACGGGGCAGTCATGGCAGGTCGAACTAGCGAGGGAGTGTTCGGTGAAGCGCTTGTTGCCAATTCTGGCAGGAATGGTCCTCATCGCAGGTGCGGCAGCGTGTTCGAACGACTCCACGCCGTCGCCGAGCACCTCGGTGACACTGACCAGCACCGCCACTCCGACGACGGCACCGGCCACCACCACGTCAGCACTGGCCACTACACCGGTGGTGCCACCGCAGCCGACCCCCAATCCCGGACCGCGCGGCGCCGACGGTTCCACCGGCAACAACCTGAGTCCCGAGTACTGCGCGAAGAATCAAGATCCGGGATGCCCGCTCGGCAGCTACATCGGCCCCAATGCCATCCAGAACCCCAATGGTGACGGCACCTGGGTGCCCTGCGAGGGCACCATCTGCACCAACCCCAATCACGGTGCCGGACCCGAAACCACCCCGCCGACCGAGCCTCCGTCGACCACCCCGCAGAACTCGACCCCCGTCGAAGGCGCGCCCTGCGAGGGCGACGGCCACTGGGTGCATCTCACCGGTGACAACGCCGCGCACTACGGCACCGAATGGCTCTGCCAGCACTGACCTGAATTCGGTTCGGGGAGTGTGGCTTTCGTGATTCAGAAGACGATGCCGCGCAGTGCGAGGAAGCGCATACCGCCGACCACCGCCATGATGGCGATCACGGCGCCCGTCTGCGCGATCTCGCCGAGGCCGGGTGCCAAGAACTGGAGCCCGGCCAGCGCCGCCGTGCTGAATAGCAGGCCGATCAGCGCAAGCCCGCCGCCTTCCCACTGGGCGGTGAACCAGTCGACCCGTCCGGCCGCGTGGAAGGTGAGCTGCCGGTGCAGCTCGTTCGCGATCACCGTGCTGACGATCGAGCCGACGACATTGGCGACGAGCGGGCCTGCCCCGTTCATCGCGATGAACAGCAGCACATAGGCAATGTTGCTCGAGCCGCCGACCAGGGTGAAGCGGATCAGCTGGGCGAAGGTGTGGTCGCCGCGCAGATACCGCATCGCGCGGTCGAGCCATTCTGTGCCCAGCATCGGGTGCGACCCAGCGCCGATGGCCAGATCGAGGCCATCGAGGATCGTCTTGTCACGGTGCGCCTTCCGCAGCCCGGAAGTGGCAATTGCTGTGCTGTTCACATACATACTGTCGCCAGCCCGGCTTACACCGAGCTGGCACCGACCTGACAGTCCGCTGACACGGTGTTCGGACTGGTCAAGCAGGGTGACGTCACAGCATGTGCATCACGCGGTGTCCGGTCAGAACGGTCCGATCGTCGACGGCGGGTCTCCGGCGTGCAGGCGGCGCAGGAATGCGAGTGTTCCGGCGTGGCCGGTTGCCCAGGACACGATGTTGGATTGTTCGGTCGCGTAGGCGGATTCGGTGCCGTCGGCGATGCCGCGGATGATCAGCTGTGTCGCCGCCGACCAGGCGGCCTCGGTGAAACGATCGTCGTGGGTGGCGTCGGACAGGCTGACCAGGAAGTCGCCGACTCCGGCGATACCGCAGCAGGCGCCGGGGTAGGAAAGGTACGGAACCCATGCGGCACAGGTGATTCCGGCGGCGATCGCGAGATCCATTGCCTCGGCGTCGTCGCGGACTTCCGCGATCCGGAGCAGGGTGGTACCGATTCCGGCCAGCCCGCGACACCACGAGACGCACAGGGGTACGGCGGTGGTGTGGTCGGATCGTTCGATGAGCGAGCGGGTCTGCCGGTAGAGCGTGTCGATCCGGGTCTGTAGCGCGGGATGATCGGGGGTCATGTGCAGGAGGAAGGTGATGATCCCCGCTTGTCCGTGGGACAGGCCGGCTGCGGCGTCGAGTCCGGCGGCCACCGGGAGTTCCTCGGCGGAGTAGTGCGATTCGGCGTGCGTGTGATCGGCCAACATGTCCGCGCATCGCCGGGCGACGTCGAGGTGGTGTTGTCGAGCGTGTGGTGCGGTCGACGCCGACTCGGCTTGTAGGTAGTGCCCGAGTCCGACACCGGCCGCGCCGACGACGAGATCGTCTCCGTAGGGCTGCCAGTCCGTCGCGAGATCGGTTGGCGGCGTCGGGATATCGAGGCCCGCGTCGCGGAGGCGGCGGAGCAGTACCTCGATACCGGTCGATCCGACGAACAACCCGGGCTGGAGTCGAGTTCGTTGCGCACCGTCGGCGGCGAATCGTGCGAGGCGCCGCGCCATGTCGCTGGCGTCCGGCCGGTGCAGGTGGTGGAGCAGCTCCAAGCCGACTCCGGTCGCGCCACGGTAGGCGTTCATCTCGGGCCATCCGCCGGGTTGGTCGAGAAGTTGGTCGACTCGGACGAGGAGATCGTCCAGCAGGTGGTCGATGAGTTCGGGCACGTCGGTTCGGCCGATCGCGATGGCTGTCGGCAGCACGGTGGTGTCGGAAAATCGTTCTGGGTGACCGGAACTGAGCGCCTTCAGTGCCGAGAGCGCATGATCGACGTCGGCGTGCAACAGTCCGATGACGCACCGGATCGACGGAACGGGTGTGTCGCCGTAGATCCGCTGGATGGTCTGCAACGCGCTGACGCGGGGATCGTTTGCCGTGGTCACCGGGTCGGCGCCGGTCGCGGCGAACAGCAGCGTCATCCCGAGCGCGCGCAGGTCGTCGGCGATGGTCGCTGGCTCGCCGTGCAGTTGTGCAGGCGATGCATAACCTGGTGTGCCGCCGGGGATTCGGACGGTGCCGTGATTACACAGTCCGAAATCGATGAGGGTCGGCTCGCCGGTGGACTGCCGAATGACGATGTTCTTCGGCGAGAGGTCGGCGACGATGAATCCGCTGTCGTGGATGTCGGTCAGGATCCGGGCCAGTCGCGTGGCCAGCCGGTCGAGTGTTCGTCCCGCGGCCGAATGCGATGACGGGTCAGGGCGATAGCGTCCGTTGCGGGGGACATCCGTTGCCAGGTTGCATTCACCGCAAAAACTGGTGACCAGGTATTCGTCGTCGCCGTGCCGGAAATGGTCGATGTACTTCGGGACGCCCGTTATTCCGGCAAGGCGTTCGAGCACGTACCGCTCGTTGCGTAACCGTATTCGGGCGTCGTCGCCGAAGGCCGATTCCGCGACATACGCGCGAGCTTGTTTGACGACGACGGATTCGCCGGTACGGGTGTCCTGCGCGCGGTAGACATTGCCGTGTCCGGCCTGGAGTAAGCCGTCCACCGGGCGATAGTGGTCACCGAGGATATCGACCAGGTCCGAGGTGTCGTCGGCGACCAGACCCGTGAAGGGATCCACCACCCATGGCGGCTGCCGGTAGGTCGGTTTCGCGTGGCCGTCGAAGCTTTCGCCGTTCGGTCCGGTCATCAGCATGCTCAGTTGGCCGTCCGCCGCCGCGACCAGCTGCCGCCGAAACGGGCCATACCGGTAGTAGACCGGTGCGTCGCCGGTGACCTTGCGGTCGGACAGCACCCGAGGCGCTTTCTCGCCGTGCAGCAATTCGGCAAGCTGGGTTCCCAACTGCCGGATTTGTGCCGGATCCGGATAGATGGTCCACGCTTTGCCGACCGATGCCCCGCCCCTTCTGCCGTCGTTCAACGATTGCAGTACCCGCCGTGACCGAGCCATCTTGAAGGGGCACCCGGCCGCCAGCAATACCGGGACAACAATGTCGATGATGCGGTCGAATTCCGAGGTACGCGCCGAAATGTGTAGCTTCCAGCCATGATCGGGCAGCGCTACCTCAGGGTTGTCCACGTACAGCCACACCGGGGACCGGCGCAGCCGGTGATCGTATTCGATCGCCGCCTGCGCCACCCGCTGCTCGATATCGGTGAGATCGAGTTCCGTCATACAAACATTGCCCGTTCGGATTCGCCGCGCACTGAGTTATCCACCGATGGTCTAGCAGCTAGTCGCTGAAGGGCGGATAGCTGACGGTGCAAATCTGGGTGTTGTCATAGCAGATATTGCTCGCCGGGCAGGCGGCAACATTGTGCAGTGGATCCGGATCACCGAAGAGGACATCCGTTTCGACGACCGTCGCGCCGGCGTTGCGTGGCGCCAGCTCCAGCAGAACTTCCATCTCTGTACCTCACTTCATCGCGATCGACTCGCCCGACCGGTTGCGTACTCACGCTAATGATCGAACGAAAAATCTTGCAAGACAATGGTTTCGGGGGATGTAGCTCCCCAGTTGGACCGTGTGGGGAGGTCGGTGCGGCCCGAGGCCCGCCGAGGTATGGCGTCAGTGGTTTTAGGGGCTTGAGGTGTCCGCGCCCGGTCGTCAAGACTTAGCGAAGGGGTGGGGTTTCTGTGTGAACGGATCAGGATCGAGGGTGGGAACGTGGTTCATCAAGGTAACCGGCTCGGCGTCGAGCTGTATGAACTGGAGAAGGCGGCGAAAGCGGATTTCCCGGTAATCTCCGACGACTACGGCACTACGATCGGTCACTGCGATCGTGTCCGAGCTGAGGTAGACCAGGCAATGCGGCGTCCAGCGTACTTCGGTGGTGACCCGCTCGGTCCGGTGCACCAGGCCTATCTAGACCTGCACGACACCGTGGCAGGATTCCTGAAAGAAACCAAGACCAATCTGAACGACACAGCCGCGGCATTGGACAGGGCAGCGCGGTATTACGCGCAGACCGATCGAGAGGCGGGCGACGAGATGAACCGCCGCGCGCACAATGACCCGGAACTGGGCGGTAAGTGGTGAGTTTCGACCAGCTGATGCAGCACGCGAAGGACATCACGGTGAAGGCCGCCGATTTGATGGCGAAGGAGAGGTCCGGGTCGGCGGGGGTCCACAGGCCCGAGGAATTCATGCCGCACCTCGCACTACTCGAGGCAAAGTTCGAGCCATTCTCCAGGTTGCCCGATCCAGCTGGATACGATCCGCTGATCGACCATCTGAACAGGGCCATGGAGAAAGTGAATACTGGGTCTGTCGCTCACACCGACCTCAGCAAAGACATCGGCTTGTCGAACCCGAATCTGGACAAGATGACATCCGACGGTGGCTATCTGCAAGGCTGGACCGGCGAGGGGGCGATGGCGTTCAAGGCCAACTTCGTCGACACTTTCAAAACGCTGTCCGGAAACCAGTTCACGGCGCTGTCGACCATGAAAGGTGTCCTCCAAGCGCACCAGGCGATGTGGCTCAAAGCGCGCGATGACATCGACAAGATCGCTGAACACACACTGGACGCGCTCGATAATGCCGGTGGCTGCGGTAAAAATAAGTGGAGTTTTGGTTTCTCGGTGCTCTCTGCTGTCGGCACGATCACCGGAGCGGCTATCACCATCGCGACCGGGGGTGCTACCGCCCCTATCGTCGCGATCGGAGCGGCCGCATCGCTGGGTAGTGCTGGCGTGGCCAGTACTACGGCATCCGGGGACTCGGTCAACACCATCATGAATTCGATGACGCAGGCGATCGACGATCTCACGAAGCATATTCAAGAGGTCGAGACACAGCAGATCACCGACCGAGTGCGGGCGCTGATCGACGTCCTGAATGGGAACAAGGTCAAGCTTGTCGCGGCTCGCCCGAAGCTGGCAGGGATGAACGATCGCGACCTCATCGGTGACAGTGGCATGGGCAGCCCAGCCTAGAGACAGGAGTGGGGGCCGTGATGGATTTGGCTACCAGGCTGGACAGTATTCGGGTGCGTGTGTGTGCGCCTGGGACGGAAATCGAAGCGGAGTTGTCTCAGCGTACCTGTATCACATTGTCTTTCGGGGAAAGCGCTTACGCGTTTGTCGACGACTCGAGGTTGGAGCGGGCGCTGACCGCTATCGCGCGGCTGCTGTGGGTTGGGTGGCAGCGACAGTATCGACGGGCGATCGAATACACCGACCTGCATATCGATGCCGATGACCAGCATGATCTGAACTTCTTCGCGGAGCGAGCCGAAATCGAGGCCATCGGCGAGTCGAGCGACGAGCGGATCACGATCTCCGCGATAGGCATGGAGAATTTCTCGGTTCGCATCGAACCAGGCACGGTGCGTGAGATATCCGAAGCCGAGTTCCGCGCGAGCGCCGCCGAGGCGGCCACGAAGTTGATCGAGGATTTCCTGACCAAGGTGGCGGAACTCAAGAAACGCTACTACGACTGACGGAACGCAGGCTGTGGCGCCGATCCGGTTGCGCCGCTTGGGGATCGACGCCGATCGTCGAAGGGGTCGGGTCGGGCTGCTCGGCCCCCTCGGCTGGCCGGTGTCGGCGCGGCACGATATGATCAACGCGATGATGACTCAATCTGTTCAAAGATTGGGGGTTCCATTCGTGCAAGGTGAGTGCTGATGCTCACTGACATCACGAATGGGGACACCTCCCGCTTTTCCTTCTGGCCACGCGTGCGTGCATTCGCCGTGCCGCCCTCCATGATCGAGACCGCAACCTCCCGCCGTCGGGTGGGGGACTGGGCGGGTGCTTGCGCCGCAGCGGGTTTCGATATCGATTTCACTATGCGGTCCGTGGCACGCAACCACGGGCACGAACTCGCGGCCCGAATCCGGGCCGATCTCCGCCATCTGGCTCCTGACCTGTTGCGATGGCACCTGCCGAGGGTCGCTCCCGACGGGTTGCTGCGGCCAGGCCTGACCATCGTGCTAGCCAAATACGAGTCGGCACCGGACCAGCGCGGCTCGCGTCCCCTGCAGCTCGTGGTTCGTACCGCACCGGCCTGGGCGGATGCCGGTCAGCGGATCAGCCTCGCGCTGTGGAACGGATCCGCTTGCGGCACAAGCCTTCACCCGCATCCTCGGCCCAACCGGCGCTTCCGCCTGGATCTGCATCGGCACCTGTGGGATGCCCGCCGGGTCGATGAGTTGCGGATTCGATCCAGCGCCGAGCGGGTTCCGGACAACCGCCCGATGCTTGACCCCGAGCTGCTCGCGACAGTGCCCGGCAGCTGTGCCGTTGACAGATGGGCGGCCGAGGCGGAAATTCTGCGCAACGCCGAGGGACGGCGCAGCAGTACTTTCGTCGTGCGTTTCGGAGCCGGACAACGGCTGGTGCTGGAACTGGACACGGGCGGCAACACACCCACGGTGCGGATCGCCTCGGGATATCCGGTCGGCGGCGTCTCCGCTCTGCCGGTCCTGCCCGACGCGTCGACCTGGACGCTGCCCGATCTGGAACTGCTCCGTGCCGGTGCGATAACGGCCGACCGGCTGCATCCGCTGGTCGCATCAGCTCTGGCACCCGGCTATTCGCCGACCGACGCACCCCAAGTCTCGGACCCGGCAGGTCAACCACGCCTCGTGCAATGCAGGGGAGAGCAGCACAGAATCGGTCTGGTCAACGGGGTACTGGCTGCTCTTGACCACGACCAGGCCGAGATCCGCCGCGAGGAACTGCTGGTCGCGCTGACCGGCACTCCGCTGCCGTGCCTACAGGCCATCGACGCGGCGCACCGTCATCCGGACTGGCTCGTCGGCGTCCGTGAACGTCTGGACCATGGCGACACCGCAGGTGCGCTGGCAGTCGTCGGTGGTCTGCTCGGTCCCGACGCACTACTGCGCGACGGTGCGCTGCGCGACGAACTCCAGACGTCCGCGCAACGACGAATCGCCTACGGACTCTTCAGGTCCGGCCTGTCCGACCCCGGATTCGTCCCCCCGGTTCGCCGCCCGCGCGACCGCCGCGCACACCCGCGCAATGCAACCTCGCACTGACCTTCGTCGCCCGGCTCCACCAACCACCCAAGGTGATCACCCATGCTTTCTGCTGTCCGCACGTCCACCAATCCCGCCCAACTCGACGTTGCCGCCGAGTTACTGACCCTGCTGCGCGAAGCAACCACCGAACCACGCCCCAACACCCAACTGGAGGCGCTGGCACTGGCCGTGGCCGCCGACCTGCCGGTGCTCCTCTGGGGTGAACCGGGAATCGGAAAGACCGCGGCCCTGACCCAACTCGCCGCCGACCTCGACCTTCCGCTGACCACAGTCATCGCGAGTGTGCATGAGCCGTCGGACTTTTCGGGCCTACCCATCATCGGCGACGATCCCGCACAACACGGTGTCCCGATGGCGCCGCCGGACTGGGCCGTCCGACTCGTCCGGGCCGGGCGCGGTCTGCTGTTCCTGGACGAGCTGTCCACCGCACCGCCCGCCGTGCAAGCCGCGCTGCTCCGCCTGGTTTTGGAGCGGCGAATCGGTACCCTGCGACTGCCGCCCGGTGTCCGGATCGTCGCCGCGGCCAACCCGCGCTCCTCGGCGGCCGATGGCTGGGAGCTGAGCCCACCGTTGGCCAACCGGTTCGTCCACCTGCAGTGGACCCACGACCACGACGTCGTCGTCCGCGGCCTCGGCGGCACCTGGCCGCACGCGACGCTGCCACGGTTGGCTCCCGAAAAGTTGAGCGAGGCAGTGGCTTTCGCGCGTCGCGTGGTGTGCGTGCTGCTCGCGGCCCGCCCCAATCTGGTGCATCAGATTCCCACCAGTGAAACGCGCAGGGGTGGCCCTTGGCCATCGCCTCGAAGTTGGGAGATGACGCTGTGGCTGATCGCCTTCGCCACCGCGGCCGGTTCGTCCCGCGATGTGCTTTCCCTGCTTGTCCGTGGCACGGTCGGCGACGGGCCCGGCTTCGAACTGCTGGCCAGCCTGGACCGAATGGACCTGCCGGACCCGGAGTCGCTGCTCGCCGATCCGGCGGGCGCCGCCTTGCCCGAGCGCGGGGATTTGCGCCAAGCCGTGCTCGACGGTGTGGTGGCGGCAGTCCGCAAACGTCCGGAGAAGTCTCGCTGGGACGCGGCGTGGGAGCTCTTGGTCAAGGCGCTGGAAACCGGCGCTCCGGACCTAATTGTCGTTCCCGCAACAACTCTCGCCACACTGCGTCAAGACGACTGGGATGTTCCCGCGGCGATCGATCAACTCGCCGGACTGGTAACGGTCACCAAGGAAGCCGATGAGGCCGCTGTCCGTGTCGCCGCCAAGGCGGGCCGATGACCGCGAACACATCAGGGGCGCTTGATCGCGAGAAGCTCTTCGCCGCCCGATTACACGCCGCCAGGGTCCGGCCCTATTTGGCCACCGCGCTGTTCGCGCTATGCGTCGTCGAGTCGCGCCGCGTGCCGACGATGGCCGTGGACCGGCATTGGCGGTGCTATGTCTCGCCAGCGTTCGTCGACCGAACTCCGGTGGAGGAACTGGCCGCGGTATGGGTGCACGAGGTGTCGCACCTACTGCGCGACCATCACGGTCGCAGTGACCGATTCGCCGAACAACACGGCCTGACCGGCGTCGCCGAACGATTGCGTATGAACATCGCCGCGGACTGCGAAATCAACGACGACGCCTTCGGTGCTGGATTGGTCCAGCCGGAGGGGGCCGTTGTGCCCGCGTCGCTCGGGTTATCCGAAGGCGAGCTCATGGAGGACTACCTGCACAAGTTCCGCCTCGGTCGGCACACCGACGACATGGCATGGCTCGACTGCGGCAGCGGCGCCGACGGACTGGACCGCGACTGGGACCTCGGACCCGACGGTGCGGACGGCCTCAGCGAACAGGAACGCGACGCGGTCCGCTTTCGGGTGGCGCAGGGCATTATCGGCCGTCCGGGCAACGCGTCCCAAGGGTGGCAACGCTGGGCGCAGGAGGCGTTCCACCCGCCGCAGCCGTGGCGCGATCTGCTGGGCGCGGCCATTCGCTCAGCGGTCAGCGGCGGCGGTGCGGGCGAGGACTACACCTACGGCCGCCCGGCCCGGCGCTCGGCCGGGGTGCCCGGCGTCGTACTGCCGAGCCTGCGGCGAACGCCACCTCGGGTCTCGGTGCTCATCGATACCTCGGGGTCGGTCAGTGACACCGAATTGGGCAGCGCGCTGCTCGAAGTGGCCGCCATCGCCCGTGCCGTCGGCGGGCGCCGCGACCTGGTCACGGTGCTGTCGTGCGACGCCGCGGCCGGGATCGTGCACCCGCTGTGTCGAGCCGAGCGAATACCGCTGGTCGGCGGCGGTGGCACCGATCTGCGCGCCGGTATCGCGAAGGTGCTCCGCACCCAGCCCAGCCCCGATGTCCTCGTGGTGCTGACCGACGGCCAGACCCCCTGGCCCGCGAGACGGCCACCGTGCCGGACGGTGGTCGGCCTGTTCCGTCGGCACCGCGCCGACTCGTGGCGCGAACACGATCCCGAGTACGTCCCGGACGCGCCGCCAGCATGGGCCCGGGTAGTCGACATCGGATAGTGGCTGATGGTGATGTTCGCAACTGGCCCGATGATTCCCGTTGGGATGATGTTAGCTTCACAGTAGCCACACTTGCGCCACGCGTGAGGTCGCCGCCCGGTCGATAGCAACGACCGGCGGCGGGTCTCGTTGCCGATGTAAGGGCGGGTATCACGATGACCAACAGTTCGTCATTTCGATCCCGGTGGCAGTACCGGGTCGATTACCGCTGGGTGGTCGACTTCGTCGAATCCCATGGCGTACTCGGCCGGATCAAGGTCGTGATCGGCGCGGGCGGCGCGATGATGCTCCTGAACGCCACATTGATGGCGATCTCCTCGGCTGGCGTGCACGGCACGCTCGGTACCACGGTGAACACGCTCGCCGCCGTGTTGGGCGGGCTGTGGGCGTTGCGCTGGTGGTTGTTGCCGTGGCCGCGCGAATCCGAGTCGATCGTCTGGATCGCCGTGTTCAATATCGTCATCACCGTCGACAGCATGCTGGTCCAGGACCGCGTGCTCGGCGCGCTCGGGATCATCATGCTGGCCGCGACCGGCGCGTATGTTGCGGTCTTCCACAGTCCGTTGATCCTGGCCATGTGCGTCGGCTGGTCACTGCTGTCGATCGTGGTGCTGTCGGTGACGATGGTTCTCGGCAGCGGGCGCTGGAAAGGCGATGGGGCCCTTGGCATCGCGGTCGTTGTCGCCAATCTCGCTGTCATCGGCATCGTGTTGCCGACGATGCAGCTCTCGCATTGGCTCCTGCGGATGGACGCGCTGTCCGATCCGCTCACCAGGCTGTTGAATCGGCGCGGCCTCGACTCTTACTGGTCGGAGTACTCCGGGCGCGCAACGGGTTACGTGATCACGCTGGACCTGGACCGATTCAAAACCGTGAACGATACGTTCGGGCATTCGTTCGGCGACGAAGTGCTGAAGCGGACGGCGGATCGGCTGCGTTCCACTGCCGACTCCGCTGCCCTCATCGCACGGACCGGCGGCGAGGAATTCGTCGTTGTCGGTTGTGTGCGCGACGATGCGGCCGGTGCGGTCGCTGAGCGGTTGCGGCGTGCGATCGAGACGATGCCCGGCCTGCCGATCACGATCACGGTCAGCGTCGGCGTCGCCCTGTTCGAGGCGTCCCGTGCCGCCGAACAACCGACCCGTCACCACGTGCTGCGCGCCTCCGATGACGCGATGTACCGCGCGAAACGCCTTGGCGGCAACGCCATCGTGATCGCCGAGGGGAACGACACGCCGCGCGAGGCTGTCGCCAGAGTCGGGCATCGTGGCACGCGGCGCGGGCGCCCGGAAATCACCACCGACCAGCCTGAGCTCCGGCAAAGCCGGACATGAATCCCACTGCCCAGCAACCCCACCCGTGCGCGGCGCCGACTGCCCGTAGACTTCGGCTGTGAGCGATATCGCGGACTTTGCTCGGCTGATCGCCGGGGATCACGGACTTTGCGTCGTCTCGACGTCGCGGGCCGACGGCACTGTTCAATCGTCGCTCGTCAATGCGGGTGTGTTGGCGCATCCGCAGACGGGCGAGCAGGTCGTTGGCATGGTAATCCGCGGTGGCACACGCAAATTGGACAATCTCCGCGATCGGCCGAGGATGACGGTTGTCGCCCGGGGCGGGTGGGCGTGGACGGCCGTCGAGGGATCGGTGTGGATCGCGGGCCCCGACGACCAGGCGCCCGGCATCGACGCCGAACGGCTGCGGCAGTTACTGCGCGAGGTATTCACCGCGGCAGGTGGCACGCACGACGACTGGGACGAATACGACCGCGTCATGGCCGCCGACCGCCGCGCAGTCGTCCTCGTCGTTCCGGATCGCGTCTACGGCAACGGCTAGTTTGCTCGACGCGGAGATCGGTTTGCGGCGACGATGAATGCGCTGGCGGAGTGACTGAGTAGACCGAACTACGTCAACTGACGGATTCGCGCGCCGGTTGCGCGGAGCTAGTTTCATAGAGGTGTACATCGAGCCGCGCAAACACCTTACCGAATCTCCGCTGGCCGTCCTCTTCGGGCAGATGGTCGAATTCGCCCGTGCCATAGTCGATTTCGTGCGGAGGTATGTGGTGCGTACGGCTGCTGCGGTCGCCGCCATCGCGACCGTCCTGTCTGTCACCGCGTGCGGCGACACCACATCGTCAACGTCCGCGGCGGTGGTAAAGGATTGTCCGAGCAGTCCGATGCCGGATCCTGACGGCCGCCTGGCCGTCCAGGGCGCAGCTCCCCGAATCGTCGTGCCGGTCGACACGAGCACGAGCACGGTCCTCAGCCCGGGCACGGCTCCGCAGATCCAATGCGGACGCACGCCGCTGTCCACCCATACCGATGTCGTGTATGGCGAACAGGTCAAGATGGACATTCAGGTCCCGCAGACCGCTGGGCGCAAGCCGCTGGTCGTATACGTTCCCGGCGGTGGGTTCGTCATGGCGGACAAGGGCGGGAACCTCGCGCTGCGCACGTTCATCGCGGAGGCCGGTTACGTCGTCGCGAGCATCCAGTACCGCGTTCAGCCCGATGGCGCGACCTACGTCGACAGCATCTCCGACGTCAAGGCCGCCATCCGATATCTGCGGGCACACGCCGCCGACTACGGCATCGATCCGGACGCGGTCGCCGTCTGGGGCGACTCCGCAGGCGGCTACCTGGCCGCCATGACCGGAGTCACCAACGGCGACAAGCGCTTTGACAGCGGCGCCGATCTGGACCAGAGCAGTAATGTGCAAGCGGTGATCGACAAGTTCGGCGCCGCCGACCTGTCCCGACTGCAATCCGACTTCGACCCCGACACGCAACGGGCCATGGCGCCACTACTCGCCGCCACGGCGAAATACGTCAACGGGCCGACCAACACAACACCGCTCACCGCGGATCCGGCGGCCATCGCCCAGGCGAATCCCATCACCTATATCCAACCGACCGACCCGCCGTTCGTGATCTTCCACGGCAGCGAAGACACCACGATCTCCCCGAGCCAGACGCTCATACTCCATAACGCCCTGGTCGCCGCGGGCGTCGACAGCACCCGCTACATAGTCGACGGTGCCGCCCACGGTGACGTGGCCTTCACCGGAAACCCGCAGAACTCCCTGCAGTGGACAACCCAGGAAGTCGCGGGCCGACTCACGAGCTTCCTCGCACAGCACCTGAAGCGATAAGCAACCTTGTGTCAGGGCGTATCCAGCGCGGTCGCGGGGACACCGTAGGGCAGGAACCGAACGCGACGGCGCTCGTCGGTATTGTCGCGATGCGCGCGCAAGGCCTCGAGCTCGCTCGGAAAAACCTGCTCGACCCTGGCCTCACCCGCGTCATCGACGCTATAGATGACCCACACCCCACTACCGGTCTCCCCGGTCGTCTCGGCCTCCGGCTTCGGCGGCCGGGTGCGCTCCGGCTGAACGAACTGACCGAACAGCGACGCCAGCGTATTCACACTCGACCGATCGATGTACTCGCTGGCCTTCCCGAGCAGGTCACGCACCTCGATCCCCGCCTCACGCAACGCGCGCTCGAATTCTTCGGGACCGATCCCAAAAGGTCTATCGGATGCCATCACATTCCTCCTGAAGACGAATTCGGCGCTATCCCCTCAGTGTCCTCGCGTAACCCCTATTTCGCCACGTCCGGCACCATATGTCGACCGTCAGGCAATTCCCCCAGGCTGCCGTCACGGAATTCCTCCAGTAGACGTGCCTCGCTGCGAGCGTAGCGAGCCGCTTCGAGGTGGTCAGCTGGCGGGTCGGCCTGGCCGTTTGCGGGGCCGGAACGAGGGTCCGTCCATCAAGACCTGATGGCTGGTGTTGATCAGTCTGTCGAGCAGGCTTTCGGCGACGACCGGGTTCGGGAACAGGGCATACCAGTCCTTCGGAGCGCGGTTGCTGGTCAAGATCAGCGGCTTGGCGCTGAGCGCGCGTTCGCTGATCAACTCGTAGAGGTCATCGGCGTGCAGGGCGGTGTGCTCGCGCATCGCGAAGTCGTCGAGGATCAACACGTGCGGGCGAGTGTATTCACGAATCCTTTTGCCCCAGGACCGATCCGCGTGACCACCGGCCAGATCAGCCAGAACGCGACTGGTCTTCGCGAAGCGGACGTCACCGCCGCGGCGGGCGACGGCATGGCCCAGTGCTTGTGCGACATGGGTTTTCCCGACTCCGACCGGGCCGTAGAGGATGACCGATTCCCCGGAATCGAGCCAGCGCAGCGCGGCCAGGTCGCGGATCATCGCCGAGGGGAGTTTCGGGTTCGCGGCGAAGTCGAAGTCCTCGAAAGTGGCTTGTTCTTCGAACTTCGCTCGCCGGATCCTCCTTGTCAGGGCATTGGTTTCGCGGCGGGCGATCTCGTCTTCGCAGAGGACCTGCAGGAACTCGAGGTGCCCGAGTTTCCCGTCGCGGGTTTGGGCCAGGCGGGCGTCGAGAGTGTCGAGCATGCCGGTGAGTTTCAGCGCGCGTAGAACATCGCGCAGGGCGGGGTCGCTGATGGACATGAGTGTGTATTTCCTTGCTGGAGTGAAGAATTAGGAAAGAATTGTTGGCCGGGTGGCGGGCGGGTCAGTTATTGGCGAACTGGTCGGGACCGCGCAGGAACGCCGGGACCTCGGCGATATCGCTGGTAGCGGTGCCGCCGAATGGGTCTTCGGTCTCGGTGCCGACCGCGAGGATGCCTTTGACGGTGCGGTAGGACGGGTCGCCGACCTCGATCGCGCGTGAGCAGGCCGCTTCGAGGCGGTCGAGACCGTATTTCTCGCGTAGCCGAAGGATGCCTTGCGCGGCGCGTAGATGGTGGATCGCGTTGGGTGACAACAGATCACCGATCACCAGCTCGCAAGCCGGGCCGACATCGATGGCGATCTTGCGGCACCAGGTCGGGCCTTGCAGGTGGAACGCGATGGTCTCGGGCGGATAGTGCTCCATATTCGTCGCCCGCCCCGCCAGGCGGCGGACATGGGTCGCGACGACGTGCTGGTCGCGGAAGATCTGCACGATGTCACCGCTGGTGCGGGCGTGCAGGGTTTGCCCGATCAGCCGCCACGGCACCGAATACAACGCTTTCCCGATCTTGATGTGGGTGTCGAGCCCGACTTTCCCGGTCGACCACACCGACAACACGAACGGCGCCGCCGGCAATGGCATCAGCGCGTCGCGTTCTGTCGCTTCGAACACCGGCAACGGTTGCCCACCGTCGAGCGCCCGCGAATTCCGCAACCCCGCGACGTCGCAGCACCACCGGATGGCTTCACCTTGCATCTGGGCCAGGGTGCTGAATTCCCTTCCACGCCAGAAGGAATCGCGAATGTACTGCATTTGACGTTCGACGCGTGGTTTATCCTTCGGTTTGCGGACCCGAGCCGGGTCGATCAACGTCTGGTAGTGGACGGCGAGTTCGGCGTAGGTGCGGTTGAGTTTCGGGTCGTAGAGATCGGGTTTGTCGACGCCGGTGCGTAGGTTGTCGATCACGAGCCGGGCGGGGACTCCGCCGAAGAACTCGAATGCCGCGACATGGGAAGCGCACCACGATGTTTGATCCATCGACAGCACCGGTTGCAGGAACGGCATCCGCGAGCACGAGAGCACCATCACGAACGCCTGCACCGTCACCCGCCGCCCCGAGGTCGGATCGAACCACGACCCGAGCCGGCCGTAATCGATCTGGGCTTCGCTGCCCGGTGGCACCGGCGGGCGCATCACCGTCACTTTGGCCCGGGCGGCCTCGTCAGCGAAATGTGTTGCTATCCAACGGCGTACAGATGATTCCGATACGTCCACCCCGTGGTCGTCGCGTAAGCGTTGCGCGATCGTGGCGACCGTGACACGGTGACCCAGCCAGGACTTGATCCGCTCAGCGTGCGGGTCGATCAACGACCATGTCACTGCCCGCGCGCCCGGATCATGCAGTGCGGGAAACCATTCCGCGACTCGCTCGGCCCACTGCTCAGCAGAAAGGGGTGGGCTCGCGCCCGGTGTTATGCCAGCGGCAACCGCTGGCGCGACGTACTTCCGGATCGTTTTCCGGTCGATCCCCAGCGATGCCGCCAGTTCGCGTTGTCCGCGACCGGCCTGCCAGTGGGTGTAGAGCTCGACAAGATCGAACATCGAGAAACTCCTCCTCGCCATCTCTTTCTCGCTCTCCTCGCCGGAACAACCGTCGAGGACAAGCGAACATGTGTGCGAGACACGCCGACCGGCGACACACCGCCAGGTGGGGGAATTACGTGACGGCCGGTGGAGGAATTGAGTGACGGACAGTGGGGGAATTCCGTGACGGAACTACCCCTCACCTGGGGGAATTACTTGACGGCTGACACATAGGCTCAGCGCGTCGCACAAGGTTCGGGAAGCACCTCGTATACCGGGAATCCGGCACGGGACGGGCGGGTCGTGCTGATAATGGGTCTACCCACGGCGGACATGCGAGGTGCTATGCGCGGCAACGTTTTTCTGCGAGTACTGGCGGTCGTCGGCGTGGTGTGCGCGGCGGGGTGCGGCAATACGGCGACGAATCATCCTTCGGAGACTGGAAGCGCCACACCCGCACCTCAGGCGCCGACGATCACCAGTGAACCCTTCGGTCAGGTGGACAACAACCAGGTCAGCCGCTACACGCTGGCCAACGGTCGAGGGATGCGGGTGCGGATTCTCGACTACGGCGGCATCATCCAGTCGCTGGAGGCACCGGATCGCAACGGTCACGCGGACAACGTCGTGCTCGGTTTCCCGACACTGGACGGATATCTGGCCAGCAACACCTTCGCGAGCAAACCGTATTTCGGCGCCATCGTCGGCCGCTACGCGAATCGAATCGCCAAGGGCGCCTTCACCATCGACGGCGTCACCTACCACGTCCCGGTGAACAACAACGGCAACAGCCTGCACGGCGGAACCACCGGCTTCGACCAGAAGATGTGGCAGGCGACGCCGCAGCACGACGCCGACACGGTCGGACTGAAGCTGCAATACGTCAGTCCCGCAGGCGAAATGGGCTATCCGGGGACGCTCACCTCGACCGTCACCTACACCCTCGACGCCGACAACCGACTGACGATCGACTACGGTGCCAGCACCGACGCGCCGACCGTGCTGAACCTGACCAACCACTCGTACTGGAACCTCGCCGGCGAGTCGGCCCTCGGCATCTACGACGAAAAGCTCACCCTGAACGCCGACCGCTACACACCCACCGACGCCACCCAGATCCCCACCGGCGAGCTGGCCGCGGTCAAGGGCACGCCGATGGATTTCACCACCCCGACGGCGATCGGCACCCGCCTCACCGCCGCCGATCCGCAACTGCTCACCGGCCAGGGCTACGACCTGAACTGGGTGCTCAACCGCAGCGACGACACCTCGCTGGTACTGGCGGCGACCGTGGAAGACCCGACATCCGGTCGCACCCTGACCGTGCGCACGACCGAGCCCGGAATCCAGTTCTACTCCGGCAATTTCCTCGCCGGAGCCTACGTCGGAACCAGCGGCCACGCCTACCGCCAGGGCGCCGCACTGGCCCTGGAAACCCAGCACTTCCCGGACTCACCCAACCACCCCGAATTCCCTACCACCACACTGAACCCCGGCCAGACCTACCACCAGCAAACGGTATTTCAGCTGGGCAGCCAATAGCGGGTCGCGTATCTCGGAATGTCGGGTGTTCGATGAGCAGTGCGACGTTATTTCGTCGTTCCTGATCCGACACTGTCGGCATGGGCGGCGATATGGTCGCGGAGTCTGGCAACGGCAGGGGTGGGCCGGTGGTTCCCGGAGACGAGTCCGATGCTGCGCTCGCGGTGGCCGGTGAGCGAAACGTTGACCAGATCGGGGTGTGCGGTCTCGGGCGCCGGTAGCAGGGCGATGCCGAGTCCGTGGGCGAAGAGAGCACGGAGTGTCTCGAATTCGGTGGTCTCGAACACGACGCGTGGCGTGAATCCCGCTTCGGCGCACCAGGAATCGAGAAGGTGGCGCAAGTGGTATGTCGGCGGATTCGCGACAAACGGTTCGTCGGCAAGCTCGGCGAGCTCGACGGTCTTTCGCGCGGCGAGCCGGTGCTGGCGTGCCAGGTAGAGATGAATGCGCTGATGTCCGAGCACAATTGCGGGCAGGTCGGGCGGGGAGGGGATCATGATGGCCAGGTCGAGTCGGCCGGCACGGACCATATCGGCGAGGGCATCGCCGTGCGCCTGCACCAAATGTAGTCGGACCCGAGGTGCGGCAGCGTGGAACTCGGCGAGCAGCGACGGGACGCTGACCGGTCCGAGCGTAAGCGGAAAACCGAAGCGTACGAGACCGCTGTCGGGATCGGCATCGCCGCGCACCACATCGACCGCGTCCGCCAACTCCCGCATCAACTCTCGCGTGCGATCGAACAGTTCGCGGCCGGCGGGTGTGAGGGTGACTCTGCGCCCGACCGGCTGAAACAGCTGTACTCCTACTGTCTGCTCAACGGTTTTCAGTCGGCGGCTGAGTGAGGACTGAGGAATGCGGAGGAGCTGAGCCGCGCGGGTGATGTGTTCCTCGCCCGCGGCGGCATCGAAGGCGGCGAGCAACGGTGCCAGTGCATTGACCTCACGAACGTATTCATCCATATTTGGATCATAATTCCTCCGATTGCGTATTGGACGGATGAGTTATCCGGGTGCGAGGATGATCCACACATCGAACGCAGGGGGCACGGTATGGAAACCGCATCATTCCGGAACTCGAAATCCGCAGCCGCGCAACAGGTATTCGACGTCGTCCTGATCGGGGGCGGCATCATGTCAGCGACACTCGGTGCGTTGCTAACCGCACTGCAACCGGACTGGTCGATTGCGCTCTACGAGAGGCTCGATGAGCTCGCGGGGGAGAGCTCGAACCCGTGGAACAATGCTGGCACGGGTCACTCCGGGTTCTGCGAACTGAATTACATGCCCGACGTGCACGACTCGGCGAAGGCTGAAGAGATCGCCCGTAGGTTCCATGTCTCCCGGCAGTTCTGGGCATCGCTCGTGGACGGCGGTGTTCTCGCCGACTCTGCCGGATTCGTCCACTCGACACCACACATGGACGTCGTATTCGGCGATCGCGATGTTGCCTATTTGCGTGCACGTTTCGCGACTCTGCGGTCGCTGCCCTTGTTTTCGGCAATGCGGTACACCGAAGATCCCGACCTTATCGGCGAGTGGGCGCCGCTGCTGATGGAAGGCCGCGACCGTACTGAGCCGGTGGCAGCCACCCGATACGAGGCGGGCACCGACGTCGACTTCGGCGCGTTGACTCGCGAACTCGTCGACGTCATGGCTCGCGCCGGGGCGAAGGTCGCGCTGCGGCACGAGGTGACCACTTTGCGACGCGAGCAAGGCGGCCTGTGGCGCGTCGCCGGCCGTGATCGAAACATGCGGCGGCGGTTCGAAGTTCGGGCTCGGTTCGTGTTTGCCGGCGCGGGCGGCTACGCACTCGGTTTGCTGCAGAAAGCCCGCGTGCCCGAGGTCAGGGGATACGCGGTCCTCCCGGCCGGTGCCGAATTTCTGCGCAGCGACAACCCGGAAATCGTTCGACGGCACGACGCGAAGGTCTATAGCCAAGCCGCGCTCGGTGCACCACCGATGTCGGTTCCACACCTGGACAAGCGGATGGTCGATGGTCGCGAATCGCTGATGTTCGGCCCCTACGCCCCCTTCAGTACCCGGCTGCTCAAACAGGGCAGGCTCATCGATCTGTTCACCACCCTCCGGGTACGCAACGTCGCCGTGCTGATAGCCGCTGCCGTGCAGAACGTTTCGTTATTGCGCTACCTGCTCGGACAGTTGCTGTCCACGCGCCGTCGCAAATTCGCCGAGCTGCAACGCTTCTATCCTCAGGCCGACCAGGCGGATTGGTATCCGGTGCAAGCTGGGCAGCGCGCTCAGCTGGTCAAACCGGATCCCCGCAGGATCGGCGTGCTGACCTTCGGCACCGAACTGGTCACCGCCGCCGACGGCACCATCGCAGGTCTGCTCGGTGCCTCGCCCGGTGCCTCCACCGCGCCGACCATCATGGCCGAACTGCTGGCTGGGTGCTTTCCGGAGCAGATCTCAGCGTGGGCGTCCGCACTTCACTCGTTGATGCCCGGCCTGGCCGAACTCGTCGATAGCGATCAACAGGCCGTCGCTGACAATCTGGCCCGGACAGGTGAAATCCTCGGGCTAGCATAGCAATCCGAGGTAACGGCTCGCATTGTCTGCCTATGCCACCTGATCAGGATTCGGTGCGAGGTAGGCGGTAGCCCGCGCAGCCGGCCTGCGCTCGACCCGGGGCGCAGCGACGATGTGCTCATTTCAACAGTTCTTCGGTTCGGTCCCACAGGGCGCGGGCCAGATCGGTGTCGCGCGCTTGGCGATTCATGCGTTTGGCTGGTTTGCGCGCCTCGTAGTAGGTGCCGGATTGCCAGTCGACGCCGGGTCGGCTCTCGGCGAACCAGACCAGTTGGCTGGCGCCCTTTTCCGGGGAGGACAGCATGGCGCGGGTGAGGGGGTTGGTGGTGATGAATTTGTGCACCGGGCTGTTGGACTGGGTGGCGAAGCTGGTCGCGACGTTGCCGGGGTGGAATGCGGCGGTGGAGATGTGCTGAGCGTGGTATCGCCGGTGTAGTTCCTTGGTGAACAGGATGTTCTCGAGTTTGGACGCGTTGTAGGTTCGCATCGGATTGAAATTTCGGTCGTGGTCGAGGTCGCCGAGGTCGAGTTTGCCTGCCAGGCGGCTGCCCATGCTCGTGGTCTGCAGCACCGTCGCCTTGGACGCGGCCAGCTTGTCGATCAGCATTCTGGTGAGCAGGAATGGCGCCAAATGGTTGACCTGGAAGGTCTTTTCGAACCCGTCGACGGTCTTGGTCGGATCGCCGAAGACGCCACCGGCATTGTTGGCGAGCACGTCGATGCGCGGGTATCCGGTATCCAATTCGGTGGCGAGCCTGCGGACTTCGTCGAGGCAGGCGAAGTCGGCGTGATAGTGGTCCGCGCCGATCTCGCGGGCGACAGCCTCGGTCTTCTGCGGGGAACGGCCGACGATGACGACGCGATGGCCGTTGCGATGGAGTTGGCGGGCGGCCGCCGCGCCGATGCCGTCGCTGGAGCCGGTGATGACGATGATTTTATCCATAGTCCTGTCCGAGGAAGCCACGAGCAAAATGGATCAGCTGCGAACTCAGTCGGCCGAGCCAACTGGGGTTCGAGCCTGGTTCGAACCTAGAATCCGTTTCCCAGCAAGGGAACCCGCCACCTGGATGAATACGTCAGCCTAGTGGTTGGACCATGACAGCCGAAGGCCCTTCCGTTTCAGCCTGCTGGATGTCGTTGGCGTGCCTCGGTCGTGGGTAGCGTAGCCACCGTGAATCCATATCGTAAGATTTGGTTTATTGTCGGCGCCGCCTCTTTGATCTTGGCCGGTTGTTCCGCGACGTCCGAGGATCGACTCGTCGCGGATATTCGTGCCGATAGCAATCGAGATGGTGTCGTCGACGGAAACGATGTCGGGGCCGGCATCGAAAAAGGTAAGTGGACAGCCGAGTACGGCGCGATTGTGCTCCCGAATATCGGTGATGTCGCGCACCGCTGCCCGTCGAGTCGAAGCCAGGTTTCCGACGACGATCTCGCTGGCTGTCACGACGCGGCCGACGATATCGCGCGCGCACCCGACTACCTGGCGCCACTGGTCACCATGCCGGTCGGGCGCGACGGAGTGACCGGGCGGGTGGAAGCGGTCGGTGTCGGTGCCGACAAGATCCGCATATTCGTCAAACGTCAAGATTCGTGGATAAGGCTGCTGCCCGGCGCGAGTCTGACCGAAACCGAACTGCGCGACGGCGCCACCCTTGGCATCGACTCGCGAGATGTCGTGCGTGACAAGGCAGTATGGGATGGTTCCTTCATCGTTCGCTTCACGGTTCAAGACGGCAAGCGAACGGTGACCGACGATATCGCCCTTCGAGTCGCTCCCGTTGTCCTCCATAACCACAACCAGAACGCGGAGGCGTTGGTGGTTCCCGACGGCGGCGACGACCAGGAGTACGCGCGGTTCGTCGCCGACCTGACCTCGGCCGCACAGGCCAGCGGACTGAACGCGCCGCTGATCACCATGAACACCACCGATACCTGGGCACAGGACTTCGTGGAGTTCGGCTACGTATCGATGCCGGGCCCCGGCGGCCGGAACATCTCGTTGCGCATCGCGATCCGCTCGCCGCAACCCGACCGGGAAGGCGGCCGGGCCGTCTTCGACCTCAGAGGCCCCGGTATGGGCGCGATTCAACTCGGCGGTGCCGGTGATCGCCACGTGGATTCGTTCGGAAATGTCGAGACCATACCGCCGTATACCTATGAGGGGAAAGAGTTTCCGGCAGGTCGCGTTGTCATCGGCACCGGAAATCGCAACGACGCCACCGTTTCGAGCGTGGAACTGAAGAAATTCTTTGCCGCCCAACAGGTTCAGACGCCACTGATTCTGGACACGACATGGCTGGTGGTCGGACACGTCGACGAATTCATCCAGTTTCTTCCGACACCGTCCGGTCGAGGCTGGCGCCCCGCCGTAACAGATCCACGGCGCGGGCTCGAGATCCTGCGCGAGCAGCAAAGATCCGGTCACGGAACCACAGTGGCGTTTTCCAGCCCTGGTGCGCCCGCGCGGACGATCGACAACGTCCTCGCGGACCAGAAATTCGTAGCCGACAACGAATTCGCGGCGCAAAAGATCGAAGAAAACGTAACGCACCTGGTCAAGGAGATCGGGCTGCAACCGGAGGAGTTCGTGCGAATCCCAGGTCTCTACGAGCTGTCTCTCGGCATAGACGACGAACCGGACGCACTGGTGAGCTTCTACCCGGGCGCAATCAACGGAGTCCTGATCAACGCGTCGAATTACCTCGCGCCACGGCAGTGGGGCCCGATCATCGACGGGCGTGATGTGTTCGAGGCCGCGGTGACCGAGGCGTACCGGTCGGCCGGAGTAGCGGTGCACTACATAGACGAATGGGCGACCCTGCATGTGGCAGGCGGCGAAATACATTGTGGGACCAACGTTTTGCGGCAGATCGGCGGTCTACCGATCGTGCGCTGATCGCGGCCGAATCGCCGGCGAATAGGCGAAAACTACCGATGCGACCGAACGGCTCCGCCGCGAGGCTGGTCGCAGAGCATTCGAAGACCGAGGAGTGGCATACCGTGGCTTGGAGCACCCGCCAACTCGCCGAACTGGCCGGTACCAGCGTGCGGGCGGTGCGGCACTATCACGACGTCGGCCTGCTTGCCGAGCCCGAACGACGGCCCAACGGCTACAAGAACTACGGCACGCCCCACCTCACGCGCCTGCTGCGGGTCAAACGCCTTGCCGGGCTCGGCTTCTCGCTGGCGCAGATCGCCAAGATGGGCGAGGCCGCCGAACCGCCCGAACAATCCCTGCGCGCCTTGGATGCCGATCTCGCCGCGACCATCGAGCGGCTGCAACGGGTCCGTGCCGAACTCGCCCGCACCCTGCGCCGGACCACACCGACCGAGCCGCCGCCGATCGGCTGACGAGCCAAGCCGATCGGCTGGAGCATCCGCGCCAGATGGTCGGTATCGGTGGTCCGCGCCACCCGCACGGCAGCTGCCGAGGCAACCTGGAAGAATTCTGCGGGAAGATCGTTTGAGGTTTCGTCGATGAAGGTGTGCTGATGATTCGCGTGGCGATAGTGGATGACGAGGCGCTCGTGCGATCGGGTTTCACCCTGATCCTCGGCGCGTCCGATGACATCGACGTCGTCGCCGCCAGCGATGGAATGGGCGCTATCGCGGCGATTCGCGAGACGGATCCCCATGTCGTGCTGCTCGATATTCGGATGCCGAATGTCGACGGCCTGCAGATTCTTTCGAAACTGCTCGAAGCGCCGCAGCCGCCCGTCGTGGCCATGCTGACGACGTTCGCCGCGGACGAGTACATCGCCGACGCACTTCGTCGCGGCGCGTCCGGTTTCATTCTCAAGGACACCGAGCCGCAGCACCTCGGCTCCATGGTGCGGGCGCTGGCGGCGGGTGCGGTCGTGCTGTCGCCGAAGGTCACCAAGGCGGTGGTCGAAGGCTATCTCGACACGATCGACACCGAGGCGCCCGAACTGGTGCGGCTGCTCACGAATCGGGAACGCGATATCGTCGTTCTCATCGCCGAAGGCCTGTCCAACGCGGATATCGGCCTGCGCCTGCACCTGAGCATGGGGACGGTCAAGGACGCGGTGAGCAGCATTTTCGCAAAATTGAACATCGGCACCCGCGTGCAGGCCGCCCTGATCGCCGAGCGCGCCGGGATTCTGGCCGCCGACCTGCCATGAGCGGGCCGACCCGTCGACCGCGATTGCCCATCGCCGTCGACCTGTTCGTCGCCGCGGTCGGGGCGTTCGATGTGTGGTGCTACCGCGATCTGCCGCTTGCTCCCTGGGAGGTCGGCATCGCGGTGCTCACTGCGGCGGCGTTGCTCGTCCGCAGGCACGCGCCGATTGTCGCGTTCGTGCTCACCTTGCCCGCGGCGGCGGTGATCGGGGCGCTCCTAGGGCCGATGGCGGCGCTTTACTCGGTGGCCCGCAGTTCGGCGCACAGGGGGATCGTCGCGGTATTCGTGGTCGTGCTCGGCTTGTCGTGCCTGTTCACCTCCGACGATGACGGTTTCAGCTTGGGAGACCTCGAATTCCTGCTGCACGAAATAATTTTCGCCGTTTTGGTCGGTGTCGGGCCTGCCGCACTCGGCTGGCTGGTTACGACGCGGGAGCGGCTGGCGCGGCAGATGTCCGAGATCGACCGCGTCTACGCCCACGAACGGACACTGCAAGTTGCGGCCGCACGCGATCGCGAACGCGCGGAACTGGCCAGGGAAATGCACGATGTGGTTTCGCACCAGGTGAGTCTTATCGCGGTGCAGGCCGGGGCATTGCAGATGGTGAGTGCCGATCAGGACGCGCGCTCGGCCGCGGACGTCATTCGCAAACTCAGCGTCAACACCCTCGACGAACTGCGGCATATGGTCAAGGTCCTGCGCGCCCCGGCCGGGGCCGATGAAATCAGCCCGCAACCGACCATCGAACATCTTCCGGCACTGCTGAGCGCCAGCGACTTACCGGTGGAACAGATCGGCGAACTACCGACGAACCTGACACCGTCCACCGAGCGCGCCATCTATCGGACAGTCCAGGAGGCGTTGACCAACGTCCGCAAACACGCACCGGGTGCGGCCGTGACGATCGCCTCCGCTGGCACGGATCGCACTGTGACAGTGTCGATTACGAACGCCGCCTCCGCGGACTCGCCGATAGTCCTGCCGAGCGCCGGGTCCGGCATTTCCGGTCTGCGACAACGCGCACAGCTGCTCGGCGGAACGGTGACGGCGCAGCCACTGTCGGACGGCGGCTGGACGGTGCGACTCCAGTTACCACGCGGCTGATCACAGCCTGCCGGTCTCACAAACCAGGAGCAGGGGTTAGCGCCCCTGGCCGTGCGGAGTAAGACCGGCAGGCCAATTGATGATCAGACCAGCGATACGCGATCGAGCGAGTCCGTCAAGCCCGCCCTGCTCGCGGCTGGTGCGTTCAGGCGATCACCGCCTTCGACGGTAGCCGCGCGGAAGCCGTCGGCGAATCCCCCATCCAGCTGAAGACGCCCGCCACTCGGCTGAATTCGCCTACTTGTCGGCGATGAACTTGCCGCCGACCGCGTAGCCGTCCGCCGGGTACTCCTCGATCCAGACGTGCACCGATTCGGCGGGCGACTTGTAGGCGTCGACGAAGGCGTCGGTGATCCGGCGGACCAGCTCGCGCTTGGCTTCGTCGGTCTTGGGCAGCTGCTGGACGATGACGTTCGGCATCGCGGTGTCCTTTCTCGGTGTCCGCCCGTGTCGAGCGGGACTACCGATAAATCTGCTGCAGAGTGCGCGCGCGTCCAAGACCCGGTTCGCGCACGCAGCGATCACCGATCGTGATCGTCGAATTCGCAGGCGGCGAGCAGGATCTCCAGCGCGGGTGGCGGCGCGGCACTGCGCACGACGAGCGCGGTATCCAGCGAAAGTCCCGGTGCGGCAAGGGAACTGAATACCACCCTGGTGCTGCGGAGCTGCCGCGCGTGTGCGGCATAGACGACGGTCCAGCTGGTGTCGGAGCCGATCATCGCCAGGGTGTCCGACAGCGCGGAACTGACCGGGCCGGGCACCGGCTCGAATCCGGCCTCGTGACAGGCGCCAACGACGAGGTCGACCAGCGGCGCGTTGGCGCGACGTTCGGTGAGCCGCAGCGGGTAGGGCGCGAGGTCGGCCAACGCGAGTTCCGGTGCGTCGGCCAGCGGGTGCCGCGCCGAGATCGCGACAAGCAGCGGGTCGTCCCACACCGGGATGCGGCGCAGGCCGGAATGGTCGACCGGGCCGCGCACGAACGCCGCGTCGAGTCGTCCGTCCAGCACCTGTTCGACGCGGGCGCGGGTGGACGCGGACACGGTCTCGACCCGCACCTGCGGCACCAGGCGTTCCATGATGCGGTCCAGATGATCGCCGAGACCGGTGCCGGTGCCGAGCCGCAGCGTGGTGCCGGCGACGAAACCGGTGATCGATGCCTTCGCGCGGGCGGCCGCGGCCAGCGCGTCCCGCGCGCCTGGCAGGAATTGCGCGCCAGCGTCCGTCAGCACGACCCGCCGCGGCGACCGGTCGAACAGTTCGACGCCGAGCTCGCGCTCCAGCTGACGAACCTGCTGGCTGACCGCCGATTGCACGATGTGCAGCCGCTCGGCGGCCCGCCCGAAGTGCAGCTCCTCGGCGACGGTGACGAAGTACCGGAGTTGACGCAATTCCACTGGCTCGACCCTACGGGCCGGGCACTCACACCCGATCGGCGGCGGTGGCACCCGAGTCCGCGGGATCGCCGGCGGGCAGCGTGATATCGGTGTCCAGCGACAGCGGTTGGCCGAAATTCGGTGTGCCGTCGGCATTCCAGGTGAACTTCTGCGCCCGAGTGGTTCGCCCGTCGTAGGTGTACACGCTGGTGTCCTTGGCGTGATAGACGAGCCAGTCCTCGCTGCCGTCCGGACTCTGGAAGAAGCCGTTCGAGCCGGGGCCGAAGACGGTAGCCGGGTCGTTGCGGGTGAACACCGCGTCCGGGTGCTGGTACCAGTTGGCTGGTACCAGCGGGTCGGCGCCGGGCGGGAGTGAATGCATCCACAGCTGGTAGTCCGGTTTGCCGGTGTCGCAGGTGGAGTAGACCAAGTAGGTGGTGCCGTCGCGCTGGATCGTCGCCGGCGCTTCGCGCACCTCGGTGCATCCGCCCGCCGATGGCAGGTAAACCGCGCGTCCCGATACCGTGACGGGGTCGCTCATCGCGGCGATGTGCAGCAGGTTGTTCGGGCCGCTCCAGAGCAGGTAGTACTGATCGCCGAGGCACAGCAGTTCCGGATCGATCGCCCACGTGTCCGGCGCGCCGAGCTGACCCGCGAATGTGTAGGGCCCCAACGGATCCGAGCCCGCCGATTGCAGGACGTAGAGGCGATGGCCGTCGTTGGTACCGTCGCTGGCGGTGTAATAGAAGTACCAATGGCTGTCGAGCAGATGGAATGACGGCGCCCACATGTCCTGATTGCGCGAGGGGTCCTGGTCGGACCACACCGTAATCGGTTGCGCGGTAGCGAGATCGGCCAGTGACGACGCTTGCCAGATCTGCAGGGAGTCGTTCTGGCTGGTGGAAAGGTAGTAGCTGCCCGCGTAAAAGGTCAGGAACGGGTCCGGACCCGGATTCAACGGATTGCGAAAGGTGCCATCGGATCCCGCACTGTCGGCGGCTGCCTGCTCGGTCATCACATGTGCCCATCGTCGCGGATTTCGTAACGAGTGCTCGCGCAGGACTCTATGGCATCACGCCGCGTGGCCACCACCGAAACTGGGAAATCGGATGCTGAATGTCGATGCTCGGGCGGACTGCGTCACCGACCGGTATTCTGTCGATGCTCGCACGTTCGTCTGCTGTGCGAAACCTAACGTGGGTGTGGCGGTTAGGGATTCATTCGAAGGGGGATGGAAGATTTGTCATGTTTCGGGGAGATGACTATCCAGCCAGGCGTTTTGTCCTATCGGGGCGGATTGACCGCGGCGGGGATGCACGCACATCATTCGGTCCAGGTGTTGGTTGCCCGGCGCGGCGAATTCGTCGTGTCGGATACCGCCGGAGCCGAGGTCACGTGTCGGGCGGCGGTGATACCCGCCGACGTCGGCCATGCCATGTCCCAAGGGGTGGTGGAAGGCGAAATGGTCCATCTCGCCGCTGAATCCGACGACGGCATCGCGCTGAGCCGCTCGGTGGTGCGGCCGGAAGCCGCTCAGGCGTGGGCGGACGCGGGCGACGCGCTGCTGGCCGGGCTCGGTGAAAACCAGTGGTGGGCAGACGGATTGCCGTATGTGACGTCGACTGTCCAGCCGATGCGACATCCCGCCCTTGTCGCGGCGCTGCGCCTGCTGCCCGAGCGCATCGAGGCGGGCCCGGTTCGATTGCGGGATGTGGCCGGTGCGGTCGGGATGTCCGAGAGCAGGCTCGCCCATCTGTTCGCGCAGGAGATCGGGCTCGCGTTCCGGCCCTACGTGCGCTGGTTGCGGATGAGTCGGGCGATTGATCAGGTGGCGCTCGGGCATACCCTCACCGATGCCGCGCATACGGCGGGGTTTTTCGATGGCGCGCACTTTACCCGCGTGTGTATCAAGACATTCGGCCTTTCCCCGGCCGTTCTGATCAGCGGGATGACGTTCGTCGTCAATTCGTAGCAGGTTTGTCCAAGCAACCTCGGGCATTCGCACCGGATGATGACGGCGCTGCGGCGTGTACAGCGTCCGAAAACTGAGGGGGACACGATGGCGATCAAGGCACGTCACGCGCTGGTGGTTGTCGCGGCGGTGGCGATTACCTCCGGGTGTGGTCTCACGGTGGACAAACTGCCGCTGCCCAAGCCGGGTGTTTCCGGTGACACCTATACCGTGCACGCGGTTTTCGAGAACGCGTTGAACCTGCCGGATCAGGCGAAGGTGAAGATCGGTGGTTCCGATGTCGGGGTGGTCTCCAATATCAAGACCAAGAACTTCCAGGCGATACTGGACCTGACCATCAGCAAGGACGTCGAGTTGCCCGAGGGAAGCACGGCCGAGCTCCGTCAAGGGACGCCGCTCGGTGATGTGTTCGTCGCGGTGTCCAAGCCCAAGACTCAACCGGGCGCGAACATGCTGCACAACGGCGACACCCTGGGGCTGGACAAGACCTCGGCGGGTGCGACCGTCGAGCAGCTGCTGATCTCGATCTCCATGCTGTTCAACGGCGGTGGGGTGGCCAGCCTCAGCAAGCTGACCTCGGAGCTGGACTCCATCGTCGGCGGTCGCGGTGGGCAGCTTTCGCATCTGATCACCGAAATGACCGGTGTGGTCGGCAGTTTGAACGACAACAGCAAGAAGGTCGATGGTGTGCTGAACGAGTTCAGCGCGTTGGCCAACACTATCGAGGCCCGCCGCGGTGAGCTGGGTCAGGTGGCGGACACGCTGCCGCAGATGATCGGTGCCATCGCCGAGAACAACAGGGCCATCGGTGATTTGCTGACGAAGGTGTCGACTACCAGCGCCGCGCTCGGTGACTATTCCAATACCTCCGGCCAGCAGCTGGGCAGCCTGCTCGACAACACCCACAAGCTGATGGACGCGTTGGCCAACACCGGCGACAACTTCGGCATCCTGCTCGATCGGTTGCATACGTTCGTCCCCAAGCTCGAGGCAACCTTCAAGGGCAAGAGCTATGCCGTTTTCTTCACCGCGTCCGGTCTCGACCTCAGCGCGTTGACCGACCCCCAGGGCCGATTCCAAGACCGCCAGGATCTACAGGACTTCGCGGGCAGCCTGATCCAGGTACTACAGATCGTGCAGAACCGAGTGCAAGGGGGTCACCGATGATGCGAGATGTCCTGTTGGACAAGTGATCACGGGGAACTGGTGGCGTCGGCCTCTCGCATTTTGCCGCCACCAGTTCCCCATGATCACCTGACCAACAGTTCAGCGGACCGGCTTGTGGAAGATGAGGAAGTCGCAGGGGGTGGCGAGTAGTGGCACCAGGTGTGGATAGTCGTCTTCCAGTTCGCCTTTGCGTTCGAGGACGTAGCCGAGGCGCAGGTACCAGTTGCGCAGGGACTCCTTGACCGGATGTGTCCAACCGCGCGGCACCAGCAGTTCCAGCTGAATGGTGTCGGCACCCTGTTCGGCGCACCAGCGTTCGGCGAAATCCACCAGCGCCCGGCCGAGTCCGCTGCCGCGCAGTTCGGGCGCGCACACCAGCATCCCGAACTCACCTACACCGTCGCCGATTCGCTGCACCCGCACCGTCCCCGCGATCCGGTCGTCGGCACCGCGAGCGACGACGATCTCGCCCGCCGCGATCAACGATGCCAGCTCGGAAGCCGTTGTGCGATTGCCGCTTTCGCGCCAAAGCCCCTCTTCCGCCACCGCGTACACGCTATTGATCAATTCGGCCAGGTCCGCCACCAGCGCGGCATCGTCGGCCGCCACCACCGGGAGCATCTCGATGGACACCACAGGTTCCTCCTTCGCTGCGAGATCGACGATAACGCGTGCCCGGTACTTTGAGGAGATGGTCGACCCGGATTCGGCCATGCTCAGTGCGTTGCGTGCGGTCGTCCCCGGCGTGCCGACACTGATCGGTACGGCCGAAGCGCTCCCGCTCGACAGCGCGAGCTTCGACAGTGTCCTGCTCGGCCAGGCGTGGCACTGGGTTGATCCGGCCGCGGGTTGTCGTGAGATCGGTCGTGTCCTTCGCCCCGGCGGCGTTCTCGGGCTGATCTGGAATCTTCGCGACGATTCGGTGCCGTGGGTGCGGCGGCTGAACGCGATCCTGCCGGATGGCACGGTGCAGAAGATGTTCGCGGCCGGTGCGCCACCGATCGCGGCCCCGTTCGGCGACCTGCACGAACGAACGTGGCGTTGGACCAGGCAACTCGACCGCTCCGGGCTCGGGGACATGGTCAGATCACGCAGCCACTACATTACGGCCGCCCCCGAACAACGGGCGACCATGGACGAGAACCTGGAGAGATACTTCGACGAGTTAGGACTCGACCGAAATCCAACCGTCGAACTTCCCTACGTCACGCGTGCCTATCGGGCGCTAAGTGAGACCGACACATCGAGGATGCGTTCCAGCTACTGACCCCATCGATCCGCGCGGCTGACACCGGTCAGGTCGGGCCTGTGACATCGAAATGTCCGGAGCCCGTTGGATTTCGGGCTCCGGACACTGGAATCGGTGGCTAGGCGGAGTGGGGGAGGGTGCTGCTGTGCATGGCCGCGAGGCGGCGGCGTTCGAGGACGGTCGCGACGGCATACCCACCGCCACCGCCGAGGGTGAGCACCCAGAAGAGGCCGGAGGTGCCGAGCAAGAGCGCGCCGGTGGAGACCAGGGCGAGCCAGGTGCCGAGGCAGTAGTGCAGGACATTGCGGCGCGCGGCGCCTTCGCCGAGGTAGAGCAAGCCGACGATGAGACCGGAGCCGGCGGGCCAGAGCACACCCTGCAGGTCGGATCTGTCCAGGATGGAGGTGATTCCGGTGATGGCGAGGAAGAGGGCGGCGAAGGCGCTGGCCCAGGAGATGCCGAGCAGCTTGCCGGACAAGACGTCCGGGCCTTCGGCGCCGCGCTGAGCACGCAGCGCGGCCATGGTCGCGTAGACGGTGCCGACGGCGAGGCCGGTGCCGAGCAGGGCCATCGGCAGCCAGCCGGGCAGCTCGAGGATCGGATCGGCGCCCTTGGACAGGGCGGCGGCGCCGTGTCCGAACAGGTACGCGAGTCCGAAGCTGAGGTAGGTGGCGCGGTTGTCGACGTCGCCTGCGCGGTGGAGAGCGGAGGTGGGCGGGGCGGAGAGGGCGATGGTGGCCATGGCTGAATTCCTCGTTGTGCGAACAGAGTTGGACTGACGTGCCGGTGATGGGAAGAGATGAGAAGGTGGTCGGCTACGCGGTGATGACGACCTTGCCCGCGACCGTGCGCGACTCGGCGAGTGCGAGCGCCTGCGCGGCGTCGGCCAGGGGGAACTGCGCGGCGATCTGCGGCGCGAGGACGCCCTCGTCCAGCAGCCGCAACACCTGGATCAGGTCCTCGCGCAGTCGATTACGGAACGCGCCGAGCCGACGCTTGCCCGCCCAGAAGTTGTAGAAGTGGGCGTTCTTGCCGTTGGGCAGGTAGTTCCACAGCAGCAGCCGCGCGAACGACTTCAGTACCGGCAGTTGGGAATTGCCGTCCTCGTCCTTGGTTGCCGCGGTGCCGTAGGAGACCAGCGTCCCGCCCTTGCGCAGCAACGCCCAGGACTGTGCCAGCGCGGTGCCGCCGACGTGGTCGAATACGGCGTCGACACCGTCGGGTGCGATCTGCCGGATGCGCAGGTACATGTCCGGGTCGCGGTAGTCGACCGGGATAGCGCCCAGCTCGCGGACGGTCTCGTGATGCCGGGGCGAGGCCGTCCCGATCACCGTCATTCCGGCGTGCCTGGCCAGCTGCACGAGAGTGGAACCGACACCGCCGTTGGCGCCGAGCACCACGATCGTGGCGCCGTTGGGCACCTTGGCCATCCGGTGCAGCATCTGCCACGCGGTGATCCCGTTGACCACCATCGTCTCCGCGGCGGCCGAGGTGACGCCGTCCGGAACGGGCACCAGATCCGCGGCGTCGATCAGCAGGTAGCTGGCCCAGCCGCCGACCTTCACCACCGCGGCGTACCGGCGCCCGACCATCGCGGCATCCACCCCGGGGCCGACGCCGGTCACCGTGCCGACCACGTCGTATCCGGGGACGAAGGGAAACGGCGGCTGGTCGTAGTACTTGCCTCGACGCATCTGCTGCTCGGCGAAGGACACGCCGGTCGCGTCCATCCGCAGGACGACCTGGCCCGCGGCGGGCGCGGTGAGGTCGCGGGTCCGGATCAGCAGGCCGTCCGTCTCGACCTTCGCCGGCAGCACTACTTCGGTGGTGGTGACAGTGGTGGTGTTCATGATGTTCTCCGCGCTCAGTGGAATGCTTACAGGTGTAACCATACGCACGTTATCCACGGAGAGGCAAGTGGTAACACCGATAAGTTTTCAGGTGTAAGTTAACGGTATGGAAGAGAACACGAACGCAGCGTCGACTCGCGTGCGCAACCGGCGCGGGGAGGGTGGTCGCCTGCGCGACGACATCGTGGCGGCGGCCGTCGAACTGCTCGATGAGACCGGCGACGAAAGGGCCGTCACGCTGCGGTCCGTCGCCCGCCGCGTCGGGATCGCCGCACCCTCGATCTACCGTCACTTCCCCGACCAGCCGACCATCATGCTCGCCGTCGTGCAGCAGGCATTCGGCGAGCTCGAGGACCATCTGAGTGCCGCCGTCGCCGCCGCGGGCGACGACCCGAGGGACCGGCTGTTCGCTCTGTGCCACGCGTATGTGGAGTTCGCCGACAGTCATCCGCAGCGTTACCGCACCATGTTCGGCGGCCTCTTCATGCCCGCCCTGGACGAAACCACCCTGACCGAGGAAGAAGTGACCTCGCTCGGCGACGCGGCACTGCGGATGCTCACCGAGGCCATGCAGGACTGCGTCAGCGCAGGCCAGGCCACCAGCTCCGATCTGTGGGTAGATACGGTCGGCCTTTGGCTCGGCCTACACGGGCTGGCTCACCAGCGCGCGGCAACCGTGGCCTTCCCGTGGCCACCCGGCATCGCCGACCGCATGATCACCTCGCTGGCCCACCTGACGGACGCGCCCTGATCCACAGCGCGGATCCGCGTCGACCAGGGCCTGCGTTGCGTCAGTACCGAATTGGGTTGAGTCAGTGGTGTATTCAGCGCTTCAGCAGGCGGTACACGATGAAGGTCGGCACTCCGATGATTCCGGTGAGTTCGCCGGGCCAACGCTCGAGCGCCTCGGTGCTGGGTTGGGGCTCGGCTACTCGGTCGAGGACAAATCCGGCATCGCCGAATGCCCCGATGGAGGCCGACAATGGTCGGCGCCAGAAGTGCTGGGTGACCTCGACTCCGTTCTTGGTCCAGGTGTCGTTGACGAGTTCGGTGGCGAAATACCCCTCATGCTGGGTCGGCAGCGGCGGCCCGAACGGATGGTCAACCGAGAGAACGACCCACCCGCCCGGACGTAGCGCGGACGCGAACGATCGCAGCGGAACGGTCCAGTCGCGCAGGTAGTGCAGCGCGAGCGAGCAGGTGATCCCATCGAAGGAACCCGCGTCCAACGGGAGGGGCTCGCCCAGATCGGCGACAAAGAATCGAGCACGCCCGCCGCACCGGCGCTCCGCCTCTTCGATCATCCGCGGACTCACGTCGATACCGGTCACCTCGGCGCCGGCATCGAGCAGCCACTCGCATTGCGCGCCGGAACCGCAACCGGCGTCGAGTACCGTCGCTCCGTCCAAAGCGGCGGGTACCAACTCGCGAACCGCGGGCCGTTCCAGTTCCCCGTTGAACGGCCCCGAGTCGGTCGCGGCCGACCACACCGGTGCCAATCGGTCATACGCGTCTCGGGTGTGGCGGGCGTGTGCAGAGGGGTTGGATGACAGATCCGAAGACATGCCGACCATCATCGCAAATCGGATCATTCAGGCAGTTGACGCTGTGAGCGGGGTCTTTTGAGATCGGGACTATGAACTGCGCCACTTCTGGGTTACTGTGACAAAGCGTACTGGTAACCCTGATTTTCAGTTCAAGGGTCGGCTGTGTCGGCGCGAACATTGCCCGAGGCAGGAAGGAATCTCATGAAGCGTGGAACATCCCCGGGTGGTCTGCCGGGAGCATGGCGTCGAGCGGTAGTTCTCGTCGGCGTCGCGGCGCTGCTGCTGGTCAGTGTCGTGCTGGGCGCCGCTACGGCGAGCGCGGCGCCGGTGCCTGCCGGCAACGTCCCGATTCAGCCGCTGCCAGTGCTGGTGCTGCCTCCCGAACTCGATCCGTTCTACAAAGCGCCCGCCGACGTGATCGCATCGACCGAGCCGGGCGGCATCATCAAGGCTCGCCAGATCACGCCCGCGCTGCTGTCGGTGGCGCCGTTCAACATCGACGCCTGGCAGGTGCTGTTCCGCACCAACGACAGTCACGGCAACGCGGTGGCAACGGTGACCACATTGATCAAGCCGCGCGGTCCCGCTCCGGAGGGCGGCTTGAAGCTGCTTTCCTATCAGGTGGCCGAGGATTCCACCGCCCAGTACTGCGCGATGTCCTATGTGGCGCAACAGGGTTCGATACCGGCCGACTACGTCAACTCCGCCGAGACCTCGCTGGGTATCGCGCTTGGTGTCTCGCAGGGCTGGGCGGTGGCGATCACCGACTATCAAGGCCCGAACTCCGCATGGGGTGCGGCGGTTCTCGGCGGCCAGGCGACCCTGGACGGAATCCGCGCTGCCGAGAATTTCGCGCCGCTGCAACTGACCGCGGGTCCGGCAACGCCGGTCGGGTTGATGGGCTACTCCGGTGGCACCATTCCGACCGGCTGGGTCGCCGAGAACCATGACACCTACGCCCCGGAGATCAATATCGTCGGCGTGACGATGGGCGGCATCGCCACCGCGGACCTCAAGGGGGTGTTGCGGTTCAACAACTTCAACTACGGTGCGGGACTGATCGGTCCGGCCATGCACGGATTCGCCACCGAGTATCCCGAAGTCCAGGACGTGCTTGACAGTCACTACGACTGGTTCGGGCGATTCATGATGACGTTCAAGAGCTTCCTCTGCCACCCGCAAGGGTCGGTACTGTTCCCGTATTGGAACTACCTTGGATCGTTCACCGGATCCGGTGACCCACTTGACCTTCCGCAAGTCAGCGCCGCCATCAGCGCTCAGGAACTCGGCAAGCGCACCCCGCACGTGCCGATGTATCTGTATCACGCGCAGAGCGACGAGTTGATCCCCAACGCGGGTGTCGACCGGGTGGTCAACCAGTACTGCCAGGATCCCGACGCGAGCATCACCTACACGCGAGAATTCTTGGCGGAGCACATATCCGGCATCATCGGCTGGCTGCCGAAGGGGTATCAGTTCATCATCGACCGGATGAACGGCGTTGCCACGCATAACGGATGCACGATCGACAGTCCGTACAACACGCTCACCGACGGTGATTTCGTCAACCTGATCGGCAAGGAGTGGCCGCAGATCGCCGCACTTGTCACCGGATTCCCGGTCGGCTCCAGATAAGTCCTCGCTGCGGAAAAGCCTTACGCGGCAGTCGGCTTCGGCTCACGAACCGGTCAGTCCGGAGAAGTCGCGGAGTCCGGCGAAGTTGCGGTCGCCGCAGCTGCCGAGGGCGTGATCGGGGTGCAGGCCGAGGTATTGGCGGCGGGTCCTGGTGCTCCAACTGCGGGCGGCGCCGGAGCGGGTTTTGTAGAAGTTCGCCGTGTAGCCGCCTTCGTAGATGCGAAGCAGCATGTACCCGCCCGGATACTCCTTGACCGCGGCGACTTCGAGGAATTCGACATCGATGCCGAGATCGGGACGGTTGCGACGATTTCGGTGCGTGTGACCGCTGTGGTGCAGAAACACCCCCGGCGCGTTTCGGTACAGGGTGTGTAGCGCGGCCGCGTTCGACGGGTCGAGTACGAAGCCCGGCCCGCCCGGATTGCTCACCGCCGCATGCGATGTCACCGGATGGTGCCCGAAGATCAGGGTGGGGCGGTGCGGGTCGGCGGACAGGATCTCGCGCAGTCGATCCCGTTGCGGCGCAACGATGGTGCCGCCGGAGCCGGTCAGTCGAGTGGTGTCGAGTCCGATCAGGCGCAGTCCGCCGAGATGGTATTCGACCAGTCGCTGACGGCTGTGGAATACGGCGCCCCAGTGGTCCTGGTCGTGGCGGTGCGGCTTGTCGTGGTTGCCGCGGCAGACGAAGTAGTCCCGGCCGAGTACGCCCCAGGAATCCAATCGTGCTCGTACCGCCAGTGATTGGTCGAGTGTGCCGCAGTCGGTCAGGTCGCCCGCGAGGATGAGGTGATCGGCGGCGCGGTCGGGACTGCGCACATCATCGAGCAAGGCGTCGAGCATGAACTCCGGATAGCGCTCGGTGTCGTGGCGCAGTCCGGTCGGCAGCCCGCTGACGACGAGTCCGCTGGTGTGCTCGCCGTAGTGGACGTCGTTGGCGAGCGCGATGGTGCGCAGCAGTCGGCCCGGTGGTGGTGCCGCGGTGGTGAATACTCCGGTGGATTCCGGTGTTCCGGATCGCCGGGTCACCAGGGTGCGGGCGGGAACGGCGCGACAACCGTCCGAGTAGGCCTCGAATCGGTAGTCGCGCCCCGGCTCGAGTCCGTCGATCTCCGCGTAGTGATAGGCGGTAGGTCGGGAGTCGAGATAACGGGTCCGCGCCGCGCTCGGGCCGTCGGCGTGCGCGATCCGGACCTCGGTGTCCGCGGGAATCGGGCGCAGTCGTCCGTGGCGATCGCGCGCCCGGGTCGTCCAGGTGAGTATCGCGGAGCGGTCGGTAACGGTGACCAACTCGAGATCGGAGGCCACTACCGAATCATGGTGTGCCCGAATTGAATCAGAACGTAGAGCGGTGAATCTCGGCCGCGCGTAGCGCGGCGTCCGCATGGTCACTGCCGCCGCGCCTGCTGCCACGTTCGCCAGCCAAGCGGTTCGAAGTCGCGGGTCGAGCATGGGATCTCCGTCCGCCGTCCACCACTACATCAGACGGTACGGGCACCAGTTGAACGCGTCGGTGCCCACGCATGGCCAGACAGCTTCCGTCCCTGGAATTCCGACTCCGGGCGAGTCGTCCCCGACGGCTACTCCCGTTCCCGCGCAAGGTCCGCGATGGTGCTCTCCAACCAGGCACGGTCGGCGCGGCTGGTTGCCGCGGCGAGGGTGAGCATGCCCTTGCGGAAACGGTCGCGCATATCGGTGGCGCGCAAGGGTTTACCGTCGGCATAGAAGTAGCTGGCCGGACCGTCCATGAACGCCAGTCGGCGGCGCAGGACGCGGGCCTGGTCGGCCGGATCGGGCAGGCGGCCGAGGAAGGCGAGGAGTACGAGGAACGAGTTGCGGTCGGTGATCTCGACCTCGGCGGGCTCGCGGAGTCTGCGGAGCAACTCGGCATGGCCCGCCGCGGTGAGGGACAGCACCTGGCGCGGGGTGGCGCCGCGGCCTGGTTCCTCCTGACGGTCAAGCAGTCCGGCCTCGCGCAGCCGGTTCAGCGCGGGGTAGAGCGCGCCGTCGCTGACCGGGCGGACGTGGCCGGACAGGCCCGAGATCCGGGCCCGGAGTTCATAGGCGTGCAGCGGTTCCTCGGCCAGGAATCCCAGGACGCTCAAGGTCAGCACACCAGCATCCTACTCACTAATAGTGTTGCCTCTATTAGAGTGTCTCGATTAGAGTCACCGTCATGTCAACGTTCATCCTTGTTCCCGGCGGCTGGCACGGCGGCTGGTACTTCCAGCCGATCGCCGAAACCCTTCGGCGCCTTGGCTACTCGGCTTTCTCGGTGACGCTCACCGGTCTGGGCGATCGGGCTCACCTGCGTACCGCGGCGACCAACCTGGACACGCACATCCAGGACGTGGTGAGCCTGCTCGAAGCCGAAAAGATCCACGACGCCGTGCTGATCGGGCACAGCTACGCGGGCATGGTCATCACCGGAGCCGCGGCCCGCCTGCCTGGACGCGTCCGGCGGCTCGTCTACAGCGACGCCTACGTCCCCGTGGACGGCGATTCCTGCTTCGACCTCACCACTCCGGCCTTCCGGGAGCTGTTCATCCAGGGTGCCAAGGGTGACGGCCACAGCGTTGCGCCACCGCTGGGCCTGGACGCACGAACGACCCCGCACCCGCTCGCGTCGTTTTTACAGAAGATCCGGCTCGACAGCACACCCCAGATCCCCCGCAAGGACTACATCTACTTGGACGGCTGGTCCGGGACGCCTTTCGCCGAGGTCTACCAACGGCTTCGCGACGACTCCGACTGGCACGTGCACACGCTGCCGACCGGGCACAACGTGGCCGCCGAAGCCCCCGAAGCCCTCGTCGAGATCCTGCTAGCGGAGTGAACCCGGGTCCTTGTGGATCGGATCGACCCAGTGGACGGTGTCGGGTTTCTCCACCGGTTCGATGTCGAGATTCACCACGACCGCTTCGCTATCACTGCGTACCAGAACGCATTCGAGGGGTTCGTCGGTGCTCGCGTTGATTTCCTGGTGTGGCACGTAGGGCGGCACGAAGATGAAATCGCCCGGCTCCGCCTCGGCGACGAACTCGAGCCGCTCACCCCAGCGCATCCGCGCGCGTCCGCGCAGGACATAGATAACGCTCTCCAACGCACCGTGATGGTGCGCACCGGTTTTGGCGTCGGGGTGAATCGTCACCGTTCCCGCCCAGAGTTTTTGGGCGCCGACGCGGGCCGCGTTGATCGCCGCCGCGCGATCCATCCCCGGTGTCTTGGCAGTATTCGAGTCGAGCTGATCCGACTTGATGACACGTACCCCATTGTCCCGCCAAGCATCGCTCGCAGACGAATTCGGTTGTGGTTCAGTTGTTCCCACGTGTCACCCTCCTGGAGTCGTGTTCGGTGCGGGCTCAGCCGTGCTGAGCGAGCGGCTCGGAATTGGTGTCGAGCGCATCGAGGACCGCGTCGCCGTTCGCCCTCGCCCACTCGGTCAGTACGTGGATCGGATCGATCAGCGTCGCGCCGAGCGGGGTGAGTTCGTACTCGACGCGGGGCGGCACCTCGGCATACGCGTGCCTGCGGACGAGTCCGTGCGACTCGAGCCGTCGAAGCGTCTGGGTGAGCACCTTGCGGGAGATGCCGCCGATCAGCTCGATCAGCTCACCATGGCGCACCGGGCCCCTGCTGAGGCCGTAGAGCACGACCACCGTCCACTTGTCGGCGATCAGCTCGACCGCCAGACGCGCCGGGCAGTCGGCGAGAAAGGAATCGCTGGGACCGAAACCGCTCATGGCGCCAAAGGGTACCTGCTGGTTCCTATCGGAAAAATAGTCTGGGTTCTCATGCGAGTCATCACCCAGCAGCAGCTCGGCGGTCCCGAGGTGCTCACCATCGTGGACGCGCCCGCGCCCCAACCCCTGCCGACCGAGGTCCTCGTCCGTGTCAAGGCGATCGGGCTGAACCCACTGGAGGCGCGACTGCGCGCAGGCGAATTCCCACTGCTCGGCAAGCCGCCGTTCGTCCTCGGCTGGGACATCAGCGGCGTGGTCGAAAAGGCGCCGCAGACATGGCGATTCAGGCCCGGCGACGAGGTGTTCGGAATGCCGCTGTTCCCGCGGGCGGCCAACGCGTACGCCGAAGTCGTGTCCGCTCCGGCATTGCACCTGGCGCGCAAGCCGATCGCGCTCTCGCACGTCGAGGCTGCGGCGCTGCCGGTCGTCGGGCTGACGGCGTGGCAGGGCCTCGTCGACCTCGGCGGCGTGACCGAGGGTGACCGTGTCCTGGTCCACGGCGGCGGCGGTGGGGTCGGCCACGTCGCGATCCAGATCGCGAAAGCGCTTGGCGCGCATGTGATCACGACCGCCAGCGGAAGCAAGCGTGAGTTCGTCGATGGGTTCGGCGCCGACGAAGTGATCGACTACACGACGGTGGACTTCGCCGAAGTGGTCCGCGACATCGACGTCGTGTTCGACACGATCGGCGGCGACACCGTCGCGCGGTCGCTCGGCGTGCTCCGGCCGGGAGGTCACCTGGTGACCGCGGTCGCCGAGGAGGATTCGGAACTCGCCGCCGAGTTCGCGGCGGCTGGCATGCGCTTCAGCGGCATCGCGGTCGACCCCGATCCGGTCGCCCTGCGTGGTCTCGTCGAACTCGTCGAACAGGGCAGGCTCCGGGTCCATGTGCAGGAGACGTTCCCGTTCGAACGCGTCGCCGACGCGCACCGGCTGCTCGACGGCGGCCACCTTCAGGGCAAGCTCGTTCTCACCGTCTGATCCCGCGAAGTGATCAATTGTCGGTGGGCTCAGGCAGATACGGCAGTATGGAGTGCGCGAGATTGCTGACGGTCAACGACTGCAGCCAGACACGGCCGGGGCCGGTGAGGGCGGCGAGGAACAGTCCGTCACCGCCGAACAGGATGTTTCGCACGCCGCGCAGCACGGTGATGTCGAATCCGACTGTAGCATCGAACATTCCGACGTGACCCGGATGCACTCGCAGCGTCTCGCCCGGCGCGAGGGTGTATTGGAAGACCTCACCGGAAAGCTCGGCCCACGCGTGTCCGGAGCCGCTGAGTCGCTGCAGCGTGAACCCGGCGCCGCCGAAGATGCCCGCGCCCAGGCGGCGTTGGAAGGTCAGTGCGACGCGCACATCGCCGGTGCCACACAGGAATCCGTGCCGATGAACGAGGTACTCGGTCCCCGATCCCAAGCTGACCGGAATGATCTGTCCGGGCAGTTTCGCCGCGAATGCCACCCGCCCGGGGTTTTTCGCCGCGGTGTATTCGGTGAGGAACCATCCGGCACCCGCGGCGGCTCGTTTGACGGCGCCGAGTAGTCCGCCCGCGCTGACCCGGCTGGAGGTGCGTAGCCGTATCGATTCGGTCATCCAGGACAGCTGCCCGGCCTCGGCGAGCAGCTTGTCACCGGGGACCAACGTCACCTCGAGTACCGGCATCACCGTGCCGAGGATCCTGGCGTCCAACGTCCCTCCCCATGACTCGGGAAACATCGCGTCCCCTCAAACGCTACGCCCCGAGTCGGGTTGGCGCTCAGAGGAAGTGGATCACCGAGGCAAGGCCGAAGGCCAGGCTGTATACCGCGAACGGCAGCAGCGAGTTCGACTTGAAGTAGCGCTCGAGGAAGCGGACCGCGAGGTAGGCGGCGGCGCCCGCGACGATCGACCCGACCAGCACCTGCCCCAGGATTCCATTGCCCTGCGGACCGGCCAGCGTCGGCAGCTTCAGCACGCCCGCTGCCAGAATGACCGGGGTGGCGAGCAGGAACGCGAATTTCGCCGCGTCCTCGTGGTCGAGGCCACGCAGCAGGCTGCCGACCATCGTCATGCCGGAGCGGCTGATGCCGGCGAAGAGCGCGCCGGTCTGGGAGGCGCCGATGATCAACGCGTCCTTGGTGGACAGGTCCGCCAGCCTGGTTTCGTCGTCGTGCTCGGAGATGTATCCCTGCGATATCGCTGCGGCGCGTGCCTCGGATTCGGCGAAGCGCCTGCCGTATTCGGCCAGCGTCGGTTGGCTGCGTCGGCGCAGCACCTCACCGGCGATGAGCACAACACCGTTGAGCGTCAGGAAAAGCCCGGCCGCCAACGGTTTCGCGAACAGCGTCCGCAGCGGATGCTCGAGCAATAGCCCGAGGATGCCGACGGGCACGGTGGCGACGATGACCAGCCAGGCCAGCCGCTGACTGGAGGTCTCGATCCGTCGGGTGCGCAGCGTGGTGACGAATCCGACGACGATATCGACCCAGTCGCGCCAGTAGAACACCAGCAACGCGATCGCGGTCGCGACGTGTAGCCCGACCACGAACGCGAGATACGGTGTGCCGTTATCGGAATCGCCCTGGGTGACCAGATCGGCCCACGATCCACCGAGCCACGCGGGCACGAGCACCGAATGGCCAAGGCTGGAGATGGGGAACAGTTCAGTTATGCCTTGGAGTGCGCCGATAACGACGGCTTGGGTGTAGGTGAGCATCGCAGACAGCTTCCCATGCCGCCGCGCCGGACACCGCGCAAGGTCAGGCTCGCTATTTGAACAAGCCGATGGCGCGGGCGATGACCAATGCCATCGTCATGAGGGAGACCGCGGACTGCAGCATCATGATCATCTTCGCGCGGATGGTGTAGGGCATGACGTCGGTGGGGCTGAACGCGGTCGCGTTGGTGTAGGCGAGGTACAGGTAGTCGGGGAAGCTGGGTTCCCAGTTCACCAGCGCGGGGTTGGTGTCCTGCTGCTGTACGAAGGTGAAGTCGCGATTGCTCAGCGGGCCGGGGGTGCCGAGCGGACCACCGCGATCGAGCTGCCAGTACCAGAGGCCGAACACGATCACATTGGTTGTCCAGATGGCGAAGCCGGAGATCAGCAGGATGAACGCGTCGGCCTGCTTGCCCAGCGCGATCTCGGTGACGAGCCGGACGGCCGACCAGCCATTGGTGATGGTGATCATCACGGTGAGCAACACCAGCATTCGGCGCAGCCACAGCGTCGGGCGGGCCCGGCCACGCGGATCCGCGATCACCAGACCGGCGAGCAACACGAGTTCGAGGCCGGGCACCAAGCGATGACCGGCCGTGAACCCGTCCGGCAGGCAGAGCTGTAAACCGACGGCGACCACCACCGCCGCGGCGACCGGCCAGCGCGAATGCACGATCCTGGTCAAGGTCTGCGACGGTTGCTGCTCGGCGGCGATGTCGAGCAGCCGCTCGGTTTTGCGCAGCTGTTCCTGCACCTGCCGCAGCGCTTGCCGCGGCGTCAACCCACCAGGGTCCGGCACATCGGGGCGAACCATGTCAGACATTGACTCCGTAATCGCGGGCGATACCCGCCAGCCCCGACGCATAGCCCTGGCCGATGGCACGGAACTTCCATTCGGCGCCATGCCGATACAACTCACCGAACACCATGGCGGTTTCCGATGACGCGTCCTCGGTCAGGTCGTAGCGGGCCAACTCCGCCCCGGTCGCGCGATCGACGACGCGGATGTAGGCGTTGCGGACCTGACCGAACGACTGCTGCCGAGCCGCCGCCTCGTGGATCGACACGGGGAAGAAGATGTTCGTGATTGTCGGCGGCGTCGCGGCGAGGTCGACATTGATGACCTCGTCATCGCCTTCGCCCTCGCCGGTGAGGTTGTCACCGGTGTGCTCGATCGAGCCCTCCGGCGAACGCAGATTGTTGTAGAACACGAAGTGCTGATCCGAGAGCACCTTCTGATCCGGTCCGGTCGCCAACGCGCTGGCGTCAAGATCGAAATCGGTGCCGGTGGTCGCGCGCGCGTCCCAGCCGAGGCCGACCGCGACCGCGGTCAGATTGGGCGCCTGCTTGGACAGCGACACATTGCCGCCCTTGGCCAGAGTGACACTCATCGCCATTCCTTCCGTGCTGAACGGGAACATCAACGACGCAGCGGGGCGCTGACGTCGGTAATCTGCCGCGAGAGGTGCGGTATCGCGCTGTTTCGCCCAAAAGCTGGTGCGGGCGTTCGGCGGTTCGACAACAATCCCAGCCGCTTTATCCGGCACGGTCGACGTCGGCCTGGAACGCGTGCCGTTGGCGTCGAGCTGGTCGGCGATGCGCGTGATGGACCGCTGCAACTCGATGAGCTCGATCAGGTTGCGGTCTACCGCCGGTCCGGCGGACCGCACAGCGTGCACCGCCTCCTGATGTGCCGACAGCACGGCATTACGCAACGTTGTCGCGATAGCCGTCGCGTACTCCGCTAGAAGTCGAGCCTGAGATTCCCTCTCACCTGCCATCATTGGGTCGATCTTATCGTGCGTCCCGCGTCTATACCGCTGGATCGCTGGAGTTCAATACTGGACTGGACTACGAACTGAATTGTGCGACAACATAATTCGTCGTAACGCAGTCGCTGTTCGCGAGTTGGCGATGGTCGACCGCGCCGCATACTCGGTGTGTCGGGGTCAGACCGTCGGGCAGGCCATTCCGGAGTCGTCGGGATCGAGGCGCGGACTGTATCCGGGTTCGCCACGGAACAGCGGCGCACGCCCCGCGGCGCGTGCCTGGTCGCAGTTGTCGAACGCGCCGGATGCCGATCCGGTCTGATTCAAGCCCGCCGATCCGACCGCGGCGGAGCCCGAATCCACGGCCGACGAGCCGGTCCCGGAGGAACCGGTGACGGGCTCGGCTAGCGCGGCTGGTGCCGCGAGCAGCGTGAGCCCTGCGGCGGCGGCCGAAACGGTGAACCGGCGAACATTCATCTAAATCCTCGATCTGGTGCGGTAGAAGGGCATCCGGGACGAGCGACGCCCCACCACTGTGGTGACGGTCCGTCGCCTTGTCAACCGGATCAGGGCCGCTGGTCCTAATGCGGCGGCGTGCCCTGTGTTGCCGCCTGTGCGATCCGCAGAGCCAGTGCGGGTGCGTCGCCGTTGTCGAGGGTGATTCGGCCGACCGCGTAGACGCCATGCAGCCGCAGATCGGGAGTGGCGAACACACCGCTGGCGTAGCCGAGGTCGTGGCCGGTCTTGCCCCACAACACATTTCCGTCACCGAGGCGGGTGGTCATCGGCCCGCTGCCGAAACATTGGGTGCCGGGTGGTGCGGTCTTGACATCGCACAGCAGGGCCCCGGACGCGTCCCGTGGGATCGCGAAGAGTTCTCGCTGTTGTGCGGCGGGCAGTAAATCCCCGCGCATCATCGCGACGAAGAATCGGTCGATATCAGCGGAGGTGGAGATCATCGAGGAAGGCAGGCCGGACTGATCGGCGATATCGACGACCTTGCCGTCGGTGGTGGTGACGTAGCCGATGAGCGCGGGTGCCGGGAGTGCGGGATCGCGGTCGGGCACCGAGGTTTCGGTGAGTCCGAGCGGATCGGTGATGCGGCGGTGCACCTCGTCGGCGAAGGAATGCCCGGTGACCCGCTCGATCAGCAATCCCGCTACGCGGTAGGCGAAGGAGCTGTATTCCTGTTTCGTGCCCGGTGCGAAATGCGGGCCCGGCCATGCGCGCCCGTGCGGGCGGAGCGTGGAATCCACTATCTGGGCAAAGGTTTGGTAATCGTAGCGGTGTTCGACAAAGTAGTCGGCCGTCGGTGCGGGTGCGCCTTCGTCTTCGCCGGGCAGGCCGCTGGTGTGGTTCAGTAATTGGCGCACCGTGATCGGGGCGAACGTCAGCGGCAGGGCCTCCGGCAAATACAGCTGCACCGGTGCGTCCAAACACACCCTGCCCTCGGCGGCCAGCTGCAACACGATGACCGCCTCGAACAGTTTGGACACACTGCCGATTCGGTAGTGCGCGTTCGGCGATACCGGTCGTCCGCTGTGCAGGTCGCCGACCGAGCCGGACCACGTCTGCTCAGGTGTGCCGACGAGTGCCAGCTCACCTGCGGCATTGTCGCCGGGCGGAATCCGGACGGCCCGATCAAGCGCATCGGTGTTCAGCCCACCGGCAAAAGCCGGGCCCGAGGCGAAATTCAGCACAACTGCGACAAGCATGACCACCAACGCAACGCGTTTCATCGGCACTTCCTCGAGTCGTCGAGCAGGTCGAGCGGGGCGATGTCAGCATGCCCGACCGCGGTGCCGTCGCGGAACCCACCAATTCTATTGCCCCGGATCTACTCCGATCATCCACCTTTGACGCCCGGGCTTCCGCTCCAGCAACCGATGAGCGTCGGGTGATTGTGGCGTCAAAGCGCACCCACCAATTGATCTTTCCTGGCGTGCAACCCTTTTCCCCACTCGTCATCTGGGGTTTCACCGAGCCCACATAACGGCTTAATCTCCGAGCATGTCGTGAAATGCGCTATCTGAAGGTGCCGCGAGACAAGGAAAGTCTATGAGCAGTTTCCGCAATATTCTTGCAACTATTTCCGCAGTGGCTGTCGGTGGGTTTTCGACCCTTGTTTTCTGTCCGCTGATGGCGCAGGCCGCCGATGACACCCCCTACTACTGGAACGTTCCGGTGCCGTCGCAGACTCAGGTCGACATCCTCGACAGTGCCGGGATCGAAATGGTTCCCGCAGGTCCTGGCACGGTGACAATCGCGGTCGACGAGACGGGTGCACAGGCGCTGCGCGATAAGGGACTGAAGCTGACGAAGCAGGCGCCGGTATACAAGTCGCTACCGTCGGAGCAGCGATCACTCGACAATACGTACTACGGCGGTTATCACACCGCGGCGGACATGCTCGGCCATGCCAAGGATGTCGCAACCAAGTATCCGGGGATCGCCCAAACCTACGATATCGGCAAAACCTGGCTGGCCGGAAAAGGCAACGGCGGCCACACCATGAACGCCATCTGCTTGACCGGAATCGCGAAGCAGGCGACCGACAAGGAGAAGGCCACCGCGAAAACGACTGTCGCACCGACTGGTTGCGCGCTCTCGCCCACCTCGACCAAGCCGCGCTTCCTGCTGACCGCGCAGATCCACGCTCGCGAGCTGGCGACCGGCGAACTGGCCTGGCGATGGATCGACTACCTCGCCAACGGCTACGGCACCGACAGCACGGCGACCTCGATCCTGGACACCACCGAGGTCTGGGTCGTCCCGGTGACCAACCCGGACGGTGTCGACGTGGTGGCAAGCGGCGGCAACAGGCCCAAGATGCAGCGCAAGAACGCCGACAACAGCGCCACCCCGTCGTCCTGCTCCGTCGTCGACGGGTCAGGCAACGGTCCTGGCGTCGACCTGAACCGTAACTTCACCGGCCGCTGGGGTGGTGACTCGAAAAACCCTTGCTCGCAGACCTTCCAGGGTCCGCGTGCCGCGTCCGAACCGGAAACCCAGGCGATACAGAAGCTGTACCCGAGCCTGTTCACCAATCAGCGCCCCGCCGGCGGTGGTGACGTCCCGGATACCGCGAAAGGCGTAGTGATCGACCTGCATTCGTACGGGAACTACGGCATCATTCCGACCGCAGCGACGCCGAAGAACCGGGAGCAGTTGCGCGCGTTGATCAAGAAGGTTGTACCGAGCGGATTCATCGTCGGCACCGACGAGGAGACCGTCGGATACTCGACCTGGGGAACAACCGACGACCAGGCCCACGGCTCCTTGGGACTTGCCTCCTTCACCATCGAACTCGGCCCGAACAGCGGCTCGAATTGCGCGGGCTTCATGCCCCGCTACTCCTGCGTGGACAGCACCTTCTGGCCGCAGATGAAGAAGGCGTTCACCACCGCCGCCCAATCCGCCGGTGCCCCTTACAAACAAGCCCAAAACGGCCCCACCTCCTGATCACCCCGCGCTAGTTCCACCGACCTGGTCCACGTTGACCGGGTCGGTGGCCGCGTGCTGTGCGCCGGCCGTGGTGCGCGTCAGGCGGGGCGCTTCCGATCGGTGTCGCGGGCGGCGGTGACCGTGCGGCGGATGTAGTCGGGGTGGGCGAGTGGGACGTTCAGCAGTGCCGGGGGCACGTCGAGTAGATCGAAGACCGCGGTGTGCTGGTCGGCGCACTGGTCGCTGAGTTCGCCGCGCTGGGTCAGTAGGCCTCGGATGCCCGCGCCGTCGAGGAGTTCTTCCGCGACCAGGTGGTCGGACAGGGCCAGTAGGCAGGTCACGGCGTAGAGCTGTCGGACGGTGTCGTCGGCGGCGCCTCGAGAACGGTCGTGCCAGCGGCGCAGCAGCAGGGCGCCGCAGCTGGCGTGGACGTGCGGTCGGCACAGTGCGCCGCGCTGCGACTCCCGCCAACGCCGTAATAGCCGCTCCGCCAATGCTTCCAGCAGTTCGATGCCCTGGTCGCACGAGCGCAGCCCGTCCTCGGTGACGACGGGCGCGGTGGGGGAGGCGGTGTCCGCAGGCGCGTTTCTCGCTGCGACGCGGACGCTTTCGTAACAGAGGACGTTGTTGTCGCCACCGAAGGTGGTGTTGATCTCGCCGTCGACCCGCGCGGTGACGATCTCGTTGTGGCTGTGAAACCCGTGACCCCCGCAGAGTTCTCGCAGCTCGACCAGTGCCGCGTTGGCCGCCCACGAGGCGTGTGCCTTGGCCCCAGAGGTCAGCCCGTAGAGCGTGCGGCCGAGGAGGTTGACCGGCTCGGTGGGATAGCGGCTGATCCACTCCTCGATGAGGTGCTCGGTCAGGTGCTGGAGGGCGAGCGCCTCGGCGACGACGGGCATGAGGCGTTCGCGGTAATGCGGGTAGGCAAGCAGCGTCCTGCCGGACGCCTCCCGGTGCGTGCTGTAGCGAAGCGTGATCGCCGCGCAGCGCCGCAACACCGCGGCCGCACCCGTCACGGGGAAGACGCGTTCCTGGGAGAACGTCCCAAGGCAACGCAGATACCGTTCACGCCTTGGGATTTCGCACACATACCCGCCGGACCCATCGATATGCGCCCAGGCGCTCAGCAGCGCATCCATCGGCATCCGGTACTGGTCGAAGTGGATCATTCCCGTCTGGTTCCCCACGATCCCGCCCTTGGGGTCGGCACGGCGAATCCGCACGCCGGGGAACGGCAGCGCGCCTTCGGTCGGTCGCAGCGGAACCCGGAACCAGTGATGGCCCTCGTCGACACCGTCGATCACCAAGCGGGCGAGGATCATCGCGTGCGTCGCGGAGAACAGACTGTTGCCGATCCAGTACTTCGCCGCGTCATCGGACGGTGTCGTGATGTGCAGCGAGCGGTCCGCATGCCGGTAGTTGACCTCGGTCCCGATGAACATGAGGTTGGTGCCACGGCCGATCTCGGTCGCGGCGAACGCGTACACCCGATCCATCCGGTCGATCTCGTCGCGATACGCCGCCACCTGCGCGGGGTTGCCGTGCGAGAGCAGCGCGTTGCCGGCCAACTGCTGGTTGCCGATCGTCGAGACGAGGGCGATGTCGAAGGCACTGATCCAGCCCAGCGTGCGTACCAGATCGGGGAACTGGGCTGCCCGATTCCCACCGCACCAGGCTTCGCTGCCGACAATTCCCTTCGCGTGCAACGCCTTTGCGCGTTCAACAGTCAGCAGCATCAGGTCGTCGACACCCAGTTCGTATCGGGCGTGTGGCGCGAAGAGGGGGTCGCTGAGGAAGTCGGTGGCCGCCGGTTCGGGCACTGTCAGCTCTCCTGGTCGTGCGTTGCCGCGTCCTGGCCGGGTATGGCGGACTTCCTCGTTCTGAGCAGGTCGTGCCGGGTCAGCCGCAGGGCCGCGAGGGTGGGCGCGACGATGTCACGGAGATAGACCTGCCCATTGATGCCGGTCGAGCGCATGAGGACAGAACGAGCCTCGGCGTCCGGAAGGAGTTGTTCCGCGGGCATCCGGAACGTCCTCAGCACATGAGCCAGATCGATCAGCGTTCCTTCGCGATCGTCGTCGAGGTGCATGGCGACCATGTGCTGATAGAACTTGGTGTGCGCCATCTCATCTCGGCCGATGAGACGGTAGATATCGGCGAGGACCGAGTGTCCGGTATCCAAGGCTAGGGTGCGCTGGGAGCGGTAGACCACGAAGGTGGTGAGTTCCTGGATCATGCCGTAGATCAGCATCTCCCGGGGCGTCGCGTAGGGGCGCTGCCAGTGTTTGGACAGAATGGTGTCGGCATAGTCGTGCAGTTGTTCTTCGGTGCGCTGGCCGCTGCGATGCAGGTATTCCCGCAGCACGAGAGAGTGTTTGGATTCCTCATACCCCCAATTGGCGGCGAACCATGCCTGGGCATAGTTGCGGCCGAACAGTTCCAGGTGGGTGTTGAGGTAGTCGGGCAGGAACATCTCCACGCCGCAGAAGGTCTCGGCATTGGTGGCGAGTTGCGCATCGGTCCTGTCGAGAGCGATTGCGTCCCAGTCGATGTCGGTGAACGGATTCCACCTGCGGGTGCGTTCGGCCTGCTCGAAGAATGTCATGTAGGCGCGATGGAAGGATTCACGCAGCTCTTTGTTCATGAGCGGTTCGCGAGTTCGGCCGAAATGATGTCGCACAGCTCGCCGACATCGGTGACGGTGTAGAGCTTTTCGTCGGGCAGCCGGATGTCCAGTTCCTGCTCGGTCCAGGTGACGAGCTCCAGCAGTTGCAGGGAGTCGAGGCCTGCCGAATGGAGATCGGATCTCGCGGTGAGCGTCGGGTGCGCGGCAGGCGTGATCCGGCGCAGACCGCGTGCGAGCAGGGCCAATAGGTCGTCCTGTGTCACTGGAATTGCCCTTTCACTCGGGATCGTCGACCCGGCGCAGGCACCACTGGGACAGCGTCATGTGCCGACGGGCGAAGGAGTTGATGCAGCAGCTCAGATAGCGGTCATAGGTCGCGAAGAGCTCGCCGCCCCAGCGGTCGCGGATCTCGGATTCGTTGGCGCGCAGCCGAGTTCGCCAGTGGGTGGTGGTCAGCTCGTAGTCCTTGCGCCTGGTGCGTAGTTGCATGACCTCCCAGTACGGGCCTGCGGCCATGATGAGGTCCTCGGCGCGCGGTGTCATACCGCCGGGGAAGATGGTCTCGCTGAGCCAGCGCAACTCCCGCGCCTCGTCGGGGCGGCGGGGGAGACGGTCGCGCAGGCCGGTCTGCAGCGCGAAGTGGGCGCCGGGACTGGTCCACGTCCACGCCTTGCGGAAGTAGTCGCGGTAGCGCGCGACGGCTCGGCCCGCGCGGGCCTCCTCGGGGGTGCAGACGTGTTCGATCATGCAGATGGACTGGACGGCGTCAAAGGTGTCGTCCGGTACGAAGTCTCGGTAGTCGATACAGGAAACGGTGACTCCGGGCAGGTCGCGGCGCAGGATGTCGTCGTATTGGGCCTCGGACAGGGTGAGGCCGTGCGCGTGGGCGACGCCGCGTTCCTGGGTGAGGTAGGCGAGGTTGTTGCCCCAGCCGCAGCCGATATCGAGGACCCGGGTCTCGGGTGTGATGTGGGCGAAGTCGTGCAGGATGTCGAGCTTGGCGAGCTGGGCGGTGTCGAGATCGTCGGTGTCGTCGAAAACGCCGCAGGTGTAGTTCATCCGGCTGTCGAGCCACAGTCGGAAGAATTCCGGATCGAGGTCGTAGCTGACGGCTATCTCAGCCTTGCTTGACATGCAGGGAACCCTCCAGGTAGCGGCGGCGGGTTTCCTGTCGCCGAGGCTTGCCCGAGGTCGTTCTCGGCACGGTACCCGGCTCGACGAGGACCACGTCGCGGATCGGAATGTCCAGTGCGGCAACCGCTTCCCGCAGGGCTCGGGCCAGGTCGGGGGTAGCCGGGGTGCGGCATTCTGCGACAACCACCAATTCCTCGGACTGCGGACCGGGTCGGGTGCAGGCGACGACGCCGCCCGCGCGCACGCCGGGAACGGACTCGGCGAGCCACTCCACGCGTTGCGGGTCGATGTTGCGGCCGTTGAGGATCAGCAGATCTTTGACGCGGCCGGTGATGAACAGTTCTCCCTCGGCCAGGTAGCCGAGGTCTCCGGTGCGCAGCCAGCCGTCCGGGTGGAAGGTGGTGTCTGTCTCGGGTGGAGCGCCCACGTAGGTCTGTGCGATGGAGGGGCCGCTGACCCAGACCTCACCGATTGCGCGCTCGCCGAGGGCATTTCCAGTGGCATCGCGGATGACGATGACGTGGCCGGACAGGGGCGGTCCGCAACCGACGAGGGTGTCCACTCCGTCGAGATCCGCCGGCGGAGTGGCATGGCCGTCGGCGGAGCGCGTCGCACGATCCGCGTCGACCGGGATTGCCTGCCCCGCGGACAACGCGGTCGTTTGCACGTGGTCTACGCGGAAACGGCGGTCCGGGCGAGAGATCGTGACCGCGAGGGTGGCCTCGGCAAGCCCGTAGCACGGCGACAGCACCTCGGGCGCCAGCCCGGAGGGGGCGAAGGTGCTGAGGAACCGTTGCAGCACAGCGTGATTGATGGGCTCGGCACCGCAGCCGAGGACACGCACATTGCTGAGGTCGACCTCGTCGGGCTTGGTGCGGCGGGCGCCGAGGGCGAAGGCGAAGTTGGGCGCGAAGCTGATCGTGGCGTGCCGTTCGGACATGGCGCGCAACCACAGCCCGGGGTCACGTGCGAACGAACGGGTCGGCATGAACGAGACGGGGACGCCAACCAGCAAGGGTGCCAACACGAATCCGACCAAACCCATATCGTGCTGCAGTGGCAGCCAGGTCAGTCCTCGGTCGGTGGCCGGGTCGCCGCGCAGGCCGTCGCGCATGATGGCGAGGCCGTTGGCGAGTACCGCCGCCACCCGCGCAGGGACGGCACGGGGTGTTCCGGTACTGCCACTGCTGAACTGCAGGTACGCCGTCGCGTCCAGCTCGGGGCGGTGGGGCGCCGATTCGTCCGGCGGCGTTGCGACCACATCGTCCAGGATGAGCAGCCGCCCACAGTCCGCGGGCGGTTCGGTGCTACCGCGCAACGCGATTGCCCGGGGCTGCGCGATCCGTGACATCGCGGTCACCTGAGCGCTCCACGCGCCGCGGCGTCCCGACGGCGGTGGCAACGGAACGGGGACCACACCGGACCACAGGGCGCCGAGGAAGGCAGGGACGAAGATATGCGGGTCGGTCGCCTCGACCGCGACCCGGTCGCCCGGTCGCAGGCCCGCCGCCCGCCATCCCCGTGCGGCCGACCGGACGTGCTGTACGAGGTCGTGTCGGCTGACCTCGGTCCATTCGCCATTGTCCCGAAGGTATTCATGGGCGGGCCGGTGATCGTTCTCGTAGCTCGCCAGGACATCGGTCACCCACCCGGCGCGGGTGTGCTGCCGAACCTCGTCTGCGGAGTGAATGGTCAATTCGGCGGTGCTCCCGATGTGGCTCGTACCCCGGTGCACAGCGCCCACCGGGGGTGACTCGATCAATGTCAGTAAACGTGAGCGAGCCTCCGAGGACCATGCGCCCGATTGCGGAGAATCGATCAAATCTTGCGGTAGGTTTTAGAGCATATGGGTGCTGATCGAGCCCCGCAAACACCGTGACATGCGGGATTACCGAAAAGTAATGCATGATTACTGAGAAATAACCGGCGACTTATCTGCTCCGTGCTAGATCGCTAATCGACGATCGGTGCGCGCCTTGCTATTAGCCGCGACGAACGAGTGCCCGCGGCTGGACAGAAAAGTGGCCTGGTCGACACCGGTTTCGGTGTCGTCCAGGCCACTGCGCAATTCTGCGCCGAATCTCTTGGGCAGCAACATCTGCCGCTCTGAACCGGTGGGGATCGCACCGCCGGTTGAATGGTTGAATGCGGTACTAGAACAAGTCTCCGCCGTCGAAGCCGCCACCGACACTGGCGAGTTCGCCTAACCCGCCGCCACCGCCGAACAGATCTCCGCCGCCGGACCGGTCGCCGCCGCCACCGCCGAACCAGTCGAAGTTGTTGCCGCCACCGCCGGTCAGGCCGCCGCTGTCGCCACCGAACAGGCCACCGCCGCCGCTGTCGCCACCGAACAGGTCGCCGCCGCCGCTGTCGCCGAGCCAGTCGAAGCCGCCGCCGTTGTCACCGCCGAACATGTCGCCACCGTCGCTACTCGATATGTCCCGAGTGTTGGAAGAATCGCCGCCGCTGTCGCCGAGCCAGTCGAAGCCGCCGTCGTCGCCGCCGGACGTGTCGCCACCGTCGTTGCTGAACATGCCGCCGGGATCGGAAGAATCGCCGCCGCCGTCGCCCTGCCAGTCGAACCCGCCGTCGTCGCCGCCGGACATGTCACCGCCGTCGTCGCCGCCGGACATATCGCCGCCGTCGTCACCGCCGGACATATCGCCACCATCGCTACTGGACATGTCGCCGGGGCCGGAAGCGTCATCGCCGCTGTCGTCTCCGGACCAATCGGAGCCGTCATCGGGCTGGCTTTGGCCATCATCGCCGGGCGTTTGCCCGCTCTGCTGATCATCCCCGGGGTCTTGGTTCGGCTGCCCCTGCTGGTTTTTCGGCGGTCGGGTACCGGTCGGGTCGCCCTTCTGCGGGGTGCTGTCGGTGGGTTTGGACGGGTTATTCGGTTTTGTCGATGTTGGGTCCTTCGGAGCGTTCGGGTTCGGCTTGCCCTTCTTGTACATGCCGTTGAGTTCGTTGATCTCATTCTTGTGTAGTGGGCTCGGGCCCTTGCCGCACCTGTTGACCGAGCTGGCCATGATGCTGCACCCACTGTCATCGTGATCGAGACCGATGGAATGCAGCAGCTCGTGCCCGGCTACCTCGGTTCTATCGTCGCGATCCATGGTGCGATTGTTGGGGTCGAGTTTGACGAACGGGCCGTTATCCCACCCGCCGAGGCCGACGACGCCGCCGCCCATCGGTTCGTGACTGATGTTGATCGCGCCGTCACCCGACCCTGGTTTCAACACCAGGTTGAGACCAGGTGTCGAATTAAGGTGCTTGACGGCATTCTCGATATCGGGATCATTGATCTTATTGTTGTAATGAATGATCGCTCTGCCGTCGGAGTCATAACCTTGAATCTTCGCTCGGAAGCCGAAACTCGCGGCCTCGGCCACCGCGGCGGTTGATGTCGACAGGCTGAGCACGCCGGGTGCGAGCAGGGCGCCGGAGAGCAGGGTGGCAAATAGCAGTGGTGTGCCATTCGTGGGTGACTTCGCGACGCGATGTCTACCGCGATAATGGCGACGACTGGCAGCAGACGACATGAGCTGGAGACCTCCGTGTGAACTACAGGTGCATTTCCCGCAGACCCGCGAATGGCAGCTGATATCAAGATTCGCTATCAGTCGAGTGTCATGAAACCAGCTGCACACTCGCGGATCGGCACGGTCGACTGTACTGGCGGCGCAGCGCAAAAGTGCAATGTGTAAGTAAGGCCTTAACTGTTGAATACATACCTTCAATTTCGAGCTTTAAGTCCGGCCTGTAGGTTTGTTAGTTCTATGAATTCATAGCCGATCTGCTTGATCGCCGCACCGACCTTGCCAAGGGCGTCAGCGGTCCTGTTTATCCCGGGCGGCCTCGAGCATGCCCCGGGACGCGTACGGAGGAGCGCGACCAGCGCGGAGGCCAACCGCGGATCCCATGAACGCGCCCAAGACCAGCACTGGTCAATTCTCTAGATGTTTGCTGTAATTGAAACAGATGGATTACCAGATCCGATAGGGGGGTGTACGAACCCACTTAGACGGAGGTAGAGAACATGTACAAGAAGCTTGCGAGCGGTGTGCTTGCCCTGGGCGCGATGGTTGCCCTGAGCCTTTCCGCGGCTGGTGCGGCAGGGGCGGTGCCCTACATTCCTGGCGATCCGGACTACATCCCCGGCAGCGACTACGGCCAGACCACTGTGCAACGACCTGACGGGTCGATCGAGTTCTACGACCCGTCCGGTCACCTGATCGCCACCCGGTATCCGGACGGAACGACGGTCTCCGCCGGTGGCAATTTCATCACCTACCCGGACGGCAGCACGCTGAGCAAGGGCTACGCCTCGCAGGACGAGTGTCAGCGCGCACGTGGCGGTGGGGTCAATCTGTTCCCGCTGTTCCTGAACCCCTGTGACTACAACGAGGACTACCAGTTCTTCTACCGCACGCCGGCCCGACAGACCCCGCCGCCGACCGGCTCGTTCGGTCGCTGACAACGAACCGTCGTAGAGCGAGAGCGGCGTCGCTCGCCCTGTCGCACGATTGCCAGGACTCGTTGTGTATCAGGTGATTCCGAGCGCGGCGGCGGTCGGCCGCCACAACCGTTCAGTGGCCAGGTCCGGGCCGGGGGGTGGGGTGATGCGGAGTTGCTGGGCGATCCCGTGGCGCAGCCCGCCGATAACGAAGGCGCCCGCACTGTCGGGGTCGATATCGGCGGGAAGTTGGCCACGGGCTTGGCCGCGGCGAATGTTGTCGGCGGCGTTATCGCTCATGTTCTGGACGTAGACCGCCTCGAGTTCGGTGAGCTGCGGGTCTAAGGCGGTGCGATCGAGCAGGACCGGGGCCAACGGGTCGGCGAAGTGGTAGGCGACGAAGCGGCGAGTGCGTTCGTGCTCGCGGACCGCCCAGTCGGCCTCGGCGGGCAGGTGCGCATCGGCGATGGCGTGACCGAGGCCACCATAGAACGCGTCGTAAATCGCTGCCAGCAGACCACTTTTGGAGCCGAAATGGTGGTACAGCGCACCGGTGCTCAATCCGGCGCGCCGAGTGAGCGCGCCGAGTTCCATGACACCGTTACCGCGCACCAGTTCATCGCGGGCAGCGTCGAGTAACTGTTGACGTCCGATCGGTGCGCGTGCCACAGTCAGAAGCATAACCGAACTCAGTTATGTTTACCGAGGAGCCCCATGAACACCGAAGTCTCGTCGTTGGCGGATTTGGGCGGCGATCTGGCCGGAACCTATCGCCGGACCGCGAGCAGCGGCGAGACCATCGACCCGGCGGTCAGCGCGGCGGATCTGGCCACTGTCCAGCGGGACGGCTATGTGATCCTGCCCGATCTGCTCACCGCGCAGGAACTCGACGAAATCCGCGAAGCGGTTGCGCCACTGTTGGATCGGCGCGGCCGCAACCAGTTCGAGGGGCATACCACCCAACGGGTCTACAGCGTGTTGAACAAGACCCGCGCCTGCGATCGAATCGCGGACCATCCGCGGGTGCTGGCCTTGGTTGATCGGCTCCTGCTGCCGAACTACCTGTTGTCGATGCTGCAGGTGATCAACATTCTGCCCGGCGAGCAAACACAGATGCTGCACACCGACGACGGCTTCTACCCCCTGCCCCGGCCACGCGCGGCCCTCGGCGCGGCGACGATCTGGGCGATCGACGACTTCACCGCCGATAACGGCGCCACCGATGTCATTGCGGGAAGCCACCTTTGGGGCCATCGCCGGCCCGAGGCGACCGAGCGGGAACCCGTCGTCATGAACGCGGGCTCGTGCGTGTTCTTCCTCGGCACCCTCTGGCATGGTGGCGGCGCCAACCGCACTCGGCATCCGCGCCTGGCCGTCACCGCCCAATACTGCGAGCCATGGCTGCGCCCACAGGAAGCGTTCACCCTGTCGACCACCCGCGATACCGTGCGCGCCGTATCGGAGGACATCCGCCGCATGCTCGGCTACAGCATCCATCCACCGTTCATCGGCCAGGTCGACGGCATGCACCCCAAGCGACTCCTGGAACCCGACGCCCAGCCCTTGTGACGATCGGGCGGTTCACGATGCCAGCCGCGGCAGCAGCGTGTGCGTTGCCGTGCATGATCTGCGCGAGTAGTTCCGGCCGCGCGTCGAAGTAGGTGTCGACGTTGTCGGCGGCGCCGGGCCGGGAAGGTGCGAGGTCATCGCACCAGTGAAGCATTCGGATCCCGCGCCGAAGCCGGGCCGCTCCAGCGGCGGACCGCCCGCATGTCGAAATCGTGGTGAGCGCAACGGTGTCCGGTGATCGTGCGGCTAGCTAACGTTCTCGGGTTGAACGTTGTTGTGGAGGAGTGTGCGGTGACCACTGAGTCGACCATCGATGTCCATACCTCGTCGCATCCGCTCGACGATCCGGTGCGGGGTTCGCTGCGTGGCGTGCACCGCCGGTTCGCCGGTTGGGCGGGTCGGATCGGTCGCTACGACCCCGAGGTCGCCCGGTTCGTCGGTCATCCGCCGGTGCTGGACGAACAAGATTGGGCCGATCTGGCCACCCTGCTCGGACCGGGCGGCAGCACCGGGCTGCGCGGCGGGGGCCACGTGCCGCCGGACGGTTGGACGGTCCTGCAAGAACTGAAGTCGGTACAGATGGACGGCAGCGCGCTACGCGTCGCCGACGACCCGGAATTCGAGGTGCTCACCGCGGCCGATGTGCCCGAGATACTCGAGCTGATCACACGCACCGAACCGGGCCCGTTCGCGCCGCGGACCATCGAAATGGGCACCTATTTGGGGCTGCGAGTGGACGGCAGGTTGGTGGCGATGGCGGGGGAGCGCCTGCATCCGCCAGGTTGGACCGAGATCAGCGCCGGTCTGCACCGACGCCGAATTCCGTGGCCGCGGCATAGCTTCGCGCCTGGTTCGTGCCGTCGGCGCGGGCGTCCGAGCTCGCGGCGAGACGCCGTTCCTACACGCGGTCGCCCATAACGTGACGGCGATCCGGCTGTACGAGACGCTCGGATTCACCGTGCGCCAGCGCTCGCAGCTGACGATCGTGCAGGCACCGACCGGCCCTCCGCAGACATTCAACTGACCACCGAAACACCTGAGCTGTAAGCGCATTGCTCGCCGCCGATGGCCGCTACACCCGACCGCACGAGGTGTGGTCGCAGGATTCGGCGGATCGAGTCGCGGTGCCGTGAGCGCGCTTCGGATCGAAACCGCGCGGTTGGACATGTGAGATCGCGTCGAGTGGTTAACTCGTTAGGGAGGCTCAGGCTGTTCGAGCGAGGAAGGTGCCATGGCGGACGAGAACGGGATGGTTGATCTGAAGCAGGGCCAGGCGCATAGTGCCCGCATTTACGACTACTTTCTTGGCGGCAAGGACAACTATGACGCCGACCGGGTGGCTGCCGAGCAGATCGAGCAGGCCATTCCCAATGTGCGCATGGTCGCGCGGGAGAACCGCGATTTCATGAACCGCGCGGTCCGGTATGTCGGCGAGCAGGGCGTCCGTCAGTTCATCGATATCGGTACCGGTATCCCCACCGCGCCCAATCTGCACCAGGTCGCCCAGGAGACCGCCCGCGATGCCAGGGTGGTCTATGTGGACAACGATCCGATCGTGCTCGCCCACGCCCGCGCGCTGCTGGTCGGAACGCCGGAGGGACGCACCGAATACATCGAGGCCGATGTCACCGAACCGGCGAAGATCCTCGCGGCGCCGCGACTGGCCGAGACAATCGACTTCACCCAGCCGGTCGCGCTGAGTCTGATCGCGCTGTGCCACTTCATTCCCGGCGAGCAGATCTACCGCATCATCGAGGCGCTGCTCGAACCGCTCGCGCCGGGTTCGTTCCTGGTGATGACCCACCTCACCGCTGACCTGGACCCCGAAACTGTCCAGGGCACCGTGAACGCCTATCAACACAGCGGCATCGCGATGGAGGCGCGCACCTATGACGGGGTCGCCCGTTTCTTCGCGGACTTGCAACTGATCGAGCCGGGCATCGTGCCGATCGGCCGCTGGTATCCCGACGGCAAAGAGCCGGATCCGATCGCGGCCGGTGTTGTCGCGCTGCCCCTCGCGGATCCCGCGGTGAAGCCGCCCGCCGCAGGGTATGCCGCAGTAGGGCGCAAGACCTAGACGATCGCGTTACTCCAGTCGGAAACCCTGGTTGTTGAACGTCTTTCGGATGCCCTGCCTGCCGTGCAGGCTCTCCTTCGTCGAGATGCGCCAGGCCAGTCGATTCTTGACCCAGTCCTCCGGCAGTTCCTGTTCGCGATAGTAGGTGTTGATCCGATCGAGGTAGTCGCGGATGGCGTCCTCGGTCGGCGGGGTGTAGGTATTGCGGTGCACGACGACGTGCTGCCCGTACCGTGGCTTGATGTCGGCGGGATCGCCGGGGTCGGGCAGTCCGATGGCCATCCCGTAGACCGGAAAGGTCCATTCGGGCAGGTGCAGCAGGTCGATGACATCGTCGATGTTGTTGCGCAGTGCGCCGACGAAAGTGATTCCGTAACCGAGGGATTCGGCGGCGATCGCGGCGTTCTGCGCCGATAACGTGACATCGATGATGCTCGACAACGCACTGTCGAGGTAGGACGTCGCCTCGATGGTGTGCCCGTGCGCCCGCGCCATATCGATATTGCGCGACCAATCGGCCACCCAGACGAGGAACACCGACGCATCGTTGATCAGCTGCTGCCCGCCGGCCAGCTCGGCGAGCCGCGCGCGCAGTTCGGGGTCGTCGATGACGACAACGCTGGTGAATTGGAAGTTGGCGGAGGTCGATGCCGATTGTGCCGCGGCGATGATCAACTGGAGTTCGGTCTCGCTCACCGTCGCGGGCAGGTAGTGGCGCGCGGTCCGGTGGCGCAGCAGCACTTCGAGCGTCGGATTCGCCGCGTCACCGGCATGGGGAGCCGACGTGCCATAGCGCTTGTCGAGTTGCTGCTGAAGCTCGTTCGCGATCACGTTGTTCACAGAGTTGTCCTTGTCCTCATATCGGCAGTGCTGGCATTCGCGACCGCTACTCGTTCGGTGGCTCCTCGAAACTCGGTGGCAGGTCCGGTGTACTGGTGAATTGCGCCGCCGCATGCCGGTAGCCGGTCCACGGGTCCTCCTCCCACCACGACCGCAGGACGAAGACGAGTTTGGGATTGTGCTCCTCGTCCTCCAGCCACGCGCGCCGCGCGATGACATCGAATTCGTCTGCGGCGTAACCGGAATGGTCGCTCGCGGGCTCGACGTACAGTGCGTCGAGGTCGCGCAGCTTCTGCGCGGTCGGTACCTTCCCCTCCGCCGCCGCGATGATCCGCAACCCGGCCCAATAGAGGTCGTAGACCGTATCCGCGGCGGATTTCGCGGTGATCTTGTCGAGGATGGTCTCCAGGGCGAACAGCGAGGTGATGAGATGCAGCACCACGAAATCGCCGGGCACCGCCAGATAGAGCAGCGTCACCGCATGCCGAACCTGATCGCGGCGCTCGGTATCCGACAAGGTGCGCAGCCAGCCGGGCGCGTCGGCCAATTCCGGGATGTCCGCGCGAGCAACGCCCGCGACCCGCGCCTGCAGTCCCGACCGACTCAGCTCGGGATGCAAGTCCGTGAACGAGTTGGTATCGGTGACCACGGTGTCGACCCTGCCGCGGAAGACCGGGTCCCGCTCCCAACCGGAAGCCAAGTGCAGCAACGACTCCCAGGGCTCGGCCGTGGCGACGGCCGGTCGCGCGGCCCGGTCCTCGGCCAGGACCGGCACGAACGAGAACGCGAGATAGGCCAGGCTCTCGGCGGTCATCGCGGGATGCTCGGCCCAGATCGCCCAACCCAGATGGATGGTGGCGTGCGTGAACGCCCCGATCCACCCGCGCAGCAGATACGGTGCGTATTCGTCGACCGCGCCGGAGATCCCCTTGCGGGCGACCTCGTCGTCGAAGAACGCGCAGTAGGCGGCGAAATGTGCTCTGTTGCCGAGATATTCGCGCCAGTTGCCGACGTTGATCGGTGTGGTCGGCGCGCGTGCCGGTTCCAGCGGAAACCCGTACGGCGTCAGTCGGCAATACGACGTGTGATACTCGCGGATCACCTGCTCCGGTGCGCCGATACCGGCCAGCGCGATGACCGCGTGTTTGACGTGATTGGTCAGATGCCCGTTGAACTCTATGTGGTAGCTGCGATCGTCGAGCAGATCCGAGACCGCTTTCACGGCTTGTGCAGGCATTATGTCCTTGCCTCCTGTTGTGCGGTGCCTGTCTGTTTCGCGTCGCCGACGGCGAGCCCGACCGCGGCCTGCACCAGCGTTGTCGCGAGAAGGACGGTGAGCGGGATTCCCCAGCCGTCACTGAATTGCTTGAAGACGCCGATCGCATAGGGGCCGATGGCGGCGATGAGATAGCCGACGCCCTGCACCGCGCTGGACAGCAGAATCGCCTGCTCCGGCGAACTCGCGCGCACGGTGATGACCGTCAGCGCCAAGGAGAACACCGAGAGCCCGGCGCCGAGCACGATCGACCATGCCAACGGTGCGGCCTCTGGTGCGACGACGAAGCCGAGAATCCCTGCCGCGCTGCACATGCTGAACCCGGCCAGCCAGCGCGAGCGATGCGCCGAGCGCGCCACGATCGGCGGCACCACGAAGCTGATCGGCACCGCGACACAGGTCAGTATGCCGAGATAGCCGCCCGCGAGTTCCGCGCTGACACCGGCATCATGCAGCACCGAAGGCAACCAGCCGATGACGACGAAGGCGACCAACGCCTGCAGTCCGAAAAAGACCGCGAGGCCGACGGTTTCGGTGCGCCGCAGGATCCCGATCGGGTTGGCGTATCCCCGCGGCAGACCGGTGCCCGTCGAGGTGACCGATGCCGCCGGGGATCGCCACAGCGCGGCCGCGCCGATCGGCGCGAGCACCGCCCACAACGCCAGCGCCCAGCGCCAACTGCCGAGCGCGTGCGACAGTGGAACAACGGCCGCGAACCCGATCGCGGAACCTGCCTGCAGTGCCGTGGTGAACGCGGCGATCAGGGGACCGGTGTTGCCGATGGTCCTGATGACGGCGGGGAGCAGGACCCCGATGAGCCCGATGCCGACCGCCGCGGTGCAGGTCGCGACGACGAAAATCCACAGCCCACCCCACGGCCGCACCGCAAGACTCACCCCGGTCAGTGCCAGGGCCCAGTAGAGGCCCGCGCGCAGCGAAATCCGCGCCAGCACAACCGGTGTCGCCAGACTCACCAACGCGAAGGCGATGACGGGCGCCGCGGTGATGACCCCGGCCGCTCGTGCTCCTGCTCCGAAAGACGCGGTGACGACGTCGAGTTCGGGGCCGACGGTGGTAATGCCAGGGCGCAGATTGACCGCGACCGCCGCGACGACGGCGATCAGTGCCGCAAGCCGCGCGGTATTCCCCGGGCGCGCAACGGCACTCGCCGGATCGGTCTCGCGTGCGGTCATCAGTAGTTCGGCGCGCGCAGCAGTGGCGTGCCTGCGGCCCGCTCGGTGATCAAGGGGCGATAGACGCGATCCTGCCACCGGTCGCCGTCGACGCTCTCGGTGCCGATGGACACCACGCCTTCGGCAACCCCGAAGGCCCGGGTCACCGCGTCGACGATATCGGCTTCGAGCCTGCGCGCAGCGTCGTCGGACAGCTCATTGGGCAAGTGCCAGATCTCTACATGGGGCATATCAAACCAACTCCCGATCCAAGGTTTCGCTCGCGACCACCGCGGCGACGTCGAGTGCTCCGGCGGTCACGATCTCGTAGTGGTGATACGGCAGGTTGCGCACCCGCCCGATCCGCAGCCGCAGCGGCACGACCGGGATATCGGCGAACGACGGACCGTCGCCGCGCGCCCGTAGGAACAGACTCTGATCGAGGAGATCTTGGTCGACGCCTATCGGCTGCGCGCGCAGCCGATAGGTCCGTTCCACGACCGCGACGATCCGCTCGACCATCTCCCGCGCGAAGCCCGGCTCGTTCGCCACGATGAGGTCGACGAATTCGGCTCGCCGCGTGACGCGCTCGTCGAGGTCGGCCGCGTAGGCGGGGTCGACTCGGCCGCTGAACACCGAGGCGAGCACCCGCTTGAAATACGCGTTGCCGTAGCTGACTTCGCCGGTGTCGGCGCTGATTCCCGCGATGACCGGCGAGCCCGGCGCGATCAGGACCAATTGCTCGACATCGTGTCCGCTGACCGAAAGTCGTTGTGCCACCTCGGCGGCCAGCCGGGCGCCGAACGAATAGCCGACGATCCGCAATGGCCCGGGCAGCCCGAGGCTAACGAATTCCGCCACGTCGTCGGCGATCAGCGCGTCCAGGTTGTCATGCGGCTGCTCTCCTTCGTTGATGCCGCGCGCCTGCACGCCGTACACCGCGCGACCATCCTTGGCGAGTTCGGTTGCCAACCGCCGCAGGCTCATCGGATAACCGCCGAGTCCCGGCCACAGCACGGTGGCGGGCGCACCCTCGGCTCCGGCGAGGCGCAAGAATCGGGACGTATGGTCGGAACCGGTTCGCCGCGAAGCCGATTCGCCCTCGATGGTCGCGGCGGCCAGCTGGGCCAAGGTCGGTGCGCGGAATATCGTCTGCACTCCCAGACTGGTCCCGAACTGCTCGTTGAGCGCTCGGATCAGCCGCAGCGCGGAGATCGAATTGCCGCCGCGGGCAAAGAAATCGTCGGCGCGGTACACCGGCTGGTAGCCGAGCACGCCCGACCAGACGCGGGCGAGGTCGGTCTCCCGCCCGGCCGCGGGTGGATCGCTGGGTTGGGCATCGCGCGCGTTCAGTTCGGCCGCGAGCCGGATGAGGGCGCCGCGGTCCTGTTTCCCGTTCTGCGACTGCGGAATCCGGTCGAGCACGTGAATGGTCGGCGGCACCATGTAGTGCGGGAGCACGGTGCGCAGGTCGTCTTTGAGCAGTTCCTCCGGCCCTTTCATGTGCAGTGCGTCCTCGGCCATTCCCGTCGATCGCACCTGGTCGGTGGAGACGCGTCCGGCCAGGGCGAAGTAGCTGAGCGAGTTCTCCAGGGGTCCTTCGGCGAAGATATCCCGAAATCGGCGGGCGGAGGGCAGATCTCGCCCGGTCAGCGAGGAGTATCCGGCGGACATGAATCCGACGCCGTCGCGGGCGCCGATCTGCTGCAGGTGGGCCAGCGCGCGACCGAGCTCGGTGAATCCGTGCCAGCCGGTGTCGGCGTCGGTGGCGAGCACGACGCCGAACGACGATTGGTCATAGGAACGCTGGTTGATGGCGATCACGTGCCGTCGTTCGATCTTCTGCTCGGTGACGAATTCGAGACCGGCCGCGCCGAGTCGATACAGCCCGTGCCGTGCGTCGGCCACATTGCCGTGTACCTGGACCAGGACGGTGAGCGGCAGGGCACTGGTCGGATGCGGTGGGCGAGTGGTGATCTCGACGGTGGCGGTCACGACGCCCTTGTCCAGGCCATCCACGAGCCGCACACAGGCCGTCCGTACTTGCTGGCCGTACTCGGCGGCCACTTCGTCGAGTACGCCGAGGATGTGTCCGGCCTCGAAGTGCAGCACCTCCCTGACGTTGGTCGAGTACACGGACTCGATGACCTCGGGCAGGCCAACCAGATGCAGGTGTAGGCCGGGCCGGGTCGTCGAGCCGACTCGGAACAGTGAGTGGCGCAAGGGATGGAAGTAGTACACCCCTGCGGCCAGTCCGGGTATTCCGGTGGTCTCGAGGTATATCCGGGTGGCGTTGAGCGCGCCGGGGGAGGCGTAGGAATACTTGGCCAGCAACCGATTCGGGCTATGGAACGGGCCGAGCCAGCGCAGCAGACTGCCCAGTTCCACCGCGGTGAGCGCGCCGCGCGGACCGAGTTCGCGGCCATGCGAGGGCAACTGGCCGAGCATCGACTCGATCGCACCGAGGTCGATGGGCTTCTCGGTGAAGGTTCGATAGGTCTTGCGCGCGAACACCCGCCGCCGTTGCTCGCCGGTGGGTTCGGCGCCGGCGAGCGGGATTTCGGGTTCGGTAGTGAACTGCGGCACGGCGAGGTCGGCCAGCTGTGCGGTGACCTGAACGCGGGTCGACTTGGACCGGTGATGCCGTCCGGCTCGGCCCTGATCCATCAACGGAGCCTCGTCCGGGTCTAGCTCGATGAAGCCCGCGAGCTGGGTCGCGCCGCGCTCCGGCAGCCAGGGCACCACCGCGGCCGAACGCACCCAGTGATGCGCCTCGATCGACACCCGGACCTCGTTCGTCTCGACCCGGTGCCCGTTGACCTTGACCTGCTCGTCGTTGCGGCCGACGAACTCCAGCACGCCGTCGTCTCGACCGCGGACGAGATCGCCAGTGCGGTACCAGCGTTCGGCGGTGTCGAAGGCGAGCTCGACGAAACGCGCCGCGGTCGCGTCGGGTCGATTGCGGTACCCCTCGGCCAACTGGACGCCGCTGATCAGCAATTCGCCGACCTGCGATCCTTCGACCCGGCGATCCGCCTCGTCCACGACGACGGTGGCGCACCCGTCGACGGGTCGGCCGATCGGCACGATCGCGGTGTCGGAGTCGTCGGCGCCGGTGAAGTCGAACCAGGTCGCGTTGATCGTCGTTTCCGTCGGCCCGTAGAGGTTGATCTTGCGTGGTGCGGGCAGCGCCGCGCGCAGCCGTTGGGCCAGCGCGGACGGCAGCGCCTCGCCGCCGCTGACCACGGTGCGCAGCGAGGTGGCGGCACCGATGTCCGGTAGCTCGATCAGCTCGGACCACATGGTCGGCACGCATTGCAGCGTCGTAATCGCCTCGCGGCGAACGTGATCGAGGATATCCTCGGGGCTGGTGTGCGTTCCGGCGGGAGCGACGACGATCGTCGCGCCGCAGCTGTTCGCCAGCAGTTCCCACTGCGCGGCGTCGAAGCTGACGGGGGTCTTCAACAGAATCCGGGAGCCTGGCCCGAGGGCGAGTTCGGCACCGATCCACGTCATCTGATTCACGATCGCGCGATGCGAAATCACCACGCCCTTAGGCGATCCGGTGGTGCCGGAGGTGTAGATCGTGTACGCCGCCGCGGCACAATACGCGCTCGACTCCGGTGCGTCGACGCTGGTTTCCCCGGGCAGACGCACTGTCGGAATCCGGGTGGGCAGAATGCGGCGTGCGAGAGCGTCACTGTCCCGATCGGTCAGCACCACACGCAGCTCGCTGTCGGCAGCCATGTAGGCGATCCGTTCGGCCGGATAGTCCACCGCCAGTGGAAGATACGCGGCACCCGCCCGCAGGATCGCCCATACCGCGGCGATCAGATCGACCGACGGGCTCAGGAAGACACCCACCGTGTCGCCCGCCGCAACACCGGCGTCCCGCAATGCGCGCGCACCGGCCCGGGATCGTGCGGACAGCTCGGCGTAACTGACTGCATGCGATGCATCAACGCACGCAATGGCATTCGGATCACGCAGTGCGTGCGCGTCGAGTAGGTCGACCAGGCTGTCGGCCGGACCCGTGCGTTCACCCACCTCACGCACTCCTGGTCGTGCCGTGGAATCGGTCACCGAAATCGCCGATGCCGGGCGACATGAACGCCTGATCGGTCAGCGTGTCATCGATGTGCGAGGTGACGATCCGCAGGTCGGGGCGCCGGGACAGCACCGTTGCGAGAGCCTCGGGACAGGTGAGCACATTCACCACCACGATCCGGTTCTCCTCGACACCGGCCGCGATCAACTCGTTGACCGCGGTCAACAGGGTGCCGCCGGTGGCGATGGTCGGATCGAGCAGCAGTACCTCCTTGCCCGCGATATCGGGAGGAAGCTTGCGGTACAACAACGTTGGTTGCTTGGTGACGGTGTCGCGTTGGATCAGAATCTTGCCGAGCCGCGCGTCGGGCCTTATCTCGCGCAACCCACTCTCCAGCGCGTCACCGGCCCGCGGAATGGAGACCGCGTACAGCGTCGGCTCGGCGGGTTCGAGTCCGTCGAACACCCGGCCGGTGGGGGTGGTCACCGCGCGCGGACGGTGCTCCAGCTGCGAGAGGGCGGTCTCCAGCAGCAGCCGGATGATGCGCTGGGTGGCGCGGACGAATCGCTCCTGGCCGGTGTCGGCGTCGCGCGCTTCGGTGTGCAGGGTGATGAGCCCCGCCAGCTTGGGCAACTCGAAGACGTTGACGCCCAGGTAGGGCACGATTTGTGCGGGCTCGATCGTCGGGCGAGTCCATGCGGTCATGGCCTGATATCGCTTTCCACTCGGGTCAGAACGGTGTTCGTGACGTCGTCGAAGGTGTGCGCGACCGCGTCCGGTGCCGTCGCGGCGATCTGCTCGGCCGAATACACCCCGTAGGTGACACCGATCGTGAAGACGCAGATCGCCTTGCCGAGTCCGATATCGCCTGCCGTATCACCGATTACGGCACCGTGCGGGCCCGTGTCCGTCAGGCCGAGGCCCGCCAGCGCGACATCGGCGCTGTCCCGGTGCGGTTTCGGGTCCGAGACATCGTCGGCGCCGACGACGACGGAGAAGTAGTCTCGGATCCCGGCCGACGTCAGGATCAAGTCCGCGCTGTGATGCTTCTTGGTCGTGACGATGGCGAGGATCAGTCCGGCGTTCGTCAACCGATCGAGCCCGGGCCGTACGCCGGGAAACAACAGATCGGCCGCCTTGGGCACGATGATCTCGCGAAAGCGCGTCAGGTACTCGGACGAAATAGCCTGAGCGGTAGTCGATCCGGGATCGGTGCCGGACAGCGCGCCCGCCATTCGCTCCAGCGGTGCGCCGACGAGCCGACGGGTCGCCTCTTGGCCGGGGTTCACGCCGGTGACGGATTCGACCGCCGCGGAGAACTGTTCGGCGATCGCGCGTGGGGTATCGAGCAGCGTGCCGTCCAGGTCGAACAGCAGCGCCGAAGGGGATTGCTCATGCGGCATGGGTGGCTCCGTGTTCGATTGCGGCGCGCGCGGTTTCGATCGTCGCGGCGGCCTGTGCGGTGCTGATCAGTACCGCCCGATTGGCGGCTCCGGCGGCCCCTCCGGTCGCCGCGTCCACGGCCCGCAGCACGAAGGTGGTCACGGCGGGCCCGCTGATATTGTCGGTGCTCGCCTTGGCGAGTGCTTGCTGTATCGCCGCTTCGACCGTATCGCTGTCGAGCGCGTCGGCGGCCGCGATCGGGTGCGTGACCAGCACCGAACTGGCACCGGAGAACTTCCAGTGGAAGCGGGCGATCTCGGCGATTTCGCGGGGGTCATCGATGCGCAGTTGCGAGTTGTAGCCGCTCTCTCGACAGTAGAACGCCGGAAACGCGAGATGCTGGTACCCGATCACCGGGGTGCCCTGCGTTTCGAGGAACTCCAAGGTGCGTCCGGCGTCGAGAATCTTCTTCACGCCCGCGCAGACCACGATCAGCTTGGTTCTCGCCAGTTCGGTGAGATCCGAGGAGATATCCATCGTCGTTTCCGCGCCCCGGTGCACGCCGCCGAGCCCGGCCGATGCCACGGTGGCGATCCCGACCTGGTTCGCGATGGCCATGGTGGCCGAGATCGACGTAGCGCCGAGTGCGCGCCGCGCCAAGGTGACCGCGATATCGCGACTGGTCACCTTCGCGACATCGGTTGCGGTAGCGAGTGTTTCGAGCTGGTGCGCGGTCGCGCCCACGATGATCCGCCCGTCCGCGATGGAAATCGTCGCCGGGACCGCGCCGGCCGCGCGCACCGCGTCTTCGACCTCCTCGGCGATCGCGACGTTCTCGGGCCAGCGAAAGCCATGGGCCACCACGTTCGATTCGAGCGCGACGACCGGTCTTCGTTGTTCGAGCGCATCCCGCACCTCATCGGAGTATCGGAACAGCGAGGGCTCGTGCTCGACGACAGCAGACACGTGGATGAGTCCGTTCGGGTAGGCGAGTGATTTCTGGAAAGTCCCCTGGTAGCGCCATCGTGCGCGAATCGGGTTGTGCTGTATACGGTTTCGAACATCGTGAGTGGATGTATTGTCACCGAGAGATTGGGGGTTGAAACAAAGTTTCATTCACCGTGATCGGAAGGCTGTCACTCGCGGTGTTCGCGGGCTGCCATGCAGGTCAACGTCGAAATACGCGCGGTGCGTCGGCTCGTGACCGTCTGTCGGTACGAACCGGTAAACGTTGCAGCACTGTAGATTTCGGCAGCGTTCAGTCACGACGGACGGAGTATTGATGGCACCGGTCGACGATCTTCAGGCGCGCCTCGACGTCATCGCCGAGGCGACCGCCGGTCTCGCCGCCGGTGCGGCCGCCAGGGACGCCGAACACAAGCCGCCCACCGAGCAGCTGGCGCAGCTGCTCGCGGCAGGCGTCGGCGCACTGCGCGTGCCGGCCGAGTACGGCGGTGTCGGCGCCACGGTGCTCACCCTCGCCGATGTCCTGATCGACATTGCCGCAGGCGATTCCAATCTGGGCCAGATCTTCCGCGGTCACCTCGGACTCACCGAGATCCTGCGCTTCGCCGCCCCGGGTGTCGTGCGCGAAACTCTGCTGCGCGCCGCCGCCGAGGGCAAGTTCTTCGGTCCCGCGGGTGCCGAACTCAGCACACCGAACCTGACCGCACTGGCGACCACGCTCCAGCGTGCCGACGACCATTACGTCTTGTCGGGCCGCAAGTACTACACCACCGGCAGCCTGCACGCCGACTGGCTCAATGTGCTGGTGGTCGACGACGAGGAGTTCATCTCGGCCATCGTCCCCCGCCACCGCGCGGGCATCACGATCGAGGACGACTGGGACGGCTTCGGCCAGCGACTGACCGCGAGCGGTACCGCACGGTTCGAGTCGGTTCGCGTCGACCCGGATTACCTGCTGCGCCACCGTAATCCGCTCGCGAACGACTACATGGAAGCCTTCTATCAGTTCGTGCATTCGGCAGTGCAGGCCGGGATCGCCCGCGCCGCCGCCGACGATCTCGCCACCCTGGTCCGCGGCCGGACCCGTTCCTATCCGCTTGCCTCGACACCCGAGCCCGCGGCGGATCCGCAGGTCTTGCAGATCGTCGGTGAGGTGCGCAGCAAGGCCTACTCGGCGCGTGCGAACGTGCTGCTGCTGGCCCGCTCACTCGACGCGTTCGTCGCTGACCCGTCACCCCGCGCGGCCGAGCGGATACTGCTCGAATCGGCGGCCACCCAGGTCGTGAACACCGACCTGGTCGGCGCCGCGACCTGGCGGCTGTTCGATGCCGGTAGCGCGAGCGCGCTGAAATCGGAACTCGGCCTGGATCGGCACTGGCGCAACGCCCGCACCGTCTCGTCCCACAATCCCGCCATCTACAAGGCCGCGTTGATCGGCGATCACGCGGTGAACGGCAACGCGCCGCGCAGCTTCCTCAACAGCGTCGCCGAAGCCCGCGCTAAAGACCAGTGACCGGCTTCGCAGCAAAGGATCCGTCTATGTTCTTCTCTCGCAACGGCCGTCGACATTCGAGCACGCTGGCCGCCGCGCTCGCCGCGATGGCCCTACTGGTCGGCGCCTGCGGCGGCGGTGACGTCGACAACGAGGTGCGCACCGTGAACGGGCAGAGCTTCGACCTGTCGCCCGAACAGTCGACCAGGGTCCGCACCGAGAAGGTCGACGCGATCGCCGCGAAAGTGCCGCAGGCGATCCGGAATCGAGGCAGTCTGATCGTCACCGGTGCCCCCGACACCGGGCCGCCGCTGCGCTTCTACGCCAGTGACGATCGGGCGCTCATCGGCTCGGAGATCGACTTCGCCTACCTGGTCGCCGACATCCTGGGGCTGAAAGCCGAACTGAGCGCGGCGGATTGGTCGCAGAACTTTGTCCGCGTCGATTCCGGCGAGGTGGACGCGTTCATCTCCAATGTCACCGTCACCGAGGAACGCAAGGAGAAGTACGACTTCGCCACCTACCGGCTCGACAACATCGCGCTGGAGATCCCCAAGGACAGCGGCTGGACCTACACCGACCGTAAATCGCTGTCCAGCAAGCGGATCGGCGTCGGCGCGGGAACCAATCAGGAGCAACTGCTGGTCAAGTGGAGCGACCAGAACGTCGCCGACGGCCTGCCGAAGATCGATATCGCCTACTACCAGCAGACAACCGACTACTACCTGGCGCTGGCGTCGCACCGACTCGACGGCTTCCTCGGCCCCAACCCGGTGGGCGTCTACCACTGCGCGACCGTGGGCCAAACGAAGATCGCCGCCACCTTCTCCGGCGCGGGTGAGGTCATCCAGGCCGAGATCGGCGTGCTGACCAAAAAGGACAACGGCCTGATCGGTCCGATCCAGGAGGCGCTGCAGTACGCGATCGACCACGGCACCTACCAGAAGGTCCTGGACCGGTGGGGGCTGTCGAGCGAGGCGGTCAAGGTGGTGCGAATCAATCCGCCTGGACTACCGAAGCAGGGCTGAGCCCTACTCGTTCGGTTTAGTCGCGGCCAGGGCGTAGAGCAGGGGAACGCGGGCGTCGGTAGGCGGCAGCTGCCACCAACCGGTCTGCTCGTCACGGACCATGCGCTCGAATCGGGGCCATGGCAGTTGTTCGGTCTCGCGCAGCCGGGTGATGGTCAGGCCCGCGCCGATCAGAGCGGTGACAACCTCGCCTAGTCCATGGGCCCATTCGTAGACCGCGGTCGCGTCAGAGGGGAGCGCGGGGCCGTCGGTGTAGGTGTGGGTGCTGTTGTGTTCGACGGCGCCACGGCCTTGCAGGTAGTCGTGACGCAGCAACAACTCCTGCTGGTCCGGGTCCGGCTTCGGACCGAATGAGGTCAGTATCGGGTGGAACTCCACGATGTAGGCCAGCCCACCGGGTTTGAGTAGATCGGCAAGCACCGCAGCCCACCGATCCAGGTCCGGCAGATAGCACAGCGAACCTTTCGCGGTGTAGACGATGTCGAATCGGCGAGCACCGAGGGCCGTCACCGCGTCGTACACATCGGATTTGACATAGTCCACCTCGACGCCGTGCCGCGCGGCAATGCGGCGCGCGTGCTCGACGGCCTGGCCGGAGAAGTCGAGGCCGACCGTGCGCGCACCACGACGGGCGAAGGCGATCGTCTCGACGCCGAGGTGACATTGCAGATGCACCAGATCACGGTTTGCCAAGGGACCCAGGTCATCCCATTCGAACGGCGCGAACCACGATTCCGCCGGGGTAGTGCCGTCCACACCGTAGAACTGCGAGGCCGCGTGAATCGGAGTCCGCGCGTCCCAGTTGCGTTCGTTGGCGCGCATCAGCTCAGCGGTGCCGGAATCGAACTCGCTGTCCATGTATCCCCTTGCGTCGTCGCGGTACTCCGTTCCCCGGTCATTCTGACGACAACCCGCTCGGAAAGTGCCGAGATCCGCTGTACGCGCACCGAGGACAACTTGCCCGCGCGTTCAGTGGAGTTTCCGCCACGGTTACCTACGGTGCAGTTGTCCGTACAACCCGCGCGGTCATTGTCTTGGCATGACGGAGCAGCGGTACCGAGCCATCGCGGACGAGTTGGAAGGCGAGATCGCGGGGCTGCGACCTGGCACCCGGCTCGACAGCGAGCACACCCTGATGGCGCGCTTCGGCGTCAGCCGGGCCGCCGCGCGCGCCGCGGTGCAGGAACTGGAGCGCCGACTGCGGGTGCGGCGGGTGCGCGGATCAGGGACGTTCGTCAGCGAACGAATCGACTACGTCATCTCCGGTGACCGGCGGCCGTCCTGGCATCGCACGGTGCTCGAGGCCGGAGCCGAACCCCGATCCGTCGTCCTGGAGTGGGCGCTGGCCCCGCTCCCCGCGGAGTGCGCGCAGCGACTGGAGGTCGCCTGCGGCACGGTCGCCCATCACATGCTTCGGCTGAGCTTCATCAACGACGTGGTAGCCGCCTGCGGGTCGGAATGGGTTGCCTACGAGGCTGTTCCCGATCTGGCCGCGGGCATGCGCGTCGAGGAGTCGCTCGACGAGGTGCTCCGTCAAATGGGTCATGTGCGTGCGGTGCGGTCCTGGTGCCGCGTCGCCTCCGACATTCCGACACCCGAGGTGCAAGAGCGGTTGCAGCTGATCACGGCCGCGCCGGTCTGGGTGGTCGAGTCGGTGAACCGCGACGCGGACACCGGCCGACCACTGACCTACAGCACATCGTGGATGCGCGGTGACGCGGTGCGCGTCGTGATGGAGATCGGCAACCCGCCCGGCCAGCCCGAGACCGTGTCGAACGAGATGAAAGAGGTTGTACAGCAGTGACTTTCCCCGTTTACAGTCGCGAACGCGTCGCCGAACTGCTTGCCGCGGCACCGGAGCGTGACCTCGTCGAATTGGCCGACGCGTGCCTTGCCGACGGTGCCGAATTCGCGGTGCTGACCGCGCCAGAGATCGGCTCGGTCGCCGCGCAGGTGCGCGAGCCGATCGCGCACGACCGCTTCTTCCTCGGCGCCGTGCTGGCCTGCCGGGCCGAGGTGCTGCTCGGCGGAACACGCGGGTGGGCCATGCGAATGGGGGACAACCGCAGGGCGACCCTCGCCGCGGCCGTCTGCGACGCCGAGGTACAGGCCGAGCGCCCACAGCGCGAGCGCGTGCTGCGACTGTGCGCCCAAGTCGAAGCCGACCGGCACCTCGCCGAGAGCGGCGAATGGGCCCAACTGGCCCCCACCATCGTGCAATTCGAGGAGTTGACCTAAATGGCTGTGACCGCCCTCGGCACTGCGCTGCGACCGGACCAGACGCAGGCCGTCTTTCGTGCCGTTCTCGACGCGTTCGCCCGTCCGGGAATCGCGGTGACGTTGCCCCGCACCGACTTTCCGCCCGCACTGCTCCCGGTCCTTTCCCTCGCTGATCTCGAGACCGGTGTCCATCTGCTCGACGACGAGGGCTGGGACACCGTCGTCGGGGTGGCCACCGGCGCGCCCTCGACCCCGCTGCCCACCGCGAAGTACGTCACCGCGCTGCGCCCGCTGACCGCGACCGAGTTCGGCGATGTCGCCGTCGGCACCGCACTCAGCCCCGAATCGGGGGCGACGGTGATCTGCGCGGTGGCCGCGCTGCACGGCGGGGCCAGTGTGCGACTCAGCGGTCCCGGCGTGCGCACGCAGCGCGAATTCGCCACGGCGGGTCTGGAGTTCGAGCTGTGGGCGGTGCGTGAACGGCTGGTCGCCGGGTTCCCCGCCGGAATAGACCTGCTGCTCGTCGATCCCGACGGCAACGCGGTCGGAATTCCGCGAACCACCGTTGTCGAGACCGGAAAGGTCAACTGAGATGGGATATTCCGGAGCACGCGGCGGCTTGGACGCGATACTCGCCGCCGAGTCCCTGGTACACGGTGCGCGAAATCATGACCCGGCGCCATGGTTGAGCACCGAGCAGATCACCGGACGCATGCGCCTCGCCGTCGATCGGGTGATGGGCGAGGGCGGACTATACGACGAGGACACCGCGGCGGACGCACTGCGTCAGGCCGAGGGCGACGTCATCGAGGCCACCCACCTGGTCCGGGCGCACCAGTCGACGCTGCCGAGGCTGGCCGTGAGCGAACCGATCGACCCCGACGAGATGGTGGTGCTGCGCCGTATCGTGCCCGCCCATCGCACCCCGGACGGCCCGCAACTGCTCGGCCGCACCAGCGACTACACCGGACGCATGCTCGATCGGGACGCCCGGCCAACGCAGGTCGTCGTCGAGCCGGATCCGTCGACTGTCACCGAACGCACTGGCGGACAACGGCATCCGCGCCGATTCTCCGACATGCTGCGCGAGATGGACCTACTGGTCGACAACCGGCCTGCCGCCGGCGCACCCGATCAGGAGCCGTTCGACATCACCAGGCATCCGGCCCGCCCGCCCGCGCCCCGCTCGGCGATCCTGGCCAGCATGGCTCGCGCGGAGACCGGTTCGCTGATCAGCACCTGGTACCGCTCCATTCGCGGGCCAGAGGGCAATCTGCACGAGGTCACTCTCGGCGAGGTCAGGCACGGCAGGCTGCCACTGCGGGTCGCCCACCCGCATACCGGAAATCTCGTGCTACTCGGCCACATTCGCGCCTCCGAGTGCGAGGCCATCGAGGATCTCGACGGGCCGGAGGAAGACCGGAGCCGGTTCGACGTCGGCTACGGCCTCTGCTTCGGCCACAACGAGCGCAAAGCGATCGCGATGGCGAACCTCGATATCGCGTGGCGCCGCTTCGGCGACGTCGACGGACTCGAGCAGGTGCTGCTGCTGACCACCGACGGCCTGGATTCCTGCGGCTTTCTCGAACATCTCAAGCTGCCGCACTACGTCACGTTCCGCTCGATGATCGACCGCAAGCGCGCGGTGCGCGACATCGGCGCGGACGCGAATGACCGCGTCGCGGACGCTATCGGAAGGACATGCTGATGACCATCACCGACACCGCTAAGGACAGCCGAACAGCCACTGTCGCAGAGGTTTTCGCCGCCATCGACGCCGCCGCGACCCGGCCCGGCATCCTCGACGAGGGTTCCAAACGGGAGATCCGCCGCGCTACCTTGGCAGCGGTCTGCGTCCCCGGTTATCAGGTGCCGTTCGGTTCCAGGGAGATGCCGGTGGCGCGCGGCTGGGGCTCGGGCGGGCTACAGGTCACGCTCGGCCTGCTCGGCCCCGCCGATACCGTCAAGGTCATCGACCAGGGTGACGATGACGGGGTCAACGCGACCAACCTGCGCAGGCTGATCGTGGCCAGCGAGCGCTGCGCGCAGACTCAGGACACCCGCGAGTGCACCGTCGTGCAGACCAGGCATCGGATTCCGGAGGAGCCGCTTGTCGAGGGCCAGACGCTGGTATTGCAGGTCCCGGTGGCCGAACCGCTACGCGGAGTGGAGACTTCGGTGCGCGAGTGCGCCAGGATGCACGCCGAGGCCGACTACTCGATGATCTGGGTGAGCCTGTACGAGGACCTGGTTCGCAACGGCGTGATCACCAAGACGACGGGCTACCCGGTGCTGGTCAATGACCGCTACGTCATGATCACCACGCCGATCCCGCGCTGGGATGTGCCCCGGCTCAACGATTCTCCGCATCTATCGTTGTTCGGGGCCGGTCGAGAGAAGCGCATCTTCGCTGTGCCGCCCTATACCGAGGTGCGGCCGTTGACCTTCGACGATGTGCCGTTCGAAGTGGAGGGCGACGCCGAACAGCGCTGCGCCAGATGCGGTTCGGCGGGCACCTTCCTGGTCGAGGCGCCGGGCGGACGGCAGTCGTGCAGCGATATCGAGTGGTGCACAAGAACTCTCGACAAAGATGTAGACGCCGCGTCGCACACTGCGCACGCACCGCTTCGCTTCCTGCCTGATCCGGCGCGCCGGGTCCGTGCCGCGGCGAACGCGGTCCGCCGCGACCGGTCAGAGCTCACCGCCCGCCCCGTCCCCGCGACCTCCGAGGGCTGGACGCTCGCGGCCCGTGGCGTCGGCAAAGTGCACGGACCAGGGGGTGCGGCGGCGGTACCCGGCACCGGCCCCGAGTTCGGCACCGCGATCAGCCCGCGCACCGGTGCGGTCGTCGCGGCCTGGGATGTCAGCTTCGACGTTGCCCCGGGTGAGGCGCTCGGCTTGATCGGCGAGTCGGGTTCCGGCAAGTCGACCGTGCTGCGCTGCCTGGTAGGGGAGGAGACCGCGACGGCGGGAGCGATGTTCCTCACCACCGTCGGCGCTGGCCGCACCGACATCTTCGGACTCGACGCGGCCGCGCGCCGCGCGCTGCGCATCGACACGCTCGGCCTGGTGCATCAGAACCCGGCTGACGGTCTGACGATGCGCGTGTCCGCGGGCGGCAATATCGCCGAACGGCTCACCGCCGCCGGGTGGCGCAACTACCACGAGATTCGCGACCGTGCCGCCCATTTGCTCGAGCAAGTGGAGGTGCCGCTCGACCGGATGGACGACCCCGTGCACACGTTCTCCGGTGGTATGCGCCAGCGGGTGCAGATCGCCAAGGCCCTGGCCACCGATCCCCGTGTACTGCTGCTCGACGAGCCGACCACCGGGCTCGACGCCTCCGTCGCCGCCGGCGTGCTCGACCTACTGCGCAAGCTGCTCGCCGAACGCGACACCGCGGCCGTCGTGGTCAGCCACGACTTCGCGGTCATCGAGGCACTCACCGATCGCTGCCTGGTGATGAACATCGGCAGGGTGGTCGAATCCGGCCTCACCGATCAGCTGTTCCAAGACCCGCACCACCCCTACACCCAGCGCCTCGTCGCGTCCGCGCGCAGGTGAGTCCGACCGTGACAACGGAGGCGACCATGCACGAATCTCATTCCGAACCAGTGCTTTCCGTGCGTGGACTGCACAAGACGTTCACGTTGCACACCATCGACGGCCGCACCGTGATCTCATTGCGCGGCGTCGACCTCGACGTCGGCGCCGGTGAACACGTAGCGCTGGCCGGGCCGAGCGGGGCGGGCAAATCGAGCCTGCTGCGCTGCGTGCACCGCAGCTATCTGCCGGACGCGGGCACCGTCACCCTCGGCACCGACACCGGGCCGGTGGAACTGACCACGCTCGATGACCGCGAGATGGCCCGGCTCCGCGGTCGGGAACTCGGCTATGTCTCCCAGTTCCTTTCGGCACCGCCGCGCACCGGGCCGCTGGAAGTCGTTGCGGCAGCTGGCCGCCGACGCGGGCTCACCAGGGACGACGCGCGGGCCGCCGCGGTCGAGTCATTGCGCAGGCTGGCCCTGGACGAGGTGCTGTGGGACGTCGACTGCGGCGTCCTGTCCGGTGGCGAGCGGCAACGAGTGAACATCGCCGCTGGCACCGTGCATCCGCCTCGGCTGCTGTTGCTCGACGAACCGGTTTCCGCCCTCGACCCCAGCAATCGGGAACGCGCACTCGACCTCATCGCCTCGCTGTCGGCCCGTGGCGTCGCCGTCCTCGCCGTCTTCCACGACCTCGCCGCGATGCGGCAACTGGCCTCGCGGGTAATCCGCTTCAGTGACGGCCAGATCGCCGAGCAGGGCACCCCTGCCGAAGTATTGGGAGCAGCAGCATGACGAACACCCTGGAACAACCCCGTGCCTGGTCACTACCGCAGGCACCGCGCGACTACGTACTCGGACATGTGCGTGCCGTGCTGGCCGACCGCATCCTCGACGACGCGCGGATCGTGGTCCGCGACGGACGAATCGTCGAGGTCGGTCCCAGTCGGCGCGGCACCGTGGTCGATGTCGACGGCGGCGGCCTGCTCTGCGTGCCCGGTCTGGTGGACGTGCACTCCGACGGGCTCGAACGCGAGCGCATGCCGCGGCCGGGCGCGGAACTGTCGTGGCCGTTTTCGATGATGTCGTTCGAGGGCAAGCTGCGGGCCGCCGGTGTGACGACGGTCTTCCACGGTGCGTCGTTCTCCGACCAGCAGGCGGCCAAGGACCGGCGCAGCGTGGACGCGGCGCTACAGATGTGCGCGGCGATCGCGGACTGGGGTGAGAACGGCGGTCGCCTGGTCGATCACCGGGTGCTGTACCGGCTCGATGTGCGTTCGGCGGCGGGCCTTGCCGCGCTGCAGGGGCATTTCGAGCAGCAGGTCGCCGCCGGGCGGATCGGACGCGACGTCCAGGCGGTCATTTCGCACGAGGACCACACACCGGGGATCGGGCAGTACGCCGATCGCACGTTCTACGAGAAGTACATGGTCGGCATGCGCGGGATGACCGAAGATCAGGCGCGCGCGGCCGTCGACGAGCTCATCCGTGACCGCGAGGACAACCTCGGGGTCCGCGAGGAGTCGATGAACTGGCTTGCCGGGCAGGCGGATACAGGCCAGGTGCGGATCTTCGGCCACGATCCGGAATCCGCGGTGGAGATCGCGGACCTCGCCAGGCGCGGCGGCAATGTCGCCGAATTCCCCACCACCGAGGAGGCGGCGCGCGAGGCACGAACCCGAGGGATGTCGGTGGTGATGGGTGGGCCGAACATTCTGCGCGGCGGCTCGCATTCGGGCAACGTGTCCGCCGCGGAACTGGCCGGGCTCGGCCTGGTGACGGCGCTGGCGTCGGACTATCTGCCCTCGTCCCTGCTCGGCGCCGCGTTCACGCTCGCCGACAATGCGACGATGCCGCTGCCCGAGGCGGTCGCGCTGATCACCAGCGGACCGGCTGCCGCGGTAGGGCTGTCCGACCGCGGCGCGCTGGCCGAGGGGCAGCGCGCCGACCTGGTCCTGATCAGCCTCGAACATCGTTGTCCCGTCGTGCGATCGGTGCTGCGGGCGCACTGAGTCCGCGGTCGAGCGGTTCGTGCCGTCGTGAACAACTCGCGCCATCAGCCCCTGGTCGTTTCGCAGCGATTCACTGTCGGTTGGAGCGCGGGACACGGTGGTCGCGGACGCTCGACCGTGCGGCGCGGTCTCGCCCGTTCCCCTCGTAAGGAGAAGAGTTCCATGGGTAGCAAGATTCGCCCTTCGCTCGGCGCCGCCGCGCTCGCCGCGGTCGCGGTGCTCGGTCTCACCGGGTGCGGTAGCAGCGCGGTCGGTGCCGATTCCACGACGTCCGGGGATCCGCAGACGTTGGTGTTCGCGTCTATTCCCTCGGAGAATTCGCAGAGCCTGCAGCAGCAGTACAAGCTGGTGGCCGAGGTCATCGAGAAGTCGACCGGCCACCCCGTGCAGTTCCAGAACGCGACCGATTACGCCGCCGTGATCGAGGGCCAGCGCGCGGGCAAGGTGCACATCGCCGGTTACGGGCCGTTCTCCTATGTCACCGCGAAAGACAGTGGGGTGCAGATGGTTCCGGTCGCCGCCCCGATCAAGCAGGCGGGCGCGGAACCGGGATATCTGTCCTACGGCATCACCAAGGCTGGCTCGAATATCAAGAGCCTTGCCGATTTTCGCGGCAAGACGATCTGCTTCGTCGACCCGTCCTCGACCTCCGGCTACCTGTATCCGTCCGCCGGGCTGAAGGAGGCGGGTGTCGATCCGGAGAAGGACATCACCCCGGTCTTCGCCGGTGGCCACGACGCGTCGGTGCTCGCCGTCAAGAGCGGTCAGTGCGATGCCGGGTTCGCCTACGACACGATCGTGGACAAGACGTTGATCGAGAAGAACCAGATCAAGCCGGGCGAGATCAGCGTGCTCTGGAAGTCGGAGACCATCGCCGCGAGCCCGGTCGCGATCAGCGGCAAGCTCTCGCCCGAGCTGCAGGCAAAGCTGACCGCCGCGTTCCGCGACATGCTGAACAAACCTGCGCTGGTGCGGGCCGGACTGTGCGCCGACGAGCAGGGCTGCCAGCTGCCCGAGAGCGCCTATGGCTATGCGGTGGTGCAGGATTCGCTCTACGACGGTGTCCGCAAGGTGTGCCGGATCACCAAGGCCAAGGTGTGCCAGTCGTGACGAGTGCGTCTGCCGCGCTCGGCGCGACCATCACCCGAATCCTGCGACCGACCATCGCCCTCGACCACGTGCGCAAGGACTTCGGCCCTCGGGTCCGTGCCCTCGATGACGTATCGCTGCGGGTGTACCCGGGTGAGGTGGTCGCTCTGCTCGGACTGTCCGGGTCGGGCAAGTCGACGCTGCTTCGGTTGCTCGACGGTCTGCAGCTACCCAGCGCGGGCACGGTGACGGTACTCGGTCAGGACGTGGGGTCGGCGCGGGGGAGTGAGTTACGTACGCTGCGCCGTCAGGTGGGTTTCGTGTTCCAGCAGTTTCATCTCGTCGGCAGCATGTCGGTGCTCGAGAATGTGTGCACAGGGGCACTCGGCGCGTTGCGCGGTCCGCGGATCGGCCTGTTCATGTATCCGAAGTCGGTGCGGACGGCCGCGATGGAGCAGCTCGATCGAGTCGGCCTGGCCGATCGCCCCTTTCAGCGTGCCGACACCCTCTCCGGTGGCCAGCAGCAGCGCGTCGCGGTGGCAAGGGCGCTGGTGCAGCGTCCGAAGATCCTGCTCGCGGATGAGCCGGTGGCCTCCTTGGACCCCGAGTCCTCGGCGCAGGTGATGGCGCTGATCGCCAAGGTCGCCGCCGAGGACGATCTGACGGTGCTGTGCAGCCTGCATCAGGTGGAGCTGGCTGTGTCGTGGGCCCATCGGCTGGTCGGGTTGCGTGCCGGGCGGGTGGTGCTCGACAAGCAGGTTTCCGCGCTCGATCGCAACGAGACCATGTCGATCTACGCCAGCGTCGCCGCCTCGACCACCGCGCAATTCGTATGAGCACCACGGTTATTGGTATTTCGGACCGAGTGGAAGCGGCGCCGACGCTGCGGTGGCCGTCGGTGCCGAAGCTCGGCGTCGCCGCGGTTTTCACGGTGTGGTTGATCGCCTCGCTGTGGTCAGTGGTCTCGCTGCGACTCAATCTCGCCACCTTCGTCGACAGCGTCGGTAATGCCGTCGATTTCGTGTCGAGGATCTTCCCGCTCGACTTCCCGCCGCTCGGCGAACTCGCGCGGATGACCGGGCAGACCCTGGCCATCGTGACCTGCGCGACGGCATTGAGCGTCGCGTTGAGCGTGCCGGTGTCGTTGGCCGCCGCCCGCAACACCAACCGGCACGGCTGGCTCCGCTTGGGCATGCGCGCGGTCATCGTGGTGACGCGCGCCCTTCCCGAAATCGTCTTGGCCATCGTGTTTTTGCGCCTGTTCGGGCTCGGGCCCGCGGCGGGCATCCTTGCCCTCGGCATCCATTCCGTCGGCATGGTCGGCAAGATGTACGCCGACGCGATCGAGGACACCGCGGCGGGCCCGCGTGACGCGTTGCGTGCCGCGGGTGCGACGTGGTCACAGCAGCTCACCGGTGGCGTCCTGCCGCAGGCCATGCCCGCGTTCATCGCGACCGCGCTGCACCGGTTCGATATCAACCTGCGTGCCTCGGTACTGCTCGGTTACGTCGGGGTCGGCGGCATCGGCATGGAGCTGTCGCTTGCCATGAAGACCCTGAACTATCGGCGCGGAATCGCGTTGGCGCTGTTGATAGTCGGGCTGTGCGTCGTGATCGAGATGATCTCCGGCGCGGTGCGCGCGGCCATGCTCGGTAATCCGGCACCGAAGCGGGCGAGCCGGTGGAGCAGGCTGCGGCGCCGCGTCGCCGACGCTTCGGGCGGCTGGGTCGACGGCGGGGCTGTCGCATCGAATGCGGACGCTCGGTACCCGATCAGTCCGCCGTGGTCGGCGGGGCGCGTACTGCGCTTCGGCTACTTCGGTGTGACGGCGGCGATCCTGGTTGTGTCGGTCCTGGGGGCCGATATCGATGTGTCTCGCATGGCCGAGGGTGTTGCCACGATGTGGTCGACGCTGCGACTCTTCGTTCCGCCAAGCACCGGTGGTATCGGCGGCGAACTGGTGGCTCAGCTGCTTGTGACAGTTCAAATCGCCCTTGCGGCAACGTTTCTCGGTCTGTTGCTGGCGGTGCCCATCGGGGTGCTCGCCGCACGCAATGTCGCGCCGAGCCAAGGTGTCGCGCGGTTCTTCCGGATCGTCATCGTTGTCGTGCGTGGCATCCCGGACCTGATCTTCGCGATCATCTTCATCGTCATTACCGGACTCGGCGCTCCGGCGGGTGCGCTGGCGTTGGCGGTCGGTGCGGTCGGCCTGCTCGGCAAACTCATCGCGGACTCGCTCGAGGAGTCCGATGTGCGGGTCCAGCAGGCGGTGGCCGCCGCCGGTGCGACCAGGGGTCAGGTGTTCGTCGCGGCGACTGTAAGGCAGTGTGCCCCAGCACTCGCGGCGCACGTGTTCTACCAACTCGACGTCAACATTCGTGCTGCCACCCTGCTCGGTGTGGTCGGCGCGGGCGGGATCGGCTTCTACCTGACGAACGCCGCGCGCGTCCTGCAGTTCGATGTCGTCACGATGATCGTGCTGATGGTCTTTGCCGTGGTGCTGGCTGTCGAAGGCCTCGCGATCTGGATCCGCCGAGCACTGTCCTAGTTCCCCCTATCGCCGGAGGATTCCATGATCTTCTCGAATGCTATTGGTTCCGAAGTGAATACGGCCCTGCTCGCCGCGGCCGATGCCGCGGTGATCGCCGACCGGAACGCGCTCGCGAACCATTCACCTGCCGAACTCGGCGCCATCACCATGGACGGCGCCGACGGCACCCCGACCATGCTCATCGACGTGCTCGTCGAGGACGCCATCATCACCGCGGCCACCGCCGCCGGGGTCAATGTTCTTTCCGAGGAACGAGGTTGGGTCGACGTGGGGTCCGCGGTGACCCTGGTCGTCGATCCGGTCGACGGCTCGGCCAACGCCGCCGCCGGAGTCCCGCTGTCCTGCTTCAGCGCGGCGGTCGCCGTGGATGGCGAGTTCACCGAGGCCATGACCGTGTGGCTACACACCGACGAACGCTGGTTGGCATCGCACGGGCACAGCGAGTTTCGCACCAGCGGCTGCCGGTCCGTGCGCGCGGCCGCGGTGTCTATGCTGCGGCCGCACCGGCGTAACTGGGCTGCCTGGTCACGAATTGCCGAGGCGGCCACGCGAATTCGAATTCTGAGTTGCAGCACCCTGGACGCGGCGCTCGTCGCGACCGGCGCCATAGACGCCTTCGTCGACGCGGGCAGCGACACCCACCGCCTGATGGACATAGCCGCCGCCACCATTCTGGTCGGCGCGTCCGGTGGCACCGTCATCGACGCCTTCGACCGACCCATCGTCTTCGACACCGACCTGACCCGCCGCTGGAGCGGAATCGTCGCCGCCACACCCGAACTCGCGGACGAACTACGTGCCCTGATCCAGGAATCTGCCGCTGACGTGCAGCACGGCAGTGTGACCGTCGTTAGTTAGTCCCAGGCGTAGAAATAGATGCGCCGGGTGATGGTACCGACCAGATTGCCGTTGGGGTCGCGGAGTTCGGCGGTGCCCGCATTGTGCTCGTCACGGCTCGCGAAGAACGGCGCGGTGTCGGGGCGGACGGTGACCGGGTGCTGGTGCCACTGCGTTTCGCCGTCGCAGGTCACCTGCGAGGTGGTTGCCGAGCCGGTGGCGGTCGGTTGGCCGGGCTTGACCGAGGTGAGGCGGACGGTCAGTGTCCACCCCTGTTGTCCTTTCGGACACTGCACGTCGATATAGGAATTCGCCGCACCGGCGGAGACGTAGACGTCGTCGTGTAGCCAGACCGCGCCGGTTTGCGTCGCGGGCAACGGCATTGCCGAGAGCAGACCGGCCACCAATAGAGCAGTCACAGAAGTCATCGAATCAGCCCTCCGGAAGAGTGTCTCCGTGCGACGAACACGGGACGAATGCATCAATTGTCAGGCACAGCAACAGAAGTCATGGCCGAACGCGCAATCGGCCGGTGGCGGTGGTCGAGTTCTTCGTGGCCCGTGGTATCGGCCCTGCGTCGTGGGCAATAATGCGGCAATGCAACATTCTCAATCGGCTGTCTCGAATGAACCTGTCTCGAATGAACCGAGCACCACGATCGAAGTCCGGCCGTCGAACACCGCGCGGGTGGAGGCGTTCAGCGATGCGGTGATGGCCATCGCGATCACGTTGCTGGTGCTCGAGATTCGGCTGCCCGAGGACTCCGAGGAGAGCCTGTTGCATCAACTGCTCCGGCTGTGGCCGAGCTACCTCGCCTACGTGGCATCGTTTCTCACCATCGGTGTCATCTGGCTGAGCCACCACAACTTCTTCGCCCGCATCCGGCGCGTGGACGGCCTACTCCAATCCGGCAACCTCCTGCTGTTGTTCTGCGTCGGATTCCTCCCGTTTCCGACCGCGGCCCTGGCACATCACCTCGAGGGCAGCCCGTGGGACGCCCGCGTCGCCACTGCGTTCTACGGAATCGTCGCGGCCGTGCAAGCGGGTGCCTGGATCGTCATGTGGGTCGCGTTGCGCCGCAACCCTTCTCTGTTCGAGCCCGGCTACGACGCCGCGTTCGTTCGTTCGGAAAGCCGCCAGGCCTGGGTCGGCTTCGTCGCCTTCGACATCATCGCCGTCATTGCCCTGGCTTCACCGACCATCGCGCTGATCCTCTACGTGCTGGCGACCCTGGCATACGGCGTCACCAGCAACGGTCTGCCTGCCTTGCGCCGATCATGACGGAGTCGGGGCTGTCGGGTGACGGTGCAGGCCCTTGCGGTCGTAGAAGGTGGTCGCCACGTAGCCGAGCGCGATCGCGAGGGTGAAGCCGACGCCGAGCATGATCCACGCTCGGTCCAGTCCGGCGTCGCCGCGAGCGTCGAAGTAGAGGATCGATCGGATGCCGTCGACGAGTTGGCGCATGGGTTCGAAGGAGCTGATGCGGTGGTAGAACGACGGCACGGTTTCCAGGGGGATGGTGCCACCGGAGGAGGGGACGGCCAGGGCGATGAAGACGAAGGTCGACACGAACATGCCCGGCGTGCCGAAGGTGGCCAGGATCGACAGGCAGCTCAGGCCGACGGCGACGATCGCGCAGTAGGAGAAGATCCACAGCAGCGGCAGATGGCCCGCGTCCATGCCGAGGACCGTCACGCACGCGAACATCACGAGCGAGGCCATCGGTATCGCGATCCCCGCGATCAATCCCCATGCGGTGAACAAGGTGTGGCGGCGGTCGATGGGAGCCTTGGGGCGATGACTGTGCCAGGGGCCGAAATCGCTTGGTGCGAAACCTAATCCGGACTCGACCAGACCGTGTATGACGTTCGCGCCGATGAATCCGCACATGATGAGCAGCAGCACATAGAAGAACGCGGTCATTCCCATGCCGCTGTTCGCGCCCAGGGCGAATCCGGTGTCGGTCCGAATCGAGATGGGGTCGGCCAGGAGCAGTTGCTGGGCGGTGTTCATCGGTTGGGTGGCTTGGCTGGTCAGCTGCTTGCCCAATTGACCGGACGCCGTGTGCGCGGCTTGTTGGACGATGCTGGCCGACATCGAGGACGCGAGGCTGCCCGCGGCCGGGTTGGTCAGCACGGTCACGGTCGGGCGCTGCCCGCTCTGTCCGGCCGGATCACCAAGTGCCAGTACCGAAGCCGTGAAGTTGTCGGGTATGACCAGCGCCGCGTAGAGCTTTCCGGTGGCCATCTGGTCGCGGGCTTGCTCGTCGCTGAGCTGCTTCCAGGCGATCTTGCCATCGGTGGACGCGGCGGTGATACCGGTGGTGATCTGCTGCCCGAAGTTCAGCTGCGCACGAGCGGTGGACGCGCCCTTATCGAGGTCGACAAGTCCGATCGGCATGTCGTGCATGGCCTCGCGCGGATTGACGATCGCGCCCATGTAGGCGAGCGACATGAGGAAGGAGAACAGGGCGAGAATGACCCCGGCCGGTATCCACATTTTGCGGGAACGCAGAACCTGACCTGCGGTGACGCGGTGGGCGCCCCGCGATGGTTCTTCGGTCATTACTTCACTCCTGGTCATGTTGGATACTGCGGCTATCCAATGTAGGATAGTCACAGTATCCAACATGTGTCCATGCGAGGCGCCTGTGATGCGGCACGCAGTCGACGGAGGTGAGGGCGCGGGTGAAGCTGTCGGAGCTCAGCGAACGGTCGGACGTCCCGATCGCGAGCATCAAGTTCTATCGGCGAGAAGGCCTGCTGCCACCGGGACGCGCACTTGGCGCGACCACCGCGGAGTACGACGAAGACCATCTGCGCAGGCTCAAGCTGATCCGGGCACTGATTCGTTTCGGCGGACTGTCCGTCGCCGCGGTCCGCGATGTCCTTGCGGCACTGGAGGAACCACAGAACCCCGCGCGAGTTCGCGGTGTGGTGGATTACGCACTACCCACCGATCTTCCGGAGACCGATCCGCGGACAGTCGATGACGACCACAGCGTCTGGACGGCCGAGGTGATCGAGCGCATGGGATGGGACATCTCCGAGATGTCACCGCACCGCCAGGCGCTCGACGAGCGGATGCGCGTACTCCGCCGACTCGACATGGACATCGGTGTCGAGGAACTGCTGCCCTACGCCCGCCTCGCCGAGCAGATAGCCGAACTCGACGACACCCACCTGAACTGGCCGGGCGACAGCGTAACCGTTGCCGAACGAGTAGTCGTATTCAGCGTCCTCTTCGGCCCCGTCCTCCCTCTCTTGCGCCGTCTGGCACACGAAAATCGAGCGCGCAGAACATATTCCGAATGAACTGACGACTCGCTCTGTCGCGGTCGGCGTCTCACTCGGTCCGGCCACGGTCGTTTTCACGTCCGCAACACTCCCGGCGGGGAAATCATCCGACCAATTGGCCTGTCGGGTTGAGTTTCTAAAGTGCCCATCTGCGTGTAAGACTAGGTTTGCCTTGCCGAACTGTGGTTAGGCTCTGTTTGGTTCGACTGGGAGTGGATGTGAAAGAGCAGGCGTTTGCTTCCGACGCGCCTTCGGTTGCCGCTCAGTTGTTCGGGAGCGGTTTGATCGGAGTGCGCGAAGGGCTCGAAACCGGAATCGTGGTCATGATTTTGGTCGCGTTTCTGGTGAAGTCACAACGCCGCGAGTCGCTGAAGTGGGTCGCGGTGGGAGTCGGCGCTGCCGTCGTGATGGTCGTCGCGATCTTCGCAGGCATCCGCTACGGCACCTCGACGGTCACCGGTCTCGCGGCGGAGTTGATCGCCGGGATCGCGTCGCTTGCCGCGGTGGTGATCGTGACGTGGATGGTGTTGTGGATGCGGACCGCCTCCCGGTCGATCTCTGGGGAGCTGAGAGCGGGCCTGACCCGTGCGCTCGATGTCGGTCCGATCGCGGTGGTGTCGCTGGCGTTTCTCGCGGTCGGTCGCGAGGGCGTCGAGACCGCGCTGCTGATGGTCGGATACGCCGAGAACACCGGCGGCAGTCAATGGCCCTTGATCGGGCTGCTGCTCGGCATCGCGGTCGCGGTGGTGCTGACCGTGGCGATGTACCTCGGCGCTGTTCGGATCAATTTCGCCACCTTCTTCAAATACACCGGCGCGTTGTTGATCGTGGTCGCCGCCGGGATTCTCGCCTACGGCATCCGGGCGCTGCAGACCGTGGACTGGCTGCCGGGATTGGCGCACAACGCCTTCGACATTTCGTCCTGGTTCTCGATGTCGAGCTGGTACGGCACCGTCGCCGCGGGCATCTTCAACTTCCGCGCCGACCCGACCGTGCTGCAGGTACTCGCCTGGCTCCTCTACGTGGTCGTGGTGCTGTTCTTGTTCCTGCGCCCGGTGCCCGCCGCGAGCCAGACCCGGTCTTCGACAGATACCGCGGCAACGCCGTGACAACGAAAGGTCCACTCTCCGTGCGTTTCTCCATTTTCCCCATAGCAGTCGCGGTGACTGTCCCTGCGTTGCTCGTGTCGTGCACCAGCAAGACCGACACCGCGGCGGCGGGCGATATCGCGGTCACCGCCGACGACTCCACCTGCGCGGTGGCCAAGGATTCGGCCGACACCGGCACGGTGACCTTCCGGATCACCAACAATGGCACGAAGGTCACCGAGTTCTACGTGTACGGCACCGGTGAGCGCGTCATCGGCGAGATCGAGAACATCGGCCCCGGGCTTTCGCGCCAGTTGATCGTGTCGGTACCCGATCCCGGCAAGTACCAGACCGCGTGCAAACCGGGCATGGTCGGCGACGGCATCCGGCACGACTTCACCGTGACCGGTCAGACGCAGAAGCGCGACGAGTCCGGCAAGCTCGCCGACGCTGCCGCAGGCTACAAGCGCTATCTGGTGAGTCAGGTGAGCGCGCTGCAGGAGACCGCGAAAGGCTTTGTGGCGGCGATCAAATCCGGCGATATCGAGTCGGCGAAGAAGCAGTACCCGGTGACTCGCACCTATTACGAACGCATCGAACCGGTCGCCGAGAGCTTCCCCAACGATCTGGACCCGCGCTTGGATCTGCGCGAAGCCGACGTTGCCGCGGGCGACAAGTGGACCGGCTTCCATCGACTGGAAAAGGATCTGTGGACGCAAGGCCTGCAGCCTGACACCAACCAGATGGCCGATCAGCTCCTCACCGATATCGGCGAACTGGTGGCCGGGGTCAACGCGGACAGCTACAAGGTCGATCCGGTGCAGGTAGCGGGCGGTGCCCAGGGGCTGCTCGACGAAATCGCGCGCACCAAGATCACCGGCGAAGAAGACACGTTCTCGCATACCGACCTCTGGGACTTCCAGGCCAATGTCGACGGTTCCCAGGCGGCGATCGCGAGCCTGCGGCCGATCATCGATGAGCGCAACCCCGACCTCGGTGCGCAGATCGACCGCCGCTTCGCCGATCTCGACACCGAACTGGCCAAGTATCGCCTCGGCGACGGTCACGTCAGCTACGACACGGTCAATAGCGATCAGCGCGGCGCGCTCGCACGCCAGATCGACGCGCTGTCCGCAGTGGTGAGTCAGGTGCAGGGCGTTGTCGCGGGATCGTGACGCGGGCCGCGGCGGTATCTCGCGGCGAGGACTGATCGGGTCGGCGGGTATCGGCGTCGCGGCGGCCGGAGCCGGGGTGCTTGCCGGGCGGATGTCGAGCACGGCTGCCGCGGCCGCCGCGTCCAGCGTGGTGCCGTTCCGCGACGACAACCAGGCGGGCATCATCACCCCCGCGCAGGACCGGCTGCATTTCGCGGTGTTCGACGTGCAGACCAAGTCGCGCGACGAGCTGATCGATCTGCTCAAGACCTGGACGCTGATGGCCGAGCGGATGACCTCGGGTCGCGAGGCGACGCCCGACGGCGCCGTCGGTGCCGGCGCGTACAAGCCGCCGACCGACACCGGTGAGGCGCTCGATCTGTCGCCGTCGCGGCTGACGCTGACGATCGGGTTCGGTCCTTCGCTGTTCACCACCGCGGACGGCGTCGATCGATTCGGCATCGCGGCCCGGAAACCGGGTGCCCTCGTTGATCTCCCGAAGTTCACCCGCGACGCCCTCGAACCGGCCCGCAGCGGCGGCGAGATCGCCATCCAGGCCTGTGCCGACGACCCGCAGGTCGCGGTGCACGCCATCCGCAACCTCGCGCGCGCGGGGTTCGGCGCGGTGTCGGTGCGCTGGTCGCAGCTCGGGTTCGGTCGCACGTCCTCGACCTCCACCAGCCAGACGACGCCGCGAAACCTGTTGGGGTTCAAGGACGGAACGCGCAATATCAAGGCCGAGGATCACGACGCCGTCAACAAGTTCGTCTGGGTCAATCGTGCTGACGACCAGCCATGGATGGCGGGCGGCTCGTATCTGGTGACGCGCCGGATCCGCATGCTGATCGAGCCGTGGGATCGCACCAGCCTGCACGAGCAGGAGCGGGTGATCGGCCGTACCAAGGGCACCGGCGCACCGATGGGCGGCCAGCACGAGTTCGACGAACTCGATCTGCAGTCGGCCGGTCCGTCCGGGCCACTGGTCGATACCGACGCGCATGTGCGATTGGCGTCGGCCGAGGAACTGGGCGGCATCCAGATCCTGCGCCGCGGCTACAACTTCACCGACGGTTCCGACGGTTTCGGCCATCTGGACGCGGGCCTGTTCTTCATCGCCTACTGCCGCAACCCGCAGACCCAGTTCGTGCCGATGCAGAACAACCTGTCCCGCAACGATGCGCTCAACGAGTACATCAAGCACGTGGGATCGGCCGTGTTCGCGGTCCCGCCCGGGCTGGGCCCCAACGACTACTGGGGATCGACCCTGTTCGCGAATTAACTTCGGAATACGGGGTACTCCCTCGGTTTCGATCACGTGCCGTGTGGTATCCACACGGTGTGGCGAGCGAGGTTGCAGCACCCGAGGTTTCCAGCACACCGGCCTCCGCGCCGCCCACCTCGGTTGATCCGTTGGGTCCGGATTTCCTCTGGGGTGTGGCGACGTCGGGATTCCAGTCCGAAGGGCACGCGCCGGACAGCAACTGGCTGCGCTACATCGGCCAGCAGAACTTCGAGCCGTACGGGAACTCGGTCGATTTCTACGACCGATATACCTCCGATATTCCGCTCGCGGGCGCGCTCGGGCTGAAGGTGTTCCGGATCAGCGTCGAGTGGGCGCGGGTGCAGCCGAGCGCGGGGGAGTGGGACGAAGCCGCCTTCCGCTTCTACGATGCGGTGCTCGACGCGATCGCCGCCGCGGGGATGCGGCCGATGATCACCCTGGACCACTGGGTCTATCCGGGCTGGCGGGCCGATCAGGGTGGCTGGAACAGCCCGGACATGGTCGATGCCTGGCTGGCCAATATGCGCAAGGTGGTCGATCGGTACGCGCCGCGAAAGCCGTTGTGGGTCACCGTCAACGAGCCGGTCGCCTACATCGTGTACGAAGAGCGATTCACCGGAGTCGATGCCACGACCATCGAGGAGCGGATCGCGGCCGTGCACAACGCGAGCTACGACTACATCCACCAGGTGCAGCCCGATGCGATGGTCACCAGCAATATCGGCTACGTGTCCGGTAACGAGACCAAGGTCAATCAGCCTATGGTCGACCGCATCTCGGCCAAACTCGACTACATCGGGGTCGACTATTACTTCGGCGCAACCGATCCCAACGCGCCAGACCCGGGGCCCCAGCAACTGTGGGAACTTCCGTTGCAATCCGAGGGTGTCTACTACGCCCTGCGCCACTACGCCCGGTTGTTCCCCGACAAGGCGCTGTACGTCGTGGAGAACGGCATGGCCACCCAGAACGGCCAGCTGCGCCCCGACGGCTACGACCGCGCCGACTATCTGCGCGATCTCGTCTACTGGCTGCAACGGGCCCGCATGGACGGCATGAACGTCATCGGCTACGGCTACTGGAGTCTCACCGACAACTATGAATGGGGTTCCTACACACCGCGTTTCGGCCTCTATACCGTCGATGTCAGCACCGACCCCGCCCTCGTTCGCACGCCTACCGCCGCCGTCGACGCCTACCGCGCCATTGTTCAGGCTGGTGGAGTCCCTGCCGCCTACCTGCCCACCCGCCCGCCGCTGGCGTGTTCCTACGTCGACCCGCCGAGCAGTTGCACCGATCCCGTCACAATCCCGACGGCGACCGCGATCCATGATCAAATATGAAGTGCCAGTTGGTACTTGAACCATCAACAGAACTGATTCTTAGTCAGGCCGCACATTGCGACGACAGCGCAGGTGGCGCACTATTCGTCCAGCACGATGGCGGAAGCCCGAAAATCGGTAGGCGCCATACGAATCCGGTTCTAGTCCGGGACCGGTAGAGCTTCAGCGGAGGAAGCAATGGTCGATTCACTGTTCGCGGATGTGTCGGAATTTCAGGTACCGGTGGACGACTCCTACCCGTATCAGATCTTCTCGCTGCGCTCGAACGACGGCACCTACCAGGACCACAACTTCTTCGACAACTACGCGTGGGCCGCCAATGCCGCCGACTCCGGCCGGATCTCGTGCTTCATCGTCTACATGTATTGGCGGCCGAACTGGCTCGACACGGTCGACACCCACCGGGCGATGGTCGGCCAGGCCGGCGGCCCGCACCCGAAAATGATCGCCATGCTCGACGTGGAATCCGGCGGCAATCCCGGCGGTGACCAGTCCGACGGCATCAACCGCGCCTATTGGCGACTGGTCGACTGGCTCGGCGCGACGCTACGGGTGATCGGCTACGCCAACCGGTCCGACTTCAACAGCATGTGGCCGGTCCGCCCGGACGGGCTCCGCATGATCGGCGCGGGCTACGGCAGCAACCCCAATCTGCCCGGCCAGCTCGCCCACCAATACACCGACGGTCGCGGGTACGGCGGCGGCCTGCCCGAAGGCGCCCCACCGTTCGGCAACTGCGATATGAACTCGGCCGACGGGTCCTCGCCCGAGGACTTCGCCGACGCCTGCGGCGTCGGGAACGTCTCGCAGGATGCGGTCGCCGATATGTGGATCGACTTCATGGGCCTCGGCGGCAACGGCTGGCCGCAGTTGGGCGGGCACACCCTCGTCGACGGCGTCGCCATGGTCGGCGCATCGCTCGGCATCCCGGGATTCTCGGTGCCGCGGGGGCCGACCCAGGTGCCGCTGCCGCGCGATAGCGAGGCCCGCATCCGGGCCCAGTGGATCCAGATGCGCGGTCACCGAGGCCAGGGCTTGCCGCAGTTAGGTGGCCTGTCCCTGGTCGACGCCATCGCCGCGATCGGCGAGAAACTCGACATCACCGGCTTCCAACCGCCCTCCCGATAGCCAACGGATCGGAGCGACCCGCATGTCAACCATCGCTTGCACAAACGGCCACTTTTTCGTCGTCACCGACTGCGTCTCACACGACGAAGCCGCCGCGGCCGCGGCGGCCGCCGGAGGCACCCTGGCAGACCTCACCTCCACCAGCGTCGCCGAGATCAGTTTTCCCGAAGGCACGTTCGATGACACACAGTCCTGTGACTCGCCGCAATCCGGGCCGATCGCCTGGTTCAGCAGCTTCAACGGCGGGGCACCCGAACGCACCGTCTACGTCATCGCACTCACCACCGGCCAGGTCATGAATGTGTCCGCCCACCGAGCCGCCGCATGGACCGGACTCGTCCTCGCCGAACCCGGATAACGGCCGGGCGTAGCGTCTAGCGCTATGGCAGCACCTCAATACACCGGTCCCACCGCCGGAATTCGGCAGCTGGCGGCGGTGTGCCGGACCGAGATCCCGGTGCTGACCCGGCGGCTGATGTCGGCGATCTTCACCGACATCCCGGAGTGGACCGACTACTCGCCGGTCAGCCGCGAGGATCTGCGCAACGGCTGCCGCAGCTATCTCACCAGGGTGCTCGATCTGCTGGCCGGTGACGTGGCCGTGCCCGACCGCGACGACGTCGCCGCGGCCATCGGCCGCAACCGCGCGGCACAGGGCGTGCCGCTGGAGGTGATGCTGCGGACCTTCCGGCTCGGCGGTCAGATCGTATGGGAGGCGCTGCTCGACCGAGCCGGGGATCTGCCGCCCGGCGAATTCCGGGAGATCGGCGTCGCCACCTGGTCGGTCATCGACGGCATGTCCTCGGCGCTGGTCACCTCGTATCGCAACACCGAACTGGAACAGGTGCGCAGGGACGAGCGGCGCAGGCACGGGCTGATCGAGGATCTGCTGTCCGGCCGCGCGCACGACGCGACCTTCGCGGCGCGGGCGGCACGCGAGTTGAATCTGCCGGCGCACGGCGCCTACCTGGTGGTCGCGGTGCGTGGCGTGCGTCCGGTGCTGCAGCTCGGCACCGAAACCGCGTTGGCGGCCTTGGGGATTCGCTCGGTGTGGCACGACAGGGTGGATTCCACGGTCGGGTTGGTCTCGCTCGAGTCACGGGACAGTTCCGCTGTGCTGCACCAGATTCGGCCGCTGATCAGAGGTCAGGCCGCGGCGTCGCCGACGGTGCCAGGACTGGCCCAGATCGACACCGCGCACGCGCTGGCCATGCTCGCGCTGGAGACATTGCCAACGGCCGCACAGGGTTTGGTGTTGCTCGAGGAGCGCTACCCGGAGGCCCTGCTGCTGCGTTCGCCCGATCTGACCGAGTTGATGGTGGCCCGCACACTCGGGCCGGTACTCGCGCTGCCCGCCAAGGAGCGCCAAATCCTGTTGCGCACACTGGCCACCTGGCTGGCCGAGAACTGTTCGGCCGCGAACGCCGCGCCGCTGCTGCACTGTCATCGCAACACCGTGATCAACCGGTTGCAGCGGATCTCGTCGCTACTGGACCGGCCGTTGGAGGGGCAACGCTCCTACCTGGAGCTTTCCTTGGCGCTAGCCGCGCTGGAACTTGGCGCGACCGCACCGGATTGAGTGATTCGGGTCGTTGCCGATTGGGCGCACCGCCCATTTTGACGCACCGATTTCTGGGCTTCCGGCAAATTGTTTGTGCAATCGCGGCCAGTAAGACTCGACACCATGACCCATGCCATAACCGGGCATGGGTCGCGATCGTCGAGCTGAGGAGCACCACGAGTGCCAGAATTCGATCTACTGGTGATCGGTGGCGGACCGGGCGGATATGTGGCCGCCATCCGCGCCGCGCAACGCGGCCTTCGGGTCGGTGTGGTGGAGAAGGAACGTCCCGGCGGCGTCTGCCTGAACTGGGGTTGCATCCCGACCAAGGCGATGCTGCGTTCGGCGGAGGTTTTCCACACCCTCACCGCCGCAGCTGAATTCGGTGTCTATGCCGACAACGTCCGCTACGACTTCGCCGCGGTGCGGCAGCGTAAGGACGGCATCGTCAAGGAGCTGACCGACGGCGTCGCCGGCCTGTTGAAGGCCAACGGGGTGACGGTGATCGAGGGGCATGCCCGGTTCATCGAGCCGACCACGGTCGAGGTGCACGAGACCGGTGCGTCGCCGATCTTCGAGGGCGGCCCCCGCTACGCCGCCGCGCCCGGTGCCGCCGTGCGGCAGGTGAGCGCGCAGGACGTGATCGTCGCGACCGGTTCGGTGCCAGCCCGGCTGCCGATTCCTGGCGCGGACCTGCCCGGCGTGGTCACCTCCGACGGTGCCTTCGGGCTGACCGAGGTGCCGAAGCGGCTGGTGGTCATCGGCGGCAGCGCGGTGGGGGCTGAGTGGGCGAGCCTGTTCGCCACCTTCGGCAGCCAGGTCGCCGTCGTGGAGATGCAGGATCGCCTGGTTCCGTTGGAGGACAAGGAGATCGGCGCGGCGCTTGGGCGGTCCTTCCGCAAGCGCGGCATCACCGTGCTGACCGGAGCGACCGTCACCGCCATCGCGCAGGGGGACGGATTGCGGGTGTCGGTGGGCGGTCCGAAGGAGCAGGAACTCGACGCCGATGTGGTGCTCGTCGGCGTCGGCAGGCGGCCCAACACCGCCGACCTCGGCCTTGATGTCGCCGGAATCGCCACGGACGCACGCGGTTTCATCGAGGTCGACGACCAGCTGCGCACCGGGGTCGAGCACGTGTATGCCATCGGCGACGTGACCGGGCGGGCACTGCTCGCCCATGTCGCCTCGCATCAGGGCATTACGGCGGCCGATGTGATCGCCGGACACGACACGCACATCGACTACACGGTCATCCCGGCGGCGACGTTCACGCACCCGGAGATCGCGAGCGTCGGTCTCACCGAGGAGGCCGCCCGCGCGGCAGGCCACGAGGTGATCACCGCCAAGTTCCCGTTCGCGGCGCTCGGCCGGGCCAAGACGTTCGGCGAGACCGAGGGCATCATGAAGATCGTTGCCGGGCAACAGCATCGGGAGGTGCTCGGGGTGCACATCATCGGCCCGTCGGCCAGCGATCTGATTACCGAAGGCGCGCTGGCGATCTCGCTGGAGGCGACACTCGACGAGCTGGCCGACACCATTCACGCCCACCCCACTCTCGGCGAGATCGGCATGGAGGCGGCGTTGGCCGGGCTCGGACTGCCGGTGCACATCGCGCCGCGCAAGCGTTGAGGAGTCCGCAATGACAACGACCACCGCACCGCGCAAGACCACCCGCAAACCAGCGAAGGTTGCCGCGCCCGCCGAATCCGCCTTCGCCGCAGCAGATCCCGTGACGCTGCGCGGTCTCTACCGCGACATGCTGTTCGTGCGGCGCTTCGAGGAGCGCACCGCGCAGAGCTACCAGCAGGCCAAGATCGGCGGCTACTGCCACCTCAATCTCGGTGAGGAAGCCACCGTCGTCGGCCTCGGCGCGGCGATGCGCCCCACCGACTACCTGTTCACCAACTACCGCGAGCACGGTTACGCGCTGGCCAAGGGCATCGAGCCGGGCCGGGTGATGGCCGAGCTGTATGGCCGCTCCACCGGCACGTCGAAGGGCTGGGGCGGGTCGATGCACATGTACGACACCGCGACTCGACTGCTCGGCGGCTATGCCATTGTGGGCGGCCAGGTTCCGCTCGCCGTCGGCGCCGCGCTTGCCATCGACTACCGCGGCGGGGACGACGTGGTGGTCTGCCAGATGGGGGAGGGCACCACCAACATCGGCGCGTTCCACGAGTCGCTCAATATCGCCGCGCTCTGGCGACTGCCGGTGGTGTTCCTGGTGATCAACAACCAGACCGGCATGGGCACCACGGTCGAGAAGTCCTCGGCCGAACCGGATCTGTGGAAGCGCGCCGCCGCCTACCGCATGCGCGGCGAGCGGGTGGACGGCACCGACGTGCTCGCGGTGCGCGATATGGCGAGCGAACTCATCGAAGCCGCTCGGCGCGAAGGGAAACCGGCGCTGCTGGAGGCGGTGAGCTATCGGCTCAAGGGACATTCGGTGGTCGACCCGGCCAAGTACCGCAGCAACGACGCGGTATCCACGGCGCGCGAGCACGATCCGATCGTGCTGTGGCAGAAGCGATTGCTGGACGCCGAGGTGCTGACCGAGCAGTCGGTCGCCGAGATCGAGCGCGAGGTGGCCGAAAGTGTCGCCGCCGCCGTCGAATTCGCCGATTCGAGCCCGCATCCTGAGCCGTCGAGCCTGTTCGACTACAACTACGCCACCCCGGTGCCCGGCGACTCCCGCCGCCTGCCCGCCGACCCGCTCTTCACCGCCTGAGGACCACTGTGCCTGTCATGACCTACCGCGAAGCGCTGCGCGAAACCCTGCGCGAGGAGATGCGGCGCGACGACGACGTCTTCCTGATCGGGGAAGAGATCGGCGTCTTCGAAGGCTCCTACAAGATCACCGCCGGTCTGCTGACCGAGTTCGGCGAGAAGCGGGTGCGCGACACCCCGATCGCCGAGGAGGGTTTCGTCGGCGCGGCCATCGGTGCCGCCATGCTCGGCCTTCGCCCGGTGGTTGAGATCATGACGATCAACTTCTCGCTGCTCGCGCTGGACCAGATCGTCAATCACGCCGCCAAGATCTACGGCATGTTCGGCGGGCAGACCAGCGTGCCCATGGTCATCCGGATGCCCGGTGGCGGCGGCCAGCAGCTCGGGGCGACGCATTCGCAGAACATCGAGCTGTACTACGCGTTCGTGCCCGGCCTGAAGGTGGTGGCGCCGAGCACTCCCGCCGATGCGCGGGCGCTGCTCAAGGCCGCGATCGAGGACGACGATCCGGTGGTGTTCCTGGAGAATCTGTCCCTCTACAACACCAAAGGCGAAGTACCCGAGGATCTTCCGCCAGCTGAGATCGGCAAGGCGGCGGTGACCCGCGAGGGCACCGACATCACCCTGATCAGTTACTCGCGCATGGCCACCGTCGCCACCCAGGTGGCCGAACGCCTTGCCGCCGAGGGGATTTCCGCCGAGGTGATCGACCTGCGCAGTCTGCGGCCACTGGATCGCGACACCCTGGTCGCCTCCGTCCGCAAGACCGGCTGCGCCGTCGTCGGCGAGGACGACTGGCTCACCTATGGGATCGGTGCCGAGGTCGCGGCCTCCATCTCCGATGGTGCGTTCGACTATCTCGACGCACCGGTCCGCCGTGTCGCCATGGCGGAGGTGCCGCTTCCCTACGCCAAGCCGTTGGAGAAGCTCGCATTGCCGTCCGCCGACTCGCTCTACACCGCCGCGGTGGAAACGCTTGCGGCCGTTGGCCGTCGGCGCTGAGAACCGGGAACAGAGGACACCATGCCTGAAATCACTATGCCCCGGCTCTCCGACACCATGGAGGACGGCGTTGTCTCCGCCTGGCTGAAGCAGGTCGGCGACCAGATCACCCGCGGCGAGGTCGTCGCCGAAATCGAGACCGACAAAGCGCTGATGGAGCTCGAGGCGTATGAGGACGGTGTCCTCGAGCGGATCCTTGCCGAGCCGGGCGTGCGTATTCCGATCGGCGAACCTATCGCGATCGTCGGCGATGGGAGTGGAGCCGGTGCGGCGGGCGCTGCCGCGACTGCGTCCGCTGCGGCACCCGCGAGTGTTGTGGCGCAAGCAAGTTCGGACAGCTCCGGTTCGTCCGCGACTGCGGCACCGGCCGCCATGACGCCGGAACCATCTGCGGCGCAACCCGATTCCGTACAGTCGGACGCGCGGCCGGGCGAGCGGAAGAAGTCATCGCCATTGGCGCGCAAGATCGCCCGTGAGTTGGGTGTCGATTTCGCCGCGGTGGTCGGCACCGGCCCCGGCGGCCGGATCACGCGGCAGGACGTGGAGGCTGCTCACCGTAATGGTGCCTCCGCGCTAGCGGTGTCCTCCGCGCCAGGCGCCGCCGCATCGGCCGTTTCCTCGGTGCCTGCCGCCGCGTCAGGCGCGTCCGCCGTGCCAAGCGCGTCCGCCGTGCCGGACGCCGCCTCAGCCGGGCCAGCCGGGCCGGGGGCGTCCGCTGCATCCGCCGGGCCAGCGGCGTCCGCCGAGGCGGGTGCATCAGCAGTGTCGGGTGCGTCCGCCGTGCCAGCCTCCACACCGGCCGCACCTTCCGTGTCAGCGCCCTCCGGTTCGGATCGTGCGGCGAGTTCTACTGCCGCGCAAAGCATCCCGGCATCAGGTGACTACGACGAGATCCCGCTCACGAACATTCAGCGCGTCTCCGCGACCCGCCTCACCGAGAGCAAGCAGCACGCCCCGCACATCTACCTGACCAGTGCGATCGACGTGACCGGCCTACTCGCCTTCCGCGCGCAGATCAACGAGACCCTGCAAGCAGCGGGCGAGGGCAAGGTCAGCGTGAACGATCTGCTCGTGAAGGCAGTCGCGAGCACGCTACGCAAGGACCCCTCGGTGAATGTCAGTTTCGCGGGCGACAAACTGCTGCGCCACAAGGGAATCCACCTTGGCATCGCGGTCGCGACCCCGGTCGGCCTGCTCGTCCCGGTGATCCGCGACGCCGACCGTAAGAGCGTCTCCGAGATCGCGTCCGACAGCCGCGACAAGGCAACCCGGGCCCGCGACCGTAAACTGCGCGCCGACGAGATGTCCGGCGGCACCTTCACCATCTCCAACCTCGGCATGTTCGGCATCGAGCAGTTCACCGCCGTCATCAACCCGCCCGAGTCCGCGATCCTCGCCGTCGGCGGCGCGGCGGACGAAGTTCGTCTCGTGGACGGCGAGGTCGTCACGCGCAAGATCCTGCGCGTCACCCTGTCCGCGGACCACCGCGCCATCGACGGCGCGGTGGCCGCCCAGTTCCTCGCCCATCTGAAGGAGTTGCTCGAACACCCACTGCGCATCGTCACCTAGCGAAGCCGTTGGAATCAACGAACCGCGCGCGATCGGGGAGCGGCGGGGTGCTGCCTGTGCACCCTGCCGGTCGCGACGAGTTCGATCGTCATCGCGACCGCGCACGACTGGGCGAGCAGCAAGCCCAACAGGACGAGCACCTGCACGGCAGCCGCGTGCATGGCTGACCCGCTGGCGACCAGCACTCCCACGAAAGCTCCTGGGAGCGTTACCAATCCAACGGTTCGGGTCTGATCGACACCGGGCAGCAGCGCGTCGGTCGCGCTTGTTCGGATGATCTCCATCCTGGCATCGCGGTCGAGGAATCCCAGGCTCAATGCCGCCTCCACCTCCCCGAAACGCTCGGTCAGCGCGTCCAACGCGCGCCGCGCGGCCAGGGAGGTCGCGGTCATCGTCCCGCCGAGGATGATCCCGCCGATCGGTACCACGGCGACACCGGTCAACGGAACGACACCGCTGAGCAACATCGGCAGCAACGTCGCGACCAACCCCGCACCGAGCGACACCGTCAGCCACGCCGCCGAGCGCCCGGCCCGAGCACGCTGCGCCGCAGTGAAGACCGCCGCGACGAACATGACAAGCAGCACAAGCACCGACGACCACAGCGCTGCCAACGCCGCGGCCAGGATCAGCGCGACAACCGCCAACTGGATCACCGCCCGCGCGGCGGCTTTAGGCGCGACGGTCACCGGGCCGAGTTCAGCGACCCGATACACCGCCGCCGCCGCGACCACCAGCACCACGCACAGCACCGCCAGGCCGATCCCCGGCGTCGCCAGCGAATTCATCCTCGGTCATCCGTCGACATGTGAGCGATGATGGCATCATCGCGACTACTTTTCCGGGACCATGTCGACGGATTCCGGCCGGATGTCAGACGGGTTGGTCGAGATACGCCCGGACCGCCGCCATCTCCCGCGCGAGTTCGGCACTCACGTTCGCGCGGTCGGCGGCCACGGGAGGCGGGGTTGTCATCTCGCGAATCATCACGGCGGACGAAGCCTGCTGGATGTGCTGTACTCGATCGAAACGACGCCGCATAAATGCGGGCAGCGCCTCGGCCAACGGGCGCCGGGTGAGTTCTTCGGTGAGCACCACCGCGTCCTCGAGCGCTTGCGACCCACCTTGCGAAAGATGCGGAACGACAGCGTGTGCCGCGTCGCCGATCAGGACGGCCCGCTCCGTGTGCCAGGGTCGCGGTAGCCGTACCTCGAACAGTGGACTGTAGATGATCTCCGATGCCGGTGGCAGATTGTCGCGCACCTCGGCGACCACGCCGGTGTATCCGGCCATTCGCGCTTCGAGCAGGTCTCGCCAGTCTTGTGGTTCGTGGTACGGGTTGCCCGGCTCGGCGGTGATGTGGAACAGATACATCTCGTCCTCGTCGATGGGCACCAGCCCGGCGTCGGTCGCGTCACCGACGTACTTCGTCATCGCGGTCACCCGGCGTTTCGTCCTCGTCCGCCAGCACGAGTAGCCGGTGAATACCGGACCGGCAGCCGCACCGAAAAGCCTGGCGCGCAACGGTGATCGCAGACCCTCACAGCCAATGACCACGTCGTACTCGGCCTCCTGCCCATCGCTCGTGCGCACCAGGGCGGCCTGCGAGTCCTCGGTGAACTCCTCGATCGTGACACCTAGCCGAAGCTTCGCCCCGGCCGATGTCGCCGCGGTATGCAAGATGGCGGCCAGCCGTGCGCGAGCGATGCCGAGGTAGCCGGGGACACCGTCCGACGATGCGCGCAGTGGCATCCCCACGATCGTTTCACCGGCCGCGTCGCACATCGCGTACTCGTCGAAGACGTACCCGCTGGCAAGGCATTCATCAAGAACACCAAGGCATTTCAGCATGCGCAGGGCGTTGTTCGGCAGGCTGATCCCGACGCCGGTCGCGGTCAGGTCCTGGCGTGCCTCGACGATGTCGACCTGCACGCCTTGCCGGGCAAGGCCAGCGGCGACCGCGAGCCCGCCGATGCCGGCGCCCGATACCAGCACGCGTTGAACGTTCGCATTCACATTCTCTCCCAATATGGTTCAGTACTCCGCGAGCAGCCGTTCACGCGGGGGATGCGTCGAGGTAGACCAAGCCGTGCGGCCCGGCACCCACCGATTCCGTTGTCGTGACGACCATCTCGCGCAGATCGATGACCGAGACCGAGTTGTCCTTGTAATTGCTCACATAGGCGGTCGCGCTGTCCGCGCTCGACGCCACATTGAGCGGGAAGCGGCCGACCGGGATCCGCGGGCCGAGTCGCAGGGTGGCCGTGTCCAGCGTCTGGAAGAAGCCTTGGCGCAACGACGGAGCGTCGGTCCAGTAGTCGAAGTTGAAGCTGGTGAACAGGACTCGGCTGCCGTCCGGGGTGACCGTTACGGCTCCCGACGCCTCCGCCAGATCGAGCGTCGCCTCGACGCGAGCCTCGACCGCGTCGATGACGTAGAGGTGTGGTGATCGCTGACTCGCCACGAACGCCCGCGATCCGTCCGGGGTGGTGGCGATTCCTTCGGTCCCGTAGGGGGTGTCGATGCGGCCGGTCACCGTCATCGAGGACGGATCGACAACCGTGACGAACGGCTCTTCTTTGTTGGCGGTGAAGACTTTTGAGCCGTCCGGCGTCATCGCCATCCAGTGCGGGCCCGGCGCGCCCACCGGCACCGACCCGACCACCTGTTGCCCGTCGAGGTCGAGCGCGATCAATTCGCCGCCGTTGGATTCGCAGGTGATCAGGGCCGTGCCCCGATCTGGTGACAGCGCGATGCCGTGCGGTCCCCAGTGCGGGGCGAGGTCGATGCTGTGCAGGTGCCGGAGGTCGTCGACGGAGATGACCTCCAGAAAACGCGAGGCCTTCTGATAGTGCTTATAGAAGCCGTCCTCGTAACTGATGCACACGTAACCGAGCTGGCGCTCGCTGTGCACGGCGACCTCGTGCGGCATGGCACGAATCGGCAAGTGCGCCAGCTGTTTCAGCGAGGACGCGGCGCGCAACTCCACGGAGTTTCCCTCCGTGTTGACGATCAGGAGGCGGTTCTCGGCCATGATCAACTCCTCGGGATTCACTGTCGTGCGTGGATAACACCAAGGTATGCACCGCCTTTGGTGTTCACCACCGGTTTCCCGACGCCTGACACCGGAATCCCGCCACGCGCTAGCGAGCGGCGCGGCGGAGCTCGCTCTGGTAGCGGCCTGGGGTCTGGCCGACGATGGCGGTGAAGGCCTCGATGAAGCTGGTCGGATTGGACCAGCCGCACCGCATCGCGGTGTTCGTCACCGGGTGGCCGTCGAGCAGGTGCACCAGGGCATGCTGGATGCGAAGCAGGGTCCGCCACTGATGGAAGCTCATGCCGAGCTCGGCGTGGAACAAGCGGCTGAGTGTGCGCTCGCTGGCACCGGCCGCCCGCCCCAGCTCGGCCAACGTGGAGGTGTTGCCCGGGTCGGTGTGCAGCACGTCGGCGACGGCGCGCAGCCGATCATCGCTCGGCTGCGGGAGATAGACGAGTTGCTCTGGGATATCGGTCAATTCGTCGAGCACGACCTGGCGCAGCCGCTCCCATGCGCCGGGCTGGAAAGGGCGATCGGTGGTGAGCGCCACCAGCGCTTCCCGCAGTAGGGGCGTCACCGCGAAGACCGTTGGTCGACCAGGCAGTCTGTCGCACAGTTCGCGCGGCACCTCGAGGACGTGTACCTCGGTCTCCCCGTAAGTGCGATGGCTGTGATCGAAGCCGGGCGGTGTCCAGGTGAGCCGATTCGCCGGTGCTACCCAGGTGCCGAGCTCTGTCGTGGTCGCGAGCACCCCCGCGGAAGGATAGAGCAGCTGCCCCTGCCGGTGCCGATGCACCGCGATATGCGTGCCATGACCCAACCACCCCCGCTTCGTCGGAGCGAAGTCGAGTTCCAGCGGCGTCTGGCGGGTTTCCGGCATCACAAGCCAAGGTACCAAAATCGCGCTTGGACGTCACTGCGGCAGGGTCAGCGGGCTGGATACTCGTCTCATGATCACCGCGCGAGGCCGAGCGACCCGGTCGACCTCCGAGTCGTAGACCTCGGCACCGATCATCCGAAGTGAGACGCACCGGTTCCGAGCCGGTGTTTGGCGTTCGCTGAAGCGGGAACCGTAATGGCATACCCCCGCCCGACTACCGGAGGTCGCCACCCATGTCAGTCTCGCGCATCAACCGCAACGAACCCGCCCTCATCGACAACATCCCCGGAGCTTTCCTCGCATTGCTGCTGCTGATGGTGCTCGGCGCGATCGCACTCAGCTCCTCGCTCGCCGCCGCAAGCCCGTTCTAGGGCGCCCGCTCACCGCCTGCCCTAACTGGCGGACTGCCGCATATGCGAGTCGAGCTGGGTGAACGTCGCGGCCGGTTGTTCCAGCTGTGGCAAATGGCCTGCGGCGGGGATGGTTTCGAAGCGGGCGTTGCCGAACGCGGCGGCGTAGGCGGCGCCGTATGCGACTGTGGCTATGCGGTCGCTTTCGCCCCAAAGTAGCAGTGCCGGAATGGTTACCGTGGCGAGCTGGGGGAGTAGGTGGGGGTTGTGCATGTAGGGGTCGCCTGCGTAGTGGCGCAGGGTGATCATATTCGCTTGGCGCGCAGCGGATTGTGCGGCGGGGAGGTCGGCGGGGTTCTGGTAGAAGCGGGCGGGGTCGTGGTAGGAGTACTCGGCGACGCCGCGTGCGTCGAGGGCGAAGAAGTCGCGGATGGGTTCGTTTTCGATCGACACGCCGACGGCGTCGATGAGGACGAGACTGCCGATGCGTCTCTCGTTGTCGCGCACGGCCATTTCGGCGGCGATCCAGCCGCCGATGGAGGAGCCGATGACGAGTACGTCCCGTAGGTCGCGGTCGCGCAGCAGGTCCAGGTAGGCGTCGGCGAGGTCGGTGATGCTGTCGAATCGGTCGGGGCGTGGTGTTCCGTTCCAGCCCGGGTGGGTCGGGGTCAGGACATGCGCTGAGCGGGACAGGTGTTCGGCGATGCCTGCCACGGTGGCCGGACCGCCGCCGCCGTGCAGGACGAGAATGGTTGGGCCGCTGCCGGATTCGTCGATGGTCAGGAGCGGTTGGGGGAGCGCGTCGGCCGTCATGGGTGAATCCTCGATCCGTTGACTAAACATGTTGATATAAACAAGTTTAGTCACAGTGTTAGGGTTACGTCCATGGCTGGTGATCTGCAAGTTCTCGGACGCGCTGTGAAGCAGGCGCAGTACCGGCACCATCGTGCGCTCGACAGCGGGCTCGCGGCCGTCGGAACCACGCTGGCACAGTGGGATGCGTTGCGCGCTATCGACCGCGATCCGGGTTCCTCCGCACGCGCGCTGGCGGAGCGGACATTTCAGACCGAGCAGGCCTTCGGCACCCTCGCGAGCAGGCTCGTCGCACGCGGACTGGTCGAACGCACCCCCGGCCGCGGTCGCACGATCGAGCACCGCCTGACCGTCGCGGGAGCGAAGATTCTCGCGGCCGGTAACAAGGTCGCGGACTCGGTGCTCGCCGATTCCTTCGCCGCGCTGTCCGCCGCCGAGCGCATAACCCTGCTTAACCTGCTCGAGCGAGTCGGTTCGTCCGGCTGACCATCCGCTAGCGATGTCGCGTCACACCTCGCCCCGCCCGAACGTCCCGTTCCCGACGGCACTCGGGCGGGATAACACGCTCACTCCTGTCGACGCCCGTCGGATCGCCACGCGCTGGCGGTGTCGACATCGGACGCCGCGTCGGGCGCGTCACGCGACGGTAGCCAGATCGCCGCGCACGTCGCGCCGAGTGCGGTGATCGCGGCGGCGGTGTAGGCACCGGCGTGCATGCCGTCGACGAAGGCGAGCTTGGTCGTTTGGATCGCTTGTGCGCCAATAGGTTCGGGCAACTCGGTGGCGACGGCCAGCGCGTTGATCACTGATTGCCTGCCATGCTCGATGAGCTCGTGTGCGATGCCAAAGGCCTGCCATTGTTCGGCGATTCGCGCACGGAAGATCGAGCTCAACACCGAACCCATCACCGCGACGCCCAATGCGACGCCGACCTCGCGGGTGGTGTCGTTGACCGCCGAACCGACCCCGGCCTTGTCCGGCGGCACCGTGCTGATGAGGGCGTCGGTCGCTGGCCCGGTGGTGAGTGCGAGACCGATCGCGACGATCGCCATGGCGAGCACGACCGGCCCGAAATACGGTGCGTCGACCGGGATTCGGGCGGCGATCAAGAAGCCGACGCACATACACGCCAGCCCCGAGGCAACCACGATCTTGTTGCCGATACGCCGAGTGAGGACGAGGCCAAGTGGCGAGACGGCCGCGACGCAGATGGCGAACGGCAGCGTCGCCACGCCGGTGCGCAAGGTGCCGTAGCCACGGACGATCTGAAAGAAGAACATGATCATGAAGACCAGGCCGACCAAACCGAAGAAGGCGGTGGCGATCGCGCCACACGCCACCGCGAATCGCGGGTTGCCGAACAGTGAAACATCAAGCAGCGGTGCGGGATTGCGTCGCTCCCAGGTGTAGAACGCCGACAGCAGCATGGCCGCGATGACGAACGCCCCGATGATCGTCCGGCTGGTCCAGCCATGCTCGGGCGCCTCGATGATGGCCCACACGAACAGGGTCAATCCGCTCGCGGCGGTCACCGCGCCGATCACATCGAAGCGGCCAGGCCGTGGCGTCCGCCATTCGGGCACGATGATCATCGAGGCGACGATCGCGACCGCGGCAACGGGCAGCGTGACGAGAAATACCGAGCCCCACCAGAAGTGGGCGAGCAACAGCCCGCCGGTGAGCGGGCCAAGCGCGATGGAGACGCCGGAGACGCCCGACCAGATGCCGATGGCAAGGGCTTTCTCGCCACGATCGGTGAACACCGCCGCGATCACGGCCAGGGTGGTCGGATAGATCAGCGCCGCGGTGACGCCCATCGCCGCCTGACCGGCGATCAACGGACCCACCTTGGTGCAGGTCGAGGCGGCCGCCGACGACGCGGCGAAGCCGATCAACCCGATCACCATCACCCGTCGATGCCCGTAGCGGTCCGCGAGATAACCGCCGACCAGCAGCAGTCCGGCAAACGCGAGAACATAGGCGTCGACCACCCACTGCAGCGCTGTCGTCGAGGCGCCGAGCTGGATCCCGAGTTCCGGCAACGTGATATTGACGATCGTGTTGTTGATCCCGATGACCAGCACCGCAAGGCAGACCGTTGCCAAGATCCACCAGCGCGTCGACCGTTCGCGTTCAGCCATCTGCGACCACCTGATCGTCCGGTACAGATCGGTCCCCGGCCACCTCGACCGGCTGGTCTCGCATGGAATCGCAACACTCATGCTATGTCGCAACCCCGCCGCGCGGTCGCAGGTTGCTAGCGACTGAGCTGAGAGGCCGCCGCGCCCGCGTCGAGATCGGACAGCGCCAGCGGATGGGTCGGCGGTTGGTCCAGGATCACGCTGCTGTCGATACGCAAACCGGCGTCGACATGCAGTAGTTCGCCGGGTGCGAGGCAGCGCCAGCCGGGATCGTCGTCCATCCGTTCGCTGGCAACCACCACGGTCGGCGCCTCGACCAGATCGCCGGACCGCACCCGCACCGTGCCACCGGATCCCACATGCTCGAGCTGCGTGCCTGCCGCGCGTTCGAGCACATACAGCTCGTGCGTAGCGGGATAACGCAAGGCCCACAGTTCGGTATCGGTGGTCAGCACCAAATTGATCGCGAAAACCGGTAACTCGTCGGCGATCCACCGCACCGCGCCGGTGATTCCGGCGGTGACATCGCCGCCACGCGCATCGATATGTTTGGTGATCAACGCGAATAAGCGCTCCGAATCGGTATCGCCCAGCACCATTGCCCGATAGGAGCCCAACTCTTCGTCGAGCCGCGGCAGATCTTCGATGACACCGTTGTGCGCGAAGATGCGCCCATCCTTAGTGAACGGATGAGTGTTCCGCACGGTCCGCGCGCCGGTGGACGCATGCCGCACATGAGCGAGAAACGTCGTCGACTCCCGATGCTTCGCCTCCACCGCGAACCGACGATCCTCGAACGCCGCCAACGCCTGCTTCTCCACCCGCGCCACCCCGTCACGACCGAACGTCCCCAACCCGGTCCCATCCGGATTGCGCACACTCTGCCGCTCGAGACTGTCTACCGCATCGAGCAACCAAAACGTAGCCTTCAGCCGCCGCGGCGCCGCCGTCATCCCGAAGAGTCGACACATAGTGATCTGATCGTCGCGGATGGGCCGAGAGACCCGTCATCCGGGATACCAGTAGGCGGCAACCTGCTCGGCGGCACCGCCTTGATCGGGATCGGTGGCGCGGTCGTGTTCCTCGGTGACGTGGTTGGTTGCGTGTGTGGCCACTCGTGGTGATCGCGCGGGTATGGTCAACTCGCGCAACCGAATTCGGTCAGTGGCACGATCAGAAGATCGCGATCGGGTTGACCGGCACTCCTGTCATGCCATGAATCCGGGGCGGTGCGGCGACGAACAGGAAGCTGTAGCGACCGAGTTCGGCGCAGACCGCGGCGAGTTCGTCGGCGTCCACGGCATCGATGAGCGGCATGCCCAGTCGGGGTAGTGCGACGCGGTGCATCGCCGAGGGGCCGTCCGGCAGCGGCGGGTAGGCGTCCGCGAGATCTCCGGCATATACCGATACGCCGCGGTCATGCATCCAGCGCACGGCGTCGATGCTCATTCCCGGCATCGGGTTGCCGCGATAGCGCGTCGCCACCCACCCGAACCGAACGACAAGCGCGTCACCGGATTCCAGCCGGACGCCTTGGCGCCGCTCGGCGGCATCGAGATCCGCCGACCCGACCGCATGGTCTTCGGCCACCGGTCCGTCGAACGCGAGGTCGAGCAGCACGCCCCTGGTCGTGATCCCGGCGGCGAACGCCGCGGTCGACCCGTGCACGACTCCGCCCATGGTGACGCTCTCGTTCACCGGACGCCCTGGATACACCTGACCGTCTAGCACGATGTGCGACAACGCGTCCAGATGCGTCGACAGGGTGTGGTGATTGGTGACCACCATGACGTCCGCGGTCGCGGGCGCCGGACTTCCCGTGTACGCCATCATGAGCTGAACCGGCGACACCTCGGCCGTCCGCGGCGCGAAGGGTCCGCTGCTCACCGACGCCGGCTGGATGGGCACGGCCAAGGACACCGAGCGGCCGGTGCGCACCTCCCACGCGGCCCGCTCGCGCACCGCGTCGGTGATCAGGTTCAACGTGCCGAGTTCGTCGTCCTCGCCCCAGCGGCCCCAATTGCTCGGCAGCTCATCGTTTTCGGTCGCGCCAGACCGAACGACCGAGTGCGGTTGTGTGGTGGCGTCGGCGGGGTGGTTGGCGGACACGGTTGTCTCCCTCGGAAGGTCTGCGATCAGGTCACCCACGTGCCGGGGAGACGCATGACAGTCCACACCGTGCCGCTACGGCACAGTCAAGCCGACCTGTGCCCCGGCAGACGTTGTGCGACCATCGCGCCGATGTGCGCTATCGAGTCAGCCGCCCGAGAAGCGCAGAGGCACAGGCAATTCCGAGTCCGGCGGCGAGTACCAGGACGCCCATATCGGTCCAGAGATGGTAGCTTGCGCCGACCAGCAGTCCGCGCAAGGCGTCGACTTCGTAGCTGAGCGGGTTGATATGACTGATCCCGCGCAGCCAGCTCGGCATCAGATCCAGCGGGTAGAGGGCGTTGGAGGCGAAGAACAGCGGCATGGTGATCGCCTGCCCGATGCCCATCAGCCGATCCCGTTTCACCACCAGACCCGCGATCGTCATCGACAGGCACGCGAAGAACGACGCACCGAGCAGCACGGCGATCACCGCGGCGAACAGCTTCAGCGGATTCATCGTCATATGCACGCCCATGATCAGCGCCAACACCACGATGATCAGCACCTGGGACACCGCGCGCACCCCGGCGGCGAAGCATTTGCCGGTGATCAGCGCGGCCCGGGGCGTGGGCGTGACCATGAGCTTGTTGAGAATTCCGGCGTCGCGGTCCCAGATCAGCATGATGCCGTAGAAGATCGCGATGAACAGCGCCGACTGCGCGATGATGCCCGGCGCGAGGAAGTCCAGATACGGCATGTTCCCGGTGGGGATCGTGCGCAGCCTGGCGAAGGTGGTGCCGAAGATCAGCATCCACAGCGCCGGTTGCACTGCGCGCGTGACGAGTTCGGTGCGGTCGTGGCGCAGCTTCTGCAGTTCGACCAGCGCGAAGGTGCCGATTCGCGAGCCGAGCGTGCGCAGCCGGTAGATGCCGTGCGGCGCCAACCGCAGTGGCGGGTAGTCAGCCCGCGCGTTGAGCGGTTCGACGGGTGCTTCGGACACCGCGCAGCCCTCCTTCCGTGGTCGAGTCGTCCTCGAGGGCGGCGCCGTGATGGCGGAAGACGTCTTCGAGGGTGGCGTCGACGCCGAGCGCGGCCTTCAGTTCCGTCGGGGAGCCGACCGTCTGCAGTTTTCCCTTGTGCAGCAACGCGACTCGGTCACACAGCAGGTCGGCCTCGGCCATGTAGTGGGTGGTGAGCAGTACCGTGGTGCCGAAGCGGTGCCGCAGGTCGCGCACCCGGTCCCACACACTGTCGCGCGCAATGGGATCCAGGCCGACGGTGGGTTCGTCGAGAATCAGCAGGGCGGGCCGGTTGACCAGTGCCTGGGCCAGTTCCAGTCGGCGGACCATGCCGCCGGAGTAGCTCGCGGCGAGCCGATCCGCCACGTCGAGCAGGTCCATGGCGGCAAGCACCTCGTTCACCCGCTCGGCGCGTTCGCGGCGGGGCACGTCGAACAGCCGCGCGAACCAGGTCACGTTCTGGCGGCCGGTGAGCGCGCCTTCGATCGAAAGTTGTTGCGGGACATAGCCGAGGTTGTAGCGGATATCGATATCGCGACGCCCGACCTCGAACCCGAGCACCCGGACCGTGCCCTCCTGCACCGGCATCAGCGTGGTCAGCAGTCGGATCGTGGTGGTCTTGCCCGCGCCATTGGGGCCGAGCAGGCCGAAGACCTCGCCGCGTTCGATGCGCAGGTCCACGTGGTCGACCACGATGTGCTCGCCGTAGCGGTGGGTCAGGCCCGTGCATTCGACGGCCGGGCGATCATTGGGTGGGGCAAGGGAATTCGTTCTCATCGCCGTGTCCTCTGTTCGTGCTCGTGCAGGATCCCGGTCAGCTTGCCGACCACGTCGAGCCCGCGGATCAGCTGCTCGCGCTCCTCGGCGGTCAGCTCGTCGAGCGCGGCCGCGACCAGACCGTGTCTGCGCCTGCGGGTTTCATCGACCGCCCGCTGGACCGGTGCGGGCAGGCTCAGTCGCGTCGCGCGCCGGTCCGCCGGATCCGGTTCGCGCACCAGCAGTTCCGTCTTAACCAATGCCGTGACGAACGTCGACACACTGTTGGGCGCCAACCCCAACTCCGTCGCCGCCGCCTTCACCGAGATGTTCGGGTTGCGGCCGACCAGGCGCAGGAACTCCGCCTGCGAGGCGCTGACCCCCGGCTGATCGAAGGACCGGCCGACCATTCGCGCCATCTGTCGGCGAAAACGGCCGAACGTACTCATCAACCGCCCGACCAGCTCGGCCTGCGCCGCAGTGTCCAGCGTTTCTTTCACCCCACCACATTAGCTCTGACTCAGAGCTAAATCTAGCGATCCGTGGGATAGGCGAGGAGTCGGCGGATGATGACGGTGGCCGCGTCGATATCGGGCGGGTCGCCGGTGATGAGTTCGCGGTAGTAGAAGGATTCGCCGAGCCGGATGATCGCGTAGGCCAGGGTGGTGGCGTCGATGTCGGGAGGTTCGCCGAGTTCGTGTCGGATGGTGCTGGCGATTCCGGCGATGAACCGCTGCTGGATGACGCCGTGCCGGGAGGTCATGACCCGCAGTGCGGTGTCGGTGTGCTGGGCGACGAAGGTGCGCATGCCGTGATGTCCGGCGCTGGCGTGGAGTAGTTCGCCGATCATTTCGGCGATTCCGTCGGCGCCTCGGCCCCGGAATTTCGGTCGAAGGGTGGCGATGTTCGGCGCCGCCAGGGCCCAAATGACTTCACCGAGGATGCGGTCACGATCGCCGTAGCGGCGATACAGGGTGGCTCGGCCGATGCCTGCCGCCTTGGCCAGGAAGCGCAGGTCTATCCAGCCGTCGCGTTCGAACATCGCGATCGCGATGTTCAGCAGGGGGTCGTCCGGCGCGAGTGGAGTCGCCTGCTCTGGCTGTTGAGACATCACATGGTCAGTGTCTCATAGATGGTTTGCGGCTGGCTAACAGCTGGCAGTTTGAGCTTCGTAGCGGGTGTGCACCGACCTTGCGGTTGGGACACGATGCATCTAGTGTCTCGGGCATCGAGACACGTAGCCATAAGTGTCTCATCACGGAAGGAAGGGGAAGCCGATGTCGGTGACCCAGGCGCGGATCGCGCATTACCTTTTCGCCGCGGGTGTCGTCACCGCGCTGGCGTGGCAGTCGGATCTACGGGCGTTCGCCTTGACCAATCTGCTGGTCCAGGCGGTGATCTTCGTGGCGCTCGCGTGTGTGCCCGCGTATCGCACCGGGTACATGACCTATGTCGACCTGGCTTGGCCATGGGGTTTGGTCGCGCTCGGCGTGCTGACGCTCGGGTTCGGCGATCTCGGCGCCCCGCTGACGCTGGCCGTCGCGGCGATCTATCTGGCCATGGGCGCCCGGATGGGGATCATGGCCGTACGAATGGTCGGTACCAACGGCCTGACCCACGAGCTGGCGCGGTACCGCTATCAGCGAAGGCGTTGGGCGCGAGCGGGTTTGCGCAGCGAACGACTGTCGATGCAGGTCGAGATCATGCTGCAGGGGGCGGCCAATATGGGCATCCTCGCGATTCCCGCGGCACTCGCCGCCGCGGGTTCGCGTTCGCTCGGCGTGGTCGAGATCGTTGCACTCATCGTGTGGGTGGTGTCGTATGTCTTTGAGTCGCTTGCGGATTGGCAGAAGGCTCGTTTCGGCGCGCTGAGCGAGCGGCAGGGAATCAAACGCAGCTGCGATGTCGGACTGTGGCGATACAGCAGGCACCCCAACTACTTTGGGCAATGGATGCAGTGGAACGCACTGATCGTGCTGGTGCTGCCGACCTTGCTTGACCGACGTTCCGATACCTCGATCCTGGCGTGGGTCATCACGCTGATCGGCCTGGCGGCTATCTCGAAGGCGCTCTACAACACCCTTGTCTATTTCACCGGCGCCGTCCCCGCGGAGTACTACAGCCTGCAATCGCGGCCGGACTACGCCGGGTATCAGGCGATCACCAGCCGGTTCTTCCCGCGTCCGCGCCGCAGTGGCGCGACACCCGAAGCGGATGGTCGCGAAAGCTCGGATCCCGCGCACAGTGACTCCCCTCACGGGAAAGTCTAGTAATTCCGGTTACAGTTAACTTCTGTCTTGCGTGCGATGTCCGAGAGCTTTATCCCTGATCGACCGGTGATCCTGTTGCCGGGCTAAGGCGGTAATGGCATGGCCGATATGCGTTCAACGTTTCAAGCCTGGTGGGAAGACCGGGTCGACTACCGCTGGCTGGTCGAGACACTCGCATCCCATTCGGCACTGCGCCCGTTGAAGCTCATGATCGGGTCCGGCGGCATCGGAATGGTGTTGATCACGATGCTGACCTTGGCGTCGGAGGCGGGCCAAAAGGGATTCGCCGGACATCTGCAGGCCGTCGCCGTGTCCGTACTCGCCGCCGCGTGGACGTTGCGGTGGTGGCTGTTGCCATGGCCGAGTGAGGTCGAGTCGCTCGTGTGGGTCGCGGTGGTGGATATCGGCATCACCATCAACAACGTGATGGTGCACGATCGGCTGCTCGGCGCGGAGGGCGTCGTTTTGCTGGTCACCACCGGGGGATATGTGACTATCTTCCACGGCCCACGTGTCCTGGCGATACACCTGGGTTGGTCACTGTTGTCGATTGTGTTGGTGGCGACCATGTTGGTCATCGGGGGGCCCGCGCGTACCGGACACGGTGCGGGAGATCTAGCCCTCGGCGTCGGTGTCGTGGTGTGCAATCTGGTCGTGACCTGTGTTGTGCTCCCCATCGTTCAGTTCTGCCACTGGCTACTTCGGCTGGACGCGTTGTCGGATCCGTTGACGAAGCTGTTGAACCGGCGCGGCCTCGACTCGCACCTGGCACGGTACGTCGGACGTCACGTCGATGATGGCGTGTACGTCGTGACCCTCGACCTCGATCGATTCAAATCCGTCAATGACACCTTCGGTCACCCCTTCGGCGACGAGGTGCTGGTGCGGACGGCCGCATGCCTGCGCGCCGCGGCCCCGCAGTGTGCCACCATCGCACGCACCGGCGGTGAGGAATTCGCCGTCGTCGGTTATCTGCGGAACGAGGACATCGGCGATGTCGCCGAGCGGCTGCGCGGCGCGGTCGAAACGATGCCCGATCTGCCGATCGCGATCACCGCCAGTGTCGGGGCCGCGACATGGGAACCTGCGGGGACCGAGATCCGCCACGTCGGACCGCGGCACAAGACACTGTTCCACCGCGCGGACACGGCCATGTACCAGGCAAAACAGTTGGGTGGCAACGCCGTAGTGATCGCCGGGGTCGAGGATCAGGTGCACGCCACCTCGGTGCAGTCGGCGAATCCCGTGGTACGTCAACGTAACTACGGAAGTGTAGCTAAAATGGGGTAGGGCCCAGTGTGGTCCGATGTCGCGAACAACGCTTTCGTACCGGTACCCGTTGGCGGGTACCGGTACGGCTCGAAACCACGAGTCCGACCATGCGCTGAAATCGGCAGGTCAGCCGGTTTTTGTCCAGGTACCGCAGTCTTTCGAGGTGAATCCTGCGTCGCTGGACAGAATGGTGACGACAGTGGGTCCGGTGACGATGTCGTTGGCGAGGATGCTGTTGGAGTCCCCGCTCAGGTTCGACATGCGCTCCCAGTAGCAGTCGGTGCCGCCGCTGGTCCGGTACGTTCCGGGGTAGATATCCTGCCCGACCTGCCAAACGCCGTCCCCGAAACTGCTTTTCGCGGCTGCGGCTTCCTTGGGAACGACTGCGGTCTCGCGCCTGGTGAGATCGGCATCGCGCTGGTCGGCGGTCTGCTCACGACCCGTCATCGTTGTCTCGGCCTGCCCGACCGCGGTCTCACGACGGGTCACCGCCGAGTCGCGGGTCTTGAGGTCTGCCTCGCTGCGGTCGAGGGCGTCGCGTTGCGGCTGCACAGCGGCCGCAACCTGTTGGGGGACAGCGGCATTCGCGGCGGCGGTGGCCGTGGTCTCGGCATCGCGGCGAACACCGGAACGACCGGCGCCGTCGCCAATGGCGAACACCGCCAACCCGGCGAGGAGGGCTAACGCGATAATGGTGAAGCGTTTCTTGCGGGACCACTTGGGTTTTGGCTGAAAAGCAGGACTTGAATCATTGCCCGTTGACCTGGGTACGGTCGGCATGGGGACTTCTTCCGAAGATGGTGGGATTCAGGCCGAGAACTGTTGACGCCGCTATCGGCTATTCGTGTGACGCCCCGCCCCAGTGTGCCGTCGGTAATTATGTCTGTTCCTGCGTCCTCGTCATTACACCGCGACCGATCCCATCGGCGAGTCGGCGGCTGCGCGTTCGGGGGATAGGTTGAACCAGTGCGGGGAACTGGGGTGGGGAACCTCAGGACCGCAACGTCTTTCGATGGAACCGTGTCGGTCGTGGCGCGTAGGATCGCGCCAGCGCTGAGACCAGCGGGGACGGGGAGAAGGCTGATGATCGGTATGGATGGCGTCGACAAGTTCGTTCGGGCGGGTTGGTTCGAGGAGAATCGGGTTGTTGATGAGGGGCTGAAGGTTCGTTACTGCGAGGGGTGGGACGACGGGGCGGTGGTTGGGCCGTTGAGTGCGCGGGAGGCGCGGGCGCGGGACGAGTCGGGGGCGCAGTACGCGGTGGCGATTGTCGCGTCGGATGGCAAGGTGGTCGCGTATGCGGAGATCGCCTGGGGGGCTCGGTTCGCCCGATGTTGGCAGATCGATGCCGAGCGGTGGGAGTTCGATGACACCGGGCGGTGGCAGCGCATCGAGTACCGCAGGCTAGATGATGGCCGGTTGTTTCTGTTCGATGCCGAGACGTGGTACGACGCGGGGGTGATCGAGCCGGATACCGGCCAGTTGTGCAGTCACCGACGGTGGGCCTTCTTTCCACCGGGACGGGTGCGCGGTGAGTTCACCTATTGCGCCGGTGGTTCGGGCGGCCGTGGGTTCGATGTCGATCCGGCCGAGTTGACGCTCGCCTGGGAGTTCGGGGACTGGGCTACCCTGTGCGGACTGAAAACAGCCGTCCCGCTGCAGGAACTGCCCGATCCTGAGCGAGAACCGGGAATTCAAGTAACTCCACCGTGGCGGCCCCCGGAACCGATACGGCCACCCGCGCTGGCGGAATTGTTCACTCCCGGTACGGTTTTCGAGCTGACGGACGGCAGCTGCGGGGAGATGGATGTATACGAAGTCGGACTGCTGATGGTGGGCAACAGCGGGTTGGTGATCGGTGATCCCGGCGCGCTGGAGTTCGACAACGGATGGAAGATGGATCTCCCGCCCGGTGGATACCCCATCGAGCTGGCCGAGATCATCTTCGATGACGAAACCCGCATCGCCGCGGCAAAAGTGGTCGTCGGCGAACACCCTCCGGTGTCGTGGGAACTGCTTGCGCAGGACGACACCGACTTCGTATTCCTGCACGAGGACGAGCATGTCGGCTTCGGAGTGGACAGCGGCACCGCCGCCTTCGTCGACGCCGACTCGATCGACGAAATCCTGGACTCGATCGAGGCCGGTCTCCAGGCGGCGGACCTGGACGACCTCGGCTTCCCCGGACTGATCAGCTTCGAAAGCGGTTGGGGCGACGGCTCGTACCCGGTCTGGATCGGGCGCGACCAGAACAACGACGTGAGCGAAGTGGTCGCCGACTTCCGCGTCGCCCACGAGGCACGGGTGATCTCCGAACAGACCCGGTAACCGACCCCGCTCGCCCTCGAAACGCGAGCGGGGAATGCGGTCAACGGCTATTTGTGGCAAGCGTGACGGTAGTCGCGAATAGCGGCGCGGGCATTCTTCAGGTCCTGTGCTTCCTGCGGGTGTGCCTGGCGGTAGGCCGCGCGCTCCGCTTTGCGCTGATCCTTGGGCAGAGCATGCACTTTCGCGATTTCGGCGGCGAAGTCGGGGTGACTCGCCAGGAACGCCGCGACCTTCGGCGCGCTGTCGGCCCGCGCCTGGGCGGCCGCCGCGGGATTGCATTGCGGGCCGGGATCGGCGGAGGCGGACGCGGGCATGGCGATGGCCAGACCGGCCAGACCGGTGAGGGTAGCGGCGATGAGGGTGCGCTTCATTGTTTACTCCACTGTTCGGCGGAACCTGTCCCCACCGAATCTGCCAAGACAACCCCGAGATCGCCCGGTTCGCAGCGCTATCTTCAGGCGATCTTCAGCCGTAGCACGAACACCGCACCCGTCTGCCCGGCCGGGGGATCGGCGCAAAACAGTTCGCCGCCATGGGCTTTGGCGATACCACGCGCAACAGCCAACCCGAGTCCCGAACCGTCGGCGCGCTGTTCGCGCGCCTGGTCGAGGCGTACCAGCCGGTCGAAGATCCGCTCGCGTTCGCTGGGCGGCACGCCAGGGCCGGTATCGCGCACGGTCAGCTCGGCGAGACCGTCCGCGCCGCGGATCAGCACTGTTACCGCGCCATCGCCTTGAATGGCCTGGCACGCGTTCTCGAGCAGGTTCAGCAGCACCTGATTGATCCGTTCCGGGTCGACGGCCGCGATCACGTGCGCACCCGCGAGCTCGAACTCGATATCGGGCCGCAGCAGCCGCATTCGGTCCAGTTGCGCCGCGGTCAGGTCATAGAGATCGGTAGGTGCGGGCCGGAGTTGAAGTCCGGCGTCGATCCGAGCCAACTCGACCAGATCGTCGACCAGTCGCCCGGCACGCTGGGCCTCACGGACGAGGAGCAGTTGCATCCGCTGCCGGGCTTCGGGGTCCGCATCGAGCGGTTGCTGCAGGATGGCCTGCGCGATCGCGCGAATCCCGCTGATCGGGGTGCGCAACTCGTGCGCGGCGTCGGCGACGAAGGTGCGGATCTGTTCCTCGGAGGCGTTCGCCCGCGCCTCGGCGCCCTCGAGCGCATCCAGCATTTCATCGAAAGCCGTTGCCGTGCGGCCTAGTTCGGTATCGGTCCGATCCGGCGACAATCGTTGTCCGCGTCGTCCGCGCGCGATATCCCGAGCAAGCAGCGTCATCGTGTCCAGGGGCGCGAGGGCACGCCGGATGCCGAACGGCAGCCCGAGGACGATCACCAGCAACGCCGCAGCGGTCGTGCCGGCGAGCACCTCGACCAGCTTCGACTGGGCCCCCGCCAACAGTTTCGTATCGAGCTGCAGCGTCAGTTTCGCGTGATCCAGTTCGCCCTGACCGGTCAGCAGCACGTGTTTGGTCTTCACCGCGGACTGGTCCTCGCGCTGGGTGTTCAGGCTGCCGAAGCTACGACCATCGGCGAGAACCAGCCGCGTCCGCACCGACCGCGCGTCGATGCGGGCCAGCAGCTCCGCGGGCGAGGTGTTCTGTTTCGAGAGTTGCTGCGCCAGTTGGACGCGATCGGCGAGCACCGCGTTCTGGCTGCGGTTCACCGCCACCGCGAACAAGCCGTGCACCACCAGCGAAACGAGGATCAGCACCGCCCCCAGCACCGCCGCCGTGGTGAGCGTGACCCGCCTGCGCAGCGACACCGTCCTCATCGCACAGCCGCGATCACCGGTCACCGACCCGCAGGGTGTAGCCGAGGCCGCGAACGGTGTGCAGCAGCCGCGGCCCGTGCGCCTCCAGTTTGCGCCGGACCGCACTGACATACACCTCGACCAGGTTCGGGTCGTAATCCTCGTATCCCCATACGGCGGCGAGTATTTGAGCCTTGGTGACCACGCGATCGCGATGTACGGCGAGGTAGGCGAGGACCTTCAGCTCGGTGACGGTCAGGGCGATGGTCGCGTCGCCGCGCCGCACTTCACCGGACTCGGCGTTGACCACCAGATCACCGATCGTGGTCGAGGTGCGCAGCCGCCCCATCCGCCGGAGCAGTGCGTCGACGCGGGCCACGAGTTCGTCGAGGTCGAAGGGTTTCACCACGTAATCGTCCGAGCCGGCCCGCAACCCGCGCAGCCGGTCCTCGATGCCGTCACGGGCGGTCAGCATGAGCACACCCGCGCCAGACCGCGCACGAGTGGTCTCGAGCAGGGTGAATCCGTCGCGTCCCGGCAGCATGATGTCGAGCACGACCACATCGGGGCGGAACTGCGCCAGATCCTGTTCGAGCAGCTGACCGTGCGCGCGACTGAGCACCTCATGTCCGGCCGTGGTCAGACCCGATTCCACCGCGACTCGGATGGCCTCGGCGTCCTCGATGACAAGTATTCGACCCGGCTGCACCCCGTCATTGTTCGCCTGCGGGCTGAAGATTGCCTGAAGGTCACGGCCGGGCGAGTATCCGGATCGTGCGCTGATCGCCGAATGAAATCGTGGGGGCGGCGTTCGGCGCTGAAATCGTTGTTCATGGCGGTAGCCATCGTGGTGGCGTCGGCCGGATGCGGATCGGACATATCGGGGATTCCGGAACGGACCGCTGACCAACACACCGCGTTGGACAGTCGACGCCAGCACGCTCGGCTGCGCGCTACCCCTGCCGGAAGACATCGTGACGCTGCTGTGGGTCCGCGACACCGTGCTGTTCCGCTGCCCCACCGTGCTCGATGCGGACGGCAAGGGCATCGATCAACGCGTCGGCGCGCTATCGCCCGAAAACGGCGCCGTGCTGTGGCAGCGCCAACTCGTCGGCCGCGATTCCTTCGCGCTCGAGTCCGCCGACGCGCTCGCGTTGCGGAGGGGCAGTGGGTTCGAGATCGTCGATCTGCGCACCGGCCAGAAGATCGCGCAGCGCGATGAAAAGAGCGGTGACACTTACCGATCCGCGCTGGCCGGTGGGGCGGCACTGGTGATGAACAGCATCACCCTCTCGCAGAACACCGAGATGGCCGTCGCCTTCGCCTCGTCACTGCACATCGAACCGTGGGGCGCGCTGATTCCGGGCAAGGACGGCGCATTCGCCGTCATCCCAGCCAGGTGACCGCTGGAATCCGCTGTCAGACAAAGGCACTGAGGCCGGTGATGGCGCGGCCGACAATGAGGGTGTTCATCTCGCGGGTGCCCTCGTAGGAGTAGATTGCTTCGGCGTCGGCGACGAAACGACCGACATTGTGCTCCAGCAGAATACCGTTGCCGCCGAGGAGTTCTCGGGCATAGCCGACGGTCTCGCGCATGCGCACCGTGCACCAGGCCTTGGCAAGGGAGGAGTGCCGGTCCTCGGCGCGGCCCTGGTCTTGCAGTTGGGATAGCCGGGCGCACAGTGCCCAGGACGAGGTGATGTTGCCGAGCATGCGCACCAACAGGTCCTGGACCAGTTGGAAACCGGCGATCGGGCGGCCGAACTGTTCTCGCTCCATGGCGTAGCGCAGTGCGTTCTCGTAGGCGCCGCGCGCGCAGCCGACGGCCATCCACGCGACCCCGGCACGGGTCATGCGCAGCACCGCGGCGGTGTCGCGGAACGAATTCGCTTGCTGGAGACGGTCTTTCTCAGCGACGCGCACGTCATCCAGCGTGATCAGCGCGTTCTGCACCACGCGCAGCGCGATCTTGTCCTTGAGTTTCGAGGTCTGGAATCCGGGTGTGTCGTTGGCGACGACGAATCCTTTGACCTGTCCGTCATCGATATCCTTGGCCCAGATGACGGTCAGGTCGCCGAAGGTGGCGTTGCCGATCCATTTCTTCTGCCCGTTGAGGATCCAGCTGTCCCCGTCGCGGCGCGCGGTGGTGCGCAGCCCGCCGGAAGCACCCGAGCCGACCTCGGGCTCGGTGAGGCCGAAGGCACCGATCCGGTCCATCCGCGCCATATCGGGCAGGAAGCGCCGCTTCTGTTCGTCGTTGCCGCACAGGTAGATCGAGCCCATGGCCAGGCCGCCGTGTACGCCCGCGAAGGTGGCGATGGACGGGTCGGTGCGCGCGAGCTCCATCGCGACCATGCCGTCGAGCAGGAAAGACCGTCCTGGACAGCCGTATCCGCGATAGGGCAGGCCCGCGAGTCCGAGATCCCGTATCCCCGGCACGATTTCGAAGGGAAAACTGCCGCGCTGCCAGTGCCTGTTGATGATCGGATCGACCTCGGTGGTCATGTATTTGCGCACCCCGTGCAGGAAATCCTGTTCGTCGGGGTCGAGCAGGTCCTCGAGTGCGTAGAAGTCGGCGGTATCGACGGGATCGGTTGTCATGGCAGTTCTTTCCGGAATGTTTCGATGACGGGTGCCAACTCGGCGGCATTGGTGATGAGGTCGACATGCCCGCCGCCGTGCAGGTGCAGCGTCGAATGGGGCAGCAGCCGATGCATGATACGGGCATTGACGATCGGAATGATGGGGTCGTCGGTGCCAGCGACGATGAGAGTCGGCTGCCGGATGAGGGGGAGGGCGAACAGGCTGGTCCACACCGATCCGGCCAGCAGTTGATGCAGGTAGCCAATCCGGGAACCGGCCATCAGCTGCCGATCCAGCAGGCGTTCGATGACCTCGGAATGGTCGCGCACGTTGCCGCCGTACAGTTCGGCGGCGATGCGCGCGGCGTAGTGGTGATCCAGGAATCGGCGTGGCGTCAGCATTTTCAGCAGCAGGGTCGGCCGTCCGGGCACCATCACCACGCCGGTGCCGGTGGACACCAGAATCAAGGCGCGACATCCGCGCGGATACTGAAACGCGTACTGCTGAGCGAGCGCCCCGCCCCAGGACAGACCGAGCACGTCGACCTTGCCGCGAATGCCGAGCTTGCGCAGCACCAGTCGCACTACCACGGCAAGATAGGGAAACCCATACGGCAGCGGCGAATTCGGTGAACCGCCGGTCCCCGGCACATCGAAGCGCACGACGGTGGTCGCCGGATCCAGCTGCGCGACAAGCGGATCGAGCACCTCGAGACTGGCGCCGATACCGTTACACAGCACAAGCGGCACCCCGTGTCCCCACCGCACCTGCACCCTGATCTGCTGGCCGAGCACCGGGAGCAGATGCTCCTCGGCGATCGGCTCCGATGGTTCGGAAGTGGTTGTCATGTCGTCACTTTCAGTGCTCGAGGACGTAGGTGCCCGGCGCGGTGTCGAGCGGCGGCAGTTCGGCGTTGCCGAGCGCGCTCGGCGCGTCCTTGTCCGCGCCGCTGCGATCGCCGAGCCAGTCGGTGAAGTTCGGCCACCAGGAGCCCTGCTGCTTGTCCTCGTCCTGGAGCCAGGCGGCCGGATCGGCGGCGTCGGGTGCGCCGATTCGATAGGACGCCTTGGGATTTCCGGGTGGGTTCACCAGCGCCGCGATATGCCCGCTGGTGGAGAGCACGAACCGCAGATCCTTGGCGCCGAGCAGCCGGGCGCTGCGGTAGCAGGACTGCCACGGTGAGATGTGATCGGCGATCCCGGCGACCACGTAGGTGTCCAGGGTCAGTTGCGAGAGGTCGACCGGCGTGCCGAGCATGTGCGCCTGCCCCGGCGTCGCGAGCGAGTTGTGCACGCCGAGTAACACCATGTCGCGGTGCAGCGCGGCCGCCATGCGGGTGGTGTCGGCATTCCAGAAGAGCACGTCGAACGGCGCCGGATCGCGGCCCTGCAGATAGTTGTTGACCCAGTACCGCCACACCAGATCGGTCGGCCGCAGCCAGGCGAACACCTCGGCCAGCGCGCGCCCGTCCAGATAGCCCTTGCGGGCCGAGAGCGCGATGGCGATATCGGCGGTCTGCTCGTCGATGGCGGCGGCCGCGAAGCCCGCGCGAGTCTGGTCGAGCACGGTCACCATCAGGGTGAGCCCGGCCAGCCGGTCGGCCTGGCCGACGGCGGTCAGATGAGCCGCGGTCATCGCCGCGATGATGCCGCCAGAGCAGGACGCCTGCAGGTGGGTGCGCTCGGATCCGGTGATCGACTCGACGGCGTCGAGCGCGTCGATGATCGCCTGCCCGTAGTTGTCGAAGCCCCAATCCCGTTGGTCGACACCGGGATTACGCCAGGAGATGGCGAAGACCTGCTGGCCCTGCCGGAGGAAGTACTCGATCATGCTGCGGCCAGGGGCGATATCCATGACGTAGTACTTGTTGATCACCGGCGGCACCATCAGCAGCGGCACGGTCCGCACCGTCTCGGTCTGCGGCGCGTACTGGATGAGCTCGAACATCTCGGTGCGCAACACCACCGAACCCGGTGTGGCCGCGACGGTTTCGCCGAGGGTGAAGGCATCGGCGCGCACCATGGACGGCACGCGCGGCGACTGCGACACATCGGCAAGGAAGTGCCGCAGTCCGCGCACCGCGCTGCGACCGCCGGTGTCGACCAGCGCCTTCCAGGTCAGCGGATTCAGCAGCGGATTGTTGCTCGGCGATAGACCCTCCATCACGTTGTCGAGCACGAACCGCATCCACTCGGCGTCGCGCCAATCGAGGTCGGCGTCGGAGAACAACGCGTCGACGGTGTCATTGGTCGCCAGATACGCCTGCATCGAGCGCTTGAACAGCGGATTGTCCTGCCAGGCCGGATCGGCGAAGCGGCGGTCGCCTTTGCCGGGGGCGCGGTCGGATTCGCCGACGGCGACGGTCGCGAGTTCGCGGCCGAGGCGGCTCGCTCGACCGGCCACGGTGCGCGGCTTGCGGGCCAGCGCCAGGCCGAGCCTGGTCCAGGAGGTATTGGGGAGCATGCGGCGGCCGATGCCGATGGCCGAACTGGTCAGCAGCAGATCGAGCGGAGCCGCGAGTTCGTCGGCATCGTCGATGGTGGTGGTCATAGTCGTTCTCCTCGATGGCGCGGCGACTGCCTGGTTGCCTGGTGCGCGGCGGCGGTGACGCGGTGCGGCCTTCGATGCCTGGCGACCGCGTTGTCGGCGGGCATCGGATCGTCCATGGAGCGCTTGGTGTGGGTGCGCTGCGGTGGAATTCGATGAGGAGAACGGTAGATCCGAAGCGGCGGTGTGCCATTGTGCCCGGAGAACGAAGTGCGTCGCGATCTTTGTCCCCGGCGGGCGGTCAGGGTGATTCCGGTCGCAGCACCGCCGATCCGTAGCTGTGGCACAGCAGCAGCGCCAACTCGACCTCGAGCCGGTCGTCCGATATCGGCCGGCCGCGCCGCGAAATCGCCCTGCCCACCCGGTATTTCACGGAGTTGAAGTGCAGGTCGAGTTCGGTGGCCGCGGCCTTGTAACTGGATCCGGTGCGCAGGAACACCCGCAGCGTCTCGCGCAGTCGCGCGTCGTTGTCGTTGTCGGCGGCCAGCTCGCCGAGCACCTCGTCCACCCACTCGCGCGCCGCCGTGATATTGCCGCCGAGCAGTGCGGCGGCCCCGACCCCAGGATCACCGGCCGCGATGATCCGTTGCGCCACAAGGCCACTCGTCACCGCGACGGACCAGGCGGCCTGCGCCTGCCGGTGCGAGCGGCGGAACCCGGCAAGGCCGGGGCCCTGCTCGCCGATCGCCAGCCGCGGTGTGCCGGGCCGGGTTCCGGCGAACGCCCGAATCGCGGTGACGGTGTCCGGACGGGCGGACCGGTACGGCAGCCAGGCCCAACCGCTGCCCCGATCGGCCGCCACGAACAGCGGATTCGCGCCGGTGCCCACCGCTTCGGCGAGTTCCCGCAGGAAACGTTGCAGCCGCCCGAGCAGCTGGTCACTGTCGTCCTCGGTGTCCGGATACCACATGACCAGCGCGACGTGCTGCCAGTGCAGCGGATAACGGATGGACTCGGTGGCGGCGTCCACGTCGACGGGCTTGCGACCGGCCAGCACCTCGCGCACGCGCAGCGCCCGATTGCTGTTCTGGCTCTCCACCCACTGCTCGCGTTCGGCCTCGTAGATGGCGACGACCTGCTGGGTGATCGAGTCGATGTACTCGAACAGGATGGTGGTGATGGTCTCCACCACACCGATCCGGTCCTCCGGCGGGATGTCGACCGCGCGCAGTTCGGCGAAGACGAAATCGGTCATCCGGCGCTGCCCGAGGCGGTACGCGCGAATCAGCGCGTTGACCGGAACGCCATGCTGGGCAAGGCGTTTGGCGTACTCGATGGCCGCCGCGGGCGGTTGGATGCGGGTCACCGGGATGTCGTGGCGCAGGGCGTGCAGCAGGGTGTCGACATTGCCCTCGACGCTGGCGCCTAGCAGTTCGACGGTGCGCGAATCGCCCCGCAGTTCGGGGATATCGTCCTCGAGGCCGTCGCGCAGACTCGCGCTTATCCGCGTCACCCGCTCGTTCAGGCGGGCGGCGATCCCCGCTACATACGGGCGCACATCGACATCGGCGTCGCGACGAATGCTCGTCACCCCTCCACGGTAGATACCGGGCCGCCGGTGCGGTGCCGAATCGACGGTTCTGGCGGCTCTTGTTCTCCGGGGACAACGGGGTCGGCGAAGTTCGTCGGCGCGCGACGGTGTCACGAACGGCCTGGATTTCTACCGTTATCGGCATTCGCTCGCCCAGCTTTCCCGAGGACAGCCCATGAATCTGACAACTCTGCCCGATCGCCGAGCCGACGCGATCCCCACCGCGCCCGCGCTCGCCGATGACACCGTGACGCTGGACAACACCCAGTTCCTCGATACCGTGTGCCGAGCCGCGGGCGCGCTGAGCGCGGCCGGCGTCGCGGCCGGTGACGTGGTCGCGGTCATGCTCCCGAATACCGCCGGTTTCGTCGTATCACTGTTCGCCGCATGGCGTCTCGGCGCCGCGGTGACGACCATCAACCCGTCGCTGACCGCGGTCGAGGCGGGCTACCAGATGGCCGACGCGGGTGCGAAAGTGCTGATCGCCGAACAGCTTCCGGACTTCGCGGCACCGGTCGAGACCGTTATTCCGGTGGCCGAGCTGGTCACCGCCGAACCGGCCGCGACGGAATCCGCCGATATCGGTGACGACGCGCTCGCCCTGCTCATCTACACCAGCGGGACCACCGGCCGCCCCAAGGGCGTCATGCTCGACCATGCCAACCTGAACGCCATGTGCGCCATGGTGATCGAGGCGTTCGCACTCACCGCCGCCGATCACAGCCTGCTGATCCTGCCGCTGTTCCACGTCAACGGCATTGTGGCGGGACTGCTTTCGCCGCTGCTCGCGGGCGGTCAGGCCACGGTGGCCGGTCGGTTCAGCGTGCGGACCTTCTTCGACCGCGTGGAACGCAGCCGGGCCACCTACTTCTCGGCGGTGCCGACCATCTACACCATGCTGTCGGATCTGCCGGACGACGTGCGGCCAGACACGTCCTCGGTCCGCTTCGCCGTCTGTGGCGCCGCACCGGCCAGCGTCGAACTGCTCACCAGGTTCGAAAACCGTTACGGCATACCGATCATCGAGGGCTACGGCCTGTCGGAGGGCTCGTGCGCGAGCACGATCAACCCGCTGTACGGCCAGCGCAAGGCGGGCACCGTCGGAATCCCCTTGCCGGGCCAGCGGATTCGGATCGCCGAACCCGACGGCACCCCGGTACCCGACGGTGCGGCCGGTGAGGTGCTGGTATCCGGGCCGAATGTCATGCGCGGCTACCTCAATCGCCCCGACGAGACGGCGCGCACCATCGTGGACGGCTGGCTGCACACCGGTGATGTCGGTCGTATCGACGAAGACGGCTATCTGGTGCTGGTCGACCGCGCCAAGGACATGATCATCCGCGGCGGGGAGAACATCTACCCCAAGGAAATCGAGACCGTCGTCTACCAGCTGCCCGAGATCGCCGAGGCGGCGGTTGTCGGCCGGGCGCATCCGGTGTACGGCGAGGAGCCGGTGCTCTACGTCTCGCTGAACTCCGGCGCCGCGCTCGACACCGAGAAGATCCAGGCGCACGTACGCGGCGCGTTGTCGAAATACAAGCTGCCCGTTGCCATCACGGTTCTCGAAGACCTACCCAAGAACCCCGTCGGCAAGATCGACAAACCCACGCTGCGGCGAATCGCCGCGGATCAGCTCTGATTCCCACCCGCATCGACCAAGGAGTAAGACCATGGGATTCACCAAACCCGATCTGCCGCAGGTAGATCCGGCGACATTCTTGCGCGAGCCGCTGATGGAGCGGATGCGCGTGCTCGCCCTGCACTGGGCCGAGCACGGATTCGGTTCACCGCGCATGGTGCACACCATCTACATTCTCAAGCTGGTAGTGCTCTATGCGCTCGGCGGCGTCATCGTCGCCACCGCGACCTCGAATCTGCCCGCCTTCTGGCATGTTTCGCAGTGGTGGGACCAGCCGATCGTCTACCAGAAGGTGGTGCTGTGGACCGTGCTGCTGGAGACCATCGGCATCGCCGGTTCGTGGGGTCCGCTCGCCGGGAAGGTCAAGCCAATGACCGGCGGCATCCTGTTCTGGGCCAGGCCGGGCACCATCAGGTTGCGGCCGTTCAAGTGGATACCGCTCACCGCGGGGGATCGGCGCGGCCCGATCGATGTGGTGCTATATGTGGCGTTTCTGGTCAGCGTCGCGATCCCGCTGTTCGTCCCTGGCGCACACAGTGATTCGCTGTCGGCGGCCGTACCGGACAACGCCTCCGGCCTGGTGCGACCGGCGCTGCTCATCGCCCCGGTCGTGCTGTTGATCCTGAACGGCCTGCGCGACAAGACCATCTTCCTCGGCGCGCGCGGCGAGCAGTACCTGCCCGCGCTGATCTTCTTCGCCGCACTGCCGTTCGTCGACATGATCATCGCGCTCAAGCTGCTGATCCTGGTCGTGTGGGTCGGCGCGGGTGTCTCGAAGTTCGGCAAGCACTTCTCGCTCGTGGTGCCGCCCATGGTGAGCAACAGCCCGTCGGTGCCGTTCGGCTGGCTCAAGCGGGCGCATTATCGCGACTTCCCACGGGATCTGCGGCCTTCGCGGGTCGCCGATGTGATGGCCCATGTCGGTGGCACCACCGTCGAGGTGATCGCGCCGCTGCTGCTGTTCTTCTCGACCAATATCTGGCTCACGGTGGCCGCGGCGACGGTGATGGTGGTCTTCCACCTGTTCATCGTTTCCACGTTCCCGCTCGCGGTGCCGCTGGAATGGAATGTGCTGTTCGCCTACGCGACGGTGTTCCTGTTCCTCGGTTTCCCGAACTGGCACGGCTACGCGCTCACCGATATCTCCTCGCCGTGGCTGGCCGTGCTGCTCATCGCCGCGCTGCTGTTGTTCCCTGTCCTCGGCAACTTCCGGCCCGACAAGGTGTCGTTCCTGCCGTCCATGCGGCAGTACGCGGGCAACTGGGCCTCGGCGGTTTGGGCCTTCGAGCCGGGGGCGGAGGCCAAACTGGACAGGGTGACGCGCACCGCCAAGAATCAGGTCGATCAGTTCGTCGAGTTCGGGTACGAACCGGAATGGGCCGAGGTGACCATGCAGCAGGTGATCGCCTGGCGCACCATGCACAGCCAGGGACGCGGACTGTTTTCGGTGCTGCTGAAGAACCTACCCGATATCGACACAAGGACCGTGCGCGAAGGCGAGTTCCTGTGTAACTCGTTGATCGGCTTCAACTTCGGCGACGGCCATCTGCACAACGCCGATTTCATCGCCGCGGTGCAACGGGAGGCCGCGTTCGAACCCGGTGAGGCCGTGGTGGTCTGGGTCGAATCGCAGGCTTGGGGCAGCAAGGTGCAGCACTATCAGGTCATCGACGCCGCGCTCGGCGTGATCGAGCGGGGCACCTGGCGGGTCTCGGACGCGGTCGCGGAGCAGCCCTGGCTGCCTAATGGCCCGATCCCGTTGGCGGTCAACTGGACTCGTGCGGCGCGGCAGCAGGTGCGCGGCGAGCAGGATCACGGACACGGAGCACTGGCATGACAACCGCGACTGTGGTGGGCGGCGGGCCCAACGGACTCGCCGCCGCCGTGGCCCTGGCCCGAGCCGGGGTGCAGGTGACCGTGCTCGAGGCCGCCGACGAGATCGGCGGCGGCTCCCGCACCCGCGAGGCGCTGCTGCCCGGCCTGCTGCACGATCAGTGCGCGGCGGTGCATCCGATGGCCGTCGGCTCGCGGTTCCTCGCCGAACTCGGCCTCGATCGCTACGGATTGTCTTGGCGCACCACCGAAATCGACTGCGTCCACCCGATCGACGGCGGCCGGGCCGGGGTACTGCGCCGGTCCGTGGCCGACACCGCCGCCGGGTTCGGCCGCGACGGCTCCCGGTGGCGGGCACTGTTCGATGGCCCGTCGAGCCACTATGACGAACTGGCCGAGGACATCATGATGCCCTTGCTGCGCGTGCCACGGCATCCGTTGACGCTGGCTCGATTCGGCATGCCGACCGTGCTGCCCGCGTCCACCCTGGCCAGGGTCTTCCGGACCGACGAGGCAAGGGCACTGTTCGGCGGCATTGCGGCACATGCCTTCCGGCCGCTGCACTACCCCATGACCGCGGCCATCGGGCTCGGCATCATCACCGCGGGGCATCGGCACGGGTGGCCGGTCGCGGCGGGCGGCTCGCAGTCGATCATCAACGCGCTCGCCGCGCTGCTCACCGACCTGGGCGGCAAGATCGAGACCGGCACCCGGATCGAGGACGTCGCCGAACTTCCGGTCGCCGATGTGACGATGTTCGACCTGGCGCCCGACGCGGTGGCAGGCATCCTCGGCGACCGGCTGCCGCCGCGAATCGCCAACGCCTATCGGAGGTTCCGGCAGGGGCCGGGCGCCTTCAAGGTCGACTTCGCCGTCGAGGGCGGCGTGCCGTGGACCAACTCGGACGCACGCAGGTCCGGGACGGTGCACGTCGGCGGCGACTATGCCGAAGTGGCCGCCACGGAACGCGATATTCACGCGGGACGCATGCCGGAGCGGCCGTTCGTCCTGGTCGGGCAGCAGTACCTGGCCGATCCGCAGCGCTCGGTCGGCACTGTGCACCCGCTGTGGACCTACGCGCACGTGCCCAACGGTTACACCGGTGACGCCACGGAGGCGATCATCGCGCAGATCGAACGGTACGCGCCCGGGTTCCGGGAGCGCGTCGTCGGCTATACCGTCCGTAGCACCACGCAGATGGCCGCGTACAACCCCAACTATGTGGGTGGCGACATCATGACCGGGTCCAAGGACATCAGGCAGTTGGTGTTCGGACCGCGAATCACGCTGTCGCCGTACAGTATCGGTGTACCCGGCATGTTCATCTGCTCGGCCGCCACCCCGCCGGGGCCTGGCGCGCACGGCATGTGCGGCGCCAATGCGGCCGCGATCGCCCTCGATCAGCTGCGCCGCTGATCGCGCTCCCGCACTGGCCGGTCGGGTCGCCTTCGTCACCGGCGGCACGCGCTGATCGAGCGCGCGGCGGCGAAATCCAGGGCGAATCGGGTTTCGCCGCCGCGCTGCGTGCACCGGCGGGCGTGGAGTAGGGCTACTCCGGCGAACTATCCTGTTGGCCAGTACGTTTGGCGGTGGGGAGCAGGACGAGCGGCAGGTACACCTCGTCGACGATGTCGATGATGACGGCATCGTCGACCGGCGCGCCGAACAGCAGGAACTGGTTGCGCAGCAGGTCGGGTGCGACGGTGGCGCGGCGGGAGTGCAGGATGGCGCGGTCGACTTCGCCGCGTTCGGCGGCTCGTTCGAGGATGGTGTGGATCGGCGACGAGCCGACCCGGTGCACCCGTTCGCGGATGAGGCGGCCGAGTTCGGGATCGCGCGTCATCTCGGCGAGCAGGCCGCGCATGATGCCGCCGAAAGGTGTTGCCATCTTTGCCGACATCCGCCGCATCATGGTGATGACGTCGGTGCGGAGCGAGCCGGTGTCGGGGATGTCGACATGGGAGACCCCACCCATCTTGCTCGCGTCCACCACCAGTTCCGCGCGGCCCGCCCAGCGGCGGTAGAGGACGGTCTTGCTGGTGTGCGCGCGCAGGGCGACCCGTTCCATGGTCAGCCCCGAGTAGCCGACCTCGGCTAGTTCGTCCAGCGTCGCCTCCAGGATGGCGCGCTCCAGTTCCTCGCCGCGCCTGCGCGTGCCTTTGCGGTAGTTGTCCGTCGCGTCGACGGATTGCCGGACGTTCACTGGCAGCTTGTCTCCTGAAAAACGTTGCGTTGCTTGGGAAGACACTTTAATCTGGAAATAGAGTACCAAACGTATCTTATGATCTTAAGGGGACCGATGACCGACATTGTTACGACGCCCCGATCCACCAACGCTCCCGCCTTTCCGAGCGACCGCACCTGCCCCTATCAGTTACCCGAGCAGTATTCCCGACTCCGAGACGGCGAGGCCTCGCTGCGGCAGGTGACCCTCTTCGACGGCCACTCGGCCTGGGTGGTCACCAAGCACGAGACCGCCCGCGCACTGCTCGCCGACCCTCGGCTGTCCTCGGATCGGACGCACGCCCACTTCCCGGCCACCTCACCACGTTTCCGCAGTTTCCAGAACCGCCCGCCGGCGTTCATCAGCCTCGATCCGCCGGAACACGGCGCGAAGCGGCGGATGCTGATCAGCGAGTTCACCGTGAAGCGGGTCAAGGGCATGCGGGCCGACATCGAGCGGATCGTGCACGGCTTCATCGACGACATGCTCGCCGCGGGCCCACCGGCCGACCTGGTCAGCCAGTTCGCGTTGCCGGTGCCGTCCATGGTGATCTGCCGCCTGCTCGGTGTGCCCTACGAGGACCACGAGCTCTTCCAGGACGCGAGCCGACGACTGGTGCAGTCGACGACCGCGGCCGAGGCGATCGCCGCGCGCGATGAACTCGACGCCTACCTCGACGGGCTGATCACCAGGGCGCAGGCCGAACCAGGCCCCGGCCTGCTGTCCGCCCTGGTCGCCGATCAACTGGCGAACGGCGAGATCGACCGCGCGGAACTGGTTTCGACCGCGATACTGCTGCTCGTCGCCGGCCACGAGACAACGGCATCGATGACCTCGCTGTCGGTGATCACCCTGCTCGAGCACCCGGACCAGCACGCCGCGCTGCGTGCCGACCCGACTCTCATCCCTGGTGCGGTCGAGGAACTGTTGCGCTATCTCGCCATCGCCGACATCGCGGGCAGCCGATTCGCGAAGGCCGATATCGAGATCGACGGGCAGTTGATCAAGGCGGGCGAGGGCGTGATCATCTCCAATTCCATTGCCAATCGCGATGGTTCGGTGTTCGCCGAGCCGGACACCTTCGATGTGCACCGCTCGGCTCGCCATCACATCGCGTTCGGCTACGGTGTGCATCAGTGTCTCGGCCAGAACCTGGCCCGCCTGGAACTCGAGATCATCCTTACGGCACTGTTCGAGCGCATTCCGACGCTGCGACTAGCCGTTCCGGTCGCGGAACTGAAACTGCGGCCGGGCACGACAATTCAAGGCGTCAACGAACTCCCGGTCACCTGGTGATCACCACCGGGCCAAGCACGAAAGGAGTCCACATGCGGGTAACCGCCGACCGAACCGTCTGCATCGGCGCAGGCCTGTGCGCCCTGACCGCCCCCGCCGTCTTCGATCAGGATGACGACGACGGCCTGGTCAAGGTGTTGAACCCGGACCCGGACACGGCCAGTCAGGAGGCCGTCCGCGAGGCGGTCAACATCTGCCCCTCCGGCGCGGTCGCGTTCACCGAGTAGCCGCCGCGATGATGGCGGGTTGTCGCGAGTGACAGCTCGCCATCTAGCGCTATCCGCTGCTCGGGCAACATGTTTGGTGCCTCAGTGGAACAAGCGTGGCAGGTAGCGCAGCATCAGGGTCGACCAGGTGAGGTGGGTCAGCAGCGGTGCCTGGATGGTGCCGGTGGCTCGGCGTTGCAGGCCGAACAGGGTACCCATGAGTATCGAGGCCAGGACCAGGGCGGGATTGCGGGTCGCGGTGGTGGCGCAGGCGTAGATGCCGGTCGAGACGACGATGGGGTGTCGGCCTGCGACCGAGTACACGGCGCCGCGGAAGAAGATCTCCTCGGCGGCGCCGTTGGCCAGGGTGATCACCAGTACCCGCGGGGTGGGGCCTTGTTCGGCGTAACGCAGGACGCTGGCGATTGCCTTGCGCAAGAGGGGGATTCGGCGGGCGATCAGGGCGCATCCGTAGAACACGGTGAACGTTGCGCCGCCGATCAGGATGGGGGAGAGGATGGCTCGTCGAGATCGGTTGTCCCCGGTGTCGGGTGGGAGTCCGCCCAGTGCCCAGGTCGCCGCGGTGGCCAGGGTGAGGCGGTAGAACTCGGCGGAATCCGGTTCGGCGGCGAAGGAGGCGCCCAGTAGTCCGGTGCCTGCCACCGCGACGGCGGCGACACGCCGTCGGCGAGTGGAAAGTCCTGGAGTGGCCAAGAATTCGCGGATCATGAAGTTCGGCCTGCTTTGGCGCGCTCGCCGAGGGCGCGCAACACGGCGGCGTCATAGTCCAGCGGTTCGAAGGGCACCAGATCTCGAATGCTGTTGTCCCGCACTACCACCTCGTTGCTCATCGAATCGACAAGCGTACGCCCTGTCGTGGTGTCCACATCGGTCACCAGGGACAACCACAGCGAGGACAGTCGCGGCGAGAGCAGCGGAACCGGCATCACCACGAAGGGGCGGCCTTCGATCTTGGCGACCCGGCGCAGCATGTCGACGTACTCCAGGACATCCGGGCCGCCGATATCGAAAGCGCGCCCGGCGGTTTCGGGTTTCGCCAACACCCCGACCAGGTAGCGGACCACATCGTCGACCGCGATCGGCTGGGTCCTGGTGTGCACCCAGCGAGGCGTGACCATGGCGGGCAGGTGCTCAACGAGCTGGCGGGTGATCTCCCAGGAGATGCCGCCGTGGCCGACAATGATGCCCGCGCGCAGCGTGGTCACCGGAACCCCTGCCGCCGCGAGCAGCCCCTCGACCTCGCGTCTGCTGCGCAGATGCGCGGACAGGTCATCGGCGTCCGCGCCGAGGCCGCCCAGGTAGATGATCCGTCGCACGCCCGCAGCGGCGGCGGCGCGGCCGAAGTTACGCGCCGCTTCGGCATCGCGATGCTCGAAGTCCTTGTCCGCCAATGAATGTACGAGGTAGTAAGCGGCAGCGCAGTCGGCCATTGCGGTGCGCAGCGAGCCGATATCGGCGACGTCGCCGCCCACGGGAGCGCCGCTACCTCGATAGGACTCCGGATGTCTGGTCATGGCACGCACAGAATGACCAGCGGCCACCAATTCCGGGCATAGTCGTTTGCCGACGAAGCCGGTCGATCCCGCCACGAGCACTGTCATCGCGCATCCTGTCCGTAGCGGTCGGTGTGCAGCTGGATGGTGAGCGGTCCTCCCGCCAGGCTACTCAGACCGGTGGCCTGTGCCATCCAGCGGTCGGCCTTCGGGGGGACGTTCGGGGCCTGTACCCGGACTCTGGGGCGCATTTCTTGATCGCATGTGTCGAAATTCGCGATTCAGCGTGTCGGCGGACTGTTTGCGGGTATCGCCCAACGGTGACTTTCGACCTGACCCCGACGGCGGCGCAGCACGACCTGGCCAAGCGGGCGCACGAGTTCGCGCAAGATTGCATCAGGCCCGTGGCGGCCCACTACGACCGGGAACAGGAGTTTCCGTGGCCGGTGCTCGAGGAGGCCGCCGAGCGGGGGTTCTACAGCCCGTTGTTCTATCGCGACCTGATCGGCGACCCGACGGGATTGTCGCTGCCGATGTTCATGGAGGAGTTGTTCTGGGGGTGCGCGGGGATCGGGTTGGCGATCGTGATGCCCGCGCTTGCCCTTTCGGCGATCGGCCAAGCCGCCACACCCGAGCAGATGTTGCAGTGGGCGCCTGAATGTTTCGGCACACCAGGGGATTTGAAGCTCGCGGCGCTGGCGATATCGGAACCCGAGGGCGGCAGTGACGTGCGCAACCTGCGTACGCGGGCCGTCCGCGACGGCGACGACTGGGTGATCGACGGTCACAAGATGTGGATCGGCAATGGCGGCATCGCCACCGTGCATGTCGTGAACGCGGTGGTGGACGAGGAACTGGGGCATCGCGGGCAGGCGCTGTTCGTAGTGCCCGGCGGCACACCGGGATTGGAGCTGGTACGCAAGCTCGACAAGATGGGTTGTCGCGCATCGCACACCGCGGAGCTGAAGTTCAACAGCGTGCGGGTACCGATGGAGAATCTGCTCGGCGGCGTGGAGAAACTCGAGCACGCGCTGGCCAAGCGGCGCGAGGCGGCGCGCAGTGGCGGCCGGTCCGGTTCGGTGACGCTCGGTACTTTCGAGCAGACGCGTCCGATGGTTGCCGCCCAAGCGCTCGGAATCGCCAGGGCCGCTGTGGAATACATGACCGCCTACGCGAACAAGCGCGAGGCGTTCGGTGCGCCGATCATCGACAATCAGGGCATCGCGTTCCCCATCGCGGATCTGGCCACCCAGATCGACGCCGCCCGGCTGCTGACCTGGCGGGCGTCCTGGATGGCGGCCAACGGTGTGCCCTTCGAACGCGGTGAGGGTTCGATGGCGAAGCTGGCCGCCAGCGAGGTTGCCGTGAAGGCCACCGAACGCGCGATCCAGACAATGGGCGGATGGGGTTATATCAGTGACCATCCGGTGGAGAAGTGGTACCGAGATGCCAAGCTGTACACCATCTTCGAGGGCACCAGTGAGATTCAGCGCATCGTCATCGCACACGCGCTCGGCGCGGCCGAAGGCAGGCCGCCGCTGCACGTCGACCTGGAGCCGTCGGGTGGCCCGCTGAACAAGATGTTCGGCCGCGGCACCGAGGTGCGCGGCAGGGCCGCCGCGGCGGCGTTGAGCATGCGGGACCGCGTGCCGGGGCCGATCGTGAAGGCGGCGTTGAAGGTACTGCGCCCGCCGCGCTGAAGGGCTCGATTACCCGTCTGCCGGGCAGCGCCTTACGCTCGGACAGGCCATGGAGATCATCGATTCGATCAAAGACGCGCGCGTCGTCGCGGCGCGGGCACTGACAAGCAGGGCAGGGCGCGCCGCGGCTGGTCGCTGCCTCGTCGAGGGATCGGCCCTGATCAGTCAGGTACGGTCCGCAGGGGGTGCCCTGGTCTTCGCGTTGCATTCCGACACGGTCGATGATCGGGCGTTGGGTGATGAGCTGCGTGGCGCGGGCGTTGCGGTGCACGTGGTCAGGGAGGGTCTGCTGCGCAAGATCACCGGTAGCGCCAAGCCGGTGCGCTGGCTTGCGGTGGCGCAGATGCCAGCCGAGGTCGGCCAAGGCGCGGCATACGGTGATTTCGCGGTTGTCTGCGCGCAGGTCGCCGACCCAGGAAACCTGGGCACGATCGTGCGGACGGCGAAGGCGCTCGGCGTGGAAGACGTTGTGCTGACCGATGATTCGACCGATCTCGGGTCGCGGCGCGTGCTGGACGCGGCGCGCGGCTCTGTGCTCGGTGTCCGCGTCCGACGGTTCGCCGATCCGCTTACCGCGGTGAAAGCGTTGCAGGAGTCCGGCTTTCAGGTGGTGGTGACCAGTCCGCGTGGCGCGTATCTGCAGTCGATGGCACCGCTGCGTGGCGGCAGGGTGGCACTGGTGATCGGCAACGAGACCGACGGCGTCGACGCGGCCACCACGGCGGCCGCGGACCTTGTCGTGCAGATCCCGATGGCCGGTGCGATCGAATCGCTCAATGTCGGGGTGGCGACCGGTATCAGCATCTACGAGTTACGGATGAGGATGGTGCTCGCCATGTTGACGGATCGAATTCGGAACACCCTCGGCCGCGACCTCACTGCCGCGGGTCAATTGGTGCGGCAGGCCTTCGATGCGCGGTTGCGGGAGGTCGGTGATCTCGACAGCACCCAGGTGGTGTTGCTGATGGTGCTGGCGTGCGATCGGTCCGCACCCCTGGCTCAACTCGCGCGCGATGTCGGGTCGGGTGTCGACGAGGTAGCTGCCGCGCTGGCGCCGCTGGCCCGCAGTAACTACCTGATCGTGGAGGCGGGGTTGGCCACGATCACCGGCCATGGGGAACACGCGATCGCCGCGCTGTGGACCATCCAAGAGCAGGTCGAGGCGCAGCTCTACGCCGGATTCTCGGCCGACGAACGCAATCAACTACAGGCCATGCTGCGGCGGATTCAGCACAACGCCACCGACCCTAGCTAGCGGGTCGGACCGCGGTCGTCAGGCCGATCAGCGACGGCATCAATTGGACGCTGTCGGAGGCGACAGCGGTCTTCCGGCCCAGTGATTCGAGGTAGTCCGGCAGGCTGATGCCCTCGGCGTGCCAGCCTCGCGCGGTGAACCATCGCACTGCGTCGGGGCGCTGCTCGTTGTAGACCAGCGACTCCCAGTCGGATCGGGCGGCTACGACGGATTCCGGTTGCTCGACTTCCGTGCCGGCCGGTTCGGGCTGCTTGCCGAGTTCCTCGATGGCGACTCGGCTGCCGGGAGCGCTGGTTCGCTCGATATTGTCGAACAGCTGGTCGGTCGCGTCGGCGGGCAGGTAGGGCAGCAGCCCCTCGACCAGCCACGCGGTCGGGGCGGCGGGGTCGAAACCGTGCTCGCGCAACGCCTTCGGCCAATCCTCGCGCAGATCCACCGGTACCTCGCGACGGTCGGCACGCGGCTTGTCGCCGTTGGCGGCCAAGGCCTGCCGCTTGAATTCCAGCACCGGCGGGAGGTCGAGTTCGTAGACGATCGTGCCGTCGGGCCAGGGCAGGCGATAGGCGCGCGCGTCGAGTCCGGCGGCCAGGATGACGATCTGGCGCACCCCGGCGGCCATGACCGCGGCGAAGTAGTCGTCGAAGTATCTGGTGCGTGCTTCCTGGAACGTCTGGAAGGACGCGCCGAACCCCGGGTCGAGCAGCGAATGCTCGGTGACCTTGCCGTCGAGCAGATCCGCCCACTCAGGTCCCGCGGCACGCACGAAAACCTCGGCGTATGGATCGACGGCCAGCGGCTCTGGTCGCCGACCTGCCAACGCGCGGGCCGCGGCGACGAATACCGCCGTGGACCCGACACTGGTGTTGATGTCCCAGGTATCTCCCTCGGTGCGCACAATCGCCAACGTACCACCGCTGTGGAAGTGGCCGGTCGAGGCAGTTTCGGGACGCCTGGACCGCCGGTGTTGTTGCTGCACAGGCATCCTCGGCGGAGGTCCGGGTTAGGTGACCGTGACGGCGAGGAGGCGATCGACGAGGGTGTCGAGGTAGTCGGAAGTCAGTGTGCCCGCGCCGAATAGGGTGCGGAGGTAGATGGGGGCGAGGATGTGGTCGACCACATCGAGGGCGTCGGGTGGGTGTTCGCCGCGGGCGGGTGCGCGGTCGAGCATTTGTTGGAGTTGCTTGCGTCGTTCGTCGAGAAATTGGTCGCGGGCCTTGTTTCCGGCCGCGCCCGCCCGGGATAGGGCGATGACGACATGCAGGACGGCGAGTCCGTCGGGGCCGCTGACGTCGCGCGCCACGCCTGCCGCGTAGTGGCGTAGATCGGTGTCGAGGCTGCCGGTGTCGGGGATCGGCGAATTGGTTGTCAGCCAGGTGAGTGCCACGTCGCTGGTCAGCGCCTCGAGGCTGCCCCAGCGGCGGTAGATGCTCGAATCGGCGACGCCAGCGCGGGCGGCGACATCGCCGACGGTGAAGTTGCCGTATCCGTTCTCGGCCACCAGTTCGGTGACCGCCCGATGTACCGATGCCCGGACGCGGGCGCTGCGCCCGCCCGGTCGGCGAGGGGTGTCCATCTCCGTCACTTCTTCAGCTTAACGCAGTTGGCTCTTGCGTTTGCGAGGCGCTGCGGCGTACAGTCACTAACGCAGTCATTACTTGCGTTAGGAGTAGGAAATGAAGCCCTTGTTCTTCGCCGAGGACCCGCAGTTCTGGTTTGAGACGTTGCGTGCCTTCGGTCATATCGCTTACGGCGGAGCCGATTTCGGTGAGGTGGCGGTCACCAGCGAGCGAATCATCCCCGGCGACTACGACAGCTGGCACGATCAGTGGCTGATCACCGCCGATCGCGTTGCGGCCCAAGCCCATTCGGCGCTCGATGCCGGGCATGCGATCAGCGCGCGTGACGGCTTCCTGCGAGCCTCGAACTACTACCGGGCGGCGGAGTTCTTCCTGCACGGCAATGCCGCGGATCCGCGCATCCTGCACGCCTACGATCTGCAGGTCGACTGCTTTCATCGAGCGGCCGCGTTGTTCACCCCGGTGATCGAACCCGTGCGAATCCCCTACGAGGACACCACACTTCCCGGCTACTTCTACCGTGCCGACACCTCCGGCGCGGTGAGGCCGACGCTGGTGATGTTCAACGGATTCGACGGTTCGGCCGAGGAAATGCATTTCTCGGGTGCCGCCGCGGCGGTGGAGCGCGGCTACAACGTGCTGACCTTCGATGGACCCGGCCAGCCGGGCACCCGCCACCATCAGGGATTGACCTTCCGGCCGGACTGGGAACATGTCGTCACCCCGGTGGTGGATTATGCGTTGACTCGCAGCGAGGTGGACCCGGCGCAAATCGCGTTGCTCGGTCTGAGCATGAGCGGATTGCTTGCCCCGCGCGCGGCCGCCTTCGACAAGCGCATCGCCGCGGTCATCGCGCTCGACGGGGTTTACGACCTCGGCGATATCAGCACTGCGTCATTGCCTTTCGACCGCGCCGAGGCCGAACGACGGCTGCGGGCCGAGCATGACCCGGAGGTGGACGAGATCATGGAAAAGAACATGGCGGCCTACCCGATGGTGCGGTGGGCGATCAGCCACGGCATGTACGTGATGGGTGTCGACTCGCCACGCGCTTTCGCCGCCTCCTACCTCGACTACACCCTCGCCGACGGCACCGCCGAGCTGATCACCTGCCCGGTCCTGGTGTGCGCGGCCGAGGACGACGGCTTCTTCGCCGGTCAGCCAGAAAAGCTCTACCAGAACCTGACCGGGCCGAAGACCTATCTGGAATTCACCGCCGAGGACGGTGCCGACGCGCACTGTCAGACTGGCGCGCAGCGCCTGGCCTACGCCCGCATCCTCGACTGGCTCGACGAAACCCTCTCTCCCGCAGTCTGATCCACCTCGATCAGCCGTCATTCTGCGCGACCATGACCGAGCGCAGGCGGTCCAGTGCGCGCGGGGACCGGCGGGCCATTGGCGAGCGCCCGCCGGATCGCGGTCACCCACTCCGGTCGGCCGCTGTCCTGCCAAACCATTTGCGTCAGCCGGGCTTTCGGTGCCAATGATCATGCGCCGCGTCATGCGGCAGATGGCCGACGGCCTCGCCTCCTACGCCGCCGCGCAATCACCTAATAGCAGGGGCTTGTAGGCAGGCGTTATCGGCCTACAGTGTGAAGTCTATGTCCACAGATTCCGCGCCGGTTCTGGTCGCCGGTGCCACCGGCAAACAAGGGGGCGCGACAGTTCGAGCCTTGCTGGCCGCTGGCGTTCCCGTGCGTGCTCTGGTGCGCGACCCGGCTACTGGCAGGGCCAAGGCTGTCGAATCGCTTGGCGCAGAACTGGTTACCGGTGATCTGCGCGACCGGGATTCGGTGATTCGGGCCGCGGCGGGTGCGCGGGCTGTCTTCTCGGTGCAACGGCCACCGATGTCTGCGGCGGGCTTGGATTTCGACGGGGAGGTGGCCCAGGGCGTCAACCTCATCGAGGGTGCGAAGATCGCCGGGGTGCCGCAGTTCGTGCACACGTCGGTCAGTGGCGCGGGCCAGCACACTGAAGTTCCCGGTTGGGCCAAGGGCCGCTGGGTTTCGATGGAACCGTATTTCGCTGCGAAGACCGCGCTTCAGGATCGGGTCCGCGCGGCTGGCTTCGCGCACTGGACGCTGCTCAAGCCGGGTTTCTTCATGGAGAACTTCCTGCTGTCGCTGAAGTTCCTGTTCCCGCGCGGCATCGAGGGCGGCCTGGTGAGTGTGTTGAAGCCGGAGACTCGGTTGTCGCTGGTCGCGGTGGACGATATCGGGAAGGCCGCCGCCGCGGCCATCGCGGAACCGGAACGGTTCGACGGGGTCGAGTTGGAGTTGGCGAGCGACTACCTGTCGATGACGGAGATCGCCGAGGTCCTCTCTCGCGCGCTCGGCACACAACTAAGCGCACCGGATATGACCGAGGAGCAGGCCATCGCCGCCGGAATGCCCGCCATGGGCGCCTCGCACGAGTGGACGAACGTGGCTGGCCAGCCAGCGCGCCCGCAGTACGCGAGGGACCTCGGCATCCCGCTTACCAGCTTCGAGGAATGGGCGCGGGAGCACATGCGGCCAATTGAAAGTGCCTCTTAAACAACATAAGTAGGACGCGGCTCGGAGTTCATGATTCGGGAAATTGATTTACCGTTATCCCGGATCGACCAGTTGAAGAGACCACCTCGAAGGTGGTCCCCTTCGACATGAATTCCATATATCGAAGCGCGGCACGCTATTTCGCCCGGCAACCGGACCGCCACGCGCGGCGGACGGCTCGGCGATGCGCGTGCCCGCGGCGATCGGCAACCGAGGCGAGTTCGGTAGTGAGGTGCAGTCATGCGTTCGTCCAAGCGGTATATGGTCACCACAATGGTGACCGTCGGTGTTGCCGTCGGTTCGACCGCTGTCACCGCCCCCGCCGTCACGCACGCCGAGCCGATGCCATGTGCGGCGACATTCAACCTGTTCATCCCGGGCACCTGGGAGACCGACGAGAACGCCGACCCCGCGCGACCCGTCGGCATGCTCGCGCCGATCGCTGACGCCATCGAACGCGAGCAGGGTCCGCGATCCGAAATCTATTTCACCCCCTATATGGCTCGCGCTTTCGATAACGGCTACACCTATGCCGATAGCAAGAACACCGCGCTGAACACCGCGAACGCCGTCTTGCGTGACTACGGAACCCGTTGCCCCACCGCCAGATTCACCATCAACGGCTACAGTCAGGGCGCCGACGCGGCGGGCGATCTTGCCGCCGAAATCGGCAACGATCGCGGCCCGGTCGCCGCTGACCGGGTGCTGGCCGTCGGCCTGCTCTCCGACCCGGGTGCGGGCACCAAGGGCGAAGTCGTGGTCGGTCCCGGCACCGCTGGCACCGGGATCGCCGATCCCCGGCCGCAGGGCATGGGCAAACTCTCGGGCCGGGTCACCTCGATCTGTGACCCGAGGGACCTGTACTGCTCGATCCAAAAGGGCATCAACCCGCTGCTCGGCGAGCTCGGCTCGATCCTGAGCAAGGCCCTCAGCGGTGCCGTACCGGCGGCCAACGCTGGGTTTCCGATGGCCGCGGCCCTGACCTCGGACTTCTCGAAGGCCGACCTTCCGGGCCTGGCCGCAGCAGTCGCCGGTCTGACCGCCGAGCTCGCCGCCCCCACCGGCATCGATCTGGCGCGAGTCCGCATCACGGCCGACAAACTGTCGAACACCCTCGACCCACTCGCCGATTTGCTCGACTCCGGTGCGGCCAACCCGGCCGCCACCGCCCGGCTGACCGCCGCCCCCGCCGGGTCGGCCGAGCGCGACGCCGGACAGGTCCTCACCATGGCGGGGCGATCCGACCTCTCGGGTGCCGCCTCGGCGGTGAGCACGATCGCCGATACCGCGACCAAGCTGCTGAACAGCGGCGTCGGCGAACTTCCCGCTGGCTCGCCCAAGGCGCGCTCGCTGCGCGCCGAGGCCAGCACCGCCCGCCACCGGGTCGCACCGCTGGCCTCCACCCCGACCGACATCCTCGGATCTTCGACGCGAATCCTGTCGCTGCTCAAGCCGACCGTGCTGGTGGATCAGGCACTGGACGTGGCCGCCGACGTCACCTCGTTCGACTTCGCCGGGATCCTCGACAACCTCACGCTGCTGCCGCAGAAGGTCGCCGGGATGGACGCCGAGGGTGCCAGTGACATCGCCGGCGAGCTGAACTCGCAGCTCGACCCGCTGGTGAAACTTGTTGGGAGCGTTGACCTCAGGTGGATCTCGCAGGTGCTGTCGATGATCCCGGACGGGCAGGGCTACACCGAGGTCGCGGCGAAGGTGACCTCGATCCTGGCCAACGTCGATGTCGCGCGGTTGGCGAACATCGTCGGCCGGATCCAAGACGTCGCGTCGTCGGTGCTCGCGAAGGTGGTTCCGCCACCGGGGCAAGCGCCCGACCTGGCCGGTGTGCTGGCCGACCTGTCCGGCCTGGTGCCGATCGGCGCCGACCTGGCCACGGTCGCCGCCGACCTGCTGACCGGCAAAGCGCAGCAGCCCCCGCCGCAGGTGCTCGGCAGACGGGCGGACACCCCGGTGCACACCGTCGCTCAGCAGGCCCCTGACCTGGCCGACCTGACCGGCCCGCTCACTCAAATGGCAACGTTCCGCGACGTCAACCTGAGCAACCTCATCGTCGACGGCCTCAGTGCCGCAAGCTTTGTCGCCTCCGGCGTGCACTCGAACTACGGATCCCTGGTCGTCGACGGCTCCGGCCGCAACGCCGTCCAATGGCTCGGCGACTGGATGAACCAGCGGATCGGGCACGTCAAGTAGAACTCAGGTGAGCGCTTCGGCGCCCGAGGTGTGTAGGACGTCGGAAAGTCGTTGCAGCGCTGCGGGTATCACCCAGTAGTAGACCCAGGTGCCACGCCGCTCGCAGTCGATCAACCCCGCTTCGCGCAGCACTTTGAGGTGATGGGAGATCGTGGGCTGGGACAGGTCGAACCGCGGGGTCAGTTCGCAGACACAGACTTCCGCGCCGGAGCGGGAGGCGATCAACGACAGCAACCGTAGCCGGACCGGATCGGCCAACGCCTTGAACGCACTGGCCAATTCCACCGCGGCCGCGACCTCGAGTGGGGCACCGAGGGTGCTGTCGCAGCAGTCGGGCGAGGCGATCACCGGCAGATCCTGTTTAGACACCTATCTATATTGACAGACTTCGATGCAGTAGCGCAATCTGTATCGATAACCATCAATGCAGCCAGGTCGGATACGTATTGCGGCCTGGATTCGAACCAGTCAGGGACGTGATGTCATGACAGATCAGCAGCAGACCGAGCTCCGCGAAACCGTCCGCGCCCGGTACGCGCAGGCCGCGCGGACTGTCACCGTAGGCGGGGTCGCCGAGGATTGTTGCGGGACCGACCCGATCGCGGTCGACCAGACCTTCGGCACGAGCCTCTATGATGCCGCCGACCGCGACCAGCTTCCGATCCAAGCCACCGCGGCGTCATTGGGTTGCGGCAACCCGACCGCGGTCGCGGAACTGCGTGCGGGAGAACGCGTCCTGGATCTCGGATCCGGCGGCGGGATCGACGTGCTGTTGTCCGCGCGTCGCGTCGGGCCGACCGGTAAGGCGTACGGCCTGGACATGACCGAGGAAATGCTGGCCTTGGCGCTGGCGAACACAGTCAAGGCCGGAATCGGGAATGTCGAGTTCCTCAAGGGACACATCGAGGCGATTCCATTGCCCGCCAACACTATCGATGTCGTGATCTCCAACTGTGTGATCAACCTGTCGGTCGACAAGCCCGCTGTCTTCGCTGAAATGGTTCGAGTCCTCACCCCGGGTGGGCGCATCGGTATCGCCGATGTCGTCGCCGAAGACGAGCTGACCCCATCCCAGCGCGCTGAACGCGGAGACTACTGCGGCTGTATCGCTGGGGCGCTGTCGTTCACCGAGTACCGAAACCATTTGAACGCGGCGGGATTCGTCGACATCGAGATCAACTCCACTCACCTTGTCGCTGAAAGGATGCATTCCGCGATCATCAAAGCCGTCAAACCCGACGAAACCGCATGCTGTGCACCAGGGTGTTGCTCATCCCCGGCGGCAACTGCGTTGAGCTGATCGATCCGGTCATGCCGGGACTACCTCCCGATCGATGTCGAACTGATCGGGAGGTAGTCGGATGATCGGTCAGTTCAGCGGTTTTCGATGCCGGTGAGCGTGATGATCAGTGCGACGATCCATAGCGCGGTGGCGATCAATGCCAGCAGGTGGATTCCGTCGACGAAGTGGTCTGACGCCGGGGAACCGGCGACAGCGCCGAAGAGGGCGACGCCCGTGGCGGTACCGATTTGACGAGAAGTGTTGGAAACGCCGGTGGCCAGCCCGGACCGGTCCGGCGGGGTGGCACGGACGACCGCGGCAACAGCGGACGCGGTGACCAGGCCACCGGCACAGCCGAGCAGGGTGAATCCGGCTAGCAGCCAAGCGATTCCGTGGTCCGTGCGCAGTTGGGTCAACATCGGCATGCCGACGATGGCGAGTAGGCAGCCGATCGCGAGTGCCGTGCGCGGGCCCCGGCGGGCGGTGATCCGGCCCGACACCGGCGCGAGGGCGATGAGCGGAATGGCCAACGGCAGCACCGAGACACCGGCGACCAGTGGTGAAAGGTGTTGGACATCTTGGAGATAGAGCATTCCGACGAACAGTGTGCCGTTGAATACGAGGTTCATCGTCAGCGCGACTATGTTGGGGCTGAGGAAGTTTCGGCGACGGAGCAGATCCAGCGGCAGGATCGGATTGGTACTGCGCCGGGCGGACATCAGCGCTGTCGCGAGTCCGGCGATTGTCAGGGCGGTCGATATCGACAGGATCCGCCAACCCACGTGATGGCCCGCGGAGATGACGGTGAAGACGAATCCGCCGAGTCCGACCACGAAGCCGCCCAATCCAGGGAGGTCCAGGCGTCCCGCGCGCGGGATTCGAGGCCGCTCAGGGACGACCGCGACCGTCGCGATGATCGCCGCGATGGTCAGCGGCACATTGATCCAGAACACCGGCCGCCAGCCGAGCCCGCCGATCAGCAGTCCGCCAAGCAGCGGCCCGGCCGGTAGCGCGACCGACGATATGGCGGCCCAGGTGCCGAGCGCCTTGGCCTGCTCACCGCGACTCGGGAAGACGTCCACTATCACCGCCATCGTGCTCGGCAGCAGCAGCGCACCGCCGATGCCCTGCACGACCCGCGCGCCGATCAGCACACCGACCGACGGGGCCAGCGCACAGACCAGCGACGCGGCACCGAAGATCGCGAATCCGGCGAGCAGCACCCGCCGATGACCGATCCGGTCGCCGATCGCGCCGCCCGCCAGCAGCAGACCGGCGATCGCCACCACATACCCGTCCACCACCCACTGCTGCATCGCGGTGTCGGTGTGCAGGCTGTGCCCGATACTCGGCAGTGCGACATTGACGATGGTGACGTCGAGCAGCACCAGGAACATTCCGGCGCACATCACGCCGAGTACGCGGCGCGCATTCGCCGTATCCGGCCGATTCGCGGTTCGGAGTCTCGTGGTCATGGTCGAAGTCTTGCCCGATAATCCTTCGGTGCCGGCCGAAGTGTCGTCGTCGCACACTGGAGAGATGAGCACTTCCGGTTTCGCGGACGTCGCCGCCGTCGCCGCGTTGCTCGCGGACCCGACCAGGGCGCGGGTGCTGCTCGCCCTGGCCGACGGTCGCGCGCTACCCGCCTCGGTACTGGCCGCCGAGGCGGGTGTCGCGGCGTCCACCGCGAGCGAACACCTGTCCCGCCTGGTCGACGGCGGACTGCTCACCGTGCGGCGATCGGGTCGGCACCGATACTTCCGGCTGGCCGATCCGGAGGTCGCGACGGCGCTCGAAGCCCTCGCCGCGCTCGCCCCGCACCGGCCCGTTCGCTCGCTGCGCGAGTCGACCCGCGCCGCCGCCATGCGCAGTGCCCGAAGCTGTTACGACCATCTCGCGGGTCGGCTCGGTGTCGCGGTGACCGAGGCGCTGCTCAGCAAGCGCGCGCTGACCCGCGTCGACGGCGGCGCGGGAACCGAACGCGCGGAAGATGATCCGCTATCGGCCCCGCTGCGCACCCACTCCTACACCTTGGGCCCGGCTGCCGAGCCGGTCTTCGCCTCGCTCGGTGTCGACCTCGATGAGCTGCGCGGCCGTCGCCGCCCGCTGCTGCGTTTCTGCGTCGATTGGAGCGAGCAACGCCACCATCTCGGCGGTGCGCTCGGCGCCGCGCTGCTGACCCGAATGGATGATGCCGGATGGATCAGACGGCACGAATCCCGGCGTGCGATCGACCTCACCGACTCGGGTGCACAGGCACTCGATCGCTTACTCGGCGTCCGGTGACGAACCGGCCGAGGTCGACAGGTAGTACCTTCGCAACGGTGAGACCGATGCTGCGGCAGCAGCATCCGACGATGGGGGATTGGTGTCGCGTTGGCGAAAGGCGTTCACGTGGCGCAGAGCCTCGGTGGTGCTGTTGGTGTTCGTGTGCGTGGTGCTGACGGTGGTGGGTGCGGCGGGGATCGTGTTGCGACTGGAGTACGCGGGCGAACCCGCGGCAGATGCTCGAACCAGCGGCCGGGACGCGGTGTGGCTCGGCCATGCGTGGGTCGACGGTCGAAAGACCGATGATGACGTTGCCGCGTTGGCAACCCTGTTGCGCGGCACCGGGATCAAGGACCTGTTCGTGCATACCGGCCCGTTGGCGCACGACGGCAGCTTGCCCGCGGAGCTGTCGCCGCGGGCCGAGTGGTTCGTCGACGCGGCGCATCGGATGCTGCCAGGGGCGCGGGTGCAGTCCTGGCTCGGCGATCTGGCCGCGCCGGAATTCGATGGGCTGCAAGTGGATCGGCCCGAGGTGCGCACCCGTATCGCCGCTTCCGCGCAGCAGGCGCTGAAGCTCGGCTTCGACGGGATTCACCTCGATATCGAGCCGGTTCGTTCCGGTTCGCGCGGATTCTTGGCGCTGCTGGACCAGGTACATGCGGTCACTGCGGACCGTAAGGTGGTGCTGTCGGTATCGGCCCCGCAGATCGATCCGCTGCCGGGATTGCATGCCGTCGGTATCGCAGTGGCCGACCACGGAAAATGGTGGGCGCAAGCGTATTTCGCCGACGTGGCGCGTCGTGTCGACCAGGTCGCACTGATGTCCTATGACACGTCGATGCCGATGGTGTCGCTGTACGGCGGCTATGTCGCGCAGCAGACCGAGCTCGCCCTCCAGGTCACGCCGACGGCCGTTGACCTGTTGATGGGACTGCCCGCGTTCTGGGCCGACGATCTCGGCCACCACGGATCGGCCGAGACCGTCGCAGGCGCAATCCGCGGCGTCCGAATGGGATTGGGACGCACGGCACCTGGGCGACAGGCGTTCGGTGTCGCGTTGTACGTCGATTTCGCCGCCACGCAACAGGATTGGGCGTCCTATCGACGCGACTGGTGCGGGCTCGAATCGTGAAGTTCACGACCCCGCGAAGGACAGCAGATCCTCGTTGAGCTGCGGGCGATGGGACAGGTGCAGCATGTGCGAGGCGTTGCGATAGACGACGAGCTTGCTGTGCGGGATCAGCTCGGCCGAGCGCTGCCCGCAGGTTTCCAGCGGCGCGAAGGCGTCGTTGTCGCCGTGCAGTATCAGCGTGGGCAGCGCGATCGCGCCCGCTTCGGCGCGGAAGTCGGCGGCCAGGTTGGCGCGAGTGCACTCCACCGCCGCGTGCAATGAGACCCGCATCCAGTCGCGGATAGTGGCGTCCTGCTCGAGTTGCGGGATATCGCAGCCGGGTAGGTCGGCGCCGAAGGACAACGCGGCGTTATCGGCCACCCACCGGCCGTAATCGGTGCGCAGCTGGTGCAGCAGCGCATCGGCGAGTTGCGGGTCGACCCCGAGGTAGGGTGCCGTCGCGCCGACCAGCGCGATGCGGGCGACGCGGTGGCCACCGTGGCGGGTGAGGTAGCGGATCACCTCACCGCCACCCATGGAGTGCCCGACCAGCGTGACGTCGGTGAGATCGAGCCGATCGAGCAGCGCGGCGAGATCGTCTGCGAGAGTGTCGAAGTCGTGCCCTCGGCCGGGATCGTCAGACCGGCCGTGGCCGCGTCGGTCGTAGGCGACCGCGCGATAACCGTGCCCGACCAGGTGCAGCATCTGGTGCTGCCACATGTCGCTGCTCATCAGCATGCTGTGCACGAACACGACCGGCCGGCCAATTCCGTAGTCGCGGTAGAACAGTGCGGTTCCGTCCGGGGTGGTCAGCGAGGGCATGGCGGATCTCCTTGTCCGGTAAGTCTTTCGGCAGCCCATCGTGGGCCGCTGACACCACCCTCTTCGCTGCGGCAACCGGACGGTCAACCCCGTTGGCGGGCTGAACTCTCCCCCAAGGGGAGACACCACAATGGAGATCATGACCGCGTACCTATCCATCGGTGACTTCTCTCGCGCCACCCACCTGACCGTCAAGACGCTGCGTCACTATCACCAGATCGGACTGCTCGCACCCGCCGATGTCGACCCGCACACCGGCTATCGCCGCTACACCGCCGACCAGTTGTCCGTCGCGCAGGTGGTCCGGCGGTTCCGTGAGCTGGATATGCCGTTGGAGGAGATCCAGGCGGTGCTGGCGACGCCCGACCCCGGCGTCCGCAATGCGCGGATCGTCGCGCACCTGGACCGGCTACAGGAACAGCTCGGCCGCACGCAGCGTGCCGTCGACGACCTGCGTGACCTGCTGACCCATCCCGCTGTCGACGCGGCCGGTGTCGAGTTGCGCGCCGAGCCCGAGGTCGCGGCCGCCGCGATCACCGAGGTCATCGACGCCGCGGACGGTGCGGCCTGGCTGCAGGGTGCGCTCGGCGAACTACACGCCACCTTGACCGCACAGGGCCTTTCGCCGAGCGGCCAGGCCGGTGGTATCTACGCCGACGAGGTATTCACCGACCATCGCGGCGAATCGACCATCTTCGTCCCCTGCCGCGGCACCATCCGTCCGCTGGGCCGGGTCCGCCCGACCGTCATCCCCGCCGCCGAACTCGCGATCATCACCCATCGCGGTGCGGCAACCGGCGTCGACCGCGCTTACGCCACCCTCGCCGCCTACGTCACTCGCCACGCGCTCGGCGTCCCCGGCCCGATCCGCGAGTATTACCCGGTCGGCCAACGCGACACCGCGGACCCCGCCTTGTGGCGCACCGAGATCGGCTGGCCTGTCTTCCACACTCGTACCTCGTGAGCTCCCGTGTCGCGGAGCGTTTCCGCAGATACGGTGGCCGTACTGTGGGCTGTCCGTTACCGAAGTCGTGCGACTCGGAGATTGGGGTCAGGAGTGAACACCGAGGTCGTGCTCGGCGCCGGGGGAGAGCCGATCGCCTGTTATGAGGAGGAGAGCAGGGACGGCGTCCGGTGGGCGGATGATCTGCGAGTTGTCGAGGGAGTCGCACCCGTCGACGCTGCCGAACGTATCGTGCGGGAGTTGTCGGGTTGGGGCGCGACGACGCAGGCGTCACTCGGTGCGCACTTGGTCGAACGCGGCGCGCGCATACAACGCGAATTCGACACCTTTACCTATGGGCTGCAAGGAATTTCGCGCCCAGTCGCACCGAGTCGACTGCCCGCGAATCTGTCGCTCCGGGCGGCTGACACGGTCGATCCGGCAGACTTGCGCGCCACGTATGCCGCCGCGTACCCGGTCGGACACCCCGACCACGACATGAGCATGTTCGAGGACCTGCAAGCGTTGATGGCCGGCACCCTCATGGGACCGCTGCTGCCCACCAGCGCGGTGCTGATCGACACAGAACGCGGTGTCGGCGTAGCCGCGGTACTCGCCAACGATTGCCCCGGATCTCCACCCGAGGAAGGACCGTGGATCTCTGAGGTTTTCCGCGACCCCGCGACCGCCTATCGCGGCATCGGTTCGCTGCTACTACGCCATGTTCTTTGGTCGTCCGCCGAGGCAGGATTGCCCGCCCTCGGTTTGGCGGCCACTGCCGGAAACCACGCAGCCCAGGTGTACGAGGACATCGGATTCGTCCGCACCGCTCGGTGGGTGGATTTACTTCTCGGCGACTCAGGGCGTTAGTTCGATGCGTTCTCGCACATCGGGGGGTCGGTGGAGCTGTTCGCGAATGCTGGTCATGATCTCACTGTTCTCGTCGAAGTTGGCGCAGTGCGGGCGTGATCCGGTCGACCGCGTACGGCACCGACAGCACGCTGGGGGAGGCGAAGGCGGCCGCGTCGTCGTTGGTCAGGTAGGTGATCGCCCCCGACCGCACCGCGGGAAGGTCATGCCAGCCCGGGATCGTGTCGAAGCTTTCGGGTCCGCCGCGCAACGGCCAGATCAGCAGCAGATCCGAGGCGAGGAGATCGGCGCGTTCGACCGATACCAGCACCCGTTTGCCCTGGCCGAACTGCTCCAGCGCGGGCAGCAGGCGCAAGCCGAGCGCTCCGGCGAGCCGAGCGGCCGCATCGCGGGTGTCGGCGACCAGTCCGAACTGTCTGTCGGGGGTCAATTGCCCGAAGGCGAAGGTGGCGCCGTTCGCTGCCGGATAGGTGGAAGTCGTTGTGCGGATGAGTTGTTCGGTCCGGCCGATCAATGCCTCGGCCTCGGTGGTCAGTCCGAAGATCTTCCCTGCCGTCGTGGCGACCGTCTGCCAGGTGTCAACGACGGCCGCGCGATCCAGGATCGGAAGGGTCGGCGCGATCTTGCTGAGCCGCTCGTAAGCGGCTTGATCGTTGAGATATCCGGCGAGGATCAGATCGGGCTCGAACTTCGCGATGCGTTCCGGATCGACGGCATTCGCGAACGTCATCTCCAGCACCTCGGACTCGTGCGGCGGAGTCCACGCGAACCGATTGTCCTTACCCGCGTACCCCGTCGTGACGAATTCCGCGCGGATCGGAACATTAAGGGCGAGAAGGGTATCCGTCCAGTTCCCGGCCATCGAGACGACCGTGCGTGGCTTCGCGGGAATCGTGGTCGTCCCGTATTGGTGCTCGACGCTCGTTGACCCGTCCTCGGTCGTCGCCGAATCCCGGGTTCCGCATCCCGCCGCGACGGCCGTCAGTGCTAGAACACCTGTGACCAGCGCTGTTCGTCGACTGAGGGTGCCGGAGGTGCCACCTGATCGCATGTTAGGTGAGCCTAACCGAAGCCGATTGGGGTTTCAATGATCGCCGCGGCGACGACCAGTCCTTGTCGCGAGACCGCGCGATGCCTAGGATCGAGACAAAGAGACTCAGTTTGTCTCGCAAGTTTCGAACTGGAGGAGTTGTCGATGCGGGATCGGATCGAGGTCAAACGGCAGGTTATCGGCTGGGTGCAGCGACACATCGCCAACCCGCTCGCCCGTCGGCTACCGAACCAGGCGCTGATCGAAACGATCGGCCGCCGCAGTGGCCTGCTGCGACACACCCCGATCGGCGGTCGCCGCGTCGGCGACTCGTTCTGGTTCGTCTCCGAATTCGGGCATCGATCGGACTACATCCGCAACATCGCCGCGGACCCCAACGTCCGGGTCCGAATCCGCGGCCGCTGGCACTCCGGCACCGCCCACCTGATCCCCACCGATGACGCGCGCCGACGCCTACGTGACCTGCCGCGCATCAACAGCGGCGGCGTCCTGATCATCGGCGCCGACTTGCTCACGGTCCGCGTCGACCTCGATCCTGCGGGCAGCGAAGCAGCCTGACCTTCCTAGGCCCTAGGCCCGAAAACCATGGGCGCCAACGTGCGTTGGGCGTAGGCGCGCACGGACTCGTCGGTGCGCAGGTCGATGCCCTGTGCGGTCGGCATCAGCACGCAGGCCGCGAATAGCATTGCGATGCTTTGGCCTACCTCATCGGCATCCAAATGTGCCGCGTGCCCTTCGGTTTGGGCCTGCCGGATCTGATCGGCGAGGACGGCGCTGCCGAGGCGCAGCAGTGCGGCGTCGTCGGCGAGGCCGGCGGCGATGAGCCGGTCCGGTTCCAAGGATGCGGTGCGCGCGATGACCGGATGCTCGCGGGCCATCCGCATACAGGCGACGAATCCCTCCACCAGTCGGTCGGCGGGATCATCAACCCCGTCGACGGCGCGTAAGACGGTGTCGGCCATACGTTTTCCCTCCCGCATGGTAGCCGCCTCGATCAGACCGTCGAGATCCCCGAACCGGCGATACACCGTCACCCGGTTGACCCCGGCCCGCCGCGCTATCGCGTCGATCTTCAACCGCGCGACCCCACTCGCTGCCGCCTCCACAATCGCGGCATCGAGAATCTTCGCCACCGTCCGGTCGGCGTGCTCGTCGGCGCTACTGAGAATCCCGGCCGCGAGGAGGGCTGCAACGCTCTGTTTCATGCCTGCCACTCTAGCGCGACCTCAATGAATGCAGCGTAGTCTGACTCGTTTGTTGCATCGGTTGCATTCCCTCTCTATGATCCAGACAATGGGCTTCAACACGGTCAGTCCGGCCGGTTACCGGTGCGTGCACGCCGCACTACGTGCCGAGTAGCCTCAACAGCATTGAGCCGCAGATGATTTCCGATAGACCCCCGCTCGTGCTGCTGCATGGCATCGCCATGTCGGCGAAGGCGTGGGAGAACGTGACTCCGTTGCTCGTGGCCCACCACGAGGTGGTCACGTTGACGGCGCTGGGGCACCGAGGCGGCGCACCGGTCACCCGACGTCCTGCCCAGATCAGCGATTTGGTCGATGACATGGAACGCGCGCTCGACGACCTCGGGCTCGAACGAGCGCACCTGGCCGGGAACTCGCTCGGCGGGTGGATCGCCATCGAACTGGCTCGGCGCGGTCGTGCCGACTCGGTGTGTGCACTTTCGCCCGCCGGGTTCTGGGACGCGGGCGGGACCGGCCAGACCACAGGTGTGGTGAAGCTGCGCAGAACCTTCGCGCTCACTCGGCTGACTCGTCGAATCCAGCCTCTCGCAATGCGTTCGCGACTCGTGCGGTGGCTCGGGATGCGTGACGTCGCTCGTCGGGCCGACCGACTTACGCCAGCACAGGCCCTCGACGCGGCGCGAGACCTCTTGGGCTGCACGGTCATCGATGACCTGCTCGGCAACCATGAACAGATCGCGCCGCTGACCGAACTGCCCTGCCCGATCACCCTCGCCTGGTCGGCCAACGACGCCATCCTCCCCGTCGACGTCAACGGCAGGGTTGCCCGCGCACGAATACCGAAGGCGCGCTTCGAGATTCTGCCCGGCGTCGGTCACGTGCCGATGATCGATGACCCGGCACTTGTCGCCGCGACGATCCTTGCCAGCGCCGGGGCCCTAGCCCATGATCGAAAGGCATGAATCCATGCGCAGCGTCATCATCCACCGCACCATCGCCGCGCCGATCGACGCCGTCTTCGCGGCATTGAGTGATGCGAGCACCTACACCGGCGCACCCCTCGTCCTGCGCTCGACCCTTGTCAACGCTGGTATCGACGCGCCCTACGGACTCGGCGCGATCCGCGAGATCACCGCGGGCCTTGCGTGGTTCCGCGAGGAGATCACCGCCTACGATCCGCCGCACTCGTACGAATACCGCATCCTGCGCTCCATCCCTCCGACGGATCACAAGGAAGGTCGGATCGAATTACGCGAAACCGCCGAAGGCACCGAACTGACCTGGACGACGACCTTCACCGTCCGCGTGCCCCTCGCCTCCGCCGTGCTGACCAGCCTCGTCGCACCGATCGTCCGAATCACCTTCAACCAAATCATCGACGCCGCAATAGCTTCCATCCCGGTCGACGGGCCGGGTCGCCCCTGATCGATGTTCACTTAGCGCGCGTTCCTTCTCGCGTTCGAGCAAGGTGACCAGCAGCGGCTCCAACCCCGGATATGCCGCGTATACCCGGGGTTTGGCCTGATCGACCGCTTTGGCCACCGCCTCCATCGTCAGCGCCGCGTACCCATGCTGATTGAGCAGGCGCAAGGCTGCGTCGAGATCCTGCTCGCGGCGCACCTCGAGGAGCATCCTCGGCTGGCGGGGACGCTTGGTGGATGGGCTCACCCGTCCCAACTGGTCATCGTCAGAAGTAGGCCCGCGCTCCCGGGCGCGGCACCGGAACCTGCAGCGGACCGTTGGCGAGCCACGCGCCCGCGGGCCAGACGACCGGGGCGAGTTTCGCCGCGATGGCGCGTTTGGCCTGCGTGGTTCGGTCGGTGCCGCGCATCTGTCGCAGGGCCTTGGAGGAGATGTCGCGGTTGTGGATGCCCCAGCGTCGACTGTGGTCGGCGGCGCGTTCGATGATCTCGCGGCGTCGAGTGGGGTCGGTGGCCTTGGACGCGTGCGCGATCGCGGTGGCCGCGTCGGAGGCATCGAAGACACCGGAGTTCAGGCCGCGTCCGCCCCAGGGGGAGAACAGGTGCGCTGCTTCGCCGGCGAGGATTACGCGGCGGTTGGCGTCGGTGTAGGAATCGGCGACGACCTGGTGGAAGCGGTAGGTCGAGATCCATTGGACGTGATCGCCGTACCAGGGATCGACGACCTTCGAGACCCACTCGCGCACGCCTTCGGGGCTGGACAAGTAGTCCACGTCGTCGGTGGGCAGGCACTGCAGGTCGATGCGCATGCCGGTGGCGAACGGCATGTGCATGACGTTGCGTCCGTCGAGGGCGGGGTCGTTGTAGTGGAAGTAGCCGTTCATCGGCGTTGTGCCGTCGGGGTTTTCGTCGACGTCGACGATGATGAACGGTGTCTGGTCGGTGACGCCCTCCATGGTGACGCCGATCGCCTTGCGGGTTACCGAGCGGGCGCCGTCCGCGCCGATCACGTAGGCGGCGGCGAGTTGCTCGCCGTCGGCAAGGGTGATCGTCACGCCGTCTTGGGTCGTGTCGATATCTTGAACCGCTGCGTCCCAACGGAATTCGACGCCGTGGGCGAGGCATTCGGCGAAGACGATCTTCTCGGTGTCGCGCTGCGGGAGACTGCTCGCGAGATGCGGCAGCACCTTGCGCACCGAAGCCAGCTGCTGGTTGAACACTCGACGGCCGCCGTAGTAGGCCTCGTAGCCCGTCGGCAGCACTCCGGCGTTGATGATCTGCTGACCCAGGCCGGGCCGCAGCTGGTTCAGCCGGCGCAGTGTCGGGAACATCAGCGCGATCGCGCGACTGCCCGGCCGCACCCGATCCTGCGGCTCAGCTTCCAGGACAACGACTTTCAACCCCTGACGAGCCAGGGCGAGTGCGGCGATCAGGCCGACCGGTCCGGCGCCGACGACGACGCAGGGCTCGGCGTCCGATGGTTGATTCCCCATTACGACCTCCATGTCAGGGCGGGTGAGCGCAAGTAAGTACGTTACCGTAGCTACGGTAGCGTACTTATGGCGATCAAGTGGCCGGGTGGCATCCCGTCGGCCCGCAATAGTTGCGATAACGTAGCTACGTACAAGTAACTAGCGTCTGGTGGAGAGCGGGCGGCCCGTCGACGCATGGTAGTTACTGGCACATAGCTACGTAAACGTATCTAGATGGAATAGCGGCGCGACCTGTCTAGTTCCCGCGATAGAGGTGTTCCCTACCGGGGGGTAAGGTGGGGATGTCCAAAGCTCGGTTCCGGTACAGCGTGGTTAGGACCTCATGCCATCGAATTTCGCTCTCAAGACGATGAATACGGCGCATCGAGTGCTGTTGAAGGTCAGCTGCGGCAAGCTGGGCAACGAGTTCGGCGGGATGCCGTCGGTCGAGCTGGTGACCACCGGACGCAAATCGGGCCGCGAGCACGCGGTGCTGCTGACGGCGCCGATCGTCGACGGGGACACCTATGTGGTCGTCGCCTCTCGCGGCGGTGACCCGACACATCCGGCGTGGTTCCTGAATCTGCGTGACAACCCGAATGTCCTGGTTTCGGTGCGCGGCGGACCGCGCCTGCCGATGACCGCCCACATCGCCACCCCGCAAGAACGGGCCGCGCTGTGGCCGCGAGTGACCGCCCAGCACAAGGGCTACGCGGGCTATCAGGAGAAGACGACGCGCGAGATCCCCCTGGTGTTGCTGACCCCGGTCGGGAACCCCGCGTCGAACTGACTTTTGTCCGAATTGCGATTCCGTCGGTCGTCTTCGGCCTGATCGGAACTCTGACTGTCAGAGGCGAGATTCGGCGATTCGCGTTGCGCAAACAAGAAATACTTTGCCGTTCCGGTGGTTTCGTTGTAAGGCGACCCTGCCGATGACGGACGGCTTTGTGATATCCATCGGCTATTGATGCGCCATTGACAACTGACGTATCAATGCTGAATTCTTGCGACGCGTGAAATTCGTCGTATCCCGGCCCGGGACTCGAACACCCGCCTCCGCCGGTCTTAGGAGAATTGATGACTTTGCCCCAGTGGCCCGACCACGACATCACTCAACTACGTGAGGTCGCGGACCGAATCGCGACTCTCATCCAGCGGAACGTGGAAAGCACCGGGGGACTGCCCCGTTTCGTCGACGCGCTGCGGCAGAGCGGGCCGATCGCGGAACTGCTGATCGAATACTCGGTCCGCTGGTTCAACGACAACAATGGCGAATCGGTCCTGCTCGGGCCGGAACTGTATTGGCTGCTGACCGAGACCGTGCCGATCGAGGACCGAGGGGTCGCCGGTGAGGGATTCGGGCAGGCGGGCATGAACTGCCACCCGGTCACCCGCACCAGGCAGATGTTGCTGGTCTGCGTGCTGGAGAAGCTGTCGACCAGGCCGTGGCGCCCGGAAACGCCCGAGGAAGCCGCGGCGATGGTCAAGCGCCGCTACAGCGACACCGCGACCCCCGTGCTGCCCACCCGTGCGAAACAGCACGCGAAGCAACAGGCCGGCGGCGTCGAAGGTGTGATCACGACGTCGCAGTTCCCGTAAGCCGGCCCGAGCGCTACTTGACCAGCTGCTCGCTCTTCAGCCAGTCGTAGGCCACGTCGGCCGGATCCTCGCCTTTGATATCGACGCGACCGTTGAGGTCCTGCATGAGCTGATCGGTGAGGTGTTCGGAGATCGTCCCGATCAGGCCGCGCAGCTGCGGGTAGCGGTCGAGGACGGCGCCGCGCACGACCGCCGTGCCGCTGTAGGGCAGGAAGAACTTCTTGTCGTCGTCGAGGACAACCAGATTCAGGTTCTTGACCCGGCCGTCGGTGGTGTAGACCATGCCGAAATTACACGGCGCGCCCTTGGCGGTCGCCGTGTAGACGACGCCCGCGTCCATCCGGGTGACGTTGCCGGACGGTACGCCGTTCGGATCGTTGTACGGGATACCGTATTTCTGCAGCATCGGAATGAAACCGTCTGAGCGGCTGAAGAATTCGTCATCGACGCAGAAGGTGCGGTCGGGCACCGGGAGCGCGGCCACGTCGGAGAGCGACTTCACGTGCAGGCGTTCGGCATTCGGCGTCGACGCACCGAAGGCGTAGGTGTCGTTGAAGTTCGCCGGCGGCAGCCACTCCAGGTTGTTCTCGCGCTTCTCGATGTCGTTGACCCGCTGCCAGAGCTCCTTCGGGTCAACGATGGTCTCGGTCTCGTTGTGGTAATTGACCCACCCGGTGCCGGTGTATTCCCAGAGGATATCGGCGTCGCCATTGAGCTGCGCCTGTCGAGACGACGCGGAACCCGGTGCCCCGGTGAGGTCTTTGACCTCGGCACCCGCCGCGGCAAGATAGGTCGCGGTGATCTTGCCGAGCAGCACGCCCTCGGTGAAACTCTTCGACGTGACGACCAGCTTGGCACCGTCCAGGGGCTGCGCACCATCCGGCAGCCGCGCCTCGTGGAACGTGCCGGACGAGCTGACCAGACCGCACCCGGCGAGCATCGACATCGTGACGACGAGCGCGCCAAGCAGCGTGACCCGTTGGGCGCGTGCCGTTTTCATGAGATGCCTCGCGGGGTCGCGGCGAGCTCGACGAGTCTGCCGAGCCAGTCGATGAGCAACGCGAGCAAGCCGACGAGGATCGCGCCGGAGATGAGCAGCTTGGGCAGGAAGAGGGTGACGCCGGTGGTGATCAGCGTGCCGAGGCTGGTCGCGCCGATGAACGTGCTCAGCGTCGCGGTGCCGACCAGAATGACCAGCGCGGTGCGCACCCCATTGAGGATCACCGGCACCGCGAGCGGCAGCTCGACCTGAAACAGCGTCCTTGTCCCCGAGAAGCCGATGCCGCGCGAGGCCTCGATCGTGCGGTGATCCACCTGCCGCAGCCCGACGATGGTGTTCTGCAGGATCGGCAGAATCGCGTACACGACGAGACCGACTATCGCCGTGCGGAATCCGGTGCCAAGCCAGAAGGTGAACAAGACGAGCAGGCCGACCGCGGGCGCGGCCTGACCGATATTGGCGACATTCACCACGATGGGTTCGAGCCGCTGCAACGCGGGGCGCGTCAGCATGACGCCCAACGGAATCGCGACGACGACCACGATCAGCGTGGCGACCAGGGTCAGCTTGATGTGCGCGAGGATCGTGGTCTGCAGGTTGTCCCAGCCGAGCGAGGCCTTCTCCGTCAGGGTGAACGTCGTCGACCGATACCAGAGGACATAGCCGATACCGATCACGGCGATGATGATCGGCTCGAACCACACGTCGAGCGGAACACGGCGGCTCATGACGGCTCGGCCGATCCGGGTTCGTCATCGGCGGCCACCACCGGGGTCGGCGCCGGATCTGTTCCGTCGACGTAAGTTTCGTACGAGAGATCCGCCTCGGCGGAACGCACCTCGGCGAGTTTGGTCTGGATCGTCTCGGTCACCGAATCGATGCTGAGCGAGCCGACGACCGCGCCACGGCCGTCGGTGACCAGCGCGGCACCCTGACTGGCCGCGAGCATCGCGTCGAGCGCGTCGTTGAGGGTCGAGGACCGCGCGACGACCGGCAGCCGCCGATCGAGGAAGTCGGAGACCTCCGGTTTGCTCGCCACCTCGGTGAGCGACGGCCACGACCGCGGCCGCCCCGCCTCGTCGACAACGACCACCCAGGTGTGCCCGGCGGCCTTCGCGCGGCCGATCACCGCCTGTGCCGACTCGCCGACCCGGGCGGTCATCACCTTGTCGTACTCGACATCGCGCACCCGAGACACGGTGAGATACGCCAGCTTCGCGCCCGACCCGACGAACTCCTCGACGAACGGTGTCGCCGGATCGGTGAGGATCTCCTCCGGCCGCGCGTACTGCTCGACGCGCCCGCCCTCGGACAGGATGAGCACCTTGTCGCCGAGCTTGGTGGCCTCCTCGAAATCGTGCGTGACGATCACGATGGTCTTACCGAGCTCGTGCTGGATCGCGATCAGGCTGTCCTGCAGGCGAACCCGGGTGATCGGGTCGACCGCACCGAACGGCTCGTCCATCAGCAGCACCGGCGGATCCGCCGCGAGCGCGCGTGCCACACCGACGCGCTGCTGCTGGCCACCGGACATGTCCTTGGGCAGCCGGTCGGCGAAGGTGCCTGGATCGAGACCGACCAGATCGAGCAGGTACTCGGTGCGCTCGGCGATCCGCTTCTTGTCCCAGCCGAGCACCCGCGGGATCGCGCCGACGTTCTTGGCGACCGACCAGTGCGGAAACAGGCCACCGGACTGGATGACGTACCCGATCGACTGCCGCAGCTTGTCCGGATCCTCGCGGGTGACATCGCGGCCGCCGATAAAGATCCGGCCCTCGGTCGGCTCGATCAGCCGGTTGATCATCTTGAGCGTGGTGGTCTTGCCGCAGCCGGACGGCCCGACGAACGCGACGATCTCGCCCGCGTCGATATCGAGGTCGAGCCGCTCGACCGCCGCCGACTCCTGCCCCTTGTAGCGCTTGACGACACCGTCCAACTTGATGTCCGCGCCGGTGACGTTGCGCTCCGGGGCAGACTGGCTGGTCACATCGGTCATGAGAGGCCCTTCGCGATCGTGAGGCGTCCGAGCAGGACGAGCAGCGCGTCGAACACCAACGCGATGAGGACGATGAGGATGGTGCCGGTGAGCGCCATTTCGATGGCGTTCGCGCCGCCGAGGCGAGAGAGGCCGTTGAAGATCAGCGAGCCGAGGCCGGGCCCGAGGACGTAGGCGACGATGGCGGCGACGCCGACGATCATCTGGGTGGAGACCCTGATGCCGGTGAGGATCACCGGCCAGGCGATCGGCAATTCGACGGTCAGCAGAATGCGCCAGCGCGAAAAGCCGATACCGCGGGCGGATTCGATGACCGAGGCTGGCACCGACCGCAATCCGACGATCGCGTTGCCGATCACCGGCAATGCCGCGAAGAACGCCAACATGATGAAGGACGGGACAACGCCGAGCCCGAACGGCACCAGCAACAGCGCGAGCAATGCCAGCGAAGGAATGGTCAGCGCGACCCGGCTAGTGGTCAGCGAGAGCGCGGACAACAGCGGCAGCCGATATACCGCCACGGCGATCAGAACGGCGACGACAGTGCCGACCAAAACCGTCTGAAATGCCAGGGAGGCATGCTGATAGGTGAGAAACGCCAGAAATTCTCCCCGGCCGCGGAGATAGCCCCATAGATTCACGCGATTCCCATCGTCGGCGGTCCCTGTATATGCGTAGTCACCGGGCGCGAGCCGTCAAAGCGTAATCGAGGCCGCGCGTTCGGCTCTGGATGGCGCGCGGCGGGTGAATCGCTGAATTATGCCGCTGTCGTAAGTGGGTCGATGGCGGAGTAGTACTCGGCGTTGCCCGCGATCACGGTGCTCGGCGCGCCGTCGATGCCGACGGGGATGGTGCCAGCCAGGGTGATGCGGGTCAGCCTGCGGTGTTCGCGGCTGTCGTAGTCGTCGATGGCGTAGTGCTGGGTGGCGTGGTTGTCCCAGATCGCGACGTCACCCAGGGACCAGTCCCAGCGGGTGGTGTTCTCCAGGCGCGTCACCCGGTCCTGGAACAGCCGGAACAGCGCCTGCGACTCGCTGCTGGACACGCCGACGATCTGCTTCACGAAGCAGCCGAGCAGCAGCGCGCGTTCACCGGTCTCCGGGTGCACGTGCACCACCGGATGCTCGGTCTCGAAGTAGGTTGACTCGAACTCGCGACGGTAATCGGCGGTGTTCTCGTCGGCGTGCTGCTCGGTCTCGACGGCGTAGTCGTACTGGTTGGTGTGCCGTGCGCGCAGGCTCTCGGCCAGCCGCTTGAGCGGTTCAGGCAGCGCGTTGTACGCGGCGACGGTCGACGCCCAGGTGGTCGAGCCGCCGTAGCTGGGCAGGGTGACCGCGCGCAGGATCGATGCCTTCGGGACTCGATCGACGAAGGTGACGTCGGTGTGCCACACGTTGGAACGGCCGTGCCGGGAATCGATGGCCAAGCTCTTCACACCCGCCGAGGTGAGGGTCGGGTGCGGGGTGGTCGGGCGGCCGAGCAGTTCCGCGAACTCGTACTGTCCGTCCTCGGTCAGGTGCTGCTGTCCGCGAAAGAAGATCACCCTGTGCTTGTTGAGCGCCGCGCGGATGGTGGCCATTGTCTCCGCGTCCAGGCTGCCACCTAGTTTGACCCCGTCGATTCGCGCGCCGATGGTGGCACCGAGCTTGACCACTCGCACACCGGACTCCGCTGCGTTATCGACGGACATACCAAGGCCTTTCGCTTCAACCAGACAGACAGAACAGACGTAACCACGCTGATTCGGGCCTGACCAGCTTTACGGTCACCCAGATCCGAACGAGAACAGCGGGCCACGCTCGGGTAACGAGGTCGGGTGATCCTGAACCGTCCCCACTTTCCGGCCGGCTTCATGGTTGAGTCATCACCGGCTGGGATGGCTGTTGTTGAGCGTAATAGGCGGCTTCGTACTCGACGGGTGGGATATGGCCGAGCAGGCTGTGCAGCCGCTGGTTGTTGTACCAGTCGACCCATTCCATCGTCGCGTACTCGACATCGTCGAGCGCCCGCAGTGGCCCGGTGAGAAACGGGCTGTCACGGGCGAGGGCTTCGGTCTTGAACAGCCCGATCGTCGACTCCGCCAGGGCGTTGTCGTAGGCATCGCCGATACTGCCGATCGAGGCCGCAATCTGTTCTGCGGCAAGGGTTTCTGCGAATCTTATCGAGGTGTATTGCGATCCCGCGTCGCTGTGATGGATCAATCCATCCTCAACGGCGTGACCATCGTGATCGCGCCGCCACAGCGCCATTCTCAGTGCGGTGGTGACCATGGCAGTGTCCTTGATCGTGGCGGCCTGCCAGCCCACGATGGAACGGGAGAAGCAGTCGATCACGAACGCCACATACACGAACCCCGACCAGGTGGGCACGTAAGTAAAGTCGGTGACCCACTTGCGATTTGGCTCGGTTGCGGTGAAGTCGCGGTCGAGAAGGTCCGGGGCGCGGCGATGACCGGCGCCTTTCCCGCCGATCGTGGTGCGGTGTTTGCCGCCGCGGACCACGCCCGACAGACCTTCGTCACGCATGAGTCGGTCGACGGTGCCGATCCCTACCTGGAGGCCCTGGCGGCGCAGATACGGGGTCATCTTGCGGCGCCCATACATTCCCTCGGGCGTGCCGATGGTGGCCAGCAATGCGTCGGTCAGGCGCGCGTCGGTCACTGTCCGCGCCGAAGCCGGCGCGGTTTTCCAGTTCCGATAGGTTCGTCCGGCGACCTGCACGCCCTGCTCGGTGAGCACGCGACAGATCGGATCGACCCGGAAACCCAGCCCCCGCATCTGATCGATGAACGCACAGATCACCGGCGGCGCGGGTCGATCTCCCGCGCGAAGAAAATCGAGGCAGCTTTCAGAATCTCGTTGGCCTCCTTCAGATCTCGGACTTCGCGTTCGAGTTCTTTGATCCGCGCCTGCTCCGCACTCGTCACACCGGGAGCCTTCCCGGTGTCAATCTGGGCCTGCTTCACCCAGACCCGCAACGACTCCGGGTGGACACCGAGCTTCGGGGCGAGCGCCTGGCAGGCGGCATACGCCGACGGATACCCGTCGAGGCGGTCCAGCACCATCTTCACCGCACGCTCACGCTGCTCGATCGGATAACGCTTGGGCATGGCCCACATCCTTCACAAGGAAAGAAGCGGCCGAAAAGCCGGGGCGGTTCATCCTTGACCCGTGGATTCGGCCGCTTCTAGAGTTGATGTCTGCTGGGTGTGAGGAATCTGGTGTGAGTCCAGAGCGGTCGCGCCGCTGTGAGCACGCTTCGAATAGTGGTGTGTGAGTCAGAAACTCGGCCCGGCAGGAAGTTTCATCCTGGATGTAGGGACGCGTAATCCCTGGAAGGAGTCCCGCATGGCCACCTATGTACCGCATGCCGGTGTGACGGTCCGCCCGCTCAGTGCTTCGGTATCGACCACGTTGTGGATGGTCGGAACCGTGCTCGGGGCGTTGCTGATCTATTACTTCATCGGCATCGACCAGGGCGCGGTGTCGGTGTTCGGCAGCGATACGCACGTGCACGAGTTCGTGCACGACGCACGGCATTTCCTCGGCTTCCCATGCCATTGATCCGGCCAGGCCGGAGCGGGTGGTAGCGGGATGGAAAAACAGATCATCGGCCGCGGTCTGCTCGCCGGAGCGATCGGCGGCTTGTTGGCGTTCCTCTTCGCGCGGATCTTCGCCGAGCCGGTGATCCAGCGCGCGATCGACTATGAAAGTGGTCGAGACGAGGCACAGGAGACGCTGGACAAAGCGGCGGGGCATCCGATGGGAGACATGGGTGCGGAGGTGTTCACCCGGTCGGTGCAGTCCAATGTCGGCATCGGCCTCGGCATGATCCTGTTCGGCGTGGCCATGGGTGGATTGTTCGCGGTGGTCTACGCCCTGAGTGTTGGCCGGGCCGGAAAGGTTTCGCCGCGCAATCTGGCGTTGCTGTTGGCCGGTGGGTTTTTCGCGGCGTTGTACCTGGTGCCGTTCCTGAAGTATCCGGCGAACCCGCCGTCGATCGGGCATCCGGACACTATCGGGTCGCGCACCGGTTTGTATCTGGTGATGGTGGTGTTGTCGTCGCTGTTCCTGTTCGGGGCGGTGCTGCTCGGGCGGCGCCTCGCACCTCGGTTCGGCAGCTGGTCGGCGAGTCTGCTCGCGGCGCTGGCGTTCGTGGTGGCGATCGGGATCGTGATGCTGCTGCTGCCGCAGTTGGGGCATCTGTCGGCCAATACCGCCGAGTTCGGCAGGCAGGCGACGGAAACGCCGCAGCCGCTGCGAGATTCGTCGGGTGCGATCGTGTATCCGGGTTTCCCGGCCGATGATCTGTATCGTTTCCGGCTGTATTCGCTTGCCGCGCAGGCGATCCTGTGGCTGGCCATCGGTCTGGTCTTCGCGACGTTGACGGGCAAGTTGTTCGAGCCGACAGGTGGGCGAGACGCGGCGGTAGCGAGTACCGCCAAGCCTGCTGCTTGACGGTACTCGCCGAGCGTCGGCGTGGTTCGTGGGAAGGTGTTCGGATCAGGCGACAACCGAACGCTGTGGCACGCCGACGTATTCGCTCAACGGGCGGATCAGCGCGTTGGATTCGCGCTGCTCGATGATGTGCGCGGCCCAGCCGGTGATGCGGCTCATCACGAAGATCGGCGTGAACACCTCGATGTCGAAACCGAGCAGGTAATAGGCTGGCCCGGTGGGGAAGTCGAGGTTGGGCTTGATGCCGGTCGCCTCGTTCATGGTGCGCTCGAGGATCTCGTACATCCGCACCCACTTGTCACCGGCGGTGGCGGCGGCGATGTCGATGAAGGCCTTCTTCATCGTCGGCACGCGGGAGTCACCGTTCTTGTAGACGCGGTGCCCGAAACCCATCACCTTGTCTTTGTTGGCGAGCTTGTTGCGCAGCCACTGCTCGGCAAGGGCGGGGTCGTCGATCGCGATCATGTCGTGCATGACCGCCTCGTTGGCGCCGCCGTGCAGCGGGCCCTTGAGCGCGCCGATGGCCGCGGTGACCGCGCTGTAGATGTCCGACATCGTCGAGGTGACCACGCGCGCGGCGAAGGTGGAGGCGTTGAAACTGTGCTCGGCGTAGAGGATCAGCGACACCTCGAACGCCTTGACCAGTTCCCTGGACGGGACCTTGCCGAAGCACATGTTCAGGAAGTTCTCGGCGAAGCCGAGGTGCGAGTGCGGCGCGATCGGGTCCTGACCGTGGCGGCGGCGGTGGTCGGCCGCGACGATGGTCGGCAGTACCGCCATCATCCGTAAAGCCTTGGCGCGGTTGGCCGCCGGGCTGTTATCGGCTTCAGCCGGATCCTTGGCACCGAGGTAGCTGATCGCGGTGCGCACCACATCCATCGGGTGGCAGGTGTCCGGCATCTTCGTCACCAGCGACAGCAGCGACCGATCGGCGCGGCGTGCTGCGCGTTCCTGTTGGCAGAACCGTTCCAGCTGAGCGTCATTGGGTAGTTCGCCGTACCACAGCAGGTAGGCGACCTCCTCGAAGCTGCAATGCTCGGCCAAGTCCTGCACGGCGTAGCCGCGGTAGGTCAGCGAGTTGGTTTCCGGCACCACTTTGGAGACAGCGGTGGTGTCCACGACGACACCGGCAAGACCCTTGTGGATAGTCGGCATGGCGGTATCGGGCCCACCCGTCGCCCAGCCACCACCCCTCATCGAATCGCGATGCGATGCTGTCGTCATTGGTCCCCGCTCAGGCTGAAATTGAAGATGTCGGAATCGAATTCGTTGTAGCGCTCGTAGTCGAGCAGTTCGTAGAGTCGGCTGCGATGCTGCATCCGATCGAGCAGCCCGGCCTGCGTGCCTTCGGCGAAGATCTCGCGCAACCCGGACTCGGCCGCCCACATCGCCAGGCGCAGCGTGGAAACCGGGTAGATGACCGCGTTGTAGCCGATCGACTCCAGCGTCTTGGCCGACAGCAGTTCGGACTTGCCGAACTCGGTCATATTGGCCAGCAACGGAATCGAGACGGCAGCGCGGAACTTGGCGAAATCATCCTCGCCGGACAGTGCTTCGGTGAAGATCAGGTCCGCACCCGCGTCGGCATAGGCTTTGGCGCGTTCGATGGCGGCGTCGATGCCCTCGATCCCGGCGGCGTCGGTGCGCGCGCAGATCACGAAATTCGGGTCGCGCCTTGCGGTTACCGCCGCACGCAACCGACGCACCATCTCCTCGGTCGGCACAACGGCCTTACCGTCGAGGTGGCCGCAGCGTTTCGGATTCACCTGGTCCTCGAGATGACAGCCCGCGATTCCGGCGTCCTCGAGGATCGTCACGGTGCGCGCGGCGCTCATCGGCTCACCGAAACCGGTGTCGGCGTCGATGAGCACCGGCAGATCGGTGACCCGCGCGACCTGCTGCCCGCGCTCGGAGACCTCGGTCAACGTCGTCAACCCGATATCGGGCAGCGCGAGATCCGCCGAAACCACCGCGCCGGAGACGTAGACGCCTTCGAAGCCGATCTCCTGAATCAGCTTGGCCACCAACGGATTGAACGCGCCGGGGAACCGCTGAATGCTGTCGGAAGCCAAGCCCGCGCGGAATGTCGCGCGCTTATCGGTGGCCGAGGTTGCCGGGGCAAGCAGGCCCGACATCAGAACAGCCCCTTCGGCAGCTGCGGCGCCCGCGCCAGCACCTCGTCGGACACCGTGAACGACAGTTGGGACAGCTCCGCGGCACTGAGTTCGGCGGTGCGCTGCGCGACATCGAGGAAGCGATCCTGCTCGGCCGGTGCGATAACACCCTCGGCGAGCGTGCGGAACTTCGCGATGTACTGCTCGCGGGCGAACGGCCTGGCACCGAGCGGGTGCGCGTCGGCGATCGCGAGCTCGTCGACGATCAGCTCGCCGCTCTTCAACGTCACCTCGGCCCGTGCGCCGAATGCCTTCTCCGCGGGATCGGTGGAGTGGTAGCGCCGGGTCCACTCGGGGTCCTCGGCGGTGGAGATCTTGCGCCACAGCTCGACGGTGTCGGGCCGCTGCGCGCGCTCGGGGGCGTAGGACCGCTCGTGATGCCAGGTTCCGTCCTGCAACGCGACCGCGAAGATGTACATGACCGAATGGTCGAGGGTCTCGCGTGAGGCCGTCGGGTCGAACTTCTGCGGGTCGCCGGAGCCGGTGCCGATGACGACGTGGGTGTGGTGGCTGGTGTGCAGCACGATCGAGGCGATCTGGTCGAGATCGCCGATCCGGTCGCGCATCCGGCGGGCCAGGTCGATCGGCGCCTGGCTCTGGTACTCGGCGGAATGTTCCTTGGTGTAGGAGTCGAGGATGGCCCGCTTGGGCTCGCCGGGGCCGGGCAGCGGCACCGAGTACTCCTTGTTCGGACCGCCGAGCAGCCAGGCGATCACACCGTCCTCGCCCTCCCAGATCGGCGACGGCGCACCCTCGCCGCGCAGCGCACGGTCGACCGCCTCGACGGCCATCTTGCCCGCGAACGCCGGTGCGTAGGCCTTCCAACTGGAGATCTCGCCCTTGCGCGACTGCCGGGTCGCGGTCGTGGTGTGCAGCGCCTGGCCGACGGCCTGGTAGATGGTCTCGGTGTCCAAGCCGAGCAGGGTGCCGATGCCTGCGGCGGCCGACGGGCCGAGGTGGGCGACATGGTCGATCTTGTGCTCGTGCAGGCAGATCGCGCGCACCAGATCGATCTGGATCTCGTAACCGGTGGCCAGGCCGCGGATGAGGTCCCGTCCGGAGCGCCCGGCGTGCTGGGCGACCGCGAGGATCGGCGGGATGTTGTCACCGGGGTGCGAGTACTCCGCGGCGAGGAAGGTGTCGTGGAAGTCGAGTTCACGCACCGCGACGCCATTGGCCCAGGCCGCCCACTCGGGGGAGTAGCTGCCGCCGACACCGAAGACGGCCGCGCCAGGCTGGTAGGGGTGCGACTGCGCCTGGGCGCGGGCATTGGCGACCGGGCGCCGGGTCAGCGAGGCCGCGGCGACCGAGGCGTTGTCGATGATCCGATTGACGATCATCTCCGCCGTCTCCGGCGCCACCTCGACCTGGTCGGTGGCGACCTCGGCGATGCGCCACGCGAGATGCTCGTCGCGCGGAAACCGCTCGGCGGAGCGGTGGGTACGAACGAGATGATTCTTCACCGTCGAAATCCTCCAGACATTGATGTATGCGATCTATTTCGCACGCTACGCACAGCAGATCCCCGCGGAAACGCCTCGCAAATGCAGATATTTGCGGACAGGAACCTGCGAAGTTGTGAAGGTTGTGTGAGACATCTCGAAACGCCAGTCCGCCACCGCGTTTCGCTGCTCCCGCGTCGGCGGCGCTCAGCGCGCCTTTCGGTAACTCGGCAGGCCCATCCGCGTCGATGAGGACAATGCCCTCAACATCCCGTACACGCCGGGCGACCAATGCGGCTGACACGCTCGATGTTCGCTGTTGTCTCTTGACGCGGCCGCAGGGTATTTTTGCAGGCAGGTTCAGACACGAGCCAACGGTAGCCGCCGCCTCGGGCAGGCTCGCTTCGGCGCAGCCGTACTCCGGCGCGGGCTACGACCGAATCACGCTGGGCGGCAGGTCCGTCCGGCGCTGGCACGGAGCGTTGCGCATGACGAATCAGGTAAGTCCTCGGCAGCCCCGAATGTCTCGACGGCTCCTTTCGCATAGCCACCATTCGGCGAAAACGAGCGAGTTCTCCCGCGGTCAGCTCCGAATCCGCGGCAACACGCCGCGCCCGGGCATCCGGGTGCTCACCGTCATCGGCGAGCTCGACCTGGCGACCGCACCACTGCTGGACCGGGTCGTGCGCGACAGCGAAAGCACCCCGGCCATGGTCGTCGATATGAGCGAAATCGGCTTTCTGGGATTTGCCGGTGTCGACGTGCTCGTGCGGGCCGCCGAGCGCGCCGACCATTGTCGGCGACGGTTTGCTGTCGTGGTGTCGACCCGGCCGACACAGCGGGTTTTCGAATTGACCGACGCGTACGCCCGCATGTGGTGTTTTCCGCGGGTGGATATCGCGTTGTGCGCTGTCACGGACTCCGGTTCATAGACCCCGGTCGGTTTGCCGCGCTGCGCGCGGGTATTCGGCGAGCAGGAGGTGTGATTATGCCTAAGGAATGGACAGCCAAGCAGGAACGACAGTACGAGCACGTCCGTGATTCGGAAAAGTCGCAAGGTGCGAGCACCCGCCGTGCGAAGGAAATCGCGGCGCGGACCGTCAACAAGAACCGCGCTCAGGCAGGTCAGACCAAGACCGCGAGCCGGACGTCGCTGCAGGACAAGTCGCCGCAGCAACGCGGCGGCGAGCGATCGGGACGCCGCGGTCCCAAGGGCCCGACCCGCGACCAGCTGTACAACGAGGCGCGTCAACGCGGTGTCAAGGGTCGTTCGAAGATGACCAAAAGCCAGCTGGCCCAAGCGCTCGGCGGCAAGAAGTAAAAGAGGAAAGGGGTACGTATGAGCAGCACGTTGGCCGCCACCGTTGATGTCGAGGTACCGGTTCGCACCGCCTACAACCAGTGGACGCAGTTCGAGTCGTTTGCGGAGTTCATGGAGGGCGTCGAGGTCGTGCAGCAGCTCGACGACCGGCACACCCACTGGCGCATCCACGTCGGCCCGGCGACCCGCGAGTTCGACGCGACCATGACCGAACAGCACCCCGACGAACGGGTCGCCTGGAAATCCGACAACGGACCGCAGCACGCGGGCGTGATCACCTTCCACCGCCTCGATGACACGCACACCAGGATCACCGCCCAGATGGAGGTCGACCCCGAGGGTTTCGTGGAGAACGCCGCCGACCGGCTCGGCGTGCTGAAGCACCGCGTCAATGGCGATATGCAGCGCTTCAAGCAGTTCATCGAGAGCAGGCACCACGAAACCGGTGCGTGGCGCGGCGATATCGCACGCCCCGACGCCTGACCAGACCGGCAGTGACATCTTCCTGCGCGAGATCCAGGACGTATGGGATTGGGCCCGACCGCATTTCGACGGACGTGCCCGTCGCGGTGCGCAACGTCTAAACTTGCCGACCGATGCGGAGAAACTGGCTGACCTCGCTCCCGACAATCGCGCCGCGGCACTGGCGGCGGCGTTGGTCCGCGTCGCCTTGGATGACCAGATCGCCGAACAGGTCCTCGACGAGACTCGCTGACATCGGGCCGTCGCTTGTTTCGCGTCCACCTGGCAGGGAACGCAGTATCGATGAAGGATGTAATCGAACGCGAGAGTAAACGGGAGGTCGACCGAGTCGTCACTGCACCGGAGCGGCCAGCGGTGACCGTCACCGTGTCCAAGGCGGAACGCGCGATACACGAGTACATGAGCGCGCAGATCGATGCGATGCTCGCCGGGGATGTCGCGCTGCGCCGGGGCGAGGATGCGATCCACGACACTCGGGTCGCGTCGCGGCGGCTTCGCAGCACGCTGCGGGTATTCGGCAAGCTGCTGGATGGCGCCGCGATCCGGGGTATCGAGGACGAGCTGAAGTGGTACGCGGGACTGCTCGGCGAGGTACGTGATTGCCAAGTCCAGCGCCGCCGGCTTGCCGAGAAGATCGATGAGCTGCCGCCCGAACTCGTCTTGGGTCCGGTGGCGGCGCGCATCGACGCGACGCTGCTCGGTCGGCAGTTGACGAGCCGTAAGGCGCTGGCCGAGGCGATGGACTCGCCGCGCTATCTGGAACTGCTTGCGACCCTGCAGGATTGGCAATCGCGGCCACCGTTCGGGCGGTGGATTCGTCAGCGCGAACTCGTGCGGCGGGCCCGCAAGGCCGCGCACAAAGCCGATCGCCGACTCGACACCGCGTTGCGGAATCAGCGTGACGAGTCGTTGCATCGTGCCCGCAAAGCCTCAAAACGCGCCCGCTACGCCGCCGAGCTGCACAAGCCGGTCAAGCAGCGCTCGCGGGCGAAGGCGAACATCACGTACTACAAGCAGGTCCAAAGCGTGCTCGGTGACCACAACGACGGCGTCGTCTCGGCCGAATTCCTGTGGCGAATCGCGACGACGGCAGGCACGGCGGGCGAGCAGAACGGCTTCACCTACGGCCTGCTGTACGCGAACGAACAGCACGCGGCCGACACCGCGCGACACGATATCGCCGATATCGCCGCGCACAGGTAGTCGTCGAACGGGGCCGGTGAACCCGTGTGGAAAACGGTTCGGTGGTCCGATAGGGTGTGCGGTATCGCGGCCGCGGGGGTTGATTGGGGCCGCTCCATTGTTGAAGTTTTGCCAGTTGCGGGCAGCCCATGCCCGGACCGGTTGGGGGAGATTCGCCGCGAATCACCACACGGACAGGTCGTCGGCTGGCATGCGTACGAGGAGGTACCAATGCCATACGCGATCGTGGGTCTGCTGACGTTGGCGCTGTGGGTCTACTGTCTGATCGACATCATCACCTGCCCCGACGCGGGCATTCGACACCTGCCCAAGATGGGCTGGCTCGTCGTCGTCATCCTGATACCCACCGTCGGCGCCCTGCTCTGGCTCTTCGCGGGCCGCCCGCTCAACGAAACCGGCCCGCGCTCGACGACCGGCTACAGCGAGTACGACCGGCCCGGCCGCTACGTCGCCCAGGATCCGGAAGCCGACGAGGCATTCCTTCGTGGCCTGCGCGAGCGCGCCGAACAGCAGCGCGCCGAAGCCCGCCGTCAGGAAGCCGCCCGCCAGAGTGAGGTCGACGCGCGCCGCGAGCGGGGCGAACAGTTCTGATTACTGCGGCGGGTTCCAGCGCCGCGCCAGCTCATCGAGCCGATCGCGGATTCGCCGAATCCGTTTGTCCGGTGATGTTTTCGGTGTGCACAACGAGACCGACAGTGGACTCAACGACGTTTGCGCCGGGTCGGGCACCTGCGGGTGTTGCAGCACGCCGCCGAGTTCCGGCCCGTAGCCCAGATCGACCACGATTCGATCGGTCCGGTACTCGGTGCGGTCCGCGATCGGCCGCACCGCGAGCGCCACAAGCTCGGGTATCAGCCGCACCAGCAGCGCGGGCGCGAGGCCGACGATCACCGTGGCCGCCGCGACCGTCGGGCACGCGACGAGGACCCTGCTGAGCACGGTCCAGCCGACGGAGAAAACCCGGGAACTGTGCGCGGGTAGTCGCCGGGCGATCGCCTCGCCGACGGCGATCAGACCCAGACCCGACATCAACGCCCGCTCGATCCACACCACGGGCAGGTTGTAGTGGCGAAACACCAACTGCCAGAACGCTGCTCGCCCCTGCACCCGTTGCGCGAGCTGATGGGCGAGCACCGCCTCCAACTCCCGCGGACTGAGCCGCTGCAACGAGTCCGGAGATATCGTGATCATTCGATTCGGCACCACGCAGCGCCGGTCCTTCTGCCGCAGCCACAGCGTGTAGGACGACGCGGGCACACCAGCCTTGTGTGCGACCTTCTCCCATGCGGGGCTCAACGCGCGCTGTTCGTCGGACGTCGGCTGCCGCAGACCGAAGATCCATAACAACCATCGGCGTTCCGGACCGCGGAAACACACCGCACTCCAGACGGCACACGCCAGAAACCAGGCCGCGGGCAGCGCACCGGGAACATCGACACCGAGCGCGCGGCCAAGCCCGTAGAGCAACACCGTCAGCACCGCCGCGGACGGTAACGCAGACAACAGCAGCACGATCCACGCCCGCACTCGATCCGCGGTCGAACGCCGGGCAACAGCAGTTCCGCCTGGGTAATTCGCCTTGGCGATCACTTCGGAGGTCATGCCCGACGACGGTACAGCGAATTCGGACCACATCGTGACCAGCGGTGGGTGAGCTGTGACGAAGCAGGACAGCCATGGTTGACCCTGACGCTGGGTCAACCTCGCAGCATGGTTCGGATGACGACGAACATCGGTGCGACGCAGTTCACAATCCAGCACAATGGCGTGACGATTCCGGTGTCACGCGGCGGCCACGGTACCTCAGTGATCTCGTCGCCGTGCTGACGGAGCTGGACCTGCCCTCGCCCGTGCTCGCCGGCCATTCGCTCGGTGCGGACACGGCCGTGCACTACGCGTCCGCGCACCCGGACGCGGTAGCCGAGCTGGCGCTCATCGACGGTGCGAATCCGGTCCCCGAACCGTTCCGCACCGAAGCCGAGCTACCGGAGTCACGGGCTGCTCGTCACCCACGCCCCGGCGATCGCGGAGATCATTGGATGCAAACATGCAGACTCGGCATGTTTCACGCGATGCAAACATGCCGACCATGCCAATCCGTAACCCGCTGCGGGCCAAGGAGAATGGTCCGATGTTGACCATCGGCGAGCTGGCGTCCTACGCCGGAGTGACGGTGCGCGCGGTACGTCGACGACATCGAGATCGCGCCACCATTCGCCAAGCTGCTCGACACGCTGGCGCTCGACGCGGCGTCGTCGGCCCGTCGACTGACGGAACTGCTGACCGAGCGTGGCTGGACCGGCTGGACCAAACTCGAACGCGTCGACCCGGATCGGAATTGATGTCGGTGCCCGATGCAAGACTCTGGGGCATGCGATGGGCGGTGGCGGAGACGGGCGATGGTGGCGCGCGTTTGTGTCCACTCGATCAGGACGGCCGTCCCGCGGGACCGGTGCTGCGGGAGCCATCGCTCGCCGAGGCGGTGCGCGCACGCCCCGAGGTCGAGCGCTGGGTCTGGCGGTCAACGGCCGAGATATACCGGCCGTTGCTCGCGGCGGGCGTGCGGGTCGAGCGCTGCTACGACGTGCAGGCTGCGGAGGCGTTGCTGATCGGCCATGAGGAAGGCCAGTCGGGTCAGGCCCGTTCGCTCGCGGCCGCGTGGGCACGATTACACAACCTGCCGGTTCCGCCGGACGCGCCAGCACGGGCCGCCGAGACTCAGCCTTCGCTGTTCGAGTCGGGCCCGGTGCCGCTGCCGCCCGGCATCGACGAATTCACCGCGCTGCTGGAGGTTTACGCGGAACAGGTGGCCCGCACGGCGAAGGCCGAGCATCCCGACCGAATGCGGCTGCTGGTTGCCGCCGAATCGGCGGGCATGCTTGTCGCCGCGGAGATGTCGCTGGCTGGCATCCCGTGGCGTGCGGACGTGCACCGCGAGTTACTGGACAGGCTGCTCGGCGAGCGTTTTCCGGGCGGGCTGGAACCGCGCCGGATGGCGGAGCTGGCCGACGAGGTGTCGCGGGCCTTCGGCGTTCGGGTCCGGCCCGACCTGCCCAACGACATCATCAAAGCCTTCGGCCGCGCTGGAATCGAGCTGTCCTCCACCCGGAAGTGGGAGTTGCAGCGGATCGATCACCCTGCGGTAGCGCCGCTGCTGGCCTACAAGTCGCTCTACCGCCTGCACACCGCCAACGGCTGGTCCTGGTTAGAGCAGTGGGTGCACGACGGCCGCTTTCGTCCCGAATACCTGCCCGGCGGCACGGTTTCCGGCCGCTGGACCACCAATGGCGGTGGCGCCCTGCAGATTCCGAAGGTGATCCGGCAGGCGATTCGCGCGGACCCTGGCTGGCGCCTCGTGGTCGCCGACGCCGATCAAATGGAGCCGCGTGTCCTCGCGGCGATCTCGCGCGACCCTGGACTGATGGAGGTGGCCGGTCGCGGCGAAGACCTGTACGCGGATCTGGCCGCCCGTGCCTTCGGTGGTGACCGGGCCCAGGCCAAGATCGCCATGCTCGGCGCCATTTACGGCCAGACCTCCGGCGATGCCCGCACCCACATGGCCGAACTGCGTCGGCGTTATCCGGCGGCGGTCGCCTATGTCGATGACGCGGCTCGCGCCGGTGAGCAAGGCAGCCTGGTGCGCACCTGGCTCGGTCGTACCTGTCCGCCGCTGTCCGCCGAATCACCAGAGCTGGCGGATCTGGCTCAAGAGGAGGTCAGCGGGTATGGCAGCAGTGCGGCCGCGCGCGCTCGCGGCCGCTTCACCCGCAATTTCGTCGTTCAGGGCAGCGCCGCTGACTGGGCGTTGTTGGTGCTGGCTGGCCTGCGTTCCACGCTGACTCGTGCGAGCCTGCGTGCCGAACTGGTCTTCTTCCAGCACGACGAGGTCATCGTGCACTGCCCGGCGGAGGAGGCCGAGACGGTCGCCGAAGCGATCGCGGCCGCGGCGGAGACCGCGGGCCGGATCGCCTTCGGGCCGACCCCGGTGCGGTTCCCGTTCACGACCGCGGTGGTGGAGTGCTACTTCGACGCCAAATAGCGAAGGAGCTGGCCGAACCGCTGTGGCGGCTGGACCAGCTCCTCCGGATCTAGCGTTGGTTTAACCGAGCAGTCGCGTCTCGATCGCCTCGATGATGCGCGGGCGGAGTTCGGCGGCACTGATCACCGCGTCGACCGACCCCACCTCGACAGCGCGGTGGATATTGTGCACGCGGTCGAACTCCGCGGCGACCTCGCTGAGCTTCTCCGTGCGGACCGACGACCTGGTCTCGTCGAGTTCGGCGGTCAGCGCCGCCCGGTCGGTGCCGGACGCGTTCGCGGCGCGCACCGACAGGTCCCGCACCCTGGCATCGGCCGCGGTACGCCGGTTGACATCACCGGCGAACACCACCGCGGCGGCCGGAGCACCACCGAGCACCGACGCGAACGAGCCCTCCAGCGCGAGCACGGTCATATTCGGGTTCAGCTGCTTCGAGAACACCACGAACGCGCCGCCGTGATACCGCGAGATCACGCAGAACACAATGGGCCCTTGGAAGTTCACGATCGCGCGGCCGATCTCGGCGCCGTACTCCAGCTGCAGCTTCTTCATCGATTCCGGCGAGCCGTCGAAGCCGGACAGGTTGGCGAGCACGACAAGCGGGCGGTTGCCGCTTGCCCCGTTGATCGCCCGCGCGGCCTTCTTCGACGACTGCGGGAACAGGGTGCCCGCGGTGTAGGTGTCGGGTCCGTCGGTGGACGGGAAACCGCGCCGCGGCACGCCCCGCGACTCGATGCCGAGCAGACACACCGGAATACCGCCGAGGTGCGCGTCCTGCACGACCGCCGTCTCGGCGTCGGCCATGCCCGCCCAGCGTTCCAGCGTCGGGTGGTCCTGGTCGGAGACCGCCCGCATGACGGTCCGGATGTCGAAGGGCTTCTTGCGGTCCGGATTGGCGGTGGCGGAGAAGATCTGGCCGACGGTGGTGAAGTCGCTGTCGGCCAGGTCGTGCGGGAAGTCGGAGACGTCGCGATCGAGGGGATCGCTGGTCTCCGCTCGCCGCGGCCCTTGCTCACCGGGGGCGATGTAGGTGTGGTCGTAGTGCGCCATCAACACGTCGCGCGCCGCGGTCAGGTCCGGCGCCCAGTACTGCGCCTGGCCGTTCGGACCCATCACCCGGTCGTAGCCGCCGATGCCGAAGTTGTCCTCGGCCGACACGCCACCGGAGAAATCGAGCGCCTGCTTGCCGGTGAGCACCATCGCGGAGTCCGGCGTCATCACCAGGATGCCCTTGGTGTGCATGAGCATCGTCGCTTCGGCGTTCCAATACGGTTGTGCGCCAACGTTGATGCCGGCGACAACGATGTTGATCTCGCCGCCGTCCTGGGTGAACTCGACGATCCGCTTGAGCGCGGCCGCCACCCAGTCCATGTTCTCGGTGCCCGACTCCATGGAGATCCTGGCGCCGGAGGACAGCGCGTACCACTCCAGCGGTACCCGCAGCTGTTCGGCGAGGTCAAGCGCCGCGATAATCCGACGGCACTCCGGTTCCGACAGTGCGCCAAGCGATTTCGTCGGATCGCCGAGCAGCACGACCCTGGTGATGCCCTCCGGGTACTGCGGGGTCGGCGTGCTGACCACGCCCGCGACGATCGCCGCGGTGTTGTGTCCCTTGGGCCGGTCGACCGACACCAGCGCGTGGTCGGCGTCGAGGTCGTACTCGGCGAATTCGCCGAGCATGCTGGTCAGCTCGTAGGGGTACACGGTGTTGCGGCTGCTGGCCCGCAGCACCTTCTGCCGGTACGCGTCGAGCGGCTCGACCACCTCGTCGGTCCGTTCGCCGACGGTCACCTCGGTCGAGTCGAAGCCGATGCGCACGGCGACCTTGGTCAGCTCGCCGGTGTTGGCGTCGCGCTGACGCGCGATGAGCAGGATCTCCTCGAGCCCGGCACCCGCGGTCGTCGGCCGCACGTGCCGGACGACCGTCTCCAGCTCGGCCGGGGTCACGTCGATCGGCGGCCAGATGTACATCACGATGCGGTTGGTGTTGAACCGGTTGGCCGACGGGCGAAGCGACTGTGCCCGGCGGATCGAGTCGAGGCAGGTGGCGATGGCGATCTCGGCGGTCGGCAGCGCGACCAGCCTGCCGTCCTGCTCGCGCAGCGCGGCCAGGTCCCGTACCTGCGCGAACGCCATCAGGCGCTCGTCGGACGGGTTGTCCTTGGCGACGCAGCGGAACAGGTAGACCTCTTCGTCGTCGGAGGACGGCAGCCGGGTGAGGTCGAACTTGCGCAGCCGCTGCATCTGCATCCGCTGCGCGATGTAGGGGTGCAGGCCGCGGATCAGTCGTTCTTCGGCCATGCCGGTGGCCGAGGGACGGAAGGTGAAGTGGTGGTGCATCACCGCGCCGCCGCTGCCGGCGACGGCGACCGTGATCCGGTGCACCTGACTCGGCAGCGGATACGCGCCGAGCACCTCGTGCAATTCCGCCGCCATCGCGTCGAAGTCGGCCGGTTGGTTCTCCCAGCTGAGGTAGATGTCGGCGTCGATGGACGCGCCGCCGCTCGCCAGCTCGGTGAGTCCGCGCAGCGCGGCGCCGAGCGCGTCGAAGCGCACCGCCGTCGAAACCAGGCTCAGGCTGCGGCGTTCGGCGATCACGAAGGTGCAGCCGTCCACCTCGGTGGCGCGGACGCCGGTGAGGCCCTTGTTGCCGTAGTACCGGCGGGTCAGCACCTCGAGCATGACCGTGTTGTCCTGATTGCCGCGCACCAGGCGCTGGCCGAGCAGCCGCACCAGCGGCTCGGTGCTGCGCACCATGTCGGAAATGCGCTCGGCCCGATCGGTCGCGTCCGGCTGTGCGTCCAAGTGGCGCAGGTGCTTTCGGATGTTGGTGTAGACGCGAGCACGGTTGCGCCGCAGCAACGGCTGGCCGTACCAGGCGTACACCACGCCGCGCGCGAGGTCGGCGATCACCGGGAAACGCACCTGCGTCGCGGCGACGAGCCGCTCCAGCGCCAGGCCGACGGGCTCACGCAGCGCCCGATCCGGCATCGGCTCCTGCAGCCACTCGCGCAGCAGCGTCGTGATGACGGTGACGGTGTCGGACGGGCGTTGCTGGGCCAGGAAGATCCGGAACACCGCGGCCTCGAGTTCCGGCGAACGTTCCAGCTCGGTGACACCGTAGTGCGCCAGCGCGTTGGAAAGCTTGTCCTGGAACGACTTCGGCAGCCCGGCCCGCTCGACATCGAGGCTTTGCAGGTAGGTGTGGAAGTACTCGCGTGCGCTGTGCACGTGGCTGTAGGTGCCGTCGTCCTCGGAGGAGCGGTTGTGGCTCAGCTCCGCGAGGTCGGCGAACACCTGCACGAGTTCGAGTTCCTCGGCCAGCGGCCTTCGGCTGTCCGCGAGGGCGGCCCGGCGCGCGGTGAGGTAGTCGCCGAGCACTCGGCTGTCGTCGTGCGGGTCGACGTCGAAGCCGAGCAGCAGGCTGCGCAGATCCTCCTGGCCGCGGGTTGTGCGCTCGTGCGGTTGGACCTGTGCGGACCCGACGGGCAGGTCCAGTTCGACGGTCCCGACCGCGACGGCCGCCTCGTCCTCGTCGTCATCGCCGAGCGGCTCGAGCCACAGCAGCGGCGCACCCGTCTCCACCTGGGTGCCGACGGATACGGCGCATTCCTTCAGCCGCGCCTTGAACGGCGCGCGCAGCACCGTCTCCATCTTCATGCTCTCCAGCACGAGCACCGGTGCGCCCGCCTCGACCTCGGCGCCGATCTCGAGCGGCGTCGCGACAACAAGCGCGGGCGCGGGCGAGCGGACGACGCCGCCCTCGTCGCGGCTGATCCGATGGGTCACGCCGTCGACATCGACGAGGTGGATCGGGCCGTGGGTGCCGGTGGTCAGGCGGTAGCGGGTGCCGTTGACCATGATCTGTCCGGTGTGCCGGTCGAAACGCTCGAGGTCGACGTCGGCGGTACGGATATCGCCACCGGCCTCGATGCCGATGCGGAACCGGTGCGCGCCGATGCGCGCGACCCGAACGCGGTAGCCAGCGCCGCGCAGCTTGAGGTCGAGCGGTCGGCCGCTCTCGTGCTGTACCTGCGGTCGCCCGCCCGAGGCCGTGGACAGCAGTCGATGCTGCTCGGCCCGTTCGTCTTCCTCGTAGGCGTCGATGGCGGCGGCGGCGAGCGCGATGGCGGAGTGCCGGTGCGAGACGAGCCGACCCTCGCCGCGGACGCGGTCGATCCAGCCGGTGTCGGCGCTGCCGTCGATCACCTCGGGCTGGTTCAGCAGGTCGAGCACGAAGCTCTTGTTCGTCGCGCCGCCCTCGATGATCACCCTGGTCTGCGCGACGGCGCGGCGCAGGCGGCCGAGCGCTTCCTCGCGGTCCCGGCCGTAGGCGATGATCTTGGCGATCATCGAGTCGAAGTCGGCGGGAATGGTGTCGCCCTCGCTGACGCCGGTGTCGACGCGAATGCCAGGGCCCGCAGGCAGATTCAGCCGCGCGATGCGGCCGGGCGCGGGCGCGAAGTCGCGGTCGGGGTCTTCGGCGTTGAGCCGGGCCTCGATGGCGTGCCCGCGTTCCACGGGCATGTCGCCTTCGAGTCGACCGCCGGAAGCCACATGCAGCTGCGCGTGCACCAGGTCGAAACCGGTGGTGTACTCGGTGATGGGGTGTTCGACCTGGAGGCGGGTGTTGACCTCGAGGAACGCGAACAGCTGGTCGCCGGGGTGGTAGAGGAACTCGACCGTCGCCGCGCCGCGATAACCGACCGCGATCGCCAGCCGCTCGGCCGAGGCCTTGAGCTCCGCCGCCTGATCGGGCCGCAGCACCGGTGACGAGGACTCCTCGATGACCTTCTGGTTGCGCCGCTGCACCGAGCAGTCGCGCACGCCCAGCGCCCACGCGGTGCCCTGGCCGTCCGCGATGACCTGGACCTCGACGTGCCGGGCACCGGTGACCAGTCGTTCCAGGAACACCACGCCGCTGCCGAACGCTCGTGCGGCTTCCTGCCTGGTGCGTTCGTAGGCGTCGACGAGGTCGGCGTCGTTGGTGACAACCCGGATACCGCGCCCGCCGCCACCGGCGGTCGCCTTCAGCATCAGCGGGTAGCCGATCTCGGCCGCCGCCGTCATGGCGGCCTCAACGGTCTCGACCGCGCCGCGGCTCCACGGCGCGACGGGCACGCCGACCTCCTCGGCGATCAGCTTCGCGCCGATCTTGTCGCCGAGTTTGCGCATGGCATCCGGGCTCGGTCCGATGAAGGTGACGCCGATCTGTTCACACAGTTCCGCGAATGCGGGGTCTTCGGCGACGAAACCCCAGCCGACCCAGGCCGAGTCGGCCCCGGTCGACACAAGCGCGCGCTCGAGCGCTTTCAGGTCGAGATACGGTCGGGCGGATGCCGGACCGAGGTCATAGGCGATATCGGCTTCGCGCACGAACGTCGCGTTGCGGTCGACATCGGTGTACAGAGCAACGGTTTCGATCGGACGCGCGGTTGCCGCGGCCAAATCTCGGACGGCGTGGATGAGGCGCATAGCGGCCTCTCCCCGGTTCACGATGGCGATGCGGCTGAACACTCGCCGACTCCTTCCTCTCCAGAGCGCTGGCCCGGTCGACGGGCGAGGGGTTGCAACTCACGGTCACGCGTAGTGTGCACTGTCAAACCACATATGTGCACAGCGTTCGGGTGTTACCGGCCCGTAGCGTCCGAGAAGCCGTGTCAAGGGCGGGATTCGAGCCGCTGATCCATGGTGGCATTCGACCGCGAACGCCTGCGCAGAATGTGATGGACGACGGCAACGGTGACGCCTGTGACCACGACGATAGCGGCCAGAACCGGGTTCATGTCCTTCGATAGGCTTTTCGCTGGGTCGGATCGCGATGCCCAAATAGTCAGCGGGACAGCGTAGGCCACCGCGAGCGCACCGGCCCACCAGCGCAGCGGGCGCAGCCGGGCATCGCGCAGGGTGCCGATCACGACGAGCGCCACCGGAACGATGGCAACCATGGCGAATTGTCCGATGATCAGGACGGGCACGGCCCACGCCGAGATGAGGACGGTGCGAGCGAGGGGATAGGTGTCGCGTTCTGTGCGGTCACGTGACGATGTGTTGGTGGACATGGGTCTTCTCCTATGGTCGTGTGTGGGGGATGGGGTGGTTTATGGCTGGACGCCGAGCGTCGTCAGCAGCACGTGCACGTCGGAGTTGACCCAGTACTCGGCAATCTTGTTCTGCTCGATGCGCACGATGTCCGTGCCGGTGAACCGGATCGCCGTGCCCGCCGGGGCGGTCGCGCCGGGGAATCCGCCACCGTAGGTGCCGACGGCGACCCAGCGGATCGCCAGATAATCACGATCGACAATGGGGCCGACCGCCACGTTGAACACCAGTTCGGTGAACGCGGCGCGCGTCTGCGCGATCCAGCCGATCAATCCGTCCGGCCCCTGGGCAGCGTCGCCGCCACCGTCCATCATCGCGGCGTGCACGGAGAAGTCCTGGGCGACAATGTCGTTCGCGGGGGTGAAGTCGCCGTTCCAGATGGTCAGCCAGCCGTCGAGTAGGTCCCGGTACGCGGGTGCGACGTCGACGGCTGTCGTATTCTGTGCCATGGCAGAGCCTTTCGTAGTGTCTTGCGCGTCGTATCTCGTGCCACAAGTCTCGATGCGGCGCTGGCTCGTTCGCGTCGGTAATTTCTACCTATCCGCGAGGTGGCACGGCGGCCGCGATCAGGCAAGATCAGCCTGTGATGTATTTGGTCGGACGTTCCGAGGAGACCGCGCGGTTGCTCGCGCTCCTGCACGAGGCGAGGGAATCTCGGGGCGGCGCGCTGGTCCTGCTCGGCGAGCCCGGCATCGGCAAGAGCACACTGCTCGACCACCTGGCCAAGGCGTCCTCCGGCTTCCTGGTCATGCGCGCCTCGGGTGCCGAATTCGAGACGGAACTGCCGTACTCGGCGCTGCACCAGCTGTGCGGCCCGGTCCTGGAACACCTCGACGCGCTGCCGCCGCCACACCGCAGCGCGCTGCGGATCGCGTTCGGCATGGAAACCGGCACCCCTGACCCGTTCCTGGCCGGTGCCGCCGTGCTCGGCCTGCTGCTCGAACACGATCGGCCGCTGCTGTGCCTCATCGATGACGCGCAGTGGCTCGATCACGCCTCGGCGCGAGCGCTTGCCTTCGTGGCCCGGCGAATAGGTGCCGAACGAGTGGCCATGGTCTTCGCCGCGCGTGCTGGCGTAGCCGGATTGGACCAGCTACCGCGGGTGGACATCGAGCGGCTGAGCGAATCCGAGGCGCGCGCGGTGCTGATGCGCGAGATCCCCGCCTCGCTGGACGAGCGGGTGCGCGACCGCATCCTGGCCGAATCACGTGGCAACCCACTGGCATTGGTGGAACTGCCGAGGACAGCGGGGCTCGCGGGCATGGCCGGCGGTTTCGATCTGCCGGCCTCCCGCGCCGCCGAGCGCAGCTTCCGCGCCCGTCTTTCGGTGCTCTCGCCGAAGGTGCGGCTGCTGCTGACCGTGGCCGCCGCCGAGCCGGTCGGCGATCCCGGGCTGCTGTGGCCCGCGGCAGCACTCCTAGAAGTCGAGGACGCCGCGGCCGAGGAGATACCCCTAGTCGAGTTCGGCACCAGGGTTCGTTTCATTCATCCGCTGGCTCGCTCGGCCGTCTACCAGGCCGCGACCTCGGCCGAACGCCGCCGCGCGCACGGCGCTCTCGCCCAGGTCAGCGATCCGATCACCGACCCCGACCGGGTCGCCTGGCATCGCGCCCTTGCCAGCGCGGGCCCCGACGAGGACGTGGCCGCCGCGCTGACCCAGTCGGCCACCCGCGCGCGAGCCCGAGGCGGCGAGGCCGCCGCGGCGGCTTTCTTGGAACGCGCGGCCGCGCTGACCCTCGACCCCGGCATGCGGTCCGAGCGGGTGCTCGCCGCGGTCGAGGCCAAGCTGTCGGTCGGCGACTTCGGCGTCGCCGCCGAATTGCTCTCGACCCTCGACGCCGACGACCCGCGCGTCGACCTGCTGCGCGGCCGGATCTCCTTCGCCCGCTTCCGCGGCGACGACCTACCGACCGCCCACCTGCTGCGGGCCGCCACCCGGCTGGCCGAGCGCGATCCGGCCCGTGCGCGCGAGTGCTACGTGGACGCGATCGAGATGGCCATGCTGATCGGCGGCCTCGACACGGTGATCGACGCCGCGCGCACCGCGCCGGCCAACCCGGAACCGCACACCAGCGCCGACATCGTCCTCGACGGCATGGTCGCGCTGGTCGTCGAGGGACATCAGGCGGCCGCGAAGCTGCTGCGCGCGGTCATCGCCGACGGCGCCGACGCGGTGTGGAACAGGTGGCCGACCCTCGGATTCCTTGTCTCCCTGGAGTTGTGGGACGCCGACGCCAGCCGCGGCATCGCGACCGCGACCACCGCGTTCGGCCGCGAGCTCGGCAACTTCCACATGCTGCCGATCGGGCTTGCCATGCTCGCCACCATCACCGCGCACTCCGGCGACTTCGGCGCGGCCGCCGCGATGATCTCCGAGGAGGAGGCGATCGCGGAGGCCACCGGCGCCGCGCCGCTCGTCTACCCGCGAATCCACCTGGCCGCACTGCGTGGCAGGCGCGCCGAGGCCGAGGAACTGTTCGCCGGAGTCGGACCGGAGATGACCCTCAGCGTCCAGTACGCGACCGCCGTCCTCAACAACGGTCTGGCCGACTACCCCGCGGCGCTGCGGGCCGCCGAGCAGGCCGTCGCCACCGGCGATCTCGGGATGGCTGGCTACGCGCTGCCCGAACTGGTCGAGGCCGCGGTGCGCTGCCGTGAACTGGACATCGCGCGCGCCGCGCTCGCGACACTCGTCGAACGGGCCGATGCGGGCGGGCAACCCTACGGACTCGGAATCGCATCCTACGCAAGGGCTTTGGTCGACGACGACGAAGAAGCCTACCGTCGGGCCATATCGTTGCTCGATTCCACCGGCTTCAACGTCTGGTGTGGCCGCGCCCACCTCGTCTACGGCGAATGGCTGCGCCGGGAGGGCCGCCGCCGCGACGCCAGAACCGAACTGCGCCGAGCCAACGAGCTGCTCTCAGCGATTGGGGCCGAGGCGTACGCGGCCCGCGCGGCCGCCGAACTGCGCGCCACGGGCGAGCAGACCCGAAGCCGATCCGACTCCGTCGCCGACACACTCACCGTGCAGGAGGTGCACATCGCGCGCCTGGTCGCCGAGGGAGCTACCTCGAAAGAAGTGGCGGCCAAACTGTTTCTGAGCCCGCGCACCGTAGATGCCCACCTGCGCAACATCTTCCGCAAACTCGGCATCACCTCCCGACGCCAACTCCGCGACCTCCCTGCCATCCGATAGGGCCGGACTGACCCCGGACGGCGTGGCCATGGCCGCCCGCGTCGCCGAACGCGCGGGCTGAGTCGCCAGCCCGGTAGTGCCGGAACAGCTTTCGTGTCGTCTGCTCATCGGTCGCCGATGTGCTGTCGCACGCGGTCGGGACATGTTTGGCGGGCCAACTCGCCCAACGTCGGTGGGCGGATATCGCGTCGGATCGAATTCGCGGCTCGGTGGAACTCGGCCGAGTGCGCATTGGCGGTGCGCGTCGCGGTGGCGGCCAGGAACGTGGAATCGATGCTGGCGACGTGATTGGCGATGCGGTGGGTTTCCGGCAATCCCAGCGCGGCCGCGATCGTCAGTGCGGCTTTCCAATGCTTGCGGGCGACCGTGAAGTGCGACGAGCAGTAACTCACCGTCGCGATGGCGTCGTAGGCGAGCATCTCCTCGTACGGTGAGCCGGAGGCATAGGCGATGTGTAGTGCTCGCTCGTTGTGGGCGAACGCTTCTCGGTAATGACCTTGCCGACGATGGACATCACCGATGCCGAGATGCGCGCAGCACTTGAGAATCAGGTCATTGTTGCGTTCGGCGCGCGCCAAAGCCGTCCGGAAGCTTTCGAGCGCCATCTCGTACTGCTTCATCTGACAGTAGGTCGTGCCGAGTCGAATCGAAAAGTAGTTGTGGAACAAGGTATTCGACGACATCGGCGTCAGCGTCTTGCGCGCGTCCTTCAGGTGCGCGAGCGCGTCGTCATGGTTGCCGATCCGCACATCGGTGTCGCTGATTCGCATCAGGGCACAGGCACGGAGGTAGGGGTCGCCATTGTCGTCGGCGACGCCGACCGCCTGCCAGAGATACTCGAACGCGTCCTCGTAGTAACCCATCCGCTCATGCACCTGCCCGAGCCCTTGCAGCGCATAGCCTTCCATGAATTGGTCACCGATCGAACGCGACAACGACAGCGACTGGTGATAACCCATCAACGCATCCCGATAACGACCCAAACGGAAGTAGACCAACCCGCTGTGGTGCATAGCCCGCGCCGCATTGGCATAGTCACCCAAACCATGCGCAAGCCCAACGGCATCGTCGAGCACGATCAGCGCCTGCCTGCAATGCCGCATGCGCCAGAGCGTGTAACCGAGATTGACCAGCAGCCGGCACTCTTCCGCATGCTGACCGCTAGTGCGGGCGACCTCGACGGCATCGAAATGCAACGTGATGGCGTCGTCGGAGCAGCGAAGCCCGGTCACATAGGGCCACCACAGAATCTCGGAGAACAGCCTGGTGTAGTCGGCCCAGCGGGTCTTGGTCGCCTCACGCGCGATGGCAAGCAGGTTGAGCCGTTCGCTGTGCAACCAGGCCACGCATTCCTGATGATTGGCCAGCGCGGGCGTCGGTGTCAGCGGCCTCGGCAGGTCAGCGATTCTACTCGTCCGATCGGGCAGGATTGTGTTGCTGACCGCCCACGCGGCATACCGGTAGTAGTCGAAGAGCCGGGTCAGCGCCGCGCCGCGATCGTCGGTCGGTTCGGTCAGTGTCGCGGCGTAATCGCGCACCAAGTTGTGAAACCGGTACCGCCCGGAGACGACCTGCTCCAGCAGATGCACATCGACAAGCGCTTCCAGGATCTGTTCGGCACCATCGACCCCGAGATCGGCCAGTGCCGCGGTGGCGTAGGCGTCGAAGTCGCGACCAGGGTGCAATCCGAGCAGCCGGAACACCCGCTGCTGATCGGCCGGTAAGTCCTGAAAGCTCGCGGTGAGCGCGGTGGCCACGCTGCGTGACCCCGCGGAAAGATGTTCGAGGCGTTGGCTCGGATGTCGAAGCCGCTCGGCCAGTCGGTCGATCGGCCATACCGGACGCGCACGCAACCGACCGGCCGCGATCCGAATCGCCAGTGGCAGATAACCGCACAGCCGAACCGTTTCCGCCACCGCGTCGGGCTCGGACAGCACCCGGTCGTCATTGACGATCGTCGCGAACAGCGTCGTCGCGTCTTCGCGCGAAAGTACATCCAGCGACAGGGTTTGCGAAACCTCCAGGTCTACGAGCCTGCGTCGGCTCGTGATCAGCACCAGACAGCTGGAGGTGCCGGGCAGCAGCGGCCGGATCTGATCGACGTTGGCGACATTGTCCAAGACGAGCAGCGCCGACCGAGCGGCGATCTTGGTGCGCCACAACGCCGCTCGGGCATCCAGATCCGGCGGTATCGACTCACTCGACACCCCGACCGCGCGTAACAGCCTGTCCAGCGCCACCATCGGCTCGATCGGCGCACTCTCGGCCGCATGCCCGTGCAGGTCGATGTAGAGCTGCGCGTCGGGATAGTGGCTGCTGAGTCGATGGGCCGCGTGAATCGCCAGGGTCGTCTTGCCGACCCCGGCCATGCCATCGATGGCCTCGATCAGCACCGTCGGGCGCGCCTTCGGCGGGATGTCGGCAAGCACGCGACACATCTCGTCGTCCCGGCCGGTGAAGTCCGCGATATCACCGGGCAGCTGGTTGCTGCTCGGCAGCGCCTCGGGCTGCAGTTCCACCTTACCGACGTCGGCCACACCACCGATATCGCCGATCGAGAGGTCGTCGTCCGCGGGCCTGGCCAGCCCCTCACCGGCGAAATCGGCGACACCGTAGGCGGATTCATCGCCGATCGAAATCCGCGCGTTCGGCTCGACCGGCGGTTCGATCTCGTCACGCAGGATCCGCCGGTGCAGCTCGCGAAGTTCGCGTCCCGGTTCGATCCCGATCTCCTCGGCCAGCCGGCGCTGCGCGTCCTGGAAGACCATCAACGCCTCGGCCTGGCGCCCGCAGTGGTAGAGCCCGAGCATGAGCAGCGTGCGAAACCGCTCCTGCAGCGGGTACGAGCTGACCAGCGGCGCGAGCTCGGCGACCGCCTCGGCATGATGCCCTCGGGCGAGCTTGATCCGGGCACGGTGCTCGAGCGCGGCCAGATATCGCTCCTGCAGCCTGTGCCGTTCGCCTTCGACGACGGGTCCTGCCAGGCCGCTGAATGGTTCACCGCGCCACAGCGCCAGCGCCGCATCGGTGTGTGCGGCCGCCGCGGCGAGGTCGCTATCGCGTCGGCAGCGCTCGGCGGTCGCGATGAGCTGGTCGAACGCGACGTGGTCCGATAACGACGGGTCGCCGTGTAGCAGATATCCCGTCTCGGTCCGCACCAGCGCGGGTTCGGCGACCCTGCGCCGGGGCGCCAAGGCGCGGCGCAGGCGGCTGACATAGGTCTGTACGCCGTTGCGCGCGTCAGCCGGGGGGTGTTCGCCCCACACTCCGTCGATGATCGCGTTCACCGTTACCGGCCGGTTCATCTCTAGCAGCAGTGCCACGAGCACTGCCTGTTGTTTCGCTGTGCCCAACTCGATCTCACAGTCATCCCGCCATGCCGTGAACGAGCCGAGCACTCCATATCTGATCTGTGTGTGCGCCATGGACAAGCCCTCCTGAACCATGTGCTGCCAGCGCAGAGCATAAGCGGCACGGGCCTCGTCCAGCGCGGGAACGAGGGGATAGTTACCACTTTGACCAGTCATTTACGCACTAGTACAGCGTCAGTTACGCAGCCTGCTACATCCTGATCGAGTGTGCTGCAGCATGTTTCGGGGGCTACGGTTTCGGGGGCAGTCGTCGTGCTGCCCAACTCGCGACAGCTCACCTAGTTATGGTCAAGCGTCCACTTGTGGGCTCGACTACACGGCGCGCCGGTTGAGCCGCCGCTTCGCCCGACTACCGCGGTCTGCGGACAGGGTTGTCGCCCACGAGGATTCGGGATGGGCGGAGCGTGTGTGTGCTACGACGTGACCCGGCCCGATCGGCCGGGGGAAGATCGGCACCGCTCAGCAAGGTGATCAGCAAGGGAGTTTGCCATGCAATCCGGTAACAAATCACTGCTGCGCAGTTTGACTTCGATTCAAAAAGAATTGTGGATAGCGAGCGAGCTTTCGGACCTGCCCAACAATTGCATCGTCTATATCGACATTCACGCCGATTTGGAACTCGGTCATTTCGTCACGGCGTTACGGCACGTGTTCGCCGAGTCGGCGGCGCTCACGGTCAACTTCGTCCGAGGCGCCGACGGGCCGATGCAGGTCGAACGCGATATCCGGGATTGGGAGCCCGCCTACCTGGATCTCACCGATAAGCCGGATCCGGTATCGGCCGCGCTCGACTATATGTCCCGAGAACGTCAGGTCGGATTCGATCTCGAGCTGGACGCGCTGTTGAGCGTCGCGCTGCTCGAAGTCGGTGAGCAACACTATTTTCTGACGATGTGTTTCCACCACATCATCATGGACGGTGTCGGTGTTGCCACCTGGGCCCAGCGGGTTCTCGACGTGTACTGCGCGATGGCGGCCGGAACATCCGTTGCGCCTGCGGAATTCGTGTGCGTCGACGATATCATCGAGGGCGATCGTTCGTATCGGCGCAACCAGCAGGCGGCCGATCGTGCGTACTGGCGTCGGCGGATCCCGGCGGGAATCGAGCCGGTCCGACTGCCCGGCAATGCCGACAGCGGCGAGAAGCCGGGTCGAATCGGTTGCACGCATGGCTTTTCGGGCGAGGAGCTCGGTGAGCTGATGAGTTCGGCGCGGTCGATCGGCGTCAAGCTGCCCTATCTCTTGATGTCGGTCGCGACGGCTGCTATCCAGCGCTATGCGTTGAGAGATGAATTCTGCGTACAGATTCCGGTGTCGAACCAATCCGGCATCGCCCGCAATACGCCGTGTCAACTCTCGGATACCGTGCCATTGCTGATCAATTCGGGTAGGGAGCTCTCGCTCGGCGACCTGGCCCAGCGGATCAACGGCACCGTCTCGGATGCCAGAGACCACCTGCGCTACGGCATGTCGGAGATCCGGCGAGACCTGAAAATGCCGAATTCCACGGCGAACCCGTTCGGCCCGGTCATCAACGTCATGTCGTTCTTCGGCGCGCTGGAGATGACGGGCGGCATGGCCGACCTGCAACTCTTCTCGGCCGGCAACAGCGGCGACCTGTCCATCGTCTTCTACTACGAAAGGCAGTCGGCCCGTGGCGGTTACCTGCGGATAGAGGGTGATTCGCAGCTCTATACCGAGGACGATCTGCACACCTATCTTGGATCGATCGCCCGCTATCTGCGGCAGGCGATAGCCGATCCGGGTGCGCCGATCGGGGCGGTGGATATCCTCGGCGCCGAACGCGCGCTGGTCGTCGAGGCGTGGAACGACACGGCGGTGCCGGTCGATCCGGATGCGACGTTGGTTGGGTTGTTCGAGGACCAGGTGAGCAGGGGACCGGACTCGGTGGCGGTGGTGGACGGTGCCGTGCGGCTCTCGTATCGGGAGCTCGATATGCGAGCGGACCGCATCGCGCGGACCTTGATCGAGCATGGGGTGCGCCCGGATAGCGTTGTGGCAGTGGCCTTGCCGAGGTCAGTGGAGCTGATCGTCGCGATAGTGGCGGTATCGAAGGCCGGTGGCGCGTATCTGCCGATCGATCCGACCTATCCCGCCGAAAGGCTGGCGTTCGTCCTCGACGACGCCGCTCCCGTCGCGGTCCTCACCGATATCACCACATCAAAAACACTGCCGCACAGCGGAGTTCCGCTGATCCATCTCGAAGAGGTAGAGCAGTCCGATTGTCTGTTGCCCGCCGCACCACGGCCCGGAAACCTTGCGTACCTGATCTATACGTCCGGCTCCACCGGCACGCCGAAGGGCGTCACGGTCACCCACCGCAACGCGGCATCGTTGTTCCTGAGTGCCGCCCAGTGGACCGAATTCGGTTCCGGCGATGTCTGGGCCTGGTGTCATTCCCAGGCATTCGACTTCTCGGTCTGGGAGATCTGGGGCGCGCTGCTGCACGGCGGCCGGGTCGTCGTCGTGCCGTGGGACGTGGTGCGCACCCCCGCGCAGCTGTGGGATCTGGTGGTCGACGAGGGCGTGACGATCCTCAATCAGACCCCGTCCGCGTTCTACGCACTTGCCGAAGCTCGATCAGCGTCCGGCAAAGCCGATTCCGCCCTGCGCATGGTGATATTCGGCGGCGAGGCGTTGAATCCTGCCCACCTGCGGCCTTGGTACTCCTTCGGTAGTGGTGACGGTCCCGCCCTGGTGAACATGTACGGGATCACCGAAACCACGGTGCACGTAACGAAACTCGACCTGCACGCATCGCACGGCACGCGGAGTGGCAGCCCGATCGGGACTCCGCTGGGGAACATGCGGGTGTACGTGTTGGACTCCTGGCTGGTGCCGGTCCCTGTCGGGGTAGACGGTGAGTTGTACGTGGCCGGTGCGCAATTGGCGCGCGGCTATCACGGCCGGGCGGGGTTGACCGCGGCACGGTTCGTGGCCGACCCGTTCGATACGACCGGTGGCCGGTTGTATCGCACCGGTGACGTGGTGCGCTGGAATACCGCGGGGCAGTTGGAGTTCGTTGGCCGTGCCGATGGTCAGGTGAAGATCCGTGGCTTCCGGGTAGAGCCGGGGGAGGTCGAAATAGTGCTGGCGCACCATCCTTCGGTATCACAGGCGGTGGCAATCGCGCGCGACACCGACGACGGTAAGCAGCTGGTCGGATATGTGGTCGCCGACCGAACCCGCTCGGTCGAGGGCAACGGCCACCGGCTCGACGGGGCACAGGTGCGCCGATTCGCCGCCGAACGGCTGCCGGAATACCTGGTGCCGACCGTGGTGATGGTGATCGACGCGGTGCCATTGACCGCGAACGGGAAACTCGATCGCGGCGCGTTGCCGGTCCCGGAGTTCGCCTCCTCGATGGACTATCGGGCCCCGGCCAGCGAGAGCGAACGCGTCTTGGCCGGGCTGTTCGGTGCGGTGCTCGGACTCGATCGGGTCGGCGTGGACGACAGCTTCTTCGAGTTGGGCGGCCATTCGTTGTCCGCCACTCGCTTGATCAGCCGGATACGAGCCGTACTCGGGGTCGAGGTGCCGATCCGTACCGTCTTCGACGCTCCGACGGTGGCGCAGTTGGTGACTCGGCTCGACACGGATGTGCAGGTGCGTCCGATGCTGTCGGCACGGCCACGCCCGGACGTGATTCCGTTGTCGTTCGCGCAGCGACGGCTGTGGTTCATTCATCGGCTGGAGGGGCCGTCGGCCACCTACAACATGCCGCTGTCCGCGCGGTTGACGGGCGCGTTCGACGCGTCGGCGTTCGCGTCGGCGATCGGCGATATGGTTGCCAGGCACGAGAGCCTGCGCACGGTCTTCATCGAAGCCGACGGCGTCCCGGCCCAGCGGGTACTGGACGCGGACGGCGTCGAAGCACTGGTTTCGGTAATCGACGTCGACCCCGCCGAAGTCGACGCACGAGTGGCCGAGGCGGCGCGGTATCGATTCGACCTGTCCTCCGAAATTCCCATACGCGCCAACGTGTTCCGGTGCGGCCCCGATGAGTGTGTGCTCGTGCTGTTGATCCATCACATCGCCGGTGACGGCTGGTCGGCGGCCACACTGCTGGGTGATCTGTCCGTGGCGTATACGGCCCGCCTCGAACATCGGGCGCCGGGTTGGGGGCCGTTGCCGGTGCAGTACGTCGACTACACGTTGTGGCAGCAGGAATTGCTGGGTTCGCCGACTGAACCGGACAGTGTGCTGTCCAAGCAGTTCGATTACTGGCGAGCTGAACTCGACGGTTTGCCGGAGCAGTTGCGGCTGCCGACAGACCGGCCGCGGCCGAGGGTGGCCAGCTATCGCGGCGACATGGTGTTGTTCGAGATCGATGCTGAGATCCGTGGCGCGGTAGAACGTTTGGCCTCCCGTGAGGGTGCGACGGTGTCGATGGTGCTGCAGTCGGCGCTGGCCGTGTTGTTGTTCAAACTCGGTGCGGGGGAGGACATTCCGATCGGGACCCCGATCGCCGGTCGCACCGATGACGCGCTCACCGATCTCGTCGGGTTCTTCGTCAACACCTGGGTACTGCGCGCAACCGTCTCGCCCGCCGCGTCATTCACCGAGATCCTCGCCGGAGTCAGAGCAAAAGCGTTGGCGGCCTACGAGAATCAAGACGCACCGTTCGAATTGCTCGTCGAGTTGCTCAACCCCGCCCGCTCGGCCGCACACCATCCGCTGTTCCAGGTACTGCTGACCCTGCAGAACAGCACCCTGCCGACCCTCGAACTGCCAGGTGTCGGCGTGGAACCGCTGGCCCCGACCAGCACGACCTCGCGATTCGACCTGACCTTCAATATCGGCGATGCGCCGACCGGTGCACGCAACGATGCCCCGGCCGGTTGGGACGGTTACATCGAATACGCCACCGAGCTGTTCGATCGGTCCACCGTCGAAGCCATGGCGGGACGATTGGTGCGAACACTGCGAAAGATGGTGTCGGACACCGATACCGCAGTCGGCTCGATCGATATCCTCGATACCGACGAACGCGACCTGGTGCTGCACCGGTGGAACAACACCACCGCCTCGATCGACGACAACGCGACCGTGGTCGGAATGTTCCATGAGCAGGTCGTCGCGACCCCGGACGCGGTCGCTGTCCTCTGCGCGGACACGGAGCTGTCGTACAAGGAACTCGATGTCCGAGCCGATCGACTCGCGCAGGTCTTGATCTCGCGCGGCGTCGCCCCCGACACCATCGTCGCGGTGGCGCTGCCTCGGTCCGTGCCGTTGATCGTGGCACTGCTGGCAGTGCTGAAAGCCGGTGGCGGGTATCTGCCGATCGATCCGGCTTATCCCTCGGATCGGCTGGCGTTCATCCTCACCGACGCCGCTCCGGTGGTCATCGTGACCGATCATGACACCGCACAAGCGTTGCCGCACAACACAATACCGCGCCTCTACCCCGACGCACTCGATACCACCGGCATGACCGGTGGCGACCGGACCGTCTCGGTACGGAGCGACAATCTGGCGTATCTGATCTACACGTCAGGCTCGACCGGTGTGCCCAAAGGTGTTGCCGTCACGCACCGTAACGTCGCGAACCTGGCTGCTCAGGCGTGGGCGGCCGGACCCGGCGAACGGGTACTTGTGCATTCCTCGATCGCGTTCGATGCCTCGACCTACGAGATCTGGCCCGCGTTGACCAGCGGTGGCGCGATCGTGCTCGCCACTGAGCAGCGGTCGGATCCGGCCGAGATCGCCGCACTCGTCGCCGCTCGGTCGGTGACGAAGATGTTCTCGACACCGGCATTGCTCTCGGTGCTCCTCGACCGGGTCGAAGCATTGCCCGACAACCCATTCGAGAGCCTGACCCAGGTAATTGCCGGTGGCGCCGAACTCACCTCCGGGTTGGCACGCCGACTGAATACCAGCACCGCCGGTGTGCGGGTGACCAACGGTTACGGTCCGACGGAGACCACCGTGTTCGCCACGGTGTTCGCGGCCGATGTCGTGTCCGACCGCGATACGACGGTGCCGATCGGCTCCGCGTTGGCCAATGTGCGTGTATTCGTGCTGGATTCGTGGTTGATGCCGGTTCCCGTTGGCGTGGCCGGTGAGTTGTATGTGGCCGGTGCGCAGTTGGCGCGGGGCTATCACGAGCGGGCGGGATTGACCGCAGCGCGGTTCGTGGCCGATCCGTTCGACCAGGCCGGTGGCCGGTTGTACCGCACCGGTGATGTGGTGCGCTGGAACAGCACCGGGCAGCTGGAGTTCGCGGGCCGGGTGGACGATCAGGTCAAGATCCGAGGCTTCAGAGTAGAGCCCGGCGAGGTCGAAACGGTTCTGGCGCAACACCCTTCGGTGTCCAACGCGGTGTTGGTTGCCCGCGACACCGACGGCGGTAAGCAGCTCGTCGGGTACGTTGTGGCTACCGCGAACGGTCTCGCGGGTGCGGACGTGCGCGGGTTCGCCGCCGAGCGGCTGCCGGAGTACATGGTGCCGACCGTGATCATGGTGATCGACTCGGTGCCATTGACCGCCAACGGCAAACTCGATCGCGCGGCGCTGCCGGAGCCGGAGTTGGTGTCCTCGGTGCGGTATCGAGCGCCGGGCACCCTCCAGGAACAGATGCTGGCCGCGCTGTTCGCCGAGATCCTCGGACGTGACCGGGTGGGGGTGGATGACAGTTTCTTCGAGTTGGGTGGCCACTCATTGCTGGCCACCCGCTTGGCCAGCCGGATTCGGGTGGTGCTCGGGGTCGAGGTGCCGATCAGAACGGTCTTCGACGCTCCGACGGTGGCGCAGTTGGCGACTCGGCTCGATGCCGGTGTGCGGATACGTCCCGCGTTGTCGATTCGGCAACGGCCGGCAGTGGTCCCGCTGTCGTACGCGCAACAGCGGCTGTGGTTCATCCACCGGCTGGAGGGCCCCTCGGCCACCTACAACATGGCGTTGGCGGTACGGCTGTACGGGGTGGATGTGTCGGCGCTGACCGCCGCGGTCAATGATGTCATTACCCGGCACGAGAGCCTGCGCACGATCTTCGTCACCGCCGACGGTGTGCCGTCTCAGCGGGTACTCGATCCCGGCAGTATCGAGGTGCCGGTCACGGTGATCGAGAAGAACCCTGCCGAGTTGGATGCGGCGGTAACGGCCGCAGTGCGGTACGGGTTCGACCTGTCCTCGGAAATCCCGATCCGTGCCGACGTGTTCCGCTGCGGTGCCGACGAATTCGTCGGCGTGCTACTGATCCATCACATTGCCGGTGACGGCTGGTCGCTGACCCCGCTGCTGGTCGACCTGTCGGTGGCCTACGCCGCGCGCCGCGAACATCGGCCGCCGGGATGGCGGCCGCTGCCGGTGCAGTACGTGGATTACACGCTGTGGCAACGGGAATGGCTTGGCTCGCCGGACGATCCGGACAGCGTGCTTTCGCAGCAGTTCAACTACTGGCGCGCCGAACTCGACGGTGTGCCTGAGCAATTGCGCTTGCCGACCGATCGGCCGCGGCCGCGGGTGGCCAGCTATCGCGGGGATGTGGTGCCGTTCGACATCGACTCGTCGCTGCGGGCCGAGGTGGCACGGTTGGCCGCTCGTGACGGCGCGACGGTGTCGATGGTGTTGCAGTCGGCGCTGGCGGTGCTGTTGTTCAAACTCGGTGCGGGAGAGGATATCCCGATCGGAGCCCCGATCGCGGGTCGTACCGATGAGGCGTTGGCCGATCTGGTCGGCTTCTTCGTCAACACGTGGGTGCTGCGCACAACCGTCACTCCGGCAGCGTCTTTCACGGAGGTGCTCGCCGGGGTCAGGGCGAAAGCGTTGGCCGGATACGAGAATCAGGATATTCCGTTCGAGTTGCTGGTCGAGCTGCTCAATCCGACCCGATCCGCGGCGCATCATCCGTTGTTCCAGGTGTCGTTGGCATTTCAGAACAACACCCTGCCCGCGCTGAAGTTGTCGGGGGTGCGGATCGAGCCTTACCCCGCGTCGCTGGCGGCCTCGCGATTCGATCTGTTCTTCAATGTCGCCGATGCGCCCGCCGGTCAGCCGTGGAACGGGTTCGTCGAGTACGCGACCGAGTTGTTCGATCGGTCAACGGTCGAGGCGATGACGGCGCGATTCCTGCGAATACTGCGGCGGATCGTATCGGCGCCGGACGCGCCGGTGGGTTGGATCGATGTCCTCGATACCGTCGAACGCGACGTGGTGTTGCGGCAGTGGAACGACACCACCGTCGAAGTCCCAGACGTCACCCTGGTCGGGTTGATTCAGGCACAGGTGGCGCGGACGCCGGACGCGGTCGCGGTGGTCTGCGGCGATACAGAGCTGACATACCGGGATCTCGCTATCCGAGCTGACCGGCTCGCGCACGTCTTGATCGCGCGTGGGGTGGGTCCGGACAGCATTGTCGCGGTGGCGTTGCCACGGTCCGTGGACCTGATCGTGGCGTTGCTCGGCGTGTTGACGGCTGGCGGCGGGTATCTGCCGATCGATCCGGCGTACCCCTCGGATCGACTGTCGTTCGTCCTCGCCGACGCTGCGCCGATCGCCATCGTGACCGATCCGGAAACGGCACACGCATTGCCGCACAGCGCAATACCGCATCTTTATCTCGACACCGCCGGTGCTGAGGATGTTGTCGGTGTGGTCGCGGCGGGGCCACTGAATCTGGCATACGTGATCTACACGTCCGGTTCCACCGGTGTGCCGAAAGGTGTTGGTATCACGCACCGGAACGTGGTGAATCTGGTCGCTCAAGCCTGGTCGGCTGGTCCCGAGGACCGGGTGTTGCTGCATTCCTCGATCGCGTTCGACGCCTCCACCTACGAGATCTGGCCCGCACTGTGCGGTGGCGCCACGTTGGTGGTGGCCGGTGAGCAGCGTTCGGATCTGGTGGAGATCACCCGACTGGTCGAGACCCGTTCGGTGACAAAGATGTTCGCGACACCGCCCCTGCTGTCGGCACTGGTCGACCACGCGGAGTCATTGCCCGACAATCCGTTCCAGAGTTTGCGGCAGGTGAATACCGGCGCCGACACACTCACCACCGCGCTGGTCGACGCGTTGAAAGCCAAGTGCGGGATCACTCGGATCGACAACCTCTACGGCCCGACCGAGGCCACGGTCGATGTCACCGCCTATCGCGTGCCCACCGACGTCGCTGGCGCAGTGGTGCCGATCGGTACGCCGGTGGCCAATACGCGAGTGTTCGTACTGGATTCGTGGCTGGTGCCGGTTCCGGTCGGGGTCGCTGGCGAGCTGTACGTCGCCGGTTCCCAGTTGGCGCGTGGTTATCACGGCCGCGCGGGATTCACCGCCGCCCGGTTCGTGGCCGACCCCTTCGACCCGACCGGCGGCCGGTTGTATCGAACCGGTGATGTGGTGCGCTGGAATAGCGCCGGGCAGTTGGAATTCGCGGGCCGCGCCGACGATCAGGTCAAGATCCGCGGCTTCCGCGTCGAACCCGGTGAAGTCGAAACGGTTCTGGCCCAACATCCTTCGGTATCTCAGGCGGTTGTGGTTGCCCGCGACACCGACACCGGCGGCAAGCAGCTGGTCGGATACGTGGTCGCCGACCGATCGCGGCCGATCGGTGCCGAAGACGAACTGGTGGGGCAGTGGCAACGTGTATATGACGACCTTTACTCCGGAGTCGACACCGGGAAAGAGGCTGACACCCACCGTATTTCCGACAGCATCGCCGGATTCGGCGCGGACTTCGGCGGTTGGGACAGCAGCTACACCGGGACACCGATCCCGATCGAGCAGATGCGTGAATGGCGCTCGGCCACGGTCGACCGTATCCGAGGCCTGAAACCCAGACGGGTGCTCGAGATCGGTGTCGGCTCGGGCCTGCTGTTCGCGCAGCTGGCCCCCGACTGTGACGAATACTGGGCAACCGACTTCTCCGCCGCGACCATCGCCACGCTGCAACAACAGGTGGCCGAACTCGACACGCGATGGACCGATCGGGTCGTCCTGCGGGCCCAGCCGGCCGATGACGCCACCGGATTGCCGGAAAGCCATTTCGACACCGTGGTGCTGAACTCCGTCATCCAGTACTTCCCCAGCCAGAACTACCTGCATACCGTCCTCGAACAGGTACTGGGACTGCTGGCTCCCGGTGGCGCGGTGTTCGTCGGCGACGTCCGCAATCTGGCGCTGCTCGAACAGTTCACGACCGCGGTGCAGATCAGCCGCAATGGCGGCGACGACCCCATCGCGGTGGGTGACCGCGTCCGTCGAGACATGGCCGCCGAGCAAGAACTGCTGCTGGCACCGGAGTACTTCCTGAGCTTGTGCAGCGACGCGACCGGGTTCGATGCCGTCGACATCCAGCTCAAACGCGGATTCTCGGTCAACGAGTTGACCAGATACCGATACGACGTGGTCCTGCACAAGGCTCCGACGAAGCCACTGTCGGTTGCCGAAACTCCGAAAGTCAGCTTCCAGGGCCATGATTGGTTGCGCACCCTGTTGCGCACCCGGCATCGCGACGGCGTTCGCGTCACCGGCATCCCGCACGCCGGACTGGTCGGCCAGCTCGAGGCCACCCACCGAATCCAAGCGGGCCTGCCCGGCACCAGCACCGACGCACTCGGCGTCGATTTCGAAGGAATCCTCGACACCGACCGGGCGGGCGCGGGTCTGCTGCCCGAGGACCTGCACATGCTCGGCCAGCAATGCGGACACCGGACCGCGGTCACATGGTCCGCGGCGCCGGATCAGATGGACGCGGTCTTCATCGACCTCGAGACGGCACAGGGCCAACCACTGACCGACGTGTACACGGCCGCGACGCCCGTGGACGATCCCACCGCGTACGCCAACAACCCCCAGGCCGGTCTGCTTGCCGCCGACGTGCGCCGCTGGGTGACCGATCGGTTGCCCGAGTTCATGGTGCCCGCCACGGTCATGGTGCTCGACGCGGTCCCGTTGACCGCCAGCGGCAAGCTCGATCGCGCGGCACTGCCGGATCCCGAATTCGCCTCCGCACTGGAGTACCGGGCCCCACGCACCGAGCGCGAGCGGGTCCTCGCCGAACTGTTCGCCGAGATCCTCGGACTCGACCGGGTCGGTATCGACGACAGCTTCTTCGCATTGGGTGGTCATTCACTGTTGGCCACCCGCCTGGTCAGCCGGATTCGGGTGGTGCTCGGTGTCGAGGTGCCGATCCGCACGGTCTTCGACGCGCCGACCGTCGCGGAGTTGGCGACCCGGCTCGATGCGGAAGTGCAGGTGCGTCCCGCGCTGATGGTTCGGCCGCGCCCGGACGTGATCCCGCTGTCGTTCGCCCAGCGGCGATTGTGGTTCATCCACCGGCTCGAAGGGCCTTCCGCCACTTACAACATGGCGCTGGCGGTGCGTCTGCACGGGGTGGATGTCTCGGTGCTGAGTGCCGCGATCGGTGATGTCGTCGCCAGGCACGAGAGTCTGCGCACGATCTTCGTCGACGCCGACGGTGTGCCGTCGCAGCGGATACTCGATGCCGACAGCGTCGAGGTGCCGGTGCGCGTCACCGACGTGGATTCCGCCGAGGTGGACGCGGCGGTCACCGCGGCGGTGCGCTACGGATTCGATCTGTCCTCGGAAATCCCCCTGCGCGCCACCGTATTCCGGTGTGGCCCCGACGAATGCGTCGCCGCGATATTGATCCACCACATCGCCGGTGATGGCTGGTCGATGACGCCGCTGCTGCGGGATCTCTCGGTGGCCTACGCCGCGCGCCTCGAATATCGGGCGCCGACCTGGGAGCCGTTGCCGGTGCAGTACGTGGATTACACACTGTGGCAACAGGAATGGCTGGGATCGTCCGACGACCCGGACAGCGTGCTGGCGCAGCAGTTCAACTACTGGCGCGCCGAACTCGACGAGTTGCCGGACCAGTTGCGGTTGCCGACCGATCGTCCGCGTCCGCTGGTGGCCAGCTATCGCGGGGACATGGTGCTGTTCGGGATCGATCCCGAGATCCGTACCGCGGTGGAGCAATTGGCGGGTCGGGAGGGTGCGACGGTATCGATGGTGTTGCAGTCGGCACTGGCGGTGCTGTTGTTCAAACTCGGTGCGGGCGAAGACATTCCGATTGGATCGCCGATCGCCGGTCGCACCGACGAGGCGTTGACCGATCTGGTCGGCTTCTTCGTGAACACCTGGGTGCTGCGGGCGCGGGTGTCTCCGGCAGCCTCGTTCACCGAGCTGCTGAGTCAGGTCAGGGCAAAAGCGCTGGCGGGGTATGAGAATCAGGATGTTCCGTTCGAGCTGCTCGTCGAGCTGCTCAACCCGGCCCGTTCGGCGGCGCATCACCCGTTGTTCCAGGTGTCCTTGGCATTTCAGAACAACACCCTGCCGGACCTCGAACTGTCCGGGGCGCGAATCCAGCCCTATATCGCGACCACCGCGACCTCGCGGTTCGACCTGTTCTTCAACGTCGCCGACGCTCCGGCCGGTGAGCAGTGGAACGGGCTCGTCGAGTACGCGAGCGAGCTGTTCGACCGGCCAACGGTCGAGGCGATGGTGGCCAGGTTCGTGCGGATACTGCGGCGGATCGTGTCCGACCCGGGTGCGGCGGTGGGTTCGATCGATGTTCTCGATACCGACGAACGCGAGCTGGTGCTGCACCGGTGGAACAACGCCACCGTCGCGGCCCCCGACACCACCGTGGTGGGGTTGATTCAGGCACAGGTCGCGCGGACACCGAACGCGGTCGCCGTCAGCTGCGGTGATACCGAGATCTCGTATCGGGAACTCGCCACTCGCGCTGATCAATTGGCTCGCGTGCTGGTCTCGCATGGGGTTGGCCCCGACAGCATTGTCGCGGTCGCGCTGCCCAGATCCGCGGACCTGATCATGGCATTGGTGGCGGTATTGAAAGCTGGTGGTGGGTATCTGCCGATCGATCCGGCTTATCCCTCAGATCGGCTGGCATTCATTCTCACCGACGCCGCTCCGGTAGTCGTCATTACCGACTCTGTCACCGCGAACCTGCTGCCGCACACGTCGGCATCGTGCGTCTACCTCGATGGCGCGGACGTGTGGGACCAGCCCGGTGCGGATCGGATTGCCGAGGTGTGCCAACAGAATTTGGCCTATGTGATCTATACCTCGGGTTCTACCGGTGTTCCGAAAGGTGTTGGTATCACGCACCATAACGTCGAAAACCTGGTCGCCTCCGCATGGTCGACGTCTCCCGATGATCGGGTGTTGGCGCATTCCTCGATCGCGTTCGATGCGTCGACCTATGAGATTTGGCCTGCGTTGTGTGGTGGTGCCACGGTGGTGGTTGCCGGTGAGCAGCGTTCGGATCTGGTGGAGATCACGGGGTTGATCGCTGCTCGGTCGGTGACGAAGATGTTCGCGACGCCACCGCTGTTGTCGGCGTTGGCCGATCACGTCGATTCCCTGCCCGACAACCCTTTGCGGTCATTGAGCAGGGTGATCGTCGGCGGTGCCGAGCTGACAGCGGATGTCGTCGGCAAGCTGAATGCGAAGTACGCCGGTGCTCGAGTAACGAATGGTTACGGGCCGACCGAAACTACCGCGTGCGTCATCGATTACGACGCTGTGGATGTTCGCGAGGGTGCTGTACCGATCGGTGTGCCGGTGGCCAATACGCGGGTCTTCGTATTGGACCCATGGCTGGTACCGGTTCCGATCGGGGTCGCCGGTGAGTTGTATGTCGCCGGTGCCCAATTGGGGCGCGGCTATCGCGGCAGGGCGGGGTTGACCGCCGCCCGGTTCGTGGCCGATCCGTTCGATTCGTCCGGCGGCGGGCGGTTGTATCGGACCGGCGACGTGGTGCGTTGGACAGCGGCCGGAGTGTTGGAGTTCGCGGGCCGGGTCGATGATCAGGTCAAGATCCGAGGCTTCCGGGTGGAACCCGGCGAAGTCGAAACGGCTCTGGCCCAACATCCTTCGGTCTCCCAAGCGGTAGTCGTCGCGCGCGACACCGACACCGGCGGCAAGCAGCTCGTCGGATACGTTGTCGCGGATCGATCAGGCCCCGTCGTCGCCGAGGACGAACTGGTTGGACAGTGGCGCCGGGTGTACGACGACCTGTACGCCGGAGCCGGGAACGGCAACGGCAAGTCGAATGGCGCTCGAGCTGTCGCCGGATTCGGCGCGGATTTCGGCGGCTGGAACAGCAGCTACACCGGGGCGCCGATTCCGCTCGAGCAGATGCGCGAGTGGCGCTCGGCCACCGTCGACCGCATCCGGGAGTTGGGTCCGCGACGGGTCCTCGAGATCGGCGTCGGATCGGGATTGCTGTTGTCGCAGCTGGCACCCGACTGTGCGGAGTACTGGGCGACGGACCTCTCGACCGCGACCATCGCCACCCTGCGCCAGCAGTTGGCTGAGCTGAACCCGGTGTGGGTCGATCGTGTCGCGCTGAGCGCGCAGGCGGCCGATGATCCCACCGGACTGCCGGACGGCTATTTCGACACCGTGGTGTTGAACTCCGTCGCACAGTACTTCCCGGGTGAACGGTACCTGCGTCGAGTCCTCGCGCAGGTGCTGCGGCTGCTGGCTCCCGGCGGCGCGGTGTTCATCGGCGATGTCCGCAATCTGGCTCTGCTGGAGGAGTTCACCACCGCGGTACACCTCAGTCGCCACGGCGGGGACGACCCGGCGGTGGTCGGTGATCGAGTGCGACGAGACATGTCCGCCGAACGAGAACTGCTTGTCGCACCGGAGTACTTCCTGTCACTGCGCGACGGCGAGACCGGGTTCGATGCCGTCGATATCCAACTCAAACGCGGCTTCTCGATCAACGAGCTGACCCGGTACCGCTACGACGTGGTCCTGCACAAGACTCGGGCGAACCAACGCTCGGTCGCCGACATCCCGAAAGTCGATTTCCGCGACCATGATTCGCTGTGCACGCTCCTGCACACCGAACACCCCGACGGCATTCGCGTCACCGGAATACCGCATGCCGGACTGACCGGGCAGATCGACGCGGTGCACCGAATCCGGACCGGTCACTCGGTGTCTGTCAACGGCCGAACCGATCCGCTCGCAGCGGATTTCGAGGGCTTCCTCGATTCCATCGCGGACCGGGCGGGAGCGGGTTTGCTGCCCGAAGACCTGTATCTCCTCGGCCAGCAACGCGGATACACCACCGCGGTCACCTGGTCCACGAAACCGGGCCACATGGATGCGGTCTTCCTCGACGCCGCGACAGCGGAGGGCCAAGCACTGACCGACGTGTATCTGCCATCCGAGGTGCTAGCTGACCCGGCCGCCTACGCCAACAGCCCCCAGGACACCCTCCTGCCCGCCAGCGTGCGCGGATTCGTCGCCGAGCGACTGCCCGATTTCATGGTCCCGACGGTGGTGATGGTGATCGACGCGGTCCCGTTGACGGCGAACGGAAAGCTCGATCGCGGGGCACTGCCTGATCCGGAGTTGTTGTCCGCGAGGGCGTATCGAGCACCGCGCACCGAGCGAGAAAAGACCTTGACCGAGTTGTTCACCGAGATACTCGGCGTCGGCCGGGTCGGTGTCGATGACAGTTTCTTCGCACTGGGCGGGCATTCACTGTTGGCTACCCGGCTGGCCAGTCGGATCCGGGCGGTGATGGGCGTCGAGGTGCCCATCAAGGTGATGTTCGAGGCCGCGACCGTCGCCCAGCTCGCCGGTAGGTGGGCCCAGCTGGCGCCCTCGCGCCGACCAGCTCTTCGCAGAATGAATCGAGAGGTGGGTCTGTGATGATTCCATTGTCGTTTGCGCAGCGGCGGTTGTGGTTCATCCACCGGCTGGAGGGGCCGTCGGCGACCTACAACATGCCGTTGACGGTTCGGTTGACGGGTGTATTCGATGCGTCGGCTTTCGCGGCCGCGGTCGGTGATGTGGTTGCCAGGCACGAGAGTTTGCGCACGATCTTCGTGGAAGTCGATGGCGTGCCCGGCCAGGAAGTGATCGACACCGACCGCGTCGAGATACCGGTGACGATCGCGGAGGTGGATCCCGCCGAGTTGGATGCGGCGGTGACCGCGGCGGCACGGTACGCGTTCGATCTTTCGACGGAAATCCCGTTACGCGCCAACGTGTTCCGCTATGGACCCGATCAGTGTGTGGTGATGTTGCTGATTCATCACATCGCCGGTGACGGCTGGTCGATGGCGCCGCTGCTGCGGGATCTGTCGGTGGCGTACGCGGCTCGCCGATCCGGGCGGGAACCGGGGTGGGAGCCGCTGCCGGTGCAGTACGTGGATTACACGCTGTGGCAGCAGGAACTGCTTGGTTCGCAGTCCGATCCCGGCAGTGTGCTGTCGCAGCAGTTCGAGTACTGGCGCGGTGAACTCGACGGTGTGCCGGAACAGTTGCGGTTGCCGACGGATCGGCCGCGGCCCCGGGTGGCCAGTTATCACGGGGACATGGTGGTTCTCCGGGTCGATCCGGAGACCCGGACCGCGGTGGAACGATTGGCCGCTCGTGAGGGCGCGACGGTATCGATGGTGTTGCAGTCGGCATTGGCGGTGCTGCTGTGCAAACTCGGTGCGGGAGAGGATATCCCGATCGGGTCGCCGATCGCCGGGCGCACCGACGACGCTCTGACCGATCTGGTCGGCTTCTTCGTCAACACGTGGGTATTGCGGGCGAAAGTGGTTCCCGCGGCGTCGTTTACCGAGATCGTTGGTCAGGTCAGGGCGAAAGCGTTGGCCGCCTACGGGAATCAGGACATCCCGTTCGAGTTGCTGGTCGAGTTGCTCAACCCGGCCCGCTCGGCGGCGCATCATCCGCTGTTCCAGGTACTGCTGAGCGTCCAGAACAACACCGCGCCGAACCTGGAGTTGGCGGGGGTCGAGTTCGAACCCTATGCCCTCGCCGCGATGACCTCGCAATTCGATCTGACCTTCAACATCGGCGATGCCGCCGCCTCAACCGGGTGGGACGTGTACGTCGAATACGCCACCGATCTGTTCGACCGGTCGACGATCGAGGCGATGGTGGCGCGGTTGGTTCGGCTACTGCGGCTGTCGGTGTCGGATCCGGATGTTCCGGTGGGGGCGATCGATGTTCTCGATGCCGGCGAACGCGAGTTGGTGCTGCATCGGTGGAACGACACCACCGTCCCGGCGGACCCGGACGTCACCGTGGTCGGCCTGTTCCAGGCGCAGGTCGCTCGGACACCGGATGCTGTCGCGGTGGTGTGCGCCGGCGCCGAGGTGACCTATCGGGAACTCGATGCCCGCTCCGCCGGGGTGGCGCGGGTGCTGACCCCGCGTGGGGTCGGCCCGGATGGTGTTGTCGCGGTGGCATTGCCGCGATCGATCGAGTTGATCGTGGCCTTGCTCGGGGTGCTGAAGGCTGGCGGTGCGTATCTGCCGATCGATCCGGGATATCCCTCGGACCGCTTGACATTCGTTCTCGCCGATGCGGCGCCGGTTGTTGTCGTGACCGATCCCGCAACCGCAAATACGTTGCCGCATAACGAGGTACCGCAGCTCTACCTCGAAGCGACCGGTGACCGGACTGAGTTGGATCGGATCATCCCGATACGTCCGCAGAATTTGGCGTATGTGATCTATACGTCGGGTTCCACCGGCGTTCCGAAAGGTGTTGGCATCACGCACCGTAACGTGGTGAGCCTGGTCGCTCAGGCGTGGTCTACCGGGTCCGAGGATCGGGTGCTGGTGCATTCGTCGGTCGCCTTCGATGCCTCGACCTATGAGATCTGGCCCGCGTTGTGTGGTGGCGCGACGTTAGTGGTGGCCGGTGAGCAGCGTTCGGATCTGGTGGAGATCACCCGGCTGGTCGAGACCCATTTGGTGACAAAGATGTTCGCGACACCGCCGCTGTTGGCGGCGTTGGTCGACCATGTGGAGTTGTTGCCCGACAATCCTTTCCAGAGCTTGCGGCAGGTGAACACCGGAGCCGACACACTCACCACCGCGCTGGTCGACGCGCTGAAAGCCAAGTGCGGGGTAGATCGGGTCGACAACCTCTACGGCCCGACCGAAGCCACGGTCGATGTGACCTCCTTCGTCGTGCCCGATGACGTAGCGGGTGCGGTGGTGCCGATCGGTGCACCGGTGGCCAATACGCGGGTGTTTGTGCTGGATTCGTGGCTGGTGCCGGTACCGATCGGGGTCCCCGGCGAGTTGTATGTCGCCAGTTCGCAGCTGGCGCGGGGTTATCACGGCCGACCCGGGTTGACCGCGGCGCGGTTCGTGGCCGATCCGTTCGATCCGGCCGGTGGTCGGTTGTATCGCACCGGTGATGTGGTGCGCTGGACCGCGGCGGGGATCCTCGAGTTCGCGGGCCGGGTCGATGATCAGGTCAAGATCCGTGGCTTCCGCGTCGAACCCGGCGAGGTCGAAACCGTGCTGGCGCAACATCCGTCGGTGTCACAAGCGGTGGTTGTCGCGCGCGAATCCAGTGGCGGCAAGCAGCTGGTCGGGTACGTGGTCGCGGACCGAACCAGCTCGGTCGACGGCATCCGCCGGTTCGCCGCCGAGCGGCTGCCGGACTTCATGGTGCCCGCGGTGGTGATGGTGATCGACTCCGTGCCATTGACGAGGAACGGGAAACTGGATCGCGCGGCATTGCCGATCCCGGAACTCAGGTCAACGGTGCCGTACCGGGCGCCGGGCACCCTGCAAGAACAGATGCTGGCCGCGTTGTACGCCGAAATCCTCGGGCTGGACCGGGTCGGCATCGACGACAGTTTCTTCGCGCTGGGCGGGCACTCTTTGCTGGCCACCCGCCTGGTCAGCCGGATTCGGGTGGTGCTCGGTGTCGAGGTGCCGATTCGGACCGTCTTCGACGCTCCGACGGTGGCGCAATTGGCGACCCGGCTCGGCGACCGTGCCCAGCTGCGTCCGTCGTTGCTGGCCAGGCCGCGTCCGGACGTGATTCCGCTGTCCTTCGCGCAGCGGCGGCTGTGGTTCATTCACCGGCTCGAAGGGCCCTCCGCTACCTACAACATGCCGATGGTGGCGCGGCTGCACGGGGTGGACGTCTCGGTGTTGAGCGCGGCGATCGGTGATGTGGTTGCCCGGCATGAGAGTCTGCGTACGATCTTCGTCGAAGCCGACGGTGTTCCGGCTCAGCGGGTGCTCGATGCGGACAAAGTCGAAGTGCCGGTCAGCGTCACCGATGTCGACCACGTCGACGTGGATGCGGCGGTGACCGCTGCGGTGCGCTACGGAATCGATCTGCTGTCGGAAATTCCTATACGCGCCAGTGTGTTTCGGTATGGCCACGACGAGTGTGTGCTGGTCTTGCTGATCCATCACATTGCGGGTGACGGCTGGTCAGCGGCGCCGCTGCTGCGGGACTTGTCGGTGGCCTACGCCGCACGCCTCGAGGATCGGGAGCCGGGCTGGGAGCCGTTGCCGGTGCAGTACGTGGACTACACGCTGTGGCAGCAAGAGTGGCTGGGTTCGCAGACCGATCCCGACAGCGTGTTGTCCCAGCAGTTCGACTACTGGCGTGGTGAGCTCGACGGCTTGCCGGAGCAGTTGCAGCTGCCGACCGATCGGCCGCGGCCACGGGTGGCCAGCTATCGCGGTGATGTCGTGCCGTTCGCCATCGATGCGCAACTGCGTGCCGACGTGGAACGGCTGGCCGGTCGCGAGGGCGCGACGGTATCGATGGTGTTGCAGTCGGCGCTGGCGGTGTTGCTGTCCAAACTCGGTGCGGGGGAGGACATTCCGATCGGATCGCCGATCGCCGGTCGCACCGATGACGCGCTGACCGATCTCGTCGGGTTCTTCGTCAACACCTGGGTGCTCCGTACCGCGGTCGTTCCGGCGGTGTCGTTCACCGAGATCGTTGGGCAGGTTCGGGCGAAAGCGCTGGCCGCCTACGAGAATCAGGACATACCGTTCGAGTTGCTGGTCGAATTGCTCAACCCGGCCCGCTCAGCGGCGCACCATCCGCTGTTCCAGGTGTCCCTGGCATTCCAGAACAACACCCTGCCGACCTTGGCGCTGCCCGGGGTCCGATTCGAGCCGTACAGCGCGTCCATCGCGACCGCACGGTTCGACTTGTTCTTCAATATCGCCGACGCTCCGGCCGGTCAGCCGTGGGGCGGGTTCGTCGAGTACGCGACGGATCTGTTCGATCGGACCACGGTCGAGGCGATGGTGGCGCGGGTGGTCCGGGTACTGCGACAGGTGGTGTCGAGCCCAGGGATGCCGGTGGGGGCCGTCGATGTTCTCGATGCCGAGGAATGTGAGTTGGTGTTGGGTCGGTGGAACGACACCGCCGTCGAAATCCCGGACGCCACCCTGGTCGAGTTGTTCCAGGCACAGGTCGCCGCGACACCCGACTCGGTCGCCGTGGTCTGCGCGGAAACGGAACTGACCTACCGAGATCTCGATATTCGCGCCGATCGGCTCGCGCGGGTCTTGATGTCCCGTGGGGTGGGTCTCGACACCATCGTCGCGGTCGCGCTGCCCCGGTCGGCAGACCTGATCGTGGCGTTGCTGGCGGTGGTGCAGGCCGGTGGTGGGTATCTGCCGATCGATCCGGCGTACTCGTCGGATCGGGTGGGGTTCATCATCGCCGATGCCGCACCGGTTGTTGTCGTGACGGATTCCGTTACCGCGCAAGCATTGCCGCAGAACGGGATACCACATCTGTGCCTCGATACAGGAGATGTAGCGGACTGGTCGGGTCCGGAACGAGTTGTCAGGGTGCGGCCACAGAATCTGGCCTACGTGATCTACACCTCCGGATCCACCGGGACTCCGAAAGGTGTTGGTATCACCCATCGCAACGTGGTGAACCTGGTTGCTCAAGCGTGGTCGGCAGGTACCTCGGATCGGGTGTTGGTGCACTCGTCGATCGCGTTCGACGCCTCCACTTATGAAATCTGGCCCGCCCTGTGCGGTGGTGCGGCGTTGGTGTTGGCGGGTGAGCAGCGTTCGGATCCGGTAGAGATCGCTCGGCTCGTGTCGAGCCGGTCGGTGACGAAGATGTTCGCGACGCCACCGCTGTTGTCGGTATTGGTCGAGCATGTGGTGTCGTTGCCCGACAACCCCTTCCAGAGTCTTCGGCAAGTGAACACCGGCGCCGATACGCTCACCTCGGGACTGGTCGACGCATTGCGTGCCCGATGCGGCGGTGTGCGGATCGATAACCTTTACGGCCCTACCGAGGCGACGGTTGATGTGACGTCCTGTCGCGTGCTCGATGAGGTGGGTGCGGTGGTGCCGATCGGTGCTCCCGTGGCCAATACGCGAGTGTTTGTGCTGGATTCGTGGTTGCGGCCGGTGCCAGTGGGTGTCGCCGGTGAGCTGTATGTCGCTGGCGCTCAGTTGGCGCGGGGTTATCACGGGCGAACAGGGTTGACCGCCGTGCGGTTTGTGGCGGATCCGTTCGATCCGTCCGGCGGTCGGTTGTATCGCACCGGTGACGTGGTGCGCTGGAATGCGTTCGGGCAGTTGGAGTTCGCGGGTCGGGTCGATGATCAGGTCAAGATCCGCGGCTTCCGGGTCGAACCCGGTGAAGTGGAAACCGTTCTGGCACAACATCCGTCGGTATCCCATGCGGTCGTCGTCGCGCGCGATTCCGGCGGCAGCAAGCAGCTGATCGGATACGTGGTCGCCGCCGGGAATGAGTTCGACGGTGCCGATATCCGCGCGTTCGTGTCCGAGCGGCTGCCGGATTTCATGGTGCCCGCGGCGGTGATGGTGATCGACGCCGTGCCGGTGACCGCGAACGGGAAGCTCGATCGTGCCGCGTTGCCGGAGCCGGAGATCACTGCTTCGGCGCGGTACCTGGCACCCCGCACCACCCCCGAGAAGATCCTGACCACGGTGTTCGCCGAGCTGCTCGGGCTCGACCGGGTCGGCGTGGACGACGGCTTCTTCGAACTGGGCGGAGACAGTATCCGCTCGATCCAAGTGGTGTCGCGGGCGCGGGAACTGGGCGTCGAGATCAGTCCACGGGAGGTGTTCGAGCATCAGACGGCGGCGGCATTGGCGGCGGTGTCGGTCGGGCGCGATGTGGGCGGTCCGGTGCTGGCGGAGTTGACCGGTGGCGGGGCGGGCTGGATGCCGCTGATGCCGGTCGCTCGGTTCGTGCGGGAGTTGGGCGCTGGGTTCGACAGCTTCACGCAGTCGCTCTTGCTGGATCTGCCGATGGGGATTGATCGAGCGGGCTTGGTGGCGACACTGACCGCGGTGATCGATCGACACGATGTGTTGCGGTCGCGATTGGTTGATGACGAGCGGGGTGCTGGGCTCGAGGTCGCGCCGGTGGGTGCGGTCGATGTGGAGCGGTTGCTGCATCGCGTCGATATGGCTGTCCCCGAACAGTATTCAGAGGAGCGTGGCGAGGTCATCGCCGCGCAGGTGCGTGCGGCAGTGGAGCGACTTGCTCCGGCGGCTGGCGTGATGGTGCAGTTCGTGTGGTTCGACGCTGGACCTGCTCGGGCGGGCAGGCTGTCGATTGTGGCTCATCATCTGGTGGTCGATGGTGTGTCGTGGCGGATTCTGTTGCCGGACTTGGCGTCTGCGTGGCAGGACGTGTCGGCGGGGGTGTCTCCGCTGTTGGCGGGGACGGGGACCTCGATGCGGCGGTGGGCACACGGATTGGTCGAGCAAGCGTCCGCACCACAGCTGGTGGAGCAATTGCCTTGGTGGCGTTCGGTTCTCAACGGACCCGATCCGATGATGGGCGCCCGGCCGTTGGATCCTGCCGTCGACGTTGTGGCGACCGTGGATCACGTGAGTATCCAGATTCCGGTGGCGGCGAGCGAGGTTTTGCTCGCCACGTTGCCGACCGTGTTCCACGGTGGCGTCGAGGACGGGTTGCTGGCGGCATTGGCCGCGGCGGTGACCCGCTGGCGTGATGACCGAGGTGTGCACGAAGGGTCGGTGTTGATCCGGTTGGAAGGTCATGGGCGCGAGGAAGATACGGTTCCCGGTGCTGATCTGTCCAGTACGGTCGGCTGGTTCACCAGTATGTTCCCGGTGCGGTTGGCCGCTTCGGCGACGGAGTGGGATCAGTTGTGCGCCGGTGGTCCGGCTGCGGGCAGCTTGGTGAAGTCGGTCAAGGAGCAATTGCGTGCGGTGCCCGACAAGGGCATCGGCTACGGGTTGCTGCGGTACCTGAATCCTGAGACAGCGGTTGTGCTGCAACAGCATTCGACCGGGCAGATCGGATTCAACTACCTCGGGAGGCTCACCTCCACGGATCTGCTGCCGCAGCGACTCCAGGGCACAGGTTGGACGCCAGCCGAGGCCAGCGCGGGATCCATTGCGGCCCCGGACCCGGCGATGCCCGCGATGGCGGTGCTCGATGTCAACACAATGGTCGTCGACACCAGCGAAGGCCCGGTACTGCAAGCGGTATTCGCTGCACCGACGGGCGTGCTGGCGAAGGCGGAGACGGCGGACCTGGCCGAGCTGTGGCAGCGAGCGGTGCTCGGGTTGGCACAGCACGCCACCACGGCGGGAGCGGGTGGCTTGACGCCGTCGGACCTGCCTCTGGTGCGGTTGGGGCAACACCAGATCGAGGTGTTGGAAGCTCGATATCCGCGGCTGGTGGATGTGTGGCCGTTGACGTCGATGCAATCAGGGTTGCTGTTCCATCAGGTGCTGGCGGGCTCGGGATTCGACGCCTATCACATGCAGGTCGTCTTCGGATTGGCCGGACAGGTCGATCCGCAGCGGATGCGAGCGGCCGGTCAGGGATTGCTGGACCGGTATCCGAATCTGCGGGTGGGGTTTGCTGTCGGATCCCATGGTGATTCGGTCCAGGTCGTTGTCGATGATGTCGAATTGCCATGGCGGGTAGTCGACTTGCGTGCACTGGGCGAGGCGGAGCGCGGTGCGGCGTTGGCGCAGTTGCTGATCGAAGATCGGAACGCGCATTTCGATATGGCGGTCCCGCCGCTGTTGCGACTGACGCTGGTGCCGATGACCGAGCAGCGCTCGGAGTTGGTGCTCACCACCCACCACGTGCTGATGGATGGCTGGTCACTGCCGCTGCTGATCCGGGATCTGTTGCGGCTCTACAGCTCCGACAGTATGCCGCAAGCGCCCGACTACAAGACCTTCCTGAAGTGGTTGCGCGAGCAAGACTCCCAGGCCGACATGCGAGCGTGGGTCGACGAACTGCACGGCGTATACGAGCCCACCCTGCTCGCCGGTACCACCGGCAGCGCTGCCGCCGAGGTCGAGCAGGTTGCGGTACCGCTGACAGCGGAGACCGCACAGGCGTTGAGCAGGCGCGCCGGTGAGCTCGCGATCACCCTGAACACCGTCGTCCAGGCTGCTTGGGGCATCCTGCTCGCCAAATCGACCGGCCGCCACGATGTGGTCACCGGCGCGACCGTGTCGGGTCGCCCGTCGGCGATCGCGGGCGTGGATTCGATGGTCGGGCTGTTCATCAACACCGTGCCGGTGCGCGTGCGGTTCGGTCCCCGCGACACGCTCACCGACCTGTTGAAGGGCTTGCAGGCCCGTCAAGTCGCGCTGCTCGACCGTCATCACGTCGGGCTGAGCGATATCCACCAGGCGACTGGCTTGCCCGTCCTGTTCGACACCCTGATCGGATTCGAGTCCTATCCCGTCGACCAGGCCGGAATCGGTGCCGCCGCGACCACCAGTGGCATCGCCATCACCGACCTGCGCGCCAACGCGCCAACGCACTACCCGCTGACGGTCGTCGCGGGCGCCGCACCCACCTTGCAATTGCGACTCGAATACCGCACCGACGTGTTCGATCGGCCGACAGCCGAGGCTATCGCGGTGCGGTTCCTGCGGATACTGCGACAGGTGGTGTCGGATCCGAATATCGCTGTGGGGTCTATCGATATCCTCGGTGCCGACGAGCGCGAGTTGGTGTTGCGGCGGTGGAACGACACCACGGTCGACGTTCCGGACGTCACTTTGGACGAGCTGTTCGAAGCGCAGGTCGCCGCGACTCCGGACACGGTCGCCGTCGTCTGCGCTGATACCGAACTCTCGTATCGGGAACTCGATGCGCGTGCGAGTCAGCTGGCGCGCGTGTTGATTTCGCGTGGGGTGGGTCCCGACACCATTGTCGCGGTCGCGTTGCCGAGATCGGCGGACCTGATCGTGGCGTTGCTGGCCGTGTTGAAGGCTGGTGGCGGGTATCTGCCGATCGATCCGGCTTATCCCTCGGATCGGTTGGAGTTCATCCTCGCTGACGCCGCTCCCGTCATCGTCCTCACTGATCACGCCACCGCAAACACAGTGCCGCACAACGCGACACCGCATCTCTACCTCGACACCACCGAGGTGCGGGACTGCGCCGGTCTGGATCGGGTTATGGCGGTTCGGCCACAGGATCTGGCGTATGTCATCTATACGTCGGGTTCCACCGGTATTCCGAAAGGTGTTGGTATCATGCACCGTAACGTGGTCAGTCTGGTCGCCCAGGCGTGGGCGACCTCTCCCGATGATCGGGTGCTGATGCATTCCTCGATTGCGTTCGATGCGTCGACCTATGAGATTTGGCCTGCGTTGTGTGGTGGTGCCACGTTGGTGGTTGCTGGTGAGCAGCGTTCGGATCTGGTGGAGATCACAGGGCTGATCGCGAGTCGGTCGGTGACGAAGATGTTCGCGACGCCACCGCTGCTGTCGGCGTTGGTCGAGCACGTGGAGTCGTTGTCCGAGCAGCCGTTCGAGAGCTTGAAGCAGGTGAATACCGGTGCCGACACGCTGACGTCAGCGTTGGTGGCGGCGCTGAAGGCCAAGTGTGGAGTTGATCGGGTCGACAACCTCTACGGTCCCACCGAGGCGACAGTCGATGTGACGGCATACGTCACCCCCGAGGACGGGCTGGATGCGGCAGTGCCGATCGGCGTGCCGGTGGCCAATGCGCGGGTATTCGTGCTGGACCCGTGGTTGATGCCGGTGCCAGTGGGTGTCGCCGGTGAGTTGTACGTGGCCGGTGCACAGTTGGCGCGTGGCTATCACGGGCGAACAGGGTTGACCGCGGCGCGGTTTGTCGCGAATCCGTTCGATCCGTCCGGCGGTCGGTTGTATCGCACCGGTGATGTGGTGCGCTGGAATGTGCTCGGGCAGTTGGAGTTCGCCGGTCGGATCGACGATCAGGTCAAGATCCGCGGCTTCCGAGTCGAACCCGGTGAAGTGGAAACGGTTCTGGCGCAACATCCTTCGGTAACACAAGCCGTTGTTGTAGCGCGCGATACCGGCGGCAGTAAGCAGCTGATCGGATACGTGGTCGCCGACCGGGCCAGCGACGAACTCGACGGGGGAGAAGTCCGTCAGTTCGCCGCCGAGCGATTGCCGGACTTCATGGTGCCGACGGTCGTGCTGGTGATCGACTCGGTGCCGTTGACCGCGAGCGGAAAGCTCGATCGCAAAGCCCTGCCCGATCCGGAATTGAGCTCGTCGGCGGAGTATCGCGCGCCGCGTACGGATCAGGAGCAGGTGCTCGCGGGGGTGTTCGCCGAGGTCCTGGGTGTGGAGAAGGTGGGTGTGGATGACAGCTTCTTCGAGTTGGGCGGGGACAGTATCCGCTCGATCCAGGTGGTGTCGCGGGCGCGGGAGCTTGGCGTCGAGATCAGTCCGCGTGAGGTGTTCGAGCATCGGACGGCGGCGGCATTGGCCGCGGTCGCTGTCACCCGTGAGGTGACGGCTCCGGTGTTGGCGGAGTTCGCCGGTGCCGGGGTGGGGTGGATGCCGCTGTTGCCGGTGGCTCGGTTCGTGCGCGAACTGGGCGCCGGGTTCAACAGTTTCACGCAGTCGCTGACGCTCGACCTGCCGGTGGGTATCGATCGGGCTGGACTGGTGGCGACGTTGGCCGCGGTGATCGATCGACACGATGTGTTGCGGTCGCGGCTGGTTGATGACGAGCGGGGAGCGGGACTAGAGGTCGCGCCGAAGGGTGCGGTCGACCTCGGCCAGTTGCTGTACCGCGTCGAGATGACCGCCGTCGAACAGCAGGACGGGGATAAAGCCGCAGCGATCGTTGCACAGGTAAGTGCGGCGGCGGAACGGTTGGCTCCGGCCGAAGGGGTGATGGTCCAGTTCGTTTGGTTCGATGCCGGACCTACCCGGGCTGGCTGGTTGTCGATTGTGGCTCATCACTTGGTGGTCGATGGCGTGTCGTGGCGGATACTGTTGCCGGACTTGGCATCTGCCTGGCACGAGGTGTCGGCAGGAATGTCTCCGAGATTGGCGGGGACGGGAACCTCGATGCGGCGCTGGGCGCACGGATTGGTCGAGCAAGCGACCGGACCGGAGCGGGTGGCCGAGTTGTCCTGGTGGTCTTCGATTCTCGATGGACCCGATCCGATATTGGGGAGCAGGGCATTGGATCCGGCCGTCGATGTGATGGCCACCGTTGATCATGTTCAGGTCCAGATCCCGGTGTCGGTGACCGAACCGCTGCTGACTACGTTGCCCGCGGTGTTCCACGGTGGCGTCGAGGACGGGTTGCTGGCGGCATTGGCCGCAGCGGTGTCCCGCTGGCGCGACGATCGAGGTTCGCTTGCGGAATCGGTGTTGATCCGGTTGGAAGGTCATGGCCGCGAGGAAGATACGGTTCCCGGTGCTGATCTGTCCAGTACGGTCGGCTGGTTCACCAGTATGTTCCCGGTACGATTGGCCGCTTCGGCGACGGAGTGGGATCAGTTGTGCGCCGGTGGTCCGGCTGCGGGAAGTTTGGTGAAGTCGGTCAAGGAGCAATTGCGTGCGGTGCCTGACAAGGGCATCGGCTACGGGTTGCTGCGGTACCTGAATCCTGAGACAGCTGTTGTGCTGCAACAGTATTCGACCGGACAAGTCGGCTTCAACTATCTGGGCCGCGTCACCTCCATGGACCTGTTGCCGCAACGACTGCGTGGCGCGGGCTGGACGCCCGCGGCTGAGGTCGGACAGTTGATTACGCCACTGGATCCGGCGATGCCCGCGATGTCGGTGCTGAACGTGAACATGCTGGTGGTCGATACCGCCGAAGGTCCGGTACTGCAGGCGGTATTCGCCGCACCCACGGGAGTTTTGGCGGAAACCGAGATTCAAGAGCTGGCGGACCTGTGGCGCAGCGCGGCAATGGGCTTGGCTCAGCACGCGACCGCGGCGGGTGCGGGTGGGTTGACGCCGTCGGATGTGCTGATGCCGTTGGGGCAGAGCGAGATCGAGGTACTGGAGGCTCGGTATCCGGGGTTGGTGGACGTGTGGCCGCTGACGTCGATGCAATCGGGGTTGTTGTTCCATCAGGAGTTGGCGGGTTCGGGATTCGACGCCTATCACATGCAGGTCGTCTTCGGATTGGCCGGACGGGTCGATCCGCGGCGGATGCGCGAGGCCGGTCAGGGACTGTTGGACCGGTATCCGAATCTGCGGGTGGGCTTCGTCTCCGGCGCCCATGGCGATCCGGTCCAGGTCGTTATCGACGGTGTCGAATTGCCATGGCGTGTCGTAGATTTGCGTGATACGGACGAGAGTGCACGCGATGCGACGTTGCAACGGTTGCTGATCGAGGATCAGAACACGCATTTCGACGTAACTGTCCCGCCGTTGCTCCGATTGACGCTGGCGGTGCTGGCTGACGAACGCTCGGAATTGGTGTTCACCGCCCATCATGTGCTGATGGACGGCTGGTCGCTGCCGCTGCTGATCCGAGACCTGTTCGGCCTCTACGGTTCTGGCGGCGAGGCCACCGTCTTGCCGCAACCGCCCGCCTTCAAAGAGTTCCTGAAGTGGTTGGGCGAGCACGATTCCCATGCTGGCGTCCAAGCATGGACGCGAGAACTCGAGGGTGTCCGCGAACCTACACTGCTCGCGGACAAGACCGGCGCCATCGTGGGCGGGGTCGAACGGGTCGAGGTGCCTTTGCCGCCGGAAACCGCGCTGGCGTTGAGCCGACGGGCCACGGCACTCGGGATCACGCTGAACACGGTCGTCCAGGCTTCCTGGGGAATTCTGCTCGCCAAATCGACCGGCCGGCACGACGTGATCACCGGCGTTACCGTGTCGGGTCGGCCCCCGGTGCTCGCTGGCGTGGATTCAATGGTCGGGCTGTTCATCAATACCGTGCCGGTGCGCGTGCGATTCGGCCCCCGCGACACGCTCACCGACTTGTTGACCGGCCTCCAAGCCCGGCAAGTCGCGCTGCTGGACCACCATCACATCGGGTTGGTCGATATCCATCAAGCGACCGGCCTGAATGTCTTGTTCGACACCCTGATCGGGTTCGAGTCCTATCCCGTCGACCAAGCCGGAATCGGTGCGGCGGCCGCCACCAGTGGCGTCGCGATCACCGACATACGACCCAAAACACCGTCGCACTATCCCCTGACCGTCGTGGCCAATGCCGCCCCCACCTTGAGTCTGCATTTCGAGTACCGCACCGATTCGTTCGATCGGTCCACGGTCGACGCGATGGCGGCACGGTTCGTGCGGATATTGCAGCAGGTCGTGTTGGATCCGGATATCGCTGTTGGCTCGATCGATGTCCTCGGCGGCGACGAGCGCGAGTCGGTGTTGCGTCGGTGGAACGACACCACCGCCGATATCCCGGACACGACCATCATCGGGCTGTTCCAGGCACAGGTCGCCGCGACCCCGGATGCGGTCGCCGTTGTCTGCGGTGACGACGAGCTGACATACCGAGATATCGATGTTCGCGCCGCTCGACTCGCGCGGGTGCTGATCTCGTGTGGAGTGGGCCTGGATGGTGTTGTCGCGGTGGCATTGCCCCGATCGACAGACCTGATCGTGGCATTGCTGGGGGTGTTGAAAGCCGGTGGTGGCTATCTGCCGATAGATCCGGCTTACCCCTCGGACCGCTTGGCGTTCATCCTCACTGATGCCGCCCCGGTTGTTGTCGTGACCGATTCCGCTACCGCACACCTGCTGCCTGATACGGAAATACCGCACCTCTACCTCGAAACGCTCGAATCCATCGATGCGCGCGACGGGGATCGGGTTGTCGCGGTGGGGCCGCAGAATCTGGCCTACGTGATCTACACGTCCGGCTCTACCGGGATCCCCAAAGGTGTTGCTGTCACTCACCGCAATGTGGTGGCCTTCGCGACCAAGCCGGAGTGGCAGGGCGATGCACACAGCAATGTGCTGGTGCATTCCTCGGTCGCGTTCGATGCTTCCACCTATGAGATATGGGTCCCGCTGTTGGGTGGTGGCCGAGTAGTCGTCGCACCATCGGACCGCACCGATATCGCGGCGCTCGGTCGGTTGATGACAGCGAAGGGAGTTACCGCGGCATTCCTGACAACTCGGTTGTTCGAGTTGTTCATCGAGGACTGCCCCGACGCGCTCGCCGGGCTTCGTCACGTGTGGACCGGAGGCGAGGAGATGCCGCCGGAGGTGTTCGAACGCGCACTGCGGATGTGCCCCGATACCCGCATCGTGCACACCTACGGGCCCACCGAGACAACAACATTCGCGATCCGCCAGCTGTTCGACGGTGCGGAACACTTCGACGGTGCGTCGGTGCCGATCGGGTCAGCGTTGGCCAATGTGCGGCTGTTCGTGCTGGATTCGTGGTTGGCGCCGGTGCCGGTCGGTGTCTCCGGCGAGCTGTATATCGCTGGCACTCAGCTGGCGCGAGGCTATCGCGGCCGGTCGGGGCTTACCGCGGCGCGGTTTGTGGCGGATCCATTCGATCCCGCCGGTGGCCGGTTGTATCGCACCGGCGATGTCGTGCGCTGGAATACCCTCGGCCAGTTGGAGTTCGTTGGCCGAATCGATGACCAGGTCAAGATCCGAGGATTCCGGATCGAACCCGGCGAAGTCGAAACCGCACTCGCCCAACATCCTTCGGTGTCCCAAGCCGTCGTGGTGGCGCGCGGCACCCACACCGGCGGCAAGCAGCTGATCGGGTACGTGGTCGCCGACCGAACGGGCAACGGACTCGATGGGGGACAGGTGCGCCGGTTCGCCGCCGAGCGACTGCCGGAGTTCATGGTGCCTGCCGCGGTGATGGTGATCGACGCGGTGCCGTTGACCGCGAACGGGAAGCTCGATCGAGCCGCGCTGCCGGTCCCGGAGTTGCTGTCCTCGAGGGAGTATCGGGCGCCGGGCACTCCCCAGGAACGAATGCTGGCCGAGCTGTTCGGCGAGGTGCTTGGGCGGGAACAGGTCGGGGTCGATGACAGCTTCTTCGAGCTGGGCGGTCATTCGCTGCTGGCCACCCGCCTGATCAGCCGGATTCGGGTGGCGCTTGGCGTCGAGGTACCGATCCGGACGGTCTTCGACGCTCCGACGGTGGCGCAGTTGGTGACTCGGCTCGATGCCGGTGTGCGGATGCGCCCGGCGTTGCTTGCGCGGCCGCGCCCGGACGTGGTTCCGCTGTCGGCCGCACAGCGAAGGTTGTGGTTCATCCACCGATTGGAGGGGCCGTCGGCCACCTACAACATCCCGCTGGCGGTGCGGTTGCGCGGCGTGGATGTGTCGGTGTTGACCGCTGCAATCGGCGATGTCGTCGCACGGCACGAAAGTCTGCGCACGATCTTCGTCGAGGCGGACGGTGTCCCGACACAGCGGGTGCTCGATGTCGCCGATGTCGAGGTCCCGGTGCGCATCACCGATGTCGATCCCGTCGAGGTGGAAGCGGCGGTGACCGCGGCGGTGCGCTACGGGTTCGACCTGTCCACGCAGATCCCGATTCGGGTCACGGTGGTGCGATACGGCACCGACGAGTGTGTGGTCGTCATCTTGATCCACCACATCGCCGGAGACGGCTGGTCGATGACACCGCTGCTGCGGGACCTGTCGGTGGCGTATTCGGCTCGCCTCGAGCAGCGGGCGCCCGGCTGGGCGCCGCTGCCGGTGCAATACGTGGATTACACGCTGTGGCAGCAGGAATTGCTGGGTTCGCAAGACGATCCCGACAGCGTGCTCAGCCACCAGTTCGACTACTGGCGTGATGAACTCGACGGCTTGCCCGAGCAGTTGCGGCTGCCGACGGATCGGCCGCGGCCGCGGGTAGCCAGTTATCGCGGAGACATGGTGGTCTTCGGTATCGACGCCGACACCAGGGCGGGACTGGAGCGATTGGCGGCTCGTGCGGGTGCGACGGTATCGATGGTGCTGCAATCGGCATTGGCGGTGTTGTTGTTCAAACTCGGTGCGGGGGAGGATATTCCGATCGGTGCGCCGGTCGCCGGACGTACCGACGAGGCGCTGACCGATCTGGTCGGGTTCTTTGTCAACTCGTGGGTGTTGCGCGCGAAAGTGGCTCCCGCGGCGTCGTTTACCGAGATCCTCGGACAGGTCAGGGCGAAGGCGTTGGCGGGGTACGAGAATCAGGACGCGCCGTTCGAGTTGCTTGTCGAGCTGCTCAACCCGACGCGGTCGGCCGCGCATCACCCGTTGTTCCAGGTGTCGTTGGCATTCCAGAACAACACCCTGCCGACGATGGCATTGCCGGGAACCGGGGTCGAGCCCTACGACGCGTCCATCGCGACCTCGCGATTCGACCTGTTCTTCAATATCGCCGACGCTCCGGCCGGTCAGCCGTGGGGCGGATTCGTCGAGTACGCCACCGAGTTGTTCGACCGGACCACGGTCGAGGCGATGGTGGCGCGGTTGGCGCGGATACTGCGCCAGGTGGTGTCGGACTCGGGTGTGCCGGTCGGATCGATCGACGTACTCGATACCGACGAACGCGATGTGCTGTTGAGTAGGTGGAACCGCACCGAGGTCGAAGTCCCCGACCGCACCCTGGTCGAGTTGGTGGACAGCCAGGTCGCTCGCACTCCGGATGGGGTCGCGGTGGTCTGCGGCGATACCGAGATCTTGTATCGGGACCTCGATAGCAGGGCGAACATGCTTGCGCGCGTACTGATCTCGCGTGGCGTAGGTCCCGACGGTGTCGTCGCGGTCGCCTTGCCCCGATCCGCGGAACTGATCGTGGCCTTGCTTGCGGTTTTGAAAGCCGGTGGCGGGTATCTGCCGATCGATCCCGGGTATCCCTCTGATCGATTGTCGTTCATCCTCGCCGACGCTGCCCCGGTTGTCGTCGTGACCGACTCCGTCACCGCGGATCTGTTGCCCGACACGGCAGCACCGCATCTGTATCTCGACACCACCGAGGTAAGCGACTCATCGAATCTGGATCGCGTTGTCGCGGTGGTACCGCAGAATCTGGCGTACGTGATCTACACCTCCGGTTCGACCGGCATCCCCAAAGGTGTTGGTATCACCCACCGCAACGTGGTGCGCCTGGTTGCCTCGGCGTGGCGGCACTCGCCCGAGGACAGGGTGTTGGCGCATTCGTCGATCGCGTTCGATGCCTCGACCTATGAGATCTGGCCGGCGCTGTGCGGTGGCGCCACCTTGGTGGTGGCCGGTGAGCAGCGTTCGGATCTGGTGGAGATCGCCGGGCTCGTGCGGCATCGGTCGGTGACGAAGATGTTCGCGACGCCACCCTTGATGTCGGCATTGGTCGATCACGTCGAATCCTTGCCCGACAACCCATTGCGGACGTTGCGTCGAGTCCTCGTCGGCGGTGCGGAGGTGACCGCGACTGTCGTTCGGAAACTCCAGGCGAAGTGCGCCGACATTCAGGTGATGAACGGTTACGGACCGACCGAGGCCACGGTCTGCGTGACCGAATACGACACGGTGGACGTACTCGACGGCGCTGTTCCGATCGGTACACCGGTGGCCAATACGCGGGTGTTCGTGCTGGATTCGTGGTTGGCGCCGGTTCCGGTGGGCGTGGCCGGTGAGCTGTATGTGGCCGGTGCGCAGCTGGCTCGCGGCTATCGCGGCCGGGCGGGGTTGACCGCGGCGCGGTTTGTGGCCGATCCGTTCGATCCGTCCGGTGGTCGGTTGTATCGCACCGGTGATGTAGTGCGCTGGAATACCTTGGGGCAGTTGGAGTTTGTGGGTCGTATCGATGATCAGGTCAAGATTCGCGGGTTCCGGGTCGAGCCCGGCGAAGTGGAAACTGTTCTGGCGCAGCATCCTTCGGTGTCTCAAGCGGTAGTCGTCGTGCGCGACACCGGCACCGGCGGTAAGCAACTGGCCGGGTACGTGGTCGCGGACCGATCCGGGCCGGTTGCCGGAGAAGATGAACTCGTAGGGCAGTGGCGTCGGGTGTATGACGACCTGTACTCGGGTGTCGACAGTGGCGCGAGCGTTGTCCCGAACGGGGAAAGCAGTGTTGGGTTCGGCGCGGATTTCGGCGGCTGGAACAGCAGTTATACCGGGGCGCCGATTCCGATCGAGCAGATGCGCGAATGGCGCTCGACCACGGTCGACCGAATCCGCGAATTGACACCGCGGCGCGTGCTCGAGATCGGTGTCGGCTCGGGATTGCTGATGTCGCAGCTGGTCCCCGGCTGCGAAGAATACTGGGCGTCTGACTTCTCGGCCGCGACGATCGCCACCCTGCGCGAACAGGTGGCAGAGCTCGATGCGGGGTTGGCCGATCGTGTCTTCCTGAGCGTGCGCAGCGCCGACGATACCGACGGGTTGCCCGAAAGCTATTTCGACACAGTGGTATTGAACTCCGTCATCCAGTACTTCCCGGGTGAACGATATCTGCGCCTCGTGCTCGAGCAAGTGTTGCGGCTGCTCGCCCCCGGTGGTGCGGTGTTCGTCGGTGACGTCCGCAATCTGGCGCTGCTGGAGGAGTTCACCACCGCCGTACAGATCGCGCGCAACGGCGGCGACGATCCCGCGGTCGTTGCCGATCGAGTCCGTCGAGACATCTCCGCCGAACAGGAACTGCTCCTGGCACCGGACTACTTCCTGGCCTTGGGTCGTGTCCTCGACGTTGGTGCCGTCGACATCGGACTCAAGCGTGGATTCTCGGTGAACGAGCTGACCCGGTATCGATACGACGTGGTCCTGCACAAGGCGCCGACCGCAGCGGTCTCGGTGGCCGATGCGCCGAAAGTCGAGTTCCGCGACCATGTTTGGTTGCGGGCATTCCTGCGCACCCGACGGCCGGACGGCGTTCGCATCACCGGTATCCCGCACGCCGGACTGACCGGTCAAATCGAAGCCACCCATCTCATCCGAACAGGGGAGCCGGTGTCGGCCGGTGGGCAAACCGTCCCGCTCGCAGTGAGTTTCGAGGGAATGGTCGCAGACCACGCTGCTCGAATGGATACGGGTTTGCTGCCCGAAGACCTGCACGTACTCGGACAGCAACTCGGATACGCCACCGCGGTCACCTGGTCCACGGAACCCGGCCACATGGACGCGGTTTTCGTCGATACCGTTACGGCACAGGGCAGATCACTGGCCGATGTGTACGTCGCTACGTCGCCCGTCGGCGATCCCGCCGCCTACGCCAACAACCCGCACGCGGGCCTGCTGGCCGCCGAGGTGCGCCGCTGGGTGACCGAGCGGCTGCCGGAGTTCATGGTGCCCGCGACCGTCATGGTGATCGACGCGGTGCCGTTGACCGCGAACGGCAAGCTCGATCGCAAGGCACTGCCGGACCCGGAGTTGGTGTCCGCGCGGGAATTCCGGGCCCCGCGCACCGAACGAGAGCAGACCCTGACCGAGCTGTTCGCCGAGATCCTCGGACTCGACCGGGTCGGCATCGACGACGACTTCTTCGCGCTTGGCGGTCACTCCCTGCTGGCCACCCGCCTCACCAGCCGGATCCGGGCGACGATGGGAGTGGAAGTCCCGGTTCGGGTGATATTCGACGCACCGACCGTCGCCGAGCTGGTGACCCGGCTCGATGAAGGTGGTTCCGCGGGTACCGATTTCGATCCGGTGCTGAAGCTGAAGAGTTCCGGATCGCGGAAACCGTTGTGGTGTCTGCATCCCGGCGGTGGACTCGGCTGGTTCTATCAGCAGCTCGGACGGCACCTGCCCGATCGGCCGGTGTTGGCCATTCAGTCCCGTGGATTGGATGGCGGCCCGGTTGCCGAGTCTTTCCAGGAAATGCTGGCGGACTATATCGACCGCATCCGCACATTCCAGGAGGACGGCCCCGTCTTTCTGCTGGGTTGGTCGTACGGCGGAATACTCGCGCATGCGTTGGCGTGCGAACTCACCCAGCGCGGGATCGAGGTCGGATTCCTCGGCATTATGGACAGCAAACCTCCGGTCGCGTCGGCTGTTGAACCCGAAGTATCAGAAGACGACGCCATGGCCGGTATCCGGGATTGGGCCGCACAACGATTCGGCGACCAGCTCGAATCCCCCGAGATTCAACGGCTGGTGGAGCAGGCGACGAAGGTACTGATCAACAACAGCAAACTGCTCGACGGGTACACCTCGCCGTGCTACGACGGCGACATGACGATATTCGCCGCCACTCTGGACGAGGAAGGCAATCGAAAGGTGGGCTTCCAGGCCGAGCTCGAACAAGCCTGGGATGCGCATATCGGCGGACGGATGGAGGTATTGGAGGTCGACTGCGCGCACGGCGACTTCGATCGCCCGGAAAACATGAATCTGATCGGCCGGTTGCTGCGCAACATCCTCTGATCGGCGGCCATGTCGGACGGCCGTGCCACGAGGTGGGAGGATGGGTAGGTGGATGCGAGCAGCAAGAACAATGTCGTGGTAGTCGGTCGAGACGACGGTCCGACGGTGGTGCTCGCGCACGGCTTCGGCTGCGACCAGAATCTGTGGCGGCTGGTCGTGCCCGCGCTGGCAGCCCGGTTCCGGGTGGTGTTGTTCGATCATGTCGGCGCGGGAAAGTCGGATCTGGCCGCCTGGTCGGTCGAGCGGTACAACACGCTCGATGGTTATGCCGCCGATATTCTCGATTTGTGCGCTGAGCTCGACCTCCGTGACGTGGTGTTGGTCGGCCATTCGGTGTCGGCGATGATCGCGGTGCTTGCGGCTATCCGCGAGCCCGACAGGTTCGCCAAGCTGGTCCTGCTGACGCCCTCGCCGTGCTATATCGATGACGGCGACTATCGGGGTGGGTTCAGTCGCTCGGACATCGACGAACTCCTCGAATCGCTCGACAGCAACTATCTGGGCTGGTCGGCGACGATGGCGCCGGTGATCATGGGCAATCCCGAACGGCCCGAGCTTGGGGCCGAGCTGACCGAGAGCTTCTGCCGCACCGACCCCGCGATCGCGCGGGTATTCGCGCAGACCACCTTCTTGTCCGACAACCGTGCCGATTTGGCCCATGTCACCGTGCCGACGCTGATTATCCAAAGCCGCGAGGACGCCATCGCCCCACCCGAGGTCGGTCAATTCGTGCACGAGCAGATCCCCGGCAGCACACTGCTGACGGTGGACGCGACCGGGCATTGCCCGCAATTGAGCGCACCCGAAGCGACCAGCCGAGCGATAACGGAATTCGTGGCGGCGAGCATGCCGTGATCTGCCACGCCGATGACGACCGCGGCGGCAGCATGGGTCCCAGCGATGGCGACCCCGATGCCGCGAATCCGGCCTTCTCCGCACTGCTGGAAGACAGCGCCGAAGATCTCTACGAGCACGCACCGTGCGGTTACCTCTCGACGCTGATGGACGGCACGATCGCCAAAATCAATACCACGCTGCTCGACTGGCTCGGCTACCGTCGCGACGAACTGGTCGGCCGACGACGGTTCACCGACCTGCTGAGCGTTGGCGGGCGGATCTATCACGAAACGCACATCGCGCCGACACTGCGCATGCACGGCGAGATCGGCGGGCTCGCCCTGGAACTGAAGGCCGCCAACGGAACTCGACTACCGGTGCTGGTGACATCGGTGGTCAAAACCGGTGCCGACGGTACGGCCCAGTTGATCCGAACCACCATCTTCGACGCCCGCGACCGCCGCGCCTACGAACAAGAACTGTTGCGGGCCCGCCAAGACGCCGACCGGGAACGTGATCGTGTGCTGAAACTCGCCACCATTCTGCGGCGGACTCTGCTCCCGCCCACCTTGCCGACGATCCCCGGAATGGACGTTGCCGCTTACTATCACACCGCATCGGTCGACGAGGTCGGCGGCGACTTCTACGACCTGTTTCCACTGGCGGGGGACACCTGGGGGTTCTTCCTCGGCGACGTGTCGGGCAAGGGCGCCCCTGCCGCGGCGGTCACCTCGTTGGCCCGATACACCCTGCGCGCCGCGGCCGCCTCGGATCCCGACCCGGTCGCGGCATTGGCCATCCTCAACACCGTGCTCAACCACGAGTACCACGGTATCGATCCCCGCTTCTGCACCGTGATCTACGGTCAGCTAACTCCAGATATCAAGGGCTGCAGGGTAGTTCTCGCCAGCGGCGGCCATCCGCCAGCGGTGCTGCTCAGCGCGACCGGCGGTGCGCGGTTCCTCGACATCCCCGGCGGGCAACTGGTCGGCGCGCTGCCCGATGCCCATTTCGCCAGTGTCGAGTTTCGCCTAGGTCCCGGTGACACCCTGCTGCTCTACACCGACGGACTCACCGAGGCGCGCACCACCGGCTCCGTTCGGCACAGCGAAGAAGAGTTGCTGAACTTCCTCGGCCCGCTGGCCCCGACCACCGCACCCGCGGTGGTCACCGCGGTGACCGACCTGCTTGCTCGTTTCGACGGCGTCGACGACGACACCGCGTTACTCGCGCTGAGCATCCCGCCCAGCGGCGGGATGCCCTGATCGACGAATTGCACTCAGTCACAAGGATTCTGCGCGATCGAGCCGCAACCCGGTGTGCCTGGCGACGAACGCGAGCAAGCAGATGAGCGCGTTGTCCGATGCCGGACCACCGCCCGCATGCCCCTTGCCGACGATCACATCCAGCAGCACGGGCCCGCCACCGTCGTGCTGGAGCGCGGCAACCATCTTGCAGGAATGCACCGCTGGCACCCGGGTATCGCTGTCGCCGGTGGTGAACAGCGCGGGTGGCCATCGGCGCGGCGGCTCCTCGGTCCGCGCGGTGACGTTGTAATACGGCGAATACCGCAGCAGGACAGCGAGAGCCGCGGGATCGGCGGCGGAGCCGTACTCCTCGCGCCAGGCCTGGCCGAGGCCCCAGCGTTCGTAGCGCACCATGTCCAGCGGGGCACCCGCACTCACCACCGCGGCGTAGTCGCCTGGCCGCTGCACCATGGCGCCGACCGCCATCAGCCCGCCGTTGCTGCCGCCGAGCAGCGCCAGTTGGCCGCGACGGGTCCACCCGGTGTCGACCAGCCAGTCGCCCGCCGCGTGCAGGTCGGTGAACGCGTTGGGCTTGTGCGCGCCGGCACCGTCGAGATGCCAGCGGCGCCCGCGTTCGCCGCCGCCACGCACCCCCGCGATGGCCATCACGCCACCGGCAAGCACCCAGGTCAGTCCGTCCGGTTGATAGCCGGGCCGGAAGGTGATGCCGAAGCCGCCGTAGCAGCTGAGGATGGTCGGCCGTGGTACCTGCGGGCCGGCCGGGGCGAGCACCGTCACCGGTACCTCGGTGTCGTCGCCGGAACGGTATGTCGTTCTGGTGACGGTGATTCCGGGCAGCAGGCGCGACGACGGTTCGTCCGGCGTGACCCGGCCCGACCGCAGATCAAGCCGCCACGCACCGAGCGGACGGATCCAGTCGGTGTAGCTCAGTACCAGCACGCCCGGTTCGTCGGTGGACTTGATCGCCGCGACCGTCCCCGCACCGGGCAGTTCGGCGTCGAGCAGCCATGTGCCGCACTGCGCGTCGTGTACGGCCAGCTCCGCGTACCCGTCTCGGGTGCGCAGGATCAGCAGCCGGTCGTCACCGTCGGTCGGGGCCAGGGCGAACGCGGCCAACACCGCGAGCTCGTCGGCCTGGACGAGCACCCGCCACGGACCCCAGCCGCCCGAGGGCACCGGTTCGGCGACGAGCAGCTGGCCGAACTCGCAGGTGGCGTTCGAGATCGCCAAAAGCCTGCCCGCGCTGTCGATTACGACCCCGGCCGAGGACAGCCCGCCGAGTTCGAGTGGTCGCGGCGAACCGCCTTCGATCACATCGGCGATCGACACGCGGGTGGTCCGGCTGGTCCCGGCCCGGCCGGTGACGACGAGCCAGCGGTCGTGCCAGAACGTGAGGTGGTAGCGGCCGACCGGGTTGTCGTCGCCGATGAGCAGTTCGTCGTCGGCGATCGCGGTTCCCACCTGATGGCGGTAAACCCCGCTGCCGCAACGGTTGTCGTGGCGTCGCACGTAGTAGTAGCCGCTGCCGTCGGTGACCCACTCCACCGGCGAATACCGGGTCAGCGTGCAGGTTTGCGCCACCTCGCCGGTTGCGGCGTCGACCAGGGCGAGCGGGGTTGCGTCCTCGGACCCGCCGACGCTGGCCTGCACGGCCACGAACCGGCCGTCCGGCGAGGGCGTCCAGCGCCGCAGGATCGCCCCTGTGCCAAGGGTTGTCGCGTCGAGCAGGGTCCGCCAGTCGGCCGCCGGCCCGTCGGCGACCTGTAGCTGCCACGGTCCGCCCACGTGCGCGCGGCCGACCCGGAACCGGCGGGTGCCTGCGGATTTCACCGGCGAGGCGGTGGGCCCCTGAACGATGATGTCGCGCAGCACTTCCCGCAGCCGCTCCTGGCCAGGCAGCGCGGCGAGATAGTCCTCGGCCAGCTGCCGCTGGGTCGCCACCCAGGCCAGGTTGTCGGGATCGTCGGCGTCCTCGAGTTGTCGGAACGGATCCGGAATCCGCATGCCGTGCAGGACATCCCACACATCGGACTTCGGTGCGTCGGGGTATTCGGCATTCATCGTGCCACCTTCACAATCGATTCGTTATTGCTGTCGCGGACCGCGGGGGAGCGGCCGACGATCAGGAGGAAGGCGATCGACGCGACCAGGTCGGCGGCGACGAACGCCGCGATTCCGGTTCGGGCTCCGCATCGTTCGCCGAGCACGCCGCCGAGCACCGCGCCGAGCAGATTCGCCGCCGTCGTTCCGGTGGCGAGCAGGGCGCCGACTCGCGCGAAGAACCCGTCGCCGACCTCGCCTATGACCGTCACCAGCGCGATGTTGAGCACCGCGCCGAAGAACATCGGCACCGCCGCGCCGAGGCAGGCGGCGAGCAATACCGTCGCCGTCGGCCCGGTGGCCATCGGCAGTGCCGCGGTGCCGATGGCGCCGCCGAGTACCGTGACCGCCAGGACTCGCCGGGCGGGTACGCCTCTGGCATGAATGCGTGGCGCCAACAGCGCCCCGGCGGCGGAGAACAGTGTGGCCACCACGGCCGGAATCCCGTAGACCGCAACGGGTAACGAGACGTCGTCGAGGAGGAACACCGCCCGCAGTGCGGCGATACCGCCCGAGGCGGCCCCGCCGGCCAGTAGATATACCGCCAAGGCCGCGAGTAGCGTGTGCCCGCGCAAAGCCCTTACGCCGTCGAGGAATTCGCGGCCGAAGCCGTGGCGCTGCTCGGTCGTCCGTTTGTCGGGCGAGGCGAGCCGGGTGAGGCAGTAGGCGCTGAACAGATACGTTGCCGCATCGCAGGCGAACATCGCCGCCGCGCCGACCGAGGCAACCAGCGGGCCCGCGATCGAGGCGCCGAGCGAGCGCGACACCATGGTCGTCGACTGCAGGCCAGCCCGCGCCCGCCCGAGATCGGTGACACCGAGCGTGGTCAGGTGGCCGAAGTACAGGCCCTCGATCACCACCCTGGCCACGCCGAGGACGAACGACAGCGCGGCCAGTCCGGCGATGGTCAGCACGCCCGCGCTCATCCCCGCCGCACAACCAAGCACCGCCGCGGCGGCAACGAGGTCGGCGGCGAGCAGCAGCCGCCGCGGCCTGCTCACCCGGTCCAATAACACTCCGGCCGCAGGGCCGAGCACCAGTGGCGGGATCATCGCACAGGTCACGATGAGCGAAACCTCCTGTGGCCCAGCGCCCAATCCGACCACCGCGACCACGGAGACCGCGGTGCCGGTGAGGGTGCTGCCGAACGTCGAGGCCGCCTGCGCGACCCGGTAGGTCCGCAGATCGGCCTCGGGTGCGGCCGCGGTAGCTGCTGTATTCATCAGATCACCCGAAATACGCGTCGTCGCAGTAGGCGACACTCAGCACGCTGATCGGCGCGTCGTCGAACAGATCGTCGTCGGTCGTCATCGTCGCCAGGGCGACCATGTTCTTGTGTTCCATGTTTTCTTCCTTTGCTTGATTGGCTTGTTGTACAAGGGATTTCGCCGGGCGCGGGTCATACCCGCGCCCGGCGACCGATCGGACTACAGCACCTCCTCGGAGCCGCCGCCCCCGCCACCACCACCGCAGTGGTGCTCGCTGTAGGAGCTCATCGGAGCGTCGTCGCCGAGCTCCGGATCGGACTGCAGTTGCAGTTTCAGAACCTTTGTCATGTCGTTCACCTCCTTTCGCTTCTCGTGGTCTTGTTCTCAGGTCAGAGCGCCTGCGCGTCCTCGTTGTTGCAGTGGTGCTCGCTGTAGGAGCTGAGTGGTGCGTCGTCGCCGAGTTCCGGGTCGGACTGGAGCTGGAGCTTCAGAACTTTGGTCATGTGGTTCACCTCCTCTGGTGATCTCGTCGTGGGCTGGGGGTCTGGGTGGCTGTTCGCCGAGCCGCGTCGAGGCAGTGGTCGAGGGTGAACAGCGGGTCGGCGACGCCGGTGGTGGCGTGCTGGAGAGCGAGCAGGATGCCCGCGGAACCGGTGGCCAGATCGGCGCTGAGCCGCTGCCCGCGCCCGCCGAGCCAGCGGATGCCGGTCTCGCCCGTGATCGCGTGCTTGAACAGCGCGGTGGGGCGGGCGGTCGCGTCGGACAGGAAGTTCTCGTCCGGGAAACGGGCGGCCATGTCGGCGTGGATGAGGGCAAGTCCGGCCTGTCCCTGGAAGAGTCCCGGGGCGGCGGTGAACCGAATGCCAACGGCGCGAACGCAACTGCGCAGCAGCGCGAAGAGTTCCGGATCGGGTCTGCGGTCGAGGTAGCGGGCGAGGACGTGGGCATAGCCCGCGCTCCCGCACGCCAGGTAGGGCATATTGCGTCGATCGGTGGCCGAGACCCGGAAACCCATGGCGGCGACCGGTAACGGCTCGATATGGACGAGTTCGTCACGCAGCAGCCGCAGTCCGCGTTCGAACGGTTCGTCCGTGCCGGTGAGCATCGAAAGGTAGTACAGCGCAAGCGCTATGCCGGGTCGGCCGTGCACGAGTCCGGACGGATGGTCCTGGCCGAGGGCTGGGATCAGCGCGTCGCCGTAGGGTACCGCGTCGAGTAGCCGTTGGGCCTGGTCCAAGTGGTCAGGGTCGCCGGTGCGGTGGAAGAAGGACAGGTGAGTCATGGCAACACCCGCCGCGCCTCCGCCCCATCCCGCAGACTCGGTCGCGAGTCGGTGCGCGGTGGCCGTGGCGAGCAGGGTTGTCGCAGCGTCGCGGTCGCCGAGATCGTCGAGGACCCAGGCGATTCCGGCGTTCCCGAAGAGTAAGCCCGGGCCGGTCTTCTGCCGGTCACGCAGGGCGAGGGCGCGGAGTCGCTCGACCACCCTCGGGTCGATCTCGCGGTCCGCGGCGCGCAGCGCGTGCAGTACGCCGGCGGTGCCATAGGCCAGGCACCGGGTGTTCGACCGATGTCCTTCCGAGACAGTCGGATACGTCCAGCGCGGGTTGGTGAGATCGACCATGCGTTCCAGCGCGTCGGCCGTGCGGTCGCGCAGCCAGCGCAGCGTTTCCGCCGGAGCGGAGCGCACCTGGGCCGGCGTCGGCAGGCGCAGTGCGTCGGGGACTGGCTGTGATCGCACCACGGTCGCCCAGAGAGCTGTTGGCGGCGGGCACAATTCGGCAAGATCGGCATACAGGTGGGTCAGTGTTTCCGGGCTGCGCCGCGCGGCCTCGTGCATGGGGAAGACCAGCAGCTGCGCGATCGCGGTCAGGCCGTAGGCGTCGACGTGCAGTGGATCGGTTTTCGCTCGCCCGCCTGGCGCTCGCGATTCCGGTGGCTCGTAGCCCGGGGTGCCGAGCAGGCCGAGCGGATGGTCGATGGGCTGGGTGGCCTCGAAGTCGATGAACCGCACCGAGTCGTCGTCATCGACGAGGATATTGCCCGGCGAGACATCGACGAAGGCGTAGCCGAGCTCGTGCAGCGTATCCAGTTGCGCGGCAAGCTGATCGAGAATATGCGTGCAGCGCCGGTAGTAGGCGGCGAACACCGAGGGGTCCTCCCCGGCGTGGATCAGCGGATTGGTCGCGACCATCCACTTGCTGAGGGTGCGGCCGGGCACGAACTCGGTCACCAGGAACGTGTGCTCCCACTCGGTGAACAGTTCGATCGGCGCGGGCGCCAGGGCCGGGGCGGTGGCGTGCAGGGCGCGCAGTGTCAGATACTCGCGCTCGAGCCGTCCGCGTGCGTCTTCGTCACCGGCGTAACCATTATGTGCGCGAGCCTCTTTCACGAATACGGGACTGCCGTCCGCGCGGCTGGCCCGGTACGCGCCGCCCGCGTTGCTCTGCTGCAGCACGCTGTCGAAGGTGTAGCCGTGGAAGCTCACCTCGTCGGTGCCGTCCGCCTCGGGAACCGGGCCGAACGGATCGGCGATATCGGCGGGCAGCAGGAATTCGGGGCGGCGCTCGTCGGGAACCTCGGTGCCGTCGAGGGCGAGCATGGTCGGTACCCGGGTGCCGTCGGGCTGCAGGCGGTGCCGCGGGCGGAATGCGCCGTAGCGGTAGGACACACACTGCGACGATCCGAACCGGCGGTCGGTGAGCACGTACGGCCCTGCGACACCGGACAATTCGCGTTCCAGGCGTTCGAGCAGGGCGTAGGCCAGCTGCGGCGTCGGCGGATAGAGGGCGCAGAACTTGCCGCTCTGCACCCGGCTGCCGTGTTTGCCGTGCATCCAGAGGAAGTACTGCTTGCCGGTGAGATGTTTGAACGAGACGCCGAGTTCGGCGCACGCGGCGCTCACCACATCGAGCACGTGCTGCGCGGAACCGAGCGCACTCGACACGTGCACCTTCCAGCCCTGTTCGGGCAGTTCGGCATCAGGCGGCGACCAGTGGGTCCACACCTCGAACTGGTGGCGGGTCCAGCCTTCGGGCGGCCGGGTCGGGTTGTATCGCTTGCCCGGATCGGTGCGCTCGAAGGGCTCGTAATAGTCGGGGTGGGCGAACGTGAACGCCGTGTCCTGAAGCATTGTGGTGCAGCCCTTCTGGGATTCGGCCTGGTAGTCGGGGGAATCGAACGACTCAAGAATGGGCGTGGACGGCACTCGCGCGAATCGGCCTGCCGCGGTGTTTCGCGTCTACCTCAACGCGATGAGAACCCTCATCGCGCCGCGGTACCGGCATGATTCGTGCGACACTGCTGCGCATGACGAGGCGGACCTTGGTCGTGGTGTACGCGGTCGGCGATGCGGGTGCCACCGGGGAAGTCCTCGGCGCGGGCACGTTGATCGAGCCGGAGTTCGTGCTGGTCGATCCGCCGCTGAACCAGGCACTCGCGAAACAATCACGGGCACTGCGCGTCGGTGTGTTCGCCGCCGAGGACGGTATCGCCGAGGTCATCGATGTCGCTCAGGTCAGGGTGGTGCCCGGCGCGCCTGATCTGGTGTTGCTCCAGCTCGCCGCCGTTTCGGCGGCGCCAGCGCGTGGCGTCCCGATCGCGCTGCAGGCAGATGAGTTCGGCATCAAGCTCCTGGATCCGACCACCGCCGAGATCATCGCCGCCGTGCGCGTGGTGCTCGCCGAGGCACCGCCGCCGCCCGGCCCGCCTGAGCTGCCGCAGAGCACCGTGGAGGATCCGCTGCGGTTCATCTTCCGGCTCTTCGGCGGCTGAACCCGCCAATTCCGTCACGCAGTCGGCTATCTCGCCAGGTGAGAGCGGGTTGAACAGCCGACTCGCCGACCCGATTCGTGGGAAACTGCTGCTCATGACGCGGCGGATATCGATGGGCCGAGACAATCGCGGCGGCCCAGCCGTCGTCGCGGGGCCGACTGGGCGGGCTGGCGGACCTGATCCGCCGGTCGCGGGGGCGCGGCGGTCGCATGTGCTACTTCGTCAAGTCGCCGACGTGGCACTTGTACTCGTCACCGGCGCCGTGGATCTGGCCTTCTGGCGCGGCGAGCGGCACATGATCGGCGGCGGAACACTGCCGCTGTGGGTGGTGCCCGCGCTGGCCAGCGGCCTGTGTGTGGCGCTGCTGCTGCGGCACCGGTTCCCGCTGGGGGTGTGGGGGTTGGTATGGATCTACACCAGCATTAATCTGGTTGTCCCGCAGTACTATCCGGTTACCTACCTGCTTGTGGCGTGCTATGTGGTGGCGAGTCGCGTACCCGCACCCAGCGCCCGGCTCGTCCTCGTCGCGTCTGCCCTGCCGCTCGGTCTGTTCAGCTACCGATTCGCGCAGGCCGATTCACCCGAATCCCAGCTGCGCGGTTTTCTCGCCGCCGCCGTCGCGTGGTCGATCTTCCTGTCCATCGCCTGGGGCCTCGGCAGGTTGGCCCACGCCCGTGAACAGCATGCGCGTGCCGAGCGGGAGCGGCTCGCCGCGGACGCCGAAAAGGCCCTCGCCGCACAACGATTGCGCCTCGCGCACGAATTGCACGACAGCGTCACCGGCGCGGTGGCTGGCATGATCCTGCACGCTGGCGCCGCCCGCGCGCTCTCCACCGGCGACGATGCCCGGGTGCGACAGGCACTCGAGGTCATCGAACAGGCTGGCGCTCGAGCGATGACGGAACTTCACTCCATGCTCGGGCTATTGCGTTCGACCGACCCCGCCGACGCGCCCGCGGTCCGGCTTGCCGATGTCGATCAATTGCTCGAATCCGCCCGCCGCGCAGGGTTATCCGTGCGCACTGACATCACCGGCACCGCGCGGCCGCTACCGCCCGACGCCGACCTCGCGGCCTACCGGATCGTTCAGGAGTCGCTGACCAATGTCACCAAACACGCGGGCCGAGGCGCGACGGTCACGCTCGGAATCGCCTGGAGCGAAAGCGCTCTCGACCTCACCGTCCGCAGCTCCGGCGGCCGCGCGACGCCAGTTGCGGCGGGACTCTCGTCCGGCACCGGGCTGCGCGGCCTGCGGGAACGCCTCGACGCACTGGGCGGCGAGCTGTCCGGGGGACCGGACGACGACGGCTGGTGCGTCCGCGCCACCCTGCCCGCTCACCCAACGATAGAGGCGCCGTGACGATCACCGTGCTCGTCGCCGAAGACGAGGCGCTCGTGCGCGCAGGCTGCGTCATGCTACTCGGCGCGACACCAGACATCGAGGTGATCGGCGAGGTCGGCGACGGCGCCGCCGCCATCGACGCCGTGAAAACCCTTGTACCCCAAGTAGTCCTGATGGACCTGCGAATGCCGATCATGAACGGCATCGAAGCGACCAGAGCGATCACCGCCACCCCCGACCCACCAGCAGTCCTCATGCTCACCACCTTCCACGAAGACACCGCCGTCCAAGAAGCACTGGCCGCAGGCGCCAGCGGCTTCCTCCTCAAACACGCCGCCCCCGCCGACCTCGCCCAAGCGATCCGCCACTGCGCCGCGGGCGACGGCTGGCTGGACCCAGCCATCATCACCAGCGTCCTCGGCGCCCTCCGCCGCGCCGGCCCCCGAGCCATCGCCGCCCCCACCACCCTTTCCACCCTGACCGCCAGAGAACGAGAAGTCCTGACCCTCATGGCTTTAGGCCACTCCAACACCGAAATCAGCACCGAACTCTTCATCAGCGAAGCAACCACCCGAACCCACGTAGCCCACATCATCGCCAAAACCACCTCCCGCGACCGCACCCAAGCCGTAGTCCTCGCCTACCAAAGCGGCCTGATGACCTAGCACAGCCCGCTCCCGGACCGACGAACGCCCGGACCCTGTTACCGGTGTTGGTCGGACGATCATGGGGAACTGGCGGCGGCTTTGTCCGAGAAGCGAGTTACATCAGTTCCCCCTGATCGCTTGTCCAACAGGACATCTCGGTTAGCCTGCACGAATGGCTTTACCTAGATGTACTGCGGACTTCTACTGCGGAAAGTGTGGTCGCCGGGCGGGGTGGACCAGCGCGGAAGAGCACGAGACCGACAGCGGGAAGCCGTATTACGAGGTCGAGGCGATGTTCGACCAAGGGGACAGTCCTTACCCGTGACGGACTGCTTCGAGATCGTCAAGGGCTCGGCGGACCAGCTCTTCAGGGGGAGACCGTAGGTGCGCTCCGGCACCGACTGGTGTTGGTCGGACGATCACGGGGAACTGACGGCGGCATTGTTCGAGAAGCGAGTTACGTCAGTTCCCCGTGATCGTTTGTCCAGCAGGGTGTTTCGGAAGTTGTTGGCCAAGGTGTGGTGTGTCGGCAGCGGCTGTGATACTCCCTGGTCAGGGCTGGATGTTCGCCAGGTCTTCTAAGAGGCTTGGGTGCTTGGGTTCCCAGCCGAGGGTCTGGCGGGTGTGGGTGCTTGAGGAGGGCTGATCGGAGGCGAATATCGGGCCGAGGGGGCCGTAGGTTTCTTCTGGCACCGACGAGACGGGGAGGTTCAGTTGTTGGCCGATGACGGTGGCGATGTCGCGGACCTTGTCGCCCTCGTCGGCTACGGCGTGCCAGGAGGTTCCGGGTTGTGCCTGTTCCAGGGCGAGGCGGAAGAGGGTTGCGGCGTCGAGGGCGTGGACGGCGGGCCACCGTTGGGTGCCGTCGCCGGGGTAGCCGGAGACTCCGGATTGGCGGGCGATGGTGGTCAGTACACCGGCGAATCCGCCTGCGCCTTCGTTGTGGACCGTGCGCGGCAGGCGGATGGCGGAGCTTCGGACGCCGCGTGAGGCCAAGCCGAGGACCGCGGTGACGGCGCGAGCGCGGCCGCCGACGAGACCGGCGGTCGATAGCGGGTCGGCCTCGGTGGAGGCGCGGCCCGGGGTGGCGGGTGTGCCCGAGACGGTGACCAAGGGGCGGTCGCTGCCGATGAGTGCCTCGCCGAGGGTCGCGATGGCGGTACTTTCCTCGGCGACTGCTTTCGCGACGGCATCGGGGCTGCTGAAGTCGTTGGTGAAGGCCAGGTGAACTACCCCGTCGGCCTGGGCGGCACCCGCCCGCAGGATGTCCAGATCGACGAGTGCTCCCCGCAGCGGCTCGGCGCCGGCGGCCTCGGCGGCGCGCGCGGACGCGTCGGAGCGGGCGAGCGTGAGGACGGTGTGGCCGTTGCCGAGAAGCTCGGCGACCACGGCGGACCCGATCAGGCCGGTGCCGCCGGTAACAAAAACACGCATGGGACTCTCCTCAAGTGATGCGACTCTTGTCCCATCACATTAGCAGAGTGACGGGATAAAAGTCCCGTCGCTTATGATGGGCTCATGGCTAGGTGGGAACCAGGGGCGCGCGAACGTCTCGTCGTGGCCGCGGTCGACCTGTTCAGCGAGCAGGGGTACGACGCGACGACGGTCGCGGAGATCGCCGAGCGCGCCGGGGTCACCAAAAGCACGTTCTTCCGGCACTTTCCGGATAAGCGCGAGCTGCTGGTGGCCGGGCAGGAGACATTGAGCCGACTGCTGGCCGAGGGCATCGCCGAGGCGCCCGATGACGCGAGCCCGCTCGAGGCGGTCGCCGCCGGACTCGAACGCGCCGCGAGCACGATGGGTCCTATGAATCGCGAGCTTGCCCCGCGCCTGAAGGCGGCCATCGCGTCCAGCGCCGAACTTCAGGAGCGTGACGCACTCAAGAGCGTCAGCCTCGCGGCCGCGATGACAACCGCTCTGGTCGCCCGCGGCGTACCCGCGCCGACTGCGGCTCTCGCGGGCGAACTCGGCCTCCTCGCCTTCAAACGGGGGTACGCGGAATGGTCCGAGGGCGACCGCGACGCCAAGGACGAGCTTGCCGGGTACGCCCTCGCGGCACTGGAGGAGCTGCGGGCGGCAAGCGCATCACTGGGCTGAACCGGCTTGGTGCAGTGTAGGTTTCAGCGGGGGAAGGGTCGGTGGCTCAAGCTTCGGTGGACCATTTCGGTGAGGGTGACTATGTCGAAGACGGGGATGCCGAGACGCTGTTGGATGGCGTGGCCATAGGGGACGAGATCGGTGCATTCGATGATCAGTGCGCCCAAGTCGGGGTTGGCCACGGCCAGCTGGTCGATCTCGTACAGCACCTCCTGGCCGAGTAATTCGGCGTCGAGCTCGTTCCGGCGTCCCTCGAGGATGACCTCGCGGAACTCCGGCTGAGCATCCATTCCGGCGATGCAGAGGGGGATCGATTCGCCGCCGATCGCCGCTAGATGCCGTCTGGTGAGGGCGGCCTGCTTGGCGACGAGCAGACCGACCTTGCGGTCGGCGGCGATCATGCGGTGCACCATCGGCAATTGGATGAGGCTCGAGCTGTACAGCGGGATCTGCACGGCGTCGGCCAGCTGCTGCTGGAAGATGACGAGAAAGCCGCAGCCGCTGGTAATCGCCGCTGCCCCTTGGGCTTCCAGTTCTTTGGCGGCGATGATGAACGGATCGAGCAGGGTCGGATCGGCCTCGGTGACCATCCGCTGCGGGGTCGCGCCGTGCACTACCTGGTAGATGACGGGGAAGTCGAAGGTCGTCCGGTTGCGGATATGGCCGGGGATCTTGGTGAATTGGGTGTCCAGGCAGAGTACGCCGATTGTGTTGTCGCCCTTGGCATTTAGTTGTTCGAACACTGTTACTGCCTTGTCGAGAGGATGCTGCCGAATCGGTCCGGCCGCAGTGGGGTCGGGTCAGTGGTCGGCTGTTGGCCCGCCAGGATTTGGCTGACGAGTTCACCACCGGCCGGTGCGAGCCCCATGCCGATGTGTCCGTACCCGACCGCGACCAGGAGGTTGCGCAGTCCGGTGCGACCGATCAGCGGCACGCCGTCGGGCGTGCATGGCCGCAACCCACTCCATGTCTCGTGGGTTTGCGTCTCTTCCAGTTCGGGGAGGTAGTCGCGAACCGTGCGCAGCATTCCCTGCACGCGGCGCTGGGAGACCGTGTTGCTCATCCCGGTCAGTTCGAGCCGCCCGCCGATGCGCAGGCGATCACCCAGCGGAACCATCGCCATTCGGCCCTCGCTCAGCAACACCGGCCGACTGGGACCGCTGGGCGGCATATCCATGGTGACGCTGTAGCCCTTGATCGGTTGCAGTGTCAGGCCGATCCCCGCCATGCGTGCGCATTCGGTGGACCACGCGCCCGCGGCGACGACCACGTCACGGGGACGAAGGTCGCCGTGCGTTGTGCGCAGCCGATCTATCTGTCGCGCTGTGATTTCGAAGCCGATCACGTCGGTGTTTTCGCGGATCTCGACGCCCATATCCCGCAGGACCCGCCCGAATTCGACGACGAACTCCGGAACGTGCAGATAGGCACCCTCCGGGTTGTACAGCGCGCCATGGATATCGAACCGAGTCTTCGGTTCTAGCTCGTCGAGTTCCCCGGGGCCGAGGACGCGCAACGGTATTCCGCTTGCGACGGTTCGCGATACGGCTCGACGCGCATCCGCGAAGCCCTGCGCGGTCTTGTAGGTCAGCACAATGCCGGGCGACTCGAAAGTGGCTGCAATACTGGGCAATTGACACAACTCAAGGAGCAATGCGAGGCTGCGCTTCTTCATCCCGACCAGCGCACGGAACCCGGCCGCGGCAGCAGCGGGGGAGCAGGCGCGCCCGAAATGGATTAGCCAGCGCAGTAATTCGCGATCCGCACGCAGCTTTACATAGAACGGCGCGTCCACACTCAGCATGGCGAGCGCCCGCAGCGAACGCATGCCGGGTTCCGCCAGCGGCGCGGCACCGTGCGTGCCAACGAAACCTGTATTCCCATAGGAACACGACTGCGTCCCACCGAGCGCACCACGCTCGAGCACGGTGACCGAAGCCCCACCGCGGCGCAGGTAATAGGCGCAGAACAAACCGGCGACCCCGCCGCCGATGACCACCACATCCGGGTCGTCGCGCACGGGCGCCGCCTCTTGACTCGTCACGACCGGCGACTACACGGTGACGACGAAGAAGTTGGTCGGCAGATTGACGACGACCCGCTCGTAGATCTCCGCCATGACCGCCGCGCCCGGTTCGGAGAACGTCCCCGGCGGCGGCTCGGCGAAGCGGATCACCGAACGTCCCGCATCGAAAAGCTGTGCGCCGTGGCCGAAGTCGCCGACGATGGCACTCCCCGGTTCGACCAGACGGGTGCGGCAAATGAACACGCCGTTCTGTTCGAGGTCATCCATCAGGCGGCTGGTGCCCATAGCCCGGTAGTAGTCGACCGGGTTGATGATCAGACCGTCCGCGGTGCCGCCCATCTGCTCGACTTCGTTGCAGGCCCACAGGATTGTGGAGGCGAAGGGGCCGGGGTCGGTTATCCGTGCGATCCCCGGGATGTTCAGCAGCCCGCCCTCGCCGCTGATGATCGTATGGTTCTCGGCGGTGCAGAGCCGGACGATCAGCCGATAGTTGATGAACGACTCGAAAGTCTCTGGGTCCTCCCACATTTGGGGTGGCACCTGAACCCAGGCGGTGGTGGTGAACAGTTCCGGGATCGGCGACTTGTGGAACCGGCTGGCCAGTTCCCGGCGAACGTCGGCGCCGTCGATCGGCGCGTCTGCCTCGGTGGGCGCGCTCTCGTGCCAGTAGAACTTGCGCGGATCACGGGACAGGTCAATGGCTTTGAGCACATTGCGCGCGGGGTAGCGCGGTTTGCGGCGCGAGCTGGTAAGCGAGTCGGTGATGGTCACGTCGTATTCGACCGCCGCGTCGAGTCCGTCCTTCGCGCAGGCCTCGACGAACATCCGCCCCGGCGAAAGCTCCTGCTTGCGATCCGCGACGACCTGCGCCAGCGTCTCTTTGATGCCTTCGGTTTTCAGCATGTGATGATTCCTTCCATGTCATCGGCAACGGTGCCGAGAGCAGTGCTGTTCAGTCCTGGCCGTTGGCTTCCCAGGGCAGGTGCGACGAGGTCGGTCCGAGCACGCTCGCGCCACCGTCGACCAACTGGACCGTGCCGGTGAGATAGGACGCCCGCTCGCTCGCCAGGAAGGCGGCCACAGCGGCCATCTCCTCCGGGCGGGCGATTCGCCCCACCGCCGTATGCCTGCCCATCGCGTCGAACTGCGCCTCGGTCGGCCCGTCGGTAGAGCGTTGCGCCACAACGCGTTCCAGCAGGGGAGTGCGGGTCGCGCTCGGCGCGAGCACGTTGACCGTCACGCCATCGCGGCCGACCTCGGCGGCGAGGGACTGCGCGAAGCGCACGATGGCCGCGCGGGTCACCCCTGACATCGCGAGGCCGCTGATAGGAACGCTCGCCGTCTCGGAGGCCACGAACACCACCCGGCCCCATCGCGCGTTCCGCAGATAGGGCAACGCGGCCAGCGTCACATCGACCGCCGGTATCAGCACCCCGTCGACCGCTGCCCGATAATCCGACACCTCGAAAGCCGCCGCGTTGCCGGTCGGCGGAGTGCCGCCGCTGATCACAACGATGTGCAGCCCACCGAACTCGGTGGCGACCTCGTCGATCCAGCGACGGGCGGCCGCACTGTCGGTGATGTCAACGCTCGTGGCGTGAACACGGCCCCGCGCAACCTCTTTGACGGCCCGCTCCGCCGCCGCCAACCGTCCGGCGTCGCGCGCACCGATGGCGACATGCGCGCCCTCGGCGGCCAACTCCGTGGCGACGGCCAGGCCGATGCCGCTCGATCCGCCGGTAACCAACGCGACCTTGTTCGTGAGACCCAGATCCACTCGACTAGCCCCTTCCGTCCGAATCCGTTGTGCCGAACCGGTATCCGTACCGACGTGCGAGCGGCCAAGACAGTGCCGCGACGATCCGCCTGGCAGATTTCGGCAGCTTGGCCCGCCACGAATCGTCGGTCGGACGGATAACGGTGGCCCCGGTGCGGAAACGATCCGGATTCCCGGTGACCGTGTGATTGGTATGCAACTCGACAGTTCGATCGTCGACCGGGTTGGCCGCCGGATCGGTTTCGCACAGCCGAAGCAGCCGATCGATCGTGCCCGCCGGATCGGCGATGAACTCCTCATACCGCAGGAACATCGACCGTTCCGGATAACGCCGAGTGATTGCGTGCGAGGCGAGGTTGAACCCGGTCCAGTAGCCGGTGCTCTTGCCTGGCCCCAGGGCATACACGTATTCCTTTGGCGTGCTCCATGATTGGGCCACCGCGCGGGGATCGCGCACCAGATGGACGTAGTACGGAGTGATGCCGTCGAGGTGCGCGAGCAGCGCCGCTTCGCCGGGAATCTTCGTGGTATCGACGATCACCCGCGCCTCGCCGCGCTTCGCGATGGCCTGATAGACCTCGGTCATCAGCGCGGCATGCGCGCGGACCTGCTCGCCGCGCAGACCCCTGAGCACCCGCCAGGTGTGCCTGGTCCGGACGCTGCCGAGCTGCCGCCGGATCACCGCGTCGGCGTGTTCGGCGAGGGTGCTTCCCGCGGGTTGCCCCACCGGCAGGATCATCGACCAGACTGGACAGTCGACTAGCTTTCGCCCGCAGCCACAATCCTCGTTCACGCCGCGACCCGCCGCGTTCTTCCACAGGAAGTGCAGCTCGCCGACGTGAAAGAAGCCGGGGATCTCGTTGAGGATGTTGCCGATGATGGTGCTGCCGTTGCGACACCAGCCGGTGATACACAGGACCTTCAGTGGGGCGTCATTGCCCAATGGGGTATTCGTCATCAGTCTTCTCAGCTCGTGGTCACCGATTGCGGGATAGCCATGGCCAGCACCGAGGCCGCCACCGCGCAGCCCGCGCCGACCACGAAAACGGCCGGGTAGCCGAATCCGGTCGCGATCGCGCCGGTCGCCGGGCCCCAGACGAACAGGCCGAGGTCCCAGAAGGACGTGTAGGCGCCGAGCGCGGCTCCCTGCTTGGCACTTTCGGTCTTGTTCATGACCATCAAGGCCAAAGACGGATGCAGCAGCGAGAATCCGACGCCCATGACCACGGCCCCGAGCACCGCCACCGGTAGGTTCGGCGCCCAGGCGATGATCAGCAGACCCGCGGCTTCGCCTGCGCCACACCAGGATGCGACGCGGCGCGGGCCGAGTTTGTCCGGCAGGTGTCCGATGAACAAGCGGGTGCCCGCGTACACCGCGCTGAAGGTGCTCAAAACGATGACGCCGGAGTCGATTCCGCGCACCTGCAGATCGCGGATGACGAACGCGGCAAGACCGACATAGCCCGCGGCACCCAGTGCGAGCCCGAGACCTGGCAGCACGGCGGGCCGCAACAGCAGTCCGCGCCCGCCGCCGGACGGCTCCACGTGCGGCTGCGGCGGCACGATGCTGATCAAAGCGAGGCCGACGAGCGGCACAACGGCGCAGCAGGCCCACACCGCGTCAATGCCGAAGTGCCGCAAGACCGCACCGAGCGCGGTGCCAAGCGAGATGCCGCCCCACATGGCGACGCCGTAGAGCCCGATCACCTGCCCGCGACGGTTGTGCGGCGCGAGCGTGACGGTCCAGACCGCGCCAGCCGTGAACAGCGCGGCCTCGCCGACGCCGACCAGCAGGCGCACCGCGATCAGACCGGTCAAACCGACCGGAAGGAAGTAGAGCAGCCCGCCCGCCGCGATGGCGAGCGCGCCGAACCGCATGACGGAGCGATGTCCGTATCGGTCCGCCAGTCCGCCGAAGAGGGGTCGGGTGAGCAGCGCGGTGAGCGCGGTGGCGGTGACCGCGAGTCCCACCCAGAGATCGCCCGCACCGAACTGATCCCTGACGTAGGCCGGTAGCACCGGGATCGCGGCGGACAGACCGAGGTATCCGCAGAACAGTCCGCCGAACACTCCGGCAAGCGCTAAGCGTGGGATCGCACCGGTTTCGGACGGGGCTGTCATCGCAGCCCGGCCCGTGCGGAACCTTCATCGATGACAGCCGGGGCTTGGGCGAGTGCGCCGATGATCTTGCGCACCGCCGCGACGAGCTGGTCGCAGTCCGCGAGCGACAGTGTCGATGACAGCGGAATGTCCACTGCCCGTTGGAGGTAACGCGTCGCGTTCGGCAGCAGCTCCTTGATGGCCGAGGTCTCCATCCCGCGAAACATGAACCGCCAATTCCAGAAGGCCCGGATGTTGCGGTCGGCGTCCGAGCCCAGGTTGCGTGCCTCGATGCCCTCGTGGCAGAGCGCCCGCGCGAACCATTCCGCGCCGCCGGTGGGAACCAGGAAGATGAACGCCTCGCCGAGGTAGGCACCGGGCGCGACCGGCCGCCGGATATGGATCCCGGCGATATCGGCCAGTGCGGACGCGACGTAGTCGTAGTTGCGCCGGAAGGCGGCCAAGCGGACCGGCAACCGGTCGAGCTCGGCCCGCAGCAGCGCGGCCCTGATCTCATCCATCCGGAAACTGAGCAGCGGCAGGTCCAGATCGGTGGCGATCGGCGGGTCACCATTCGGGAAATGCCGTCGCAGCCGCCCCTCGTAAGCACCGGAAAGTACGGTGGCACGGGCGAATAGGGCACTGTCGTCGGTGAGCAGGAACCCACCCTCGCCGCTGTTGAGTGCCTTGTCCGACTGGGTGCTGAACGCACCGGCCAGCCCGAAGGTGCCGAGTTTGCGACCGTCCAGCTCCGCGCCGAGCGCCGGGACCGCGTCCTCGAATACCGGGACACCCATTTCGTCGGCGAAGCGGATCAGCGCGGCCATGTCCGCGGCGAAGCCGCGCATGTGCACCACCATGATCGCCTTGACCTGCGGGGTCCATCGGCTGCGCAGGTCGGCCACGTCCAGGTGCAGGTTCTCGTCGATATCGACCAGGAACGGCGTACATCCGGCGAGCATGATGGCGCTCGGGGTAGCGGCGAAAGTGAAACCGGGACAGGCGATCAGGCTTCCTGGTTCGATACCGGCCGCCATGATGGCCAAGGCAAGCGCGGTGGTTCCGCTCGAAGTGGCCAGCGCGTGTTCACAGTCGAAGTAACGGCACAACTCCGCCTCGAACTGGCCGCACTCGGTCTCGTCCGCGGGACGGCAGTCGTAGCGGAAGTAGAGATGGCTGCGGATCGCGCGCAGCGCCGCCTGCTCGTCGTCGGGGTGGACGCACACCGCACCGCGATCGTAGGTCGGCCAGGGTTCCTGTCGAACGGGATTTCCACCGTCGAGGGCGAGTCGTGCATCGGCGGCAATCCGCGCGCCGGGCAACTGCCGATTTGCTGCTGAATGGTCGACGCCGTTGTCCGCCATCGTAATTCCCTGCCCAACTACCAGTAAAGCTAGGCGAGCCTATGCTCGCATCGCCCGCTGAGTTCCTTTCGAAACTCAGCAGGACGTTTCGGGCAAACGGTACACCGAGATTTCATTTCGGATGCTTGAAATCGATTGCTCGGCAATGACGTCGAATATGGGGTCTTGCTTTGGCAGGTTATATCCAGTTAGGGCGAATTGCCGGAGTTCTCGGACGCTGATGCGCGAGGGGGCGAAACAGGCCGCAGCCGAACGGGTTTCGTCGGCGAGCGCGAGTACCCTGCCGAACATCGCGCGCGCCAGGAACCGAAATGGTGCCCAAGGGATCGGCGTTAGGAACGGCGCTCGTATGATGTGCGACCGCCGTGCTGATTGATCGGCGTTATCCGCGTTTGGTAGACATCAGCTTGCAATCCCACCGATAGAGAAGGGGCACATGGACAGCGGCAAGGATGACAACGCGACCGTGCCGTCGCGTGCTGTTACCGGGTGGACGGTCGGTTTGATTTGTGTGGCGATCTTCGCGGGCGGCGTCATCGTCAGCGCGCTGCTACACGATCGGGAACCTGAATCGACGACCGCGACCTCGACGGCACCCGGCCGTTCCTATGTCACGCCGCCGGTCGCGTTTCCGGTGCAGATCCCGGGTTGCACTGTCGTCGAACCGCCCGCGAAGGGTGGCCTGACGAGTCGGATGACGACAACCGACTTGAGCTATGACAACCCGGCCTATCCATGGTTCTCCGGTCCCAAGGCCGTCGCGATGTCGCAGGCGCTGCGCGACGCGCTGCCGCAGGATGCCGAGATCGCCTTCGCGCCCGTCGATCGGTCGCTGCTCTTTCAGCCCATCCTCGCCTTTCCTGGCGAGTCCGCCGATCAGCCCGGACCCGACGGCTGGACCAGGGCGAGCGGCACGCTGCTTCGTGGTGGCAGCGCGGGCAAACTCTCGGTATCGGTACGGCAATCCGCGGTGCCGGTGCCACCGTGTGTCGCAGGCGATCTCATCGAACGCCGCCACCTCGCCGATGGTACGACCGTCGATGTCCAAGACACCTGGTACGAGATCGGTGGGGTTCGCACCCTGTCCCGCGCCGCCCGCGCCTACCTGCTCGACGGCAGCGCCGTCACGGCCGCCGCTACCGATGGCACCGATGCCGCGGACCACTCCGGCACGGTGCCGATGACCCTCGATGACCTCGCCGCCGTGGCGACCGCCCCTGGACTCCGCGTCACCGCGCCGGTGCCGCCCGGCACCCTGGACGTGCCCGAATCGTGCGGCAATGTTTTTGAGAAGACCGGTACGGTCGACGAGGGTGTTGCCCGTCGGCTGGACGCTGTGCTGGCGCGAATCCCGCTGAAGGGCCTGTCTCTGGACCGGCCGCTCGGACAACTGCGACCGCCGGAATCGGCGGCGAGTGGGGTGTGCCAGGTGGTTCGGGTGACCACGCCGGGGCGGCAGTCGCGGCTGAGCGTCGCGATCACTGTGGGACAGCACCTTCCTGACGCGTCGGCCACTTCCGCCGGATACGGTGAGAGCGTGACGTCTCGGCAGCTGCCGGACGGGACTGTCGTCGAGAACCGGGAGTCGCGGTATTCAGCGGGCTCGGGGGCACAGGCAATTCCGAAGACCCAGCGCACCGTCACGGTGACAAGACGGTCGGGCACCCGGGTGGAAGTAGCCTCCACCGCCGACGATCCCACCGAACCCCTGTCGATCGAACAGCTGGAGGAGATCGCTATGACCCCCGATCTCGAGGTGCGATGATGGCGTCGATTCCGGGCATGCGCAACCTGATCATCGCCGCCGCGGTTGCCGTAATAACCAGTGCGGGAGCGGTTGTCGTGCTGATGCAGCCTGACGACGGCCCGCGCAAGGTCACCGGTACGGCGGCCGCGGCCCCCGGTCTCGCGTGGTCGGTCGCCGCCGCCACGCAGGGGCACGCGTCCGAGGAGTTCCGTGATCCCACCGCGGGGACCGAATACGACAGCGGCAGTGCGGGATTCATTGATGCGGGCGACACCCTCGTCGCGGCGATCGGTGTCTCGAATGGCGGTGCGTCGCTGGGGGATCCGATGCTGGTCGGCATCGACGCCGCGACCGGCGCGGTGCGCTGGCGCACCCCCGCCGCCCATCTGGGTGGTTGCGCACGCGTGCCGATCGCTGGGCAACTCGTCTGCTTCACCTCGCCGTCTGCGGCGACGCCCGCCCTCATCGGCTACGACATCGCGAGCGGAAAGCTCACCCAGACGCCAACGAACTGGACGGTCTTCGCACTCGCGGTCATCGACAATCGCCTCTACCTCGCCGAGGGCGATGTCGAGTCCGACGACGTGCGCGTGCACTCCGGCACCCTCGCCGACCCCGACGCGAACTGGTCCCGCGGGTTCGCCATCGGCACCACCGGGGACGATCTCGCCGCCGACGTACTCGACGTGTCGCACGGGCAGGGCCTGCTCACCCTCGGTACGCATCTCGCCGGATTCGACCTCGGCACGGGTGCGCCGACCTGGACCGCGGGCCTGAGCGGATGTTCCAGCGCCGCCGGAACCAGCGGCGCGTTGGTCGTGCGGACCAACACCGACTGCGCGGGCCACCGTGTTACCGGGACCGACGTGCTCGACCGCACCGGTCAGGTACTCGCCGCCAGCGATCAACAAGCCGCCCACAACCTTTCGATCGATCGGCCGACCGATGACACCATCCCGGTCCTGCTCGCCGACGGCGCCTACGACCGCCACACCGGAAACCTGATGTGGAACAGTCCCGATCTCGTCAGCGCGGACACCGGCACCGCGACCGCGATCCTCGGTGATGTGGCTCTGCTCCGAGATGCCGTGGCGCACAATACAACTGGGCTGGACATGCGCACCGGACAACGCCTCTGGCAGGTCGATACCGAGCGCTCCGGCACGCCGACCGCATGGGACGGACACGTCGTCGTCCTTGCCGACGCCACCGGACTATGGGCCATCGATCCGAAATCCGGCAAACAGGTATGGGACATTCCGTTCGCCGCCGGGAACGACACCCCCGGCGCCATCACCTCCGATGGTCAGCTGACCGCCCACGACAACGACCGCTTCACCTACGCCGCCGACCGCACAATGATCGCCCTGCACCCCATCGAGCACTAACGGCTCGATCAGCGCGTAGGTCCCCTGCGACCTACGCGCTGATCGTCGTCCCGAGACTGTTCAGCGAGGCCGTTGTGCGTGTATTCCGTCAACTACCGCCTGCGTCTATGGCGTCGTGTCGAGCGTGGATGGCGTGGTGATTCGCGTAGCGTAAAGCCGGTGACCACGTGTAATGCGCAGGATTGCCCGGGTTTCACAGTCGAGTCCGCGCTCGCGCGCTAGGCGGGGCGGTGGCTGCCGAGAGGGCTCGTCTCGCCGGTCTGTTGGCTGTCGTCGGTCTGGTGATAGGGGTGTGTGGGTGTTCGGATAATCCCTTCGCGCCGAAGGACGGACGGCCGCCGCGGGCAGCGCGTCCGGCGGCCGAGGCGGTCGTCACGGCTTCGCCGCAGGGGCTGCGGCTGCGGGGCGCGCCGTGGTGGCCCGCGGGGTTCAACGCACCGCAATTGGCGACGAACTGGTCGGTGAACTTCGGGTGCGGTGCGCAGACCGACCTGGACAGTTACTTCAGTGCGCTACCCGCCAACTCGTTGACCCGCTTCAACCTCTTCCAGGCCTTGTCGATCAACAAGCGGACCGGCGCGGTGGACTTCAGTGCGGCCGACGCGGTGTTCACCGCTGCCGAGAAGTACGGGCGGATCGTGCTGCCGGTGCTTTCGCCGCAGGATGGCGGTTGTGCGGATGAGCAGTTCAAGCAGCGGCAGTGGTATGTCAACGGCTGGACCACCTTCAGCCCGGTGCACGGCCGGTCGGTGATGAGCTTCCGTGACTGGACCAAGACCGCCGTCGATCGGTGGAAGAGCGTTCCGGTCCTCGCCGGGTGGGAACTCGTCGGCGAACCGGAGCCGAGCAATTGCACCGGAAACCACTGCGATCTGCCAGCCCGCACCTGCCCACCGGACGCGGCGGCGGTGCTGCGCACATTCATGGATGACGCGGGAGCCGTTGTGCGCGAACTGGATCCGCACCGGTTGATCTTCGCCGGATTCGCGGGCGGCGGGCAGTGCGGCACCCAGGGTGACGAGTTCCGGACGGTCAGCGCGTCACCTCGCGTTGATGTCGTGGAGTACCACGACTACACCCGTGACTCGCTACCGGGAGATCAGTGGGACGGCTTGGGAGTTCGGCTGCGCCAGGCCGCGCAGTTGGGAAAACCCTTGCTGGTGGCCGAGATCGGCGAAGAGGCCGGATCCTGTGGCAGCCTCGAAGACCGCCGCGCGCACCTGGACGCGAAGTTCGTCGCGCAGCGGGCCGCGGGTTCGGCCGGTGCGCTGATCTGGGCGTTCGTTCCCGATCCGCGACCCGATCAGTGCACCTTCGACGTAGGTCCCGGTGACCCGCTGTGGTCGCTGGTTGCCGAGCGGACCACCGTGGGTTGACCGTTCAGTCCGCCCCGAGCACCCGGTAGACGCGCCACTCCGGCTGGCCCGCACCATCATTGGGTACGTCAAGCGCCAATGTCGCGATGCCGCCGCCGTTCTCGTACATGGTGGGGTAGCGCCGATTCACCGCGTCCGAGGTGCCGCGCCCCTTGTTCGGCACTGCCAGAATGTATTTCACGCCGCGTTCGGCGGGCCGGTTGAGGACCCGGACGAAATCGCGATCCGAGGGCACGACGAATTGGTCGGGCCGGTGCGAGGCGACGACGACGGCGAAGCCGTAGACGGTATCCATCAGCACCGCACCGCGTGGCAGGTCCATGGCGTCCAGATAGTTCGCGAGTCGCCGCTCGGTAGCGAATGTCGCGGCGATCCGGCGTTCATCGGCCCGGCGCTCGGACGCGTTGTCCGGATCCGGGAACAGCACGGCCCCCAGCGAGTACTCCTGCACGGAGATGGCATGACTCGACATCCCCCACGCGGTCAACGGAATCGCCCCGGCCAGCAGCGCGAGGGTCAGCGCCATCCCGACCGCCGGTGCACCCAAGCCCGCTCGGACACGGTGTCTGCCCGAGGTCCGGTCCGATTCCGTTGCCGCCGTCGTCGCGTGCCGCCCTGGCCTGCGGCTCGGCGGAAATCCGCGCACCGGCGCCACTTGCAGAGCCAAAACGGCGGCCAGCGGTATCGCCGCCACATAGAACCGCAGGAACGCGAACGTCGACCCGCTCGCGTAGCTGAAGGCCTGAAACGCGAGCACCGAACCGCACAGCAGGATCGGCACGATGACCTGCGGATCGCGCCTGCGCACCGCGAGCGCGCCGACGATCGGAACGAGCAGCGGAAGCACCGGCCCGAGAATCAGCGTCGCTGCCGTCGAATACTCCAGCGCCGCAGTCGTTTCGGTCGCCGACGAGCTGGACTGCTGCAGGATCGAGGCGTTGCCGTACTGCGAGCTGAACTGCTGGAACGCCTGTCCGGTGATCAACCAGCTGGTGGCCGCCCACACCACGAACGCGGCCGCCACCGGCAGCACCACCAGGATGAAATCCATGATGGCGCAATGCCATCGGAAGTTCTCGCCTCGACAGCGCCGGTAGGTGACCACGAAAACCAGTGCGCCAGCGGCCGCCGCCGGTGCCAGCGCGTCGTATCGGGTCAGGTAGGCGAGCCCGAGCGCGATACCGCACGCCGTCAGGTCGTTCGCGTCATCGGTGCGCAGCCAGCGCAGGAGCCTGCGCATCGCCCAGCACAGGCAGAACAGGAACGGTGCCTCGCTCATCCCGTTCGCGCCGTAGAACACCACCATCGGGTTGATCGCGAACAGCAACGCGACGCCCCCGCTGAGCCAGAGCGGCGCGCCGCGATCGGTGCCGATGCCGAACACCATCACCACCGCCCCGCCCATGAACAGCGCCGACATCAGCACACCCGAGAGCCCCCAGACGGTGATGCCAGGAAACCATTGCGCGAGTGCGACCATCGGCAGCTGGGCCAGCGAAGTCAGTGGCGTGAAGACGAATCCGATCGCCGACAGATGCGGATCCCGGCTGAACAGCGTTGCCTGGGTGGCGGATACCCGGCTGAGCGCGTCACCCATCAGGAAGCCATTGCCCGCGCTCAACCAGGTACCAGCGGCCAGGTAGAGCAGCGTCGACGCGGCGAAGATCCAGCGCGATCTCACTCGGTGGCCTCCTTGGTGCCGAGGCCGTGAAAGGTCTTCTCCCAGTAGGACGGATTGCGCACCAGCTGATAGCAACCCTTGGCGGCCGCGATGCTCATCAGCAGCCAGTACAGCGGCACCGTCAGACAGGCAAGCAGTAGATCGGAGCGGTTGTTCTCCCGGCAGGCAAGCAGATTCATGTAGATCGTTGCCCCGTTGCCGATGATCATCGCGATCAGCGAGGGAAAGTACACGGCGGCGGGGAAGAGCTGGCCGATCACCGCGGGCTGGCCGAGAATCCAGGACAACGTGATGAACCAGAACACCAGGTTCAGACAGGCGATGATCGGGGTGCCCGCGAGGATCAGCGTGAACCGGATGAAGCTGACCGTGCCGATGCTGCGCCACAACCGGATCGGCCGCCGGGTATGCACGAGCCAGGTCTGCAGGTAGCCCTTGTACCAGCGGGACCGCTGCCGCACCCAGTTGATCGGGTCCGGATTCGCCTCTTCGAGGGTGGTCGAGTCGATCACGGCGGTCCGGTAGCCCGACACCGCGATGCGCACGCCGAGGTCGGCATCCTCGGTGACGTTGTACGGATCCCACGCGCCGATATCGGTCACCACATCGCGCTTGAAGTGATTCGACGTGCCGCCCAACGGAATCGGCGCCTTGCTGCGCATGAGACCAGGCAGCAGGAAGCCGAACCACAGGCCGTAATCGGCGGTGAACCAGGCGGTGAGCAGGTTCTGCCGCCCGTTGTGGAACGCGAGCTTGGCCTGAATGCACACCACCTCCGGTGGCAGGTCGGCGAAAGCCGCGACCACGCGCCGCAATTGGAGCGGATCGGGGATGTCCTCGGCGTCGTAGATGGTGACGATATCGCCGGTGGCCTGATGCAATCCGTAGTTGCACGCCTTGGGCTTGGTGCGCGGCTGTGCTTCCGGCACAAGGACAATGGTGACGTGCTCGACGCTGTCCAGGGTGCCGATGCCTGCGCGCCGGGCGGCGTCGATGGTGGGGGAGTCGTCCTCCTCCAGCAACAGCAGCACCTGCAGCCGGTCCTTGGGATAGTCGAGGGCGGTCATCGCGCCGATCAGATCGCCGACCACCTCGGGTTCGCCGTATGCGGGAACGAGAATCGTGTACGGCGGCAGTTCCGCGTCGGTCAGCGCCAGTGCCCGTTCGTCGCTGACGGTCATGATCGCGTCCCTGGCCATACCGCGCTGGAAGATCAGGATCCGATCGCCCATGGCGGTGAGATAGCCAAGGGTGCACAGGGCGACGAGGACGGTGCAGGTGCCCATCGGGAAGAACACGGCGCACACCGCGACAAGCAACACCAGTGCCAGCGCTGTATTGCGTTGCCACGGTAGGAAAGCCACCGATGCCGAGGCCATCGGATCGGATTCGCGCAGCCCGTGCACGGCCGAATGCAGGGAGCGGGCGCTGGCCGACCCTGGCTCCGGACCGCGCGCGGTCGTCACGTGGCCTCGGTTCCGGCCACGATCGCCCGCGCGACCGACAGCAGCATGTCCCGGTCCTTGTGCTCGGCGTCGGAGTCGACGTCCTCGGATTCGGAGTCGAGGACAACGGCTTTCCCGCGCAGGAACTGATGCAGGAAGTTCTCGAAGATGCCGAGCATCGATGGCTGCGGCGGCGGGAACGTGGCGTCGGATTCGTGGTTGTCCGCCGCGATCAGGCTGATCCGCTCCGAACCGTCCGTGCCGCTCCAATTCCAGGTCAGCCAGGTCCAGCTGAGCAGGCGTCGATCGTCGAGTACGGTATTCAACCGGGCGGTGATGCCGTGGCCGAGGTCGATCCGGGTCGGCGGGCTGATCCTGGGCTGCGGCATGTTGTACAGGACGAATTCCGGGTAGCGATCGATCGCGTACTGATCCTTGGCGCGCACCGTGTCCACAACGAGGCGGCGACGGCGAGACTCGTTGTCCCACAGCGGATTATGTTCCTTGGCGCGCAATAGTTGCCTGGTCATCGAGGTGTCATGGCCGAAGTAGTTCTGCGCCCACGGGTATTGCCGCTCGCTGAGCTGGTTCCAGCCGGGCGGCACGGTATGTGGCTGTGCGACAGCGAGTCCGGGCATCATCGGAAAGCTGCGGTCGTAGTCCGGTGGAATCGGAATGATCATGATCAGGATCGCGGCGACGGCCACGGTCGCCGCGGCGGCCCACGCTTGCGGTGCGGTAAGGGGATCCAGTTCGCGGTCCAGCGGTGTGAGCGATACCCCGCGCCGCCGACGCCAGTCCACGTACATGACCACCGTGACGACCAACACCGCGATCACCGACGGAACCGCCTGATAGACCAGCACGCGCGCGGACGGGTACCAGAGCCGCAGCACAACGAGCACTACGGCGCCAACGGCGAACGCGAGCCCCGCACCGACCCAGGCGCGGGTTTTGGTGCGGCCCACCGCTATTGCCGCGGCGAAGGCGGCGAAAAGCAGCATCGTCGCACCGGCCGAGACGCTGCCGCCGCCGACGATAACGCGCATCGCTCGGTACGGCGGCGGGAAGGCGGCAAGCAGCAGCAGCCAGCACGGCCAGTATCGAGTGACCGGGCGCAGGCCGAACAGCAGGACGCACGCGGAGACCACGAACAGCCAGGCCGCCAGCAGATCCAGGTGCAACATCTCGTACAGATAGCGATAACGCGGTGTCAGCAAACCCAGTGTGCAGGCGGACAATCCGAGCCCGATCACGCCGACGATCAGATCGGTCTGCCGGTCATGAATGGGCAGCTCCGGCCCTCGGCGCAGGGTAAGCCCGATTGCCGAGAAGATCGCGAGCACCGGCAGCACGAACACGAACCCGATGCTCGACCCGGTCCACGTATCGTGCACCAGCCGAACCCAGGTACTCCAGAACGCGCCGGCGGTGGCGAGCAGAATCAGCACCAGCCGCGCCGCGATTCGGGTGACGGTCCCGCGGACGTGTCCGCGCGATGCCGTGCCGACGGACATCTACCGCCTGCCGCGCCGCAGCAGCACGACCACCCCGGCCAACACCCCGAGCAGTACCACGGCGGCACCGGCTCCGGTGAGAATCTTTGCCAGGGAGGTCATTTCGGAACTATCCTGCGCCGTCGGAGCGGCGGTGGCCGGGTCGAGGAACTCCGGCTGTCGATCACCGGCCTGGAAGAGCACGGCGCCGTGTAGTCGTGACCAACGGTTGAGATCGGCGTTCAACCAGCCGAGCACGCGGTCCAGGTGTTCAGGCGTGTCACTCGATGTGCCGACGACGACTGTGCGCCCACCGGACCAGGTGCTTTGCAGCGACGCGAACGGTGTAGACGGGTCGGTGGTGATCCTGGTGATCGTCTTTCCGTCCTCGCCGGTCAACGCCAGACCCGCGTCGGTCTGTCGCAGCGGGAGCGTAATAGATTCCGGCACTTCGCTGTTCGCCGCGATCAGTACCGCTGGCGACTTGCTCGCGACCGCCTGGTCGAAGGTCACGAGTTCCGGGCGCAGCGGGATGGTGGTCAGGCGCTGCAATCCGGTCAGTATGGTCACCGCGCGTACCGTGTCCGCGAAACCCGGTGTCCGCAAGCCGATCTGCACCTCGGGAAGCAACGCCTGTGGCAGGGCGCCGAAGCCGCCGGGGAGCGGCGGCGTGGCGGCGGCACTGGTCACCTCGCTGCTCGGTTCGATCGTCAGCGTCAGCGGCTCTTCCAGGCCGCAGCCGTGGGTGAGGCCCGCCTGCTGGAAGGTCAGCGAGAGCGTGGTGAATCGACCGAGGCTCGAATTCGGGATGGAGATCCACCGATCGATCCGGCCCGACCCGTCCACCGGCCAGCTGTCGATATAGGTTTCACCAACGCTCGCGGTGAGCTGACCGTTCAACGTGTCCGGCAGCGGGGTGTAGCTGCCGCGCAACCGAACTCGCACATCCTTGACCGGGCGTCCCAGCCGTGACTGATCGATTCCCACATCGACGCGCACCGGACCGATCGACGTCGAGCTGAGCTGAGTCTGACCGAGCGCGCCCAATGTTGTACTGTCCGGCGCGATCTGGGGCGCGGGCGGCAACGCCACCGCCGTCGCGGCCGAGGAGATCGCCACCTTGGCCACATCGCTGACGAGCAGCCGCATCTGATCGGGCAGGGTCTTGTCATTGCCGTTGATCGTGAGCACCGGTGTCGGTCCGCCTGTCAAACGCAGTCCCGGATCGGCGGATTCGCCGATGACCACTTGTCGTTCGAGGAAACCCGGCGGATGATCGGGCACCGAACCGCCCGCCGGTACCGCCCGAACATCCACCGCCACTTGCTGATTCCCGTACCGGGCGATCACCGCGGTGGTCAGCGACATCGCCGCGGCACTCTCGACCCGATTCGGGTTGGCGGGCAGATACACCGTCAGCTTCTGCAGTACCGGCGGCAGGAAGTCCGCCACCGTCGCGGGCTGCTGCTCCTCGCCGCTGTAGACGACGGCGGCCTCGATCATCGTCAACGGCCGCCCCAACCAGTCGACTACACACGCACCAGCCTCGGAGATGAGCGAGGAGGTCACCGTCACCGAGATCGCGTTATCGATAACCTCGGCCCCGCCCAGCGACAACCGAATCGGCCCGCGCGGCACCAACGGTAACTCGACCCGATCGATGAGCCGCTCACCCGAATGCACCTCCAACGACCCCCGCGCCACATGCGGCGGAAGTTGAATCGTGCCGACAATCGCCGTCGGCACCAGCCCCGGCAACACCGGGATATTCACCGAAACCTGATGCTCGGCCCCCGGAAACGCCAACGACGTACCAAGCCCGAGCGCGGGCAGCCCCACCGGCACATCACGCGTCTCAGCCGTCGCGACCGGCACCCCCGACAGCGCCAAAGCCGCGGCGACCACCGCCACCGACCGCCGCCACACCGATAGTCGACGCCCGATCGCGCTGTCATATGCACGCAAGGTCATGAGCGGTCTCCCAGCTGTCAACCGCGGCAAACAACCCGGCCTGGACCGACCAGCACCGCGCAAGCGAATCCCAGACGTACGCTGGAATTCTAGGGTGGACCTGTGTTGACGTGTTTACGACATGCCAGGAGACGCTGTTAATTTGCCCGTCAGCAACTATCCGGCTTCTTACTGTGTTTGCCGAGAAAGGCCATGTGAGAGGGCCGGTGGACTGCCGAAAGTTGTGGAATGACTGGGGTTAGGGCGGCGGTTACTGTCGTGGGATGAGTCCGCAGCCACTTGCTTTGCCCTCAGCTGACTGGTCCGAATGGCTTGCCGATTACGTGTTGAGCAGATTGCGGGCCGTGCCGCGGACGGTGGAGCGGCTCAAAGACGGGACCCGGCGCGAGACCGCTGACGTGCTCGGCTTGTGGAACGACGCCGACATTGCTTTGCGTGGTGCTGAGTCTGCGGCTTTGTTGTTCGTCGAGGTGCACCCCGAGCTTGCCGTGCGTCGGCGTGGTGACGAGCTGGTCCAGCAGGTGGATCGGGTCAGGTCTGAGCGTGATCTCGATCGTGCGCTCTATGACGTCGTCGCGGCCACCGACCCGGCGGGTCTTGATGAGGTGGCTCTGCGCATGCGCGACCACGTGTTGCGCGACTTCCGGCGCAGCGGTGTGGATCGAGATGAGCGGACCCGGGCCCGGTTGCGGGATATCTCGGAGCGACTCACCGTGCTGGAGCAGGACTTCGGTCGCGCCATCCGGGATGACGTTCGCGCGATTCGGATCGCGCCCGAGCAGCTCGCGGGGCTGCCCGCCGACTTCATCGCCGCGCATCCGCCCGCCGAGGACGGCTTGGTCACGGTCACCACGGACTATCCCGACTACCGGCCGTTCTATGCCTACGCCGAAGACGCCGACGCCCGCCGCCGACTCACGATCGAGTTCCACAACCGCGGTTGGCCCGCGAATGACGCTGTCCTGCACGAGATGTTCGACCTTCGACACGAGAAGGCCCAACTGGTCGGCTACGACAGCTGGCCCGACTACGACGCACAGGTCAAGATGATCGGCACCGGCGACGCCATCGCCGAGTTCATCGAACGGATCTCGACCGCCGCCGCGGCCGCGGGCCGACGCGACCTCGACACGATGATCGCGCGACGCCGCGAGGACGACCCCGCCGCCACCATCGACCGCTCCGAGATCGGTTACTACACCCAGCTGATCCGGCGCGAACAGTACGACGTCGATGCCAAGGAGGTACGCCGATACTTCGACTTCACCCGGGTGCGGGCCGGTCTGCTCGAGGTCACCGGCCAGCTGTTCGGGCTGGAGTATCGGCCGGTCGATGTTCCGCTCTGGCACGCGGACGTCACCGCCTACGACGTCTACGCCGAAGGTGAACTGCGTGGACGGATCTATCTCGACCTCCATCCGCGCGAAGGCAAATTCAAGCATGCCGCGCAATTCGAGCTCGTCGGCGGGATTACCGACCGGCAATTGCCGGAGGGAGTGTTGGTGTGCAATTTCTCGCGCGGGCTGATGGAACACCGCGACGTTGTCACGCTGTTCCACGAATTCGGGCACCTCATCCATCATGTGCTCGGCGGCCGGCAGGAATGGGCACGGTTCTCCGGAGTCGCTACGGAGTGGGACTTTGTCGAGGCGCCGTCACAGATGCTCGAGGAGTGGGCGTGGGACGCTGCGACCCTCGGCAGGTTCGCGGTCGATGAGAGCGGGGCGAGTATCCCGGCCGGGCTGGTGGGACGGATGCGGGTGGCGACGGATTTCGGCAAGGGAATGTTGGTGCAGACCCAGGTCGCGCACACGGCGGTGTCGTATCTGCTGCACCGCGACCGTCCCGCCGACCACACCGCGGCGGTCTCGAACGCGATGGAGCACTACGGCCTGATCGCGGAATTGCCCGGCACCCATTTCCAGGCCTCGTTCGGACACCTCGCCGAATATACCTCCGCGTATTACACCTATGCGTGGAGTCGGGTCATCGCGAAGGATCTGTTCTCGGCCTTCCATGGCGATGACCTGTTCGATCCCTCAGCGGCGCATCGATATCGCGATCTGATTCTCGTTCCCGGCGGATCGCGGGACGCCGCCGATTTGGTGGCGGACTTCCTCGGTCGTCCGTTTACCTTTGATGCGTACGCGGCATGGTTGGATCGTGCGCCGGTGCCGACCGCTGAGTCGGCTCCGTAAGTCCTTGGCGTAGTGCACGATTCGGTAGCTAAATGCCGCGGAGTCTGGTCGCTACTTCGCCGAGGCCGTCGGCAATGGCCTTGCGCTGGGCGGGGGTCAGTACGTCGATCAGTAGGTCGCGTACCAGGGCGACGTGGCCGGGGGCTGCCGCCTCTAGTTTACGGCGGCCTGCGGGGGTGAGGGTTGCGACGATGCCGCGGGGGTCGTCGGGGGAGGGACTGCGGCGGACGAATCCGGCCTTGGCCAGTTGGTCGATCTGGTAGGTCAGGCCGCTCTTGGAGGTGAACAGGGCTGCGGAGAGTTCCGTCATCCGGAGTTCGTTGCCCGGCGCCCTTGCCAGGCGGACGAGCACCTCGTACTGGGTGTGGGACAGGTGGGCCTCGTCCTTGAGCTGCTGTTCGATGCGCCGATTCAACAGTGCCGTCGCGGCGAGGAATGCTTCCCAGGCGCGCATCTCTTCGTCGTCAAGCCATCGCGGCTCGGCCATCCGCGCACCCCTTTCAGGTTGTTCAAACTCGAACAATAACCTATCATCGAGGTAGATGTTCAAATTTGAACTACATGGAAGGAGTGGCCCGATGCGGATGCCTGTCGTCTACCTGTCGCACGGTGCCCCGCCGCTTGCCGACGATCCGATCTGGCCGGGCCAGCTGGCCGCATGGTCGGCGGAGCTGCCGAAACCCGAAGCGGTGCTGATGATTTCGGCACATTGGGAAGACGCACCGCTGGCCATCGGCGCGACGACCACGGTTCCGCTGGTCTACGACTTCTGGGGCTTCCCGCAGCACTACTACGGGGTGACCTACCCGGCTCCTGGCGCGCCGGAACTGGCCGACGATGTGCGCAAACTGCTGCGTGGACCCGGCATGTCGGTGCACGACGTGCCCGATCGAGGACTCGACCACGGCGCGTACGTGCCACTGGTGGAGATGTATCCGGACGCCGACGTGCCGGTGCTGCAGATGTCGATGCCGACCCTGGACCCGGCGGGTCTGCTGGCGATCGGGCGTAAGCTCGCACCGCTGCGCGAGCAGGGTGTACTGATCGTCGGCAGCGGTTTCTTCACCCACAACCTGCGGGCACTGAGCACCGACGGCTCGGTGCATCCGGTGATGGCCGAGTTCGACGAATGGGGTCGGCGCGCGCTGGACGCCGGCGATATCGATGCCCTCCTCGACTTCGAAAACAAGGCGCCCGCAGCGCAATTGGCACACCCGCGCACCGAACACTTCGCGCCGCTGTTCGTTTCGCTCGGCGCGGCAGACACCGACCTGGCCGCCCAGCGCAGCGTGATCGACGGCTTCTGGCAAGGCCTGGCCAAACGCTCCATGCAATTCGGCTGAACCCGCTCGACCTCACCCATCGAAAGGAACCATCGAATGACCGACACCGCAACAACTTCGCGTACCGTATCCGCCTCCGGTGCCCCGATCGAGACGGCAGGGCATGCCGCGACGCCGCATGCCTACGACGCCGGACTGCTCCTGCTGCGCATCGCGGTCGGGCTGACCATGGCCGCGCACGGTGCGCAGAAACTGTTCGGCGCATTCGGTGGCGGTGGCTTGGACGGAACCGCGAAGTTCTTCTCCAGCAAGGGATATCCCGCCGGTGAGGCGATGGCCCTGGTCGCCGGTGTGACCGAAACCTTCGGCGGCCTCGCGCTCGCGCTCGGCCTGCTCACCCCGCTTGCGGGCGCGGCCGTGGTCGGCACGATGCTCAACGCCCTCGCCGTCAAGGGTTTCGGCGCCTTCTTCGCGCCGAAGGGCATCGAGTACGAACTGCTCCTCACCGCAGCAGCCGCAACCATCACCCTCACCGGCCCCGGCCGCTACGCCGTCGACCACTTCGTCCCCGTATTACGCTCGCACCGTTTGGTTTACGGCCTCGCCGCGATCGTGCTCGCAGTCCTCGCCGCCGGTGCGGTGCTGGTAGTGCGCAACTAGGACCGGTCCTGGTTCACCAGGGGACGACGCCCTCGTCGTCGAAGAAGCCGCCGCGTGGTCCGTCGTCGGGGAGGGTGGCGAGGTGGAGGGCGATGGCGGCGCCTTGTTCGGGTGTGCGTGGCGCGTTGAAGCCGGTGAAGTCGGTGGCGACGTAGCCGGGGCAGCAGGCGTTCACGATGATGTTGGTGTCGGTGAGGCGGCGGGCGTACTGGGCTGTGATGCTGTTGAGCATCGACTTCGATGGTGCGTACGCGGCAAGGATCGGGCCGGTTTGCAGTGTCAGCGAGCCCATGTTGCTCGATATGTTGACGATGCGCGGTGCGGTCGCGCGGCGCAGCAGTGGGAGCATCGCGTTCGTCACCCGGACGACCCCGAACACGTTGGTGTCGAGGACGGTGCGGACGACGTCGAGGTCGAGCGTCGTTGGATCCTGTGCGCCACCGTCGATCCGGCCGCCGATGCCCGCGTTGTTGACGAGCACGTCGAGTCGTCCTGTGGTCTGCTCGATGGTCGCTGCCGCCGCGGCGACGCTGTCATCGGAGGTGACGTCGAGGGCGACCCCGAACGCTTCGACGCCAGCGGCACGCAAACTCTCGACGGCTTCCTTGCGCCTGACGTCGTCGCGCGCCCCCACCGCGACCGTGTAGCCGAGCGCTCCGAGACCCTGTGCGATGGCAAATCCGATTCCCTTGTTCGCGCCGGTGACCAGCGCGATGTTCGTGTCGTTCACTCGATCCATCCTTGGTGAGCGCACCGGGATCGTCCAATATCGGTTCAGTGCACTGTGATACTCGCCAGGTATCTGCCGGTAGGCTTGCTCGCGTGCACGATCTCGAGACCCGCGAGCTGCGGTACTTCGTCGCTGTTGCCGAGGAGTTGCACTTCGGTCGCGCGGCCGAGCGGCTCGGGATCGCGCAACCGCCGCTCTCGCGCGCGATCAGTCAGCTGGAGAAGCGGCTCGGCGTCCAGCTGCTCGACCGGGACCGTCGTGGCGTGGCGCTCACCGATACCGGCAGGGTGCTGCTTCGGGAGGCAAGAGCGGCCCTCGACGCGGTCGAGGCCGCCGCGCGCCGGACGCGACGTGCCGGGGATCCGAAGCGACCGCTGGTGCTCGTGACGAAGGCCGGTGCGTCACATGAGCTGCTGCGACAGCTCCTCGACGCACACGCGAGCGAGCCCGACGCGGTACCGGTCGAGGTGCTGCTGTGCGAGGTCGGCGAGCAGGCAGGGCTGCTGCGCGACGGGCACGCCGACGTGGCGATCATGCATCGCCCGTTCGACGACCTCGCCGGGTTCGACACCGAAAACCTTTGCGTCGAAGGCCAAGTCGCGCTCCTTCCCGCTGGACATCCGCTCGCGGCACGCGATCAGCTCACGCTGGCCGATGTCCGTAACGTGCCGGACCTGCCGATCGCCCGATGGCCCCGGCTCGACGGGACCTACCCGGACGGGCCAGGTCCGGAGGTGCGCACCCAGTCGAAGCTCGCGCAGCTCGTCGCACTCGGCAAAACGCTGCTCGTCATCCCCGCCTCCAGCCGTGCCTGGCAGTGGCCCGACCACGTCGCGGTGCCCGTCGTCGACGCGCCGGAGGTCACCACGGTGATCGCATGGCCGCCGAGCAGTCGCTCCCCGGCGGTCGCCGCGCTCGTCCGCTCAGCGGCCGGACTCCATATCCTCAGCACGCAGCTTTGACTGATTCCCTCTATGGAGGGAGGTGAAAGTCCGACTCTCGGGCGACGTGGGCAGGCACGGATATTCCGTACCGTCGTAGGCCCCCGACAGGTTCGTTTCCCCGTGGATTCGTCCTGTCCGACAACGTCGTTCGACAGGAGCAGTGTGTGCTTTCCGCCTTCGTTTCGGCTTTCCGGCCACCGGACTTACGACGGAAGATGCTCTGCACGCTCGGTCTGCTCGCGCTGTATCGTCTCGGCGCGACACTGCCGTCACCCGGAGTCGATTTCCCGTCCGTTCGCGCCTGCGTCGCTATTGCTTCCGGCGGTGAATCCGCCGGTATCTACCAGCTGATCAATCTGTTCTCCGGCGGTGCGATGCTGCGGCTTTCGGTGTTCGCGATCGGCATCACGCCCTACATCACCGCTGGCATCATCATTCAGTTGCTGACGGTCGTTATTCCTCGGTTCGAGGAATTGCGCAAGGAAGGCCAATCCGGCCAGGCGAAGATCACCCAGTACACCCGCTACCTGTCGCTATCGCTTGCGGTATTGCAGGCATCGACCTTGGTCGCCTTAGCTGGGCGGGGTCAGCTGTTGCGCGGGTGTCCGAAGAAAATCCTGGCCGACAGCAGCCTCTTCGGCATGATCGTCATCGTGCTTGTGCTGACCGCGGGCGCGGCGTTGGTCATGTGGTTCGGTGAGTTGATCACCGAGCGCGGCGTCGGTAACGGCATGTCGCTGCTGATCTTCACCGGTATCGCGGCGCAGATCCCGAGCCAGGGGAAAACGATTCTGGACAGCAAGGGGCCGTTGATCTTTGCCGGTGTCTGCGTCGCGGTGTTCGTGCTGATCGTCGGCGTGATCTTCGTCGAGCAGGGGCAGCGCCGGATTCCGGTGCAGTACGCCAAACGCGTGGTCGGCCGGAGAATGTATGGCGGTTCATCGACGTATTTGCCGTTGAAGGTCAACCAAGCCGGTGTCATCCCCGTGATTTTCGCGTCCTCGCTGCTGTATCTGCCGCAATTGCTCGCGCAGCTGACTCAGCACGGTTCGGGCCCGCAGGCGAAATGGCAGGAGTTGATTCAACGGTATCTGGTGGACCAGAGCAGTCCGGCGCACGTCACGATCTACTTCGCGCTGATCGTATTCTTCACCTACTTCTATGTCGCGATCACCTTCAATCCGCAGGAGCGCGCGGACGAGATGCGGAAGTTCGGCGGGTTCATGCCCGGCTACCGTCCCGGCAAGCCGACCGCGGACTATCTGACCTACATTCTGAGCCGGATCACCTTGCCCGGTGCCGTCTATCTGGGCGCCGTGGCCGTACTGCCGAACGTGCTGCTCAGCATCGGCGGCTCCGGTACGGCGCCGGGACTTGCGTTCGGTGGTACCTCCGCGCTTATCGTGGTCAGCGTCGGTCTGGATACGATCAAACAGATCGAGAGCCAACTGATGAACAAAAACTACGAAGGGTTTCCTCCGCTGAACATACGGCCGGAAGCCGCGTCGGCACACCCGCTGCGGCGGGTGGCGTCCTCAGTCGTGTTCGCTATCACCGCGGCGACGCTGTCGGTGACCGGCGTGCCCGCCGCCACCGCGTCGGCGAGCAGCACGGTCGAGAAACATCAGCCGGTGGATTGCGACCGGCACATCGACCTGTCGCAGGACAATCTCGACTCCTCGTCGAGCTCAACGATTTCCGTGCTGCTCGCCGACAATCACGCGGTATTCCGCTCCGGTCTGCGCGCGGCGATCGGCACCCAGCCGGATATCGAATGCGTCGCCGAGGTCGACCACGGCATCGCCGCCATCCGGGAAATCGAGCGGCTGAGACCCGACGTCGCGCTGCTCGACCTCGACATGCCCGGTCTCGACGGTCCTGCCACCATCGACGCGGTCGCGGCGCTCGGCGGCGCCACCAGGATCCTCACGCTCACCACCTCCGATACCGATGAAAACCTCTACCGCGCACTGTGTCTCGGTGCGTCCGGGTTCCTCGTCAAAACGCTGCCGTCCACGGGACTGATCTCGGCCATCCGGATGGCGGCCCGCGGCGACGCCCTGATCGACCCGAGCCTGACCCGCCGCCTCGTCACGCGGCTGGCCACCGGGATCGAACCGTTCCCGACCGCGCCGGAAGTCGAAACCCTCACCGCCCGTGAACATCAGGTGCTGCTGCTGATCGCCAAGGCATACACGAATCCCGAGATCGCCGACGCGCTCGGCGTCGGCGAGCAGACCGTCAAGACGCATGTCTCCAATGTGCTCGCCAAACTCGGTGTCCGCGATCGAGTGCACGCGGCCGTCTACGCGCACACTCGTCGCATCGTTCCCGTCGAACCGCTGTCCACGCCAAGCGCTTTCGCGCCTGTTTATGGGCTGGCGGGCGGGACATAGTCGAACGTATTGCGGAGCAGCCACGCCACCGGCAGTTTCGGTCTCAGGCGAGGCGGACGTTCGCGGTGGCGAGGCCGAAGATCTTGCGGCCTGCCGATTTCGCGACGATGACGACGACGGCGGTCCTGGTCTGCGGGTCGATCGACTTGATGCGTCCGGTGAACTCGACAGTCCCCACGGATCGGGCGTCGACGACGGTGTAGTTCGAAAGCCTTACCCCGTACCTGGTTACGGCACCCGGGTCGCCGAGCCAGCCGGTGACGAATCCCGCGCCGAGACCCATGGTGAGCATGCCGTGCGCGATCACGTCGGGCAGACCCGTGAGTGCGGCGACGTCGTCGTGCCAGTGGATCGGGTTCGCGTCACCGGCCACACCTGCGTAGTTCACCAGGTCGCCCCGCGTGAGCTGGGTGGTACGCGGCGGAAGTTCGTCGCCTACGGCGATGTCTTCGAAGCGGATCGCGGTGTGCGGCAGGCGCGTTCGAGAGGCCTCGGACAGGCTCGGGGTGGACGCCGGGGCGGTCTCGCTGTTCCCCTCAGCCCCCTCCTGTGCCGAATCCGTTGCGCGGGAGAACACTTCGATGCCGTGCATGATCACGCGCTCGATCGCGTCGCCGGTTCCGGCCGCGACATCCTCGCCCGTGATGCCAGCGACAGTCGTGTGCATGATCTGCACGACCTCACCCGTTTGATCGGTGAAGGTGTTCTTGACGGTGAGCAGAACGTTGCCAGCCACCCGGCGCACCGAGGCGAGCTCGACATCGCTGACCAGCCGGTCACCGGTGACCACCGGCTTGTACATCTCGAAAACCTGATCGGTCTGCACGAATCCGTCGTAACCGGTGATCACGGTCTCGAAAAGCCTGCGGTTGGCCAACATCGCGGCGATGGAGACGAACGTGGTCGGCGCGACCAAACCGGCGTAACCGAAATCGTCGGCGGCGTCCTCGCTCCAATGCACGGGATGAAAATCCTGCACCGCACGCGCGTATTCGCGGATCTTCTCTCGGCCGACCTCGTAAAAGTCATCAGCACGGTAGCGATGCCCCACCAGTGTGGCTACATCGAACGTCGCTTCCATCAAGTCGCTCCTCGCTCTAGATCCTCCGGGCATCGTAGTGGGCGTGGTTGTACGGGCGCCTTTTTGGGCGAGTCGGAAGGAAGCGTTCCACGCTGCGGATAGAGTTCGCCCGGCGAAGGAGGTCGGATCGATGTATCGCGATCGAAGCGGAGTCAGCAGGCGGACGGTGCTGTGGGCGGCGGCCGGAGTGGGTGTCGGGTTGGCCGTATCGCCGGGGCTCGCGTCGGCCGCACCGACGACGGCCGCCGAGTGCGCGCAGCGGGCAGGCCTTGCGGAGCAGGCGATTCAGGCCCGGCACCTGCGCCCGCTGTGGGGCCTGCCCGGCACACTGCTCGGCGTGACCGCCTGGCCGCCGTCGCCGCAGGAAGAGGTGTTCGAAGAATGGAACTACTGGTTCCAGGCGCACCTGCTCGATTGCGCGACCGATGCCGCGATCCGCGCACCGGCCGCTGAACGCAACGACCGGGTTGCCGCCATCGCCCGCGGCATCCGCGCCCGCAACCTCACCGGCTGGACGAACCAGTACTACGACGACATGGCCTGGCTACTACTCGCACTCGAACGCGCCGACCGCCTGCTCGGTGTCGGATTCCCCGACGGCATCAACGACTTGCGGACGGCGATAGTCGACAGCTGGAACCCCGAGGTCGGCGCGGTGCCGTGGCGTGTCGACTCCGACTACTACAACGCGGCCGCGAACGGTCCCACCGGCATCGCGCTCGCCCGGCTCGGCGACCTGACCCACGCCACGCAAATCGCCGACTTTCTGGCTACTCGACTGCGCAGCAACGACTCCGGCCTCATCATCGACGGCGTACACGAACCAGGCGCCCGATTCGAGCCCGCCGTCTACACCTACAACCAGGGCACAACCATCGGCCTCGAAACCGAATTGGCAACGCGCACAGGCGCTCCCGAGCACCGCGACCGAGCAACCGCCCTGATCGCCGCGACCAGCAGAGGCCTGACCAAAAACGGCGTCATCGTCGGCGCGGGCGGCGGCGACGGCGGTCTGTTCATGGGCATCCTCGCCCGCTACCTCGCCCTGACCGCAATCACCTTGCGCGACACCACCGCCGCCCACCTCATCCACACCAGCGCCAACGCCGCCTGGACCCACCGCGCCGACGTGTCCGGCCTCCCCCTCTTCGGCACAGACTGGTCAACCCAGGCCCCCATCCCCACCCAACCAGAAACCCCACCACACCTGTCCAACGGCAGAACCGCCGCCTCCACCACCCCCAACCGAGACCTCTCAGTCCAACTGAGCGCCTGGATGCTCCTCGAAGCCGACTATCAAGTCACTGCCGCCGGTCTCTAGCGATTCAGGCGTTGGGTGATTGCGGTCCGCAGGACTGATGCCGCGCCGCGAACTACCAGGCCCGCCGCGACCAGCGGTGCGAACAGGAGCCATGGCGAGCCCTGGTGGTAGTCGCAGTAGAAGCGCAGGGCGCTGCGGTGGTGGCTGCGGATCTTGCGGAACGGTGCTGATCGCATGCTGCCGCCTTCACGGTGGCGGATTTCGACGGCGGGGTCGAGCACGACCCGCCAACCAGCACGATGCATATCGAGCGCCATCTTGGTTTCCTCGAAGTAGAGGAAGTAGCGGGTGTCGAACCCGCCGACCGCGTCGAACGCGCTGCGCCGGAACAACATGCAGCAACCGGAGATCCAGTCCACATCACTGACCGTGGTCACCGGATTGCCGAAGTACGCGCGAGTCGCGGGATTGCCAGGCCACACACCGCCGAACAGCGCGTGTGCGATACCTACCGCGAGCGACGGGAATCGACGCCCACTCGGGTAGGGCGATCCATCCAGCCGGGCTATCCGCGGACCGATCATGCCGATGGTCTCGTCGGTGCGTGCGGTCTCGACGAGCGCGGCGATCGACCCCGGGGCGAGGTTCGTATCGGGGTTGGCGACCAGGATCCATTCGGCATCGGTCGCGGCCGCGCCCTGGTTGATCGCGGCGGCCAGGCCGACATTCTGACGATTGCGGATGACCGTCCCGCCGAAGTGTTCGACAAAACTGGCACTGCCGTCCGTCGACGTATTGTCGACGCCGACCACGTCGAGGGTCAGCGGATCGACCGCGGCGGGTAGCGATGCCAAGAACGGCGGCAGATCCTCCGCGCTCTGGTAGGTGACGAGGACGAGGCCGACGGTCTTTTCATCGCGGCGAGACATGCCGGGAACTTATCAGCCGGTTGCCTGCTTGCCGTGTTCGGCAGGCAGCAGGAGCAGGTTGAGAAGGGCGGCTGCGGCGGCCGTGAGTAGCGCGCCGTCGAGGTAGTGGCAGGCCATGGCGCCGAGGTAGGTGGGGCCGCCCCAGGCGTTGGCGGTGAAGTTGGGGTCAAGGCCGCCGAGGATTTGCATGCCCGCTCGGAATGGGCTGTAGATGAGGAGAGCTGTTGGGGGGATGGCGAGTAGTAGGCGCGGTAATGCGCTGGGGCGGTTCAGGATCGAACCGATGGTGTGGGTGAGGCGGTTGGCGGCGGTGGTGCCGAGGGGAGCGAGTAGGAGGAGGCGGGTGGCGTGCGGGCCGCGTTGGCGGACGATGGCGGTGGTGATGATGGCGGTCAGTGCGAGTAAGACGAGGTGAGGCCACCAGGCCGTGGTGCCTGCGACGTGGGCCTCGTGGTCGGGCGAGCGGTTGAGGTAGGCGAGGCCACCGGAGACGATGCCCGCCGCCAGGGATGTGGTGGCGATGGCGAGTAGCGGGATGGACAGTCGCGGCCGGAGGCTGCGTGGTCTCGATCCGGTGATGTGTGTGTTCATGCGCTAACTTTGGCTCGCTGACCTGGGCGATGTCGTCATCTCATTGGCGCGAGATCGGTACCCGCTGTGGGCGGATGCCGCGCGAGATGTCCGACTTGCGGATGACTGGCGATCTGGACCTCGGGGCGATGTGCAGGCACTGGCCGGCCGATTACGGTCTGCGCTATGGCGATTACTTCTTTGCCGCCGGATCAGGCCGAGCGACCGTGGCATCAGCGGCTGACGCTGTTGCGGCATCGGGCGGGGCCGGACGCGATCGACATCGGGATCGCTGTCGGCTGTTTCGTGGTGTTCACCGTGCCCGTGCTGGTGGGTGCGGTCAGTGGGATCGGGTCGCTGCCCGCCATCGCGGCGCTCGGTGTTGCCGTGGTCGCGCCGCTGATCGTTCGGCGTCGCTGGCCGGTGGCGGCGCTCGTCGGCGTGACGGCTGTGCTGTGCCTCGCCTCGGTGCTCGGTGTCCGATTCACGCCGTGGGTGAGCAATACCGGTCCGGCGTTCGGCGTCGCCGTGCTCACGCTGGCCGACCTGCGGCCACGTCGGGATTCGTTGCTCGCCACCGGTGCGGCGCTCGTCGCGATCTGTGTCGCCGCGCTGGTCGGTATGCATCTGCATCCCGAACAGGACCAGGACTTCGTGCAGCTGTTGATCGCCGTGCCCGCTTGGCTGGCCGGTGACATGCTCCGGACGCGACGCGACTACCGGCACAGAATCGCCGCGCAGCAACGGCATTGGGCCGAAGAAGAGGAACGCCGGATTCGGGCGGAGGAACGGCTACGCGTGTCGCGCGACGTGCACGACCTGATCTCGCACACTTTGAGCATGGTCGCCGTCCGGTCCGGAGTGGCTCGCCTGCTGATCGACGAGCAGCCGGGCGAGGCACGTCAGGCGCTCGGCGCGATCGAGACAGCGAGCCGATCCGCGCTGAACGAACTGCGGCGGGTGCTTGCGCAGACCCGCGAACCCGGGCAGCTGGACGACGCGGCCGAACCCGGGCTCGCCGAGATTCCCGCCCTCGTGGACGGGCTGCGCCATGACGGTCTGATCGTGGAGTATCACGTCACCGGTGTGCCGGTCGGCTACCCGGCGCTGCTGCAGACCACGGTCTATCGCATCGTGCAGGAGGCACTCACCAACGTCGTCAAGCACGCGCACACCGCCCGCGCGCGGATCGAGATTCGGCAGGCCGCGCACGAACTGACCGTGTCCATCTCCGATGAGGGGCCGATGGCCGAGGCTGTCGGTCGGCCCGACGGCAGCGGCTCGGGTCTCGGCCTGATCGGGATGCGCGAACGAGTGTCGTTGTTCGGCGGCCGTTTCGAGGCAGGACCACAACCTGCGGGCGGCTTCGCCGTCACCGCGTACTTCCCGATCGATGAGGATACCGATGTCCGCTGACAACACGCCCCCGGCTCCGATCCGGGTCCTGATCGCCGACGACGAAGCTTTGGTCCGCGCCGGGTTCCGCGTGCTCGTCGACTCCGCACCAGATCTCACCGTCCTCGGCGAGGCGAGCAACGGCGGCGAAGCGGTCAGGCTGACTCGCCAACTGCGACCCGATGTCGTTCTGATGGATATCCGGATGCCGATCATGGATGGCCTCGAGGCGATGCGGCACATCGCGGCCGGTGGCGTGGACGGCCCACATGTGTTGATAGTGACCACTTTTGACCAGGACGAGCACGTCTTCCACGCGCTGCGCAGCGGCGCGAGCGGCTTCATCCTCAAAGACTCTCCGCCCGAGCAACTGCTGCACGCGATCCGCGTCGTCGCCAACGGTGACGCCCTGTTGACGCCGAGTATCACCCGCCGGATGATCAGCGCGTTCGCCCGCCAACCCTCGGCACCGTCCATACCGCCCGGAGCGGTGGCAGCGCTAACCGACAGGGAGCGTGAGGTTTTCGAGCATGTCGCGGCTGGCCGATCCAACGCCGAGATCGCCGCGACGCTCTGCGTGAGTGTCGCCACCGTCAAGACACACGTCGGACGTCTGCTCACCAAACTCGATGTCCGCGACCGCGCCCAATTGGTCGTTCTCGCCTACGAAACCGGCATCGTGGTGCCGGGCAACCTCTGATCAGTCCGGCTTTGCCGGTGTCCGGACGGCGATTTCGTCACCCAGTTCGTAACCGCCGGACAGGCGCAGTCCGTCACCGCTCCAGAATCGGCCAGGGTCATACCAATTGGGGCTGCGGTGCTGCGGTAGCAGGCCCATCGACTGGTAGGTCGCGGCCACGATCTCCGCGCAGTACGCGTTCTCCAGCTCGCGGGCGGCCGCCTGGCGCGACTTCGGCCGCGGCAGGCTCACCCGGCCGCGCAGCCAGCGTCCGGCGAGTCCGGCGGTGGACGGGAACGGCGTTCCGTCGAGCCGTGCGATGGTGCGCAACAGACTGTCTTCCATCTCCCTGGTGGCCGGACGGTTCAGCTGACGTAACCACGCCTGCTGACCGTAGCGATGTGCCCACACCAGCACGGCGTCGCGCAGATTGTGCAGCTGAACGCCGCGGTGCGCGGCCCCTGACCACATGTCGGGCAGTGATCGGCCCAGCTCCGCGTGCCAGATCAGCGCGGGCATATCGTCGAGCACGACCGACATTCCGACATGATTCACCGGACTGTTCGTCGTCATCCGGATCGCCCGGTCAGCCGCCGAATGGCCACGAAACAGCCAGATGTCCCCGGTTCTCGTGAGCTCGAGCGCCCGGTCGAGATCGATGGTCGTACCCGCCATGCCAGTAGCCTATGCGGTATGAGGTGGTGGAAGGCAGTCGGATTGGCGGGCGCGGCCGGTGTGGTCGCCACCGGTGTGGTGGTCGTGCGCGCCGAGCGCCGCCGCCGCGCGTACACCCCGGACCAGGTGCGCGAACAACTGCACGTGCGGTTCGCGCAGGCCACGTCGGCACAGGCGGCTGTCGAAAACGCCGCTCCGGCACCGAGGGTCGGTCTGCGTGCGCGACTGCGCCGCTGGTTTCGCCGCTGACCGAACACGATCAGCGATGAACCCGGCGCATTCCGCAGCGGGCGAGCGGTATTCGGTGCTCTGATCGATACTCGCCCTGTACTGAGGGTGCTGGGCTCCGAAAGACAGTGACGATATGCGCGCAGCGGTTTTGGCGGCGGTCGGCACAATCGCGATCGTGGAACGTGCTGTGCCCGAACCGGGTCCGGCCGAGGTGCTGGTCAAGGTCGGCGCGGTGGGGGTGTGCGGATCCGACGTGCACTACTACGAGCACGGCCGGATCGGCGGACACGTGGTCGAGCAACCGTTGGTGCTGGGCCATGAGGCGTCCGGTGTGGTGATCGGGCGCGGCGCGAACGCGCGACGACATCCTGTCGGGCAACGGGTTTCGCTCGAACCGGGGGTGCCGGACTTCACCTGCGTGCAATGCCGGGCCGGCCGCTACAACCTGTGCCCGAACATGCGGTTCTTCGGCACGCCCCCGATCGATGGCGCGTTCTGCGAATACGTCGTGCTGCACGAGGAATTCGCGCATCCGGTGCCTGATTCGCTGACCGATGAGGCGGCCGCCTTACTCGAGCCGCTGTCGGTCGGTGTCTGGGCGTGCCGGAAGGCGCGGGTGAGCGCGGGGGACCGGGTGCTGGTGAACGGCGCGGGACCGATCGGGCTCGTCGCCGCGCAGACGGCACTCGCGTTCGGTGCGTCCGAAGTGGTGATCACCGACGTGAACCCGCGGCGCTTGAAACTGGCTGTCGCACTGGGCTGTACGCAAGCGATCGACGTCGGCGCTATCGCGCTGGGCGACACGGGATTCGAACCGAATGTCCTGGTGGAATGCTCCGGGAATCCCACCGCCATCGGCGCCGCGGTCCGCACCGTGGCCAGGGCTGGTCGGGTGGTGCTCGTCGGCATGGGTGGCGACGATATCCCGCTGCCGCTGCCCTACATCCAAGACCATGAGCTGGAGCTGACCGGAACATTCCGTTACGCCAACACCTGGCCGACGGCGATCGACCTGGCGGCCAGCGGACGGGTTGATCTGGATCGCCTGGTCACCGGCCGTTTCGCGCTCGACGAGGTGTCGGCGGCATTGACCTGCGGGCGTGTCGACCGCGACTCGATCAAACCGATCGTCGTGCCAGGAACCTGATCGACCGCCGAAAGACCACAACGTCACGGACGCAAATCAACACTGACCACCGATGAACACCTCTAGAGTCGACACCGGCCGGGTACCTCCCGGCGACCACGGAGGGAATGAGATGACCAGCAACTCCGAACGTCTCGCGCGATGCGCCGCGCTCACCGCGCTCACCAGCGCGGCACTGCTGATCGGTGCGGCCACCGCCGCCGCCGATGATTGGCCGTCGGACGGCGGTGGCGCGCTGTCGGTGTACGACACGAAGGACTTCGCCGTCCCGAGCGATGCCGACTACTGGAATCCGTTCTCCGATCGCAACAAGCTGTCCTCACCGTTCGGCACCACGACTCGCATCGTGTGCACCTCATTTCACGGTGTCCAACAGGACTGCTGGCAAGCCGATCAGGACGGCAACCCGCACAAGCTGAACAAGGCGCCGCTCGACGTGCCGTGGGCTGGCTCCAGCAAAACCGGCTACTACGCCCCCGTCCACTACGTGTACCCGGGCTGAGTCCGCAGTCAGTTCGTACCGGCGATCGAGACGATCGCCGCCATGACCTGTTCGGCTTGACGCCCGGTGTCGGCGTAGAGGAGTTTCCCTGTCCTGGTGCAGTATTCGCCTTGAACGGCGTCGAACTTGTACTTCGTCGATGATCGGCGTTCGCGGAGGAGTTCCTCGATATCGCCGCCGAGCGCGCGATACCGGGACGCGGTGGTCCGGATCCCGGACGCGTACTCCTCGGCCTGCGCGGAGTCGTCGAGTTCCCCTCTGGCGGCCTTCCAGGCATAAGCGTCGATGTACTGCAGGAGATCACGCTTGGCCTGCTTCAGTTCCCTCGGCTCGTACATGTACCGGCCTTCCGGTAACGGCTCCGTGCTCACCTTACGAGCATCGCAGCCAACGCCGGTGACGTCTGTCCGCTGAACGCTCGACATCAGCTAACTGGTTGCGGCGGAGTGTGTTTCGGTGTGGGCGGGACGCAGCGTGCCGTAGGTGGCGGCGCGGAGCACCCACTCGATCGGGCCGTAGCGGTGCCCGCGCACGTACCATGCGCTGACGGCCAGTTGTCCGGCGTAGATGGTGACGGCGAGGCCGAGTACCGCCCACTCCGCGAGCTTTCCGGCGAGCGCGAACCCGTAACCGGTGAAAATGACTGCGGCGATGAGGGATTGGCCGATGTAGTTGGTGGCGGCGATCTTGCCCGCGGGCGCGAAGATCCGCTGCACCACCGAATATCGTTGCAGCAGACGCAATATGGTCGCCGCGTACGCGGCCGACAGCAGCGGTGCGACCAGGTGGGCGGGACCGGCCAGCGGCCAGTCGGTGACAGCGGCCAGCGCGCAGATCGGGGCGGCGATGGTGAAGCCGATCCACTGAACGCGGGGGAGCAGTGGCAGGTAGCGCTCCGGTTGTTCGAGCAGCCGCGCCTTTCCCGCAACCATGCCGATCAGGAACATGGGCAGCGCGTTGAACAGTCCGAACATCAGGAAGACGTGGGCGTTCCCGGCGAAGACGTCCCAACGGTAGCTCGCCGCGTCCAGCCAGCCGGATCGCATGGCCGCCAATGCGGTCGCCCGCTCGGCCGCGCTCATGCTCGGGTCGGCGTGCAGCATATTCATCGCGGTAATCGTGATCAGCGACACGGTGAAGGGCACCGCCGCCACGATCAGCGCCGTTTTCGGCCGCAATCGACTCAATGCGAGCAGCGCGAGCCCGGCCACGCCGTAGCCGAACAGTACATCGCCGGTGAAGAGAAATGTTATGTGCAGCAAGCCGATTGCCATCAACATCAGACACCGGCGGACCGTGCGTGCTCGCGGATTCGCGTTCGCCCGTTCGGCCGAACGGAATTGCATGGTCAGCGAATAGCCGAAGAGGAACGAGAACAGCACGTAGAACTTGTCATAGCAGAGCGCGGTCACCAGGGAATGCGCTGGCCCGTCACTGAAGCCGCCCGGCTTGGACATCACCATGATGTTGACGATGAAGATGCCGCCGAGGGCGAAGCCGCGCAAGGCGTCGAGTGCCGTAATGCGCTGTGCTGGAGGGGAAATCGGCTGATTCATGCCGAGTCACGTTAGGCAGTCCGTCCGTGCCGCGAATCGTGCCACAGGCTGACCAAGACATAGCTCTCGAGGATGATTTCGCGCTGGCGCCCGCTTTCTTACGTGGCTTTGTCATTGGTCTGGCGTTGCTTTGCTGACGGGTGCGCAGGATCGACGGAACACTCGACGGTGGCTGCCGCCGGGTGCCGACGGAAGAGGAGTTCGGAAGGTGCGCATTATCGCCGCAATCATGCTCGCGCTGACATTGCCCGTGACGGGTATCGCCTGTGCACGCGAGACCGAAGCGCCAAAGCTGCCGCCGAGTTCGGCAACAACCCAATTACCCGCTCCTACTGGCGGATTCGCGGTCGGCCGGAACACGCTTGTCCTCGTCGACGCGGCCAGGAACGATCCATGGGTACCGTCGCTACCCCGCGAGTTGATGGTCAGCATGTACTACCCGGCGCACCAGGGCGGCGGTGCGCGTGCGCCGTACGCGACGGACGCGGAGAGCCGTCTGATGATCGATGGCATGGGACTGAAGGGAGTTCCGGTGCAGGCGTTGAGCAAGGCGGGTACGAACGCCGAGGTGGACGCCGCGCCGGTCGCGGGAAGCTATCCCTTGGTGGTGCTGTCGCCGGGCTTTACCGCACCGCGCTTCACCCTCACCGCGTTGAGCGAAGAACTCGCCAGCCGTGGCTACGTGGTGGCCGCCGTCGACCACGCGGGCGAGTCGTTCGGCACCGAGTTTCCCGGTGGCCGGATATCAACGTGTGTGGCGTGCGACCGAATCGCCGAAGGCGGGTCGCTCACGCTGATGGCCGAGACCAGAGCACGTGACACCGCCTTCTTACTCGATCGTCTCACCGGCCCTAGCGCGTCCTGGCCGCACGCGCACCTGATCGATGCCACAAGAATCGGCATGGCGGGTCACTCGATCGGCGGGGCGAGTGCCGCTGCCGCGATGGCGATCGACCCCAGGGTGCGTGCCGGAGTGAACATGGACGGTTCTTTCCAAGGCGTCGTGCCAGCGCTAGGGCTTGGCGATCGACCCTTCCTGATGCTCGGCGCGGACGGCCAGACCAGCCCCGGCGGCCAGGACCCGTCGTGGGATGAGGCATGGACCCGATTGCACGGATGGAAGCGTTGGCTGACCCTCGTCGGCGCCGACCACGACTCCTTCGCCGACACCGGCGCGCTCGCCGAGCAGGCCGGGATGCCGGGCGAAGCCGCGCTGCGTGGCGGTCGAGCCGTTGATCTCACCCGTACCTTCGTCGCCGCGTTCTTCGATCAGCACCTGCGCGGTATCGGGCAACCGATCCTGGACAGTCCCGCCGCCTTTCCCGAGGTCCGGTTCAACACCCCGTGAACCGCGGCGATAAGACTTCGATGACGTACGAGGAAAGGAACTGCGCGAGATGAGCAGCAAGTTGGCGGCCGGTATCGGCCTCGCGACCGCGCTGGCGGTGACCGCGGGCCTGATCACCGCCTGCGGCGGCCGCGTAGCTCCGGAATGGTGTCCGACGGTGCTCGGGCACGAGGTGTCCTGCGGGGTGCTGTCGCGACCGGTCGTGGCGGATCGGCCGGAGCTCGGCGAGCTCGAGGTCGGTTACGCGCTGGTGCGGCACAGTCGCCGCGATGCGTCCGTCGCGGGCACGATCGTGCCCAATCCGGGCGGGCCTGGCGGGTCGATGATCGACCAGGCGGCATCGGCGGCGGCGTTGTCCGAATCCCTGCTCGATGATCATGACCTGCTGCTGATCGACCCGCGCGGGACCGGACGGTCCAGCCCCTTGGACTGTGGCATCGGCAAAGAGGCGGTCGGATTCGATACGCGGGCACGGCAAAAGCAAGTGGTCGCGGAATGCGGCCAGCGGCTCGGTCCGCGCGCGGCGGGCTACACCTCCGCGGCGACGGCCGACGATTTCGACGCCGTCCGCGACCGGCTCGGCATTCCGAAGCTGGTGCTCTACGGCCTTTCCTACGGCACCTATCTGATGCCGATCTACGCGCAGCGGCATCCGGACCGGGTGCAGTCGATAGTGCTGTCCGGCGCGTACCCGATCGATTTCGATCCGCTGTCGCGCCCGAGCGCACAGGCGGAATCGCTGACGCTGCACCGCATTTGCGACCGCAGCGGGTTGTGTGACGGCGACACCGCCGTGGCCGACCTGACGGCAACATTGGCACGGCTGCGATCCACACCGATTGCCGTCGAGGGTCTCTCGCCGCTGGTGCTGACCGAGGGGAAACTCAGCAGCCTGATCTTCGAGTCCGCCAGCGGCGGGGTCGGCTGGGATCCGACGGTGCTCACGCCGCTCGGCACGCTGCCCGCCGCGCTGCACAAGGCGGCGCGCGGTGACGATTCGGCGCTGACGGAGTTCGTCAAGGCGACCGCGTCGCCGGACGACGGGGCTAGCGCATTGGGGACGGCGGTCGTCTGCAACGACTACGCCAAAGCGTGGTCACCGGATACTCCACCGGCACAACGGGATTCGCAGTACCAACAGGCGCTGTCCGCGACCACGCCCGGTGCGTTCGGCGCTTTCAGCGCGACGGGCTTCGACGAGGGTCTGAGCGATGGTGGTGACATCTGCATGCTGTGGCCTAACTCTGGTGCCACACAACCGCATTCGAGCGGCATGCCGGATGTGCCGGTCCTGGTGCTCTCGGGTGATCTCGATGCCAACACCCCCGATGCCAACGGCCGGGCGGCCGCGGCACAGTTCCGGCACGCCACATTCGTGTCGGTCCCGAATACCGGCCACGTGCCAGGACTGGAACCCAGCGGATGCATCCTCGGCCTCGTCGCCCGCTTCATCCGCACCACCTCGGCCGGGGACCTGGCCTGCCTGGACCGCATCCCACCGATCCAGGTGACCGCGGTCACGAACTGACGGCCCGCACCGAAGAGCACCCTGCCGACCAGCGAGAATGGTCAGATGATCACTGTCATCGGCGATCGGCGTGCTGGCCGAGGCGTCAACGGAGCCGCGTGATGTTGCGGGCCAGGATCGCGGCGGTCGCCATCGCGGCCACCGCGGTCGCCATCCTCCTGGTCATCGGCGCGTTCTATAGCCGCACGAGTGAGGTCGTCGCCGATCAACTCGACCGCGGCCTGCGCGATCGTGCGGATAACGTCCTGGCCGTGCTGGCGACCGGCGGCGTGCCGTCGCCGCGAGCCGATACCGTCGAGCAGGTGCTGTCGTCCGACGGCACCGTCCGGCGCCTCGGCACGGGCGGCGACGCGCTGCCGGTCTCCGATATCGACCGTGCGATCGCCCGAACCGGCAGTGGCACAGCCGAATCCGATGTCGATGTGGACGGCGAATCGTACGGGATCCTCACCAAACCCCGTCCAGGCGGTGGCGCGGTCATGGTCGCTCAGCACTATCGAGAACCAGAACGGATCGCCCGCGAATTCTTTTGGCGCACAGGCTGGATCATCGTCGTCGCGGTGGCGGTCTGCGCGCTGCTGAGCTGGCTGGCGATCGGACGGATCCTGCGCCCCGTCCGGCGCCTGCTCGCCGCGACCGAACACATCAGCTCCACCCAGGACCTGTCCGCACCGCTTCCCGCGGCCGGTCGCGACGAAATCGGCCGTCTCACCGGCAGTTTCGACGCCATGCTCACCGCGTTGCGCCGTTCCCGCGACCAGCAGCGCCGACTGGTCGAGGATGCCAGCCACGAACTGCGCACCCCACTGACCTCGATCCGCGGCAGCGCCGAACTCCTGCAACGCGCCCGCGGCCGACTCGACCCCGACGACGAAACCCAGGTGCTGGCGACACTCGTCCAGGAATCGAGGGCGCTCGACGAACTGGTCGCGGAGCTGGTCGAACTCGCCAGCGATCAGAACGCCGTCGAAGAACCGGACACCCTGTCCGACGATCGCGCGCAGCCGCGTCCGGCTCCCACCGCATAGTGCCGCACTTGGCGCCATGACCGACAGAACATCGCAATACGCCCAGCCGTGGCGGTACCGGACAGGCGAATGTGGGCGGCGATGCTGAATATTTGTAATAGACGGACGGTATGACCGATAGTCACCGTATGAAACGAATACTCGCGTGTGTAGGTATCGGTGCCGCCGCTCTGTTGTTCGCTGCTCCGATCGCGTCCGCTGACGCCGACGCCGACGCCGCTCTTGCCAACCGCCATGACTGGTCCGGCAACTTCATGTCACAGAACAATCTGAGTCTTTCGTCGCGGATCGTGATCAGCCCGTACGGCACCAGCCGCCCGATCATGTGCAGCGGCGGCGACGGGCACTACTCGCTGTTCCCGTACGACTGCACGCAGAACGACGACAATGGCGTCGCGCACCAGCTGGACCGCGTCATCGGTATCGGTGGCGGCGGCGTCTGGCTCTACCGCTGACATAGTCGAGAGGACGGGGTTCGCCTGCACCGCAGGCGAACCCTTTCATTCTGTTCGGCCGGATTCGCGGAGTTCGCCGGGCAGCAGGCTGAACAGCATGCTGTCGCGCCGACCGTCTTGGGAGCGCATGTGTGAGCGCATGATTCCCTCGCGGATGAAGCCCGACCGCTCGGCGACGCGTTGCGAGGCGATGTTGTCAGGGGCGCAGGTCAGTTCCAGGCGGGCGATGGCGAGCACGTCGAAGGCCCACCGTGCCAGCAGGCGAACGGTTCTGGTGGCCGCGCCACGTCCGCGGGCATGTGGTGCGAGCCAGTAACCCACCCCGGCACGTTGCTGGTCGAGGTCGATGTCGTACACCGAGCATCCGCCGAGCACCTGGTCGAGATCGGTGGCGTCGACGATGGCGAGGCTCAGCCTCTCGCCGCACATCCGCTCCCGGTGCTCCCGCTCGAAATGGTCTCGCACCCGTGCCTCGGTGACCGGTTCGGTCGATGTCAACGAGAAGCGTTGGTACTCCGGATCGGCGTAGCCGAGTAGCCGCTGATGAATATCGGTCGTCCGCCAAAGCCGCAGCGCGACAACGTCATCGGCGAGCGATTGATCGGGAATCGGTACTTCTGGCATATCCGAACGCTAACCGAGATCGTGGCGGTATCGCAGGCTCGGCTGTCCTGCGCGCTGAGTGATGGGATGATTGGCCGATGGATGCGGGTGTGCGGCGAGTGGCGTTGGTGACCGGAAGTTCGCGTGGGCTTGGGCGGGCGATCGCGCTGCGGCTGGCGCGCGACGGAATGGCGGTGGCGGTCAACGGGTTGCGCGAGGGTCCGGCGGCGCGCGAGGTCGTCGACGCCATTCGGGGCGAGGGTGGCGTCGCCGAACTGTTCGCCGGGGATGTGACCGATGAGCAGCAGGTCGCGGACCTGGTCGAATCGGTCGGCGCGCGGCTGGGATCGATCGATGTGCTGGTCTTGAATGCGACCGGGCCCCAGCCGTCCGCCGCGATCACCGAAACCGTGTGGGACGACCACCTCGCTCAGTTGCGGTTCTTCGTGAAGAGCCCGGTGCTGTTCGGACGCACGGTGATACCCGGCATGCAGGAGCGGCGATTCGGGCGGATCGTCACCGTCGATTCCGAGGTGGCGCATCGCCCGCCGCCGGGACACAACGCCTACGTGGTCGCGAAGAGCGCCCAGATCGGCCTGGCTGCGAGTTGGGCACGCGAACTGGCTCCGTACGGCATCACCGTCAATACCGTTGCCCCTGGCTATATTCCGTTCGAGCGCTACGACGAGCGGCAGCAGGAACTCGCGGCGATGGACACCGACGCCTACCTTGCCTCGGTGCCGGTCGGTCGGCTGGGGACCGTCGAGGACATCGCGCACGCCGTCAGCTTCCTCGCCTCCGACGGTGCCGGGTTCGTCACCGGCCAGCGCGTCGTGGTCGACGGTGGCCGTAGTCTCGGTGCCTGAGGCGTTCGTCGAACGCAGTTGTCACGCAGATGTGTCGCCGATCCGGACATACGTTCACCTGGTCGTGGTCTCGTCGCTCGATGCTGTACAGAGACAGGCAAGCCGCCCGGTGCTGTTTTTCGATGGCCCGCTGTAGTAGGCCGCGGCGTGGCAGGCGACAGTTAGAGCCAAGAGAACACCACTGCTAACAGGATGCGTAGGCGCCCCGTGGTAACAGGAAGATCTACCGGCTCGGCGGCACCGAGTTCTGCCGCGACGACGAGTACGGTCGCGGACGTGTTGGACTACATGGATAACGGCGGACCGGACGCGCACTCGCCGTCGACGGCGCAGACCCGGCCGCCGAAGCGGGGCAGCGAGTACGCGGTGCTGCTGCGCCGGGTGCGCGACGCGGGACTGCTCGACCGGCAGTTGCGGTACTACCTCGGCAAGACCGCGGTCGTCGCCGGCGCGTTCGTGGCCGGGTGGGCGGCGTTCTTCCTACTCGGTGACTCGTGGTGGCAGCTGGTCGTCGCCGTGTTGCTGGCGGCGGTGTTCGCCCAGTTCGCCTTCCTCGGCCACGACGCCGGGCATCGGCAGATCTTCGGCACCCGGCGGGCCAACTATCTCTACGGCGTGATCGCGGGCAATCTCGCGATCGGGCTGAGCATCGGCTGGTGGACCAGCAATCACAACCGGCATCACGCCCACCCGAACACCGAGGGCGCCGATCCCGACATCATGGGCATCCTCGCCCACTCCGGCGATCGCGCGCGCACCGGTAAGGGCTTCCGGCGCTTCATCTTCCGCCATCAAGCCTGGCTGTTCTTCCCGATGCTGTTGCTAGAGGCGGGCAGCCTGCACTACTCGAGTGTTCGTGCGGTACTGCGCTGGCCGATCCCGAACCGCGTCCTGGAGGGCGCGCTGCTCGCCGCGCACGCCGCCGGATATCTTGCCGCGGTCTTCCTGGTGCTCTCGCCGGCCAAAGCGGTGGCGTTCATCCTCGTGCAGCAGGGTCTGTTCGGGTTGTACATGGGCTGCACGTTCGCGCCCAACCACAAGGGCATGGCCGTGCTGGCCGAAGACGACGCCACCGACTTCCTGCGGCGCCAGGTGCTCACCTCCCGCAACGTCCGCGGCAGTTTCCTCGTCGACACGGCGCTCGGCGGTCTGAACTATCAGATCGAACACCACCTCTTCCCGTCCATGCCGCGCACCAACCTGCGCAAGGCCCAGCCGATGGTCGCGGAGTTCTGCGCCGAGATCGGGCTGCCGTATTGCCAGACCGGTCTGTTCGACTCCTATGCCCAGGCGCTGCAGCACCTGCACACAGTCGGCCAGGCCACCCGGCCGGTCGCTGCGGGTGAATCCGGCTGAGGCACGGCGTAATTCGCGCCACCGATGAATGGCGCGATGATTCTCCGATGATCTTTTGATGATGAAATTGCTGGGATGAATTAACGGACCTGGGAACTGTGCCGGATGCCGAATCATCTTCCGGCAGTTCATAAAAAGACCGACCGGTCGACGCGTTGCTGAGCAGCGCGCTCGGCCGGTTCGCGTCGAATTCCGTTGGCCCCGGCCGACGTTGGGCTCCCTGTCATCGCCGCTGCTCGCGGCCGTATTGCGCTGACCTGCGCCTTTCGCGGTCCATTCGTATCGAGTGCTGCGCATCGGACATCTCGAGCCGAAGATTCCAATCGGTCGCTAGTTTACATGGATGTCATAAACGCGTATTTAATCCGCTAATGGTTGACCGAAAGTAGTTGACCCCGTTAATCTGATTCGCGGCTCCGCAACTCGATACCCCGTTATGCGGGCTCGCAGGCTTCAAAGTCGAAGCGATATGTCTGCGAGTAATGAATCGATACCCGTCATGTGGGGCCGTGATCGATGTTGGGGTTTTCATGAGAATTTCATCGGACTGTCCGCATGCGCCTTTAAGTAATTGGACGGACCTTCTCGATACACGTGTCATTGAACTTGCGGATAGCACAGCTTTTGTTTTCCTCGACGAAGAAGGACGGCAATCGGATGCGCTCACCTATGGCGATCTGCACCGGCGTGCCAGAGCCTTCGCGCACCGTCTGACCGGCGAAGTAAGCGCCGGAGACCGGGCGCTTCTGCTACATCCACCCGGACTCGAATATGTCGTGGCATTCTATGGTTGCTTGTATGCCGGAGTGATCGCGGTTCCCCTGTTTCCGCCGGAAAGAAACCGCGCCGAACACGTGGATGTGGTGGCGCGAGACTGCGCGGCCAGCGTGGTTATCACGAGTGTGAATGTCGCCTCGGGAATGGATTCGTTGCCCGACGGCCTGTTCATCAAGAATTTACCTCGAATTGTCGAAACGGTCGAGGACGCGGCGAGCACAATAGCCGCCGACGACTCGAAACAGACCGCATATCCGGAATTCCCGGTCACTGATATCGCGTACCTGCAATACACCTCCGGATCGACCTCGACGCCCAAAGGCGTGATCATCGACCACGCGATGGCGCTGCACCAGTGCGCGGAACTGGTCTACGGGTGGGGCGTCGACAGCACCAGCGTCGTGGTGTCGTGGTTGCCGCACTTCCACGACTTCGGCCAGGTGAGCAGCGTGCTGATGCCGGTGTTCACGGGCACCAAGGCGGTGCTGATGGCACCGGCCACCTTCGTGAAGAACCCGATCCGCTGGTTGGCCGCCGTCTCGGAATACCGTGGCACGCACAGTGGCTCGCCGAACTTCGCGTTCGACCTCTGCGTGGACAAGACCACCCCGCAGCAGCGCGCGGGGCTCGACCTGAGCAGCTGGCGGCTGGTGTCCAACGGCGCCGAGCCGGTCCGCAAGGCGACCCTGGACCGCTTCCAGGCCACCTTCGCCGCGCACGGACTGCCGCGCACCGCACTCACCCCCGGCTACGGGCTGGCCGAAGCCACCCTGAAGGTGGCGTCCGGCTCGTCCGGCCGCGCGTTCACCTCGGCCCACTTCGACGAGACCGCGCTCGGTGTGCGCCGCGTGGAGCTCGCGACCGGGCCGGAGAGCACCGAACTGGTCGGCTGCGGCTGGGCCGTCATGGACACCGAAATCGCCATCGTCGCACCGGAATCCGGTGAACGGCTGCCGAGCGACGCGGTGGGTGAGATCTGGGTGAGCGGTCCGATCGTGTCCCCGGGGTATTGGGGGCGACCGGAGGAGAGTGCGCGCACGTTCCGCGCGACGATCACCGGCTCCGACGACGGCCGAACCTACCTGCGCACCGGTGACCTCGGTTTTCTGCGCGATGGCGAGCTGTTCATCTGCGGTCGGGTCAAGAACCTGATGATCGTCAACGGGGTGAACTACTACCTGGAGGACATCGAGGCCACGGTGGTTGTCAGCGACGACTCGCTGCGCGCCGGTGCCGTCATCGCCTTCGCCGTCGACCGGGACGGCCAGGAAAACCTGGTGCTCGTCGCCGAACACCGCGCCGACACCACCCCGGCCGACCTGGTCACCGTCGTGCACGACGCGGTCGCGCGCAAGCACGCGCTCGCGCCGTCGATGATCGTGTTCATCAGCCAGGGCACCATCCCGCGCACCACCAGCGGCAAAATGCGCCGCCAGCAATGCAAGGCCGATTTCCTCGCGGGCCGCCTCAGCGAGGTCTACCGCTGGGAGGGTCTCGTGACCATCGCCGAAACGTCCGCCGCACAAGACGATTCGGCCGCGCCAGGTATGCCGTCGATGCGCGAACTGGTGCAGCAGGGACTGCTGACCCAGATACACGAGTGGATCGCCCAGAACATGGGCCAGGACGCGCCACGGCTGGACATCAGCCGCTCGCTGGTCGAGCACGGCCTCGGCTCGGTCGATCAGATGAACCTGCACGACCAGCTGGAGACCTGGTCAGGCAAGCGGTTCCCACCGGAACTGATGTGGGACGCGGAAACCATCGACGACATGACCGGTCGCATCGCCGACCACCTGGTGCCCAACCCCACGGCACCGCCTATCGAAACGCCGACGGCCGATCCCACCGGCGTAGGAGCTCAGTAAGATGAAGATTCGCTCGGTGGCCGCCGGCCTACCCGCCCGCACCGTAACCAATACCGACATCACCGACCTGATCGCCGAACACAGCGCGGACTACTTCGAAGGCGACCTCGACGACGCACTGCGCAAGGTGGACTACTACCTGCGCTACGCGGGTTCGGAATCGCGACAGTGGCTCGACGCCGGTGAACGCCCCATCGAACTGCTCCGCGACGCCGCCAATTCCGCACTGGCACAGGCGGATCTGGGCCCCGACGAGATCGACCTGCTGATCTACACCGGCATCGGCCGCGGTTTCATCGAGCCGGGCGGCGCGTACCACTCGGCCTCCGCGATCGGCCTCGCCAACGCGCACTGCTTCGACATCCTCGACGCGTGCATGAGCTGGACCAGGGCCGTGCAGGTCGCCGAATCACTGTTCCGGACAGGGCAATTCAGCAAGGCGATGATCGTCAACGCGGAGTTCAACCTGCGCTCGGGCGGCGTGGTGTTCCCGCACCTGTACCGGATGCGGCAGCTGGAAGCGCTGGAATCAACCTTCCCCGCCTACACCCTCGGCGAGGCGGCCACCGCGACCGTGCTCACCGCCGAGGACAACGAGCCGTGGGAGTTCCACTTCACCTCCCGCCCGGACCTGGCGCCACTGTGCAACGTGACGCTGGACGGCTACGAGGGCTACTGCGAACCGTCGGACAAGCTGGCCGCGAACGGCGTCGGCTTCTTCACCTCCTACGGATTCGAGATGCACGAGGCCGGTGCCGCCGAGGCGCACGCGGTCTTCGAGCGCCTCGATGTCGCGACCGACGAGGTGGCGGCGCTGTTCACGCACGCGTCGAGCCAGCGCTACTGGCAGAGCATGGCCGACAAGGTCGGCCTCGGCGACGTCATCCATCACGTGTACGGCACGACCGGCAACGTGGTGTCCGCGTCGGTGCCCGCCGCCATCGCTTCCGCGGTCGAGGCAGGGCGGTTGCGGCCAGGGGATCGGGCGGTCGGCTGGGTCGGCAGCGCCGGTATGTCGTTCGGCGCCTTCTCTTTTGTCTTCTGAGCCTGATCGGAACTGGTAAACCATGCTCAAACATCTGGCCAAGGCGGCCACCTTCTCGGCGCTCGGCGCCGCGGAGTATTCGATCGCGACACTGCGGCAGCGCGACGCCAAGGGCACCGAACAGCGCCGCGCGGACGCGATCCTCGAGTTCCTGCTCAGGATGGGCCCGATCTACATCAAGATGGGCCAAATCGCCGCCACCCGTTCGGATCTGCTGCCGCCGTCCTGGGTGGACACCCTGCGCGTGCTGCAGGACCAGACGCCGCACATGTCGAAGGAGGCCTCGCGCCGGGCGATCGAACGAGAGCTCGGCGGCCCACTCGAAAACACCTTCCGCACCATCGATCTCGACCCGGTGGCCAGCGCCTCGGTCGCACAGGTACACATCGCCGAGCTGCTCGACGGCCGCAAGGTCGCGGTAAAACTGGTCAAAGACGCGGTGCCGCAACAGATCGATGAGAGCCTCAGCGCCATTGGTTCGGTGCTGAAACTGGTGCACCGCGCCACGCCACGGGTGCGGGAACTGAACCTGCCCAAGCGATTCGACGAGGTGGCCCGGTTGCTGCGGCCACAGGCCGACATGACCCACGAGGCCGAGCAGCAGCGACGGATCGGCGCGAACTTCAAGGCGCACCCCTATGTTCAGGTGCCGACCGTGCTGCCCGAACTGGTCACCTCGCGCATGCTGGTGATGCAGTTCATGGACGGCATTCCCGGAAAGCTCTCCGAGACAGTCGGTTTCCCGCGCGAACGGCTCGCACAGCGGTTGCAGGACGTGATCTACACGATGCTGTACATGCACGGCATCTGCCATGGCGACCCGCATCCCGGCAATGTCATGTTCACCGCCGACGGCTCGCTGATCCTGCTGGATTACGGCGTCACGGTGGAGCTGAGCGAGGACGAGAAGTGGGGCCTCTCCTCGTTCTACTACGCCTGCACCCGCAAGGAGTGGGACGTCGCGATCGACCGCTTCACCCGCTACTTCGTGCTGACGAACAAGAAACTCGACGCCGATCGCGAGACCTACAACGCCCAGATGGCCGAGGTGCTGCGCTACCACTTCGACATCAGCTCGAATCAGTGGTCGACCGTGTCGTACTTCAACGACGTCAGCAATGTGCTGCGCAAATACGACGCGCAATACACCACCAATTTCACCAAGGTCGAGCTGGTCTTCCTGTCCTGTGAGGGCTTCGCCTCCCAGATCGATCCCGGTATCGACATCTGGGCCAACGCACGCAAATTCACCGATCGCTACTCGCCGTACATGAACGCCGAGATCGAGAAGCGCTTCGAGACCGGTTTCGCTGAGCAGATGCCGACCTCGCTGGCCATGCGCGACCGGGCCCGCTCCACGCTGGTCGCGCCGACCCACATCGACCGCTACTTCTTTCCGAGCGGGTTCCCGGTGTTCGTCAAGGAGGCCTCGGGCGGCAGCGTGCGCGACTTCGACGGCAACGAATACCTCGACCTGTCCGGCGGTTACGGCCCGCACCTGCTCGGCTACGCCCATCCGGTGATCAACGCCGCGATCACCGCGGGCACCGAACGCGGCCTGGTCAACGGCATCGGCAACGCGGCCGAAATCGAGCTGGCCGAACTGCTGGTCGACGCGTTCCCGGCCGCGCAGAAGGCGGTGCTGTGCAACTCGGGCACCGAGGCGATCATGATCGCCACCCGGATGTGCCGCGGCTACCGGCGGCGCACGATGGTGGCCAAGTTCGAGGGCCATTACCACGGCTTCTCCGATCAGGGCATGGTCAGCTCGTGGTTCCGGTTCTCCGGTGACAGCAAGCGGCCCGAGCCGGTGGCCGGTTCGCTCGGCTCCGACCCCGGGACCGTGCACAACACCGTGGTCATGCAGTACGGCGACCTCAACGGGCTGGCGCGACTGCGCGAGCACGCCGACGAACTCGCCTGCGTGATCCTGGAACCGATGCCGACCTCGGTGGTCGCCTTGAAACTCGAGTTCCTGCGCGAATTGCGCAGGCTCTGTACCGAACTCGATATCCCGCTGATCTTCGACGAGGTGGTCTCCGGCTTCCGCGTCGCCTACGGCGGGGTGCAGGTACTTGCCGACGTGCACCCGGATATCACCTGCCTCGGCAAGGTGATCGGCGGCGGCCTGCCCTGTGGCGCGGTGGTCGGCGACGCGCGCATCGTCGACCTCGCCAAGAGTTCCCAGGATCCGTTCTACGACTACGAGAACAAGGTCTTCGCCGGTGGCACCCTCAGCGGCAACTCGCTGACCTGCACCGCGGGCCTGGCCGCACTCGGCTATCTGCGTGCGCACCAAGAGATCTACGTCGAACTGGAGGAGAACACCCAGCGCCTCGCCGCCATGCTGCGCGAGGCCACCGAGCACCGCGATATCGCCTGCCGGATCAACGCCCGCAACTCGATCTTCTCGCTCAACTTCAGCCACCGCGAGGCGGGGCTGTACCGAGAACGCATGGCGGGCAGCAACTTCAAGGCCACCATCGCGCTGGCCTACTACATGCGCAAGCATCAGGTGTATCTGCCTGAGCTGCACAGCTTTCTGATCAGCGCCGCACACACCACCGAAGACCTCGACCAGATCGCGCACGCCTTCGAGAAGAGCCTCGACGAGATGCTCGCCGATCAACTGTTCGTCGTCTGACCCCGCACAACCGCACAACTGGGGGGTCAATCATGGGAGATAGCAATGCGATTCATGTCGAGGGAACGCGAAACCGCCGAGCGGTACGTGCCCGGACTCGATAACAAACTGGGTGAGGTGGCACTGGAGGTCCTCGAATCACCGGAGAGCCCTGGACTCAGCCTCTTTCGCGCTGCGGGCGGCGCCGGCCTGCTGATCGCCAAGGAGGCGGGCGGCCTCGGCGCCTCGCTGCTGGAGGCCGCGCAGATCCACCGGGTACTCGGAAGTCGTTCCCCCTCACTGGCTATCGCGGTGAACATGCACTCGTGCACGGTCGCCGCCATCCCGCCGGGGCCGACCACTGAGGCCTTGCTCGGCATGGTGGCTCAGGGCGGCCTGTACCTGGCTTCGGCGTTCGCCGAAGGGGTGCCCGGTGCCAGCGTGATCGCGCCGAAGCTGCGCGGCGAGCGGGTGCCTGGCGGCTGGAAGTTGTCCGGCAGCAAGAAGCCGTGCAGCCTGGCGCGCTCGATGGACATCCTCACCGCGAGCGTGATGCTGCGTCCGGACGGCGAGGACGAGGAACAACTGGCGCTGGTGATCATTCCGGCGGATTCGCCGGGCATCGAGGTGCGTCCGCTCGGCAACGGGCTGGTCTTCCCCGGCTCGGAGACCGAGGAAGTGGTGCTGACCGATGTCGAGATCCCCGAGGAGTCGGTGTCGTTCTTCGGCAAGACCGACAGCCTGAACGCGGCATTGACCGCGGGCTGGCTGACCTTCGAATTGCTGGTGTCGGCCTGCTATCTCGGCATGGCGAGCGGGCTGGCCGAGCGGGTGCTCGACCAGCGCCGCGGCAGCGCCGTCGACCGGATGCTGCTGGTCAGCGAGCTGGACGCCGCGATGGCCGGAATCGAGTCCGTGGCGACCGACATCATGAACGGCCGCGCCGACGCCGAGACCGTCGCACGCGCACTGCACGTGCGGTTCGCGGTGCAGCGCACCGTCGAGCGGACCTCGGCGCTTGCCACCGAGCTGCTCGGCGGCGTCGGGTTCATGGTCGGGTCAAGCGCGCTGTACTACACCGCGTGTCGCGGCCTGGCCTTCCACCCGCCGTCACGGGTGAGCATCGCCGAGCCGCTGGACCGGTTCATCGCTGGCGAATCGCTGATCGTCACGTGATGAGGAAAGACCCGGACACCGCGGTCGTCGTGCAGATCGGTCGCGGGCCGACGGGAACGGCGCTGGCCAGGCAGCTGCTGCCCGGACTACCGGCGGGCTCGCGCTATGTGGTGATCGACCGTGACCCGGCCGCAACACATCTCGCGTTCGGCACACCCGAGCCGACCCACCTGTTGAACACCAGGGCGGCCAAGTCGGCGCTGAATCTCGGTGACCCCGAAGAACTTCAGCGCTGGCTGACCGAACAGTCGAGCGCGACGGGGGAGCCGGTCGCGGAATTCCCGTCCCGCGCGGCGTTCGGCCGGTACCTGCGTGACGTGTTCGACCAAGCGGTGAAGCAGGCGGCGGCCGCGGGCGTGGTGGTCGATCTCCTCCAGGACGAGGCCGTCGGGATCACTGGCGGCCCTGGGGATTGGCAGGTGCGTTGCGCGAGTGGGCAGAGCTACCGGGCCGAACGCGTGGCGATCTGTGTCGGGATGCTCGCGCAGACCGATCCCTTCCCCGAATTGGTCGGGCGGCCAGGGTATTTCGGCGATCCGTGGCGGCTGCCCGAGCTGCCTGCCGACGCCCGTGTCGCGGTGCTCGGTACCCGGCTCACCGCGATCGACGTCGGCCTGACCCTCGCCGCCCGCGGGCATACCGGCCCGGTGCTGCTCGCCTCGCGGTCGGGGCGGCTGCCCCGGCTGCGCGGCCCGGAGACCACCGCGCCGGTGCCGCACGTCGACCGCTGTCTGCGAGCCGCCGCGGACGCGGGCACGTTGCGGCTCGAGGACTTCGGGCGGGCGCTGATGGCCGATATCGAGGCGGCATCGGCCGAACCGCCGGACTGGTCGCAGGTGCGTGACTGCGGCCCGACCACGCGGGCGATGCTCGCCGCCGAGCTGGCCGAGGTCGAGGCGGGCACCGAACGCGGCTGGCAGCAGGTGGTCAACGGGGCCTCCCCGCTGCTGCTGCCCGCCTGGCAGCTGCTCGCCGAGGCCGACCGGGCGGAGTTCTTCGCCGAGTGGCTCACGCCGCTGCTCGTGCACGGCGCGCCGATCCCGCCGGAGACCGCGCGCCGGGTCCTCGACGCGATGGACGCCGGGCGGTTGCGGGTGCTCGGCGGGCTGTACCACGTGGTCGCCGACGACACCGGTTTCGAGCTGTTCGCCGAGGATCATGTGCGGCGGGCGGACGTGGTGATCAACGCGACCGGCGCGGGCACCGACGAGGCCGCGTTGCGCACCGAACCGCTGCTCGCCGCGCTGCTCGACGCCGGTCTGCTGACCGCGCATCCGCTTGGCGGGGTTCGCATCGACGTCAGCACGTTCGAACCGCTCGATGGTGCCGGGACACCGGTACGCGGCATCCACGTGGTCGGCGACCTGAACCGCGGCGCGGTGCTCGTCACCAACGACGTGATCGCACTGTCATTCCAGGCCGCGCTCGCCGCGACGGCGATGCGCGCGAAGAACGAAGCAGGGGTGCATATTTCATGACAACACCGGCCGTGACCGCCACCACATCGCGGAGCAAATCGCTCGTGCTCGCGGTGCTGTGCCTGTGCGTCATCGCGATCTACATGGACGCGATGATCGTGAACCTGGCGCTGCCGAGCCTGGTTCGGGAACTGGGTTCGAGTACCAGTGGGCTGCAATGGATCATCGACGCCTACGCGTTGACCTTCGCGGCGCTGGTGCTGGCCGCTGGCAGCCTCGGTGACCGATTCGGCAGGCGCTCGACATTGTTGGCCGGTCTGCTGGTCTTCACCGTCGCCACCGGTGTCGGTGCGCTCTGCACCTCGACCGAGCAGCTCATCGCCGCGCGCACGGTGATGGGTCTCGGTGCGGCGCTGATCTATCCGTCGACGCTGTCGATCCTGACCAACGTCTTCGTCGAGCGCCGTGAACGCGCCGCGGCGATCGGCGTGTGGGGCGCGGTGTCCGGTATCGGCGTCGTGCTCGGGCCGATCCTCGGCGGCGTACTGCTGCAACACTTCTGGTGGGGCAGCGTGTTCGTGGTGGTGGTGCCGGTCGGCATCCTGTGCATCCTGTTCGTCGCGCTGCTCGTGCCGAATTCGCGGGACCCGGAGACACCGGGCCTCGACTTTCCCGGTCTGGTGTTGTCGACGACGGCGATCGCACTGCTCGTCTACACCATCATCGAGGCGCCGAACCGCGGCTGGCTGAGTGCGGTGAGCCTGCTCGGTTTCGTCGGTGCCGCAGCGCTTTTCGCCGGTCTGGTGTGGCGTGAGCTGAACACCGCGCATCCGATGATCGACGTGCGACTGTTCCGCAATCTGCGGTTCTCAGCCGCGTGCGCGACGATCACCATCACGTTCTTCACCTTGAACGGATTCACCTTCCTGGTGACCCAGTACTTCCAGTTCCTGAAGTCCTACACCCCGCTCGGCGCCGGTGTCCGGCTCATCCCGGTGGCGGTCGCGATCATCATCGGCTCGGTGGTCGGCGGCAAGCTGGTGATCAAGCTCGGCACCCGGATCGTGGTGACGACGGGGCTGGTGCTGATGGCCAGCTCGTACGCCTGGTTCTCGATCGACGGCGTGGCGACCAGCTACTGGCTGATCGCGGCGCAGATGGTGGTGATCGGCCTCGGCATCGGCTCGGTCGCGGTGCCGGCGACCGAGGCCATCATGGGCGTGGTGCCGGCCGCCAAGGCGGGCATCGGCTCGGCGATGAACGACGCGACAAGGCTTTTCGGCGGCACCCTCGGCATCGCGGTGGTCGGCAGTGTGCACCACTCGCTGTACAACGGGAAGCTGTCCGACGGCAGCGTGCCCGGCGTGCCGCAGGAGTTGCTCGAGCACAGCCGGGATTCGGTGGGCGCCGCACTGCAGGCGGCCGCGGGTCTGGCCGCGCAGGGTCAGAGCGCGGTGGCCGAGACACTGGCCGATGCCGCACAAACGGCCTTCCTGCACGGCTTCCAGGTCTCCTGCCTGGTGGTGACCGGCATCTGCGCGGTCGCCGCGCTCGTCGCGGGCGCGCTGCTGCCCGCCCATCCACCGATTCAGACCCCCGAGACCGCCGACGATCAGGCCGACGTGGCCAACGCATGACAACCGGAACAGGCTTTCCCCGGAGAGGTACACATCATGAAAAGTGCTGAAACCAACGAACGTTGGCTGCTCTACAGCACCTGCGACGAAGACTCCCGCTCGGAGCTGCGCGCATTGGACATCGCCGAGGGCGACACTGTGCTCGCGGTGACGGGCAGCGGCTGCCGGGCGCTGAGCCTGGTGGTGAACAACCCGGCCACCGTCACCTCGGTGGACAGCTCGGCGGGCCAGACCTACCTGCTGGAACTGAAACTGGCCGCCATTCGGCACTTTTCGTATGACACGCTGCTCGAGTTCCTCGGTGTCGACGAGTCGGTGCATCGATGGCAGCTGTTCGAGGAGCTCTCGCCGCAGCTCTCGCGCGGCGCGGTCGCCTATTTCGCCAAGTACCACAAGGCAATCGAGAAGGGCGTGCTGCAGGCGGGCCGCCATGAGCAGCTGTATGTGCGGGTGGTCGCCCCGGCGATGCGGCTGCTCTACGGCAAGGCTATGCGCGAGCTGTTCAGCGCGCCCGACCTGGAGACCCAGCGCCGGATCTACCGAACCCGGATCGACGGCAGGCTGTGGCGCACCATGGTGCGCAACGGTTTCACCGAGCGCACGCTCAAGACGGTGCTCAACGACGACTCCTACCGGGTGGTCACCGACGTGCAGTCGTGCGGTGACTACGTGCTGGAGCGGCTTGACCACACGCTCACCAATCACCTTGCCAAGGACAATGATTGGGTCACCTTCATGTTCCACGGCAAGTACCTGAACCGAGAGGTGCTGCCGCACTACCTGTTACGTGACAACGTGGCGGCCATCCGGGCGGCAAGCACCGCGGTGAACGTGGTCAGGGCCGACCTGATGGACCACCTGCGCTCGCTGCCGGACCGCTCCGTCGACAAGTTCTCCCTCTCGGACGTGACCAGCTGCATCGACCGGGAACAGTTCGGCACCCTGATGAAGGAGGTCGTGCGCGTCGCGCGGCCGGGCGCGCGCATCGTCTACCGCAACTTCCTGTCCCGGCACACGCCGGCACCCGAACTGCTCGACCAGATGCGCCGCGACGACGAACTGTGCGCGGCGCTCTATGACGACGATTACGCGTTCGTGTACCAGTTCGAAGTGTTCACCGTCGAAGCCTGACCTGGACACCCGATGGAACGCTCACTGGACTGGGTCGAGGGCGCCGTCCACGCCGTTGATCAGCGCGCACTGCCCGGCGAATACCGGATCGTCGCGCTGACCACGGTGGACCAGGTCATCGAAGCCATCAAGACACTGTCCATTCGCGGCGCCCCCGCGATCGGCGCGGCAGGTGCGCTCGCGGTCGCGCTGGCCGCCCGCAGGCACGGCGGCGACCATGCCGCGGTGCGCGCCGACGCCGCGCGGATCGCGGCGGCCAGGCCGACCGCGGTCAATCTGGCCTGGGCGGTGCGCCGGGTGCTCGGCTCGCTCGCGGACGGACCGGCGGCGGTCCTGGACGCGGCCCTGGCGCTGCTCACCGAGGACGAACAGGTCAACCGGCGGATGGCGACGCGGGCCGCCGACGAGGTGCTCGCCCTGTCCGGCCGGGACCGGCTGCGGGTGCTGACCCATTGCAACACCGGCAGATTGGCGACCGTCGCCTGGGGCACCGCGCTCGGCGCCCTCCGCGAGCTCGCCCAGCGCGGCCGACTGGAATCGGTGCTCGCGGGGGAGACCAGGCCGCTGCTGCAAGGCGCCAGGCTGACCGCGTGGGAATTGGCCGAAGCCGGTATCCCGCACCGCATCTGCGTCGATTCGGCGAGTTCCGCGGCCATCGCGGCGGGCCTGGTTGACTGTGTGCTGATCGGCGCGGACCGGATCACCGCTGAGGGCGATGTGGCCAACAAGATCGGCAGCTACCCGCTGGCCCTTGCCGCGGCGCGGGCGGGCATCCCGTTCGTGGTCGTCGCGCCGGAATCGACGGTGGACGAAACGATCTCCGACGGCGCGTCGATCGTGATCGAACAGCGCGCGGCCGCGGAGGTCACCTCGTTCGCCGGTCAGCCGGTCGCGCCCGCGGGCACCGCCGCTTACAACCCGGCCTTCGACGTGACACCCCGCGATCTGGTCACCGCGGTGGTCACCGAGCGGCGCACGCTGCGCCCGGCTCTCGGCCACGGCATTCCGGCGGCCGCCGCACGGCTGCATCGGCGCGGCTGGTTGGACGGCACCGCGGGCAACCTCTCGGTCCTGGTACCCGGCGGCCGGGCGCTGATCACCGCGAGCGGCCGGAGCAAAGGCGAACTCAGCGCGTCCGACCTGGTCGCGGTGCGCGCGGAAACCGGTGCGCCGGTAGGGGAGTGGGGCCGACCGTCGGCGGAGGTCAGCATTCACGCCGCGCTCTACCGCGCTTTCCCGAACTGTGGCGCGGTCGTGCACGCGCACCCGCCGCACGCCACCCTGGTCGCGACGCAGGCCGGGCCCGGGTCGGTGCGATTCGGCGACTTCGAGATCGTCAAGGGGTTCGGGCCGCGCGGCGCGGGTCCGTTCGTGCTGCCGGTGCTGGCCAATCACCCGGACGTGCCCCGCATCGCGGCCGACCTCGCCGCGCTGTGCACACCGGATTCGCCGCCAGCGCTGCTCATCGACCGGCACGGCGCGACCACCTGGGGCCCCGATCTGGAAACCGCGCACAACCGGATGGAGTGCCTGGAAATGCTGTGCGAACTACACCTACGCAGCACAACGACCGGAGGAGGTCAGTCATGACCATCGTGCAGGTGATGGCGGAAGAAGACCGCGACGTGGTGCTCGCGCGCACCACCGATCGCGACGAGATCGCGGAATTGCTCGGGCCGTTCGGTATTCAGCTCGCGCAATGGCCGACGAAGGCGCTCACCCGCACCGCCGCGCAGGCGGAGGTGCTCGCCGCCTACCGCGCCGAAGTGGACGCCGTGTGCGCCGTCGGCGGCTACCACATGGTGGACGTGGTGCGCATGGTCCCCGACCCCGACAACGAGGAATGGCGGATACAGGCCAAGGGCGCGCGGGAACGGTTCCTCGACGAACACCGGCACGCGGAAAACGAGGTTCGCTTTTTCGTCGAAGGCAGGGGCTGCTTCTATCTGCACCTCGGCGACAAGGTGTACGCGGTGGTCTGCGAGCAGGGCGACCTGATCTCGGTGCCCGCGGGAACCACGCACTGGTTCGACATGGGCGAGGTGCCCCGATTCTGTGCCATCCGGTTCTTCGAGGAGGAAGACGGCTGGATCGGCGATTTCACCGGCAACCTGATCGCCGAACGGATGCCGACGCTCGACGAGCTCGTCGTGTGAACGCGGCGTCGGAAAGCGTTGCGCACCAAGGGATCACCCGGTTCGCCGGGACACGAGTTGGGAGAAACTCCACATGACATCGAGTAGTAATCGGGCCAGGCTAGCTCATCGCGTGATCGCGGCGGCCGCTCTGTGCGGCATCGCGTTCGCGGCCTCCGCCTGCGGCGACGACGCGAAGTCGACGCCGCCGAGCAGCACCGTGGTGCCGCAAGCCACGCTCGCACCCGCGTCGTCGCTTGCGCCCGCGTCGTCCATCGCGCCCGTGCCGCCCAGCGCGGCACCGGAGGTCGTGCCGCCACCCGCGCCGGAACCGCCAGCGCCCGCGCCGGAACCGCCAGCGCCCGCGCCGGAAGTCCAGGCGCCAGCTCCAGCGCCCGCCCCGGCCCCGCAGCCCGCTCCCGAACCGAAGCCGAAACCACAAACCCAGCAACCGGCGCCGCCGCAACCCAAACCGGCGCCGCCGACATTGCCCGACCCCGGATTCGAACCGAAACCCGGCTACTGACCCTGCCGCGCACCGACAAGGAACTACATGAAGCTCTCGACCCGTTACCGCGCACTGGCCGCCGCCACGATCAGCATGGCCTCCGCGCTGCTGCTCGCCTCGGCCCCGTTCGCCTCCGCCGACCCCGCAGGCGGGAAATCCCTTGTGGTGCTCGGTGACTCGTTCACCGCGAACGGCGACATCGCCGCCGCGCTCGAAAACGTCGCGCCGGACGCGGCACCGGACTGCTCGCACGGCCCGACCTCATGGCCGACCCAGCTCGCCAAGGACATCGGGATCTGGGGCACCGACGATTTCATCGACACGTCCTGCCGCGGTGCCTCTTTGGTGAGCGGCCCAGGATTCACGCTGGCGCAGGAGGCGCGCGTCGCGGATGGGCAGGGCTCGTTCGGGCCGCGCACCAAGACGGTGCTGATCCAGACCGGCTTGAACGATGCCTGGGGCCAGAACACGGTGCGGTTGCGCCAAACCCTGCTCGACTGCGTGCTCGACGTGGTGCGCGGCTGCGGCCCCGAAGCCGCGGAACAGGACCGTGCCACCGACTTTCGCGGCGTGAACACCCAGGAGTACGTGGAACGCATTCGGCCAGTAGTGGATTACGTGCGGTACTACGCGCCCAACGCGCGGATCGTGTTCGTCGGCTACCCGGAGATGAACGCGCCCGGCCAGCAGACGTGGTGCGTCGACGTGCTCGGCGTCGGCTCCATCGTGCAGACCCGCGCGGGTGCGGCGATCGGGCTGTGGGATCGGATGGACGTGGCACAGCGCGAGGCCGCGCAGATCCTCGGTGTCGACTTCTTCAACGCCAAGGCGGTGACCGCCGGGCACGGGCTGTGCTCGCCGCAGCCGTGGCTCGCCGGCATCCTCGACCCGCGCAGCGAGCTGATGGGCACCCCCGTGCACCCGTCGTCGCACGGTGACGGCGTCGTCGCGGCGGCGCTACAGCGGCTGATCGCGGGCTGATCATGGTGAGCGCGCCCCCCGCGGTGTCGAAGGAGGTCGAGCGGCGACGGCCCGCGCTGCCGTCGCTGACGGGCGCGCGGTGGTGGGCGGCGTTCGCGGTATTCCTGTTGCACGCCTTGGTCTTTCTGCCCGTGTATCCGTTCCAGAAGTCCGAGCTGTTCCGGCACATCCACGAGGTGATGCCGATGCAGCTCGGGGCGGCGGGGGTGACGTTCTTCTTCGTGCTGTCCGGGTTCATCATCTACTGGTCGTTCAAGCCGGGCAGCTCGGTGCCGCGGTTCTACTGGCGGCGGGTGCTGAAGATCTATCCGACACACCTGGTCGCTGCGGTGGTGTTCGTCGTGCTGGCGAGCGTGCCGCTGCACCGGCTGGTGCTGTGGGTGCCCAACGTACTGCTGCTGCACACCTGGGTGCCGAAGTGGACGACGGTGGGCGGGTTGAACGTGCCGTCCTGGTCGTTGTGCTCGGAAATGTTGTTCTACTTCAGTTTTCCGCTGTTGCTGCCGTTGGTGCGGCGGATCCCCAGCGCGCGACTGTGGTGGTGGCTCGGCGGGCTGCTCGTGCTGATCCTTGCCATGCACACCGGTTACTACCTGTGGGTGGACGGCCCCAAGGGCATCGCGAATACCTTTGCGCCGCGGCTTGTTCCGGGCGACGACTCGCCGTATTACGAGCTACACGCGTCGCAGGCCTGGTTCCGGCAGCCGGATATCCCGGTGTCGCCGTCGTATTGGCTCAGCTACAACTTCCCGCCGTCGCGGCTGCCGGAGTTCTTCCTCGGCGTGCTGGCCGGGCGGCTGGTGCTGGAGGGACGATGGCGGCTGACGAATGTGCGGTGGCCGCTGGTCGCGCTCGCCGTGGCATACGCCGCGACCTGGGTGGTTCCGGTGAACTACAAGATGTCGGCGCTGCTGGTCGGTCCGATGACGGCGGTGGTCGCCACGTTGGCGGCGCGGGATCTCGCCGGGATCCGCGGGCTGAACTCGTCGCCGCGGATGGTGTGGTTCGGCAATATCTCCTACGCGTTCTATCTGATCCAGTTTCCGGTCATGGTGCTGGTGACGCGATTCTTCATCGGCGGCAAGCAATTCGGGCTACTCAGCTGGCTCGGCTGGGCGGGGTTGTGCCTGGTGCTCTCGACGGTGGCGGCGGCGGGGATCTACCACTGGGTGGACGATCCGCTGATGCGCCGATTCTCGGGGCGGCGGGCGAAAGGAGGTGCGAGAGTTGATGGTGCCGGTGCGGCGGTGACTCTCAGTGCGCCACAAACGAAACCAGCATCGGCTCGGTAGCCGAGCGGACTGGTGATGTAGACATACATGCGGTATGTATGTAAATTCAGGGTGCCTACCAAACCGGAGGGAACATGGGACACAGTACTTCGCTCGGCCCGGCACACGAGGTGGATCTGCCCGGCGGTCGAATTCGATACTACGACACGGGATCCGGCGCGCCCGTGGTGTTCGTGCACGGGCTGCTCGTCAACGCGAACCTCTGGCGCAAGGTCGTTCCCGCCATCGCCGCCGCGGGGCACCGCTGCCTCAGCCCCGACTGGCCGCTCGGCGCCCACTCGATTCCGGTGCCCGAAGCCGATCTCACCCCGACCGGGCTGGCCGACCGGATCGCGGACTTCCTGACCGCGCTCGATCTCACCGATGTCACGTTGGTGGCCAACGACACCGGCGGCGCGATCGTGCAGGTGTTGCTGAGCCGCAGCACCGATCGGATCGGGCGGGTGGTGCTCGCGTCGGTGGATTGTTACGACCGATTCCTGCCGCCGCCGTTCAACATACTTCCCCCGATCGCGCGGATTCCCGGCTCGATCCGACCGGTCACCGAGTTGCTGCGCATCCGGGCGCTGCACCCGCTGCCGATCGCGCTCGGCTGGGTCGCCAAACATCCTGTCCCACATGACGTTATCGACTCCTACCTGCTGCCGAGCCGCAACTCCGGCGCCATCCGGCACGACCTGCGCCGCTTCCTGAAGACCGCGAACCGCCGGTACACCCTGGAGGCCGCCAAGCACTATCCGGAGATCAAGATCCCGGTGCTGCTCGCCTGGGCCAAGGACGACAAGCTCTTCCCGATTTCCCTGGCGGAGCGGCTGGCCAAGGAGCTGCCGAATGCCACCTTGCGTTTCATAGAAGATTCCTATACCGCGAGCCCTGAGGACCAACCGGAGTTGCTTACCGAGCTGATCCTGGAGTTCACTCGGCTCCATGCAACACCGTAGTCAAGAAGAACGCTCACGCGGTACCCGGACTGTGCTGGAACAGGCAGGCCGAAAGTTGTTCGCCGAAAACGGGTTTACCGCCGTATCGGCGGAACAGATAGTCATCGCCGCCGGGGTCACCCGTGGCGCGCTGAACTATCACTATGGCGACAAGCGCGGGCTGTTCCTCGCGGTGCTCGAACAGCTCGAGGTGGAGAACACCGAGGAGATCGAGGCGGCGATCGCCGCGGCGCCCGCGCCGGACGATCTGCTGGCCACCATGTCGATCGGACTCGGTGTCTTCCTGAAGATCTGCCAGCGGCCCGAGATGGTTCGTATCGCGCTCTCGGACGCGCCAGCCGTGCTGGGCTGGCAGGCGTGGCGGGAATTCGAAGCCCGCCACGGCCTCGGCTTGATCGTGGCCCTGCTGGAAAACGCCAGGGCCGCAGGACTGATCGTCGATGCGCCGGTTTCGATGCTGGCCCAGCTGTTGCTCAGCGCGGTCACCGAGGCCGGGTTGATCGTCGCGCACGAACCGGATCCCCACGTCGCCCGCATCGACGCGCAGCGGGCGCTGATGGCGTTGATCGCGGGGCTGCTGCGCTGAGGTAGTCGACGGGCGCGAAACGCGCACTGTTTCTCGCCGCGTTCGATCGGACATCGTCGAAGCCATGCGACTCGCCCGATGGATCGCCGACAACAGCGCCCGAGTTTCTGGTCTTCGGCGAATCATCACCGCTGCCGCGACGAATGGCCGCGACGCGGCCGAGTACCACCGCTAACCGTTGGCGAGCAGGCGCGGACAGACCGTTGACAGTCTCGACCGCTGCGGTCTCATCGCGCCGAAACGATTCGTCCGGAGACCGCTGACCTGGTGTGGAACGCCGAACTGCCCGATGTGCGCGCACGTCTCGCCATCGACGCGGGACGGACCAGCGAGGCCTACGTCGACCGGCTCGGCGAAACTCTCCTCGACCCGTCGTATGCCGCGAGGGTGACTAAACGCCTCATCCGGGCATCGATGTGCAGGTGAATGGTAGGCCACGTACTGTCGGAACCGCTGGCGTCGGACGAACTTTGTGGGGACACTGTTCCCATCTGCGGGGACGTTCCCGACGACACGCATACACCTGAAGAAAAGACAGTCATCGGCGCTCAATCGGATACCGAGCGCCTTCGCCGACCGGGCAATGTCCGGCAGTGAGCACGGAGTACACGATGTTATCGCGATGGAAGAACACCGCCGCATGTGCGGCAGCGATGGTCACGGCCGCCCTACCGCTGGGTGTGGCGTCGACCGCACAGGCCGCCCCGCAGGACTGCCCCGAAATGTATGTCGTTGCGGTTCCCGGCACCTGGGAGACCTCGAATACCGATCCAGGCAAGGGAATGCTTGCCGCGGTCGCCGACAACTTGCCCGGCAATGTCCGGACCGACTATGTGGTGTACGCGGCGACCGCGTTCCCGTGGGAGGGCGACGTTTACGGCCGCTCCAAGGGGGAGGCCGTCGAACACGCGCGCGGCCTGGTCGCCACGATGGCCCAGCATTGCGATAACACCCGATTCGCGCTGCTCGGCTACAGCCAGGGCGCGGACGCGGCCGGCGACCTGGCCGCCGAGATCGGCACCGGGCTCGGCGTCGTGTCGCCGAACCGCGTCGCGCTGGTCGGACTCATCTCCGATCCGCGCCGCTCGCCCACCGACAACCTGATCGGCCCGCCGGTCGCGGGGGCCGGTGCCGGTGGTCCGCGCATCGGCGGCTTCGGCTGGCTCAGCCCGCAGACCTACACGTTCTGCGCCGCGGGCGATCTGTACTGCGCGACCCCCGACGGCGATTTCGCCGCGCGGTTCGCGGGTCTGTTCGCGCAGATCTCGAACCCCAACCCGGCGCTGTTCGGTAACTACCAGCAGCAGGCGAACCAGCTCATCGCCGACGCCCTCGCCGCCGGTGGTCTCGGCCTGCTGTCGGACCAGCTCAACAATTCCGCCTACGAACAACGCAAGCGTCAGGTCGACGACTTCTTGAAGTCCGGGATTCACCAGAGCTACCCGCACTACGCCATCGGCGGCGGCTCCACGCCGCTGACCTGGCTGCGGCAGCGCCTGATCGACGCGTCCCGCTGACCGATCGCGGTCCGGTGGTATCTGCCGCCGGACCGCGTCTCACTCAGCGCGCGCGGACCAGCTCGCAGAGCGCGGCAACCTCGGCGGGGTCGGTGTCGAAACGGTCGAACCCTTGGGGGACACCGACTCCCGCGAACAACGCCGCGCTGTTCGCGGCGCCCGGCACCGGCATCCGCACGGCCGCATGCAGATCCGAGACCCCGGTCGCCTCGATCGCCTGAACAGCATTCGACGGCCGCACCCCACCGCACGCCATCACCTCGATCGCCCCCGCGGCATGGCGCACCAGCTCCTTGATCACCGGCGCCCCATCCAAGACAGAGCGTTGTCTGCCCGAAGTCAGCACGCGGGTGAAACCAAACGAGATCGCTTGATCCAACGCATGTTTCGACGACGCACTGACATCGATCGCCCGATGAAACGTGACATCCAGGTCTTCGGCCGCCTCCACAAACGCCGCACACACCGGGTCCAAAGCACCGGCCGCATCGATCGCCCCGATCACAATCCCATCGGCCCCCGCCACCCGAGCCGCCCGAATATCACGAACCATCACCGAAACCTCGTCAGCCGAATACTGAAAGTCCCCCGCCCGCGGCCGAATCAACACGTGCACTTGCGTTTTCACAGTCCGCCCCACCGCCTCCTCGATCAACCCCAAACTCGGCGTCAACCCCCCATCAGACAACCCCCCACACAACTCGACCCGATCCGCCCCCGCCCCCTCAGCAACCCGCACCCCACCAACCGACTCCACACAAATCTCTACGCGCACATCGGGAAGTATCCACCAACCGGAGGTGAGCGGGTGTCCGCTTACCCATCCCCGGTCCGCACATCGATGGCACCACCCGGCAACGCCCACTGGCCCGTGTCACGACGCCGCTGCAGCAATATCGACCCCGACTCGTCGGTGACAAGCAGATTGCACGCCACCACAAGCGAATTGGGCTTGGGTGCTTTCGGGTCGTAGTAGTACTCGATCCTGCCCATGACTGGCCGGTCCGACTACTTCGCGGAACCTTCGATCGCCGCGCGGAACTCGTCGGCGTCTGGCCCCGAGAGTTCATAGGTGACGGCGATCGGCTCTGCCGGGTTCAACTCCGCACGCCCGGCCGGGCCGGGCACCATCGAGGCCACCAACTCCACCAATTCCGGGTAGGTCAATGCCTTTTGCGGCGCCGACGGGTCGAAATCGTTGACGACACCACGCTGCAACGGCGTACCACCGACTCGCGGCCACCACACCTCGAGCGTCGACCACGGAATCCCCTCGAGCAACGCGACTTGGAGATCCTCCGGCGCCAGATCGTTGCGTCCGTGTTGTTCGGCGACCCGCGCGGCGCGGCGAAGAAGTGCGATCACCGCCGGGCTCGCTCCCGTGATCGTGGTGACGGAACCGAATCGTGAGGTCATGGCGTCGAGACTATCGCCCGTACCTGCTGTTGCCACCTGTATCGAGCACCTCCATTGGAGAACCGTCCGGCATGGAGTAGAAGCGTGTTCCGACACACCACAGACGGATTGTCCTGCCGGGTGCCGGGCAGCCGACCTTGTCGTTTCTTGTGATGGGTTGTTCCGCGCAGCGGATAACGACGCCCCCGGCTTCCTCGCACTGCTGCACCGTGACGGCTGCCGCCGGACCGGCCAAGAAGATGAGCGCGGCAGTGCCACTAGCGATGATCAATACGAGTCGAGAAATGATGTACTGCATGGGATTCCCCTATTGTGCTGCTGACCGGCTGGTGCCGTTCAGTTCTCCCGTGACGTGTCGGGCTTCATGCGCCCGGCCGCGATCAGCGTGTGCTTCGCCGCAGCCTTACGCGGGCAGTCATCGGCCCGGCACGCTCGATGACGCTGCAAAGTCCGGTGTGCTTCGGCGACGCTCAACGGTTGTTCAGGGGCCTCGTGTGGCCCGCCGTTAGGCCACATGGTCATGTTGCCTGGTTTGCAATCGGCGGCTTCGATGCGTCGGCGCTCGGCCCTCCATTCGGCTTGGACGCGATCCACGATTTCCTGTACCGACGGACCGTCAGCGTCGCCATCTCGCCACCAGTTGAACCCCATCGCGTTTCACCCCTGTCGTGTTCGGACGGCCTTCACCATGACCCCATCGAAGCTGTATCCGCATGTCCAATCGGTTATGCGATATACCCGGGCGGTCATAAACCCGCGTGAGTCGTCCTCTCACGCCTACACTCAGCTCACGGGGCATCGGCGGCGCGGCATTGTTGGGGGCAGGTCGATGAGTAACAGTCAGAAGCGATGCTGCAAGTCGTGCGGGGGACTGCTCGCACGAGGAAACATGCAGGGTATCTGTGCGGCATGCACTTTCGGCGCTCGTGAACACCTCACCAAGCCGCCGACGTTGCCCCCGACGTTCTGGGATCATCCCGCGATCCGATTCGCCTCCGACCAACGCCATATGGGTCAGATCATTACCGCCTACCGATGCCACCCTGCACATGGCATTGCCTTACGCCAAAGCGATGTCGGCAGATGGGCCGGAATCACTCAGGCACGCCTCAGCCGAATCGAGAATGGCCCTCCGATCCAGCACCTCGATAAGCTGATCTACTGGGCGAAGCTTCTCGGGGTCCCGCAAGAGATATTGTGGTTCGAACTACCCAGCGGCCATCGCGCCGACGTGAAGCGCGAACTTGGTACCGCGCCCACGCTGGTCAGCCCTTTCCGACTGCTCCGGGTCGACGGTAAGGCGACGTCCGGAAACCCCGATATCGCGGTGATGCAGGAATTCCGGTGCGCCGACAGGGAACTCGGGGGCGGCCACCTGTACTCCGAGGTAATCGCCTACCTCCATAGTGATCTCGGACCTCGCCTGTTCGCCGGAGACCATGGATCCAGTGCGGCAATCTTCATCGCCGCAGCCGGACTAACCGAGATGGCTGGTTGGATGGCACATGACGCGGGGCATGATCAACGGGCCTACCACCACTTTTGCCGTGCGCGCGACCTGTCCGAACTCGGCCGTGACCGCCAACTCGAGGTCCATGTACTCGCCAGCTTGAGCCATCTCGCTCTCCATCGCGACAAACCCACCGAGGCCATCCGCCACGCACACGACGCGGAGATCGCGCTGTCGAAAGCGCCCGGAAATCCCGGACTCAAGGCACGGATCTACGCCATGCAGGCCCGCAGTTTCGCCGCGCTGCACCGGCCGCGCGATGCTCACAGACTCCTCGACCGTGCCGTCGCGGCTCTTACCGACAGCGGCCCGATCCACGCTTCGCCGTGGGTCAGCCATTTCGACCACGGATCACTGGCCAGCGAGGCGGCCCGGTGCTGGCGCGAACTCGGCGACCTAGCCCGTGCCGGGCAGCACGCCCAACAGATAATCGACCTACGTCCGCCAGGACGCACCCGTAGCCGAGCCTTCGGCCAGCTCACCCTCGCCGCGATCATCACCGAACAAGGCCATCCCGAACGAGCCTGCACCATAGCAACGGAGGCAATCGGTACCACCGGCTCGCTCGGTTCCTACCTGGTCGTGCGGCACCTCAGCGATCTGCAGGGCAGACTCCAGCGTTACCGAGGTGTCCCGTCAGTGACTGAGTTCCTTGACTACCTCGGCGAAGAGATGCGCGAGAGGACATGGATACAGCGATGGCCACCAACGAACCCCACTGGCCGTCAGCTTCGTCCGCAGTGATGTTATGAATGCCGTGGACCCGTTGTATGAGCGTGACCCCGAAGCGTGGCAGCGCTATCTAGCGGAAGGGAACGCCACTCAACCACGCAAGCGCGTCGGAGCGGACGCGCTCCTCTTCGATGAGCGCGGTCGGATCCTGCTGGTAGATCCGAATTACAAACCGAACTGGGATCTCCCCGGCGGCATGGCCGACGCAAACGAACCACCGGATACCGCGCTACGGCGTGAGTTGAGAGAAGAACTCGGACTCCACCTTCCCGATACCGCACTGAGTTTGCTGTGCCTGGACTGGGTATCGCCGCACGGTCCCTGGGACGACAGCCTCATGTTCATTTTCGACGCCGGTGAACTCACCGACCGGCAGGTAGCCGCATTACAGATTGCCGACGACGAACTCGACTCCTTCGAATTCGTCGCCCCCGAACAAGCCAGAGCGCGTCTGCGACCCTACGTTTGGGACCGAGTGAGGGCTGCATTGCATGCCCGCGAAACCGGTCGCAGCAGCCTTTACCTTCGCGACGGACATCCGGTGTCGTAGCCATGTCGAGGGCGGATGTCCATTGGCGCCGAAGAGTGTGTTGATGCCCTCTCCTAGGCTGACGGAATGGTAACCGCGACTGTATGGTCCGTGACAACAACGACTCCCACCGAAGAAGTCGCCGAAGAGATCGCCCGCGCTGCCGTCGCAGAGCGACTGGCAGCTGGTGCGTTCATCGCTGGGCCGGTCAAATCGATTTTTTGGCACCTCGGCGAACTCGGCGATGGTCAGGAGTGGCGCGTAGAGCTCCGAACAACGAATGCCGTCCGGGACAAGCTTGCGGATCGGATCAAGCAGTTGCACCCGTGGGACAACCCTGAACTCATCGGCCAGCCTATCGAGTGGTGCCCGGAGGAGTACGCCACATGGGTTGACAAGGCTACTAACCCGCCGGCGTAGGAACACGCGTGCGCGAGGTCATGGTGCGGGTGTGGGTTCGGCGATCTGCTGTGCTGACAGGGGAATCTGCCGACAGTGCGTTCGGCTCCGCCGCGGTTGTTGCAGGAAGCGGCCGAGGTGCTGCGCCACTATCGAGATCTGTTGGTACAGGCCGATATCGAACGACAACAGGCCGCCGAGGAACTCTTCGACGAATTCGAAGACGCGACGGTCGAGGGCGCGTTGGCGACGATACTGCGCTCGTGCGGACTCGAGGAGCAGGACACCTATCGAGTTGTCAGCGCCGCGACGGAGCCTTATCGATCGGCCGCGTCGGTCGCGGCACTGCGAGAGTTGCTGTCCCACATCCGAACTCCGCGCGACCTTGGCGGCGTTTCTCGACCGCAACGGCTCATGGACCAAAGCCGCCGAAGCCCTTTACCTGCACGTCAATACGGTCCACTACCGGATCGAGCGCATCGAAAACTTACTGGCCGTGACCTTTCCGCCCTCACCGATCGGATGGATCTACGCGCGGCGCTGCTCACCGAGCCGCGCACCGAGATCCGCGATCAGCTCCTAGCCTTCGACAAGCTCCGGGTGGCGCGTGAAGCGGACGAGGTCGTGCCATCGGGTGCCGCGGGCGTCGAGTAGGGAAAAGCCTTCTGGCTCAACGAGTTCGCGTAGCTCGGCTACGCTGATCCGGTCCGGGTCCAGGAATTGTTCGAAGAAGGCGAGTCGTCCGCCGGGCTTCAGTACGCGGGCGAGGTCGCGGACGCACGCGGGCTTGTCGGGGACTTCGCCGATCACGGTGGCGAGGAACGCGACGTCTAGGGAGTTGTCGGGGAACGGCAGGCCCGCACCGGCGTCGCCGCTGTGGAAGCCGACGTTGACGCAACCGGCGGCGTCGAGCTTTCGGCGTGCCTTATCGAGCATTTGGGGCTGGATGTCGAACAGTTCGAGCCTGCCGTCGGTGAGTTTGCGTGCGAGTTCGAGGCTGTAGAAGCCGGGACCGGGGCCGAGTTCGAGGACCTGTTCGGTGCCGGTCAGCTCGAGCTGGTCGATCGTGTCTCGCGGATTCGTGAAGAATCGCCGCACCGGGTTGTCCAGTAGGAATGCGGCCTGGTGCGGGTACGGGAAGTCACCCACTCGCCGCGTTTGTCGGACCAGGGTGTCCAGCCAGGTAGTGGTCATGCGCGCCTCCGAGGTGAGTTAGTAAGGCTTACCTTACTTCACGGAATTCCGTTGCGCCACACCGTCGATGGCGAAGTATTCGCTACTCTCGTCGAAGCGGGCTAGGCTGTCCGGGAGCCGTGCAACGGTGGAGCCGCGTCCTGGGGGTCGGCGATCACGACGGTATTGCCGCCCAATTGCTTTGCGCGGTACATGGCCGAATCCGAACTGCGGAACAGGTGACGCGTTGTTGTGGTGAGGTGCCGATCGCACGTGCGATCGGGTTCGAATTCCACCGCCCCGACGCTGGCGGTGATTGTGCTCGGCAGTCCGGGCATGCTCTCGACCGCGCGACGCAGTCGGTCCGCGATGAGACCGATGGACTCGCTGTGCAGGTGGCCGACGACCATGAACTCCTCACCGCCGGTGCGCACGACGATGGCGTCGGGTGACGCGGTGGCTCGCAGGCACTCGGCCGTACGCACCAGCACCTCGTCGCCGAACGAATGTCCGAAGGTGTCGTTGACGGATTTGAAGCGATCCAGATCCAGCGTCACCACGTAGACACCTTCGCGGCAGCGGCGTCCGAAGAAGCGCGGCAGGTGCGAGTCGAGGCCGCGTCGGTTCAACAACTTGGTCAACGGATCGGAGAGCGCGTCCACCCGCAGCAGCCAGTTGTAGAAATGCACGATGGGCAGCATCACGCCGGTCACGACGAGGACTACCAGAATGGCGACCATGCCGAGCGCGTAATCGCCTTTACCGTGTCCGGTGCTTCCTGGCACGCCGTGCACCATCATTGCCGCCAACGCCAGAATCGAGACCACCGACCAGCCGATATGCAGGGCAAGGACCTGGGGACTGTGGAAGATGGTGATATATCCGCCGGTCACCACCAGCAGGACGCAGCCCATCGAGCCGAGCAGGCGATCCTGGATCATCACATTGTTGGCGGTGATCGCCAGATCGACCCCGGCGATCCAGAGCAGCGATTCGAGTTCGTTCGGCCACGGCAGCAACCACCAGCGCAGGGTCCACACCGCCGCCATCGTGACAACGAGGACGGCCTGTGCCCGCCCGGCCGGAGCGTTCTGACCGGCATGCGAGACCAGGGCGAGCACCGTGATCAACCCCATGACGATGCCGCCCGCGCCGACCATGAACTTCAGCGGTCCGAGCGCGGAGTGGGATTCGAGCGTCGCGATCAGCCATCGGTAATGCACCCGGTATCGCCACCAGGCGCGAACCATCAAACGACTGTCGGTCACCGATCACCGCCTTACGCTGGCAATCTCCGGTCTGTGTGTGTGGCTCTGGCAGAACTCGCTCTCGACGGCGTCTAACTGTAACCATTAGTAACTGAGAATTTGCCCACCAAGGTATCAAAAAGCCAGCGGGCGCGCAGTATCGGCTGGTCCGAACCACTGCGGGATCACGTCACGGACGAATGAGCTGATGCATTCGGCGGTCGGTCCCGAGAGGATTTCGCCGACGAAGTAGATGCCATGCCGTCCCTGGATGTCCGCGACGCGGTCGAACCAGCCGTCGCGGACCGCGGCCGCGCTCGGATAGGCGGGCCATTCGGCGATCGTCTCGGCGACCAGTTCCGGGTCGTCGAACAGGAACAGGCTGTCCTTGGCGAGGGACCAGGCTCGCGCGTCGGATATCGAGGTGTCGGAGTTGCTGAAGCAGACCCAATACGGTCCAGGACGTTGCTTGTTCGCAGCGGTGATGCGGTGCATGGCCTGCTGTGGATCGGAGTCGGTGTAGCTCCCGTACGGATCGATCACCCAGAAGCCAAGGGGCTCATCGGAATCCGGCTTCCGAGGGAAACTGATGAGTTCTTCCCGTGCCCGAATGAGGTAGCTGCGTGTCCAAGCGCGCGGACAGTTCCGCTCGGCGAACAGATCGTGAATATCGCCCTCGGGGAAGATATCTCGAATCTGCGCGGGCCGTGTGGACACCACCACTCGCGAATAGATCGCACTGCGCTGTTCGCCGTCCACGGTCCAGGTGACCCGAACCCCTTCCGGCTGAACGGGTTCGATGCCGGTCACCCGGCTGTTGACCGTGACAGTGAGGCGGTGGTCATCGGCTATCTGGCGCAGGAAACTGATGAACCCCCGTCGGAAGCTCAGGCTGACCGGTCGACGCGAACTCAGCTGGGCGACCAGCGACTGCGGCATCCGTGCCAGCAGCGACTGCTTCTGGGCCGGATACAGCGACAGCACCAGCTTGGCCAGCTGCGAAACGTGCCCGGAGATATGCGCGTTGATATTGATGATGGTCTCGGCGGGCTGACCCGGTCGACGCATGTTGGCGTAGATCACCAGCCCCTGCAATACCTCGCCGACCAGCGGTGCGTGGCGCGCCCGATAGGTCTCCCAGGTCTCGCCCTCGACACGATCGAACGCCAACCCGCTCACCCCGGGCCCGTGCTTGCCGCTGAGCGCCCGTTCGATGATGTTCCAGGCCTCGACCAGCTGATCGACCGTCTGCTCGGGGGTCATGGTCTGGAACAGTGGCACGAAATGCGGCGGCACGCCGAGCTGCGGTTTGCCGGAATCGGATCTGCCGACGAAGTACAGCGCCTCGATCTGCGTCGGCACCGGATGCTCGCGGAGCAACTCGTCGATGGCGGTGCCCGCCGTATCCGCGCCGAATGACTGCTGAATGACGAGATGTGACTGGAAATCATAGATTTCACCGTCGACGTCGACGGACTGGCAGTAGCCGCCGGGCTGCGCGGCGGCCTCGAGAATGTCGATATTCTCGAAGCCGAGCTTGCGCATCCGCGCGGCGGCCATGATGCCGCTCTGTCCGGCGCCGACGACGCAGATGGGTGCAGCGAGATCCATCGGGACTCCTACGGGTTGGGTGAACGCAAGGGCCGTAGGCAGTGGAACGCGGGGATTCGCTCGTTCATGACGGGTCCTCGGCAGGGGATAGTCATGAGTATGCGGCATCACCGGTGCTCTGCTCAGCGATTTCAGGCGCGGATGAGCGTGGCCACGGTGTCGACCAGTCGATCGATATCCTCTTCGTTGTTGTAGCCGTGCGGTGCGCGCGCAGTCCGCCCGCACGTGCGGACACGGCGATGCCCTCGGCCTGTAATTGCTTGGCCAGCAATGGCATCGGCGGTCCGTCGAGATGGACCGCGATGATGCCGGAGCGTCCGTCGGGCGATCGGTCCGACAGTACGGTCGCGCCGATCGAGGCGAGGCCCTCGCACGCCAGATCGCACAGGTGATCAACATGCGACCAGATCGCCGGGATGCTTGCCGCGCGCAGCAGATCGATCGATGCGCCGAGCGCGGCGATGCCGGTGACATTCGGCATCCCGCCCTCCAATCGCCGTGCGGTGTCATCGAATACGAGCTCGAGATCGCCGTGCAACGACACTTCGGTCGCCCGCCGATGCATCGCGTCGACCGACGGCTGCGGCAGTGGACAGATCCCGGCATGGTTGAGGTAGGCCCACCGTCGTACGGCCGGAAAGTGTTCGCGGGCAAGGGGAGTGGTGCCGACCGTCGCGGTCATCTCATTACCTCCAGATCAAGCGGACATCACGTCCACTTCTGCTGTCGGAAGCGTACGTCTGAAACGGTTATTCCGTCCACTTATTCTGTTTGTCTGAATCTCGCCGATGTTCCCCAGTGTCGCGAGGCGAATTCGGCGGGGGTGATCTTCGCCTCGTTGAGCACGGTCAGGCTGGTGCCGGTCGCGGGCGGCGCGGTTGGTTGGCGTTATCTTCGGGCGTGACTACATGGATGAGGCCGGGACTGATGGGGGTCGGTGGATGCTGATCGGTTTGGTTGCCGCGTTGCTTGCCTGCGTGGGGTACGGGGTTGCGTCGGTGCTGCAGGCATACGCGGCGCGGCGGTCGGCCGCGGTCGCGCAGGCGCGCGGTGATGGCGGGCAGCTGACCGAGAACGGTGCTCCCACTGTCGCTTCCACGGTCGCGGCGGTGTTGACGGTGTGGTTCATCGTTGGCAGCGTGCTCGATGTTGTCGGGTTCGTGGGTAACGCGGTGTCCGCGCGGTTGATTCCGCTGTTCCTTTCGCAGACGATCATGAGCGCGAACTTGATCATCACCGCGGTGCTCGGTGTCTTCGTGCTCGGCATCCGGTTGCATCTGCGCGACTGGGTGGCGATCTGCGCGGTGATTCTCGCGCTCGCCGCGCTCGGTGGGGCCGCGGGTAATGAGGGCGGCGGCAGCGATGATCCCGCGATGCACTGGGGTGTGCTGATCGCGTCGATTGTGCTGTTTGCCGCGAGTCAGCTCGTGGTGCGACGTCTTGGCTCGCGGGGCGCGGTGGCCGCAGGGCTTGCGGCCGGAATGTTGTTCGGGGCCTTGGCGATTGCGGTTCGCATTGTGCAGGGCATCGATCCGCTCGAGGTGTCGACGTTGCTCACCGACCCGGCCGCGTGGACGATCGCGATCGCGGGCATCGGTGGTTTCTACCTGCATACCGTTGCGCTGCAACTCGGTTCGGTGAACGGGGCTACCGCGGCGCTGGTGGTCGGCGAGACGGTGATTCCTGGAATCGTCGGCGTGCTTGTGCTCGGCGACACCTCACGCCCTGGACTCGGATGGCTTGCGGCACTGGGCTTCGTACTTGCCATCGGCGGAGCGGTGGCGGTCGCGGTCTTCGGCAATCTGTCTCAACTGGAGCACGCGGACGAACCGGATCCCGTGGGCGAACGCGTACTCGATGCCTAACTGAGCGCGTTGCGAATCGTGTCGCGTAGCCAGCGCTGCGCGGGGTCGGCATCGAGCCGTGCGTGCCAGAGCAACCGCACCTCGAGCGCCGGCAGGTCGGCGATCGGGAACCAGCGCAGGCCGAGCGCCTGGCCGTACTGCTCGGCGAAACGCTGCGGAGCCAGCCCGACGTAGTTGGTCGAGGCGACCAAGAGCATCGACACGGCGGCGGTCGGCACGACGGCGGCGACGCGACGGTGCAGACCGGCGGCGTCGAGCACCTCGTCGAGTGGTCCGCGAGCGCGACCCCGGCGCGAGGCCGAGACGTGCGGATACTGGCACAGCTGCGCCAGCGTCGGGCGGCGATGCTGACCGAGCGGACTGTCGGCACGGACGATGCCGACCAGTAGCTCGTGGTACAGCACGGCGGACTGGATGTCGGGCGACGCGACGTCCCCGGCACTGATGTCCAGATCGACCGACCCGTCACGCAGCGCCTCGATGCTCTCGCTGCCCTCGGTGACGAAACGCAGCGTCACGCCGGGGGCGACCGCGGCCGTGGCATCGACCGCCGCCGCCGCGAGGGTCGCGGCGACGCCGTCATTGATGCGAATCGTGAAGGTGCGCTCCAGTTCGGCGATCGACACCTCGCGGTCGGCGCTGATCAATGCCGACGCTTCATCGAGCAGCGACCGCACCCGCGGTGCGGTGCGCAGCGCGAACGGCGTCGGCGCCATGCCACGCCCGGCTCGAACCAGGATCGGATCATGCATCGCGCGCCGCAACCGGCCAAGGGCCCGGCTGGTTGCCGGGATGGACAGGTGCAGGCGCTCGGCCGCCGCCGTGACGCTGCCGTCCTGAAGCAGCGCGTCGAATACGCGCAGGAGGTTCAGATCGAGCTGTTCGGGCATAGTTGCATCGTATGCAAGTGTGTCTTGTGAAAGTTGCGTGGCACGGAAACCATCGACGTCCATACCGTCATACCCATGCCATTTAACGTCCTGATCCGTGATCGCCCTCCGGCATCGCCAGCATCCCCTCCGGTCGCGCAGCGCGGCCTGCTCGCGGTCATGTGTGCCTGCGTCGTGCTCGTCGTCGGGATGGTCGCCTCGATCAACCTCGCCGTCCCGATGCTCGCCGCGAGCGCCTTACACCCCTCCGCGTCGACACTGGTCTGGATCGTCGACACCTACGTCATCTTCTTCGCCTGCCTGGTCATCCCCGGCGGCGCCGCGGGCGATCGCTTCGGGCGCAAGGGCGTCCTGCTGACCGGCCTGCTGCTGTTCGCGGTCGGCGCGCTGCTCTCGGCGATCGCACCGAACGTGGCCGTGTTGCTGGTGAGCCGCGCGATCACGGGTGTCGGCGCCGCGGCGGTGTTGCCCAATACGCTTGCCATCCTGCTGCACGCGGTCCCCGCCGAACGCAAGGCCGCGACGATCGCGGTGTGGGCATCGATGACGGGAATCGGCGGCGTCGTCGGCAATGTCGGTGGCGGAGCGGTTCTTTCGGGCGGATCGTGGCGTTGGTTGTTCGTCGCCGCCGTGCCGATCTCGGTGGTGCTCGCCGGACTCGTCGGACGGATCGCGCCGGTGTCGCCGCGCCACGACCGTCGTCTCGATCTGCCCGGCGCGGTGCTGTTCGTCGCCGCGTCGGTGGCGCTGCTGCTCGGCATCGTCCAAGGTCCGGAGTCGGGCTGGGGGAGTGCGCTCGTCGTCGGCGGGTTCGCTTGTGCCGCAGTGCTGTTCGTGGTGTGGACGGTCGTCGAATTGAAAGTAGAACACCCACTGCTCGATCCACGGTTGTTCCGCGTGCCTGCCCTGCGCAGCGCCTGCCTCGGCATGACGGCGGTCTTCTTCGGGATGTTCGCACTGTTCTATGTCAACGCGTCGTTCCTGCAGTACGGCAAGGGATTCAGTGTGCTGCGCACCGGTCTCGGCATCATCCCGCTGACCATCCCGGTCATGCTCGGCGCACGCCATGTCGGCCGCTTTGCCCAGCGGATCGGTCTCGACGCCACGATCGCTCTCGCCTTCGTGTTCGTCGGCGGCGGGCTGCTCGGACTCTCCACCAGCGACGCGCAGACTCCGTACGTCGAATACGCCGCGTGGCTCGTCACGACCGGAATCGGTGTGACGCTGGCACTTCCGACGCTGTCCGGCGCCATCGCGGGCTCGCTGCCGCACGCGCAGGCCGGGGTCGGCGCCGGGTTGCAGGCCACCACCCGCGAATTCGGCAGTGCCCTCGGCGTCGCCGTCATCAGCACGGTGCTCACCGCACGGTTCGTCGATGCGCTGCCGGCCGATATCCGCGCCGGGCACGATCCGCACACCGTGGCGCAGGCACTCGCCACTGCCTCCGCCGAGCGGGCCAATGATGTTGTCACGGCGTTCATCTCGGGTGCCGACCTCGGGCTGCGGATGGTCGGTGTGACCGAGCTGATCCTCGGTGGGCTCGTCGTGCTGCAGTCGCTGCTGTCTCGACGTGGACACGCGCGACGGCAGTGAGCCGACAGGATCGTGCCGGTGATCGGTCGGGCCGCCGCCGCGATGAGTCGGCGGCCCGGCGCACCATCGTCCACTCGGCGCATAACGGCATAGGGGAAGATGGGCGGATGCCCGGAGGAACGGATCGCAAAGGAAAGGTGGGTCGACCACCGCGTTTGTCCCGCGAGTCCATCGTAACGGCCGCCGAACGGCTGCTGCGGGACGAAGGCACGGACAGCCTGTCGATGCGACGGCTGGCGAAGGAACTGGGCAGCACACCGATGGCGCTGTACCACCACGTGCGCGACAAGGACGAACTGCTGCTGCTCGTGCTGGAGTCGCACGCACAGTACATCCCGCGGCGGGAATTCCCCACCGATCCGCGCGAGCGATTGCTCGATGCCGCGCTGATCCTCTACGACGGCCTGGCCGAACGGCTCTGGATCATCGAGGTGCTCGCCACCGATCCGCTCGTCGTTCCGTCGGCCATGTGGATGGTCGAGGTCATCGTGGCGGCGGCCGTCGACTGCGGGTGCACCATCGAAGAGGCCGTCGACGTCTACCGCACCATCTGGTACTACATCCTTGGCGATCTGTCCGTCCGGGCGAGCCACGAGCGCCGCAGGTCACGCATCGAGGCCGCGGCCGCAGCCGACCCGGTGATGCCTCAGCTCGACGCGAACGCGCTGCCAACGCTCGCCGCGATCGGCGACCAGTGGGGCGAGCTGACCACCCGCGATACGCATCGGAAAGGTCTGGAGGCGATCGTGAACGGCCTCCTGCCACAACAGTAACGCCGCATCACCACACCACGACCGAGCGAAGCACATCGCCGTGGTGCATGGCGGTGAACGCCTTCTCCACCTGATCGAGTGAGATGCGTTCGGTGACAAAGCGTTCCAGCGGCAGCCGACCCTGCCGGTACAGGCCGATCAGCATCGGGAAGTCCCGTTCGGGCAGGCAATCGCCATACCAGGACGATTTCAGCGCGCCGCCGCGCGAGAACAGCTCGATCAGCGGCAGGTCGAGGGTCATCTCCGGGGTCGGCACGCCGACCAGCACCACGCAGCCCGCCAGATCGCGTCCGTAGAAAGCCTGCTTCCATGTTTCCGGGCGGCCGACGGCATCGATCACCACGTCGGCGCCGAAGCCGTCGGTGAGTTCCCGGATCCGCTCGACCACGTCCTCGGTGCTTGCGTCGATGCAGTGGGTGGCACCGAAGTCACCGGCCAAGGCCAACTTTCGGGCGTCTCGATCGATGGCGATGATGGACTTGGCTCCGGCCAGGTACGCACCGGCGATCGCGGCATCACCGACGCCGCCGCAGCCGATCACCGCCACGCTGTCGCCGCGCGAGACGTTGCCGGTGTTCATCGCCGCCCCGATGCCAGCCATGACGCCGCAGCCGAGCAGCCCGGCGACGGCGGGATCGGCTTCGGGATCGACTTTGGTGCACTGATTTTCGTGGACGAGGGTCTTGTCGGCGAAGGCGCCGATGCCAAGGGCGGGCGTCAGCTCGGTGCCGTCGGTGAGGGTCATCTTCCGGCTGGCGTTGCTCGTGTCGAAGCAGTACCAGGGGCGGCCGCGTCGGCACGCACGACATTCCCCGCAGACCGCCCGCCAGTTCAGCACGACGAAATCACCTACGGCGACATGGGTTACGGCAGAACCGACCGTCTCGATGATGCCTGCCGCCTCGTGGCCGAGCAGGAACGGGAATTCATCGTTGATGCCACCCTCGCGGTAGTGCAGGTCGGTGTGGCACACCCCGCACGACTGCACGCGCACCACGACATCGTGCGGCCCTGGGTCGGGAACCACCACATCGACGAGTTCGACCGGCGTCGCCTTGCGGCGCGCGATGATGCCGCGCACGGTTTCGGACACGAATCCTCCTACGGGGTTGCGATGGCCGATGGCCGCCGCTCGATCTGCTTGCGGTAGCGGGTGAACAGGCGTGCGTTGTCGATGGCGAAGACGGCCACCGGCTCGCCGGCGCGTTCGTAGAGCGCGGTGCACGACGGTGTGGACGGGTCGCCGTCGATGAAGCGAACCGCGTCGTCCGGCCGGCGGTTGCCCGCGAACTGGATCATTCGGCCGTACTGCCGTGACCAGAAGTAGGTGGACGGTAGGTGGGCGGGTGGTGCACCAACAATGGCCGCCGCGGCGATACGCGCCTGGGTGGTCGCGTTCGACCAGTGCTCGCAGCGATGGTGCGAGCCCAAGGCATCGTGATAGGCGCGGGCACAGTCGCCGATGGCGTAGATATCGGGAACCGTTGTGCGGCACTGTGAATCGGTGACGAAGCCGTTATCGATGGCCACTGGGGAACCCTGCGCCCATTCGGTGTTGGGAATCGCGCCGATACCGATGATCACGGCATCGGCGGTGAGCAGTGAGCCATCGGTGAGGCGCACGCCGCTGACGTGTTCGTCGCCGAGGAATTCGGCCACCGCGACACCGGTGCGTAGCCGAACGCCGTTGGCCGCGTGCAGATCCGCGCACAACGCCCCCAGGCGTGGGCCGAAGACCACGGACAGCGGATCGTTCGCGAGTTCGACAATGGTCACCTGCACCCCGAGAGTGGCTGCCGTCGAAGCGATTTCGGCACCGATGAGGCCTGCGCCGATGATGACGACGGTGCGTGCGGTGTGCAGCGCGGCGCGGATCGCGCGCGCGTCATCGACGGTGCGCAAAGTATGGATGCCGCCCAGTCCTTGCGCGCCCGGTAGTGAGCGGGCGCGGGCACCGGTGGCGAGCACAAGCGATCGCCCGGCGACGACGGTCCCGTCGTCCAGGGCGACGCCGGGACCGCTTGCGGTCGAGGTTATTTCGATCGCGCGGTGCCCTAGTAACCAGCGCGTGCCGGGATCGTCGGTATCGCCCAACGCGATATCGACCTCGCCGTGCAGGAATTCCTTCGACAGCGGCGGCCGGTCGTAGGGCGGGTGGACTTCATCCCCGACCACGGTGATGCTGCCGTCATAGCCACGCTCGCGGAGGTCGCGGACAAGCGAGAACCCGGCCAATGACGCGCCGACGACAACCACGCTCATGTCGACTCTGCCTCGACCACGATATCGCCGTCGAGCACGCGCACCGCATAGGTGCGCACCGCGATCTTGGCCGGGGGCCCCGAGACTCGACCGGTCCGCAGATCGAAACACGATTCGTGCAAAGGGCATTCGACCGTGCAGTGCTCCACCCAGCCATCGGCGAGCGACGCGTCCTGATGGGTGCAGGTGTCATCGATCGCGAACAGACCCTGCTCGGTATGGAATACCGCGATCGGCGTTGCGCCGTCCGGCCGCACGGTGGCGACCTCGCCGACCGGCAGGTCCGTCAGACGTGCGACGAACAGTTCCGCCCCGGCGGTGGCCGTGTGCTTCGCAAGGGATTCCATAGATCCTCCATGAGTTGCTTAGAACGCAACACGAATCGCGATACGCAACAGTGTGCATCGGCGTCCAGCCACCGTCAACCCCGAATTCTCCCCGGTAAACAAGAGGTTTCCAGTGGTTGACAGTGCGCCCAGGCAGGCGGACCATTTGTTGCGTAATACGAATTCGTTGCGCTACCAGCAACAACGGAGGCACCCTTTGGCTCACCCGAAAGTTGTCATCATCGGAGCCGGAATCGTCGGGACATCCTTGGCCGAGGAAATGACCGCGCGCGGTTGGGTCGATATCACCGTGCTCGACCGGGGGCCACTGTTCGTCACCGGCGGATCCACTTCGCACGCACCAGGTTTGGTGTTCCAGACGAACCCGTCCAAAACGATGACCGAGTTCGCCAGATACACCACCGTGAAGTTCGGCGCGCTCGATCATCCCGCCGGGCGTGCGTTCGATCCGGTCGGCGGACTCGAGGTGGCGACGACACCGGAGCGCTGGCGGGATCTGCACCGCAGGTTCGGCTGGGCGCAGTCGTGGGGAATCGAGGGGCGCCTGTTGGATGCGTCCGAATGCGCGGCACTGTATCCACTGCTCGATATCGACCATGTTATCGGCGGATTCCACACTCCCGCAGATGGTTTGGCTAATGCGTTGCGCGCGGCGCAGGCGCAGGCGCGTGCGGCAACCGCGCGCGGCGCGCGTTTCCTGCCCAATCAAGAGGTGCTCGGCATCGCCCAGAGCGGCGGCCGAGTCGTCGGCGTAGAAACGGCCGACGGCGTCATCGCCGCGGACATCGTCGTCTGCGCGGCCGGATTCTGGGGTGCGGAGCTGGCGAAGAAGGTCGGCCTCGTACTACCGCTGGTGCCGATGGCGCACCAGTACGCCAAGACCGGGCCGCTGGCCGCCTTGGCGGACCGCGCCAACGCGGCGAGCCTGCCGATCCTGCGTCATCAGGATCAGGACCTCTACTATCGCGTGCACGGCGACCGGATGGGCATCGGCTACTACGGTCACCAGCCGATGCCGGTGGACATGTCCACCCTGGCGTCGGACACCGCGGGCGAGGCGATGCCATCGATGCTGCCCTTCACCGACGCCGATTTCGTGCCCGCCTGGCGCGAATCCATGGAATTGCTCCCCGCACTGGGGGATTCGAAGCCGGAAGAGGGTTTCAACGGTATCTTCTCGTTCACTCCGGACGGTTTCTCGATCATGGGTGAGCACCGCGACCTCGCCGGATTCTGGGTCGCCGAGGCAGTATGGGTCACCCATTCGGCGGGAGTGGCCAAGGCGACGGCGGAATGGATCATCGACGGCGCGCCGGGCACCGACGTGCACGAGTGCGATCTCTATCGTTTCGAAGATGTCGCGCGCAGTGGGCAATTCATCACCGAGACCAGTTCGCAGGCCTTCGTCGAGGTATACGACATCATCCATCCGCACCAATATCGGACGGCGCTGCGCGGCCTGCGCACCAGTCCCTTCTACGCCCGCCAACAGGAATTGGGCGCGTTCTTCTTCGAGGCCGGCGGCTGGGAAAGGCCCGCCTGGTACGAGGCCAATGCCGCACTGACGCAACGACTCCGCGACGACGGCCTGCCATTCCCGGACCGCGACGACTGGTCGAGCAAGTTCTGGTCGCCGATCTCCATCGCCGAGGCGCGCTGGACCAGGGAACGGGTCGCGATGTTCGACATGACCCCGCTGACCCGATACGAACTCGCCGGTCCGGGAGCGCTCGACTTCCTCCAGCGACTCACCACGAACAACCTGGACAAGAGCGTCGGCTCGGTCACCTACGCGCTGCTGCTCGACGAGACCGGCGGCATCCGAAGCGATCTCACCGTCGCCCGGCTCGGTCCGCAACGCTTCCAGGTCGGCGCGAACGGCCCGCTGGATTTGGACTGGTTCACTCGCCATCTGCCCGCCGACGGTTCGGTCACGCTGCGCGACATCACCGGCGGCACCTGCTGTGTCGGCGTGTGGGGACCGAAGGCGCGGGACCTGGTGCAGCCCTTGTGTTCCGACGATCTTTCCCATCAGTCGTTCAAGTACTTCCGTGCGCTGCAGACCTACCTCGGCGCGATCCCGGTCACCATGATGCGGGTGTCCTACGTCGGCGAACTCGGCTGGGAGATCCACACCACCGCCGAATACGGCAGCGCGCTCTGGGATCTGCTGTGGACGGCTGGCGGCGCACACGAGGTCATCGCGGCAGGGCGGATCGCCTTCAACAGCCTACGTATCGAAAAGGGTTACCGCGGTTGGGGAACCGATATGACCGCGGAACACCTTCCTGCCGCAGCGGGTCTCGACTTCGCGGTGCGGATGACCAAGACCGACTTCATCGGCAAGCGCGCGTTGGAACAGGCCGACCCACCGGCAAAGATCCTGCGCAGCATCGTCTTCGACAGTCCGTTTGCGGTCGTTCTCGGTAAGGAGCCGGTCTATGTCTACGGCTTGTACGGGGGTTATGTGACCAGCGCCGGCTATTCGGCGACCATCGGACGCAGCATCGCCTACGCCTGGCTACCCGCGTCGGTTGTCGTCGGCGACGTGGTCGAGGTCGAATACCTCGGCACGCGTTATATCGCGACCGTACACGCCGAGCCGGTGGTCGATCCCGATATGTCCAGGATCAGGAGATAGCGAAATGGCGACGGCGACAACGGGATACGACGTCATCGTGATCGGCGTCGGCGGCATGGGCAGTGCCGCCGCCTATCACCTCGCTGCCCGCGGACAGCGGGTGCTCGGGCTGGAGAAGTTCACCCCCGCGCACGACCGTGGTTCGAGCCACGGCGGCTCCCGCATCATCAGGCAGTCCTACTTCGAGGACCCCGCCTACGTTCCGCTGCTGCTGCGCTCCTACGAGCTCTGGGCACAACTGGCCGCCGATGCCGATCAGGAGGTCTTCCGGCTCACCGGCGGCCTGTATCTCGGCCCGCCGGACTGCCTGACGGTCGCGGGCAGCCTGCGCGCGAGCCGTGAATGGTCACTGCCGCACGAGGTTTGGGAGGCGGCCGAGATCCGGCGACGCTTCCCGAACTTCACCCCCGCCGACGGTGACATCGCGATATACGAGTCCAACGGCGGCTTCGCCCGCCCCGAACTGACCGTGCGGGCACACATCGATCTGGCCCTGCGCGCTGGCGCGACGCTGTCGTTCGGCGAGGAGGTACTGAGCTGGGCCGAAACAGCCTCCGGCGTAACGGTAACGACGGCAAGAACCACCTACCACGCGGATCAACTGGTCATCTGCCCCGGTGCGTGGGCGCCACAGTTGTTGGCCGACTTCGGCATTCCGATCACCATCGAACGCCAGGTGCTGTACTGGTTCGCGCCGACCGGCGGCACCGCGGCCTTCGAAGACGATCCGATCTACATCGCGGAGGACGACTCCGCCACGCAGATATACGGCTTCCCCGCCATCGACGGCCCGGCAGGCGGGGCCAAGACGGCGTTCTTCCGCAAGGGCATCGTCTGCACGCCGGACACCATCGACCGCGTCGTGCACCCGCACGAGGTCGAGGAGATGCGCGACCGGGTCGCCGCCCTGCTTCCGGCCATGGCCGGTCCGTGCGTGCACACGGCCACCTGCATGTACTCCAACACCCCCGACGAGCACTTCGTCATCGCCCGTCACCCTGGCGGCACCCGCGTCACCATCGCCTGCGGCTTCTCCGGTCACGGCTTCAAATTCGTCCCGGTCGTGGGGGAGATCCTGGCCGATCTGGTCATCGAGGCGACAACGAGGCATCCGATCGCACTGTTCGACCCGAAGAGGCTGGTGACCAGTGAAAACAGCATCGCATAGCGATTCCATGGGGGGTGGCGGTCGGGCGACGGGTGGGCCGACGGACCTACCGGTGACGACACCGGCCCTGATCCCGACCCTCGGTGGCAAGTGGTACGTCGACGACGGCATCTTCACCGCCGAACAGGAACAGCTCTTCGAACGAATGTGGTTCTGCGCCATCAGAACCGGCGATCTCGCCAACCCCGGACAGTTCAAACGAGTGCAGGTCGGTCGCGAGAGCGTCCTGATCGTGCGCGGCCGCGACGGCACGTTACGCGCGTTCCTGAACATCTGCCGCCACCGCGGCGCGATGCTGTGCACCGAGGACCAAGGCCAGGTGCGACGCAACCTGCAATGCCCGTACCACGCGTGGACCTACGGACTCGACGGCACACTGATCGCCGCGCCGAATATGGCCGCGCTGAAGGACGCCACCGGCACCGCCATCGATCGAGTGGCCTACGGACTGGTCCCGGTCGCCCTGCGCGAATGGCTCGGCTACGCCTGGGTCTGCCTCGCCGACGAACCCCCGGTCTTCGAGCACGACGTGCTTGGCGCGGTCACCGAACGCCTCGGCGACCCGGCCGCGATCGACGCCTACGAGATCGACACCCTCGAAGTGGGCCGCCGAGTCGTTTACGACGTCGCCGCCAACTGGAAGCTCATTGTCGAGAACTTCATGGAGTGCTACCACTGCGCCACCATCCACCCCGAGCTCACCGAGGTGCTTCCCGAATTCGCGCAGGGACTAGCCGCTCAGGTGTTCGTTGGCCACGGCGCGGAATTCGGCGCCGATATCGCCGGATTCACCGTCGACGGTTCGCCGGGTTTCGATCGGCTGCCAGGGGTTACTCCGGAACAGGACCGTCGCTACTTCGCCATCACCATCCGGCCGACGGTTTTCGTCAATCTGGTCCCGGATCACATTATTTTCCACCGGATGTTCCCGATGTCCGCAGGCCGCACTATCGTCGAGTGTGATTGGTTGTACACCAAGGAAGTGGTCGCCGCGGGACGAGATGTGTCCCGTTCTGTCGAATTGTTCCACCGGGTGAACGAGCAGGATTTCGCGGCATGTGAGCGAACGCAACCGGCAATGTCGTCGCGCGCCTACCGTAAGGGCGGGGTGTTGGTGCCCGCCGAGCATCACATCGCGGAGTTCCACGAGTGGTTGTCCTGTCGTATCGGTGACGTGAGGTGACATGAGATGAATGGTGATCCGGATCTACTCATCGGCGGTCGATGGACGCATGCCGCGGATGGTGGGCTGCGGCAGATCATCGATCCGGCCAACGGCGCCGTCGCGGCGACGGTGGACGAGGCAACCCCGGACGACGCGCGCGACGCCGTCGCCGCGGCCCGCGCGAGCTTCGACGAGGGAAGCTGGGCCGCCACACCGGTCGCCGAACGGGCGGCGCTGCTGCTGCGGATCGCCGACCTGCTCGCCCGCGACAAGGATCGGCTGGCGCGGCTGGAGACCGCCGATACCGGAAAGACGTTGGTGGAGAGCGAGATCGACATCGACGACGTGATCTCGGTGTTCCGCTACTACGCGAGCGCGGTCGCGGTGCAGGCGGACCGGCTGATCGACGTGGGCGACCCGGCGGTGATCAGCCGGGTGGTCCATGAACCCATCGGGGTGTGCGTGCTCATCGCGCCGTGGAACTATCCGCTGCTGCAGATGTCGTGGAAGGTCGCGCCCGCGCTGGCCGCCGGCTGCACCATGGTGCTCAAGCCGAGCGAGGTCACCCCGCTGAGCACCATCGAATTCGCGCGACTCGCCGAGGAGGCGGGCGTACCCGCCGGGGTGTTGAACCTGGTCCAGGGCAGCGGTGCGGTGCTCGGCACGGCGCTGACCGACAACCCCGACGTCGACTTCATCTCGTTCACCGGCGGCCTTGCCACCGGCCGGACCATCAGCAAAGTCGCCGCCGAGCACGTCACCAAGGTCGCGGTGGAACTCGGCGGCAAGAACCCGCACATCGTATTCGCCGACGCCGACTGGGAAAGCGCCGTCGACCACGTGCTGACCGGCGTGTTCCTGCATTCCGGCCAGGTCTGCTCGGCGGGCACCCGGTTGATCGTCGAGGAGTCCATCGCCGAGGACTTCGTCGCGGAACTGGCCAGCCGCGCCGAGAAGATCCGGGTCGGCCCCGGCCTCGACCCGGCCACCGAGACCGGCCCGCTGGTCTCCGAGGAACATCGCGCAAAGGTGGAAGCCTATGTCGCGCTGGGCATTTCGGAGGGTGCGAAGCTGGTCACCGGCGGCGCCCGGCCGAACGACCCCGCGTTGCGGGACGGCAGCTATTACCTGCCAACGATTTTCGATCGGTGCGACCGCTCGATGCGCCTCGTGCAGGAGGAGACCTTCGGCCCGATCCTGACGGTGGAGCGATTCAGCACCGAGGCCGAGGCGATCCGGCTCGGCAACGACACCGAATACGGCCTCGCCGCGGGTGTGCGCACCTCGGACGCGGCGCGCGGCGAGCGGGTGGTGCGCGCGCTGCGACACGGCACGGTATGGCTCAACGACTTCGGCTATTACACCGCCGGTGCGGAATGGGGCGGGTTCAAGAAGTCCGGCAACGGACGCGAACTCGGCCCGACCGGGCTGGCCGAATATCAAGAAATCAAACACATTTGGCACAACACGGCACCTAAGCCGGCGGAGTGGTTCAAGGGCGTCTGATCGTAAGTAACACATATCGGCCGGACAGCCCGTACGGCCGCCCGCGGAAGGCACGGTAAGCAATGGTGGTCAAGGAACACGGTGTGTCCGATGACAGCGGAATGGAGGATTTCGGATATAAGGAATCCCTTGACCGCAGCATCGGCAAATTCGCCAGCTTCGCGGCCGGGGTCAGCTATATCTCGATCCTGACCGGCACGTTCCAGCTGTTCTATTTCGGTTTCGGCAGCGCGGGTCCCGCGTATCTGTGGTCGTGGCCGATCGTCTTCGTCGGACAGCTTGCCGTCGCACTGTGTTTCATGGAGCTCGCGGCGCGTTATCCCGTCGCCGGGTCGGTATACAACTGGTCCAAATCACTCGGCAGCAGAATCGTCGGATGGTCGTCGGGCTGGCTGATGCTGACCGCCTCGATCGTCACGCTGTCCGCCGTCGTGCTCGCGCTCCAGCTGAATCTGCCACGGCTGTGGAGTGGCTTCCAGATCATCGGCGACGGCAGCGGCGAATACGACTACGCCACCAACGCGGTGCTGCTCGGCACGATCATGATCATCTTCACTACCACGGTCAACGCGCTCGGCGTCCGGCTGATGGCGATGATCAATAGCGCCGGTGTCTTCATCGAGCTGATCGCGGCGGTGTTGATCGCGATCATCTTGGCGGCGAACGCGACTCGCGGTCCGCAGGTGTTCTTCTCCACCCACGGTTACGGTGCGGGCGAGTCCGGCGGCTATCTCGGGGCGTTCCTGGTGGCCTCGCTCGCCTCCGGCTATGTGATGTACGGGTTCGACACCGCGAGTTCGCTCGGTGAGGAGACGGTGGAGCCACGGCGCACCGCGCCCAAGGCCATCCTGCGCGCGGTGCTCGCCTCCTTCGTCATCGGCGGCGCGATTCTGGTCTTCGCGGTGATGGCGGCCCCCGATCTCGACGATCCGCAGATCGGTAGCTCGAGTGGCGGCCTGCAACACATTGTCGAAGAGGTGATGTGGGGTCCGCTCGGCACGATCTTCCTGTGCTGCATCGTGATTGCGGTGACGGTGTGCTCGCTCGCTGTGCACACGGCCGCCATCCGGCTGACCTTCGCGATGGCCCGCGACAACGCGCTGCCGTTCGGCGAGAAGCTCGCCCGGGTGCATCCCAAGACCCAGACGCCGGTTGTGCCTGCCATCCTGATCGGCGTCCTCGCCGCGCTCATCCTGGTGGTCAATATCGGCCAGCCGAAGATCTTCACGGTGCTGACCTCGATCGCGATCATCATGATCTACCTGGCCTACCTGATGGTGACCGGGCCGATGCTGAAGAAGCGGCTGCGGGGTCAGTGGCCGCCGAAAGAGCTTGCGGAAGGCGGCTATTTCACGATGGGCCGCTGGGGCATCGTCGTCAATATCATCGCCGTGGTGTGGGGCGTCGGTATGGCGCTGAACCTGGCCTGGCCGCGCCAATCCGTTTATGGCACACCCTGGTACAACACCTGGGGCGCGTTCGTCTACATCGGCCTCATCCTCGGTGCCGGGCTCGCCTGGTACGGGATCAAGGGCCGCAAACGAATCGGCACTCTTGCTTCTCACGCAGTGGAGGTGCGCAGCGATGTCTGACACGGTGTTCGACTATGTGATCGCGGGCGGCGGGACCGCGGGCTGTGTGCTCGCCGCGCGGCTCAGCGAGGATCCGGCGGTATCGGTGTGCCTGCTCGAGGCCGGCCCCTCCGATGTCGGCGACCGCGCCATCCTCGAACTCGCGCAGTGGATGCATCTGCTCGATTCCGGCTACGACTGGGACTATCCGGTGGAGCCGCAGGAACGCGGGAACAGCTTTCTGCGCCATGCCCGCGCGAAGGTCCTCGGCGGATGTTCCTCGCATAACTCCTGTATCGCGTTCTGGCCGCCCGCGGAGAACCTGGACGAGTGGGCCGCCCTAGGCGCGAAGGGCTGGGGCGCGGCCGACGTGCTGCCGTATGTGACCAGGCTGGAGAACAACGACGCACCCGGCGATCAGCACAGCCGCACCGGCCCGGTCCGGCTGCGCGACGTGCCGCCCGACGACCCGTGCGGCGTCGCGGTGCTCGCGGCGGCAGCGGCGGCCGGACTGCCGACGGTCCAGTTCAATCGGGGCGCCACCGTGCGCAACGGGGCTGGCTGGTTCCAGATCAACGCGGCCGAGGACGGCACGCGCATGTCGACATCGCACGCGTATCTGCACCCCGTGCTGGATTCGCGCCCGAATCTCGAGGTGCGCACCGACTGCTGGGTCAGCGAGATCCTCTTCGACGACGCGCGCGCCGCGACCGGTGTGCGGTATCTACGCCCCGACGGAATCGGCTACGACAGCGTCTCGGCGCGGCGCGGGGTCGTCGTCACCGCAGGTGCCATCGATACGCCGAAGTTGTTGATGCTCTCCGGTATCGGGCCCGCCGATCATCTGCGCGAGATCGGCATCCCGGTGCTGGTCGACTCGCCCGGCGTGGGCGCCAACCTGGACGATCACGTGGAAGGCCTGGTGTTCTGGGATGCCGCCCGGCCGATGGTCGAGACCTCGACACAGTGGTGGGAGATCGGTGTGTTCGCCACCACCGATGAGACGCTGCGCGTGCCGGACCTGATGATGCACTACGGCAGCGTGCCGTTCGACATGAACACCCTGCGCCGCGGCTACCCGACGACCGACAACGGCTTCTGCCTCACCCCCAATGTCACGCAGGGCCGCTCGCGCGGCACGATCCGGTTGCGCAGCCGCGACTTCCGGGACCGGCCGAAGGTCGACCCCCGGTACTTCACCGACCCGGACGGTCACGACGAACGCGTCATGCTCGCCGGAGTTCGGCTGGCCCGCACGATCGCGGCACAGGAGCCGCTGCGCGAGTGGGTCGCCGCCGAACTCGCCCCCGGACCGGACGCGACGACCGACGACGAGCTGCTGAGCTATATCCACGCCACCCACAACACGGTGTACCACCCGGCCGCCACCGCACGGATGGGCGCGGTCGACGATCCGATGGCGGTGCTCGACCCCGAGCTGCGGGTGAAGGGGGTGACGCGGCTGCGGGTGGTCGACGCGTCCGCGATGCCGAAATTGCCCGCGGTGAACCCGAACATTACTGTCATGGCCATGGCGGAGAAGTGCGCGGATCTCCTCAGGACCACGTGAGCCGGAGATGCCTGCGGAGGGCGAACTAACGGCGTTCCTCGGCGCGCACGCACCGTTCCAGTCGATGCCGGCCACCGATCTCGACCGGCTCGCCGCGGCCGCCTCGCTGCACGAATTCGCGGCTGGCGCGGTGATCCGCGACTACTCGGTACAGGTGCCCGACGATATCTGGATGCTGTGGACCGGTCGAGTCATCCTGCGGCGCAGCGGTTCCGACGCTGCTTCGGCGCTGGCGGACGACAGCCGCACGATCGATACCGTCGAGTCCGGCGGGATCTTCGGCTATGTGCCGCTGCTGACCGGCGGCAGCGCCGAATTCGTCGCGCTGGCAACCGAAACCAGCCTGCTGATCCAATTGCCTGGCGAGCTGGTCCGCGCGCAGTTCGCGCAACCGGACGGACTCGCGTTTCTGGCATCGTCGGCGTGGAAGACGGTGTCCGGCAACCGAACCCCGATGTCGGAGGTGCTCGGCAGTCGCCAGGCCGGTGAACTCGTCTCGGCGGCCGCGGTTTTCGTGACACCCGACACCAGCGTCCGAGACGCGGTCATCCTGATGACCGAGCGTCGCGTCTCCTCGGTGCTGATCCGGTTGCCCGACGGCGACTTCGGCATCTTCACCGATCAGGACCTGCGCACCAAGGTGGTGGCGGCCGGGCTGCCCGTCGACGTGCCGATCGCGCAGGCGATGAGCGCACCGGCCCGCCGGGTCAGCGCCGACCTGCCCGCCGAGACCGTGCTGATGGAGATGCTCGAGGCCGGGCTCCGGCACATGCCGGTGGTGTCACCGCGCGGCGAGGTGCTCGGCGTCCTCGAAGACGCGGAGCTGCTCGCGGCCTCGGCGCGGCAGAGTTTCATCCTGCGGCGCGCGATCGGCGCGGCCACGGATGCGACCCAGCTACAGCGGGCCGCCCGCGAAATCCCCAGTACCACAGTCGATCTGTTCCGCAACGGAACCAAGGCGACCGCGACGAGCGGCATTCTGTCCGTCGTCATCGACTCGGTGATCCGCAAGGCACTCGAACTCGCGCTCGCCGAATCCGACGACGCACCGAGCGTCGGGTTCGCCTGGCTGACGCTCGGCAGCATCGCTCGTCGCGAGGCGATGCCGTCCTCGGATGTGGACAGCGCGTTGTCCTGGGCCGACGAGTTGTCCACCGCCAGTGCGCGATTGCGTGCGATCGCCGAGCGCACGCACGCCATCCTCGACGCCTGCGGATTGCCCGCGGACAGCAATGGGGCGATCGCCGCGAAGCCGAAATTCGCTCGATCCCGGTCTGATTGGACGAAGGCGGCGATGCGATGGCTCGATGATCCGCTGCAGGATCGCGGGTTGGTGATGTCCTCGCTGCTCATCGACGGGCGGGTGGTGTGGGGTGACCCCGCGCTGCACGCGGTGCCCGCCGCGTTCGGCAGGATGCGCGCCGACTATCCGAATGCCTTGCGCCTGCAGTTGCTCGACGCGTTGTCGGGGCGGGTGCGGGCGCGGTCGCTGCGGGACGTGCTTTCCCGGCGCGGCGGCACCTTCGACCTGAAGAACCACGCGCTGGTGCCGATCGTCAACCTCGCGCGGTGGGGTGGGCTTGCGGCCGGGGTCACCGCCGCCTCGACACCGGTGCGGTTGGCGGCCGCCGCGTCGGCCGGTGTGATCGCCGACCGTGATGCCGCGGTGCTCACGGAGGTGTTCGTCATGCTGCAGCGGATGCGGATGGTGCATCAGGTCGAGCAGTTGTCCGCGGGCCATCGGCCCGGCGATATCGTGCTGATGTCGGAGTTGTCGCCATTGAATCGGAGTTTGCTGAACGACGCGTTGCGGGAGATCGCTGCGGTGCGGCGACGTGTCCGCGGTCTCGCGGTGCCGTCGGCCTAGAATGGCGGCGTCATGGCGAAACAGGATGGTGAGGACACGGGCCGGGCCGCTGCGGTGCAGTCGGTCGACCGCGCACTGCTCGTGCTGGAGATCATCGCCAAGCTCGGCCAGGCCGGTGTCACGGAGATCGCCGCCGAACTCGGTGTGCACAAATCTACCGTCTCCCGGCTGGTCGCCGTGCTGGAATCGCGCGGTTACGTCGAGCAGCTTTCCGAGCGCGGCAAATACCGGCTCGGCTTCTCCATTGTCCGGTTGGCCGGATCCACCAGTGCGCAGGTCGATCTCGTCGGGCAGAGCCAGGGCGCGTGCAACGCGTTGGCCGCCGAAACGGGGGAGACCACGAATATCGCTGTGCTGGACGGTAATCGGATCATCAATATCGTGGAGGCAGCGGGGACCGGTTCGATCGCGCTGCGGTCCTGGGTCGGGCAGAGCTGTCCGGCGCATGCCACGTCGAGTGGCAAGGTGCTGCTGTCCGGTCTGGAACCCGCCGCGATGCGCAAGCAGGTAGGCCCGAAGTTGGAGGCGTACACCGCGAATACCCTGACAAAGCTCGCCGACTTGGCTGCCCAGTTGGTGGCGGTCCGCGAGAACGGATGGGCAAGTGTGCGTGAGGAACTGGAGATCGGACTGAACGCCGTCGCCGCTCCCGTCCTCGACGGTAACGGGGCAATTGTTGCGGCACTGAGCGTTTCGGGGCCGTCCTATCGCCTCGGTCCCGATCGCTTCGCCCCGACGGCCGAACTGGCGATCGCGAGCGCCGCGGACATCAGTCGTCGGTTAGGCTACTTCGGCTGACGACTCCGGGTGCGGTTCGCCATTGACAACGCGCGCGGCCGCCGACAATACTGAGTCGCGTGTCGCGCAGGTGTTGCGCTATACGCAACAACTAATCAACTGAATACTGGCCGCACACGCAGCGGGAGATCTCCATCCAGGTGATGGAGAGCCGAAGGAGCAACACCTCCCGGGAATCTCTCAGGCCCAGTACCGCTGCGCATAAGGCAACTCTGAAAAGTAGTGCACCACGCACTCGCCGACGGGGCAAACGCGGCAACGCGTGAATCTCTCAGGCCATAGGACAGAGCGGGAGGAGCCACCCCCACGCGCGTACGCGTCGACGAAAGGCTCCCCATGGCTGACCCTGCCTCCGCTGTCCGCACCGAACTCGACGTCCCGCTGCGCGAATTCGACCCGGTCGTCGCCGCACTGGTCGACCAGGAGACCGACCGGCAACAGCGCGGACTGGAAATGATCGCCTCGGAGAACTACGCGCCGCTCGCGGTGATGCAGGCGCAGGGCACCGTGCTGACCAACAAGTACGCCGAGGGTTACCCCGGACGCCGCTACTACGGCGGCTGCGAGCACGTCGACGAGATCGAATCGCTGGCCATCGAGCGGCTGCGCGCGCTGTTCGGCGCCGAATACGTCAACGTGCAGCCGCACTCCGGCGCGCAGGCGAACGCGGCCGTGATGCACGCGCTACTGCGTCCCGGCGACGGCATCCTCGGACTGGCGCTCGACCACGGCGGCCACCTCACCCACGGCATGAAGGCCAACTTCTCTGGACGGCTGTATAACGTTGCGGCATACCATGTTCGGGCCGAGGATCAGCTCGTCGACATGGCGGAGGTTGAGCGGCTCGCGCACGAGCACCGGCCGAAGCTGATCGTCGCGGGCTGGTCGGCCTATCCGCGCCACCTCGACTTCGCCGAATTCCGGCGCATCGCCGACGAGGTCGGCGCGTACCTGATGGTCGATATGGCGCACTTCGCCGGTCTCGTCGCCGCCGGGCTGCATCCGTCGCCCGTACCGCACGCGCACGTCGTCACCTCGACCACGCACAAGACGCTTGGCGGGCCGCGTGGTGGATTCATCCTCGCCACAGCGGATTTGGGCAAGAAGCTGGATTCCGCGGTCTTCCCCGGGCAGCAGGGCGGACCGCTCGAGCATGTGATCGCCGCCAAGGCGGTCGCGTTCAAGATGGCGGCCGAACCGGCGTTCCGCGATCGGCAGGAGCGGACCCTCGCCGGTGCGCGCTTGCTCGCCGACCGGCTGCTGGCCGAGGACTGCCGGGCCGCTGGCATCGGCGTGGTCAGCGGCGGCACCGATGTACACCTGGTGCTCGTCGACCTGCGCGATGCGGAGCTGGACGGCAAACAAGCCGAGGATCTGTTGCAGACAGTGGGAATTACGGTGAACCGCAACGCCATTCCGTTCGACCCGCGCCCGCCGATGATCAGCTCCGGGCTGCGGATCGGCACGCCCGCGCTGGCCGCGCGCGGCTTCGACGACGCGGCATTCACCGAGGTCGCCGACATCATCGCGACGGCATTGTGCGGCGGCGCGCCCGTCGCGGCACTGACCGCGCGAGTGGACGCCTTGGCACAGCGATTCCCGCTGTACCTCGGGATGCGGAACCCCGCGTGACGATCAGCGTTTTCGACCTGTTCCGGGTCGGTATCGGGCCGTCGAGTTCGCACACCGTCGGTCCGATGCGTGCCGCGGCCGCGTTCGTCGAGCGGCTGAAGGACGCCGATGTGCTGCACGAGACGAGCGCGGTCCGGGTCCAGCTGTACGGATCGCTCGGTGCGACCGGGCGCGGCCACGGCAGCGTCGAGGCGATCGTCGCCGGGTTGTCCGGTGCGCAGCCGGAGAGTATCGATCCGGACACGATGAGCGCGACGGTGGCCACGGCACGCGCCACCGGTCGGCTGTACCTCGGCGGTGTGCAGTCGATCGTGTTCGCTGTCGACAGCGACGTGGAGCTGCTCGGGTTGACACGGTTGGCGTTCCACACCAACGGGATGCTGTTCAGCGCGTACGGCGATGGCGGGCGAGTGCTCCTCGAACGCCAATACTTCTCGGTGGGTGGCGGTTTCATTCTCGACGAGGACGAGATCGACGGGCGGGCTGTCGATGCGCCGGTTGCCGTCGCGCACCCGTTCCGCTCGGCGGATGAACTGCTTACGATCACCGCCGCCACCGGGAAGTCCATCAGTGCCGTGGTGCTCGCCAACGAATTGTCTTGGCGCAGTGCGGATCAGGTGCGGGCGGACCTGCTCGATATCTGGGCTGTCATGCGGGGCTGCGTCGAACGCGGGATGTCGACGGGTGGGGTGCTGCCGGGGTCCCTTCGGGTACGGCGGCGAGCGGCGAGCCTGGTCGAGCGACTGAACGCCGAGGCGGAGGAAAACGATCCGCTGCGTGCGATGGAGTGGGTCACGCTCTACGCGATGGCGGTCAACGAGGAGAACGCCGCGGGTGGCCGCGTCGTCACCGCACCGACCAATGGCGCCGCGGGCATCATTCCCGCTGTGCTGCACTACATTCAGCGATTCATCACCGCCGACGAGGACAGCGTCGTCGAATTCCTGCTGACCGCGGCGGCCATCGGCCAACTGATGAAAGAGAACGCCTCCATCTCCGGCGCCGAGGTCGGCTGCCAGGGCGAGGTCGGCTCCGCCTGCGCCATGGCCGCCGCCGGACTGGCCGCCGTACTCGGCGGCACGCCAGCGCAGATCGAGAACGCCGCGGAAATCGGCATGGAACACAACCTCGGCCTCACCTGCGACCCCATCGGCGGCCTCGTCCAGATCCCGTGCATCGAACGCAACGGCATCGCCGCCGTCAAGGCAATCACCGCCGCCCGCATGGCAATTCGCGGCGACGGCATCCACCACGTCTCGCTGGACCAGGTCATCCAAACCATGCGCGCCACCGGCGCCGACATGCTCGACAAGTACAAGGAAACCTCCCGAGGCGGCCTAGCCGTAGCAGTCGTCGAATGCTGACAGTCGCACCCTGACTCGGGATCCGCACTCGCTCTAGGGCCCCTAGAGCGAGTGCGGATCCCGAGTCTCGGTGCGGATCTTGGGCTAGTCGGCGATGGTGGGGGGATTCAGGGCTGGGTATCGGGCACGATGACGACTTTGCCGGTGACGGTGCCGGATTCGGCGAGTTCGAGGGCCTGTGCGGCTTGGCTCAGCGGGATTCGGGCGGCTACCTGGGCGCGCAGGGTGCCGTCGGCGAGCAAATCGAGGACCTTGCCGAGGTCTTCATTGAGGTGGTTGCGGAATCGGGTGAGGTTGCGCTTGCCCGCCCAGATGTTGTAGAAGTGCGCATTTCGCTTGTTGGGCAGCGTGTTCCACAGCATCAGCTGGGCGAACAGCTTCAACACTGGCAGTCGCGAGTTGCCCTCATCGTTCTTGGTCGAGGCGGTCCCGTAGGCAACCAGCGTGCCGTGCGGCGCGAGCAGCTCGAACGAATCGACGATGCCGGGCCCGCCGACGTGATCGAACACCGCGTCGACGCCCTCCGGTGCCAGCGCCCGAACCTGTTGGGCCACATCGCCGCGATAGTCCACCGGGGTGGCGCCGAGCGCCTCGACGACCGCCGCGTTGCGTGCCGAGGCGCTGCCGATCACCCGGATACCGGCGGCCCGCGCAAGCTGGACCAGGGTCGAGCCGACGCCACCGTTGGCGCCGTGCACGAGAATGGTCTGGCCCCGCTTGACCTTTGCCATCCGGTGCAGCATCTGCCACGCCGTGATCCCGTTCACCACAAAGGTTTCCGCCTCGGCGGGGTCGAGCGCCGACGGCACCGGGATAAGGTCCGCGGCGTCGAGAATGATGTGGCTGCTCCAGCCGCCGGTCTTGGTCAGCGCGGCGACGCGGCGGCCGATCAGCGCCTCGTCGACGCCCGAGCCGGTCGCGGTGACCGTCCCGACCAGGTCGTAGCCGGGCACGAAGGGGAACGGCGGCTGGTCGTAGTACTTCCCGCGCCGCATCTGCTGCTCGGCGAACGAGACGCCGGATGCTTCGACACGGACCATGGCCTGGCCCGGACCCGGGGCGGGCAGCGGCCGCCGGGTCACCTGCAGGCCCTGCGGCTCGACCAGTCCGGGCAGGATGATCTGGACTGCGGTGGTCGAATTCGTGGTGGTGTTCATCGTGTCTCCTGGTGTGTGACTGGTCAATCACTCTTTGGGTAAAAAAACATGCCCCGCGATCGGGGTGGTCTGGATGGATCTAGTGAGCCTTCGGGTGGCGCATGCCGCCGGTAAGTATTGCGGCCCAAGCACTGTCGTGCCCGTCGAGTTCGAGGGTGGTGATCAGGTGGCAGAGCTGGCCGTAGGCCATGAAGCGTTGGACGGCGCTGTCCTCGGCGCCGGATCGTGCCTTGGCGAAGTCCGTCACCCTGGCCAGGCCGCGGCGCACCGCGTCGGCGATCTCCGGAATGTCCGCGGCCGATTGTGCGTGCACCTGCAGCATCAGCAGGCTCTTGTCCGCGATCAGTTCCGCGTACGCACCGCCCATCGCGTACAGGATCTCGTCGGGGCCTGCGCCGTCGACGCGGGCCGCACCGGCCGAGAGGGCCCGTTCGACCAGCTCGTAGCAACGGTCGAGTGCCGCGACGAACAGGGCGATCTTGCCGGGGAAGAGTTTGAAGACGTAGGCCGGTGAGATCGCCGCCTTCGTGGCGACGTTGTTGATCGGCGTGCCGTGGTAGCCGGACCGCGCGAACTCGGCGATCGCGGCATCGACGACGGCATCGCGTCGAACCTCCGAGGTGGAGAGGGTAGCTCCGCGCTTTGTCATGTGAGTGACTGTACACTCACTCTCGATCGACCGTCAAGCACAAGTATGGAATTCCTGCCTGGCAGAACCGAATACGCTGGTAGCGCAAGGATGTTCGGGTTCGCTGACTAACGAGACGCGCGTCCTCGCCAGCCCCAGACGGCCAGGAGTACCCCGGCGATCAGGACGATCGGTCCGATGATCGACCAGGTGGCGGTGTTGCTCATCGGGCTGCCCGAGACCACGCCGAAGCCCTGCAGTGACCAGAGGAGTCCGGCGAGTCCGATGATGACGCCGAGCGCGACGAGAATGGGGCTGCGCATGAGGCTGCCTTTCGTTTTCACCGCGTGATGGCGGCTTCCGGTTCAACAGTAGCCGCCGGGTGCGCCTTGTTCGGGGGAGTCGGTGGATAGTAGAGGTGTGCCCGTCGACCAGAGTTCCGACCCGGACCGCCTCGGCGCGCCGGTTGGGCGGCGCGTGGTGATGGGGCTGCTCGTCGCCGGTGTCGCGGGCGTGCTCGGCGGCACCACGATCCAGAAGGGGCTGTCGGCGGTCCTCGGGCCGATCGGCAACCGCGATCCGACCGGGCTCGTCGGACTCATCCCGCTGGGCAACACCTTTCGCTTCTACTCCGTCACCACCAGCGTCCCGAAGCGCGACGCGAGCAACTATCGCCTTGACATCACCGGCCTGGTCGACGCGCCCCGCAGCCACTCACTCGGCGATTTACAGGCGATGCCACAGCAGGAGTTGGTGCGTGACTTCCAATGTGTGACCGGTTGGCGGGTGCCTCAGGTGCGCTGGCGTGGTGTCCGGCTGGCCGATCTGCTCGACGACGCCGGAGTGACCAGTGCCGCGAAGGCGGTGCGGTTCACCTCCTTCGACGGTGCCTATTCCGAGAGCCTCACTCTCGAACAGGCGCGGCGTGCCGATGTGCTCGTCGCGCTGGAGATGCTCGACGGCCCGGTCACCCACGATCATGGCGGCCCGGTTCGGATGTATGTGGCACCGATGTACGGCTACAAGAGTTGCAAGTGGCTCTCCGGAATCGAACTGACCAGCGAGGTCGTTTCCGGTTACTGGGAGCATCGGGGTTACTCGATCGACGGATGGGTCGGCAAGTCGAACGGGCGCAGTGATGACCCGACCAGCTGACCCGATCGAGCGCGACCTGCACCGGTTCAGCCGCACCGAGCGCTGGGTGCATTGGCTGACCGGTGTGCTCGTCGTCCTCTGCATTCTCACCGCCGCGATCCTCTACAACGGCTCGCTCGCGGTGCTGGTCGGCAACCGACACACCGTCGAAATCATCCACGTCTATTGCGGTTTCGCGCTTCCGGTGCCGATTGTGGTGGGACTGGTCTCGCGGGCCTACCGCGCGGATCTGTCGCGGCTCAACCGGTTCACCCGATCAGACTGGTTGTGGCTGCGATTCAAAGGCCGTCGACTGTCCGGCGAGGATGTCGGGAAGTTCAATGCCGGGCAGAAACTCAACGCGGCATTGAGCGCCGGATCGATCTTCGTGCTGCTCGGCACCGGCGTGATCATGTTCTTCCCGGACTTGACCCGTCTCGCGTGGCGCACCGGTGCGACATTGATGCACGACTGGTTCGCCCTGGCCTTCGGCATTCTGGTCGTCGGCCACCTCATGTACGCGCTGCGTGACCGAGAAGCCATGCGGGGCATGCTCACTGGGAAAGTGTCGAAGTCCTGGGCGGAGCAGGAGCATGTCCGATGGGCGGTGGAGCAGGACGCTGCCGAATAGCCGCCTCGGCAGCCCACCATAGGCCCGGTTATTGCTAGGCTCTCCCGGTGATATCGAGGGGAATTCTTCTGGGCACGCGTCGATCCGCGGCTGTCGTTGTCGGTTCGCTCGCGCTCGTGGTTGGTGTCGCGGCGGGATGTTCCAGTTCGGATGGGAAATCCGAGACCGCTTCCGCGAGTGCCGTACAACCGTCCGGGGCGGCGACCGGACCCGCCGAGCAGCCGGCGCAGCCGAGGCCCGCGCAACCGGGGTCCGCCCAACCGGAATCGGGGCAGTCACCACCAGCCGCCGCTCGACCGGCGACGCCGAGTTCGGCTGACCCTGCGGCGTATCGGATGACCGGACCCTCCGGCGATGGGTACTACTTCGCTTCGCCGAGTGGCTCTTTCGGGTGCGCGATCATCAAGGGCACCCCGGCCGGTGACATGGTGGCGGGCTGTCAAGGAGCACACGCGGCCGTCGCGCCTGGTGGCAAAGATTGCGGTACCAACCCCGGCGCGCTGCAGGTCGCCGATACGGTCGGCCCGGACGGCGCCGCTCAGAACTGCGCCAACCAGCCCTTCTTTGTCGCGCCAGGTGCCAAGGCACTGGCGTACGGAGCGAGCATCAGCGCCAAGGGTTACACCTGCCAGTCCGATGAGTCCGGCATGAGCTGTCGCAGCGACTCCTCGGGTCATGGCTTCAAGATCGCTCGAGAGGCCAACAGCGTCTTCTGACGCGGTCGGACTCAGGACCTCGTGCCGGTGCGGCGAGAGCGGGCGTGCTGTGCGCAGTCGCTGGTGAGCGTGAGGATGTGGTTGAGCAGGCCGGGGCTGACTCCCGCTGTCCCCGTGGCGTATCGGGAATGGTCGGTGTAGGCCCCGCCTGCCATCAGGTTGTGTTTGCTGCGAAAAGTGACCAGGGCGTTCATGATTCGGATGACGCCGTCCATGGCGTCGGCGACCCTGGTCGCGGGTGGGCCGGTGGGACGGTCGAATTCGCGCACCAGCCGGGTGACGAGAGATGGTGAGCCCTCGGTTCGTTCGAACAATCGCCGCCACTGCGGGAGTCCGTACCGGATCAGATCGTTGTGGAAATACGCCAGGTCGGCGTCGCCGTGGTCAGAAGTCCACACGAGGCGGTCGATCAAATAGAGCGGTACGTGCACGGGTGCGGGGCCGTAATACGGCCGGTCGGCTACGACCACGTCCGCCATGAACGGTCCTAGCCGCGCCGCATAGAACTCGACCGGGTCGACTTTGCGGTAGATATCGTTCATCACCTCCGGCAAGGTCTCCAACTGGTCGGCTACCGCGTGGCAGATTTCGCCGAATACCGTTTGACTCGGGTGGATTTCGGCTACCCCCGCGAGGGTTGGCGCAATGTCATCGATCAGCACGGTGCCGACTCGGACGGCGTCGATCACCACACTCTCCTGACGTTCGCCGAGGAACATCCGCTGACGTTTGCCCGGCGGATTCCAGACGCCGTAGTGCAGCACGGTATCCCTCGGGACCATACCCACCGAGAGACCCCACGCGAGCAATGCGTCCGTGGCCTCCGGCACGGCCTCTAGTGGTTCGACGCCGTGGCGCTGCAACGACGAGACGAACATCCCGACATCCCGCATCGCCGCCAGCCGATCGGGCGCGTGCAGCAGTTCCCTTTGACGAGAACGCCACACCAATTCCCGAAGGGACGTGGCGAGTTGCCGCACATCGGCGGCGGCATTCATCGCGGGCAAGCTCGCCAATAGCGCGTCAGCGGATAACGGGTCCCGATCCGCAACCTGGTCACATGACCATTCATCGAGGCGGATCGTATTCGCTCCGCTACTAACCGGATCAAGGTGCACCGGCAGGCGCGACCGCTTTTTCAAGGCTGGCATCTGGTCCTATCTTCATACTGCGAGTCAGCGAAACCCGCAGGTGTTACGCGTGCATGCCGTCACCCGAGTGCGGTCCGAAGCGATTGTGTAGCAAGGCAAACAAACATCCCATGAGTTGTCAATCATAAGTGGGGCAAACATCTGGTAAATCACATCGCGGATTCTGGAGATCGAACACTTCACTACCGCTATTCACGCTGTGTTCGTTCCGATTTAGGCCTGCGGACCACGCCGGTTTCACGGCGACTGGCCGCAGTATTCAACCGGGTCGAATTGGACCATTGACCAATTCGACTCGTCCTCGGGAATTCGCGCATTCGGCTGCACTTCCGCGACGCGTCCACAACTGGGGAATCCCCGGATCGGCGTAACTATGGCTGGTTGAACTGGACATGTGACCATTAAGGTTGTCGGCTACGCGAGCGGAGATGCCAATGCCACGAGTGACGAGAACGGTGATGGCGCTGGGGCGGCGGTGGGTGGTTGGGGCTGCCGTGGTTGCGGTGGGGTGGTCGGTGGTGGTTTCGCCGGCGGTGGTGGCGGCGCCGGGTGGGGTTGCGATCAGTCGGGTTCAGGCTGACGGTACTTATCTGGTTGATGCGCAGGGGCGGAAGGTGTTGTTGCATGGGGTCAATAACGTCGACAAGCAGGCGCCTTACGTCGAGCCCGGTGACGGGTTCACCGTTACCGATGCGGACGCGGATCTTCTTGCGCGGCATGGGTTCAACACTGTGCGCCTCGGGGTGAGTTTTGCTGGGTTGATGCCTACTCGTGGTGTTGTCGATACTGCCTATCTCGATCGTGTCGGCACGGTGATCGATACGCTTGCGGCGCGCGGGATCTACACGCTGCTCGACAATCACCAGGATGGGTTGTCGAAGATCTGGGGCGGCAACGGGTTTCCGGAGTGGTCGTTGCGGTCGCGGCCGGGTGTGTTGGAGCCCAATCCTGGGTTTCCGCTGTACTACCTGATGCCGAGCATGAACCGGGGCTGGGATGAGGTGTGGGACAACAGCAATGGGGTGCTCGACTATCTCGGACAGGCGTTGGCGGCGCTGGCCGCGAAGGTGAACGGGCGTGCCGGTGTGCTCGGTATCGAGCTGATGAACGAGCCGTGGCCCGGATCGGCGTTCACCACCTGCTTCCCGAACGGCTGTCCCGGCTTCGACACCAAATACCAAGCGGCCATGCAGAAATTGACCGACGCGGTGCGTGCGCGCGACTCCGGACTTCCGGTGTTCTGGGAGCCGAATGTGACGTGGAACGAGACCATGCCGTCGAACCTGGGCAGGAACCCGCCGATCACCTCGCCCGATATCGTCTTCGCGCCGCACGACTACTGCATCCCCAGTCAGCTGGCGATCTACCTCGGTCTACCCGAACAGTTGCGCGGGCTGTGCCCGGTCCAGCAGGACAAGACCTGGGGCAACGTCGACGCGTTCACCAAGCGAACCGGAATCCCCACGCTGGTAACAGAATTCGGCGACGGTGACGCCACGGTGCTGCGCAACACGCTCGTTCGCGCCGACGACCGATTCATCGGCTGGCAGTACTGGCATTACGCCTCCAGCTTCGGCCCCGGCGGCCCCAAACCAGACCCGTTCCTCGGCGACATCGGCCGCGACCTGGTGCGCACCTACCCACGTGCCACCGCGGGCACCCCGGGCCGCCTCGTCTTCGACTCCGCCACTGGCGATTTCGCCTACACCTACACGCCACATGCCCTGTCCGCCCCCACCGAGATCTACGTCTCCGACGTGCACTACCCCAACGGCTACGAGGTCCACGTCGATGGCGGCACCGTCACCTCGGCCCCCGGGGCGCGGGTGGTCACGGTGGAAGCGACTGGCGCCGCCTCGGTCACGGTGCATATCAACCGACCCGGATCGGCGGGCGCGCCCCGCGGTGGTCACTGATCAGGACCGCTCACTCGATATGCTGGCCCGCGGCGGTCCGCCGCAACCACTGGGTGATCGCGTAGAACGCGACGGCCAGAATTGCCGCGGCGAGCCAAAACTGTTGGCCGTGACCGTGATCGGCCAACCATCGATAGGCGGCAACGCCAGCACCGCCGCCGAGCGCCTCGCCCAACGCGGTGCTGATCGCGAAGATGCTGTAGCCGACGGCTCGGTTCTGCTGGCGGATCAGCCCGACGATCAGCACGTCCCCGCTCGGCATATAGATCATCTCCGCCGTGGTGAACAGGACGACGAACACGATCGCGCTGCTGATGCCGGGCAGCAGAAACGCGGACAGGAAAGCGAACACGAACACAACGTTGGCCAGCATGACGGCGTTGAGTTGCCTGCCCTTGGTCCACCGGCCGGTCAGGCGGGTGACGCCGAGCTGAAGCACGACCACCATCAGCGCGTTCACGGTGTACAGCGGGCCGAGGACGCCGGGGGCATTGAGCGTGTCGGTCACATAGAGCGCCAGCACATTGAACAACTGGCCGTACATGAACCAGTAGAAGGTGTTGATGGCGAAGAAGGCGCGCAGGCCCGGCTCGCGCAGGACAGCGAGGTACACGCCGATCGACCAGGCGCGGGTGGCCCGCTCGCCCATCGGTACCGCCGCACGATTCGCGAATGTCACCAGTCCCGCAAGACAATAGAGGGCGGCGACGGCAAGCAGCACGTCACCGTGATGTCCACGGTCGACAAAGAACAACGCCAGCGGCGCCGCGACGGCAGCGGCGATATTGATGCTGATGCTGACGAGGGCGAACAGCCTGGAGCGATTCTCGATCCGGTCCGAGGCCGCGGCCGCCAGCTGCTTGAGGGCCAAGGCGTTGATGGAGATACCGACACCCGCGAAACCCAGCGACAGCACGGTCATCGGCATGCCGGTGGCGAAGCGCAGGCTGACGAAGCCGGCACCGGCCATGACACAGCCGACCAGCACCGCCAAGGCGGTCGGCATCCGGTCAAGCCACGGAGCCAAGGGAATGTTGGCGATCTTGTTGGTCAGCGCGAAAACCATGACCAGCGTGGCGATTTGACCCGCGTTGAACGATGCCGCGCTGAGCGCGACGGCCAAGGTGGACAGCAGACCGTAGTAGCCGAGGTAGCTCAGCAGGTAATGCGTGACGATGAAGCGGGTTGCCCGGCCCGCATAGCGGGGATCGGCGGGTTCGGAGGTGGTGCTTGTGATGTGCACAGCGGCCCCTACTCCGAGGTGTTCGCGAGGGATTCCCAGTCGACCCGGACCAGATCGCGTGCCGCCTCCGCATTGCCGACCGCGTCTTCGACACTGTCCCCGGTGCTCAGCACGTATCCCTGTCGCGCGTACGACGAGGACAGCGGGCCGATCTCCTGGCCGGCCGCCAGATCGCAGTGCACCCTGACGACGCCGCGGGCGTGCTCGGCGTCGTGCAGATCCGAAACCTTCAGCACCCGAATGTTCTCGTAGCCGAAGAAACGAATCGCCGCGGCCGATGCGACCGGAATACGTTGCGGCGGCGGCACATCCGCCAAGGCCGCGATCGCCTCGGCCATCATATCGATGCCGCTGACCATCTCGCACAGCTCCCACACCTGGTCGCCGCCGACCCTGGTCTGCGACTCGATCAGCTTCGGCCCACTCGGGGTCAGCCGGATCTCGGTATGCGCGGGCCCGGTCCGCTGGCCGATGAGATCGAGGAATGTGGTGACCAGTTCAACGATTCGGGTGCGGTCGGCGTCGCTGAGCCGGGCAGGCGCCTGATGACCCAATTCCACGAAGCGCGGCAGCGGCGTCGTCACCTTCTCGGTGATCATCGCGATTTCGTGCACGCCGTCCAATGAAAGGGATTCGACGCTGAATTCGTGGCCGCGCAGAAACTCCTCCGCCAGCACCGGACCTGGCCGCGCGGCGCTGGACCAGGCCCACCGTTGCGCGAGCTCGGCCTCGGTCTCGACGATGAACACGCCCTCGCTGAGGCCGCCGTCGCACGGCTTCAGCACGATCGGCTCGCCGCCCAATTCGGCGAAGAAAGCACGGGCATCCTCGACCGTCGAACAGACCCGATGCCGCACCGGACTGAGCCCGTGTTCATTGAGCAATGCCCGCGTCTTCGTCTTATCCCTGGTCACCAGAACAGCTGCCAGGTTGTCGCCCGCGATGCCGAGGTCGATGGCACAGCGCGACGTGTTCTCCAGGCCGTACTCGGTGAAGGTGAAGATCGCGTCGAACGGGTCGATGCGGTGCCAGGCGCGGCTCAGTGCCAGCAGTTCCTCGAGGTTCTCGTAGTCGAGCACCGCATAGCGTTCGGCGCTGTTGTACTGACGCGCGTCGACCATCTCGGGAATCTGCACCATGGAGAAGCGCAGACCGAGCTTCTCCAGTTTGTCTACCGTGGAATTGCGGCCACCGATGGCCAGTACATGCTTCTGCCGCATGACGATCACCCCTCCCGGGCTCTACGCTACGGGCGCAAACGAGACAGGTCTAGATCCATCCGATTCGCCCAAGCCCGGCTGCGGGTGAGGAGCACCGGCACGAGTTCGGGGTGCGTCCTCGCGACTTCGTCGTAGTTCAATATCAGTGCCAACATCTCGTTCATGCGCTGACGGATGTGCATCGCGAGATTCTTCTCGTCCAGGCATTTGCGGCCGAGTCCGATCGAGTTGCTGAGCAATTCGATCCGGTGATACCAATTCGCGGGCAGATACAGCACATCGCCGGGCTTCAGATCGAAGTGATGCAGCCGAGTGTCCTCGGCAGCCACCAGCGCCGCGAAATCCGGTTCGCCGTCGGCATCGGCACCGAGCTTCGCCTCGGGGCCCATGACGTACCAGCGTTTGGTGCCGAAGATCTGCACGTGCATCACGTCGACCATGTACGAATCCTGGTGCAGCCGGGTGATGCCGCCGCGCTGGCCGACCCACAGCTGATGGTTCGTTGATGCCTTCTCGCCGTACAGGTTTCGGCGAAAGTCGTACTGTGCGATATCCAGTTCCGGCAGCTCGGCCGCCAGCTGCGGCGCATTGGTCTGGTAGTACCACTCCTGTAGGTGCAGCGGCTCGGCATCGCCTTCGTTCGCCTTCATCAGCTCGACGAATTCCGCGAAGGCGACTCGGCGCGACGGCGTGCCGCGCACGCTGTCCATGGTCACCTCGGCGTCACCGCACCGCGCCGCGAGATGCTCCGGCGACCAGGTCTGCACCGATGTCCAGTCCTGCGCGAATCCCGCGAGCACCACCGGACGCAATTGCTCGCGGTACTGCTGCTCGAACTCCGATTTCGACAGTCCACGACGGGTTTCCAGGGTCGGCGCGGACCGAACGGCCTCGGCGAGCGGACCGACTCGGAAGCCGTTTTCGACGCGATCGATACTTTCTTGATCGTGCCGTCTGAGCAGGTTGTTCTCGATCACCATGATGAATTCCCTTCGGCCTGATCGACGGAGATGACGCGCAGCATCGCGGTGAGCACATCGGTTTTCGCGGTTTCCTCGAAGGGCAGCCAGCGGTGCACGAAGTGGTCGCAGTCGAGCCAGATCACCTCGGCGGAACGAGCATTCGTCGCGTTGTCCAGGTATCCGTCCACGACATCGGCTGGCACCACCTGATCGGTCTTCCCGGCGACGATCAGCAGATCGCCGTCGAATTCCCGGAGGCCGGTGAAGGCGGGGTTGTCGGCATAGTTGCCCGGTCGCGCGCGGCCTTCGTCGAACAGCAGATCCTCGGCGCCGCGCGGGTAGGCGGCGGGGACGAACAGCACCAGACCGCGCGGCGATACTTTCGGGACGATGCTGCAGGCGAGGTGGGCGCCCATGCTGCTGCCGATGAGCAACGGCCGTTCGTCGGTGCTCAATTGGGCAACGGCGGCAAGGGATTCCGCAGTCCTGCGGCGCAGGCACGATTGCTCCATCACGCCGGTGCTGTCGCCGTTGCCGGAGTACTCGAAGGTCAACGAGCCGTGGCCGCGGTCAGCGAACTCGTCGAGAAAGTAGCGCACGGTGTGCCTGCTCGCGGTGGCGCCCAGGCCGTGCAGGTGCGCGATGCTCGGCGTGCGGCGGTTTTCGGCGAAGATCATCGTCGCGGCCAGGCGCTGGTCGTCGACGTCGAAGAACAGGTCTTCGGTGAACACGGTGCCCCCTTCAGTCGGCGATGGCGGCCAGGCGCTCTTGGCGCACGGCGGGCCACTCGTTGCGCAGGATGCTGTAGTAGATGACGTCGCGTCGCCGCCCGCCCGGCATGTAGTTGAAGCTGCGCAGCACCCCTTCTTCGTGCGCACCCAGCCGGATGAGCGCGGTTCTGGCGCCCGTATTCAGCACGTCGGTCTTGAATTCCACTCGCTCGCAACCGAGTTCGTCGAAGGCGTGGTCGAGCAGTGCCAGCTTGGCCGCCCGGTTGATGCCGGTCCGTCGCGCGGCGGCGCACAGCCACGACCAGCCGATCTCGAGTCGGCGCTCGGACTCGGCCAGGTTTCCGTAGGCCGAGCTGCCGACGATCGCACCGCTCGCGCGGTCGATGATGGCGAACACGGTGCGGGTGCCGTTCAGCGTGTCCGCGACGGCGGATTCGAGGAAGGCGTCCAGGTCGTCGGCCGTGCTGATCCGCGACACGAAGTACTGCCAGATCTCGGGTTCGAAGACGATCTTCTCGAAGGCCGCCCGATCGGTGAACCGCACTCGCCGCAATTCGACCCTGCTGTTCGCCAGTGTGAGGTCCTTCAGTTTTGCCCAGCTCATAATGCCTTCCCTACTCGTGTGTTCGGCTGGCGGTGATCAACGACGGTTCGGCCGAGCCCGCGTCGGCCTGCCGGTAGACCGCGGCAAGGTCGTCGGCGAAGCGCGCGTGAATCTCCTTGCGGCGCAACTTCAATTGCGTCGTCAGCAGGCCGTTGTCGATCGAGAAGCGTTCCGGTGCGAGGACCAGCGCGTGCACCTGTTCCTCGGTGGGGACTCCGGTGTTGCACTTCGCGACGAACTGGCGCAGGGCTTCGTGGTCCGGGTCGGGCGAGGCGGGCGAGACGATGACCGTCAGATAGCTCCGGTCTTTGCCGTACAGGGCGCATTCGTGGATTTCCGGATGTGCGCGCAACCGTTCCTCGACCGTCGACACGAAGACGCTGCGGCCGGTGGTCAGCGAGAAGACGTCGTCGATTCGGCCGCGCAGGTAGAGGAACCCGTCTTCGTCGAGATAGCCGACATCGCTTGTCTTCACCTCGCCGGTCGGCAGGAAGGTGTATTCGTTGACCCCCGGCGCCGCCCACGTGTAGCGGATATTGACCGGGTAGCGGCTGCCGATGATCAGCGCGCCGTTCTTGTCGAAGCGAACGGTCTTGCCCGGCAAGAGTTTTCCGACGCTGCCGAGGCGGACCGCGCCGGGATGGTTCTTCGAGACGATGCAGACCTCGGTCAAACCATAGCCCTCGTACAACGGCACGCCGCAGTCGTTGAAGAAGTCCAACACCGCTCGTCGCGCCGGAGCGGAACCCGTCCACAGGTAGCGGATTCGGCCGCCGAGCCGCTGCTGGATCAGGTCACGGCGCTTCTCGAGGTCCGAAGTCGGACCCGCGGCGTCGAGTCGCGCCTTGAGCTCCTCGTAGAACCCTGGCACGCCCATGACCACCGTCGGTGCCGCGAGCGCCGCGACGTCCAATGCCTCGTCGTAGCCCGCGAGGGTGATGTCGTGCCCGTGCACCAGCGCCGAATACACCCAATACCGTTGCTGGAGAAACCAAAGGCCCATGAATGTCAGCAGATTGTCGCCGTCGGTGTGTTCGAACATCTCTTGGACCGCGGCCATATCGCTGTTGATGCTCGCCACCGACGCCTCGAGCCCCTTGGGCGCGCCGGTGCTGCCGGAGGTGAACTTGATGGTGCAGATATCGGCCGGGTCGTATCCGTCGAACGGCGGCAGCGGCGCGACGGCCGAGTCGTCGGACCAGTCGGCTACCGCGGCCATGCTGTACACGCCACTGTCCGCTGCCGGCTTCTCGGCGAAGACCACCGCAAGGTTGAAGGTGCCGCCGACTACCGCGGGATCGAACCGGTCCGCTTCGAATCCGGCGGTGACCGCGCCGAGCTTGAGCACCGCCAAGTCGAGCAGCACCCACTCGATCCGATTACGCGACACGATCCCGACTCGGCTGCCCGGCCCGATCCCGAGTTCACGCAGCCGGTGGGCGACCCTGGTCGCCTTGACATCGAGGTCGGCCAGCGCGAGCGAACGCAGCTCACCGTCTACGGCGAAATGAATGTAATGCTCAGTGTCGCCGCATGATTGGCGGGCAATGGTGTTGATGACGTCGATGTGCTCGGGCAGCTGGTGGTGATCAGGCATCTGGCGCCTCCAATACTCCGTTGGCCGGGAAGAAGTCCACGGCGAGGTCGATCGGCGTGCCCGGCGTAACCAGTTCGACAGTCTGTGGCCAGGACGCCACGGGCGAGCCGAGCGCCGCCGCGAGCCGGGCCACGAATCGCGGCATGATCGGTGTCGCGCAGTGCGCGATGAGCTTGGCGGCGGCCAGTTCCAGGGCGACGGCGGTGCGCGCCTCGTCTTTCCAGAGATCGAGCTGCGCGACCGCGTGTTCGTGTGCGGCGAAGCGCACGACGTCGCGCACCATCGCGTCGAGTTCGGCGCTCGCCTGGTTCAACGAAAAGCCGTCCTGCCCAAGGTGTCCCGTGATCGACGCGCGATGAACCTCCAGCCTGCCGAGGAAGGCCGCATGCTCCGGTGTCCATATTCCGGCGTCCGGCGCGGCGCCGCTGTATCGATGCCGCACCCGTTCGCCGAGCTCGTGCAGCCAGTGCTGCCACGAGTCGATGAGGGTGTCGCGCAATGTCGAGTTGTATTCGGCGGGTTCGAAATTGGTGCGCCTGCCCTCGGGTCGCGTGCGGGCGAGATGGAACCGCATCGCGTCGACATTGTTGTCGCGCACCGCGTCCTTGCCCCAGATGGCGTGGTTGCGGCTGGTGGAGAACTTCTCGTTGCGCAGCAGATAGAACTCGTTGACGTGGTAGTCGATATCGGGCTCCCAGTCCGGGAAGGCCAGCTTGTACAGCACCGGGTAGAGCACGGAATGATAGAAGCTGTTGTCGTACCCGAAGAAGTGCACGATCTTCCAATCCCGCTCCGGTGCCTCGGCCCGCCAGGGTCGGCCGAGTCGCCCGCCCAAAGCTTCGATGCCGTGCAAGAAGCCGTAGGCCATCTCCGGCCAGACCCAGATGACTTGTCCGTCGGCGTCGGCTTCGGTCGGCGGCACGCCCCAGCTCGACGGGTGGGTGATCGGGAGGTCGAGTCGATCGTGGGAAAACACCCGGTGGGCGAGCTCGCGCAGCCTGGCGGGCACCCGGCCCAGATTGTGATGGGCCGCGACCTCCTTGCGGAACTCGTGCAGCGGCAACATGAATCGAGCGATCTCGGCGCGGCGCGGCGGCTGGCCGGTGTCACTGGTGCGTGAATCGACAAGGTCGACACAGAGATTGGGCTCGCCACACTGCTCACAGATATTGCCGGTGGTTGCGGCGCCGCAGCCGGGGCAGCCGCCGGTGACCCCGCCCTCGTACAGATACTCGGCGGTGGTCGGGTCGAAGAGTGCCTGTGCCGTTTGGATATTCGCGGCTTCGGACTCGATCACGGCGGAGAAGAAGCGCTGCAGCTTGGCCCGGTAGGTCGGATCGGCGTCGGTGGCGACGAACTGGTCGGGCACTACGTCGAGCAGTGCGAGCGTCGCGCTGATCTCGGCCGAGAAGTGGGCCGCGACCTCGGCGGGTTCGCGACCGTCGCGGGCCGCCCGATCGAGCACGTAGCTCTGATAGTCGTCACTGCCGGTGAGATGCCACGCGTCGGCACCGTTGAGGCGTTGGAATCGCACGAACACGTCGGCGCCGAGATACGGCCCGGACAGGTGACCCAGGTGCAGGTCGCCGTTGGGTGTTGGGGGAGTGGAGAAGACGAAGACGGGGCGTTCGTCGAACCTTCGCCGGTGCGCGAGGCTCGTCGCGACGGCCTCGGCGGGGTCGCGCCAGTACAGGTCGAAGAAGATCAGGTCGTCGTCGCCGGTGTTGGTGATGACATGGGTCTCGAACGGCGCGAATCTGGCGACCATGCCCGGTGTCGCCGGGATCGTCTTGCCGTCGACCGCGACTTCGCCACTGCCGCTGATGATGACGAACATCTCGATCTCATCGTGCTGATGTGGTTCGCTGCTCTGCCCGGGAGCCACCCTGCCCCAGCCCGCTCCGGGGCCGAAACCGGACACCGAACTCATGTCGATGCCGAAGGCGGTGGACAACTCGGCAGGATCGAAATGGCTAATGATCATCGACAGGTCCCTTGTCGCGGTCCGATAGGAGGAGGTTTACGGTTTCCGCCGCGATGGCTGGGGCCAGTCGATAGCCGGAACCGTTTGCCGCGCCTGCGAATACCAGTCGGGCGTTGTCGTCGAGCGACTGGATCAGTGGTTCGCGATGGTGGCTGTAGGCGTCGCAGAACACCCGGCCACCGGCGGCCGCTGCGGCCAGGTGCGGGGCGACGGCATCGAGGGCCGCGCGTCCCTCCTTCATGCAGGTGTCGGTCATGCCGCCGAGGAGGTGGTCCGGTTGCACGTTCCACTGTTGGCTGGTGAAGCTGAACAACCAGTGACCGCGGTGTGCCAGCGGCAGGAGGAAAGCGTCGATGTCCTGGAAGACGATCGCGCGATCACGGTGCGTTGGCGCCTTGTCGATATGCAAGGCCGCCACCAGCTTTACCCGTACATCCAGCTGTGCCGTCAACGCCTGCCAGGCGGGGGCATGCACCCAGGGGCCCGGTGCGAGGATAACGGTTGCAGCACAGAGCGATTCGCCGTTGCCCAGTCGTAGGAGGACGTCGTTGTCGCTCGGGTCGATCGCGGAAACCGCTGTCGCCTCGCGGAAGTGAACCTGTGCGCGCAGGTCGGCGGCGAGGGCAACTGCCAGCGCGCCGACGTCGGCGTACTGCCCGCCCTCGACATTCCATACGCCGGTCCCCTCCGGGACCGGTGCCAGGTCACCGGGCAGTGCCGATACACGAATTGCGTTGGCACAGCTCAGATAATTGCCCACTCCGGTGGTCGTCAGCACCGACATCTCGACCGGATAGATCGGTAACGCGGGATTGTCGTGCGCGAGCCGCTCATAGTAGTTCTGGCTGAGGGCGGTCATCTCGCGCACCCGGGCGGTCGCCCCGCGCGGGAAATGCAGTCCCGCGGAACGACGGCTGGCGCCGGACCCGACCAGGTCGCGGTCGAGCACGGTGATCGATATGCCCGGCGCGCGGGTGATCAGTTCGCGGGCGATGAGACACCCGATGATTCCCCCGCCGATGATGGCCACATCGGTTCGGGTCATCGTTGCACGACCTCGGCGACGTCCTCGGGTGCCAGCTTCGCCGACCATTCCAGGAATGAGGCGAGCTGCTCATCGCTGCGCACGCCACGCAGTCGGTCGACCACGCGTTGGCTGCGCCAGGCGATAAGGCTCAAATTGCGGTCCGGCAGGCCGCGTTGTTGTACGGCCGCATTGTGCAGGAAGATATTTCGATCGGCCGGACCGTCCCATTGCGCCGCGAATTGGTTGTCGATCTTCAATTCGTCGCCCTCGCGGTCGAGCCGGTGGGCGATCGGGTCGAGAAAGTCCATGGCGGCCGGGCGGAAACCGGTCGCCCAAATGATCACGTCGGCGTCTATCTGGCCGATGATGCCTGGATGGTTGCTATTCGACACGCGCAGGCTCCAATCGCCGCAGCTGCCGGGGACGACGTCGGTGACCTCGCGATGCGGATAGAGTGCGGTGAGGTCGGGTGCGCCATCGACGAATCGGTTGACATAGATGCGTTGATATATCTCGCGCAGCGTGGCACCGGATATTCCGTCACTGGTGAGAATGTGCCGCTCGTTGAATTGTTCGCGGGTGGCACGTTCCAGCGTGGAGAAATAGTCCGAGTGGCTCGGCATGTAGAAATCATTGGTGAATGGGGAGTCGTCGAGCGGGAAGTAGTTGCGGCGCCGCGTCACCCAGGACACGCGGCGTGGACGCTCGGTTTCGTGGCGGGAGATCAGGTCGAGCACCGCCTCGGCGCCGGATTGCCCGCCGCCGACGACGCAGACCCGCTTGCCGCCGAGGCGGTGTGCTCGTCGCACGATCTCGCTGACGTGGAATTGGCTCTCGCCAAGCATGTCCTCGGCGATCGTCGGCACCCACGGCCGGCTGCCGATGCCGATCGAGAGGTTGCCGGCGCGTATCGAGCGCTGATCGGTCCGTACGACGAAGGTGTCGTCGAAGTCGATGGAGAGCACCCGCTCGCCGTAGACGATGTTCTCGTTGCGGTCGCTCGCCCATTTCAGGTAGTTGCGGAACTCGCGGCGTGGCATCGTGTCGAACTGTGCGTTGATGTAATGGTAGATGCGGCCGTTCGAATGCAGATACGACAGGAACGAGAATTTGTTCGTCGGATCCGCGAGACTTACCAGATCCTTGAGCATGGAGACCTGGAGATTTGCATTAGGCAGCTGCTGTCCGTCATGCCAATCGAAGGAATCTCGCTTGTCCAAGAACAAATTAGAGATATCCGAGTTGCCGTACAGGAGTGACGCCAGGCTCAAATTAGCAGGACCTACGCCGATGCCGACGCAGTCGAAATAAGCGCGCGCGTCACTATTGCGCATGCTTGACCCCCGATGTGAATCGATATGCCAAATAATCCAACGGCCCCTTGCTTTTTGGGGCACTACCCTCACCGGCAGTCGAAACCCTACCATTGGGGGCATCGCGGCGGCAATGGAATTGATCGAGGGGAGTGCCCATAGTTCTCGGGGCTATATATGGAAGCGAGCGGTTGGTTTCGCGCCAGGTGCGGTTTTGTCCACCGTAATAATTCCAGACGGTCGTTTTGTCATGGGATATAGGCGCTGAATTCATGGCGCAGCTACTGGTCCTGCGCCGAGAGTTAATCCGCAGCGACGCAAGGGGTCTGAGCGGCCGATTCGGTACGGTGGTTGACGTGAGGCCTGCTACTGGCGGCTCACGGGAGGGCGCGATCGATCCCGGTCGCGAGAAGCACGGAGGGCAGCATGGCCGACATCGAGGCGCAGGATCGGATCGAGACGGTGGGCGAGGACTTCTTCGTCGATCCGCAGGCGTATTACCACCGATGGCGCGAGCGTGGTCCGGCGCTGCAGGTCAGATTCTCGAACGGCCTGCCGGTGTGGGTGGTCATCGGCTACGCGGAGGGACGGGCGGTGCTCGCCGATCCGCGTCTGCACAAGGGCATAGCCGGGATGCTCGAGATAATCCGTCGAAAGGATCCGTCAGCACAACAGGATTCGACCGGGCTCGCACTCGGCGGCCACATGCTCAACACCGACCCGCCGGACCACACCCGGCTGCGCAAGATGGTCAACAAGGCCTTCACCACCCGACGGGTGGCGGCGATGCGGTCGCGCATCGAAGAGATCGCCGCCGCATTGCTCGATCGGATGGCCGAGCAGGACGAGGTCGATCTGCTCGAGGCGTTCGCGGTACCGCTGCCGGTCACCGTGATCTGCGAACTGCTCGGCGTGCCCTTCGGCGATCGCGAGGAGTTCCAGCATTGGACGAAGGTGCTGGTCGGGGTGTCGAGCGACATGGAAGAACGCGCCCGCTGCTCGGACGAAATGGCCCAGTACCTGGCCGCATTGGTGCAGACCAAGCGGAACGATCCGGGCGACGATCTACTCTCCGGCCTGACGCAGACGCGCGAGGACGGCGACCAGCTCAGCGAGCAGGAACTGATCGCCATGGCGTTTCTGCTGCTGATCGCGGGCCACGAGACCACGGTGAACCTCATCGCGAACGGCACGTATGCGTTGTTGCGCAACGAATCCCAGTTCCAGGCGCTGCGCGAGGACCCGTCGGGGGTGCCCGCCGCGGTGGAGGAGTTCCTCCGATTCGAGGGCCCGGTCGACTGGGCCACCATGCGCTACACCGCGGAGCCCGTGCGGGTCGGCGACGCCGAAATCCCCGCGGGGGAGTTCGTTTACGTCTCCCTCGCCGCCGCGAACCGTGACCCTGCCCGCTATCACGATCCAGACAACCTCGACCTCACCGGCGATGCCGCCGGACACCTCGGCTTCGGCCACGGCATCCACTTCTGCGTCGGCGCGCCGCTGGCCCGGCTGGAAGCCGAGATCGCGTTTTCCGCACTCCTGCAACGATTCCCGAACATGACGCTGGCGCCGCAGGCAGCTCCATTGCAGTGGCAGCCCAGTCTGCTCATTCGCGGCCTCGCTACGTTACCGGTGCTGCTGCACCGGAAATGACGGTCACGACGGGGGAGTGATGGCCAGGTACACGCTGCTCCACAGTTGTGCCGCATTGGATTCGGTGACGTCGGCCTCGTTGGCGCCGAAGGGTGCGGTCTGATAGCGGCCGTCCGCGAATCGCCAACTCCAGAGCTCGGAGCTCGCCATCGGCGCGGCGGCGTTGATCGCCTGCCACAGGGTGTGCTGCGCGGTGGAGAGGTGGTCTCTGACGGGTTGCGGCAGATCGGTGCGTTCTAGTTGGCGGGCAAGGCCGCTGGCGAGCGCGGCCTGCACCCAGGACCAGACCACGGTGCCGTGATAGTCGTGGTTGGTGAACTGCGCCTGCAGGCCGGGGTCGGCGAAGACCGGATCGGCGACCACCAGTCCCGCTCCGGTCATCAGCCCCAGCGGGAACGGGCGGAACAGCGTGCTCACCTGTTGGTCGAGGACCTCGGGCGAGGGTGAGCCGTACAGGAGGTCGAAAGTGTCGTCGGAGTGCATGATCGGTATCGGTGAGCCGTTGATGTCCAGTGCGACAGCGGGAAACGTGACCGGACGCTGATCGAGGGCGGTCAGCGCGTCCTGTGCTGGAACACCGATCTTGGTGGCGTAGGAATCGATGGCGGCCCTTGCCTGTTCGGCGTCGCGGGTCACCGTGAACATGCGCGGTGCTTCGGCGCGCCATGTCTTCGCCGCGGCGGCGGCAACGGACAACTCGATCCGGTCGTCGGGGTTCAGGAACGGATCGAGTACCCCGTTGTCGAGCAGTCGGGCCGTCGCTTCGAGGGCGGCCGGAGCCAGGATGGCGTTGACGTCATAGGGATAGCGGCCGCCGCCGAGCCCGATTCCGCTGTCCCGCCATTGTCCGGCGGAGTGTCCCTCTTGCAAGGCGATCAGGTTGCCGTAGCGAGGATCGTGCGCGAAGGGCGCCGTGGTCGACGCGACGAGCCGCAGGTTGCGGACCAATGCCTGGCCGATGGTCGAGTTGTCCAGTGGCGCATGCAGATAGGCGGACGCGCGTTCGGCGCCGGCGGGATCGTCGAGTAGGTGGGCGGCGACAACGGGCGCTAGGAGGTAGTTCTCATCGACCATGCTGTAGTCGAATATCGGTGCGTCGCTGAGTGTTCCGTTCTGTCGCTGGTGTGTGAGGATCGCGTATTCCGAGACAGCCTCCTCATGGGCGACCTGCCCTTGCGGGCCGAGTCGGGCCAGCACGGAGCGAATGCCCGCTTCGATCGCGTCGGGGGCAAGGACCGGTTTCAGCAGCATCATCGAGATCAGGGTGTCGCGGCCGAAATAGGTGTTGAAACGCCATGATCCGGCAAGGAACTTCTCCCGGTAGCTGAGGAAGGTGAGTGTGTTCTTCGCGCTGTCGAGCTTCTGCTCGTGGCCGTTCAGTAGCGCGGTCCCGGACAGTGGCGTCAGCGGGGTGTCGCCGGTGGCCGCGGTGACGCGAACCTTGATCCGGCCGTCTGACCCGGCGGTAATCGTTCCCCCCGATGACACCGCGCCGTCGAGGACGTCGATGCCGAGGTGGTAGCCGGGCGCGCCATCCAGGCGGTCCCGCGCCCACGTTACCGTGCTTCCCGAAGTCGTAGGGGAGACCACCAGCTCGGCGGGCACGATCGCGTACTGGTCGTAGTCGCGCAGGACACGGACGTTGGACAGCACGGCCTGCTTCGGCACCAGCGACGGTGCGGTGATGGAGGCTTCGAACTCGATCCCGTTCAAGGATCGCCCCTGAGAATCCTTGGCCGACTGTACTTTCGGTGGTGAGTCGAGCGACCAATCCGCAGGGGCGGCCAGCGGTCCGAACCACACCCCGGTGCCGCTGTTCCCGGCAGGGAACGCCACAACGACGCGCGGATTTCGCCCCGAGCGCAGCAGCAGATGCGCGGCGGTCTTGTCGTCTCGAATGAGGTAGTTGTGATTCAGGCCCTCTGTCACCTCGAACCGGAAGGACGTGTCACTCGGATGAGTCGCGCATCCGGTGACGAGGAGCAGCACCAGCGCGACGCTCAGCGCGGCGAGTTCGAGCAAAGGCCGAGCCCGGCGTTTCACGGTCCGCATTGCCTCGCCATGCCGCATGACTGAGCCTTCCGCCCGTGCTCCGGGGGATCCGGAAACACTCTTCCGAACGCGCCGAGCCCGCACAACACTCGGCAGGGACCGGTCCAATGTATCGCCGATCGCCCCTGCTCATGGTGGAGTAGCGGGTATGACGTCGGATCCGTGCCTGGCTCGACGGGCCGTCGTCATGAGTGATTGCCAAGTGTCCGTGCGTATTACGGGCTGATCACGCGGGGCCGCCGCGGCTGTCGGATCAGCGTGTGCTGACGGCCACCGGAAGTCGCGCCGCCATTCGCTTGGCCAACAGGATCACCACGTGCGCGCGCAGCATGCCGATCGTGCCGGCGCAGTTATCCGCTCGCGCCATGGCCGCGTAGTTGTCCACGTTTTCCGGATCGCTGAGCAACTCGTCGAGTTCCATTCCGGCCCTGGCCTGTTCGAGGGTGAGCGCTCGGTCGGGCAGCCAGCTCAGTCGCCACGCCGTGCGTCCTCGGTCGGCGATGCGGGACGCGCATTCCGGGCTGGTATCACTGGTGATCGACCACTCGGTGAAGTAGAGCGCCATTGGAAACTCCTCTAGGCGACATCGTCGAATTCGCAGTGCTGAATCAGGTTTCGGCACGCGCTGTCGACAGCAGGGAAGCGCGAGGCGAGGCAGCCTTATTCGGTCTATCTCGTCGGCATCGACGGGTTGTCGATACGATACCCAACGTAGAACTTGGCGACGGAATTCACGACCCGTGCGCCGCATTCTAAAAACGAGTTCAGATGGAATTAACTGGCATATCACAGCGGATCACGGTCCGATTACGTCCCGATTACTCGTCGGACGGGCTGGTCAGCTGCGCGGGGTCAGGGAGGGTGACTGACGATCGGTAGTTGGGGCAGCGCTCGAGGTCGCCGTCGTGTGTGCAGGTGAGGAGCCAGTCGAGGTAGCGGCGGGCCGTTTCGAGTTCGCGCATGCGGTCGTCGATGGCCGCCACGTGTGCGGTGACGGACGCGCGCCAGTCTGTGGTGGTCGATCGGGCGGTGAGCAGGGTGACGATGTCGTCGAGGCTCATCAGGCCGGTGCGCTGCCACTGTTTGATCAGCGCGATTCGATAGAGCTGTTCCTGGTCGTAGCAGCGGCGGCCGCCGCGGCGGTGGGCGGTGAGCAAGCCGCGGCGCTCCCAGTAGTGCAGCGTGGACAGGGGGATGTCGAAGTGGTCGACGACGGTGGCGATCGGTGTCAGCCGCATTCCTCTAGTTGACCTCAACCCGGGTTGAACAGGCAAGGTAAGCCTTAGCTTCAATTCAGGAGGTCGAGACGTGTCAGCCGAGCCGTATTCCATCGCCGCAGCCGCCCGCGCTTTACGCGCGGGGGAGACGGCCAGCGTCGCGCTGATCGAGTCCGCGATCGCGCGGGCCGATCGGTACGACGGCGAGTTGGGTGTCTATCTCGCCCGGTTCGACGAAGCCGCCAGGCGGCAGGCTCGGCGCGCCGACGAGGAGCGCGCGAGTGGAATCGATCATGGTGTGTTGCACGGTATTCCGGTCGCGGTGAAGGACACCATCGCGGTCGTCGACGGGGACACCACCGCGCAGTGTGCCGCGCTGTTGACGGTTATCGCGGGTCCGTATCCCAGCGATCCGGATAGTGTCGCCGCCCCTTCGATCGGCGAGTTCCAGGCCGACCTGACCGGACTGCGCATCGGAGTGGTGCGCGAAGCGCACTTCCCGGCAGGCTCCGATCCCGCACTAGGCGATGTATTCGACTGTGCGATAGGTGTTCTCGTGGCCTGCGGTGCTGATGTCGACGAGGTCGTCCTACCGTACTGGCAAACGATTACGGCGACGATGGTGAGCGCGACCAGCGAGGGGCTCGCCTACCACAACTGCCCGGGCCTACCGGGCGGTGGTAGCGGCATGAGTGAACCGTTGGGCACCATCCGTACCCTGCTCGGTGCTGCCGGATTGCCCGCGAGCGCGGCCGAAATGGCCGGTCTGGCAACAACTTACCCGGCGTTTCGCGCCTCGATCGACGCACTCTATGCCGTGCCCGCCGCGCGCTACGTCGATCGCGCGACGCGGTTCCACGCGGCGGCGCGACTCGCGGGGTGGGACCGATGAGCGTGTACACGACGGCGGTGACCAGGGCGCGTGGCCGCATCGGGCGGTGGGAGCCGCGGCGACTGGTGCTGGTCTTGGCCTGCGTCGGATCGTTCTCGGTCGTCCTGGACGCCACCATCGTTTCGGTCACCCTGCCCGACCTGCGCGCCGACCTCGGGTTCTCGCCCGCCGCGCTGCCGTGGGCGGTCAACGCCTACACCCTCGCCTTCGCGGGGTGCCTGCTTTTCGGCGGACGCTGCGCGGACGTGTTCGGTCGACGCCGGATCATGCTCATCGGAATGGGGTTGTTCACCGTGGCCAGGGTGGCCGTCGGACTCGCCGAGTCACCGGCGTTCCTGTTGATCGCGCGGGCGGCGCAGGGTGTCGGCGGCGCACTGCTGATGCCGGTGACATTGTCCATGCTGACAACCACTTTCGTGGAACCATCGACCCGCGCCCGCGCGCTGGCGATGTGGAGCGCGGTGGGTGCCGCGGGGGCCGCGAGTGGACCGGTGATCGGTGGGCTGCTCACCCAGCTGGTCGGGTGGCGCTTGGTGTTCTTCGTACTCGCACCGCTGGGCGTTGCAGGCATGGTCGGCGCGTTTCTCGTACTGCCACCGCGACTTTCGGGAACGTCTCGCGCGCGCCTGGACATAGTAGGCGCGTTGCTGGTCACCACGGGCATAACCGGTGTGGTGCTGGCGATCATGCGCTCGGCGGCCGTTGGCTGGGCCGACGGCATGGTCCTCGGTGCGCTACTCGGCGGGTTCGCGCTGATCGGAATCTTCGGTGTCCACCAAACCTATTGGGCGGCGGATCCGATACTTCCACTCGATATCTTCCGGATACGCTCGGTGAGTAGCGCGAACGCGGTGATGTTTCTGGTCGGCGCGGGTTTCCTCGCCAGCCCGGTACTGCTGTCGCTGTATTTGCAAGACGTGCACGGTTATTCGCCGATGCTGGCCGGTGTCGGGTACCTGCCGGTCGGCGTGGCGATGATCGCCGGATCACGATCAGCAGGGTGGCTGACCGTCCGACTTGGCGTCCGCACCGCCACCATGCTGTGCTGCGCGATCAGCACAACCGGCCTGACCTGGACCGCCGCCTGCATCGCCCTCGACGCGTCATACTTCTGGACAGTCCTGATATCCGGTGCGATCCTCGGATACGGCACGGCCGCCGCTTTCACGCCGATCACCGTAGCCGCCACCGACGGAGTATCCGCCGAACGCAGCGGCCTGGCCGCCGGTGTCCTCAACACCGTCCGCCAAACCAGCGGTGCGGTAGGCCTAGCGGCACTGAGCGCGGTCTCTCTGGCCGCTGGCTACGCGGCAAGCTTCACCGCGTGCGCCGTCTGTCTCGCCGCCGCCAGCCTCGTCGCGATGGTCACCATGCCTCGGCGATGAGGGCCAAAGCAGCACGGCGGCACTGGAATTCAAGCAATGCTTGGCGCAAGTAGGCGGAAACGTTGGAGTACAACGATGGTCTCGTCGTCCACGGTAAACGTGTCGTCGTCCAGCGCCCGCCGCATTTCCGCACTGTGCCAGTACTTCTCGTGGACCGCTCGCCACTCGGCGAGGGTGGTGAGCCCCTCGCCCTCGTCGATGGCGTGCGCGAGGTCGACCTGCGCGAGTCGGACCACTCGAACGTCCGTCACCTCGATCACCGCGACCCGACGATCCGCCGAGTCCACCACCGCCGCACGCGAACCGACCTCGGGCAGTGGGTCGCCGCAGTGCTCGTAGTCGGCGAGTACTCCGGTCGTGGCGGTTTTCGAACCGTCGAGTATCGCGGCGACGAGCTGATCGCGCAGCGGGCCAGGGAATGCGAATTCGGCCTTCGGTAGCGCGTCGGGATCGATGGCCGCGGTGGGGTCGGTCGTCATGCGGCAACCCTATGGCGGGACGTCGGTGATAGCTATGGAGTAAATGCGCCGTCCTCGGTGTTGTAGCGCTTGTTGTTACGGCCATCGCTGCGGGTGCAGCGCGGTCTACCGCAGGAAAGGGATCTGATGAGCCTTCGGCAGTATGAGTACGCGTTGGCCGTTGCGGAGCATGGCTCGGTGACGGCGGCGGCGGAGTTGCTGCGCGTTGCTCAGCCGTCGATGTCGCAGCAGATCCGGGGCCTGGAGCGGGAACTCGGGGTGAAACTGTTCGACCGCACGCCGACCGGACTGGTGCCCACCGCGGTCGGCCACGCGTTCCTGCGCGAGGCGGAGGTCGCGGTGAGCGCGTCGCGGCGGGCGCGGGCGACGGCGCGGGCCGGTGCCGACGAGCTGGTCGGCGAGTTGGTGGTCGCGGCACAGATGGGCTTCGGCACGCGGCAGCTGCCCGGCGCGCTCGGCGCACTGCGTCGCCGCTTCCCTCGGCTGGAGGTCACCGTCTTCGAGGAGCCGAGTTCCGCCGAGCTGGACCGGCTGTGCCGTCGGGGCGTGCTCGACCTCGCGCTGATGGCGGAGTGCGAGGGGACCCCCGACGACGCCCACCACCTCGGCTACGAGGAGTTCGTGGTGGTGCTCGGCGCCGGACATCGGCTGCTCGCCGCGGACCGGGTCGAGCTGCGCGAACTGGCCGGCGAGCCGTGGGTGCGGTTCGATCGCGACAGCGCGCTCGATCGTGTGCTGCGAAATGTGCTGCGGGACAACGAGTTGACCCCGGTCACGGCCGCCCGCGTATCCCAGACGGCGACGGCGGCGCGCTGGGCCGCTCAGGGGCTCGGGGTGACGCTGGTCCCGGCCTCCGCGGTGCCGCACGGTTACGAGCACCTCGTTCGCCCGGTGTCCCCGGCCGTGCCCCAGCCCGTCATCGCCGTGCTCCGGCAGGGCGCGGGCCCGGCGGAGACGGCCCTGCTCGAACTCCTGCGTCAGGAGATCTGGTCCGGGTCCGTCCCCTCGAGCCTGCTCGCCCACTAGACGACGGCACCGCCCGCGTCGACGTGGATCGTGGTGCCGGTGATGTAGCTGGCGCGCGGAGAAGCGAGGAAGTAGATCGCCTCGGCGATCTCGGATCCCTTGGCCGTCCGCTTGATCGCCAAACCCTCGGTCATGCCTTCGTTGCCGTCCGGACCCCATTCGGCAAGCACACCTTCGGTGCGGGTCGGACCGGGCGCGACGCCGTTGACCCGCACGCCACCCTCGGCGAACTCCACCGCCCACGTGCGGGTCAATGCGTCGAGCGCGGCTTTGGACGCGCTGTAGACCGAGGTGCTGGGGAAGCCCTTGAACGCCGCGAGCGAGCTGACATTGACGATGGCGCCCTCGCCCCGCTCGAGCATGTGCGGCACGAGCGCGGCGACCAGGAAGTAGGCACCGCGCACGTTGGTGTCGAAGATCCGTTCGTAGTCCCGCAGGCCCTGATCGACGGTGAGCGCGGTGGGGAAGGTGCCAGCGTTGTTGACGAGGATGTCCACCGGACCGCTCTGGCGGCTCAGTTCGGTGACCGAGTCCAAGTCGGCCAGATCGGCCGGGATGAATCGGACCGTGCCGTCCTCCTGTGCGGCGTCCTCAGCGCTCTTGCCGCGCTGGACGTCGCGGCCGGTGATGATGACTTCGGCACCCGCGCGGGCCAGCAATCGAGCGGCTGCCAGCCCGATGCCGGAGGTGCCGCCGGTGACCAGTGCGGTCTTGCCCTGTAGTTCCATGACGTGTGGCCTTTCGTAATGCCGTGTGGGAGTTCAGGAATGCCGTTGGCGTCAGTTCATGGGGTATTCGCCGCCGTCGAGGATGAGATTGCGCCCGGTCAGCCAGCTCGCTCGGTCGGACAGGAGGAACAGCACCGCGTTGGCGATGTCGTCGGGCTCGCCGTCGCGGCCGAGCGGCGCGGTGGAGTCGGGCTCGCTCGACGCGTCCTGGCTTGGCGTTGCGACCGTGCGCGCCCACAGCTCCCGTGTTTCCTCGCCGCCCGGGGTCGCGGTCTTGCCGGGGGACACGCTGTTGACCCGGATGCCGAAGGGGGCCAGCTCAACGGCCATTCCCCGGCTGTAGTTCTCCAGCGCCGCCTTCGCCGCCTGGTAGTGCAGGAACGGTCCGATCGGGGTGAGGACCGCGGCCGAGGAGATGTGCACGATCTGCCCCGAACGCCGTTCCCGCATCCCGGGTACCAGCAGCGCGTCCAGCCGAACGGACGCAAGGAAATTCAGGTCGAGCGCGTCCTGCCACTCCTCGTCCGGAATGGCCGAGGCGTCCTTGTGCGGTCGCGCCCCACCCACGTTGTGCACCAGGAGGTCCACTCCGCCGAGCACGTCCTGCGCGGCCGCGGCGAGCGACTCCGCGCCGGCGCGTGTCCGTACGTCGGCCGTCACGAACGCGGCGCCCTCCGGCACCGTGCTCGTCGCCGACCTCGCGGTCGTGAGCACCTCGGCGCCCGCGTCGAGGAGCTGGCGAACGATGGCCGCGCCGATGCCGCGCGAACCACCCGTGACCAGAGCCCGCTTTCCCGCGAATTCTCCCTTATTCGAGCCGTTTTCGAGCGTGGTCATCCCACCGGTCCTTTCGGTTGCGTATTCGTCCCTCGACGGCAGAAACAGTGATCTCGTCGAGCTGTTTCACCGTATGTCCGGAAAGGGGACAGCGGCAAAGACGAAAAAGCAGCAGGCGCTATAGGGGATTCCTATGCCACCCCGGTCTTTTCACCGGCGCGGGGCGGTGACCTGGGAGAACCGGCCTAAGGGGCGGTGTTCGCGGAGACGTCTACGCGGCTGCTGATGTTGCCGCGCAAGGGCATGAATGTGCCGTCGCGTAGGGATTGTTCGATGTCTTCGAGTGAATGTCCCTTTGTTTCAGGGACAAAGAAGTATACGAAGGCAAGCGACAGCAGGTTGAACATGGCGTACATGACGAACGCGGGGCCGAGGCCGAGGGTGTCGATGGTGGTGAGGGCGGTCAGGGTGAGGACGAGGTTCGAACCCCACAGGGCGACCGCGTGCAGGCTTGTCGCGCGGTCGCGGATGCTCAGGGGGTAGAGCTCGGAGCCGAGTAGCCAACCGACCGCCTGTAGTCCGGCGGCGTTGCATGCCATGTAAGCCAGCATCAGGGCCAGGGTGAGGAAACGGTTGGGGTGGTCGGTGAGGACGAAGAGGAGGCCGAAGCCGAACAGGAACAGGGTCGCGCCGGGGATCAGCAGGAGCATCAATCGTCGGCGGCCGACCTTGTCGACCAGGCGCTCGCCCACCGCGGTGAAGATCAGGTAGACAGCGGCGATGCCGAGTCCCGACCAGACGACCAGTCCGGTGCTGAAACCCGCCGCGCTGCCGAGGATGGTGTGCGAGTAGTAGATCATCATCTCCAGCCCGGACAGCTGGGTGAACGCCGCGATACCGAGTCCGGCGACCAGTGCGGGACGGGCCCACCGCTGGGTCAGGTTCGTCCAGCCGCCGCGCGAGGCTTTCTGTTCCTGCTGCGAGATCGCCCAGATCTTCAGTGTTTCCTCGACGGCGGCGGTCCGGTTCGGCCGCATCCAGCGCAGCACCACGCGGGCTTTGCCGACGGTCCCGTTGTCGATGAGCCACCGTGGCGTCTCCGGCAGCTGCAGCATCGCCGCCGCAAGCACGAGCGCGGGCACCACCGCGATGCCGATCATCCACCGCCAGTCGTCGCTCGCCTCGACGGTGCTGTTACTGGCCGCGAACACACTGACCAGGTTGGCGAGGAAGATGCCGATGCCGATCGCGATATTGAAGAACGTCACCATCGCGCCCCGGCGGTGCGGCGGCGCGAGTTCCGCGATATAGGTTGGCACGATCTGCGAACATGCGCCGACCGCAAGACCGAGGAAGAGCCGGCAGGCGGTCATCATCCAGGCGTCCACCGCCAGCGCGCAGGCCACGACACCCACCGCGAAAACGCAGGCGATGATAAGAATCGTCTTGCGCCGCCCCAGCGACTTCGACAGCGAACCGCCGACCAGCGCGCCGATCACCGCACCGGCGAGGATCGCCGCGGTCAGGATCTCCTGCCGGGTGTGGTCGATACCCCACTGCGCCGACATCTTGGGTAGCGCGCCGGAGATGATCCCGGTGTCATAGCCGTAGAGCATGCCGCCGAGCGCGGCGAACAACGCCACGATCACGACATTGCGATCGGCGCTCTGGTTCTCGTCCGCCGTCGGCTTCTCCGGCGCGGAAACGACCATCTCGTAGCCGTCGAGGTTGCGACGGCGCAGCCGAGGAATGAAACTCCTCCGTCTGCTTATCGTCGAATTCTCGCTGGGCATCCGACCAGTGGATAGCGCCGGAACTGATAGCGCAAACTCATCGGTCTTGTTTGTGAACAGAATTACTTTCTGGTTTAGCCGGTTGCGTAGTTTTTCGGGTTTACGAGGTTTTCCGAATCCCCGGTCCGCTGAGTGGAACAGACGTGGTAACCCGACGATCTGCGTCGCGACCGGTCAGAGCGTGCCTTGCCGCGCCGACCGCCACAGATCGACTTCGCCGTCGTCGTCGAGCAGGGCGTCGATGTCGGCGAGCTCGCCCGCGCTGAGCTCGAGATTTCCCAGCGCCGCGACGTTCTGCTCCAGCTGGTCGGTGGTGGACGCGCCGACCACCAGCGAGGTGACGCGGTCGTCGCGCAACGCCCAGGCCAGGGCCAGCTGCGCCAGGGTCTGTCCGCGCTTGTCGGCGATCGCGTTGAGCTTGCGCAGTCGATCGATCATGCCGGGGGTGAGCAGTTCGTTCTGGAACGACTTGTCTTGGGCGGCACGCGATTCCGGCGGAACACCGTCGAGGTACTTCGAGGTGAGCAGGCCCTGCGCGAGCGCGGTGAACCCGATGACACCGAATCCTTCCTCGGCGGCGGCGTCGAGCAACCCCTCGGTCTCGATCCAGCGGTTGAGCATCGAGTAGGACGGTTGGTGGATGAGCAGCGGCGTACCGAGATCGCGCAGCAGCCTCGCCATCGTGAGGGAATCCTCAGCGGTATACGAGGAAATCCCGATGTACAACGCTTTCCCTTGGCGGACAGCGGTATTCAGCGCCGCCGCGGTCTCCTCCAGCGGAGTCGTCGGGTCGAATCGGTGCGAGTAGAAGATGTCGACATAGTCCAGCCCGAGCCGGGTCAGCGACTGATCGAGGGAGGCGAGTACGTACTTGCGCGACCCGCCACCCTGCCCGTATGGCCCGGGCCACATGTCCCAACCCGCTTTGGTGGAGACGACGAGTTCGTCGCGATACGACGCGAGCTCCTCGCGCAGAATGCGCCCGGCATTGATCTCGGCCGATCCGTACGGCGGCCCGTAGTTGTTGGCCAGGTCGAAATGGCTGATGCCGAGATCGAAAGCGCGCAGGGCGATTTCGCGCTGCACCTGGTAGGGGCGATCGTCGCCGAAGTTATGCCAGAAGCCGAGCGAGAGCAGCGGAAGATCGAGACCGGATCGACCGGAGCGGCGATAGCGCATCGCACCGTCGTACCTGGTTGGTTCGGGAACATACGTCATGCAAACCTCCTCGTCACCTGTGCCGACTGTTCATAATGCCTCAGCGGTGTTCGGCCTCGATCCTCGCCCACCGTCACCGCGCACCAGCATGCCTGACCCGCCGAGCTGGTTGCTGACAGCACCCCCAAGTGGTTCGGCAATGAATTCGGCGAACCGATCGATGGCCTGATGCCGTTCGTTACGGCGGCGACCCGGTAATCCGTTCCCCAGTTTGGTCCTCAGTCGAGATGGTCGACCAAATGTGGTTCCTTGGTTAGGAATTCGATAGGCCGACGTGCGGCACGCGCCGTCCGTTGTCGAATTCGCGGACCCCTCTAGGAGCCTCGCCATGCCCTTGTTACGACGCATGTTCGCAATCATGCTCGGCGCGTTCATCATTGCCGGAATGTCGGTTGCTGTTGGATCGGCGAGCCCGACCGAGGAGCGGGAGGTGTTCTCGCCGGACGGCACCATCAGCCGCGTTATCACACCCGTTCCCGACGCGTCCCCGGCACCGCGATCGGCCGTGCAGGCCGATGTCGTGCCGATCCAGCAAACCGGACCGTCGAGCCAGCGGTTCGATCTCGTGTTCGTCGGTGACGGATACACCGCCGGTGAGCTCGGCACGTACAAGCAGCACGCGATCAACCGGTGGAACGAGATCACCCAGGTCGAACCGTTCAAGACGTACAAGAACTCCTTCAACGTCTGGGCGGTCAACGTGGTCTCGCAGGAGTCCGGAGTGGACAACGATCCGCGCGGCACCTACCGAAACACCGCCCTGGACATGACCTTCTGGTGCGGCGGCACCGAACGCCTGCTGTGCGTCAACGAGACGAAGGCGTTGCAGTACGCCCGGCTGGCGCCCGAGGCCGATCAGGTGATCGCGCTGGCCAACACCACGAAATACGGTGGCGCGGGCGGCGGAGTCGCGACGTCGTCGGGCGGCAACGCGCAGGCCGGGCAGATCGTGGTGCACGAGCTCGGGCACTCGGTGGGCGGCCTGGCCGACGAGTACGACTACCCGAACGATCGCTACACCGGACGTGAGCCGCGCGAAGCCAACGCGTCGACCTACACCAGCGCGCAGATGCAGCAGAACCGGTCCAAGTGGTACCAGTACCTGGGCAAACAGTCTCCGGACGGCGGCGTGGTCGGCACCTATGAGGGCGCCGTCTACTACAAGCGCGGCGTATACCGGCCGACGGAGAACTCCTTGATGCGGGTGCTCGGGCGGCCGTTCAACCTGATCGGGTTGGACGCGATGAAGACCGCGATCGAGCGTAAGGCCCCGCCGAGTCAGCCCTGATCCCGCTCCGGCTGCCCGGCTCGCTGCTGGGCAGCCGAGGCAATTCCCCTGAGCCAGCAGGTATTTCGAGTCTCGCACGGGAGTGCCTCGTGATGAGCGGTGACAAGGAGAAGGCTATGGCATCAAGACGTCATATGGCATCCAGACGGCAACAGCACAGACGTGATCGGCGAGGGCCGCGAACCCGCGTGGTCCGGGCCGCGGTCAGCTGGATGGCGTTGGCCCTCAGGCGGTTACCGCAACTGGCCATGCTGGTCGTGGCCGCCGCGCTGCTGCTGTCCGGCGCGCCCGCGCTGGCGGCATCGCAGTCCGGGCCGAGCTTCTCCGGCGGCGAGGCACAGCCGGTGTTCAACACGGCCGCTCCTGTCCGCCAAGACCTTTGGGTGCGTGCCCCGGTGGACAGCGACGCGGACGGCAAAGACGACGAGGTGCACGTCCAGGTCGTCCGCCCGGCCGGGGCCACCGGCAAGCTGCCGGTCGTGTACCAGGCGAGCCCGTACTTCTCCGGCGGCAACGACGTCACCAACCACAACGTCGACGTCGAGCTGTACGTGCCGGACGGCGCCGACGCGCGGCTGGCACCGGCCCCGGGTGAACTGCGCGCGCGGGTGGCCGAGGATCTCCGGGTCGCCGGTATCACCCTCGACAAGGGCCAAATCACGTGGCAGTACGAGGATTACTTCCTCGCCCGCGGCTTCGCGGTGATGTACGGCGAGTCGCTCGGCACCGGCACCTCCACCGGCTGCCCGACCTCGGGCGGGCGCAACGAGACCATCGGCGCGCGGGCCCCGATCGACTGGCTCAACGGCCGCGCGAAAGCCCGTGACGCGCAAGGCAAGAACGTCGTGGCCACCTGGGCCAGCGGCAAGGTCGGCATGATGGGCGTGTCCTACAACGGCACGCTGCCCAATGCCGTCGCGTCCACCGGCGTGCCCGGACTCGAGGCCATCGTGCCCATCGCGGCCATCAGCAATTGGTACGACTACTACCGGGCGGGCGGCGCGGTGGTCGCGCCGGGCACCTACCAGGGTGAGGATCTCGACGTGCTGGCCAAGTACGTCTACACCAGGGCCGACAAGAAGATCTGCGCGCCGGTGATCGACAAGGTCGAGCAGGACCAGGATCGCGTGGACGGCAACTACACCGCCTTCTGGAACGAGCGGAACTACGTCAACGACGTGAGCAAGGTGCACGCCGCGGTGCTGGCCGTGCACGGTCTCAACGACTTCAACGTCAAGACCAAGAATGTCGCCCAGTGGTATGCGGCGCTGAAGAAAGCCGGTGTGCCGCACAAGATCTGGCTGCACCAGTTCGGCCACACCGATCCGATCGGCCTGCGCAAGGACGAGTGGCTGCGCACGGTGAACCGGTGGTTCAGCAAGTACCTGCTCGGCCAGAACAACGGTATCGACAAGGAGCCGAAGGCCACTATTCAGCGCGAGGACAAGTCCTGGGTGGACGAGGCGGACTGGCCCGCCCCCGGCACCTCTGGCGCGACCGCGGTGTTCCAGCCGGGCGGCCGTGATGTCGGTGGGCTCGCGCCGACCGGGCCTGGCCGGGTCACCGAGTCCCTCGATGACGACGCGACCAAGCTGGCCGCCGACCTCGTCGCCGCGCCCAGCTCACCGAACCGGCTCGCCTACTTCTCCAAGCCGACCGCGACCTCGTTGCGGATCAGTGGCGCGGTGGACGTCGCGTTCAAGGTGGCTTTCCAGCGTCCGGCCGCGAATGTGACTGCGCTGCTGGTTGATCGGTCTCCCGACGGCAGCTCCAGGATCGTCACCAGGGGCTGGGTCGACCCGCAGAACCGCGACTCGCTCAGCAAGACCAGCCCGATCATTCCGGGTAAGGAGTACGCGGTGAACCTGTGCATGATGCCGCATGATTACGTGCTGGCGCGCGGACACAAACTGGGCGTGGTGGTGTTGTCCAGCGACAACGAATTCACCTTGCGTCCCAAGCCAGGACCCGGCTTCGGCGTGAACCTCGCCGAAACCAAGGTCTCGTTCCCCGTCGTCGGCGGCCAAGCCGCCCTCAACGCGGCGATCGGCTGACCCACCAGAATCCGGTCACGCCCGAAACCCTTGGGCGTGACCGGATTTCGTGGCGTTCGGGTCACTCGGGGTGCAAGGCGGACCGCAACACCGCAACGGCCTGGGCGACAGCGGCTTTCGCGGGTGGGGTGTCGTGCATCGAATTGACCATGACGAAGTCGTGGATGATGCCACCGTAGCGCGTCTGGATCACGGGAACGCCCGCGGCACGCAGCTTGGCCGCGAATGCCTCACCCTCGTCACGCAATACGTCGTTCTCGGCGGTGATGACCAGCGCGGGCGGCAGGCCCGACAGCTGCTCGGTGCTCGCGCGCAGCGGCGACGCGGTGATCTGCGCGCGGTCTTCCTCGCTGGTGGTGTACTGATCCCAGAACCACCGCATCCCGTCGCGAGCCAGGAAGTACCCCTCGGCGAACCGCGCGTAGGACTCGGTGTCGAAGTTGGCGTCGGTCACCGGATAGAACAGCACCTGCTGCGCGAACGAGACGTCGCCGCGCTCCTTGGCCATCAGCGTGAGCGCGATCGCCATGTTGCCGCCGACCGAATCGCCCGCGACCGCGAGACGCGACGGATCGAGGGCCTTCTCGGCGCCCTGGGCGGTGACCCACTGGGCGACGCGGTAGGACTGCTCGTTGGCCACCGGGTAGTGCACGTCGGGCGAGCGGTCGTACTCGGGGAACACCACCGCCGCGTGCGCGCCGACGGCGAGGTCACGGACCAGGCGGTCATGGGTGTGCGCATCGCCGAAAACCCAACCGGCACCGTGGGTGTAGACGATCACGGGCAGCGTCTCGGTGACGCCCTGCGGCCGGACGATCCTGGCGCGCACCGAGCCGGTCGGCCCACCCTCGACGGTGATCCACTCCTCATCGATCGCCGGCTTGTAGATCGGCGAGTCCTGCACCGAATCCACCGCCTTGCGACCCTCCTCCGGGGCCAACTGATAGAGGAACGGAGGCGCCGAGGTCGCGTCGACGAACTCTTGCGCCGCGGGCTCCAGCGAGATTCCGTGCGGGTTTCCGGTCATCGTCGTTCCTTTCGATAGGGGCGTAGAGATGGTGCGGTACAGCTATTTTCGCGAGATCAGGCCAGCTCGGCGAGCGCTTCGGTGATAACGGCGGCGTTGTGCCGCACCCAGTTTCCGATGCGCGACCCACCCGGCGCCCCTCCACACGGGCCGCGAAAGCCCCCGATCAGGACACGGCGGCCGCGATCGGTTCGAACGCGGCGATCGACCCGGTTGAGCGAAAACGCTGCTGATACTTGCGCGGTGAGATGCCGAGCCTGGCCACGAACGCGCGGCGCAACGCCTCGCTGCTGCCGTATCCGGCCGCCATCGCGGCCTCGGTGACGCTGTGCCCCGCGTGCAGCAGATCCCTGGCGACGCCGAAGCGGATGAACGCGACGTACTCGGCGGGGGAGCGTTCCAGCTCGGCGCGGAACAGCCGCGTCAGGTGCCGGACGCTGACCATCGCATGCGCGGCCAATGTCTGGACCGTGTGCGGGAACGACGGGTCCGCGCAGATCAGGTCGACCACCTTGCGCACGAGCGGGCTGCGCGGCGCCGGCCCGCTCAGCGACGCCGAGAACTGTGATTGTCCGCCCGCGCGCTGCATGTACACCACGAGTAGCTGTGCGACCCGGCGCGCCGCGTCGGCGCCGTAATCCTCCTCGACGAGTGCCAGCGCCAGATCGACACCGGCCGCGACACCCGCCGAGCTGTACAGGTTTCCGTCGCGCACAAAGATCGCGTCCGGGTCGACAACGACCGCAGGGTACCGCCGCGCGAGATCCGCCGCGAACTTCCAGTGCGTGGTCGCGCGCCTGCCGTCGAAGAGGCCGAGCTCGGCGAGCACGAAGGCGCCGCTGCAGATCGAGGCCAGCCTGCGCGTGTTCCAGGACAGGTGCCGGACCGCGGCGATCAGCTCGGGGGTCACGAATTTCGCGGGCGGCAGCTCGCTGCCCGGGATCACCACGGTGTCGAAGCGGCCCGCGTCGGCGGCCGCGGCGCCCACCTCGATGCGCGCGCCGATCGAGGTCTGCACGTCGTGGCCGTCGGCCGAGACCAGAACCACCTCGTAGCCGGGCACGGTCTGGTTCGCCTCCACGAAAACCTCTGCCGGGCCGACGAAGTCGAGCATCTTGACGCCGTCGAAGACCAGAATGCCGACCCGTCGGCGGGGCGGCTCTGTGGAGTTAGGGGCCATGTCAACCATTGTTGTGGAGGCATGGCTCCATAACAAGCGGTGTGGGCGATCTCGCATGTCGATTGGTACGGTGAGCCCATGGGACGGCCACGACAGTTCGACGAGTCGGGCCTGCTCGACGCCGCCACCGAGTTGTTCTGGTCGCACGGTTTCGACGACACCTCCGTCGAGGACATCTCGCGCGCGACCGGCGTCGGCAACGGCAGCGTCTACGCCGCGTACGGAAACAAGCAGGGGTTGTTCCTCGCGGCGTTCGAACGGTACTGCGAGCGTCGCGCGCGGTTCGTGCGCGAGGTCGTCGTCGCCGCGCCTGGCTCGGCGCGTGTCGCGGTGCGTGCGCTCCTGCAGGTGATCATCGATGACTGTGCCGCGCAACCGGATCGGCGCGGCTGCCTGATGCTCAACAGCATCGCGCAACTGAGTGGGCGGATCCCCGAGGTCGTCACCGTCAGTACCAGGACGACCGAGGCCATGGAACAGGGTGTTGCCGAACGGCTTTACCCCGCTGCGCGTCTCGGCCTCGGCACGATCGATGACGCTGCGGTGTCGGCGCACAGCGCGAACATTGTGGTGGTGGCCCAGGGTCTGATCCAGTTGAGCCGCTTAGGGATTGCGCGAACGCGGTTGGGTGAAATCGCCGACATCTCCAGCCAGGCGCTGCCGTCGGCGTGGGCCGATCACGTCGTCTGCTGACCGCGTCCAGTCCTTCCCGTCGCCGGTTACAGCTCCTTGGCGACGTCCGCCAGCAGTTGACGCGACCGTTCCGGCGTCAGGGCTTGCACGGCGACCTTGTCCATCACTTCGCGGTAGAGCTGCAGATCCTCTTTGCGATCCAGATAAAGGGCACTGGTGAGCTGTTCGATATAGACGATGTCGGGCAGCTCGGGCTCGGCGAAACGGAGCATGGTGAACGAGCTGCCCGCCGCGGCGTGACCGCCGGCTTCGTAGGGCAGCACCTGGATCGTGACTCCTTGCTTCATCGACATGTCCACCAGATGCTCGATCTGTTCACGCAGGACTTGCTTGCCGCCGATCGGCCGATGCAGCACCGCCTCGTCCAGCACCGCCCATAACCTGGGCCCGTCCTGTATGTCGAGGATCTCCTGGCGCTTGCCACGCAGCTCTACCCGCCGCGCCGCCTCGGCGTTCTGATGGCCGACTTCGATGACCGCGTGGGTGTAGTCCTCGGTTTGCAGCAACCCGGGAACCAGCTGCCCTTCGAACGTTCTGATCGTCTGCGCGGCGCCCTCGAGCCCGAGATAGGTCTCGAACCAGGACGGCAACAGATCGTTGTAGCGGTGCCACCAGCCGGGTTGGTTGGCCTTGCGGGCCAACTCGAGGAACATCTCGCGCTGATCGGGTTCGGTGACGCCGTAGAGGGTCAGCAAATCAAGGATGTCGCGGTCCTTGTAGCCGGTGCGGCCGAGTTCGAGCCGACTGATCTTGGCGTGCGAACCTCGGATGTACTCGCCCGCCTCGATGGGCGTGATGCCTTTCATTTCGCGCAGCTTGCGCAACTGACCACCGACCGCGATGCGCAACGCCGTCGGGCCGCGCTCCGCGACCCGCGAGTCGATACCCCTGATCCGGACCGGTTCCGCGACCATGACCTCTACTCCGCTTCTCGAAGACCTCCGGCGGTATCGCGCCCGTCCCTGTGACGGACCGCACCGCGCCTACCATGATGGTATCGCTGGAATCTTCCAGAACAACCTAACTTGCACCTGAACGTGCAGATGAAACTGCCCGCTGGGTGCGCAGGGTGGTCGGCGGCCGCCGCGGTGTCCTCGAATCCGATAGTACGGCCCGGCTGAAACACGCGGCGTACGAACGGGATTCGGCCGATGGGTCGGCAAACTGGCCCGTTGGGGCCGGATCGGACTGGACGAACGCTTTTCCCCCGAATATCCCAAGGGGTCGACGCGTGTCATCCGTGGGGGAGTGGTAGCGGTGTCCGGCTCGGCCGCAAGGGATTCGTCCCATGAACCGCACGAAGATTTAGCCCGGTGTTTGTTTGGCATAAGCCACTTGTCGCTGATACTTGAATCAGCAAGCGGGGAAACATAACTCGGTCCATGGCGCGCACCGCGCGGATTCCGAACACCATCTGGGCGGCGTGCCGTGGGCTGCACGAAGCTACTCGGAAGGGATTGTTCTTCATGCGAGGTAGAGCTGCGTTAGTCGGCGTGTGCGCATTCGCCGCAATGATGCTGTCGGTGCCACCGGCCGCCAACGCCTGGGGTGTGCAGGGGCACGACACCACCGGCGCCATCGCCGATATGCGGCTGAGCGGACCGGCCCGCGGTGAGGTCGCCCGGCTGCTGGCGGGTGAGCCGGACCCGACCCTCGCCGGTGTGGCCAATTGGGCTGACCAGATCCGCAACAGCGATCCCGATCTCGGGAAGATCTCGGCGCCGTGGCACTACGTCAATATCGCCGACAACGGTTGCGTCTACGACCCGGCGGTGAACGGCAACGACGGCCAGAACGTCATCGAGGCCCTGCGCAGGCAGACCGCGATACTCGCCGACAAGTCGGGGTCGGTGGCCGACCGGCGCCAGGCGTTGAAGTTCATCGTCCATTTCGTCGGCGACATCAACCAGCCGATGCACGCCGGATACGCCCGCGATCGGGGCGGGAACGAGGTCAAGGTCCAGTACCTCGGCCGCAACACCAACCTGCACTCGGTGTGGGACAGCAAAATGCTCGACACCCGCCACGCGAGCGACGCCGACGAGGTGCAGCGGCTGCTCGCCCTGCCCGCGCCCAATTTGCCGCCGGCACAACCGGATACCGACCCCGTTCGATGGGCGGAAGACAGCTGCCGGATCGTCCTGAGCCCTGGCGTCTACCCGGCCTCGTCCACCATCGGCGACGATTACACCCGCCAATTCCTGCCGGTTGCCGAAAGCCAGCTCCGCCTCGCCGGTGAGCAGCTCGGACAGCTGCTCAACGCGGTGCTCGACGTGCCGACCGGGTCCTGAGCGGCCGCTGACGGCGGAGGCGCTGAGCCGCACCGACATTCGGTGCGGCTCAGTTCTGCACGGTGGGGCGAATCGTGATGTCGCCGATCTCGACATCGTCGGGCTGTTCGATCGCGAAGGCGATGGCGCGCGCTACGGCCGCCGGTGCGATGCCGAACTCGTCCATGGTCCGGCGGGTTTGCTCGCGAACTCGCGCGTCCTCGATGGAGTCGGTGAGTTCGGTGCGGACAAAACCGGGGGAGACCGAGGTTGTCCGCAGCACGCCGTCGGTCGATTCCTGGCGCAGTCCTTCCAGCAGGGTCCGCACGGCGTTCTTGGTTCCGGCGTAAACGGCCTGGGTGGGCACGATTTTCAGACCCGCGGTCGAGATCGTGGTCACCAGGTGGCCCCGGCCCTGTCGGCGGAAGATCGGCAGCGCCGCGGCGACGCCGTAGAGCACGCCGCGCAGGTTGACGTCGATCATCGCCGACCAGCCGTCGACATCGAGATCGGACATCGGCCCGGTCTTGGCGATGCCGGCGTTGCTGACCAGCACATCCAGTTGCCCGAACTCATCGACGGCCGTGCCGACGAGGCGTTCGAGGTCCGCCCTGCGGGTGACGTCGGTCGCGCAGGTAATCGCGCGTCCACCTGCTTCGCGGATGCTGGCGGCGAGCAGGTCGAGACGTTCGGTGCGGCGCGCACCGAGCACCACCGCCGCGCCGCGCTCGGCGAGCAGACGCGCGGTGGCTTCGCCGATCCCGCTGCTCGCGCCGGTGATGGCCACGACCTTGTTGAGGGTTGACATAGAGATCCTTCGGCTAATGTGGACATGTGTCCGCTTGCCGTTTCAGCGTAACGGACATGTGTCCGTTTATCCACCCCGCACGCAGAGGATCAGATGAGCCAACCCCGCCAACGGGCCGACGCGACCGAGAATCGCGCCAGGATCGTCGACGCCGCCCGCGCGTTGCTCACGAACTCCGACGAGTTGCGGCTCAACGCGGTCGCCGCACGTGCCGGGGTCGGGCAGGGCACGCTCTACCGCCACTTTCCGACCAGGGAAGACCTGCTCGCCGAGGTGTATCGCCAAGACGTCGATGTGCTCGTCGCGGCGGCGCCGGCCCTGCTTGCCGAGCATCCGCCCGTCACCGCGCTTGCCCGCTGGTTCGACAAGCTGGCCGACTACGCGCAGGTGAAGCGCGATGTCTTCGCCGCGGTCGAAGTGGCGGTGTGGCAAGAGCTTTCGGCGCACAGCCTGGGCCCGATCGGTGACGCGCTGACGTTGCTGCTCGATGCGGGCAAGGCCGACAAGACAATTCGGCCCGATGTCGACGCCCGCGACGTCATCATCCTCGTCGGCTATCTGGCTCGCCTCGACCAGGCCGAATGGGATGCCCGCGCACGGCATCTGCTCGACATCGTGCTCGACGGATTGCGCGGTTGACGGCGCGGCTCAGAATGTGTCGGTGAGCACCGGACCGGAGTACAGGAGTGTGTCGTTGCCGTCGTAGACCCGGGCGGTGAAGTGATCCAACGTCTCGTAATTCTTGCCGCGGAGATCGCTGTCGAACACCATCGGCCACTCGTCGTCGGGTGCCTCGTAGGCGCGGCGCAGCTGGTTGAGCCTGCGTTCGCTCGGCAGGTCGATGGTGACCGCGAAGGTGTGCGCCACGACGTCGGCCGGGAAGACCGTGCCGTTCTCGCTGATCACCTCCAGCCGCGCGGCGCCGGGGGCGAGCACGCCGCACAGCCCTGTCTCGATCACGGTATTGACCGCGAAGGGGTGCGCGGTGAAGTCGCTGCTGAGGCCGCCGCCGACGAAGGAGTCGAGGTGTCCTTCTTGGAAGATGAGCATGGCGCCGCTGCCGGAATCGTGATAGGCGAGCAGGACCGAGTGCTCGACCGCCGTGTGCGCCCCGATCCGCGCGCCGGGATGCCATCCGGCATGGGAAATCGACTGCACCGGTAGGCCGTTCACCTCCGCGGCCTGGTATGCCTCGGCGAACGCTCTGACCTGTACCGTCCAGTCGTCCCGGTGTTCCTCGGTCCACCGCTGGTCGCGGGCGGCCCGAAATGCCTCGGTGAAGGTGTGCAGTTCCGCCACCATCCGCACGTCCTGGCTGGCCTCGGCGACCAGATCGGCCTCGCCGAGGCCAGCCTCGAGCTCCTTCATCACCTGCACCAGTTCCGCCTGCGCGGCACTGCGTTTGGCCTCGGTGGACTGGTATGCCTCGGCCAGGGCGTGCAGCCGCGACATGATCTCGCTGAACTGTTCTTTCGCTTCGACCTGTACTTCGTCTGATGTGGTCACAACGCTTCGGTCTTCCTTCACCACTCGACAACCGACCTAGCCAGCCTGGCACGCGATTCGCCGGACACCGTCCCGGCGACGTAATCGCGCCGTCAGTGAATCGTCACCGCGACCATGGCGGGCAGCGGAATTGGTGGCAATGCCGCTGCGCCGGACCCGTGTGATGCACGGGCCCGGCGCGGAATTGCGGTCTTGCTATTACTGCTTGTGTGTCACGACCGCGTAGAGGTCGTCCCACGCCTTCGGCTTGGCCGGGGGCGGGGTGGCCATGCGGGGAGATGCCTTGCCCGCGCCGTCGAACTTCGCGTCGGTCGGCTTGTAGGCTGGCTTGCCCTTATCGGTCAGCCAGGTCTTGAACAACGCGTTGGTGCTGCGGCCGGTCGCGGCGTTCGCCATGTCGATGAAGTCCGATACCTTGGCATTGCCGTACTGGTGTTTGGTCAGCCAATCCCGGAGCAGTCCGAAGAAAGCGTCGTCATTGTTGAGTGCGCTGCGGAATGCCTGGATCGCCAAGGCGCCACGGGTGTACAGCTCGGCGGGCAGGACGTCGGCCGGTCCAGGATCGGTCAGCACGACATCCCAATTGATCTTGGTCGAGGTCGCGTAGGCGTAGTCGGCGATGTCCGCCGCGCTGCCGGTGTCGTTCTTCTCCGACCACAGGTATTCCAGGTAGCTGGCAAAGCCTTCGTTCAGCCAGCCGTCCTTCCAGGTGGCGACGGAGGTCGAGTCACCGAACCACTGGTGCGCGTTCTCGTGCACCACGACCGAATCGTTCTTGCCGCGCTTGAAGAATCCATCGGTGTAGGTGGGCTTGGTCTGTGTCTCCAATGCGAAACCACCCATGCGCGCGTCCACGATGCCGCCGGTGGATTCGTACGGGTAGGGCGTGAGCGTGCTGGCGAGCCAGTCCACGATCTCCGGTGTCCGCTCGATGCTGGATTTGGCGTTGGCGCGCACGGTCGGGTCGAGATCCGAGGCGTAGGCGGTCAGGTTCGGCCTGGCCGGGGTTCCCGCGTTCTGGCCGCCGCGCTCGTATTTGCCGATCGCGAGGAAGGTGGCGTACGTCATCTGGGGCGACTTGCTGAGCCAGTTGTGCCGCTTCCAGCCCGGAACCGTTTGGGTGACACTGGTTTCGATGCCGTTGGACAGGACGTCTCTGTCCTCCGGTGCGAGCACGGACACCGCGTAGGTCGCTTTGTCCGTCGGGTGGTCGTTGCTCGGGTACCACCACTCGGCCGAGAAGGGTTCGTTGGAAATGATCGCGCCGCCGGCGTTCTCGATCCAGTTGCGCGCGCCCGCCGCGTTCTGCACTCGTGACGGGATGTCGTTGTAGGCGACAACGGTGGTGAATTCGGCCCCGGTCTGCAGGTTCACCGGCACCGTTACCGCCAGTTTGTCCTTACCGAGCGTGTATTTGGCGGGCTTGTTCTCGACGAGCACCGACTGCGTTTGCAGAAGGAAGTCGAAGCCGATAGCGGTTCCGGCCTTGAGATTCTGCTTTGCTTTCGCGGTGATTGTTGTTGTGCCGGAAAGCCGTCCGGAAGAGGGGTCGAACTTGAGATCTATGCTGTAATTCGAGACATCGTATGCTGCGCTGCCGATATTCGGAAAGTTGGGATCGCCGATCCCGGTCAACGTCGCGGCGGAAGCCGTGCCCATATTCGCGGCCAATGCCGCGACAACCAGCAGTGGAACAGCTCGAGCCGAGGCAGAGTGCACTAGGTGAAAACGTCTCATAATAAACGAACTCCAATGTGTAGGTCCGCGTCCTCGGCCGGGACATTGCGATACTCAGAGAATCACATCGGAGTTGTCATCTCCACTGGAGATCAACTGGGGATTTTCGATCATGATGAGCCGAAGTTCTGTACACCGGAAATAGGTTGACGAATGCGAAAAAGAAGGCCAGGTCTGCTGTTTCAGACCTGGCCTTCCGCGAAATCAGGCGAACGTTACCTGCGCGGTGACCGCGAGGGTCGACAGGCCGGAGGTGCGGCAGCCCGCGTTGGGCTGTGCGCTCTTCGGCGACACCGTGATCGCGTCACCGTTCAACTGGCCGTCGGTCACGTTGGCGCTGAACGCCAATCCGGTGATCGGGTCGGGGCTGATCCGCCAGGCGAACGAGCTGTTGCCGCCGGACACCCAGGCGAGCGTGCCGTTCCCCTTCGCGGTAACGAGCAAACCACACGGGTTGAAGCCGCCGGCGGTGGCAGTCGCCGCGCCGGTAGCCTTCAATTTGCCCGCGGCCAGCGCCGCGTGCTGGCCGTTGCTCGAGGTGCAGTCGCTGAGGTCGCCGCTGATCGAGACGTTCGCGCCGCCACCGGCCCGCAACGGCGGATCGAGGGTGAGGTTGAAGGTTGCCGAGCAACTCAGGTCGCCATCGGCGGCCTGCGCCGGGGCCGCCGGAAGAACGGCAAGTGCCGCGGCGAGCGGTGCCGCCGCAGCCATCATGGTCAGGATTCGGATACGTCGTGCCATCTTCGTACCTCCTACTACTGTGCTGTTCACACGCTGCTTCAGGGGACGAGCAAGCCCGGCGGTGGAATGTTTCTCCCCGAGGGCGACATCACGATACGATCTCGCTCGCCGCCACCGTGAAAACCACTGCCCCCCAACGCGTGACGTGCGACAACGCCCAACTGGGGAGCGGTCCACTTCGTCGGCGCTGGCTCTACCTCTCGCACCGCGCATCCGGCCATGCTCGAAGGTCGGACCCGACTGATTGGTGCAGATGAACCGAACGCCTGCCGACCCCGCCCCGCCGCCACGCGTGAGCATGCGCGAGACCGTCCCCTACATCGATGATTTCGTGCATGTGAACTCCGCCGCGGGGTCGCTGGCCGACCAGTCGGTCTACCGGGCGATCGCCGCGCACCTGGAGCTCGAAGCGCGCTGCGGCAATACCGAAGCGCGCCTTGCGATCACGCCGCAATTGCACACCCTCTACGCGGGCTTGGCGCAACTGACCACCGTGCCAGCGGACCGGATCTCCCTTGCCGACAGCCATACTTCCGCCTGGCAGAAGGCATTTCAGGCCGTGCCGCTCGGCGAGGGCGACCGCATCCTGGTCGGCGAGACCGAATGGGGCGGTAACCTCTCGGCGATCTGGTGGCGCTGCCGAGCCGTCGGCGCGGTCGTCGACATCATCGCCGCCGACTCGACCGGGGCGATCGATCCCGCCGCACTGTCGGCCATGCTCGATGAGCGGGTGCGGATGGTCTGTGTCACGTTGGCGCCGGCGGTCAATGGGCTCGTGAATCCGATCGGCGCCATCGTCGACGCGCTCTGCGCGCATCCGGCCTGGTTGTTCGTCGACGCGTCGCAGGCATTCGCGAATGTGGTGACCGATCTATCGGAGCCGCGTATCGATGTGGCCACCGTCAGCGCGCGGAAGTATCTCAGGGCGCCGCGGGGAACCGGTTTCGCGACATACAGTCGGCGCTTCCTCGACCAGATCGTCCCGATCGGCATCGATCAAATGTCCGGGCCTTGGCACGGCGACCACCCCGTCCCGCTCTCCGACGCCCGCAAGTTCGAGTTCATGGAGACCTCATTCGCGATGCGGATGGGCATGAAAGCGGCGGTCGAAGTGGCCCTCAGCCGAGATCTCGCACAGGACATGGCGCGCATCGCCGAGCTGGCCGACCACGCCCGATCCGCGTTGTCCGAACTGCCCGAGGTGACCGTGCACGACACATACGACGACCTGTCCGGCATCGTCACCTTCACCCATTCGCGCATCGCGCCCACCCGGATCCAGTCGGAACTTCAGCGCAAGAAGATCAACGTCGCCGCACCTCAGGAACCCTACGGGCCGTTATGGATTCGTGCGGGGCATCCGCCTACGACCCGGATCTCGCCACACGCGTTCAACACTCACGCGGAGATCGACATGGCCGTTGCGGCGATTGCCGCGAGCTGAGGTGGCCCGCCACCGGGCGGGCCACCTCGCTTGATCAGACCGGGACGCCGCCGTAGGTCCTGCGGTGCTTGGCCTCGAGGAAGGACAGCACCCCGAAGGCCATCAAGCCGATGGATATCAGGATGAGAAGCCAAGGGCCGAAAGGCTTTCCGACGAAGTCACGCAGCACCGCATCGATACCCTTGGCCTCGGCGGGGTCGTAGTTCAGGCCCGCGAACACAGCCGCGAGCCCGATACTGATGACGATCGCGCCGCGGGCGACGTAGCCGATCCGGCCGAGCCAGATCACGGCCTCGCGCGCGCCGTGGGTCATCCAGCCCATCCGAAGATGATCGACGAACTCGAGGCTGAGACCGAGAAACGTCTGCCAGATCCCGAAGGCGATGATGGCAACACCGATCACCAGCACGACCACCTGCCCGCCGTCCCAGCTCAAGATGCGCGCGGTCAGGTCGCGCGCGATGGCATCGCTCGGCTTCGGCGTCCGGCCGTGTACGACGTAGCGGAAGGTGCCCAAAAACGCCAGGGCATAGACGATTCCGGAGATCACGGCGTAGAGCCGGTGCCCGCCCGAGACCGTCCGCCGCGCGCTGACCACCTGCGTCACGCGCCAGACGACCAAGGCGGCGAAGCCGAACACCAGGACCCACAGCAGCAGATATCCCAGTGGTTTGGTGGCGATGGCCGCCAGCGCGCCGCCGCCGTCCGGTTCGTGCTCGGCCGTGCCGATCGCCAGCATGAACCCGATGATGCCGATGGTGATGTAGGCGATACCGCGTGCGATGAACCCGAATCGCGCGGCCGTTTCCAGCCCGCTCGAACTCGCCGACCTGCGTCGGCCATAGTTGCTCGCGCGTCGGCCCCAACCGGACCGTCCACGGCCGCCACGCGCCGTGCCGACCCGATCGCGTCGTCGATATCTGCTCGGACTTCGGAAAATGCTCATAGTTCCTCATCTCTTCACGCCCGTAATGCCCACTTCGCCGCGATTGACACGCGCGCGAAGTTTCCGTTGCGCGACGAGATGCGCTGCGCGGTGCGCGGAGTCGAGATCGGGCTGTGCGTTGCAGTGGAAGCAACTGGCGGCGCTCCGCACCCGACTGGGGAACGCATCACCGCGCGAACAGGGCTGATCGGAACGGGTTGTGACACACGACATACCGCGATCGGCCGATCGGAGGGGAAATTGATCGGACGAATCGCTTACCGTTTAGGGCGTTATGAACCTTTTCGCGACAGTCGTGCACCTGGTCGGCAGGCTGCATGTGGATCTCGGCCGGTTGGCCGCGCAGTTGTGTTGCTGACGCGCGCTCAGCTCACCAGATCCTCTGATTGTCTTGGATGGTTCCCTTGTCTTCACCTAGTTCGCGCAGCCGTACCCTGAACCCGGCGCGCTGGCCGTTCGGTGTCCAGATCCTGCTCGGTTTGGTGGTCGGTATCGCCGCTGGCTTCATCGCCCGCGCCGCCGACGCCGCCTGGCTCACCAGCACATTGACCCAGGTCGGCAGCATCTTCGTGCAGCTGCTGAAGCTCGCGGTGCCGCCGCTGGTGTTCACCGCGGTGCTGGTGAGTGTTGCCGGACTGCGGCACGTCACCAATGCCGCGAGGCTGGCCGGGCGCACGCTGCTGTGGTTCCTCGGTACCGCGTTGATCGCCGTCGCGGTCGGCATCGTGCTCGGCCTCGTCACCAATCCCGGTCGCGGCGTTGACCTTACGTTGGTCGGTGCGAAGGCGCCTGACTCGAAGGGCGGCTGGACCGACTTCCTCACCGGCATCATCCCGACGAACGTGGTCGGCGCCTTCACCAACGGCAATGTGTTGCAGCTGGTGTTCCTCGGCGCGGTGCTCGGCGTCGCCGCGCTCAAACTCGGTGAGCGCGCCAAACCCTTTGTCACCCTGGCCGAGTCGGTGCTCGAACTGGTGCAGAAGGCACTCTGGTGGGTGATCCGGCTCGCGCCGATCGGCACCGCCGGGCTCATCGGTAAGGCGATCGCCAGCTACGGCTGGGATCTGGTGCGGCCGTTGGCGACCTTCACGGTTGCGGTCTACGCGGGCTGCCTCATTGTGCTCGTCGTCGTTTACCCGATCCTGCTGCGCACCGTCGGCGGCGTGAACCCGATCCGCTTCTACGCGAAGGCTTGGCCCGCGGTCGAATTGGCGTTCGTGTCGCGTTCGTCGATCGGCACGATGCCGTTGACGCAGCGGATGGTCACCGAACGGCTCGGTGTGCCAAGCGAATACGCGTCGTTCGCCGTTCCGTTCGGTGCGACAACGAAGATGGACGGTTGCGCGGCGGTGTATCCGGCGCTGGCGGCCATCTTCGTCGCGCAGATCACCGGAACGCACCTCGGCATCCGCGACTACCTGTTGATCGCGTTCGTCTCCGTGGTCGGCTCCGCGGCGACCGCCGGCCTCACCGGCGCGATCGTCATGCTGACGCTGACCCTGTCCACGCTCGGCCTGCCGCTGGCCGGGGCCGGGTTGCTGCTTGCCATCGATCCGATCCTGGACATGATCCGCACCGCGACCAATGTCGCTGGGCAGATGGTGGTTCCGGTGCTGGTGGCGAAACGGGAAGGCATTCTCGACCAGGAGATCTTCGATCAACCGTCCGCGCCGCTGACCGCGGCCGAGCCGGAACCGGAGCTGGAACCGGAATCGGAGCCGGTACCCGCGGCCGCATGACCTCGCCGTAGTGCGGCGCGTATTCGGCGCCGCACTACCCGGCGGGGTATCGCTGAGAAGTGCTGCCGCTCAACCTGTTCAGCGATCGGTGGGGTGGTAGGAGCGGGCGATCAGTGCTGAGCGGAGATACCACAGGCCGGAGGGTTGGGTTGGGTCGAAGCCGGTGAGCTGGCCGATGCGCTTGAGGCGGTAGTCGACGGTGTTGGTGTGCACGTGCAAGGCGCGGGCGGTGCGTTGGCGGTTGAGGTTGTTGCCGATGTGCAGTTGCAGGGTTTCCAGTAGTTCGGCGTGCTCATCGAGGGGAGTGAGTACGGCGCCGAGGTATTCGCGGCCGGGCCCAGGCCGGGTGAGCTGGTATTCGAGGGCGAGTTCGTCGAAGCGGTAGACGCCGGTGACGCAGTGCAGACGGTGCACCATGTCGAGCAGTTCGTGGGCTTGATCGACGGCGCCGGGGATCTGTTCCGGGGTGGCTGCCACGAGGGTGGCGGTGATGCCGACCTGCGCGGCGTTCGAGAGTCCCTCGATGAGTGCGTCGAGTTTCTCGTCGGTGTGCTGTTCCGCGGGAAGCAGGATGGTTCCGCCGTCGATGCTGAGTAGTGACAGGGCGTTGCCGCCGCATCGCGCGGCCAGCTCGGCCTGGGTGCGGCGCAGCTTGCGGCGCGCGACGACCTGGGTGTCGAGGGCCGGATTGTGTTCGTCGCGGTGGCGCGGAATCGACACTGCCAGAACAGCATAGGACTCGGCGATGGCTATCCCGCACTCGCGCGCCATGGTCGATGTCGGACGCCCGCCGAGCAGGGCCGAGGTGAGCGTGTGGACCGCGGTGTGGTGCTCGCTGACCGCGGCGCGCAATTCGCGGAAGTAGGCGCGGGAGATGGCCGAGGTCAGCGTGTGCAGTATTTCGATGTTCATCTTGGAGGCGTCGACGAAGCTGTCGAAGTCCTTGACGGTCAGGTTCGAGACGACGAGGTCCATGCCCATCTTGAAGCCCGCGTGAATGGCATTGTGGATCGCGTCGATGGGCACGCCCTCGCGGGCCCAGCCGGCGGCGGCCTCCTCGAGCTGTTCGACCTTCGCCGGAATGTTCTGCCCGTCCAGCATGCTGGCGGCGAGCTCGAGGCAGACGCGGGTGATGGTGGTGACGTCGCCGTAGATCGCTTCGCCTGGCAAGGTTGCGCACGGCACCACGTTCTCGACGAAGTGGCCGACCATTTGCCGGGACAGGGCCCTTACGTCGCGCAACGGCGTTGACATCGGTTGCCCGGAGATCGTCAGATTCGGCCGGATCGGACTGTCGACAGCCATGACAACTCCTTTGTCAGCATTAGCTATGTAGCAGGTTCACACTAACTGCGGCGTTCCGGTTCGCGGCCTTTACCAGCCAACTTGTGAAAAGAGGATGGTGCGGCCCGCCGGTAGCTGTGACCGATCACAGCGGAGTAGGCCGATCTCAGCTAGTATAAGTACACACTTATAGAAGGAGAGGTTATGCCACTGCTCACCGACCCCGCCGCTATCGCCGGGCTCGTGGCCCGCGAGGTCCGCACCGGATCCAGGGACGGCGCGCCGACTCGGATCGTCATCGCCCGCCGCACCTATGCCACCGATCAAGCCGACCTCTGGGACGCGCTGACCAATGCCGAGCGGATACCGCGGTGGTTCCTGCCGGTCAGCGGCGATCTGAAAGTCGGCGGACGTTATCAGACCGAGGGCAACGCCGGTGGTGTCGTGCAGGAGTGCGCGGCGCCGCGGCGGTTCGCCGTCACGTGGGAGATGGGTCCGCAGGTCTCGTGGCTGGCGATCAACCTCACCGCGAGTGATGACGGCACCCAGCTGGAATTGGTGCACGAGGCGCCCGTCGTTCCGGAATTCTGGGACCAATACGGTCCTGGCGCGGTCGGTGTCGGCTGGGATCTCGGCCTGATGGCACTGGGACTGCACCTGTCCAGCGGCGCGGCGGTGGATCCGGCCGAGGGGCTGGCTTTCCCGACCACTCCCGAGGGGACGGTGTTCGTCGAGACGGCGGCGCAAGGCTGGGCGGACGCGGCCATCGGTGACGGCGACGACCCGGCCGCCGCGAACGCCGCCGCGCAGCGAACGGTCACCTTCTACACGGTCGAACCCGAGGACAGCTCGCAGTCCTGATGACAGCTTCCCCGGAAAAGATCTTCGAAGCGCTCGGCGATCCGGTCCGCCGCTACATCCTCGAGTTGGTGGCGTCCGGCGAGCAGCCCGCGGGCACGGTGGTCGCCACCGTGCAACAGCACACGCGGATCTCGCAACCCGGTGTCTCGCAACACCTCAAGGTGCTTCGCGACGCCGGGCTGGTGAGCGCACGCGCGGTCGGCACCCGTCGCCTCTACGCCCTCGACCCCGAGGGTGTCGCGGCGGCCCAGGTCTGGCTGACCGGCCTGGCCGACCCCCTCGCGCAGTTCGCCCAGCCGCTCGATGCCCTCGCCACCGAGGTCGCCCGCGGTCGGCGTACTCGCCGAGCGGATGCGCCGAGCCCCTCCGCCGAGGAGTCTTCGGGAAGGGACGCTCGCCACGCTTGAGCGGCGGCATCAGCTCGAATCCGGCTCGCGCACAAGGTATCCGGCGAGCCGGTCACGGTGCGAACCGGGCTCAGCGGCCGGGCATGGGGAGCGGAGTGGCGGTGAAGACGCCATCGGGGTCGATCCGAGCCTTGATCGCAAGCAGCCTCCCGGCCCCCGCCCCGTACGCGTCGCGGACCTGGTCGAAGTCGTTGGGGCCGAGCAGGTTCGGGTACCCCCCTGGCATGGCGTCGTCGGCGAGCGCGGCGTGCACCCGGTCCGCCCACGCGGCGTCGGAGGGGCCACCGGCCTCCCACATACCGGAAATCTCGACCAGCCGGTGCGGTCGTCGCTCGCCGAACGCCGCCTCGGTGCCGGGGACCCGCGTCGCCGCGCCGTGGAAGTGGTGAATCGCCAGCGCCGACAAGGGAGACGTCCGGGAGGCGCCGGCTTCGACCAAGCGGCGGACCACCCGCGGGGTGAAGGACGCGACGTTGCGCGTGCGGAAGTGCGCGTTCCGTCCCGGCGGGAACGACTCCGCCGCCGCGGCGATCATCGCGTGCCAGGAGGTCGGCCCGAGCTGCGAGGAGATCGGGTCACCCAGGGTGGTTACCGCGGCGGTGGCCTCGGGGCCCCGCTCGGCGGCTCCGCTCCAGGTCGGCATGAGCGTCACGGACGGCGCTCCGTCGGGTCCATTCATGATGAACGTCTGCACGGTGAGTTCGTCGGGGGCCGAGGTGAGCAGCGGGTCGAGGCGGGTCAGTACCGATTCCGCCTGCGACCACGGATAGACCACCAACCCGCTGTACACCGGATCGATGCGGTGCAGCCGCACGACCGCGGCGGTGACGACCCCGAAGTTGCCGCCTCCGCCGCGCAGGGCCCAGAGCAGGTCGGGCTCGTGCTCCGCGTCGACGGTGCGCACGGACCCGTCGGCGGTGACGAGTTCGGCGGCGAGGAGATTGTCGCAGGCCAGCCCGAACCGCCCCGCCAGCGGGCCGTAGCCACCGCCAAGGCTCAGTCCGAGCACGTGCACGAGACCGACCGTGCCGGTCACCGGCGTCAGGCCGTGCGACTCGGTCTCCTTTGCCAGCGCGTCCGCACGGACACCGCCGCCGATCCGGGCGGTCCGCGCCTCGACGTCGACCTCGATCGTTGTCATCTCCGAGATATCGATGACCAGGCCTCGGTCGCGGACGGCCCGGCCGAGCCAGTCGTTGCCCCCGCTGAACACCGACAGCGGCAGCCCGAGCGCGGTAGCGGTCCGTACGGCTGCCTGGACGTCGGCGGTGGTCCGGCACCGGGCCACGTAAGCCGCCCGGTGCGACACGGCCGCGTTCCACATCGGAACGACCGCCTCCACGTCCAGCCGTGCGGGATCCAGACCGTTGGCGCGGGCCACATCCTCGTATGTGACGGTCATAGGTTCCGCCTTCCTCGGCGCCGTTGTCGTAGTTTCTGTCGGATAGTCACTCGAGCGTCAGTGCGTTGCTGTCTGGTTGCTCTCTGTGCGCAGCGCGGCGTGGCGAGCACGGCCGCCCCATCTGTCCGGCGGGCGCGGCATGGACAACTACCGTGGCCAGAGCCGAGGTGGCGGTCCTGAGGCCGAATCTGACAATGGCGATGTTGATCATGATATCGAGGGGTAGCTCTGTGCGACGTTCGCCTCGGCCAGCCAAGTGCTGGCTGCTTCGAGAATGGCCGCTTGCTGTTCTCTGAAGCGAGTCGGGTAGGTGCCGCCGGTCACCGGGACCATTGGCGCGGGCCACGGCCTGGTCGTGGGTGGTCGGCGGCGAGAAGTGATTGCCGAGAACGGTTTTCGCCCCTCGAGTGAGCCGTCCGGCGTAGCCGCCGTCGGCCCAGATCAGGCAGATGGTGGAGAACTCTCGCTCGCGTCGCTGCCAGGAGGCGGTGCGCGCCATCGCGGTCCTGGATGGCCGGGCCGACAGGGTGGCCGTATCGGCGGCCGGTTTCGGACCGTCCGGTACGTGCATCGGCTGGTTTGTGTTTGGCTGTTGGTGTGTGGTCGAAGGTGGTTCGGAACGGTGTCAACGTGTTCGCGTGGGTTGCCACGGTGGTGGGGGCCGTTGGGGTTGGGTTGCACTTCAGTCGGGTGTCGTGGCGGATGGTGGTCTTGGCGGCGTCGGGTGCGCAGTATCTGATGGTTGGTGCGGTTGTCGGGGCGGTGGCGTTTGTTGTGCTGCGGCGGTGGCTTGGTGTGGCGGTGGCGGTCGTTGTTGTCGCTGCGGCGATGTGGACGCAGGCTCCGCTGTATGTCGGTCACTCGGGTGACGATGGTGGGCCCGCGGTGATCGTGATGCAGGCGAATCTTCTGTTCGACGGCACTGATCCAGCGGCATTGGTCGAGCAGGTGCGGGCGCGGAACATCGCGGTGCTCACCGTCAATGAACTGACGCGCGGGGCGGTCGTTGAGCTGGGCAGGGCGGGGCTCGACACGCTATTGCCGTATCGGTATCTGTCTCCCGGGCAGACTGCGAGCGGGACCGGAATCTGGAGCAGCTACCCGCTGTCGGAAACCGTCGAGTACGACGGTTTCGTGCTGAACCAGCTCTCGGCGACGGCGAGTATTCCGGGTGCCGGATCGGTCTCGATCTATGCCTTTCATCCGGTGCCGCCGGTGTATGGCACCCAGGTCTGGGCTGACGAATTGTCGCGGCTGCGTGCGATTCTCGAGCGGTCGCCCGCGAATCGGCCCGTGATCGTCGGCGGCGACTTCAACGCGACCTACGACCATGCGCAGTATCGCGCGATGCTGTCCGGGCGGTTCGGCGATGCCGCCGAACAGGCGGGCGCCGGATACCTGGTCACGTACCCGACCGACAAGCCCTATCCGCCCCTGGTCGGTATCGACCACGTCCTTGTCGCCGGGGGTCGCGCGGTCGACGTCGAGACGGTACGGATGCCGGGCTCGGACCACCGCGCGCTGGTAGCGCGGCTTCGTCTGGACCGTGAGCGACAGTCGAACCCCTAACGCTCAGTGGCGAATTCGTCCGCGGGAGCTTCGGTGGCGTCGACCTCACCGCGACGGACGACTATCACGCCGCCGAGAATCAGTGCGCCGCCGAGCAATTGGATCAGGCGGGGTGCCTCGCCGAGCAATGCCCAGGCGAAGATCAGGGCGGCCAGGACTTCGAAGAGGGCGACGAAGGAGGCCAGGCGGGAGCCGAGAAGGCGGGTGGCGGCGATGCCGGAGACGTAGGCGAGGGCGGCGGTAACCGTGCCGAGGGCCAGGACCGGGGTCAACCACGCGGTGGTGAAGTGCTGAAAGTCGACCGGGTTCGTCGTCGCGTGCAGGGGGACGATGCCGATCGCACCCGCCGCCAGCAGGGCGAGTCCGCCGATGAGGAGTCCGCCCGCGGCCAGGACGGTACCCGGTAGTGTGCCGTCGCCGTGCGCGGAAAGGACGAAATAGCCTGCTGCGCCGACCATCGCGGCGAGGGCCCACGCGATGCCGACCCCACTGGTGGTGAGGCCGGAGCGTAGGTCGATGACCAGGAACAGTCCGGTGATGCCGAGCGCGGCACCGGCGACCGTCGCGGTACCTGGGCGCTGGCTATGCCGCAGCCATAGCCAGCCGACCACGGCGATCGGAGCGGTGTATTCGATGAGCAGCGCCGCCCCGACCTCCATGTGCGCGACGGCGTTGAAATACGCGAGCTGGGTGCCCGCGACGGCGACCAGCCCATACGCGGTGATGAGGAATCCGTTGCGGCGCAACAGCTGCCAATCCCCGCGCAGCTGCCGCGCCGCGATCGGCACGAGCACGGCGGCGGCCACCAGCACCCGGATCGCGACGACCGAGGCGGCGCTCCAGCCCGCGTTCATCAGGCCGCGAGCCAGTGCACCGGACAGTCCGAACGACGATGCGGACACCACCGCGAGGATCAGTCCGGACCTGAGCCGTTGAACGGCGGTGTCATGAGTCATCGTGGCCATGGGCAATGACGCTATGGGCGGGGATGTAATATGTCAACATGAATTTTGCTCATGACACCGAGGAGTCGTTGGTGGCCGCGGTGGAGCTGGTGAATTCGGCGGAGGAGCCGGATACGCTGATCGAAATCGACCAGCTGGCAGCGTTTTTCGACAAGAACGACTACACGGGCGTGTTCAGCGGCGACGCCGCCGAGCTCGCGGCGGTTCGTGCCCTGCGCGCGCCGCTACGCCGGATGCTCACCAGCGATCGCGATACGGCAACGCGGCTGGTGAACGAGACACTGGCGACCCATCGGGCGGTGCCGCAACTCGTCCGGCACGGCGATGTCGACTATCACATCCACGCGGTGCCGCCGGAGGCGCCGTTTCCGGTCCGGATCGCCGTCGAGACGGCGATGGCGCTGATCGATCTGATCCGCGCCGATGAGCTGAGCCGACTGTCCATCTGCGCGGACATCGGGTGCGAGGGGATCGTGCTCGACCTGTCGCGCAATCGATCTCGCCGCTATTGCAGTACCGCGTGCGGAAACCGAAATGCCGTCGCGGCCTACCGCGCGCGGAAGATAATGATCACGCGAGCAGAGGGAATGGACCGTTAGGATAGCTTTATCCTATAGAAATGGGTAGTGTGCTGATCTCACATTGCACGATCCGTATGCCCGCCTTAATGTCGATTAGCACGCCAAGCTGGATGACCAGGGGCGACCACGGGCGAAAACCCGGGTCCGTTGTCGACCGAAGGCGGTAATGGATTGACCGACGACCGATCGATGTTTCGAACATGGTGGCGCGATCCCGTCGATTACCGTGCCCTGGTCGAGACGTTCGAATCGCACGGTGCGCTCGGTCGATTCAAGTTCATGCTCGGCGCCGGTGGGCTGGTCATGCTGCTGATCGCGGTCCTCGCCTCGGTGGCGCAGGGTGACGTGGCTGGCTGGGTCGGTGACGTGCAAGGCGGCGTCGAGGCCACTGTCGCCGGACTGTGGACGCTGCGCTGGTGGTTTTTGCCGTGGCCCCGCGAAATCGAATCCCTTGTCTGGATAGTGCTTTTCGATATCGACACCACCGCCAACGATTTGCTGGTGCACGATCGCGTCGTCGGAGTTTTAGGCGTTGTGCTGCTGACCGCGATGGGTGCGTACGTGACCGTATTCCATAGTCCGCGGATTCTGGCATTGCATGTCGGATGGACGTTGTTGACGAGCGTGGTGCTGGCGTTCCTGATGTTTCGCGGCGAACTGGCCGACGCCACGCGAGCGGGCGGGGGACACCAGCGCGAAGATCTTGCCCTCGGTCTCGCCGTTGTCCTTGTCATGCTCGTCGTGGTCGGCGTCATGCTGCCCTTCGTGCAGTTCTGCCACTGGCTGCTGCGCGCGGACGCCCTGTCGGACCCGCTCACCGGGTTGTTGAACCGGCGCGGCCTCGACTCCTACCTGTCCTCGCACATCGTGCACTGCCGTCGCGAGTCGGCCTACGTCGCGACGCTGGACATGGATCGATTCAAAGCCGTCAACGACACGTTCGGTCACCCGTTCGGCGATGAGGTGCTGATGCGCACGGCACAGCGATTGCGCGAGGCGGCCGATTCCGATGCCCTCATCGCGCGCACCGGCGGCGAGGAGTTCGTGATCGTCGGCTGCTTGTACGAAGACGCGGCCACCGTCGGCGAACGGCTGCGCAAGGCGATCGAGACCATGCCCGGGCTGCCCCTGGCGATCACCGCGAGCGTCGGCATCGCGGTCCTCGATGGGTCGAGCACCGCTGACCCCAACAATGTGGCCACCTACCGCCGCCTGCTGCGGCGCTCCGATTCGGCGATGTACCGGGCGAAGCGGCGGGGTGGCAACGCCGTCGCGGTCGCCGGACAGGACGAGCCGCTCCCCGGCCGACCGCGGCGCAAACCCTCGGGCGTCCCCGAGATCCACCCCGCGGTGGCCACTGACGAGATCGGCCTGCCCAGTGGTTCGCTGCGCCCGCCGACCTGAGTTCGAAGGAACAGCTGATGAAGCGAAACCTGAACTGCCCCTGCGGCGAACGCATCGTCGGAGCCGACGAGGACGACCTGGTCCGCAAGACGCAGGCCCACCTCGCCGAGAACCACCCGGGCCACGAGTACTCGCGCGACGAAATCTTGTTCATCGCCTACTGATCTACGGTTGTTCCATGGGCTCCAGCGACACGCCATGGGAACCGCCTATCGCCGGTACCGAGGTCGAGCATCTTGTCGGCGCGCTCGAGCGGCTGCGCACGACCTTTCGGTGGAAGGCCGACGACCTAGACTCGGCGGGCTTGCGGGTCCGCGTCGGCGCCTCCTCGCTGACGCTCGGCGGACTGCTCAAACATCTTGCGCGGGCCGAAGAACAGATGTTCAGCACCAAACTCATCGGTGCGCCGGTCGGCCCGCCTTGGGACACGGTCGACTGGGGCGCCGACCCCGACTGGGATTTCACCTCGGCCGCCGATGACCCTCCCGAAGTGCTCTACGCACTCTGGGACGACACCATCGCACGGTCGAGGGCGAAGCTCGCCGCGGCATTGGCAGACGGCGGGCTCGACCAACTCGTCCATCTCTCGTGGCCGGATGGCCGTCGGCTCAGCCTGCGCCGACTGGTGTGCGACCTGATCGAGGAGTACGGCCGACACACCGGCCACGCCGATCTCCTGCGTGAAGCCGTGGACGGGCGCGTCGGTGAGGACCCGCCGGCCGGATGGCGCGCCCGAAGCTAGGCCCGGGGTCGAGTGAGCAGGGTCATGGTGCCGGTCGGTCCGGGGCGGCGTAAGTTCGTTAATTAGCGAAATGCCGAAGGGTGGTGGATGTGCTCGACGAGTGCAAGGCGCTGGCCAACGAGACTCGGTTGCGGGTGCTGGAGTGGCTCAAAGACCCCGATGCGCACTTCCCTGGGCGAGGTGACACGGCCGACGTGGGCGTGTGCGCCGGTCTCATCCAGCAGAAGGCGGGAACGTCGGCCTCGACCATGTCGGCGCACCTGGCGGTCCTGCAGCGCGCCGGATTCCTCAGCGCCACCCGGCGCGGGCAGTGGATCTACTACCGCCGCGACGACGCCCGCATCCGTGCCTTCACCGAACAACTGCACCGCGTTCTTTGACCTACGAAAGGCAACGTCCTATGTCGACTGCCCTGTCCATCCTCGACCTGGCGACGATCGCGCCCGGCCAGTCCGCGCGCGACAGTTTCGCCAACAGCGTCGCACTGGCGCAGGCCGCTGAACGCACCGGCTACCGGCGCGTCTGGTACGCCGAGCATCACAACATGGGCTCGATCGCGTCGAGCGCGACGAGCGTTCTCATCGGACACATCGCCGAACACACCGACACAATTCGGCTCGGCTCCGGCGGCATCATGCTGCCCAACCACTCGCCGCTGGTGATCGCGGAACAGTTCGGCACCCTGGAGACGCTGTTTCCCGGCCGGATCGACCTCGGGCTCGGCCGGGCGCCGGGCAGTGACCAGAAGACCATGTTCGCGCTGCGCCGCAACCCGGCGTCGGCGGACTCCTTCCCGCAGGACGTGCTGGAACTGCAGGGCTATCTGAGCGGCCGGTCACGGGTGTCCGGCGTGCAAGCGGTGCCGAGGGCGGAAGGGGTTGTGCCGCTGTACATTCTGGGTTCGTCGCTGTTCGGCGCGCAGCTCGCCGCGCAGCTCGGCCTGCCGTACGCCTTCGCGTCGCACTTCGCGCCGGACGCGTTGCACCAGGCGGTTAACGTCTACCGCGAGAGTTTCCGGCCGTCGGAGCAGTTGGCCGAGCCGTACGTGATGGCCGGGGTGAACGTGTTCGCCGCCGAGAACACCGAGGAAGCGGTGGAGCAGAAGACGATTGCCTACCGCACTCGGACGCGAATGTTCATCAAGCGCGGTGCCGCCGACGCCAGCTACACCGACGCGGAGATCGATGCGTTCCTCGCCTCGCCGAACGGCCGTCAGCTCGCCTCGATGACCACGTACACCGCCGTCGGCACGCCCGCCGAAGTCGTTGCGTACCTGGACGATTTCGCCGCGTCCATCGGTGCCGACGAGCTGATCCTTGCCCACTCGGCCACCCAGATCGATGATCGGGTGCGCTCGGTCGAGCTTACCGGCAGCGCCATGGCCGCGGCGGCGCACGAACCGGCAGTGGGCTAGTCTTTCCGGTCCACGGGCAACGGTCGCTTCCGATACGCTTCGGGTGAGCCTTGGTAAGCGATGATCACGAGCATCACCAGCAGTGTGACGACCTCGAGGGTGTCCCAACCGACAACATCGGCGCCCGCCGCGGCCTCGTCGGTATCGGTAGGCGTCGCCGCGACGGGGAATCGGCCTGGCGCAGTAGATGATTCGGAACCAGCCTGGGATTCGGGGTCGGATCCGGCGACCGGCGCGGCCACCAGCAGGACGGGTGGTGGCGGAGTCGGTACCGCCGGCGGGATCAACAGGGGAAAAGTGGGCACCGGCGGGGTCGGGGCGGTGGAGAGCGCGAGCAGGCACGTCAGCACCGCACTACCGGTGACCGCACTGCCGACGGCGGCACTGCCCAGCGCCGACCCGCTCGAGCCGAAACCGGGTGGGATAACGGCAGATCCAGCCGAGCCGACCACTGCCCACCAGGGTGGTGCCAGCATGCCCGGCCCGATCAAGCCGGAGCCCGCGGCCGAGCCGAGGAACAACAGCGCGCCTCCGGTCACCGCGCTGCCCGCGCACGCGGTCATGACGCTGCCGCTGTCGAGCCCGAGCGCGGCCGGTCCGACGGCGGCTTCCTTTGCCGACGTTGGGTTCTCGTCTATCTCGGCATCGGGATCGATGGCGCGGGTGGTATCGAGAGTTCCGCTCGCGGCGGGCGGCGTCGGCGGCTCTAGTGAGAGCAGGCCGCCTTCGGACGCGCTGCCGGTCGCGATGTCCGACACGGCCGCGCTGCCGGAGGCGACATCTGCCGAGTCTGCGCTTCCTGTTGAGACATCTTGGGGCGCTGCGCTTCCGGTCGAGACGCCCGATGGTGGCGTGTTTTCGGTTGGTACGTCCGGCGGGGGCGAGTCTGCGGCCGGTGCGTCCGGCTTGGTGGCCTTTCCGAATGGGATGCCTGCCGTGGCGGCGTCTCCCGTCGGGGCCTGGGGTGCGGCGGTGCCATCGGTCGGAACCGGTGGCGGGGCCGCGCCTTCGGTCGAAACCTGTGGCTTCGCTGCGCCTTCGGCCGGAACTTGTGGCGGGGCCGTACCGTCGCCCGGAACTTGTGGCGGCGCTGACTTTTCGGCCGGTGCGTCTGGCGTAGCCGCTTTCCCGAATGGAATGCCTACCGCATCACCGGACGGGACCTCTTGCGGCGCTGCGTTTTCCGTCGCGACATCGGCGGTGGGCGATGGGTTCGGGATCGCCTCGTCGGCGGCAGCCGGACCCCCGAACAGCACAGCCGCCGGAACGCAGGCGCTCAGCACGACCAAGCTCCTTGCGCCCCTGGTCATTCGCGGCGCGGCACCGCCGGACTTCCGCTGCGGCAGCCTCATTCGTCGCTAGTGAGCCGGCCGCCGGTGCTGTGCTGGTTGCTTTGCCGGTCGCTCTGATCGTACTGCGATTTGGCGTAGCCGAACGCGTCGGTCGGAATGCCGAGCACCCCGGAGAACGGCCGCTCCAGGTCGTGGATGGCCAGCAGCGAGGAGCCGATCACGATGCCGAGCAGCGCGGTCATCGCGACGCTGCGCCGGGTGACCTGCATACCGGTCAGTACCGGGTTGAGCAACACCAGTACCGCACCGAAACATAATGCGATGTACAGGAATTGGGGGACCGATCGGGCCGCGTCGATGGCGCGATCATGGCGCGCCTGGGTCACCCGGTCGATACCGGCCAGCGCGCGGGCTCGGGCCTCGACGACCGCGGGATCCATGGACCGCACCGCTATCACGGCGTCGCGCAGTGCGTCCAGGGACTGCCCGGTGGATTCGTTGAGTCGGCTCTCGCGCTCCATCACCGGCCACTCGTCTTTGAGCACCGCGTCGGTGTAGGTGCGCACCTTGTTCTGGATGCGCTGCCGGTCCGGTCCCGGCATCTCGTGGATGGCCAGGTAGGTATCCACCAGGCCCTTCGACTCGGTGATCGTGTGGTTGTACGCGTTCTGGTTCTGGTTCCAGCAGGCAACGAAGAGGAAGGCGAGTACCGCGGTGAACATGGTCTTGGCCAGGTCGAGCGCGAGGTGACTTGACGATTCGTCACTGTTCTGCCGCCACGATCTCGGGCGAACCCGGTCCCCGATGACCAATACCCCCACCGCGATCACCGCGGCACAGATCCCGACGAGCAATTCCTGAGGCATCGCGCTCCACTTTCCCGGGCAAAGTCGGTACAACTGATTTCCGAGTGCATGGTTGAGCGTCCGAGGCAACCCCGGCATTGGCATATTAGAACAGCAACCGTCGAAGATTAGCCCTGGTAGACCGCCGAAAGTTGGCGACGTTACCGAACCGTGATCATCTGTGATTAAGCAGAGCGAATTTGCAGCAAATGACAGTTGGTCGTCGCTCTATTTCGAGGAACCGGCCCGGGATCAGGCTCGCGTGCCGCGGTGGCCGACGCGCTGTGGCCGATATTCCACACGGGTCAGGGGAGTGGGCGGCAGTCGGCGACGAGGGCGGTGGTGTTGTCCGTTCCGCCGGCGCGCAGGGCGCTGTCCACCAGCGTGTCGGCGGCGTTCGCGGGTGATTTCTGGTTCGCGAGTATCGCTTTGATCGTGGCCATGTCGAGGCGTTTGTGCACGCCGTCGGTGCTCAGCAGCAGCCTGCCGGTGCTCGAGCCGGTGGTGGCGGTGCCGATGTCGGCGGGGCGCACCGTGCGGGCCGATGTGGTGACGATGTGGTCGAGGCGCGGTGCCGAGCCATATCCGCGAGACCGCCAGAATTCGGCGACGGTGTGGTCGATGGTGATCTGGTGCAGGACGCGTCCGTTCCAGCGGTAGGCGCGGCAGTCGCCGACCCAGGCGATATCGCAGGGTCCGTCGGGCTGGCCAGGGGAGGGCAACACGGCTACGACGAGAACGCTATCGGCCTCCGGTTGCGGGAGCTGGCGGAGCAATTCGCTTTGGGCGGCAAGGATTCCGGCGTGCGCTCCGCTGTGTGCCCCGACGCGCGCGGCGACCTCGGCCGCGGTGCGCGCCGCCCGGACGGCGGCCAGGTGGTCGCCGACGCCATCGGCGACGACGAAGGCGGTTCGCCCGGCGGCCGGATCGGCCGCGACAGCCGCGGCGTCGGCATTGAGGGAGCGAGAACCGCGTCTGCTCAACGACTCCCACGCGGTGCCGGTGAGCCGCACCACCTCGGGATCGGGGCCATCGGTGACAGGTGCCGAGCACATGTCCTGACCTCCTTTGGCTGGACCCTGGTGCGTGCCGAACTGCACCCTTCTAGTAAACAGCTCAAACCCGTGGCGTCGGCAACAGTTAGCCGTGCAGTTCCTGTGAACGCCATTACGGTTTGGTCTCTTGGCCCGATAGCGATAACGGTACGGCGAGTTGGGCTTTGACCCGTTCGTAGGTCGGCAGTGTCTCGTAGCGCTGCACGGACTTGTCTCTGACGAAGAGGTCGTTGGAGATCCGGCGGTAGGCGGCGAGGTCTTCGGTGATCATCACCACCACGTAATCCCATTGGCCGACAACGGAATAGCACTGCTGCACCGCTGGCTCGGCGAGTACGCGCGCGCAGAAGGCGGCGTAGTGGTCGGCATCGTCGCGGGTCAGCTCGACGAGCACCACGGTGGTCAACCCCATCCCCACGGCGCGCGGATCGATCACGGCTACTTCTGCGGTGATCACCCCGCCGGTGCGCAGGCGGGTGAGTCGGCGCTGAACCGCGCTGGGGGATAGTCCGACTCGCTCGCCGAGCTTGTGCAGGGGCCGGGTCGCATCGACCTGCACGAGCTCGAGCAGCCGGTGGTCGATGTCGTCTAACGGAAGAACGCTCACGCAAGATTCTTGCGTGTGACCGGGAAAATTGTCAATCGCCTCCGGTGGCTTTCCTTCTAGGGTTCAGTCCATGAACGATCTTGTCGATATCGATGTGCTTCGGCAGCGGGTGGGCATCAAGTGGGCGCAGGCCGGGGCGGATGTGCTGCCGGGGTGGATCGCGGACATGGACTTTCCGGTGCCGGATCAGGTGCGTGCGGTGCTGCGGCATGGCGCGGATGGCGATCTCGGATATCCGGCGTGGGATGACCGGCCGGACCGGAATCCGTTGCAGCAGGCCTTCGCTGATCGCATGCGCGACCGCTATGACTTCACCGTCGACCCGGGCGCTGTGTATGTCTTCACCGAGCTGATTCAAGTGCTGCAGATCGTGCTGCAACTGATGACCCGCCCGGGTGACGCGATCGCCGTGCACACGCCCACGTACCCGCCGTTTCTGAAGACGCTGGAGGTGATGGGGCGGCGACTTGTTCCCATTCCGATGATCGCGGGGGAGCACGGCTGGACCTTCGATATCGAGCAGATGGCCGAGGACGTTCGCCGGAACGGCTGCCGCGCTGTGATTCTCGTGAATCCGAACAACCCGACGGGGCACGTGTTCGATCGCGACGAGCTATCGGCCATCGCGGAGATCGCCTGCCGCAACGACCTCTTCGTGATCTCCGACGAGATCCACTCCGAGCTCACCCATGAGCCGTATCGGCACATCCCGCTCGCCTCGCTCGGTCCGGAAATCGCGAGGCGCACAGTCACTCTCAATTCCGCGAGCAAGACGTTCAATCTGGCTGGCCTGCGCTGCTGCGTCGCCCATGTCGGTGACAGCCGGGTTCGTGCGGCGTTGGATGCGCAACCGCCGCAGCTGTACGGCCAGGTGAGCGCGCTGAGCGTGCTCGCGACCCACACCGCGTGGCAGGAAGGTGCCGAGTGGTTGGCGCGGACTCGGCAGACGCTGATCGGCAATCGTGACCTGGTCGCCGACGCGCTGCCGCCGGAAATCCGATTCCTGCGTCCCGCGGCGAGTTATCTGGCTTGGCTCGATTGTCGCGGGCTCGAGCTTGACCAGGATCCGGCGGCGTTCTTCCTCGAGCACGCCAAAGTGCGGCTGCTGTCCGGGCCTGATTTCGGGCCAGGCGGTGCGGGATTCGCGCGGTTGAACTTCGCGACCTTCCGGCCGGTGCTCGAGGAGATGCTGAGCCGGGTGGGCAACGCGGCACAGCAGCACCTCAACCGCTGAGTCAGTCGGGCGAGCCGAACCAGTATTGCAGTGCCGCCGAGAGGGATTCGGCATCATCGGTCGATGCGCAGACGTATCCGTCCGGGCGGACCAGCACCGCTGGCGCGTCCAGTGCGCCGTGATCGACGGTGACGGAACGGATTCGAGGTTTCCACGCGTCCGCGATCGAGGCGAACCGATGGTCGGGGCTGCTGTCCAGCAGCAGCCCCGACCCGTCGCGTGCGTGGTCGGCGAGCCGGGCGCCGTCGGTGAGAGCCAGATCGGGCATCCGATGGCCGCGTCCCGGTCCGAGGTCGTATCGCACGCCGATTCCGGAAATGTCCTCGGCCACCTGACGATTCGCGTCGGGAACCTGCAGCAGCCGGGTGATCATCTCCCGCACCGCGAGCGCGTCCGGATGTGGCGCGGTCAGCACGGTCTGCACCTGGGTGTTGGTCAGCACCGCGGCCGCCACCGGATGCCGCTCGGCGTGGTAGGTGTCGAGTAGGTGCGGCGGCGCCCAGCCGTTGATGTCGGCGGCCAGTTTCCAGCCGAGGTTGAACGCGTCCTGCAGGCCGAGGCTCATGCCCTGCCCGCCGAGCGGGGCGTGGATGTGTGCGGCGTCTCCGGCGAGAAACACTCGGCCCGTTCGGTATTCGGTCGCTTGCCGGGCGGAGTCGGTGAATCGGGACCCGGATCGCAGCTCGCCGAGTTCGATCTCGGTTCCGTAGGAGCGGGCCAGCGCGCGCTGGACCTCCTCGGCGGTGATCACGGCGTCCTTGTCGATGCCGAGTTGGTCCGTACCGCCGAACGCGAACCGATAGACCTCGTCGCGCAGCGGCAGCAGGAACGCGAAATCGGCGTTCTCGGTGTCGAATTCGGGCAACGTCCAGGACTCGGCGAGTCCGGCCGGTTTGCGCCGCAGCGTGATGTCGCAGACCACGGCGGGCGAATGGCCGTCACGGCCGGGAAACGCGACACCGGTCAGCTTGCGCACGGTGCTGCGCCCACCGTCGGTGCCGACCAGATAGCACGCGGTGATCTGCTGCTCGCCGTCCGGGGTACGCACGGTCACGGTGACCTGCTCGTCGCAGGGCGCCAGACCGGCGTCGATGCGGACCAGTTCGTGGCCGCGACGCGGCGTGATGCCGAAGCGCTCGAGATTGGCTTCCAATGTGCGTTCCACGTCGGACTGCACGATGGCGATCTGATAGCAGAATCGACTGTCCAGCTCACCGTAATTCAAGGGGATTCCGGCGAAGTGGCCCCATTTCGGGTTGGCGAGGACGTACTCGTCCATCAGCCCGAGCCACCCGCGCCAGTCCAGGATCTCCGCCGACCGCGGCTGCAAATTGAGGGCTTTGGACTGCCCACTGCGAGTCGGGTCACGCTCCACCACGATGGTGCGTACCCCGGCCAAACCAAGTTCATTCGCCAATAACAGACCAGTCGGTCCGCCTCCGGCAATCAACACATCGGTATCAGGCACCCCTCGACTCTGCCAACCAATCGCCCATCGCGCCACCAGGTTTCGCTCGAGTGAGACCAGACGATGTGGTGGAACCCGCTCTGCGGCAGCTAGATTGGGTGGATGAGTGGATGGGCAGCCCTGGTGTCGTTCGCCGTCGTCGCGGGACTGTTGACCGTGGTTCCAGGGGTGGATACCGCTCTCGTGCTGCGTTCGGCGCTTGTCCACGGCACCCGCACCGCGTTCGCGACCGCATTGGGCGTCGGCAGTGGACTGCTGGTGTGGGGTATCGCGGCGACATGCGGGTTGTCGGTGTTGCTGACTACGTCGCAGTGGGCATACACGGTGGTGCGCATTGTCGGTGCGGTCTACCTGATCTGGCTCGGCATCACCGGCTTGGTCGCACTGTGGCGTTCCGGCACCGGGGACGGCCACGCCGCGCCTGACGCCGTAGCGGGTGGCAGCGTGCTGCGCGCATGGCTGCGCGGTGCGACATCGAACTTGCTCAACCCCAAGGTCGGTGTCTTCTACATCGCGATGCTGCCGCAGTTCATCCCGCCGCAGGCGCCGCATCTGCTGATGGGCACGGCGCTGACGCTCGTCCATTTCGTTGAAGGAATCCTGTGGTGCACGGCGCTCATCTGTGGCGTCCGATTCGGCAGAGCGTGGCTCGATCGCCCGTCGGTCAAACGAGGTATGGAAGGCATCACCGGATCGGTCCTGGTCGCGCTCGGACTGAAGCTCGCGTTCGACACGCCCTGAGTGGTTATGCCGTTGGGGCGGCGCGGTGTTGCGATCAGCGTGATGCTGAACCCCGCGGTCGACGTGATCGGCACCGTACGCTGTGCCGCCACGGCGGCGTGGGAACCGCGCGGTGGGCGGGATGGGAGAGCGGGGGCGGACAGGTGGTAGGAAAGGGTACGTGTCCACAACTGTCGAAGGATCAGTCCCCAACAGCAGCTCGCGCGCGGTCGACGAGGTGGTGGACCTGGTCAGTGCGCTGATCCGGTTCGATACCTCCAACACCGGCGAGCTGGCCACCACCAAGGGGGAGCGCGAGTGCGCGGAATGGGTGGCCGATCAACTGCACCAGGCCGGATATACGACGGAGTATGTGGAGTCGGGCGCGCCGGGGCGCGGGAATGTGTTCGCGCGGCTGAAGGGCGCCGATGCCAGCCGGGGCGCGCTGATGATGCACGGCCACCTGGATGTGGTGCCCGCCGAGGCGGCGGACTGGAGTGTGCACCCGTTCTCGGGTGCGGTGCGCGACGGTTACGTGTGGGGTCGCGGCGCCATCGATATGAAGGACATGGTCGGGATGATGCTTGCCATCGCCCGCCAGTTCAAACTCGACGGGACCGTGCCGCCGCGCGATATCGTGTTCGCCTTCCTTGCCGACGAGGAGAACGGCGGCAAGTGGGGCTCGCAGTGGCTGGTGGACAACCGGCCGGACCTGTTCGAGGGAATCACCGAGGCGGTGGGCGAGGTCGGCGGCTTCTCGCTGACCGTGCCGCGCCAGGACGGCACCGAACGCAGGCTGTATCTGGTGGAGACGGCCGAGAAGGGGCTCGGCTGGATGCGGCTGCGCGCCAAGGCCCGTGCGGGTCACGGCTCGTTCCTGCACGAGGACAATGCGGTCACCATTCTGGCCGCCGCGGTCGCTCGGCTCGGCAAACACACCTTCCCCGTGGTGATGTCGGATTCGGTGACCGAGTTCCTTGCCGCCGTCGCCGAGGAGACCGGGCTGGAGTTCGATCCGGCCAGTCCCGATATCGAGGGCCAGCTGGCCAAGCTCGGCACCATCTCGCGGATTATCGGTGCGACGCTTCGTGATACGGCTAATCCGACCATGCTGCAGGCCGGATACAAGGCCAATGTGATCCCGCAGACCGCGGAGGCCGTGGTCGACTGCCGGGTGGTGCCCGGTCGGCAGGCGGCGTTCGAGCGTGAGGTGGACGAGCTGATCGGCCCCGACGTCGAACGTGAGTGGATCACCAAACTCGACTCGTACGAAACAACATTCGACGGCGACCTGGTCGATGCGATGAACAACGCGATTCTCGCCAACGACCCGCAGGGTCGCACTGTGCCCTACATGCTTTCGGGCGGCACCGACGCGAAGGCGTTCGCCCGCTTGGGTATTCGCTGCTTCGGCTTCGCGCCGCTGCAGCTGCCGCCGGAACTGGACTTCACGGCGCTGTTCCACGGTGTCGACGAACGAGTTCCGGTGGAGGCGCTCGAATTCGGCACCAGGGTGCTGGAACACTTCCTGCTGAACAGCTGACGAAAGGACAATCCGTGCCCGATTACTCCTACAATCCCTACGACGCGCTCCCGCAGTTGCCGTCGTTCACGCTGACCTCCGACGATGTCACCGACGGCCAGCCGCTTGGCAACGATCAGGTCAGCGGTGTGTTCGGCGCGGGCGGCAAGGACATCTCGCCGCAGCTGTCCTGGTCCGGATTCCCGCCGCAGACAAAGAGTTTCGTGGTGAGCGTGTACGACCCGGACGCGCCGACGGCCGCGGGGTTCTGGCACTGGGCGGTGGCCGACATTCCGGTCGGCGTCACCTCGCTGCCCAGCGGCGCTGGCAGCGGCGAGGAAGGCGGGGCGCTGCCGAGCGGCGCGATCAGTCTGCGCAATGACGGCGGGTTCCCCGGATTCGTCGGCGCCGGACCGCCGGCCGGACACGGCTACCACCGCTACTTCATCGTGGTGCACGCGGTGGACGTGGAGAGCCTCGGCCTCGACGGCTCCGCGACGCCTGCCTACCTCGGCTTCAACCTGTTCTCGCACGCCATCGCGCGCGCGACGATCGTGGGCACGTACGAGCAGAAGTAGTCGCTGACCCGACGGTGGCCCTGGGCGTAATCACCCAGGGCCACCGTCGTTTTCGAGCGAACTACTTGACGTTGATCACCTTGTCGGACGGATCCTTGGCGTAGAGCGCCTCGATCTCGGCCGCGTACTTGGCCGCGATCGGGCTGCGCTTGAGCGACATCTTCGGGGTCAGCTCGTCGCCGCCCGGTTCCCAGGCGGTGCCGACGATGGTGAAGCGCTTGATCTGTTCCACCCGCGACAGCTTGACGTTGCCGGCCCGCACCGCGGCGAGCACCTCGTCCACGATCTCCTTGCGGGTCGCCAGCGTCGCCAGATCGGCGTCGGTGGCACCGAATTCCTTGGCGCGCAAGGCCGCAACGTCGGGGTCGAGCACGATCAGCGCGGCGATGTACGGCTTGGCGTCGCCCAAGGCGACAGCCTGACCGACCAGCGAGGAGACCGCCTTGACCGCGTTCTCGATATTGCTCGGCGCGATGTTCTTGCCTGCCTCGTTGATGATCAATTCCTTCTTGCGGTCGACGATGCGCAGGTAGCCGTCGGCGTCGAGGGTGCCGACGTCGCCGGTGTGCAGCCAGCCGTCGTCATCGATCGCCTCGGCCGTCTTCTCCGGCATATTGCGGTAGCCGAGGGTCACCAGCGCCCCGCGGACCAGGACCTCACCGTCGGCGTCCAGCCGAAGTTCCATGCCGTCGACCGGGCGACCGACCGAGCCGGGACGCGGCTTGGCCAGCTCGGTGAAGGTGCCGACGCCGCTGGTCTCGGACATGCCCCACACCTCGGTCACGGTGAAGCCGAGGCCGAGGAAGTACTCGAGGGTCTCCGGTGGGATCGGCGCGGCGCCGGAGGCGGCCACCTTCAACTCGTCAAGGCCCATGGCGTGGCGCAGCTTCGACAGCACAAGCGCTTCGGCCAGTTTGTGCTGCACGGCCAGGATCGGGCTGCGGCCCTTGCCGGCGAGATCGGCTCGGGCAGCGGCCATTCCGGTCTCGATGGCCCAGTTGGCGAGCGCCTTCTTGACTCCGCTCGGTTCGGCGGCGAGCTTGCCCTCGACGCCCGCCTTGATCTTCTGCCACACCCGAGGCACCCCGAAGAAGGTGGTCGGGCGGGCGTCGGGCAGTGCGGCGGCGATCTCGCGCGGATCGGGCACGGTGGTGATCTGGATGCCGGTGACCAGGTTGATGGCGTGGCCGGAGATGCGGTCGGCGACGTGCGCGGCGGGCAGATAGGACACCGACCGGTCGTCGAGGCCGACCTGCAGCGGGCCGCTGTGCAGTCCGATGATCTGGGCGAGCACATTGCGGTGGGTGATCTCGACGCCCTTGGACGGGCCGGTGGTGCCCGAGGTGTAGATCAGGGTGGCCAGGTCGTCGGCCTCGACCGCGCGCCAGGCCGCGTCGAAATCGAAGTCGGCGGCCGGGTTCGCCTCGACCTCGTCGAGGGTGATGGTGCCGGTGGCTTGGCCGTCGACCATGATGATGTGCGCGAGGTCGATGCCGGCGCCGGTGACCTTGTCGAGGAAAACCTGTTCTGTCACAACGACTTTGTTCGCCGCGTTGGTGAACAGGTGGGTGATCTGCTCGGACGAGCTGGTGTTGTAGATGGAGAACGGGGTCGCGCCGAGGTGCAGCGCGGCGGTGTCGACCAGGTTGAACTCGGGCCGGTTGGTGAGCATGATGCCGACGGTGTCGCCGCGCCCGACACCAAGTTCGGCCAGTCCTGCCGCGATCGCGCGCACCCGCTCGCCGTACTGCCGCCAGGTGATCTGCTGGGTGCCGCCGACCGTACGCAACGCGACCTGCTCGGGCCGCAACGTCAGGGTCTCCTGGAACGCCTCCGGAACGGTGTAGACCGTTTTGCCCGATTCGTGCGCATAGCCGATGTCTGTTGTCGTCATATCCCTGTTCCCGATATCCATGCCATGAACCGCGCCTCGCGGCGTCCGCACGCGGGCGGTTCGAGACCCGATCCTGACACAATGCAGCAACGCCTCTGTCAGTTTCTCACGAGTCAGCGCGCCAGGAGTGGCGCGGCTCACTTATGGTAGCCAGGTGTCCCGGCTGGTGACCGCCGTTTAGGCGCAACTACCGGCCGTTCCACCACTGGCGCACTGGTGCGCATCGGTGGTCACGGTTCCTCCGGAGTCAGGCCACTCGGGGTGGTGGCGGTTGATCGGTGAAGGCGGCTGCTTGGTCCGCGACTGCCCACCTGCGCTTGATCTCCCAGAGCAGTGTGCGGACGCCGCGCATGCCGGAAAGGGTGGGCGGGAAGCTTAATGTGCTGTTGGGGTCGTCCCACACTTCGACGACATCGAAGTCTGTCTCGCGCACCATTCGCGCCGCGGGTCGGATCGGCACGGGCTGCTCGGTGCGGAAGCGAACGCTGCGGCGGGTGCGGACCTTTGGCTTGTTGAATCTCGGCGCCCGTATGGCGTATCCGCCCATCGGCGCGCTTTGTGACGTCCAGTCCAGCGACGCTTTCGTCGGTTCCGGTGCCACCCGCGCGGTGAGAGCGGCCGGAATCCAGTGATTGCGTTTGATTCGCTTGGACTCCATGTATTTCCGTACTCGCTCATTGCACGGCGGAACGAGCAACGGCTCGACGGATATGTCGAGGCCGACGTATTTGAGGCCACTGACTTTGTCGGGGTTGTTCGTCAGCACGCGTAGTGACTCGAGGTTCAGCTGCAGCAGGCTGGTGATGGCGAGCAGATAGTCCCTACCGTCGGGCGCCAGGCCGAGCGACTTGTACGAGTCGAATGTGTCGGCGCCGGTGCGCTCTTGCACGTTATAGCCGCGCGCCTTGTTCACCAGGCCCGCGCCCCGACCCTCTTGCTCCATGTAGATCAGCACGCCCGCGCCTGCCTCCTGGATCATGTCCATGGTTTTGTCGATTTCGGCGCCGCAATCGCAATCGTCGGAACGCAGCACCTCGCCGTAGAAGCAGCGGGAATGGATCCGTACCAGGCAGCCCTCCTTGATGTCACCGAAGACGAGAACGTGGCCGTACTCTTGGCCGCCCGGCAATTCCGCCACCTGGACCTTGAGCGTGCCGCCCTTTCGGTTCAGCCAATGGACGGTGTCGTTGGGGGAGTGTGGATCTGTGGTCAAGTCGGCCTCCAAGTTTCCTCTTGTTCGAGTTCTCGGATGGCCGTGCAGCCGGGGGAGAAGGTGCGATTGAGGCACGGTCGTCCGCCGCGGTGGCACGGTCTATGTTCCGAATCGATTACACCCCAATTCGCGGCGGCGTGGCCGACTCTCGCGGTCGAAATGGCGGGTGTGGAAGTGACCGACCCGTCTCGAGGCCAGGCCGTGGATGCCATTTCGGTTGGCCCGTAACACTTCTGGCAAACCGGATAAAGTTACCGAGCGGCAAGCCATTGGCGGTGAAAGTGGGATACATCACAATGTCGCACGCGATCAGCGAACATTGATGTCCATCAGTCGATCGGTGTGATCGATTGGCGCCGTTTGTATTTCACCGTGTGTCAATCAGCTTCCGTCGAGCAACTCGGCCCGCTGGTGTTCGGCGGTGAATCGGATGATCCGATCGATGTCGCTGATGAGCTCCTCGTCGCGCATCGTGGTAAACCCGGAGCGGGCCGCAACCATTGCCGCTGCGGCCCAGATGAAATCCTGTTCGGTCGGCGGGCCGGACCGGGTGACGAGGCGGTAGGCGAGAGCCGCGGAGAAGACCGCGCGTACTCCAGGGGCGTCTTCGAGCCCGACGGACGAGCGGGGGATGTGCGCGCTCACCGCGTCGGAGTGCACGCTGGCCTGGAAATCCTCGATGACACAGATGGAATGGGAACCGAGCAACCGGAGCCGGGAGATGGTGTCGCCACCGCTGCGGCCGCTGTCTTGTGCGACCCGTTCGAGTTCGCCTGGGGAACCGACGAGATGGTCGATCATGCCGAGGAAGCGGTGCAGGTGCCTCGGTGCCTCGTCGGAAGGCGCCGGATGCAGCAGCACAAGGGGCCGATCCGGTAGCACCCGAAGGGATTCCAGCACCTGTTCGACGATGTCGCCGGGTTGCTCGAAGGTCAGCAGCACCGCGCTGGAGGCGGCAAAGGCGGCCAGGGCGGCCGGGGTGCGCAGGTGGTCCTCGGTGAGCCGGATCGACACGTTCTTGTTCACGAAACACCGCACGCCGTCGTCGGTCATCACCACGACGACAACGGGGGTCGGCGTGTTCGGCACGATCTGCACGAGTTCGGTGTCGACGTTCTCGGCTCTGAGGTGGTCAAGGATCAATCGGCCATTGTCGTCGTCGCCGATCGCCGCGAGCAATCGGACGTCCAGGCCGAGCCGGGCGGCCGCGACCGCGCGATAGAGGGCTTTGCCGCCCGGCTGCAGATCGCGCTCCGAGCGGGTCGATCTGCGGTTCTCCGGTATCCGGTCGGCGTGCAGCACCTCATCGATGACCGCGTCGCCGACAATGGTGACGACAGGACCTGTTGCGCGCGGACTGGTTTCGCGCTCCGGCGGTGCGTCGGCGTCGAGGACCGCTCCGGCCGCGATCGCCCGTGCGAGCGCCGTGAAAGCATTGCGTTCCGGGGTGTCCCGCAGCGAGCGGACGGTCGGCGTCGGCGGCACCGCTGTCGCCCCGACCGCCACGTGCAGTGCGTGCCAATGCTCGACGAGGTAGCTGCGGCGTAGGCCGAGGTTGGTGTCGTACAGCTGCTCGAGATCAAGCGCCGATTCCCCGTCGAGCAGGCGCAGCGCCAACTCCGCGTCGACGATGATCCGGTCGGTGGGGGGCAGCTGTCGTGCCAATTCCCGCACCACCGCCAGCAGCGCCTCGGGCGGTTTACTGCCTAGCTGGTCGACGCGGTGCTCGACCAAAGGTAATTCGAGGAGTGTGTCGGCGACCTCGTTGGTCCGCAAGCGTTCGAGGGTCAGTCCTTCGCCTTTGGACAGTCGCTGGAACGCGCTCCGCACGGCGACGATAGTCGACTGGACGGCCATCGCGGGCCTCCTCCGTCTCGGTCCTCACTTGCCGCCCGCGGGCTAACCGCTGGTGCACCAACGGTACGTACATCTGCAAGTACCGTCAATTGCCGGTTGTCGCCAGCAAATGCCCATTCCTCCTGGCGGGGGTGTGATTTCACCCGGCGACGCAGTGTCATATCTTGGGCCGCACCAGGTTTCGTCCGAAGAATGCCCGTTTCGGAACAGTTGGTCGGCCAATAACATGTCAATCGCCCCATACTCGATGTCAATTGACGTCTGGTATCGGCAACTGCCACACTGACATTGGCGATCGGTCGCCACACCAGCTGACTGGGAGGTCCCTGGTGATGAAAGTGATTCTGCTGATACGGCACACCCGGCGGCGCGGCGAGCGCAAGCCCGGCGAGGGCGCGACCGAGCTGGATTCGAACCCCGTCACCGGCTAGGCGGACCATCGCGCGTTCGCCTGCGCTCGGCCCGAAACATCTTCTGTCGTAGTCCGTTTCGCTGCGCGGCTGGTCTACACCTTGCCGCGACGTTGTATTCGGCGACGGCATCTCCCTCCGTGGAGACAGCGTTCAGATCCGTCGGCAACGGCCCGCAGCGCTGGCCGAGGAACTCGGAATCACCGTGCCGCACGTGCTGACCGTGCCGCACCAGCGGATGCTCGACAGGAGACATTCGTGACCATCTACGTCACGCACTGGTCGATGACCAGCGACACGACCGACGAGTCGGCCTACCGGCTCGCCGATAAATGGGCCACCTCATGGCGGCTGAGTTGGCAGCATGATCGGCTGCTGACTCGCGAACAAGCCTTGGCGGGTATGGATCTCGCCGAGATCTTCAGTTCCGAGGAGTACCAGCACGACGCGGCGGTCCGCGTGCGCGCCGTCGTCGCCGCAGGGCTGCTCGGTATCCCCGTGGAACAGGTAATACTGGCACTGGCCCTGCGGAGGCAGGCATGATCATCGAGACCGCGAACTGGATCGGCAGCACCGTCACACCGGAGTCGGCGTATCTCGCTGTGGCGGAAAAGAACTCATGGCACTTGAGTTGGTTGCCCGGTCGAGCGTTGACGCCGGACCAGGCGCGTGCGGGGATGGAGTTGGACGAGATCCTCAGCGATCCGAGTGTGGTGCACGACCGGATCGCGCAGGCGCGGGTCGACGCGTACGCCGACCATCTCGGCATCCTGCGCGAGCACGCGGTGATCTTACTGGCGAAGCAAATGGTGGCGCGGCTGCATCGCGATCAGGGTGTGCCGCACGTTCATTCGGGAAGGTCGCGGGGTGATCGGTGAGATCGCTTGGCGGACAGGCGTGATCAGGGCTCGTCCGATGCGCGCCGGACAGTGCGGTCGATGTCGCGGACCAGGGGCATGGGATCGGGAACGGCGCCGAGCGGTTGCGTAGCCGTCATCGCGGCAGTCGCCCAGGCGTAGTCCGACGCCTCGGCGGCGCGGCGGCCCGTTGAAACGAGTCGGTATATCAGGGCTGCGGTGAAAGCGGCCAAGGCGCCGGGCGCGTGTTCGAATGTCTCAGGGGAGGACGAGATTACGGTGTTGACCGTATCGGACCACACTGTGCACTCGACGGGCTCTAATGCGCACACTGAGCCGACGCCGAGCCCGCGCAACCGCCGAGCGGTATCGGCGATAGAGGTGGCAGCCACGTCGGTCGGCAGCGCGGCGAGCTCTTCGCTGATGCCGACGAGATAGTCGATGGCGCCGAGGTATTCGTCAAGGTGGTGCGACGGAGCGAGTTTCGGGGATGGCCGGACGATGAGCAGTGGTGGTGAGTCCAGTCCGCGGACCTCGGCCAGTACCTGCTCGAGCACAGCGCTCGACTGCTCGAAGGTCATGACAATCGCGTCGGCGGAGGCGATCGCGGCGTGGATTGCCGAGCTGCGTATGTCTTGGGCGCTCAGCCGGGCCCGGTCGTCTCTGAGTCCGATGAGTGCATGCGCACCTCCGTTGGCCAGCATCACTGCGGTGATCGGGCCCGATGCACCGGGAACGATCTTTACCAGCTCGGTTTCGACGTTTTCGCCATGCAGGTAGCCCAGCAGATGGCTGCTCGTATCGTCATCGCCGATCGCGGTGATCAATCGGACTCGCAGCCCGAGCCGCGCTACGGCTACCGCGCAGTCGAGGCCCTTGCCTCCGGGATGCGCCTCGAAGCTTCCTGGAGTGGAGGCACCGGCCACCGGTAGATCGTCGACGCGATAGACATGGTTGACCACCGCGTCGCCGACGACGGTGACGACACCCGAAGTCTGTGGTGCGGCAGCCAGCTCGAGCAGCGGTGCGAGATCGATCTCCGTGCTGCGCAAGCGGTCCAGACGGAGACCCGAAGACTTACCCAGCCGGGCCAAGTTACTTCGTACGGCAACCATTCCGGAATCAGGTGGAGGCATCGCTGAGACCCACTCTCCATAGTCTTGAAGCCGGTCGTCATCCGTGCTGTTCACGATAGGAGGTTTAGCGAGCCGACGGATCGTCAACTATCGATGGACAAAGGTATTTGCCTAGTGAGAACGGCAAGTGCCACACTGGAATTGGCGATTCGATCGCCCCGCCAGGTACACGGGAGGGCCTGGTGATGAGCGTGATTCTGCGAACAACAGCACCTTCGGCCGAGGCTCGACGCACCCCGAAAGCGGTCGCCGGGTCCCGGCGCGGTCCCTTCTACCTCCAGGAATGGGGCCGTTCGGCGCGGCGCGCGCCGAGTAACGGGGAACCACCGTGCAGCACCCCAGTCTTCGACTGCACACCGGATGCACGACAGGAGGACGTCGTGACCATTGACGTGACGGCCTGGTCGATGACCAGTGACCGGACCCCCGAATCCGCTCATCGGGTCACGGATTCGACCATCGAGGTGTGGCGGCTGAGTTGGCTGCCGGACCGGGAGCTGACTCGCGGCCAAGCGCGAGCCGGGATGGAGTTCGATGAACTGCTCGGCGACCCGGGGGCCGTAGACGATCCGACGGCGCTGGCCAGGATGGACAGCTACGCCGGCGAACTCGGCATCGCCACGACCGACGCGGTGCTACGGATCGCCCGGCGGATGGCGGCGCGGTTGGCTCCGCCCGCCGAGCCGGAATCCGCGGCACCGGCTGAATTCGGGGCGGCGTGGGTCGAATCCGGGGCGGCACCTGCCGAATCCGGCGCGGCACCGGCCGAGCGGACCGACCGGCCGCTCCAGCCGCACGGCCGTGCCATCGATCCGCCGTACGTGCTCGGATAGGCGTCCATGCTCGAGTACCTCGATCGCGCCGACCGGCAGTAACTCGTCGGTCGGTGACGGGTGCCGCGATCAGGCGTTGGCGGCGTGCTCGGCGCCGATGGCGTCGGCGACGTTCTGATACCCGTTGGCGCGCAGGCGTTGTGCGAGGCCGCGATGGATCTTGCGGGTCCAGAAGGGGCCGCCGTAGATGAAGCCGGTGTAGCCCTGCAGCAGGGTCGCGCCCGCGCGGATGCGTTCCCAGGCCTGGTCGGCGGATTCGATACCGCCGACGGAGATGAGCACGAGGCGGTCGCCGACGCGGCGGTAGAGGCGGCGCAGCACGTCGAGGGACCGGTCGGCGACGGGGGCGCCGGACAGGCCGCCCGCGCCCATGGCCGCGACTTCGGCTGCGGGCGTGCGCAAACCGTCGCGGCGGATGGTGGTGTTGGTGGCGACGATGCCGGCCAGGCCGAGTTCGACGGCGAGGTCGGCGACGGCGTCGATATCCTCGTCGGACAGGTCGGGGGCGATCTTCACCAAGACCGGCACCTGAACGCTGTCCAGCACGGCCTGCAACAGCGGGCGCAGCGATTCCACCGCCTGCAGGTCGCGCAGGCCGGGGGTGTTGGGGGAGCTGACATTGACGACGACGAAGTCGGCGAGCGGGCCGAGCAGCGCCGCGCTGATCGCGTAATCGCCTGCGGCATCGGCGGGTTCGACGATCTTGGTCTTACCGATGTTCGCGCCGATCGGCACATCACCACGACGCCCGCGCAGGTGTTCCGCGGCGGCAGCGGCACCGAAGTTGTTGAAGCCCATGCGGTTGATGAGGGCGTGGTCGGCGGGCAGCCGGAACAGTCGCGGCGCCGGGTTGCCCGGCTGAGCCTGGGCGGTGACGGTGCCGATCTCGGCGAAGCCGAAACCCAGTGGCGCCCAGGCGTCGACGCCGTCGGCGTTCTTGTCGAATCCGGCGGCCAGGCCGACCGGCGCCGGGAAGTCGATGCCGAACGCGGTGTTGCGCAGGATGGGATCGTCGGTGACGAGGGTTTTGGACATGACCCAGCGGGTTGGCGCGAAACGAGCGGCCAAGCGCATGGTGGCGAAGGCTAAGTGGTGGATGCGTTCCGGCGGGACCAGAAACATCAGGCGTAATAACAGGGCGTACATCAGCTCACATTCCCGGTTCGGGCTGGGGTAGTGCGGTTTTTCGGCGGCGAAGCAGCACCCGGCGGCTGCCGTCGGTATAGGCCCGCACGCGGGACAGTTCCCAGCCGCCGAACTCGGCCTGGATGGCCAGCCGCATCGACGCGGTCACCCTGGTCACCTCGGGTGGCAGTCGCAGCGGCACGTATTCGTAGTCGTCACTGGTGGTTTCCCAACCAGCGGGCAGTGCGTTGCGCCGCGCTCGCTGCTCGCGTGGTGATGCGGGTTCGTCGTCTGCGCGCGTTGCCGGAGTCATCATTGGCCTCTCTTCCGATCGTCCGCGCGGATCCGCTGCAGGCCGTCGCCGACGGCGGATCCCACGAACATGTCCCCGGTGCGCTGATCGATGGTTACCGAGTTCGGCTGCCGCACCGTCGGGTAGCGGCCCACCTCTGTCGGTATACCCGTCGACAGATCGAATCCGACGACTTCGTTGCTCTGCGTGCACGTCACCCACACGGTGTCGGACCGCTGATCGTAGGCAAGCGCGTAAGGCGAAGAGTTTACCGGGAATCGCTGACGCAGGACGAGAGGTCCGGCGCTGAAGACCAAGAGTTCGCCGCCCGCGCTGTCGGTGACGATGATCCGGCCGAACCGGTCGGCGATCATGTTGGTCGCGCCGTCGCCCGCGCGCAGGGCCAGGCCGAGGTCGTCTTTGCCGAGTTCGATCTCGGTGACGGAGGTCTGGCGGCGGTCGAGTACGGACACGTGACCCTCGGTGAGGGCGAGCGCGTCGGCGGAGGCGAGGCCGGTGACGGTCTTGACGACCTTGCCTTCGGGGGACAGCGTGCGGACCTTGCCGTCGGCGGTGCCGACGAGCAGGGTGCCGTCGTCGCGGCGCTGCACCGATCTGGCATCGCCGTCGATGGCGACATCGCTGACGTTCCTAGCGGCGATATCGACGCGGTAGATCCGATTGGGCGCGGGGATCAGCAGTTCACCCGGCTTGCCCTGAGCCAGGCTCGCGCCGTGCGCGGGCAGCGACAGGGTGCGGACGTCGGGGTCGAGGGCGCCGTTGGGGCCGGTGCGGGTCAGGGTGGCCGGGTCGATGAGGAAGACGGTGGTGTTCGTCTCGCTGGTGTCGAGTGCGGCGATCTGGCCGGTGCCTGCCTCGGTGAGCAAGGCGCGCAGGGGGCTGGCCAGTGCCACGACATCGCCTGCTGGACGCGCGGTGCCGGTGGGTGAGGGCGCGGCGGTGGCCGGATCCCTGGTCGCCAGGTTGTCAGTGTCCGGGCTGGTGCCGCATCCGGCAAGCAGGATCAGTGCCGCCACGCCGACGAGGGCGGTGGGGACTCGCCGGCTACGGCGTGTCGGTGCGGCCGAGCGCACACCGCTGCGGAGCGTAATCACGGAGGGGCCCGCGAATGCCGCCAATCGAACCCAGCCGCGAGGGCGCATCCACCGAACTCCTTCTACCGACTGCTACCGACGATTCACCACAACTCCATCATCTGACCATGATGGCGCAACATCACGGCGTACCGGGGTGGCGGCTGGGGGAGAATGTCGGTGATGCGGGTTACGGTTGAGCTGAAACAGTGTCCAAATCAGGGAGATCCGGTTGAAAGCCGACCATCCGTCGGGATTTGCCATCGATGACATAACCGTTGGTCCGTTCGCTCACGGGTTCGGAACCACCGGCGATGGCAGGCCGTATGCGTTTCGCACGGTCCGAGCGACCTTGACGCTGGAGATCTACCGGGCCGACCTCGCCAGCGAAGTGCCTGGTCCGGAGGATGTCGTCGCCGTCGCGGAGGTCAGGGTCACCGATATCGACCTCGATGACGAACGCAGCGTTGTCGCGCTGGTGCGCGACATGATCCCCGACGCCGAGCCCGTCGATGCGGTCCCCGACCGTGAAGTAACGACCGTGCGGGCACTGCTGGGACGCATCAGTTCCGTCATTGATGGTATGTAGATGGTGATGCCATACACATTTCTCGCCCGCACCGCGCTGACCGCGACCGGCCTCCTGTTGGTGGCCGTGACCGCGGCATGTAGCACCGGATCGGACGAGGCGGCCGTCGACGCCGCTCGTTCGTCGGCCAACGCGTCACTGTCCGCGTCGATCACCACGTCCTCGATCGCCGCGCATCCGCCGCTGCCATCGGCCGCGCAGCTGGACTCGCAGATCAAACGGGCGCTGGATCCGGCACTGCCCGACAGCGAACGCACCGACCTGATCGAGGACGGCGACGCGTTCCGGACCGCGATCCCCGATATGTACAAGGCGCTGCAGGACAATCCGCGTGCCGTCTACGGGGTCACCGATCCGGTGTTCGACAATCACGACGGCACGTTGACCGCGACGATGCGCCTGGACAAGGACGGTAGCGGGACCGCGGTGCGTACGACGGTGGTGCATTTCGTGCTGCTCGATGGCAAGTGGAAGATCTCGCGGACCGACCTGTGCGGGATTCTGCGTTCCGCCGACTACCGCACACCGGCCTGCGGCTAGCTGTGTCGGATTCGCGCGGACGCGGCCCGCGTGTGTCGCGGGACGATTCGATGCTGCATTCGGGGTTGCTCCGCTGGGGCAGGTTCGTTTATCGCCATCGTTTTGTGGTGCTCGGCGTGTTCTTGCTCGCGGTGCTCGCGTCGGGTGGCTACGGCCGTGATCTCGCGGGTCGGTTGACGCAGGAGGGGTGGTTCGACGAGTCGAGCGAGTCGGTGGCGGCGTCCAAGATCGCGGACGCGACGTTCGGGCGCGATACCGACAGCGACCTGATCCTGCTGTACACCGCGCCCGCGGGCACCACTGTCGACGATCCGGCGGTGCGGTCGGCGGTGACGGGCGCGTTGAACGGGCTGCTCGCGCGTTTTCCGGACAACATCCTGAAGATCGACAGTTACTGGGACAGTCCGTTCGCGGGGAACGCCACCGATGCCTCGCACATGCACGCGTTCGCCAGCGTCGGGCTGCGCGGCGAGGGGACGGCGACCGTCGAGAACTACTCCGCGATCAAGGATCATCTGGGTGCCGGGAGGGCCGGCGGCGGGCCGGGCGGCACCACGGTGCAGCTGGCCGGGTTGCAGCCGGTGCTGGCGGGGCTGAATACCGGTATGCAGAACGACATTCACCGGGCGGAGATCATCGCGCTGCCGTTGGTGGCGATTCTGCTGTACTTCGTGTTCGGCGGGGTGGTCGGCGCGCTGCTTCCGGTGTTGATCGGTGGCATGACGATCATGGGGACCGCGGGCATTATGCGCGGGCTCACCGGGTTCATCGATGTGAACGTATTCGCCAGCACCGTCATGACTTTGGTGAGTCTCGGGTTGGCTATCGACTACGGATTGTTCACCGTCACCAGGTTCCGGGAGGAGCTCGCCGCGGGCCGCAGCGTGGAGGAGGCCACCGCGCGCACCGTCGCGACGGCGGGGCGGACGGTGCTGTTCTCGGCGGCGATCATCGCGGTGAGTCTCGGTGCGCTGTTCATCTTTCCGAACGGGGTGCTGCGGTCGGTGCCGTACGGCGGGATCAGTTCGGTGCTGCTTGCCGCGTTGCTCTCGGTGACCGCGTTGCCCGCGGCGTTGAGTATCGCGGGACGGCGGATCGACTTCCTGGGCTGGAAACGGTTCTCCCGCAGCAAGACCGAGGCGCAGATCGATGCCGGGTTCTTCTCGCGGCTTGCGCAGGTGGCCATGCGGCGACCGTTGGCGGTGGCGGTGCCGATCGTGCTCGCGCTGCTCGCGTTGAGTATTCCGTTTCGCCACATCGAGTTCGGTGGGATCAGCGAGAAGTATCTCGGCACCGACAACCCGGCCAGGGTGGCGCAGGAGCGGTTCGATGAGTTGTTCCCCAGTTTTCGTACCGAACCGTTGAAACTTGTGGTGCGTGGTGCTGATCCGCAGCAGCTCAGTGATATTCGGTTCGAGGCGAGTCAAAGCCCTGGGCTCACCGGACGATTCGAGCCGTCGGTGCCGACCAAGGACGGCATCAATGTGCTGCAGGCCGGGTTGGCGGACAAGCAGGATTCCGATCGGGTGATCAAGGCGTTGCGGGCGATTCCGGAACCGTCCGGCGTCGACATCATGGTGGCCGGGGTGCCCGCGCTGGAACGCGACAGTATCAACGGGCTGTTGCGCGGGCTGCCGGTGCTGGTGGCGATTCTCGCGGCGGCGGCGCTCACGCTGATGTATGCGGCGTTCCGATCGATTGTGTTGGCGGTCAAGGCTGTTGCGATGAGTGCGTTGAGTTTGGTGTCGACGTTGGGGGTGCTCACCTGGGTGTTCGTCGAGGGGCACGGTGCGGGGTTCTTCCACTTCACGCCGGGCCCATTGATGTTCGCGGTGCTCGCGCTGATCGTCACCGTGGTGTTCGGGTTGTCCACCGACTATGAGGTGTTCCTGTTGTCGCGGGTGGCCGAGGCGCGGGCGAATGGGGCGGAACCGCGTGAGGCGATCCGTTACGGCATTGCCCACACCGGCGGCGTAATCACCTCTGCCGCAGCCATTCTGATCGTCGTCACCGGAGCCTTCGGCTTCTCCGACCTGGTTCTGATGAAGTACATCGCCTACGGAATGATCGCCGCCCTGCTCCTCGACGCGACCGTCATCCGAATGCTGCTGACCCCGGCGGTGTTGAAGATGATCTGGCGCTGAGGAGTTCAACCATGCATGTGCTCAAAGGTGCCAACCTGTTCGTTACGTTCCTGCTCGAGCTGGGAGTGATTGCGGCAGCGGCAGTTTGGGGCTTCACGTTGCCCGCCGGTGTCCTCGTGCGCGTAGTGGCCGGACTCGCCGCCCCCACCCTCTTCATCCTCATGTGGGCCTTGTTCGGCGCAGGCTCGACCCCGCGCTTCCCCCTCCGCGGCGGTTGGCGACTCGCCCTCGAACTCATCTGGTTCGGCGGCGGAGCCCTCGCCTTGGCCACCGCGACAACACCCCTCACCGGCCTGATCTTCTTCGCCCTCTGGGCAATCAACGCCCTGCTCCGAGTCCGCCTACAGGGCAGCCTGCTCCTCGACGACGACCCGCCGGACGCGCCACAAACCCTCTGATCCGGCCAGAGCGTCGAGTGGCGCATGGCCGCTAGAGGTGTCCACTATGTGCACTCACCGTCGGCCGAGCGGAACATGGTGGAGGCGTTTGTCGAGCGGGCCTTGTGTCATGTCGGTGGCCGAGTGCCGCTCGTCGGGCGATGCCTTCGGTACTGACTGCAGCCTTCGCGACTCACGCGTGCTGTCACCAGAACTCGCACGCGCCGATCCGGCGCCGCCGAAGTGCGATCGATAGTTCATCGTGCGGCAGGCTGAGACCCGCGCGGCAGATACTCCGGCGCGAGATCAGCGGCGGGTGTGCAGGCCGAATGGTGCTGCGGCGGTACTCGAATGGTCGCCAACATAGTTGGTGAACCGCGTGCCGAGCGGGACATGGTGGCGGCAAATGTCGAGTGGGCGCTGCGTCATGTCCCGTTCGGCGCGGCAGATGGGCTGTTCGTCTCGTGGGCGGCATTGTGGAGCTGCTGGCAGCGTGTCGCCTGTGTGGGCGGACCTGCCATCGTCGGCCGCGGACGAATCAGTGTGCCGCGCACGGGAATTCTGGCTGCGGCGGGGTAGAAGGTGCGTGGGGTCAGCGGCGGACGGGGAGGACTAGTTGGGCGCCGGTGAGGGGGTGGTTGAGGACCTCGACGGGGTGTTGGTAGACGCGGGTGAGGAGGTCGGTGGTGAGGACCTGGCGGGGTGGGCCGTCGGCGGCGATGCGGCCGGATTCGAGGACGGCGACGCGGTCGGCGTAGGCGGCGGCGATGCCGAGGTCGTGCAGGACGACCACGACGGCCGCGCCCGCTTGCGCGCGGGTGGTGGCCAGGTGCAGGACGGCTTCCTGGTGGCCGAGGTCGAGGGCGGCGGTCGGTTCGTCGAGGAGCAGGGTGCCGGTGTCCTGGGCGAGCACGCGGGCCAGGGCGACGCGGGCGCGTTCGCCGCCGGATAGGGTCGGAAAGGACCGGGCGGCAAGGTGTTCCACGTCGGCGGCGGACATGGCGGCGGCGATGCGCTCGTCGTCGAGTTCGCGGCGTTCGGTGCGCAGCCACGGTGCCCGGCCCATCGCCACGACCTCGCGGGCCGTGAACGGGAAACCCACGGTGTGGGTCTGCGGGAGCACCGCCCGGCGACGCGCCATATCCAGCGGCGACCAGTGCGTCAGCGCCTGCCCGTCGAGCTCGACCGCCCCCTCGCTCGGCGTCAACTCACCGGCCAGCGCGGCAAGCAACGTCGACTTCCCCGCCCCATTGGGCCCCACCAACGCGACGACCTCACCCGCGACCACATCGAAGTCCACCCCATCGAGCACCCGCCGCTGCGCGGTCTTCGCCCCGCGCCGATCCACGCTCACCCCCCGCGCCCGCAACGTAACCGCCCCCTTCTCCACTGCCCCGGGCAACTCATGCGTCCGAGCGAACACCTGCCGAACCCCGCTCACGCCCCACCCCACTCGAACTCGCCACTCCCACAGCGCATGCAGCCGCTGACCTGCCCACCGCCACCGGTCTCGAACAGCGGGATCTCGTGCGCGGTCGCGTTACCGCCGATGATCGTCAGCTTCGACAGCGAGACAACGGTCAACACGTCACGGCCGCGGTGCCCATCGAAACTCGTTGAGCCACAAGCCTGATCGACCCCCGTCGCGCGCCGCACGAACCGAGCCGCAGACCGACTGTCCGCGATAGACATTGACCCGACGCTCCTGAAGTCTCCGTGCGCCCTAGGGCATCTGGTGCGGCCATGAGCTGAGCCAACCCCCGGCGCCTTCCGAGTCTCATCCGCCACCCTCGCGCGCGCTGACTGAGCCGCGCTCACGGACCTTTCGTGCACCGCACTGCTACGCGCAGAGTTGAAACTCCGTGAGCCCAACGCCTTGTCGGCCGCCGCCGGACGTGCCGAGTGCGCTTGCCGAGCCGCTGGCTGGTCGCTCCCGACCGACGTTGACGTGGCGCTCACAGAGTTCCCGCGCGTCGCCCGGCTTCTAGCTCTGCGGGGACTCGGCTCCCAAGCCTCGTCCGCCAACCCCGTACGCGTCCGGCGTGTCGGTCGAGTCGCAGACCCGCAGTCCGCAATACGCAGTGCCGCAGCGCCCACGGAGCCTCCGTGCGCTCCAGGGCATCTCGCCACTGTGCCGAAACTGGTTGAACCCCAACGTCGGTGAATCATGCCCACCCTCCGGCGCGGGCTCGGGTGCGGCGAAGCAACCAGAAGAAGAAGGGGCCGCCGATGAGTGAGGTGAGCATGCCGAGGGGGAGGTCGGCGTTGTGGACGAGGGAGCGGGCGCCTACGTCGGCGATGAGTAGGACGACGGCGCCGAGGATGGCGCTCAACGGAATGAGGACGCGGTGGGCGGGGCCGACGAGCATGCGGACCAGGTGCGGGACGATGAGGCCGACGAACAGGACGATGCCGGTGAACGCGACGCCCGCGGTGGCAAGGATGGCGACAACCAGAATGACGTTGCGGCGCAAGCGTTCCACGTCGACGCCGAGGTTGCGGGCGGCGGATTCACCGAGGGCGAGCAGGTCGAGTCGCGGGGCGATGATGATGGCGGCGGTGACGCCGACGGCGGTGAGTATCGCGACGACGGTGACCGAATCCCAGGTCGCACCGTTGAGTGAACCCAACTGCCAGAACACGAGCTGATCGCGCGCCGCGGGGTTGGCGACGAACAGCAGGTACGCGATCAACCCGCCCGCGAAGGCGTTGATCGCGACACCGGTGAGCACCAGGGTAACCACCTCGGTGCGCCCGTTCGATCGGGCGAGTAGATATACGAGCGCGGTGGTGGCCAGCCCCGCGGCGAACGCGGCCGCGGCCACCGACCAGGCGGCGACGAACGCCCCGCCGACCACGATGACGGTGCCCGCACCGACCGCCGCTCCTGCGGAAACCCCGATAACACCTGGTTCGGCAAGGGGATTCGCGAAAACGCCCTGCAGCAACCCGCCCGCCGTCGCGAGCGCCGCACCGACCAGCATGGCAAGCAGCACCCGAGGGAACCGCACCTGCCACAGCGTGACCTCACCGGCGGGATGCGCGGGCATCGGCCCCCAGTCCAGCCCGATCCGGTGCAGCACACTGCCCGCCACCTCGGCGGGCGTGGTCGGCACCTGTCCGATCGCGGCCGAAGCCAGTGCGAGCGCGATCAATCCGATGATCGCGACCGCGAACACCAGTGTGGTGCGCGACCGTCCGCGCGACTTCGGTGCGGGCGGCGGGTCCGAGGCGACCGGCGGTTCGGTCTTGGCGACGGTCGATTCGGTCATGCGGGCCGAGTGCCGTAGACGGCCTCGCTCAGCGCGGTGATTACCCGGCCGGTGTTGGGCCCGAAGCTCAGCACCACGGCGTCGGACATGTCGACGACGCGCTTGTTACGTCCGGCGGGCGTTTGCGCGATTCCGGGGACCTTCTGCAAACCGTCAACTCCGCCAACGGATTTCAACCCGTCCGACATCACGATCAGCAAGTCGGGCGCGGCGGCGATCATCGCCTCGCTGGTGATCGAGACGAACGGTTCGGGCAGCGCGGCGCCCGCGTCCTTGCCGCCGAGCGCGGCGATGAGCGAGTCAGCGCCGGAACCGGGACCGGCGAGGAAGGTAATGGCGGTACTGCGCAGATAAAGGAAGGCCATGGTGAGTTGCGGGTCCGGCTTGGGCACCGCGGCGGTGGCGGCGGCGATCTCGTCGTGGGTCCGCTTGCCGAGCGCCTTGCCCTGATCGGGCACGCCGAGCGCGGCGGCGACGGCCTCGATCTGCGGGACAACGCCTTCCATAGTGCGCTGCGGGTCGAAGAAGACGACATTGACGCCGGCCGCGCGCAACTGCTCACGCAGCGGCGGCGTGACCGTGACGGAGTCGGTGAGGAACACCGAAGGACGTTGCGCCAGTAGACCTTCCACGTTCAGCGCGCCATTGCCGCCCGCTACGTTCGGCACGTCACGGACGGCGGGGAAGGCGGCCGTGGTGCTGCGGCCGATCAGTTTGGGCCCCATGCCGAGTGCGTACACGATCTGCGCGAGGGTGCCGTAGCGGTCGACGGCGACAATGCGGCTGCTGTCGGTGACGGTGACATCGGTGCCGTCGAACGAGCGCACCGTCGCCGGGAGAGTAGGCGTCGGCTCGGGCCCGATCGGCACCGGATCGAGGTCGGCCAGCGTCGCGGTGGACGGCCCACGCTGCCCGGAACTCGTCGCGGCGCTGTCGGTTCCGCACGCTGCCGACGCCGCGACCAGGGTCAGCGCGAGCACCGCGAGCACACAGCGCGACCATCCAGATCGGACACCGGCGATCCGCCGCGTGTGGACGGACGGGTCGCCGGACGTCGCATGCCTCATGTAGGTAAGCCTAAGACGTGCCGCGCAGAGGCGGTCATCGGGTCGGTGCCGATCGCGCGCCGGGTTGCGCTGCTCCCCGCGAATGCGCTTGCCTCCGACAATGCGTGAGCAGTGGAAGATGCGCCAGCTCCGGGGGGATGAGTGGGTCGAAATCCCTCACTCCGTACGAGCACTGACATCGTCCAACGCGGCCGCGATAGCCCGCGGCAGTTCAAGGGTCTCCGCCGCGAGCACCCCGGTGAGCTGCCCGATATCCCGGGCACCGACGATCATGCTCGCGACACCGGGCCGATCCCGAATCCAGGCCAGCGCGACGGCCAACGGTGACGTACCCAACCCGTCGGCCGCGGTGACCAGCGCATCGACCACCCTGGTCGCGCGTTCGTCGAGACTGCTGCGGATATCGGCCGCGGTGGCCTCGTCCGCGCCCCGCGAGTCCGCGGGAACCCCGTCGCGATACTTGCCGGTGAGAATGCCACCGGCGAGCGGCGCCGAGGCGATCACACCGACACCGTGATGCAGCGCGGCGGGCACGAAATCGGTCTCCGCGTCGCGAGCCAGCAGCGAGTACGGCGTCTGCGCGGCACTGATCGGCACGACGGCGGCGAGACTCGCCAGCTGCCAGGCGCCGAATCCGCGCACACCCGCATAGCGAACCTTCCCGGACTGGACTACGTGTTCAAGGGTGGCCGCGACCTCGTCGAGCGGAGTCCGCGGATCCCACACCGCGACATTCCAGATGTCGAGATGGTCGGTGCCGAACTCCAGCAGCGTCCGATCGAGCTGACGCAGCAGCGCACGACGCGAGGTATCGATGGTGGTCTGTGTCGTCGCGTCCGGCACGGCCGGTCCCGCGGGAGCCGGCGTGACCCTCGGCGCGATACCCGCGCAACCGCTGAGCACCAGATCGTCGCGGGAGACGAGATCGCCGAGCAGTTCGGCGAGGATTCGTTGCGCGCCACCACCGGCGTAGGCGGGTGAGGTGTCGACGAGCGTGCCGCCCGCCTCGATGAACGCCACCAACTGCACGGACGCCTCGTCAGCATCCGTATGCGAACCCCAGGTATGGGTCGCAAGCCCTATCCGGGACACCCGTAGGCCGCTGCGGCCGACCGTCCGCTGTTCCATCACCGTGTCCGCGCAATCGTCACGGCGCCAAGCCTAGAGCGTGCGCGGGCGTCCGGGCGCCTACCCGCACAGTGGCTCGCGCGTCGCGGACGAACGCCGCGGGAGGCCGGGTTACTCCGCGATCGCGGTGCGAACATGCCCCTATGGCCTCGACACTGTACTGTCGCTGCGGGATTGCGCCGGTGCTCACTCGCGCGCGACCCATCTGTTGACCAATTGCTCAGTCGGAACGGTTCTTTCGAGCAAGAACACATGGAGGCGGCATGCAATACCAGGAGACCGTGTGACGGGCGAATCGATGACCTGGATACAGGCGCTCGTACTCGGCCTGGTGCAGGGCCTCACCGAATTCCTGCCGATCTCGTCGTCGGCGCATCTGCGGATCGTGTCCGGGGTGTTCTTCGGCGACGACGCGGGCGCCTCGTTCACCGCCGTCACCCAGCTCGGCACCGAGGCCGCCGTCCTGGTGTATTTCGCCAAGGACATCTGGCGGATCCTGCAGGCCTGGTTCAGCACCGTGCTGAGCAAGGTGTCGTCGCGGGAGACGGTGCCGATCACCGATCAGGTGACGACGCGGCTGCCCGTGGTGACCATGGGTCAGGCCGACCGCTACTTCGACGAGGAGCGGCAGCGCGAGCTGGACTACCGGGTCGGCTGGTATGTGATCATCGCCACCATCCCGATCGGCGTGCTCGGTTTTCTGCTCAAGGACGTGATCCGCACCGCGGCTCGCAATCTGTGGCTGATCTCGTTCATGCTCATCGCGTTCGCGCTGGTCATCGCGGCGGCCGAGTACTACGGACGCAAGCTGCGCCCGCTCGAACAGCTGACGACGCGGGACGGGTTGGTGATGGGTTTTGCCCAGTGCCTCGCGTTGATTCCCGGTGTGTCGCGTTCGGGTGCCACCTCGTCGGCGGGGCTGTTCCTCGGGCTGACTCGTGAAGCGTCCGTGCGGTTTTCGTTCCTGCTCGCGATTCCGGCGGTCACCGCGTCGGGGCTGTTCAGCATCCCGGACGCGTTCAAACCCGCCGGTGAGGGGCTCAACGCCAGCGGGGCGCAGTTGATCGTGGCGACGTTGCTCGCGTTCGTCGTCGGGTACGCGTCGGTGGCGTGGCTGCTCAAGTTCGTTGCTAAGCATTCGCTGGACTGGTTCGTTGGCTACCGCATTGTGCTCGGTCTGACCGTTATGGGACTCCTCGCGACGGGTGTCGTGTCGGCGACATGATTAGGCTGACTACATGACGGTGATTCTGCTCCGGCACGGAGTCTCGACCTCGAACACCGCCCACACGCTGGCCGGCCGTAGTACCGGTGTCGAGCTGACCGAGCACGGCAACGATCAAGCCAAGGCGGTCGCCGAACGGCTCGCCGGGCTGCCGATCGAACGCATCGTGCACTCTCCGCTATTGCGCTGTCAGCGAACGGTGGCGCCGCTCGCGGAGAAATTAGGGCTGGAACCGGTCTTCGACGACCGGCTGATCGAGGTCGATTACGGCGAATGGACCGGGCGACCGATCGGCGAACTGCTGAAGGAACCGCTGTGGAAAGTGGTGCAGCGGCACGCCTCCGGCGCGGTTTTCCCGGGCGGTGAGGGGCTGGCGCAGGTGCAGACCCGCGCGGTCGCCGCGCTGCGCGAGCACGATCGGGCGCTGGCCGAGGAACACGGGCATGACGTGCTGTGGGTGGCCTGCACCCACGGTGACGTCATCAAATCCGTGCTCGCCGACGCGTTGGGCATCCATTTGGACGGATTCCAGCGGATCGTGGTCGAGCCCGCGTCGATCAGCGTTGTCAGATACACGCCGACCGCGCCCTATGTGTGGCGGCTCAACGACACCGGCACGGACCTGTCCGCGTTGTCGAATCAGCAACGGCCCGTTCCCGATTCCGGCTCGACTAAACAAGACGCCGCGATCGATACCTCCGGTCCCGTTCCCGGCGGCGAGCTAGGTAGTGCCGGGAGTGGGGATAATGGGAATGCGGAGCGCTGAGATTCCTTGTACACGGATAGTGGGCGTTGTATTCCAGCGCCGTGGGTAGTCGATCAGGGTCACGTATCAGGAGGTGCATGTGTCACGCGCAATCCATGTATTTCGCACCCCCGATCGTTTCGTCGCCGGGACCGTCGGTGAGCCGGGCGATCGATCGTTCTATCTGCAGGCCATCGAGGAACCGCGGGTTGTCAGCGTGTTGCTGGAGAAGCAGCAGGTGAAGGTGCTCGCCGACCGAATGGGTCTGCTGTTGGACGAGGTGGCTCGCCGGTTCGGCGCCGAGGTGCCGCCGCAGGCGGAGGACATCGGCGATACCGCACCGCTGGTGACGCCGGTGGACGCGGAATTCCGGGTCGGCACCATGGGCCTCGGCTGGGATGCCGACGCGAACGCCGTGGTTGTCGAGTTGCTGGCGATCACCGAGACCGAGGTCGACGAGTCGGTCGTGCTCGACGACACCGAGGAGGGTCCGGACGCGGTCCGCGTGTTCCTCACCCCGATCCAGGCGCGTGAGTTCGCGCTGCGCTCGACCAGGGTGATCGCGGCGGGTCGTCCGCCGTGCCCGCTGTGCGGGGAGCCGCTGTCCTCGCGTGGGCACATGTGCGTGCGCACCAACGGGTACAAGCGTGGCGATATCTTCGGCGCGGCCGAACTAGAGGAGTGATCGGTGACGCGGCCCGGGGATGGGTTCCACAGCGGCGAGCTGACAGTGATCGGGCGGATCAGCACCGCCAGCAATGTGACCCTGGTCTGCGACATCCTCGATGACGCCCAACCGCCGCTGCGGGTGGTCTACAAGCCGGTGCGCGGTGAGCGTCCGCTGTGGGACTTTCCCGACGGCACCCTCGCCGGGCGGGAGGTGGCGTCGTATCAGATCTCGGCCGCGGTGGGCTGGGGTGTGATTCCGGAGACGATCCTGCGCGACGGGCCGTACGGGGTCGGCATGGTGCAGCGTTGGGTCGAGGGCGTGGACAACCACACCGACGAGGGCGACCGGCTCGACCTGGTCGACCTGTGCCCGCCCGGCGCGGTGCCCGACGGGTTCCGCGAGATCCTGCGCGCGCAAGACGCGGCGGGCAACGAGGTGTCGCTCATCCACGCCGACGACCCGCGGCTGCAGCGGATGGCCGTGCTCGATGTGCTGCTCAACAATGCCGACCGCAAAGGTGGGCACGCGTTGGAGGGGATGGACGGGCAGGTGTACGGGGTGGACCACGGCATCTGCTTGCACACCGAACACAAGTTGCGGACCGTGCTGTGGGGATGGGCCGGCCAGCCGCTCAGTGACGCGCTCGTCGCCGATATCACCGCGTTCGCCAAGGAGCTACCCGGCGCCGTCGCCGACCAACTCGCCGAACACATCACCGACGCCGAGATCGAAGCGCTCGTCGACCGGACGCAGGAATTGGTCGATGATCCGGTGATGCCGACACCGAGGACGTCCCGGCCGATTCCGTGGCCCGCGTTCTGAAAGTGGTTGTGGGTGAGACGCATTGCATATCGGCAGTGCGTGCGAAGCCGCACGCACTGCCGGTTTGTCTCCCTCGGTTCCAGGGTCAGCTGAAGGACTGAGGTCCGAAACGACCCCAGGCCACGAACACGGCCACGGCAAGGTACGCCAGATTCAGCACCACGAACTTGAATCCGCCATCGCGGAAATGGATGATCATCGCGCCGACCATCAGCAACACCCAGCAGGCGGCAGTCACCGGCACCAGCACCGGCGCGATATCGAGCACAGCGGGCAGAATCAGACCGACAGCGGCCAGAAGTTCAAGAACCCCAAGGGTTTTGATGAACCCAGCCCCCGCATGCGCGGTCCACTCCCCACCAGGGGCCTCGCCCAGCTTCTGCTTAGGCACAAACGTCTTACTGATACCGCCAACAAGAGCGACCACAGCCAGCACTCCGGCCGCGATCCACAAACTGACGTTCACGAGCTTCTCCTTCAAGTCATCGGCAACTCAGCCGCAGCCGAGCTACCCGAATTCACCGTCGCCCCGCCCGGGCAGACATTCATCTCAACTGTTCGATGGGCTAATCGGCCGCCCGACGGGCTAACTGGTCGGACATAAGATGCCGCCACCCCACTCCGTGTGACACCACCTCCACGTGACCTACGCCATACCCCGCACCCGCACGCCCGTCGATTCCCCGCACCCGAAATCGAATGCGGTTCGCCCACCTGGCCCAGCCGCTCACCTGGCCGAGCCGCTCACCTCGCCCAGCGGCGTGCCTCGCGCAGTCGCCGGCTGCGCCGAGCGGGCGACTGTGCTCAGCACCCGCCGTCCGCAGTCACGGCGCCCAGCGGCCCGTTGCGTGCAGCCGCCCGGCTTGTCACGGCGTTCAGTCACCTGCTGCGCGTAGCCGCAGCCTCGCGCGGTCGCTGTGCGGAACTGCCTCGCCTCCCGTGGTCGCTCGTTGCGCGGAGCCGCCTGCCACGCAGAGTCGCCGTTGCCGAAGCCGTCCGCCGTCATGGCGCCCAGCTGCCTGCCTCATGGAGCTGCGCCTTGCGCTCAGTCGCCGTTGCCCGAAGCAATCCGCCGCCACGGCGCCAACCGCCTCGCGCCCAACTGCCGTCGCGCCCCGCCGCCCGCCTCGTAGAAGCTGCCGTTGCGTGGAGCTGTCCGCCGTCATGGCGCCCAGCCGCCCGTCGTGCTCAGCTGCCGGTCGGCCCAAGCCGCTCGCCTCGTGGAGCCTCCCATTGAGCCTCGCCGCGGTTGCGCGGAACGGTCCGCCGTCACATGCTCAGCCGCCCGCTGCGCACTGCAGATCTGCCGCCCCACGGCATCAGTGGCGCCGAATACCGTTGCGGGACTATCTCAATGGCGAGTTCGGCGCCGGTCGCACCGGAGTCGGCAGTGGGTGCATGTCCGCGTGGTGTGCTGATCATGGGTGATGGCACCATCGATCGGCTCGGGATTTCTCGTTGCTCTTGCGCGGCCGGGGCGATACCGTCGGCGGTTAGTTCGGTGGCGCGCGGTGCCGCCGGGACGTGCGTGGCGGCGGGTCCGCCGACAGCTGATTCTGCGAGAGCGAAAATCTTGACATCCCATGATTTGCTGAAAAACGCAGGTCGGGAGTGGCAGGTCAGCGGCGTGTGGCGGACGATGGGACGGGGCGGGCGGCAAGGATCTCGACCACACCTTTACCCTCGAATCATGCAGTCCTGGTCCGATACAGCCCTACCCACCATCCCCGGAGCAGGGCCACCGTTGCGGTTGTACGACACCGCCGACCGTCAGGTGCGGCCGGTGACACCCGGTGCCACCGCCACCATGTACGTCTGCGGGATCACCCCTTACGACGCCACCCACCTCGGTCACGCCGCCACCTACCTGACCTTCGATCTGGTCAACCGAGTGTTGCGCGACGCGGGCCACGAGGTGCACTACGTGCAAAACGTAACCGACGTCGATGACCCGCTGTTCGAGCGAGCCGAGCGCGACGGCCTGGATTGGCGCGAACTCGGCACCCGTGAGATCAATCTGTTCCGCGAGGACATGTCCGCGCTGCGCATCGTGCCCCCGCGCGAGTACATCGGCGCCATCGAATCCGTCGACGAGGTCATCGAATTCGTGCAGAAGCTGCTCGCTTCGGGTGCGGCATACATCGTCGACGACGCCGAGTTCCCCGACGTGTACTTCCGCGCCGACGCCACCGAGCAGTTCGGCTACGAATCCGGCTACGACCGCGCCACCATGGAGCGACTGTTCGCCGAACGCGGCGGCGACCCCGACCGTCCAGGCAAGCGCGACACCATCGACGCGCTGCTGTGGCGTGCCGAACGTCCCGGCGAGCCGTCCTGGCCCGCCCCGTTCGGTGCCGGTCGCCCCGGCTGGCACATCGAGTGTTCGGCGATCGCGCTCAACCGCATCGGCCCCGAGTTCGACATCCAGGGCGGCGGCAGCGACCTCATCTACCCGCACCACGAATACTCCGCCGCACACGCGGAGTCGCTCATCGCGGGCCGCCGCTTCGCCCGCCACTACGTGCACGCCGGTTTGATCGGCCTCGACGGCGAGAAGATGTCGAAGTCGAAGGGCAACCTCGTCCTGGTCTCCACGTTGCGCCGCAGCGGCGTCGACCCGGCCGCTATCCGCTTGGGCCTGCTGTCCGGCCACTACCGCCAGGACCGCATGTGGACCGACGCGGTCCTCGAGCAGGCCAAAACCCGCCTCGACCTGTGGCGCCGCGCAACCGCCCTACCCGCCGGCCCCGCCTCCGCCGACACCATCGCCCGCCTCCGCCGACACCTGTCCGACGACCTCGACACCCCCAAAGCCCTAGACGCCCTGGACAATTGGGCCCGCCAAGCTCTGGACTACGGCGGTCCCGACACCGAGGCCCCCGCTTCGATCGCCGCCGCTGTCGACGCCCTCCTCGGCATCAGCCTGTAGCTCCTTCGGGCATCTGATTGTCGCTTCGCATACCCCACAGAACGCCAGGGATGTGCGAGGAGACAGGTAAGTGTGCGAGGAATGGTGACGCGGTGCGCCGGCGGCCGACAGCATTGGACGACCATGTGACACTGCCGCTCGCTGGATACGTCCGCTGCGGGACCGGGTACGGCACAGCGTGTGGCGGGTGATGTGCCGCACCGAATCGTGCGTCAGGCCGCCTCGCTGGCGTCGAAGACCGGCGCGTCGAACCTGGATGGCGCATCTGGTCGGACGTGACGAACGCCGAGTGGGCCACAACGAACTAACCCGCATCCCCACCTCCCACCGTCCCGAACTCCGCTCCCTCCACGACCCCACCGACTACATCCGCCTAGACCGCCTGACCTTCCCGCGGTAATCGACGAACTCCCCACCCCACCAACACCTCCCAGCGCAGCGCGCACCGCCAACCGGCGTCGCCTGCATGCGCCGAACGGGACCCAGCCCACCCCAGCCGACGCACTTCCTCTTCACCGAGCGGGACATAGTGGCGCGAAAGTGCGAGTAGGCCCGCCACCATGTCCCGTTCGGTGGGAAGTTCGGGTGCGTTGGTCGTCGAGCGGGACATAGTGGCGCGAAAGTGCGAGTAGGCCCGCCATGGTGTCCCGCTCGGCGGGAGACTCTGGGAGCTGGCTGCCGAGGGGCATGGTGGCGCTCAGACGCGAGCTGGCCCTCGGGCGCCCCGTTCTGCTAGGCGATGGTTTCGGCGGGGGTGGTGGGTTCGTGGACTCCGGGGGCTAGGTCGGGGGAGTACAGGCGGTCGATGTCGGGGGCGTATTTGGTGGCGATGGGTTTGCGGCGGAGTTTCATGGTGAGGGTGATTTCGTCGCCGCCGGGTTCCCAGAAGGCGGGGAGGATGGTGAAGCGTTTGATCTGTTCTATCCGGGACAGTTTGGTGTTGCCTGCCGCTACGCCGCGGGCGATTTCGGCGATCACACGAGGGTGGGCGGCCAGGGCGGCGGCGGAGGCATCGGCTAAACCATGTTGTGCGGCATAGGGTTCGGCGGTTTCGGCGTCGATGACGATGAGCGCGGTGTTGAAGGGGCGCCGGTCGCCGATGGCGGCGATGGAGCCGATCAGCGGGGTCGCGGCCTTGATGGCGTTCTCGATGTTGGCCGGGGACATATTCTTTCCGGCGGAGTTGATGATGAGTTCCTTCTTGCGGTCGACGACGCGCAGGTATCCGTCGGCGTCCTGGGTGAGGATGTCGCCGGTGCGCAGCCAGCCGTCGGCGTCGAGCGCTTCGGCGGTCTTGGCCGGTTCGGCGCGGTAGGCGCGCATGATCGAGGGCCCGCGGATGAGGAATTCGCCGTCGTCGGCGATGGTGGCTTCGAGGCCGGGCAGCAGTCTGCCGACCGTGCCGAGCCTGGCTTCCTCGGGAGAGCTGACGGTGGCGATACAGGTCACCTCGGACATGCCCCACACTTCGGAGATGGGGATGCCGAGGCCGAAGAAGAAACCGAGCGTCTCCGGCGGAATCGGGGCGGCCCCCGACATCGCCCACTTCACTTGGTCCAGACCGAGTTTCGCGCGCAGCTTGGACAGTACGGCGTCGTCGGCCCTTGCCCATTCAGCGGCGAGCGCGTCATCGACCGGTTCGCCGTTGAGCTCCGCGGTGGCCTTGCGCGCGGCGACGCCGAGCGCCCATTGCAGGCCGGCGCGGAAGGCGTCGTCGGGCTCGTTGGCGACCGCGAATTCCAGTGCGGCCTTGAACTTTTCCCACACGCGCGGGACGGCGCCCCAGATAGTCGGCCTGGCGTCCAGTAGCGCGGCGAGCAGCTGGTTGCGATCGGGCACGACGGTGATCTGGGTGCCGAACACCTCTTGCAGATACAGCGCGGTGAATCGGTCGGCCATGTGCGCGGTCGGCAGATACGAGGTCTGCCGATCGCCGAATTCGACTGGTAGCACTGAGCAGAAAGCGTGTGCGTCGAACAGCAGGTTGGCGTGGGTGAGTTCGACGCCCTTCGGGTTGCCGGTGGTTCCGGAGGTGTAACACAGCGTTACCACGTCGTCGGGCTGTACCGCGCGCCAGCTTGCCTCGAAGTCGAAATCGCTGCGCCCCAACGACTTCAGTTCCGCGACACTGATCGTCGCGTCCGGTGCGCCGTCCAGGCATACGATGGTCTCGATCGGCACCCCGCACGACCGGATCCGGTCCACATACTGCGCCTCGCAGATCACCACCCGATTGCCCGCGTTGTCGAACACATAGTTCAACTGCTCCGGGACCAACGTGTTGTACACGGAAAACGAAGTGGCCCCGGCATGCTGCGCGCCCACTTCGAGCGGATAGAACTCGACCCGATTGGCCATCATCAACGCGACCGTGTCCCCGCGCCCGACGCCGAGCGCACTCAACCCCGCCGCGATCTCCCGCACCTGCGCGGCATACTCTCGCCAGGTCAAACTCTGCTTGCCGCCGATCGACCGGACCGCAACCGCGTCGGGATCGATGGATGCAACCCGCTGAAACGCGGCACAGGAAGTATTAGGTTCGGTCATCGCACAACCCCGTTCAATACAGCTGTCTATCTTTCTGAGACGGTAAATGCCGTGAACCGACACGTGGACGTTTCTGTCGATTTCCGCGCGTCGTACGCAAGCACCGCCAACGACAACCATCGGCTCGCCGAACGGCACACCACGGCGTGCCCACTCGCACTTTCACACCACCATGTCCCACTCGGCGGTCAGGTCGCGCGAGCCTCGCGCCGAAGGGGACATGACGGCGCGCTCACTCGCACTTTCGCGCCACCATGTCCCGCTCGGCGATCAGGTCGCGCTGTCGGCGGCACCCGAAAGATTCGAGTGCCGTCGACACGCGCGAGCCTCTCGCCGAATGGGACATCGCGGTGGGTCCACTCGCATACTGACATGTCCCTGTAGGCGAGGGCTCGGTGGCCAAGCTGGTGCGCTTCGGGACATCACGGCGTGCTCACTCGCACTCTTGCGCCGCATGTCCCACTCGGCGGCGAAGTCCGCTCGGGCCTCGCGCCGAATGGGATATCGCGGCCGGTCTACTCGGGTTCTGGTACGTCCGTGCCCGATCGATGAGGGCTCGGTGGTTAAGCTCGTGCGCTAAGGGACATCACGGCTTGCCCGCTCGCGTTTTGGCATGGCCATTCCTGACCGGTGAGGGGGCCCAGTGGTCAGGCCGATGCGCTGGGGCCGCCAGCGGTGAATCCGTCAGCCTCCCAGCACTTCCCGCGCGTCAAGTTAGCTTGGTCGCGACGTGTAAGTCGATGTCGGCGTCGAATCCGTTCCAGCCGTGGGCATTTCGAGCGCGGGTATTCGGTCAGGGTTGGGTCCAGACGTAGGGCGTGGTGGTGCCGACGGCGTGGAAACCTAGGTGGCGGAGGATGGGGGCGCTGTCGTCCGAGGCGTCTACCTGGAGGTATCGGATGCCTCGGGCGCTGGCGATTTCGGTGCGGGCGGCGACCAGTGCTCGGTAGATTCCCTTGCCGCGCCAGGCGGGGAGGGTGGAGCCGCCCCATAGGCCCGCGAACTCGGTGCCCGTATTGACGACCATCCACGCCGCCGAGACCACTTCGCCGTCGGCTTCCGCGACAAGGACGGTGGTGTCGTCGGGGGCGGCGGTGACGCGCCCGATCAGGTCGTCGCCGAGCCAGCTCATATCCTTGCCCCACACGGTCGATTCCATGGCGGCGATGCGGTGCAGGTCAGGTGCCGCGGCTACCTCGCGAAGGTGGACTCCGTCCGGCGGGGTGGCTTCGGCGGGCAGTTCGGAAACCGTGGCGATGAGAATGGTCTCCTGATCCTCGGGAACGAATCCCGCGGCCAGCAGACGGTCTGGGAGGTTCTCGGGGAGGTCGTGGCCGTGGGCGGACCACTCGACCGCCTCGCCCCTGGCCGCGAAGTAGTCGCGCTGGCGCTCGATCAGCCGATCCAGTTCGGCGCCACGGACTTCCACGTCGCGCGGGCCGCTGACGAACCCGCGAAACTTTCCGACGACGCGGATCACCGGACCGTCCTGTTCCCAGATGACGCCGCTGGGGAGGTTGCGCGGTGCCCCGCGCATCTGCTCGTCGTAGGCCGCGAGCAAGCTGGTGATGTCTGCCACGAATTAGACAGTACGAGCCCATGGCAACTGGTTTTCGCGCTTCGGCGTCGGCGATTTACGTTAGACACCTACCCCGTAGGGGTATATGGTCGATCTTGCCGACGGCACGCCTCGACTCGATCCATCGAGCCGAGCTTTCCGACCGAGGAGTGACGCACGTGAACCACGACCCGCAGCACCGTGACCCACAACGCCGCACCGTCGTCCTCGACGTGCGCGGCGTCCGCTGGGCCAGCCAAGCCAACGTCGTCACCGCCGTACTCCGCCGCAGGCCCGGCGTCCTCGACGTCGCCGCCAACCCAACCGCCCAAACCGCCACCATCGCCTACGACCCCACCATCACCTCGGTCGCCGAACTCGCCGGTTGGGTCCGCGACTGCGGATACCAATGCGCCGGCCGCTCAGTCCCAACCCACATCTGCGATCCACTGCTCGAGCCGCGCACCGACGGCTATACGTCCTCAGGGATCGCCGCGACATCCACCCCTGCCCACCGCGCCTCCGACACCGCTTCGACCCACGTTCGCCCGGCTGCTGGTGGCGCAACCACGCATCAGATGTCCGACGCTGCTGTCGTAGCGCCGGGCGGTGCGGCTGCGCCGGGCAGTCCGCCGACCCGCGCCGAAGGCACCGCACGGGCAGCTGTCACCCATGGCGGATCTGGTGCGCCGATCGGACACGGCGATCACGATGCGTACGTCGATCACGATGCGCATGTCGAGCATGTCGAGCATGTCGAGCATGTCGAGCATGTCGAGCATGTCGAGCATGTCGAGCATGTCGAGCATGTCGAGCATGTCGAGCATGTCGAGCATGTCGAGCATGTCGAGCATGTCGAGCATGTCGAGCGGGCCGAGCAGGTCGCGCAGGTCGCGCATGTCGAGTATGCGGATAACGGTGAGCGTGACTCTCATGCCCGGCGCGATGATCTCGATGCGCACGGGGATCACGCTGCGAATGCGGGACATGCTGATGCGACTAGGTCCGACGGGCAAGACGCGCACGCCGACCACGATGTGCGTGCTGCCGCGCCCATCCACGACGCGGATGTTGATCACACCGGGCATGGCGATCGCACCGGGCATGGTGGACACGCCGATCACGCCAGGCACGACATGCATGCGCACCACGATGTGCGTGCTGCTGCGGCCATCCACGACGCGGATGTTGATCACACCGGGCATGGCGATCGCACCGGGCATGGTGAACAGGCCGATCACGCCAGGCACGACATGCATGCGCACCACGATGTGCGTGCTGCTGCGGCCACCCAGGATGCGGATGCCGATCACACGGGGCATGGCGACCGCGCCGATCACGCGGTGCATGGCGGGCATGCGGGGCATAACGACCGCGCCGATCACGCTGGCCATGGTGGGCATGCGGGGCATGGCGTCCGTGCCGATCACGCCGATCACGCCGATCACGCGGGGCATGCGGGGCATGCGGGGCATGGCGGGATGTCCATGGCGGACATGGCTGCTGATATGCGGAATCGGTTTGTGGTTGCGGCGGTGTTCGCGGTGTTGGTGATGTTGTGGTCGCCGATGGCTAGTGACATGTTCGGGGTGCATCTGCCGGTGCCGTTCGGGATGCGGCAGGACATTTGGGCGCTGGTGTTGAGTTTGCCGGTGATCTTCTATTCGTCGGCGATCTTCTTTACCGGCGCGGTGGCGGCGTTGCGTGCGCGCACGTTGGACATGATGGTGTTGGTCGCGGTGGGGATCGGGGCGGGCTGGCTGTATTCGCTGGCGATCACGCTGACCGGCGGTGGCGAGGTGTTCTATGAGGCCTCGACGATGTTGGCAACCTTTGTGCTGCTTGGTCATTGGTTCGAGATGCGGGCTCGGGGCGGGGCCAACGACGCGATCCGCGCGCTGCTGGATTTGGCGCCACCCAAAGCGGAGGTGATCCGCGACGGCACGCCGGTCGAGGTGCCGACCGCCGAGGTGGTGGTCGGTGACCTGTTGCTGGTGCGCCCCGGCGCGAAGATCGCCGTCGACGGCGTCGTGGAGGAAGGCGACAGCGAGGTCGACGAGTCGATGGTGACCGGCGAGAGCATGCCGGTGCACAAGGAGCCGGGCTCGACGGTCATCGGCGCGTCGCTGAACACCAACGGCACCTTACGAGTTCGCGCGACCAAGGTCGGGGCGGATACCGCGCTGGCGCAGATCGTGGAACTGGTTCAGCAGGCACAGAATTCGAAGGCGCCTGGCCAGAAGTTGGCAGACCGCGCGGCTTTCTGGCTGGTGCTGGTCGCTCTGATCGGCGGCGCCTTGACCTTCGCGGTGTGGTTGCTGGTCGGTGCGTCCTTCGCCAAGGCGATGCTGTTCGCGATCACCGTCGTGGTGATCACCTGCCCCGACGCCCTCGGCCTCGCCACCCCGACCGCCATCATGGTCGGCACCGGCCTCGGCGCGAAACGCGGTGTGCTGTTCAAGAATGCGCTGGCACTGGAGGCCGCGGCCCGCATCCAAACGGTTGTAATGGACAAGACCGGCACCCTGACCAAGGGTGCACCGGAAGTCACGGATGTGGTTACAGCAGAAGGGTATTCAGCCGACGATGTGCTGCGCCTGGTCGCCGCGGTAGAACGCGAGTCCGAACACCCGCTGGCCGCCGCAATCGTCCGTTACGCCGAAAACCTGGGTGTCGCTACGCGAGTCGAAGGCGTATCCGACCCCACCCTCGGCCGCTCGGCCCATGCCAGGTTCGACGGCAGTCGCGCGGTCGACGGCAGCGGCTCCGAAATCGCTGGCCGCGCAAGAGGAGTAGCGGACACGACGGCGCCCAACCCAAGCCACACAGGCGTTCCTGGCCGTCGCGTCGCCGACGGTGAGCGTGCCGAAACACTGGGTGCCGCAACGCGGGTCGGGGGCGTATCCGACCTCACCCTCGGCCGCGCGGTCCCCGCCATGACCGACAACGGTATCGACGGCAGCGGCTCCGAAACCACCGGCCGTGCAATAGGGTCGGCTGGCGCGCCGCAACCCGGCCAGACCGACGTTCCCGGTCATCGTGTCGCCGATGGCAACCATGCCGAAACCCTCAGTGGCACAGCTGGATTCGCTGCCCAGGCGTCCGAGAAAGAATCTATCGCTGAGGCCGACGGACGCCGACGCGGCGCGAGTGTGTCGACCGACGAGCTCGGTCACGGTACGCACGCTGAAACCGTCGGCAGTCCGAGGTTGTCCGCCGAGAAGTTCGAGAACGTCCCCGGCCATGGCGCGATCGCCGAGGTCGACGGCCACCGCGTCGTCGTCGGCAACCGCCGCCTGTTCGAGCGTGCGCACATCGATATCGGATCGCTTGCTGCGCAACGTGATCGGCTAACCGACTCCGGCCACACCGCCGTCCTCGCCGCGATCGACGGCACTGCCGTCGCGGTGATCGCCCTCGCCGACGCACCGCGCGAGACCTCCGCCGCGGCGGTCGCCGAGCTGCACGATCTCGGTATCGAGGTGGTGATGTTGACCGGCGACAATCGCGCGACCGCCGAACGCATCGCCGCCGATCTCGGTATCGACACCGTAATCGCGGAGGTCCTGCCTGGCGACAAGGCCGCGAAAATCGCCGAGCTGCAGCGTGCGGGCCGCAAGGTCGCGATGGTCGGCGACGGTGTCAACGATGCCCCCGCGTTGGCGGGCGCCGATCTCGGCATCGCGATCGGCGCGGGTACCGACGTCGCCATCGAGACCGCCGACCTCGTCCTGATGCGCTCCGACCCACTCGACGTCCCCACCGCCCTGCGCATCGGCCGTGGCACCCTGCGCAAGATGCACCAGAACCTGGCCTGGGCCGTCGGCTACAACACCATCGCCCTGCCCATCGCCGCGGGCGTGTTCGTCCCGGCCTTCGGTTTCACCCTGCGTCCCGAGATCGCCGCCATGTCGATGTCCGGTTCGAGCATCATCGTCGCCCTGAACGCGGTGTCGCTCAAACGCCTCCGCCTGCCCGGTCGATCCTCGGCGGACGACTAAGGTGAACACGGTGAGTCAGCCTGTAAAACGCCCCCGCCAGCCGCGGATGCAGCTGGAGGTGCGCCGCGAGCAGGTGCTCGACGCCGCCCTACGGCTGGTTACCCGCCACGGCTACGCGGCGATCACCATGGAGGCGATCTCCCGCGAGGCCGAACTGGCCAAACCCCGTGTCTACGCGGCGTATCCAGGCGTGGAACCGCTGCTGCTCGCACTCTTCGACCGCGAAGGGCAGCGTGCGCTCGCCACCCTGGCCGAGGCGATGCCTGTTTTCGCCGACGACGCCGAGTTCGACGACATCCTCGTCGCGGCGATGAAGAACCTGCTCACCGCGGTCCTCGCCAACCCCGATTCGTGGCGGTTGCTCCTGCTCCCTGCCGTCGACGCCCCGAGTCAGGTCCGCGAACGGTCCGAGGCCGCAATGCAATTCGCGCTCGATCAGATGCGCGCTCTGCTCGAATGGGGTCGCGATCGCCGCCCCGGTCTTGCCGATATGGATCTGGAACTGCTGGCCATGTCCCTGATCGCTGCGGGGGAGCGGGCCGGTCATCAGGTCCTCACCGACCCTGAACAGTTCAACGTGGACCGCTACGAACGTTTCGCCCGCAGCATGCTGGCCGCCGTCGCGCCGCACTGATCGGCTAGCCAACGGATGTCCGTCAATCGTGTGCGCGGCGGGCCCGAAGGTGCAGCGCACTCGTCGAGGGGACGCGGCTGAGGTATGGCGCGGGTCCAGTCTTGGTTGTCGCGTTGGCGGATGGGGGTGCCGTTTAGGGCTGCGCACGCATTCGAGTCGGTTGCGTGACACATAGGCGGCCCGCAGCTCGGCGCATACCGTCATCATCTGGGGTGTCGAGAAGGCGGATCTGCGTACGAGTGTGTTGGCGGGCCTGGCGGGCCGGTGGTGGCACACCGTCTTCTGCGTGCCGCATCGGATCGGAATCGGTTGCCTACCGCCCACAGTGCACGGCCACGTCACTCGCGGCACGGCGCCGAGCTATGCAGGGGCGCCGAAATTCAGCGTGAGCGTCGAGCGCGCCTTCGACGGTCGCGCGCACTTCGTGCTGTACATGTCTGAGACACTGACCTAGATTCGGTGAGCATGGAGACGATTGAGCTCACCGCGCCTGACGGCCGGCTCGAGGCGATAGTGGCGCGGCCGTCCGGGGAGGGACCGTGGCCGGGGGTGGTGGTGCTCCACGATGGGGTGGGGTTCAGTGCGGATCTGCGGCGGACCGTGCGGATGCTGGCCGACTACGGGTATCTGACGATCGCGCCGAATCTGTTTTCGCGCGGGCGGGTGCGCTGTATCCGGACGATCTATCGGGCGCTGGTGTTCACCGGAGACGGACCGCCGGTACGTGACGTGCTGGCCGCCCGCGATTGGCTGGTCGCCGAACCCGATTGCACCGGGCGCACCGCCGTTGTCGGATTCTGCATGGGCGGTGGGTTCGCGTTGTTGGTCGCGCCGAAGGGTTTTGACGCGTCCGCGCCGTTCTACCCGTCGCTGTACGGCGACTATCGCGCCATGCTCGAGGGCGCCTGCCCGGTGGTCGCCAGCTATGGACAACGCGACCCGATCCTGATCGGTGCGCCACGCAAACTGGACGAAGCGTTGACCGTACTCGGCGTCGACCACGACATCAAGGTCTACCCGAAGGTCACCCACGCCTTCGCCAACGTCACCCCCGTCGACCCGCTGCTGCGCGTCACCGGCCTCGGTTACAGCGAGGATGCCTCCCGCGACGCCTGGGACCGCATCTTCAGCTTCTTCGACACCCACCTCACCGGAGCCGAAAAGCCCTGACCCCAGGGGCCGTCCGCGCGAATCGCTGTTCGCGTTCAAGATCATGGGGAACTGGTGGCGGGGCTCTCTCGGACAATGCCGCCACCAGTTCCCCATGATCTTGGTCGGCTCGCCGCTCGGTGGTGAAGGAGGCCTCTCGGGCTGTGACCGTGCGCCCGACTTGGATCAATCGGGACCGCTGCGGGAGAGTTCCTTACCCTGTGCCGTGCGGAGTCCGTCCCGGCTTCGTGACTGTCGGGGCGGGTATCGGTTTCGCCCACTGGACCAGTCGTCCGGTTTACCCGCCGTCGGCCCACGTCAGTTCGATGGTGGAGAAGTGGGCTCGCAGTTCGGGACTCGATGATCGCCGCGCTCGGCTGCGGCCACCCGTGACTGATCACGGCGGTAGTGGTTCGAGCACGCTCCATTCGGTATCGGTCAGAACTCAGGTACGAGCGCTTACTCGCCGCTCCACTGCGGCGCGCGCTTTTCGGCGAACGCGCGGGGACCTTCGAGGGCATCCTTGCTGATGAACACCGGGCCCGCTTCCTCGAGACTCATCTGCCAGATCGGGGTATCCCAATCGGAGCCGAAGTCGTTGACGCGGTGCATGATTCGCTTGGAGGCGCGAACCGCCAGCGGTGCGTTGGCGGCGATGGTCTCGGCCAGTTCGAATGCGGTGGTCAGCACCTGGTCGGCGGGCACCACTCGGTTGACGAGCCCCCAGCGCGCGGCGCTCGCGGCATCGATCGGGGTGCCGGTCAACGCCATCTCGAGTGCGATCTTCGGCGGTACCGCGCGCGGCATCCGCAGCAATCCGCCTGCGGCGGCGACCAATCCGCGCTTCACCTCGGGCAATCCGAGCGACGCTTCCTCGCTCATCACCGCGAGATCACTGGCGAGCACGATCTCGGTGCCACCGCCGAGGGCGAACCCGTTGACAGCCGCGATGAGCGGCTTGTCGACGAAATGCTGTACCAGTCCGGCGAATCCGTACTCCGGATGCGCCGGATCGTGAATCCCGATGCCGCGCGCCAAATCCTTGAGGTCGGCCCCGGCGCAGAACGCGCGCCCGGCGCCGGTGATCACCCCGACCCGCAGCCCGGGATCGGCGGCGAGCTCGTCCAGCGCGGCACCCACCGCGCTCGACAACGCGGCATTCACCGCATTCATCGCCTCGGGGCGATTCAAGGTGATGACGGCGATATGCCCCTTGCGTTCCAGCGTTGCTGCGGCGGTCAAGGTTGGCCCTCCTTCAGAAGATCATTCGAACCTACCGGGGCCTGGCGGGGGCATCGCACCGAATCCCGGTCAGCGGACGGCGAGCTGTCATGCTCGACGGGACTGCTTACGTTCAATGCTGAACGGCAGTGCTGGAGTTCAACGGCGCATCGGGTGGTGCGCTCAACCTCCTCGAATAACGGCTGATAACGACACCGCTCGCCGTTGATCACGATCACACCTCGGGCGCGGTTCTAGGTCTCCTCTGCCCGCCGCGCGATGCCGGTCTCGGTGCATTCGGCGATGACCAAGCCCTGCACGCGAGGGCGATCAGCTCAGGGCTGACCGGCCGCTCGGAATTGTGGTTCGGCCAGGCGCGATTCGACCGCACCAAGGACCGCGCCGCACGGCACGCAATGACCGGTTCGGGCATCGGCCCCATGCGAGACTTGCCGCGTGAGTGGGCCGAGCGAAGACATTCAGCACAACACCGGCAAGCCTGAAAACACGGACGCGAGCACCGGTAGTCACGCGGTGCCGGATCGCGGCGACGTGATCGGGTCCGGACTGCTCTGGCTCGCCAAATGGGCGCTGTGCGTTGTCGCGATCGCGGCGGGCGCGTGGGTGCTGATGTATCTGCTCGCGAAACTGTGGGTGGTCATCCTGCCGGTCGCGCTCGCGATCGTCGTCGCGACCGTGCTGTGGCCGCCGACCCGGTGGCTCACGCAGCGCGGCTTGCGTCCGGCGCTGGCGGCGAGCATCACGATGGTCGTGTTCGTCGGAGCGCTGGCCGGAGTGATCGCGCTGATCGTGCCGTCGGTGGTCGACCAGGCGCCGGACCTCGCCGACAAGTCCACCGCGGGCGTCAATCAGGTGCGCGACTGGATGCAGGGACCGCCGCTGCGGATCGGCGACGAGCAACTCACCTCCGCGGTCGACGCGATCGTGTCCCGGTTGCAGTCGAGCGCCGCGCAGATCGCGGGTGGCGTGTTCAGCGGGGTGTCGACGGCGACGTCGGTGCTCATCACCCTGTTTCTGGTGCTCGTACTGAGCTTCTTCTTCGTCAAGGACGGGCCGCGGCTGCTGCCCTGGCTGCATGCCGTGCTCGGCAGCCGCAGCGGCCGTCATGTCGAGGAGGTGCTGGATCGGATCTGGGCCACCCTCGGCGGCTTCATCCGGACCCAAGCGCTGGTCAGTTTGATCGACGCGGTGTTCATCGGTGCCGGGCTGGTGATCCTCGGCGTCCCGTTGGCGCTGGTGCTCGCGGTGATCACGTTCATCGGTGGTTTCGTCCCGATGGTCGGCGCGTTCGTGGCCGGTGCGCTCGCGGTGCTCGTCGCGCTGGTCGGCAACGGGTTCACCACCGCGTTGATCGTGCTCGGCATCATCGTCGCGGTGCAGCAGCTGGAAGGCAATGTGCTGCAACCGGTTTTGCAGAGTCGGAGCATGAAACTGCACGCGGTGCTGGTGTTGCTTGCCGTCACCGCGGGCAGTTCACTGTATGGGATCGTCGGTGCGTTCCTCGCCGTGCCGGTCGTTGCGGTGGTCGCGGTGGTGGTCCGCTACATCGGCGAGCAGATCGATGTGGTCACCGCCGCGCCGCTGGCGTCGGACGACGAGGTTCAGCCGGCACCGAAGTAGCTCAATTAGGTTGGCGGGCAGCCGAAAGCGCGGCGATGGCGTCGGCGAACATGGTGTTCTTGATGGCGCCGAGGGTGTTCGGGTCCTTGCCGCCGAGCGGAGCGAGCATGGCGAGGGCGGCGTCGGTGATCGCGCCCTCGGCGGCGGTGGCGTCGACGATATCGACTGCGAGAGCGTCGTTTCCGCCGAAGCGACGGCCGGTGGTCATCGAGGCGACCGCGGTCTTCGGCGTGAGCTTGGCTTGGATGAGCGCGGCCATGCCCGCGGTGAACGGAATGTGGATGTCGACCTCGGGGAAACAGAAGTAGCCGCGGTCGGCCCGCATGACGCGGTAGTCATGGGCGATGGCGAGCATGGCGCCCGCGCCGAACGCGTGGCCGGGCAAGGCGGCGGCGGTAGGGACGGGCAGGGCCAGTACACGCGCGAAGAGTGCCTGGACCTCGCCGATGTACCAGTCGGCGCGGTCGCCGTTGCCGCCTAGCCAGTCCAGATCGAGACCGTTGGAATAGAACTTTCCGCTGGCGGTGGTGACCAGGCCCTGTGCGCCGTTGGCGAGCACGGTGTCGAGGTGAGTGTTCATCGCGTCGAGAAAGGTTGGCGAGAAACGGTTTTCGTCGTCGCCGAGGTCTAGAACGGCGATCTTGTCGTGGTAGCTGAGAGACGGCATGGGGTTCCTCGGGTTGCGGGTGGATGGAGCATTCATTGCGGTGGGCCTAGTGCGAGCACGGCCCGTACTGCCGCGCGAAGTTGGTCGCGGGCAAGGGGATTAGTAAACCTGTTGCGGCGCAGCAGGATCGCGGTCGGTAGGTCGACGAGGCACAGATTGAGTACGTCGACCGCGCGACCGTCGCCGCGATCCCACAGGTGCCGGGACAGTCGGATCATCAACTCCACCAACACCTTGTCGGTATCCGCGAGCTCGGTTGCGATGGCGTCGGGCACCTCGCCGAGCAGTTCGTCACGCTCGACTGTGAGCAGTAGCCGTGATGAGGTCGGGAACTTCTCGGCGAACACGACCGGTGCCTCGGCCGCGGCGATCACGGCGTCGATACCGTCCTGCCGGTCGGGCCCGTCCAGCGCGGCGTCGACCAGCGCGGACTGCAAGGCCAGAAACCGGTGCGCGGCCCGCAACCAGGTGCGGCCGAGCAACTCCGCCCGCGAACCGAACGTGTGATAGATGGCCCCGTTGGACACCCCGGTCGCCGCCGCGACGGCGCGAGTGGTGACCGCGGCCGGACCCGACCGCACGGCCAGCGACTCCGCAGCATCGAGCACGATGTCGGGATCGTGCGTCCGGGGGCGAGGCATAGAAACACAATAACAGAGCGATTGCTCTGCTATTGGATCGAGCGGCCGCAGTCCCCGATCCGTGCTCTTGCGTTCGCTATTCGGCGCGCACTCTCGGTCTCGCCGGTAATCGGCGTGGCCGCATGGTTCGCGCCGGTGGTTCAGGCGTGGGCGCTAGGTCCCGCCGATAGTGGCGCGCATATCGATCCGGTCGGTAATAGGGCCTGGCCGCGTGGCTCGCTTCCAGTGGTTCACGCGTGGGTGCTCGGTTTCGTCGGTCGTCGGGTGTGGCCGCGCGGTTCACGCCGGTGGTTCAGGCATGGGCGCTAGGTCCTGCCGATAGTGGGCGCGGCGGCGCGCATGTCGGTCCGGTCGGTAATTGGGCCTGGTCGCGTGGTTCGCTCCGGTGGTTCATGCGGGGGTGCTCGGTTTCGTCGGTAGTCGGGTGTGGCCGCGTGGTTCGCGCCGGTGGTTCGGGCGTGGGCGCTAGGTCCCGTCGGTAATCCGACGTGGCCGCGTGGCTCGCGCCGGTGATTCAGGCGCGCACTCTCGGTCCCGTAGGTAATTGGGCCTGGCCGCGTGGCTTACTCCGGTTAATCAGGCGTTGGCGCGCTAGCTCCAACCGGTAATCGGACGTGGCCGCGTGGCTTGCCGCCGGTGATTCACGCGTGGACGCTCGGTTGGCTGGGGTGTTCGCGCGTGCTTTCGGCTCCGGCGTGTCCGGGTTCGTTTCGATTGTCGGGCATTGACGGGAAGTCCAGGATGGCCATGGGCGCGCTCGCTGCCTGGGTTGCGAGTGTCTTTGGTCCGCCTCCGGTAGTCGGGTGAAACTTGGCGGGCGAACTCTGGCGGGCGGACGAACTTGGCGGTCGGCGAAACCCGGCGGGCGGACGACACTGGGCGGTCGGGCGAACCCCTGGCGGTCGGGTGAAACCTGGCGTGCGGGCGAATCCTGATCGGTCGCGCATCGCCGAGCCATTGTCGGCAGTCGCTCGATTGCGCACGCGCACTAGATATTTCGTCAAGTTACAGGTACTCGGGGTCGCTCGAATGGTCGTGGCGCAGCTTGGATATCCTCGTACGAGCCGACGAGACAATGGGGTACTGTTCGGTCCTCGCACCCCTGCCCGAACGAACAGAACGGCGCCCGGCATGTCACGTGTGGTCACCAAGGAGCAGTACTTCGACACCGCTCTGGAGGTGCTCGCCGAACTCGGTTTCAAGGGGCTCAACATCGGTGTGCTGTGCCGCAGACTCGGCGTCACCAGCGGCTCGTTCTATCACCACTTCGGCAGCTGGCAGGGCTTCGTCGACGCACTGCTCGAGCACTGGGAGAACCGTCAGGTACTGATCCTGCGCACCCTGAACTTCAACCAGGGCAACCCCGACGACGACATCCGCGCCATGTCCGACCTCGCCGTCGGCCTGCACCACGCCGCCGAAGCCGCGATCCGCGCCTGGGCCGCCAACGACGAATCGGTGAACCTGGCACTCAAGCGAGTCGACGAATCACGCAGGCGCACTGTGCACAAGGCGATTCTGGGTGTCGTCGGCGACAACGACACCACCGCGGTGGTGACCTCACTCGGCATGGCAATGCTGATCGGCTACCAGCAGATCGCCGCAAGCGGGGAAGTCATCTCCCTGGACAAACTGCTCAACGAATACGCCCGCCTGATCTACTCCCACGCCCACCGCTGACCGCGAATTCCGTTACAGTGCAACGCCGCTGACTACATCGAGTATGCACGTTCCGTGCAGCCGTGCAGCCGTGCAGCCGTGCAGCCGTGCAGCCGTGCAGCCGTGCAGCCGTGCAGCCGTGCAGCCGTGCAGCCGTGCAGCCGTGCAGCCGTGCAGCCGTGCAGCCGTGCAGCCGTGCAGCCGTGCAGCCGTGCAGCCGTGCAGCCGTGCAGCCGTGACGTGACGTGACGTGACGTGACGTGACGTGACGTGACGTGACGTCGTGACGCTGCGATGCCGTGACGCCGCGATGCGCGCCCCTGACCGTGCGCGCTGCGGGCAGCCAAGGGCTGATGGACTTCATCGCGCCAATTGCGCAGTCTCGATGACTGCGGAGTGCCGCCGTGCGGAGCACTGTTGGTGTAGTGCCGCGCTGCTGGCGTGGCGCCGCTAACCGCGTCGGTCGCGCTTGTATGCGGGAGTTGCCGCGCACGTTTCCTCGTGCTGCGCGCGAAACTGCTGGCGATTCTGTGTGCGCCGTGCGACATTGTGCGTGGCAACGACATCCGCGCCCCCGTTTCGTCGAGAGGTGCTCGAATTGTGAAGTGTCGCAGGGTGGTGCGGCTCTGCGGTCTCAGCCCAGCAACTCGTCCACATAGCACCAGCGCCACGCCTCGCCGGGCTCGACGCTGCGCATCACGGGGTGCTCGGTGCTGCCGTAATGCTTGGCCGCGTGATTGCCGACCGAGGACTCGCAGCAGGCAATGTTGCTGCAGGACAGGCACATTCGCAGGTGCACCCAGCTCAGCCCCTCGGCCAGGCATTCGGCGCAGACATCTGGCCCCTCCGGCTCCATCACCAGTGGTGCGTCTTGGAGATGCACGCAGGTATCGCCTGCGGTGGGGGCGGCGAGTGGTTCGAGACGTTCTTCTTCGGTCTCGTCGTATCGGTCGATCATCGATTCCTCGAGGTCGAGCCGGGCCAGCACGTATTGCAGGATCTCGTAGTCGGCCCCGCCCGAATCACGTACGCGCAGCACGGTTTCCCGTTCCGCGCGCAGCATCTCCAAGCGCAGCCGCCGGTACTCGGCGGTCGGGGTGGCCAGTTCGGATTCGGATCGGCCGAGGCGTTCCCAGGCGGCGTTGGTCTTCCAGGTGACCCGGTCGCGCAGCGAATCGATAACCGACGCCGGTGTTTCCTGGGTGATCCACTTCTCGAGTTCGGTGAGCCCCGCCGTAGTCGCCTGCTGGAGCAGATTCGCCTTCTGCAGCGCGTTTTCCGCGCGACTCGGCCCACGCAGGTGCAGCAGCTTCACCAGCCATGGCAGCGAAGTACCTTGCAGCAGTAACGTTCCCGCGACGACGACCAGCGCGAGCAGTTTCAACACGGGCAGCTGCGGGGTGTCCTCGGGCAGCAGCAGCACCGCGGCGAGGGTGACCACGCCGCGCATGCCAGCCCACGACACCACCGTGGAATTCTCGATCGGCACGCCTCCGGTATGGCGTCCGAGTCGGCGAATCAGCAACGACCACGGGAAGATCCACAACGGACGCGCCAGCATCGTCGCCAGCAGCACCCCGATCGCGGCCACCACCACGGTCCGATGATCGAGCCCGCTGCTCCACGCACCCTCGAGGATCGCGCGCACCTGCAACCCGATGATCACGAACACCGAACTCTCCAGAATGAACTGGATGGTGCGCCAATTGGTGCGTTCCGCGATGCGCGACGCCGCGCTCTGCCACACCGGTGCACCGTGCCCGAGGATCATGCCGCAGGTGACCACCGCGATCACACCGGACGCGCCGATCCCTTCGGCGGGCAGGTACGCCGCGAACGGCGCCAGGAACGACAGCGTGGTATCGAGCACCGGGTCGGTGATCCGACGACGAAGCAGCGCAAGCAGATACGCCACGACGACACCCACCGCGGCACCACCGCCCGCGGCGAGCAGGAAGTCGCCGCCCGCCTGCCACACCGACACCGTTCCGGCCGACGCGGCGATCGCCGTGCGCAATGCCACCAGCGCGGTCGCGTCGTTGAACAGCGACTCGTCCTCGAGGATCGTGACGATCTGGCGCGGCATCCCGATCCGCCTGGCCACCGCCGTCGCGGCCACCGCATCCGGCGGCGCGACCACCGCGCCGAGTGCCACCGCGACCGCGAACGGCACCGGAAGCAACCACCACACCACCGTCGCGACGGCAAAGGTACTGAACAGCACCAACCCCACCGACAGTGATGCGATGGTGCGCAGATTGGCCCGGAAATCCACCAGCGACGTGCGGATCGCCGCCGTATACAGCAGCGGCGGCAGCAAACCGAGCAGGATGATCTCCGGATCGGGATGGATCTCCGGCACGAACGGCAGATACGACGCCGCGACCCCGGCCAGGGTCAAAACCAATGGCTCGGACACTCCGAAACGGCGGGCGAGCGCCGCCAACGCTGCCGCAGAAGCAACAAGAACCACTAGGCCGATCGCGACATGCACCGTCGCATTCTCGCAGAGCGCACCGACGGCAACTCTGGCCGCAGTACATGACACGTCCGGTGTCGACGGATTTCCTGTGCCGGAGGGGTTCAGGGGCCATGCTTGTCGGCGACAAGGAGGTAGGCATGGAGGAGTTTGCGTCCTGGCGGGCGAACGGCAGGCGGTTCACCCACCGCGGCCACCAGATCTTCTATCGCGACGACGGCGGTGGTGCCGACGGCACACTGGTCTGCATCCACGGATTCCCGACCGCGTCCTGGGACTGGCACCGCGTCTGGCCCGGCCTCTGCGAGCGGTTTGCCAGGGTGCTCGCGCCGGACATGATCGGCTTCGGCTGGTCGGCCAAGCCACGCAATTACCTGTACTCGATCGCCGATCAGGCCGATATTCACGAGAATCTCTTGCGAGAGCAGGGAATCGACCGGTTCCACATCCTCGCCCACGACTACGGCGACACCGTTGCGCAGGAATTGCTGGCCCGCGACGCCGAACGCCGTACCGCGGGTGACGAGTCGCTGGTGGTCGAATCGGTGTGCCTGCTCAATGGGGGATTGTTCCCGGAGACGCATCGTCCCCGGTTGGTGCAGCGGCTGTTGGCGAGTCCGCTCGGACCGCTGGTCAGTTTCTTGGCCACCGAGCGCGCGTATACGGCCAGCTTGTCGTCGGTCTTCGGGCCAGACACCAAGCCGAGTCGAGAAGAGCTGGACCAGTTCTGGACGCTGTGGTGCGGCAAGCGCGGTAAACGTAACGGGCACAAGCTGATTCGTTATATGAGCGAGCGTCGTCAATACCGCGAGCGCTGGGTCGGCGCGCTGCGTGATACTCAGTTACCGGTGCGCCTCATCGACGGCCTGCTCGACCCGGTCTCCGGTGCGCACATGGTTCGTCGTTACCGCGAGCTGATTCCGAATCCTGATGTCGTGGAACTTCCGAAGGTCGGTCACTATCCGCAGGTGGAAGCGCCCGCCGATACCCTGACGGCTTTCCTCGACTTCCATGCCACCCGGGTGCCGCACCGCACCATCTGACCATGTGCGAATCTGGAGAGTGACGGGACAGAGGTGGCGACTCGCCATAACCCAGTGCTTCCTCGGCGGTCATGGCGTTCGCTGACTGGCCGGGCTTCCCGGCTTGCGCGGCAAGTCGATCGCCGACGTGCTGGAGCTGCGCTGGGCATCGCCGGAAGTCTCGGATCGCGCGCGTGGTCCGCTGAGCGCGCGGGTCGGCCGACTAACCGCGCGCGCGGGTGGAGCAGGTCGGGCGGTGTACTCGGCGCCGAGGTCGTCGCCGTACCGAGTGACCGTTGCTGATCATCGAGGTTGTTGCTGGACTTGGCGGTTGTCGCCCAACTTCGCGGTTAAGATCAGCCGTCCATCCGGGCCGAGCGCTACATCGTCGGGCCCGGGGCCCAGTAGCTCGAATCGGGTGGGTGCGGGAAGTGGTGGGGTGCTATGGGTTTGGCGCGCTCGCGGGGGAGTGGGTGGCGGTGTCCAGCGTTGGGGATTCATCGTCGATGTGGGCACGTCTCCGGGGGCGTAGTGCCGGGTTGGTCGATGTCTCGGCGGAACGGTGGGGGTAGGGGCGGGTGCTGCGGATCGAACGTTCGAGTACAGATCGGGCGACGTAAGGAGTGTTGCTAGGCTCGCCGGACCTGGCGGTCATCGCCGGACCTGGCGGTCATCGCCGGACCGCCGCTCGAGCGGCCGCTCAGCCCGGTCGGCGTCACGTTTATGGCATATCCCATAACATGGCGATATGGCAGGGACACGTCGAGCGCGTAGTGACAGTTCGGTACGTCCGCGTGCGGGTGATGCGCGGCGGCGGATGATCGAGGGCGCGGTCGAGTCGTTGCGGGTTCACGGTGCCAGCGCGACGAGTGTGGATCGGGTGCTCAGCAGTACCGGGGCGCCGCGCGGGTCGGTGTATCACCACTTTCCCGGTGGGCGCACGGAGCTGATCAATGACGCGGTCGTGGCGGCGGGGGCGCTCATGTCCGAGTTCATCGAGCAGCTTGCCCTCGACAACGACCCGGTGACCGCACTCGACCTGTTCGGCGCGGTGTGGCGGCAGACGTTGATCGACAGCGACTTCCGCGAAGGCTGCCCGGTGTTCGCCGTCGCGGTCGAAACCAATGACGACGCACCGGAATTCGCGCGTGCCGCCGCCGATGTCTTCGCCCGCTGGCAACGCGCTCTCGCCGATATGCTCGTCCGCGACGACATTTCCGACCTCCGCGCGAGCAGCCTGGCCACCCTTACCGTCGCCGCCATCGAGGGTGCGATCGCCTTGTGTCGAGCCCAGCGCGACATCACGCCGCTCGACAACGTCATCCGCGAACTCCGTGACTTGATCTCTGCCATCACCCGTATAGCGTCAGAGCCAGTCTCGCCTGGATCCATTTAGCGCAGGCTGGCACATCCGACCGATGGTGCGCCGGTTGCATGCCGCACCGTCTGAGGATCCGCACCCCACCGACACACCCGCCCGACCAGGCGACACCCTCTGTAAACCCCAAAACCGGTCAACCTTGGCCCGCAACATCGAAACCCCATCACAACGCTCCTCGCAGATCAGGTGTTGCAATCACCCCTTGAACCCAAGTCACTGCAGACGCCCAGAAGGAGTGCAAATCCCGAGAGAGGGTGCGGTTTTCGAGTGTGTGGGCCGGGGGTGTTCATTCGACGAGCATCCGGTGGGCGGGGTGGGTGGTACTCCTTGACACACCTATTATGGTGGATACCATAATCAGGATCGGGTTCGCGTGAATCGGGTTTGTGCCGAAGCATTCTCGCGGTCCGATCGTTGACCAGCGCATCGAAGGAGCCGCCGATGTCCGCCGCCGATCGCCAACTGGAGACCATCGAATTGGTGCAGGACGGGCGGGTGCTGACGGCGCGGGTCGTCGCGCCGCCGCTCAACTTCGCCACTCCCGCGTTCGTCCGTGATCTGGATGCGCTGACCGCCGCGGTCGACGCCGACGACACCGTCGGCGCGGTCGTGCTCACCGGCGGGCTGCCCGGCCGGTTCCTCACCCACGCTGACCCGCGCGCGCTCATCGGCATGGTCGAGCTGCCGCATCCGTTCATCCCCGCGCGGGTTGTCGCACCGTTCCTGCGGGTCGGCGATGTGGCGATGCGGCTGCCCGGCGCGACGCGATTGGCGGAACGTTTCGGTGGTGGGCTCGGCGCCGGACTGGTGTGGGGGCATCGTTGGAAGCGGACCACGCTGCGGATGAATCGTTCCGCGGTGGTGTACCTGGCCGCGATCAACGGTCCCGCGCTCGGCGGCGGTCACGAGATCGCGCTGTCCTGCGACCTGCGGTATGCCGCCGACGCCGACCACGTCAAACTCGGTCAGATCGAGACACTGGCCAACCTGATCCCCGGCGGTGGCGGAACCCAACGCCTGTCCCGACTCTTGGGCGCCGCCAAGGCAATTGAGGTAACCCTCGAAGGCGCACCGCTGTCGGCGCGGGAAGGTTACCGGCTCGGCCTGGTGCATCGGCTGGTACCGGAAGATCAGCTCCTGGCCGAAACCCAAGCGACCGCAGCACGATTGGCCACGCGTAACCCCGTCGCGATCGCAGAAGCCAAGCGCGCCATCTACTTCGGCACCGACAAGTCACTGTCCCGGGGCCTCGACCGCGAGCAAGCCGGATTCATCTCCGCGGGCACCACCGCCGCCGCAGGCCGCACCACCACGGCCTTCCTCGACGACCTCGAACGCCTCGGCGACACCCCATTCCTCGCCGAGCTCAAGCCCTGGCTCGACGGCACCCGCGTCGACCAGGTCGGCGACTGATCGACCCGGCTCACCGCGAAGTATCCAACAAGCTGGCCTGGATCGAATCGAGAAGGCTTGCCGCGCAACATCTATTGCGCCGCGCGTGAATCAGTCAACGATTCGGTGCGTAGCCCGACGCGAGGTCTGTCGCGCGACACGAGCCGCACTGCGGGACGTGTGCTGCGGCAATCGGCAGTCACACGGCGGGCCGGTCTGCGGTGCGTGGCTTCCATGATCAACGGCACCTGATCGAGATCTCTACTCGCGCAACGCTAGAGGTCATGCGCCGTTGATCACACAGGGGCCATGTCCCTCGCGCGCGAACGCCCCGCCCGTGAACATGTCACCGTTGACACGTTCACGGCCGGGGCGTTCCAGCGCTACCGTTCGCGAGCCCCTCATCGACTCGTGAAGGTGCCGGGCTAGGGCGTGTTGCCCTGGACGTCGATGCCGCGGGTGGCGAGCCAGGGGAGTGGGTCGATCGGCTCGCCGCTGGGGAGGTGGATTTCGTAGTGCAGGTGCGGACCGGTGGAGAAGCCGCGGTTGCCGACGGTGGCGATGATGTCGCCCGCGCGGACCTGCTGGCCGACGGTGGCGAGGGTTTCGTTGACGTGGCCGTAGATGCCGATGGTGCCGTCGTCCTGCTGCACCCGAACCCACATGCCGAAGCCGCTGGCCGGTCCGGCCTCGATCACGACGCCGTCGGTGACTGCGGCGATCGGCGTGCCGATCGGGTCGGCCAGGTCGAGGCCCGCGTGCAGTGCGCCCCAGCGCACGCCGAAGGTGGAGGTCAGCACGCCGGCGATGGGGCGAACGGTCTTGGGTCTGGCGGCTTCGGCGGCGAGGCGGTGCTGTTCCCACACGACGTTGTTCGGCACGGTCTGCGGCATCTGCGCTTCGCGCGGGGTGAAGGCGGTGAACATGGCCTGCGTTGCCACGTCGACGGAGGCGTGCTTTCCGGCGGTCAGATGGCCGGAGGTCGATTGCTGATCGGCGGCGGCGAGGACGCCGAGCGAGGCGCTGACGACCGCGGACACGGCCACCGCGCGGGTGGCGGCACGGTGGCGTCGAGTCCGGGTCGCGCCCCGACGAGAAGATAACGGAACGGTCACGGGCATGGAACGAACGTACGGGAGGCTCATGCACGTTCCGCAATCGTATGGCTACCGTCACAGTCGTGTGAAAGCCCAGTTCACGTATTACAAGTATGTAACGCAGACGCATGCCTCGCGTGTTCACCTGGGGGAACTCCGTATTGCGCCCAGTTGACCAAATGGTCGCTAGCTGATCACACTATTTCAGTGGCGACTAATGGAGTCCGTGCCCTCATGGCGCTGTCCGACCCGACCCGCCGCGCCATCTTCGAGGCGCTTCCGCAGGCCCCGCGCGCGGTCGGCGAACTCGCGGAACTCACCGGCGTGACCAGCTCTGCCGTCTCCCAGCACCTGCGCGTCCTCCGCGAGGCCCGCCTGGTGATGATGCGCCCCGACGGCAACCGCCGCCTCTACTCCCTCGACCCGCGCGGGCTGAGCGATGCCCGCGACTACCTGGACCAGTTCTGGCCGAGCGCCCTGGCCGCCTACTCCGCCGCACTCCAGACCGCCCGCACCGACGCCAGCCTCTGAATAAGCCCGATTGCGTTGCCGTCAACCAACATCGGCCGCCTACCAACCGGACGCTCTCGCGGAATTGCCAACCGTCCGCGGGCGTACTTGGCTTGGCCCGATCGCATCACCGGCGACTGTGCAGCGTTGCAGACCGTGCAGCGTGACGGGCGTTTCCGGCAGTATCACGCGGTCCTGCCATCGATCAGGATCAGACCGTAACGCAGGCCCAACCTGCCAGAGCATCGGTGATGTCGTTGGTCGCGCGGCCTGCCGACGGCGGGTGGCCCACTCGCGCTGACGTCAGCCTCTGGGTCGCTGTCGTTGATCATGACCGGCCACGGTCGTTTCGCCGGCCTGTCGGCGGACCGCCCAATCCGATCCTGGTGGCGCGATCGAACTGGAAGCGGTGGTAGGCGGGGCGATCGTACCGATCCAGTTCGCGTCGAACGCGCACATCACCTGGTGTCAGCTTCGGCACCCAATGTGCCACCGGTACAGCGTGATAGAAGCAGTGGGCGACGATCAGGTTACGTGTCGGGCCGGGCGGTGGCGACGAGCCCGCTGATCAGCATGTCCAGCATCCGCTGGAAGTCTGCCTCCGGGTCGGCGGACGGCAGGGTCTGCAGCAGCCGGCTGAAATCGGGCAGTTGTGCCGGGTCGATCCGGTCTCGGTATACCGTGACCTGCTGGTCGGTATGGGTCTGTTGATCGGTGGTGAACCCGGCGGTTGACAGCAGGAGCGAGCCGAAGATCACGTTGTTCACCGCGCCGAGCGCGCATCGCAGGTCGTTGTCCTGGAATCCGGCCTCGTGCAGGGCTGCGGCCAGGTCGTTGATCGGCCGCAGCGCCCGCGTTGACGTCGGGTTGGATTGGTCGGTGACCAGTGCCAGCGGCACCATCGGGTGGCGGCGCAGTGCGCGGTGCATGCTCGTGGCCACAGCGCGAACCTGGTCCGGCCACGGCAGCGCCGGGTCTGGGGAGTCGATCTCGCTGAACACTCGCTCGCAGATCCCGTCGAGGACATCAGCTTTGCTCGATACGTGGTTGTAGAGCGACATCGCCTCGACCCCCAGCGATTTCGCCAGCCTGCGCATCGATAGTCCGGCCAAGCCGTGCTCGCCGGCCACGGCCAGGGCTGCGTCCAGGATCCGCTCCCGGCTCAACGGTGCGCGATGGGGCCTCTGTTGTCTCTGGTCTCCGTGAACCACTTGACAGAGCTTACAGTGTAAGTCTGTACTTACAGCGTAAGTACGCAACCTAGACGGGGAGATTGATCCGTGATCGACGTACTGGTAGTGGGGGCAGGGCCGGTCGGATTACTGCTGGCCGGCGAGTTGAAACTGGGCGGGGCGGAGCCGCTGGTGCTCGAGGCGGCCGACGCCGCCGAGCGCCGGTCGCGCAGCCTTGGCCTGCGCGGCATCAATGGGCGCAGCGCCCAGACGCTGGCGCTGCGTGGGCTGACCGGACCACTGGCCAAGGCGCAGTGGGAGATGCTCGATCAGTTTGCCGCCGCGAGCGATCCCGATAGTGCGGATGCGGTCGGCACGTTGGTGCCCCTGCTCGCGCAAGGCAGGGCCCGGGGACACTTCAGCGGGCTGCCGCTCGTCGAGGACGACGAACCGAGCGGCATCGCTGGGAACCTCCTGCTCAAACAGCATCTGCTGGAACGGATTCTGGCCGACCGGGCGCGGGAGCTCGGCGTCCGGATCCGGTCCGGCTGTGCGGTCGTCGATGTCGTCGACGAGGGCGACACCGTGACGGCGGTGCTGGCCGACGGCCGTCGCTTCCGTGCGGCATACCTGGTCGGGTGCGATGGCGGCCGCAGCGTCGTCCGTAAGCGGGCCGGCATCGACTTCCCTGGCACGCCGCCGACGATGACCGGGCGCACCGCGGTGGCCGACCTCGCCGACCCGGAAGGCATTTCGTCATCGCTGCGCAGTTCAGGTGGGGTGGTCAATCTGTCGCTGGTACCTGGTGAGATCGCCACCATCGAATTCGACGGCGGGCCCGACGGGTGTGACCTGCCGGTGACGGCCGAGGAGATGCAGGCCAGCATCCGGCGGGCGAGCGGAGTCGAGGCGGTCGTCACCGCGTTCGAGGTCGGGATTCGGTACAGCGACAACACTCGCCAGGCTGCGGACTACCGGCGCGGCCGGATCCTGCTCGCCGGTGACGCTGCCCACGTCCACTCGCCGATCGGTGGTCAAGGGCTCAACCTCGGTCTGCAGGACGCGGTGAACCTGGGATGGAAGCTTGCGCTCGTGACCGGTGGCCGTGCGCCGCAGCGACTGCTGGACACCTACACCGCCGAACGGCACCCGGTGGCGACCCGCGTCCTGCGCAACACCCGGGCCCAAGTTGCGTTGATGCGCCCCGGACCACAGGTAGACGGGCTACGTGAGGTGCTGCACGAGGTGCTGGCGATCCCGGATGCCATGCGGCACTTCATAGCAATGGCCAACGGCACCGATATCGACTACGCGCCGACGGCGGCACACCCGTTGGTCGGCCGGTTCGTTCCGGCCTTGGAGCTGACCGGCTCCGGTCCAGTGACGGCGCTGCTGCGGGATGGACGCGGGCTGTTGCTGGACCTGGGCAACTCGGCCGAAATCTGCTCCATCGCAGCGGGTTTCACCGATCGAGTCCGGGTTGTCAACGCCCGAACTACCGCGTCCGACGATCTTGCCGCCCTGCTGATCCGCCCCGACGGCTACGTCGCGTGGGCGTCGGCGGACGCCGATCCGGCTGGCCTCATCGACGCGCTCACCGGCTGGTTCGGGTCACCGACCGACGCGTCCGTGATTGCCTGAACTCGGCCGCCGGTCGGCGAAGATGCGTGGCTGGAGCGATTGCGCCGGCGATGTGGCGCGTGTGTTCGCGCGGCACCATCGGTTCGTCCACGGCCGGTATATGCCGTAGACGGTCTTCGGAGGCGGGAAGTCGTGGGGCAACTGCGCCCAGGCGGTCCCGAGGCATCCACGCCGACCGGCAACCGAGTTCTCAGATTCCCACTGGGTCGCTGTCGTTGATCAAGACCGGCTCGCGGTCGTTTCGCCGACGGCGGGTGGAACCGTCAGCCGACGCGGCGGTAGGTACTCCGACGCGGTTGGGTACCGGTGCCGGGCCAGTTGCGCTTGTTGAGCTGCTTATCGACGGCGTTGATCACCTCGGTGACGCCGATCCGCAGCAGGCCGGGGTCGGGGGTGTCGGCGTCGGGATCGCCGAGTTGACCGGCCCAGAGGACTACATGCCGGTTCAGCAGATGCGGTGGCGGTCCACCCCAGCGCGGCGGGGTCGGGCCGAAGATCTGGACGGTGCGCGTGCCGAACGCGGTGGCCAGGTGGGCGACGCCGGTGTCGCCGCTGATCACGAGGCCTGCCTCGGCGACGGTGGCGGCCAGTTCGATCAGGTTCTGTTCCCCGGCCAGCACCCGGCCAATCGGCAGGCCCGCGCGCGCGGCGATGTTCAGCGCGATCTCGCGTTCGTATTCATCCCCGGTGAGCACGACCTCGCGACCGAGCACAAGCAGATGCCGGACCACGGCCGCGAATCGATCGGCCGGCCAGCGCCGTGCCGGTGCACCCGCGCCGACGTGCACGACGACGCAGTCCCGATGGCTGGTCGTCGACACCGGCGGCACCAGGCCGAGATTGCGCCGGTCCGCGACGATCCCGTCGGATTCGAGCAGATGGCACCAGCGGTCGACATCGTGCATGTCCGTCTGCCACTCCGGGCCGTCCAGTTCGGGGAACGCCGGATTGCGGTAGCTGAGGATCCGTCCCGGGTCCGTCTTCTCCAGTTGCACAATGCTTTCGGTGCTCGGCCCGTGCAGGTTGACGGCGAGTTGCGGGCCGGGCGCGTCCCAGCGAAGTCCGCCGAGTTCGGCGGTCGGCACCATCGCGTCCACCGAGGCGATCAGGTCGACGATCGGCTTGAGCCGGTGCGGCGCGGCGAGCACGATGCGGTCGTGTGGCTTGGCGCGGCGCAGCGCACGGAGCGCCGGGACCCCGGTGAGTAGATCACCAAGGCCCCGTGCCTGCAGCACGAGTACAACCGCCACCCTCTTCTCCTAGCCACCCGAGACTCACGATTTCCGACCCACCCGCTCACCCCATGGGCGTATACGACGAGAGTCACTTAGGGATGACTACCCGAGCCAAACCGGCGATAAACCCCGCTAGCGATCGCCCCGTGTGCGTTAGCGCACTAACCTCGTGTCATGACCTCCCGGCTCAACCCGTACCTCAGTTTCGGCGACACGGCCCGCGCAGCTCTGGAGTTCTACCGCGACGTGTTCGGCGGCACCCTGACCATCAGCACTTTCAGCGAATTCAGTGATCAGGAGGCCCCCGGCGCGGACCTGGTCATGCACGGCATCCTGGAGACTCCCAGCGGCTTCACGTTGATGGCCGCGGACACCCCGCCCGGCATGGAATACAAACCGGGAAGCAGCATTTCGATCAGTCTCAGTGGCGAGGACGCCGCGGAGCTGCATGGTTACTGGGACCGGTTGTCGGAGGCCGGCACGGTGTCGGTGCCGCTGGAAAAGCAGATGTGGGGCGACGAGTTCGGCCTGTGCCAGGACCGGTACGGCGTCACGTGGATGGTCAATGTCGTGGCCCCCGCGGCGGCGAACTCGGGCGCGTCGACCGCCGACGGAACGGTCGGTTAGCCTGCCGCACCTGCCCGACCGGCGGAAATTCGATGGGCAAGCCCACTGGACTCGCTTGAGCTAATATCCAGGAAACCTCGCTGACAGGGCATAGCATCGGATTATGACGACAAACAGCGTGCTCGAGGGTCCTTTGCAGTCTCTTGCCCGCAGTGCGTGGCAAACCGTTCTGGTCACCGGCTTACTCTCGGTGATCCTCGGTGTGATCATTCTCGCCTGGCCAGGCGTGACACTCTTGGCGGCGGGCGTCCTGTTCGGTATCTACCTGGTGGTCAGCGGTTTTCTGCAGTTGATGGCCGCGTTCGGCGCACCGGCGAGCACCGGGATGCGGGTGCTCGCCTTCATCAGCGGCGTGCTGTCCATCGCCATCGGTGTCTTCTGCTTCCGTGACGAGTTGACTTCGATTCTGTTGCTTGCCATTTGGATCGGGATCGGCTGGTTGTTCCGTGGTGTGGCCGCGGTGGTCATCGCGCTGTCCGAGCCTGCCGTGCCCGGCCGCGGGTTGGCCATCTTCTTCGGCGTGATCACCGTGATCGCGGGCATCGTGCTGATCGCCTGGCCGTTGACGTCGGTGGCGACACTGGCGATCGTGGTCGGCATCTGGCTGGTCGTGCTCGGCATCATGGAGGTCATCGTGGCGTTCGGAATTCGCAAGGACGCCAAGGCGATCCACGGAGCTGGTATCTGACGGATTCACTCGGCCCGCGGCCGCCGCGTCGATTCGGCGCGGCGGCCGCCGTGTGTCCGGGACCTTCACGCACATCGTGCAGGCAGCAACTCCGGGCGTTTGGGTTCCCGGTCGGATATCCCGCGCGGGCGGCGCCCGATCCACGGTGCCAGGTAGTGGATGGTCCAGCGGAACTCCGTCGCGACCGTCTCGGTGCGGGACGGGTGGACAGGTGGTGACGGTTCACGCCAGGTGTCGTCGGCGCCGGGGACCGCGAGTGCGGCGGCGAGTGCGGCGACGATGTCGTGGCCGACCGGGCTCAGGTGCAGGCGATCCTCGTCCACGCGGCGGGCTGGGTGGCGAAGCGATCGGCCCAGCCGCCGTATCCGCCGTTGCCGTCGGGATCACCGATGCCTTCGGTCTGGCTGTCGCCTAGGGCGACGAAACGGGCGAACGAGTGTCCTGGGGTCGGCTCCACGTTGAGCTTCTGTGGTGTCGTCGGACGGGAATGCCCCAGCGGCGCCCCGCTTTTCGGCTCATCGTCGCACGCGTTCAGAGCGGCCGGAATCCCGACCCGACGCCGCCGCCTCGATCGATATCGTCGAGCACCATGCCGATCTGGGTCGCCACGGCCGGATCGTGCAGCGGCGCGAACGAGGGTTTGCAGACCATGTCGAATACGGTGACGCCGACCAGTTGCACGCCGATATGCCCGACGTTCATCCCGACCAGCCGGTCGCCGATGGTCACCGGTCCGCCGGAATCGCCTGGCTGGGAACAGGATTGGTTCTGGAACCACCACCGATGCGTGTCCCATACGACGCCGCAGTTGTATCCGGTCGTCCGCCCGTTCTTGCACACCACATCGCCCTGCCGCGGTGGGGTCCCGATGCCGCCGATCAGCGTCGCGGCCACCTGACGGACCGGCTCGACCTTGGCGCGATCGAACTCGAGCACCGCGTAATCGTTGTAATGATCGACCGCCGCGACGGTGCCGACGACCCCCGCGTCCGGCGTCCGCTCCGCCCGCACCGACATGCCGATTTCCGTGCAGTGTCCGGCGGTGAGCCCGACCAGCCGGTCCGCGCGGTCATATCCGATCGTGGTCAACGTGCACACCCCGCGCCCGAGCAGAATCCCCGAACCACCGCCGAGCGATGCCACCGCCTCGCCCGTCGCAACCCCCGGTATCCCAACAGCGGCGAACGTCAGCACCACCGCACCGAGCGCCATTCGAATCCCAAACCGTCCCAGAGCAACCATGTCGCACCCTTCATCCAATGGATGTATCAGGTCACGATCATTCGTCCACGCACATTATTTCAGACCGACCGGTCTCAACGCCCCCCGATACCCGTTCCGTAACCAGATCTTGGGCGAAGCGCAACCGCCATCCCGCTGGAGAGACCGTCGAACGGGACATGGTGGCGGCGACGCGCCGGGAAATGCCGCCACCATGTCCCGCTCGATGGATCAGAGGAATTCGGTGAGGTGGGTCAGTAAGGCTTCGGGGCGTTCTTCGGCGATGAAGTGTCCGCAGTCGGGGATGGCGGCGCCGCGTACGTCTTCGGCGTAGTCGCGCCAAACATCCAGTGCGGGAATCTCTTCGAGGAAGCTGGACGCGCCCCACAGCACCAGCACGGGCATGGTGAGGAGGTGACCCGCGTCGGTGTTGTCGTGTTCGGTGTCGAGGTCGGCGGCGCGGTAGTCGTCGAAGCCCGCGCGCAATGCGCCGGGTGTGCTGAAGGCGCGGATGTATTCGTCGATCGCTTCGCCGGGTAGGCCGTGCCGGTTGACTGTCCAGGTCTCGAAGAAGTAGCGCAGGTAGCCGGGAATGTCATGGCCGACAAGGCGTTCCGGCAGATCCGGTTGCAGGTGGAACAGCCAGTGGAAGTAGCGGCGGCCGAGCGCGGCGTCCATTCGGCGCCAGGTCTCCCTGGTGGGAATGATGTCGAGCACGGCGAGTTTGCGGACCTGGTCCGGGCGATCCAGCGCCCACCGATGCGCCACCCGCGCGCCGCGGTCATGCCCGACGACCGCCGCCGAGGTGAAACCCAGCGATTCGATCAGCGCGGCCACATCGGCGGCCATGCCACGCTTGTCGTAGCCGGTGGTCGGTTTGTCGGTGTACCCGTAACCGCGCAGGTCGGGGGCGATCACGGTGTGCTGCTCGGCCAGCGCCGGCAGGACCTTACGCCAGCAGTAGCCGGTCTGTGGCCAGCCGTGCAACAGCACCAGCGCCGGACCCGACCCCGCCCGGCGATAGTGCATGTGAATGCCGTTGACGGTGGCGACCCCGCGGTTGATCTCGACCATATGAGCATTCTCGGTCGGGCCGGACTTCGACGGCAGCGAAATCGCGTCAACAGCCTGCGCTGGCTGCGAATGTTGCGGTGGCGGACGGACTCCGGGTGACCCGTCGGAGTTGATCACGACGCGGGAGTGGCGGCCGCCGGCGTTGTCGGAGGCGGCAGCGTGGTGGGAGCCGGGGCGTTCGATGTCGTCACGGGCGGTGTGCTCGAGATGATGACAGGCGGTGTGGTCTTCGGTTTCTGGGGTTCGGGGCAGACGCCGGTTTGTTCGCCGATGCTGTTGATTTCGGCATTGGCGCGTGGGTCGCCCGCGTAGTTGATGCGGTCGGTGCACTTGACGTAGGCGGGTGGTCTTTGCGGTTCGGGGCAGACGCCGGTTTGTTCGCCGATGCTGTTGATTTCGGCGTTCGCGCGTGGGTCGCCCGCGTAGTTGATGCGGTCGGTGCACTTGACGTAGTCGTCGGCTGGGGGTTGGGGTGCGTCGGGTGCCGGGGGTTCCGGTGCGGCCGCCGCAGGCCCGGAGGCACCTTGTCCCGGGGCGCCTTGTCCGGGGACGCCTTGTCCGGGGACGCCTTGTCCGGGGGCCGGTGCGGCTTGACCGGGTGTGGGTTGCGTGCTGGTCGGCTTAGGCGTCGTCGTGGCACTCGCGAGCGGTGTCCGTGTGGCAGCCGGTTGATCGGTGCCGCCGGACGAACATCCGGTAAGCGCAAGAAACATCGCCGCGAGCACTAATAAGACCGCCGCAACAGTGACGTGCACGAATCTCGTGCGGAACATAACTCCTCCTGATACCCCGCCCTGGTCGATCCGAAGACGGGTAGATCGCGAATAACTCTGCGGCCATTACTGTTCGGGCCGCGACGAAGTGTTGGTGCGCTATCGGCCGCCGAAGCCGGATCTCGCGGTTGGTCGCGTTGAAACGGGCGGGCGACGTATGAGCTGGGTCATCGGCTTGTCCGCATCACACTGCTGCTGCGTCAGGTCGCGAGCATCGAACTCGGGTGCGGTGCACGTGATTTCGGTCTGATAGGACGGCCGCAGCGTGAGGCCGCGCGCGTTGAGCCTGCCGTCGGCGCAGGGATCACACCGTCGCAGAAGCAGGCTGTGTGCGTCGAATCTGCTGTTGGCGCAGGTAGTTTCGTCCTGAGCGGCCGGACGTGGCGCTAGGTTGTGGGCGTCGAACCCGCCGTAATGGAGAGTGATTGCGTTCTTGTCAGAGGCCCGTGGTGCTCGTCCGCACACGCCAAACCTGCCGTCGGCGTAGGGATCGCAGGGCCGCAGGGGCAGGCTGTGTGCGTCGAACTCAGGTGCGGTGCACGTGAGTCCGGTCTGATCGCGCGGTCTCGGCGCCAGGTCGCGCGCGTTGAGTCCGCTGTCGGGGGCGACGATTTCGGCCTGATCGGACGGCCATCGTGCGTGGTTGCGCGCACCGAACCTGTTGCGGCGGGCACCATGCGGCCGCAACGCGCGGTTGTTCGAGTCGAGCTTGTTGTCGGTAGGGGTGATTCCAGTCTGATCAAGCGGCCGCAGCGTCAGTTTGTGCGAGTCGAATCCGCTGTTGGGGCGGGCGGTTTCGTCCTGAGCAGCCGGACATGGCGCTAGGTTGTGGGCACAGTAGGGGGCAGTGATTTCGTTCTCGTGAGAAGCCCGGGGCGCTCGTCCGCACACGCCAAACCTGACATCGGCGCAGCGATCGCACGGCCGCAGGGGCAGGTTGGATGCGTCGAATTCGCGGGCGGTGCAGGTGATTCTGCTCTGATTGCACGGACGCAGCGCGAGGCTGGGCGTGTTGAGTCCGCCGTCGGCGCGGGGATGACATGGTCGCAGGGGTAGGTTGTGTGCGTCGAATTCGTGGGCGGTGCAGGTGATTCTGCTCTGATCGCACGACTGCGGCGCTAGGTTGCGCGCGGTGAGTCCGCTGTCGGCAAAGATGGTTTCGATCGGGCTCATCCGATACTGAATTCGGGTGAGCCGCAGACATGCGGCGTCGAGCGTCGTTTCATCATGGCCCCCTCGTGCCGCGGTCTCCGCGTGCCAATTCGGCACCCCCGCTCAACCCTAATCGTCTGAGCCGATGACGAGCAGACACCAAAATCACGGGGTCGGCGCACCACACCAGATCTGCTGACCTGCGACTACGAAGTCACAAGGCGATAGTCGCGCGGACGAGGTTGTGGTCGGACAGGCCGTCCGCGTCCTCGACGATCACCTCACGTACCGTCGCATCGCGCACGACCACGTGATCGATGAACTGCGACTTCGCACCTGAGGTACGCGGACGGGTCGGCAGCGCGTCGGGGGACGGTTCGGCGACGGTGAACCCCTCACCGAGACTCGACGCGACGGTTTCCCTGTCGATGTTGAAATCGCCGAGCAGCACCGCCGCGTATTCCGGTGTGGCACAAGCCACTTCGGCTAACCGTGCGAGCTGTTTGGCGCGCCGCCGGTCCCCGGTCACATGCGTGGCGATGACCACCGCGCCACCCGTACTGACGGCCAGCGCACCTTTGCCTGGATCGTCGGCGAAGGACTCGGCGACGATCTCCCGGCTCGGTCCCTCGATGATGAGCACCAGATGCTCACTCGGATCCCGTAGCGCGCTGGCGTGCCTGCGCGCGGTCGGCACGCGCTGATACTGCATGGCATGGACCGTCCGGTCGGGCAACGCGGCGCGCAGGCTGAACAATTGGTCACCGCTGACCTCCTGCAGCGCGATGACCCGCTCGGTCCGTGCCGCCACCCGCGCGGTGACCGCGTCGATGCGAGCCGCCTCGTCCGGCCACCGGCTGGAGACGTCCTCGTACCAATTCTCGGCGTGGATGCGGTGCAGAACGTTCCACGTGGCAACGGTGATCACAGATCGCGATGCTAGGGGACCGCGTTCGAACGCCGTCTGCCGGAGCGGTATCTGCCCCACTGATGCCTGGCGCGCATCGGTGGGCCGGGTGATCGGTTGGCCGTCGATCAGGTCGAAGTCGATGCGGCACCGCTGCTTTCGTCGGTAATACGATCGAGGCGTGGGAACAGGATCTCTCTGATCAACAGCAGTACGGCCGCGGCAACCGGAATGGCGAGCAGGGCGCCGATGATGCCGAGCAGCGCGCCACCCAATAGTACGGCGACGACCGTCACCACAGCGGGAACTTGAACCGTGCGTCCCATGATCTTCGGTGCAAGCAGGTAGTCCTCCACCAGTCGCAGGAACACGAAGAACCCGATGGTGGCGAGGCTGACCGGCAGTGACACCGTCAGCGCGACCACCGCGATGATCACTCCGGCCAGTGTCGAGCCGACCAGCGGGATCAGATCCAGCACTGCGACGAGTACCGAAAGCACCAGCGCGAACGGGACATCGAAGGTGAGCAACCAGATGAAGGTGAGCGTCGCGGTGATCAGCGAGATCAGCAGATTGCCGAGCACGTAACCGCCGACCTTGGCGAAGATGGCATCCCCGATCAGGATGGCGCGCGGTCGTCTCGCGTGTGGAAAGAATCGGTACACGTAGGCGCGCAGTTTGGGAAAGTTCGCCGAGAAGTAGGCGGTGAGTACCGCGACGATCACGGTGCTGGTGATCGCGCCGAACACGACTTTGCCCGCGCCGAGCAGTCCGCTGGTCCACGAGGTATCGCTGGCGATGCCCTCTTTCAGCTTGTCGTCGAGATGGAGTCGCTGCGAGGTGCTGCGCACGATCGGGTAGGTCTGCTCCAGATGCCGCAGTTGGTCGGGCGCGTGGTCGATGAGCGCTCTGCCCTGATCGATCAGCGGTGTGATCGCGGCGGCGAGGAATCCGGCGAACCCGGCGAGCACGCACACGAACACGATCGTCACGGCGACGCTGCGCCGGACCCGGTGCCTGGTCATCCAGGAGACCACCGGTTCGATGCCGACCGCCAAGAAAAGCGCGGCGACCACCAGTACCAGCGCGTCGCGCGCGTCGAGGAGTAGCCGGGCGAAGCCGACGGTGACGATGACGCCCGCGGCGCCGGCCATGCCGATCATGAACGGGGACCAGCGATCGAATCGCTTGCCCGGCTTGCCGAGTGGATGTTTCGAGGTGCTGATCGCGGCGGCGTCGGCCTCGGCCGCGGAGATGACTGCGGGTTCGTCCGCGAGATGGGGTTGGCCGACCCAGTGGCTGTGGCCCTCTTCGGCCGTGCCGTCGTCCACGGACTTGTCTGTCGAATCGTTCACCGAGCGGGATCTCCTGTCGCCTCGCCACTGTGGCGGAGGGTGGTGGCTGCCTACCCCGCGCGGTATCTATAAAACATGATCTATGCAAACATCGCAATCTATGCATATGATGTCAGGCATGAGCGCAGAGGGTAGAGGCGAGCACGGGCATGGGGCCGCATTGCTGGGGGAGCGGTCGGAACTGATCTTCGCGATCGCCTCCGGCGTCACTTACGCCGCAGGCATGACGGCGAAGTACCTGGTGTCCGCGCCGGAGTGGGTGGCGATCGCGTTATTCGCGGCCACCTACTTCTTCGGCGGCTACTTCACCATCCGCACCGCGATCACTACTGTGCGCCGCGGGCGATTCGAGGTCGACTTCCTGATGCTGGTCGCGGCAGTCGGCGCGGCCATGGTCGGCAAGTGGGCCGAAGGTTCGGTGCTGCTGTTCCTGTTCAGCCTCGGGCACGCGCTCGAGGAGTATGCGATGGGGCGCGCGCAGCGCTCGATCGAGGCGCTCGCCGAACTCGCACCGGCCACCGCGCTGGTGCGTGGTCCCGACGGTACGGTGCGCGAGGTCGAGGTGGACTCGCTCGCCATCGGGGATGTGGTTGTCGTGCTGCCGAATTCGCGGCTGGCCGCGGATGGTGTGGTGGTCGACGGTGTGAGTAGCGTCGACGAGTCGTCGGTGACCGGTGAGAGTATTCCGGTGGAGAAGGCGCCGATCGCCGACGCCGCCGCCGCGCTGGCGAGTAGTACAGCCGTACCAGAGTTGCATCGGGTGTTCGCTGGCACGATGAACGGTTCCGGCGCGATGGACGTTCTGGTGACCAGTCGCGCCGCGGACAGCATGCTGGCCAGGGTCATCACGATGGTGCGTGAGGCCGATACGCAGAAGTCGCCCACGCAGCGGTTCATCGATCGGTTCCAGCTGTTCTACGTGCCTGTCGTGCTCGCAGGAGTGCTCGGCGTACTCGGCTTCGGTGTGATCGCCGGGTCGGAACCGTTCGCCGACAGCTTCTATCGCGCGATGGTCGTCCTGGTAGCCGCCAGCCCGTGTGCGCTGGCGATCGCCACTCCGAGTGCGGTGCTGGCCGGGATCGCGCGGGCCGCGCAGGCCGGTGTGCTCGCCAAGGGTGGTGGGCCGCTGGAGACCCTCGGTCGTGTGCGGTCGATGGCGTTCGACAAGACTGGCACGCTTACCTGGGGGCAGCCGAAGGTTACCGATATCGTCCCGGTCCGTCCGGAACTACGCGATGAGATGATCGCGACGCTGTTCGCGGTCGAGTCCTACAGCGACCATCCCTTGGCCAGTGCGATCACCCGCGACCTCGCGCAACTGGTGCCCGCGGCCGCCGAACGGACTGCGACTTCAGTGAATTCGGTGACCGGTCGCGGCGTCACCGCTCTGGTCGACGGCCGCGCCACCGAGGTCGGCAACCGCACCATGTTCTTCGAACTCGATCCCGAGGGTTTGCCCAGCGAGATCGTCCGGATCGTCGACGAGCTACACGAGCGCGGCCGCACCACCATGATCGTCCGGCACGCGGGTGTGTACCTGGGTGTTGTCGGCGTCATGGACATCCCGCGCGCCGAGGCGGCCCCGGTTGTCGCCCAACTGCGCGCACTCGGCATCGACGACATCGTCCTCATCTCCGGGGACAACCAGCGCGTCGCCGACGCCGTCGCCGCCGACATGGGCCTCGACGCCGCGCACGGCGGCCTGCTCCCCGAGGACAAGGTCACCATGATCGGCAAACTCGGCGGCCGCAACGGCACCGCCATGGTCGGCGACGGCGTCAACGACGCCCCCGCCATGGTCAACGCCTCCGTCGGCATCGCCATGGGCGCAAGCGGTTCCGCCGTCGCCCTGGAAACCGCCGACATCGCCCTGATGGTCGACGACATAGGCCGCCTACCTTTCGCCGTAGCCCTCAGCCGCCGCACCGCCCGCATCATCCGCCAAAACCTCACCTTCTCCCTCCTGATAGTCGCCGCCCTGGTCCCCGCCACACTCCTCGGCCTCCCCATCGGCCCAGCCGTCTTCATCCACGAAGGATCCACCCTTCTTGTCGTAGCAAACGCCTTACGCCTCTTGCGTTTTTGCCGTGGCGCCGAGCACGAAGGAATCGACCACGAGCCCAGGCCCGCCACCGACTGAAAGCCGTTCCGACTAACGGAACCGCTCCGATGCGAAGTCCTCGCTGCCGATGCGAAGCTCTTGCTGCCGATGCGAAGCTCTCGCTTCCGCTGCCGATGCCCTCGCTTCCGTAAGAGCGGCTGTCGAGCGGGACTTGCCTGCACGCCGAAATGTTAATGAGCTCGCGCGAGTGGCTGTTCTGCGATGTAGGACAGGCGATCTGGTCGCCGAGTGGGACTGGCTACGCCGAACTACGACCAACGTCCGCTCCCCGGACCGGCGGGCGCGATCTGGGTATCGAGCGGGACATGGTGGCGGCGACACGCCGTCCGATGCCGCCACCATGTCCCGTTTCGTCTCACAAGAGATGGTGGCGTCGAGCACGGCCAGGCTGCTACCCGGATGAAGTCGCTGTTTACTGGACGGAACCTGGCTCGGATGAGTCGCCCGGGTTGCTCCTGCGTCGAGTGGGACATGGTGGCGGCGACACACCGTTCGATGCCGCCATCATGTCCCGTTTCGTCTCGGCTGCTGTGGCGAGGGGACCGGCCACGGCCAGCCTGCTTCCGGATGAAGTCGCTGTTTGCCGTGCGGAACCGGGCTCGGATAAGTGGTCCCGGTGGCTCCTGCGTTAAGTAGGACATGGTGGCTGCGACATTGAAAGCGCTCGAGAACAGCACCACAGCCAGTCCCTCCGTCGAAAACTCGCACGTCCCATCACCAGGCTGCGGAAGAGAAGGCCGGGAACGCCACTCAACGTGCCCAGCACTACCCGGGTATCGCACGAAGGGTCATCAACTCGCGGAGTGCAGACCCGGGTTTCTCTGAGTACGCGATTCTGGGCGAGTGGTCGGATAACTGGCAAGCAACCAGCGCAGGTGGTCCCATCAGTGGCAACAGGTGGTCCCGTGATCAGGTTCTGGCGTAAAAAGTGCGATCTTGCTGTTCAGGGCTCGTGTGTTGCTGCGGGATAGATCTGGTCCGAAAGTTGTTGCCGCGCTTGGGTGGTCTACTGATCAGCGATGTCCGCTGGGAAGTGATGGAGTGGTCGTTGAAGCATCCGTATGCCCGATCACCCTGGCGGGCCACACTCTGGCTGTCATACGCTCCCCTGCGCAGGCGGGGATAATCCGTACTTGGTCGGATAGTGTTGCGGCCGAAAGCCGATAAATCATTCAGGGGGAACTATGTCTGCGGAAGTCGTTGGGGCTCAGACGGAGTCGCATTTGCTGGGGCAGATTGCGCAGGCTGCGTCGCAGGCGGAGCTGGGGCAGCATCGTTCGGTGCATCTGGCCGGTCCGTCGCCGCATCGGAACGACTTGCGAAATGCCATCCTGGCCGTAGTGGTACTGGTACCGGTCACGCTGGTCGGCGTGGTCACAAAGGCCCCGTGGGCGATGTTTTCGGCAATCGGCGCGGCGATCTTCGGGCTGGCCTTGCTCGTTGTGGTTCTGCAGAGCAGGCCCTACCTTGTCGCGGATCGTTGTCTGCGGCTCGATCTGTACGAGCGTGGTCTGGTGGCGGTGCAGCGCGGTGGCCTGCGGGTGGTGCGTTACGCGAACACCTCGGTGCGGCAGTCGATCACCACGTTCCAACGCACCGGGCGCACCGAATACCGCTACCGGATCACCGATATCGCCGGGGCGCAGGTCGAGCTTCGTGGAAACCTCGAGCACCCGCAGGACTGGGGGCCGGCAATCCAGAGCGGGGTCGCCGACGCCCAGACACCGATGATGTGGTCTACGGTGCAGAGCGGGCAGCGAGTCGAATTCGGTCCCTTCTGGATGACGCTGTCGGAGTTCGGTTCCGCGCGGAAGTCTGTGCCGTGGAACCAGATCGAGCGGATCAAGATCGGCGATGGCTCAGTTGTTGTGGCTGTGGTGGGACAGCTATTGATCATGGCGTCCGCCGAGGTGCGCGACATCCCGAACTTTCTCATCTTCCGCGCCTTGGCCGCTCATCTGTGCAAGATGCACGGACGCGAAGACGCCATGCCTGCGTAGCCGACTGTGATCCGCACGGTGCTGGGGCCAGCGTGACCAACATCAGGTGAGAACCGATCTGAATGAAATCGTGTCATCCGCCCAGATGTTGAACCGTTGCGTAATCACATTGTTTGCGCCAGAACCCGTGAACATGGGACCACCGGTTCTGAAGTGGGTCCCTTCCTCCTGGTAGCCGACAGCTGGTCGCGTCGCTGGTGGTACCCGGCTTTATTTATCAGTCAGGTGCGCGGCGTGGTCATCTGGCTGTAGTTGCGTTCCGCCTGTGAAAGGTATGCGCGGTCTGTGAGTTCGGCGTGCGAGGTTCGGTGGAGCGAGTCAGGCGCCGATCAGCAGCACTGCGTCGGTACCGGCGCGAGCTCGGGCTGGTCCTCGGCGTCCGGGATCTGCACCCTTTCTTGGGGATTCGCACTGGTTGTGGGCGCCTAGAGGGGGTGGATTCCCGTGTTGGGGTGCTGAATGCGGGTTGGTTTCAAGATCATGGGGAACTGGTGGCGGCGGCTTCTCGAACTTTGCCGCCACCAGTTCCCCATGATCTTGAAAGGATGGCTCGGCGGTCGGGTTGTTGTGTGATCGCGGCTGGCGATCGGCCGTGCAGAGCGACCCAGCCCAGTGCGGCGCGCACTCTGCGGTCAACAGGACGTGGTGTGCGACGGCCGCGCCCGGGTGACACTCATCGTGATGACGCCTGCGCCGAGGGTTTACCTGTCGACAAGGTGGCCGTCGAGGAGGACTTGGCCGCGCCGAGATGCGAGTGGTGACGGGCTGGGCGGGTTCGCTGGTCATCGGTTACTGCCCGTCAAGTGCGACATCGCCTGCACCACTGTCATGTCCACCATCGACACTCGCCTCTGGGCCCCAGCGCGAGCTATCGATGCTGTCCATTTGATGAACCTGGCCGGATGGTTTGAGCATTGAGCGGGGCGTGGATCTGGCGATACGCGGTTGGGTGACGCGGCGAGGTCCCGTTGAGAGAGTGCAAGACGGCGGGGCGGGTCGGTGTTGAGACGACCAGCAAGGTTCTGCCGTGGGCACGGATCGTGTCGTGGGTCACTGTCGGACCGCCCCGCAAGGCTCTGGGTCGACGCGGTCGGCCCCAAACCCGTGACGGTTCAGTGGTGGATGTCGCGGACATCGATCGTGGAGTTGGACGTGGGGCAGAATTCGGCATGGGGGCGGGGATTATGCGCGTCGACACGGAATCTCCACATTTGGTGCCGGACCTCTCCACAGCGGGTGGCTAGGGTTCCGAGCATGGAACAGAGCGGAGCGGCTGGGGGACAGCTGGCGCGGCGGATTCTGGTGGTCGATGACGAGGTGACCATCGCGGAGTCTGTGGCGGTGCGGCTGCGGGCCGAGGGGTTCACGGTGGACTTGGCGCATGACGGACCGGGTGCCGTGGCCGCGGCTTCGGCGCTCGCACCCGATCTGGTGGTGCTCGATGTGATGTTGCCGGGGTTCGACGGGCTCGAGGTGTGCAGGCGGATCCAAGCGGAGCGCTCGGTGCCGGTGCTGATGTTGACCGCACGCACCGACGAGACGGACCAACTCGTCGGACTCGGCGTCGGCGCGGACGACTACCTGACCAAACCGTTCTCCCTGCGCGTCCTCACCGCCCGCGTGCACGCACTGCTGCGCCGCATGGACCGCGCCGCCGACCGCGACGGCGACACCATCATCGTCGGCGACCTGCGCATCGATGTCGACCAACGCCGAGTCTGGCGTGCCGACGTCGAAGCCCAGCTCACCCCACTCGAATTCGACCTACTCGCCCGCCTGGCCCGTCGCCCCCGAGTCGTCTTGGCCCGCGAACGGTTACTCGAAGAGGTCTGGGACTGGGCCGATGCCGCAGGAACCCGAGCCGTCGACAGTCACGTCAAGGCATTGCGCCGCAAGCTCGGCGCCGACCTGATCCGCACCGTGCATGGCGTCGGCTATGCGCTGGAGGCGCGATGAACCGCACACACCGTATTGCGGATGACAAGGGATCGATTGCCGACGGGACGGTCAGCGGCAAGGGCCCTACCGTCAGCGAACGTCTGCGCGTGCTGTCGGACAAAGTGGCTGAACTGCTGCCACGTCCACTGGATCCCGTGCGATCGATCAAGGTGAAACTGGCCATCCTGATGCTGTGCGCCGGGGGAATCGCGTTCGGCTTCTTCCGAATCAAGATCGGATGGTTGCCGCCGAAGACCACCCTGACCGCGATGGCGATCGCCCTGGTGACCTCGCAGTTCCTCGCCCACGGGATCACCAGGCCGCTGCGTGAGATGACGGCGGCGGCCAAGCGAATGGCGCACGGCGACTACACGCGGCGGGTGCGGGCGAGTTCGCGAGACGAGGTCGGGCAGCTCGCCGAAGCGTTCAACCAGATGGCCGCGGATCTGGCGGCCGCCGACCAGCAGCGCCGCGACCTCATCGCGAACGTCTCGCACGAACTGCGCACACCGATCACCGCGCTCAACGCCGTGCTGGAGAACCTCGTCGACGGCGTCTCCGAACCCGACCCCAAAACACTGCGCACCGCCCTCGCCCAGACCGAACGGCTGAGCCTGCTCGTCTCCGAACTGCTCGACCTGTCCAGCATCGAGGCGGGCGCCTTCCCCCTCGACCGCGAAAAGCTCGACGTCGCACCGCTGTTGGCGGAGGTCGTGGCCGAGGCGGAGGTCGCCGCCGTGGCACTGGGCCGTGGCGTTCGATTCACTACCGACGTACAGCCAAGCACCGCAAGCGTATTCGCCGACCGTGCACGTTTGCATCAAGTGCTACTCAACCTGCTAGACAACGCCGCACGGCACGGCCCGGCAGGCGGCGAGGTCCGCCTCACCGCCCGCCAGCACCCCGGCCAACTGGTGATCGAGGTGGCCGACGACGGCCCCGGCATCCCACGCGCCGAACGCGCCCGCGTCTTCGACCGCTTCACCCGCGGCGGCCGCACCGACGGCGGCGGCACCGGTCTCGGCCTCGCCATCTCCCGCTGGATCGTCGACCTACACGGCGGCACCATCGCCGTCGCAGACCCCGGCTCCCGCATCCGCGTGGTCCTACCCGACCACTAGCGAACCAGTCACACCACCAACCCGGACCGCTCGAGGTCCCGGGGCGATCCCGCACACCCTCAGGAGGGGAACCATGTCCGAAACACCCGAATCAGGAACTCCGGAACCGCGTCGGTCCGAACCGGGTCAGTCCGGACCAGGTCAGCCGAAACTAGGTCGGTCCGAACCAGGTTGGCCGGAACCGGGTCAGCCGGAACTAGGTCGGTCCGAACCAGGTTGGCCGGAACCGGGTCAGCCGGAACCGGGTCAGCCGGAACTAAATCAGCCGGAACTGGGTCGGTCCGAACCGGGTTGGCCCGAGCTAGGTCGATCCGAACCGGGTTGGCCGGAACCAGGTCCGCCTGAACCGGGTCAGCCGGAACTAAATCAGCCGGAACTGGGTCGGTCCGAACCAGGTCAGCCCGAACCAGGTCGGTCCGAACTGGGTTGGCCGGAACTAGGTCGGCCCGAACCAGGCCGGCTGGAACCAGGTCGGTCCGAACCGCACCGGCCGGAACCGTCGCTGGCCACACCTGCGGCGAGCTATTGGGCACGCCCCGAATCGGGTTCGAAGCATGCGGCCTTCACCGAATCTGTGGCCGAGCATGCGGGACCCGTCTCCGGGGGCACACTATTGGCCGACCCACCACAGACTGGCACCCGATCGACGGACCCGATTTCGCCCCCTCCACCGACACCTCCGCCCGTCCCTGCCTATCCGCCGATGCGCATGCCTCCGCCGCCGAAGTGGCGCCGCGTCGCCAGCCCAACCGGCGTCCTCCCCGCGGCTTGCCTCGCCGGATTCACCGGCGCGGCGTTGATCCCGTTGGATCGTCCCGGAATCGGCTGGCTACTCACCGGATCGGTCGCCGTCGGCGCGGTGTACCTGGTCGATCGGAACGCCCGCAGGTCAGGGAAGCAGGCGACCGGAACGCGGGCCGCGAGCGAAAACGACGGGACCGCAGCAGAAACGGGGACCGCTGTCGGCGCAGCCGATGCCTTACCGACACCGTCTGCGGCGACACTACCTACACGGAGGCCAACAGCGCCGACGGCATCTGCGCGGACGGCATCTGCGCGGACGGCATCTGCGCGGACGGCATCTGCGCGGACGGCATCTGCGCGGACGGCATCTGCGCGGACGGCATCTGCGCGGACGGCATCTGCGCCGACGGCATCTGCGCCGACGGCACCTACACCGACACCGTCTGCGCAGACGTCGAATCCCGGAGGGGAGGATTCGACAACCAGCCCTCAGACGGACATGAACCAAAGCCTCACTGCCCGCGAGAGGGCGGCGAAGTCGCAACCCGATCAACCCAGGAAAGGCGCAGGCTCGGCAGGAGGTAGCTGCCGAGAAGAGACGAAGTCGAAAGCTGATGCGTCGGAGTCAGATTCCGGAGCCGCGCGAATCGCACCAGCCGATGCCACTGATGTGGGGCTTCCAGAGGCGAGTTCGGATGTCGGATCGACCGATTCGATTACCGAGGCCGCGCTGATCGCCCCGGACGATCCCGCCGATGCGAGTTCGGATCGCGGGGCTGCGCTGATTGTCCCGGCCGATGCTCCTGATGTGCGGCCTGCGGAGGCGAAGTCGTATCTCGGGTCGACCGAATCTATTCGCAGGGCTGCCCTGGTCGCCCCGGGCGATGCCACCGATGCCCGGCCTGCGAATTCGGCTATCGGATCGGTCGATTCGATAGCCCGTGCGGCGGGGGTTTCCACCGACGATGTGCATCCGACTGGGGCGAATCCGCAGCCAAGTGAGCTTGCCGCAACTAGTCCGGGAGCTGCGAGCGAGGGGAATGCCGATGCGATGGTGCCGAATTCCGCACTCACCCCGACGGAGCCGATCACGGCGGCAACCGCCACCACCTCGACACGTGTAGCGCGCGGCGGACTCGGGGAGAAGTCCGCGCGGATCTGGTGGACGGGAATGCTGCTGGCGCTCTTGGCCGTCGGCACCTTCCGTGCGGCGGGCTGGTTGTTCACTCTGTGCGTGCTGGCAGCGTGTGTAGCCGGGTCGCTGGCGGTCGTGGGGCGGCGGTCGGCGAACGGGGTGGTGTCCGATGTGATCGCCTTGCCTCTTGCGGCATTGGTCGGTTTGCCGTGGGTGTATGCGACGGTCGAACGGATGCGGGGTGGTAAGTCGCGGCGGGAGCGGGGTGTCGCGCTGTCGGTGATCGTCACGCTCGCGTTGCTCGCGGTGTTCGTTCCGTTGCTCGGTGGTGCCGATGCGACGTTCGCGAAGCTGCTGGAGTCGGTGACGCCGGAGTTCGACGGTGTCTTGATGGTTCAGTGGATCGTGTTGTTCGCGGTGGTCGGGCTTGGTGCGGTTGGCGCGTTGTATGTGCTGGCCGGTCCGCCGATGCCGGCGACGGAAACCGCTGGCGGAGGTCGGTCGCTGCGACGCGTGGAGTGGGCGCTGCCGGTCGGTGCGCTCACCGTGCTGTTCGCGGTGTTCGTCGGTGCGCAGTTCGTGGCGCTGTTCGGTGGCGACGACTATGTGCAGCGCACAGCCGGGCTGACCTATGCCGAATACGCGCGCAGCGGGTTCTGGCAGCTGTCGGCGGTCACCATCCTGACGCTCGCGGTGATCCTGGTTGTCTTGCGCTGGGCCGCGAAAGACTCGGCGGCGGCCCGGTTGTGGTTGCGTGTGCTGCTGTGCGCGGTGGGTGTGCTGTCGCTGATCATCGTCGCCTCCGCACTCGGCCGCATGTGGACCTACCAGCAGGCATACGGCTTCACCGTGCTCCGGCTGCTGGTCGAGGTCTGCGAACTGTGGCTCGGCCTGGTGTATCTGCTGGTGCTCGCGGCGGTGCTGCGCCTGCGCCGGATGTGGTTGTCGCGCGCGATGATCGGCACCGCCATGGCGACCCTGCTCGCACTGGCCGTCCTGAATCCGGAACGCCTCATCGCCGACAAGAACATCGACAACTTGCAGCAGGGCAAGCCCTTCGACACCGAATACCTGACCCAACTCTCACCCGACATCCTGCCCGCGACCGATCGGCTGCCCGAACCCCTGCGCACCGAAGTACGCGACCGGGTCCTGTACCGCCTCGACCATGACACCTGGCACAGTTGGAACCTGTCTCGCTCGACTGCCAGGAGGTAGTAGCCCGGCGTTTGATCGCATGATGCATGGCGGCGTCGAGAAGTGTCGGGCGATGGCGAATCCGTTGGGCGGGTCGACAGGCTCGCCCGATACTGCTGACGTGGACTCGGGATAGGGTGAACCGGTTGGAGGTGAGCGACGCCAGCGACTGGGGAGGGAATTGTCTTGCGGACGAGGCTATTTCGATATGTTTCTGTTCTGGTCCTGCTGGCGTTGACCACGGTGGACGGCATTGCCCGAGCTGAACCGGTTCCGCCGCAACAGGGTTCGGTAGTCGTAGCCCTGCCGGAGCCAACCGGCGCTGATGCGATCGGCGTGGTGGATCTGCATCTGGTCGATACCGCGCGGCGCGATCCGTATAGCCCGGCCGTCGCGCGTGAGCTGATGGTCAGCATCTGGTACCCCGCCACCGACGTGGCGGGAGTGCCTGTGCGGCAATGGCTCTCGCCCAGCCTTACCCAGATATATGCCGATAGTCTTGCTCCGGTCGGTGCGCCGTCGACGGAGCGCTTGACGTTGGCGCCCAGTCACGGCCACATCGATGCGGCTGCGGAGATGTCTCGTGGGCGCCGCCCGGTGGTTATGTTCTCGCCGGGCAAGGGGATGCCGCGTGAGCTGAGCACCGCGCAGGCCGAAGATCTTGCCAGTCACGGTTTTGTCGTGGTCGCGCTGAGCCACACTCACGAAACGGCGACGGAATTCCCCGGCGGCCGGATCGAACAGAGCGCTCTGGCACCGACCCACGGCGACGACGAGGCCCAGGGCGCTACCGCATTAGCGACGCGGGTTGCCGACACCCGGTTTGTGCTCGACAAGCTCGTCGACATCACCGCAGGGGACAATCCGGACGCCGACCAGCACCCGCTGCCCGCCAACCTCGCCCGAGTACTCGACGTATCGAAGGTCGGTATGTTCGGGCATTCCCTGGGCGGCGCCACCGCGGCCCAGGCCATGCACGACGATCCCCGGATCGCGGCGGCGGCTGACCTCGATGGCCGCCTCTGGGGCTCGGTCGTCACCGACGGGCTGGACCGCCCGTTCATGCTCATCAACCGCGAAGGCCACGACCGTGCCGACATCCCGGGTGTGAAACAGTTCTGGGCCACCGGTCACGGACCGAAACTCAATTTCCGGCTCAACGGCACGCAACATCTTTCGTTCTGCGACAACCAGCTGATCGCCGCTCCACTTGTCGCCGCGGGCCTGATCCCCTCCGCTGTCGCGGCCCAGCTGGTCGGCACCATCGATCCGCGCGTCTCGCTCGATCTGCAGCGCGGCTACCTACGCAGCTTCTTCGACACGACGCTGGGCAGATACAACGATCTCACCCAGACACCGGCCACCTTGCTACACCCCGAAATGGTCCCGGTTCCCTAGACACTTTCGGCCAACCCCTCCGGCGAGGTCGGCCTGCCCCAGCTCCCAACGACGGCGTCATGGCTCGCCGCAACGAGGCGGTCTATGTGGGCTGGGCGAGGAGCTGGTCCAGCTGTGTGGCGAACCCGTCCGCGTCGGTGACGTAACCGATGTGATTACCGGTGAATTCGACGACGTCGAGTCCGAGTTCCTCGGCGAGGACGGCGTTGGGTGCGGCGGGGAAGGTGTCCTTCGAGTCGCGCCCGATGCCGAGCACGAGCTTGTTCGCGGACTGTCGCAAGGCCGCGAGATCCGGCGCATAGCGGACGTATTGCCGCAGCTCGTGTTCCATCCAGAACGCGAGGTTCTGCTGAATGCGGGCGATCATCGGCGCGTTCTCGGGCGGCGGCTGGTGGTGCTGCTGGTCCGGTCGCCGCAGCCCCATCCCTTCGGTGAACCCACTCATGCAGTCGAACGCAAGGAGCGCGGCGGCACCTGGATTCGACCGCCGGACGACCTCTCACCGTTGTCCAGCTCATGACCTCGACGCGGACCGCCGCGTCCATGTCGGCAACCAGACCTCCGCGTCGGGTGCGTCGGTTCGTCTGGCGTTGAGGTAGTTACGGAGTTTGCTGAGCGCGGGATGCGGGTTGTCGTCGTGCCAGATCATTGACATCGGATAAACAGGGGTTGGGTTGCGGATGGGTATGCGCCGCAGGTCATAGCTGTCCGGCCACAGGTAACGCGAGCGCTCGCCGACGAGGGTGCTGAGGTCGGCGGAGTCGGCGATGTCCGCGAGCATGGTCTCGTTGCCGAAGACGGGGCCGACCACATCGATCGTCAGACCGAACGCGGCCACGAGTTCGTCGTAGTAGTCCGCCACCTCGCCGCGAGCACCCAACCCCGGCATCGAGATTCGATGTCCGGCGAGTTGGGCGGGCGCGACGGAGGAAGCGTCGGCGAGTGCGTGCCCGGGTCCGACGAGTAGCTGGTGCGGCTCGTCGATGACGCGGGCGGCCTTGATCGCCTCGGGTAACTGTTGCCGCGCGGGAACGCCATGAAAGGTGGCGTCGATCGTCCCAGCTTGGACAGCCGCGATCGCACCATCGACGGTGGCGTCCAGGGTCACGACATCCAACTCGATCTCGGGATGCGTTCGATAGAAATCCTGGAGCAGCACTGCTGTCACGACCCGCCGGTTGACGACATCGACGCGCAGCGCGCGCCGACCAGGACGCACGGACGCGTCGGCCCGCTCCGCCACCCGGAGAAGTTCACGGGCATGGGGCAGGAATGCCTGACCGTCGATCGTGAGCCGGGCGCCGCGGGGCGTGCGGGTGAACAGGCGCACATCCAGATCTTTCTCCAGCGCGGCGATGCGCTTGGAGACCCCCTGCTGGGTGATCGACAGCACGGCGGCGGCTTCCTGGAATTGACCAGCGTCCGCGGCGACGACGAAGGTGCGCACGGCGTCGAGGTCCACGTCGCAAAACCTTACTGGCACAACAGCTGGTTGTGGCTCGCCGCCGACTCGGTTGTTTGATCCGGGTTGCCGCGATTGCTTGGATTGGGTGGTCAACGACGGGTTGTCTTGCGGCAGATCAGTATTGAGTCGCTGGACGCAGAAGTAAGAGCATCGAAGGGGTCGCGTGCAGCTAGGTCGCAGTTTCGGGTGGTTGTGGTCGGCGTACGCGGTGAGCGCGTTCGGTACGCAGATCGCGTTCGGGGCGTTCCCGCTGATTGCCTTGCGCGTGCTGCATGCGCAAGCATTCGCGGTCTCGGCGCTGGAGGCGGTCAGCCTTGCCGTCGCCACGATCATCGCCCTTCCGCTCGGGCCCTGGGTGGAGCATCGGAACAAACGTCCGGTGATGATCACGATGGATCTTGTTCGGTTCGTCGCGATGGCCAGCCTGCCTGCGGCGTATCTGCTCGGGCTGCTGTCCTATGGCCAACTCCTACTCGTCGCGATCATCTCGGTCACGGCGAACATCGCTTTCACCGCCGCATCCGGTGCGTATCTGAAAGTTCTTGTCTCCGGTGATCAGTTGATCGTGGCGAACGCGCGTTTCGAGGGCACGGGCTGGGTTGCCATCTCGACGGGACCACCGCTTGGCGGTGCGCTCATCGGAGTGTTCGGCCCGCTGGTCACCGTCATCGCGGACGCGGTGAGCTACCTGCTGTCGGCGCTGGGAGTTCTCCGCATCCGCGGCCGCGACACAGCGGCACCCCGAGAGACCTCCACCCGTTTGCGCGGCCGCGATCTGCTCGACGGCTGGCGGTTCATTCGCCAGGATCTGGTGCTGCGCCGCCTGTTCCTCAACTCGATCGCCACCAGCGGTCTGATCATGGCCGCCGTCCCGTTGCTGTCTGTCCTGCTCCTCGGCCGATACCACGTCCCTGCCTGGCAATACGGGTTGGCGTTCGGGATACCGTCCCTCTTCGGGTTTCTCGGCGCCCGGCTCTCCCCGCGTCTGGTCAGTCGATTCGGACGACATCGCGTCATGATCGTCACCGGTGTGCTTCGCGCGTGCTTCCCGATCGGGTTGGCGTTCACCCGCCCCGGCCTCTCCGGCGTGGTGACCGTGATCATCGTCGAGGCGCTGCTGATCACCTGCATGGGCATCTTCAACCCCATCTACGCCACCGAGCGACTCCTGCGCACTCCCGCACACCGAGCCGCGCGAGTCCTGACCGCCTGGTCCATCAGCGGTAACGCGACCAAAGCCGCACTCATCGCCCTCTGGGGAATCCTCGCCACCCTCACCAGCCCACTCGAGGCCATCGCCCTCTCTGGTGTTCTGCTGCTCGCCACACCGTTCCTGCTGCCTTGGAACCCGGAAGGATTCGGACAAGTGGCTGAGCGCGTCCAGTCGATGCACCCACCGGCGATCGAGCATGTCCCTGCGGGCGAGCATGTGACCGAGCCCGATCAGCCGATGCACGTTCCTGCGATCGAGCCGACGCGGTCGAGCCCGGCCAGTATCAGGTGAGCTGAGCGCCCGGCGTTTCCACGCCCGCCGACGCGATCAGGATCGCGTCGCGTGCCTCACCCATGTCGGTGAACAGCACGGCCGACAACCCCGCGCACCCCGCGCCGCGATCGGTGTCCGGCCGCACCCCGATCACCAGCCCACCCGCGATCGACGCACCCTCGGCAACCGCGGCCATCACGCCGCACAGCACAGTCACCCCGGCCTCCGCCAACAGCCGCCCGACCATCCGTGCTTGCCCGGCCTCGACATCGCCGCATTCCCTCGGCCCGTATACCGCGACTTGCACGGCTATCCCTCCTCGAGTCCGAGCGCGACATCACCGATTCAGTTACTCGACTTTTGCCACCGCCACGTCCCACTCGGCAGCGTATCGACGTGGCGGCCGAGAGTGGGCGGGTCGGGAAGGTCCTCGTGTCGCCGTTCGCGCGGGCGTCGCGCGGTAACTGGCCTGCGCTGTCCTCCGCTCCGTTCCGACAACCGAAGGGCGCCAGCGAAACCGGCAAACCGGTCTGTGACTCATTCGACCGGCATGCCCGGCGAAGGTGTGCAATGTTGTTACTGCGCAACGGCATTGAGGGTGTCCCGGGGCGCTGAGTAGGCACCGGTAAAGGGGGTGCGGCGCGATGACGTCGTCGTCCAACGTTTCCGGGGGGAGTGCCGCCGCACATCGCGGGCGGCACAAAGCGGCGGTGCCGTTGTGGCCGGGGATGATTCCGCGTCCGCAGCGCTGGCATGTGCAGCGGCGAAGCAGGTCGTGGCTGGTGGGGTCGGCCGCGGTGGTCGGTTCGGTGGCCGCGGTGGCGGTGGTCATGGTGTACACGGCGTCGGCGAGTGCGCCGCGCCAGTCGGCCACGTATACGGATCCGGTGCTCGGCGGCGGACCCGGCTGCGAGCCGACCAGGAACGATCAGTTGGTGCGCGGCAACGGAACTGGATCGACCACCTCGGGACCGGACGTCATCCTGGCCTTCCAGTACGCCTACTACGTGGCCAGATCGGGAGCCGACGCACGCGCGGTGACCACGACGGACGCGTCGGTGCCGCCGGCCGAGGTCATCAGCGCGGGCATCAAGTCCGTCCCTGCGGGCACCCAGCATTGCGTGATGATCACCCCCATGGCCGACGGCCGGTTCGACGTGGTCATCACCGAAATCCGTCCCGACGCCGCCGTCCGCACCTATCGCCAGTTCGTCACGGTCACCACCGGTCCGGGCGTGGTCTCCATCGCCAAGATCGCCCCACCGACCTGATCGGCCAGGCCGCTTGTCGGGTTGCCATGACAACCGCCACGCCGTTGGTATTGCCTGGGCGGCCGCCTGGACCGTATGTCGGCCATGTCTGTCGGCGTTAATGTGCGGGCTACCCGGACCGTACGACGGCTACGGCCGTCGGTGTTACTGGGCAGGCCGCGCGGACCATATGCAGGGGCTGCGCACCGCACCGGACGACGCCATGGCGCTCGACCTGTCGATCGCCCGGTACCGCCGCTACCCGCTTACGTCGACACGATCGCCAATTGCCGCGATTGAGCAACCAAAGCCCCTGTGCTGTCCCAGATTTCGAAATCTTCCTCGTGAAATCCATCGATCAGGAAGTTGGTGGTGACGCGACACGCCAGCCAGCCGGGGGCAGGCCGCTTGCGGATGTGGACGGTGAGTTCGATGGTCGCCGAACCGGGAATGCCGAGGTCGAAGACGATCGGCGCGGCGGAGTCGACGAGGAACGCGAGGACGATCGGGTCGGCGTCGCGCCCGTCGGCCATGCGCACCCAGAACTCGGTGGCGCTGGCACCGCCGGGCTTGCCGCGCCAGAAGCCGGGAACGTCGGCCATGCGAGCCTCGGTCCGCTGCGAGATCGGCGGCCGTGGGTGGGTGAATGCCTCGAACGCGTCGACGCATTTTTCGGGCGCGGGCAACGCTGGCGGTTTGCCGTTTACTTTGGTCGGTCCGTCGGCGGTGCCGAGATCGGTGAAAGTGGCCAACACGCGCACGATTTCCCGATTATCGCGCAGCAGCGTCGCCGCCCCGGTCGAGGTGCGCCGCCCGATCCGGGCGACATCGGTGGTGATCCGCGCGGGTCCAGGACTGCCTGGCCGCAGGAAATGCGCGGACGCGGACAACAAATCGGGGTGCGGCACGTCGTTGCACAGCGCCTGTAAACAGCTGGCCAGCAGATACCCTCCATTCGTTGTGCCGATGAAGGTGGTCCACCGGTCCGTCAGCGTCAGCTCGAACTCGTGCTCTCCGACTCGTTCACTGGCCGTATCGCTGTCGAACACGAAATCCGCCGTAGTAGTCATCCCACGATCCTGCCTGCCGAACGGGACATGAGCGAGCGCGCACGCGACGATGTCCCGCCCGGCAAAGACTAGCCAGTCCGTTGCTGGTTGCTGTGCGAAGTACTGGTGAGGCTATTGGACCCGCGCTCGGTGAGCGCCCGGCGAAAGGGACAGACAGATGCAGACATTTGCCATGAATTCCGATATCGCTGATTGCCGGACCGATCCCGGTCCGATGTCGGCGGCCCGAGCGCATCGGGCGATGCAGATCCATTTGGACTGCTCGGTGGACACCTGCCGGGTTCGCCGTCGCGCCCGCGCCACCCTCGTGCAGGACGGGTCGATGGTCCTCGACGCGCGCGCCGAACGTTAGCGCGCCGCTGGAGAAAGTTCTTGCCAACTCGACCCATCCGGGCCGACGGCCCAGGCGAATTCCGTTCCGTCCAATCCAAGCACGGCCGCGAGCCGTATCGACGGAAGCGAATGACAACGATGACTGTAATGCGACGTTCGGTTGTGGCGGCGATGGCGCTGACCGCGTTGGTCGGTGCCTCGGCCTGTTCGAGCGACAAGTCCGACAACACCGCGGCACCCTCCTCGGCCGCGGCGATGACCACGTCGACGGCTGCGGCGGGCGACCTGGTCGGTACCGGCTGCAAGGCCTACGCCCAGCAGGTGCCGACCGGCGCCGGTTCGGTCAGCGGCATGGCCCAGGATCCGGTCGCCACCGCGGCCTCGCACAATCCGCTGCTGACCACGTTGGTCGCCGCTGTGTCGGGTCAGCTCAATCCGCAGGTGAATCTGGTCGACACGCTCAACGGCGGTCCGTTCACAGTGTTCGCACCGGTCGACGCGGCGTTCGCGAAGATCGACCCGGCCACCATCAACGCGCTGAAGACGGACTCGGCCACGTTGACGAAAATCCTCACCTACCACGTGGTTCCGGGCCAGATCGCGCCGGACAAGATCGCGGGCACGCACCCGACCGTCGAGGGCGCGAACGTGACGGTCACCGGCAGCGGCGACAACATCAAAGTCGGCGACGCTTCGGTGATTTGCGGCGGAGTGAAGACGGCAAATGCGACGGTGTACCTGATCGATACCGTGATGATGCCGCCCGCCGCGTAACCTCGCCACACCGTTTAGTTCGGAATGGTCCTTCCCATCAGGAGTCGTGCTCGACGTGTTGCTGCCGCAGATCCATTCCCTGTCCGTTTCCGCCGACGATCGCCGCGGAGGTGAGCATGCCGAATGAGCCGAGGCTCGCCGCGATCCGCCTGCGCCGCAACACCGGCGGGGGCGGACCTCCGGTGACACCGTCGTGCGCGACCGGCGCGGATCCGGACGAACTCGCGCGGATGCGACGGCTTGTCGAGCTGCTCGACTCGATCGCGACCGGCGATCGCGAGGCCTTCACCGAGTTCTATCGCGCGACCAGTCACCGGGTGTTCGGTCTCGCGCTGCGCATCCTGCGCAGTCACGCGGCGGCCGAGGAGATCACCCAGGAGGTGTATCTGCAGGCGTGGTCGCTCGCGGCGGGCTATGACCGCAAACTGTCCAGTCCGATGGGTTGGCTGATGATGCTGACCCATCGGCGGGCGGTGGACCGGGTCCGCCGCGAGCAGTCCGCCAGCACCCGCGACATCGCCTTCGGTCAAGCGAATCTGGGCCGCGACCACGATGTCGTCGCCGAAGAGGTCGGACAGCTGCTCGATGAGCAATCGGTGCTCGACTGCCTGGACACGTTGACCGCGATCCAGCGTCAAGCCGTCGCGCTGGCCTACTACAGCGGCCGGACTTATAGCGAGGTCGCCGACCACCTCGAAGTTCCGCTGCCCACCATCAAAAGCCGTATCCGCGATGGATTGAAGCGGCTCGAGAACTGCCTGACAGGAAGTGATACCGCATGAGCGAGCGCAGGATTGCGGCGCGGCGCGCGTCGGGCATACCGGAGCCGAGTGTTCGCGCGGTATGGGAGCGGGCAATGGATGCAGCCGAGCGCTTGCGCGTGCCGGAGCCGAGCGACGGTGCGGTGCCGGCATGAGTGTGCGACGCGAGTGGGCGATAGAAACAGCCGGGCATGCGCTCTTACTGGTGGGACAGAGTGTTAGCGCGGTGTGGGCATGAGTGAGAACGGGCGGCCCGCTACGGATCTGCTGGAGCTGGCTTACCCGTATGCGATGGACGCGGTCGCCGAGCTCGAGCGGCGCACCATCGAACACCGGTTGCGCGACGCCGACCAGGCCACCGCGGCCGCCTTCGCCGCCATTGTTTCCGGTGTGCGCGAGACGATGGCCGTGCTGACTGTGCTCGATGCGACCGAGCCGCCGCCCGCGTTGGAGACGACGTTGCTGCGGGCCCTCGATGAAGCGACCGGAGTATCGGGTAAGTCCCGCAAGCGATTCGAGCGATCGCGCTGGCTCGCGGCTGCGGTCGCGGTGGTGGTGGCGATCGGGGCAGGTGTCGGAGTGTATGTGCACCAATCCGATTCGGGCCAATCCGGGCTCACCGCCCAATTGGTGCTCGAACAGCCCGACGTCATGGTGAAGTCGGTGCCGGTCGCGGGCGGAGGTAGTCTCACCGTCCGTACCTCGCTTCGAATCACCGCTGCCACAGTAACTTTCGAATCCGTGTCGGCACCACCGCCGGGCCACTCCTACCAGGTCTGGCTCATCCCGCTCGGTGGGACGCCGCGCTCGGCCCGGGTGATGACCGAACTGCCTGCCGCCGGCCCCGCCATGGTGACCCGCTTCGACACTGTCGACACACTGGTCGTCACGGTCGAACCGGCCGCCGGTTCGCCGCAGCCGACGACGAGCGCGATCGCCAGCGTGAATCTGACCTGAGCTGCCGCCCGCAGCTTCTCGATCCCGACGATCAACGAGAGAACCTGCGATGAAAAACCTTGCGGCACAAGCACGCCCGAAACAGGCCGGCAACAGATCGGCCGCGGCTCTCACCGGAGTCCTCGCCGCGTTGACAGTACTTGGCGTTGGCCACCTGGTCGCCGCGCTGATCGATCCCGCCGCCTCCCCGTTCTACGCGATGGGCGCCTCGGTGGTCGACCACACCCCACATGCGTTGAAGGACGCCGCGATCCGCCGTTTCGGCAGCAACGACAAGCTCGCACTCTTCGCATCGATGGCCGCGGTGATGGTCGTGTTCGCCGCGATCCTCGGCATCCTGGAGCGACGGCGTCCACTCGGCAGTGTACTGCTGGTCCTACTCGGTGGGGTAGTACTCGGAGCCGCGCTCCAACGCCCCACTGCCACACCATGGTTCGCAGTACCGACGCTCATTGGTGTGGCGGCGGGAGTGCTGGCCCTGCGCGTGCTGATCGGCCGAGTGCCGGTTAGTGGTCCCGCGCTCGGTGGGGAAGCTACGGAGGGTGTTTCATCGGCGGACAGGGTTGCGGGCGAGGAGTCGCATCCGCGGGCGGGTTCGATGGGTGGCGGAGCATCGATGACCGGTTCAGCGCCCAGGAGTGACCGTGACACCGGGCGCGACCTAGAGCTCGATGGCGAACGTAGATCGGGTGGACGACACCCTGCGGAAGGCGGCACTATCGCGCGAACGGGACCGATGGGGATCGGCGCTGCGGCGGGTGACGATACTGCGGCAGGGGTGGGGCGAGCGGACGTCGGTGATGTGGCGGCAGATGTTGGTCCGGCGGCGCGTAATGATGCTGTGGCGGGGACACGTCGGGCGGCGGGCGGCGACAGTGCCGCGACCATCCTTCCGGTAGCGAGTGGCGGCATCGGTCCGTCTCGGAGTGCGGACGTGAGTAGCACGTCGGGGACACCGCCATCGGGGTCCCTGGGCGGAGGCGGGTCGCGGCGTCGGTTTCTCCTGTTCGCGGCGGGAGTGGGGGCGGTGGCTGTGGGGGCGGCCGTTGCTGGGCAGTGGGTTGGGGCGCGGCTGCGTGATGTGGTGGCGGATCGGGCTGGGTTTGTTGTTCCGCGTCCGGTTGTTCCGGCGTTGGCTGTCGAACCTGGTGTGCGGCGGGCGGTTCCGGGGCTAGCCGAGTTCGTCACTCCGAATGATCGGTTCTACCGTGTCGATACCGCGCTGCAACTCCCGGCGCTGAGGAGCGGCGATTGGCGGTTGCGCATTCACGGAATGGTCGATCGCCCAATGGAATTGGATATCGTTGGGCTGCGGCGGCGGGTGGCGGTCGAGCGCATGATCACTATGACGTGTGTGTCCAATGAGGTCGGCGGCGAGTTGGTGGGTACCGCGGTCTGGACGGGGTACCTGCTGGCCGATCTGCTCGCCGAGGTGGGTGTGCGGCCAGAAGCCGACATGCTGTTGTCTCGCAGTGTCGATGGATTCACCGCGGGCACACCGGTTTCCGCGGTGACCGATGGTCGGGACGCGCTGCTGGCGGTGGGGATGAACGGCGAACCGCTGCCGATCGCGCACGGCTATCCCGCGCGGCTGATTGTGCCCGGTCTTTATGGTTACGTGTCCGCCACCAAATGGGTGGTCGATCTCGAACTGACCCGATTCGACCGTGCCGAGGCGTATTGGACCCAACGTGGTTGGGCCGCAAAGGCACTCATCAAAACCGCGTCCCGCATCGATGTCCCCGCCGCCTTCGCCACCGTGCCCTCGGGCGATGTCACCGTCGCCGGAGTCGCCTGGGCCCAGCATCGCGGTATCGACGCCGTCGAAGTCCAAGTCGACGACCAACCGTGGCAACCGGCCACCCTCGCCGACGAATACTCCACCGACACCTGGCGTCAATGGACGTGGCGCTGGACCGCCCCACCCGGCGCACACACCCTGCGCGTCCGGGCGATCGACCGCGACGGCGTCACCCAAACCGATGCCCGCGCCCAACCGTTCCCCGACGGCTCCACCGGCTGGCACAGTCGCGTGATCACCGTCCGCTGACCACGCCGGTCGCCGCACCTCGGGATCCGCACCCACTCCCTGAATCCGCCTCTCTATAGGGGCCCATACCGAGTGCGGATCTCGAGTGTGGGTGCGGCTGTCCGGTCGTCCGCGTATAGCGGCGAGAATGCGCGGGGGTGTCGGTTCTCGGCGGGCAGCGGTGGCGGTCTGGACGATTACCTGTGAGGTAATCGTCGTGGCGACGGGTTGTTCGTAGGATCGGGGAGTGAGTACGCAAACAGCCGGTGACCTACTGCGGCGTTGGCGGCTCGAGCGCAGGCTCAGTCAGCTGGAGTTGGCCGGGCGCGCCGAGACGTCGGCTCGGCATCTGAGTTTCATCGAGACCGGTCGCGCCACGCCGAGCCGGACGATGCTGGTCCATCTGAGCGAGCACCTGGAAATCCCACTGCGCGAACGCAATCGGCTGCTGCTGGCCGCAGGCTATGCACCCGCCTATGCGGAACCGTCGCTCGATACCCCCGCGATGGACGCGGTCCGCAGAACGATGCGGCAGATCCTTGTCGGCCATCAGCCGTATCCGGCGCTGGCGATTGATCAGAGCTGGACGATGATCGACGCCAACAGCGGTGTCACGCTGCTGCTCACCGGCATCGACCCCGCGCTGCTGACCCCACCGGTGAACGCGCTGCGGTTGAGCCTGCACCCCGACGGTATGGCGAATCAGATCATCAACCTCGCGGAATGGCGCGGCCACGTGTTCGCGCGACTGTCCCGCCAGATCGAGGTCACCGGTTCACCCGAGCTGGTCGAATTGCGTGACGAACTACTCGCTTACCCCGGCGGTGCGATCGATCCGGCCTTGCCTGAACCCGACCAGTCGGTGGTCCCGCTGCGTATGCTGCGCGACGGCCACGAACTGTCGTTCCTCAGTGTCACCACCGTCTTCGGCACCCCCATGAATGTGACCGTCGCCGAACTCGCCATCGAATCGTTCTTCCCCGCCGACGAGGACACCATGAAGCGACTCACCGCCCAGACGCCATGACCCTGGCCGAGCACCTCCACGCCCTCCTCGACACGCCCGTCCGCGGCGTCACCGACCTCGGGTCGAGTCACGCATGGACGATGCACCGCGCCGCTCTCGCCGACGGTCGCGACGTCTTCGTCAAGGCCGCCGCCGAACCAACCACTGTCTTTGCGGCGGAAGCGTCCGGGCTGCGCTGGCTTGCCGCGGGAGCGCATGAGCCGGTGGGCGAGGCCATCGAGAACCGCGTAGCGACAATCGAGGCGCGCTCCGCCCAGTTCGATCTGCCTCGACGGCCCGGTGGATCACAGTCGAGTCGCTCGGCGAATACACCCGACGAGATTGGCTCGAGTCCCAACGAGATTGGCTCGAGTGCGGGTACGTCAGGTCTCGCGAGCGTCGCCGATCAATCATGGCTGCCAGGTGTGCCGACGCCTGGCACGTCGGATACAACTGGCACGGTCCGATCAGCATCCGTTGCCGCGGGATCGGCTATGGTCCGTTCGGCGACTGCTGGCGGGGAGTCGGCCACGGTCCGATCGGCGACCGCTGGCGGGGAGTCGGCGCGGCCCGGGTCGGTTCCCGACCTCCTCCCCGAAGTCCTGGCCGCTGACGATCGCATGATCGTGCTGCCCTGGCTCGATGACACCGGACCGACTCCCGCTGCGGCCGAACAACTCGGGCGCGAACTCGCGGCGCTACACGCGAACTCACCCAATGCTTTCGGCGCACCCTGGCAGGGTTGGATCGCAGAACTACCTCTGGACAACACGCTGTCCACCGGACCGTGGGCACGCTGGTATGCCGAACGCCGCCTCGCGCCCTACCTCCCGCGCGCCGCCCCTCACCTCGGCCGGGACGGAATCCGCTTGCTGGAGCAGGTCATAGACCGCATCGACACCTTGGCTGGCCCACCGGAACCACCCGCCCGCATCCACGGAGACCTCTGGTCCGGCAACATCCGCTGGACCGCCGAACGCGCCATCCTCATCGACCCCGCCGCCCACGGTGGCCACCGCGAAACCGACCTGGCCATGCTCGCCCTCTTCGGCGCCCCCCACCTGGACCGAATCCTTAACGCCTACAACGAAACCCACCCCCTCGCCGACGGCTGGCGCACCCGCATCCCCCTACACCAGCTCCACCACCTGCTAGTCCACGTCGTCCTATTCGGCGCAACCTACCGCGCCCAAACCCTCACCGCCGCCACCACCGCCCTAGCAGGCTAGCCCCACCCACCGACACGCCCCGCCCATCAACGCAGCCATCTCCGTTCACTAGGTCACCCGGTGCGCGACTCCACCGCTCAACTTGTTCACCGACCGGGACATGACGGCGGCTCCACGCGCACTTCGCCGCCACCATGTTCCGTTCACTAGATGGGGCGGCTGGTACGTGGTGAGCCACCAGCCACCGGACCGCGGCGCGCGCAGCACCGTGCTCGCCGACTCCTCCCGTAGCTGTCCTCGGTTCATCGCGATGGTCGAGTCCGCCGCGATGGTCGAGCCCGCACCGACGCGGCGGATGAACGCGCCGGGCCGAGCGCGACACTGCGCCGACTCCGTCCATAGCTGTCCGCGGTTCACCGAGCGGGACATGACGGCGTGCCCACTCGCACTTTCGCGCCGCCATGTCCCGGTCGGTGAGTGGCGGCCGATATACGCCGCTCCGCAGAACCGTGATCTGACACGGAGTTTGGCCGATGGCGTCCCTGCTGAGCGGTGCTGGCAGCAACGTGCGATTCGGGTGCGGGCTGGGCGGCCAACCGCCTGCGCGTGCGCAACCGTCGCTCTGCGCGTGCGCAACCGTCGCCGATTGATGACAGCGACTCGTTGACCGCTGCGAATCTGGCGTGGCGCCAGAGCGTCTGATGCGCGCACCGCGCGGTCGTCTTCCTCGCTACTGCGCCCGCTTCGTTATGCATCCGCTTAGCCCAGAACACCTCGACCGCCGCGATGATCGAGCCTGCACCGGCGCGGCGGATGTACACGTCGGGCCGAGCGCGACACCACGCTCGCTGACTGTCCGCAGTTCATCGAGCGGGACATGACGGCGGGCTTACTCGCACATTGGCGCCGCCATGTCCCGTTCGGTGAGTGGTGGTCGATTCCGTCGCTCCGGAGAAGCGTGGTCCGGCACGGAGTTCGGCCGGTGGCGTTCTTGGTGGCGGGTGGTGGCTGCGCCGTGCGATTCGGGTGCAGGCCACCCGCCTGCGGCGCACGCAGCACGTCGTGCCGGTTGGTGACAGCGACTCGTTGACCGGTGCGAATCTGGCGAGGCGCCAGAGCTTCCGATGCTCTACTGCGCGGTCGTCCTCACTGCGCCAGCCTCGTTACGCATCCGCGTAGCCTAGAACGCCCAGACTGGCGATCGAGCCCGCACCAACGCGGCGGATGTACACGTCGGGCCGAGCGCGACAGCACACTCACCGACTCCGTCCGTAGCTGTCCTCGGTTCACCGCGATAGTCGGGCCCGCCGTGGCGATCGAGTCCGCCGCGATAGTCGAGCTCGCACCGACGCGGCGGATGAACGCGCCGGGCCGCGCGCGACACTGCGCTCGTCGACTCCGCCCGCTGCCGACCTTGGCTCGCCGAGCGGGACATAGCGGCGGGCTCTACTCGCACTTTGCCGCCATCATGTCCCGCTCGATGGTGAGGACCGTGCCGTCGGGCTTTGACCAGCGGGCTGTTCATGATCAACGGCACATGGCTGCTAGAACTCACCTCGTTCGACGAGGGCTGGTCCGGCTTCTGGAGCGCACGACCATGTGCCGTTGATCGTGATGGCTTGCTCAGCTGGACGTGCGGGCGATGACGTGTTCGGCGAAGCGGGACAGGTTGGCGATCTTGGTGTCGAGGGGTTCGGTGTCTTGGTCGAGGGTGTAGGGGAGGCGGAAGCCGACGATGACGTCGGTGACTCCCTTGTCCTCGAGCCGTTTGATGCCGTCTACGGTGAATCCGTCGAGGGAGATCACGTGCACCTCGAAATCTTTGCGTGTCCCGTATTCGGCACGCAGGGCGTCCAATTCGACCAGCAGCTTGTCGAGTTCGGCCCCGTCGCCGCCCGCGTGCATCCATCCGTCGCCGCGTTGGGCCGCGCGCCGCAGTGCGGGTTTGCTGTGTCCGCCGATGAGGATCGGCACCGGTTCGGTCGGCACTGGGCTGATCTTGATCGGCGGAATGTCGTAGAACTCGCCGTGGAACTCGAAGTACCCGCCCGCGGTGAGACCGCGCACGATGTCGATGCACTCGTCCATCCGCGCGCCGCGCTTCTCGAACGGCACGTCCATGATCTCGAAATCATCGGGCCACGGGCTGATCCCGACGCCGAGCCCGAATCGATTGCCACTCAGCGCGGCCACCGACGAGGTCTGCTTGGCGACAAGCACCGGCGGACGGATCGGCAGCTTCAGCACGAACGGTGTGAACCGCAGCGTCGTGGTGGCCGCCGCCATCGCCGCGCTGAGCACGAACGCCTCGATGAACGGCTTGTCCTCCAGGAACTCCCGGTTCCCGTCGGGGGTGTACGGGTACTTGGCGTCGGAGTCGCGCGGATAGGCGATGCTGTCCGCGACCGCCATGGATGTGTACCCGACCTCCTCGGCCGCGCGGGCCAACGGCACGTAGTAGGCAGGATCGGTCATCGTCTCGGCATAGGTGAAGCGCATATCAGTCGCCTTCCTGGCGCCGCAGCGCCGCGTGTGCCCCGGCGCGGCGCCCGAAGAACGAGCCCTCCCCGAGGCAGGTTCCATTCGAATAGCCGCCGGTGTCCTGCGCGATAGTGGACGCGCAGGACACCGGCGGCGTACAGCCCCTCGATTACGGCCCCGTCGGCCCGCAGCACCTCGCCGTCGACGGTGGTGCTGAGCCCGCTGAGGGTGAAGCCGACGTAGTAGGCGGTGATCTCGGCGTGGTCGGGCTCGGGTGTGACGGCCGTCAGGTAGTCACACATCGCGGCCGCGCTGTCCGCGTGCCCGGTGGCCTGCTGCACCGGCGTGCCATCACCGAGGTAGAAGTGCCCGGCCGCCGACGCCCCACCTGCCGCGCGGGTGCGCTCCAGGACCAGCACGTCCGCACCCGCGCTGATCGCCGCACAGGCACCGGCGATGCCGAAACCGACGACCAGCACGTCCGCGGTGTCATCCCAGCGCGCCGGGCTCGACACCACCCGCGGGACTTCGGTTCCTACTGCCATGGATTCGCGAACCCGTCCGGAATCATCGCGTCGAACATGGCCTTCATGTCCTCGGACAGCCGCATCAACTCGAAGCACGACCCGATCGGCCCGCCGTCGAGATACGCGAACTCCATCCCGACACCCTCGAACTTCCCCCGCGCGAGCACGTCGATCCCCGCCGCTCGCGCCTGCTCGAGCGCACCGTCATAGTCCGCGGGCACCCACGCCGCATGATGCAGCCCGGGCCCGACCCGCTCGAGATACTCGCTGTACAAACTGACCCCACCGCGCGGCTCGATCAGCTCCAACTGCTGCCCACCCGCGTACCCCAGCCCCACCGTAATCGTGTAATCGGCTGGCGCACCACGCAATTCGCACAGCTCCGGCCCGAAGTGCACGTCCGGAATCGTGAACCACTTCGCCACCCCATACCGCTCACTGAACAACCGCTGCGCCGCCGCCATATCCCGCACCACCCAGCACAGCTGAAAGATCGGACCCTCCGCGATCATCGGACGCACGCGTTCGTCACCCGGTCGCTTCCCACTTCTTCAACTAAACACGCATGCTTAACTCAGTCAAGGCTGGGCTTTAGTACAGTCCAGCTATGCTCATCGCCGATTCGCGCGCGTCCCTGCTCGACGCGGGGGAGCGACTCATCGCCGAACGCGGAGTCGAGGTCCCACTGCGCGAGATCGCCGCGGCCGCAGGCCACCGCAACAACTCCGCCGTGCACTACTACTTCGACTCCCGCCACGGACTGATCGAAGCCATCGTCGAACGTCGGATGAACTGGCTCGAAGAGCGCCGCATGCGCCTACTCGCCACCCACGAGGCCGACGGCACCGCCCACGAGATCAACACCCTGGTCACCATGCTCGCCGCGCCGATTCTCGAACTCATCACCCAGGACGAGGTCACCCACTACGGCCGCTTCCTCGAGGTAGTGCGCGCCCACCCCGTGGTCGCCGACCCACGCCGCCTCGCGGGCACCGACCGCGCCGCCGTGCGCATCATCGCCACCCGCCTCGCCGCCGCCCTACCCCAACTCACCCCGCGCAGGCGCCGCCAACGCCTCGAAACCATGGCCACCGTCATGTTCGCCCTGATCGCCGACTACGAACGCACCCTCGAAGCAGGCATCCGCAAACCCCACCCGGATGACACCGCCGAAATGACCGACATGATCGTCGCGATGCTCACCGTGCCGACTCGGGACTCGAAGGCGACCAGCCGTCGCCGCTGACCGTGGCGAGCGCTGTCGTTGACCTGGCGAGCGCTGCCGTTGACCCCCGGCTAGCGACCGCCGCCGCTGAAGTCGACGACTGACTGCTGCTGTTGAATCCGGCGACTGCTACTGCTGTTGAGCGTGGCGGCTGCGACTGCTGTTGAACCTGGTGACTGGTCGGTGCCGTTGACCTGGGCGGCTGACTGTCGCCGTCGAATCCGGCAACTGACTGCTGCGGTGAGCCGGGCGGCTGACTGTCGCTGTTGAATCCGACGACTGGTTATTGCTGTTGAGCCTGGTGACTCGTCGGTGCCGTTGGCCCGGGCGGCTGACTGTCGGCGTCGAATTCGGCGACTTACTGCTGCGGTTGAGCCGGGCGACTGGCCGCTGCCGTCGAATCCCGCGACCGACTGCCGCGATTGAACCCCGGTGACCGACCTGCCGCAGCTGACCCCGGCGAACGTCGGTACCCTCACCAACCGCGATCCATCGAGTCCAACGCCGATCGTCGGCATAGGACGGGCGTCCACGGGCCAGCTGCCTTCACAACTCACCAGAACAATCCGCGAACCCACCACCGCGAACCGGCGAGCGCCCCATTTGCCCAGCGCCCCAAACCAATCGAGGCGCCGCTGTCCCCGCGGCCACGTCGGCGCCGAGCCAGCGGCGCAGACTTCGTGAACAGATCGCTCATCCGCGCGATCCCCGAGACAGCAGGTAGGCGAGCTGATCACCGACGGCACCCGCCAACCACGGTGGGTTGTCAGGAGCGATGCCCGCGCTGAGATACGGTCGCGTAGTGGAACTCCTAGGCATTCATCACGTGGCGATCATCGCGTCCGACTATGTGCGGTCCAAGCGGTTCTACGCCGAGACGCTCGGGCTCGCCGTGATCGCCGAGCAGTACCGGGCCGACCGCCGCTCCTACAAGCTCGACCTCGCCATCCCCGGCGGCAGCAGGATCGAACTGTTTTCCTTCCCCAAACCACCCGACCGGGCGAGCTGGCCGGAGGCGGCGGGGCTGCGCCATCTGGCCTTCGTCGTCCGCGACGTCGCCGCGACACTCGACGAGCTGGCCAGCAAGGGCGTCCGCACCGAGGAACTGCGCGTCGACGAGGTCACCGGAAAACGCATGGCATTCTTCTTCGACCCCGACGACCTGCCACTGGAACTCTACGAAGTCTGATTCATCCCCCGCGCCCGCCGCGCCAATTCGACTGTCGCCGCACGTAACTCATCGATCGCGCCGATCGGCGCCGCATAACCGACCCGGGTCCGCGCCACCCCGCGCGGCGTCACCACCCGCAGGTCGAGCCCATACCGATCGGCGCGCTCACAACTCGCCTCCGTCGCATCCGGATACCCACCCAACGCCTGCGCCATCGCCAGCAACGCGGGCGCGTGGTCGTCATTGAGATGCACGATCGCGCTCGCCGCGACCGGCACGATCGGATCCGGCGTCATCTCCGCATACTGCGCCGCGCTCGCCGAATCCATCCGCCCATACCCGCCGACCCAGCGCACCCGCCGAACCCGCAGTACCCACACCGAGAAATCGCTGTAGTCGATATAGAACTTCGCCGCGGGCACCGCCGCCAGATGCGCCTCCCGCGCCGCATCGGCCTCCGCACCCACCGGCCGCTCCACCACACCGGCCAACGTGATCCTCGTCCCCGCCAGCGGATCCGCTGGCGCGTCCGGCGCCACGATCGACAGACTGGCCCGCTGATCGCCAGCCAGGTTACGACCGTGCTCGGCCATCCGCGACACACACAGCACCGGCTGCCCATCCAACAGCCCATACGTCACCAGCGACGCCCACGGCGTCCCATCCTCGCTCAAACTCGCCAGCGTCGCCGTATTCGTCGCGGCGGCAACCGTTCTCGCCTCCTCAGCGGCGGACGGCCTAGCCGGATTCGCCACCGGCGCAGTCGGCTGGGGAATCGAAGGAGCGTCGCCGGGATCACCGTGGTCGAGGGTCATGTCGTCCATCATCTCCTGCCCGTCCGACAAGTAGCCAACGGGCCTTTTCCCGCGTGCCATATCGAATCGACATGCGCAGTGCGGCCAATGGATCGGATTGACCGCGCGGATCGCGCCCGGATAGACCAGACTTGCCGAGTGACCCGATACGCATTCGACGCCGACCACAACGTGCTCGTCGCCATCTGGGCGACCGGACGCGGTGACCTCGCCCAAACGGTTGCCACGCTGCCCCGGACGGTAACCCATGATCAGGCAACAAATCTGGCGTCGAACCTGACCACGCTGTCGCGGTTCCACTGGCGCACCTACACCCACCCGGCCAGCGCCGCGGGCGACCCCGACATCCCCAACAGCGAAGCCTGGCGCCGCGCCGAAGAACGCCGCAACTTCAAGGAGGTCGAGGCCGGAATCCGCAGCCCCAACCTCCCCTCCGAAGAAGGACTCGTCGTCTCCTACAGCGGCGTCGTCGAATCCGCACACCGCGTCGGACGTACTCTCTACGACATCGACGACTCCGCCCTGCGCGACACCATCGCCGCCGAAGTCAGCACCGAACAGGCCGCCATCGAATCCGCCGAACGCGGCGACCTGTCCGCCCGCGCCCGCCAAGCCGTCGAACTATCCCGCCCCGACGTCTCCCCGGCCCAGGTACAAGCCGCCGACGACCTCTTACGCGCCGACCCGCTCGGCTCCATCGAACTGTTCACCGAACTCGACCCAGCCTCCGCCTCCGTCGCCGCCGCACACTGGCTGCTCGCCGCCGCCGAAGTCGCGGGCGAAATGGCCGGTGTGCCATGCACCGACGTCGTCGTGGAAGCCGACGACATCGAAGCGCTCCAAGTCGAAACACCCACCCTGGTACTCGAACGACTCGACGCGGGGGAGAGCCCAACCGAAGTAGTCGTCGACCTGATCGCCGAAGCCATGGCCGTCCACGAAGGCCGGGTGCCCGCGCCGTGGGCCGTCGTCGGCCGCGTCGCCGAAATCGAAGAGCAAGCACGCAAATTCGAGGTCGACGCCGACACCCGCGAAGCCATGCTCGCCGGCTTCCGCATCAGCCGCCTCGACCCCTCCCGCCCCGCCCTCGACCTCCTCGAAGACCTCCTCGACGGCATCCGCGGCTGCCTGCTCCTCTACGCAGCCCACACCGACGACCCCGACGTGGAAACCCTCTTCACCGCCGACGTCCGCCTAGAAGCCGACGCCGACCCCGAACACCTCCTCTGAACCCAACTGCGCCGCATCGCCCACAACGAACGACGCCGCTCCGCAGGTGACAGCGGTGGTGTGGCACACGTAACCGCACCGCCCGCGCGGCAGCCCGTCGATGGCGTGGCTACCTGCCGCGCATAGGGGACGGCGGTCGTGTGGCACGCATAACCCACCGTCCGCGTGGCAACATCCACCGAGGGCGCGGCGACCCGATGCCCCGCCGCGTGCAGACGAACCAACGGCCGAGCGGCACACCATGGCATCAACAATCCAGACGGTCCTGCCGTGGTGTGCTTCTTGCGCCACCGGGTTGCCGAGGTCTGGGCGGACGTCGCAGGTGGCCCTGTCGTTGCTCACCGAACGGGATATGACGGCGTCAAAACGCGGGTGACGCCGCCGCTATCTCCAGTTCGAGACGGCCCGCTATGTGTGCCACTCGCGGATCATCCGCCGAGCGGGTCATGACGGGCGTCGAAACGCGGGTGACATGGCCGTCATGTCTCGTTCGAGACGGTCCTGCCGTGGTGTGCTGCTTGCGCCCTCGGGTTGTCGAGGTCAAGGGTGGACACTCGCATAGCTCACCGAGCGGGACATGATGGCGCGAAAACGCGGGTGATGCCGCCGTCATGTCCCGTTCGGCGATACATAGCGGGCCGCCTGGGCGTTGAGCGGGACATGGTGGCGGCGGAACACGAGAGAGCTTCGCCATTGGCGTGCCACTCGCGCTACTTGGCCGCCTGGTCGGCGGCGGGGTCGGTGCTCAACCAGTGCAAGAGACCCTCGTAGACCGCGTGGTGGTTGAGGAGTGTGAAGTGATTGGCGGCCGGGATATGGAGGCCGTTGGAGTCGTCGAAACCTATGCGGCGGGCGCGGTTTCGACCCGCGGCGCTGGGGGTGAGGACCAGGCCGTCACCGATGATGCGGCCGAGGGGGTGGCGTGGACTGCGGGTGACGCAGGCGGTGACGAAATAGTGGTCGGCGCCATGGAGGAGGGGGACCTCGCGAATAGCCCGGCGGGCCAACGCGTCCGTGTCGGCACCACGCCAATCCTCGTCGACCAGCGAACCCTGCCGCAGATCACGGATCCCCGCACTGCGGCGACGCAGTAGGCGACCGAACGGACGAGTCTCGGGCACCCGGACCAACGCGGCCGACGCGTAGTGCACAAGCTGCTCGAGCGGCGCACCAAGATGCGGCGAACCAAGACAGACCAAGTGCCGAACCTTGCCCACCCAGGCCAGCCCGGACTCACCCGCGTCGAAACACGCACCACGCGCGATCAACCCACCCATCGAATGCCCGACCAACGATAGCTGCTCGATATTCACTGGCCAGTGCGCGACAAGCCGTTCCAGCAACTCACTCAGCTGCCGGGCATTCTCGGAGATGTGCAAACCGCTGTTGTACCGGATCTGCACAGTGCTGTACCCGAGATCCTGCTCGAGCCCCTCGGCATAGGTCGTCCGCCCACCCAACCGCCACGCATGCTCGGTCTCTACCAGCCCATGCAGAAAAACCACCACCCGCGAACTCGGTTGCGCGACATAGTTTCCGATCAGCTCGGGCGACACCGGCTCCCCGTCCACCCGCAACGTCATCGGCCCGGCGAGGATCGGCCGCGCATCCTCGAGATCGTCGCCGATCAACCCCTGCAACGCACCGAGGAAACCCGCCCCGAACACCGTCCGCGACGGCGCCTGCGCACCCGGCAGATCCACCGTCCGCTCGGCCAACCGTCCCGCCGCGACAGCCGTCCCGCTCACGATCCGATACACCCCGTCGGCGATCGCGTCGTGCACCACCTCCACCGGCAACGCGGCCGGACCGACCCCGAACCGCACCGCCGCGAAAACCCGCCAAGCGATCGCGCGATGCACGGACGCGATCCCGTCCACCGCGCCACCGAGCTCGTCGCCAGCCAACCGGGCAAGGGCCCGGACCTCGGCCTGGCGCTGATGCGTCTGCTCAGTCATGATTTCAGTGTACAAGCGTGCACTGAAATCCTCAGGGTGTCAGGAAGCTCGCGGCACCCGGCTCGCGCCCACCGCGGACTCGGTAAGACTGCCCAGATACAACGCACCGTCCCGCTCGACAACGCCGGTGACCATCGCGAAGTTCGTCCCCTCGGTCTGCAAGTCGTGCACCACATTCCCGTCGAAATCGACCGCCATCACCCAAACGGTCTTCGCCAGTTTCGGCTGCACCCAATCGGGCAGCATCCACACGACGCGCCGCAGATAGCCCGGCAGTGGAAGTAACTGATCCAGCACCGGATTTCGCGGAGTAGGCAGCGTGATCCACACGAGCCCATCGCTGCCGAGGCCGAGGTTATCCGGGAACCCAGGAAGGTTCTCGATGAGACGGTCGTGCGTGCCTGCCTTCGGTCCGGTGAGCCAGTAGCGGGACAGTCGATAGCTGCCGGTCTCGGCGACGATTACGCACGAGCGGTCCGGCGCGAGCACCACCCCGTTCGCGAAATGCAGGTTGTCGAGCAGAGTTTCGACCTTGCCGGACGGGTCACGCCGGAACAGTCGGCCGGTTCCGGAATGCTCGAGCAGGTCTCCCTTGTAGTCGGCCAATGAGTAGCGGCTCGACGAGGAGGAGAAATAGATCGTGCCGTCAGTGTCGCGAACGACGTTGCTGGCGAACGGAAGTCGCTCACCGTCGATCTCATCGACGAGCACATCCAGCGCGCCGTCCGGATCCAGTTGCAGCAGACCACGTTCGAAGTCGCAGATCAAGACGGTGCCATCCGGATCGGCATGCAAGCCGAGCGGCCGTCCACCGGTATTCACCAGCTGACGCACGTCGCCATCGGATGGATCGATGCTGAGGATCGATCCGTCCGCGATTCCGGCGATCAGCCGTCCGTCCGGGCCGAGCACGACATCTTCGGGCCCTGGACCCGGTAGCTCGAATCGGGTAAGTGCGGGAAGCGGTGGGTTGCTGCGGGTTTGGCGCGCTCGCGGGGGAGTGGGTGGCGGTGTCCAGCGTTGGGGATTCATCGTCGATGTGGGCACCTCTCAGAGGGTAGCGCCGGGTTGGTCGATGTCCCGGCGGAACGGTGGGGTAGGGGAGGGTGCTGCGGATCGAACGTTCGAGTACGGATCGGGCTACGTAAGGGAAGTGTCGCTAGGCGCAATCGGCCGCGATTGCTGGGATGGCAGGTCATGTTCGGACACCGCAGGTCCACTCTAAATAGAAAAGGCATGTTCTTACGTAGATATGCGCATCTAACTATGTGATATCCGCTAGGGAGGGCGGCCACAAGTGCGTCGGATGAACAGCCTCGTCGGCTACGACCTCTGGTCCGCGATAGGGGACCCGGCGCCGCATGCTCGACCTACTCCTGGCCGACGGCGAGGCACCGCCACCACCGACGACTACCGGTGACCAGACAGGCCGTCACAAGAGGGCGAGGGTTGAACCGCCAGGGGAGCGCGGCGGCTTCACCGGCGAGCAGGAACGGGTGCGGCCCCGCAGTCATCACGGCGCGGCGGACCGCGGTTTCAGGGCGGCGGCCCACAAGTGCGTCGGCTGTGGAGTTTCGGCACTACTTGCTGACGTACATCACCCGTCGGCGAGGCGTTGGATGGTGGCACTCAACCAGGCCTGGAGACCAGCGGGGTCGCTGAGTTCGGCACGCAGGACCCGCCGACGAGTCGAGACGCCGAGCACGAAGGCATCGATCGCCGCAGCCCGGTCGCGCGCGTCCGCGTCGTCGAGGCCGTTATCGCGCAGGTAGCGGTACAGCGGCTCCAGCGAGTTCGTGTCAAGGAAAACGGCAAGCGCCTCTGCCGCCTCGGGCCGTTCGCCGGACGCCCGTTGCAGCACGAGCAGCGGATCCTCCTCGGGCGCACCGAACCAGCGCTCGACGATGCTCGTCGCGAGGCGCGAACCCAACGCGGAAAGCTCGCCATCGAAGGAGTCCGATACCGGGATCTCCACCTGGGTCGCCGCCAGGAAAAGGCCGTCCTTGCCGCCGAAATAGCGTGTGATGAGGTTGGGCGAAACGCCGGCCGCGTCGGCGACGCCCTTGACCGTGGTTGCCACGAACCCGTGCTGGGCGAACTGGCGTTGCGCGTGCTCCAGGATCCGTTGCCTGGTAGCGGCCGCATTACGCAAAGTCATGTGTACAAGCATACACATCTATGTGTACGCTGATACACATGATCGACGAAGTGCGGGACCGACTCCAGTGGACGCGACGTGTCACGACCCCGTGGAGTAACGACGAGAAGCGCGGCATCACCGAGACTCGCCTCGATGAACTCCTCGAACGCTGGGCGAACGGATACGACTGGGGCGTGCACGAGCGCCGCATCACCGAGTTCCCTTGGGCGACAGTGCGGGCAGGCGACACCGAACTGCGAGTGATCCACCAGCGGTCCGCGACTCCCGACGCCCCGGTCGTCGTATTACTGCATGGCTGGCCGGATTCGGTGCTGCGATTCGAGCGCGTCCTGCCTTTGCTCACGGACATGCACGTGGTGGTTCCCGCGCTGCCCGGCTTCCCGTTCGCGGCCCCGCTCGCCGGTCCCGGCATGTCGGTCAACCGGATCGCCGAGATCGTCGCGGACGCGCTGGCTGAACTCGGTTACTCGCGGTACACGGTGTCCGGCGGTGACGTGGGTGGCACCGTCGCGGAAATCCTTGCGGCACAACACCCGGACCGTGTTGCCGCTCTGCACCTCACGAATATCGCCCCTGTGCGCGCGCTTACGGCGGATCGATCGAAGCTCCCGCCCGACGCGGTCGCCTACCTCGACCGGGCGGCGCAGTGGTTCCGAACCGAGGGCGGCTATATCGCGGAGCAGTCGACGCGCCCGAATACCCTCGCGGTCGCCCTCGGCGACTCACCCGCGGGCCTCGCGGCCTGGATCGTCGAGAAACTGGAGTCCTGGTCCGACGCTTCGGCCTTCACCACGGACGAACTGCTCACCTGGGTCACCGCCTACTGGGTCAGTGGCACGATCGGCACCTCATTCGCCACGTATGCCGAACCGGCCACCCTACCGGGCCGGATCGAAACGCCGACAATGCTTTCCGTGTTCGCGCACGACATCAAACCAGAGCCGCGAAGTTACGCCGAGGCGTTCCTGAACGTCTGCGAGTACGTGGAACACCGTGCTGGTGGCCACTTCTCAGCGTGGGAACAGCCCGAGGCCTACGTCGGCGACCTACGCCGAGCGGTCAAGCTGGGCGGCTGAAACCGCCTGGCGCCGAATCGAATCGACCGCTTACGGCTGATGCGTGATCGAATACCACAGCACCGCGAGGGTGCCGAGCACGAACAGCGGTGAGAGGATCCAGGTTTCGAGCTTGTTCCCGGTGCGGTCGATGATCGGCACCCTGGTGCGGAGTTTGAACGGCCAGAACAAGCGGCAGCCGCGGTCGGTGAGGCAGTCGCCGATCAGGTGCACCAGTGCGCCGAGGCCGACGGAGAACGGCAGCCACACGGGCTTGTCCGAGATCCAATGGTCCATGGCGAACGTCCCCGCGGCCGCGAGGATCACGATGGTGCCCCACGCCTCGATCCCCTCGCCGGGCGGACATAGGTGCAGCGCCCGCACAGCCAGCGCGAGCAGGAAGAAAACGAGCCCGAGGGTGAACCAGCGGCCGATCCAGTGCTCGCCCGCCCATGTGCCGTAGGAGATGGCGGCGACGAAGGCGAAGGAATGGGTGGCGTGCCGATGCCCGCCCGAGATCCACGAGATGAACTTGCAGAGGTAATAGGAGATTGGACCGAGCACATGCGCGATCGTTCCGTCGGGATGGTCCGCGTCTGGCAACAGCGCCGCACCCGCCGTCAGGAATGTTCCGAGAATCAGATCCACGGGGCCGAGATGCCCTGATACATCCTGGATTGTCGGGTAGGTCAAGATCGCTACGGGCAGCGCCGCTGCCGCCCCCGACCAGGCCAAAGCGCCACTGGTCGCATGTGAATGTCCAAGCACCGCTTGAAGGTTAGTTCACCTCAGCATCGTTCAGCGAATGCCGGTTCAGTGATCTTGTGCGGCGGGCGAATTGGGGGATGGGTAACCTGTGGCGATCGGGATCGGCTGTGCGAGAGGCGCGGTAGTAGGGGAGCGGACCGATTGGGCAGGGCGAGTTGGCATCTGACGGGGAGTAAGGCCTGCGACATCGCAGTCTGAGCACGCAGGGGATCGCGTCAACGACCTTCGGAACGGTTGATTTCGAGTATCAACGTAAGAAAACATTGTGGTACCTAGACGTGCGTATATATGCATATAAATGCTATTGAGTAGTCGCCGAACAAACAACACTCCTGTCCAACAACAGCATTAGAGCCGAGCGGGGAGCTCTGGCCAGTCAGCGAAGGCCCGCAAGGGTTCCGTCACGGCCGAGCGTGCGGGTTGACGATGCGATCGAGTGCGTGCAGATCGGATTCGAGGGTGTAGAAAACCCGCAGCGCGATGAGGAAGGCGAACAACCCGCACACGCACAGCCCCACGATCGAGGCGATCACCGTCTGCTGCTGCGTGGGATCGAGGAACGCCACACCCGCGGCAACCCCGAAGAGGGGAACCGAGGCGGCGATGCCGAGGTAGATCCGGCTGCGCCGAGCCAGCCGATGCAGCTGAGCCGATTCGTCGGGGGAGCTGAGCCCGGCCGCGACCAATCCCGGGTAGTACCAGCGAAGTACGAAGAACGTCACCGGGAAGTAGGTGTAGACCACGGCCACCGAGGCGGCGACCAGATGGGACGCGATCAGGTTGAACAGCAGCCCGGCGGAAAGGTCCGCGATGTCGTGCAGCTTGATCAGGAAGGCCACCAACGCCAGCAGCCACCCACCGAACGCGACGGCCGCGATCCGATCGCTACAGGCAAGGGTGTCCGCCCGCGCTTTGGCGAGTGTCTGTTCGCTGTACTGCTTGCCGCTGCGCAATCCGTGCGGAACCAGGAACACCAGCCGACACCAGTACAGCAGGATCGCGATGCCGACCGGATAACCGACGGCGGCCGCGATCAGCCCGAGTTTGGTGAGTTGCGCCTGCCCGTCGGCGCCGAGTTCGAGGTCGAGCAGTCTGGTGTTGTGCGTCGAGAGGTACAGCCCGCCGAGCAGCTGCCCGAGCGCGCTGGACAGCGTCACCACCGGCATTGGCCGCATCCGCATCCGGCCGCGCAGACTGCGTCGTGGTGGGTCGACGAGGTCGCGGGCGGTCCGGTCCAGGGTAAGTTCGAGGTGCTGGGCGAGGTCGGCGCCGGTGGCGTAGCGGTCGTCGCGGTCGGGGGACAGGCAGGTCAGCAGTGCGTGGCGCAGGATCTGCGGGCAGTCCGCCGGTGTGCTGGCCTGTAGGCGGTCCTCGATCGGCCGTCGGCGCAGTTCGATCATTCTGGTGAGTGAGGTGTCGGATTCGCCGATGCCGAGTTCGTCGGTGAAGGGGAGCCGCCCGGTGAGCAGCTCCCACAGCACGACCGCGAGGGCGTAGAGATCGCTGCGGGTGTCGAGGTCGGCGGCCGTGGTGGGGAGCGCGGGATGGCAGGCCTCGAGTTGTTCGGGGGACATGTAGGCCAGTGAGCCGCCGAAGTAGGCGACCGGGCTCGCGCCCGGTATATGCGCGCTGAAGCTGATATTGAAGTCGGCGAGCTTGGGTTGGCCGTCCGCGGTGAGTAGCACGTTGGCGGGTTTGATGTCGCGGTGCAGGACGCCCGCGCGGTTGGCGTAGTCCAGTGCGGTGGCGAGTCGGCTGCCGAGCCATGCGACGGCTTCGGACCAGCTGAGGCGCGCGAGGTCGGTGCGGGTGGCGGACGGTTGCGGGCTCAGTACGCCGCCGGCGGTGACCGCGGCGTCGACCGCGTCCAGGAGTAGTTGGCCGGTGCGTTGGGCGATCGGCGTGGTGCGGACGAGGCGGAGGACGCCGAGCAGGGTGCCGCCTGGCACGTACTGCATGTACATCAGTTTGAGGTGTTGTTCCTCGATCTGGCGTTGGTCGAAGACGCGCACGATGTGTTCGTGGTCGAGTTGGGCGAGGGTCTGTGGTTCGCTGCCTCGGTCGCGTGAGATCTTCACCGCGACAAGGCGTTGCATGGAGCGTTGCCTGGCAAGGAATACGCGCGCGAACGCGCCTTGACCGAGGGCGATGAGTAGGTCGAAGTCGTCGATGGTGGCGCCGGGGGAGATGGTGTCGAGCGCGTTGATCGCGGTCGGGTCGGAGAGCACTGTGGTGCGGAAGTTCTCGGCGGCGAGGATGTCGGTGTCGAGCTGGGTGGCGAGTTGCGCCATTTGCGAGGCGAATTCGTGTTCGTACTCGGTGAGGTCGAGTCCGAGGTCGCCGCCGCGGCTGCGTGCGGTGATCTCCTCGTAGATGAGGTCGGGCGGCAGTGGGGCGGCGTCGAGTTCGGGGAACTGTGCCCGGTATTCGGCGAGGCGTTTGCCGTTGGGTGTTTCCCGCCAGCGATGCTGCAGGTCCACCTTGATCAACTCGATCAAGGCCGAGCGCCGCAACCGGTCTTCGGCAGGCAGATGCGCCGCCAGGTCCGGTGGAGCGTCCGCGTCCTCCCAAGCACTGTCGAATCCAACAACCAGTCGCGTCAACGCGGTCTGCGTCGCCGCCACCCGGTCCATCTCCATGTGGCCCACCCGATCAAAAATGGCTTCCCGAGCCCTCATCCGAGGATAAACGATCTTTACGGGCTCGGCCGCCGAATTACCTGCTACCGCAAGTTACGTGGTGGGTGGGCTGCTCCCGAAAACAATACGCAACCAAGTGTTGCGCGTTGAGGTCTTGTCGGCTAGCGTCATGCGCAACAAAACGTTGCGAGTTAGGGAGTTGGTATGGAGTACGGGCGAATTGAGCGGACGATGTACGTCGAAGCGACCCCGGAGGTGGTCTACGAGGTCATCAGCAGCCCCGAACATCTGAAGCAGTGGTGGCCCGACGACGCGTCGCTCGAGCCCGTTCCCGGTGCGGTCGGCACCCTGAGCTGGGGGACCGGAGCCGACCAGGAGATCGCCTCGATCACCGTCGTCGATGCCGAGCCACACCGGTTGTTCTCCTTTCGCTGGACCCATCCGGCCGATGAGGCGGCCGCCGTTGGCAATTCACTGTTCGTCACCTTCGAACTGACCCCCTCCGGCGACGGCACCACGGTCCACATGGCCGAGACCGGATTCCGCGAAATGGGCTGGGCGATCGCCGTTCTCGAACAGCAGTACAACGCGCACATCAACGGCTGGAACACCCACCTGCCGCGACTGGGCGACTACGTCGCACGACTGGTCTCGAGCCGATGAACAGCGTCGTCGACGACGACCTGTGGTCCGCGATAGGGGACCCGACCCGGCGCCGCATGCTCGACCTACTCCTGGCCGACGGCGAGGCCACCGCCACCACCCTCAGCGAACGACTACCCGTGACCCGCCAGGCCGTCGCCAGACACCTCAGCGTCCTCGACCGAGTCGGCCTCGTACACGGCACCCCGGCGGGCCGGGAGCGGCGCTACCGCGTCGACGACGCGCAACTCGCCCGCGCCGTAGCCCAGCTCAACGCGGTCGGATCGACATGGGATGCCAGGCTCCAGCGCATCAAGCGCATCGCCGAAGCCATCCAACGCGGCAAACAGCAGTAACGAGAGGAATCGACATGGTGGACATTCTGCACAGGGTCGGGATCAAGTCACCGTCCGTCGACGACGTCTACGCGGCATTGACGTCGGTCGACAGCCTGGCGGGCTGGTGGGCGAGCGACACTCAGGGCGACGCGAACGCCGGGGGAGTCATCCAGTTCCGTTTCACGGCAGGCGGATTCGATATGAAGGTGGTCGACCTCCAGCCCGGAAAGCAGGTGCTGTGGGAGGTTATCGACGGGCCCGAGGAGTGGGTCGGCACCGAAGTCGTCTGGGATCTCCAACGCGAGGACGACTACACGATCATCCTGTTCAAGCATCAGGGATGGAAAGAACCGGGGGAGTTCATGCACCACTGCAGCACCAAATGGGCCATCTACCTGATGAGTCTGAAGCAGTTGGTCGAAACCGGAACCGGGGCACCAGATCCCCGAGACGTCCAGATCAGCAACTGGCATTGAGCCCGAATATCGTTGGATAAGGGCCGGAACGGCTGTATATGGTGCGCACCATGGAGATTCGGGAGGTCGTCGAGGCCGACTGGCCGCAGGTGTGGGCGATCATCCACGATGTGGTCCGTCGGCAGGAGACATTCACCTACGATCCGGCCATGAGTGAGGGGGAGGCGCGCGGCATTTGGCTCGAGCGGCCGCCGGGCGTCACCGTTGTCGCCGTCGAAAGTGACCGAGTGCTCGGGACCGCGAAGATGGGTCCCAACCGCGCTGGCCCTGGAGCGCATGTGTCGACGGCGAGCTTCATGGTTGCCAGCGATGCACGGGGCCGCGGGGTGGGTACGAAGCTGTGTGAGCACGCATTGGATTGGGCGAAGAGCCGCGGGTACGCGGGCATGCAGTTCAACGCGGTAGCCGAGAGCAACCAGACAGCCGTAGACCTATACCGCCGCCTCGGCTTCTCCATCATCGGCACCGTACCTGCCGCATTCGAACACCCCACACTGGGCCGGGTAGGCCTGCACGTGATGTATCGGCAGTTCTGATCTCGCTCGCAGGTTCTGATGCTCGCGGACAGCGCACAGATCAGGACAGCCGAGCGAGCTACCGGGCCGATGGCCGAGCAAGGGCAGCTACCCGTTCACCCACCTTCAGGTAGGCGATCGCTGCGAGCAGCCGCGCTGGGGCATCGCCGAACGCACCAAGACCGGCATTACACGGCGGGCAGAGGAGACCTCGAACCGCGCCCGAGGTGTGATCGTGATCCACGGCGAGCGGTACTTTGCACAGCTGTTGCCCGGCCTTGCGCGGTCGGCCGCCAACGCGAGACAGGTCGATATCGGTCTCCAGCACGCCGCAGATCGCGCAGCGATACTGTTGCTGTTCACGCATGGCGTCGTACTGCTCTGGTTTGATGCGGTACTTGGCCCAGAGGTTGGCCCGGCGGACGACAAGTGGCCCTTGGCGCGCGCGGCGGGCGCGCTGGTAACACGCACAGCAGAGCGGTGCGCGCGGATTTGTTTGCGCCATCATGCTTCTCGGCTGCAGCTTGCCGCAGCCGTTCGTTGGCGAGCACTGGATCAACTCGTCGGGGGATGGCTGCGGCGTCATGGTGAGAATTCTGGCAGGGGGCACTGACATCTTCTCTACTGATATTCGATTCCGTGCGACGGGGCAGAGCCAACCTGACATAGTGTTGATTATCGGCGTAGAAACGGGCGTGGATAAATGGGGGTTACGCCGGTCGATGATGTTGGTGTGTGCGGTGTTTCGTGTTGCTGGCACCCCGGCTTGCTGGGACGCTCCGCCCTGGCTTATGGGTGTCGGTGTTGCGTGGGTTGGATCGGTGTCGATCTCCCCTTGGCCGGATTTGCCGCTGATGTAAATATTCCTGTTTGCGGCCGACTTGGGCGGAAAGTATTGAGCTGGTGCTGGATTGGGGTTTTGAGGCTTCTCCCCTAGGTCCTCTGCCCTACCTTCAAAACGTCACTGTGACGTTTTGAAGGTAGGGCAGAGGATGGTGAATGCTGTTGCGAGGCTGCCGTTCCGGCTAACTTCCGCTGGTGCCGCCGTAGTAGCCACCGAGGAGGCGGCGACGGCGCTTGCGCTTCTTGTTGGCGTCGGCGGTTTTCTGGTCGGTCGAGTTGGCGGGTTGTTCATCGGGCTTGTCGGTGTTTTTACAGAAGATGCCCATGCGTGATCCTTTGTCTGGCGGCTTGTGTTGTCTGCCAGTGTGTTCCGGGCGTGCTCGGTGCCGCATCGGGCGCAGGGATGGGTGGGCGTACGCCGCGGTGCGTAGGTTTTGCGGTCGTGAGCTGCGGGTGCAGTCCACCTTTGGTGCCAGTCGTCAGTCCATCTGTTACTGACTGGATCTGTTTTCAGATGCCAGTTGTCGGTCATGCTGGGCGGGTGTTGATTCGTCGGCTAGTTGCGCTGTATGTCGGGTTGGGGCTGTATGGGTTCTCGATGGCTGTGATGGTGCGTGCCGGGCTCGGGTTGGATCCGTGGGACGTGTTCCATCAGGGTGTTGCGCAGCATGTGCCGATCAGCTTCGGGGCGGTGACGGCGCTGACCGGGATCGCGGTGCTCTTGGCGTGGATTCCGTTGCGGCAGCGGCCCGGTCTGGGGACGGTGAGCAATGTGGTGGTGATCGCGGTGTCGGTGGATGCGGGGCTGTGGCTGTTGCCCGCGTGGGAGATGATTCCGGCGCGGGTGGGTGCGATGGGTGCCGCGGTGCTGCTCAACGCGATCGCTACGGTGTTGTACATCGGCGCCGGGATGGGTCCAGGTCCGCGTGATGGACTGATGACTGGACTGGTTCGCCGGACCGGTATGTCGGTGTGGGTGGTGCGGACCTCGATCGAGGTGACGGTGTTGACGATCGGTTGGGTGCTCGGCGGCAGTGTCGGGATCGGGACGGTTGTCTATGCGTTCGGCATCGGTCCGCTGATTCAGTTGCTGATCCCCGCGGTGAATCGCTACCTGCCCGGCTTCGAGACCAAACCGTCGGCTGAGCCCGTGGCGGTCGTCCCCGCGTGAGTTCGAGCGGGACATGGTGGCGGCGCTACTCGCGATATGCCGCCACCATGTCCCGTTGATCTTGGTTTCTAGGGCTGGGGTCGACTCCCCTGCCGTTCGTTGTCTGTGCAGGAACCCTCCCCTGAAACGTCACTGTGACGATTTAGGGGAGGGTTTCCCTGGATTCTGAGAGGCGCGTCGGTTCGGCGGGTCGCCATCCACCGCCACGTGCGCACCAAGATCACCAGGACGATCACGTGGGCGGTGTGTAGCGCCCACAGTGCGAGCCACGGCCGGAGGAACCCCACCTCGGTGTGCTGTCCGCGGTCGCCGACGCAGTACATCGAGTAGTTGGTGCTTTGTCCTTCGGAGTCGTGGAAGGTGTCGGAGACGATGATCGGCTCGGTGTACGGCGCTTCGCAGAACAAGGGTGCGGTCAGTTTCGCTTCGCCGGGCCAGATGGCGACGGGCAGCACGGCTCCGAGGATCGCGGTACTGAACAGGATTGCGGCCAGTGTCGCCAGGATTCGTGGGGATCGTCGTTGGGTCTGGTCGGCGGGGCGTTCGCCGCTCATGCTCGGCTCATCCGCAGAAATGTTCCGGCACGGTCGAATTGGGCGACCACCGTGGTGCGCGGTGAGCTGACGTTGACGGTCATGAGAATCTCGGGCCCGACGCGGTTGACCACCACCGACGAAACGTATCCGTCGTCCACCGCACTCTGGGTGAGTGCGGTATCGACGACGTGCTCGAGGCGCAGCAGGCCGGGAACCTCTCGGATATCGAACATCTCGCTGTCCGGGTCGTCGAATGCCGACACGTGTACCGGTGTTGGACCGTGCAGGGTTGTGTTGGCGAAGGTGTAGTCGTCTTGCTGGTCCGGGTGGGTGGGAACCTGGATGCGCAGGTGGGCGGCGGTGTCCTGGGTGAGCAGGTCGGGGTTGTCGGCGAGGAAGCGGCTGAGCTGTGGTGGCTGATCGAACATGGTCAAGCTGTGAGATTCGGGTGCGGTGAGCACGATGACCGAGGCGTGGATCTCGGTGGTGCCGAGGCGTTGCCGGAGAGCGTCGATGGCGGTGGCCGGCAGGGCTGAGACGAGTCCGCCGCCGCGGGCCTGGATGGTCTTCTCGAAGTCGGCGCGGTCGACCGCGCCGATGCAGCCGGTGGTGCCGACTGCGATGAGAAGTGCTCCGAGTATGGCCACCAGGCGGGAGTGGCGGTGTGGCATGGGCTGCATCGTATAGCGCTGGGCTGACGGGAGTTTGGCGAGCGCGAGGGCCGGGTGGGTGTTAGGTTCACCGAGAGTTGGACATCGGTCCATCTGGTGCGGAGGGTTTGGTGCGCAAGACGTCACCGGCTGTGATCGCGTGTGCGGCATTGGGTATGGTGCTGTCGCTGGGTGGGATGCCGGTGGCGTCGGCGACGCCCGGGTTCGGTGAGTATGTGGCGCTGGGTGATTCGTGGGCGGCCGACGCGTCGTTGATTCAGGCGACCGATGATTTCGTGCCGTTGGGGTGCGCGCAGAGCCGGGGCAGTTACGCCAAGCAGGTGGCGGCCGCGCTGGCGGTCCCGGTGTCCCGGGATGCGACCTGCGGTGGGGCGATGTCGAAGAATATGACCGCACCGCAGGGCACTGCGCTCGGGGTCAATCCCCCGCAGTTCGATCGGCTGAGCGCCTCGACCGATCTGGTGACCCTCGAAATCGGCGGCAACGACGCGGGATTGGCGGCGACCGTGCAGCGATGCCTGACCAGTGACGCGTCGGCATCCCCGTGCCTGGACGCGCTGGTGGTCGGTGGTGTGGACCAGATGTCGCTGAATATCGCCGCGTCGGAGCACAGAGTGGCCGCGGCGGTCGACGGGATTCGGCAGCGTGCACCGCATGCGCGGATTCTGCTGCTGGACTACTTCGAAGGAGTCAGCACCGGCCACGGCTGCTTCCCCACCGTGCCGATCTCCGACGCCGACGCGGACTGGTTGGGCCGCAAGCTGATCGAGCTGAACGCGATGCTGGCGCGAGTGGCGCGGACGACCGGTGTGGAGTTGATCGACACCTACCGCACCAGCATCGGCCACGACGGCTGCCAGCCACCCGGTGTTCGCTGGGTGGAAGGGCTGATCCCCTGGTCGAGCAACCCGCCCGGGTTGGCGGTGCCGTTCCACCCCAACCAACTCGGTGCCGACCACCAGGCGCGCAGCATTCTGGCGGCGCTGGGTAGGTAGTCCCCCACCCTTGTTGTGGTGCACGGGGTCGAGGTCCGTGCCTCTCCGAATCCGCTACGCGCGGGTACCCACCAGCGACGCAGGTGCCCAGAAGCGCCGACAACGGCCCCCTTTCAAGATCATGGGGAACTGGTGGCGGGGGCTTCTCGAACTTTGCCGCCACCAGTTCCCCATGATCTTGATCCCGCCCCCTGAAACCCCCGCCAACCCGACCGCATCGAGACCCGCGCACGTTTCTAGGTCCAGTGCGGTCGTCCTGGGCGAGTGCTCGATCGCGGCTCTGGTTGGTGTCCACAGCATTCCGCACATCAGCGCCGACAGCCCTCGTGAGCCATACGCGTACGGCGGAGGTCGTCATCGAATTGCGTGCTCGGGAGTCGAGGTCGCCGTCGAACTCAACATCGGTCGGAGCACGCGCTCCGCCGCACCGTCGTCCAGCCCGCCCCAGTCATGCCTTCGCCTGATGGTCACGCTGACACCGCCGACCACCAGACAGCCCTCGGTGTCGCATCGAACGGGACATGGCGGCGGCTCTACTCGCACAATGCCGCCATCATGTCCCCGTTCGATGCTGCCCTCGTCCTCGTTACCGTTGGACTACTTGGAGTCGACCGGTCGGCTATCAATGCACGGCTAGCTTGGGTAGAACCCGTCGGCCATCACATCACCTCGCCGTGGCGTCTGGCACCCCACCCGGGCACGGTGTTGTTCCCGTCAACTGGCATATGAGCCCCCTCCGTATCGAACCGGCCGTCATCGCGGCAGCCCTCGCTGCCGATGCTGATCTTGTCAACCATGTGGCACCAGCATTCAGGGGTAGCTGGGTCGCGGCCTGGCTACCGGCGATAGTTGGCACGGTCGGTTGCCGCAGCGTTGCCGATGTCAATGTCAACCTGGTGCATGGCCCGGCGGTCACGGACACGTTCTCCGGCTGACCTCGGTCAGGAGCGGATGCGGCGCGCATCAACGCCGCCTGACTCAGCCCTGGTCAGCGGGCTATCTGACTGTTCGCCGGTGTGTGCTGCTGTGTTGCGGCAGCATTGCTACTGCTGGGCGGATTGCCAACGACGCGCCGCGTCGGGCCGCTCGGCACCGAGGAGGAACGCCATGCCGGACCTATCGGAATCAGCGATCAAAGAGCTGAACGAGGCTATCCAACGTCAGGTCGGATCGATCATGTCGACGCCGACGATGCAGCAGTTGGCGTCGGTTCTGCAGAGCAAGGCGGCCGAAGCGGGGTTGTCGAAGGACACGTTGTCGGAACTGACGGCCAAGCTGCAGTCGATGGGCGATCTCGCGTCGAAGGGCAATGGTGGCGCGATGGATCTGAGCACGCTGCTCGGCGCGTTCGGGCTGCTGAACACCGACGCCTTCAAAGACGCGGGCGCGGCGCAGAAAGATACGGGTGCGGCGGGACGTGCCGGCGAGACGTCCGCGTCGGCGGCGCATGATCAGGTCAGTTAGTAGGACATCAGCGTTGCCGGGGTGCGGCGAGGGAGGCGTTTCGCCGCACCCCGAGCGGGACGAGTCACCTCCGCGGTGCGGTCAACGGCAGCTGCGATCCCTCCAGGTCGAGGTGGGCGATGTCGCCGAGCCTGACGAGTTGGCGGTTGTGGAAGTAGCTGTCCTCACGCAGTTCGGTGATGCTTCCTGATGGACCGTGGAATCGCGCGTAGTCGAGTGATTCGATCGGCAACCTCATCCACGACGTCACGGCGAAGGTGAGCGCGCCACCGTGCGTCACCACGATCTGGTGTTGGCAGTGGCTCGACGCGATCGTCTCCATTGCCGCGTAGACGCGTGCACCGAACGCGCCCATGGTCTCCGAACCCGCGATGCCATCATGATGTCGCATCCGATCGCCGACAGCGGGCGGGGTGCGGAACCGCTGCCTCAGCCATTGCAGGCTTGCCTTCGGCCTCGCCGTCGGACCCACAGGCACGAGGGTTTGGAGAAGTCGGCTGTCAGTTTTCAGTAACCCGCACGCCACAGTGTTTGCGGGACCCTGGCAGCGCTCATAGGCTCGGGCACTGGACAAACCTTTCCGGAGGCCAGGCTGCGCCGGCAGAAGTCTGTCCGTCCAGACGGGACAAGCCTTGTTGCCGTCCATGCGTGTGAAGGTGCTACTGGATGTTGGATTACGGCATTGACATGTCCGGTGTCGAGCGCGATCTCGCTCTGCCCGATTTGGTGGCCGAAGGATACGAGCTCGACGCTCTGGTATCAGCGCAGCCCGACTGGTCCATACCCACACCGGCGGTGGGGTGGACGATCGCCCATCAGATCGCTCATCTCGCTTCGGCTGATGAGAACGTGCTCATCGCCATCCGAACCCCGGAGGCATTCGACGCCGTCCTGAAGCACGCGGAGGCCGAAGGCCCCCGGTACCGCGATCTCGACGCCGCCGAGGGCGCGGCCAAACCGCGATCGGAACTGCTCGAACAGTGGCGTGCCGGTCGCATCGAGGTGGCGGCGGCGCTCGGTGACATTGCCCTCGACCATGCGTTCCCGTGGTACGGCTCGCAGCTGACCCCAGCGCTGATGGTGCCGCTGCGACTGATGGAAACGTGGGCGCATGGGCAGGACGTTTTCGATGCGCTGGGTGTCGCGCACCGTGCGACGGGTCGGCTCCGGCATATCGCCGCTTTGGGTGTCGTCGGACGAGAGCTGTCGTTCTACACGGCCCAATTGCCCACCCCGGCAGAGCCGTTCCGTGTCGAGCTGATCGGTCCCGACGGCGAAACCTGGGCATGGGGGCCAGCAGATGCCAGGCAGCGGGTCCAAGGGAGTGCCCTCGACTTCTGTCTCCGGGTCACCCAACGCAGGCCCCTAGCCAAGACCGACCTCACCGCCGTCGGAGAGGACGCGCAGAAGTGGCTGGAAGTCGCTCGCATCTTCCTCTGAAAAACGTACTGCTACCTGAACTACCTGTGGGCCGGACCAGTGTGGGTGCGACGCCGACATCGTGCGAGGGGCCGCCGCCAGCTCCCCGCTGATCCGGCGTCAGTGGGTTACGGATCTGCAGAAACCGCATCCGCCGTTACGCAGCTCGGTCGCGTTCTCGGCGACCACGGTTGTGTGGGTGTACGCACCGGAGACGTCGTAGGCCCTCTGACTGGGATCGCCCCACAGCACGCGGCCCGCGGTCATCGCGGCGGACCGCGGTTAGGGCGTCGGCGGCCCACAAGCGCGTCGGCCGCCGCAGTGGAGTTTGGTGTCGAAGGCGGGCGCGATTCGTCCCGGCGAGAACGGTTGGGGCAGTCGCGTGCGGATGAGTCAGCGGCACACACTCCGTAATCAGCAGGCCGGCTGACTACGCCGTCACGACAGTCACTCGATAACCGAGGCGGATCTCGCGGCCGATGTGGGCGGCGCCGCTGAGGTAGAGCCAGCGGTCGGTGCCGCCGCGCGGGTCAGGCAGATACGCGGCTTGGACGTGTTCGACGCCGAAGGGGAAGTTGCCCGAGATCGAGGTCGCGATGCCGGTCATCAGGTACGCCTCGGCCAGCAGTCGCGGCTCGGGGACGGCCGCGGGCAGTGGTGTCGCGGTGGGGACGAAGAACCCGAACTGTTCGGGCGGTGCGCCGGAGCCCTGGACAAGCATGCCGGTCACGAACAGTCGCGCGATTCCGGTGTGTACCAAGCATTCCGGCGTCAACTGCAACGGTGGAGTCGGCCGCAGCTCGAGTTGGAACGCCATGCGCCGAACTTTACGGTCACCGACCACCGCTGTCCTCACGACAATCCCCGGCCCGCCGCCGCGCCAGACACCGGCGCTCTACGACGTGCGCGGCGCTCTACGACGTGCGCGGCGCCGCGGAGTGCGGCAGGCCGGGCAGTCAACGCCTCTCGGTCCGGGTCTCAGCCGACCCTGCACCTGTGCTCAGCTGAGCGCGCGGCCGGTGCCCCGCCGAGACATTCGACCCAGCGGCGGCATCGAGTTGGACGCGGATCTCGGCCCCAAGCATCCGCGGGCGACTAGTGGATGGCACCGGGTTCTCTACGGCTAACGGTGTCCGCGATGGCATGCGACGCGACACTGCACACGTCGCTGCTTGGGTCGATCGCGCGATCGGACCCAGCTGACCCGCCAGAGAAACTCACCGTCGTAGCGGCCTTCCTGGCTAGCGTTGCGGTCGATGCAGACATGCACGCGCTGCATCGGGGTGACGTGAACAGCGTTGGTGCACTTCATAATTCATCGTCTGCACCAGCGGTTCCACGTGAATCAGCCTGACCGCTCGTACGACTCCGGCGGCTGCCCGAAGCTCGGCATCGAGGCATCCGCGTGCTCTCGAGTGCAGTGTGGAATGACTCCGGGGTCCGGATGGCGATGGACACGTTCGCATCACCGAACCGAGATGAGCAACCTGATTGGGCGATCGTCACTCCCGCGGAAAGTTCCGGCACAGAGCATCCGCATCGCAGGGCTCGACGCCGCAGCGCTCGAGCGCCAGAGCCAGCGCGTTGGCAATGTCGGCGAGCTTGATGAGATCGCGCTCAGCCAGTGCCGGATCGGCGGCGATCACCGCAGAGTCCCTTGGCGCGTGGCGCGAGCCGCGCGCCGCTCAATTCCGAGTGCGCAGCGCGCATGAGGGGGTGATGATCGCTGATACCGCGCGTTGGGTTTGTTGCGCATCCGATTACCAGTTGATCCGTTCGTGGCTCGATCAGCGAGCGCGCGGTTCCATCGGGCCGAGTACCGATCGCCAGCCGGAATCATCTCCCACCCGAGCAACCGCCCCGGCCCACATTGCTCACCCGCGACATCGCCCGCGGCCAGGCGACGCTTCCCACGCCGAAGGGGACATGACGTCGGCTCTAGAAGCAGGAGGCAACGGCCCACATTGCTCTTCAGCGACATCGCCCGCGACCGGCGACGTTCCCGCGCCGAAGGGGACATGACGTCGGCTCTGGAGGCAGAGGGGTTCGCTGTCCGGAACTGCCCGGCCGATAGGGTCGGGTGGTGACGTGGACGGTGGGCTTCGACCTGGACATGACGCTGATCGACTCGCGACCGGGCGTCAGCCGGGCCATCGATATTCTCGCGGCCGAGTTCGATGTGCCGGTGCGCGGCGCCGATTTCGCCGATCGGCTCGGGCCGCCGCTGGCCACCTTGCTTGTCGAAGCGGGCGCGCCAGAGGAGCTCGTTCCGGCGCTGGTCACGCGTTATCGCGAGCTCTATCCGAGCATCGTGTCGAGCATTCCCGCGATGCCGGGCGCGGATGCGGCGCTGGCCGCGATCGAGGAACGCGGCGGGCGGGTACTCGTCGTCACCGGCAAACACGGTCCGCTCGCGCAATTGCACATCGATGAACTCGGTTGGCGGATAGACCATCTCGCCGGTGACCTGTGGTCCGCGGCCAAGGCCGCCGTTTTGCGGGACGAACACGCGAGCATCTACGTCGGCGATCACGTCGGTGACATGCGCGGCGCGCAAGCGGCCGGTGTCCTCGCGATCGGCGTCACCACCGGACCGTGCGACGCCGCGGAACTGCGTGCCGCGGGCGCCGACGTGATCCTCACCGACCTCACCGAGTTCCCGCAGTGGCTCGCCGACGAGCTCGGCCCGGTCGCCGACGCGGGTTAGCCGCTTGCTGGTTCGGCCACGATCACGCCTCGAATACCGTACGTCGTCCCAGTTGTGCCACAGGCCTGCCCGCCACGGCTCGTTCACGGTCACCGCCCACCCAGTCCGGTTGTGCACCCGGTGAGCGCGCTCGTCAGGCGTAGCGGGTGGGATTCTCACGGCGCCGACCCTGCCGATGCCCGGCTACGGCTGGCCTCTGCGACCGGCTCAGCGAGGTCGGCTGGGGTCTCGACCGCGAGCCACGGGCATCGCGTCAGCCGACCTCGCTGGCGATCCTCGATAACCGCGCCATCAGTTCGATGCGAACGAATACGACGATGGCATTGCGCCACAGCATCCGCCCGCTGGACCGCCGCTTGTCCTCGATCACCGCGCCCTCACCTCGGCACGGTCGCGCACCGGCGAGCGCGTCCATTTGTCCAGTGCGCCAAACCAATCGGGGGACGCCGACGGGTATCACCTGCGCTGAGCACCGTATTGATCATGGCGTCGCGCGGATCGTCTAGCCTGCACACGAGGCGCCCGCGGCGCAGCGAGGGTGTGTTGAGAGGAGAACGAATCAATGGACCGTTTCACCGACAGGGTTGCCGTGGTGACGGGTGCGGCGCAGGGTATCGGCGCGGCCACCGCGTTGCGGCTCGCGATCGAGGGCGCTTCCGTCGCGGTGCTCGACCGCAACACCCCCGACGCCACCGTCGAACAGATCACCCGAGCGGGGGGCACCGCGCGCGGCTACGTCTGTGACGTCACCGACCGCGGCTCCGTGCAGACCGTATTCGACCAGATCGCCACCGATCTCGGCGATCCGCACATCCTGGTGAACAACGCGGGCATCACCCGCGACGACCTGTTCTTCCGGCTCTCCGAGGACGACTGGAACGCCGTGCTGTCGGTCAACCTGACCGGTGTCTACCACTGTGCCCAGGTCGCGCAGCAGTACATGGTCGCCCAGCGCTACGGAAAGATCGTCTCGCTGTCGAGTCGCTCGGCCCTCGGCAACCGTGGACAGGCCAACTACGCCGCCGCGAAAGCGGGCATCCAGGGCCTGACCGCCACCCTCGCCATCGAGCTCGGCCAATACAACATCAACGTCAACGCCGTCGCGCCCGGCTACATCGCCACCGCGATGACCGACGCCACCGCCGAACGCGTCGGCATGTCCCCCGAACAACTGCAGCAGTCCGTCGCCGAACGCACCCCACTCGGCCGTGTCGGCCAGCCCGAGGAGGTCGCCGCCGTCATCGCCTTCCTCGCCAGCGACGAGGCCTCCTACGTCAGCGGCCAAACCCTCTACGTCAACGGCGGCGCCCGCTGAAGATCAACGGGACATGGTGGCGGCATTATGCGAGTGGCGCCGCCCGCATGTCCCGTTGATCATGAATCCCACAGCTATGAGCGGGCGGATCATGCTGTGCGACAACAAGGTTTGGTCCGGGCAATCGGATGAACGACGGGGCGAATGATCGTCTGGCGGCGGCGCTCGACGAGCCGTCGGCCTCGGGGTGAGGCCGCACGCGGTCGTTCGCCTCGAGCGCTGGCGAACCGCCGCGCGGCAACGCCGACATCAGTCCGTGGGGCAGACCTTGTGGGTGCACGCCCACTGCCGCGAATCCGAGCGAGTGGGTGGGCATCGCGTCCACCTGACTCCTTCCGATCCTCAGCTTCCAGGCCAATGGCGGGTGCACGGGCCTCGATAGCGTGCCGATGCCATCGGCGCAGTGCTCGTCATCCAGGTAGACGCTTCAGGCGAACTGTCGGGCAACCTCTGGTGGTCACCCGCGACCTCCTAGGCTGCCCGGCGAAGTCCACGCGGCTCGGAGCACGATCAACGAGACACGACCAGGCATCATGACCCGGATCCCGTACTCAGCTCACCACGGAATCGGGCCGTGGCGGTCGAAGTAGCCGCCGGTGGGACCGTCGGGTCCGATGGTGGCGAAACCGACGATGACATCGGTGCCCTCGGTCAGGGTTTGGTGTCCGGCGTTGCCGTTGAAGTCGGTGGCGGTGTAGCCCGGGTCGACGGCGTTGATCTGGATGTTCGGTAGTGCGCGCGCGTATTGCGAGGTGATCATGTTCAGCGCGGACTTGGACGAGGTGTAGGGCAGGTTCGGCAGGGTGGATTCGAGACGGTTCGGATCCGAGGTGATGGCCAGGGAACCCATTCCGCTCGACACCATCACGATGCGCGGTTGGTCCGCGGCGCGCAGCAGCGGCAAGAACGCGTGGGTCAGTTGGACGGGGGCGAAGACGTTGGTTTCGAAAACCGGGCGCAGGTCGGCGGCCTGTGTCTGGTCCGGGTCGGCGAACCCGCCCGAGATTCCCGCGTTGTTGATGAGCACGTCCAGGTGTGTGGCTCGGTCCCCGATCGTGTCGACGGCGGCCGCGATCGAGGTGATGGAGGTGACGTCGAGCTGGACGAATTCGACGTTCAACCCCTGTTCGACCAGCTCAGCCGCCGCCTGCTTGCCGCGGTCGGCGTCGCGGGCGCCGAGGAACACCTGCCAGCCGAGTTCGCCGAGCCTGCGGACCGTTTCGTGGCCGAGGCCCTTGTTCGCGCCGGTCACCAGCGCTGTTGTCGTTGCGTTCATGACCCCAGCCTCGGTGTGCGTGGCGCCGGTGGGCAGGCCCGCCTTGTCCTGGGACCGGTGGTACCACCCCGGGTGAGTGCGGGTGCGGGATGATCGAGTGATGGACCGTTCCGAACTCGCGGCGCTGCTGCGTCAAGCCCGCACCCGGGTACAGCCGCGTGATGTCGGGTTGCCCGCGGGCGCGCGCCGTCAGGTGCCGGGGCTGCGTCGTGAAGAGGTCGCTCAGCTTGCCGGGGTCAGTGTCGATTACGTGGTGCGGCTCGAGCAGGGGCGCGGTCCGCGTCCCTCGACCGCGGTGCTCGGCGCACTGTCGCGGGCGCTGCGGTTGAACGACGACGACCGTGACCTGCTGTTCCAACTCGCCGGATCCGCACCACCACAGGCGGGCCGGATCGCGCAGGTCGTGCGGCCGAGCGTGTTACGGCTGCTCGACCGGATGGCGGACCTGCCAGCACTGGTGATGTCCGCGAAAGGTGATGTGCTGGCCTGGAATTCGATGGCGGCGGCGCTGCTCGGCGATTTCTCCGCCTGGCCGCCCGCGCGCCGCAACATCATCTGGCAGTGCTTCCTCGGCGCCGAACCGAGCCGGGTGCGCTTCACCGCCGAGGAGTTCCGGATGGTCGCCGCCTACGGTGTCGGCACCCTGCGCAGCGCGAAGGCCCGCTACCCCACCGACCCCGACCTGGACCGTCTCATCGCCGAACTCCGTTCCCGCAGTAGCGATTTCGAACAACTCTGGCGCGAACGTCCCTCCGCTCAATGGCGCAGCGCCACCAAAACCGTCGCCCATCCCGAACTCGGCACCATCGTCTTGGAATGTGACACCCTGCTCGTCCCCGACGCCGACCAATCCGTCGTCGTCTACTCCGCCGCTCCCCATACCCCCGCCGCCTCCGCCCTGGATCTGCTGCGCGTCACCGGCACTCAGCAGTTCACCGACCACACCTGAGCGATCCGTCGCTCACCACCAGACCCGCGATCCGGAACTCGCCTACGCCGCCTTGTACTTACGCAGGTACTGCCCGGTCAGCGAGACCGGGTCGTCGAGCAGCGCGGCGGGGGTCCCGGTGAAAACCACCTCACCGCCTGCCTTGCCACCGTCGGGGCCCAGGTCGATCACCCAGTCCGAGTGCGCGACCACGTCGAGGTTGTGTTCGATGACGACCACCGTATTGCCGCGCTCGACCAGACCATCCAACAAGGCGAGCAGGGTGTCCACATCGGACATGTGCAGCCCGGTGGTCGGCTCGTCGAGAACATACACCGAGCCGGTATTGCCCAGTTGGGTGGCGAGTTTGATGCGTTGACGCTCACCACCGGACAACGTGCTCATGGCCTGACCCAGGCTCAGGTAATCCAGGCCGACCTCGTTCATGGTGCGCAGCTTGGCATTCAACGCTTTCTCCGGGAAGAACCCCAGCGCTTGCTCGGCGGTCATCTCCAGCACATCGGCGATCGACTTGCCGCGCAAGGTGAGTGCGAGCACGTCCTCGGAGAAGCGGCGCCCGTCGCAGGCATCGCAGTGCGTGGTCACCGGGTCCATGTAGGCGATCTCGGTGATGATCACCCCGCGGCCCTCGCACTGCTCGCACGCACCGGCGGAGTTGAAACTGAACAACCCCGGCGCCGCACCGGTGGCCTTGGCGAACAGTTTGCGGATCGGATCCAGCAAACCAAGATACGTCGCCGGAGTCGACCGCGAGGACGCCCCGATCGCGGACTGGTCGACGAAGATCGCCTCGGGATGCTCGACCACGAACACATCCCGGATCAAACTGCTCTTACCCGACCCCGCCACCCCGGTGATCGAGGTCAGCACCCCGGTCGGAATCGCGACGGTCACATCCTTGAGGTTGTGCACCCCGGCATGCTCGATCAGCAACTGCCCACTCGCCTGCCGGAAGGTGTCCTTCACGGTGAACGGCCGGCGCAGCCCGGCTCCGGTCGGAGTGTCGGCGGCACGCAACTCGGCGAAACTGCCCTCGAACACGACCCGCCCGCCATGGGATCCCGCGCGCGGCCCGACATCGACGATGTGGTCGGCGATCTGGATGACATCGGGATCGTGCTCGACCACCAGCACCGTGTTCCCCTTGTCCCGCAACGCCTTCAACAGATCGTTCAACCGCCCCACATCACGCGGATGCAGCCCGACGCTGGGTTCGTCGAAAATGTAGGTCATCCCGATCAACGTGCTCGACAGATGCTTGATCATCTTCAACCGTTGACCTTCACCACCGGACAACGTCGAGGTCGGCCGATCCAGGCTCAGATACCCCAGCCCGATATCGGCGACCCGCTGCAGCGAGGTCCGGATCGCCGCGGCCAGCCCCGCCGCCGCGGGCTCGGTGATCTCCTCGAGTACCGCCATCAGATCGGTGATCTGCAACCCGGCCCAGTCGGCGATATTGCGGCCTCCGATTTTCGTGGCCAGCGCCGCCGCGTTGAGCCGAGCCCCATGGCAGGTCGGGCAGATCCCCTCGGTGAGGAACTGGCGCATCTGCTCACGCGTCTTCTCGCTGAGCGTGGAAGTGTCGCGCTGCAGGCGGGTGCGGGTGAACTTGGTGGCGATGCCCTCGTAGTTGGCCTTCCAGGTGCCCTTGGCGAAGGTCAGCTCCACCTTGCCGCCGGTGCCGTGCAATAGATCCTCGAACTCCTCGGCGGTGTAATCGGCGAGCTTCTTGTCCGGATCGAAACGCCCGGAGTTGCCGTAGAGCTGCCATTCGCCGACGCCGACACCGTAGCCGGGCAACAGGATCGCGCCCTCGTTGAGCGATTTGGTTCGATCGAGCAGCCGATCCGGATCCGCGCGCACCGTGATGCCGAGACCGTCGCAATCCGGGCACATGCCCTGGGGCACGTTGAACGAGTAGTTGTAGACGAAACCGGCTGAGGGCGCACCGAATCGGGCGAACATCGCCCGCACCATCGAGAAGATGTCGGTCATCGTGCCGACCGTCGACCGAGGGCCGCCACCGACCGGCTGCTGATCGATGATCACCGGCGCGGTCAGATTCTCCATCGCCTCGGCGTGCGGACGTTCGTAGCGCGGCAGGAAGTTCAGGATGAACGCCGGAAACGTCGCGTAGAGCTGACGCTGCGATTCCACCGCGATCGTGTCGAACACGATCGAGGACTTGCCCGAACCGGACACACCGGTGAACACCGTGATCTTGTTCTTGGGGATCTCGAGCGACACGTCGCGCAGGTTGTGCTCGCTGGCACCCAGGACGCGGATGACATCGGCGGGAACGGCGGCTTCGGCGAAAGGCATACCGGACACCATGCCATCAGGTACCGACAATATGCCCGGGGGAATGTGATGCAGGTCACAGGAATTGAGTGGTTGTCGGACCCCGTCCGTACTGTCGTGGCGTGAGTGACGATCCGTACTGGAACCACAACACCCACTTCCACCCCTGGCTGCTCGCGCAGGTCCCCGAGACCGCCCGCACCGTGCTCGACATCGGTTGCGGCGACGGACTTCTCGCCGCGAAGCTCGCCCGCCGCGGCCTGCGGGTGCGCGGGGTCGATCTCGACCCGGCCATCCTCGACAAGGCAACGCCCGCACCGGATGTCACGTTCGAACACGGCGACTTCCTTGATCTGCCAGGCACTTTCGACGTCGTCACCGCCGTGGCGACCCTGCACCACGTCCCGCTCAAAGATGGCCTGACCGCCCTGCGCCGACTGGTCGCCCCCGGCGGCACCCTCGCGGTGGTCGGTCTGTGGAAGTTCGACCTCCGCACCGACTACCCGTATCTGGCGCTGCTCCCGGCCATCGTCGCCATCGACACCTTCCACCGACCCCAACGCGCCGACCCCGACGTGCACCTGCGCGACCCCGAGGACGCCTACCTCGAAATCCGCAGCGCCGCCGCCGAAATCCTGCCCGGCGCCCGACTACGCCGCCATCTGCTGCTGCGCTACACCCTGCTCTGGCGCAAGCCCGCCTAGCTCCTGCCCCTCCCCAGCGGCGGCTTCCCGCGATAAAGTGCACAGATGGCCCCCTCGCGCGCGCACCGGACCCGGAAGGTCACCGTCACGCTGCCCGAGGAACTGGTCACCACTCTCGAACGCTGGCGCGCCGAAGGGCGCATCGAATCGCTGTCGGCATTCGTCTCCGAATCGGTGCTCGCCCGGCTCAACACCGCCGAATCGCTGGCCAAGCTCGAGGAAGTCTTCGGCGGCAGGCCACCGCTGGACCTGATCAACAGAGCACGCGCCACTCAGGGACTACCGCCGTTATCGGAGGAGGACGCGGGCGGACCGCACGCCGGCGCCGCGTGAGGGCCCCGGCCCTTGGCGGTGTCGTCTTCGACACCGCCGCCGTCGTCAGCTGGGCCAACCAGGCCAACTACGCCCAGGCCGTGGTCTGGGCGACCGTCGGTGCGGGCAACACCATCGTCGTGCCCGCCACCGCCCTGGCCGCCGCCCGCGCCCACATCCCCACCGACCGCCTCGACATCCTCGCCGTGCTCCTTGAACTTCCGCACACCATCATCACCGCCCTCGACCGCGCCGCCTCCGAACGCCTCGGCGCCGCCTTCGCCGGCCGCCCCGACGCCGAAATCCTGCTCCCCGCCGGGCACGCCGCCGCCGAAGCCGTCGCCCGAGACTGGCCATGCCTGACCTCACGCCCCAAGAAACTGCGTCAACTCGATCCCCGCGTCATCATCGACCTGCTGCCCTGATGCCGCACACCTCCTGACTTCTCGTACCGGACATCGCATGCGATGTCGGGTGCGGGAAAACACGACGCGTACCCGACATCGGCAGGTGTGCGCCAAGTAGAGCTGTGCGTGCAGGACGGGCGTCGAGACTCGGTGTGGTGGCCTGGTCTCGGCGCGGGAGGTTCGATCACCGGGGGCGAACTGATCCATGCTGTGGTCGGAGCGCAGTGATGTAGGTGAAGCCGAATCCAGGTCGACCGGGCCGGTGTCTGTCGCGCAGTTCCAGACCTCAATGTACTTACATTTGCAAGTACATTCGGCCTTGCAGATGAGCGCTCATCCACTTAGGATCTGTCAAATCGGGGCGGTAGGTTTTTCTGGCTGGAACGTACCGGTGGCGGACTGCAGCGGTGTCAAGAGCGGGGGTGAGGCCGAGGTGTACTCGGATGCTCCCTGAAGTAGAGAGCGACGGAAATGGCTGAACCGAAGACGTCGACCTTGGTCGGTCTGGCCGTAGTGGCGCTGTGCGCCACCATCATCGGCTTGGTGGCGGGAATCGTCGCCGGGCTATCCGGTACCGGAGCCCCGAACGCAATCCTGGTGGGCGGCGGCGCGGCGCTGACGGCGTCGGGGGTGGGCATCGCGGCCCTTAAGGTCCTATTGCCCTGAGTCGCCAGAATCTTTGTGCCGCATCGGTTTTCGAGTCGGCGAGGGGCGGCGGGCCCGGTCTCAGCGCAGGAGTTCGATGACCGGGGCGAACTGCTCCATGCTGTGCTCGAGCACGGTGATGTAGGTGAAACCGTAGCGGTCGCGGTGGGCCCGGACGCGGTCGGCGATCTCCTCGGGGGTGCCGATCAACAGGGTCGGCAGGTCTTCGGGGTGGTCGGCGACGTCGTCGGGCAGGGCAGGGCCGAACAGCTCGAGGACCGCGGTGCGTTCCTCCGGGGGCACCACGCGCTGGATCAAAATGTTGAACTCGACGCTGCGGCCGCCGAGTAGATCGCGCACGTAATCGACCTTCTCGCTCATCTCACCGACGCCGGCCAGATGCAGCGGCCCACCGTTCTCCGTGGCCGACGCGCCGGGGAAGGCGATGATGTCGGCGTGTTCGGCGGCCAGGCGCAGCAGCCGGTTACCCCAGCCCGCGATCAGCAGCGGCGGCCCGGACGGCTGGGCGGGGCGTGGCTGATACTCCGGATCGGAGAACAGGGTGCGCAGCGTGGTGACCGTGTGCTCCAGATGGGCGACGCGCTTGGCGCCGCTCTCGAAAGGGATACCGGCGGTCTCGAATTCGGCCTGCACATAGCCCGCGCCGAGACCGATCTCCACCCGTCCCTCGGTGAGTTGATCGGCGCCCGCGATATCGCGGGCCAGCAGCACCGGATTATAGAACGGGGTATTGAGCACGAAGGTGTTCAACCGCACCCGCTCGGTCGCCTCGGCGGCCACCATCATCGACGGAAACGGCGCCGGGCAACCGAGATGATCGGCGACCGAGATCACGTCGAAACCCAGTTCCTCGGCCCTGCGGCATTTTTCGATCCAGTTGACCCGGGAGTCCGGCGTCACCATGTTGACACCGAACCGGAATGCACGCTGCGCGGTCACGGTTCCTGTCTACCAGCAGGCGGCGCGCGGCAACAGCACACCCGCGCATCCCGGCAGCCTCCCCGATTCTGTCCTACAGTGGACGCCAGAGATTTGCTGAACGACCGCTCATGCACTGACACCTGATCCGAGAGAGGTAACCAGATGACTGAGCTAGATCCAGTGGTGCGAGAATTCGTCGACGCGCTCAACGCCAACGACCAGGACCGCCTCTTCGCCGCGCTCACCGACGACGCCACCATGTCCGACGACGGCGTGGAACGCAACGTCGCCCAGTGGACCGACTCGGAAGTCTTCGGCAGCAACGGCCACATGAACGTCGAGTCCATCACCGATAGCGGCACCGAACTCGTCGCCGACTACACCAATTCCCGCTGGGGCTCGATGCGCACGAGCTGGCGATTCACCGTGCGCGACGGCAAAGTCGCCCGCTTCGAAACCGGCCAGGCATAACCGGTCCGTAGCGGCGCAGCCCAACTCGATTGCGAGCGGCGAGCACCGTCGCAGCCAGGTGGCCCGGCCAGGTGCAGACCCGGCGGCCCCTCCGTGGCGCAGCCGAGCGGGAATGGGGCGCAGCGAGCCAGCGCACGCCGTCAACCGGCTCGTCCACCGTGCCGATCAATACATATGGCGCGCTGAGCAAGCGGCGATACGGGTGTCCTCGCCCAAGCGCACGGGCGGCACAGCCATCACCATGTCCGTGTAGTCGGGTAGGCGCAGTCGGATTGCCTGGGCCGACAGAGTTCGCGATCCGCGCCGCGGCCGGAACTCCGGTGGGCGCAGGCTCAGCCGGGTTTCCGGGCAGACCGGAGCCGAGCGGCGGTGTAATGGGCTTGCCTGCGCCGCACCGGGCTTGACATTCTGAGCCTCGTGTTCGACGCGCCTCGTTACGGTACGGGCTCCCTGGCCGATCTGTTCCCGTCGCTGCTTGCCGGATTCGGGGTGCCCGGCGAGGTCGATCGGCTCGGACTCGGCATTAGCGCCGACCGGGTGTGTGTGCTGCTCATCGATGGGCTCGGCGCGGCCGCGCTGGCCGCGAATCCTGGTGCGGCGCCGTTCTTGTCGGGTCTGGGTGCGGCGACACTGACCGCTGGATTTCCCAGCACCACCGCCACCAGCCTCAGTTCACTCGGGGTCGGTGTTCCGCCCGGCGAGCACGGTATCGTCGGCTATCTGCTGCGGGTGCCTGGTCAGGAGCGATTGGTCAACGCGTTGCGCTGGCGCCCGCACGGGGAAGGCCCGCGCATCGATCTGCTCAGTGCGTTGGTTCCCGAGCAGTTCCAGCCCACCGCAACGGTTTTCGAGCGCGCCGCGGCACACGGGATCACCGTGACCCAGGTCGCTCCGAGTTATCAGAACGGTTCCGGGCTCACTCGCGCGGCCCTGCGTGGCTGCGAGTTCCGTGACAGCTTCTCGGTCGGCGACCTCGTCGACGGCATCGCGATCCGCGCGGGCCGCCGCTCGCTGGTCTACGCCTACCACGCCGACCTCGACACCACCGGGCACGCGCGCGGACCGTCCTCGGACGCCTGGCTGCTGGAACTGGCCCACGTCGACCGCATCGCCACCGAGATCGCCGAACGTTTGCCACCCGATGCCGTGCTGCTCGTCACCGCCGACCACGGCATGGTCGAACTCGACGAACGCATCGACTTCGACCACCACCCCGGCCTGCGCGACGCGGTCCGGCAACTGGGCGGGGAACCCCGTGCGCGCCATGTCTATACCGAACCCGGCGCCGCCACCGACGTCACCGCGGCCTGGCGTGAGATCCTCGGTGACGACTTCGCGGTCCTGCCGCGCGCCGAGGTCATCACCCGAGGCTGGTTCGGCCCCACCGTCGCCCCGCACATCACCGACCGCATCGGCGACGTCGTGGTCGCCGCCCGCGGCGCACGCGGCATCATCCGCAGCGGCGCCGAACCCGTCCAATCAATGATGATCGGCCACCACGGCTCCCTCACCCCCGCCGAACTCGACATCCCCCTGTGCACCTTCCGTTCCTGAGTGCTGGACACATGATCATGGGGAACTGGTGGCGGCGACCTCTCGCGAAATGCCGCCACCAGTTCCCCATGATCTTGATCGCGCCCGCGACCCGCCGGGGATGGGCCGGACACCAGCGTGGTCGCGGGCATCTAGGCTGAACAGCGATCGCCGCGGATCGCCGCGCGACGAAGCATTCAGGAGGAGCACATGAACGCCACGCTGTCACGGACCGGACGAACCGGCCTCGGGATCGCGGCGGTCGCCCTGATGCTCGCCGGGTGCACCGACGTCCAGCGCGCCCTCAACCGCGGCGGCGACACCCCGTGCAGCGAATACGTCAAACAGAACCAGGACGACAAGCGCATGACGATCACCAAATTCGTCAAGCAGCAGACCAACGACGACCACGAGCCCGCAGGCACCGTCGTCGACGCCACCATGGTCTCGGTCGATCTGCTGTGCGGCGGCCAGCGCAACGCCGAAACCCCCATCAAAAACGCCGACGTCGCAGGCATTTTCCTCAACAAGTGAACTTGATTGCAGTCGCTGCACCACCGCATCGACCGCACATTTCCGGCAGTGCGGAGCGACCGGAACGTGAGAAGGCGCGTACCTAGGTGCGCTGCTCACTCGGACGGGTGCATGGCCAACCAGTCCGCGGCACGCTTACGCGACGCCCGTGACAGCCACGCATCCTGCACCACCTCGGACAACTCGCCGACGGTGAGCTCACCGATCCGGCTGCCACGTACCAGTACCGATGGGTGGCCGTCGAAATGGGCGGTGGTGAAAAACGGCAACCCCGGATCTTGCACCAGCGCCTGCTTATCCGACTCCGATGGCACCCAGAACACGATCACATCGGCGTAGCGCTGCCCGGTCTCCGCGTCGAAGGCATCCGGTCGCGGCGTCCGAAAGAACACGAACGACTTACCCCCGACCTGATACACCGGATTACCGCGGGGACCGTCGATCAACGTCACATGCGGCATACCCAACGCCAGCTCATGCACATCGGCGACCCGGGCCCGCCGCGAAACGGTAGCCATCCCAGCAGCATAACGACGCAACCAGGCATACACCGCGGAGGCGAACCAAGGCCGAGGTACGCACCCAGTCCCGGCGAACACGCGGGTCGCCACGCCGGAGCGACACCGCCGCTCAGAATGGGGACCGTTCGGTTTGCTGCCAATCGGTCCCGCCGCTGTCGTGCGTACGCCAGAATGAGAGAGCGAATGTGAGCTCACACGACGATGGGGTTCCCCGAAGTGGCACAGTTCCGCACCCTGACCCAGCGGCGAGCCGAGCTGGAGAAGGAATGGGAGCGCTGGGCTACGGCTCCGAATATCGCGACACCGCCGGCCCGAACGACGTTGCTGCGCACCGATGTCGCGCAATCGTGGCAGCGCTCGCTGCACACCGTCGACCCGGCCGTCACCGTCGCGCCGGGCCGCGACGACATCGGTGACACGTGGTCGCGATCGCCGCTGCGTAACCCGATCACCGAGCTGTCGGCCGACCTGCGCGCCATCACCGAGGACGCGGGCTATCTCGCCGTGGTCACCGACGACGCGGGCACCATCATGTGGTCGTGTGGCGATCGCACACTGCGCAGACAAGCCGAGGACGTGAACTTCGCCCCCGGCGGCTGCTGGGACGAAACCCACATGGGCACCAACGGTTTATCCCTTGCCCTGCACGACGACCGCCCCTGCTCGGTGTTCTCCGCCGAACATCTCGTCGCCGCCCTGCACGGCTGGGTCTGCTACTCCGCACCGATCCACGCCCCCGACGGCAGACAGGTCGGCGTGCTCGACCTGTCCAGCTCCTGGGAACGCTCCCACCCGGCGGTGATGACCTCGGTGCGCGCACTGGTCACCGCCGTGGAAACCATGCTGCGCGCCGCCGAACCCGCCCCCACCCCCGGCGTGCGACTCGAATGTCTCGGCACCGCACGGCTCCTGCGCGACGGCCGCCCGGTACCGCTGCCCCCACGCCAGCTCGAGATCCTCGCACTACTGGCCCTGGAACCCGACGGCTTCACCCCCGAACAACTCCACGCCGCGGTCTACGGCGATCGCGCGGTGTCCACCAGCACCCTCAAAGCCGATGTCTCCCACCTGCGCCGCGCCACCGGCGGCGAAATCACCAACCGCCGATACCTGCTGACCGGCCCGGTCGCCTGCGACGCGGTGGACCTGCTCGCCGCGGTCGCCGCCGGCGACACCACCTCCGCGGTCTGGCTCTATCGCGGCCCGCTACTGCCCGGCTCCGACACCCCCGGCGTCGTCGAGTGGCGCGCGTATCTCGATGTCGGCGTACGCAATGCGGTACTGGCCAGCGACCGAGCCGAACACGCCGTCGCCTTCGGCGAACGCGCACCCGGCGACATCGAGGTCCACGAACACGCCCTACGCCTGCTGCCCCTCGACGACGTCCGCCGCGCCGTAGTCGCCGCCCGCCTGCACACTGCCCTGCGGACATAGCTGGTGTTCGGCTAGGACTTCACCGCCGCGATCGGACTGCTGCGGGTGGAGACCTTCGTGCTGCCCGCGACGGCGGTCACCTCGTTCGTCACCACCGCCGTGCTTCCGGTGCGCCAGGACACCACCGGCCCCAGACCCGACTCCAACGCTGTTCATCGAGCTCGGCTCTTGGTCGCTGACGCCCCACCTCGGCGACGTCCGCCGCGCGCCTGCACACCGCCCTGCGGGACATGATGGCGGCCCCACTCGCACTGTGCCGCCCCTCATGTCCCACTCGACGGTCAGAACCATGCACTCGCCCCTGCACCACGCTGGACTGTTCAGCGCGATCAGACACTATGGCGCGCTGTGTCTCCGGTGCACTCGCGCGCCATGCCCGCTGACGCTCGCAGACCACAACCCCGCTGAGGCTCGGCTCTCCCATACCCTCAGCCGCCCAGGTCCCGATTTGAAGTGCACGACCACACTTCGCTGACGCACGCCTCCCGCACCCGCTCAACCACACCGCACCCCAGGTTGAACCTCACACACCAACCTCACACCAACCTTCACCGTTCATAGTTGGCCCTCTCAGAGTAATTCTGGAGGAGCGAAGCCATGATCTACGCCAGACCGGGGTCCGACTCCGGCATAGTCAGCTACGCCACCCGCTATGACAACTTCATCGACGGCGACTGGGCCGCACCCATCGAAGGACGCTATTTCGACAACGCCTCTCCCGTGGACGGCGAAACATTCTGCGCGGTAGCGCGTTCCAGCGCCGCCGACATCGACCTGGCCCTGGAGGCCGCGCACGCCGCGGTCGAGCGCTGGTCGGCCACCTCACCGGCCCAGCGCGCCGCGATCCTGCACAAGATCGCCGACCGCATCGAGGCCAACCTCGAATCCCTTGCCGTCGCCGAAACCTGGGACAACGGCAAACCGATCCGCGAAACCCTCGCCGCCGACCTGCCTTTGGCCGTCGACCACTTCCGCTACTTCGCCGCCGCCATCCGCGCCCAGCAGGGCAGCGTCGCCGAAATCGACGGCGACACCGTGGCCTATCACTTCCACGAACCCCTCGGCGTGGTCGGTCAGATCATTCCGTGGAACTTCCCGATCCTGATGGCCGCGTGGAAGATCGCGCCAGCCCTGGCCGCCGGCAACTGCATCGTGCTCAAACCCGCCGAGCAGACACCGGTGTCGATCCTGCTCGTCATCGAACTCATCGCCGATCTGTTGCCGCCCGGAGTGCTCAACGTGGTCAACGGTTTCGGTGCCGAAGCCGGAAAACCCCTCGCGTGCAGCCCGCGCGTGGCCAAACTCGCCTTCACCGGCGAGACCACTACCGGGCGGCTGATCATGCAGTACGCCAGCGAGAACATCATCCCGGTCAGCATGGAACTGGGCGGCAAGAGCCCCAACATCTTCCTGCCCGACGTGCTGGCCGACGACGACGCCTTCCTCGACAAGGCCGTCGAGGGTTTTGTGCTGTTCGCGCTCAACCAGGGCGAGGTGTGCACCTGCCCGTCGCGCGCGCTGATCCACTCCTCGATCTATGACGAGTTCCTGGCCCGCTGCGTGGCCCGCACCGAAGCCATCACCGGCGGTGACCCCCTCGACGAGGCCACCATGATCGGCGCTCAATCCAGCAACGACCAATACGAGAAGATCCTGTCCTACTTCGACATCGGCAGACAGGAGGGTGCTCGCGTCCGCACCGGCGGTGAGGCACGCAAGGTCGACGGGCTACCCGGCGGCTACTACATCCAGCCCACCATCTTCGAGGGCAAGAACACCATGCGGGTGTTTCAGGAGGAGATCTTCGGACCGGTGGTCTCGGTGACCCGGTTCGACACCGTCGAGGAAGCGGTGCGCATCGCCAACGACACCTTCTACGGTCTCGGCGCCGGAGTGTGGACCAGAGACGGCACCACCGCCTACCGGATGGGTCGCGCCATCAAAGCCGGTCGGGTCTGGACCAACTGCTATCACGCCTACCCGGCCCACGCCGCGTTCGGTGGCTACAAGAAATCCGGCATCGGCCGGGAGAGCCACAAGATGGTGCTCGATCACTATCAGCAGACCAAGAACCTGCTGGTCAGTTATTCACCGACGAAACTGGGGTTCTTCTGATGCAGCAATATCGACACCGCCGTGTCGCCATCACCGACCGGGCCCGGAATGTGTTGCGCCAGTTGATCGAATGCCACGGCGCGGTGTTGTTCCACCAGTCCGGCGGCTTCTGCGACGGCAGCTCACCGATGTGTTTTCCGGTGCGCGAGTTCCGCGTCGGCGGCGCGGACGTGCTACTCGGGTATCTGCCTTGGCACACCGAATTCTGGATGAGCGCCGACCAGTACGAGATGTGGAAACACACCCATCTGACCGTCGACGTCGTGCACGGGCGCGGCAGCAGCTTCTCCCTGGAGGCGCCCGACGACGTGCGTTTCCTCATCCGATCGCGGCTGCTCACCGACGAGGAGGTGGCCACCTTGCCGCCGCCGCGCACCGGTGCCGATCGGATGACCTGAAAGACCACCGGAAAACCCCGAGCCCGCACGGTCGAACCGGACGGCACGGGCGTCCCTCCCCCATCCCGCCGCGGCCATGTGCGGGACGGAGAACACGGACTCCCGTCGGGGCCTACCGGCGGCGGCGTCCGCCGGGTGGCGCACGACCACCCGGCGGACGCCGATCATCACCGGCCAGGGAAAAACCGCAGACTACGCGCGACCGTCATCAGGAACCGCTGCCACTTGTCCTGCGAAACCAGCGGCGGCGCATCCAGATTCAGGAACCGAGTGACCACCACGGTCTGCGGTTCGGTGAACTTGAGCAACCCGTCGGGGCCGTGCCTGCGCCCGACCCCGGAGATGCCCATGCCACCCATCGGCGCGCCCGTGCTGCCCCACGCCGGGGCATAACCCTCATCGACACACACCGTGCCCGCGTGCAGGCGCGCGGCGATGCGCTCGCCCTCGGACTTGCTCGCCGCCCACACGCTCGCGTTGAGCCCGTACTCGGTGTCGTTGGCCAAGCGAATGGCCTCCTCGACGTTGTCGACCGGATAGATCGAGACCAGCGGGCCGAAGGTTTCCTCGCGCCCGCACTCCATCTCATCGGTCACCTCCGAGAGCACCGTCGGCTCGAAGAACAGCGGACCCAGATCCGGGCGGGCCTTGCCACCGGCGAGCACCTTCGCGCCCTTGGAGGTGGCATCGGCGACATGCTTGGTCACCGTCTCGAGCTGCGCCTCCGAGATCAGCGACCCGATATCGGCCGAATAGTCATAGGCCGCACCCAGTTTCGCGGCGGTCACCGCGGCGACGAACTTCTCGGTGAACTCCGCGGCGATCGCGCGCTCGACATAGAGCCGCTCGATCGAAATGCACAACTGCCCGGCATTGGAGAAACACGCGCGCACCGCGGCCTTGGCGACCTTGTCCAGTTTCGCGCCCTTGGTCACGATCATCGGGTTCTTGCCGCCGAGCTCGGCCGAGAACCCGATCAACCGGCGCCCGCACTGCTCGGCCAGGGTGCGCCCGGTCGCCGAGGACCCGGTGAACATCAGATAGTCGCAGCGGTCAACGATCGCGGTGCCGACCACCGTGCCCGGACCCGGCACGACCGCAAGCAGATCACGCGGCAACCCCGCGCGATAGAGCAACTCGGCATTGGCCAGCGAGGAGAACGGGGTCTGACTGTCCGGCTTGACGACCACGGCGTTACCCGCGATCAACGCCGGGATCGAATCACCGATCGAGAGCAGCATCGGGTAATTCCACGGGGCGATGACACCGACGACACCCTTGGGCTGCGTACCCACCGACGTGCGGTTGAGCACCGGGAACGCGCCCGCGACACTATGCGGGGCAAGCAGATTCGGCGCGTGCTTCGCGAAATAGCGGGCCGCGAAGATCAAGCCCATGATCTCCTCCTGGGCCGCCCAGCGCGCCTTGCCGGTCTCGGCCTGCACCACATCCATCAGGAACTCGCGGTTCTCCACGATCAAACCCCGATACCGCTCCAGCACCGCGGCGCGATCGGCGACCGACCGCGCGGCCCACCGCGCCTGCGCGGCCCTGGCCTTCTCGAACGCCGCCGCCACATCCTCGACCGTGCCGACGGGCACACTGCCCAGCGGTGTGCCGGTGAAGGTCTCGGCAATCGTCTTGCGCGGGCGGGCGTCGGGAGTGTCGATCGCGGCCAGCGCGGCCAAACGGTCGAAGACTGCGGCTTCCGGCGCGGGCATCGTTGCCTCCTACGTATGTGTCGACGCGATCTCGTGTAACCGCGAGATACACACAATCTACGCCGTACAACGCCGTGTCAGAAGCCATCGCCCGGCACGGCGTAGCGCATCCGGCCGGATATGCGGGCTTTCGGCGCCGTCAGCGCGGTCGCGGCGGCAAAGTCAATTCCAGTCCCACTCACCGGGACACAACGGCCGTGCGGTCCGTTTTGTGGTTTAGGTTGTGCCGATGTTCAGAGCGAGGCTCGGGGTTCGTACGCGGATTCTGGCAATCGCGCTCATTCCGAGCTTGACTCTGCTTGTAGTCGGCGTGGGCGCAGCGGGGTATCTGGTAGCCGAGGGGACCAAAGCCAAGGAATGGGCGGTTCAGAATCAGGACGCCATCCCGCACACCAGGGAATTGATGGAAGCGGTCCAGCAGGAACGCCGCCTGACCCTGGCCCAGCTCGCCGGTGACGAGACCGTGCCCCCGGCACTGGCCGCCGCGCGGATCCGCCTCGACGGCGCGATGCGCGGACTCATCGAGGCCTCGACCGGGCTGCGCAAGGTCGACGATTCCAAGATCGGTGACGACGTCGCGGGCTTCAACACCCTGCTCAGCCAAATGACCCAGGTGCGCATGGCCACCGACGCCGGCCAGCTGCCACCCTCCGACGCGTACATGTTCTACAACCGGCTACTCGATGTCGTCTCCGTCGGCACCGGCATCGCCGAACAGTCCGCCCCCGACACCGAGATCGGTGTCGCGATCGCCGAGGGCATGCGTTTCCTCAACGCCGCCGAGGCGATGGCACGCAGCAACGCCCTCGGCGTCATGCTCGCCACCGCCAACGGGCCCGCCCCGATCCCGGTCGAGGAATTCCTGCGCCAGGTCGGCTTCTACCACACCGAAATCGGTAACCTCGCCACCGAAATCGCCGCCGGCCCCCAGCACGACCGGCTCCAGCAGCTCACCGGAAGCAACGCCTGGCAGCAGCTCTCGCTGATGGAAACCGCGCTCTCCCAACGGTTTCTGACCGCCCAGTCCCCCGCATCCACCAGCTCCTCGACCGGATCGACCTCCTCGAACAGCAGCTCCTCGGCCAGTTCGAAACAGTCCCCGCCCGCGCTGCCACTATCGACCAACGACTGGCAAAACGCCGCGGCCGAAGTCAACCGCACCCTCATCGATGTGTGGATCTCGCAGAACCGCCACTCCCAGGAACTGGCCGAGGAAAAAGCCAACACCTCCGCCGCCAACTCCCTCTACGCCGGTGGCGGCGTGCTCGTGGTCAGCATCGCGGCCTTCCTCATCGCGCTCGTGCTGGCCAACCGGATCATCCGCAGGCTCAAGCGACTACGCAAGCAAACCTTCGCCCTCGCCGATGAGCGACTACCCGAGACCATGCGCAGGCTCAACGCGGGCGACACCATCGACCCCGCGGCCGAAACCCCGATCCTCGACTTCGGCCACGACGAAATCGGCCAGGTGGCCAAGGCATTCCAGCACGCGCACGCCGCCGCCATCGCCGCCGCGGTCGCCGAGGCCCGCACCCGCGAAGGGGTCAAGGCGGTGTTCCTCAACATCGCCCACCGCAGCCAGATCGTGGTACACCGCCAGCTCGAGATCCTCGACGAAGCCGAACAGCGCCAAGAAGATCCGGTACTCCTCGACACCCTGTTCCGGCTCGACCACCTGGCCACCCGCGAACGCCGCAACGCCGAGAATCTCACCATCCTCGGCGGCGGCCAGCCCGGACGCCAATGGCGCAACCCCGTCCCACTGATGGACCTGGTGCGCAGCTCGGTCGGCGAAACCCTCGACTACGCCCGAGTCCGCGTGTCGCGCCTGCCCGAGGTGCACGTCGTCGGCACCGTCGTCGCCGACCTCATCCACCTGCTCGCCGAACTCGTCGACAACGCCACCGCCTTCTCCCCGCCGCAGTCACGCGTGGCGGTCAGCGGCAACGTGGTCGGCAAGGGTGTAGTCACCGAGATCAGTGACCAGGGCATGGGCATGTCCAGCACCGAACTCGACCGCCTCAACGACATGCTGCGCACCCCACCGGATTTCGGTGTCGCCGCGCTGTCGGCGGATTCGCGGCTGGGGCTGTTCGTCGTCGCCCAGCTCGCGGTGCGCCACGGTGTCACGGTGCGGCTGGCGGAATCGGACTACGGCGGCATCACAGCCATCGTGCTCATCCCCTCCGCGCTGATCGTCACCGAATCCATTCCGGCACAGACTCCTTCGGAGCTGACCGACCCCGGCCGCCGCAGGCGCCTTGCCGCACCGATGACCAGCGAACCCGCCGAATCCGCTCAGCCGGTTACCGGTGCGGTCGCGACACTGGCCATCGAGCCGCCCGCGCCCTACAGCCCGCGACCACACCTGCCGCCACCGGCCCAGCCCAGCGGCGACGGCCGCCCCGCCCTGCCGCGGCGCAGCAGGCAAACCAATCTGGCACCACAACTGGCCGAACCCGCACCCGAGCCCGCCGCCCCCGCGGCACCGGCCCGGTCCGCGGAACAAGCGCGTGATCTGATGTCCGCCATCGAGAACGGGACCAGGCAGGGCCGACGCTCCGCCGTCATCCCGGACGAACAGGAAGGTTAGGGGTGTCCTCTTCTCCCACAGGTGATCTCAATTGGCTGCTCGACGATCTCGTCGACCGGCTGGCCGGGGTGCGCCACGCGGTGGTGCTGTCCACCGACGGACTCCTACTCGGGCGCTCCAGCGCGATGACCCGTGAAGACGCCGAACACTTCGGCGCGATGTCCTCGGCGCTCTACGGCCTGGCACGCAGCGCGGGCAACCGATTCGACGGCGGCGGCGTGCGCCAGGCCGTCATCGAACTGGACCGGGCCGTGCTGTTCGTCACCTCCGCCGGTGACAACGCATGCCTTGCGCTGCAAGCGATCGAGTCCGCGAACCTGGGCATGGTGGCCTACGAGATGAACCTCACCGTCCAACGGGTCGGCAGCTATCTGTCCACCACGCCACGACGCGATCTCGTCGGACAGGGCGAGTCGACGCTGCCATGACCCACCCGCGTGAGCCCTGGTTCGACGAAGCGGCAGGCCCGCTGGTGCGCCCGTACGCGGTCACCCGCGGGCGCACCGCGGGAGCCGGTCCCGAACTGGACATGCTCACGTCGGTGGTCGCCGACGAATCGGCGGGCAGCACCCGCCGGATGGAACCCGAATACGCCGATATCCTTCGGCTGTGCCGTGTTTCGCAATCGGTGGCCGAAGTGTCGGCCCAGTTGCGTTTACCGCTCGCGGTGACGAAGATCCTCGTCGGCGACCTCATCGGCGACGGGCAACTCATATTCCGTGCTCCCGTCCCGACGGAAGCCGGGCCCGAAGACCTCAACATATTGCGAGCGGTACTGGATGGAATCCGAAAACTTTGACCCCAGCGGCACGCCGCACCTGGCCGCCTCGGTCAAGATCCTCGTCGCCGGCGGGTTCGGCGTCGGCAAAACGACCATGGTGTCGGCGATCAGCGAGGTCGCGCCCCTGCGCACCGAGGAACTGATCACCGAGGTCAGCACCGGCGTCGACGATCTGTCCGGCGTGGAGCAGAAGACAACGACCACGGTCGCCTTGGACTTCGGCAGGCTCACCATCGACAAGGACCTGGTGCTGTATCTGTTCGGCACCCCGGGACAGGACCGCTTCTGGTTCCTCTGGGACGAGCTGGCCCGCGGCGCGCTCGGCGCGGTCGTGCTGGCCGACACCCGGCGACTCGGCAATTCCTTTGCCGCCGTTGACTTCTTCGAACGACGGCGGCTGCCGTTCATCGTCGGCGTCAACTGCTTCGACGGCGCGCCGGTCTACACCATCGACGAGGTGCGCGACGCGCTCGACCTCGATCCCAACACGCCGGTGCTGCTGTGTGACGCCCGCGACCGAGGCTCGTGTAAGACGGTCCTGACGACACTGGTGGAACATCTCATCGAACGCGTGCAGCGTCCGGCCGTCACCACTTGAGCATCCGACAGCCCCGAGCCGTTTCGGGGCTGTCGGGAGCCACACCGTTTCGAAGGGAGTCGGGTTCATGCGTATCGAGCGAACCCTTGCCGCCGTCCTCGTTTCCGGCGCACTCGTATTAACGGCCGCGCCCGCCGTCGCCGAACCCGCGCCGGTGGTCTCGACCGTGCAGGACTCCGGGGCCGCCACTTACGCCCGCGAATTCGTGTTCTTCCTCGTGTGCCTGCTCAAGGGACAGTTGGCGGGCTCGACGTTTCCGCTCTGCTGAAGTTCACGCCTGATCGAGCCAGGCCAGGAACAACAACACACCCGCCGCGCACACCAGCACCGCCGACGGAACGGGCCAGCGCGGTCCGGCCCGCCCGAGCACGGCACGGGTGAGCCACACCTGCAGCGTGCCCAGCCCGGCGAGCAGCAGCAGCCACACCGGCACCAAGGCGGCACCGATCAACAGGTGCACCGACCAGGCACCGGCCAAACTCGGGCCACCCCACGCGTTCTCGTACCCGCTCGACAGCAGCGGATAGAGCACACCGCGCACCGCGCCGAGCACCGCGAGGAACGCGAAGAACCACGTCGCCACCCCGAGCGCGCCACTGAGCACCGAGTGCCACACCGCACGCACTGCCGAATACCTACGCGGGACGACGGATTCGCCGAGCAACCGCCGCGGCACCCGTAGTCGCGGTGGAACCGGGCCGACCGCCAACGGCAGCGCCCACAGGGCGTAGGCCGCCGCGCGCAGCCAGCCCAGGACCAAACTCATACCGCCGACGGTAGCGCGTTGTGCCTGCGGCTCAACGCAATCGGCCCGCATCAACCAGATCGTCGAACAGCAGCTGATCCACCGGCGGGACCAGGGACCGATCGGCGTAGCTGAACCACGCCATCTCCTCGATCTCGCTGCTCGCCGCGAGGATGCCGTGGTAGTCGGCGGTGTAGCAGCTCATCCGCACCACCAGCTCGGGTGCGTGCACGGCCTCGTACGTGCCGACGTGCGCGACCGTCTCGGGCAGCAACGCGACCGTGAGCTCCTCCTCGATCTCACGCACCAACGTCTGCAGATCGGTCTCCGCACCCTCACGCTTACCGCCGGGAATGTAGAACACATCCTTACCGCGCGGACGCGCACACAGAATCCGCCCACCCTCGATCCGCACCCACGCCACCGTATCGATCAGCTGCCCGTCCACCCACGCACCCTAACCATCGGACCGGATGCGCATCGAACGCGACACCAGCGAGTCCGGACGGGCAGGAGCGGAGCGGGGTTGTCACCGCAGATCTGCCAGACACCTCGAACGGCTGGCGCATCGCCGACACCGCGCACCACATCCGCTGGCGGACAGGGCACTTCGGGAAATGGCGCACACCCGATAAGCCTGAGCGACGATCTCGGGCACACTCGCCGCGCGCGGCGCGACGTACTGTCGCCGCAATCGCCACGCGAAAACCTGATCCCAGGTGAGGCGCACGGTAACTCCTTAGATCAGCCCAACACGGCGCTGCAGAACGCTACCGTTGCCGCGACGAACGCCAATCCGGTGACCGTCGTCGCGATCACGCCGAGCAGGGCGGTGCGTGTGGTCGCGCGCCGGATCGGGCTCACCGGATCCACCAGGCGTTCGGCCCTGGCCAGCACCGCGGTCCCGGCGGCGGCCAGCGCGCCCGAGGGCACCGGCCCGGACACCCCGAGAATCACCAGCAGACCGCCGAGCAGCGGCGCCGAACCGTGCTTGCCCGCCGCCTTGTCATCGGCGCACATCTCGAGCAGCCGGGCGATCTCGGTGGTGCCCGTGGTCACCAGACGCAGGCCGGGCAGGGTGGTCGCGATCGCGCGCAGCACCGCCATCAGCGGCGCGTGCCTGCCCGACAGGTGCGCGCGTTCATGGTCGAGGACCGCGGCCAGTTGATCCGGTACCAACGCTTCGAGTGCGGCACTGGTGACCACGATGGTGTCGGGTCGCCCTGGCACGCAATAGGCTTGGCGCTCAGGTGAATCCAGCACCAGCGCACCGAGCCCGGGCACCCGCCGTCCGACCAGCCGCAGCGCCTTCGCGTGCACGTGGGTGCGCCTGCGCATCTCGCGCACCACCGACACCGCCCGCGCCACCACCGCCATCGTGCAGGCCGCGACCAGCGCGCCGAGCGCGAAGGTCAACGCCTGGGCCCCGCCGCTGCCGTCGTGCACCGGATTCCACATGATCGCCACGCAGGCGCGCAACGCCTCGTGCGGATGTCCCCAGTAGGTGGCGAACTCCACGGTGAGCATGACCGCCGCCGCCACCCACGCGCCCAGCGTGCCGACAATGGCAACGACCCAGGCGATGATGCCGAGCCGTGGCGCGTTGCCGCGCTGGGTCAGCCGTCGCAGCACCGGCGGACCGACGGTGGCCACCGTGGCGCCGTACACCATCAACGCGATCGCCAGCGTCACGACGCACCCGGCGGCGCATCGGGGGTCTTGTGGGAGGTGATCCGGCGCAACGCGGCACGCAGCCCCGCCGATTCCTCGGCGCTGATCCGGTCGACGAAGTGGCTGAGCACCAGATCCGAGCGGCCGCCCGCGCCGAGCGCCTCGAGCATCAGCCGGGCACTGTGCTCCTCGCGGGTCAGTGTCGGCCAGTACTTGTAGGCCTTGCCCGAACGTTCGCGGGCCAGCCAGCCCTTGCGGTGCAGGTTGTCCATGGTGGACATGACGGTGGTGTAGGCGATGTCGCGCTGGGCGGACAGTTCGTCGAAGATCTCGCGCACCGTGGTGTCCTCTGCGTCCCGATCCCAGATGCGGTCCATGATCACCGCCTCCAGGTCTCCAAATCCGCGCACAGTACCGACTCCCTCATCCAAAACGTGCCTTGTTGTCGGGTTAGCCTACCGGTTCGTCCGAATTGCTACGTAGTCAAGGCGTAGATTCGTGAGTTTTGTTCACCGATCAGGGTTCCGGATGTCGGTGGGTCATGCGAACATATGTTCGTGTCCGACGCACCCGCATCCCGCCCGCGGATCCTCGCGCGGGCCGAGGCGTCGATCCTGCACGCCGACCTCGATTCGTTCTATGCCTCGGTCGAGCAGCGCGACAATCCCCGGCTGCGCGGCAAGCCGGTCATCGTCGGCGGCGGTGTGGTGCTCGCGGCCAGCTATGAGGCCAAAGCGTTCGGGGTGCGCACGCCGATGAACGGTGCTGCGGCACGGCGGTTGTGCCCGCACGCGATCGTCGTGCCGCCGCGCATGTCGGCCTACGCCGAGGCGAGCAAGGCGGTGTTCGAGGTCTTCCACGACACCACTCCGCTGGTCGAGGGCGTCTCCATCGATGAGGCGTTCCTCGATGTCGGCGGACTGCGGCGGATCGCGGGCGAACCGACCGGCATCGCCGAGCGGTTACGCGCTCGCGTGCGCGCGGACGTCGGACTGCCGATCTCGGTCGGCATCGCCCGCACCAAATTCCTGGCCAAGGTCGCCAGCGCCGTCGCCAAACCCGACGGCCTTCGCGTCGTGGCACCCGAGGCCGAACTCGACTTCCTGCACCCGCTGCCCATCGAAAGACTCTGGGGCGTCGGCGAAGTCACCGCCCGCACCCTGCACGAACACGGCATCACCCGTGTCGGCCAACTCGCCGACCTCGGCGAAAGTCCGCTGCGCGCCATCCTCGGCCCCGGCGCCGCCCGCCACCTCTACGCCCTGTCCTTGGCCCGCGACCCCCGCCGCGTCGACACCGGCGTGCGCCGCCGCTCCCTGGGCGCCCAGCGCGCCCTCGGCCGTCAACCACACCCGCCCGACGAAATCGAGGCCTACCTGCACGGGCTCACCGACCGCCTCGGCCGCCGCCTGCGCGCCGCCGACCGCATCTGCCGAACCCTGGTGCTGCGCATGCGCTTCGACGACTTCACCCGAGCCACCCGCTCCCACACCCTGCCCGAAGCCACCGACCACACCGAAACCCTGCTCCGCGCCGCCCGCACCCTGCTGGCCACCGCCATGCCCACCATCGAAGAACGCGGCCTGACCCTGATCGGCCTAGCCCTCACCAACCTCACCGACGCCGACCCCTACCAACTGCCGCTGCCCTTCGAGCCCCGCGCCACCAACACCCTCGACGCCACCCTCGACGACCTACGCCACCGCTTCGGCTCGGCCGCCGTCACCCGCGCCGCCCTCCTCAACCGCGGCGAAGGCCTGTCCGTGGCCCTGCTCCCGGACTGACAACTCAGCCGTCGAGCTGCGAAAACAGTATCGTCGCCGGGAACGGACTCTCCAGAACCACAGCCTCTTGATGGGTGTCGACCAGCCGGTAGGAGTGGGTTGCCCAGTCGAGGCGGTATTCGTGAATCATCTTCACGTACAAGCTCGCATCCAGATGGACCGCGCACTGGCTGCCCCACTCGGAGAAGGACTGTCGCGGTCATCAGTCATGCTACGTGTCGGCTTCGGTGACCGCGCATCCCGCGCCTCAGGACGCGGACTGGGCCTGTACGGCGGCCAGGGCCTCCTCTTGGATGCGCGGGAACTGGGCGGCCATCGCTTCGGAGAGCGCGTTGGCGGCGGAGAGGGGGCGGACCATGACGGTCAGGGAGTCGATCTGGCCGTTGTCGTCGTAGTGCAGGAAATCGCAGCCGTTGACGGTTTTGCCGTCGACCTTCGCCTCGAAGATCAGCGCGTGGTCGCGGCCGTCGGGGTTGGCGATCTCGCGCAGATAGTGGAAGTCCTCGAACACGCGAAACACGCCGCGCAGGATGGCGGCGGTGATCGCCTTGCCCGGGTAGGGCTTGAAGGCGACCGGGCTGGTGAACACGACGTTCTCGGCGAGCAGCGCCTCGACCGCATCGGCGTCTCCGGCTTCGACAGCCTCGCGGAACGTAGTCATCACGGCACCTCGCATATGCAACTCGTTGAATAGGTCGGTTCGAGGGTAACGCAGAACCCTGCGCGCGGCATCTCCTTCCGCTGGGCGCCAGCGCCGCGCGCATCGTGGCGCGGCGCGCGCAGAATTCGTCGGCGAATTCGCGCGCGCCGCGAGATGATGCGCGCCGCGAGATGATGCGCGCCGCGAGATGATGCGCGCCGCGAGATGATGCGCGCCGCGAGATGATGCGCGCCGCGAGATGATGCGCGCCGCGAGATGATGCGCGCCGCGAGGAGGTGCGCGCCGCGAGGAGGTGCGCGCCGCGGTCAGCGAGAGCGTTTGGGACGCTTGTCCATCAGCCGCAGGATCAGCGGGGTGAAGATCAACTGCATGGCCAGTGCCATTTTGCCGCCGGGCACCACGATGCAGTTGGGGCGCGACATGAACGAGTCGTGCAGCATCGACAGCAGGTAGGGGAAGTCGATCACCTTCGGGTCGGCGAAGCGGATGACGACGAAGCTCTCGTCGGCGGTGGGGATGCTGCGGGCGATGAACGGATTCGAGGTGTCCACGGTGGGCACGCGCTGGAAGTTGACGTAGGTGTGGGAGAACTGCGGGCAGATGTATTTCACGTAGTCGGGCATGCGGCGCAGGATCGTATCGATCACCGCCTCGCTCGAATATCCGCGTTCGGTCTTGTCGCGGATCACCTTCTGAATCCACTCCAGGTTCACGATCGGCACCACCCCGACCAGCAGATCGGCGTACTGCGCGACATTCACACTGTCGGTGACCGCGGCACCGTGCAACCCCTCGTAGAACAGCAGATCACTGCCGGGCGCCAGATCCGCCCACGGGGTGAACGTGCCGACGGGCTGCCCGTGCGGCGTGGCCTCGAGCTCGTCGTGCAGATACTTGCGCACCGAACCGACCCCGGTCTCGCCGTAATCACGGAACAACGTCTCGAGCTCTTTGAGCAGATTCGCCTCCTCCCCGAAATGGGAGAAGGTCAGATTGCGATGCTGTTCGGCCTCGGCCATCGCAAGCTTCATCTCGTTGCGGTCATAGCGGTGAAACGAATCACCCTCCACCACAACGGCATTGATCCCCTCACGCCGGAAGATCTCCTGAAAGGTCCGCGTGACACTTGTCGTTCCCGCACCGGATGACCCGGTGATCGCGACGACGGGATGCTTGACCGACATGGCACCTCCTCGATTGCCGGACAATAGATTTCAGTGCGGCGCCGGACGAAACAGCGACCGCGTGCCGAACAATGAGCTGTCGAAGACATGCCCCTCGTCGGGCTCGCTGTGATAGCGCTCGATCCGCTCGACCTCGTTGCGCGACCCGAAGATCAACGGCACCTGGTGATGCACATGCTCCGGCGGTACCTCCAGCACCCGCTCGCCACCGGTGGTCGCCCACCCACCGGCCTGCTCGACGATGAACGCGATCGGATTCGCGCCATAGAGCAACGACACCCGCCCGGGGCGCACCGGCGGGCGATGATCGTGCGGATACAGATAGACCCCGCCCCTGGTCAGAATGTGGAAAGTGTCCGCGACCAGCGACGCCACCCAGCGCATATTGAAATCGCGCCCGCGCGGGCCCTCCACCCCGTCGAGGCACTCGTGCACATACCGGCGCACCGGCCGCTCCCAGAACCGCTCGTTGGCGGCGTTGATCGCGAACCCGGAGGTGTCCTCGGGAATGCGCATGCGCGGATGGGTCAGCACGAACGCGCCGATCTCGCGGTCGAGGGTGAATCCGTCGACACCGCTGCCGGTGGTGATCACCAGCATGGTCGCCGGGCCGTAGAGGGTGAACCCGGCACAGACCTGACGCACACCCGGTTGCAGGAAGTCATCGGCGGTGGGCGCACCGTTCTCCGCGGCCCGCAGCACACTGAAAATCGTTCCGACAGGCAGGTTTACGTCGATATTGGACGATCCATCGAGGGGATCGAACACCAGCAGGTACTTGCCGCGCCGATGCGCGTCGGGCACCGGATGAATGGCCGACATCTGCTCCGACAGCAGCGCGGCCAGATATCCCGTCCACTGCGTTTCCGACACCATGATGTCGTTGGCGATGGCGTCGAGCTTGCGATGCACCGTCGGCGGCAGATTGTCCGGCTCCGCGGCGCTGTACTTACCCACCCCGTCGGCTGCGCCTCCTACCGTCCCCCAGTACTTACCCACCCCGTCGGCTGCGCCTCCTGCCGTCCCCCAGCGCTCACCCACCCCATCGGCTGCGCCTCCTGCCGTCCCCCAGCGCGAGTCGACGATCGCGCCCCTGGTCACCTGGTTGGCGATGATTTTCGTCGCAGTGGCAACAACATTGAGTAACGCCGAGAACTCACCGGACGAGCCGGGATGGCGATGCTCCTCCTCGATCGTGTACCGGGTGAGCGTCTTCAGTCCTTCTGGCATGGGCGCCTCGATCTCGTCACGCTGGGGCCCGCGCGCTCGGCCCGTCCTGCGGTGCGGTGCTGTCGGTGAAGACGCTGCTGCCGTAGACATCTCGGTCGGTCAGCGTGATCAGATCGGTCTTGGTCAGCGGTCGGCGCAGCTCCACCAACCGTTTGGCCTGACGTAACCGGCACCGGTCCAGCGCGTTGCGCACGCTGCGCGCGTTGGAGAACCGGGGCCGGGTCATCCGCAGCGCCAGATACTCCGCGAACGCCGAGCGCGCGGGTTCGTCGAAACGAAAGTTCTCCCGCGCCACCATGAGTTCGGCGATCCCCATCAGCTCGCCGTGGGTGTAGTCGTCGAACTCCAGATGATGGGCCACCCGCGAGGACAGACCGGGGTTGGCGGAGAAGAACCGTTCCATCCGATCCGGATAGCCCGCGAAGATCACCACCAAGCTCGCGCGCTCACTTTCCATCTCCTGCAACAGGATTTCGATGACCTCCTGCCCGTAGTCGCGCTCGTTCTCCGGGCGGAACAGGTAGTAGGCCTCATCGATGAACAACACCCCACCCGCGGCCTTGGCCAGGGCCTCCTTGGTTTTCGGTGCGGTGTGGCCGATGAACTGGCCGACCAGATCGTCACGGGTGACGTTGTGCACCTTCGGTTTTCGGATATAGCCCAGAGCGTGCAGCATCTCGGCCATGCGCAGCGCGACGGTCGTTTTACCGGTGCCAGGCCCGCCGGTGAAGCTCATGTGCATGGTGGGCCGTGAGGAACTCAGCCCGAAGCGCTGCCGGGCGCGGTCGATCAGCAGCAAGGCCGCGATCTCACGCACCCGGCGTTTGACGTTGGCAAGCCCGACGAGTTCGGCGTCGAGCCTGCCCAACGTGTCCTCGACGTCGTTGCCCGCGATATCGGTCGAAAGATCAAGCACCGCAGCGTCATCCAGGATCGCGGGTTCGACGGGCGCGTCGGGCTCGGCGCGCACCGGCCTGCCGTCGCCGGGACGGTGCAGTCGGAATCCGTTGGCCTCAGCCGCCATACCGCTGTCCCTGGCGATCTTCGGTGGCGTAGGAGTGCAGGCCGTACTTCTGCTGACGGTCCGGACCCTCCGAACGGGTCAGCACGAAGCCCGGTTCGTCGGCCGGGCGTTGCACCAGGAAACTCAGCGCCGTGGTCTGCCTGCCGAAACGAGCGTCGTAGGCCAGCACCCGCACGTAATGGCGCGGGAAGGTCGCACGGCAGGCGTTGATCTCGGCGAGCACACCGTCGGGCTCGTCCAGGTCGAACAGCGGCAGCCCCCACATCTCCCAGTAGGCGTTACGCGGATGCGGGTCGTCGGTGTATTCGATCGACACCGGCCAGCTGTTGAGCAGCGCGTAGCGCACTTGCGCGGAGATCTCCTCGTCGGTGAACTCCGGCAGATACGAAAACGTTCCGTGACGCAGATACATGCTTGGGCTCCAAGGGATTTCAGCGAGTGGCCGTCGGCACCGCATCGGGTGCGTCGGTGGAGGTGTAGTCGAAGGTGACATCGCCCCAGGTCGCCAGCGCGACCTCGAGGGGACGACAGATCGCGGCGGCCTTGCGTAACACCTCCGGGCCCTCTTTGAGCAGATCGCGACCTTCGTTGCGGGCCTTGACGACTGCTTCCAAGGCCACCCGATTCGCCTCGGCGCCCGCGGCGATACCCAGCGGATGCCCGATGGTGCCGCCACCGAACTGCAGGATCACATCGTCACCGAAAAGGTCGAGGAGCTGGTGCATCTGACCGGCGTGGATACCGCCGGAGGCCACCGGCATCACCCCGGGCAGGCTTGCCCAATCCTGGTCGAAGAAGATCCCGTTGCCAGGGTTGGCCGGAATGTGGTTGTCGCGCAACGTGTCATAGAAGCCGCGCGTGGTCGCCGGATCACCCTCGAGCTTGCCGACCACCGTGCCAGCGTGCACATGGTCGACCCCGATCAGCCTGCACCACTTGGCCAGCACCCGGAAGCTCACGCCGTGGGTCTTCTGCCGGGTGAAGGTCGAATGCCCGGCCCGGTGCAGATGCAACAGCACACCATTGCGCCGCGCCCAATGCGACATCGACTGCATCGCCGTGTAGCCGACGGTCAGATCGATCATGATCACGACGCTGCCCAGGCTCTTGGCGAACTCGGCCCGCTCGTACATGTCCTCCATCGACGCCGCGGTGACATTGAGGTAGTGGCCCTTGATCTCTCCCGTGTCGGCCATCGCGCGGTTGACGCCCTCCATGGCGAACAGGTACCGGTCGCGCCACCGCATGAACGGCTGGGAGTTGATGTTCTCGTCATCCTTGGTGAAATCCAGTCCACCCTTACACGCCTCATAGATCACCCGGCCGTAATTGCGTGCCGACAGACCCAGTTTCGGCTTCACCGTGGCCCCGAGCAATGGGCGACCGTATTTGTTCAGATATTCGCGTTCCATCACCGTTCCATGCGCCGGGCCCTGGAAGGTCTTCACATACGCCACCGGAATCCGCATGTCCTCCAGGCGCAGCGCCAGCAACGGTTTGAAACCGAACACATTGCCGATCACCGAGGACGTCAGGTTGGTGATCGACCCCTCCTCGAACAGGTCGAGATCGTAAGCGACATAAGCGAAATACTCACCGGCCCGCCCCGGCACCTCATCGATCCGATAGCATTTGGCCTGGTACTTCGAGTGCGCGGTCAGCCGGTCGGTCCACACCACCGTCCATGTCGCGGTCGATGATTCGCCGGCGACCGCGGCCGCCGCCTCGATCGGATCCACCCCCGGCTGCGGGGTGACCCGGAATACGGCGAGCACATCGGTGTCCGAGGGCTGATAGTCCGGCGCGTAATATCCCATCGACGCGTACGATTGAACACCCGGATCCCACCGGTCCCGCTCGGTCGCTTCGGCCATCGTTCCTCCTGGCAGTCGTTACTGCGGGACACCCGTTACCGGTTGTGCGCCTTGCGATTTCCAGGATGACGGCAGTGCGCACAACAAACAATTTGATTGTTCCTGCGAAAGCTCAACGGAATAGTCAGGTTTCGCGCGACCCGAAAGAGGGAAGATAGGGCCGCGGGTGGTGGAAAACTTCCGGCACCCGCAGCGAACACCCCGGGACGCGCACCGTCCCGGGGTGTTCGGGCGCGGCGTGGAAGGGGAGTCACACGCCGCCGTCGGGTAGACCTCGACACCAGCGATATTTCCACAAACCACCACCTTCGCGCCGCTACCTCGGAGCCACCAATTCCGTTGGCACCAGAGTCACGGTCGCGGCTTTGCTACCGTCGGCAGATGGGAGCGGTCAGTGCGGCCAGGATGGAAACCTTCCTGGTCGTCGCCCGCCTCAGCAGCATCCGCCGCGCCGCCACCCAGCTACACATCACCGAGGCCGCCGTCTCCGCCGCCGTCGCCCACATCGAAAAACAGCTCGGCGCCAAGCTCATCGCCAAATCCGGGCGCGGTATCGCGCTCACCGAAGCCGGACGCGTCTACGCCGAATACTGCCGCAGCATCCTCGGATTGATGAAAGAAGCCCACGCCGCGGTCCAGCAGGCCGAAACCGGGCGCCTACGCATCGGCGTCGTCGCCACCGCGGGCGAATACGTCCTGCTGCGCCCACTGGCCTCGTTCCGCAACCGCTACCCCGACATCGAACTGAGCCTGTCGGTGCACCCCCGAGACGTCCTGTTCCTCGAATTGCAGCACCACGAAACAGATCTCGTCATCGCGGGCCGCCCACCCCGCAACACCGGCCTGGTCATCCGCGCCCGCCGACCGAGCCACCTCATCGTGGTCGGCGCCGCCGACCACGACCCCCTGCACACCACCTGGCTCCTGCGCGGGCGCGGCTCCGGCACCCGCGACGCCACCCTTGCCCTGCTCGACCAACTCGACATCACCCCACCCACCCTCACCCTCGGCAGCCACGGCGCCGTCCTCGCCGCCGCCCGAGAAGGGCTGGGCGTCACCCTCATTCACAGCGACGCCGTCTCCCACGACCTCGAATCCGGTGCCCTGCACATACTCCCGGTCACCGGCACCCCCCTGGACCGCCCCTGGCACGCCATCACTACCCGAACCCCCACCCCCACCACCCGCCTATTCCTCACCCACATCCTCGATCCCGAAGAAGTCGGCCCCGACGCCTTCTACCCCGCCTGAACCACACACGGGGTCATGCGCCATCTCCGAGGAACGGTGACGTGTACGACCGCGCATAGGTGCAGTGCGGCGACACGGTGATCACGTCGCAGACCCGCACCACCCGATCCGGCACCCTGCCACCGAAATGCTCGGGCCCGGGTACGACAACGGCCTCGGCCTCAGTGCTGCGAACCACCGTCAACAGGCGGGTGACCGGATCATCGACCTCCGGGCCGAACACCACCGTCTTCGCCAACTCGTACCCCAATCGCCGTGCCAGACTGCGGATCTGCGTCTCGTGCCACATCTGGGAGCCGCCGGAGATATCCCGGCGCAGATACCCGATCGCCCTAGGTCGACTCATCGATCTGTCCCATCCGTCATGTCCCCGCGCAGGAACCCGCGATAGGACCGTCCGTTCAGCAGAGCCCGTCCTCGACCGGCAAGGACCTCGACTTGCATCTGAGTGAGTGGCACAGCAACCCCCTGATGTCGGCGTTGGCTGGCGGCTCAGGACCAGGTCGACCGCACCGATCCTGAGCGCCACTGCCGACGTTACGAAGTGGACTCGTGGACCGTCCATCGACTTGCGACTACTTGCGCGCCAGTTCCCAACTACTTCCGAGGAACCCACACGTCAGCGACTATGGATGCGTACACACAAGTACCCGCAAGCACTGAGATCGGAGCCAAGATCATGCGCTTACGATTCCTCGGCAAAGGTGGCTCGGATAAGACGAACTGCCCATCGCTGTACGTAACCGATCAGGGGAGTTTCTTGGTCCAAGGCTGGAAGACCGACACTCCGGAAGCGATCGAAATCCCACATCTACTGCTCGGATTCGCCGAGCCTGACACATTCGTCGGGGCGACGATGACCGATACCGGCCGGGGTACCTTCACCCTGACGGGCCGAGCGGTGACCGAGCCTGAGACGCTGGCTCAGCTCGAACTGGCCGACAACGAGACGGCTATCGAGGTACCGAAGGCTGAAAGGACTTTCTACGGTGGAATTTCGCCACAATGATTTCTGGATGGACCTCATCCTGAGCGCTCGAGAATCTGCATTTCACCTGGAGGTGCGTGATGCCTACGCGGAACCGGAAGAGTCAGAACCATTGCGGCGGTTCCTCAACGGGGAGCCGGAGCCAGTCAACGGCTACGACAAGGATGATTGGATCGACCTCGTTGAGGAGATGATCGGGCGCGGAGCGACCATCAGCCGAGTTCGGGTTATTACCGTGCCGCACAGCGATTATCAACGGTGGTTGCTCTCAGTAGCGGGGAGTAGTGTTGCAGCGGGCGAAGACATCCGCTACCTTCCTCGCCACCGTGTCGATCCACAGGACGTTCCGTCCGATGATTGGTGGTTACTCGATTGTCGGCAGGTAGCGTTCAATTTGGTTGACCACGATGGGCGGCCAGCTGGCGCTGCGCTAAGTACTGATCCCAAGATTGTCGGGCACTGCATAGACGTCAAAGACCAACTCTGGCAACTGGCTACGCCGTATCGCGAGTACACCAATGGATCGACGCCCGAAGACCGGTAGTGGCGGATTCAGCACAGGAGGCACGTGAAGCTCTCGGCCAACGGCTCCGAGAGATAAGGCGTAACGCCGGAATAACCGGTCGAGCGCTCTCAGCTCGTCAAGGCTGGCACGAGTCCAAGATATCTCGTATCGAGCATGGGAAGGCTAAACCGTCCAGCAGCGACGTTCGCGCGTACTGCGCCCAGTGTGGGGCCAACGATCAGCTAGCTGACTTGCTGGCCACCCTCCATAACATCGACGCCGCATACATGGAGTATCGGCGACTACTCAGCGGCGGCGTCAAACGTGGCCAGCAGGTGGCGATGAAACTCGAAGCGGCCGCGACGTTTATCCGAAACTACGAGCCGCAGATCGTTCCTGGCCTGTTGCAGACTGCGGACTATGCCGAAGCGAAACTTAGAAGCGTTATCGACTTCTATCGTCTGCCGGACGATCTCGATGTCGGCGTTTCCCAGCGGATGGAGCGCCAACGCATCCTCTACCACCGTGACCGCCGTTTTCATTTCATCATCAGCGAACGATCCCTCTACTCGACCGTCGGTGACGACCAGGTGATGGTGGGACAGCTGGACAGACTACACTCGATCATCGGAATGCCACGGGTGTTGATAGGGATAGTCCCGCTAACAGCTGAGGCGACGGTAGTGGTCGAAAACTTCCTGATGTTCGACAATCGGATGGTCAAAGTGGAGGGCCACACAGCCGAGCTGACCATCACCCAACCCCGAGAGATCGCGCTCTACGGGCGCGCGTTCGACGTACTTGCCGGGCAAGCAGCTACCGGAGAATCCGCCCGTTCCCTCATCGGAACGGCACTCGACCAACGCCACAAGGAGATCCGCCGCGATGCGCATACCGACGGATGAGCGGCTGGATGAGTTGTTTCGGTCGCCGTGGCATCTACCTCGGCAGGAGTCGAGCGTTGGTTAACGAACTTGCAGGGACTTTACGTTGTTGCCGAAGGTCCAGTTGCGGGAGCCGTCCCAGTTGATGGACCAGGTCATCAAGCCCTTCAGCGGGTTGGCGGAGCCGGTGCCGTAGTGGTTCCAGGCCTGGGTGACCAGGTCCGGGGTCATGTAGCCGCCGCCAGCGCCGGATTGGGCGGGGAGGCCGGGGGCTTGTTTGTCGTAGGGGACGGTTATGGTGGTGCCCTGGATGGTGAGACCCTGTGCCAGGCAGTCGGTTTGGGCGATGAAGCCCTGGACTGTTCCGGCTTGGTAGGAGTCGCCGGTGCAGCCGTACATGCTGCCGTTGTAGTACTGCATGTTCAGCCACCAGAGGCGGCCGTTGTCGGCGTACTTCTTGATGATGGGCAGATAGGAGCCCCAGATGGAGCCGTAGGTGACGCTGCCGCCGGTGACGTAGGCGGTTTCGGGTGCCATGGTCAGGCCGAAGCCCGCGGGCATCTGGGCCAGGACGCCGTCGATGATGCGCACCAGGTTCGTCTGGGAGGTGGACAGCGTATTGATGTTGCCGCCGCCGACGAGGCCGGTCTCCAGGTCGATGTCGATGCCGTCGAAGTTGTACTGCTTCAGGATCGGCACGATGGTCGCGACGAAGCGGTCGGCGACCGCGCTGGAGTTGAGGTCGATGCCCGCCGCCGCGCCGCCGATCGACATCAAAATGGTGGCACCAGCCGCCTTGGCCTGGCACATCTCCGCAGGGGTCGCGACCTTCACGGTCGCGTCCATCCCGTCCTCCCAGCGCGCGGTGCCGTCGGACTCGATGACCGGGAACGCCGCGTTGATGACGTTATGGCCGTGCGCGGCGATGCGGGCGTCGGTGATCGGAATCCACCCCATACCCGGATGCACACCGTTGGCCGCACCATCCCAATTCTCCCAATAACCCTGCAGCACTTTGCCTGTCGGGCGCGGCTTGGTCGCGCAGGTATCGTTCGGCGCCGCGGAAACACCCGGGGCGACCGCGACAATCATCGCGCCGATCACCGCCAGCACGGCCATCACGTATCTGAGCAACATCAAACGCTGGCCGACCCCACGCAAGCCACAGGTGGAATTCATAACCAAGTAGAACCACACCCAGAATGATCAACTCCAATGGCGACAACTGGGGAAACGCCGATCCGGGCTAGCCACGAGGTGGCCCTGGCTAATTCGCCGGGTGCGTTGAATGCCCGCGGCCAGCGCCACCAGTTTGTCCACTGTCGGCGGAAACTCCTTGCCCCTTCACGCGATTTGCCGGTGCGCGAACCCCGAGAACGGGTGCGAATTCCCCTGACAAAGGTCGCGTTCAAGATCATGGGGAACTGGTGGCGGTGCTCTCTCGAACTTTTCCGCCACCAGTTCCCCATGATCTTGAATGGACGGCTCGATGGCTTACCGTCGGGCGCATTTCATGATCAACGGGACATGAGGGCGGGGTTCTCTCGGATTTTGCCGCCACCATGTCCCGAACGCCGGGCGCTACAGCTGGCCGTGCTGGGAGTCGAAAGTGACGACGCGGCCGCCGAGTTGGACCTGGGCGCCGGGGGTCAGTTTCACCGGGTGGCCGGGGATGGCGCGGGTCCAATCCTGGTGGCCGGGCTGGCGGATGTGGGTGCCGTTGGTGGAGCCGCCGTCGACAACCGTGACGTCCCAATCGATGAGGCGGATCTCGGCGTGGGCGCGCGACATTCCGCCCGACACATCCTCGAGCCGGACCGGGCGGGCACCGTGGGCCACGGCTTCCGCGTGTTCGGGTTCGCGGCCGAGGACGCAATCGTTGTCGAGGACGAAGGAGGTGCCGTCGTCGAGGAGCAGCAGGCCAAGTGGCGGGCGGACACCGTCGGTGAGCACACACGTCAGCTGGTCCATTCGGATCCCGCAGACCGCACAGAACGACACGCGTGGATCGTTGAGATGGTCACGCGCGCATTTGAATCCCTTGACCACCACACCTCGCGGGGTCGTCTCGGGCAGGGCGGCGCTGTCGAGGACACGGGCGACCATGCTCTCGGCAGAGATCATGGTCTCCTGGAGATCGACGTCGCTGACGTGATCCTGAACCTGATCGTGCGCACCGAATTCGGGCGCAAGGCCGGGATGTTCGCCGCTGTGCGCCTGCGCGACATTCTCCGACTGCCCCGCGCCTGCGGACTTGTGCAAGTCAGGCATCGCGACGTGCGGCAGCACCGGACGCACCGATGCCGACTCTTGGCTGGGCCACTCAGGATTCGCGGACGGTGACTCCTCACTCGACCACGCGACAGGATAGGAATGGTGCGGACTCGGCGGCGTCACCTGCCCACCCGGCGCCCCGCCCACGGATGAGGAGTCCTCGTACGGCGGTTCACCATTCGCGGGCGCCGCAAAGCCGTAGGAGTGCGACCCGGCCACCTCGGGCGGCGGCACGCTCAACGGTGACGAGACTTCGCTCAGCTGCTCGACGCTCGCGGACTCCGGTCCGCGGGACGAACGCGGCGCACCGGAAGACTCCCCCGCGAGGCGTGACGAATCCTCGCCCAGCGACCCGGCACTCCCCGGCACGGCCGCGCCGGGGTCGTGGGGCGCATTCGACGACTCCGGCACGAGGTTTGCCGATGCGCCGTGACGCGGCGGCTCGGGGCTTGCAGGCCCTGCGGACCCCGGAAAGCGTGGCGCGCTCGGCGGCTGCGCCGCAATGTGTGGGTAACGCGGCGACTCACCACTCGGCGCCCCCGCAGGGTCCGGGGCAGCAGGCTCCCGCGACACCGCCGCCGTACTGTAGTTCTCCGTCGCCGCATCCATGGTCTCGTCCCGCCGCCACGGCTCGAACACGCCCTGTGACTCGGCCACTCGCGGCGCCTCGGGTTTACGTGACGGATTGAGCACACCCTGCGACTCACGCGCGCGTGGCGACTCGAACACGCTCTGTGCCCCAGGCTCTCCCGGTACGTCGGGTACCTGCGGCGGTCCGAATGCACCGGGCGTCTCGGGACCACTCGGCGACTCGGGCAGGCCCGGGGTCTCGAGCTCTCTCGGTGTCTTGAACATTCCCGGTGGCTCAGCCACCCGCTGCGGTCCGAATGCACCGGGTGTCTCGGGCACTCGTGGTGGCTCCGGCACATCCGAGGTCTCAGGCGCGCCCTGTGTTTCGAACATTCCCGGTGACTCAGGCGCGCGCAGTAGCTCAGGCGCACGCTGTGACGAGGACTCAGATACCCGCTGCGGGTCCATCAAGTATGGAGGCTCGGACGCGTGCTGGGGTCCGGATAAACGCGACGGCTCGGACGCGTGTTGGGGGTCTGACACACAGGAAGGGGCGGGCACGTGTTGGGGGTCTGACACACGCGACGGCTCGGGCATGTGTTGGGGATCGGACACATCGTGGGACGCGGCCTCGCGCCACGGCTCGAACGCATGTTGCGCATCTGACACAGGCTGCGCGGAAATCCCACCTCGCGGAACATCCTGCGCGGCAGACTCGCGATCGGCAGCCTCGAACCAGAGCACCGCCCCCGCCCCCGGCGCCGTCCCTTCCGCCAACGCGAAAACCCCACGCGCGGGCAGCCTCTCGACCGCACCCCCCACTTCATCCACGAACAACCCGGCCCCGACCACCGGGGCTGGTGTCACCACACGATCGACCGTGAACCCGGCCTCTCGCCCCCGCAGGATCTCCGACCGCTGCGCCCCGGCCAGCACCGCCGTCACCCCACCATGCAGAAATACCGCGATCCCACCGTCGCCCAGGGTGATCACCCCGAACTCGACCTCGTCCTCATCCCCGTTCTCCAACCCCATCAACCAATTGGTAGCCAGCCGCGCCACCGTCCGTCCGCTGCGCCGCGCCTCGTTCGACGTGGCTTGTCGCACGATCGCGAGCAACGCCGTCATCGCGCGTGCCGCCACCGAATCCGCGGTCACCGCGCCCTCGGCTCGGTGCGCGACCACGACAACCACACCTCCGGCGCCGGCCACCAGGTGTCCGCCGGGAAGAACCTCGATCTGCCTACTCACAAGAACCTGCCACCCTGAAAACGCCACCGATGGAACACAATCCGCATCGGCCCATTGACGATGAGCCAGAACACAATCCAGGTGACGATGAACTGGATGAGGAACGCGGTCAGCGACGGGTGCAGCGACTCGGGCAACACGATGGTCGTGTACCGGACGAGGACCCACATGAGTGCCCCCTCGTTGACCATGGTCAGGAAGCCGAACAGGGTCGGCCAGTCCTTTTCCCAGCGGAACTGTTGCAAGAAATGGTAGAGCAGTTCCCACAACACCCCGAACAGAACGGTGGCAAGCAGGATCGACAACGTCACCCGGTAGGCCTGCCCGAGACTCAGCGATCCGGTCGGCAGAAACGGGGTGATGATCAGTGCGACGAAGAACCCGAGCACGCTCAGCGCGAGTAGCCGGGTCTGGATTCGCCCGTTCAAAGTTGGAAGCATCAGCTCAGATCTTCTTGTTCGTGACCCAGGACCACCACTGGCGCGTCGAGCGCAGCGGACCCATCCGGCGGCAGAAACCCAGCGCCGCAAGATCGTCGGCGATCTCCTGCGCGGCGATCTGCAACCCGAGGAAGGTGTCGACTCCGACGAACGGCCCGCCCAGCGTCGCGCTACCGGATGCGTAGATGCGCCCGTTGCCACTTCGCGTGCCGATCAACTCGAAGGTGGTGTCCACATCGAGGCGCCCGACCGGATTACGCCCGGCCCCAGCGTGATCGAGCAGATCCGCCAGCAACCGATGCTCACGGATATCGGCCTCGAGCCCGGTGCAGTCGATGATGTAATCGACCGTCGTGTCGAACGGCTGCGTCGGCGGCGGAGTCGGCAGCTCGGCGGTGGTGTCCGGAATGATCGTGGCGACCACGCCTTGGCGGCCCTCGGCGGGTCGCGGCGCGCGCATCGTCCCGGCCAGCACCTGATACCAGCCCTGCTTGCGCCCGCGCCGCAACTGCTCCTGCCACGAGTACCGGATCGGCGTATTCGTCCCGGAAATCTCCTGGTACGCCGCGGCCCGCTGCGCACCTTGCAGCGCACGCATCTTCTGCTTGAGCTGTCCGCCCCACACCGACTTCGGATAGTTGAAACCCTGATACGCCCAGCCGTCGGCGCCCTTGCGCCGGTTGAACATATTCTTGCCGTGCGATTTCGCGATGTAGGTGCGGAACAGATGCAGGATCTGGGTGTTCAGCTGCAACTTGTCCCGATCATCGATGAGCCGCTGCAGTACTCGGCTCGCGACGATCCCGCTACCACGGATCAGCACCGTTCCCTGCCTGCGCTGCAACGCCTGATAGACGTGTTCGTGCGGCTCGTAGGCGTTCACCACCCGCGTCGGATCGCGATGGGTCTCGCGATATTCCTGCAGATCCGGCAGCAGCTTCAACCCCGGATATCCCACGGCCACATGCACATACGTGCTGCGAAACGCCACCCGCTTGGTCGGCGTCGACCCCGCGGCGGGGGTGAGAATCGTGAAGTACCCGCCACCGTGCCGCTTGCGCACCATGCGCACTTGCCCCCGATGCAACGAGCTCGCATAGTCGATGCGCGCGAACTCACGCTCCATCCCGGCGAACGCCTGCCCGGCCCTCGGCGTGTAGTAGTTGGCGAAGATCGGCTCCACGAACACATTCCACAGCGGCCTGATCGACTTGTCCGCGATCGCCTCACGCACCGCGTAGGACGGAAAGCCCCACATGTTGTCCGGCTCCGACGCCGAATCACTGCGCAACCGCTCCCCGCGCGGAATCTGCGACACCCGCGTCAAATACTCATACGATGACCACGGGTGCTCCTGCGGCCCGAGTACCGCCATCGACTGCGCGGGCACCCCGAAGATGCGCAACGTGTCATAGGTGACGAACGATCCGATCCCACTGCCGATCGTCACGAACGGCACATCGATCACCGGAATCCCGGTGCTGTCCAGCATTTCATCGGTCCACACGTCGGTATCGACGAGGACCTGAGTGAGATCGCCCCGCATTTCGGGGACTCTACCGGCCGATTCTTACCGAAAACTTGCGATCTTCCTTCGGCGGCAAGCACTCCGGTGACGCGACGCGCGCACGCCGATCTACCCCAACCTGCCACGCACGAGCCCCTCTCGGACGTAGCATGCGCTGGTGGCCGACTCTCTGCGGGTCCTCGTGTACAGCAACGACGCCGATACCCGGCGCCAGGTGATCCTGGCACTGGGCAAACATCCGCACCCTGACCTACCCGCACTCGACTACCTCGAAGTGGCCACCGGCCCCGTGGTGATCGAGCACATGGACGCGGGCGGCATCGACCTCGCCATCCTCGACGGCGAATCGGCGCCGACCGGCGGGCTCGGCATCGCCAAGCAACTCAAGGACGAAATCGACCACTGCCCACCGGTGCTCGTGCTCACCGGGCGTCCCGACGACGCCTGGCTGGCCAACTGGTCGCGCGCGGAGGCCGCGGTGTCGCATCCGATCGATCCGATCCGGCTCACCGAGGCCGTCGTCGGGTTGCTGCGCAACCGTTCGGCAGCCTGAGCGGACCGCGTCAACCCCGTTTGTCGCATTCGCTCATTCGAACTGCGCATCAATAGCGTGCCCTTGCAAGTGTCCGCCGGAGCCGATCAGGTTCCGGCGGCTCACCAGCGTGGAAACGGCACGCACCGGCGCGGCGCTGTCGCGGAACGTGACCGCCCGCAAACGTGCACCGAGTGCCGAAAACCTCAGCGACAAGGCCGTTTTCGCCGCATCGACTGACCGGTCAACCAACGTCACGTGACAACACCCCGGATTACCCCCGTTTCAGTCATGAATCGACGTCGCGAATTCGATCAAACGCAGCAGCCAAAGCCGCAGCACTAAGAGCGATCAGTTGTAGGCTGTGCCCTAGCTCACACCAGCGCGGGTAGCAGCCCTACCCGCGTCGAGCAGGCCATGGGGCGTGTCTGGCCGAGGCGGACAACGACGTCAGCCCGCCTCGGAAGCTGCTGTCCGGTAACGGATAACCCACCCGCAGGCTCCAGCTCGCAAGGGAAGGGCTGGCGCAGACTAAAGGGAGAGCGCAGTCGTGAATATCGAGATGCCCACTCTTGTTCTAGGCGCGATCGCCGCGGCGTTCGCGGTGTTCTCCATCGTCATGGCGGCGCTCGTCGGCCCCAAGCGGTACAACCGAGCCAAGCTCGAGGCGTACGAATGCGGTATCGAACCGACACCGCACGCCATCGCCGGCGGCCCGGGAAACGTGACAGGCCAACGCTTTCCGGTGAAGTACTACCTCACCGCCATGCTGTTCATCATCTTCGACATCGAGATCGTGTTCCTCTACCCGTGGGCAGTGCACTTCGATGCGCTCGGTCTCTTCGGTCTCGCCGCGATGGCGCTGTTCATCTTCAACGTCTCCGTGGCCTACGCCTACGAATGGCGACGCGGCGGCCTGAGCTGGGAGTGACTGCCGCGCAACGTGTTCGGGCGACGAGTGGAAGTGAAGGTTAGTCGGATATGGGGTTAGAGGAAAAACTGCCCAGCGGATTTCTGCTGAGCACGGTCGAGGATTTCGCCGGTTATCTGCGTAAGGGCTCACTGTGGCCCGCCACCTTCGGTCTCGCCTGCTGCGCCATCGAGATGATGGCCACCGGCGCGGGCCGTTTCGACATCGCCCGCTTCGGCATGGAGGCGTTCCGCGCCTCGCCGAGGCAGGCCGATCTGATGATCGTCGCTGGCCGGGTCAGCAACAAGATGGCGCCGGTGCTGCGACAGGTCTACGACCAGATGACCGAACCGAAATGGGTGCTCGCCATGGGCGTGTGCGCGTCCTCGGGTGGCATGTTCAACAACTACGCCATCGTGCAGGGCGTCGACCACGTGGTACCGGTCGACATCTACCTGCCGGGCTGCCCGCCGCGCCCGGAGATGCTGTTGAACGCGATCCTGGCGCTGCACGCCAAGATTCAGGAGATGCCACTCGGCGTCAATCGCGAAGAGGCCGTCAAGGCCGCCGAAGCGGCGGCGCTGGCCTCGACCCCGACCATCCGGATGGAGGGTCTGCTGCGATGACGTTCGATTCCTCCGACAACACCACCGCCACCGCGCACGACGAGATCGACGCGGCCGCGACGGCGGGACCGGAAGGCACCCCGCCCAGCGAGGAGCAGGCCGCCGGCGCCGAGGTGATCGGCGTGCGCCACGGCATGTTCGGTGTCACCGGCTCCGGCGACACCTCCGGCTACGGTGGACTGGTCCGTCCGGTCAGCCTGCCCGGCAGCACACCGGCGCCCTACGGCGGCTACTTCGACGAGATCGTCGACGCACTGCGCACCGCGCTCGGCGCGGCAGGTACCAGGCTCGAGCAGGCGCTGGAGAAGATCGTCGTGTTCCGCGGCGAACTCACCCTGCACGTGCACCGCGAGCACCTGGTCGCCGTCGCGCAGGTGTTGCGTGACCATCCCGCACTGCGTTTCGAGCTGAGCCTCGGCGTCAGCGGCGTGCACTACCCCGAAGACGCGGGCCGCGAACTGCACGCGGTGTACCCGCTCATGTCGATCACGCACAACCGGCGGCTGCGCGTCGAGGTGTCCACCCCCGACGCCGACGCACACATTCCGTCGCTGTACGAGGTGTACCCGACCACCGACTGGCACGAGCGCGAAACCTACGACTTCTTCGGCATCATCTTCGACGGGCACCCCTCGCTCACTCGAATCCTGATGCCCGACGACTGGCGCGGCCACCCCCAGCGCAAGGACTACCCGCTCGGCGGGATCCCGGTCGAGTACAAGGGCGCGCGTATACCGCCGCCCGACGAGCGGAGGGCGTACAACTAATGAACCACACCGACATCCGGCCCGACGTCGAAGGCGACGCTGGGCCGGAACCTACTGTTGTCACCGTCGCGGGACAGGACTGGGAAGAAGTCTCCGATTCGCTGCGCGGCGCGGGCGAGGAACGCATCGTCGTCAACATGGGCCCGCAGCACCCATCCACCCACGGCGTGCTCCGGCTCATCCTCGAGATCGAGGGCGAGACCGTCACCGAGGCGCGCTGCGGCATCGGCTACCTGCACACCGGCATCGAGAAGAACCTCGAATTCCGCAACTGGACCCAGGGCGTCACCTTCGTCACCCGGATGGACTACCTCTCGCCGTTCTTCAACGAGACCGCGTACTGCCTCGGCGTGGAGAAGCTGCTCGACATCACCGAGGCAATTCCGGAGCGGGTCAACATCATTCGGGTCATGCTCATGGAGCTGAACCGGATCTCCTCGCACCTGGTCGCACTGGCCACCGGCGGCATGGAACTCGGCGCGCTCACCCCGATGCTGTTCGGTTTCCGGGAACGCGAACTGATCCTCGACGTGTTCGAGACCATCACCGGCCTGCGCATGAACCACGCCTACATCCGGCCGGGCGGCCTGGCCCAGGATCTGCCCGACGACGGCGTCAGCAAGGTCCGTGAGCTGCTCGAGCTGATGCCCAAGCGGCTCAAGGACATGGAGCAGCTGCTCACCTCGAACCCGATCTGGAAGGCCCGCACGCAGAACGTCGGCTACCTGAACCTGCAGGGCTGCATGGCCCTCGGGATCACCGGCCCGGTGCTGCGCGCCACCGGCCTGCCGCACGATCTGCGCAAGTCCCAGCCCTACTGCGGGTACGAGAACTACGAATTCGACATCCCCACCACCACCGGCTGTGACTGCTACGGCCGCTACGTGATCCGGGTGGACGAGATGAAGGAATCGCTCAAGATCGTCGAACAGTGCCTGGACAAACTGCGTCCCGGCCCGGTCATGGTCGACGACAAGAAGATCGCCTGGCCCGCCGACCTGGAACTGGGCCCGGACGGACTCGGCAACTCCCCCAAGCACATCGGCAAGATCATGGGCACGTCCATGGAGGGACTCATCCACCACTTCAAGCTGGTCACCGAGGGCATCAGGGTGCCTGCGGGTCAGGTGTACACCGCCGTGGAATCACCGCGCGGCGAGCTGGGCGTGCACATGGTCAGCGACGGCGGCACCCGGCCCTACCGGGTGCACTACCGCGACCCCTCGTTCACCAATCTGCAAGCGGTGGCGGCGACGTGTGAGGGCGGCATGGTCGCCGACGTGATCGCCGCGGTCGCCAGCATCGACCCCGTCATGGGCGGAGTGGACCGATGACCGAGATCATGCTCAAACTCAGTACCCGGCCAGAACCGTTCCAGCCGTTCGTGCGCGAGCGACTCGAACTCGATTCCAAAGAGATCATCGGCCGCTACCCGGAGCCACGCTCGGCGCTGCTGCCGCTGCTGCACCTGGTCCAGGCCGAGGAGGGCTGTGTCACCGGCACCGGCATCGACTTCTGCGCCGACCAGCTGGGATTGACCGGCGCCGAGGTCACCGCGGTGGCCACGTTCTACTCGATGTACCGGCGCACCCCGACCGGCGACTACCACGTCGGGGTGTGCACCAACACGCTGTGCGCGGTCATGGGCGGCGACGCCATCCTTTCCGCGCTGGAACGCCATCTCGGCATCGGCCACGGTGACACCACCGCGGACGGGAAGATCACCCTCGAGCACGTCGAGTGCAACGCGGCCTGCGATTTCGCGCCGGTGATCATGGTCAACTGGGAGTTCTTCGACAACCAGACCCCGGAATCGGCTCAGGCACTGGTGGATTCGCTGCGCGCGGGCCAGCAGGTGCGCCCGACCCGTGGCGCGCCGCTGTGCACGTTCAAGGAGACCGCGCGCATCCTCGCCGGTTTCCCCGACGAACGCCCCGGCGTCCTCGACGGCGCGGCGGGCGAGGCTACCCTGGCCGGACTGTATGCCGCCCGCGAACAGAACATGAATGCTCCTGGACCGCAACAGGATTCGGAGGGCGCCTGAATGACGCTCACACCCGTACTCAGCAGGTACTGGGACGACCCGCAGTCGTGGACGATGGACACCTACCGCCGCCACGACGGCTACCGGGCGCTGCGCAAGGCGCTGGCGATGGAGCCCGACCAGGTCATCCAAACCGTCAAGGACGCCGGCCTGCGCGGCCGCGGCGGCGCGGGCTTCCCGACGGGCATGAAGTGGAGCTTCATCCCGCAGGGCAGCGGACCCGACGGCGTCACCAAACCGCACTACATGGTGGTCAACGCCGACGAGTCCGAACCCGGTACGTGTAAAGACATTCCGCTGATGCTGTCGAGCCCGCACGCGTTGATCGAGGGCATCATCATCGGCTCCTACGCCATCCGTGCCGCGCACGCGTTCATCTACGTGCGCGGTGAAGTGGTGCCGGTGCTGCGCCGACTGCAAGCCGCGGTCGCGCAGGCCTACGAGGCGGGGTTCCTGGGCCGCAACATTCTCGGTTCCGGCTACGACCTCGAACTCATCGTGCACGCCGGAGCGGGCGCCTACATCTGCGGTGAGGAAACCGCGCTGCTGGATTCCCTGGAGGGTCGCCGCGGTCAGCCGCGCCTGCGTCCGCCGTTCCCCGCCGTCGCCGGTCTGTATGCCTGCCCGACCGTGGTGAACAACGTGGAATCCATTGCCTCCGTGCCGCCGATCATCCTCAACGGCACCGCCTGGTTCCGCTCGATGGGCAGCGAGAAGTCCCCCGGCTTCACCCTCTACTCGCTGTCGGGGCACGTGAATCGGCCAGGACAGTACGAGGCGCCGCTCGGGGTCACCCTGCGCGAACTGCTCGGCTACGCCGGTGGTGTGCGCACCGGGCACACGGTGAAGTTCTGGACCCCCGGCGGCTCGTCGACCCCGCTGTTCACCGACGCGCACCTGGATGTGCCGCTCGACTACGAGGGTGTCGCCACGGCCGGATCCATGTTGGGCACCAAGGCATTACAGATCTTCGACGACACCACCTGTGTGGTGCGCGCGGTGCTGCGCTGGACCGAGTTCTACATGCACGAATCCTGCGGCAAATGCACCCCGTGCCGGGAAGGCACGTACTGGCTGGTGCAACTGCTGCAACGGATCGAGTCCGGGCGGGGCACCGAATCGGATCTGGACAAGCTGCTCGATATCAGCGACACCATCAACGGCAAGTCGTTCTGCGCGCTCGGCGACGGCGCGGCCAGCCCGATCATCTCGTCGCTGCAGTACTTCCGCGACGAGTACGTCGACCACATCGCCACCGGCGGCTGCCCGTTCGATCCGGCGCGGTCCACCGCGTGGGCGAACGGCGTTGGGGCCGGGGCGCATTCGCGCGATCAGGACACGGAAGGAGTGCGATGACCGCCACTGTGAATGCGAATACCAGCGGGGTTGTTCCGGCTGACCTGGTGACCGTCACTATCGACGACACGACGGTCAGTGTGCCCGCGGGGACCTTGGTGATCCGGGCCGCCGAGTTGATCGGCATCCAGATCCCGCGTTTCTGTGACCATCCGCTGCTCGACCCGGTCGGTGCCTGCCGTCAGTGCATCGTCGAGGTGGAAGGCCAGCGCAAGCCGGTCGCATCCTGCACGATGACCGTCACCGACGGCATGGTGGTGCGCACCCAGCTCACCTCCGCGGTCGCCGACAAGGCGCAAGAGGGCGTGATGGAGCTGCTGCTCATCAATCACCCCCTCGACTGCCCGGTGTGTGACAAGGGCGGTGAATGCCCGCTGCAGAACCAGGCGATGTCCACCGGCCGCACCGAATCCCGCTTCGAGGGGGAAAAGCGCACCTATCCCAAGCCGATTCCGCTGTCCAGCGCGGTGCTGCTGGACCGGGAACGCTGTGTGCTGTGCGCGCGCTGCACTCGCTTCTCCCAGCAGGTCGCCGGTGACCCGTTCATCGAACTGCTCGAACGTGGTGCGCTGCAGCAGGTCGGCACCGCGCAGGCCGAACCGCTGGATTCCTACTTCTCCGGCAACACCGTGCAGGTCTGCCCGGTCGGCGCGCTGACCGGCACCAGCTACCGGTTCCGTGCCCGCCCGTTCGACCTGGTGTCGAGCCCGAATGTGTGCGAACACTGCGCATCCGGGTGCGCCCAACGCACCGATCACCGCCGCGGCAAGGTACTTCGCCGGCTGGCCGGGGACGACCCGCAGGTCAACGAGGAATGGAACTGCGACAAGGGCCGCTGGGCCTTCGCCTACGCGACCGAACGCGACCGGCTCACCACGCCACTGGTCCGCGGCTGGGACGGCAACCTCGCACCCGCCTCCTGGTCGGAGGCACTCGCCGCGGCCGCGGAGGGATTGGCTGCCGCGTTCGGCAGCGCGGGTGTGCTCGTCGGCGGCCGGGTCACCGAGGAGGACGCCTACACCTACGGCAAGTTCGCGCGAATCGCGTTGGGCACCAACGACGTCGACTTCCGCGCCAGGGTGCACTCGGCCGAAGAAGCCGACTTCCTCGCCGCGCGCATCGCGGGCCAGGGCATGACGGTCAACTACGACAACCTCGAGACCGCGCCGATCGTGCTGCTCGTCGGATTCGAGCCGGAGGAAGAATCGCCGATCGTCTACCTGCGGCTGCGCAAGGCCGCGCGCAAGCGTCGCCTGCCGATCTACTCGCTGGCCCCGTACTCCTCGCGTGGACTGGACCGCATGTCGGGCAAGCTGATGCAGGCCATGCCCGGTGCCGAACCGCACCTGCTCGAGGCCGTGCGCACCGGCGAAACATCTACTCCCGGAGCTGATCCCACGCAGATCGCCGATGTGACGCGACTGCTGCGTGAGCCAGGTGCGGTGATCATGGTCGGTGAGCGGATGGCCGGAATCCCCGGTGCGTTGTCCGCGGCCGTCCGGCTCGCCGATGAGACCGGTGCCGCGCTGGCGTGGGTGCCTCGTCGCGCGGGTGAGCGTGGCGCGGTCGAGGCCGGTGCACTGCCCGGCCTGCTGCCCGGTGGCCGTCCGGTGGCGGATCCGCTTGCCCGCCAACAGGTTCGGGCCGTATGGAATGTGCCGGACCTGCCGGTCACCGCCGGTCGTGACACCACCGCCATCCTGGAGGCCGCACCCGGTCTCGGGGCGCTGGTGATCGGTGGCGTCGACGTCGTCGACCTGCCGGACCCGAACGGCGCGCTGGCCGCCATCGACGCCGCACGGTTCGTGGTCAGCCTCGAACAGCGGCACAGCGCGGTCACCGACCGCGCCGACGTCGTGTTCCCGGTCGCCACGGCCATGGAGAAGTCCGGCACCTTCCGCAACTGGGAGGGCAGGCCGCGCCCGTTCGCGGCCGCGCTCGGCGATGACATGGTGCGCCGCCAATCCGCCCCGCTCTCGGATCAGCGTGTGCTGCACGCGATCGCCGACGAGATGAAGGTGCGCCTCGGCCTGCCCGACACCGACACGGCGCGCGCCGAACTCGCCGAACTCGGCGCGTGGGACGGCACGGCCGTCGCGCCGCCCGCACACCGGCCGCACCCGCTGACCCAGCCAGGCCCCGGCACCGCGGTGTTGGCCAGCTGGCGGATGCTGCTCGACCTCGGCCGTCTCCAAGAGGGCGAACCCAACCTGGCCGGCATCGCCCGCACACCGGTGGTCCGGCTCGCTGCCGCGACGGCCGCCGAAATCGGTGCCGCGGCACACGATCTGGTGACCGTGGCCAGCGAGCACGGCACCGTCACGCTGCCGCTGGTGATCACCGACCTGCCCGACCGAGTGGTCTGGCTGCCGCAGCACTCACCGGGCAGCTCGATCGCCCAGCAGTTGGCCACCCAGCCCGGCGGCGTCGTGCAGTTGCGGCGGGCCGACGAGAGGATGAAGGAGCACAGGCATGAGTGACCTCAGTTTGTTCGGCCACGACCCCCTGTGGCTTGTTATCGGTAAGTCCGTCGCCATCTTCATCTTCCTGCTGCTCATCCCGATGATCGCGGTGGTCGCGGAACGAAAGATCGTGGCGCGCATGCAGATGCGCATCGGACCGAACCGGATCGGCCCGTACGGCATGCTGCAGAGCATCGCCGACGGCGTCAAGATGGCGCTCAAGGAAGACATCATCCCGGCCATCGTCGACAAGCCGATCTTCATCATGGCCCCGATCATCTCGCTGATCCCGGCCGTGATGGCGTTCGCGGTGATCCCGTTCGGGCCAGAGGTTTCCGTCTTCGGCCACCACACCGCGCTGCAACTGACCGATATGCCGGTGGCGGTGCTCTACATCCTCGCGATCACCTCGATCGGCGTGTACGGGATCGTGCTCGCCGGATGGTCGTCGGGTTCCACCTATCCGCTGCTGGGCGGGCTGCGTTCGACCGCGCAGGTGATCTCCTACGAGATCGCGATGGCGCTGTGCTTCGCCACCGTGTTCTTGCTCGGCGGCACCATGTCCACCTCGGGCATCGTGGCCGCACAGCACAACACCTGGTACGTCTTCCTGCTGCTGCCCTCGTTCCTCATCTACTGCGTGTCCATGGTCGGTGAGACCAACCGGGCACCGTTCGACCTGCCCGAGGCCGAGGGCGAGCTGGTCGGCGGCTTCCACACCGAGTACTCCTCGCTGAAGTTCGCCATGTTCATGATGGCCGAATACATCAACATGGCAACGGTTTCCGCGCTCGCCACCACCCTGTTCCTCGGCGGCTGGCACGCGCCGTGGCCGCTCAGCCTGTGGGCGGGCGCCAATACCGGCTGGTGGCCGGTGCTGTGGTTCACCGCCAAGGTGTGGGGCTTCCTGTTCGTGTTCATCTGGTTGCGCGGCACACTGCCCCGCCTGCGCTACGACCAGTTCATGAACCTCGGCTGGAAGCTGCTGATCCCGACCTCGCTGCTGTGGGTCATGCTGGTCGGCGGTGCCAGGGTGTTGCAGGCCGAGGGCTACCACGTGCAGACCGTGGTGCTCGTCATCGGCGGACTGCTGGTCTCCGCGCTGATGGTGGGAACGTTCCTGCGCGCCGGACGCAAGGGTGGCGCGCCGCCACCGGTCGAGCCGGAGCCGAGTTCGGATTCGGCTGTGTTCCTCGGCTTCCCGACACCGCCGCTGCCCGAACATCCCCGCGAGGTCGCCAAGTCGGGCCTGTTCGATCCGCTGGCCGGGTTCCTGGTCACCGCGGCGACCATGTTCAAAAAGCCCAACACCGAGTTCTATCCGGAACAGAAGGTGCCGACCGCGCCGCGCTACCACGGGCGTCATCAGCTCAACCGGCACCCGGACGGGCTGGAGAAGTGCATCGGCTGCGAGCTGTGCGCCTGGGCCTGCCCCGCCGACGCCATCTTCGTCGAAGGCGCGGACAACACCGAGACCGAACGCTTCTCGCCCGGTGAACGCTACGGGCAGGTCTATCAGATCAACTACCTGCGCTGCATCGGCTGCGGCCTGTGCATCGAGGCGTGCCCGACGCGGGCGCTGACCATGACCAACGACTACGAGATGACCGACGACAACCGCGCCGCGCTCATCTACGAGAAGGACCGGCTGCTCGCGCCGCTGCAGCCGGGCATGACCGCGCCACCGCACGCCATGCATCCCGGCACCGACGAGGCCGACTACTACCTGGGCAACGTGCTCGGCAGTATCCGAGAACCCAACGGCGGCAACGGAACCCCGGCGCCGGACAGTCCGAAACAGCCCGCCGCCGTTGGCGTGGAAGGAGGCGTGCGGTGAACGAACTGATCCTTGCCGCCGAGCCGCTCACCCGAACCTCCACCGGAGAAGCGGTGGACTTCTGGGTGCTCGCGCCGCTGGCCGTGGTCGGCGCGCTCGGCATGGTATTCGCCCGCAAGGCAGTGCATTCCGCGATCTGCCTGGCCGCGACCATGATCGTGCTCGCCGTGTTCTACATGGCACAGGACGCGCTGTTCCTCGGCGTCGTGCAGATCGTCGTCTACACCGGCGCGGTCATGATGCTGTTCCTGTTCGTGCTCATGCTCGTCGGTGTCGACTCCACCGAATCGCTGAAGGAGAACCTGCGCGGCCAGCAACTCGCCGCGGCGGCCGTCGGCATCGGCTTCGGGCTGCTGCTGATCAGCGGTATCGCCCGCGGCATCCGGGAATCCGGAATCTCGTTCCCCGCAACCGGTTTCACCGGACGTGACGTGATCGGCGAGCTCGCCGAGCTGATCTTCGTCCGCTACGTGTGGGCGTTCGAACTCACCGGCGCGCTGCTCATCACCGCCACCATCGGCGCGATGGTGCTCGCGCACCGCGAGCAGTTCGGTCCGAAGATCGGGCAGCGGGAGATGTCGGTGCGCCGGTTCCGCGAGGCGGGCCACCGGGCCACCCCGCTGCCGACACCGGGCGTCTACGCCAGGCACAACGCGGTCGACATTCCGGCCAGGCTGCCCGACGGATCCTTCGAGGAACTGTCGGTCAGCACCATCCTGCGGCACCGCCGCACCCGGGCGCTCGCCGAAGCGGCCGTCATCTCGGTCGCGGAGCCTGCGGCGCCCGCGCCCGAGAACCAGAGCGACGAGGAAGGCAACCGGTGAATCCCCAGAACTACCTGTTCCTGTCCGCCCTGCTGTTCACCATCGGCGCCGCCGGGGTGCTGCTGCGGCGCAACGCCATCGTGGTGTTCATGTGCATCGAGCTGATGCTCAACGCGGTGAACCTCGCGTTCGTCGCCTTCTCCAGGTTGCACGCCAACCTGGACGGTCAGGTGTTCGCGTTCTTCACCATGGTGGTCGCCGCGGCCGAAGTCGTCGTCGGGCTCGCCATCATCATGACCATCTTCCGCGCCCGTCGCTCGACCTCGGTCGACGACGCCAACCTGCTGAAGTTCTGAGATGGAGACGGCTACGCTCTGGCTGCTGCCTGCCCTGCCCCTCGCAGGCGCCGTAATCCTTCTGCTCACCGGTCGTTTCAGCGACAAGTGGGGCCACCTGCTCGGGACCCTGATGGCGCTTGCCGCGTTCGTGGTCGCCGGGATCGGGTTCTTCGACATGCTCGGGCGCGACACCGGGCAGCGCGGCATCCACACCGACCTGTTCAGCTGGGTTCCGGTGGCCGGGCTGCAGGCCGACTTCAGCCTCCAATTGGACCAGCTGTCCATGTGTTTCGCGCTGCTGATCACCGGCGTCGGCTCGCTGATCCACATCTACTCCGTCGGCTACATGAGCCACGACCCGGGACGGCGGCGATTCTTCGCCTACCTCAACCTGTTCCTGGCGGCCATGCTGCTGCTGGTGCTTGCGAACAACTACCTGGTGCTCTACCTCGGCTGGGAAGGCGTCGGTTTGGCGTCCTACCTGCTGATCGGGTTCTGGTTCCACAAGCCCTCGGCGGCAACGGCGGCCAAGAAGGCGTTCGTGGTCAACCGGGTCGGTGACATGGGGTTGGCGATCGCCATGTTCGTCATGTTCTCGACGTTCGGGTCGATCAACTTCACCGACGTGTTCGCGGGTGCGCCGCGGGCCGGGGAAGGGACGCTGACCGCGATCGGGTTGCTGCTGTTGCTCGCCGCGTGCGGTAAGTCCGCGCAGGTGCCGCTGCAGTCCTGGCTCGGGGACGCGATGGAAGGTCCGACTCCGGTGTCGGCACTCATCCACGCGGCCACCATGGTGACCGCGGGTGTGTATCTGATCGCGCGGTCCGGGCCGATCTTCGATCTGGCACCGAATGCGCGACTCGGTGTTGTTCTGGTCGGCGCGGTGACATTGCTGTTCGGTGCGATCGTCGGCTGTGCGAAGGACGACATCAAGAAGGCACTGGCCGCGTCGACCATGAGCCAGATCGGGTACATGATGCTGGCCGCTGGTCTCGGTCCGGCCGGGTACGCGTTCGCGATCATGCATCTGCTCACCCACGGGTTCTTCAAGGCCGGGCTGTTCCTCGGGGCCGGTTCGGTGATGCACGCGATGAACGACGAGACCGATATGCGCCGCTACGGCGGACTGCGCAAGCTGCTGCCGGTCACCTATGTCACCTTCGGGCTCGGGTATCTCGCGATCATCGGGGTGCCGCCGTTCGCCGGGTTCTTCTCCAAGGACAAGATCATCGAGGCGGCGTTCAACCAAGGTGGCGCAAACGGTTTGGCGCTGGGCACGGTGACGTTGCTCGGTGCGGGGCTCACCGCGTTCTACATGACGCGGGTCATGGTGATGACGTTCTTCGGCGAACGTCGCTGGCAGCCTGATACTCACCCGCACGAATCTCCGGCGGTGATGACCGGGCCGATGATTCTGCTGGCCATCGGATCGGTCGCGGCGGGCGGGTTGTTCGCCTTCGGTTCCTCGCTGCAGAACTGGCTCGAACCGGTGGTCGGTGCCCATCACGGCGAGGAAACCGTCCCGGCCGGTGTCGTCACGGCGCTCGCGCTGATGGTGGTCGCCATCGGAGTCGGGTTCGCCTACTACCAGTACGCACAGCGCGCGATCCCGGAGACCGCGCCGGAAGCGGTGTCCGCGTTGACCATCGCGGCCCGCAAGGACCTCTACGCTGACGCGTTCAACGAGGGGGCCCTGATGCGGCCGGGCAGCTACCTGACCCGCGCGCTGGTGTTCCTCGACAACCGGGGTATCGACGGGATCGTCAACGGGACGGCCGCGCTGATCGGTGGGTTGTCCGCTCGAATCCGGCGCGTGCAATCCGGGTTCGTGCGGTCCTATGCCCTGTCCATGTTCACCGGCGCGGCCCTGGTGGCTGCCGCCCTGCTGGCAGTGAGGTTGTGGTGACGGACTTTCCCTGGTTGACCACTCTGTGGTTGGCGCCCGCGATCGGCGCGGCCATCGTGTTGATGCTGCCCGCCTCGCAACGGATCTTCGCGCGGTGCCTTGCGCTGGCGGTGTCGGTGCTGGTGCTGGTGTTCGCCGTCGTGCTCGCGGTGCGCTTCGAACCCGGTGGGGCGCAGTACCAGTTCGTCGAGAACCACGAGTGGATACCGGCCTTCGGCGCCGGATACACCGTCGGGATCGACGGGATCGCGCTGGTGCTTGTGCTGCTCACCACCGTGCTTGTGCCGCTGCTGATCCTGGCGGGCTGGCACGACGAGCGTGAGGTCGGCAGTGGGCGGCGGGTGTCGCACACCTATGTCGCGCTGACCCTGCTCGTCGAGGCGATGGTGCTGATTTCGTTTGTCTCGCTCGACATTCTGCTGTTCTACGTGTTCTTCGAAGCCATGTTGATTCCGATGTACTTCCTCATCGGCGGCTTCGGACCGCGGTCGGCGAATCTGGAACTGCGTCAGCAGCGGTCGCGGGCCGCGGTGAAGTTCCTGCTGTACAACCTGTTCGGCGGGCTGATCATGCTTGCCGCGGTGATCGGGTTGTATGTGGTCACCGCGCGCGACGGGCTCGGTGGCGGATCGGCGGGCACCTTCGACTTCCGCATGGTGGTCGCCGCGGCCAACTCCGGACACCTCAGCGCGGCACCCGCGGTGCTCAACGCGCTGTTCCTCGGATTCATGTTCGCGTTCGCGGTGAAGGCGCCGCTGTGGCCGCTGCACACCTGGCTGCCCGACGCCGCCGTCGCCGCGACACCGTCGAGTGCGGTGCTGATGATGGCGGTGGTCGACAAGGTCGGCACCTTCGGCATGCTGCGCTACTGCCTGATGCTGTTTCCCGACGCGTCGAGTACCTATGCGCCGCTGGTGATCACCCTCGCGGTGATCGGCATCATCTACGGTGCGCTGCTGGCCATCGGGCAGACCGATGTGATGCGGTTGATCGCCTACACCTCGATCTCGCACTTCGGATTCATCATCCTCGGCATCTTCGCGATGACCAGTCAGGGCCAGACCGGTGCGACGCTGTACATGGTCAACCACGGCATCTCCACCGCCGCGCTGTTCCTGATCGCGGGCTTTCTGGTGTCGCGGCGCGGGACTCGGCTCATCGCCGACTTCGGCGGCGTGCAGAAGGTGGCGCCGATACTCGCAGGCACCTTCTTCATCTCCGGCCTTGCCACCCTCTCGTTGCCCGGGCTCGCGCCGTTCATCAGCGAATTCCTGGTGCTGGTCGGCACATTCAGCCGCTACCAGTTCGCCGCGATCATCGCGACCGGCGCGCTGGTGCTCGCGGCGCTCTACATCCTGTGGATGTATCAGCGGATGATGACCGGGCCGGTCAAGGACGGCAACGAACGCATATACGACCTGGTGCCCCGCGAACTCGCGGTGGTGGTGCCGTTGATCGCGGCGCTGCTGTTCCTCGGTGTCTATCCGAAACCGATCCTTGACTTCATCAACCCCGCGGTGAGCCAGACGTTGACCACCATCGGCAAGCACGACCCAGCACCGGCGGTGCCCGCGCTGCCCGAGGCGGGTAAGGCCGACCATCCCGGAGGTGTCCACAAATGAGTCGCACCAGTGTTCGCGTCGCCATCGCTCTCATCGTCGCGGGGCTGCTCGCCGCGGTGATCTCCTTCTCGAGGACGGCCTAAGTGACTTCCTTGGACTACGGAACAACCCTCGCCGCAACGATTCCGGCGCCGAGCATCGAATACGGGCATCTTTCGCCGATGTTGATCGTGTTCGGTGTCGCGGTGGTCAGCGTGCTGGTCGAGGCGTTCATGGGGCGGCGGTTCCGGTTCGGCGCGCAGTTGTTGTTGAGCGTCGTCGGGTTGATCGGCGCGCTGGTCGCGGTGATCGTGCTGGCGGGGACCTCGGCCACCGCGGTGGGCGGTGCGGTCGCGGTGGACGGGGTGACGCTGTTTTTGCAGGGCACCATTCTGGTGGTGGCGATCCTCGGGGTGCTGTTCATGGGCGAGCGCGGTGCCGAGCCGCGGGTCCAGGCGCGCAGCGGGCCGGGGACCTGGAGTGTGGCCGCGGCAACGCTCGGGCGCGGGGTGGATGCGTTTACGCCGCAGGCCTCTTCGGTGCCGGGCAGTGCGATGGAGCGGACCGCGTTGCGGGCGGGGATCGCGACGACCGAGGTGTTCCCGTTGACGCTGCTCGCGGTCGGCGGGTTGCTGCTGTTCCCGGCGTCCAACGATCTGCTCACCATGTTCGTCGCGCTCGAAGTGTTGTCGCTGCCGCTGTATCTGCTGTGCGGGCTTGCCCGGCGCAAGCGGCTGCTGTCGCAGGAAGCGGCGCTGAAGTACTTCCTGCTCGGCGCGTTCTCCTCGGCGTTCTTCCTCTACGGTGTCGCGCTGCTGTACGGGCAGGCCGGGACGGTCAAGCTGGCCGGGATCGCCGATGCCATTGCCCAGCACCCGGATAACGCGATGCTCGCGCTGCTCGGGGTGGCGCTGCTGTCGGTCGGGCTGCTGTTCAAGATCGGCACGGTGCCGTTCCAGTCCTGGGTGCCCGATGTGTATCAGGGTGCGCCGACACCGATTACGGCGTTCATGGCGGCGGCGACCAAGATCGCGGCAGTCGGTGCGTTGTTGCGCGTGCTGCAGGTCGCGGTGCCCGGGTTGCGTGACGACTGGCGGCCGGTGCTTTCCGCCATCGCCATCGCGACCATGGCGGTCGGCGCGGTCATGGCGATCACGCAGACCGACGTCAAACGGATGCTCGCGTATTCGTCTGTCGCGCATGCCGGTTTCATCCTGACCGGGCTGGTCGCGGCCAACAACAAGGGCGTCTCGGCGATCCTGTTCTACCTGGTCGCCTACGGCATCGGCACCCTCGGCGCGTTCGCCGTGGTCAGCCTCGTCCGCGATGCCTCCGGTGACGAAGCCACCGCGCTGTCGCAGTGGGCCGGACTCGGCCGCCGCTCCCCCTGGCTGGCCAGCGTCTTCGCCCTGTTCCTGCTCTCCTTCGCCGGTCTGCCGTTGACCAGCGGATTCGTCAGCAAGTTCGCCGTTTTCGAAGCCGCGGCCGCCGGCGGTGCCACCTTCCTGGTGATCGTCGGCGTCATCTGCAGCGCCATCGCCGCCTTCTTCTACATCCGCGTCATCGTCCTGATGTTCTTCACCGACCCACCCACCGACGCCCCGATCGTGGTCTCCCCCTTCCTCACCACCACCGTCGTAGCCTTCGGCGCCGGAGCAACCCTCATCCTCGGCATCTTCCCCCAGGTACTCCTCGACCTGGCCGACCGAGCGTCAACCTTCGTCCGCTGAGGTAGTTCTCCCGCCGCGCACCGTTTGTGTGGGCCGCTCACCGCTATACGAGGTGTGCGGGTTCCACAAACGGTGCGCGGCTTCAGTTTTGCCTGGGCCGTCGATCTGCTCGTAGTCGCCCGGCGGCGCGCCCCACCGCCGAGATGTGCACCCTTTCTCGGGATCCGCCCCCACCACGGGCACCAGAAGCGGTGCGACTATTGCCGATAGCGCCCGGCGGGTACCCGATCTACCGGGATCAGGCCCTTCGAGTACCTGCCGGGCGGACTGCGCAGGCTCGCGGGCAAGCTCTCCGACCGTATTCCGGACGGCACCCGAGGCAACAGTCTGCTGCACCGCGGCTCGCTCAGCCTGGAGGAGCGCTACTACGGCAACGCGCGCAGCTTCAGCGACGCCCAATTACGTTCCGTGCTACGCGAATTCCGGCCCGATCAGGACGTCACCGCGCCGATCTACGCGCAGTCACGCGGCTTGGATCCGGTGGCGCGCACGCAGCACTTGGACCTGTTCACCTGGTTCAAGATCATGGGGAACTGGTGGCGGGACCTTCTCGAACTTTGCCGCCACCAGTTCCCCATGATCTTGAACGGGGCGCCGAAACGTGCGCCGCCACGTCATCGAGATCGGCACCCAGAAGTGGTGCGAACTCCCGGAGAACCGGTACAGCCACTGATCCTGGCCTGCGCGCGAAGTTCGGCGACCGGTTGCCAACAGCGCCCCCATTCGAATCGACGAAGTAGATGCGCGGCCAACGGGACATGGTGGCGGGCTTACTCGCACTTTTCCGCCACCAGTTCCCCATGATCTTGAACGGGGCGCCGAAAACGTGCACGAACCCCACGGGCACCACCGCGTCGAGAAGCTCGCTCGCGGGATCCGCACCTACTCCGCAGTACCCAGGTGCGAACCCCCGAGAAACGGTACGGCGGTTGCCGACGCAGCCCATTCAAGATCAACGGGACAGATGCTCGACCAACGGGACATGATGGCGCGCTTACTCGTACTTTTCCGCCACCATGTCCCGTTGGGCGTGAGGCAGCAGTGGCTAGCTTGGCGGTGGTGGGTCCGCTGGCGGGGCCGAGATCGAGGGGAACTGGTGGCGGCGGACTCGATCCGCCCGAGGGGGCGCCGCAGCCAGTTCCCGCTGATCATGGACGCGGCGGAATCCGGGCCGATAGCAATCGCCACCGAAGTGTGACGCCTACGTGGTGGGCTGCGGGTCAGGCCCTTGTACTGGAACATGTCGGGGTGGATTCGGATCAGGTCGGCACGCGTGCCAGGGAACTTGCGGTGATGCTCGGTGTGCGGGTGCCGCGCGTGAAGCTGGGGAGACTTCCGCGGAAATGGTTTCCCGGTGGGGTGTGGGTTCGGATTCTTGTCGTGCGGCCGTACATTGTGATCGGTCCGGCGTTCGCTGAGCTTTCCGCGCGCGAGCAGGACGGTGAACTTGCGCGAGCTGTGGTGCATGCGGATCTTTTGCGTGATGGCGCGCCCAAACTCGTGGCGGTTGGGTCGCCGATTTCACTGCTGATCGGTGGGCTCTTTGGGATGTTGCTGGTGGCAGCCGAGGCGCCGATGTTGGCGGGTCTCCTGGTGCTCGCTGTGGTGGGGGTGATTGTCGCCGCCGCGGCGCAGCTGATGTGGGAGCGACGCATCGTATTCCGGTCGGACCGAAAGGTCGCGGAGGTACTCGGGCTGCCGGTAATGAACACGGCCCTGTCCCTCAGCCGCCGGGTGCGATACAAGCGGCGCGGCCTGATCGGCATCTTCTTCAGCCTCTGCGTGCCCAACGAGGCCAGGCGAACCGACGCCCTGTCCGACCTCGCCACTGAATCAGATCCTCGGCACGACGACCAAAGTTGGTTCGCCGAGCCATATGTCGGCGGCTGGTGATCGAACCGCACCGGCAACCATGCGAACCCGGATGATGAGACGGTGGACGATCTCCTGGAGCACGGACAGCGCCGATTCCGCGTAATGGCATACGACGACGCGATACACGACGACGCATGGGCTGTTGAACTCGCCGAGCTCGTGGACGGCGAACTGGGTCCGAGCATCGTGACGGTGCTGTTCCCGAGCGACGAAACACCCCGCGAACCACGGGTTCTGGTAAGCCAAGGTGATCTGCCCCTGCCGGTGCTGCAAACCTTTCTGGCCGTCGTCGATCGCGAGAGCCGCCGTATCCAACAACCACCACCTTTGCACTGAAACCCGCCGAGCCTTGCGGACGAACACTTTCGCCTAGAGGTGCGGGCGCTATCGATCACTATCCCGAATACCGCACCGCTCAAACCTCGTTGGCGCAGCGACCGTCAACTGTCCGCACCGCTACTTCGGAACCGCACCGGTTGTGGGCGTCCAGAAAGGCGCCGATCCGCCACATTGGACCGAGGGGCGCGATGCTGTCGATCGCTATCCCGAATACCGCACCGCGCGGACCTTGTTGGCGCGGCTACCGTCAAGGATCCGCACCAGTTTCCGCGGACGATCACTTTGCTCCGAGGGTGCGGACGCCATTGATCGCTATGCCGAATACCGCACCGCTCGGGTCTCGGCGGCGCGGCTACTGTCAAGGATCGCACCAGTTTCCGCAGACGATCACTTTGCTCCCACGGTCGTCATCGCGGCGATCAACGAGTGGCTTCCATGACATCCGAAACTGGCCCAAGCAGACTTCGCAACCACTGATGCCCCGGATCCATGTCGTGCACCGGGTGCCACCAGAATGCCTCAATCAGCGGCACGGCGTCGAACGGGCAGTCGAGCACCCGGATGCCAGGGCCCGCAGCCGCCGCGAGGCGGCAGGAACGATGGCGATCGTGTCCGTTTCCGGCAGTAACCAGAACACCACGAGAAACGACTCCGCGGTGGCCGCTATCCGCGGCCTGACACCGAGGAGTTCCATCTGCCGCCACCCAGGAGAACGGCCGAGATAGTTGGCGAACGTGGCCACCCACGGCATCCGACTCGGGTCGTCCATGGTCAGCAGGTCGCCGACGAACCGATTGTCAGCGGCTACCACACACACCCAGCGATCGGCGTACAGGTCGTGGTGCCGGGCCGAGCCAAGGAACCCGTGGGGCAGCAACACCCCGTCGACGGTGCGTAGGTAGTCGTCCTCGTCGTCGAGCAGCCGCGGAGTTGCCGGCGTGAATCGCAGGCTCACGTCAGGCGCGGCGTTCCGGACCAGCCGGAGAAGCGCCGCGCCTGCGGTACCGATGCCGTTGTCGGACGAGACGATGGTGAACGTCCGTGTGCTGGTGCGCGGGTCGAAGGCGGTTTCGGCCGCGAACGTGCGCTCGACGGCCGCGACCGCGGCGGAGGCCAGCGGGCGCAGCCGTTCCGCGAACGGTGTCAGCCGATAGTGATTGCCAGCCCGTTCGAGCAACGGGTCTCCGAAGTGCTTGCGTAACTGGCTCAACGCCTTCGACAGTGTCGGCTGGGTCCTCCGCAACAGGACGGCAGCGCCGGTCACGCTGCGCGCGTCCAGCAGGGCGTGCAACGCCTGCAGATGCGTGGAATCCAGCCCGAACGATAGCAGCGCGTCGTTGCGCCGCTGGTCTCCACTGTCCGGTTGATGCGGGGCGAACACGACATCACCATAGCCAGGAGGAATGTTGACCATGCCTAATATGCTCTACGTTTTGGATCTCTCCCAGCGCACGATCGAGGTGAACCCCGCCTCGCCGTGCTGAAGGAGCGATCGTGTGCCACCCCGTCATCGATGTCCACGCCCATCTGTGGGCCGCCGAAATCGAGTCGGCCACCGATGCATTGCCCGGTCGCGCCGAACAGCGCCGCCTGGAGCACCGGCGGCTGGGCGACGTGTCCGCCGACGTCGGCGCCAGCCAGTTGCGCAGCCGTCTTCCGCTCCTGGTCGATGTCGACCACTCGAAGTCGGTGACGGCGCCAAGCCCGGCACTCACGTCGGGCCACTGGTCACGAGCCGGCAGCGGCAACGCGTGCTCGACTACCTCGACATCGGCAGCGCCGAAGGCGCCGTACTCGCCGCGCAGGCCGACCTGCCGCGTGACCCGACGCTGTCCGACGGCTACTTCGTGCGGCCGACACTGCTCACCGAGGTGACGCCCGACATGAGGGTGGCCAACGAGGAGATCTTCGGACCGGTCGTCACCATGATCAGGTTCAGCACGGAGGAGCAGGCGGTCCGTATCGCCAACGGCACACCATTCGGACTGGTCGCCGGTGTGTTCAGCGCCGACACGGAACGCGTGCTGCGGGTGGCCAACGCGGTCCGTGCCGGTCAGGTGTTCGTCAACCATTACAACCGCGCGGCGGTCGGCGTTCCGTTCGGCGGAGTCGGTGCCAGCGGCTACGGACGCGAGCACGCCCGGGAAACCCTGCACGAATACGGCTACAGCAAGAGCCTGCGCATCCCCAATGGACTCGGACCGATACCCCGCTGGCAGCCCTCACTCGACATCACCCGGCCCGACGAAGACAGGAAGCCCTCATGACCGCCACCGGCTGGATCGATATCCACGCGCACTTCTCCACACCGTCCACCGACGAGCAGCGGCACGCGGCGTGGGAAGCGATGCACAAGCTGGGCTTCATGGCACCGCACCCCCACGTCTGGACACCCGAAACGGCCCTCGCGTCGATGGACCGCGCCGGTGTCGCCATGCAGCTGCTGAGCAACGTCCCGCACACTCACGCAGCGCTGCGCGATGCCAACACCTACGGCGCCACGCTTGTCGCCGACCACCCCTCGCGGTTCGGATTGCTCGCCGCGCTGCCGACCGACGACCCGGACGCCGCACTGGCGGAACTCGACCATGCCGACGGTGAACTGTCCGCGGATGGCTGGGCGGTCAGCACCACCTATGCCGGCGTCAACCTTTCCAGCCCGTCACTCGAACCGGTGTGGGCCGAGCTCGACCGGCGGCACGCAACCGTGTTCGTTCATCCGGACACCACGACCCTGCCGCAGCTGGGGTTGCCAACGCCCCTGGTGGAGGTCGCGTTCGACACCGCCCGGACGGTGGTGGCGATGATGTACGGAGGGGTGTTCCACCGGCACCCGAACATCCGTTTCGTACTGGCCCACTGCGGCGGCGCTCTGCCTGGGCTGTCCGGGCGGATAGGTCTGCTCGGCACCGAAGCCTGGGTTCCAGGTGCGGCCGGGATCACCCCCGACGAGATCCGCGCACAGCTGGGTCGCCTCTACCTCGACACCGCCGCTTCCGGCACCGACGCCAACATCGCCGCCGCGCTAACGATGGTGCCAGCCGACCACATCGTCTACGGCACCGACTCCGGCGTTCCCTGCAGCACCGAGGACACCATCGCCGCCAACATCGCCGCGTTGCGCGACTCGACGGTCCTCGATGGCGCACAGGTCGACCACATCGGCAGCCGCGCCTTCGACTTGGTCCCCTCGGCAGCCCACCGTCACGGCGGTGGGGACCCGAGGACCACTTCGCCTGCCCGATGAAAGCTCGCCGTGCGCTTCGCAGGCGCTACCAGTGATCAGCCTCAGTCAACGAATGGCGCCTCGTTTATGAAACAGACCCTAGGGCGCGGCCGCCGTCGACTACGAGGCGTTGGCCGGTGATGAAAGATGTTGGGGGTGCGGCGAAGAAGCTGACGGCGGTGGCGATGTCGTCGGGGGTTCCCATGCGACCGGCGGGGACGGTGGCGAGGTAGGTGGCGCGGATGGAGTCGGGGACATCGGCGTGGCGTTCGACGGGGATGAAGCCCGGGGCGACCGTGTTGACTGTGATGCCGAAGGGTGCGAGTTCACGGGCCCAGCTGCGGGTCAGGCCGATCTGGGCGTTTTTGGCGGTGGCGTAGGCGGAGCGGCCCGGTGGTGGGCGGTCGGCTACTTCGGAGTCGATGTGCACGATTCGGCCGTAGTGACGTTCCTGCATGCCGGGGATTATCTGGTTGCCGAGCAGGACCGGGCTCTTGACGAAGAAGTCCAGTTGCGCAAGGTGATCCGACCACGTGACGTCGGTCAGCGGCGCATCGGGTTGGGGCCCGGTCGCATTGAGGACCAGCACGTCGACCGGGCCGAGGCGGTCGGTGATCGCGGCGACAAGTCCGCGCACCTGACGTTCGTCGGTGACATCGGCCGAAATCGGTTCGGCGACACCGCCGTTGTCGCGGATCGTGCGAACAACCGCGTGCGTCTTCTCGTCGTCATGCAAACCATTGACCACGACGGCCAACCCGTCAGCGGCAAGCCGCCGCGCGATCGCGCTACCCAACCCCCGCGAACTCCCCGTCACCAACGCGACCCGTCGCTGCGACACCACCACGCATCCGATCATTCCATGACCACGCGGCAAATCCATTGGTAGCGAAGCATTCCACGATCGTGCCGCCCTGCCCGCATGGATTCTGGGTCAGCAACGCACCCTGACACTGTGTACGACCCCGACCGCGGCCAACTCGTTGGCGGCGAGCCATCTCGTGATCGCGTTGTCTGAATCTTCACGGACCAACGCGACCGGGCGGAGACGATCCGCACAGACGTGAGCAGGCGGAAGGTCTCCGGTAGCAGTAGTTCTCGGCGTTGGGACGGATCTGGAAATGCGGCACCCGATCGGCGATCGACTCCGCGGCACCGGCCACCAGCAGCACGAGCGCAGATCTCGGGTGAGTGCTTCGTAGGTACCCGACGAGCATCCGCACCCTTTCTCGAACGCCACCCACTGCGGGCCGACGAAACGGTGCGAATCCCGAGAAGGGCGCGGATGTCGCCAAATACCGGCCCCCATTCAAGATCATGGGGAACTGGTGGCGGAGCTCTCTCGAACTTTTCCGCCACCAGTTCCCCATGATCTTGATCGCTCCCCGAACGTGAACAACCCCACGGGCACCACCGTGTCGAGAACCTCTCTCGCGGGATCCGCAATGCCCAGACGGGGTGCGAACCCCGAGAAACGCTACGGCTGTCGCCAACGGCGGCCCCATCCAAGATCAACGGGACACATGCGCGACCAGCGGGACATGATGGCGGGCTCACCCGCACGCACGACCAACGGGACATAGCGGCGGGCTCACCCGCACGCACGACCAACGGGACATAGCGGCGGGGCTACTCGCATATCGGCGCCACCATGTCCCGTTGATCATGAACGCGACTCACAGTCCGGCGAGGGTATAGCCGTCGATGCTGGAGCGGGACGCGGTCAGTGCAGGTACGAGGCGCCGTTGACGTTGAGGACGGAGCCGGAGGTCCAGGTTGCCTCGGGTGAGGCGAGATACCTTACGGCGGAGGCGATTTCGGCGGGCGCCGCGACCCGGCCGAAGGGGCTCTGCGCGCGGACCTCGTCGGTGACGCGGTGGGCGACTCGGTCGGTCGCGACGAAGCCGGGCGCGACGGAGGCGACCGCGATTCCGTGCGGCGCCAACTCGACAGCCAGTGACTGGCCAAGCGCGTGCACGGCGGCCTTGCTTGCACCGTAGGCGGTGTACTCGGGTTCACCGCGGAATGCGCCGCGTGAACCGATGTTCACGATTCGCCCCGCGATGCCCTTGTCGATCATGTGCCTGGCAACGCAGTAGGACATGTTGGCGGTCCCGAACACGTTGACGCCCACGGTCTCTCGCCACGCCCGCTGCCACTCGGCGTAGCCAGTATCCGCCACCGGGTGCGCGATATTGACGGCGGCATTGTTGACAAGCACGTCAATTGTGCCGAGTCCCTCGACAGCCGCCTCGACGATCCCCGCGACGGCATCTGCGGATCCGATGTCCCCGCTGACGAGCACGTGCCCTTCACCCGGCAGTCCGCGCAAGGTCTCCTCGCCGTCGTCGCGCCGCGACGAGTAGTGCACCGCCACCCGATCACCGATCTCCGCGAACGCCAAGGCAACTGCCCGCCCGATCCCCCGCGAAGCCCCTGTCACCAACACACCCCGACTCATTCTGTAACCACCATGCCGCAAGTCTGCCATCGTCGGCTTGGTCTCACGTCGGGGGGAGGCGTCGATCACCCGTTCTCAGCGGTAGCGGGGGGCGGTGATGTGCCACTCGGCACCCCCGCCCATCCATGCGCGCACACCGTTCAGGAAGCGCTGCAACTCCGGTAACGGGACCTCCCGCATGCGTCGGTGACCGTCGCGGAAGTCGCGCACGAGCTGGTTGTGCAGTTCGACCGTGATCTCGGTCGCGTCGGACAGCGAACAGTGTCGGTCGGCCGCGATCTGTAACACCATGTTGGGCAACGGTTTCGCGTCGGCGGCATCCTTGGTCACCGAAACGAGGTCGTTGAGTACCACCGACGCCAGGCCGGCCTGATTAGCCAATCGCCGCACGTCCGGGTCGTAGAAAACGTTGGCGGGCAATTCATATCCGCCGACCGGGTCGACGAGTGTCATGGAGGTGAAGAAGCTGTCGTGCTGGCGGGCGGCCAGGTACTCCCATGCTGGGGGGTAATTCTCGGTATGCCGCCAGGCGGCGTAGGCCGTCCACGACACGAACATCGCGAAGCTGGCGTAGCAGGCACGCTGCACCTGGGCGGGGGTGCCACGCTCGGCCAGGTATCGCACTCCCGACTGCAACGCCGCGAGCACCGGTTCGGATCGGATCCGCTCTGCCAGCGGAGGGTCGAATTCACCTACGGGCGCAAGGGGATCCAACGCCATCATGGCCACCATCAGTCGCGGCGGCAGCTTTTCCGGCAGCGCGCCCTTGTCGGTGTCGTCGGCGTAGCGGTCATCGGCGGCCCACCAGGCGGCGTTGAGCCAGGCCGCGATCATCAACTGATCCGGATCGTCGGAATCCGGGTGGGCGAGCATCGCGAGGCGACCGAACCCGTTGTCGCGCAACTCTTCGGACCCCTGCTTGTCGAATCCGCACTCGGTTCCCCATTCGCCCACCCGCGCGTCGAGCAGATCGCCGAGCGCAGTATCGATCCGCTCCGGAGCGGGAAGGTACAGCGGCGGTCCCGACCCATCACCCCACGACCGATCGACGTACCCCTCATCCAGTTCGTCGTCGAACACCTCCGGCAGCGTGGACTGGAATGCCCGCGCTGCCGAAGTGCCAAGGCCTTTCGGCAGCGTGGACAGGAATGCACGTGCGGCCGAAGTGCTCCTCGGCCCGATGGATTGTTCGTACGGAGTCGGCGACATCGGCGTGCCCGAATCATGGACGGGCGCGAATTCTCTAGCGCTCATGGAAGATTCCCCTCATCCTCGGTCGAACAACGCACCCGAAACGGTAGACGCTGACCACCGATACCGCGGCGTCCCGGCAAACATCTGGTTCCATCCCGGCGTGGCGACCGACCGGGGCGTGTCATCACGTTTGCCCCATGGGCTGACGCACTGTTGCCGAGATTCGCGATCGCAAACGCTTACCGACACCGCACCTCAGGCTACGAGCGCCCGCGCGACAAGGTCCGCGAGTACGCGCCTTTGCAAAGCCTGGGAAGCATCGCACGCCGGACCGAACCCCTCCCGGTGGCGGGCGGGCCCGCTTCAGGATTCCGGGCCGATCCCGAACGTTGAGTTGGAAGTCGGCGGGAATCTCCTATTCGGCGACGACGGCACCGGTGTGCAGCGCGATCCCGGACTGGGCGGGGACGTCGGCGTGGAGTAGGCCGGTGTTGTCGATCTCGTAGGCCGGGCCGGTGCAGGTTCCCGACTGGACAACACCGTGCAGCACGTCGCAGTAGCGGCCCGGGGGTAGCGAGGTGTGATAAGCGCGGTCGGTGGCCGGGGAGTCTTCGCCGTTGAGGATGAGGTATCCGTCTGTGCCGCGACCGAAGGCGATGAGGTTGGCGCCGTTGTCGGACCAGTCGACTACCGGTTGACCTTGCACCTGCTGATGGAAGGCGACCATGGCACCGATGCCGGGCCACGCGTGTTCACACAGCCAGTGGCCGTCGCCGCACGTGGCGTCGATGGTGCGGCCGAGCGGGTCGGAGGGTGATGGCTCGTCGTAGGTGCTGAATGCGTAGCCGCTGAGCACTTTTGGGCGGCCGTAGGGCCAGGCGAGCATGAACGCGTTGGCCAGGGTGTATCGCTCGCCGTCGGCGTAGGTCAGGGTGGATCCGTTGTGTTCGGTGTCGTGGTTGGCCACGAACACCACGGTCTTGTCCGACGGTAAGGCCGAGCTGAAGGTGCGCAGCCAGGCGAGTCGTCCGTGCCGGAAGATCTGGCTCAGGGTTCCGGCGTAGCGCAGATCCATGACGGCGCCGGTGGCCAGGTACTCCTCGGGTTGCACGGCTTCGCCCCAGCCGTAGATGACTTCCTGGTAGACGTAGGCCGGTCGGGTCAGTCGCTGCTCGATGGCCGCGAGGTCGTCGGGGGGAATGTATTTGGCCGAGTCGACGCGGAACCCGTCGACGCCGAGGGAGAGCAGGTCGTTGAGGTAGGCGGCGATCCGATCCCGGACCGAGTCGTCTTCGGTCGCCACGTCTGCCCCGTTGAACGACTGACAGTTGAACACCTGGGCGCGGTCATGCAGATCTTCGACGGCATCACCCGGTGTTCCGCAATGGTGGAAGTCGCGATCGGTGTAGGGCACCGCCGGATACCAGTAGTGGCAATACGGCGTACCCGCGCTGCCGATGCCGCACCCGGTCGTCGCGGACATGTTGTTGATCACCGCGTCGATGTAGACCCGGACACCCGATTCATGGCAGCTGCGGACCATCGACGCCAGCTCATCGCGCGTGCCGAAGCGACTCTCCAGCTTGTGGGACACCGCGGAGTAGCTCTGCCACCACGGAAAACCCTTCTCCGGCAACAGCGAATGCTCCTCCGGCGGCGAGGTCTGCACGGCGCCGTAACCCAGCTTGCCGAGCGTCGCCTGGCATTCATGGCCGATCGATCGCCAGTTCCAGCCGAACATCTGCGCGATCACGTCACGCCCGCCTGGCTCCTCTGCCGAAGCCTGGGCCGGGACCGTGACCCATGTCGTCGTTACCGCAGTGATCAGCGCGAACACCCATACGCGGGACATGGGGCGACTGTAACCGAGGGTGCGTTACCTCGGGTTCGGCACGCCGGAGCGACAAGTCGACGGAAGCAGGCGGCCGATGAGGGTCGATTTGCCGTCGTCGACGCTGCCCGCCGTAGCCAGGAGCATCGCGACGGTGTGTCAGATACTCGCTACTGCGGCACGTTCGCGGCGAGGAAGGCCAGCAACAGGTCGATAGTTCGTTGCGGGTCTTCGAGCATCGGCGTGTGGCCTACTCCAGGGAGTATGTTGATGCGCACGCCCGGGATGATCCGGTATTCCTCGGCCGCGGCGGTTCGCACGCGCCGATCGTCGCTGCCGAAGACCACCAGGACGGGGCGATCCAGGGCGGCCAGGCGATCGGGCAGCGTCCGCTCAGTGATGTATCGGCGAGCTTGCTTGGGCGACAAGGTGAATGAGCGGTAGGTCATGCCCCGCACGCCGCCGATGAGAGTGTCGGGTATGTCGAAGTCGCGGCTGAAGGCCGTGTCCAGTCCCGCTCGGATACGGTCGTCGGTGCGGAATCGCCACAGCAGCTGGCCGAGAACGGGCACTGGAACGAGCCGGGGAATCAGCGCCTGCCGGATGGGGGCGCCGGGGCTCGGCGCTGAGTCGATGAGTGCCAGCGCGGTCACCAGGCCGGGTCGTTGCTCGGCCAATGCGGTGGCGACCATACCGCCCATCGAGTGCGCGATGATGGTGGCGCGGGAGACGCCGAGTTTGTCCAAGACGTCGCCAGATCGCCGCGCCTGGGCCGGAACATCGTATCTCGCAATGGGTTTCGCGGAACGCCCGTGACCGAGCAGATCGATGCGGAACACGCGGTACCGCACGGCGAGGGCCGGGACGATCGGATCCCACCACGCTGTCGAACTGGCGTTGCCGTGGATGAGTAGCAGCGCGGGGGCATCGCTTGGTCCGTCTTCGACGATATGCAGATCACCGTCCGGGAGCCGGACGGTGCGCTCGCCGGTCGCGGCCGCCGTATCTCGTGACGCCAGGACCGTGTTCACCGCGAGCGCGGCAACGATCGCCTTCACCGGGCTGGCGACAATCCCCCATGGCTTGCGCTTTTGACGTCTGACGACACCGCCCGACCCGGTCTCCTCGGACATGCAGCCTCCCTGCTCGCCTCCACCGCACAGTACTGGCCAACGCCGCCCGGGCGGATGCCACACCGAACGGGACATCACGGCGAGCCCACTCGCGATTCACCGCCGCCATGTCCCGTGCGATGCTCAGGCGGATGTAGTGCCCGGCGGTGCGGCGTATGTACTCGGGGACATCCAGCAACGCGGTCGCGGCAGACGTGGTCAGCGAGCTGGTCCGCATCGCGCTCTCGGATGCGCCAGCCGTGCTCGGTTGGCAAGCGTGGCGGGAATTCGAAGCCCGCTACGGCCTGATCGCCGCCCTGCTCGAAAACGCCCGCGCCGACGGCTCGATGACGGGTGGCTCGGGGGTGATGGCTCGAGTGTTGAACGATCCCACTGCTACTTGCCAGCCCTTGGCCGAATCTCGTTGGGCAGACTTGTCGGCTCAACCGTCTGAGCCGGGGCGGCGTTCACCGGAACTCGACCGTACCGATCTTGGCGAATTGCATGGAATAGTTGGCCATCTCCTGACAAATCGCCCAGTGACGTGGTCCCTTTCACATGGCAACGTCACTGACCGTGAGAATTGCGGCGCGGCGTCTCGGACGGTCGGAACAACAGGGGAGGCGGCGCGTCGAGCGCCGAAATGGTTGGGCGGCAACGGTGGTGATGACGGTGGTTGCCGCCGGTCTCGTGCCGCCGGGGCTGGCGGCGGCCGCCGATGAACCGCCCGTCTCGGTGGCGACGGATCGCCAGGAGCAGCCGGTCGCGACCCGCGACGGAATCGCGGTGTCCTACGTCAGCTTCCGGCTGCCGTTGCCCGCCAATGCGCCCGCGCATTCGGAGGCCTGCGATCGCACCGGCTACCTGCGCTATCGACCGGTGGACGGGCCGCAGAACTCGCGTGATGCCGACGCGGTGGTCGTGCAACAGCAGGGATTGGCCGGTGGCGCAGTCAATTCCGAGGGCGTCGCCGGCAACACAGTACGTTCGGCGAAGACCCTCGGCCGCAATATCGAGTTCTGGTCGCTGGCACGGCGCGGCGCCTGCTTGGATGAGACAGCGGGCTTCGACTACGCCCTGAAGACCGGGAACTACCTGGACGCGGTCGACTACTACTTCAACGGCAAGCCGATCGACGGACAGACGTTCCCCGGTTTCAAGACCTCGCAGGACCTGCCGATTCTCGATTCGATCGGCGTGGAGCGGGTGATCAGGGACCAGTACGAGATCATGCTGCACGAGATGCCGGATCAGGCCGAGCGGCAACGCAAGTACGTCTGCACCGGCATTTCGATGGGCGGAATGGTCACCGGGTTCTTCTCGGACTGGGATTTCGACGGCAACCCGGCCACCCAGGCCGACGCGGGCTACAACCAGTGCGCCGCGTTCGCCGCCCAGGATTCGATGGTGTCCTCGGATCCGGCCGCCATCCAGAACACGCCGTTCTTCCACGATCTCACCGACGCCATCATGGGCCCGACGAACAATGTGCTGAAGGCCGGTTTCGACAGCGGTGTGCTGCCGATGCGCACGCTCGGTCCCGTTCCGGTGATCGGCACCAAGGCAATGATGCTCTACCGGCTGGCCGGGCTCGCCGCGCATCTCGCGCCCGACGAGGAAAGCCAGTTGCTCGCCCACATCCACGATCCCGAGGTCGAGGCGACGCTGAGCACCATGTTCGGCCAGAGCTGGGCGGCGGTGGCGACCGGCGGCGCGGACGGTGAGGGCACCATCCGCGACTACCACTTCACCAACACGGCGCTGCTGGGCACGTTCATCGACAACAACTCCGGCAACTTCGCGTTGCTGCAGCAGGGTGTCGGCGCGCTGTCCGGCGGTCCGGTGCAGGAGAAGACGTTCCCGAACGGCGGTGGGGCAACGCAGATTCCGGTGCTCGGCAACTATCTGCGGATCAGCGCGGGGCCGCAGACGCGTGTCGCGCCGACCGATCGGACCGCGCTCTACACGTGGCGCAACTACAACGACGTCGTCGGTGTGCCGTGGACCTCGCCGAATCGGGAGACCTCCGACATTCGCGAGGTGGCAAGGCAATTGGGCACCGGCGCGCCAACGGCGTACTGGGAGACCTACTTTCCGTTGCGGATGATCATCGATCTCGGTGCGGGGATGACCGGAGCGCGCAGCGGCGACATGGTCAATCTGCGCTACCACAACATGAGCCGCACCAAGCCGAACTTCATCGCCTACGCGGGCGACAGCGTCGTGCAGTACGGGGTCGGTACGTGGGTCCCCACCGGAGCGACCGCGCAGGTGGAGACCCTGCCTGGCTACACCCACATCGACACCATCGGCGCGGCCGCGGTGCAGAACAACGGTAAGCCCGACTACAGCGGGCAGTATCTTGCCGAATTCATCAGGGGCCTCACCTAATTCGTCAGTGCCCGGGTGGGCGGTGACGCCGGGCGAGCTTTCCTCTCATCAGGTCGCCCGGTGAACGTCCTTGGCGGCGGCGTGGGCAGCGCCGCCGCCAACGGACATTCACCGCGCGCCGATCATTCAGCCGAGTACTTCACGCAGCCGGACGACGAAAGCGGCTGGGTCCTCGACGAATCCGGTGTGGGCGCCCGGGAACAGGGTGGGTTCGAGGCCGAGTTGCGCGGCCAGCGCGCGCGTCGTGTGGTCGCAGAACTGGTTCGCCGACTCGGCGCCGATCCCGGCCACCACGCGCACCGGTGTCGTGCGCAGTGCCGCGAGATCCGGCTCCCACCAAGCGGTTCCGTCGATCTCGTGCAGGTACCAGAAGCGTTCGCTAGCCACCTGTGCCGGATCGCGGTCGCCGCCGAACATCTGCTCGAGCATCAGCTCCGGCATCTGAATGTTGGCGTTGGCGAAGAACTTTCGCCACGCGCCGAGGGTGTCGCCACTGGCGTAGGTGGTGACGAGATCCGCTGTCTGTACCCGCAATTCGTCGCGGTTGTCGAGCAGCTGGTTCAGCGGTGGCTCGTGCGCGATCGCGGTGCTGACCAGTTCCGGGTTGGCCTGTACCAGCGCCAGGATGGTGACCGCGCCGCCGCTGGAACCGAGGACAACGGCCGGGCCCGCGTCGAGATGGGTCAGGATCCGGGCCAGGTCGTCGGCGCGCAGTTGCGGAGTGGAGTCCTGTTCGGGGTCGTCGAGCACGCTGCCCATGTGCCCGCGCGGGTCCATGGTGAGCACGGTGTGGTCGGTGGCGAGCAGCTCGGCCGCCGGAGCGAACGCGGCGGCGTTCATCGGCGCGCCGACCATGGCGATCAGCGGTCCGCTGCCGCGTACCTCGTAGTACAGGCGGGCGCCGGGAACGTCGAGGGTGTGGGCGGCGACCGACGAGGTCTGGGTCATGAGTTCTCCTTGGGAGGGTGCTACGTGCTCCTCTCTGTCGACGGTGTTCGCGTTCGAAACTCATCGGTGGGCGGCCGAATTGCTGTGGCACTTGCCAAACCTAATGCTCCTAGTTTATAAACTAGTGGCCCTAGTTTGAGGAGTGGACATGATGGCACGAGCCGGGTTGACCGCCGAACGGATCACCCGCGCCGCAGCCGATCTCGCCGATGAGATCGGCTTCGACAGCGTGACGATGTCGGCGTTGGCCAAGAAGTTCGGCGTCAAGGACGCCAGTCTCTACTCGCATGTGAAGAACCTCCAGGAACTGCGGGCCCGGGTAGCCATGCTGGCCGCGGCCGAAAAGACCGCCCTGATCGCGGATGCCGTCGCGGGACGCGCGGGCCGCGACGCGCTCGCCGCGTTCGCCAATGCCTGGCGCGAGTACGCATTGCGGTATCCGGGGCGCTACTCCGCGACCCAGGCGCCCGTCGCTCCCGGACTGGTCGAGGCCGATCCCGGCGCGGTGCGCGGCATCGAACTCACCTACGGCATGCTGCGCGCCTATGGACTGACCGAACCCGACCTCACCGACGCGGTTCGATTGCTGCGCAGCACATTTCACGGTTACGCCGTCTTGGAGGCGACCGGCGGGTTCGGTCACTCGCGCGATACGGCGGAGTCCTGGGCACGCATCATCGACGCACTGCACGTCACGCTAGAGCAGTGGCCGGCCGAGAAGGAAAAGTGATGAGATCCGACACCCTGAAGGTTCCCGGCGCCACCCTTTACTACGAGGTGCGCGGCCACGGTCCCGTGCTGCTACTCCTGCCCGGCAGCGGTGGTGACGCGGCCGTGTTCGACCCGATCGCCGACACACTTGCCGAGCACTTCACCGTCGTCACGCTCGACCCGCGCGGCTACTCACGCAGTGTCCTCGACTCGGCCGAGCCGGTCGATCAGCAGGTCTCGGTGCAGCGCGACGACGCCTACCGCCTACTCGAAACCCTCACTCCCGCAGGCGAAGACGCCTACGTCTTCGGCGGAAGCGGCGGCGCGGTCGTCGCCATCGACCTGCTCGCCCACCATCCCGAACGTCTGCGCCTGGTCATCGCCCACGAACCACCGTGCTTCGCGGTGCTCCCCGATGCCGCCGCGCAGAAGGCGTTCGTCGACGAGGTGTACACACTGTTCCGCACCCAGGGGGTAGCGGCCGCGGGCGCCCGCTTCCTGGACGGCATCGGCGCAACCATGAAAGGCATGCCCGATCCCGCCGATCTCCCCCCACGCACCGCCGAAATGATCCACCGACTCCACGCCAACGCCGCCCCGATGATGGCCAACGAACTACGCCCCATCACCTCCTACCTCCCCAACGAGACCGCCCTCGCCACACTGACCGACCGCCTGATCCTCGCCGCAGGCCGAGAAACCCGCGGCCACCTCCCCCACCGCCCAGCCGCCACCCTCGCCGCCCACCTACACCTGCCCCTCACCGAATTCCCCGGCGGCCACAGCGGTTTCACCGATGCCCCCACCGAATTCGCCGACCAGCTGCTCGACCTACTACTGGCGGCCGAGAGGCAAATCCGCCCAATCCGGCGCTGAGGTCAGACGTCGGTGTACCGCCTCGCGAAGTATGCGCGAGTGTTCGTTGAAGGGTTCGCGCTGATCAAATCCGACACCGACTGGGCCGCGCCGGGACGACCGGGCCGCTGATTTTCCGTTGCCAACGTCGAACGATACTGTCCGTGAACGAGACCCACCGCTCAGTGACCGCATACGGCACCCGGCCGTTACTGTGCATGCGAGCGCCAGCCAATGCGTCTGCACGACATCGGCTTCTCGGACTGCGCCGCCACTTTGATCATCAAGCGGTTGCCCTCGCTCGGACGCCGGGGCTAGTGCTAACTCGACTCTTCCTGGGGGGCCTCGTTCCGGTCCTTGCGCGATCCGTCCGGATTGCGCGGCACGTCATCGTTGTTGAAGTCGTCGTCGCCGAAGCGGCTGGACAGGTGGATGCGTTCTTCTGGTGGGACGGCCTCTCGGCGTGCGTTGAAGTCGTCTAGCATCGCCATTTTCCGGGCGATTTCCTCGTCGGATCGTGGCGGTAGTCCGTCTTCCTCGCGTGAGGAGAAGCGGCGGCCTTTGTGGTATTCGGCCATGGCAAAGCTCCTTATCGTTCGAACATTTTGATGATGATTCGACCGGTGATCGGGTCGGGGGGCTCAACCTTTTGCACATCGAACGTGGTGCCGGGTTTGAAGGGCACTTCCTGTTCTGATGGTTTGCGCGCGAATTCCTCGATAGATTTTCCGTGTTCGGACACGATCTGAAATTCGACATCGCGGTCGAACGCTGCGGCTGGGGATCGCGAACTCGAGATGAATTGCGGTTCGGTGACCGAGCCACCTTCCTTATATACGGCCAGATCTTCGGGGGACAGATTCACACGGCGGGTGACCGGGCCCTGATAGTCAGGGAGTTTGTCGAGGGCTCTAACCGTCTCGTCTATCCGGAGTTGTTGTGCCCTGTTGATGTTGCCGGGTTCGCGACGCAGCATGTAGTTGAGCGCTTCGGCGTCGGGGCCGGTGTAGTTCCAGAGTGCGGCTCGGTCGGTGTCATCGAGTAGTTCGGCCGGTAGTGGGTCGCGTTTGGGTCTGAGTTTCCCGTTGGGGGCGAGTTCTTCGAGTTCTTCGCATTTGCGTTTGGCGCGGGCTAGATCCTGATCGAATTTCACTCCGGCACGTAGGTTGCGTTCGGTGCGCCAGTTCTCGATGATCAACGCATGGGTCGGGCGTAACGAGCGCAGATGGCGGCGGCACTGGCCAAACCGATCGCGGCACCGGCCCCGAAGGTGATAAAGCTGCTCGCGACCGAGATGGCGGCGGTGATCGTCAACTCTTGGAGCAGCGCGTCGCGGACCATCTCCAGTTGTTGTTTGAGCAACTCGCGCAGCTCATCGAGTGGCGCGCGGTGATCGCGGCACGACTGCGCCAATTCACCCATTCCGGTCAAGGTCGACTCTGCGGCAGCTTTGAGGGCGCGCAGGTCCTCATCGATGAACGATGCTTCTGGGGCGATCGCGTCTTGGAACGCGACAGCAGCGGCTTCGAGGATCGCGGGAAATCCCGCCGCACCCTCCGCCGTCCTGGCGCTGTCCCAGGTCAGTCCGGCGTTGGAGATGAGCGTTGCGTTGCCGTCCGGAATGGTGATGCCGATCTTCTCGACCAGCCCGAGACCGCCATCGACCAACCCCTGACCGGGGCCACCGGCTGAAGGTAGCGGCACCCGGCAAACGAGGACCGGATACATCGGGGCCGGGGGTTTGACCGGTGCGGGTCCAGCGTCGATGGTCGCGCCGTGCTCATCGAGGGCACGCTGATACCCCATCTCATTGAGCACGATGGCGTAGGAGTGGGCGGCGGTGGCGACCTTTTCGACCATTTTCAAGATCTCGGTCGCGCGCTGATCGTAGGACTTGGCCCAGTCCAGTGCATCGGAATACGACCCAGCCATGTGGTTCGCTTTTTCCAGCTCGGACCAGCGCGCATCGACCGCGGCCCACCACGCTGCCGCGCCCGCCGCGATCTTGGTTGCGGTGTCGTAGTAGACCGTGGTGTCGACGTCGAGGACGGTGCCGGTCACCGGTCGGCCTTACCGCCGCGGCCTAGCATTGCGCGATTGGCGGCGGTTCCGTTCTGGTAGGACGCGTGTGCTGCCGCGGCGGCGGCGCGCATTTTCTCTAGTCCTTCGGTCATGCGTGCGGCGGCGACCCATTCGCTATGCGCGGTGGCGTGGGCGTCGGCGGCCGCGCCGGTCCAGGTCGATTGCATCGTGGCGATGCGTTGGTCCAATTCGGTCAGAGAGTCGGATACGAACGCGTTGAGTGCCGCTACCTTGGCGGTGACGGTGTCCAGGTGTGCGAGGTCGACGCGATATTGATCGGTCATGTTGTGCTGTCCCCCAACGGGTCTCGGTGCGGAACGAGGGTCGTCAGGGCAGGTCCAATGAACTCAGCGCAGCGGCGGTGCCGGTGTCGGTGGCAGCGGTACGGTCGACCACGACGAGCAGGTCGGCCATGTCGGCGAGAGCTTCGAAGACGTCGAGGGCGCCGGCGTGCACCTCGTCCCACGCGGTGGCGTATGCGGTCGCCGCGGTGCCGCGCCAGCTCGTCTCGAGCGCGTTGACGTCGGCTGTCGCTGAACGCAGACCGCTGATGAGATTCTGCGCGGTGGTCTGCACATAGCGTCCGGCTTCGCTGACGTGCTCGGGAACCAGGTTGAGGGTGTTGGGTGCCGCAGTGGCGACGTTGTCGGTCACGGGGATGCTCGGGCTCAGGGGCAGTGTTGCAATGTTGGACGCGCCCACCTCGCCCATGGTTCCATCCGAATCTATCGGCCCTCAGCGGCGCCCCGGAAAGGGCGGGGCACGTTCAGTCGAGACAGAACTCGTTGCCCTCGATGTCCTGCATCACGAGGCATGACTCGTTGTCCTCATCGGCGAGCAGTAGTTGCAGGCGTGTTGCGCCGAGTGGGAGGAGTCGTGCGCACTCGGCTTCGAGGGCGGCGAGGCGCTCTTCACCGACGAGCCCGGTGCCGACGCGCACGCAGAGATGCACACGGTTCTTGACGACCTTGCCTTCGGGAACGCGCTGAAAGTACAGTCGCGGACCGACACCTGTGGGATCAACGGCCCCTGAACCCTCGGGCTGATGCTCGTACCCCAACACCTCGCACCAGAAACGCGCGACGCGTTCAGGTTCCGCGCAGTCGAAGGTGACTTGGAACTGCCTGACCGATGTCATCGGTCCACCATAGTGGCGTGTTATTCAGTGCGACAAATGATTTCGATGCGGTACGGCACCGCGCGGCTCGCCTGCAGCGGGGAGGCACTAGCGGTGTGTTGAACCGTGTGACCCGCGCAACTTCGCGTTGAGTCCGTGCGGCTCACCCGAATGGGGGAAGCGTGCTAACTCTGCGTTGAACCACGTAACTGCGCGTTGAGTCGTGCGGCCTGACGCGTGAGATGGTCACGTTCGGGCAGGCTGGGCGCCGATCGGGCCGCTTCGACGTAGAGCCGGGCCGCGGTCCCCGGATCACCGTCACGCTCATGGAGGTACGCGGCGACGGCGGCGTACCTAGGCAAAGCGGGGTCGAGCTCCGCCAAGGCGGCCAGACCGGCTCGCGGACCGTCGGCCTCGCCGACCGCGACAGCCCGATTGAGACGCGCCACCGGGCTGTCGGTGAGACGGACCAGTTCGTCGTACCACTCGACGATCTGCACCCAGTCGGTCTCCTCGGCCGTGCGGGCGTCGGCGTGCAGCGCGGCGATGGCGGCTTGGGCTTGGAACTCGCCGAGGCGGTCGCGGGCCAGGGCGGCCTGGAGCACGTCGACGCCCTCGGTGATCAGGCGGGTATTCCACCGGCTTCGGTCCTGCTCGGCCAGCGGCACGAGGCTGCCGTCGGTCCGGGTTCGTGCCTGGTGCCGGGCGTGGTGCAGCAGCATGAGCGCGAGCAGGCCCGCGACCTCCTCATGCTTGGTTTTGACCGCCAGTTGGCGAGTGAGCCGGATCGCCTCGGCGGCGAGATCGATATCGCCGGAGTAGCCCTCGTTGAAGACCAGGTAGAGCACGCGCAGCACGGTGGCGACGTCACCGGTTTGATTGAGACGCACACCCGAGACGGTCCGCTTGGCTCGGCTGATCCGCTGGGCCATGGTCGCTTCCGGCACGAGGTAGGCCTGTGCGATCTGACGCGTGGTCAGGCCGCCGACCGCGCGCAGTGTGAGCGCGACGGCCGAGGCCGGTGTCAGGGATGGATGCGCGCACAGGAAATACAGCTGGAGTGTGTCGTCGGCCGCCTCAGTCGGGCCGGGTGGCGGCTCGGCCTCGATCCGCTGCTCCCGTTCCCGGCGCGCGGCCTCGGAACGGTGGGCGTCGAGAAACTTGCGCCAGGCGACCGTGATCAGCCAGCCTTTCGGGTCGGCGGGCTGGTTGTCCGGCCAGCTCAGCGCGGCCTGGACGAGCGCTTCCTGCACCGCGTCCTCGGCAGTCGCGAAGTCGACTCCGCGATGCACGAGGACGCCGATCACCGCGGGCGTCAGTTCCCGCAGCAGCAGTTCGTCGATCATCCGATCTGTCCGATCATTCGGCAGCCGTCGGCCAGCGGCGGTTTGTCCGTCATCTGATCAGCCCGGTGATCGCTGGCCAGCAGCGATTTCATCCATCACTTGACCTACTCGGTGACCGTCGGCGCCGCGCCGAGGAACGGGCGCAGCTCGAGCCACTCGTGGATCGGTTTCCCACCGGCACCCGGAGCAGCGGACAACTCGGCGGCCAGTTCGAGCGCCCGCTCGTAGGTTTCGACGTCGATGATCACCCAGCCCGCGATCAGGTCCTTGGTCTCCGCGAATGGGCCGTCGGTGACCGGTGGCCGCCCCGTGCCGTCGGAGCGGACGAACGTGCCCTCGGGCGAAAGAGCCTGACTGTCGACGAACTCGCCGGTGCCCTCGAGTCGAGCGTTGAAGTCCAGCATGTACTGCACGTGGGCCGTAACTTCCTCCGGCGTCCACTGATCCATCGGCACATCGTTATCCGATGCTGGCGCTCCCCGGTAGTGCTTGAGCAACAGGTACTTGGCCATCATGTTCTCCTTCTGCGGTACGGCCCATTCTGGCCGTGTTCATTACAGGGACGAAGCCGCGCACGGATTCTCGACATCCTGCCGCGACCGATAGTCAGGCGCGTTGACGCTCTTCGCGCTGCCGGGCCAACTCCTCGACCGCGCTCGGCAACGTGGTCTCGAAGTCGATCAGCTTCGCCCACGTCGGGGTCACGACGATCCGGACCATGCCGTCATAGAGCGAACGCACCTCCGCCTCCCAATGGACCCGCTGCTCGGGCGTCATCTCGTAGCTGCCGTTCATCTGGAGATACTCGTCGGGGATGCCATCGACCACGTCCAGCTCGACCCGGCCGCGGATGAGCAGGATCTTGGGCGGATGCACCTCGGTGTCGATCGTCAGGGCAACCATCGGGTTTTTGCGCAACGCGGGGAGCTTCGGTGCGTTCTTCGACGTGCACAAGACGATCTCCGAGCCGTTCCACGCGAACGCGATCGGGATGCTGCGGGGCGTGCCGTCCTTGGCGATATAGGCCAAGCGGGTCAGGTCGCGGGACAACAGTTCCTGGCTGATCGGGCGGTTCAGGATTTCGGTGATCTCGTGCTGTTGCATGGTCTGCCTCTTTCGTAGCGCGGCCCTCGTGGCTGCTGATATCCCGGGGACGGAGCCAGCGTCACATTCTCGACATCCGAAGCGTGCGGATTTCTCGGACATGTTTCTGAACGTCCACCCGGGCGTGCCCGCCGCCGATCTCGCGCCGCCGAAGGGCGAAGTTGAACCTGGCCAGGCAGGGCGGCGTCGAACTCGGCCAGAGACACGGCGGCGCCGGACCCGGCCACGCAGGATGGCGCCGAATTCAGCTAGGCAAGGCGGCACTGAACTCGGCCAGGCAGGAGGGCGCCGAACTCGGCCAGGCGGGCGGCACTGAACTCGGCCAGACACGGCGGCACCGGACCCTGCCAAGCAGGAGGGCGTCGAATTCGGCCAGGCAGGGCGGCGTCGAATTCAGCTAGGCAGGGCGGCACCGAACTCGGCCAAGCAGGAGGGCGCCGGCCCCAGCCAGGCAGGGCGGCACTGAATTCGGCCAGACATGGCGGCGCCAGACCTGGTCACGCAGGATGGCACTGAATTCGGCCAGACATGGCGGCGCCAGACCTGGTCACGCAGGATGGCACTGAACTCGGCCAGACACGGCGGCGCCGAACTCGGCCAAGCAGGGCGGCGCCATCGGACAGACCCGGGGTCGACCGAACGCGGCTTCGCCTCGCCGACCCGATCACGCACGGCTGGGATCTCGCCCAGGCCACCGGAATTCCGGTATAGGTCCCCGCCCGAACTCGCCGAAGGGTCATTGACGTTCCTGCGCGGGTGGGACCCGGCAGGCAGGATGGCACTGAACTCGGCTAGGCAAGGCGGCGCCGAACTCGGCTAAGCAGCGCCGAATTCGGCTATGCCCGTGCCGAGCGTCCCGACGATGCGGCGGCCGCGCTCGCCGAGCATGAACCGCGCGCCCCTTCGCAGGTCGCCCTCCACACCCAATGCGAGGTCGGTCCCGATGCGCCGTATGCCCAGAGTCGCCGGTCAGCGCCTGGGCCGCAGCGGGTCTGCACTCAGAGTCGCGCATGCCCCAGATCGTAGGGCCCCAGCCACCAACGATCCGGAAAGTGTGCCTGCGCGCGGCAAGTAGGTGATCAACCAGTGTTGAGGCGAGTCAAAGGGTCGCTAAATGATCTGCAACAGCGACCCTTTGACTCGCCTCAACTCATGCGGTGAAGCCGAGGCTGCGGACCTGTTCGCGTCAATCCACGTGCACCGGAACAGGTTCCGGCCGACGCTTCCACTCCGGGATGGACAGGTACGTCGCGGCCCGCAGTGCCCATTCGACCGGTCCGTACCGGTGACTGCGCAACCACCAGGTACTCAGCGCCAATTGCGCGACATACGTGACCAGGGCGACGGCGATGACACCGGCCGGTGGGATCTTGTCGACCAGTGCGAACCCGTAACCGGTATAGATCACCATGAGCACGACGGACTGACCGATGTAGTTGGACGCCGCCATCCGTCCGGCGGGGGCCAGCCGCCCGATTACCTGTGCGGTGCGCGGTGATCGGGCGAGGCAGAGAATGCCTGCCATATAGGCGAAGGTCATCAGCGGATTGATGATTTCCTGCGCGCCGTCCCAGCCGGCGGGCGGGGTGATCCAGTCCATCAAACCCGCGAAGCTCACCGCCGACACCGGCAGACCGATCGCCAGTCCGCCGACGAGCACCCGAGGCGTCCAGCGCCGCAACGTTTCCCGATCGCTGAGCAGCTCTCGCTTGCCCGCCGCCATGCCGATCAGGAACATGCCGAAGGCGGTCATGCCCTGGGACAACCAGATCACGGCGATGAAGATGGGCGCGAGCCACATCTGGTTGGCGAACGTGTCGCCGAGGGTGCCGGTGTATCCGTCGTGGATCCGCTGCAGATCGAATGCGCTGACCAGCACGGAGACTCCGTCACCACCGTCGCTCGACAGTACGTTCCATCCGCACCACACCACATACAGCACCGCGCCGGTGATCACCGCGGTGCGCGGCGTCAGCTTCTTCAGCGGGATCAGGATCAGGCACAGGAACGCGTACAGGGTGAGGATGTCGCCGATCCACAGGAAGAACACGTGCGCGAGCCCGATCGCCAGCAACGCCAGGCAGCGCCGAAGCAACCGCGCGTTGGCCGAGACGCCCGCGCGCTGTGCCGCCGCGATCTGCAGGGTGAACGAGTAACCGAACAAGAACGCGAACAGCAGATAGAACCGGCCTTCGAACAAGGCTCCGATCGCCGCGCTCACCAGATGGTCGAATCGGCCGTCGAAGCGCAGTCGCGGATCGTCGCTCGTCCCGCCGAACGACCACAGCGTGGTCGCGACCATGACGTTGGTGATGAGGATGCCGAACAACGCGAAGCCGCGCAGTATGTCGACTTCGGCGATCCGTCGGCCCGAAGCGGTGGCGGGGAGAGCCGATTCGGTCATGGTGTGAAAGTAGCTTTCGGTACCGGCGTGACGCGTCCGTCGGCGGGCTGACAATCGCCATGACCTTGGGGGTGTCGCGGCTGCGACCTGCGGCGTATTGACATTCACCGTCGGGCGGTCACGCCAGGTCGGCGACCTCCAGATAGATCTGGTGCCCGACCGCGATCTCGGCCAGAAATCCTTGTGCGCCATCAGCGGACGCGGTCGCTGGGAACGCCGCGACCGCCAGTTCCCCTGCGCGCAAACGGGTACCGATGAACTCGCGTTGCCCGAGGATGATCGGCTGCGCCTGTGCGAAAGTCGGCCCGACGATCTCGTCCGCCAAGGGTTCGCCGAGTAGGTCGGTCACGGTTCCCGGGATGAGGCGGGCCGCGACGATCTGGTCGAAACTGGGTTGGCGGGTGATGTGGTGCGCCAGGTACATCCGGTCGGGCTGTCCGAAGCACAGGTGGGTGAGCAGTCCGCGGCCGCGTTCGCGCGTCGGGTCGAGTTCGGCGAAGTGGACGACGCGGCGCACCGTGACGAGCACGTCGGTGGCGAGCGTGGTGCCGCCGCGTCTGCCGCGGATCAAGGTGCCGCGGAACGATCCGCGGGGGCTCGGATATCCCGGGTCCAGTTCCGCGATAGGGAAATCCTCGGGATCGAAGGTGTGGATATCGGTGCGGCCGATCCGACGATCCGCGCCCAGTGCCCCGCTGCCCCGCTCATCGAACTCGACGGCGAGCAGTACCTGGAAGTTGTACGGCGCCTGGAACATCGGACGGTAGGAGAGGTAACAGTCCAGTCCGGTCCCGAAAACCACCATGCTGTGCAGCCCCGCACCCCCTGCCAATTCGGGCCGATGATGGTGTCCCGGCGCACGAATATGGATTGCGCTCACGACTGCACCTCGCTGGTACTCGGCTCCGTCATGACCGCACCAACGGCTGCGGCCTCGCCACGCTTCCTCATGACTCGACTGCCGCTCACCACAACAAAGGTTGCGCCTTCGCTACGCCTGCTCACGACTGCACCCCGCTGACACTCGCTCCGTCGTGACCGCCACAGCGGGTGCGCCTGCAGTTCGCCCGCTCACGACTGCCCCCTGCCGCTCGGGTCTATCGTGACCGCAACAATGGCTGCGCCTTCGGTTCGCTCGCTCATAGTGGGCTCCCTTCTCGCCACCATCACAGTGCCAAGAACTGATTTCGCTGCCACGAGTGCCGGACTACTCGAATCCCCTGGTACCGGCTACTCGGAAGGCGCAGTGAACTCCGCTCGAGCCCACAGGCTCCGGCGATCTGGGCCGTTTTCGGCTCGGCGCGCCGAGTCCCAAGTCGGCGCCGGTGATGCGCGAACGCATCGCGTGTAATTCGCGATGCTGCAGGCGGACCAGCGTTCACGGCATGTGAAGACGTGTGCAGGGACTCCCACGTATGCAGCTCTCCGGTCAACGTCGGCGCGGTCGATCCGTGAATGGCACCCGGTCTGCGGCAAATTCGAGAGCCTTTCGCCGGGGTGCGCCAGTCACGGGCAAGCGAGCCATGGATCGCGCTATGGCGCAAGACCAACGGGACTTGACGGCGGCACTTCACGAGTAGCGCCGCCGTCAAGTCCCGTTGGTCAACGGACGGTGAGTCAGGGATGGCGGGCTCACCCGCCGGTTTGTTACTTGTGGCGCAACCTGTTCCGGTATCCGCGGAGCACTCGGCGATCCGGCCGACGCGGTGGCGCGCCATGCCAACACGCAGCGCGCGCCAGACGACCATCATCGACGTTCAAGATCATGGGGAACTGGTGGCGGCAAAGTTCGAGAAGCCACCGCCACCAGTTCCCCATGATCTTGAACGGGCGCGTATTCAGCGAAGGCTGTCCCGGGTCCGAGATGACCATGCAGGTCAATGTGACGTGGCCATTACTTTCAGGTCTGGGAGGTTGCCGATGCGCTGGCTTGCCGGTCGACCCGGCGTGCTCGTCCGTGGTGATCCGGTGGCGCGCAGGCGGTCGCGGACCTCGGCGGGCATTTTGCGATGACCGGCCCCGGTGCTGATGCCTTGGTAGCTCGCGACCGAGCACTACTGTATTGCGGCCGGTTCGGCTATCAGGGATCGAGGCGAACGGTGCGCAACCCGGAAACTCCGGGCAGATCCACGACGCTGTGACGCACCGCCGCGACGCTGAGCACTTCCATGGTCCCGATCACGATGAGGAACAGTCCGAACACCAGCCCGAGCACATCCACCGAATTGAACGGCAGCACGCCGACCAGGATGCCGAGCACCATGGTGGCCAGGCCGAACACCTCTTGCCTTCCGCTGCCGACCAGGTTGTCCGCCCACACCGCGACCGTGGCGTGGCAGATCCCGCGAACCGACCAGGCCAGCCCGATCCAGAACGACAGCAGCAGTGCCGAATTGCCGCCGCTGAAACACAGCACGGCAAGCAGTATCGACACCACGCCACTTCCGAAGACGAGCACGCGCAGGGCGGGCGCGAACTTCGCACCGACCGCGATGATCATCTGCAGTCCGCCGTTGAGCAGTAGGTAGAGACCGAACAGCAGCTCCGCGGTCGGCAGCGACTTGTGTGGCCACACCGCTACGACCACACCCACGATCATCGAGCAGGCACCGGCCACCACTATCGCCTGCCGGGCACCCCCGGTCAGTGGTTCCGTACGCCCTTCGAGCTCGTTTTCGGGCATAGCTACATGATATGGCCGGTCGATGCGGTTAACCTCGTGTTTGCTTTCACTCGGTGCGCCGAGTGGGACGAGGGTTCGGATCGTCCGATGGCGTCCGCGCTACCGAGGGTCGGCGGCGGGCCACACCGATCGTGTTGTCAGGGTTGTGCGGTAAGGGTTTTCCAGAATCCGCAGTGGTGGTCGGTGTCGAAGGCGGTTGCGGAGACGGGGCCGGTGGCGTCGGGTTTGAACGACATCAGGTGCGGGTTGGTGCTGGTGTAGGCGGGCATGGCGGGCAGCCCCGAGGGGTCGGGGGTTCCGGTGAGCACGAATCGGGTCCAGTAGCGCACGAGTTGGTCGGTGAGGCTGTGCTGGGCGGCGGTCATCATGGCAGGATCGCCGAACGGAGCGCTCATCTGCCACAGGTAGGGCAGTTCGCTGGCATGGTAGGCGCCCAGCGGGAACGTACTCGGAGGTGCGGGTGGGGTGGGGTCGGCGAATTCGTAGCTGTAGGTGGGGGCGTGGGCGGCGAGTTGGGCGGCTTGGTCGCCGATGGCGCAGGTGGCTTGGTCGCTGAGGGCGCGGGTCGCGGCGATGACCGGTTGGGGGTATCTATCGAGGGGGTATTCGGCGGTGATCGCGGCGGTTTGGTCCTCGCGCAAGGGGAAGTCACTTGCCTGCGATATCTCGGTCAGTGCCTGCGGGTATCGGTCAGCGGTCAGGGTGGGTGTGCCGGGCATGCCGTAGATCAGCCAGGCGAACAGGGCGGATTCGTCGTGGTTGGCCCCGGTTATCACCGGGACATGAGCCAGGGCACCGTCTTTGAGCCCTTGTTCGGGGCTGCGTGGCAGGAACGGGGTGCCGACGGTCCCGAGGAACGGGATGCCGGTAAGGCCGTTGGTTTGCTGGGCTTGCGCGGTGAGGATGGCCGAGACGGGCAGCTCACGCAGGCAGGTCGCGGTGGTGGCCGGATCCGGGCAGCCGAGCCCGGTCGCGGTGGTGGTGGCGGCGGTTTCGGCGTCGCGTTCGGACTGCCACGGTACACAGGCTCCCGATTGCATGATCGCGGCGCGGAACAGCCCTGCCGAACCGGGTGCGGCCAGGTGGGTGCACACCGAATTCGAGCCCGAGGATTCTCCGGCGATGGTGACCTTGGCGGGGTCGCCGCCGAACGCGGTGATGTTGCGTTGCACCCATTTCAGGGCGAACTGCTGGTCTTGGAAGCCGTAGTTGCCGACATCACCGTTGGTGTCTTTTAGGGACTTGTCGGCCAGAAAGCCCAGGGTGCCCAGGCGATAGTTGATCGTGACCACGATCATCGGGCCTTCGGTGCCGGTCAGGAATTTCTGTGGGCCGTAGTCGCTGCCGGCGCCGCTGATCAGGGAGCCGCCGTGGATCCACACCAGCACGGGCAGGTCGGTGTGGGAACCGGCGGGGGTCCAGACGTTGAGGTTCAAACAGTCCTCGGTCATCGACCCCGGTGTGCCCGGGCCCGCGGCCTGCGGGCACATCGCACCCGGTGTGGTTGCCTCGCGCACTCCGCCCCAGCTCGCCGGTGCGGTAGGAGCGTGCCAGCGCAGCGCGCCGGTCGGCGCGGCGGCATACGGGATGCCCGCGAATTCGCGGTAGCCGGCCGGATCGACGCGCCCGCGCACGGCACCGGAGTCGAGGCCGACCACGTTCGAGCGGTCTGCCGGTGGATCCGGTGGGCTTGCGCACCCGGCCACCAGGGTGGCACCGGCGAGGAGGAGCAGTAGCGGTGTCGACCATCGGCGGGCTACTCGGGTCATGAACGGCTCCTTAGGGTTTCGGCACCCGTGGTGCGCGAGGGACGCCTATCCCGGGGATGGGTGGCGGTGAAGCGGCATGCAAGGGCGAGAGGTGCGGCCGGGCAACTCGAACGACGGCTGTCAGGGCGGGGTCGTGCGGGGCGCAGCACAGTCGTGTCGCCAGCGGTAGTCGACAGTCGAATCCGTTCTCGGGTTCAGCCTCAGCCAGTGCCGACACGTTTTAGCTCGCCAGTGCCGACGGGTTCGGGTTTGGCCGGTGCGGACGGGATTCGGCTTGGCCCAGTGCCGACGAGACTCGGCTCGACCGGTGCCGACAGGTTCGGGCTTGGCCGGTGCTGACGAGACTCGGCTCGGCCGGTGCTGACGAGGTTCGGGCTTGGCCGGTGCTGACGAGGTTCGGGCTTGGCCGGTGCTGACGGGACTCGGGCTCGGCCGGTGCTGACGAGGTTCGGGCTTGGCCGGTGCTGACGAGGTTCGGGCTTGGCCGGTGCTGACGGGACTCGGGCTCGGCCGGTGCTGACGAGGTTCGGGCTCGGCCGGTGCTGACGGGACTCGGGCTCGGCCGGTGCTGACGGGACTCGGGCTCGGCCGGTGCTGACGAGGTTCGGGCTCGGCCGGTGCTGACGGGGTTCGGGCTCGGCAGTGCCGACGGGACTCGGCTTGGCCAGTGCTGACGGGATTCCGCTTGGTCGGTGCTGATGGGATTCGGCTCGGCCGGTGCGCATGGACGGTGTCGATCGACGCCCATCGTCAGTGCATGTCTGCGCCGAGCACTGGATGCACTTCCAGCGCACAGGCATTGATGGTGGCCGGGACGGGTTGCGGGGTAGGTGAGTTCGGTGGGGTGACGCTTAGGTGGGTGTAGGTCGGGCAGGGATTGCCGTTGGCGTCGACTGCCATTCCCTCGACGATGGCCGATGCCGCACCGGTCGCGGTGGTGCTGCTGTCGGTCACGATGACGACCGGCGGTGTGTCGCGGTCGGGTGGGAGGCCGCCGAGGTATCCGCGGAGTGTGTGGTCGGCGCGGATCATGGGGCCGCCCTCGTCGGCTTCGATCTCGGGGTAGCCCGACAGCTCGCACGCCGGGCCGTTGGCCAGGCCGACGGTGATCCGCACGCCGCGGTGCGTCGCGCCGGGCGATACCGCGGCGGCGCTGAGCGCGAGTTGTCCAGGCGCGCAGGGCGCGACCGTGCTCGGCGGTGTGCCAGTAGCAGTACTGCCAACTCTCGGCGATGTGACGGCCCTCGGGGTACTGCCAATGCTCGGCGACGCGGCGACCGGAGTAGTGCCGACTCCCGACGACGCGGTGGCGGAGGCACTGCCGACACTCGACGATGCGTCAGTAGCACCCGGGGTGCTCGTGCATCCGGCGACTCCGACAAGCGCCGCACAGACGACAACTCGTGCGTACCGAATGGTCCGTTTCGACATGGGAATCACGTCCTTTCGTCATCGGAGCAGGCCATCCCCGCCGCTGCACGATCCGTGCGCCGTTCACTCCGACAAAGATATGGTCGCAGGCAGCGCGTCACGTGTCTCGTCGAGCCGACGACATGTCGGTGAACAACCTTGCGGCCGTTCACCTTTCGCCACCCCGCTAACTCTCCGCGTGACCGTCGAAGGACAGGAACACCCCGCGCACCGAGGATCCGTCCGGCAGCTTCCACGGCACGGTGACATGACCCGCGCCGGGCCGCTCGGACGACTCGTCACCGGGCCGCAGAATCCGGTTGACCCGAACGATCGCCGTACTGCCCGGCACCTGCGCACCGACCATGATGTCGGTGCGCACCGACCCGTCCTCGGCCGTCACCGGCTCCGATCCCAGTGCAGGAACGGCGATATCGGGTGTCGTCACGGCAACCGACTCATCCACCGCCCCACTGTCGTACTGCGCCTGGGGCAGTGCCGTTCCGCCGAGCAGCGCGAGAATCTGCGCCACCACCACCGGATCGCGGGTCCCGTCGTAGAGCCACCGTTGCCCGAGCACACCGTGCATCGACGTACCGATCAGCGCGTCTTCCGCACCCTCGAGCGGCGCGCCGCGATAGGCGAACGGCACCTGATACGTGACCGACTCATCCCTTGAACCATCGGTGACCGCCAGGAACTCGATCCCGACCGCACCATCCGGATCGTCGAGCCGGAAACCTCCGACTCGAGTCAGCACCGGCGTCGCGCCACCGCGGTACCACGGTCGAGTCGGCAACCACGAAGCCAACAACTCGACCTTGGTGGGAACCATCGTGGTCTCGTGGATTACGGCCATACTGCGAGTCCTCCTGCTCCGCGCCGCGCGACGCTGCGCATCGCAGTTTATGGGACCGAGACGACTGTTCCCTTGGTCTCCCACGATTTTCAGGGCTGCGCGGAGTCACTGGGTGGCCGAGCACGGCGTCCTCCAGGTGTTTCGTCTTGATCGCTCTGATGATCGGCGCGACCTTTCCGGCGGCGACCACGTCGTTGAGCGCGTTCATGGTCTCCTCGATCGGAGTCTCGCTGTCCCGGCGGTGAATCTGGTATATGTCTACGCGGTCGACGCCGAGCCGGTCGAGCGAGGCGTCGACGGCGGCCGTGATGTGCGACGACGTTCGGTGGGCACGCCGAACCTGGTGCGACAACGCATAATCCGCACCTGATAGTCCAGGTCGGTGCACCCCGAGTTGGGTTCGAACGGCTTACGCGCCCGTGTGACTGTCCAGTTCCGTGACCGCGACTGGCTTGCGGCGGGTTTCGGCGAGTAGTTCGTCGAGTTGCGCTTCGGCGCGTTCGGCGCGGGCGAGGGTTTGGGTGCGGGCTTCGTCGAGGGCTTCGATGCGGTGTGCGGCTTCGGCGCGGGCTTTGTCGATGGTGCTGGCGGCTTCGGCGCGGGCGGCGGCGATATCGGTGGCGGCGGTGCGGCGGATGTCGGCGAGTTCGGTGCGGGCCGTGTCGAGTTCGGCGCGGACCCTGCGCCATTCCTCGCGGGCCTCGTTCGCGGCTTCGATGCGTTCCATAGCTGCCTGCTCGGCGCGTTCGGTCGCGCGTTCGGCGTCGGCGGCGCGCTGGACGGCGAGGTCGCGTTCGGATTGCGCGGCGGCGACCTGGGCAGCGGATTCGCGTTGGGCGTTGGCGATTTCGGTTGCGACGCGGCGTTCGGCGCGTTCCACCTGCTCGGCCGAGTCCTTGCGGATGCGTTCGATTTCCTCGGCGGTTTCGCGGCGGGCGGTGCGGATGTCGGCCTCGGCTTCGCTGCGTGCGGCGAATACGTCATCGGCGGCTTGCCTGGTGGCACGCTCCATTTCGCGCAGGGCGTCGTCACGGGTGCTGTTGGCGTCGGCGACGGCGGCTTCGGCATGTTCGGCCGCACCGGCCGCGTCGTCGGCCGCGGCCTCGGCGAGCGCGCGTGCTTCCTCCGCCTCGCGGCGCGCCTGTTCGGCGGCGACGGTGGCCATTTCGGCTTCCGCGATACGCCGGGCGGCGTCGGCTTGCACCGCCTGGACCTGCGCTTCCGCGACGGAAGGGTCGCCAAGGGTGGATAGTTCGGCGACGGCGGCGTTGAGGGTGTTGCCCAATTGGTCGGCGAGCCCACGGAATTGGGTGAGCAGCTCATCGGCGCGGAGACGGGCGACGGTGACCGGACCTTGCTGCGTCACAGTGACGGAAGCGAGGGGTACCTCTGACTCCTGTTGTTGCCGTTGACGTTCCCGCCACGCGCGCCATCGCGTGTGGTCGGGGTGATCACAGTATTCGGAGGGGCGGCCGGGTCCCCCGCCGCGCGTGATCGGTCGAGCGCAGCCCGGATAGTTGCAGACGTTGGACACTGGAGAATCGTAGCGTTGGTTTCGTCACTATTGACGTATTCATACGAAACGAATTGTTCCGTGTCGCAAGAAGACTGATTCGCCGACGGCGATTCCTGACCGCCGATAAGTGAACATTATCGGCGGTCAGACTTGATCGACATTCCGAAGACTCCCCCAGATCGACTGGTTCTATTACGTTTACGTTTGGTCGCAACCAACGAAACGAAACGCCTACGAAACCTCTTAAAAACTATGCACCCATGTACGCCCGTACTACTTTCGTGAGTTCTCAGCAGATCTGGCAGTTCTCTCACGTATGTAGCGAGACGATGTCGCGATGCAACGTGAATCCAGCGCCGGAATCGGCGAGGTGACCGGCGCAGAAAGTAGCGGCGCTTAGCGGCCGAACAGGGACTTCAACCGCTCGGGGACGCGCTCACCCTGGATATGGTTCGCGGCCGCCTCGATGCGTTGCAGGTCGCCGGACGTCAATTCGACATCGAGCGCTCCCAGGTTCTCTTCCAAGCGATGCGGTTTGGTTGTGCCGGGGATCGGCACGAACCGCGGATTTCTGCGCCAGCACCCAGGCGAGAGCGATCTGGGCTGGTGTCGGCGATCAGGTACTTGATCTCGGGAATGGTGAGCGGGATGCGGCCAGGGTCGGGGGCGGGGCCTGGTCCGGGTGTGGTGGTTCGGGGGGCATAGTCGTCGGGGGTACCAGCAGAACCTCCCTTAGCCTGCGGACAGGACCTACGGTGAAGGGGTGACCACGATCGATCTGCGCACTGAGATCAAGGAATTCCTGAGTTCGCGTCGCGCGCGGATCACGCCCGAGCGCGCCGGACTGCCCGCCTACGGCGGCAACCGCCGGGTCAAAGGTCTGCGTCGCGAAGAGGTAGCTCTACTTGCGGGGGTATCGGTCGACTACTACGTGCGTATGGAGCGCGGCAGCCTCACCGGCGCCTCCGACGGAGTGCTCGACGCGTTGGCCGCTGCCTTGCACCTTGACGAGGCCGAGCGCGATCACCTATTCCACCTTGCGCGGCAGTCCAAGACGCCCAGCGGTGCACGCCGCCGGCGACCTGCCGTGACGGTGCGTCCGGCGCTTCAGCAGGTGCTCGACGCCATCACCGATGCGCCGGCGTGGATTTGCAACGGCCGTTATGACGTGCTGGCCATGAATCAACTTGCCCGCGCGCTGTATTCACCGGTGCTGGCCGACACGCGACGGCCGGCGAACACCGCGCGGTTCGTGTATCTGGATCCCGAAGCGGCAAAAACGTTCTTCGTCGACTATGACCGAATCGCCTGCGATGTGGCCGCGAAGCTACGCATGGAAGCGGGACGCAATCCGCACGACGAGGAGCTGATCGCCCTAGTCGGTGAATTATCAACACGCAGTGAACTATTCCGGCAGCGGTGGGCATCTCGGGACGTGCGGCTCCATCGGTCCGGACGCAAGCGTGTGCACCATCCGGTAGTGGGCCAGCTCGACATGGACGTCGAGGCGATGGAGCTGCCCGCCGAACCCGGCCTGCTCCTGACCGTCTACACCGCGCCCGCTGGCACGGCGACCGCAGATGGTCTAGCCCTATTGGCGTCGTGGGCGGCTAGCCAGGAAAGGCTAGCGACCGAAATCCAAGCACTCAGCTGATATCCCGACCTCTTCAGTCCGAGTCAGCGCTGAACGATCGGTGAGAGCGTCGGGCCCAACTCGCAGGACCGCTGTTCGATGGTGGCCCGCGCCGAGCCGATGATCCGCTCGATCGGGCCGGGTGGCTCCAAGCGCTCGGCGCGGCAGCACGCGAGTACATCCGCGACAGGACGCTGGAAGGTCACGAGTCGGCGCGGGCAAAACCATCGGTGGTGCCGCTGCTGCCGTCCTGCGGATGCCGCGAGAGCATGACGAGCCAGACGCGGTGGCTGAACGTCGCTGTGCGGCACCCGTCGCCGCGGCTGCGGATCAGGCGGGCATTTCTGCGGAATTCGCTGTACGACAGGGAGGTTACGCGTGGTCTGCGGCGGCGTCGATCTCGGCCATATGCTCTTCCGCCCATGCCCGCAGTGCGGCCAGAGGATTTTCCAGGGAGAGCCCGAGATCGGTGAGGCGATAGTGCACGCGTGGCGGAACGGTGGGTTCGACGCGGCGGGCGACCAGCCCGTCGCGGGACAGGTTTTGCAGAGTGACCGACAGCATCTTCTGCGAGACGCCGGGCATCCGACGCCGCAGTTCGGCGAAGCGCACCTCCTCGGGCGCGGCCTCGGCGAGGAGTTTCACCACCATGGACACCCATTTGGTGCCGAGCCGATCGAGTAGCCGACGGGTCGGGCAGCCAGGAGCGAACAGATCCCCGCGCGGTCCTGTGCTGGTTCGGGTAGTCACCTGGAGCTCACCACCTGTCTCGAAAGTGCCGTCTTGGCAGGCTATCCCAGGTTACCTACGGTCAGCTAGTAACCGATGGTAACCGAATGGCGGAGGATCGAATGTCGCACGAACTGCCCGATCTCACAGTGCGGATGGTGGCAACCAACGGCATCGAAGCGAACGTGGCGATCGCCGGCACCGGACCGGCAGTCCTGCTGCTGCACGGCTTTCCACACACCTGGCAGCTGTGGCGCGAGGTGATGGGCCCACTCGCGCAACGACACCGGGTGATCGCGCCGGACCTGCGCGGCCTCGGCGCCAGCACGCGAGCACAGATCGGCTACGACGCGGACACGCTTGCCAGCGACGCCGAGGGGCTGCTCGACGCCCTCGGGGAAACCAGCGCCTCCGTCGTCGCGATCGATGCCGGTGCTCCGCCGGCGTTCCTCTTGGCGATGCGGCGGCCCGAACGAGTCAACCGGCTGGTACTGATGGAATCGTTGCTCGGCACGCTGCCCGGTGCCGAAACCTTTCTGGCCGGTGGGCCGCCCTGGTGGTTCGGTTTTCACGCGGTGCCGGGTCTTGCCGAAAAAGTCCTTGCCGGAAACGAATCCGACTACCTCGACTGGTTTCTGGCGACCGGCACCCACGGCCGCGGCATACCCGCGGAAACCCGCGATGCCTTCGTCGCCGCCTACACGGGCAGTGATTCCTTGCGGTGTGCGTTCTCCTACTACCGGGCGATGCCAACCAGCGCCGGGCAGATCCGGCAGGCTGTCGACACCGCCCGGCTCACCATGCCGACCATGGCCATCGGATCCCACCCGGTCGGAACCGCACTCGAAAACCAACTCCGTCCGATCGCCGACACCCTGACCGGGCACGTGATCGAGGACTGTGGCCACATCATCCCCCTCGACCGCCCGGCGAAACTGGTGCCGTTGCTCATCGACTTTCTCGATTTCTGAGGGCCAGAGCCGCAAACGGCAGCCCCCACAAATGGCGCTCCCGGAGTGCGGTCCGATCGATAGGCTGTGCACGCAATTCGCCGTGACTCGGAAGGACTCCGCATGCTCCGTTCACGGAGGTCCGCCGCGGCTGCGATGTCGACGGTGACCGCGATGGTGGCCGCGCTGGTGCTGACCGCGCCTGCCACGATCACCGATTTCGCGGTGAAGTCGCCGGATGATTCGCCGGCCTTCGTCGCGGACTGTGCCTACCTCGCGCGGGCGACGGCTGAGCCAGGTGCCTACGTGAGTTTCGACGATAGTCAGGACGGCGAGTTCGATCCGCCGAGCGCGATCAAGACCAGCGTCGACGGTAACGTCCTCGCCAAGTGGACGCCGCACACCGCTGGTTTGCACACGCTGCGCGCCGTGCAGGTCGGCGGTGGTGAACAGGTCATCAGGATCGAGGTCGGCTCCGGCAGTACCGAGGAGTGTGCCTCGTTCGTCATGATGCGGGCGGATCATGAATAGCATTGCCCCCGAACCCGTTTCGAAGCTCCGCTGCAGATCTGGCCGCGCAGCATTCGCAGCAGGCGGTCGAGGACGCGTCCGCTACTGGCGCGAAGCCCGTCGTGCTCGTACTCGTTGGTCGCCCACAGCCGTAGGCCCCTGATGGTCGCCGCGGTCTGCAGCGAGTAAGTGGCATCGACGTACATGTCGTCGAGGTAGACGGCGGCGGCCACGGGGACGTCGTTCGCGGCCAAGCGCTGAGGATCGTAGAGGTCGGGCCAGTCCTCGCGGGCGAACAACACCTCGGCGGGATCGCGCAGGGGCGCGAGACAGGGTTGGTCGAAGTGGCACCGGTAGGTCATCTCGCCGGTGAACAGCACCGGGTCGTCCCCGGCCAACGCCATGCGCGCGTCGAACTGGGGGAACTCGCCGCGCACCCGCTCAGCCGCCCAGTTCGTCGCGCCGGTGCCGCGCTGGGCGTAGGTGAGTTCATGCATGAGCGGGTTCAGCGGCAGTTGGGCGTAGCTGAGGGAAGCCGCGGCGCGGGCGAGGAAGCTGTCGGACAGCTCCGCTCCGGCCCAGGGGCCTTCGAGAAGGTAGTGCAGCACGTCCGCGCCGTCGCTCGTGCCGAGCATCAGCCCGAGCGACTGGAAGGCCTCGACGGTGAGTAAGGATCCGTCCGGCAGTGGTGCCGGACGCTCGATCAGGTGCGCGGCGAGGCGGCGGACCGAGGCGGCGTCCTGCGGGTACCAGCGATAGTAGGCGGTGTTCTTGCGGTGCACGCGTGGATAGGTGGCGCGATAGACCTCGTCGGCGTTGACGCGCAGACCGGGAAGACCGCCGGTGATGATTGCCTCGCGCAGGCCCTCGGGCGCGAACGAGAGGTAGGTGACGGTGCACATGCCGCCGAAGCTCTGGCCGAGCACCGACCACGGTTCGTCGGTCAGTTCGCGCCTGATCAGTTCGGCGTCGCGGACGATGGCGTCGGCGCGGAAATGGGTGAGGTAGTCGGCCTGCGCGGCGGGCTCGCCACGGGCCGGGAGCGTTTGCCGGGTGATCGGCGTGGAGCGGCCCGTGCCGCGCTGGTCGAGCAGTAGGACGCGGTAGTCGTCGAGTGCGCGGTCCAGCCAGGAGTCCCGGCCGACCGGACGCGGCGGCACCATGCCGGGGCCGCCTTGCAAATACAGCAGCCAGGGAAGCCGCTCGCGCTCGCGTCCGGTGGCCACCACCTCGCGAGCGTAGATCTCGATGTGCTCGCCCTCCGGCCGATCATGGTCGAGGGGGACGGAGAAGAGATGATCGGTCAGCGTGACACCGGGCATAGAAGGCTCCTTTGCGGCAATGGAGTGATCTTGATATAGGCGCTGTTTCGGCGCACGTTGAACACCGCCGCAGCGTCAAGCGTGCCTCGGCTTTGCGAGGATGCTGATGGCGTTGGCCGCGATGATCGCCGCGATGCTCAACCAGGCGGCCACGTCGAGCTGCTGTCCCAGAACGAGCACACCGACGGCTGCGGCGAGCACCGGGTTGACGCTCATGAACAATCCGAACGCCGCTGCGGGAACGCGGCGCGGCGTGAACAGGTCCGCGAGGAACGGCAGAGCGGAGGATAGGATTCCGGCCGCGAGCAGCAGCACCAGCCCCCACTGGCGCCGGGTGAAGGACCGAAGGCGGGGCCGACCGAGGATGAGCAGCACCGCCGCCGCGACGTACTGGCGGACCGCGATGACGCCGACCGGGCCGAGCATCGGGAAGGCCAGCGACCCGATCGCGGCGCCGAGCTGGGTCGAAAGGCCGCTCGCGAGCATCGTGCAGACCCCGGCTATGGACACGGCGCCCCGCTTCGCTGGCAGGACGGCGCGGCCTGCTCGGCGAGTGGGGGCTGCTTGCACGCATCGATCCTGTGCCGCGCCGGACCGTGCGCAAAATGCATGCGGCACACCAACTATACGATTTGGTTATGGATGTCGAGCTGCGTCAGTTGCGCTGCCTCATCGCGATCGTGGACGAGGGCACGTTCACCGACGCCGCGATCGCTCTCGGTGTGTCACAGGCCGCGGTCTCCCGCACACTGTCGGCACTCGAGAAGCGCCTCGGCGTACGACTGCTGCGACGTACGTCCCGCGAAACCTCGCCGACCGCGATCGGACTACGCGTCGTGGCGCACGCCCGGCGCGTGCTGACCGAGGTCGACAACCTGGTACAGGAAGCGACATCGGGCCACGTCGACCTGCGTATCGGCCACGCATGGTCGGCACTCGGCCGACTCACACCCGCCTTTCAACACCGGTGGCGGGAATCGCACCCGGAAACGCAACTGCACCTGCTTCGCATCAACTCCCCGAGCGCCGGCCTGGCCGACGGCACCGCCGATCTTGCGGTCATGCGTAGGCCGCTGGCGGACCGCCGCTTCGAGGGCACCATCGTGGGTCTGGAAACACGGTGGTGCGCGCTGGCCGCCGCCGACCCCCTGGCGCGGCGCCGCTCGGTGCGTCTGGCCGATCTCAGCAGCCGCGTCCTGCTCGTTGACCGGCGCACCGGAACGACCACTGCGGATTTGTGGCCGGCGAACGCGCGCCCCTCGGAACAGGAGAGCCGCGACATCGATGACTGGCTCACGGTCATCGCCACCGGTCGCTGCGTGGGGGTTACCGCGCAGTCCGTCGTTGACCAATATCCACGACCCGGCATCGTCTACCTGCCGGTACGCGACGCCGAACCGGTCGCCGTACGACTGGTCTGGTGGCGCGACGACCCCCACCCGGCCACCCGCACCGTACTCGAGCTGCTTACCGAGCTTTACCGCACATGACCGGCCAGGTCCGCAGCTTCTCCCGCATCGATCCGCACGTCACCAGAACGTCCGGCAACGGCGATGAACCACACGCTGTCGTCGGCCGAGTGTTTCACTTGCGGGCGCCGAATGCTCGAGTCGGCGCGGGCAGAACCGGCGCTTAATTCCGTTGAGAGCCAAAGGATCCAGGACTTACCGTGTGGATGGGGGCGAGATGTCCGTGGCGTTGATCGCTCCCCTGCGTCCAATGGGAAAGTGAGCACCCCGAGTGACTATCGAACCTGAAGTCCGTACTGCTGCCGGAGTGGTGCGTGGCAGGTGGGAGAACATCGTCGCGGTCTTCCGTGGCATTCCCTACGCCCAATCACCAATCGGCGCACGACGATTCGCGGCTCCCATTCCGGCACAGCCGTGGGACGGCGTCCGCGATGCGCTGGCGTTCGGTCCGTCAGTTCCCCAAGCAGGCAGCGCGATATCCGATACGGGTGACTGCTTGACCCTCAACGTTTGGTCACCCGATCTCGGTACGGCAGGACTGCCGGTGATGGTGTGGATCCACGGAGGCAGGTACGTGGAGGGCACTTCCAGCAACCCGCATCAAGACGGTGCGACGCTTGCCGCGGCCGGTGTGGTGATGGTCAGCATGAACTATCGGGTCGGTGTCGAAGGATTCGCGCAGATCACCGGGGCGCCGAACAACCGCGGCCTTCTCGACCAGGTCGCGGCGTTGCGGTGGGTGCGGGACAACGCCGCCGCGTTCGGTGGTGATCCGGGCAATGTCACGGTGTTCGGCCAGTCCGCTGGCACGGGTTCGGTTGCGGCCCTGCTTACTATGCCGATCGCCGCCGGGTTGTTTCGTCGGGCGATCGCCCAGAGCGTCCCGGGCACCTTCTTCTCCCCGAGGCTCGCCGCCGCGATCTCGGCAACGATCGCCGCGCAACTCGGTGTGCGAGCCACCGTTGACGACCTGACGCGCATCTCCCCCCACGCACTGATCACCGCGACGGACACGGTCCTGCGGAGGATGCCGGAACTCGTCGAATCATGGGGTCCCATGGCGCTGACCCCGACACCGTTCTCCCCCATCGTCGACGGTGACGTCCTCCCCTACGCCCCATGGCGCGCCCTCGCCACCGGCGCCGCACGCGACATCGATCTGCTCGTCGGGCACACCCGCGACGAATACCGGCTAGCCAACCCCAAATTCGGCACCGAGGTCACCGATGACGAGTTGACCGCCACCCTCGAACGTCTCGCCCCGAACAGCGATTACCGCGCCCTCCACCCTGACGCCACCCCCGGCGAGTTGTATGAACTCGTCAACAGCGACTGGTTGCTCCGGATGCCGGGCCTGCATCTCGCCGACGCCAAACATGCTGGTGGTGGCCAGGTCTGGAACTACGAACTCTGCTGGGCCTTCAACCGGGACCAGGGCGCCTCACACAGCCTCGACATGCTGCTCGTCTTCGGCACCCTCGGCCGCGACGACATACGCAACCATCCCTCCGCTTTCCCGAACGCCGCCGACGAGGCCATCCATGTCGCCAACCACATGCGCACCGACTGGCTGAACTTCGCGAACGGCAACCCCGGCTGGGCGCCCTACGACCCGAACACCCGAACCACCCGCGTCTACACCGCCACCCCAACCACCCAGCCCTACCCCGAGGAACGCTCCCGCCGCATCTGGTCCACCTACCAATTCGACACCCTGGACCTACCCGGGTGACCTGCGCGCAGGCACCGGTTGCGGTGCGCGCGGACCGACGTATCGGGCGGACGGGCGGATGACCTTCGCGCTGTCGGCTTGTTCGAGAATGTTGGCGCTCCAGCCGACGACGCGGCTCGTGGCGAAGGTCGGGGTGAACATCGAGCGCGGAATTCCGCAGAGTTCCATCACGACTCCGGCATAGAACTCCACGTTGGCATACAGGTTGCGGCCCGGTTTGAGTTCGGCGAGCAGCTCGGTGACTCGTCGTTCCACGGTGGTCGCGAACTCCACGAGATCGCCACCGAGTTCGATACCGATGGCGCGCAACAGAATTGAGCGCGGATCCGCGGTGCGGTACACGGCGTGCCCGAAGCCCATCACCCGGTCGCCCTTGGCGATTTTGTCCGATACCCAATCGTCGATATGGTCCGTGCTGCCGATCTCGTCCAACCCGTCCAGCGCACGGTCCGGCGCGCCGCCGTGCAGTGGTCCGGAGAACGCGCCGATCGCCGCGACGATTGCCGAGGCGACGTCGGCTCCGGTGGAGGCCACGACCCGCGCGGTGAAGGTGGAGGCATTGAACCCGTGGTCGATCGTGGCGATCAGGTACTGCTCGATCGCCCGGGTGGCCCGCGGTCGCGGTGGTTCTCCGGTCAGCATGTACAGCCAATTCGCTGCCGTCGAGAGATCCGCGCGCGGGACTACCGGTGGCAGACCATGATTGAGCCGGTGCAGGGCGGCCAGGATGGTCGGTGTCACCGCGCAGATCAGTAGTGCGTCGGCCTTGCGCGACGCGGGATCACAGTCCCACATCGGTCGCAGATCGCGGATTCCGGCCAGCATCGACAGCGCTGTCCGCAAACCGACCATGGGGTTCGCACTCGCCGCGATCGCCGGTAGGACGGGCAGCAGTTCCGTTGGCAGCAGCCGCGATCGGGCCACCGTGTCGGTGAACTCGGACAGCTCCGCCGGATCGGGCAAGTGTCCCTCGACCAGCAGGAACCACGCCTCTTCGAAGGTGCACACGGACGCCAGCTCGATCGCCGAATACTGGCGATAGTGATAGAAGCCTTCCTGCCCGCGCACATCACCCAGCTGCGTATCGGCCGCCACCACATTGCGCAGCCCGGCGGGCACGTCGATCAGCTCATCGAGTTCAACACCATTGATCGTCATCAGTTCAGACCTCCTCTTGACTGAACTGTGCGATCACGTTCAACTAGAGTCAATATTGATCAAGTCAATATGAGTGCGGAGAGGCAGGTCATGGACAACGAAGGTGACGCACGCCACCTCACCACCGCCGAGGTGGCGAGTCGTCTCGATATCAAGCCCGAGACCGTCTACGCCTACGTCAGTCGCGGACTGCTGACCAAGATTCCGGCGTCGGGTCGCCGGGGCAGCCTGTTCCTGGAGGATGAGGTGACCCGGCTGGCGCGGGGCCGTCGGCACGGCGGCGACCGTCGCACAACGATGGACGACATCGCCAGCACGATCTCGTCCATCGAGGACGACCAGCTCTATTACCGAGGTCGGAACGTGGCGGATCTGGTGACGACGCATCCGGTCGAATCGGTGGCCAGTCTGTTATGGACCGGTGAATTGGCCTCGCCACCACAGCAATTCACCGCCCCGGCCGAGATTCTCCGCACCACGCGCGCCGCAGTCGGCGCGCTCGGCGGCAGTGTTCGGCTGACCGACCGGATGCGCGTCGCGGTGACCGTCGCCAGCGCAAGCGATCAGCTCCGTTTCGATCTGTCCGCGCAGGGCGTCCTGCGCACAGCCCGCATCCTGCTCGCGGTCGAGGTGGACTGCCTGAGCGCGACGCCGCAGGATTCCGGAACGCTCGCCCAACGACTAGGGCCAAGTCTGGCCGACCACGCCGTCCCCGCCGTCCTGCTCGACTCGACCTTGACGCTGCTGGCCGACCACGGGCTAGCGATCTCCACTGTGGCCGCCCGTGTCGCGGCCAGCGCGCGAGTCCATCCGTATGGGATCGTCTCCGCCGGGCTCGGCGCCCTGGACAGCCAATACCATGGCGCGGCAAGCACTGTCGCGTACCGCTTCCTCGACGACGCCATCGCCGACCCGCTCGACGCGGCCTCCGAGCGGCTACGACTCGGCGGCGGGCTCCCGGGTTTCGGGCACCTGATCTACCGCACCACCGACCCACGTGCCGAGCTGCTGTTGACCATGCTCCGGTCGGTCCCCGCTGCCACGCCAGCCCTGACCGCCATCGACACCATCACCGATCAACTCGGCGCACCCCACACCGCCGTGCCGAACATCGATCTCGCTCTCGCCGTGCTCATGCACGCCTACCGTATGCGACCCGACGCCGGGGAGACGATCTTCGCCATCGCGCGCACCATCGGGTGGATCGCCCACACCCTCGAGGAGTACGGCGAACCACCGATGCGCTTCCGTCCCAACAGGATCCACGCGCCCTGATCACCTTTAGCGGGTGAGTTCGGTTCGCAACAGCCCGGGTGATGTCGCGAAGCCGCGGCGGGTGTACGCGTTGATCGCCTTGGGGCTGGAGTGAACGGTCAGCGGTTTCAAGCCCAGTTCGTCGGCGAGGCCGATGACGGCGGCGATGAGTTGGCTGCCGAGACCGCCGTCGCGGCGCTCGGGCACCACGTACATGCACTGAACGTCACCGGAAAGGCGTCGCGGTGTGCGCGGGGTCGGTACGCGTTCAAAGATCGCCAGCCAGGCCATCCCGATGATGACGTCGTCGTCGAGCAAGACCAGACAGCGGTGCGAGGACTTGTTGGCCTGTGCCCAGAACACGAACGACCGAGTGAACTCCTCCTGCGTCGTTGTCGGTGTCGCTTGGTTTTCATGGAACCATTGCCAACGCAGGTGGGCGACGGCAACCAGTTCGTCGTCCTGCGGCGGCCGGATCATGGGTGTACTCATTCGCGAATTCTGGCACAGCACAGTGGATTCGAACGCGGTCCTGGCGTGCCGAGGTGCTGTCCTATCGACAGTCATGAGCCGCGACGCGCGGGCTGACGCTCGATGCCGCGAATCGGACTGTGCCAGCAGGACAATGACATCGGTCTAGAAATAGGGAGCTGATCGATGGAAGAGCGCGCCGCTGTCGTCGCGATGCCGGAGTCGGTGCGGACCGAGCTGCGTCGCGGGGTGCGCAGCGTGCTCGTGGACGCGGCCGCGCTGCGGTTGGTGCGCGAGCGGTTCGATGACAATCAGGCGGGTTCGCTGCGCCGGTATCTCGAGGCCTCGCAGTCGGCGAATACGTTGCGCGCCTATCGGACCGACTGGATCGCGTGGTCGGCGTGGTGTCTGGCCGAGACTCGGCAGGCGATGCCCGCCGATCCGCTCGATGTGGCGGTCTACCTGGCCGCCGCGGCCGATGCGCGCCGCGACACCGGCGAGTGGGCTTTCAGCGCGGCGACCCTGGAACGCAAATCGGCCGCGATCGCCGCGGTACACGCGGCCAACGGGTTGCCTTCGCCGACTCGCTCCGACGTTGTCCGGCTCACCCTGCGCGGTATTCGGCGCACCCGGCGCACACAGCCGAAACGTAAACGCCCCGTACTGTTGCACACCCTGGACCAGTTGCTGGCGGGGTTGCCCGAGCCCGGCTGGCCCACCGAGCCCGCCCGGCGGCGCGATGCGCTCGTGTTGTTGATCGGGTTCGCCGGGGCGTTGCGGCGCAGCGAGCTCGCCGGGCTGCGCATCGCCGATGTGGACGTGCAGCTCGATCACGCCACCGGTGAACCGGTGCTGCTGGTGCGGCTGCCGTCGACGAAAACCGATCCCACCGGCGTCGCCGAACAGCGCGTCGCACTGCCGCGCGGCCAACGCCCACGCACCTGCCCGGTCTGCGCCTTCGCCGACTGGGTTCGGCTGCTCGAAATACACAGCGCCGCAGGCACATCGGGCCTACGCGCGCACCTCACCGAGGACGCTACCGACCCGGACATCCATCGCTGCCACGGCTTCACCGGAACCGCCCTCGCCGAGCAACCCGACCTACCCTTGTGCCCCACCATAAATCGTCACGGTACGGTCGGCGCCACTCCCATGTCCGGCCGTGCCGTCGCCGAACTCGTCAAACGCTATGCCGCCCGCGCCGGACTCGACCCCGACCTCTTCTCGGGTCACTCCCTGCGCGCGGGTTTCGCCACCCAGGCAGCCCTGGGTGGCGCCAGCGACCGCGAGATCATGCGCCAAGGTCGCTGGTCGAATCCCCGCACCGTGCACGGCTACATTCGCACCGCAAATCCGTTGGAAGACAACGCCGTTACCAAACTCGGGCTCTGAATATCGCATGATGTCGCGCCCCTTTCGGCCTGGTGCGGCTCTGGAAATTAGCTGCCGTAGCGTGGAGCCTTTCGGTGGGATCGGTGAGCACGCTTGCGGCGGGGCGGCCGGGTGCTTGCGTCGCGTTCGCGAGTAGCTTCTCGAGTATGGACAATGAGGGACCCAGCCGGACAGCGCTCGTGACTGCTTACGCCCGTGCCTATCACCAAATCGTTGACCAGCCAAGGATTCTTACCGATCCACTGGCGGCACGTCTGCTCGGTGTGACGGTGGATGAGCTGACCGAATCGGGCCGGCCCGCAGCGGACAGTTCCGATAGCGGTGTCGGAATCCTGCGGCTGGGTGTCGGTGATCGGCCGCGCCGCCTGTTCTTTGCCGCTCGTGCCCGTTTCGCCGAGGATCGTGTGGCCGAGGCCGCCGCTGCCGGCGTGCGGCAGGTCGTGATACTCGGCGCGGGCCTGGACACCTTCGCTTACCGCAACCCGCATCCTGGCCTGCGGGTATTCGAGGTCGACCATCCCGCTACCCAGGCATGGAAACACCAACGCCTCGCCGCATCCGGTATCAACCTGCCTGAGCAGTTGACTTTCGTACCGGTCGACTTCGAAACCGACACGCTGGCAACACGATTGGCGGCCGCCGGATTCAGCCGGACCGATCCGGCGGTATTCGTGTGGCTCGGTGTCGTCTTCTATCTGACCCCGGACGCCGCCCGCACCACCCTCGAATACATCGCTCGTCAATCCGAGCCGGTCGAGGTGATCTTCGACTACCTGCAGCCGGGTGACACCGACGAGGAACGTGCGCAAATGCAGGCGCGCGCAAAACTGGGGACAGCCGTCGGCGAACCCTGGTTCAGTTACTTCACTCCGGACGACATCGCCGCACAGTTGCGCGCACTCGGCTTCACCGACGTCGAAGACCATTCCGCAGCGGACCTCATCGCCGGGTACCTCGATGAGGCCGCGGAATTCGAGGGCGAACCACCCCAGGCGTTGCGCCCGGTACGCATCCTACGGGCGAGCCGCGGAGAGATTGCCCGTTAGCCGCGGCGATCAGGTGCAGGAGCCGTCCGCGGCGCGGTCCTCGCTGCGCCCTCCCTCGCCGTCGCGTTGGTGGCCTCGGCGGGCGTCGCGGTCGAAGATGCCCAGGATTTCACACGGGCCGCTCTCGGTGCCGATGGCGTGCGGCAGCATGGTGGGGAACTCGGCGGCCTGGTTGGTCTCTACGCGGAAGCGCCGGTGTCCCAGCATGAGGATCGCGGTGCCGGACAGGACGACCAGCCACTCCCTGCCCGGGTGCGCGCGCATCCGCGCGGGATTGTCCGGCGGCGGTTCGGTCATGCGCTGGCGCACCACGCTCAATCCCGGCTGGCCCTTGATCGACCAGCGCATCAGTCCGTGGGCCGCGTCGATCATCGGGCTGATGACGACATCGTCTGCGGCGGTTTCCACCAGCTGATCCAGCGTCGTATCCAGGGCGCGCGCGAGGGTGACCAGCTGATCAAGAGCGAGCCGTCGCTGGCCGTTCTCGATGCGGGAAAGGCTGGACTGGCTCAGGTGGGCGCGGCCGGCCAGCTCTTCCAGGGACCAGCCCTGCGCCACGCGTAAGGCGCGGATGCGTTTGCGCACGAGGCTGTCCAACTCACCATCTTCTTGCGTCATAAGCAACATCGTATGCCTTTGGTGCAAGGTGCGGTTACGGTCGCTGGTGGATGTCCAGAACAGCTGGACCATGCAGGAAAGGTAGGGATATGGCGGCGACCGCATTCACCTACGCCTCTGACTCGCTACCCGACGAGACCGTCGACGTCGTCGTGATCGGCGGGGGCGCCGCGGGTCTCAACGGCGCACTGATGCTGGCCCGTTCGCGTCGTTCGGTCGTTGTGATCGACAGCGCGGACCCGCGCAACGCACCCGCCGAGGCCATGCACGGCTTCATCGTGCTCGACGGCACCCCGCCCGCGGAGCTGCTCGACCGAGGCAGGCAACAGGTGCGTCACTACGGCGGCGCGGTCGTCTTCGCGACCGTGGCCGCCACCGCTGCTTTCACCCCGTCCGCCGATGGTGACCTGCGGTTCACCGTCGCCTTGACGGACGGCCGCACGGTGATCGCGCGCCGTGTGCTGGTGGCAACGGGACTGCGCGATGTGCTGCCCGGCATACCCGGCTTGGCGCGGCATTGGGGCCACGGCGTTGTGCACTGCCCGTACTGCCACGGCTGGGAGGTCCGCGACGAGCCCATCGGCGTCATCGCCACCGGCCCCGTTTCGATCCATCAGGCGCTGCTGTTTCGTCAATTGACCGACGACCTGGTCTATTTCACCGGCGACACCGACCTCGACGACGACGCCAGGGCGCGCTTTGCCGCCCGCGACATCATCGTCGTCGACACCCCGGTGGCCGAGGTCCTCGCCTCCGCCGACGGCACGCTCACCGGTGTCCGGTTGACCGACGGCCGGGTCGTCACCAGGAGCGTTCTCGCGGTCGCGACCCACATGCTGGCCCGCACCGCCGGCGTGGCAGGACTCGGGCTGCCGATGGAGGATCTGCCCGACAACATGGGCCGCCGCTTCGCCTCCGGTATGGCCGGAATCACCGACGTGCCCGGGGTGTGGGTAGCGGGCAACGCCACCGATCTGGCTGCCCAGGTCGGCGCGTCCGCCGCGGCAGGTGCGCTGGCCGGTGCCCACATCAACGCCGTGCTGGCCACCGCGGACACCGACGCGGCCCTGGACGCGACGCGGGCCACCACTCCCTGACAAATGGGGCCCGCTACTTTCGCGTGCCCACCCTCGATCCCCGGCGACCGGCTCCGGTCGCCGACTTCGGCATGCCCTTTTCGAGAGGAACCCATGAGTACGAACCAACCCGCACACGCGGTCCCCACCACGGGTAGTGGCGGGCGCGCACCGGACGCACGTCAGTTGCGCGCCATCCTGATCGCGGTCTCGATCGCGTTGATGGCCGTCATCGCCTCGGTGTCCGGGCTCAACGTCGCCCAGACCCAGCTGGCTGTCGAGTTCGGCGCCTCGCAGAACACCATCTTGTGGATCATCAACATCTACACGCTCACCCTGGCCGCACTTCTGCTACCGCTCGGTGCCATCGGCGACCGGCTTGGCCGCAAACCCATGCTCATCGCGGGCCTTGCCGTTTTCGGCGTCGCCAACGTCGTGGCGGGCTTGGCCCCGAACGCCGAAGTGATGCTCGGCGCACGTGTGGTCGGCGGGATCGGCGCGGCCATGATCATGCCCATCACCCTCGCGGTGATCACCGCCACCTTCCCCGAGGAACAGCGCGGTAAGGCGATCGGCGTGTGGACCGGCGTCGCCGGTGGCGGCGGCATCCTTGGCATGTTCCTGTCCGCACTGCTGGTCGACGTCGCCGACTGGCGCTGGCTGTTCGTCCTTCCCGTGGTTCTGGTCATCGCAGCCCTGTTCATGGCACTGAAGGCGGTGCCCAACTCCCGCGAGCATGCCGCCAACGCCTTCGACTCCGTCGGTGCGCTGATTTCCGTTGTCGCGGTGGTCGGTCTCATCGTCGTCCTGCAAGAAGGCCCTGAACGAGGCTGGACCGCACCCGTGACACTGATCAGCCTCACCGTGGGCCTGCTCGCCACCGTCGGATTCGTGGCATGGGAGCTAGGCCGCCGCGACGCCGCACTGCTCGATGTCCGCCATTTCGGTGAGCGTGGCCTGGCCGGTGGCTCGATCACGCTGCTGGTGGTCTTCGGTGTCCAAGCCGGTATCGCCGTGGTCCTGTTCCCGTTCTTCCAGGCCGTGCTCGGCTGGTCGGGTCTGCTGGCCACGGTGGCGCAGATGCCCCTGGCCGTGGCGATGATGATCACCTCCGGCCTCGCACCCACGCTGGCCGAACGCATCGGCGCCCGCTTCACCATGGCGCTGGGCATCGCCTCGGGCGGCGTCGGCCTGGCGCTGATGGCGCTGTTCGCCTCCGTCGACGGCGGTTACCTATCCATCCTGCCCGGCATGTTCGCCATGGGCATCGGCATGGGTCTGGCGATGACTCCCTCCACTCAGGCCATCACCAGCTCCCTGCCGCGGGAGAAGCAGGGCGTGGCCTCCGCTCTCAACGACGTCACCCGCGAGTTGGGCACCGCTCTCGGTGTCGCCATGCTCGGCGCGCTCGTGGCCACGGGCTACCGCAACGCCATCGACGGCAAGCTCGACGGCATTCCGCAGGACACCGCCGATACCGCACGCGAGGGCATCGCCAACGCGGTCGCCGCCGCCGACGGCGCGGGCGCACACGCACAACAGCTGGTCCACGCCGCGCAGCAGTCCTTCGTCGATGGCTGGCAGCAAGCCATGTGGGTGGGTGTCGCCATAATGGGTGCCCTGTTCCTCTACATCCTCGCCGTCGGCCCGAAGAACACCATCACCTACCCAACGCAAGACGCCGAAGCCCCCGAGCCCATCGCATCGCACTGATCAACTACTCCACGCGGGAGAGTGGACGGTCTTGATCATCACTACCTTGAGCGCCGGCTCGCTGCGCTACTCCGACGTGCAGGCGAGCATCCCCGGGATCTCGCAGCGAATGCTGACTCAGACGCTCAAGCATCTCGAGCGTGATGGACTGATCACCCGGACCGCGTTCGCCGAGGTCCCACCGCGAGTGGAGTACGAGCTGACCGATCTGGGCCGGTCGCTGATGGACGCGGTGAACGCGAGCCCTTCCTTGTGCGCGATGGCCTGCATCTGCTGCTCGGCTCGAAGGAAGTGCGCGGCGGTGCCGCCGTGGGTACGAATGCGGCGCCGTGCGCATCTCCGACCAACGGTTGCTGAAGATATGCTGATCTTGTGCAACCAGCGCCGTCACCGATGCTGGCCGTCTCCGGGCGGCCACCGGCGGACACCGGCCGGTGGGCGATCGAGATGAAGTGGGACGGCATTCGCGCCATCGGGCGTTCGGTGGGCGGTTCGTGTCGCTTCTACAGTCGGAACAATCGCGATCTGAGTGGTTCGTTTCCGGAGTTGACCACTGCTTTCGCCGATGTGCTCGGCGACAGGGATGTGCTGATCGACGGCGAGATCGTTGCACCAGAGCCGGGCACCGGCGTGCCCTCGTTCCGGCGGCTGCAGCGCAGGATGCACGTTGTGAAACCCAGCGTCGAACTCCTTCGAGAGGTGCCGGTGCAGTACCTGGTTTTCGATTTGCTGTCCGACAGCGGAGAGTCCCTCATGGCACTCCCCTACACCGAACGACGCGCCAGGCTCGATGAATTGGCGATCGATCTGCCGCTGGCCCGCACCCCGCCCTACTACGCCGACGTCGACGCGACCACCATGCTCGGCGTCGCCCGCGACCACGGGCTGGAGGGGATTGTCGCGAAACGCCTCGATTCCACCTACCAGCCCGGCCGCCGTTCCCCCGCCTGGATCAAAACCCCGCTGCGCCAAACCACCGAGGTCGTCGTCGCGGGCTGGCTCCCCGGCAACGGCCGTTACTCCGGCATCTTCGGCTCCATCGTGATGGGCGCCTACGACGACGAGGGCCGCCTGGTCCACATCGGCAATGTCGGAACCGGCTGGACGATGCGCGACCGCAAGATCCTGCAGGCCCGCCTCGATGAAATCGCCCGTCCCGACAGCCCTTTCGACATCGCGCCCCCGCGACCCGTTGCCGCGGTTGCCCATTGGGTCGACCCGGATCTCGTCGCCGACATCGAATTCCGCGAGGCCAGCGCCGATGGGTTACGCCACCCGAGCTGGCGCGGCTTGCGCCCCGACAAACGCCCGAACCAGGTCGTTCGCGAACCGCTACCCCGGTCGGACTGAACCGCCTGCCCAGCCCGGGCCTGAATGCTCGGTAACTAGCCGAATGCAGGCTGGGTCGAGCCGTCCCTGGCTGATTACTGCCGTGTGCGGTTGGCTGAGGCCCAGGTGCGGATCACTCCCGCCCCGGGCCGGGGATTTCCGGGCGCCGAACCGCTGTGTCAGGCGAGTGGGTCCGGTTCGGCCTCCCCGGGTGCCGGGGCGCGCTTGGCCCCCGTGATCGCCGCTTCGGGGTCTGTTCTGACCCTGTGGCCCGGGGCTCTTCTGGCCCAGTCGCTGATCAGGGCGCTCTGTTCCGATTCCCTTACCTCCGCGTAGCCGCGGTAGATACCGTTTGTGTCTACCCTGTTCGCGAAGTCCTCCCAGTCCAGGTTCGCGTCGTTGATGTTGGTGTCTACGCTCGACAGCTCGGCGGGCACGACCCGGAACGGCTTGTAGTCGCCTCGGTCGTAATCCTGGGGTGGCAGGACCCGGACTGCCAGGATGGGATGCTCGGGGTCGGTGAGGGTGATCTCGTCGGCGAGGAAGGACACGATCGCCCCGCCCGGATGCTTCGCCTTCAGCGCTTCGGGGCTCAGGCCCTCGAACTCCGGGTCGTTGACCAGGGTCGTGGAGGCGAGGGATCCCTCTTTTCCGGGCGTGAGGACCTCTCGGACCAGAGATTCCCACGCGCGGTCGTCACCGAACCACGTGCGGACGAGGACTGATTTGTTTGGTAGGTCTGCCATAGGCGAACCATAGAGGCTGGGGCCGACACACTCCGGTGTCAGTTCCTGCCGAGCCCAACCGATCTCGGACTCGCCCAGCGAGGGCGTCAGGCGGCGGGACCGACGCGGCGCAGGAACATCCGCTACTGCCGCGAGCCGGGCGTTGGTCTGCTGTCCAAAGATGTTGATCGACACGGCTTCTCAGCGAATTCCCGCTGCGCGCCCCGGCGTTGCGGATCGCGGAAACGTCGGTGATGTTGTCGATGTCCCCTCACCGCAGCCCTGCTGCACCGTGGCCACGACCCACACACCGCACGCCTGGCCGCCGATGTCGGCATGGCCGTGCTCCGCTTGGCAAGCGAACGATGGGTGGCCGACGAGCGAGCCGATATCGCCCAAGTGCTGTCGAGCAGTGCGGCAGACCTGATCGCCGTCACCACCGACAGCATCCCGAACGTGTCCGAGGCTTCGGCAGCCGGACAATCGTCTGCGGCCATATCGTTCTCGGATCGCGGCTGACAACCGCCCCGGAGCGAATGTCGCTGCTAGGTCAGGGGCGGTACTGCCGGGGTTCGGGTGGGGCGAGTATTTGTGTTGCGCGGGTGACCATTTCGGTGATGATGGTGGCGACGGGGGCGATGCTGGTGATTCGGCCGATTCCTTCGCCGACGATGATGTTGGCCACCTGGTAGTCCTCGGCGGCGAGGGCGGTGTTGAACTGTGCTCGGGTGTGGGGCAGGTGGTGGGTGAGGTGGATTTCGTGTCCGTGCCAGCGGCGGAGGAAGTCGTTGTTCAGGACGCGGCCGGTGTAGTGCGGTGGCCAGCTCTTCTCGCGGATGAGGTCGTAGACCTGTTGGCGGATGGTGTCGTCGCCGCTGGCGGCGAGGGCGTGGTTCTGGGCCGCGCGGGAGACCGCGGCTTCTGGCGATGCCCAGAATCTGGTGCCGACGAGAGCTCCGTCGGCGCCGAGTGCCAGTGCGGCGGCGAGGGTGCGGCCGTCGGTGATGCCGCCTGCTGCCAGCAGCATGACGTCGGGGGCGGTGGCGTGGAGTAGGTCGGCGATTTCCGGGACGAGGGTGAAGGTTGATCGCAGTCCGCCGCCGTGACCACCGGCCTCACCGCCTTGCGCGGCGATGACGTCCGCGCCGACCTCGATCGCGCGGCGGGCCTGGGTGATGTCGTGGACTTGGCAGATGAGCGGGATGCCCGCCTCGCGGATGGTGCGCGCGTAGGGGGCCGGGTCGCCGAAGGAGAGGAAGATGGCCGCGGGCCGGTGGCTGATGACGTGATCGAGCAGGTGCGGCTGGTGCCCTAGAGACCAGGTGATGAACCCGCAGCCGACGGGAGCGGCGGTCAGGGCGGCGAATTGGTGGGCGAGCCACGCTTCGTCGCCGTATCCGCCGCCGACCAGGCCGAGCCCGCCTGCCTGTGTGACCGCGCTGGCCAATCGGGCGTCGGAGACGTAATCCATCGGCGCCGCGACGATGGGATGGGTGATGCCGAACGTGTCGGTCAACCGATTCCGCAGGCTCATGACGATATCCCTTGCAGGCGCGAGATCTGTTGTTCGAGTTCGTGATTGCGTCGGCGGAGCTGTTCGATCTCGTCGGTGAGAGGTGCGCGGGCCAGGCGCAGTGATTCGGCCAGTCGTTCGCTGCTGTATTTGACCGGAATGTTCTTGAGGCAGTTGCGATCCAGGGCTTCGACGTGGATGAGCAACGCCCGGTCGCAGCGGGTGCGCACGACGCCCTCCGGTGTGGTGAGCAGACGGTCGATGAGTTCGGGATCGGCTGTGCGCTCGACGATTTCGGCGTGCCCGAACACTTTGACGCGGGTGCGGGTCGGGTAGTCGACGAAGAACAACGCGACCCGGTTGTCGTGGTCGAGGTTGCCGAGGGTGACGAACTGCTGGTTTCCGGAGTAGTCGCCGAGCGCGATGGTCGACGGGTTCAGGACGTGCACGAATCCCGGTGGCCCGCCGCGATGTTGGAGGTAGGGCCAGCCCGACGGGGTCACGGTGGCGATGAAGAACGAGTCGGTCGAGCCGATGAGTGCCGAGGTCGGTCCGTCGAGTTCTTCTGGTACGCCGATGTTTTCGCCGTCGGACATCTGGTGTCCGTACCAGTTGATGCTTCCGGTGGCGCGCTGGCGTGCGGCGCTCGCCTCGGAAAACGCGATCGCACCGTAGCGGGTTGTCCTAGTCATCGGCGGACACCGCGGCGAGTTCGCCGGTGACATACTGGGCCGCGCCGAACCCGAAAGACCAGTCCTGGGGCGCGTTTTCGCTGATACCGATGAACAGGTCGGGCCCGTGCACGCCGACCGGTTCGAGATGTGCGGCCAAGGACCGGAACAGGTCCTGTTTGACGGTGATGTCGCGCCCGCGCTGGGTGAAGATCTGCACGATCACCACCCCGGGCGTGCGTTCGAATCCCAGGCCGGCGTCGAGTGCGATGATCTCTCCGCCGCGGTGCGGGGTCAGGATCTGGAAGCGGTCACGCGCGGGGATGGCGAGCACGGCCACCAGCGCCTGGTGCACGGCGTCGGCGATCCGGCGGGCCTGTTCGGGAGTGCGGGAGTCGTTGTAGTCGATACGTACCAGCGGCATGACAGGGCTCCAAATCGGTTGGTCGGAAGAAACATTCAGGGTCGTGTGGGTTCCCGCAGTGCGGCGAGCTGGGCGCCGAGGCGGGCGATGACGGTGGCGGCGGGTTCGGTGCCGGCGTGGCGGTATCCGGTTCCTGCCCACAGGTTCAGGGTGTGCGGATCGGTCGCGGCCGCCTTGCGCAACGCGGTGGTGAGGGTGTTGACGTAGGGGTAGGCCGCGGGTGCGGCGGCGGAGAACTCGTCGATGAACGAATTGCGTAACGCGCGGGCAGGGCGGCCGGAAAACGCACGGGTGAGCACGGTTTCGGTGAACCGAGGGTCGGCCAGGGCGTCTTTGTGCGCGGGTTTGGTTCCGGCTTCCGGGGTGCGCAGCAGCAGCGTGCCCACCTGCACGGCCACCGCCCCCAGTGTCAGCATCGCGGCCGCGCGTTCGGCGGTGGCGATGCCGCCGCCGGCGATCAACGGCAGCTCGGTCACCGCGCGCACCTGTTCCAGGAGCTGATCCAGTGGCGCCTCCCCCGGGATGTCGGCGATGTGGAAGGTGCTGCGGTGTCCGCCTGCCTCGGGGCCCTGGACACACAGCACGTCGGCACCGGTATCGGCGGCGAGCTGTGCTTCGGTCGTCGTTGTGACGGTGATGACGACGCAGATATCGTGCTCGTGCAGCCGAGCGATCACCTCGCGGGAGGGGGTACCGAAGGTGAAGGACACCACGGGCACCGATTCGGCGATCGTCAGATCGATCTTGGCGTCGAAATCGTCGTCGCTGAACGGGATCTCGTCGGGCAGTGCTACGCCGAACCGGGCGGCACGCTCGGTCAGCAACGCACGATATTCCGTGAGCAACCCTGCTTCCCATGAGATGCGTTCGGGCACAAACACATTGATGCCGAACGCCGCCCCGGTGAGATGTCGCAGCTCGGTAATGTCGCGTCGCACCTTCGCCGCGGTCGCATAGCCGGTGGCCAGGAACCCGAACCCGCCGGCCGAGCACACCGCGGCCACCAGTTCCGGGGTCGAGGGCCCACCGGCCATCGGGGCGCCGACCACGGGGACGGTCAAAGATCGGAAATCGAACATCGTCTTCACCCTTCGAACGCTACGAGCCTGCGCACCGGTCGTGAAATGCCCGTTCAGCATGCGATATACGCTGAAACTATGGACTTGCAGTTGCGTCACCTGACCGCGTTCGTCACGTTGTGTGAGGCAGGCACCTACACGCGCGCGGCGGCCCGCTTGCATATCGCTCAACCGTCGCTGACCCGCACGATCCAAGACCTCGAACGGATTCTCGAATGTGACCTGGTCGCGCGTCCGTCCCGTCAGCTCGAACTCACCGCCAACGGGGAGCTGTTCTTGCAGCGAAGTCGCGCCATCTTGACCGAGGTCAACGAGCTGCAAGCGGAGATGCGCACGCGCAGTCAGGTCCGTGTCGGTTTCGCGTGGCTGTTGCCCAGCGACTGGTTCGCCGCTACCCGCGCGCGCTATGAAGAACTCGGCGGCCAGGTCACCATTCACCGCACCGACGATCCCGCCGCGGCGCTACATCAGGGCATCATCGACATCGCCGTCACCCGCAACGCCAACCAGCCCACCGCCGCCATCACCTGGCGTCGATTCGGCACCGAACAGCGGGTTCTCGCGGTATCCGCGCGCTCAGAGCTGGCGCACGCGGCGGGCCTGCGCTGGGCCGACCTCGCCAAGTACCCCCTGGTCGTCAACACTCAATCGGGCACAACCACCCCCGACTGCTGGCCCGATCCCGACCCCGCCCGCGAGATCGTCACCTGCCGCAACTTCGACGAATGGATCGAACTCATCGCCGCCGACCGCGGCATCGGCGCGGTGCCCGACATCGCCACCCACCGGGCACCCCACCCCGATGTGGTCTACCGCGAACTCCCCGACATCCCGGCCTCCACCCTCTACCTCGGCTGGCGGCGCACCCCACCGCCGCCACGTCATGTCCGGCGTTTCCTCGACGCCGCACTGGCCGCGGCCGACCCTGACCAATAACCGCCGCCCTCAACGCCTTTCGGTGCCTGGCTCGCGGGCGGGCAGGCCGCGCAGGAGGGTGTCGAGGAACAGTTCGAAGCGGGGTGCGTTGCGGCCGACGTGCGGGTGGCCGTCCTGGACCGCGAGCCAGCCGACGACCGAGGTGAGGAAGATGTAGTAGCTCTGCTCGGCCAGGTCGGGCTCGGCTCCGGCGGTGGTGAACGTGGTGATGATCGCCGTGCGCAGGCGCTCGAAGGCGTCGGCGTTGTGGCGGTGCGGTCGCGACAGGTGGGTGGCGTAGCCCGGCACCGCGAGGAATTGGTCGTGCATGGCCCAGCCGAGGCGCGCGAGCCAGGACCGCCACGAATCACTGTCGGGGGTGTCCGCGGGCAGAATCCGTTCCACGACAACCGCACTGATGAGGTCGATCAGTTCCTCGCGGTTCTTGACCCAGCGGTAGAGGGCGCCGTGGGAGACCGCGAGCCGCGCCGCGAGTTCACGCATCGTCAGCGTGTCGAGATTTCCGGACGAGATGGCGGCCTCGAGGATCTGGTCCCGACTGATCTGGGCGGGTCGTCCTGGGCCTCGTCGGGTCGCCGCGGTATCGGTCATGGTGACGACTATACGAACCCTCTTATTAATGACCAGTGGTCACTATTAGGCGTAGGCTTCTCAGGAGGGCGCAGGATGACCGACCTCGAGAGGGCGAACGATGATCGAGAACACACCCCAGGGCACCGTGGCCGACGGATTCGACTCCGTGCGAGACACCTTCGCCGCGATCACGGCAGCCGAAGGCACCGGCTATCCCGCGCAGGTGGTGGCCTATCGCCACGGTGAACGTGTCGTGGATCTGTGGACCGGCCCCGGGATCACCGGCGAGTCACTGTTCGGCGCCTACTCCGCGAGCAAGGGCGCCGCGCATTTGGTCGTTGCCAAGCTCGTGCAGGACGGCGTGCTGGATCTGGACCAGCGGGTCAGCCACTACTGGCCGGAATTCGCCGTGCACGGCAAGCGGCACATCACGCTGCGCGAGTTGCTGTCGCACCAGGCCGGATTGGTCGGCGCGGACACCGGATTCACCCTCGAGGAACTGGCCGACGACCAGGTCGTCGCCGCGCGACTCGGCGCGCAGCGCCCCTACTGGCGGCCGGGCCGCGCGTTCGGTTACCACGCGCTGGTCGTCGCGGCGCTCAGCGGCGAGGTGGTGCGGCGCGCCACCGGGCAGACCATCCAGCGCCTGTTCACCGAGTACGTCAGCGCACCGTATGCGGTGGACTTCCATTTCGGACTGCCCGATGATCTGGAATACCGTTTCGTGCCAACGCTGCCCACCGAACAGCAGGGCGAGACGAGCGCGCAAGGCCCGAACAGCTTGTCCGGCATCGCATTCAACCGCAACAATCCGCACGGCCCGCAGGTGTGGGAGCTGCCGAACCTCGAGGTGATCCGCAAGCAGGGGCCCGCGTCGATAGGTGGTGTCGCCTCGGCGGACGGCTTGGCCCGGATGTACGCCGCCGCGATCGGCACACTGGACGGTGTGGCGCCGCTGCTGGAACCGGAGACCGTCGCCGCGGTGGGCCAGCTCCACTCCGTCGGATACGACCTGGTCAACCGGAGTCAGAAGGCTTTCACGGCAGGGTTTCATGCCACCTCGGAGTACTACCCGGTGTTGGGGCAGGGCTCTTTCGGGCACAGCGGTGCGGGCGGGCAGCAGGCATTCGCCGATCCCCGTAACGGCATCGCCTTCGGCTACACCCGCGGACGCTTCCCGTTCCCTCCGGGCCCTGGCCGTGACAGCGAGCTCCTGATCCCCGCCATCTACGCCGCGGCACGCTGACCGGACCACACCCAAAGGTTATGGGCCTCAGGCGGACTCGGCGATAGGGGCACATTCACCATCGCCGAGTCGCCTGCGGTCCAGCCGGCTCAGATGACCATCACTCGGCGACCGCGCGTGTGACCGGCTCGGCTGTCGATGTGTGCGGCGGCGGCCTCGGCGAGGGTGTAGGACTTCTCGACCGGGATGTGCAGCTTTCCTCGCGAGATGAGGTCGGCGGCTGCGGCGAGTGCGTCCGGGACGCTCCCGGCCACGCCGGAGAATCGGACGCCGAGATCCGGCGCGCCGAGGTCGGCGATGGAGATCACCTTGTGCGGATCACCGGTCAGCTCGATGAGATCGGGAATCACGCCGGAACCGGCCAGGTCGAGAGCGGCGTCGATCTGGCCGAGTTGTCGTACTCGCTCGACCCAGCCCTCGCCGTAGGTCGTGGCGACGGCACCGAGGCTGCGCAGGTAGTCCTGGTTCGCGGGCGCGGCGGTGCCGATCACCGTGATGTCGCGGTCGCGGGCGATCTGCAGCACCGCCGATCCGACTCCCCCGGACGCGCCGCTGACCAGCAGTGTTTGCCCGGGTCGCACACCGACCTCGTCGATGATGCGCAGCGCGGTCTCCACCACCGAGGGGTATCCGGCCGCCTCTTCGAACGTCAGCCCTTCGGGCATCCGGGCCCACGCCGACAGCACGGCGAACTCGGCGTAAGTGCTCGAGCCTTCGCCGAACACGTGGTCGCCGACCTCGATCCCTTCGACGCCCTCGCCGAGCTCGTCGACCACCCCCGCGGCGTCGATCCCGACTCCGGCGGGCAATTCGAGCGGATGAGCTTGCAGGATCTGGCCTTCACGGACCCGCCAGTCGACGGGGTTCACCCCCGCCGCCCGCACGGCGATGCGTATCTGGCCGGGGCCCGCGTGGGGCTCCTCGGCGTCGATGAGTTGCAGAACGTCTGGTCCGCCGAACTCGGCGAAGCTCACTTTCTTCATACGACCGAGCATAACCCTAACGGTTAGTGTTTAACAACAGGTATGGTTTTGTATCTGATAGCATCACAGGATGACCGAGCCGTCCGGACGCCGGGAGCGTAAGAAGGCCGCGACCCGCCAGAAGATCGCCGATACCGCCCTGCGACTGTTCCTGGAACGCGGATACGACGCGGTAGGTATCCGTGATGTCGCCGCCGAGGCCGACGTCGCCGTCACCACGCTGTTCTCGCACTTCACCTCGAAAGAGGCGCTGGTGTTCGAGCGGGACGACGACTTCGAGCACCGCCTCGCGCAGACGGTCACCGGTCGGGCGCCGCACGAGCCGCTCATGACCGTGCTGCGCCGCGAGATCCACGCCATGGTGCGACATTGCGCATCCGAGGACGCTGCCCCGATCTGGCGCATGATCGACGAATCACCCGCCCTGCGCGACTATGAGGGCTCGATGCGGCTGCGCCATGCGGCGTCGCTGGCGACGGCCATCGCCAACGATCCGGACCTGTCACAGAGCACAACGGCCTGCCGGACGATCGCGATGTTCGTGATCGACGCCCATTCGCTGGCCCGTACGTCGGCCGATCCGCAGGCCGCGGTGGACGAGATCTTCCAGATGATCGAGGCGGCCTGGGGTGCTGCTCAGGGAAGTCCGGTGCGTAAGGCGGTGACGCGGTCGACGGCGGCGGTGAACGCGGCGGGGTCGAGTTGACCGCTGGTGTAGGCCTCGGCCAGGGCGGTCGTGGCGTCCGAGCCTTGGCCGATGTCGCGAGCCGAGCACAGGATGAGGTCCATGCCGGCGGCCGCGGCGGCCGTAGCGCGTTGTGCGGTGGTTCCGACCGAGTTCAGTGCTCCTGCTTCGAGGGCGTCGGTGATGGTGACGCCGGTGAAGTGGTTGCGGCCGCGTAGTTCCTGGTTGACGATCGTGGGTGAGAGTCCGGCGGGGTGGTCGGGGTCAAGGGCCGGGTAGGTGGCCCAGGACAGCATGACCAGCTTCACTCCGGCGGAAATCGCTGCCGGATAAGGGAATTCGTCGACCGAGCGCAGTCTGGACACGCTCGCGGGGAGGGTGACCGGGTCGGTGTCGGTGTTCTGGCCGCCGGGTGCGGTGCCGAGGCCGGGGAAGTGCTTGGCGGTGGCGGCGACGCCGGTGGTTTGTTGTGCGGCGGTGAACGCGAGCCCGAGTGATGCCACTACGGCGGGGTCGTTGCTGAAGGAGCGTTGGTAGCGGTCGATGAAGTTGCCGGGTGTGTCGTAGACGTCGAGCACGGGGGCGAGGTTGACGTTCATCCCCACTGCGCGCAGGGTGCGTCCCGCACCGATCCCCGCGTTGATGGCGGCGGCGACCGGAATGGCTGACTGGCCAACCTGTTTCGCCGACAGCACCGGCTCCCCGGGCAGCCGTCGCACGAGCCCGCCTTCTTGGTCTGTCATCAACAACAGCGGCACCGGGATCGGACTTTGCGCCTGAGCTTGCCGCAACTGCCCGATCACGTCGGCAATCTGCGCAGCACTGGAGATGTTCTCCCCGAAGAAGATCACCCCGGCGGCCTGGCCGGCGCGGATGGCGTCGAGCAGGGCCGGTGGCGGGGTCAAACCTGGATACGAGTAGATCACTCGCTGTCCGGCCAACTGTTGCGGCGTCAGACCCGCCGCCCGCGCTACCGGCCCGGCGGCGGCCTGCAGCGCGGCGACCAGCATGCACACGACGAGGGCCGTCAACCAGGTGTGCCAGCGACGGAGTTCGACCGTAATGGTGGACTGCGACATCACAGACTCCTTCCACCCCCGCCCGACAATGGTCTCATCGGACGGCGCGACGCGAGCCCCTATCCGAGCCTCGAAGTACGGCAGGGTGATCGCGGCCGCAACGGCGCGGTGAGCACGATCGGGATAGCCCGTTGGCTGGCGGACGCCCGGCTGCGCGTCGAACTGCCCCAGTTCGAACGACTCACAGGAGCCTCGTGCTCGTCAGCCAGAGCGTTCCAACGGCTGGCACCTGCCTAGCGCACGGACTCGAATACGCAGGTGCACAACGGCATTCGTCGCATCGGGCGGTCATCATTCGCCTGGTCCCCGTTGAGCGGACGCAGCGATGATGCGTCAGATGCGACGCCAGGTCCCGCGCGTGCGTTATCGTCGGCTCCCTAAGGGGCATGCTTGGTCAAGGGACAGTCTGTCCTGACGTGCGGTATCAGGGAGGAATTGTGGACATTACCGAGCTGATCCTCGATGACCACCATGAGCAGCGGCGACTGTTCGCGATCCTCGAGCAGATCGATCGCGCGGAGACCAGTGTGCTTTCCGCGATCTGGGACCGGCTGGCGACCTTCCTCGAGCTGCACGCGAAGGCGGAGGAGGAGATCTTCTACCCGGCGCTGCTGCAGGTGGGTATCGCGGCCCGGCGCGCGGGCCGGGTGGAGGACGAGACACTCGACGCCATCCACGACCACAACGAGATCAGGGACGCGATCGCCGAAGTGGCGCGTCATCAGGTCGGTACCGATGAGTGGTATGCGGCCGTCGCGGCGGCGAACTTCGCCAACAGCGATCACATGGCCGAGGAAGAACGCGAGGGCCTCACCGATTTCCGCCGTCTGGCCGCGCTGCCGCGTCGTCATCAGCTTGCCGTCGCGTTCGCGGCTTACGAGGCGCGCAACTATGCGGGTGTCCAGCCGGTCGACAAGGATCCTGCCGGTTACGTCCGTGCGGTAGAGGAGTCGCTGGGGTCGACGGTGAGTGGATCGTTGAGTGTCGGCAGCCTGAAGCGGACCTGACCCGGTAACACCCGTAATCGGCTGTCGAACCAGCGGTGAACCGAGGGGCTGACGGGTCGAGGGCGCCGCTCGCCGACGATGCACAGCATGATGGTGGGATGTCTGAGCGGGTGAGCGCATGCGCGCATTGTTGATACTGATCGTTGTACTGCTGATCGCGCTGGTTGTCGGCGACCGGGTCACGGTGAGGATGGCGCAGAACGAGATCGGCCGCAAGATCGCCGCCGACTACCACCTTCCGCAGCAGCCGAAGGTCGAGATCGGCGGCTTCCCGTTCTTGACCCAGGCCTTCGACGGCAACTATCACGACATCGACATCAGGGTCGGTGACTGGAGTCAGCAGAACCTCTCGGTGCACAACCTCGATGTCACGCTGACCGACGTGGCCGCGCCGCTGGACGACCTGCTGCACAACCGCACGTCGAACCTGGTCGCGGCGACCGCCGCGGCGACGGCCGTGGTTCCCTACGACACCGTGCGGGGCTACGCGCCGTCGGGGGTGAAGTCGATCTCCAACAGTCCGGACGGGTTGCGCGTCACCGGGACCTTCTCGGTGGAAGGTATCCCGGTGCCCGCGACGATCGTCGTCACCGTCGCACCCACCGACGACGGCATCGAGGTCACTCCGGTCTCGGTGCAGTCCGCGGTCGGCGGGCCGACGATGTCGCTGGCGATGCTGCGCAAAACCCTCACCTTCACCGTGCCGTTGCAGCGCCTGCCGCTCGGTGCGAAGCTGACGGCTATCCAGCCTGGCCCCGACGGTCTCCAGGTGACCGCCGTGGCACACGACGTGCATTTCTCCGACCTGCAGTGAGTACCTGCACGGCTTACTCGGCGTGGCTGTTCGGGCGCCTGGGCAGGAAGAACATCAACGCCCACATCACAATCAACGTGCCGCCGACCCACCACAGCACGCCGGTGAACGCGTCGCGGTTGAGCGCCCCGTCGGGTGAGCCGCCGGTGGCGGCGAAGAACACGAGGCCGTTCAGGGCGATACCGAGGGCGTAGCCCAGCTGGAGGGCGGTGTTGAACAGGCCGGAGGCCGAACCGGCGCTGTCGTGCGGCACCTTCGCCAGAGTCAGGTCGGCGATCGGTCCGCTGATCATGCCGAGACCGAACCCGAGCAACAGGACCGGGACGGTCATCGCGAGCAAGCTCAGATCCTCGTGCCCGCTGCTGATCTGGAGCCCGTAGGCCGTCATCGCGGCGAGGGTGATCAGGGCTCCGGTCTGCGGCAGTCGACGCGCGAAGCGTCCGGCGGTCTTCGTCGCAAGCATCGCACCGGCCAACTCGCCGACGGCGAGCAGCACGAAGGCCAGTCCCGCCAGCAGCGGGCTCATGCCAAGGCCACGCTGCAGGTACAGCGTCCAGGTCATGAAGAACAGCCCGACCAGCAGACCCATCATCAGCTGCGCGGACAGACCACCGGAGAACTGCGTGACTTTGAACAGCGCCAACTCCACCAGCGGGGCATCACCGGCGCGGCGCTGCTGGTGGCGCAGGAAGACACCGAGCACCAGCAGACCACCGGCGAGCATGGCGAAACACCAGAGCGGCCAGCCGTGGGTGTGGCCCTCGGTGAGCGGGAAGACGATCAGCACCATCGCGATCGCGGACAGCCCCACCCCGGCGAGGTCGAGCCGGTCGGCCTTCGCCACGGTCGACTCGGTGATGAACACGCGCCCGAGGATGATCACCGCGAGCCCGACGGGCACGTTGATCAAGAAGATCGGCCGCCAGGACAATCCGAACAGGTCGGCCTCGGTGAGCACGCCGCCAAGCACCGGGCCCACGACGCTGCCCATCGCCAGCACCGCTCCGAAAAGGCCGAAAGCCCTGCTGCGGTTCTCGCCGGCGAACGTGACATGCAGGGTCGCCAGGACCTGCGGCATCATCACCGCGGCGGCACCGCCTTGGAGCACGCGGGCGGCGATCAGCATGCCGGGACCGGCCGCGAACCCGCACAGCAGCGAGGCCAGGGTGAACCCGATGGTGCCGAGCAGGAACACCTTGCGTCGGCCGTAGAGGTCGCCGAGCCTGCCGCCGGTGATCAACGCGAGAGCGAACGCCAGTGCGTAGCCCGCGGTCACCCATTGCACGGCGGCCGCTCCGGCGCCGAGGGATTGTTGCAGGGTGGGGATGGCGGTGAGGACGACCGAATCGTCGACGATGTTCATGAGTTCGCCGGTCAGCAGGACCGCGAGGGCGATCCTGGCGGCCGTCGTCATCGTCGACGACGCCACGGACGAGGTGCGGGCGGAGGCTTCAGGGGTGTGCTCGGGCTCGTTGTCGAGCGCGGAGGAATTCACGGTCGGACTCCTGTTCAGGAATCGGGGAGCTCACCGTCGAACACGCCGGGACCGGAGAATACGAAGCCCGGGGCAGTCGGCAGAGCTGCACCCGGGATGACAGAAAACTGCGGGGGTTGGGTGACGCAACTCAAGCCAGTGCGACGTCCGCCCCGGACACGTTCCTCAGATCAGGACGTGGGGGAATACGGACGGCTACTTGGCCTGGGAGATACGTCACCACCTCGAATCCACTACCGAAGGAACATGAAGTCCGATGCCGCCGTCGAAGGGTTCTTCGGGGCGCGAACTCCCCCATGATACGAGACCCTCCCGACCGTGCGCACACCGGATATGCCGATGCGGGGACGCCCGGCCGCCGCCAGACCGCTCGCTGCGAATTTCCCCGACCCTGCGCTGACTGTTCGTCATTTCCTCGGCCCGCGCTGGCTGTTCGTCGCGGGGGCTCTGGCGAAACGTGGTCGAGAACTCGGCGATGAGTCGTTGCGGGCGCGTGCGTTTCGGCTGGGCGCGCCGAGGTCTAGACGACCTTGGCGGCGATCAGCAGGTTCCAGATCTCGCCCTGGTCAACGACTTCGACTCCGAGTTTCTCGGCCTTGGTCAGCTTGCTCTCACCGACTCCGGCACCGGTGATGAGCAGGTCGGTGCTCGCCGACACCGAGGACGCCGCCGTCGCGCCCGCCTTCTCGCACAGGCGTTGGAACGTCGGGCGGGCGACTTTCTCGCCGGAGCGCGGGTCACTGATCGCGCCGGTGATCACGACCGTCTTGCCTTCCAGCGGCGCGCCCGCGGCGATGACCGGGGGCAGGTCTTCCTCGCGCACGTCCAGGGAAACGCCTGCCGTGCGCAGCCGCTCGAGTTCCGGGCGCAGGCGAGTGAGGTGCGCGACCAGGGAGGCGGCGACCTTGGGTCCGATGTCTTCGACCGCGACGAGTCGTTCCTCGCCCGCGTCGGCGACCTCTTCCAGGGAGCCGAATCCCGATCGGGCCAGGCGAGCGGCGGTACCGTCGGAGGCCATCGGGATCGCCAGGCCGATCAGTGCGCGGCGCAGCCCGACCTGTCGGCTGGTATCGATCGAGTCGATCATCCGCGCGGCCGAGACTTCGCCGATGCGGTCGAATTCGAGCAGGCGATCCTTGGTCAGGGTGTAGAAGTCCGACGGGTTCTCCAGGATGCCCGCCTCGGCAAGGCGTTCGATCCACACTCCACCGATGGCGTCGATGTCGGCGGCCGCGCGCGATGCCCAGTGGATCAGCCTGCGCACCGTCTGTGCGGGGCAGGACACGTTGGTGCAGAACAACTCTCGACTGTTGCCTTGCTCGGTGACCGGCTGCCCGCAGGAGGGGCAGGCGGTGGGCGGCACGATCTCGAGCTCCTCGCCCGTGCGTTTGGCGGCGTCGAGCACGCCCGCGACGAACGGGATCACATCACCCGCGCGGCGCACCAGCACCGTGTCACCGACTTTGATGTCGCGGGCTTTGATCACCTCTTGATTGGCGAGGGTCGCCTTCGTGACCGTGGTGCCGCCGACGAAGACCGGTTCGAGCCAGGCGACCGGGACGATCTTGCCGGTCTTGCCGACGTCCCAGATCACCTCGCGCAGCAGTGTGGTCTTCTCCTCGGCGGCGAACTTGAACGCCAGCGCGCCACGCGGGGAGTTCGAGCGAGTCCCGGCCGCCGCGTAGGCATCTCGGTCGGCCAGGCGCAGCACCGCGCCGTCGAGATCGTAGTCGAGCTCGTTGCGCCCCTGCTCGATCGCGGTGATCGCGGCCTGGGCCTGCTCGGCGTCGGCGCAGAGCCGCATCTGCGCGCCCGCGACCCCCAGTGCCCGCAGTCCCTCCCCCAGGTCGACGGCGGTGACGTCGGCGGAGGTGTCCAGGTCGAAGCCGAAGAACTGCAGGCGCCGCTCGGCGACCGTGGCCGGGTCTTTGGCCCGCAGTGTGCCCGCGGCGGCGTTGCGCGGGTTGATCAGCGGCTTGTCCGGATGCGCGGTGTTGTAGGCGAGGAAGGTCGAACGCAGCATCACCGCTTCGCCGCGCACCTCCACCCGTCCCGGGACGTCGATCCGTTCGGGCACACCATCGACCAACGCACGCACCAGCATGGTCACGTCGTCACCGGTGGTGCCATCGCCGCGGGTCACGACCCGCACCAGCCGCCCGTCCTCGTAGACCACGGCCAGGGACAAGCCGTCGAGTTTCGGCATCACCACCACCGACTGACCGGGGAAGCGGTTGAAGAACGCCTCGACCTGCTCGGGCTTGGTGGCCTTCTCGAGTGACAGCATCGGGCGCGAGTGCCGGATCGGGGCGTGCAGCACCGCGGGCGCGCCGACCTGCTCGAGCGGATTGGGGTCGGGCGCGAGCTCGGGGTTCGCCTCGATCAGGGCGCGTAGTTCGTCCTCGATCGCGTCGTAGTCGGCGTCGGCGACCAGCGGCGAGCCCTGGTAGTAGGCGTCGCGCAGCGCCACGATGCGGTCCGCGAGCTGTTGGATCTGTTCCCCAATTTCCACGGACGCCACGCTACCGATACCCACCGACACCCTCGCGCAACGACGCCGCGACGGCAGGAATTGACCCTGACGCAGCGTCAGGGTTGGACGCTTGTCACATGACCAACCACCGCACGTCCTCGCAGCGGCTCGCGCCGCCGATCGGAGGGTTCCAGGAGATCGACGGCCGCCGTGTTTTCGTGCATCGCTCGGGCAGCGGCGGGCCTGCCGTGGTGTTCCTGCCGGGCGCCAGCGCGGTCGGACTGGACTATTTCGGTGTCCAGCAACAGGTTTCGCAGTTCAGCACCGCTGTGGTGTATGACCGTGGTGGCACGGGCTACAGCGATCCCCTGCCGTTGCCGCGCACCGCCGCCGCGGTCGCCACGGAACTGCGCGAGCTGCTGCGCGCCCACCACATCCCCGCCCCCTACGTTCTCGCGCCGCATTCGCTCGGCGCCTTGTACGCACACCGGTTCGCACAGCTGTACCCGCGCGAGGTGGCCGGACTGGTCTGGTTGGACGGCCTGCACCGCGACTGGGACGAGTTCATGCCCGCCTCGGCGAGCCTGGCCGCGGCCGAACAGTCGGCACCCGATCCGACGCAGATCGAACAGCTGCGCCCGGACCTGCGTGCGTGGGCCGCCGAGTCGTTCGCGAACTATCCGGAGCACCTGCGGCAACCGCTGATCGATGCCAAGACCAGCGACGAATGGATCCGGGTCGGCATCGCCGAGCGCGGCACGCTGGTCGACCTGGCCGCCGAGCTGCGGGCCGGACCGGACCTCCCTGACGTCCCGATCGTCGCACTCAGCGTGGTGGGCGCCGACTCCGCCCAGCCGGAGCGGACATTGCACGAGATGCATGATGGCAGAACGAGAATGGACGCGGCCCTGGTGCGCACGGTCTCGCACGGCGAGCAGCGCATCCTCACCGACACCTTCCATCACCGGCTCTGCTTCGACCGCCCCGACGCCGTGGTCCAGGCGATCCGCGACGTCATCGATCGGGCGGCTCGCCGCTGAGCCCACCCGTCCTAGACTCGGCACGATCACGTTTCGCGACGACGAGGAGGACGGTGCTCACGATCGGCCAACTGGCGGCGACCGCCGGGGTGACCGTGCGCACCGTTCGCCACTACCACCAGATCGGGCTGTTGCCCGAGCCCGAGCGCGATGCCTCCGGCTACCGCCGCTATAGCGCGCAGGCGGCGGTGGATCTCATCCGGATCAGGACCCTCGCCGACGCCGGTGTCCCGCTGGCCCGCATCGACGCACTCCTGCGTGCCGAGCCGACCGAATTCGCCTCGGCCATCACCGATATCGACGCCGAGTTGCGGCGCAAGATCGACCAGCTGACCGAGAACCGCCGCCGGATCGCCGAATTGGCCAGCGGCGAAAAGCTCGTCCTGCCCCCGGAGGTCGTCGCCGTTCTGGACCGGATGCGTGGTCTGGGGGTCAGCGAATTGCGGGTGCGACTCGAGCGCGACTCGTGGATCCTGATGCAGGCACTGGACCCGCACGCCGTGGCGGCGCGGGTGCGGGAAAAGAACGCCAGCTTCGATGACCCCGAGACGACGCGCCTGTATCTCGCCTGCGATCAATCGGTCGACTGGCATCCCAACGATCCACGCCTGGACCAGCTCATCGACGACCTGGACGCCTGGGAGATCGACCACGAACGAGCAGGCGAGCAGCCCGAGAGCCTGAAACTGGTGATCTCCCGGATCTCCGAGGCGTCACCGGCCTGGCAACGCATCCTCGATGGGCTCACCCACCGCGCTGAACAACGCCGAACCGGGAGCGATCGAAGCCGGACTCGGTGATCATGATTCGCGCTCACCCCGGTGTCGAGCGAGGAAGTGCTCGACCTGATCCTCCGGATTCACGAAGCCATGCCGTTGGCTTCACGAGGAGGGTGGTCCGTCTGTAGCGGACAAAAAGGGAAAGGAGCTACGAACTCCTTTCCATATCCAATATATAACGCATCGGGGGGCTTGCGGCAAGGCCGGGGTGGTGGCGCATACTCGCTGGCCGAGGCCAGAACCTGCGGAAATGGGAGTCGCGAATCGCGTGTGTCGTTGTCGCGCGAGGATGGCAAGCCTCGGAGTAGCGGTGCGGGTGTGCGGATGACCGACGCGACATCGTCGATCGAGGGAAAAGGTAAGGGGCACATGCCAACTCAGGGATACGAAGCCGAATTACACGCCGAGCGCGGCTATGTGGCCGGACTCTACACGCGCCTCGACGCCGAACGCGCGCACGTGAAGGGCCAGTACAGTGCGGCGTTGCGCGGCCGAGACGGATCGGCCATGGAGCGCGAGGACCAGGTGCGCGCGCTGGGCAAAATGGTGCAGCGACTGGACGTGGCCGACAACGGCCTGTGCTTCGGCCGGTTGGACACCGTCTCGGGCGAACATTCCTACATCGGCCGGATCGGTCTCTACGACGAGAAGAACGAGTTCGAACCGCTGCTGCTCGATTGGCGCGCACCGGCGGCGCGCGCGTTCTACGTCGCCACCGCCTTGACGCCGGAGAACATGCGTCGGCGCCGCCAGTTCCACACCCGGGGACGGCAGGTCGTCGATTTCACCGACGAGGTGCTCGGCCGGCCCGCCGAGGGTGAGCGTGGGGACGCGGCGCTGCTCGCGGCGGTCAACGCGCCGCGCGGTGCGGGCATGCGCGACATCGTGGCGACGATCCAGGCCGAGCAGGACGAGATCATCCGACTCGACCATCCAGGGGTGCTGGTGATCGAGGGCGGTCCCGGCACCGGGAAAACCGTGGTCGCGCTGCATCGCGTCGCGTATCTGCTCTACACCCAGCGTGCGCGGATGGAACGTCAGGGTGTGCTCGTGGTCGGTCCGAATCCGGCGTTCCTCCACCACATCGCCCACGTGCTGCCGTCGCTGGGCGAGACCAATGTGGTGTTCACGACCGCGGGCGAGCTCGTGCCCGGGCTGCGCGTCACCGCCGAGGACACCCCACGGGCCGCGCGCCTCAAGGGCTCGCTGAAGATCCTCGACGTGCTCGCGGCGGCGGTCGCTGATCGGCAGCGACTGCCCGAGGATCCGGTGCCGATCGAGCTGGCCGACGTCACGGTGCGCATCGATGCCGAGACCGCCGGGTGGGCACGGGAGGAGGCGCGCGCGAGCGGGCGCCCGCACAACGAGGCCCGCGCGGTGTTCGAGGAGATCATCACGTGGGCGCTCACCGAACGAGCGATCGCCAGGATCGGCAAGGGCTGGCTGACCCGCTCGGACCGCGAGGCATGGGAGCAGCTGCGTGAAGACCTGATCGAGGAATTGGCGAGCCATGCCATGTTCACCGCCACACTCGACGAACTCTGGCCGACCCTGACTCCGGAAACCATACTGGCACAGCTGTATTCGTCCCCCGAACGGCTGCGCGCGGCGGGCGCCGACGACGCACTGGCACGCGCGAACGGCGACGCGTGGACGGTGTCGGATGTGCCGCTGCTCGACGAGTTGGTCGACCTGCTCGGCCCCGACAAACCGGCCGATCAGAGCGCCAAGCGGGAACGCGAAGCCGAGGCCGAGTACGCCGCGGGCGTGCTGGACGTCATGGTGAGCCGCGAGGACATGATGGACGACGAGGACCACCTGTTCGCCCAAGACCTGCTCTACGCCGAGGACCTGGCGGACCGTTTCCTCGAACGCGACACCCGCGAACTCGCCGAACGCGCTGCCGCAGACCGGGATTGGACCTACCGGCACGTCGTCGTCGACGAGGCCCAAGAACTCTCCGAAATGGACTGGCGAGTCCTGATGCGCCGCTGCCCCAGCAAATCCTTCACCGTGGTCGGCGATCTCGCCCAACGCCGCTCGGCGGCCGGAGCGACCTCATGGGACACGATGATGGCGCCATATGTTCCCGGCCGTTGGGCTTACCGATCATTGACGGTGAACTATCGCACCCCCGCCGAGATCATGTCCGTCGCCGCCGCGCTGCTCGCCGAATTCGCACCCGGTGTCCACCCCCCGGAGTCGGTCCGCGCCTGCGGTGTCCAACCCTGGTCCCGGCAGGTCGCCGAGGACGAATTGTCCACTGCCATTGAGGAATTCGTTCGCGATGAGGCCGGTCGCGAAGGCACCAGCATCGTGATCGGCCCGCCGAACGTTCCGGGCACGGTGCCGGCCTCGGAAACCAAGGGCCTGGAATTCGACGCCGTCCTGGTCGTGAACCCGGAACAGATCCTCGCCGACGGTCCACGTGGCGCGGCCGAACTCTACGTCGCCCTCACCCGCGCCACCCAGCGCCTCGGCGTCCTGCACCAGGGCCCGCTCCCCCGAGCCCTGACCGGTCTCACCGAAGCCGGAACCCCCGCCCGCGCCGGAAATCCCCGGTAGCCGTAGCGATTTCGCGCCCCGCCCCTGTGCGACCTGAGCGCAGGGGCGGGGCCGCTCGCGCGGACGCGCGACCACCATCGATCTCATCGGAGAAGTGTCACCCAGTGACAGCTGACGAAGATACCGTCGAGCCGGTCGTCGTCACGCCCTATTGCGGCGCCTGAAAACCGCCGATTTTCTCCTCGAGCAGTTCGGCCAACCGCAGCGGGGTGCGGTCCTCGAACATCGGACCGATCAGCTGCACACCGACCGGCAGACCCTCGGGCGAGCGGCCCGCCGGGATGGCGGTGGCGGGCAGACCGGGCATGGTCGCCAGTCCGGCCCAGGCGACCTGGTCGGCGAACGGGTACTCGACGCCGTCGATGTCGATCGGGCGTTCGGTCATCGCGCGCTCGTGGTCGTGCGGGAACGCGGGCGTCGGCGTGATCGGACACACCACCGCATCGAACTCGGCGAAGAACTGCCGCCAACCGTGGCGGTGCTGTTCGCGACGGATGTCGGCGGCCATCCAGTCGCGATGGCTCAACACCATGCCGCGCACCCACTCCGCACCGGGGCTATGGTCGTCGGCGCTGAGTCCGGCGGCGTGGGTCCGCATCTGCGCGTGCCGCTCCTCGGGATAGCCCCCGGAGAAGTTCGCGACCACCAGCCGCAGGTAGAGCGCCGCGGCCTCGACCAGATCGGGCAGCAGCGCACTGTGGCGTTCGACGCGGGCGCCGCTGTCGATCAGCGCGTCGGCCACCCGCTGCACACCGGCCCGCACCGCGGCCCCGGTCGGAATGTTCGGATGCTCGTCGAGGACCAGGACCCGGAAGTCGGCGAGCCGCTCGTGGCGCGCGGGCGGCAACCTCAAGTCGTAGGCCACACCGCGCGTCAGCGGGTCGGGCCCGGCCATCACGTCTAGTAGGAGCGTGAGGTCACGGGCGGTGCGTGCCATCGGACCGGCGACCGCGAGGTCGTGCTCGGTCGGCAAGGCGGGCGCGGGCGGCGGGACCATCCCGCGGGTGGCCACCAGGCCCACGGTCGGCTTGTGTGCGTAGACGCCGCAGAAATGCGCGGGGGTGCGCAGCGAACCGGCGATGTCTGAGGCAATGGACAGCGCGCCGAATCCGGCGGCCAGCGCCGCGGCCGAGCCACCGGAGGATCCGCCCGGTGTGCGCTCGTGATCCCACGGGTTGTTGGTGCTGCCGTAGATCTCGTTGAAGCTCTGCAGATCTTGCAGCATCAGCGGCACATTGGTCTTACCGAGCAGCACCGCCCCGGCGGCCTTGAGCCGCGACACCTGCACCGCGTCCTCGGCGGGCATAAAGTCCCGGAATTGCGGCATACCCCAGGTCGTCGGCAGCCCCACCATGTTGTAGGACTCCTTGACCGTCACCGGAATACCGAGCAGCGGCCGGTCCTCGCCGCGGGCGCGCGCCTGGTCGGCGTCGCGCGCGGCGGCCAGCGCCCGGTCGAAGTCCGGCACGCAGATTGCATTGATCGCCTTGTCGTCGCGCTCGATCCGCGCGATCGCCTCCTCGGTCAGTTCCACCGAGGTCACGTCACCAGCACGTAAAGCGGCCGAAAGCTGTTCTGCCGACTGAAAACTCCACTCCATGAATTCGACGTTATCGGCCTGCCGAGGAGGGCATAAAATGCCGCTTCGCACAACGGAAAAGGCGAACGGGACCGCCTGCACTGGCACGGTCACGCACTCGTTCTGCCATCGAAGACAGCCCACCCAGGTCACAGCGTCGGCAGTGGGCAAACTCCCCTGGCGCGGGCCATGAAATTCCGCCTCATACAACGGGATAGATGTCTCACAATCAGCGGGCGGTCGCCTCCGCGCGGTGGACGAGTTCGCCGATGTGGTCGGCGAAGGTCGGCCACAGTTCGCGGGGCAGGTGGTGGCCCATGCCGTCGAAGACGACCAGTGTCGCGCCGGGGATGGCTTGGGCGGTGGCGTGGCCGCCGCTGACGTCACACATCAGGTCGTTCGCGCCGTGCAGCACGAGGGTGGGGAGGTGCAGCGTCCGCAGCTGTGTTGTTCGGTCGCCGGAGGCGAGCACGGCGACGAAGTGGCGCATCATCGCCTCGTGGTCGCGTCCTCGGTCGTAGACGCGTCCGGCGGTTTCGGCGACCGCGGTCTCGTCGAACGCGAACGCTGGCGACCAGATCGCGCGGGAGGCGCGCAGTTGCCAGTCGATGTAGCTCTGCCGGTCGTTCGGTTGCGGGCCCAGGGGTCCGATGGCGGCGAAATCGGCGTCGCCGACGCCGGGGGCGCCGGTGCGGGAACTGATCGATGTCAGTGATCGGACGCGGTCGGGATACTCGATCGCGATGGTCTGCGCGATCATTCCGCCCATGGACAGCCCGACCAGGTGGGCGCTGGCGTAGCCGAGCGCGTCGAGGAGGCCGACGGCATCGGCGGCCATGTCCGACAGGTTGTAGGACGCGGTGGCGAGGTCACCGGCCATCGCCGCCGGCATATCGACGACCGGTGCGGCGGTCATGTGGGTGGAGTGGCCGGTGTCCCTGCTGTCGAAGCGGATGACGTGCAGGCCGCGTTCGACCAATTCGGTGCAGAACTGGTCGGGCCAGTTGATCATCTGTGCGCCACCCCCCATGAGCAGCAGTACGGGCGGCAATGTCGGGTCGCCGAAGCGCTCATAGGCGATGTCGATCCTTGCCGGTCCGACGTTCAGCGCTTTCTCCTCAGCCACTGTTTCTCCCTCTCGATACCTCACACCAGAACTCTGTCAGCGCCCGAAAACGCTGCCCGGCGGCCACACCGACTCGGGCTTGCGAGTATGCGGCACAGACGGGGCCTTGCCGCAAGCCCACCTGTGCGATATACCTTTGAACGGGAAGAGTTTCCAGGCCGCCAAATAGCCCCGTTCGGCACTCTCTGCGTATTTACATCAGACGCACGCCCAATCATTCGATCGGCGATTCCCAGGGAAACTCCGCCGTAGCAGCCTGCCGCATACGGCAATCGGCTCATATTCGGCATCGAATGCCGAGACGCATTCCATGCAGAAGCCGCAGTAAGGGTTCCGGACCGGTGAGATCGCGTACTCGACCGTCGCGGGTTCCCTCTTGCCCAGATACTCCACGACACGAGCACGTATATCGTCACGCACCTGCTCGGACCTCCGAATTACCTAGCCGCGTGATCTACGTAGTTTTCGCCGACGCGACGACTATCTCTGCGAGGGCATTGTCGGTTCCAGCACAGCGATGCTGGCGAACGCGGCGACGACGGAGCCGCGCCGAATATGTTCGAGGAGTGCAGGCGTGATGACCGAGACCGAGATCGTTGTTGGACCGCCGCCGAGTGCGGTGATGGTGCAGTTGTTGGGTGGCTTCCAGGTGTCCCAAGCCATATACGTGGTCGCCGAGCTGGGGGTGGCCACGATCCTCGAGCAGGAGGGGCCGAAGACCGTTGCCGAACTTGCCGAACGCACCGGCGCCCAGCGTGAGCCGTTGCATCGGCTTCTGCGGGTGCTGGCGGCGCTGGGAGTCTTCGCCACCGAGGGCGAGTACGTCACTGTCACGCCCGTCGGCGCCACGCTGTCGGAGAAGCATCCGCAGTCGCTGCACGGCATAGCTCGTATGTGGATGGAGACCCACTATCTGCCCTTCAGCGAGCTCGGCCACAGTGTGCGCACGGGCAGGCCCGGCTCGGACAAGTACCTCGGTGAGCCGTTCTTCGACTGGATCGGCGCCGACGCGCAGCGAGAAGTTCTGTTCAGTCAGGCGATGGCCGACATCACCTCGAGCCTGCGCACCGGCATGTTCGACGGCTACCAGCTCCCGCCGGGACGCGTCGTCGCCGACATCGGTGGGTCCGACGGCAGCGTATTGGTCGAGCTGCTCACTCGTGACGGCGACGCCGAGCGCCGCGGCATCTTGTTCGATCGGCCTACCACGGTGCCTGCGGCAGAGGGCACCCTGGCCGAGGCAGACCTCACCAACCGGGTTGAGGTGGTTGCCGGAGATTTCTTCATCGAGGTTCCCTCTGCGGACATCTACGTCTTGAGCTACATCCTCCACGACTGGAACGACCAGGAAAACCGGCGCATCCTGGCATCGATCGCGGCCGCGGCTGCCCCGGGAGCCCGCCTGCTGATCATCGAGGGCGTGGTCCCCGACGGGGACGAACCGCACCTGACCAAAGCCATCGATCTGACAATGCTTGGCATGTTGACCGGCAAGGAGCGTAGCGAGCAGGAGTACCGCGATCTTCTCGATAGCAGCGGCTTCACCCTCGACCGTATCGTTGCTACACCCAGTCCATTCTCGATCCTCGAAGCCACGCTGCGCTGATTGCCCCCGCTTCGTGAAGCCTGAAGTGAGTGGCTCCGTGACATTTGGCCACGGAGCCACCGCCAAACCTGTTGGCGCCCACTGCTACTCGTTTCGGCAAGGGCGACGGTGACCTGACCGACGCGGTGCGCGGGGCCCGGTGGCCGGACTTCTCGGCCACCCCGGCTCCGCTCGGCGGCATGAGCATGACCGACTACCGGAACCCCGATAAAACTCGACTACACCGCCGACGATCCAGCCAGCACCCGCGCATCCCCGAGAGTGTCGGCTAGCGCGACCAGCGCACTCGAGCATCCGGCATCAACGGTGAGCGACGCCAACTCATCCCCGCGCGTCTTTCCGCGATTGACGATCACCACCGGCCGCCCATGTTTCACCGCGTGCCGCACGAACCGCAGCCCCGACATGACCGTCAGCGACGACCCAGCCACCAGCACCGCATCCGCGTCATCGACGAGTTCGAACGCCGCCGCCACCCGATCCTTCGGCACATTCTCCCCGAAATACACGATGTCGGGCTTCAGCATTCCCCCGCAGCCGGCACAATCGACCATCCGGAAACTGTCGGTATCGGCGACAACCGCGTCCGCGTCGGGTGCGACTTCCACCCCATTCGTCGTCGCTCCCTCGGCGAAACCGGGATTCGCCGCTTCGAGCCGCTCGGCCAACGCCATCCGTGAAATCAACCCGGCACAGCTCAAACACCGCACCCGCGCATACGTGCCGTGCAGATCGATCACCCGGCGATGCCCGGCCTTCGTATGCAGCAGATCCACATTCTGGGTGATCAGACCGCTCACCACACCCATTCGCTCGAGCCGTGCCAGCGCGCGATGCCCCGGATTGGGCCGCGACGCGTCCATTCGCCGCCACCCGATGTGGTTGCGCGCCCAATACCGCTGCCGGAACACCGCGTCACCGACGAACTGCTGATAGGTCATCGGATTGCGCGGCGGCGAGGCTGGACCGCGATAGTCGGGGATACCGCTGTCGGTCGACACACCGGCACCGGTGAGCACCACCACCCGGCGACCGGCCAGCAACTCGACAAGCCGCTCGAAGTCCGCGATGTCCGACATCAGTTCAGCGTACGACGACCCCTCAGACGCGGCGCATCACCGAGACCACCGTGCCGAGAACAGCGGCCTTATCACCATCGATGACCTCGTAGGCAGGGTTGCGCGGCTCGAGATACACGTGACCGTCGCGGCGCCGATACACCTTCACCGTCGCCTCGCCGTCGATCATCGCGGCAACGATCTGCCCCGAATGCGCCTCGTTCTGTTGACGCACCACCACGATGTCGCCGTCACAGATCGCCGCGTCGATCATCGAATCCCCGCGCACCCGCAGCCCGAACACCGTGCCGCGCCCGACGAGCTGACGCGACATCGTCACCATGTCGTCGGTGTGCTCCTCGGCCAGGATCGGCGTGCCCGCCGCGATATCACCGACCACCGGCACCGCCACCGAATCCTCGTTGGATTCCCGCGGCGCCGCGCCCTGCAGGAACATCCGCACGTCGATCGGCCGCGACATGGTCTCGCTGCGCCGCAGGAATCCCTTCTCCTCCAGGCTGTTCAGATGTTTGGACACCGACGACGATGACCGCAACCCCACCGCGTCCCCGATCTGCCGGGAGTTCGGCGCGTAGCCTTGGCGCACCACCCAGTCGCGGATGGTGGCGAGGATGCGTTGCTGCCGCTCCGGCAGCCGGGAAGTGTCGAGATGCTCGAGGTCGTCGTAGGTCACCGGGGCATCGTAGAGGTCAACGCCGATCACACCGCCGCACAGGCCATTCCAGTGGTGTGTCGCGGTCAGTCCTGGCTGCCGCGTTCGGATGTGCTTCGCTCGACACAGAATTCGTTGCCCTCGGGGTCGAGCAGGGTGACCCAGCCGCGACCGTCGGCGGTGCGGTGGTCGGCATAGAGTGTCGCGCCCAGGGTGATCAGGCGCTCGACTTCCTCGTCGCGGGTGCGTTCGGTGGGCAGCCAATCGAAGTGGATCCGGTTCTTCACCGTTTTGCCCTCCGGAACCCGGATGAACAAGAACCCGGGAACCGGCGCGTGCGCGCTCAACAGCGCCTCGTCGTCGTCCACGTCCTCCGCCAGCAGCGGCCAGCCGGTGGCGGCGCTCCAGAATGCCGCGAGCGTGGACGGATCGGCGCAGTCGATAGCGACGTGACGAAGAATCATGCGGGCGAGCCTAGCGACGCCCCGGACGTCGACGCACCACAATAAAGCCGCCTACGCATGGGATTGCCTGCGCGCCAAGCCTTTCCACCGAGCGGGTGCGTTACGCACCGTCTTGGTCCGATGTGAACAAGGCGAATCGAAGGGGGCTTCTCGATCGCGGCTATCTCCTTCTCGCCACGACCTGCGGACTGCCGTACGTGGCCGATCCCGGCGACGGACGGGGCGGCTTCGTAGGCGGCCGCAACCCGCGCCTGCTGTTGGTCAACTCGAGCCTGCCGCAATTCCTCAGGAATACAGACCAGTTGAGTACGGGCCCTTACCTGTATCGACGCCGGCACCACCTTCGGACACGCTGCCTAGGCCCGGGCGATCAATGCGCCGAGGTCGTCAGCGTTTGCGGCGCGATCAACGGATACCGGCAGGGGATCCGGTGAGGGCGGGCGCGGGGGTGACCCAGCGATGGAGAGCGTCGGGCAGCCCGGTGTCGTGCGTGGGGGTGGTGCTCAGCCAGGCGGTGTGTCCGTCGGGGCGTAGTAGCAGTGCGCGGATATCCGGATGCGCCGGACAGTCCGCGCTGATCACGGTGACCGAGTCCGACCATGTCGAGAACGCTCGCTCGGGAGTCAGGTCCAGCAGCACCGGGCGGCCCGGGTGCAGCAGCGAGGCTAGGGTCGTTTCGCTGTCAGTGGTCGTCAAGGGGAGGTTGGGGGCGAGGCGGCCGAGCCAGGGGTGCTCGCCGGGGAGGTAGCAGGTGGCGAGGCCGGTCAGGATCTCGGTCAGGGCGCGGTTGCCCGCCGGGTGTGCCGCGACCCGCTGGACCAGGTCGGCCAGCGGTGACTCGCGGTCGTTGAGCAGGACCTGCGCGCTCTGGTTCGCCAGGAGTGCTTGGCCGGTGGCGTGCCGTTCGTCGTGGTAGGTGTCGAGCAGGCCTTCGGGTGCGGTGCCGCGGACCGTGGCGGCGAGTTTCCAGCCAAGGTTGAACGCGTCGTCTATCGCCACGTTGACGCCGATGGCCCCGGCGGGCGGGAAGATGTGCGCCGAGTCTCCGGCCAGTAGCACGCGTCCTGCGCGGAAGCGAGCGGCCAGGCGCGCGGCGTCCCCGAACCGGGTCAGCCATCGTGGTGCGCGCAGTTCGGTTTGTCGGCCGAGGGCTTCGGAGACTTGGGATTGCAGCAACTCCAGCGTTACCGGGGTGTCCTTGTCCGCGGGCGGGTCCGTTTCGCGCACGATGACGCGCACGTAGCCCGGCCGTGGGATGACGAACACGTCGCGCCCGTTCGATCCGGCCGAAAGTCCGTACGGCAGATCGCATTCGACGTCGCCGAGCAAGACGAAGAAGGTGGCGTCGGTGCCGGGGAACGCGATTCCCGCGCTCTTGCGGACGACGCTTCGACCACCGTCACAGCCGACGAGATACCGCGCGGTCAGGTGGGTGAGGTCCCCTCCGCTAAGCACCGTCGCGGTCACCGACTCCGCGTCCTGTTCGATTCCACGAACCTCGCGACCGCGTAACACGTTGGCCCCCAACGCGATAGCTCGCTCGGCCAATACCTCTTCGACGCGAGTCTGCGCGATCCCCAACGAGAACGGGTGATCGGTCCATGTCCCCGCCAGCGACAGCGGCTGCACGATCCCGGTAGCCGGTACGTTCGGCACTTGATGACCTTCGGCAATGAACCCCTCGGCCAGTCCGCGTCGCTCGAGCAGGTCCAGTGAACGAGCGTTGAGGTTGTAGCCCCGGCACCACAGCGGTTCCAGCGCACGCTCGAGGACAGTCGCACGTACCCCGGCGAGCGCGAGTTCATAGGCGAGCATCAGCCCCGCCGGGCCCGCGCCGACAATCAACACCTCGGTATCCAGCGCATGGTCAGACATCGTGTTCCCCCTCAGAACGTGCCGGGCTCGGGCCAGGCGAGTGAGCCGTCGCGGATCTCGGCGATGATCTGCCGCGTCCACTCCAGTTCGGCCTGCCAGGCATGGCGCACGTACTCGACTTCGATCATGAACAGCCGCGGCGCTCCCGCACCAACGGTCTCCTCGAGTGCGGTATCCGCACCCGCAATACGGTCGACCAGATGGCGAGCGCGCTCCTCGAGCGCATCGACCGCGCGGACCGGGCCAAGCGCGCCCAGGTAGCTGACCGCGGCAATGAACTTCGGAAACTCCGCGACCGGGGTCCGCACCAATTCATCGAGCCACGAGACGAACTCCGCGCGCCCGAGTTCGGTGTGCGCGTAGACCGTTCGCTCCGGGCGATTGCCCGCGCGGACCGTCTCGACCGGCTCGATCCAGCCGTGCCGCGCAAGCGCCTCGACCGTGTCGTACAGCGAACCAGAGTTGATTTTGAAACTGCCGTCCTTATGACGTTCCCGCAGCGTGGCAGCCATCTCATAGGGATGCATCGGTCGCTCGATGAGCAGCCCGAGCAGTGCCAGAGCCAGCGTATTGGTGACCTTGCGCCGTACCACGATTAGTCGCTCCCTATTAGTCGGAACCGACTATACGCGCTCGCGCGAGTTCAGGACAGTTTCGCCGTGGGGGCGAAGGCGGGCAGTTTGTCGAGGCTGCTTTGCACGGCTTCGTCGCCGTAGACGAACATCTGCCGCTCGTACTCCTCGACCGCGCCGAGCAAGTCCTGGCGGCCTTCGTCGGCTTCGATCAGGCACCCGCGCAGCAGGTCGGCGTCGCGTAGTGCGGTGTTGGCGCCGTTGCCGCCGGTCGGTGAGGTGGCGTGGATCGCGTCGCCGAGCAGTGTGACCGGGCCTGGCGCCCAACGCTTTCCGGGCTTGACCACCCGGATCGACAGCAGCGTGCTGTTGTCCGGGTCGGCTTGCTCGATCAGCGCGCGCAGCAGCGGGTGCCAACCATCCATCCGCGACAGCACGGCGTCCTGCGCGGTCTGCTCTTCGAGTGAGCTGTGCGGGGGCAGGATCATGGCCCAGCGCACGTAGTCGCCGATGTCGGGCAGGTCGACTTCGGGGGCCAGTTGTTCGGCGGCTTGCTTGGGCGGGGTGCGGAACTGCATCGCGCCGAGTAGCAGGCTGACGCCGTCGCCGGTGATCTTCGAGCCGTAGGTCTTGGACAGGTCCGCGAATTCGTCGGTCAGCGGTGTGCGGCCGATGACGAATCGGACGCCGGTGTCGGTCGGGGTGGTCTGCGGCGAGAGCACCCCGCGCACCGCGGAGGTGACCCCGTCCGCGCCGACGAGCAGGTCGGCGGTGGCCGGGTCGCGGCGGGCGAACCGGGCTTGGACGGTGCGGTCGGCCAGCACGTCGTAGCTGGTGAGTGCGGCGTCGGTGTGCACGGTCAGCCCGGTCAGCAGCAGGTGTCGTAGTACTTGTCGGTCGACGACGGTACCGGTGCGGCCCGCGCCGAGCCTGCCGATCTCGTTCAGCTGTGGGTCAAAGATCAACTGCTCGGCCGAGGCATCCATGACGATCTCGTCCAGCAGCGGGTGCCAGCGGGTCGGCAGGCAGTTGCGCACCGCTTGGAAACCGGTCGGGTTCAGCACGAGTCGGTAGCCCTGGAATCGGGCGACGATCCCCGGGTCGCGCTCGAATACCTCGGCCTCGATCCCGGCACCACGCAGACCCTGCGCGAGAGCCAGACCTCCCAGACCGGCTCCGACTACGGAAACTCGCATCACGTACCTCCGAAACATCGACACGAACTTAGTTCGTCGTGACGATCTAAGTTCTACCCAACGAACGTAGATCGTGTCAAGTCATAGCGTGGGACATGCCCGCCGATCCCCCGTCAACGCCGCGCAGCTCACCACATCCAGCCCGCAGCGTCGGCACGCAAGAAGCCGATCGCCCCTATCGACTCCCCGCCGACACGAAACGTCCACTCTCGCTGGGTGCGCAAATCCCGACTAGGTGGGCGCTGCTCCTCTTTGTGGCGGTCTCAGTGGCAGCAAGCTCATTCTCGTCCCGTGATCGCTGGCCTCGCTTGTAGTATTCCTCCTCCACCGCGAGCCCCGTCCACCATAAATATGGTCATGACACTTATCAGATCAATGGTTAGCCTCGGTACCCACTCTCGAAATCGACTGAGGGACAACCGAATGGGAGAGTTCCACCAATGAACCGGGTAGTGCGGCGGACGGTAGCGATGTTCGCGACACTGATTGCGTTACCGGCGATGTCGTTCGCCGCGGGATCAGCAGCCCACGCTGAAGCCGCGCTGCTGACGCCGACGGCAGATCCGTTCTATCGCGCCGAGGGTCCACTCACCGATGTCGCACCGGGCACCGTGCTGAAGACACGAACCGTCAAGCTCGCGCCGACGGGAACACAGCTGCCGCTCGACGCCACCCAGGTGCTGTACCGGACAACCGGCCAGCTCGGTGAGCCCGCCGCGACAGTGACCACCATCATCCGGCCGCCCGCCGCGTCGAGTCCGCTGCGCATCGTCTCCTACCAGAGCGCCTACGACGCGCTCGGCGCTCGCTGCGATCCGTCCTACACACTGCGCGGCGGCGGACCGCTCGCGACAGCCGATACGCCGGTTCTCGCCGGCTACCTCGCGGCCGGATTCACCGTCGTCTCGAGCGATTACGAAGGCGCGGAACTCGCATACGGCGCCGGACGCAAATCCGGAAACGCCACGCTGGACAGCATCCGTGCCGCATTGCACACCCTCGACGCTGCACCATCGACCCCGGTCGGCATGTCCGGCTTCTCCGGCGGTTCGATCGCCACCGAATATGCCGCCGAACTGGCGCCGACCTACGCGCCCGAGCTCAACATCGCCGGTGCCGCGCTCGGCGGCTACCCGGTCGACCTCGTCCACACCGTCTCCTACATCAACGGCAAACAGGAATGGGCGACGCTGATTCCGTACGTCCTGCTCGGCTCGGCACGCGGATTCGATATCGACCTCGATCCCTATCTCTCCGAATACGGCAAACACATACTCGCCCAGGTCGCCGACCAGTGCGCACCCGACGGCCCCAAATTCCCCGGCCTCCGCATCGAGCAGCTCCTACTGCCGGAGTATGCGGATTACCCGACCATCCCTGCGCTGGCGCCGATGATCGAGCAGGGACGAATGGGCACCACGGGCACCCCGACGGGACCATTGCTGCTCGGCGGCGGAAACTCCGACGGCACCGGTGACGGCGTCATCGTGGCCGCGGACGAACGCGCCCTCGCTGCCGAATACTGCCGCCGCGGCGTCCCCGTCCGCTACCAGGAATACCCCGGTGCCGACCACTTCCTCGCCGGTGCCATGTTCGTCCCCACCACCCTCCCCTTCTTCCAGGCGCAATTCGATGGCAAGGCCTTCGAGAACGGTTGCACCACCCTCAGCCGGTAGTAAGTCCTCGGGGATCACCACACGTCCCAGATTCCCGCCATGATCGCTTCGCGTATTTGTTCGCGCGCCGATTACAGCGGCCACTGCGCTGACCGGTGTGGCGGCGAGGTTCGCGCTGCCCATCGGAAGCACGTCCTCCACAGCGCGCGCCACCCAGTAGACCAATGTCATCAACGGCAAGTACGCATCCACCGCATCGCGGCGATCGGCCGTGGTTACGGAAGGTGCTGTGCCGCAACCGTGGCGGGCGGCTGGTTCACCGTTAGGTCTGGCACCTCGCCCGCATACCGCTCGATATCGACCAGCGACAGCTGACCCGCGCAGCCCTGACTCAATGTCGACGATGGCCGGTCCGGGGTCAGCACGTTCGGGTTGCCGTGGCGGCAGAAGGTGGGGTCGGTCGGGTCGGGGTCGTACCAGGCCCCGGTGGACAGTTGCGCTACTCCCGGCCGGACCGCGTCGTCGATGACCAGTCCGGCCAGGCAGTTACCGCGTTTGCTGATGACGCGGACGATGTCGCCGTCGCGCAGGTCACGGGCCGCGGCATCGTCGGGGTGCATCCGAACCGGTTCGCGCGCAGCGATTTTGCTCGATTGGCTGTACGCGCCGACGTCGAGTTGGCTGTGCAGTTTGGTGCGCGGCTGGTTGGCCACCAGCTGCAGCGGGAACTCGGCGGCGGCCGCACCGCCCAACCATTCCTCGGGCGCCAACCACACCGGGTGGCCCGGGCAGTCGGCGTAACCGAAGCCGTCGATGGTGTCGGAGAAGATCTCGATCTTGCCGCTCGGGGTACCGAGCGGGAACCGCTGCGGGTCGGCGCGGAACTCGGCACCGAGTATCTGCTGCGGGTCGGGCACCGGCAGCTCGATGTGCTCGCTGGCCCAGAAGGTGTCGAAGTCGGGCAGCTCATGCCCGGAGTGGTGCAGCCGCCATTCCTCGTAGAGGTGGCGCAGCCACTCGTCGTCGGTGCGGCCCTCGGTGAATTCCTTGCCGATACCGAGACGTTCGGCCAACTCGCCGAAGATGGCGTAGTCGTTACGCGCCTTGCCGTGCGGCCTGGTGATCGCCTTCATCGGGAACAGCACGCGGTCGTTCTCCCCCGCGCCGTAGTCGTCGCGTTCGATCGACATGGTCGAGGGGAGCACGATATCGGCGTGCCGCGCGGTCGCGGTCCAGAACGGATCGTGCACCACCACCGTCTCGGGCCGGGCGAACGCCGCACGCAACCTGGCCAGATCCTGGTGGTGGTGAAAGGGATTCCCGCCCGCCCAGTAGACCAGTCGAATATCGGGATACACCAGGTGCTGCCCGTCGTAGTCGAAGGGTTGACCGGGATTGAGCAGCATGTCGGCGATCCGCGCGACCGGAATGAACGTATCGACCCCGTTGAGCCCCTGCGGCAGTCGCGGCGGTGAGAACTCCCGCGCGGGCTCGCCGACGCTGGCCGCCGACCCGTAGCCGTGCCCGAATCCACCACCGGGCAGCCCGATCTGGCCGAGCATCGCCGCGAGCACCACCCCCAACCACAGCGGCTGCTCACCATACTGCGCACGCTGCAACGACCAGCTCACCGTCAGAAAGGTCCGCGCCGACGCCATCTCCCGCGCCAACGTCCGGATGCGCTCAGCGGGCACGCCGGTGATCGACGCGGCCCACTCCGGCGACTTCACGACCCCGTCCGTTTCGCCGCGCACATAGCCGATGAAACGCTGGTAGCCGACGGTGTACTTGTCCAGAAAAGCCTTGTCCGCCAACCCTTCCGCATCCAACACCTGCGCCAGCGCGAGCATCAACGCCGTATCGCTGCCCGGTCGCGGCGCGAGCCACTCCGCCTGCGCCTGCGCCGGAATGTCGTCACGCAACGGCGTGATCGAGACGAACCGGCAGCCTCGCGCCCGCGCCGCACTGATCCAACCCCGCGTGTTGTGCCGTGACACACCACCCGGTGCCACCGCCGCGTTCTTCGGCGACAACCCGCCGAACGCCACCACCAACTCCGCGTGCTCCGCCAACACCGTCTTCGACGTCGCCCGCTCGAGCACCCAACCGAGATGGCCGAACACATGCGGCATCAATACCTGTGAAACCCCGAGGCTGTAGCTGTTGACGTGGCGCACATACCCGCCGAGGCAGTTCAGGAACCGATGCGCCTGACTCTGCGCATGATGAAAACGCCCCGCACTGGCCCACCCGTAGGATCCGCCGTACACGGCTTCGGCACCGTGCTCGCGATACACCCGCCCCAACTCCCCGGACAGCAGCTCCAGCGCCTTGTCCCATGACACCGGCACGAACGGCTCGTCGCCACGCCCGACCGCCCCCGGCCCGCGTGCCAACCATCCCTGCCGGACATAGGGTTGATCGACCCTGGTCGGATGATGCTGCGCGGACGCCACATTCTCGATCAGCCGCATCGGCTCCGGATCGCCGCGCCACGGCCGCACAGCGGTCAGCCGATCACCGTCGCTGTCCGCCTCGAAGGCTCCCCAGTGCGTCAGATGCGTGGTCACCACCCCACCGTAACCGGCCCCTCCGACAAAGTAGCGGCCACGTCCGCACCGTCAGAAACGGTGCGACTCACCCACGCCTGGAACAGTTTCCGGTCAGCTGCGGCGCAGTTCGAAAATCCGGAACTGCCGCCCACCGGAGAGCTCGTATTCCATCTCATAGCCCGGCCAGAACTCCACGGCCAGATCCCAGGCCAGTTTGCGATCGACACCGGTGAGCTCGGTGACCCCGACCGTGAACTGCTCGCCCTTGTGCCGGACGGTGGCGGTGTCGGCGGCCCGAAGATTGGCCGACCACACCGGATGCTTGGGGTTGCCCCAGTTGGAGCCCATGATGAGGAAGTCGTCGCCACGCGGGACGTAGAGCAGCGAGGTGGTTCGCGGCACGCCGGTCTTGCGACCGGCGACGGTGACCTCGATCGAGGGCAACCCGACCAGATCCAGCACGCCCATCCGCCCGTTCGTCCAGCGCCGAACGGCGCGCTCGACCGGAATCACGACCGGCGCCGTGCGCATGACCCAGCGCTGTTGGGCCAGCCTGCGAGCAACCGGCGGCAGCGGATTCGACACCATAGGCAAATCCTGACACGTCCCCGCTCGCCACAGGCAACGGCAGGCCGAGACCGAGGGGCATCTCACATCTACGTCATCGCAAAGTCGTTGACGGTCAACGCTTCCCGCATCACGAACGGTTCCGCCCCACACAGCAGAGCGCCGTACGATCGACCAGGTCGACCGCACGGCGCTCCAGCGATTTCCCTCAGGCCAGCGCGATGGCCGCACCCAAACCGGCAAGCGCGACGAACTGCAAGGCAACCCGGGCATTGACCACACTGTCCCACTTATCCTGCAGCGCACGGGCATTCGACGGCGTGATCCCCGCCTGCGCGGCGGCGGTCTGCTGCGTGTTCACCGGCTTGGCCACGCGAACGTAGATGCCCAACCAGGACACCAACGCCAGCACCGCGATCCCCGCGGCCACCGCCGCGCCGACGGAACCACCGATGGCCGCCAGCACCGCGGTCAACACCGCTGTGATGACGCCACCCGCGCCGATGATCGGCATCCGCCGGTCACCGTAGTAATGACCCCAGCCCGCCGAGGCGGTCACCGTCGCGTCGTCCAACCGCGCGTACACCGACCGCGTGATGAGGGCGTAGCAGGCGTCGGTGCCGTAGACGACCGCGTTGGCGAGCACCGCGACGATGCCGAGAACCTGAACGACTGTGCTGTACATGGGTGGACTCCGTCTCTAGATCTAGCGTTGCTAATGAATCTAGCACAGCTAGACAGAGGCGCAAGTCCTTGGTTTCAGGCGCCCTCCTCGACCGGAAGCCCGGCGTCCGCCCAATCCTGAATTCCCGCCCGATACGCCCGCACATTCGTGTACCCCAGCGCCCGCAGCTTGACGGCGACGTTCTCGCTGTTCCGGCACGCTTCGTTCGCGCAGTAGGTCACGATCGCCGCGCCGCGATCCGGAAGCAGTTGCCCGGCAGTCGATTCCACGTCGGACTCGACAAGGACCCGCGCGCCGGGCAGATGCGCCTTCTCGAAATATCCGGCCCCGAGCGTGTCGAGCACCGTCACCGAACCCGCCTCGATAGCGGCAGCCAACTCCTCGCGAGCAATGACGTCGGTCATGAGATTCCTTCCTCCGAATCCAAACTATGTGCGTGTGCACGCTACTATATACGTGCGGGCGCACACAAGTAGGTAAGATCGCACCGTGACCGACAACCACCGCGCAGCAGCCAACGCCTGGTCCGCACTACTGCGCGTACACGCCCAACTGGTGCCCCAACTCGACGCCGACCTGCGCGCCTCCGTCGGCCTCCCGCTCGCCTGGTACGACGTCCTGCTCGAACTCGATGGCGTCCCTCCCCTGCGCATGACCGACCTCGGCGCACGCGTCGTGCTCAGCCGCACCCGAGTAAGCCGCCTGGTCACCGAACTCGAAACCGCCGGACTTGTCACCCGCGAAGCCAACCCCGACGACGGCCGATCCGCCTTCGTCACCATCACCGACGCCGGACGCACCCGCCTCCACGACGCCGCCCCCCGCTACCTCGCAGGCATCCACCAACGCTTCGCCGGCAAACTCGACCCCGACGAACTGCGAACACTCACCACAACACTCGGCAAAATCCTTGGCCCAACAGACATTTCCTAGCAAAACTCTCAGGAAGACAGCTCCGCGGCACCGGTACTTTGGATAGCGCGCATATCGGGCGCGACCACCGGAAGGATGCAATCTCTTGATGATCGGTGCCCTCAGGCCGCTCCCTGCCCGACCGTCCAGTCCGCACTTCCGAAGAGCCGCCTGATGTTCGCGCGCTGGGGAGACTTCGTCTATCGGTTCCGCATCGTCGTCATCGTCGGCATCGGCGCCACACTGCTCGCCCTCGGCGGGTACGGCGCAGACCTGTCCCGGCATCTGACCTCCAGCGGATTGGACGACCCCACCTCGGAATCGGCCAAGGCCGCACACATATCCGACCAAGCATTCGGCCGCGACCACAAAGCCGACGTCATCCTGCTCTACACCGCACCCCCCGGCGTCTCACTCGACGACCCGGAATTCAGCGGCAAGATCATCGCCAACCTCGACAGCCTGCAACCCGAGCACCCCAACGAAATCCAGCAGGTCAACGGCTCCTACTGGAAGACAGCGAACGCCCCACAGCAACCAAGCTTCTTCGGCCGACCTGACCTGAACCGCGCCTTCGCCTCCGTCGCCATCAAAGGCGACACCGACACCGACGTGGCGAACAACTACCAGAAAGTCAAGGACGCCTTCGACATTCCGGGCATCGACGTCCAAGTCGCCGGACTGCAACCCGTCGCAGGAACCCTGGCCTCCTCGCTCAACGAAGACATCCACCTCATGGAAGTCGTCGCGTTCCCCCTCGTGGCCGTGCTCCTGTTCTTCATCTTCGGCGGATTGGTCGCCGCCGCACTACCCCTGATCGTCGGCGGGCTCACCGTGATGGGCGCCAACGGCATCCTCCGTGGCCTCACCGAATTCACCGACGTCAATATCTTTGTCTCCGGCGTCGTCTCGATGATCGGCGTCGGCCTCGCCATCGACTACGGCCTGTTCATCGTGAGCCGATTCCGCGAGGAACTCGCCGAAGGCTACGACACCCGAACCGCCGTCCGCCGCGCCGTGATGACCGCGGGCCGCACCGTGCTGTTCTCCGCGACCATGATCATCGCCAGCCTCGGCGGCATGCTCCTGTTCCCGCAAGGCTTCCTCAGATCGATGGCCTACGGCTCCATCGCGACGGTCTCACTGGCCGCACTCACCGCCCTCACCGTGCTGCCCGCGATGCTCAGCGTCCTCGGCCCACGCGTGGACATGCTCGGCCTCAAACGCTTCGGCAAAACCAAGACCGCCGAAGAGGTCGAGAACAGTTTCTGGGGTCGCACCGCCCGCTGGGTGATGCAACACCCCAAACGGATCGCCATCCCGATCTGCCTCGGCCTGCTGCTGTTGATCATCCCGATGAAGAACATCGCCTTCGGCGGATTCAGCGAAACCTACCTGCCACCGGACAACCCGACCAGGATCGCCCAACAGGAATTCGACACCACCTTCCCCATCCGCAAAGCCGATCCCGTGCAGCTCGTGTTCATCTCCGAGAACGGGAACACCACCGGCATCGGCGACGTCGTCAAGCAGGCGAACCGAGCGCCCGGCCTGCTCACCCCGCCAGGCGCGACCGGCCCGTTCCACACACCGGAAACCTCGATCACTCACCCCGGCGTCTACCGCACCGACGCCGCGCTCGCCGTCAAGAACGCCGACACCACCATCGACTATCTGCGCGCGATCCCGCTCCCCGACGGCGTAACCATGCTCGTCGGCGGCACACCAGCGATCCAAAAGGACTCCATCGACGGCCTTTTGGGCCGCATCCCCTTCATGGTCGCGGTCGTCCTCTTCCTCACCACCATGCTCATGTTCCTGACCTTCGGCTCCCTCGTCCTACCGATCAAAGCCGCCCTGATGAGCGCACTCGGCCTAGGCACCACCCTCGGCATCCTCACCTGGATCTTCGTCGACGGACACGGATCAGGGTTACTCAACTTCACCCCGCAACCGATTCAAGCGCTCATCCTCGTACTGATCATCGCCATCATCTACGGCCTCTCCACCGACTACGAGGTATTCCTGTTGTCCCGCATGGTCGAAGCCCGCTCCAAGGGCGCGACCACCACCGAGGCGATCCGCACCGGCACCGCGCACACCGGCCGCATCATCACCGCCGCCGCACTAATCCTGCTCGTCGTCACCGGCGCGTTCGCGTTCTCCAAACTGGTGATGATGCAGTACATCGCCTACGGCATGATCGCCGCACTCATCATCGACGCCACCATCCTGCGCATGCTGCTGGTACCCGCCGTCATGAAACTCCTCGGCGACGACTGCTGGTGGGCACCGGCCTGGATGAAACGCCTGCACGAACGCGTCGGCCTCGGCGAACCGGTCCTCGCCGACGAGCACCCCGCCACTCGCAACATGACCGACCTCGTCGAAACCACCCCCGTCACCGACCCCGTCACGGTACGACTCCCCGTCCTCACCGCGGAACAGCCGAATTCGCCCTCAGCGGAACCACTTACGCCACACACCCGCCGGAATTAGCGTTGGCAGCTCGAAGGGAGGTCGAGCATGAACGCACCGATCAAGTTCTCGATGACCGCCGATGTGATCGAGGTCGGCTCCTGGCCGGACTTCGCCCGAGGATGCGAGCGCGAGGGCTTCGACGCCCTCATGGTTCCCGACCATCCCGGCTCGTTCGCCTCGCCATTCGTCGCCCTCGCCGCGGCCGCGACAGCCACGGAGACCATCCGGCTCGGGACCAACGTGGTCAACGCCGGGATGTGGGAGCCGTACCTGCTCGCGAGTGAGGTCGCCACGCTCGACCTCGTCTCGGGTGGGCGGGCACTGTTCGGGATCGGGGCGGGACACACCCCGGCGGAATGGACCATGCAGGGACGCCAGCACCCCTCGGCCGCCGCACGCGTCCATCGGATGATCGAAGTCACCGACACCACGCGGCAACTGCTCGCCGGTGACACCGTGACCTTCGCCGGTACACACGTTCAACTCAAAGACGCCGTGCTGACCCGACCACGACCGGTACAGGAGCCGGTACCAGTTCTGGTCGGCGGCAACGGCACTCGCGTCCTCCGATACGCCGCCGCGACCGCGGATATCATCGGCCTCTCCGGCCTCGGCCACACCCTGCCCGACGGTCACAGTCATGAAACCCGGTGGGCCCGCGATCAGATCGACGCACAGATCGACATCGCACGAACCGCCGCCGCAGGCCGCACACCCTCCTTCGAGGCACTCGTGCAACACGTGGAAATCACCGACGACGCCGAGGCCGCCTGCGCCCGCTTTGCCGAGGACATCCCGACCACCAGCGTCGCCGAGCTACTCAACGCTCCCTACGTGCTGATCGGCACGGTAGACGAGCTGGTCACCGAGGTGCGCGCACACCGGAAACGCTGGGGCTTCGACCGATTCGTCATCCGGGCCGCCGCCCGCCAAGCCGGTGCCCAACTCCTCGACGCACTCACCTCCGCAAAGGTCTAACACCCGCCACGCCGAACCCAGCACTACAGTCACCGACTGCTTGGGCACCGCCCTCGCCCTGGCTCCACCCACGGCGGGTGAGCCTCTCCGGGTTCTCATATACGTGTTGTTATATACTGCGTGGATGGCAGCCGACCAGAACGTGCCCAGCGGTGTCGATATCGCGATGCTGTTGCGGCGGGCGCAGCTGCGTAAGCAGACGGCCTGCGAGGCCGCGCTCGCTCAGGTCGGGGTGACATTGCCGCAGTGGGGCATGCTGTACGCCGTTGCGGCCGAGCCTGATTCCTCGACCCACGCGCTGGCCCTGTTCATCGGACAGTCCGATCAGTCGGCGGGCGCGGTGGTCGCCCGCCTCGAACAGCGAGGGCTGCTCGAACGCAGGCCCGGTGCCGGTAAGGCGATTCTGCACAGGATCACTCCGGATGGTGCGGAACTCCTGCAACGCTGCAACACCATTGCCGAGGACGTCATGACCCGGCTGCTCACCGGTCTCACCGATCAGAGTCTTCGGATACTGCGGACCTCGTTGGGGTCGATCGCCGATGCCGCCCTCCCAGCGCCTAACAGCTCGGATGCCGGGAGGGGGCCTGGCGATCCGCTCAGCGGGCTGTCCTGGATCCGCTCCGCCACACCTCCCTGATCGACAGGGTGTCGGCGATCGTGCTGGTGGGGTCGCCGCCGACCAGCAGCAGATCGGCCCGCGCGCCAGGGGTGATCCGGCCACGGTCATGGAGGCCGAATGTCGTCGCGGGCAGGCTGGTGGCGGCCCGTAGCGCCTCGACCGGGGTGAGACCCGCCCGGACGAGAAGCTGTAGTTCGCCGTGCAGGCTCACACCGTGTGCCATGCCGCGCGCACCGAAGTGATAATTGGCGTCCGAGCCGGCGAGGATCGGTACGCCGGCGGCATGTAACGCCCGCACCGCGGCGAGTGCGGCATCGAAGTTGCCGGTCGGGAGCGTGTCGAATTGAGCGCCGAGATTGTCCGACCAGGCCTGCGGCAGGCGCCCGGCGACCCGGCTGTCGCGCGCGAGGCCGGCACCGAGGCGCTGGTTGGTGATCGAGGCAAGGAGGTTCAGCGTCGGGATCATGAAAACCCTTGCCGCGGTGAACGCCTCGACCAGATCGGGCGTGCACGGGCCGTCGATGAACAGGTGGGTAAACCCGTCGACGCCAGCGGCCAACGCCGCCCGAGTCGCCTCGATGGTCAAGGCGTGGGCGAGCACCATGCGGTCGCGGTCGTGCGCGGCGACCACCGTCGCCTTGACGATGTCCGCATCGATGACGGGGACCTCCTTGCCGAGCGTCTCGCCGCTTTCGATCATCACCTTGATGTAATCGGCTCCCTCCGCGATCCGCGCGTCGACGAAACCGGCGGCGTCCTCGGGCCGGGCGACCGTCGGCAACTCAGGGTCGTTCACGCTGCCTCGCAGCTGAGTCGGATGCCCGCCGGGCGCCGTGATGCCCACCGAGGATGAACGGACATCCGCGATATCGGTCCGTTCGGCGGCGGCGCGACGAAGCGCATCCATCGTGCTCGGGAACGAGAACAGATCGAGCTCGGTGGTCACGCCGAACCGCAGGGCCTGGCCGAGCATTTCCAGGTCGGCGTGGGTATGCGCGTCGATCAGGCCGGGCAGCAGCGTGGCGCCGCTGCCGTCGATTCGCTCGACCCCGGCGGGCACGGGTGCGCCGACCGCGACGATCCGCGCACCCGCCACCTCCACTGTCCGCACGCCGATCGGCTGCTCGCCGTCGAACACCCGAGCACCCTCGATGACATATCTCGTCATGATCACTCCTATATACGTCTTGGTATACACTAAACCATATATGCGGAGTCTGCGGCGATGCGACAAGACTTCGGCCCGATCAAAGGAGTGCGCGATGCGACCCCTGTCCGAAAATGACTCCGAGCTGGCGAAGGTGCTGACCCTGGTCACCCATGAGCGACAGGCCCGCGACCGGGGGTGGTGGTCCATCCTCACGCGGTGCTACACGCCCGAGGCGACGATCCAGACAAGCTGGTTCGACGGCACCGCGGTCGAGTACATCGAGGTGTCCAAGCGCGTGTTCGACCACACCCCGTCCAACCACCGCCTCGGACAGCCCGTCATCGACGTCAACGGCACCCGCGCGATCGTCGAGGTGCCGATAACCATCGAGATGCGCGACACCTTCCGCGGCGTCGAGGTCGACCTCACCTCGTACTTGCGGATGCTGCATCGCGCCGAGAAGGGGAACAGCGGCTGGCGGTTCGCCGCGTCGGTGGCGATCTTCGACCACGACACGATGACCCCGGCTCTGCCCACCGCCCCGCCGACACTGCACCCGGAAGACCTCGAGGGCGCTCGGCCGTCCTATCGCATGCTGCGCCTGTGGATGACCGAGCGCGGGTACACCGTCCCCACCGATCGCTACGGCATCGACCGGCCCGCCGAGCTCACCACGCTGTATGACGCGGCGTACGACTGGGCCGGTCTGGCGCGCTGACCTGGTCAGCCACCTGCACTACGCCGCAGTGCCCCGACCCGTAAGAGGGTCGGGGCACGATTCGGTTCGGGCAGATGCCGCACCGCTACGACGAGCCCGCCCCTCTTCTCTTGGCTGATGAGGGGGCTGGGTTAGATGGTTCGGCAATGGTGATTTGTGGGAGGTTCCTATTGGAGCGATCTGCATGCGTAGATGCGCATATCTAAGTAACTATATGGATTATTCTCTTTGAAACCTTCCACGGACCTCGACGGAACCCCTTGTTCACTGGCCGTGAGACCTTCGGAATCCGAAGTCCCCCAACACAACTCCCTCTCCAGTTGCGCCCACTCCCCTACCTCCCACCGGAAGACCCGCCCGCCTGACTCCTCCCCCACGGGCCTTCCGGTGGTCACTCCTCGCTCAGCTGGCGACAGCTCCGAACCACTCGGACAGCCCGCCGAGCAGACTCTCCTGATCTTCACCGACCCACACCACGTAACCGTCCGGCCGCAGCAACACCGCGGGCACGTCCAACTCCTCGCTCACATCGACGACGAGGTCGACCCGGTCCGCCCAGCCTGCCACTGAGAGCTGGCCGGTCTGGTCGAGCAGCAACCCGCGCCCGCCGTGCATCAGCTCATACAGGCGTCCTTGCTTCAGCTCGATATCCCGCAGCCGCTTGCCGAGCAGCTCGTGCCCTTCGCCGAAGTCGTAGCGGATCCCGATCGCCGTGATCTTCTCGATCAGGTACCGGTTCACGTCCTCGAACTCGATCAGTTCCCCCATCAGCCTGCGCATTGCCTGCGGACCAGGCTCCAGCGACATCAGCAGCATCTGCACGCGCGTGTTGTCCAGCACGGCGGCGGCGATCGGACGTCGTTCGGCCGCATAGGTGTCGAGCAGCCCCTCCGGCGCCCAGCCGTTGACTGTCGCGGCCAGTTTCCAGCCGAGGTTGAACGCGTCCTGGATGCCGAGGTTGAGCCCCTGCCCGCCCACCGGCGGGTGAATGTGGGCCGCGTCGCCCGCCAGCAGCACCCGGCCGACCCGGTAGCGCTCGGCCAGCCGGGTGGCGTCGCCGAAGCGGGAGAGCCAACGCGGTGAGTGCGCGCCGAAGTCGGTGCCGGCGGTCGCCCGCAGCTGCTCCGTGAACTCCTCGAAGGTCGGCGCGACACCGCGGTCCTCGGTGACCCCGGCGGCGGGCACGACCACGCGGTACAGTCCGTCCCCGATTGGCCCGGCACCGAACCGCAGCTGGGTCTTGCGAACTTCGGCCATCACCGCGGTAAGCTCCTCCTGCGACGCGGTCAATTCCATTGCGCCGAGCAATGTCTCGACCCTGGAGGGCTCGCCGGGGAAGTCCACGCCGAGCAGCTTGCGCACCGTGCTTCGGCCGCCGTCGCAGCCGACGAGGTAGCGCGAGCACAGCTGGGTGCCGTCGGCCAATTCGACGGTCACTCCGTCGTCGTCCTGGCTCAGCCCGACCAGCTCAGTGCCGCGCCGGAACTCGACGCCGAGTTCGGTGGCGTGCTCGGCGAGCAGGCGGTCGGTGGTCGGCTGCGGGAGGCTGAGGACGTACGAATGCGCGGTGTCCATCCGTTCGGGCCACGACGTGCCGAGGCCCGCGAAGAAACCGCCGACCTTGTACTGCTTGCCGAGCGCGAGGAAGCGGTCGAGCAGCCCGCGCTGTGCCATCACCTCGATGCTGCGCACATGCATGCCGAGCGAGCGGACCACCTCGGTCGGCTCCGCCGCCTTCTCCAGCACGACCACCCGCACACCTTGCAGCCGCAATTCGCTGGCCAGCATCAAACCGGTCGGTCCGCCGCCGGCAACGATCACATCAATCACAAAAACTCCCATGGTTGCGTTTCGGCGTCCCACCAGACCCATATCCGCAGGTTCTGGCTTCGGCAGGAGATTGTGCGGCACGACCGGGGTCTTGCCGCAAGGCCCCGGGTGCGATATATGTTAGAAGTGGCAAGGAGTGAATGACCTCCCTGCCATTCTTTATGCCGTCTGTCGATGATGGACCCGGGTTTCCTCGAACCAACGCACCGCCACGGATCCACCTAAAACGGACATACGACCAGTTACGCTGTTTCCAGGTCCATGGCCCGGTCATCCCGTCGAACAGGAGTCCGATGCGAGCACAGCGCCGTCACGTCTTGGTCGTCCTCGCCCTCACCACCGCCGCACTGCTCACCGGCAGCACAGCCATCTCCGCAGCACGGCCGGAACCGCCCGCTCAGGTCGCGCCGCTCGGCTCGGATTTCCTGTGGGGTGTCGCCGCGTCGGGATATCAGTCCGAAGGCCATGCGCCCGACAGCAATTGGTCTCGATACGTCGCTGCCGGGAAAACCACTGACCCGTACGGTGATTCGATCGACTTCTTCACGCGCTACCGTTCCGATATCGCGCTGGCCGCGCAGCTCGGCGTGCGGGTCTATCGCATCGGAATCGAGTGGGCGCGAGTGCAACCGAGGCCGGGCGAGTGGGACGAGAACGGACTCCGCTTCTACGACAACGTGATCGCCGCGATCACCGCGGCGGGCATGCGACCGATGCTCACCCTCGACCACTTCGTCTATCCCGGTTGGGAAGTCGACCGCGGCGGCTGGCGCAACCCGGGCATCGTCGACGACTGGCTCGCCAACGCCCGCACCCTCGTCGACCGCTACGCCCCCGCCGACCCCCTGTGGGTCACCTTCAACGAGCCCACGTTTTACATCGTGGGCGAACTGCAAAAGGGCGGCATCTCACCCCTCGACGCGCCCGCCATGCACGATCGAATTGCCCAGGCGCACAACAGCATCTACGACTACATCCACGCCGTGCAGCCCGGCGCGCTCGTCACGAGCAACGTCGCCTACATCCCCACCGGCGAGGACCTCATCAACAAGCCCATGGTCGACAAGATCGCCGCGCACCTCGACTACATCGGCATCGATTACTACTACGGCCTCTCCCCCGAAAGCCTCCTGGCGGGTCCGCCCGACCTCGAAAGACTGTGGACCCAACCACTACAACCCGAGGGCATCTACTACGCCCTCCAGCACTACGCCCGCCAGTTCCCCGGAAAGCCGCTCTACATAGTCGAAAACGGCATGCCGACAGAAAACGGCGCGCCCCGCGCCGACGGCTACACCCGCGCCGACAACCTCCGCGACACCATCTACTGGCTGCAACGCGCCAAATCCGACGGCATGAACGTCATCGGCTACAACTACTGGAGCCTCACCGACAACTACGAATGGGGTTCCTACACACCACGTTTCGGCCTCTACACCGTCGACGTCCTGACCGACCCAACCCGCACCCGCAAACCCACCGACGCGGTCCCCGCCTACACCGAGATCACCCGATCAGGCGGCGTCTCCCCCACCTACCGCCCCACCCGATCCCCCCAACCCTGCTCCCTCGTCGACGCCGCGGCCAGCTGCCTCGACCCCGTCACCCTCCCCCGCTGACCCGATAGGACACCCATGTCCGACCCCCACAGCGAAACCCCCAACGCCACAACAATTCTCCGCCGCTGGCAAGACTCGGGAGCCATCTGGCGAGTAATCACCCGCCGCCCCGGCCACGTAACCATCGGCCTCTACGAATGCACCGGCGCCCAAGAAGTAGACCGCCTGACCTCCACCGACCCCCTCCTCCACCTCCTCGGCACCCGCTCCAGCAACGAAGACTGACCGCAGCGCGGGTCCGCAAACTCTTTGTATCCTGAATCCATGGGCGCCGGAACCGTTGCGAGCTTGCGAGACGCGGTGCAAAGGGCATGGTCCGCGGACACAAGCAACACTGCGGACTGGACCGAAAGCAACCCCGCAGAGGGGCAATGTGCAGTCACCGCATGCGTGGTTCAAGACCACTTCGGTGGCGACATCGTCAATACAGTTGCGACCCTGCCGAGCGGTAGAGCAGTCTCGCATTACTTCAATGTCATAGACGGCGAGAATGTCGACTTCACGTTCCACCAGTTCCCGGAAGGAACAAGTTTCTCTGCGCCAGAACATAAGACCAAAGGCCTACCGTCAACACGCGCTTACTGCATGTCTTTTCAAGACACGAGAGACAGATACGAGCTGCTGAGCAGCAGAGTTTGCCAGTTCATCGGCAAGCCTGCATCACCAGCATGAAGTCCACATGCCCAAGAACTCACGCACTTCTGCCACCGCAGTATGCGGTCGGAGATCTGATGCAATCTCACCGAGCGCTTCCCGCAATCGGGCCGAAGCCACAGCTCCGATGACGCCAAAGTTGTTGACCAGCAACGCACAGCCGTCAGCGATAGCACCGGACCGGATAGAATTCTGCGCCAGCCGGATCTGCCAGGCAAGGTGGTCACGCGGATAAGAGACCGACTTATCGATAGCCTCCTCCAGATAGCCCGCTGCCTCCCGATGACGACCGCCTCGCATGAACGCCAGTCCGGTCAAACCGCTGAACTGCCCTTCTGACAGATGAGCAAAATATTCGGGATCATGTCCCCTAGTAGACTCGTATGCCCGGTGAGCGCGACTCACCGCCGCAACCATTGCCGACTGATCACCAATCGCGCTGTGTGCCTCGGCCTCCCGAATGGCGGCCAGTGCACGTAGTTTCGGCCCGCCATCCCGCCGAGCTGCGAGTTGTGCCGCTTCCGCCAGTTTGACACCCTCCCTTGGTCGCGAGCCTTCCCGATACGACAGCAGGCACGCATTGATCCAGGCATGCCCAGCAGCAATACCGTCGCCTGCCGCAGCGGCGGCTTGGGCGGCACCCGCGTAATAGTGCCGCGCCTCCACATAACGGCCCGCGTCGTAAAAGACCCAACCTGCCGCCGTCTGCATCTCGGCAGCGGCGCTGGTCAAGGCTTTGCCAACCGTGTCGCTGTACTCACCCTGATCGAGCAACTGCTCGACATACCGAACCTGGTGGTCCGCAACCGCGCACAACCGGTCGCCGCCAACCAACAGCTGTAACTCGTGGATCTCATTGATACTGCACGTGATCCGCCCGACGTCGGCGATACCGACCTTCATGCCTACCGGGACAGTTTCGGCGTGACCTGGACCGACGGTCGTGGCAACGGCGACCGCACCCGCCTCGAGAAACTGGCGCCGCTTCAAATCCGCCTCCTCGTCCGACCCGACTATCAGCAAGGCCAATGGCACGTTCAGCGCCTTAGCCACGCGGCGCAGCACGCGCACATCGTAAATCGCCGGACCGTCATGCTCCAGCTGCGATACCGCGGGCTGCGTGAAATGGATGAAGGCGCCGAATTCGGCCTGCGTCATCCCGAGGGAGAGGACTCCCACGCCTGCCCTGCGAGCGACTGTTTCTCGAACCCTGACCCAGTGCCTGGCATCGTCCCGACGCATCGAACGTGACACTCGCTGTGCGGCTATCGGTTTGGTCGATACCCCAGCATGTCCACGAGGGTGTCCAGGTGGAGGTCGAAGAGGGCGTTGCGGTTGGGGAAGGTGTCGGGGCCGTACATGTCGAAGATGTCGGCGCTTACCGCGCCGAGGAGGCTGGTCCAGAAGGTGATGCCGCGGGCGATCAGCCAGTTGGGGAGGTCTAGGTGGAATTCGGTGCGGATTTGGGTGAAAGTGGTTGCGAGAGTGGGGGGTACGTGGGGGTCGACGGAGGGGGCGTTGAGTTGGTTTGTTTGGTAGGCGCGGGCGAGGAGGGTTAGTAGGGTGGTGATTACTCGGGTGCCGGGGGGGACGGTTTGGTCGGCGGGGGCGTTGTAGCCGGGGACGGGGGTGCCGAAAAGTAGTCCGTAGCGGGCGGGTTCGGCGCGGGACCAGCGGTGGATGGCGCGGGCGAGGGTGCGTAGTTGTTCGATCGGGTCGTCGGGGGCGGCCGAGAGGGCGGTGTCGACCTCGTCGCCGAGGGCGTTGTATCCGTCGACGACGAGCAAGGTGAGTAGTTCGTCGCGGCTGCTGACGTAGCGGTAGACGGCCGAGGAGACGACGCCGAGGTCGCGCGCGACCGCACGCAGCGAGAGTGCCGCGGCACCGTCGGTGGCCAGATGTTCGCGGCCGATGCGGACTATGTCGGTCATGGTCTGCGCTCTGGCTCGGGCGCGCGGCGTCGTCGGCATGACTCCACGGTGCAATATGCAGAGAGCGATGTCAACAACAGTGAGCGCTGCTCTCACATGCCGCGCCGAATTGGCTACCCGTGACACAAAGCCGGGTCCCCCGCCCTGGTTCGGCGCACAACCTACTCAGTAGTAGTGTTAGCCGAGTCACTGGCGACACGATCGAGGAGTAGCTATGGACCAGCGAGCAACGGATTTCGACGTTCTCATCGTCGGCTCTGGGTTCGGCGGCAGCGTCACCGCGCTCCGGCTGGTCGAGAAGGGCTACAAGGTAGCCGTCCTCGAAGCGGGCCAGCGGTTCGCCGACGACGAGCTGCCCAAGAACAGCTGGGAGCTGAAGAAGTTCCTCTGGGCCCCGAAGCTCGGCTGCTACGGCATCCAGCGCATCCACCTGCTGCGCGATGTCCTCATCCTCGGCGGCGCCGGTGTCGGCGGCGGATCGCTGAACTACGCCAACACCCTGTACGTGCCGCCGGAGCCGTTCTTCCGCGACGCGCAGTGGCGCGACATCACCGACTGGCAGACAGAACTCGCGCCGTACTACGAGCGCGCCAAGAAGATGCTCGGCGTGGTGCGCAACCCGCACATGACCCCGGCCGACGAGGTGTTCAAACAGGTCGCCGACGACCTCGGTGTCGGCGACACCTTCGTGCAGACCCCGGTCGGCGTGTTCTTCGGCGAACCGGGAAAGACCGTGGCGGACCCGTACTTCGGCGGCGTCGGCCCCGAACGCACCGGCTGCGTCGAATGCGGCGACTGCATGGTCGGCTGCAAGTTCGGCGCCAAGAACACCCTCGTCAAGAACTACCTCTACCTCGCGGAACAGGCTGGGGCGCAGATCATTCCGATGACCACCGTCACCGATCTGCGCCCACATCCGGACGGTACCTGGGACGTGTCCACCGCACGCACCGGCGCCTGGGTGCGCAAGCAACCGCACACCTACACCGCCGCACACGTCGTGCTCGCCGCGGGCACCCGGGGCACCCAGAAGCTGCTGTTCGAGATGCGGGACAAGGGCGCGCTGCCGGAACTCTCCGACAAGCTCGGCCAGTTGACGCGCACCAACTCCGAGTCGATCGTCGGTGCCGCGACCAAAAAGGTCACTCCCGGAGTCGATTTCACCAAGGGCGTCGCGATCACCTCGTCCATCCACCCGACGCCGGACACCCACATCGAGCCCGTCCGCTATGGCAAGGGCTCCAACGCGATGGCGCTGCTGCAAACGATCATGGTCGACGGCGGCGGGCGGATTCCACGCTGGCTGCGCTTCCTCGGCCTGTTGATACGGCGTCCGATGGACCTGATCAGCTTCCTCACCACCAAGGACTGGAGCGAGCGCACCATCATCACGCTGGTCATGCAGCACCTGGACAACTCGATCACCACCTACACCAAGCGCGGACTGTTCGGCCGCAAACTGACAAGCAAGCAGGGCCACGGCGAACCGAACCCGACCTGGATCCCGGTCGGCAACGACGTCACCCGACGGGTGGCCGCCAAGATCGGCGGCATCGCGGGCGGCAGCTGGGGCGAGATCTTCAACATCCCGCTCACCGCCCACTTCCTCGGCGGCGCGGCCATCGGCGCCGACCCCGAGCACGGCGTAATCGACGGCTACCACCGCGTTTTCGGCTACCCGACACTCAGCGTCGTCGACGGCGCGGCGGTCTCGGCCAACCTCGGCGTTAACCCGTCACTGACCATCACCGCCCAGGCCGAGCGCGCCGCCGCCTACTGGCCGAACAAGGGCGAGGCGGACACCCGTCCCGCGCTCGGCACCGCCTATCAGCAGATCGCACCGGTCGCACCGGCCAAGCCCGTGATCCCCGCGAATTCGCCTGCCGCACTGGTACTTCCGATCGTCGAGATCAGGAAAACGCCCGCCGCGGGCTGACCGCACACCTCGGTGGGCTCCCGCCTCGGATCTGCTTGATCCACGGAACCGCGACGTCGTTGCGCGCGCCCAGGGTGGCAAAGTCGCACATTTCCCCTATACCGGCAAAGTCGATACGCGCATTGCGCGTTTCCCCGAGGACGCCGAAGATCGGCCATAGAGCGGGCGAAACGTCCGTTCCGCGTCCGGCGACAAAACCCCCTTGTACGCTGGACACCCGAAGCTCCGACCTTGGGGAAGGTTACGATGAGCGTTCATTCCGCTGCCAGCGAAGGCTCGACCACCGGGGATGGCGGTGATCAGTCGTTCTTCGATCCGGTGGCCTACGGCACCGGTCCTGACGACAATGTCGCCGACACCGCCGAAAGCGCGGCCGTCACGCATCACACGATTACCATCAACGACCGCGAAATCGCGTATACGGCGACGGCGGGCCACCTCGTCACGGTCGATCCGAGCAGCTCACTGCCGAACGCGAAGATGTTCTATGTCGCGTTCACGCAGGACGCACAGCAAGAGGAGACGCGGCCGGTCACGTTTTTCTATAACGGCGGCCCAGGTTCCTCGTCGGTGTTCGTGCTGCTCGGTTCGTTCGCGCCGCGTCGGATCAAAACCAATATGCCCGACTTCACGCCGCCCGCTCCGTATTCGATGGAGGACAACCCCGACAGCCTGATCGACACCAGCGATCTGGTCTTCGTCAATCCCGTCGGCACCGGGTACTCGGCAGCCGTCGCGCCACACAACAATCGCGAATTCTGGGGCGTCGATCAGGACGCCGACTCGCTCAAACAGTTCATCAAGCGCTACTTGACGAAGAACAGCCGCTGGAATTCGCCGAAGTTCCTGTTCGGCGAATCGTATGGCACCGCACGCAGTTGCGTCCTCGCCTACAAACTGCACGAAGACGGCGTCGATCTGAACGGCATCACGCTGTTGTCCTCGATCCTCGACTATCGGCAGTCGGGCAACCCGATCGGCCTGTTGCCGACGGCGGCCGCCGACGCATGGTACCACAAACGCCTCGGAATCACGCCGCCGCCTGCCGATTTGGCCACGTTCATGGCGGAGGTCGACGAGTTCGCCAGCGGCGACTATCTGGCTGCGCTGCAGGCGTTTCCGAAGTCCGATCCGGCCGTGATCGACAAGCTCGCGGCCTATACCGGTATCGATAAGGTCGTCCTGACATCATGGAGCCTTGTCATCGGCTGGCCGTTCTTGACGACCCTGCTGCAGGATCGCAACCGGGCGCTCGGCGCGTACGACGGCCGGGTGACGGGCATCGACTCCGGTATCGCGGGCAAGGTCGACCCGAATTCCGGCGGCAACGATCCGACAATGGCGGCCGTCTCCGGCGTCTACACCGCGATGTGGAATTGGTATCTCGAAGAACAGTTGAAATTCACGTCGGACTCGGCATTCACCGACCTGAATGATCAGGTGTTCGCGAACTGGGATTACAGCCACGTCGATCCGACCGGCACGAAGCAGCCGCCCGATGCGTTCGCCACGGCGGGCGATTTGGCCGCGGTGATGGCGATCAATGTCGACCTGAAAGTGCTCTCGGCCAACGGCTACTTCGATTTCGTGACGCCGAGGTACCAGACGATCCTCGATTTGCAGCACATGCCGCTCGACGATCCGACGGTGCGGCAGAACCTCTCGATCCGCTTCTACCATTCGGGTCACATGGTGTACCTGGACGGCGATTCACGCACCGCGCTCAAACAAGACCTTGTCCGGTTGTACGACATTGTGACGAGCGATAAGGAAGCGATCAGCCGCGTGCTCACATTGTGGCAGAGCAAGCGCTGAACCGGCTCACACCGCGGCGGGCATCGAGTGGTAGCGCTGCCGATGCTCGTCCCAGGGCTCGCGTTGCTGCTCCGGGGTCATCGCGAGCAGCAATCGCAGTTGGGCCCACTGGGTTTCGTCGGTCGGGGTGTAGATCTGCACCCAGGCACCGGCGACGACCGGCAGGGACATGCTCGTGATGAACATCTCCAGCTCGCCGATGGCCAGGTTCCGGATCTGCTTGATCCGGTTCGACGGAACCGCGACGTCATTGCGGGCCCATAGCGCGGCGAAATCGGTACTCGCGCCGCACATTTCCTCGATGAACTCCTGCCAGCTCGGGTCGTCGAGGTTCTTCGCGTAGGCGCCGCGCAGGTAGGCGACCATGCGGCGCAGATCATCCCAGCTGCTCTTGTAGGTGTTGCAGCACGGCGGCGTGAGAAACACCCGCCGCGCGACATTGCGCTCACCCATCAGGAAGCCTGGGCACAGGGCCGCGTAGGAGTCGTTGAACGCCAACACGTCATAGCGTGCGCTCAGCACCGCGGCGGGCAGCGGCGACAGATGGTCGAGGATGGTCTGCATCTCTTCGGGCAGCGCGCTGTTCGAGTGCGGGCTCGGCACGGTCGGCACATCGGCGAGCCGGTAGAGGTGCGAGCGCTCGGCATCGTCGAGCGCCAGCGTCCTGGCCACCGCGTCGAGCACCTGCACGCTGACATTGATCGGACGACCCTGTTCGAGCCAGGTGTACCAGGTGACCCCGATACCGGACAGCTGTGCGACCTCCTCGCGGCGCAGTCCCGGTGTGCGCCGGCGCGGGCCGGGCGGCAGCCCGACGTCGTCGGGCGAGATCTTGGCCCGCCGCGACTTCAGGAAGGTTCCCAGCTCCGCACGGCGCGCTTTGCGCACCGCCCGGACGTCAAGCACATCGGTCATCAGATGATCGTGCCCGAAATCACTAGCGGTATCCAGGTGCTGCTAGTACCCGTTTTGCGGGAAGATTCCGGCATCCGAACGCGACCCGAAGCTTCGGGGCGTGCTCCGGCTCGAGTTATTCGGTAAGTTGATCACTTGTGCCCAAGTCCCGGATGCTGGAGCTTCCACGCTCGGGCCCAACGCTTTTCATACTGGCCGCAAGTGCCGCCCTGGCGGTGATCCTGCTGTTCACCACGGTCGATCCGTGGCTGGACCGGGCAGGCATCCTGGACGGCGGGCTGGACGTGCACGTCTATCGGGACGGCGCCTGGCGCATCCTGCACGACCAGCCGCTCTATACCGAGCCGACCATCGCTGGGCTCCTGTACACCTACACACCCTTCTCCACCATCGCCTTCATCCCCATCGTCGCGATTCCGTGGTCGTATGTCGCCGACACCTGGCTGGTGTTGAACCTGCTTGTGCTCTTCGGCTGCGTGCTGCTGAGCTGGCGCATCCTCGGGTACCGGATCAACGCCCAACTCACCGCCGTGAGCGCGTTATTGGCGATCACCTGCGCGTTCATCGAGCCCGTCCGCACCACGCTGTTCTACGGGCAGATCAACCTGATGTTGATGCTGCTCGTGCTGTGGGACTTCTCCCGCGCGGATCGGAGCAGGCTGCGCGGCATCGGCGTCGGCTTGGCCGCGGGGATCAAGCTCGTGCCGGCCTACTTCGTCGTGCAGTTTCTCGTGCTGCGCCAATGGCGGTCGGCCTGCACCGCGGCGGCGACCTTTGTCGCGTCGATCGTGCTCGCCTGGATCGTGCTGCCCGCCGATTCCCGGCAGTACTGGACTTCGACGTTCTTCCAGTCCAATCGGATCGCCGACGACATGCATCCGTCCAATCAGTCCATTCGCGGCGCGATCGCGCACCTGACGCACCACCCGGCGCCGGTGTGGCTGTGGCTGCTCATCGCTGGCACGGTCACCCTGGTGAGCTTGGCGATCACCGCGGGTCTGTTCCGGCGCGGTGAACGGCTGCTCGCGGTGACGCTGGCGGGCCTCACCGCCTGTGCGGTCTCGCCGTTCTCGTGGGATCACCACTGGGTGTGGTTCGTTCCACTGTTCGTCTACCTGGTGCACCGGGCCCAATCGCAGTGGGGCTGGTGGCTTGTCGCGGCAGCCCTTTTCGGCTCGATCGGCGCATGGACGTGGGAGTACGACCCGAACTATGTGGTCGTCGGGCTGTTCCTGTTCCCACCGTGGTGGCCGGGCGCGCAGATCCTGATCAACAGTTTCGTCATCGTGTACGCCGTGGTGCTGATCGGCGCGGGCCTGGTCCTGGTTCGGCTGCGCCGAGCGGGCGTCGAGGTCGCCGACGAGGCGTACGCGGCGAGATAATGTCGGCATGAGCCTGCCGCCTGGGATCCAAGCCGTACTCGACGAATTCGCGGCAGAGGTCAAACCCGCCGCCGATGTCGTCGCGCTTCAGGTGGGCGGTTCGCTGGCCACCGGTGACTATCGGCCCGGGGTGAGCGATTTCGACTTGGTGGCATTGGTCGAACGGCCGTTGAGCGACGACCAGCGACGACGAGTCGCGCAGCTCCATCGCGGGTTCATCGCCCGCCGCCCCGAGGCGACCAAGCTGCATTGCGTTTACGTGCCGGTACCCGACCTCGACGACGTCACGACACCGCATGTGACGTGGGCAGCCCAGATGATGTTCGAGCGACCATTCACCGGGATCGCCCGAGCGGAGCTGTCGCAGTTCGGGTTCGCCGTATTCGGCGAACCCCCGCGGGCCGTGATTCCGCCGGTGACCGCCGACGAGCTGAAGGAGGCGGTGCGCGCCGACCTCAGTCGATACTGGGTGCCCGCGCTGCGGCGACCGCGAATCTGGTTCCAAGACACCTACATCGACCTCAGCCTGTTCACCCTCGCTCGCGCCGAGGTCACCCTGGCGACCAATGAACTGATCACCAAGCGCGAAGCATTGCCGAGGCTGGCGCGGTTCCACGTCCCCGCCGACCTGATCGAGCAGATACGGCAGCGGCGAGAAGGACATACCGTGCCCATCTCGCCGCTGTCGCGGGTGCGCCGAGCCAAGTCAGTACACGGACTGGTCTCCGACGGTCTTCGAGTTCTGTTGTCCCGCTGAAGCGATCAGAGCAGCCGGAGCAGTTCCAGATCGCTGACGTACTTGTCGATCAATGCCTCCGTCAAATGCGGAATGTCCTTGTCAGGGCCGACTTTCGCGGCCTGCACCGCCGCCTGGAACTTCTTGGCCGGTAGCTGAGATCCCGCGACCGGCGCACGCTGGTAGCGGTAGGCATCGAGCAACGGCAGAACCGAGGCCTGACGCTGCTTTTCGGGCAAGGCGCGGATGGCGGTCTCGAAACGGCTGAACCAGTCCGCATAGTCGGTGATCCGCTGGATCGGCCGACCGGCTTCGATGAGCCAGTCGACGAATTCGTCCAGGGAGATGCCGTCGTCGTGCGGGTTGAGCACGTCGTAGGTCTGGAAGCCGTCGGTGGCTCGCACGCCAAGAGTGGTGATCGCCTCGGCGACGAAATCGGCTGGCAGACCGTCATAGTGGGCCCGCTGCCGGTTTCCGTCGGAATCGGTCTGGTAGAACGAGTACGGCGCGATGCCGGTGGCGACGAGGCTGAGGATCAGCCGGGTGAACACGTCGGGGACGTTGAGCTGACCGGCGTAGCGACGATCGGCCAGGATCATGTCCGAACGGAATACCGCGACCGGCAGACCGCACAGATCGTGCGCCTCCCGCAGCAGCACCTCGCCCGCCCACTTACTGCTGCCGTAGCCGTTCGCGTAGCCCTCGCGCACCTCGCGCACCGAGCTGATCTCGCGGACGTCGCCGTCCTCCTGGAAGGTCGCCGGATCGATCTGATCGGCAACCCCGACCGTCGACAGGTAGGTGACCGGCTTGCGTCGCGCGGTGAGGGCAAGGCGGATGATTTCGGCGGTACCAACCACATTCGGGCCGAACAGCTGGCTGTACGGCAGGACGTGGTTGACCAGCGCGGCCGGATGGATGATCAGGTCGACGGTTTCGGCAAGCCGCTGCCACGTCGCCTCGTCCAGACCGAGATCCGGGTCGCCGATGTCACCCGCGAGCACCTCGAGGTTCCTGGCGGCCAATTCCTGGTAGTGCGCGACCAATGTCGGATCGCCGCTGTCGAACGCCGCGTCGAGCCGCTTGCGCGCCGCGGCCGCGTCACTGCCGCGCACGATGCAGATCAGCTTGCCGCCGGTCTTGTCCAGTCGCTCCAGCCATTCCAGGCACAGGAAGCGGCCGAGGTAGCCGTTCGCTCCGGTCAGCAGGACCGTCTGCGCTGGCACGGGCGCGTGCGGAATGGTGTTGGCGGCGGCCAGGGTTCGCGCGTCGATGAACTTGTCCAACGTGAGATCGGCGGCCCGGATCTGCGAGCCTGCGCCGTGCACCGAGGTGACCGTGGGTCGCTTCGCGCCCGAATCACGTTCGGCCTCGATGTATTTCGCGATCTCGCTGAGGTTGTTCGCCGGGCTGATGATGACACCGACCGGCACCTCGACGCCGAATGTCTCGTTGAGCAGATTCGAAAACGACAGCGCCGACAGCGAATCGCCGCCGAGGTCGGTGAAGTGCGCGTCGGGGCGCAGGTCGGTGGACGCGATGCCGAGCAGTACCCGCGCCGCATGGCTGACCGTGTCCAGCACCGGACGGGTCGTGGCTTCGCTGCGCAGCGCGAGCAATTCATCGCTCTGGCGTGCGTCGTGATCGGTGTAGATCTGCTCGAGGCGCTCGCCGTAGCGCTCCTTCAGCTTGGGCCGCAACAACTTCGCGATACCGGAGAGCAGACCGTTCTCCATGGTGAACGGCTCGGTCTCGATCAGGAATTCGCGAGGAATCTCGTAGGACTGCAGGTCCGCGTCCTTGGCCAGCTGCTGAATCGATTCGGCCAGTGCCGATTTCAGCGCGTCGGTGTCGCCGCCGCGCAACGCGGCATCGGTCGGCACGATCACGGCAACCAGGTAGGAGCGTTCGCTGCTGCCGTAGATGAAGATCTGCCGGATCAGCGGACTGCTCGCGTACACCGCCTCGAGGTGGGCGACGGTCACGAACTCGCCCTGCGACAGCTTGAGCACATTGTTGCGGCGATCGACGTACACCAGCTCGTCGGGCCCGAGTTCGGCCACGATGTCACCGGTCTTGTAGAAACCATTCTCGTCGAAGATCTCCGCGGTGACCTCGGGCCGCTTGTAATACCCGGGAATCTGGGTCGCCGCCTTCACCAGTAGCTCGCCGCGCGGATGCGGCTGATCGGTGCGGAAGTAGCCGAGTTCGGGCACGTCGACGAGCTTGTAATCGGTTACCGGCGGCCGCTGCACCCGGTTGTCGATCAGGATGCCCGCGCCCGCCTCGGTCGACCCGTAGCCGTCGTGCAGCTGCACGTCGAGCACGGACTCCATGAACGTCAGCATCTCCGCGGACAACGGCGCGCTACCGACGATCGCCCCGAGGAAGCGCCCGCCTAGAAAGTTCTGCCGCAGTTCGGTTTTCACCTCTTGATCGAGCGCGGCCTCGTCTACACCCGCACCCGAGCGCCGGTCCATCTCGCTGCGATAGCGCTGAAAGATCATGTCGCACACGCGGGGAACGAAGAAGATCTCGGTGGGTCGCACCAGGGCGATGTCGTCGAACAGCGTCGACATGTCACTTTTCGCCGCGAAATAGGCGGTGCCGCCGCGGGCGAGCACGCCGATGAACGACAAACGTCCGGCGATGTGACTCATCGGCATGTAATTGAGATTGATCCCGACCCCGGCGAGCGTCCCCTGCCACATCAGCCGCGCCAGCTGCTCGGTGTACATCGCGCCCTTCGGCGTGCCGGTGCTGCCCGAGGTGTAGATGAGCAGCGCGAGCGGGTCGTCGTCGGCGTCGGGGACGTACAGCGGTGCTGGCGGCAGCTCGCTGCCCCGTTGGCGCACGGCGTCGAGCGTTTCCACGATCACCGAGCTGCCCGCATCGGCGAGGCGGTGGCGGGCGGCTTCGAATGCCGCGCGCTCGGCGTCGACGTCAGGGTGGTAGTCGAACACCACAAGGCGCTCCGGCGATGCGCCAGCGAGCAGGCACTCGACGGCCCGGTCGAGGTGATCCGGCGTCGAGGCGAGCAGGCGCGGTGTTGTCTCGGTGAGAATCGCGCTCAGCTGCGACACCGCCGCGCTGGCCTGCAACGGAACGGTGACCGCGCCGAGGTGGATGGTGGCGAAGTCCAGCGTCGCGTAGTCGATGCTGGTGAAGCCGAGAATGGCGACGAAATCACCTGCACGCAAAGGCTTTTCGGGGTCGCGCTGCCACGCTGTGGCGACCGCGCCGATGCGCTGCCACAGTTCGCCGTAGGTGATGGTCTCGAACCTCGGCAACAGCCGCAGCGACGTCGCGCCCGACGCGTCATCGGTGACCAGCTCGAACGCCCGCTGCCCGACCGCGGGACGGTCGGCATAGCCCTCCATCACCGTGGCGAGGACCTGCGCCAGCCGCAGGCCGGGTTCCCGCGCGGCGGCCCCGACCGCCTCGATCGGCCGAGCGGCCTTGACCTGCTCGTCCTCGGCGAACAATTGCGCGATTCGGCGCTGTAGCCGCTCGTCTCGTGTGTAGTCAACCGCCATGGCAAATCTCCCTCGTTGACAAAGTAGATGCGCCCTGCATTCTGTAAAACAGGTTAGCTTGTCTAAGTATTTCGGGAAAGGCTGTGCGCCAGCGACAAAACAAGTGGTCTCCACCACATCTGACCGCAATAATATGCCCAGAGCGGACATTCCTCGCGAACCGCGTGTCTTATCCAGGTGTTGCCGGTACCCGTTTTACTGGGCTCCTGTTACTGGTGTCGGGAAGCCCGCAAGATCAGTGCATGACGCAGATCTTGTCGCCGGATTCGGCAGCCGCACAGCCGGTTACCGCGCCACCGGCAGCTCAACCCGCCGCGCACGGTGCGCGGCGCACCCTCGCTATTCTCGCAGTGATCCTCACCGGCCAGTTCATGGCCGTGCTCGACGCCTCCATCGTCAATGTCGCGATTCCGTCGATTCGCAGTTCCTTGCACACCTCCGGCGCGGCTTTGCAGCTGATCGTCGCCGGCTACGTCATCGCCTACGCCGTTTTGCTGGTGACCGGCGCCCGGCTCGGCGATCGATTCAGCCAGCGGCGGATGTTCATCGCCGGTCTGGCGTTGTTCACGCTCGCCTCGCTGGTCTGCGGGCTGGCGTGGAACGAGATAGCGCTCATCGTGTTCCGTTTCGCACAGGGTGTCGGCGCGGCGGCGATGGTGCCGCAGATCATGACGCTCATTCAGCGGAACTTCACCGGCAACGCGCGGGCCAAGGCGCTCAGCGTGTACTCCGCGATCATCTCCGGCGGCATGGTCGCCGGGCAGGTACTCGGCGGGCTCATCGTCAGCGCCGACCTGTGGGGCAGCAGCTGGCGCGGGGTGTTCCTGGTCAACGTGCCGATCGGCCTGGTGCTGCTGGTGCTCGCGCCGCGGATTCTGCCGACGGTGACCCAGCGTTTCGATCGCAAGCTCGACCTGGCCGGGCTCACCATCCTCACCACCGCGGTGCTCGCGCTCGTGCTCCCGCTTGTCCTCGGCCGTGAGCTGAATTGGCCGCTGTGGTCCTGGATTTCGTTGGGCGCCTGCGTGCTCGCGTTCGCGGCGTTCGTCGGGATCGAGCGGGCGGTCGCGGCGCGCGGTGGTGAGCCGTTGTTCTCGCACCGGGTGCTCGCCGCGCCGGGACTGCTGCTCGCCGCGGCAACCCTGTTCGTGGTCATGGCGACCTTCGGCGGCTGGATGTTCGTGATGGCCATCCATCTGCAGAGCACGCTCGGTTACAGCGCGCTGCATGCCGGTCTGATGTTCATTCCGTTGGGCGTGACGTTCGCGATCGCCGGACTGAACTGGGAACGCATCCCGCATCGGTTCCACGCCAGGATGATTCCGCTCGGGCTCGTCCTTTCCGCGGCCAGCATGGTCGCCGTGGGTGCCCTGCTGCGCAACGGTGCCGATGTCGGGCCGCTCGTGCTGGTGCTGCTCGGGCTCTGCGGTATCGGCAATGGGCTCGCGTTCAGCCCACTGATGACCCGGACGCTGGCCAAGGTGCCGATGAGCCTGGCCGCGGACGCCAGCGGAATCCTGGTGACCAATGTGCAGCTCGGCATCGTGGTCGGTATCGCCAGCTTCGGCACGCTGTTCCTCGGTCTGGCGGGTAGCACCGCGTTATCCGCGTCGCACGCGCTCGGCGGTACGGCGATCGCGGAAGGGGTGACGGTGCTGGTCGCGGCGGGTCTGTCCGTCCGTGCCGCGCGGTAGCGAGCACGACACAGATCCCGGGACCCGTGTGGGCCCGGGATCTGTGCTGTGTGAAGGGGGCTTCGAATCATCACGACGCAAACCGTCGCGCGCGTCCGCGCCGGACAGCATGCTGAAGAGGGCTGCTTCGCCAGTCGGGCAGAGAGGTGTCGAGATGTCAGTCGGGCGAACCGGTCTCGTTGGTGCGCCGCGATCGGGCTCGCGCTGGTCGGTGCGGCGCCGGGGGTATCGGACCGTGGTTGTAGTAACGGAAGAAGGTGTCGGATGGGCGTTTTCGCGCTTGGCATAGAACTCGACGGCGAAGGCTTCCACCCGCAGGCGTGGCGGCGTGCCGCGCACGCACCGGACCGCCTGCTCACGGGTGACACTCTGCGCACCCGCGTCGCCACGGCCGAGAACGCGGGCTTCACGCTCGCGACCTTCGCCGACTCCATCCTCGCGCCGCAGCACGTGGCCGGCCGCATCGACGCGGTGACCCGTGCCTCGTTCGTCGCGGCGACCACAAGCACCATCGGCCTGGTTCCCACGGTCGCCACCACCTACGCCGAACCGTTCCATACCTCCTCGCAGATCGCGACGCTCGACTACGCGTCGCGCGGCAGGGCCGGGTGGATCGCCGAGCGGATCGATGACCCGCGCGCCGCCGCAACCTGGGGCCGCACCCAGGTCACCGGCGACGACGAACTCGCCAGGGAACACAGCGATTCCATCGAGGTGGCACGCCGCCTCTGGGACTCGTGGGAGGACGACGCGGTGATCCGCGACTACCCCAACGGGCGCTTCCTTGACCGGAACAAACTGCACTACACCGACTTTCGGGGCGATACCTTCTCGGTGAAGGGCCCGGCGATCGTGCCGCGCCCACCGCAGGGACAACCGGTCGTGTTCGGCGCCGACGGTGACGTCGACGTTCGGCTCGTCGCGGCCGACTCGGTCGCCGCCGCGATCGAATCCGCCGAGCAGGCACGTTCTGCCGGGGCACCGCTCGCCTTCGCCGAAATCGACGTCACCCTCGACACGCCCGGCGCGACGGCCGTCGAACGACTCGGTGCCGCGCCCTCGAATTCCCCTGCCCGGCTTGCCTTTTCCGGGTCCGCGGCCGAGCTCGTCGACCTGCTGACCCACCTCAGCGCCCACCTCGACGGCGTCCGCCTGCATCCGGCGGTCATCGACGAGGACCTTCCGGTGCTCGCCCGCCAGGTGCTGCCCGCGCTCTTGCGCACCGGTGTCGCGCACCGCCCGGTGCCGGGTTCGACACTGCGCGCGAACCTCGGCCTGGTCCGTCCCGCCAATCGCTACGCCGCCTCGCACTGACAGGAGACAACGGCCATGACAGTTCATCCACGTCCGGACGCCCAGGTCCACTTCGGTGTGTTCTTCCAGGGCGTCAACCACACCACCATCTGGTCCGACCCGGCCAGCGGCTCACAGATCGACTTCGAGACCTTCCGCCGGACCGCGCAGACCGCCGAACGCGGGCTGTTCGACGCGTTCTTCCTCGGCGAGGGGCTGCGGCTGCGTGAGCAGGACGGCAAGATCCTCGAACTCGATATCGCGGGCAGGCCGGACGCGATCGCCCAGCTCGCCGCGCTCGCGGGCATCACCCGGCACATCGGCCTGGTCGCCACCCAGAACACCACCTACAACGAGCCCGCGGACCTGGCCCGCCGGTTGAGCGGTCTCGACCTGATCTCGGGCGGTCGCGCCGGATGGAACGCCGTCACCACCGATAACGCGTGGACCGGTGAAAACTTCCGCCGCGGTGGCTATTTGGACCATGCGCTGCGTTACGAGCGGGCCGGTGAGTTCCTCGCGACGGCCCGCGCGATCTGGGATTCCTGGCGCGACGGGGCTATCGCCACGTCGCAGCAGAGCCCGTCGTGGGCGAGCGAGGACGCGGTGCGTCCGGTCGAAAGGTCCACCGACCACTTCCAGGTGTCGATCACCCCGACGCTGCCACGCAGCGCGCAGGGACATCCGGTGATCTTCCAGGCCGGTGACTCCCCCACCGGCCGTGACTTCGCCGCCGCCAATGCCGACGTCATCTTCTCAAGGCACGGAACACATTTCGACGACGCGCTCGCCTTCGCCAACGACATCCGCGCCCGCCTGCGCGCGGCGGGCCGACCGGAGGACGACATCAAGATCCTGCCCGGCACCCAGATCGTGCTGGCGGAGAAGGAATCCGAGGTCGAGGAGAAGGTCCGCTGGGTCAAGAACGGCCAATACACCGGCCAGACCACGCTTTCGCTGGCCGGTCAGGTTTGGGGCCGCGACCTGTCCCACCTCGACCCCGACGGCCCCCTCCCGAAAGAGGACCCCGAACACCGCCCCATCTCCGAAACCCGCGGCGCCCCACGCCACGGCCAAGACCCGCAATCCATCGCCCGCGAATGGCGCGCCCGCGCCGAGGCCGAAAACCTCTCCCTCCGTGAGACAGTCATCGCCAGCACCGAACGCTCCGGCTTCGCGGGCACCCCCGCCCAGGTGGCCGACGAACTCGCCCGCTGGGTCCGCCAAGGCGCCGTAGACGGCTTCAACATCTCCCCCTACCTCATCCCCACCGGCCTGGACGAAATCGTCGACTGGCTGGTCCCCGAACTCCAAGAGCGAGGCGTCTACCGCACCGAATACACCGGCACCACCCTCCGCCACCACCTAGGTCTCCGTCCTCCGCTGACCCACCGCTCCTGAGGTCAACTGCCCCATAGGTCGATCCCGCACCCGTAGAAGGCGTTCCGAGGACCGGATAGCGACGACGAGTCCAGTCCGGCCCTTGTTCGGCCATTCACACCGTAGTACTGTCCAGACAGGTGTCCATGGCAGGTTGGGCCGTGATCTCGGGAGTGCTCCTGATGACTTTGGTTACTCCGCAACGGGTTTCGGGTGGGCAGCGGGAGCACGGTCATCTGGAGGAGTTTCGGAGTGATCCGATCGGGTTGATGCGTCGGGTGCGCGCGGAGTGCGGGGATGTCGGGGCGTTCGAACTGGCGGGGCGGCAGGTGATCCTGTTGTCGGGGGCGCGGGCCAATGAGTTCTTCTTTCGGTCCGGCGATGAGGATCTCGATCAGGCCGCCGCGTATCCGTTCATGAAGCCGATCTTCGGCGAGGGTGTCGTGTTCGACGCACCGCCGGAGCGGCGCAAGGAGATGCTGCACAATCAGGCGCTGCGCGCGGAGCAGATGCGGGGGCATGCCGCGACGATCGGGCGTGAGGTGGATCGGATGCTAGCGCGGTGGGGCGATGCGGGGGAGATCGATCTGCTCGACTTCTTTGCCGAGCTGACCATTTACACGTCGTCGGCCTGCTTGATCGGGATCAAGTTCCGCGACGAACTCGATGAACGGTTCGCGCGGCTGTATCACGATCTGGAGCGCGGAACCGACGCACTGGCCTACGTCGACCCGTACGCGCCGATCGAGAGCTTCCGACGCCGCGACGCCGCACGGGTGGAACTCGTCGAGTTGGTGCAGCACATCATGGACCGCCGGGCCGCGAATCCGCCTGCGGGTAAGGACGATCGCGACATGCTCGACGTGCTGATCTCCATCAGGGACGAGCACGGGACACCACGCTTCAGCGCGAGCGAGATCACGGGCATGTTCATTTCGATGATGTTCGCGGGCCACCACACCACCTCGGGCACCGCGGCATGGACCGTCATCGAACTACTCCGCCACCCAGACCAGTTGCGTCAGGTGGTCGAGGAACTCGACGAGCTCTACGCCGACGGCGCCGACATCAGTTTCGGCGCGCTACGCCAGATCCCGAACCTGGAGGCAGTGGTCAAGGAGACACTGCGCCTGCATCCACCGCTCATCGTGCTGATGCGGGTGGCGCGCGGCGACTTCGAAGTCTGCGGGCATCGCATCGCACCCGGCGATCTGGTGGCCGCCACCCCCGCCATCTCCAACCGGATCGACTTCCCGAATCCGGAACTGTTCGATCCAGGCCGCTACGTTGACCCGCGCCAGGAGGACATCGTCAACCGCTGGACCTGGATTCCGTTCGGGGCCGGGCGACATCGGTGCGTCGGCGCGGCGTTCGCGCTGATGCAGCTGAAGGCGATCTTCTCGGTCCTGCTGCGGGATTGGGAGTTCGAGATGGCACAGCCGTCGGACAGCTACCGCAACGACCACAGCAAGATGGTCGTGCAGCTGCTGCAACCCTGCACGGTGCGCTATCGCAAGCGGCAGCGCTGAAGCGCCAGAACATGATTCGAGGCCCGGCCAACCGGACGGGCCTCGAATCGTGCACTCAGAGCAAAGATTCGATCGCCGCGACGAGCGCCGCCGCGTCGGGGGTGACGGTCGGCCGGAACCGCCCCGCCACCTTGCCGTCGCGATCGATCAGGAACTTCTCGAAGTTCCACTGCACATCACCGGCCGCGCCCTCGGCGTCGGCGGTTTCGACCAGCGTTTCATACAGCGGGTGCTGGTTCGCACCATTGACGTCGGTCTTCGCCAACAGGGGGAAGTCGACACCGTAGGTGGTCGAGCAGAACTCCTGGATTTCCTCGGCCGAGCCGGGTTCCTGTCCCATGAACTGGTTGCTCGGCACACCGACCACGCTGAAACCGCGCGGACCGTAGGTCTTGTGCAACTCGACCAGCCCGGAATACTGCGGCGTCAGCCCACATTTAGAGGCCACGTTGACCAGCAGCACCACCTTGTCGCCAACCAGCTCGGACAGCGTCGCGGATTCCCCGCTGAGCGTCTGCAGCGGTACGTCTCGAAGAGTCATTCGTATCGGACCTGCCAATTCTTGATTCCGTTGATCCACCCCGAACGCAACCGTACCGGATCGGCCACCTGCGTGATCTTGGGCATGGCGTCGGCGATGGCGTTGAACATCAGGTCGATTTCCAGCCGGGCCAGGTTCGCACCGACACAGTAGTGCGCGCCGGTGCCGCCGAAACCGACATGCGGATTCGGATCGCGCAGCACATCGAAGGTGAACGGATCGGTGAACGCGTCCTCGTCGAAGTTGGCCGAACCGTAGAACAGACCGACCCGCTCGCCCTGCCGGATCGGCGTGCCACCGATCTCGGTGTCCGCGGTGGCGGTGCGCTGGAACGCGGTCACCGGGGTGGCCCACCGCACGATCTCGTCGGGCGCGGTGCGCGGGCGCCGCTGCTTATAGAGCTCCCACTGCTCCGGATTGTCCACGAATGCCTTCATGCCGTGCGTGATGGCATTGCGTGTTGTTTCATTGCCCGCCACCGAGAGCAGGATGACGAAGAAGCCGAATTCGTCGGAGCCGAGCGACTCACCGTCGACGTCGGCGTGCACGAGTTCGGACACGATATCCCCCGCCGGAGTGCTACGCCGCTGTTCGGCCATATTCCAGGCGTAACCGAGGATTTCGGCGGAGGCGAGCGCGGGATCGCCGTAATCCGGATCGTCGTAGCTGAGCATCTGATTCGACCAGTCGAACAGCTTGCGCCGGTCGGCCTGCGGCACCCCGATCAGCTCGGCGATCGCCTGCAATGGCAGCTCGCAGGCGACCTGTTCGACGAAATTGCCGCTGCCTGCCTTTTTCGCCTCGTGCACAATGGCATGCGCTCGTTCGGTCAATGCGGCACGCAGTCCTTCCACCGCGCGCGGCGTGAAACCCCTCGTGATGATCTTGCGGAACTTGGAATGCTTCGGCGGGTCCATATTCACCAGCAGCACGCTCGCCGCCGCCGACTGCTCCGGCGTGGTGGCATCGGAGGGCCGGATGATCGAGCCTTTCCGCTCGGACGAGAACAGTTCCGGGTTGCGCGAGATCTCCTTGACGTCAGCGAGTGTGCTCACCACCCAGTAGCCGCCGTCCCTGAATCCGCCGGAATGATCATCGAGTTGCGGGTTCCACCAGACCGGAGCGGTCCGGCGCAGTAACGCGAATTCCTCGATCGGCCTTCGCGTCTCCCACAGCGCCGGATCGGTGAAGTCGAATCCGACCGGCAACGACGGTGTCGCCACGGGTACCTCCTAGGTGGTGCTGGTATTGCGAACCGCGCCCTCAGCGCAGCGAATCTGGCTCAGCGCGGCGAATCCGGCTCAGCGCAGCCGTGTTCGGCGCATCAGCCGCAACGACATCAGCGTGACCTTCAACTGCTTCTCGTACGGCTGCCCCGAGCGCGCCGAGAGCACCTGACGCTTGAGCACGCCGACGTTCACCGTGTCGGTGTACTTCAGTAACCCCTGATCACCGTGCCGCGTCCCTACGCCGGATTGCTTCACCCCACCCGACGGCGTGCCCTTGGCGGCGTAGGTCGCCACGAACCCGTCGTTGATATTGATATTGCCCGCCTGCAGCTGCGCGGCAATGCGGTTGGCGCGGGCCAGGTCTCGACTCCACACGCTCGCGTTCAAGCCGTAATCGGTGTCGTTGGCGAGCCGGATGGCCGCCTGCTCGTCGTCGAACGGATAGACGCTGACCACCGGACCGAAGGTCTCCAGGGTCGCGTGTGTCATCTCCGGAGTGACGCCGGTGAGCACGGTCGCCTCGTAGCACGCGGGACCGATATCGGGCCGCGCCTTGCCGCCGGTCAACACGGTGGCACCCTTGGCGCGCGCGTCCTCGACATGCGCGGCGACCCGATCCCGATGCGGCACCGATACCAGCGAACCGAATTCCGGGCCGTAGTCGTAGGCGGCGCCGATCTTGCCGTTCAATTCGTCAGCGGCGGCGACCAATCCGCGCACGAACTCGTCGAATCGGCTGCGGTGCACGTAGATCCGTTCGATGTGCATGCACGCCTGGCCCGAGTTGGCGAATACCGCGAACGCCGCCCCCGCGATCGCGTCGTCGAGGTTCGCGTCGGCCAGCACCAGCATCGGATTCTTGCCGCCCAGTTCGAGACTGCAGCCGATCAGGTTGCGCCCGGCCTGTTCGCCGACCACGCGGCCGCTGGCGGTCGAGCCGGTGAACATGACGAAGTCGACGCTGTCGATCAGGCTCGGGCCGATATCGGGCCCTTCACCACACACGACCTTGACCAGTCCGCGCGGCAGTCCGGCACGGTAGAGCAGCTCGACGCCGTAGAGGACGCACAGCGCGGTCTTGTTGTCCGGCTTGAGGATTACCCCGTTGCCCGCCATCAGCGCTGGCATCGCGTCGGACAGCGCGATCGCGAACGGGAAGTTCCACGGCGCGATCACCGCGACCAGGCCCTTGGGCCGGTGTTGCTCGGTCGAGGTGGTCACGATCGGCATCGGGCCGCCGCGCCGCTTCGAACGCAGCACGCGGCGTGCGGTTTTCAGGTAGTGGCTGATGACCATCGGCACGTCGCACGATTCCTCGACGGCCATCCGGCGGGTCTTGCCGCAGCCGATCTGGATGAGATCGGCGATGGTCTCGATCTCGGCGAGGATCAGCTCGTGCATCCGCTCGAACACGGGCAGCCTGCGGCGCACCGGCAGCGCGGCCCATTCCTGTTGTGCCGCACGGGCGATCGCGGCCGCGGCGACGACGTCCTCCGGCGTGGACTGCGGGAGCTCACCGACCGGAGCGCCGGTGTAGACCTCGGTCATCGAATACGGCGTGGCGGTGCCGTCTGCGACGACCATGCCGGTCAAGCGGTCGATCAATGATCCGGTGATCCGCGCGGGCAGGACCGGACTCTTCGTGGTCTCTGTACTCATCAGGACTCCATGACGGGTGGAATCGCCGCAGGTATCGGGCCGGGCGCTATCATCAAATTAGAACACGTTCTTATTGCGCGGCGTGGCCGTTCGCGCAGTCTCATCGATCAGTCCGCCTGATAGTCCGGCGCGTGTTTCGCTGTGTAGTCCTTGGCCCACCGGTAGTCGGGTTTGCCGCTGGGTGCTCGTGCGATGGCATCGGCAAGCCAGATCTGTTTGGGGACCTTGTAACCGGCGAGGTGCTTGCGGACGTGCCTGTCCAGTTCAGCGAAATCGACCGGCTGAGCGACCGACACGACGGCCGCGACCTGCCAGCCCCACCGCTCGTGCGCGACGCCGACCACCACGGCGTCATAGATCCCGTCGTGGGCCTTCACCACGCCCTCGACCTCTTCGACGAACACCTTCTCGCCGCCGGTATTGATGACCATATTGCCGCGACCGAGCAGCGTGACCGACCCGTCCTCCTCGATCCGCGCGCGATCGTCGGTGACCACGATGCGTACGCCGTCAACGGTTTTGAACAGTTTGTCGGTCTTGACCGGGTCCTTGTAGTAGCCGAGCGGAACCGCGCCGGTTTTCGCGAGCCAGCCTTCCTCGCCCGGTTGGACCGGACGCCCGTCGTCGCCGACCACGATCGACCCGCGCCCCGTCTGAACTCGCGGCCCGCGACCGGGATTGTCGTCCTTCTGCGCGAAACCCATTCCGCCGAAACCGGTTTCCGACGAGCCGATCGAGTCGGTGACGACGAGCGACGGAAACAGTTCCAGCAGTGCGTTCTTCACCGGCTGCGACAGCAGTGCGGCACCGGAGCCGACGGCGATCAGCCCCGACGCGTCGACAGGTGCGGCGCGGTAGGAGTCGATCAGCGGCCGCGCCATCGCGTCACCGGTGATGACCATGACCTGCGGGCGGTGCCGAACGACCGCCTGCCACACCCGATCCGCGTCGAATCGAGGTTCGAAGAGCACGGCGTTGCCGGACCACAGCGCGGCGAAGGTCGGCATCATGGCGGCCGCGTGGATCAGCGGCGGCAGCACGAACCAGGTGTGCTGCTCCCCCTGCGCACCGACCCGGGACTGCTCGTACTCGTCGGCCACGGGTACGCCGGTGTAGAAGTTGATGCCGCCGCCGAGCACCCGCCACATGTCTTCCTGGCGCCACAGCACGCCCTTGGGCAGGCCCGTTGTGCCGCCGGTGTACATCATGAACAGGTCGTCGGCGCTGCGCGGCGGGAAGGCCCGTGCGGCGGAACCCGCGGCGAGCGCGTCCTCGTAGTGCACGGAGTCGACCGGTGCGGCCGGGTCGGCGCTGTCGTCATGCACCACGATCCGGTGGCGCAGCGACCGGACCTGCGCGGCGGCCTCGTGCACCGCCGGTGCGTAAGTGGCATGGTAGACCAGCGCTTGCAGGTCCGCGTTGTCGTAGACATAGCGCAGTTCTTCGACGCCGTAGCGGTAGTTGATATTGATGGGGACGGCGCGAATCTTGAAGCAGGCGAGCAGCGTTTCCATCGTCTCGATGCCGTTGTGCATCTGGAACCCGACATGGGTGCCCGCACGGAATCCCGCGCCCGCCAGGTGCGCGGCAAGCCGATTCGCTCGCGCGTCGACCTCGGCGAAGGTCAGGCGGCGGTCGCCCGCGAGCAGTGCCACGCGATCGGGCATCGCGTCGACGGAGTGCTCGAACAAGTCGGCGAAGTTACGTGCCACGGCAATTCACTCTCTCGAAACTGGTCACACCACCGTCAGCGGCAGCGGGATGCCACGGTCGGTGAAGGCGAAGACGGCGCCGGTGCTGAATCGAGTCAGCGCGACCTCGGTGGACTCACGGAAGGTCCGGTCCGCGCGAGTCATCTCGATGGTCAGTGCACGATCGGTGGAATCGACTGTGCGCGCGGCGAACCGGGGGTTTACCGCGCGAGCCATCGCTGCGATCGGCGCGAGGTGATCGGCACCGATCAGCGCGGGCCAGGCACCGTCCGATTCGGCTCCGCTGTCACGTGGAATCGTCAGTTGGACGCCGTCTTCGACTTCCGAGACGCGGACGCCCGTGTAGGACAAGGGGTTCCACGCCGGATGCAGACGCAGCACCGTGGCGAGCGCGGCCGGATCGTCGCCGAGGTTCAGTGCCTTGCGCAGTCGTTCGGCGGTGAGCCCGGCGATGCCGGTGAACTGCTTGCGGCACAGCTCGATCGCCGCGGTCGGCTCGAGCCGGGAACGTAGCGCGATCAGGAAGCCGAGGGTCAGCAAGTGGTGCTGCAGGCACACCTCATCCGCCATGCGCACCAGCGCCGATTTCGAGAAGTCCGCGAAGCGAAGATCACTCAGCAGCGGGCCCGCGTAGTCGGACCGGCCCTCGTCCCCGGAGTCGATATCGGCCAGCGCAAGGCTCGCGGCAGCGGAACCTGCTATCTGGTCCGCGTTCGGCGGCACCGGCGGCGGGACGTGCGCGGCGTCGATGGTAACGGTCCACGCGCACATCGGTTTCCGATCGGCGGGCCGGCGCGGCGGCCGATGGATCGGACGAACCCGCGCGTGCGGGTTGGTCGCCAGCGCGGTGGCGTCGAAGGTCGGATCCTCGATGTCGTGGCACATCGCGACCACGAAATCGTCTCCCATCGGCTCCACGTCAAGTAGCGCACCGCAGTGGTCGAGCCAGAACTCGCCGTGCTCGCGATCGTCGACACGGAACCGGAAATCCATGAATTGCGGTGGGGCGCCGATGTCGAGCTGCAACCCCTTGAAGATGGTGACCACATCATCGCCGGTGAAGCCGAACGCACGTTGCATGCGCCGGGTGTACACCGGGCTGGCCAGCTGCCACTCCTCGATGGCGACGGCGGTCATCCCGGTCCGGCCCAAGGCCGCGATGGTGTGTGCCATGCCGGATCGGTCGATCAGATGACCGCACAGCAGCAGCTCGGGTAGCAGTGCGGCGAGCTGTGCCCGCGACAGCTGTTCGAAGTTGCTCCGCGACATGGCATTCACCACAGCGAGGCCGGGGATTTGCCGACTGGGTACCACCCGGGTAGCGGCCCGGCGACCGAGCGTTCGATGCGCTTTCGCATGCCAGCGGGCAGCACGTTGCCGGTGATCATCGCCATGAACATGTGCGAGACATTGCCGAAGTCGAAAAAGTCACGCTGCCAGGACCATTGGTAGTCGCCGCCGTAGCGGAACCAGCTGCCGCCGATGCCCGCTGGCGAATAGTGCTGCCCGTCTGGCCGTTTCACCTCCGACACCTGCTTCCAGAAACCGATGACGCTGCCGCTGCGGTCATCGACGACGAACTCCTGATACGGGTAGGTCCACCCGTCGAGTCCCTGCATCTCCTGGCCGAGGGCGAGGTCACGGATCTCGTCGCGGCCAACGGCCATGAATTCCTGCGTCGGGCCGTAGTTCCAGCCGTAGGTCGCGTCCTCGGTGTACATCTCGGCCAGGGGCTGCCAGTCGCCGTTCTCCTCGCAGCGCCGGTTCTCGATCAGCCAGCGCCGGACCATCTCGTCCAGCTCCTCACGCGCGAAACCCGCCATCATCGGCCGCCTTCCGTCGCAACGATCGACAGCGCCTGCGTCGGGCAGTAGTGGACGGCGCGTTCGATATCGGCACGGGCCGCCCGATCCGGTGCGTCGACGAGGATTTCGACCTTGCCCCGCTTGGGCACCCGGAACGCGTCCGGCGCCTCGTCCTGGCACACGGCATGGCCCTGACACAGGTCCAGATCGGCGATGACTCTCACTGTTGGCTCCCGCCTTGTTCTTTCGACGTGTCCCGCAGCGGCGCCTCCGGCTGGACCTCGACGAGCACGAGGTGCGCACCACGCGGTGTCGACACGACGGCAACCACTGCAGCGGCCAGATCGCGCGGGCGCAGCATGTTCGGATGCCGGGCGAAACCCCAGTCCTGCCACGCCCCGAGCAGCGGGCCGATGATTTCCGGGGTCGAGTTCATGCCCATGCCGGTGAGCGTCGGACCCGGCCGCACCAGGGAGGCGCGGATTCCGGTGCCCTCCAGCTCCATTCGCATCTGCTGGGACATTGCCTCGAGACCTGCCTTGGCCGCGCTGTAGGCGCCGGTGCGCGGCCGAGGCTCGGGCGCGCAGTCCGAGCTGATCAATACGACGTCACCACGCCGTCGGTCGACCATGCCGGGCAGCACCCGGTGCACCAGCCGATGGGCACCGATCAGATGCACCTGAACCTGCTGGAGGAACCGCTCCGGGTCCATCTCGCCCACCGGCGAGAACTCGATGTCCCCGGCACTGGAGACGAGAATCTCGATGGGCCCCAACGCGTTCTCCGAGGCACTCACGAATTCATCGATCGATGCGGCGTCGGTAACGTCCAGCCGGTGGGCGAAGGCTTCGCCGCCGTCGGCGCGAATCTTGTCCGCCACTTCGACGCACTGGTCGACCCGGCGCGCGCCGAGCGCGACCGGATGCCCGAGTTCGGCCAGCGCGACGGCCGTGGCGGCGCCGATGCCCGACGACGCTCCCGCGACGAGAACCGGGCGACGGGCCGGATGCGGTTCGAAACGAGGCACTATTTGACCTCCACCACGATGGGGAGCTTCGCGAAACCACGCACATTCGACGAGTGCACCCGCACGATGCCCGTCTCGACGACGCCGTAAGACCGCACCCGGCAAGCGAACTCACGCAACGCGACTGCCGCCTCGAGCCGAGCCAGGTGGGCGCCGAGGCAGTAGTGCACGCCCGCACCGAAACTCGCCAGCCCGGCCTTGTCGGCACGGTCGATGCGATAGCTGTCACCGTCGTCGAACACCGCCGGGTCGCGGTTGGCCGAGCCGATCAGCAGCAGCACCTTGGCACCAGCCGGAACGGTGTCGCCGTAGTAGTCAAGGTCCACGGTCGCGGAGCGCGCGATCACCTGACTGGAGGTGTCGTAGCGCAGGGTCTCCTCGACCCAATCCGGCACGTGCGCGGGTTCCACCGCGACCTTGGCGTACTCCCCCGGATTCCGTGCGCCCCAGTACAGCGCGTTGCCGAGCAGCTTCGTCGTTGTCTCGTTGCCCGCGACCACCATCAGGAACAGGAAACCGATGATCTCCTCGTCCGACAGTGTGTCGCCGTCGATTTCGGCATCCAGCAGCGCCGAGGTCAGGTCGGCGGTCGGGGTGCGCCTGCGCTCGGCCAGCATCTCGGTGTAGTAGGTAAGCAGCTTGATCGACGCCTCGACGGCCGCCTGCGGAATGTCGAGTACCCCGTCGTCGCGGTGCACGACAAGGTCAGCGAGCCTGCGGATTTCGACACGATCGCGCGCGGGCACACCCATCAGCTCGGAGATGACGTCCATCGGCAGCTTGCCCGCGACCTCATCGATCCAGTCGAAAGACCTAGCGGCGATGGCGGGTTCGAGGTAAGACAGCGTCAATTCCTTGATCCGGCCCTGCATTTCGGCCACCCGCTTCGGCGTGAACCCCTTGTAGACCAGCCTGCGCATGCGCAGATGCCGCGGATCATCCATGGCAAGGAACGACATCACCCGGTGCGCGTGCGGACCCCAGGCAGCCGGATCGAGGGAAACTCCGTTGGCGCTCGACAGCCTTGTGCTGTCCCGGAATCCGTTGGTCACGTCGATGTGCCTGGACAGTGCCCAGAAGTCCAGGTCGGCGTTGTAGTAGAGGGGCGCCTCGGTGCGCAGCCGGTGATACGTCGGATACGGGTCCTCGTGGAACCGGTAGTCATAGGGATCGAACGTCAAGGGTTCCAACGCGGCCGTCACATCACCCACCCACCATTCGAGAACACGTTCTCCCGATCGGCGCTGGGCTTGAAACCGAGGGGCGACACATAGCTGGACATGTGTCTGGACGGTACCATCGGCCAGCACCTCCGACAACGTTTCCGGTGGTTTCACAACACCATTGCGCACAAATCCACCGACCCGCCCGGGAACCGCCGAGATTTCCGTGACGGCCGTCTTGCTCGTAGTTCAGAATGACAGAGTTAGAACATGTTCTTGCCTGAAATCGCGGCAGGAGACTATATTCCGTACACCTGTCCAGACAGCATCGGAGAACCCGCATGACCAGCCTTCTACCCGCCGACGGTGCGCGCCTGCTGATCGGCGGCAAGCTGGTCGAGGGCGGCGACGGACGCTTCGCCACCGTGAATCCGGCGACCGAGGAGGTGCTCGGGCACGCCGCGAACGCGAACGCCGCGGACATGGACGCGGCGATCGCCGCCGCCCGCACCGCGTTCGACGAGACCGACTGGGCCCGCGACCACGCCTTCCGCGCGCACTGCCTCGAACAGCTGCGCACCGCACTGCGATCGCACATCGAAGAACTACGCGAACTCACCATCGCCGAGGCGGGCGCGCCCGCCATGTTCACCAGGGGGCCGCAGCTCGAAGGCCCGGTGGCCGACCTCGCCTACTCCGCCTCGCTCGCCGAAACCTACAGCTGGGAAACAGATCTCGGTCCCGCGACACCGATGGGCATCAAGACCAACCGGGTGCTGCGCCGCGAGCCCGTCGGGGTGGTCGGCGCGATCACCCCGTGGAACTTCCCGCACCAGATCACCTTCGCCAAGCTCGGTCCCGCGCTCGCCGCCGGAAACACCGTGGTGCTCAAGCCCGCTCCGGACACACCGTGGTGCGCGGCGGCCGTCGGCGCGATTCTCGCCGAGGAGACCGATATCCCGGCCGGTGTGGTGAACATCGTGACCTCCGCCGACCACGGGCTCGGTGCGCGGCTCACCGAGGACCCTCGGGTCGACCTGATCAGCTTCACCGGCTCGACGCAGACCGGGCGCACGGTAATGGGCAGCGCCGCAACAACACTCAAGAAGGCATTCCTGGAACTGGGCGGGAAGTCGGCGTTCATCGTCCTCGATGACGCGAATATCGCGGGAGCCTGTGCGGTGGCGGCGTTTTCGGTGTGCGTGCATGCCGGGCAGGGCTGTGCGATCAGCACCCGGCTGCTCGTCCCGCGCGCCGCCTACGACGAGGCGGTGCAGGCGGCCGCCGCGACCATCGCCGGAATCAAACCGGGCGATCCGGCGGACTCGCGGACGGTGTGCGGGCCGCTGATCTCCGGCCGGCAGCGCGCTCGGGTGGAACGCTACCTCGATATCGCGCGCGCCGAGGGCGGCCGGATCGTGGTCGGCGGCGGTCGGCCGAAGAACCGAGAGCGCGGGTTCTTCATCGAACCGACCCTCATCGCGGATATCCCCAATACCGCGACGGTCGCCCGTGAGGAGATCTTCGGCCCGGTGCTGGTGGTCATCCCCTACGACGGCGACGACGACGCCATCCGGCTCGCCAACGATTCCCCCTACGGCCTGTCCGGCTCGGTCTGGGGCACCGACCCCGAACGGATCCGCCACGTCACCGACGGCGTGCGGACCGGGACGCTGAGCGTCAATGGCGGCATCTGGTATTCCGCCGACGCGCCGTTCGGCGGCTATAAGCAGTCCGGTATCGGCCGGGAGATGGGCATCGCCGGGTTCGAGGAATACCTGGAAACCAAGCTGATCGCGACCGCTGGATAAGGAGCACACCGACATGGCCCGTTTCGCGGGAAGATCCGTCATCGTCACCGGTGCGGCACAGGGCATCGGTGCCGCCTATGCCGCCGCGCTGGCCGCCGAGGGCGCGAACGTCGTTGTCGCCGACAAGAATACCGAGGGCGGGCAGTCGACCGTTGCGAAGATCACCGCCGACGGCGGTACCGCGCTGTTCGGTCAGGTCGACGTGTCCGATCCCGAATCCGCCGCCGCGCTGGCCGAATTGACGGTCACCGAGTTCGGCGGCATCGACCACCTCGTCAACAACGCCGCGATCTACGGGGAGATGAAACTCAACCTGCTGCTCACCGTGCCATGGGACTACTACAAGAAGTTCATGAGCGTGAACATGGACGGCGCGCTGAACATGACCCGCGCCGTCTGGCCGCACATGCGCAAGGCAGGCGGCTCGATCGTCAACCAATCCTCCACCGCCGCTTGGACATACTCCAGCTTCTACGGCCTGGCCAAGGTCGGCATCAACGGCCTGACCCAGCAGCTCGCGTTCGAACTCGGCGGCTCCAACATCCGCATCAACGCCATCGCGCCTGGCCCCATCGATACCGAGTCGACCAAGGCGGTGACGCCCGCCGCCATTGTGGCGGACATGGTGAACCGTTTACCGCTCAAACGGATGGGGACACCGGCCGATCTGGTCGGCGCATGCCTCTACCTACTCTCCGACGAGGCGAGCTGGGTCACCGGCCAAATCTTCAATGTCGATGGCGGACAGGTTTTCCGATCATGAGCGATCCCAAGGTCGGCTTCATAGGTCTCGGTGCCATGGGTGCGCCGATGGCCAAGCGCCTGCTCGACTGGCCGGGCGGACTGGCCGTATGCGACGTACGCGCAGAGGCGGTGCGGCCGTACACCGAAGCCGGTGCCGATGCCGCCGACTCGCCCGCCCGATTGGCCGAGCAGGCCACGATCATCTCGGTGGCGGTGGTGAACGACGAGCAGGTGCGCGACGTGATCACCGGACCCGAGGGGTTATTGCGCAGTGGCGCGCCGGGAACCGTGGTGGCGGTGCACTCCACGATCAGTGACCGGACCGCCGAGGAACTGGGCGCCGAATGTGCCACGCACGGTGTCGAATTCGTTGACGCACCGGTGAGCGGTGGCGCACCGGGTGCGAAGAAGGGCACCCTCGCGGTCATGGTCGGCGGCAGCGAGGCGGCCTTCGAGCGGGTCCTCGCACCGTTCGGCTGTTTCGCCGATCTGGTCGTGCACGCCGGTCCGGTCGGTGCCGGAACGCGAATGAAGTTGGCGCGCAACCTGGTCCACTTCATCGCGTTCACCGCCGCCAGCGAGGCACAGCGGCTGGCAGAGGCCGCTGGACTCGATATCACCGTGCTCGCCAAGGTTGTTCGGCATTCCGACGCCGTCACCGGCGGTCCCGGCGCCATCATGCTGCGCGACCGCACCGCGCCGATCGAGGAGGGCGACTTCTGGCTGCCGATCCTGCGGCACGTGCGTGACCTCGGCGAGAAAGACCTTAGCCTCGCCCTCGAACTCGGCGCACGGCTCGACATCCCACTCCCCCTGGCCGAACTCGCGCTCGAACGACTCGGGCCCGGGCTCGGCGTCGGCGCATCCGAAAGGCAATCCAAATGAGCGACAACGGTTCCGCCGATTCCGTGCGTCAGCGCGGCCTCGCCAAGATGGCCGAGGTGTACGGCACCGAGTTCAAGGACTACCCCGGCACCCACTTCGCGGTCACCGCCGACCACCTCTTCGCCGACATCTGGTCGCGTCCCGCACTGTCCATCCGGGACCGGCGGCTGATCCTGCTCGGCGCGCTCACCGCGCAGGGCGCCATCGATACCGCGGGCATCCAGATCGGCGCCGCGCTGCGCAACGAGGAACTGACCGAGGAGCAGCTGCACGAGATCGCGGTATTCCTCTGCCACTACGTCGGTTGGCCGAACGGCACCAAACTCGACCTTCTGGTGGGCACCATTGTGGCGCAACAAAAAAAGGCCGCCCGCCAACAAGCCGAACGCACCGAGTGAAGGACCCGAAACATGTCTGATGCCAACACCCTTCGCCCACTGCGCGCGAGCAGCGTCACCGAATGGGACCTGCAGGCCGACGTCGTCATCGCCGGTTACGGCATCGCCGGGGTGTGCGCGGCGATCGAGGCGGCCCGCGCGGGCGCCGATGTGCTGATCCTGGAACGCACCGGCGGCTGGGGCGGCGCGGCCGCGATGGCGGGCGGCTTCATCTACCTCGGCGGCGGCACCCCGCTGCAACAGGCACTTGGCTTCGAGGACACACCGGAGAACATGGAGACCTTCCTCCTTGCCGCACTCGGCCCCGGCGTGGACAAGGCCAAGATCGCCGACTACACGCGCGGCAGCGTCGAGCACTACAACTGGCTCGTCGCCAACGGTGTGCCGTTCCGCGAGGCCTTTTGGGGTGAACCCGGGTGGGAGCCGCCGCACGACGAGGGGCTCATGTACTCCGGCGGTGAGAACGCCGCGCCGTTCAACGCGATCGCGAAACCCGCACCGCGCGGCCATGTTCCGCAGATGGCGAACAAGAAGATCGGCCGCAAGAGCGGCGGCTACATGCTGATGAAGCCGCTAGCGGAGGCCGCCGAAGCCCTCGGTGTCCGAGTCGAATACGACCTGCGCCTCGGCCGACTGGTCGTGGATGACGACGATCGCGTCGTCGGGGTGATCGCCAAGCGCTACGGCAAGGAGGTCGCGGTCCGCGCCGAACGCGGAATCGTCTTGGCCACCGGCAGTTTCGCCTACCACCAGCAGATGATCGAAGGGTATGCGCCGCGCCTGATCGGCAGGCCGGCGGCCGCGATCGAGGAACACGACGGCATCGGCATCCGGGTCGCGCAAGCCCTCGGCGCCGAGCTGGCGCACATGGACGCGACCGAGGTGGCGTTCTTCGGCGACCCGCAGCTCATGGCCCGCGGCATCCTCGTCAACGGGCGCGGCCAACGATTCATCGCCGAGGACACCTACCCGGGCCGCATCGGCCAGGCAACGCTCATCCAGCAGGAGAACCAGGCCTTTCTGGTCATCGACGAGGCCTCATACGAAGCTGGGCTCGCCACCGAGACCTCGACCCCGTTCTTCCGGCAGCCGCCGACCTGGGCCGCCGAAACGGTGGCCGAGCTCGAAAGCGACATGGGACTGCCGACATTGGCACTGCAGGGCACCGTCGACTCCTACAACCTGCACGCCGCCGACGGCAAGGACCCGCTGCTCGGCAAGAAACCGGAATGGGTTCGGCCACTGCAAGGTTCGCTGGCCGCGTTCGACATGCGCGGGTTCACAGCGGGTTTCACCCTCGGCGGGCTGCGCACCGACCTGGACTCCCGGGTGCTGCACGTCTCCGGCGAGCCGATCGCCGGTCTGTTCGCCGCCGGGCGCTGCACCTCCGGGCTGTGCGCGGGCGGGTACGTGAGCGGAGCGTCCCTGGGCGACGGCAGCTTCTACGGTCGCCGTGCCGGCATCGCCGCCGCGAAGAACTGAATCGGCCTCGGTAGTAGTATCCAGACACATGTCCGAACCCGATTCCGTCATTCTCGAGGCGACCCGCCGCAGACTGTCCGGAAAGCAGGCCGACACCGTCGACAAGCTCACCAGGTCGGCGGTGGAAGTGCTTGCCCGCGAAGGGTTCGCGGGGATGACGATCCGGATGGTCGCCGCGGCGGCGGGCGTCGGCGCGGCGACCGCGTACACCTATTTCTCCTCGAAGGAACACCTGGTCGCCGAGATCTTCTGGCGGCGTTTGATTTCCGCGCCGTCACCGGTCAGCGAGGACGCCGACCCGACGGTCCGGGTGGTCGCCGAATTGCGGAACATCGCCATGCTGGTCGCCGACGAACAGGAACTGTCCGGCGCGGTGACCAGCGCGCTGCTCGGCCGCGACCCCGATGTGGTGCATCTGCGCGGCCGCATCGGAACCGAGATCCGCAAGCGCCTCATCCGAGCGCTCGGCGAGAAACCGGATCTGGATGTCGTCGAATCGCTGGAGTTGTTGTACGCGGGCGCGCTCGTGCGGGCTGGCATGGGCTACGCGTCGTATTCGGAGATCGCCGACCGCATCGAGAAGTCCGCGTTGCTCATCCTGGAATAGCGATCCCCAGTAGCACGTGGCGATGTCCGAAAACTTGGGCAGCCCGTTATTCGACGTACGCTTGACGAGTGCAAGCTGGCGAGGTCGTCGCCGTAGACCAGCCCTACCGCGTGCGGCTGGCGGTGGCCTACGTCAACGGCCACCTCGACCAGGATCTGTCCATCGGCACCCTGGCGGCCGAAATCGGTGTCAGCGAACGACATCTCACCCGATTGTTCGTCACCGAACTCGGCGATACGCCGGGCCGTTTCGTCCGCCGCGCCCGCACGGAGGCGGCTGCCCAACTACTCGCGAGCACCCGCCTGCCGGTCGCGTGTGTCGCCACCCGCTGCGGCTTCGGCTCGGCCGAGACGCTGCGTCAGGCCTTCGTCGACCGCTACGGCACCTCGCCGTCACGCTTCCGTGTCGCGTATGCCGGGACGGGCGATCAGGACTCAGCAGGTATGGGAAGTTCGGTGAAGCCGAACGCGACCAGCTGACGCACCGGATCGTGGTAGCTGACCCACTCGGCGATCTTGCCGTCGCGGAACCGGAAGATATTGAGGTAATCGTTGCGGTACGGCCTGCCGGTTTCTCGAACAACCATGTCGCCCTTGACCTCGACCAGGAAACTGTCCGGATTCAGCATGGGTTCGACCTTGCTCACCGTTTGGGCGGTAGAGCTGTACTTATCCATCGCCCCATTCAATTGGCGAAGATTGTCCTTGCCCTCGCCATGATTGGGGAATCCGGGCAGCTGGTACGGAATCGACATCCGAACGTCGTCGGTGCACAGCTCGTACAGCTTCTCGTACTCCGTCGCCGAGATGAACTCGTAGAACTGTTCGATCATCGCGATCTTGCGCTCGCGCTCGTCGTCGTACATATCCATCACAGCCTCTCGATCAAAGGGAACCGAATGGTCTTAACCGAGCCTAGCAATTAATACGACCGATCGTTCGTTTTGTGACTGCGCTCACTCATTCCACTACCCTATCGGCCCTGCCAGCAAGATCAATATCCCTAGTCTGTGACTTGTCTCCGGTTGCGCCGAAATCGAACCCGGGCCCAACGGTTGCTCGTATCTTTGCCGTAAGCGGCACAGATCGGAGTGGGACAGTGCAACCAGGTGGGCTTTCTGCGGATTACGTGATCGTCGGCGCCGGATCCGCGGGCGCGGTGCTGGCAAACCGGCTCAGTGCCGATCCGAATACCTCGGTGGTGCTGCTCGAGGCTGGGCCGCAGGACAAGAACAAGTTCGCCCACATTCCTGCCGGTTTCGCGAAACTCTTTCGCTCCGAAGTGGATTGGGACTATCTGACCGAGCCGCAGCCGGAGCTGAAGAACCGGCAGATCTATTGGCCGCGCGGCAAGATGTTCGGCGGCTCGTCCTCGATGAACGCGATGATGTGGGTGCGCGGCTTCCGTGCCGACTATGACGAGTGGGCGTTGCTGGCCGGCGAGGAGTGGGGATTCGCGGCCGCCGTCGAGCAGTTCCGGCGGATCGAAAGTGTCGAGGACGCACAATATCCGGACGAAGGTGCCAACGGCCCTTTGCACATTTCGCGGCAACGCAGCCCGCGCGCGCTGACCGCCGCGTATCTGACCGCGGTGCGCGAAGCCGGTTTCGACGTCGAGCCGCCGAATCGGCCGGAGCCGGATGGCTTCAGCGAGACCATGGTCACCCAGCACGGCGGCAGGCGCTGGAGCACCGCGGACGGATACCTGCGGCCCGCGCTGAACCGACCGAACCTGACGATCCGCACCGAGGCACTCGCCACCCGGGTGCTGTTCGAGGGAACCCGCGCGGTCGGCGTCGAATACCACCAGGGCGGCGGACCGCACGTGGTCACCGCGCGCCGCGAGGTGGTGCTGTGCGGCGGCGCGATCAACAGTCCGCAGCTGCTGATGCTTTCGGGCATCGGTGACCGAGATGAGTTGGCGCGCCAGGGTATTCGTGCCCTGCGGCACGTGCCCGAGGTCGGCGCGAACCTACAGGACCATCTCGTCACCGGCGTCGGTTACAGCGTGGCCGCCGACTCGCTGTTCGCCGCAGAAAAGCCGCGCCAACTGCTCGACTACCTCCTCCGGCATCGCGGCATGCTCACCTCCAATGTCGGCGAGGCGTACGGATTCGTGCGCAGCAGGCCCGATCTCGACCTGCCCGACCTCGAGATGATCTTCGCCCCCGCGCCGTTCTACTACGAGGCTCTTGTCGATCCGACCGAACACGGCGTCATCCTGGCGACCGTGCTGCTGCGTCCGCACAGTCGCGGGCGCATCACCCTCGCGTCCGCCGATCCGGCCGCCAAACCGCTGATCGACCCGCGCTATCTCTCCGACAGCGCGGGCCTCGACCGCGCCGCCCTGATGTCGGGCCTGCGTACCTGCACCGACATCGCCCGCGCCCCGGCCATGAAAGCCGTGCTCGGCCCGATCATCTACCCGCCGCAGGCGCCGTCCCAACTGGAAGCGACCCTCGAGCTCGCCCTGAACGGCTACTCGCACACCCTGTATCACCCGGTCGGCACCTGCCGCATGGGCACCGACGTGGCCAGCGTCGTCACCCCGCACTTGGAAGTCCGTGGCGTACAAGGCCTTCGAGTAGCCGACGCCTCCGTCATGCCGTTACTCATTCGCGGCCACACCCACGCGCCTGCGGTCTTCATCGGTGAGCAGGCGGCCCGCTTCATCCAGAACGGGTAGCTCAGGACGCGACGAACAAGGTGAGCGAAGCGGCGGCAAGCACCAGGTAGGGCATCGGGTAGCCGAGGTCGCGGTAGCCGTGGCTTCGGATGATGGCGATGAGCGCCCCGATGAAATAGAGAACCAGGCAGAGGGCGGCGGCCAGGCCGAGCGGCGGAATGGCAAGGCCCGCGAGTAAGCCGAACGCTCCGGCCGCCTTGATGACGGCCAGTGGGTACAGCGTCCACTCCGGGATGCCGTAGCTCTTCATGTTGTCGCGCACCCATTGTGCGCGGAACACATCGACTCCCGACGCGATCAGCATGGCGATCGCGGCGGCGATGGTGACGATGACGTAAGCGGTGGACATGGGGTAACACCCTCCTGGTTCGTAGTGCGGCCGGTCTGCGATCGTGGTGTGGCGCTTGACGCAGCACCACGCCTCGACCGGGCGCTGTGGGATCTGTCGAACGTGTGACGGATGGCGGAACGGAAAGGTGACCGATGCAAGCCCAGGACATGTTGGCGCGGCGATTCGAGACCCATCGCGGCCACCTGCGGGCGGTCGCGTATCGGATGCTCGGGTCGGTCAGCGAGGCCGACGACGCCGTGCAGGAGGCCTGGCTGCGGCTGTCGCGGCACGACGTCGGTGATGTGGAGAATCTGGTCGGCTGGTTGACCACGGTGGTATCGCGGATCTGCCTGGACATGCTGCGGTCACGGGCGGCGCGGCGCGAGGACCCGCTCGACGAACTCGGCGAGACCGCCTACGACGGTGACCCGGAACACGAAGCGGTGCTGATCGATTCGGTCGGCCGGGCACTGCTGGTGGTCCTGGATACCCTCGGACCCGACGAGCGGGTGGCGTTCGTCCTGCATGATCTGTTCGCGGTGCCGTTCGACCAGATCGCGCCGATCGTCGGTCGGACGACGGCGACCACCAAGAAGCTCGCCAGCCGCGCGCGACAACGCGCACACGGCGAAACAACCGCGACGGCAACCGAACTCGCCGAGCAGCGGCATGTGGTCGAGGCCTTCCTCGCGGCCGCCCGCGGCGGCGACCTCGACGCCCTACTCGCTGTGCTCGCCCCCGATGTGGTCCGGGTCGCCGACACCGCCGCGCTGACCGCCGGAATGCCGGCGGTCGTGCGTGGCGCGCAGGCGGTGGCGAAGGAAATCGTACTGCTGCAACGTCGTTCGCGGATGGCGGAGCTGGCCATGGTGAACGGCGCGGTCGGTATTCTCGTCGCGCCGCGCGGCAAACCGCTACTGGCCCTTGTCGTTACGGTGCGCGACGATCGGGTCGCGGCCTACGACGTGATCGCCGACCCCGCCCGCCTCCTCGAGCTCGACCTCGCGGAGCTACCGCAATAAACCTGGGCCACAACGCACATGGCCTTTGGCACCTTTCACGACCCCTGGCATGCACAGCGCGCAAATGGTGACGAATGCACTGTGACGCCGCACAACCACCAACCGACCAGTCTCTGATGCTCGTCATAGAACCGTCGAATCGATCCGCGACCGGTATCGAGCGATTAGTGTGAATGCGCTGTACAGCTAGATCCCGGGGGCGTAAGGAGTCGTCAATGTCGATCGACAACTCGGCACGGCAGAGCCTGACTCTCGCAGGCAAGCCGATGTCGTCCCCGCTCAAGGACGTCCGCGCGCTATCGCGCCAGATGGTCGGGCACTTCGTCGAGAATGTCATCCCCTGTGGCACGTTGCCTGCGGACGCGATCTCCGGCGACGTCACCACCATCACCAGGGTCTGCCTCGAGTTCGCGGTCAGCATGCTCGACGGCCAGGACATCCCGGAGAAGTTGCAGCGCCTGCAGGACGCCGCGTCGAGCTGGGCACGCGAGGGCGTGCCGATCGACACCATTCACCACTCCATCCACGAAGGCTTCAAGATGGGCCTGGACCTGGTGGTGTCCGACGCGTCCATCAAGGACTACGACAGCCTGGTCGACGGCGCCAAAATGGTGCTGGAGATGCTGGACATGATCAGCTCGGCGATCTCGGTGGCCTACATCAGGGAACTGCGCTCGGTGGTCAGCGAGCACCACACCGCCGTGCACACGCTGACCTCCGCCCTGCTCGGCGGGCACAGCACCTCGACCATGGCGCGCGAATGCGGCATCGCCATCGCCACCTCGTATGCGGTGCTCGCCGTGGCGATTCCGCCGCATCGGGAAGAGAGCAATCCGATGCTCGACAGCCAGGTCGTCGCGCGCCGCAAGCTCAGACGGGTGCAGGCCGAGCTCGCCACCCGCTGCGGTGACAGCGCGCTGTCGCTGCTCAGCGTCGACGGCGGCACCGTGCTCATCCCGGCCGCGACGTTCGACAACGAGGGCTACGACGCCATGGTGACCCAGCTGTCGCATGCCGCGCAGGTCGGCATCACCGCGACCATGGTGGAGGCCACCCCCGAACAGATTCCGAACGCCGCCGATCAGTCCCACGAATTGCTCGACATGGTGCAACGATTGGAGGCGGTGGCCGGTCTGTACCGCTTCGACGAGCTCGCGCTCGAATACCAGCTCACCCGCCCCGGCCCCGGCCGCGAGTATCTCGGTCAGCTGCTCGACCCGCTCGACGAGCACCCCGAACTCCTGGAAACCCTGCAACGCCATATCGGCAACAACCTCAATCGCCAGCGCACCGCGCGAGTCCTGCACGTGCACACCAACACCGTCGACTATCGCCTCAAGCGCATCGGTCAACTCACCGGCTTCGACCCGTCCCAACCGTCCGGCCTGTGGTACCTGCGCTCGGCATTGGTCGCGCGCAGTTATCGCACGACCTGAGGGCGGTTTCGAATTCCGGCGCGCCATAGCGGTTCAGGCCGAGCGCTGAGCTGACGACAACTCGTCGCCGCGCCGATCCGCGTAACGCGAGATCGCTGGCCGTATCCGTCACGGCATGTTCGGTAACCAATGCGTCCACCGACGCGGCCAGCCACGGGAGCCGCTCGCCGAGCGCGGCGGTCGAGCGTCCGGAATACAGCAGGATATCGGCGGGACGGGTCAGTCCAGCACGCCACACGGTGATTCCGTCGAGCAGGGCGCGCAACGCGGCGGGCTGGTCGGTCGGCTCGTCACCACAGATCGTCACGCCGTCGACCTGCGCGGCGGGCAGTTCGCGCAGCCAGCCGAGTATCGCCTCGACGCCACACCGGGTGGATTCGTCGAACACCCAGGCCTTTCGGGCGAGGCAGCCGCGGCAGAAGACCGGGCAGCCTGGCAGCCAAATAGCGGCTCGAATTCCATAGCCGATGTGCTCTACCGGAAAACGCAGGCGCGACAACAACATCGTGGCTCTGTCCGGGTGCCGACTCGAGTGCACGTCCATCTCTCCTGAGTCTTGCCGCGGTGCGTCCGTGCGCCCCACGTCCTCACCTAGTGAGCTTCGTGGCGCCGATGCCCGCTGTCTGTCCGCTGAACGCCCGACATCACTCCATGATCCGGGACCTCGGCAACGACCATTCGCCCGTCGGCGAAGTCAAAATAGGTAATTCGAGGCAATTCTGGGAAATAGCGCGGCAGGTTATAGCACCTACACATTTAACACGGTAATGCGAAATTCCACCCGGAAGGGCACACTGAGCGGAGGCACCGGGAATGGACCGGGCCACGACCGAATCCCGCCGCTGATCACCACTGCCGCAACCAGATTCAACCACACAGTTATAAAACCGACCGGTCGACATCAACTTACGCCGTACGAGGCACAATCCAGAACCGACATTCGATCAGCATTGGCTCGACTGGAACCGTCACACAATCGGGATAAGTGAACGACTTCACTTGGCACCTTCGTTATCGAGTGATTTAATTCCATTCATGGTGATCCGTCGACTGCTCACTATGGCGGGGGTAGCCGTCACCGACCTGCCCGGCCCGTACGCGACGCCGGGGACGGTGCGCCGGATCGGCATCGTCGAGGACCACCAGGCGGTCGCGGTCGGCCTGGCCGCGATCCTGTCCGACCAACCCGACCTGACCGTCGTCGCGATCGCGCCGACCGTCCCCGCGCTGCTGGACCAGGCGACCGATCTGGACCTGGCCATTCTGGACCTGCGGCTGCCCGACGGCTCCAGCCCGCGCGCGAACGTCGAGATGCTGCACAACCTCGACATCCCCTGCCTCGTCTACACCACCGGCGATTGGCGCGACCTGATCCGTTCGGCGGCACGCGCCGGCGTGCTCGGCGTCGCGTTGAAGAGCGACCCCGCCGAACGCACCACCGCGATGATCCGCGCGGCCGCCTCCGGCAGGCAGGTCGCCACGATGGCCTGGGCCTCCGCCATCGACAGCGACCCGGCGCTGACCAACATCGATCTGCCGCCGCGACAACGAGATGTGTTGGAGCACTACGCGAATGGTGAGACTGCGGCGTCGGTGGCGCACAAGCTCGGGCTCTCCGAGCACACCGTCAACGACTACCTGAGCCGGATCCGCCGACGGTACGCCGAGGCGGGCCGGCCGGTCCGCTCGCGGGTCGATCTCTACCGCGAGGCGAAGCGGGACGGTTTCCTCGGCGGCGATTCCCGGCCCCGATGATCGAAGCGGCCGCGCCACGGCGCAGCGCCGAAGCCCGCCTCGTTCGCGGCGCTTGCCTGTTCGTCGGGTCGGGCGGCATTTTCTACGCGCTGCTCACCGTGCCGACCGCGCTCGCCCAGGCCGCGCTCGCGCCGCCATGGTGGACACCGTTGGCGCTCATCGTGATCTACGCGCCCACCGTGTTCATCGTCGCCGCCGCGCTGCGCTGGCGCATCGATCTGGTCCGTCATGCGGTACTGGCTTTCGCGCTCGGCTATCTGCTCGCCGCGGCCAGCTGGCTGGTCGTGCGGGCCGATGTCGTTGTGCCGCCCGAGGAATCGTTGTGGATCACCTGGATACCGGGATTGCCAGCGGTCGCGCTCTGTATCTTCTGGCGCCGCATGCCATTCGGATATCTGGTCCTCGTCGCGGCGCTCGCCCAGACCGACGCCGCGTCCGCCCGTGGACCGGACGCGCACAACCCGATCGTGCCGGATTTCCTTTTCGCCGTTGCCTATTCGGCGTTGCCCTGCGCGGCGTGCGTCGTGCTTGTTCGGGTCGGTCGGGCGCTCGATCAAACCTCGCACGCGGTGCGCGCGAAAGCCACCACCACCGCCGCCGCCGAGGCGCGCCGATTCGAGCGGCGCCGCTTCGACGCCCTCGCCCACGACTGGGTCATCGCGACGCTGCTCGAGGCATCGCGCACGCCGAACTCCGCGGTCCTGACCCACCATGCGGACGTGACGCTGCGCGACCTCGAACGACTACGCTCCGGACGGCCCGCACAGGACAACCTCGACCTCGACCAGGTAGTCGCGAGCATTCGCGCGACCGCGGCCGAGGTCGACGATTCGGTACAGCTGCGCACCGACCGGGCCGCGGGTATCGCGCTCGCCGTGCCGAGCGACGTGGCGACCGCACTGTCCGCCGCGGTAGGCGAGGCATTGCGAAACTGGCAGCGGCACGCCGGTTCACACACCCGTGAGGCCGCCTGCGAAGTGCGGGTGACCGCCGACGCGGACTCGGTACAGGTCGATGTGGTCGACGACGGCGTCGGATTCGATCCCGCGACCGTGCCGCCCGACCGGATCGGCTTGCGCGCAAGCATCACCGACCGGCTCGCCGAGCTGCCCGGCGGTTGGTCCGCCATCGATGCCGCGCCGGGTCGCGGCTGCCGGATCAGCACCGGATGGGTGGCGCGATGATGGCGAATCGGACCGTGCGCGACGACGTGCGCGACATTCTCGGGATGCGGACCCCGGCGGCGTGGCTGTTGTCGGGCCTGTTCGCCGTCGCGATCTCCTCGATGGCATTCGCCGCCGACGACGGCATCCGCGACATCCGGTTCACCGCACTCGCGGTGCTCCTCATCCTCGGCGCCGGGTCGGTCATGCTCCTCGCGCCGGGCGATCCGTTGCCGGTCCGGTTCGCCGCGCCCGCCGCGCTGGCCGCCCCGCTCGCGGCCGCGCTCGCCATCTGGCAGCTGCCGGTCCCGATCGTCAACTCCACCCAGATCTGGTTCCTCGGCGCCGGATCGGCGTATCTGAACTTCATCTGCGTGCGGGGTGCCCCACTCTGGGCGTGGGCCGGCGTGCTCGGCCAGATCGTCATCTGCGCCGGGTGGACCGAGTACACCGGACAGGGCTTGCTCACCGGCGTCGGCTTCTCGTTCATCAACCTGACCCCGCTGCTCATGGCGACCTTCTTCGGCAGGGTGGTCCGCCCGATGGCGCACTCGATTCTCGCACTGCGCCAACAAGATACCGATCGCGCCGCGGCTGAGGCCGCCGCCCAGGCCGCGCAGCAGGAACGCGACGAGCGCGTCGCCCGGCTGGACAGCGCGGCGCGGCCGCTGCTGGAGATCATCGCCTCCGGCCGCCCGCTCACCGCGCGGGAACAGGCCGAGTGCCGACTCGTCGAGGCGGAATTGCGCGACGAGATTCTGGGCGGTGTGATGATCGACGCCTCGGTCGGCGCCGCGGCACGTTGTGCCCGACAACGCGGAGTGACCGTCGTGCTCGACGATGGCGGCGGCCTCGACGAGGTCGACACCGACATTCGGGAACAGGTACGCACCGTCTTGCGTGACGCGCTCGACTACGCCGACGGCGGCACCGTCACCGCCCGAATACTGCCGCCGGGACGCAGCACCATCGCGTCAATTCTGTTGCGCGACAACGCGGAACTGCGGATCGAGGTCGAGGCGAACGGCTCGGTGCGCTCCGACCTGGACGGTCGACCACTCGTTCGCAATGCGAAGCAAGACCCTAGACCTGCGGGCTGAGAGCTGGGGAATTCCCAGAAACGACGACGGATCATATATTCAGTGGGCACATCGGTTATTGGACTGCAACCTTCGGGGAGGTGCGGCGCCGGAACCGACTGACACTGCACGAAGCGGGAAAAACTGATGACCTCCATCGTTCCGGATCCCCGATCACAACCGAACCGGATCGGGTTGTGGCGCGACCCGCACTTGTCGGCGCGAGAACTCGAAGTACTCGTCGCCTGGGTCAAGTGCGATTCGAAAACCCAAGTGGGAAAACAGCTCTACCTCTCGATCGGTACGGTCAACACCCACATCACCCGTATTCGCGCCAAGTACGCGGCGGTCGGCCGGGCGGCCAATACCAAGGCGGCGCTGGTGGCCCGCACCCTGCAGGACGGCCTGATCAAGCTGGACGAGTTGTAGTCGCATCGCGTCACTGTCTTTCTCTCACAACGACGCTAACACCGCGGTAGTCGCACCGAAATCATTCGAACGACCGAGGTGAACGAGCGTGACCCATAGGGGTGTCGGACATTTGACCGACAGACAACGATGCGAAATCGTGACATCGTCAGGACATTGTTTGTTCTGACCTCGGTCGCCATTGCGGCACATCGCGACCGCATGCGGAAGGTGTTGGCACCGATCGTGAACCGTCGACATGCGTATGAGGTGACCGTGGCTGCCTCGAATCTGGGCGAGCTCATCCTCGCGGTGCACGACGCCGCGGGACAGTCGGAGGGGCCGACGGCGCGCCGGTGGCGCTACGGCAACGTCGTCGGCATCAGCACGCCGAGGGTGCGTGATCTAGCGCTGGCGACGGTGCAGGTCAAGCATCTCGTCGAGCGCAGGGCGGTCGCGGCGATCACCGTCGCGGTGCACCGCCGAGTCGCCGTCGATGTGATCTTCGCGCTCGACGAGGCCGTGGCTTCAGCCCAGTTCCACTGTGCGACAACGCACTCCGAGACCACGCAGGAGACGTTCTGGGCCGAGTACCTGGCGAGCAGAACGTCGGCGGCGCTCATCGCGACCGATATCGCGACCTGTGTGTCGCGCGGTTGCGTGAGCGCCGCCGAGGCCGCGTTACAGGTGTCCGCCGCCGCCGATCAGCCACGGGTTGAAGGTGCAGGCGAGGTTCGGGTGGCCAGCGGGGTCAAGGGCGCGCAGGGCGATGGACAGGGCCCTGGGTGAGTACATCAGGGTCTGGTGGTCGGACAGGTCGAGTTCGCAACCGTCCTGCAAGGTGATGTTCTGGACGGACGCGCCACGGCCCTGACGAAGGAAGGTCAGGTTGTACGGGGTCATGATCTCGTCGTAGCGGGTGCCGACGACCGTGTAGTCGATGCCGGGGACGGTGTCGCCGTTGGCATTCAACCGGTTGACGAAGTCCGAGCCGATGGTCTGTTCGGCGACGGCGTGGCCGACGACGATGGAGCTGGCGCCGACGATATCGACGCCAATGTTGTTGATGGCACGGCCGAGTTCCGCGATGCCGTCGATGGTGGAGCCGTGATGCGTTGCGCCGTAAGTGATCAGGTGTTGCACCTTGTCGGCGCCGCCCTCGAACTTGGTGTACCAGTTGGCCATCAGGCCGCCCTGCGAGTACCCGATGAGGTCAACGGCGGGCGCGCCGGTGGCCGCGAGCACCCGGTCGACGAAGGTGGCCAGCTGCTTGGCCGAGTCCTCGATATTGCCGGTGCCCATCACGCCGGGCAGCACCGGCGGGACACCGCCGCCCTGCGCCGGGTTGGACCGGCCGTAGTTGAAGGCGAAGGTGCAGAAGCCCGCGTCCTTGATCGGCTGGCTCATGAACGCGAAGCTGTTGTAGGCGTTCATCCAGGTGCCGTGCAGCAGCACCACCGGGCGCGGATGCTCGGCGGTCGGCTTGCAGTTCCAGTCGTTGGCGCCGGGCGGGGCGGCGTCCGGGTTGAAAAGGCCGTAGCCGAAGGCGGCCAGCCAGTAGGGCAGCTGCGGGCCGGAACCGACTGTGTCGCTGGCGAATCCGCCGGACAGGCCCGCGCTGAAGCCGTAATCGGCGACCGCGGCACCCCGCCCGTTCACCTCGATGAGGTCGGCGATGGTCTGTTCGACCGACTCGTCCGGTGCCGCCGCGCTGACGCCGCTACCGGCGACGACGAGCGCCGTGACGCCGACAAGTACCGCCGCGATCGACGACCGGTGGGAAGTCCTTCGCTTCATGGACACACCTTCCTGCGTCGAGCGCAGCGTTCGAGGTAGACGGAAACGGCACAGTCCGGCGCGGGAAGGTTCGGTGGCGGAGTTCCTTCTCCGAACAAACCCGTGCCGGACGGTGTGAGTAATAGGCAAACAGCGGATCATGGAGCGGATATAACCACGTGACCAATTGCGCGTAAATCTCATCCAGATTCGGTAAACCTCTTACAGATTCGATGAAAAGCACACTGCCCACCGGGCGACGCGTGTGGTCGACGCTCGGTGGGCACTGTCGCCACGGGCCGGGTTAAAGCTGACCGCCACCGCCGATGACCCAGGGGTTGAACGTGCACTCCAGGTTCGGGTGGCCCGCGGGGTCGAGGGCACGCAGTGCGATGGACAGCGCGCGTGGCGAGTACATGATCGTCAAATGGTCCGAAACGTCTTGTTCGCAGCCGTCCTGCAGGGTGATGTTCTGTACCGTCGCGCCCGGTCCCTGCTTCAGGAAAGTCAGGTCGTAGGGGTTGGTGATTTCGTCATATCGGGTGCCGACGATCGTGTAATCGACGCCGGGAACGGTGTCACCGTTGGCGTTGAGCATGGTGACGAAATCGGACCCGATCGTCTGCTGGATGCCGGCGTGGCCGACGAAGATCTCGATGAAGCCGAGGATGTCGATGCCGAAGTTGTTGATCGCCCGGCCGAGTGCGCCGATGCCGTCCAGTGACGTGCCGTGATTCGTCGCGCCGAAGGTGACCAGGTTCTTCACCTTGTCCGCGCCGCCGTTGAACTTGGTGTACCAGTTCGCCATCGCGCCACCCTGCGAGTGCGCCACGATGTCGACCTCGGGCGATCCGGTGGCGGCGATCACCCGGTCGACGAAGGTCGCCAGCTGCTTGGCCGAGTCCTGGATGTAGCCGGTGCCCATCACGCCGGGCAGCACCGAGCCGAGGCCACCGCCCTGGATCAGGTTGGACCGGCCGTAGTTGAAGGTGAAGGTGCAGAAACCGGCATCCTTGATCGGCTGGCCCATGAACGCGAAACCGTTGTAGGCGTTCATCCAGGTGCCGTGTAGCAGCACGACTGGGCGCGGGTGGGCCGCCGTCGGCTTGCAGTTCCAGTCGTTGGCGCCGGGCGGGGCGGCATCGGGGTTGAGCAGGCCGTAACCGAAGGCGGCCAGCCAGGAGGTCATCGGCGGGCCGTAACCGACTGTGTCACTGGCATATCCGCCGGATAGTCCCGAACTGCTGCCCGAACCGCCGTAACAGTTCCCGGAGCCGTTACCCGACCCGGCGCCGCTGCCGGAATTGCACGCGGAACCGGACGCGCTGCCGGAATCGGCGACCGGCGCCGCCTTCCGGCCAGCGGCGATGTAATCGGACAGTTCCTGTTCGGTCGATTGCCCCAGCGGTTCGGCGCTCGCACCGATACCGGCGATGCCCATGACGAGCACCGAGACACCCATCATCACCGCCGCCGCGATCGACGACCGGCCGGAGGTACTTCGTTTCATTGCAAGCCTTCCCATTTCGAGCACGGAGTTCGCAGTGCCTGGTATTCCGGTCGGTGGCACCGAAACTGCGCCAACGCTAAATCCGGGTGGCCTGGCGTTACAGCAGACGACCCGGTCTCTGGACACCTCACCAAAGCGGTTGCGGCGGTTAGGGAAACGGCACAGTGCGGCGAATACGGGACGGATCAATCGCGTCGAGGCGAATCGCGTGTGCTTTTCACAAACAAGCCAGCGGCCAGCGGTGAACTGTCCAGAAGATGTGGCCGACCGCTCGGGAAATGTGGCCGGATGTCCGACCATGGGTGGATCTTTACCAGCCGGCGGCCGAGGCAGGGAGCACGTTATGGAACCGTCCGAACAGGTCAGCGCACTGGTCGACCGTCGATGGACAGCTCCGTATGACGTGCTTCCGGGAAAGATCCGCGAATTCGCCCGCGCCGTCCAGGATTACCATCCGGCGCACTGGAGTGAGGGGGCCGCCGCCGACCTGGGTTTCGCCGGGCTGCTCGCGCCCGCGGCATTCGCCTCGACAATCCTGGGCAGGATCCAACAGGAAATGGTGGACGCGTTGACCGAGGCGCAGCGGACCCGAATTCTGCACGTGGATCATGTGCTCGACTTCGGCGGACCGGTGATCGCGGGCGATCGGTTGAGCTGTGCCATCTCGGTTGAATCGTTTCGCCATTTTGCCGATTACGACGTGCTCGCGATCAGAAGCATGGTCACCGATCAGCGTGGGACGGTGGTGCAAACCGGCGCGACCACGCTGCTCGCTCGCATCGGTCGGGGCGATCCTCGGCTCATCGATACGAATGTCGTGCGGGGCTTCTCCCCCAGTCCGGACACCATTGGCGCGCACCGTGTCAGTCCGCCGAATATGACCAGAATTGGTTGCACCGCTGTCGATTTCGAGACGCTCGAGATCGGCACCGAGCTACCGGCGCGCACCGTGCAACTGTCGCGGGGTGATCTGATGACCTACGCGCGAGTCGTCGAAGGCACCATCCCGGACTCGGTCGATACCGCGGCGCGCGGGCGAACCCGGGTCGCACCCGGAATGCTGAAACTCGGTATGGCGTCGGCGTTTGCGAGTTCCTGGCTGGGTGATCCGATGGCAATCACCACGTTTCGCGCTCAGTTCGGGCATTACACGCACTACCTGCGCGTCCCACCGCTTGCTATGAGCGCTCTCGAATTCCGTGGCCGGGTAACCGCACTCGATCCACGCCGTCGTCGTGCCACCGTGGTCATCGACGCACGCGCCAACGGGCGCAAGCTCTTCGGTTACGCGGCCGCGGAAGTCCGCTTCCCCCTTGCCGATTGACTATCTCGCCGCGACGGCGCGATCAGAGCCGAGCAGTCCGGTCAAACGTGCCAGTCGGCGATGCGACTCCAACCGTGCCGCACGGTCGTAAGTGCTTGTGTGCACCAGGATTTCGTCGGCACCGGTCCTGGTAACCAGCTGCTCCAACTGATCGGCGACCTCGTCCTCGGTGCCGTGCACGTGGCCGTGCAACGATTCCTCGAAGATCCTGCGCTCCCGATCGGTCATGGTCAGCGCCTCGATTTCGGCGGGCGGGATCAGCGTCGGAAACTCGCCGCGTGTCCGCGAATACGCGCTCGACCATGCCTCCGGCAACAACAGCCGATGCGCCTCCTCGGTCGTATCGGCGATCACAACCGACCCCGACACCACCACATAAGGCTCAGCACCCCAAGCCGTCGCACGGAACCCGGCGCGATAACGTTCGATCGCCTCGACCATCCGGTCCTGCCCACCCACCGCGGCGATCACCAACGGCAGCCCGAACTTCGCCGCCCGCTCCGCCCCCGAACCGGTAGCCAACAGAAACGCCGGAATCCGCAGCCCCTCGGCAGGCCAGCCATGCACGCCGTTGCGACCGTTGCCGAAGTAGTCGAGCAGTTCGGTCAGCTGGGCGTCGAAGTCCTCGGCGTCCCGCTTATCGTGACCGAGCGCGCGACGCACACCATCGGTAAAACCAACCGACCGCCCGAGCCCCATATCGATCCGCCCCGGATACAGCGACTCCAGCACCCCGAACTGTTCAGCGACGATCAACGGCTGATGATTCGGCAACATAACCCCACCGGTCCCGATCCGGATCCGCTCAGTCGCCGCCGCAACGCCCGCCGCGAGCACCGTCGGCGCCGACCCAGCCACCCCAGGCACACTGTGGTGCTCAGACACCCAAAACCGGTAATAACCCCACTCCTCCGCCAGCCGCGCAAACTCGACAGTGTCACGCAACGCCGCAGGATGGCTCTGACCGCGCCGAACGCGGGAACGGTCCAGGATAGAGAACCGCACGGAGGGAAGTACCGAGGTCATACCTCTGTCAACGCTCCACCTCACCACTGATTCCACAGTGCGGCGTCGATCACTACCAACCTCCACACTGCCCCTCGGCATCCTCCCCACTCCAAACCCCTTAACCCGGCATGCCCCAACAAGCAAGTCCACCACCAACGGCACGCCGAACGGGACATAGCGGCGGGCTTACTCGCACTTCCCCGCCGCCATGTCCCGTTGGACGACCAACCTCACCCCGTTCGGGACATGAGGGCGGCCCCACTCGCACTTCTCCGCCACCATGTCCCGTTCGACGACCAACACCACCCCGTACGGGACATGACGGCGTCCCCACCCACACTTCCCCCGCCACCACGTCCCGTTCGACGACCAACACCACCCCATCCGGGACATGACGACGGCCCCACCCACACTTCCCCGCCACCACGTCCCGTTCGACGGTCAACACCACCCCATCCGGGACATGACGACGGCCCCACCCACACTTCCCCGCCACCACGTCCCGTTCGACGATCAACCTCACCCCGTACGGGACATGAGGGCGGCCCCACTCGCACTCTCCCGCCACCATGTCCCGTTGGGCATGAAGATCCCACTACCTGAGACCGCCCCACCTGGAAAAACGCCCGAAAACAGCACCACAGCCAGTCCTCCCCTCCCCAACCACCACCTCCCACACCCAAGCCGCGGCAGAGAAAGTCGGGTACCCCACCTGACGCGCTCAGCACTACTCGGGCATCCCACGGACGGCCGGAAACCTTGGGGCAGTACACCATTGAACTTCTCTAAGCACTCGATCCTGGGCGGGTATACCAAGAGATATCCGTCAAGGTGAACCTTCCAAGGTGTTTACCCAGCAGTGCTGGGCACGTCGCCTGCCGTACCCGACTGTAGTTATTCGTCAAGTGCGCGGGGTGAATGTTCCAGCGTGGTCATCTGGCTGTGGTTACGTCACAAGCGCTTTGGACAAAAGGCGGGTGGGTCGGAGGCGGTGTAGAGGAAGGCCCACAAGCCGCGCATACCTCTCACAGGCGATAGAGCCCCTGTGAAACGTATGGGCGCTCTGGCGGTTTCGACGGTCGAGGCCCGGTGCAGCCAGTCAGGCGCCAGTCAGCACCACCGCTTCGAGCCCGGACTGAACTCGCGCCCGGTCCCAGGCTCAGCGTCCATGATCCGCACCCCGACTCGGGATCTGCACTCGGAATAGGGCCCTAAAGCCAGTGCAGATCCCGATTCAGAGTGCAGATCCTGCCGAATGCGGTGGCATTCAAGATCATGGGGAACTGGTGGCGGGGGCTTCTCGAACTTTGCCGCCACCAGTTCCCCATGATCTTGAACGCGACCCTCGCAACGCACCATCAACCCCACGCACCCCATCGGGTTGAGACCCGCACCCTAACTCAGGATCTGCACCCGCATTAGGCGCTTTTCCCGGTGCGGAACCCAAGTCAGAGAGCAGATCCTGCCGAATGCGGTGGCGTTCAAGATCATGGGGAACTGGTGGCGGGGGCTTCTCGAACTTTGCCGCCACCAGTTCCCCATGATCTTGATCGTGAGCCTCGGAGCGCACCATCAACCCCACCAGCCCCATCGGATCGAAACCCGCACCCTAACTCGGGGACCCGCACCCACTACGCGCACCTAGAGGGGGTGCGGGTCCCGAGTCAGAGTGCGGGTTCTGCTGAGCGCGGGGCGTTCAAGAGCACTGCCGCTTCGGGCCGGACTGAACCCGCGCCCGGTCCCGGGCTCAGCGTCCATGATCTGCACCCCTACTCGGGATCTGCACTCGGAATAGGGCCCTAATGCCAGTGCAGATTCCGAGTCAGGGTGTGGATCCTGGTTAGTGCGGGGCGTTCAAGATCATGGGGAACTGGTGGCGGTAAAGGTCGAGAAGGGGCCGCCATGAGTTCCCCATGATCTTGATCCTCGGAGTGCACCAGCAACTCCACCAGCCCCGTTGGGGTTGGGATCTGCACCCTGACTTGGGAGCCGCACCCGCTATGGGCGCCTAGAGGGGTCCGGGGAGAGGGGGCGGCTGTTCGAGCAGCGGCGGGGTGGTGGTGGGCGGCTTACTTTGGGGAGGGGAGTTCGAGGGCGGGGGCTAGTACTTGCCAGGCTCGTGGTAGTTCTGCTTCGAAGTCGGGCCAGGAGTGCATGCCTGCGGCGTCGTAGTCGACGGTGGCGGGGATGTTCAGGTCGCTGAGGCGGCCGGCGAAGCGTTCGGTGCAGGAGCGGGCGCCTGCTTCCAATGCGGCGCCGCCGCCTGCTAGGCGCAGGGCGTCGACGACTGTTGGGGACTGTGCGATGGCTACCAGGTCGGCGCCGGTTGGGATGCCGGTGGCGGCCGAGAGGTAGATCGCGGTGCCGCGTAGGGATTCGGCGCCGAGCACGCTGTCGTGGGCAGCCCATTCGGGTGAAGTTGGTGGGCCCCAGAGGTTTTCGACGTTGCCGCCGCGGGAGGCGACGGTGATGGTTGTGACGGCGTGTCCGATCGGGTCGGCGGTGGAGTAGCAGCCGCTCATGCCCGCTACCGCGCGATAGCGGCCAGGATGGCGTTGGGCCAGCATCATTGCCGCCTGCGCGCCCATCGAGACACCGGCGATGGCGCGGCGACCGCTGGACTTCAGCAGCGATTCCACGATCGGTGGGAGTTCCTCGGTGAGGAAGGTTTCCCACCGGTTGAGTCCGAGGGCCGCGTCGTGCCGGTCCCAGTCGCTGTACATGCTGCCGGTGCCGCCGCTGGTCAGCACGACGTCGACGGGCTTGTCCGCGAAGAACTCCGCGGCGCCGCCCTTGGTCAGCCAGCCGGAAGTTGCTTCGCCGTCGACGCCGTCGAGCAGATACAGCGTCGGGCGCGGTGTCGAGCCACTGCCGTGCAGCACGTCGATGTCCATGATTCGTCGCATGGCCGCGGACGCGATCTGCAGGTGGTCGCGGTGCGGGCCGATGCTCTCGACCGAGATCAGCCCGGTCCGCGTCATCGCCGGGTCGATGGCGGGCGGCGGTCCGCTCGGCACGCCGGGCGGATCGGCCACCGCTGGCACAGCGACGGTCGCGGCGATGACTGCCATCGCTGTTACGGCGATCGGACCTCGGAGTCTCATTGTGTCGCGGCGGCTCGTTCCGCCTGTCTGGCCGCCACGCGATCCCGCTGTTCCTCGAATCGTGTTGCCTTCTCGGTCAACTCGTCGAGGTAGGCGCTGAGCTCGTCGCGGGCCCGTTCGCCGTCGCCGGATAGATCGGTGCGCTCGAACACATTCCACGCCCGCAGCACCGGCCGCACCACCACATCGAGGTGCTGACGAAGGTCGTAGATGGCGTGCGGCCTCGGACATTCGTCGCTCGCAAGCGCTTCTTGTTTAGCGAGCACGACGGCGCTGCGTCGGAAGTTCGGCTGGGTGAGGCCAGGCATCTGGAACCGGGTGACGATGTCGGTGATGGCGCGCAGTGTCGCGTTCGGCAGCAGGCCGAGTGCGGCGGCGCTGATGTTGCGATAGCGGATCATGTGCAGGTTTTCGTCGGCGGCGATCCGGTGCAGCATACGCTCGGCGATGGGTTCGGCGCAGGCGGTTCCGGTGTTGCGGTGACTGATTCTGGTCGCCAATTCTTGCAGGGTGACATAGGCTATCGAATGCAGAAACTGCTTGCCCTTTTCGGGTTTCGCGATGCCCGCGGTCATATGCGTCATCCTGGTCTGTTCGAGCAGCACGGGATCGACCGCGCGGGTGACCACCAAGTAGTCACGTATGACGATCGCGTGCCGGTTTTCCTCGGCGGTCCAGCGACCGACCCAGGTGCCCCACGCGCCGTCCAGTGTGAACGTCTCCGAGATCTCCCGGTGATAGGACGGCAGATTGTCCTCGGTGAGCAGATTCGTCACCATCGCGGTCCGGGCCACCTCGCTCAGCTTCGATTGACCGGGCTCCCAATCTATTCCGCCGAGTGCGGCGAAATTCCGGCCGTCGTCCCATGGTACATAGTCGTGCGGATGCCATGCCTTGGCTTTGCGCAGGTGCTCATTGAGCAGACGTTCGGCGACGGGTTCCAGCTCGCGGAGAATATCGCGATCGGTCAACGCGGTGGTCACACGTACTCCTTATGCTCGACGCGGGCAGCGCAGGCGAATTCGACAGTAGGCGTATGCAGTCAGGCCGAGCGACCGATTTCGTGATCGTTGGTCGAGGTGACGACGGGAATCCGAACCTGCTGGGCCGGATCACAATCGGTCGTCTCGTGCGGATCTGCCACCCGGTAGAGGCCCGGTGGCCGGTCGGCGGCGCGGATGCGGTCGAGCAGGTCGTGGGTGCGCGCGGCGAGGTCGGGGATGCGCGCGGTGCCGCCGGTGGCGACCACTGCGGTCAGCGGCACCTCGGCGGCCTCGGCCAGCATGGCCAGCACGTCGGCGGTCATCGCCGGTGCACCGATGCGGGCGGGGCGGATATCGGCGGGCACGAGCACCGTGCCACCCGCCGCGGACAGCAGCGATAGCGCGCGGGAGCCGAGCGGATCGGCCAGCGCGGCCTGCACCCTGCGCAGCTTGCGCCGAGCCGCCGCGGCGCCCGCGCCCGGTCTTCGCTCATCGGGATGGGCCGGAATGCTCAGCGCCACCACCTGATACGCCGATGCGACGGCGATCCCGGTTTGGGTGACCAACTCTCCGACGGCATGGCCGCCGAGCAGGGCCGACACCAAAGTCTGTGCCGCGGTCTGGTGTTCCCTTGCCACCAGGCGATGTTCGTCGACGTAGGCGGTCGAGGCGGCGACGGTCACCATTTCCAGCACCCGCAGGATCAGCTGTGCACCGGCGACGACGTCATCGCCTTCGGTATGTGCCGCAACGAATTCCAGGCCCGAACGAATTTCGTCGTGACAGGCGGCCAGCACGGTTTCCAGCGCGACACCCTCGCGCGCCCAACGCGTTGCGGCGCCCGCGATTTCGGGTGATTCGGCCACTCGGTGCGACGTGCGCGGCGCGAGCAACTCGACGGCCGCGGTGACACAATCCCTGGTGGTCGTCGCTACCTCACCCGGTAGACCGCTACCCTCGTGCTGTGCCAGGTAGTCGAGAAGTTTCGACGCCAGACTCTCCGAACTCGAATTCACCCGTGTAGCCGTCATGACTAACGAAGGCTAGCGACGAATCGTGATGAAATCGGGATACGATCACGGAATCGGGAATGTCATCAGCGATCACGCGACTCTTTGGGCGAAATCACAAGCACCGGAGTGATTTACGATACGTCAACGGCCCAATACAATAGGAAATTCGTTAGCGACGGCGTACTCTGCGCACAGATATTCTCACTGCGCCGCTCGGCCCGGTCCCCCAAAGAGCTTGCGACGCAGCGCCGACCGCGCATTCCGGCGCTGCGTCGGCGTCACTGTAACGCCACCTACTCGTCGCTGGATAGACATCTGCGCGTTCCTCGCGATCTGTCATCGGCGTGTCCGCGCGAGACTGGTAAGTTGCACAAACACCGCGCTCCACCGCAGGCCGCGTGGGGTGTCGCGTGGACCGTGAACGCCTCGGCCAAACCTGTGAGCTCTCATATAGGTTGCGACGAACAACTGTGCGGTAGCTCTCACCACGGATAGCATCGAACGCTGCGCCCCGTACGGCGACGCTGCGAAGTTTTCGAAGGGCAATGAGGACACACATGAGTGAACGAAGTGAGCGAATCATGTGCCAGCGCGCCTCGCGCATGACGAAGCCGAGCGCCAACGAGGCGCGGTCATGAGCGGTACGCGAGAGAAGCTGGAAGAGCTGCGGGGGATCCTGGAGCTTGCCGCGGAACCCGCTGGCGAAACCGGCATCGCGAAGCGCAAGCTCAAGGGGATCCCGAGCGCGCGCGAGCGGGTGCGGATGCTCCTCGATCCCGGCACCTTCATCGAAACAGGCGCGCTGATGCGTCAACCCGGTGCCACCGGCGCCATGTACGGCGACGGAGTGGTTACCGGCCGCGGCCACATCGACGGCAGGCCGGTGGTCGTGATCGCACACGACCAGACCGTGCACGGCGGCTCGGTCGGCGAGATGTTCGGCCGCAAGGTCGCCGCCGCAATGGAGTTCGCCTACAAGAACGCCTGCCCGGTCGTGGCGATCAACGACTCCGGCGGCGCCCGAATCCAGGACGCGGTGACCTCGCTTGCCTGGTTCGCGCTGATGTGTAAGCGGCAGAAAGACCTGTCCGGATTCGTGCCGACCGTGGCGATCATGCTCGGAAAGTGCGCGGCGGGTTCGGTCTACGGCCCGGTGAACATGGATTTGCTTGTCGCAACGGACAAGTCGTACATGTTCGTCACCGGCCCCGAGGTGATCAAGGCGGTGACCGGTGAAGTGGTCACCGCGGACGACCTCGGCGGCGCGGCAACCCTCACCAGCAACGGCACCGTCCACCACGTCGCCGACACCGAGCAGGCCGCCTTCGACTGGGCCCGCACATACCTCAGCTACTTGCCGTCGAGCTGCCTCGAGCAACCGCCCATCGTGAATCCCGGCCTCGAGCCGGAGGTGACCAGCCACGACCTGGAGCTCGACACGATCATCCCGGACACCGACAAGGTCGGCTACGACATGCACGAGATCCTGCTGCGGATCTTCGACGACGGGGACTTCCACGAGATCAGCGCCGCCACCGCGCAGAACCTGATCACCGGTTTCGCCAGGGTCGACGGCCGAAGCATCGGCGTCGTCGCCAACCAGCCGCAGGCGCTCGGCGGCGCCCTGGACGGGTTGGCCTCGGACAAGGCAACACATTTCATCCGACTCTGCGACGCGTACGGTCTGCCGGTGGTGTTCGTCGTCGACACCCCCGGGGTGCTGCCAGGCCTCGAGGAGGAACGCAACGGCGTCATCAAACGCGGCGGCCGATTCTTCCGCGCGGTCATCGAAGCGACCGTGCCGATCGTCACCCTGGTGACCCGCAAGGCATACGGGGGCGGCTACGCGGTGATGGGGTGCAGGCAGCTCGGCGCCGACGTCAGCCTGGCCTGGCCCACCGCGCGGATCGCGGTGATGGGAGCCGACAGCATGGTCAGCATCACCGGCCGCAAACAGCTAGAGGCGACCCCGCCCGGCGAGCGTGCCGCCGTGCGGGAACAGATGATCGACTTCTACAACGCCGTCCTCTGCACCCCGTGGATCGCGGCCGAGCGCGGCTACATCGACGCGGTCATCGAGCCGTCACAGACCCGCCTGGAGATTCGCAAGGCGCTGCGCTTACTGCGCGACAAGACCGGCGCGACGCCGAATCCGCGCAAGCACAGCCTGCTGCCCGTTTGATCAACGCTCGTCCGGTTGTATTGTGTCACAACGCAACCGGACACCGATCGTGGGGTGTCCCGCGATTGCGTTCTCGCCCAACGCCTTCGGGCGCGATAGCTTAACGTCGACGATGCCCGGCCGTCGTTCGCCGCGATCTGGCCGGGCAGCGACGTGCCCGCCGAGTCTGAACCCTACCCTCGCCCGGCGGGCACGTCGCACTCTCAGCTGTGGCTGCCCCAGCGCAGATCCGCTGTGGCCCACTCCATTTCCCACATCCGCAGGCGCCGACGGTCCAGGCTGCGGCGCAGCGTGAAGTAGCAGCCGACCACCAGGAGCATGGCACCGAACAGGGCGCCGGAGGTGAGCAGCACCGCCTTGCTGAGCGCCTGGGTGGACGACGGCGGCTCGACGATCTTGTTCGCGCCGTTCAGCCACACCGTCACCGACTGACCGGGTGACACGACCGTGGTCGATTGATAGTCGTCGGTGTGCACGACGCCGTCGGCGTCTTTCCATTGCACCTTGGCAGGCATTATCGGCGCGTACAGCGGCGCCTTGCCGGTCTCGGTCACCGTCGCGTCGACCTGGTGCAGCTGCGCCGTCTTGGCTTGCACCACAGCGGTTTCGGTGCGATAGACCCTGGCGCCCACCGACATCACCAGCAGCGGAACGAGTATCAGGAACACCAGCGCCAGTGCCGCGGCGACCATGGTCTGCACGCGATCTTCTCTGCGGCGCATCGGATTACGGTCCAGCCCGACGCGGCGGCACGTCCTGCGATACATATTCACCGACCCTGTGGTCATGACGGTGACTCCTCGGTCCGGAATTCGGTGGTGAGTGCGACGAGTGTGGCGAAATAGTCCTCGATGAGATCGGGCAGACCGCTCGGATCGTCTCCGGCGGCCCAGGTTTGCAATGCGGAGATCAGCAGGCCGGCACCGGCGGCGACCGCAGTGGCCGGGCGCAGGTCCTGCGCGGGGTCGACGTCGAGCCGGGCGGCGATGATCCGTATCGATTCTCGCTGACCTTCGATGCGGATGCGCTGATATCCGGCGAACAGCTCGGGTTCGTCCTCGAAGCGCTGGAACAGTTCCCACCGCCGGGCCAGCAGCGCCGCTCGTTCGCCGCGGTATTCGCCGTCGAACCAATCGTGGATGGCGTTGCGGTAGGCGAGCAGCGGGGATTCGCGCGCCGGGCGGCGGCACAGGGCCTCGTTGAACAGGTGCACGTCTTGGTCGACATCGCCGAGGATGGCTTCCGCGATGGACGTGAAGTGCCGACTGAAGGTGCGCCGGGTTACCCCGGCCCGCACCGCGATGTCCTCGACGGCCACCGCGCCGAGCCCGCGCTCGGTGAGCAGGTCGAAGGCCGCACGCGACAACGCTTCCCGGCTGCGCCTGGTGCGCTGCCTGCGGCCATCGAGATCGACACCATCGTCGCTCATGTTGTCAGTTTACCACCTTATTGTCCCAATGGGACAATACTTCGCGCCGAGCGCCGACCGGCTTCGGGGTCACTCAGCGGCGAGCTGGTCCCTGCCGAGCGCGCGACACAGCGCGATACGAGCAGTTGTCTTGTTTGTCGGATGCCCAATTCGGCGTCGCCGAATCATCTGCCGTATCGAACGTCAGGGCCTGCGGATACTCGACGGCTGATCGAGGATCGGCGGCTGACGGCGGCGCAGCGCCTGCAGCAGCGAGATGGTGTACTCCGGCGGCGCGGCGTGCACCGAAAGCTGGTTGGCCACAGCGCGATACGCGTCAAGGTCGGCCTGCTTGTCCAGGTACAGCGCGCTGGTGAGCTGCTGCAGGTAGACGATGTCGGGCAGGTCCATCTCGGCGAAGCGCAGGATGGTGAAGGCGCCGTCCGCGAGCGCGGGTCCGCCGACGTGATCGGCCAGCACCTGGACGATGACGTTGCGCTTGGCCATGACATGCAACAAATGATCGATCTGGTCGTTCCACACGGTGGACCCGCCGATCGGACGCGACAGCGCCGCCTCCTCGACGACCACCCACAGTTGCGGCGGATTCGGGCGGTCGAGGATCTCCTGACGACGTACCCGCAGCGCGACCCGGCGCTCGATCGCGTGCTGCGGCTCGCCCGAGTGGGCCAGCGACAGCAGCGCGCGGGCGTACTCGGGGGTCTGCAGCAGTTCGGGCACGGCCCTCGGTTCATAGGAGCGGACCAGCGTGGCCGCCTGTTCCAGACCGAGATAGGTGTCGTACCACTTGGGCAGCCAGTCGTTGTCGCGGTGCCACCAGCCCGACTCGTTGCCCTGCCGCGCCAGCTCCAGGTATTCCTCGCGCTCAGTCGGGTCGGTGACCTGATAGAGGTCCAGCAGATCGACCAGGTCGCGGACCCGGAAACCGGTGCGGCCGAGTTCGAGCCTGCTGATCTTGGAGTGCGAGCCGCGAATGGCTTCGCCCGCGTCCTCGCGGGTTATCCCGCAACATTCGCGAAGTTTGCGCAGCCTGCTGCCGAGCATCATCCGGAGCACGGTCGGTCCGCCCGCCTGAGCCATCTCACTGACTAGCGGGGAATCAGCCGAGTGCCGCACCTCCGAAGGACGCATGCCCCGAGTGTGCCATGCGAAGCTTGTCTGTTTCTACTGACCAAAGACCCTGTGCCGATATCGGTGCACAGGTTAAGTGGCTGCCCAGAACGGGAAATTCCGGGCGGCGGCTCGGTTCGAACGCCGTAAACGGGCAACCGCAGCGCGCTTTCTCGGCGCGGCGCAGCAATGTCCCAGCGCGGCAATGTCCCAGCGCGGCAATGTCCCAGCGCGGCAATATCCCAGCGCGGCAATACCTCAGCGCAGGGCGACATCCGCCGTCGAGCGGCCGAACAGCTTCCTGCCGTCGCACGTCGCGGTGAGAGCCACGGTGGCCGAACGCCGCTCGGGGTCGAGCGATTTGATCTTGCCCCGGAACTCGATGGCACTGGCCTTGGTCGCCGCGACCGGCGCGAACCCGGCGAACCGCACGCCGTACTTACTCACGGCGGCCGGATCACCCAGCCACGAGGTCAGATAACTCGCGCCGAGGCCCATGGTGAGTAGACCGTGCGACACCACATCGGGCAGGCCCGCGCTGCGGGCGACCACGTCGCTGAAGTGAATCGGATTCGAATCACCGGACACGCCTGCGTAATTCACCAGATCGCCGCGAGACAGCGGCATCGAAAGCGCCGGAAGTTCCATGCCGACGGAGAGTTCGTCGAAACTCGGCACGGTATGCGGGGTCCGCAGACGGTCGAGCGGATCGGCCTGCGCGGGTTCGTCGAAACACTCGACAACGCCCTCGCCGAGTGCGCGTTGTGTCGCGGCGTTGTTCCGGTCGGCCGTCGACTGCCCGGTCATGATGACGCCGTCGACCGCGGTAACCAGCTCTGTGGCGAGGTCGACGCCGGTCTGCGCGACCGCGGTCGAGGTCGCGGTCTGCAGCAGTTCCTTGTTCTGGTTGGTGAGCACGTTCTTGGTCACCATGAAGTCTTTGTCACCGAACTGCCGGAACGACTCGATATAGGAGACGCAGTGCAATTGGTCCCCGGCCAGCACCGGACGGTGCACCTGGATCGACTGTTCGGTCTGCAGTACCTGGCCGATGTCGTAGGCACTGAGCACCGACTCGAACATCCTGCGCTGCATCAACATCAGCACGATCGAGGTGAAGGTCAGCGGCGCGATCAGCGCGTCATAGCCGAGCTCGGCCGCGGCCGCCTCGTGCCAGTGCGCCGGATGCTTCTCGTGCACGGCACGGGCGAATTCCCGGATCTTCTCGCGACCTGCCTCGTAGTGCTCGGTCATCCGGAAGTGCCGTCCCACCAAGGCCATTGCCTGTTCGGACGCGGTGGTCGTGATGTCGTTCATGTGCCTCTTTCGCGAATCCGAGCGTCGAACCCGCCCGGACCTGCCCAGAATACCGAAACGCGGCAGGGACTATCCGCAGGGGCGGTCCGGACTCGGACATCGGTGGCGGGGGTCGTCCGTCATAGATCGAGCCGAACGCGGCAAACGCTAACACCGATTATCTACCGGGCTTGACGACGCACCGGCCAGCCGCAAACCATCAGCACTCATTGGGTGCGGGCACACCTTGCAGCCGTTGATCCAACCAGAGCATCGCCTCCGGATAACCGAGCGCGCCCGCGATGAGGTGCTCGCCGGGCACACTGCGATACACCGCCGACACCCCGAGCCGACATTGCTCGAGGTAGAGGTTGCGTGCGCCCTCGGCCGGGATCCAGAACTCCTGCTCGCCGTTGTAGATATAAAGGGGCGTACCCGACTTCATATCCGCCATCTTGGTCACCCGGTATATCTCGTCGGCGACCTCGGAGTGCAGCGGGTCGGGGATGTTCGCGGCGATGTCGATCGGCAGCATGAGCACGCCGATCAACCCGTAGGTGCTGCCGCACAGGTTCTTGGCCGGCGAGGTGACCACCCACTGCGCCAGATTGTTCATCCTGGCAAGGATTTCCGGGCGCTCCCTGCCGATGCCGAGGACCGCGGCCATGAACACCGCCGAGGCGAGGTTGCCGTTCATGCTGCGCGCGAGGATCTGGTAGTCCGCTGGCACGCCGCCCAGTGCCGCGCCGACGATGACGTCCGCCAATTCCGGTGCGTACCCGTCGATCAGTTTCACCGCGCCGTGGGTCGCGATGGCGCCGCCGGAGTATCCGGCCATGCCGAACTTGCTCGCGCCGAACTCGTCCGGGAGCAGGCCGCGCACCGCGCGGATCGAGTCGAGCACCGCGTGACCGGCGACGACCGGTTCGGCGTATGCCATCCACGGGCCCTCGTGATCCGGGATGAGCACCGCGTATCCGCGCAATGCCGCGACATGGGTGGTCGGCGGGATGAAGTCGGTGGCGCTGGTGTCGGCGTTGAATCCGTGCGACAGCGTGTATCCGGGGGTGCAGGTGCGGCCGAGCGCGTCGATCGGCAGGTTGTTCACCACGACCGGTCGGGGACCATGCCCCGGCCAGGCCGCGGCCGGAACCACCAGTGTCGCGGTGGCGAAGGACGGCGCGCCGTGCGCGTCGGTGGTGCGGTACTTCAGCAGCAGTGCGCGTTGGATCGGCATCAGCATCAACGGCGCGGTGGTCGCGGTGACATCCCTAGACTCGATGACCTGTCCGTCGGCGAGATCCGCCAGGTTCGGTGGCCAGGCATCGAACATCGGATCACCGATGTTCCCTGGTAGCGCGGCGTCGCGCAGCGCGACCAGCGGCGGCGACATGCTGGCCGCCTCCCAGCCCGGCGTTGGCGCTTCCGAGGCAGGCGGCGCGATCGGCGGGGGCGGGATCACCCGATCGATCAGATTCTGGATGCCGGGCAGCAGCGAGCCGCCGTCCGGCGGCGGCGGGATCAGGCCGGGAAACTGCGGCAGCGCTGGCAGTTCCGGCAGCGCCGGTAGACCGGGTAGGGCAGGCGGCGGCTCGGCGGCCGCCCGCCCCGTCACTGTCGGGCACGCGATCAGTAGTGCCACGGCAATGGCAGGCAAGCATCTCATGGCACACGCCTTCGGGTGCGGATGTCGGGTTCACCTGGTGCCAAGGGAGATGCGGCTTCCACCCCCGAATGCCCCTGTTGTACCAGACAGTCAGGCTAACCCGCCGTACGCGCGGCGACGCGCTGAAACGACCGAGTTGTGTGTGACACGTGGCCGAACCGCAACAACCGAGCCGACTGTGGCTCAGCGCGAATCAGATCGGCTCGGTCGTGGTGGTGCGTTCAGCAGTTGGTCGGTGCCGGCTCCCCTCGGAAGCGGGCGTCGAGCCAGTTCAGCGCGTCGGGGATGCCGAGCACCGCCGCGGTGAGGTGATCGGGCACCGGGATCTGTTCGGCCTCCACCTTCGCACCGGCCGCGCACCAGCGCCTGTCGGTATTGACCACCGCGTCCACCGGGATCAGCCCGTCGATCGGCGAATGCCATTCGAACACAGGCGTTTTCGGCACGCCGTCGTAGAGCTCGAGGCTGTTCTCCTCGACCACCTGGCGTGCGGCGGGGTCGTTGATCATCGACGTCGTCTTCGCGAAATCGAGCGCGCCGTGGCCGGCGCCCGCGGAGAGGATGTCATTGGTGCAGCTGTTGGCCATCTGCGCGCGTGCAGCGAGGCCGCGGTCGTTCAGCTGATCGCTGAGCGGGAAGCGGTCGGGATATTCACGTTCCAGGCCGAGACCGGCGGCCAGCGCCAGCCCGAACACCGGATGCGAACCAAGGCCGAGCGATTCCAGCATTTTCACCAGGTTCATCGGCACGCCGCCCATAGCCGCGCCCGCGATATTCAACTCGGGCGCGTAGGTCGGCGCGAGCGCGGCCGCCCACGCGGTGGCCATGCCACCACCGGAGTAGCCGACCATCGCCACCGTGCTCTTCTGCACCTCGAGCTCGGCCACCTGTTTGACCGCGCGGATCCCGTCGAGGGTGATCTGGCCGCCCAGTTTCGCCGCGCCATAGGCGAAGTTCGGTCCGAGATGATCGGGCAACGCGACGGTCCAGCCGCGAGCGAGCAGTACATTCCAGCCCGGCGCCTCGCGGACGATCAGGTTCGGGTCACCGGTGTAAAGCACTTTGGAGACCGAGCATTCGGCGCCGAGGCCATTGATGATGTGCTGGAAGGACAGCAGCGGCCCGTCCTTGGCGTGTATCCGCGGGGTGAGCACGGTGGTGGTCGCCGCGATCGGCTGACCCTCGGAGCTGGTCGAGCGGAAGCGCACCACCGTCACCGTGGTGTCCGGGAAGATCGCCAGTGGCGGCATCGGGCGGGTCGCGATGACGTCGCCTGGCTTCTTGTCCGCGATGTCCGCCGGTGTCGCATAGAAGGGGTCCGGGTCGGGTACTGGATACAAGGGGGAGCTGTGGCCCGCGCCTGCCATGGTGGCGACGAGCACGAGCCCGGCCGCCATCGCGCCGAACGCACGAGCCAATCGTCTGCGGGTCGCTCCCCTGCCCATCGAACGTAGGGCCTGACTCATCGATAGGTGCCTCTCGAATGGTCCAACGTTGTGACTCATCCTCGACAATTTCGGCACCGAACGGCAGACAGCGCGGCGATCGTGTTGAGATGTCACAAGTGTGGAGCGACCAGTCTGTGATGGTTCTCCGCATTCGCTCGTGACACTGCCCCACCGCCGCGACCGTGCCCTGTGACATGTCCAGCCAACGAGACGGAACATGTTGCTATCCATGGCGCGGGCTCTACCTTCACAGGTACCGGCTCGGTGAACGCGCCGGGTCCGGAAGGAGACGGTGGCATGGACGGCACTGTGCGCAGACTCGCCTACCGCGAAGACGTCGACGAGGAGCCGACGCGGCGCGTCACCGTCTACTTCGACGGCCCGACCCCCGCCGACGCGATGGTTCTCGAGTACGCGGCAAGCCACACGGAGGCTTGGGAATTCACCTCCGCCGCGGTGTACGCGGGGCTCACCGTCACGGTGGACGGCATGGTGCGTCCCGGATTGCGCCGACTCCCCTGCCGATCACTCTGGCACTGAGCGGATTTCGGCCGACATGCGGCGAAAGTGGCCCAGTCTCAGCATCTTCTGCACGTCGGCAGCGCACGCCGCTCTGCACCGCGTGCATTTCTGGTCGAACTCGCTCAGTCCGGGTCGAGCACGCGACGTAGGAAGGCGACGGCGTCGGGCAGCGCTGCCCGCGCGGCGCCGAGGTGATCGCCTGGGTAGATGTGGGTTTCGAGATCGGTGCCCGACACACTCAGTTCGGCAAGCAGTTTCGCGGTCAACGGCGGCGGGACCTCCATGTCGGTCAGGCCCTGACCGATGAACAGCGGAACCGTATACCCGGCGGTCGGTATCCGCATCATCGCCGTGGCCGCCGCCACCAGCGCCGGATCGTTCAGCGGCTTGGCAAGCATCTCGCCGATCGGGACATCGGCAAGGCGGGCGTTGGCCTCGGTGACGCACTCGGACTCCACCACGCGCAGCGCCTCCTCGCCGGTCGGTGTCAGATAGCTGTCCACGTCGAGTTCCGGTGCGCTGGCCCGCAATCCGGCAAGCAGCATGGCGACGTAGGCGGTGGTCTTCTCCAGCGGCAACCGCGGTATCCACGGCCCGGCCAGCGGGAGCAGCAGGTCGAGATTCGACGGCGGACCGGTGGCCGCCGCGCCGCGCAGCCGCAGTTCCGGCGCGTCGGCGGGCCCGAGATGCGCGGTGAACAAAGCGGCTTGCGCACCCTGCGACTGGCCGAGCACCGCCCACTTGGTGCCGAGCGTCGGCGCGATCGCCCGCGCCGCCCGGACACCGTCGATCACGCTGCGCGCCTGCGAGGGTCCGTCCAGATACGGGTGCGTGCCCGGCGTGCCGAGCCCGACGTAGTCCGAGATCACTACCGCGTACCCGGCCCGCAACAGCTCCGGATACAGCGAATCCAGGTAGTACACACGGGGTTCCAGGGTGAACGCGCATTGGTCGGCGATGCCGGTGGTGCCGTGCGCGTAGGCGACGATCGGCCAGCCGCCCGGCGGCGGCGGGCCCGGCGGCACGTAGACCGCGCCGGTGCTCTGCATCGGCCCGCGAGGCCCGCGCGACCAATAGGTCAGCCGCTCGGCCGTCGCCGCGCCGTCCACTCGGAATTGCCCGGTCAGTTGCGCCAGATTCGTCACGGTCCCCGGCGCTTCACCGGCACCGGCCATCGCCGGGGTCGACAGCGCGACCCCCACCGAGATCACGACGCCAGCCGCCCCCGCCATGATCCGTGTACACATCATCGAACGACTATCCCCACCGCCGCATCCGCAGGCAAGCCACCACAATCGGTGGCCGACGCGGGGCCGCCCGTCGTTTCCCAGTCGGTTGCCGGGCCAAGGCTAGGCTTGGCTACGGGCACAAGCACTGTCGAAGGTACCGGCCGGTCGCTAGGCTCGGAGACAGGGTCGGGTCGCACACGGCCCGATACGACGCGGAAAGGAGCCGGAGTGGGGCACCCGAACCGCGCACCGCGGCGGGCCGATGTCGTGCTCCACGCCCGAACGACCCTGCTGTTGTGTGCGGCGCTGCTACCGACGGCCTGCGGATCGAGCACCTCCGCGCAGCCAAGCACCACTTCTCCTGTCACCACAACGATTTCCGCGCCGCCGCCGACACCGACGTCCGCGGCACCGCCCAGCGTCGACCCGTACGCGGGGATGCCGCTCATCGACCACGCCGACTGGACCAAGGCCATCGACGGGCCCAGGCTGCTCGTCTACCCCACGCCCGCCGGACGGCAGGACACCTTTCCCGGCACCGACGAACGCGCCTGGCAGGAGGTGATCGCGCAGGCACCCGACGCGAACACACCAGGCATGCGCGATCAATTCCTTTGCCATTGGACCTGGGCGCGGCTGGTCGAACCGGACAAACCGAGTTGGAATCTGGAACCCTGGCGTCCGGCGGTCGGTTATCAGGCCACCGTCGAAGCCAAGTGCAATCCGGGTGGCCCCGAACGCTGAGTCCGAACCCACCCCCGACAGGAAGGACCGACCCATGCGCACTGTCATCGCAGGCGGACACGGAAAGATCGCCCTGCTGCTCGCCGAGCTGCTCAGCCGTCGCGGCGACCAGGTGGTGTCGCTCATCCGCAATCCGGACCACGCCGCCGACGTGACCGCCGTCGGCGCCGAACCCGTTGTGCTCGATCTGGAAAAGGCCGATGCGGCGGACCTGGTCGCGACCCTGAAAGGCGCCGACGCGGCGGTTTTCGCGGCGGGCGCGGGACCGGGCAGTAGCGCCGAGCGTAAGTACACGGTCGACCGGGACGGCTCCGTCCGGCTGGCCGAGGCCGCCGAACAGGCGGGTGTTCGCCGTTTCGTGCAGATCTCCACGCGGGGCGCCGGTCAGCCGCCCGCACCTGGGTCCGACGACATCTGGGCCGCCTATATAGACGCCAAGACGCAGGCCGAGTCCGACTTGCGCGGGCGCGCGCTCGACTGGACGATCCTGCGACCGGACCGCCTGGTCGATACCCCGGGTACCGGCCTGGTCACCTTGACCACATCCCCCATTCCGCACTCCGAGGTCGCCAGGGCTGACGTCGCCGCGGTGGTCGCCGAACTACTCCCCGCGACACACACCGCCGGCACGACACTCGAGCTCGTCGTCGGCGACACGGCGATCAGCCAGGCGGTCGCGGACCTCGCCGGGCGCGTCACTTCGGATGGCGCTGCCCCCCTTACCGATTGACGTTCACCTTCTCGTTAGGAGTGAGCAACCTTGTTCAGCCGCATCGTATCCATGAAAATCCGGGAGGGATCGCGCGCCGACTTCCTCGACGCCATCTCCCGCAGCGCCGTGTCGTCGCTGCGGGACGAGCCGGGTTGCCTGCGTTTCGATGTCTGCGCCGACCGCCTCGACCCGCATCGATTCTTCCTCTACCAGCTATATACCGATGACGAGGCGGCCGAGGCGCATCGCTTCACCGAACATTTTCTGGCGATGCGGGCCGCCGCCGACAAGTACGTGGAGCCCGGGACCCAGATTCACTACAGCACAGACGTCCTTTTTGCCAACTAACGGTCTTATTGGTACACCGTGTCAGCAAACTTGCAGACGCCTAATCCCGCAGGTGCGCTTGCAAATCGATCGTGCAGATGTACTTGCATCTGAAAGCCACAGCGACCTAAACTCAGTCGCGCAACGCTTTACAGGGGACATCAGGGGATGGCCGGATGGTCGAGCCGAAGGCCGAAGTCGCCGTTGGTCCACTGCCGCCAAACGTCAGGGGCGTTCGAATGAACCAACCACTCTCTGGCGGTCGGCTCGGAATAGCCGCCGCCGCACTGGTCGACAAGCCAGCGAACGGTATAAAAATGAGCACACCGTCGGCCCGTAGCGGCCAAAGGAACACCGCGTACTCGCGGGAAACCGCCGTCGCGTTCGTCATCGATGCGGTCGAGTCCAAGGGTGCGGCCACCCGGCACGATTTCGATATCGACCGGATCGTTACCACGGCGCACGATGTGGTGGACGATTGGGACTTCCACACCATGCAACCGTCGACATTCTGGCGGATAGCCTCCAGCTTCATCAAACAGTGAGACTTCCGGGCATCTCGATGTCCGGCGGACGCCGAATTGCCTTGTGCCGCAAGCACTGAGCCACCTAGCTCCACTGGCGATGATCCACCCTCTGGCCCAGGGTTTGCGGCACAAGGCACTAAGGCGCCGACTAATGTCGAACTGCCCGACGGCACATACGTCACATGACGCAGTGTCCATAGTGAACTACCTTGCGCCCACGTCGAATTGACTGGCGCACAGAACGCACCCGCCGAACCGCATTGCCCCCGCGCCGATCCGCTCGACGCATATACCGAACCGCACTGCACCCGCGCCGATCCGCCCGACGCATATACCGAACCGCACTGCACCTGCGCCGATTCGCTTGACGCCGAGGCAGAGCATGCCGACTCGCATTGCGCCCGAGCCGGTCCGCGCGACACACGGGCTGCACACCCCAAATCACGCAGCCCACGCGCTAATCTACATCGCACGCGCTCCACACAAGCAGAATCGCATGCCCCTCGGGCCGATTCGCTTGACGCGGAGGCTGCGTATACCGAATCGCCTTGCATCCATACCGGACCGCGCCACACGCGAGCCGCACACCCCGAATCACATCGCCGTCGTATCGCTCCGCTCGACGCGCATACCGAATCGCATTGCCCCCGCGCTGATTCGCATGACGCGGAGGCCGCGTATACCGAATCGCCTTGCATCCATACCGGACCGCGCCACACGCGAGCCGCACACCCCGAATCACATCGCCGTCGTATCGCTCCGCTCGACGCGCATACCGAATCGCATTGCCCCCGCGCTGATTCGCATGACGCGGAGGCCGCGTATACCGAATCGCCTTGCATCCATACCGGACCGCGCCACACGCGAGCCGCACACCCCAAATCGCCTTGCTCTCGTGTCGATCCGCATGCCGCGCGCTCCGTACCCACCGAGTCGTTTCGGCCGCGCGCCGCGTCACCTGCCGCACCTGCCACCCACGCCGAATTGCCTTGCCCTCGTGTCGATCCACATGGCACGCGCTCCGCACATACCGAGTCATATCGGCCACTCACCGCTCCACTTGTCGCGCCTGCCGAACTGCATTGCCCCCGTGTCGCTCCACCTGACACACGCGCGGTACATCCCGAATCGCATTGCCCCCGTGTCGACCCGCATGCCGCGCGCCCCGCACATACCAAGTCGCGTCGCCCGAGCGCCACCCCACCTGCCGAATCACATTGCCCGCGCGCCGATCCGCCTGACATGCGCGCGGTACTCCCCGAGTCACATTGCCCACGTGCCGACCCGCATGCCACGCGCCCCGCACATACCGAGCCGTGTTGCCCGCGCGCCGATCCACCCGCCGCGCGTGCCGAATCACATTGGCCGCGTGCCGCTCCACCTGACATGCGCGCGGTACACCCCGAATCGCGTTGCCCCCGCGTCGATCCGCATGCCACACGCCCCGCGCATACCGAGCCATGTTGCCCGCGCGCCGATCCACCTGTCACACATGCCGAATCGCATTGCCCGTGTATCGATCCGCTTGGCACGCGCTCCGCACATACCGAGTCGCATTGCGAGCGTGCCGAATCGCATGGCGCTCGTGCTGAGTTGACCAGCGCCGCCGACCCTGCGCCCTTCGGTGCCATCGGCCCGGTATAGCCTTGCTTTCCCCCACCGAATTGCCCTGCGCCACAGGTACTTATCTCGCGGTTCAGTATCGAAAGCGTGGGCCGCGGCAGCCCATTATCGGCAGCTGATTGCGCATTGGACCGCGTGGCGCGCGAAGCCATCGGATAGGTCCCCACCGAATAGTTATGTTGCGCTGAACCGCGCACAGAGCCCGAACGAACCCGATATGTCCGGGAGGGGACAGCGCACGATCCAGACCACCACGGCCGACTTCGTGACGCGCGGTGTTCTGGTCTGTACGTTGTGACGCGTTCCCGCATGATCCCCTCGAAGGGGTGATCAGTAACCGTAACCTTCGGCGTACTTTCCGAGGATTTCCACCGACTTCTCCGGCCGCTCGGCCTGCACGCTCAGTCGGTCCATGACCGAGAGATACAGCGCCAGGTCTTGTCTGCGATCCAGATACAGTGCACTGGTCAGGTGTTCGAGATATACGATGTCCGGCAGCTCGGACTCAGCGAAGCGCAGGATGCTGAATGAGCTACCCGCGGCGGCGTGTTCACCCGCCGAGTACGGCAGCACCTGAACGGTGACGTGCGGCAGACTGGCGAGCTTGATCAAGTGCTCCATCTGCTCGCGATGTACCCGAGGACCGCCGACCGGACGATGCAACGCAGCCTCGTCGATGACCGCCCACACGATCGGCGGCTCCGTCCGATGCAGAATCTCTTGCCTGCGTTGGCGTACCTGGACCCGCCGATCGGTATCGGCATCCTCATACCCGAGCGCCACTACCGCCCTGGCGTATTCGGGGGTTTGCAGTAGTCCGGGAACAAGATGCGCCTCGTAGGTGCGGATCTTGCTCGCTGCCTGTTCGAGACCGAGGTAGGTGCCGAACCACTGCGGCAGCAGATCGCTGTAGCGATGCCACCAACCGGGCTCGTTCGCCTGCCTGGCCAGATCGAGGAACCGCTCGCGCTCTTCGACGTCGTCGACGCCGTATAGCGACAGCAAGTCCCGGATATCGCGTTCCTTGAAACCGGTGCGGCCCAACTCGAGACGACTGATCTTGGCATGCGAGCCACGGATGGCGTCGCCCGCCGCCTCTCGGGTGATTCCTTTTGCCTCACGCAGTCTGCGCAACTGGCCGCCCAGTGCGATTCGTAGCACCGTCGGACCACGTTCCGCGACAACGGGATGCACCTGACCATCGTCGTCGGGTTCAGCGATCATGGAGTTCGTCTCCGATACTCGGGGGTTACCCACAGTGTGTCACAACCACCTGTCGCGAAACACACCGCACCGATCGCTAATGTTACCGCTCAGCTCGTCAGATAGTCGAACTCCCCGGCCTTCGCGCCGCGAACGAACGCATCGATTTCCGGGCGGGTGTAGAACAGCGTCCCGCCTTCGGGATCCCGGGAGTTCCGCATAGCTACCTGGCCGTTGGTCGCCTCGGCGACCTCGACGCAGTTGCCACTCGGGTTGCTGTAGGTGCTCTTGCGCCATGAGCCAGTGACCTTGTTGATGGATGTATCCGACATGTTCCCCACTCCTCCGGTTAACGCTAGGTTTGGCAATCGGTTGTGCATCTGCACGCTCAAACGTTCTTGCATCTGCACCAACACTTTGGACGATAGCACGAAGTTCGCCGCAGCGCGCCTACTAATTCGGACCATCCGGTCCGGGATCTGAGGCGCCAATGTTTCGACCAACGAAGGGACTGGTCAGGCCGTCGATCGCGACTGCCGGGAAGGGTTGAATCTTGTACTGTCGCAGGGCAGATCGGATGTATCAGTCATTCGCGACACCCCCGGTGCACGCTCGCCGAACACGTGCTGACACCGGCATTCTCGAGGAGCCCAAGCCCATGCCAGAAGAGGACAACAGCCCCGTGATCCGGACCGATATTCCGCACTCGGCGCGCATCTGGAACTACTGGATGGGTGGCAAGGACTATTACGAGATCGACCGGATCGCGGGCGACGCCGGCATCGAGGTCGATCCCGAAATCACGACCATGGCGACGCAATCGCGCCAATTCCTCATCCGCGCCGTCCGTTATCTGACAGACACGGCGGGGCTGCGCCAGTTCCTCGACATCGGCACCGGCCTGCCGACCATGCAGAACACCCACGAGGTCGCCCAGGCGATCGCGCCGGAATCGAAGGTCGTCTATGTCGACAACGACCCGATGGTGCTGGTGCAGTCAAGAGCCTTGCTGACCAACACGACTCGCGAAGGCGTGACCACCTATATGGACGCCGACTACAACGATCCCGACGGCATCGTCGCCGATGCGCAGAACGTGCTGAACTTCGACAAGCCGATCGGCGTCATGTTCATGGGGGTACTCGGCCACGCCGCGTCCGCCGCAGACATGTCCCATATCGTGCGGACCGTCGTGGCCGCCGTGCCATCCGGCAGCTACCTCGTCGCCTGGGACGGCACCGACGACAGCGCGGACTACGTGAAGCTCTGCGAAAACTACTCCGGCACCGGCGGCGCGCCCTATCTGCCGCGTCCCAAGGAACAGATCCGCGAAATCTTCGACGGCCTGGAACTCGTTGAGCCAGGCTTCGTTTCGATCACCCAGTGGCGAACCGAACCCGCTGAAAACGCCCTGACCAGGCCGATCTCTGCCTACTGTGCGGTAGCCCGCAAGCCATAGTCCGATCGGGTACGACAACGGCGGTCATCGATGACCGCCGTTCCGCTCGAATTCGACCTCAGTTCATCGCGACCGTCTGTGCAAATGTACTTGCATCTGTAAGCGACGGCGGCATAGACTCGGACCCATATCGGGGAGGTACGCAGGGAGATTCGAGCCGGCGGCGCCTACACAGCAACTCCCCACACGCCACACGCGAGGGGCGGTCGAATGAGCCAGCCATTCCGGACTCCCCGCCGGGTTGCCGTCATCGGCACCGGCGTCGAGACTTTGCGGCACTATCCCGCTCCGGTCACGGTATCCGACTGCGGTGTCGAACCACCCGGCCTTACCTATCGGCTAGCGCGTGACATCCTGTCTGCCCACGAGGTACACGGCCCGCAGTGCAGGCAGTGGCTCGCTGCGGCCGCCTACCTGTCCGCCGGACTCGACGACGAGTAGTCGCTCGAATCCGTTGGCACGCATCGATGTTCGCGGCAGCCGCACATTCCGTGCAGCATAACGCGCGAGCGCGCCGATGTCCCGGCACAGTGCGATGTCACGAATGGGTCACCCCGATAATGCCGTAGGCTCCCAATGGATCTCGCCGATAACTTCCCAGGCGCAGTACCCTTTCGTATAGTGAGCCGAACGATTCGGGCACAGTTCTATTACGCCCGACGTGGCAATGGAGCGACCCGAATGACCTTCTCCGCGCTGCATCTTCCCGCTGATTCCTCCGACACGGCGCTGGAAATCGGCGGCCAGCCGGCTTCGGTACCGCTGCAGAACACCGACCGTGTCGCCGCACGGATGGTGGGTTACTTCGCCACCTGCATGGCACCGTGCCGCTCCCTTCCCGGCGAACAATTGCGCGGTGACATCACCAAACTCACCCGCAGCTGCCTCGGCCTCGTCGCCGAAATGTTCGACCGGCGTACCGTTCCCGGCGACGAGCAATTCGGTGAGGTACGCGAGGCCGCCGCCCAGTGGGCCAGGGAGGGCGTGCCACTCAGTACTATCCTGCGCGGCTACCACGAGGGCGTGCGCATCGCGTTCGGCCTGGTCACCGCGCCCGCCAGGGCCGACGACGTGGACGAACTGCTGGTCGCCACCGATCTCATGCTGGAACTACTCGAGGCGGTCACCGCCGCCGTGGCCGATGCCTATGTCGATGAACAGCATCTCGTCGCCAAGGAACATCAGACCGCCGCGCAGACCCTCGCCTCGGCGCTGCTGAGCGGGCGGGGCAGCTCGGCGCTGGCCAGGCAGGCCGGCATCCCGATCGCCGACGCGTATCAGGTAGTGGCGCTATCGCTTTCGGAGCATCCGGACGAACGCGATCAGCGGGTCGACGCGCACGTCGCGGCCCGCCGCAAGCTGCGCAGGCTGCAATCCGCGCTGGCCACCGTGTTCGCCTCGCGCGCACTGGCGCTGCTCAGCACCAAGGGCGGCACGATGCTCATCCTGGCGGGCGACGGCGGCGACGCGACGATGACCGCCGAGACATTGGCCCGGCTGGCCGAGGCGGCCGAGGTGCCGCTCACCGCGACGGTCGTCGCCAGCGGCACCGACGAGGTGCCCGAATCCGCCGACCAGGCACACGAATTGCTCAATCTGGTCCGGGTGGGTGGCAAGCCCCCTGGCCTATATCACATGGCCGATTTGGCCGTGGAATATCAACTGACCCGCGGCGGCCCGGCGACCCGGCGGATCGCCACGATTCTCGACCCGCTCGAAGCGCACGCCGAACTGTTCGAGACCATGCGCGCTTACCTCGGCAACGATATGAACCGCCAGCTCACCGCACGTCAGCTGTATGTGCACCCGAATACCGTCGACTATCGGCTGCGCCGCATCGCGCAGCTCACCACCATCGACCTCGCCACCTCGGCGGGGATTTCGCAGGCGGCGATCGCCCTGCTTGCCCGCGATTTGGACAATAGCGTCACCCGTCGTTTGTGACGGGGCACTAGCCACCGGGGCGCGAACTTGGGATCCTGAAACTGCCGCGGACACTGGATGGTGAAAGTATGCGAATAGCCGAGATATTGCGCAGAAAAGGTAGCGACGTGGCCACTGTCGCTCCCGATACGACAATACGGAGCCTGCTGGCCACGTTGGCCGAGTACAACATTGGCGCGGTTGTCGTGTCACGTGACGGCGATGGGATCGTCGGGATCATCTCCGAACGCGACGTGGTGCGCAACTTACACGCGCGCGGCGCGGAGCTGCTCGATACGCCCGTGTCGGAGATCATGACCACCGATGTGCGCATCTGTGCGCCCGACGACCTGGTCGACGGGTTGCGAAACACGATGACCGAGCATCGGATTCGACACCTGCCCGTTGTCGATCAGGGCAGGCTGGTCGGCATCGTCAGCATCGGCGATGTAGTGAAGAGCGCGATCTCCGAACTCGCCACCGAGCGTGAGCACCTTGTCGAGTACCTACAGGGTAACTACTAGCCCGGCGGCGACGGTTCGGCCTCACACGCTCCCGAGGTCGGCGGACAGCCAGTGCTCGGGCCGCAGATAGATCGCGACCTGATCGCCGAAGCCGGCCGCATGCTCCATGTACTTGTCGACGGCATCCCCGCTCAGATAGCGGTGCACCATTTCCAGGTGCAGTTCTTCAGTGATCGGCACGATCCTGGAGACCGAGCCCTCCACCGTCACATACCGAGTGGTCGGCTTCATTCGGTGCACCATCAAGGAGAAACGCCCGGACTCCTTGATCAGCCGTAGCTTCCGTGACTCGGCCCCGGTCAGCACCCACAGCTCGGATCCGGGCTCGTACTGGTACCAGATGGGCACGGTCAGCGGGCCCCGGCCGGGACCGCCCGCCACGGACAACGCCGCGATATGCGGCTGCGCGAGGAACTCTTGACGCTCTTTCAAGGTCAAAGCCATGGGTCCACCCTAGTAGGTGAAAGCTGTTGCCCTCGAAGGGCATGCGGGTAGGAATGTCCGAGGCCGCGATAACCTTCGAAGACGCTGCCAAAAGTGCGTATCGTTGGTGGCGTCCAACGCACGTGTGAAGCGGTTTTGCGGAGGGAGCGTCACGTTGCGATCCCATGCCTCGAGGTCGCATTTCGCGCGGCCATCGGCCGCCCGACTATCGGCGGCGTCGACGCAGACCCCCGCCGACATTCGCAAGCTGTTTCCCGCGCTGGCCGAATCCACCGAAATCTATCTGGACAGCGCCGCGACGACGCAGAAGCCGCTGCCGGTCATCGAGACCATTCATCGGTATCACAGCTCACGAACCGCCAATGCCGGGCGCGGCACCTATCCGTGGGCGACCAGCCTCACCACCCGACTGAGCAGAATCCGTGATCGCACGGCGACCTTCATCGGCGCCGAGCATCCCGACGAGGTGGTCTTCACCGCGGGCGCCACCGCGGCGCTCAACGCCGTCACGCTGTCCTGGGGATTGGCCGTCCTGGAGGACGGCGACGAAATCCTTTACAGCCCAACCGATCACGCGTCGAACGTGCATCCGTGGTATCACCTGCGCGGGCTGCTCGCCCGGTTCGGGCGCCGAATAGAGTTGGTCCCCTACCGGGTCACCGACACCGGCGAGGCGGACACCGCCGACATCCTCGCCAAGGTCACCCCGCGCACCCGACTGATCACCACCAGCCACCTGCACCACGTCTACGGCGGCCTGACCACGCTCGCGCAGCTGCGCGGCCTGCTCGATCCCGCCATCCTGCTGTGTTTCGACTGTAGCCAGAGCGGTGGGCACGTGCCGGTGGACGTGACCCAGCTCGGCGCGGACTTCGCGATCTTCGCCGCGCACAAGATGTTCGGCGCGCCGGGAACCGGAATCCTGTACTGCCACAGGCGAGTCCACGATAGTCTTGTGCCATTCCTGCCCGGCGGTAACTCGGGGGTGCTGGTGAGCGAGGCTGGGCTGGTGCCGGCGGCGATGCCCGCGCTGCTCGAGGGCGGCACGCACAATATCCCCGGTATTCTCGCGCTCGGCAGCGCGCTCGAGGTGCTCGAGTCGTTCGATATCGGCGTCATCGCGGCGCACAATCGCGAGCTGACCGTGCGGCTCATCGAGGGTCTTCGCCCCATCAGCGGCCTCGAATTCCTGCCTGGCCCAGCGCATGCGCCGAGCGCGCGCGGCTACGGCATCGTCTCCTTCACTCTCGACGGGATCTCCGCGACCGACCTCGGATTCGTACTGAGCGAACTGGGTTTCCTGGTGCGCACCGGCCTGCACTGCACCGTCGCGGTCAAGGACAGCGCCGTCGATCAGCACCTCGCCGACGCCGACGATTCCGTGCGGGTCAGCACGCACATCTACAACACCGCCGACGAGATCGACCGATTCACCCAGTGCGTCATGACGATTGCCGAGGAGGTCAGATGACCATGGACACCCCGCGCTACGACCGGCGGGCCGCGTCCCGGGTGCTCGCCGGGCTGGCGCAGCCTGGTCTGTTCGCGACACCGGTGCCCGTCCCCGACCGGCGCAGGTTCGAATTCACCTGCACCGCACTGCATACCGAGCCGAACAGTCACCTCACCTATTCGCAGCGGCTGTATCTGGAGCGGTTCATGCGGCCGTGCCGGTCGTACCAGGTCACCAGTGCGACCCATCGGATCACCTGGACCGACAGCGACGGCATCCCCAATACCGGCCACTATCGCGCCGACGGGCTCGGCCCGCTGGTGCCGATCGCCATGCGCGAGACCGTCCTTGCGCTGTGGCACGCGTTGGACGCGAATACCGCCTTTGCCCAACGCATTTCCGCGCTCGGCCCACGTGATCACGCGATGCTGGACGGCACGACCACCGACCACGAGCCGATGGATATCTTCCGGGTCGGTATCGAGGCCGCGGGGCGAGCACTGGCCCAGCACGCCCTGCTTGCCAGGCAGACGCCGTATCGCGGCGCGGCCGAATTCGCCCTCGGCATGCGCGAATCCGGCCTCTTCTCCGCCGTCGCCACGCGCTGGTATTGGGAGCTGCAGGCCTCGACCTACCGGCGCGGGATGATCCCGGTGACCCTGATCGCGCAGCCGGACGGCACGGTGCGCTATTCCGCCGAGACGGTCGCGACGTTGCGCGCGATGAAGGACGCGACGATCGCCGACGCGCACACGGTGATGCGCCGGGCCACCCACGTCGAAGGGCTCAGTATTCCGGCGGCACTGGCCAAGTATCACGACGACCTCGACCTCATCTCGCGTCAGTACGCGCTGCTGCCCGCGGGTACAAGACCCGCCTGCCTGGCCGCGATGCCGCATCATCTCGGCGGCGGGCACTACAGCATCCTGCCGGTGGTGGTCGATCAGTTCGTCGCGGTATTCGGCCAGCTCGCGAACCGATGCGAGCTCGTCGAGGTGAGCGCCGACCTGGACGAGAGCATCGCCGATCGGGCAGCCACCGCCGAGGATCAGGTGTTCTACGTGCCGGATATGACCTGTAAGCACTGCGTCCGGACGATCGGCGGGGTACTGGAGTCGATGGATATCCGGGTGGTCGAGATCGATCTGATCAGCAAGCGAGTGGTCGCCGAATTCCGCAGTCCACGCAACCGTGCCAGGGCCTTCGAGGCCATCCGGGACGGCGGCTACAACCCGGTCGCCGAACGGCCCGAGATCGCGGCGGAGGGTGCCCTGCCGTCGGAAACCGCGGTATGACGGCACCGACTCCGGCGCTGCCCGCGAAGATCGATCCGCTGGTGCGCGCCTTCCTGGATACCCCCGGCGCCGTTGCGGCGGCGCTGAAGCGGTTCGGCTCGCCGGTGCACCTGGTGTTCCCGCAGGTGTACGCGGAGAACCTCGCGCAGTTTCGCAATGCGCTCGATCAGCTGCTGACCCAGCACCGAATCTGCTACGCGCACAAGGCGAATCAATCCCGCGCGTTCGTGCGAACGGCCGCGCGGGCCGGAATCGCCATCGACGCCACCTCGCCGCAGGAGGTGACCAGTGCGATCGCCGCCGGGTTCGGGCCGCAGCATATCGAGGTGACCGGGCCGAAAGGTGATGTGTTCCTGCGTGATCTGATCGATCGGGGTCTCACGATCAACGTGGACAACCTGTGGGAGTTGGCGCGCATCCCCGAGTTGGCCGGTGCACACACCGAAGTGCCGGTGCTGCTTCGGGTTTCCGGATTCGACGACGGTCAGGTGAGCCGGTTCGGGGTGCCGCTCGGGCACATCGAGCGCGCCTTCGATCTGCTGGCAGCGCACCGTGATCGAATCATGTTCCTCGGGTTCGCGTTTCACCTCGACTCCGGTGACACCGGCGAACGGATTCGCGCGATCGACGCGTGCCTGGCGCTGGTCGAACGAGCCTACGGGCGTGGGTTGACGCCGTCGGTGCTGAATATCGGCGGCGGGTACCGCCAGGTCTTCACCGAGGACGCCGATCAGTTCGACGCGTACGTGCACGCGCTGCGCGAATCGCTGCTCGGCCGCGGCGAGCCGATGAGCTGGGGCAGCAATACCTTCGGCTATCACGTGGCCGGTGGCGCGGTGCACGGGATACCGGTATTCCATAAGTACGCCAACACGATTCCGGCGACCAGGATGCTCGAGGACTTGTTCACCGCGCCGCTGGAACGGCACGGCGGGCGCACCGTCGCCGAGGTGGCCTCGGACAATCTGTTGGACATGTGGCTGGAGCCGGGCAAGGCGCTGGTCGATCATGCGGGGGTGACGGTGGCCATGGTCGAGTTCGTCAAGGAGATCGCCGACGGCAGTGTGCTCGTCAATGTCGACCTCAGTCGTGACTCGGTGACACCGGCCGATCAGGAGGTGATGGTCGATCCGATCATCCTGCCGAGGCACGGCGTCTCGAACGAAACCTCGCCCGTCGGCGTGTATTTCGCCGGACGGCTCTGCTTGGAGCGTGACCTGATCACCAATCACAAGGTGTGGCTATCGGAGCGACCGCGCCCCGGGGATCTGGTGGTGTTCCCGAATACCGGTGCCTACCACATGGATCTGTCCGCGGCGACGGCGTCGATGCGGCCGCCGCCGATCAAACTGGCGGTCGCGCACCGCGGTGGCGCGTTCCACGTCTGCCTCGACGCCGACTACGAACCGGACCCGCCGATCGGGCCACCGCAGCAGCACACACCACGGCGTTCGCCGATGCCGAGCGAGGCGCCCTGATGCGCTACGACCACATCACCGAACTCATCGGCAACACTCCCCTGCTTCGCCTCGACCCCGCGGTGCACGGCCTGCGCAATGTCGAGCTGTACGCGAAGCTGGAGTCGTACAACCCCTTCGGCTCGGTCAAGGACCGGGTGGCGTGGGGCATGATCCGCGACGAGCTCGATGGCATCGTCGCCAACGGGCAGAGCTTCATCGAAGCGTCGAGTGGCAATACCGCCAAGGCGCTGCGGATTCTCGGCGCGATGCACGGTGTCGGGCTGCGCGCGGTGACCAACCGGATCAAGGTCGCCGAGGTGCGAGATCTGTTGCAGCTGTTGGGGACCGAGATCGTCGAGCTGCCCGGCTTGTCCGAATGCCCCGATCCGACCACGCCGAACGACGTGTACTCGGTGATCGAGGCGACGATGGCGCAGCAGCCCGACGCCTACTTTCATCCGTCGCAGTACACCAACGAGAAGAACATCGAGGCCCATCACCACGGCACCGGCCGGGAGATCCACGAAGACCTGGCCGCCGACGGCATCAACCGGGTCGACTATCTGATCGGCGGACTCGGCACGACCGGTTCGACCAGGGGTACCGCCACCTACCTGCGCAAGCACAATCCCGAATTGCGCACCATCGCAGTCGTTTCCGACCGCACCGACTTCATTCCCGGGATCCGCTCGGAGAGTGAGATGTGGGATGTCGGCCTGTTCCAAGCCGACTTCTACGACGACATCGTGAGCGTCGAAGCCGGGAACGCGGTAGACGCCGCGCTTCGGCTTGCCAGCGGTTACGGCATCCTGGCCGGTCCGACCAGCGGGGCCAGCTATGCGGCTGCGTTGGAAATGCTTGCTGCATTAGATGTTTCGGATCACGACGGCCCGGTCGTCGCCGTGTTCATCGTCTGCGATCGGCTGGAACCGTACCTGTCCTACATCAAGAAGCGCAGGCCCGAACTGTTCGACCGCGGCGGCCGCCGACCCGCGCTCACCGCGGCCGAACAGGCTGTCACGCCGACGCTTTCGCCCGGCGAGCTGGCCGAGCTGGAGCGCACCGGCAAGCCGACCATCGTCGACACCCGCGGCTCGATGGCCTATCGGATCGGGCATGTGCCCGGCGCGTTGAACATTCGCGACGATCAGCTCGATGACATGTTCGCCCAGGGCATCCCGTTCCCCCGCTCACGACCGGTGGTGTTCGTCTGTCCGGTGGGCGAGCTGTCGCTGCGCTTCGCCACCCGCGCGAAGCAGGCGGGTTACGACGCGAGCAGCCTGGCGGGCGGCATCGTTGCCTGGCGGGATGCCGGACTGCCGCTGGAAAGTGGCGGGTGACGCGCGCGGGCCATCCGCCATTCCGCGCGTGTCTCTTTCGGGTCGCGCGGAGACTACACACCAAGCGCGGAAGCCAGCGCTGTCGCCACGTCCGAGAGAGATGATTCCTCATGTACCGGTCGAAGAAATCCATCGCCGCCGCCCTGACCTCGTTCGGTGCCATCACCGCTGCCCTGGTGCTCACCGCGCCCGCCGCACCGGCCGCGGTCACCGCCGTCGGGGTGGCGCCCGGACTGAGTTTCGGCAGCTCCAGCTCGTTCGGCACGAACTGCTCTTACATCGCGACGGCCACCGCGGCTCCCGGCGACGTCGTCGGATTCTTCGATCCCACCGGCACCTTCGACCCCGCGGGCTGGGTCACCGTCCCGACCTCGGGCACCGTCACCGCGAAGTGGACACCGCTGATCCCCGGCAATCACACCGTTTTCGCGGTGCACAACTCCGGCGCGTTCGTCTCGACCGCGGCCACCGTCGGCAACGGCGTCACCCTCGGCCCCGCTTGCCTCGTATTGCCCTGAGCACGCGGCCGAGCGGCCCGTCGGCACCCACGCCGACGGGCGCGCCGCCGACCAGGCACTAGTCTGGTGCGGTGCAATCAGGCCAGGAATCAGACGACGACGCGGGCCCGCGGATCTGGGGCGGCACGACCCTCACCGAACGCAGAGAGGCGCGCCGCACCGCGCTACTCGAGGCCGCGCTCGATCTGATCGGCGAAGCGGGCGCCAGCGGGGTCACCATGCGCGCGGTCTGTCGCAGGGCCAACCTCACCGACCGGTACTTCTACGAGAGCTTCACCAGCCGCGACGAGCTCCTTGACGTGCTCTACCGGCAGGTCGCCGAGGAGTTCCTGCAGCCGATGACCGCGTTCGCCGCGACCGACGAACCGACCCGCGACCGCGAACTGGCCAGAATCCTGGTCGACAAGGTGCTCGACGACCCGCGCAAATCCCGGCTGTTCCTGGTCGAGCCCTACTCGAGCACCGGCCTCGGCCAGACCACCATCTCGGTGATGCCGGTGTTCACCCGGCTCATGCAGGACCACCTGTTCGCCCACATCGACGACCCGGTCAAACGCAGGCTCGCCGCGGTCACCATGGCCAGCGGCAACGCGGGCATGTTCTCCGCCTGGCTCAACGGCTCGCTACGTGCCACCCGCGACGAGATCATCGACCACTGCGTCGCGGTGATCACCGCGTACCGCTCGCTCTACAAGTCCTGACCCGACGCGTTCTCGGTTCGCGCACAACGGAATTGGGCCCGAAGTGCGACCGCGATCACATCCGGGTTGCAGATGTTTCCGTTCAGGTGTTTACTTGCGACCGCAAGGTGCCGATCGTTCGCTGAGGCTCCTTCACGGAAACAGGCCAGCGACCCCGAACGTCGAGAGACGCCCCGGGTCAGGACAGATCTCCCCGGCTTAAGGGGTGATCCCGATTGGCTCCCGACCCACCGGGTTCACGCCGTGAAGTGCCAAAGGTCTTACGAGGAGGGGCACGACCGGCGCTTTCTGCCAAGAAAGATGACCCAGCGCTGGGTTCCCTCGTAGCGCTCTGCAACGATCAAGTACGTGACGCTCGGCTTTGCCGTGCGCTGATGGACGAAGGAGGTGAGCCGGATGCCCGGCGGTAATAGTCCGTATCCCCCGTTAGCCAATTGTTCACCCGGTGACACCTCAACAGCCGATTTGATTTCGGGACATACCCCGTAACCTGCTGTTTTCGACGGTGCGCTGACAAAGTTCAGGGAGTGCGGTCATGACAACAGTGGAAATGATCCTGCGGCTGCTCGCCGGCGTCGGCCTCGGCGCGGCCATCGGCTTCGAGCGCCAGTATCGGGCCAGGATGGCGGGCCTGCGCACCAACGCGCTCGTCGCCGCCGGCTCCACACTGTTCGTGCTGCTTTCGGCGAACGGCTTCTCCGGCGGCGACGCCGACCCGACCCGCGTCGCCGCACAGATCGTGTCCGGCATCGGCTTCCTCGGCGCCGGAGTCATCATTCGTGACGGGCTCAACGTGCGCGGCCTCAACACCGCGGCCACCCTGTGGTGCGCGGCGGCGGTCGGCGCGCTGGCCGGTGCGGGGATGTACAGCACGGCGGCGGCGGGAACGGTCGCGGTGGTCGGCGTCAATGTCGCACTGCGTGCGGCCGGACGCGCCGTGGACAAGCAACCCGAAGCCGGTCACGAACAGCCCGCCTCCTACGCGTTCGCCGCCGTCACCAACGACGACAACGAAGCCCACGTGCGCGCCCTGCTCGTACAAGCGTTGACCCGCACCGACTTTCAGCTCATCTCCATCTCCAGCGCGAACACCGGCACCCCCGGCCGGGTCGAGGTGCGCGCCGAACTGTTCGGCGACCAGCGCGACGACCGCCAGATGGAGTCCGCGGTCAGCAGGCTCAGCCTGGAACCGTCGGTGACCAGCGTCGGCTGGCATATCGCTACTACGGATGTGAAGGGCCCGCAGGCATGACGTTGCTTCGTTCTTTCCCTGCGGGCAGCGCGCTCGACCGGCCGCGCAATCGGTTCGCCGACGCCGTCGTGTTCGTCGGGGCTGCGGTGCTGATCTGGCTGGTCGTGCGCGTGTCGGCCAGCGCGAACGTGCCGTTCGACCAGGCCGCGGCGCCCGCCACCGTGTCCACCGATCCGGCGCAGCTGCCCTACTACGCGGCGCGCTCGCTGCTGCGGATGTTCGCCGCGCTCGGGCTGTCGATCCTGTTCACCTTCGTCTACGCGACCGCGGCGGCGCGGTTGCGGCGAGCCCGGACGGTACTGCTTCCGCTGCTCGACATCCTGCAGTCGGTGCCGATCCTCGGGTTCCTGTCGATCACCGTCGCCGGGTTCATCGCGCTGTTCCCCGGCTCCCAGCTCGGCCTCGAAAGTGCCTCCATCTTCGCGATTTTCACCTCGCAGGCGTGGAACATGGCGTTCGCGTTCTATCACAGCCTGGCCGCGCAGCCGCGCGAGCTGGACGAGGCGGCGCGCAATCTGAGACTGTCACGCTGGCAACGGTTTTGGCGCGTCGACGTGCCAAGCGGCATGATCCCGCTGGTCTGGAACGGGATGATGAGCTTCGGCGGCGGCTGGTTCTTCCTGGTCGCGTCCGAGGCGATCAGCGTGAACAACCACGAATACGCGTTGCCCGGCATCGGCTCCTATGTCGCGACGGCCACCGGGGACGGCGATCTCGGCAAAGTGTTCATCGCGATCGGCGTGATGATCGTGATGGTCGTCGGGGTGAACTTCCTCTTCTGGCGCCCACTCACCGCGTGGGCCGAGCGGTTCCGGGTGGAGGACACCGGTGCCGCCGAAGCGCCGCGCAGCGTGATGCTGAATCTGTTGCGGCGCTCGCACATTCCGCTGTTGCTCGGCAAGGTGTTCGGTCCGCTGGTGTCGCCGATCGATCGGCTGATGAGCGTGTTCGGGCTCGCCGAGTACCCACTGCACTCCTCGCCGGTTCGGCGCCGCGCCGGTGATCTCGTGTTCGCCGCGGTCGTCGCGGTGGGTGTCGCCTACGGCGGGTATCGGGTGGCCGACTACATCGAATCCACCGCCGGATTCGGCGAGGTCGGGCATGCGTTCGGGCTCGGCTTCCTGACGCTGCTGCGGGTGGTCGTGCTGCTGGTGTTCGCCACCATCGTGTGGGTGCCCATCGGCGTGTGGATCGGGTTGAACCCCAAGGTTTCTCGGCTCGCGCAGCCGGTGGTGCAGGTGCTGGCCAGCTTCCCGGCCAACTTCCTGTTCCCGTTCATCACCGCCGTTCTCGTGTGGAGCGGAGCCAGCCTGAACTGGGCTGGCACCATCCTGATGGCGCTCGGCGCGCAGTGGTACATCCTGTTCAACGTCATCGCGGGCGCGAGCGCGGTGCCGACCGATCTGCGCGAGGCCGCGGCCAACCTGCAGCTGCCGCGAAAACTGTGGTGGCGCAGGCTGATCCTGCCCGCCATCTTCCCCAGCTATGTGACCGGCGGGATCACCGCGGCGGGTGGCGCGTGGAACGCGTCCATCGTCTCGGAGGTCGTCGACTACGGATCGACAACGCTGGTGGCGGCGGGGCTCGGCTCCTATATCCACGAGGCGACCAAAGTCGGTGACTCACCACGGATTCTGATCGGCGTGCTGGTCATGAGCATCTATGTGGTCGGCATCAACCGGCTGTTCTGGCGGCGGCTCTACGCACTGGCCGAACGGCGGTACTCGCTGTGAACGCCCGCTGTTTCTCCATTCGTTCGACGGGAGACCGACCATGACCGTGACCACCACCGACGCCAACCGCGATGTGCTGCTCGACATCTCGGGGGTCGGCAAGCGATTCACCGGTGCCGCGGGCGACGAGTTGCGGGTGCTCGACGGTATCGATCTGCAGCTGCGCAGCGGCGAAATCGTCGCACTGCTCGGGCGTTCCGGCTCCGGCAAGTCCACGCTGCTTCGCATCATCGCCGGGCTCATCGCGCCGTCCGACGGCGAGGTGACCTACCGGGGCACCCCGCTCAACGGCAGCAATCCCGGTGCCGCGCTGGTGTTCCAGTCGTTCGCGCTGATGCCGTGGCTCACCGTGCAGGACAATGTCGAGCTCGGGCTCGCCGCGCGCAACGTGCCGCCCGCCGAGCGGCAGCAGCGGGCGCTGGCCGCCATCGACATGATCGGCCTCGACGGCTTCGAATCCGCCTATCCGAAGGAGCTTTCCGGCGGCATGCGCCAGCGGGTCGGGTTCGCCCGCGCACTGGTGCTCGAGCCGGACCTGCTGCTCATGGACGAGCCGTTCTCCGCGCTCGACGTGCTCACCGCGGAGAACCTGCGCACCGAACTCGTGAACCTGTGGGCCACCGACGGTTTCCCCACCAAGGCGATCTGCGTCGTCACGCACAACATCGAGGAGGCCGTGCAGCTCGCCGACCGGGTGCTCGTGCTCGGTTCCAATCCCGGTCGCATCATCGCCGAAATCGCGGTGTCGCAACAGCGCCCGCGCGATCGGCGCGCGCCGTGGTTCGAGGCCATGGTCGATCAGATCTACGGCCTGCTCACCGGCCGTGACACCGAACCCGTTGTCGCGGAACCGGATAAGGCCACCCCCACCGCGCAGCCGCTACCCGACGCCTCGGTCGGCGGCCTCGCCGGTCTGGTCGAACTCGTCTACGCCACCGGCGGCCGCGCCGACCTGCCCGATATCGCCGACGAACTCAACTTCGAGATCGACGACCTGCTCCCCCTCGTCGATGCCGCCGAAATGCTCGGCTTCATCACCGTCGAGGACGGCGACGTCCTGCTCACCGACATCGGCACCCGCTTCACCACCGCCGATATCCAGGAGAGCAAGCGCATCTTCGCCGAACAAGCCCGCCACCGCGCCCCCCTGGTCCGCACCATCTGCAAGGGCCTCACCGGCAGCTCCGACGGTAGCTTGCGCGCGGGTTTCTTCCTCGATCTGCTGCGCCGCGGGTTCGGGCCGGAAGATGCTCGGCGGCAACTCGATATCGCGATCGATTGGGGTCGGTACGCCGAGTTGTATGACTACGACACGGATTCCGACAAGATCACGGCGGATCCGGCGGCTCAGGTCTTCGACGGCGTTCGGGGTAAGTGGACGACGTAGGGTAGGTCGGCGCGACCCGACTTGCGCGCGATCTGCGTTGGTCGCGCCCTACTCGCCGAGTTGGGACCGCCAGTGCGCCAGGTGATCTCGCGTCACCACGGTGTCGAGGTGATCCGCACCGAGCACTCGCTCGCGATCGGCGAGTAGTTGCTCGAACTCGGCCACCGCGCGCTCCAGATCGCCGGAGTCCGCGCGGTAGGCGGCGAGGTTGTTGCGGGTGAGCAGGGTGTCGGGGTGGTCGGGGCCGAGCAGACGCAGGCGGTCGGCGAGTAGGTTCTCGGTGTCTTGGACGGCGTGGGGCAGGTCGCCCGCTTGCTCGCGGTAGGACGTGAGGTTGCTGCGGGTGATCAGTACGTCGGGGTGGTCCTTGCCCAGGACGCGCAGTTGGTCGGCAAGCACCTGCTCGGCTTCGGTGATCGCGCCGCGCAGGTCACCGTCGCGCGCCAGAAACAGGGCGTGATTGCCTCTGCCGTAGAGGATCTCGCGGTGATCGGGACCCTGCACTCGGATTCGGTGATCCAGTGCGTCTTCCAGGTCGATCAGCGCGCGGGTCAGGTCGCCCGCGTGCGCCCGGAATGCGGCGAGGTCGGTGCGTGTGCGCAGGGTGTTGGGGTCGTCGGGGCCGAGAATGCGGAGTTGGTCGGCGAGTAGAGGTTCGGACTCGGCGATCGCTGCTTCGATGTCGCCGCTGCGCGCACGCACGACCACGAGCTTCGCTCGAGTGAGCAGCACGCGGGGGTCTTCTGGACCGAGCACCCGAAGCTGCTCTGCGAGTAGGTTTTCAAGATCCGCGATGGCACCGGTCAAATCCCCACTGTCGCTGCGATATCCGGCGAGGTTGCTGCGCGTGGTCAAGGTGTCGACGTGATCGGAGCCCAGGATGCGACGTCGGTCGTCCAGCAATTGCTTGGCCGCCGCGATCGCACCGGACACGTCTCCCCGCAGCGCCTGTAGCGAAATGAGCCTGCTCCGAGCAGCCAGCGTCGCTTCATGATCAGCTCCGAGAGCGCGGCGCAGGTCCGCGAGCAGTCGCGCCAAGTCGGCCGAAGCACCCGCCAAGTCGCCAGTCTCACCACGGCAAACGGCTAGATTATGGCGCGTCATGAGCGTGTTCGGATGATCAGGGCCCAGGAGGCGGAGCTGATCGTCGAACAATCGCGCGTATTCGGTCATCGCGCCCCGTGGATCGCCGCTCGCCGCCCGCCGTGCGGCGAGATACTCCCGCGCGTGCAGAGCGTCGGGATGATCCGCGCCGACCGCTGCCACGATCGACGGCAACCACGCGGACCACAGGTCGCGGTTGTCGGCGGCACGCGATGTCTCGAGGGTGGCGAGATAGGCCAGTGCCCGCCCGCTGTCCCCGTATGCGAGGTAGTGGCGTGCGGTCGAGCCGCGGGCGTACTCGGCGGCCCTGGTCGTGCTGCTGCGCATTGTTGCCGCGATGATCGCTCGGTGGGCGTCTTCGATGGCAACGTCGGACCGCGCGCAAAAGGCTGTCAGGGCCGGTAGCAGTGCGTTGTGGGCGATACCGAGCGATTCGTGCGCGGTGCCCGGTTCGCTGCGCGTGATCAACGCGCCCAAACTCACCGCGGTGTCGCGAATCCGGACCGCTGTCATGTCTTCGTGCAGCGACGATACCGCCGCGTCGAGCAGCTCGATGGGTAGCACCGGTCCCGCACCCGCCGCGACCAGGATGGCGAGCAAGGGCACGACCGCACCGGAAACACCGGTCCCGGTGGTGACCATCGCGGTGACAACACGTTGTCCGACAACAGTTTCCAACTCGGCATCGACGAGGGCGGTGCGCGCTGCCACGGCCGGATGCACCTCGCCACGCAGCCGGGCCAACAACCAACCCCCAGCTGAGACAACAAGATCCTTGCCCGGCGGCTGCGCGGGCCCGGCCGCCGGGTGACCAGGCCACTCGGGGATCCCGTCCACATTCCTAGGCGACCCCGACGGTCTCTTGCGACCCTTACGCACAACCGTCGGCGCCTCGAGCGGAACGAGTTCGCGCCACCCGGCATCGACGAGGGCGGCGATATCTCTGGCCGTCGGTTCGGGCAACTCGACGCGGTGCATGTGGGCGAGATCCGGGTCCGTGTCGGTGCCGGACCCCTGGCGGATTCCGGCGATGACTCGGACATGTCGCAGATCGTCGCGACGAGTGAGCTCGGCAACCGCCGCGACCAACAGCTTTCGAGTGCCCGCTTCCGGCTGGTCAAGGCCGTCCAAGACGAGGGTGATCCGACTGCCCGGCCGCGCCACCATGGACAGCGGCTGCCGGACACAGAGGTCGAAGACGTCCGATTCGGTAGGGACGGAGCGATCCAAGGCAGCACGCAGCGCTGAGTCGTACCCGGGGACCCGCTCGACCAGTTGCGCAGACAATTCCTCAGCGACCGACTCGAGCGAACTACTCACCGTGAGAAACATTGCGGCAGTGACATACTCGGACCCGATGGACAGGCCATCGGCCACACTCGGACGAATGAGCAACGCCATCAGCGTCGACTTGCCGCACCCCGCGGGACCGACCACCGCACGCAACCGCTGGCCACCCGCATCGATCAGCTCGGCAAGGCATTCACGCATCGTGTCGCTCAACAACAATCGACGCGTCAGCTGATCGACGACGCCCGCGCCGGGCCGACCGGTCAGCGCGTCCCTGCGCCGAGCCGCGTTGGGCACCAACCACAGTCCGGCATCACCACCCGGACTGGTGGACACCATGCCCGCCGTGAACGACAAATGCAACGGCTGCTGCATGACACAGCCGCGTGCAACGGGATCAACCAGGTCATACGGCAACAGATTCTCCCCGCGCAACGGCAAACCGGCCGAAAACGTGGAAAGCATTGTGCGCGTGAAGCATCCCGCATAAGCGGGCCCATCCCCCGCGGCGACAAGCAACTCCATCCGCCCCGCCGAACGCGCAAGCGGCCCAGTCCACAGCCGCGCGGCGCCGCGCACCCCCTGCTCGGTCTCGCAGGCATCGACAAGCACGATCAACCCGTCCAACGCCGACGTATTGAGCCGCTCCCTGATCCCCTGCGTCAAATGAAACGCATTGTCGGACCGAGGCATCGAAGGCGAATCACGCGCCATCAAATAGAAGTCTCCCGCATTGGTCGCGGTCCCATGCCCGATGAACGCCACCAACAACGTGGCCCGCCGCTCGGACGCATTGGCGAACGCTTCGTCAACCGCCGCAACCAACTGCGCGGTAGTCGGATCGAGCACCGGCCCATCGATCTCCGTCGCCGATTCCCACCCGCCCGACTCCCGCAACCGCGCATACAACCCACCGGCCAGCGAGCCGCTGAACCCGAGTTCGCCGAGCGCCGCACACTCCGACCCCACCACCAGCGCCAGCCGTCCTCCCATGCAAGGAAGATACTCGCGCGGCTACTGGACGAGTTGACCTCTCCAGTGGGCCAGGGTGGTTTGGGTGCGGATAGTAGCGACGTGGTTGGGGCCAAGGGCGCGGAGTTCGGCTACCAGGAGGACCTCCAATTCGGCTATTGCTCGGGGCAGGTCGCCGTTCTCGGCTTGGCGGGTGGCCAGGTCGTTGCGGGTGGCGAAGGTATCGGGGTGGTCGGGGCCCAGCACGCGGAGGCGGTCGGCGAGGATTTGTTCGAGTTCGGCGATCGCGCTGGGGAGGTCGCCGGTGTTGGCGTGGTAGTCGGCGAGGGTGTTTCGGGTGGTGAGAGTGTCCGGGTGGTCGGGGCCGAGCACGCGCAGGCGGTCGGTGAGCAGGTGGTTGAATTCGCTGGCCGCGCCGGTCATGTCGCCGCTGCGGGCCCGGAAGGCGGCAAGGCTGTTGCGGGCGGCCAGGGTTGCCGGGTGGTCGGGGCCGAAGATGCGCAGGCAGTCGGCGAGCAGTTGTTCGAATTCGGCTCGGGCGGCGGCGAAATCGCCGTTCGCGCCGTGCCAGTAGGCGAGGCTGTTGCGGGTTCGCAGGGTCTGCGAATCGTCGGGACCGAGTACCCGCTCACGGTCGATGCGTAGCTTCTCGAAATCGGCGATGGCACCGACGAGGTCACCCAAGTCGGCGCGGTTGGACGCCAGGTCGTTTCGGGTGCGCAGGGTATCGGGGTCGTCGGGGCCGAGGAGGCGGCGCTGGTCGGCGAACAGGCGCTTGTATTCCGTTCTGGCGCCGATGTAGTCACCGCAGCGGGCCCGATAGGTTGCCAGATTCGTCCGTGTGCCAAGGGTTTTCGGGTTGTCCGGGCCGAGGACGCGCAGGCGGTCGGCGAGCAGCAGCTCGAAGGCGGCGATGGCGCCGACCAGGTCGCCGCTTTCGGCGCGGTGGTATGCCTCGCGGCTGCGGGTGGTCAGGGTGTCGGGGTGGTCGGGGCCGAGCGTCTCGACGAAAGCGGGCACCCAGGCGGCCCAAAGATCGCGATTATCAGCGGATCTCGTGGTTTGCAGCAGCTCGAGGAAGTGCAGCGCACTGGCGGAATCCCGGTAGGCCAGGCAGTGGCGCACGGCCGAGCCGCGTGCGTAGTCGGCGGCGCGATCGCTCGGACTCTCCTTGATGGCCGCCACGATGGCCCGATGCGCGTCTTCGAGTTCCGCGCCGAGATGTTTGCATTCGCTACGCAGTCCTGGCAGCAGGGCGCCATGGGTCACGCCGAGCGACTCACGCGGGGTGCCGGGGCGACTGCGGGTGACCAGCGCGCCCAAAGCTACTGTCATATCCCGGATTCGGGCGATATGCAGGTCGACGCCGAGCGCCGTCAGCGCGGCGTCGAGGAGCTCGATCGGCAGCACCGGCCCCACTCCGGCGGCGACCATGATGCTGAGGAAAGTACCTGTCGCACCGGCGGTTTCGGAGTACATCCCGCGCAGCGCCGCATCGACCCGCAGCGCGACGATCCGATCGAGCCCGATACCGGCGGCGACGGCACCGTCGGTAATGCTCGACGCCACCTCGAGCAGCATGCGGGCCAGCAGCCAGCCGCCCGAGACGACATGGGATCCCTCGACATCGGTCGGCGTTTCGGCCAGCAACGTCTGAATCCAGTTCACCCAATCCGCCGGGTCGGCGGGCGCACCGCTGCCGCGCGCGGATCCGACGGCGGTAGCGATATCGTCGGCGGCGGGCTCGCCCACCTCGATCCGATACATATGCGCCAGCGCCGGGGCGTCCTCGACGCCGGTGCCGTCCCGGATGCCAACGATGACGCGCACATGCCGCAGATCATCGCGCCTGGTCAGATCGGTGATGGCGGCCACGAGCAACCGCCGCGTGCCCTCCGGCGGTTGGTTCAATCCATCGAACACCAGCGTCACCCGGCGACCCGAGGTCGACAGCCGGGCCAGCGGGTGCCGCACCGACAGGTCGAAGATGTCGAACTCGTCCCTGGCCCGGTGCGCGCGCACGGCCTGCGCCGCCTCCGCGAACCCGGGCAGCCGCGCACTCAGCTGCGCGGCCAATTCGGCGGCGACCGCCTCGATCGAGCTGGCGGCGGTGAGAAACACTGCGGCAGTGATGTATTCGGGCGTCACCGACAGGCCCTCAACCAAGCTCGGCCGAATCAGCATGGCGAGCAAGGTCGATTTACCGGCACCCGCCGGGCCGATCACCACGCGCAGCCGATGACTGCCCGCGTCAACGATCGTGTCGAGGTGCTCGCGAACATCCGGCGTCACCAGCAGACCACGGGTGAGCTGATCGACGAATCCCGCGGCGGAACGCCCACTCACCGCGTCGCGGTGCCGCGCGGTATTGGGCACCAACCACAGCCCGGGGTCCGCACCGTGCGCCACCGACACCGCACCCGAGGTGAACGAAAGATATTGGGGCTGTTGATGAACGCATTCCCCCGCGATCGGATCGACCAGGTCGGCGGGCAGCAGGTTCTCGCCGCGCAGCGGCAGCCCACCGTGGAAGGTGGACAGCATGGTCCGGGTGAAGCAGCCGGAAAACGCGGGCCCCTCCCCCGCCGCGACCAGCATCTCCATCCGCCCGGCCGACTGGGCGAGCAGATCGGTCCAGCGCCGCGCCGCACCGATCACGCCCTGCCCGGTCTCGCAGGCGTCGACAAGCACAACCAGACCGTCGACGGCCGACTGGTTCAGCCGCTCCCTGATCTCCTGGGTGAGATGAAACGCGTTGTGCGAGTTGGGCACTGCTGGCGAATCATGGCCGAGCAGATAGAAATCCTCGGCACTGGTCGCCACGCCGTGCCCGATGAAGGCGAGCAGCAGCGTCGCCTGCCGCTGCCCGGCCGCGACGAACGCCGCGTCTACCGCCGTCACCAGCTGCGCCGCAGTCGGATTCAACACCGGCGCATCGTTATCGGTCGCGGATCGCCACCCGCCCACCTCGGTCAGACTCTCGTACAACCCAGTGGCGAGTTCGCCGGTGAAACCCAGTTCCCCCAGCGCCACACACTCGGACCCGACAACCAAAGCGAGTCGTCCTCCCATGCAAGCAACATACCCGCGTGCTATCGAAACGGATCACACACCCGCAACCTGGGCATTCCATCGTCACAACGATCGCGCCACGTTCGCCGATCCATACCTATACCGAAACGTGCTGTGTGAGACGTAGTGTGGCGTGCCTGGATACGAGTGGGAGGAGATCGTTACGATGAGCGACCCCGTAGTCGGTCTGACGGGTACGCTCACATCGCCGATCCGAGCCGCGGGCCTACTCGGGGAGGTGCTGGTGGCGATTCGAGGGGGAACGGAGCTGTACATCGCACGTGCCGCCGAAGCGATCCCAGCGGGAACAACCGTATTGGTCATCGATGTCAGCCCTGGGCGCATCGTCGATGTGGTGCCCTGGATACCGCTGACGCCGGATCCGGCCGAAACAATCTGAAACAGTAAGGGAGACAACCGTGCTGGGTTACCACGTACCGGACCCGGACGAGGCGATGCTGATCAGCGGCGCCAAGAGCAAGGACAACGCGCCGTTCAAGGTGGTGATCGGGCGCGGCAGCTGGGTGGTTCCACTGTTCCGCAAGGTCAGCTACCTGTCGCTGGCCATGTTCGAGGCCGAGATCAAGGAACGCTGCGTCACCAAGCAGGCGATTCAGCTCGAGGTCCGCGCGGTGATCGCGTTCAAGGTGGCCAACGACACCAGCTCGATCGTCAATGCCGCGCAACGCTTCCTGTCCGAGCAGGAACGGGAGATGTCGGTCCTTACCGGCCGGATTTTTTCCGGTCATCTGCGGTCGATCGTCGGCTCGATGACGGTCGAGGAGATCATCAGGGAACGCCAGAAGCTGGCCGATGAAGTGCTCGTCGCCTCGAAAGTCGAGATGGGCAATATCGGGCTCTGGGTGGATTCCTTCCAGATCCAGTCGATCGATGACGGCAACCTCGGCTACATTCAAGCGCTCGCCGCGCCGCATAATGCCACCGTGCAGCGCGACGCGCAGATCGCGCAATCGCAAGCGGCACAGCTCTCGGCGCAAGCCGAGCAGGAATCGTTGCGCAGGCAGGCGGAATACGCGCGCGAGACCGCGATCCTGCGCGCGCAGTACCAGCGCGACATCGACAAGGCGAATGCCGAAGCGGCACAGGCTGGTCCGCTCGCCGAGGCGATGGCGCTGCAGGAGGTGCTGACCGCGCAGGCCGAGCAGGCCCGCAAGACGGCGGAGCTGCGCGAGCAACAGCTGCAGACCGAAGTGGTGAAACCCGCTCAGGCAGAAGCGGAACGGGTGCGCATCCTGGCCGAGGCTGAGGCCGACCGCACCAGGATCCAGGCCGCGGCCGCCGCGTCGAACAACCGGATCGCGTTGGACCAGTTGCTGATCGAACAACTGCCGGAAATCGTGAAGCAGGCGTCGAACGGGCTGGCCGGCGCGAATCTGACCGTGCTCAACGGTCCGGACGGAGTCAGCGAACTCGTCAACGGAATGGTCGGTCAGGGACTCACTGTTTTCAATTCATTACAAAAGGCGCTTTCGTCCAACGACAACGATAACGCGGGCTAAGGTGACCGGGTAGCGACGGCGCGGCGAGGAGCGGGTGTTGGTGTCCATCGGGAAATTGGTGTCGTTCGACAGCTCTCGGGGATTCGGGTTCATTCGACCGGAGGACGGCGGGCCGGACGTATTCGTGCACGTCAACGACATCGGTCTGGATGAAGACGAGTTGCGGCAGGGTCGGATGTTCGAATTCGACATGACAGAGGGTGATCGTGGGCCGAAGGCGGTCAATCTGAGCGTGGTCGGTGGCCAGCCGAGTCCGCCGCCGGCTCAGCATAAATCGAAACACAGGTCGAACTCGGGTCAGCTCGATGCCGCCGAACACAAACGACTGATCACCGAGCTACTCCTCGACGCGAGCCCCGCATTGACCGCGGGCGAGATTCTCACCATCCGCGACCGACTAACCGTCTTCGCCGAACAACACGGCTGGCTCGACGCCTGAGGTTGCCTCGTCACGCCGCATCCGCGCGTTCGATCATCTTGTCGGATGCGGCGCTTACGATCATCGGCAAGTACCGATGAGTTTCGATCTTTCACACCGTCGGTACGGGAGACAGACGAACCGAGGAGGATCGTGTGGATCTACCGGTGATGCCACCTGTTAAGCCGATGCTGGCCAAAACCGCGCCCGGCGTGCCGCGTGAAGCCGGGCTGAGTTATGAGCCCAAGTGGGACGGGTTCCGCTGCATCGTCTTCCGTGACGGTGCCGAGGTAGAGCTCGGCTCCCGCAATGATCGGCCGCTGACCAGGTACTTTCCCGAGGTCGCCGAGCTGCTGAAGCAGGCGCTGCCGGATCGGTGCGTTGTCGACGGCGAGATCGTGGTGGTCACCGAGGAGGGCCTCGACTTCGACACCCTGCAGAATCGGCTGCACCCGGCCGCGTCCCGGGTCAACAAGCTGGCCGTGGAGACCCCCGCCAGCTTTGTCGCCTTCGATCTACTCGCCCTCGGCGACAAGGATCTGACCGAGGAGCCGTTCGCCGAACGCAGGCGGCTGCTGGAAACGATTCTGGACACCGAGCTCGCGCGGGTCCATCTCACGCCGCTCACCCAGGATCCCGATGTCGCCGAGGACTGGTTCACCCGGTTCGAGGGCGCGGGGTTCGACGGCGTCATGGTCAAGGCCAACGACCTGGCCTACCTGCAAGACAAGCGGGTGATGCTGAAGGTCAAACACGAACGCACCGCCGACTGCGTGGTCGCCGGATTCCGCTGGCACAAGGACGGCGAGGGCATCGGGTCGCTGCTGCTCGGACTCTTCGACGACGAGGGGCAGCTGCACCACGTCGGTGTCGCGAGCAGCTTCACCGCCGCCCGGCGCAAAGAACTGGTCGAGGAATTGAAGCCACTGCGCGAGAACGCGCTGGAAAACCATCCGTGGCGCGAATGGGCCGACGCCGCGGCGCAGGCAAGAGCCGACGGCAAGATGCCAGGCGGGGTGAGCCGCTGGACCGGCGGCAAAGACCTTTCCTGGGAGGCGCTACGCACCGAACTGGTCGCGGAGGTCCGCTACGAACACGTGCAATCCGGGCGGCTGCGACACGGCGGCAGGCTGGTCCGCTTCCGATCCGACCGCACGCCCGAATCGTGTACCTACGCTCAGCTCGACGAGGCGCCGCCCGCGGAATTGAGTGCCATCTTCAGTGAGGCGAAACCATGACCGAGTCCGTCGATATCGAGGTGGATGGCCGGACCGTCAGCATCAGCAATCCGGGCAAGGTGTATTTCACCAAGCGCGGCGACACGAAACTCGATCTCGTGCATTACTACCAGGCGGTGGCCGAACCGTTCCTGAATGTGGTCGGCGGGCGCCCGCTGCTGCTGGAGCGTTATCCCGACGGCGCGTCCGGTAAGTCGTGGTTTCAGAAGCGGGTGCCGAAATCCGCGCCGGACTGGTTGCATACCGTCGAGGTGTCCACTCCCAACGGCACCACCGCCGACGCGCTCGTCGCGCACGATCTCGCGCACATCCTGTGGGCAGTCAACCAGGGCTGCTTGGGTTTTCACGTGTGGCCCAACCGGGCGGACAATCTGAAGATCGCCGACGAGCTGCGCATCGACCTCGATCCGTCCCCCGGCATCACATTCGACGACCTCAAGCGCGCCGCCGTGCTGACCCGAGAGTTGTTCGTGGAGTTGGACATCGAGTCACGAATCAAGACCTCGGGTTCGCGCGGCCTGCACATCTACGTTGCGCTGCAACCGAATTGGGATGGTTACCAGGTGCGCGCCGCGTCCGTCGCGTTGGCGCGCGAGCTGGAGCGCCGCCATCCCGAGGAGATCACCGCACAGTGGTGGAAGGAAGAACGCGGCAACCGTGTCTTCGTCGACTTCAACCAAAACGCCCCGCACAAAACGGTTTTCGGGGCGTGGTGCGTGCGCCCGAAGGTCGGCGCGCAGGTGTCGACCCCGATCGCCTGGTCCGAATTGGATACCGTTGTCCCGGACGAACTGACCATCGCCACCGTGCCCGCCCGGCTTGCCGAACTGGGTGACCCGTGGGCCGATCGCGCACCGCAATCCATTGTCCCGCTGCTGGAAATGTCGGAGCGCGATATGGCCTCGGGCCTCATGGACGCGCCGTGGCCGCCGCAGTATCCGAAGATGCCGAACGAACCGCCGCGCGTTCAGCCGAGCCGCGCCAAGAAAGAGGAGTAGCGCGCCGCTATTCGGTCCACAGCACCCAGGTGCCGCTACGAGTCGCGGGTTCGCACACCAGCGCGCGACCGTCCGCGGTACGGCCCGTCTTCGTGCTGGTGCCATCGCATTTCGCCCCGGCCTGCTGGACGGTCGTCGACACCGTGTACGGGCCAGACCACTGGTAGCCGCTACCCGAGCCGAGGCAGATCAGGGTGCCGCCGTCTGCGGCGCTGCCGATCTGCCCGACCTGTCCGTCGGTGCACGACGCGCCCTTTTTCAGGTTGCTCTGATTCGACGTCGACGGGCTCGCCGTCGTCGTCGCGACCGGCGGCGCGGCCGAGGCCGTCGGCTGGGGTAATTGATTCGCCGTCGTCGGCGGCGCGAGGAGCGCTGTCGTCACGGATCGGTCCGCGCGAGTCAGCGAGTCAGGCAACATGTTTCCCGACAGCACCACCAATCCCGCGACCGCCGTCACCTCCGCGACACCGATCAGCAGCGCGAACATCGCCATCACCCGGCCGCGCGGATGCGAGAACGCGATGAAGCCGAAAACGATGGCCACCGGGAACAACCCGACCAACGCGGCCACCAGCGCGACAATCGCGTACGGATTCACAATGGGCGGAATTTCCACCCGCAGCCGACCCGTCCTGCGCCGACTCGGCGCCGGTTCCTGCCATCGTTCCTCGGGCTCCGGCTCGGCCCACTGTTCCTCTTCGCCAGCCTCCGGCCACCGGTCGTCCTGCCCTGCCGCAGGCCAACGTTCACTTTCACGGCGTTCCGCCCGTGCCATGCCAGGACCCTCTCCACACCAACCACCGTGCAGGAACCTCGGACTGCCCGGACCCGCCCCGATATCCCGACCCACAATAGGGGCCTAACGGCGCGACATCATCTGAAACGTCCAATTACTAGCCGTTTTCCCGATCGCAGTAGATGATGATCCGGATGTGTCACTGATCTTGCGCTGACTCCCCAAGGAGGATCCATGCTCGGTAGCACCACCCCTGACGGCCGCGAAAATCGGCCTTGGCACGCTCAAGCGGGCGATCTGCTCGGCGACAATTACAACGTTCCCGGCCTTATTCTGTGTGCGCTCGGCATCGTCGCGATGGCGTGCACGCTCACCGCCGCCGGATACGGCTTCAACGAATGGACCCAGACCGGCGCGATCGTGACGGCCGCGCTGTGGATCCTCGGCATCGGCGCGCTGCTGGTCGAGCATCGGCGCGAGGAGGTGATCGAGCTGAAGTACGGCAGGCACGGTCACGCGCCGGGACATCGGCGGCCGGTGCGCTATAGCGCCGATCCCGGCGACCCCGCACCGGAGGCGCTCGGTTAAACGGAGGAGGACCGCCGTGCGCTCAGCGGCGGCGGTCCACCTTCGGTAGCGACTCGGTGACCAGCGTCATCAACATGTCGGCGAGCAGCTCGTGCACCTGCGGGCGGGTCAGCGTGCCGCGGGTGATCCATTCCCGGCCCGCCACCTTCACCAGCCCACCATAGGCGCGGACCATCGCGCGCAATGCCGCACTGCGTGCCGAATCAGCGAGGCCGACCATCAGCAGCAACCGTTCCGCGGCCGCGTCGTCGGCCTGATCGAGGATGTGCTGCACCTCGGGGTCGTCGCCGACGCCCTCGTGACTGGTCACCTTGACCCAGGTGCTGCCGTGCTCGGCGATGGTATCCAGCAGCCAGTGCACACTCGCATCGACTCGCTCACGCTCGGTGCCGGTGGGCACGATCATGTCATCGAGTTTGGGCAGGGTGACCATGCGACGCACCACCGCGAGGTAGAGGTCGCGTTTGTTGCCGAAGTAATGGTTGATCAGGCCGCGGGCGACACCGGCGCGCTGGGCCAGCTCGGCGGTGGAGACGGCCGCGTACGGCCGCTCGCCGAACATGTCGATCGCGCACGCCAGGATCTGCGCCCGCCGCTCGTCGGGTTCGAGGCGACGGCGGCGCGGCACGGGGACGGCAGCCGACGGGGCCGGCGCGTCCAGCGCGGCACCGTCAGCGGCCTCACTCGTCGTATCAGAGAGACCGGGCAATGAGATCCTTCATCACCTCGTTGCTACCCGCCAGGATGCGCAAGACGCGGGCGCCGGTGTAGAGCTGCGAAATCGGATACTCCGTCATGTAGCCGTAGCCGCCGAACAGTTGCAGGCAGCGGTCAACCACGATACCCAGCTGGTCGGTGAGCCAGTACTTCGACATCGCCGCGGTGGGAATGTCGAGCTCGCCGCGCAGGTGTTTGACGAGGCAGTCGTCGAGGAAGGTGCGGCTGACCTTGGCGATGGTCGCGCACTCGGCCAGCTCGAACTTGGTGTTCTGCATCGCGAACAGCGGCTTGCCGAAGGCCTCGCGGCCCTTGGTGTACTCGATGGTCAGCCGCACGGCCTGTTCCATCATCACCACCGCGATAATGCCGGTGACCAGGCGTTCCTGGGCCAGCATCTGCATCATCTGATAGAAGCCGAGTCCCTCGGCCTCGCCGAGCAGGTTCGAGGCGGGCACCCGGAGTCCGTCGAAGAACAGCTCGGCGGTGTCCTGCGCCTTGCCGCCGATCTTGTTCAGGATGCGTCCGCGCTTGAAGCCGGGGGTGTCGTCGGACACGTCGGCGAAGATCAGCGAGACGCCGGACGCGCCCTTGGTCGGGTCGGTCTTGGCGGCGATGATGATGCCGTCGCAGAGCCAGCCGTTGGTGATGAAGATCTTCGAGCCGGTGATGACGTACTCATCGCCCTCGCGGACCGCGCGGGTCTTGATGTTCTGCAGATCCGAGCCGGTGCTCGGTTCGGTCATGCCGATCGAGAGCACCATTTCGCCACTGGCCGCCTTGGGCAGTACGCGCTGCTTGAGTTCTGTCGAACCGAATTCCTTGAGGTAGGGCGCGATGATCGAGGTGTGCACCGGCATGCCCATCGAGCCGTCGCCCGCCCTGGACTGTTCCTCGATGATCGCTGCCTCGTGCGCGAAAGTGCCGCCGCCACCGCCGAATTCGGTGGGGATGGCGGTGCACAGCAGGCCGAGTTCGCCCGCCCGGTTGTACAGCGCGCGGTCCGGGTGGCCCTGGGCGACGAACTTCTCCTCGTGCGGGACGACCTCTTTCTCGAAGAACGCCTTCGCCAGGTCGCGTACCGCCTCGACCTCGTCGTCACTCCATGCGGCGCGTGCCATCATCGGATCCTTTGCTCGCAGCTGTATCTGGTGGCGGCACTCCCGGGTCTCTTAGTAACGCGAGCCCGCTCGTGCCGCCCCGGCGTCGCCGCCGGTGCCTCGCCATCAGATTCTCGCACTATTGGCAACGTGTCAACAAAGCGGGCACGCGTCGAACCAACCAGGTTCGATAAGCACTGGTAGTGGTTCAGCTCGCGGGCTGTTGCGCCTGATTGACGGCGGCGAGTGAGGTGAAGATCGGCGTCTCCGGGTCGGCCGAGATGCCTTGCCTGCGTAGGAAACCGTCGATCAGACCCCAGACGAACTCGGTGGCCTGATCGATGAATTCGGCGGTCCGCTCCGGCGGCGGCGCCGCATCGGCCAGCCACAGGTCGGTGATCGAGACGACGACGCCGACCACCGCGCGGGACAGATAGTCGATGCCTGCGGTGTCGATCGGGATGGACTCGGCGATATCGCGCGCCTGCCTGGTGAACCGATCCGATGCGGCGCGGCCGAGATCGAATTGCAGCACCGTTCCGTCGGACTGCTGGGTCACCTGCGCCTGGCCGAGGAAGCGAAAGACGTTGGGATGCTGCAGAATACTGTCGGCGTATCCGGTGAGCACCCGCCGCAACGCGGTCCGCGGCGGCTGCAGCATGAGCGTCAGATCGTTGCCAGCGGCGGCCGCGGCGGCCTTGGCCATCCGGTTGCCGATCTCAGTGTAGAGATCGGCCTTGTCGGCGAACTGCCGATACAGGCGGGGCTTGGTGATGCTCGCCTCGCGGGCGATGTCGTCCATGCTCGGCCGCGGTCCGTCCCGGTCGATCACCCGGATCGCGGCGTCGACGATCTCCGCACGGGATGTCGTCGAACGAACGCTGGGCCGGGGCACGACCGCAGCATACACGTACCGGCGGTACGGATATCGGCGTGAGCGAGCGCAGCGAGCGAACCATCAACACAGCGGTCCTACCGTACGGCGTAGCCGAGCGCCAGCGAGGCGTAGCCGTGAGGTACGCCATAGTCTGCGTCTAACTCTCCCACTCCCGGGCATTTCTTCGTACTGTCAGTATCGGAAAACGTACTACCGGTACGGGTGATCGTTCCAGCGACCTGCACGCAGTCGCCAGTGTCCAGCGCCCGGCCGACAACCGTGTGACCGTCCGGCAGCCCGCACCCCAACGAGGCAACAACATGACCAACCAGATCGACACCGATACGCCCCGCCCGGATCGGCAGTGGACGGTGACCGCCGATGGCACCGAACTCGCCGTCTACGAATGGGGCGACCCCGCCGCTGCTCCCCTGGTCCTGGTGCACGGCCTCACCGACACCCACCGCGTGTGGGCGACGGTCGCCGCGCTGCTGACCGACGGTTTCCGGGTGATCACCTACGACGTGCGCGGTCACGGCCATTCGGCCACCCCCGCACTGCTTTCGGAGTTCCGGCTCGACCGGCTCGCCGCCGACTTCTTCGCGGTGATCGACGCGGCGAGCCCGAAGCGACCGGTGCACACCTGCGGGCACGGCTGGGGCGCGGTGCAGCTATGGGAGGCGGTGTGCGATCCGAGGGCGAACACCCGAATCGCCTCGTTCACCGCCATTTCCGGCCCCAACCTCGATCACCTCGGCCTGTGGCTGCGCGCCGCCGCGCCGCACGCCCGGCTGCACGCGGGCGACCTCGGCTGGTGGTTGAGCGGCGTGCGGTGGACGCTGAGCCCGGTGCCCGTGGCGCGCAGGCTCTACCCGCCGCGCGTGCGCACGCTGCTCGTCGAACGACTCGGCGGACTCTCGCCGATACCCGCCAGGATCGCGCGCACCTGGCGCACGGACCTGCTCGCGGGCGCCCGGATCGCGCAGGCCAACCTGCTGCATCATCTGCGGCGGCCGCGGGTGCGGCGCACCGCGGTGCCGGTGCAGCTGCTCGTCGACACCACCGACCCGTTCGTGCCCGCCTCCATCTACGACACCTCGACGCGCTGGGTGGACCGGCTGTGGCGGTGCGCGGTTCCGGCCGATCACTGGCTGCCGGTCACCGAGCCGCTGCTCGTCGCCGAGGCGATCGCCAATTTCGTCGACGACATGCGGGCCGACCACGCCGCGATCACCCCGCGCAGCAGCTGAACAACCACCGCTCGACGACAACTCGACACCGATACGGAGATCCCATGCCGGACGCAGCCCAAGCGCTGATCCGCACCCTTGGCGCACCCCTGCCCGACGAATTCGACCGGCTCACCGACTCCGATCTCACCGAACTCGACCGCCTGCTGCGCAACGCCGTGACTGCCCGCGGCGAGCGCCTCGCCACCGCGATCGAATCCTCGCTCCAGCTCATTCCCCGGCTGATGCGGCCCACCGTGAAGCGGGCGCTGGGATTATGAGTGCCCAACTGATGGCCCGTGCCGAGACCACCAAACTCGCACGCCTGCTTGATCTTTCCGACCCGGCCGACCTCGCTTTCCTGAACGGTCTTTCGCCGGAAGCGATTCGAGCGTTCCGCGAGCGCGCCACCGATCTACTGTTCGACCGCGACGCCGCGCGCATGAAACGCGTTGCCGCGGCGACGAAATTGGTGCCGACCGTGATCAGCGCCAAGGCCGCCGAGCGCGCGTTCGGCCCGGTGTTGTGCGCGGCCGTCGCCGGTTCGGTCGAACCTTCTCGCGCGGTCGATATCGCCAAGGCGCTGCCAGCGCGGTTTCTCGCCGAGACCGCGATTCAGCTCGACCCGCGCCGCACCGCCGAGATCATCGCCGCGGTGCCATCGCGATTGGTCGTCGAGGTAGCGCGAGAGCTACTGCGCCAGCAGGACCACGTGACGATGAGTCGTTTCGTCGGCGTGGTTCCGGAGGAGTCGATGCGAGCTGCGGCGCCCGTGCTCGGCGACGCGGATCTGCTGCGCGTCGGCTTCCTCATGGAGGACAAATCAGCGGTGGACCGGCTGATGGCACTGTTCACCGACCGGCTCGCCGGGGTGATCCGCGCCGCGCACGAACAGGATCTCTGGGCCGAGGGCCTCGATCTGCTCGATAGTGTCGGCCACGAGAACCGGGCCGCCCTCGGCGATATCGCGGCCGGGCTCGGCGGCGAGGTGCTCGACGGCCTGATCGAGGCGGTGCGGGCGCTTGACGCCTGGGACTCGCTGCTGCCGGTGACCAGCGCGATGAACGCGGACAGCTTGCGCGCATTCGCCGAAAGGCCTGCGGTACAGGAGGAATCAGTGCTCGCCTCGATCATGAACGCCGCGTTGAACAAGGGTTTCTGGCTCGACCTGCTGCCACTGGTCGTGCATCTGCAGCCGACCCAGCTTGCCATTCTCGCCGCACGGCTGGCCGACAAGTCCGACGAGGAACTCGAAGACCTTGTCGCCCAAGCGGATGCGGCGGGCCTGTGGCATGCCATGCTGCCGGTCGCGCTCGCCATGACCGACACCGATCGCCGCCGCATGGCCGGTCTGCCGATCATGCGGAACCCCGACGTGCTCCGCGCGGTGATCAACACCACCGCCGAACACGAACTCTGGTCTCAGGCACTGCCTTTGGTCGACGCACTGCCCGATTCCGCGACGCCGATCCTCGCCTCGTGTATCGGCGATCTCAGCACCGACCAGATGCTCGCCGCGGTCCTGGTCGCCTCGCGCAGCGACAATATCGACACCCTGGTCGATATCGCGCTCGCCCAAGACGCCGAGGGGCGCGCCCGGGTGCTCGACATCATCGACGGGATGGACGATCTCGACGAGTTCCTCGCCGCGTTGACACCGGACACACCAGATGTGGTGTGGCAGGGGCTGATCGAGGTGCGCGCGGAAATCCCCGCCGCGCTGCGCATTCGGCTGGCCGAACGGGCCGACAGCTGCGGTCGCGGCGCCGAGGCCGCCGGACTGCGCGACGATCAGGCCTGACGCGAACGACCGGCGGCGTCGGCGGCGAGGTGATAGCTTCGCCCCCATGATGGGACCGGCAGGTCAGGGGCCTCCTCGCCTCAGCAACGCCGGATGGCTGCACCAGCCGCTGTCGCCGATCGGGCCGATGCGGCCGCACCCGGACGGACCGGTGCCGCCGCAACCGCTCGGCCGGTGGAAACAGCCAGGCGATAACCGGGGCCGACTATGGGCGCTCGGCGCCGTGGTCGGCGTCGCGACGCTCGCTGCCGTCTGCGCGTTCGGCAGTCGTCGCGCCGACCCGGCGCCCGACCTGCGCGGCTACCACTACGTCGACAACCTCTGCGCGATCACCGACACCGCGCCCTACGCGCACGCCGGATTCGCCTTGGCACCGTCGAGTCCGGCGCGGCTCAAGTATCCGGTCCACCAGACCCGGCTGCATCCGGCCGTCGACTCGATGAGCTGCGCGATTCGCCTCGCCCCACCCGGACCCGGCGAACGCGCCGACGACACCACCCTCATGGTGAACGCGTCAGTGCACAAGCGGGCCGATCCCGGTCCCGAATTCACCGCCCGGTTCGAGACCTGGACCCAGGCCGAACTCGCCCAAGACGACACCGTCACGAAGGTCGACGGCCTCGGTGACGAGGCGTACGTCGTCCGCAAACAGTCCGAGCACGCCAAGAACACCGGCGTCACCCTCGCCGTTCGCGACGGCTGGACCACCTTCGAGATCAGCTGGCTGCACCCGCCCTCGGTCGTCACGACCACCGACATCAAGGTGTCGGAAGTGATCGAGTTGCTGAAGCGAACGGCGAGCACGACCATGGCGCTGCTTCGCGTGTAGGGGCAACCGGGCGGTAACCGCGTCGCGGAGTTTGCGACAATGGTTCGGTCGATTTCCCAGCTCACCGAAGGATGCCTGTACCACCGATGGCCGAAAGCATGATTGATCCGGACGAGCTCGCGACCTGTCTGCGGGTACTGGACCAGGCCGGGCAGCTGGAAAAGGAGCATCCCGACTCGGTGGCGGTGCAGCGCGCGGTCGGCCACATGTTCAAAAAGCTCAAGCAGCGCCGCCGGATCGAGGCGAGGACGGCGGTCGCCGACGCCGACCGCGAGGTGATCGCCGCGACGGCCACCGGCTCGCCGCAGCGCATCGACGATGAGACCGCCGGCATCCCGCTGGCCTCGAACGCCCGCGGCGCGACCGCAGGGACGCTCATCCGGGCGCGCCCCTGCTACATCTGCAAACAGTCGTACACGCAGGTCGACGCCTTCTACCACCAGCTGTGCCCGGACTGCGCCGCGAGCAGCCACACCAAGCGGGACGCCCGTACCGATCTGACCGGCCGCCGCGCGCTGCTCACCGGTGGGCGCGCCAAGATCGGCATGTACATCGCGCTGCGCCTGTTGCGCGACGGCGCGCACACCACCATCACCACCCGCTTCCCGAACGATGCCATCCGCCGTTTCGCCGCGATGGACGACAGCGCGCAGTGGTTGCATCGGCTGCGCGTCGTCGGCATCGACCTGCGCGATCCGGCCCAGGTGGTCGCCCTCGCCGACGACGTCGCGGCACAGGGCCCGCTCGACATCCTGATCAACAACGCCGCCCAGACCGTGCGCCGCTCCCCCGGCGCCTACAGCGCGCTGGTCGACGCCGAGTCCGGCCCGCTGCCCGCTGGCGCGCTGCCCGATGTGGTGACGTTCGGCAAGACGATGCAGGCGCACCCAACCGCGCTCACCGCCTCGCTCACCCCGACGCTGTCCGCCGCCGATGTCGCCGAACTCGCGTTGGTCGCGGGATCGGCTACGCCCGAACGCATTTCGCGTGGCGTCGCGATCGACGCCGGTGGCCTGGTGCCCGATCTGGCGCACACCAACAGCTGGGTGCAGACCGTCGCCGAGGTCGATCCGACCGAACTTCTCGAAGTGCAGCTGTGCAATTCGGTCGCGCCGTTCATCCTGGTCTCCCGGCTGCGCCCGACCATGGCCGCCGCGGCCGCACGACGCAAGTACATCGTCAATGTGTCGGCGATGGAGGGCCAGTTCGCCCGCGCCTACAAGGGGCCCGGCCACCCGCACACCAATATGGCCAAGGCCGCGCTGAACATGCTGACCCGCACCAGCGCGAGCGAAATGCTCGAAGCCGACGGTATTTTGATGACCGCCGTCGACACCGGCTGGATCACCGACGAGCGCCCGCACTACACGAAAGTCAGGCTCGCCGAGGAGGGCTTCCACGCGCCCCTCGACCTGGTCGACGGCGCGGCACGGGTCTACGACCCGATCGTCCAGGGCGAGCACGGCATCGACCTCTACGGCTGCTTCCTCAAGGACTACCGGCCTTCGCCCTGGTAATCCCGCTGTGCCCCAGGCAGAATCGGCCGCACATCGACACGGCTGAGGGGCAACATGGTGAATCAGAGTGGGCTGGGCGCGAGGGTGCGCGATCGACTACCGTTCCTGCGCTGGTCGATCATCCGGATGGGGCTCGGCATCGGCAGCGTGCTGCGCACGGGGCAGGTGGGTGACGGTCGCGAGCAGGCATTGCTCGACCACGTTCGCGCCACCGCCACGGCGGGCGATCCGGACAGCGTGCTCGCCGCGATCGACGATTTCGCGCGCAACCGCAGCCTGCTGATGAACGTCGGCGACGAAAAGGGCCTGATTCTGGACAACGCCATTCGGCGAGCCGAACCGACCCTGTTGCTCGAGCTGGGCGCCTATTGCGGATACAGCGCGGTGCGCACCGGCCGGGCGATGCCTGCTGACGCGCGGCTGGTTTCGGTGGAGGCGAGCCCCGCCAATGCCGAAATCGCGCGCGCGGTCATCGAGCATGCCGGGCTCGCTGACCGGATCGCCGTGGTGATCGGCAAGATCGGCGACGGCGGCGCGACCATGCGCCACCTCGCCATCGACCACGACTTCGGTCCCGGCGCAGTCGATTTCGTGTTCATCGACCATCTGAAGACCGCGTATCTGCCGGATCTCGAAACCATCATGTCCGCTAGTTGGCTGCACCCCGGAACGGTCGTGGTCGCCGACAATGTCAGAATTCCCGGCGCCCCGGGCTACCGCCGCTATATGCGCGAGCACGAAGGTTCGAGCTGGCGAACCACGGAACACAAAACCCACGTCGAATACCAATCCTTGGTCGCCGACCTCGTGCTCGAATCCGAATACCTCGGCTGAGGGCTACGCTGGTGGGGTGCTGTATCGGCTGCTGGCCGATGCCACCGCCGCCGCGCATTTCGTGTTCGTGGCGTATGTGGTCGTCGGCGGCTTCATAGCGTGGCGTTGGCCGCGCAGTATCTGGCTGCACTTGATCGCGGTCTGCTGGGGGTTCAGCACGGTTTTGTTCCGGATCGATTGTCCGCTCACGCATTTGGAGAACTGGGCGCGGCATCGGGCGGGCGAGGCCGGGCTGCCGTCGAGCGGGTTCATCGACCACTACATCACCGGGGTGCTCTATCCGGAGAGCGCGCTCGGGTTGGTGCGGGTGCTCGTCGCGGTGTGTGTCGCGGTGTCCTGGGTGGGGTATGGGTGGCTGCGGCGGCGGGCGGGCGGATCGACAGCCCGCCTGCAGGCATCCCACTAGTTACATACTCGAACAGTGTGGCCGAGAAGCGGTTTCACGCACGCGAACGGTCGCGCGCCAGATGGGCCGCGACGAACTCGGCGACCTCGGCGGAGCGCTCGTCCAGATAGAAGTGACCGCCGGGAAATGTTGCGCGATCGAAGGTTCCGGTGGTGAAGTCGCGCCACTCGTCGACCTGCTCGGGTGTCATCGTCGGGTCTTCGGTGCTGACGAGGGCGGCGATATCAGCGGTCAGCGGGTCGCCCTCGGCGTACCGATAGGTCTCGACGGCCTGGTAGTCGCCACGCACGGCGGGCAGCACCAATTCCGCGAGACTCGGTTCGTCACGCAGCATTTGGATCGGCGCCGGGTCGGCGGCCAATCGCTCCAGGTCCGCGATCAGGTCGTTGTCGGAGCCGAGGTGGATCCGCTTGGTTTCCACGAAAGTCGGTGCGGGACGGCCGGAGACGAACAGTGTCGTCACCGCCTGTCCCCTGCGCTCTAGCCGCCGCGCGGTTTCGAACGCGACGGTGGCACCCATGCTATGACCGAATAACGCTAGCCCATCAATGATTCCGAGCCGCAGCACTTCTTCAGCAATCTGATTCGCGAGCGCCGCGAGGTCGGTGATCGGCGCCTCGGCGAGCCGGTCCTGCCGACCCGGATACTGCACCGCGGCGACGGCGACGCCCGCGCCGAAGCGTTTCGCCAATTCTCGGTAGGCGGTCGCCGGACCGCCGCCCGGCGGGAAACACAGCAGGTGGTGCCGGGGAGTCGCCTCGGGACGCATGATCCGCAGCCACTCACCGGATTCGATCGTTCTGCCCATGTAGATCTCCTTCTCAGACGGAACTATTACGCTCTTTCGGGTGAACGCGCACACACGGCTGGTCCACGACTACGAAGCCGGAATCGGTGTCACCCCCTCCGGCATTACGCCGTCGCCCGATCCTGGCAGCAATCTGGCTGCGACACTGCCGGTCTGGTCGCTGGCCGCCGGATCGGTCGCCGCGCTCATCGCCGCGGCGAACCGCATCCGTGGCGTCCGCGGCCTCGACCCGGTGGCGCACCGCATCGACCCCGCGCGCATCACCGCCGCGTTCTGTAGTGAACGCCTACTCAGGATCAACGGCAGGCCCGCGACGATGTTCGGCGACCTCTCCGGATTCTTCCCCACCTTCGACGGCTGGGTGCGCACGCACGCCAACTACCCGCATCACCGTGCGCGCCTGCTCGCCGCACTCGGCCTGCCCGCCGATGCACCGTTCGATCTCGCGGTGGCACAGATGGCGATGAGCCGCGCGTCCGATATCGAGGACCACGCCGCCGCGACCGGTGCGATCGCGGTGCGCGTCCGCACCGAGCAGGAGTGGTCGGGCAGTGCCGAGGGCTGGGCCGCCACGACCGGACCGCTGGTCGCGATCGAGACGCGCCCTGACCGGGGAGAGCCCGGATTGCCGGTCGGCGCGGCGCCTTTCCAGCCGCTGCGCGGTCTGCGGGTGCTCGACCTGACCCGGGTGATCGCCGGGCCGGTCGCGACCAGGACCCTGGCGCTGCTCGGCGCGGACGTCCTGCGTGTCGATCCGCCACAGCTGCCCGAAATCCCTTGGCAGTACGCCGATACCAGTCAGGGCAAACGCTCGACGCTGGTGGATCTCTGGACGCAACTGCCACTGATCGGAGACCTGCTGGCCTCCGCCGACGTGCTCGTCACCGGATACCGGCCCGGCGCCCTGGAACGCGCGGGCCTGCTCGCCGCCATGCGCCCGGGAATGGTGCACGGCCGGGTGAGTGCGTGGGGTGAAATCGGCCCGTGGGGCGGCCGCCGCGGCTTCGACAGCATCGTGCAGGCCGCGTCCGGCATCGCGATCGCCGAAGGCGCACCGGCCGTGCCGAGCACGCTGCCCGCACAAGCCCTCGACCACGCCTCCGGCTACCTGCTCGCCGCAGGCGTCATCGATGCACTGGCCGCCCGCGCGTCCGACGGCATCGGCCGCGACGTGCGAGTCTCGTTGGCCCGCACCGCCTCCTGGCTCCTCGCCGCCCCCGGCCGGACCCCGCGCCACCCCCAGCCTGCCCTGCCCGACCCCACCGAGGTCATGTCGCACGGCGACATCATCACCGCCACCCCCGCCATCGCCGAATACCCCGCCTACAACTGGCCTGCCCCCACTTACGGCGCGGACCGCCCCGCCTGGCCCCTCAAAACCCACTAACCAGGTGGGGTGACGACGGCGCTAGTCTCGTTGGGTGCCGCAGAAGATCATCATGGATGTCGATACCGGGGTCGACGATTCCCTTGCGCTGCTCTACCTCCTGGCTTCGCCGGAGGCGGAGATCATCGGGATCGCCTCGACCGCGGGGAACGTGCCCGCACCGCAGGTGGCGGCGAACAATCTCGCTTGGCTTGATGTGTGCCGGGCGCCCGATATCGAGGTCGCGCTCGGTGCCGCCGAACCGCTGGCGATTCCACTGCGCACCACCGAGGACACGCACGGGCCGCAAGGCGTCGGCTATGCCGAGCTGCCGCCCTCGACGCGCACGCTGTCGTCGCGTTCCGCCGCGCAGATGTGGGTCGATCTGGTGCGTGCGCACCCCGGCGAGATCGTCGGGCTGTGCACGGGGCCGCTGACCAATCTGGCGCTGGCCGTTCGGCTGGAGCCCGCGCTGCCGACGTTGTTGCGCAGGTTGGTGATCATGGGCGGGGCGTTCAACCATCCGGGCAACACCACCCCAACCAACGAATGGAACGTGCACGTCGATCCGGAGGCGGCGAAGGAGATCTTCGACGCGTTCTCCATTGTGCCGCCGGATCGTCGGCCGATCGTCTGCGCGCTCGACATCACCGAGACCATCGAGATGCGGCCGAAGCATCTGTCGCTGCTCGCCGAGCGCGCGGGCAGCGTTCCGGTGGAGACGGTTTCGGAAACCGATCCGCCCGAAGCCAGGTCGGCGGCGAGCAATCCCATTGTCCGCCATGTCACCGACGCGGTGCGGTTCTACTTCGACTTCCACCGGCTCTACGATCTCGGCTATCTCGCGCACATGCACGACCCGTTCGCGGCGGCCGTCGCGATCGACCCTGCCCTCGCCGTCACCCGGCCCGCGACGGTCGATGTCGAACTCACCGGCACATTGACACGCGCGACCACGGTGGCCGACTGGGCGGGCATGTGGGGTCGAGAACCCAACGCGGACATCGTGATCGGCACCGATCAGGCGTTGTTCTTCGACCGGCTGATCACCAGGATCGGCGATTTCGCACGGACGGTATATCCGCCGAATGTGTGAGACTGGAGAGGCCGTGGTCGGCGACAAGGACGACAGCACTTACCTCGCCGCATTCCGCGACCGGCTCGGCCTGCCCGGAATCATCGACGTGCACACGCATTTCATGCCGGAACCGGTGATGCGGAAGGTATGGGCCTACTTCGACTCGGCCGGTCCGCTCACCGCACGCACCTGGCCCATCGCCTACCGTGACGACGAGCAGGTCAGGTTGAAAACGTTGCGCGGCTTCGGTGTTCGCGCGTTCAGCGCGCTGGTCTATCCGCACAAGCCCGAGATGGCGGCCTGGCTGAACGAATGGGCCGCCGAGTTCGCCGAGCGCACCCCGGATTGCCTGCACACCGCGACGTTCTATCCCGAGCCGGACGCCGAACGCTATGTCGCGGCGGCGCTTTCACGTGGCGCCCGGCTGTTCAAGGTGCACATCCAGGTCGGCGGCTTCGATCCCGGCCATCCACTGCTCGACCCGACGTGGGGGCTGATTCAGGACGCTGGCATACCGGTGGTGATCCATTGCGGATCAGGCCCGGTGGCAGGCGAATTCACCGGACCGAAGCCCATTGCCGCACTGCTGCGACGTTTTCCGCGCTTGCGATTGATCGTCGCCCACATGGGTGCGCCCGAGTACGCCGAATTCCTCGACCTCGCAGCGCAATACCCGGACGTCCGCTTGGACACCACCATGACGTTCACCGACTTCTTCGAGGAGGGTGATCCGTTCCCCGACAGCCAACGCGACCGGCTGCGCACCTTCAGCGACCGAATCCTCTTCGGCAGCGACTTCCCCAACATCCCCTACACCTACAGCCACGCCGTGCAGGCACTGGAACGCCTCGAACTCGGCGACGAGTGGTTGCGCAAGGTCTGCTACCAGAACGCCGCCGACCTGTTCGGCATCGAGTAGGTTCGTGGCACCGTGCGGGCTGGATCGAGACTCAGGCCGCGACGACCGTGAACCTGGTGCGCCGGTCAGGCGGCGGGCAGGGCGGCGACGAGGCCGCGGATGTAGTTGACGCGCTGCTCGGTGTCGAAGACCTGCGCGCGGTTGGTGATCTTGACCTGGGTGGCGTAGTAGAAGCCGAGGCCCTGCACGCTGACCTGGACGAAGCCCTGGATCTTCTCCTCCTTGACCGCCAGGAACAACAGCCCGAGCAGGCAGAAGACCAGCAAAAGCACCGCGAGCACGATCGCATAGGACGGGATCCGCTGGTTGACACTGGTCTGATTGGTGACAATCCACGTGGTGCCCGCCAGCGGATGCTGCCCGGAGGGGGTCATAACATGCGTCGCGGTGCACCCGATATCGCCAACGGTCACCAGCATCGGACGGGCAATCGCTTCATCGGACATCGCCAGCACCTCCTTAGCCCTGCGGCGGGACCGATCCCCCCGCAACACCCCAGCTGGCGAGTCCTCATCGCCGCGTCGTCGCCAGCTGAGGAACCTTCCAATCTACTACTCGTCAATGCCGCTCGACAACCAGCAGACCCATAGCAATATCGATCGGACACGATCGTTTGCGCAGGTAGAGCGGCCGACCGAGGCTGCGGGCAGACCACGACCTCGGCCGGTCGGCGACCGATCAGCCCTCGGTGCGATCCCAATGGAACGGGCAATGCGTCCCGCCGAGCCCGATCGTGGTGACGCGCTCGAACCGGAACCCGTGCTTCGCCGGGTCGATGGCGCCGATCCAGTTCGCGTCGAACTCACACATCACCGGCGTCAACTCCGGTGCCGAATGCGCAACCAGCACATCGTGATAGAAGCAGCGCACGACATCGAGGTGGTAGCTCTCGTCATCGTCCACGGTGCGCGCGAAGTCGAATCCGGCACCGAAGGCGTATTTCTCGCGCGCCTTCGACACCGCGACCATCGCGGCGAACGGGTCATCGGCGGCATCGAGCATCGCCTTCGTCCCCGCCTGCACAACATCCCCGAGCGGTTCGACAAACGCCGCCCGCAGCGCGGCAATGGTGACATCACGGCCGAGCCGAGGTCGCAATGCCCGATAGGCGACCACCAGCGCGAGAGTCATCCGAAGGTTGGCGCGCGCGGGCTCATCCACACAGCGTTCCGCATCGGCGGCGGTTAGCTCGATGAGCGACCGACGCATACCGGCGAACAGATCATCGGGAAGGTCATCGTCCCGCAAACTCCCCGCGAGATGGTCGAAGAATGCGTCGACAATCGCGGCCGAGTCGCCTGCCACATCGGGCACATACTCGTCTCCGGCAAGACCGAAGGGGTCGGTGTTCATACTGCGTCCTTTCGAGACATCGCCGGTCTCGAAACACAGCACAACCACCGGGCAGAGGTCGGCCGTGCCCGCCACCGACGAGCACGCCAACGCGCTCCACCGACCTACCTGGCGCTGACGATCTTCATGGATAGTCCCGCGGCTGCGAGACGTTCGCAGCATCCCACGGCCCGCGGCACCCTGTCCACCAGGGGTGAGCCCGCGTCAGTGACCATCGAAGGCGCGCAGGAGTTCTTCGGCGGCGAGGGCGGCGGTGAGGGTGCCGTCGCGGACCTGCTTTTCCACTTGGGCGCGAATGGCTTTCACGTTGGGGTTGTCGGCGAGGCGGCGCAGGAGTTGGTCGTGGACCATGGTCCAGGTCCAGTTGATCTGTTGACGGCGGCGCTTCTCGTCGAATTCGCCTGCGTCGGTGAGGACGCGGCGGTGTTCGAGGACGGTGGCCCAGAACTTGTCCAGGCCAATGCCTTCCAGGCCACTCATGGTGAGCACCGGTGGACGCCAGAGGGCGTCGTGCGGGTGGATCAGGCGTAGCGCGCCCGCCAATTCGCGGGCGGCCGACTTGGCTTCCAACTCATGCTTGCCGTCGGCCTTGTTGACCGCGACCAAGTCGGCGAGCTCCAGCACGCCTTTCTTGATGCCCTGCAACTGATCTCCGGTGCGGGCCAGCGTCAGGAAGCAGAAGACGTCGACCATGTTCGCGACGGTGACCTCGGACTGGCCGACGCCGACGGTCTCCACCAGGATCACGTCGTAACCGGCGGCCTCGAGCAACACGATGGTCTCGCGGGTCGCCTTGGCCACACCGCCGAGAGTGCCAGCGGTCGGCGACGGGCGGATATAAGCGTTGCGCTCCACCGACAGTCGCGCCATCCGAGTCTTGTCGCCGAGGATGGAACCACCGGTCCTGGTCGAGGACGGGTCGACCGCGAGCACCGCGACCCGATGCCCCTTGCCGATCAGATCCATCCCGAGCGCATCGATGAACGTCGACTTGCCGACACCCGGAACACCGGTGATACCAACACGATTCGACACCACGGCGGTCGCGGAACTGTGCTTGTCGGGCGTCAGCTTCAGCAACAGCTGCTGCGCGAGATCCCGGTGATCCGCGCGCGTCGACTCGACCAGCGTGATAGCCCGCGCCAGGGCAGCCCGCTCCCCTGCCTGGACCGCCTTCGCCATCGCATCCACGTCGATCGCCCGACCCCGTCCCACCGACCGCGCCCCACCGTCGGCCTGCGAGGCCGTCTCGTTGGCGCCACCGATCCCGCAACCCTGTGTGTCAGCCTCCGAACCAGGACGTCCTTCGGCCGAATCCGCTTGGACGACGTCGTCGGTCGTGGGACCCGCAGCGTTGTGCTCGCTCATTCGCCCTCGGCGGAACCCTCGGCGCCGCTACCGCTTTGCGCACCAACCTCGGGATGACCGAGTGCGGTGGCCAGCTTCTTCAGCAGGTCGATCGCGGCATCGGCGATGACGGTGCCCGGCGGGAAGATCGCCGCGGCACCGGCCTCGTACAGCGCGTCGAAATCACCGGGCGGGATGACACCGCCGACGATGACCATGATGTCGGGTCGCCCCGCATCGGCCAGCGCCTGCCGCAGGGCGGGCACCAGCGTGAGGTGACCGGCCGCCAGCGAGGACACCCCGACGACGTGCACGTCGTTGTCCGCCGCCTGCTGTGCCACCTCTTCGGGGGTCTGGAACAGCGGGCCCACGTCGACGTCGAAGCCGAGATCGGCGAAGGCGGTGGCGATCACCTTCTGGCCGCGGTCGTGGCCGTCCTGCCCCATTTTCGCGACGAGGATACGCGGGCGACGACCTTCCGCCTCGGCGAACTCCTCGACGAGATCGCTCGCCTTGGTGATGTTGCTGACCTTCCCTGCCTCGTCGCGGTACACACCGGAGAGGGTACGGATCTCGGCCTGGTGACGGCCGTATACCTTCTCCAGCGCGTCGGAGATCTCGCCGACGGTGGCTTTGGCCCGCGCGGCATTGATGGCCAGCGCCAGCAGGTTGTTCTCCATGCCGCCATCCGAAGAGGCTGCAGCACGGGTCAATTCGGCCAACGCACGCTCGACCTCGGCCGAATCCCGGTCGGCACGCAACTGCCGCAGCTTCTCGATCTGCTCGGCGCGCACCCGCGAGTTCTCGACCTTGAGGACCTCGACCTGCTGGTCCTCTTCCGCCTGATACTTGTTGATGCCGATCACCGGCTGCTGACCGGTGTCGATCCGCGCCTGCGTGCGCGCGGCGGCCTCCTCGATGCGCAGCTTCGGGATGCCCTCGCCGATCGCCTGCGCCATACCACCGTGGGCCTCCACCTCGGCGATGTGCGCGCGGGCCCGGTTGGCCAGCTGATGGGTCAGCCACTCGACGTAATACGAACCGCCCCAAGGATCTACCGGACGGGTGGTCTTGGACTCCTGCTGGATGAGCAGCTGGGTGTTGCGTGCGATGCGGGCGGAGAAGTCCGTCGGCAGAGCGAGCGCCTCGTCGAGTGCGTTGGTGTGCAGCGACTGGGTGTGACCCTGGGTCGCGGCCATCGCCTCGATGCAGGTGCGCGCGACGTTGTTGTACGCGTCCTGCGCGGTGAGCGACCACCCGGAGGTCTGCGAATGAGTGCGCAGCGACAGCGATTTCGAGCTCTTCGGCTCGAACTTCGCCACCAGCTCGCTCCACAGCAGCCGCCCGGCGCGCAGCTTGGCCACCTCCATGAAGAAGTTCATGCCGATGGCCCAGAAGAACGACAGTCGCGGCGCGAACTTGTCCACCTCCATGCCGGCCTCGATACCGGCCCGGATGTACTCGACGCCGTCGGCGAGGGTGTAGGCCAGCTCCAGGTCGGCGGTCGCGCCCGCTTCCTGAATGTGGTAGCCGGAGATGGAGATCGAGTTGAACTTCGGCATCTTGGCGCTGGTGAAGGCGAAGATGTCGGAGATGATCCGCATCGAGGGCTTCGGCGGGTAGATGTAGGTGTTGCGGACCATGAACTCCTTCAGAATATCGTTCTGAATGGTTCCGGCCAGCAACTCCGGTCCGACCCCTTGCTCTTCTGCCGCAACGACATACAGCGCGAGAATCGGCAGCACCGCGCCGTTCATCGTCATCGACACACTCACCTGGTCCAGCGGGATGTGGTCGAACAGCTGGCGCATGTCGAGTATGGAATCGATGGCGACACCGGCCATGCCGACATCACCCTGCACGCGCGGGTGGTCGGAGTCGTACCCACGGTGCGTGGCGAGGTCGAAGGCGACCGACAGACCCTTCTGCCCGGCCTGAAGGTTGCGGCGGTAGAAGGCATTCGAGTCAGCGGCGGTGGAGAAGCCCGCGTACTGGCGGATGGTCCACGGCTGGTTGACGTACATCGTCGGGTACGGACCGCGCACGAACGGGGCGACGCCGGGCACGCTGTCGAGCGGATACCCCTCGGCCGCAACGGCATCCCGGTCCGCCTTGGTGAACACCGGTGGCACATCGATGCCTTCGGGTGTCGACCACACCAGTTGTTCGGGCGCGTAGTGATTCGCCGTCGCCGCCTCGCGCACGTAGGCATCCACCTGCGACGAGTCCACGTCGGCGGGTTCCGGGGCGTGCTCGGCCAGCGGCACCTCGGCGAAATTGCCGATCACGTGCTTGATTTCACGAGTAGTCATCAGGCTCCCACCTTCTCAAGCAGGGCGGACAGCGCGGCGACCGCATCGATCTTCGCCGCGAGGAATCCGTCCGGACGCTGCGCGTCATCGAGCTCGGCGATCGCCTTCGCGGCACCGGCCAGCAGCACCGTCGGCACCCCGGCGGCACGCAATTGCGCCACCGCCGCACCGGCTTCCATGCCATAGCGCTTGTCGGCGCCACACAGCACCGCGATCGGCGCACCGGCTTCGGTTGCCGCGGCGGCGATCGCGCCCACCTCCAATGGTCCGGGGTTGATGGACTCGATACCACCGGAGGCAAGCAAGTTCGCAATAAAGGTCACTCGAACGTTGTGTTCGGCAACCGAACCGAGCGGCACCAGAAGCGCTTTCGGCCGCACACCGTGCTCGGCCAGGTAGGCGTCGGATCGGTTGCGCAGCGCCTCGAACGTGGCACCGTAGCGAGCCACCCGATCGTCGCCGCGCGCCGCCTCGGACAGCGGACGCTCGGCCAGGTTCGGGAATTCGTTCACCCCGGTGACCGACGTCTTGCGGTGCGCGACATCGGAATCGCGCGCCGCCTTGGTCGCGGCGATGCGTTCGGCGAGCAGGCCGGAATCCAGCGCGGCGAGATAGCCACCCGCGGCCTCGATTTCCTGCATGAACTCCCACGCCTTCGCGGCGAGCGCGCCGGTCAGGTCCTCGACATACCAGGAGCCAGCACCCGGGTCCTGTACGAAACCGAGACGCGATTCCTCGAGCAGCAGCAGTTGGGTGTTGCGAGCCATGCGGTCCGCGAACGACTTCGAGACGCCGAGCTCACCGGCGGGTAGCGCGGAATCGAAGGTCAGCACGGTGACCGCGTCCGCCCCGCCGACTCCGGCGCCGAACGCCGCGAGGGTGGTACGCAACAGGTTCACCCACGGGTCGCGCTGGGTCATCATGGCCGCGGAGGTCACCGCGTGCTGCGGTGCGCCGCCGAAATTCGGTGCGCCGCAGACATGTGCGACGCGGGCCCAGAGCTGGCGTGCGGCACGGAATTTGGCGACCGTGGCGAACTGGTCGTCGGTGGCCGCGAAACGGAACGTCAACTGCTCCAGCGCATCCGCGATATCCAAGCCCTCGGTGAGGGCGCGCAGGTAGGCCAGCCCGGCGGCGACGGCGGCACCAAGCTCCTGAGCGTCAGAGGCGCCCGCGTTGTGGAATGCGGTGCCGTCCACGGTGATCGCGCGCACGGTTTCGGCGCGTGCCACCGCGTTGGCGGCCAATGTCACCGTGTCCGCGAGCTCGATATCGGCGGTTCCGGCGAACCGGCTGGTGAGCGGTGCCGCGCCGAGCGCGACGTGAATGTCCTTGCGGGAGGCCGCGTCATAGGCGTCGAGCGCGGTGTACAGGTGTGTTGCCGCCTCGGCTGTCGCGGTGCCAGCGTCGAGGGTCAGCGGCGCGAGGTCGAACAGCAGGCCGGACAACGCCGTTGGCAGGTCGGCCACCGGAACGCCGCGCTCGCCGACGCCGAGCCACACGGCGCTGATGCCGTTGCCGAGACCGGCCAGGATCTCCCGGTTGACCGCGGCCGCGTCCGCGCCGCCGAATTGGGCGCTGACGTGCCAGCCGCGGTGCACGTCGCGCGTGGCGTCGCTACCTCGGACAAAGGGATACGTTCCCGGCAGCGGCTGCTCGGGCAGCTCGTCCTTGCGGGTGTAGAGCGGGGCGATGGTCAGCCCGTCGTAGGTCGTTTCGTCGAGCAGGTGCTCTGGTTCCGCCGGCAGTTCGGCGATGTCGACCCGCCGGACCTTAGCCAGTACCCCGGCCACGCCCTTGCGCCACGCGGCGAACTGCGGAACCGGATCCGCGCTCGCGGGCGCCGCTCCCGGTCCGGGCTCTGAAGCAATCGGCATAGCTTGCTTTTCCTCTTCCACTCGACTGCGGGCGCACCCGTGGTGTGTGCGGAAACCGCCGCATTCGCCCAGTTCAGCGAGCACTTTGGTTAACGAGCATTCGTCCCGTTTCCTCTGATGCTAGCGGGAGTGCTGCCACGTGTTGTCCCCTAGTACCACTACCACCCGGTAATCTGGCCCCGGTGACCAGGCTGATCCGTGACCCGCGCGTGCTCGCGTTGATCGTCGGGGTCGTCGCATTGTTCGTCGCCGCACTGCTGGTCCCGCTGCCGAGTCCACGGCAGATCCAGGACTGGGCCACCTCGGTCGGACCGATTTTCCCGTTGCTGTTCTTCGTCGTCCACGCGCTGGTGACGGTCGCACCGCTCCCACGGACGGTGTTCACGGTGAGCGCCGGTCTACTGTTCGGGCCGGTGCTCGGCATCGCGCTCGCCGTCGGCGCGACGACGGTCAGTGCCGCCCTTGCCATCCTGCTGGTGCGTGCCCTCGACCGCGAGCAGGTCGCGTCGCGCCTCACCCACCCCGCCGTGCGCGCCGTCGACGATCGGCTACAGCGACGCGGCTGGCTGGCCGTCGGCTCGCTACGCCTGATCGCGGCGGTGCCGTTCTCGGTGATCAACTACTGCTGCGGACTGTCCTCGATCCGCTTCTGGCCGTACATGATCGCCACCCTGCTCGGCGTGCTCCCCGGCACCATCGGCACCGTCATCCTCGGCGACGCCCTCACCGGCACCACCCACCCGGCAATGATCGTCTTCTCGGTCGTTTTGATCGCGATCGGGCTGATCGGCCTCGTCGTGGACGCCCGCTGGACAACCACCGAGGACCTCGCACCCGCCGAGCAACCCACCCCCGCGGCAGTCCCCGAATAGCTCCACCCCAGCCGAGTCGCAACCACGGCGTCACATCAGCCGCACGCCTTTTGTCTTGTCGCAGAAAAGCATGCGGCTGTGGGACGCAGTCGAACACCCAGCGCTGCTGGGCCCGCCTGGTCGGTTCAGTCGACGGTCAGTTCGATGGGAACGGCGATCACGTCGACCATCGCGCCGTTGCGCAGAACGGTGACCGGGAGTTTGATGCCGATGGCGTCGGAGAAGAGTTGGCGTTGAATACCCTGGGCGTCACGGACTTCGGCGCGGGCGACGCTCAATACCAGGTCACCGCGGCGTAGTCCGGCTTGTTCGGCCGGGCCGCCGCGTACTACCTCCATGATGCGGACCCCGGCTGGCTGGCCGGTGCGGGCGGCGACGGTGGCGGGTAGTGGGGCTGGCATGCCGACCAGGCCGAGGTAGGCGCGGCGGACGCGGCCGTCGGTGTGCAGGGTGCCGATGATGCGGCGGGTGGTCGCGTTGATCGGAATCGCCAGTCCCAGGCCAATTCCCGCGACGGCGGTGTTGATGCCGACTACGCGGCCCGACGAATCCGACAGTGCGCCACCGGAATTGCCGGGGTTGAGGGCGGCGTCGGTCTGGATCACGTCTTCGATGACGCGTCCGGCACGACGCGAGGCGACCGGAACGGCACGGCCGAGCGCGCTCACCACCCCGGCGGTGACCGAACCGGCAAGTCCGAGTGGACTTCCGACGGCAACCACCAGTTGGCCGACGACGAGTTCGTCCGCGTCGCCGAGCGTCACCGCCCCCGGCGCGCCGTTGCGCGAGCGCAACACCGCCAGATCCGAGAGCGGGTCGATTCCGACGACATCGAATCGGGCTTCCACCCCGTCGGCGAACACCACCTCACCACCGGTGGCCGACCCGATGACGTGCGCGTTCGTCAGCATGAACCCGTCCTCGGTGAATACCACCGCCGACCCGCTGCCACGTCTGGTGCGCACGCTGGCCACATGCGGCGTGACCGACGCGGCAACTCTGATCACCGTGCGCGAATAGGCATCCATCGCGGCGTCATCGTCCACGTCGACCCACCACCCCTGATTACCGGCTTGCACCAACCCCTCAAGCATGCCCGCACTCCGCCCCCGCCGCACCGTGTTCACCAGAGGCGCAACCAAATCGACGACTGGAGTCAGGCGGCGGGACTCATGGTGGCGCCTTCGAAGAATTCCGACTCGGTCATGTTGAGGCGGGTGGTGACCAGTTCGAGCGCCAGGCGCAGGACTTCCTGCGCGGTGGGTGCGACGACCTGGGACTGCTCGAGGCGCGTGGTGCCGTACTCGACGCGCACTCGGCACCGCCAGCCCGATCCGGTGGGATAGGGCTGGGGTCGCCCGATCGCGACACTCATCCGAACGCCGTCGCGGAGGAACTCGTTGGTTGCCAGCAGATCGTCGTCTGGCGTGATCATGATGGTCATGTCAAGCACGACCCATGACAAGCAATGTTGCAGCTACAAGTCGGTTCCTCATCGGATGCTCCCGGTATTACTCAACAGGCAGGGCACTTACGACTATCTATTTACGATGAACTTAACTCGATTAAGGTCACTCCGCAACATTTGAGCAAACATCCGGTCACAGGACGATCGACTCCACCAGCTCAGCACGCGGAAATGGCCAGCAATCCGGCATCTCGAAACAGCATCCAGGCCGGGTGATCGCGTTCGTGCGCGCCGTTGATCGGCGTCGGGCATATTGGTGCCATGAAGTACGTCCTGCTGATCTGCGACGACGAGACGGTTTCGCCGACCAACGCGGAAATCGCGGCAGACCCGGCGCATCAGGCGTACGCGGCGGAGCTGGACCGGCGGGGATCCAGACGTGGCGGCGCGCGGTTGCGTCCGGTGGCGGATGCGACGACGGTCCGCGTCCGCGATGGCGAAACGTTGGTCGCCGACGGCCCGTTCGCGGAGACGAAGGACTTCGTCGGCGGCATCGACATCATCGAGTGCGCCGATCTGGATGAGGCGATCGAGCTCGCGTCGCGCCATCCGTACGCGCGCTGGGGTTGCGTCGAAGTCCGCCCCGTGTGGGAATGACCGCGCCGGACACGGTTCGTGCCGCGGTCGAGGCGGCGTATCGGGACGAGTGGGGCCAGGTGGTCGCGACCCTGATCGGGCTGACCGGTGATTGGGACCTGGCCGAAGATTGCGCACAGGACTCGTTCGCCGCGGCGCTGGCGACCTGGCCGCGCGATGGCATCCCGAATCGTCCGGGTGCGTGGCTCACCACGACGGCACGCAACCGGGTCACCGACCGACTGCGTCGCTACACCGCCGGAGCCGCGAAGCTGCGCCAACTCGCGGTGCTGGCTCCGGAAGAGGCTGCGGCGGAAGAGATTCCCGACGACAGGTTGCGGCTGATCTTCACCTGCTGTCATCCCGCGCTGCCGTTCCCGGCCAGGGTCGCCCTCACGTTGCGCACGTTGGCGGGCCTGACCACCGCCGAGATTGCCAAAGCATTCCTGACCGCCGAGTCCGCGATGGCGCAACGCCTGGTGCGCGCCAAGCACAAAATCGTCGAGGCTGGCATCCCGTACCGCGTACCACCGGAAGATCAACTGCCGCAACGATTGTCCGCGGTCCTCGCCGTGCTCTACCTGATCTTCAACGAGGGCTACGACGAGGAGGACGGACGCCGGGCGCTGACGGCTGAGGGCATTCGCCTCGCCAGGGTGCTGGTCCGTCTGATGCCGTCCGAACCGGAACCGCGCGGCCTGCTGGCATTGATGCTCCTGCTCGAGGCCCGCCGCGCACAGCGGACCGAGGGCGGCGTGCTGGTCACGCTGGAGCACCAAGACCGCTCCCGGTGGAATGGCGCGCTGATCGCCGAGGGAGTGGCGACACTCGAAGCGGCGCTTGCCATGCGGTGCGCCGGGCCCTATCAGGTGCAGGCCGCGATCGCCGCGTGCCACGCCACCGCACCCGATGCGGCGGCCACGGACTGGCCGCAGATCGCCATCCTGTACGCGGAGCTCGCACGGTTGGCACCCTCACCGGTGGTCGACCTCAACCATGCCGTGGCGATCGCCATGGCCGACGGTATCCCGGCCGGTCTGGCTCGGGTCGATGAACTCACCGCGTCCGGCAGGCTCGCCGGGTACTACCTGCTGCCCGCGACCCGCGCCGATCTGCTGCGCCGCGACGGCCGTTCGAGCGAGGCCGCGGCGGCGTACGAAGAAGCGCTGACGCTGGCCCCGACCGACGCTGAACGCCGCTATCTGACCGATCGCCTTCGCGCACTCTGACCCTCGCGGAAAAAGATCCTGATCGATGTCGATCTGGGACGCCCTTCTTCGTCGGTGGGACAACACCACCGAACAGAGAGGCAAGACAGATGTCACACACCGATCACCTGACCGCCACGATCACGGTCGACCACACCCCCGACGAGGTCTTCGCGGCCATCACGAATGTGCGCGAATGGTGGAGCGAGAACATCATCGGCGCCACCGCCGCCCTGCACGACGAGTTCGTTTTCACCGACGACTGCAAGTACGCGGGTGAGACGGCGAAAGAGAAGAAGGGAATCCGATTCAGCCGATTCCGCCTCACCGAGGTCGTGCCCGGTGAGCGGATGGTCTGGCACGTCGTGGATTCGTACCTCACCTTCATCGACGACCAGCACGAGTGGACCGACACCAACGTCATCTTCGACATCACCGCCACACCGGACGGTACGACCCTCCACTTCACCCACGAGGGCCTGACCGCCGCCGAATCCGCATGCTTCGAGGCCTGCTCGCGCGGCTGGACCTTCTACATCGAGACGAGCCTGCCGCAGTTGATCGCCACCGGCACCGGGCAGCCGATCCCGAAGTACTGATCCGAGCCTGGTACTGGAGTCTGATGGGCGGTAGTACCGCAGTCCAATGTGTTTGCGGGCCTTGCGTTCTTACCTTCTGATCATGCGTTTACGAACCTTCGCCCTGCCGATCTGCACAGCAGCGGTGCTCCTGTCCGCCTGCACGACGGGCTCGGCCGACCCCGCCGCACCCACCGTCGCGGTCGCCGCCATGGACAAGGTCCGCGGCGACCTCGACGCGCTGGTCGGCTCGGGCGCCGTCGGTGCCGTTGGCACGCTCACCGACGACGGCACCACCACGGTCGCGACGTCCGGCCTCGCCGACGTCGCGGCACATACCCCGATCCCGACCGACCGTCCCGAGCATGTCCGGATCGGCAGCATCACCAAGTCCTTCACCGCCGCGATCGCGCTGCAACTGGTGGCCGAACACCGGATCGATCTCGACCAGCCGATCGACACGTATCTGCCCGGCCTGCTCACCGGTGACGGCATCGACGGGCACGCCATCACCGTGCGACAGATCCTCGGCCATCGAAGCGGACTGCCCGAACCGACCGAATCCCCGGACACGAACGAGCACACGGCGGCACAGGATCACCGAACCTATACCCCCGCACAGGAAGTCGCACTCGCGCTGCAGCATCCCGCGCAGTTCGCCCCCGGCACCCAATTCCAATACGCCAACACCAATTACATCGTCACCGGAATGCTGATCGAGAAGGTCACCGGGCACCGCTACGCCGATGAGCTGCGCGCCCGCATCCTCACTCCGCTGCGCCTGTCGGACACCTACCTACCGGCCACCGGCGAAACCGGCCTGCGCGACCCGCATCTGACCGGCTACGACACCATCGACGGCACCGTCACCGATCAAACCAGCATGGAGCCGTCGCTGCCGTGGACCTCGGGCGCGCTGGTCAGCACCGGCGCCGACCTGAACCGATTCTTCACCGCACTGCTGGCCGGACAGGTCGTGCCGCAGCCCCTACTGCGGCAGATGCTCGACGGGAGCGATATGGGCAACGGTGACGGAATGTCCTACGGGCTCGGCGTCGGATATACCCAACTACCTTGCGGCACACAGTTTGTCGGTCACCTCGGTGGTGTCCACGGCTTCAACGCCGTCGCCGGTGCTACCTCGGCCGGGCGCGCGATCACCATCTCCTACACAGGTACACCGTCCACTGCGGACATCGGCAGCTTGCTCACGCACGCACTGTGTGGGTGAGTATCGTCGCTGGAACGAATCCGTATGTCTCTCAAGAGGCATACGGATTTACATGTCGTTACGCCTGCTCGAACTCTCCGTCGGCGACACCCGCGATGAAGCAGTCCCATTCACGCGGGGTGAACACCAGCGCTGGCCCGGTCGGATTCTTGGAGTCACGAACACCGACAAAACCGCCGTCAAGGAATGCGGCTTCCACGCAGTCCTTGCTGCCGCCGCTTCGACTGCTCTTGAACCAGCGAGCCCGGGACAGGTCAGAGGTCACCTTCGCACTCCTTCGCTACCACCTGCCACACGCCTCAGCAGGTCTTTGCTTTGCGTTGGATCCAACGCTACCCGCCGCATGGTCTCGTGCGCTGATCTATAACGGTCGACGCTTGCCCAGGCCTCGTGATACATGTCCCCCGTGTAGTTCTCGATATAGACGACCGAAGGCTCGGAAGACTGATCCCGCTGGCCAGCACCGAAGTCCAAGATGGTGAACGGACCAGTCAGATCACCGAGTGGCACTCCAGCGGAATACGGCAGAACCCGCAACGTGACGTTCGGCCGCGTCGCCCAGTCCGCCAACCGGCGCAGCTGCGCCGTCATGATCCGTGGGCTACCCACGACTCGATGGAGAACCGATTCATCGAGAATGACATCGACTTCTACCGGATGCGTCTTCCGAGTGATCAGTACTTGACGATGCATCTTCATTTCAAGACGGCGCGCGATCTCGGAAGCAGGCTCCGCCGGGTAGACGCCACGAATTAGCGTTCGCGCATAGTCTGCCGTCTGGAACAATCCGGGAACCAACTCTTGAAACGACGTCAGACGCGTGGCAGCCGACTCCAGACCAACGTATACGTTGAAGTCCGCCGGTATCAGGTCGCCGTATTCGTGCCACCAACTCTTCGTATTACCTTGCTGCGCAAGCCCCTTCAGCGCGGCAGTCGTCGTCTCATCGGCACCGAGCACGCGACATATCGCCTCGATGTCCCACTCGCGGATCCGATCCGCTTGCGCAGTCTCGAGCTTCTGAAGCGTAGTCGCCCCTCTTTCGATCAACCGCGCGACCTGAGCGATCGTCATTCCGGATTGCTGGCGCAGTTCGCGCAGATACCGCCCGAGCTGGCGGCGCGGGACGGTGGAGCCCGTGTCGGGCATGGTGACCCCCTGGTCGGATTCGGTGACCACTGTTTTCGGATGAGGGGCCCGCGCTCCCGGGACGATTGTCGCCGATAGTTGGGATTTCGTGCTTGGGTTTCGTGCCAATCGTTCCGGATTATCCGTTTTCGGTTGTCCTGCAATAACTGCCGATGTCTGCTGTGTCGGCGCCCGGCGAGGCGGGGGTTCCGACCAAAGCCCATCCGCCTCACCCGCGAGCCGGGCGCACCTCAACGAGAGGCGCGACGATGAACGAATCGGCATTCGCAGACACACCCGCATCCCGCTGCGCGTTTTACCGCCGCACGTGCGGTCTACCTGCCGGAGTTCACCCGCAGATCGGCCGAATCACGGTGCGCGCGGGGATGATCGGCGCGATCACCATGCCGGTACACCTCGGCCTGCGGATCAGGGCGTGCATGCTGCGACGCAACCTGCCGCTTGGCCCGATCATCGCGCATCCACGTTCGCAGCGTTGGACTTTCCTGGTGCGTCCGGATATCTCCGACGCGGATGTCAAGCTTTACGCGGAGATGTTCCGCAGTTACGTCACGGTGGTGCGGGCGGGCGGTGAGATCGCCCTCCCCTCTCCGGCGGATACCAAAGCGGGATTTCGCGATTGGATCGTTCCACCCAGAGATTCTTTTCGTCCTTCCGGTGCGGCGATCATCGATCTGGTCCGTGAATGCACCCGCGCGACCCTTCGGTGAATCCACCCGAATTCCACCAACCCGAAGACCCTGACGTTCAGGTCCGTGTCCACCTCGGCGGACTGATATTGACGTTTCGCGCACGCGAATCCGCCGCGCGGAGATTCGCTACGCACATGGACATTCATCACTATCCGGACTATGCGACGGTCGAGCCCGTCGACGGTGATTCTCCGCGTTTACCGTGCGAATGTCTCTGGCTCATCCAGTAACTGTGCGCTCGAACACGCACTGCCCGGCCTGTGTCCAGCATCACCACGGAAAGCACTGCCGCTCAAGCGCTTTCCTTTTCGATTTCACTGCGGCGTTACACATTCGGCACGGGAACGGAAACGTTCGGGCCGGACGCTGTGCGCATGCGTCCGATGCGAGCACGACATCGTGTACATGTTCTGGCGTGTGACGTTTGCGGCCGACTGCCGCACCCGCGCCGGGCCCGGTTGACGCTGGCCAAATTGGCGGCGGTATTTCCGGTCGAGCTCGTGCTGCACGCGATTGTCGTCCACTATGACCCGCCCTATTTACTCACCGTGCTATTGCTGACGATCAGCACGACCACGCTCATCATCTGGGTCGTCGAGCCCTCGGCAACGCGCATGCTCGGCGCCTGGCTGCACGGCCCGGAGCTGCGCAGCCGCGACGACGTCGACCGCGCGCCGACCCTGTGGCGCATCCGGGTCCGCGTCGCCGACCGCCCGGGCCAGCTCGAAGCACTCGCCAGACACCTGGCTCGCCGCAGCGCGAACATCCTCAATGTCCATGTGCACCAACTCGAATCCGGCGTGCTCAACGAACTGGTCGTCGCCGCGCCGGCGGGCGTCACCCCGGACGCCCTCTCCTCGGCGATCACCTACGCCGGTGGATCGGCGGTCCGCGTCTGGCCCGCCTCGGCATTCGCCCTGATCGACGGCCAGACCAAGGCGCTCGGCATCGCCACCCGCGTGGTAGCCGACCCCGACGAACTCCCGCTCGCCATCGCCGAACTGCTCGGCGCCCGCTACCTCACCCCCGGCACCTTCGCCCACGGTGATCTCGCGTTCGACGGAACCACCCTGGTCGTGCCGTGGCAGCCGGATCGCCCCCTCATCTTCAGCCGCCCCGATGAACCCTTCACCCCGGCCGAGAACGCCCGCGCCCATCGGCTGACCGACTTGGCCCGCAGCGTTACCAGACACGGCTGACGAACAGTCGCAACGGAATTCCCGCTACCTGCGGCATCGCGAACAACTCTTGCTCTATCCGTCTGAGACGGTATCGTACTAGTAGTACCGCATACTGACGGTACCGAGCTCAATGAGGTGCGAGATGACCGAGCAAAGTGTGCGACCGAGGGAACGCGCGGGCGGCGGATACCCGAGGGCGAGGCGAATCCGATTCCGCTTCGGCGAGCCGGAACCCATGCCGAAGTACTACGCGGGCGGTGACATGGTGTTCAGCCACTTCATCGCCGGACTGTCCGCCGGCTTCCCGCCCGGCGAGGAATCGTTCATCCGCTCGGTGCGCCGGTTCACCGATCAGATCACCGATCCGGTGCTCAGGAAGCGGGTCGCCGGGTTCATCGGGCAGGAGACGACGCACGGCAACGAGCACCGGCGGCTCAACGAAAAGCTGATCGCGATGGGCTATGCCATCGAATGGCTCGACGCGCCAACGGTTGTCGAGCGGCAGAAACGCTTCGAACAGCGCATCCCGGCCCGGCTGCACCTGGCCGCCACCGCGGCGGCCGAGCATTACACGGCGGTACTGGCCGAACGCGTGCTGTCCAGCCCGGAGATCCAGGCGCTGGCCGGTGACGACGAAGTGCGAAACCTGTTGAACTGGCATGCTTTCGAGGAACTCGAACACAAGTCGGTGGCTTTCGACGTGTACCGCGCGGTTGGCGGCACCGAGACGATGCGCATCCTCACGATGGCGACGTTGGTCGCGCTGACTCTCCCCCTCACCGCCGTCACGCTGACCGCGTCGCTCAGTCGGGACCCGGATGCGCGGCGTTACCCACTGAGCCTGGCCAGGGAGGCGTTCACGCTGTTCCGCGGCCCGGTGTTCCGCGGCCTCGGCCGTGAGCTTGTGCTGTATCTGCGGCCCGGCTTCCACCCCGACGACATCGACTCGCGAGAGTTGTTGGAGCGCTGGCAGAAAGAGCTCTTCGGCACCGAAGGCACGCTCGTCGATCACCTGAAGTAACTGATCACCTCAATAACACCGGAATCAACGGAGATTCACATGAGTTCCAGCGTGCAGAATACCGGCGCGGGCGGCTATCCGAAGGTGCGGCGGATGAAATTCCGCTTCGGCGAACCGGAACCGATGACCAAGTACTACGCGGGCGACGACATCGTGCTCAGCCATCTGGTGGCACTGCTCTCGGCCGCCTTCCCACCCGGCGAGGAATCGTTCATCCGCTCGGTGCGCCGATTCGCCGATCAGATCACCGATCCGGTGCTGAAAAAGCGGGTCGCGTCGTTCATCGGGCAGGAGGCGGTGCACGGCCAGCAGCACAGCAAACTGAACGAGCAGCTGTTCGCGCTCGGCTATCCCCTGCCTCGGTTCGTCAGCAGGCAGGGCGAACTCGTGCAGCGGGCCGAGCGGCTGGCACCGCCCGCCGCCCATCTCGCGATCACGGCCGCCGCCGAGCACTACACCGCGGTGCTAGCGGCGCGGGTGCTGTCCAGCCCCGAAATCCAGAAGCTCGCAGGCGATCCCGAGGTGCGCAACCTGCTGAACTGGCACGCGCTCGAAGAGTTGGAGCACAAGTCGGTGGCCTTCGATGTCTATCGCTCGGTGGACGGGCCGGAGTGGCTGCGGATCGCGATCATGTCGGTACTGTATGCCTTCACGATTCCGGTGGTCGGGCTCGGCGTGCTCGCCTCGATCGTCGCCGATCGCCCGGCCTGGCGGCCGATCACGGTCGCGCGGCAGTCCTATCGGCTGGTGCGCGGACCGATCGTGCGCGGCCTGCTCGGCGAGATCCAGGTGTATTTGAAACCGGGCTTCCATCCCGACGACGTGGACACCGCGGCCCTGCTCCAGCGGTGGCAGACCGAGTTGTTCGGTGCCGAAGGCGTTCTCGTGGATCGTGTCCGATGAGCACCGCGCTGCCTGACCACGAGGTGATCGTGGTCGGTGCGGGGTTCGGTGGCATCGGTGCCGCGATCGCCCTGCAACGCAAAGGTATCCACGATTTCGTCATCGTGGACAAGTGGGATCGGGTCGGCGGCACCTGGCACGCCAACACCTATCCCGGTGTCGCCGTGGATATTCCGTCGTTCATCTACAGCTTCTCCTATGAGCAGCGCGGCGACTGGTCGCGAATCTTCGCGCCGGGCATTGAGTTGCGCGATTACGCCGAGGGGATGGTCGACAAGTACGGGCTGCGGCCGAAGCTGCGGTTGAACACGACGATCGTCTCGGCGGTGTTCGACGCAGAGGACAGTCTGTGGCTGCTCGGCACCGATGGTGGCCGCACGCTCACCGCGCGCTATGTGGTGATGGCGATCGGCGGCCTGGAACGTCCGAAGATGCCAGACATTCCTGGCCTGCACGACTTCGGCGGCACTCTGATGCATACGGCGCTGTGGGACGACGATGTCGCGTTGACGGGCAAGCGGGTCGCGGTGATCGGCACCGGGGCGACGGCGTTGCAGCTGGTGCCCGCCATCGTCGACGAGGTGGCGCAGATGACCGTGTTCCAGCGGACGCCGATCTGGGTTTTCCCGAAATCCGATGCGGCAGTAGGCCCTTTCGGTCGCGCGGTGCTGGAGCGTCCGTGGGTGCGTTCCGGTATCCGCATGCTCGGTACCCTCGCGACCGAGATCGGTATGGGCGGCATGGTCGCCGGTCCGACCTGGCTCGGCGATGCCGCGCGTCGGCTGGCGGAGATTCCGGCGCGGCGCTGGATGCGCGGCCAGGTGCACGATCCGGTCATCCGGGAGAAGCTGATTCCGGCCTACGGGCTCGGCTGCAAGCGGCCGTCGATGTCGAACGACTACCTGTCGACGTTCAATCGTCCGGACGTCAGCCTGGTCACCGAGCCGATCGGCTTCATCGGTGCGCACGGCATCACCACCGAGGACGGAGTTGAGCATCCGGTCGACGTGCTGATCTGCGCCACGGGATTCAAACTGTGGGAAAGGGATTCGATACCGCCGTTCCCGGTGACCGGGCGCGACGGGCTCGATCTCGGCGAGTTCTGGGACCGTTGCCGGTTCCAGGCCTACCACGGCGTCTCGGTGCCCGGCTTCCCGAATATGTTCACCATCACCGGCCCTTACGGTTTCGTGCTCGGCTCTTACATCTGGATGATCGAGGCCACGGCCGCGCACCTGAGCCGGGCCATCGCCGAGACCAAGCGGCGCGGCGCGAGCGTGTGCGAGATCAGCCAGCGGGCCCACGACGAGTACTTCGCCACATGCCTGCGCCGCCAGGAGAAGAACTTCCTGTTCACCTCGGCCTGCGACGGGTCGAACACCTATTACATCAACAGCCACGGCGATTCACCGTTCCGGCCGTCCACGCATGGCGAGATGTATTGGCAGAACCGGCATTTCGATCTCGACGACTATCACTACCGGCAGTCCGTTCCGGCACCGCGGACCGGCGCGATCCTCGAGGAATCCGTATGAAACTCACCAATATCCACCCCGAACTGGTGGTGGTGACCGGTGCGGGCAGTGGCATCGGCCGGGCCATCGCGATCCGGTTCGCCAAGGCGGGCGCGCACGTCGTGGTCTCCGATCTGGATCTGGATTCCGCGTTGGCGACCGAGGCGATGATCCACGCCCGCGGTCAGCGCGCCTCTGCGGCACGGCTCGATGTGACCGATCCGAAGGCGTGGGAAGCCTTCGGCCGGGATGTGCTCGCGGATTACGGCGTACCGGATGTGCTGGTCAACAATGCGGGCATGCTGGTCAGCGGCGCGTTCGTGGATCTCACGCCCGCCGACTGGGATCGTCAGCTGAGCGTGAACCTGCTCGGCGTGGTGCACGGGTGCCGGGTGTTCGGGCAGCAGATGATCGACGACCGCAAGCGCGGCCACATCGTGAATATCGCGTCGGCGGCCGCGTTCACGCCGACGCCGGTGATGTCGGCGTATTCGGTGTCCAAGGCCGGGGTGAAGATGCTCACCGAGTGCCTGCGACTCGAGTTCGGGCCCAAGGGAATCGGGGTCAGCGCGATCTGTCCCGGCGTGATCAACACCAATATCGGCGAGCACGCCGTCACCGTTGGTGTCGACCAGGACTTGGTCGCGCGCGGTAAGGAGCTGGCGCGGCGAGTGCAGGAGGTAGCGGCGAAACTGCCGTTCTCGCCGATGAGTCCGGATCTGGTCGCGCGGGCGGCGGAGCGGGCGGTGCGTTACGACCTTGCCGTGGTGCCGGTTCGGGCCGAGGCGTGGTTGGGGTACTTCATGCTGCGGATCGCGCCGGGCGTGAATCGGCGGATCACCCAGCCGTTGGATGTCGAGCGGATCGAACGGCTCGGGCGGCGGGTGCTCCGGCTGATCGATCCGGTGTCCGCGACTCCGGCGGCGGCGCAGCGTGTTTCAGCGCCGGTCGAGGTGCCGAGGTAGGCCGCATGGACAATGTGCGCGTCCATGTGCTGAAGGTCGGTGCGGTGATCGAGGAGACGGCCGATGCCCGCACGCTGGTGTTCGAGGTACCCGACGAGCTGAGCGAGCGGTTTCGCTACCGTCCCGGTCAGTTCCTCACCCTTCGGGTGCCCAGTGCTCGCACCGGCTCGGTGGCGAGGTGCTATTCGTTGTGCAGCAGCCCGCACTGTGATGATCGGATCGCGGTGACGGTCAAGCGGATCGCAGACGGGTACGCGTCGAACCTGATCTGCGACACCGTCGACGTCGGTGATCTGATCACGGTGCTGGAGCCGTCCGGTTCGTTCGGGCCGCGCGAGCTGAATACCGATGTGCTGCTGTGCGCGGCGGGCAGCGGCATCACGCCGGTCTTGTCGATCGTCAAATCCATGATGGTCGGCGGCAGCGGGAATGCCGTTGTGCTGTATGCCAATCGGGATGGCTCGTCGGTGATATTCGCCGACGCGCTCACCGAGTTGGCGGACCGTCACCCTGGCCGGTTGCAGGTGCTGCACTGGCTCGAATCGGAGCGCGGGCTGCCGACCGCGAAAGCTGTCGCGGACCTGGTGCGTCCGTATGCTGGTCGTGACTGGTTTCTCTGCGGCCCTGCTGGATTCATGGCCGTTGTCGGCGCGGCGGCCGCAGCTCACCGAGTACCGGCGGTCCGCATCCACACCGAGGAATACCGGTCCTTGCAGTCGAATCCGTTCGAGCCCCTCCGCGAAACTCAGTCCACCACAACACCACTCGGCGACACCGCGGTAGCCGAGGTTGACATCGACGGCGAAACCCATGTCCTGGATTGGCCCAAGCACACTCCCCTACTGGATGTGTTGCTGGACAACGGCATCGACGCACCCTACGTATGCCGCGAATCAGCCTGCGGCACCTGTGTCTGCTCGGTGAAACAGGGCAAGACCCGAATGCGGCAGAACGAGGCGCTCATCGACGACGAGATCGCCCTCGGACTAACCCTCGCCTGCCAAACCCTGCCGGAGTCGCCCCGGGTGCACATCGCCTTCGACCAATAACGCTTGCGCCAGAGCGCGATTCACTCCGACTCGAACGCGAGATGTGCCGGTTTGTCCACGTCGATGGGCAGGTCGTTGAGCTCGGCGACACCGTCGAGCATGCCCCTGGCGATGGTGCTCACGTGCTGGGTGAACCGTTCGGTCGACATCACCTCGGCCCTGGCCCGGTTGGCGCCGAGCCACCAGTCGGTGGCCGAGCCGACCGCGCCGAAGATGGCGTAGGCGGTCAGTTCCAGGCTGCCGGTGTCGACGTTCTGCCCTTCGAGGCGTTCCTCGATCATTTGGGCCGCGAGCAGCGCCGACCGCTGCGCCACCTCGATGGCACGTTCGGGCTGTTCGGCCTGCTGCGCCAGCCTGCTGTGCACCAGAAAGCGAAATACGTCGGGCTGTTCCTCCACCACGGCGACGTACTCGGCGATGGCGGTGCGGATCAGCTCGGCCACCGAATCGGTGGTCAGGCTGATCCTGGCCAGCACCCGCTCCCACAGCATGCTCTGCACCCGCTCCAGGATCGCCAGGTACAGATCGGTCTTGTCGGCGAAGTGCCGGTAGAGCTTGGGTTTGGCGCAACCCGCGGCCCGCGCGATGTCGTCCATGCTCACGTCGGGGCCGTGCTCGGCGAGCGCGCGGAACGCGGCGTCCACGAATTCGCCGCGCACCTGCTCCCGATGCGCGCGCCACCGTTCGGTCCTGGCATCCGGGCGCGCGGCCTCGGGCGAGCTGCTACCGGCGGCCGTCATGCCTGTCATGATATTGAATAACGACCTCGGCCACGCGGTTCGGGCCGTACCCGGCCGTCAGCGCAGCCAGCCCTTTCGTTTGATGTAGGCGAGCGGGATCACGGCGGCCACCAGTGTCATCAGGACGGTGGCGAGAAAGCCGTGCTCCCACTCCAATTCGGGCATCCAGGTGAAGTTCATGCCGTAGAAGGTGGCGATCAGTGTTGGCGGCAGGAAGACCGCGGTGATGATGGTGAACACCTTGACGATCTGATTCTGTTTGACGTCGAGCCAGGTCATCACCGACTGCTGCAGGTAGCGGACCTTGTCGTGCTCGAAGCCCGCGTGCTGCTTCACCCCGTCGATATCGGCGACAAGGATGGCGAGCAGGCTCTCCATCTCGGCGCTGTGCACGCTGATGTCGGCCATCAGATGCCGTGCGGCGCGGGCCAATTGGAGCTGGGTCTCCTGGGTGCGCGAGACGATCTCCTCGGCCGCGTTCATCCGCGACATGGTGCCGCGCATGTCGGCGACGCCGATCTCGCGGCCCCGCTGGTCGTAACCGTTGGTGGCCATCTCGATCTCGTCGTTCATCGCCTCCAGCGCGTCGCTCGCGTAGTAGATGACCCGCTCGGAGGCCTCGTTCAGCGCCCACAGCAGCGCGTACATGACGCCGTGCGAGGAGCCGGTGAGGGTGGGGTTGCGGCGCATCTTCGCGATCGCCTTGTCGAACGGGATGAAGTGTTCGTCCGGCTGCAGCGTGACCAGGAATTCGGCGCCGAGCGCGAAGACGATCGTCTCGCGTTCGATGGCGTCGCCGCGCTTGTAGTTGGCGACGACCGGGAGGTAGAGGAAGTTGTCGGTCTCCCAGACCCGGTTGCGTGCGGCGGCGAAGTCGACGCCGAGCCGTTCGCGCAGCACCGCGGCGGTGTCGGCGTCGGCGGCCGCTAGCGGAATCCAATGTTGCTGCAGGACTTCGGTGTCGAAGCGGTCGGCGGTCACGGCGCTGGGGAGGACTCGCATCGCTACTGACCGTAGGACGAGTGCGCGGGCGCGACCGACGAGGAGCCGACGGGCGCCTGCGGGTGGGCGTAGTGCATGGTCAGCAGTCCCGCGCTGATCAGCAGGTAGAGACCGACGGTGAACCAGATCGACTGACGCTCCAGATTCGGTGCGCGGTGCGGTGTTTCGGCCTTCTTGAACATGATCGCCATGGCGGAACTCCAATACTTCGTAGCATCTGGTGGTGAGTAGCGTCTGGTGGTGACAGCGCCCGCCTACCGCGCGGGCCTGGTGTCCGGGCGCGCACAGCAGGCGGCCGCGCCCGAACATCGGTGCGGCCGTTCGGGACGGTCGCACCGACTACACGAGCCGACGCTGTGCGCGTCGGCCCAACGGGATCGAAGAATGTTGAGAATTGGTGCCGCGTCAGGCGATCGGCCGGCCGCTCAGCTCGGCCACGGATCGCGCGGGCAGATCAACGACGAACCGGCACAACCCGTTTCGCTAAGGCGGTCCGGCTAGAGACGTCGATACTGTCAACCGGCATCAGCCGCTCACCCCGCTTCGTTGGTTGCTCATCTACGCAGAATTGCGCACCCATCATTAGAAACCCGCCACTGTCCGTTCGTCAATCAGTTGCGCAAGTATTCGACTCCGTGCCACGCTACGGAAAGGTGGCCTCGCGCATTCGCGCTCGCGAGCGCTCCTTGTTGGAGGCGCGACATGACCGAGCACGACGAGCCGGGCCCCCTCCCGGTGACTCAACTACATGACGCGGCAACGGTTTTCAGCATGCTCGCGGCCACCGCCCGGCTGCAGATCCTCTGGTTGCTCAGTCAGGGCGAACGCGACGTCGGTTCACTGGCCGCCGAGATCGGCCAAACCGTGCCCGCGGTCAGCCAGCACCTCGCGAAGCTGAGACTCGCCGGTCTGGTTCATGTCCGCAAAGAAGGTCGGCGCAATGTCTACACGATCGCCGATCCCGGCATCGCCGACATCGTCCGCCTCGCCTTCCGTCATCACCGGCTGCATGGCGGTCGGCTGCCCGACGGCCTGACCGACTGAGAGCAAGATCGCGCCTGCTCAGGTCGCGTGTCGCCCGATCGCTGGGTACCGTGACCTGGTCTGACCCGTTAATGATCCAGAAAGGGAGCGGTGATGAACCCGTTCTCTGTCCGTAATGCCGGACTTGCCGTTATTGCCCTGGCCGGATTGGTGACGGGATGCAGCAGCGCGAGCACGCCGGACGCCGCCCCTGCGGCGCCGGTGAATCCGTATGCCGACTGCGCGCCGGTGACCCAACAGCAGATCAGTGACGCCGTCCGCGCCGACAGCCTGACCACCCACCACTCCCCCCAGGTCTGCTACTGGGAGGCACAGGTCGGCGACGGCGACGCGACCGTCAGCTTCACCTACTCCGCGCAGGACTCGCTGCAGCAGCTGTGGGACCGCGCCAGGTCCGACGGTTTCCAGACCGAGCACATGGTGATCACCAAGCACGTCCTCGGCACGGTCACCGCGACCGCGTTCTACATCCGCAACCCGCACGACCCCGGCGACTGCGCGGTCACCGCGGCCGCCAACGGCGCCATCACCTGGCGCGTCCAGAATCGTTCGCGCACAACAGACCTCGATCCGTGCGCGGCTTCTTTGCAGCTGGCCACGATGATGGTCGACCTGTCGCCGTAGCGCTCAGAACAGGAAATAGCGCTGCGCCATCGGGAGTTCGGTGGCGGGCTGCTCGGTCCAGACCTCGCCGTCGATGCGGACGGTGAAGGTGTCCGGATCGACCTCGATGCGCGGCATGGCGTCGTTGTGCGGCATGTCGGTCTTCTTGCGATCGCGAACGTTCTTGACCGGGGCCAGTTTTCGGTTGATCCGCAGCCGGTCGGCGAGGCCGTCGTCGATGGCCTGCTCGGAGACGAAGTGCAGCGAAGTGGCGGCCGCGACGAGCGGGGCGGCGCCGAACATGGGTCGGGGCAGCACCGGCTGCGGGGTCGGGATGGAGGCGTTGGCGTCACCCATCGCGGCCCAGGCGATCGCGCCGCCCTTGAGCACCGCATGCGGGCGGACGCCGAAGAACGCGGGCTCCCACAGCACCAGGTCGGCGAGCTTGCCGACCTCGACCGAACCGATCTCGTGGTCGAGGCCGTGCGCGACGGCCGGACAGATGGTGTATTTGGCGATGTAGCGCTGGACCCTGGCGTTGTCGGCGGGGCCGTCGCCGGGCAGCGCGCCGCGGCGGCGCTTCATCACGTGCGCGGTCTGCCAGGTGCGCATGACCACCTCGCCGATGCGGCCCATCGCCTGGGAGTCGCTGCCGATCATCGAGATCGCGCCGAGGTCGTGCAGCAGATCCTCGGCCGCGATGGTGGACGGGCGGATCCGGCTCTCCGCGAACGCGAGGTCCTCCGGGATGGACGCGCTCAGATGATGGCACACCATGAGCATGTCGAGGTGCTCGTCGAGGGTGTTGACGGTGTGCGGGCGGGTCGGGTTGGTCGAACTGGGCAGCACGTTGAGATGTGCTGCGACAGTGATGATGTCGGGCGCATGCCCGCCGCCCGCGCCCTCGGTGTGATAGGCGTGGATGCCGCGGCCCGCGATGGCGCCGAGGGTGTCCTCGACGAAACCGGCCTCGTTCAACGTGTCCGAGTGCAGAGCCACCTGGACGCCCGCCGCGTCGGCGACGGTGAGGCAGGCGTCGATCGCGGCCGGGGTGGAGCCCCAGTCCTCGTGCAGCTTGAAACCCGCCGCGCCGCCGCGCAATTGCTCCCACATGGCCTCGGCGCTGACCGTGTTGCCCTTGCCGAGCAGCACGATGTTCATCGGCCAGCCGTCGGTGGCCTCGAGCATCCGGGCCAGGTGCCAGGAACCTGGCGTGACGGTGGTCGCCTTGCTGCCCTCGGCCGGACCGGTGCCGCCGCCGATCAGGGTGGTGATGCCGCCGCCGAGCGCCTCGTCCATCAACTGTGGACAGATGAAGTGCACGTGACAGTCGATGGCGCCCGCGGTGAGGATGCGCCCGTTGCCCGCGATGATCTCGGTGGACGGGCCGACCACCAGGTCGGGGTGCACCCCGTTCATGGTGTCGGGATTGCCAGCCTTGCCGATGGCGCAGACGCGGCCGTCGCGAATGCCGATGTCGGCCTTGATGATTCCCCAGTGGTCGATGATCACCGCGCCGGTGATCACGGTGTCAGGGGCGCCGTCGGCGCGGGTCGCGCGGGACTGGCCCATCGATTCGCGCAGCACCTTGCCGCCGCCGAAGACCGCCTCCTCGCCCGCGAGTCCCGGTCCGCCGCTGCGGTCTTCGGTGATCTCGACGAACAAATCGGTGTCGGCCAGTCGAATTCGGTCACCGGTGGTCGGCCCGAACAGCTCCGCGTACCGGGCGCGGCTCAACTCACTCATCGTGCACCCTCCAGGGTCAGCGGATTGCCGCACGCCTCTTGATGTCCCGCACCGGCAATCGCATGCGACTTCAGGTGCGGGACATCAAGAGTGGTGCGGCTCAACTCTCGTCCAGGCGGCCGGGCGGTGTCAGGCTGATGCCGTATACCTCGCGGGTGCCGCCCAGGGGGACCAGCGAAACGCGTTGCGCCAGTCCGGGTTCGAAACGGACCGCGGTGCCCGCCGGGATGTCGAGGCGGTGGCCGTGCGCGGCGGCGCGGTCGAAGTCAAGCGCGGCGTTGGACTGCGGGAAGTGCACGTGGCTGCCGACCTGGACGGGACGGTCGCCGGTGTTGACCACGTCGAGTTCGATTCGATCGGCACCGGCGTTCAGCTCGATAGTGCCTTCAGCACAAAGGTATTCGCCGGGAATCATGCCGTGCGCACCCATTCGTCACGACCTTCGGTGCCCCGCGACCTCTCGGCGGCTTCGCAGCGATCGCTCATCCAGTCCTCCTAGCCGATCGGATGGTGGACGGTGACCAGCTTGGTGCCATCCGGGAAAGTGGCCTCGATCTGGACGTCGTCGATCATCTCCGGCACACCCTCCATCACGTCGGCGCGCCGGAGAACCGTTCGGCCAGAAGACATCAGCTCGGCGACCGAGCGACCGTCGCGTGCGCCTTCGAGCACGTGGTCGCTGATCAGCGCCACCGCCTCCGGATGGTTCAGCTTGAGTCCGCGCGCCTGCCTGCGCCGAGCCAGCTCGGCCGCGTAGCTCAGCAGCAGTCGTTCCTGCTCGTGCGGCGACAGTCGCATCCGGGCTCCTCACCGGGTCGGGGTGGATGGGTGACGGTCATTCTGGCACGCCCGTTCCGGCGTCGCGGGACGAGCGCCCGCTCAGCCTCAGTTCGGCAGGTTCTGCAGACGGACCTGGCCGCGCGCGACCACCCGTTTCTGCTCGTCGGTGATCACCACCTGCCACAGCTGCTGCAGCCTGCCGCGATGGATCGGGGTCGCCTCGCCGTAGAGGTTGCCGTCGCGGACCGCGCGCAGGAAATCGGTGTTGTTGTTCACCCCGACGACCGAGCCCTTGGCGCCGTACCAGACTCCGCCGGCGACACTGGCGAGCGTTTCGATGACGGTGGAGTACACGCCGCCGTTCTGAATACCGGCGGGCTGGTACAGATGCGGCTTGACGGTCCACTCGCCGCGCACCCGGTCCTGGCTTATCTCGGTGTAGCGCAGTCCGATCAGGTCGGTGAAGGTGCCTTCGCTGACCTTCGTCATCTGCTCCGGCGTGATCGTCGCCAGCCAATCCTCGGCCCGGGTTTCCTGCTCTGTCATGCGGTCCACTTTTGCACAACGCGCGCGGCCGATTACCGCTGGCTCACTTACCTACTCGCCTGAAGACAAAGCGATGGGCTCCACCGCTAGAAGTGGAGCCCATCGCGGCAATGGATCGGGGGTCACCGCAGCCCTCGGGACTCTCGACCAATCCTAACGCCGGTTATGAGTATAGGTCAGGCTTACCTAACTTAGCAAGGCCGTCGCGCGACGGACCGGTAATCCGCGCTGCTCCAAGGCAGCCAAGAGGCCTTGACCACGGCGAGTACCGACCACCGCGTCGGTCCCGGCCAGGTCCGGCACGTAGGTCGAGGCGCCCGCGATGGATTCACCGACCAGCAACCAGAATCGGCGTGCGCTGAGCCCCGAGTAGCGGGCCATGCTCGACTGGATCAGCGTGAGCGAGGGCTCGCAGCGATGCGCGAGCCAGACATACATCGCACCCTCGCACGGCAGGCTCACCGCGCCGGACTCCTCAGCGAGCGGATCGCCGTCGAGTACGCGAATGGTGGTGTCGCCCAGGCCCGCCCAGTCGATGCCGCCGTCGTTGTCGGTGTGGATCCACAGGTTCTCCAGGCCGGGATCCCAGGCCCGGCCCTCGGCGACCAGCAGCGCGATCACCCGGCCGACCACCGCGTGGATCAGCGCGGTCGCCACCACCTCCGCGGCGACATCGGCGCGGATCATCTCCGCGGCATGCCTGCGATACATCCGTTCGATGCGCCCCTCGCGCACCCCGTCGGCCAGCCGCCACCATCGGCGCTTGCCCTGCTCGACCATCGCCGCCACCGCATACACACGCGGATGCTCAGGTTGCAGCGCACGCAACCTGTCACATGTGCGATCGAACGCCATATGGGCATGGCGCGGCGGGCAGGTGGTCATGAGCTCGGGCATTGAACCTCCTCGAGGATTTGGCCATAGCGGTAGGTACCGCAAGATAGGTTAGGCTTACCAGACCAACAAGTTCTCTGCTACAACGAATCTCAGGAGTAGTTAGTCACCGTGACCAGGGTAAGCAACGCACGGTGGCGCCAACTTAACGGTTTGTTAGCTCTGGCTGCACTGCTCCTGCTCGCCGTACTCGCCAGCATCGCGATCGGCACCAGATCGCTGGCGCCGGGCACCGTCTACGACGCTGTGCACCACGCGCTCACCTGTCAGGGCGGGCCGTTCAACTGCCCGGCCGGATCCACCGCAGAGGAGATCGTACGTGGACTTCGACTACCTCGCACGGCACTGGCATTGGTCACCGGACTTGCACTCGGCATCGCGGGCGCGCTGATCCAGGGCTACACGCGCAACCCACTCGCCGACGCGGGGCTACTCGGATTGAACTCGGGCGCGGCATTTCTCGCGGCGCTGAGCATCTACTTGTTCGCGTTGACCACCCCGGAGCAGTACATCTGGTTCGCCTTCGCCGGAGCGCTGATCGCGGGGGTCGTGGTGTTCGCCGCGTCGTCCATCGGCGGCGGGAAGGCGAGTCCGCTGAGCCTGGTGCTGGCCGGTGCGGCAGTCAGTGCGTTTTTGCAGGCGATGACGAATGCCATTGTGCTGCTTGATCCCGCGGCGCTGGACACCTACCGGTTCTGGGTCGTCGGCACGGTCGCCGGCCGCGATGCCGCGGTGTTATGGCAGATACTGCCATTCCTGGCGTTCGGGGTGCTGCTCGCGTTCATCGCCTCGCCCGGGTTGAACCTGCTCAGTCTCGGCGACGATATCGCGCGCGGGCTCGGGGTGAATGTCGGGCGCAGTCGCGCGCTCGGGCTGGCCGCGATCGTGCTGCTGTCCGGCGCGGCGACCGCGGCGGTCGGGCCGATCGCGTTCCTCGGGCTGGTGGTGCCGCATCTCGCGCGCGTTATCACCGGGCCGGACTATCGCTGGCTGGTTCCGTATTCGGGATTGTTCGGCGCATTGCTGCTGCTGATCGCCGACATCATCGGACGCGTGGTGGCCAGGCCGGGTGAGCTGCAGGTCGGTGTGATGCTGGCCGCGGTCGGCGCGCCGTTCTTCATCGTTTTCGTGCGGCGTCGAAAGTTGGTGAGCCTGTGACACTCTCGTTGAAGACCGAGGGCGTTCGGCCCGCACTGCGGGTCGGGCCGGTGTCGATGGTGTTGCGTCCGGTGCTAGTGGTCATCGTCGTCGCGCTGGCCGCGGCGTTGCTGCTGTTGTTCTGTCTCGACATCGCCACCGGTGAATCGCATATCCCGCTCGGCCGCGTGCTGGACGTGCTGACCGGCGGCGGAACCAGATCTCAGCGGTTCATCGTGCTCGACTCGCGGCTGCCGCGGGCACTGACCGCGTTGGTGGTCGGCGCCGCGCTCGGCATCGCGGGGGCGATCACCCAGTCCATCCTGCACAACCCCCTCGCCGCGCCGGACATGCTCGGCATCACCTCCGGCGCCAGCCTCGGCGCGGTCGCGGTGGTCGTCGGCGGTGGCGGAACCGGCATGCTCGCGACCATCGGCGCGCCATTGGCCGCGCTGGTGGGCGGCTTGCTCACGGCAGCGGCGATCTACCTGCTGGCCTGGGGACGCAGCCCAACCGGGGACCGGGGTGTCACCGGTTTGCGACTGGTCCTGATCGGTGTCGGCCTGAACGCGTTGCTGCTGGCGGGCATCAGCTGGTTGCTCACCCGCGCGACCCTGCAGGACGCGCAGCGAGCGCAGTTGTGGCTCAACGGATCACTGAACAACGCCGACCGATCCGGTGTGCTCCCAGCGGCATTCGCGTTGGCCGTCGTGGTGGTGGTCGCGCTCGGCTCGGCCCGCACGCTTGCCGCGCTGCGCCTCGGCGCCGACACCACCCGCTCGCTCGGCGTGCGGATCCAGACCCAGCAGGCGATCCTGATCGGCGCGGCGGTGATCGGCGCCTCGGTGGCGACCGCGGCGGTCGGCCCGGTGAGTTTTGTCGCGCTGTCCGCGCCGCAGATCGCGCGGCGGCTGCTGCGCACCCCTGGCGAACCACTCATCGGGTCGGCGCTCATCGGTGCCATCCTGGTGGTCGGCGCGGATGTCGCGTCGCGCTCGCTGTTTCCGGCGGATCTGCCGGTCGGCATCGTGACCGCGGCGTTCGGCGGACCGTTCCTGCTCTACCTGCTCGTGCGAATGAATCGGAAGGCGACGTTGTCATGACCACAGACGCTGCGACCAATGCGGAGCCGACCCGGCTCGCCGCCGACGACGTCAAGCTCGCCTATGGCGACCGCGTGATCATCGACGGACTCTCGCTCGACATCGCGCCCGGCGTGATCACCACGGTGATCGGCCCCAACGGCTGCGGCAAATCCACGCTGCTGCGCTCGCTGGGCCGCCTGCTTCGCCCGCAGCACGGGCGAGTGTTGTTGGACGGCAAGGCCATTTCGACGATGAAGACCAAGGACGTGGCCAGGGTGATCGGCATGCTGCCGCAGGCACCGGTCGCGCCGGAGGGCCTCACCGTCGCCGATCTCGTCGCGCGTGGCCGTCATCCGCATCAGTCGTGGTTTCAGCAGTGGTCGGCCGCCGACGAGGACGAGGTACTGTCCGCGCTCGCGCAGACCGGCATCGAGGACCTGGCCGACCGCGCGCTCGATGAACTGTCCGGCGGCCAACGCCAGCGCGCCTGGATCTCCATGGCCTTGGCGCAGGGTACCGACATCCTGCTGCTCGACGAGCCGACCACCTACCTCGACCTCGCGCACGCGGTCGACGTGCTCGACCTGGTCGACCGGTTGCATGCCGAGCTCGGCCGCACCGTGGTGATGGTGCTGCACGACCTCAATCTGGCGATCCGCTACAGCGACGAGCTGATCGTCATGCGCGAGGGACGGATCATCGCGCAGGGCCGTCCCGGCGACATCATCACTGTCGCGCTGCTGCGCGAGGTTTTCGACCTCGACGCCTCGGTTTTGCAGGATCCGGTGTCGGGTCGGCCGATGATTGTTCCGATCGGTACGCGCCACGTTCTCGGCAAGGCAGGCGGGCCCGTCATGCCCGAATCCGCGCCCGTATGACAAATGACACACCAGCTATTCCATAGTTACGACACCCTGTAGTACGCATGCGCGTCGTTGAGTCCGTAAAATTGTGGGATGGCAGGACTTGGTGAACTCGAGAAGGCGGTCATGGACCAGTTGTGGTCGACCGATGAACCGCAGACGGTCCGGCAGGTGCACGAGGCATTGGCCGCACGCCGCGAGCTCGCGTACACCACGGTGATGACGGTGCTGCAACGACTCGCGAAGAAGAACCTCGTGGTCCAGCAGCGTGACGACCGTGCTCATCGCTACGCGCCGGTGCACACCCGGGATGAATTGGTCGCCAGCCTTATGGTGGACGCACTGCAACAGGCCGACGCCGCGGGCAGCCGCGCCGCCGCGCTGGTGCACTTTGTTGAACAGGTCGGCAAGGATGAGGCTGACGCATTGCGGGAGGCACTCGCTAAGCTCGAAGCAACCGAGGACACACCGCCACCGCAGTAGACTCCTCGCGACCTTGCCCCCAACGCAGTGAGCTGAGTCGATGAACGCAACCGCGCCGGTATTCGCCGGTCTCGCATTGCTTCTCGCGGGGCCTGCCCCGGCCCTGCTCAGCCGGGCGACCTGGACATACCGGACGCCCCGCGCAGCATTGGTGCTGTGGCAGGCCATCGCGCTGGCCGCCGTGCTCAGCGCGTTCGGCTCCGGACTTGCCATCGCCGCGGAACTGCTGGTGCCCGGCCTCGACGGTCGGCCGACCACGCAACCCACCCGCGAGATCGACGCGCTCGGACTGCCGCTGTGGCTGGCCTATGTCTTGGTGTTCACGTTGACGCTGCTGGTCGGCGCGCGGCTCTGCTACGCGATCGTGCGGGTCGGCGTGCATACGCGACGGCGGCGGGCCAGGCATCGGATGCTGGTCGACCTGCTCGATCAGAGCGGCCCGCGCCGCCGCGCCTCCGATATCCGGGTGCTCGCCGCGACCGAGCCGATCGCCTACTGCCTGCCCGGTCTGCGGCAGCGCGTGGTGATCAGCGAGGGCACGCTCACCAACCTCGACGACGCCGAGATCACCGCGATCGTCAGCCATGAGCGCTCGCACCTACGGGCCAGGCACGACCTCGTGCTCGAGGCGTTTACCGCTGTGCACGAAGCGTTTCCGCGATTTGTGCGAAGCAAGGCGGCGCTCGGTTCGGTGAAACTGCTGATCGAATTGCTCGCCGACGATTCCGCGGTGAAGGTGACCGGGCCGAAGCCGCTGGCCCGCGCGCTCGTCGCCTGCTCGAAATCCACCGCGCCACAGGGTGCGCTCGCCGCGGGCGGGCCGACCACCCTGATCCGCATCCAGCGCCTCACCGGGCGGATCGGTGACGTTCGGATCGCCAGCGCCGCCTACCTCGGTTCGGCCGCCATCCTCGTCGTACCGACGATGGCCGTCGCGGTGCCCTGGCTGGTTGAACTGGGCCGACTGTTCCGCGGCTAGACAGTCATAGGACGTATCCTGAACACTTGGCCTGCCACCCGGCCGGCCTCATCGCCTTTTCCCGCTGCCTCCCTGATGCTGGTCGCAGCGCGCGGTGCACCGGACCGGTCACCGCCCCGATCCACCGAACAGCGCGTTGTACGAGCCCGAGCGCGTCGTCTTACGAAAGGCACACACCACCCGTGACCCCCTCGACGCCCGTCGCCGCGGCGCCCACCGTCACCTTCATGGACCTGGGCCTGCCCGCCGTGCTCGTGCAAGCACTGCGCAACGACGGCATCGAGGCGCCGTTCCCGATCCAGGCCGCGACGGTGCCGGACGCGCTCGCAGGCAAGGACGTGCTCGGCCGAGGACCGACCGGGTCCGGCAAGACCCTCGCCTTCGGGCTGCCGATGCTGGCCCGGCTCGCCAGCGGGGCGACCAAACCGGGTAGGCCGCGCGGTCTGGTGCTGGTGCCGACCCGCGAACTGGCCGCGCAGATCGAACGCGCCCTCGACACGCCCGCGCTCGCGGTCGGTCTGCGGGTCGCGTCCGTGGTCGGCGGCGCGCCGATCCGGCGACAGGCCGAACGGCTCGCGCGCGGCGTCGACCTGCTCATCGCCACGCCGGGACGACTCGCCGATCTGATCGCGCAGGGTTCGGCGGCGCTGGGCGATGTGCGGATCACCGCGCTGGACGAGGCCGATCACATGGCCGACATGGGCTTCCTGCCGCAGGTCACCAAGCTGCTCGACCAGACACCGAAAGATGGTCAGCGCCTGCTGTTCTCGGCCACCCTGGACGGCGAGGTGGACAAGCTCGTCAAGCGTTACCTGCGCTCCCCCGTCACCCACTCCACCGCGCCCGCGTCCGCGTCGGTCGCGACGATGACCCACCACCTGCTCTACGTGCGCGACAAGATGGCCAAGCGGACCGTCGCCGCCGAGATCGCCGCGCGCGACGGGCTCACCATCATGTTCGTGCGCACCAAGCACGGCGCCGACCGGTTGGCCAAACAGCTACGCGGAGCGGGCATCGCGACCGGCGCGCTGCACGGCGGCAAAGCGCAGAACAACCGGACCCGCACGCTGGCGGCCTTCGCCGACGGGTCGATTCCGGTGTTGGTCACCACCGATGTGGCGGCGCGCGGTATTCACGTCGACAACATTTCCCTTGTGGTGCACGTTGATCCGCCTGCGGAGTCCAAGGCTTATCTGCATCGCGCCGGGCGGACCGCGCGGGCGGGTGAGGACGGTGTCGTCGTCACGCTGGTGATGGACGAGGAACGGCGCGAGGTCGAGGCGATGACCCGTAAGGCGGGGGTCGAGATCGTTGGTATCGAGGTGCGGCCTGGGGATCGTCGGTTGATCGAGATCACCGGCGCTCGGCAGCCGTCCGGGGTTCCGGTGGCCGCGCCCGCACCGCCGAAACAGCCTGAGGCGGAAGGGAATTCGAAGGCGGGCACCGGTCGGCGGCGCGGCGGGTCGGGGCGGCGGTCGACGGAGACTCGCGGCGGGGGTGCTCCGGTGCGGGCCGAGGCTTCGGCGAGTGAGCGTCGCAAGGATGGTTCGGTCAAGGGATCCTCGCGTGATGCGGGTCCGTCGAGTCGGGCCGGTGCGGGTGGTCGCGGGGCGGGTTCGGCGAAGGTCGGAACCGGCACCGGCGGTGCGCGGGGTTCCGGTCGCGCGGCAGGATCGGGAAGCTCCGGCCGCGCCGCAGGGTCGGCGGACTCGAGCCGCAACGCAGGATCGGCAAGCTCCGGCCGTAGTGGTGGTGGCGCGTCCGGATTCGCCGGGCGCTCAGCGAACTCCGGCCGCGCCGCAGGATCGGCAAGTTCCGGCGGCAACGCGGGAACGGCGAAGTCGGGCCACAGTGGTGGTGCGTCCGGATTCGCTGGTCGCTCAGCGGGTTCCACCTCCGGTTCCACCGGGCGCTCCGGTGGCGGCGACACGCCCGGGAATGCTCGGCGACGCGCCGTGCGCCCGGAGCACGCGCCGGGGACTCGCAATCGTGGGGCAAACTAACGCTCGTGTCCAACCATCCAGTGGGCGCTATTGCCTGCGCGCTGTTGGCCGCCCTGTTCTTCGCGGTGGCGGCCGTCGCGCAACAGCAGGCGGCCGCCGCGGTCCCCGAGGGTGATTCGCTCGTCCGGGCACTGCTGCGCAATCCGCGATGGTGGGCCGGGATAGTCGGCGATATCGGCGGATACGGGATGCAGGTCGCCGCGCTCGCATTAGGCGCGGTCCTGCTTGTCCAACCAATCCTGGTGAGCGCGTTGGTATTCGCGCTCCCGTTGGCGGCCAGACTCAACGGCCGCACCATCACCGCACGCACCTGGGCAACCGCACTCGCACTCACCGCGGCACTCGCCTGTTTCCTCCTCGTCGGCAACCCTTCCGAGGGGAATACCAATGCGCCACTCCATGATTGGCTGATCCCGCTCCTCATCCTGGTCGCCCTCATCGCCGCGGCCACGGCCGTCGGCATCGGCAGCACCGACCCCGGCCGACGAGCCCTGCTCCTCGGTGCCGCAAGCGGTTCGCTCTACGGGCTTGCCGCCGCCCTCACCTCCTACGTGACCTCGCTGTTCGATCACGGCATCGCCGACGTGCTCGGCAGCTGGCAGACCTGGGCACTGGTCGCCGCCGGAATCACCGGCGTCTACCTGCAACAACGAGCATTCCAAGCGGGCCCGCTCTCGGCCTCGCTCCCCGCCGTCACCATCGCCGAACCCCTGGCCGCGGCCTTCATCGGCGTAACCGTCCTAGACGAACGCTTCCGCACCAACACCTTCGGCCTGGCCATCACCGCCCTGGCCGTAATCATCATGTGCACCACCGCAATCCACCTCTCCCGCTCCCAAGCCACCACCTGACTCGTCGCCGCCGCGCAGCAATTCGCCCGCCGCGCACCTTCTCGCCCGCTGCGCACCTCCTCGCCCGCCGCGCACGAAATTGCTGGCGGACTCGTGGGCAGGCGAAACTGGATTGCGGGGTCATCGCAGCCAGGATCGGTGCGGTCGACTGTGAAGTTCGTCTCCGCTGAGTGCTGGAGAATTGCGCGGTACCGGGCGGACTTGGTTATCATCGGTTAAGTGCAGTTTCTCCCTGGCCATCAGCCGCCGTATGACCTGACCTACGACGACCTCTTCCTCGTCCCTAATCGGACGGATGTCGCCTCGAGGTTCGACGTCGACCTTTCCACCGTCGACGGGTCCGGCACCACCATCCCCATCGTCGTGGCCAATATGACCGCGGTCGCTGGTCGTCGGATGGCCGAGACGGTCGCCCGCCGTGGCGGCATCGTGGTGCTCCCGCAGGATCTGCCGATCAGCGCGGCCGCCGACACCATCGCGTTCGTCAAGAGCCGCTCGCTCACCGCCGACACCCCGGTCATCCTCGGCCCGGAACACTCGGTGTCCGAGGCCGTCGCCCTGATGCACAAGCGCGCCCACGGCGCCGTCGTCGTGGTCGACGAAACCGGACGACCGATCGGTGTCGTCACCGAGGCGTCGTGCACCGATGTCGACCGGTTCGCCCGGCTGCGTGACGTCGCGATCACCGATTTCGTACAGGCCCCCGCCAGCACCTCGCCGCGCGACATCTTCGAACTGCTCGAAGCCAAGCACACCCAGCTCGCGGTGCTCACCGCCGAAGACGGCACCCTCGCAGGCGTGATGACCCGCACCGGGTCGGTCCGCGCCGGCATCTACCAGCCCGCCGTCGACAGTCGCAGCCAGCTGCGGGTCGCCGCGGCCGTCGGCATCAACGGCGATGTGGTCGCCAAGGCCAAGGCCCTCGTCGACGCGGGCGCCGACGTGCTCGTCATGGACACCGCGCACGGCCACCAGGCCAAGATGCTCGAATCCCTCAGTGCCGTCCGCGATCTCGGCCTCGGCGTGCCGCTGGTCGCTGGCAATGTGGTGTCCGCACAGGGCACCCGCGACCTGGCCGCCGCCGGCGCCGACATCATCAAGGTCGGCGTCGGCCCCGGTGCCATGTGCACCACCAGGATGATGACCGGCGTCGGCCGCCCGCAGTTCTCCGCGGTCGCCGAATGCGCCGCCGCGGCCAAGGAACTCGGCGTGCACATCTGGGCCGACGGCGGCGTGCGGCACCCGCGCGACGTCGCCCTCGCGCTGGCCGCAGGCGCGTCCAACGTGATGATCGGCTCCTGGTTCGCCGGCACCTACGAATCCCCCGGTGACCTGCGCACCGACCGCGACGGCAACGCATACAAGGAGAGCTTCGGCATGGCCTCCAAGCGCGCCGTCGCCGCGCGCACCGCCACCGACAGCGCGTTCGACCGGGCCCGCAAGGCCCTGTTCGAGGAGGGCATCTCCAGCTCGCGCATGCGGCTCGACCCCGAACGCCCCGGCGTGGAGGACCTCATCGACCACATCTGCTCCGGCGTGCGCAGCGCGTGCACCTACGCGGGCGCGCGCAGCCTGGCCGAGTTGCACGACAAGGCCGTGCTCGGCGTGCAGTCGGCCGCCGGTTTCGCCGAGGGTCGCCCGCTGCCAAGCGGTTGGTGAGCTGTAACTAGTTGCCGCGCTTGTGAGTTCGCGGACTCCATGATCTCGCGTCCGAGTGGCCGATGCGCACACCCGCGCCTCGGCCACTCGGCCGCAGTTGACCCGGCACCCCGCGCGTAGTGATCGTCTGGCGACACGCCCGCGACGGCACGACCACCGGCCAACGCGACCCGGCGCGTTGCCCGGTAACATAGTGGTTGCCGGTCTCCGGCCCACCATCTCCGGCTTGCGAAAGGATCCAGTTGTCACCCGCGTCCGAGGGCGCAGCACAGGAGGGCTCCTCTACCGAGCCGGGTGACAAACCCGGCGTCCTCCTTCTCCCAGCCCCGCTCCCCGTCGACCAGTTCCCAGTACCGATCGGCGGGTGCTGACGATGTCCGTCGCACTCACGGTGCTCAGCCTGCTGGGGTTCATCGCTCTCACGGCAGGCACCGCCCTTTTCGTCGCCGCCGAATTCTCGCTCACCGCGCTGGAACGCAGCACCGTAGAAGCGCACGCGCGCGACGGTGACGTCCGCGCCAGAATGGTGCGCCAAGCGCATCGGACGCTGTCGTTCCAGCTGTCCGGCGCCCAGCTCGGCATCACCATCACCACCCTGATCACCGGTTACATCGCCGAGCCGGTGCTTGCGCGGCTGCTCGACCCGCTGTTCACCGGAATCGGCGTCAGCGACGGCGCCGCGCACGGCATTTCGCTGGCCCTCGCCCTGGTATTGGCCACCTCGCTCTCGATGATCTACGGCGAGCTGGTGCCCAAGAACATCGCCATCGCCAAGCCGCTCGCCACCGCGCGCACCACGGCTCCCCCGATGGTCGCCTTCTCCGTCATCTTCAAGTGGCTGATCCACTTCCTCAACAACACCGCCAACTGGGTCGTCCGCAGGCTCGGTGTCGAACCGGCCGAGGAATTGCGTTCCGCGCGGTCGCCGCAGGAACTCGGCTCGCTGGTGCGCACGTCCGCGCTGCGCGGCGCGCTCGATCAGCGCACCGCCCTGGTGATCGATCGGTCGCTGCAGTTCGGTGAGCGCAGCGCCGAGGAACTGATGACCCCGCGGGTGAAGATCGAGTCGCTGGACAAACTCGACACCATCGCCGATCTCATCGACGCCGCCCGCCGCACCGGCTACTCCCGCTTCCCGGTAATCGACGGCGACTTGGACAACACCCTCGGCGTCGTGCACATCAAGCAGGCGTTCACCCATCCGGCGAGCGTGCGCCGCACCATCCCGCTGCAGATGCTGGCCCACCCGGTCCCGATCGTGCCTGCCAGCCTGGACGGCGACGAGGTGCTGGAACGGATCAGGGCCGACGGCATGCAGGTCGCGCTGGTCGTCGACGAATACGGCGGCACCGCGGGCATTGTCACCATGGAGGACATCATCGAGGAGATCCTCGGCGACGTCCGCGACGAACACGACGAAGAAGAACTCGACGTGCGCCGGGTGTCCGACGGCTGGGACTGCTCCGGACTGCTGCGCATCGACGAGGTATCCCGCGCCACCGGATACGACGCCCCCGAGGGCGAATACGAAACGCTCGGCGGCCTCGTGCTCACCCGGCTCGGCCGCATCCCGGTGGCCAGCGACGAGGTCGTGTTGCCGAATCCTCGCTCGCAGCAATGGTCTTCGAGCGAACTGCCGAGCACCGGCGGGTGGATCGCACGGGTGGAACGCATGGACGGACGCCGCATCGACCGGGTCCGGTTGATCCCGGTCGCACCGGACGACCTCGCGTTCCGCCAGCTGCAAGCCGAACCAGAGCAGGAGCACAGTCATGGGTGACCTCTTCGGCGTCCTGCTCACCGTGGTGCTGCTCGCGAGCAACGCGTTCTTCGTCGCCGCCGAGTTCGCCCTGATCTCGGCCCGCCGCGACCGCCTCGAGGCACTGGCCGCGCAGGGAAAGCGCAACGCCGACATCGTGATTCGGGCAGGCGAGAACCTGTCGATGATGCTCGCCGCCGCCCAGCTCGGCATCACCATCTGCTCGATCCTGCTCGGCCGCGTCGGCGAACCGGCGGTGGCCCACCTGCTGCAGGGGCCGTTCGATTTCCTCGGCATGCCCGAGCAGCTGCTGCACCCGGTGGCCTTCGCGATCGCGCTCGCCATCGTGGTGGTCTTGCACATCCTGTTCGGCGAGATGATCCCGAAGAACATCGCCCTCGCCGGTCCAGAACGCAGTGCGCTGCTGCTGGTTCCGGTGCACCTGATGTGGCTTCGGCTGGCCCGTCCGCTCATCGCGATCTACAACCTCGCCGCGAATCTCTCGCTGCGGCTGCTGCGGATCGAGCCGAAGGACGAGCTCCAGGCCACCGTCTCCTCGGTGGAACTCGCCGAGATGATCGGCGAGTCGCGCTCGGAGGGCCTGCTCGACGAGGAGGAACACCGCAGGCTCACCCAGGCGCTCGGTACCAGCGATCGATTCGTCACCGATGTGATGGTCGCATTGGCGACGACAAGGACGGTCCCGTTGCGCGGCAACGGAACCACGCTCGGCGACATCGAAACCGCCGTCGCCGAAACCGGTTTCTCCCGCTACCCGGTGCAGGCGAGCGACGGCTCACTGGTCGGCTACCTGCACGTCAAGGATGTGCTGGACAAGGTCGCCGACGAGAGCGCGGGACCGGGAACTCCCATCCCGCGCACCGACATTCGCCCGCTGCCGACGGTGAGCATGCACACGCCGTTGTACGAGGCGCTCGCCAGGTTGCGTCGGACCAACAGTCACCTCGGTCGCGTCGTAGACACCCGCGGCAACACCACGGGCATTGTGGCACTGGAAGATCTGGTCGAAGAGTTCGTCGGTACCGTCCGCGACGGGACACACCGGATCATCGAATGATTTTGTCTCGCAACGGCATCGCGCGGACGACTCGGTCCGCCTTGGCGGCCGCCGGACATAGCCACCAGGTGGCGCGCACGAACACGAGAGCCGAGACGCGCCACGCCAACGAAGCGCGTGGCGCGATCGCATGAGCGGGCGACGTAACGAGGTCGAGGTGCTGACCGAGGCGCAGTGGCGCGGGCAGGCAGCGGAGCACCTGGCGCGGGTGGATCAGCTGGTCGGGCCGTATATCGAACGGCGAGCGGCGGGTTCGTCGCATCCGGTGATCGATTTTCTGTTCACCTACTACGGGCACAAGCCTGCCCAGCTGCGGCGCTGGCATCCAGGATTCGGCATTGGGATGGTGGGTGCCCGTGAATACGATGGCGCACGGGGGTACCACCGGGTTTCCGCCGCGCCGGATTCCGTTGCGCCACAACAGCAGCCGACCGTTTTCGCGGCGGACCCCGCCTATCTCGCGCGCCGCCGCGACACCGTCGAGTTCGTCGCGAAACTGGTGCGCGCCACCGGGTCACGACCCGCGCAACTGTCCTGTTTCGGGTTGCACGAGTGGGCGATGGTGTACCGCACCGAGGACGTCCGGCATCAGCAGGTACCGCTGCGTCTGGGTCGGACGGGCACCGACGAGGTCGTCGAGTCGATGTCGCTGCGCTGCACCCATTTCGACGCGTTCCGCTTCTTCACACCCGAGGCGGTCGGCCGCAATATCGAGCCGCTGACCCGCGCCGATCAGGTCGCCCGGGAACAACCCGGCTGCCTGCACGCGAACATGGATCTTTACAAGTGGAGCTTCAAACTCGTCCCGCTGATCCCGTCCACGCTGATCCTGGACTGCTTCGAACTAGCCTGCGCCGCACGCGAACTCGATATGCGCGCCAGTCCCTACGACCTGTCCGAGTACGGGTACGAACCGGTGCGGATCGAAACGCCGTCCGGGCGCGCGGAATACGTGCGCTCCCAGTCCGCGCTGGCCGAGCGATCGGCACGGTTACGCCAGATCCTGCTCGAGGCCTGCGACGAGCTGCTCGCCTACGACGTGGCGCAACTGCCCGACTGAACACCCACCCAGACGGCGCGCGGCTACACAGACACCGCTCCGACCAGCCACTTCATCGGATTTCGGCGAAACCTCCCCCATAAGTTAACGGTAGTTACTACCATTCAGTCAGTTCCTTCAGCTGTCCCAGTCAGCAGAGGGATGACAGATCAACAATGATGAAGGTTGGGGACTTCGACGATGCGCTCACTGACGAGCTTGCGCCGTTTCAAACCGCTGGCCCTGGTCACGGTCGGCCTCGCCGCCGTGCTGATGCTGCCGAGCAGCGCATCGGCCGACCTGCAGTCCGATATCCAGAACGCGGTCCAGGAATTCCTGGACGTCGGCCGCACCTCGGTGCCGCGCGCCGACTGCGGACCTGGCTCGCTACCGGAGAACGGCATGCAGGGTGACGTCACCGCGGCCGACCGAGACAGCGGGCGCAGCACGCAGGGCTACCGCTGCAACATGTCGTTCGTCGGCGGGTTCGCCGGGCGCGGCGCTGGCATCACCTCGACCAGCTTCGAGCACTGCTCATACATGGGCTCCTTCTTCCCCGGCGACATGATCAGCGAGGGCCGCGGCGTCCAGGTGCTCGACGTGTCGGATCCGGCGAACCCGCGACCGACCACCACCCTCACCGAACCCGCGATGCTCGCGGGCACCTGGGAGAGCCTGAAGGTCAACACCGCACGCAAACTGCTGGTCGGCACCGGCGTCCCGGTCGGCACCGGCGTCGGCTACCTGTCGGTCTACGACATCTCCGACTGCGCGCACCCGCGACTGCTCAATCCCGGCCCCGGCACGAATATGCTGATGCCCCTGCCGATTACGACCCACGAGGGTGGCTTCTCCCCCGACGGCAACACCTACTGGGCCTCGGGGATCGCGCCAGGCTTCGTCAGCGCCGTCGACCTCACCGATCCGACCAACCCGCACGTCGTCTGGCAGGGCCTGACCGGCATCGAGGCGCACGGCTTCGGCATCAGCGCGGACGGCAATCGGATGTATCTGTCCGCACTCGGCGGTTTCACCGTGCTCGACATCAGCGCGGTGCAGCGGCGCGACCCGAACCCGCAGGTGCTGCACATCGGACGGGTCTTCTGGACCGACGGCTGGGCCACCCAGCACAGCATCCCGGTGACCTACGACGGCAAGCCCTATCTCTACACCGTCGACGAAGGTGGTTCCGGCGGTGTGAAACTCATCGATATCGCCGATGACACCAACCCGAAGGTCGCCGCGAAGATCAAGCTGGAAATCAACCTGCCGCAGAACATCGACAGCAATATCGGTTCGTCCATGGGTGGTTCGGCCTTCGCCTACGAATCGCATTACTGCTCGGCCGACCGCCGCGACAACCCGACAGCCCTCGCCTGCGGTTGGATCTCGTCCGGCATAAGGGTTTTCGATATACGCGACCCGCACAACATCCACGAGATCGCCTACTACAACCCGCCTGCCCGGACGGGTCAGAACCTGAGCCTGTGGAACTCGCCGCACGCCCTCGCGTCGATCATCGGCGTGCCGTTGATGAGCACGCCGTCCGCGATTCGCGCTGTGTTGGAAGGACAGTTCAATCCGTTGGACGCGCTCACTCCGCGCACCGGCAAGCTGGCCTTCGGTGACGTCTCCACCGACTGGTGCCTGTCCCCGCCGGAATGGCGTGGCTCGCAACTGTATGTCACCTGTTCGGACATCGGTTTCATGGTGCTGCAGCTCGACAATGACGTGTATTCGCCACCGGCGGACCAAGAGTCGATCGTCGGGTCGTAGCGATGCCACGCTGGCTGCGCGGTGCCGCGCTCGTCTCGCTCGCCTTCGCCCTGCTTGTCCTCGGCGCGGCGCTGCGTCCGCTGGTCCTGCCCGAAACCCACACGGCCGCACCGATTCTCAACGCGGTCGAGATCGGCTTCGTGCAGGACATGACCGCACACCATCAGCAGGCGCTGATGATGGTGCAACGCCTGGACCGCGCTGTCGATCCCGGAGTGGTGCGCCTGGCCGATCAGCTCGATGACACGCAACGGCTCGAGATCGGCACCATGCTCGGCTGGTTGCGCCTGGCCAACGCCTCTCCGGTGCCCGCGCATCCGATGGCCTGGATGCACACCGATGAGGCTGTGTCACACCAACATTCGGCGGCTCCGGTCGCGCAGATGGATCAGCACCCGGGTACCTTGATGCCCGGTATGGCGACGATGGCCGAACTCGACGCTTTGGCCGCCGCGCGCGGGCGCGACGCCGAAATCCTGTTCCTACAGTTGATGTATCGGCACCATCAAGGGGGGATCGCCATGGCGCAGGAGGCCGATCAGCTGCTGCCGTCGGGGCCGGTGAAGGAGACCGCGCGCTCGATGATCCACGCTCAGGGGCAGGAGGCGGGACTGATGGGTGTTCTACTCGCCCAACGCGGGGCCGCGCCGCTGCCCTGATCCTCGACCGGCGGCGTGCAGCCCGAAACCAGTCACGTCCTCGGATCCAGGACGGTGTCGGCCCACAACAGCCCTTCCTGCTCGGCGCGGATACCGGACTGAGGGCCCCTCGCGGTAGGCCTCATTCCAGGCCGCCTCGGACCAGGGCGTATCAACCTACCGGAATGTGGGGCTCCTGTGCCGTGTTGCGGACAACGAAGGTCGGCGTCCACGGTCGACCTACGGCAGGGAGGAACGGCATTGTCTGACAACACTTTCGCGGAGCAGCACATCCTCGTCACCGGCGGCGGGACCGGGATCGGGCGGGCCGCGGCGCTGGCGTTCGCGGAACAGGGCGCGGCCAGCGTCACCATCACCGGTCGGCGCAGCGAACCACTCGAGGAGGTCGCCGCGCTCCATCCGGCCGTGGTCCCGGTGGTCGCCGACGTCGCGACCGAGGCGGGCACCGACGCGATCGTCGCGGCCGTGCAGGCGCGCGGTGGCACGCTCGATGTGCTCGTCCACAACGCGGGCATCTTCGCCATCACACCGCTCGACGACCTCGACCCGGCGGACGTCCGCCGCCAATTCGAGGTCAACGTCTTCGGTCCGATCCTGTTGACCGCCAAGCTACTTCCGTTCCTGCGCTCCCCCGGCGGCAATATCGTCGTGGTCTCCAGCATCTCCGCCCGCCTCACGGCCCCGGAGCAATCGGTGTACGCGGCAAGCAAGGCCGCCGTCGACAGCTTCATCCGCAACGCCGCAGTAGAGCTGGGCCCCAAGGGAATTCGCGTCAATGGCGTAGCCCCCGGCAACGTCCAAACTCCCATCCTCATCACCAACGGCGTCTCTGCCGAAGAAGTCGACCGGTGGCGCACCGGCTACGCCGCCAAAGCGCCCGCGGGCCGCATCGGCCAGCCCGCCGACGTAGTCCCCTGGATCACCCGCCTAGCCGAACCAACGAGTTCCTGGGTCACCGGCGAAATCATCGTCGTCGACGGCGGCGTCCTGGCCGTTTGATGATCGGCCGCCTTGGCGGCTCAGGACTCTTCGGTAAACCGGTACCAATTTCCGTGGAACGTCGAATATCCGATGCCGGAGCTCGGCGTGCCGATATATGGCGGGGCGGCGTCGGGGAAGTAGGCGAATCCGCGTGACGAATTCGACTCTCCCCCTTCGGTATAGAACAGGCAGCCGCCGTCGCGGCGGGTGATGTAGGTGATGGTGTAGACGCCGAGACGGGTGCGGTGGCCGGGGTTGACGCAGTCGGCGGCTTGGTTTTGCAGGATGTTGCGGGAGACTTTCCAGCCGGTGGTTTCGGGAACGTGCCAGACGAGGGTGACGAAGACGCCGATCACGACGAGGGCGATCAGGCTGTAGAAGAAGGAGTGGTAGCGGAACAGTCCGAGTAGGCCGAAGAGCAGCGCGACGGCGCCGAGTACGCCGATGGCCACCCACAGGATGACCTGGATCGGGAAGGTGCCCTCGGCCGACAACTGCCAGAACAGGACTAGGCAGCACAGCACGATCAGGGCTGTCAGCAGCCCCATCCAGAGAACGAACCAACCAGGGGTGCGGCGCGTCGTGCCAGCGGTCTTCACGGTGCTCAACATACGGGGGACATACCCCGATCGAAGGCGAAAACCCCTAACCGACTGCGATCAGTTCGCTGGAAAGTGCTACACGCCCGGCGAATACGCGAACGCCCGGGCCTGCAGGCCGGGGCGTTCGCGGACTAACCGTTCATCGCGAAATTACAGCGGCGGAAACCCGGACGACCCGGTGGCCATCCAATTCCAGAACATCGCCGCACGATTGGCGAGCAACGCGACAACGTCGAGGACAACGCTTCCCATAAATCTTCCTCACATCCGACAATCTCCAGTGCAGCGCCCAGGGTAGTCGATCGGCATTCCGCCGACCTCGGCGCGGACGGCGATCACGGCTTGCGGGCAACGGCCGCGTAGCCGGGTATCTTCGCGTCCATCGACTTCGCCACTTCGTCCGGATCCTGCCAGGGGTGGATGGGCACCACTCCGGGTTCGACCGTGTTCCGCCATCGGTGGATGGGCACCACCCCGGGTTCGAGCAGTTCAAGCCCGTCGAAGAACTGGGTGATCTCGCTCTTGGCGCGGGGGTGGCAGTACAGTCCACGACCGCGATACACCTCGACCGTCGCCGCGACCCCTACCGGATCGAAGTCGCCGGTCAGATGCGTCATCACCAGATACGAGCCCGATGCCAGCGCATCCACCAGGGTCGCGGTGACCTCGTACGCCCCTGGGACGAAATTCAGCAAGGCGATCAGCGACAGCCCGATCGGCTCGGAGAAATCCAGGAAATTACGCGCGGACTCGAGGATCTCCTGCGGCCGGGTCGCATCGGCTTGGATGTATTCGGTGCGTCCTTCTGGTGTGCCGACCATGAGGGCGCGTGCGTGGGCGAGCACGATCGGATCGTTGTCCACGTAAACGACCCGCGCGTCCGGGGCCAGCTCTTGGGCGACTTGATGGAGGTTCGGCTCGGTCGGGATGCCCGTGCCGATGTCGAGGAACTGGCGGACACCCGCCTCGCCGGCGAGGTACCGCGTCGCACGGTGGATGAATGCCCGATTCGCCTGGGCGGCAACCCGGACATCGGGCAGCTTTTCCATCACCATCTCGGCGGCGTCCGCGTCGACCTGGTAGTGGTCCTTGCCGCCGAGGTAGTAGTCATACATCCGAGCGACGTGCGGCTCGTTCGCGTTGAGGTCGGAGCTCCGATCCATGATGGTCAACATACAAGACCGACAACGAGTTTCGAAGCCGAATACGACGCAGAACTACCGGGTCAGTTGAGGGACTTCAGCACCGCGCGGTCGTAGGCGATCGTCTCGTCGAGGCGGCCCTGTAGCGCCTTGTCGGCCCAGTCGGGATTGGCCAGCAGCGCCCGGCCGACGGCGACGAGGTCGAATTCGTCGCGTTCGAGGCGATCGAGCAACTGATCGATGCCCGCCACGTCGGCTTGCTTCTGCCAGCCGCCGGAGCCGACGAACTCTTGGTCAAGCCCGACCGAGCCGACGGTAACCGTGGCCTTGCCGGTGAGCTTCTTGACCCAGCCTGCGAGGTTGAGGTCGCTGCCGTCGAATTCGGGCAGCCAGTATCGGCGGGTGGAGGCGTGGAAGGCGTCGACTCCCGCGTCGACCAGCGGTGTCAGGATCTGCTCTAGCTCGCCCGCGCTCTCCGCGATCTTGGCCTGGTAGTTCTCCGACTTCCACTGGGAGAGCCGGAAGAAGAGGGGGAAACCGGGAGAGACCGCGGCACGCACGGCCTCGACGATCTCCACGGCGAACCGAGCCCGCGACGCGTGGTCGCCGCCGTAGCCGTCGGTGCGCTGGTTGGTGCCGCTCCACAGGAAGCTGTCGATCAGATAGCCGTGTGCGCCATGCAGTTCGGCGCCGTCGAAGCCGAGGCGCTCCGCTGCCGCCGCGGCCTCGGCGAACGCGGCGACCGTATCGTCGATGTCGCGCTGCGTCATGGCATTTCCGGTCGGGTCTCCGGTCAGCCCGACGCCGGACGGGCTTTCGGCGGGCGGCTCGGTCGTGGTGCGCGCCACTCCCGTGTGCCACAGCTGCGGAATGATCCGGCCGCCTGCGCGATGCACCTGCTCGGCCACGTGCGCCCAGCCCGCGAGGGACTGCTCACCGTAGAAGTGCGGCACGCCGTCGTAGGCGCTGGCCGCGGCCCGGTTGATATAGGTGCCCTCGGTGACGATGAGACCCACGTTGTTGGCTGCCCGGCGCGCGTAGTACTCGGCGACGTCGGGTCCCGGAACGCCGTTCGGCGACATGTTTCGGGTCATCGGCGCCATCGCGATCCGGTTCGACACGGTCAGGTCGCCAACGGTGAACGGCCGATCCAGCAACCGGCGGATTCGCGTGGTGTCTACTGCCGAGGTCATATCGTCTCCAAAGTCGGCGCCGAGCTGATGATCGGCTGCGGTAGGTGGAAGAACGGGCGCTCTAGCCTTTCGAATGGTTGAGAGACTCAAGCGACTCATCAAGTAGTACAGCCGCAAGTGCTTGATTCTGTCAAGCATTCCGTCGAGCGTTACGGGCGCGAGAATCTTGAGTTCGTCAAGTATTCGGCATACCTTTACACTGTGCCGCACTCCTCACCACCGGCCTCGCCGACCGCAGTCGACGTCATGGCGACCCTCACGGACTTCTGCCGCGTCTACCAGCAGGACTTTCTCGCCGCGGCGCAGGGCTTGGATCTGACCTTCACCCAAGCCAAACTCGTCGGCCTGCTCGCCGAGCCGCGAGCGATGCGTGAACTGGCCGAAGACTTGTCCTGTGACGCATCGAACATCACCTTGCTCATCGATCGACTCGAGCAACGCGGCCTGGTCGAGCGGCACACCGACCAGGCCGATCGCCGAGTCAAGAAGGTGGTCGCCACCGCCGAGGGCACCGCACTCGCCCAGCAGGTGCGCGAGCGGATGCACGGCGTCCGCGCGGCGCTGGAGTCCTTGAGTCCGGCACGTCGGCGCAGCTTGCAGAGCATCCTCGAGCAACTGCATTCCCATATGACAACCAGCCAAGAGTGACCCCCGAGCAAGCCCGCACGCACTGCGATAATGGTTTGCCAATTCCCGCTGTTGCTGTCACAGTCCCCGGTGAACGTCGATGCCGAACGGGAGTGTTGTGATGCGCCGATTCTTCGATCCGCCCCAGATCCTTTATCGGACGGTGACTTTCGAGGACTTCGGCATTCATGCACACCCATCGCATTCTCAACATCGGCATCCTTGCTCATGTCGACGCTGGTAAGACCAGCCTGACCGAGCGCCTGCTGTTCGACACCGGCACCATCGACACGCTCGGCAGCGTCGACGCGGGTACCACCCAGACCGACACCGGGCAGATCGAGCGGCAACGCGGCATCACGGTGCGCTCGACGGTCGTCTCCTTCACTCATCGCACAACCCAGGTCAATGTCATCGACACCCCCGGGCACACCGATTTCGTCGCCGAAGTCGACCGCGCATTGGACGTGCTCGATGCGGCGGTACTGGTGATATCGGCCGTGGCGGGAGTGCAGTCGCATACGCGGGCACTGATGCGGATCCTGCGCGCAGCCAAGCTGCCGACACTGATCTTCGTCAACAAGATCGACCGGCACAGTGCCCGCGCAGACAGCCTGGTCGCCGAGATTCGGCAGCAGCTGACTCCCCACGTCGTCGCCATGACGACCGTCCGGTCCCCCGGCAACCGGTCAGCGCAGGTGGTGGCGGAGTCCTTGGCGGACAACGCTTTTCGTGACCGTGTCGCCGAGCGGATCGCCGACGTCGACGACCACGTGCTGGCTCGCGTGGTGGACGGCCCGCCGCTGACCTCGGTCGAACTGGTCGGCGTACTGAGCGAGCAGATCGCCGACGCACGCATCTATCCGCTGTACTTCGGTTCCGCTCGCACCGGACACGGGATTGCGCCGCTGGTGGACGGGATCACCCAGCTACTGCCATCGTCGCGCGTGTCGTCCGAGCCTGCTCTCACCCCACGCGGGATCGTGTTCGCGCTCGAACGTTCAGCGGCGGGAACGAAGACCGCCTATCTGCGTCTTTTCGCCGGGACGGTGACCGTTCGTCAGCGGCTCGACCTGGAACACCGTGATCACGACGGAACGCTGCACCGCCACAGCGGGCGGATCACGTCCTGTGAGGTCGTCGGCCGCACCGGCGTGGACTCGCAACGGTTGACCGCAGGCGATATCGGCAGGATCACCGGATTGCCGCAGATCAGGGTCGGTGACCGGCTCGCCGGCGCCGATGGTCCGGATGTCACCGAGCGTCGTCGGCACTTCGCCATGCCCATCCTGCGCGCCGTGGTCCGACCTCGCTCCAGTTCGAACGCCCGCCTGCACGCGGCGTTGCGGCTCATGGCCGAGCACGATCCGCTCCTGCACATCCAGCGGGAGCCCGATGGCGCGTCGTCGATCCTGCTCTACGGTGAGATCCAGCGGCAGATCATCGCCGCCACGCTCGCCCGAGACTTCGGCATCGACGCCGATTTCCAAGCCGGCCAACCCCTTTGCATCGAACGCGTGACCGGAGTCGGCCACGCTGTCGAGGAAATGGGGCATCGCGCACCGAGCCCAAGCGGGTTCTGGGCCACCGTCGGCCTGCGCGTCGAACCCGCCCCAGCTCGCGCGGGCGTCAGCTTCCGACGCGAAACCCGGCTCGGCGCACTACCGCGTGCTTTCCACCGCGCCATCGAGGAATCCGTCCACACCCGACTCCGACACGGGCCCGCAGGCCGGACGATCACCGATTGCCTCGTCACCCTCACCCACACCGGATTCGCCGGACCCGTCACCACCACCGCCGACTTCCGCGGCCTGACCCCGATCGTTCTCGACCACGCCATACGCATCGCCCGAACACAACTACTCGAGCCCTACCACAGGTTCGAAATCGACATCCCCGCAGACACATTCACCCCCGTCACCGCGTATCTGGCCACGCTCGCCACCGACATCGACAACACAACGACGAGCGCACACACCTGGCAGATCCGGGGAGCGATACCAGCACGTCACGTCGGCACCGCACAGCAGCAGCTCGTCGGACTGACGCACGGTGACGGGATCTGGTGGTCCGAGCCCGCGGACTACCGGCCGACCACCAACCCGGCCCCGTACTCCGGCGGCAACGAAACCCACACCGCAACAGCAGAAATCCGCCATTTCCAGAGAGCGATGCCCAACCACGACAACGGGTGAGGATCCGTACGTGGTCTGTCGTGCCATGCCGGGACGACAGACCACGGGCAACGACCGAAGTGCTTGGCACAAAACGCCTTACACTGATCAGCGTGCGTTCACGCGGCGACTGCCGGTGTCGGGCCGGTACGTGTAGTGGATGAGTCCCTTTTGGAACTTGCCCACGTTGTCGTATAGGGCGCGGGCCGGGGCGTCTTCCAGGGTGTTCCAGTAGAGGCCTGGGAAGCCGTGCTTTGTGGCGTCTTGCGCCACCCACTCGATCACTGCCGTCGCCACACCCCGGCGCCGGGCTTCGGCCGCTACGAACAAGTCCGCCAAATAGCATTTCCCTGAGTACCAGATGCTGACGTGGAACAGGTAGTGCGCGATAGCGACCATCTCGCCGTCAAGCCGGGCGGCGATCCCGCGTATCTGCTCGTCGTCGAGCAGCCGTCGCCATGCACGTTCGTAGTCGTCGTCGCTTCGTTCGACAGCGAAGTAGATGTCCTTACCGCGGGCCAGCACTTCCCAACTGGCACGGTCGGATTCAGTCAGGAGGCTGATTTCTAGCACGGTGGCCATCCTGCCTTACGGATGAGCCAGCGGTGGAACGGATTTGAGAGAGCTGGTCACCCGCACCGCTCGAAACCCCCACCGCACAATGGAAGCACCCGCCATGACTCGCGACAACGGTGACGCAGGCCTTCGCCGATGACGAGTTGGCGCGTCACCGATGAGTTCGACCGACACGGCCAGTCATATCCTGCACAACGAACCTACGGAGAGGGCAATCCCATGACCGAGCTGAACACAGAACGCGCCCGGCGAGCGATCGTCGAACACACCCGACGCCTGGCGGAATCAGCCGCCGCAGCCGGACCTGACGCCGCCGTGCCGACCGCCCCGAAGTGGACCATCACCGACCTGGTCGAGCACGTGGGCCAGACCCAGCACTGGGTCGCGGAGATCATCGAACGGCGCATCACCGACCCCACACAGCTGCCCATGGAGATGGTCAAACTCCCTGGCGATCCCCGTGATTGGCAGACGTGGCTGTCGGAGTCCGCGCAGCGGGTCGCGAACGCGTGCTCCGACGACGCGCTCGACGCGCCGGTGTTCAATCCCGCCGGGGACGAGCGGTCCGGGACGCGATTCTGGATTGCCAGCCTCCTCAACGAGACGGTCGTCCACGGCTTCGACGCCGCCAACGCGGCCAACCGACCGACCGATATCGACGCCGACATCGCGGCCGCGCTCATCAGTAACCACTTCGCGATGCTCACCTCCCCCACGTGGGAGATGCAGCGGTCCGAGTCCGCCAACGCCATCCGCGGCACCGGGCAGACCCTGCGGTGGCTGGCCACCGACCTCGCCGACGACGCGGGCGCGTGGTTCATCGAACGGCGGCCTGACGCGCCGACGTGGCAGCGCGGCACCCAGCCCGCCGACGTAACGGTGAGCGGCCCGGCACAATCGCTTCTGCTGACCTTGACCCGACGACTCCCGCTCACCGACCGCGAAGCCACCGGCATCACCGTCGATGGCGACACCGACCTCGCCCAACACTGGATCGACAACACCGCCCACGTCAGCGGCTGACCGGGATCGTCGGCAGCGGACGGACGCCGGTATTCACCCACCGGTCGGTGGCAGAATCGTGCGATGACAGCTGCGAGGAGCGACCGCCATCGGAGACTTTCGGCTTTCCTGGCCTCCCACAGCGACATTCAGCTTGCCGACCTCATCGACACGGGTCTGTCCAACAGCGTGGGAGTTGGCGGCGGCTCGGCAGTCGTCGAGGCCGACGGGGTCGCGGTGTTCGCCAAGAGCATCCCGCTGACCGATCGAGAGCTCGCCAACCAGGGCTCCACCGCGAACCTGTTCGACCTACCGTTGTTCTGCCAGTACGGCATTGGTGGCCCGAGCTTCAACGCATGGCGTGAGCTGGCCGCGAACATCGTCGTCACCGACGGCGTTCTGGCCGGCGAGACACAGTCGTTCCCGATGCTCTACCACTCGCGGATACTGCCAGGCCGGTCCCCGATCGCCGCCGACCACGCCGACATCGAAACGGTGGTTGCCGCCCAGGGCGGCTACCCCGCCGTGCGTGCCCGTCTCGAAGCGCTGGCCGTCGCACCTTTCAGCCTCGTGCTGTTCTGCGAATACATCCCGCACCCGATGCAGGATTGGCTGCGCGAAAACCCGGCCGGTAAAGCCGCCACAGTCGAACAACAACTTTCGGAGATCGTGACGTTCCTCGACGATCGGGAGCTGCTGCACATGGACGGACACTTCGCCAACGTCCGCAGCGACGGGGAGCGGATCTATCTCGTCGACTTCGGGCTGGCCACCTCGCCGCATTTCGACCTGTCGGCCGCCGAGCGCGACTTCACCGAACGCCACGCCACCCATGACGCCGACTACACCGCCATGCGGCTGGTCAACTGGCTGGTGACCGATGTTTGCGGGGTACCGACCCCGGCCAGCGGCGGCCCAATTGCCCGCAACGAGTACGTACTTCGGTGCGCCGCTGGTCACATCCCCGACGAGGTGTCGCCAGTTGTGGCCGCGATCCTGACCCGACACGCACCAGCGGCCGCGAGGATGAACGCCTTCTACTGGAAATTGTTCGGCGGCGACGTCCACGCGGAGTACCCCGTAGCCGGGACCGGGGTCGCGGGCGCGGACCGGTCAAGTGTGAGGATTAGCGCGGCTTCGGTCTATCGACGAGTTTCTCGACCGCGGTGACGACCGCTGCGGCACCGTCCTCTTCGGCGATCCGCGCGGCGAGTTGTTGCGCGTGTGTGCGGTGGCTTGGCTCGGTCAGCGCGGTATCGATAGCGCGGGCGAGTCGTTCGGCGGTGAGTTTCGGTCGTGGCAGCGTTGCCGAACTGACTCCGAGTTCGTGTAGCCGTCTCGCCCAGAACGGTTGGTCGCCGCCTGGCGACGGGATGGCGACGGCGGGCAATCCGGCGCGCAGGCCTGCGGCCATGGTGCCCGCTCCGCAGGAGTGCGCTACTGCCGCAACCTTGCTGAACAACCAGTCGTGCGGGACAGAGCCGATGGTGATGATGCTGTCGTCGACCACGTCGAGACTTGCCCCGCCAGCCTGAACCACTCCGCGCACTCCCACGGTGCGCAGGGCCTGTCGCACGATTTCCGATACCCGCGTCGCCTCACCCTTGGCGAGCATGAGACTGCCAAGGCCGAGAAATACTGGTGCAGAACCGGATTCGAGGAATGCAGCGAGTTCGATCGGCGGTTCCCATCCGATTGGCCGCCGCGGCCACCAGTAGCCGGTGACCTCGAGGCCTGGTCGCCAGTCGCCGGGGCGTGCCACGACATTGGGCGAGAAACCGTGCAGGACGGGCCATTCGGGGTGCGTGCGCTGGCGCCGCAGTGCGCGCTGCGACCGCCTCGGCACACCCAATCGGTCGCGAAACCCCGCGATGGTTTTGCCATAGATTCGATCGAACATCGCCGTGGCGAAGTGTCCGGCATTGCGATTGATGATCGGGCCCGCCGACCAGGCGCCCAGTAATGACGGCGGGAAGGCAGCGGTCGTCGAGAGGGGTTGCAGGCGCACACCGATACTGGGGATGTCGCGTGCTTCGGCGAGCGGATGCCCGGCGAGTTCGGCGAACGGCGACAGCAGCAGCAGCAGCAGCACATCGGCGAGTGCGGCGAGCACATTCCCGCCGAGCTTGCGCATGCCCTCGGGAGACACCATTTCCATGGCGGCTTTGCGGGGCTTGTCCGGGTCCATGTCATGGTCGAGTTCGAAGTCGACTGGTCTGGCTTGAAGTCCGCAGGCTGTTATCTCGTCGACGAGGTCCGGGGTCGCGGTCATGACCACGTCGTGTCCTGCCTCGCGGAGGCGGACCCCGAAGTCGGTCAACGGAACCAGGTCCCCGCGCGACCCGAACGCCGCTATCACCACGTGTGCCATGGTCACTCCCCTGTTGTGCGCGTTATCTGTTCTCGGCGGCGAGAAGGAAAGCGGTGACGAGCTCCTCGCCATAGGCGCGGACGTCGAAGTCCGGGTCGGTGGTCGATTTCAGTAGCGCGCCGCCGATTGCGCTACGCACCGCCAACGCCATGGAAACCGTTGACAATGAACGGAACTCACCCGAATCGACGCCGCGTTCGAAGATCGTTTCCAGTTCCAGTTTCGCCAGGTCGGTCAGCTGCTCGGGGGCCAGCTCCACACTCAGTTCGTGCAGGCGTCGCCCATCGCGGCTGCGGTAATTCGAGGCGATCTCGGTCAACGCGATTTGGTGCGAGCGATGGGTGGTGATGTGTTCGGCATGAGCTCGAATGTGGGCCGTGAGTTTTCCGGCCGCGGTCGTTTCGCACGCAACGACGGGCAGCATGATCTCGATGACGGATCGGTAGCACTCGGCAACGATCGCGGCGACGAGTTCGTCCTTGTTCCCGAAGTGATACAGCACCACGCTCATCGCGACACCGACCCGGTCGGCGATCTTACGGACCGACGCCTGGTTATAGCCGAGTTCCGCGATCGCCTCGATTGCGCTGTCGACAATCTGGGAGCGGCGCGCCACCTCGGTGAACGTGGCCTCGCCCTCTCTAGATCGCATGATCTAACTATAGATCGCATGATCTAGGAGCATCGTGCAATCGGCAGAAGCGGCCCCGGCCAGGGGTTGACGCCCGCGGCTAATGCGATTAGCTTTGGTGGCTAATGCAGTTAGCTTTTCTCGGAGGGTAAGACCATGACGCAGTATGTGGACATCGACGGCGGGCGGATCGCGTACGACGAGATCGGCACCGGCCCGCTGGTGGTGTTGTCACACGGGATGGGCCTGGACCGGCATGCCTATCGGCAGCTGATCCCGCTGCTGATCGGCGCCGGATACCGGGTGGTCAACACCGATATGCGCGGCCACGGCGAGTCGAGCATGAACTGGACCTCGGTCACCGGCAAGGAGGCCATCAGCCGGACCGACGTGGCCCAGGATCTGCTCGCGGTCATCGAGAAGCTGGGCGGTGGGCCTGCGGTCATCGTCGGGAACTCGCTCTCGGGCGGATCGGCCACCATCGCTGCCGCGCGGCGGCCGGACCTGGTGCGGGCGATCGTGGAGATCAACCCGTTCACGCTGACCCAGAAGACCGATATCGCAGCGCTGCTCACCAACTCGCGCCACCGGCGCGGCATGGTGCCACTGATGGGCACGATGATCTTCAAGAGCGTCGGCCAGTGGCTGAAGTACCTGAGCGTGGCCATTCCGGTCAGGCCCGCCGACTACGACGAGTACCTGGCCGCGGTCGCGACGAAGTTGCGCGAGCCGGGTCGGATGGCCGAGTTCATGAAGACCGGTAAAACGACGCCCGCGGACGCGGAAGCTCAGGTGCCCAATGTAACTCAGCCCACGCTGATCATCATGGGCGCTGCCGACCCCGACTTCCCGAGCCCGCAGGCCGAAGGCGAACGCATCGTCGCCGCACTGCCGGCCGGGTTGGGCAGCCTCGCCGTGATCGACGGCAGCGGACACTACCCGCAATTCGACGCCGCCGAGCGGACCGCCGAGGTGATCCTGCCATTCCTGAAGGAACACCATGCCTAGGGTTGGCCTGAGCAAAGCCGACGTCGTCGCCGCGGGCGCGACCCTCGCAGACGACGTCGGTTTCGCCAACCTCGCGCTCGGCACGCTGGCACAGCGACTTGGTGTGCGCACCCCCTCGCTGTACAAGCACATCGACAGCCTCGCCGACCTGCGGCACGGCATCGCCGCCCTGGCCATCACCGAACTCGACCAGCGGGTCCGCGACGCCATGCACGGTCGCTCCGGAACCGAGGCGCTTGCCGCGTTCGCCGACGCCTTCCGCGACTACATCGTCGCGCATCCCGGCCGCTACGCCGCCACCATCGGCGAGGCCTACACCGGACCGGAAGATCCCATGCTGCACGCGGGTTCACGGATACTCCAGTCCCTGGAAGCAGTCCTGCACGGCTACGGCGTCGACGAGGCCGACATGGTGCACGCGATGCGCTCGCTACGCGGCGCCCTGCACGGATTCGCCACCCTGCAAACGTCCAATGGCTTCCAGTGGAGCGAAGATTCCGACAACAGTTTCGACTGGATGATCCGGTTCATCGACCACGGGCTCACCCAAATCGGCTCGCGCCGAACCGATCTCCACGGACAGATCGCCGACTGATCCGTGCTTGCTGGCCGCTCGGTGCGCGCTATTCGCCCAGCACCCTCAGCAGCTCGGTACCCACCGGAACGCCGAGTCCGCTGCATGCGTCCCAGCCGGGGCCTGCCGAATAGGAGCCGTTGCTGCCTTTGGTGATGTCGCGGAAGCCCGGCGCGGCTCGGCCTTGGGTCGCCCCCTTGTAGATCGCCGTTTGTAGCAGGCCCTGCTTGCGGCCGAGATCCTGGGCGAACCGGCACACCAAACCGGCCCACAGCGGGGCGGACGCGCTGGTCCCACCGACGACTTGGGTGGCGCCGTTCACGTAGATCCGGTAGCCGGTCTGCGGATCGGCATCGGCGGCGACATCCGGTACACCACGCCCGGAGCCCGGCACGCCGACGTTGCTCTGCCAGGATGGCACGGGATAGATGGTGCTGACGCCACCACCGGTAGCTGAGCTCGGTCCGTCGTTCCAGACGGTCTCCGACTTCACGCCACCGCTCGAGTCGAGTTGTAGCGTGGTGCCGCCGACGCCGAGCACATAGGGACTCGAGGCCGGATAGTCGACGTGATCGGCACCGTCGTCGGCACCGTCGCCGCTGCCGCCGTCGCCCGCCGCGACGGACACGGTGACGCCGAGTGCGTTGCCGTCACTGAAGGCGGCGTCCATTGCCTGACGGCCCTGTGTGGACCACGATTGCTCGGGGCCGCCCCAGCTGATGCTCACCACGGTCGGCGTGGGAGTGGCATGTACCGCCTGGCTTATCGCGTCGATGAAACCCTGTTCGCTGTTGGGCGCGAAATAGACCAGCTGAGTTGCCCGGTTCGCCATGGCGCCCAGAACCTCGATATCCAGGGTGGTCTCGATGGTGGCACCGTCGGTTCCCGGGCTGTTCGCGGCACCATCCACGCTCACCGCGGTGACGCTCGGCGCGTCGAGGCCGGCGCTGGTGAAAAAGGCGCTCAGGTCGTCGGTGGAGAAGCCGCCGCCGAATTCGAGGATGGCTGCCGTCTGGCCGGAGCCGTCCCCGGTGGGGAAGCTGTATACCGTCGCCAATTGCGTTGGCACGTAAGACGCCGCCGGACTGACGGCAGTCTGCACATGCGGTCGGGCCACTGGTCGGGTGTCCATGCCGAGTACAGCGACGACGACACCGTCCAGCACGGCGGGCAGACGCAGGTCTCCGATACGAACGCGGAAATCGATGGCGTTTCCGGTCACCGGATCGGTGCCGCGAACCGTACGCAGTTCGGTGTCGAACAGCTGCTGTGCCACCGAGGTCGCGGCCACCGCCTGCACGCGGCGCGACGGGATGTCCTGGTCGACGATGCGCGCACCCGCGGCCGTGAGTGTCGAAGCGACCAGCGTCATGTCGGCGGGATCGGCCCCGTACTGCGCGGCGAACTCGGCCGAGGCCACCGTCTCCGGACCAGAGATCAACCGGTCGGGCAAAGGCTCTCGACGCCGCAGCACGAGGGTGAATCCGATCGTCTCGTCCGGGGCCACCGGACCGAGGTCGGTGACACCGGCGATCGAGGGAAGCGAGCTTCCGGGTAACAGCACATCAGTGGAATCTGTCATGATTTCTTTCTTTCCAAAAGATTCCGGGATCCTGACAGAACCGGTTGTCCTGCAACAGGATCCACCAAGTCGGCAGGGCTTCCGCGCAGCCAGGTAAATCGTGAGTTGCCATGCTTCCGAACAGAAGAAGAACAGATAACATCACCTTACAACTACGCGGCACGTTGGCACCCCGATCGAGCATTTGCCTATCAACGAATCCAGCTCGACCACAACATGTTCCACCATTGCGCGGTAGATCACCGGCCGGTCGCGGCGGCGCCTCGGCGTCGGGCGCGCTGAGGCCGTGCCGGCAGCGCAGAGTCAGCCGTCGAGGCGGCGTGCCGCCTTGGCGGCCGCGTTCCGCACCCGGGGATCTGGGTCATCGAGCAGGCGGTCGAGTACTGCGCGTTGTGTGTGGATACCGCGTGTCGCGATCACATGCGCCGTCGCCGACCGCACCTTGGGGTCGAAATCCTGTGCTGACCGTTCGATACGGTGCGGCATGGTCCAGTCGCGCCGGTGGCCGAGCAGCCGGATGAAGGCGCGGCGCAGTCCGGGGTCGGCGTCCCATGCGCCATGGCCCGGAGATCGGAACGGCCCGGTCATGTCGGCGATGGCACGTCCGGCCGCACTCCGGACCCGCGGCGCACCAGTACTGAAAAGCCGCCACAGGGTCGGCTCGGTGCTCGGATCGGCGATCCGGCCGAGCGCACGCGCCGCATCCGCGGCATGCCGGGTGTCGCACAGCCGGATCAGCGCCGTGCGGGCGCGCTGGTCGCCGTGCCGCACCAGGATCCGGGCGGCCCGGTCACGGACGACCGGGTCGGCATCGTCCATGGCGACGATCGCGGCCCGCACCGCCGCTGTGGTGCTGATCCGGGTGAGTGCGCGCAGGCTGTGATCGCGGGCCTCCGCCACCCCGTCGACGGCCGTCTTCGTCAGAGTCTCGACCGCGTCAGCGGAACCGATCCGGCCAAGGGCGTCGATCCCGGGCGTCCAGTCCGGATGGGCACGCAGTCGTCGGCAGATCGCCGGTTCGGCCTGTGTCGCACGGAGTTTCCCCAGCGCATAGGGTGCCTCATACCACCATTCGCGCTCATCGAGTTTCGCGATGAGATCCGGAATGTGCGCCGCGCCGTAGGTAACCAGCCACTGCGGATCCTCGCGCCACGGCGGGTCGAGGGGCGACAGTGGTCGTTCGCTGAGGGCTTGCTCGGCAGCGGGTCCGCCGATCGTGTACAGCCTGCGGGCCGCTGCGACGCGACACCAGCGCCAGTGCGGCTCGGCGCGCCGCACTATCCGGCCGAGAGCGGCGGCCTCGGCGGACTCGGCAATGGTCGGTGGCAACCCGGTGATCGCGGCTTCTACAACCCCGGGTCGCTCGTCGGTGAGCCGGCTTCGGCGGCGGTCGGCGTCGGGGGTCGCCCTCGTCGCGATCATCGCCTCCCAAAGGTCTTGCGAATCCCACCATTTGTCGGCGAGTCCGGCAGCGTGCGGCGCGCCGCTGGCGGTGTAGATGGCGCCGCGGATCGCGGTGCGGCAGCACTGGCGAAGTTCGGTCTGATAGCCGATGAGCAGCGTGTCGAGAACCCACGGATCTCGTTGCGCCGCAACCTGTCCAGCGAACTCATGCCAGTGCTCTGCCGACCCGGTCGGCGCTGGCACGATCGCGGGTGCCGCGGCGAGCGTGTCCGGTGACGAGGGCGGCAGTCCCAGTTTCTCGCCGAGCAGCCGGTGAGCAGCACACCAGTGCCGATATCGAGACGGCGCGGCGCTGGCCAACTCCGTCAACTCCACGAACCGGATCACCGCTGCCGCGCGCCGGGCGCAGATCCGCCCGATGTACTGGATCGGTAGCTCCTGGGGCCGCTGCCGCAGCATTTCCACAATCTCGACCACGCTGGGCGGGACCCCCCAACGCAGCAACTCCGCCGCACGAACTCCGGCGGTGGGGGCCGCCGACAACCATGCCGCCCACCTGATCGTGGTCGCATCAGCTTGGCTTATCGCGCTGGCTCCGTTGGCAACCCGCCCGACGTACGCCAACAACAGTTGTCCGTCGTACCACAGCCAGCCCTCGTAGATGCGCGCCGCGATGCGCCGTATTCCCTTGTCGTCCACAAGTTCCCATTCAACCCGGTCTCGCGGAATCCGGTACTGCGCTTCGTCGCATCACGTAATCGGCATGCGCGGGCGTTGAGAAGCTGTGCCAGCCAAACCATTCCGGGCACGCGCGCCACACGGCGATATCGCATGTTTTGTCGCCGCGCCGCGTTCTGTTGTCTACGTCGGGATGGCGGGGTTGAGCCGCGATCAGCGATGCGGTGGGTACGGCCGCCTCGGAAGCGCTCAGGTGGCAGACCGGCGCCGATACTTTCGCCATGGATCGTTCTGGCCGAAGTCCTCCCCTACCGCTGCTGCCTCGCCCCCGTGCCTGTTCACGACGTCCCCGCCGACCTTCGCGCGAACGTGCTGGTTCGGCCACTCAGCATCGAGTTGCTCGGCTTCGATGACGGCACCTGAACTGCGGCGGCCACCCTCGCTAAACCCGCGTAAAGGTCCGGACATGCGCGCCTCCAATGGAGATAGACGACTGATGGGTAGTGAGCGCGTACCCGGCGGAACGGATTCCAACCAGTTCAGACGACGTAGTTCAGCCCACGACCAGTTGCGGGTACATGGTTTCGATCGGCGCCGCGAGGTTCTGCTTGACCTGCGCGCTGAGGTCGTCGGCGAGGATTTCGAGTTCACCCGCTTCGACGCCATCGAGCGCGATGCGCACGATATCGGCCGGGTCGTTCTTCGGCACGTCGAGGCGGGCGGTCATCGGGGTGTCGGTGTAGCCAAGGTGCAGTCCGACGACCAGCGTGCCGTGCGGTGCGAGTTCGAGGCGAAGGGAGTTGGTTGCCGACCACAGGGCGGCCTTCGAGGCGCTGTAAGCGTTGCCGATGCCGATCCAGCTGAGCACAGACAGCACGTTGACCAGTACCCCACCGCCATTGCGGCGCAGGATCGGCGCAAGCGTGGTTGCCACGTCGAGGGCGCCGAAGAAGTTGGTGTCGAACAGGCCGCGGATATCGTCGGCGGCGGCTTCGGACAGCGCGCCGGGAGAGCTGGCGCCCGCGTTGTTGATGACGACGGTGACATCGGACGCGATCTCGGCGGCGGCCGCGACCGAGGTGTGATCGGTGACGTCGAGGGCGAGCGGCACGACGCGAGAATCGTTCCACCCGCGCGGATTCCGGGCACTGGCATAAACCTTGCTTGCGCCGCGAGCGAGGGTCTGAGCGACGAACTCTTGCCCGAGTCCGCCGTTGGCACCGGTGATGAGTACGACGGAACCGTCGATGTTGTGCGTCATGACCACGCTTCCCTTTGTCAGCCGATCGACCAGATTCTCTGACTTGCGCTTTGCAAGTCAGATATCGGACGCTAACATGGCTACTTGTCACTTGCAAGTAGCAAGTCATGAGCCGGTGGAGGTGCGAGATGCCCCGTAAGGACATGTCGTCCGGCCCCTGCCCGATCGGGCGTGCGGCCGACGTCCTCGGTGACCGATGGTCGCTGATGATCATGCGCAACGCCGTGCTCGGCCGGACGCGCTTCGACCAGTTCCGCGGCGATCTGGGGATCGCCGACAACATCCTCTCCGCCCGGCTCGCCCGTCTCATCGACGCCGGATTGCTGACGAAAGAGCCCTACCTCGACGGCAACCGGACCCGCCAGCACTACGTCATCACCCCGGCGGGCGTTGCCTTGCGCCCGGTCTTCGAGGCCTTGTCGGTGTGGGCCTGCGAGTTCGTCAATCCCGAGGAACCGGCGACCATGGCCAACACCGTGCACATACCGTGCGGTCAGATCAGCCGGGATCGGCATTACTGCGACACCTGCGAGACCGACATCGAAGACGGCGACGTCGCATGGTTGATGCCCTGGCTCTCCGCATCACCTGTTCCGCTGGCAACCGCCGGGCCGTCCGCAGCGGGCTGAGACACCGGGTGCGACGTCCTGCCGAGGCAGGTCGGGCCGGGGCGGGAGAAGATAAAGGTATGCGCACTCAGTTCCACGACAGTTTGGATCAACTCGCCGCGCAGCTGCAAGTGCTGTGTCGGTGCGCCAGGAGCGTGCTCGAGGCCGCAACCAGCGCACTACTGGATGCCGACCTCGCCAAGGCCGAGCACGCCATCGATATCTGCCGCGATATCGATACCCAGCGCGACGATTGTGAAGCCGCCGCGGTTTCGCTGCTGGCGTTGCAATCCCCCGTCGCCGGCGAGCTGCGTCAAGTCGTCACGGCCATCCAGGTTGTCGGTGACCTGGCAAGGATGGGCACGCTCGCCGAACACATTGCCAACGTCGCCCGCCGCCGCCACCCCGAGCACGCGGTCCCCGAGTCGGTGCGCCCGATCGTGGCGCGGATGGGCGCGGCCGCGATCGCCATGGCCACCAGCGCCGACGAGATCCTGTGCTCCCTAGACCCCCATGACGCGGCCGGTCTCGACGACCAGGACGACATCATCGACCGGCTGCATCACGATCTGCTCACCGCGGTACTCGCCGACGACTGGGCCGAAGGCACCACCGCCGCAGTCGATCTCACCCTCGTCGGGCGCTACTACGAACGCTTCGCCGACCATGCGGTGCAAGTCGGACGCCGCACCGTCTTCATGGCCACCGGCCAGACCCCGGACTAACGGCCGACGGATCAGCAACGCGCGAGCTTTGGACGAATCCGCGCCGACGCCAGCGTCGCGCGACCGCTGATGCCCTAGCCCCGAGCCTGCCGGCCCGCCGGGTCGACACCACCGGGGATGGGTTCGGCCGGTTCGTAGGGTGCGCGGGTGAACACATAGCTCACGAGTTCGAGGCGCTGTGCGGCGTTGTCGGGGCCACGCACGACCTCCATGCGCTCACCGGCGTAGTAGCCATCGAGTCCGGTCCACGAGCCGTCGGCCTCGGGGCGGAACCGGGACTCCCGCCCGCCATGCGAGAGGGCCTTGAGCTCCAGCAGGCCATCGGCCCGCAGGTGCAGCGCGATCGAGGCGGTGCCCCAGTACCAGGTTCCGGTGAGCGCCAACAACTCTGGGTCAACGGTGGGGGCGGGCAGCCATTCTTCGGGCAAGGCCGGTTCGTGCTCGGCCAGGATGTCGAACATCGCGCCGTCCAGTTTGCCCCGGATGCCGCCGTAGGTGGTGTTGGACAGAAACAGCACGCCGGTGCGGTCCTTGGGGTCGGCCCAGACGGTGGCGATGAAGCCGGGCATGGCGCCGGTGTGGCCGGCCAGCCGACGCCCCTTGCGGCGCAGCAGCTGCAGGCCGAGTCCGTACCCGGACTGCCACTCGTCGCCGTCCTGGACCGTGGCGGGCTCGCGCATCTCCGCCACTGTGTCGGCGGCGAGCACATCGCCGCCGTCACCACCGACGAACGCCGCCCAGCGGGCCAGGTCGGCCACCGTTGACCACAGCTGGCCTGCCGCTCCCATCGCCCCGTTGTCGTGCGATGGCTCCGGCAGCGCCACGTCCGCCCACGGGTGCACCGCCCTGCCGGTGGCGTGCGGGGCGGCGGGCAACACTGTGGTGCGGTCCATGCCGAGCGGGACGAGCACCTCGGCACGCAGTGCCGCGAACCAGCTTTCGCCGCGCAGCTGGGCGACCAACTCACCGAGCGCGGCGAAGCCGACGTTGGAATAGTGGAACCGCCGGCCCGCCCGGTGCAACAGTGCTTTGCTGCCCGCGTCGCTGTCCAGGCTGTCGGCGAGCTCGGCCCAGTCCCCGCCCTCGGTGCGCTCCCACCAGTCGCCGGGCGACTCCGCGCGCAGGCCGGAGGTGTGTGAGAGCAGTTGTGCGACAGTCCGATCGCCCAGCGGTGCGCCGGGCACATGTTTGTCCAGTGGGTCGGCCAGGTCGAGTTTGCCTTCGTCGCGCAACCGCAGCACCACGGCGGCCACCATCGACTTGGTGATCGATCCGATGCGGTACTGCGTGTCGGTGGTCGGCCTGCTCCCATCGACCCGGCCCCTGGCCCCCGACCAAGCCAGCTGTCCGTCCCGCACCACCGCGGCGATCAGCGAGGGCACCCGGTACTCCGCTTGCTCGACGGCGACCCGGTGCAACAACGCCCGCTCGGTCGATGGCAACAGCATCCTGCGATATCCCTTCACTCGGACGGACCATCGGGCCGCTGGGCGATATCGGCAGCGCCGTGGTGAGTCGTCCTCAGCGTAACGCCGGTCCGGAGGCAGTTCCCCGCGTGCCACCGGCGATAACGTTGTGCCGATGGAGGGTTCGGCTACCGCGACAACACGGCTCGGAGCGGGATTCGGCAAGTAGAGTCGCCGCATGAGGCGCGGGACGGCATTGGCGGTGGCCGGGGCGACAGTGCTGGTCTGGGGCGAATGGTTGAACTGGCGCTGGTCGCACGCTCTCGTGGCACACAAGGGGGGCAGTTCCGAGGCCGTGGTCGTGTTGGGGTTCAAGAACCGGCAGGCGAGGGCGAACCTCGTCAACCGGTGGCGAGTCCGTGCCGGTCTTCGCTCCATCGATGGGCTGGACACTCGCGTGATCTTCAGCGGGGGTGCGACCAGCGGCGGCGCTACCGAGGCTCAGTTGATGGCCGACTACGCGAAATCGGTGCTCGGGTTCGACGGCACAATGCATCTCGAAGAGCAAAGCAGGACAACGTGGGAGAACATCACGAACGTGATCCCCTTGCTCGAGGACGTCGACCGCATCAAGATCGCCTCCCAACCAGCTCACGCACTCAAGGCCCGCGTGTACCTGCGACGGCAACGCCCCGATCTCGCCGAGCGGCTCGTGCTCGCGAACGACTACCGCCCCGGTGAGTGGTTGATCGTCAAACCGCTACTTGCCCTGTACGGGCTTTGGGCATTGCATGGTCTCGAGGCCGACGATCGTTCATGGTCGAAACACTAACCGTCAGAACAAATCCCGCGCGGTCGGCAGTTCTGCAATCCGGGCCGGAACGGCAAATCCCAATGGGCAGCGGCCGGGCCGAACGCACCACAATGCCGCCGTACGGGCGATCCGCCGGGCCGCCGTCGAGGCTCCAGAACGATTGGCCGCCAACCTATCTCGGATGTCCGGAGCTGCCGAGTTGCGGAGAATTTCGGTGCCGCCATATCCTTCGCCCGGCGAGCTACGCCGATTCAACCCGACCACAGGATCGAGTCGACAATGACCTGGTCGAGACCACGAAACACCATCGGCGATGAACGTCGGCTGCTCGAGCAGATGCTCGACCGCAACCGGGCCGAATTGGCCAACACGCTGCGCGGGCTGTCGGAAGAAGATGCCCGCCGCCGCCTCGTCGCATCGCTGACCACCCCGATCGGACTACTCAAGCACGCTGCGGTCGCTCAGCGGATCTGGTTCCAGCACATCCTGGCGGGACTACCCGAGAGCGAATGCGACGGGGGTACGACGCCGGGCGATGCCAGTTTCGTCGTCGGCGAGAACGAAACGGTGGCCGACGTGATAGCCGAATTCGACCGGGGCAGCGAGCGTTCCCGAGTGATCGCCGCCGACTTCGACCTCGACGACATCCGGACCCACCCTCGCCTCGGCGAGGTAAGCCTGCGGTTCATCTACCTGTTCCTGATCGAGGACTTCGCACGTCACGCCGGGCACGGTGACATCCTGCGCGAGCAGATCGAACATCCGTAAGCATTGTGCGACACGGCAATCCGACTATGGATCGAGGATGGACTTCCTGCCGACGCGCTTGTGTGCAATGTGGCGGGTGCGAGGATTCGGATGGAGTATGGCGGGTTATGAGAGACGAACTGCTACAGCACTGTTGGCGGCTGACGAAGTATGACCCTGCCGACCGCGACGAGAACGGCGCATACATCGGTTCGGCGGACGTGCACAGCGATCATGGTCCGGTGGAGGCGGCGTACTTGGCCGCTGTGGCGGCGTTCGCGGAAGACTCGCGCGTGCACGAGCTCGAAATCCGGGAGCCCGAGGTGGCCTGGATGGTCACTTTCGGCGTCGAGGCCCCCGTCGCGGACTTCGGCCTGAATGGGCTGTTTCCCGACTGGCGGTCCGGGTTCTACGACGGCGCACGGGTTTCGGTGCCGGTGGCTGTCGAACTGGTTCGTGCGATGTTGCGCGACAACGGTGCCTGGTGTCGGCTGGAAGTCGAAGACCGGTTTCTCGTCCACGTGGGTTACGACCAGTACGTGTACTTGGGCAGTGTCGATCCGTGCGAACGAGCGCAGGCGCGGGCGGTCGATCTGGGACTTTTTGTAGAGCCGATCAAGCAGTCGCCGTACGCGGCAGACGACGCGGACTACGCGAATACCGTTGTGGCAGACGATGAATTCTGGAACCGGGTGAAGGCTGCTGTTCCTGTCGGCGGCTCGCTGATGCTCGCGGAGGCGCATGTTGCGAACGACTGGCGTCGGCATCGCATCACCTCGCAGAACCTAGCCCAGGTCCGATCCGAGCTGGGTCCGCGGGCAGAGGTACGAATTTGGGAGCCTTCACCCGACGATGACGACATCGAAACCCCTTGGCCCTTACTGTTCATCGGCGTTCTGCCGGATGCGGATGGGGTGCTGCGGCGCCGCCGAGCGCGGTTGCTGGACGAATGAATCTCGGCTGCCGCGGTTGTTTTGCGCACGACTTGTCGAGCAGCGTCGCCCGCACGAGCCGCACAGCCGAGCTGCTCACTACGGTGCCATGCCCCACCGTCCGCTGAATCCGGGCTCGATCCTGATCACAACGCTGAGGCGACGCATGCATTTCGTGGCTGGAATTCTGCCGCTGTAGCGCGCCATTCGTACCATGCTGCGGCGCGAGTGGCCGAGCGCTCGTTCGAAGCTCAGCCACAACCGCAGGACTTTGGCCGCGGTGGGGTGCACGCGGCAACAGGATTGTTCCACGAGTGATTGTTAGGTCAGCTCCATGCGAGTTAAGGAGCTGGAATGCGTTGCGTCACAGGGCAGTTAACCGTCCGCTGGTTTTTCTGATCAGTCCCGTCGGTACCTGATCAACGGTGCGTCGCCGATCGAGACCGCCGATGGCAAGTCCGCTACTGCTGCGACAGACCTTCGATTCAGCTAAAGACGAAGCGGCAGTTGCCTTTTAGCTCACCTCTCCGACTACGCAGGTCTGCCGAACATCCCCGATGTCGCGTCCCGTGCGGGCCCGGAACGGCCGCGCGACACGCCGGAAGGCAACGCGCAGAGATCATCTCGACAGCGGCAGTGGCGCTCGTCACGTCCCAGCAACGAGCTGGCGGTCCGCACGGCTTATAACGTTGAGGAGTCGAAACGGTAACGATGCGAGCAGATAGGAACGATGAACGAAGAGCAGAAAGGCACCACTGACAAGAAGGACGGCATCAAACCGTCGCAGGTCACCGCGGCAGCCCTCGCGGCGGTCACCGCGGCTTTTCTGGGATCGACGCTGGGTGTGGCCGGCACGGTGGCGGGTGCCGGGATCGCGAGCGTGGTGTCCACGGTAGGCGGCGAGCTGTACCTGCGCTCGCTGAGCAAGACGAAGGCGGCGGCGCAGCGCACCAAGGAGGCGGCGCTGGCGCTGACAGACTCGAATACCCGGCAGCAGGCCGCGCCGGTCCAGCAACCACCGCAGATGCCCGGACAGCGCTCCCGTCCGATACCGCAGAACTGGGCGGGGCGTCCGAACGACATGCCGCCGGGAGTCAGGCAGCAACCCCCGTGGGTGCAGCGGCAGCCCACGTACCACCGGGCGCCAGGAGCCAGTGCCGGACGGTCCGTCGACGGTGAACGCACCGTGATCATTCCCCAACTGAATCCCCAGTCGCCGGGCAAGGGCACCGAAACCGGTGAAGAGCAGGCGCCTCGCCGGAATCGCCTGCACTGGCCGCTGATCATCGGCACCAGCGTGGTGGGATTCGCCATCGCGATCCTGGCGATCACGGGCTTCGAGGGCGTCACCGGGAAGTCGATCTCGGGCGACCAGGTCACCACCGTCGGCCACCTGTGGAGTGGCGTCGGGGGCGGCCAGCCCGACACGCCCCCGACGACCGGAGACGAGACCGTGCAGCCAACCCAGAGCCGGGTGCCGACGACCACGACCGCGCCGAACAGCAGCGACGGCAACAAGCAGCCGACGACGAGCCCGACGAAGTCATCGACACCGTCGACGAGCGCACCGACATCATCGACACCCTCGACAAGCGCACCACAGTCATCGGCACCCTCGACAACCGCGCCGGAGCCATCGAACACATCGCGGACCCCGAACTCACCGCGGAGCAACAGCAGCACCGCCCCGGACGGTGGAAACCAACGTCCCGGCTCGGATGGCGGCACCGGGGACTACTGAGCTGCCCGAATCCCCCTCGTGCGTACCTATTCTTGGAACGCTCTGAGAATTCGCTCCAGGGACTCCGCATGAGAAACGTTGCGGGGGAATCGGTGAGACGCTGGCAGCATGCTCGCTACGGACATCGCCGGACCTCGGGTGTTACTGGTCGAAGACGACCTTCGACTCGCCGAGCTGGTGTCGATGCTGCTTGTCGATGAGGGGTACCGGGTGGAAACCGCCTCGGACGGCCAACGCGGCCTGCACCACGGGTTGACCGAGGAGTTCGAGGTCATGATCATCGACCGGGGACTGCCGGTGCTGGAGGGATTGGACCTGTTGCGCGTACTGCGCGAGCGCGCTGTCACCACGCCCGTCCTGGTGCTCACGGCTCGCGGTGCGGTGGCCGACCGGGTGGCGGGCCTCGACGCCGGGGCGGAGGACTACCTGGTCAAACCGTTCGAGATCGCGGAATTCCTTGCGCGGGTGCGGGCTCTGCATCGTCGGCACCTCGCTGTCGCGGCGTCGATTCCGATCGGTGCGCGTGCGCTGGTGCTGGCGAATCGCACGGTGACTGATCCGCGCGACGCCAACGACGAGGTCACATTGTCCGAGCGCGAGTGCGGACTGCTCGCGATTCTCGCCCGGTCACCCCGGCAGGTGTTCACCCGCGCGCAGCTGCTCGAGCTGGTCTTCGATCGGGCCGACACCATCGGCACGGTCGACACTTACGTGCACTATCTGCGCCGCAAGCTCGGCAGGGAGGTCATCGACACCGTGCGCGGGATCGGCTATCAGCTCGGCCGCCGATGAAGCCTCGCCGACGCGATAGGCAGGCCGCGATACCGACCGAACGAACCGTGCTACGACGCACCGCGCGGGCGGCCGCCGTGCAGTCCGCGCTGACCCTCGCCGCGGTGCTTGTCCTGGTCGGCGTCGTGCTCTACGGCGCGGACGCACACATCCAGCACCGCCAGATCGATGACCAGCTCTCGCAAGTCGCCGCGACCGTCGACGATGTCGACGACCCGCCGCCGGGAATGGCGATCGCTATCGGCGAGCCGAACGGCCGGATCGCCGTCAGCCCACACGCGCCACCGCCGACCGCCGCCGCGGCGACCGAACCGACCGGCTACCGAAACGCGCACGCCGACGGGGTGGACTACCGGGTGCTGGTGGTCGACCAATCCGGTCAGCGAATCGCGGTGCTGCTCGATCTGACGCCCTGGCAGCAGGGCAGGCAGCGGCTGCTGCTCGCCCTGTTGGCCGCCGAGCTCGCCGGTCTGGCCGCCGCTGCCGGTGTGGCCGTTGTGCTTTCGCGCCGCGCCATCCAACCCTTGGCCGACGCGCTCGCCGTGCAACGCCACTTCGTTGCCGACGCCTCACACGAACTGCGCGCACCACTGACCGTGTTGCACACCCGCGCCCAGCTACTGGCCCGCCGCACCGATCTCGACGCGGCGTTGCGCACCCAATTGCGCGGGCTGGTCGTTGACACCCGCGCGCTCGCCGACGTCGTCGACGACCTACTGCTTGCCGCGTCCGCGCGGCACGAGCCAGGCCGCCGTGAGCGGGTCGATCTGGTCCTGCTGTGCCGTGAGGTCCGCGAAAGTGTTGTCGCAGAGGCTGATTCCCGCGGTGTCGCCGTCGATATCGTTGGCCGTCCGGCTGCGGAACTGGTTGCCGACGGCGTCCGCCCGGCGCTGCGGCGTGCGGTCTTCGCGCTCGTCGACAACGCACTGAACCACGAAAAGCGCGGGGGCACCATAACTTTGCGCATCGATCGAGCCGGGGACGAGGTGTGCGTGACGGTCGCCGACACCGGCGCGGGGCTCGACCCCCGCAACGCCGAACAGCTGTTCCGCCGCTTCGCGCACGGTGACGGGCACAGCGCGGGCGTCAGAGCCCACGGGATCGGCCTCGCGCTGGTCCGCGAGGTCGTCGAGGCGCACGACGGGTACCTCACCGTCGGCGGCGCCCCCGGCCGGGGCGCGGCGTTCACGATGCACCTGCCCGGCGCCGCGGCAGGTTGAGCATCGGGTTGTGTTGGTTCCCAGAATCTTCGAAGAACCGGGCAATACGCTGCGCTCGACCGACTGTCATGCATCGCGACCAAGGAGTTGTGCCGTTGTGGGACCCACCACGATCAACGGGCTACCTGCCCACGTCCTGTTCGTTCACATTGTCGTGGTGATGGTGCCGCTCACCGCGCTGCTGCTGGTCCTGTCGGTCCTGTGGCCCGCCGCGCGGCGGCGGCTCGGTGTCATCACTCCGGTGGCGGCGTTGGTCACGCTCGTCTCCGTCCCGTTGACCACCAACGCCGGTGAGTGGCTGGAACACAACACCGCCCGCGACCCGCTGATCCGAGCGCACGCCCATCTCGGTGATCAAATGCTGTACTGGTCGGCAGGGGTGTTTCTGCTCTCGGCCGCGTGGTGGGCCATGCACAACGAGCAGATCCGTCGCCGGCTGCGGCGGCCTGCCGATCGGTCGACGCACTCCGCCGCGAGCAAGACCATCGCCATTGCGGTGGCGGTCGTCGCGGTCGCGGTGTCGCTCGGCTCGGTGGTCGAGGTCTACCGGATCGGCGACAGCGGCGCGAAAGCCGTTTGGCACGACCGGGTCGACTCGGTCGGATCGGCCGATCAATAGCGGTTGTGATCAGTGTCCGACTAGACCTGCCAGCCGGGTGGCGACGGTCGCAGGGGCGGGCATCGCGGCGATTTCAGCGGCGATGAGCTGTGCGTTGGCGGCGAGGGTCGGGTCGGTGATGAGGGTGGTCAGGTGCTGGTGGGTGATGCGCTTGGCGGGGATCGCGAGTCCGGTGCGGCTCGAGGCCACCAGGGTCGCGTTCCAGCCGCGGTCGCCGGGGGCTGGCGTCGCGATCTGCGGGATGCCCGCGGCCAGGGCGGCGTAAATAGAGCCCGCGCCACCGTGATTGAGCATGCCGGTGCAGTACGGGAGGACATCGCTCAGGACTGTCCAGCCGACGGTGCGGACGTTGTCGGGCAGCCGGTGGGCGCGTTCGAGTGGGCGGTTGGGTCGGACGACCACGAATTCGGCATCGACCTGCGGTGCCGCGCGGATCAGCGAGGTCAACATCGCGTCGGGCCCGTCGCCGAGCATGGTGCTGCGAGTGACGAGGATGCGCGGGCGTGTCGGTCTGATGCGCAACCAGTCAACGGAGTCCGGCGCCGGCAGGGAGTACGGCACGTAGCGCATCGGCCAACCGGGGACCGTCACCAGGCTCGGCGGCGCGACCGACAGCACTGCGACGCTTCCGGGCACCTTGGCGCCCAACACTTTCAGCGTTTCGCACGTGATGTCCTCGCCACGGTCGAGTGCGATGTTGTGCAGCACCGTCGGTGCGCCGACGGCAGCGGCGGCGATGGCACCAGAGGCGGCGAAGGGTTCGTGGATTACCAGATCCGGCCGATAGCGGCGGGCAAGCGCGATCAACGCGGCGCTCATCGGGCGGTTGATGCGCGCGAACAGTCGAGCGCCCGCGCGGGCGTCGGCCATGCCCGACAGCGAACGCAGTGCCGCGTGCGGATGCACAAGGTAGGCGCGCACCGACGACCGAGCCAGATTCACCGCGGGCGCCACCGACTCGACGGCGAGTTCGGTGCGCAACGCGGTGGCGGCGTCGCCACCGGTGGCCAGCAACACATCGTTGCCGGTCGATTGCAGATGCAGGGCGAGCGCCATCATGGGGAACGCGTGACCGATCAGCGGGGTGGCGACGAATAGTACACGCACACTTGCCCTTTCGTCCGATCGCGGATAGCTAGCGAGGTGGCGCCAGCGCGCCAGACAACGTCGGCCAACTAGCGGCGAGCTGATCTACCCAATACGGCCAACTGTGCGTCCCCTGCGGGGTGTAGTCGTAGGTGGCCGCGATCGCGGCCTCTTGCAGGTGGGCTTGCAGCGTTCGCGTGCACTGCGCGGTCACGGCTTCGAGCAGTCCACCATTGACAGCGACATCGGGCAGGTTCGGGGTGTCGAGGGTTTCGTGCGGACCCGAAAGACCGGAGCCCGCCGACAGATACACCGTTTTACCACGCAGCGCGGAGGCATGGGCCACGACGTCGTGCGCTGCCCAGTCCGCGTCGTCGGGCGGTCCCCACATGTCCTCGGCATCGCCGCGCTTGGACCCGACGATATACCGCGTCGCAGTCTGCCCAAGCTGGTCGCTGGTTTGGTAGCAGCCGCTGAAGGCAGCCACCGCGCGGTACAGCGGACCGGAGCGCTCGGTCAGCGCCAGCGCCGCGTGTGCGCCCATCGACGGCCCGGCGATCGCATTGACACCATTGCCGTTGAAGGCTTTGTCCAACAGAGGTGGCAATTCGCGCGTGAGCAGCGTTTCCCATTTCTGCCGTCCGTGGACCGGGTCGTCGTTGTGCCAATCGGTATAGAAGCTGCCCGCACCGCCCACCGGCAGGACGACGGCGACGTCTTTGTCGGCAAAGAACTCGACAGCACCGCCCTGCGTAGTCCAATCGTTCTCATCCGGCCGGAGGTTGTCGCCGCCTTCGAGCAGATACACCGTCGGATGCGGCCGCGTTTGATCCGCGGGAAGCAGCACATCGACCTGCACATCGCGACCCATCGCCGGCGAATCGACATACACCCGTAGCCACCGGTCGGTGACGGCGTGAATCCGATCGATGCGCGCCTCGAAGGTATCGGCGTGGCCGACCGGCGCCACGACAAACGCCGCGCCGAACACCACCGCGGCGAGCGGGCGCAACCAGCCTGTCACGGTGTGCGTTGCCCGGCAGTCGAATACCGGCGCCATATCAGTTCACCGCCGCGTCGTTCATGGCTACGTCGAATCATCGACACAATGGCATCTTCCCCGCCGAGCACCGCGGTCTGCGACCGATACTGACGGACCGCGTCGAACTTGATGTCCGCTACATCTTTGCTCAGCACGACAGCGACGGCACTCCACCGCGTCGCGCCGACCCGACCCGACCGTTCGACGAGTGCGTCCGCGGAAGGCCCTCGCACCAGCAGCGACATCGCTTCGAGGGTGATTCCGCTGCCGGGCCGGGCCAAGCCGGGCGCGCCGCGCCAGCCGAACCGAGCGGTGCGCGCGACCGGATGGCGCCGACGGCAGCATTCGGAGAGTGCGTTGAAGTCCTCGTAGTACACGACGCGCTCGTCACCATCGGTGCTGGCCGCGGCCGCGCACATCGCGGCGGCAGCCACCGTGACATGGTCGATGTGATTGCCGATACCCAGCGGCGCGAAGACCACAATGTCCGGGCGAGTAAGCAATTCGATGATCACCGCCTCGATCTCCGCAACGTAGGACAGATCTGCCAATCGGCGGGGAGAACGAAACAGCGGCAGCGGACCCGACGGCAGCGGTTCCCGAAACAGGCGCTCCCGGAAGCCGAGCCGTCGCCCGGCTATCCCCCACACCGCCAGCGCGCGATCGTCCTCGGCCCGCCGGACACCGTAATCGGTGAACGCACGCCGACGCTTACCCTCGACCGATATCGGCGCGCCGTCGGTGAACACGGTCACCACCTCGACCGGAATCCCGGCGCGAATACCTTCGGCGATCAGGCCGCCCACCGCGAGAGCCGCGTCGTCGAAATGCGGCGACAAAACCACGATTCCCGCGGCGCCACAGCATATTTCGGACAGGGACACTCGCAACGGGCGACTACTTCCGGGCATTCGTGCCCTCCCGCCGCCGATCCTGAACACTTCGCTACCAGCTGCCACGGCCGATCCCGGTACCGGCTTCGAAACGGCAGCCGGAAACTGAACGCGACAGCTCCACAGCCAACCGTACCGGCCGCGACCAGGGCTCGAGGCCGGATGATCGACGTGGTCGCCAAGGTTATCCGCAGCGCTGTCATCTGCAGCCATTCGCGACTAGGCTTGCGTGTATGTCGCCCGCCAGTTCGGCAGCACACGTGGTCATCATGGTTCAGGAAAACCACACCACCGACAACTACTTCCGATCAATGCGACCCTTCGGAGCGAATGTCGCAAATGATTGGCCGGTCTCCCCGAATCCACCCGCCGCGGACCATCCGCACGACCGCCACGCCTACGGGAAATGGTTGGCGGCTCAACGCGCAGGCACCACCACCCCGGCGCAGCATCTCCAATTCGACACCACCGCGGTGCTGCCGTTCTATGCCTATCTCGCCGCGACGGGGGCGTTCCTGGAAAACCATTGCTCGGGGTTCGGCACGAATTCCACACCCAACCACCTGCTCCTCGTTGGCGGGCAGTCTCCCACCCTGCGCAACCCACCCCAGGCGGGCACTCAGCCGGTGTGGGATATGCCGTCACTGCCTGGCCACGCCGCCGACCACGGCCTGACGTGGAAGGCATACACCGGCAATTCCGGCTACCCGGTCGAGTTCTACAGTCAACTCAAAGGTTCCGCGAACATCGTGCGCGACAACCGATTCGCCGCCGACGCCGCCGCGGGCACGCTGCCTCGACTGTCCATGATGTGGCACGACACCCCCGCCGACGAGCACCCACCCGCCGATGTGACCCTCGGCCACAACGCCATCTGGCAGGCCGTCGACGCCGTCGTCGCCGCCGGGCTGTGGGACGACACCGTGTTCCTGCTCACCTGGGACGACTGGGGCGGCTACGACGACCACGTCGCCACCCCCGACCTGGAGCACACCGCCGACGGTGTGCAACTCGCCTATGGGCCGCGGGTTCCGCTGCTGATGTTCGGCGGGCACGTCACCCCGGGCATCGATAGCCGCTGGTGCTCACACGTCAGCGTCACCAAAACCGCGCTCGACCTGCTCGGACTACCCCCGCTCGGGGTACAACGAGTCGACAACGACCTCGGCCTCGCCGACCTGGTGAACCCAGCCAACCACGCACCCGCACCACCGCGCTACGGCACCACCATCACCCAACCGACCCCGCCAACACCGCCGCCAACGCCCAACCCCCTCCCGCCGCCGGGCGGCCCGAGCACACCCGTCGGCCCCGTGCTGCTACGTGACGGCACCACTCTCCCACCACCCGACGACGTCCACCTAGGGTCGCCATAACCCCGGCACCAAAACCCTTAGCAGCCAGACGATTCCACCAGCCGAGGCGCATGGTGCAGGACGGCGGCAGCGAATACGACGACGCCGGCCCACGCCACCAAGTCGCCCGGGACGGTATTCACAACGTCCGCACCCCCGGATTCGAACTGGGCTGCTGTTCGAGACTGTATTACCCGGTGCCCGGCGCCCCCTTTGTCGTGTCGGAACTACTCACGAGCGCGGCATCGGAGGCGCGGACGGTCGTTGCGGTGCGACGGGCGCGGTAGGCGAATCCGATGCCGCCGATCAGAATCGCCAGCAGCACGGCCGATGTGCCGTAGGTGCCGAACCCGAGCCCGCCGCTGGCACGCGGTTTGGATAGGAAGTCGCCCATCGTCGCGCCCAGCGGCCGGGTCAGCACGAACGCCATCCAGAACAGCAGCACGCCGGAAACAGGGGTGAGGTAGTGCGCGGCGAGGATCGCCGCCATACCCGCGGCGATCAAGGCGCCGCTGCCCCAGTAGCCCAGTCCTGAACTGTCGGAAAGGTAGTCGCCCAACGAGGTGCCCAAGGTGTTGGACAACAGGATCGCGGCCCAATAGAGGACTTCGCCACGGAAGGTGGTGATGTTCTCGACATCGAAGGTCTGCCTGCTGACCTTCCAGACGGTGAAGACGAGCGTCAGCCCGGCGATGAGCACGATCGCGCCACCGCCGTAGCCGAGCCCGCCGTCGGTCGACGTGCCCGAGCCGGGCCCCCGGTTGATCAGGTCGGACATGGTGGTGCCAGCGGTGCTCGTCGCCGCGATCACCGTCCAGTACAAAGCGGGATGAAATCGGTTGGCCCGCAACTGCGTTGCCAGACTGACCACGAAAAGCGCCAGGAACAGCAGCGACGCCTGCGCGTAGCCGAGCCCCAGTGTCTGCGCGAGCAGGTCACCGCCGGTCTCGCCCAGCGTGGTCGCGGCGATCTTGAGTAGCCAGAACATCGCCGTGATCTGCGGCAGTTTGTAGTCGACGAGCAGTGTCCGAACCGAACTCCGCACCATCCACGCGCTCCATCCCTAGTGCCGGAACTATCCCCTGGACCAAACTTCCGCGTGCAGTGTGCAGTAGCTCCGCTGAGAGCACGCTGAAAGTGTGCCACCCGACACTCAGGTCACTCGGGCAGGTGCTAGCCGAGCCGCGGATGGTTTCGATACTGGGCGGTCCGGTAATTGGTCACTATTTGCCGGTGGGATGGCCGACTGTCGCCAGTGCGGCGGTCCAGTCGGTCGCGATCGCGCTTTGCGCCTGGGCGAGCGGCACTTTCCCGCTGCAGACCAGCGCGTGCAGGCTGTTCTCCACCTGGTCTTTCGGATTGTTCACGCCATCTTTGGACTGGTGGCCCGGCGACGGTGGCTCGACCCAGAGGTTGCGCGCGTCATTGGGATCGCCGCCGAGTTCGAGCGAAATCAGGTGGTCGTACTCCGCCTGGCGTGGATCGCCGGTGTAGCTGTAGGACTGGGCGTTGGCCTTCTTCTCCGCGTCGGTGATCGCCTCGGAGGGACGAATCGACTTGGTGTACCCGGATTTACAGATCGTGTTCGCGAGATTCGACTGCGTCACTTTCGGATTCGACGCCCCCGGTGTACACGCGGGATCCGGCAGCGGTTGACCGGCCGGTGTCAACCGAACGTGGCAACTCCCCGGTGCGGGCTGGGGCTGCACCGTGTAGTTCGTCGGACCTGGGCCGACCGGAATACCTGCCGCGGCAGGCGCCGCCGGCGAGGGGCCCGACCCGAGTTCAGGGGCTGGCGCGGAATTCGTTGGTGTGCAAGCGCTGATCGACAACGCGACCGCCAGCGCAGCCATAGCCAGGACCGGAGGAGGGAGTCGCCGGGGTATGGGAGCGAAGGACCAGCCGTTCGTTGCGCCGGTGTATTGCCCACTGTTGAAACCCATATCATCCTCCGGCTCAATTATGCGATAGCCGAGGCAGATTCGCGACATGCCAGCTGCGCCGAGGTGCCGAAACCGGGAACGACACGCACCGGTCCTGGCGGGCGGCCGATTGGGCATCGTTTATCGTGGCGCGCCTGCGGCGGTCCGCCATACGTCGGTGATCGGGGTTGCGTTGGCCGCGTTCGCCAGCGGCGGTAAGCCGTAGGCGTTTTCGAAGGTGCGTAAGACCGAGTAGTGGTCGATTCGCTCGTTGTATCGGCCGGGATTCACGCCCGCGCCGTAGAAGATGGTCGGGATGCGGTTGACGCCGGTGCCTTCGTCCTCGTCGAAGGTGACGACCAGCAGGCTGTTGTTGGCCTTGGCCCACTCCGCGTAGCCGGACAGGTTCTGGTTCAGCCACCCATCGCCGGTGGCCACTGGGCAGTCATGGATGTCGTTGCACATGTTCGGCGATACGAACGAGACGGTGGGCAGCTGGGCGTAGTCCGAGGGAAACGCCGAGTACGGCACATTCGACGTGGCCGCGACATTGTCGAAGTTCACCCAGCCGTTGTGTTTGCGCCGGTAACTGCCGCCGCTGCCGCTGCACCCGGTGTAGCCGGCGTTCGGCATGTCCTCGGAGTAGCCGATGAACCGAAGCCCGGCCTTGCCGAGCTGGTTGCCGAGGTTGTCGACGCCCTTGAAGTTGTGCGGGCAGCTGTCGCTGGTGACGCCCTGGGTGTCGCCGGAGAACAGTGCGATGTAGTTCGGCTGGCTGGGGTGGGTGATGGCGTGCGAGTCGGTGAACAATGCGCCGTTGTCGGCGAGCTTGTTGAAGTAGGGGGCGTCGGTGCTGCCGATGACGGCGTCGTACCCCTTGTTCTCGAACATCACCATGACGATGTGATCGAACGTCGGGACGGTCGTGGCGTCCGCACCGGCAGCGGCCGGGTTCAGGGCGGCCGATGCGGCCAGGGCCACGGCCCCGGCGAGGACGGAAAACACTTGGGCGAGTTGGGGAATCCGTACCATGACGCTCCTCGCGACGGTGGCGATCCGCGATCGCCGTAACCAGCCTCGCGCGTCGCCACTTCCGCGTCCAGCCCGGCTCGAGTGGGGAAGTCGTGTGGTGCCAGTCCGGTGCGGCGATTCCCCAAACGGACGCATTGACGTGGTCTGTTCCCTCGGCGGAGCCTGATCGCATGAATTACAAGCCATTCGTCCTCGGCGCCATTGCCGCCGCTCTGCTGACTCCTGCGATACCCGCGGGTGCCTGCGGACCCGTCGTGACCGAGGGCACCTTCGCGCCCTGGCAGGACGGCGCCGTCGCCGTCACCTACGATCAGACGCTCGCCCCCGCTGGCAGCCATGCCAAGGTCGTCATCGACAGTGACGACGAGCAGACCACGGCCACCCTGACCGTCACCGGCCTGCTCCCCAATCGCGTCTACGGCTCACACGCACACCTGAAGTCCTGTGGCGCGAAACCAGCTGACTCCGGCTTCCACTATCAGAACGTGGAGGACCCGAACGCCAAGGGCAAGATGTCCATGGACGCGAAATACGCCAACCCGCACAACGAGCTCTGGCTCGACTTCACCACCGATGAGCACGGCAACGCCACCCAGGTATCCACCGTCGAGTGGACCTTCCGCAAGAGCGAACCCGCCTCGATCGTCGTGCACGAGAAGAAGACCGACACCACCGACGGCAGCGCTGGCATGGCCGGCGCCAGGGTCGCCTGCCTGAGCATCCCGCTCCCCTGAGTCAGCGCCGGGCGTGGGTGCGTCAGCGCTCTGCTAGCGTCGCCGCATGCGGGCGAAGCTGGATCGACGGACCATGTTCGCGGCGTTGGGCGCCGGGGCCATGACGATCGGGCTGACCGCCTGTGGTGGTGGCGCGAAGCCTGCGCGGGGCACCCCGGCACCGATCCCGGCGGGTGTGGGTGCGCTGCCGGATACGGTGATGATCATCCGGCACGCGGAGAAGCCGACCGGTTCGGGCGGCCCGCGCGGCGTCACCGAGGACGGCGACAAGGACAAAGAATCCCTCACGGTGCGGGGATGGGCTCGGGCCGGGGCGCTGGCAGAACTGTTCGACCCCAGGGCCGGAGACGGCTCCCCCGCTCCGCTGCGTGTGGGGTTGTCCAGGCCCGTAACGCTTTTCGCTTCGAATCCGGGTGGTGACGGCAGTAAACGTCCGCAACAGACCGTGACCCCGCTCGCGCAAGCGCTGTCCGTCTCGGTGGACACCCGGTTCGCGAAGGGGCAGGAGGCCGAACTCGTCGCGGCACTGCCTGGTACCAACGGCCCGGTGCTGATCGCCTGGCAGCACGAGAGCATCGGCGCGATTGTCGAGCACCTGGGTACGGTCGATCCCACTCCGCCGAAATCCTGGCCGGGCGAGCGTTTCGACATGGTGTACGTCTTCACCCACCGCGGCGATGGCTGGGGTTTCACCCAGATCCCCGAAATGCTGTTGGCCGGAGATTCCCCGACGCCGATCTCGTGACCCGGACGGAAGCCGTCGGCGCCGGTTCTGCTGGGGGTAACATCAAGGCTGCTGTTGCCACGACTGCCCGCCCGGCGTTCGATGTCGCCGAATGGAGGCGCGTTTGACTTGGCCGGTCCATACCCGATAGTAATCGGCGGAGGCATCACGAAATCCGTTGGGGCCATGACGATCTCCGAGTCGGCGTCATGACTGCCGTTGAGCCGTCACGATTCTTCGCGGCGTTGGCGACGGTGCCGGATAACGTCGGCGGGGCGGGACGGATATGCCAGGCATGCTTGCGGGTGCTGGCGTTCGAGCGGGCGGCGATCGCGGTGAACGTCGAGAGCACCGGATGGGAAGTGTTGTGCGCCAGCGACTCTGTCGCCGAGCGGATCGAAGGGCTGCAAGCGACAGTGGGTGAAGGCCCCGGTATCGAGGCGGCGATCAGCGGGATCCCGGTGTTCGTCGACGACTTCGCGCTGATCTACCGGCGGTGGCCGTTACTCGGTGCGGCACTGGACCTTTCGGACCGCGGCGCAATGTGCGCGTTGCCCTTGCAGGTCGGCGCGGCGCAGGTGGGCGTGCTTGATCTTTATCACCACGAGCCAGGGCTGGAACGCGCGGATTGGGCAGCGGCGTTTTCGGTGGCGAGGATGGTCACGGTGATCCTGCTCGGGGACGGCCACGCCGACGGAAACGGCGCGGATGTGGCGTTGGGATCGTGGTGGGATCCGCAGCCGCGCGCTCAGGAGATCCACCAAGCCAGCGGGATGATCGCCGCCCAGCTCTCGATTTCCGTGCGGCAGGCGTATGGGCGGTTGCAGGCACGCGCGTTCGCCGACGATCGCACGCTGGCCGACATCGCCCACGATGTGGTGACGCGCCAGTTACGGTTCGACCCCGCCGCCGAGGAGTCCTGATGAGCACCCATCGTGCCGAGCGGCACGCAGACCACCTGCCGGAATTCCCGCAGGCCACAGCATGATGTAAAGGAGGATCTGATGGCGGAGCGCGAAGGTCCGTTGGTAAAGGCGTTCGTGGAACTGGCAGACACTCTCGTCGCCGACTACGACGTGATCGAACTGGCACAGCGGCTGGTCGACGACTGCGTGCGACTGTTGGCAGTCGACGCTGCGGGCATCCTGCTGCGCGCGCCCGAGGGTGGATTGCAGGTGCTTGCCTCGACCAGCGAGCAGACCAGGCTGCTCGAGCTGTTTCAGGTGCAGTCCGAGGCCGGACCATGTCTACAGGCCTACGGCACGGGGAAAGTCGTTGTCGTCGAAGATCTTTCGGAGCTGGTTGACCGGTGGCCGGCATTCGCCGAGCGTGCGCTCGCGGAAGGGTTTCGCGCGGTATGCGCGGTGCCGATGCGGCTGCGCGACGAGCGAGTCGGCGCGTTGAATCTGTTCTCCACCGCCACCGGGGCGCTGACGGCGGCGGATCTGACCGTTGGGCAGGCACTGGCCGACGTGGCCACGATCGGGATCCTGCACCAGCGTGTGGTGACCCGCACCGAAGTGGTCAACCGGCAACTTCAGCTGGCGTTGAACACCCGGATCATTATCGAACAGGCCAAGGGCGTGCTCTCCGAACGCAGCGGACTGAACATGGACGATGCCTTCAAGCAGCTGCGGACCTACGCGCGCAGCAACAACCTGCGCCTGTCCGACTTCGCTCGTGGCATCGTCGACGGCACCGCCGATGCGGGCATAGTGATCCACCGACCGGCACCGTAACTTCGTCCCGGCGCGAATCATGTTGACACGCAGCGACTATGACCGGTCGGCGGTGTGCGGGTAGCACCTGCCCAGGTGGCCGGGTTGTGAGCCAGGCGACGCCGGTTTCGGTCACACCGCACGACCAGGCGGTGTGACCGGGGTCAGGTTGTCGATCGCCCTCCTACTCAGCCGTGTGTACCGGCCACGCATCCGGAGCCGGCACCCGGTAATCCACCGTTGCCGCCACCGAGGGAGCCGTGTCCGCCATTGCCGCCATTGCCGCAACTACCGGCGATGCCCGCGCCGGTCCGGGTGCCTGAGGCGCCGCCCGTACCGCCGTCGCCGCCATGGCCGGTCGTGACGGTTCCGCCATTGCCCCCGGTTCCGCCGTTGCCGCCATTGTTGGAGGCACCGGTTGCGGCACCCCCAGCTCCGCCGATGCCACCGAGGCCGCCTTGACCGGCATTGGCAGCTCCGCCTGCCCCGGCTACGCCGCCGGCGGCACCGGGTCCGCCAGCGGCTGCTCCTGCCCCGCCTGCCCCGCCGATGCCCCCTTTACCGCCGGGGCCCGAGGCACCGGATCCGCCGATACCGCCTGCTCCGCCTACTCCGCCGAGGGATCCAGCGCCCGCGCCGAGGCCACCGGCGCCACCGGCCCCACCGGCACCACCGGTTCCGAGCAGGATGGCAGCGCCGCCGTTGCCGCCGCGGCCGCCAGGGCAGCCGAGGCCGCCTGCGCCACCAGGTTGGCCGGCCTGGCCGTTCGGGTTGACTGTCGTGCCCGCGGCGCCGTTGGCGCCGTCGAGGTTCGGGCACGCGGCAAATGCCGGTGGCGCCACGGCGAGCATGGTTCCCGCGCTGAGTACGAGGCCGCCCACGAGGGCGGCGATGCGGGTTCGGGTGGTGCGAGTTGTGGTCATGGTGGTACTCCATCTGGTTGAAAGTTCGCGTTCTGCATGCCGTGGCGAAGTTCGCCGCAGGCGATGCAATTCGGCACAAAATGTGGTTTCGCTGATTTTCAGGACCGTCATGCGATGGCCTGTTGGAGTCGCCGACCGGCGGTGCCTGGCCACACCGCGTGGTTGCGGTGTGGCCGGCGTTATCTATCTGGGCCGAATCAGCAGGAACCGCTGCCGCTGCCGCCGCCGCCCGGAGCGCCGTTCGGCACGCCTATGCCGCCCGCGCCGCCCGCACCGCAATGTCCGAGGGTGCCGGTGCCGGTTTTGGCTCCGCCGTTGCCGCCGCCACCGCCTGCGCCGCCGGTCCCGGCGGGACTAGCTCCGCCGTGACCGCCGTTCGCAGCGGCACCGCCGTTGTTGCTGACACCGGAGGCGCTGCCGCCGTCACCGCCACGGCCACCTTTACCGCCGGTATCCGGTTTTTGGGCGTCGCCGCCGATCCCGCCGGCTCCGCCGGGAGCGCCGCCGCTGCCTGCGACAGCGCCTGCGCCGCCAGCACCGCCGTCACCGCCAGCACCGCCGGATCCCGCGGTGGGTCCACCGAGTCCGCCGTTGCCGCCGAGCCCGCCGTTGCCCATGAGCCCGAGCCCGCCGACGCCGCCGTTGCCGCCGGAGCCACCTGCTCCGCCGCCGTAGCCGGCTCCGCCATTACCGCCGTTGCCGCCCGGACAGTTGGCGGTGCCGGGACTGCCGTTGAGTCCGGCGTTGCCGGCTGGGTGCGACGCCGTGCCTGGGGCGCCGTTGGCGCCGTTGATGGGTGAGCAGGTGGCGAATGCCGGTGGGGCTATTGCGATCATGGCGCCTGCGCTGAGTACGAGACCGCCGAGGAGAGCGGCGACGCGTGTTCGGGTGGTGCGGGGTGTGGTCATGGTAGTGCTCCATTGCTAATGCGGATGTCGGCGTACCGGCACCGGCTTGGTGCGCGCTCTTTCTCATGCCGAGGCGAAATGTCCGGCATTTCGGGGAATTCTCCGATTCGATATGGAGAAGTATGTGAATACGCCGCGCTAGAGCGTATTCACCGGCTTGTCCCGTTCATCTGACGAGCCGATCCATGCCGAGTCGTCTCCGTCAGCGTTGCCGGAGAACGGAATTCGTCATGGGATGTCGTTCGCTGATGTTCAGCACTGCCCTGGCCTGATGGCATTATCGAGGCCATTTCGGACGGCCGCTCGGCCGAGTGTGCGCTTGCCGCACACCTCAGGTGGGGATCCCTTCGAGGCGGGAGCACCACAATATCGGCGAAATGAAGTACTGAATTTACGAATTAACCACCCATGCTCGAACTCCTCTGGCGACAGCGAAAACAAGCCTGATACGGCCGAGGTCTGGGGCGGTGAACTCACCCTACGCCACCCAAGCCGAAATTACTATGAAGTCGGCACCAGCACAGCCACTTCCGAGCTCATATCACCAATTCCATGTGGACGCAAATAGTTTCATACCACTGAAGGGCGGCGAACCTGTTCGGCAAATATAAGAGGCGTCCCTGCTTCGAGTCCGCCCATCGCACCGCTATCCCCCGCGGCACCGCCGCCGTAGCCGGCACCGCCTCTACCGCCGTTGCCGCCTGGACAAATGAATTCACCGGCCCGCCCGGTTAGCCGACGAGTCAATTCACGTTCGCCAATTTCATCAGCGTTGCGGGATAATAGGATTCGGCGATTGATGGTCGCAGATGTTCAAGAATATTATGCCGGGTAATGTCACAGCATAGGCATATCAAGCACGGACATTTACGAATCAATCACTCAAACTCCTCTGCCGACAGCGGAACAAACCATACTTTGCCGGGGTCTGGAGCTAATGGTCCCGCTCCGGCATGCCAGCGACCGCCAGACCCGGGTCCTCAACGAAACGGGCGATCTCGGCGAGACCGAGCGGCGGCAGCGTGACTGCGCGCACCGGCTCCGGCTCGATGCCGCGAAGCCCTAGGGCCTGCACGCTACTGCCACTCTCTGAAGCGCAGCCAGGTCAGCGCCGCGGCGATGTCGGGATCGGCGGGCGGTGTGGTTTCGGGTTGGTGCTGCCCGTATCGGCGCCGGGATTCGAGCAGCGACGCCCAGATCGTACGGGCGCACTGCCCGGCCAGGGTCCCCATGCGCGCGAGGTCGACGTGAGTCCCCTTCCAGGACAAGGAGATTGCGGCCAAGGCCGGTCCGGATCCGCGCAGCGGTGCGGCCGCGCACAGCACGCCGTGGAAGGTTTCCTCGCGGTCGAAGGCTACACCTTGCCGGTGAGCTGCCGTCAGCTCGCTGTGCAGCGAATCGGCCCGGACAATGGTGCGGCGGGTGCGCGGGACGAGGTCGCCGGCCGGTGGTCCGGCGGTACCGCGATGGCCGAAGGCGAGCAGGATCTTGCCCGCCGCCGTGCAGTGCACGGGCAATCGGGTGCCGATCTCCACCGGCAGGGTCGAGCGGCTCGGATCGCCGATCTGATCGAGATAGAGCACCTCGGCGCCGTCGATGACCGACAGGTGCGCCCAGTGGCCGGTGGCGTGGTGCAAGGAAATCAGGTGCGGCAATGCGGCGCGGCGCAGCTGGTTGTGGCGGGAAGCGTAGGCGCCGAGTTCGAACAGGCGCAGCCCGAGGTGATATCGGCGCCCCTCGCGCTCGAGCCATCCGAGGGTGACCAGCTGATCCAGGAGCCGGTGCACCGTGCTCTGGGACAGCCCCGTGCGGCGCACCACCTCGGTGAGGGTGAGCGTGGCCACCGAACCCTCGAAGCAGCCAAGGATCTGGGCCGCCTTGTCCAGCAAGGACGGTGCGGCCGAGGGGTCGACTGATCCCGACATCGTTGTGCCCCTTGCTCTTCCGGTCAGTGGGAGAATACCGGTCTTCCGCTGACCGGGAGAAAACCATTTCGTGCCGTCTGCACGATCCGTACCGTTCGCCTGGCTCGCACTTCGCGAGCGGCGGTAACGAGCATCCGGAGCAGACCTATGAGTGAACACGACGTCCTATCCGCGGTTCGCGGGCTGACCCCCGCGGTACGCGAACGTGCCGCCGAGGCCGAAGCCGCACGCTGCATCCCCGTAGCGACGATCAAGGAGTTGACCGAGGCGGGGGTCTTCCGCCTGCTGCAGCCCCGGCGCTACGGCGGCTACGCGGCCGACCCGATGATCTTCCTGTCCTGCCTGCGCGAACTCGCCCGCGCGTGCGGTTCCACCGGCTGGGTGACCGGTGTGCTCAGCGTGAACACCTGGCAGCTTGGTTTGTTCGACGTCCGAGCCCAGGACGATGTCTGGGGCACCGATCGTGATGCGCGGATCTGTCTTTCGCTGGCGCCCGTGGGAAAGGTAGCCGTCGTGCCGGACGGCTACCTCCTGTCAGGGCGGTGGAGTTTCGCCTCCGGATGCGATCACGCCGACTGGGTGCTGCTCGGCGCCATCGTGCGCGACGATGCGGGCAACCCGGTCGGCATGCGTACCTTCCTGCTACCCAGCTCCGAGTTCCGCATCGATCCGGTGTGGGACACCGTCGGGCTGCGGGGCACCGGCAGTAACGACATCGTCGTCGAGGAGGTCTTCGTGCCAACGCACCGGACTATCTCCGCCAGCCAGGTGACCGCTCCGGTGCGTCCGGGGCACGCCGTCAATCCCGAGCCGGTCTACCGGCTGCCGCTGGGTTCGCTGTTCACCACGTCGATTTCGGCACCGATCGTCGGCATGGCCGAGGCGGCCTATGAGTCGTATCTGGCCGCGATGCGGCACCGCATCCGGATCAGCGGCCGGGGCACACCGGCCGCCGAGGACCCCTTCGCGCAGATCCGGGCCGGCCGTGCGGCGAGCGAGATCGACGCCGCGTGGCTGCAGCTGTCGCGGAACATATCCGAGATCTACGACTGCGCCAAGGAGGGCAACGAGCCGCCGATCCGGTTGCGCACCCGGTTGCGCCGTGACCAGGTGCTGGCCACCGAGCGCGCGATGGCCGCCGTCGATCTGCTGATGGCGAACGCGGGCGGCGGCGCCATGCGCACCGGCGACCACGTGCTGCAGCGGGCCTGGCGCGACGTGCACACCGGCCGCGGGCACACCACCAACGATCCCGAGCGGGCGCTGGTGTTGTTCGGCCGCAGTGAGTTCGGGTTCGACGTCGAAGACCCGATGCTGTGACGGCGCGGCATCTATCAGGAGACCTGATGCATGGGCGCAACTCCGGCCCCGGCAGCGAATCGCCGTCCGTGCGACAAGCGAAATAACAAGGGAGACACCATGACACAACGCCTGCTCACCCATCTCCGGCACGTCGATCTTGCCATACCCGACTACCGGCGCCAACTCGAGTTCTTCTCGACGCTATGGGGACTCACGACGGTCGCCGAGGACTCCGGGATCGCCTTCCTGGCCGCGGCGGGCTCACCCGAGCAATACGTCGTGCGATTGCGCCAGGCCGAGGACAAGCGCCTGGATCTCATTTCCTTCGGTGCCGCGACCACGGCCGATATCGATGCGCTCGCCGAACGACTGCTGGCGGCCGGCGAGCGGTTGATCTCACGGCCGGACACCCTCGGCACACCCGGCGGCGGCTACGGTTTCCGGTTCTTCGACATCGACGGCCGGACCGTGGAGGTGTCGGCGGACGTCGCGACGCGAGCGCATCGCAAAATCGAAGAGCGCGAAGCCATTCCGGTCCGGCTGTCGCACGTGGTGGTGAACAGCCCGGACATCGTCGCGACCCGGACCTGGTACGAACGGCACCTGGATTTCGCGCTGTCGGACGCGATCGGCTCGCCGCATACCGGCGACGTCATGAACTTCCTGCGCATCAATCCGCAACACCACAGTCTCGGCATCGCCGCGGGTCCACACGCCTCGGTGCACCACGTCTCCTTCGAGCTGCGCGGGTTGGACGAATTCATGCGGGGCACCGGCCGGCTGCTCCGCGCGGGCACGCACCTGACGTGGGGACCCGGCCGACATCTGGCCGGGGACAACACCTTCTCGTACTTCACCGATCCGCACGGCAACACCATGGAGTACACCACCGAGATGGAGGAGCTGGACGAAGACATCTGGCATCCACACCAGTACACCTTCCTCGACGAGGAAGTGAGCGATCAGTGGGGCACGGCGAATCCGATGAACGAGGCGCTCGGTAAGGAGCTGCACAACGACGTCGACCGCGGCGTGTTCGTTGCCCCGCCCGTGTAGGCCATGACCGTCCCGAGCCTGCCGCGTCACACCGGCACCGAGGAGCTCACCGGCGCGATCGCCATCCTCGACGCCGTTCACCATCGACTATCCCTACGAATTCACTTGGCAGGCCGTGGAATTCCTCCGTACGGCCGAACTGACCACCGAGCAGCCGGAAGAGATCAGCCATCGGAACGCGGAGCGGCTGCTCCATCGGTAGCGGTGCCTTTCGTCCGGTCGAGGTTGTTGCCGACCCTCGTCAGCAGGTCCTTCAGGATCGCGATCTCGTCGGTGGTGAATCCGGCGACGGCCCGGTTGTCGAGGGCGGCCAGCCGGTCGTGGGCGTCGATTACCTGCGCGCGCCCTTCGGGGGACAGCGCGATCGTCTGGCTGCGCGCGTCGCGGGGGTGCGGCATCCGGCGGATGAGCCCGTCGCGGTCCATCCGGGTGAGCAACTGGGCCATCGAGGGCTGCTCGATGCCGGTGGCCTCGGCCAACTCCTTCTGGGTCAGCTCCACGTCCTCGCGCAGTAGTGCGAGGACGGGCACTTGGGCATAGCGCAGGCCGAGCGGTTTCAGCGCGGCGTCGCCGTCACGCGCGAGCGCGCGAGAGTTGCGGTTGATCAGCTGGGCCAGGCTGGGTGCGGCAATCGGATCCATATCCATCCTTTACATAGGTTCCTATCTAGTGTTACATAGGAGCCTATGTACTCTAACTCTTCAGTATCGGAAGCCCAAGTCGTCATCGCCGGCGCCGGTCCGACCGGCCTCATGCTGGCCGCCGAACTGCGGCTCGGCGGCGCCGACGTCATCGTGGTGGAGCGGCGCGCAGTCGGCACCGTCGGCGAGTCGCGCGCACCCGGCATCAACGCCCGCAGTATGGAGGTGTTCATCCAGCGCGGGCTCGGCGCGGAGTTCCTCAGCCGCGGCAAGGTCCTGCCGGGTGTGCTGTTCTCCGGAATCCCCATGGCCCCACACGATCTCGATCCCGGCTGGCCCGCCGCGCTGATTCTGCCGCAGCACGAGACCGAGTGGATCCTGGCCGCCCGCGCCGTCGAACTCGGTGTCCGATTCCTGTGGTCCACCGCCGTGGTGGACCTGCACCAGAACGACAACGGGGTCGACGTGATCGTCGAGGGACCTTCGGGCCCGGCCGAGATCCGTGCCGACTACCTCGTCGGCTGCGACGGCGGCCACAGCGCGGTGCGGCGGATCTGCGCGGTCCCGTTTCCCGGGTACGAGCCCGTCTCCTATTGGGTAGTCGGCGATGTTCAGCTGGATTCCCCGCCCGATGGCAACGGAGTCTTCGGCCGCAACGAGCGGATCGGCACCTATCAGATCTCGCGGGCCGAACCGGGGTGGTTCCGCCTGAGCCTGATGCGGGCCACCCCACCGGCCGACCGCAACGCGCCGGTCACCCTAGACGAATTGCGCGAGGTCATGCGCGACGGTCTCGGCACCGATTACGGCCTGAGCGCAGCGCGGTGGATGTCGCGATTCTCCGACGGCTTCCGTCAAATCACCGAATATCGCCAGGGCCGGGTCTTCCTGGCCGGCGATGCCGGGCACACTCATTCGCCGATCGGTGGGCAAGGCTTGAATCTCGGGATACAGGACGCGGTGAACCTCGGGTGGAAACTGGCCGCCGTGCTGAACGGTGCCGCGCCCGACTCGCTGCTCGACACCTATCACGACGAACGGCACCCGGTCGCGTCCGCCGTGCTGCAACTGACCAAGGCGCAGACAGCGCTGATCAAGCCCGGAGCGCAGCTGGACGCACTGCGCGTCGTCGCGGCGGACATGCTCGCGGTACCCGAGACCTGCCTGCGGCTCAGCGGGATTCTCAGCGGACTGAATCTGCGCTACCCGCTCGGCGACAGCCACCCCTTGCTCGGCCGTCGCATGCCCAATCTGACCCTGTCCACCGACCAGGGCAGCACCGAGGCGTTCGACCTGTTGCGCCAGGCACGACCCGTGCTGATCAACCTCGGTGCCGACGGATTGACCGGCACGCCGGCCCCGTGGACGGACCGCGTCGACTACATCGAGGCCCGGCTCGACCCCGCACCCTCGACAAGCAGCTGGGACCTACCCGTTTTCGGTGACGTCCCCGCCTGCGACGCGATATTCGTCAGGCCCGACGGCTACGTCGCATGGGTCAACCCCGCCGGAGCACTCGTCGCCAACGACGCCCTCAACGGCGCCCTCGGCCGATGGCTCGGCACCGCCGACAGCGCGGTGGCCGGCCGCATCTGAACGGCCAGCAGGAAGGCCTTGTTCGCGGCGAGGCAATACGGAATACGGAAGTCTCCGGAGGTCGAGACTGTCCCCGTACGCGAGTCTCGATCACGCCGAACAACTCGCACAGGCACGAAACAGGGACAGCAGTTCAGCTGGCGACGACCCGAACCTTCTCGCCGGCAACATAACTCGACTGCCGCTGCATTCCGGTAACGGTATCGGTCGTGCGAACCAGCACCTTCACCGAACCATGCTTACCCGCCTTGAACGAGCTGACATCGTCGACCCGCAACTGCTGGCCGACGTCGGCGACAATCACATCCCCGACACTCAACTCCGACGCCTGCTTCGAGGTCACCGGCAGCTCAGCCTCCGGCGATCCATCCGATACCTCAGTCACGAATTCTCCTCCCGAATCCCGCACTGCCTCGGCCCAGCGCGCACTACTCAGGCTACGTCGGCCACCCGACCGACATGCCGGAATGTGGTGCGCGCTGGCCCGCACGATCGCGTTCGTCGCGTGAGTTCCTCAGCGAGGCAGTCAGTTCGGGCGGATCGCAGCAAGCACCGGGTGGCTGAACGAACACCACCGAGTCGGGAACCGCGCCTACCCGGGGCGGCGTCCGCGGCTCGGATTCCTGAGCATCTTCTTCAGGAACGGTGCTGCGGCATGACCACCACAGCAACAGGCCCGCTTCTCGGCCTGCACGCATGCCGAACTTGTCGGTGGCTGATCGTAGGGTTCGCGGAATGAACTGGAGACCGCAGTTGGCGTTGTGGAGCGAGGACTGGATCTCCAGCAGAGATCTCGAGGAGCTGGTCGTTGTATGACTCGCACTACCCCGCCCCGTCCGGTCGATCTCGAGGCCGTCTTTCCTGAGCTGGCGCCGCTGGCCCGCACCGCGACTCGACTGCACCCGCGTCCGGGAGTCCCATCGCCCCAAGACAGTTCGATCGGCGGCCCACTGTTGTGGCCGGCGAACGAGCCATGGCCGCACTGTCGCGAGGACGCCCACCACACAGGACCGGTCCCGCTGATGTCGTTGGCGGACGTCAGGCTGCGACGGCGCCTCGAATTGGCCAGAGGCATCAGGGAGGCAGTAGCCAGACCCAGCAGGGAGGGCTGGGGATACACCACCGAGGAACGGGAGCTCCTCGAACGGATCCAGCCGCCGGACAAACCCGAGGGCCCCATCGCGATGCTGCCGGTCGCCCAGTTGTCCCTGCGTGATGTGCCCGGTCTGCGTCCACCCGAGGGTACGGATCTGCTGCAGGTGTTGTGGTGCCCCTTCGAACACGCCGACGGAATGCCAACGACCGCGGTGTTCTGGCGGTCCGCGGCAGCGGTCGACGAGGTCCTGCTCACCCCGCCGGAACCCGCGGCAGTATCCGACGCGGCCTACGTACCCGAGCCGTGCTTGATCCACTCGGAGCAGGTGATCGAATACCCGAACTCGCCCGAGCTCGAGAAGGAGCTGGGGCAACGACTGGACCGGTGGGCCATCGCCGAGTTCGGCGTCGAGTACCAGAAGTTGTGTATCGCGCCCGGCTTCAAGGTCGGCGGCTATGTCAATTGGGGCATGACAGATCCTTATCCGAACCTCTGCCCCACCTGCGGCACCCAGACCGAGCCGCTGCTGACCATCTCCGGCAGGGAGTGGTACTTCGACGTCCACCACTGGATCCCGTACGAGGACCAGGCCGCCAACCTCGCGTGGGGTCCCGTACAAGGCGGCCCGAAAAGCCCAACCCGGATCTGTGTCTCCGACGACAACGCCCAAATCATCCGAATCTGCCCGACATCACCTGAGCACTCACACACCCAAATGATGCAATAGGCAAACCCCGACCGATCGGTTCCACCTACCCTGCGCAACCCGCACATCGGCTACTACCGCTCACTCGTCCCGACTGAAGCCAGCGTGGATGAGTGCGATACAGAACGTCTTACGCTGATCTACAAATGTTGTCCGACGCGTCAGGTCAGGCCTGATCACGATCAATTTCACGACGTCATAGGGTCGCCGTATGCCACAGAGGTCCCGCCGCTCACGCTTCGTACACACGTACCCGGCAGTGTGAGCGCGCGACCATCCGACCAGCTGACGACACCAGAATCCGAACCGAGCCCGCAGCCGGAGCAGACGCGCGCAAGTCGGCTAGTTAGCCATTTGCTGTCAGGATCAGATCCCGGCCAGGATTTGATTTTCAGCATCCTGGGTCCAGCTGGCCACGAACAGCCCCGCATCGTGGGACACCGGATCGGATATCAGCTGCCCCGTGAGGTGTTGTCCTTCGGTTGCGCCAGCCAGTACCTGCCAGGGTGCCCTGCCGGAGGCTTTCAAAGTCTGCGACAACCGGGGATCGAGTTGGCCGAGGGCTGTGGCGTCCGCGCGCGCGAGGGACTGCGCGAGCATGGTGTTGTAGGTCCGCGCCTGGCCTGCCGCGCTGTCCTGAAGCTGCTCGGTGGCGGCTCCCTCTGCCAGGACGAGCATGACGACCTTTTGTTTTCGTTCGGCCAGTTCCTTACCCAGTGCCGCACATTCGCGCGGTGATGCGTCGAACGAAATCGACTGATACTCGAATCCTTTGACATACAACCCATCCGGACCGCTGGCAGTGGCCAGCCACAGCCCGATCGACAGCGACATCGGCAGTGGTAGTGATCCCCGGTTGCCCATGCACCAGGCGATATCCCAGGACCAGTCGATGCCGTAACGCCCAAGGCTGCCATACGCAGTGGCGCTGTCATACGCCATGGTCGCGTCGTCGCCGCCGACGATCACCAACACGTCCGGCAAGGTCGGATCGGTATGAAATTCCTCCGTCCTGCCGATCGCCCAACCGTCGGTTTCGTCACCGAATTTCGGGAACCGCAGTCGGCGGATCGATTCGACGCAGGCGGTGCGCAGCCCACCCCACAGGGCGGCCGCCGAACCGGCGACCTCGGGTATCAACATCGGCGGGTGCGGGCAGATGGCGGCAGCGATCAGCGGCACGGAACCTCCTGAAGATCTTGAGCTACAACCACCCTGGCACAGGCCACAGGTCGTCGGTGATATCGAGAAATCCGCCGAGATCGATTCTGTCCGCGTCCAGGCTGCCGACACTGTTGATCAGGATGTCGATCCCGCCCAGTTCGGTGAGCGCCGCGTCCATCAGGGTGGTCACGCCCCCCGGTGTGGCAAGGTCGGCGGAAACTGCTGCGACGGTGGCCTTTTCGAGTTCCGGCGTGATCGTTCGAGCACCCCCGACCACGAGGGCACCCTCGTCGGTCAGTGCCTGCGCAATGGCAAGCCCGATGCCACGGCTGGCACCGGTAACGACGGCGGTCTTGCCGGTCAATTCGAGATCCATGGGGTTCCCATCTTGAACTACAGGTGAAAATTTGCGCACTGCAACGGCAGCTAGCCGGGGTTGGGCGAGACCGGTATGCGCCAGGCGGTTCGATCAGCCGCGCCGCACAATCTACACTCCGATAGATAAAATTGACACTGTGTCAAAAATGGTCACCCGAGGTGCTCGAGGTCGCGAGCGGCGGAGCGGATGTCGGCGAGCACCGGCGATTGCGCGGACATCGCGTCCTCCACCGGGATCGCTGGCTTTCGAAGCGCTGAACGTCGCGCCGGGATCGACCGATCACCGCCGCCGAGATCGTTGCCGCTTCCATCGCCTTGTCGGTGCCCGACCGGAATCACCGCACCGGAGGCCACTGGCGGTTGCGGGCCTCGATCGCTTCCCTTGTTGCCGGAATGACCCGGTCCCGTGCCTGCGGAACGCCTTCCTGAGCGCGGTGCACCTGCGGTCGCATCGCCTGCTCGTAGCGGCCGAATGCTTGGCCGAGGTCTCCGTCGCAGGTGGCCCATTCACGGGCCAGGACGTCGGCGCCGATCATGGCCAGCGGCGTTCCCCGGCCGGAGAAGAACGACGGTGCGAATGCCGCGTCACCGAGCAGCACCACCCGTCCACGCGACCATCGGTCCATGTGCACCTGGCTGGCCGAGTCGAGGTAGAAGTCCTCGGACTGCTTCAGCGCATCCAGTAGCTCGGCGACCTTCCAGCCTTGCACGGCGGAGTACGTGTCGAACACGAGCTGCCGTTGTTGCTCGATGTCGTGGTAGTCGTAGGCGATCTCCGGAGACAGGAAGAGGAAGCCCCCGTACGTCCGCTCCGGGTAGTCGCCGATCAAGACCGACCGGCCGGGCACGCTGTACAGATAGGCCTCCCCGTCGGAACCGAGTTCGGCAGGGAGGGAAAGGATTCCGTAGTACACACCGAGGTGCCGCCGGTACCGGTCCTCCGGCCCGAAGACCAGCCGCCGGGTGTTGGAGTGGATCCCGTCCGCTCCCACCAGCAGCTCGTAGCGGCCGGCCCGGCCGCTGGCGAATCGGACCTCCACCGCATCGCCGGTGTCGGTCACCTCCTGGATGGAGTCTCCGTACACGAATGTGACGTTCGGGCCGATCGAGGCGTGCAGGACGTCGATGAGGTCGTTGCGGAAGATCTCCAGGTCGTCCGGGCTGTCCTGGGGAAGCTCGGTGGGCAGTGCGCCGACCCGCTCGCCGTTGTCGTCCACGATGTGGGTGAAAGCGCTCCGCTGGGCGGCGCCGGTCTCGTGTGCGGCGAGCGTGTCCCGGATGCCCATGTCGGCTGCCACGTCGAGTGCCGTGCCGCGCACGTCGATCGGCGCTCCGTTGCGGCGCAGCGCTGGCGCCCGTTCTACCACGGTGACCTCTGCGCCCCGCGCGCTGAACCGCTGCGCCGCGGTGAGGCCCGCGATGCTTGCTCCGCTGATCAGAATAGACATACTGACAACTCCTTCCAAGAATTGCATGCGATCTTATCTATCATGCATGAAACTGGTAGTGTGGTCGACTGTGGATGCCAGGGCGGAGTCCAGGCACGGCCGATACTCGAGTGGCGACCGATGGGAGAGCGATGATGTCGGACAGCGACCACACACGGCAGAACGTGCAGATCGTCGAAGACCTGACCACGTCGCTGGCCGACCGGATCGCAAACGGCGAGTTCCCGCTCGGTACCTGGCTGCGCCAGGCGAAGGTGGCGCAGGACTACGACGTGAGCCGGACACCGGCGAGCCTGGCACTGAGCAGGCTCGAGGCGATGGGCATCCTGGAACGGGTGCCCAACCGCGGATTCCGGGTCCGCTACCCGTCACCCCGGGAGATCATGGAGGTCTTCGAGGTACGCGCGGTGCTGGAGGGACACGCTGCCTACCTCGCGGCGACCCGGATCAGCGAGGCGCAGCTCCAACAGCTCTCGGAGCAGGTCGCCGGTTTCCGCCAGGCCGTGGCGAGGATTCGGGACGGCGCGGACCCCGAGGCTGTCAGCGCGTCGTGGCAGCAAGCACACAACACCTTCCACCAGATGGTCTTCGCGGCGGCAGGCAACAGCCAGCTGCACGAAGCGGCCGACGCGTTGTACCGCAAGCTGCCGCGCAAGACCTCCTGGCGAGTACTGCGGGGCGACCCGAGAGCGCTCACTCAGCACGCCAACGAGCACGAGTACATCACCACGGCCATCGAAATGCGCGACGGGGCAAAGGCCAGGGAGCTCACCATCGCGCACATCGAGTCGGCACGCGAGCTCATCATCGCCCACCTGTCGACTCCGGACTGAACCTTCCGGATCGGCACTGCCTGTTTTCAGGCAGTGCCATATCGTCAAGCTAAATCACATGCAATAGTGCACAGACTGCACGCGAGTGCCGCATCTGGGCCTACCTGACAGGCCCCGACAACACCCTGGTGTTCGAGAACGACCGTGTGCATTACCGGCCTCGAGCGGGCAACGGTGTCAGAGGTGGATGTGATGATCGGACGATGCACGTTAGCCCCATTGAAGAGTCCTGGCGACGGATCGACTCATGGCTCGCCGCGCACGCGCCGCGTACCTTCTCCTCTTTGCGCCCACCCGCCTCACAGGAGGCCATCAGCGCCGCCGCTACCGAGTTGGGGGTGGAGTTCCCCGCGGATCTGGTCGCGTATCTGCGCCACCACGACGGAGTCTCGCCCGGGGAGCGGGGTTTCGTCTCCCCGGAGGAGGGGGGTTTCAGCTTCCCCGGTTTTGAGCCCTACACCCTCGCCCAGATCCTCTCCTCGGGCCGGAGCCACCAGGAGTCGTGGGCCAGGTGGGAAGGGGACCCGCTGATGGAGGGCTTCTGGCATCACGATTTCGTACGCTTCGCCCGCGATATCAGTGCGGACGGGCTGGTCGTCGACTGCCGTCAAGGCGAGTCGTTCGGCGCGGTGGGCCACGAGCAGGAGGCCGAGGGCGTGAGCTTCGGGAACTGGGAAAGCCTCGCAGCCTTCCTGGAACAGATCGCCGACTCTCTCGAGCACGGAACCGCCATAACAGTGGTGCTACCGTATGTGCCCGTCGTCGACGACGGGATGCTGCTGTGGGAGTACGCCTTCGAACGGCGAGCCGAGCCTCGGTCCCTGTTCGACCTCGCGCTCGCCGACCCGGTCATCGCCGCGCCAGGCCGGACGACTTCGGACGCCACGCTGAACAAGACCTGGCCCAGCGGTTACGACAATTTCTGCCTGACCTTCGCGCAGGACTTGGACGAGACCGAACTCCTGCGCCGGTTCGGCGCGTTGCCCGAAACCCGGCGCCCACGATGGAGCGAGGTCGCAGCAATTCCAGACCAGCGGCAGGACCCTTGCGTGCGGCTGCCGGTGGTCCGCGTGGGAACCCACGGCGGTTGGGCGTTCGGCATCGAGGAAGGCCTTCTTCTTTTCGAGGGCACACGCGAGGAGGTGCTGCGCCGTGTGTCCCGTGGCACCCGCGCGGTGTCGGTAAGCTATCGAGGCGACGGCACGACCTCGCTATTCCTTTTCGACAACGGCGAACTGGTGACGAGGTACGACACCCGACCGCCCGTCCCCCACGGCGCGCGCGACCCGTTCGAGGTCTTCCCCGGCCTGCCGGCGCCCGTTGCGGAACCCACACCCGAGCAGCGGCGGGAACAACTGCTTGCGGTGTGTGACGCGGTCGTTCGCCACTGTGGCATCCCACTGCCACCGCCCGGCCTGGACGGTGAACTCGACAGCGCGCGGATCCTTCCCCTGCTCCCGGACAACAACTTCGGGTACCCGGAGAACAACTTCAAGACACCCGTGCCTGACCGGTTTGCCTCCCTCGTCGAGGCCGCGACGCCCGAGCGACTGCGCCGCGTACTCGCCACACAGATGTCGTCACTGGCCGCCGAGACCGGACTCGACACCTATGACGAGGTCACGGCCGCACTGGCCACGCTGAGCGAGGAGGATCACCAAGGCGTTACCGACGATTCCGCCCTTGACCTGCGGCTGCGCCGCGTGCTCGCCGAGGCCGAGGTGATATACGCCGACTGGAAAGACCGGTCCCTCTGGCAGGACCGCGCCATGGCCGCCCGCGCCCTGGTCGACGCGCTCAACCTGTCGGCCAGGGAAGCCCTTGGCTTGGTCGTTGGGCTGCGTCAGGACCCCCATTGGCGGCAGGAGTTTCGCAAGCAGTTGACCGACGACTAGCTTTGCTCATCGGACCCGCACTCTGTGTGACCGTTTGAGCGTGACGGACCGGTATTCGAGCTTCCGACGACGCAGCAGCGCAAGACATTCCGACCCAGCCCGGAGCGTCCGCATGGATTCCCGCGTCTTCGTGAACGGCTGGCGATATGCGATACACACAACGTGTCATCCCTGAAGTTCGGCCAGCCTCGTGGGACACGACCTCATCGTCGGCGAGCTCGAACTCCTCTAGGACATACTTGACCTGATACACCCGGAGCTCGGTATCGATAATCGTTCCAGAGAGCGTGACCGTGCCCGCCTCGAAATCGATGTCTTCCCAACGGACAGCGAGCGCCTCGCCAGGCCGGGCCGCCAGTTCATACGCCACCGCGCTGGTTCGGGAGGCGGCTCGGAGAAACCGCCGGTGGCAACACCGGCACGGCGCTCCGAGTCGACCTCACTTGGGCGCGGCGGTTCCTTCGACACTCCCATCCAGAATCATCTCAGGTTCGAATACGGACGTACGGTGAGCCAGACAGGCTGGTCCACCTCTCCGGAAGGAACGTTCTGTGAGTGTTCGTGGCGGTTGGAGTGGTCCGTGTTCTGCTGGGCGGTGCGGCAGTCGTGGCGGTGCTCGCTGGGGCTGGTCCGGCGTCAGCTAGGCCGATCTCTGAGTTCGAAGGCATCACGCTGGAGGTGGCTGAGGCGAAGCTTGACGGCTTTCAGCTCACTGTCACGGTCTCCTACACGTGTAATAGCAAGGCCAGGGCCCCGCTGTCGGTGGATGTCGAACAGCAGGGCGTGCAATTCAGTGACCTCACGTATGACGTGACGTGTGACGAAAAGCCTCGCTCTTGGACGGTCACACCCTTCGGTGAATCGTGGAAGGGTTTCAAGCCTGGTGATGCGCAGGTCACCATGAAACTCAATGAGGCCACCGGCGGCAGCGGTACAGGGATCGTGCAGACCAAGGTGGTCACTCTCGGCTGACCTCATCCGCCTGACAAGCGGAAGGCCGGGGGTTCGATCCCGGCCCCGGCCACGAAATCCCCTCGACCTATCGCCAGGTCGGGGGGATTCGGCAATCAGCGACCGAACAGGCGGTAATCGGCTACCGCGCGTTGGAAAGCCTTGTCCGCCAATATTTCTGGTCGATTGACCAACGCGCAGTATTCGGCATGTGAGTGTGTTGACGAGCTGCCTGACGACGGACCCTCGGAACGCAAAATGTGTCGATCGGTCCGTGACTTCCGCGGTGATCGACGCGGTTGCGCGATCAGAACACGGCGAGGGGATTGACCATGACGCCGGTCAAGCCATGGACGCGCGGCGGCCCGACGGTGAGCAGGAAGCTGTAGCGCTCGAGCTCCGCGCACAGCGCCGCAAGGTCGTCGAGCTGTGACCCGTCGATCAGCGGCATCGCCATTCGACCCAGTGCGACGCCGTGCAGCGGGGACGGTCCATCAGGGTCGAGTGCCGGGTAGGCGTCGCCCCTGTCGCCCGTGTAGAGGGCGACCCCGCGACGGTGCATCCAGCGCACCGCGTCGAGGCTGATTCCCGGAGTCGGTCTATCTGCAATCAGCGGGTCGGCAGGCCAGCCGAACCGCACCGCCAACGCATCACCCGACCGTACCTCGACGCCTTGCCGCTGCTCGGCGTCCTCGAAGTCGCGCGATGTCACCGCGTGCCCGGCCGGGAGCGACTCTTCGACAGCCAGATCGAGCAAAACCCCTCGCGTCACGATTCCGGCGGCGAAGGCCGTTGTCGAGGAGAAGGTAACGCCTGCGGCTGTCACGATCTGGTCCCTCGGACGACCGGGGTAGACCTCGTTGCCGGTCGACCAGTGCGCCAGCGCGTCGATGTGCGTCGACTTCGCGTGATGGTTCGTGACCAGCATCAGGTCGGCCGCGACGCCTACCCCGGTGTGGGACATCATCTGCTGTACGGGAGAGATTTCCACCGTCGTGGGCGCGAACGGACTGCTGATCATCGGGTTGGGCGTGATCGGCTGGGCCAGCGACGCCCATCGACCGGTCCGCACCTCGGCGGCGGCCTTCGCGCGCACGTCGTCGGTGATGAGGTTGAGTGTGCCGAGTTCGTCGTCGGATCCCCACCGGCCCCAGTTGTCGGGCAGGTCAAGGTCATTCGGATCGGCCATGCGGTTGGGGCCCCTCTCATCACGATCCACCAGGACGAGGTCGTCTGCCGTCGCGGCGCGCCACCCCGCAAGACAGGCGGCTCCGCGCGGCAAGATCGACAGTACTTCATCGAGCACGACCAGGATCGCGGCGGACGATCCTGCCGGACAACATGTTTGGCAGGATGGCGACTTCGGCCAACATCTTGTCGCCTGGCCTGGCCGCGGAGATCGCGTACGCCACGCTCTTCCTCTCCAGTGCCGAATCCTCTTGCATCACAGACTCCCGCTGCCTTTTCTCGATTTCGCGCACGCTCGAAACGCCCGCCCCGCGCGGCCAGGCCACGAATCAACTGATTCGGGTGATCCGCAGCACCGGGATCTGTCGCCGTGTCTTGGCCTCGAACTCGGCGAAACCCGGTTCGACGGTTATGGCCTTCGCGAGCAGCCGGGTACGCTCTTCACCCTCGGTGGGCGTCGCTTCGGCCCGGTAGCTGTCGGCACCGACCTCGACGGTGAGTTCCGGGTTGGCGACGAGGTTGTAATACCAGGCCGGATTCCGGTCGGAACCGGCGGCGGAGGCGACGACGAAAATGTCGCCACCGTCGGTGAAGTACACGACAGGGCTGATGCGCGTCAGGCCGGTCCGGGCGCCGACGGTGGTCAGCAATGCCAGATCGAACGTGGCGAATCGGCCGCCGACCCGGCCGCTGTTGGCACGGAACTCGGCGATGACTTCAGGGTTGTACTCGAACATTCCGTTCCTATCGTCGATTCGGATGTTGTTGCGGACAACGAGCATCCATCTCCTTGAGTGTCCTCACTGGACATCGCCCCGTATCCGGAGGGCGAGCCGGCCAGCGGACGGGACCGGTCCGGGACACGGCGTCGGTCATCAAGCATCATTTCCGACGGGCGGGCATTTGCACCAACTGGCGATTGGGCTTCAGGCAATCCAGCTTTCACCGTATCGCGCGGGTCCCCCGAACGCACCGCCCCGATGCTTGGGCACAGCTGCCGGTTTCCTGGCATGCTCTTGTCCCCGTTAACCTTTCGGCCTCGGGTAAGTCAGCGGAAGATCGACTCGAACGATGCTACGAGGACGAGCCGGCGGTCGTCACGGCCCGACGATCGATGTGATCGCCTGGGTGACTGCCGTGATCGCGGGTGTGGTGGCGCCGGGGAGCCGGGCCACGAGAACCCGGCGGATTTCCGGTGGCGCCCCCTGGACTCGTAAACCGATCACACCGGGTGGAAAAACCGGCGATAGACTTTCCGGAACGGTGGTCACACCGAATCCGCCGGCGACCAAATGCAGTTTCGTCAGCCAGTCGCGGGCACTGTGCACGATGCGCCCGCGCCCTGGCAAACCCGGCCAGACACCGAGCAGTGGTTCCGCGCTCGACGAGGGGGTGGCGATCCAGGATAGGTCGACCAGTTCGTCGACATGCACCCACGTGCGGCCCGCGAATATGCCGGTGGCCGAAGCCGCTACGAGAAGTTCGGTGTCTTGGGCTGTGGTGATGTGCAGGCGTGGCGACTCGCCGTCCGGTGGCCGGTGCGGTGGACGCGAGGACAGTACGGCGAGGTCGATCGAGCCGGTGCGCAACGCGCGAGTCAAGCTGGGTGTAGTGCCTTCGCGGGTGGTGACCCGTACCTGTGGCGCGAGCGCGGCAAGCCGGGCGAGCGCGCCGGGCAGGACCACCGCTCCGGCGCTCAGGAACAACCCAAGTCGCACCAACTCCGCGGGGGCAGCCTCGCCGTTCAGGTCGCGTTCTGCCGCGTCGATCGACGCCAGAATCGTTCGCGCATAACGCAACAGCGTCAGTCCGGGCCGAGTGAGCTGTACCCCGTCGGGCCGTCGTTCGAACAGAGTGGCGCCGGCGCTGCGTTCGAGGGCGATCGCCTGGCGGGAGACCGCCGACTGGGTATAGCCCAGCCGTTCGGCGGCTGCGGTGAAGCTGCCTGATTCGGCGATCTGGCAGAGCACCCGAAGATTCGCGCTCGACATGTCCATGCTGACTACGCATACCAGAGATGCCATATCCTCGCTTCCCGCATGCCCCTGTGCTGCCTAGCGTGGTGGAAAAGCGAAACAGGAAAGGCTTTCTCATGCGCGCAGCGACACTGACCGAGTTCGGTTCACCACTCACGGTGCACGACGTGCCCGATCCGGAAACCGGCAGCGGCGAGGTATTGGTCGAGGTCCTTGCGACCTCTGTGCCGCCATACGCGGCCGACGTGTTCAGCGGCGAACGGCGCTATCCACTCGAACCGCCCGTCGTGCCGGGAGTCGGCGGCATCGGTCGAATAGCGCGGGTGGGTCCGGATGCGACCAAGCTGCGCGTAGGGGACCTGGTCTGGTGCGACTCGACGGTACGAGCGCGCGACGACGCCCTGACGCCGGACATCACCCTGCAGGGGTGGAGTTCCCGCGGACCCGGCGGTGCCCAATTGGCCCGGTACCTGCACGATGGATCCTTTGCCGAACTCATGCGAGTTCCCACCGAGAACGTGTATCGGCTACCCGCGAGGGCGGCGCTCGATCCCGCACAGTGGTCAAGTCTGGCCGTCTACACCATTGTCTACGGTGGCTTGCTGGCCGGCGGGCTCGAGGCAGGCGAGACGATCTTGATCAGCGGGGCGACCGGCAATCTCGGCAGCAGCGCGGTAGCCGTCGCGCTCGCCATGGGTGCCGGGCACGTGGTGGCCCCTGGACGTAACCGGGCCGTTCTCGACCTGCTCGCCGATCGGTTCGGCCCGCGGGTGAGCCCGGTCGAACTCAGTGGACACGACGACACCGACCGCGCCGCGATGAGCGCCGCCTCCGACGGCCCGATCGACATCGTCCTCGATCTCCTACCGCCCCAAGCGCCCAGCGCGATTACCCAGATGGCAGCCATGACGGTGCGTGAGTATGGGCGGGTCGTATTGATGGGCGGCGTCGGCATGCTCGGCGGCGCCGACCTTGCCCTGCCCTACCCGTGGATCATGCGCAACTCGCTGACCATCCGCGGGCAGTGGATGTATCCACGCACCGCGAACGTGGGCATGATCCGCCTCATCGCATCGGGCGCGCTGGACCTCACCGCCGAACACCTCACCCGATTCGACCTCGACCAGGTCAACGACGCGGTCACGCACGCCGCAACCCACGGCGGCCCCTTCGACCGCACCGTCCTCACACCGAGTGTCTGAAGCCGCTGAACGCACTATTCCGCCGCGACCCGCGCGATCCTGGGGGCCGCGGCACCAGCCGACGAACACACTCGACTGCCGATGAGTGATTGTCCCGAATATTGCCCAGGGCCAGCGTTTCGAGTTCTCGGCTCGAGTTTGAGAGCGTGGGCTTCACCGGTTGACCGTGCGCGCGACGAAGCGGGTGATCACCATGGATGCTTCGGCCGGGTCAATGTCGCGGCGTGTCAGTTGCACCAGGAGGCCCTCGACGAGGGACAGTAGTCCACGCGCGTCGCGCAGCGCATCGTCGCGAGAGTGATGGGGAGTGCTCGTGTGCAGGGCCGTGGCGATCGCGCCGGCGAGTCGATCGGAACCGGCAGACAGGCGGGCCGACATCTCCGGGTTCCGGGCGGCTGTGTTCACCACGGCCAGCCATGCCATCACCTGTATCCGCCAGCTGTCATCGGGCTGGCCCGAGGCCGCTGGGTCGACGATGGCTCCAGGGATCATGCTCTGAAGCACTTCGCGCACAGTCGATTCGGCGTCTTGCGGGTCGGTGAGCGTGCTGAGTTGCTCGACGAGCCGCTCGTCGAGGACGTCGAGCACGCCCGAGACGGAGTAGTCGAGAAGGTCGTCGATCCCGGTGAAGTAATGCTGTAACGAACCGAGCGACAATCCTGCCTCCGCAGCGACTCGACGCATGCTCACCGCGTTCCAGCCTTCACGGAAGGCCAAGCGCCACAGCGCGGCCGCCACTTCCTCGCGTCGCTGCGTTCGATCGACGATCTTCGGCATCGAACCTCCTTTTTAGTACAGTGACTTATATCAGAGTTCTGTCGAAGGGAGAGACACGATGGGTGTCGTCGTCCGCACAGCGTGTGGTGCAGTACGCGGCGAACAGCGACAGGGGCATTCCGCCTTCTTCGCCATTCCCTATGCCGCGTCGCTGGTCGGTGTCCGCCGCTTCCAGGCTCCGGTTCCGCCACGGCGATGGGATGGTGTGCGCGACGCACGCGGGTTCGGCTCCTCGGTTCCGCAGCCGATTCTCTGGCACCCCGGCGACGACCCGGAATGCCTCACCCTGAACGTGTGGACCCCCGATGTCGGCACCTCCGGGATGCCGGTTGCGGTCTGGGTGCACGGCGGTGCTTGTATGGGCGGCACCGCGGCAACGACCGATTTCGATGGTGCGGCTTTCGCCACTGCGGGGATCGTCCTTGTCACACTTAATTATCGGGTGGGATATGAGGGGTTCGGCTGGGTCGAGGATGCACCGTGCAATAGAGGCGTGCTCGATCAGATCGCCGCGCTCGGCTGGGTGCGCGACAACATCGCTGCCTTCGGCGGAAACCCGGACGCGGTAACCCTGATCGGACAGTCGGCGGGAGCGTCGTCGGTCGTTGGTCTGATGGCCGGTGACCGCGAGCCGGGCCTGTTCCGGCGCGGGATCGCGCAGAGCCCGGGAAAGATCTTCGTGCCCGCCGACGAGGCTCGTGCCGTATCGGCGATGATCACCTCGCAACTGGGCATCCGACCCACGACGGAGGCGTTGGCAGCGCAACCACCCGAAGCGATTCACGCGGTACAGATGGCGCCGGTGGCCGCCATGGCTGCCGAACCGGACCGATGGACCCATCCGAACGCGCCCTACTCGATGATCATCGACAACGAATTGTTCGATGCCCCACCATGGCTCAGCTACCGAGCATCCGGAACCGGCCGCGAACTCGTCTGCGGGTTCACCACCGACGAAGCCCGAATGTTCACCGTGGATGCGGACCTGTCCGGGTCCGACCCCATCGAGACCGCCCGCTCCTGCGGCCTCGACGCGAGCGCCGTCCGGACTTACCGAACCGCGAATCCAGCCATCACCGACGACGAACTACACGCTCTGATCCTCTCCGATGCGCTGTTCCGGATGCCCTCACTGTGGTGCGCCGAGGCCGCTGCTGACGCGGGAAACAACACCTACCTCTACGAATTCGCATGGCCGAGCCCCGCCCGCAACGGCACACTGCGGGCCTGCCACGGCCTCGACGTCCCCTTCACCTTCGACACCCCACGCGGCCCGCTCGCCGCCGACCTCATCGGGCCGCGGATTCCGCCCGACTTCACCGACCTCTCGGCCGCAATGCGCAACGCGTTCACCGCCTTCGCCACGACCGGCGACCCTGGGTGGCCACGCTTCGACAGCACCGAACGAACCCGCCGCATCTGGAAAACCCCACCCGAGCTTGGCACCGACTCGCTGTCGACCTCCCGCCAGATCTGGCAGCGCGAACCCCGTGCATGACGCACCGCCACGCCACCGACCGCGAGCCGAACGCATCTCGTCGCGCTGACCGCCTGACGCGGCACCGACTACCGAATGGCACAGGAGCGCTCATGCCGCTATTCCTCCTTGTGCCTGGCCGCCCGTGCCAAGTCCTGGTCAGCTGATGACGTAGTCGGCGTCTCGTCTCGTCGCTGGCCGTGCGAGTATCACGGGCCCGTCATGAGTCGATTCGGTGTAATCACCAGCGGGACTGTGAACAGCTCAGCGAAGTCGCGTGGGGTGCCGAACAACGCACCGATGCGCTCTAGATACTTCGCGATATAAGCAGGATTCTGGTCGGCAGGCAGCGTGTCCATGCCAACCTGAGCGTCGCCCGCGATCCGGACGTTGCTGCGACCGATGTCGGTCACGTCCAGGCCGAATGCGACGTGCGGATTCGCCGCCAGGTTGCGCAGCTTCTTCTTGCTCGCCTGACTGTAGACGAGCACGGTCTCGTCGTCCTGGAGCAGGAACCAGACTGGCACGCTAGACGGCCGTCCTCGAGGGTCGACTGTCGTCAGCCATGCTATGAGGTTCGATCGAAGCCTTGCCTCGACTGTCTCGCGCTCGGGTGATGCCAGATGCTCTGTTAGCTTCATGGACGACAACTTACGTAAACAGACCGACATGAGTCGTGGACCAGCCTCTCCAACGCCGAGCGCGATTCCATCCCTTGATGATTCGTCACAGATGGAGATACGGAACCCGAAGAGGCCCCGCACTGGATATCTCCGGTGCGGGGCCTCGCGCTGAAAAGTGCTGCTACACGCTACTTTTCAAGCATTGAACGGCACTACTTGCAGGCCGCCTTGGCCTCACGGCGGCGACGGTGCAGGATCGGCTCGGTGTATCCGTTGGGCTGCTTGGTGCCCTCGAGGATCAGCTCCTTGGCCGCTTGGAAGGCGATGCTGCCCGCGAAGTCCGGTGCCAGCGGGCGGTAGCTCGGGTCGCCGGCGTTCTGCCGGTCAACCACCGGCGCCATCCGCTCCAGGCTGGCCACCACCTCGTCGGCGGTGACGACGCCGTGGCGCAGCCAGTTGGCCACGAGCTGGCTCGAAATACGCAGGGTGGCACGGTCTTCCATGAGCGCGATGTCCTCGATGTCTGGCACCTTGGAGCAGCCGACACCCTGGTCGATCCAGCGCACCACGTAGCCGAGGATCGACTGCGCGCTGTTGTCCAGCTCCTGCTTCTTCTCCTCGGCCGACCAGTTCGGCGCCGCGGCGAGCGGGATCTCCAGGATCTGGTCGACGGTCGCGCGGGGGCCGCCCTTGGCGATCTCCTGCTGCCGCTCCAGCACGTTGACCTGGTGGTAGTGGGTCGAGTGCAGGGTGGCGGCGGTCGGCGACGGCACCCACGCGGTGTTCGCGCCGGCCTTGGGGTGGCCGATCTTCTGCACCAGCATGTCGGCCATCAGGTCCGGCATGGCCCACATGCCCTTGCCGATCTGCGCCTTGCCAGGCAGCCCGGCGGCCAGACCGGTGTCGACGTTCCAGTCCTCGTAGGACTTGATCCACTGCTGGGCCTTCATATCGGCCTTGCGGACCATCGGCCCGGCCTCCATCGAGGTGTGGATCTCGTCGCCGGTGCGGTCGAGGAAGCCGGTGTTGATGAAGACGACGCGGTCGACGGCAGCCTGGATGCAGGCCTTGAGGTTCACCGTGGTGCGGCGCTCCTCGTCCATGATGCCGACCTTGAGGGTGTTGCGCGGCACGCCGAGCACGTCCTCGATCCGGCCGAACAGCTCGGTGGTGAACGCGACCTCGTCGGGGCCGTGCATCTTCGGCTTCACGATGTAGACCGAGCCGGTGCGGCTGTTCTTCAGTTCGGTGTCCCCGCGCAGCGAGTGGGTGGCGATGAGCGAGGTGACCAGGCCGTCGAGGATGCCCTCGGGGATCTCGTTGCCGTCCTTGTCGATGATCGCGTCGCTGGTCATCAGGTGACCGACGTTGCGCACGAACAGCAGCGAACGACCGTGCAGCACAAGGTCACTGCCGTCGAGCGCGGTGTAGACGCGGTCGGGGTTCATGGTGCGGGTGAAGGTCTTGTCGCCCTTGCTCACCTTCTCGGTGAGATCGCCCTTCATCAGGCCGAGCCAGTTGTGGTAGCAGAGGACCTTGTCCTCGGCGTCCACGGCGGCGACGGAGTCCTCGAAGTCCATGATGGTGGTGATCGCGGACTCGAGCACCAGATCCTTGACGCCCGCGGTGTCCGTGCTGCCGACGGGCGAGGCGGGGTCGATCTGGATCTCGATGTGCAGACCGTTGTGCTTGAGCAGCACCGAGGTCGGCGACGACGGATCACCGAGGTAGCCGACGAGCTGCGACGGATCGGCGAGGCCGATCTCGGTGCCGTCCTCTAGGCCGACCTCGAGCTCACCGTCAACGATCTTGTAGGAGGTGGAGCCGATGTGCGAGCCGGTGATCAGCGTCGCGGAGTCGTCGAGGAAGTTGCGGGCCCACTCGATGACCTTGTCGCCGCGAATCTTGTTGTAGCTCTTGCCCTTTTCCGCGCCGTTGGCCTCGGAGATGGCGTCGGTGCCGTAGAGCGCGTCGTAGAGCGAGCCCCAGCGCGCGTTGGCGGCGTTGATCGCGAAGCGGGCGTTCATCACCGGCACCACGAGCTGCGGGCCCGCGGTGGTGGCGATCTCGGTGTCCACGTTCTGGGTGGCGATCTGGAAATCGGCGGGTTCTGGGCGCAGGTAACCGATTTCGCCGAGGAAGCTCTTGTAGGCCGCCTTGTCGTAACCGGCGCCGGGGTGCTCGGCGTGCCAGGCATCGACCTTGCCCTGGATCTCGTCGCGCTCGGCGAGCAGCGCGCGGTTGCGCGGTGCGAGATCGTTGATGACCTGCTCGGCTCCGGCCCAGAACGCGGCGGAATCTACGCCGGTTCCGGGGAGCGCCTCGTTCTCGATGAACTCGTGGAGAACGCTGGCCACCTGAAGCCCGCCGACCTGAATCCGCTCTGTCATCTACTGCCTCACTTCTGAGAAAGCCGGGTGGGAAAGACGCATCCATGTTACCCGTGGGTAGTGATACCACCGCGTAGCGGGTCGAACGCGGCGTCTCGCCGTTGGAAATCCGGCGCGCCGAGCGTGAGGGGGTCTATCAGTCGGCGCGTTGCGGGGTGTCGGCGGTCGGCCTAACAACCCCTTGATTGTATCGTCGCGGGGATTTAATGTACTGATCGGAACATTTTCTGATCTGCAGGAGTGTGTGTGTCGCTCACGGACAAGGTCGTCGTTGTCACCGGCGGCAGCCGGGGACTCGGCAAGGAGATGGTGCTCGCGTTCGCCGCGGCGGGCGCGGATGTGGTGATCGCCAGCCGCAAACTCGACGATTGCGTGGCGCTGGCGGACGAGGTGAAGAACGCTCACGGTCGCCGCGCGCTACCGGTGGCGTGCAATGTCAGCGATTGGGCGCAGTGCGACGCACTCGTCGAGACCGTGTACGCCGAATTCGGCCGAGTAGACGTGCTGGTGAACAACGCGGGCCTCTCGCCGCTGTACCCGAGCCTGGATCAGGTCTCGGAGGCACTGTTCGACAAGGTGATCGGCGTGAATCTCAAAGGGCCGTTCCGGCTTTCGTCGCTGATCGGCACCAGGATGGCGGCCGACGGCGGCGGCTCGATCATCAACATCTCTTCGATCGAGGCGGTCCGCCCCGCGCCGTTCGCGCTGCCCTACGCCGCGGCCAAGGCCGGATTGAACACGCTCACCGTGGGTCTGGCGCAGAGCTTCGGACCGACGGTGCGGGTCAACACGATTCAGTGCGGCGCCTTCGCCACCGACATCTCCAAAGCCTGGCCCGACGAGGTGCGCACCCAGATCAGCTCACTCAACGCGCAACGACGAGTCGGTGAACCCAACGAAATCGTCGGCGCCGCAATATTCTTCGCCACGGACGCCGCTGCCTTCTGCACCGGCGCCACCCTCGCACTGGACGGTGGATGGCGATGAAAGCACTGACTTACCAAGGCCCGCGGCAGATCTCGTACTCCGACGTGCCCGATCCAACCCTCACCGCGCCGGACGGCGCGATCATCCGGGTCACCGCGAGCGGTATCTGCGGCAGCGACCTGCATATCTATGGCGGACACGGGTTCACCGACACGATCGGCTATAGCGTCGGGCACGAAGCCGTCGGCGAGATCGTCGAACTCGGCCCCGAGGTGCGCCGACTCTCGGTCGGTGACCGGGTATTGGTGTCCGCGTCGGCCGGGTGCAATCGTTGTGCGAACTGCCGAGTCGGCATTGTCGCCGCCTGCGAGCGAACTCCCGCGCCGATCGACGCCTGCTACGGCCTCGGCGGCTCGCTGCCCGGCGGGCAGGCCCAGCTGCTTGCCGTCCCGCACGCCGAAGGAAACCTGGTGCGGCTACCCGAGGGCGTGAGCGACGAGGCCGCCGTCGTGCTCACCGACAACGCCCCGACCGCCTGGTACGGGGCTCGGCGCGCCCGCATCGCACCCGGTGAGACCGTCGTGGTGATCGGACTCGGTCCGGTCGGGCTGATGGCGATCCAGTCGGCGTTCGCGATGGGTGCGGCCCGAGTGCTCGGCGTCGACCTGATCGCCGAACGACGCAAGCAGGCAGCCGAACTCGGCGCCGAGCCGATCGAGGCCGACGATCCGAAGCTCGCGATCCGCGAAATGCTCGGCGGCGGCGCGGATGTCGCGATCGAGGCGGTCGGCGCCGACGCCACCATCAAGTTGGCCATCAGCGCGGTCGGGCATCGCGGGCGGGTGAGCGTCATCGGCGTCAACCAGAACCGGGCCTACCCGTTCCACATGCCGCTGGCTCAGGTCAAGGAACTCGAATTCCACATCGGCCTGTGCTCCATCCAATACGAGCTGCCGACCTTGCTCAAGCTGACCGCGGCCGGTCGACTGCGCCCGGAAGTCGTTGTCACCCATCCACTCCCGATGTCCGACGGCGCGAACGCCTACCAGCTGTTCGCCGAGCGCGCGGACGGCGTGAGCAAGGTAGTGCTGGACCCGGCCCGATGAGTACGGCGGCGCGCAACGATGCGAGGCGAGGCGGTGGATCCGACATCGCCCCCGCACGCAGGCGCGGCCGCCCGCCCGCCGCCGAATCGACAGCGGGCGATACGCGCGAGCGCATCGTGCGCGCGGCGGTGGAACTGTTCGCGGAGAAGGGATTCCACGGCACCGGCGTCGCGGAGATCGGCGACCGTGCCGACGTGCAGCGCGGCGCGCTGTACTACCACATCGGCTCCAAAGAAGAACTGCTCTGGCAGATCCTGCACGACTACATTCAACTGATGCTGGTCGATGCCGAAGCCATCGCGGCCAGCGCCGACGACCCGATCACCAAGCTGCGCAAGCTGATCCACAGCCACGTCGGCCTGATCATCGATCACCGCCGCGAGGTCGCGATCCAGCTGCGCGATGTCACCGCGCTCAGCGGCGAACGCGGTACGCAGCTGCAGCAGATGCGTGATCGGGTGCAACACTGCTGGCAGCGGGTGATCGACGCGGGCCACGCCGCCGGGCTGCTGCGCACCGACGACCATGTGGTCACCAACAGCGTGCTCGGCATGCTGAACATGGTGACCTTCTGGTATCGACCGCACGGCGGGCACTCCCCCGCCGAGATCGCCGACATTCTCGCGACCACGTTCCTCGACGGCGTGGTGACCACGACCGACACCCACACGAAAGGCTGACCATGGCTTGGGATTTCGAGACCGACCCGGAGTACCAGAAGAAACTGGACTGGGCGGCGGAATTCGTCCGCACCGAGGTGGAGCCGCTCGACCTGCTGTACCCGAACCCCTACGACCGCACCAACAAAGAGGCGATGGCGCTCATGCGCCCGCTCAAGGAGCAGGTCAAGGAGCAGGGGCTGTGGGCCTGTCACCTCGGTCCCGAACTCGGCGGCCAGGGCTACGGGCAGATGAAGCTCGCGCTGCTCAACGAGGTGCTCGGCACGTCGGTGTGGGCGCCGTCGGTATTCGGTTGCCAGGCACCGGATTCCGGCAATGCCGAGATCCTCGCGCACTACGGCACCGCCGAGCAGAAGGCCAAGTACCTTGAGCCGCTGCTGGCCGGTGAGATCGGCTCCTGTTATGTGATGACCGAACCCACCGGCGGTTCGGATCCGACCACCTTCAAGACGCGCGCGGTGCGCGACGGCGACCACTGGGTGATCAACGGCGAGAAGTGGTTCAACTCCAACGCGCAGTTCGCCAGCTTCCACATCGTCATGGTGGTCACCAACCCCGAAGTCAGTGCCTACCAGGGCATGTCGATGTTCATCGTACCCGCCGACACCCCCGGCCTCGAGATCGTCAAGAACTTCCACGTGCACGGGTTCAGCGAACACGAGGGACACCTGCGGTTCACCGACGTCCGCGTGCCCGCCGACCACCTGCTCGGCGCCGAAGGCCAGGGCTTCATCGTCGCGCAGACCCGGCTCGGCGGCGGCCGCGTGCACCACGCGATGCGCACAGTCGCGTTGGTGCGCAAGGCCTTCGACATGATGGCCGAACGCGCCGTCTCCCGCCCGATGCGCAAGGGCCCACTGGCGGGTCTGCAGATGACCCAGGAACGCATCGCGGACAGCTGGATCGAGATGGAACAGTTCCGCCTGCTTGTCCTGCGCACCGCATGGCGCATCGACAAGGAACAGGACTACCTCAAGGTGCGCAAGGACATCGCCGCCATCAAGGTAGCCATGCCCAAGGTCATGCACGACATCGCCCAGCGCGCCCTGCACCTGCACGGCGCCATCGGCGTCAGCACCGACCTGCCTTTCGTCGACATGATGAACTACGCCGAGGTGATGGCGATCGCCGACGGCCCCACCGAGGTCCACAAGATCACCCTCGCCAAGGAAGTCCTCAAGGACTACGAACCGGGCGACCCGGTATACCCGAGCGGATACCGCCCGGCCCTGCGCGAAAAGGCGCGCGAGCTCGTCGCCCAACGCCTCGAACACATCGTCGGCAACCTGTAAAGCACGAACAACCGGACCTCGACGTGTACGTCGAGGTCCGGTGCCGTTAGCGCATTGGCAATATCGAAGGACCCTTCGGCGCAGCCGAAATAAATGACCCGACAGCGGCAGGTCCGTTATGTCACCATGGGATTCTACGACGATCACCGGGTAGAGGTGATCAACGAGCATGCGGAAAGGAGGAGGTGGCAAATGATTCCGAAGGACCCGATCCGGGCGAACATGGATGCGACACAACGATTGTCGACCGCGAAACCCGCATTCGGCCGACAGCTGTGCGGCGGACGCGAAGACGGCCACCTCCTGGCCGGTCACTGACCCGCCCCACCTCCTCGCTCGACTCCTCCCGAAACATGGTGATTCCCATGCCCTTCCGTCATGCCGCCACCCCCGCGGCACTCACCGCCGACAACTGGATACACACCGCAGTGCTGGTGCTCAACGCCTCCTACGAGGCGCTCACCGAGATCAGCGCCTACCGCGCCGTCGTGCTGCTGGTGGCCGGCGCCGCGGAGTCGATCGCTGACCGGGCGCCGCACTTCCAGATCCGATCCCAACACCACGAGCTACTGCTACCGGAGACCATCCGCCTGCTGCGCTACGTCTACATCGAGCACACCGCGCTGGTGCACGACGAGAGCCGGGCCACCCTGGCCGCAGTACTGCGCCGGGACAACCACCGCTGCGGCTACTGCGCCGCCTGGGCCCGCACCGTCGACCACATCCGGCCACGCAGCCGGGGCGGCCCGAACACCTGGAGCAACCTCGTCGCCTGCTGCGGCCCCTGCAATACGACCAAAGCCGACCGCACCCCGGAAGAAGCCGGTATGCGGCTGCTGTGGCAACCCAAAGCACCCAACCACCAGGTCAAGCAACAGCGGCGGATCTGGAAGCAGCTCGCCACCACCTGAAACAGCCGAGAAAGGAGAGGATCGTGATGACCGTTCACACTGAGACCACCGCGGTCGTGCAGCTGACCCTGGCGGAGCTGCTCCCGCTCTCGGACTCCCGAGAGTGGCATCGGGCCGCCTGCCGCGGTGACCCGCACCACGAGGCATGGTTCCCGTACCCGTCGCAGGACTTCGACTACGCGCGCGGTATCTGCGCGGGCTGCCCCATCCGTGCGGCCTGCGGCGAATTCGCCGCCCGCACCGGCCAGTCCGGGGTCTGGGGCGGCCACGAGTTCGACCGAGGACAGCTCGTCCGCCCATGAACGCCGCCGCCGTGTCCCGCCAGACACGGCGGCGGGCAGTTCAGCGCGGCTCGCCGCCGCACGCAAGACTCGCCGAGCCCGCAAACCGCAGGTGAACATAGACTGTGCACCGTGGGCACTCATCGCAGCGGAATCCGATCTCGGGGCGTCAGCAAAGGTCCGGTTATCGCAGTAGTGGCCATCTTGCTGCTCGTCGCGGGGGTCGTCGCGTGGTTTCAGCTACGCGACAGGGCAGCTACCGAGGACAGCGCGGCCGCGGCGGAGTGCGTTTCCGGTCCCGCGACGCTGTACGTGACCGCGGATCCGGACATCGCCACGCAGGTCAGAGGCATCGCGGACCGATACAACGCGACCAAACCCAAGGTGCGTGACCACTGCGCACAGGTGGTGGTGACCGCGCAACCGTCCGCGGCGATCGTCACGGCATTCACCAGCGGCAAGCCATGGGACCAGAACCTCGGCCCGCAGCCGGTGCTGTGGATCCCCGATTCGACGCGCTCGATCGAGTCCATGCGGGTGCCCGGGATGATCGAGGGCACGCCGGCGCCGATCGCGGTGAGCCCGATAGTTCTCGCGGTGCCTGACCAATTGCGTGGCGCGCTAGAACAAGCCAAGACCACCTGGGCGGATCTTCCACGCCTGCAACAGGGTTCGCTCAACGATGTCGGCCTGCCCGGCTGGGGTGGCCTGCGCATGGCACTGCCGCCCGGCGACTCCTCCCTGGCCGCCGCCGTAGCGGTGGGGTCCGCCGTATCCGGCGCCGAACCGCTCAGCGAGCAAGCCGCGCAGTCCGGACAGGCGGTCTCCGCCATCTCCGGACTCGCCGCCACCGCACCGGACGCGACGGACACCGCGGCCGCGTTCGGCATCATCACCGGCGCGCCGCAATCGGCCACCGTACACGCGGTCGCCACTACCGAACAGCAAGCGAAAACCCAAGCGGGACTTACCGTCTTCCATCCGGCCGGTGCCACGCCGATGGCCGACCACCCGGCCGCGCTGATGTCGGGACCGTGGGTCGACAAGACCCAGAACCTCATCGGCGGACTCTTCGCGGACTACCTGCGCGCACCCGAACAGGCACAGGCATTCACCGCCGCGGGCTTCACCACCGCGCCCGCCACCACCCCGGTACCGCCGAGGGCAGCGCTCGACAAAGTCCGTGCCACCATGGCCAATCCGGTGCTCGGCGTGCAATCCACTGTGCTGGTGGACGTCTCGGCGTCCATGTCGACCACCGACGGCTCGACGACCCGCCTCGCGAATGTCCTTGCCGCACTGAACTCCACGTTGACCGTGATGCCGCCGGACTTCGGCCTCGGCCTCTGGACCTACGGCAAGAACCTCGACGGCACAACGCCTTACAAGGTGCAGGCCGCGACCGCCAAACTCACCGACGATCAGCGCACCAAGCTCAGCAACGCACTGGACGCGGTCAAGGCCAGCGATGTGCGCTCCGATCAGGCGTACCCGACCCTGATCGCCGGTTACAAGAGCGCGATCAACGGCTACACCGCGGGCCGCACGAATTCGGTGCTGCTCATTACCGATGGGCCCGACGACGATTCGACCGTCACCGGCGCCAAACTGGCCAGCGACATGGCCGCCGCGATGGACAAGGCGCACCCGGTCCGCGTCGACATCATCGTGATCGGCGGGCAGGGCACGCAGACCCTCAAGAGCATCTCCGACCAGACCGGCGGCACCTACACCCGCCTCGCCACCTCCGACGACATCAGCTTCGGCTCCGCCGTCGTCCAGTCGCTCACCGCGCCGTAAAGCCGCGCGCCTCTTGATGTCCCGCACCGAGTTTCGCATGCGATTCCAGGTGCGGGACATCAGAAAGCGTGCGGCGACTCGCAACGCGCAAACGCCCTCCGGCTGATGTCAGCGGAGGGCGTCTGCGGTAGATGCCGTCAGTCGGCGTACGCCTCCAGCGGCGGGCAGGAGCAGACCAGGTTGCGGTCGCCGTACGCGCCGTCGATACGACGGACGGGCGGCCACACCTTGGCCCGCGCGTGGCCGAGACCCCGTGGGTAAACGGCGGTTTCGCGGCTGTACGGGTGCTCCCACTCACCGACCAGGCTCGCCGCCGTGTGCGGCGCGCCGCGCAGCGGATTGTCGGTGACCGGCCAGACACCGGCCGCGACCTGATCGATCTCCTTGCGGATAGCGATCATCGCCTCGATGAAATCGTCGAGCTCGGCCAGGTTTTCGCTCTCGGTCGGCTCCACCATCAGCGTGCCTGCGACCGGGAAGCTCATGGTCGGCGCGTGGAAACCGTAGTCCGCCAACCGCTTCGCGACATCGTCGACGGTCACGCCGGTCTGCTTGGTGATCTCGCGCAGGTCGAGGATGCACTCGTGCGCGACCATGCCGTGCTCACCGGTGTAGAGCACCGGGAAGTACTCGTCGAGCTTGCGCGCGATGTAGTTGGCCGACGCGATGGCCGTCAGCGTGGCGCTGCGCAGGCCGTCCGCGCCCATCATCCGGATGTAGGCCCAGGTGATCGGCAGGATCGAGGCGGAACCGTAGTTGGCCGCCGACACCGCGTGCGAGTCGGTCACCAACGGGTCGCCGGGCAGGTAGGGCGCCAGGTGCGAACGGACCGCGACCGGACCGACACCGGGGCCACCGCCGCCGTGCGGGATGCAGAACGTCTTGTGCAGGTTCAGGTGGCTGACGTCGCCGCCGAACCGGCCCGGACGGGCAAGCCCGACAAGGGCATTCAGGTTCGCGCCGTCGACGTACACCTGACCGCCCGCGTCGTGCACCAGCGCGCACAGCTCCGAAACCTCGTGCTCATACACGCCGTGCGTGGACGGGTAGGTGATCATGATGCAGGCCAGCCGGTCGGCGTGGTCGGCGATCTTGGCGCGCAGGTCGTCCAGGTCGACATCGCCGTTCTCGCGGCATTTGACCACCTCGACGCGCAGCCCGGCCATCGCCGCCGAGGCCGCGTTGGTGCCGTGCGCGCTGGACGGGATCAGGCAGGTATCCCGGTGCGTGTCACCACGATCCAGGTGGTAGCGCCGGATCGCAAGCAGCCCGGCGTACTCGCCCTGGCTACCCGCGTTGGGCTGCAGGCTCACCGAGTCATAACCGGTGATGTCGCACAGCCACTGCTCCAGATCGTGGATCACCTGCAGCAGGCCGGGGGCGTCCTCGACCGGCGCGTACGGGTGCACGCGGGCGAAGCCAGGCCAGGTGATGGCCTCCATCTCGGCGGTCGCGTTGAGCTTCATGGTGCAGGAACCGAGCGGAATCATGCTGCGGTCCAAGGCGATGTCCTTGTCGGACAGCGACCGCAGGTAGCGCAGCATGGCGGTTTCGGTGTGGTACTTGGTGAACGCCGGGTGGTCGAGGAACTCCGAGGTACGGTTCTCGATCGCGACGGCCGGAGCCGGTTCGGTCGGCTCGGCAGACAGTGTGGTGCCGAAGGATTCGAGCACCGCCGCGACGTGCGACTCGGTCGTCGCCTCGTCGCAGGCGATGCCGACATGATCGGCGTCGACCAGGCGCAGGTTGATCCCGCGCGACTTCGCCTTCGCCACAACGGCTTCCGCACCACCGGGCACGTGCGCAAGCACGGTGTCGAAGAACGTGTCGTGCACGACCGCGCCGTCCAGCCCGGCGGCGATGGTGGCGGCGTGCCGGTGCACGCGGCGGGCGATATCACGCAGGCCGTCGGCACCGTGGTAGCTCGCGTACATCGCCGCGACGATCGCGAGCAGCACCTGCGCGGTACAGATGTTGGAGGTGGCCTTCTCCCGGCGGATGTGCTGCTCACGCGTCTGCAGCGCCAGCCGGTAGGCGACGTCACCGTCCGCGTCCACCGAGACGCCGACCAGCCTGCCCGGCAGCTGCCTGGCATACGCGGTGCGCACTGCCAGATACCCCGCGTGCGGGCCGCCGAACCCGAGCGGCACACCGAAGCGCTGGGTGGTGCCGAAGCAGACATCAGCGCCCTGGTCGCCCGGCGAGGCGATCAACGTCATCGCCAGCAGATCCGCGCCGACCGCGACCAACGCGCCGCGCTCGTGCGCCGCGCCGATCAGCGATGTCCAGTCCACTACCCGTCCGGACGCGCCGGGCGCCTGCACGAGCACACCGAAGAATTCACCTTCGGGCAGCTCACCCGACGACAGATCCGCCGAAACGAGCTCGATACCGAGCGGCTGCGCGCGAGTGGTCAGCACGGTCTTGGTCTGCGGGAACAGGTCGGTATCGATGACAAGGCGCGAAGACTTGGACCGGCTGGCCCGCTGCAGCAGCGTCATCGCCTCGGCGGCCGCGGTGGCCTCGTCGAGCATGGACGCGTTGGCCACGTCCATGCCGGTCAGCTCCGACACCATGGTCTGGAAGTTGAGCAGCGCCTCGAGCCGTCCCTGGCTGATCTCCGGCTGGTACGGCGTGTAGGCGGTGTACCAGGCCGGGTTCTCGAGCAGGTTGCGCACCAGCACCGGCGGGGTCAGCGTGTCGTAGTAGCCGAGCCCGATCATCGAGGTGGCCACCGTGTTGGAGTTGGCAAGCCCGGCGAGTTCGGCCAGCACCTCGTGTTCGGTTGCGGCAGGCGGCAATCCGGCCAGGCCGGATCCGTCCAGGATGCTCGCGGGCAGGGCCTTCGTGGCGAGCTCGTCGAGCGAGTCGACGCCGACGACGTCCAGGATCCGGGCGAGTTCGCCACGGTCGGGTCCGATATGGCGATCGGCGAATGAGCGAGTCACGGAAGCTCCCATTGGGTCGGGCGGGTCGACGGGGGGTCGACGGGTACCAGCCCTCCCCCTCTGTCGTGTTGCCTGAGAGATTCGGACGCGCGACCGCGATGAAGGTCGAGCCCCTTTCCCCATGGGCGGGCGGCCCGAAGCCACCGCTTTCCAGAGGCGCCCAAGCCCGCACGGTCCCTGATGCCTGAGAGATTGACGGGGAGGTGCTGCTCCTTCGGCGCCCGGACTCTATAGAACCCGGGACTCTCCCGCACGGCGTTGGCGCGCTACCAGTTTAAGCCGACGACACGCCAGAACGTGGCACCGGTCCCTTCCTTGCGGTGTCGCGCTCGTCACGCAAGCTCCGCGGGCTTGTGGCCATACAACATAGATCGATGCGCATATCTACTTAACGCAATGTTTTAGAACCGCTCCACACGAAGTGGTCCATTCAGGAAAATGAAGTGCCACGCAGCACAACACCCCGCTACCCTCTGTTTATCGGGGAGGCGGGGTGTTGTGTCAGCTGTCTACTTTTAACCAGTCTTGCGGCTCATCCGAGCCTTGCGCCGGTAGGAAAGCTCGTCCTCCGGCCGTTCCGTCACCGCGGACGCGCGCTCCGCGGGGAAGTTGGCGATCGCGCCGGTGAGCTCGTGCATGGCACCGCTGATGGCGATACCGAAAACGCCCTGCCCGCCCTGCAGTAAATCGACTACCTCCTCGGCCGAGGTGCACTCGTACACCGAGGTACCGTCGGAGAACAGGGTGATCCCCGCGAGGTCCTGCACTCCCCTGCTGCGTAGGTGATCGACCGCGATCCGAATGTTCTGTAGCGAGATGCCCGCGTCGAGCAGCCGCTTCACGATCTTGAGGACGAGGATGTCCTTGAACGAGTACAGCCGCTGACTCCCCGAGCCCGCGGCGCTGCGGATGGAGGGCACGACCAACCCGGTGCGCGCCCAGTAGTCGAGCTGCCGGTAGGTGATCCCGGCCACCTGGCATGCGCTTGGCACTCGGTAGCCGACCAGATCGTCGGGAACCGAGTCGTCCGGGAACAGGCCTGGCTGTACCACATCCTGCGATTGCTCTGCCACTGACCACTCCCTTGCTTCGCCGACGGCTAGCCTCATCGATGACCCGGCTCCGTTTCGACCACTGCGGTGCTGACGACCTGGCCAAAACGGACGTGGCCCAACTATCGAGATTACTCCCCCTGATTGTCCAGGGAGCACCATCGTCAGGCCAAACGCGACGCGCGGTTAAACTCTCAAGCTCTGGTTAAGGGCTGATCCCCCGGTCATCCCGCGAAAACGCCGGATTGCCGGAAAGATCCTGTTCAGCTATCCGTGGCCTTGAAATCGTCGGGCGAGACCGACTCCAGGAACTCCTTGAACTTCTCCACCTCGTCCTCGCGCTCGTCCGGCATGACGAGCCCGGCTTCCTCGAGCACCGGCTCCTCCGCGTAGATCGGGCAACCGACCCGCAAGGCGATCGCTACCGAATCGGACGGGCGCGCCGAGATGTGCAGATCGTTCTCGAACACCAGGTCGGCGTAGAAGGTGCCCTCCTGTAGATCAACGATGCGCACTTCCTTGAGGGTGTGCCCGAGCTCGGTGATCAGGATCTTGATCAGATCGTGGGTCAACGGACGGATCGGCGTCACCCCCTCCTGCTCCAGCACGATCGCCGTTGCCTCGGCCTGCCCGATCCAAATGGGTAGGTACCGGTCCCCCGAAACCTCACGGAGCAACAGCACGGGCTGATTCTGTGGCTGTTCGACACGAATGCCGATCACACGCATTTCACTCATGCCTCCACCTCGCTAACGCTCAGTTCCGGCATGCGCGATGCACGCTGTGACATGATTCGTTCGCTTCGCTCACTCACCGCACTGCCTCCCATAATCCTCCGGCCACCCGGCACGACCACCGCCCAGCTCGCCGTACCAACGAGTCTAGGCGAACCCACGCGGGTGCAGCGATCGGTGTGCACAGCCGAAATCGGCGTGTTGGATGACTGAAACATGACACGGATTCCGCATCAGCGGTTTGTGCGGGATGTTCAGCCGCCCAGCGACGTCCGCACCGACGACTTCACCAGACAGGCGTGCAACGTCAGCGACAGCGCCGCGAGTTCGCGCACCGTTTCTTCGGCTCTGGCGCGCGCACCGGCGTCGCGGCTCTTCGCGATCGGGGCGGCGATCTGCGCGACCAGCGCGGCCTCGCGATCGGCGGCCAGCTTGAACGCACGCAAATGCCGTGCCTCCAAACCGAATTCGGCCATCGCCTTGGCGGTCTTGGCCAGCGTGACGGCGTCGCCGTCGAAGAATCCGGCGGCACCCGGGGTAATCAGGTTCGCTCGGATCAGATCGTTGAGAAAGGTTTCGTCGATGTCGGCCTGCGCGAGCAGATCGGCGCGGGTGAGCCGGATTTCGTGATCGAAACGCAGATCGTCGGGGGAAATCTCGCTTGGCACCACGCCGAGCCTCCTCGGCGCCGCGGCGCCGTTCCTGTTCCCGCCAGGCGCGGTCGGGTGCTCGGAGTCGGACACCGTAGGTGCCGACTCCGACGCACCCGCACGGCCGGAGTGCGCCCGGGCGCGGGCTTCCCGCACACCGAGCGTCGCCGCACCGCTGTCGATCGCTTCGAGTTGTTCCTTGATCACCTTGAGCGGCAAGTACTGATCGCGTTGCGCGGTCAGCACGAACCGAAGCCGTTCACAATCGGCGATGGAGAATCTGCGGTAGCCCGAGGGCGTGCGCTCCGGCCGAATCAGGCCTTCCGCTTCGAGGAAGCGGATCTTCGAGATGGTGACGTCCGGAAAGTCCGGACGCAGCAGGTCGAGCACGGAGCCGATCGACATCCCTCCGCGCGCCCACTGCGCCGCGCCGGTCACAGCGCTGAGTCCTTCATGACTCCGAGCCCTTCATGAGGAGAAAGAACCCAGCGCCGCTGCTCATAGGCTCCCTGCACCCGCAGAGGAGTCGTTGGCCTGGGCCCGCGGTCCGGTGAGGAACACGAGACGGAACTTACCGATCTGTACCTCGTCGCCGTTCTGGAGTTCCGAGGAGTCCACCGGCTCCCGATTCACATAGGTGCCGTTCAGGCTGCCGACGTCGACAACCTGGAACGAATCGTCGTCCTGACGGAACTCGGCATGCCGACGGCTGACGGTGACGTCGTCGAGAAAGATGTCACTGTCGGGGTGGCGGCCCGCCGACGTAGTCGGCTGATCCAGCAGGAACCGCGAGCCCGCGTTCGGACCGCGCTTGACGACCAGGAGGGCCGCACCAACAGGCAGACCCTCGACCCCTTGCACCGGCTGCTCGCCGGCCGGCTCTCCGGAGCGCGACGCGTCGACCTCGTTCAGGAAATCCGCGCGAAAGACCGACGTCGTCTCGGCCGCGGTCTCCCCGTAACCCGGGTCTTTGTTCTCGCTCACCGTTTCTCTCCTCCTCGAACCTGATTATCCATGCAAGCAGGTGATACCTGTGGCACCACGACCTGCCGTCGAGTCCCTAGATTCCCGACAATGACTGTCGGCGCATCTGTTGGCATTGACCGTACCCTGCCAGGGCGTGCCCGTGCAGGTAGAACCGGGAAGGCTGATTCAGCCCCCGATAACTCCTTGATAACCTGCCGCATCCAACAGTTCACCAAGGGTCTTGTCGAGGTCGCCGGCGTCCGCGACCTCCAGTTCGAACAGCCACCCCGCGCCGTACGGATCGGTGTTCAGCGTCTCCGGCTGCTGCACCAATTCCTCGTTCACCGCAACAACTTTCGCGCCGAACGGCGCGTAGATGTCGGACACGCTCTTGGTCGACTCGACCTCGGCGATGCTGTCCGCCGCAGCGACATCCTTGTCGGTTTCGGGCAGCTGCACGAACACAACGTCACCGAGTTGAGACTGCGCGTAATCGGTGATGCCGACCCGAACCCGGGTCGGGGCGATCCGCTGCACCCACTCGTGCTCTTCGGTGTAGCGCAGCTCTTCGGGGGTCTGGGTCACAGGCCGTCCGTCCTTTCCGTCGTGATCGTGTGGGCGCAACTCTATGCGAGGGTTGAGACAATGTTCGACTCGACGCCTCGGTCAGGTCGAGCGGTGTGGCACAGCCGGTATCGAGCGAGCGATGGCGATCGCCTTACCGGTGTAGAGCAAGCCGGTCCATACATACACCGCCGTGCCCCAGACCAGTAATGCCCCGCCGAAGGCACGGCCGAAACCGGCCAGCGCCCAATCCATCTCCCCGGCCAGCAGCCAGACCAACGCGGACATCAGCGCGAAGGTCGCCGCCTTGCCCAGATAGATGACCTCGGGCGGGGGTAGGTCGCGGCGTTTGTAGACCGGCAGCAGCAGCGTCAGGATCAGGTCGCGACCGACCAGGATCACCGCGACCCACCACGGGATGAGGCCGCGGATCACGAACGCCGCCAGGGTCGTCACCAGGTACAACCGGTCGACGAACGGATCGAGCAGGGCGCCGAGGCGGGAGGACTGATCGAGCAGGCGGGCCAGCTTGCCGTCCAGGAAGTCGGTCAGGCCGCTGGCGAACGCAAGCACGAACGCCCAGCCGTCGGCATGCTCGACCAGCAGCAGCCACAGGAACAGCGGAACGCCGAGCAGGCGCACGAAACTCAGGACATTCGGGACGGTGAGGATGCGGTCGTCGAAGACGCCGCCGGTCGCGCCGTCGGTATCGGCGCGCTCCTCCGGTTCCGTTGTGCCCGATTCGGTTGTCACGCCCCGTGCTTACCGCACCGACCCCGGTCACCGCCATCCGGGCACGCCGGTTTTCTCGATATCTCCGTGCGAGGATGGTTTGTGCCACAGCCCGGCGATGACAGAATGAGTATGAAATCATCTCATCTGTCGGTACGGTGAGCTACTGGCCGGTGGCCGGTTAGTGAGAGGAAGTCATGCCCGCATTCGACTACGACGTGGTGGTGATCGGCTCCGGTTTCGGCGGCAGTGTGAGCGCGCTCCGGTTGACCGAGAAGGGATATCGGGTCGGTGTGCTCGAGGCGGGCAGGCGGTGGAATGCCGAGGACATCCCTAGCTCGAATTGGAATGTGCGCAAGTCGATTTGGGCGCCGCGACTGGGTCTGACCGGTCCGCAGCGGATCAGCGTGCTCGGCAAATGCGCGGTGTTCTCCGGCGCAGGCGTCGGCGGCGGCTCACTCATCTACGGCAACACCCTCTATGAGCCGCTGCCGGACTTCTACACCGACAAACAGTGGGCGCACATCACCGACTGGCGGGCCGAATTGGCGCCGTACTACGACCAGGCGCAGCGGATGCTCGGCGTCGCGCCGAACCCGCGAATGACCCCTGCGGACGACGTGATCCGCGAGATCGCCGACGATCTCGGTGTCAGCCACACTTTCCATCCCACGAATGTCGGCGTGTTCTTCAATGAGGACGATCCGGGCACCGAGGTCGACGATCCCTACTTCGGCGGCGTCGGTCCGCGCCGCAACGGCTGCGTGCATTGCGCGCGTTGCTTCACCGGCTGCCCCAACAACGCCAAGAACACCACCACCACGAACTACCTCTACCTGGCCGAACAGGCTGGCGCCGAGGTACATCCGCTGACCACCGCGACCGTGGTGCGGCCGCTGCCCGACGGCGGGTATGCCGTCGACACCGAGCGCTCGGACCGCTGGATCCGCAAGCAGCGCAAGACCTTCACCGCCGAGCAGGTGGTGTTCGCCGGTGCCGCGCTCGGCACCCAGAAGCTGCTGCACAAGATGCGCGATGACGCGGTGCTGCCGCGCCTTTCGCCCCGGCTCGGCGAGCTGACCCGCAGCAACTCCGAGGCGATCCTCAACGTGGTGAGCCGCTCGCGCCGCGATTTCGCCGAGGGCATCGCGATCACCTCGTCGATCCATCCCTCCGACGACACCCACGTCGAGGTGTGCCACTACGGCAAGGGGCAGAATGCGCTGTTCCCGTTGTCGGCGCCGATCGTGGATGGTGGCGCGTTCCGTTTCCTGCGCTTCCTGCTCGCGATGCTGCTACATCCGCTGGTCTTCCTGCGCAGCCTCAACGCCAGGCACGCCTCGGAGAAGTCGGTCATCCTGCTGATCATGCAGTCGCTGGACAACTCACTGACCTCGTTCCGCAAGCGGGGCCTGCTGAAGACGAAACAGGGCACCGGCGAACCGAATCCGACCTGGATTCCCATGGCGCACGAGATCGGCCGCCGCTTCGGCGAGAAGGTGAACGGCGACACGCACGGCCTGGTGATGGATGTGTTCAACATCCCGGCGACCGCGCACTACATCGGCGGTTGTGTCATCGGCGACACCTCGGAAACCGGTGTGGTCGACCCGTATCAGCGGATATTCGGCCATCCTGGCCTGCATGTGGCGGACGGGTCGGCGGTGACCGCGAACCTCGGCGTCAACCCGTCGCTCACCATCACCGCGCAGGCGGAGCGGGCAATGGCGTTCTGGCCCAACAAGAACGAGGCCGACCCGCGGCCGGAACTCGGGACGGCCTATCAGCGCATCGCCCCGGTGCGGCCGAAGCAGCCGACGGTGCCCGAATCCGCGCCAGGCGCGCTGCGCCTGCCGATCACCCCGGTCGACCCGCCGGTGTCAGCCAAGTGAGTGGCATACCCGACGGCACTGAACGTGGTGTAGCCGACAGCGTTGCGGGCGCTGGCACCCGCTAGCGTCAGCAACGTGTCAGACAGTTTCATCGATCTTCGTTCCTATGTCCCCGCGGCGGACGTGCGTGCGCGCGGACAGGCCTTGCGCGAACGGGTTCCCGTCGACGCGCGTGATCGGGTCGCCGAGGGCACGCGGCGGCCCGGCGTGCTCGACTTCGTCGAGGCGAGCAACGTGGGTCGGCTCCCCCACCTGGTGCCGCTGCGGATCGGCCGGATGATCGCGTCCCCGTTCACCTTCTATCGCGGCGCGGCCGGGCTGATGGCCGCCGATCTGGCCGACGGACCGGACACCGGGCTGACCGCGCAGCTCTGCGGCGACGCGCATGCCGCGAACTTCGGCCTGTACGGCACGCCACGCGGCGAAATCATCATGGACATCAATGATTTCGACGAGACCATCGTCGGCCCCTGGGAGTGGGATCTGGACCGGCTCGCGGCCAGCCTGGTGCTCGCTGGGCGGGAAAGCGGTGCGGGCGAGGACGACTGCCGCGCGGCCGCGCACGACGCGGCGCGCGCCTACCGTCTGGCCGCCGCGCACTTGGCCGAGCAGCCATTCCTGGAATCGTGGAGCGCGTTGCCCGACGAGTCGGTACTGAATCAGGCGGCGGCACATGACCTGATCGATGACTTCAAGAAGGCCGCGAAGAAGGCCCGCAAGAACACCAGCGCGAAGGTGGTGGCCAAGTGGACCGAGCACCTCGAGGACCATCAGACCGGCATCACACAGCACCGATTCATCAGCGACCCACCGATTCTCACGCCGGTCGATGAACAGGTCGCGGCGGCGATCACCGACGGACTGCAGCGTTACGCCGAAACGCTGCGTTCCTCGCGGCGCACGCTGCTCGCCCGATTCGCGGTGTCCGACATCGCTTTTCGCATCGTCGGTACCGGCAGCGTCGGCCTGCACACCTACGTCGCGTTGCTGCACGGTAACGAGGGTGAGGCGCTTGTGCTGCAAGTCAAGCAGGCCAATCCCTCCGCGCTCGCCCCGTACCTGCCCGTACCGTCGCCGAAACACGAAGGCGAGCGAATCGTGCAGGGCGCCAGGCTTGTTCAGTCGGAGACCGATATCCTGCTCGGCTGGACCAGCGTCGACCCGACCGGCGACGGCACCGAATTGCCTTTCATCGTCCGCCAATTCCGGAATCTGAAGGGCAGCATCGACCCCGCCGGACTGTCCGCGTCCGACCTCGACGACTACGGCAGGCTGGCGGGCGCGCTGCTGGCCCGCGCGCATTCGCGCTCGCTCGATCCGCGCCTGCTCGCTGGCTATCTCGGTGACGACGAGCGGTTCGACAACGCGGTCGCCGATTTCGCGGTCCGCTATGCCGATCGCACCGAAGCCGACCACGCCACACTGGTCGAGGCGGTCAAGGCGGGCAAGATCGCGGCCGAAGAGCCGCAGTGATCGGGGCACCAACACGCCGACTATTGCCGTGAGCGCGGCGAACTCGGCCGTGCACCTCGTATCCTGTGCACTGTCGAGTGTCGACGTGAAGGGCGGTCGTTAATGCTCGTGCGAGTGCAGAACGCCGCAGGCACCAATGCCGAGCGGGCGCTGATCGATTGGCTACGCACCTGGAAGGATCCGGGCAGCCCGAAGGGCGTCGCCACGATCAACTGCAGTCTGTTCCACAAGGATCGGCTGCACCAGTTCGACGCGGTGGTGTGGACGCCGACCAGTTGTGTGGTAATCGAGGCCGAGGCGCTGGTCGCCCGGCAGGACGGCGTGCTGGAGATCCCGCTCAACGGCCAGTGGACGATCAACGGCGACCCGGCCGCCATGGAGGGCCGGGACCGGCGCACCCCCTTGGAGAAGTCCCGCGAGCACACCTTCGCGCTGCAGAACTGGCTGGCCGCGCGCGGCCTCGGCCAGCGCGCGGTGCACGGGCTCGCGCTGGTGGTCCCGCTACGCGGCGCCGAGCTGAAGATCCAGCAGGCGTGGAGCGACCCGAGCTTCGACGTGATCCTCGGCGACGACCCAGGCAGGCTGCGGCACTACTTCGACGCACTCGCCGAGCAGGAGAAGCACCTGTGGACGGCCAACGACGTCGCCATCGCCTTCCGCGGCCTCGGCATCCTGCCCTACCTGCCCGCCCCGCAGGAACTGCTGAACGAGGGCTTCCTCGGCCCGATCGACATCACGCTGTGGCACGGCGGCCCGAACCAGGCGCAGGCCGAGGCGTACGCGGACGAATTGGCGCAGTCCGAGCGCGCGGGGAACCGGCCAGCCTACGCGGTCGAGGCGCCCTGGTACAGCCCGTGGAAGCTGTATCCACGGGAAACCCGCGACATGGATTTCGGTCGTGCGTTCATGCGGATCACCCTGGCGGTCGGCATGCTGATCGCGTTCGCCTGGGTGCTGTGGTTCGTCATCAGCGCGATCTTGACCTACGGCCCCTGATCATGCCTTGCGCGCCACGGTGATTCGCGGCAGCTCGGTGGCCGGCGGATCGTCGTCGGGTGCGGGTTCGGTGCGGCCCGTAGCGTCGGTCGCGGTATCGCGTTGCATCAGCAGCGCGACGTGCAGCCGCGACGGACAGTCGAGCTTGAGCATCACCTGCCGCACGTGGTTGACGACGGTCCACTCGGAAATCCCCAACTGGGTCGCGATCATGCGGTTCGTCATGCCGGTGGCCACCAGTTCGGCGATTTCGCGCTGCCGGTTGGTGAGTGCGGCCAACGGTGATTCCTCGGGATCTGGCAGCGTGGGAGCGGCCAAGGCGTAGGCCACCGCGCTCGCCAAGGTCATCTCCGCGGCCATGTCCTGGAGCTCGCGGAACCTGCTCTCCCCCACCGCATTCCGGTGCTCGATTGCGCGCGGAGCCGGATCGCCCTGCCCCAGTGGGGGTATGCCGTGCGCGGCACGCAGGTGGCGGGCGCTCAGTGTCAGCATGAGCGTCGGCTCGGCGTACTCGACCCCTGCCGCGTCATAGGCCAGGGCGCAGCCTTCCAGCGCGACGATCGTCTGCAGCACATGGGTGGTGAGATCGTCGTTGGCCAGATTCTCCCGGTAGAGCGATTGCGCACGGTCCGCCGTCTGCGGCCCGATCTGGGTGCGCGCCAACGTATTCAGGCCGATCAGCCGAGCGGTGGCGTCCAATTGCCTGACCCGGTCCCTGATCCGCGACCAGGTCCCGGCGTCCCGGCGCGGCGGGTGCGGTATGTCGAGCAGCGCGAACGAGATCTCGATCCGCATCGGCCACGGCCCGCCCAGCTCGCCACCATGGCGTGCCGCCGCGCGCAGCAGGTCCGCGGCGCGGTCTCGATCGCCCACCGCGATCAGCACCACCGCGAGCGGTACACCGGCCTTGGCGGCGTCCAGGTGTTTGTCGAAACGCCGGTACGCGGCAACAGCATTCGTGAGCAGTTCGACGGCCCGGTGCAGCCGCCCGGACCGGCCCGCCCAGATGCCGAGCACCTCGAGGCACAGCGGCGCCGTCACTCCGGGCGCCAGCGTCGTGCGGTCGCTCATCTCCAGCGCCTTGGCAAGCACCGACTCCAGCTCGCTCTGATAGCCGTGCTGTATCCACGCCGATTCCAGCAGCGCCGCCATCAGGACGGCACGCTCGGGCTGCCCGGTGTCGATCAGATAGTGCAGTGCGGCAAGGAAATCCACGATCCGCCTGCCGCCGACGTCCAACGCGGCGGCGCGGTGTTCGTACTGATCGAATTGCGGTCCGATGACCTCGGCCAGCTGGCAGAGGCGGTCCACATGATCCTCGCGAATCGCCTTGGCGCGGGCCGGATTCGCGGCGAGCACCTGTCGGCAGTACGCGCGCACGGTGGCGAAGAATCGGTAGCCGTTGCCCCTCGGCCCGCTGTCGACGTGGCCGAGCAGGCTGCGGTGCACCAGGTCACCGAGCGCGGCCGTGGTCGCCTCCTCGGTGGTTCCGCCCGCCAGACAGGCGATGTCCGTGTCGATCACCGACGCGAAAAGCGACAGGCGCAGCAACAGGTCGAACGTCGCGGGCGCGATGTCGTCCAGACCCCATTCGACCGCGCCGTGCAGCGTCCGGTGCCGGACCGGAACATCGACATAGGGCAATGACCGCAGATCCGCGCCCGCCTCGACGCGGTGCAGGGTGCGGACCGGGCCGATCCTGGCGATCGAACCCGCGGCCAGTTCGAGGGCGAGCGGCACACCGTCGAGCTCGCGCACGATCTCATCGAGGACGAGCCGGTCGGCCACCGCGGCCGTGCCCCGGTAGTGGCTGTCGATGCTGTCGAGCAATAGCTGGGCGGCGGGCGAGGAGCCGGGGTAGTAGTCGCCGTCGTCATAGCCGGTGGGTAGCGGTGGCACGCACAGCACGCATTCGCGATACAGGTTGAACGGGACGCGGCTGGTCGCCACGAGCATCAGCCGCGGGCAGTGGTCCAATAGCCGGGCGATATCGGTGGAGATCCGTGCGACCACCCGATCACAGTTGTCCAGCAACAGCATCGCGTGGCGGGTGTCGATCCTTGCGGCCAGCGCCGTCAACGCGTCGGCGGGATCGAGCGGCTGGCGTGCGGGGCCGAGCGGCCCGTGACTCGCGGCGTCGAGCACCGCGTTCCACGCGCTTGCCCGATCCGTGCACTCGGCGAGATCGACGATCGCGTCGAGGCGTTCGTGGAATGTGCTGTGCGACAGGGCTTCTCGAGCTAGCCTGGATTTACCGACCCCGGCGGTACCGGTGAGCGTGAGCAGCCTGACCCGAGGATCGACGAGCAGGCTGGCGAGCTCGGCGAGTTCAGCCGCCCGCCCGACGATTGTCGGGAGCCGATATGTTCCGGCCAGCGAAGGCCGGACGTCGTCGCCCACCATCGGCACCTCTCAGTCACTGCCACAGCCCAGCCGACCGAAAGAGATAAGCCCGAGCCACATTGCGTGCAGGCCGACCGAGCCGAGATTCCGATCGGCGAACCTAAATGTTCACCGATCGGCTACGACCATACCAAGACCTTGCCGCGTCCCGTCGGGTTAAGCAGGTCTCCGAGTTGACCTGGGGCTACGGCGGTTTCCTTTCAGTCGTTATGGTCGACCGGTGTTCGGACTACGGCAAGACCTCAGCGTCGGGGGCGCGTACCAGCTCGGCGGCATCGCACTGGGCGGCGCGGTCGCCGGACTGTTGCCCGCGACCTTTCCACCCGACGGCGGCCCGACCGCGCTCGACCGCACCCTCGCGACGCCGATCCACTCGGCGCTCGACACCCGGCCCGGCATCTATCAGGCGCTGGTGATTCCCAGCAACGGCTACATCCTCCTGCCGCTATTGCTGCTCGCGGGCGCGTGGTTCGCCTACCGCGGCGACCGGTGGCGTGCCGCGATCATGGTGATCGTTCCCGAACTCGCCGTCGGCATCAATGCCGTGCTGTGGAAACCGCTCTGCGACCGGCACTTACACGACTATCTCGCCTACCCCAGCGGGCACACCGTGCATCTGGTCGCGGTCGCTACCGCGTTCATCGTGCTTGTCGATTCGGTCCGCGCCCGGGTCATCGCGCTCGTGGTGGCGGTGCTCGCGCTGTTCGCGGCGGCCGTCGGCATGGTCGGGCTGGGCTATCACCTGCCCACCGACATCATCGGGGGCGCCGCCGCTGCCATCGCGATGGTGCTCGCGCTGTGCTGGGCGGCGCAGCGGCTCACCTCACGCGCGCGGCGGCACCGGGCGAGTCCTGCCGAACCGAATTCGGCCCAGTCCGTCGCTCGGCCCGGCGGCCCATGACCTCAGCACACTCGTGACACGCATGCGGCGGGCGGACAGTTCAGCGAGTCGGGCCGATGCGCGGCAAACCCTTGGTACCCGCCCCGAACCATGGTAGAACTTGTTCTAGTTTAGCCGATGGGAGAGCGTACGGTGCGGTACGGGATTGTGTTGTTCACCAGCGATCGAGGCATTACGCCCGCGGACGCGGCGGTGGCCGCCGAGGGTGCCGGTTTCGACACGTTCTACGTGCCGGAGCACACGCATATCCCGGTGGTGCGGGCAGCGGCGCATCCGAGGACCGGTGATGCGAGCCTGCCGGACGACCGGTATCTGCGCACCCTCGATCCGTGGGTGGCGCTGGCGACCATTGCCGCCGTGACGACCAGGATCGGATTGTCCACGGCGGTGGCGTTACCGGCCGAACACCACCCGATCACGCTGGCCAAGACCATCGCCTCGCTGGACCACCTGTCCGGCGGCCGGGTCAGCCTCGGCGTCGGATTCGGTTGGAACACCGACGAACTCGCCAACCACGGCGTGCCGCCGAACAAGCGCCGCACGGTGCTGCGCGAGCATTTGGACGCGATGCGCGCCATCTGGACCGACGAGGAAGCCAGCTTCGCAGGCGAATTCGTGAACTTCGGCGCCAGCTGGTCGTGGCCGAAGCCGAAACAGAAGCGGATTCCGGTGCATCTCGGCGCCGCGGGCACCGAGCAGTCGTTCACCTGGCTGGCCAAGAACGCGGACGGCTGGATCACCACCCCCACCGAGGACGGCGTGGACGACAAAATCGCACTGCTGCACCGGATTTGGCGTGAACACGGCCGCGAAGGCACGCCGGAGGTCATCGCGCTCGCGGGCAAACCCAACCCCGCACAGTTGGCGCAGTGGGCCGAATCCGGTGTCACCGAAGCCGTTTTCGGCATGCCAGACCGGTCGACCGACGAAGTGCGCGCCTACCTCGACCGGCTCGCCGGAAAGCTCGGCATCACAGCCTAGTCCTGGATACGACAGCGGCCCGCGCGTAGACCTCACGCGCGGGCCACTGCGTTGCGGTTCAGCGCAGGTCTCGCCTGCGGAAGGCGGCGATGCCGACCCCGAGCAGTGCGGCGGCGGTCACCAGCAGCCAAAGCACCGGCGCGACTTGGAATTCCGCACCTGGCACCTTCGGCGGATGGACGAACGGCACGACGTCGACGACCCACTGCGGCAGCCCGTTGAGCGAACCGACGAAGAAGAGCACGACCATAGCGCTCAGGACACCCCAGGCAACCGGAGTGAATCGGGGGGCGAAACCGAAGATGGCCACGGCGATTCCGGTCACCACCCAGACCGCGGGCACCTGCACCGCCGCCGCGCCGATCGACTGTGGCAGTTTCGCACCGAGGTCACCCGAGACCGTGCCATAGACGAGGCCGACCGCGGTACCGGCCACCAGTAGCGCTATCGCGGGGCCGAGCAACGCGAATCCGATGTGGCTCAACGCATATCGGGTACGCCCCACCGATCCGGACAGGGTGGCCTCGGCCCGCGAGCTCGACTCCTCTTCGTGCAGTCGCAGCGTGGCCGAGATCGAGTACGCGGCGGCGGCGATGGCGAGCATGGTGACCGCGGCGCTGATGAACGAGTTCTGCAGCATCGCCGACCCGCCCATCCTGCTGATCACGTCACGGACCGCCTGACTGCCGTTGAGCATGTCACCGACGCTGTGCACGGCGCCGCCGATCAGCATCCCGTACAGCGCGAAGCCGATCGCCCAGGCCAGCAACGCCCCCCGTTGTAAACGCCAGGCGAGCCCGAGCGGCCCGGACAGCGCGGCATCGGCGACCGGCGGGCCGAGGCGTTCGGCAAGCAGTCCGGACCCGGTGTCGCGGGTGCGCAGCAGCCGATAGGCCACGCCGGTCCCGACGATGGCCACCAGCACCAGTGGGAGCAGCGTCCACCAACGCTCGGTGGCGAACGGCCGCAGCTGCAGGCACCAGCCGAGCGGTGAGAACCAGGACAGCACACCGTTACCCGCATCACCGACGGCGCGCAGCGCGAAGGCGATGCCGAGCGCGCCGAAGGCGATGCCGCGCGCGATCCGCGCACCGGAGCTGACCTGTGCGGCGACCGCCGCGACCGACGCCCAGACGATGCCGGACATGGCGAGTACGCTACCCCAGCCGAGCGAGCCCGCCCCGGCCAGCTTGTCGCCGTACAACGAAGCGGCGCAGACGATTCCGGCGATCACGCAGCCCACATAGGTCAGCACCAACGCCGCGGTCAGGCCGGCGTAGCGGCCGATGCTGGTGGCGCCGACCAGTTCCGCGCGGCCGGTTTCCTCTTCGACCCTGGTATGCCTGATCACGGTGAGCACCGCGGCGATGGCGATCACCGTGTACATGGCACCCGCTTTCCAGGTACCGATGGAACCGAGCTCGGTGCCGAACACCGGCCCGTACATGGCAAGCAGCGCAGGACTGTTCGCGGTGGTCTTGGCGAAACTGTCGAGCTCGGCCTGGGTGCCGTAGAGCCCCTTGATGCTCGCGACCTGGAACGCGGGCATCACACCGATCAGCAGTACCCACAGCGGCAGCACTATCCGATCCCGTCGCAGGTATAACCGCAGCAGCTGCCCGGTGCCCGCGAAGTCGGATGAACCGCCGAAAGCCGGTGCCGCCGAGGCACGGTCGGCGGTGATCGTGGTCATGCCCCCACCTTCTCGACCTTGCCCGCAGCGTGCTTCGCCGTTGACTCGCCGTCCACGTGATAGTGCCGCATGAACAGCTCTTCCAGGGTCGGCGGCGCGCTGGTCAAGCTGCGCACGCCGGTGTCGCCGAGCACTCGGATCAGCTCGCCGAGATGTTCGCTGTCCACCTGACAGCGCAGCGTCTTACCGTCCCACTGGATATCGTCGACACCCGAGATCCGTGCGAGATCGCCTGGGTCACCGAGCAATTCGGCGGTGATCGAGGTCCGCGACAGGTGCCGCATCTCCGACAGCGAGCCACTCTCGACGGTGCGTCCGGCCCGGATGATGGTCACCCGGTCGCAGAGCGCCTCCACTTCGGAGAGGATGTGGCTCGACAGCAGCACCGTGGTGCCGCGCTGCTTGGCCTCCTCGAGGCATTCCCGAAATACCTGCTCCATCAACGGATCCAGGCCCGAGGTGGGCTCGTCGAGCAGCAGCAGTTGAACGTCGGAGGCGAGCGCCGAGATCAACGCGACCTTCTGCCGGTTGCCCTTGGAGTAGGTGCGGGCCTTCTTGCGCGGATCCAGATCGAACCGCTGGATCAATTCCGCGCGGCGCTCCTTGTTGATGCCGCCGCGCATCCTGGCGAGCAGATCGATCGTCTCACCACCCGACAGCGACGGCCACAGCGTGACATCACCTGGCACATAACCGAGTTCGCGATGCAGCGCGACCGCGTCGCGCCATGGATCACGTCCGAACAGCTCGGCCTGACCGGCGGTGGCACGCAGAATACCGAGCAGCACGCGGATGGTCGTCGACTTGCCGGCGCCGTTCGGCCCTAGGAAGCCGTGGATCTCCCCTTCTCTGACAGTCAGATTCAGTCCGTCCAGCGCGGCCACGTGGCCGAACGTCTTTCGGAGATCGTTGATTCGAATGACCTCGGACATCATTGCTCCTTGATGAAGGTGTCCAAAAGCGTGGGGTCGGTGAGCAGGCCCTGGGTGTAGAACTCCAGGGCGGGGGGTGTGAGCTCTTCGGTCAGCTCACGGATGGCCTTACGGAAATCGAGCTTTTCGCCGGGTCGCTGATTCATCTGCACCCAGAGCAGGGTCGCGCCGACGTTGAGCATCATCAGGTATCTGGCACGCGCCGCCGGGTCGCGACTCGGCTTGATCGCACCGGCCTCGATGCCCTGCTGGATGTAGACCTCGGCGTCTTCGGCCATGTGATCGAACAGCGACCGTGCCATCGGACCGCCCGCCTGCAGGCTGCGCACCATGTAGGCGACCAGCGGTCCGTACACCTCGATCTCGGCCAGGGCGGCAAGCATGCCCTTCGCGAGGCTGCCCGCGGTGATCGCCTTGAGCTTCTCGTCGCGGATCAGTTGCAGCACCCGCTCATCGCAGGCGGCACGCAGGCCGTCCTTGGAGCCGAAGTGGTGATTCACCAGACCCGGCGAGACACCCGCCGCCTTCGCGATGGCGCGAACGCCGACCTGGAACCCCTCGTTGCCGAAGACCTCGATCGCGGCGTCGCGTATTCGGGCCGCCGTGGTCAGATCCGTGGCGGGTCCTTGCGGTACGGGCTGTTCGTTAAACACATGTTCAATATACTAAACACCCGTTCAATGCACCACAAGAGCCTCGCCCGGTATGTCGTGTCAACAGTCACGGTTTGGTCGGCGCGGCGCGGGCTAATGTCGAGTTATGACTACCGGCATCGCAACGACGGCGGATCACCTACGCGCGGCACTGGACGGACCGTGGGGCGAGATCAGGGAGCAGGCCCGAATCCAGCTCGCGGACGACAGGTTCGCCGCGGACTCCTACCTCGATTACAAGGGCGCCCGGGCGCGGGTGCTCGATCAGATGCGGGTCATTGCCACGATGGACTACGCCGAGCGCGGTTTCCGCCGGGAAAACGGCGGGACCAGCGAACCCGGCGGGGCGGTGACCGGGCTGGAGATGCTCGCCTACGCGGATCTGTCGCTGTGGGTGAAGGCCGGCGTGCAGTGGGGGCTGTTCGGCGGGGCGGTGGAGAACCTCGGTACCGAGCGGCATCGTGACTACATCAAACGGCTGATCTCGCTGGATCTGCTCGGCTGTTTCGCGATGACCGAGTCCGGGCACGGCAGCGATGTCGCCCACCTCGAGACCACCGCGACCTACGACCCGGACACGCAGGAGTTCGTGATCCACTCGCCGACGCCGTCGGCGCGCAAGGACTACATCGGCGGCGCCGCCGAACACGCGCGAATGGCAGCGGTTTTCGCGCAGTTGATCACCAAGGGTGAGGGTCGTGGTGTGCACTGCCTGCTGGTACCGATCCGCGACGAGAGCGGTGCCGATCTGCCCGGCGTGACCACCTTCGACGACGGGCTCAAGGGTGGTCTGCCCGGCGTCGACAACGGTCGCATCGTGTTCGATCAGGTGCGCATACCGCGGGAGAACCTGCTCAATCGGTACGCCGACGTCGAGCCGGACGGCACCTACTACTCCGAGATCGAGAACCCGAGCCGTCGCTTCTTCACCACCCTCGGCACGCTGGTGCGCGGGCGGGTCAGCGTCGGCGGCGCCGCGTCGGCGGGCACCCGGGTCGCGTTGAGCATCGCCCTTCGGTACGCGCTCAAGCGCAGGCAGTTCTCCGACCCCGACAGCGGGCAGGAGACGGTGCTGCTCGACTACCGCAGCCACCAGCGGCGGCTGTTGCCTCTCGTCGCCAAGACCTACGCGCTGGCGTTCGCGCAGAACGACCTCGTGCGCCGGATGCATCTCGTGCAGACCGGCCAGGATCTCAACCCGAGTTCGCAACGGGCACTGGAGAAGCGGGCCGCCGGCCTGAAGGTCGCGCAGACCCGCCATGCCACCCGCGCCATCCAGGAATGCCGCGAAGCATGCGGCGGCGCAGGCTATTTGACCGAGAACCGGCTCGTCACGCTCAAGGCGGACACCGATGTGTTCACCACCTTCGAGGGCGACAATGTGGTGCTCACCCAGCTGGTCGCGAAGGAGCTGCTCACCGCGTACTCCGACGAGGTACGCGACCTGGACGCGCTCGGCTGGGTGAAGTTCGCCGCGACCATGGCCGGGGACGAGGTCCGCAAGGTGACCGGTGTGCGGCAGCTGATCCAGCGCCTGCGCGACGGTTCGAACGATTCGGTCGACGACGGCGATCTGGCCCGTCGCGCGGTACAGCTGCAGCTGTTCGCCGACCGCGAGGAGTACCTGGTGCGCACCGCCGGTCACCGGCTGCGCGCCCGCGCCGAGGACACCACCCCGTTCGAGGCCTTCAACAACGCCCAGGACCACATCCTCACCGCGGGCACCGCGCACATCGACCGGCTGATCCTGGAGGCCTTCATCGAGGGCATCGAGGGAATTCAGGATCCGGACGCCCGCGCGCTCGCCGAAACGGTCTGCGACCTCTACGTGTACTCCACCCTTGAGGAGAACCAGGCCTGGTACATCATGCACCGGTTCATGTCCGTCGAGCGGGCGAAGGCGGTCCGGCGCGGTGTCAATGAGCTGGTCGACCGGCTGCGTCCGGAGGCGCTCACCCTTGTCGAGGGCATGGGTGTGCCGGAGTCGATGCTGCGGGCGGAAATGCTCAGTGACGCAAGCGTGTTCGAGCGGGGGTAGTCGCCGCTGGATCGGCATCCACGTCCCGATGTTCAGGACGTGGATGCCGATTTGGGCTGCTCGGTCGGCGCGCTGATCGTCGCGTCCGCTTCGACCTCGCGTAGGTCGCGTCCTCGGGTCTCGCCTGCCCAGAGGAACGCGGCCGCGGTGCAGGCCAGCATCAGGCACAGCAGCACGGTGATGGGGACGGTCGACGGATAGCGGTGCAGCAGTGCGACTCCGATGATCGGGGCCAGTGATCCGCCGACGATGGTCGCGAGCTGGTAACCCAATGATGCTCCGGTGTAACGGACTTCGCTCGGGAACAGCTCGGCGAAGAATGGCGCTTGCGCGCCCGTCAGCAGGCCGTGCAGGGTCAGGCCGATCGTGATGACCATGGTGATCCGGACCGCGCTGCCGCTGTCGACCTGTGGGAGTGCGGCGAGTGCCCATGCCGCGATCAGCACCGCGAGGATCACGCTGGTCACGCGTCGGCCGTAGCGGTCGCCGATCGCGCCGCCCAGCACGATCGCGATCGCCTGGAACACCGATGCGATCGTAATCGCGGTCAGCGCAGTGGATTTCGGTACGTGCACCACTTGAGTGAGGTAGGCGAGCAGGAAGATGCTGAACGTGTAGTACGTTGCCTTCTCCCCGACATCCGCGAGCGCAGCCATCAGCACTTGCTTGCGATAGCGCCCCACAACGATCCGGACCGGCGCCTGCCCATCCTGAGTTGTCCTGCGCCGCTGCGCCTCCAGGAAGATCGGCGACTCCTCCACCGAGTGCCGCAGCCAAATCCCCACCACCACAAGCACTATCGAAAGCAGGAACGGAATCCGCCAACCCCAGTCCTGGAATTCGCTGTTGGAAACACCGAGACCAAGGGCGGCAAGCACTCCGGTGGCAAGCAGATTCCCCAGCGGCCCACCCGTCTGCGGCCAGCTACTCCAGAACCCGCGATGCGCCGCCGACCCGTGCTCGGCCACCAGCAAAACCGCGCCACCCCATTCCCCACCCAACGCGAGCCCCTGCACCAACCGCAGCAGCACCAACACAATCGGCGCCGCCACCCCGATGCTGGCATACGAGGGAATGAGACCGATCGCAACCGTCGCACCACCCATCACCACCAACGTGACCGACAACGTCCGCCGCCGCCCCAGCCGATCCCCCAGGTGCCCGAACAACACCCCGCCGAGCGGCCGCGCCAAAAACCCGACCGCATAGGTAACCATCGCCAGCAACACCCCGGTCAGCGGATCACCGGCCGGAAAGAACACCTTGTTGAACACCAACGCCGCAGCCAGCCCATACAGGAAGAAGTCATAGAACTCGATCGTCGTCCCAGCCACACTCGCAGCCACGATCCGCGCAAACCGCATCCCAGCAGCTGCCCCCGGATTCCCCATCGTCGTATCCCTCGCTCGTACCGAATTGCCCGGTATGAACTATCGCTCAGAGATCGCCAACGGTAAGGCGTTTCGGTGGCAGACACATGCCGCCAACGCTATCGCGCAGATGGGTACATCGCTGCTAACTCGCTGCAGAGCGGCGGGCCGCAAATGCCGAGACATCCTCGCGTGACGAACGCCTGTGGTTTGCCAATACTCGTTCGGCAGCATCGCCATCGCAGTGTGGCCGGTGTAACACTCTGCGGGGAATTGCCGACCATACATATAACTGCGCAGGGTGGGCGCGCTACCGTGAAGGCTGTTCCGTGAATAGACTCTGGATAATCGTTGTCCCCGCCCTGGCATTGCTCGCAAGTTGCGCAGGGCAGGATCAGTATGGAGCGACACCAACGACTTCCGATCCTGCCAGACCCACGGCGCCAGAAAATTCCTTTCCTGCCGCCCCTGCTGAACTCGTAGCGCCGGAAACAGTCCCTGTTGCACCCTCGGGATCGCCTTCCCTCGCGCCGAAGGGACTGCCCCAAAATGGCATTCTCAAGGTCGGCACCGATATTCAGCCTGGTGAGTACGCTGTCCATCTGACCAGTTCATCCGGCGGATATTGGGCGCGTCTCTCGTGCTTGACCGGCGAATCCGAGTGCATTATCGCCAACGAGATCGTCCAGGGCGACGGATATCTCACGATTCCTCCGAGCGACGTAGCAGTAAAGGTGAACGACATCCAGCTCACCTTGACGGCATCCGCTGATCAGCAGAAAGCCGTCATCCCAGTGCCACAGTCGTCGGGCACCGATAGTCAAGGGTCGGTGGACGTTTCGGGGGTACACTGCAACTCCACGAATCCGGCCGTCGCTACCGGACGCACCGCCCAGTCACTTGTCTTGATCTGTGAAACTGGAGTAGGTCGCTTGTACTACAAGGGAATGCGTCTCAGCGACGGGTCGTCGGTAGAGATCGATGATCCGGTACGCACCGAGACCGGATTTACCGTGACAAACGCAGGAGTGCGGTACTCACTATCGCGGGACGCACTTGTCATAACTCAGGGTTCAACGCAACTAGCCAGTGAACCGATGTTGCAGTACTGGTCCAACTAGGAGCTCATCGAACGACCGGGCGGCGGACCGGATCTCGATTCACGCGTCCGCCCTTCAACCGGTTCCGTCAGCCCTGACCGGGAGGCGGGCAGGGGTCTGGTCGGCGTCACATCGAGATCAAGGGAAGGTCTATGCCGCGCAACGGGATTGCTGTCACGTTACGGAGCCGCTTGGACCAGACTGCGTGTCCGTGGCCGGACCATAGGGGTGCTGCTGGGAGGTCGCGGAGTAGTTGGTTTTCGGCGATTCGGTATAGCTGACCGCTTTCTTCTGGTGTGCCGGCGGAATCGGCGGCGGTTAGGAGTTGGGTGAAGCCTTCATCGGTGTATTCGGTGGTCTTTCCCAGTGCGGCGAGTAGTTCGTGCGGGCTCGGTGTGCTCAGCGAGCGGGTGATCAGGAAGGGGCCGTCGGTGGGTGGGGTTGGCTCGTCGGCGCGCTGTCTGGTGGTCACCTCGACGGCGAGGGCGGTGTGGAGCTGGTCGGCGAGTTGGCGTGCCCATTGTTCTTGTCCGGCGCCGAAGTACATCGTGACGGGGCCGGTGAAGGGGACTTGGCTGAGCAGTGATTTCGCGGCGGCCTGGTCGTGGGTGCATGGTCGGCAGGTGCCGGAGCGTTCGCCGGGGGCTATGCCGGGTGGCAGGATCGCGCGGGCGGGGTCGACCTGGTCGGCGAGGGGGCCCGATGCCAATGCCGTGCGATCCACTGCCATGGCGAACGCGTGCCGCACGGCCGCGTCGTCGAAACGCTTGTCGGCCAAGGGAAACGCTAGGTAGCTGGCCTCGGGCAGCGGCCACATCGCGTGCCGGTCGGTGAAATCATGGTGCATGGCGTCGTGTCGTGCGCCGGGGACCTCGCTGGCGAGGTCGAGCGAGCCCGCCTTCACCTGATCGTATTGCGCGGCGGAATCGCCCACCCTGAACTGGATTTCGCGTGCTTTGCCGGTCGCGTCGCCGACTCGCACGAGCCGACCGCCCGAACCCGGCCGCCACGCCTCGGCCATCCGGTACGGTCCATTGCCGATCGGGTTGACGGCGAAGCCCGCCCAGTCCCGTGATGCCAGTACCGAGGCCGGAAGGGGTAGCAGCGCAGGCGAAGCCAGCACGGCGAGCACCTGGCCGAACGGCCGGTCGAGCACGATCCGCAGGGTGTGCTCGTCCTGCGCGCTGATCTCCTTGGCGCGCAACACTTCCGTGAGCACACCGGAGCCAGTCCACCGCTGGTCCGCGACCGTCCGCCAGGTGTCTACATAGGATTGCGCGGTGACCGGTGTCCCGTCGTGGAACTGGTTGTCTGCGGATAGCCTGATCTCCCAGGTCATTTGGTCCGCGCTGGCGACCGATGCCGCGGCACGTGGTGTGCTCTTCCCGGTCGCCGCGTCGTAGTCGACCAGCGGCGTCCACAGCGCGCCGACAATCATGCGGCCCGCCTGATCGCGCACGTCGGCGGGCAGCAGCGTGGCCGGTTCGCGAACACCGACGGTGAGCACACCAGGCTTCGCCGACTCGGCCGATTCAGCGCAGCCGGTGATGCCGAGCAGGAGCATGGCGAACGCGGCGACAAGGCGCATGCTGCGGCTCCCCCACCCGCGACGAGCCGCCATTCTCAGCCGTGGATCACCCGTCATATCAACATCATTCACTGGCGAATGCGCGAATTACATAGCCCTGCCTGCCATCACGCGCCCGACCACCCGAAAGCCGTTCCCCAGTTACGGGTATCGCAGTGTGGGGATCGCGACACAGCCGCCGACATTTACAGTGAGGACATCTCGGCGACCAGAAATCCCTGGTCATAAACGGTCATATCGCGCTGGGAGGTAGTTGTGCGCCGCTGGTTGCTCCGGTCGTCCCTGCTGTTGTTCACCGTCACGGCGACCCTCACCGCCACCACCTTGCCCGCTCTCGCCTGCGGCGAGGAGGACGGCCCGCACGGCGCCGCCGCGCAACTCACGGGCACACCCGGCGCGGAGAAGAACGTCAAGGCGGTCGGCAACGTCCCCGACGCGAAAGGCGCGATCTCGCTGCAGTTTCTGCAGTACGGCGCCAGGGACGTCATGGTGGTCTCCGGCGAGTTCGGACTGAAAACCTATGACATCACGGCGAATCCGGCCGCGCCGAAGCTGATCGGGCAGTTGAGTATGCCCGGGATGTGGGAGACCGAGGACACCGAGGTCGACCCGGTGCGCAAGCGCGTCTTCCTGTCTCGCGACCCACGCGCCTTCGGCGGCAATGTGCACAACGGCGAGTCCGGCATCTACGTGGTCGACCTGGCCAAGCCGGAGAAGCCGGCCGTGCTCAGCTACGTCAAGGTGCCTGCGGGCCACACCACCACCTGCATCAACGACTGCCAGTACCTGTGGACCGGCGGACCGGCCAAGGCGGACAACATGCCCGCCGAGTGGGGCGGTCGCCCGATCTGGGTCACCGATGTCAGGGATCCCCGCCACCCGAAGGTCTCGCCCAATCCGATCGAGTTGGCGCGCAACGACGGTCAGACCGATTACGTGCACGACGTGCAGGTGGACGAGACGGGCGTCGCCTGGGCCTCCGGTCGCGGCGGCGTGCGCGGGTACTGGACAGCTGGCAGGCACAAGGACCCGCTGACCGGCAAGCTCCGGATGGCGTCGCCCACTGACCCGGTTCCGTACGCGGGCGGCGGGATCAAGGAGACGGCCGCGCCGTCCAAGTTCATGCACAACAGCTTCCGCCCGATCGGCGACCGCGCGAAGGACGGCGGCAGCACCGGGCATTTGGCCGACGGAAACCTGATCTACGCCACCGAGGAGAGCTTCGTCGACGGCTGTGCGGGCGACGGCGTGCTCGTCATCGCGTCGCTGGAAGGCTCCTACGGCGGCGAGGGCTGGCGCTCCACCCCGGAAAAACCGTTCCGGCTCAACACAATTGGCACCTGGGGCGTCGCCGGGCAGGAGGGCAGCGACCCCGCCTCCGCCGACTGCTCGGCCCACTACTTCGACGTGCAGGACAAGGTCCTTGTCCAGTCGTTCTACGCGCAGGGCACCCGATTCCTCGACGTCAGTGACCCGACCAACCCGAAGCAGATCGCCTACTACCGTCCCGCCGACGCGGCATCATGGGCACCCTACTGGCACCGTGGCCTCGCCTATGTGGCCGACAACAACCGCGGCATCGACATCCTCGACCTCACCGCCGACCGCGCCTGAGCAGACCGGTCAGGAATCGAGAAGCGCCGGTCATCGCCCAGCACATAGCGTTATCGGCATGAACATAACCACTGATCAGGCCACTATCGAAGCCGTCACCCTGGAGGCGACCGACCCCGCCGCCACCGCGGATTTCTATGCCGCGGCGTTCGGCCTCGGCGACAAACTGCGCGTCCGTGCCGCCGAGACGCCGACAACCGGCTTCCGCGGCTACCTGCTGTCGCTGGTGGTGTCGCAGCCGAGCACCGTCGACAGCCTCATCGGCACCGCCCTCGACGGCGGCGCGACCACGCTGAAGCCCGCCAAGAAAAGCTTCTGGGGTTACGGCGGCATCGTCCAGGCTCCGGACGGGGCGATCTGGAAGATCGCGACGTCGTCGAAGAAGGACACCGGCCCGGCCACCCGGGAGGTCGACGATTTCGTGGTGTTGCTCGGCGTCGACAACGTCAAGGCGACCAAGCAGTTCTACGTCGACCGCGGCCTTGCCGTGGCGAAGAGCTTCGGCAGCAAGTACGTCGAATTCGAAACCCCGCCGTCCACGGTCAAGCTTGCCCTCTACGGCCGCAACGCCGCCGCCAAGGACGCGGGCGTCCCGTCGGAGGGCTCCGGCTCGCACCGCATCGTCCTCGGCGGCAATATCGGCCACTTCGCCGACCTCGACGGATTCGCGTGGGAGGCCGCTTCAGCGTGAGCCGATGAATGCCTAGCCGCTTTCGCGCCCGAGCAGTCGAACGAGCAGGGCGACCTGGTCGGCGAAGTGATCGACGAATTCGGGTGCGCGCGGGTCGGTTCCGCAGACACCCTCGATGACGTGCGGCAGCGTGGTGGGTGCCATGGCCGCGGCCATCAGCATGACCAGCAGCGCGGCCGGGTCCAGTTCGGCGGGCAGGCGACCCTCGGCCTGCAGCGTGCGCAACTCCTCGACGCTGTGCTCGAGCATTTTCGCGCGCGGCGCGTGGTCCGGATCGCTGTCGGGGCCGGTGTATTCGAGTCCACCCCACGCCATCAGACGAACACCGTCCGGGTTGTCGCGCGCCTCGAGCGCGTAGCGGCGGAACTGTTCGGGCAGCGGCGTTTCCGGGGGAACGAGTTCGCGGCGGCGTTGCTGCCAACGCTGCGACATCGCCTGGTACAGGCCCTCTTTGCCGTCGAAGTAGTACGAGATCAGCTGCGGGTTGACCCCGGCGCGGGCGGCGATCGCGGCGGTCCGCGCGCCCTGGAATCCGTGCGCGGCGAACTCGGCCTCGGCCGCGTCCAGGATCAGCTGACGGGTGCGTTCGGGATCGCGCTGACGCTCCTGCGGCTTGGGTGACCTGCGGGGTTTCGACGACGGCACGCACTGATTCTACATACGCATAGCAGTTTCAGCCATCAACGCAAGTTAATCAATCATATGATTGACAGAGCAGTGCAATCGATTGAATGATGGGAGGACCGTACCGCCAGTCAGGAGAAACCCGTCGTGAACACACATTCAGCCGACACGCAGACCAAGGTCCTCATCGTTGGCGGAGGCATCACCGGCCTGTCCACCGCGCTGTTCCTGGCCAGGGCGGGAATTCGCCCAACGCTGGTCGAACGGCACGCCTCCACCGCACTGCAACCGCAGGCGCGGGCCTTCAACCCGCGCTCGATGGAGATCTATCGGGCGCTCGGCTTGGAGCGGGCGATCCGCGACCGGACCTCGATCCTGGCCGACTTCCCGGAGATGATCGGCGCGGACACCCTGACAGGCCAGGAACGTTTCCGGGTCGACATCCTCAGCCAGGTCCGGCCGCCAGCCACCCTCAGCCCGACCGACTGGACCATGATCGATCAGGACGAACTCGAATGCGTCGTGCGCGCCGATGCCGAAAACCACGGCGCCGACGTGAGATTCGGCACCGCGCTGATCTCCTTCGACGCCACCGAGGACGGTGTGACAGCTCTTGTCCGCGACCTCGCGACCGGCACCGACCATCGCATTCACGCGGACTACCTGGTGGCCGCCGACGGCAATCGCGCGGGCATCCGCACCCAGCTCGGCATCGGCGCCGAAGGGCCTGGCGAGCTGATCAAAGCCGCGAGCTTCGTCTTCGACGCCGACCTGAGCGCGGCACTGCGCGACCGCCGGTTCCTGCTCGGCTATTTCGATCAGCCGACGAAGGGCACCGCCCTCGTACCCGGCCGCGAATTCGGCCGATGGTCCCTCGGCATCCCCTACGGCCCCGAGTCGGGCGAGACCGCCGACGACTTCACCGAGCAGCGCTGCATCGAACTGGCCCGCCGCGCGATCGGCGATCCGCGGCTCGAACTCACCCTCGTGCCCCTGATGGCCGGGTCGGATCAGAAGGTCGCCACCACGAGGATCGGCGCGTGGGTCGCGGACCGGTACCGGGTCGGCCGGATCTTCTTCGTCGGCGACGCCGCACACGTCGTCCCACCCACCGGTTCCTTCGGCGCGAACACCGGCATCGCCGACGCCAACAACCTCGCGTGGAAACTCGCCGCGGTCCTCAAAGGGCAAGCAGGCGAGTCACTTCTGGACACCTATCAAGACGAGCGCCGCCCTGTTGCTCTTGTCACACTCGATCAGGCGATGCAGCGACTGCAGGGCCGCCACAGTGGAACCGGCGACGACGCGGCGACTATCGATGACCTCACCATGATCCTCGGATACCGCTACCGCTCCGCCGCCATCCACGCCGAAACCCCGCTCCCCGACGAGCCCGTCGAGGACCCCCGCCACCCCAGCGGCCGGCCGGGGCTGCGCGCGCCACACGTCTGGCTGCACCAGGACGGCGCGAAACTTTCCACCCTCGACCTGTTCGACGGCGCGTTCACCCTACTGGCCGGCGCGGCCGGTGTGGAATGGGCCGATGCGACGGAAAATGTCTCCGCCGCAATGGATCTCGACCTGCGCGCCTATCGCATCGGCACCGATTTCGACGACGCCGACGGCCAGTTCCTCGCCGCCTACGGCATCACCGCCACCGGCGCGACACTCATCCGGCCGGACGGCTTCATCGCCTGGCGCGCGACGGACCTGCCCGCCCAGCCGGACCGAGAACTGCGTCGCGCACTGACCCGACTGCTCGCCGAGCAAGACAGCTACGCCCGCTGAACTCCGTGCCGGACGGCCGCCCCCGCCGTCCGGCACCTCGGACGTTCCCCGACACGCGGTCGGCGCCCCGTTGTGCCAGCCAGGATGCGAAGATCGCCGAAAGGTGACTACGTTCGCGTGCATGGATTCAACAACGCTGCCGGGAGGCGACAGCACGGAGACGCGGGTCGATCATCTCGGTCGGCGGCGACTGTTCCGGCGGGGGCGGCGAATCCCGGTGGTGAGTCAGGCGGTCGGCAAGCTGGTCGCCGATCGTCCGGCGACCGCGGACACGATCATCGCGGCACCCTCACCGCTGCAACCGATCGACCTCACCGATGACGCGGCGGTCGCCGAGGTGCTCGATCTCGCGGTCCGGGTCGGCGAGGTGGTGCTCGCCTCGGGCACCGGCGTGATCGATACGACCACCCAGGTCCGTTTCATCGCCGCCACCTACGGGCTGGTCCGCTGCGATGTCGACGTCACCTACGACTCCATCAGGATCTGGACCGATCGCGGCCCCCGGCTGCCGCCCGCAAGCAGCATGCGCATCGTGCGCTACCGATCATTGGACTTCACCCGGCTCGCCGCCGTCGATCGACTCACCCGGCGCATCCGCAACGAGGTGGTCGCGCCGGAAGACGCACGCACCGCACTGGACGCGATCACCACCGCACCGCACCCCTACCACCGCTGGACGGCCACCTTCGGCTGGTCGCTGCTCGCCGCGGCCATCGCCGCACTGCTCGGCGGCGGAATCGTCGTCGCCGCGGTCAGTTTCGCCACCACGCTCGCCATCGACCGGTCGAACCGCGTGCTCAATCGCTACGGCCTACCGTTCTTCTTCCAGCACATGGTGGGTGGCCTGATCGCCGCGACACCCGCCGTCGTGCTGGCCACACTGGCGGGCCCGCTCGGCATCGACGTGGATCCGTCGCTGATCATCGCGGCCGGAATCACGGTGCTGCTCAGTGGATTACAACTGGTCGGCGCGGTGCAGGACGGGATAACCGGAGCACCGATCACCGCGACCGCCCGCATGCTCGAGGTCATGATCATGACCGGCGGCATCATCGCAGGCATCGCCATCGCGTTGCGCATCGGCTGGTCGCTCGACGCCACCGTGCCGCCGTTCCTGTTGAACACGCGCGATATCACCGACCTGCCCGTCAAGATCGTCGCCGGTGCGGTCGCCGCGCTCGCGTTCGCGCTCGCCTGCTACGCGGAGAAGCGGGCGCTCGCTGCCGCGGCGCTCAGCGGCGCGGCGGGCACGATCTGCTACCTGATGGTGCAGCAGTCCGGCTTCGGCCCCGTGCTCTCCTCGGGTGTCGCGGCGACGGTCATCGGCATGGCCGGTGGTCTGATGGCCCGGCGGGCATTGACTCCCCCGCTGGTCGTCGCGGTCGCAGGCATCACTCCGCTGCTGCCGGGTCTCAAGCTGTATCGCGGCCTCAACGCGCTGCTCAACGATCAGCTGGTGATCGGCGCCAACCAGTTGCTTGCCGCGTTCGGCGTCGGGTGCGCGCTGGCCGCGGGCGTCACCCTTGGCGAATGGTTCGACCGTACTGTTCGGCGGCCGCGCATCCTGCGCCGCTTCGGTGCGCTGCGCCGCCCGATCGTGCGACGGATCCGGCCGAGGGGCTGGCGCAGACCGCCGCCCATTCAGTGAGCCAGTCAGCTGCGGTCCGCACGCGGAACCGGTATCGTCAGATGAGTTAGTTAGGGTAGCCATACTCCATGGCCGCCCGGCCGGTGATCAGGTGAGGTGGTTCGGACATGACAGAGGCAGCACCGTTCTCTACGCAGATCCGCAGTGCCACCACCGAACAACACGTGGCCGCGAACACCTCGCGGTTCATGACCGACATGCTCGGCGGCGCACTCGAGGTCGACTCGTATCACCGCTACACCGGTCAGCTCTTGTTCGTCTACCGCGCACTCGAACACCGCTGGGACACCCTCGCCGCCGACCCCGTCGCCGGACCGTTCATCCGCCCCGAGCTGGCCCGCACCGCCGAACTCGAGCGCGACCTCGATCACCTCGTCGGACCGCGCTGGCGCGACGAGCTGAAGCCACTGCCCGCGACCGCGGCCTACGCCGCGCGCATCGACGAGTGCGCGCGCGACTGGCCCGCCGGGTACGTCGTGCACCACTACACCCGCTACCTCGGCGACCTGTCCGGCGGACAGATCATCGGCAAGACCGCCGCGAAGCTGTGGAACCTGACGCACCGCGGCGACGGCGTCCGCTTCTACGTCTTCGACGCCGTCGCCAACCCCGCCGCCTTCAAGCGCGAATACCACGCCCTGCTCGACCAGCTGCCGCTCGACGATCTCGAACGCCGCCGCGTGATCGACGAAGGCAAGCAGGCCTTCGCGATGAACACCGCCGTGTTCCACGAACTGGCACAGGAGATCCCGGCCGCTCAGTAGGCGCCCGCGCCCCGCGTCACCGCGCCGATCGTCCTGGCGATGAGCAACAGGTCGAGCACCATGGACCAGTTCTCCACGTAGGAAAGGTCAAGTCGCACCGAGTCTTCCAGCGACAGATCCGATCGGCCGCTGACCTGCCACAGCCCGGTGACTCCCGGCTTGACCAGCAGCCTGCGCCGCATCTCGCCGTCGTAGCTGTCCACCTCGCGCTGCACCTGCGGGCGCGGGCCGACCACGCTCATCTCCCCGCGCAGCACGTTGAAGAACTGCGGCAGTTCGTCCAGGCTGAACTTGCGGATCACCTTGCCGACCGGGGTGATGCGCGGGTCGTCTTTCATCTTGAAGAAGACCGGGTTGCCGCCGTTGCGTTCGATGAGCGCGTCGACGCTCGCCTCCGCCTCGGTGAACATGCTGCGGAACTTGATCATCCGGAACGGCTTGCCGCCCCGCCCGATTCGCTCCGACAGATAGAACACCGGACCCGGACTTGTCAGCTTCACCGCCAGCGCGATGGCAAGCATGGTCGGCGCGATCGCGACCAGGATGGCGGCCGCGAAGCACACGTCGAACACCGCCTTGCCGGTCGACTTGGCCCGATCGTATTGCGGTTTGGCGATGTGCAACATCGGGACCCCGGCGACGAAACGATTCGTCAATCGGGTGCCCGCGATATCGACCACGCCCGGCGCGACGATCAGTTCGACGCCGAGCGGGTCGAGTTCCCAGGCCATCCTGCGCAATTCGATCGGCCCGAGGTGATCGGTGGCGGTGACCGCGACGGTGTCGGCGCCGCTGCGGCGGACCGCGTCGAGCACCGTGCGGTCGCTGCCGACCACCGAGAACGTGTGCCCCGAGGGTTCCCGGATGTACTCGGTGATCTCGTTGAGGCCATTGGGAATACACACACCGACCACCCGGTATCCGGAGGCCGGGTCGCCCGCGAACGCGTTGGCCATCGCCTGCGCCGCCTCCGCGCAGCCGACGACGAGCACCGAGGTCCGGTACTCACCCCGCCCGCGCCGTTGCCGCGCGTGGATCCGCCAGAGCAATCTGCTCAGCATCAACCCGAACAGACCGAGCGGTAGTGCAATAGCCAAGTAGCCACGAGCGAACTCGATCTGGAAAACCAGCGACAAGATCGCGAGCACGCCGAACAGTCGCAGCGTCGCCGAGACCAGTCGCCGGTACTCCTCGCTGCCGCTGCCGACCACCTGCGGCGATCGGGTGTGGCCGACCGCGAGGAACGCGGCCCAGGCGAGCGCGAGCGCGCCGGAAACCACCGTGTACCCAACCTCATAGGGCAGGTGCCACGCCAGCGGTGGCGCGGCGGGTCCGCCGAAACGGATGATCTGGGCGAGCACCATGGCCGCCACGATCACGCCGAAATCCGTTGCGCCTAAGCGCCTTACATACTCGGCCTGCCATCGCTCACGTTCGGAGCGCGGCAGGATGTGTGGCGATCGACGGTAGTCCAGATCGTCGTCGTCGGCGAGCTCGAAGCTCATGAAAACGCACCTCCCCATGGGAGAGAAGAAAGTAGCCCCCCGATCTGCGTTGATCGGTCCCCACGGCACCAGCCTGACCGCCTCGGGTGTCCCGTCCTTCGGCGGTCAGAAGCCGATTGTTACAGAACACAATCCGTTTCACATGTCGAATCATCAGGGCCGCAGAGTGTTCCGAGCGGTAGCCGATAAGGGAACGGTCGGTTTGCCACCCCGGTATGCTTTCGGTGCGCAGAGCCGCATGAGGCCAGGTCGCGAACCTTCGCTACCCACAGGCGAATTCGTCCCATGAACCCCGATCCACTAAGCCCCTCGGTAGCGGCCGGGAAGCTACTCGCCGGAAACGGTTGAAAAGTACCGGAAATTACTTCTCGGCCAGCTGGTTTCGACTACGACACGCGGGGCTTTCGTTGTAACGTCTCACTGGATCGGGTCGACGTCAGGGGTGCGCCGGCAATGCGCCGGAAGTATGACTCTCGGCAGAAGGTGGGCTGCGTTGCTGTGTCGACTGTGTGATTCCGAACGTTTGACGAGTGTGCTCGACTTGGGGGCGACGCCGCCGTGCGAAAAGTTCCTCGCGCCCGGCGAACTCGATCTTCCCGAAACAACGTACCCGCTCCATCTTCGGCTGTGTGCGGACTGCCTGCTGTTACAGATCCCGGCGTTGATCACGCCGGAGGAGACGTTCACCGAGTACGCGTACTTCTCGTCGTACTCCGACAGCTGGGTGCGACACGCGGAAACCTTTGTCGCGCAAGCGATCAAGCGACTCGAACTGGACGCTGACTCGTTCGTCGTCGAGGTGGCGAGCAACGACGGATATCTGCTGCGGCACGCGGTGGCCGCTGGCATCCCCTGCCTCGGCGTCGAGCCGTCGGTGAACGTCGGCAACGCCGCGCGCGCGGCGGGCGTGCCCACCGAGACCACCTTCCTCGACGAGGAGGCGGCCGCGAAGATTCGCGCGGCGCACCGGCCCGCGGATCTGGTGGTGGCCAACAACGTCTACGCGCACGTGCCCGACCTGCGCGGTTTCACCAGGTCGCTGCGCGAGCTGATGGCCGATGACGGCTGGCTCTCCATCGAGGTGCACCACGCGCTGAACCTGCTGCGACTCGGCCAGTTCGACACCATCTACCACGAACACTTCCAGTACTACACCGTGCACTCGGCGCAACGCGCGCTCGCGACGGCCAATCTCTCGGTCGTCGACGTAGAACTGCTGGACACGCACGGCGGATCGATCCGGCTGTGGGCCCGACCGACCGAACTGGGTGCCGTACCCAGTAGCCGAGTCGCGGAAGTGCTTCGGCTGGAACAAGATACGGGCCTGCACCAGGTCGACGGCTATGCCGAGCTGCGCCCGCGCACCGAGGCGGTCCGGCACGACCTGCTGCGTTTCCTGCTCGACCAGCGCGCCGCTGGCAAGCGCGTGGTCGGCTACGGCGCGCCGGGTAAGGGCAACACCCTGCTCAACTACTGCGGCATCCGCACCGACCTACTCGAGTACACCGTTGACCGAAACCCGTACAAGCACGGACGATTCACCCCGGGCACCCGGATCCCGATCCACGCACCCGAACGGATCGAGCTGGATCGACCCGATGTCGTCCTGGTGCTGCCCTGGAATCTCGAAGCCGAGATCACCGAGCAGCTCCGCCACATCGCCTCGTGGGGAGCCGAATTGGTCTACCCACTGCCGGCACTGCATCGTGCCGACCTCACCAGTCACAACGACGTGAACAGCGCTCGACATTCAGAAATGACAGGGAGGGGAGCACGATGAAGGTTGTGCTGTTCTGCGGTGGATACGGCATGCGGATGCGTGATGGCACCGATGACATGATCCCGAAACCCATGCAGCTGGTCGGTCCGCGACCGCTGCTCTGGCACGTGATGCGCTATTACGCGCACTACGGCCACAAGGAGTTCATCCTGTGCCTCGGCTACGGCGGCCTGCACATCAAGAACTTCTTCCTCACCTACCAGGAGTCGGTGTCGAACGACTTCGTCATCCGGGACGGCCGGGTGGAGATGCTGCGCTCCGACATCAGCGACTGGAAGATCACCTTCGTCGACACCGGCCTGGAATCGCCCATCGGCGAGCGCCTGCGCCGGGTCCGCGAGCACGTCGCCGGCGACGAACGCTTCCTCGCCAACTACGCCGACGTGCTCACCGACGCACCGCTGGATCACATGATCGAGAAGTTCACCGAATCCGGCGCGGCCGCCTCGATGATGGTGGTCCCGCCGCAGTCCTCGTTCCACTGCGTCGACATGAAACCGACCGGTGAGGTCAAGGAGATCATGCCGGTGTCGCGCATGCCGCTGTGGGAGAACGGCGGCTACTTCGTGCTCAACCAGGAGATCTTCGACCTGTTGCCGCCCGGCGGCGATCTCGTCGCGGACGCCTGCGGCACGCTCGCCGGGCAGGGACGGTTGTTCGGCTACCAGCACCTCGGCTTCTGGAAGCCAGCGGACACGTTCAAGGAGCGGGCCGAACTCGACGCGGGCTACCAGTCCGGCGCACGGCCGTGGATGGTCTGGGAGAACGCGTGATCCAGCTGAGCGTCGGGGCGGTCGCCGAGATCGCCGTGCTCGGTGCGCATTGCGACGATATCGCCATCGGGATGGGCGCCACCCTGCTGACGCTGTCCCGCGCGCACCCGGGGCTTCGGGTGCGCGCGCTGGTGCTGTCCGGCGGCGGCTCGGCGCGCGCGGACGAGGAAACCCTTGCGCTGGACGCGTTCTGCCCCGGCGCCGAGATCGAGCTCACCGTGCTCGACCTGCCCGACGGCAGGGCACCCGCCCACTGGGACCGAATCAAGAACGAACTCAACACCTTTCGTGCCAGCACCGATCCCGATCTGGTCTTCGCACCGCAGCGCGGCGACGCGCACCAGGATCACCGGCTGCTCGCCGAGCTGGTGCCGACCGAGTTCCGCGATCACCTGGTGCTCGGTTACGAGATCCTCAAGTGGGAGAGCGACACACCCGCCGCGAGCATGTACCACCGGCTCACCGCCGAACTCGCCGAGGAGAAATCGCGGCTGCTGCTGAAGCACTATCCGTCCCAGGCACACCGGGACTGGTTCGACGAGCAGGCATTCACCGCGCTCACCCGGCTGCGCGGCGTGCAGTGCCATACCGGGCACGCCGAGGCATTCGTACTCGACAAGGCCGTCATCGATTTCGGAGGTGTGTAGCCATGCGGGTACTAGTCACCGGACACCAGGGCTACCTCGGCACCGTCATGGTGCCGATCCTGCGCGCCAACGCGCACGAGGTGGTCGGTCTCGACGCGGGCTTCTTCGCCGACTGTGTGCTCGGCGACCTGCCGGGCGATCCGACCGGGCTGACCATGGACCTGCGCGACGTGACCGTCGAACAGCTGCGCGGCTTCGATGCGGTCATCCATCTCGCCGCGCTGTCCAACGATCCGCTCGGCGCGCTGGCGCCCGAAATCACCTACGCCATCAACCATCACGCGTCGGTCCGGCTGGCCCAGCTCGCCAAAGAGGCCGGCGTGCGACGTTTCCTGTACGCCTCGACCTGTTCGGTCTATGGCGCGGCCGGGGCGGATCTGGTCACCGAGGACGCGCCGCTGCGTCCGATCACCCCGTACGCGGAGAGCAAGGTGCGCGTCGAGGACGATGTCGCCGCGCTGGCCGACTCCGGCTTCTCCCCCGTATTCCTGCGCAACGCAACGGCATTCGGGTTCTCGCCACGGTTACGAGCCGATATCGTGCTCAACAATCTGGTCGGCTACGCGACGCTGACCGGCGAGGTGAAGGTGCTCTCCGACGGGACACCGTGGCGGCCGCTGGTGCACGCCCGCGATATCGCGTGGGCCTTCGCCAACTGCCTCACCGCGCCACCGGCGGCAATTCACTGCCGCGCCTTCAACATCGGCACCGAGGCCAATAACCTGACCGTCGCCGACATCGCCCGCGCGGTGGTGGAGGCGGTGCCTGGCTCCCGGTTGAACATCACCGGCGAGAGCGGCGCCGACCCGCGTTCCTATCGGGTCGACTTCTCGGCGGCCCGCTCCGCCATCGGGTTTCGCGCGCTGTGGACCGTGCAGGCCGGGGCGGACGAGCTGTTCCAGGAGTACACCGCGCGTGGCCTCACCTACGACGACTTCTTCCAGAAGTTCACCCGGCTGCCGCATCTGGAAAAGCTGCGCGACACCGGGATGCTGGACGCGTCGATGCGCCGGGTGCAGCCCGGAACCGCTCGTGTTCCGGCTACCTAAGCAGAGGCCGCCGTCACAACGCCGCGAGCAGCTGCTGCCAGCTGCCCGCGGCGGCGTCGCGCGCGGACACCAGGGTGACCGGCAGCGGCCAGGCGATGGCCAGGTCGGGGTCGTGATAGGCGACGCCGATATCCTCGGCGGGATCGTGCGGGCGATCGATGCGGTAGCACACGTCGGCGATCGGGGTGAGCGCCTGGAAGCCGTGCAGGAAGCCGGGCGGCACATACAGATGCCGGAACGTCTCATCATCGAGCAGGAACGCCTGCTGCCGCCCGAACGTCGGCGAATCGCGCCGCAGGTCGACGAGCACGTCGTGCACCGCGCCGTGCGCACAGCGCACCAGCTTGGCCTCACCACGCCCGGACCGTCCGTGCATGCCGCGGATAACGCCGCCCGCCGAACGGGATTGGGAGTCCTGCCCGAACGCGGCGGCGGTACCCGGCGTGCCGAGGTGGGTGTCGAATTCCGCCGCGTCGAAGGTTCTGGTGAACAGTCCGCGTTCGTCGCGGAACGGTTCCGGTATCAGCACGAGGACGTCGGCCAGATCGGTCTGCTCGATGCGCACCACGCCATGGTGCCATGCGCGCACGCCGCCACGGGCCGCCGCGGAAGGGCCGGTCGTGATTCTCCCCGATAGCGGGCACGTGTGCCGAGGCTGCGGGAGCACCGGGCTCAGCCCGGTGCTCGATCTCGGCATGGTCCCCGCCGCGGACTTCTTTCCGCTCGCCGCAACCCCGGTCGGGCTCGCCGAGTCCGCGTACCCGCTCCGGATGGACCTGTGCGCGTTCTGCGGTCTCGCGCAGCTGGCCGAGGACGACACCCGCGCGGAGGAGCCGCGCGGCATCGAACCGGCGGCGCTGCGCGAGCAGGCCGCCGACGCCGTCGCCAGGGTCGCGAAAGCCGGTCTGCTGCGGGGCAATTCGGTGCGCGAGTTCGGCAGTCCACACGGGGGCACCTGGGTGCCGCTGCTGACCGAGCGCGGCTACGCTCCGACCGACGGCGCCGCCGATGTGGTGCTCGATTGCTTCGGCCTCATGCACGAGCCCGATCAACGCGCGGCCTTCGCCGAGCGGGCCGCGGCGACCGCACCGGACGGCCTGCTGCTCATCCAATTCCATTCGCTGGCAACCATTGTCGCGGCCGGTCAGTGGAACGCGCTTCGGCACGGCCACTTCGCCTACTACTCGCTGTCCGCGCTCGGCCGGTTGCTGGCGACGGCGGGCATGAGCATCACCACCGCGTGGCGGTTCGACCTCTACGGCGGAACCGTGCTCGTCGGCGCACGGCACGGCACGCACCAGCCCGATGCCGCCGCACGCGAACTCCGTACGCGGGAAACCGAATACACCGAACCCGCCGCGGTCCGCCGCCTGCAGCAGGCCGCCGACGAACATGCCGAGGCCTTGCGGCGCTGGCTCACCAGGCATGCGGCGCAAGGCGATCGGGTCTTCGCCTACGGCGCGGCCTCACGCGCGGTGGCGTTGTTCAGCCTGGCCGGCGTCGATCGCGGGCTGATCACCGCCGTCGCCGACGCGTCGCCCGCCAAGCAGGGCCACCGGATGCCAGGCACCGACGTGCCGATCATCTCGCCCGACGAACTCGTCGCCGCCCGACCGGATCTCGTGCTGCTCACGCTGCCGGATCTGCTGCCCGAGGTCCGCGCCCGCTACCCGGAACTCGACGGCTGCTGGATCGTCGACGACCCCGCCGACTCGACCGTCAAAGGAGGATGATGTGCCTCGAATTCGCTGTCCCCCAGCGCATTAGTTGCCCGTTTGCTCTATGCGCTTGAACTGACATGATTTCGATTACCGAACACCTGATCGCCACAAGTTGTTGGATGAGTTCTACGCTCCCGCGTGCCGGGGAGCGGGCGTCGAGCGAACGACCACGCTCGGCCAGGTGTGTGTGCAGAGGGGACAACCTGATGAGGGATATCACGCAGCAATGCGGCCGAAGCGTCCGAATGTTCGCGATCGCCACCGTGGTGGCATCTGGGCTCGCTTTGGGAACAGGCACCGCGGGAGCGGTCGTCGACAGCAGTAGCCAGATCGTCGATCAGCAGGATCGTACGGTCGAGGCAATCCAGTCCGACACGCGGATCGACTTCGTGCCGCCACTGGACGGAAATCCATTCACCCGCGAGTGGTTTCACAACGGCGAGGCCGCGTTCAAGGTCTCCGGGCCCAACGCCAGCGACTGGCGTGGGCACATCACCATCGGCTATCAGGTCGGCTATCCGGCGACGCTGACCGGGCGGTTGAAGTTCGGGTACTCGACACCGGACGTCGGGGTGGATCTCGGCGGTGACAACGCCTCGCTCCTCAAGCTGAACGGACTGATCCCCCGGGCCGGCATTGAAATCGAGGTCAACGTCGGCCCCGGCATCCAGACGGTCGAATGCGCGGGCGGCGACGTCTCCGGCACCGCGGGCATGATCCGGATGTCCGGTTTCCACGGCACGGTCACGGGCGTGATCGGGCAGACCACGATTCGGCCGTTCGTCAAGGTGGTCACCGCCAACGGCGACACCGTCTACACCTACGGGCGGCTCTGGACCATCTGAGCCGACAGTCGTCGAAGCCGCCCCGGTGGTCCGGGGCGGCTTCGGCGTCTTTCAGGCCAGCAAGCTTTCAGACCAGCAGATCCGGCCGGTTCCGCACGGTCGCCACCGTGCGAACCCGCAGCCGGTACAACGCCGCCCGCGCCAACCGGGTATCACCGGCCAGCACGTCACCGCGGCTCACCAGGTGTGGATAGTCGCCCTTGATGCGGTGATGGAACCGGTACATGTCGGTCAACTTGCTCACCGTCGACGTGCGGCTGCACAGGTTGAACGACGAATTACGCCAGGCGGCAAGGATTTCCGTCATGCCGAAGAAGACACCGAACGACGACACCCTGGCGAACAGGTCCACATCCATCGGGAACACCAGGTCCCCGCGCAGTCCGCCGACCAGGTCGAAGTGCTTGCGGTAGAACATCGCCGCCGCGGTCGGCCCGAAATCGGCGGGCCCGCGCCGCACGATCACCCGCGCCAGCGCCCGCGCGCTCTGCCTGCCGAGCAATCCGGCCAGGCCGAGCCCGCTCTCGAGCAGCAGGCCGTCCTCGTCGATCACCTCGAATCGGCTCGACGAGATGGCGATCGACGGGTCACCGACCATCACCGCGAGCTGTGCGGCCAGCGCGTCCGGCCGCAGCACATCGTCGGCGCAGACGACCTTGACCAGGTCCCCGGTCGAGGCCTCGATCACCTTGTTCCAGTTGGCCCCGATGGGCAGCACGGTGTCGTTGCGCAGCACCCGGATTCGCGGGTCGTCGACCGCGTGCGCGATATCGCCCGTCTCGTCGGTGCTGGCGTTGTCGAGCACCACCAGTTCGAAATCCACGTCCTGGTCGAGCACCGAGCGCAGCGTCGTGGCCAGCGTGCGCCCCGAGTTATAGGCGGGAACGCAAACCGACAGTCTTGTCATACCTATCCCCCTAGCTGATGGCCCGGGCGTACCGGTCCGCTTTCCACCAGGCGAAAGACTCGTTCGAGCCCGGCCCGGCTTGCTTCGATCTGTTCGACTGCTTTCTGCTGCAAGACATCTCGTACCTGCGGCGCCTCGGCCCACGAGGCGCGCACCGCCGCGGTGAGCGTCTCGTCGAGTGCGGGGTCGTTGAGGTGCACGATCCGCATTCCGGTGCCGAACATCTGGCTCAGGCCGTGGAACTTGTCGTCGTAGTACTCCGATGCGGTGATGCCGACCGCCGGAATCCCTTGGGAGAGTGCGAATACCGCGAGATGGTAGGCACTGGTGACCAGTACTCGGCAACCGGCGACCTGTCGGGCGACATCGTGTGGCGTGCCGCCTCGGCCGACGGCTGGCCGCGCGTCGGCGGCTCCGGCCAGCAGCGGCAGCGTGGAAAGCCGGTCCTCGGAGGCGTATTCGGAGATGATCAACGGCACCACGCCCGCACCGACCTGCCCCGCGCAGGCGCGGACCACCCGGCCGAGCGTCGCCTGCGCGGACGCGCTGACGCGCGAGTAGTCCGCAACCCGCAGGCACAGTCCGATGTCGGCGCCGATCTTGGCCTGCCGCAGGCGATAACCGAATTCGACCGCGTCGTCGCCGGTGACGAGCACCCGTTCCGGTGCGACGCCGAAGCGCGACAACAGTTCCGGGCCGCGCCGTCCTTCGCGCAGCGCAAGGAAATCGACGTCGGGCAGCACCTCGGCCGCCCGCCGCACCAGGGACGGGTCGCGCAGCGGACCGAGCCCCTGGCCGACCAGTGCCGTCGGAATGCCCCGCGACCGAGCGTGTTCGAGCAGGTTCAGCGTGCGGTGCGCCTGGTAGCGGTCGACGTCGGTCATGTAGCCGCCGCCGAGCGCGAGCACCAGCGATGCCTGTTCGACGGCGGCCGGTATCTCGACCGGGAATTCGGTCTCCGCCGGCGTCGCGACGTGTTCGGTGCCGCCAGGCCCGGCGGCCCGCCGGCGAGCGGCGGAGCGTAATGCCCGCAACCGGTCTTTCGGCCCGTCGGTCACCGCCCGCCAGCGCAGCGCGGCCGGACCGACCAATCGTGTTCCCGCAGTGCGGGATAGCCGTCCTGACCAACCGTCGCGGCCCCAGCTCCAGTCGGGACCGCAGAGCGGCTCCGCCTCGGGCAGCAGCGCCCGCAGGATGCCAGGCTGATGGGTGAGCACACCGATGCGCGCACGCGGCCAGCGTGCGCGCAACCGCTCGACCGTCACGGCCATCATGGCGATATCGCCGCGGTTACGCAGCCAATACTCACCGTTTTCGACGAGCACCCTGATATCGGCGATATCGGCGCGCTCGGCCTCGGAACCCAGGGTCCCCACTGTCCATGTCCTCCCGCCAGTCCCCCGCGGGTCGGTCCGTGCCGAGCACGAACTCGATGTGAAATCTACCGCACGCTATGCATCGCGGCTACCGCACGAAGAGTTACCCAACGGCGTCGAGCCCCTTACTCCGTTGGACGGGAAAGCACTTCGTGCCGACCGGATTGTTTGGTTACCCGTCCGGTATAGAGCGCACCGAGCGACGCACCGGCGAATGCCGTGCAATAGTCCACCAGTTCCTCCATCGGCACATCCAACCGCCCGCCCTGTTTCTCGACCAGCGTCGCGCCGCGACCCGATCCGCCGCACCCACCTGCCGTGGGGGGACGCGCCACAGGGTGTGCGTTTCGAACTCCGAATCTGTTCGATCTGGGTTGACTCTTCGGTTGCTCGCCGACTGCCGACCAGAAGGGGCTCGGTCCCCTAGACTTTTGCGGGAGAGGCGGGTTCACCGATAGCGACTCGTCCGCCATCACCGCCAGTAGGGGGCATGGGTGACGGGAGGTACCGAGATAGTCCGGGTGCACATGACGGGATCGGAGTGGTTCGCGTCCGCGCCGGGCGGGCTCAATCGGTACTTCACCGAGCTCTACCACGCGCTCACCAGACAACCCGACGCCGAGGTGTCCGCGGCGGCCTTCGGCGCGGCGGCCCCCGGCGCCCAATCATGGGGCGGCTTAGGCGGTTCCACGCTGCGCCGGGCCCGCACCGCGTTCCTCGATCGCGCCGAACTACACCGCGACACCGTCCTAGATAGGCACTTCTGCCTGTACGGGCCCGCCGCCATCGATCGGCGCGGACGGCTACCACTGGTGATCCACTTCCACGGGCCGTGGGCCGCCGAAAGCAGGCTCACCGGACAGGGCGCGGCGGCGGTGCGCGCGAAGTATCTGCTCGAACGCCTCCGCTACGCGGGTGCGGACCGATTCGTGGTGCTGTCCAACCACTTTCGCGATGTACTACATACCGACTACCGGGTTTCCTTGGACCGGATCGCGGTCATCCCACCCGGTGTCGATCTGGATCGCTTCCACGCCTCCCCACTTCGGCCCGATACCGACACTCGCACCGTGCTGTGTGTGCGCAGGCTCGAACGCCGGATGGGCATCGACACCCTGCTGCGCGCCTGGCCCGACGTGCTCGCCGAACATCCGGCGGCGCGGCTGGTGATCGTCGGCACCGGCACCGCCGAGGCCGAACTACGCTCCGCGGCAACACCACTCGGTGATACCGTCGAATTCGCCGGGCATATCGACGATCACCGACTCACCGAACTCTACGAACAGGCGGAGCTGACCGTCGTGCCGACCACCGCCCTCGAAGGATTCGGCCTGATCGCGCTCGAATCGCTGGCCGCAGGCCGCCCGCCCATCGTCACCGACTGCGGCGGACTACCGGATTCGGTACGCGGACTCGACGCCTCGCTCATCGTGCCTGCGCGCGACGCCGACGCACTCGGCGCGCGCATCACCGCCGCCCTGCACGGCACCGCGCCGACACCAGCGCAATGCCGGGCGCACGCGGAAACATTCTCCTGGGATGTCACAGCGGAGCGGCATCTCACGATGTACCGGGCAATCAGGCAATGAGCAGGGCCCTGTTTCTCGCGCACACCGCGGCGCCGTCCGGCGCCGAACTCGCCACGCTGCGGCTGGTGTCGGCCTTACGCGACCAGGGACAGCTAGGTGTCGCCATGGTCTATACGGAGGACGGCCCGATGGTCGAGCGGATGCGCGCACGCGGGGTCGAAACCCGGGTGCTGCGCGGTCGATTCGATAGCCGGGCGATGACCATCGGCTCCGGCCCGGTGCGCCTGATCGCCGGGTTTCTCCGGTTGCTGCGGCTCGGCTGGACCCTCGGCGCCACCGCCACCGAGCTCGGCGCGAACGTACTGGTGGCCGAGAGCAGCAAGGCCCTGGTGATGGGCGCGGTCGCCGCGCGCCGGGCCAGAATTCCCCTGGTCTGGCAGGTGCATGACCGCATCTCCACCGACTACTTCGGGCGACTACCCACCCTCGTGCTGCGCCTGCTCGGCCGACTCTTCAGCCGCGGCTATCTCGCCAACAGCCGAACGACCGCGAGCACCTTGCCGATCGGACGCAGGCCCGCGCTCGTCGCCTATCCGGGCGTCGAACTCGGTATCGACCTGCCGCGTCCCGACCAGCGTGCGCCCGCCGACACTGTGGTCGCCGTGGTCGGCCGGTTGTCCCCCTGGAAGGGCCAGGACGTGTTGCTTCGCGCGCTCGCGGCGACGAAAGTTCGTCCGCGCCAAGTGTTTCTGATCGGCGGTACGTTCTTCGACGAGGAGCCGTACCGCGCCGAACTCGAACGCCTCGCCCAAGAGTTGGCACTGCCGGTGACTTTCACCGGCCACGTCGACGACCCCGCCGAATACCTGCGCGACGCCGACATTCTCGTACACAGCTCGGTACTCCCCGAGCCGTTCGGCCAAGTCGTGGTGGAAGGCATGCACGCGGGCTGCGCCGTCATCGCCTCGATACCAGGAGGTCCCGCCGAAATCGTGCGGCCCGGCGTCGACGGACTGCTCGTCGACGGCGGCGACGAACAACAACTCACCACCGCACTGGACACCCTCATCGGCGACCCGGCACTGCGCACCAGGCTGGCCATGGCGGCCCGCCTGCGCGCCAAGGACTTCGACATCACCGAAACGGCGCGCACGGTCGCCACCTTCCTCCACGACATCGCACAACGCAACGACGCTGCGGGCACACGACATTCATCGGAAAGAACCCCGCATGGCTGAACACACCGTCCCGAAAGTTCCGGATCAGCCGCCAGCGCCAGGCGGAACACATCGTCGAACTCCGCACCGGCGCATCGGCTTTCTCGGGATCATCCGCGATATCGGGTACGTCAGCTTCGGCAAGTACGGGCAGTACGTCGTCACCATCGTGACCGTGCCGCTGATCGCGCGGGTGCTCGGCACGCACGGTCTCGGCCTGCTGGCGATCGGCATGTCGGCCTATTTCATCGGTTCGCTGCTCGTCGACCTCGGCATCACCTCGTATCTGGCCGCCCGGGTGCACGACGCCAACGTCCCCGACCTCGGCGGCGACCGCTTCCGGCACATCAACCAGTTGCGCGGCGACTACCTCGCGATCCGTGCGGGCACGCTCACCCTCCTCGGGGCCGCGCTGCTGCTCAGCTACGCGGTGGGCGCACCCATCCATCTGGAGATGATCCTGCTCGGACTGTTCGCCGGTGGGCTCTGGTCGGCCTCCGAAGACTGGTTGCTCATCGGGCAGGGCCGCTTCGGCGCCTCCACCGCCTACCAGGCGGTCGGCCGGATCGGATATCTCATCCTGCTGGTCGCGGTGCTGCCCCGCATGCCGAACGCCCAGGTCGCGCTGCTGTGCCTGCTCGTCTCGTCCATTCCCACCGTCGTACTGACCTGGTGGGATTCGCTGCGCACCTTCGGACCACCGAGCCGACCGCGCGGCGTACGGACCGTCTTACGTACCGGCGCACCGGTTTTCATCTCCCGACTGCTCGTCACCACATACGGGCAGGGCGCGGCGGCGGTGTACTCCGCGGTGCTTGACGCCGTGTCGCTCGGCCTGTATTCCGCCGGAGACCGGTTGGTCCGTGCCATCCAATCCACCTTGGACCCCATCGGTTTCGCGCTACTGCCACGGATGGCACGCAAGAGCGCCGACGACAACTTCTGGCGGCACGCGCTGCAGGCGCTGGTCGCCTGCGTCTGCACCGCGACGGTGGCGGCCGCCGCGGTCTGGCTGACCGCGCCGCTGCTGATCCACCTGGTGTTCGGCCAGGACTTCACCGCCGCGATCGGACTGCTGCGGGTGGAGACCTTCGTGCTGCCCGCGACCGCGGTCACCTCGTTCGTCACCACCGCCGTGCTCCCGGTGCGCCAGGACACCACCGGCGTGCTGATCGGCGCGGTGCTCGGCACCTGCGTCGCGGCCGCGGCGCTGGCCATCGCGTTCCGCACCCACTCGGTGTGGACGCTGGTCTACGGCGCGGTGGTCGTCGAATTCACCGTCGCCTCTTGGTATCTGCTCCGCATCCGCACCCTGATCAACAGAGAACGGGTAACGCCCGCCCCTGGTCCCGCGATTGTGCTCATGCGGGAGGAGGGCGGGACATCATGAGGATTCTCTATCTGGGCGATGACTGGGTCGGCAGCAACGCCCACTCACTGGCCGACGGTTTCCGGCAGGCCGGGCACGACGTGGTGGTCATCGACACCACGCGGGTCACGTTGCCGCCCAGGCTCTCGCCGCCGTGGGTCTATTCGAAGCTCGCACGACGACGCGCGCCATGGAACGTCGCCCGGCTCCACGCCGAAATCGATCGGGCCGCAGCGGAATTCCGGCCGGACATGGTATTCGCGTTCAAGGGCATCCACCTCGATCAGCGCAGGCTGCTCGACCTGCCCGCCCGGCTGCACGTGCACTACAGCCCCGACGACGTCGCGAACCCCGCGAACACCAGTGCGGAATACCTTGCGCACGAACCGGAGTGGGACCACGTCGTCACCACCAAGCGGCACAATGTCGCCGAGCTGCGCGAGCGCGGCGCCCGCGCGGTCACCTTCGTGCGCAGCGCTTACGACCCCGCCTGGCACCATCCGACCGCGCGGCGCGGGACCCGGCAGTTCCTTGTCGGCTTCATCGGCGTCTGCCGCCCGGACCGCCGGGCCGAGATGATCGGCTTGGCGCACACCCATGGCACCCGCATGCTCGTGCGCGGGCCCGGATGGCGGCGGGTGCCCGAATTGCGTTCCACCGGAGCCGAAGTCGGCGGTGCCGTGTACGGCGAGCGATACTCGGAAGTGGTCGCGAGCGTGACCGCCAACCTGGTGCTGCTCAACTCCGACAACCGCGACACCCACACCTGCCGCACGTTCGAGGTACCGGCGGCCGGTGGGCTTTTCGTCGGCCAACGCACCGACGAGCACGCCGAGCTGCTGCAGGACACCAGCGAATGCTTCCTGTTCGCCGACGCCGACGAGCTGTTCGCCATCCTCGGCTGGTGCGCGGCTCATCCGGACAAGGCGGCCGCCGTCGCCGAGGCCGGATATCAGCGGATCGTCGCTGGCCAGCACCGCTACGTCGACCGGGCCAGGGAGATCATTCATGCGATCGGCTGAGCAGTCATGACCGCCGATACCGAGGTGCTGCTGATCGCCCTCGCGCTCGCGACCATCGCGGTGGCGGCAACGACAATCCCCGGCGTCGCCAGGGTGTTCCTCATCGCGCAGGCGGCGTTCTGGTCGCTGTCGTATCTGGCGCGACCGCTGGTGCTGCTGCTGGTGCAGCCCGAACCCCACTTCGGCGACAACGTGCCGGATCCGCGATTGGCCCAGATCGGGTACGACCGCGGCATCGCGCTGGTGCTGCACCACATCGTGTTCGGACTCTGGATCTACGCGGGACTCGTTGTCGCCTATGCCCTTTGGGCTCGGCGGCACCCACCCCTTCGGCTGCCCGCGCTGACCAACGACCCGGATTTCGTGCCGACCCTCGTCGCCATGTACGGCGTCGGACTGCTCGGCCGGGCCGCGGCCGTCGCCACCGGAACCATCGGCAGCGCGGGCGATGTGGACAGCGCCAACCCGATCCTTGCCTTCGTCGCCATCCTGGCGACCATCGCCGCCCTCGGACTGATCATCTTCGTCCGGCCCGAACGCACCGCACTGACCTATCTGATCATCGGCGGGTTGCTGCTCGGCGAGCTGGTCTGGACCGCGGTGGTCCAGTCGAAGACGCCGATCATCGGCGCCGCGATGGCCATCGCCGTCCGCTTCGCGATTCTCGGCTGGACCAAGGCGAAGGCGGTCTCGGTCGCGGCCATCGCGGTGCTCGGCATCGGCGGGTTCGGCTGGCTGCAGTCGCTGAAACAGACCAATTACGCGAAAGCCGAATCGGCACTTGTCGATTCGAGCTATCCGCCGGTCGTGCAACCCTTCCTCAGCATCTTGCGACGGTTCGACCTACTCGAGGCCGCGACCGACGCCTACTACCACCAACCGGGCCTCTGGCTCACGCCAACCGAAGCGCTACAGCATGCCTTGTCCAGCCTGGTCCCCGCTCAGCTACTCGGCACGGCCAAGTTCCAGTCCGGCACCGCGTGGGCACAGGACGTGCGCGGCGCCTCGGTCGACATGAGCAAGGTCTCGGTGTCGCTGGCCGAGGGCAATCTCAACGAAGGCTATGTCCTCGGCGGCTACGTGGGCGTGGTCATCTGTGCCGCCTTCACTTTCCTGCTGCTGCTCGCCTGGGCCAAGGCGCTCTATTCGCGCTTCTTCCCGATCGTGATCCTCGGGCTCGCGATGACCGGCGCCTCGGCGCTGTTCGAACGCGGAATCCTGGGCAGCATGGAGAATCTCGGCAAATTCCTGCAGGCCGCCGTGCTCTCCTGGCTCATCATGCTGCTGGTACGCGAGTACCGGCGGCGCACCCGGTCCGAACCACTATCCACCGCGCGGACAACGCTCACCGCGGAGCCTGTCCTCGTCGGGGCGCTCACCATCGAAAAGAAAGCATCCCCATGGGACTGATCGACTACTGGCATATCGCGCGCAGGCGCTGGGTCATCATCATCGCGGTACTGGTGTTGTGCTCGGGCGCGTCGGCCGGATACCTGAGCACCCTCCCGACCACCTATGTCTCCACCAGCAGCATGTACGTGGGAATGGCGACCGGAACCTCGGTCAACGACTCCTACCAGGGTGGGCTCGCCGCCCAGCAGCGCGTCCGCTCCTACCTCGACCTGGCGACCAGCGCCACCGTCGCCAAGAGCGTCATCGACGACCTCGGCCTGAAGATGTCGGTCAGCGAGGTGCAGAGCAAGATCAAGGCGTTCTCGCCACCGGCGACCTCGAACATCCTCATCACCGTCCAATCGTCGACCGCCGTCGGCGCGCGCGATCTGGCCAACTCGGTGGTTGCCCAATTCCGTAAGCTCGTCGACGAATTGGAGACCATCGAGCCCAATGCGGCACCGGCGGCCCGCCTCACCGTCGTCGACCGCGCCGAAGTGCCCACCGCGCCGAGCGGACCGCAGTCGAAACGCATTCTGGCACTTGGCCTGCTTGCCGGACTCGTGCTCGGCTGCGCGGCCGCGTTCGTCCGCGACCGCACCGACCGCACCCTGCGCACCTCCAACAACCTGGAAGCCATTCTGCCGGTGCCCATCCTCGGCATCATCGACGCGGGCCGCCCCGGCGCACCCGACGAGACGCGCAGGCTGCGCACCAGGCTGCTCCGCGAAGGCGAGGCAAGCAGCATCATGCTGACCAGTCTCTCGCCACGTTCCGAGCCGGAAGTCGCGGTGGCACTGGCGAAGTCGTTCGCCGACATGGGCAGCAGTGTGGTGCTCATCGACGCCGACACCTCGGGCCAGGGTAGCTCGCACGCCCTGACGCCGACGAGCGTCGGACTCGCGGCGGTGCTGCAAGGTGCCGCGCCGGTGCACGAGGCGCTGACCGCGTGGCCCGAGACCGGCGTTACCGTGCTGCCGCTCGGCGAGGCCGATACCAAGACGCCCGACCTCCTCGCCTCGAACCGTTTCGCGGCGATCATCGCGAAACTACACACCGACTACGACCACGTCGTGGTGCAGATCGCGCCGATCACCCAGGCCGCCGACGCGATCGCACTGGCACCGCTGTGCGAGCAAACCATCGGCGTCGTGTTGCTCGACAGCACCAGTGCTCCCCAATTGCGTGGCGCACTAGCCACATTCGGCGACAACAAGCTCACCGGCGCGGTAGCGTACAGCAAGCCGGGCACCCGGCTGCAGCGACTTCGTGGGAGGCTGCGGCTTTGAGCAGTGAAACGGTTCGTCGGCGGAGCATGCTTGCCGCGGCGCTAGGCGCGGCTGGTGCCGTGCCGGTGATGGCGGCGTGTAGCTCCCCGGAAAGTCCAGGCATCGAGTTCCGTTCGCCGCACGTCACCGACGCGCCCGCCGCACGCAACGTGCGCGACTTCGGCGCGGTCGGTGACGGCGTCGCCGACGATACGGCCGCGATCGCCGCCGCGGCCTCGGTCAAGGGCGCGCCGCTGGTGATGTACCTGCCCGCGGGCCACTACAACGTGACGGCCTGGCCCGAATTAGGCGACTACGCAACGGTTCTCGGTGACGGCGCCGATGTCACGGTGATCAGCTGCGAGATCGACACCACCCTCATCACGCTGCGCAAACGCAGCCGGGTGCGGTTCGCCCGGATCGGCTTCTATCTGGCCGGGCCGAAGGCGACGGCGATCGTGCTCTCCGAATGCTTTCGGTGCTCGTTCGATTCGGTGGTGATCCGCGGCAACCACCTCAGCGACAACCATCCGCGCTACCTCGCCCAGCGCGGCGTTGTGCTGCAGGACAATACCGGCGGCACCGCGTTCCTCAACTGCGACATCAACAATTTCGGCTACGGGATCGTCACCTCCTGTATCCAGAACTACGTGACCTCGTCCAAGCTCACCAGCAACTTCGTCGGCGTGCTCGGCACCGGCAACGACCACAACGCCGGATTGGCGCTCACCAACGTCGAATTCGTGTCCGACGCCGACCCGCGCACCACCGACAAGCACATCATCATCGACGGCGCGGCGAACGACTGGTGGCTCACCAACGTCTGGTTCGAGGGCGCCGATATCGCGCTGTCCGTCGGCCAGGTCAACCGCGGCGGACCGGCCCAGTTCGGCATGATCAACTGCAAGGTGGCCGCGCGCACCGTCGGGCTCGATATGATCTATTGCCGCCAGCCGTATCTCGCCAACGTCCAGTTCGACAAGGACCTGGACAAGCCGCCCATCGAGCTGCGCATCGATCCGGCCAATTGCCCAGAGGGCACCGCGGTGAACCTGATCTCCACGGCGGAAGACGATCTCAACCCGGCCATCTTTCCGCCGCACTGGCACGTGCTCGGCCGCACGAGCACGCACGCACCGTCGTTCACCGGGACCATCGTCGCCAAGGCCGGGCGCGGCGACACCGCCGATGTCTTCCAGGCACAGTCGGCCGACGGCACGCTGCGCTCCGCCGTACTGGCAAGCGGCACATGGGTTTCCGAACAGAGCGAGGGAGGAATCGTCCTCAAGGACACGACCGGGACATACTGGCGGATTTCCGTCTCCACCGAGGGCGCGCTCAAGACGATGTCGCTTGGCAAGACGCGACCGCGCGAGTAGGCGCCCATGTCGATCAGCCCGAAGTCGTTGGCGCGCATCAGTCTCGGTCCCGTGTCGCTGCACGGTAACACCGTCGTGCTTCGGCCGCCGCAGATCGCGGACTACCAGCACTGGCGGCGAATTCGACTGCGGGACCGGCGTTTCATCGAACCGTTCTGGTACAGCTCGACGCTCGACTGGGCGGCCCGCCATTGCGGAACCCATTGGGTACGTGAGTGTTTGACGAGTCGTGCCGAGGCGAGGGCTGGGCGTCGGCTTGCCACGGTCATCGAGGTCGACGGCCGCTTCGCGGGTCAGGTCGAACTCGGCTCGATCGACACCACCACCGGCGCTGCCGAATTGGGCATCTGGGTGGACGCCGAAGTCGCCAGGCACGGGATCGGCGGCATGGCGGCGGCGCTGCTGCTCGACTACGGCCTCGATCAGCTCGGACTCGAACGCATCACCGCGCCGATCTCACCGGAGAATATCGCCGCCGCGCACGGCGCCGCCGAGATCGGGTTCCAGCGGGAAGCGTTGATGGGCCACTACTTCGACGTGGGCGGTGCGCGTCGCGATCACGAGCTGTGGGCGGTCACCAGGGCGGATGTTCCGCCGAAGGGGTTTGTGCGTTACTGGCTCGACCGCTATGACACCCATGCCCCGCAACCGCCCGCCACGGGCGACGACACGACCGACGGCGGGTTCCCCAGGAGCGCGGTGCTCGTCGCTACGGCGCGCCACTACGCGGGGCGGATGCTGCATCTGCTCGATCCCCTGCGTACCGCTCGGGCGATCCGGCTCGTCGATCCCGATCACCCGGAGGTGGTCATCCGAAGCCGCAAACTCACCGACTGGGGACGGTGGCGCGCGACCCGATTGCGCAGTCGTGCCGCACTCGATTCGGATGCGGCCGACACCGACGGAGCTTGGGTGCGGCAACATTCCCGTTTCCGGTGGCTGCGCGAATTCTTTTGGGCCCGACCAGGTTTGCCTTCGGCGAGCGGGCTGGTGCTGGCGATCGAGGTGGACGGGGCGTATGCCGGGGAAGCCCGGCTGTTCGACCTCGACATGTTCGACCGCAATGCCCGCATGTTCGTCTGGACCGATCCCGGCCACGGCGACGACGTCCGGACCGCGGCCACCCGGCTCCTGCTCGCGCACGCCTTCGGCGCACTCGGCCTGTGCCGGGTCTCGACGGCGGTCGACCCGGCGGACGGCCATGCCGCCGCCATCGCCAGTCGCGTCGGCATGACCATGGAGGGGCGCATGCGCTGCTATGTCGGCCCCACCGGTCGCCGCGGTGACCACGACCTATGGGCCGTCACCACCTGTCCGGTGGTCCCAACGGACGCGGAGTCCGCCCGACAGATCCTCGGCCCCACCGATAGCCAGTGACCTGACCCGACTCTCCAGGAGCCCACCATGGAGCCTACTTCCGATGATCCGGCGACACCGCGCCGCTTCACCCGCAGCAACGAGCTGCAGGCCCGGCTGCACGAGCTGGTTCCCGGCGGCGCGCACACCTACGCCAGGGGCGCGGACCAGTATCCCGAGTTCATGGCGCCGATCCTGGTGCGCGGCAGCGGCTGCCGGGTCTGGGATGTCGACGGCAACGGCTATATCGAATACGGCATGGGCCTGCGTTCGGTCACCCTCGGCCACGGCTACCAGCCGGTCCTGGACGCCGTGCACCGCGCCATCGCCGACGGCGTCAGCTTCAGCCGCCCCACCGAGCTGGAACTGCTTGCCGCGCAAGACTTCCTGACGCTGGTGCCCGGCGCCGATATGGTGAAGTTCGCCAAGAACGGCTCCGACGCCACCACCGCGGCGGTCCGGCTGGCCAGGGCCGCCACCGGCCGCACCACCATCGCCGTCTGCGATCAACCGTTCTTCTCGGTGGACGACTGGTTCATCGGCACCACCGCGATGGACAGCGGCATCCCCACCGAAACCGCCGCGGGCACCGTGCGATTCCGCTACAACGATCTCCCCTCGCTGGCGGCCGTGCTGGATTCGGACGCGGTGGCCGCGGTCGTCATGGAGCCCGCCACCGCACTGGCCGAACCGGAGCCCGGATTCCTCGCGGGTGTTCGCGAGCTGTGCGACCGCCACGGCACGCTGCTCATCTTCGACGAGATGATCACCGGTTTCCGCTGGTCCGCCGGCGGCGGGCAGGCGGTGTACGGCGTGCGGCCCGACCTGTCCTGCTGGGGTAAGGCCATGGGCAACGGTTTTCCGCTCTCCGCGCTCGCAGGCAAACGCGAGTTCATGGAACTTGGCGGGCTGCGCACCGACCACGACCGGGTCTTCCTGCTGTCCACCACGCACGGCCCGGAATCGGGTTCGCTGGCCGCGTTCCGCGCCGTCGTACACGAATATCGAACGGGCGACCCGATCGCCAAGATGGAGCATGCGGGCCGCCGCCTCGCCGACGGGGTCAATGCCGTCGCCGCCGACCTCGGCATCGCCGAGCACCTACAGGTCCGCGGGCGTCCGTCCTGCCTCATCTTCCTCACCCGCGACCTCGACGGTCAGCCCTCGCAAGCGTTCCGCACCCTGTTCCTGCAGGAGCTGCTGCACCGCGGCGTGCTCGGCCAATCCTTCGTCACCTCGGCCGCGCACACCGACGCCGATATCGATGAGACGATCGCGGCCTGCCGTGAGGCGGGCGTCGTCTACCGCAAGGCGATCGAGCAGGGCAGCGTCGACGGCCTGCTCGAGGGCCGCCCCGTCGCCCCCGCCATCCGCCGTCGCGCGGCGCCGCGCCGAATCGCGGAGCACGAATGAGCAGGCCCCGCATCGCCATCGTGCACGAGCGGTTCACCGAGTTCGGCGGCTCCGAGGCGGTGGTCGGCGAACTGGCCGAAACCTGGCCGGGGACCCAGGTTTTCGCGCCTATCGTCGATCCGGCGGGCATTCGGCCGCCGCTCACGACGGTCAACGACACCTGGCTGAGCCGCGCCTACGCCGCCTCCGGTCGCCGCTCGCACGCCCCGCTGCTGCCGTTCGTCCCGCGCGCGCTGCGCCGCCTCCCCCTGGCGGACCGCTTCGACGCCGTCGTCGTCAGTCATCACGCTTTCGCCACCCAGGCGGCCTTCGCCACCGACGCCCCGGTGATCGCGTACGTGCACAGCCCGGCCCGGTGGGCCTGGGACAAGGACTTCCGCGCGCAGGAGGCAGGTGGTCGCGCGGGTCAACTCGCCCTCACCGCACTGGGACGACTGGCCATGCACGGCGAATTACGCGCCGCCCCAAGGCTTTCCCACATCATCGCCAATTCACGCGCCGTCGCCGCCCGCGTCAACGACTGGTGGGGATTGCCAGCGACGGTCACCTATCCCCCGGTGCGGATCGATCGATTCACCCCCGAACCGACGATCCCGCGCGACGACTTCTTCCTCTTCGCAGGCAGACTCGTCCCCTACAAGCGCCCGGACCTTGCCATCCTCGCTGCCCAACGAGCGGGCTGCCGGCTGGTCATCCTCGGCGACGGCCGTTTCCGCGCCCATCTCGAAACGCTGGCGGGCCCGGAAACCACCTTCCTCGGCGCGACTCCCCATGACGTCCTGCTCGACACCTACCGGCGCTGCCGGGCTCTGCTCATGCCCGGCGTCGAGGATTTCGGCATCGTGCCGGTCGAGGCAATGGCTTGCGGCACACCGATTCTCGCGGTCGGTCAAGGTGGGGCGCTTGACACCGTCGAGCCCGGCGTCACCGGCGAGCACATCCCGCACGGCCCCGACAACGCTGTCATCGACCATCTCGCCAAGGCGATGCGCGACTTCGACCCCGCCGGCTACCGCGCCACCACCATCCGTGCCCACGCCGAGACGTTCTCGCCGACCGCCTTCCGCTCGCAGATGGCCGCCACCGTCGCTCGGTTTCTCTGACCGCCGCCGCGGCTCAGGCCGAGCAGGTTGGCGCGGGCGGCTTCGGCGCGTTCCAGTCGCTGGCGGCGATCCAGTGGAAAACAGCGAGCCTTCGGTCGATAAAGCGTTGCAGGCCTTCGGTGGTGCCGCAGTCCTTGTTCAGGTTTCCTTGCTTGTAGTACTTCGTGATCAACTCCTTCAGTTTCTCGTTATAGGCGTCCTCCTTTTCACATGTCGCCTTCCGTGTGTCTTGGACGAACGCCGGATTCTGAAAGAGTTCGCCGCGGGTTTCGGTGTGCACCGGTTTGTCGAAGATGGCCGGTGACAGCTCCAGCCATTCGCCGACCTCTTGATACCAGCGGTCGTCGTGGTCTTTGCCGTCGCAAATCTGCTTCTCGACCTCCGGCGCGACCCCGAAGAGCGAACCATCGGCGTGAGCTGGCGATCCTGGCAGCGCCAACGCGGTGGCGAGCGCACACATCACCACCCAGGTTTTGTTTGAGAATGTCAAAGACCGAGCCCTCCATGTGGTTGTGAACTTCACATGCCTGTCCCTTTGACTAGGCAGTATGTCACTCACCGTCGCCCGAATCGGGGCACCCCAGCGCCACTCGGTGTGCCGCATTCCGCTGTGCGGTCGAGTGAATCATTTCGGCGACAGACGAGAAAAGTGAACTGAACACGATCGGCGCACGAACACCGGCGGGGCTGGGCGTGTGCGGTGGCCGCGGCGGGCCGCGCGTGGGACAGTCTGAGCATGAACGCGCGCCGTCGCATTGCCGCTGTTGTTGCCGGGGTCATGAGCATCGCACTGGTCGCGGGCTGCGGCACCGCGAGCGAAAAGAGCAGTGGGCCGACGACGTCGACCGCAGCGGGAGCCATCCCGCTGATCTCGACGAACGATCTGCCGCAAGCCAAGCCCGACGAGGTGCACCTGTTCGGGATCAACGACCTGCACGGCAATTTGGAGCCGCCGGCCGGTTCGACCGGGCAGATCTCCGGCTACGACGCGGGCGGCGCCGCCTACCTGGCGACGCACCTGGCCCGGTTGAAGGCGGCCTACCCGGCCAGCGCGGTGGTCGCGGCGGGCGACGATATCGGGGCAAGCCCGCTGGTGTCCGGTCTCTTCCACGACGAGCCGACCATCTCGTTCCTGAACGGCGTCGGGCTGGCCACCTCGTCGGTCGGTAATCACGAATTCGACCACGGCGTAGTGGAATTGGCGCGCCTGCAGCAGGGCGGCTGCGCGCAGGACGGGTGTTCGCCGGGAGAACCGTTCACCGGGGCCAAGTTTCCGTATCTGGCCGCGAACGTCACCGACGCCGCGGGCAAGCTGCCGCCCGCGCTGAAGCCGTGGACCATGCTCGAGGTCGGCGGCCACAAGATCGGCCTCGTCGGCACGGTCACCCCCGATACCGTGAATCTTGTTTTCCCCGAGGGCATTCGGGGATACTCGTTCGGCGACGAGGCGGCGGCGATCAATCGGTACGTGCCGGAGATGAAGGCGGCGGGCGCCGAGACGGTGGTGGCGCTGATGCACGACGGCGGCAGCCAGCGCACCGATCAGGGCGCCCAGGTCGACTACAACGGCTGCGCGAACATCACGTCGAATGTCACCGACCTCGCCAAGGCGATCGACCCCGCGGTGACGGCGCTGTTCACCGCGCACACCCACCAGGCCTACGTGTGCACGATCAACGGCAAGTCGGTCACCCAGGCGTCCTCCTACGGCAGGCTCATCACCGACCTCACGCTGCGCTTCGCCCCCGACGGGGTACACGCGTCGGCGATCAACCGGGTGGTCACCCGCGACGTGACCCCCGACCCGGCCGCCGCCGCCCTGGTGAACTTCTATACCGAGCAGGCCCGCCCGCGCACGGCCAGGGTGGTCGGCACGGCCGCCGCCGCGCTGCCGCACGATCCGGACGCCACCGGCACCTCGCCGCTCGGCAATGTCATCGCGGACTCGATGCTCTCGGCCACCGCCGGACCCGAGGGCGCGGTGGCGGCGTTCATGAACCCGGGCGGCGTCCGCGCCGACATCAAGGCCGGACCGGTCACCTACGGCGATATCTATACCGTCCAGCCCTTCGGCAACCAGGTCGTCACCCTCACCCTCACCGGCCAGCAAGTCCTGCGCCTGCTCGAACAGCAGTGGACCAATGCCAGCAAGCCCGCGATGCTCTCCCTCGCCGGGATCACCTACGCCTACGCCGACGCAGCCCCCAAGGGCGCCAAGGTGATCGGTGACAGCGTCCGCATCGCGGGGCAGCCGCTCAACCCGGTCGCCACCTACCGCATCACCACCAACAGCTTCCTCGCCGCCGGCGGCGATGGCTTCGCCGTGTTCACCGAGGGCACCCAGAACGTCCCTGGCCCCACCGATCTGGACGCCTTCGAAGCGCTCTTCCGCGACAAGTCTCCCGTCCAGCTACCGGCCGCCCGCGTCGAGAAACGATAGCTGCTCGATAGCCCTGAGCAACTGGACGATTGACCAGTGAAGGTATACCTGGAAATCGTTGTAACACTTACCCTTTGACCTGCACCGATGGGTGACCAGTCCCACAGCCTGATACCGTAAGGAACGCTTGCCGGGGCCGATCGGGATCATTACTGTTTCGTATAAGTCAGGACGAAGGGGTTCCTACTTTCGGCCCGATCGCCTCTACCGCGCCTCGCGGCCGAACCAAAATCTCCGCATTCACCGCTGCATGCCGGATGACTTGTGCGACAACACGGTTCGAACGAAACAGCAGGAGAGGGCGATGGCTACCTACATCGTGACGGGCGGTACCGGATTCTTGGGACGGCGGGTCGTTCAGGAACTCCTTGACCATGAGCCCGACGCCGTTATCCACGTGCTGGTGCGCGAGGAGTCGCTACAGAAGTTCGCCGACCTCGCCACCGGATGGTGCGGCGGCGAGCGGGTGTTCTCGCTGGTCGGCGATCTCACCGCGGCCGGGCTCGGCCTGACCCGCGAGGCACCGGCGGCCGACCACGTGATCCACCTCGGCGCGGTCTACGACATGACCGCCGACGAGGACACCGCGCACGCGGCCAATGTCGCGGGCACCCGGTCGGTGCTCGCCCTGGCCCGCTCGATCGGCGCTGTGCTGCACCATGTTTCGTCGGTCGCGGTGGCGGGCGACCACAAGGGCAAGTTCTTCGAGGAAGACTTCGACCTCGGCCAGCGGCTCACCTCGCCGTACCACCGGACCAAGTTCGCGGCGGAAAAGCTCGTTCGCGAATCACGCGGGGTGCGCTGGCGGGTATACCGGCCAGCGATCGTGGTCGGCGACTCGCGCACCGGCGAGATGGACAAGATCGACGGCCCGTACTACTTCTTCTCGGCCATCGCCAAGCTCGCCGCGCTGCCCGCAGAACTGCCGATGCCGCTGCCCGATCTCGGCGCGACCAATATCGTGCCGGTCGACTATGTGGCCGCCGCGATGGCCGCCCTTGTCCGCAGGCCCGGCTTGGACGGACGCACCTTCCACCTGGTCAACCCCGAGCCGCAGCCGTTCAGCGACGTTTATGGCGCGCTCGCCACGGCCGCGGGCGCACCGGCCGGGATCGGCGTCGTTCCGCTCAGCGCCCGTGCGCTCAGCGGGCTGTCGCACCTGCCCGGCGTCCCCGCGGTGCGCGATTTCCTGTTGGAGCAGTTGGGGATTCCCGCCGCCGTCGCGCCGCACACCTCGTTCTCGGCGGAGTTCATCGCCGACTCGACGCGGGCGCAGCTGCGCGGCACCGGACTTACCGTGCCGTCCTTCGACAGCTACGCCGGACAGCTCTGGCAGTACTGGCGGGATAATCTCGATGCCCATCGCGGCCAGCCCGCGGTGTCCAAGGAGCCGCTCAACGGCCGGATCGTGCTCATCACCGGTGCGTCGTCTGGCATCGGCCTCGCCACCGCGCACGCGGTCGCCCGGCGCGGCGCCACCGTGCTGATGGTGGCCCGAGGCAAGGACGATCTGGCCGATGCCGCCGATTCGGTGCGCGCGGAAGGTGGTGTGGCCCATGACTATCCGTGCGACATCACCGACGCCGACGGGGTCGAGACCTTGGTGCAGACCATCCTCACCGAGCACGGCCACGTCGACTACCTGGTGAACAACGCGGGCCGCTCGATTCGCCGGTCGGTGCTCAACTCCACCGACCGCATGCACGATTTCGAGCGGACGATGGCGGTCAACTACTTCGGCGCGGTCCGGCTGATCCTGGCGCTGCTGCCCTCGATGCGGGCCAGGCGCTTCGGCCATGTCGTCAACATCTCCTCGATCGCCGTGCAGACCAAGGTGCCCCGGTTCGCCGCGTATGTGGCGAGCAAGTCAGCGCTCGACAACTTCAGCGAGATCGCGGCGGTCGAAAACCGGGACGCGGGAATCACGTTCACCTCGGTGCGGATGCCGCTGGTGCGCACCCCGATGATCGCGCCGACCGATCTCTACAAGTCGCTGCCCGTCCCGGACCCGGATCAGGCCGCCACCATCGTGGTGCGCGCGCTCGAGGATCGCCCGCACCGCATCGACACCCCGGTCGGCACCTTCGCCCAGGCCGTCGATCTGCTGATGCCATCGGTGAAGCGGACCATCCTGCATCAGGGCTTCCGCCTCTTCGGGGAATCCACTGCGGCACAGGGCAATAAGGCGCCGAAGAAGCCGAGCGGCGAGCCGGGTCGCAGCCCGTTGACGGTCCTCGCCCCGGTCCTCATGCCGCTCATGGCACTGCCCGGCCCGGCCGCGCGCGTGGCCAGGGTGGTGCCAGGCCTCCAGTGGTAACCACCCCCTGACCACCGGCGCGCGGGGTTGCCACTCCACCCCGCGCGCCGTTCGGTTTCCCGCGCATGAATCAGTCAGCGATTTCGTGCGCGGCGCAGCGAATCCCGCGCGGCTACCGGACGATCCGGTTTCGTGAATTGTGCGCGAGCGAGGGCTCGATCGGTCAGATTCGAGCGCGGTTGGTCGGCAGGATATTGGGATACCGGTAGTGGATTCGCGCGATGCAGTGGCGCACCGTGTGCAGCTCGGCATGTAGTTCGCGGAGCCGCTGCGTTTGGAAAGTCCTTTCGGCGGTATTGATGGCACGCGCGAGAGTGCGTGCGTGTGCGGCGAGCAAGTCCAGAAAGACCCGGGCTTGTGCGATGTCGGGATCATCGGACATTTGCTGTTCCTATCACGCATGCGCGGGCCGCACCACTCGAACTCTGCGCGTTCCACGGGATTTCGCCGCAGCGTATCCGAATCGAAAAGGACGACGGACGTTTCAGAGAATTTGCTGTGCACGACGACAATTCGGTTCGGCACCGGCGCGCCGACAACGGGACCGACAGCACGTCGGCCCCGTCGCGGATTCCCCCGGGGAGACTTACACTCGGCTCGCGACCAGCTGCGCGGCGGGCCACATGGCCCAGGCGTAGTTGGAGTGCTGGGTCGGATCGCCGCCGCCGGTACAGACCGGATCACCGGCCGCGCAGTAATTCCCGGTGCGCCCCGCGTACAGATCAGGCACGTTCGAGCCGGTCAGCCGCAGCGGATCACCGAAGAGCAGCACCGCGGCGACCCGCGATTCGAGGTCGACGGGCAGCGAGCTGATGCCACCGAGCGCCGTCACGATGCCGGTGCCGAGCACGCCGTGCGTGACAACCGCACCTTGCGAGTAGCCGACCAGGACGAACCGCTCGTCCGGGCAGACCGAGGCCTGCCACATCACGTGGGCGGTCATGTCCTGGGTGCCGCGGCTGATCGACGCCGGATCGAGCAGGTCCGCAGGGTAATTGACGCGGTAGGCGACCGAACTCACCGGAAGCCGTTGCAGCAAGGCCCCGTAGAGCGGGTCACCGGCCACCGCACCGAGGTACCCGGGTTCCTGGGTACCCCTGGCGACGACGACGTCGACGGCCGCGCAGGACGAGGCCAGCGCGGGCAATCCCGTCGTCGCTCCGAATCCCGCGGCGAGTAGTAGCACAACGAATACTTGCGCCACCCGCCACTTCTCGAAATGAATTACCTTCCGGTTTGCCATCGTGATCACCCACTCACGCCGTTGTGAGAAGCCGAGTGACACTTGTCAGAGACAAGTGCCACTCGGCTATATCTGCGAAGGTAAGAACGGCGAAGCGAGCCGTCAAGCGAAACGACCCGAACGATGCGTACTCAGCGCCGAATCGTGTCCTGGCGTATCTTTTCTATGGCACGAGAACCGCTGCGCCCGTGAAACGTCCGTGCGCGAGGTCGGCAAGGGCCTGATTTGCCATCCCCAAGGAGTACCCACGGGTGGTCACTTCTATGCGATGTTCGCCTGCGAGGGTGAGAAATTCGCGGGCATCGGCGCGGGTGTTCGCGGTAACCGAGCGAATTTCGCGTTCCTCGAACAGATGTCGCTGGTAATTCAGGGCCGGGATGTCGCTGAGGTGAATACCCGCGATAGCCAGGATGCCACCGCGATCAAGGGCCTCTAGCGCGGGCGGCACCAGGGTGCCGACGGGTGCGAACAAGATCGCCGAATCCAGTTGTACCGGAGGCGGATCCGCCGCGCCCTGCACGGAGGCGGCGCCGAGTTCCCTGGCCAGCTCCTGCGCGGCCGGATCGCGGGTCATCACATGCAGCTCCGCGCCCCTGGCCAGGGCGACCTGCGCGGCGATGTGTGCACTGCCGCCGAAACCGTAGAGGCCGAGGCGTCCGCCGGGCGGCAGGGCTGCCCGCTGCAACGCCCGGTAGCCGATGATGCCGGCGCACAGCAGCGGTGCCAGCTCGGCATCGCTGTAGCCATCCGGTAGCCGCAGCGCGTAAGCGGCTGGCACCGTGGCGAATTCGGCGTATCCACCGTCGGCGTCCCAGCCTGTGTATGCCGAACGGGGGCACAGGTTTTCGGCGCCGCGCAGGCAGTACTTGCAGGCGCCACAGGTATGGCGCAGCCACGCGATGCCGACCCGGTCGCCGACCGCGAAGGTCTCGGTGAACCGCGACCCTTCCGCCCCAGCCCCGACGGCCGAGCCGACTTCCACGACCTCACCGACCACCTCGTGGCCCGGCACGACCCCCACCCGATGCACCGACAGGTCGCCCTCCGCCACGTGCAGATCCGTTCGGCAGACACCGCATGCAAGCACACGCACGAGCAATTCGTCGGCGGCGGGCTCGGGCACCGGCTCGCGCACTTGATCGAGCGGCCCGTCATCGATCGGACCCGGGCGACGCACCCGCCAACCGGTCATCGATGTGGACCGGGCAACCTCGTTCATACCGATCTCCCCTCGTCGTAAGGATGCACGGCCGTTTCGAGCTGCGCCAACCATACTCGTCCGATTTCGCCACGTCACAGCTCCGCTTCTGATACATTTATGTATTGAATACATTTCTGTATCCGTTTGACCGGCGCTCGCCGGTCTCACCCGAGGAGGTGCGGCGTTGGCGTCGTCCACCGAAGCGAAAACCTCCGCGACCAGGGTCACCCGCCGCCGTGCCGAGACCAGGGATCGATTGCTCACCGCCGCGTACGAGGCGTTCTCCGAAGAGGGCTTCGGCAAGGCCACCGTGGAACGGGTCTGCGAGCGGGCCGGATTCACCCGCGGCGCCTTCTACTCCAATTTCGGCTCGCTCGACGAACTGTTCCTCGCCATGTGGGAGCAGCGGTCGGCCGCCATGCTCGCCGAGGTCACCCGCCTACTCGACGACATCCCGGTCGGCAGCACCGACGACGTGCGCACCTCGATCGAACGCCTGGAGCGCGCGGTTCCGGTCGACGAGGGCTGGTATCGGATCACCGCGGAGTTCACCACCCACGCGTTGCGCAATCCCGAACTGCGCAGGGTGATGGCCGCGCGCGAAGAGGCGATCGTGAACGCGCTGATGCCGACCATCGTCGCCGGGCTTGCCAAGATCGGCCGCACCGTGCCCGACCCGGAGGCACTCGGCCAGGCGCTCGTCGCGGTGCACGACGGCACCAGTGTGCAGGTGCTGATGGAACCGCGCAGCCGCGTCGTGCGGCGCCGACGCACCGACCTCATCTATCACGTCGTGCTGGCCTACAGCACCGAACCCGAAGGATGAACATGTCCGATCCCGCATTCGCCACCGAGGCAGATGTCATCGTCGTCGGCGCCGGGCTTGCCGGTCTTGTCGCGACCCACGAGCTGGTCAAGGCCGGCCGCAAGGTGCACGTACTCGATCAGGAGAACCGCAACAACCTTGGCGGACAGGCCTTTTGGTCGCTCGGCGGATTGTTCATGGTGGACACACCGGAGCAGCGCCGCCTCGGCATCAAGGACTCTTATGACCTGGCGCTGCAGGATTGGCTCGGCTCGGCCGGTTTCGACCGCGACGACGAGGATCGGTGGGGCAGGCAGTGGGCGCAGGCCTACGTCCGGTTCGCGACCACCGAGAAGCGTGACTATCTGCACGAACTCGGGCTCAAGGTGACCCCGCTGGTCAGCTGGGCCGAGCGCGGTGGGGGTTTCGCTGACGGACACGGCAATTCGGTGCCGCGCTTCCATCTCACCTGGGGCACCGGGCCCGAGGTGGTGCGGGTGTTCGCTGAGCCGGTGCTGGCGGGTGAGCGAAAAGGGCTGGTCGGCTTCAGCTTCCGGCATCGCGTCGACGAGTTGATCGTCGAAGACGGTGCCGTGGTCGGCGTGCGCGGCAGCGTCCTGGCGGAGACCGACCTCGAGCGCGGCAAGGCGTCGTCGCGAAACATCGTCGGCGAGTTCGAGTTCCGGGCGAAGGCGGTGATCGTCACCTCCGGCGGCATCGGGCACAACCATGAGCTGATCCGGCGCAACTGGCCGACCGAGCGGCTCGGCAAGTGCCCGGAGACTATGATTTCCGGTGTGCCCGCGCATGTGGACGGGCGGATGCTCGGCATCACCGAGTCCGCGGGCGGCGCCATCGTCAACCGGGACCGCATGTGGCACTACACCGAGGGCATCAACAACTGGAATTCGATCTGGCCCGACCACGGTATCCGGATCATCCCGGGGCCGTCCTCGCTGTGGTTCGACGCGAACGGAAAGCGTTTGCCCGCACCGTGTTTCCCCGGCTTCGACACCATGTCCACGATGAAGGAGATCCTGGCCACCGGCTACGACTACTCCTGGTTCGTGCTCACCCAGTCGATCATCAAGAAGGAGTTCGCGCTGTCGGGTTCGGAGCAGAACCCCGACATCACCGGCAAGGACCTCAAACTCACGCTGGAGAGCCGGTTCGCCAAGGGCGCGCCGGGTCCGGTGGAGGCGTTCAAGAAGCACGGCGCCGATTTCGTGGTCGCGGACAACCTGCGCGACCTGGTAGCCGGGATGAACAAGATCGCGCGCGGCCCGCAGCTCGACTACGACGCCCTGGAACGCCAGATCGTCGCCAGGGACCGGGATGTGGCGAACAAGTACTCCAAGGACAGTCAGCTGATGGCGATCACCAACACGCGCCAGTTCCTCGGCGACAAGTTCAGCCGGGTCGCCAAGCCGCACCGCATTCTCGACCCGGCGGCGGGACCGCTCATCGCGGTCCGGCTGAACATCCTCACCCGAAAGACGTTGGGCGGCTTGCAGACCAATCTCGACTCGCAGGTGATGCGCCAGGACGGCACCGCATTCCCCGGCCTCTACGCGGCGGGCGAGGTGGCCGGGTTCGGTGGTGGCGGCGTGCACGGATACAACGCGCTGGAGGGCACCTTCCTCGGCGGGTGCATCTTCTCCGGGCGCGCCGCGGGCAAGGCCCTTGCCGCGAAACTCCGCTAGCGCCTACAGCTCGCCGACGACAGATTCGATGACGAGGACGGCGCGGCGGCCAGGGTGGTCGGCACGGTCACCGGCGGCTGCGTGGTCGCCGGCGTGGCGAAGGGCGGTGTCGCACTGTAGAGCCGGGCTCCGGTGGGGCGCAGCCCCGGTGCCATGGTGATGCCGTTGACCTCCGCCTGGTTGCCATGCACGTCGGTGACCCGTGCGTCGAACGGTCCGGATCCGGCGCCGGAGACGGACCAGTAGTTGTCGATGCCGCGCGTGAGGTTCTGCCAGGCGCCGCCGCCGGATGGCCGAATGGCGACCTCCCGCAACGGGTTTCCGGCACCGCTGAACAGGATCGCGAACCAGGAGCGGGTGGAATCCGGCTTCACCTGATAGGACAGTTCGGGCGGCGGCTCCGGATCGCGCACGACGCTGTAGCGGACCTTGGCCACCCCGTCGGACAGATCGGCGAGCTGGGTGAAGGCGGCGACGCTCAAATCCAGTTGTCCCGGAGCACATGCCGGGCAACGGTCGACGATGAGCGCGCGCACGTCGCCGCGCGGCCCCTGGATGTCGAGGTAGGCGCCGCATGGGTCGGCCTTGCCGAACTCCGGCGTCGACATCCCCACATAGAAACCGTCCATCGGCAGTCCGGGGAACGAGCACGAGACCCCCTGGCTGAACGAATAGAAGCGAGCCTCCCCCGAGACGACGGGTTGCGGTGCCGGCGCGGCGGTCGTGGTCGGCCCAATACTGGTGGCGGCCACCGGCGTTCGCGAGGTCGCCGACTGTACCAGCACATTCGAGGTCGCCGAGGTGGCAAGCGCGTTCGGCGTATCGCAGTGCAGCGGCTCCGGGCGGGTCAGCCACACCGCGACACCCGCGATCGCGACCAAGCCGATCGCGGACCACAGCCACCCCGAACGGAAGTGTCGTTGGTTGATCGGTATCCGGTGCATCGCTCCCCGACTACGACTCACTCCTCACGGACTGTCGATCCTGACGTCCATAGGAAAGCAGTCGAACGGCAGGCGCACGTCGGGAACGTAAATTCTCCGCAGTGAAAGACTCACGCTTCAGCAAGCATGAGGCAAATGCCCAGCATCCTGCTGGACACCTCGGCAGCCCACCGGAAATTCACCGGCCGACATGCGCGGTGCGGATTTCGCGCTGCCACACGGCTACTCGCGGTAATGCGGGCTATGCGAAGCCGTCCATCAGCGAAAGCACGCGCAGCATCACCTCGTCCGCACCGCCGCCGATGCTCAGCAGGCGACTGTCCCGGTAGGCGCGGGAAGTCCAGGTCTCCTCCATATAACCCATGCCGCCGTGCACCTGCAGACACCAGTCCGCCACCTGCCGGGTGAGCCTGCCCGCCTCGAGCTTGGCGATGGTGGCCATCCGGGTGACGTCACCGCCGCCGGTATAGGACTGGGCGATGGCCTCGGTGTAGACGCGCAGCATGTCCACCTTGGCGGCGAGCTCGGCGTAGGTGTATTGGAGGTATTGGTTCGCCGACAGCGGCTGGCCGAACACCTTTCGCTGCTTGGCGTAGTCGCGGGTCAGCTCGAGTTCCATGGCGCAGCTGATCGGCGCGCTGTACGCGGCGAACATGCGCTCCATCACGAACTGCGACATCTGCTGCTGGAAGCCGCGGCCGATCTCGCCGATGGTGTTGCGCACCGGAACTCGCACGTCCTCGAAGGTCAGCAGGCCGGTGTCGGAGGCGCGCATGCCGAGCTTGTCCAGCTTGCGGTCCACCCGGAAGCCGGGGGTGTCGGTGGGCACGATGATCTGGCTGATCCCCCGATACCCGCCCTCCGGCGAGGTGCGCACCAGGGTGCACAGCCAGTCCGCCTGAACGGCATTGGTGATGAAGATCTTCGAGCCGTTGATCACCCAGTCCTCGCCGTCGCGGCGCGCGCTGGTCCGGATTCCGGCCACGTCCGAACCGGCCTCCGGCTCGGTAACCGCTACGCCGCAGACGGTTTCACCGCGCATGGCGGGCGCCAGGTACTCCTGCTTGAGTTCCTCGCTGCCGTGCGCGTGCAGCGACGGCGTCGCCATCGCGACGTGCACGCCGAGCGCCATCGGAAACGACCCGTGCGCGACACGACCCAGCTCCTGGCACAGCACCACCGTGAACAGGTGATCGGCGCCCTGCCCCGAGTAGGCCGGGTCGTATTCGAGCCCGAGGATGCCGAGCTTGGCCATATCGGCGAAAACCTCGTGCAGCGGCATCATTTCGGCCCGCTCCCACTCGTCGACATGCGGGTTGATCTTCTGCTCGACGTAGCGCCGGACCATCGCCCGGAATTCCTGATGTTCGTCGCTGTACATCACACACGCTCCTACTCCGAGCCCCCTCGACCCCCTTATTGTCACCACGCCAGTACCACCCGCCGCACCATTTCTGATTTCCCGCACCGGAAAACGCAGGCGGGCTGTTGCGGAATGAGAAATGGGCTTCGGTGGTGGCCGGCCGCTTCGCGGCCGGCCACCACCGGGTGCTTGTCAGCAGGGAGTGGGGGTGAGATGCCCGGTGCTGATGGCTTTGAACAGGTTGTGGACCAGGGCGTGGAAGCTGAATTCGGTGGTGGCGCGGTAGTGGCCGCGGCTGGTGAAGCGGCGGAACCCGAGGTTGTGTTTGGCGTGAGCGAAGGGGGTTTCGGCGATGTGGCCGCGGTGGCGGTAGAGAGCCGCGCCTTGGGAGGTGGCCAGCAGGTGAGTCATCTTCTGGATCGCGGTGGCATCGGCGGGCGGGGGCCCGGTGGTGGCTGCGATGGTGGCCAGGTCACGGCGTTTACCGACGGCGATGAGCCGCTCGGGTCCGGCGGTGGTGAGGTTGTCGGTGGACAGGTAGCCGGTATCGGCGAGCAGTATCCCGATTCCGGTCGCCGACGGTTCGCCCAGCGATGCCGCGGTAGCTTCGGTCTGGGTTGTTGCGGTGAGGTATTCATCGAGAAGCATTGCCATGGAAGGATTTTCGACGGTTCCTGCGGGTTGATGGCTAGTAATGAGGTCGGCGGCGGTGTGGGTTTTGGCCATGATGTCGGTGAAACCGGCGGTGTCGCTGGGGTTGCTGGTGAGGTGGGTGGTGATGATCAGTCCGTCGCTGCTGGTGACGGTGTGACAGTTGAACCCTTGCAACCAGCCCCCACCCCGCAGCGGCATCGGCCGGGATTCGGGATCGGTGATGTTGCGCTGAGTCTTTCGCTCGGGCCGGGCCTGCTCGCGGGTGGCGGCGGCGATGGCCCGGTCCAGGGCCTTGCGGACCCGTCGCACCGCGAACGCTTCGTCCACCGGTACGGGCCGGCGACCACGCCGGGACCCACCGGCGTGGTAGTCCTGGACTTTCTGCTGCTGTGCGGCGCGGGCTTGTTCCCAGTTCCGGGTCAATATCTGCACCCGGATCTCGGCTGGCGGGGTCCCGACCCGCTGACCTTGCTCGTCACGACGACGCTGATAGTCGCTGATCCGCGCCGCACGACCCGCGGCCCGCTCGGTGGTCTCGGCCTCGAGCTCGGCCAACGCCCGAGCGATCCGCGCCGCCCGCGCCGAGGGCTCGACCAATTCCGCGGGCATCCCGCCACCGCGTTCACCGGGCCCGAACTGTTCATCCTCGGCGGCGTCTGTCGCGGCGTGTTCAGCGGCCGCGGCCCGCGCCGCGGCCCGCGCGGCGGCCCGCGCGGCATCAGTGCCGGCCTGCTCAGCGGCCGCGGCCCGCAATCCCTTCCCGGTGCGGTTCGCGCTCAACGACGCGTTCGAGGCGATCTTCACCGAATCGATCGCCACCACCCCCAACCGGCCCAAACCCAGCCGTGCGCACAACACCAGCACCTGGGAGAACAACTCCTCCACCACATCAGCCAACTCGGCACGGAACCGGGCGATCGTCACATGATCAGGCACATCCCCGGCACAGATCACCCGAAACGCCACATCACGCGAGCACAACCACTCGATCTTGCGCGAGGACCGCTGCCCCTGAGCCCACGCCCAGATCAACAGTGTCAGCAACATCTCCGGGTCATACCCGGCACGACCCACACCACCAGTGCGGCGTTTGGCATGCAACCGGGAAGTATCCAACCCCGCCACCGCCTCGATCACCAGCCACACCGGATCCGAATCAGCCAACCACTCCCGCATATCCGGCGGCATCAAAAACTGTTGATCACGTTCCACCGGTCGATAACCCTTGGCCACCAACACATCATCGATCACCAACCCCCGACACACCCACCAACCCACCAAACATGTTGTCCGGCCACTACGCGGCCAGACAACACCCACCCCTCATTTCGCAACAGCCCGCAGGCGATTCTCGGTGCGGGAAATCACTGGGCGGGCAGCTCGGCGCGGCGTGCGGCCGGGGCAGGAGTAAGGTGCCGGGCATGTCGCGTGCGCGCATTATTCGGATCGCTACTCGGTCCAGTCCCATGGCGGTGGCTCAGGCGGAGCAGGTCGCCGGGTTGCTTGGTGGGCTCGGGGTGGGCAGCGAGTTGGTCAAGGTCACCACCGCGGGGGATCGCTGGATGGGTGATCTGGCCAAGCTCGGCGGCAAGGGCGCCTTTGTCAAGGAGATCGACCACGCGCTGCTGGTGGACGAGGCCGACCTGGCGGTGCACTGCCTCAAGGACATTCCCGGCGATATCCCGGTGCCCGAGGGCCTCGCGTTCGCCGGATATCTCTCGCGCGATGACGTGCACGACGCGGTGATCACCGGTAACGGCGCCCCGCTTGCCGAACAGCCCGAGGGGACCGTGGTCGGCACCAGCTCGGTGCGCCGGGCCGCACAGTTGCGCCTGCACTACCCGCACCTGACGGTGAAACCGTTGCGCGGCAACGTCAATACCCGGCTTGCTCGCCTCGAAGAGGGTCATATCGATGTGCTGATCGCGGCCGTCTCCGGCCTGCATCGCGTCGACCAGGCCCATCGGATCACCGAAACCCTCGACCTCGACACCATGTGCCCGCCCATCGGCGCCGGCATCATCACGCTGGAGTGCCGCGCCACCGACGCCGAAGTGCTCGACCTCGGCGCCCGCCTCGATCACCCGGACACGCACCGTCAGGCCGATGCCGAGCGCGCCATGCTGCATGCCCTGCAGGGACACTGCAACTCCCCCATCGCGGGTTACGCGAGCACCGACCGCACCGGCCGACTCACCTTGCACGGCAAGGTATTCAGCCAGGACGGCACCCAGTGGCTCGACTCGCACCACTGGGGCGTGCCGGAAGATCCGCAGGCACTTGGCTTCTTCGTCGGCGCGGACCTGCTCCGCCAGGGCGCGCGCGCCATCATCGACGCGATCCCGCACTGAGGGCTTCAGCGCCAGCGGGCGTGCCGAGGGAACAGCGAACGACCTGCCTCGTGCGCGACCTCGACCAGCACGCGGGCCAGCCGCGCGGTGTCCAAAGTTGTTCGCTCGCCGCCGATTTGACCGGATAGCGACAGCGCGGCCACCGCGGCACCACGACCGCGGAGGGGAACGGCGACGCAGGCGATGCCCGCGACCGATTCCTCGTTGTCCACCGCGACGCCCTGCCGCTGTCGGATGCGCGCGAGTTCGCGATGCAATTCGGCTCTGTCGCAAATGGTTCGGGCCGTCAGCTGCGGCAGGTGATCGCGGAACGAGGTTTCGACGATGCTCGGTTCCAAGGAGGCAAGCAGCGCCTTGCCGAGAGCCGTACTGTGCGCGGGCATTCGGCCGCCGAGCCGGGTCGGGACGGTGGCGGCGAACCGGCCGCCCGCCTTGTCGAGGTAGAGCACCTCGCGGCCGTCGAGTACGCCGAGGTGTCCGACCATGCCGGTGCGTTGACAGAGATCGTGCAGCAGCGGGCTCACCACATCGCGAATCTCGTTGTGGTCGGCGGCAAGTCCGCCCAGCTCCAGCGTGCGCATGCCTAGTCGATAGCCGCCGGGGGCATGCGCGAGCCACCGTAATCGGATCATCTGGTCGAGAATGCGATGCACCGTCGAGCGCGGCAGGCCGGTGCGTTCGGAAAGGCCGAGCAGGGTGAGCGTCGGTGTCGCACTGTCGAATGCGTCCAGTATCAACGTCATTCGCTCGATCATGGACACCGGCGGCTGTGGCGGCCGAGCCGATACCTGTCCCGTTCCCGTCCATAACTCGCCGGACTCGGGAGGTGTCACCGCCTCGACCGTCATAGCTCACCTCCACTGTGTGCTCGCCTAGAGCTTAGATCACGTTTGTGTCACCCATCACAGTGCCTCGGCGAGCGTGCCGTGGAATCCCGGAAACTACGGAGAGCACTACGGATCTTCTCGGTAGCCGGGAACGAATCTTGACAGCTATACCGAACTGCTCTGCTGACCGACCAAGGCGTACAACCACTCTCGCGTATAGCGCTCGGCGAGTAGCGGGAGGAAGTTGTCGATGGTCGCGTGATCGGCGACGTGGTCGTAGGCCGAGCGGAGGAACTGTTCGATGGCGTCGTCGGTGATCAGGCCTTCGAACTCTTCCTCGAGGCGAATCGCGGCCGCGTGCAAGGCAACCGCTTGGTCGAGGGACGGATCGTGGGGGTTGGGCGAGGTAACAGGGCTGTCGTTCACAGCAGACTCCCGATCGTGACGAGACATTCGGTGCGGTGAGCGCATGCGCTGGTTTCGGCATGCCTCGCTCTGTCGAATACCCATCGGGCGGCGCGGGACACGTTCGATTGTCCGCAGCGCAGACAAATTAGAACAGGTTATTGTCTGCCGCCCGGTCGCGTGCCACGCTGATGAGATGGATCTCGCCGCCATCGAAGCCGTTCGCCAGCTCAAGTACCGATACTTTCGGACGCTCGACCTCAAACGGTGGGACGAGTTCGGCGACACCCTCGCCGTCGACGCCGTCGGACGCTACGGTACCCACGCGCTCGGCGAACCGCTGAACCTGGACGGTCGCGACGCCATCACCGCGTTCATGCGCGAGAACCTCGGTCCATCGGTGGTCTCGGTGCATATCGCGAACCATCCCGAGATCGTTGTCGACGGCGAGACCGCCACTGGCTCATGGGCTTTCGAGGACACGGTCATTGCCACCGAATACGGTGTGCTGATCCGAGGCGCCGGTTACTATTCCGACACCTATCGGCTCGACGCCGACGGCAGCTGGCGCATCGCGTCGACCAGTTACCAGCGGATCTACGAATCGATGCAGTCGCTGGCCGACACACCGAGCCACCAACTACTGACGAACATGTGGGCGACACCGACGCCGAAGTAGGTTTCGGTCCACTTTCGGCATGCTGGCGCTGGACGGGTACGCGACGGCGGCGGATGCTCCTAACTATGTCCTCCCTCGCGCCCGCTGAGTTCTCGTCCGAAGTCACCTACCTCAACACCGCCTCGTACGCGCTGCCGCCCGCGCGTTCGCTGGCCGCCGTCCGCGAGACGACCGCGCGGTGGGCACTGGGCCGAGGCGGCCCGATGACGAACGATTACCTGGTGCCGCAGCTGCGCGAGTCGTTCGCCGGGCTGCTGGCTGGTGCCACCGCGGATGACATCGCGCTCGGCAATGGCGCCGCCCCCTTGATCGGTCCGATCGCCGTCGCGCTGCCGCCCGGCGCCGAGGTGCTGGTGGCCGAGGGCGAATTCGCCTCTGTCACCATGCCTTTCCTGCACCGCGGTGACCTCACCGTGCGTTTCGTGCCGCTGGAGCGCCTCGCCGATGAGGTGCGGCCGGAGACCGCGCTGGTCGCGGTGAGCGTGGTACAGTCCGCGGACGGGCGGATCACCGATCTGCCGACGCTGCGGGCGGCAACGCGGGCGCACGGCGCACGGCTGCTGATCGACGCCACACAGGCGGCGAGCTGGCTGCCGCTGAGCTTCGCCGACGCCGACTACTGGGTGTGTTCGACCTTCAAGTGGCTGATGGGCGCACGCAGCGTCTCGTTCTTCGCCGCCGGACCGGAGGCGACCGAGACGGTGCGCCCGCTCGCACCAAGTTGGTACGCGGCCGCTGACCCGTGGGCCGAGCTGTACAACCCGGCCAAGCTGCCGTCCACCACCCGTCGATTCGATTCCACCCCCGACTGGCTCGGCGTGACCGCCGCGAGCGCGGGGCTCTCGCTGATCGAGGAGTTGACGGTCGAGAAGATCAACGCGCACAACCTCGGACTGGCCGACCGCTTCCGGGCCGGACTCACCGAACTCGGTCTAGAGGCGGTGCCGACCCGTTCGCCGATCGTCTCCGTCCTCGGCGCGGGTGACGCGGCGCCGCGCCTGGAGCAGGCCGATGTCATCACCTCGGCGCGTAACGGCGGGCTGCGCTTCTCCTTCCACCTGTACAACGCCGTCGAGGACGTGGATCGGGCACTGGAGGTTCTCGCCGCGGAATAACCGACCGGGCTTACGCCTGGACCGGTGCTTGCGCTGATTCGATCACGGCATCGCGGCATCGTTGTCTGGCCCGGCCGATCCCCTCGATCTCGACCTCGACTACATCGCCGTCGCGCAGGTACGGAAAACGACCCGAAAGTGCCACCCCCGCCGGGGTTCCGGTGTTGATGATGTCGCCGGGCTCGAGGACCGCGTACTGGGACAGATGCCAGACGAGGTAGCCGACGTCGAAGATGAGGTCGGCGGTGCTGGATTCTTGGCGCGCTTCGCCGTTCACGAACGAGCGCAGCCGCAGGTTGCCTGGGTCGAGCCGGGCGCGCGGCACGAGCGCGGGGCCGAGTGGGTTGAAGGTCTCGCAGCACTTGCCTTTCGACCACTGGCCGCCCGATTGTTCGAGCTGGAAGGCGCGTTCGGAGACGTCGTTCGAGATGGTATATCCCGCAATGTGATTCAGCGCCTCGTCGACGGAGTCGAGGTAGCGTGCGCGGCGGCCGATGACCACCGCGAGTTCCACCTCCCAGTCGGTCTTCTTGGCGCCGCGCGGGATCAGCACGTCGTCGTAGGGGCCGATCACGGTGTTCGGGGTCTTGAAGAAGACGACGGGGGTCTGCGGCGGTGCCGAACCCGATTCCGCCGCGTGCGCGGCGTAATTCATGCCGATGCACCACACCGCCTGCGGGCGCGCGACCGGGGCACCGATGCGCTCGCCGGTGATGTCGACGCGCGGCAGGCTGCCCGCCGCGAGCGCCGCGGCGACGGCCGCGATACCGTCGGCGGCGAGGAAGTCGCCGTCGATGTCTCGGGTGAGCGAGCGCAGATCGTAGGCGTAGCCGCCGTCGATCACGACCGGTCGCTCCGCGCCCACTTCGCCGATGCGCTGCAACTTCATTCGGGTTCCCCTTCGGTGTGCCAGGTCGGTGCGAGCGGTAGTTGGTAAGTGCGCCAGGCGACTTCGGTCAGTACCTGGATGCGGTCGGCCGGGGTCAGGTTGGCCAGCGTGTCGAGGGTGGTCTGCCAGACGGTCCGATATGAGGCGGCGGTGAGCGTGAAAGGCCAGTCGCCGCCGACCATCAGCCGCGCTGGGCCGAAGCACGCCACTGCGTGGTCGACGTAGGGCTGCCAGCGGCTGGCGTTGATCTCGGTGCCGGATACCGTGGCCAGGCCGGAGATCTTGGCGACCACGTTGGGCTCGGCGGCCGCCTCGGCGAGTAGATCGGCCCATGGTTGCCAGCCGCCGGTCGCGATGGGTGGCTTGCCCAGGTGGTCGAGGACGATGGTCAGGTCGGGGTGTTCGCGCGCGATCTGTGGCACCTGCGCGAGCAGATCCGGGCGTTCGGCCACCGCGTCGAAGACGAGTCCCGCGTCGGCGATCAGTGCCAGGCCGTCCGAAACCTCGGGTCGCAGTAGCCATTTCGGGTCGGGGTCGCGGTGGATCATGTGCCTTACCCCGACGAATTCGGGATGCGCGTGCAGTCGGGGCAGCTCGGCGGCGACGATATCGGGCCGATGCAGTGGCAGCCAGCCGACCACGGCGGCCGGGTGCGGCCATGCCGTCGCGGCAGCAAGCAGGGCGCGATTCTCGGCGAGTGAATCGGCGGCCTGCACCAGCACGACCGCGCCGATACCGTGCTCGAGTAGGTCCGGCCGCACATCCGCCAGGGTGTAATTCCGGTACAAAACATCCGATGTCTCGGTCAGCCAGTCGTACTCGACGTCGAACATTCCGCCGTCTATCCGCCAGATATGGACGTGGGAGTCTACAGTCATCGGAGGCATACGTTCACATCCTCGAAGGCGAAGGAATCAGGTGTCGGTCACCGACGACGCGATAGCGAAGATCAAGGCGATGATCATCTCGGGCGATCTCGAGCCGGGCGCGCGGCTGCCCCGCGAGGCGGACCTGGCCGCCCAGCTCGGCGTCTCGCGCAACTCGCTGCGCGAAGCGGTGCGCGCGCTGTCGCTGGTCCGAATCCTGGACGTGCGGCAGGGTGACGGCACCTATGTGGCGAGCCTCGAACCGAAGTCGCTGCTCGACGCGATGAGCTTCCTGCTCGAATTCCATCAGGACAACTCGGTGCTGGACATTCTCGGTATCCGGCGCATCCTCGAACCCGCCGCCACCGCCCTCGCCGCGCAATCGATGCCGGCGGACCGGATCGCGCGCCTGCGCACCCTCGTCGAACCGGAGCACAACTCGGTGACCGAGCTCGTCGCGCTCGATCTCGAGTTCCACGGCGCCATCGCCGCCGCCTCGGGCAACAAAGTGCTTGCCTCCCTGCTGGATTCGCTGTCGCTGCCGACCATGCGGGCCCGGATCTGGCGCGGCATCACCGAGGAGCGGGCGTTCGAGCGCACCGTCGCCGAGCACCGCGGCATCTGCGATGCGATCGCCGCCCGCGATCCGGAACTCGCGCACGCCCGGGCCCTCGCCCACGTGGCAGGCGTCATGGAGTGGCTGCACCGCGCCGCAGGCTGACCACCCCGCCTTGCGGGTCATGTGCACCGGTCCAGTTCGTGCCAAAGGTCTTCCGGGACAGCGGTGTTCAGCATCGCGATGGTGTCCTCGATTTCCGTCTTTATGCCCGCGCCGATGACGGTGGCGCCGACCGCCGGGTTCCGGCGCGGGAACTGTAGCGCGGCCGCGCGCAGGGGGACATCGTATTTCGCGCAGATGCGCTCCATCGCCTGCGCGCGTTCGATGATGTCGCGTTGTGCGGGCCGGTAGTCGAAAGTGGCCCTGCGGGTGGGATCGGCCAGGATTCCGCTGTTCAAGACACCGGCGACGAGTACTCGAATGCCTCGGCGCGCGCATTCGGGGAGTAGCTCGGTGTCCGCGCGACGGTCGAGCAGCGTGTAGCGACCAGCGATCATGACGTGATCGATGGTGGTCTCGCGCACGAAGCGCAGCGCTACGTCCACGTCGTTAACACCGACGCCGATGCCCGCGACGATGCCCGCCGCGCGCATTCGCTCCAGTTCGGGCATCGCCGCGGCGAGAGTTTGGTCTTGATGGTCGTCCGGATCGTGGATCAGCAGCAGGTCGACCCGGTCCATGCCGAGTCGTTGCAGTGAGTCCTCCAGCGAACGCCGCACGCCGTCCGCCGAATAGTCGCGTCGCCGTGAGCGTTTCGGCGCGCCGTAGAAGTCATCGATACCGTCGGACGCGAGCGGATCGTCATAGAGCAGCCGTCCTACCTTCGTCGACACCGAGTACGACGATCGCGGCTGCGACCGCAGGAATCGACCGAGCCGTTCCTCGCTGCTGCCCGCGCCGTAGTGCGGGGCGGTGTCGAAGGCGCGAATCCCCGCGTCCCAGGCCGCCGCGATGCCCGCTTGCGCGTCCGCCTCGTCGACCGCACGGAACAGCCCCGCGTACCCCGCGCCGCCGAGGACGATGTCGGCTACGTCATTCACCGGCTTCTCCGGCGGGATTCAGCTCCCACACCACCGGCAGTGCCGCGTCGGTCCCCACCGCCGAATAGTCGTGCGCCGCTTCGAGATACTCGTTGATCCGCAGCTGCCACGCGACGTTGACGGGCAGTTCCGCCAACCGGCTCAGCAGCAGATCGTAAGCGGCACAGTCGATCACGTGGAACAGGTCGGTGCCGCTGCGCCAAATGGTCCAGGACGTGGCACCGGCGTCCCTGATGGCGGCGGCTAGTTCGGCGGGCACCGCACGGTGTGCCGCCTCGTACTCGGCCTCGGCGCCGGGTTTCAGCTTGGTGTGCAACGCGATTCGCACGCTCACTCCTGCCGTCGTCCGCTGGCGACGCGGGTGATCACCAGGGCGACCAGGATCAGCGCACCGTTGATGAACTTCAGCGAATCCGCGCTGACCCCGCCGTAGGACAGCAGCTTCTGGATCAGCGTGAGGATCAGGACACCGAAGAACGCGCCGAGCACCGACCCGCGCCCGCCATTGAGCGCGACACCGCCGATGACGCAGGCGGCGAACACCTGGAAGATCATCCCGTCACCCTGGCTGACCTGCACGCTGGCGAACTGTCCCGAGTAGATGAGCCCGCCGATCGCGGCGAGCCCGCCCGCGATGATCAGCACGGCGATGACAACGTTATCGGTACGGATGCCCGCGGCCCGCGCGGCGGCCTCGTTGCCGCCGACGGCGTACAGGGCGCGCCCGGCCGTCGTATAGGTGAGCACGAGATAGCCGATGAGGAACAGCGCCAGGCAGAGCGCCACATCGACCGGAACACCCAATATCCGTGTGTTCCCGAGCCATTCGACCGACGGCGGAATCTTGGTGAGCGTGAAACCCTCGGTGAGGAAGGTGAGCAGCCCGCGCAGGGCGATCAGCATCGCCAGGGTCACGATGAAACCGTTCAACCCGAACCGGACGATCAGCACCCCGTTGAGCGCGCCGACGGCGAGGCCGACGAGCAGCGCGATCGGAATGGCCATCCACGGCGAGGTCCAGGTGTAGGCGCCGACCTTCGCGGTGCCCATGGTCGCCCAGATGGCGACACCGGGGGCGAGCCCGAAGGTCGACTCCAGCGACAGGTCCATCCGGCCGACCACCAGCACAAGCACCTCGGCCAGCACGATGAGCGCGATACCGCTCATCGAGGTCAGCACGTTGGTCAGGTTGGTCGAGGAGACGAAGTTGGTGTTGATGAAGTAGCCGACCACCAGCACCAGCACAATCGGTGGCACAAGCAGGAAGTCGCGCAGCGCACCCCAGCGCACCGTTGCCAGCGACCGCCGCGCGGTTGGCTCGTTGGTGGCGATCGAGGTCATGACAGTCCTTCCATGGCGGCGACGAGTTCCTTGTCGCCCCAACCCTTCTCGAATTCTTCAGCGATCCGGCCCTGCACCATCACCAGGACCCGATCGCAGTCGCGCAGATCGTCGAGCTCGTCCGACACCACCAGGACGGCGGTGCCGCGGTCGGCGGCGTCGCGCACGACACCGCGCAGGGTTTCCTTCGACCGGACATCGACGCCCGCCGTCGGCGTGATCAACACCAGCACCGCGGGATCGGTGGCCAGCGCACGCGCGAACACCACCTTCTGCTGATTACCGCCCGACAGTTCGGCGACGCTCTGGTCGGGGCCCTCGGTTTTGATGCCGAGCTCATCGATGGCCTTGCCCGCCACCGTGTTCCGGGTGCGACGCGACAGCAGCCCGAGGCGTCCAAGCCGGTGCGGCACGGTCAGGGTGGCGTTGTCGGCGACGCTCATCTCCGGAATCAGGCCCTCCTCGTGCCGATCGCGGGGCACGAAGCCGATGCCAGCGTCGAGTGCGGCGCGAACTCCACCGCGGCGCAGCCGATTGCCGGACACGATGATGGAACCCGCTGCCGCCTTGCGCAATCCGACGATGGTCTCGGCGACCTCGATCCGGCCGCTACTGCCACCGCCCGCGAGTCCGACGATCTCGCCCGGTTTGACCTCGAACACCACCTCGTCGAATTCGCCTGCCCGCGAGAGACCTTCGACCCGCAGCGTCGGCGCCGCCGTGCCATCGGGGTCGCGCCGCGCGACCGGCGTTTCGAGTTCGACCGAATCGCCGGTCATCGCGGCGATGAGCGCCGCCTTGCCGAGCTCGGCGACCGGCGCGGTCAGCACGTGCCTGGCATCGCGGAAAACGGTGATATCACGGCAGATTTCGTAGGTCTCGTCCAGGTGATGGGAGATGAACAAGAAGGTGACGCCCTGCGCCTGCAGATCCCCGATCCTGTTGAACAGCCGTTTGATCGCGGGTCCGTCGAGCTGCGCGGTCGGCTCGTCCAGGATGATGAACCGCGCGCCGTGCGAGAGCGAGCGCGCGATCTCGACCAGCTGACGATGCTCCACGGATAGATCGCGGGCGACGGTATCGACATCGACCGGCACCGACCACGTGTCGAGGAGTGCACGCGCTCGACCACGTACCTTGCGCCAGTTGATGATTCGGCCGCCGAAGCCTTGGCTGTTGATGAACAGGTTCTCCGCCACCGACAGATCGGGAATGATCGTCGACTTCTGATACACACACGCCACCCTGGACCGCCAGGCGTCCCGGTCGGCGGGCGACGGCGCCGGAAGACCGTTGAACCGCACCTCCCCCTCATCGGGAGTCGCGAGCCCGGTCAGTATCGACACGAGCGTCGATTTCCCCGCACCGTTACGGCCGACCAACGCGTGCGTCCGCCCGGCTTCCACCCGCAGGCCGACCCGGTCGAGCGCGATCACGTTGCGGCCGAACCGTTTCGACACATCGATCGCTTCGGCAATGGGTTCGCCGGTCATCCGCCGTGACCCCACAGGCCGGGCGCGGTGGTGGTCAGGGTGTCGAGTTCGCCGACCTTGCCGCCTGTTCGGGTGACGACCGGGGCGGGCAGCTGGTCTTCGAGGGTGCCGCCGACGCCGGTGTCGATGATCGTCGACCCGTGATCGGTTGGCCCCGGCGTGAACTTGCGGCCGTCGACGGCGGCCTTGGCGTAGAACGCCGCGTACTGCGCGTACAGATCGGCGGGCTGGGAGATGGTCGCGTCGATATCGCCCGCTTCGATGGCGTCGAGCTCGGCCTTGATGCCGTCGTTCGACACGATCGTGATGTGGCCTGGCGCACCGGCTTTCACCAGTTTGTTGCTGCGCCGCAGCAAGGCCATCGTCGACTGCAGGAACACGCCACCGGCCTGCATGTAGATGCCGTTGATATCGGGATCGGTCAGCAGTTTGTCCTGCAGGCCGGAGACGGCACGATCGCCTTTCCAGTCGGTCGGGATCTCGATCACCTTGATGCCGGGGTAGCGCGTCTTCATGCAGTCCGCGAACGCCTCCGACCGATCGCGCCCGTTGATCGAACTCAGGTCGCCCTGAAACTCGACGACTTTGCCTGCGCCCTTGAGTGTTTCACCGAGATAGATACACGACTTGGTGCCATAGGCGCGATTGTCGGCTCGCACGACCATGTACACCCCGCCGCTGTCCGGGCGGGTGTCGACGCTGACCACCGGCACATTCTTCGCCGCCGCCGCAGTGAGCGCGGGCTTCACCGCGGCGGTGTCCTGCGGCGCCATGATGATCGCTTTGACGTTCTTCGACAGCAGGGTGTCGACGTTCGACTTGAGCCGGTTGGCGTCGTTGTCGGAGGAGGTGTTCTCCAGCTTCACGCCGACCGCGGCGGCCTTCGGCCCTAGATAGCCCGCGTAGGCGCTCCAGAAGTCGGAATCCGAACGCGGCTGATCCGCGCCGACGAGGACGCCGTTGTCCGCGCCGACCCCCACCGTGACGGCTGGCGCCGTGTTCCCGGTGTCGGTGGGTTCTCGGGAGCAGGCGGCACCCGAGGCGATGACCAGTGTGGCGCCGAGGGCTACGCCGATGATGCTGGCGGTTTTCATGCGATCTCCTGCTGTTGGGTCGAGCGGGCCTGTGGATCCGCGCGCCACGCGGCTCCGGTCGGATAGGCGTAGTCGCGCAGCGATTCGGGCAGCATTTCGGCGCTGAACCCTGGCTCGCGTGGCACGAGATAGTGTCCGCCGACCACACGCACCGGATGGCGGAAATGCTCGTGCAGATGGTCGACGAATTCGATCGCGCGGTCCCGCATGGTTCCGGTGATCGCGAGGTAGTCGATCATCGCCAGATGCTGGACCAGCTCGCACAGCCCGACACCACCCGCGTGCGGCACCACCGGAACACCGAACTTGGCCGCCAGCAACAGAATTGCCAGATTCTCGTTCACCCCGGCGACCCTGGCCGCATCGATCTGCAAGATGTCGACGGAACCGGCCTGCAGCAGCTGTTTGAACAGGATCCGGTTCTGGCCGTGTTCGCCGGTCGAGATGCGCACCGGCGCGACACGGCGGCGGATCTCGGCGTGGCCGAGGATGTCGTCCGGGCTGGTCGGCTCCTCCACCCAGGCCGGATTCGCCGGTGCAAGACGGGAAATCCAGTCCACGGCCGCGTCGACATCCCACCGCTGGTTCGCGTCGACGGCCAGTCCGATATCGGGCCCGATCGCCGCCCTGGCGACCTCGACCCGGCGCACGTCCTCGTCCACATCGCGGCCCACCTTGATCTTGATGGTGCCGAATCCGTCGGCCACCGCCTGGCGCGCCAGCCGGGCCAGCTTGTCGTCGGAGTAGCCGAGCCAGCCCGGCGAGGTCGTGTATGCCGGATATCCGGTCTCGAGCAAGCGGGCGGTGCGCTCGTGCCTACCTGGTTCGGCGCGGCGGAGAATCTCGAGTGCCTCGTCGGGGGTGATGGCATCGGTGAGGTAGCGGAAGTCGACCAGGTCGACGATCTGCTCCGGCGACATCTCGGCGACCAACTGCCACACCGGTTTTCCGGCGAGTTTCGCGGCGAGATCCCACGCGGCGTTGATCACCGCGCCCACCGCCATGTGCATGACGCCCTTCTCCGGTCCGAGCCAACGCAATTGGGAATCGGCGGCGAGGGCGCGGGCGAATCCTCCGAGGTTCCCGGCGATCTCGGCCACGTCCCGGCCGACCACCAAGTGCTCGAGCGATCGGATCGCGACGCACTGGACGTCGTTTCCCCGGCCGATGGTGAACGCGAAGCCATGACCCTGCGGCCCGGCCGGGTCATCGGTCCGAAGGATCACGTAGGCCGCCGAATAGTCGGGGTCGGGGTTCATCGCGTCCGAGCCGTCCAGCTCGCGCGAGGTCGGGAACCGGACGTCTAGCGTGTCCAGCGCCGTGAGGTGCGCCATGGGGTGATCCTCGTTCCAGATAGTGATCTGGATCACGACTATACATCGGATGTCTGCTCGCGCAATGGATGTTCGAGAATTCGTCAATCCTGGTTGCGCAGTGGCAATCTGGCGCGAACGCTGGCGATCGGTGTTATCTTCGCCAGTGTTAAACATCGGACCTGTCCGGCGGCGAAGTCACGCACCGGAACCGAGGGGAGAAGGTGGTCGGTATGTCGTCGCAGGACACGTTCGATGGGCTGGTGGCGGTGGTTACCGGTGGTGCGTCCGGCATCGGGAAGGCGGTCACCGAGACCTTGGCGGCGGCGGGCGCGCGGGTGGCGGTGCTCGATCTCGACCCGCGCGACACCTCGGCCGTGCGCTGCGACGTTGCCGACGACGAGTCGGTGCGCGGCGCGATCGCGGGAGTCGTCGATACCTTCGGGCGGATCGATATTCTCGTCAACAATGCTGGCATCGGCGCGCAGGGGACCATCGCGGACCACACCGACGACGAATGGCGGCGCGTGTTCGAGGTCAATGTCTTCGGCACGGTGCGCGTTTCCCGCGCCGCACTCCCCCACCTGCGGCGCTCACCGGCCGCCGCGATCGTCAACATCTGCTCGATCGCGGCCACCACCGGGCTGCCCGACCGCGCCGTGTACAGCGCGAGCAAGGGCGCGATACTCTCGCTCACCCGAGCTATGGCCGCAGATCATCTCCGGGAGGGTATTCGGGTGAACTGCGTCAATCCCGGCACCGTCGACACACCCTGGGTGCAGCGGCTACTGGCCGCCAGTGCCGATCCGGCCGCCGAGCTGGCCGCGCTACAGGCACGTCAGCCGCACGGGCGCCTGGTCTCGGCCGATGAAGTCGCCAGCGCTGTCGCCTATCTGGCCGGTCCGGCCGCGGCGTCCGTCACCGCGACGATGCTGGAGGTCGACGGCGGCATGCATTCGCTGCGGTTGCGCACCGCGGCACAGGTCGCCGGGGCGGCCCGGTGACCGCGCGCAGGTTACCGCGTCCCCGCGAGCTCGCGCCGCTGGTCAAGTTCGAGCGTCCGTTCGGCGGTCGGGAGCGCAAACTCGCTCGCGCCCAGACGATCTGGGAGCTGCGCGAGTTGGCTCGCAAGCGCACCCCCAAGGTCGCGTTCGACTACACCGACGGCGCCGCCGATGCCGAGATCAGCCTGCGCCGAGCCCGGGAGGCGTTCTCCGACATCGAGTTCCGTCCCGCGATCCTGCGTGACGTCGCCGTCACCGACACCGCGGTGGAGGTGCTCGGCAGGACGGCCGCGCTGCCGTTCGGTATCGCGCCCACCGGGTTCACCAGGATGATGCACACGGCGGGCGAGCTGGCGGGGGCGCGTGCGGCCGAACGCGCGGGCATTCCGTTCACGTTGTCCACGATGGGCACCACGGCGATCGAGGACCTCGCGGCGGGGACAGGACCCAACGGCCGCAACTGGTTTCAGCTCTACATGTGGACCGACCGTGATCGATCCATGGGGCTCATCGAGCGAGCGGCGCGGGCGGGCTTCGACACCCTCGTCGTCACGGTCGACGTGCCGGTGGCGGGTGCCCGGCTGCGTGACGTGCGCAACGGCATGACGGTGCCGCCGTCGATCACGCTGACCGGTGCGCTCGACGCGCTGCGCAGGCCATGGTGGTGGTGGGACTTTCTGACCACCGAGCCGCTGGCGTTCGCCTCGCTCGACCGTTGGTCGGGGACGGTGGCCGAACTCCTGGACGCCATGTTCGACCCGACCGTCGGGTTCGATGATCTGGCCTGGATCCGGGAGAACTGGCCGGGCAAGATCTTGGTGAAGGGCGTGCAGACCGTCGACGACGCGAAGCGGCTGGCCGGGCTCGGCGTCGACGGCATCGTGCTGTCGAATCATGGTGGGCGGCAATTGGATCGCGCGCCCGTACCGCTGCACCTGCTGCCGTCGGTGGTGCGGGAAGTGGGCGACGACATGGAGATCCACCTCGACACCGGCATCATGCACGGCGCCGATATCGTCGCCGCCCTCGCCCTCGGCGCACGGTTCACCCTCGTCGGGCGCGCCTATCTGTACGGGTTGATGGCCGGGGGTGAGGCAGGTGTCGACCGCACGATCGACATCCTGCGCACCCAGATAGTCAGAACCATGCGGCTGCTCGGCGTCGGCTCGATCGAGGAACTCGAACCGGGGCACGTTCGGTTGCTCGAGCGGTATCGAGCGCGCGAATAAGGTTAGTGCTGTACGGGATTGGTGATCAGCGGTAGATCCAAGGCTGTCAAGATGCCCGGTGGCGCTTGGACCACGGCAGGGACCGCGTTCACGATCCGCATGGCGGTGGCGAGCAGGGTCGCGTGGTTGTGGTCGCCGTTGCGGCTCGACGTCACCAAATCCATGGCGTAGCTGGGTTCGCCGGTGATTTCGACGCGGTAGGAGCCTTCGTGGTGAGCGGGCTGCGGCCAGTCCGGACAGAGGTCGGGGTGCAGGCGGGTGACATGCTCCAGCACCGTGACGGGAGTGTCGCCGACCATGCCACGCACCTCGAAACGCAGTGCGGCAGCGGTGCCTTCGGCGATGTGGCCGGTGGCGATGTCGAAGGAGTGGGTGGCCGGGATCCGCTGGTAGGTTTCGGTGACCGCGTCGAGGGTGACGCCGATGCCCGCGGCGAGCTGGCGGACGGTGCCGCCCCAGGCCAGTGACAGCACGCCCGGCTGGAGCAGCATCGGGATGTCGCCGAGAGGTTTGCCGAATCCCATGATGTCGAACATGACTTCGCGATTGTCGTAGCTGGCATAGTCGACGATCTCGACGCAGCGGAGCTGGTCGATGCGCAGACAGGTGCCCGCGAGCGCGAGCGGCAGTAGATCGTTGGCGAAACCTGGGTCGATGCCATTGACCCACAGCGACGAATTGCCCTGCGCCGCAGCCTCTTGCACCGGCTTCAGCAGCTCGTCGGGCAGGACGCCATACGGGTATTGGAAGAAGACCGGGGCACAGGCGACGACATTGATTCCGGCGCCGAGGATCCGTTGCAGGTCGCCGATGGCTTCCATCAAGCGGTTGTCGGTCATCGAACAGTAGACGACACAATCGGGCTTCGTGGCGAGGATGGCGTCGGTATCCGTCGTCGCGGCCACGCCGACCGAATGATCCAGCCCGGCAAGGGTTCCCGCGTCCACCCCCGACTTCGACGGGCCCGACACCCATACCCCTGACAGCTCCAGGTCGGGGTTGGCGATGATGCCAGCGAGGGCGTGCCGCCCGACATTGCCTGTGCCCCACTGCACTACGCGATAGGCCATGTCACAGGTCCGCAATCGGGAGGTCGAGGTTCGGGGTGATCAAGCCGCCGTCGGGTTCGAGCACCTTGCCGGTGAGGTATTTGCCCGCCGGGGAAACCAGGTAGAGGGCGGCCGCGGCGATGTCCTCAGCGTCACCGATGCGCTGCAACGGCGTCTTGGTTTCCAGTTGGGTACGCATCGCGTCATTGTTCGCGACGATCTCCAACGCGGAGGTCAGAATCGAGCCGGGGGCGATCGCGTTCACGCGGATGCGCGGATTCAGGTCAAGCGCGGCCAGTTTCGTGTAGTGCGCCAGTGCCGCCTTGGCGGTGCCGTATGCCGCGAACGCGCGGCCCGGCAGTCGGCCCATGGTCGAGGTGATGTTGAGAATGGAACCGCCACCGGCGGTTTCGAGAATACGGGGCACCGCGGCACGGACGAGTGCGTGCGCGTTGGTGACGTTGAAGTTGAACGCGTCGACGAGCGCCTGCGGTGTGGTGTCGAGCAGGGTGCACGGCATGGCGCCGCCGACGTTGTTGACCACGATGTCCAGTCGGCCGAAGCGCTCCACCGCGGTCGCGGCGAGTGCCGCGGTGGCATCGATATCGCTCAGATCCGCGGGCACCACGTGGGCCTGGCGTCCCACCGCGGCTACCCGCTCGGCCACCTCGTCCAGCTGGCTCTTGGTGCGGGCCGCGATGACGACGTCCGCGCCCGCCTCCGCGAAGGCCACCGCGATCGCGGCGCCAAGGCCGCGGCCCGCGCCCGTCACGATGGCGACCTGTCCGTCTATGCGGAACCGATCCAGAATCATTCGCACTCCTCCGCGACCCCCGCCAGCCGTCCCGGACCTACGAGTGTCGAATATTCGACATATAGTGCACTAATATTCGACACATAGTAGGTCGACCGCCCGAGCAGAGACAAGGGGTTCCGCCATGCCGGACCGAGCAGCGTCCCCGCCGACTCGTCGGGTGATCGACATCGTTTCGCTGCTCGCGACGTCGACGGAACCGATCAGCGTCGCGGGGGTCGCCGAGCGCCTCGATATCGCCCGCGCCACCGCGAGCGCGATCCTCGCGGAACTCGCCGCGGCGGGCTGGGTCGGCCGGGACGCGCACCGCGGTTACGCGATCGGCCCCGCCTTGGCCGGGCTGCACGGCGCCGCACTCCCCAGCGGTGTCGGCGCGATCCTCGCGACCCTCGCCGCCAGGACGGGATCCGGCGCGACGTTCAGTCGTATCGAACCCGACCGGCTCACCGTCCTCGACGTCCGGCACGGCACCGATCGCGTCGTGCCGGGAATCCCTGTCGGACATCGTATTCCGCTGCAATTCCCGGCTGGTGCGAGCGTGATGCCGTGGCGTTCGGCGAGTGAGCAGAACGCTTGGACGGCGACCGCCGCCGGTGCGGACCGGCGCACGGCGGGCACGCTGCTCGCCCTGGTTCGCGAGCGCGGGGTCGCAGTTTTCCGGCCGCTGGCCGATGACGCGGGCATGGTCGATTTGCTGGCCGATCTACTCGGCGCCGTGGGATCCGAACTGCTGCAGCCACATCTGCGCACCCGCGCCCTGCGCCAGCTCGCGGCGCTCACGTCGCGGCCGTTCAGCAGAAGCGAATTGGACTCCGACGACGCGCTTCCGTTGAGTTACCTCGCGGCCCCGGTTTTCGACGCGACCGGTACCGCCGCCTTCGAGGTCCAGCTCGGTCCGCTGCGCGCCGAGGCGTCCAAACCTGTACGCGAGGAATTCATTTCGGCGACGCTGGACGCTGCCCGTCAGCTGACGGCGGCACTTTCTGGTGCGCAACACCGCTGATCGGACGGACACGCGGCAGCGCTATTGGATAGTGCTGTCGATCGGTAGTTTCGTCGAATTCGACGGCGACCTGGCATTCGACTGCCCCCGACGGAGTTGTCCGGTCGGCAGTGGGTCCATTCAACGGACCCGCGATTGCCGGATCTCGGTTCCTGGAACGAGCATTGAGTAGCGCCGACCTCCGCCTTGCGGCGAGGAGGGAGCACTACCGGTTCGGAAGGAGCGATCATGGATTCGGACAGCCGGCCCAAGAACAACCTGACCGAAATACCGACCGTACGCCATTTCTGGAAATCGAGTATTCGACTACTCAGGCGCTGGTTTCATCGCGATTCTATTCTTCGATCTCGAACCGCTGTCGGAACGGACGGTAGGTCGGCACAGTTCGCGACGTCGTGTTCGACCCGCGCTGCTCTGCACACAAAGGGGGATTACCTTGAGCCTGTCTATTACGGATAAGACGTCATTTGTCGACGTGATCCGCAACCATGCCGAGAACACCCCGGAGCAAAGGTCATTGACTTTCGTTACCGGAGCTTCGGAATTCGACGTGCACTGGACATACGGTGACCTGGATCGCCGAGCGCGGGCGATCGCCTCGGCACTGCAAGATCAGTGCCTGCCGGGTGATCGAGTGTTGCTGTTGTATCCCCCGGTCCTGGAGTACGTCGCGGCATTTCTCGGCTGCCAGTACGCGGGCGTCACCGCGGTGCCCGCATATCCGCCGGAGGTGGGCCGATCGCGTCGGTCGCTGGCACGCCTGCTCGGGATCGTCGAAGATGCGCGGGTATCGATGGTGCTCACCACCAGCGAGGTGCGTGCCGTCGGAGACACCGTGCTGCCTCAGGGCGATTCGACGCGGCTACGTTGGTGCGCGACCGATATCGTGCCCGACAGCGCGGCCGAGGACTGGCGCCCGCTCACCTCGACGCCGGATGACCTTGCCTTCCTGCAGTACACCTCGGGCAGCACCCGCGCCCCGCGCGGTGTCCGCGTGACCCAGCGCAATCTGGTAGCCAACAGCGAACTCATTCGGCACGCCATGCGGCACGACCGAGACTGCCACGTGGTGAGCTGGTTACCGCCCTATCACGACATGGGGTTGATCGGCGGCATCCTGCAACCCCTCTATGTCGGCATGACCTGCGAGCTGATGTCGCCGCTGACCTTCCTGCACGCTCCGTCGACCTGGCTCGAACGAATTTCCGGCAAGGCGCGCGTCAGCGCGGGCGGCCCGAACTTCGCCTACGACCTCTGTGTCCGCAAGATCGAGCCACCCGATCGGGAGCGGCTCGATCTGACCGGCTGGGACGTCGCCTTCTGCGGTGCCGAACCGGTGCGCGCACAGACTCTGCACAGCTTCGCCTCGGCGTTCGCGGTAGCGGGATTCCGTGGTCGGAGCCTGTTTCCGTGTTACGGCATGGCCGAGTGCACACTGATGGTGTCCGGCGGACAGCGTCCGGACGGTCCGCGCGAAATACGTGTCGACGCCGACGTTCTGGAGCAGGGTCGGATCGGTGTGCGCGCGGGTGCGGGCACCCACGTGCTGGTCGGCAACGGGCCGGTGGTGCCCGATCATGACGTGCAAGTGGTTGACCCCCAGACGCGGCAACCGTGTCGATCCGATGAGATCGGTGAGATCTGGGTCAGCGGGCCGTCGGTCGCCGACGGATACTGGTCCGAACCAGACCACGGCGTGCAGACCTTCGACGCCACCCTGCCGCACCGGCCGGGGATGCGTTTCCTCCGGACCGGCGACCTGGGATTCCTGCGCGACGGCGAGCTGTTCGTCACCGGTCGACGCACAGAGTTGATCATCATCGACGGCCGCAACTTCTATCCCCACGATATCGAGCACACTGTCGCGGCCTGCCATCCCGCCCTGCGGCCCGGCGGCACCGTGGCATGCACGGTCGATCCGGACGGTCGGCCGGAACTCGTTGTCCTGCAAGAGCTGCGGCGCGCGCACGACGTCGTCGACCTGGCTGGTCTGCTCACCACGATCCGGTCCGCGATCGGCGCCGAGCACGGCGTCATGCCCGCCGTCGTCGCTCTCGTCGAACCGGGGACCGTGCCCAAGACATCGAGCGGCAAGGTGCAACGCATGCAGTGCCGAGCGGATTTCGAGCACGGCCGTCTCGCGGTCGTCGCGCAGTGGCGGCTGGCCGACCAGCCGACGACACCGCGTGCGGCACCGGGTCCCGCCTGGCAGCGACACGACGAGCTGGTGCGCTACCTGACCGACCGGATCAACACCGTACTGCGGCTCGACAACGGATCGGTGCTCGGAGCCAAGACCGGGTTCCTCGAGCTCGGCATCGATTCGGTGGCGGCGGTGGAGATCCGCAACCGAGTACAGGCCGAGCTGGGTGTTTCACTGCCGATCGGTCTGCTGTTCGACCACCCGACGATCGATGCACTCGCCAGCCATTTGTCTGGCGTACTCGCAATTTCGGAAAGGACGCCGCGATGACCGACAGTCGCGAGGAGAAGATCGCCATCATCGGGGTTGGGTGCCGTTTTCCCGGTGCGGGCCGTGGGCCGACCGGATTCTGGTCGCTGCTTTCCGAGGGACGGGATGCGGTGCGGCCATTTCCACCGGATCGGCTCGGGCAGTTCTACCATCCCGATCCGGCACGGCCGGGCCGAACCCACGCGAGCGCCGGGTCATTTCTCGACAGTGTCGAGGATTTCGACGCCGATTTCTTCGGCATCGCACCCAGGGAAGCTCGGTGTATCGACCCGATGTTCCGGATACTGCTGGAAACCACCTGGGAGGCGCTGGAGGATGCCGGTCAGCCCGCTGACCAATTGGCAGGCAGCAAAACCGGTGTGTTCGTTGGTGTTTCGAGCACCGACTTTCTCAATCTGCAGATCTGGGCCGGCGCACCGGAAATGATCGAAGCCTATACCGGCCCTGGAACGTTGCACGGCATGGCATCCGGTCGACTTGCGCACGCGCTGGATCTGCAGGGACCGGCGCTCAGTCTGGATACCGCGTGTTCCTCGTCCCTGGTCGCGTTGCATCTCGCCGCGGCGAGTCTGCGCCGTGGGGAATGCGATATGGCCCTGGTCGGCGGGGTGAGTCTGCTGCTGTCGCCCGATATCTGGATCAACCTCTCGCTGGCCAGAATGATCGCGGCGGACGGGCGGTGTAAGACCTTCGATGCCGGCGCCGACGGATACGGCCGCGGCGAAGGCTGCGGGGTGCTGGTGGCGAAGCGGCTGAGTGAGGTGTCCGACGGTGATCGAGTGCTTGCCGTCCTTCGCGGATCGGCGGTCAAACACGACGGTCGCAGCGCCTCCATCATCGCACCCAACGGGGTGGCGCAGCGGGCGGTGCTGCGCGAGGCACTGACCGATGCCGACGTGACACCGGACGAGGTCGGCTATATCGAAGCGCACGGCACCGGAACACCACTCGGCGACGCTATCGAATTGGACGCGCTCGGCGATGTCTTCGGACCGATGGCGGGCAGCGGCCGTGAGCTGTTGGTCGGGTCGGTGAAGACCAATATCGGGCACCTGGAAGCCGCGGCGGGGATGGCGGGTCTGATCAAGACGATCCTCTGCTTCGAGAACGGGATCGTCGCACCGCACCTGAATCTGAAGGAACTCAATCCGCGGATTCGGTTGGACGGCACGCGGATTCGCATACCGACGGCGCCGGAATCCTGGCCGTCCGGTGGTCCGCGGATCGCCGGGGTGAGCTCGTTCGGCTTGTCCGGCACCAATGCCCATGTGGTGCTCGAAGCGCCCGCACTCGGCGAACACGTGGCGTCGGCACCGGACCGGCCCGTAGTGCTCACCGTATCGGCCCGCACCGACACCGGCCTGCGGACACTGGCCGACGGCTACCGCCGGACACTGGATGTCGATCGAATCGCGTTGCCCGACATGGCCGCAACCGTCAACGCCGGCCGCACCCATCTCACGCACCGTGGTGCCGTGGTCGCTGCGGACCCGCTGGATGCCGCTCGACAGCTCGCCGAGTTGACCGGGACGACTATCGACGATGCCCGTCCCGCCCGGATCGCGGTGCTGTATTCCGGGCAAGGGTCGCACCGCGCCGGGATGGGTCGGGAGCTGTACCGCGCCGAGCCTGCCTTCCGTGCGGCCTTGGACCGCTGTGCCGAGGCCATGTCACCGCATCTCGACGTTCCGTTGCTCGATGTGCTGTTCGGGTCCGGCGATCTGCTCGACCGCACCGACTACGCCCAACCGGCGCTGTTCGCCTTCGAATACGCGAGCACCGCACTGTGGGAGTCGATGGGTGTGCGACCGGATGCCGTGCTCGGACACAGTGTCGGTGCCTACGCGGCGGCGTGCGCGGCCGGGGTGTTCGATCTGGACACCACCGCCGGTTTGGTGGCTACCCGTGGCCGGCTCATGCAGCACACCCAACCGGGTGTCATGTACGCGGTGCTCGCCGGGCTGGACGAGGTACGAGACGCCATCGGTGAGCACGCGGATCGGGTCGCGGTGGCAGCGGTCAACGGTCCGGCCGCGGTCACCATATCCGGTGCGGAATCGGCTGTCGCTGAGGTGATTTCGCAGTTGGCGGCCGCCGGGGTGTCGGCCCGCAGACTCCCGGTCACCCGGGCATTCCACTCCACGCTGATGGAGCCGATGCTCGCGGAGTTCGAACAGCGGGTCGCGCGGGCCGTGACCCATGCGCCGCACACGGCGTTCGTCTCGGATCTGACCGGCGAGTTCGCCGACCTCACCGAGTTGAGCGAACCGTCGTACTGGCGTCGGCATGTCCGCGAACCGGTGCGGTTTGCGGACGGTGTGCGGACGCTGGTCGACGCGGGTTGCACGCTCATGCTGGAGATCGGACCGGCCGGCGTCTTGGCCGGATTCGTGCGCGGCGGTGTCGAGCGCGCGGATGTGCACGCACTGGCCGCGATGACCGGCGCCGAGCCGGAACCGGAACGGGTGCAACAGACATTGGCCGCGCTCTACACCCGGGGAGCGCGGATCGATTGGCCGCGTTACCACCGCGACCGGCCCGGCCGCGTCCATCGCGTACCGACCTATCCCTTCGAGAGCATCACCCATCCCAACAAGTTCGTCGAACGCGGTCGCCGAACCTTGGCGCGGCTGGCTCAGCGCGAGACGCCGGATTTCTCCGCCGAACCCACGGTTCGCTACGCCGGCACACCCGTGTGGTTGCCTTCCGGCGCAGCGGTTTTCGAACAGGTCCTCGGCGAGAACCAGCCATCGGATCTCGGTGATCATCGGCTGTTCGGTCGCGTCGTCGTGCCCGGCGCGTACTGGTTGACCGCCGCGGCAGGCTCGATCTGGCAGACGGCGAACAGCACCGCCGATCTGGAGTTCTCCGACGTCGTGTTCACTCGACCGCTCGTCCTCGCCGACGACGAGCAGTACCGGGCGCAATGCCACCTGACACCGGCCGAGCCGGGCGCATGGGAGGTCGAGGCGCACAGCGCGCCGGCCGTGGACGGACAGCCACCGCACTGGAGCGTCCACGCCAGGTCGAAAGCCGCGCTGTGCTCGTCGATTACCGGCGAGCCGGTCGAGTCGGGTCGCGCCGACGACGCGATGGACGGGGTGGAGTTCTATGCCGAAGCCGCCCGGCGGGGTCTGCAACTAGGCCCTGTTTTCCGGTGGATCCGGTGGGTTCGGCGGAGTTCGGGGTCGACCCGGTTCATGCTGAGCAGGCCCGACGGCGTGGCTGACGACGTGGTCACGGCACCCGGTTTGCTGGACGCGTGCTTCCAAGCGATCGCAGGGGCCCTGCCCGACACCGTGATCCAAGAGCTGACCGACCAGGGCAACCTCCTGGTCCCCCTGGCCGTCCGGCGGGTAGTGCTCGCCCGCCGACCGGTGGCGGCGGCATGGGGCGACATCGAGCTCCTGGAGGTCTCCCACCGGGGCAGTCGCCAGGTGCTGGCCGATATCCGGGTCCACGACGAGGACGGTCGCCTGGTGCTGCTGTTCGAGGGCGTGCGGCTGACTACGATGACGCCCGAGCAGGTGGGACTCACCAGAGAACATGCGGTGCGCCGCTACGACATTCAGTGGCGGCCCGCGTCGCCCGGACAGCCTGATCCCCGCGCGGACCGAACCGGTCCGTGGTTGGTGTGGTCGACCCGCGGCCCCCTCAGTGATCGAATCCTCGCGCTGCTCGCCGAACGCGGCGAGCCCTGCGCGGTCGTGTCCGCCGTCGACGCGGGCTGGGAACTGTGTCACCCGGACGGTCGGCGGCAGCGGCTCGATATCGACGATGCCGAGCAGTGGCGCCGTCTCGCCGCAGCGCCGTGGCGCGGGGTGTTGTATCTCTCGGCGCTGGATCTTGTTTCGTTCGAGCCCGCCGACACGGAACCGTCCGAGACCGCGAATTCGCTTGTCCGCGAACTCATTCCCCTGCTCAGCGGCTGGACGATCGCGGCAGGCGCGCCGGTGTGGCTGATCACCAGGGGCGCGCAGCAAGTAGCGCGGGAACCGATCGATCCCCGCCAGACCACGGTGTGGGGGTTGGGCCGGACACTGGCCGCGGAAAGTCCGATGACCTTCGGCGGCCTGGTCGACCTCGATCCCGACGGCTCCGTAACCGGCGAAGCCGACGCCATGGTCGAGATGTTGACTAGCTCGGAAACTGTTGTGCAACAAGCACATCGGGCACAGTCTTGGCTGACGCCGCGGCTGGTCGAGCTGGATCGGACGCACCAGGAAGAATCGGTGCCGATCCAGCCCGACGCCAGTTATCTGATCACCGGGGGCCTCGGCGGTGTCGGCCTCGCCATCGCGCGGTGGTTGATCGAACACGGCGCGGCAACGATCGTGCTCAACGGCCGCTCCGAACTCACCGACGAAGGACGCGCGGCGCTCGCGACATTGGGCGCCGAGGTGCACTACGTGCGCGGCGATGTCGCCGATCCACGCCAGGCCGTCGAGGTTGTCGAGCGGATCCGGCGGGATTTCCCGCCGCTGCGTGGCGTGGTGCACGCGGCCGGTGTGCTGGATGACGCTCTGCTGCACCAGCAGACCTGGCCTCGGGCGGCCGCGGTGCTGGCCCCCAAGGTCGACGGTGGCTGGCAGCTGCACCGCGCGACCGCCGCATCGGACCTGGACTTCTTCCTCCTGTGCTCCTCGATCGCCGGTGCCATCGGCTCCCCAGGCCAGTCCAGTTATGCCGCGGCCAACACCTTTCTCGACGGTCTCGCCCAGTACCGTCGAGCCAACGGGCTGCCCGCGGTGAGCATCGCCTGGGGACCATGGGCCGGTGCCGGCATGGTCGCCGACTCGGCCACGGCAGATCGGCTCAGTGCCGTCGGCCTGCGGCCGATGCCACCGCAGGCGGCCGTCGCGGAACTGAACCGTGCCCTCGATGACGACCGGGCGATGGTCGCCGTCCTCGACGCGGATTGGCAACGCTGGCAACGCACCGCGGGTGGTCGGATCGGGGCCGGATTGCTCGGCGAACTGCTCGGCTCCGCCGCCGCGGCCGGTCCGGCGGACTCGAGCCGGAACGGGACGGGTCATGACACCGCCGCTCTGGACCTCGCCGAACTACTCGACGCGGATCCCGCGCAACGGATCGAGCGAATCAGCACCGAACTTCGGGCCCGGTTGGCCACGACCCTTGACACCGCACCGGAGCGGATCTCGCTGGACACACCGCTCACCGCAATGGGTTTGGACTCGTTGATGGGTCTCGAGTTGAAAAACCGCATCGAATCCGCGTTTTCGATCCCCGTCCCGACCGCGCTCATTCTTCGGGGACCGACCCTGCGCGAGTTGGCCGAGCATGTCACCGACCAGTTGCGAAACCCGACGGAGGTATCGCGGGACCACCTCGACCCCGAGGCCTTGCTCGACCGGCTCGACGAGCTGTCGGACACCGAACTGGACGCACTCCTGGCCGAATACGCCGACGATGTCGATGGGTCAGGGCATATCAGCGGGCCGCAACAGAAAGGCCAAGGTGCATGACGAATTCCTTTGTCGCCGAAACCGATCCGCTCCGGGACCTCACCTCCACCGAGAAGCGCAGGATGCTTGCCACCCTCCTGCGTGACCGTGCGCAGCGGCCCCCGTCCCGATGGCCGCTGTCCTACGGGCAACGCGCCCTGTGGTTCCTGCACCAGCTCGCGCCCGACGCGACCGCCTACAACCTCGGTGAGGCATTGGTGTTGCGCGGGCCGCTGGATCCGGCCGCATTGCACCGCGCGGTGGCCAGGCTCGCACAGCGCCATCGCGTGCTCTGCTCACGCATCGTCACCGACGACAACGGCGAACCGCACCAGGAGCAGATTCCGACCGACACGCTACGGATGTCGGAGACCGATGCCATCGGATGGGAAAAACGGGAGCTGACAGCACATCTCGCCAGAGAGGTCGATCGCCCCTTCGACCTGGCCGCCGGTCCGCTCATTCGGCTCGGCGTCTACCGCACCGCCCAGGATGAACACGTCGCCCTGCTGGTGGTGCATCACATCGTCGGCGAGTTCTGGACGCTGGTGCTACTGGTGAACGATCTCGCCGCCCTCTACCAGGCCGAAATCGCCGGAACCGCACCGATGCTGCCACCGGTCACCCGGCACTACGCCGAGTTCACCAGATGGCAGACCCGAATGCTGGCAGGCCAGGAAGGTGAACGCCTGTGGGAGTACTGGCGCGACAACCTCGCCGGTCCGCTTCCCGTGCTCCAGCTGCCGACCGATCGACCGCGGCCGCAGAGCAAGTCGTTCCGCGGGGCGATGCACGGATTCCGGATCGAGGCGCGGACCGCGGACCGCGTGCGCGAGTTCGCTCGTGCCGCCGGCGCCACCACCTATCAGACGCTGCTCACCGTGTTCGCGGTCTTCCTGCACCGGCACAGCAATCAGCACGATCTGCTGATCGGCACCCCGATGACCGGTCGGACGGAAGCGGAATGGGCCCCGGTGGCAGGCTATTTCGACAACGCGCTACCGCTGCGGGTGCTGGTTGATCCGGCAACGACCTTCGGTGATCTCGTGCGGCAGGTGCGTTCAACCTCCGTGGACGCCCTGATAAACCAGGCACTGCCGTTCCCGATGTTGGTGGAGCGGCTGCGGATGCCACGGGATCTGAGCCGCTCGCCACTGTTCGATGTGATGTTCGTGCTTCGCCAGTCGCGCTCACCCGAGATGAGCAGTCTGGCGCTGATGGGGATGGGTGGCGCGGGCGGTGACATCGCACTGACCCCCGAATTGACCGCCACCTCACTGGAATTGCCGCGCACCGCTGCTCAGTTCGATCTCACCCTGTCCCTGGCCGAGTCCCCCGACGGCCTGCACGGAAGCTGGGAGTACAGCACCGATCTGTTCGATCCGTCCACGATGGAGCGCTTCACCGATCGTTTCACGCTCCTGCTCGACGAATTGCTGGCCGCTCCCGAACTCCCGATCGGCTCGGCGCCGATACTGCCTACGGACGAGTATCGGCGTGTCGTCGAGGACTGGAACGACACCGCGGGACCGCTGCCCACCGATGTCGCGTTGCACGACGGGTTCCGGGCCATGGCGGCGGCCCGGCCGCACGCCGAGGCGATCATCGATGACCGGGTCCGGCTCAGCTACCAGGAGTTGGACGAGTTCTCCGATACCGTCGCCGCCTGGCTGCAGCGCGCGCAGGCACGTCCCGGCCAGCTGGTGGCGATCTGCATGCGTAAAGGCTGGGAGCAGATCGCCGCGGCAGTGGGTGTCTGTAAATCCGGTGCGGCCTACCTGCCGGTGGACGCCGAACTGCCTGCCCGGCGGATCGCGGAACTGCTCCGGTTGGGTGAGGTCGACCATGTGCTTGTGCAGCCCGAGACACGGGCCGCGGTACCGGCGGAATTCGCCGGACACGTCTTCGAGGTCGACCTCCCGACCCTGCGTGCGACTGCGGCGACACCCCTGACGTTGCGCGCCGACCCGCACCGACTCGCCTACGTGATCTTCACCTCCGGCTCGACCGGCACCCCGAAGGGGGTGATCATCGATCACCTCGGCGCGACCAACACCATTCGAGACATCAACTCGCGCTTCGCAATCGACGAGAACGACCGGGTACTCGCGCTGTCCTCGCTCAGCTTCGACCTGTCCGTCTACGACATCTTCGGCGTGCTCGCCGCCGGCGGCGCCATCGTGCTACCTCGGGCAACGGGGCTCAAAGATCCCGCGCACTGGCTGGAATTGGTTCGGCGGGAACGGGTGTCGATATGGAACTCGGTCCCCGCACTCGCCGGGCTGGCCGCCGAAGAGGCCGAACACAGCGCCCGCGACGGCCTGGGTTCGGTGCGTATCTGCATGATGAGTGGTGACTGGATCCCGCCGAACCTGCCCGACCGACTCCGTGCACTGCATGGATCCATGCGGGTGATCAGCCTCGGCGGCGCGACCGAGGCGTCGATCTGGTCGATCTGGTACCCCGTAGCGGAGGTCGATCCGCAGTGGACCTCCATCCCGTACGGGCGCCCGATGACCAACCAGCGGTTCCACGTCCTGAACGAGGCCGGCCACCCCTGTCCGCCGGGTGTCGCCGGTGAACTCCACATCGGCGGTATCGGTGTGGCGCAAGGCTATTGGCGCGACCAGCAACGCACCGACGAGCGGTTCGTCACCCATGCCGAGTTCGGCCGCCTCTACCGCACCGGAGACCTCGGGCGGTATCGCCACGACGGGCTCATCGAATTCCTCGGCCGATCCGACCAGCAGGTCAAGATCGGCGGATACCGGATCGAACTCGGCGAGATCGAAGCCGTGCTGCGCGAGTACAGCGCCGTCCGCGACGCCGTGGTGCTCGCCACCGGCGGTTCCCTGGTCGGCTATGTGCTCGTCGATACCGATGCCGACACCGGCGGCGATGTGGCCGCGCGCGCGGCCGCGCATTGCCGGGCCGTGCTCCCCGGATACATGGTGCCCCCGGTCATCGTCGCGGTGGACAGGTTCCCGCTCAGCGGCAACGGAAAAGTCGATCGCAACGCACTCGCCGCGCTGGTCGGCAACGACAGCGCAGCTGACCCGGCGTACCCCGCCGACGAGCGGCAGGCGGTGCTGTGCCGTCTGCTCGCGGAACTGCTCGACCGACCGTATATCGGTGTCGGAGAAGACTTCTTCGCACTCGGCGGTGACTCGGTGCTTGCCATCAGACTCAGTGCGGCGGCACGCCGGGCCGGTCTGCTGCTCACACCGGATCAGATCTTCACGCACCGCACGGTCATCGAGATGGCCGCGGCGAGCACGACGGCCGAACCCGATCCCGGTGCACAGCCGGACGCCGAAACAACACGGTCCCAACGACTCTCACCCATGCAGCAAACCATGCTGTTGCACTGCGCCACCCAGGAGTCACCGCAGCTGTACTGCGAACAGGTTCGCCTGCGGCTGAGCGGGCCGGTGCGGGTGGCGGCCCTGCGCACCGCCTGGCAATACGTGCTCGACCGGCACGAGACGCTGCGGGCGCGCTTCGGCTTCGATTCGGCCGGCCGGCCCGTCCAGCATGTCGGCACGGATGACGAGGTGACGATCGCCGTCGTCGATCTGCGTGGCCTCGACCCTGACGACGGCGACCGGCGGTTGGCGCAGCTGCTCGAGACCGACCGGGAGCACGGTTTCGCCGATCTCGCCGGTCCCCTGCTGATGCGCTGGACTCTCGTACAGCGATCCGCTGAGCACTTCGAGCTGATCTGGACCCACCACCACCTCCTGCTCGATGGCTGGAGCCTCGGGACGGTACTGAACGAGGTTATGTCGTGCTACCGCAAGGTATTTCACGGCCACCCGCCCATCCTCATTGAGCCACCGCGGTATTCGGCGCTGTTGGCCCGACGCGAGGCGATGCACGCGGAAGCGGCCGCCGCCAACGAACTGTTCTGGCGCACGGAATTGGCCGGTCTCACGGCACCAACCAGGGCACTGGAACCTGGTAATAGATTGCCGGACAGCACATTTAGACACGGCGCTCAGGAATTGCGATTCACCGAGGACGAGACGGCCTCGGTGCGACGAGCGGCGATCGCGCTCGGTGTCACGGTCAACACCGTCTTCCAGGCCGCCTGGGCCTTGCTGCTGGCGCGGTGGACTGGTGAATCCGATGTCGTGTTCGGTGTGACGGTGGCCGGACGGTCCGCGGAGCTCGACGGTATGGAATCCGCGGTCGGGTTGTTCATCAATACCCTGCCGCTGCGGGTTCCGGTCGATCCCGCCGAGCCCGTTGCGGCCTGGCTGCGAAACATCCAGGAGCGTCAGCTTCGGATCAGCGCCAACGACGCCCTCACCCTCGCCCAGGTGGAGCGGTGCAGCGGGTTGGCCAGATCGGCAGGCGAGATGACCTTGTTCGACACCATCCTGGTCTTCGAGAACTACCCGGCCGCAGACGAACTGGACGGCGCGGGGACGGGTCTGTCCATCACCGACGTCCAGTTCGACGAGGTGACCGCGACTCCACTGATGCTGTACGTGCTTCCAGAGACCGAGCTGGTGCTGCGTGCCACCTTCGACGCCGCTACCCTCGACGCGCGGCATGCGCACGACATACTCACCCAGGTACAGACCGCTGTGCTGGATCTGCTCGACAGCACCGACCGTCCGATCGCGCGGATACGCTCGCTCCCCGCGGCCGACCGCGACCGGGCCGTACTGAACGGCGGCTCGTTGTCCGCACCCGCGCGACCCGTCGTCGATCTGATCCTCGAACGCGCCCGGCGCCGGCCCACCGCCATCGCTGTCGAACACGGAACGCGACGGCTGACGTACCAGCAGCTCGAGCTGGCCGCACAACAGTTGGCCGACACCATGATCCGACGTGGCGTGCGATCCGGCCAGCTCGTCGCGGTGCTGTTGCCCAACGGTATCGACGCCGTGGTGGCGATCGTCGGCGTACTGCTGGCGGGTGCGGCGTATCTACCGATGGATCCCGAGGGTCCGCGGTCCCGGATGGCGGCCATCCTCTCCGACGCCGAGCCCAGCATGATCGTCACCTCGTCGCAGTACGCCAACCTGGTCGAAAACCACGGCGCGGACGTGCTTTTCACCGATCACCCGATGTCGGCCGGGCACGCGACGCCGGTCGACTCGGACATCGGGAGCACCGACGATGCGGCGTACGTCATCTACACCTCCGGTTCCACCGGTCGCCCCAATGGCGTGCTGATCACCCGAGGCGCGCTGGCGAACTTCGTGGCAGGAGCCGGCGACCGCTACCGGTTGACGCCCGACGACCGGGTATTGCAGTTCGCCCCACTGCATTTCGACGCCAGCGTCGAGGAGATCTTCCTGACCCTGACGACCGGCGCCACCCTCGTCGTACGCACCGCGCAGATGCCGCAATCCATGCCGCACTTCATCGAAACCTGTGCGCGGCAGCGCATCAGCGTGCTCGACCTGCCGACGGCGTTCTGGCACGAACTCACGCACGCACTGGCGACGGGTCTTACCACCTTGCCGGACAGTGTGCGCATGGTGATCATCGGCGGCGAGGCGGCGCTGCCCGAGCGAATCATCCAGTGGAACAACGTGACCGGCGGTTCGGTGCGACTGCTCAACACCTACGGGCCGACCGAGGCCACCGTGGTGGCCACCACGGCAGAGCTGAACGGCACCGGGATCAGCGATACCGTGCCGATCGGTGTGCCCCTCCCCGGGGTACGCGCGGCGGTGCTCGATCAGCACGGACAGCCGGCCGCCCCGAACACGGTCGGTGAGCTGTATCTGATCGGCGACGGACTGGCCAGGGAATACCTCGGACAGCCCGAGCTGACCTGCGAACGGTTCGCTCCGCTATCGCAACTGGCGGGACAGCCGCGCGCATACCGCACCGGTGATCTGGTCCGTCGCGGTGCGGACGGGCAGCTCGTCTTCGTCGGCCGGATCGACGAACAGTTCAAAATCAGTGGCCACCGGGTGGATCCAGCCGAGATCGAGACATTGCTGCTCGGCCATCCCGGCGTGGCCGAGGCCGCGGTGGTCGGACGTGTCCTGGCCGACGGCGCGAAACACCTGTCCGCGCACATCGTGCCCGCGGCCTCGGCGGTCGGTGTGTCCCCGGCACAACTTCGAACCTATCTGCACTCGGTCTTGCCCGCTGCCTCCATTCCGGGCTCGGTGGTCATGCTCGAGCGGCTGCCGAGGACTCCCTCTGGGAAGGTAGACCGGCGTGCCCTGCGGAATTCCCCGGTGGTCACCGAAGCTACGGAACCGACCGGTGCCACACCGGCAACGGAATTGGAACGCACTGTGTTGACCGTGTGGGAACAGGTACTCGGTGTGCGTATCCCGGCTACGACGGACGATTTCTTCCAGCTCGGCGGCCAATCGTTGCAGACCATTCAGGCCGTGAACCGTATCGGTGCGGCGCTTGGCCGCGACGTTCCGGTCGCACTGCTGTTCCGCCACCCCACGGTGGCCGGGCTTGCCGCGGCACTCGACCGCGAGCCGGAGGCAACGCCGCAGCGCGGCACCGGCCTACCCCCCGCGGCGTTGGCCGATGCGATCCTGACCGACGATGTGGTGTCGTCAGGACTGACCCCAGCCCTCCCCTCTCCGCTGCGGCGCGTACTACTCACCGGCGCAACAGGTTTCGTCGGCGCACACCTGCTCACCGCACTGCTGACACAGACCGATGCACAGGTGGTCTGTTTGGTCAGGGCCGACGACGCGACACAGGGCCTGGAGAGGATCCAGCGGACAGTCGCCGGGCAACGACTGTCCGATGATGCGCTGAGCGACCGCGTGGTCGTGCTACCCGCCGACCTCACCATGCCGTGTCTGGGATTGGACGAGCAGCAGTTCACCGAGCTGTCCCTGAGCTGCGACGCGATTTACCACAACGCCGCGCTGATCGACATCAGCCGCACGTACTCGAGTTTGCGGGCGGCGAATGTGGTTGCGACACGCGAGATCCTGCGCATGGCCGCCGCCAACCGGTCGATCCCGGTGCATTACGTCTCGACGCTGTCCGTCGCGGCTCCGGCCCGGATCCACCCCGACGTGGCCGAGGAATTCCTCCCCGCCCATGAAGAGCTGTGGGATGGCTATCCGCAAACCAAATGGGTATCCGAGCGGCTGCTCCAGCAGGCCACCGAACGCGGGCTGCCGGTGTCCGTCTACCGGCTCGGGCGGGTGACCGGCGCGGCAGGCACCGGCATCGTCAACACCAAGGATCTACTGTGGCGAATGCTGCTGGCGAGCATCCGAACCGGGACAGCTCCCGATCTCGACGCCTCCGAGGTCTGGACACCGGTCGACTTCGTCGGTCCGGCGATCGTACGGCTCTCACTCGCCGAACAGCCGGACGGTCGAGTATTCAACCTTGCCCCCGTGCCCGCGGTGCACCTGGCCGACATCTTCTCCTGGGTCCGCGACTACGGCTTCCCGCTCACCACGCGGCCGATCGCGCAATGGCGTGACGCACTGTCCGCCAACCCCACGGTCGATCCCACCGTGCTTGCCTTCCTCGACCTTCGATCCGACGACGCCGACCGATCACTGTCCTTCGACAGCCTCGGTACGGTGCACAATGCCAATGCCGTCCAGGGTCTGGCCACCAGCACGCTGCGCTGTCCCCCGATCGATCGCGAATTGCTGCACCGATACCTGGATCACTGCATCGATACCGGCCTCCTACCGCTGCCGAAGGTCAACGCTACTGAGCGGCGGTAACCGGCTTGGTCTCGGGAGTCCGAGTTCGTACCCGCGCGACATCATCGGTCCGTGGCTGCCCTATCGTTGCGAGACATCGGAACGCGAACGGGGGTGGCGAATATGGGCAAGCAGAATCGTCGGAAGCGTTCGGGCCGCCGTCCGGAAGGCGGTCCGTCCAGCAGCTCGGAGTTCTGGTCGGGCCAACAGCGGCCCGCGGACGCGGAGCAGATCGCCAACACGTTGATGGCTGCCGCGATGGAGTCCGCGCAGGGCGCTTCGGCGGCCGCGGAACGTTGCGCGACGGCCCTTGCCGGTCGCGATCCGCTGACGCCGCAGCTGGCACACGGCGCGCACCTCGCGGGTCAGCACATCATCTCCCGGATCTTTCAGAACGGCTGGCTGCCCGAGGACGTGCACCAGGCCGCGCGGCGGCATCTCGACGAGTACGCGATCGCGTTGCTGACCGATGTAATCGCCACGTACGTACAGCCTTTCGCCGCCGCCTCGGTGGACGAGACCTGGCGCGCGCAGCTCAACGAGCTCGATGCCGTTGTCTGGTGGTCACCGTCGGCACCGCATCTCGGTCAATGGGCGGCGAAGCAGCTGCTGACGCCGGTCGAGGCGCTCACCACCGTGGTTCAGGCATTGGCGCTGCTGATTCGGCTACCGCGACTGGAACTCATCCGCCCGCTGCCCGGCACCGCGCAACCGACTCCCTCAGCGCACCATCATGTCGATGAGAAGATTCTGAGTCGGGTCAGGGGGCTGCTGGCGAAGGCCGAGTCGACCTCGTTTCCGGAGGAGGCCGAGACGCTTTCGGCGAAGGCACAGGAGTTGATGACCAAATACGCCGTCGATCGGGTGCTGGTCGACGCGGATACTTCGGTCCCTGATCTGCCTGGGGCCTGCCGGATCTGGCTGGACACACCGTATGTCGATGCCAAAGCATTGCTGGTCGATGTGGTCACCAAAGCGAACCGGTGCCGCGCGATCTTCGCTTCGGCGTGGGGGTTCATGACCATTGTCGGTGATGAGGGCGATCTGGAGGTGGTCGAGTTGTTGACGACCTCGTTGCTCGTGCAGGCCACCAGGGCGATGATCGCGAGCGGTAATCAGGCGCAGCGCAGTGCGGATTCTCGGAGTCGTTCCTATCGCAAGTCGTTCCTCGTCGCCTATGCCACCCGGATCGGCGAGCGGTTGGCCGCGGCGAATGAGAGCACTATCGCGAAATCGATCGACTCGGCGCGTCTGCTGCCGGTGCTTGCCTCGCATCAGGTGAAAGTGGATGAGGCGTTCGACTCGCTCTTTCCGGAAGTGCGGAATCGCGGCGTCTCCATCCCCAACGCCAATGGTTGGGACGACGGCCGCGCCGCCGCCGACAACGCCGAACTCGGTGCGCGGCGTCCGCTTCGGAAGTGAGGTCCAGCCGTAAACGCAAGAAGACCCCCAACAATGTTGGGGGTCTTCTGCAATGATGTTCCGGCGGTGTCCTACTCTCCCACACCCTGTCGAGTGCAGTACCATCGGCGCTGGCAGGCTTAGCTTCCGGGTTCGGAATGGGACCGGGCGTTTCCCTGCCGCTATGGCCGCCGTAACTCTATGAAACTGTCACACTCCGTGTCCCAGGTTCACCAGAGAGATTAATCCTCAGGGGGCTCCGCCCCCTGAAACCCCCCAAAAGGGGTAAAGGAGGCGTGAGCCTCTGAGAACACTCACTCCGAACCCGTGAACACGGATCGTGTGTTGTTTCAGATACTGCACAGTGGACGCGTAGCTTCTTTGTTGGTAAGTCCTCGGCCGATTAGTACCAGTCACCTACACCCGTTACCGGGCTTCCAGTTCTGGCCTATCAACCCCATGGTCTGTGGGGGGCCTTAACCACTCGAAGGTGGTGAGAAACCTCATCTTGGAACAGGCTTCCCGCTTAGATGCTTTCAGCGGTTATCCCTTCCGAACGTAGCTAACCAGCAGTGCTCCTGGCGGAACAACTGGCACACCAGAGGTTCGTCCGTCCCGGTCCTCTCGTACTAGGGACAGCCTTCCTCAAGTTTCTGACGCGCGCGGCGGATAGAGACCGAACTGTCTCACGACGTTCTAAACCCAGCTCGCGTGCCGCTTTAATGGGCGAACAGCCCAACCCTTGGGACCTACTCCAGCCCCAGGATGCGACGAGCCGACATCGAGGTGCCAAACCATCCCGTCGATATGGACTCTTGGGGAAGATCAGCCTGTTATCCCCGGGGTACCTTTTATCCGTTGAGCGACACCGCTTCCACTTGCCGGTGCCGGATCACTAGTCCCGACTTTCGTCCCTGCTCGAGCTGTCGCTCTCACAGTCAAGCTCCCTTGTGCACTTGCACTCGACACCTGATTGCCAACCAGGCTGAGGGAACCTTTGGGCGCCTCCGTTACATTTTAGGAGGCAACCGCCCCAGTTAAACTACCCACCAGGCACTGTCCCTGAACCAGATCATGGTCCGAGGTTAGAAGTCCAATACGATCAGAGTGGTATTTCAACGATGACTCCACAAACACTAGCGTGCCCGCTTCACAGTCTCCCACCTATCCTACACAAACCGTACCGAACACCAATACCAAGCTATAGTGAAGGTCCCGGGGTCTTTTCGTCCTGCCGCGCGTAACGAGCATCTTTACTCGTAATGCAATTTCGCCGAGTCTGTGGTTGAGACAGCTGAGAAGTCGTTACGCCATTCGTGCAGGTCGGAACTTACCCGACAAGGAATTTCGCTACCTTAGGATGGTTATAGTTACCACCGCCGTTTACCGGGGCTTAAATTCTCAGCTTCGCACCCAAAAGTGCTAACCGGTCCTCTTAACCTTCCGGCACCGGGCAGGCGTCAGTCCGTATACATCGTCTTACGACTTCGCACGGACCTGTGTTTTTAGTAAACAGTCGCTTCTCACTGGTCTCTGCGACCACCCCCAGCTCAGGAAGCAAGTTCCGTCACCGGTTGTGGTCCCCCTTCTCCCGAAGTTACGGGGGCATTTTGCCGAGTTCCTTAACCACAGTTCTCTCGATCGCCTTAGTATTCTCTACCTGACCACCTGTGTCGGTTTGGGGTACGGGCCGTGTACCAACTCACTAGAGGCTTTTCTCGGCAGCATAGGATCACTGAATTCGCCTCAATCGGCTACGCATCACCTCTCAGGCTTCATGCGGTGCGGATTTGCCTACACCACGCCCTACAGGCTTACACCAGTACAACCACTGACTGGCCCAGCTACCTTCCTGCGTCACCCCATCGCTTACCTACTACAACCCGGGTCCTGTGCAGCAATCCTCCCTCTCGCCCGAAGGCTTGATAAGAGAACATTTGGACAGTTAGCAAAGTTGATTCGATATTTGGCGCGGATACACGGGTACGGGAATATCAACCCGTTGTCCATCGACTACGCCTGTCGGCCTCGCCTTAGGTCCCGACTCACCCTGGGCGGATTAACCTGGCCCAGGAACCCTTGGTCATTCGGCGGACGAGTTTCTCACTCGTCTTTCGCTACTCATGCCTGCATTCTCACTCCCATAGCCTCCACAACTAGGTCACCCTGCTGCTTCCATGGCTATAGGACGCTCCCCTACCCATCCACACCGCTGCACGCCCTCCCGCAGGAGAACGCGGACGTATTGTGTGAATGCCGCGGCTTCGGCGGTGTACTTGAGCCCCGCTACATTGTCGGCGCAAAATCACTTGACCAGTGAGCTATTACGCACTCTTTCAAGGGTGGCTGCTTCTAAGCCAACCTCCTGGTTGTCTTCGCGACTTCACATCCTTTTCCACTTAGTACACGCTTAGGGGCCTTAGCCGGCGATCTGGGCTGTTTCCCTCTCGACTACGAAGCTTATCCCCCGCAGTCTCACTGCCACGCTCTCACACACCGGCATTCGGAGTTTGGCTGATTTCGGTAAGCTTGTAGGCCCCCTAGACCATCCAGTAGCTCTACCTCCGGCGTGAAACACGTGACGCTGCACCTAAATGCATTTCGGGGAGAACCAGCTATCACGGAGTTTGATTGGCCTTTCACCCCTACCCACAGCTCATCCCCTCAGTTTTCAACCTAAGTGGGTTCGGGCCTCCACGACGTCTTACCGTCGCTTCACCCTGGCCATGGGTAGATCACTCCGCTTCGGGTCTAGAACATGCGACTCTACCGCCCTATTCGGACTCGCTTTCGCTACGGCTACCCCACACGGGTTAACCTCGCCACATGCCACTAACTCGCAGGCTCATTCTTCAAAAGGCACGCCATCACCCACAGTCAACCAAATGACTCACAGGCTTTGACGGATTGTAAGCGCACGGTTTCAGGTACTATTTCACTCCCCTCCCGGGGTACTTTTCACCTTTCCCTCACGGTACTAGTCCGCTATCGGTCACCAGGGAGTATTCAGGCTTACCGGGTGGTCCCGGCAGATTCACAGCAGATTTCACGGGCCCGCTGCTACTCGGGTACTCACTACAAGAGCCGCTGAGTTTTCGTCTACGGGATTCTCACCCTCTACGACAGGCCGTTCCAGACCACTTCGACTAACACAACGGTTTCTGACTCTCGCCAGGCTCGGCAGAACCTGGAAAGTGAGCCCCACTACCCCGTCTAGACAACCCCTGCCGGGTATCACATCTAAACGGTTTAGCCTCTTCCGCTTTCGCTCGCCACTACTCACGGAATCACTATTGTTTTCTCTTCCTGTGGGTACTGAGATGTTTCACTTCCCCACGTTCCCTCCACACACCCTATATATTCAGATGCGGGTAACACGACATCACTCGTGCTGGGTTTCCCCATTCGGAAATCCTCGGATCTCAGCTCGGTTGACAGCTCCCCGAGGCTTATCGCAGCCTCCTACGTCCTTCATCGGCTCCTGGTGCCAAGGCATCCACCGTACGCTCTTAAACACTTACTAACAAAGATGCTCGCGTCCACTGTGCAGTTCTCAAACAACACACAAAACCGAGCTACCGCCACCACCATGCCCACCACCTCGTATCGAAGCGATGCGGTCTGCGTGACCACTCGGTCTTGTCGTTATCTTCGCCTAGAGAGTCACTTGCGTGTTCTCTCAGGACCCAACAGTGTGTCGATATATCCCCTCGCCAACCAGTCGTGATGACCGATTGATACGCGAGAAGAGGCAGTCAGTGTTCCACCCATGAGCGTCCGCCGGAAAACATATGTTTCCGAAACGGTCTCTGCCAGAACAACACTCCCACCTGTGTGGGCATGTCTGGAGATGTGCTCCTTAGAAAGGAGGTGATCCAGCCGCACCTTCCGGTACGGCTACCTTGTTACGACTTCGTCCCAATCGCCAATCCCACCTTCGACGGCTCCCTCCCACAAGGGGTTAGGCCACCGGCTTCGGGTGTTACCGACTTTCATGACGTGACGGGCGGTGTGTACAAGGCCCGGGAACGTATTCACCGCAGCGTTGCTGATCTGCGATTACTAGCGACTCCAACTTCACGGGGTCGAGTTGCAGACCCCGATCCGAACTGAGACCGGCTTTAAGGGATTCGCTCCACCTCGCGGTATCGCAGCCCTCTGTACCGGCCATTGTAGCATGTGTGAAGCCCTGGACATAAGGGGCATGATGACTTGACGTCGTCCCCACCTTCCTCCGAGTTGACCCCGGCAGTCTCTCACGAGTCCCCGCCATTACGCGCTGGCAACATAAGATAAGGGTTGCGCTCGTTGCGGGACTTAACCCAACATCTCACGACACGAGCTGACGACAGCCATGCACCACCTGTACACCGACCACAAGGGGGCCTACATCTCTGCAGGTTTCCGGTGTATGTCAAACCCAGGTAAGGTTCTTCGCGTTGCATCGAATTAATCCACATGCTCCGCCGCTTGTGCGGGCCCCCGTCAATTCCTTTGAGTTTTAGCCTTGCGGCCGTACTCCCCAGGCGGGGTACTTAATGCGTTAGCTACGGCACGGATCCCGTGGAAGGAAACCCACACCTAGTACCCACCGTTTACGGCGTGGACTACCAGGGTATCTAATCCTGTTCGCTACCCACGCTTTCGCTTCTCAGCGTCAGTTACTTCCCAGAGACCCGCCTTCGCCACCGGTGTTCCTCCTGATATCTGCGCATTTCACCGCTACACCAGGAATTCCAGTCTCCCCTGAAGTACTCTAGTCTGCCCGTATCGCCTGCAAGCTTAAGGTTGAGCCCCAAGTTTTCACAGAAGACGCGACAGACCGCCTACAAGCTCTTTACGCCCAGTAATTCCGGACAACGCTCGCACCCTACGTATTACCGCGGCTGCTGGCACGTAGTTGGCCGGTGCTTCTTCTACAGGTACCGTCACTTGCGCTTCGTCCCTGTCGAAAGAGGTTTACAACCCGAAGGCCGTCATCCCTCACGCGGCGTCGCTGCATCAGGCTTTCGCCCATTGTGCAATATTCCCCACTGCTGCCTCCCGTAGGAGTCTGGGCCGTGTCTCAGTCCCAGTGTGGCCGGTCACCCTCTCAGGTCGGCTACCCGTCGTCGCCTTGGTGGGCCGTTACCCCGCCAACAAGCTGATAGGCCGCGGGCCCATCTCGCACCGATAAATCTTTCCACCAACCAGCATGCACTGGAAGGTCATATCCGGTATTAGACCCAGTTTCCCAGGCTTATCCCGAAGTGCGAGGCAGATCACCCACGTGTTACTCACCCGTTCGCCGCTCGTGTACCCGAAGGCCTTACCGCTCGACTTGCATGTGTTAAGCACGCCGCCAGCGTTCGTCCTGAGCCAGGATCAAACTCTCCGTTGAAGACTCTTGACCTACCCCGAAGGGCTAATCAGAAGAATAACTAGAGTCCGAAAACCTAGCAAAACAAAACGCCAGCAAAAAGATTTGCTGACTAAATGTCCGACCTCAACAACCGGGGGGTATGCGAGGCCGGAACCAATAAAAATATTGGCACTGACATTCATCGACACACTATTGAGTTCTCAAAGAACACACGCACACACCACCTAGCGGGTCTGACCCGATCGGTCGGTGAGGCAACTTGTGAAGCTTAGCGCAACCATGAACCCGAGATGAAATCGGGGTACCGGTCGAGCCAGTGTGAGCGTCAGGCGCTCCTCGTCCTACCTCGTTTCCCGGTCCATCCGCTCAGCGTTTCCGCTGCGCTTCTCGGCTCCGGGTCGGTGTCCGTGTCGCTCTGACTCGAACTAAGTTA